>NZ_CP186052.1:0-4697865 GCF_049315185.1 Paenarthrobacter sp. C1 | reverse complement strand
CAATCAGTTCCTAAATACTTGCTTGCCGGCGTTGCTGGCAGCCGAGGTGTCTCAGGCGGGCGCTGGTCCGGGCGTTAATCCACAGAGTTATGCACAGCGGGTGGACAATGGGCTACTGAGCCACTCTAGGGGATGAAATCGCCAGAAGATAGCTGGGAAGTTGCCTGTGGATAATTACACTGTTGTGGTTCTGCAAAACGCTCTGTGAGCCACTTCATCCACAGGCTTGAAGCCGCTGTTGAACACAACTGTGGATAGATGCGCGGCAGGCTCCCGGTTTGACTGTGGGTGCCTTTTTGCCCTAACGTTGTGAAGTCCTTTGTGTCCGCTTTTGAGATCAGTTGTAACCCCGTACGTTCATCGTTCGGAAGGCAGCGGCGGCAGGCACATACAAAACTTAGCGTCGGCCAGTTCTTCCCCTTTTTTGATCGGGTGGGCGCACCTTTGATCCACTGGAGTAACTAACGTGAGCAAGCGGACTTTTCAGCCGAATAACCGCCGTCGGGCCAAGAAGCACGGCTTCCGCCTTCGTATGCGCACCCGTGCCGGCCGCGCCATCCTGGCTGCCCGTCGCGGCAAGGGCCGCGTCGAACTGTCGGCGTAAATAACTGACTTGTCGGTCAGGGTCTATTTGCGGGTTCGACGGTGCTAGCCACCCCTAACCGTCTGCGGACGTCTACCGACTTTTCAACAACTGTACGTTCCGGCGTCCGCAATGGACGCCGGAACTTAGTGTTATATACGGCTCCTATCGGAGCCGGGGAGCCGAGTCGAATCGGCTTCATTGTCTCCAAAGCCGTCGGGAACGCCGTGACCAGGAACCTCGTTAAGAGGAGACTGAGAGAAGCAGGCGCACTTTCCTTGCATACGCATGGAACGGGCCTGGCGGTCGTGGTCCGGGCACTGCCCGCAGCTGCAAATGCGAGCTGGGAGCAGTTGCTTTCGGACTACAACGCCGCACTGGCAGTGACGACGAAGCGATTGAGTGGCTCAGTTCCACGCAATGCTTCGACCGAACACAACGGCACCACAACGGAAGGGACACCGCGTGCATGACATAAGCACCGCCGTCGTTCCTTCCTCAAGCGACCCCTCCGGGAAGGTTCCCCGGCGGAGCCTCTCGGCGGCGGTGGGCACATTCCTCTGGGAGCTGCCCCGCAACATCCTGATCATCCTGCTGAAGACATACCGCAAGGTGATCTCACCCCTGTACGGCCAGGTTTGCCGTTTCTTTCCCTCCTGCTCGGCATATGCCTTGGAAGCAGTGACGGTGCATGGCGCCGTGAAGGGTAGCTGGCTGGCAGCCAGGAGGCTCGCCAAATGCCACCCCTGGAACGCCGGTGGAGTGGACCATGTCCCCGCCGGCCATCGTCATTGGCCCGAAGGCCGGACGCCCACAATTGTTGTACTGAACAATCCGGACCAGTTCCTGGCTGCTCAGGCTGATGAAGAAGGCCGCACTGCGGCCTAACGAATAGGGATATCGTATGGACTTCTTTGGAACGATCATGTTTCCGTTCAAGTGGCTGGTGTCAATCATCATGGTTGCCTTCCACGACGGACTGAGCTTCATCGGCTTGCCCGCCGCCAACGGCTGGACGTGGACCTTGTCGATTATCGGCCTTGTGCTGGTGATCCGTGCTGCCCTGATTCCTGTGTTCGTCAAGCAGATCAAGGCGCAGCGCGGCATGCAGCTGCTGCAGCCGGACTTGAAGAAGCTGCAGACCAAGTACAAGGGCAAGACTGATCAGCTCTCCCGCCAGGCCATGGCCCAGGAGCAGATGGCGCTGTACAAGAAGCACGGCACCAACCCGTTCTCGGCATGTTTGCCGATGCTGATCCAGATGCCGTTCTTCTTCGCGTTGTTCCAGGTGTTGTCGGGTATCTCCACCAACGCCAAGGAGGGCCAAGGCGTCGGTGCCATGAGCCACGAACAAGTGGTGCAGTTCGATCAGTCCAGCATCTTCGGCGCGCCTCTGTCAGCATCCTTGCTGCACGGCGGGGCTGGCGGCAATGACGTTACGGTCTGGGTACTTTCGATCGTGATGATCGTCGCCATGACCGCTTCGCAGTTCATCACCCAGAAGCAGATCATGGCCAAGAACATGTCCGAAGAAGCCATGGCCAGCCCGTTCATGCGCCAGCAGAAGATGATGCTCTACATCCTGCCGCTCGTCTTCGGTATCGGTGGCATCAACTTCCCGATCGGTGTCCTCATCTACTGGACCACCACGAACCTCTGGACCATGGGACAGCAGTTCTTCGTCATTCGCCGTATGCCTACCCCGGGCTCACCGGCCGCGAAGGCACTTGAAGAGCGCCGCGCTGCCAAGGGCCTGCCCCCGCTGCTGGGTGGCAAGAAAGCCGCCGACGCCGCTGCCGAAGCCGAAGCTGCTGCAGCCGCCGCTGCCGAAGCCCGTGCCCAGCGCGTCCAGCCACAACGTAAGAACAGGAAGAAGAAGTAATGTCTGCCGAGAGCACTGAAGAAGTTATCGCCGCCGTGACTGAAGAGCAGGATGACTCCCAGGAAGAGACGCAATCCAAGACGGCAAGCCGTTTGGAAGAGGAAGGCGACATCGCCGCCGACTACCTCGAAGAACTTCTTGATATAGCCGACATCGACGGCGACATCGACATTGAGGTCCGGAACGGACGTACTTACATCTCCATCGGAACGGACGAAGAGTCTGCGGCCCTGGACAGCCTGGTGGGGCGCGACGGTGAGGTCCTCGAGGCCCTGCAGGAACTCGCCCGTCTCTCCGTTCTCTCCGCTACCGAGACCCGCTCACGCCTGGTGCTGGACATCAACGGCTACCGCAAGGAGCGCGCAGGCGTTCTCCAGCAGATCGCCGAAGACGCAGTGGCCAAGGTTAAGGCAGACGGCGGGACTGTGGCCCTCGAACCGATGAGCGCTTACGAGCGCAAGATTGTCCATGATGCCGTGGCTGATCTTGGATTCGTCTCCGAGTCCGAAGGCGAAGGCGCTGGCCGTCACATCGTCGTTTCGGCTGACTAGAGCCCATGGTCGAAATCACCGCAGCAGAACTGGCAGCTGCAGAGAAGATCTTTGGGGAGCGCCTGGATCTTGCCAAGCGCTACGTTGAGCACCTGGCCACGTCAGGAACAGAACGTGGGCTGATTGGCCCGCGCGAGGTTCCCCGTTTGTGGAGCAGGCATGTTCTCAACTGTGCAGTGATCGAGTCCGCCATCGCAAGGAACAGCCACGTTGCCGACGTCGGTTCCGGCGCCGGGCTACCTGGTCTCTGCCTTGCCATAGCCCGCCCGGATCTCGAATTGACCTTGATTGAACCCTTGGAACGTCGAGTCATCTGGCTTCAGGAAGTGGTGGATGACCTGGGACTGGACAACGTCACCATCATGCGGACACGTGCCGAATTGGCCGTAGGCATGGTGGACGCTGACGTCGTCACAGCCAGGGCTGTATCAGCGCTGACCAATCTTGCCGGGCTGACCATCCCGTTGCTTAACGGCAGCGGAGAGGTAGTGGCCATCAAGGGTCGCAGTGCTTCTGAAGAGATAGAGAAGGCCGGCAAAGTCATCCGCAAGCTCGGGGGCGTGGAAACGTCTGTCGTGGTTTGCGGGCAGGAGCTGCTGGAAGAACCCACCACTGCGGTGAGGATTATCGTCAAGAAGCACGGAAAGACGGCGTAGATACCGCTTGGTTTCCCGCGTGTCGGCGGCTGAGCGGTTAGGCTAGAGAACGGCAGCAAGCGCCGAATGAGAGTGAGAGTGTGACCAGTGGGCAGTAGTGAAACTTCCACGCAACGGATACCCCCCTTTATGTCCTTGGGGTCCGCGCGGGCCATGGCTACACCCTCTTCGTCTCTCCAGTCCGCGATTGTGCGCACTGATTCAGTTGCAAACGCTGCAGTTTCACGTGAAACCGTCTCAGATGGAGTGCAGAACGTCATGGATTCCATCGATGATTCCAGCCCAATAGCGCGGCAGCTCGCGAATGAAACGCGGCGCCGAGAGCGCTTGATCGGCCGTGAACTTCCCAAGCCGGAAGGGACCCGTATCTTTACGGTTTCCAACCAAAAAGGCGGGGTGGGTAAGACCACTACCACTGTGAACATTGCAGCAGCCCTGGCCTCGGCAGGCCTCAACGTGCTCGTGATCGATATCGATCCGCAGGGAAACGCATCTACGGCCCTGGGTATTGAGCACCATGCAGATGTAGACAGCATCTACGACGTCCTCATCAACGATCTTCCGTTGAAGGAGGTCGTGGCCCCATGCCCCGACATTCCTAACCTCATCTGCGCGCCGGCGACCATTCACTTGGCTGGCGCTGAGATTGAACTCGTTTCGCTGGTGGCCCGTGAGCAGAGGCTCCGGCGTGCCATTGATGTCTATGCCAAGGAACGAGAGAAGAACGGTGAGGGCCGTCTGGACTTCATCTTCATCGATTGCCCTCCCAGCCTGGGTCTGCTCACTGTTAACGCTTTCTGCGCAGCCAGTGAGGTTCTCATTCCCATTCAGTGTGAGTACTACGCCCTTGAGGGACTGAGTCAGCTACTCAAGAACATTGAGATGATCCAGAAACACCTCAATGCTGATTTGGTGGTCTCGACCATCCTGCTCACGATGTATGACGGCAGGACGAACCTTGCCGCACAGGTCGCATCAGAGGTACGCCAGCACTTCCCCCAACAGGTCCTGAGTGCGGTCGTTCCGCGCTCGGTGCGTATCTCTGAGGCGCCGAGCTACCAGCAGACCGTCATGACATACGACCCTTCATCGAGCGGCGCGCTGTCCTATATGGAAGCCGCAGCCGAAATCGCTGAACGTTAGAATTCTTGAAACACAGCAACAGCCAGGGCAGGTCCGTGCTCGGCTATTCCATCGGAGGGATGAATCAATGAGCGAAAAGCGAAGAGGCCTCGGCAGGGGTCTTGGGGCTCTCATTCCTAGCTCGGCCGCGGCCCAGGGAAATGGCTCAGCGCCGTCCCGCCCCGTGGACCTGTTCTTCCCGGAAGCACGTAAGGCCTCGGAACCGACGGTTGAATCTCCGCGTGAGGAGTCGGTGCCTGCCGATTCAGCGCCGGCAGCTGCGAAGTCATCACCCGCGACGTCAAAAGCCAAGGCCCCTGCGGCGAAGTCACCGGCCAAGAGCGCGTCAGCCAAGACGCCTGCTGCCAAGTCCAGCGCGAAACGTTCTGCCGACGCTGCGTCCACTGCCGTCGAACAGCCCGTCCCTTCTTCGGATGCAGATGTCCAGGTTCCCTCAGCTGGTGCAAAGGCGCCCTCGGCACCCCAAAGCAACGACGTCGAGTTGGTGGAGGTTCCCGGGGCTCGGTTCGCTGAGATCCCGGTCGGTGATATCCATCCGAACCGTAAACAGCCCCGCTCCGTCTTCGATGAGGACGACATGGCTGAACTGGTTCACTCCGTTCGGGAAATAGGGGTTCTCCAGCCAATTGTTGTACGAACCTCAACCGAAAAGGGTGGAGAACCGTACGAGCTCGTTATGGGCGAGCGTCGGTGGCGGGCAGTACAGGCCGCAGGGCTGGAAACCATTCCTGCGATTGTCCGGGATACCACGGACGACGACCTTCTCCGTGATGCTCTTCTGGAGAACCTGCACCGTAGCCAACTGAACCCCTTGGAAGAAGCTGCAGCGTATCAGCAGCTCTTGGAGGACTTTGGTACTACGCACGAGCAGCTGGCAGATCGCATCGGCCGCTCACGCCCTCAGGTCTCCAATACACTGCGTCTCCTCAAGCTTCCGCCGTTGGTGCAGCGTCGTGTGGCCGCTGGTGTCCTATCTGCAGGCCATGCACGGGCTTTGCTTGCCCTTCCGGATGCGGCCGCAATGGAGCGCCTGGCGCAGCGTATTGTCGCCGAGGGTATGTCTGTGCGTGCCACCGAAGAGGCAGTGACGCTTTACCAGGATCCCACCACGCCCGCGAAGAGCAGCATTCCCAAGCCAAATGCTCGGCATGAGCGGCTCGATTACCTCGCTTCCTCACTTTCGGACCGTTTGGACACGAATGTGAAGATCACTTTGGGCGCCCGTAAGGGACGTGTAAGCATCGAGTTCGCCAGCGTGGAGGACCTCAACCGCATTATGGATGTTCTGGGTCCGGGTTCTGAAGACTAAGCTAACGCGCAATTACTGAAGGGCTCCACTCATTGAGTGGGGCCCTTCTTCTCTTTCCAGATCAATGTGCCCTTTTGGTGGTTTCTGGCCTTGCACTGTGAGGCACCGTACCATTCCCGGCGGGCGCGCGGAACGGTTCTCTCGATCCGCGCCGGCGCTCATTGTAGGTGCATTCGCAGTGTCGAGCGTACAAACCAGTGATTCGACTAGGACGAATGTGTTTCACGTGAAACACGCAATGCCGAGGTCTAGGAATCTCCGGCAATCCACTCACATAGATGCCGCCTCCTAGTGTCTCGCGCTGCGGTTAGGCCCTCTCTTTGGGTGTCTGAGCTGTCAGCTCTCTTAGCGGTTGGTCGAAATCATGATTTGGTCTTCGGGATTCCACCAAGGCTCTTGATTTTGGATGGACCGGGATTTCATGTGCTCGGACACAGGTTTGTTCCGCCGGCATCTGACACCACACCAGATGTTCACGGTGTTTCACGTGAAACCTGCGGCCGTACTGTTCTCCGCGTCGAAATCAGCGCAATACGCCGGAAAATCCCAAAGGCACTCTTCCGGCCATTGGCTACCACTTTCGAGTTGCCCTGGACACAACTGAGGAACGAACCTTACAGCAGCCAGCGGCGACAGAGAATGCCCGAGAGGTCCATGCGTACCTGTTTACGGAGATGCGGTGCCTGCAGTGATACATCTTGTACTTTGACATTGCTGGTTTCACGTGAAACACCCAGACTGACCATAGGGCTATGGTCCGCTGGTTTGCCTCCTTGGCTGAGTCGTATCACTGCCTTTGGACTAGGCGTAGGATCCTACTGATTCGGGTCAGGATCAGTCTCCTCCCACGCTTCTACATTCGATATCCCAAGCCGTGGGGGCTCAGTTTCCCGTCTGTTTCACGTGAAACATTGCCATACAAATCTACTAAAACGGAATAGGGTTCACATTGTCCTCTAAGGAGGTTGCTCCGCATACTCTGGGCCAGAGGAATGTTGCTGGCGTCTGGGCCTAGCGGTCTGTATAGACCGTCTTAGCTGCAACCGGACTTTGCCTGAGGGTGCCTGCAGAGCTGGCGACTGCGGACCCGGACTTCGCTGGCCTCGTTGTCTTGGAGTCATGAGACACTGCTGCAGGGTGCAGGATGATAAGAAGCACGGATGGCCGACCCGTCGCACATAGCCCGGCAGGTCCGGAGAACCAGATAGGTCGCGTCGCACCAAGTGCGAAGCAGCCGCCGTAACTGGTTGGGCTGGATGCTCGCATAGTTCCCTGGCTCGCAGCCAACCAGAGTGTCCTCGGAAGGGCCATTGGCCTATGCCGGTTCCATCGTCAGAACAGCAGCAACGCGGCTAAGGTGTGGCAGTGAACCGTTCGATTGCCCAAACAGTTAGGCCTAGTCCTCAATTGAATGGTTGTCACCGCGCTGTTCAGGCTGTGGAGTCGAGCACTGAGCCGTAAGGGTGTACAGCACCGTGGGTGTGTAGAGTCCTATAGTGATCTAGGGTTTCGGTGATAGCTCAGCCGCGGCCACTCATCTAGCGATGTTGACTGCTCCCCCAAAGCCTGGGCTAGCGAGGTCTCGGGGCGTCCATGGGTGTCGGGAGTGTCGAAGGCATGTGAGCCCTGAACCAGCCAGGTTGGCACCTTCAGAGGTGAAAAGCAGGCCTAGGGGCTCTTGGTCCACCTAAACTTCCTTCCGTCCGTAGGGCGCTCTGCCCTGTGCAATCTCATCGTCTCCTCTGTGGGGATTCAGGTTAGGCCGGCAGCATCCGGCATCTGTCCATACACTCCCCCGTATCACGCAGCCTGGATCGCTGACGGCGAGTGCGGGGTCGAGGCTTGAATTGGTCGGATGTTGAGGACGAATATGGAGCCCGCATACACACACTATTGTTGTGGCGATTCGACGACTGGCCTTTTTAGGCCGCTGAGTAGCAGGCTCCCTTATTATGACGTCATCAGCCGGCGCACCTGCTGGCGCTGCATAGGGCCATCATCCCCGACTTGTTTCACGTGAAACGAAGAGAGGACCATTACCTCGTAGTGGTCTAAACTGCCCGTTACAACTGTGCATATCGCAGTGGATAAGCCTGTGGATATCTCTGGGGATAACGTTCGGCCGATGTGGGTCTAACGAGCGAGCGGGTGTGACTCGACGGCTTCCTCAGAGCCCGTCCGCCGGATGGTCTGAAAAAATGCGGCAAGGCCTGTTCTGGGTTTCATCCCGACTGGTGGAAATTGAGCTTCAACAGGGGTTTATGACACGTAAAAGCGCTGTATTCTTGCGCAATTTTGGAACTTTCGAGCCCCAGCAGTTTGGGCCTTGTGCATTGGAAGCAACTTCCCCAAAAGATGCCACAGATGTCCCACTGTCGTGGCTCTCCCAGTGGGATGGTGAGATTGAACACCCGCAGTGGATAAGCCTGTGGATAACTATGTGCATAAGAAGAGGTCTCTCCTGCGGATAACTTGGGAATTATGGCTAGGATCGATCCTGATCCATCCGATGGCACGACAGAGTTGAGGCCTTCGTCTAGGCCGGCAATTGGCCCGGACGGTAGGGTGATCCCTCCCAGTCTCAGCTTGGGATGACAGAACTGGAATGAAGGCCGACACCTGTGGCTGCTGACGGAGCATTGCGCCGAACGTGCCTAAGATGCCGAGCACCTCGGCGCGTGAATCATCGGATGTTCTGTCACGAATGGGCATAGCGACTGAGATACGAGCTGCCTCATGTTGGCGCCCATGCATTCTCCTGCCGCCGCATAAAGAGTGCGCCACCTGGAGACACTGCACGGTGGCCGCAGTTAGTGTGGCGTAGGGGCCGAGTAGCTGACAGAGTTCCTCTGCCTCAGCAACCAGAACCCGGGTTCAGCATGGGCAAGTATCTCGTGATCCTATTCGGCTGTCGCAGTAGGCATCGTCGCAGTACGCCTCACACACAAGGGTTCAGCGAGGAGCCGCTCTGAGTCTACGGAGAGAATATTGGTGCCCTCCGTAGTCTCTGGCTAGAGAGTGCCCTGTGGTTCGGTTTCACGTGAAAGGACCCACAGGCAGGCATGCCGTTGGCGTTCCCTCGCGAAGACTTGTCGCCGTTAGCCCACGGGGCAGTGTGCGGAGTCCTGAGGCGCTGCCGGCGTACCGGATAATCGACAGCTGAATACCTGAAATCACATGGCGTAATGTGGACGTGCTGCGATCGTCGACATGGGCTTAGGCCGTCAGGCTGAACACTCTTGCGGTCGGGTGACACGATAATCCTCGAGAGAAGAGGCAATCCCGCCCCTGAGCTACTTCTCGGTGGCTTCGATTCAAAAGGCAAAGCAGCAAGCCCCATGGGCGTTCCGGTCACGCGCCATGCTCCTCATCAGATGCTCGCTCCGCAGCAGCAAGCAGCAAGCAGCAAGCAGCAAGAGTCCTAACGGCGGCAGTCATGGGCTGTCTTGCTTGTGATCAGATTCGAGTGTGCTTCCCGGGACACTGGTCGTCGTGAAATTACGGATACGTTTCACGTGAAACAGACATTCCGTGTCTCTGTGGGGTTACCGCGGAGAGGTCTCCTCGGAACGAGTCTGCTTGGAGGTGGAACGTTCTGATGCTTTCGTGAATGGGCCTGGTTTAGAGTCTTGAACCTTCAGTTCGCGGAAGTCGTCTAAAGGGCTACTCCGGGTCATACAAGCGCTTCTACACTAGCCTAGAGGCTGTTGGTCGCAACTCCTCTGCCACTTCATGCCACGTCAGGGCCCTGGCAGCCATGGAAGCACGCCTAGAGCGGACAGCATGCCGCTGCTTCGGAATCTGGTTCGGGAAAGGCCGCGATCGCCTTACAGAGCCGGCTGAGCAACCGGAGCGGCCTCCCTGAGGGCATACGTCCCGGTAGGGGCCGATGAAAGAACTTCCGAGGCTGCCGATAGCACTGAAGGCGCATACGCGTCTGCTGTGCAGCCGCTGGTACGACTCCTCGCCGACCGCAGCGCATACTTCATCGCTGGATCCTGAGACATCTACTCCCTTGCGTTTCCGGACGAGACGGTGAATGAATCCAATTGTCGGGATCGGATTCAGTCGCCGTTGGTCTACCCTGTAATGCTGTCGTAGTGCCATCACCGTGGTGTCGAACGGATCCGATTGGTCTCGTTTCACGTGAAACACCGAGCAGCGGGTGCTGGTCATTTCAGTGCCTGAAGGTCGTTTCACGTGAAACAGGAGGACCCCGTCCTACCGAATTCCGAATAGGGACTTCGATTGCCCTCTTGCCCTGCTAAAAGTGGTAGATGTCATTGTGATGCAGGAAGTGGGCTGATCAACTCGCCATAAAATCTGAACTAGGGCTTTGAAGGCCGCGCTATTGCCTCGAAAGCTCTGATTCTCAACCCCCTCGACGTCGTCTCCGTAATGGTGCGGCGAGGTACACGTCCCAAATGGGAACTCCGGCCTCTACCAACGAGACGAAGCTGTCGCTCTCTTAGCTGTGCCAAGACGCTGGGTCATCTCAATAGCCCTCCCAGGCCGCAACTGGCCCCCTTCGGCCAGGGCGCGGGAATGCTTGCGGCCCGTTGATCTATGGAGGAGCCGTGACCACACCATTCGGGTTGTCTCAGGACTTAGCTCGTGGTCGAATCGGCATCAACTCTGAGCTTCGCGTGCATCACGTTACGCGCACTGTCGGGCGGCGGGTCTATTCGCGCTAACAGACAGAAGAAGTGATGTGGAGGAGGGTTGGGTGGGAAGGGGCTGGGGTGTGGAGAAGGGTTGGGTGGGAAGTGGCTGGGGTGTGGCGGAGGGTTGGGTGGGAAGTGGCTGGGGTGTGGCGGAGGGTCGGGTGGGAAGGGGCCGGTTTGTGGAGGAGGGTCGGGTGGGAAGGGGGCGGTTTGTGCGATTTCCCCCTACCCCAGGTAGGGAAAGGCGCTAATTCGCCGTCGCGTGCAACAGAAAGCTTCCAGTCGACGCACTGGCAGGTATGAGACTAGTAGGGGCTGATCTTCACCAACAACAAAAAAACCGGCGGTCCCGCGCCCCTTGGGGAGCGGAACCGCCGGCTGCAGACTATCCGGTTACGGCGTAAGCCTTAGGACAGGACGTCCGCGAATTCCTTTTCGAAGAACTGCTTCGGCTTGGCGCCGATCACGGTGCTCTTCACTTCTCCCCCGCTGAACAGGTACACAGCAGGGATGGAGGTGATGCCGTACTCGGCAGCGATTGCCGGGTTGTCATCGACGTTCAGCTTTACGACGTCAACCTTCTCGCTGTACTCAACGGAGATCTCGTCGAGGATGGGACCGAGTTTGCGGCAGGGGCCGCACCACTCTGCCCAGAAGTCCACGATGACCGGCTTCTCAGAAGCCAGGACATCCGTGCTGAAGCTTGCGTCAGTTACGTCTTTTGCGTTGCTCATAACTTTTCCCTTCGTATGGTTGCTTGGATGCAGCTTAGGAGTGCAGGTCTGCGAGGTAGTGTTCGACGTCGAGGGCAGCGACACAACCGGAACCCGAAGCCGTGATGGCCTGGCGGTAAGTCGGATCGATGACGTCGCCCGCAGCAAACACACCCTTGATGTTGGTCCGCGAACTACGACCCTCAACGGCGATGGTTCCCTCGGGAGTCAGTTCGACTTTGCCTTTGACCAGATCCGTACGTGGATCGTTGCCGATAGCCACGAAAACACCCGTGACTGCGAGCTCGGACTCGGTTCCGTCCACCAGGTTCTTCAGCTTCAGGCCAGTGACCTTATCCTCACCGAGGACGTCTTCAACAGCCGTGTTCCAGACGAACTTGATCTTCTCGTGAGCCTGGGCGCGGTCACCCATGATCTTGGAAGCCTTCAGGGTGCCGCGGCGGTGGACAACGGTGACCGACTTGGCGAACTTGGTGAGGAAGAGTGCTTCTTCCATCGCGGAGTCGCCACCACCGATCACTGCGATGTCCTGATCCTTGAAGAAGAAACCGTCGCAGGTTGCACACCAGCTAACGCCGTGGCCTGAGAGTCGCTTCTCGTTAGGCAGACCGAGCTCGCGGTACGCCGAACCGGTGGACAGGATAATGGCCTTCGCCTGGAAGGTCTCCCCCGTGCCGATGGTGACGGTCTTGATGTTGCCGTCGAGATCCAGCTCGGTGACGTCCTCGAACTGAATTTCAGTGCCGAATCGGGCAGCCTGCTTCTCGAAGTTCTCCATAAGGTCCGGGCCCATGATGCCATCAGGGAATCCCGGGTAGTTCTCAACGTCCGTGGTGTTCATCAGTTCGCCACCGGCAGTGACCGAACCGGCAATGAGCAGAGGCTTCATGTTGGCACGGGCGGTGTAAACAGCGGCTGTGTAGCCGGCGGGGCCTGAACCTACGATGATGACGTCACGCACCTGCGATGCGCTGTTTTCTGCAATGCTCACGTGGCGTGAACCTCTTCCTTAGTCGATGCTGCGGCTTTCGGGGCAGCCACCTGACTCAACCCCTTATGTGTTCCAAATATTCCGTTGGAGTTGGGGACCCTAAAAGCCACCAACATTCAGGGTACCGTCTGGTCACCTGCCTTATCGAAGCGGTGACGCTGGCAGAGACAGCAGTAAGGGCCGCCCCGACGAATCGAAACGGCCCCTCTGATAACTCCCCGGATGTGACTACTGAACGGAAACTTCAGCGAGCCGGAGCCCGAAGTTGTACTGCGTCTTGGGTGCGGCCAGCTTGGGCAGCGCCTTGATGACAACAATGACGTACTGGGCCTTTGTGGGGCTTGCCAGCGGAATGGTCAGTTCCGGGGATGTGAAGCTGTTGGTGCCTACGAGCTTGGCGCCATCCATGGCCGGCCGATCGTTGGTGAACACGCTGATGTTTCCACCGGAACCGCCCAGCTGGTTGAGGACCACGGACTTGATATCCGCCGGTTCCTTCAGCTTGATCATGAGCGGCACCTCTTCTGACAGGCCGCCCCAGTTGGCCGAGGCAAACTCCATGTCAGACCAGTAGCTGGCTGCGTTGCCATCGAAAGCCTTGCCGAGGTCCTTATCGAACGTCGCTGCGAACGGGAAGTTGCCGAGGCGGGTGATCTCCTCGATGGCCGGCGGAGCCGCAGGCGGAGCAGTCTCCGTGGGCGGGGGCTCCTCGCTGGTGGACTCCGAGGGCTGCGGCGTGGAGCTGCTCTGCGTGGCAGCAGGCTGGCCGCTGGGCAGGAGACTTCCCAAATTGGTGACCGCGAGGACAAGACCCACGATCAAGACGGCGGCAAGGAGGCCGCCCACGAGCCAGCGCAGCGACCGAGGCTCCTTTTCGGGAGCCTCTTCCTCATAAAAGTCGTCTTCGTCTGAGTAATCCTCTGTGACAGCCGACGACGCCGGGAAGCTGCTTGCCGCCCGGTCGTAGCCTGATTCGCCGCTTCGGTTGGAAGCCGCGGTGCCCGCAGCAGACGCGCCACCGGCGGCGGCGCCACTCTCCGCGTAGCCGTAGTCTTCCTCTGACCAGAGGGACACCTTGGGTTCGCGGGCCTGTTCGCGGCCGGGAGCTGCCTGCGACGAAACAGCCTCCGACGAAACAGCCTGCGTGGGCGTCTCAGCGGCCGGAGCGGGTGTAGCAGCTGCCGAAGATCCGGCGGCAGCACCGGCGTCGTTGTTGTTCTTTGAACCGGCGTTCTTCTTCAGCGCGGAAGCGGCGGCAACACCTGCTGCACCGGCCCCGGCGGCGGCAGCTGCGAGCTTTCCCGCGATGCCGCTCTTGGCGGACGACGGATTGGACGCCGGCATGGGCGGCACGTGGGGTGCGCTGCGTGCTGGTGCGGCAGGCTCAGGTTCATCATCCGACTCGGGGGTGATGGCATAGCCGTTTTCGTCGTACTGGATGTACTCGGCCTCGTGCTCGTCGTCCTCGTAAAGGCCGTCGTAGGTTTCCGGCTCATAGGTGCGCGCCTGGCCGAAGATCTCACTGCCCAGAGTCTCTGTGAAGAACGGTTCGATGTAGGGCGGGTTGGTAGCCACCACCAGGTCCAGCAGATCCGGTGCGGTGCTGTGGTTGGTGATCAGGTACGTGGTGTTTTCGCTGATGCCGAGGTCCAGGATCTGGACGTGCCCGGGGCGCTCCCCTGTGGCCACTTCGCGGGCGCTCTGGGCAACCTGTTCGGCGTTTCCGGGACCGGCAACAAGGATGCTCACGGGACGGTTGAGGACCTGGTCCACGCCGTCGAGCACCTGATCTTGGTCATGCGAGGTCAACACATTGGCCGTGACCTTGTAGCGGCCGCCAAGTACTGATCCGACGTCGATCGGGTGGGACACGTGTTCCTCCTAGGCTGTCCGGGAGCTGCGGGTCCTGCATACGGCCGGCCCGGCTAGCCGGTTCCACCGCTTTTGCAACTACCTATATTCGTTTCTAGCCTAGCGGATTCAGTGCCGCCGCCCATGTTGGCGGCACCGGCTCACTTCCTGCGGTTTCGCGGAACAGGGAAGTACGGATTGCGTCCGGCCTCGCCTTGGTACGTCCGGCGGCCCGGAAGCGGTACCGATGGGCGGAACCTGCCGCCCTGCGCTGTGCTCGGTTCGTCTTCCTCCGGAAGATACACCTTGGGTGCATCCGGCTGGTCCGGTGCGGGTTCGGGGGCGCGCTGGGGAGCCACTGCGGGTCCGGCGCGGAAGGACGCGGCGTCGAACTCACCGGAGATACGCGGGATCAAGCCGGTATCGTCCGAGACCGTGGCGCGCGCCGCCGTCGTGGGTTCTGCGGGGGCGCCAGCAGGCGCGGGCGTGCCGCGGCCCAAGCGGCTCATCAGCGGACGCAGGAGGTCACGAAGTTCGGTGACGTGGAAAACGCGAAGCAGGACAAGGTAGGCCAGCAGCATGACGGGTCCGACGACGGCCACCGTCACCAAGGCAGCCGGGCGGCTGCTCCACGCGAAACCGTCAGAACGGTAACTGCCCAGCAGCCACAGTGCGAGGGCACCGGCCAGGGCGGAGCCCAGCCCCGCGTAGCCCATGCGGATGTACGAATTGGCGATCCGGGGACCGTCCAGGTGCCCCAGCAGGCGGCGCAGGAACACCACGCTGATCACGACGGACAGGATGTTGCCCAGCATGTACAGGATGGCGATCGCGTAGATGATCTGGCCGACAGGGAGGAACTGGATGAAGAAGGCACCCACAACGTAGATGACGGCCAGCCACAACTGGACATACAGGGGCGTACGGGCGTCCTCGTTGGCGTAGAACACGCGGGACATCATGAAGTTTGCGCTCAGGAACGGGGTGCTCAGGGCAAGGATGGTGAGTGTCTGCGCCAGCATCACGCCGTCTTGCCTTTCACCACCGGAGAAGAACATGCCCAGCGGCCCCGCCAATGCGAACAGCGCCAGGGCGCCGAAGACCGTGGCAACAGCCATGGTGCGGAGGCCATGCGAGAGGGCGTCGCGAAGCTCGGCTTTGTTGCCGTCCTGCGAAGCGCGTGTCATGCGGTTGAAGAGGACCGTGGCCAGGGACAAAGCGATGATCGAGTGCGGCAGCAGGTACAGCTGGCTGGCCACCTCCAGGACGGCGTTGCCTGGCAGGACAGCGGCAGCCGCCCGGTCTCCGGCGTTGTCCAGGCGGAGGCGCTCGGCGCCGGGGATCGTGGCGATCCTCATGACGTACAGGAACGCCAGCTGCCCGACGGCGGCAGTCGCCAGTGTCCAAACGCTCAGCTTGGCCGCCTGGCCGAGTCCAACGCCGCGCCAACCAAAGCGGGGACGCAGGCCAAGGCGCAGCTTGAAGACCGGGATCAGCAGGATGGCGGTTTGGGCCACCACGCCGAAGGTGGAGAAGCCGGCGAGGAGGAACGTTTGGGTTGGCCCCCAGCTGTCCAGAGTGTGGGGGTTATCGATGTTGGCGCCGAGGATCCAAATGAACAGTCCCAGGCCGGCAATGGCCACGAGGTTGTTGAGGATGGGGGCCCACATGGCGGGCCCAAAAGCCCCGTGGGCGTTGAGGACCTGCGTGAGCAGGGCATACAGCCCGTAGAAGAAGATCTGGGGCAGGCACCAGAGGGCGAAGGTGACCGCCAGGGCCTTCTGCTGCTCGGAGTATCCCTGGGTGGTGAGGTCGATGACGAGCGGCGCCGCGAGGGTCACCAGGGCCGTGAGTGCCAGTAGCACCAGCACAGCCAGCGTCAGGAGCCTGCTGATGTAATCCGCGCCCCTGTCCGGAGCCTTGCTGGCCTTGATGATCTGCGGAACCAGGACGGCGTTGAACACGCCGCCTGCCACCAGCAGGAAGATCAGGTTTGGCAGGTTGTTCGCGTTGATGAACGTGTCATTGACCGTGGAACCCAGGCCGAGGGCGGCACCGAGCATCCAGGTTTTGGCGAAACCAAGGAACCGGGAAACGAGCGTCCCTGCGGCCATGATGGCGCTGGAACGTGCTTCTCCGGATTGAACGGACTGGGTTGTTTTGGCTTCAGACATCGCCTTTATCGTCCCATGTACCCGGGTCAGAGGTGTTCGGGCAGCACTTCCCGTGCCAGGTCGGCGATGCGGCGTTCGTTCGGGAAGGACAACTTTCGGGCCAATTCCTGGATGGGAACCCACGCAGCATCCACGGCTTCCTGGTCCGGATCATTCTCGATGGTCAGCTCGCCACCGGTTGCCCTGAGCAGGAAGTGGTGCACCGTTTTGTGGACGCGGTGGCCGCTCACAGTGAACCAGTAGTCGATGCTGCCAAGCGGTGCCAGGATGCTGCCTTCGATCCCGGTTTCCTCGGCGATCTCGCGTACAGCAGCTTCCTCGTTGTTCTCCCGGCCTTCCGGATGGCCCTTCGGCAGGCACCACTCAAGCCGGCCACCCCTGTTAAGGCGGGCGATGATCGCAACCCGGAGTTCGCCGTCGGACGTGTCAACTACGACACCACCGGCGGACACTTCCTCAACCGTCGGAAGCGAGGCCTGCACCGGGTGCTGCGGGGCAGGCGCGACGTGGGCACCGATTGCCGACGGCAACGGTGCGTTTGTCCTCCTGCCAGGAGCGCTCGGAATCGGGTTGGCCATGTGGTCCACTCTAACGACTCTTGCCCCGGAGTGATGACCGGGACATGGCCACAAGATGGACTGCAGGAGATGCCCGGCGGACGCATGCCTGATTTCGCATGGAACAGTGGCCCAATGCAGCGCAAAAATCTGCCAAGCTTAAGGAACTATGGCGCACGTATTGGACAGCTCTTCTGTTAACTTCACCATCGATCCGGTGGTGCTCGACCTCGGGCAGCGCTTTGTCGACGCCGGATTCGAGCTGTCCTTGGTGGGTGGCCCCGTGCGTGACCTCTTTCTGGGCCGGACCTCTCCGGACCTCGATTTCACCACCGACGCCACGCCGGACCAGACCATCACCGTCATCAAGAAGTGGGCGGACAACTTCTGGGAAATCGGGCGCGCCTTCGGCACCATCGGGATGCGGAAGAGCGGCTTCCAGATTGAAATCACCACCTACCGGGCCGAGGCGTACGATCCCGATTCCCGCAAGCCGGTGGTCGCGTTCGGCAACTCCCTGACCGACGACCTGCTGCGCCGGGACTTCACCATCAACGCCATGGCACTGCGCCTGCCGAGCCTGGAGCTGGTAGACCCCTTCGGCGGCGTCCGCGATCTGCACGCTTCCGAGCTCGCCACACCCGGCGCACCTGAGTCGTCCTTCTCGGACGACCCCCTGCGCATGATGCGCGCTGCCCGCTTCGCATCCCAGCTGGGCGTGTCGGTCCATGACGACGTGCGCCTGGCCATGTCCAACATGGCCGATCGCATCAAGATCATCTCGGCAGAGCGCGTCCGCGAAGAGCTGGTCAAGCTGATTAACGGCGCGCACCCGCGCGTAGGCATCGACCTGCTGGTGGACACTGGGCTCGCCGAATTCGTACTGCCCGAGGTCTCCGCCCTGCGCCTGGAATCCGACGAACACCACCGGCACAAGGATGTGTACCAGCACTCGCTGCAGGTCCTGGAACAGGCTGCTGCGCTGGAAACCGGTCCTGACGGTCCGGTTCCCGGCCCCGACTTCGTGTTGAGGTTCGCTGCGTTGATGCACGACGTCGGCAAGCCGGCGACGCGCCGATTCGAACCGGGCGGTGCGGTGAGCTTCCGCCACCACGACGTCGTGGGCGCCAAACTGACGGCCAAGCGGATGAAGGCACTGCGGTTCGACAACGAGTCCATCAAAGCTGTTTCCCGCCTGGTTGAACTGCACATGCGGTTCTACGGCTACGGTGACGCCGGCTGGAGCGACTCCGCGGTCCGCCGTTACGTGACCGACGCCGGCCCCCTGCTGGAACGCCTGCACCGACTCACCCGTTCAGATGTCACCACGCGTAACCAGCGCAAGGCCGACCGTTTGTCCTTCGCTTACGATGACCTTGAGCACCGCATCACGGCGCTCTTGGAGCAGGAGTCGCTGGCAGCTGTCCGGCCCG
This sequence comes from Paenarthrobacter sp. C1, assembly GCF_049315185.1. Taxonomy (NCBI): domain Bacteria; kingdom Bacillati; phylum Actinomycetota; class Actinomycetes; order Micrococcales; family Micrococcaceae; genus Paenarthrobacter; species Paenarthrobacter sp. C1. The sequence goes on along the minus strand of NZ_CP186052.1, from coordinate 4,679,337 downwards.
ACCTGGACGGAGCGCAGATCATGGCACTGCTGGGACTGAAGCCCGGACCCGTGGTGGGACGCGCCTACAAGTTCCTCCTCGAAGAGCGGATGGAACACGGGCCGCTCTCACCGGAGGAAGCTGAGCAGAAGCTCCTGGCATGGTGGGAAGAACAACCCGAGTCCGCCGCCGTCGTCGAGCCTTCGACCGAAACTGAGGAGCCCTCATGAACGCTGTGACTTCCCCGCGTCCGCAACTTTGGATCCTTCGCCACGGTGAAACGGAGTGGTCCAAGAGCGGTCAATACACGGGACTGACGGATCTCCCCCTCACTGTCGAGGGCGAGCAGCAGGCCGTGGAGGCGCGGAAGGTGCTGGAAGGCATCGACTTCGACCTCGTCCTGACCTCGCCGCTGCGACGCGCCCGGAGGACAGCGGAACTCGCTGGCTATCCGGACGCCGTTCACGAGCCACTCGCCGTGGAATGGAACTACGGCGACTACGAAGGCATCAGCTCCGATCTCATCCGCAAGGACAACCCGGAGTACCTCATCTGGACCGACGGAGTGCCCAACGGAGAGACGCTGGATGAAGTAGCTGCCCGGGCCGACAAGATCATTGGGCGTGTCCTGGAATCGGGCATGGACAATGTCCTGGTTGTGGCACACGGACATTTCTCCCGGATCCTCACAGCGCGTTGGCTCGAAATGGACGCCCGCGAAGGCCGGCACTTCATTCTCGGAACCGCGAAGGTGTGCACGCTTGGTTGGGATAAGCGGACGCCCGCAATTGTCCGCTGGGGCCTCTAAACCATTAAATTTGAAAACTTTTGGCAAATTAGCCAATTGTGCTGGTCAAACTCCGTGTTCATGGGGTAGCTTATATCTTGTTCCCAGAGCGACCCGCCGGGAACCAGGCGCGCATTCACCGGTTAGTCAGCCGCGACAATGCCACAGCAGGCTGTTACGGCCAGAAAAGGAGGTTGGGAAAATGATTACTTTGACTAGCGGACGGAAGTTGACCGTCACTGCTACCCCGGCCTCTGCTGATGACGCGCGCCGTTTTTGCTCTCTGACCCACTCCTGATTCACCGGACCGGCCTGACGCCGGCGGTGTTCATGGCCACCACTCTCCGTGGTTGGCGTTCTGAGTAGTCAGTTGTAGGCGCGGACCCACGCAGCATGCCGCGGGTGCGCAGTTTCCCCAAAGTTCGGAACCAGCTTCTTGTTGGGTCGACTGCAGGAAGCACGCGCTTTTATGCACGACGATTCGGGTTCTCCTGATTCGGTCCGCAAAATCCCCTCATTGGCTTCGGCTATTTATGTCCTTTTGGCTGTTATTTCCTTCGAAATAAATAGCTCTAATTGTTGTGCCTAAATGCCGGGTAATTCTTTGTGAAAGGAGGTGAACCATGCAAAAACGCCCCGAAGAGATGCGTTTCTACAAGAGCAGCGATGCTCCCAAGGACCGCACACTGTTTAACGGCCAGCTGCTCGACCAGCGCCGTGAAGACGTTTTCGTTGTCCTGCACCAGATGGGACTCATCCGTTGATTCCCCTGAGCCGGCCACGAAGGAGTTCAGATGCCGGATATCCATGCTGAACCTCAAGGAGCCCACGCGGCTACGCGTGGGCTCCCCCCTTTAACTGGTCTGGTCCGGCTTAACTGGGTCGGGTTCGGCCATGACTGTAAGCTCGATTCATGCAGGAGACGAAGCCGCACCGGCAACGAAAACGTGCCCGCTTTGTTGTTCCCAGCCGCAGTGACTCCCTGCTTCGAAACTTCACGGAGCTGGTGGGCGGTCCATTGGGCAAACGCTCGTCTCCCGGAGAGGTTTCCGCGCGCCCGTTCACTGTTGAACGGGTACTCATCGTCCTCACTGTGATCGCGGCTCTTTTGGCCGTGCTCGCAAAGGACTACTGCCGGGTCAATGGCTGGGAAACGCCCGGCCAGTTCTACGCCACCTGCTACTCAGACTTCCCCGAGCTCTTCAAAAACCGCGGCCTGGGCGATGGCGTTTTTCCGTTCTTCACCCAGGGCAGCCTGTTTGAGTACCCGGTGCTCATGGGGATCATTGCCGGGGTCACCGCGCTCATGGTTCCCGGTCAGGGGGTGGGAAGTGAGCGGATCCTGGGGTATTTCGACGTCAATGCGACGCTGATTGTGGCGGTCTGGATGGTCACAGTCATCCTCACTGCCCGGATCAACAAGCGTCGCCCGTGGGATGCCGCCATGGTGGCCGTAGCCCCCGGGATCATTCTTGCCGGCTTTATCAACTGGGACATGTGGGCCGTAGGTTTGCTGGCCTTGGGCATGTACTTCTTCGCCCGGGACAAGTTGATCCTTGCCGGCGTGTTCATAGGCCTTGGCACAGCCACCAAGCTCTATCCATTGTTGATCCTCGGTGCCGTTCTGGTCCTTTCCCTGCGCAGTGGAAAGTTCCGGGCCTTCTTCGTCACTGCCGGAGCCGCCTTGGCGTCCTGGCTCGCTGTGAACCTGCCCCTCGCGGCACTGAACCCAGCCGGATGGCGCTACTTCTTCGAGTTCACGCAATCCCGGCCTGCCGGCTACAGCTCACCTTGGTTCGCTTACAACCTGGTGGCGGACCGCCTGCAATGGATGCAGATGAACGCTGCAACCATCAACACGCTGGCCCTCTACCTGTTTATTGCGGCGTGTGCCCTGATTGGAATCCTGGCTTTGTGTGCGCCACAGCGTCCGCGCATCGCCCAGCTGGCCTTCCTGATCGTCGCGGCCTTCATCCTCACCAACAAGGTCTACTCCCCGCAATTCGTCATCTGGCTTATCCCCCTGCTGGCCCTGGCACGGCCGCGTTGGCGCGACTTCCTCATCTGGCAGGCAGCAGAGGGGCTCCACTGGGCGGCGATCTGGATGTACCTTGGACAGGCCACCAGCGGAGGGTCCGTCCAGCACAACCTGGACATGTCCTATTACGTCCTGGCGGTGGGCCTGCACATGGTGGTTACCGCATACCTGATGGCGCGGATCATCATGGATATCTGGGATCCTGCCCAGGATCCCCTGCGGATCGACGGCAAAGACGATCCCCATGGCGGGCCCTTCGACGGAGCCCGGGATTGGTTGCGCGTCGACCTCTTCCGGCCGTCGCGATCTGTGTTCCCGTGGAGCCCTCGGCGCGACAGCAGTTCCACAGCAGCCCAGCAATCGGAGGTAAGCAGCGATGGTTGATGTCGCCGTCGTCGGGGCCGGTCCGAATGGTCTGGCCGCTGCCGTGGTCATGGCCCGCGCGGGACTGGGCGTGACGTTGTACGAGGCCGCCGATGACATTGGAGGTGGCTCGCGCACCACCGAGCTGATCGAACCCGGCTTCCTGCATGACGTCTGTTCGGCGGTGCATCCGATGGCCCTGGCCTCGCCGTTCTTCCGGGAGTTCGAATTATCCCGTCGCGTGGATCTGCGCATTCCCGAGGTCCAGCACGGTACACCGCTGGACACAGGCGGGGCGGCGGTGGCGTACCAGTCCCTGGAACGGACCGTCGCAGAGTTGGGCGTGGATGGTCCGGCCTACGGGCGACTTCTAGGTCCCCTGCTGGCACGGGTTGATGGCGTCGTGGAATTCACGTCGAACCAGTTGCTCCGCCTGCCGAAAGACCCACTTGCGGCGCTGCTGTTCGGGCTGGCCACCCTCGACCAAGGCACCCCGCTGTGGGGCCGCCGTTTCCGGGAGGAAGCAGCTCCGGCGCTCCTGACAGGGGTCATGTCGCATGCCCTCGGATCCCAGCCGGCACTCAGTTCCACAGGCGCTGGTTTGCTGCTCAGCGTCCTGGCCCATGCCGGCGGCTGGGCGGTGCCGGTTGGTGGTTCCATTTCCATCGCCAGGGCCATGGCAGATGACCTGACCTCCCATGGCGGAACCATCCGCGTGGGTGAGCGCGTGGATTCCCTGGACCAAGTGCGGCCCGCGAAAGCCATCCTGCTGGACGTTGCGCCACCGACGCTGGCGCGCTTGGGTGGATCTGAAGTGCCCGACCGCTACCGACGCGCCCTGGAAGCATTCCGCTTTGGGAATGCTGCCTGCAAGGTGGACTTCATCCTTTCGGGTCCCGTTCCCTGGCGCTCTCCGGAATTGGCCAAGTCCGGAACAGTGCATGTGGGCGGTTCGCGGCGGGCCATGGCCGAATCCGAAAACCTCGTGGACATGGGCAAACACCCCGCTGAGCCCTATGTGCTGGTCTCCCAACCGTCACTGGTGGATGCTTCGCGTGCCCCTGAAGGGCGTCAGATTCTGTGGACTTACTGCCATGTCCCCAAGAACTCCACGGTGGACATGGCAGAAGCCGTTATCGCCCGCATAGAGCGGTACGCGCCCGGGTTCCGTGACGTGGTGGTGGCATCGAAAACCACGACGGCGGCGGAACTGTCCGCGTACAACGAGAACTATGTGGGTGGGGACTTCAGCGCAGGAATGTTGGACTTGCGTGGCCTGGTGCAGAGGCCCGTGGTCTCTCCTGTGCCCTGGAGAACCCCCATATCCGGTGTGTACCTGTGTTCGTCCTCCACGCCTCCCGGCCCCGGAGTCACAGGTATGCCCGGGTACCACGCCGCGAAACATGCCCTCAAGGACATATTCAATGCACGGGTACCCGGGCTGGGCCTGGGGCTCTAGACGGGTTAGTTGGCGGCCGTGAAGCGGGCGCGGCGGTGTGCCGGGCTTTCGATCTCGTCCAGCATGGCCACGGCGTAGTCCTGGGTGGAGATGGTGTTGCCGGCCGGGGAGTCCTTGGCCACGGTGTATTCGCCCGTACGCTCGCCCGGCTGGATAACGGGTGCCGGTGCCAGAACGGTCCAGTCGAGGGATTCAGGGGACTGCTTCACGGCCTCAAGGGCCTTGGCTGCGGTGGTGGCTTCAGCCTTGTAGGCTTCCGGGAAATCCGGGGAGTCGAGGAGGCGGACGCCATCGACTTCCAGGGTGCCGGCGCCGCCCACGATCATCAAACGGGTGCCTTCGGCATTGCTGTAAGCAGTAGCCATGGCATCCAACCATTCTGCATGGTCGCCGCCGGTGCGGCTGGGACCCGTCGCCAGCACAACGACGTCGTGGTCCTTCGCGATGGACGCGAACGTCTGGCCGTCGGCCTGGTCTGCGGCCCGGGCGGAAGCGCCGGGAACCTCTGAGCCCTTGCGGGAGATAGCGGTGACCTCGTGGCCACGGGTGATGGATTCGTTGACGATCTGGCTGCCGACCATGCCCGTTGCGCCGTAGACTGCGATTTTCATAGCTCTCCTTGAGGTTGGTATCCTTGCAATAAGACAAAGGTATCTATTGGATACCGATAGCTTCAAAGGAACTCAGTTACCTCATGGATACTAAAGACCTCCCCGCGAACATCCTGGATCCCAATTGCCCGTCGCGCGTGATCTTTCAGCGCATCGGAGACAAATGGGCCTCGCTGGTGATCCAGGTGCTCGGCGACGGTCCCGTGCGTTTTTCGGAACTGCGCAAGATGGTGAATGTGGTGACGCCCAAGGTACTGACCCAAACGCTGCGCGCCTTGGAACGCGACGGCCTCATCACCAGGACGGTCTACGCTCAGGTGCCGCCGCGCGTGGACTACCAGCTCACGCCCATGGGTGAGTCCCTCCTGCAGCCGTTGTCGCTCCTGCGTGAGTGGGCCGAGAGCCATGTCCCCACCATCATGGAAGCCCGGGAGGCATACGACGACGCACAGGACCAGGCCCTCCTCGGCTCCCCTAACTAGGGGACGGCACTTGATCCAATGAGGCCCTGTTGGGACGTTTGTTGTCCCTAGTTGGGTTGGGTCGACGGAACCGATGCGCGGCTGATCCGTCCGTCCCGCATGGTGGCAACTGCGTCGGTCAGGGGCAGGAACTCGGTGTCGTGAGTGACCATGACCGTCGCCGTCCGGAACTCGTCAGTGACACGGCGCAGGAGCCGGACGATTGACTCGCTCCGTTCGTGGTCAAGCGCAGCCGTGGGCTCATCTACCAGCAGCACCGTGGGACTCCCCATCAGCGCCCGGGCGATATTCACCCGTTGACGCTGCCCGCCGGACAACTGGTGCGGCCTTTTATGCATCGCTGCTGACAGGCCCACCACATCCAGGAGCTCCTCCGCCGCGCGGCGGGCCTCCTTCACGGCGTTGCCGCGCAGATGCTCGCGGATGAGCAACTGCTCGACGGCGGTCAGCGCCGGCAGCAGGTTGGGTTGCTGGAAGATGATGCCCACTTTGTCCCGGCGGAGCTCTGTGCGGTCCGAATCCTTCAAGCCGGAGACATCCTGCCCGTCGATGACCACCAGGCCGGCGGTGGGCTTGACCAATGTTGCGGCAACAGCCAGGAGTGAGGACTTGCCCGAGCCTGATGGCCCCACGAGGGACAGGAATTCACCCCTGCCGACGCCCAAATCCACGCTATCCAGCGCTTTGAGGGTGGAGCCGCCGTCCGGGTATTCGAGCGAAACGTTCACGAGGGTCAGTGCGGAATTCATGATGTATGCCTTTCGAAGAATGTGTTAGTTGCCGCCGAGGGCCAGCAAAGGGTCCACGGTGGTGACTTTGCGGACAGCCAGGACGGCACCGGCGAGCCCGAGGACGACGATCCCTGCCACCGGCAGCAACGTGGTGAGCGGGGTGACAAGGAAAGGTGCTGCTTGGGCGGCCAGGATTCCACCGGCCAAGCCAACTGAGCCTCCGACAGCTGCCCCTGCCAGCAACACGAGCGCTGCCTGCGCCAGGGCATCCCGCAGAACGTAGCCGGAGGATGCACCCAAGGCCTTGAGCACGGCAATGTCCCTGGTGCGCTGCACTGTCCACACCGTCAGAAAGGCCACGATCACGAGGGCGGAAATGCCGTAGAGGAACGCCTGCATGAGGAGCAGCGAGCCGTTTTCGCTCTTGTACGATGCCAAGGCCTGGAAGGAAGCGGTGGGGTCGGCGCTGACCGTACCGGCGGCCGCATTGGCGGCATCGACGCTGACGGAAGCGTCGTCGTACGTCACGGTGAGGACAGTTGCCGTCCCAGGTGCGGCGTGGGCGACAGCGCGCCAGGTATCGAGCGTGGTCCAGACGACGCCGGTGTGCGAGTACCACTGGTCCTCCACAATGTCGGAGACCGTCAGGTCGGTGCCGCCCACACGGAGCCGGCTGCCCTTCGCCAGACTGAGCTCCTTCGCCAAGGTCTTGCCCACGACTACGGTCCCGTCCTCCACAGCGGATGGAGCTTCCGAACCACCGAATACGGCCACGTTCGCCGTGCCACTGGGGCTGCCGCCGTCGGCCAGGGATTGGACCCGCGACTGGCTGATGCCCAGCGCCTGTGCGGATTTCACGCCCTGCTGGTCACGCCAGGTCTGAAGCTGGGCGGTGGAAACTTCCGATTCCGTGTAAGACGCTTTCGGTTCGCCGCCTGCCGGTGCGCCGAAAACGATCTGCTGCGCGGGCAAGGCCGCTATGGCTGACGTGGACTGGTTGCCCAATCCCGCGGTCAGGCCGGACAGCATGACGAGCAGCAGCGTGATGAGCGCAACCACGCTGCCCATGAGGGCGAACCGGCCTTTGGCGAAACGAATGTCGCGGATGGCGAGAAACATCGGATTCCTTCTGTTGTTGCGGGCTTGTTCCGTTGCCTTCAACTCTTCCGGCGATGGGCCCCGCGGACATCGTGAGCCGGATGGATTGGCTGGCGCCGGGAGGTTGAACCGGGAGTCAACCGAAAGGTTGATTTGTATGTCCTGGACGGAATATCGGGCTGGCCGGGCGAGGGGCGGGGATACGCTGGAAGGCATGCAGTCCCCCACCGGCGCCACCACGATCCTCCGGGTCCTGCGCGTGTGCCTTCACGTTGGTTTCGCCGTGCTCTTGCTCGTGGCAATCGTCCGGCTGCTGGGCGGCCTGGGCTCTGCCGGTGCGCCATCACCCCTCGCAGTGACCGCCGGTTTGGGGCTTTCGGCTTTGCTGGCCTTGGTGTACCTCGCGGGGACAGTGCTGGAGAAACGGCACGCCAGTGACCCCTCCAGGTTCAACCCAACGCCCTACGCTCTCTGGTGGCTGGCCGCCGTCATGATGCTGTGGCTGCTCTTGCTGCTGGTCAGTGCGGACTTCGCCTGGGTGGCCTTCCCGCTGTTCTTCCTGCAGCTCCACCTGCTTCCGCGGCGCCTGGCACTGCCCGCGATCGGGCTGAGCACCGCGCTGTTGGTGGGTGCTTTGTGGTTCCACGGCAGGGGCTCCGCGGACGGCGGCCTGCAGCTGGCCATGGTGCTGGGTCCCGTGTTCGGTGCGGCTTTCGCCGTCGTGACCGGCCTGGCGTACCGGGCATTGTTCCTGGAGGCGGAAAACCAGCGTCTAGTCGCCGAGGAACTGCGCCGGACCCGCGACGCGTTGGCACAAACACAGCACGACGCCGGCATGCTGGCCGAGCGCGAACGACTGGCCCGCGAAATCCACGACACCCTGGCGCAGGGCTTCTCCAGCATCGTCCTCATGGGGCGGTCCGCCGAGAAGGCCCTGGACGGCGGAAATACCGAGACGGCGAAGGAACAGTTGAGGATTGTCCAGGAGACAGCTTCGGCCAACCTGGCGGAGGCGCGCAGTTTCGTGCGGGGGCTGCGGTCGCCGGACCTGGAGCACTCGGGCTTGGTGGACACCCTGCGCCGCCTCTGCGAAAAGACCGAAACCGAGGCGGCGGCAAGGGGAACAGCCTTGCGCTGCCGCTTCGAACTGGTGGGCACGCCCGTCGAGCTTCCCAACACCTACCAGACCACCCTGCTTCGGGCCGCCCAGGCCTCTCTCGCGAACGTCTGGGCGCATGCGAAGGCGCGTGCCGCCGTCGTCACTCTCTCCTTCCCGGGTTCCGAAGTGACGCTGGACATCTTCGACGACGGCGTCGGTTTCGAACCCACGACGGCGACCGGCGCCGCGCGCGGCGACGGTACCGGTGTCGGGCTTCTGAGCCTGCGCGAACGGCTGGCGGCGCTCGATGGCAGGCTGGATCTGGAGTCGGCCCCGGGTGAAGGCACGGTGGTGGCCATCCGCGTACCTTTGCCAACCGGGGAGGGGGCGGCGTGACCGGAATCCGGGTGTTGTTGGTGGATGACCACCCAGTGGTCAGGGCCGGGCTTCGGGCCATGCTGAGCGACTTCCCAGGGGTGAGCGTGGTGGCGGAGGCCGCTGACGGTGACGCCGCACTGGCGGAGTTGAGCAAGCTCCACACCCTCGGCGAGCCGGTGGACCTGGTGCTCATGGACCTGCAAATGGGCAGTGGCATGGACGGGGTGACGGCCACGGAAAAGATCAAAGCCGGTGAAGGCGGGACTCCCCCGCCGCCCGTGCTGATTTTGACCACTTACGACACCGACGCCGACATCCTCGCCGCTGTGGAGGCAGGCGCCAGTGGTTACATGCTGAAGGATGCGCCGCCGGAACAGATCCGGCAGGCCGTGCTTTCGGCCGCTGCCGGCCAGACCGCACTGGCACCGGAAGTAGCGGCGCGATTGATGGGGCGGATCAGGAATCCCTCACCCGTGCTGAGCGGCAGGGAAGTCCAACTGTTGGAATTGCTCGCCACCGGCATGAGCAACAGGGCCATCGCCAAGCAACTCTTTATTTCCGAGGCCACTGTGAAGACACATTTGGTCCACATCTATTCCAAGTTGGGTGTGGACAACCGGACGGCAGCCATCGCGACGGCAACGCAGCGCCGGATCATCCGCGGGCACTGACTTCCGGCGCCAGGCACCCGCCCGGCAGTCCCCTGGTGAGGAAAGCAGTTTTGGTGAAACGGTTGACCTTTTGCTTTTCAACAGTGACGATTAGTGCACGTTTCGCTATGAGTTAGATCACAAACTGTCACTCGTCGAAAGTTGGCTCACATGTCCGCACCCTCCTTGGGTCTGTCCGGAGCTGCCCCCAACAGCTTCGGACGCACTAGAAAAAACTCGTTAGCCAGGAAGGTCGCATCCCTCGGCCTCGCCTCGCTGCTTCTCGCAGGAACCATCCCCGTCCTCACCTTTGCCGCCGCCGCCAATGCCGCACCCGGTGATCCCGCGGCGATCAAAGCCGTTACCCCGGAAGTACCCGTCGATGCTGCCGGAGTACCCCTCGGGGCGGTGACCGGCTTTACCCAGTCCGGCCACGTCGTCGACCTCTCCACCGAAAAGGGTGCCATCCGCGTCACGTTCCTGGACGACGGTAACTTCCGTTTGGAAGCCGATCCCAGCGGAAAATTCACGGACCCGGCCAATACCGACCAAGGCGATCCGGCCAGGACCGCCAACATCGTGGTGGGCAAAGACAAGTTCCCTGGCACCACGCCCACGGTCACCGACGGCGACTGGCTGGTCCTGAAAACTGCAAAAATCAGCGTCGAGATCAACAAAGCCTCCACCCAGCTCCGCGTCGTCAGGGCTGACGGTTCCCTGGTCCTGGAAGAGTCCGCTCCCATCACCTTTGGGGCAAATTCGGCCACCCAGCACCTTGCGCAGCAGGACGGTGAACAATTCATCGGCGGCGGCATGCAGAATGGCCGCTCCGTCCACACCGGCGCACTGATCAACATCGCCAAGAACTTCGACTGGGACGACGACGGCTACCCCAACGCCGTGCCGTATTACATGTCCTCCAAGGGCTACGGCGTCCTCCGCGACACGTTTGCCCGCGGCTCCTACAATTTCGCGGGCGAACCGACCACTACGCATGAGGAAAAGCGTTTTGACGCCTACTACTTCGTGGGCGATTACAAGCAGTCCCTGGGCGCATACACCACGCTGACCGGCAAGCCGATGATGCCACCGGTCTACGCCCTGGAATATGGCGACGCTGACTGCTACAACCGCTCAAATCCGGGCTATTCGTCCTCCGGTTACGGCGATCCGGACGGCGCCAAGCAGAAAACTCCCGACGCCATCAAGACCGCACGGAAGTTCGTGGAGAACGACATGCCTGCCGGCTGGATGCTGGTCAACGACGGCTACGGCTGCGAGTACCAGCAACTCCCGGAAACCGTGAGCAACATCGAGGACGAAACCGACCTCAAGGTTGGCCTCTGGACGCAACGCTCCCTCACCAACCAGGAATATGAAGTGGGCGAGGCCGGAGTCCGGCTCCGCAAGCTGGACGTCGCATGGGTGGGCCAAGGCTACCGCCAGGCCCTCACGGGCTGCGAGGCTGCCCACGGTGGTATCGAGCAGTACTCGAACGCCCGCGGCACCTCCCTGATGGTGGAAGGCTGGGCCGGCTCCCAGCGGTGCGGCATGCAGTGGACGGGTGACCATTCAGGAAACCTCGACGCCGTCCGCTGGCAGGTCTCGGCCCTCACCGGCGCAGGCAACTCGGGCCTGGCATTCACCACCGGCGACGTTGACGGCATCTTTGGCGGGTCCGCCGAGTCCTACGTCCGCGACCTCCAGTGGAAAGCCTTCGCTCCGGCGCTGTACTCCATGTCCGGCTGGGCCGCGACGGACAAGCGCCCGTGGCTCTACGGCGATGAGGCAACAGCCATCAACCGCCAATACCTGCAGCTCCGCCAGCAACTCATGCCCTTCATCTACTCCTTGGCGCAGGAATCCTCCACCACCGGCGTCTCCATGATGCGCTCCATGGCCCTCGAATTCCCTGACCAGCAGTGGTCCTACGGGGCCGAAGCGAACAACCAGTTCATGCTTGGGTCCGATTTCCTGGTGGCACCGGTCTTCACCCAGACCGACGTCCGCAACGGAATCTTCCTCCCGGCAGGACAGCAGTGGGTGGACTACTGGACCGGCAAGCTCTACCAGGGCGGCCAGATCCTCAACGGCTACAACGCACCCCTGGACAAGCTGCCTGTATTCGTTCGTGCCGGAGCGGTGATCCCGCAAGGCATCGTGGCCCGCAATGCGTCCTTGGTCCCGGAAGACTCCATGATCACCTTGGACGTCTACGCCAAGGGCCAGGACACCTTCACGCTCTATGAGGATGACAAGGTCACCCGCGAATTCAAGGACGGCAAGTCCTCCAGCCAGCTCTTCTCCGTGGACGCTCCCGGTACCGGCAACAGCAGCGTCAAGGTGTCCATCGGTGAACGCAAGGGCGAATACACCGGCAAGGCCGCAGCCCGCCCCTACGAACTGAAGGTCCACGCCGGTGCTGCTCCCAAGGACGTCAAGATCGGTGGCACCAAACTCACCCAGCACATCACCCAGGCTTCCTACGCGGCTGCTACAACCGGCTGGTACTTCGATGAAGCCAACAACGGCACCATTTGGGTGAAGACGGGCTCCATCGCCTCCAACCAGTCCGCGACGGTCCAGCTCCAGCAGGCAGGTCCGCTCGGCGGCAAGAGCCAGGAAGACACCGCTGCGGAAGTCCGCGTGACCACCGGCCAGCAGGTCTTCCAGGACCAGGAAACAACCGTCACCGCGGCATTCGTGAACACCGGAACCAAGGCCAAGAGCAATGTGGTCCTCACCCCGGTTCTTCCCGAGGGTTGGACTGTTGTCTCGTCCTCCGGCGCGACGGCGGCCAAGGTTGAAGGCGGCGCTACAAGCACGGCCACTTTCGTCATCAAACCCGGCCCCAGCGCGAAGGCGGGGCAACAGACTGTGCGGGTATCGGCGTCGTACGCTGCTTCCGGCTCAACCCAATCGGGGACCGGCGGCAACCAGATCTACGTCGCTTACGGGTCCTTGGCCGCGGCCTACAACACCGTCTCCGTCACCACGGTGGCCGGCAAGGCACTCGGGAACTTCGACGGCGGAGGGGCCACCTTCGCTGCCGAGCAGCTGGCTGCCGCTACGGTTCCGGCAGGCGGAGTACGGCCGGGCAGCACCGTGACGGTGGATGCGGGAAAGCCGACCCAGGTCGATTACACCTGGCCGGCCGTGGGACCCGATGTTCCCAACTCGGTGGCGCTGTCCGCGCAGACCATCGCCGTGAAGGGCAAGGGAACGCATTTGGCTGTCCTCGGTTCGGCCGCGGTGGGCAATGGAACGAGCCCCACGTTGACCTTGACGTACGCTGATGGCTCCACGGAGAAACAGTCCATCTTTTTCCCGAACTGGCTGCAGCCCTCAGTACTGAATGGCGCCCTGCTCGCAGTTTCCGAACAAGGCCGCAACAACGCCAACGGTCCGTCGCCGGAGTACACGCAATACAAGTACCAGGCATTCTCCAACACGGTCCGGCTCAACCCCACCAAGGAACTGGCCTCCGTCACCTTGCCCACCGACACCCGGGTGAAGTTCTTCGACTGGAAAGTCACCTCGCAGCCGTTGCCGGACGTACCGCATGGAGCGGTGTACGCCTCGGAAACGCCGTGGGTCCAGGCACTCAACGGCTACGGGGTGATCGGCAAGAACGTGGCCAACAAGGACTCCGCGTCGTCCCCGGACAAGCCGTTGGCCATCAACTACACCGATCCCGCCACCGGTCAGCAACCCGTTTTCTCCAAGGGCCTGGGCGTCCACGCTGCCTCCAAGATCACCTATTACCTGGGTGGCAAGTGCACTTCATTTACGTCCCAGGTGGGCCTTGAAAGCGGTTTCGGCGGCAACATCATCTTCAAGGTCAACGCCGACGGGGTGAACAAGTACCAGTCGCGCACGTATACGCCGGGATTCGCTCCGGAATCGGTGTCCGTCGACCTGACGGGCGCGGCCTACGTGGAGCTGGTCGTTGACCCGTCCGGTTCCATCAACGGAGCACATGGTGTCTGGGGTGATGCAAAGTTCACCTGCGCTCCCTAGCCTGACGTTGCAAACAGACGGCCGTCGCTTGCCGCTCCTCCCCGGGGTGGCAGGCGGCGGCCGTCCGGCTGCCGGCCATGACAAGAAAGTGTCAGGGTAACCGGGCATAATGTGGCAAATGGGGAAAACACGTACTTTGATTCTTGGTCTGGCCACGATTGTGCTGGCAGGCTCGCTGACCGCTTGCGACGACGGCCGTTCGGGCGCTGAGGGAGCCGCCAAGCAGCTCGCCTCCTCGCTGTCGGCGCTCGACGTCGGCCAGCTCGCCGTTGAGGGCAAGGATGCTGCCGCGGCCAACGACCAGCTCAAGGCAGTTTTCGAAGGACTCGACGCCAAGCCGTCGGTGCAGTCCGGTGACGTCAAGCTCGACGGCGACACCGCCACTTTCCCTCTTAACTACAGCTGGAACATCGGCTCGGCCAAGTGGGAGTACAGTTCCGAGGCCACCTTGAAGAAGTCCGGTGACAAGTGGGCGGTTCAATGGAGCCCTGCTTTGCTGGCACCGGAGCTTTCCGATGGCGAAACTCTTTCCGTCAAGACCGTTCCTGCCCAGCGCGGCCAGATCCTGGGCGCCGGGGATGCCCCTATTGTGGAGGACCGGCCCGTCTTCCGGGTCGGCATCGACAAGACCAAGATTCCAGCGGAACAAGCGGATGCTTCAGCGCGTGCGATGGCTGCCCTGCTGGGCTTGGACGTTGAGGAATACGCCAAGCAGGTTGCTGCGTCCGGCCCGCAGGCATTTGTGGAAGGACTGGTTCTCAGGGCTTACACGACGGATATCACGGAGGCCAAGATCAAGGCCATTCCCGGTGGTGCCAGCATCCTGGATTCGATGGCCCTCGCACCAACGCGGACCTTTGCACGTGCACTGCTCGGAAGCGTTGGCCAGGCCAGCGCGGAGCAGATTGAAAAGTCCAACGGCACCTTGCGTGCCGGTGACACCACGGGAACCGGCGGCCTGCAGCAGAAGTACGACACCCTGCTCCGCGGCAAGGACGGTGTTGAGGTCATTGCGAGCACCAAGGCCAAAGCTGAAGGGGAAACGCCCGGCACCAAGGTGTTCTTTTCCTCACTCCCCGCTCCCGGCACCACCCTCAAGACAACCCTTGACCTGAAACTGCAGCAACTGGCCGAGGAAACCCTTGCTGGCGTTGGCCCGGCGTCGGCCATAGTTGCCCTCCGACCCTCCACGGGCGCCGTGCTAGCCGCCGCCTCCGGGCCGGGGAGCAACGGCTACAACACTGCAATGCTGGGCCAGTACGCGCCAGGATCCACCTTCAAGATTGTTGACTCCCTGGCGATGTTCCGGAACGGTGCAACCCCCGATTCCAAGGTCGAGTGCCCGCCGACGCTGACTGTTGACGGTCGGACCTTCAAGAACGCGGAGGGGTATCCGGAAAGCTCGCTGGGTTCAGTTGCCCTGAGGGATGCGTTTGCCCACTCCTGCAACACTGCCTTCATCAACGCCCGTGACACCGTCAGCCAGGACCAGTTGGAATCCGCGGCCCAGGCTCTTGGTGTGGCTGTTGAAGCCCCCAAACTCGGTGCTGACGCGTTCCTGGGTTCCGTTCCCGGTGCTGCTGAGGGTACGGAGCACGCCGCCTCCATGATTGGCCAGGGCAAGGTGCTCTTCTCGCCCCTCTCGGCCGCTGTCATGGCAGCTTCGGTGGCCAACGGTGCCCCCGTCTCACCGCAACTGGTGCTCAATGGCGACGCCGTGCCGGCCACCACCTCCACTGCCGCTCCCACGGAAAGCAGCTCCGCCACGCCGTCGCCGGACTCCGCGACGGCCAGCGCGCTGCCTGCCTCGCCGGCATCCACCAAGCCGATCACCAAGGAGGAATCGGCTGCCCTGTCCGACATGATGCGGGCGGTAGTAACCTCGGGCCACGCCGGTTTCCTTGCCGCAGTGCCGGGTGCACCGGTCGGGGCAAAGACGGGCACCGCCGAATTCGGTAATGACAACCCGCCCAAGACCCACGCGTGGATTGTTGCCACCCACGGGGACCTGGCAGTTGCCGTGTTTGTTGAAGACGGCGGACTGGGTGCCACCACCAGTGGGCCGTTGCTGAAAACGTTCCTGACCGCGGCGGGCTGATCCGGAGGAGAACCCATGACAGGCAGTACCCAGTGCGTGGTGGTCGGCGGAGGTCCGGCCGGGATAATGCTGGGGCTGCTGCTTACCCGGGCCGGTGTGCAAGTCACTGTCTTGGAAAAACACGCCGACTTCCTCCGGGATTTCAGGGGCGACACGGTCCATGCGTCCACCGTCCGGCTCCTGGACGAGTTGGGTTTGGGAGAAGGCTTCAGGGCCCTGCCGCAGAGCCGGCTGGAGAACTTCCGGTTGCCTGTTGCCGGGGGTCGCTCGGTGGTGCTGGCCGATTTCGGACTCCTTAAAGAGCCCTACAACTATGTGGCGATGGTTCCCCAGTGGGACCTGCTTAATTTCCTGGTGGCAGCTGCCGGGCAGGAACCCACCTTTACGCTGCGGATGAATACCGAGGTCACGGACCTGCTGCGGGACTCTTCGGGGGCAGTGACGGGTGTGGCGTACCGGACCAGGGACCCGCTGACCGGCTCCCCGCTGGACAGCGGCGAACTGATGGCCACCCTGACTGTGGCGTGCGATGGCCGGGGTTCGGTGCTGCGGCAGCGGGCCGGACTGGCTCCCCACGAATACCCGGTGCCGTTCGACACCTGGTGGTTCCGGCTCCCCCGCACGGCCGACGAGGATGAGCCAGTGGCATCCATAGCGCCGCGTTTCGGCAGCTCCGACGTCCTGCTGAGCCTCACCCGCAAGGACTACCACCAGATCGCCTATCTGGCCGCGAAGGGCTTGGATCCCCAGCTCCGGGCTGAGGGCGTGGAAGCCTTCCGGGCCAGGGTTGCGCGGCTGCGGCCGGATCTAGCCGACCGCGTAGACACCATCGGGTCTGTCGACGAGCTTCACCTGCTGGATGTGAAGCTCAACCGCTTGGCCCGCTGGCATCAGCCGGGCCTGCTCTTGATTGGCGACGCCGCGCATGCCATGTCCCCGGCCGGAGGCGTGGGAATCAACCTCGCGGTGCAGGACGCCGTGGCGGCAGCGCGCTTTATTGCCTCACCGCTGCTCAGTGGAACACTCGACGACGGCCACCTCGCCGCCGTCCAGGAGCGGCGTTGGCTGCCCACCGTGATTGTCCAGACGTTCCAGAGGGGGCTGCATCGCGCCATCTTTGCCCGGGTGATGGCCGGCAAACAGCCCAAGCCACCCAGGATCCTGGTCCTGATGGCCCGGCACCTGCGCGGTTTTCCCAAGCTTCCCGCCCGCATGATCGCCTTTGGACCGCGCCCCGAGCATGCTCCGGACTTTGCCAGGCGAAAGCCGTAACGCTGCGTCGACGCCTAAGCCAATTGCCGCCGTCGGGCGTTAATACCCCGGCGTGGGAGGATTGAAACGTGGCCCATATTGACGTTTCCGGCATCGACTACTTCCTCTCCGACGGCACCCAGCTGCTCAACGGTGTGACCTTCAAGGTCCCCGACGGCACCAAAACGGCGCTGATCGGACCCAACGGAACAGGCAAGACCACACTGTTCAAGATCATCGCCGGAGACCTCACTCCTGATGAAGGTGCCGTGGGCCGCTCGGGCAACATGGGCATCATGCGGCAGTTCGTGGGCCAGGTCCGCGACGAATCCACCGTCCGCGACCTCCTGGTTTCCACTGCGCAGGCCGGGCTCGCAGCAGCAGCCAAGGCGGTGGAAGAAGCCGAATTGGCCATGATGGAGCACGACGACGAACCCACGCAGATGAAGTACGCGCAGGCGATCGTGGACTGGGGCGATGCCGGCGGATACGACGTCGAGACCGTCTGGGACGAAGTGTGCATGGCCGCTTTGGGGATTTCCTTCGATAAAGCCCAGTTCCGCCGTGCTTCCACGCTGTCGGGCGGCGAGCAGAAGCGCCTGGTGTTGGAAGCGCTGTTCGCCGGGCCGGACGAGCTCCTGCTCCTGGACGAACCGGACAACTACCTTGACGTGCCCGGCAAGCGATGGCTGGAAGGCAAGCTCAACGAGTCCAAGAAGACCGTGCTCTTCATCAGCCACGACCGCGAGCTTCTCAACAACGCCGCCGGCCGTATCGTGACACTGGAGCCGGGCATCAACGGTGCCGGCGCTTGGATCCACGGTGGAGGTTTCGGCTCCTACGTCGAAGCGCGCGCAGACCGTAACGCCCGGTTCGAGGAACTCCGCAAACGCTGGGACGAGGAGCACATCAAGCTCAAGGAACTCGTCAACATGTACAAGAACAAGGCGGCTTTCCGCTCCGACATGGCCAACAGGTACCAGGCAGCGCAGACCCGCCTTGCGAAGTTCCTGGAGGCCGGGCCGCCGGAGGCCCTGCCCATCGAGCAGAACGTGAAGATGCGGCTCAAGGGTGGCCGCACCGCCAAGCGGGCCGTCGTTGCAGAGAAGCTGGAACTGACCGGGCTCATGAAGCCGTTCTCCACGGAGATCTGGTTCGGGGACCGGGTGGGCGTCCTGGGCTCCAACGGTTCGGGCAAGAGCCACTTCCTGCGTCTTCTCGCGACCGGCGGCACGGATCCGGAGCGGGAGCACCTGCCGGTGTCCGACGTCGTCATCGCGGAAGTCCCGCACGAAGGGTCGGTGAAACTGGGGGCACGCATCCGGCCCGGGTTCTTCGCCCAGACGCATGTCCGTCCGGATCTGCTGGGCCGGACGTTGCTGGAAATTCTGCACCGCGGCGATGAACACCGTTCGGGCCTTCCGCGTGAAGCTGCGGCAGGAGCCTTGGATTCCTATGGCCTGGCGGGTCAGTCGGAGCAGAAATACGAGTCCTTGTCCGGTGGCCAGCAGGCACGTTTCCAGATCCTGCTGCTCCAGCTGTCCGGTGCCACGCTCCTTCTGCTGGATGAGCCCACGGACAACCTGGACCTCCACTCAGGCGAAGCCTTGGAGCGTGCCATCGACGCGTTCGAGGGAACCGTCCTGGCCGTCACGCACGACCGTTGGTTCGCCAAGTCCTTCGACCGCTTCCTGATCTTCGGGTCCGACGGCAAGGTGTACGAATCCGAAGAGCCCGTGTGGGACGAAAAGCGGGTAGAGCGCGCCCGCTGACACCGGACGCTTCCTCACGTTCCGCGCCTTTCGGGTGGACGCTTGCTCACGTTCCGCGCCTTTCGGGGGGACGCTTGTTCACGTAACGAGCCTTTCGGGCGGATGCTTGCTCACGTTCCGCGCCTTTCGGGTGGACGCTTGCTCACGTTCCGCGCCTTTCGGGGGGACGCTTGCTCACGTTCCGCGCCTTTCGGGGGGACGCTTGCTCACGTAGCAGGCCTTTCGGGGGGATGCTTGTTCACGTAGCAGGCCTTTCGGGTGGACGCTTGCTTACGTAACGAGCGTTTCGGGTGGACGCTTGCTCACGTCCCGGCGCGAGAGCTTGAGCTGGCTTCCTAGTTGGCCGCTACCCGATCACCAGCGGGTGGTCACTGAGCGAGGGTTGGGTTGAAGGGCGTGGGATGTGAGGGAGGGTTGGGTTGAAGGGTGTGGGGTGTGGGTGAGGGTTGGGTTGAAGGGTGTGGGGTGTGGGTGAGGGTTGGGTTGAAGGGTGTGGGATGTGAGCAAGCGTTGGTGTGAAGGGTGTGGGGTGTGAGCGAGCGTTGGTGTGAAGGGTGTGGGATGTGAGCAAGCGTTGGCATGAAGGGAGTGGGATGTGAGCGAGCGATTGTGCGCAAATGATCACATCACATGATTAAGTGAGCACACCCCTGCTACCGTGGAGGCATGGGAACCACTGACCGCCACAGGCTCATCGCCGAACTGCTGCGCGGACAAGAAGAAGTAACCGTCGACGAACTGGTCTCAACCACCGGAGCTTCCGGGGCGACCATCCGCCGCGACCTCGAGATCCTGGCAGCCAACGGTGTGCTCAAGCGAGTGCACGGGGGTGCCCGCAGCCTCCTGGCCCGTGGAGAGAACCCCGGCTACGGGCAGCGCGAACTCGAGGACCACGAGGCCAAAGCCCGCATAGCCAAAGCCGTGGATGGACTCATCAGGGATCGCGAACACGTGTGGCTGGACAGCGGATCCACTGCCACGGAAATCGCACGCCGGCTCAGCACACGAGAGCTCACGGTCATGCCGATGTCCTTGCACGGCGTCCAAGCCCTCACGCAATCCTCGGAGGGCCGGGCTCCTGAACTCATCCTCCCAGGTGGCCGGTTCACCCCGGGTGAGCAGTCTTTCAGGGGACCCATGGCGGAAGCCAACGTCCGCTCGCTTAGGTTCGACACCGCCGTCGTAACCCCTTGCGCGCTCAACCTCAAAGACGGCCTGCTGGCTCACGACCTCGATGACGCCGCCGTGAAGCGTGCCGGTCTGGAGTCGGCGTCGCGCGTGATCGTCGCGGCCGCGGGAAGCAAATGGAATGCCGGCGCCAGGGCCCTGGTTGCCGCGATGGACAGCGTGGACGTCATCGTGACGGACCTGGAACCATCCCCCGAAGACCTTGCCCAGCTCAACAAACTCTCCGTGGAAGTTGTGATTGCATGACCACCAACACCAGAAGCACCACCAACGTCAGGGCCGCGGCAGTGGCGACGTTCCTGATCTTCGGCATGAACGGTCTGGTCTTCGCCAGTTGGGCAGCCCGCATTCCGGCTGTGACCGAAGCGCTCAACCTCACGTCCGGCCAGATGGGCACGCTCTTGCTCTGCACCGCGGTTGGCTCGTTGCTGGCGCTGCCGTCTGCGGGTTGGGTGGTGGGCCGGATCGGCACGGCGAACACGGTTCGGTTGGCCGGCATCGTGGCAGGAGCCGCGGGTGCGGCAATTGCGTTCTCCCTGATGGCCGCGTCCGTGCCGGCCGCAGCCATAGCGCTCTTCTTCTTCGGCATCGGCATTGGCCTGTGGGACGTAGCCCAGAACATTGAAGGCGCCGACGTCGAACACCGGCTTGATCGGACCATCATGCCGCAGTTCCACGCAGCATTCAGCGGCGGGGCCTTCCTCGGCGCGCTGATCGGTGCGGGGTTGTCCCAACTGGGAGTCGGCCTGCCCGAGCACTTGCTGGTCATCGCCGCCGTCGCTGTCGCGTTGGCCCTGACCGTCCCCAAGTACTTTTTGCCGCATGAAGCGGTGGAAATTCACGACGGCGGCGGGTCGGCCGCCAAGGGTCCCACGGCTTGGCGGGATGGCAGGACGCTTCTGATCGGCGTCGTGGTCCTGGGTGCCACGCTCACCGAGGGTGCGGGCAATGACTGGATCGCCAAGGCGGCCGTGGACGGGCTGGGTGCTTCAGAGTCCACCGGCGCTTTGCTGTTCGCCCTGTTTGTCCTGGCCATGACCATCATGCGGTTCCTGGGCGGCAAGGCGATCGACAAGTTTGGCCGGGTAGCCGTTCTCCGCGCCAGCATGGCCGCAGCCGCCTTGGGCCTGGCCCTGTTCGTATTTGCGGGCAACGTGGTTTTGGCCGGAGTCGGCGCGGCTCTCTGGGGCATTGGGGCGGCGCTGGCCTTCCCCATGGGTATGTCTGCGGCTGCCGATGATCCCAAACACGCCGCTGCCAGGGTCTCCGTAGTTTCCACCATCGGCTACATTGCCTTCCTGGCAGGGCCGCCACTGCTGGGCTACTTGGGAGACCAAACAGGAATCCACCTGGCCTTGCTGGCCATTGGGGCGCCTATTCTGCTGGCTCTCCTGCTTGCCGGTGTCGCGAAGCCCTTGCCGCCCAAATAGTCCTGCCATCCGTCAAAGCATTCTCCCGAATGCATACGTCCCGGAGTCGCCACCACGCCAAGAGCACCAAGCCGGCGGCCAGGCAGGCACCGCCCAGGACATCGCTCAGCCAGTGCGCGGAGAGATATGTCCGGCTGACCATCATGGCGATGATGCCCAATGCGGCCAATGTCGTCATCCACCAGCGGCCGGCGAGGACAGCCAGAACCACCAGGAATGCGGTGGTGGCGGATACATGCCCGGAAGGGTATGAACCGGTATCGGTGAGGACCTTGGCCCCCACCGGCCTTTCCCGGCCTACTACGACTTTGGCCAGCTGGGTGAGCGCCAGTGTGGCTATTCCGGAGCCCGCAACGAATAACGCCGTCACCGGACGTTTCCAAGCCACCAAGGCGAGGGCCAGCACTCCCTGGGCCGACAGCATCCCCACGTAGCCCACCCAGTTGAGGATCCCGTTGACGCCATCCCAGAAGGGAGAGTGCAACGTAAAGGAGAAGGCCTGCCACCAGGTGTCTACGCTGTTGAAGGCAGGTTGGCCCTGTCCTGCCAGGATCATGACTCCCGGAACCACAAACGCACACAGCAGCAATATTCCAGGGGCAAGCAGCTTCCAGTCCGGTTGCCTTCGGGGAGTCAGGACGCGAATCATCAACTCATCGTAGCCATGGCGGCCCTGCAGTACCGGCAGGCGATACTGTGAAGGGATGCGAGGCTTCGTGGGCAAAGGTCCCAAACGTGTTGTCAAACTCGACCACTTCCTGGTGCGGGCTGTTTCCCGGCAACCGCAGGGCGACCATGACGTCTTCTTCCGGCGGCTTTCGTCCGCGGCGACGAAAGGCAAGCTGTGGTTCGGCATTGCCGGGATCATGGCGACGGTTCCAGGGAAACCCCGCAGGGCGGCGCTCCATGGCTTGCTCGCACTGGGTGTTGCTTCCGGCGTTACCAACGTCATTTTCAAGCGGGCTTTGCCCCGCAGGCGGCCGCTTCCTGAACATCTGCCGTTGTTCCGGTTCGTGAATCCGCAGCCCACAAGCTCTTCGATGCCATCCGGCCACTCTGCGTCCGCTGTGGCCTTCGCGGTGGGCGCAGGAATCGTCTCGCCTGCGATAGGGGTTGCATTGGCGCCCATCGCCGTGGGGGTGGCCTACTCGCGGGTGCACACGGGTGCCCACTGGCCATCCGACGTCGTCTTTGGCTCGGCTTTGGGTGCCGGCGCCGCATTTCTCACGCGTAAGTGGTGGCCTGCCCGCCCGGCGGAGCCGACTCCCCGCCGCACCCCCGCTGAGGTTCCGGCAATTCACGACGGCGAGGGGCTGAGTATCGCGGTCAACGTCCTGGGCGGGTCCTACTCCCCCGAAACCGGAGAACTGCTGCGACGAGTATTCCCCAAGGCTTATATACGAGAGATTTCCGAAGGGGAGGATGTCGCCGAAGAGGTCAAGGCCGCAGCAACCCGGCCCGGAACCGTAGCGCTGGGCGTATGGGGCGGCGACGGAACGGTGGGAGCGGCGGTTGCTGCCGCCGTCGAACATTCACTCCCTCTGGCGGTTCTGCCGGGAGGGACGCTGAACCACTTCGCGCGTGACCTCGGCGCCCGTTCGATCGAGGATGTCCTGGACGCCTTGACCAATGGTTTCGCAGCGTCCGTGGACCTGGGGCATGTTGTTGTCCAGCGCGGCCTTGCTGAGAAGCCGGAGACCTCGGAGCTGGCCATGCTGAATACGGCGAGTGTGGGCGTGTACCCCAATCTGGTCAGGCGGCGTGAGCGCCTGCAGCCGGCCATGGGCAAGCCGCTCGCCAGTGTGGTGGCATCGCTCCGGACCTTCGGCGTGAATTCCCCCACCACGCTCACGGTGAACGGACAAAAGCACAAGCTCTGGATTCTCTACATGGGCAGGGGAAGGTTCTATCCCAGCGACCATGCGCCCATCCGCCGCCCTGTGCTTGATGATGGTGTGTTCGACCTCCGCATGATCACGGCGGACGAACCATTCGCACGTGCGCGTTTGCTGTGGGCCGTCGTTACCGGCACCGTGTCGGCCTCGAAGGTCACCCACCTTGCCGAGGCTACAGAGATTACCGTCGAAGCCATTGGGCAGCCGTTGGTGCTGGCCGTCGACGGTGAACCTACGCCTGGAGTCCGCTCGGCTACCTTCACGGTGAAGCCTCGCGTCCTGCGCGTGTACTCGTCGCTTCCCGTGGCTGACTGAAGCGGACTGACCGGGGGTCATCCGGTAGGACTACCCTGACTGAACCCTGAATCATCCCTGAGACAGGCGATTTGGGCGGCCTCCCTGAGTAGCGTGGTGAGTACATTCAAAACTCACCTGCACATTTATGTGCTCCGAGGAGGGGAACGCTTCCATGATCGAAGCAAAGGGCCTGACTAAGGTCTACGGCCAGAAAACTGCCGTCGGCGGTGTCAGTTTCACTGTCCAGGCTGGACGGGTGACGGGCTTCCTGGGCCCGAACGGTGCCGGCAAGTCCACCACGATGCGCATGATCATGGGGCTTGACTCTCCCACATCGGGCGACGTCACGGTCAACGGCCTGCATTATGCGCAGCACAAGGCTCCCCTGCACCAGGTAGGTGCCTTGCTGGATGCCAAGGCTGTCCACACCAGCCGCAGTGCCTACAACCACCTGCTGGCCATGGCTGCAACGCACAGCATTCCTACCGCCCGCGTTCACGAGGTTATTGAGATGACCGGGCTCGGCGCCGTGGCGAAGAAGAAGGCCGGAGGATTCTCGCTGGGTATGGGCCAGCGCCTCGGCATCGCGGCCGCACTCCTCGGTGACCCTCAGACCCTCATCCTGGACGAGCCCGTCAACGGACTCGATCCTGAAGGCGTGCTGTGGGTGCGCAATCTGGTCAAGTACCTGGCCAGCCAGGGCAAGACCGTTTTCCTTTCGTCGCACTTGATGAGCGAAATGGCGCAGACCGCCGACCACCTGATTGTGATCGGCCGGGGCAGGATCATCGCGGATGCTCCTGTGCAGGACATCATCGCCGGAGCCCAGCAGGCCAAAACGTTGGTTCGTACCTCGGCTGCCAGCCAGCTGTCGGCCTTGCTTGTGGGAGACGGTGTCCGGGTGGACCAGAGCCAGACGGAGACCCTGGAAGTGGTGGGTCTGCAACCGCGTGAGATCGCCCAGGTTGCCCTGGACAACAACGTGCTGGTCTACGAACTGACGCCGCAGGTTTCCTCGCTGGAAGATGCCTACTTCAATCTCACCAAGGACGAAGTGGAGTACCAATCCCATATGTCCGGTGAGCCTGTCTCTGCCGCCCCGGAAGGAAAGTAAGGACAATGAGCACCATGACTGAAAACCGCACCAAAGCACCGGCCCACGCATCGGCCGGGGTCCGCGGCGTTACTTTTGGGGGAGTAGTCAAGTCGGAGTGGATCAAGCTCCGCTCACTGACGTCCACCGTGATCCTGCTCGCTGTGACTCTTATTGCCACAGTGGGCGTGGGTGCCCTTGCCGTTTTGATCCGCTTCACCTTCCTTGACCAGATGATCAAGCAGGCCAAGGATGCCGGCCAGCCCGTCACCGGCGAGATGCTGACGAAATCCTTCCCGCCGGGGTCCGGATTCGACCTCTACAACCTGCCCAATGCCGGCATCCAGATCGGCACCTTGGTCCTTGGATCGCTGGCCGTGCTCTTCATTTCGTCCGAGTACGCCACCGGCATGATCCGTTCAACCATGAACGCAGTTCCCAAGCGCATTCCGGCCTTCGCGGCCAAGGCGCTGCTTCTGGTGGTCCTCTCCTACGTCATCACCACCATTGCCGCCGTATTGACATTCCTCATCGCCATGCCCGTCTTCCAGGGCCTGGATATTGATCTGACGTGGTCCACTGACGGTGTCCTGTACAGCATCTTCACCGGTGGCCTGTATGTTGCCGGCGTAGCTTTGATCGGTCTTTCGTTGGGAACCCTCCTGCGCAACTCGGCCGGTGGCGTGACCGTACTTGTCGCATTGTTCTTCGTACTGTCGATCGCGTCCGGCTTCCTTTCACTGGTGCCGGGCGACTTCTGGAAGTACGTGCCGCAGTACATTCCCAGCGAGGCTGGTGGCAGGTTCCTTTCCATCGGTCACACCGACGGCGTCATCGACCCGTGGCAGGGTGGGTTGATCTTCCTGGGCTACGTGCTGGTCTTCCTGATTCCGGCCATGATCGTGATCAAGAAGCGCGACGTCTAGGCCGACGTGCCCTCTAGGCTCAATTCATGACTGAAGCTCCACAGATGAAGGACGCGCCGGCCGCCGTGGCCGACGCGTCCTTCGCTGAAATTGCCCAACGCCGCCGGGGCAGGATCCGGCGGTACTTCTTCACGCGTCCCCGTGCCATGGACGCCGTGGTGGTGCTTTGCTACGTGTTGTTGGCGTTGCCCACCATCGTCGCCTCGATCGGTGAGGGCAAATGGCTCGTGGTGGCCATACTGCTCCTTATTGCC
This sequence comes from Paenarthrobacter sp. C1, assembly GCF_049315185.1. Taxonomy (NCBI): domain Bacteria; kingdom Bacillati; phylum Actinomycetota; class Actinomycetes; order Micrococcales; family Micrococcaceae; genus Paenarthrobacter; species Paenarthrobacter sp. C1. The sequence goes on along the minus strand of NZ_CP186052.1, from coordinate 4,653,438 downwards.
TTGGCATTGGCCTTCAGGAGGCAGTTCCCGCTCCAGGTGGTCCTGGCCGTGGCCCTGCTGGAAATCTCGGCGACCATCCTGAACCCTTGGGGCTCCAACGTTTCGGCAGGCCTGTGGTTCGCCCTTTATGCGGTGGCTTCCCTCCGGAAGCGCGGGATCACGTTTGCGGTCTTTATCGCCGCAAGCCTGCCCCTGAGCCTGCTTTACCTGTTCATGTGGACTAGCCCGGCCCAGATGGACACGCTTCAGGACGTCCCGGAGAATTTCCACCTCATCAACAACATCGCCACGGCGGTCACCATCATGTTGTCGAACCTGCTGGCCACGGGCATTGGCATTTCGGTTCGCCAGCGACGGGAACACGAAGCGGAGATCGCTGCCTGGGCCGCCCGGACCACGCGGCTGGGCAAGGTCACCGAACGCAACCGCATCGCCCGCGAAATGCACGACGTCGTCGCCCACTCTTTGACGGTCATGATCAGTCTTTCGGATGGTGCGGCAGTTGTGGTCAAGAAGGATCCGGAACGTGCCGGCGAGGTGCTTGGCGAACTCTCGCGGACCGGACGCACCGCCCTGGCGGATATGCGGCGTGTTCTGGGGGTTCTACGTGATGATTCAGGCCGGCCGGCCCCGCTTACGCCGCTTGAGTCCGGGTACAACCTGGCCAAGCTCCTGGAGGGCTTCCGCACGGCCGGCCTGCCACTGCACTATGCCCACACAGGGCCGGCGTTGCCAGCTGACCCGGCATTCGAGCTCACCGTCTACAGGATCGTGCAGGAATCCCTGACCAACGTGCTGCGTTACGGACGCTCGTTGAGCCGGGTAGACGTCCAGGTGGCCCGCGACGGCGATGTGGTCACCATTGATGTCCTCGACGACGGACGCGGAACCAGGGACGGTGGCAGCGAATCGATTGGCAGCCTGGGCACAGGGCTGGGCATTGCCGGAATGAATGAACGCGCTGGAATCTATGCTGGAATCGTTACTGCCGGTCCAGGCAAAAGAGGCGGTTGGGCGGTCCACGCCGACCTCCACTGGAACGGCGACAAGGGGGAATCATGACCAATGACATCAAAGTGCTGCTCGTGGACGACCAGCCGCTGCTCAGGATGGGCTTCCGACTCATTCTGGAAGGCGAAGAAGACTTCCATGTAGTGGGCGAGGCGTCCGATGGCGCTGAAGCCGTCCGCCAGGTCGAAGCCTTGCAACCTGACGTGGTGCTGATGGACGTCCGAATGCCCACCATGGACGGGATCGAGGCAACGCGGCGTATCTCCGATTCAGGTTCGGAAGCGCGGGTCATCATCCTGACCACGTTCGACCTCGATGAGTACGCCTTCACCGGTTTGCAGGCCGGAGCCTCTGCCTTCCTCCTCAAGGACGTTGCCCCGGTAGAGCTCGTCCATGCGGTGCGGCTCGTGGCGAGCGGTGACGCCGTCGTCGCCCCGCGTGTAACGCAGCGGCTCCTAGAGACGTATGTCCGGGGCGGTGCAGTGCCGGGCCATTCGCCCGCACCCCACCGGGATCCCTTGCTTGGCGAACTCACGCCGCGCGAAACCGAAATCCTCACGACCATCGCCGAGGGTCTGTCCAATGCGGAGATCGCCCATAAGTTCTTCCTCTCCGAGGCCACTGTGAAGACGCACGTCCGCCGGATCCTGAGCAAGCTGCAGCTGCGGGATCGCGTGCAGGTGGTTGTCTACGCCTACGAGACCGGACTGGTGGTGCCGAGCAACCCGGACTACTGATGCAGCGGGCCCGGTCCGGGCCCACTTTCCTCACAAGATGTGCGTTATAGACATTCATAAATGTTTTTAATGACTATTTGAGCTGATTCTGTGTTACCTTCGTCACTACAAGCGCGCCTCCGGCTCCCCCGCGCAGGAAGTCCCAGGCGTCCCGATCGCATCTTTCACTTATCGGAGACGAGTCATGGAATCATCAACCCCCCTGAAACTGGACCACCCGGCTGACGCCCCTCCGGCGCCTTTGGAAACAGGCCTTCGCCGTTCCATGGGTCCGCGTCACCTGATCATGATCGCCATGGGAGGTGTCATCGGCTCAGGCTTGTTCCTCAGCTCGGGCTACACCATCTCCCAGGCAGGCCCCTTGGGCGCAGTCATCGCCTACCTGGTGGGGGCCTTCGTGGTCTACCTGGTGATGGCCTGCCTTGGCGAGCTCGCCATTGCCTACCCGGTCTCGGGTGCCTTCCACATCTACGCTTCCCGTTCAATTGGTCCGGCTACCGGCTTCACCACCGCCTGGCTCTACTGGCTGTGCTGGGCGGTGGCGATCGGTTCGGAGTTCACGGCCTCGGGCCTGCTCATGCAGCGGTGGTTCCCGGGTGTCGAGGTATGGGTGTGGTGCCTGGTGTTCGCTGCCATGCTCTTCGGCTTCAATGCGCTCTCGTCCAAGTTCTTTGGCGAATCTGAATTCTGGTTCTCCATCATCAAAGTCGGAGCGATCATCGCACTGATCGTGTTCGGCGGGGCGGCACTGTTCGGATTCCATCCACTCTCGGACAACGACCACCACCCGTTCCTGTTCGAGAACTTCAATACCTCAGGCGGCCTGTTTCCCAACGGCTTCTCCGGCGTCCTGGTGACAGCCCTGGCCGTCTTCTACGCTTTCTCCGGCTCGGAATTGATTGGCGTGGCGGCAGGCGAAACCAAGGATCCGGCACGGAACATCCCCAAGGCCATGCGCAGCACGGTCATCCGCCTCCTGATCTTCTTCGTGGGGGCAATCGCCGTCATCGCCGCAACCGTTCCTTATGACCAGGTGGGACTGGATGAGAGCCCGTTCGTCACTGTTTTCTCGTCCGTAGGCCTTCCCTTCGCGGCGGACATCATGAACTTCGTCATCATCACCGCCCTCCTGTCCGCCGGAAACAGCGGCCTGTTCTCCTGTGCCCGCATGCTCTACTCCCTTGCAGACGAAGGGCACGCTCCCAAGGCGCTCAAGCGCCTCACCCGCCGGGGCATCCCACTCCTTGCCCTGTCCGTCAGCATGGTGGGAGGGCTGGCGTCCCTGATCAGCAGCGTGGCTGCTCCGGAGACCGTGTACCTGGCCCTCGTCTCCGTAGCCGGCTTCGCCGTCGTCGGGGTATGGATGTCCATCACCGCCTCGCATTTCTTCCATCGCCGGGCCTTTGTCCGCAACGGGGGACGGGTGGCTGACCTTGCCTACAAGGCACCGTTCTTCCCTGTAGTTCCGATCCTGGCCTTCGGACTGTGCCTGCTCTCACTGGTGGGCATTGCGTCCGATCCCGCGCAGGTCGCTGCCCTCTACTTCGGTATCCCCTTTGTGGCTGCCTGCTACCTGTATTTCCACTTCCGATACGGCCGGACTGTGAAAGTAAAGCAGTCGGTCTGATCCAGGTTGCCACGTCAGGCGGCAGGGCAATATTGCCCCGCCGCCTGACTGTCTTGAAAGGGGGAGGGCAGGATGGCCCAAACAACCCAGTCCACGGAACCGGCCGGGAAGTTTTCCAGTTGGTTGGAAGTTGACGGTGACGCCTTTGATGGCAACGTCCGATCCATGAGGCAACTCCTGGAAGGCCGGGCCTTGCTGTGTGCCGTGATCAAATCCGACGCCTACGGCCACGGGGCTGACATGTTGCTGCCGTTCCTGGTTCGTCAGGACGTTCCCTACATAGGGGTGGGGTCGAATCACGAAGCAGAGCTGGCGCGGGGACATGGTTTTCAGGGAAAACTGCTCCGCGTTCGAGCAGCGGCCCCGCAGGAAGTCTGGGCGGGCATGGACTTCTCCATCGAAGAACTCGTCTCTGATCCGCAGAGTGCCTTGGCCATGAGCGGGATCGCCGAGGAAACGGGCCGGAAATTGCGGGTGCACCTGGACATTAACTCGTCGGGTATCAGCCGCCACAGCCTTGACGTGTCTTCTTCCCGCGGCAGGGCCTGCGCAGTTGGGATACTGAGCCAGCCCTGGCTTCAACCCGCCGGCATCATGACGCATTTTCCCTGCGATGACGTGAAGAATATAGAAGAATCGCTGCGGCGTTTCAGGGCCGAGTCCGAAGCTATCCTCCAAGCCGCGCAAGTGCCCCGCAGTGAAGTGCTCCTCCACGCGGCGAACTCATTTTCAACCCTGAACGTCCGGGCGTCGTGGATGGACATGGTACGGACCGGGGCCGTCCTCTACGGTGACACGGAACCCGCGCAGCCCGGATTCAGCCGCTGCCTGACCTTCAAGGCACGCATCGGCTCGGTGAACACCTATCCCGCCGGAAGCAAGGTGGGCTATGGGCTGACCCATACTCTGGCGACAGAGTCCCGTTTGGCAACAGTCACTGTGGGCTATGGCGATGGGTATCGACGCGCACTCGGCCGTCGAAGCGCCGACCATCGCGGCGATGTCCTGGTCCGCGGGCGACGCGTGCCCATCGTCGACGTGATTTCCATGAACTCCATGGTGGTTGATGTGACATCCGTTCCGGAGGTCCTGCCCGGGGATGAAGTGGTCCTGTTCGGGCGCCAGGACCGGTCCGAAATCACTTCGGGAGAGCTTGAAGCAGCCAACGCCGGAATTCTCGCAGATTTGTACACGGTGTGGGCCAAGGACGCCAGGATCCTCAGGGTCTGCGCCAACGTGTGAGAATGGCGTGAGCGCTTGGTGGAAGGAGCCTGATTCGTGGATGTGTCAACAGAGGCTTCGTCGTTGGCGCAGGGCCTTCGCCTGATCCGGCTGGTCACGGACCGCGAAAAGCAGGGACGCCAACTTTTGGGAGTCTCGCAGTTGGCTGCGGAGCTGGACATGGAACAAAGCCGGGTCTCACGGTTGGCGCAGGAACTGTGCGATCTTGGGCTGCTGGAACGCGTGGATCGGGGTCCCTTCCGCACAGGGCCGCGGTTCTTCACCCTGGCAGCCTCCCTGAACGGAGGCTGGGTCCAGCAATCCGGACCCGAGCTTGAGGAGCTGGTGTCCTCTTATGGATTGCGCTCCAGGCTCTCAGTGCGCGACGGGGTCCGGGTGCTCCTGCTGCGTTCTTCCGCCAACAACTCTGTCCTTGGCGGCTTCGCCAAGCCCGGCATGGTGACCCCTGTGTGGTGCACGGGCGCCGGCCGGGCCTTGCTGTGGGACCATTCGGCAAAGGAGCTTGAGGGTCTGCTCCGCGAGGCCAACTTCATTGGCGTTGGCGGCCCCGCCGCGGCGCATTCCGCAGCGGAGGTGGCCACCCTCATGGACAAGGACAAGCCACAGGGGTATGTCTTGGCTGCGGAGGAATTCGAGCACGGCGTCTGGGAGCTGGCAGTACCGGTCCGGGCAGGCGGAGCCCGCATTGTTGCCGCACTCAGTGTCCTGGGAAGCCGCGCCGATCTGGAGAAAGCGGCTCCACACATTGCCGCGGCGCTTCAGTCCGCTTCCAACCGGCTCGGCAGCGCGGCCCAACCTCAGGATTGACCCGTCAGCCTGACTGTCCTCCAACTGAAGACTCAAGCCAGTCCCGCCACGAACCAAGAGCCATGGCGAAGGCTTCGCGCTGGGGTTCCAGACGTGATTTCGGGCCGACAATCTGCAATGCAGCAGCGACTTCGCCTTTGAAGTCCCGGACGGGCGCGGACAGGGAGTAGAGGCCCGGTTCGGCTTCCTCGTCCACGATCGAGTAGCCGCGTTCCCTTGCCTTGGCCAACCGCTCCAGGAAATCGTCAACGGACACAGGCGTATTGGGCCCGTGCTTCACGAACTCGACTCCGTCAAAGATCTTCCGGACGTCTGAGTCCGGCGCATCCCACAAGAGCGCCTGGCCGGCGTCGCTGCAGTAGGCGGGGTAGGGCCGGCCAAGCCAGGAACCCACCAGATTGGCGCTTTCAGGCACCTGCTCGCCAATGGTGACAGTACTGTTTCCGCTCAGTACACCCAGGAAGCAGGCTTCGTTGGTTTCGGATGCCAGACCCTCCAATGCGGTCAAGCCGTCAGTCTTCAGCCGCTGTTCGGTGACCAGCTGCGCGTCCGTCAGGAAGGACCAGTCCAGGCAATACTCACGCTGTTCGGTCCTTGTGAGGAAACCTTCCAGCTGTGCACCTTTGAGGCTGCGTGAGACCTGGCTGCGGTCCTTGTCCAGGCGGGCTGCAATGTCAGCCACCGTACCGCCGTCGAATCCTTCCGCGTGACGCGCCCCAACGGTGAGTAAGGCCATCATGCCGCGGCCCATGCTGGAGGTCTTTGACATGGATTGATTCTAGTCAGCCCCGGGGGCCGGATCGGTACGGCGTCAGTGAATGGCGAACACCCGTGCCGGAAAACCGCTGCCCTCCAAGGGCTTTGCCCACGTGGCGATCAGCATGGCGCCGGATTCCGGTAGTTCATCCAGGTTGGCCAGCAGCTCGATCTGCCAGCGGTCCTGGGCCAGGACGTATGTTTCCAGGCTGAAGTCCTGCCGTGAGGTAGCCATGCCGGGATCCGTGTCGGTCTGCTCGTGGCCTACGGCAGCAACGGAGCGCTCCTCGACCAGATACCGAAGCACCTCCTGGGACCACCCGGGTGTGTGGCTGATGCCGTCGTCATCCCTGTTGGCCATTGCCGATGCGTCCGGCCAGTGTTTGCTCCAGCCGGTCCGAAGGGCAACGAACGCCCCGTTTGGGACGGCCCCGTTGCGTGCTTCCCATTGCCGGACATCGTCAAGGGTGGGGGTTGCGTCCGCATCGTTTCTGACACGGTGGCTGATGTCCAGGACAACCAGGGGAAGCATCATGTCCTCCACAGGTATCTGGTCCAGCGTCCGGCCTCCCCGGACAAAATGCGACGGCGGATCCACGTGCGTGCCCCACTGGCCCACAATCGAATACCTGTGGGCGGTGAATCCGTCGCCCTTTTCCATATCGAAAAGGGCTTCCCGTGTCTCGTCGGGAAAGGCCGAAAAGTGCGGTTGGCCGGGGTGGAAGGCGTGGGTGAGATCCGTGAAGGTCCTGTTGCGGAGGAGTGGTGCAACCTCTTCCCAGACTGAGGCGCTCATGATGCCACCCGCATTTCGGTGCAGGAGTCCATAACACTGCTTGAGACGCTGAGGGGTCCCGAAACCTCGATCACGGGAACCTCCCATGGGTGAATGTCGACGATCGTCTGGACGAGCTGTTGGACGGCGGTGTCGTCCAGGGAGTCGTCAAAGTACGTCGTGAAGACAAAAGTGGGTGAGATGGTCCGCTGGCCTACCCTGCCCAGGGTGGGATTGGCTCCTTCTGCCACTGTGAATCCCTCAAAGCCGGCCGAGGATTCGAAGACATGGTGGTAGTTCCCGAACCCGCCCAGCTCCGGGGTTGATGTCAGCGCGTCCAGCAACGAGGCGATACCGGCGTCGGACTCAAGGGCCTGAAGCTGACCGTCGGCGAGCTGGGTCATCGTCTCTACCGAAATGGGCCAGTGGATGCGAAGCTTCCGCACCGGTTTCAGTTCGATGTTCATGGCAGTGGACCTTCCGTCAGTTGCTGTTGCAAGCCATCGTGCCATGACGTGACGAGCATTACAAGCATATCGAAATGCTTATTATGCACGCCGGTCACAATTCCGGAGTCTTCACCGGTCACAGTCCTGCCACAGGTTCCCCATGTACAACTCACAGTGACTGCAGCTTTGATGGAGGCATGACATCTCCTCAACAGCCGCACCCGAACCACGACAAGGGACTGGAGTTCGACCTCTCCACGCTCCTGAGCCGGCGGCGGACCTTGGGCGTTCTTCTCGGGACGGGAACCGTTGCCGCCCTCGCCGCCTGCACGCCGGGGACGCAAGGCGGCGGTGCGACGCCGTCGGGAACCTCCGCCGGTACCGTCACCCCATTGCAAGGCACGACGGCGGCCACCTCACCGTCGGCGGAGGCCACCAGTACGGTGACCCGTGCCTTGGCCGAATGCGGAGCGGAAATCCCGGAGGAAACGCTGGGGCCCTACCCGGGCGACGGCTCAAACGGACCCAACGTCCTGGAGGCTTCGGGAGTTGTGCGACGCGACATCAGATCCAGTTTCGGAGCGTCCAATACGAAGGCCGCAGGAGTGCCGCTCACTGTCACCTTGACGCTGTTGGATAACGCCAACGGGTGTTCTCCCCTGGCGGGCGCGGCTGTGTATGTTTGGCATTGCGACCAAAACGGCAAGTATTCGCTCTACGATTCCGGCCTGGAAGACGAGAACTACCTGCGCGGCGTCCAGGAATCGGATGAAAATGGCCAACTCACTTTCAGCACGATCTTTCCCGGCGCCTACATGGGCCGCTGGCCTCATATTCACTTTGAGGTATTTGAGTCGATGAGCAACGCCACCAACGCGGGCCAGGTGCTGGCGGTGTCGCAGATAGCCTTGACTGAGAGCGCCTGCAAGACCGTGTATGCAACCACCGGTTACGAAAACAGTGCCCGAAGCTTCCCGAAAACCACCCTGTCCTCTGACAACGTCTTTGGTGACGATGGGGGCATATACCAGTTGGCGACTATTTCCGGCTCGGTTGCCGGCGGCTATGCGGCCGCCCTGAACGTCACCATCTGACCCCGTAGCTGTCCGGGGCAGGGTGCAAGGCGGTCCGGACAGGCGGTTGAATCCATGCGGCTAGACTCGGGAGCATGCCTTCAAACGCTTCCGCAGCAGTTGACCATATCCAGGATCTCGGCGCGTACGTCTCGGCGTCGCCGTCGAGTTTCCACGCAGTGCACGAGGCCGCGCGCCGCCTTGACGAGGCCGGTTTCACTGGATTGGACGAGCGGCAGCCGTGGGACGGTGGAGCGGGAAAGTTCTATGTCATTCGTGACGGCGCGTTGATCGCCTGGGTTACCCCCACCAATGCCGGACCCACCACCGGCTTCAACATCCTGGGTGCCCACACAGATTCACCGTCCTTCAAATTGAAGCCCAAACCCACCACCGGCAAGTTCGGCTGGCTCCAGGCGGGAGTCGAGGTCTACGGTGGCCCGCTCCTCAACTCGTGGCTGGACCGCGAACTGCAGCTCGCCGGCCGGCTGGTCATGCGCGACGGCACCGAGCACCTCACCTCAACAGGGCCGCTGCTGCGTTTTCCCCAGTTGGCCATCCACCTTGACCGGGGCGTCAATGACAACGGTCTGCACCTGTCAAAGCAGCAGCACATGAACCCGATCTTTGGCCAGGGCGATCCCGTGGGCGAGGACCTTCTGGGACTGCTGGCCGCCGGCGTCGAGGGCGCCTCGGTGGATGCCTCCGAAATCGGCGGATACGACGTCGTGGTGGCGGACACGCAGGCTCCTGCGGTTTTCGGGGCGAAGGGCGAGTTCTTCGCCTCCGGGCGCATGGACAACCTTTCCTCCACTCACGCGGGGTTGGTGGCCTTGATTGCCCATGCTTCCTCGTCCCCGGAGGACGGCCCGATCGCTGTTCTTGCAGCGTTCGATCACGAGGAGATCGGCTCCAATTCGCGCTCGGGCGCTTGCGGTCCCATCCTTGAGGACATGCTGGTGCGCATCTCTGACGGATTGGGAGCCTCGGTGACCCAGCGGCGGCAGGCCGTAGCGGCGTCGTTCTGTGTTTCCGCGGACGCCGGCCACGCTGTCCATCCGAACTACGCCGAGAAGCATGACCCGGCGAACAAGCCGGTTCTCAACGGTGGTCCCCTCCTGAAGATCAATGCCAACCAGCGCTACGCCACCGATGCCGCGGGAGCTGCGCTGTGGGCCAGGATGTGCGCCGAGGCGAACGTGCCCTACCAGGAGTACGTCTCCAACAACGATCTTCCCTGCGGATCGACCATCGGCCCGTTGACTGCCACGCGCCTGGGGATCCGCACCGTGGACGTCGGCATCCCGCTGCTGTCGATGCACTCGGCGCGTGAGCTGTGCGGTGTGCAGGATCCGCATCATCTTGCGGCGGTGACGGAACTGTTCTTCCGGACGTCGGTCTAGACGAAAGCCTCAAACACTCGTTTCGCGCATATTTCGAATGTTTTCATAAGGAAACTTGTGTTGACTGTGACAATACATTTTGTGCAGTCTCCCTTTTTTGGAGGTGTCAAAATGTCCAATTGCACAGCAATCCGCCCTCTGGTGCTGGCTAGTGTGGGAAAGTCGTGTGGCCCGTGGCACACCACTCATGGCCCAACTCAAACCCAAAGGACGGCGCCGATCCATGCACGCTGACCAACAGCTTTCAAAGTCACTGAAACCCCGCCACCTCTCCATGATCGCCATTGCGGGCGTCATCGGAGCAGGTCTGTTTGTTGGCTCCGGTGCTGCTATCCAGCAGGCCGGACCCGGCATCCTGGTGGCCTATCTGGCCGCCGGCCTGGTTGTCATCCTCGTCATGCGCATGCTTGGTGAGATGGCGGCCGCCAACCCGGAGACGGGTTCGTTTTCCACATACGCAGACAAGGCCCTTGGCCGCTGGGCAGGGTTCAGTATTGGCTGGCTTTATGCCTGGTTTTGGATCATCGTCCTCGGCATCGAGGCAACGGCGGGTGCCGCCATCATGCACCGCTGGGTTCCCGGCGTCGATCAGTGGATCTGGGCGTTGGTTCTCATGGTTCTCCTGACGCTGACCAACCTCGGATCAGTCAAGTCCTACGGCGAGTTCGAATTCTGGTTCGCTTCGATCAAGGTTGCGGCGATCGTGATCTTCCTCCTTGCAGGCATCGCAGCAATTCTCGGTCTCATGCCCGGTGTATCCGCCCCGGGTGTCGCCAACCTGCTGGACCAGGGCGGCTTCATGCCCAACGGTCCCGGCGCAGTGCTGGCGGGCATCCTCGTCGTGGTCTTCTCCTTCTTCGGTGCCGAAATCGCGACCATCGCTGCGGGTGAATCCGAGAACCCCGTAGACGCCGTCAAGAAGGCCGTGAAGTCCACAGTGTGGCGCATCCTGATCTTCTACATCGGCTCCATCGCCATTGTTGTCACGCTCCTGCCGTGGAACGACGCGTCCGTCGCCAAGAGCCCCTACGTCGCCGTCATCGAGCTCTACGGCATCCCGGGCGCCGGCACCATCATGGACATCGTGGTCCTCACCTCGGTGCTGTCCTGCCTGAATTCAGGGCTCTACACCGCCAGCCGCATGCTCTTCTCGCTCTCCCGGCGCGGCGATGCTCCCAAGTCGTGGATGAAGATTTCCAAGCGCGGTGTCCCCGCAGCAGCCGTCCTTGCTTCCACGGTGGTTGGTTTCATCACGGTTGGCTTGAACTACATCGCGCCGGACACGGTGTTCCTGTTCCTGGTGAACACCTCGGGCGCGATCGCCCTGTTCGTGTGGCTGGTCATTGCGACTTCCCAGCTCATCCTGCGCAGGCGCATGGGTGCTGCAGCGCAGCAGCTCGAGCTCAAAATGTGGTTCTTCCCGTACCTCACCTGGATCGCCATCGGCAGCATCGTGGCGCTCATCATCGGCATGGTCATCCTCGAGTCCACCCGCGAGTCGCTGTTCCTGTCGCTGGGCCTCGCCGCTGTGGTGGTGGGCATCGGAGTGTTCCGCTACCGCAGGAACGGTGGCAGCCCGCACCAGGATGCCGCTTCAGCCGAACCTTCCGCGGTCGGTTCCGGCCCGGCGTCGTAAGTTTCTTTCTGATGCGGGGCAGTTGCCGTCGGTGTTCGACGGCGGCTGCCCCGTTTCGTTTTGGCCCGGCATGATGAGCGGCTGCTTGGGCTACGCGGCTGCGTGGGCTACTGGGCCAGGCCGATCACCAGGTTGATGGTGACGGCAAGGATCACCGTGCCAAACAGGTAGGAGAGCAGGCTGTGTTTCAAGGCTTCCGCCCGGATCCGGTGGTTGCCGAGGTTGGTGTCGGACACCTGGTAGGTCATGCCCAGGCTCGTGGCCAGGTAAGCAAAGTCCGTGTACTGGGGTGGCCGTTCCTGGTTGAAGCTGATTCCGCCCACCTCACCTCCGGCATCTTCTGCAGGGCTGTAATAGAGCTCCGCGTAGCGAAGCGTGAAGAGGGTCTGCACCAGCATCCAGGACAGCGCGACGCAGGCAAGTGCCAGAGCCCCCGAAGACAGGCGTGATCCGGTGCCTTCCGTGTGGGAGTTGACGATCACCGCCACGGCCGCGGCAATACTGGCAAGGTTCGCGATGAGAATCAGGAGATCGGTGACTCCGCGGGAAGGGTCCTCGGACGTGGCATGCTGCTCCGTTTGGTCGGGGTCCATCCGCGCGATCACCAGCCAGACCCACGCTACATAGACCAGTGCTGCCGTCGCCCAGCCCACGGCGGGCGCGTCCACCCAGCTCCCTGCCAGCCCCGTTGCGAGGAACGTCGACGCGCCGGCAACCATCATGGCGACGAAGCGCAATCTGCTGCGTCGGACCCTGACGCTTTTCGCTTGCCCGCCGCTGGTCACGGTTGTTCCCGTGAGGTGGAGTCCTGGGAGATCTTCTTCGCCTGGAGGATGCCGTCCCTCACTCCAGCGCGGACCACGAAGTACAGGGCGTAGAGGGCTATCGCGGCAAAAACAACGGTCAGGACCAGGTTGTTCAACGGTGTGGCATCCATGGCGCCACTCTAACGGGACGTCCTCAAGGTGCCAGGAATCCACGAATCGGACATGTTCGTGTTACTGTCTTTGTCGCTGTCAAGGAGAAAAACGAAAGTTGCTTTCTCCTGATCACCTTGCGCGGGTGGCGGAATGGCAGACGCGCTAGCTTGAGGTGCTAGTCCTCGAAAGGGGGTGGGGGTTCAAGTCCCCCTCCGCGCACAGAGAAACCCCTGGAAGATCCACGATCTTCCAGGGGTTTTGTCGTTGGGCCATGCGGCATGACGCCGACCCAGGCGGATTTATCCACATACGCCAAGTGCCCCGTTCCGGGCCGGGATCCGCCCGAATAGCTTTGAGTGCAGGAGATGCACTAAGATATTGAAGTCTGTGTTACGCCCTCCTTCCGAATCTTCGGCGGGGGAGCGGTGCACAGCATCGCAAATGAACCTCCTGTTACGGAAATACCGTAACCGCTTAGCCCAAAGGAGGTGGGTTCACATATGCGTCCTTACGAATTGATGGTAATCATCGACCCCGAGGTCGAAGAGCGTACCGTAGAGTCGTCGCTTCAGAAGTTCCTTAATGTCATCACCACCGATGGTGGAACCATCGAAAAGGTTGACATCTGGGGCCGTCGCCGTCTGGCATACGACATCAAGAAGAAGTCCGAAGGTATCTACGCCGTGGTGAACTTCACCGCTGCACCGGCTACCGCCAAGGAACTTGATCGCCAGCTGTCTCTCAACGAGACGATCATGCGCACCAAGATCATCCGCCCCGAAGACCAGAAGGTCGTTGCTGAGTAATCAGCCCCTTCAAAATCTTTACACCGCAGGAACGAACAAGGAGGCAGTAGATGGCAGGCGAAACCACTATTACGGTCATTGGTAATCTCACCAATGACCCGGAGCTGCGGTTCACCCCGTCTGGCTCAGCAGTAGCGAACTTCACCATCGCTTCTACTCCCCGGACCTTTGACCGCCAGTCCAATGAATGGAAGGACGGGGAAACCCTGTTCCTCCGTGCATCGGTATGGCGCGAAGCAGCCGAGAACGTAGCCGAGTCCCTCACCAAGGGCATGCGCGTGATCGTTTCCGGCCGCTTGAAGAGCCGTTCCTACGAAACAAAAGAAGGCGAAAAGCGCACCGTTATCGAGCTTGAGGTCGACGAAATCGGCCCCAGCCTGCGTTACGCAAATGCCAAGGTCAACCGTACCCAGCGCTCCGGCGGTGGACAGGGTGGCTTCGGCGGCGGTAACTCCGGTGGCTTTGGAGGTGGCGCTCCTGGTGGAAACCAGGGCGGCGGCAACTCCGGTGGAAGCTGGGGCGGCAACCAGCCCGCACAACAGCAGGATGACCCCTGGGCTACGCCCGGTGTCAGCAACGCTGGCGGCTGGGGCAACGGCCCGGATTCCGAACCTCCCTTCTAAACACCAAATAAAAGTCCGACGCCGGACACCCGCCGGGACTGCCGCAAGGCACCTTGGCGATCACCGCCGTCGAACACCACCATCCCGTGGATCAATATCCACGGGCTCCATAGAAAAGGAGCTCCACGATGGCTAAGGCTGAACTCCGTAAGCCCAAACCAAAGTCCAACCCCTTGAAGGCCGCTGACATCACTGTCATCGACTACAAGGACGTAGCACTGCTGCGCAAGTTCATCTCCGACCGCGGAAAGATCCGCGCTCGTCGCGTTACTGGCGTTACCGTTCAGGAACAGCGCAAGATCGCCCAGGCAATCAAGAACGCCCGCGAAGTTGCTCTGCTGCCTTACTCCGGCGCTGGCCGCGGCTAAGGGAAGGGATTAACTAACATGGCAAAGCTCATTCTGACCCACGAAGTAACCGGTCTCGGTGCTGCTGGCGACGTTGTCGAGGTCAAGGACGGTTACGCACGTAACTTCCTGCTGCCCCGCGGTTTCGCCCTGACCTGGTCGAAGGGTGGCGAGAAGCAGGTTGAGTCCATCAAGGCTGCCCGCGCTGCTCGTGCCCACGCTTCCGTTGAAGCTGCACAGGCACAGGCCCAGGCTCTGTCCTCCAAGAAGGTCAAGCTCGAGGTGAAGGCCGGCGAGTCCGGTCGTCTCTTCGGTACCGTCAAGCCGGCCGACGTCGCTGCTGCTGTTGAGGCTGCCGGCCTCGGCGCCATCGACAAGCGCAACGTTGAACTGCCGAACCACATCAAGTCTGTCGGTTCGTACCAGGCCAACGTTCGCCTGCACGAGGACGTTTCCGCTGTCATCGACCTCGAGGTCGTTGCAAGCAAGTAGTCTCTGACTGCAAGGAAGGCCCCCGCTACCGGATTCCGGTGGCGGGGGTTTTTCTGTGCACCGAAGTGACACTTAATGCCAATGTTGATGCGGCGTCTTCAGGTGGCTAGTGCAACACCCCTGTAGTTGGAGGGGTGTCATGGTCAAGAAGTTGCCGTGGTCGGTTCGTGCGTGTGCGTATGAGCACTTGCTGGCGGGTGAGGACACGGGACGAAGTGCTGCCGCGGCTGGGGTGTCCCGGCAAGCGGTGTCGCATTGGGCGAAACTAGCGGGCATGGAACTTATCTCCGGCCCTGGTGGTGGCGTGCGTCTTCCGATGGCTTCGGAGGTGCTTTCGCGGGATAAGGAGCGAAGGTACCGGCGGCTGACTTTGGAGGACCGGGCTTATATCAAGGCCTGTCTGGGCTTGCCGGAGCCGCGTTCCATGCGACAGATCGCCAAGGAGTTGGGCGTGCATCCATCAACGGTGTCCCGGGAGATCCGCCGACACAGTATCGAGCATTGGGCCCGGCGCTATTACGACGCCGGGGTTGCCCAACACCGGGCACTGGTCCGCCGTAGACGGAACCGGCCCGTGAAGCTCTCTGCGGGAACGGCGGTGTGGAAGGAGGTCGTGGCACGCTTGAACCAGCGTTTCTCACCTCAACAGAGCGCTGCGGACCTGAAGAAGACGTTCCCCGAGCAGCCGGAGATGCACGTGTCCCACGAGTCAATTTACCAAGCCCTTTACGTGCAGGGCCGGGGTGCCTTGCGGCATGAACTTGCCGTGGAGAAGGCCCTACGTTCGGGCCGGACCGGTCGTAAGCCCCAATCAAAGCTGCCTGCCAGGAACGTAAGGCCCTGGCTTGAAGGGGCCCGGCTGAGCGACCGGCCCGCCGAAGTCCAGGACCGGGCCGTGCCCGGCCATTGGGAAGGTGATTTGGTCGTGGGTCCCGGTAACTCCGGGATCGTCACCTTGGTCGAGCGCTCCTCACGGTTCACTTTGCTGGGCCGGCTGCCGGGAGCCAGGGACAGCGCGACGGTCATCGAGGTCATGCAGAAAATGATCCACACCCTGCCCCAGGCGATCCTTAAAACGATCACCTGGGACCAAGGCACGGAAATGGCTCAACACGCCAAGTTCACAGTAGCGACCGGCTGCCAGCTGTTCTTCTGTGACCCGCACTCACCCTGGCAACGCGGCACGAACGAGAACACCAACGGACTGGTCCGCGATATCCACCCCAAAGGCACGAACTTCAACCAGGTCAGCGACGAAGAACTCGCCCACACCCAGCACCTGCTCAACATCCGACCGCGTCAAACACTCCAATGGGACACCCCAACTGAAAGACTGACCAAAATAATCGATGGTGTTGCACTAGCAAGCTGAAACCGCCTGCCTGGAACTGTCATTAACTGCCACCTCGGGGAGCGGCTAAGGCGTGTGGTGCTCCGTCATCACGTGCTGGTAGCCGGCGCGGATCATCTCTGCCAGCACATCCCGATCCACGTCGTCCAGCTTGTTGAGGTACAGGCAGGCCGTGCTCGTCTTGTGCTTGCCGAGCTCAGGGAGGAGCCTGTCGGCGTCGGGCCCTTCTGTGACGCCGTACAACACCAGGTTCGCTTTTCGCGGCGAGAACCCGACGGCGGGGGCGTCGCCTTCGCGGCCGGTCTGGTACTTGTAGTGGTAGCTGCCGAACCCGACAATCGTGGGACCCCACATGACAGCTTCATGGCCGGTGGCTTCGCGCATCATCTCCAGCAGCTCAACGCCGTCCGCACGCCGGGTAGGGTGCTCGACGGCCGCCAGGAATTCCTCGACCGACACGTCCGTGGGCTGGGTCTTGTTCTCTGCCATGATCGTAGTTTTGCAGACGCAGGTCATGGCCGCCAGCACCCCGGTGATAGCCTTCCTGGGTGACTTCAGAAGCTTTGCGCACCCGTCCGTTCCATCAAGTGGACGTCTTCTCCGACCAGCCGTACCGGGGAAACCCCCTCGCCGTCGTGGTGGACGCCGAGGGCCTCAGCACGGAGGCAATGCAGCATTTCGCCAACTGGACCAATCTCTCCGAGACCACGTTCCTCCTTCCGCCGACGGATCCCGCAGCGGACTACAGGGTGCGGATTTTTACCAGCAGCGAGGAGTTCCCGTTCGCGGGGCATCCCACCTTGGGGTCCGCGCACACCTGGCTGCAGTCCGGGGGAGTGCCAAAGGCGGATGGCGTTGTGGTTCAGGAATGCGGCGCCGGCCTGGTCCGGGTGAAGCACGACGCCGGACGGCTGGCTTTCGCCGCTCCGCCGCTGACGCGTTTCGGTCCGGTAAGCGAGACTGAACGCGCCCAACTGGCTGCAGGGCTGAGCCTTCCCGAGGCTTCGCTTCTGGATGTGTCGTGGCTGGTCAACGGCCCGGAATGGATCGGCGTGCTCCTTGAATCAGCCGAACAGGTGCTGGCCCTTGAACCTGATTTTGCTGCGATGGGCGACCTCAAGGTTGGCGTGATCGGCTCGCATGAGCCAGGTGCAGCTGCCGATTTCGAAGTCCGCACGTTCGTTCCGGGTGACGCCATGGTGGAAGACCCCGTAACGGGCAGCTTCAACGCGGGAGCGGCCCAGTGGCTGATCGGTACCGGGCGTGCACCAGCGGAGTATGTCGCGGCCCAAGGAACGGTCCTTGGCAGGGCCGGACGCATCCATGTCTCTGCCGAGGATGACGTGATCTGGATCGGTGGGGAATCGACCACCTGCATCGAAGGCAGTGTGCTGCTCTGACGTCACGGTTTCCCTGTCGTCACGCCTTCCTGGGCTTGGAGAGTACCGAGAGCATGACGATGCCCGCACTGAACAGGGCCTGGACCATCCCCACGGCCCACGGAGTGTAGCCAAGATAGAGCCCTACCAGCAGCGGAACCATGGCCAGGATGGTCACGTCGAGTCCGCGCATGAGGGAACCCAGCTGGGCGCGTGGAACGGGGCCGAAGGGCGTGTCCACCGGGGGAGCCGACCAGTCCGGGGCGGCTTTGGTGGCGGAACGGAGCGATCCCGCACCCATCCCGATTCCTGCCAGGGCACCTACCGCAATCAGGGCAGGATCGGAAGCGCCCAAAAGAACCAGGAGCCCACTGAGGGCGGCCATCCACACGGCCATGGCCAGGCACGGCATGAGGGCACGGCTGCTGCGGACCAGCGCCGGGTGGAGGGGGAGCAACGCATCGAGTTCGGGCACCAGTGCCGCCTTGCGGGCCACGCCGCCCATGCCGGAAGCCGTAGCGCAGCCGGCGATGACGATGATGCCCAACTGCGCGAATTCGGGCAGGCCGCCTTCGACCAACAGCATGGCGACGCAGGCCACCAGCCACAGCCATGAAGGTAGCAGGGGCGGATTCAGCCTGAGGAAAGCCACAACATCCGCCCGGATCAGCGCCCGAAGCGGACCTCCGGCCGGGCGGGCGAAGAAGCCCGCGGCCCTGCCGCCGTCGACCGTTTTCCGACCGGCGCCCAGCGCACGCAGTACCTCGTTGGAATCCATCATGAACAGGGAAGCTCCGGCATGCCCGGCCACCGCCCCGCCGCGGATCAGCTCCTCGCTGCGCACCTCACCCGTGCGCGGACCCGCAAGGACCAGAAGTACGACGGCGGTGGCTCCGGCCAGCGCTGCCGGCCAGGGAGATTCAGGGAGCGCAGGAAGGACCGCGCAGGCAAGGAGCACGACCATGGTCATCGCGCGGCCAAGCCGGGGTCGGACCATGCCGAGCTGCTGGAAGGCCGCTAACGCCACGGCGATGACCCCGGCCGCTGCAAAGGTGACTGATGCAAGAAGATGCCCGATCGGCGTGCGGTCAACAGCGGTGACCATGCTGAACGGCAGGAAAACAATGGCCAGGCCGGCCGAAGTGAGAACCACTTTGCGCAGGAATGGGGGCAGGACCATGGGGCGGCGGTCGATGGGGAGGGACAGCCACCAGGTGCTCTCAGGTCCACCCACCGTGACAGGACCGAGCTTCCGGGCGAGGTTGGCCACGATCAGCAGGAAGGCGTACGTCACGGTCGTCCACAGCACGGACTCGGGGAGGACAAGCCACTGTTCCCCGATGATGCTGCTGCCCGCGGAGCTGCGGTCGGCGATCTCGTTGCGGAGGGCCAGTACGAACGAGGCCGCGATGGTCAGCGAAACGGCAATGCCAAGTCCCCAGCTGTACGCGTCGACGAAGCGTTCACTCAACGAAATCCGGCTGCGCTTGTAACGCCGGGTGGTGCTGCGGGTAAAACGGACGATCTCCGCGGCGAGGTTACGGTCCGCCGTCGAACCATCAACTGTCAGTAACTCAGGACCCGGCAATGATCGACGCTCCCCGCTCGGGCTCCAGCTCGCGGACTTCATGGTCGATGACCAGGCAGGAAGAGGCCGTGGCGAGCAACAGCTCCGGATCGTGGGTCACCAGCACCACGGCACCGCCGTTCCGGGCGTGTTCAGCGATGCGCACCCCGAGTGCCACCCGCATCATCGGATCGAGGCGCTGTTCCGGCTCGTCAAGGATCAGCAGCGAGGATGGACGGATCAGGCCTGCTGCGAGGAGGAGCCTGCGTCGTTGCCCGGAAGAGAGGGCATCCGGGATCGCGTCGGCTCTGCCAAGAAGTCCGAAGAACCCGAGTTCTTCTTCCACCCGCCCTTCAGGGTCGGCTACGGAATGGCCGCGGGCAACGAGGAGCAGGTGCTCCCTGACCGTGAGCGAGGGGAAGAACAGGTCGTCGTCGAAAACGGCCGCTACCTGCCGACGGAACGGCACCGCGTCGGGATCGATGAGGAGGCCGTGGACTCTCACGTCTCCGGCCAGGGGAGCCTGGCGACCTGCGATGGTCCTGGCTACCGTCGACTTCCCGGCACCGTTCACCCCCACGATTCCAAGGACTTCGCCGGCAGCCACCGAAGCGGATACCTCTCCACACACTGGAGCTCCGGCATATCCCACAAGCAAGCCTTCGGCTTCCAGTACTGACCCCATGGTGCAACCCTACCGGCGGAACGGGCGCCGGCTCCCGGTAGCGTTGGGCATGGGGCCCGCGGAACCCGGGCGAAATGGACGAATGCGGGAGTGCCGGCTTGCCGGCGGAGTTGGAGAAATGATGAGGGACTTCGAAACCCTGATTGCGGAGGCCACGGAAGCCGACGTGGATGGCTGGGGGTTCGGATGGCTGGATAAGCGCGCCACAGAAGAGCGCCCGCCCTGGGGGTTCGCCGCGTTGCAGGCAGACCGCTTGGCCCAGGTCCGAAGCGCCCTGGACCTGGACACCGGTGGCGGAGAAGTGTTGTCAGAGGCCCGCAGCTTTCCCGAAAGGATGACAGCCACCGAGGCATGGCCACCCAACGCCGCCCGCGCCCGGGCCTTGTTGGGACCGCGGGGCGTGCAGATCGTGGAGCCAACCGCCGGCGATGCGCTGCCTTTCCCTGACGGGTCGTTCGAACTGGTCACTGCCCGGCACCCCGTCAGCCCGGACTGGAATGAGATCCACCGCGTCCTGGTCCCCGGCGGCCACTATTTCGCCCAGCACGTTGGGCCGGCGTCGGCCTTTGAACTCATCGAATATTTCCTGGGACCGCTGCCCGAGCAGCGGAAGGGCCGCGACCCGCAGGCCGAGGTTGCAGCAGCAGAAGCCGCGGGGCTTACCGTGACGGACCTCAGGACGGCCCGGTGCCGCATGGAGTTCTTTGACGTGGGTGCGGTGGTGTGGATCCTGCGCAAATGCGTGTGGTGGATCCCCGGGTTCACGCCGGAACGGTACCTCGACCAGCTCAAGGAACTGGATGGCCGGATGAGATCCGGACATCCCTTTGTTGCGCACTCCACCCGGCACCTGATCGAAGCGCAGCGGAAAGCGGGAGCAACACAGTCTGAGGACAGTTAGAGGAGTGAGCGGGCCTCCAGGTCTTCCATGGCCCAGCTGAGGATTCTGAGGTCGAAGGGATCGCGTTCCAGGATCCCGAAAAGGTAGGCGTCAAAGTCCCAAAGCATGGCATTCCCGCCATTTGCCCAGTACCAAGCCCATAAATCGTCAAGGGTGATCTCATGCTCAAGGACGAGTAGTCGTGCTGTCTGGCGTGAGTCCATGGGATTTCCCCGCTGCTGCCGCAGCACCACGCCGCATCCAGCTGATCGACAAAGGTTCACATCTGGGAACCCATTTTCATGGTTTCACGTTCGCTGTATATCCGAAACCCCCACGGGTTGCGAATACTATGGGAACCTCCGAGGATACAACCGCCTGAATAAGGGACCTCGCAATGAATCAGGAGTACATCGTGGATTCTGCCCGGACCTTTGAGTCGATCGTTATCATTTTCAATCCCAACAGCACGGGGGATGCGCCGGAGCTCGCGCAGCAGTTGCAGAAGAAGCTGAAGGAACTCCTCACCTATCAGCCCGAGATCACCCTCCAGCCGACGGAGCACGCCGGCCACGCCGTGGATCTGGCGCGGGAAGCGGCAGCCAAGGGCGGGGACGTCCTTGTGGTCTCGGTGAGCGGCGACGGCGGCTACAACGAGGTCGTCAATGGCGTCATGCAGGCGGGTAACCCCAAGGCAGTATGTGCTGTCCGGGCGGCAGGCAACGCGAATGACCACAGCCGGATCATGGCCACCAAGCCCTTGGAAGAGGCCATTGCCGAGGGGCATGTCCACAACATCGACCTTCTCCGCATCCACACAGGGCAAAAAGGTGACGAACCGCTTGAATATGCGCATTCGTACATCGGCTTCGGTTTGACCCCGGTGGTTGCCACGGAACTGGAAAAGGGCAGCAAAGGCGCACTCAAGGAAATGGTCACTGTCATACAGACCTTCTCCAAATTCGAGCCGTTCGCCATCCGTTTGGCCGACGGAAAACGCCGCAAGTTCGACAGCCTGGTCTTTGCGAACATCCACGAGATGGCCAAATACGCCACGTTGAGTGAAGCCGACGGGCACCCGTCGGACGGCAAGTTCGAGGTCATCACCTTCCCGCACATGGCCAAGTGGCGCGTGCTCCTGACTGCCTTGAAGGCCACCACCCAGGGCCTGGGGGACCAGCCCAGCGTGAGCAACTACGAATTCACCACCCTCAAGCCGCTTCCTTACCAAATGGATGGCGAGGTGAAGAGCGTGGAGGCCAACGTCAAGGTCACGGTGGAGTGCGCTCCCCGCGCCCTCGCAACACTCGGATAAGGCTCTTAGCCTGCAGGCGCGCAGGCGGCGGTGACAAAGTCGTAGACGCGACCACGCAGGTCATTTGATGCCGGGACCTTTATCAGGCCCTGCCGTCCTCCGAGCCTGATCCTGAGTGGCAGGAGCGTGCCCACCT
The DNA here is from genome assembly GCF_049315185.1 of Paenarthrobacter sp. C1. Taxonomy (NCBI): domain Bacteria; kingdom Bacillati; phylum Actinomycetota; class Actinomycetes; order Micrococcales; family Micrococcaceae; genus Paenarthrobacter; species Paenarthrobacter sp. C1. The sequence continues at coordinate 4,631,421 of NZ_CP186052.1, read as the reverse complement.
TGTCTTCGGCGACGGCATGGGGGTCGCAGCGTGCCGGGCGGATGGTCAGGGGCAGTTCCTGTTTGTCCGTGCCCACGGTGACGTTCGTGGGCCAGGGGTTACCGGGGGACTGCGCCAGCAACGTAGTCTCGTCGATCGATTCGATGGTGAGGCTTTGCGGCCCCCCGCCCTGCGTGGCCGGGGTGATGATGAGTCGCACGACGGCGGTCCGTCCGTCCGTTGCCACCTTCAGTTCGGGGTCCAGCACCATGGTGGCGACGGCGGCAGCTTCAGTTGCGATGCAGAGTTCGGTTGCGTTTCTGGTCAGCACCCCGAAGGGGTCGGTGGCCTCAGTGGTTTCCTTCGTGGCTTCCTTGCCGGGTTCGGAGTACTCCAAGGTTGCTCCGATCGGCGGCTCGGAGGTGTCTTGTGCTGCTCCGCAGGCCGCCGCAGGCAGTGCCGTGGGCACAGCTTTGGGCTGTCCCGGGGGCAGTTCGAGGCCGCTTTCGGGTCGCTGCCAGAGAATCTCTTCCTCATAGAGGGGCGAACGAAGCCGGGCAGAGGTCATTGTCAGGGGCGTGGCCGTGGTGTTGGTGAACTGGATCTGGATGGCTTGCTTGCCGTACTGGTCACGGGACTGGTTGACTTCCACGGCGATGGCTCCGGCGCTGGTGCTCGCCGAGGGCTGCGGGGAGGCGGCACCGGAGTCGCAGGCGGACAGGGCAGGCATCATCGCCGCCAGGACCAGAAACCCGGCAAGGACACGCCCTTTTCGGCACACCATGCGATCAGTGTAGGTGTCGCTGGGGGCGCGGGTACGATGTCGCTGACGCACAGCTTTCAACTCCGCCCAAGGAGTTGCCATGAAAGGCGGTATCCATGTCATTCCAGGCTTACCTCGACGCCATTGAGGACAAAACAGGCCTCACGCCGCGGCAATTGGTCGAGATCGCGGAAACCAAAGGCTTCAGCGACCCCTCGGTGAAGGCGGGCACCATCCTTGAATGGCTTAAGTCGGACTACGGCCTAGGCCGCGGCCACGGAATGGCCTTGGTGCATGTCATCAAGAAGGGAGCGCAGATCGACAGCCGGCACGTGGGATCCGAGGGAAGCCACCGGGACGAGTCGGACATGCTCTGGTTGGACGGCAAGGCCAGCAAGCCGTCATCGTGACCGCTGGAGGTCACTGGCCATGAAACACTAAGCATGCTTAGCTTAGTGTCCACTGCACCATCCGTACGCGCGCAGAAAGGTTCACATGTCTACCGTGACGCAGCTGTTCAAAACCCCTGCCGCAGATGTTTGGAAGGTTGTCCAGGAGGGCTGGCTGTATTCCGGGTGGGTGGTTGGCGCCTCAAGAATCCGTTCCGTTGACGACCATTGGCCGGAGAAGGGGTCCGGGCTTCGTCACTCCGTGGGCTCCTGGCCGTTCCTCATCGACGACAGCACACGCGTGACCGCCGTCGAACCCGGGCGGATGCTGGAGCTTCTCGCGAGGGGCTGGCCCCTGGGCGAAGCCACAGTGCGCATCACCTTGGAAGACGTTGGAGACTCGCAATGCAGGGTTTCCATTGCCGAGGATGCCGTGCGTGGACCGGGCAAGATGGTGCCCAAGAAGCTGCGTGATCCCGTTATTGCAGTCCGGAACCGCGAAACCCTCAGACGGCTGGAACTCATGGCCCTGGGCGGGGCCGGGCGGCACAGCTAGGAGCGCACCACCCAGTCGAAAGCGTCGGCCTTGGATCGTGCGCCCTGCGCTGACTTGGAGCGGTTCGGCTCATCAAGCTCCGCCAGCAACGTCTCCGACAGCACCACGAGTTCGCCAAAGATCCCCGGGGTCAGCCAGTCCGGGCGGGTCGCGAACAGGATGTCCTCGCTGGAAGTGTTGCCGCTGGCACCCGGGGCAAAGGGGCAGCCGCCAAGACCCCCCAAAGCGCCGTCCACCATGGCAGCTCCTGCCTGGATGGCTGCGAGGGTATTTGCCACGCCCAAACCCCAGGTGTCGTGGCCGTGATAGACGATCCGGCGGGCAGGGGATTCGTCCCGCACACGTGCCACCAGTCCGGCAACCTGGGCAGGAACCGCCTGGCCCAAGGTATCGCAGATGACAATGTCCGTGGTGCCCTCGGCGCGGGGATCATTGGCAATCGAGAGTATGCGTTCTTCGGAAATGTTGCCCTCAAACGGGCAGGTAAAAGATGTTGCGATGCACAGCTGGATCTGCCCGTTCACGGCGCGTGCGTATTCGACGGCCTCGGGCAGGGCCGCCAGGCTCTGATCCGTGGTGCGGCCGATGTTCGCCTTGTTGTGGGAATCCGAGGCGGACAGGCAGTACTGGAAGTTCCGCGCCCCCGCAGCCGATGCCTTCGCCACGTGGCCGGGGGTGGCTACCCAGATCCAGCACTTCTCCAGTTCCTCCGGCGTAAGCGCCTGGACGACCTCCAAGGTGTTGGCCATGGTGGGAACCAGGTCGGCGCGGGCCATGGAGCCGAGTTCAATGGCGGGCACGCCCAGGCGCAGCAGCTCCCGGACGGTTTCGATCTTCTGCTCAGCCGTCAGGAGCTTGCCCGTGAGTTGCAAGCCGTCGCGCAGAGTGACGTCCCGAAGGATGGCTTGGCCCAGTGTTCCGGCAAGGGGGTTCTCAACGTGGTTCATGAGCGTACTGCTTCCTCACGGCCGGATGCGGCATCGATTTGGCCCGCACTCATGCCCAGCAGGCCACCGAGGATCTCCTGGGTGTTCTCACCGAGGTCCGGCCCGAGGTTGCGGATAGGCAGGGATTGACCGCCGATGACGGGCACAATCCCGGGGAACCCAACGCCGGGGATGGTCTCCTCGCCCGTGGAAACATCGAATTTCTGGATCATGTTCCGTGCCGCGTACTGGCTGTCGTCGCTGATGTCCGCCGCTGTGTAGATGGGTCCCGCGGGGACGCCGGCGGCTTCCAGCACGGCCAGGGCTTCGGCGGCAGGCAGCGTGGCCGTCCATTCGCCAATTGCCTGATCGAGCTCTTCACGCCGGGTCCAGCGCCCGGCATTGCCCTGCAAATCCGGGCGTTCGGCCAGGTCCGGGCGTCCGATGGTCTGCATGTACCGCTGGAAGATCGAATCACCGTTGCCGGCCACCACGATGCTCGCGCCGTCCCCGCACACGTACGCGTTGGAGGGGGCAATGCCTTCCATCCGCCCACCCACGCGCTGACGGTCCACGCCGTAGGCCTGGTAATCCGGAATCAGTGATTCCATCATCGAAAACATGGCCTCATGCAGGGCAACGTCAATGACGCGTTCGGTGAGGGGAACGCCGGAACCCGGGTCCCGGCGTCGTGCTTCGCGTTGGAAGAGGCTCATGACGGAGCCGAAGGCGGCGTACAGTCCCGCGATCGAGTCTCCAATGGAGACGCCGACGCGCACCGGTGCGCGGTCCGGGTCGCCCACCAAGTTGCGGAACCCGCCGTAGGCTTCGGCGACGGCGGCAAAACCGGGCCGTCCGGACAGTGGCCCCGTCTGCCCGAAGGCGGAGATACGGGTGACGATGAGCTCGGGGTTTGCCTCGTTCAGGACTTCCGGGCCGAGGCCCCACTTTTCCAAGGTGCCGGGACGAAAGTTTTCCAACAGGATGTCGCACTTCGCCACAAGCTCCAGGACCGCCTGTTTGCCGGCATCCGTGCGGAGATCGAGGACCACTGACTTCTTGTTCCGGTTCAGCGTCCGGTAGAGCATGGAGGTGGTGCCCTTGTGGAGCCGCCAGTTGCGCAATTCGTCACCGGTTCCCGGACGTTCCACCTTGATGACTTCGGCGCCGAAGTCGGCAAGGAGCCGGCCCGCGGTAGGAGCCGCGATGTAGTTGCCGAGCTCCAGGACCCGGACGCCGTCCAGCGGGGCGATTGTTTGCTCTGTCATGGTCTTCTTTCGTGCGTGGCTGGCGAGGGCAGCAGTAGGGAACCCCTTACACTCTGGCACGGTATGGCCGGCTCCACCATCGTCACGGCCGTTGGCGGGCATTGTCGGTGACGGAAGTAGACTCACGCTATGGGTTTCCTGATCCGGACCGCCACCGAGGTGGACGTTCCCGGCATCGTCGCGGTGGAGCTGGCCGCTGGCCGGACCGCGCCCGCCGCCGCCCGGGCGTTCGGGCTGAGGATCGGCAGCGCCATCGCTGATCCCGGGCGTTTGGTTCTTGTGGCCGGGATGCCTCCGGACGTACCGGCGGGCGGAGGCTCCGCCGTCGTGGGTTGGGCCAAAACGCACCAATGGGATTTCCCGGACGGATCGGCGCCCGCCGGTCATTATCTGGCCGGCATCACCGTGCTGCCGGATTTCCGACGACGAGGGCTGGCCCAGGAGCTTACCGAAGCAAGGCTCCAATGGATTTGGCAGCAGGCCGGCGACGCTTGGTACGTAGTGAACGCCCGCAACCAGGCCTCGTTGGCACTGCACCGGAAATGGGGGTTTCGTGAGGTCGCGCGTGGCCCGGGTTTTCATACGGTGACGTTCGACGGCGGTGAGGGCGTCCTGCTCTCGGCGGCACGGCCGCTGTCCTGATCCCATCCAACGGCTCCCCGCCTTAGCATGGGTCCAGGGATGCGCCGACTGGGGGAGTGTGTGATGGGGCCTTTGGATTCGATTCAAGCCAGTGCAGGGAAAGCCGAAACGGCTCAAGTGCCACCGCGACCGAAGGTTCCACGACGTCGCACCTCACGGCTGCGGAAGCTCGAGCTGGCCATCCTGGTGGTGTTGGTCCTGGCCTTGGCTCTTTCCGCTACGCCCTGGCCGTCGGCCTTGCTCATCCGCAGTGTTTTTGAACGGGGTGCCCAAGCCACCATCGACGAGATGACGCCTTACGTTCCCGACACGCCCCTGGAAACCCAGGCCGGTGTTGTCTACAAGCCAGGCTCCACGTTTGACGTTTTCAGCCCGCAAGGCACGGCGGCTCCCCTTCCTACGGTCGTGTGGATTCATGGGGGCGCCTGGATTTCCGGGGCACAACGCGACGTCAATCCCTATCTGCAGATTCTGGCGGCCAAGGGCTACACCACGATTGGGATGAGCTATGCGATCGCGCCGGAGGCCACGTACCCGACCGCTGTGCGGGACATCAATGAAGCCCTGGCGTATATCAAGGCGCACGCCGCCGAGCTCAATGTGGACACCAGCCGCATCGTCCTCGCAGGGGACTCCGCCGGCGCCCAGCTGGCCAGCCAGATGACCACGCTCACGGTGAACCCGGAGTATGCCAATCTCATGGGAATCCAGCCGGCCCTCCGGAAATCGGAGCTTGCTGCCACCATCCTGCATTGCGGTGTCTACGATCTTCGCGCCATGGCTGACCTGAACGGCATCGTGGCGTGGGGTTTCAAGACTTCCCTTTGGGCCTACACCGGCACCAAGGATTGGTCTGCCACGTATGCCGGGGCCACCATGTCTACCATCGACTTTGTCACCCCCGGTTTCCCGCCGACGTTCATCAGCGGCGGCAACGGCGACGGCCTCACTTGGCTCCAATCCGTTCCGTACAGCAACCGACTGAAGGACGCCGGGGTGCCGGTGACGGAGCTGTTCTGGCCGGCCAATCATGAGCCCGAGCTGCCGCACGAATACCAGTTCCACTTGAATTTCAGCGAGGCGCAGGAGGCCCGGGACAGGACGTTCGATTTCCTGGCGCGGTATACCGCCAAAGTATCTCCATGATGGAACTATTATGGGGGAATGGCTGATTCCCCTGAACGTCGGATAACCCGCACTCCCCTCCTCTTCTGGGCTTCTGTTGTCTGTGCCGCGGTACTGGTCCTGGTGCCGGCATGGATGCTTGCGGGGAACCCGGCCGTACTGCGGGGCCACCCCTTGCTTCCGTCGCTTTTGGTGACTGCCGCCGTCGTCGGGCTCTTGTGGGGCTTGCTGCTGTGGCGGCGTCGACGCGCACAACGGCCGCGTTCTGTCGTGCGGACGGTCGGGTCCTGGCTTGGGCGCGTGGCGGTGCTGGCGCTTGTGGCAATGCTCTTCTGGCTCAATCCATTCGCGTACCAGCCACCTGCTGACCAGGCCTCAGGCCCGGCGTCCAGCTTTTCGATCACCGAGGACCCGACGTCGATCGTGCTGACTCCCGAGGCTAGTGAGGTCAGTACAGGCTTGGTGTTCTATCCGGGCGCCCGGGTTGAAGCCCGCGCCTACGTGGACCTGCTCAAGCCCGCCGCCGATGCCGGGTTCCTGGTGGTCATTCTGAAAGAGCCCCTGAACCTCAGCTTGCTAAACGGAGACCAGGCCCGCAGCGCCATGGCCGCCCACCCCGCCATCACCACGTGGGCAGTGGGAGGCCACTCGCTCGGCGGGGTAAGTGCCAGTTCCTTCGCGCTTGGCAACGCCGATGTGGACGGGCTGCTTCTGTACGCCTCCTACCCTTTGGAATCCCTCCGGGAGCGTGCGGGGCTGATGGTCGAGTCCATTTCCGGAACAGAAGATGGCCTCAGCACTCCGGCGAAGATCGAGGCCTCCCGCGACTTGCTGCCGGGTGACACCAGGTTTGTCGCGGTCCAAGGCGGGAACCATGCCTTCTTTGGAAATTACGGAGCGCAGCCCGGAGACGGTCAGCCGGGCGTGGACAGGTCCGTGGCGCAGGCGCAGATCGCCGCGGCTACTGTGGAGTTCCTGCAGCAACTCAAGACTCCGTAGGCCAGGAGGGAATACTTCCGGAAGGGCCCCTGTTCTTAGATTTAGATGCAAATGCATGTAAGCTGGATGAACAAGCAACAGGAGAATGCCATGGAAACCCGCCGCATCACCGTACTTTCCGCCGGACTCGGAGTCCCGTCGTCGAGCCGCTTGCTGGCGGACCAGCTGGCAGCTTCTGCCGAGCGGCAGCTGCGCGGAGCCGGCTATGAGGCGAAGATCGACATCGTCGAGCTGCGCGACCTGGCGGTGGACATCGCCAACAACTTCGTTACCGGCTACGCCGCACCGCGCCTCGCGGAGGTGATTGCCGGCGTCGAGGATTCCGATGCCATCATCGCCGTCAGCCCCGTCTTCAGCGCCTCTTACAGCGGTCTGTTCAAGTCGTTCATCGACGTCCTCGATCCCAAGTCGCTGGACGGCAAGGCCGTACTGCTGGGCGCGACGGGCGGCACCGACCGCCACCAGATGGTCCTCGACTACGCCATGCGGCCCCTGTTCAGCTACCTGCGCACCAGGATCGCGGCTACGGGCGTCTTCGCGGGGCCGCAAGACTGGGGAAACACCGACGACGGCGCCTCGCCACTTTCGTCGCGGGTGGACCGCGCCGCGGGTGAACTCGTGCAACTGCTCAACGGCACGCAGCCGCATCGCAAGGACAACGCCCTCGAGTCGTTACCGTTCGAGCAGCTGCTGGCCGGAATCTCAGCCGGCAGGTAGGCCGAACTTTTAGCGGGCGCCGGTCGTTGGGGCAAGCATGAAGTGTCCTGTGGATTCCATTGACCTGGTGATGAGCGAACGAAGCGGCGTGGAGATCGACTACTGCCCACAATGCAGGGGAGTGTGGCTGGACCGCGGTGAGCTGGACAAGATTATTGACCGCGTAGCAGCTGAGACCGGCCCGGCCGTCAGCCGGCAGGCGCCACCACAACCGCCGATCGCCCCGCCGCCCCTCTATAACCCGTTTGAATCCCGTCCGCAGGAACCGCGGTACGACGACAGGGACCGCCGCGACCGGCACGATCATGACCGCGACCATCATGACCGTGACCGTCGGGACTACGACCGGCGGGATGGTGGCCGCGACCAGTACGGCCGCAAGCGGAAGAAGAAGGAAGGCTTCCTGGGCGACCTCTTTGACTTCTAGCTAGTCGTCCAGAAGCTCGATGAATTCCCGGGCCTGCTTGATGTTGATGTCCGAATGGCGGGTCAGGGCCAAGGCCGCGCCTTCCACGTCACCGCTCTTGGCCAACGTGCGGATCCGTCCGTAGATTTCGTCGTTGAGCATATTGCTGCTGACTTCGCGGGTGACGTCACCCTTGCTGACGATTGCCCTGTAGCGGTAGGGAAAGCGCTCCGGTTCATCGTCCTCATCCGCGAGCAGGTCTTTGGCCGGGGCTTCCGGCGTGAATGGTTGCGGGTGTGCCGCCAAAGCGCCCACGGCGTTGCGCGAGGCCCGCAGCCCCTCACCCGTGGCCTGCAGATACAGCTTGATCGCCGCCATGCCCTGGCCCTGGGCTATGAGCGAGTACAGCTGGCGGTGCTGTTCCTGGTTGAGCTTGGCCGCAGACTCCTTGGCCAGATCCACGGGGTCCATTGGCGCATTTGCTGCGTCGTTGCCCGCCTTTGTTTCAGCAGAGCGCTTGGTGAAGGAATGAATGAGCAGGAGCACTCCCGCCACCACCGCAATGAGGATCAGGAGCGGAATGAGGATGGAATCCATGGCGTTGTCAGAGCCGATCTACGTAGTTCTTGGCGGTAAGCAAATCTGAGTGGGTGGCTTGGCGAAGAACTTTGATGGCTTCAATCTTTTTGCCGCTTCGGACCAGGTTCTGCAGCTCGAAGGCGAGCTGGGGGTTGAGCTGGCCGTTGGGAAGCACAGCGGGTTGGTGGCCCTGCTGGCCGGCGGCCTGCGAACGGGCGGCCTGCGCCTGGACTGCCGTGCGGTTCTGCTCGGTCTGCTGGCTGTGTTGGGCTTCGTTTTGGCTCGGCTTGGTGGTGGCCTCGATGCGGGCTCGAAGGGCCAGCGCCTCTTGGACCTGGGAAGCCTGGTGCGCGGCGGAGCGGGCTGCCAGTTCCCGCTGGTATCTCTCAGCATCCGACACCCCGGTGTCCCGTGGTTTGAAGGCCGCAGTCAAGGCCCACAACAGGCCCAGGAGGACAAGAAGCGGAAGGGCAATCGTCAACACGTCACCAAAGTTCATCCCCATGCTTAGAGCTTATGCCAGAACTGCGTTATCCACAGCACATTCCACGGTGGGCATAGGCTTCTGAGAGGATAGTGTCAAATTCAGCCACGAAAAGTAAGATGCATCACATTTGGGGCATGTTTATGGTGCTTTTAGCCACTCCGGGCCTCCTTGGAACCCTTGGGGCTGTGGATGATTTTCCGCTGAATCTTTCTTTAGTCCACAGCTTGTGAGAAGCGTTTCCGCAGGTCAGAGTGTTGATTCCGTCAAAAGAATTTCTCTATCCACAGAGTAGTGCACAGTCTGTGCACAACGTGGAGGTGGTATTCCACAGCTTATCCACAGGGGCCTTCGGGTACCTGCTGTAACGTGTCTGAAGTGTCCATTTTGGGCACGGATATCCCCGAGTCGAGTTTCCTTGGTCGCAAAAAGCCGCTTACGGTGACGATCTCAGGGAAGCGGCTGTGGATAACTTGTGGATACCGCTATTTTGTCGGAGCTGCCTGACATTCTCGGAGCAACCCCGGCGGACGGTTTAGCCACACACTGCGCTTTACAGGCCGCCAGGGAGTTCAGCCCTGCAGCGGTACAAAAATGGAGGACGGCTTTGTCAGTTACGCACTTGGACTCAATCGAGGGCACTCGCGCTTCGGACTCGAGCCGGAAGCCTCCCCAGGACATTCCTGCCGAACAGTCAGTACTGGGCGGCATGATGCTGTCCAAGGATGCGATCGCCGACGTCGTCGAAATCGTCCGCGGACATGACTTCTACCGGCCGGCGCACGAGACCATCTATGAATCCATCATTGACCTCTACGGCCGTGGTGAACCTGCTGATGCCGTGACAGTATCGGACGAGCTGACCAAGCGCGGCGAGATCAACCGGATCGGCGGCCCCGCCTACCTCCACGAGCTCATCCAGACTGTTCCCACCGCCGCAAACGCCGGGTACTACGCGGAGATCGTGGCCGAACGAGCGGTCCTCCGCCGCTTGGTCAATGCCGGCACCAAGATTGTGCAGATGGGCTACGGCCAGGACGGCGAGGTGGAGGACCTCGTCAACCAAGCACAGGCCGAGGTCTACGCGGTGGCTGAAAAACGCACCGCCGAGGACTACGTGGCGTTGAAGGACGTCATGGAGTCCACTGTGGACGAGATCGAAGCTTCGGGCCACCGCGGCGAAGGCATGACCGGTGTTCCCACAGGATTCTACGAGCTCGATGAACTGACGCACGGCCTCCACCCGGGCCAGATGATCGTTATCGCAGCCCGCCCGGCTGTTGGTAAGTCCACTTTCGCGTTGGACTTCGCCCGCTCGGCTGCCATCAAGAACAACCTGGCCACGGTCATGTTCTCCTTGGAAATGGGCCGGAATGAGATCGCCATGCGTCTGCTCTCCGCAGAAGCCACCATTGGCCTCCAGGATCTCCGCAAGGGAACCATCAAGGACGAGCAATGGTCCAAGATTGCCACCACCATGGGCCGCATGAACGATGCTCCCCTGTTCATTGATGACAGCCCCAACATGTCCCTCATGGAGATCCGGGCGAAATGCCGCCGCCTGAAGCAGCAGCATGACCTCAAGCTCGTGATCCTTGACTACCTCCAGCTCATGAGCTCGGGCAAGAAAGTTGAGTCCCGACAGCAGGAAGTCTCCGAGTTCTCGCGTGCACTCAAGCTGCTCGCCAAGGAGCTCCAGGTTCCCGTCATCGCGCTGTCACAGCTGAACCGTGGTTCCGAGCAGCGACAAGACAAGCGCCCGATGGTTTCCGACCTCCGTGAATCAGGCTCGATCGAGCAGGACGCCGACATGGTCATCCTGCTTCACCGTGAAGACGTTTACGACAAGGAATCGCCGCGTGCGGGTGAAGCGGACATCCTGATCGCCAAGCACCGTAACGGCCCCACCAAGGACATCGTGGTCGCCTTCCAAGGCCACTACTCGCGCTTTGCCAACATGGCCGGCGACACCGGCGGTGGCGGCGGGTTCTAATCTTCTTGTGGCCCTCCCCGGACAACGTGACCGGGCCAGTAGTGTTGACTCGGTCCGCGTCCGCGGGTTTATCAATGACTTATTGGGGAATCATATGAAGAAGAACTTGCTGCTCGGACTTGGGGCATCAGCAATCGTTGCGATGACTCTTACGGCATGCGGCGGCACTACGCCGGCATCGCAGGACTCGACGGCGGCTGCGGCCAGCGAAACTGCCTCCAGCACACCGTCCCCGGCAAAGCAGTACACCGACGAAGAACTCGTCGTTTTGGTCGGGCAAATCAAGGCCTCTGATGGCAGCAGTCCCGCCGTACTTTCCGGTGAGGAGCTCTTGGGCCAGTACGCCTCACTGCTGGACGGCTTCGGCAAGGCCACCATTGAACCGGAAAGCTGCAAGGACCTGCGCACTCTTGGAGTTCCGCACGATATCTCCGGTTCGAGCATCGCGGGGACGGCCCGGGCCAAGGTGGGCGATTTCATCAGCAACGTATCGCTGACGTCCGGAGTCGACTCTGCCGTGCTGCAGGAGAGCGTGGAGTCAAGCAAGTCCCTGGCAGAAACGTGCCGGAAAATGACGTTCTCCGCGGAGGGAGAGGCAATAACAACCTCCACCGAAAAGATCGAAGGTGTTGGCGGCGTGCCCGGCACGGTGGCGCTGAAGACGCTCATGGTGATGCCTGACGGGAAAACGGGAGCGATCTACACGGCGCACGCCGTCAAGGACGGTGTCCTGATCTCGGCCACGGCCTCAGGTACCGAAGCTGCGGCCGGTGGGCCGGAAGCAGCAGGCGCGCTCATGGACCAGGCCGCCGCGCTCATCAAATAGTTCCGTGAAGGCCGTGCGGGCGGGTTCGTCCGCACGTACGGCCTTCATCGGCTTAAGGCTGCCCTGAGCAGGGTCAGTACTCGCCCTTGATCACGAAGTAGGACCCGCGGATGGTGCCGGCCAATTTGGATTTCTGGCGGGCAAACTTGAACTTTGATTCCAGTTCTTCAGGGACTTCCATGCCGTCGGAGAGCTTGAACCCGACGGCCCTTTTTCCCTCGCCAACGCTGTACATGACGTTGATGGACAGCCCGGACTCGTAGAAAACGTAGGCCATCTGAAGGTCCTCCACCTGGAAAGACGTGGCTTCCAGTGGCCGCGACTTGATCACGATGTCGCGTTCTTCCTTGAGGATCCGGCTCACCCTGTCCACCACGTCGGGGAGCTCGTCGGCGGGGCTGACCGTGAATTCATGGTCGTACTTGTTCTTGTAGTAGCGGGCTTCGTTGGCCCGTAGTCCTGCGGCGGCTTCCGCTACGGGGGAGGACTCGAGTCCCACAGTGGAAACGTTCTTGAAGTCAACGATGTAGGGCATCAGCTCTCCTGCTCGGGCCTGTTTGGACCAATGCTACTGGTGAGGCGGGCAGGAATGACTGTGCAGCCGTTTTGGAGGGTTAGCAGCCCTCGAAGTCGCTCAGCACCTTCACCTTCGCGGCTGAGCCGGAGGATGGATCGAACGCGTAGCCGATCCACTCCTTGGCCAGGCGACGGGCAAGCTCCACGCCCACGACGCGCTGGCCCATGGTGAGGACCTGGCAGTCGTTGGACAGGACTGAGCGTTCGACGGAGAACGAATCGTGTGCTGCCGTGGCCCGGATGCCGGGTACTTTGTTGGCCGCGATGGCCACGCCGATTCCCGTGCCGCAGAACAGGATGGCCCGGTCGGCCTTGCCGTCGCGGATCATCTCTCCGGCAGTGATTCCAACGTATGGGTAGGGGCGGGTAAAGTCTTCATCCGCGCGGTTGACTCCGATGTCGATCACTTCAGTAATCCGGGAGTCGGCCTTGAGGTCGGCCATGATCCGGTCTTTGTAGTCAACGCCGGCTTCGTCGGCGCCCACGATAATGCGCATGGAATTCTCCTAGTTGGTAACGGCAGCTACGGGAACTGCGGTGAAATGGGGTCCGACGGCGGTGAACACCATGGCGAGCGACGTCGCCCCGGGATCCGGCGTACCGAGGCTCTTCTCGGCCAGTGGCCTGGCTCGGCCTTTGAGGGGGCGGAGGTCAGCGGTGGACGCGGCAGCGGCCGAAGCGTCAGTCGCAGCAACTGCCCAAGCCTCTTCGACAGGGATGCCGGAAGCGATGCGTTCCTCCAGCGACGCAGTGAACGGAAGCAGGGCATCCATCATTGTTTTGTCGCCCATCTCGGCCTTCCCAAGGCCCGCGATGCGGTCCGCGAAGGCGCGAACAGACTCGGCGAGGACGTCCGGCGTCGGGGTCTCTGCATCACCCAACCGCTCGCCGAAGGCGCGGAGCCCGGCACCCCAAAGAACGCCCGAGGTACCTCCGGCCTTGTCTGCCCAGGCGTCGCCCGCCGCGATCAGGACCGAACCGGCTCCCGCACCCCGCTCGAACGCGGTTGCTGCCGCATCGTTGGCAGCTGCGGATCCGCGCACCATGCCGCGGCCGTGGTCGCCGTCGCCTGCTATCGCGTCCATGTCCCCTAGCATCGATTCGGAAGCCCGCAGCAGCGATGCGGTAGTGTCCAGGGCCGAGAGGCACTGTGCTGCGTACGCGCGGGACTCAGCTGTGGAGGAGTAGTCGGCAGCTTCGGTCGCGGAATCCTCGTGGGCGACCTCGGAAACACCGGCATCGAAGCCAACAGAGCCACGGCGATAGGCCGGAGTCAGGGCAGGTGCGGTCCAGTACTGCTCCAGCTCATCGTCCAACCAGGTCAGCGTCAGCGACGCACCGGCCATATCCAGCGAGGTCACCAGTTCACCCACCTCCGGCATCACCAGCGTGTAACCGGCTTCGCGCAGCAGGGGAGCGACGGTGCGCCAGAGGACGAAAAGCTCCTCATGCTTGGTGGAACCCAGGCCATTGAGGATCACGGCGAGTCTCCGGGAAGCGCCCGCCGGAGTTTCGGCCAGGACCCGGCGCACCAGTTCGCGGCCAAGTTCGACGGCGGACGGCAGCTCGGTATCGAACAGTCCCGGCTCGCCGTGGATACCCAGCCCAAGGCCCATCTGTCCCTCGGGAAGGCGGAACAACGGCTGGTCGGCGCCTGGGAAAGTGCAACCGCCAAACGCGGTGCCAATGGTTCGCGTCAACCCATTCGCCTTGCGTCCCAGACGAACCACTGCGTCGAGGTCAAGTCCTGCTTCGGCAGCAGCACCCATGACCTTGAAGACCACGAAATCCCCGGCAATGCCGCGCCGCTTCCCGATCTCCCCGGGTGAGGCGCTGGCAATGTCATCGGTGACCAGAACGTTCTCTGCCCGGATGCCCTCGGCGTTCAGGCGTTCGCTGGCCATGCCGAAGTTCATGACATCGCCGGCGTAGTTGCCGTACGTGAAGACGACGCCGGCACCGGAGTCGGCGGCCTTGGCCACGGAGTAGGCCTGCTGAGATGACGGGGAGGTGAAGATGTTTCCCACCACTGCACCGTCAGCAAAGCCCGGCCCGATCATGCCGGCGAAGGCCGGGTAGTGTCCTGAACCGCCGCCGGTGATGACAGCGACCTTCGGCGAGGCGGGGCGGTTGCGACGGACGGCGCCGCCTTCCACCTGCCGGACGAGGTCCGAGTGGGCGTCGCAGAAACCGGCAAGGGCTTCATCGGCGAAGTCGGCGGGGTCGTTGAAGATTTTGGTCATGGTGGGTCCTGGGTTTCCTTCGAGCAGCCCGAATCAGTGGATGTGGCTGCCGCCGTTGATGTCGATGGTGGTGCCGGTGAGGTACGCGGAGTCCTCGGAGGAGAGGAACGTGATCACAGCGGCGACTTCCTCCGTGGTGGCGTTGCGGCCCAAGGGGATTCCGGCGTTGATGGCGGCTTCCTGCTCTTCGGTGCTGCCGACCCGGATGTTGGTGTCCACAGCGCCGGGGGTGATGGCATTGACGGTCACTCCGGTGTCGCCGATTTCGCGGGCGAGTGCCTTGGTGAAGCCGAGAATGGCGGCCTTGGCTGCGGAGTAGGGAACCTTGCCAAAGACGCCGCCGCCGCGCTGTGCGGAGACCGAGGACATGTTGACGATGCGGCCCCAACCGTTGGCGATCATGTCCGGCAGGAACGCCTTGGTGACCAGGTAGGTGCCGGTGGCGTTGACGTCCATGACCTTGTGCCACAGCTCGAGCGTGGTTTCCAGGAACGGGACCGGTGAGGTGATGCCGGCGATGTTCGCCAGTGCTCCGACGGGCGGGAGGTTTCCGGCGGTGACTTCTGCAGCGACGGCGGCCTGCGCTGCGGTGACTGAAGCTTCATTGGCAACGTCGATTTCGTAGCCGAAGGCGGGAACGTTGAATTCGTTGGCGATCTCGGCGGCGACCTTGGCGGACTTCTCGCCGTCGAGGTCCAGGATCACAATGCCCCAGCCCTGGTGGGCATAACGGCGGGCGGTGGTGAGGCCGATGCCGCGGTCGGATGTAGCCCCGGTGAGGACGGCGGTGCGCTGGATGGTGGTCATGGTGCTCCTTGAATATGAGGTAACGCGGTTTAGATGAGGTCTGAGATGTAGCTGGCCGCTTTGGCTGCAGCCGCGGGGCGTTCATCGTGGGTGACGTCCCGGGTTTCGAGTTCCAGGGAGAAGTGGCCGGTATAGCCAACGTCCCCCAAGGCCGAAAGGCCGGCAGCGAAGTCTGCTTGTCCGTTGCCGATGCTGAGGTTGATGTTCCCGGGCTCGTTTGCGGTCGCTGGAACCGCGTCACGTAGGTGGACGTGCTTTATCCGTGCGGAGAAGCGGTCCACGAAATCCGCGGGGTCGCCTCCGGACGCGACGATGTGGCTGAAGTCCATGACGATCCCGACGTCGGAACCGGCAAGGCGGTCGGCGAGCAGCTGCGCGCGTTCGGTGTTCCAGCACAGCCGGTAGTAGTGCAGGGATTCGGTCCACAGCTCGACGCCGAACTCCTTGGCACGGGCAGAGGCGTGAATTAGTTGAGCTGCGACAGCGTCGATGTCTTCTTCCAGGCCCCGCAAAGGATCGTGGTCGATCGCACCGCACGGCAGGACAAGTGATTTGGCGCCGGTCTTGGCCGCCAGAGTGAGCAGCATCCCGAGGTGTCGTTCGCGCGCTTCCCGGGCGCCGGCGTCGAGCGTTGCGTTCAGGTCGCCGACGTCGCCGTTGACCGAGCGGACGCGCAGTCCCGAGCTGTTGACGACGGCGGCAACCGCCTCCACTGCCTCGGCGTCCAGTATGTAAGGCACATGGTCACAGACGCCGGGGAGCGCGCCGAGGTCGATTTCCTCGAAGCCGAGGCCACGCATGGTGTGCAGGGCTGTGGCCAGGTCCTGGTGGCGGAAGCTGATCGACGAACAGCCAAGTCGTTGATGAAACATCGTCGTTTGATCCTCGTGTCGAGCCCCTCGACGGAGAGGGGCCTTAGTGATGGAGACCACGTTAGCTAGGTTGACTGTCAACAGTCAACCTCCTAAGTTGACTGTTGACATTGCTGGTGGTGTCGGTCACAGTTGACGTATTATGTTGACTGTCGACAGTGGGGTTGCCGAAGACGCACCGCACTCTTGAAAGGGAAAGACACACATGAGCAATGAAGCTCTGACCATGCGTGGTCCGGTTCATGGAACCAAGGAAGCAAAGCGCGTCGCCGTCGGTTCCGGCGTTGGCGCAGTCATCGAAACCTACGACTTCATCGGTTTCGGCACAGCCGCAGCACTGTACTTCGGTACGGCGTTCTTCCCGGGCGCTGACCCGGTAACCGGCACCCTGGCCTCCTTCGCGACCCTCGGCGTCGGCTTCGCTGCCCGTCCACTGGGTGGCATCATCGGCGGCCATCTCGGCGACAAGCTCGGCCGCAAGCCGGTGCTGGTGGCCTCCCTCATCCTTATGGGTCTGGCGACGTTCGCGATCGGCCTCCTGCCCACCTACCAGCAGGTTGGCCTGCTGGCTCCGGCTCTCCTGGTCCTCGTCCGCGTCATCCAAGGCCTGGCCTTCGGCGCTGAATGGGGCGGCGCCATCCTGATGAGCTACGAGCACGCACCCTGGCGGAAGAAGGGCCAGTTCACGGGAATCGTGCAGGCCGGCTTCCCCGTCGGCCTGCTCCTCGCCAACCTGGTGTTCCTGAGCAGCGTGGGCCTGGGATCCGAGTGGGCATGGCGTGTACCGTTCCTGGCCAGCATCGTGCTGGTTGCCGTCGGTCTCATCATCCGTTCAAAGGTTCCCGAGTCCCCGGTTTTCGAAGACGTCAAGAAGTCGGGCGACATCGTGAAGTCCCCCATTGTCGAGGTCATCAAGACCGATTGGCGCAACATCGTGCGGGGCATCGGCCTCCGCATCGCTGAGACAGCCGGCTACGCCGTGTCGGTGACCTACATGATTTCCTACCTGCACACCAACAAGCTGGCTGACAAGACCGAAACCCTGGTGGCGCTCTGTGTCGCCGCAGGAATCGGAATTTTCGCCACGTACTTCTGGGGCAAACTGACAGACAAGGTTGGCCGCCGCCCCGTCTACGTGTGGTCCACGGCCTTCGCAGTGGTGTTCGGTATCCCCATGTTCATGCTGGTCAACACTGGCCTGTTCTTCCTGATCATCGCCACTATCGTGGTGGCCTACGCGGTTTGCCAGAACTCCCTCGCCGGCGCCCAGGGTGCATGGTTCCCCGAGTTGTTCCAGGCCAAGACCCGCTCCTCCGGGGCGTCGCTGTCCTACCAGATCTCGGCCATGGTCTCCGGGTTCACCCCCTTTATCACCACCCTGCTGTTCGTCAGCATGGGATGGATGGGGCCGGCGCTTCTCTTCAGCGTCTATGGAGCCATCGGTCTCTGGGCAGCCCTGATCACCAAGGAAACCTGGGGCAAGCGTGAGCGTCAGCTCGCCGAAGAAGCCGCCAGCAAAACTCCCCAGACGGTAAACGCCTAAGCAACCATCGACGTCGGGCACGTTCTCTCCATTGGTACGCGCCCGACTCCGGAAGGAATCCAGTGACTATCTCATCCGTCGAAACGGCCGCCGTTTCCGCCCCCACGCCGGAGCGCATAGAGCGCATCCGCGCCGCCGCATTCCGTATCCGACACCACGCACTCAACATGGGCGAGGTCCAAGGCCAGGGCTATGTGGGCCAGGCGCTCGGTGCGGCAGACATGTTCGCCGCTGTCTACGCAGACCAGCTCAACTACCGCGCCGAGGACCCCCATTGGGCAGACCGGGACCGGTTCCTGCTCTCCACCGGGCACTACGCAATCGGCCACTACGCCGCCCTGGCCGAGGCCGGAATCGTCCCGGTGTCCGAACTTGAAACCTACGGCTCGGACGATTCCCGGCTACCTATGTCCGGCATGTCCACCTACACGCCGGGAATGGAAATCTCCGGCGGTTCGCTCGGACACGGACTCACGATCGCGGTCGGCATGGCGCTGGGCCTGCGGGCGCAGAACTCGACCAACCGTGTCATCAATTTCCTCTCCGACGGCGAACTCGACGAAGGTTCCACCTGGGAGGCCGCCATGGGCGCCCACCACCACCAACTTGGCAACCTCATCGCCATGGTGGACATCAATGCGCTCCAGGCCGACGGTGCCACCAACACGGTGCTCCGCACCGAACCGGTCACCGAAAAGTGGGAATCGTTCGGCTGGTACACCCAGCGGGTGGACGGGAACGACGTCGGCGCGCTGCTGGCCGCGTTCGACAACATCGCCACCCGCAGGGCGGCTGCGGGATCCTCTGCATCCGGACAGCCGTCGGTGATTCTCTGCGACACCAAAGTTGGCCGCGGGGTTCCACTGCTGGAGACCCGCGAGAAGGCGCACTTCATGCGCATTGAAGAAAACGAATGGCAGATCTGCCGCGATCAATTGACTGCAGGATACGAAGGGGCGGCTTCAGCATGAGCACCACCACAACAGCAAAGCCGAAGCTCAAGACCTCGGCGATGATCGCATCCTTCGCTGATCCCGGCCAGAAGACCACGTCAGCTCCGTTCGGGCACGCGCTGGTTAGGGCCGCTGAGGCGGACTCCCGGATTGTCGGGCTCACCGCTGACCTGGGCAAGTACACGGACATGCACATTTTCGCCAAGGCGTTTCCTGAGCGCTTCTTCCAGATGGGCATGGCTGAGCAGCTCCTCTTCGGCGCAGCCGCGGGCATGGCCGAAACGGGACTGGTCCCGTTCGCATCCACCTACTCGGTGTTCGCTGCCCGGCGTGCATATGACTTCCTGTGCCTGGACATCGCGGAACCAAACCTGAACGTAAACATTGTGGGCGGCCTCCCCGGCCTGACCACCGGCTACGGACCCAGCCACCAGGCCACCGAGGACATGGCGATCTTCCGCGGCATGCCCAACCTGACCATCGTGGACCCCTGCGACTCCGTTGACATCGAACAGGCGGTTCCGCAGCTCGCTGCCTCGGACGGGCCCACGTACCTGCGGCTCCTGCGCGGCAATGTGCCCACCGTCCTGGACGAGTACGACTATAAGTTTGAGCTCGGTAAAGCCAAGGTTTTGCGCGGCGGGAACGACGTCGTCTTCGTGTCTTCCGGTCTGATGACCATGCGTGCCCTGCAGGCGGCGGATGCGTTGGCGAAGCACAACGTGGACGTGGCCGTAGTGCACACGCCCACCATCAAGCCCTTCGATTCCGCCACCGTGCTGGCTGAGCTGAACACGGACCGGCTGGCCGTCACCCTGGAGAACCACACGGTTGTTGGCGGTTTGTTCGAAACCGTTGCCTCCGCCGTCGTCACCGCCGGGCTCGGCAAGCGCGTGGTTCCCATCGCCCTGCCCGACCAATTCCTCGACGCCGGTGCGCTGCCCACACTGCACGAACGCTACGGTCTGTCCGTGGACCGGATCGTGGCCAAGGTCCTTTCCGAACTCGGCTGAGTTTCCCGGGAGTGCGGGACGGATATGACTGCCCGTCCCGCACTTCTGCCCGTAGTATCGACAGTTAACACCTGACTGTCAGCAGTTGCCCATAGAACCGAGGACACACCATGGCCGCCACAGCCTCCCTGCTGGGACTGGAGAAGAAGAGCCTCCGCGAACAGGCGCTCGCAGCCCTGCGGACCGCGATCACCAGTGGCGAGCTTGAGCCCGGACGGCACCTTGTGGAAACCGAACTGTCCGAAATGCTGCAGATCAGCCGCGGTACCCTCCGCGAAGCGCTGCGGCAACTGGAACAGGAAGGTCTCATCTCCGCCGGACCACGCGGCCGGATGTCCGTCAGGCACCTGGACGTCAAGGAAATCCGTGACATCTTCGCGGTCCGGGGTGTGCTGGAATCCTTGGCCGCCCGGACGCTCAGCGACATGCCCGATAAGGAGGGTGCGCTCGCAGAGTTACGTGCCGCCGTCGACAATATGGAGAAGGCCGCGAAATCCTCATTGGAGGAACGGATCGAATCCGACCTCGAGTTCCACCGCACCCTCTGCCGCTTGTCCGGAAACGAGACGCTGCTGCACTCCTGGGAATCCCTGGAAGGCTCCATCCGGATGTCCATCATGTTCGCCGGGCTGGAACGCGCAACCCGAAACATGAGCGTCGGCCGGCACCACGACATTGTTGCGGCCATTGAGACCGGAAATGCCGCCAAGGCACGGGAAACGATCATTGAACACATGAATGGTGCGGCGGAGAATCTGGTGGGTTAGGCAAATGACCGGGCCGTGTTGGGCTATCGGGCAGGTTGCCGGGCTCCAGCCGGGCATAGCATTGTGAACCATGGCACTGCGACTGGTTCAAGTGAATTTCAAGGCCGGGGACGACTCAGCCCTCGGGCAGTTTTGGGCGGATGCTCTCGGCTGGGGTGTTTCCAGCGAAGGTCCGGGGGTCACCAACGTGGAACCCCTTGATTTTACGTGGCCGGACCCTGCGGCTGTATGTGTGGACGTGGTCAGTGTTCCGGACCCCGAGTCAGTGAAGTACCGTGTCCATCTGGACCTTGCCACCACGTCCGCTGATCATCAGAGGGAACTCGTACAGCGGCTCAAGGAGCTTGGTGCTTCGCCTGCGGATATTGGCCAGGGAGAGGTGCCGTGGGTGGTGATGGCTGATCCTGAGGGCAACTTGTTCTGCGTACTCGAACCTCGTGCGATCTATCAGGACACCGGCCCCATAGCCACCGTGGTGGTCAACTGCGAAGATCCCCTGGCCATGGCCGATTTCTGGGGCCGGGCAACGGACTGGACCGTGCATGAGGTGACTGATGAGCATGCGAGGTTGCGCTCGTCCAAGGGGGTTGGTCCCTACCTTGAGCTTCTTCGTACCCCCGAACCGGACGCCCTGCCCAACCGTATCCATCTGGATCTCAAGCCATATCCCGGCGACGATCAAGCCGCTGAGGTTGCCAGGCTCCACAGCCTGGGTGCCCGCGATGTCGACCTCGGCCAAGGCGATGTGTCCTGGAAGTGCCTGACCGACCCCGAAGGAAACGACTTCTGCGTATTGAGTCCAGGGTGATCATTCCTGAGCGCGGCTAGTTCTGCGCGGCCTTCAGCAGGTGGTCCGGCAGTCGGTTTCCCGGGGCGCGGCCACGGATTTCGAGAAGTTCGCGCGCGTGCGCATGCAGTTTCTTGTCCTCCTCGGATACAGGGACCCATTGGGGAATCGGCACGGCCGTCCCCGTTTCGTCACGGGCCACCATCACCGTCAGGCAGTACGTGGTGAGGTTCATTTCCCGGGTCTTGGGATCGCCCGAGCGGACGTGGACCGCGATGTGCATGCCCTTGGCGCCGGTGTAGACCAGCCGGGCTTCGACTTCCACCACATGGCCGATCAGCAGCGGCCGGTAAAAACGGACACCACCGGAGAAGACGGCCACAGTGTCCTTGCCGCAGTAACGGGACGCGCAAACGTACGCAGCCTCATCGATCCACTTCATCACGATGCCACCGTGGACTTTGCCGCCCCAGTTCACATCGGTGGGGGACGCCATGAACCGCAGCGTGACGCGCTCGGCGGTTCCGGCGTCGGTGTATTCCTGGGCGTTCATCGCATTGACGATCTGCTCACGGACTTCGATGCGCGCCAGCGCGTGGTCCCGCTGCTCGATCTCGGCAGGCGTTGAGGGTTGGAACTGGGGAACGGGAATCGGCTTGCCGTCCGGACCCACAGCTACGAAAATCACCATGCATTGGCTGTGCATTGTCTCCGGCCCGCCCTTGGGATCCCGGGAACTGACCACGGTGTGGATGTGCATGGAGGACCGGCCGGTATAAACGATCGTTGAGGTCACTTCAACCATATCGCCGCTGTTCACGGGGTCGGTGAAGTGGATGTTGCCCACACAGGCGGTGACGCAATAGGACTTGGCCCATCCCACCGCCGCTGCGTAAGCCGCTTTGTCCACCCATTCAAGGACGGTCCCGGCATCAACGGATCCGCTGTGCCCAACGTCCGTGGGGGCTGCCAGGAAGCGGAGGGTCACAGAGTTGCCGGCGTCTTCGCTCATGCTCGAAGTTTACTGGTGCCATGTTTCTGTTACGTGACTAAGACTGCGCCCGCTGGATGCCCAGGGTGGCAATGAGGTCCTCATGGATTTCGAACCAGACGTGGTGGAAAGAGTCGCGGTCTGTACCCGTCAGCCAGGAGGCGTCCTCGGTTGAGAACTTGAGGGCCCGCAGGAGCCGGTCCGAATAGCCGCCGAACCGCGGAAGGCTTCGCATGAGCTGCGCTTCCAGGGGGCGCCACGCCGCCAAGGCTCCAATCAGCACATCCGTGGCTTCCTGATTGGAGGAAATCCCCAGCTGAAGAGTGCCGCAGGCGTTGACGACTCCATCATTGAACTCCGTAAAGTCCTCGTGCACCGCCAGGACCCGGGATCGTGCACCTGCCAGGTCCAGCTCCTCGGCGAGCAGCCGTTCGTTCTCCGCCCTGCCGGCCCCGGAGAGCAACCAGCCGCTGGTACCGGCGAAGGTGCTGCGCGAAACAAAGCCGTTCACACCGGCGTCGATGAGGGCGGACTCCACCACGCTTGGGTCCTGGGCAAAGCGCGCCGCTACGGCTTCTGTGTCAGCGAATCCCAACAGGCGCACGGCGTGCAAGATGAGGAGGCTCATTGCATGCCCGCCAAGGTGACCGTCCCGGTCGAACCATCAACAGTCACAACGCTGCCGTCAGGCACAAGCTCCAACGCAGCGTGCACTCCCAGGACGGCCGGAATGCCGTATTCCCTCGCGACGATCGCGGCATGGGACAGCATTCCTCCTGTTTCGGTGACCACTGCCGAAGCCATCCCGAACAGAGGCGTCCATGCGGGATCAGTGGTGCGGCAAACCAGTACGTCTCCGGTCCGGAAACGGGCGAAATCATCGGGCCCCTGGATCAGGCTGGCCATCCCCCTGGCACTGCCGGCGCTCGCTGCGGTTCCGTTCAGGACTACCGCCCTTGTCACTTGGCGGCACCTGTTCCTGGGCGGTCGGACAGCCGGTCCAGCCGCTGCTGCGCGGCCTGCGCGGAACGGAGCCCAAGGCTCTCCGCGATCTGCGGCCAGGTCAGCCCTTCCGCCCGGGCCAGAAACAGGAGTGCAGTTTCGACGGCGTCCATCTCACCTCGGGCGGCGGGTATCAGTGCGAGGGCCGCGCGGAGATCGGAGGAATCCGGGGCTGGATCACCCTCCTGGCTCCGGAAACGCCACAGCACGTGCTGGATGAGGTCCATGGCGGTCGGTGGCTGTTTTTCGTGGAGCCAGGGACGCTGGGGCAGTGCGGCGGCGCCCCGGTCCAGGAGCAGCCGGGTCGCGTCCGTCTGCAACTGCGCGTCTTTCCCGTCTTGGGGTGTGGTGGAGGCGTTCATGCGAGCGAGCATCCCCCATCAACATCATGTTGTCAATATTTTGTTGATATTTGGGATTGATTTGCCCTCTAAATGAGAATCAATAGCATTTAACTCATGTCACATCACTCACACCCCACCCTTCCTGCCGTGCGCGGCCGTAAACGCCACTTGCCCACGGGCGCGGTCGCCGTCGTCGGGCTTTCCGCCCTTCTTCTTACTGGCTGCGCGACTCCCGGCGGCTCCGCTGGCAGCACAGCCGACGCTTCGCCGTCGTCGTCCGCAAAGCCCAGCCCCAAAGAGGCCGACGCCCCGACCCCTCGCCTGGTCTACACGTACGACGGCGGCATGGGAGTTCTGGACGCCGCCTCCCTGGAGAAGGTGGGGAGTGCGGACCTGGGTGGTTTCAACCGGCTGAATCCCGCAGGCGACGGCAGGCATGTTTTCGTGTCCACCGGTGACGCCTTCCGCCTTTTCGACGCCGGCGCCTGGACCGAGCCGCACGGCGACCACAGCCATCACTACGTCAGCGATCCCAAGCTGACGGATCTGGCGTTCGAGGCGAATAAAGCCGGTCACGTGGTGTTGCACGCCGGCAAAACCGTGCTGTTCAGCGACGGGTCGGGCAAGGTGGAGAGCTTCAAGAGCTCTGCGCTGGGGGCTGCTGTGGAGGACGGCAAATTGCCTGACGCCGACGTTTACACAACGCCTGAAGCGCACCACGGAGTCGCCGTCGAACTCGAGGACGGCAAGCTGCTGGTGACCCTCGGCAATGAGGAAAGCAGGTCCGGGATCGCAATACTCTCCGCCGGCAAGGGGCAGGACCGTAAGGAAATCGTCCGCAACGAGGACTGCCCGGGCGTGCATGGTGAGGCAGTGGCTGCCGGAGAAGCAGTAGTGGTCGGATGCGAAAACGGCATGTTGATCTACAAGGACGGGGCCATCACCAAGGTGGCGAGCCCTGATGCTTACGGCCGCTTGGGCAACCAGGCGGGATCGGAAAAATCCCCGGTGATCCTGGGCGACTACAAGGTGGACAAGGCCGCCAAGCCGGAACGTCCCACCCGGATTTCGCTGGTCAACACCGAAACCGCAGCCATGCAGCTCGTGGACATCGGCACCAGCTACTCGTTCCGCTCACTGGGCCGCGGCCCGGCGGGTGAAGCCCTGGTTCTGGGAACTGATGGCGGCCTGCGCGTGATCGACCCACTCTCCGGTGCCGTCACCTCAACCATCCCTGTGGTTGCCGCATGGGAGGAGTCGGCCACCTGGCAGGACCCGCGGCCCACCCTTTTTGTCCAGGGCTCGACGGCGTACGTCACCGAACCTGCGACGCAGTCACTTCACGCTGTGGACCTGAAGGCGGGCAAGGTGGCGAAGTCGGTGAAGCTTGATCAGACCCCGAACGAGCTCACCGGCGTCACGGGCTAGTCCAATCCTTGGGTCCCGCGTCGTGGAAATCGGACGCTCGCTCACGTCCCCTGCCTTAAACGCCGACGCTCCCTCACGTCCCATGCCTTAAGCGCCGACGCTCGCTCACGTCCCACGCCTTAAGCGCCGACGCTCGCTCAATTTCCTCGAGAAAGTGAGCGAGCGTCCGCGTGAAAGTGTTGTTACGTGAGGGGGCGTCCGAGGGGAGGGGCCGCTTAGGCCAGTGCGCGGAGCTTCGAGCCGGAGCGGCCGAAGAGTGCGGCGTCGGCCGAGATCCTGCCGGCGCCCGCCAGTGCGAGGGCCAGCGCGGCACCTGCGAAGAGCAGTACGAGTTCATACCCTCCGTTGGCCACAAAGATGCCGGCCGGAGCGTGCACCAGGAAGAGGGCCCCCAGCATGTCGATGGCCAGGAGTGCTGCGAAGACGCGGGTCAGGAGGCCGAGGATCAGTGCGATGCCGCCGACGAGCTCCAGTGTTGCCACGATGGGGGCCACGACGGATGCGCCCGGGACGCCCATCTGGGTGAAGGAAGCCTGGGTTCCGGCGATGGTGAATTCGTTGAACTTCTGCCAACCGTGCGCGGCGAAGAGAAATCCTGCAATGACGCGCAGGATGGTCAGGGCTGTGGTGGTCAAGCTGGACTTGTTCATGCTTCAACCCTTGCAGCCAATTTATTGAAGTGTCAACTAAATGTGGCGCACTATCACCGAATTCCCAGCTAATTACGAGGCTTCGCCTGAAGCCAGGGCTGCAGGAGCCGGGTGGTGATCGGCAGGAAAATGTACGTCATCAGAGGCGTCAGGATCACGATGTTCAGCAAAACGGCAAACACCAGCGGCCAATCCTGCGTCAACGGGTGCAGCAGGAAATTTGCCAGCAGGCTGAGCGGGAAGAACGGGAGGAAGATGCTGATGGCCTGCTTCCAGCGCGGTGGCACCACAGTTTCGGGCACGACTACCGAGACATCGCCAGGCCGCGAGAACCAACCCTCAATCCCCGTGTGACGTTCCACGCGGGTGGTCTCCATCATGTCCCTGGCACTGTCGATCCACCAGCGCCTCTCCTCGGAGTCCTCCCACGCCTGCAGCGATTCGGCGTCGGCGAAACGATAGAGCATGTGCCACTCGGTGGAATCCACTCCGTTGCGCACCCATCCAGATCCCAGGTAACCCGGCCACTCGCGGGCAAGTTCCTGCCCGGCATGTGCCCACGCGTTGGCTTGGCGGGTGTAGCCCGGAAGAATGGTGCGGGCTACGGAAACGGTGACGGGATGCTCATATGACACGGCCCAAATGTACCCGTCCCCCAGCAGACTAGGCTTGTTTAGTGCCTCAAACCACAATCGCCCCCGCCCGCTCCACCGCGCGCGAAATCCTGCGCCTGGCCGTCCCCGCGTTCGGTGCGCTGATTGCCGAGCCACTGTTCCTCCTGGCCGACTCTGCGATCGTGGGGCATTTAGGGGTCGACCAGCTGGCCGGCGTCGGACTGGCGTCAACCATCCTGCACACTGCGGTGGGACTCATGGTCTTCCTGGCGTATTCGACGACGCCGGCGGTCGCCCGCGCGATCGGCGACGGAAAGTTGGGGAAGGCTCTGGCCGCAGGGCGCGACGGCGTCTGGCTGGCCCTGCTGCTGGGGCTGGTGCTCGCTGTGGTGGGCTTCGTAGCAGCCGAGCCCTTGGTCGGTTTCATGGGTGCATCGGGCGATGTGCAGGGATTCGCCGTGGACTACCTCCGGTGGTCCATGCCCGGGCTGGCGGCAATGCTCCTGATTTTCGCCGGCACCGGTGTCCTTCGTGGTTTACAGGACACCCGGACGCCGCTGGTGGTGGCGACGGCCGGATTCGCGGTCAACATAGCCCTCAATGTGTTCCTGGTCTACGGGTTGAACATGTCCGTGACGGGTTCGGCGATCGGTACCAGCATTGCGCAGTGGGCCATGGCCGCCGTCTACCTGGTGATGGTGGGCCGTAATGCGCGGCAGCATGGTGTGTCCCTGCGGCCCGACTGGCACGGCATCCGGGCCATGACCAAGGTGGGCTCGTGGCTTATGCTCCGCACGCTGAGTCTTCGCTTGGCCATCCTCGCCACGGTCCTGGTGGTGACGGCCCAGGGTGCCGTCAATGTGGCAGCGCATCAGTTGGCCATGACAATTTTCTCCTTCCTTGCCTTTGCCTTGGATGCGCTGGCGATTGCGGCGCAGGCCCTGATCGGCAAGGAACTCGGAGCCCGGAACGCAGCCAGGGCCCGTGAACTGACCCGCACGATGATCCGCTGGGGTACGGGCTTTGGCGTGATCACCGGCATACTGCTGGCCGTGGCGGCTCCGTGGGTGGGATACATCTTCACGTCCGATTCCGGCGTTCGATCGGCACTGACGGTTGCGCTCTGGGTGCTCGCGCTCGGTCAGCCGCTGGCCGGGTACGTCTTCGTCTTGGACGGTGTCCTCATTGGCGCCGGCGACGCGCGCTATCTGGCGATTGCCGGCGTCGTAAATCTTGCGGTCTATTTGCCGCTGCTGGTGGCGGTCCACCAGCTGAGGCCCGGCGGCGAGGCGGGTCTTCTGTGGCTGTGGGCGGCGTTTGCGCTGGGTTACATGTTGGCCCGTGCGGTGACGTTGGGGCTGCGCGCGCGGACCGATCGGTGGATGGTGCTGGGTTCGCACTAAACTGGACGGGTGACTCTTCCATCGACTCCTGCCCAGACTCCTGCTGCCCCGCCGGCCGGACTGTGGAAACCCATCCTGATCCGCGCAACGGTCGCGGTGTTGTTTGGTTTGGTGACCATCTTCTGGAGTTCGCCGTCAGTGGAGGTCCTGGCGTGGGCCGTGGGCCTGTATCTGCTTGGAACGGCAGCGGCCGTGTGGATGTCCCGCGTTTTGCCAGTAGCTGTAGCAGTTGTGGTAGCCGCGGGCGGCCTCGGCGCATTGGTGACGCAGTCGGATCAAGGCGTGGCTCTTTCCGCCATGCTGGCTCTGCTGGTTCTTGGACTTCTTGAGTTCATGCAGGGCCTGAAAAAGCGCGATTCCGTAGCCCGCGACTGGCTCATCTCGGGCATTATTTCGGTGGGTACGGGCATTCTGCTGCCATTCTTTACTTCGCTGGGGGCGCACGCGCTGCTGGGGGTTGCAGGTGGGGGCGCCATTCTCTCGGGCGTCTTGTGGAT
This sequence comes from Paenarthrobacter sp. C1, assembly GCF_049315185.1. Lineage (NCBI taxonomy): Bacteria > Bacillati > Actinomycetota > Actinomycetes > Micrococcales > Micrococcaceae > Paenarthrobacter > Paenarthrobacter sp. C1. The sequence continues at coordinate 4,603,279 of NZ_CP186052.1, read as the reverse complement.
GCTTTCCGGTCTGTCGCTGCGCCATGATTCCCGCACCGGTACGAGGACGCAGGCCTCTGCGCCCGGCGCCTCGCCGGAGGCCGTAAACTAGTAGTTTGGACGTTCTACTCGTTGTAGAACTTTTGCAGACCGGCGGGCATGTACCGCCATCATTGGAGGAATGACCGTGGCAGACCAGACACCAGGAGAACCGCGCAAGATGCGGACCTCGGTCAAGGGACCCCTCATGTTCTCCGCCTTCTTCGCCGTGCTGGCCTTCGTGGCCGTGCTGATCTTCGCTTCCGGCGGCAGCGCGCGTGTTCCGCGGTTCGACCTCGCGTTCACCGGCGCAGGCATCGCGTTCATTGTGAGCCTCGTTGTGGCCGCCATGCTGTCCATGAGCTACAAGGAGAACGCCGACCACCTCGGCAAGGGTTCCGGGGTCAACCTCAGTTCCAAGCGTCCGCATGGCGGGTCGCCGGCTGCGGACTCCTCCGGCGGGACTGAGACGCCCGACGCCGGCCACTAACCTTCCAGCGCTTCCCCACTGTTGTTGGGGGAGCGCTTTTTGGTGGGTTTGGCTGGGCTGGCGTTAGTGGGCCAGCGAAGCGGCAGTGATGCGTTCACCAGAAGAAATGCGAGAACGCACCAGCCGCCCATGAGCAGGCCGCCGTCCGGTGCCGAAGGAATGTAGTCGATCCCGTTGGGCCTTAAGGTCTCAGGCGTGGGTTTCAGGTACCCGGAAGCAATAAGGGCCAGGCCAGCGGCGGCCACGAGTACGTAGATTCGACCGTTGCCCGCCCACCAGCGGTTGATCGGGGGAATGAGGCGCAGGGGCAGACCCACCATGACTGCGAGGGAGATGGTTGCTGCCGGCACGAGAATGCCGCCCAGTACAAGGCCGATTATCACTCCGATGCCGTCGTAGTCCACCATGGTTGCCACCTGCAACATGATCCACGATGGGGCCAGGAAGGCGAAGGCCAGGGCGAGTTGGCCGAACCCGGTCATTCTTAGGCTTCCGTAGCGTTCACGTGGCAAATCGCGCAGTGTGGGGACTGGGCGATCCGCGGAGGGGTGGGTCACTTGGCCATCCTTCCAATGCGTGGTCGTTTTCGGAACCGGAGCGGGAACGATGCACTAACGACGAGGAAGTTGATGATGAGGCAGCCGCCCATGAGCATTCCGCCATGGCTCGTGACGACGTCGAAGTGGTAACCATCGATGTCGCCTATGTGGCGCTCGGGCGTGTTGAACCCGGAAATGATGAGAGTCACGCCGGCGACCGCCAGAAGAATGTACATGGGGGCATTCCCCAGCCACCAGCGGCTTAGCCGCCGGTTGAGACGCAAAGGCAGTCCGACGGCCACTGCAACGCCCATCAGGAAGGGTGGCCCTATCAGCAGGAAGAGGAGAGTTCCCAGGAACTCATACCCCGGACTTGCTGCCATCACGCATACGAACCACATTGTCGCCATGAAGGGGTATGCGATGGCCAATTGGGCAATCGGGGCCATGTCCGGTTTATCGGGGGGCCGGACCCAGGCGGTATTCGGAATCGGCGTCCGTCCAGCCGGAAAGTCGTAAGCGCCTGTATTCGGCTGTTCCCCCATGCCGCAATTATGTCTGGGTTATTCGCTTTCGGCGGCTTTCCGTGCGCGGTATGCCGCCACGTGGGCCCGGTTGGCGCAGTTGCCTGTGTCGCAGTAAAGCTTGGAGCGGTTGCGGCTGAGGTCCAGCACCACGGCATCACAATCCTCTGCGGCGCAAATGCGCATCCGGTCCATTTCCCTGCTGCGGATCACGTCGACGATGGCCATCGCGGCCTCGGTGCCCATCCTGTCAGCCAGGGGCGCTTCCGGTGTGGTGGCGTGCAGGTGCCAGTCCCAGTGGTCATGCTTGACCAGCTGTGGGAGGGCTTTTGCGTCCGCGAGCAGTTTGTTGACGGTCTTGGCTGCAGTGTCTTCGTCAGAGGTCCAGAGTGCTGCGAGTTCGCTGCGCAGGCGCTTGATGCTGGTCAATTCATCGGCCGAATTGGCGCGCGAGCCCGTGAACTCCTCGGCGTTCAGGAACGAGTTGAGTTCCTCCACGGTGGCCAGCAGTTCTTCACCGTTGGCGGCAGTGTTGATCAGGTTGACGACGCTGCGTAAGGCAACTTCGGTGTCAGGCGCAAATAGCACTTTGACTCCTTACATATTTCGGGAGTACTGTCATGACCATAAGCCCACTTTACTCCTGACAGGAGGCTGCTGTGTCAGCTCCAACGACGAAGGCTGATGCAAAGAGTTTCTTGGCATCGGGACTCGGCATTGCCCTTTTCTCTTCAGCTGTCTTCGGAACCTCCGGCTCTTTCGCCAAGTCGATGTTGGAGACCGGCTGGTCCCCGGGCGCCGCTGTTACCGTGCGCCTCACGGGAGCGGCGCTGATCCTGGCGATTCCCGCCGTCATGGCTCTCCGGGGCCGTTGGCATCAGCTCAAGGAAAACTGGCTCACCATCCTGCTGTTCGGCCTCATCGGAGTAGCCGGCTGCCAGCTTTTCTACTTCAACGCGGTAGCCCGGCTGTCCGTTGGCGTTGCACTGCTACTCGAATACCTGGCCCCGGTGATGATTGTGCTGTGGCTGTGGATCTCCAGCCGACGCAAACCGCGCGCACTCACCGCTGCCGGCGCGCTGCTGTCCCTGGGTGGACTGGTGCTGGTTCTTGACCTGACCGGCGCTGTGAAGGTGGACTTCGTTGGCGTCCTGTGGGGCATGGCGGCTGCCGTGTGCCTGGTGATCTACTTCTTCATCACCGCAAAGGAAAACGACACCCTCCCCCCACTGGTGCTCGCCTCAGGCGGTCTGCTGGTAGGTGCACTGGTGATGTGGCTGGTGGGCCTTTTGGGGCTTCTTCCCATGACGTTCAGCACCGCAGACACAACGCTGGGACCCTGGACCGTGCCCTGGTGGGTGTCCGTCGTCGGCTTGATCATCCTGGCAACGGTCCTGGCGTACGTTTCCGGAATCATGGCGGCCCGGAGCCTGGGATCGAAGGTGGCCTCGTTCGTGTCCTTGACGGAAGTGCTGTTCGCAGTGATCTGGGCTTGGCTCCTGTTGGGCGAACTCCCCGGCCCAATCCAACTGCTGGGCGGTCTCCTGATTGTGGGCGGCGTAGTCCTGGTCCGTGTGGACGAACTGCGCGGGGACCGTCGTGCCGCTGTCGTCCACGCGTTGGATCACCCGAACGACGTCGAACCTGTACCTTCGGGGCCCGTCGCCGGAGCTTCCCGGGACTGAAGCAGGGCCACGCGGCCGTGTCGGGTCGCCTTGCCGTGCATTGAAGGCAAACGCGGATAACTGCGGGTTCTGCTGTGAACACAAAAATGCCCGGACGCTTGTGCGTCCGGGCATTTTCCCAACTGTCTTAGTTGGAAGCCTGCTGCTGCTGCTCAGCGTTCTTCTGAGCGCGATCGCCGGCTTCGCGAAGAGCATCGGCAACCTTCTTCAGGTTGGAAGCGTGCTGGCTGTCCCACTCGCCGCGGAACTTGTCAGCGTCCGGACCCTTCCAGTCGGTGCCGTCGAGTGCACCCTTCAGCTGTGAACGCTGCTGCTCGATGTGCTCGGCACCTGCCTTCAGCTTGTTACCGAGCTGACGAAGCTGATCAACATCTGCACCCCAAATAGCCATGAGATTCTCCTTCATTTGTTCGGACCCGAGCTCTTCGGCATCCCCAGCGGCCTCCGGCTCATCCGGAAGATCCAATAGCTAAAACCTATCCCGGGAATCGCGAACCCGTCGATGGGCACCCCTCCCCATGCAGCACTGCCCATGGTTAGCATGGGGTTATGTGCCGGAATATCAGGACTCTGCATAACTTCGAACCGCATGCCACCAGCGAGGAAGTGGAGGCCGCTGCCCTCCAATACGTGCGAAAGATCAGCGGATCCACCAAGCCCTCCAAGGCCAACGAGGAAGCCTTTGCCGAGGCTGTCCACGAAATCGCACACATTACGCAACATCTTCTGGACTCGTTGGTGAGCCACGCGCCGGCCAAGAACCGGGACGAGGAAGCGGCCAAGGCAAAGGCCCGGGCTGCGGTCCGCTTCGGAACCGCGTAGCCCAGGCCTTCCGCGAAGCTATTTGCCGAACGAGCGCAGCCTTAGCGAGTTGGCCACCACCAGGACCGAGCTGGCGGCCATCGCTGCCCCCGCGATCATCGGATTCAGCAGCCCCAATGCGGCTACGGGAATGCCGATCGCGTTGTAGAAGAACGCCCAGAACAAGTTGGTCTTGATCGTGGAGAGGGTCTTCCGGGACAGTTCGATTGCCTGGACGAGCTGACCCAGGTCGCTGCCCATGACCGTCAGATCCGAGGCTTCGATGGCGACATCTGTGCCGGACCCCATCGCGATCCCCAGATCCGATTGCGCCAGGGCCGCGGCGTCGTTGACACCATCTCCGGCCATGGCGACTGTCGCCCCGGAGGCCTGAAGCTTCCGAACTGCCTCCACTTTTCCTTCCGGCAGCACCCCGGCGAATACGTCCTCCGGGGATATTCCGACGGCGGCAGCCACTTGGGCGGCCACGGCAGCGTTGTCTCCGGTCAAAAGGATCGGACGGATGCCCAGATCCTTGAGCTTCTGGATCGCTGCCGCCGAGCCGGGCTTGATGGTGTCGCTCAGGCTCACAATTCCAGCCGGCGCTCCGTCAACGGCGACCCAGATGGCGGTGGCGCCCCCGTTCTCCTCGGCTGCCAGCATTTCCCGATGGCCCGCTTCGAGGGAGATACCGTTTTCTTCAAGCCAACCCGAGCGTCCTACGACCACAGCCTTCGGGCTGCCGTCCAGCACAACCCGGCCCCGCACTCCGCCGCCGGGAGCGGAACTGAAGCCGTCCACGGCAGGCAGGGCTCCGGCGTCGGGCATGGCGTCCTTTGCCGCGGCGGCAATCGCGTGGGCGATCGGGTGCTCCGACGCTGACTCGACGGCACCCGCCAGGGTGAGCACTGCGGCGGGGGAATGCCCGTTCAGGGCTACGGTGTGGTCCACGGCCAGCTTGCCGCTGGTAACGGTACCGGTCTTGTCCAACAGGATGGTGTCAACGTGCCGGGTGTCCTCGAGAACCTGCGGACCCTTGATGAGGATGCCCAATTGGGCTCCACGACCCGTTCCGGTCAGCAGGCCAACCGGCGTCGCCAGACCCAAGGCGCAGGGGCAAGCGATCACCAGGACAGCAACGGCGGCGGTGAATGCGGCATTCAGGTCGCCGGAGGTGAACAGCCAGAGCACAAACGTTGCCAGCGCGATGACCAGCACGATCGGGACGAAGACCGAGCTGATCCTGTCCGCGAGCCGCGCAATCGGCGCTTTGCCCGTTTGGGCCTGGCTGACCAGCCGCCCCATCTGGGCGAGCGTGGTGTCGGAGCCAACGCGCGTGGCCCGGACCAACAGGCGCCCGGAGGTATTGATCGTAGCCCCGGTCACCGTGCTGCCCGGCCCCACTTCAACCGGCACCGATTCGCCGGTAACCAAGGAAGCGTCGACGGCGGAAGCGCCGTCCGTGACAACGCCGTCCGTCGCGATCTTCTCGCCGGGGCGGACAACGAACACATCATCCACGAGGAGCTGATCCGCAGGGATCTTCCGCTCGATGCCCCCTTCGAGGATGGTTGCATCCTTCGCGCCCAGGTTCAGGAGGGCCTTGAGGGCATTGCCCGCTTTGGCCTTCGCGTTCGCTTCCAGGTAACGGCCCAGGAGGAGGAACGTGGTGACAACAGCCGCGACCTCGAAGTACAGCCCCCCGCCGGACATGCTTTCCATGCTGGGGTGTTCGGTCATTCGCGGGTCGGCGAACAGCTGCCAGGCCGAGTACACGTAGGCCGCGATCACACCAATGGAAACAAGGGTGTCCATGGTGGACGCCAGATGCCGCGCATTGATGGCAGCAGCCCTGTGGAAGGGCCAGGCTGCCCAACTCACCACCGGCAGCGCCAGGGCGCCCACAACCCAGCCCCAGTTGGCGAACTGCAGGGCGGGAATCATGGAGATCGCAAACACAGGAACGGTCAGGACGGCAGCCAGGATCAGGCGCGGCCGGAGTGTCGATGCCGACGGACCGTGATCCATATGGTTTTCGTGCCCGGAATGCTCGTCGTGCATGGGCTCAGCGTCGTGATGATGATTGTGATGCTCATGCCCGGGACTGTTTGCCATGTCACTGGCGGCCGGGCGGGTATGCGGCGCGGGTGCCTGGCGCAGGGTGGCTTTGTACCCCGTCGCATTGACCGTGTCCACGATCTGCTGGTCCGTCACGGTGGCGGGGACGGTGACATGGGCTGATTCGAGGGGCAGGTTGACGCTCGCCTCGACGCCTTCGAGCTTGCCCAGTTTCCGTTCCACCCGATTGACGCATGAGGCGCAGGTCATGCCCTCAATGTCCAGCTCGATCACCCGTTGTGCGGGTTGGTTGAAGGTTTCCTGGTTACTCAAGGGAGCCCCCTAGGCTTCGTTGGCTACCACCAGGTAGCCGGCTTCTGCCACGGCCTCGCCAATTTCTGACGGCGAGAGTTCATGGGTGGATGTGATGGTGACGGTGGACAGGCCGCCGGGGTTGAGGTCGACTGCGACATTCTGGACGCCGCTAAGAGATTCGAGTTCTTCGCTCACGCTGGAAACACAGTGGCCGCAGGTCATGCCGGAAACGTTCACGTTGGTCTGGATGGTCTGGCTCATGGAGTGCTCCTTGGTGCTGAGTTGGATGGTGTGGTGGGTGGTAGCGGGGTTACCGCAGCAGGCGCCCGATGGCATCGGTGGCCTCCTTGACTTTCGCGTCGATTTGTTCGGCGCGGGCTTCGGGGTCGGGCTCGGAGGCAGCGCCAACGACGCAGTGGCCGATGTGCTCCTCAACGAGGCCCAGGCTCACTGCGTGGAGGGCTTTGGTGGCAGCTGCGACCTGCGTGAGGATGTCGATGCAGTATTTGTCGTCTTCCACCATGCGCGCGATCCCGCGGACTTGGCCTTCGATTCGTTTCAACCTCTTGAGGTACGCGTCCTTATTGCTGGTGTAGCCGTGGTGCGCGGAGGGTTCCAGGTCCACCTCGATGACTGGCGCATCCGGGTGGCTCAGTTTCAGGTCTGGTGAATTCATGTCCTCAACTTATACCCCAAGGGGGTATGCGTCAAGTACCCCCAGGGGGTATGGTGAGGAGGTGAAAGAACCCTCAATAAGGCAAGGTGACTGAATGGCGTCCGACGATCAGGCCGGGATTTTTGGCATGAAGCTCGACCCCGCCGACTATTTCCGGGCCAAGCTTCAGTGCGAGATTGACGTCATGGAGGTGGCCGAGGCGGACCCGGAAACGCTGTTTATCGTGGACACCCGACGCCGGTCTTCCTGGGACCACGGACATATTCCTCAGGCCGTACATATACCTACGGCGCTGATCCCATCCCAGGCTCCGGACCTTGTCCCCGCTGGCTCACAGGTAGTGGTGTATTCCTGGGGCCCGGGCTGCAACGGCAGCACCTTTGCTGCGCTCGCGTTCGCGGAACTCGGCTACTCCGTGAAGGAGTTGATAGGAGGCATCGAATATTGGATCAGGAACGGGCAGCCCGTTGAAACTGACGCGGGTATCGTTCAGGGAGCGCCCGATGTATTGGTGACAGCGCACACGGCCTGACGTGAAACGGGGCATGATGACGACTTTCGTACTGGTCCACGGCGGTGGTTCCACGGCGTGGGACTGGCATTTGGTTGGCCCGCTTCTTGAAGCGGCCGGGCATGACGTGGTGGCCGTCGACCTGCCCATCGAAGACGTTGATGCCCGGCTTGAAGACTACGCCCGCGCAGCGACGGCCGCCGTTGGCAAAGCCCCGCACTCCATCGTGGTGGGGCACTCGCTGGGCGGTTTCACGGCACCGTTGGTTTGCGAAAAGCTCCATTCCAACGGCCTTGTGTACCTCTCGGCAATGATTCCGATGCCGGGGGAGACCTTCGGCGAGTGGTGGACCAAGACAGGCCATGACCGCGAGACCATCCCCGACGAACCATATTTCAATCTTGTCCCCGCGGAATTGGTGCAACAGGCCACCGACAGGGAGCGTGACCAGCAAGGTGCATGGATGTCAGACCCCTGGCCGGGAAAGCATCCGAGCGTGCCAACCCTGGGGATTTTGTGCCGCGACGATTTGCTCTTCCCTGCGTCGTTCATGAGTCGCCAGATACGCGACCGGCTGGGCATCGAACCAGTGGAGATCCCGGGCGGTCACTACGCCACGCTGAGTCACCCGGGCGCTGTAGCTGGAGCTCTTGTCGACTTTGCCGGAAAGATTGGCCTCTGACTTCACGGAGCCTCCCTCATCCCAAAGCCTCCACGAGACACCGCGAGTGGTAACTGCACCGCATAGGCTTGGATCATGCTGACCCTGGTCCTAGGACTTCTCTTTGCGGGCCTTTTCCTTGCCTCTTTCCAGTCGGACCGGCGCCGGCTAAGGAATGGCGTCTTCCTTCTGGTTGCGGCCTGGTTTCTACTGCAGGCCCTCCTGGACTTCCTGATTGACCTGAATCCATGGTTCGAATGGCTGAACCTCGTAATTGTCGTAGTGCCCGTGGTCAGCATTTTCGTCTTCGCCGGCTTCTTGCTCGCGAACGGCGTCACCATGGTCCGCAGGGAAGGCCCAAGCATCACCAGCTTTTTGCCCATGGCAGTGGGAATGGCTGTTTTCCTGGCACCGGTGGTGGCCTTCCTCTTCGTGCTGAGCGGGCAGCCCGTACTGGCCGGCATCGCAGCCCTTGCGTTCTTCCTCTGCGCCTACCTCGGCTGCGCATTCGTGGTGTTCCTGGGCTATGCCGTGGTGTACTCCAAGATGCGCTTCAGCCCGAACCCGGCGGCGGTCATCGTCCTGGGTTCAGGGCTCATTGACGGCAAGGTTCCGCCGCTGCTCGCCGCGCGCCTGAACAAGGCTCTGGAAATTTACGACGCCGTCACTCCGGTCAGGCCCGTTTTGGTACCTTCCGGGGGGCAAGGCCCCGATGAACCCAGGCCCGAGTCCTCGGCGATGAAGGACTACCTGGTGACCAAGGGTGCCGCTCCCGGCGATGTGGTGGAGGAGAACAAAGCCACTACCACCCGCGAGAACCTTGCCTACTCCGTCGCACTGCTGGCCGACAGGGGAATCCAGGGGCCGCTGCTGGTGTGCACCAACAACTACCACGTACTCCGCGCCGCCCTCCTGTCCCGTCGACAGAAGATCAACGCAGAGGTGGTGGGTGCTCCGACCGCCAGGTATTTTGTGCCCAGCGCGTTCCTTCGGGAGTTCGTGGCCGTGATGAGGGACAACCGCGTGACCAACGCAGTTCTCTGCCTGCCGATGTTCGGGATTGCCCTGCTCATCACGGTCGCACTGATGAACTCTCCGGTGGTGTAGCTCTTCCTATGGGTTGGGGAGCCCGGTGGTGAAGGTGTGGCTCCACTCGGTGACGGCGCCGTCCGTGAAGACGTACCCCTTGTCGGGTGCAGCGGTGACTGTCACGGTGCCCGCCGGCTTCCGGTAGGACCCAGCTGCAACCTCCTTGCCGTCAACGAGGTACGTCACGCCCGGAACTGCGGGGATGGTGTACGAATCCTGCCCCTTGCCCGGCTGGTCCGTAAAGGTGACGGCTGCCGGCGTCGCGGTGTCATAGCTGAGGCCGAAGCCGAGCGGCAGGAGGACGCCGTCGCCGTCGGCCTTCGGGACGTTCACCGGCAGTTTGCCGCTGGGGTTGACCGCGCCGGCAATGGCGCGGACGGCGCCATGGAAGTTGACCTCCTTGACCCCGTAACTGTTGAGAACGGCGTCGGCGCCCGGGAAGACGTTGATGTCGTAAGGGTTGCGCGTGGCAATGACGATCACCGGCGTTCCGGTCGCCGCGAGCTCAGCCACCATCTGCTGTTGCGCAGCGTTGCCGGTGGCGTTGTAGGAAGCGAAGACGACCGCATCCACTCCTCGGGCAGCGGCCACCGCCCGGGCCCGGTAGGCCGCGGAGGGCGATGCGCCATTCTCGTAATCTTCAGTGACCGCGAATCCTTGCTCTTTGAGCATGGGACCGGCCAGTTCCGGCCACGCTGAACCGGAACCAACCATGAGCACCGAGCTCTTGGACGGGAGCGGCAGGACGCGGTCCTCATTGCGGACCAACGTGACGGCGCGGTCGGAGATCAGATTGGCCGTGGCGAGGTTTTCGGCAGTGCCAACAAGCGTGTCCACGGCGCCGGGATCGGTCATGGGCTGGTCGAAGACGCCGCGCTTGACCTTCCATTCGAGGATCCGTCGGACGGACTCGTCCAGGCGGGCTTCAGTGATCTCTCCGGACCCGACGGCGGCACGCACCCCGGCGAACGACGCCTCCACGTCGGGGGAGTTGAGGAGGATGTCGGACCCGGCCTGGATGGCCTTGACCGCGATTTCTTCCTGGGGCCATTCGGCGGCCATCGCGGCCATGTCCAAAGCGTCGGTGGTGACGAGCCCCTTGAAGCCGAGCTCATCACGGAGCAGGCCGGTGAGCACCTTGTGGGACAGGGTTCCCGGCATGTCCGGATCGATGGCCTCGACAATGATGTGTGCTGTCATGACCATGTCCACGCCGGCATCGATCGCGGCTTTGAACGGCTGGAGGTGCTTGTTCAGGGTCGCGCGGTCGTAGGTGACAGTTGGCAGTCCGTAATGGGAGTCCACTGAAGTGTCGCCGTGGCCGGGGAAGTGCTTGGCCGCAGCCCCCACGTTATGTGCCTGCAGGCCGTCGATCTGGGCGACGCCAAGTTTGCTGACCAGTGCGGGGTCTTCACTCATGGAACGGATTCCGATGACAGGGTTGTCCGGGTTGGAGTTGAGGTCCAATACCGGGGCGAAGTCCACGTTGATGCCCATGGCGCGCATCTCCGACCCCAGGATTCCGCCCTGGGCCCGTGCAAGCTCATCATCTCCGGTGGCACCCAGTGCCATGTTGCCCGGGAGTACAGTGGCGGGCGGCCCGATCCGGGCCACAAGGCCACCTTCCTGGTCGATGGTCACGGCCAGCGGGATGCCTTTTCCGTCTGCGCCCACGGCCGCCTTCTGCAGGCCGTTCGAAAGGCCTGCAACCTGCCCGGGGTTGGCCGTGTTGCCGGACCAAGCGAAGTAGAGGACGCCGCCCAGGTTGTACTTCTCCACCACCTCGGCTGGCGTATTGACGCCGTACCGCTCCTGGTTGCTTGACGCCATGGACGTGTCATCCGCGGACGAACCATAAACATGGGTCCACGTCATCTGGCCGATCTTTTCGTCCAGAGTCATGCCCGCAATCATTGCGTCGATGTCCGGTGAGGCGGAGGCCGCCGTCGTCATTACCGTGCTGGTGGGCACGGCGGCAACTGCAGTGCCCGCGCCGGTCATGAGCAGCGCCGTGGCGGCCGCCGTCATGAGGGTAGTTCCTTTTCTGTACATGTGGATCCCAATCCCATCGTCCTTGTTTGTTGGTTGAGGCGGGGTGTTTCTGCGCGCTTAGCGTGGCCCGTTGTAGAGGAGGTACGGGCGGGTATCGCGAACGAACTGACCCAGTTCCTGCCGCCAGCTGTCCATGATCGTCCTGGCGTCAGCGCCGGCGTCGAGCTGTTCGGCGAAGCGGGCCGAACCGCTCAGCAGGCCCATCCAACGGCCGCCGTCGCCGCGCCAGTCGAAGCCCGGGTACAGACGCTTGGCTTCGACCAGCATGTGGGTGCCCACCTCAAGCGCTTCAACGCGGGTGGCGTCGGTGATGTGGACCTGGACGCCCCCACAGATGAGGCCTTGGTTTTTCGACAGCGTGGGCTGGAAGTAAGCCTCACGAAAGGTGACGCCGTTGAGACCCTTGCCGTTCAACGCTTCGGCCCATCGGTAGTCCACATAAGGCGCGCCGATGATTTCGAAAGGTCGGGTGGTTCCGCGGCCTTCGGACATGTTGGTCGCCTCGAACAAGGCTGTACCGGGATACAAGGTGGCTGTTTCCGGCGTGGGCATGTTGGGACTCGGGAGAATCCAGGCTGCCCTGTTATCCGGTCCGGTCATCTCGCGGCGCCATCCCTGAACCTGCACCACGTGAAGGTCCTTTATGGGCGTGAGACCGGCGGCCGGGAGGTGGACGGCGTTGAAGCAGGTGGCGAGCTCGCCCACGGTCATGCCGTGTTGCAGGGCTATGCCCAACCGTCCCACTCCGGACTCGAAGCCGGGTTGGAGGACCGGTCCGCGCGCCTGGCCGCCGATGGGATTGGGGCGGTCCAGGACCACAAACTTGGCGCCGGTCCGGGACGCCGCCTGCATGGCGCCCCACATGGTCCAGATGTAGGTATAGAACCGGGCTCCGACGTCCTGGATGTCGAAGCAGATGGTGTCCACGCCGGATGCTTCGTAAAAGCCCACGTAGTCGGCAACTTCGGCGCCGTAGGAGTCATAGACGGTGATGCCGGTCCGCGGGTCCACCGAAGTGCCTTCGCTGCCGCCGTCCTGGGCGGTTCCGCGGAAGCCGTGCTCGGGTCCGAAGACGGCCCCGACGTCGACGCCCTTGTCCGCCATGTCGTCCACGATGGAGCGGAAGTTGGCCAGGACGCCGGTGGGATTGGTGATGACACCTACCTTGCGACCGGCGAAGATGCTCCAGTTATCGGCGGCGGCGAGGTCGGCTCCGTTGACGGCGGCGCCCGGCTTTCCGGGTCGCGTGCCCGGCGGCTGCGCGACGGCGGCAGGCGTGAAGGGTGCGACGACGGCGGCCGCTGCGGCCAGCCCCGAGGCATGGATCAGTCTTCTGCGGTTGAGGTTCATGGGGTGCCTTTCGGAAAGGTGCTGCCGTGCTCAGGTGGGGATTCCTTGACAACATTTGTGATTTTCCTTACATCGACCGTATTCCCCTCGTGGAGCTGCGTCAATGACTTACCTTCGTATCCACGTTTAGGTAACTTATTTACAAGCCCTTACTTTTGGACCCAGCCGTTGGAAGGAGTCCGCCGTGGACCACGAGCTGAACACGCAGGCATCGCGTACTGTTTTGGTCCGGATCAGATCTGCCCTGCCGGCCCTTCGCCCGTCCGAGCGCTCTGTTGCCGAGCTTGTCCTGGCGGACCCTTCACGGGCCGCGACTTTGTCCATCGGCGACCTCGCCGAGCACTGCGGAACGTCCACCACGTCAGTTGTCCGCTTCTACAAAAAGGTGGGCTACCGCGGGTACTCCGAGCTGCGCCTCGACCTCGCCAGGGAAGCTGCCAGGGAGAGTTCAGCCAACCCCGTGCCCGCTACGGTTTACGACGACGTGAACCCGTCGGATTCGCTTCCCGACATCATTTCCAAGATCGCTTTCAACGAAACGATGTCCATCGCTGACACCGCCCAGGTGCTCGACGTCCACGAACTGGCCACAGCCATCGAGGTCATCACCCGCTCGCGGAAGATCGACATCTTTGGTGTGGGCGCCGGAGGGTTGGTCGGCCACGACCTGCAGCAGAAACTGCACCGGATAGGCCTGACTTCCTTCAACTGGCCCGAGGTTCATGTCGCGTTGACCTCCGCAGCGCTTTTGGACGGGAACGGTGTGGCGGTGGGCATCTCACACTCGGGCACCACCGCGGATACGATCGATTTCCTCAGGGCGGCCAAGGATACCGGGGCCACTACGATCGCCATCACCAACCATGCTGACTCGCCGTTGGGCCGTGCCGCCGACATTGTGCTCAGCACCGCAGCGCGTGAGACACCCTTCAGGCCAGGCGCGATGGGGAGCCGGATCGCCCAGATGATGGTGGTTGATTGCCTTTTCGTGGGGGTCGCCCAGCATTCGTACGACGCTTCCATCTCAGCGCTGCGCAAGACGCACGCGGCCGTCCAAGGCAGGAAAGTGCCGCGCGGGCATACACCGCCCCAGCCGAATATAGTCGTGTGATGTTCACCCTCGTTGCTCCGGATGCTTCCTTTTATCAGTCGTTTACCGAGTCCCACAGCGAGTGGGACGGTGCCCACCAGGACGGTGCCGGGCTGTTCCCGGGGGATGACGTCACCAGTCAAAAGGGCTTTGAGCGCTGGGTGCGCAAGCTCCTGGATGCTGAACGGGCCGTCGAAAAGGACGGTATTGTTCCCTGCACGTTCCGGTGGATAACTGAGGGCCCGCGGTATGTGGGCTCCATTGCGTTCCGCCACTATCTCACTCCAGCCCTCCTGAACTCCGGCGGGCATATCGGCTACGGCGTAAGGCCATCCGATCGTGGACGCGGGGCGGCATCCTGGGCCCTCCAGGAACTCTGCGCTCACCTGGCTGCGCGGGGAGAGCCCGATCGGGTTCTCTTGACCTGCGATGACTCCAATGCCGCGTCCGCCAAGACCATTGAACGCGCGGGCGGGCTCCTTGAGGATGCGCGAATCGACGCCGATGGGCGACTCTTCCGCCGCTATTGGATCGACCTCTAGGCTGTTCATATTCCCGTCACCAAGCCTTGCTAGCCTGCCGTGCACCACACGGCTTAGCAGGAGGACCGCATGACGGACGCAAACCCACTCGCCACATCGCTGGACAACTGGTGGGTTAGGGACAACCTGCGCGAGACCATCGACCATCTGGTGGAGCTGGGATACACCATCAGCGGAGGCCAAGGGGAAGACCCTGAGCTCATCGATCCCGGCGGATCGGCCGTGGAAACATGGAGCGACGAATACCCCTACCCGGAGCGGATGACCCGCGACGAGTACGAGATCGAGAAGTACCACCTGCAGATCGAGCTGTTGAAGTTCCAATACTGGGGCCAGGATCTGGGCCTGAAGCATGTGATCGTGTTCGAAGGCAGGGACGCCGCGGGCAAGGGCGGAACCATCAAGCGTTTCACCGAGCACCTTGATCCCCGTTCGGCCCGGACCGTGGCGCTCGCCAAGCCCTCCGACCGAGAGCAGGGCCAGTGGTATTTCCAGCGCTACATCCAGCACCTGCCCACTGCCGGGGAAATCGTCATGTTCGACAGATCCTGGTACAACCGGGCCAACGTGGAACGCGTCATGGGGTTCTGCACCGACGAGGAATACGACACCTTCATGGGCCAGGCGCCCGTCTTTGAAAAAATGCTGGTGGACGCCGGAATCCACGTCACCAAGTTCTGGTTCTCCGTGACCCGGCAAGAGCAGCGCACCCGTTTCGCGATCCGCCAGATCGACCCCGTGCGGCGCTGGAAACTCTCACCAATGGACCTCGCGTCCCTGGGCCGCTGGGATGAATACACCGAGGCCAAAGAGCAGACCTTCCTCCACACGGACTCCGACCACGCGCCGTGGATCACCATCAAGTCCAACGACAAGAAGCGTGCCAGGATCAACGCCATGCGCTTCTTCCTCAACCAATTCGACTACGAGGACAAGGACACCTCGGTGGTCTTCCCGGCGGATCCGCTGATCGTCCGCCGCGGCCGCGACGCCGTAGGCGACTAGTCGCTCCACGCGCAAAACCCGGCAAACCGCGACGTCGGCACTTACCGTAAGTGCCGACGTCGCGCTTTTCCTGAAAAGTTCCGTTACATTCTTCTGACTGCCGGACATTAACCGGGTATGAGCGTGCAGACGGACCAAGGAGATCGCGTGGAGCCGGCCAGACAGGAACACTTCCTGGCAGCCCACTCGGCCTGCCATGACAAGGTCTATCGCTATTTCCGGCGCCGCGCCGGGGACCCGTCCACTGCGGAGGACCTATGCGCCGAAGTCTTCCGCATCGCCTGGGAGAAGTGCCGTCAGGACCAGGAATTGTCCGTGCTGATCGTGTTCGGTATTGCCCGGAATGTTCTCCGCAACCACAACCGTTCCGCCGTCCGCTCGATCAACCTCGCGCAGCAACTGGAACGGCAGCAGACCAGGGAACCGGTTAGCGACGACGGCGAGGTGCGGGACGCGCTGGACCGGCTCAAGCCCGAGGACCGTGAGGTTCTCCTCCTGACGTACTGGGACGGCTTCACCTCGGCCGAAGTTGCGGAACTGCTCGATGTCTCGGCCACCGCTGTCAGGATGCGGCTGCACCGGGCTCGAAGACATCTCAGCCAACTACTTCGGGCAGAGCGAGAGATAGAGGATGTGCAGCGATGAGGCATGAGGAAACGGCCGCTGTGGAACGATTGACGGGCGCCGATCCGGGCGTGGCCGTCACGGAAGAGGAACTGGCCCGGAGCCGGGAGAAAAGCCTTGCTGTCAGGTTCACTGACTCGGAGCAACTCGTACCCGGCGGCTCCATCGACGACTTCCATCAGCGACGCCCGCGTCGACGTTTCCGGCTGGCTGCGGGGGCCGGGTTGGCGGCAGCGGCAGTCCTCGCCGGTGTTTTCGTGGCGTCGTCCCTGTCCGCGCCGCTCAATGAGCAGGCGGGTCCAGCCGCCACCCCGTCTGCTGCCGCACCGGAAACAGATTCGTCCGCGTCTCCATCATTGCCTGAAATTATCGGCGCCAAGGCGGCGACGGGCGCTGCCGAAATCGTCGTCGGAGGCAACGGCAACAAGGCCGCCGTCTCTACGGATCAAGGCGTCAACGTCTTCATGGAGGCTCTCAACTCAGGCAGGCTCGGCCTGAACAGCGGAGGGTGCTTCGCCGAAATCCGCCCGGACGGAACATCGACGGGCCTCATCTTCCCCTTCGGAACCCAGGTCACCGGGACGGGAGTCATCTTGCCCGACGGAACTGCAGTCAATGTGGGCGACGACTTTGCGTTCGGAGGAGGACTCGCGCCCGGTACCAGGGACCCCGGCGTGTGCTCTCCGACCGGTGCAGCGTTCCTGGTCCAGAGTTGGTGAGCCCGCGAGTTGGCATTTAATGCCCATGTTTTGGGGGCAAAGTCATTAGGTGCCAACTCGCGGAACGTGGGGCTTCCTATTCGGTAGCTTCGTCCTCGGCGACCGGATCCTTCAACAGGAGTGCCGTGCCCTGGAAGGGCCGCAGTTCCAGGAAGAAGCTGCCCAGGTCATCCACCTGGCCCACGTCTTCGCCGCTGAACAGATCGTGGACCGTCGCGCCAGGCACCAGATGCGAGGACTGGATGCTGCCTGCGATGTCCTGGTCGGAGAAGTTCAGGACCGTCACTTGCACCGCTCCGTCAGCGAGCTGGTTGACCATCACCAACAGTCCACGGTTGGACACGTCCGGGACATCCAGGAGCGTACTGGTTGCGATCCCGGACTCTTCCCGCACCGTGAGGATCTTCTGGAGCCGCCGCGCATAGGACGCCGGATCCTTGAGTTGCTCGGGCAGCGGGCCGTAGAGGCTCCGTGCCCGGGCCATGTCCGCCAAGGAGGTCGTTGCGTCCGGGCTGGTCCCCATGAGGTCGTGGGCTCCGCGGTTGATCCAGCGGGTGTCGCCCTGGGACGTCAACTCGCGGACAGTTTCACGGTCCAGGGCAGTGATGCCGGTGAGGTCCCAACCGGACAGTGCGAAGACGCCCGGCTGCAAAGCGTTGTACATGGACAGCAGGACGTGGGCATCCAGTACTTGGGCTTCCTGTTCCGCCGTGATGGCGTCCGGGTCCTTGATCCCCAAAGTGGCCATGATGAAGCTGACGGTGGTGCAGGCGATGCCGTTGGTGGTGAAGACGGCGTTGTAAGGGCCGTTCTCACCTGTGAGGCGCTCCCGCAGGGTGTCCTGTACTTTCTCGGCCACCTCCGAGCCCGTCAGTTCTTCCCCGCCGAGCTCGAAAATGTCGTCCCTGTGGCCGGCCGCGAAGTGCAGCAGTTCGTAGGTCAGTTCGTCGTGGTTCTGGAGTGCGTGGACCAAGGACGCCTGGTCGACGCCGATCTCCATGGCGAGCTTCAAGGTCAGGCGCAGGAACTCGGTATCACCGGTCACCAGGGCGTAGTGGTAGGCGGGCCTGGTGACGAAGTCGTAGGACAGGTCCGGACCCGACTCGGACTGGGCCTTGATGTCATCAATGGTGAGGTTGAGTTCCTGGAAGGAGAAGCCACCCACTTTGCGGATCATCGAGCCGATCAGCTGGTTCGCTGCCTCGGACAACGGGTGGCCTTCGGACCAGCCCGGCTCTTCCTCGGCGCTTTTCTCAACACCCAGGAAGCCGTTGGCGTCCAGGCGCAATGCGCCCGTTCCAAGGTCCAGCAGGGAATGCAGGGCATCGCCCACCACCAGGCGCATGCCGGCAAAGGTGGGGTCCAGCCAGTTAATGGACGGCTGCCCGGCCTTGAAATAGTGGAGGTACACCCAGCGGCGTTTCTTGCCGGTGGTGTCGACGATTGCCTTGGTCGCGCTCCAGTTGGTTTCCTTCACGCCCGGCTCGTAGAAGATGACCCGCTGCAGGCGGCCGATGATGTAGCCGGCCTGCTGGAGGGCCTTCTCCGTCTCGGGACTGATGTTGACGGAGTCCTCGTTCTCGGGAACGTCCGGCAGGAGGTGCCAGTCCTCTTCGGGGATGTCCACCATGTGATAAATGCCGGGGTAGTCCCGGAAGTTCATTTCAGCAAGCCGGAAGTCAGCACCCTTGCCGGTGTGCCCGGGAACAATGTCGTCGATGATCGTGCCGCCGTGCTCGACGGCGACCTCGCACATCTGCCGGAATTCTTCCTCGGTGCCGAACGCAGGGTCGATCGCCATGCTGATGCGGTCGAAGTGCCCGTCGACGCTGGGTGTCTGCGACCATCCGCGGATACCGCCGGCAAGCTTGACCGGCCCAGTGTGCAGCCCCCGGATGCCGATCTGGCTGAACGCATCCCACAGTGCAGGGTCACCGAGCGCCGAAAGGAACGACTGGCCGTCCTTGGTGATGAAGGACAGTGGGTAGGCCGTGAACCAGACAGGTGCGCGCTCCACTGCCGAGCGCGGGTTCGGCCTGGCGTAGGAGTTCTGCCACATGCTGGCTTGCCCCGAAAGCTGCCGGGCCATGGTGTTGGCGTCGCCGAGCATGGACTGGTTGCGCAGCCAATCGACGTACGTGGAGTTCAGTCCGTCGAACTCCAGGGACGGTCGGGCTGCAAAGAACTGACGACGGCGGGCAATCGGCCTCAGCGCTTTGGGCCGCGCAGGGTAGAACTGCTCGTCGAACGTGATTTCCGGTGACTCTGTTGCGGTTTCCTCAGTTACCTGCGGTTCTTCCTGTGATTCAGATGGATCAGCGCTGACTTCTGCCGCGCTCTCGTTGACTACAGGCTCCCGCACAGCATTCTCCTTTACGTGGTCGGCGCTGACGCCGACCTTCCGAGGGGGTCGTTCAAGAGTTCACGTACCCGGGCTTACCCGGAGTATTCATGCTAGGCACGACCGCATGCGGTTTGTCGAACTTGGGAGAAGTGAGTCGTCAGGTTGCTGGCTAATGTCCGCCCGAAGACTGTTGCTGCGCTAGTAGACAGACCCTTCCAGCAGCTCCGAAAGCCGGCCCGCTGCACGCCTTAGTTCCGGTACGCCGGCCCTCAACGCTTTGTCGGTGACGGACTCCACTGGGCTGAACCAGCAGGAAGGCATCAGGCGTAGAACAATCCCAGGAGTTCGTCGCCTGGGCGTGGGACAACCAAATTGCGCTGCTGGCCGCCGACAACTTCGCCTTCGAATGCCTCCCGGCCGTGGCAGGCAGCCCGTTCCTGGAGGCGGCGCCGAATGACAACGGCATGATGCACCAGCAACTCCTCGCCAAACTCGGCATGCCCCTCGGTGAGCTTTGGCGACTGGGTCCATTGGCCCGGCACATGAGGTCCACCGGAAACTGGGACGCCTTTGTCAGCATCAAGCCGCTCAACATCGTGGGAGGCACGGGTTCGCCGGCGAACGCCATCGCGCTGCTGTAAACCACGAAGCCGGACTACGCTGGAACTCCCGGCCCCGGAGCAAAGGCGAAGTGGACACCATGAAGACAGTTGTCATCGGAGGCAGCGGCCACATCGGCTCCTTCCTCGTTCCCAGGCTCGTCCGTGCGGGGCATGAGGTGGTCAACATCAGCCGCGGAACCAGCACGCCCTACACGGATTCACCCGAATGGCAGCAGGTCCGCCAGGTCGCTGCGGACCGTGAGCAGGAGGACCGTGCCGGCACCTTCGGTGACAGGGTCGCGGAGCTGGGTGCCGACGTCGTGGTTGACCTTGTCTGCTTCACGCTCGACTCAGCCACCGCGCTGGTGAACCGTCTCCGTGGCGAGGTGGGACATCTCCTGCACTGTGGATCCATCTGGCGGTACGGCGAGAGCTTGAAGTTGCCGTTGGCGGAGGGCTTGGATTCCGCCCTCGAACCGACTGATGAGTACGGCATCCAGAAGCGCGACATCGCCCGCATGCTGAAGGAGGAGACGGCGTCCGGCGGCCTGGTCACGACGTCGCTGCATCCCGGGCATATCGTGGGGCCGGGCTGGCATCCGGTGGGGCCGCTTGGGAATTTCGATCCCACGGTGTGGCAGAAGATCTCCGGCGGGCAGACAGTGCTCATGCCGGGAAGCGGTGCGGAAATGATGCATCACGTCCATGCCGACGACCTCGCGCAGGCCTTTGAGAAGGCCATCGACCGCCGTGATGCGGCGGCCGGCGAAGACTTCAACATCGTCGCTCCCACGGCCCTGAGCGTTCGCGGCTACGCCAGGATTGCGGCGTCCTGGTTCGGCCAGGAGCCGCATCTTGAGACGGTCGGATGGGACGAATTCCGCCGGACCAGCACACCCGAACACGCCGACACTAGCTGGGCCCACTTGTCCCGCAACCATTGCCTCACCATCGAAAAAGCCAAATCCCTCCTGGGCTACGCACCGCGCTACGAGCCCGAACAGGCCGTGCACGAGTCCCTGCGCTGGCTCGTTGACCACGGGCAACTCAAGGTCAGCAGCCCCGACTGAACCTGAACGGTATCTGTACATCCCCCGCGCGAGGCCCGAAGCTTGAAGCAAGCAAAGGGGGCTCTCTGTGTACAAGGCGCCGAGCAGGGACGTGACTGACAGCCGGCTGGACCATGCGTTCTTCATCCTGGGCGGGGCGGCTGCGGTGTGGCTGGCGTTTCTGCTGGTGGGGGAGAGCTTCCATCTGGGTTGGGGCCAGGTGTGGTTCTACTTCTTCTTCTGGGCATTTCTTGCTTATCTGCTCCTGCCCCGCCTGCACCGCATCCTGACCACTATTTACGTCCCTGGCTACTTCATCGGGCGCGCCCGGACCAGTGACGGACTCCTGGGCGATCCCGTGAACGTCGCGTTGCTCGGCCACGAGCCGCAAATCCACGCCATCATGCGCGCTGCCGGCTGGACGCAGGCGGACGACGTCACCTTCGGCAGCAGCCGCCGCATCATTAGCTCCACCATTTTCAGGCAAAGCTATTCCGAGGCGCCGGTCAGCCCGCTCTACCTGTTCGACCGGCAACAGGATTTCGCTTACCAGCAGGAAGTGGACAACAACCCCGGCAAACGCCACCACGTCCGGTTCTGGCGCTGCCCCGATGGCTGGCTCCTGCCGGGCGGTCACAAGGTGGACTGGCTTGCCGCCGGAACCTACGACCGCAGCGTCGGTTTCTCGCTGTTCACCCTCCAGATCACGCACAAGATCGAGCAGAACACGGACGTTGAGCGTGACCACATCGTGCGGACAGTTTCCGACGCAGAGCCCGCGGTGGCCGTTCACGTCATCAAAGACTTCTCCACCGGCTACCACTCGCGGAACGGCGGCGGTGATTCAATCTCCACTGACGGCGACCTGCCCATTATCGACGCGCGGTCCGTGACTGTCCCGGCCGGCCAGCCTTCCCGTCCCACTGACAGCCGTGACAGGCGGCCGGCCCCCACCATGATGGGTGCCGCGTTGGTGGTGGCCAGGTCCATCGCGGCCTTCGTCCTCGCCCTGACGCTGCTGACTTCGTCCGAGGTCTTCACGGACCTCACCGCCGACGGCGACCCCCTTGACCCGCAAACCACGACGGCGGTGGTCACCTTCGTTGCCATCGCGGTGCTGTTGTTCGGCCTGGGTGAGATTTTCCTTGCCTGGCGGATTTTCCTGGGCAGCAACGGAGCCCGGGTGATCGCAATGGGCCTCAGTTCCATATCGGTGGTTGTCCAGGCCATTGACTACTTCACCGGAAGCACCAACATCACCCTCGAAGCCGGACTCTCAGGCCTGGCCACCGACATCCTGGTTCTCCTGGCACTTTCCAGCCAGCGGGCGAGGGTCTACGCCAAACGGCAGCGAATTCCGGCCGTCCCTGCCTCGGTCGTTGGGCGCCGCGTCTCTTCCTGACCCTCTTTCAAGCCGGGAGTGCCGGGACACGCCGTCGTTTCCGGCGTGTCGGGGGCGTTTCAAGTTCAAAGCGGGTCATGGAGGTACAGCTTTCCACGATTCTTCAGCTTGGCTCAATAGACTGGCGGTGCCCGGGGCCGCGCATAGCAGCATTGAGCCCCGGCAATTATCGAACACCGAATTGGGGACCCTCGTTTTGACTGCTGTTTTTCCGAAAATTACCGTCGTTGTGCCTACCTACAATGAGCGCGAGAACCTGCCGGTTCTTGTCGCCCAGCTCCAGGCACTCAGTATTCCGAATCTGCACGTGCTGGTTGTTGATGACAGCTCACCTGACGGGACCGGGATGGTGGCTGATGAATTGTCGGCGGGATCCCGGGGAACAGTGTCCGTCCTGCACCGGAAGGAAAAGGATGGACTGGGCCGGGCCTATGTGGCGGGAATGACCGAGGCGCTGGCCGGGAACTCGGAGATCATCATCCAAATGGACGCAGATCTGTCCCACCCTGTAGCTGCAATCCACACCATGCTTGAACGGATCCAGGATTCCGGGGCGGCGCTCGTGATTGGTTCGCGCTACGTCACTGGCGGCTCCACTGCGGCCGAATGGCCCTGGCACCGCAAGGCCCTTTCGGCGTGGGCCAACTTCTATGTCGGCGCAATCCTGGGGTTGAAGGTCAAGGATGCGACGGCGGGATACAAGGCGTGGACAGCTTCTGCGTTGCAACAGATCGATGTGGCGTCCATCCAAAGCGACGGATATTCATTCCAGGTGGAGATGAACTACCGGGCAGCCCGGCACGGCCTGGAGATCATGGAGGTTCCCATCCATTTTGAAGAGCGGGTGGAAGGCGCATCCAAGATGGACCTTCGCGAACAACTCGAATCCGCGCTCACCCCGTGGAAGCTCCGCTTCCAGAAGGTGGAGGCACCCGCACGGGTGACCGCCTTCTAAGGCGCCAAACTCTTAAAGCCCGACGGCGGCACCCAAGTGAGTGCCGCCGTCGGGCTTTATCCCTGTGCGCGAGCGTTGGCCTCAAGCTTGAGGGATGTGCGGGAGCGTTGGCCTCAAGCTTGAGGGATGTGCGCGAGCGTTACGCGGTGACTGCCAGGGCGTCGATCTCCACCAGCATGACCTCGTGCGGCAGGTCCACGAACACGGTGGTGCGGCTGGGCAGCTGGCCGCTGGGGACGTTCTCGCGGATGAACTCGCCGTAGACCTCGTTCATGGCGGCGAAGTCGTCGCGGGTGGTGAGGTAGACGCGGAACATGAGGACGTCTTCGACGGAGGAACCGCCGGCTTCCAGGATGGCCTTGACGTTCTCCAGGGTGCGGCGGGTCTGGACGCGGACGTCGCCCTCGCCGATGTACTGGTTGGTGGCGGGGTCCATAGGGCCTTGGCCCGAAACCTGGAACATGCCGCCCTTCTTGATGCCCTGGGAGAATACGTGCGCCGGGGCGGGGGCGTTTTCGGTCAGTACTACGGTCTTTTCACTCATGCTGGGTTCCTTTCGTGGCTGATCCAGCCGAGGTCGTTGGAGATGGCCTCGGTGCTGGCTTTGAGGTCGGGCAGCAGCTCAAGCAAGCCTTCATAGCTGAGCATCACTACCGGTACCGAACAAGAGGCTGCGGCAACAACGGCGCCGCTGGCGTCGCGGATGGGGGCCGCGATGCAGTGCACGAACGCTTCGTGCTCGGCGTTGTCGTGTGCCCAGCCCTGTTCCTTGACCTGCTCGAGTTCGGCCAACAAGGCCTCCGGCGAGGTCAGGGTGTTCTCGGTAACTTTCACGTAGTCCAGCCCCGCCGCGATCTTTTCCTGCCGGCTGCGCGGCATGTCGGCGAGGAGGACTTTGGACACAGCGGCCGAGTGCAGCGATGCAGTCAGGCCGATGCGCGAGTACATGCGGACGGGGTGGTGGGACTCGAACTTGTCGATGTACACCACCTCGCTTCCTTCGAAGGCGGCAAGGTGCACGGTGTGCCCGGTCTTGCCGTTGAGTTCGGCCAGATGGGGGTGGGCCACTTTGCGGATGTCCCGCTGTTCCAGCGCCAGCGAGGACAGTTCGAACAGCTTGGAGCCGAGCATGAACCGTTGGTCCTCGTCCCGCACTACCAGCCGTTTTTCTTCGAGGGCGTGCAGGAGCCGCATCACGGTGGTCTTGTGTACGGATGCCTTGGATGAGAGTTCATCCAGGGTGGCTGGCTTCGCGGCGAGTTGGCCGAGCAGGTCGATGGCCCGCATGAGGCTTTGGCTCAAGGTGTCACGCTCCGGTTCCGGTGTTGAATTGTCCGTCTTCAACATGGATAGCAGCCCAAGCCCCATCCGAAGAATCGAGGATGGCCGCGAGGTCCTCCGCGGACGGCAGCGGACCCCGGTCGCCGTGGACCGTCAGCGTGCAGGCAGCGGCGACATGGCCCCGGCGGAGGCTCTCTTTCTGGCCGAGTCCGAACAACATGCCGCTGAGGTACCCGGCGGCGAACGAGTCACCGGCGCCAACAGGTTCGACGACGGCGACCGACAGTGCGGGCACCTCTTCCCGGGTGCCGCTCCGGTCCAAAGAGATGGCGCTGATGGCCTCGTTCTTGATGACCAGGACCTTGGGGTCGGGCATCAGGCGGCGGAGTTCGGCTTCATCAGTGGTTCCGAAAGCGTGTTCGGCTTCGTCTTTTCCGACAAGCACGACGTCGGCGAGGTTCGCCAGCCGCTGCAGGACGGAACGGTCCTGGCCTGCCCACAAGGCTTCGCGCCAGTTGACGTCGAAGCTGATGGTCCGGCCGTTCCGGGGTGCGGTGAGGATCGCTTCGAGGAGGGATAGGCACTCGGGGGAGAGGGCGGCAGTGATTCCGCTCAAGTGGATCAAGGCAGCGTTTTCCAGCAGGGAGGACACCGCGGGATTGGCGAGTGTGTCCCGTCCCATGGCCGATGCCGCGGATCCTTGCCGGTAGTAGAGGACTGAGCTGCCGCCGTCGGGGTCTGAATCCTGGGCCGGGACCTTCACGTAAAGGCCGGTGGGACGCTGGGAGTCGACTTCGACGCCTGAGACGCCCACTCCGTGGTCGCGGAGATCGTGGAGGATTCGGGTGCCGAAGCCGTCGTGACCCACCCGGCTGACCCAGTGGGTGTCCAGTCCCATGGCTGCCAGGCCCATGGCGACGTTGGATTCGGCGCCGCCGATCCCGCAGTGCAGCTCCGTTGCCAGGTGCAGGGGGACGGCTTGGACAGGGGTAAGCATGGCCATGGTTTCGCCGACACATACAGCTGAAAGCACTCGTTCTCCCATAGGTTCGCGCGCTTCGCAGCGGCCTTGACTCTCTATCCGCCACCATGTTAGACATATCACCAGCAGGTTTGCAACCAGCGTTGCAAAATACGCAACGCAAGAGAATCAACCCAAAACGCAGCTTCAACGCCGCAGCACCGCGAAGGGAATCAACGCGTGGACACTTCCGAAGCCATCTCGGCAACCGCCGTGGCATCCTTGGCCGAGCGCCGGCTCGACTGGCGCCACAAGGCCATCCCCGCCGCCGCCAACGGGATCACGCACGCTGAGTTCCTTGCGGCCAAGCCAACTCTGGCCGCGCTGCAGACCCCGCTGCTCACCCTCGACGCCCAGGCACTCCAGGGCAACGCCGACCACCTGGCGAAGTGGTGCGCAGACAAGGGCGTGTTGCTCGCTCCCCACGGCAAAACCACCATGTCCCCGCAGCTCTGGACCGAGCAGCTCAACCGGGGAGCCTGGGGCATCACGCTGGCTAACTTCGCGCAGCTGCGGGTGGCCCGCGGGTTCGGCGTCCGCAACCTGCAGCTCGCCAACAGCCTCACGGATCCCCACGCCATCCAGTGGGTGGCGGAGCAGGACTCCACCATCCTGTCCTGGGTTGATTCAGTGGACACGGTCGCGCTGATCGAACGCACCTTGGCCGGCACCGACTCTGTTCTGGATGTCCTGGTTGAGCTGGGCGCACACGGTGGGCGGACCGGAGCCCGCGGTGTGGATGCCGCGCTTGAGGTTGCCCGGGCCGTTGATGCCGCGGAGCACCTTCGCCTTGTGGGCGTCGCCGGGTACGAAGGCTCGCTCGCGCACACAGCGGACGACGCCGGACTGGCCGCCGTCCGCGGGTACCTCGCCAAGATGCGGCTGCTTCACGAGGAGCTGCTCGCCGCCGGGTTGTACGGTTCCGGCTCCGTCATCATCACGGCCGGTGGCAGCGCGTACTTCGACGACGTCGTCACTGTGCTGTCCCCCTGCCTCAGCACCACAGCGGAGGCGGCCCCGACTGTGTCTCATTCCTTGAAAGTGGATCTCATGATCCGCAGCGGCGCCTACATCATCCACGACGACGGTTTCTACCGCGGAATCTCGCCGTTCTCCCGGGCGGGCAACCAACCCTTCAGCCCCGGAATGTACGGCTGGGCACGGGTTGTGTCGCAACCGGAACCGGGCCTTGCACTCCTCGACGCCGGCAAGCGGGACCTTCCGTTCGACGAAGGCCTGCCCGAGCCGCAGTTCATCGGCTCAACCCTCGGCGGAGCCATGGAGCCCCTGGTCGGAGCTGAAATCACCTCGGTCAACGACCAGCACAGCTTCCTGACCTTCAACCCCGACACCACCACCGTCCGCCCCGGCGACGTCGTCCGGCTGGGCCTGTCCCATCCGTGCACCGCCTTCGACAAATGGACCGTCATCCCGGTGCTCGCGGATTCCACGCCGGGCGGCGACCAGACCGTCGTCGACCTCATCCACACCTTCTTCTAGGACCCACCATGAAGACCCTCATCAGCAATGCCACCCTGGTGGACGGAACCGGAGCGGACCGCCGCCAAGCGGACGTCCTGCTGGACGGCGCGGTGATTGCCGCCGTCGTCGACGCCGGTAGCCTCACCCCAGCGGACACGGGCGCCGAGCGTGTCATCGATGCCACCGGCCTGGTCCTGAGTCCCGGTTTCATCGACATGCACGCGCATTCCGACCTCCAGTTGTTGGTCAACCGGGACCACTACGCCAAGCTCAGCCAAGGCGTCACCACGGAACTGTTGGGCCAGGACGGACTGTCCTATGCGCCCGTGGACGACGCCACACTGGCCGGTGTCCGGGAGAAAATCGCGGGCTGGAACGACAACCCGGCCGGCTTCGACTGGAACTGGCGGACCGTGGGCGAGTACCTCGACCGCCTCGACAGCGTAGAAGAGGGCGGTCGCATCGCCACCAACGCCGCCTACCTGGTACCCCAAGGGACCGTCCGGGCCATGGTGATGGGTTTCGCTGAAGGAGACCCCACGCCCGGGCAACAGCAGCACATGCAGGACGTCATCCGCGCGGCGATGGAAGAAGGCGCCGTCGGCATGAGCTCCGGGCTGACCTACACGCCCGGTATGTACGCGCAGACCGAGGAACTTGCCGGGCTCCTCCGCACGGTGGGTGAGCTGGGCGGCTTCTACGCACCGCACCACCGCTCCTACGGCAAGGGCGCCCTGGGAGCCTACGCCGAGATGATCTCCCTCAGCCGCGATACCGGCTGCGCCCTCCACCTTTCCCACGCCACCATGAACTTCGCCGAAAACAAGGGCCGCGCCGGGGAACTCCTGGACTTGATCGACCAAGCCCTGGACCAAGGCGTGGACATCACCCTGGACACCTACCCCTACCTCCCCGGCGCCACCACGCTCTCCGCGATCCTGCCGAGTTGGGCCTCATCCGGCGGCACCGAGGCCACCCTGGCCCGGCTGGCGGACCCGGACACCCGCGCGCGCATCCGCGAAGCCGTGGAGATCTACGGCTCCGACGGGTGCCACGGCGTCGTTGCCGAGTGGGACACCCTGGAAATCAGCGGAGTGCAGAACCCGGCGCTCGCAGAACTCGTGGGAAAGACCATCAAGGACATCGCGGCCGAAGCCCGGCAGGATCCCTTCGAGGTGTTCGTGCGCATCCTCACCGAAGACCGCCTCGGCACCGGCATCCTTCAACACGTCGGTCACGAGGAAAACGTCCAGGCCATCATGAAGCACCGCACGCACACCGGCGGCAGTGACGGACTCCTGGTCGGCGCCAAACCACACCCCCGGGCCTGGGGCACGTTCCCGCGCTACCTCGGCCATTACTCCCGCGACCTCGGCCTGCTCAGCCTCGAAGAAACAGTCCACCACCTCACGGGCCGGCCCGCCGCCCGCCTCAAGCTCAGCGGCAGGGGACTGGTCCGCGAAGGTTACGCAGCCGACGTCGTGCTTTTCGACCCCGCAACCATCCGCGATACCGCCACGTTCGAGAATCCCCGCCAGGCCGCCGACGGCATCCACTACGTGTTCGTCAACGGCACGGCAGCGATCGACGGCGGCAAACCCACCGGCGCACGCGCCGGCCGCGCCCTCCGCAGACACAGCGACGGCCTCACCCGAGTAGGAAGCAGCACCTCATGACCCCCGAAGAATTCCTCCAGCAGCTCGAAACGGACCGCACGCTCGCTGTGGTCCGGGCGCCCTCCATTACGGACGCGGCCGACCTCTGCCGTGCCTTGGCCAGCAGCGGCATCCGCAGCGTCGAGCTGACGTTCACCACGCCCGATGCGCTCAAGCACGTCAAGCGTGCGGCCGAGACGGCAGCGGACCACGGTGCCGCCGTCGGAATCGGCACCGTCATGACCGGTGACCAAGCCCGCGCAGCGATCGACGCCGGGGCGAAGTTCCTGGTGACGCCCGGGCTCAGGCCGGAGGTCGCCGCCGTCGCTGCGGCTGCGGGAATCCCCTTCAGCCTCGGCGCCATGACCCCCACAGAGGTGGCGCAGGCCCTGGACCTGGGTTCGGCCGCCGTCAAGATCTTCCCCGCCCGCCAGCTCGGTCCGGCGTATCTGAAGGACCTGCAGGGCCCGTACCCGGGCATCCGTTTGCTGCCTTCGGGAGGCATCGACGCCTCCAACGCCAAGAGCTATCTCGACGCCGGTGCTGCCGCAGTCTGCTGTGGCACCAGCGTGGTCCCGCCCGCAGCAGTCGCTGCCGGCGATTGGGCAGACATCGCGGCACGTGCCGCAGCCTTCACCAGCACCCTCAAGTAGGACTCACCCAGAAAGAAACGCCCATGAATGAATTTCTTGAATGGCTGCGGCACGACACCGCCGGCCTGCTCCTCCTGGCAGGCGCGGGCATCGCGTTGCTGCTGTTCCTGATCATCAAGGTCAAGCTCGAACCGTTCATCGCCCTGGTGGGGACGGGTGTGATCGTGGCCCTGGTCGGCGGGATTTCCGTGGAAGCCCTGGTGGGTTCGGCCACCAAGAGCAGCGACGCCCTCATCGAAAAGGGCTTCGCCGGCATCCTCGGCCACATCACCGTGATCATCGGCCTCGGTACCGTGCTGGGCGCCATCCTGGAACGGTCCGGCGGCGCGGAAGTGCTGCTCGGCAGGCTCGTGAAGATCTTCGGTGAAAAGGGCACCCCGCTTGCCATGGGCATCACCGGCTTCGTACTGGGTATTCCGGTGTTCTTCGATATCGGCATCTTCGTCCTGGCGCCGCTGGTCTATGTTGCCGCCATCCGCGGCGGCAAGTCCCTGGCACTGTACGCACTGCCGCTGCTGGCAGGCCTGTCCGTAACCCACGCCTTCCTGCCTCCGCACCCCGGCCCTGTTGCCGCTGCCGGCCTGTTCCACGTTGACCTTGGCTGGATCATCCTGATGGGCCTCATCTGCGGCATCCCCGCCTGGTTCGCTTCCGGCATCCTGTGGGGTACGTACATCGGCAAGCGCGTGATGGTGTCCGTTCCGGAAGACCGGATCGTTCCCGAGGCCGAGGGAGCCCGGGGCCACGAACCGTCCATCGGCCTGGTGCTGCTGGCCATCGGCCTGCCCATGATCCTCATCCTTGGCGGCACGTTCGGCAACATCTTCGCTCCTCCCGGCGCTTTCCGGGACGTCCTCCAGTTCTTCGGCAACCCGGCCATCGCATTGACCGTGGCCGTGCTGCTGGCCATGTGGCTGCTGGGCATCCGCCGCGGCATGACCTCCGCCGAGCTCAGCGAAATCACGGGATCTTCGCTGCGGCCCGTAGGCATGATTCTCCTCGTGGTCGGTGCCGGTGCCTTCTTCGGAGCAGTCCTGTCCGCCACGGGTGTTGGTAAGGCTGTTGCGGACTCGCTGTCCCAGGCCGGCCTGCCGATCATCCTGTCCGCGTTCGTCATCAGTGCGGGCATGCGCATCGCCCAAGGCTCGGCCACCGTGGCAATCGTGACCACCGGCGGCATCCTGGCACCGAGCCTGGCCACCGGGTACTCCCAGCCGCAGCTCGCCCTGATCGTGGTGGCCATTTCCTCCGGCTCCATCATCGCCAGCCACGTCAACGACGGCGGATTCTGGATCATCTCCAAGTACTTCAACATGTCCGTCAAGGACACCCTGAAGACCTGGACCGTGCTGGAAACCGTGCTGTCCATTGTGGGCTTCGGAATGGCGGCCCTGCTGTACACCTTCGTGAGGTGAACCGCCGGCACCCACGGTGGGTTCCGGCGTCGTGAGCTTCTACCGTCACGAGCCAATGTGAAACCGGATCGGCCCCGGCATGCCTGTCAAAAGGCATGCCGGGGCCGTTGTGCTTTAAGGAGGTAGTGGCCGCATCGCGCTGCCGTTAAAGCAAAGAGCTCCGGAGTGCGTTATTGGGGGATACGCACTCCGGAGCGGTCTTTGAGCAGGCGCTTTCGCTTCCTGCACTCATCACTCTACGTGCCATGGGACCCCAATGCCACCACCTCGAATAAGTACTTTCGCTTTAGTTTCTCCGGTCCCCGTCATGGCGCTTTTTCTGGGGCACAATCAGCACCGGCCGGCGCTGGTGATGGCTGAGCCAGGCAGCCACGGAACCGTTGAGGGCCTCGGAAATCCGGTGCCCCAAACCAGGTTCCGGCGAGCCCACAATGATCATGGACGCGTTGATGTCCGCGGCCAGCCGCCCCAGGGCCCGGGCGGGATCTCCGGCCAGCAGCCGCAGGGTCCAGTCGGCGCTGCCGCCATCCATGGCTTCCCCGATCATCTTGCCGAGATCCCCCCGGACCGCGTCCACCTCGGCGTCGTCCTTTTCCGGGTGCAGCGACATCCTGTGGGTTTCGCGGGAGGGATCCCACTCAACGAGGTAGCTGGCCTCGTCCACGTAGGCGCACACCAGCGGCACGCCGAGCTGCTCGGCCAGGTTCCGGGCCGTTTGCAGCACCTCCACGTGCTGGTCGGGAAGGACGCCCACCACGAGGGGAATGGGCCCGCTGAAATTTTCCTCAGCCATACCCTTATTGTTGCGCCGCGCCGTGCTGTTGAACAGGCTTGTTCCACGTCAGCCGCACCTTGAAGTTGGATGCCGTGCTGGCCGATGCGATAAAGGCGCCCGCCTCCGCATGAAGGTCTATCCCGAACTCCACACTCAGCTCGTCGGGGCGGTTTTCCAGGCTGAGCAACTCGTCAATGACGCCTTGGACCGCGGGACGGACATGCTCGAGGGCCCGTTGGAACGTCTGCTGGGCACGCGCGAAGACCCCCGAGTGATCAGCCGTGTGCTCACCACCCCGTGTCACCAGGCTGCCGGCAGTGCTCGCCACCTCCACGATCACCGTGCCGCCGTCATCCGTTGCGAACTCCACCAGGTGCGTCATTTTCCAATCCTTTCCGTTGACCGCGCACGCAGGCGGCGGGAGGCCACCAGGAAAGCCATGCCGGCCGCGCAAACCACAAAAAGCTGTATCAAGGCAAAGTAGGCGTGTGTCCGGTACCAGGATTCAAGGAACACTCCCTTGTCCTGGACCCAGACCAGCGGCACGGACAGTGTGGGCCAGAGCAGCAGCCAGCCCATAAGCCTGGATTGCCTGGAACGCATGGCCAGGATGCCCGCGCACAACCCAAAACCTGCATGCACGAAGCTGAACACCACAGCTGTCAGTTCCACGCTGTAATTCAGTCCCGAAAGTCCAAAGACCGCACCTGAGACAACAACTCCGGCCATCACCAGGCGTCCGATGATGGTCCGATCCGGAAGGCCGGCGACGGCCAGCAGCAGGTATCCCAGGGGAGCCACCAAACCGTAGAGGATCCTCAGGGATGCGTCGCCGCCGCTCTCGTACCAATAGTTGTCATCGAACCACAGGAAGTAGACGGCAAAGCACACCCCAAGCCCGCCGGCCACCGCCAGGACGGCACCGCCCCAGGCAAGGGGAACCGCATTCAATGGCGCGGACGCGCCCGGCTGTGATGCCACCGGGCTTTGCCCGGCTTGGGCAGCTGCAATATTCGACGCCGGCACACCGGTCAGCGGCGCAGCGCGCGGTTGGGGCGGGGGCTGATACACGGTGGTGTACGAACCCCGGGTGCCCGCCATATCAGTTTGGGACTCCTCCGCGGAAGGGGTTTGCTTTGGCTTGGCCTTCTCGATTTCGGCACGCGCTGCCGTGGCGAGCCCGCCGGGATCCGCCGCCGAGGGGTCCACTGAAGCCAATTCACTGGAAACGTCGAGCACTGCCTGCCAGGAGCCCTGGGAGGAGTGGTACCGCAGTTCCCCCTCTAAGTCGGAGACGCGTTGCTTTCGCTCGCAGTCCTGTTTGCGCGCTGCCGCCTGGGGATACTCGGGGTCGTCCAGGACCAAGGCGAAGCCGTCCGCAGCGGCCAACCAATCGCCGGATTCCTCCGCCTGGAGCGCCTCGCGGTAGATACGTGCCAGCTCCAGCCGTCTGCGGGCGGCATCCCTTTGCGTTGCCGCGTCCCTGTAACCGGGTTCCAGAGTGAGCAGGTCCTCAAACAACTCGACGGCCTGCTCGAATCGCCGGGCACGCAATTCCGCGGTTGCCTGCACGTACAACGCCCTCAGCTGGGCCCGCTTCATCGCCTGATCGGTGTGGGCTTGTTCGGTGTTCGCAACAGCAGGGGGCGGCACCGCAGCCTGACCACCCGACGCGGCGGCCGCCGTCGTGCTTTCACTGTAAGCCGGTGCGCGCGGCGGCCCGGTCAGCGTGAAGAGTTGCGTGGAGCCGCCCCGGACGTAGAGGGCCGGCGTGACCCATTCCAACGTGCCGTCGGGGCTGGCCATGACCGAGATGCGGCCAACGCGGGCGGCTTCGTCCACCGTGCGGCCGTTGGCTATTGCGGCGTAGAAGCCGTGGGCGAAGGCGATCGCGGCGGCGTCGCTGATGGCGAACTGCATGGCCGCCACAGCGCCTATTCCGCTCCTGACCAGCGCGGCAGCCGTCCCGGAGAAGAGGTCGGTCTGGCCCATCTCACCGGAAGAACACGAATTGAGCACCACCAGCCGTGGCCTGGGGGAGGCCACGCTGAGCAGGGCCATCAAGCGGACGGCGCGGACCATGGCTGCACGTCCGTCCTGGCCCACCAGGGCGATCCGGCCCTCGTCCGTGCGGGGGTCGTAGTCGCCATGCCCGACAAAATGGACCACATGCCATGGGCCGGCGAGGAGCATCGACTGGACGTCATCCCAGGTCCCGGTTTTGGACCACACCAGTTCCACGCGGCCCTCGCTCATGGGGCCGGCCAAAGCCCGGCCCAAGTGGTCCTTCTCCGTCTCGACGTCAAGGGCAGGCAGGTCGCGCGGCGATGCGACGATGCCCAGAATCCTCAGCGGAGGTGCGACGTCCAGCGGGTTCTGGTTGTAATCGGGGGCCGGGATGTGCCGGATGAGCGGCTCTGTCTGGCAAAGGTAGGTCTCTGTCCCGGGGTCAAAGAGGGTCTCCCACGGCATCATGGCCAACTCCGGAGCCGCGAGCCGAAGCACCACGCGAAGTTGCTGGCCCGAATGCTGTGTTGCCCCAAGGCTTGCCCGGTAAGTGCCGTACACCTCACGGGTAAAGAGGGCTTGAAAGAGTTCCTGCCCCACTTCCCGAACCGCAACCTCGGCGATAGGCAACGTCCGCCGGGCGGCGACCGCGGAAGCCAGGACGGTGGCCTCAAGCTGCGGAAGCCGGTCCTGGATGCCATCTACATCCAAGGTGAAGGCTCCGGACGCATGCCCTCCCGCCGGCGCACGGACCACGTGCACCGTATATTCACCGCGTGCAGAGCCAGCGTCGATTTCCAGCTCGATGTCACAGTCCATCGCGGGTCCCTTGTGGTTCCTACGTACAGATTGGCCCTACGACGGCCACCCCGCAAGGGGTTTCAGGCCTTGAAGCGGCAACCGACCAGGCCTACCGTTAAACCGACGGAAGGTGGTCCCGCGGTGGAAATCTACATGTGGTGGCTTGATCTGCACATGGACAGCAAGGAATGGCTGCGCGAGAACCTGCGCGTGGAAGAACTCCCTCTGCAGGTCCTGCAACATATCGCCGAGGCCGGCGGTCCCCATCCGGACAAAGTCAGCGGTGTGCTGACCACGGCCGACTGGGACTTCATCGAGACCCAGTCCGAATTCGTGGACTGAGGCTATTCCGTCGGCGCCCACCCCAGCGCCGGCCCCAACGTGCCCGCGATGTCGGTGAGGATCTGCACGTAGTCCTCGTGCTCAAAGCTGAACGGCAACGCGAACGCTACCTCGTCCACTTCCTGGAAGCCCTGGTGCGCGTACAACTGTTCGGCAATCTGATCGCTGCTGCCGATGAGGTCCCGCGCGAACATCATGCGCTGCGGGCCTTGGGGCGCGCTGGTGCGCGGAGTCCGCTCATCGACATAGCGCTGGTACTTCTCCCGCTGGGCACTGGAAGCCGAGTCCGTGGGGATCACTACCAGTCCTTGCGAGACGCGGGCGGTGCTGCTGCCGCTTGCCTCAGCCGCGCCACGGAAAGCGCGAATCTGCCGTTGCTGCACTGCAGCAAAATCCGGCTCTTCATCCGGGCCCGGGAACACCACGCTGCTGGTAAGCAGGTTGAAGCCGTTCTCCCCGGCCCACGTTGCCGACTTCAGGCTCGCTGCTCCATACCAAATCCGTTCACGCAGCCCGGCGGAATGGGGTTCCACGCGGTTTGAGAACTCCTCCACCACGCCCTGCTTGCCGGAAAACTCCCGCACCTTCCCGCCGGCGACCAGCCGGGCAAAACGGTCCACGCGGGCGTAGCTGAAATCTTCGGTGTCCGCGGAATCCGGGTAGAGCTCGTGCTTGACGGTGTCGTAGTGCATCGGTACGCCGACGCTGACCCCCGGATTGATGCGGCCTCCGCTGAGTAGGTCCACTGTGGCCAGGTCCTCCGCCAGGCGAAGCGGATTCTCCCAACCCAGCGGGGTCACCGCGGTGCCCAGCTCGATCTTCGAGGTCCGTTGGCTGGCCGCTGCCATCACCGCAACCGGCGACGAAATTCCGTACTGCAGGTGCCGGTGGCGCAACCAGGCACTGTCGAATCCCAAGCGCTCGCCGAGTTCGATGATCTCCAGGGTGGAGCGGTGCCCCGCAGCCGGATCCGCGGGATCGAACAGGCCGATGGTGAGGAATCCAAGCTTGCGCAGCGGACGGTCTGGGGTGGGCATGGCTTCCTTCTCTGTCGGTCGGCGCTTAGTGCCCACCCTAAGCGTTGCCGCTTACGACGACGACGGGAGGTTACCTTGTGTGATGTGCCGCCAAGGGATACGCGGATTACGCGCAGTTGACTGCCTGGCTGGGCCGCGGGATGACCATCTGCGCGGCTGTGTCCGTGATGCTGTCCCGGGCGCCTGTGTCCCAGCCGCCTGTGTCCCAGCCGGCTGGGTCCATGGTGGCGAGGGCCGGGGCGGTCATCGGTTCGGGCTCGGCAACTGCAGCCTCCGTCCGGGAGCGCATCCGCATCAGCGCCACCGCTGAGATGAGGAACCATGCCACGTTGGTCACCACCGAGGGCCACGCTTGGTGGAGGGTGCCGTTGATGATGAACGCGCAGGAGCCAAACAGGTTCACGGCCTGGAAGGTACTGCCCGGCTTGATCCATCCCATGGACACTGTCATGTAGGCACAGAGCATCGCCGCCGCACCGGCCCAACCGGTAATTTCCCACAGCAGTTCCATCGGGGGTCCTCTCATGTCCAGGCAGCCGGAAGTGGCCGGGCGACGAATGGTTTCAGGGGTTTTTCTGCCGAATGCAGAGACCGGCCCTTCAGAGCGAAGAGCGGCCTTGAACTAAATTTTGAGGGATAGCTGCCTTTAGTTCAATTGCATTATTCTGAAGCCCGTATTTAGAATCTCTGAACATGGAAATGGACCCCCGACGCCTGCTCGTCCTCCTCGCCGTCGCCCGTACCGGAGGGGTCCTCGCCGCTGCCGACGAACTGCGGATCACGCCGTCCGCGGTGTCCCAGCAACTCACCAAATTGGAGAACGAAGCGGGCCAGGCACTGCTCCTCCGAACCCCCAAAGGTTCAGTGCTGACACCGGCCGGACTGGCCATGGCGGAGGCCGGGGAGGAAATAGAGCGGGCGTTGAATGTGGCGCGCTCGCGGATGCAGGGAGAAGCGGAAGTCGCGGGAGTTGTGCGGGTAGGTGGGTTCACCAGCTTCATGCGCACGGTGGTCATTCCGCGCCTTCCGGAGTGGCGCGTCCAGTACCCGCAACTACAGATCCAGCTGGTGGAGGACGGCTTCCCGGCGCTTATGCGTCTCTTCCGACAACGCCAGCTGGATGCCGTGGTGGTTGAGCAGGATTCGACGACCTCGGACCAACGTCCCCTGGCAGCCGGGATGGTGGAAGAACCACTGCTGGATGAGCCGTGGAAGCTGGTGGTGCCGGCGGGATCACTGCTCAGCACGGACAATCTGGACCTGAGCCGCCTGCCCCTGCCGTGGCTGGGCGTAGAGCCGTCCGCAGCCAACATTGCCGTGCTTGGCCGCCTGCGCCATTCGACGGGTGCCCACATCGAGACGATTCACCAATACCAGGACACACTGACTGCCTTGGCGCTGGTGGCGGCCGGGGAAGGTGTTGCGATCGTGCCCACCCTGGCGTTGACAGGAGTGGTCCAGGACCAGGTGGACATCCTTGATGTGCCGGGTTTGGGGACGAGGCACATCGCGCTGCGTCGGTTCGACAGGCGAAGGCCGACAAGCCTTCCCTTGGACACGGTGGCCCGGCTCCTGCGGGAATCGGCGGCGGCTTTTGATACTCGGTCGACTTCATAACCGGTTACGGCCTGGAGCGTCAACCTACTGGGTGTCCTTGGGAGCAGTGCGTTTCCCCCGGCGCTATCTCGTGGCCTTGGATGCACGTGCGTTCAGGTGGCTGGTGGTCATCGTGGCGACGTATGAAAATACTGCTGCCGGTTCCCTCCACGCCTGAGTCCTCGCGCTGCAGCCACTCGCCGAAGCGGGTCCTGTGCACCTTGCCGTCACTGTTTTGATCCGGTTTACCGTGGTGGAATGGACTTTTGGCCATGGCAACCGCGCCCCTTCTGCTCGGTCTCTGTTGCCCGCATTTCACAGTAATTTTAGGACCACGCAGCAGGCACTGAAAGAGGTGCCGGGAACGCTGGCCAAGGCCGGTCCCGGCCCGCTCGCTCAGAGCGGGCCGGGACGGCTTAGGCCTAGTTCAGCGCCGGGGTGTCCGTTGGGATGACGCCGGAGCCGTACAGGTCAGAGGCCAGATCCTGAAGAGCGCGGAGGGCCACCCGCTGGGTGAACGGACCGTAGGACACCCGGGCTACGCCGAGTTCCTGGAGCTCGGCAGCAGGCAACGCTCCGGGAGCGCCGATCACGGAGAGCTTGCCGTGGCCGAGGCCCTCAACAAGCGGTTCGATGAGATCACGGTTCAGCGCGCCCGGCACGAAAACCAGCGCTGCACCGGCGTCGAGGAAGGCGCGACCCCGTGCGATGGCGTCCTCGATGCTGTCCTTGATCGGACGGTCACCACCACGGACGATCGCGTCCGTGCGGGCGTTCAGCTGGAACGGAATACCCTCGGCGTTGGCGGCATCGATGATCGCCTTGACGCGGGCAACCGCTTCGTCGAACGGCCGCAGGCGGTCCTCAACGTTGGCGCCCACGACTCCGATGCCAATAGCGCGCCGGATGGTTTCGGCAGGATCCTCATATCCGTCGTCGAGATCTGCAGTGACGGGGACGTCCACAGCCTTGACGATCCTCTCCACTCCGCTGAGCGCCACGTCCAAGGGCATGGTTCCGTCCTTGTAGCCAAAAGCCGCGGCGATGGAGTGCCCGGCGGTGGCGATGGCTTTTGTCTGGGGGAGGGCTGCCACCGTGGTGGCACTGACCGCATCCCAAACATTGACGACACTCAGGATTTCCGGCGCTTCATGCAGGGCCTTCAGTTGTTCTGCGCGTGCACTCGTGTTTGCTTCAGTCATGGTTTTCTCCGTCATCCTCGGTAGGGAGTTGGTGCCACGTTCAGCCTAAACGCAACGCATCCGCCCCGGCCAAGCCCACCCGGATGTCCGTCATCAAAGGTAAATCCGCACTGGATGTCCCCGCGCGGAGGTGGAAGATCCCGGGCTCCAGGGACCAGGAGCCGGCCGCGGTGTCCCAGTGCTCGAACAAACGCCGGGGAATCGTCACGGAAACCGTGTCTTCCGCTCCTGCAGGCAGCTCGGAAACGGCCGCACCCGCGAACCACAGGGCGGGCCTTTCCACCCGGCTCTGCCCCCGGGAGAGGTAGAGCTGAACCACTTCGCGGGACGCCCGGGCGGAATGGTTCCTGAGCCGGACGGTCACAGCCACACCCTCCTCCTGTGCCCGGGCCTCCAACTGTGACAGGCTCCAGCTTCCGTAGCCCAGTCCGTGCCCGAAGGCGTAAGCAGGTGCGGTTTCCGCCCCGGCGCGGTAGCCGATGGCGAGCCCTTCGCGATAGACCACGTCGCCATTCTGCGGCTGCGGCGAAGGCAGACCTTCCTCACGGGACGGGAAGGTGACGGGCAGCCTGCCACCGGGCTCAGCCTCTCCGGTCAGAACGTCCGCCACAGCCCAGCCCATTTCCTGGCCGCCGAACCACGTCAGGAGGATGGCATCCACCTGGTCACGCCAGGGCAGGAGAACGGGCGCTCCGGAATTGACCACCACGATGGTCTTCGCGCTCACGGCCGCCACCGCTGCCACCAGTTCGTCCTGGCGCCCCGGCAGAGCGAGCGTGGTCCGGTCGAAACCTTCAGCTTCGTCTTCCGAACCGGTGCCTGCAAAGACGATGACGCAGTCCGCATCGCGGGCCGACTCCACCGCCTCCGCGATCAGCAGGTCGGCGTCGGGTGCTGCTGAATCAAAGCCCAAGCGGAGGGAGGCCACGGTCCGCTGCGCCGGCGTGTAGGTGAAGACCACCCCCACCACCTGTCCCGGCGCCATGGCGAGGTCAATCAGCGCTTGCGGCGGCAGGGACATGCCCACCACGGCATCGGCATTAATGGGGATGAGCTCCCCATCGAACCGGGCGACGCCGTCCACGGTCACCAGCGCGTGGCCCACGCCCGCCGCGGAGAACAAGTAATCGCCCGGGGTGTCGGCGGTGAGGAGGGTGCTTGCCCGGATGGCCTTGACCTCGTCCTCCGGAACGCCGTCGGGGTAGCCCATCCCGTACGTCAGAGTGTCGCAGCGGTCGCGTGTTTCGCTGCCCAGCGTGCGGCCTTCCTGGTCCAGGAATTCAATGAGGACCACGCCCTGGCCTCCCGGCGCGGAGCCGTTCGCTGCGGAAAGGGTCTTCACCAGCGTGGTGGGGCGGACCCCCTCGCTGTAATGGAACAGGGTGTCCGGCATGGCCGCGCGCAGCGCCTCCAGGGGCGGCACGGTCGGGGGAGCGATGACCGCCGCGCTGCCGCCCGCCGTTGGTTCTCGGCACCACAGCGGCAGGACCGACGACGGCGATCTTCCGTGCCGCCGTCGTCAACGGCAAGGCCCGGTCCTCATTGCGCAACAGCACCATGCCCTTGGCCCCGGTGTCCCGCAGAAGCCGGCGTATCCCGGACGATTCCGCGGACGGCGGCGTGGGGAGGGCATCCCGGTCCACCAGTGGCTCAATGCCGTCGAGGGCTCCGAGCCGGGCCGCCAGCCGCAGCAGCCGGAGCACCTTGTTGTCGACGGCCGCCTCCGGGACGCGTCCTTGGCGGACTGCATCCACGAGGCCCGCGGCCCACATGGTCCTGGGGCCGGGCATCGCCAGGTCGGTACCACCCAGCGCTGTCGACTCCACAGTCCGGATGGCTCCCCAGTCGGAAACCACCAAACCGTCGAATCCCCATTCGCGCTCCAAAATCTCCGTCACGAGGTCCGACTCGACGGCCGGGGTGCCGTTGACCCGATTGTAGGAGGACATGATGCCGAGGCCACCGGCTTTGACGATCGCTTCGAACGGGGCCATGTAGGCCTCCCGCAATACATTCTCAGGGACCACCGAGTTCGAATTCAGCCTGTCCGTTTCGGCCTCGTTCGCGATGAAGTGTTTGGCTGTGGTGGCCGGGCCCTCGGCTTGGATTCCCCGCACCATGGCCGCCCCCATGATGGCCGTGAGGTACGGGTCCTCGCTGAACGCTTCGAAGTGGCGTCCGCCGTAGGGGGTGCGCTGAAGATTGACCACCGGTCCAAGGACGACATCCACGCCCTTGCGCCTGGCTTCCGCGCCGATGACGCCACCCATGGCGGCCGCCACGCGAGCGTCGAACGTTGCTGCCAGCGCCGTCGCCGAAG
Organism: Paenarthrobacter sp. C1; assembly: GCF_049315185.1. NCBI lineage: Bacteria > Bacillati > Actinomycetota > Actinomycetes > Micrococcales > Micrococcaceae > Paenarthrobacter > Paenarthrobacter sp. C1. The sequence goes on along the minus strand of NZ_CP186052.1, from coordinate 4,562,591 downwards.
GGATATTGATGGAGGTGTCCGCCTCGGTCCACCGCACGCCGCGGATTCCCACGGTTCCGTCGGAGAGAACCAGGGAGCGCAGCCCGATCGATTCATCGGCGTAGGTGCTCCAGTGGTCCTTGCCCGACAGCAGCCGGACCTTGGCTTCCAGGTCCAGGCGCGCAAGACGGGCCATGAGTTCCTGCTCGAGCAAGCGGGAAGGGGGAACGGGAATTGCACGCATGGGCGGCACCTTTCGCAATATGCTGCCGGCCGCTGCACGAGGGATACCAGGGGTGCGCGGCGGCATCAGGCCCGGTGGGGTTCGCGATGCATTGACCGCTGCGAGCAGGCCCACCGGATGGATTGCGTCTGCCTACGTTCGCCCTCAATTTACAACAGCTGCGGGCCGGGGCGCCAGATCGCGGCTACCGCCTGCGTGACACGCGCTTCGTCATGAACGCCAGGAACGCCGACACCAGAAGGACCACGGAACTTGCCAGGAAGGTACTTTCAAAGCCCAGCGAGTCGAACAGCACTCCGCCAACTGTGGAGCCCAAGGCAATGCATGTCTGAACCACGGCCACCATGAGCCCACCGCCCTGTTCGGCGTTGCGCGGCATCGCTTGCGCCACCCAACTCCACCAGCCCACCGGAGCGGACGTTCCCAACAGCCCCCAGAAACCCAACAGAACAACGACGACGGCGAACACGCCACCGAACGGGATCAAGGCAACTGCGACGAGGGCCATGACGACAGGGATCACCATGAGTGTCCGGTACAGGCCAGCACCCAGGAACCGGCCGATGAGCATGGTCCCGACGAATCCGGATACGCCCATGACCAGCAACACGAGGGACACCACTGGACCGTCAATGTGGGTCACGGTTTCCAGGAAGGGCCGCACGTAGGTGAAGAGGATGAACTGGCCCATGAAGAAGCTCCCGCAGGCGGCCATGCCCCATGCGACAGTCCGGTCCTTGAAAGCCGTGAAGATGGTAAGGATGTCGCGGGCCTTGTTCCCGCTGGGCGGCGCTGCGAGGGACGGCAAGGAAATCCAGAGCCACACCACACAAACCGCCGAGACCGGCACCAGGCAGAGAAATGCTCCCCGCCAACCAATGAACGAACCCAGGTAACTGCCAAGCGGCGCAGCCAGAACTGTGGCCAGGGCATTGCCGCCGTTGACGATCGCCAGCGCACGCGGCACCTGCGCCGGGGCGACCAGCCGCATGGCGGTGGCAGCGGACATGGACCAGAAACCGCCGATGACAACACCGATGGATGCCCGGCCCACCATGAATGGCAGGTACCCCGGGGCCAAGGCGATCAGGGCGCCGGAGGCACCCATCAACGCGGCCAGCCCGATCAGCAAGGTGCGCCGGTTCATCCTGCCGGTTACCACGGACACGGAAAGGCTGGTGAGGACGGCGAACAGCCCGGAGATCGCAATGCCCTGGCCCACCAACCCTTCGGAGACCTGAAGATCATTGGCCATGGGAGTCAGGAGACTCACGGGCATGAATTCGGAGGCCACCACGGCGAACGCTCCAAAGGACATTGCGAAGACACCGCCCCAACGGCTCACGGGGTTCGGGCCTTCTTTGTGTGCGCCGGGCGTGGCGGTACGGGTATCTGCTGACATGGATTGGCCTCTCAGGTGAACTGGGATCCATCGGACCATGGCTTGGCGGACAGGTGGGAGGGACCGTTTATACGGGTTCCAACAGAACCTCTCACCGCGGGCAACGGGGGTCGTAACGTGGAGGGCATGGACAATCGGTCGGAAGTGCGGGAGTTCCTGATGTCCCGCCGCGCGCGCATCACCCCGGAGCAGGCAGGCATCGAAGCTTTCGGCATTCGACGGCGGGTCACCGGCCTGCGGCGCGATGAAGTGGCGCGGCTTGCCGGTGTCAGTATCGACTACTACATCCGCTTGGAGCGGGGAAACCTCTCCGGCGTATCGGACAGCGTCCTGGACGCCATCGCCGGAGCGCTGCAACTGGACCGCGCAGAACTCGAGCACCTCTACGACCTCGCCCGGACAGCCAACCGGGGCGGGCGCACAAAGGTCAAGAAGGCGGCCCGCACGATCGATCCCGCGCTCCAGTTTTTCCTGGATTCCATTACGGGAGCACCGGCTCTGATCTCCAACAACCGCATGGACGTGGTGGCTGCTAATGCTCTGGGTTACGCCATGTACTTCGACCTCTTCCGGAGCACGGCCGGCCCCGCGAACCACTCCCGGTTCATCTTCCTGGATCCCCGCGGACGGGATTTTTATCCCGATTGGAACCGTGCCGCGAACACCAACGTGGAGATCCTGCGCCGCCACGCGGGTCGCTTCCCCCATGACAAGGCAATCGCCGAACTCGTGGGCGAGTTGTCCATGCGGAGCGAGGAATTCCGCACCCTTTGGGCCGCGCACAATGTCCGGCGGCACCGCTCGGGAATGAAGACCTTCCAGCACCCGGTGGTCGGATCGCTGGAACTGACCTACCAGCAGCTCGAACTCGACGAGGATACCGGCCTCCACGTCACCGTCTACCCGGCCGTGCCAGGAAGTGCCAGCGAGGAAGGCTTGAAACTCCTGGCGTCCTGGGCGGCTACCGAAAACGTCGTCGAAAAGGCCACGGCAGGCACGCGCTGATTCTTGAGGAGCGAAACATGAAGTACATGAAAAGCGGCAACCCGACAGCAGCCGGCCCGAAGGAATGGTTCACGGGAACCGTGCAGATCGACGGTATCCGGAACCCGGATGGGCAATCAGCCATCGGCTGCGCACACGTCCGGTTCGCTCCCGGTGCACGGACTGCCTGGCACCACCACCCCAAGGGACAAACCCTGTATGTCACCGACGGAATAGGTCTGGTGGCTACGCGGGACGGCGGGATACAGGAGATCCGCCCCGGCGACGTTGTCTACATCGAACCCGGCGAGGAACACTGGCACGGCGCCACCCCGGACCGGTTCATGGCACATATCGCGACGCAGGAGGCCGACGGGAACGGCCAGGTCGTGACCTGGCTGGAACACGTCACGGACGAGGACTACGGGGCCTGAGCAGCTCTTTCGGGGCATAGCCCGCCCTGCAGCTGCGGTCCTTCGCCGCGTCGTGTCCCGCCCATTCTCCTGCCGGCCCTTATGCTGGCCGGTGAATGGGGGATTCGATGTTGGATTTGTTGAGCATGAAACTTGCTCTTGCTGTTGTGACGTTAACACTGTGGGTTCTTTTCCTGGGTTCTTACCGGAGGACCCGATCGCTCTACAGCGCCTATTGGTGTGCTGCCTTGGGGTGCTGGCTTGCGGGCAACGTGGCGTACTGGCTGAAGGAAGCGGACTGGGGCTGGGTAGCCAGCCCCCTGGGCAACGCTCTTACGGTCGCCGGAGCCTTCGGTGTCTGGGCGGGGTTCCGTTCCTTGCGGAACCTTGGCACGCCGTTATGGCTGCTATTTGCTGCTCCGGCAGTAACGGCTTCGGCGACAGTCATTGAAACCGACCCCGACGGCGCGTGGCAGGGCGGGTTGGTGTACTTCGCTTTGATGGCGACCGGGATGGCGCTCGCCGCCCGGGAACTGGCCTTGCTGAAGTCGCGGGCCTCGCAAGCTCATCGGCCGCTGTTGGTTGTCGCTGCTGTCCTGGTGGCCTACTTCGGTTGCCGCATAGTGGTTTATGCCGTGGCAGGGCCGGACAGCGAGGTCCTGCAGTCCTATTTCAGCCCGGCGGTGACGTGCTTGCTGCTGATCATGCTGCTGGTCCTGGTTTCCTTCAGCATGACCGCGCTCAATAGCCACCAGCTCATCACGAGGCTCAATGAGCGGGCATCGCGCGACGGAATGACGGGCTTGTTCAATCGCCAGGCTTTCATGGAATTGGCTGAGCGGGAGCTCGCTGCCCTGCAAACGGCGGGCAGGTCGGCGGCCGTTGTCCTGGCCGACCTTGATCATTTCAAGTCCGTGAACGATACCCACGGGCATGCCGCCGGGGACGCTGCCATCCGGGCGTTTGCCGTGGCGTGCAAGGGTTCGTTGCGCAGGACCGACTTGGTGGGCCGGTACGGCGGGGAGGAATTTGTCATCTTCCTGCCGGGTGCCGACGAGGTCGCGGCGGAAGCCATCACCACCGAGATCAGCCGGCGCCTGGCCGCTGCACCGGCACCTGACGGGCTGGAGTTTCCCACCGTCAGCTACGGGATTTCATCCACTGCAATTTCAGGCTCAACGCTGGCCCAGCTGATCCACACCGCCGATGGGGCCCTTTACCAAGCCAAAGCAGCGGGCAGGAACCGCGCGTTCAAGGCCGATGGTCCTTTGGACGCGGCCTCCTCCACCTGACATCGCAAAACACCGTTCCGGCCGGCGCCGGAGAGGCCGAACCCTAACTCTTACTAGTGAGTTCCCCATTTCCGCACCACCGCCGGGCTCCCTCGCTGCCGCAGGTTTAGTTATCAGGGCGGAACGGATTCGATATGTCGGCACAAGCCTAAGCATCTAAAACGGATTATGTGTGGCCTGCTCGGCATGTCCGTGTACGACGATGCGGATCCAAGACAAATCTCCGTCGAGTATCCGCTCCCGTCCGAACCGCGGATACTCAAAAAAGTCAGACAGGGGTGCCATACTAAGGACACGGGAGAAATGAAGGGACTATCGATGACGGCGCTCGCTGTGGAATTCAAAACCCACCAGGAACTGATGCAGGAGCGGGACTCGCTGTTGCAGAAGTCGGGTTTGACCCTCGCGGAACTGACTGAGCGAGCCGAGGATTACACGCTGAGTGTCAAGCAGTACGCCATATTCGAGGCTATCGCTGATATCAACTACTTGTTGAGTGAGTAGCCCAGCTCAACGCAAGCGGGAACACCGCGCCAACATTGAACAGAAGGCCGGAGAGTTTGCTGCCCGCGTCAACCACACAGTAAAAGCGTTTCTCGGGTGCTACGCGGACGTAATCCACGTTGACGCATCCGGCAGCAGAGTTGTGGTCAAGACGGTCCAGGCCGAAGGTCTGACGCTCACGGTGGGGGGCAGGCCCTTATTCCGCTTGGGTGCCAAATACTACTGTGAAATGAACGAAGCGAATACGTACTTGGCGGTGGAGCAGAGCACTTTTACTGTATTCCATTATGACCGAACCGAGCCTATTCTTCGTTACGATTTCATTCGGAAGCCCAATAGTGATGTGCCGTCCGCACACATCAACATGCACACAGAGTCTGTAGCGTTGATTGCAGCCATGGAGGACGCCGGTAACAACAGGCGTACTCAGCGACGTCGAGCCGCCGGTTCTTCGCCCAGGGCCGCGCAGCTGCATCTGCCGCTCGGGGGACCACGTTTCCGGCCAGCGCTGGAAGATGTACTGGAGATGCTTGTTGTTGAGTTGGCGATTGACTGCGCACCTGGTTGGCGGGATTCTCTCAGGGAAGGGCGCTCCTTGTGGCGGGACACGCAACTTCGCGCTGCCGTCGCGGATAACGCGGGTGCCGCAGTCGAAGCTCTCGAAGAACTTGGGTTCACCGTCAGCTGGCAGAACCAATCAAAGTTGAGGCCAGATCTACGCAAGGACAAGATCGAGCAGTTCTGAATGCCGTTCAGTGTAGATGACCAATGTTGTGCCCTCTGCGATTCTCCACATGGCTCCAAAAACCCATTGCCCTCCCCACCCCACGATGGTTCGATGGGACTCATGGCTACCGCAGAAAGTTATGTCCTGGCGATCGGAACCAAGAAAGGCCTGTGGCTGGCAACCAGCCCGGACCGAAAAGAATGGTCCCTCTCCGGTCCGCACTTCCTGATGAGCGAGATACCCAGCATCGGGATAGACACGCGGGACGGCAAAACACGAATCATGGTGGGGGTAAGGTCTGAGCACTGGGGACCCACTGTGGCCCATTCAGACGACCTCGGCGCCACATGGACCGAGCCCGAGCAAGGTGCCATCAAATTCCCGGACGGCACCGACGCCGCCCTGGAACGGGTTTGGCAGATCTACCCCGACGCCGACTCCCGCCCAGGCGTCGTGTGGGCCGGTTGCGAGCCGATTTCGGTGTGGAAGTCCACCGACGGCGGCGAACACTTCGAGCTGAACCGCGGACTATGGGACCACCCCCACCGCAGTGAATGGGGTGCGGGCTACGGCGGCGCGGCGGCACACTCGATTGTGGTGGATCCATCCGGCGAGAAGGTCCACATCGCCATGAGCACTGGCGGCGTCTACAGATCCCTCGACGGCGGGACCTCCTGGGAGCCCCGCAACAAGGGCATTTCGGCGTACTTCATGCCGGACCCCAATCCCGAGTTCGGCCAGTGCGTCCACAAGATCGCAGCCGATGCCTCCGTGGAAGGCCGTCTGTACGCGCAGAACCACCACGGTGTGTACCGGACGGATGACAACGGCGAGAATTGGGATTCCATCGCCGAAGGGCTGCCGGCCGATTTCGGTTTCGTCATGCTCACCCATCCGCGCCGGGAAGGGACGGCCTGGGTCATCCCGCTCAAGGCTGACGGTGAACGCATCCCGCCTGGCAGCAAGCTCAGCGTCCACCGAACCGACGATGCCGGTAACACATGGAAGGAACTGCACACGGGCCTGCCGGATCACGAATACAACGCGGTGCTCCGCGATGCCGCATCCGTGGATACCGCCGAACCCGTGGGTGTGTACTTCGGAACCCGCGGTGGTTCCGTGTACGCCAGCGCCGACGAGGGCGAGACCTTCAATGAAGTGGTCTCGCACCTGCCGGATGTGCTCTGCGTTCGTGCGGCCGTCGTTGTTGGCAGCGACGCCGGAGCCACCGCCGTCGAGCAATCAGCAGCCAGCGCCCCGGTACCTGGTTAGGTCCGTTGTGGCTGACTTTACGGTCCTGTTGCCTGGTGTCCTGCAGCCGCTCGTCGGCGGACAGTCCTGTCTGACTGCGTCCGCCGACGGTGCTGTGACCGTTGGACAGCTCTTGGACTCGGTGACCGGAGATTATCCGGTCCTGGCCAGGCGTTTGCGTGATGAAACCGGGGCACTGCGCCGTTTCGTGAATATTTACGTTAACGGTGACGAGGTCCGGCGGTTGAATGGTCTTGAAACGGAAGTTGCGGCGGGCCAGGAGGTCTTGATTGTCCAGTCCGTGGCCGGCGGCTGAGGGTGAAGGGCGTCCAGCCTGGTCTCCAGCAGAGACTGTTCAGGCGACGCGCCAAACACTGCATTCGTCGGTATTGATGGCTTTCCTCATCCCGGAGGCGTAATCCATGATCCAGACGACACCGATCCCCGGCGCCGTTTCCTGGACCCGTCCGCGGCGTATGACCACGTCGTCGTAAGCGGGCCCAACTGACAGGCGGGCCTCGATCTCGTCTCCGCGGTGGAGCTGGCTGATCGCGCGTATTCGTGTTGTGTGAGTGGTTACTTCCTTCAGCATGGTGTCCTCCTGGCTGGAGCTGGTGCCTGCACTTGCCGGCTATTCCAGTGTGGAGGGGCAATGTTGCCACGGTATTTCGGCGTGGTTAGGGTCCGGTTAGCATTCCGGGATGGTTGCGTTTCCGCCCGTGCGCGGGCGCCGCCCCGACGGGCGGCGACAAGACGCGCCCGTCTGAAGTCCGGCGCCTCCGCAGGCCAGTGCCGACGCGGTTGTAGCCTGATCTCGGTTACTGAGACTTACAGCAACCACAGGCTCCGTCCTCCCGGGAGAACCAATGGGTGTTTTACGGCGATCGCTCGCGCTGTCCACAGGCTTGGTGGTTTTTGCCGCCGGCCTGTTTTTCGTCCAGGCCCCTGCCACGGCTGTACCACTTCCCGGGCCCGATAATCCGAACGTCCAATTCGTTGAGGGCACACCGCACTCGGAGCATGTTTTCGAGACGCCCCTCCCGCAAACCACCCAACCCACCAAGGGTCAGGCCGACGTCGACTCGCTGCTCCGTGACGGAGCTGCGGCAGCCGGTCCGGGCGGCACCATCAACGTCCGGCTGGTCACCGCGAAACTGGCGGACAACACCAACCCGGTTTCCATGACGGACGCTGAAAAGGCTGTGGTGTCCACCAGCAACTACTGGAAAGCAATGACGGCCAACAAGCTGTCCATGACGGTGGCCAGCAAAGTCGCCGGCCACCAATCCAAGGCCCGCTCCACGGACAGTTACAGCACCATCATCTCCACCATCACGGGGGAGTTGAACTGGTCGGCCAGTCCTTACACAGCGCTGGTCATCTTCATTCCGACGTCCACGTTGTCCGGCAACGCCTTGGGCGCCGGGTACAGCAGCGGCAGTTACAGCGGCCGGGTGCTCCTGCCCCAGATCAGCAGCTTCACCAACAACGTGATGAGCCACGAGTTCGGCCACGTCATAGGCCTGATGCACGCAGATGCCCTGCAGTGCGGCAGCGGAGTGTCCGACGTCGGGGTCAACAGCAACGGCCAGTTCACCGATCCGTCCTGCTACATCCGCGAGTACGGCGACACCACCGACATCATGGGAGCTGCCCAGTACGCGACGCCGGTTGTGAGTTCCACGTTCTGGGACTATGCGGGCCTGGGCCGTGGGGATGAGATCCGGGACGTGGGCATCGCAACGGGTTCCAAGAGCTACACGCTCAAGCCGTGGGGAGGCACCGAAGCCCAGCGGGCGATTAAATTCACCGATCCCGTCAGCAAAGAGGTCTATTACCTGGAGCTGCGGGAACCTGCCGGCTATGACAATTACCTGGGAACAGCCGGCAAACCCGGAAACATGGGCGTGAAGATCGTCCAGCGCGGCGGCGCCACTATCGCTTCTTCCCTGATTCTGATGCCCTCCACCAAGCCTTTCTCCGACCCGTGGTACGCCAGCAACCACGCCTGGCAGGCAGGGAGCACCTTCACCACGTACACCGGTACGCAGGTGACCATGAATTCGGTGTCGTCGACGTCGGCCACCATCACCATCACTGCCGACCCGCGGCTCACCGCCAAGGTCCGCTTTTCTACGGGGGATTTCGACGGCGATGGACTCGCCGATGTCTTCTCCCGCGAGCCCGACGGCTCCCTGATGCTCTATGCCGGGTTGCCCGGCAACAGGCTGGACAACCCTCGCCAGGTGGGCTCCGGGTGGAACATTTTCGATGCCATCACCGGCTTTTCGGATTTCGATGGAGACGGACGAAGCGACATCCTGGCGCGCACCAGCGACGGTGTCCTCTGGCTATACCCGGGCGACGGAAACGGCGGTTTCCTCGCCAAGCGGCAAATCGGATCCGGCTGGCAGGGCTTCACGAACATCATTGGCGTGGGCGATTTCGACGGCGATGCCCGCCTCGACGTCATGGCGACCAAGCCGGATGGCACTCTCTGGCTTTACCCAGGAGATGGCCAGGGCGGCTTCCGTGCCTGGTCGCAGATCGGTTCGGGTTGGAACGGCTTCACCAGCATCACTTCCGATGGCTCCTTCGGGCTTCTGGCGCGGGCAAGCGACGGGACGCTCTACCTGTACCCCGGCAACGGCTGGGGTGGTTTCGTGCCGCGCGTCGCAATCGGCAGCGGTTGGAACGCGGTGGGCGACATCGTGAGCGGACAGGACTTCACGGGTGATAAGAAGTCCGATGTCCTGACGGTGACCTCCGGGGGGTCCATGCGGCTCTACCCGGGCAGCGGTTCGGGCTTTGCCGAACGCTTGGTCATCGGTGCCGGTTGGAACCAGTTCAGCCAGGTCTGGGAGGCGGGAGATTTCGACGGAGATGCCGTCGCCGACATCCTGGCCCGCGGTACTGACGGCGCGTTGTGGCTCTATCCGGGGAACGGTTCCGGCGGCTTCCTGCCCCGCGTCCAGGTGGGGTCGGGGTGGAATGCTTTCAATACTGTCCTGAGTGCCGGAGATTTCGACGGCGATGGCCACCCGGACCTGGTCGCACGGACAGCCGGCGGAGCGCTGTGGTTGTACCCGACAGACGGCCATGGTCAGTTCCTCCCGCGAAAGCAGATCGGTGTGGGCTGGCAGGGCTTCAACGAGCTGCTGGCTCCGGGTGACTTCAACGGTGACGGAAAAGCTGACCTTGTGGCCCGGGCAGCCAACGGCACTTTGTGGCTTTACCCGGGTAACGGTTCGGGCGGCTTCCTCCCGTGGAAGCAGATCGGCACGGGGTGGGACATTTTTGACTCGGTAGTGCAGGGTGGGGACTTCAACGGCGATGGCCGGGAGGACATCATGGCCCGGGGCACTGACGGGGCGTTGTGGCTGTATCCGGGCAATGGCAGCGGCGGATTCCTGGCCCGCGTTGCCCTGGGTTCCGGCTGGAACACTTTCAGCTCGTTCGCGGCCTTGGGGACAGGCTTCACGGGAACGGGAAATCCGTCAGTTGTGGGTGTTGGCGGAAACGGGGAGCTCTTCCTGTACACAGGAACCGGTCAGGGGAGCTTTCAGTCCGTGCTGCTGGATCCACGGTAGGCCTGGGATGTTCCTTGCCGCTTGCCTTGCCTGAACACCAGACCGGGCAGCGGAAAGCCCGGCATGTCAGGAGACATGCCGGGCTTTCCCCGTTCCGAAGCTCCGGCAACAGGGCTGGAGCGTCGGAGAGGTGACGTTCTAGCGCAGGCCGAGTTCCGCCGTCGGGACCTTTGCCGATTCGCGCGCCGTGGAGGCCGAGACGATGGCGATGAGGCAGACGATGGCCGTGAAGATGGACACGGGAACCCATCCACCGGGCTTGGTGCCACCGATGGCGGTCACGATGGTCGGGGCGAAACCTGCGGCGAGGAAGCCGAGCTGCGTGCCGATGGCCAGCCCGGAGAAGCGGACCTTGGTGCTGAACATTTCACCGTAGAACGACGGCCAGACGGCGTTGGCGGCAGCGTAGCCAAGGGAGAAGTACACGACGGCGGCCAGGAACATCAGCGGCGTGGAACCGGACTCGAAGCTCATGAAGAAGACCGGCGTCATGATGGCGCTGGCCACTGCTCCATAGATGAACACGGGCTTGCGGCCGATGCGGTCTGCCAGCGTGCCGAAGAGCGGCTGGGTTCCCAGAGCCACGAGGTTGGCCACAACCACCAGCCATAGGGTGATGGTGCTGTTCACATGCGCAACGTCCTGGGCGTACTTGATGGCCAGGGTGCCGAAGACCGTGCTGACTGCGGCAATGAACGCGCAGCAGATCACGCGGAGGACGTCCTGCCAGTGGTGCTTGAGGAGGTCGGCGATAGGGAGCTTGGCAATCTGGTTGTTCTTCTGTGCCTCAGCGAATGCGGGTGGCTCGTGCAGGGTGCGGCGGATGAAGAAGGCAACCAGCACCACTACTGCGCTGAGCCAGAACGGAATACGCCAGCCGATGCCGTACTTGATGTCATCCGGCAGTGCCACCACGGGAATGAACACGAGCGCTGCCAGGATCTGTCCGCCCTGCGTTCCCGTCAAGGTCCATGAGGTGAAGAAGGAGCGGCGGTTGTCCGGGGCGTGCTCCAAGGTCATGGATGACGCGCCGGCCTGCTCGCCCGCTGCCGACAAACCCTGGCAGAGCCGGGCAAGTACCAGGAGGATCGGGGCACCCCAGCCGATGGTTTTGAAGTCGGGTAGGCAGCCGATCACGAAGGTCGAGGCGCCCATGAGCACCAGGGTGAACATGAGGACCTTCTGCCGGCCGATCCGGTCGCCGAAGTGACCCAGGAACGCAGCGCCGATGGGCCGTGCAAGGTAGGCGAAGCCGAACGTGGCAAAGGACATGACGGCCGCATTGGTGTCTGCGTCCGGGAAGAAGACGTGCGGGAAAATCAAGGCCGCGGCAGATCCGAAGATGAAGAAGTCGTAGTACTCCACGGCGCTGCCCAGGAAGCTGGCGAGGGCAGCCTTCTTGGGAGTCCCGGTGGTTTCGGTGATGCCTGGCGTCGCTGACGGCATTGTTTGGCTCATTGGGTGTTCCTTCTGTGACGACGATGTCGCGAATAGAGCTTCAGCGGGAGACCCAAGCGAGGTGCGGCCGGTCAATCCCTTAGCTAGTAACCACATGGTGAGAGCTACTTGCGTAATACAGCAATGATCCCTGTGAGTATGGTCACTTGTCAAGAGGTGTAATCACCATCTAGAAATAGCTCTCACTATGTGAGAGCATCGGGTTATGAGTGTGAAAGAGGACACAAAGACCGACATGGTCGGCAAAGCCCTGGGCCTGCTGGTCCTGCTGGGAAACGAGCCGAAGGGTGCAAGTGCGGCGGATCTGGCCAGAAGCGCCGGACTGCCTTTCAGTACCACCTACCGGCTGCTGGGCTCGTTGACCCGCGACGGATTCGTTGACTACGAACCCGATGGCCGCCGCTACCACCTGGGCCTGCGCGTCTTCCAGCTCGGACAACGCGTCTCCAACCACCACGGCTTCGCTGCCACAGCGCTGCCGGTCCTGCAGCGGGTCACCGACAGTACGCATGAGGCCACCATCCTCTCGGTCCGCGACGGCGACCATCACCTCACGGTCAACAAGGTGGACGGGCCCAAGACGTTCCGCGTCACCAGTGACCCCGGACATCTGGGAGCGTTGCACACGACGTCGGTGGGCAAGGCCCTGGTCGCGTTCGAGGATGAGCCCGAGCGAAAACGCCTGATCGAGGAACTTCCCCTGGACCCGCTCACTGAGCATTCCATTACTGATCGGGATGCCTTTAGGGCGGAAATTGAACAGGTGCGCCGGCAGGGCTACGCCGTGATGGACGAGGAAAACGAGATCGGCATGCGCGCCGTCGCTGTCCCGGTCCTCAACTCCCAGGGTCACGCGTTCGCTTCGCTGGCCACTGCCGTTCCGGTTTTCCGACTCAGCATGGAGGAACTCATCGCCCATGTGCCCACCCTGCAGGAGGCTGCGGCTGAACTCGCGGCCCGCCTGCCGCAGCGCTGAGCTTCGTTGCGGGGCCCGTTCTGCGCGCTAAACGCGACTCTTGGCGCGCAAAGCAGGCCCCGCAACGCCAAAATCAGCCCGACACAACGCATCTGGCACGTCATTTGTTCGCGATAAGAACAAGCGTGCGGAATATGAACACTTGTAGTAATCTGGATAACACCCGGCCGTCGACGCCCCAGAAAACGTCAATGGCCGCGGTGCTGAAGTCAAAGGAGCTTTAGGATGAGCAACCGAGCCGAGTCCGTTCTGGTGGGCCTCGTTGGCGAAGGGGTCATGCCCTCGCTCACGCCGCCCATGCATGAACGCGAAGCCGATGTGCAGGGCCTTCGCTTGCTGTACCGCCCCATCGACCTGCTGGAGCTGGCCTTGCCGGCCGCCGCCGTCGGGGACCTCCTCACCGCAGCCGCCCGCATGGGCTTCAACGGCCTCAACATCACGCACCCGTGCAAGCAGTTGGTGCTTGGGCACCTTGATGAAATTTCCGACGACGCCGCGCGCCTGGGTGCCGTCAATACGGTCCTGATCCAGGACGGCCGGTTCATCGGACACAACACGGACTTCTCCGGCTTTGGTTCGGCCTTGAGGGATGGACTTCCGGACGCCACCTTGGGCCGCGTCGTTCAGCTTGGCGCCGGCGGGGCCGGTTCTGCCGTCGCCTACGCGCTCCTCAAGGCCGGTGTCACCACCCTGGACCTGGTGGACGTGGATCCCGCCCGGGCCGCGGAACGTGCCGATGAACTCAGCGGACTCTTCCCCGCGGCCACCGTCACCCCGCGCAGCACGGACGAACTCCCGCAGATCATGCCCCTCGCCGACGGCCTGGTGCACTGCACCCCGATCGGCATGGCCGCCCACCCCGGACTGCCGCTGGACCTGGGACTCGTGGAGCCGAGGCACTGGGTGGCGGACATCGTCTACCGCCCCATCGAAACGCAACTGGTCCGCGAAGCACGGGCCAAGGGCTGCAAAGTCCTCGACGGCGGCCGCATGGCAGTCGGTCAGGCGGCCGACGCCTTCAAACTCTTCACCGGACGGGACGCCGACCGCAACCGCATGCGGGAGCACTTCCTGGAGCTGATCGCCCTGGAAGACGCCGCAACCGCGCTCTCCGCCGGCACCCTCGCAAAGGCGGCCCACTGATGCGCACCGGAATCGCCACAGTCTGCCTGTCGGGCACCTTGAAGGAAAAGATGCAGGCCTGCGCCATCGCGGGCTTCGACGGCATCGAGATCTTCGAGCAGGACCTCGTCACGTCCCCGCTGAGTCCCGAGGACATCCGGAAGATGGCCGCCGACCTCGGCCTGGGCCTGGATCTCTACCAGCCGTTCCGGGATTTCGACGGCGTCACTCCGGACCTGCTGAAGGCCAACCTCAAGCGGGCCGAGGCCAAGTTCAAGCTCATGTCGCGTCTGGGCATGGACACCATCCTGGTCTGCTCCAACGTGGCCACGGCCACCATCGATGACGACCAGCTGCGGGCCGAACAGCTGGCAGCGCTCGCCGGACTGGCAGGAGACCACGGGGTCAAGGTTGCCTACGAGGCCTTGGCCTGGGGCAAGTACGTCAACGACTACGAGCACGCCTACCGCCTGGTGGAAATGGTGGACCATCCGAACCTCGGCACCTGCCTGGACTCCTTCCACATCCTTTCCCGCGACTGGGACACCGCCCCGATCGAGGACATTAACGCGGAGAAGATCTTCTTCGTGCAGGTTGCCGACGCCCCCAAGCTCTCCATGGACGTGCTCTCCTGGAGCCGCCACTACCGGGTCTTCCCCGGGGAGGGACAGTTCGAGCTCGCCAAGTTCATGGGCCACGTCGTCCGTGCGGGCTACACCGGGCCGGTATCGCTTGAGGTCTTCAATGACGTCTTCCGCCAGTCGGACGTGGAACGGACCGCAGTGGATGCCATGCGCTCACTCATCTGGCTGGAAGAACAGAGCGCAAAGTGGCTGGCCGGCACCTCCGCGGAAGCCGGAACGGAAGCAGCAGCCTCGTCCCGCCGTCGTTATCCCATGGAACTTGCCACGCTGCCCAAGGTCAACGAACCAGCCGGCTTCAACTTCGCCGAGGTCAAAGCCGACGACACCGCGCAGCTCGAGAAGCTCCTGGGGCAGCTCGGCTTCGGATTCGAGGGACGCCACCGCACCAAGGACGTCCAGCTCTGGACCATGGGCCAGGCGCGCGTCATCATCAACGAGCAGGCGGCCTCGCACTCGGAACCGGCCATCGCGGCCCTGGGGTTCGACGTCGACTCTCCAGTGATTGCCTCCGCTCGCGCCCAGCAACTCAAGGCGCCCGTAGTGGCGCGCAAGGTCCAGGCCGACGAGGAAGTCTTCCAAGGCATCTCCGCCCCGGACTCCACCGAGATCTTCCTGTGCCAAGGCAGCCCTGACGGAACCGCAGCCTGGACGCACGAGTTCGGCGAAGGCCTGGAACACGTTCCCAGCGGGCAGAACGCGGTCATTGACCACGTGAACCTCGCCCAGCCGTGGCAGCACTTTGACGAAGCCGTCCTCTTCTACACCAGCGCATTGGCCCTGGAACCGCTGCCGTTCGCAGAGGTCCCGAGCCCCAGCGGCCTGGTGCGCTCGCAGGTCATGGAAACCAGCACCGGCGCGGTGCGGCTGGTGCTGAACCTGGCGCCGGCCCAGCAAGCGCAGAACGCCCGCAAAACGTACCAGGAACACATCGCCTTCGCCGTGGACGACCTCGTGGCCACGGCGCGGTCCGCCCGGGACCGCGGCCTTGAGTTCCTGCAGATTCCGGCCAACTATTACGAGGACCTGGACGCACGGTTCGATCTTGAACCGGGCTTCCTGGCCACCCTCCAGGAGCTCAACCTCCTGTATGACCGGGACGCCAACGGCGAATTCCTCCACTTCTACACGGCCACAGTAGGCAGTGTGTTTTTTGAAATGGTGGAGCGCCGTGGCAGCTACAACGGCTACGGAGCCCCGAATGCCCCAGTCCGCCATGCCGTCCAATACGACTCACTTCACCGGGCATAGCTGCCCGAACCTCTCAAAGAATCCATAGAAAGGAGCCGGTTGTGCCGCAAGACAACACTGCACAAGCTCTAGAATCCGAGGAACTCGTGCCGCCAGCAGAGCCGCATGCCGCGCACGATGCCAAGAAGGTTGAGACGCAGGCGGACCTCAGTGCTGAGATCAAGGCCATCGGGGATCGTTACGCCCAAGCACTGAAGGACGGCAAAGGACCCGAAACCATGCCGCGGCTGGACTATGCGCCCTACCGCAGCAGCATCCTGCGCCACCCCACCAAGAGCCTGCACCACGCGGACCCGGAGACCATCGAGCTCTACTCGCCGGCCTTCGGACACCAGGACGTGCACGCACTGGAATCGGACCTGACCATCCAGCACAACGGCGAGCCGCAGGGTGAGCGCATCATCGTCGCCGGCCGCGTGCTGGACGGCGACGGCCGCCCGGTGGCCGGCCAGCTCGTGGAGATCTGGCAGGCCAACGCATCGGGCCGCTACATCCACAAGCGCGACCAGCACCCCGCACCGCTCGACCCGAGCTTCACCGGCGTCGGACGCTGCATTACCGGCGCCGACGGCTCGTACTCCTTCACCACCATCAAACCCGGCGCCTACCCGTGGAAGAACCACCTGAATGCCTGGCGTCCGGCGCACATCCATTTCTCCATGTTCGGCTCGGAGTTCACGCAGCGCATCGTCACCCAGATGTACTTCCCGGGTGACCAGTTGTTCCCGTTGGACCCCATCTACCAATCGATCGTGGACCAGGACGCCCGCGACCGCCTGGTGGCACAGTACGACCACGAGCTGACCAGCCCCGAGTGGGCCCTCGGCTACAAGTGGGACATCATCCTGACCGGTTCCAAGCGGACCTGGACGGAAAACGAAGCATACGGCGACGCCGGGGACGAGGAGTAAGCACATGAGCAAGCTGACACCCACACCGGGCCAGACCGTGGGCCCCTTCTACGGCTACGCCCTCCCCTTCACCAAGGACAACGAGCTCCTGGCACCGGGCAGCCCCGGCAGCATCCGCCTTCAAGGCACGGTGTACGACGGCGCGGGCAACCCCATCCCGGACGCCATCCTTGAGATCTGGCAGCCGGATACCGAAGGCAACATCGTCCAGCGCACCGGCTCCCTGGTCCGTGACGGCTACACGTTCACCGGCTGGGGCCGGGGCTCCGTGGGCAACTCCGGCGTGTACACGTTCACCACGGTCAACCCGGGTCCCACCAAGCCCGGAGCGGCAGCGTTCATCTCGGTGGCCGTTTTCGCCCGCGGCCTCATGAACCGCCTCTTCACCCGCGTGTACCTGCCGGAAAACGAGGAAGCACTGGCCAATGATCCTTTGTTGAGCTCCCTTGACCCGGAGCGCCGCAAGACGCTCATCGCCCGTCGCGACCCCGACGGTGGCCTCACCTGGGACATCCGCCTGCAGGGTGGCGACGAGACCGTGTTCCTGGACTTCCAGCAAGACGGTTCGCTCGACAACAGCGTCGGCAACAGCGGGGACTCGCCGGCAAGGGAAAACCTGGCATGATCGACGGCGACTTCGGCCTCCTCAGCCCCGTCTCGGCGTCGCCCTCCGTGGCCGCGCTGACGGGCGACCGTGCCGTGATCGCGGCAATCCTCGACGTCGAAGCTGCCT
Source organism: Paenarthrobacter sp. C1 (assembly GCF_049315185.1). Taxonomy (NCBI): domain Bacteria; kingdom Bacillati; phylum Actinomycetota; class Actinomycetes; order Micrococcales; family Micrococcaceae; genus Paenarthrobacter; species Paenarthrobacter sp. C1. The sequence goes on along the minus strand of NZ_CP186052.1, from coordinate 4,545,113 downwards.
GGGCGGCTGTCCTTGAGGAAGCCGGGCTTGCCCCGGTGGGATCCGCCGCTGTGGTGGCCGAAGCCGCCAACCCCGCGTCCTACGACGTCGCGGATATCGCTGAACGGGCCCAAGGCGGAGGCAACCCGGTGATTCCGTTGCTCGGCGACCTCCGCGCCCGGGTCCGCGGGCTGGACACCGCCGGCATCGGTGCGGGCAAGGCGGTCCACGCCTCGCTCACCAGCCAGGACGTCCTCGACTCCGCCCTCATGCTGCTCGCCCGCAGGACCATCGCGGCGCTCCTGGCCGAAGTCAAGGGCACGACGACGGCGCTCGCTACCTTGGCGGAACAGCATGCGGAAACGCTGTGCGTGGGCAGGAGCCTGACGCAGCATGCGCTTCCGTACTCGTTCGGGCTCAGGGCTGCGCAGTGGTTCCAGGGCGTGGCCGATGCGGGTGCGCGACTGGAGTCGTTGGAGTTGCCCGTGCAGTTCGGCGGGGCCGGTGGAACCTTGGCCTCCGGGACCAGGCTGGCCGCGGGCTCCGGTTCAACGCCCTTTACACTGGCGGATTCGTGGGCGGCTGCGCTGGGGTTGGCCCCGGCGACGGCTCCCTGGCACACCAACCGCATGGTGGTGACGGCCCTCGGTGACGGGCTTGCGGCACTGGTCGATTCCTTCGGGAAGATCGCAGCGGACCTGTTGTTCCTGAGCCGTCCGGAGGTTGCCGAACTTGGTGAGCCGTTGGCTGCCGGCCGCGGTGTCTCTTCGGCCATGCCGCAGAAGCAGAATCCGGTGCTCTCCGTGCTGATCCGCAGCGCAGCGTTGCAGGCTCCCGGCCTCGCATCTCAGCTGCACCTGGCCGCGGCCACTTTCAATGACGAACGCCCCGACGGCGCCTGGCACAGCGAATGGCCGGCGCTGCGTCGCCTGCTGGGCCTGGCGATGGGTGCTGCCTACCACCTCCGCGAACTCACCGAGGGTCTCCGCGTCTTCCCGGAAGCGATGCGCAGGAACCTGCAGTTGTCGGGCCCGCTGCTCCTCAGCGAAGGTGTGTCGGCCGCCGTCGCCCCTCTGCTGGGCGAGGACGGAAAGCAGAAGCTGCAGGCTGTCGTCGACCGGACCCTTGCGGCTCCGGCAACCGAACAGGGGGACACGTACCGCAAGCTCCTCCGTGAAACCGTTCCATCCAACAAGCTCTCCGACGCCGGGCTTGAGGCACTGCTGGATCCGGCAAGCTACCTGGGCGAGGCACAGGAAATCAGCCGTCGGATCCTCGCCGCCTACCCCGGCTTCACCGGATCCCCTGCGAAAGGAGCCCCTCGTGGCTAAGCCAACCATCAAGGCCGTGTTGCTGTCCCCGAAACGTGAACTCGGCGCGAAACCGCTCCTGGTGGTCGGCCCGTCGCTGGGTACCTCCACCGTTCTGTGGTCCGAAACCGCCGCGCTCCTGGGCGACGAATACGACGTCATCGGCTGGGACCTGCCCGGCCACGGCATCTCGCCGGCCGCCGCCGAAGGTTTCGACGTCGCGGACCTGGCGGACGCCGTCGTCGACCTTGTGGACTCTGTCACCGGAAACACGGCGGCGACGTTCCACTATGCGGGTGTCTCCCTGGGCGGGGCCACCGGCCTGCAGCTCGGCATCAAGCACGGCGACCGCCTCCGCAGCTTGTCCGTCCAGTGCTCCGGGCCGAAGCTCGGCACTCCGGAGGGCTGGCTGGACCGTGCAGAAACCGTGCGCTCGCTGGGTACTCCGGTGATGATCCAGGGTTCCGCTGAGCGCTGGTTCGGCCACGGATTCATGGAGCGCCAGCCGGAGATCAGCAGCCGCCTGCTGCACGCACTCCGCGACGCCGACAGGTTCAGCTATTCGTTCTGCTGCGAAGCCCTGGCCCGTTTGGACGTCCGCGATCAGCTCGGCAGCATCACCGTCCCCACGCAGGTGATTGCCGGTGAAGAGGACCAGGTCGCACCGCCGTCGATGGCTGAAGAGCTCGTCAACAGCATCGTCGCCGGTGGCGGCACTGCTGAGGCCGTGACGCTCGACGGCGTCGGGCACCTCGCGCCCGCAGAGGCACCGAAAGTCGTGGCATCGCTGATGCACACCTTCATGAAGGAGAACGGACGATGAGCCCTACGGCTTCCGAAAGCAACGACGCGGCACGCAATGGTGCCGTACAGGCGGACGCCACCGCGCAGGATATCTACGACGCCGGCATGGTGGTCCGCCGCGAAGTGCTCGGGGACGCGCACGTGGACCGGGCGAATGCCGGCAAGGATTCCTTCACCGAGGACTACCAGGACATGATCACCAGGATTGCCTGGGGTGGCATCTGGACGCGGCCTGGCCTGAGCCGGCAAATGCGTTCCGCCGTAACCCTCACGGCGCTGGTGGCGCACGGTCACTGGGAAGAGCTGGCCATGCACGTCCGGGCAGCCCTCAACAACGGCCTGAGCAGGGACGAAATCAAGGAAATCCTGCTGCAGACCGCCATTTATTGCAGTGTGCCGTCGGCCAACTCGGCCTTCAAGACGGCCCAAAAAGTATTCGCCGAAATCGACGCCACCGAACCCAACTGACCCCAGGTCCCCTGGTTGGTCAGGCAGAAACGAAGGAAACACCATGAACCAGGCTTTTGTGTACGACGCCGTGCGCACGCCCTTTGGCAAGTTCGGCTCCGGCCTTGCCGCTGTCCGTCCCGATGACCTTGCCGCGCACGTGGTCCGCGAGTCCGTGAAGCGGGCACCCGGGCTGGATGTTGAGCGGATCGACGAGGTCGTGTTCGGCAACGCCAACGGCGCCGGCGAGGAAAACCGTAATGTGGCCCGCATGGCCACCCTGTTGGCCGGCCTGCCCGTGTCCATTCCGGGCACCACGGTCAACCGTTTGTGTGGCTCGTCCCTGGACGCGGCCATCATTGCTTCGCGCCAGATCAATGCCGGCGACGCCGACCTCATGCTGGTGGGCGGCGCCGAGTCCATGTCCCGTGCGCCGTGGGTGCTGCCCAAGACGTCCAAGCCCTACCCGGCCGGTGACATGACCCTGGCATCCACCACGCTTGGTTGGCGTTTGGTGAACCCGGCCATGAACAAGGACTGGACCATCTCCCTGGGCGAAGCCACCGAACGACTGCGCGAGAAGTACGGGATCACCCGGGAACGGCAGGACGCTTTTGCGGCGGACTCGCACAACCTGGCCGACGCCGCGTGGAACGAAGGCTTCTACGATTCTTTGGTCACGGCGGTTCCGGGCACTGATCTCGTCCGGGACGAGGGCATCCGTGCCGGTTCTTCCGCTGAGAAGCTTGCGGGTTTGAAGACCGTGTTCCGCCCTGAGTCTGACGGGCCCGACGGCGGTACGGTCACCGCCGGGAATGCCTCGCCTTTGTCCGATGGTGCTTCGGCTGCGTGGATCGGTTCGGAAGCCGCTGCGGGGATTCTTGGTTTGGATCCCTTAGCCCGTATTGCCGGCCGTGGCGCGCATGGCAACGATCCCCAGTTCTTCGGTTTCGCCCCGGTGGAGGCCGCGAACAAGGCCCTGGCGAAGGCGGGCATCGGCTGGGACCAGGTGGGCGCCGTCGAACTTAACGAAGCGTTCGCCGCGCAATCGCTGGCGTGCGTTGACGCGTGGGGGATCGACCCCGGAATCGTGAACCGCCACGGCGGTGCGATCGCGATGGGCCACCCGCTCGGCGCCTCCGGTACCCGCATCCTGGGCACGCTCGCACGGTCCCTGCAGGCTTCCGGTCAGCGCTGGGGCGTCGCGGCGATCTGCATCGGCGTCGGTCAAGGCCTGGCCGTGGTGCTGGAAAACGTAACTGCCGGAGTTTCAGAAGGAGTCTAGGGCGATGTTGAATTTCATTGACACTGTTGGCGAGGCTGTCGCCGGCATCAAGGACGGGTCCACGGTGATGATCGGCGGGTTCGGCAATGCCGGGCAGCCGTTCGAACTCATTGATGCCCTGATGGACTGCGGGGCGAAGGACCTGACCGTGGTGAACAACAACGCCGGCCAGGGCGATCAGGGCCTGGCGTTGCTGATCAAGGAAGGCCGGGTCCGCAAGATGATCTGTTCCTTCCCGCGGCAGTCCGACTCCTGGCACTTCGACGCCAAGTTCCATGCCGGTGAGATCGAGCTGGAGCTCGTGCCGCAGGGCAACCTGGCTGAGCGTATCCGAGCCGCCGGCGCCGGGATTGGCGGGTTCTTCACCCCCACCGGCTACGGCACCACCTTGGCTGAAGGCAAGGAAACCCGGTTGCTGGACGGGAAGTGGCAGGTGTTTGAGACCCCGATCCACGCCGACGTGGCGCTGATCAAGGCACTCAAGGCCGACGGCAAGGGCAACCTCGTCTACCGCAAGACCGCCCGGAACTTCGGCCCGATCATGGCCGCCGCAGCCAAGCACACCATTGTGCAGGTCTCGGAGATCGTCCCCACCGGTTCGCTGGATCCGGAGAACGTGGTGACACCCGGTATTTACGTCAACAGCGTGGTCCGCGTCGGCGGTTCCCGAGCAGAGCAGGTGGCCTGATCATGAGCACCCAGACAAGCATCCAAACCTCCGAAAAGCCGCTGGGCCGCGACGAACTCGCCCAGCTGGTGGCCCGCGACATCGCTCCCGGTTCGTTCGTGAACCTGGGCATTGGCCAGCCGACGCTCGTGTCTAACTACCTCACCGAGGAACAGAACATCACGCTCCACACGGAGAACGGGATGCTCGGCATGGGCCCGGCAGCTGTTGGCGAGGAGATTGACGGCGATTTGATCAATGCCGGCAAAATCCCCGTTACCGAACTTCCCGGTGCTTCGTACTTCCACCACGCCGACTCGTTCGCGATCATGCGCGGCGGTCACCTGGACATCTGCGTCCTCGGGGCCTTCCAAGTCTCCGCCACCGGCGACCTCGCCAACTGGCACACCGGGGCCCCGGACGCTATTCCCGCCGTGGGTGGCGCGATGGACCTCGCCACCGGCGCCAAGGATGTCTTCGTGATGATGACCCTGCTGACCCGCGAGGGCGTGTCCAAGCTCGTGGAGAAGTGCACGTACCCGCTGACCGGCGTCGGCTGCGTGACCCGCGTCTACACGGACAAGGCAGTGTTCCTCACAGGACCCGACGGCGTCACCGTCCGCGAGACCTTCGGCTGCACCTTCGACGAGATCCAGGAACTCGTGCCCCTTCCGCTGAAAAAGGCAGAGTAGGCCCCGCAAATCTGGGCTCCCCCGCGTTGTGAGGCCCGCTCTACGTGCTATCGCCTTGGCATGGCGCGCAGAGTAGGCCCCGCAAGTTTGGGCTCTCCGTTGTGGGGCCCGCTCTGCATCCCCACCGCCTCCCTAACCTCGCAAGCTCGGTCAGGGAACCCGGGCGGCGTGGGCCCTGTCTTGGCATGGCGCGCAGAGTAGGCCCCGCAAGTTTGGGCTCCCCGTTGCGGGGCCCGCTTTGCATGTTATTTTTCCCGCTTAGGGCGCAAAGCGGACCCCGCAACGCCACCTAGGATTGGTAACCATGACCGACTCCGCAGTTACCCCGCAGGCCAGCGACCAGTACGTCCAGTCGCTGGCCCGGGGCCTCGCCGTGATCCGGGCGTTCGACGCAAACAACCCCGTCATGACGTTGAGCGAAGTCGCAGCCCGCACGGACCTGACCCGCGCCACGGCTCGCCGGTTCCTGCATACCCTGGTTGAGCTCGGCTACGTCCGCACCGACGGAAAGACCTTTGCGCTCACGGCCAAAGTGCTGCAGCTCGGCTACTCGTACCTCTCCGCCCTGTCCCTGCCGCAACTCGCCCAGCCTCACTTGGAGCAGCTCAGCCTGAAACTTGGGGAATCCACATCGGCCGCAGTCCTCGACGGGCAGGACATTTTCTACGTGGCGCGGGTCGCCACCAAGCGCATCATGAACGTCGGAATCACGGTCGGCACGCGGTTCCCCGCCTACGCGACATCCATGGGCCGGGTGCTGCTTGCCGGACTTCCGCAGGCCAAGCTCGAGGCATACCTGACGACGGCGGAACTCACCCCGCTCACGCCGCGAACCGTCGCCAGCGTGCCCGACTTGAGGGCCGCCGTCGAGCGTGTCCGTCAGCAGGGCTGGTGCCTGCTTGACCAGGAGCTGGAACTCGGGCTGATGTCCATCGCTGCCCCGGTCTGGAACCACAACAACGGAGACAACGTGGCCGCGATCAACGTGTCCCTGCAGGCCCAGGCCGTTGCGGCGCAGCCGGATCCGGACCAGTACCTGGAGGAAGTGCGGCAGCAGGTGGTGGCGACCGCCGACGCCATTTCCCAGGACGTCTCGGCCAAGCACTGAGTTTTTGTACAGCTAATGCCCGCAAGCTGGCCTCAGAAGGGCATTAGCTGTGCAAAAACTACTTCCGGATCGCCGCGAGCCGCGTTTCCAGAATCCGCCGCACCATGGAGTCGGGCACAGGGTTGTCCGCGGAGAACCTCAATGTTCCCGGCGACCACGAGTACCCGCCAAGCTCCTCTGACATTTCGGGGAGGATCTGGCCGCTGAACGGGTACAGCGCCAAGTGCTTCTTCGTTTCGAGCACGCTCACGAAGCCCCTGCCATCCACCAGCAACGCGGGCATCCCATAACTGGTGCCTTCCTCGGCGTCAGGGGCAAGCTCCCGCGCGATCCCGACGATCCGTTCCAACGGACCCCGGTTGCCCGCGCTGACAGTGTCCAGGTATTCGGTGACAGTTCCCATAGGGACATGCTTCACCACGGGAACCCGCCAGGCCAGAGGCTTAGCGCTCCGGGATGACCGCGATGCCCTGGATCTCGATCAACGCTTCCTTCTGCCACAGGCGCGTGACGCCGATGCCGGCCATGGCCGGGTACTGCGAGCCCGCCATTTCACGCCACAGCCGTCCAATTTCCCGGCCGTTGGCCATGTAGTCGTCAACGTCGGTGAGGTAGATGGTCACGTTGACCAGGTCCTCAGGTTCGCCGCCGGCCTCGCGCAGGGTGGTGAGCACGTTGGTGAACGCCTGTTTGAACTGCTCCACAATCCCGCCGGGAACGATGTTCATGTTCTTGTCCAACGCTGTCTGCCCGCCCAGGAAGACCGTGTTGCCGGCCAGGATTCCGTGCGCGTAGCCGGATGGTTTGGCCAGTGACTCCGGGTTGATTGTTGTGTGGCTCATGCTGTTCCTCCTCGGTTGTGGCAACTGCAAAAACTTTTGAAAAGCCCCTGTGCAGATCATTTCCGCCGTGCTACGTTGAGCATATGTGACGATCGTAAAAAAGTCGACACATCCAGAATCTCGAAGGGAAAAGCAATGAAACTCGCCACTTTGCGCACGGCCAACGGAGGAACGACGGCGGCCATCGCCACCGGCGACGACGCCTGGCTCGCGCTTCCGGCCAGCGACGTCGGCGCCCTCCTGGGCCGGTCGGACTGGCGGGCTCTCGTGGAGGAAACGCAGGCATCCGGAGCTCCGGTCATCACCGGCGCCGACCCTGCCCCGTTGCTTCCCCGCGCCGGCAAAGTCATCTGCTGCGGCCTGAACTACGGCGACCACATCCAGGAAATGGGCAGGGAGCTTCCCGAATATCCCACCTTGTTCGCCAAGTACGCGGACACCCTGGTCGGCGCCAACGACGCCGTGGAAGTCCACGGCAGTGGCCGCGTCGACTGGGAAGCCGAGCTCGCCGTCGTCGTGGGTTCCGAGCTGTACCGGGCGGACGAGGACCAGGCCCGCGAAGCCATCGCCGGGTACACCGTTGCCAACGACGTCTCCATGCGCGACTGGCAGAACCGGACCCTGCAGTGGTTCCAAGGCAAGGCCTGGGACCGCACTACCCCGGTGGGGCCGGTCATGCTGACCGCGGACGAGGCCGGGGAGAGTTTTGACGTCCGCGGCTACGTCAACGGCGAGCTCGTGCAGCAGGGAAACACCAGCACCCTGGTGTTCGGACCGGCACAACTGCTGTCCTACATCTCCCGGTTTACTGTCCTGCGCCCCGGCGACCTGGTACTCACCGGAACGCCCGGGGGAGTGGGCATGGGCATGACTCCGCCCCGCTTCCTGAAGGACGGGGATGTCCTCACCACCGAAATCGACGGGATCGGCCGGCTGGAAAACCTGTTCCGGATCCAGGCCGACGTCGCAGTCCCCGCGTCATAACAAACGTCCCGAAACCCACACAAAGGAGAAACCCCATGAGCCAGACAACCACTGAATACGTCCTCGACGGCGACAACTCCATCTACGCCCAGCCTGACGGCAAGGTTGTCCCGGTTGTTACCCGCGCCGGTGCAGAAGACACCAACACCGCACAGTCCGGCGATTGCATCCGCGTGTCAGGCGTCAGCATCCAGCACACCCCGGCGACCAAGATCTGGTTCGGCCAGGTATCCAACACCCCCGGGTACCGTTCACTGCCGCACCACCACGGTGAGGCCGAAACCGGCGGCTATGTGCTCCGGGGCCACGGCCGGATCTACTTTGGCGAGAACTACTCGGAGTTCCTGGACATGAAGGCCGGCGACTGGGTCTTCGTGCCCCCGTTCATGCCCCACGTCGAGGCCAACATGTCCGTCACGGAAGACCTCGTGTGGCTGACCGCCCGCACCCCGGAAAACCTCGTGGTCAACCTTGAGGACGTTCCGGACGAGACCCTCGCCGACTACCGCAGGGCGTAGGCCATGATCACTGGAACCCTGACCTCGGAGACCTTCCTCCGCGCCGTCCAGCTGACCCCGGCAACGCCGGAGGTTTTCGACGAAGCGTATGAAGCAACCACGCAGTACGTACCGTGGCCAAAAGCCTATGGTGGAGACATGGTGGCCCAAGCCGCAGCAGCCATGATGCGCTCGGTGGACGCTGACAGGACATTGCACTCGATGCACAGCTACTTCATGCGTCCGGTGGATATAGGTTCCAGTGTCCGCTACGAAGTCGAGCGCCTTCGGGACGGCCGCGGATACTCCACGCGGACAGTCCGCGGCTTCCAGAACGGCAAGCCGGTGTACGCCGCGATGGGTTCCTTCCAGGTTCCCGAGAACGGTCCGGACTTCCAGCCTGAGGCGCCTGCCGCCGTCGAGCCTGAATCCCTGCGGTCAGCGGCGGAAGCGCTTGAAGCGGCCGACGGCGCGGCGGCGGAGTACTGGTCGACGGGACGCAGCTTCGACATGCGCCATATTCCCGGCCCGGTATATATCGAACTGGAGGGCGGCATGGTCCCCCAGCAGGCCATCTGGGTCAAAGCCTTCGATGCCTTGCCGGACGACGCCGACCTCCACCGCACAGCCCTTGCCTACGTCTGCGACTACACGATCCTGGAGCCGCTCCTCCGGGTCAACGGGTTGAACTGGTCCAGCCCCGGCCTCGCAACGGCGAGCTTGGACCACTCCATGTGGTTCCACCGCGACGGCCGCGCCGACGAATGGGTGCTGTATGCCCAGGAAGCCGTATCCGGCCAGAGCAACAGGGGCCTGGCCATGGGCCGGTTCTTCGACCGGCAAGGCAGGCTCCTGGCAACAGTCGCCCAGGAAGGCATGATCCGCGCGGGTTCCTGACCGGCCCGCAACCCGCACGCCCCAAAACGCCCATCCCCAGCTTCAACGACGCACCACTGAAAGGAACGGCCATGAGCATGTTGCCATCGGCCCACGTGGACACGTTCACCCGCGACCACCTGCCGCCCGCCGATACCTGGCCGGCGCTCGAATTCACCCTCCCCGAACTCCAATACCCGGACCGGCTCAACGCTGCCGCCGTGCTGATCGACGACGCTGTCGAGCAGTACGGTGCCGACCGTCCCGCCCTCCGCACTCCCGACGGCGTTGTCTGGAGCTACGGCGAGCTGCAAACCCGTTCCAACCAGGTAGCCCAGGTCCTCACCGAAGACCTCGGCGTGGTTCCCGGCAACCGCGTGCTGCTGCGCGGCCCCAACAACCCGTGGATCGTCGCGGCCTGGCTCGGCGTCCTGAAGGCCGGCGCCGTGGTGGTCACCACCATGCCCATGCTGCGCTCCACCGAGGTCGCCACCCTGATCGGACTTACGAAGCCGGTGGTTGCGATTTCCGACCACCGCTTCGTGGACGAGCTGGCGATCGCGGCAGGGGACGATGTCACTGTCCTGGCGTACGGATCGACCACCGGTAACGCGGACGACGACGGCGACCTCACCTCCCGTTGCGGGCGCAAGAGCGGGGAGTTCGCCGCTGTGGACACGGCCGCGGACGACGTTGCCCTGCTGGGACCGACCTCGGGTACAACCGGTGTGCCCAAGGTGACCATGCATTTCCACCGCGACATCCTGGCCAACGCCGACACGTTTGCCCGGTACATCCTGCAACCCACGGCTGACGATGTCTTTGCGGGCTCACCTCCGCTTGCGTTCACGTTCGGACTCGGGGGCTTGGTGGTCTTCCCGCTCCGCTTCGGCGCGTCATCCCTCCTCACCGAGAAAGCCGGACCCGTGGAACTGGCAGAGCACGCAGCCGCAGCCGGCGCCACCATCCTGTTCACCGCACCGACGGCGTACCGGGCCATCCTGAAGGAGAAGCGCGGAGATCTCCTGCGCAGCCTGCGGATTGCCGTCTCTGCCGGAGAGCACCTTTCCAAGGAGACCTGGGAAGCCGTCCGTGAAGCCACAGGCCTGCGCCTGGTCAATGGAATCGGCGCCACGGAGATGCTGCACGTGTTCATCTCCGCTGCCGGGGACGATATCCGCCCAGGAACCACGGGGCGTGCTGTGCCGGGGTTCAGGGCCACCATCCTGGACAACGACGGCAACGAACTCGGCGCGGGCAACATCGGCCGCCTCGCAGTCATCGGGCCCACCGGGTGCCGCTACCTGGATGATCCCCGGCAGGCGAACTACGTGGTGCGAGGCTGGAACGTCACCGGGGATACCTTTGCCATGGATGCCGACGGGTACTTCACCTACCAGGCCCGCTCGGACAACATGATCGTCTCCTCCGGGTACAACATCGGCGGGCCGGAGGTTGAATCGGCCATAGACCAGCACCCGGATGTCGTGGAAAACGCAGTCATCGGCATCCCGGACGAGGAACGCGGCAGCATCGTCTGCGCTTTCGTTGTCCTGCGCGACGGAGTCACCGGCGACGCCGCCAAGCGCAAGGAAATCCAGGACTTCGTGAAGCAGACCATCGCGCCCTACAAGTACCCCCGGGACGTCCGCTTCGTCACCGGACTCCCGCGCAATCCCAGCGGCAAACTCCAGCACTTCAAACTCCGCGAAGGAGTCCTTGCACAGGACGCCGGGAGCACGAGCCAAACCCCGCAACTTACCCCTGCCGGCCAGAGCCAGGCCTGAAAAGGAGCATCACCATGAAGATCGCAATCGTTGGAGGCGGCCCGGGTGGCCTGTACTTCGCAGCACTGATGAAGCAGCTGGACCCGTCCCACAACATCACCCTCTGGGAACGCAACGCTGCCAGCGACACCTTTGGATTCGGCGTCGTGTTTTCCGATGAGACCCTCGGCGGCATCGGCAACGCCGACCCCGTGGTGGCCGAATACATGAGCCGTCGGTTCGCCCGCTGGTCCGACATCGACATCCACTTCCGGGGCGAAATGAAAACGGTGGGTGGGCAGGGGTTTGCGGCTATGAGCCGCAAGGAACTCCTTGAGTTGCTCCAGCGCCGCTGCATCGAACTGAACGTGGATGTCCGGTTCAGCACCCTGGCGCCGCCGGTGGAGGAACTCGAGGCCAATTACGATCTTGTCCTGGCCGCCGACGGAATCAACTCCCAGATCCGCGCCCGGTATGCGGAGTCCTTCAAACCGAACCTGGATCCGCGGACCAACAAGTTCATGTGGCTGGGCACCAACCAGGTCTTTGAAGCCTTCAAGTTCTTCGTGAAGGAAACCGAGTGGGGCGTCATGCAGATCCACGGCTACCCCTACTCGGATGAGGGCTCCACGTTCATTGTGGAAATGCACCAGGACGTGTGGCACGCAGCGGGCTTCGACGAGACCGCCAACGAGGTTTTCCCGCCGGGTGTCTCGGACGAAAAGGCCATTGCCAAAATCCGCGACATCTTCGCCGAGGAACTGGACGGCTACGAGGTCCTGAGCAACAACTCCAAGTGGATCAACTTCACCACGGTCCGCAACGAGAGCTGGCGCCACAACAACGTGGTCCTGCTGGGCGACGCTGCCCACACGGCCCACTTCTCCATCGGCTCCGGCACCAAGCTGGCCATGGAGGACTCCCTGGCCCTGGCTGCGTGCCTGCACGAGCACCCCACGGTGGAGCAAGCACTGGAAGCCTACGAGGCCGAACGCCGGCCCGTGGTTGCGTCGACCCAGCGTGCAGCCCAGGCTTCCCTTGAATGGTTCGAGCGCATCGGCCAGTACAAGGACCAGGATCCCACCCAGTTCGCGTTCAACCTGCTCACCCGCAGCCGCCGCATCACTCAGGAGAACCTGCGCTTGCGGGATCCCGGATTCGCCGAGGCCGTGGAGCGTAACTTCGCTGATTCCCAGGGCCTTGGCGACGTTGCCCCGGCCATGTTCCAGCCGTTCCGCCTCGGAGGGCTGGAGCTCAAGAACCGCATCATCGTCTCCCCGATGGACATGTACTCCGCTATTGACGGGGTCCCGGGCGACTTCCACAAGGTCCACCTGGGGTCCAAGGCGCTGGGCGGCGCGGGGCTGGTCATGACCGAGATGGTGTGCGTTTCCGAAACGGGCCGCATCACCCCCGGCTGCACCGGCCTGTACACCGATGGCCAGCGTGACAGCTGGAAGGAGATCGTGGACTTCGTTCACAGCCGCTCCACCGCCAAGATCGGCGCGCAGCTGGGCCACTCCGGCCGCAAGGGCTCCACCAAGCTCATGTGGGAAGGCATCGACCAGCCGCTTGAGTCGGGAAACTGGACCGCCGTCGGGCCTTCCGCCCTGCCGTACAGCGCCGAAAACCAGACCCCGGTGGAATTGGACCGTGCCGGCATGGATGCCATCAAGGCGGAGTTCGTTGCCTCCACCGTCCGTGCCGAGGAGGCAGGTTTCGACCTTCTGGAGATCCACGCGGCCCACGGCTACCTGCTCTCCTCCTTCCTTTCGCCGGTTTCCAACAAGCGGACCGACGAATACGGCGGCAGCTTGGAGAACCGGCTGCGGTTCCCGTTGGAAGTGTTCGACGCCGTTCGCGCGGCCTGGCCTGCCGGCAAGCCTTTGACGGTACGCATCTCAGCGACCGACTGGATCGAGGGTGGCAACACGTCTGACGATTCCGTGGAGATCGCCCGGGCTTTTGTCGCCCACGGCGCTGCCGGCCTGGACGTCTCCACGGGCCAAGTGGCCAAGGAAGAGAAGCCTGCCTTCGGCCGCAGCTACCAGACGCCGTTCGCTGACCGTATCCGCCAGGAAGTGGCCGCTCCGGCAGGTGTGGCGGTGATCGCCGTCGGCGCTATCTCAAGCTACGACGACGTCAACTCGATCCTCCTTGCCGGCCGGGCGGACCTCATCGCCCTGGGCCGCACGCACCTGTACGATCCGCAGTGGACCCTGCATGCCGCCGCTGAGCAGGAGTACCAGGGGCCCGGCGCCCAGTGGATCCCGCAATTCCGGGCGGGACGCCGCAAGCCACCGAGCTCGCGCACTGACGCCGTCCGTCCCCGCCTTTCGTTGCTGAAGGAAGCGGACATCGACGAGGCCACCACGCACCTCCGGTGGACCCCGGCGTCGGCTGCTGCATCGGTTTTGGTGAAGTAGCCGTGGCTACCGCACCAGTCAACGACTGGAACGTGCCTAAGAAGACCACCGGCTTGGTGTTGTTCTGCTGCTGGCTCGCGATCCTCGCCGAAGGCTATGACGTCGGCGTCCTCGGCGCTGTCCTTCCCGCGCTTGCGGAGTACAAGGAATGGAACCTGTCGCCGCTTGCCCTGGGCGGCCTGGGGTCATATGCCTTGATCGGCATGCTTATTGGCGCCCTGTTCATCGGCACGCTCAGCGACCTCGTAGGCCGCAAGAAGATGCTCCTGGCATCCATGGTGATCTTCACGATCACCCAAGCCGGCGCGGCCTGGGCGCCTACCCCTGAACTGTTCGGGCTGTTCAGGCTTATCGGCGGTCTCGGCATGGGTGGTGTCATCCCGGTGGCGGCTGCACTGACCATCGAGTACTCAGCCCCGAACAAGCGGTCATTCAACTATGGCCTCATGTACTCCGGCTATTCCCTGGGCATTGTCGCAGCTGCCCTGGCTGCATTGTTTGTCCTGCCCCTGGGTGGCTGGCGTGCCGTGATTGCCATTGGAGCGGCACCGATTGTCCTGCTCCCGGTCATCTGGAAATTCCTGCCCGAATCGCTGGAATACCTGGAGACAAAGGGCCGCCGCTCCGAGGCGAAGGCCTTGGCCGCTACTCTTCAGATCGCCGACTACCGGCCTGTTGTCCCGGCGGCCCCGGTTGCCAACGGCGGGCCCGCGGATCCTTGGTGGAAGACCATCACCACCATGTTCTCCAGGAAGTACCTGCGCTCCACGGTGTTCTTCTGGATCTCGCTGTTCTGCGGCCTGGTGCTGGTGTACGGGCTGAATACCTGGTTGCCGAGCATCATGAAGAAGGCCGGCTACGACCTCGGCTCGTCCCTGACGTTCCTGTTGGTCTTCAGCCTCGCCTCTGCCATCGGTGGCCTGCTCCTTGGCCGCGCGGCTGACAAGTACGGCAAGAAGCTCATCCTGATGGTGTTCTACATCCTGGGCAGCCTGGGCATCATGCTGCTGGTCTTCCCCAACACCATGGTGGTGAATCTGCTGTTCGTGGCGTTCGCCGGCGTCGGTTCGATCTCGACGTCGCTGGTCCTCACCGGCTACATTGCCGACTACTACCCTGCCAAGGTCCGTGGAACAGCCACGGGCTGGGCGCTGAGCTTTGCCCGGCTGGGTGCCATTTCCGGGCCCCTGATCGGCGGCTGGATTGCAGGCTCCAAGTTGCCCTTCGAGGCGAATTTCGCGATCTTTGCCGGCATCGCGGTCTTGGCGGCCGGGGCGGTGGCGATGATTCCCAAGCCGCAGCCTGAGGTGCCGGTCGCCGCCGTCGACGTCGATCCCGACGACGTCACCGTCAGCACCGTATAGGAAGCAGCCCCGCGAGGTGGCAGTTAATGACAATTGGGAACCGGCGTCTTCAGGTGGCTAGTGCAACACCCCTGTAGTTGGAGGGGTGTCATGGTCAAGAAGTTGCCGTGGTCGGTTCGTGCGTGTGCGTATGAGCACTTGCTGGCGGGTGAGGACACGGGACGAAGTGCTGCCGCGGCTGGGGTGTCCCGGCAAGCGGTGTCGCATTGGGCGAAACTAGCGGGCATGGAACTTATCTCCGGCCCTGGTGGTGGCGTGCGTCTTCCGATGGCTTCGGAGGTGCTTTCGCGGGATAAGGAGCGAAGGTACCGGCGGCTGACTTTGGAGGACCGGGCTTATATCAAGGCCTGTCTGGGCTTGCCGGAGCCGCGTTCCATGCGACAGATCGCCAAGGAGTTGGGCGTGCATCCATCAACGGTGTCCCGGGAGATCCGCCGACACAGTATCGAGCATTGGGCCCGGCGCTATTACGACGCCGGGGTTGCCCAACACCGGGCACTGGTCCGCCGTAGACGGAACCGGCCCGTGAAGCTCTCTGCGGGAACGGCGGTGTGGAAGGAGGTCGTGGCACGCTTGAACCAGCGTTTCTCACCTCAACAGAGCGCTGCGGACCTGAAGAAGACGTTCCCCGAGCAGCCGGAGATGCACGTGTCCCACGAGTCAATTTACCAAGCCCTTTACGTGCAGGGCCGGGGTGCCTTGCGGCATGAACTTGCCGTGGAGAAGGCCCTACGTTCGGGCCGGACCGGTCGTAAGCCCCAATCAAAGCTGCCTGCCAGGAACGTAAGGCCCTGGCTTGAAGGGGCCCGGCTGAGCGACCGGCCCGCCGAAGTCCAGGACCGGGCCGTGCCCGGCCATTGGGAAGGTGATTTGGTCGTGGGTCCCGGTAACTCCGGGATCGTCACCTTGGTCGAGCGCTCCTCACGGTTCACTTTGCTGGGCCGGCTGCCGGGAGCCAGGGACAGCGCGACGGTCATCGAGGTCATGCAGAAAATGATCCACACCCTGCCCCAGGCGATCCTTAAAACGATCACCTGGGACCAAGGCACGGAAATGGCTCAACACGCCAAGTTCACAGTAGCGACCGGCTGCCAGCTGTTCTTCTGTGACCCGCACTCACCCTGGCAACGCGGCACGAACGAGAACACCAACGGACTGGTCCGCGATATCCACCCCAAAGGCACGAACTTCAACCAGGTCAGCGACGAAGAACTCGCCCACACCCAGCACCTGCTCAACATCCGACCGCGTCAAACACTCCAATGGGACACCCCAACTGAAAGACTGACCAAACTAATCGATGGTGTTGCACTAGCAAGCTGAAACCGCCACCCCGGGACTGTCATTAACTGCCATCCCGACGTGGTTAGCGCAGGCCCTTCAGGATGTTCTTGGGGCGCTGCATCTCTCCGTGCTTGGCACCGAGAATGATGACCCAGGCAGCGAAGGCGGGAATGGCCCACTGGAGGGCCTTGAGCTGGGTCTGTGCCGACTTCAGCTCATCGGAGGCACCTGCGCGCGGTTCCGTGGCTCCTTCGGCGCCTTCGCCGGAGAGCTCGTCTACCTTCTTGCCCACGATGCCGGCGTAAAGTGTCACCGCAGCTCCGGCCAGGGTCACCACGGTCTTGTAGACGGTGTTGGCGGCCACGTTGTCCTGCTTGGCGATGCGCCCCTTGTTCTCCCAGGCGATGGCGAGGTCGGAGGCGAGGTGGCCCGCGAAGGCCGCGGTCTGGATCGGAGCCCATTTGCCCCAGCCCTTGCTGGACAAGCGGGTGCGCTCGGTGGGGTCCTTGGCTTCTGCGGCGGCTCCGTTGAGCCCGATGGCCCCCATCAATGAGCCGCCGAACCATGCCGCAGCGGTGAGGTCGTGGATGGAACGGGCTACAAGATTTCCTGCCATGATGTGCTTCCTATCGTTGATGCGGAAAGTACCTGATGTGGCTGCTTGATCCTGTTGCGGAGTTCAAGTGTTCCTCCATAGTAAGCATCCTTACTATGGGCTTGCCAGTTCGTGGCCTTTCGTTGAGCAGGCGGCGGCGCTCCCACACCTATGATGAAGTGGACTGGCGCCTGAACATTTGGCGCGGAAATGAGGATGTTTTCGATGTTCGCCGTCCCGGCACCCCCGGTGCGCCACCAGCAACTCCTCGTCACGATCTTTGGCCTCTACGGCCGGAACGCGGGCGACGCCTTGCCGGTCTCAGCACTGATTTCCATGCTGGGTTCCCTGGGATATGACGCTCCGGGAGTGCGTTCTTCCGTGTCCAGGCTCAAGGCCAAGGGCGTGCTCAAGAGCGTGCGTGAAGGTGGCATCGCCAAGTACAAGATTTCCGAGTCCGTCAGCGATGTGTTCCGTGAGGGCGACCGGAGGATCTTCGCCCCTGAGCAGGCCGCCCCCGTGGACAAATGGGTACTGGCCGTGTTTTCAGTGCCGGAGTCCATGCGCAACCGCCGGCACCAGCTGCGCTCCGCACTGCTGGGGCTTGGCTTTGGATCCGTAGCCAACGGTGTGTGGATCGCACCGGCGGGCAAGCTTGAGCAGGCCAGGGAGCGGCTGACAAGCAGTGGCTTGATCGAATTCGTGGACCTTTTCCGCAGCGACTACGTGTTTGACGGCCCCATGCGTCCGAAGATCGCCGAATGGTGGGACCTGAACGAACTCGACCAGCAATTCACCGAGTTCCTGGAACTCTATGAGGGGGCCGAAGAGCAGTGGACGCGGCGGGTTGGAGATGATCCCGAGGCCGCGTTGGCCGGTTCCACCGAGGAGTTGCGGCGCGAAGCCTTCCGTTACTACATCCCCATGCTCACCTTGTGGCGTAAGTTTCCGTACAAGGACCCGAACCTGCCCGCGGACTACCTGCCGCCGGAGTGGCATGGGCCCGCTGTCCGCAGGACCTTCCAAGCCGTCCACCGATTGGCGGCTCCACTTGCCGCGGCGCACGCACACGAGGTGATCTCGGAGGCGTTGGATCCCGCCGCGGCCTGATCGTGCAGCCGGACCGCTTAGTTGTTCGTCCGGGGCGCGTCGATGATGCCGAAGGTCTCACCTTGCGGGGCCCGCACGATGGCCGTGCGTCCCAAAGGGCTTTCCGCGGCCGGTCGGAGGAGCGTGGCGCCGAGCTCCACCGCCTTCAGCGCGGTGGCTTGGACGTGGTCGCTGGCGAACCACGTCATCCAACGGTCGGGCAAAGAGGCCTCGGCATCGTGGAACACTCCGCCGACTTCCCTGCCGTCCAGGGGCCTGCAGATGGTGGAGTACACGTAGCCGTCGTCGTGGATGTCCTGGAAACTGACGTCGAAGACGTCCGTGTAGAAGGACCGCGCCGCCTCCTTGTCGCGGGTGTGGAGTTCGTTCCAGCACAGCGCACCGTGTTCATTGACGCGTTCAGCCCCGATGTGGTTCCCGGCCTGCCAGATCCCAAACACCGAACCGAGACTGTCTGAAGCCAGGGCCATCCGGCCGGAGTCCATCACATTGAAAGGCGGCGCGATCAGTTGACCGCCGCTGCCCACGATTCTGCCGGCCGTCTGGTCAACGTCATCTGACGCCAGGTACGTAGTCCACGAGGACGGCGCGTCCTTGTCCTGTTGAGGGCCGATTCCAGCCACCGCGCGGCCCCGGAGTTCCGCCAGGACGTAACCCTCGGACTCCGGGCCGCCGGAAGCGAAGGTCCACCCAAACAGATCCGCGTAGAAGGCCTTGGCCGCGTCCAGGTCATCCACTCCCAAATCCACCCACATGGGCGTCGCGGCGGGCCAAGCGGAGATTTTGGTGGACATGGGGCTCCTTGGTGTAGGGCTGCGCTGAGTGGTGCAGCTGCCTCCCCGGAAGCCCTATGCGCCGAGCATCCGAAGAGGCAGCCACCCATAAAGTGCAGTCACGGCCCGGTTCATGACACGGTTTCGTCCTGCAAATCCTCCAGGACCGCCATGGCGGCGTTGTGCCCGCCCAGTCCACTGACTCCGCCCCCGCGGCGGGCACCTGCCCCGCAAAGGAAGATGTTCGGGTACCCCGTTGCGACGCCCCACCGTTCAGCCGGGGAAGCCCGGGGCTCGTCGTCCTCCAGGAAGGGCCACTGCAGCTTGCCGTGGAAGATATTGCCCCCCGACATGTTCAGGGCATGTTCAAGGTCAAGGGTGGTCTTGGCCTCGACGCACGGGTTTCCGTCGGCGTCCGTGAGCAGGAGGTCCTCGATGGGTTCGGCCAGGACCGAGTTGAGCGATTCGAGGACGGCGGCCTGGAGCTTGGCACGCATCACGTGGTTGTTTTCTTCCGTCACCAGCCGGTCGGGGGTGTGCAGCCCGAACACCGTCAATGTTTGCGCTCCGGCGGCTGCAAGCTCCCCGGAAAGGATGCTCGGATCAGTCAAGGAGTGGCAGTAGATCTCACAGGGGAGTGGGCTGGGTATCTGCCCGTCGGTGGCCGCACGGTGCGCGTCGGCAAGCTGTTGGTACCGCTCGTTGATGTGGAAGGTCCCGCCGAAGGCGGCTTCGGGAGTGACCGTGGCATCCCGGAGCTTCGGAAGGCGCTTCAGGAGCAGGTTCACCTTGATCTGCGCCCCTTCGGGCCGGGCGACCTCCTGCGGTGACGGTGCTCCCAGAAGGTCCTGCAGGACCCATGGCGAAACGTTGGCGAGGATACGCCTGCCCTGGACCACGTGTTCGCTGCCGTCGCGCCGGAACCGGACTTCGCCGTCGTCGGAAATGGCTGTTACCTCCGCCGACGGCAGCAGCGCCGCCCCGGCCTCCCGGGCCGCCCGCTCGAGTTCGCGGGAAACGGACCCCATGCCGCCCAAGGGAATGTCCCACAAGCCGGTCCCGTTGCCGATCACGTGATAGAGGAAGCATCGGTTGGCATCCATGGAGGGGTCGTCGAGCGAAGTGAAGGTGCCGATCAGGGCGTCGGTGGAAACCATGCCCCGGACCAGATCGTGGGTGAGGCGCTCTGTGATGACCTGGTCCAGCGGATTCTCGATGAAGGAGTTCCACAGCTTGTCGTCAGCCACGAGGGCCCGGGCTTCCGATCGGCTGGGCAGTGGTTCGCAAACGGTGGGGAACAAGGCTTGCGCGAGCTTGCCGGTGTCGGCGTAGAAGCCTTCCAGCGCGTCAAAGTCAGCTCCCGCACCCACATTTTCGAAGGATTCCCGGCTGGCGTGGGAGTCGCCGCCATCGATGAGGAGGCCTTTTTCGGGGTTTTCCGGGTCCGGTGTGTAGGAGGAGTACCTGCGGCGGGCCAGCGCTATGTCCAAGTTCAGCTCCTGGATAATCCGCTGGGGAAGCAGGCTGACCAGATAGGAGTAGCGCGAGAGGCGGGCATCGACGCCCTTGAAGGCGGCCGCTGAAACAGCCGCGCCGCCGAAGTGGTCGTCCCGCTCCAGGACGGCTACGCTCTTGCCCGCCCGAGCCAGGTACGCGGCCGCTGTGAGTCCGTTGTGGCCGCCGCCAACAATGACTGTGTCGTAAAGGGTCTTTTCCATAGGGCGAGACTAGACGGCGGGGGCTGTTGCTTACGGATACTGCTTCGAATGGTAAGAGGAACTTGGCCTTAGCTTGGATGCTGCCGTGATGAGCACCACCTCCGCGCGGTGATGCCCGACTGTTCCACGACGTGCGACGGCGGACAGGCGTAAGCCGCCCGTCCGCCGTCGTGCGCTGTGGTTCAGTTGGTGCGGTGCGCCTTGGCGAGGTTCTCCCGAAGTTCATCCGCGTTCTGCCGGATGACATAGGCGGGACGGTCGCGCTCGACCCGCCAGCTGTCTGCAAGGGGCCCGATGTTGACGGTGTCGAAACCGAATTCGTCGTAAAGCCTGGTGACGAGCTCCGCTGCTTCCGGGAAGTCGCTGGCGGTTGCCAGGGCACGACGGTTCGGCGTCCCCGCGGGAGTGCCGTCCGTCGTGATGTCCTTGGCGAAGATGTGGTTGAAGCCCTTTGCCACCTTCGAGGTGGGGAGGTGCTTCTGGAGCAGGCCGGACGTGGTTGCTTCACCGTTGTCCAGCTCCGGAATGCGTCCGTCGCGCTCCCAGTAGTAGTTGTTCGTGTCGATAACCACCTTGCCTTCTAGCGGCTGGGCGGGAACGTCCCGGTAGTTCTTCAGGGGAACGGTCGCGACGGCGAAATCGCCTGCCGCTGCTGCTTCGGCCGCCGTCGCGGCCCGGGCGCGCGGCCCCAGCTCCGCGACGAGGTCGCCGAGCGTCTCGGGTCCGCGTGAGTTGCTGATCACGACGTCGTAGCCGAGTTCGACCGCCTTGCGTGCGACCTGGCTGCCAATGTGTCCTGCACCGATAATTCCGATTGTTGTCATATCCACGCCAACAAGAAGTTGCAGGCGCCTATTTCCAGCGTTACGGATTATTTCCAAGGGCTTATACTAAGTAGTCTTACTAAGCTGTTTTTCATCGAAAACGAGGAGGTAGCGATGGCCGGCCGTTTGGAACTGGTGGAAACGCCCGATGGGGGATATCGGATTTTGATGGTGGATGGCGGGGATTGCCTGATGGGTTTGTCCAAGCGGTTCTCCACGGTGGATGACGCCGTTGAAGGGGTGGCTGCGATCCGGGAAGTGGCCGGCACCGGCCTGCTGCAAACCGGCTCTGCGGAGCGGTACGCCGTATTGATGTTGGAAGAACCCGTGATTGATTCCGCGCTCGCCGCCCAGGGGACGCGGACACAAGCGAAGGTGGTCAACTGTGGCAACTGAGGCGACTTCAAAGAAGCGCGGTGTCCTGTTCGACGTGGACGGCACCCTGATTGATTCGAGCTACTTCCACGCCATGGCGTGGTGGCAGGCGTTCCGGCGGGAAGGGTTGGACGTCGAAATGTCGGCCATCCACCGGCGAGTCGGCATGGGAGGCGACCGGCTCATTCAGAGCTTGGTGCCGGAGCCCTCGGAGGACTTGCAGGAAAACCTCAAGTCCTCGCACAGCGCGGTCTTTTCCACCTTCTGGCCCGCGCTGCGGACCTTCGAATCGGCCCGGGATCTCCTGGCAGCCTGTTCGGAAGCCGGGCTGGCGGTCGGATTGGCGTCCTCGGCGCAGGATCGCGACCTTGAGGTCAGCCGCAGGCTCCTCGACGCGGGATCCTCCATTGATGCGTGGACGAGTTCCAATGACGCGAAGGAGAGCAAGCCCGCGCCCGACATCCTGGAGGCGTGCTTGGAGAAGCTCCACCTGGAACCACAGGACGTGGTTTTCGTGGGCGACGCTGTCTGGGACGTAAAGGCCGGCTCTGCCATTGGCGTTCCGGTGATCGCGCTGACCTGCGGCGGAATCAGCGAGGCCGAATTGCGCGACGCAGGTGCCGCGGAAGTCTATGACAATCCGCGGCACCTGCTCGAAAACCTCGAAGGCAGCCTTATCGGGAAGCTGGCCTAGCTTTCCCGGCTGATTCCCTTGTCCCGGCGGCGCCGGTTCCGCAGGGTCCAAATGATTAGCGCGATGATGATGACGGCGGCAACGCCCGCCAGTACCCATGGCACGGCGTTGGTTCGTGTCTGCTCCTGGGGTTCGGATTCTCCCGTGCCGGGGTTGGCTGGTCCGCTTCCTGCGGGGTTAGGTGTGCTGGGCGCACCCGAGGATGGCCCGGGGTTGGTGGGTGTCTGCGTTGACGGGCCCGAGGGGTTGCTTGCATCCGGCGAAGGCGTTGCCGTGGTGGCGGCTACGCTGCCCTGCGCGTGGACGGTGGTTGCGGCTGCCGCCGGGGCTGCGGCGTTTGCTGCGGCGGTGGTGGATGCCATCGACCCGGCAAAAAGGGCCAAGGCGGCTGTAGTTATGGCTAACTTACGAAGCATTGGTATCTCCTGAGTAGGGGGCGTGTCCTCAAATCCTCATACTCGTAAGCATACTGACTAAATCCTTGCGGGTGGATAGTCCTGCGGGTGCCGATTCGGGAGTTCGCCCGCGAGATCCTCAACGTCGATAGCTTCGTCGATCTTGGGAACAGTTTTGAGGAAACCGGCACTGATTACCTCGACCAAGCGCTCAGAGCCCCAATGTGGCAGCGCCTTGATCACGCTGGGTGAACTATATTCCGGTCGACACCTGAGGCGGACACTGTGGTGTCTCGAAAACCTAATGCTTCCTGAGGCAGTGCTGGTCGGCGCTCTCTTCAGGAGCGGAAGCCGTCGAAAATCCTAAAGGCTGGGGATTCACCGATGACGGAGTCTTGTTTAGTCGCCTCTCCGGGAAGTGTCTCAGCAAAAGCGGAGCACGCAAAGCCAAGGACTCCATTCCCGACGGCATCAGCGACTGGGGTGGGGCTGCGTTTGGCTCCATGAGGCAGGCGGCCGGGCGCATTTCACGGGCCGGTCTATCTCCTAAACAGGTTGTTGCGAAACACAAAAAGAACGGCCACGACGTTACGAGGCTCTCCGACTTGCGTCACCTCGACCTTGAGCAAATCGACGTTGTCCGCGGGAGAGGTATGAGCTGGGGCTACCCTCTTGCTGCAGCTCTTTCGGGGGCCGGTGCAGGACTGGTGATCTCCGGAGGGGAACTCGCTGTCCCCGTCACCGGCGGAGCCGCGGCTGCGCCTTCAGGGGCAGCAATCGCCGGGGCATTCGTTGGTGACGCTGCATTAGTTCTAGGTCTCGCGTCCCGCTCCGTCGGTCACATATCTCTGCTGTACGGCTACGACCCCGAAGAACCAGCGGAGAAACTTTTCGTTATGTCTGTCGTCAACGCTGGCACGGCAATGTCAGCCAGCGCGAAGACTGCCGCGATGGCTGACATTTCACGGCTGACCCAGGCACTCGTGCGTGGCAACAACTGGGCGGTGCTCTTGGATATGTCGCTCGTAGCCCAGGTCTCCAAGAAGTTTGCGGAAAAGTTCGCTTTTCGGCTTACCAAGCAAGGGCTCGGCAAAGTCGTCCCGGCAGCCGGGATCGTCTTGGGTGGCGCTTTCAATTGGGCCACTCTGGAATCGATTGTCGACGTCGCAAATATTGAGTACCGGAAGCGCTTTCTTCTTGAGAAATACCCGCACCTCGCTAATGACGAGGCGGCCGACTCGTTTTCCGATGTCGATCAAGACGCCACCCAATACGGGGACGACGAGGGAATCAGCGTGCTAGGCGAACTCGCCGAGACAGGTGGGCCAGACCTCCGCTAACGGGCTTGGCGAGGACACAATCATCCACCTCGTCAGAAAAGTGGACGTTCCTGAGTGGCACATCGGAGCAGGGCAGCTGGCCGTTGACGCTACTTTGCGAATTCAAAGACGATTTCGGCGTCGGTATCGACGCCTGTGATGATTCCGGAGTAGAACGTCTTGGTCTGCTCCTGAAGCGCGGCCTCGTTTTGGGCTATATATTTCTGCTTGTTCTCGTCGCTGAGAATGTTGTTGATCATGCGGGTTTGAACGGCGGGCGGCGTCAGCCAGCTAAGCGCTTCGCTGCTCTCCATTGGGTCTTCGAACACCGGATCGTCGAAGCCGATGCCGACGAACTGAGGAATGGTCACCCGGAACGATGATGGGCTGTTCTTTTCGATCTTGACCTGTGACCCATCGATGCCTAGTTTTGCGTTGAACTTGTACTGGATCAGTGTCGTTTTCTCGCTGGCAGGTACGGCGACGCCGAGAATTTCCCCTGTGCTTTCATGCCTCGCGACACCCTCGATGTGAAGACTTACCAAGGCAACCTCCTGCACGCGCGTGACCGCCTGGACTACTTGCGTATCTCGTTCGTTGGAGCTGCTGCCGAGCATCGAACTGAGAGCCAGGGCATTAAGTCCGCCAGTTGCAAAGGCCGCGCCCAGTCCCGCAATACCCACACCCATGATCAGCAGGACGGGCCAGAGCCGAACCTGTACCCTAAAAAATTTCATGACGATTCAATCCCCAAGTCGTTCGATGCCGAAATGCCCTTCCGCGCTTGTGGAGTGATCCAAATGGATCACCCGGTCAAGTCTTTCCGAACCTTATACGCAAGCGGAAGCCGTCCGATAATCGCACACCCCAACGACCATTCTTAGGTTCAGGACCTCATTGAGGCCGGCGGTCGGCGTTAATGCGGAAACGCAAACCACCGGGCCGTCGAACGTCCGCGCGGACATCGACCTTTCCTCGTGGTCCCGGGGTGCCGCCCCAGGAAGAGCGGCACCCGCCCCTCGCCAATACAGCTAACGCGTGAGCTTGGCCGAATCCGGTTCCGGGTCGCCGATGTGTCCCGGCGCGTTGGCTGCCAGGACGCGTTGTACGAACGCGCTGTACTCCTCCATATAGTGGCGCAACAGCGCGGCGGTCCCTTCGTCCTTAACGGAACCGTCGTCGTCGTACGCGTCTGCCACGAAGCGGATGTACGCCTCGGGCGCATTCAGCTGCGGCGCGTCCAGGAAGCTCAGAACGCTCCGCATGGATGACTGCATCACTGCAGTGCCGATGCCACCGGGCGAAGCGCCGATGATTCCGGTGGGTTTCCGTGCGAACGAGTTGGTGCCCCAGGGGCGCGAGCCCCAGTCGATGGCGTTCTTCAAGGCGCCAGGGATGGAACGGTTGTATTCGGGGGAGATGAACAGGATCCCGTCCGACGCCGCGATGGCATCCTTCAACTCCCGGCCCGCGGGCGGGAAGTCGGCATCGTAGTCAGAGCTGTAGAGGGGAAGGTCCTTGATCGCGATTTCATGGAATTCGAGTTCCGGGGGTGCGACGCTGATCAGCGCTTTGGAGAGGACCCTGTTGATGGAATTGCTGGCCAGGCTTCCAACGAAATAGCCGATTTTGAAGGTGTCCATAGCGGCGTTCCTTTCCGACGGCGCGGCCGGAACCGGCTCGTCGACGGTGTGGTGGCGGGTTGACCCGACTCAACCGACACTAGTGGACTTGTTCACATAGCGCAGCCCCCTACTCCCGCCCGGACCCTCGCGGTCATAGACTCATGCCAACTGGTTTCTGGAGCGTTCCGGAAGAGGGGTGGCGGGTGAAAGCAGGCATAGCACGCGAAGCGCTCGACGGCGAGCGGCGGGTGGCAGCCACGCCGGAAACAATCAAGCAACTAGTGGGCCTCGGCCTGGCGGTGGACGTTGAATCCGGCGCGGGGCTCGCCTCCGGCCACAGTGACGACGACTACCGCAGCGCAGGAGCGTCCGTGGTGGGGTCGTTGGACCTCGGATCGCTGGACGTCTACTGCCACGTGCGTCCCATGGAACCGTCGACGGCGGGAGCCCTCCGCCGGGGTTGCGTCACCGTGGGCCTGGGGTCGCCGTCGTCGGAGTTGCCTACCGTCAGGGCGCTCGCGGCCGGCGGAATCACCGCTTTTGCCCTGGAACTCGTACCGCGCATTTCACGTGCCCAGTCCATGGACGCACTGACCTCCCAGGCGCTTGTGGCGGGCTACCGCTGTGTGCTGGAGGCCGCTATGCGGCTGCCTCGGTTCTTCCCGCTGTACATGACGGCGGCCGGAACCATCCCTCCGGCCCGCGTTCTGGTGCTGGGGGCAGGGGTGGCCGGGCTGCAGGCCATCGGCACAGCCAAAAGGCTAGGCGCCCGGGTCTCGGCCAACGACATCCGGCCGGCGTCAGCCGACGAGGTTGCCTCCATGGGCGGAACGTTCATCAAGCTGGACCTTGAGACCGCAGAGGCCTCCGGGGGATACGCGCGGGAGCTCAGCGAGGACAGGGGAGCGCTTCAACGGGCGCTTCTGACACCGCATGTGGCACAGGCCGATGTGCTGATTACTACCGCTGCAGTTCCGGGCAGGCGGGCGCCCCTGCTGGTCAGCCGCGACATGGTGCAGGGCATGAGGCCGGGATCCGTGGTGGTGGACCTCGCCGCGGAATCGGGCGGGAACGTGGAGGGAAGCATTCCCGGGCAGGACATTTCCATCCCCACCGGAGACGGCCAAGGCACAGTAACCCTGGTGGGAATGAAGGATGTGGCCTCGGCGATGCCCGCAGATGCCTCCCGCTTGTATGCCAAGAACGTGGCCAACCTGCTGGCGTTGATGACCCGGGATGGGTTGGTTTCCCCGGACTTCGAGGACGAAGTGGTGGCCGGGACCTGCCTCACCCACGAAGGCACGGTCCGGCACGCACCCACGGCGGAAGCACTCACCGCGCTCGCGGGCGGGGAAGCACCCTTTGGAAGTATCCACCCTAGGACTGAAGGAGGGCGCTAATGGACGGCATGAGCCTGTTGACAATCACTGTGCTGGCCGTGTTCGTGGGCTTTGAGGTTGTTTCCAAAGTCTCCAGCACCCTGCACACGCCCCTGATGTCGGGGGCGAACGCGATTCACGGCATCATCCTGGTGGGGGCCATCATCGTGGCAGGCCAAGCGGGCGATCCCTGGGTGTTGGCGGTCGCCCTGCTCGCTGTCGTCCTGGCCACGGCCAACCTCGTAGGCGGTTTCGTGGTGACCGACCGCATGCTGGAGATGTTCCGGGGAAGGCAGCGGCCGCCGTCGAAAGCTGACGCCGCAGCAGGTGCGGCTGAGGAGCGCCGCCCGTGACACTGTTGAATCCCACCTGGACGGCACTCCTGTATCTTGCGGCAGCAGCTTGTTTCATCCTTGCCCTCAAAGGCCTGAACTCGCCGCGCACGGCCCGGCGGGGAAACCTGATCGGGGCAGTCGGAGCCCTCCTGGCCGTGGTGACCGTGTTTGTTTCGGTGAAGCTGGATAACGTGCCCTGGATACTGGGAGCTGTTGCCGTTGGTGCCGGAGTGGCCGCTCCGGTTGCCCGCAAGGTGCAAATGACGCAGATGCCGCAGTTGGTGGCTCTTTTCAACGGCGTGGGCGGTGGCGCTGCGGCCTTGGTTGCCTTGCTGGAGCTTTCCCACACTGGCGACTCCTGGGTCCGCCTGGCGATTGTGTTCACCTTGCTGGTGGGGGCAGTCTCGTTCGCCGGCTCGGGGGTGACCTTTGCGAAACTCCAAGGCCTCATGACCACCCGGCCTGTGACCTTCCCCGGGCTTCCTGCGCTCATGGCCCTGGTGCTGCTGGCGGCAGTGGGTGCTGGCGTTGCAGTGATCCTGAACGGTTCGCTGCTGTTGGCGTTGATCCTCCTGGTTCTTGGCCTCGTTGCCGGCGTCCTTCTGGTGCTCCCGGTAGGTGGGGCCGATGTCCCGATCGTCATCTCCCTGCTGAACGCGTTTACGGGGTTGGCCGTAGCTGCGTCCGGACTGGTGCTGGGGAACGTGCTGCTTTTGGTGGCCGGGACCTTGGTTGGGGCGTCGGGCACCATCCTCACGCGGGCCATGGCGGCGGCGATGGGACGCAGTGTTGCCGGCATTATGTTCGGCGCCTTCAAAGGCGGGTCCACGGCCGGATCCACCGCTGTGAGTGAGCGGCCGGTGCGTTCGTCCAGTGCCGAGGACGTAGCGGTCCTGCTCGGGTACGCGCAAAGGGTGATCATCGTCCCCGGCTACGGCCTCGCGGTGGCTCAGGGGCAGCACACGGCGGCTGAATTGGCCCTGGCCCTGGAATCGCGCGGAATCGAAGTGGACTTCGCCATCCACCCCGTCGCCGGGCGCATGCCCGGACACATGAATGTCCTGCTGGCGGAGGCCAATGTTCCTTATGAGTCCCTCAAGGAAATGAGCGAGATCAACTCCGAATTCAAGACCGCGGACGTCGCCTTGGTAGTAGGCGCCAACGACGTCGTGAACCCCGCCGCGAAGACCACCGCCGGTTCACCGATTTACGGGATGCCCATCCTGGAGGTTGCTGACGCACGGCAGGTGGTGTTCCTCAAACGCTCCATGCGCCCCGGGTTCGCAGGGATTGAGAACGAACTTCTCTACGAACCCCAGACCACGCTGTTGTTTGGTGATGCCAAGGACTCGTTGACCAAGGTACTCGGCGCCGTAAAGGCACTGTAGCGTCATTAAGTTGTGGGCATGGATTAATTTGGCCGGGAATCGCGTCATGGACTGAGCCGTGGCAGCACACCTCCTGTACAGGGTTTGTAGAGGACGCGAGGAGTCGTCGGTTGAAACAGGGTGCGAAAGATTCGCTGTTCGGGGTCAGCTTTGATCGATCAGGGGGCAGACGGGTGTCCGACTGGAGGTCACTCGTGGGTCAAACTGTCCAGGTCCTGAGCGGCAAGGAAGTGGTGGACGAGGGAGTCGTGGATGCGGTGACGTTCGATGGCAGCGTCCTGTGGCTCCGCCAGAAAGGCCCCATTGGCCGGCGGTTGGTGATGAAGGAACGCGGTGTGGCCGTCAAGGTCCGCATTCTCAAATAGGGGTTCGCTTCCTTCCCCAAGGTCCGGGCCCCGGCTTGCTGGCGGCAGGGGGTCTTTTCGACTCGGGGTCCGCGTCCTAAGGTGAACGATAGGAAGTAACCTGTCCTTTCCGATCGCACCATGAACGAGGGTGAGCCATGACCGTGAAACTCAACAAGAAGGCATTCGAGAACGCGAAGCACTTGATCCGCGATGGCAAGGCCGTGAAAGACACCAGGGACGACTGGAGCGAGCATGCCCCTTCCACCGGGGATGAAAACTCGTTCCTGGACAAACACGGACATGCCGAATACTCAAAGTGGTTTCTCGGCGTGGACGACGAGCATCCGGATGACCAAAAGGGACATTACAAGTTCCCGATCGGTGACTTCAAGAAGGTCCACCGCTGTGCAGTGATCTCGGCGGAGAGCAGGGCGGGCCAATACGACTACGACGACATCCGTGATGCTCTGGGCAAATTGCTGGAGAAGATCGACGGCGACTAACCCACCGCGGGGGCCGACCCCGCGTTCCTCCCCGGTTGCTCCATGCCAGACCCAAGGGACACCGCGTGTCGAATGAAAAACGCGGTGACGCCGGAGAAGCAACGGGGAAGGAACGCAGCGGAATCAGCCGCCGCCCGTCCTAGGAGGCCTTGGTTGCGGTAAACATCTGGCGCAGGGTGAAGAAGCATCCAAGGGCACCGAAGAGCAGCGCGAGCAGGAAGTCCTTCATGTATCCGCTGATGAACTCCGGGTTGTATGCGAGGTTGTTGGCCATCAGGGCCCAAGGTTCGGAATTCATGACCATGGCCAGGGGCTCGCGGCCGAGGAACTGGACAACGTCGAGCCACACGCCGCCGACGAATGACGACAGTGCCGTCACCACAGTTACGCCGACGACGATCCACACGCCTTTTCGGCTCAGGGCTCCCGCGCCAGCTACGTAGAATTTGGCGGCCATGACGGCGGCGGCAAATGTCACCAGGGAGGACATCCACCCGAGGCTCCATATGGCCATCCACAAGATAACGCCGATGGGCAGGGCAGCCAGTGCAAACAGGGCTCCGCGTCCCACGTCTTCGCGGGGAGTAACAGAGATGGGTTGGCCGTAGATTGCTTGGATGTGTTGGGCTTCCGGGTGCCATGCCGGAACGTCCGGGCCGGTCCCTTCGGGAAGCCGTACGCCGTACTGCGGTTCGGGTGTGTTGGTGTTGTTCCCGGCAGTTTCGGGCGTGCCGGAGTGAGTGTTTTCAGACAAAGGTCCCCCATGGGAAAGATGCGAATGGTGGACAAATATTCGCACGTTGGAAGTCCAGGAGTGCCTCACGACACGAATCCTGCAGGCGACCGGGATACCGTCAGTCCCTCGCCGGGGTGGGGGCAGGGCCGTAAGCCAGGATTTCGGCCAGTTCAGCCAAGCGATGGGCCCTCGCGGATTCGGCCGGAGTGAACGGCTCGCCCGGGCGGGAGAACACGAGTGGACCATGCCAAGCGGTGGGAACCTTCAGCACATCCGTGGAACCCACGACGGCGGTCGCGGCCCCGGGTGGCCGACGTTCCGGACTGTTGGGCACTACTTTTGCGGACAGCAGCTCAGCCACGGCGTGTGGGAGCTCGGCAGGATTTCCGGCCACCCGGGCGGCCAGGCTCAGGGCCCTGGTTTGTCCGTCGGCCATGGCCAGCGCCGTGGTCGGCCAGACCTGGGACCCACGCCCGCCGCCGTCGTCCAAGGCCTTCAGCAGTTCAACCTCGGTGACCTCGCCCGGGGCCGAGAGGACGAACTCGTCCATGACGCTGCCGTCCGGCCCGGCGCCTCCCATCGGATGAACATGGATGCTCAGGATGTTGGTCTCCAAGCGGGCGAGTGACTGGGTGATCCTCTGTAGGGATCCGGGTTGGTCCAGCACGAGGGTCCGCGCCCGCCACAGGGCAGGCGCCATGTTCAGCTTGTGCCGGTGGCGGAGTGCCGGGGCGTGCAACCAGCGCCTGAGGACCTTCGCGGCGGAGGGCTCGGCAACCCAGATCACCAGGACGGTCGCGGTCACGGTGAGCAGCAGGACCTTGGCCAGGTAGGGAAGATGGGTTTCCACCACCGCTGCATGGACCAGAAGTTCAATGGGAAGCATGACCGCGATGTTGGCCAGGGTCAGCCTGGCCTTGGGCGGTTCGGGCAGTTGGCCGCAGACATCGCACAGCAGGTCCGCGGTAACGGGGGTCCTCGGGTTGCGCTTCATGGTTTCATGCTGCCCCGCGCCTGTTTCGAACCCGTTGCTGGTGCGTCACGTTCCGGCTACTTCCGGGTAGCCGGCTGTTCCTGCCCGGTGAGTGGCCCATGTATCGGGGCGGACAAAAGTAAAGCCCGGCACTCCCTCAGGGGTAGTGCCGGGCTCTACTTGGCCAAACGGGAAAGGCCGCAACAACAGGGATGTGCGGCGGGCTTTCCTAGCGGATGGAGTCGTCGTCCAAGTCCCGGGCATTTCCGCGGGCGGCGGCTGCATCCTTCAAGAGGTCGCGGATCTCGGCAAGCAGCGCGGTGTCGGCCGGAAGCGGCTCTTCCTCGGGCTCCTCGGTGGAGAGGCGGTCCTTGACCAGTGAGTTGATCTTGTTCATGGGTGCCACGAAGATGAAGTAGACCACGGCCGCGGTGATCACGAAGGTCACGAGTGCGGTCAGCACGGCGCCGAAATCGACAAAGGTAGCGGGGTTGTTTTCCCAGATCTTGAAGCCCAGGCCTTCGGCGTTCATGCCGCCGGCGGCGGCGATCACCGGGTTGATGATGTGGTTGGTGAAAGCTCCGACGAGTGCGGTGAATGCACTGCCGATAACGACAGCGATAGCCAGTTCGATCACGTTTCCGCGAAGTATGAAGTCCTTGAAACCCTTAAACATGGATGGTCCTCCGGTTGGGTGCGTTGTCTGCCTCAGCAGGAATCAAACTACCATTCCGGTGTTTCCAGTGGGGGTCAAGTGACCAGGGAGGAAACTTGACCCCCACTCAGTGCGGGACGGCGCCCCTGAGGATCAGGCTGTAGCTTCTTCGAGTTCGAAGCCTGACACGCTGGCGCCCTTTCCCCGGTTGACCATCAGGGCCAAGAGGTCAAACACCACAGTTGCTGCGGCAACACTGGTGATGTCGGCATGGTCATACGCCGGTGCCACTTCTACGACGTCGGCGCCCACGATGTTGATGCCGTTGAGTCCGCGGAGCAGTGCCAGGAGCTCCCGGGAATGCAGACCACCCATCTCCGGGGTGCCGGTGCCGGGTGCGTAGGACGGGTCCAGGACGTCGATGTCGATGGAAACGTAGACGGGGGTGTCGCCCAACCGCTGCCTGACCTGGTCGATCGCCGCCGGGACGCCTATGACATCCAGGTCCGAGCAGCGAATGATCTGGAAACCGAACTCGTGGTCGCGCAGGAAGTCGTTGCGGTCATACACAGGACCACGGATACCCACATGCATCGACTTGTCTTCCAACAGCAAGCCCTCCTCGAACGCCCTCCGGAAGATTGTTCCGTGCGTGACCGGCTGGTCGAAGTACGTGTCCCAGGTGTCCAGGTGGGCATCGAAATGGAGTAGCGCCACTGGTCCGTGCACTTTGTTGAGCGCCTGCAACATGGGGAGCGCGATGGTGTGGTCGCCGCCGATGGAGATGAGTTTCCTGTCCTGGCTGATCAGCGGACGGGCTTGCTCCTCGATCTCGCGGATGGCACGGGCGATGTCATAAGGAGTGCAGGCGATATCCCCTGCATCCACGACCTGGACTTCGTTGACTGGCTCCACATCGAGCTCCGGGTGGTAACCAGGGCGCAGGAGGCGGGAGGCTTCGCGGACTGCGGCCGGACCAAACCGGGCCCCTGGGCGGTAGGAGGTACCGCCGTCGAACGGTACGCCGACAATGGCAATGTCGTAGTCGAGGACGCGGTCAATCTGCGGCAGACGGGCAAAGGTACCCAATCCTGCGAAGCGGGGAACCTTGGTGGCATCGACTGGTCCGACGGGCTGGTGAGTGGTCATGACAGGGATCCTTCGGTTACTTTATTCGGCTCCGGGGTGCCCGGATTCTTACGGGAGGTGAGTTCTGAAAGGGATTTGTTGGCCGTTTCCGGCGCGAGCAGGAAGGTCGCCACCAAACCGACCAGGGAGATCACGGCGCCGATGAGCAGGGAACCGGCGGCGCCGAAGCTCACTATTGCGATGGGCATCAGGTAAGTGCTGGCGGCAGATCCGATGCGGCTGATGGCGGTACCAAAACCCACTGCCGTTGCCCGCACTTCGGTGGGAAAGAGTTCGTTGGGGTAGACGACTTCGAGGAAGCTGGAGGCGCCGGAAGCCAAAGCGAATACGGCCAAGGCAATGAACAACGGCGCGGCCTGGACGTCGGGAATGAAAGCCGGGATGGCCAAGGCCACCACGATGACCCCGAAGCTCCAGAGAAGCAGCCGGCGCCGGCCGATTCTTTCCACCAGCCACAGTCCGGGGATGCCACCGACAACAAACAACATGGAAATCAAGAACGATCCTCCGTAGAGGTTGGCGTCTCCGTGCATTCCGAAGGATGCCAGAAGGTCAGGGGCGAAGGTGTACACAGCAAAGAGCGGGATCACCTGGGCTGTCCAGAAAATGGAAACAAACAACGTCCGCTTCCAGAACTGGCCCCGGAAAATGTCCAGGAACCTGCCCTGCTTCGCCGGTCCCTCGCTGTCGGAAGCGATATCAGCCAGCCCATACTGCTGTCCGTAGACCTTCTTGATGACTGCATCAGCCTCCTCACGGCGACCACGTGACAGCAGCCAGCGTGGCGACTCAGGTGTCCCGAGCCGGCACAGCAGGGTGATGATGGCGAAGATCGCCGGGCTGGCGACCATCCAGCGCCAAGCGTCCGGTCCCATGTCGCGGAGCAGGAATCCGACGGCGTAGGCGACCGCTGCGCCAACAGCCCAGACCACAAAGGTGGCCCCAAGCAGGCGGCCGCGGTGCTTCTTGGGCAGGAACTCTGCCAGGAGCGACGTGGCGATGGGGTAGTCGGCGCCAATGGCCATCCCCAGGAAGAACCTGCACAGGACTACTTGCCAGACCTCAGTGGCAAAGCCGTTCAGCAGCGAGAAGACGGCCAGTGCTATGAGGTCGGCAATATACATTTTGTGGCGGCCGATCTTGTCCGTGAGCCACCCGAAGACGGCGCCGCCGAAGAAGATGCCTACCAGGCTGGCGGCACCGATCAGTCCAATTTCCCCGGTGCTCAGCTGCAGTCCGGGGGTCATTGTGATCAGGGCGATGCCGATGATCGACAACGCGTAGCCATCGATGAACGGACCGCCGGAGGCGAAGAACGTCAGCTTTTTGTGGAACGCGGTCAGTGGGGCATCGTCAATGAGGTTGCTTGTTGCGCTCATTGCAACCCTCTCTCGTGAGTGCTCTTGGGGAGCTGGGAAGTAGTCATTCAATTCTTGGGTGACCGGCGTCACTCCGACTATCCGTAGATCGACTACAAATGATTAAGTTGCATATACATTTGTCTAAACGGTGCCGGCGACCATCCGGCACATCCCGGGAGGCCAAGGCGTGGCAATCACCGTCGCTGAACTCGTTGCTGAGCCACAGCTCGGCCTGGCGCTCCTCGCAGGCGCCGCAGGCCTCGACAACCGCATCACCTGGGCCCACACGTCCGACCTCCCGCGACTCTGGGAGTGGGTCACGGGCGGCGAACTCATGATGACCAACGGCCTCTCCATCCCGGCGGACGCTGAGGGCCAGGTGGCGCTCGCGAAGGCGCTGATGGACAGCGGTGCCAGCGCCCTGGCCATCGGAGAGAAGATGCACGCGCCGGAGCTGTTGCCGGAGTTCCTGGAGGCCTGCGACCACCTGCCGTTGCCGCTCATCAACATCCCCTACCCGCTGCCGTTCATCGCCATCGCCCGCTCCGTCGCCGAGGCGTCCTTGCTGGAAGAGTCGCGCCGCCTGCGCCAAACGGCCAGGGTCTACGACCTTCTCCGGACCGCTGGAGCTTCCGAGGACCACTGGCAGAGCCTCGTACAGCGGCTTGCGACGGAGCTTGACTCCGAGCTCTTCGTGGTGGATCGCCGCTGCCTCCATCCCTGGCACCCCGAAGGCGAGCCGCTTCCGGTCTTCCTCGCCGACGAGTGGGCTCCACTCTCCGGGCAGGTGTCGTTGGCGGGGAAGAACTTCCAGTGGCACCGCGTTCGGGGCAGGCACGTCCTGACCATGGATATCCCCACCCACGCGAATGCGCTCTTGGTGGTGTTGCCCAACGGCGAACCGCACCCGGACGCCGTCGTGCTCCTGCATGCGGCCACCGTGCTGGGACTGCAGCTTTCGCGCATCGTCCTGTCGCTGGAAGGCAGGCACCGCCTAGCGGGTGAGTTCTTGCTCCAGGCCATGGACGGGCGCTTGGGCGCGGCCGAGATAGAGAGCCGGCTCGCAGCTTTTGACGTTCCGCCACAGCGCTTCCTGCTCGCCTCCATGGCTGCGGACGGGTCCTCAGCGGACGACGGCGACAGGCTGGCAAACGTGCACATCGAACTGTGGCGGCACGGGGTTGCGTCGGCGTCGTTGAAGCGGAACAACAGGTTCCATGTGGTGGTCCCGGCGGACACGGCAGAAGAAGTTCTGGTCCATTGCGCCGGTGTGGATGCCGCGATCGGGATAAGTGCGCCGGCAGCCGTTGCGAATATCCAACGCGCGTTGCAGGAATCCCTCTGGGCGCTCGGTTCGGCCCGGGCCAACAAGCTGGGTTTGGCCCGTTATGCCCAGGGCCCGTCCTGGTTGGGCCTGACCGGGGTTGAGGAGGGAACGGCTCTGGTCCGGCGGTTGTTGGGTCCGGTTTTCGACTACGAGCAGAGCCAGGAAGGCGATCTCATTGTCACGTTGCGGACGTATTTGGACTCGCAGCGGTCCTGGCAAAAGACGGCGGCAACCCTGTTCACGCACCGGCAAACCATCATCTACCGGATCCGGAAAATCGGTGAGCTGACGGGCCTGGACATGGGTGAAACCTCCACGGTGGCCCAGCTCTGGTTCGCCCTTCAGATCCACGAGGCCATGCACGGGTAGGGGCCGCTTGCTTGCACTTTTGCGAAACCCCACGCTATGGTGTGAAGCGTGTCACTCGCGTGACGCAACGCTTTTGATCTGCGGCGGGAGAGTCCTGCCGGTACATCCAGTCAGGCGCCGTAGGAGCAAATCCTCCCCAGGAATCTCTCAGGCCCATGTACCGCCGCGGTTAGGCAACTCTGGAAAGCAGTTCGGGCAACCGGGCTCACCGACGGTGCAAGCAGGCAACCATTCCTGCGGAATCTCTCAGGTCCAATACAGAGCGGGGAGGAACCCACATCATCGTGGCGCTCAGTGGGCGCCTGAATCATGGAGTTCCTCTTGACTGTTCAATCAACCCCCACCGCTTTCGCGGACCGGCACATCGGCGCCCGGCGCCAGGCCGACGTTGACACCATGCTCAAGGCCATCGGCTACGACTCTGTCGACGGCCTGGTGGACGTAGCCGTCCCCGATTCCATCCGCCAGGACACGGCCCTGAAACTGCAGGATGCCCTCACCGAGGTGCAGGTCCTCGCCGAACTGCGGAAGCTCGCATCCAAGAACAAGACCGCGGTCCAGATGATCGGCCAGGGCTACTACGACACCGTCACGCCCCCGGTCATCCGCCGCAACATCCTGGAAGCTCCCGCGTGGTACACGGCCTACACGCCGTACCAGCCGGAAATTTCCCAGGGCCGCCTCGAAGCGCTCCTCAACTTCCAGACCATGGTGCAGGATCTCACCGGCCTTCCCGTGGCGAACGCTTCCCTGCTGGATGAAGCCACCGCCGTGGCCGAGGCCGTGCTGCTGATGCGCCGGGCCAACAAGAACAAGACGGCCAAGGATGGCAAGACTGTTTTGGACGCCGACCTCCTTCCGCAGACCATCGCCATCGTGAAGGGCCGTGCTGAGGCGCTGGGCTTCGAGGTGGAGGTCGCGGACCTCTCCGCCGGTCTGCCCGACGGCGACATCAACGGCGTCGTGCTCCAGCAGCCTGGTGCTTCAGGCCGGGTTTTCGACCACTCCGCCGTCATTTCCGATGCGAAGGAACGTGGCGCACTGGTCACCGTGGCCGCGGATTTGCTGGCGCTCACCCTCATCACGCCCCCGGGCGAACAAGGTGCCGACGTCGCCGTCGGAACTGCTCAGCGCTTCGGTGTTCCGCTGTTCTTCGGCGGCCCGCACGCGGCCTACATGGCCGTGCGTGAAGGCATGGAGCGGACGCTCCCGGGCCGTATCGTCGGCGTCTCCAAGGACAACGCCGGCGTCCCCGCCTACCGCTTGGCGTTGCAGACCCGCGAGCAGCACATCCGCCGCGAAAAGGCCACGTCCAACATCTGCACGGCACAGGCCTTGCTCGCCATCGTGGCCTCCATGTACGCGGTCTACCACGGCCCTGAAGGCCTGAAGGCTATCGCCGAAACCGTCCACGGCCACGCCCGCACCCTCGCCACCACACTTGTGAAGGCTGGCCGCGAGCTCGTCTCAGATTCCTTCTTCGACACCCTCACCGTCCGCGTCCCCGGCAAGGCAGACAAGGTCATCGCCGCCGCCGAAGCCCGCGGCATCAACCTGCGGATCATCGACGCCGACACCGTTGGGGTTTCGGTTGATGAAACCACGACGCCGGAAGTCCTCTCCGCGGTAGCCGTCGCCTTTGGTGCCGGTCCGGTGGGGGACGCCTCCGGGTTCGAACTGCCCGAATCCGTAGTCCGCACCTCTGATTTCCTACAGCACCCGGTGTTCAACACGCATCGTTCAGAGACGCAGCTGTTGCGCTATATCCGCAAGCTGTCCGATCGGGACCTCGCGCTGGACCGCACCATGATCCCGCTGGGCTCGTGCACCATGAAGCTCAACGCCACTGCCGAAATGGAAGCCATTTCCTGGCCGGAGTTCGCCTCGATCCACCCGTTCGCTCCGGACCACCAGACGGCCGGTTGGCGCGAACTGATCGAAGACCTGGAAGCCGACCTCACCGAGATCACCGGCTACGACCAGGTCTCCATCCAGCCGAACGCCGGCTCCCAGGGTGAGCTTGCCGGGCTCCTGGCGATCCGCGGCTACCACCTGTCCCGCGGCGATGAGCAGCGCAACGTGTGCCTCATCCCGGCCTCGGCCCACGGCACGAACGCTGCCTCCGCGGTGCTGGCCGGAATGAAGGTTGTCGTCGTGGCGGCGGCATCCGATGGCACGATCGACCACGACGACCTGAAGGCCAAGATCGAGGCCAACAAGGACGCGCTCTCCTGCATCATGATCACGTACCCGTCCACGCACGGTGTGTACGACGCCGACGTCCGCGAAGTCTGCGATGCGGTCCACGCAGCCGGTGGCCAGGTGTACGTTGACGGCGCCAACCTCAACGCGCTGGTTGGCTTGGCCCAGCCGGGCAAGTTCGGTGGCGATGTCTCGCACCTGAACCTGCACAAGACCTTCTGCATCCCGCACGGCGGTGGTGGTCCGGGCGTTGGCCCGGTCGCAGCCAAGGCGCACCTGGCGCCGTTCATGCCCGGTGACGCGAACAGTGATTCTGCCGAAGGCGGCGTCGCGATCTCGGCCTCCCGTTATGGTTCCGCCGGGGTTCTTCCGATCTCCTGGGCGTACGTGAAGCTCATGGGCGGCCAGGGTCTGACCGAGGCCACCAAGTCCGCGCTGCTGGCTGCGAACTATGTTGCCTCCAGGTTGGATGAGCACTTCCCGGTGCTCTACACAGGTGAAGGCGGACTTGTGGCCCACGAGTGCATCCTGGACCTGCGTGAACTGACCGCGAAGACCGGCGTCACGGCCGAGGATGTGGCCAAGCGCCTCATCGACTTCGGCTTCCACGCCCCCACCCTGGCCTTCCCGGTTGCGGGCACACTGATGGTGGAGCCCACCGAGTCCGAGGACCTGGCCGAGATCGACCGCTTCATCGAAGCCATGATCACCATCCGTGCCGAAATCGAGCAGGTGGCCACCGGTGATTTCACTGTTGAGAAGTCGCCGCTGCGCAACGCGCCGCACACGGCCGCCGCCGTCGTCAGTTCCGATTGGGCCCGCGACTACCCGCGTGAGCAGGCCGCGTTCCCGGTCCACCACCTCAAGCAGGACAAGTACTTCCCGCCGGTTGGCCGCATTGACGGTGCCGCGGGCGACCGCAACCTGGTGTGCTCCTGCCCGCCCCTTACGGACTTCGAAAACTAAGGACTCCTGAGATGACTGAGAACTACACAGCCCTGTATGAGCAGCACAAAAAAGCCGGCGCTTCCTTCACGGATTTCGGCGGCTGGCAGATGCCCCTCAAGTACGAGTCCGAACTCGCCGAGCACCACGCGGTCCGCAACGCCGCCGGCCTGTTCGACCTCTCCCATATGGGCGAAGTCTGGGTCACCGGCCCCGACGCCGCAGCGTTCCTGGACTACGCCCTGGCGGGCAAGCTGTCCGCGATTGCGGTGGGCAAGGCCAAGTACTCGCTGATTTGCAACGCCGACGGCGGCATCATCGACGACCTCATCACGTACCGTCGCGCTGACGATAACTTCCTGGTGGTCCCCAATGCGGGCAACGCCAAGGTGGTTGCGGCGGCACTGAAGGAGCGGTCAGCCGGCTTCGACGTGCTGGTTGACGACGCCTCCGCCGAGACGTCCCTGATTGCCGTGCAGGGCCCAAACGCCGAGGCGATCCTGCTGAAACTGGTACCCGCCGAGCAGCGCTCCTTGGTGACGGAACTGAAGTACTACGCGGCGGTGGAGGTTTCCATCACGTTCGACGGCGGCACCCAGGACCTGCTGTTGGCCCGCACGGGTTACACCGGGGAAGATGGCTTCGAGATCTACATCCCGAACGTTGATGCCCCCGGTCTGTGGGAAGCGCTCCTGGAAGCAGGCGAAGGCCACGGACTCATCCCCGCCGGCCTTGCCGCCCGCGACTCCTTGCGCCTCGAAGCCGGAATGCCCCTCTACGGCAACGAACTCTCCCGCCACGTGAACGCCTACGCCGCAGGTCTTGGCCCGGTAGTTTCCCTGGCCAAGGAAAGCGACTTTGTTGGCAAGGAAGCACTCGCCGCGATCAAGGCTGCCGGTGTGGGATCCACCATCGGCCAGAAGCTCGTGGGCCTCAAGGGCACCGGCCGTCGTGCC
Source organism: Paenarthrobacter sp. C1 (assembly GCF_049315185.1). NCBI lineage: Bacteria > Bacillati > Actinomycetota > Actinomycetes > Micrococcales > Micrococcaceae > Paenarthrobacter > Paenarthrobacter sp. C1. Next base: position 4,504,729 of record NZ_CP186052.1, on the reverse strand, counting down.
GCCCGTGCGCACTACTCCGTTCTCAAGGACGGTTCCCTGATCGGTGAGGTGACCTCGGGCCAGCCAAGCCCGACGCTCGGTTACCCGGTGGCGTTGGCCTATGTCGACGTCGAACATTCAGCGGTTGGCACCATCGTGGACGTTGACCTGCGCGGCAAAGCGGAGCCTTTCGAAGTGGTGCCGCTGCCGTTCTACAAGCGCCAAAAATAAGAGCTTTTGTACACATAACGCCCCTATGAGGCCCTTTTGAGGGCATCAACTGTACAAAAACTCGAAGAGAGAGAAGGAATTGGAATGAGCAAGGTAGTAACTGAACTGAAGTACTCGGCCGAGCACGAGTGGGTTGCCGCTGACGGCGACGGGCCGGTGGGGATCGGGATCTCCGCCGTCGCCGCTGACGCCCTGGGCGACATCGTGTACGTGGACCTTCCCGAGGTTGGTTCCACAGTGACCGCGGGGGAGACCTGCGGCGAGGTGGAGTCCACCAAGTCGGTATCGGATCTGTACTCGCCTGTGACGGGTGAGGTGACCGAGATCAACGACGCCGTTGTCGGAGATCCCGCGCTGATCAACAACGACCCCTACGGCCAGGGCTGGCTGTTCAAGGTCGCCGCCACCGAAGAAGGTCCGCTCATGTCGGCCGAAGAGTACGCAGCAGCCAACGGAGGCGAACTGTGAACCCGGCAGCCGTGACCGAATTCGAGCAGGTTGTGTCGGCGTCGTTGGACGCGCAGCTCTCCGAGCTGGACCCCGAGATCGCCGCGAAGATCGACGACGAACTGGGCCGCCAGCGCGACGGCCTGGAAATGATCGCATCCGAGAACCACACTGCCGTGGCTGTCATGCAGGCGCAGGGCTCAGTGCTGACCAACAAGTACGCCGAGGGCTACCCGGGCAAGCGCTACTACGGCGGCTGCGAACACGTTGACGTCATTGAGCAGCTGGCCATTGACCGCATCAAGGCATTGTTCGGAGCCGAGTACGCGAACGTGCAGCCGCACTCCGGCGCACAGGCGAACGCTTCCGTGATGCACGCGCTGATCAAGCCGGGCGACACCATCATGGGCCTGAATCTCGCCCACGGTGGCCACCTGACGCACGGCATGCGGATCAACTTCTCTGGCAAGCTCTACAACGTGGTCCCGTACGGGGTTCGCGAGGACACCCACACTGTGGACATGGCTGAGGTGGAGCGCCTGGCCCAGGAGCACAAACCGGCACTGATCGTGGCCGGCTGGTCCGCGTATGCGCGGCAGCTGGACTTCGCTGAGTTCCGCCGGATCGCTGACTCCGTGGGCGCCTACCTGATGGTGGACATGGCCCACTTCGCCGGCCTGGTGGCTGCCGGCCTGCACCCTTCGCCGGTCCCGCACGCCCACGTCACCACCTCCACCACGCACAAGACCCTCGCCGGTCCGCGCGGCGGAATCATCCTGTCCAACGACGCCGACATCGCCAAGAAGATCAACTCGGCCGTGTTCCCGGGCCAGCAGGGCGGACCGCTGGAGCACGTGATCGCGGGCAAGGCTGTCGCGTTCAAGATTGCCGCTTCGGAGGAGTTCCGTGAGCGCCAGGAACGCGTCCTGGCCGGTTCCCGCATCCTGGCCGAACGCCTGGTCCAGCCCGACGTCGCTGCCAAGGGAATCTCCGTGGTTTCCGGTGGAACAGACGTGCACCTGGTCCTCGTGGATCTGCGCAACTGCGAACTCGACGGGCAGCAGGCCGAGGACCGTCTCGCCGCGATCGACATCACCGTCAACCGCAACGCAGTCCCGTTCGACCCGCGCCCGCCCATGGTCACCTCAGGCCTGCGGATCGGCACCCCTGCGCTGGCAACGCGCGGCTTCGGGGAAGCGGCCTTCCGTGAGGTCGCTGACATCATCGCCGAGGCACTGATTGCCGACGCCGATGCGGACCTTACCGGGTTGCGTCACCGCGTTGAGGCACTCGCTGCCGCGCACCCGCTGTACCCGGGAGTTGCGAACCTCGGGTAGCCACTCGGTTGTGCCGTCCGATTCGTAGGCTCGCTGCGGAATGTGCCGTGCGAACGGCATGTTTCGCAGCGAACCCCCGTTTCCGACGAGGCGCTCCACGGCGTAGGCACATTGATCTCCCGGGTGGGCGGTCGCTTGGGAACGGGCGCCCACATAAAGACCGGGTTGGAGGTCCGCACTGGGACCTCCGGGGGCCGGGCCGCCTTGGCTCGGGATTGGCCCGGCCCCCACATTCTTTATCTTGTTTCACTCTTCCCTGAAAGGGATCCCGGCTATGGCTGTTGGTGTATTCGATCTGTTCTCTGTGGGCATTGGTCCGTCGAGTTCCCACACGGTGGGGCCGATGCGGGCCGGGGCGGTGTTTGCCCGTGAGCTGCGTGAGTCCGGTTTGCTTCCTGCCGTGGCCGGGCTCCGTGTTGATCTTTATGGCTCCTTGGCTGCCACGGGCAAGGGGCATGGCACCTTCACGGCTACCTTGCTGGGCCTGGAAGGTTACGAGCCCGAGGAGATCCTGCCGGACGAGGTGGAGGAGCGGCTGGCCTCGATCGCTGAGACAGGCAAGCTCAACCTCGCCGGTGAAGTCCCCTTGCCGTATGCGGTGGAGGATATGGTGTTGCATCCGTTGACGGTGTTGCCGCGGCATACGAACGGGATGAAGTTCGCCGTGGCTGATGCTGAGGGAAACACTGTGCATGAGGCGACGTTCTTTTCGGTTGGTGGTGGGTTCATTGTCCGTGAGGGTGAGGAGGACGCTGCGCGGCAGGAGTTGGAGGAGTCGAAGAAGGAGTTGCCGTTGCCGTTCAGGACGGCGGCGGAGTTGTTGGGCAGGTGTGCGTCCAAGGGGTTGGGGATTTCGGACATCATGTTCATCAATGAGCGGGCGTCGCGGTCTGAGGAGGAGATCCGGGAGGGTCTTTTGCATATCTGGTCGGTGATGGAGGCCTGTGTTGAAACCAGTTTGAAGCGTGAGGGTGTGTTGCCTGGGGGGTTGCGGGTCCGGCGTCGTGCTCCTGATTGGTTGGAGCGGTTGTTGAAGGAGGACAAGGACCGGAATGATCCGAAGTATTGGCAGGAGTGGGTGAACCTGGTTGCTTTGGCGGTCAATGAGGAGAACGCTTCTGGTGGTCGGGTGGTGACGGCGCCGACCAATGGGGCTGCGGGGATTATTCCGGCGGTGTTGTATTACGCGTTGAATTACGCTCCGGGCATGGATCAGGCCAGTCAGCAGGACAGGGATGATGTGGTGGTGAAGTTCTTGCTCGCTGCTGGTGCGGTGGGTGTGTTGTATAAGGAGCAGGCGTCGATTTCGGGTGCTGAGGTGGGGTGTCAGGGGGAGGTTGGTTCGGCGTCGTCGATGGCTGCTGCGGGGTTGGCTGAGGTGATGGGTGGTTCTCCGGGTCAGGTGGAGAACGCTGCGGAGATCGCGATGGAGCATAATCTGGGGTTGACGTGTGATCCGATCGGGGGGTTGGTTCAGATTCCGTGTATTGAGCGGAACGCGATCGCGGCGGCGAAGGCGATCAACGCGGCGAAGATGGCGTTGTGGGGGGACGGGACGCACCGGGTTTCCCTGGACGAGGTGATCGTGACGATGCGTGAGACGGGCAAGGACATGTCCGATAAGTACAAGGAAACCGCGATGGGCGGCCTCGCCGTCAACGTCGTCGAATGCTGAAGATCAACGTAAAGGAACCCCATGACACTCGCACCTGAAGGCCGTAAGTTGCTGCGCGTTGAGCAGCGTAATTCTGCGGTTCCGGTTGAACGTAAGCCTGAGTGGATCAAGGCCAAGGTCCAGATGGGGCCTGAGTTTGTCCAGCTCAAGAACCTGGTGAAGAAGGAAGGCCTGCACACGGTCTGTGAAGAGGCCGGCTGCCCGAACATTTTCGAGTGTTGGGAAGACAAGGAAGCGACGTTCCTGATCGGCGGGTCCGAGTGCACCCGGCGCTGTGATTTCTGCCAGATCGACACCGGCAAGCCCTCCCCGGTGGACATGTTCGAACCCACCAAGGTGGCCCGGAGTGTCCAGGCGATGCAGTTGCGCTACGCCACCGTGACCGGGGTGGCCCGTGATGACCTGGCCGATGAGGGTGTCTGGTTGTACGCCGAAACAGTCCGGAAGATCCATGAACTGAACCCGGGCACCGGGGTGGAGTTGCTGATCCCGGACTTCTCCGGCAAGCCCGAGCACATCGCGGCGATCTGTGATTCCAAGCCCGAGGTGTTCGCCCACAACGTCGAGACCGTGCCGAGGATTTTCAAGCGGATCCGCCCGGCGTTCCGGTACGAGAGGTCCCTCGATGTCATCACCCAGGGCCGGGATCTGGGCATGGTGACCAAGTCGAACCTGATCCTGGGCATGGGCGAGACCCGGGAGGAAATCTCCGAAGCCCTGCGCGACCTGCACCAGGCCGGTTGCGACCTGATCACCATCACCCAGTACCTTCGCCCGTCCGAACGGCACTTGCCGGTGGACCGGTGGGTCAAGCCGCAGGAATTCGTGGACCTCCAGCACGAAGCCGAAGAAATCGGCTTCCTCGGTGTCATGTCCGGGCCGTTGGTGCGGTCCTCATACCGGGCCGGCCGCTTGTGGGCCACCGCGATGCGGAAGAAGGGCTGGGAAATCCCCGAAGCCCTGGCACACATCGAGTCCTCCGGCACCACCCGCCAGGAAGCCTCCACCATCCTCGCCGCCCACGGCTAGCCCCAAAACAGACGCACGACGGCGGTCGGGCCACCTTCTGAAGGTGACCTGGCCGCCGTCGGGGGTTAAAGGGGCACTTCGGAAGCTTCGAACACCAGCGCATTTTTTGCTCAAGATGGGCACAAGATTGCCGCATCAACGTCGTAGCGCCGTCTTCGGCCGCCGCCAGGGAAGTGTCCATTCCTTGGACAGTGTGGGAGAAGGCGAGTACTTCGGGCCCTGACAGGGCTGGAATGACGACCCGCCCGCCAAGTAGTCCGGGCGGAGAACGCGAGTACTTGCGTCACGCATGCGGGTATTTCCCAGCCTTTGTTCGAAGAAAAAATGGGGTAGCCGGAATCCTAGCCACACGACTGGCCGCGGATGAAGCATTGGCTGCATCGCTTCATCCGCCAGCAAAGGCCGGATGCTGGGGGTTGCGCTGCGGCTCCCCGGACCAGATCAACCAAGGAGTCACATCATGCGCAAGCTTTCCAAGAAGAGCCGGATCACCGCCGCTGTTGCGGGCGTCGCACTGGTAGCAGTCGGCGGCGGTGCCGCCTACGCCTACTGGACCACCACTGGTTCCGGCAGTGGCAATGCCACCAACTCTTCAGGTGGCGGAACCGTCACCCTCCACGCCACCTTCGCCGGTGGCCTTGCTCCGGGCAATTCCGTCCCGGTGAGCTACACGGCCGACAACTCCACCACGTCCGGCACGGTGGTCGGAGCGTTGAGCGCGAACGTGACCACCAATGTGGCCGGCTGCCTGCCGGCTTGGTTCGAAGTCACCGCAGTCACCTCGAACAGCCCGGTGGCAGCCAACAGCACCGGCACGTCCGTTGGCTCCGGAACGCTGAAGTTCAACGACAGCACCACCGTCAACCAGGATGCCTGCAAGGCGGCCATCGTGACGGTCAACGTCGGCAGCCTGTAAGACCTCGACGCCGGGGCCCGCCAGTTAGGCGGGCTCCGGCTCAGCCGTTTCGGCCCCTCCACCACCGCACCCAAGCCGACGTCCGAAAAGAGCTTCCATGGACCACCGCCCAGAGCGCATCGCACCGTTCCTCAGGAGTGGGGTCCTGCCTGCGATTCTGCTGGCCGTATTGGTGGCCATCCTGCCAACCGCGGTCCTTGCTGCGAGCAACGGGCAAGGGAACGCTGCGAAGGCGCCGGTGGGAATCACGGTGGTGTTGTCCCCGTCGAGCCGCACGGTTGACCAGGGCCAGTCCACCACCTTCACCGTGTCGGCGACGTCGACCGGGGGCTTTGCGGGACAGTTGACCTTCACGACCAGCGGGCTGCCGGCTGGCGCAAGTGCCAGCTTCACGCCGTCGTCGGTTAACCTCACTGCCGGCGGCACCGTCCAGACGACCTTGACGGTTGGAACCGCCACCACAACAGCGGCGGCGAAGACCGATTTCTCGGTCAAGGCGGGCAGCGGGACCATCGTGTCGAACGCGGCTCCGGGCCAGTTGCAGGTCCTCGAAGTCAAGCGGTCGTTCGGCGTATCCGGTTCCGTGAATGGCTTGCTCGCACCGGGTGTCTCACGGTCGTTGGAACTGCAGATCTCCAATCCCGGCAACAAGAGCATCTCCGTGACCAACCTTTCCGTATCCATCACCCAGGTGGTCCGGACTCCGGCGGCCATTGCGAAGAACCTCCCCTGCACCGCCGCTGACTACAAACTCACCCAATACTCCGGCGCGTATCCGTTGACCGTGGAGCCCGGCGTCCGGGCATTGTCGGCGCTGGGCGTCCCGGAGTCGGCCTGGCCCCGGATCACGATGCACGACACGGCCCAACTCCAGGACGGCTGCAAAGGCGCCACCCTCCAGCTCACGTACTCCGGCACGGGACAAGGCAACTGACATGAAGACCACAGCCCGGACACCCCGCACCCCCGTCCCAGGCCGGCTGGCAAGAACCGCGGCAGCCACTGTCGCCCTGTGTGTGCTCGGCGGAGCGGGATCGGCCTACGCGTACTGGAGCGCCACAGGCCTCGGGAACGGATCATCGGTAAACGGAACCATGCAGAACGTCACGGTGGACGCACTCGTCCCGGGCGACACCCTGCAAAGCAGCCTGGTTCCCGGGGGAACGGCCGACGTCCTCCTCCGGGCCACGAACCCCAACCCTCACCCCGTCACCATTTACGGAATCGCCGCCAACGGACCCATTTCCGCGGACACTTCCCATAACGGGTGCACAACCACCGGAGTGACTTTCACACCTCCCGCCGCACCACTCAACCCGCCGATCACCATCGCCGCGAACACCTCCATCCTGGTGACGCTGCAAGGGGCAGCCAGCATGGGAGCCACCTCAGTCTCCGCCTGCCAGGGCGCCCAATTCGCCATCCCCGTGACGCTGGAGGTACGGAAGTGAGCCAGGACCGTCAGGTATCGAGCATTAGCATGGGGCGATGGAACCGCATCATGGTTATTGCGTTGGGCATTCTCCTTCTTTCCTGCGCAGGGCCCGCTGCCAGCGCGTTCTGGGGTTCCGTCAGCAGCGGTTTCGGAGCCGCGAAGGCCGATTCCGTAGCCCAGGGCGCCAAGCCGGGCACCAGCGTGTCCGGTACCACCGTTACGGTCAACTGGGCAGCCAGTACGACGGCGGGGGGCCGGCCCGTGACCGGCTACAGCATCGCCCGCTACAGCTCGGCCGCCGGCGGCACGCGCGTGGCCGCAACCGGCACCTGCCAAGGCCCGGTTGCGGGCCTTTCGTGTGCCGAGGCCAACGTCCCGGCAGGAACCTGGTACTACACCGTGACGCCCTTGTTGTCCCTTTGGCAGGGCACCGAAAGCATCCGCAGCAGCGGTACCACTCCGGTCACGGATACCACAGCGCCCAACGCGCCGGTTGTGAACGCACCGGCAGTGGTCAACGCAGCCCTCGCAGACAAGGTGCCGGTCAGCGGCACGGCGGAAGCCAACTCATCGCTCGTCCTCACTGTGACAGGTGCGGGTGCGCAACCGGTAACCCAGTCGATGGTTGTCGACAGCGCCGGGAATTGGACAGCCTTGCCCGTTGATGTCCGGAACTTCACGGACGGCACCATCAGCTACTCCGCCAAGGCTACGGATGCGGCCGGGAACACCAGTGCCGCAGGAACAGCGACCTCATCCAAGGATGCAACGGCTCCGACGGTGACGAATGTACAGCTTGGCAACGGTGGTGTCGCTGGCAAGATCGACAAGGGCGATACCGTCATCGTCACTTTCTCGGAGTCACTGAAGGCCAGCACCATCTGCAACACGTGGACAAGCAACACTGCCACACAGACCCTCGGCGGCAACGGAGTGGTGACGGTCAATGTGAGCGCCGGGAACGTCCTGACGGTCACCAGTTCCGCCTGCACCGTGAATCTCGGCAGCCTGGCGATGACCGGTACCTACGCGGGGTCGGCCATGAGCTTCGGAGGCAACGGCAGCAACGCGTCGTCCCTGACCTGGAACCCGGGCACCGGGGCCAAGACGCTTACCATCACCCTGGGCGGGGCATCGGGCACAGCCAACACATCAGTAGCAGCGGCCGCCGCAACTCTCACCGCCTCGCCGACCCTCACGGACATTGCAGGTAACCCCCTCAACCCGGTGACATTTACGAATGCAGCCCCGGGCGGTTTCTAGACCCGGGCCGTCCCGAACACACTCCCCCTTCCAAGTCGCCAACTTCGTGATGACCACCACTATCCGGTCCAGATCCCGCAGTAGCCCAGCAACCGGAGCGTAACCTTGAGAGCGGACGCCAGTGCCGCCGTCGTACGTTTGATCCTGCGACGAAAGGCGAGCCGCCCCTTGAAGGCTGTAGCGGAAATGTTCACGATGGGTCCTGGCAACAAGGACCACCATCCCGCCCTCCGCTGCGCAGTTGGTGTGTTCGTTCCGCTGATCACGTTGACGTTGATAGGCCGGCTGGATCTGGCGGTGTTTGCTTCGTTTGGAGCCTTCACGGGGATCTACGGACGCAACGAACCCCATAGCGTCCGTTTCAGGAGCCAGTTGCGCGCCGGCGGCTTCATGCTTTTCATCATTCTCCTGGCCACATTGCTAGCCCGTTTCGCCCATGCCTTAGGCATTGAGGGTGCTGAATATTCCTGGCTTTTGACCGCTGCCACTACGGTCGTGGCCGGCGTTTGCTCGGTGGTGGTTGCTGCGTGGCGGCTGCGGCCCGGCGGCTCCTTGTTTCATATTTTTGCTTTTGCTGCCATTGCGTCGATCGCAGCCCAACCGCCCCTGTGGGAAGCCCTCCTGGTGGCTGTCGGGACCACGGTTTTCTGCCTCTTGATCGGCATGTCGGCTCGTGTGCTCAAAAGCCACAGAACGCCGTGGAAACGCCCTCCGCGCATCCGGCACACCCCGGCTGAGCGCCGGGCGATCTGGCTGGAGGGTGGCGGCTACCTGGTCGCTGCCGGCCTGGCGGGAACCATCGCCACGTTGGTGGGGGAGCGGCTTGGCTTCGGGCACACCTACTGGGCGATGGTGGCGGCGGTTGTTCCCCTCGTCGGGCATTCAACGCGCCACAGGGTCAGTCGAGGCATCCAAAGAATCGCCGGAACAGTGCTGGGCCTGGTGCTGCTGGCGGGCATTCTGTGGCTCAACCCCGCACCGTGGGCGATGGTCCTGGTGATCGCTGCGTGCCAGTTCGGTGCTGAGATGTTTATCGCCCGGCAGTACCTGGTGGCGCAGGTTTTCGTGACGCCGCTCGCGTTGATCGCAACGCTTCTTGCAGCGCCTGTCGATCCTGGTTTGCTGCTTCGGGACCGCATCGTCGAGACGGTCATTGGTGCCGCCGTCGGCGTTGCCGTCGTGGTGGCTCCAGCTCTCTGGCGGCGCGTGCGGACGCTTCGGCGGGCAGCCTGAACGTGCCGTCCTGACCGCCTGGTCAGCAAAGGAGCGGCAAATCGCCTAGTATCGATTGGTTAGACAAGCGAGATACATGTCTACCAAAGGACTGGTGATGAGCGACAAAAGTGAACGTCAGGGCTATTGGTACGGGCTGGAGAGCCGCAAGCAGATGGGCGCCGTGGATGTCCTGAATGCACTCAGGGACTACCGTGCCGCCGAAGCGGATATGCGCCGACGTACCCGCGCTTCCATGGGGATGGGCGAAACCGATCTTCTTGCCTTGCGGTACTTGCTTGAAGCCGAACGCGCAGGCCGTGAGGTCGGGCCCAAGGAGTTGGCTGTCCGCCTGGGCGTGACGTCGGCTTCCATGACGTCCCTGGTCGATCGGCTCGTGAGGTCCGGCTATGTCACGAGGGAGCCGCATCCGACTGACCGGCGTGCGCTCATCCTGCGCCCCACCCCCGGCTCGGATCAGGAGGTGCGCAGCACCCTGGGTGATATGCACGCCCGGATGATGGAGGCGGCCGAAACCCTGAGCAGCGAGGACTCCGCTGTGGTGGTCGAGTTCCTTCGGCGCATGCGAAAGGCGATCGACGGGATCGCGGCCTCCTAAAGCCCTGAGTGACCGCATCCTGACTGGACATAATTCATAAGTACACATATAACTAGATAGCCAAGCTACTTACTAGGGAATGTGTGGGAGAGAACGATGACAGTCGCGCTGCGTGAACCAAGCTCCACACCAGTGGCTGAAAATACCGTGGAAGTTCTCACGGAACAGGTAATTCCCATGGGTCCCGTGCACTGCGGGTCACACATGGCCATCTCCGCCGGCCCGGCCTACGACGCCATGAAGTGGGTCTCCGTGGAGCCCATCTGGCCCGAGTGGGCCTGCGGATGCGGATTCCGGATGGACATCGACGCCCTCGATCCCGTGAGCTCCGTCTGGATCGCTGCCCTTCGTAGGCAGAGTCTCCAGCACGAACTGGCGATCTCGCAGAACACCCTGGCGCTCGCCTTCAAAAAAGCTGTTGACGCCGGAGTCAACCCCCATGCCCTCGCCGAAGTGGCCGGAGTGCCTGCGGCCGAGATCGAAACCCTCCTCGGGTGACCACGCTCGACGTTGCGGCTGTCCGCGCTGATCGCGGAGCCGCAAGTGCATGCGGCGTGCCCCGGGACCTTACGTCCCAGGACAGCCTGCGCCAGGACAGCGTGGCCCAAGACAGTGTTCACCGGGACCGGGTTATCGCCGGCCGGTACCGCCTCGCAGGACCCTTGGGCGGCGGCTCGGAAGCCAACGTCCAAAAGGCATTCGACCTCCACAGTGGCGACGCTGTGGCAGTCAAGATTTTCAGGTGTTCCGACGCCGCCAACGACGCCCCCTTCCGCCGGGAAGTGGACATCCACGGCCGGTTGCGGCACAAGAACATCGTCCGGGTCCTCGGTTCCGGAACTACCGGGCATGAGGAAAGCGGAGAAAACCGGAATTTCCTGGTGATGGAGCTGGTGGAGGGAATGGATCTGCGGACCCTCCTTCATCATCAGCCGGCTTCGCCCCGCGAGACGGCCGAGTGGGTGAGTGGAATTGCGCGTGCCTTGACGTACATCCACCGCAGGGGCATCGTCCACAACGACATCAAGCCCGGCAACATCCTGGTCAACCTCGCAGCAGACCCGGGTGGCCCCGGGCTAGCACAATTGACCGACTTTGGAATTGCCCTCACCGGCGGGACCGCCACACCGGGCTCGTCCTCGGGCACTCCGCATTACCTCAGTCCTGAAGAGGTGCGTGGCGAAAATTCCACAGCCGCCAGCGATGTCTACTCGCTCGGTCTCGTTGCTCTTGAGTGCTTGACCGGAACGAAGGCATTTCCTGGCCCTCCCCTCGAGTCCATGGTTGCCAGGACTCTGGGAGAACCCCGAATTCCCGGCACGGTCCGGCGGCGCTGGTCCATGGTGCTTCATGCCATGACAGACCCCGACCCTGCCGGCAGGCCGTCTGCCAGCCAAGTCGTCGGAATGTTCCGACGACTCAGCCGGTAGCCAACAATCAGGTCAATAGCGGCATACGTTCCTATGCCGGACTAGGACCTCTTCACGAAAGAGAGAATGAAAAATGGGATTCATCGGTTGGATTGTTTTGGGTTTGATCGCCGGCGCCATTGCCAAGGCCATTAAGCCCGGCCACCAGGGCGGCGGCTGGATCGCCACCCTGCTGCTCGGCATCGTCGGTGCCGTCCTCGGCGGTTGGATCGGCAGCGCGCTGTTCAACGTCGGTATCAACGAGTTCTGGTCGATTTCCACCTGGCTCCTCGCCATTGGCGGTGCTCTGCTGGTCCTGATCATCTGGGGTCTGCTGACCCGCAAGAAGGCCTAGCGTTTCACGAAGGCCCTGTCCCCGCGGTTAATGCCGGGAGGACAGGGCCTTTTCGCGTCTGTGGGCGGCTTTTTCGGTCACAATTTCCCCGTACGACAGCGACTGCGGGCGGCATCATCAGTTCCGCTACGCTGCTCGGAGCCACCACACTCCGTACGCCAAGGTCACCAATGACGCACTCTTCAGCTGCCACGTCCACCACCACGGCGCCGCCCCAGCCGGCGCTGGGGTCCAGTGCCGCCGGTACGGCATTGGGCGCATTCGGCATGGCGGCTGCGGTAGGGCTGTTGTCCCTCCTCCTGCACGTCGCGGGAGAGGTTTCGCCCAGGGTTGGCCCGTCGTTCGAAGGATGGGCCGGTGATGCCAACGACTCCCCGGTTTCCGGCCTGCGGTGGTTCCTCGGCGACATGACCGAGCCCCTTTTCTACAAAGCGGATCTGGCGGCGCTGGGATTGCTGGCGGGTGCATTCCTGGCCTGGCACGTTGCCCGTGGCGGCAGGGCCTGGGCCGGCTCGCTTGCCTACGGTAGCGGGCTTTGGCCGTGGGTGCTGGCGTCGGCGTCGTTGAGCCTGCTGTTGTCCAACCTGGCGTTCGGATGGATGCTCGACGACGGGTGGCAGCCAACGTTCGTGCCTTTCGTCTGCGCCGCGCCCGCCATGGTTCTGCTCTACGGTGCAGGATGGCGGACATGCGTCACCGGAGCCGTCCTCGGAGCAGCTACCGTGACGCCCTTGGCTCTGCTCTTCATCCCGACAGTTGCTGCCCCCTTGGGCTTGCCGCCCGTCGTCGGAAGCGTCCTGGCGATGGCGGTCGGTTCCGCCCTCACATTCTCTATTGCACGCCGCCTGCCGTGGCTTGTCCTGCGGAAGCCGAACCCGTCCACGCCAAGCCACCACCCGGCGTCGGGGGTTGGGCAGAGCTTCCGACAGGATGCTAACCGGGCCGCACGCCGGGTGCTCAAGGACTTCAGTGAAACGCACTTTTTCGCCAACGAAGCCGCCAGCCTGGGGATGATCCTGGGGGTCTCCGTGGCCTTCGTGATGAACCCCGGCTTGCCGTCATATGGTTCGGCCCTGCTGCCCAAGATCCTGTTCGCCCAGGCCCTGACTTCAGCTGTCGGCGTGGTTCTGTGGCGGCGCTGGTACCGGGAGGAAGGGTGGGCGGCGACGTATGCATCCGTGGTGTCTGTTGCACCCGCCGCCGTCCTGGCCTCCGGAGGTTCCTGGATGGGGATCGTCGGCGGGGCGGTACTCGGCGCCGTTCTGGCACCGCCCCTCGCCCGCGCCATCTCCGGTTGGCTGCCGTCCGGTTTCCATCCGGTGATCGGCAACACTGCCGCCATGGCACTTTCGACGGCGGTTGCCTTGCCTGTGCTGGGACTGCTGGGCCCCTAGCCTCCCACGTGATGGATGGTGAAGGCGCTGAGGAAGCCGACGGCGGCCGTCAGGCCCGTGAGGTTGTGGTGCTCTTCGAAGGCCTCGGGAATCATGGTGTCGGCCAGCATGGCCAGGATCCCTCCGGCGGCAATGGCCGTGATGAAGGCGATGACCGAGTCGGGTGCGTTTTCCAAGGCCGTGAAGCCAACAAGGGCCGCAATTCCGCTGAACACGGCGATGCCCACCCACGTGCCAAAGACGTAGGCAGGGCTGCGTCCTGATTTCTTCATTCCGGCCGTGCTGGAGAGTCCCTCCGGAACGTTCGAGATGAAAACGGCGGCGAGCATGGCCGGGCTGATGGCTCCGCCTGCCAAGAGTCCTACCCCGAGGACCACCGATTCGGGGATGCCGTCGATGAGGGCGCCTATGGCAATGGCCGTGCCGCTTCCGGGAGAGTCCTTTTCCGAGGGCTGGGCGCCGCCGGAGCGCTTGCGGTGTTTTGCCCCGGCCCGTGACAGGAGGACATTGGAGCCCACGAAGATCAGTGCCCCCAGCAGGAAGCCCAGTACGGTGGGCAGCAGTCCGCCGCCTTGCACGGCTTCGTCTACCAGTTCGAACGCCAGTGCCGAGATCAAGACACCGGCGCCAAAGGCCATCACTGTGGAGACGACCTTGGCGGGCACCTTCCACATCCACGCGATCCCCGCGCCGAGAACCAAAGCGCCTCCGGCCAGCGTTCCCCAGAGCAAGGCCTGCAACCACATCGGCATACGTTTTGCCCTTTCATCGGCTGATCAGGTGCACCCAAGAGTGTTTCACATGGTGCTTGGGGTGCTGCGGTTTTCTTGAGGGTTTCCTGAGGAAGTGTTGTGGGTTTGCAGGATTGGTTCTTGATCCAGGCCCGGCAAAGTATTTCTTGTCAGCCACACAGGCTGAAGAAACGGCCGGCCGGTCTCACGGTGGCCACACGAAAGGACACTGATCCCCATGGCCATCAGCCTCAAGACCACCTCCGGCAAAATCCTCGCCTCCGTCGCACTGGTCGGCACCGCAGCCGCCGTCGCCGGCATGGGAACCTACGGCGCGTTCACCTCCTCCACCTCCGCCTCCCAAGCCGTCACCGCAGGCACCGTCACCATCGCCCTGGGCGCCCCCGGACCAGCCAACACCCTCAACGTCCCCATCGCGGGCCTGCTGCCCGGCGACAAAGTCGAAAAACTCGTCACCCTGGCCAACACCGGCAACTCCGACCTGAACAACGTCACCCTCACCACCTCCGCCGGCGCCACCGCCTCCCTCCTCACCACCGACACCACCAACGGGCTGCAACTGACCATCGAAAACTGCTCCACCCCCTGGACCGGCACCGCCGCCCCCTACACCTGCGCCGGCACCAAAACCACCGTCCTGGCCAACGGCCCCGTCATCGCAGCGAACAAAACCCTGAACAGCCTCACCTCCCTGACCTCGGCCAAGACCGACAACCTCAAAGTCACCACCGCGTTCCCCACCACCGCGGACAACACCTTCCAAGGCGCCACCTCCACCATCGCCTTCGCCTTCACCGGCACCCAACGCACCGAAACCACCAAATAGACCACCCCAAACCCCGCCGGGCCTGGTCGGGCGCCCCCCTGCCCGATCAGGTCCGCCGGTGCAGCACCAACTGAACGATCTACCGCACTGAATGATTTGCCCACTGAACGAAAGGAACGTCAGGACATGAGCACCATCGAGACCCTCAACGGACCAGCACTCCATGGCCGGCGTTCCGCTGCGAACATCCCGGCTTCCAGGGCCGCTGCCTCGCAGCCGGCCGCCGTCGCCGTCGTCGAAACTGCCGTCGTCGAAACTGCTGCCGTAGAAACTGTCGTCGAGACCCGGGCTGAAGCCCCTGCCCCCAAAAGTGCCATCCGCCGCGTTGCCGGCACCGTGGCCAAGGTGATTGCCGTGGCCTTGCTGGTTCTTGGCGCGCTGGTGTTCCTGTTCCTCGCGATCGGGCCACGCGTTCTTGGCTACCAGACCTCCACCATGCTGACCGGTTCCATGGCTCCCCTGATCAACCCCGGTGACGTGGTGGTGACCGTGCCGACGCCCATCGAGGACGTCAAAGTGGGCGACATCATCACCTACCACATTCCGGTGGAAGACCAGCGGGTGGAAACCCACCGCATCACCGAAATCACCACCACGGCGGACGGCGGGGTAGCTGTCCAGACGAAGGGCGACGCCAACAACGGCATCGATCCCTGGATCGCCACTCTTCAAGGCAAAACCGTGGACAAGCAGGTCGCCACCATCCCCTATGTCGGCAACGCGATCAGGGCCATCCGGGAACCGATGGTCCTTAACACCCTGATGTACGGCGCACCAGCCATCCTGGTCATCGGGATGCTGGCCTCCATCTGGACGAAAGACCCCAGCAAGTCGGCGCCGGAAGGCGTCGCACAGCCCCAGGCAGCAAGCGGTGAGTGACCGGGCGGCACCCCACCCGGGGTCGAGTCCGCTGGAACCTCGCAAGCTGCAAGCGCTGGCCGAGGAGTTGGGCGACTCCCGGCTGGCGCTGCGTTTCCTCTCCACGTACCTCACCATGCTGCCCGAAAGGATCCTCAGGCTTTCCAATGGACTGTGCGGGCACGACCTCGACGCCAGCATGGACGCGGTCCTTAGCCTCAAGATCTCCTCGGCCATGGTGGGCGCGGTGGAAACTGAAAGCCAGTGCCGGGCCATCGAGATGATGATTCGTGAGGATCATTTCGACTCGGCGGTAGCGGCGCTCCCGGAGCTGAGGAAGTCCAGCGACCGCTGCTTCGACGCCGTGCCCCAGTTGCTGGGTACCACGGAGTCCCTCCACCGGAGTCCTTGGAATCCAGGGATCGCTTAGTGGTCGGCCGTGACGGTTTCCTCGCTGTTTTTGACCTCATGCGGGACCAAGACCAGCGCCACGACAGCTAGCACGCCGGCGGCGGCAAACACGTAGAAGCCCGCTGGGTACGCGATGTTGGCCGCAACCAGGGTTCCTGTCACGGCTGGGCCGACAATGGCACCAAGCCGGCCCACTCCGGCAGCGAAGCCGAGGGCCGTTCCGCGGAGCCGTGGCGGGAACAACTGGCTCACCCAGGCGTAGACCAGCACCTGTGAACTGAACACGAAGATGCCCGTAACGAACACGGCGGCGTTGAGCAGGAATTCGTTCTGGATTTTGACGCTCAGGATGGCCAGGAAGACAGCTGACAGCCCAAACCAGAGCAGCACGATTTTCTTGGTCCCGTGCTTGTCGGCCAGGACCCCGGCCAGGAACAGCCCGGCAACAGCCCCGAGGTTCAGGACGAGCAGCAGCGTCAGGCCCGTGCTGACCGGATATCCGGCGGCAGCCATGAGCTGGGGCAGCCAGGTGTTGAGGCCGTAAACCAGCAGCAATCCCATGAATGACGCCACGCCAATTCCCAGGGCGACTACCGGATACGGCTTTTGGAGCAGGTCCCGGAAACCGTTCTTGGCTGCGGGATTTGCGGAACGCGCGACGCCGGCTGCGGGCTTGGGCGCCCCACCCGCCCGGGCCGGGGCTGCTTCAGGCAGCGACTCGGGAAGCTTCGCCCACAGGAAGGGCAGGAGCACCAGCCCGGCGACTCCACCAATGATGAACATGAGACGCCAGTTCGGAACGATGATGATGGCCAGCAGCGCGGTGGCCACGGCGCCCACGTGGTATCCGGTCATGGTCCTGGTGGTGGATTTTCCTGCCGTACCGGAAGGGGCGTAGTCGTTCATGTACGCCAGGGCTGCAGGCAGGCACGCACCAAGGCCGAGGCCTGCAAGGAGACGCATCGCCGAGAAAACCGCCACATTGGGGGCGAACGCCACGGCGATGGTGAAAACCGAGAAGCCCGCCACGCAGGCGATCAGCAGCCTGCGGCGACCGAACTTGTCCGAGAGCGGTGCAATGAAGAGTGCTCCCAAGCCAACGCCGACCAGGGAGATGGTGGCTGCGAACGTGGCTCCCACGGCGTCAAAACCTAGTTCCCCGGTCTTGATCAGTGTTGGAATAACGGTCCCGAGGACCACAAGGTCGAAACCGTCCAGGACCATGGCCAGCCAGCAAAGCCACACGGGCCATTGGGAGCGGCGGGCAGATGACATCGTTGGCATAGCGTCCTCGTTGCTAGGGTTCCGGTCGCCTGAACGTCCGGTTAGTTACGAGAGTTGTATCACCACTCTTTGTAACGCGGCACACGTCCTACCATTGAATGGAATCGATAATTCCGCTGGGTGGCGTCAGCTTAGTGCCATCGCGCAGTTTCGTGCGTCGTCCCTTACGCGCTTTCAGAAAGGTGGTGAACGGTGGCCAACTCATCATCCGGCGACTCCGTGGTCGAACGCGTCGTGCGGTTGATCGCGGCGTTTCCCGAGGGCGTGACATCGCTGCAGCTGACCGAACTCGCTGAACGGGCGGGCCTTCCGTTGTCCTCCGCCCACCGCCTGGTCCGCCAGCTTTCCCAGCAGGGGCTGCTGGATCTTGGCGCGGGCGGGACGGTGCGCCTCGGGCTGCGCTTATGGGAACTGGTCAACCGCAATTCGCCCACGCTGGCCCTGCGTCAGGCTGCCATGCCGTTCATGGAGGACATTCAGCAGGTCCTCAACCAGAACGTCAACCTGGCCATCCTCGAAGGCTGGGAAGCGCTGTTCGTGGAGCGCCTTTCCCGGCGCGGGTCCGTGGCCAACAGGGCGCGGGTCGCCGGGCGGATGCCCGTCCATATTTCGTCTGCCGGCCTGGCCCTCATGGCCAACCAACCACGGGAGCTGCAGGCGGAGTACCTCAAGCACTTCCGCGACCCGGCGGGAAAGGTTACCGCCGACGTCGTGCGTCATCTCCTGGCCGAAGCCGCGCAGCAAGGCTATGCCCAGCTGGCGGGCGTTGTTGATCCGGATACTTGGGGAATCGCTGTGCCCATACTGGACAGCAAGCGCCGGACGGTGGCGGCCCTCGGGGTGGTGGTTCCCTTGGCCGAGATGCGGCTCCAAGCGCTGGTGCCGGCGTTGCAGACCGCGGCGCGTGGCATCGGACGCCAGCTGGGCGATAACAATCACAACTTCCGTTCAATGGAAGTGGTGTAACGCCAGTCACTCCGTTCGGGCCACACTGATTCCAAGCTCATCCCAGCCATTCGAAGCGCGGGGATCCGCAACGAAGCGAGGAATCATGACACGCACACCCATCAGCACCCAGGTAGCCATCATGGGCGGAGGCCCTGCCGGGCTCATGCTTTCCCATCTGCTGGCCAGGCAGGGAATCGACTCCGTGGTGGTTGAAATCCGCAGCCGCAAGGACATCCAGGAAACAGTTCGCGCCGGAATCCTGGAGCACGGCACGGTGAACCTGCTGGTCGACTCAGGGGTGTCGGACAGAGTGCTCCGCGAGGGCGACCGGCACGACGGCATCGAGCTGCGCTTCAACGGTGAAAGCCACCGCATTAATTTCAAGGAACTCGTTGGCGAGTCCGTGTGGCTGTACCCGCAGACAGACGTTTTCATGGATCTCGCCGCCCGTCGGGAGGCTGACGGCGGCGACGTCAGGTACAGCGTCTCGGATACCACCGTGCATGACCTCGAAGGCAAACCGAAGGTCTGGTTCACTGACTCGGAAGGGCAGGAGTTCGAGATCCAGGCTGACTTCCTCGTCGGTGCCGACGGATCCCGCAGCCACTGCCGCTTCCAGATCCCCGAAGCTGATCGCAAGTGGTATTTCCACGAGTACCCGTTTGCGTGGTTCGGCATCTTGGCAGAAGCCCCCCGCAGCGCCGACGAGCTGATCTACGCCAATTCCAAAGACGGCTTCGCCTTGATCAGCCAGCGCACCGAGACGGTGCAGCGCATGTACTTCCAATGTGATCCCAAGGAAAACGTGGCCGACTGGGACGACGAACGAATCTGGACCGAGTTCCGCAAGCGCGTCAATGGCAACGGGTTCGAGCTCAAGGAAGGCCCGGTCCTGGAGAAGATGGTCCTGCCGTTCCGCAGCTTCGTGCACACGCCCATGCGCCACGGCAACCTCTTCCTCGCAGGCGACGCCGCCCACACGGTCCCGCCGACGGGGGCCAAAGGCCTGAACCTGGCCATCCATGATGTCAAAGTGCTCTTCGAAGGGCTCGACTCCTTCTACGCCAACGGCTCCACGGCCCTCCTGGACTCCTACAGTGATCGCGCCCTGGACCGGGTTTGGAAGGCGCAGCACTTCTCCTATTGGATGACGTCCATGCTGCACACCGTCCCGGGAGCCGACGATTTCGACCGCGCCCGCCAGCTCGGTGAGCTGCACTCGGTGGTTACGTCCGAGCATGCCAAGGCGTACCTGGCGGAGTCGTACACGGGCTGGCCCACCTCGCATTGATTCCGGCTGGACTTGGTCCCGTGGCCTGAGGTGTGAGGCCCGGGTCCTGGAGCTAGCCAGTGGAGGTAGCCCGCCGTCATCCTTCGCCCTGAACGCGACCACCATCGCCGTGACCTTGCACGGCAACCCTGGTTGAGTCCGCTTCAGGGTGCTTGGCGTCGCGTTTCCCACGGGCGCCCCTCATCTGACTTTTGCGGAGCGGTTTGATCAGGCTTATCGCCCGGTGTCATGTTTTGGGTGGTGTGTGGTGGTGGTTGCGTCGGGGTGTTTGGTGGGGGTCGATGTGGGGTGGGGGGATGAACCAGGGGACGCCGTTTTGGATGGTGATGCGCCAGTGTTCTTTGTGGATGAGGTGGTGGTGGTGGGAGCAGAGCAGGGTGGCGTTGTTTGTTCCTGTGGTGCCGCCTTGTGACCAGTAGGTGATGTGGTGGGCTTCGCACCAGGGTGCGGGGAGGGTGCAGTCGGGGAACGCGCAGCCGCCGTCGCGGGCGGTGATGGCTTTGCGGATGTGGGGTGGGAAGATCCGGGTGGTGCGGCCGATGTCGAGTATTTGGGAGTCGGTGCCGAGCAGGACGGGGAGGATGTCGGCGTCGCAGGCGATTTTGCGGATGGTGTTGGGGTGGATCGGGCCGGTGAAGGTCGCGGTGCCGGTACTGACAGTGTTCCGGAGGCCCGGCTGCTTCGGGGTGTTGGTTTCTTTTGTGGCGCTCGTGGTGGTGTGGGTGAGTTGTTGGAAGAGGTCGTGGTGGTCGATGGTGACGGTGAGTTGGGGTCGGAGTCCGCCGTTGCTGGGCAGTTTCCCGGTGGTCATGGCTACGGCGCAGGCTCCGATGAGGCCGTCGAGGAGTTTCTGGGCGCGGGAGCGCCGGTCCAGTCCGGGGCCCGCACGGTTCGAATCACCTGCAGCCGGTGCCGACGCGGTAGCCGTGCCGTGGTCAGCGCCTAGGGCGGTGCCCTGAACCGTGCTTTGAACCGCGCCTTGGTCAGGGCCGGTGGTGTTGGTGAGTCGTGGGTTGGTGGTGGCGTTCATGGCGGTGGTGAGGGTTTCGTATTGTTCGGTGGTGGCGAAGATTTCCAGGTGGTGGAGTCCGTGGCGGCGTTGGCGTCGGAGGAACGCGCCTTGGACGTGGCGGAGGGCTTCTTCGGTGGGTTCGGGGCCGTTGTGGTCGATGTGGTCGATCCAGCGGTTGGCCATTTTGGTGACGAAGTCGGGGTCGGATTGTGTGGCGGTGGTGGTGAGGGCGTGTTCCATGCCGGTGAGGGTGTCCGGGTCGGTGAAGTGTTGGGCTTTGTCCAGGGCGGTGCTGATGATCGTCGCGGACCGGGATGGGACCTGTCCGGTGTGGAGGGCGTCGGCGAGTCTTTGTCGACGGGCCGGGATTTCCTGGCCGGTTATTCCGGCCCCGGGCAGGACCTCGTTCGCGAGGGCGAGCCTGCGCCGTGCTTCGCCGATCCCGATCCTCAACCGGGCCCGCAGGAACTCCGCTGCGTTCCGGTACCCATCATCCAAAACACTGCCACCACCACCATCACCACCACCAGCACCATCAGCAGCAGCAGCCGGGACGGATCCACCGCCACCGCCGCCTTCTGACTCACCGGCGGGCTCGGTCCAGCCCGTCCGCCATTCCTGGGCGCCGGACGCCGGGGACTGTCCGGGCTGCTGTGCCGGCACCGCACGCTGCGCCTCGGTCCGGGTCCGCTCCACAGCCTGCGCCGCGACGACCTGCACGTACTCAAGCTGCCGAGACAGATCCTCTACCCGGCCCGCAAAATCAGCAGCCTCCCCAAAGCCAAACAACCGGGCATCGGCAGCGACCGAACTACCCAGCTCGACCAACGCCTCGGAAGCATCGTCAAGATAAGAACCGAGCGCCGTCTGTGCCAGGAGAAGGGCATCTCTACCGTCGTTCAGGGATGGCCGGGGCAAGTCGCCGGAAGGGCATTGGGCAACGGACGTTGGCACCCTTCCACGAAGCAGGCCTGATGAGGGAGTTCCTTCATGGTCTGAACGCGCTCCATCATGACCGGGAGACGCTGTCCCAGGTCCCACGAGCTGCCCAATCCCATCCATGGATCAAGCCTGTCAGACCCTCAAGAACGCCAGAAGCCCTCAACCACCGTATGTGGACAGCCCCACCGTATGTGGACAAACTTCCAGCACACCGCACGGCAGGCTGCCGCCCCCGGCCTTCCGGGATCGTATTCTGGGGGAATGCTGCTGCTTGTTGACCTCGACAATACCCTCGTGGACAGGGCAGCAGCATTCAACACCTGGGCCTCTTCCTTTGTTGGTGCGCTCGGGGGATCCGCACAGGACACGGCGTGGCTCATTGAATTGGACAGGGACGGCTACGAACCCCGTGATTCCCTGGTGCGTGCCATTGGGGAGCGCTTCGATGCCTCGCCGGAACCGACGTCTCTCATGAAGATGTTGCTCTTTGACCACGTGCCCTTGATGACACTGGATGAGACTGTCGTGGTCGCCCTTCGGAACGCCCGTGAAGCGCGTTGGAAGGTGTGCATCGTTACCAACGGCCCGACGACGCAGCAGGCGCTCAAAGTCCGCAGCCTCGGCCTCGAACCGCACGTTGACGACGTAGTTATTTCCGAGGCCGCAGGAGTAAAGAAGCCGGACCCTGGGATTTTCCGCCTCGCTGCCGACCGCATAGGGGAGTCATTGAGCGGCGGCGTGATGATCGGCGACCACCCGACGGCGGACATCCTGGGCGGCAGCGGAGCAGGCCTGAAAACCGCTTGGGTATCCCGAGGCAAGACCTGGCCTGAGGGGCTTCCCGCACCGGACCTCGCTGCTCCGACGGCTGCAGAAGCCATCAACGCCATCGTTGGCGGGTGCCCTGCCTGACCAGGCACAGGTGACCAGCCCCACGACGGCGGCAGCTCGCCGTCGTCGTCTGCTCGCCAAAAGTGCGGACTAAGGCAGCCGAGGTCACCGTGCCTGCGACGCTGCCGCGGCCGGTTCGAGGTCGGCGAGGCTAAGCGGGTAGGTCGGGGCATCGGGGAAGGCGATAGTGGATGTCACCGTCAGGTCCGGTCCGACGTGAACCAGCTCGCCCGACGCCATGGGTCGCCAGCCGGGGTTTTGATCCATTGGCTCGGTGGCGAGGAGGACGTGCGGGGACCGGGAGAGTTCGGAGCTGTGGGAGCGGATCCGTGCGCTTTGGACGTCGAGGGGGCTGGGTTTGGCAGCCGGGCGGCGTTCAAGCATGTAGAGATCGTGCGTCGCCGGGTACCTGAGTGCCCACATATCCGTGGCCGTTGTCAGGATGAAATTGAGGCTGAATACGGGCAGTTCCTTGGCTACCCAGGCAACGGCGGCCACTATGCCCGCCTGGATGTCCCCGTCGGCGGCCCTGGTCTCGGCGGTAATGAGCGCGAAAAGACGCTCGCTGTCCGACTGGCCCAGCACCAGGTCCATGGCCTCGAGCTCAACAAGGCGACGATCAAGTTTTTCCAGGCCCCGCAGCACCCCGTTATGGGCGAAGAGCCGGCCGTCCTGCTCGAATGGGTGCGTGTTGACCATGGTGAGGGCGCCGGTGCTGGCGTACCGCACGTGAGCCAGGAACGTGGTGCTTTTCAGGTCACGGGCTTCACGGGCGAAGGCGTGGTCCTCCCACGCTGCCATCGGCTGTTTGAAAACGTGTGCCTTGCCGGCCGCGTCGAAGGTTCCGATTCCTGCGCCATCGGGTTCCCGCCGGCTTTGGGCCGAGAGGCTGTCCGGTGCATTCAAGAGCCAAAACGTTGCCCGCACTGCTTGGGCGCCTGCATGCAGCCCGAAAAGACGGCACATGGGAATCCTCTCCTTCGCATGTTTAGTGGTGGAAGCCCTCAGGCTGTTTGTCCATGGGCATGGGTGACGTGAGGCTGTCGAGGTACTCCACTGCCTTGGTGAGGTCGGCCAGAAAACTGGAAGCGAGATCACGGGTGAATCCGTTCCGCACCACGATTCTCTGGACTGTTACCTCACTCAGGCCATCAGGCAAGGGATAGGCGGGCACCAGCCAGCCGTTCATGCGGAGGCGTTCGGACAAGTGCTTGAGGTTCCATTTGTCCGTGTAGCCCTCCGTGAGCTGCCAGGCGAAAACGGGGATATCCGAGCCGTCGCTCCAGAGGGTGAATGCGTCCATGGCTCCAATCTCGCTGGAGAGGTACAGGGCTACATCCCGGGAAGTGGCCTGGACGGACTTGTACCCTGCAAAACCGAGCCGGAGGAACAGGTAGTACTGCAGGAGGACCTGGGCCCCGGGCCGGGAGAAGTTCAGCGCGAACGTGGGCATGTCGCCGCCCAGGTAACTGACGTGGAAGATCAGGTCTTCGGGGAGCGCATCCGCGTCCCGCCACACCACCCAACCCAGGCCCGGGTAGACCAGTCCGTATTTGTGTCCGGAGGTGTTGATCGAGGCGACCCGGGGGAGCCTGAAATCCCACACAGTTTCGGGCTGGAGGAAAGGTGCCACCATCGCACCGGACGCGCCGTCAACGTGGATTGGGATGTCCAGGCCGCGGCTTGCCTGGATCGCATCCAGCGCATCGGAGATCAGCTGGACGGGTTCGTAACGGCCTGTGTAGGTGACACCGAGGATGGCGACGACCCCAATGGTGTTTTCGTCCACGTATTGGTCCAGGTCGTGGCCGTCCAGCATGGGATGTTCGGCAGAGACCGGCACAAAGCGGGGTTCAACTTCCCAGTAGTTGCAGAACTTTTCCCAGCACACCTGGACTGCTGAACTCAGGACGAGGTTGGGTTTGTCGGTTGGCTTGCCGGCCTTGCGGCGTGCGTGTTGCCAGCGCCGTTTCAAGGCCAGTCCGCCCAGCATGCAGGCTTCGGAGGATCCGATGGTGGACGTGCCAATGCTTTTCCCTGGATCCGGTGAGTTCCACAGATCGGCGAGCATCCGCCAGCACCGGGTTTCGATGAGTGCGGTTTGGGGGTACTCGTCCTTGTCGATCATGTTCTTGTCGAACGTCTCGGCGTACAGGGTGGACGCTTCGGTCTCCATCCACGTCCCTACGAACGTTGCGAGGTTCAAACGGGAATTGCCGTCCAGCATCGCCTCGTCGTGGACAACCTGGTATGCGGTGGCGGGGAGGGATTCACCGTCCGGAAGGGTGAACCGGGGAAAGATGGTGGATTCTCCGGGCCTGCTGAACAGGGGATTGAGTTCGACGGCGGTGTCCGGTTCGTGGTGGGACGTGTGGTGGGATCTGCTCA
Organism: Paenarthrobacter sp. C1; assembly: GCF_049315185.1. Lineage (NCBI taxonomy): Bacteria > Bacillati > Actinomycetota > Actinomycetes > Micrococcales > Micrococcaceae > Paenarthrobacter > Paenarthrobacter sp. C1. Next base: position 4,479,825 of record NZ_CP186052.1, on the reverse strand, counting down.
CGGGGCAACTCCTTGGATTCGTTCGCTCGCGGTGGGGCAACTCGTCTGCGGCTCACGCTACCCGTGGCCGGCCACGCACCCAAGTATTGGACATGCTCGACGGCGGGAGGTCGCCGTCGGACGTCAGGACCGTTCCGGTCTGGAAACTGCCGCTATCGCAAAAGCCGCGACGATGGGACGATCTTCCTATGGGCGAACAAGAGAAATACCAGCCCGCCGAGCCGGCCGGCATTGCGTCAGAGGATGCGGGAGCTCCAACAACCCAACAGATGCGGACCGTCGGGCAACGCAGGCGCGAAGCCGAGCGCAAGCTTGACCTGCATCTGGAAGAGGCGCGCCACAAGGGTGAGGCTACTGAAGACGGGGATCATTCCGAAGGGTAGAGCCACTGGAACTCCCGGCGCCGCCAAACGGGGTGTCGCTCTTGCGGGCCTCCCCGTGGTGCAGTTGCAATGCACTGTGAATCAGCGGGAAGTGGCTGAACGCCTGGGGAGTGTTGCCCAGTTGCCGTTTGGTGCGGGGATCCCACTCTTCGCTCAGCAGGCCGACGTCGTTGCGCAGGCTGAGCAGCCGCTCGAAGAGTTCTGTGGCTTCGTCTGTGCGCCCGATGCCAAGCAACGCGTCCACCAGCCAGAACGAACAGGCCAGGAAGACCCCTTCGTCGCCAGGTAATCCGTCGTGTCCGGACTGGGTCCGGTACCGAAGAACCAGTCCGTCCTCCGTAAGGCCCTTCCGGACGGCGTCCACGGTCCCGGCCACGCGCGGATGCCGGTGCGGCAGGAAACCCACGCGGGGGACCAGCAGCAGGCTCGCATCCAGTTCCTTGCTCCCGTAGGACTGTACGAAGCTGTTGAGGTCCTCGTCGAAGCCCTTGGTCATGACGTCATTGTGGATTTCGCTGCGTAGCGCCGCCCAGCGGTCATGCGGGCCGGGCAGTCCGGAGGTCCGCACGGCTTTGACCATGCGGTCGGCCGCTACCCACGCCATGACTTTTGAATGGGTGAAGTCCCGGCGGGGTCCGCGCATTTCCCACAGCCCGTTGTCCGGCTGGTTCCAGGCCCCTTCGAGGTATTCCATCAACGCCACCTGGATGTCCCAGGAATTGTCGACGGTGTCCTTGAAAGCGGCCCGGGTCAGTGAAAGTCCGTCCAGGACTTCGCCCCACACATCCAGTTGAAGCTGCGGAGCTGCCGCGTTCCCGGTTCGGACAGGCGCCGAACCTCCATACCCGGACAGCCACGGAATATCGGCCTCCGGAAGCCTGCGCGCGCCGTCGAGTCCGTACACGATCTGAAGTTGCGAGGGGTCGCCGGCGATGGCCCGCAGCAGCCAGTCCCGCCAGGCGGAGGCCTCTTCCGTGTAGCCCGCGGCGAGCAGAGATTGCAGCGTCAGGGTGGCGTCGCGCAGCCAGCAGTACCGGTAGTCCCAGTTCCGCGGGCCGCCTATCTGTTCGGGCAGGGACGTCGTGGCGGCGGCCACGATGCCACCGGTGGGGGCGTAGGTGAGCGCTTTGAGGGTGATGAGGGACCTCTCGACCGGCTCCTTGTACCTCCCAGCTATCTGGCTGCGGCCGATCCACTCGAGCCAGTACGATTCCGTGGCGTCAAGCGCCCGCAGGGGGTCGATGCGCCGGGGTTCACGCTCATGGCTGGGTGCCCACCGCAGAACGAACGGGACCCGGTCACCGGCACGGACGGTGAAGTCGCTGTAGGTCCGGTTTTCCCGACCCATGAGCGGGGCGTGGGTGGTGAGGTAGGCGGAATCCGGCCCGGCAACGGCGCTGATGCCGTGCTTGCTGCGACGCACCCAGGGCACGACGCTGCCGTAGTCGAAGCGGAGGACCAGTTCCATATGCATGTCCACCTCGCCTGACAAGCCTTCGACGATCCGCACGAGGTCCACGGCGTCGTCGCGGACGGGCATGAAGTCGATGACCTTCACCGAACCGCCGTCGACTTCCCAGACAGTCTCCAGGATGAGGGTGTCTTCCCGGTACGCGCGGCGGGTGCTGTTGCCGCCGTCGGGAGTGCCGGCAGGTGCCAGGAGCCAGCGCCCGGCTTCGGGCGTGTGCAGAAGCGCCGCAAAGCAGGCGGGCGAGTCGAACCTCGGCAGGCACATCCAGTCAATGGACCCGTTCCGCCCCACCAGGGCGGCAGTGTTCAGGTCCCCGATGATTGCGTAGTCCTCGATCCTGGCCATGGAACCGATCCTAGTCTGCGTCGCCGGCCTCCTTGGTTGAGGCTCGACGGCGGCAGTCGTCGCCGGGGTTTGGGTCTGGTCTCGCTTTCGAGTGCGTGCTACCACTGTCGTAGGAACAAAACCCTGAGGAGAAGTTGTGGCCGAAGACCTGCCTGTCCTTGTTGTTGGCGCCACGGGTTTCCTGGGCGGCCAAGTGGTTGATGAGCTGTTGCGCCGCGGCAGGAAAGTCCGTGCGCTGGTTCGCCCGGGCTCCAAAGCCGCCAAGCTGGAGGCCAAAGGGGTTGAGGTCGTCCGCGGCGACATGCTGGATACCGCCTCGCTGATCGCGGCCATGACGGGCGTTTCCGCAGCAATTTCGACGGCGGCCGGCTATACCCGGAATGACAGGAATGCCAAGGTGATCGACAGCTACGGCAACAGCAACCTGGCCGTCGCTGCCAAGTACGCCTCCGTGCCGCGCTTCGTGTTGATCAGCATTCTCACCTGCGACGAAACACCCCAGATCCCGCATTTCTGGAACAAGAAACTGGCGGAGGACAAGTTCGAGGAACTCGGCGTACCGTTTGTCGCGCTGCGTCCCGGCGCGTTCTTCGACCAGGCTGTGGGAATGGGCGGGGATCCTTTCGCGAAGGGGCGTTTCGTGTGGCTCGGTTCCAAGGACGCGCGGCTGACGTTCGTTTTGGCAAGCGATCTCGCCGCTTACCTGGCAGCTGCCGTTGACGCTGACATTGTGGACGGCGAGCGCATCGATATCGGGTGGACGCGGCCGCTTAGCATGCAGGAGGCGGCCGGAATCGCAGGTCGTCGGGCGGGGAGGGAGATCAGGGTGCGGTCTGTTCCGGCCGGGGCCATCAACGGGCTCGGCAAGGTCACCGCCAAGGTCCTTCCCCTGGTGGCGGACATGGCCAGCATGGTGGCGTGGTTCGAGACCGGGAAGTATGTTGCGGACACTACCCGCCAGGAGCAGGTCTTCGGTCCTGTGCCGACCCCTGAGGACGCCATCGGCCGGGTGGCTGCGCGGTACGGCCACTAGCAGCCGTGTCTTCTGATGGCTGGCGGGCACGGTAAATCATAAGTATCCTGATGACACGGATCCGGCCACGCCCTGTACATGCGCCGGACATACATGAGGAGCACGTTATGAGAATCGGTTCTTCCATTGCCCTGATTGCCATCGGAGCTATTCTGGCTTTCGCGCTCGCCCCCGGAATCATCCCTTTCCTGGACCAGGTCCTGGTCGGTTACATCCTGATAGTGGTGGGAGTCATCGGCCTCATCATTTCGATCGCCATGTCCAACAGGACCCGCCGCACGGTCGTTGAGCGCCGCGGCGATCCCCACACCGTCGTCGAACGGCGCCCCGAGATCTAGCAGCCACAGCCAACGAAAGAAGCGCACGACGGCGGCCTCCGCCGTCGTGCGCTTTCTGCGTCCGGTGCGGGGCTGGTCCGGCCCTGCCGCCCAGCGGCGTAGGCTGCTGCCATGGAGCAGACATTCGACATCGAATTGGTGAATCAGAACGAGTACCTGGTGCGTTGGGCTTCGGAAGGGCAATCCGGGGAATCCCTGATCCACACCAATCCCGCGTTCCTGGCCGAGGTGGGGCTCGAAGGCATTGATGAGCAGCGGATCGTGGAAGAAACCACCAGCTACCTCGCCGAACGCCAGCCGGTCATCGACTTCCCGCAAACGGTGGACCTGGAAGAAATTGCGGCGGCGTACACGGACTACACCGAACAATTGAAGTCGCGGCTTCAGGCCAAATAGGACTTCCGCGTCACGATCCTGCCTTTTCCGCTACTTAACCTGCGTCCGGTCAGTCGGCGTCCAAGGGAGTAGCGGCCATCAATACCTTCACGCCCGAATCGATCGCTGCATGGGCATCATCCCTCAATTCCAGGACCACGCTTTGCTTCGACATCGCCGGGATTCATCGGGGCAAGGTGACGTTTTATGCGGGGCCAGGGTCAGCCGGGAACCAGGCAATCGCAGTCTTCGATCTTCCCGGAGCCGGAACGTTCCTTGCCCGCCACCTTGGTGGGGCAATGGAAGACTGGGTAGCCGGCCTGCTTGAGGAAGCCAGGAGACTTGCTCCGGAAAGGCCTGTTCAGGCCTGAACGTCTGCCGCGATGCGCTCGCCGTTGAAGTACTCAAGCTGCCAGCCGTCAACAGGGTGATGGTGGGCGAGGTTCAACACAGCGTTCTGGACACTGTCCAGGGTGCGGCCAATCGCGCGGCTCAACGTCAGCCGGATCAGCGTGCCGTGGGCAACCACCAGAACGCGCTTGCCTGCGAACTCCTGGGCCAGGGACTCCAGCGCAGCAATGCCGCGCGCGGCAGCGTCGTCGTCACTTTCGCCACCGCGGAAACCGCCGGGGATGCGCAAGGCCTCCAGTTCCGGTCCGGCCTGCAAACCTTCCGCCGGCCCAAAGCTGCGCTCAGTGAGGTCCGGCACCAGCCGGGCCACGGAGAGTCCCAGTCCGTCGGCGATGATTTCCGCCGTTTCTGCCGCCCGGCTCAGCGGCGAGGACACTACCGTGTCCCATTGCTGGCCGGACAGGAAGGCGACGGCGTCGCGCGCCTGGCCGCGCCCGACGTCGTTCAAGGGGATGTCAGTGGCTCCCTGCAACCGGCGCTCCGCGTTCCAGTCGGTCTGGCCATGGCGGACGAGGGCGAAAGTTGTGAGGGTCATGCTTCCCATTGTGCCCTGCCGGCCAAAGGGGCGCAGTTCCCTGCGTCACGTACGGAAACGCCCGACGGCGGACGGGCGTATCGCCCTGATGAGGCCCTTCGTGAAGCGCCCCATTGTCCTTACCGTGATTTAATCAGTATCCTGATGACTTATCTGGTGAAACCGGATGATGCTGTTTGAGCTGAGTTGCTCAGGCCGCGAGGGCTGAAGCAACCGGCCAAGCGGCTACGTGAAATGTGATTGACGGCATTACTTGGTACCGGCGGGCAGAGATTGGGTCCGTGCCGCGCCAGGTGGTCCCAAAGGACGTGACAACCGTGGGCTACAACGAAATAACCGTGGGCGCTGGCGCCCCCGATTCCGTGAACGGCACGGAAACAAGCGGCGCACTCGGCGGCCGTTACCAACTTGGACCCCTTCTGGGCCGCGGCGCCATGTCCACTGTCCATCAGGCGACTGACCTGGTCCTCGGCCGTGAGGTTGCTGTAAAGATCTTCCTTCCCGGCTCCGGCGACGAATCGTTCCGCACCCGCCAGGAAACCGAAATGCGCCTCCTCGCTGCCTTCGACCATCCCGGACTGGTGGCAGCCTTTGACGCGGGCGTCGATACGCGCAACGACGAAGAACGTGCCTACCTGGTCATGGAACTCGCCCAAGGGCGGGACCTGCGTGCCCTCCTGGCCGACGGGCCGCTCACTGTTCCCGAAACCGCGCGGATCGGGATCCGGATCGCCGGAGCCTTGTCCCAGGTCCACGAACACGGCGTCATCCACCGTGACATCAAGCCGGCCAACATCCTGGTGTCCGACGACGACGGGCTGGCTCAGTCGGTGAAGCTGGCGGACTTTGGGGTCGCCCTGGTGATGAACGATAACCGCCTCACCGCGACCGGATTCACTGTTGGCACGGCGCAGTATCTCAGCCCGGAGCAGGCGCAGGGCCTGCACCTGACGCCAAAAAGCGACATCTACTCGCTGGGCCTGGTGCTCCTGGAATGCCTGACAGGTCATGCGGAGTATCCGGGTACGCCGGTGGAGACAGCCTCGGCGCGCCTTCATAGAGCCCCGCAGATTCCGCTGGAACTGCCTGCTCCGCTGCGCTCCCTCCTGGAGGCGATGACGGACATGGACCCGGAAAAACGACCCGCGGCCCAGGACGTGGAGCAAGCGCTGTCGGAGGAGGGTGTCCAATCAGGGCGCAGGACTGCGATCCTTCCGCCTGTCCCGCAGCGGACTCCGCTTCAGGCGCCGACGGCGTTGACGCCCAATGCGGGTGGCCTTGCCACCCGACCGGCGGCTATCCGGCCGCGGAACAGGAAACCGGCGACGGTTGCTGGAATCCGTGACTTCAGTAAACGGCGGCCCAAGACCGCCCGGGGTGTGGCAGCTGCAGCAGTGGCCATTCCCCTCGCCCTGCTGGTGCTTTCCCAGGGGCTCTCCTCGGCCGGCAATACAGCCGACCCGTCCCAGCCTTCCGATAACGGTGTGTCGCAGGCCGATCCGCAACCTTCCTCGCCGATCCTTCCGGTGCCGGCAGCTCCTTCGCCCTCCGCGGTTGTGCCGGCGGAAGTAGTCAACGTGCCAGTGACATCGGTGCCGGAGCAAGCCCCGGAACCGGTGGTGCAGGGCATCCCCGTTCAGGACCTCCCCGTCCAGGCCCCCTCAGGCCAGTCTCCGGCAGATATGAACGGCGCGGACATTGCCAAGACCAAGAGCGATGGCAAGAGCGACAAGAAGCCTGGGAAAGACAAGGCCGCAAAGTAGCCCGGCTTCTACGTCCCGGCCGGAAAGCTCACCGCAATAGTGGTGCCGCCGCCAGGCGTTTCGGCGATGCTGAGGTCGCCGCCGTGGGCCTTCGCGATGCTGCTGCAGGTTGCCAGGCCCAGCCCGGAGCCCGGACCGTCGCCTTCCCGGCGCAGCCGCACCAAGGGTTCCAGAGCTTTGTCGCGGTCCTCGGGTTTGATGCCCTTGCCGTTGTCCGCGACGTAGACGGTTGCGCCATGGTAATTGGAAACACCGCTGATGCTGACCCTGGGATCCCGCTCGGGGCTGCGGTAGTTCATGGCGTTGGACAGCAGGTTCTGCAGGAGTGTCCGCAGCTGCCCACGGTCCGCGTGCACAGTGATGTCCTGGACGTCGACGATTCCGTCGTTCTCTATTCCAAGATCCCTCACCACCTCTTGGGTGACCTCGAGCAGCGAGACGCGGGCAGGCTGGATGCCGCCACCGACGCGTGAGTAGCTGAGGACGTCTTCCAGCATCCCCAGCATCCGCCGCCCGCTGGCGCCAATGCGGTCCAGGTACCGTGCAGCGGGGCTGTTGGGCTCAATGTCGGGGTCGTCCTCCACCAGTTCGACGTATCCGAGGATGGTGGTCAGGGGGATGCGCAGGTCATGGCTTACCCGTCCGGCGAATCCTGCGAGCTTGGCGTTGCTTGCCCTGAGCTCGGAATAGGTGCGGTCCAGCTGGGCGGTACGGTGCTGAAGTTCCAGGAGCTCAACCACCTGCTTGGCCAGGACCTCCAACATCCCGAGCTGTTCCTGGCTCAGTTCCTTGGTCTCGTCCGAGAAAACACACAAGGTTCCCGGCACGAAGCCCGATTCGGTTTGCAGCGGCACCGACGCGTAGAAGCGGACGTTGCCTATTTCTCCCGTGACAAAAGGGTTGTCGGCAAAGCGTGGATCCCGGGAAGCGTCTGCCACCACCGTCCGCTCCCGGGAGAGGAAGACCTTGGCGCACATCGAGTCCTCCCGGGAACAGACACCGGGCTCCACGCCCCAGGCCCCGATTTGGTGCTGGTATTTGGCGCTGATGATATTGACTACCCCAAACGGGGCACCGCAAAGCTCAGTGGCGAGCCGTACAAGGTTTTGCAGGGCGCTCATGACTGCGGCGTTGGGAAGGAGGACGGAATCCACTGCCGGATCAAGGCCGTATTCCTGGAGTTCCATGTCCCGGCCGAAGTCCGTAGTGAAAGCCAGCCGTCCCTGAATTTCCGTCATTGAAACAACCCCCAGCAGTCTTTTGAATTCCCTGCCGATACTACCGGGAGGTTGGCCCCGGTGGTTTACTGGGACGCATGACCGAGCAGGAACCGGCCGCCGCCGGGTCTACTGGCAATGTCAATCCTCCGGAACGCACGCCCGCGGAGAGAACACGGACCTTCACGGGGATCCTGGTCAACACTGCCCTGGCCAACATCACCACCAGCTACCTGTGGTTTGCGCTGACGTTCTGGGTGTACCTGGAGACCCGCAATGTGATTGCCACGGGGGTGATCGGCGGGGCCTACATGCTGCTCATTGCGCTGTCCAGCATTAGCTTCGGCACCTTCGTGGACCGCTACAGGAAGCTCGCGGTGATGCGCTTCGCCGCCGGATTTACGCTGGTGATGTTCGTGCTGTCCGGGGTGATGTTCCTGCTGACGCCGGAACAGGCGCTGTTGGACCTGTCCCAACCGTGGTTTTGGATCTTCACCTTGATTATCCTTGTCGGCGCGGTGGTGGAGAACATGCGCAACATCGCCCTGTCCACCACGGTCACCATCCTGATCGAACCGGACAAGCGCGCCAACGCCAACGGACTCGTGGGCATGGTCCAGGGACTGATGTTCATCGTCACCTCGGTCCTTTCAGGACTGTCAGTGGGACTCCTGGGAATGGGCTGGACCGTGGTGGTGGCCTTGGTGCTCACAGCCCTGGCCTTCGCGCATCTGCTGACGTTGCGCCTGCCGGAGGAGGTCCGGGCAGCAGCATCCGACGCCCACGGCGGGTTCGATCTTCGCGGCTCCTGGGCAGCCGTCATGGCCATCTCCGGGTTGTTCGCCCTGATTGTTTTCTCCACCTTCAACAATTTCATCGGCGGGGTCTACATGGCATTGATGGACCCTTACGGCCTGGAGATGTTCCCCGTGGAGATCTGGGGCACGGTGTTCGCGGTCGGCGCCACCGGCTTCATCCTGGGCGGGGCGCTGATCGGAAAGTTCGGGCTCGGCTCCAACCCTTTGCGGACCCTCCTCATCGCAGTGGCGGTGATGGGGCTCGTCGGAGCTGTCTTCACCATCCGCGAATGGGCTTGGCTCTACATTGCCGGGATTTGGCTCTACATGGCACTGGTTCCGGTGGTGGAAGCAGCTGAGCAGACGGTCATTCAGAAAGTTGTGCCCCTGTCACGGCAAGGAAGGGTCTTTGGTTTCGCCATGGCCTTCGAATCCGCAGCGGCCCCCATCACTGCGTTCCTGATCGCACCGATTGCCCAGTTCTGGATCATCCCCTACGCCCGCTCCGCGGAAGGTGCCGCGCAGTTGGCGCCGCTTCTGGGGGAAGGAACCTCCCGGGGCATTGCCTTGGTGTTCCTGGTGGCGGGCCTGATCATGATCGTCGTTGCCCTGCTTGCTTTCCTGGCCCCGGTCTACCGCAGGGTCACGGCCTCCTACGCGCAGGCAGCCGAGGAGGAACAGAGCGAGGACGCGGACAGCCCGTCCTCCCGTTGAGCCGCGGTCAGGCGTCGATTTTGGCCACCAAAACCTCGACGACGGCGGGCACGTTGCCCAGGTGCCTGCGGATCGCCGCGGCTACTTCGCGCGCCACCTGCGGAGCCGGCAGGAGGTTTCCGACGCCGATCCGGGCTTTGACGGCCACTACGCCGTCTTCCCCGGTCAGGCTTATCAACGGCAACTGTTCGCCGGTTACTGCCGCCACGGCCGCCCCGGCAATCGACTGCCACAACGGCTGGGCCGGGTATACCGCCGAAACTCCGTCTACTGCCTGGACGATGCCAAGCAGTTCATCGGCCAAGGCGGGGGACTTGGCTTCCACGTGCTCAGTCATGGCTGGTCCTCCGTGTTCGGGGTCATGGCTGGCGCGGGGAGCTCCAGCACATCGGTGACAGTGATGTTGATGGCTTGGATGTTCAGTTCGGTCTGGACCTCCAGTACCTTCGCGAGTTCGTTGCGCAGTGCAGCCGCGCGCTCTTCCATGGCGTGTCCGTAGACCACTGCGATCTCCACCTCCACAGTGATGCCGGCTCCCGGCACGGTAATGTCGCCGAGCAACCTGCATTTACCCGCGGCCGTTCCCGGGAAGGAATCGGCCACCGAACGGATCAGGGCAGACACCGAGCCCTCGGTTTCCCAAAGGGTGTCCTGCGGGTCCGCCGCGCGCAGCGGGATGCTCCGTCCGGGCCGCAGCTCCAGGCGCAGGTTGTCCAGGATGGTCTGCATCCAGTCGTCACTGCCCGAACCGGCGTCGGCTACGTCAGCTGTCAGCAATTCGTTTCCGAGTTCCGAGAGCCGGCGCAGGGAGGCCAGTCCGGCCTGGCACTCAGGGCATGAGTCCAAGTGCGCCGGATCCGCAATCTCGCCCGTGTCCAAATAGGCACTCAGTTCCGCGAGACTGTGTCCGCATTCCAAGGCATCGCCGGGGGTTTTCATCGCCACTCCTCCATTGTGCGTGCAAGGGCAATCCGTGCCCGGGCCAGACGGCCGCGGACGCTGGCGGGGCTGATATTCAAGGTCAGCGCAATCTCCTCATAGCTCAGGTCATTGAATTCCTTGAGTACCCAACAGCGCCGCTGCTCCTCGGGAAGCCGGGCGAGCGCCGACTTCAACGCATCCACCCGGGAGGCATTGACGGCGGTGCTTTCCGGGTCCGGGGTCCGTTGGCCGGACGGGGCATCGACGTGATTTTCGAGATCGTCCAGGGCCAGGTGGTTGCGCCGTTTTCGCAGGTGGTCGATGCTGCGCGTGCCCACAATGCGGAGCAGCCAGCTCTTCACAGCTGCAGGATCACGGAGTTGGTCCAGCTGTTTCCAGGCCTGCATCAGGCTTTCCTGGACGACGTCGTCCGCGTCAGCCAAAGTGCCCGTGAGTCGTCGTGCAGTGGCCCGCATCAATGGACCATGGCGGCGGGCGAGTGCTTCGAAAGCGGCAGTATCACCATCTGCTGCCCTGCCTGCGAGCAACGCGTCCGGCACGAGGTCCAGCTGCTGCTGTGCGGTGGGCGAAACCGCAGGTGAACCAGTCACGTTTCTGCCTTTCAAGTGGTGTGAGTCCGGCTGATCCTCGGATGGGCAGGGACGGTCCCGCCATGAAGCGGAACCGTCCCTGCTCCCGTCCTACTTGTCGGTGAAGCCTTCCTTGAGCTTCCGGGCAGCGTCCTTGATGTTCCCGGTGATGTCGGCAGCAGCGTCCTTGACCTTCTCGCCGGCTTGCTGGAGCTTGGCCTGGGCCTGATCCTGCTGGCCTTCCCGCTTGAGGGTGGAATCGCCGGTGAGCTTACCGGCGCCCTCCTTGGCGGCGCCAAGGTGCTCGGTGGCGGCATTGTTGATCTTGTCGTTGATTCCCATGGTGTTCCCTTTTCTTTTCGGTGCGCGGCCCTGAGTTGCCGTGCAGTTTGTTTAGGCGGAGTACTTTGGGCTGACTGTCACCGGGCGCGCCGTGATGAGGACACTTGTGTCCGGGTGCCGCTGGTGATTCGCACCAGGACGGGCATTGGATGTCCCAGCCAGGCATCAATTTCCTGGAGCAGTTGTTCCACCGTGTCGCCAATATCCCGGGGGGATGCTCCTTTGCGGGCTTCGAGCCGCAGCCGCAGAGCCGTTCCGCGGCGTGATTCCCACGCTGAGACGGAGGTCGCCAGCACGTCGGGGTTTCCGTTGAGGGCTTCTTTGATGGCTGCGGAAACCAGCCCCGCGTCCACGACCGTCCGGCCTGCGTTGCCCTCTGAGCGTTCGGCCAGGCGGGGTGTCTTTCCGCCACCCTGCGACGCCAGCCACGCTGCGCCAAGGACCGCACCGGCCAGCAGCACGGCAATTCCCAGCGCCAGCCACCAGCTCCGAACCGGGTCCGGCAAGGGGGCGGTGCCCGCCAGGTTGCGCACGTGCTCCCGAACAGAGGGGAGGTTTGTTTCCCAGAAACCTGCGGCCCCGGGAAGGGTGCCGGCCGCGATGAGTGCGGCGCCGGCGCCCAGCAGGATGATCCCCAGGATGGTGAGCAGGATCCGGTTAAGGGCCCGGTTCGTGTTTCTCATTGCCCTACCGCTCCTTCGTTCAGAATGTGGACGCTGGACCTGACGGGGCGGTCCAACGCATAGGCGGCCAGTTCGCCGTCGACCGCTGCCTGGATGTCTTCCACCGCGAGTGGTTCGCCCGACGTCGGACGCACCTGGACGCGTACGGAACGTCCGCCGACGGTGGTGGTCACCTGGCCCGGGGCCAGGCCTGCGGCACGTCGGGCCGCCTTGGAAACCGCCGCCGCGATGACTTCGTGGTCCACTACGACGGCGGCGCGTGCGCTGCCGAGGGCCCGGCGTTGCCTGCGGCCGCTGCCGAGGGCAAGTCCAAGGAGCAGCAGTGCCACGATTCCCAGTCCGGCTCCGGCCGCCACCATGCCTGCCTGTGTGGTGTTGGCCGGAAGCTCAATCAGCCACCGGAGCATCTGGGCCGGGCTGGCGAGCACCGGCTGGTCCTTGAGCAGCCACAACACTGATTCCAGTGCCAGCCAGAGGAAGACGGCTATCAGGAGGGACGCGGCCACGATTGACGGGACCGCCCTCGAGGAGTGGGTTTCGCGTCTGATCAGACGGCGGCTTGCCGTGTCCTTGCTGATTCCACTGCTCATTCCACTCTCCTTTCCCTGGGCTGTTCGGCCTTCCCGCCGGTGAGGCGGATGTCTACCCGGCCTATGTCCAGGCCAGTGATTTCCCGCCCCCGCGCCACGATCTGCTCCCGGGCGGATTGGGCCTGTTCGAATACCGTGTCCCCACCGTTCCGTGGCTTCAGGAGCTGGGGGAGGGCCAGCTTGACGGACACACTGACGCCGAGCTTCCCGGCGTCGTCGTCCAGCGTTGCTGACACGTTGCCCGTGGCCACTCGGAACGCGTTGGCGGTAACCGATTCCACGGTCTTGCGGATGGCGGTGTGGGTGAGGCGGTTGTGCCCGGCCCGGTCCCCGGCGTCCATGCCAGGCCGAGGGCCGGTTGGCGCCCGGTTCATGAGGAGGAGCGCTTGCCCCGCAGGGCATCAAGCACCCCGCGAAGGTCAAGCTTTCCCTCGGCGGAACGGCCCAGCACCGCGCCGACCCCCATGAACAGTGCCGTGAGCAGGAGACCCCAGAATCCGAAGGCCAGGCCTGCCAGAGCGAGCACTGCTCCTATTGCCAGGCCGGCGATGGTGGGACTCATGCGACCCTCGGCTCACGCTCGATGTCGTCAGCGTCCGCGTCTTCCGACGGAACGTGGATGTCCGTGATGGTGACGTTGACCTCGGTGACTTCCATGCCCACGAGGTCCTCGATCGCGGTGTAGACGGCATTGCGGGCGTTGTCCGCAACTTCCTGGAGCGGGTGGGGGTATTCGACTACCAGCGTCACGTCGACGGCTACCTGGGTTTGGCCCACTTCCACGTTGACGCCCTGGGTGAGGTCCTTCTGGCCGACCTTCTCCCGCAGGTTGCCGATGGCGCGGGCTGCGCCGCCGCCCAGGGCGTGTACGCCAGGGATTTCCTGGATGGCGATGCCGGCAATCTTGGCGACTACGCCGTCCGCGACCGTGGTTGCGCCTCGGCCGTCCTTGCCCTTGTCCCTTTCCGGAGAGTCCACAGTCGATACAGAGCTGTTTTTGGTGTTCTTGGCCGGAACGTCAGCGGGGGTGTGCGTTTGGATCGTCATGGCGATGGCTCCTTGTCTGTTGTGCGGCGCTTGTTGTGCGCCGTCATGAATAAGACGTGCGTGCCAGGGAATTCCTCACGCTCGAAATCGTGTGATCTGGGTCACTGCCCATGCGAGGCGCTGGCGCATGTAGTTAGTTTGCCATATAACTAGTTTATCGAGACACATTTTCACGGGAGGGGTACCAAATGACTGCAGTGGTTATGACCGGGACGAAGGACGCGACTCTTCCGGAAATCTTGAAGGAAGCCCCTGTTTCCACGCCGTCGAAAAGAACCGGGCTTCTTGACCTGGTGTGGACGGCGGCCGCCCGAGTGGAGGGTCTCCAGTGGGAAATGGATGAGGCCGAGGAGTCCTTGGCCCAGGCCATGCGAAGCGCAGTGACGGCAGGAGCAGGCCTGCCGGACCTGGCGATCGCATCCGGGATGAGCTTCGCGGACATCGAGCAGTTAATGGCACAGCAGGTGGCCGGTCCCAAACCTTGAGCAAATCTTGAGATGACCCGGCGTCGTTCTTGAGGACACTGCCCGATGGTTGAACCATCAGCTATTGGAGCTGATGGGAACTTCCAGGAAGGCGACCGAAATGACTGCTCAAATCACCGCCCCGACCAATGGTGCCGGCGAGGCCAACACCGCCCCGGACGTACGTCCCTTTACTGCGGAGGCCAACCATCAGCCGGCGGATTCCCCGGTCCAGGGCCGAGCAGTCGTGACAGTCCGCGAGCAGTTCAACCCTCTTGGTGCGGGGCTGCGGAGTATCTGGCCCCAGTCGGTCGTCGGGTTCTAGGATCTTTTTGGTTTTTCTACGGGCAGGCACCCAGGTGCCTGCCCGTCGTCGTTAATGCCGTGGCATTCACGGGGTACGGGTGGGACGATGGTGTCCATCGGAAACTAAGGAGGCTTGTCATTAAAGAGGAGATGAGGAAGGCTGCCGATGCGGCCGAAGAGGCCTCAAACTCGCGGACCTTCGAGATCGTTGCGCGTGCCGGCTACGCCGTCAGCGGGCTGCTGCACGTCCTCATCGGAGTCATCGCCCTCCAGCTGGCGTTCGGGCGGGGTGGCGAAGCCGATGTGTCAGGAGCGGTGGCCTCGCTGGCCAGCCAACCTGTGGGTCCGGTGCTCCTCTGGGCCTGCTTCGGTGCCTGCGCGGCGCTGGCGTTGTGGCAACTGGGTAACGCCATCCTTGGGGAGCGGACCTCCAGCAAGAAACTCACCAAAAGACTGTCCGCCGCAGGCCAGGCGCTCGTGTTCGCGGCCTTGGCGGCGACGATCGTCTCGTTCATCATGGGCCAGGGCAAAAACAGCCGCGAGTCAAGCAGCGATTTCACCCTCACCCTCCTGAGTGCTCCCTTCGGGGTGTTCCTGCTGGTCGCGATCGGTGCAGGCATCGCCATCACGGGCATCGTGTTCGCCGTGCGCGGCTTCCGGCAAACGTTCAAACGGGACATCTCGTTGTCCTCGGAGGAGGCCGTCCGCAAGTTCCAGGTCGGCGTGGGCGTGGTGGGCTACATAGCGAAAGGCATTGCCCTGTTCCTGGTCGGCCTGCTGGTGGTCATCGCCGCAATACGTGCCCAACCGGAGCAATCAACCGGCCTGGATGGAAGCCTGAAGGCGCTGCGGGAGCAGCCATATGGGCCGTACTTGCTGGCCGCCGTCGCCGTCGGGCTGATTGCCTACGGGCTCTTCCTGATGGTCAAGGCCAAGTCCCTCCGGACCTAGCGATTTCCGGTGGGTCCTGCCAAGGGAGCCGAGCACGGTTTTAGGGGCCCGGGTGGTGGGTACAGGTCCAACAAACCGTGCGATGAGCCAAACCGTGCGATGGAACACCGTGCGATGGAACACCGGTTCGGTGAATCCTGCGAGCAGGCTACCTGAGAGGGGCAGAATCATGACTCACGACGATCCACACCGGAATAACGACCCGGAAGCAGGCGGTCATCGCCTCGCCTCCGCGCCCTCGGATCCCCGGAGCGGCTATTACGGGGATGAATTTCCCCGCCAGGAGCAGCAACAGCCAGGCCTGACCAAGCCCCTTGACCCGCAGCCCGACCACGGCGAAAAAAGCTACGTTGGGCACGGCCGGCTGCAGGGCAAAACGGCGCTCATAACCGGTGGGGACTCCGGTATCGGTGCCGCAGTGGCCATCGCCTACGCCCGGGAAGGTGCCGATGTAGCCATCAGCTACCTCCCGGAAGAGGAAGAAGACGCGCAATCGACGGCGGAATGGATCCGCGAGTGCGGTGCCCGGGTCCTCCTGCTGCCCGGCGACGCGCGGGACGAAGGCTTTGCCGCCGACATCGTGGAACGCACTGTTCAGGAGCTCGGCGGCCTCAACGTCGTAGTGCTGAACGCGGCCTACCAAAAGAACAGGGAGGGCCTGGAAACGATCCCCACTGAGGAGTTCGACCGCGTCTTCAAGACCAACCTGTACTCCCTCATCTGGACGGCACAAGCGGCCATTCCCCACCTCCGCCCCGGAGCGTCGATCATCGTGACCGCATCCATCCAAGCTTTCAATCCCTCGGCGCAACTGGTGGATTACGCCATGACCAAGGCTGCCCAGGTGGCCTTTACCAAGGCCATGGCCGAGGAACTCGGACCCAAGGGAATCCGCGTCAACGCTGTGGCGCCCGGTCCCATTTGGACTCCGTTGATCCCCGCCACCGAGTGGCCGGACAAGTTGCCCTCATTTGGTCAGGACACGCCCTTGGGCCGTGCCGGACAACCCGCGGAGCTGGCTCCTGCATACGTCCTGCTTGCCTCCGACGAGGGATCCTACATTTCCGGTGCAGTACTGCCCGTGACGGGAGGCAAGGGGCTCTAGGCCGGGGCAGAACCTGCGGTATCCCTTTCCACGGGAATCCACAGTTGGCCACGGCCGTGTGTTCCGCCTGCCTCCACCTGGACACTGAGCATTTCGGGTCCCGGCGCCCATCGGTACGGGTTGGCCGGGAACCACTCAGTGGCGGCGTCCGCCCACATGCTCTGAAGAACCTCGGGGAACTTTCCTTCGGTTTCGAAGACTACCCACTGTCCGGCGGGGACCCTCAAGGAATCAAGGCCTTCCGGAGCTGCCTTGGTGGAGGCCACAGCATGCCAGTAGTCCAGCTCGCTTCCTTCGGTCCGCTGCTCATGGATGTTGTCGGTGACAGACAGTGGACCTGAGGGGTCCGTGTCAGCCAACTCAAGCAACCTGGCCGTCAGCGCAGGGTCCAGGCTTCGCTGGAAGTCGATGATCGCCTGGTTGGGCCCCGAGTGTACGAGCGGTACGCGGGCCTTCAAGCCAATCAAGTGGAAAGCTCCCTTATCCACTATGCGGTGTTTCATATCGGTATTCCCTTCAACGCGGAGATGGAACCTCAGTTGAGGTTGGGAATGGAGTACCGCTCCGGGACGCCGGGCCTCTGAGGGTGTCAGCCCATGCATTGCCTTGAAGGCCCGCGTGAACGCCTCGGCCGACCCGTATCCGTAGCGGACGGCAACTTCCAGCACGGTTGCGCCTTCCAGGATTTCCGCCGTCGCTGCGGTGAGGCGGCGTCGTCGGATGTACTCGGAGATGGGTATCCCTGCCAGTGAGGAGAACATCCTCCTGAAGTGGTATTCGGAGGTCAGTGCGGCCTTGGCCAGCTCGCTGACCTCCGCGGTCGCGGCCAGATCCTGCTCGATGATGGCCATGGCCCGGTTCCACTCCTGCACAGTTGCCTCCATTCCTTGGGAACGACGCTACGCGGCCCTGTCCGCACATGCCCCGACAATCCATGCCTGAAAATATCAGCGCCTTTCGCCAACGCAAGAACCCGGAGGCTGCAATGCAGTCCTCCGGGTTCTTGCGTTGATTCAGTTATTCACGAGGCGGGAGCCACTACGGCCGGCCTGAGCCTGCTTCTTCATCCGGTTCGGACGAGAACGGCCGGTCAGCCGGGGTGTCTTCCGTGTTCTTGGCGTCGAGTTCGGCATCTGCTGAAGGCACAGTCGACTCGGCGTAGTCACCCTCGGTGTAGTCTCCGCCGGCATCTTCCTTCAGGGTTTCCGGCGACGCTCCTGCGTCTCCGTAATCCCCCTCGGTGTACTGCCCGTCGAGTTCTTCACCGTTGGCATCGCGGTTCTGGTTATTAGCCATGGGTAGCCCTGCGGTTGGTAACGAGGCCGTAGATCAGCAGCACGATGATCGAGCCGCCGATGGCCAGGAGCCAGGTTGTCAGGGAGAAGAATTCCTGCAGGCCCGTGTTGAAGATCAGGCCACCGATCCAACCACCCAGGAGGGCGCCGACGACGCCAAGGATGAGGGTGATGAACCAGCCACCACCCTGGCGGCCGGGGAGAATAAGTTTAGCGATAGCGCCGGCCAAAAGGCCGAGCAGAAGAAAACCAAAGAAACCCATTTTTGTTCCTACTTTCATGTCGATGGAAATTCCACGGACGCGATTAAGCGAGTAAGTTCACCGGGGGCCGATGCTGCGGTGCGGGCATCGCAATGGGGCCCCGGAGGCCCTATGGAATGTAAGGAGAGGAATTGCTCATTCGACTCCGATGTATTTGTTATATCCAGCCAATAAAGCACTCCTGCCAATGGGTCGGACTTGGTACTACATATGCAACGCTAGCCGCTCGCGGCACAAGTAGCAAGTAACCTGACTATCTACTTGTCATGGCCGGGAAGCCGGAAGTGCTGCGAATGGTGCTTTGACCAGCCATGCGGGGCAGTCCCGGTGGGGTTCCCGGCGTGGTTGCGTTCTCCGGCTGTGGAAGGTGCGCAATCCAGCTCTTCGCCACCCGGTAAAGTCCTGCTTTTCCCGGTGCTTGCCGGCAATGCCCTTGCGTCACTCCCGGAATATCGAGGCGCCCCTCGATCCCTTTGTTCCAGTAAATGACAATTCGCATGGACCAATCTTTGCTTTTCACCAAGGCGATGGAACCAGCTGAGTGCAGGCCATTACATGGCCCGGTCATTGGGGGGCGGACTATTGGCAGGTGACAGGGCGCGTGGAGCGGGACTAGGGTCGAATAAGAACACCTCTGAAGGAGTGAGTGCCGTGAAAGGTAAAGCATTGTTCGCCGTCGGCGTGGCTGTTGGCTACGTGTGGGGGTCAAAGTCCTGGCCGGAAGTGTACCGGCGGGTCCGCGGAGGCACCGAGAAAGTCCTGAAGAACCCAGAGGTCCAGGAGAACGTCCATCAGGCTGCAGAGACAGTCCAGGAGACCGTTCCGGACATTCTGGAAAATCTGTATGAAGCCGGCAAGAAGCTAATGGAGAAGGCGGAAACCATGTTCCCTGGACACAACTCATCCACGTCCGGTGATCGGGCGGACTCCACTGGCGGCGAGGAGACCAAGGCGGCCACAGTTCCCGTGGCGGCTCCTGCTCCTGCCGTAGCCTCGGACGTCGTGTCCGATCCCGCCCTCGACGACACCACGGGTACGGACTGGACCGATGAGGGCGGCGCGGCGCCGGAAGGCCCGGCAACCAACACGCCACCCCGCCACTAGTAGCTGCAGTCCGTTAACCGCTGTGGTTGACGGCCGTCAGGATGGCCTGGCCCAGTTCGCCGGGTTTGGTGAACTGGGGCCAGTGCCCCGTGGGCAGATCCACGTAGTCAACGTCCCGGATCCGGGCTAGTTCGGCCGTGAACGGATGCCCGGCGTCCATCCACTCCTTGAGCAGTGACGATGGAAACTCGCACGCGATGATCGTTGCGGGGACGTCGTAGCGGGCAGTGTTCGTGAGGTGTTGCTGGTCGAAGGCGACGCCCTTGGGTTCGGGAATCGCCCGGGCGCGGAAGACTGCTTTCAGCTCGTCGGTGAGGTCCACGAGATCCTCATCTTCAAATGCTTCCCACGGCGGGAGGGGTATCCCGTCGCCGTCGTCCGGTAGTTCATCATTGATGACCCCGCCCTCACCCAGCGGCCCGCTGTCCACATAGATGGCCCGGGCTATGCGGTCCGGACGGGCGTCAGCCACGCCATGAATAATGGCGCCCCCGCCCGAGTGACCCACCAGGACCACTTTCCCGTCCAGCGAATCCACCTTGTCCACGACGGCATCGATGTGTGTTCGAAGGCCGATGCCCGCCCGGGGTGCGTCCGCCGATTCCAAGCCTGGCAAAGTGAGCGGATGGACCCGATGCCCTGCTTCCACCAGGGCCGGCGTCACCCCATCCCACGACGATGCGTCCAACCAAAAACCCGGTACGAGGATGATGTCCATGCGGGTACCCTACGGGAGGCCGACGACACTTTGTAGTGTTCATCAGTTCTCACGCCAGGGCTTCGCCGCATCCTTCTCCCCGCAGTGTTCCCCCTCCCGCGGGACTCAGCCTCATGGAGGGGGTTGACGGGCATCACATTAACGCGTCATAGTTTTCGTATACGATTTCGTACTCGATAACTGGGGCGATCAGATAATTATCAGGAGGAGGCGCCGTGACACTGGAGTTCCGGACCGAGGAAGTCAGCCAGGACATGCTGGCCCGGACGCGCAAGGTCATTGCGGTCCACATCAATTACCCCAGCCGTGCCGCGCAGCGTGGACGTACCCCGCAGCAGCCGTCGTACTTCCTGAAGCCTTCCTCGTCCTTGGCGCTCGGTTCGGCTGAGGCCCCCGGCATTGTTGAACGTCCGGCAGGTTGTGAATTGCTGGGCTACGAGGGCGAGATCGCGCTTATCATCGGCAAGTCCGCCCGTCGTGTCGGCCTTGAGGATGCATGGAGCCACGTCGAGTGGGTGACCGCGTCCAACGACCTCGGCGTTTACGACCTCCGCTACGCGGACAAGGGCTCCAATGTCCGGTCCAAGGGCGGCGACGGATTTACCCCCGTTGGCCCGGCGCTGATCCCTGCCGACGCCGTTGATCCCGCTGCCCTAACCATCCGCACCTGGCACAACGGCGAGTTGGTCCAGGACGACACCACCGAGGACCTGCTCTTCCCGTTCGGGCAGCTCGTCGCGGACCTTTCCCAGCTGCTCACGCTCGAAGAGGGCGACATCATCCTCACCGGCACCCCCGCCGGCGCCTCCGTTGCCAAGCCCGGTGACGTCGTCGAAATTGAGGTCACCGGCGGTGGGTTCAGCAGCGGCCGCCTGACCACCAGAGTCACGGAAGGTACGACGCCGTTGGCGGACTTTGGTGCCCGGCCCAAGGCTGATGACATGCAGCGGGAAGAGGCGTACGGATCGCGCGAAGCCGCCGGACTTCAGGCTTCGGAACCGGCGGCTGCCGCGAGTGTGCTGACACCGGAACTGAAATCAAAACTCGAGTCTGTTGCCACCGCCACCCTTTCGTCCCAGCTGCGCAAGCGCGGACTCAACAACGTGAGCATTGACGGACTGCAGGCCACCCGACCCGACCGCAAAGTGGTGGGCCTGGCCCGGACCCTGCGCTACGTGCCCAACCGCGAGGACCTCTTCAAGACCCACGGCGGCGGCTTCAACGCCCAGAAGCGCGCGATCGACTCCGTGAACGAAGGCGAAATCCTGGTGATGGAAGCCCGCGGCGAGAAAGGCACCGGCACAGTCGGGGACATCCTGGCGCTGCGTGCCCAGGTCCGCGGGGCCGCTGCAATCATTACCGACGGCGGCGTCCGCGACTACTCGGCAGTCGCTGACCTGAAGATGCCCACGTACTTCGCCAATCCGCACCCGGCAGTCCTCGGACGCCGGCACATCCCGTGGGACACAGATATCACCATCGCCTGCGGGGGAGCCACCGTCCAGCCCGGTGACATCATCGTGGCCGACTCGGACGGAATCCTGGTGATCCCGCCGGCCATCGCCGAGGAACTCGTGGACGACTGCATCCAGCAGGAAAAGGAAGAGACGTTCATCTTCCAGATGGTCCAGGAAGGCAACAGCGTTGATGGGCTGTATCCGATGAACGCCGAATGGCAGGCCCGCTACCAGGAATGGTCAGCCCACCGGCATGCCGCGGAAGGAGCCCACAGTGACTGAAACCGCCGTCGAAAGTGCTGCCCAAAGCAAGTCCCAGCAGGCCTATACCGCCGTCAAAGCGCGGATCGTCGAGGGGACCTACACGCCGGGTTACCGGCTGGTGCTCGCAAAGATCGCCGAAGACCTGGGCTTCAGCGTGGTCCCGGTCCGGGAGGCGATCCGCCGGTTGGAGGCCGAAGGATTGGTGAAGTTCGAACGGAACGTGGGAGCCACGGTCTCCGGGATCGATCCCACCGAATACCTCTACACGATGCAGACCTTGAGCATCGTGGAAGGTGCCGCCACGGCATTGTCGGCTCCGCTGATCGATTCGGTTGCGATTGCCCGGGCACGTGCTGTGAACGAAGAGATGCGTGAGTGCCTGGAACACTTCGATCCCGTCCGCTTCACGGCTTTGAACCAGGACTTCCACAGTGTCCTCTTTGAACACTGCCCGAACCCGCACATCCTCGACCTGGTCCACCGGGGCTGGAACCGGTTGGCCTCGTTGAGGTCCTCCACGTTCCGGTTCGTCCCCGGCCGCGCCCAGGAATCAGTCCGCGAACACGAAGCACTGCTGCAGCTCATCGAGTCCGGAGCAGACGCGGACACCATCGAAAAAGCAGCCCGCCAGCACCGCGCCGCCACCCTCGACGCATACCTCTCCACCACCACCTAAAAGCAACCCGGGGTCACTTATGGCCCATAAACCCACCTCGAATGGGCCATAAGTGACCCCGCGTTGGAAGAAAAGGAAGACAACGATGACGACCTCGGTAGAAACCAACAAGCATTACATTCCCGAAAACCTGCCCACCCATATCCAGCACTTCATCAACGGCGAGTTCGTTGACTCCGTGTCCGGTAAGACCTTCGACGTCCTGGATCCGGTCTCCAACGGCAATTACGCCACCGCTGCTGCCGGCCAGAAGGAAGACATCGACCTCGCTGTGGCCGCCGCCCGCGAAGCCTTCAAGAACGGCCCGTGGCCGAAGATGAAGCCGCGCGAACGTGCCCGTGTCCTGAACAAGATCGCCGACGCCGTTGAAGCGCAGGAAGCACGCCTCGCCGAGCTGGAGACGTTCGATACCGGCCTGCCGATCACACAGGCAAAGGGCCAAGCGCTCCGGGCTGCCGAGAACTTCCGCTTCTTCGCGGACCTGATCGTGGCCCAGTTCGACGACGCCATGAAGGTTCCGGGCTCGCAGATCAACTACGTGAACCGCAAGCCGATCGGCGTCGCAGGCCTCATCACGCCGTGGAACACGCCCTTCATGCTGGAGTCCTGGAAGCTCGCCCCGGCTTTGGCAACGGGCAACACCGTGGTCCTCAAGCCTGCCGAGTTCACGCCGCTCTCTGCGTCGCTGTGGGCGCAGATTTTCAAGGACGCCGGCCTGCCTGATGGTGTGTTCAACCTGGTCAACGGCCTGGGTGAAGAAGCCGGCGATGCACTGGTGAAGCACCCGGACGTGCCGCTGATCTCCTTCACCGGCGAGACCACCACGGGCCAGACGATCTTCCGCAACGCTGCAGCCAACCTCAAAGGCCTGTCCATGGAACTCGGCGGCAAGTCCCCGTGCGTCGTGTTCGCCGACGCCGACCTGGACGCTGCGATCGACTCGGCACTGTTCGGGGTGTTCTCCCTCAACGGCGAACGCTGCACCGCAGGCTCCCGCATCCTGGTTGAGCGCGCCATCTACGACGAATTCTGCGAAAAGTACGCAGCCCGGGCCAAGAACATCGTGGTGGGCGATCCCCACGACCCCAAGACCCAGGTCGGCGCACTCGTCCACCCGGAGCACTACGACAAGGTGGCATCGTACGTGGAGATCGGCAAGTCCGAAGGCCGGCTCCTGGCCGGTGGCGGCAGGCCCGACCACCTGCCTGAAGGCAACTACATCGCACCCACGGTGTTTGCCGACGTCGCGCCTGACGCGCGGATCTTCCAGGAGGAAATCTTCGGTCCCGTCGTGGCCATCACGCCCTTCGAGAACGACGACGAAGCCCTCGCCTTGGCGAATAACACCAAGTACGGCCTGGCGGCCTACATCTGGACCCAGAACCTGACCCGGGCCCACAACTTCTCCCAGAACGTCGAAGCCGGGATGGTCTGGCTCAACAGCCACAACGTCCGCGACCTCCGCACCCCGTTCGGCGGCGTCAAAGCTTCCGGCCTAGGCCACGAGGGCGGCTACCGTTCCATCGACTTCTACACCGACCAGCAGGCCGTGCACATCACACTCGGCGCTGTTCACACACCCAAGTTCGGCGCCTAAACTCGGAGTTTTTGTACAGATAACGCCCCTAAAACCCGTTCTAAAGGGCCGTACCTGTACAAAAAATCCATCCAAATGACCCCTTTCAACGAAGAGAGAATCCCATGAGCAACCCATTCACCGGCCCCATCCCCACTCCCACAGTCCCGGCTCCGGATATCGTCCGCTGCGCGTACCTGGAACTCGTAGTCACGGACCTGGAGAAGTCCCGCGCGTTCTACGTGGACCTGCTGGGCCTGCACGTCACCGAAGAGGACGAGAACACCATCTACCTGCGCTCCTTCGAGGAGTTCATCCACCACAACCTGGTCCTCCGCAAGGGCCCGGTCGCCGCAGCTGCTGCCTTCGCCTACCGTGTGAAGTCCCCGGCCGAGGTCGACGCCGCCGAGGCCTACTACCGCGAGCTGGGTTGCCGCGTTGAGCGCCGCAAGGAGGGCTTCACAAAAGGCGTGGGCGACTCCGTCCGCGTCGAGGATCCGCTGGGCTTCCCGTACGAGTTCTTCTACGACGTCGAGCACGTCGAACGCCTCACCCAGCGCTACGACCTCTACTCCGCCGGGGAACTGGTCCGCCTGGACCACTTCAACCAGGTAACCCCGGACGTTCCCCGCGGCCGCAAGTACCTGGAGGACCTCGGCTTCCGCGTTTCCGAGGACATCAAGGATTCCGACGGCGTCACTTACGCCGCGTGGATGCACCGCAAGCAGACCGTGCACGATACCGCCCTGACCGGCGGCAACGGACCCCGCCTGCACCACATCGCGTTCTCCACGCACGAGAAGCACAACATCATCCAGATCTGCGACAAGATGGGCGCCCTGCGCATCTCGGACCGGATCGAACGCGGTCCCGGACGCCACGGTGTGTCCAACGCGTTCTACCTCTACATCCTTGACCCGGACGGCCACCGCGTGGAGATCTACACGCAGGACTACTACACCGGCGATCCCGACAACCCCACCGTCACCTGGGACGTCCACGACAACCAGCGCCGCGACTGGTGGGGCAACCCCGTGGTCCCGTCCTGGTACACCGAGGCCTCCCTGGTCCTGGACCTCGACGGCAACCCGCAGCCCATCATCGAGCGCGAAGACAAGTCCGAAATGGCCGTCACAGTCGGCGCCGACGGGTTCTCCTACACCCGTCCCGAGGGCGCTTCAGATACGGCGGAGGGCTTCAAGCTGGGAGCCCAGGTCTAGGGCATGTTGGACGCGAAGACGATCGAAGCCATTGCCGACGAGCTCCTCGAAGCCGGCCGGAACCGTAAACCGGTCCCGCGCCTGACCGCGCGTTACCCCGACATGACGGTGGAGGACTCCTACGCCGTGCAGCAGCTATGGATGCGGCGGAACGAGGAAGCCGGACGCACGTTGGTGGGGCGCAAGATCGGCCTCACGTCCAAAGCCATGCAAGCTGCCACCGGCATCACCGAGCCCGACTACGGCGCCATTTTCGATGACATGGTCCTGGAGACCGGCTGTTCCGTGGAGTGGGACAAGTACACCCATCCACGGGTGGAGGTGGAGCTGGCCTTCGTGCTGAAGTCCGGCCTCAAGGGGCCCGGCTGCACTATTTTCGACGTGCTCAACGCGACTGACTACGTGGTTCCGGCCCTCGAAATCCTGGACTCCAGGATCGAAATGGAGGGCCGGACCATCGTGGACACCATCTCGGACAACGCCGCGATGGGGGCCATGGTGGTGGGCGGACGACCGGTGCGGCCTGACGCCGTCGACCTCCGCTGGGTGTCCGCGATCCTGTACAAGAACCAGACCGTCGAGGAGACCGGAGTCGCGGCCGGCGTGCTCGACCACCCGGCGAATGGAGTGCACTGGCTGGCCAACAAGATCGCCGCGCACGGGGATTCGATGAAGGCCGGAGATATCATCCTGGCGGGCTCGTTTACCCGCCCCCTGTGGGTGTACAAAGGTGATACCGTGCACGCGGATTACGGACCGTTGGGAGTCGTGACATGTCACTTCAGCTGAGCCCCACCTTCTATTCGGCCCTCTCCGAGGTTGGGCGTCCATTGGCCGGGATGTGGGTCTGCTCCGGTAGCCCGCTGGTGGCGGAAATCTGCGCCGGTTCAGGTCTGGACTGGGTGTTGATCGACGCGGAGCACAGTCCCAACGGCCTCGAATCGATCCTTGCCCAGCTCCACGCCGTCAGCGGTTACCCCGTGCAGGCCATGGTCCGGCCCCCGGTCAATGACACCGTGGTCATCAAGCAGTACCTGGACCTCGGCGTGCAGAACCTGCTGATCCCCATGGTGAACTCTGCGTTTGAGGCAGCCTCTGCGGTTGCTGCTGTACGGTACCCGCCGCATGGTGTTCGCGGGGTTGGCTCGGCACTGGCCCGGGCTTCACGGTGGAACCGTGTCCCGGACTACCTGGCTGCTGCTTCCGAGTCCATCAGCCTCACGGTCCAGATCGAATCCGAGGCTGCGGCGTCGGCCGTGCAGGAGATCCTGGCCGTCGACGGCGTGGACGGCATCTTCCTCGGCCCCTCGGACCTCGCCGCGTCCATGGGCCTGCTGGGACAGCAGGAGAATCCCTTGGTGAGGGCCGTCGTCGAGCATTGCCTGGAAGCCGCTAAAGCGGCCGGCAAGCCTGCCGGTGTGAACGCCTTCAACCCTGATACCGCCCGTGCCTATCTCGACGCCGGTGCCTCCTTTGTGCTTGTCGGTGCCGATGTGGCGGTGCTGGCCCGCGAGTCGGAGAGGTTTGCCAAGACGTTCATCCCCGTGCCCGAAGCGGCGGAGCGCGACAGTTACTGACAGCTACTGGACCAGAGGGGGTGGGCTAGGCTGGACGGCACGGGAGCCTGAGGGGGCAGAGCCATGAAACGCCGTGTCGGCGCTGTAGTTGCCGTTGTTGCCGCGTTGGGGCTGGCCGGTTGTTCGTCGCCAACAGGTCCGGACGTCCTGGCCAGGGAAGCGACGGCGGAGGACCAGCTTCCGGAGCCCGTGAGCCTCACCGGAGTGGATCTTGAGGTCGAGCCGGGGTCGGCCCGTTTGTTGGCTACCCATGATGACGTGAAGTACTACGGGGCCAAGAGCAAGACAGGCGGATCCGCTTGCCTGTATGCGGTGCCGGTCGGACTCCCGGAGCGATGGAGGGCAGGCTGCGCGGCGGTTGCCACAGGTGAGGAGATCCTCACCCTCACTGTGTTTGACGGTTCGCAGGCGAAGCTCATCAACGATGACGTCGACGCCGGCCAAGCGAAGTACCAGGGCTGGAGCCAGATCCAAGAGAATGTGCTGATCCGCCCCGCTGACCGATCCTGAGCTACTTGCGCGCCATGTACCACTCGGTGAATTCACGGGCGCGGCCGTCGTCGGCGAAACGGATCACCCAAAGGTTGTCATAGGTGGGCTCACCGTTGAGGTATGTGGTCACGCCTTGGACGAAAGCGGTATCGCCGTCCTGCCCCAGGAGTGTCCATTCGAAGGTCCAGTCCTCGGGCTTGTCGCCGGCCTCGGACCACGCCTTGACGATCTCTTCGTGGCCACTCCACGGTTTCTCCGTGTTGGGCTTGTCGAAGTAGGTGGCGTCCTCGGTGAAGAGGGCCCGGATGTCGTCAGGCTCGTTCGAGGTCCATGCGCGTTCGTAGTTGTCCATCCAGGAGTTCACGTCGTTGGTCATGTACCCGTTCTACCCTCCGCTGGGGTTGGGTTCAACGGGTGCCCAGCCGGGGACGGCAGGCGGGGAGGGCCAGCGGGGAGGGCAGGTGGGGACGGCAGGCGGGGAGGGCCAGGCCCGGGCGTACTAGGCCGGGCGTGCGATTCCTCGGGTTGCCCGGCGGATATGGTCCGGGGTGAGCCCTGTCAGTGACGCGAGTTCCAGATCATCACAAACGTGGTTTCGGAGTGCCATCACAATCAGGGCTTCCCGCCGCTCCGTGATCTGTTCGCGGTGCCTCTCGGCCGCACGAAGCTCACGGCTTTTGGTCTTCAACGCAGCCAACTGGGCTTGCCGGGGAAGTCCGCTCGGATGGAGATCGTCATAAGCCAAAGCGATGGTTCGGACGGTGCGGAGATTCTCGCCAGTCGCTGCGGAAATGGTCGCGAACCCCAACCCGTCTTCTACGGCTTGCGCAATCAGCTCGTTCCTGCCGGCGGTGAGGTTACGGATAGCGCTGGAAGCATGGCTCAGGAGTTGCCGGTGCAGGGCCAGTGCATGCACGAGTTTGGCGCGTTCCACGTGAGTCGGAGCCTCGGTTCGTGGTGCACGGGCGCGGTATGAGTACCGGGCTGTGGTTGACCGGGTATGGGTTGGCATGGGCTACCTTTCGGTCACGGAACGGGCGCTGCGCGGACACTTCCAACCCTTCGAATCTAGGCGGAGTCCAGCAAGCCGCGGAAATACCAAAACCGCGTGAACCCATAAGCAAAGTGCATGGGTGTGGTGCCGCCTTCGGTCATAAGACTCCCTTATAGATCCACGCACATTAGGTCTTATCCAGAGCCCCCTTTCAGTCCTTAGTCTCGAAAAAGGGATCCGCGAATCCGCGCGTCCCGGGTTCCACATTCCTGGAGGAGACATGTCCGAGTTCCTGCCGGCGTCGAGGGTCAGCCGCATCAAGGCCTCAGCCAGCGTCGCCGCTGCCGCCCGCGTCCGCGAACTGAAAGCCGAAGGCGTCCAAATCATCGACCTCACGGTCGGCGAGCCGGATTTCGACACCCCTGACCACATCAAGGCCGCCGCCATCAAGGCAATCAACGCCGGCGAGACGAAGTACACGTCGGTCACTGGCACCCCTGAGCTGCAGGCCGCCATCCTGAACAAGATCGAGCGGGACGCCGGACATCGCTATGACGCCAAGCAGCTCACCATCGGTGGCGGAGCGAAGCAGGTCCTTTACGTGGCACTGATGGCATCGCTCAACCAGGGCGACGAAGTGATCGTCCCCGCGCCGTACTGGGTTTCCTACCCGGACATGGTCCTGGCCAATGACGGCACTCCGGTGATTGTCCCGTGCGGCGAGGATACGGGCTTCAAGCTCACACCGGCCGCACTGGAGGCGGCCATCACACCCAAAACCAAGTGGCTCATCCTCAACGCTCCGTCCAACCCGACCGGGGCCGTCTACACGCGTGAGGAACTGCAGGAGCTCGGGGAGGTCCTCGGGAAGAATCCGCACGTCTTCATCCTCACCGACGAGATCTACGACGAAGTCCACTTCGGCGACGGCCGCGTGACCAGCCTGGTCACAGCCGTCCCGGCGCTCAAGGACCGCGTCCTGTTGGTCAACGGAGTTTCCAAGGCCTATGCCATGACCGGTTGGCGGCTCGGCTACGGAGTGGGTCCAGTACCCCTGATTGCGGCCATGAACAAACTGCAGTCGCAGACGTCGTCGTGCCCGTCGTCCATCAGCCAGGCCGCAGCAGTCGCGGCGCTGAACGGTGACCAGTCCTTCGTCCGTGACTCGGTGGAGGTCTACCGCAAACGCCGGGACGCCGCCGTCGAGGGCCTCAACGCCATCAACGGCCTGTCCGTTGCGCCGGCCGAAGGCGCCTTCTACGCGTACGTGAATTGCTCAGGCGTAATCGGCAAAACCGCGCCCGACGGCCAGGTCATCGGGAACGACCAGGACTTTACGCTCTACCTGTTGGACGCCGCCCGCGTGGCCGTCATCCAGGGCTCGGCCTACGGTTTGGGTCCCTACTTCCGGATCTCCTTCGCTACCTCGCTGGAGACCATCAACGCCGGTGTGGACTCGATCCGCGATGCCGTCAACGCCCTCAACTAGAAAGATCCAGACAATGATCCACGTCAAGACCAAGTTCGAGCGCCCCGACGCCGATGTCGTCAGCCGCCTCGCCAAGTTTTCCTCTGCCACCATCCACGAAGCACAGGGCCGCCGCGGCGCGCTGAGCTCCAGGATCAAGCCGATCGACCGTTCCATGTCCTTCTGCGGCCCGGCCGTCACTGTCGCCTGCGCACCACAGGACAACCTCATGCTCCAGGTCGCCATCCACTATGCCCAGGCCGGCGATGTGGTCCTGGTCGGCGCGCAGGAAATGGCCGAGGCCGGCACGTTCGGCGATGTCCTGGGCAACGCGATGAAAGCCAAGGGAATCGCTGCCATGGTCACCGATTCCGGCGTGCGGGACACCCAAGACTTGATTGAACTCGGCCTTCCCGTGTTCTCCGGCAGCGTCAGTATCAAGGGCACCGTCAAGGAGACCCTCGGCCCGATCAACCACCCCATCGTCTTCGGCGACGAAATCATCTACCCGGGCGACATCCTCCGCGGCGACGCTGACGGCGTTGTGGTGGTCCGCCGCGAAGAGGCCGAGGAAGTCATTGCGCTGTCCCAAGCACGCGATGACCACGAGCGCGAACTCATCAAGCTCTACCATGACGGCGGCAACACCATTGAGCTCTGCGGACTGACGGAGAAGCTCAAGGAGAAGGGCCTCCTGGTAGAGGACTGATCTTCGGCGAAGGGGCCGGTCGCGCGTCTGTGGCGTTGCGGCCGGCCCTTTGGTGTGCCTGTTTACGGCACGAGCGGTTGCGGCAAGTCTGGTTTGTGGCACGATCGGCCGCGGGCATGAAAAAGGCGCCCTTGCCGGGGGCAGGGCGCCTTGGTGCGGTCGAGTTAAGCGGTCCGGTGCAGCGGCGGTGGAAGTACGACGGCGGGTGGCCGGGTCCGGCGGCTGCCCCTGCGGCCGCCGCTCAGTCGAGACTGGAGTGGCCGGGGCGGGTATCCACCAGATGCCACTCGATGCTGTTTCCGGAGTGTGCGGGCATCAGGCTGCCTTCGAAGACAAACAGTGGTTCACCAATGCCACCGATGGGACGCCAAAAACCATTCCGCGGGCAGTGGAATCCGGTTCGTGCGCTGATCGTTCCACGGGTTGGATTCGAAACCCATCCGGTCGTGCTGATCTTTTTCACCGTTTTTTCCTTTGAACGTGCCCGCGGTGTCCGTGAGCTGTTTTCGAATTCCTTGCTGATTCGATATTAGGAAATTAAAACGGTCTTGAATAAGACCAAAGCCGTCTGTCCGGATAAGGCTTTGTTATGGATGGGCCGGCAGTTGCACGGGGTCGGTTCCGTACTTCCTGATCAGTTGCTGGTGCAGCATTTCCTTGACCACCATGAGCACGGCTGAGGCTGCCTCGGACAGCGGCTCGTGGTCGGGAGTGCAGAGGGCGATCTTGCTCTGCAGCCCGGGTTCGACGATCCGCAACACCTTGAAGTCCTGGTCCGGGAAGAGGGCATCCGCGGCCGACTTGGGCAACACAGTGCCACCCAGGTTGGCCCGGATCAGGCGGGTCAGTGACGGTACCGACTCGACTTCGCCCACCAATTTGAGGGGCAGGTCCTGTTCGGCGAGACCCTTCTCGATGATCTGGCGGAGGGTGTGGTTCTTCTCCGGAAGGAAGAGTCCCACCTTGCTGGCTTCCGCAAGCGTGACCGTATCCTCGCCGTGGTTCACGTCCAGGTCCGGATGGACCACCAAGTGCAGGTCTTCCACGATCATGGTGGTGAATTGCACTCCGCGGATCTTTCCGGGCTCGTAGATGAGTGCCATGTCCAGGCGGCCGTTCTTGATGGCTTCGCTCAACACCCCGCCGAAAATCTCGGTCAAGTGCACCACGATATCCGGATAGCGCCGGCTGACTTCGCTGATGATCTGCGGCGTCAGGCTGGAGGCCATGCTGTAGGGCGCAATCGCGATGGAAACCCGGCCGGAGGGTGCTGCGCCGGAGGTGGCGACGTCTTGCCGCGCCTGCTCCACCAGCCGGAGGATCGACTGCGCGTGCCGGTAGAGGGTGTGTCCCGCAGCGGTAGGCTCAACGCCCTGTTTGCTGCGGATCAGGAGGCGCTGCTTGAGGTCGTTTTCCAGTGCCGATACCTGTTGGCTCAGGGCGGGCTGTGCGACGTGGAGCGCCGCAGCAGCCTTGGTAATGCTGCCGGAGTCAACGATCTGCACGAAGTATGAGAGCTTGCGCGTATCCATTGGTCTGCCTTCCTCGAGGGCCACGTCCCCGGGTGGCTTGCGTTAGGGAAATTCTATCCGGGGCCGGTGGGACCCAAGCCACAGTACAGGGTGGTGCAGGTCATAACGGAGAGCTATTACGGGATAACTATTAGGTCTTTGTGCCGCGTGGTTGCCCGGTGCGAGACTTTTGGAAAGAACATCCGGCAACGGAGGGGAATCCTGAAATCACCCGCCGTTTCCTTGGAATTCAATTCCACGGCAAAACCACGAAAAGAGAACCACGTGAACCCGATAATTGATCTTGTAGCGGATCTCGGAGAGGGATTTGGCGCCTACACCATTGGCGACGATTCCGAACTCCTTGAGATCGTCTCAAGCGCCAATATCGCATGCGGGTTCCATGCCGGCGATCCGGACATTATGGCCGCTACTGTTGGCGAATGCGTGCGACGTGGAGTTGGAATCGGGGCCCATCCGGGTTTCCCGGACCTGCGGGGTTTCGGTCGGCGCGACATGGGCCTTTCGGCCGGTGAAGTTCAGAACGACGTCGTGTACCAAGTGGGCGCGCTGAATGGCTTCGCCGCATTCCACGGCACCAAGGTCACGCACTTGGCACCCCACGGCCGGCTCGGCAACCTCGTTGCCGTCCGGGCCGATTACGCCCAGGCCGTGGCCGAGGCAGCGGCCCGCGTGGACAACGAACTCGTGGTGGTGGCCCAGGAAGGCGAACTGGCTGTGGCTGCACGCGCCGCCGGGCTGGACGTGGCAATTGTCGGCATCGTTGACCGCGCCTACCAGGAAGACGGGACACTGGTTCCCCGGAGCCAACCCGGTGCTGTGCTGCATGATCCCGCCGACATCGTGGAGCGGACGCTCCGCATGGTGGTTGACGGCAAGATCCGCTGCGCCAACGGCGCTGACATGGATATCGACGTCGACACAGTCCTCCTCCACGGGGACAACCTCGGCGCTGTCGGACTGGCCCGCCTGATCCGTTCCGAGCTCATCTCCGCCGGTGTTCGCATCGCCCCGCTGGCCGAGGTCATGGACGCCAGGAAGAAGGCGGCCTGACATGACCGTCCTCACAGTGGCCCCCACCGAGATTTACGAGTCAGGTGACTCCGCACTTCGTGTCGTGGCCATCTCGCAAGCAAACGAAGACAACTGGCTCACAGTTCACCGCTTGGCCGACTGGCTGGAAAGCTGCGGCGCCGAAGGTCTCTACGGTGCCGTTCCCACCTACGACTCCGTCCTGGTGGAATTCGATCCCATCCTGGTTTCGGCCCGCCAAGTGCGCGCCTTCGTCAAGCTGGGGCTGCTGGAGCTCGGCCATGCAGCCGAGGGAGCGCAGGCGCCCCGTGAATTCGATGTCCCCGTGGTCTACGGTGGCGAATTCGGTCCGGACCTGGAACTCGTTGCGGAGCATCAAGGCATTTCAACCGGAGAAGTCATTCGGCTCCACACTGAAAAGACCTACACCGTACGATGCCTGGGCGCTCCCGCAGGTTCTCCCATGATGGACGGTCCCGCGTTCCCCAGGCCTGTACCCCGTTTGAAGGATCCCCGGCTCAGCGTCCCGGCAGGTGCGGTGTCCGTTGCCGGACGCCAGGCAGTCATCGCTCCGGCCGCTGCTCCGGGTGGCTGGTGCGTGATTGGCCAGACACCGCTTTCCGTGCTGAACATCCGCAAGGAACCGTTGGTCCCGTACAAGCCCGGCGACATTTTGCGGTTCCGGCAGATCCGCAGCGAAGACTTCAACGACTTCGTTGGCCGGGAATTGGAACCGCTGGAATTGGAACGCCTGCCATGAGCAGCCGGATCCTGATCCAGCAGCCGGGAAACTCCGTGGTGACGGACCTCGGCAGGACCCGGGGCCCCCGCTTCGGACTTCCCGTGAACGGCGCCCTCGACCAGTATTCAGCGCGCGCCGCCAATATCCTGGCCGGAAATCCTGACAACGATCCCCTGGTGGAGATCACGGCCCTCGACTTTCGGATGACCGCGAACACAGATGTCCTGATCGCTGTAACCGGCGCACCCCTTACCCTGACCGTCGGCGGACGAGCATGCAGCCAGTGGGAACCCGTTTCGGTGCGTGCGGGCGAATCCGTGTCCATCCGCGGGATCCACCGCGGACTCCGTGCCTACCTGGCCGTCCACGGCTCCATTGAGGCCGAGACATTGCTTGGTAGCGCCGCCCCGGACACCGTCGTGGGCTTCGGACGCCAGCTCAAGGAAGGAACCGCGCTCGTCACCCGTCGGAGCGTGACACCTGTACGCCAGCCGTACTTCGACCTTCCCCTTTTCCGGCTCGGCCTCGAAAGGCCGGGCATGGATTCAGACTTGTTGGTCGACGTGACCGACGGGCCGGACGTCGCCGAGTTCGGCGAATCCGGTGAACTGCTCTTCACCTCCGAGTACGCCGTCAGCGGCCGCAGCAACCACATAGGCTTGCGGCTTGGCGGAGAACTTCCGGAAAGAACCTCAAGCGGTGAGGTCCTTTCCCGCGGCGTGCCAGTGGGCGCCGTCGAGGTTCCCTCAAGGGAAGAGCTGCTGGTACTGCACCGGGGACGCGGCGTCACCGCCGGATATCCCGTCCTTGCAGTGGTTACCAGCACCGGACTGGATGTCCTGGCCCAAGCGAGGCCAGGGGACAAAGTCCGTTTTCGGAAAACCACAGTGGCAGAAGCAACTGCCGCCCACAGGCGCTCGCGGGCTCAGCTTGAGACCCTCCGCGAATCCGTCCACACCGTCTTCGGACTCCTCGGCATTGGATGCCGTCCCCAGTGGCAGGACCTACCAGTTGCGGCATGCAGCTAAAACCCTGTCGTCAACCAGTAGGCGTTGCTACGCTCATCCCAGTAAGGAAAAGTCATGACCGCAAGCACCAATGCTGCTCCAGTGCAGCATGAGCGGCTCACGGGCCGCCAAACCCGCAAGGTTGTCACCGCAGGGTGCGTTGGCATCTTCGTGGAACTGTACGACAACGGCATTTTCGCCTTCATGGCAGGGACTCTGGCCCTGGTCTTCCTGGCGCCCGGCAACCCGGACAACGCCCTGCTCTTCGTTTTCGCCGGGTACGCGGTCTCCTTCTTTGTCCGTCCCCTCGGCGCAGTGGTCTGCGGCTACCTTGGCGACCGGATCGGCAGGCAGAAACTACTGGTCTTTGTCATCCTCCTGATCAGCGTCGCCACCGCCGGTATCGGCCTGCTTCCCCCTTACGCAGCAATCGGTGTTGCAGCTCCCATCCTGCTGGTTCTCCTGCGGCTCCTGCAGGGCTTCTCCGTTGGTGGCGAAGCTGCCGGCGCCATGACGTTCCTCGCTGAACACGCCCCTGAAGGCAAGCGCGGCGTCATCACTTCCTACGCGCAGATTGCCTCTTTCGCAGCGCTGCTCACCGGTACTTTGGTGGCCTACTCCATGTCGCCGTGGCTCACCCAGGCAGCGATCGACGGCGGCGGCTTCGGTGCGTTCGCCTGGCGCATCCCGTTCCTGGTCGCCATCCCAATGGGCATCATCGGTTGGTACATCCGCAAGGCCATCAGCGACACCCCGAACTTCGAGAAGCTCAAGGAAGAGGGCGGCCTCTCCAAGAACCCCCTCAAGGAAGCCCTCCAGTCCAAAGAACACCGCCGTGCCATGCTCCTGGCCCTCTTCATCCCGCTGATGAACGGCTCCGGCTACTACGTTCTCTTCTCCTACATGCCGACGTTCCTCAAGGGCAAGCAGCTGAACTTCACCATCGGTGAGGCACTCCTCGTCACCGCCTGCAGCCTGGTGGTCATCTGCATCGCCATCCCGTTCATGGGCGCCTTGTCCGACCGCATTGGCCGCAAGAAAGTCATCGCTGGTTCCGCGATCGCCATGGCTGTCCTCGGCATTCCGTCCTACGCCCTCATCGCCACCGGCGAAATGGGCCTGGCCATCCTCGGCGCCTGCATCATGGCCATCGTCTTCGCCGGGCACACCGCAGTCATCCATATCCTGATCGTCGAGCTGTTCCCCACCCGCGTCCGCTACTCGGCTTACGGTCTCGGCTACAACATCTCCTCGGCATTGTTCGGCGGCACCGCCCCGCTGCTCATGACCTGGCTGATCGGCAGCACCGGCAACATCTACATGCCTGCTTTCTACGCAGTCATCACCGCCCTCGGCACGCTCATCGCGGTCAGCACGGTCAAGGACCGAGCCCACGAACCGCTCCGCGACGCCTAGCCACCACCTAGCGGCTGTGCGCCGGGCCTTACCGGTCCGGCGCACAGCGGCCCACCGATTCCCCACCTTCTGGAGGACACCATGTCTTTTTCCGACTACACCACCGCCCTCGTCACCGGAGCGTCAACCGGGATGGGTGCCGCCATCGCGGAGCGCCTCGCCAAGCGCGGCCTGACAGTCCACGCCGTCGCCCGCAACGAGGAACGCCTCGCCGAACTGGCCGACCGCACCGGAGCCATCCCGCACGTAGTCGACCTGACCGACACGGCCGCGCTGGCCGCCGTCGTCGGTGACCTCAAGGTGGATGTCCTGGTGAACTGCGCCGGTGTTTCCCGACCGGGCAACATCCTGGATTCCTCCGAGGAAGACATTGACGAGCTTGTGGACGTGAACCTTCGCGGCCTGCTGCAGCTCACCCGGCTGGTGCTGCCGGGCATGGTGGAGCGCGATCTTGGCCATGTCATCAACATCAGCTCGATCGCTGGTCTGTACAACTTCTACGGGCACACGGTCTATCACGCCACCAAGGCTGCCGTGCACCAGATTTCCCGCCAGCTCCGGAACGACACCGTGGGCAAGCGCATCCGCGTCACCGAAATCTGCCCCGGCCGCGTGGAGACCGAGATCTTCGGCCGCAACCTCGGCGGCACGCCCGAGGCCATGGAAGAAGCCTGGCAGACCTACTACGAGGGCTACGAGTCGCTGACCACGGACGACATCGTCAATGCGCTGGACTACGCCATCGAAACGCCCCGCCACGTCAACGTAGGCATGCTCGAACTCATGCCGACGTTCCAGGTGCCCGGCGGGCTGACGTTCGACCGGCGCTAAAGCGCCCCACAGGTTCCGGCGGCACTCACTCCCGTCGCCGGAAATACAAGCTGGCGGCCGCGTATTCGCGGTCGCCAGCACCCGTTTAACTGCAGTTTGAAGGCTGCACGACGGCGGGTGGTTCAGTCTTCGTCGAGCGTCTCGGTCAGGTGGTGGGTGGGGATCCGGTCGCGGTCGTACGTGATTTCCGTGTAACCGTGGGGCTGGGGACGCCCGTCAGCTCCGAGGTTGACGAACACGATCTCCTCGATGGTCAGGATGGCCTGCCGCGTGATCATGTTCCGGACCTCGGCCCGCATGGTCAAGGACGTGCGGCCGAAGTGCTTGGCCGTCAGCCCCATCTCGATGAGGTCGCCCTGGACTGCGGAGCTCACGAAGTTGATCTCCGAGATGTACTTGGTGACGGCCCTGCCGTTGCCGAGTTGAAGGATGGCGTAGATCGCGGCCTCTTCATCGATCCACTTCAGCAGGCTACCGCCGAAGAGCGTGCCGTTGGCGTTAAGGTCCTCGGGCCGAACCCATTTACGGGTCCGAAAGGTGATGTCTGCTTTTTCCATAATCCGAGATTATCGAACCGGCGCAACTCCATGCTGGATGTTGCGCCGGAGTCCGTCCCGCTTAGGCCATTGCTGTGTGTGAAGCACTGTGGGAGTCCAGGCGCTTGGAATAGCAATATGACTCGTTGACGCCCACATAGGGACCAAAATTGGGCACGGCCGCAAAGCCCGCGCTTTCGTAGAAGCTGCGGCCGTCCGACTGGGCTGAACCTGCCTCGGCTGCGATCACCGTGAATCCGTGTGAATGTGCCTGGGCTTCGAGTGCGGCAAGGATTGAGCTCGCCACTCCCGAGCCACGGGCATAGGGAACCACGTAGAGCCTCTTTACCTCTGCCGTGTTCTCGTCCAGCATCCTCAGGCCTCCACAGCCGAGCGGTTGGCCGGAACACTTTTCGTAAGCCACCACAAAGACTGCGGTATCGGCTTCCGATGGGGGAGGCCCGGGTTCGTGGTCAGTGCTTCCGAAACGTGAATCCAGTTCCGCCTGCTGCGCGGCTCGAAGGTCGGCACCTACGGGGTTGGCCCACGTGACCTGCCGGATGTTGAGCCGTGGGTTGGTCTGCACTTATGCCTCAATTCGCCGGGTTTCGGGGAGGTGTCTATGCGACTTAAGCCTAGGTAGCCGGGGTTACCGTGGTGTTTCCTGCGCGTAAGCGTCGGGAGAAATACTGCCCGTCTCCAGCCTTACAGTGCCTCGCCTGTGGGATCCTCGGAGGTTTGGTCCGTCAGTGCCATACCGCCAACGGGGATCTGGTCCCAGTGCAGGACTCGCCAACCGCTTGCCGGGTCACCTTCGAGGGCCACAATTCCGGTGTTGGGCAACTGGTGCGTTCGGGCGAACACTGCGTCGATGTCTGAAGCCCTGCGGCCGGCCCAGCAACGGATTGCTGCTCCGTGGCTGACAATCACCGCGGTCTGATGCCCGGCGGCCGCCACTTGCTCCACCGAGGCGTCGAAGCGGGCGAAGAAGTCGTGCCCCGCGAACGCCCCGGGCATGCGTACGTCCAAGTCGCCGTCGGTCCAGGCGAATACCGTGCTCATGTAGCGCATGTGCGACTCGTGATCGGTCTTCTTCTCCAGGCTGCCGGCTTCGATCTCGTGGACGCCGTCCAGGATGGTTGGCTGCAGCCCGGTGGCCTTGACCAGCGGCAAAACAGTGCGTTGGGTGCGTAGCAAAGTAGAAGTGTAGAGGGCGTCGATGGCTTCGTCTGCCAGTGCTTCAGGAAGGGCGGCCGCTTGGCGCTCTCCGAGTGCCGTCAGGCCCGGGCCGGGGAAGGCTGTATCCAACTGGCCCGCAACATTGCCCGGGGTTTGTCCGTGCCTGATCAACAGGAGCTTCATGGTGCCCCGCTCCTTACATCGTTTCGTCTGGCCGGCGTTCCATCCGGGCTTTGCGTCCTGCGTACTGTGCCACAGCCCGGTTGGTTCCAGCCAATCAGTCGCGAAGGCCCGGAAAGGACCCGACACGCCGTGTCGACGCCCCAACGGTCAACGGCAGGTTAAACCACGACGGCGGGCCAAGGCTCCCAGCCCCGCCCGCCGCCGTCGAACGCTGTGCGTTGCTTTGGCTACTTCAGGTGGTCCACGAGCTTGTCAGCGATGCCCGTGTACTTGCCCGGCGTCAGGGCGAGCAGACGTGCTTCAGCCTCAGCGGAGAGGCCCAGGCCCTGAACGAACTCCTGCATGCGGGCACCGTCCACCCGCTGGCCGCGCGTGAGGTCCTTGAGCCGTTCGTAGGGGTTTTCCATGCCTTCGACTCCGGCGATGGCTTCGGCGCGCATGACCATCTGGATGGCTTCGCCCAGGACTTCCCAGTTGGTGTCGAGGTCGCCGGCCAGGACTTCCTCGGCTACATCGAGGGCCTTGAGACCCTTGGCGACGTTGGAAATCGCAAGCAGCGAGTGGCCGAACGCGACGCCGATGTTGCGCTGCGAAGAGGAATCCGTGAGGTCACGCTGCCAGCGGGACGTGACCAGCGTTGCGCCCAGGGTGTCCAGGAGACCGTTGGAGATTTCCAGGTTGGCTTCGGCGTTCTCGAAGCGGATCGGGTTTACCTTGTGCGGCATGGTGGATGAACCAGTGGCTCCGGCCACCGGGATCTGGCGGAAGTAGCCGATGGAGATGTAGCTCCAGATGTCCGTGCACACGTTGTGCAGGATGCGGTTGAAGCGTGCGATATCGGCGTACAGCTCGGCCTGCCAGTCGTGGCTTTCGATCTGCGTGGTGAGCGGGTTCCACGTGAGGCCCAGCCCTTCCACGAAAGACTTGGCGACAGCTTCCCAGTCAGCGCCCGGCACAGATGCGACATGGGCGGCGTAAGTGCCGGTGGCGCCGTTGATCTTGCCCAGGAATTCGGTCTTGGCGATGCGTGCGAGCTGGCGGTTGAGGCGATGTGCAATGACCGCCAGTTCCTTGCCGAGAGTGGTGGGCGTGGCCGGTTGGCCGTGCGTGCGGGAGAGCATGGGCACGGAGCGGTTTTCCTCGGCCATGGCCTCGATCTGCTTTACCAAGGCCGTGGCATTGGGAAGCCAGACATCTTCAACAGCACCCTTGATTCCCACAGCGTAGGAGAGGTTGTTGATGTCCTCGGAGGTGCAGCCGAAGTGAACCATGGCGGTCAGGTTTTCGATGCCGATGGCGGGCAGCCGGCGGCCGATATAGTACTCGACAGCCTTCACGTCGTGGACGGTAACGGCTTCGATCTCTGCGAGCTCGGCGACGGACGACGCGTCGAATTCGGTGACGATGGCCCGCAGCTGGGCAATCTGGGAGTCGGAGAGCGGACCGGCGCCCGGAAGAACAGACTGGCTGGTCAGGTGGATGAGCCACTCGACTTCGACGTGCACGCGATCGCGGTTCAGCGCGGCCTCGGACAGGTAGTCCACGAGGGGTGCGACGGCGGCACGGTAGCGGCCGTCAAGGGCGCCAAGAGCCAGAGGTTCGGAAGCGAGGGACACACGAGGGGATTCAGCCATGGTGCCTATTCTTTCATGCCCGGCGCGGAGGCCGACGTCGATGACGGGGCTATGTGGACGACCCGTCAGGTTATCCACATACGCGACGTCGATACTTCCGTCGGCCTCTGCCCGTCCGTAGCGTTTTGGCTACCGATCAGCAGAACGACCACTGGAGTACAACCCACATGAGCCTCGGCGTGATGCCTGCAGCCAATCCACCCGCTTTCGACCCTTCGGAATGTGCTTCCCGGAGCCACGAAGTCCAACGGCTTGCATGGCGAATGAAGACCTGCGTCGACCAGGCAGATACCGTCCTTGCCTCCCTGCGGAAGATTCAGCTGGAGGAATGGCAGTCCCCGGCGGGCCGTGAGTACCGGACCACGATCGCCATCCATGCTTCTGCCCTTATGCGGGCGCGGGAGAACTTGGACGGCGCCGCCGCGGTAGTGCTGAGGCACTCACAGAACGTCTCCCTCCAGAGCGGGAGGGGATACTGATGGCCGATGCGGCTCCGGTGGGTGCCGGCGCGGCGCCCACGCCTTCTCCGCCGAAACCCGACGGAATCCTTGGCATCCGCGGAGGAGTTGGCGGGATCTCTTTCCAACTGGAAGAACTTGTGAGGGGGGCCGACCGGCTCGATGACATTGTTGGGCAGCTAATGAGCATCGAGGAAGAGGCCCGTCGCGTTCAGGATGCACTCACGCCGTATCTCTCCGACTCCTATGACTCGGGCTGTCTTGCCATCGATGCCGTGGCCGAAAGCAGGAAAGACATAGGACGCCTGCGTCAGGACCTGTGCGACGTCAGCGCAAGTGTGCGGGCCAGTCACCGGGACTACGCAACGACAGAGGCAATGAACACCCGGCTCCATCTCCTTGGGCCAGGGGCAATGATGTTCCCGGACCCGGGCCACTTCCTCAGACCGGGACGTGACCTTACTGAGGACATCCTCAACCTGGTGATCACCCCGGGTCTCGAAGCAGAGCCGGTGGTGGGGCTGGTGCTCGGTTCACCGTTGCTGGCAGCGTTCCAACCCCGTCCCGTCAGCGTGGCGAAGGTCAGCGAAAGCGTGGAAGATGTGCAGCCTTCCATGGCCGAAAGTCTCCGGCGTCTCGAGAAGGTCTATGCCAGGAACGACGGCGAGATTGAGGTGATCGAGTTTGATAACGACGGTTCGTCCTCATGGATGGTCCTGATACCCGGCACACAGCCCCATACGCCCTCAACCAACCCTCTGGACATCCAGGGAATCGGCGAAGCAGTCGGCTATGGCTCCGAGGAGGTCATCCCCGCAGTCGCGCAGGCCCTGCACGAAGCAGGGGCTGGGGCCGGGGATCAGGTGGTGGCAGTCGGGCATAGCCAGGGCGGTGTGCACGCCATGAACCTTGGCCGGGACAAGGCGTTCCTCAGTGAGTTCGACCTCAAATTCGTGCTTACTGCCGGCGCTCCTGTTGGAGGCATAGTTCCCGAGCCCGGCATCAACTCCCTGCATCTGGAACACGTGCAGGATTGGGTTCCCGGCACGGACGGGCACATGAACCCTGACACGAAGGAACGCGTGACAGTGACGCTGACGGACCACGTCCAGACTCCCGAAGGGGAAGATCCGGGCCTGGGCCCCGGGCACGATCAGGAGAATTATGCGAAAGGAGCCGAGCTGGTCAGCGCGAGCGGAGATCCTTCGTTGCTTGCATCCACTGCTGCGTTCGCAGGAGTCGTGGGCGTTGGCGGCGCGGCGAAGATTACCCGGTTCAAGCTGACCCGGGATCCGCGGACAGATCGTAGGGGCAGTCTGACGGTACCTGCCCTTCCCGAATCACGGTCCACGGCCGGAGCGCGATGATTCCTACCGCTTACGGGTACCAGGGATGAGCCCGGCCACCATGGAGATGATGCTGATGATGATCGACGCCAGGATGGCTGTCCAGAAGAAGGAATCCAAAGTCAGGTGTACGGGGGTGAAAGTGCTGAGCCACGCAGTGAGGTACAGCATCGCCGCGTTGATGACGATGGTGAACAGGCCCAGGGTCAGGATGGTCACGGGAAGCGAAAGAAGCCTCACCAAGGGACGCACGAAGGCGTTGACCACTCCAAAAATGAGCCCAATGAACAAATACGCCAAAATAATGCCCACCGTGTCAGCGCCCTGCGTTAGTCCCGCATTGGCGGCCGCTGACTCCGTGGCGCTGGTTGTGATGTCCATGCCTTGCAACAGCCAGGTTGCAACCCACAGGGCGAGCCCGTTGATGAGGACGCGGATGATGAATGAACCCATGGCCCCATGCTTTCACACTCACCTGTGCCGTGGCTGGGCGGTTTCTCCATCACTCCGGCCGTGCGAGGGGTGCAAGTAGGCTTGAAGCCATGACTACTACTGACAACGCACCGGAGGGCGTACTCCCTCGACCGGTCGTGGACAGGCTTCCCAAATATGCTGCCGGTAAACCACCAGCAGCAATTGAAGGCCTCACCAGCTATAAATTGTCGTCCAACGAGAATCCGCTGCCTCCGATTCCTGCAGTGTTGCAGGCGATTGCGGACCAGACTGACATCAACCGCTACCCCGATCCGCTGGCAACGAAGCTTCGGACCGCCCTTGCAGGCTTTCTGGACGTCCCGGCTGACGATGTCGTCACAGGTGCCGGCAGCCTCGGAGCGCTGAACCAAATCCTTGCGACGTTCGCCGGGCAAAACGACGACGGCAAGGCAGACGAGGTGATCTACGCGTGGCGTTCCTTCGAGGCGTACCCCATCTGCGTAGGCCTGGCGGGCGCTGTCAGTGTTCAGATTCCTCTTCTGGCGGACGGCCGGCATGATCTCGACATCATGGCTGCGGCAGTTACCGTACGTACCAAGGTGATTCTGTTGTGCACGCCCAACAACCCCACCGGGCCGATTCTGACCGCCGAGGAAACTGAGCGCTTTATTCAGTCAGTACCCCCGAATGTGGTGGTGGTTATCGACGAGGCCTACCAGGAATTCGTCCGCGACCCCCAGGCCGTTGACGGCATCAAGCTCTACCGCAAGTACCCCAATGTGGTGGTTTTGCGAACCTTCTCAAAGGCACATGGGCTCGCTGGCTTGCGTGTTGGATACAGCGTGTCCGGCCCGGCGCTTACCCAACACCTCCGGGTCACCGCAACGCCGTTTGCGGTTTCACAAATTGCGGAAAGGGCAGCCGTAACCTCGATTGAGAATTTCGACCAGGTTGTGGAAAGGGTACAAAGCCTCGTCGATGAACGGGACCGCGTGACGGCCGGACTTCGGGAGTTGGGCTGGTTCATTCCAGAGGCCCAAGGCAACTTCATATGGTTGAATCTGGGCGAGAACAGCGCCGAATTTGCGGCCCTGGCGGCAGAGCAGGCACTGTCCGTTCGCGCCTTCGCCAATGAGGGCGTCCGTGTCAGCATCGGAGAGGTGGAGGCCAACACGCGTTTCCTGAATCTCTGTGCAGGTTATACAAAGGCGCCGCAAGGTTCCTAGCGGTTAACAAATGCGCCAACCGAACTTACTGCCGATAAAGTAAGGGACGAAAGCCAAAAATATGCCCGTTCCGGAATGCATTCCGGAACGGGCATATATCCCAGCGACAGAATTGCCCGGCAACCTGCCACGGCAAAGCAAGGAGACGGAATGGGCTCGACACAACTGCCCCCCGGGACGGAAGAATCTCTCGCGGCGACAACCGCGTTAGCAGCCGCACCAGGCGAACCTACGGAAATGGTGCAGTTGCTCGGACCCGACGGGGCGCTGGGTTCGGACCCGATCTTCTCGGACTACGCCAAGCGGATCGACCCCGAGAAACTCCGGGTGTTCTACACCGACATGGCCAGGATCCGTCGCTTTGACCAGGAA
This sequence comes from Paenarthrobacter sp. C1, assembly GCF_049315185.1. Classification (NCBI taxonomy): domain Bacteria; kingdom Bacillati; phylum Actinomycetota; class Actinomycetes; order Micrococcales; family Micrococcaceae; genus Paenarthrobacter; species Paenarthrobacter sp. C1. The sequence goes on along the minus strand of NZ_CP186052.1, from coordinate 4,435,702 downwards.
GCCACCGCGCTCCAGCGCCAGGGCGAACTCGCATTGTGGGTTCCTTTGACGGGCCAGGAAGCCGCCCAGATCGGTTCCGGGCACGCAAGCCAGCCGCAGGACTACATCTTCCCCACGTACCGGGAGCACGGAGTTGCGTTGGTCCGGAACGTGGACCTCGCAGAGCTGCTGAAGCAGTTCCGTGGAGTATCGAACGGCGGATGGGATCCCCGCGAGAACAACTTCCACCTGTACACGCTGGTACTCGCTGCCCAGACACTCCACGCTGTCGGCTACGCCATGGGCATCCAGCGGGACCAGAAGGCTGCTGCTGCCACGGAATCGTCTGACCCCAAAGCCGCAGTCATCGCCTACTTCGGAGATGGCGCCAGCTCAGAGGGCGACGTTCACGAGTCCATGGTTTTCGCGGCGTCTTACAATGCGCCCGTGGTGTTCTTCTGCCAGAACAACCACTGGGCCATCTCAGTGCCGACCGAAGTCCAGACCAAGGTTCCGCTGGCCAACCGTGCCAAGGGTTACGGGTTCCCGGGTATCCGTGTGGACGGCAACGACGTCATCGCGGTCCACGCCGTCACGGAGTGGGCCCTGGAACATGCCCGCGAGGGCCGCGGGCCGGTCCTCATCGAGGCTTACACCTACCGGGTTGGTGCCCACACCACGGCTGATGATCCCACCAAGTACAGGGAGTCGGCCGAAGAGGCTGCCTGGCGCGAGAAGGATCCGCTGGACCGCCTGGAAAAGTACCTTCGGGCCGAAGGACTCGCCGACGAGGCGTTCTTCGAGCAGGTCAAGGCCGACGGCGACGAACTTGCCAAGTACGTACGCAGCACCACCCACGGGCTGGAAGTCCCCGACATCCGCGACGCGTTCGCCAGCGTCTACGCCGAGCAACATCCGCTGATTGCAGAGGAATTGGCCTGGTTCGAGGAGTACTCTGCCGGCTTTGAAAGTGACCAGGAGGCAGCCAACTGATGGCAACAATGACCATTGCCAAGGCCATCAACGAAGGTCTCCGTGCAACTCTGACGGGAAACCCCAAATCACTCTTGATGGGTGAAGACATCGGACACCTCGGTGGTGTCTACCGGGTCACTGACGGCCTCATCAAGGAATTCGGTGACGACCGCGTCCTGGATACGCCGCTGGCCGAGTCCGGGATCGTGGGCACTGCGATCGGCTTGGCCCTTCGCGGATATTCGCCCGTTTGCGAGATCCAGTTCGACGGCTTCGTGTACCCGGCCTTCAACCAGATCACCACGCAGCTGGCAAAGATCCATGCCCGGAGCCTGGGCAAGCTCACGGTTCCCGTTGTCATCCGCATTCCCTACGGCGGAGGTATCGGTTCCATTGAGCACCACTCCGAGTCGCCGGAGGCTTTGTTCGCACACACCGCGGGCCTGCGCATCATCACCCCTTCCAACGCCCACGACGCCTACTGGATGATCCAGAAAGCCGTCGAGTGCCAGGATCCCGTGATCTTCTTCGAGCCCAAGCGCCGTTACTGGCTCAAGGGTGAGGTCGATGTCCAGAACCCGGGTCTTTCCGCGGACCCGTTCAAGGCGCACGTTGTCCGGGAGGGCTCCGACGCCACCATCGTCGCGTACGGACCGCTGGTACCGGTGGCGTTGGCAGCTGCAAACGCTGCCGTCGAGGACGGACGGAGTATCGAGGTCATCGATCTGCGTTCCATCTCACCCTTGGACTTTGACACTGTGGAAGCTTCCGTCAAAAAGACCGGCAGGCTGATCGTTGCGCACGAGGCCCCGACCTTTGGCGGCATCGGTGGTGAGATCGCGGCCCGCATCAGCGAGCGGGCGTTCCTGCACCTCGAAGCCCCGGTCATCCGTGTGGGCGGTTTCCACATGCCCTACCCGGTTGCAAAGGTGGAAGAGGATTACCTGCCGGACATCGACAAGATCCTCGAAGCCCTAGACCGCTCCCTGGCCTACTAACCCGTCTGATCCTGCCCGGCTTCGCGGCCTGGTAACCGGAAAATCGAGGACCACTGTGACTGTAAAGAAATTCAACCTGCCGGACGTCGGAGAAGGCCTGACCGAGGCCGAGGTCGTTGCCTGGAAGGTCAAACCGGGCGACACCGTTGCGATCAACGACGTTCTCTGTGAGATCGAGACCGCCAAGTCCCTCGTTGAACTGCCGTCGCCCTTTGCCGGCACGGTCACGGAGTTGTTGGTGGAAGAAGGCATAACCGTGGAGGTGGGAACGGCGATCATCGCTGTCTCGGAAGGTCAGGACGGCGACGCCCAAGCCGCCCCCGACGCCCCGGCCCCTGCGGCGGTCGCCGAGGAAACCTTCACTCCCCTGTACGGCAAGCTCACCGCCGAGGCCGGCGAACAGCCCGCCGGCGGCCCCCTGGTCGGTTCGGGCCCCAAGGCCGACGCCGTCAAGCGCCGTGCCCGCAAACGCCCCGCCGGCGCTGTGGTTGAGGCTGCCGGAGTCGCCGAAAACGCTGAAGGAACCGTGCAGGACAACCAAGCGGTCCTGGCAGCGAAAGCAGCCGAAGCGCCGGTTTCGCAGCGCCCGACGCCGGCCCGCGCCGTCGTCGAACCCCTGCAGCAGGCGCCGGCAGCCCCGTCGGCGCAACCTTCTGCGCAGCAGCCCGCGGCCACCCGAGGCGCGGCTTTCGGCGGCACCATCAGCGGTTTGGTCAACAAAGTTCTGGCCAAGCCGCCGGTACGCAAGTTTGCCCGTGACCTTGGTATCGACCTCGCCGATGTCGTGGCCACGGGGCAACGCGGTGAAGTGACCCGTGAGGACCTGGTGAGTTACCAGGCCCAGCGCGACGCCGAGCTCGATCAGGCAGACACGTTCTGGGGCGCCTCGAGGAAGCCGCAGGAGCAGCGGGTCGAACGCGTGCCGGTCAAGGGCGTACGCAAAGCCACAGCCAAGGCCATGGTGGAATCCGCTTTCTCGGCGCCCCACGTCAGCATCTTTGTGGATGTCGACGCCAGCCGGACCATGGAGTTCGTCAAGCGGCTCAAGGTTTCGCGTGATTTTGAAGGCATTAAGGTCTCTCCGCTGCTCATCCTGGCCAAGGCCGTCATTTGGGCAGCAGCCCGAAACCCCAGCGTCAACGCCACCTGGGTTGAGGACGCTGACGGCAAGGGCGGGGCCGAGATCCAGATCAAGCACTTCATGAATCTGGGAATCGCCGCAGCTACCCCGCGCGGCCTCATGGTCCCGAACATCAAGGACGCCCAGGACCTTTCCCTCAAGGAACTTGCCCTGGCGCTCAATGAGCTGGCCACCAAGGCCCGCGCGGGAAAGACGCAGCCTGCCGAGATGCAGGGCGGTACTTTGACCATCACGAACATCGGTGCACTGGGAATCGATACCGGCACACCGATCATCAACCCGGGCGAAGTGGCGATCATTGCTTTCGGCACCATCAAGCAGAAGCCGTGGGTTCTGGATGGCGAAGTGATTCCGCGGTGGATTACCACCCTTGGCGGTTCCTTCGACCACCGGGTGGTCGACGGCGACTTGTCGGCGCGCTTCATGGCAGATGTTGCTGCCATTCTTGAGGAACCGGCGCTGCTGCTTGACTGAACAGAAGACAGAAGCGGGCCACACGCCGCCCCAGCTGGTGACAGGTCCGTGGCGGACCTTGGCCCGCGTCCTGACGGAGGTTTTCCAGCCACCGGCCGTTGTCCTGGTCCTGCTGCTGATCAGTCCTGCGATCGAGCCTGGATTCCCGGGAACCATGTGGTTCGGGCTGCTGGGAGCGTTTTTTGTTTGCGTGCTGCCACTGGCCTATGTCCTGGTGATGGTCAAGCTGGGCCGGATCACCGACCACCATGTCAGCGACCGGCGGCAGAGGCCGGCGTTGCTTCTGATGGCACTCATATCCGTGGTGCTTGGACTGTTCGTACTGCAGTTGCTGGGTGGGCCGGTCAGTGTGTCCGTGATGATCATCGCCCTGATCGGGGGCATCGCGGTTCTGGCTGTGGTCAGTGCTTTTTGGAAGATGAGCGGGCACGCTTCCGCACTGGCGGCGGCCGTGGTCATCGCTATCCTCATGTTCGGTCCCGCGTGGCTTCCGCTGCTGGTGCTCGTACCTGCCGTGGGCTGGTCGCGGCTCGTCCTTCGCGCCCATACCCTGGGGCAGGTCATAGCGGGATCATTGTTCGGCGGCATTGTGATTGCAGGCCTGTGGTGGCTGCTGCGGGAGCTCATGCTCTAGCAGCGCAGCCGCAGCCGTGGAGGCCGGTCCGCCACGAGCTCTGCGCCGTCGAATGTGGCAGTCCGGAAGCATCTGGCCAACTCCCCACTTGCTCGGCGCTGCCTGGCTGGCCGTGGGGCTAACGGTCTTCCTGGTCCGCCGCAGGCGGCCTGGTGCCCGGGAAGCCCCTGAATTCGGCTAGAACGCCGGGTAGTTCACCAGCAGTGCCTGGAGCTCGGTCGTCGACATGTGGTTGGCCAGCTCAACGCTGATACCCATGGCAACCGCCGCTACGGTGACCATCGCAACGCAGGCCAGGGAGAGGAAGCGCCAATCTTTGCGGAACACGCTGCCGATGGTCTCGGGCATCTCGAGGCCCGGAGTGATCATGTTCGGAGCGCTGTCCCAGGAGCCGTCATCGAGCATTGCGATGACCTGGTTGTTGGCGCGGTCGTAGCGCATGGTGCTGATGGTATTGCCGTGGCGGGCAAGCAGGATGTCGTGGCCCACGCGCTGGCGCGGCTGCAAGGTAAGCAAGAAAGTTCCCCTGAAATCGAGAAGTGGATGGCGGCTCACGCCATTGGGGGCATCTCGATTTTATAACGGTTCGGTTTGCTGACCGGCCTAAAATACGCCAAGCGCCGGGTGAGTCTCCCCACCCGGCGCAGTGATTCAGCTCGCTTTAGGGCTGGTCGGTCTTGGCGATGTACACATCGCAGGGGGCCGTGTGGGCTACCGTGTTGGCCACGCTGCCGAGGACGCGGCCCAGGCCCTGCATGCGTCGGTTGCCCACGACGATCAGGCGGGCGTCCTGCATCTCGGCCTCCTTGACCAAGGCCTCGCCCGGCTTGCCGCGGGCTGCGGAGTAGGTCACTTCGAGGCCTTCGTGAGCGAGGCGCTCGGCTACGGTGCGGGCTACGGTTTCGGCTTCGGCGGCGTCGGACACGATCCACTTGTCGGTGCCGATTTCAACCACCTCGGTCCGGTTGCTGTCGAAGGCGCTGACAACGCGCAGGCTGGCTCCCAGTCCGAGCGCCAGCTGCTGTGCTGCCTGCGCCGCCCTCATCGCCGTCTCGCTGCCGTCGACTCCTACAATCACAACTCCGGTCATTGTGCTGCTCCTTCAGTGGTGGCTTTGATGGCTTCTGCCAGGACAGGTGCCAGGCGTCGCACGCCTTCGGCAATGGTATCCGGCGGCACCGCGCTGAAGGCGAGGCGCAGTTTGTTGGAGGGGCCGTCGGCGGGCGAGAAGGCTGCGCCGGGGATGAAGACGACGCCGGCGTCGATCGCCTTTCCGAGGAGCGGATAGGTGTCCACGCCCTCGGGCAGGGTGACCCACACGAAGAAGCCGCCGGCCGGCCGGGTCCACGAAAGGCCCGCGGGCATGTACTCGTCCAGGGCGGACAGCAGGGCCTCGCAACGCTCGGAGTAGAGCGTCCGGTAGGTGTCGATCTGTCCCTGCCAGTCGTAATCGCGCAGGTAGGCCGAGACGATCATCTGGTTCAGCGGTGGCGGGCAGAGCGTTACGGCCTCGGAAGCTAGGTAGAAGCGCCGCTGCAGATGGGCGGGAACCAGCGCCCAGCCGATCCGCAGTCCGGGGGCGAAAATCTTGGAGAAGGACCCGAGGTAGATGACGTCGTCCGGGTTTGCTGCACGCATGGGGGCGATGGGGTGACCGTCAAAACGCAGGAGTCCGTAGGGGTTGTCCTCGAGGACGATAATATTTGCTTCGCGGCATATGTCGACGATGCGCTGCCGGCGTTCCTGGGCCAGTGTGATTCCGGAGGGGTTGTTGAAGTTGGGAATCGTGTAGAGGAACTTGATGTTCTTGCCCTCTGCCTGGAGCGCCGCGATCCTGGCCTCGAGAAGCTCCGGTACCAGGCCGTCGTCGTCCATTTCGATGGGTTCCACTTGGACCTGGTACGCCTCGAATGTGTTCAGGGCGCCCACGTAGGTGGGGTTTTCAACCAGGACCACATCTCCGGGGTTGCAGAAGACCTTGGTGGCGACATCCTGCGCGGACTGCGATCCGGCCGTGATGACGACGTTTTCGGGCCGGGCGTCGGTGATGCCTTCAGCGGCCATGATGTCGCAGATCTGCGCGCGCAGTTCTTCCGTGCCTTGGCCGCCGCCGTATTGCAGGGCGGTCATTCCTTCTTCGGCGATGATCCGCGCGGCAGTCTGGCCGAGCTTCTCCAAGGGCAGCGACTGCAGGTACGGGTTGCCTCCGGCGAGGGAGACAAGGCCCGGCTGCATGGAGATGTCGAAGACATCGCGGACAGCGGATTGCTTGATGTTGGCGGCCCGCGCGGAGAACAGTTCCTCGTGCGGGTGAGCAGCCGTGGCGGCCCGCTCGATGGCGTCGATGGCTTCAGCGGGCAGCGTTGCGCCGGCATCCAATGTTTCGTGGGTCACAGTCTCAGGATACTCCCCGATGTTGCTAATTAGGCAACACTTGTTTTCGAATCCGACATGCATTTTGAGGCCGAGCTTTACGCCACGGATGTGAGCGGTTGGAATGTAGCTATGACAGCGCACCGGGGATCCGTGACCAAGGCCGAACAGTTCCACAAACTCCACGACGCCGGGCCCACGCCGCTGGTGCTCGTGAATGTGTGGGACGCGGCCTCCGCCCGCGTCGTCCAGGAAGCCGGTGCGACGGCGATCGCCACCTCAAGCTCCGCCGTCTCCTGGAGCCTGGGCTTCCGGGATGGGGACCATGTGCCGTGGGGTTTGGCGATGGCCGCACTGGGCCGGGTGGTGGGCGCGACCACGCTGCCGGTCACGGCGGACATCGAAACGGGCTACGGACGTACCGATGACGAGCTCCGGGCCACGGTCCACGCCGTCCTGGACGCCGGGGCCGTAGGGATCAACATCGAAGACTCGGCTGCTGAGCCGCTCACCGATATCGATGAGCAATCGCGCCGGATCGCATTGATCCGCCTGGTCGCTGACGAGCGCGGGATCCCGTTGTTCATCAATGCCCGCACGGACACCTACCTTTCAGGCCGCTTCGCGGACACCGCCTACGAGGAAACCCTTCGCCGTGCCGAGTCGTACCTCACCGCAGGGGCCAGCGGCATCTTCGTGCCCGGCGTCGTTGATTTGCACGTCCTGCACCAACTTTCCAGCCAAATCCCGGCGCCGCTCAATGCGCTGGCTGGAGTTGGGGCGCCGTCGCCCCTTGAGCTGCATGACGCCGGTGTCCGTCGCGTCAGCATCGGCGGCAACACGGCCAAGGCGGCTTACGCCAAGGTGGCGCGAGTGGCCAAGGAGATTCTGGGGGACGGAAATTGGGCAGGTCTCGCCGGCACCCGCAGCCACGACGAAATGGATGCGTTATTCGAACAGGGTCCCAAATACAGCCTGTGAACCGGCATTAAGCGCACGACGACGGTGCCCGGCTTTAATGTCGGACCCCGCCGATAGCTTGGGAACAGAAAGAAGGCATCGCGGCGAAGGGAGGGGCGCATGGCACGGCGCAGTGTGCAGTTCTGGCGGATCGAGCAACTGAACGGCGCCGATCTCGTCCGTCCGTTCCCAGCGCGCCGCGTGGCCGAAGTCCTGATGAAGGCCCGGGAAGCCGGGACGGACAGACATTTCACCAGTGCGGACGGGACAGTGATGCTTGCCCAGGCGGTAGCAACATCGCCCTATCCGGTGCTGCTTCTCGACCGCGTCCGGGATACCAATCTGCCCAGTGTTGGCGATGCGCTGGGCAGGCGGAAGCCGTTGCCCCTGGGGCCCGGGGATCATTTGCTGGAAACCACCTACTTCGCCTTCCTCAAGCGCAACGTGATGGCTGTGCTCACTACTGGAAACGGACCCAGGGCGTCCAGGATGGGGGAGTACCTGGAGGGGATGCTGGGATTGGAACCCGTTCTGGTTCCCGTGGTGAGGGAAGACATCGAGGAAATCCTTGACCGGCTGGAGGTGAGCCGTTTCGAGTTTGCCCTGCCCGCCGAGCGTCTGTCGGGAAAGCTGATGGAAGGCGAATGGGCTGACGTTCTGGACAGTGCCTCGCGCCTGATGAACCAAGGAACCTTCCGGATCTCCCTGAGCGTCGGCAGGTCAGGAAGTGCCAATGACAAGCGGCGGATACGGGAGCGCATTCAACGGTTGATCGATCTTTTCCGCCAGGCAGGTTCCGTGGAGCATTTCGACTACGTGGTGGCGGAGGGAAAGGACTCCCTGACCGGTGACCGCGAGGTGGTGGACCTGCTGAAGGAGCGGTTCATCTCGCACATCGAAGTGGACCCGGATGTCTTCAACGACCCGCAGAAGTCCACCGCGGAGGCCATTGCGATCCTCAACAAGCAGGCCAGGGACAACGAGCCGTTCTTCGCCAGGACGTTGCCGGACGTCAAGGGAACTGCTGACTCCAGTCTGGTTCCGGACCTGGTCGCAGGCGGGATGGCCACCGTGCGTGCAGCTCTCGCCGCGGCAGTAGTGATAGCCGAAGGAGCCGGGGAGCCCCAGGACGGGTCGGGTCATGAGCTTGTACGAGGTTGATGTTGACCGCCCTGGCCGCCGCAGGCCGTTGTGGCGTTGGTTCCTGCTGCATCCAACAGCCGACTACCTGTGGGCTGCCTTGGCCCTCACCCTCTGGGTGGGCATCGCTGCCATGGCCGGACAACCTCTCTTGCTGGAACGTGTGGACCCCGGTGCGCGGCGGTCCTTGTTTCAAACCCTGGCCACCCTGGCCGGAGCCACGGCCGGGCTCACCCTCACGAGTGTCTCCATGCTGATCAATGTGCTGGGGAAAAAGTCTGCGCCGGGCCAGCGCGAGCTCCCGCTGGAGAGGCTGTCAGCTACCCACCGCCGCCAGATCGGCGAAGTGTTCCTGTTCGCCATTCCCGGGCTGGGACTTCTGGTGGTTGCATCGTTGATCACGGTTGTCCTTGAAGGGGACGCGCCGACGGGCCTGTGGATTCCCGAGGCTGTGGCCCTGCTGTTGACCTTCGCCTCAGTACTGGCTTTGTTGCGCGTTGCCTGGGCCCTCAGGCGGGTTCTGGCGATCGCGACGGCCTAACCGCGCCGCCAGACGCCACGTACGCAACGCAACCCTCAGCGCACGCTCAGTGCCTCCGTGAGGGTGCGTCCGTTGACGTAGATCTCGGCCCGCGACGCCCCCGTGGCCGATACAACGGTGTGGGTCAGCTGGGCCTGGATCCGGGGAATGTCGCAGACTCCGGCGGGTCGGAGTGATCCGCTGAGGTTCACCACAACCGTGGATCCACTCATGTAGCCGGAAAGAAATTTCAGCGAAGAGTCCGCGAGCGAGTCGTAGAGAGCAGCGTCGCTGTCCACGGGCATGCCGGCTTCCAGCAAGCGCCCCAGGGCCACGGACAAAGGATCGCCCGGAACTTCCACTCCACGTACCGGAACCAGGCTGTCGTTGCAGCCGAACCGCACGCCGCGCGCCCCGCCGTCGTCGATAGCGACGTAGTACACCGCCGGGCCGGAACCGCCGGAACCCACCGGGACTACCGTGGCCGTCGCTGATGGTTCGGGGGCGCTGGTGCCGGGTTCAGGCGAAGGCTCGACGGCGGGAAGCGGCGGGTTCGTAGCCGGTGGGCCGCTGGACGGAGCCGAAGAAGGGGCACGAGCAGCAGTCGCAGTGGCGTCAGGGGATGGTGCTGCAGGAGGCGGTGCCGCTGGGACGGCAACCGAGGGAATCCCCGCAGCCGAGGCAACGGCAGCAGGCGGGTCAGTGGACGGGGCAGGAGTCGCGGACAGGCTGGGTGCGGCAGGTGATGGCAGGGTGACCGTGGGGAGGGAGGTGCGCGTGGGTGACGTGACAGCTTCCGGGGCCGGGGTGCAGCCGGCCAACCAGAGCGCCAAACCGAGGCACGCAGCCGTGATCGCCGTCGTACTCCTGGTTCCCCGTCCGGCATGCATGACAGCCCCGCGCTCCTGTCCGTCCACCTGTACCTCCAACGTTAGGACGGGATCCCGGAGCGCGTAATGCCGCTATGGTGACGGTTCGGACAAGAGTTGATCACGCACCCCGGCGTCGACGGCCGGAAAGACGGACGGCCGGAAAGACGAATGCCCCCACCCCGCAAGAAGCGGAGCGGGGGCAGGGCAACCGGAAAACTAGGCTGCTGCTTCTTCGTCTTCTTGGGCGGCGGTCAGCGGCTCGAAGATGCCCTTGATCTGCTCTACGACCTCGGCGTCGTCCTTGGGGTGCAGTTCAGCGAAGCGGATCATGGACCCCGGGACGGCCAGCTTCACGTCTTCGAGGACCTTCGCGCCGGCAATGCCGACAGCCTTGCGGGCTTCGTCCTGTGCCCAGACTCCGCCGTACTGGCCGAAGGCGGTTCCGACGACGGCGGTCGGCTTGCCGGAGAGGGCGCCGGCGCCGAAGGGGCGGGACAGCCAGTCGATTGCATTCTTCAGCGAAGCGGGGACAGTGCCGTTGTGCTCGGGGGTGACCAGCAGGATGGTGTCGGCGTCGTTTGCTGCGGCGCGGAGGGCTGCGGCTTCGGCGGGAACCTGGCCTTCGACGTCGATGTCCTCGTTGTAGAACGGGATGTTGCCCAGGGAGTCGTGGATCTGGACGTCAACGTTCTCGGGCGCGTTCAGCTGGATGGCTTCGGCGAGCTTCTTGTTGTGGGAATCGGCGCGGAGGCTGCCGACGAGGGTCAGAACAGTGCTCTTGGACATGCTGTCTCCTTGTGTTTGGTCGGGTCTGTGGGAACCCGGCCTGCGGTTTCTGGGGCTTGGAGCCTTCACCGATACTAAACGGACTACGGTCCGGTTTCTATTCCCGGGTCTAGAATGTTTCTCGTGAGCTTCATCCCCCTCCAGCCTGACGCGCCCTTGGGGACGCCAGGACTGCCGCACGAACGCAGCGACGCCGCGCGGAACCGCGAGCGCTTGCTGTGCGCTGCCCGTGAGCTGGTGGACGAGTTCGGCGCCGACGCGCTGACCATGGACGCCCTCGCGTGCAAAGCGAAGGTGGGCAAGGGCACCGTCTTCCGGCGGTTTGGCAGCCGGGCCGGGCTCATGATGACCCTGCTCAGTGACGCCGAGTCCGAATTCCAGCGCGGCTTCATGTTCGGGCCTCCGCCGTTGGGCCCGGGCGCGTCGCCTGAAGACCGCTTGGTGGCTTTCGGTGAAGGGCGGATCTATTTCGTCCTGGAAAACGGTGAGCTTCTGAAGGCTGCCGGCGCGGCAACCCGCAACAGATTCGATGTCCCCGCGACGAAGCTTTCGCACCGGCACATGGAGGTCCTGCTGCGGGAGGCGGGCATCGCGGATCCCTGGGTTATGGCCATGTCCCTGACCTACGCCCTGGACCCTGAGCGGATCGTCGACGACGTGCGCGTTCGGGGCATTTCGCCGCGGCGCCTCACGGACTCCTGGCGTGAACTCATCACCCGGCTCCTGAAGACTACCTAGCCCGAAGTTCCCGCTGGGGTCCCGGCTTATGGCTTCCCAAGTGGCGTCTTCGCCGTTTTCGTGACGCAGCCTGCACATAACAATCTGGCTGCAGGCGCGAAACTGGCCGCCCGGAAGCAAAACGTGAAGCAGTTATTGTGGTAGTTTCCTCTTGAATGTGACGCATGCCATACAGGGCTGGTGATCACTGAAGGGGTGTGGGGGACACCAAGAACCCGCTGCATCAATTCGTAGCTGACGCCGGCCACAGCCGGGAACCGCGGAAGGACGAGCTTTGAGTTTTGCCACGATTCGGGGCAGCCACCCGACATGCTGAAATATCTGCTGAAGCGCTCAGGCATCTACCTGATCATGATCTTCCTGACCACCAGCGCCGGGTATTTCCTGGCCGTCTCATCGCTTAAACCGGCCGTCCTGGAACAAGAGAAGATCCCCCGGCCAACCCCTGAGCAGGTAGCTGCGTCTTTCCGTGGACTGGGCTTGGACCCGGACTTGAACCCTTGGGAACGCTACATCCAGTGGCTCGGTGGCATCGTCACCCGCTGGGACTGGGGCCGCAGCCCGAACGGCGCGTACGTCAACGCAGAGTTCGCGGACCGCGTCATGGTCTCCACCCGGTTGTTCATCGCCTCGATCATCCTGACGTTGATCATCGGAGTGGCGCTGGGCGTTTACTCCGCAGCACGGCAATACAAGTTCCAGGACCGCGCCATCACGTCCTACAGCTACTTGGTCCACATCCTTCCCGCGCCCATTGCCTACTTCCTGGTGCAGCTGGGTGCCATCAGCATCAATGAGGCTGTCGGCGAGCGCATCTTCTTCGTGACGGGAATTTCGACGCCGGGAATAGACCCGGGTTGGCCCGCTTTCGTTGACCTTGTGGCCCACTACGCCGTGCCCACCTTCGCGATGACCGTCTTCGGCTGGGCCGGTTACCAGATCGCCCAGCGGCAATACCTCCTGGACAACGTAAACGCAGACTTCGTCCGCACTGCCCGGGCCAAGGGGCTCACCCGCAACCAGGCCATCCGAAAGCATGCGTTGCGTGTCTCGTTCATCCCGGTGGCCCAGAGCATCGCATTCACCATTCCCGCCATCTTCACGGGCGGCTTCTTCGCCGAGGCCATCTTCGCCTGGCCGGGCATCGGCCTGTGGAGCATCCAGTCCATCGGCCTGCAGGACGTCAACGTTGCCACTGCCACGCTGGCCTATGGCTCAGTCATCTTCGCAATCGGCGCCATCCTGGCCGACTTCGCCACCACGCTGGTCGATCCACGAGTGAGGGTCCAGTAATGACAAACATCATTGACCCGATCGCCGAAATCGACGAGTCCCGTGTAGCCGACCAGGACGTGGTCATCGGCAAGTCCCGGATCATCTTCCGTCGCTTCATGCGGAACCGGACCGCCGTCGCCGGTTTGTTCATCTTCCTGGCGCTGTTCCTGTTCTCCCTGTTCGGCGGATTCCTGACTCCATGGGACAAGGACACCATCGATCCTTTGAACATCGGCATGGGTCCGTCGCCGGATCATCTCCTGGGCACCACGCAGGCCGGCATCGACCTCATGGCGCTCATAGTCGAGGGCACCAGGATCTCGATCTTCATCGGCCTGATCGTGGGCGGCGTGTCCGTCGTGATCTCGGCGGTCTACGGCTGCACCATGGCCTTCTTTGGCGGCAAGGTGGACGCCACCATGCTGTTCATCCTGGAGGCGCTCATCATGATGCCCGCCATCCTGGTAGTGGCGGTGGCCACCAGCGGCAGCGGCGGGCTCAAGAACCTTCCCAGCTGGCTGCTGCTGATCGTCGTCCTGCTGTTCTTCAGCTGGATGGGTACCGCCCGTCTGGTGCGCTCGTTGTCGATGTCGCTCATGCAGCGCGACTACGTCAAAGCCGCCAAGTACATGGGGGTCCCCTCCCGCCGCATCGTGTGGCGCCACCTGGTCCCGAACATCGGCTCCTTGCTGGTCCTCGACTTCACCCGAGGCATCACCGGTGCCGTGCTGGCCGAAGTGGCGTTCTCCTTCATCGGCATCGGCATCAAACTCCCTGACGTCAGCCTCGGTGTCCTGATCGGCCAGGCTACGGGCCAGGTGTCCTCCTTCCCGTGGATGTTCTGGGTCCCACTCACCGTCATGTTCCTGCTGACCGGTTCGCTGGCCATGATGAACGACGGACTCCGTGACGCCTTCGACCCCAGCTCCAGCTCCATCGGCCGGGCGAAGCGGACCAAGCCCCAGACTGCGAAGGTGGCCAACTGATGAGCACCAACACCACTCCCGCCGAGCGCCTCCGCGACGCCGGACTCTACGCCCCCGGCGACGCCGTCCTCAGCGTCCGCGACCTGAACGTCCGCTTCAACTCCGAGAACGGCGTGGTCCACGCTGTCCGAGGCGTCGACTTCGACCTCATGCCGGGCAAGACCCTGGGCATCGTGGGCGAATCCGGCTCCGGCAAGTCCGTGACGTCCATGGCCATCATGGGTCTCCTCCCCGAAACTGCTGACATCACAGGCTCCGTCCGCTACAAGGGCAAGGAACTCCTTGGCCTGAGCGACAAAGCAATGTGCAAGCACCGCGGCAGCGACATCGCCATGGTGTTCCAGGATCCGCTGTCCTCGCTGACGCCCGTCTACACAGTGGGCAACCAGATCATCGAGGCGCTGACGGTCCACAACCCGACCATGAGCAAGCAGGCCAAAGAAGCCCGCGCCGTCGACCTCTTGCGCATGGTGGGGATCCCGAGCCCCAAGGACAGGCTGAAGGCCTTCCCGCACGAGTTCTCCGGTGGTATGCGCCAGCGCGTCATGATCGCCATCGCGATCGCCAACGATCCGCGGGTACTCATCGCTGATGAACCCACGACGGCGCTCGACGTCACCATCCAGGCGCAGGTGCTCGAAGTCCTGCACACCGCGCAGGAGGAGACCGGCGCCGCCGTCGTCATGATCACGCACGACCTCGGCGTGGTCGCCGGCATGGCTGACGACATCGTGGTCATGTACGCGGGCAAGCCCGTGGAGACCGGCACTGTGGAGGACATCTACTACAACCCCCGGATGCCGTACACGCTGGGCCTGCTGGGTGCTGTCCCGCGCGTGGATACAGCCACCAAGCAGTCGCTGGTTCCCATCGAGGGGACCCCACCCAACCTCGCGTTGCCGGTGACGGGGTGCTCCTTCGCAGCCCGTTGCCCCATGGTCAGCGACGCCTGCCTGCACGGCGAGCCGGAGCTCATTTCAGTACCCGGATCCGAGACCGGGACGTTGGACCACAGGGCAGCCTGCATCAAGTCCGGCGAGCTTTCCGGCAATGCGGACGCGCACCGGATTTTCCATGCGCCGCCCAAACCGGTTTCCAAGTTCGACGGCGTTGCCCGCACCGAACGCGACAAGGTCCTGGAACTCAAGGACGTCAAGAAGCACTTCCCCCTGCTGAAGGGTGCTCTCATCAAACGGCGGATCGGCACGGTCAAGGCCGTGGACGGGCTCAGCTTCGACATCCGCGAGGGCGAGTGCGTCTCCATTGTGGGCGAGTCAGGCTGCGGCAAGACCACCACGCTGTTGGAAATCATGGAATTCCATCCGGACCAGGTGGGCGAAGTGGTCATCGGCGGTGTCAGCAACAAGGTAGCCACCGACCACAAGACCAAAATGGCCATGCGCAAGGAAATGCAGATGGTCTTCCAGGACCCCACGGGTGCCCTGGACCCACGCTTCACCGTGTACGAGGTCCTGGCCGAGCCCCTGGAGAACCTGGGAATGCCCAAGGCCGCCATCAGGAAACGCATCATGGAACTCATGAAGCTTGTGGGCCTGCAGCCTGACCACGTCAACCGCTTCCCCAACCAGTTCTCCGGCGGCCAGCGGCAACGCATCGGCATAGCCCGGGCGCTCGCAGTCAACCCCAAGCTGGTTGTCCTGGACGAGCCCGTGTCCGCGCTGGATGTGTCCGTCCAGGCCGGGGTCATCAACTTGCTGGACAAGCTCCGCGCCGAACTTGGCCTCAGCTACCTCATGGTCGCCCACGACCTCTCGGTCGTCCGCCATATCTCGGACCGGGTGGCCGTGATGTACCTGGGCAAGATCGTGGAAACCGGGAACGTGGACGACGTCTTCGACAACCCGCGGCACCCCTACACCCGGGCCCTGCTGTCCGCGATACCGGTTCCGGACCCGAACCTGGAACGTACCCGCGAACGCATCATCCTGCAGGGTGACCTGCCCAGCCCGCTTGATGCGCCCAAGGGTTGTAACTTCGCTACACGTTGCCCGGTGTTTGCCGCGCTACCTGCCGCAAAGCAGGAGAAGTGCCTTACTCTGGAGCCGCCACTGACTTCCGAGGCGGAGGGCGCGCAGGACTTTGCCTGCTTCTTCCCGGACGGAGAGCTGGATGCCGAGATGCTGGTGGTGCATGCCTGACGACATATGACGCATTGAATAAATCCCTGGTCTCAACTCGCAAAGATATTTCAGTCGTAAACATGAAGGGCAAACCATGAAGAAGTACACGACGATCGGCGGCGTAGCACTCGCAGCAACGCTCATGCTGACCGCTTGCGGCGGGGGAACGCCGTCGGGTCCTGCCTCCCAGAAGGCAGAAGAGAGTGGCGGCGACATCAGCAAACTGATTAGCGTCAACGCCAAAGAAACAAAGGATCTGGAACAGGGCGGCACGGTCACTTTGGCCGTCGGAAGCATTGGCCCGGACTTCAACGGCTTCTCCAACGTGGGCAACAGCGCTGATACTTCGGCCGTGATGACTCCGGTCAACACCGCTGCGATCAGCAGCGGCGGCATCGGCGGCTGCTGGAAGTTGGACTTCAACGGCAAGGCAGAGCCGAACAAGGACTTCTGCGAATCGGTGACCAGCGAAGTCAAGGACGGCAAGCAGACCATCACCATCAAGGTCAACGACAAGGCGACCTGGAACGATGGCACTCCCATTGATGTGAAGACCTTCGAGAACACGTGGAAGATGCTCCGCGGCGAAGACAAGTCCATCGACATCGTCACCGCTGGTGCCTACGCCTTCGTGGATTCGGTCAAGGCCGGTGCCAACGACAAAGAAGTCATCGTCACCACAACCCAGCCCGTCTTCCCCCTTGAAGGTCTCTTCTTCGGCCTGATCCACCCCGCCATCAATACACCCGAGATTTTCAACAAGGGCTTCGCGGGAGAAATGCACCCTGAATGGATGGCAGGTCCGTTCAAGGTGGAGAACTACGACACCACTGCCAAGACCGTCACGATGGTCCCGAACGACAAATGGTGGGGCCAGAAGCCGGTTCTCGAGAAGGTCATCTGGCGCCAAATGGAGCCGAGCGCGACCATCGCAGCGTTCAAGAATGGTGAGATCGACGCGACGAGCGGCCGTACTCTTGGCCGTTACAAGCAGCTCGAGGGCACCAAGGACGCTGACGTTCGCCGCGGCCAGCGCCTCTTCGCTGGTGGCTTGAACCTGAACGCCAAGCGCCCGGCCTTGACGGACGTTGCCGTTCGTAAGGCAATCTTCACCGCCGTCGACCGCAAGGCCATCCGCGACGTCCGCTTCAACGGCCTGAACTGGTCCGAAGAGAGCTCGGGCTCCATGATGCTCATGCCGTTCTCCGAGTACTACCAGGACAACTACCCCGTGAAGGATACGGGCGCTGAGGCTGCCAAGAAGGTCCTGACTGACGCCGGCTACACGGCCAACGACAAGGGCATCATGGCCAAGGACGGCGTCCCTGTCTCCTTCAAGATCACCAACTTCGGTGACGATCCCACCACGGCTGCAACCTCTCAGACCCTGCAGAAGCAGCTCCAGGCAGCCGGCATGGATGTTGGCATTGACCAGCGCGGTGACGCCGACTTCGGCAAGGTGGTTGGATCCCGCGAGTTCGATGTGACCATCTCCGGTTACACCGTGGGTGCGGACGCAACGGACGCCGTGAAGCAGTACTACGACTCCACCACCAACGAGAACGGCCTGGGCGATGCTGAGCTCGACGCCGAAATCAAGCGCCTTGCCACCATCGCCGACGATACGGAGCGCAACAAAGCGGCCATGGACGT
Organism: Paenarthrobacter sp. C1; assembly: GCF_049315185.1. Classification (NCBI taxonomy): domain Bacteria; kingdom Bacillati; phylum Actinomycetota; class Actinomycetes; order Micrococcales; family Micrococcaceae; genus Paenarthrobacter; species Paenarthrobacter sp. C1. Next base: position 4,418,057 of record NZ_CP186052.1, on the reverse strand, counting down.
CGAAAAGAAGCACATGGAGAAGTACTTCTCCATGGGAACCGTGCTGAACGGCCCGGAGATCCAGTTCGTGCACAAGGGCCTGGCCAACTATGGCCCGTCCCTGTTCAAGAGCCTCTCCAACGTTCCGGACTGGACCACCCTCGGCTGGGAAAAGGGCGCCAAGAAGTAGCCCCGCAGCCGTAGTTTCCTGAAGGCCGGGAATCTCCCTGAACCTGATCATCGGTTCGCGGAGGTTCCCGGCCTTCGCCGTCCCCATCGCTTGCTCACGTTCCGCGTGCTTGAGCCAATCGCTTGCTCACCCGGTGATGGAGGGTTGCCGGAAAGGGGCTATTACGTGAGCGAGGATCGGTAGCCTAGGGTCATGACTTCCCAGCCGATCCGTACCGCAGTCGCAGGCTTTGGACTTTCAGGCAGTGTCTTCCACTCGCCCTACATCTCCGCCAACCCTGCCTATGAGCTCGCCGTCATCGCCACCTCGGACGCGGAACGGCAGGCCAAGGCCAAGGAACGCTATCCCCGGGCGAAGATCGTCAACACCCCTGCCGACGCCCTGGCCCTCGCCGATGAACTGGACCTCATCGTCCTCGGCACACCGCCCGCAACCCACTACCCGCTTGCTAAAGCCGCGCTGGAAGCCGGGCTCGACGTCGTCGTCGATAAGCCGTTCGTCACCTACAGTGCGCAAGGCGAGGAACTGATCCAGCTGGCAGCCAGGCTGGGCAGGGTCCTCACGGTGTATCAGAACCGGCGCTGGGACGGCGATGCGCTCACCGTGCGGAAACTGCTCGACGCCGGGACGCTGGGTACCGTCACCCGGTTCGAGGTAGGCATGGAGCGGTGGGCGCCGGAAATTGCAAAAGCCTGGAAAGCCGGGGCCACGGTGGAGGACGGCGGCGGAGTCCTGTTCGACCTCGGGACCCACGTCCTGGACCTCGCCCTCCGGTTCTTTGGCCCGGCTACGGTCACCTACTCCGAAATTGCTGCCCGCCGCCCCCAGGAGAACGCCGACGACGACGTCTTCCTTGTCCTCCGGCACGACTCCGGTGTAATCACCCACGTCACCATCAACCTCAATAGCCACCTGCACGGCCCGCGGTTCCGGATCCTGGGCACGCAGGGTGCTTTCGCGAAGTTCGGCACGGACCCCCAGGAGCCGTTTGTCCTGGGTGGCGGGTTGCCCACGGACCCGCAGTACGGCGTCGAGCCTGAAGAGGACTACGGCATCCTGGAGGTGGACGGCCAGCGCTCCACCATCCCCACCGAGCGCGGCGCCTACCCGGAGTTCTATCGCTTCCTCGCGGAAAAGCTCGACGACGGCGGAACCGCCTCCGCGCATCCGGCACCTGTGGATCCGGCGGACTCAGTGGAGGTCCTGAAACTCATTGAGCAGGCCCGGGATCTGGCCCGAAAAAAATAAATCTGCACGAGGCGTAACCTCACCAACGCCCCCAGCGATGTAAAGGGAGTGCGGGCCACGTCCGCACGCTGATCATCCGGCAGCCACCCAACAGCTGCCGGGGCAATCCCAAAATCGTTTGTCGGAGGGTTTCATGTCCTTGTTCACTGTCCTTGCCACCAGCAAAGTCGCCGCAGGCGTCCTGGCTGCCGGAGCTGTTGCTGTCGGCGGAACCGGCGTCGCTGCCTTCAATGGCGCTCTTCCCACCGAAATCCAGCAGACCGCCCACGACGTCGTAGGTGCACCTGCCCCCCTCGCTGCCGGAACTGCCGGTGAAGCAGCCGACGCAGCGGAAACTGCCCAGGCCAAGGCGGCAGACGCCGTCGAGACCGCCAAGGCAACAGCGAGTGACGCCGCAGAAGCCGGCAAGGCAACCGCGAAGGATGCCAAGGGCGAAGTCAGCGGCGCTGCCGGTGACGCAATCAACGACGCCAAGGCAGCCCTCGAAGATGCCACGTCGCCTGAAGCATTCGGACTGTGCACTTCCTTCCTCAACGGCGGCTTGAAGGCCGACACCAAGGTTGCCGGCTTCAAGTCACTGACCATTGCTGCCGGTGGCGAGGCCAACGTCGAGGCGCACTGCGAAGCCGTGGTGGAAGCCGGCAAGGCTGCCGGACTCAAGGCTGACGGCAACGCCAAGGCCGACGCCGACGCCGATGCCGATGCCTCCGTTACGTCCGGACTTCCGGCCACGCCTGCGGTCCCGGCTGTTCCGGCCGCTCCCGCAGTGCCCGCCGTGCCTGCAGTCCCGGCCGTACCGTCGCTGCCTACCCAGGTCCCCACTGAGCTGCCGGCTGTTCACGGAGCACCCGTCGATTCTGTCCGCTAAGCGGAGAACGGCTACGGTTTAAAGGCAGGGCTCCTTGGCTTGATGACAAGGAGCCCTGCCTCATAACGCGGGATGGGAGGCGTCCACGGGTGCTTGAACCCTTGGCTGATGAATATGTGCAGGCGGATCACGACGATCCCGCGCTGCTCTTCACTGCTGCCTACAACGCCTTCTCCGGACCGGTCTTTGGCTATCTCAAAGCACGCGGCGTGGACGATCCCGAGGCCGTAACGCAGGACGTCTTCCTTGCCCTCTACCCCAAACTGGAGACCCTCCACGGCGGGTTGCAGGGAGCCAAGACATTGCTGTTCACCATTGCGCACGCCCGGCTGGTGGATCACTACCGGAAGCGCGAACGAACCCCCGATTCCACGCCGTACGAGGCTGACTTCGACACCCGGCGCTCACCGTCGGCCGAAGAGCAGGCATTCGGAAGGGCGTCCGGTCTGGGGGTTACGGAACTTTTGGAGGACCTGACCGAGGATTATCGGGAGGTCCTGGCACTGCGGGTCGTTGCTGACCTGTCGGTGGAAGAAACTGCGGACATCATGGGCAAATCCCAAGGGTCCGTGAAACAGCTGCAGCGCAGGGCATTGGGCGCATTGAAGAAACGTGCGCTACTAAGGAACGGCACATCATGAGCGAATACACCGCACCCGGTCGCGGCAATGACCAGCAGGCCATCGATTCCCTGCTGGCCGACGCCGGGCTTGAGGACAGCACGGACCTCCGCAGCGAACTTCTCGAGCTGCGCTCCCTGGCCGACACTGCTCCAATTCCGTCCGAGGCCGTCCGTGCTCTGATGGCGGGTGGGGCGATGGTTACCAGACCCGCTGCCGTAACGCCGCAAGTCCCGGCACCCGAGCAAACCCCGGCAACAGATGAGTTGGCTGCGCGGCGGTGGAAGAAGAGGCGCGCAGCCATTGCGGGCCTCGCCGTGGCGGTGTCGCTGGCCGGTGGCGCCACAGCGGCTGCCGCCTCCGAGGGCGGGATTCCCGGAGCTTTCCAGCATCTTGGCGCGGCCATCGGTTCGGTGGTTTCACAACTGGCTCCCGGCGCGGGCAATGCGCCGCAACCCGCCGCCCCTGCGGGATCGACCTCGGAACCCGGCCCTGCACATCAGGACAGCCAACCGGCAGTGGTTCCGGGACAGGCCAACCCCAGCCCGGCGGATCCCGGGAACCCCGACGGGACACCTCACGCTGAACCGCACCCGGCGACGCCCGGAAACCCATCCCAGGATCCCAAGAGCCCGTCGCACCCCGACCCTGGCAAGCGTGTGCTCCCCACGGCTCCCTCGTTGCCGGTCACGCCTCCGGAGATCGACCCCTCAAAGCTTGATCCCTCGAAGCTCGGGCCATCGGACATCCCCGTCCCGGTCCCGTCCCAGCTGATTCCCCCGGTCCCGGAAGCCCCGAAAATCCCAGCGAAGTGACAGTTAATGCCAAATGTTCCTTGGGAACATTGGCATTAACTGAGAACCCGGCAGGCGTTAAACCACGACGGCGGGGTGCGGCTTCACGTGGAAGCTGCACCCCGCCGTCGTGGTTGGCTGCTTAGGCGGAGACCAAGCTGTGCCAGTCGTTGACGAGGGGCAGGTTGTGCGCCTCGGAAACGGAGTGGTGTGCCACGTGGCCTGCGGCGATGTTGAGGCCGGCGGCCAGGGCGGGGTCGCGGTCGAAGGCGGCCTTGACGCCCAGGTTGGCCAGTGCCACGGCGTAGCGCAGGGTGACGTTGGTCAGTGCGTACGTGGAGGTGTTCGGAACGGCGCCAGGCATGTTGGCAACGCAGTAGAAGATCGAGTTGTGGACCTTGTACGTCGGTTCCTGGTGGGTGGTGGGGTGCGTGTCCTCGAAGCAGCCGCCCTGGTCCACAGCGATGTCCACCAGGACCGAGCCCGGCTTCATGCGGGAGACGAGTTCGTTGGTGACCAGCTTGGGAGCCTTGGCGCCCGGGATCAGGACGGAGCCGATCACGAGATCTGCGTCGATGACTGACTTCTCGATCTCGTAGGCGTTGGAGGCAACGGTCTTCAGGCGGCCCTGGTAGAGGGCGTCCAGTTCGCGCAGCCGGTTGATGTTGATGTCCATGATGGTGACATCAGCACCGAGGCCCAGCGCCATGGCAGCGGCGTTGGTTCCCGCAACGCCGGCGCCGAGGACAACAACCTTGGCCGGGCGGACGCCCGGTACGCCGCCCAGGAGGACACCCTTGCCGCCGGCCGGAGCCATCAGCGAGGAAGCGCCGACCACGACGGACAGGCGGCCTGCGACCTCGGACATGGGGGCGAGCAGCGGAAGTGTGCGGCCTTCCTGCACGGTTTCGTAGGCGATGGCCGTGACGCCGGAGTTGATGAGCTCGGCGGTGAGCTCGGGTTCTGCGGCGAGGTGCAGGTAGGTGAAGAGGATCAGGCCCTTGCGGAAGCGGTGGTACTCCGCGGCGATGGGTTCCTTGACCTTCATGACCATGTCCGCGCGGCCCCACACGTCATCGGCTTCGTTGACGATTTCGGCGCCGGCGATCGAGTATTCCTCGTCGGTGATGCCCGAGCCGAGGCCTGCGCCGCGCTCAACCAGAACGGTGTGTCCGTGGGTGCGGAATTCGTGGACGCCGGCGGCCGTGATGGCTACGCGGAACTCGTTGTTCTTGATTTCTTTGGGGACGCCGATGATCATTTGCTGGCTCCATCGTTAGCGGCCTGTTCGGCCGAATATTTGCTGCGGGCTGTGATTCCAGAATAAATCCGGCTGTGAGGCAGGCGACATGGATTCCCGACCGGCCCGGGAGCAAACCCCCGGAAATTCAAGGAACTCCTGCCGTCAAGCTCGACATTTGTCGAGCACCAAGGCGTCAGGTGTCGCCTGCTGTTGGTACGCTTTCCGGATGCAGCAAGACGTGGAACAGATCGTTGAACGCGTAGCACTGAAGCTCGGCCGCGGACTGTCCTTGGAGGACCTCGACGGCGTTCTTCTCGCCTACAGTTCCAACCAATCCCACGCAGACCGCGTCCGGGTGAACTTCCTGCTCAGCAAGCGCGTCCCCAGCGACGTCAGCGCCTGGCAGCTCTCGCACGGCATCTCCACCGCCGTGCGCCCCGTTGTGGTGCCCGCCAACGACGAACTCGGGATGCTCGGCCGCGTCTGTGTCCCCTTGTTGGTCCGCGGTTTCCGTGTGGGGTACTTGTGGGTGCAACAGGACCTTGAGGAGCAAAGCGCGACGGCGATCCTCGCCCAGTTGCCCGGCGTCCGGGACGAACTGGACCTGTTGGCGGGCTTGCTCCTGGACTCGAACACGGCCGAGTCCGAGTTCCGGCGCCGGCGTGAGCAGGAGTTCCTCTCGGCCTGTGGCGGCGAATCGAACGCCGTGGCGGCCGTTGCGGGGTGGAAGGAGATCCAAGGCCGCGGCCCGTGGCAACTGGTGACGATCCTTGACGCCGAAGGTGCCCGGTCCGACGTCGATCCCATCGCGGCAACCCTCACGCACCGCTCAGCCGCGCTGCAGTCCACTATCGGCGTGAACGCGGCTTTGTTCAGCGCGGGCACGGAAACCCACTCGGTGGTCCTGTTCCGGGAATCCGGAGGACGGGCAGACCACGCGCAGGTCCTGGTCCATTACCAGCTTGAGCTCGCCAAGCGTGCCGGCCGGACCGTGGACCGCGTCATCCTGGGGATCAGCGAACCCTTCCAGGTGATCAGGCAGCTCGCGGTGGCGTACCGGCAGTCCAAGGTTGCTGCGCAGGCGGCGGCCGTGGATGCGCAGCTCGGGGAACTGGTGGACAGCCGTTCCGTGGGCGTGTACCAGCTCTTTGACCGCCTGCTGGCACCGGGCGGCTGGGACGATACCGGCTCGGTGCATTTCCGCACGCTTGAGGACCAGGACAAAAACGGCGAGCTCCTGCCGGTCCTGGAGCTTCTCTACGACAACGACAGTGCCGTGCAGGATGTCGCCGAGAAACTTCACCTCCACAGGAGCAGCATCTACAACAGGCTCGGACGCATCCGCCAGCTCATCGGTGCTGATCCCTTGAACGGTGCCATCCGGCTTGAACTGCATGCTGCCTTAAAGGCGCGGCGCTGGGCCGGCAGGCCGCGGATCTGAGCCCGGACCGCGGATTTGAGCCGGACCCGCGGATCTAAGCACCGGCAAGACTCAGCGTAAGAAACAGATAAGGCAGGTACCCGCGCGGGTACCTGCCTTATCTGATGCCAATGCGCTGGCCTGGCCGTTCACGGGGGAACGCGTCAGGAGCGCCTCAGCCGCTGGCAACTCCAGCGGCCCAAACGGCGCCTGAACGTTGCCGTGCGGCTGCTGCTGCAGTACCGCCCGTGCCAGCCGGTGTGCACGTTGGTGCGGGGCAACCGCGTGCTCACTGCAGTGCCTTCTGTGCGGCGTCAAGGAGCGATTCCAAGGTGGACGCCTGCGGCTGAGGCGACGTGCCTGCGGTGGGCTTGCCGGTGGGCCGGGGCTTTGCCGTTTGCGTTCCCGTCGGTGTTGGCGTCGGGGTCGGCGTGGGAGTGGTGGTCGGCGTCGGCGTCGTGGTGGGCGTCGGTGTTGCCGGCGGTGTCGTGATCGTGTCCGAGGGCACGTCGCCGGGCGCCGGCGCAGGTTGGGTCGGAGCCGGAGTGCCGGCTACGGGGGACGGCGCTGCGACTGCCGGGGCGGACGCCGACGGGACCCAGACAGGGGCTGCCAGGGAGACGTGCGGTGAAGGAACCGACGACGGCGAAACCGCCACAGGCGATTCCGGTACCGTCGCCTCCGGTACCGTGGCCGGTTGGCCTGCTTCGGATGACGATTGACCCGACGACGACGGGGAGGACGCTGTGGTGTAGGAAGCCCGGGGCGCAGGGGCTGCCGAGCCCGGTTGGCGGTCCTCGCCACTCTGGCCGCCGTTGGCTTCCTGGGCCGGACTTTCCTGACCGAAGAACGGAAGCTCCAGTGCCTGCCCGACGGTTCCCGCAGTCAGTACCAGGCCCAGCGCTCCGGCAACCACTGCCATGCGCTGGCTCATGTGCTTCACCGACGCGGCTTTCCGCAGAACAGCTTGGGGTTCGCGGCCAAATGAGGAGGTGGTGCCGAGGGTTGATGCCGTTACCGGCGGAGGTGTCTTGCGGGATGCCGCCGGGGCCGGGGCAGCCGCTTCGGCTCCGGCTTCCCCGCGGGTGGCTGCCTTGCGGGCAGCAACCACGGGAATGGCTGACGTGGGAGGCCCTGGTGTGGTGGATGCCGGAGCTGCGGCCCGCGCGGCTTCGACTACCGGAATCGCTGCGGTTGCCGGCTCCGGGCCTGCGGTTGCCGGCTCCGGAAGCGCAGGGGCCGCCTTCGGCTCGGCAGGGGCGATCACAGCCCTTGCCGCACGCTCACGCTCAGCGGCCCGGGCCGCAGCCCGCGTGGTGGGCGCAGCCTTAGCGGGTGATGCCGGAGTGGGTGCCGTTACGGTGGGGATCGCCGTCGTGGCTGGTTCCGGGGATCCGCTGGGTTGGGCCCGACGGCGTCCGGTTGGCTTGGTGCGCTCGCGCTCGAGTTGCGCGCGGCGTGGGTTATCCATGGTTGGGGACATGGTTGTGCCTCTCAACGCCTGCGAGGTTAGCTGTCGGGTTCGGACGAGGCCGTCCGGCCGCGCGTGGCGGCTTCACCCCAAGGGCTTGCGGAGAAAACAAGCCCGGGAAACTGTGGGTCCCCCGTCTCTGCCGCGGGTCTGGCGGATCCTGGATTGCGGCAGAGCCCGGCGTCAATCCAGAAGCGGCCCAGCGGAGATCGGGTCGCCCTATGACCGTACAGGAGGCGGAAAGTAAAGTCACATTAATGTAACGGGCGGTAGTTCTGCCCCCGCGGGAGGGTGCTACCGCTTAGGCTTCGGGGCCGGCGCGGGGGCGGGGAGTTCGTGTTCGATTTTCCGGACCTGGTGGGCCTGATGTGTGGCAGGGCGGAAGACTTCGTCTGCGATCCCCAGCATGCCGCCTGCTGCGGCCCGCCGGACGCCGCGCTTGTTCTCCCGCGCAATCCAGTACCAAAGCGCGCCCGTGAGCGCGGGAACTCCGAGCACTGCTGCCAACACGGCCAAGATGTCCATCCGCCAACACTAGCCTTGGGCACGTACTGGCCGGTAGACATGAGCTATGGACCTACCAGTGATGCCGCCCGTTTCGCCCATGCTCGCCAAGTCCGTCCCGAACATCCCCGACGTTGGGCATTACGAGCCCAAATGGGACGGATTCCGGACCATCGTCTTCAAGGACGGGGACGACATCGTCCTGGGCAGCCGCAACGAGAAGCCCATGACCCGCTACTTCCCGGAGCTGGTGGAAGCGCTGAAGAAGAACCTTCCGGACAAGTGCGTTGTAGACGGCGAGATCATCCTGATCCAGGGCAACAGGCTTGAGTTCGAGGTGCTGCAGCAGCGAATCCATCCCGCGGACAGCCGGGTTCGGATGCTTGCGGAGAAGACGCCGGCGTCCCTGGTGGCGTTCGACCTGCTTGCCCTCGGCGATGAGGATCTGACCGGCCGGCCCTTCGCCGAGCGGCGCGCGGCCTTGGAGAAAGCCCTCGCCGACGCCCGGCCTCCTGTGTACGTAACGCCTGCGGTGACGGACCTGGGGCGCGCCAAGGAATGGTTCGTGCAGCTTGAGGGAGCAGGCCTCGACGGCGTGCTGTCGAAACCGCTCGACGGCACCTACCAGCCGAACAAGCGGGTGATGTTCAAGACGAAGCATGAGCGGACAGCCGATTGCGTGGTGGCCGGGTTCCGTTGGCACAAGACCGCGAAAGTTGTGAGGTCGATGCTCCTGGGGCTCTACGACGACTCAGGCCGGCTTCATCACGTCGGCGTCGTGGCGTCATTCCCCATGGCAAAGCGGGAGGCGTTGGTGGCGGAGCTTGAGCCCTATCAAGTGGAACTCGGCGACCATCCGTGGGGCGAGTGGGCCAAGCAGGACGATTCGCCCGGGGGGTCACGGATGCCCGGGGCGCAGAGCAGGTGGAGCGCTGGAAAGGACTTCTCCTTTGTGCCGCTGCGCCCCGAACTGGTGATCGAGGTGGCCTACGACTACATGGAGGGTGACCGGTTCCGCCACACGACGCAGTTCCGTCGGTGGCGGCCGGACCGGACTCCTGAAAGTTGCACGTACTCGCAGCTGGAAGAGCCTGCGGAGTACGACCTTGGGGAGATCCTGAGCCTGCCGTAGTGGCCCGGCGGGGAACTACTCCTCGTGCCCCTGGTCGCTGCTCATGCTGCCTTCGGCGGGCGCGGTTTCTCCCGGGGGCACGCCGCCGCCTGGCTCGAGGCCTGTGACGTTTCCATCCAGGGGGTCGGGATTGGCCGAGGAAGCGGGGTCGTCGTCCTCGTCCTGGCGCATGTCGGGATCTTCGTGGATGCTGTCCGCGTCGGCGGTAGTGTCGATGGGTCCACTGGCGCCGCTCACGCCGAAGGTACGGGGATCGTCTTCCGGGTCATAGCTGGTCATGGTGAGCCCTTTCGTAAGTAAGCTTACTAATTAGCTTGCTCCGCCAGCCTATCCGGGACGGGCCGCGCCAACAAGGCCGTCCGCAGAGGTGCCCGTGCCAATGCGGCTCCCTGCGCCTCGGCGTCCTGCTTGCTCAGCGGTGCCGGGTGGTGGCGTTGACGAAGCTGCGGATGGCGTCCGCCACGGCTTTGGGGCGCATGTGCTGGGCAACGTGGCCGACGCCGGGAATTTCCACCAGGCGCCCTTGGGCCACCGCCCGCGAAAGCCTCAAGGACCAATCCGGTCCGGCAACATGGTCGCGGCTTCCCCGGAGAACCAGGACCGGGACATCGATGCCGGACAGCCGATCCAGGGTCGGGTACTTCATCATCACGGGCAGTTCGGTGACGTACCAGCGCGGTCCGCACCGGAAGTAGTCCCCCATGACGATCCAGTTGGACGAAGGACTCTCGCGGAGGATGCCATCCAGCGTCAGGGCAATCGACTGCTGCATCACGTTCTTGTGCCGCGAATCGACAACCGGCCCCATGAGCACAAGCTGCCGTGCACTTTCCGGCCGGTGCAGTGCAGCCTCAATGGCGAACTGCACCCCCATGGAGTGGCCTACCAAAATGTAGGAGTCGATGCCGCGGGATGCCAGGGCCCCGGCAATGAAGGCACCGTAGTCCTCGACCTGGAGTTGCCTGCCGGGTCGGGGAGTGCCGCCGAAGCCCGGCAGGTCGAAGGAGTACGTGGGCGCATGCGCCGCCAGCACGGCGTGCAGTCGTGCCAGGTACCGGTGGGAAACCCCGATGCCGTGGATCAGGATGTAGGCAGGCTTCTCTGCCGACCCGGCCCCGGCCCCGGCCGCGGACCCGGGTTCGGGAGACCCCTCGGTCCAGAAGATGCGTCCGGTGAGGCCATGGGCCTCTATGTCGGAGGACAGTAGCGCGCTCATGCGGGACAAATGACGGAAAAGTACCTTGAAGCCATACAGCTATTGAACAGCATGCTGTCGGTTTCGGAGGGCTCGCCGGTGCGAGCTAGTCCCGCGCGGCGTCGTCCGATTCATTGGAGTCGGCCGGCCGCGCATCAGCTGCCTTCGCAGCGTCAGCCGCCTCCCGGCGTCGTGCGATTTTCGATTCGGTCCACATGGTGACCGCCACGAACACCGTGCACGCGAACATGAAGGTGGCCACAAAGTTCAATCCCATGGCTGAGCCCAAGGGTATGGCAAGGGCAAGCGCAGCCAAACCGGCCACGATATGCCACCCTTTGAAATTGCCCACCGATCAAGCGTAACCCCGGGCTTTACAGGTCCCCGCCTGTTGGCTGGGATCGTTGCTTGATCCTTATCACTCGGACGCTTTCAGTCGCTTTCCGCAGCCTCCGCGGCGGCGGTTTCGTCCTGCTTGCGCTTCTGGGTTTCCAGCCACGCAATGATCGCCGCCTGCCGGATCCGACGATGCGTTCCCCGGTACTCCACCGGAATCTCGCCACGGTCGGTCATGTTCCGCAGATAGGTGTGCGAGATCCCGGCAAGCTCCGCAGCCTGCGAAGTCGTCAGCATTTCCTCCACGCTGCTGACGGTCACCGTTTCGCCCCGCCCGAGCCTCGCAAGGAGGTCGACGACGGCGTCCCGCGCCTGATCGGGCAGGCGGTGGACCGTGCCGTCCACGAACACGGTGATGTCGTCGCTGTCGTTGAGGGAGCGCGCCAGGTTCCGGGCGTCGTCGGCGGGGAGGCCCGCTGTGACGCGGGGAGCTATCAATGCCATGGCAGAAGCCTAGCCTGCGGCGTGGAGGAAGAACTTACTCCGCGTCCAGATCCGTTTCCAGGAGTTTCACCAGTGCGTCCAGCGCGGCATCGGCACCGTCCCCCTCGGCCCGAAGCACCACCACGTCACCCTTTGCAGCGCCGAGGGTCATAAGCGAGAGGATGCTGGCCGCGTCCATCGCTTCGTCCTCGGGCTGGCCCTGCATGGCGATGGTGACATCCACCGGCTGCTCGCCGGCTGCCTCAGCGAACAGGGCAGCGGGCCGGGCGTGCAGTCCGGAGCGGCTGGCTACGGTTGCTGTGCGTTCTGGCATGGTTTCTCCTTGCGTTGGTGCGGGAAGGGTTAGAGGCCGAGCTCTTCGAGCACGGGGAGCTTGGCGCGGACCCAGTCGCGTGCCTCGGTGGCGCTGGGGGCGGAAAGAGCCAGGCGTGCAAGTTCCTGCGCCTGCTCCAGCGTGACGGTCTTCAGCACGGTCCCGACCGCGGCCAACGAGCGCGCGGTCATGGACAGTGTGGTGACGCCCAGTCCGGTGAGGACGACGGCAAGGGCGGGGTCCGCGGCGGCCTCGCCACAGACGCCAACGGGCTTGTTGTTGCCCTCCTGTGCCGAGCCTTCCACGGTGAGCTGCACCAGCCGCAGCACCGCGGGCTGCCACGGAGTGTTCAGGTCCGCGAGGGGGCCCAGCTGGCGGTCGGCGGCCATGGCGTACTGGGTGAGGTCGTTCGTGCCCAGGGACGCGAATCCCACTTCACGCAGCACGGTTGCGGCCGTCAGCGCAGCGGAGGGGACCTCCACCATTACGCCTGGCGTCCGGATTCCCGCTGCTGCGCAGAGCGAGGCAAAGCGTCCTGCCTCGGCAGCTGTGGAGATCATGGGAGCCATGACCCACACATCGGCCTCGGATTCCGACGCGGCGCGGGCGATCGCCTCGAGCTGGCGTTCCAGGACGCCCGGGGTGGTGAAGTCGGTGCGGTAGCCGCGAACGCCCAGTGCAGGGTTGGGCTCGGTGGCATCCGTGAGGAAGGGGAGGGGCTTGTCGGCGCCGGCGTCCAGGGTGCGGAGGACCACCTTTTTGCCCGGGAACGCGTCAAACACGGCTTTGTAGGCGGCGGCCTGCTCATCCACGGAGGGCTCGGTGTCGCGCTCCAGGAAGCAGAATTCGGTGCGGAACAGGCCAACGCCCTGGGCGCCCAGCTTCGCAGCTGCCACGGCATCCTTGGCTCCGCCCACGTTGGCGAGGAGCGGGACCAGGTGGCCGTCCGCCGTCGTGCCGTTTCCGTCGAAGGCTGCCAGCGTCGCGGAGGTTTCCGCCCAGGCGGTGGCAAGTGCACGTTGTTCCTCGGTCGGTTCGACGGCGACGAAGCCGGCAGCGCCGTCCACATAAACCTCTGAGCCGTCCGCGATCCCGTCCACGCCGTGGGCCGCAACGACGGCGGGCAGGCCAAGGGAGCGCGCGATGATCGCCGTGTGGGACTGCGGCCCGCCGCCTGAGGTCACCAGCGCCAGGACAACTGCGGGATTCAAGGTCGCAGTGTCGGCGGGAGCGAGATCCTCGGCTACCAGGATGAAGGGTGTTTCGGAGGACGGGATGCCCGGTGCGGGGACACCCCGGAGTTCAGCGACAATGCGTGCGCGGACATCCAGGACGTCGGTGGCGCGCTCGGCCATGTAGCCGCCCAGGTTGTGCAGCATTTCGGAGACCGATGCGCCGGCTTCCCAGATGGCCCGTTCTGCGGAGGTTCCGGCGTTGACGAGTTTGCCCGCCGATTTCAGCAGCATGGTGTCTTTGGCCATGAGGGCCGTGGCCTCAAGGACCGCCTTGCCGTCGCCTGAGGCCGTGTCCGCGCGCGCCTTGAGTTCATCATGGACGGCTTGCGCCGCTGCCTTCAAACGCGCGACGGCGTCTTCCGGAGCGACGTCCGCGGCCAGGCGTTCCCCCGACGGCGGTTCACTCACCGGCTTGGGCATCTGGCGGACGGAACCCGTGATGCGGCCAGGGCTTACCCCAACTCCTTGGAAATTCTGCACTGAATCCTCTGTTCCTGCTTGTTGTTTCAGACCCGTCGGCGACGGCACCGGGAGCCTCTGTAACCAGCCTACAAAATTCCTTTGTGAGCCACTTCATATAGCAACGCTATAGGTGCTAGGGTAGCGGTTATGAGTTTCGATGACCAGCTTCCGCCTAAAATTCGGTTGCTTCGCGCAGCTGCCGAATTGCTGGCGAATTCGGAGGGGTCCGCGGTCTCAACGCGCCAGATCACCAAGCTTGCCGGTGTCACGGCGCCTACGCTCTACCACCACTTTGGTGACAAAGAAGGACTGTTCGACGCCGTCGTATCAGCAGGCTTCGAAGAGTACGTGGCGGGGGAGCGGGACTTTGCGCCGTCCGGGGAGCCCTTGGAAGACGTCCGGCGGATGTGGGACAACCACGTCCAGTTCGGACTGACCCAACCCCATCTGTACTTGGTCATGTTCGGCAACATCAGGCCGGGGAGCCGCCCAGCGATCGTGGCCGATGCTGAAGCGCTCCTGGAAGAGATGTTGAACAAGGCCGCCATCGCAGGTCAGATCAATGTGCCGCCCCGCGAAGCGGCACGGAGCATTCTCGCGGCCAACGTGGGCGTCACGCTCATGCTGATCGCTGAACCGGTGGAAGAACGGAACCTCGAGCTCTCAACGATGACCCGGGATTCCATGATTTTTGCCGTCTCCACGGAAACCGCCCGTGGCGCCGCAGCGGACGACTCCGGTAAGTCGTCGGTAGTTGTTGCGGCAATCGCCCTGAATGCGGCACTGCAGGCCTCGCATTCGGACCAACTTTCCAGCTCTGAACTGAAGCTTTTCCTGGAATGGCTTCACCGCATTTCCAGCAGCTCCTAGCTGCTCTCTCTCGATCTCTATATCGACTGACCCCGCGCCGCCGCGGGAAACACGTTAGGAATTCACATGGCAACAGAGACAGTTGCGAAGCCCCGCACCAGCGCCCGCGTTGGAGTCCAGAAGTTCGGAACATTCCTGTCCGGCATGATCATGCCCAACATCGGCGCCTTCATCGCCTGGGGCCTCATCACGGCCCTGTTCATCGAGAAGGGCTGGATTCCCGTCCCGGAACTCGGGGGCTATGGGACCAACGCCGAGGGTGTTGCCAACGTGGGCCTTGTGGGCCCAATGGTCAACTACCTGCTTCCGCTTCTGATTGCCTACACCGGTGGCCGGATGGTCTATGACGTCCGCGGCGGTGTGGTGGGTGCCATCGCCACCATGGGTGTCATTGTGGGCACGGGTATTCCTATGTTCATCGGGGCCATGATCATGGGGCCGCTGGGCGGCTGGACCATGAAAAAGATCGACAGCATCTGGGACGGCAAGATCCGTCCGGGCTTCGAAATGCTGGTCAACAACTTCTCCGCCGGTATCTGGGGCGGAATTCTGACCCTGCTCGGGTTCTACGGCCTGACCCCCGTAGTCAAGGCCTTCACAGCCGGTGCCGGCTCAGTGGTTCAGTTCCTGGTGGACAACGGCCTGCTGCCCCTCACCAGCATCTTCATCGAGCCTGCCAAGGTCCTCTTCCTGAACAACGCCATCAACCACGGCGTACTGACACCGCTGGGCATCCAGCAGTCGCTGGACCAGGGCAAATCCATCCTGTTCCTGCTCGAAGCCAACCCCGGCCCCGGCCTGGGCATTCTGCTGGCCTACATGTTCTTCGGCCGTGGTGCCGCACGGGCATCTGCTCCCGGTGCTGCGATCATCCACTTCCTGGGCGGAATCCACGAGATCTATTTCCCGTACGTCCTGATGAAGCCCATCCTCATCCTCGCTGCCATCGGCGGCGGCATGACGGGCATCGCTACCCTGGCCATCACCAACTCCGGTCTCGTGGCTCCGGCAGCTCCGGGTTCCATCATTGCCGTCATAGCCCAAACCTCACGTGACAGCTACGTGGGCGTGGTCCTCGCTGTCGTGCTTGCCACCACTGTGTCCTTCCTGATCGCCTCCCTGATCCTGCGCACGTCCAAGAACAAGGGCGACGACGATCTCAGTGAAGCCACGTCCCGCATGGAAGCCATGAAGGGCAAGAAGAGCTCCGTCTCCTCCGCCCTCGTGGGAGACCGGCAAGCAGCTCAGGGTGAAGGCACCGTCCTGACCCGTCCGGTCCGGAACATCGTGTTTGCCTGCGACGCCGGCATGGGCTCGAGCGCCATGGGTGCCTCCGTCCTCCGCAACAAGATCAAGGCGGCCGGCTTCCCGGACGTCAAGGTCACCAACTCGGCCATCGCCAACCTCAGCGACACCTACGACGTCGTGGTCACCCACCAGGACCTCACCGAACGTGCACAACCGCGCACGTCCAGCGCCGTGCACTACTCGGTAGACAACTTCATGAACAGCCCCAGGTACGACGAAATCGTTGACTTGGTACGTTCTAGCAACAGCGAAGGCGCTCCAGCAGCGGCTGCTCCTTCGGGGGCCGTCGAAGAAGCCCCCGCCCATGGTGCCCATGCCGCCGAGCCGGCTGCCGCCGTCGAAGGCAAAGGCGTCCTGCTTCGCGAAAGCGTGATCCTGAACGGCACCTCCCGCGACCGCGACAGTGCGATCGACGAGGCCGGAAAGCTGCTGCTGGACCGTGGCGCCGTGGATGTCAGCTACGTCCATGCCATGCACGAGCGTGAGGAATCCGTGTCCACCTACATGGGCAGCTTCCTGGCGATCCCTCACGGCACCAACGATGCCAAGGAACACATCAACCACTCGGCCGTGTCCATCATCCGGTACCCCGAGGGCATCGACTGGGGCGGCAAGCAAGTGAAGTTCGTAGTCGGCGTGGCCGGCATCAACAACGAACACCTCCACATCCTCTCTTCCATCGCCAAGATCTTCACCAACAAGGCGCAGGTTGCCCAGTTGGAGCAGGCAACCACGGTGGATGAAGTCCTGGAGCTGTTCGGAAAGGTCAACGCATAGTGAAGGCAGTCCATTTTGGGGCAGGCAACATCGGGCGGGGTTTCGTGGGGCTGCTGCTGCACGAATCCGGGTATGAGGTGGTGTTCGCCGACGTCGCGGATGCACTCATCAGCCAGCTCGCGGAGGCCAGCAGCTACGACGTCCATGAGGTAGGCGAAAACCCGGCGGTCA
Organism: Paenarthrobacter sp. C1; assembly: GCF_049315185.1. Lineage (NCBI taxonomy): Bacteria > Bacillati > Actinomycetota > Actinomycetes > Micrococcales > Micrococcaceae > Paenarthrobacter > Paenarthrobacter sp. C1. The sequence continues at coordinate 4,401,417 of NZ_CP186052.1, read as the reverse complement.
AGACCGTGGAAGGCTTCCGCGCCTTGAACTCGGCTGCACAGGAAGCGGCTGTTGTGGAGGAAATCGCGACGGCGGATGTGGTCACCACCGCGGTGGGGCCCCACATCCTGAAGTTCGTGGCGCCGGTGATCGTCCGCGGGCTGGCCGCCCGGCCCGCGGACCTCCCTCCGCTGCAGGTCATGGCCTGCGAGAACGCCATCAATGCCACGGATCTCCTCCACGTGGAGATCCGGGCTGCCTGGGACGATTCTGCCGGTGACCTGGACGCCGTCGCGGTTTTTGCCAACACCGCAGTGGACCGGATCGTGCCCAACCAGGCACCAGGCCAAGGCCTGGACGTCACGGTGGAAACGTTCTACGAGTGGGTCATCGACCGTACGCCGTTCCGCGGCAATGCGCCGAGCATCCCCGGCGCGACGTTCGTGGACGAGCTGGGACCGTACATCGAGCGCAAGCTGTTCACGGTTAACACCGGCCATGCGTCGGCTGCGTACTTCGGCTACGGTGCAGGGCTTGAGAAGATCTCGGACGCCATGGCCGATCCTTCCGTGGCCGCGAAGGTCCGGGCCGTGCTGGAGGAAACCAAGGAACTCCTGGTTGCCAAGCACGGTTTCGTGGAGGCCGAGCAGGAAGCGTACGTCCAGAAAATCCTGCAACGCTTCAGCAACCCGCACCTGCCGGATACCGTGAACCGCGTTGGCCGTGCGCCGCTGCGGAAGCTTGGCCGGCACGAGCGGTTCGTTGGTCCGGCGGCCGAGCTGGCAGAGCGGGGCGTCACCCCGGTGGCCCTGCTCGAGGCAATGTCGGCAGCACTCCGTTTTGACGACGGTGCCGATGACGAAGCCGTGGAGCTTGCCAGGATGCTTTCCGAACTGAACGCGGCCGCCGTCGTCGAACGCGTTACGGAACTGCCGCCGACGCACCCGCTGTTCCCCGCCGTGCAAAAGCTGGTGGAGGACCGGCAGGCGGAAGCCTGATCCTTTCCAGGATGGCCGGCACCGACGTCCGTTAGGGCCCGTCGCCAAGCGAAAGAGCGTATATGGGGCTGCCGTGCAATTCGCACCGCAGCCCCATATACGCTCTTGGCGCGTCCGGGCTACTTCGTCGCTGCGGAGGTTTCCGCTTCCGACATCGCCTTCCACTCAGCCACGCGGGCCTGGTGGAGCGGAGACTTGCGGACTACTGCGTACGCGACGCCGAGGATTGCGAACCAGATGGGTGTCACCAGCATTGCCGTGAGGGTGTCGGGCTGCGTAGTGAGCGCCCAGACAAGGAATGCGAAGAAGGCGAACACTACCCACACCATCGGAACGCCGCCGGGCATCTTGAACGGCGAAGCCGCGTGCAGCTCGGGGCGGCGCTTGCGGTACACCAGGTAGCTGGCCAGGATGATGGACCACACGAACATGAAGCAGACTGCGGACACGGTGGTCACCATGTCGAACGCCACGCCAACGTCCTTGCCCGCGTAGAGAAGCGCGACGCCGGCCAGCAACAGGACGCAGGAGAGGAACAGTGCGTTCTGGGGTACTTTGCGGCTGGAGAGCCGGCCGAAGAGTTTGGGTGCGTCGCCGTCATTTGCCAGGCCGTAGACCATGCGGGACGTCGAGTAGATGCCCGAATTGGCCGAGGACATGGCAGAGGTGAGCACCACCAGGTTCACCACAGTCGCTGCCATGCCCAGGCCCGCCAGGGAGAACATAGCGATGAACGGGCTCTGGCCTGCCTTGAATTCGGTCCACGGGGTGACCGACATGAGGATGATCAGGGCGCCTACGTAGAAGAGCATGACGCGCAGGGGAATGGCGTTGATGGCGCGGGGCAGGTTGTGCTCCGGGTTCTTGGTTTCTGCAGCGGCAGTGCCCACCAGTTCGATGCCCACGAACGCGAACACGGCGATCTGGAAGCCGGCCACGAAGCCCATGAATTCCTTGGGGAAGAAGCCGCCGTGGCTCCAAAGGTTGGTGAAGCTGGCGGTGCCTGCGTTGGACTGGAAGCCGGTGAAGATCATGACCAAGCCCACGACGATCAGCGCGACGATGGCCACGATCTTGATGAGCGCGAACCAGAACTCGGTCTCGCCGAAGGCTTTGACGGTGGGCAGGTTCAGGAGGAGCAGGATGATGATGGTGGCCAGGCCCGGGATCCACAGCTGGATTCCCGGCCAGAGCTCATTGGCGTAGCCCGCAATGGCGATCACGTCCGCAACGCCGGTGACTACCCAGCAGAACCAGTACGTCCAACCGGTAAAGAAGCCGGCCCACGGGCCCAGGAGGTCGCCCGCGAAATCGCTGAAGGATTTGTAGTTCAGGTTGGACAGCAGGAGCTGGCCCATGGCGCGCATCACGAAGAAGAGCATGAAGCCGATGATCATATAGACGAAGATCACCGAGGGCCCGGCGACCGAGATGGTCTTGCCGGAGCCCATGAAGAGGCCCGTTCCGATGGCGCCGCCGATGGCCAGGAGCTGGATGTGGCGGTTGCTGAGCGAGCGTGAGAGGTGGGGCTCGCTGTCCCTGCTGGAGGCGCGGAGCTGCCCCTGTGTTGTCTGGTCGGACATTAGTTCAAGAACCCTTCGGAGGAACCGTCAGAATAGTGACGGCCGTTACAAATCTGTCCGATAAAGCTATAGCTAATGTCTGACCAATGGCCAATCGGTCTGCATGGCGAAAGCTCCCTTGTGGAAAAGGGAGCTTTGGCCGTTGGTTCGGGCTGGGTTTCAGAACACGGGCCGCTAGGCGTTCCGGCGCTTGTAGGCCGCCGTGGCAAAGGCGTAGGAGACGACGAGGATTCCAAGGCACCAGGCCAGTGCTACCCAAATATCCGTTCCGGCCGGTCGCTGGGCGAACAGGTCCTGGATGGTGTTCACGATGGACGTCACCGGTTGGTTCTCGGCGAACCAGCGGACCGGACCGGGCATGGTTTCCGTCGGAACGAACGCCGAGCTGATGAACGGCAAGAAGATCAGCGGGTAGGAGAAGCCGCCGGCGCCGTCCACGGACTTCGCCGAAAGGCCCGCGATGATGGCGATCCACGTCAGGGCCAGGGTGAACAGTGCCAGGATTCCAGCTACGGCCAGCCAGTCCAGCACGTTCGCCGAAGTCCTGAAGCCCATGAGCAGTGCAACTCCGACGATGATCACCAGGGAAAGTCCGTTGGCCACCAACGATGTCAGGACGTGTGCCCACAGGACCGAGGAGCGCGCGATCGGCATGGATTGGAACCGCTCGAAGATGCCGCCCTGCAGGTCCGTGAAGAGGCGGACCGCCGTGTACGCGATGCCCGAAGCGATGGCTATCAGCATGATGCCCGGGAGCAGGTAGTTGACGTAGTTTTCAGTGTCGGTCCGGATGGCGCCGCCGAAAACATAGACGAACAGCAGCATCAGGGCGATCGGGGTGATCGCGGTGGTGATGATGGTGTCCACGCTGCGGAAGATGTGCCGCATGGAACGGCCCAGCAGGACCGAGGTGTCTGTGAAGAAGTGGGTGTTCATGACCTGTCCTTTGCTGGCTCGCTTGTTCCGGTGCTTCCCACGAGGGCCAGGAAGATGTCCTCCAGGCTTGGTTGCTTTTCCACGTACTCCACCTTGGCGGGCGGCAGCAGCTGCTTCAGCTCCTGGAGCGTGCCGTTGGCGATGATGCGTCCCTCATGAAGGATGGCGATTCGGTCTGCCAACTGTTCGGCCTCGTCAAGGTACTGGGTGGTGAGCAGGACCGTGGTGCCTTTGTTGGCAAGGTTCTTGACGATCTGCCACACCTCCAGGCGGGCTTCCGGGTCGAGTCCGGTGGTGGGCTCGTCCAGGAAGATCACCTTCGGATCGCCGATCAGGCTCATGGCGATGTCCAACCGGCGACGCATGCCGCCGGAGTAGGTTGCCACTTTGCGGGAGCCGGCATCGGTGAGGCTGAACCGGCCCAGCAACTCGTCGGCGATCCCGCCGGGATTCTTCAAGTGCCGCAGCTTCGCCACGAGTACCAGGTTCTCCCTGCCGGTCAACACCTCGTCCACTGCGGCGAACTGACCGGTGAGGCTGATGGACTGCCGCACCTGGAGCGACTCGGTTGCGACGTCGAAACCCTCGACGGCGGCCTGCCCGCCGTCCGCTGTGAGAAGCGTGGACAGGATCTTCACCATGGTGGTCTTGCCGGCCCCGTTGGAGCCGAGAAGGGCGAAGATGCTGCCTGACGTTACCTCGAAATCCACCCCGCGGAGGACGTGGAGATCTTTGTACGACTTCTCTATGCCCTGCACCCGGATTGCCGTGGAAGTCATGATTCCGCTTCTTTCGCTTTGTCGATTGCCTTGTTGAGGCGCTCGCGCTCCTTGTCGATCCAGCGCTTTCCGCCGTACGCCTGGGCAAAGGTCTCTGCGAATTCGATGGGATCGTCGCCGACGATCCCGCTCACGGGCGTACCGTCGACGGCTGCGCGTTCCCAGAGGTCCGCCAGGTCCGTGAACATCTGGACCATGGTGTCGCCTTCGGTCACGCCGCCGTAGTACATCAAGTACCGGTTGAAGGCGGTGGCTACGGTGAGGTACGGCTCGGGCAGGGCATCCAACCGTGCCTTGGCTTGCTTGTACTGCTTCTTCTGTTCGAGCGATCCGGTGACGAGCTCGATCCATTTTGCTGCCATGTTATTTTCCTTCCTTGCGGAGCTGTTCAAGCCGTTCGGACAAGAAGCTCCAGGTGTTCCAGAATTCGTTCAGTTCTTTTTCGCCCTGGGGGTTGAGCGTGTACACCTTGCGGGGTGGCCCCTTTTCGGACGGCCGCTTCTCGACGTCCACCAGCCCCTTTTGTTCGATCCTGACCAGCAGCGCGTAAACGGTGCCCTCAGCGATCTCGGTGAAGCCCTGCTCCCGGAGCAGCGTGGTGATTTCATACCCGTACGCTGCCTTTCCGGTCAGGAGGGCCAAGACGATGCCCTCCAATGTGCCTTTGAGCATCTCTGTCATTTGCTTGCCCATCGGACACCTCCCTCGCTACTCAGTATTACTATCTACCACTACATAGTAGAACTAAGTACCAGTACTTAGCAACACTAGGTTCCGAGAAAGTGGCATGCTGGGGTCGTGACTACGGAACCTGCCGCCGCGCCCGCTTTGATGACTGCCGCCGTCGAGGGTGGAACGTTCTCCCTGCGGCGCGCCCGCAGGGGCGATTTGCCGCGGATTCTCGCGCTGCTCGCCGACGACCAGCTGGGTGCCGTCCGCGAAAGTGCCGACGATCCGGCGCCGTACGAGCGGGCCTTTGACGCGATCGACGCCGACCCGGCCCACCTTTTGGTGGTGGGGGAACTCAATGGCGAAGTGGTGGCCACCTTCCAGGTCAGCTACATTCCAGGCTTGTCCCGCAGGGGCTCCTGGCGCTCGCAGATCGAGGCCGTGCGCGTGTCCGGGGAGCTGCGTGGGCAGGGTGTCGGTGCGCTCATGATCCATTGGGCCATCGACCAGGCCCGGGAGCGCGGCTGCTCGCTGGTCCAGCTCACGACGGACAAATCCCGGGTTGCGGCGCACCGCTTCTACGAGCGGCTGGGGTTTGTTGCGAGTCATGAGGGTATGAAGCTCAAGCTCTAGGTGCAGCTGCCCTCCCACGCGTGGGCAGCTGCACCTTGACTATTAGGGTCCCTAACTATTAGGCTACCTAAATATGAACGGTTCTCCTGATCCCCGCCTCACGGACCTCGCACAGGACTTTCGCGAAGCACTGCGCCTGGGCGTCTACATGTTCCGACGCCTGGACCCGGAGGGCGAGTTGACGGCTGCCCAGCTGAGCCTGCTCTCCATGATCTCCGACGGCGGCCTCCGCGTGGGTGACATCGCCAAGAACCTGGGGATCAAAGTCCCGAGCGCCACAGAGCAGATCATCAAGCTTGAGCGTGCCGGCCTGGTCACCCGTCGACCCGACCCCGACGATTCCCGCGCCGTCCAGGTGGCCATCACCGACGCCGGGACTGCCGCCGTCGAATCGGCCAACCAACGGCGGAATGCCATGGTGGCCGAGCTGCTGCAGGGCCTCAGCGCACAGGAAATCGAGCAGCTGGCCGCGGCACTTCCCGTCATCAGCAAAATCAACAGCTCATTCCAGAACTAACACGAATTAACGCACCGACAAGGAGCAATTGAATGTCACGCCAGTTGGCTGACGCTTCAGCAAGCGCCGAAACAACCATCGAAACCACCCTCGAAGCTGAGAAGGCTTCCCTGCTCAAACAGCCGAAAGCGGTGTGGGCCACGGCCCTCGCGGCTGTTTTCGCCTTCATGGGCATCGGGCTCGTGGACCCCATCCTCCCTGCGATCGCCAAGAACCTGCAGGCCTCCACCAGTGAAGTGTCATTGCTGTTCACCAGCTACTTCCTGGTGACTGCGGTGGCGATGTTGATCAGTGGTTTCGTGTCGTCCCGGATCGGCGGCAAGAAGACGCTTCTCATCGGCCTGGCGATCATCGTGGTGTTTGCGTCGTTGTCCGGCCTGTCCGGCAGTGTTGAGCAGCTGGTTGGCTTCCGCGCGGGGTGGGGACTCGGCAACGCGCTGTTTGTCGCAACTGCCCTGGCCGTGATCGTCGGTGTGGCCAGCGGTGGTACCGGCACAGCGATCATCCTGTACGAGGCCGCCCTGGGCCTGGGCATCTCGCTCGGCCCGCTGCTCGGTGCCCTGCTTGGCGGATGGCAGTGGCGCGCCCCGTTCTTCGGCACAGCGGTCCTGATGGCCGCAGCATTTATCGCACTGTTGGCATTGCTCCCCAAGACACCTTCCCCGGCGAAGAAGTCCCGCCTCCGGGACCCGCTCCTCGCACTTGGCCACAGAGGCCTTCGCACCACCGCAGCCAGCGCGCTGTTCTACAACTACGGCTTCTTCACCATCCTCGCCTTCACTCCCTTCATCCTGGGAATGGATGCCTACGGCATCGGGGGAGTGTTCTTCGGTTGGGGCGTTGCCGTAGCCGTGTTCTCGGTATTCGTGGCTCCCGTCCTGCAAAAGCGCTTCGGTGCCGTCAAGGTCCTGACCGGAACGCTGGCTGTCCTGATGCTCGACCTCGTCGGGCTGGGACTGGCCGCCGGGCACTCGGTGACTGCCGTCGTCGTGCTTGTCATCGTGGCCGGTGCCCTGCTGGGCATCAACAACACGGTCTACACGGAACTGGCCATGGGCGTCTCCGATTCGCCGCGTCCCGTCGCGTCGGCGGGCTACAACTTTGTCCGCTGGATGGGCGGCGCGCTGGCTCCCTTTGCCGCCGCGCAGCTCGGCGAGCACTTCGGGCCGCAGGTGCCGTTCTTCGCTGGCGCAGTTGCCATGGTGATTGCCATCCTGATCGCGTTCAGCGGCCGCAGCTTCCTGTCGTCCCACGAACCGCACCTGGTGTAACAAGCCACCACAGCAAAGAAGCCCGGCGGATATGATCCGCCGGGCTTCTTCGTCTGCTATTTGCCTTCGTCCGAGGTGACCGGCAGCGGCGCTACCGGCGCCCCCTTCGGGACGAACAGGGTTTCCGCCTGTTCCAAGGACATGCCATTGGTCTCGGGCACCTTGAACATCACAAAGAAGAACGACGCCGCGGCGAACGCTGCGTACATGGCGTATGTCAGGGGCAGCGAACCTGCCGCCATGATGGGGAAGCTGAGCGTGATGGCAAAGTTGGCGATCCATTGCGCGGCGGCCGCCAGGCCCAAAGCGCGTGCGCGGATCCGGGAGGGGAAGATCTCGCCCAACAGCACCCACACGAGCGGTCCCCACGAGGCGCCGAAGCTGATGACGAAGATGTTCGCCGCTACCAGGGCGATGGGTCCCCAAGCACCCGGAAGGGTGATCTCGGAGCCAGTGCCGACCGCGGAGGAGAAGGCCAGCGCCATGACCCCCAGCGATACTGCCATGCCGATGGAGCCGGTCAGCAGGATGGGCCGGCGGCCAATCCGGTCCACCAGTGCGATGGCCACGAGCGTCACCAGGATGTTGGTGATGGAGGTGGCCACGGAAATGGTCAGGGAGTCCTTTTCCTGGAATCCAACGGCCTTCCACAGAGTGGTGGAGTAATAGAAGATCACGTTGATGCCGACGAACTGCTGCAGCATGGACAGGATGATGCCGATCCACACCACGGGCAGCAGGCCGAAGCGGTTGCCGCGCAGAGAGCCCTTCTTGGTGGAGAGCTTTTCCTGCTGGATGGATTCGCGGATCTCGCGGATGTGCCGGTCGATGTCGTCGCCCGGAATGAGCTTGTTGAAGATGGTGCGGGCCTGGTCTTCCTTGCCGTTGAGTACCAGGAAGTGCGGCGACTCGGGCAGGCGGAAGGCGATCCAGCCGTAGATGGCGGCAGGCACGGCGCAGGCGATGAACATCCAGCGCCAGGCTTCGATCCCGAACCACAGCGTTCCGTCCGCGCCGCCGGCAGAGTTGGCCAGGACCGCGTCGGAGAGCAGCGCCGCAAAGATACCCGTGGTGATGGCCAGTTGCTGGAGCGAGGCCAAACGGCCGCGGACGTGCCGCGGGGAGATTTCCGAAATGTAGGCGGGGGCAATCACGGATGCGAGCCCGATGCCGAGGCCACCTACCAGCCGCCAGAAGATGAGGTCCCACACGCTGAAGGCGAGGCCGGTTCCGATGGCGCTGACCAGGAAGAGGAGTGCGCCGATCTTCATTGCGGGGATGCGGCCGTACCGGTCGGCAACTTTACCGGCCAGGTAGGCGCCCACGGCACAGCCGAGCAAGGCCACGGCGACAGCGAAGCCGGTGAGAGCCTCGCTCATGGCGAACTCGCCCGCCATGGCATCCACCGCACCGTTGACTACGGACGAATCAAAGCCGAACAGGAAGCCGCCAACTGCGCCGGCGACAGCCAGGCCGATCACCTTCCGGGAAACGTGGGGGGCGCCTGCTTCGGTGCTGGGACTGGACATGGGTCTCCCTTGGGAAAGATGTGTGGGAATGCGGTGCGTGACGTCGTCGGCTGTTCCGACGGGGACGCCGGTGCACTCGCGCTACACAGTGTGGCACGTCATATCCGCCAAGTTCCAGTCAAGTGATGGACGTGACATGCATTCACTTTCTTAACCCATTCAGCCCTGATCACGGGCTGTGTGTTCACTGGTAGTCCGTGAACGGTGCTCGTCCGGACCTCCAGCCCGCCTTTTGAGTCCACAAATTGAACACAAAGCACGACGACGGCCCTTAGGGATGGTGCCATCCTCAAGGGCCGTCGTCGGACGGTATGCTGCTTGGTTTCGCGGGGAACTAGTGGGCCGGAACTGAATCCTTTGCGGCAGCCTTGGGATCCGTGAGCTTCTTGTTCGGCAGCGCGAAGCTGATCAGGAAAGCGATGATCATCAGGCCCGCAGCGGTCAACATGACCACGTCAATTGCCTGCGCAAAGCCCTCCGTGATCGGCCGGGTCAGCGTGCTGTTGGCCGAGTGCAACCAGCTGGTGTCGTTCAACGAATCGTTGTTGGCACCGTTCTTGAAGAAGTCGAACAGCTTGGCGTTCGCAGGATCCGAGGCCACGGCAGGGTCCCGCATGACAGCTTGGTAGTCGGGGCTGGATGCTGCTGTTTTCATGCCGTCTGCGATCTTGTCCGCGGCCGTGCTGAACAGCATGGAGATGAACACTGCCGTGCCGACGGCGCCGCCCATGGAACGGAAGAACGCGGCCGTGGAGGTGCCAACGCCCATGTCCTTGGGCGGGACGGATACCTGCATGGCAAGGGTCAGCGGTTGCATGCAGAAGCCGAGTCCGACACCGAAGAACACTGCGATCAGTCCGGGAACCCACAAGCCGGTGTCGACGCCCAGGACTAGCCCCATGACCGTTGCTGCGCCTGCAAGCACTGCCGTTCCCATGATCGGGAAGATCCGGTATACACCGGAGTTGGAGATCGTGCGGCCGGCGGAGATGGAGCCGAAGAGGATGCCCACGGTGAAGGTGATCATCATCAGGCCTGCCTCAGTGGGAGTAAGGCCCTTCACCAGCTGCAAATACATGGGCAGCATGGCGATGGCACCGAACATGCCGATACCGATGATGAAGTTCAACAGCGAGGACAAGCCGAACGTGGTGTTCTTGAAGAGACGCAACGGAATCAGCGCGTAGTCGCCGGCACGCTTCTCGGCGAGGAGGAACGCCACGATGCCGATGACGCCCAGGCCGTAGCAAAGCCATGATCCCGCAGAGGACCAGCCCCAGGTGCGGCCTTGCTCAGCTACCAGGAGCAGCGGAACAATCGCCAAGGTGATGGCGGCTGCGCCCCAGTAGTCGATCTTCTGCTTCACGTGCCTGACCGGCAGGTGCAGGTACATGAAGACCACCACCAGCGCGGCAAGGCCGATGGGGAGGTTGATGAAGAAGACCCAGCGCCAGCCGTCGAAGCCCAGGATGTTGGCTGAACCGGCAAAGGCACCGCCAATGACAGGGCCAAGGACAGACGAGATGCCGAAAACGGACATGAAGTAGCCCTGGTACTTGGCCCGGTCCTTCAGGGCAACGATGTCGCCGATGATGGTCAGGGCCAGCGCGAGGAGACCGCCGGCGCCCAGGCCCTGGATGCCGCGGGCGATGGCAAGCTCTGTCATGGAGTGGACGGATCCTGCGTACAGGGAGCCGGCGAGGAAGATCAGGATGGCCGTGAGGTACAACGGGCGGCGGCCAAAGATGTCGCTGAGCTTGCCGTACAGCGGGGTGCTCACCGTGGAGGTGATGAGGTACGCCGTAGTGGCCCACGCCTGCAGGGACAAACCGTCGAGGTCGTTGGCGATGGTGTAGATGGACGTGGACACGATGGTCTGGTCCAGCGAGGACAGGAACATGCCGAGCATGAGTCCCACCATGACGGTGAGTGTCTGACGATGGGTCAGGACCTCACCAGCAGCCCGAACGGGCGTGGAATTGGACATATCTTCTCCAGAGATGGCAGAAAAGTGGGATTAAGCAGGATAGTTGCTTTCAGTAACTATCCTAACGCCCCGATCATTCCCAGCGGGAGAATATTTCTTGGCCGACCCTCTTCAAGTCTCCTCCGCTCACCTCAGCGTTCCAGGAGGATTCCGTCCGGATCGCTGAAGATCATCACCCCGGGACGGATGCGGACATCGTCGATCACGAGTTCCACATCGACCTCGCCGGCCCCCGTCTTGGCACTCTTCCGGGGGTTACTTCCGAGGGCTTTGACGCCCAGGGAGAGCCGGGCGATGGCCTCACGGTCGCGGATGGCTCCGTAGATGATCACTCCGGCCCAACCGTTTTCCACGGCGCTTTCAGCGATCATGTCGCCCATGAGGGCAGTCCGCAATGAACCTCGGCCATCGACGACCAGGACTGCTCCGCCGCCGGGCGTGGCCAGGACTGATTTCACCAGCGCGTTGTCCTCATGGCACCGGATAGTACGGACGGGGCCGCTGAAATGCGTGTGGCGTCCAAGGTTCTGGAACTGGACAGCAAGGGACTCGAGTTCCTCACCGCGTTCGTCGTAGAGATCTGCCGTATTTACATGCTGGCTCATGGTGCTTCTCCTCCGTGGGTTTGAGGCCACACTAACGCGCCACACGGGCTGCTTGGGTGCGTATTTCGGGCTATGTGAATAAACGACGCGACGGCGGTTCAGCGTCACTCCGCCACGCTAGGCTGAATTCACACATTCAAATGAGGGGAACCTGCCATGAGCTTGTCCGACCTTCCGGGGCCGGTACCGGATCCCGCTGTCGTCCGTGGCGGCACCACGGCGCTGGCTGAACCGGTTAAACCAGTCCGCCCTGTTTGGGTCACCGGCGTGGTACTGGTCAACCTGGGCATCAACGCAGCGTTCTTCGGTCCCCTTCAGGTTCTCCTGGGCCAGCAGGCTGCCCACTTTGACGAGGGCCAGAAGGAGGCCATCCTGGCCTTGGTCACCGGCTGCGGTGCTGCAGTTTCCATGGTGGCGAATCCCCTGTTCGGCGCCTTCAGCGACCGGACCACATCCAGGTTTGGGCGGCGGGTTCCCTGGGTTCTGATGGGAGCAATCCTCGGCGCCGTTGCCCTTGTTGCCCTGGCGGGCGCGCCCAACGTAGCTGTGATGACTTTGCTGTGGTGCCTGGTGCAGGCGGGAGCCAACGCCATGTATTCGGCCATTACCGCCGCCGTCCCGGACAGGGTTCCCGTGCCGCAGCGCGGAACTGTTGGCGGCTTGGCCGCCATGGGCCAGACGGTAGGTATCCTCGTGGGCGCCGTGATCGCCGCCGTCGTCGCCGGAGACTTCGCCGCAGGTTACTGGGTGTGCGCCGCAGCGCTGTTGGCCGGCGTCGTGCTTTATCTCTTCAAGAGCGATGACCAGCCCCTTCCGCCCCAGGAGCGGCCGCCGTTCAGCCTGTGGCCGTTCCTCAAGGGTTTCTGGGTTTCGCCGAAACGTTACCCCGACTTTGCGTGGGCCTGGCTCACCCGGCTGCTGGTCAGCACGGGCAACCACATGATCACCCTGTATTTGCTTTTCTTCCTCAGCGACATTGTCCGTCTCAAGGAAACGCAAGGGATCGAGCCCGAGTTCGGCGTGCTGGTTTTGACAGGGCTGTACGCCGTCATGGTCATCATCACCAGTGTCCTGGGTGGACGCCTAAGTGATCGGATGGGAAAGCGGAAGCCCTTGGTCATAGCGTCGTCGGTCATCATTGCCGCGGCGTCGTTGATTCTTGCCTTCGCTCCGACGTGGATCGGCGGACTTGCCGGCGCGGCCGTGCTCGGAATCGGCTTTGGGGCCTACCTTGCGGTGGACTTCGCGCTGATCACCCAGGTCCTGCCCACGGCTCTGGATCGCGGGCGGGACCTGGGTGTCATCAACATCGCGAATTCGTTGCCGCAGGTGATCGCACCAGCGATCGCCTTCGTATTTGTTCAATACTGGGGCGGCTACGTCTCGCTGTACGTAGCCGCCGCAGTCATTGGGCTCCTGGGTGCCGTGTTCGTGGTCAAGATCAAGAGCGTCGCGTAGGCCTAGAAGACGTAGTTCATGACGTTCCAGCCGCTGCCGACTACAGGTTGGCCTTTCCACTTGAAACCGTAGATGCCCCAGCTGCTGAAGCCGGAGGGATCAGCGAGGTACATCGTCAGTAGGCCGTTCGGGCTGATGCCGTAAACATCGTTGTAGCCATCGCCGTTGAAGTCTCCGGCAATCCCGAAACGAGTGAGCGCCTCCCAGCCCCTGCCAATGGTGCCGTCATAGGCGGCGGGGCTTCCGTAATCATAGAAGAAACCGTTGCGCGTGGAAGAGCGTGCCTGCAGGTCGCCCCACCAGGTGCGGCTAAGGACCACTGCCTCGGGTGTGCCGTAGAAATGCCCTGCGCCGGCAGCATCAAGTCCCTGCCAGCCTGTAGTGACTTTGCTTGGTGCTAGCCAGCCGCCGCGACCGTTTCCCGGGTAGAGGAATACGTTGCCTGCTGCGTCCTGGGCAAGGATGTCATTGGTGCCATCGCCGTTGAAATCGCCGGGTGCGATGAGGTTGACGAAACCCTGCCAGCCCTGACCGATCTGGAAGGCCTGCTTCCAGGCTCCGGCACCATTGCCTTGGTAGAGGAAGAGCCGTCCGTAGCCGTCGCGGCCCATGACGTCCACAGTTCCGTCGCCGTCGAAGTCACCCGGTGACACGAGCAGGTTGTAGATGTGCCAGCCATTGCCGATGACACGCGGAGCCTGCCAATTGCCTCGGCCGTCGGTGGGGTAGAGCAGGAGCCGGCCAGCGGCGTCGCGGGCGAACAGATCGAAGGTGCCGTCGCCGTCGAAGCCCTTGGAGCGGGGTGCCGCTTCGATCGGCATGGCATCCGCCGTTTCGAGGCCGGAGGTTGTTTGAACGGCGGCGGTTTCGGAGGTCGCTGTTGCTGCGGATGCAGGCAGCGCCGAGGCAAGCAGCCCAGCGGCAACCAGTGGAACAGTGAGAAGCGTGAGCAGTCGTCGAGGACTGCGGCGCGCAGGCGCGCGCAGGGCAGGTTTGAAGCCCAAGGATTCCCCCAAGAAAATAAGGCGGCACGGAGACGGCCGAAAGAGATCAATTGGGATGACACTACCGCCTGCAGCGGCGCCGGGATAGAGGGCCCCGTTTATGACGAAGGCCCCGTCCGGATATCTCCGAACGGGGCCCTCAACGAAGTGAAACTAGAACAGGTCGGTGAACCCGCCCCAACCCCAGCCGACCACAGCGCTTCCGGTCCATCCGGCGGCGCCGTTGCCGTAGTAGGCACGCAATTGACCGGAACTGTCGACGGCGAAGACGTCCAGCTTTCCGTCGGCGTTGATATCGCCTGCGCTTCCGATCTTGCTCATGCCGCCCCAACCCCAGCCGACCACTGCCGTGCCGCTCCAGCCACCCGCGCCGTTCCCGCTGTAGAGCCTGAGGTTCCCGGCGGAGTCGCGGCCCAGGACGTCCACGTTGGTGTCGCCGTCGAAGTCGCCAGGAGTGATGAGTGCATCCAACGCGTTCCAACCCTGGCCGATCACGGTTCGTGGCAGCCAGCCGCCGTGTCCGTCGCCGGGGTAGAGGTAGAGGACGCCGTTGGCATCGCGGGCCATGATGTCGTTGTTGCCATCGCTGTTGAAATCGCCTGGAGCTACGAGGGAGGTGAAGATATTCCACCCCGTCCCTACTTTGCGGGGACCGTTCCAGCCGCCTGAACCATTGCCGCTGTAGAGGTAGAGGCCACCTGACGAGTCCCGGCCCAGGACGTCGTTGTTGCCATCGCCATCGAAGTCACCCGGAGACAACACGGTGGGGAAGATGTTCCATCCCATGCCTACGGTTCGTGCGGGTTCCCAGGTGTTGTTGGTCCGCGGGTACATGAGAAGGGCGCCGTCGGAGCGTCGGGCGAGCAGCTCGAAGGCACCGCGGCTGGTGAAGCCGTTGGGTCGGTTGGAGGCCGAGATCGGTGCGGTCTCCTCGCTCGCTACTTCCATGTCCTCGCACGGGTAGGCGGCCACGAGGTGCGCGGCGATGGTTTTACCGCGGTCCTCTTCGCCCAGTACGTAGTTGGGCCAGGTGGGATGGTCCGTGGCGACCTCGCCGTCCCTGGTCCAGTAGAGCCGGGTGTCGGGGCCGGCTCCGGCACCGCACCCCTTGTAGGCGTAGGGATCCCATGTGACGGTGAGCGTGGAACCGACATAGGGCGCACCGGTGATGACCGGCGGTTCGGGATCCATGGTGGCCATGGCGGGCGCGGGCCCCACAACCATGGCCGCGACGATCGCAGCCACTGTTGCGGCAACCGCTCGACGCACGCCAGACCCCAGGCGTGATGGAGCGTACATTGTGTCCTCCCCAGACTTTATGAAGTTAATGGTACAGCGTCCGGGTTTTTAGAAGATTGCTGTGAACCATCCAAAGCCTGCCCCCACGGCCTCGGAGCCCTTCCAGCCCGCACGACCGTCGCTGTAGTACGTCAGCAGGCGGCCCTGCTGATCCACGCCGTAGACGTCGGGGTACCCGTCGCCGTTGAAGTCGCCGGCAGCGCCAACGTACTTGAGTGCGTTCCAGCCAACGCCGATCATCCATGAGCGCGACCATCCGCCTGCGCCATTGCCCGTGTAGACGAACAGGTATCCGTTGCCGTCGCGCGCCAGCAGATCCACATTGCCGTCGCCGTTGAAGTCTCCCGGCGTCACCAAAGCGTTCATCACGTTCCAGCCGGTTCCGACGGCGGTGCGCGGCAGCCAGCCTCCCGCGCCATTGCCGGGGTACAGATAGAGGGCGCCGCCAGGCTCCCTGGCTAGGACGTCGTTGTTGCCGTCACCGTTGAAATCACCCGGGCCGATGATGGAGTCGAAAATGTTCCAGCCGTTGCCGATGGCACGTGCCGGTTTCCAGCCGCCGGCCCCGTCACCGCTGAAGAGGTAGAGGCCGCCCACGGAATCACGGACGATCATGTCGCTCTTGCCGTCGCCGTCGAAGTCCCCAGGGGAGAAAGCCAGGTTGAAGATGTTGAAGCCGTAGCCCACGGTCCGCGCAGCATCCCACCCTGCGCCGTTGCGGCCATACAGAAGCAGCGATCCGTCAGAGGCCCTGGCAAGCAGCTCGAAGCTCCTGCCGGTGAACCCTGCCGCACGGTTCACGGCGCCGACAGGCCTGGTCTCGGCGCTGTGCAGGGATTCTCCACCGCAAGCGGTCTTGCTGGCAGTAACGTGGACGGCCATCCTGGAGCCGGTGTCGTCCGCCTCCAGGTTGTAGCTCGACGTCGTCTCCCCGGCCACCAGGAATCCGTCCCGGGTCCAGTAGATCGAGTAGTCGGGGCCTTTGCCGCCACCGCAGCCGTAGAAGGTGTAAGGGCCGATATCTGCGGTCAGCTGTTTGCCCACGAAGGCTTGACCGTTGAGCAGGGGATCGGGTCCGTTGCTGGGCGCTGCCGACGCCGATAGGGAACCAAGTGCCATGGCCGCCACTGTGGCGGCCAGCAGCGCCGCTGCCATCCGGCGTCGTATTGTCCCCATGCGTTTCCTCCTGCGGGTTTCAAGTCTGCATGAAAGTGTATGCGGGCGGCCCGCTATTTCCGGGAGCGGCGGCCGCCGGGACTCCGGGGGACTCTCAGGGAACGGTCAAGAAGCTCCCGTATCATTGATGCGATCGGCCAGCCGGTGGTCTTCGCGCCGGCCGGCCGCCTCCTTGTCAGCCTGCCAAGAGATCGCCGGAAATGCCCGTAACCAACTCACTGGAACCGTACTCCCTTGACCTGACCACGGGGCTTCCCCGTATGGCTGCCGCGCCCACCACCCCGCGGCAGCAGTTGCGCTATGCCCGCATCCTGAAAACGGCCGCAGGGTTCGCCCAGCGTCAGTTCGATACCTTGAGCCTCTCCGACGTTGCTGCCCGCGCCGATGTCCCGCTTGGAACCCTTTACCGCTACTTCCCCTCCACCTCCCACCTCATGCTCGCCGTCTACAGGCAGCAGCTCAGGGAGCTAATGGAGGGCGTCCACCAGCGCGGCGCCAAGGGTCACGCACTCGCGGGTTTGATGATGGAAATCTTCCATCTCCGGGTGATGCAACCTGGTGTGGAGCACTGCCTGATCCGCCCGGCGGGCAAGGATGACGACACTGCGCAGTTGTTGCGGGAGATCGATGCCCTCTCGGAAGAGGTGGTGGGTTCGCTCAGCAAGGATGCGGGCAAGGACACTGTGAAGGCCAGGATTCTCCTGCACCTGGTCAGCGGCCTGGTCCAGGCCGTACGTTGCCGGAGGTTGTCCCTGTTTGAGGCGGAGAAGGACCTTAAGCGCGCCTGCTCACTCATGACCGGCGAATAGCCACGGCCGAAAAGGTCAAGCAAAGTCGGCGGCCGAATGACAACAGCCTCCGGTGGTCTAGACCGGGCGGCGGTCAGAATGCGCTTTTTTGTATGTAGTGGGTCACATTTTGGCTAGGTTGAACGTTTTACTCTCGAATCGTCTCTCTTGGTATTGAATCTTGTACCCTCAACGCTTACCTAGGCTGGAACTACCGAAGCGGCTAGCAGCCCCCTATCTGCAGAAGCAACGCCGGACCAGCCACCCTTGGTCCGCCACAGCAGTTCTGTTCCTGCCCGAATCATGCCGTGGGTCCACGGCTAGCCTGAGGAGACAAAGACGTGTCCATCGAGACAATTGCAACTGACAACGACGCCCTGGTACTGACCGAAGAAGAGATCTTCGCAGCCCACGAAGGCGGCAAGCTGACGATTTCCAGCACCGTTCCGCTGAACAACAAGCGTGACCTCTCCATCGCTTACACCCCCGGCGTGGCCCAGGTGAGCCGCGCAATCCACGAGGACCCCAAGCTTGCCCGCACCCACACCTGGGCCGAGCGCCTGGTTGTCGTGGTCAGCGACGGCACCGCAGTGCTGGGCCTTGGCAACATCGGCCCCAGCGCCTCGCTTCCGGTGATGGAGGGCAAGTCCGCCCTCTTCAAGTCCTTCGGCGACCTCGACTCCATCCCTTTGGTACTCAACACCACCAATGTCGACGAAATCATTGAGACCTTGGTCCGTCTCCGCCCCAGCTTCGGCGCCGTGAACCTCGAGGACATTTCCGCTCCGCGCTGCTTCGAACTCGAAGAGCGACTCATCGAAGCCCTCGACTGCCCCGTCATGCACGATGACCAGCACGGCACCGCCGTCGTGGTCCTCGCAGCCCTGACCAACGCAGCCAAGGTGACCCAGCGCGAGCTCAAGGGCCTGAAGGTTGTTGTCTCCGGTGCAGGTGCCGCAGGCATCGCCATCGCCGAGATCCTCCTTGCTGTCGGCATCGAGGACGTGATCCTGCTCGACTCCAAGGGTGTAGTCAACGCCGACCGTGCCGACCTCGTGGCCGATCCCGGCAGCGTCAAGGCCCGCATGGCCCAGCGCACCAACCCCCGCGGTATCAGCGGCGGTCCCGGCGAGGGACTGACGGGCGCCGATGTGTTCGTGGGCGTTTCCTCCTCCAAGCTGGACGAAGAGCACCTGAAGCTGATGAACGACCAGTCGATCGTCTTCGCACTGTCCAACCCGGATCCGGAAGTCCTGCCCGAGGTTGCCCGGAAGTACGCGGCCGTTGTTGCCACGGGCCGCAGCGACTTCCCGAACCAGATCAACAACGTCCTGGCATTCCCCGGCATCTTCCGCGGCGCACTTGATGCCAAGGCCCGCCGGATCACGCCCGCCATGAAGATCGCCGCTGCGAACGCCATCGCTGAGTTGGCAGCCGAGGACCTCTCCGCGGATTACATCGTGCCGAGCCCGCTGGACGCACGCGTGGCACCCGCGGTCACCGCGGCAGTTGCCGCAGCCGTCACCGAATAGCGGCTACTGCGCAAGACCGACGACGGCGACGCCTCCCGCGCCAGGGAGCGTCGCCGTCGTTGTCGTTAAAGGCGCAGGGATCAGCGGCCCATAGACTTGGGCCATGAACGCCGAACTCATCGTGACCATCCTGTGCGGCCTGGCCATTGCAGTCGGCGTGGCCGGCACCATCATTCCTGTTCTGCCCGGCAGCATCCTTATCGGCGCGAGCCTGCTGGCGTGGGCTATCTGGGGAGGTGCGGGTCCGGTTGGCTGGGTGATTTTCGCCGTCGGGATGGTCTTTGTGGTTGCCGGGATGGCAGCCAGTGCCGTGCTCACGGGGCGCAAACTGAAACAACACGGCATTCCGAGCAGGTCGGTACTGATCGGGGTTGTCCTGGGTGTCGTGGGCATGTTCGTCATTCCCGTGGTGGGGCTCTTTGTGGGCTTCGCCGTCGGCCTTCTCCTGAGCGAAGTTCAGCGGACGCGTGATTTCCGGACGGCCGTCCGTTCAAGTGGTGCCGCGCTCAAGGCCACGGGTATCGGCATCCTGGTGGAGTTCGGTCTCGCATGCGCAGCCGCGAGCACGTGGATCATCGGAGTGTGGATCAACGCCGTCAACGGTTAAAACCCCCGCCGAGTTGGCATTAGGTGACAGTTCCAAGCTGGCGTCTTCAGGTGGCTAGTGCAACACCCCTGTAGTTGGAGGGGTGTCATGGTCAAGAAGTTGCCGTGGTCGGTTCGTGCGTGTGCGTATGAGCACTTGCTGGCGGGTGAGGACACGGGACGAAGTGCTGCCGCGGCTGGGGTGTCCCGGCAAGCGGTGTCGCATTGGGCGAAACTAGCGGGCATGGAACTTATCTCCGGCCCTGGTGGTGGCGTGCGTCTTCCGATGGCTTCGGAGGTGCTTTCGCGGGATAAGGAGCGAAGGTACCGGCGGCTGACTTTGGAGGACCGGGCTTATATCAAGGCCTGTCTGGGCTTGCCGGAGCCGCGTTCCATGCGACAGATCGCCAAGGAGTTGGGCGTGCATCCATCAACGGTGTCCCGGGAGATCCGCCGACACAGTATCGAGCATTGGGCCCGGCGCTATTACGACGCCGGGGTTGCCCAACACCGGGCACTGGTCCGCCGTAGACGGAACCGGCCCGTGAAGCTCTCTGCGGGAACGGCGGTGTGGAAGGAGGTCGTGGCACGCTTGAACCAGCGTTTCTCACCTCAACAGAGCGCTGCGGACCTGAAGAAGACGTTCCCCGAGCAGCCGGAGATGCACGTGTCCCACGAGTCAATTTACCAAGCCCTTTACGTGCAGGGCCGGGGTGCCTTGCGGCATGAACTTGCCGTGGAGAAGGCCCTACGTTCGGGCCGGACCGGTCGTAAGCCCCAATCAAAGCTGCCTGCCAGGAACGTAAGGCCCTGGCTTGAAGGGGCCCGGCTGAGCGACCGGCCCGCCGAAGTCCAGGACCGGGCCGTGCCCGGCCATTGGGAAGGTGATTTGGTCGTGGGTCCCGGTAACTCCGGGATCGTCACCTTGGTCGAGCGCTCCTCACGGTTCACTTTGCTGGGCCGGCTGCCGGGAGCCAGGGACAGCGCGACGGTCATCGAGGTCATGCAGAAAATGATCCACACCCTGCCCCAGGCGATCCTTAAAACGATCACCTGGGACCAAGGCACGGAAATGGCTCAACACGCCAAGTTCACAGTAGCGACCGGCTGCCAGCTGTTCTTCTGTGACCCGCACTCACCCTGGCAACGCGGCACGAACGAGAACACCAACGGACTGGTCCGCGATATCCACCCCAAAGGCACGAACTTCAACCAGGTCAGCGACGAAGAACTCGCCCACACCCAGCACCTGCTCAACATCCGACCGCGTCAAACACTCCAATGGGACACCCCAACTGAAAGACTGACCAAACTAATCGATGGTGTTGCACTAGCAAGCTGAAACCGCCGCTTCAACATCGTCATCTTTTGCCAACTCGGCGATGTTTTTAGCGGAGGGCGGGCGCTCCGGTGGGCGCCCCGGTGGGCGCTCCGGTGGGCACTCCGGTGGGCACCTTGATTTCCGCCGGACGGAACGTTGCTCCCGCGCCCGGGAACAGTGGGATATCGATCCGGGCGTGCGAGTGGACTTCCCGGATTGTGTCCTTGGTGTGCCGGGCAATCTCGGCCAAGGTGGTGACCCACATGCCGTCCAGGCCCTTGACCCGTTCGATCAGCCGTTCCAAGGCCACGGCGCGGGATGGCCGGCCGGAGATGAACGGGTGATTGGTGAGGACGAAGCAGCTGCCCTGGGAGTGGTGGGCCTCGGCCTCCAAGGTCCACATCTCAAGTGCCTTGGCCGGGCTCTCAATGACGCCACTGCCTGTGACTCCAGGGTAGAAACCGTATTGCTCCCAGTCGTCCAGTGCCCAATCCACGGGGATTTCCACGATGTCCCGCGGGTCGTCCTCGGCGACGGCCATCCGGTAGGGGGCGTCGCCGTCGAGCAGGCTTGAATCGTAGAGGAAGCCACGGTCCGCGAGCAGGGCCGGTGATTGCCAGTTCAACTCCCACCAAGGTGCCCGGTAGCCCACCGGACGGATGCCGGCCACGTTGGCGAGTGCCTCGAGGCCGCGATCCAGGTAGCTGGCTTCGGTGGCGGCATCAATGCCCTGCATTGGTTCGTGCAGATAGCCGTGATGGGCGATTTCGTGCCCGGCATCAGCGATCCTGCGCACCACGTCAGGGTAGCTCTCTGCCGTGAACCCCGGGATGAAGAACGTACCTTGGATGTCCTGTCGATCCAGGATCTGCAGCAATCGGGGAACAGCTATCTTTGGCCCATAAGACTGGTGGCTCATGAGGGACATGCGCCGCGTGCTGGAGGGGTCATGGGCGATGGTGCAGGACTCGGCATCGACGTCGAAGGTGAAGGACGCCGCGGCCTGGAAGCCCTCGGGCCACATGATCGGGTGGAGCGCATCAGCGAAGGCGGTCTGGTTCATGCTGTGGTCCTTTCGGGAACTGAAGGTGCGGCTGGCTGTGTCACTGATACGTGGTTCGAGTCCGCGAGGAGGTACTTTTTGTGTGCGCGGGGGCCCAGGATCGCGTAGGCAGCGGCGCTGGTGAGCCCGCCGGCCAGCCACGAAAGGTCCCAACCGCCCAAGGCGACGGCGATGGGGCCCTGCATGGCGGGAACCAGGCCGTACATGAACAGCCACGTGGAGAAGATGCCCACCAGGAGGGATACGATTCCGGCCCAGTTGATGACGGGAAGCCGGTGGGTGCCGACGCCGTCGAAGAGCCGATCCACCTTCGCCGGCCAGCGCTTCTCAAGCCAGAAGTAGTGCACCAGCATGACTCCGCCCCAAGCGGCAACCCAGGCGACCAGGCCGATCAGCCAGGCGTCGAGCACTGCTGCGAAGTCCTCCTGGAAGATGAAGAACACGACGGCGATGAGCGAGAAGACGCCCACGAACAAGTTCAGCTTGCGGCGGCTGATGTTGATGTCCAAGGCCTGGGTGGCAACGGAGAAGGTGTAGATGTTCAGGATGTTGGTAGCGATGGGGCCGTGCAGCACCATGAGCAGTACGGGGAGGGCAAGGACTCCGAAGTTTTGGACAATCAGCTTGCCGGGATCGATCTCGCCGCTGTTGGTGGCCAAGCTTGCGCCGAGGATGCCCAGCCAGACGACGGGGATGAACTGGCCGAGGACCGAGGCCAGGTAGAGCTTGCGCTTGGGAACCGAGGTGCTGACGAAGCGGGAGTAGTCGGCGGCGTAGGTGAACCAGGTGATGCCCCAGCCGATACCGATGGCGGTCATGACTGCGCTCATGGCGGCGATCCGCTCTGAGCCTTCGAGGATGTTGCCGGCCGGTCCTGCGTAGCCCCAGTCGATCTTCATGCCGAACCAGGCCACGGCGGACATCACGGCCAGGATGATGATGGTGGGCGGAACCGTCCACTTCTCAAAGGCCGCGATGGCTTTGTAGCCGAACCAGGCGATGGCGACCTGCGCGGCCATGATGGCCGTGGCGACGCCGATCTTCCAAGCGTAGTTCTGTGCGTTGGGATCCACCCAGCCGAGGGTTCCGAAGAGCGCCATGACCAGGTCCAGGATGATCCAGGTGTTGACGGCGCACCACCCGATGACCAGAAGTGCCTGGATCGCTGCCGGCAGGTAGTTGCCACGGCGGCCAAAAGCCGCCCGGGCCAGAACCATTCCTGTGGCGCCGGTCTTTTGTCCAAGGAGGACGAAGCATCCGAATAAGAGCATGCCGATCAGGTTTCCCAGGACCAGGACTATCACGGTGTCTGCGAAGCCGAGGCCCAGATGGATGCCCAGTGCACCCAGCACCCAGTTGATAGGGGCAAGGTTGGCGCCGGCCCAGATCCAGAACTGTCCGGAAACCTTGCGGGTGCGGTCTGATTCGGGGATGGGTTGGAGCCAGGCTTCGCTGTCATGGGCCGGCGCCGTTGCTGGCCCAGACTGCGCTGAAGGTGAAGGCGAAGGGGAGAGGTTGTCTTGCATAGGGAGAGCCTCCGTGTGTGAAAGGGACCCTTTCAGCGTATGTGCGCCATATCACGGCAACAAGATACGATGTGTCTAAACAAATCACCCCAAACCGTACGGAGTGTCATGCCGATTCTGCTGGGCGCGGCTCTGGAGTACCAAAGCCTCAGATCTGCCGAACCGAATCTGCTCAATGACGTGCCGGAGGCGCTGTCCCGGCCTGTCCGATGGGTGCACTCCAGCGAGGTCCTGGACATCGCTCCGCTCCTCAGCGGCGGCGAACTGCTCCTCAGCGGTGGGCAGGCGCTCGCCGGCGTGACGGCAGAACGGCAGGCTGACTATGTCCGCGACCTCGCGGCCCGGGGAGTCGCTGCACTGGCCCTCGAGACGGGTCCGGCCCTGCCCGAAGTGCCTGCGGCCATGTTGGAGGTCGCCGAGGCTGCCGGATTGCCAGTCATCGAGCTCCGTCAGGTAGTCCCGTTCGTCGGCGTGATGCAGGAAATAAATTCGCTGCTGGTGAGTGAATCCGTAGAGCACCTCCAGCGCGGTGACCAGGCAAGCCATGCCATGGCCGCCGAACTTGCCCACGGCGGCGGACTCGATCAACTCCTCGCTGTGTTGGCCGAAAGGACAGGCGCCAGCGCCAGGCTGGTCTCGCCGTCGGGCCTCACGCTCGGGGCGGCCGGCGGCACCTTTTCGTCCGACGACGACGGCAGCGTCACCGTGGTGGACGTGCCGGTGCGGGGCGTCCTTGCCGCTCGGCTCGAGGTGAAAATGCCCGACGGCGGCGATGCCGGCCTCGCGCGCGTGGCCGGCGAACGGTCCGTGGACATCCTTGGCCTGGCGCTGCTGCAGCGCATGCCTCCGGGATTGAAGGAACTGGCAGGCATCGAGCTCATGCGGGCCATCAATTCCGGAAGCCAGGAGTGGCAGCTGCAACAGCTTGGACCGGCGTCAGGCTTCCCCGTGGATGGTGCAGTGGCCGCCGTCGTGATTCGATCCACCAGCGCGGGACATCTGCGTCCGGCCGTTGACGCGCTGCTCCGCGGCTGCGTCCCGCACAGTGCGAGCTACGCCAATAACGCGGAGCTGATCGCGCTCGCCTCCCTGGGCGGGAGTGCCACCCGGCAGGTGTTGCTGGAAGCGCTGCGGGCACTCGACGTGCCATCAGGGTCCGTGGTGGCTGTGGGCCCGACGGGCAGGGGTATTTCCGAAGCGCCGTGGTCATTGGCTGAAGCACGGAGAGCCTTCGACCTCGATACGACTGGACGCGGAGTGGTGGATGCAGACACCCTCGCCGTTGAACTCCTGGCTGGCGAATCCCTGGACCCGGCCACCCGCGAGGGGTTTGTGCAGCGGCAGTTGGGTGCCGTCGTCGAGCATGACCGCCTGAAGAAGTCCGAACTGATGCGGACCTTGGCTGTCTGGTTGGATACGGGCTGCAACACGGCCCAGGCCGCCCGGGAATTGCACCTGGAGCGGCAGTCCTTGCACCACCGTCTTCAGCGGATCTTTGAGCTGTGCGGAGGAGATCCCCGGGGATCGGGGCGGCTTGCAGCGTTGCATTTGGCTACCCGGTTGGAGCGGCTGTAGCTCCTTAAACACCAATTCGCGGGTCCACTGACCACTTCGCCGTTGCGGAACGGCGAACGTGCAGCGGACCCGCGATCTCGGCGCAGCAAGGCTTACTTCAACACAATCGTCCTGTTCCCATTGAGGATGATCCGCCCTTCGCAGTGCCAACGAACGGCGTTGCTGAGGGCCTTGCATTCGGTGTCCCGACCGGCGGCTACGAGATCGTCCGGCCCGAACGTGTGGTCCACCTCCACTACCTGCTGGGCGATGATGGGTCCTTCATCCAGCTCGCCGTTCACGTAATGGGCGGTGGCACCAACAGTTTTCACGCCGCGCGCGTATGCCTGGTGGTAGGGCTTGGCGCCCTTGAAGCTCGGCAGGAACGAGTGGTGGATGTTGATCGCCCGGCCGTCGAGCTTCCGGGCGAGGTCGTCGCTGAGGACCTGCATGTAGCGGGCCAGCACAATGAGTTCCACGTCGAGTTCGTCAATGATTTCCAGCAGGCGCCCCTCGGCAGCGGGCTTGGTGGCAGCGGTGACGGGTACGTGGAAGAACGGGATCCCGTGCCACTCGGCCAGACCCTGGTGGTCGGTGTGGTTTGAAACAACGCCCACCACGTCGATGGGCAGCTCACCGATCCGCGCCCTGAACAGGAGGTCGTTCAGGCAGTGCCCGAATTTGGAGACCATGATCAAAACCCGGCGCTTGGAACCCTGGCGCTCAAGCTGCCAGTTCATGGAGTATTTTTCTCCCACCGGGCAGAAAGCGGTACGCAGGGTGTCCAGCGTGGACTCGTCTCCGGAGGATGCGAAGTGCACCCGCATGAAGAAGTGGCCCTCGGCGCGATCACCGAACTGCTTGTTGTCGATGATGTCGCAGCCATTTTCCAGCAGGAAGCTTGATACCGCGTGGACGATCCCGGGTCCTTCGGGGCAGTCCAAGGTGAGGACGTGTTCAACGGTGGTCTCGGAAGAAACAGCGGCGGTTTCGGTTTGGATGGCAGTCATGGTCAGCACTCCACTACGTTGACGGCGAGGCCTCCACGGGAGGTCTCTTTGTACTTGGATTTCATGTCCGCGCCTGTCTCGCGCATGGTCTTAATGGCCTTGTCCAGCGATACCTTGTGGCTGCCGTCGCCATGCAGGGCAAGGCGGGCGGCGTTGATTGCCTTGACGCTGGCAATCGCGTTGCGTTCGATGCAGGGGATCTGCACCAGTCCGCCCACGGGGTCGCAGGTGAGGCCCAGGTTGTGCTCAATGCCCACTTCAGCGGCGTTTTCAACCTGCTCAGGCGTTCCGCCGAGGACTTCGCAGAGCCCGGCAGCAGCCATGGAGCAGGCAGAACCCACCTCGCCTTGGCAGCCCACTTCGGCGCCGGAAATGGATGCGTTTATTTTGAACAGGATCCCGACGGCGGCCGCCGCGAGCAGGAAGCGCACGACACCGTCGTCGTTCGCTCCCGGAACAAACTTTGTGTAATAGTGCAGCACCGCAGGCACAATACCGGCCGCACCGTTGGTGGGGGCGGTGACAATCCTGCCGCCCGCGGCGTTCTCCTCATTCACGGCCAGAGCGAACAGGTTCACCCATTCCATGGCGAGGAGGGGGTCCGAGGGATTGGATGCAGCCCCGTCGGCCTTGTTTGCGGCGTCGGTGGCCGCGAGCGTCTTGAACAACGACGGCGCCCGTCGCCTGACCTTCAAGCCTCCAGGCAGGATGCCCTCGGCGGAGCAGCCGTTGTCCACGCATTCCTGCATGACGGCCCAGATTCCCAGCAGCTTTTCGCGGAGTTCTTCCTCTGAGCGCCACACGAGCTCGTTGGCCAGCATGATGTCGGAGATGGACTTGCCTTCGCGCACGCAAATGGCCAGCAGTTCATCAGCGGTGGTGAAGGGGTACGGAAGCACGGTGTCGTCCGCTACGACTTTGTCGGCCCCGGAGGCGTCCCCGTCCACCACGAAGCCGCCGCCGATGGAGTAGTAGCTGCGCTCCCGCAACACTGCCCCGGTGTGGTCCAGTGCGCGGAACGTCATGCCGTTGGGGTGGGCCGGAAGCGACTTACGGCGGTGCAGGACCACGTCCTCGTCCCAGTTGAAATCCACCCGGTGGTTCCCGCCCAGGCGCAGTTCGGCGTCGAGCGCGGCGGCGGCAACCTGGTCGTCAGCCGTGGCAGTGTCCACAGTTTCGGGGGAGTGGCCTTGCAGTCCAAGCACCACGGCCTTGTCGGAACCGTGGCCCCGGCCGGTGGCGCCCAGGGAGCCGAAAAGCTCAGCTTGGACGCGCACCGTGGCCGGGAGCTGGCCGGATGATTCAAGACCATCCGTGAACTGCTTCGCCGCACGCATCGGGCCCACCGTGTGTGACGATGACGGCCCGATGCCCACAGAAAACAGATCAAGCACACTCAGTGCCATTACGGGACCTCAGGAGAGGCGTATTCACGCATGGCGTCCAGGAGCCAACGTCCCAGGAAATCGGCAAAGGACGCCCGGGGAAAGATCCGGTAGCTCTCATCCGAGGTCTTCCAGAGCATCACCGGGATGTGGGCAAGTTCGGTGGAGACAGCCGTGCCGGCCTTGAACACCCGGGGGTGCAGGTCCAGCGAGCACGTCTTCTCCAGCACTGCGCGGGCATGGCTGCCGGTGAGCTCAAACGTGGTGCGGTTGGCGGACAGATCCACTACCTGGCCGGCGTCGCTTCCCAGGGCCGTGGTCAGGTCGCTGACCAGGGAACCGCCGAGGGAGTCGTGGGTTTCTTCCGGTGCGACCACCAGGAACTCGGTGGGCCCGAGCCACAAGGTGTTGACGGAGCCCTTGTCCGCAACAGCAGCGCCCGTCACCTCACCGCAAGCGGCAGGCAAGCCGCCGGTCACGGACGCAACGCGGGCACCGGCGTCGGACGTCCGGTCAACCCGGATCCCCACCATGGCCTGGTACGGGATTTCGGTGAGCGTCACCGTGCCCGGCACGGAGCCGGAGGTGAAGGCGTCAGCCAAGTGCTCGGCGGGGCTGCGGCGGGCGCCCCGTACGCGGTTGACGGTTTCTGATGGTGTTGCTGTTTCAGCCATCTTTGCGGGTCCCTTCAGCATCGAAAAGTACGGTTTCGCCAACAACCACGTCCACCAATTGGTCTCCCAGCGAGGCCACGAGGGTCTCGCCGATGCGGTTGCGGCCGTTCTGGATGAGCGCCAGGGCGAAGGAGCGGCCCAGGGCGGCGCTGTGGTAGCTGGAAGTTACGAAGCCCTCCATGGGGACAGGTCCGTTTGCCGGGTTGACCGGGATGCCCTTCTCCACCAGCTGCGTGCCTTCGGGCAACCGCAGCGCGTGGTCCACAGGGAGGACGCTCACCAGGTGCTTGCGGTCCTCGCGGCTGGCGTCTTCCCGGAGGTAGGAACGCTTGCCGATGAAGTCCTTGGCTTTGGAAACGATCCAGTCCATGCCGGCGTCCTGCGGGGTGACCGTGCCGTCGGTGTCCTGCCCGACGATCGGGTAGCCCTTCTCGGCGCGGAGCACGTGCATGGTTTCGGTGCCGTACGGGGTGATGTTGAACTCTGCACCTGCGGCAGCGACTGCTTCCCAGGTGTTGAGTCCGTACCAGGAGGGCACGTTGATTTCGTAGGCCAGTTCGCCGGAGAAGGAGATGCGGCAAACGCGTGCCTGCACTCCCGAGGCCAGCGTGGTCTCGCGGAAGGTCATGAACGGGAAGGCCTCAGCATCGAGGCCGCCATCCGCGGCCAGCTGCGGTGCAACCTTGGCGAGCACGGCGCGGGACTTCGGGCCGACGACGGCGATGGTGCTCCACTGCTCCGTGACGGAGGTGAAAACAACGTCAAGGTCCGGCCATTCAGTCTGGTGCCATTCCTCCAGCCAGTCGAGGACCTTCGCTGCGCCGCCCGTGGTGGTGGTCATGAAGTAGCGGTCATCGTCCAGGCGGAGGGTCACGCCGTCATCGAAGATCATGCCGTCGAGGGTGCACATGACGCCGTAGCGGGCCGAACCCGGGGCCAGCTTCTTGAACGCGTTGGTGTAGACGCGGTTCAGGAATTCGCCCGCGTCCTTGCCGCGGATCTCGATCTTGCCCAGCGTGGTGGCGTCCATGAAACCCACGGAATCGCGGACCGCCGCGCATTCGCGCAGGACTGCCGTATTCATGTCTTCACTGCCCTGCGGGTAGTACCAGGGGCGTTTCCACTGTCCAACGTCTTCGAACAGGGCACCCTGGGCAACGTGCCAGGGGTGGATGGACGTGACCCGGGCGGGGTCGAAGAGCTCGCCGCGCTGGCGTCCGGCCAGGGCTGCGAAAGCCACGGGCGTGAAGGGCGCACGGTAGGCGGTGGTGCCGATTTCGCCGACTCCCGGAACGCTCTCCGCGCCGCCGAACTTCAACGCGGCGGCGATGACGCCGATTGCGTTGACGCCGGAGGTCTTGCCCTGATCGTTGGCGGTGCTGATGGACGTGTACCGCTTCACGTGCTCCACGGACCGCATGCCGGCACCGGTGGAGCGGAGGACGTCCGCCACGGACTGGTCGCGCTGGAAATCGACGAAGTGGTGGTGCCATTCGCCGGGCTCACCGGACTGGCCGGGAACCAGCCACAGCTGGCGGCTCGGTGCGCTTGCCACAGGGGCCTGCAGTTCCACCGGGGTGGTTGCGGATTCGAAACCGGCGGCAATGGATGCTGCTGCTCCGGCCGAGATTCCTTCAGCCAGGCAATCCTGCAATTCGTAGCTGCCACGTCCTGCGCCGACAACCTGCTGGTCACGGACCGGGGCTGCGGGGATGAAGGCGGCAAGTTCGTCGTCCCAGCGCAGCTTGCCCTGGCGCTGGCTGTGGAGGTGGACCACCGGGCTCCAGCCACCGGAAACGGCGAGCAGATCGGCAGCCAG
This sequence comes from Paenarthrobacter sp. C1, assembly GCF_049315185.1. Classification (NCBI taxonomy): domain Bacteria; kingdom Bacillati; phylum Actinomycetota; class Actinomycetes; order Micrococcales; family Micrococcaceae; genus Paenarthrobacter; species Paenarthrobacter sp. C1. The sequence goes on along the minus strand of NZ_CP186052.1, from coordinate 4,371,737 downwards.
CTGTTCGACGCCCGAGGTGAGTTCGCCGTCGTCGTTGATGCTCCGGACGGTGACGCCGTTCAGGCGGCCGTTCTCATCCGCGGACGTGTCGGCCACGGCACTGCCGATGAGGACCCGGATACCGGACTCGACGGCGGCGGCTGCTTTCGCGCTGATCTGCGGACGGGCGTCGACGACGGCGGCAACCGCCACGCCTGCTGCCTTCAGGTCCGCGGCGAGTGCGTAAGCGGAGTCGTTGGTGGTGCTGATGACGGCGCGCGAACCGGCGGTCACTGCGTAGCGGTTCAGGTAGGTGCGGGCAGCAGAGGCGAGCATGATGCCGGGACGGTCGTTGTTCTCGAAGACCAACGGACGCTCGTGGGCACCGGGGGCCAGGACAACCTGCTTGGCACGGATGTGCCAAATACGCTGGCGGGAGACGCCTGATGCGGCCGGGACGCTCAGGTGGTCCGTGCGGTTCTGGGCCGCGATGAAGTAGTTGGAGTCGTAGGAGCCGAAGGCGGTGGTGCGGTTCAGCACCGTGCACTCTGCTGCCGAAACCAGTTCAGCTTCAACATCGGCAACCCATTCGAGGGCCGGCTTGCCTTCGATCTGCTCGGCAAGCTCTGGCGTGGTGGAACCGGAGAGCAGCGAGCCGCCGAGTTCGGGCTGGTCGTCGATCAGGATGACGCGGGCGCCGGTGCGGACAGCCTCGCGGGCTGCTGCCAATCCGGCGATACCGCCGCCGACCACCAGGACATCCGTGTGGACGTACTTCTTGTCGTACTCGGCCTTGTCCTCGTTGGGGTCAAGTTTGCCCAGGCCGGAAAGGAGTTCGATGCTCATGCCGTCCACCAGCGAAACCGCGGTGGCAGGGAGCATGGATTCGGCAACGTGGCCGGGGAAGCGCGGAGCGATCTTCACCAGGGCGTTGGACTCTTCCACGCCGGCGGCCATGATGCCGCGGGGGCGGTCCTCGTAAAGGGAGTTGCCTGCATTGATGTGGCCGTTGGCCAGCAGCGCGGAGGCGATGGTGTCACCCGGGTGGCCGGTGAATTCCCGGCCGTCCACGGTGAAGCGCCAAGCGATGCTGCGATCGATGCGTCCGCCGGTGGCGAGGCGTGCGTTCTTGCTGGTCACTTTCAGACTCCTTCCGAGGTGGTGGGGGCGGTGGTTGTGCCGGGGGCGAGGCCTGGTTCGCCGGCCTGGCCGTAAGCGCCGCTCTGGGTGAATTCGCCTGGCTTCTCCGGTGCGGCCTTGGGGCTCGACGCGGTGATGTCGGGTCGGGGTTGGCCCATTGCGTAGATGGAGTGGATTTCGTAGCTCACGGTGTCGCGGAGCATGTTGAACCACTGCCGGCAGCCCGTGCTGTGCACCCAGCGTTCAGCGAAAGTGCCCTTGGTGTTCTCGCGGTAGAACAGGTACTCGGCCCATTCGCGGTCGCTGAGGTCGTTCGGGTTTTCGGGGTAGGCGATGTGCGCCTGGCCGCCGTAATGGAATTCGGTTTCATCGCGTGGCCCGCAGTTGGGGCATGAAATGAGGAGCATGTCTTTCCTGTCCTGTCCTGGCTAGTGGGCCACGGCTGCTGCGCCGTGTTCGTCGATGAGTGCACCGGTCTCGAAGCGTTCCAGCGCGAAAGGCTTGTTCAGCTGGTGCGGAGCACCCGTGGCGATGGTGTGGGCGAAAGTCAGGCCGGCAGCAGGGGTTCCCTTGAAGCCACCGGTTCCCCAGCCACAGTTGACGAACATGTTCTCTACCGGGGTGAGCCCGACGATCGGCGAAGCATCCAGTGTGGTGTCCACAATTCCGCCCCAGGTGCGGAGCACATGGGCCCGGGCGAAGATCGGGAAGAGCTCAACAGCTGCTGCCATCTGCTCCTCGATCACGTGGAACGAGCCGCGCTGGCCGTAGCCGTTGTAGGAGTCGACGCCGGCGCCCATCACCAGTTCGCCCTTGTGGGCCTGGGAGACGTAGACGTGGACGTGGTTGGACATGACCACCGTGGGGTGGACAGGCTCGTGCAGTTCCGATACCAGAGCCTGCAACGGGTGCGACTGGATCGGCAGGCGGAAACCGGCCATTTCGGCCAGCACGGAGCTGTGGCCGGCAGCGCAGAGGCCCACCTTTTCGGTGTTGATGGTGCCGCGCGTGGTCTGGACACCGGTGACCTTGTTGCCGTCCTTGATGAAGCCGGTGACCTCGCAGTTCTGGATGATGTCCACACCGAGTTCATCGCACTTCCGGGCGAAGGCCCAGGCGACGTGGTCGTGCTTCGCGATGCCTGCACGCGGCTGGTACGTGGCGCCCATGACCGGGTAGCGGATGTTGTCGCTGGTGTTAAGGATGGGGCAGAGTTCCTTGACCTGGTCCGGTTCAAGCCACTCGGCGTCCACGCCGTTGAGCCGGTTGGCACCCACGCGGCGCATGCTCTCGCGGACATCGCCCAAAGTGTGGGCGAGGTTCATGACGCCGCGCTGGCTGAACAGGAAGTCGTACTCCAGCTCTTCGGGCAGGATTTCCCAGAGCTTGAGGGCGTGCTCGTAGATGGCAGCGCTCTCGTCCCAGAGGTAGTTGGAACGGATGATCGTGGTGTTGCGGGCCATGTTGCCACCGGCCAGCCAGCCCTTTTCCAGGATGGCGATGTTGGTCATGCCGTGGTTCTTGGCCAGGAAGTACGCGGTGGCCAAGCCGTGTCCACCGCCGCCTACGATCACGGCGTCGTAGCTCTTCTTCGGATCCGGGTTGCGCCAGAGGAAGTCCGGGTGCTCGGGGAGGTGGTCTGCACTCACTGGGCTGCTCCAATCAGTTCTGCTTCGGTTCCGGCGCCGTTTCCGGCCGTGGAAAGGTTGGGGTAGAGGGGCAGCTTGTCTGCCAGTGCGGTCACGCGGTTGCGCAGTTCGACGGCGGTCGCGTCGTCCAAAGTGCCTGCGGCCGCTGCGGCGATCAACGCCGTCGCAATAATGTCCGAGACCTCCGTGAATTCTTCGGCTCCGAAGCCGCGGGCCGCGAGTGCCGGGGTGCCGATGCGGAGTCCGGAGGAGACCATCGGCGGGCGGGGGTCGAACGGGACGGCGTTGCGGTTGACCGTGATGCCGATCCGGTGGAGGGTGTCCTCGGCCTGCTGTCCGTTGAGTTCGGAGTTGCGGAGGTCGGCGAGGACCAGGTGAACATCGGTTCCGCCGCTGACGACGGAGATACCGGCCGCGGCGACGTCGTCCTGGAGGAGGCGCTGGGCCAGGATCTTGGAGCCTTCCAGCACGCGGGCCTGGCGCTCCTGGAATTCCGGTTCCGCAGCCATCTTGAAGGCCACAGCCTTGGCGGCGATGACGTGTTCCAGCGGGCCGCCCTGCTGGCCCGGGAAGACAGCCGAGTTGACCTTCTTGGCGATGTCGGCGTCGTTGGTCAGGATCACGCCGCCGCGCGGGCCGCCGAGGGTCTTGTGCGTAGTGCTGGTGACGATGTGCGCGTGCGGCACGGGGCTCGGGTGGAGCCCGGCTGCCACCAGGCCGGCGAAGTGGGCCATGTCCACCATGAGGTACGCGCCCACCAGGTCCGCTATGCGGCGGAACTCGGCGAAGTCTACGTGGCGGGAGTAGGCGGACCAGCCGGCGACGATGAGCTGGGGCTTGTTCTCAAGCGCGAGGCGCTCAACCTCTGCCATGTCGATGGTGTGGGTGTCCTCGCGGACGCCGTACGGGACCACGTTGTAGAGCTTGCCGGAGAAGTTGATGCGCATGCCGTGGGTCAGGTGGCCGCCGTGGGCGAGGTTCAGGCCCATGATGGTGTCGCCTGCGTTGATCAGGGCGTGCATTGCCGAAGCGTTGGCCTGCGCGCCGGAGTGCGGCTGGACATTGGCGAATCCGGCGCCAAAGAGGGACTTCAGGCGGTCGATGGCAAGCTGTTCGATCACATCAACGTGTTCGCAGCCGCCGTAGTAGCGCTTGCCCGGGTAGCCTTCGGCGTACTTGTTGGTCAGCACTGAGCCCTGGGCTTCCATGACAGCCGTAGGGGCGAAGTTTTCAGAGGCGATCATTTCCAGCGTGGACTGCTGGCGGATGAGTTCCTGGGCGATCGCCTGATCAACCTCCGGGTCCGCCTGTGCGAGCGGGCGGATCAGGGGTTCAACCATGGTGTTCTCCTTTGACGATTGTCTAGTGGCCGACTGTTGGGCAACTGATATATTAGAACTGTTGCCATAGTATGTTGAAGATCACATGGTCGTCAACAGGTCTGCGGCAACTCGTCCGACAGACTGGGATTGCGACAACGGGAGAGAGCCATGACCACAGCTTTGGAAGCACTGGAATCAGCTCCGCAGGGTACGTCCCTCGCGGAGAACGCCTACCTGCTGCTGCGTGACAGGCTCATCATGCTGGACATCAAGCCTGGCGATCCCATCAATGACGGCCAGATCGCGGCCGAACTCGGCATCGGCCGCACCCCCGTCCGTGAGGCCATCAAGCGCCTGGAGAGCGACCACCTTGTGGTTTCCTACCCTCGGCGCGGAACGTTCGCCACCGGAGTGGACATCACCCAACTCGCTGAAGTCTCCGAAATACGCGAACTCCTGGAGCCCCTGGCATCCCGCAAGGCCGCACGCATGGCAAGCCCCGCAATGCGCGATGAACTCCGCGCCGTAGCTGCCGCCATCCGGGACCTCGAGGGGCAGGATGCTTCCTCGACCGAACTCATGCGCTACGACATTCAGGTCCACCGGCTCATCTACAAAGCCTCGGCCAATGCGCACCTCGAGGACGTCCTCATCAGGTACGACAACCTCGCAACCCGCATCTGGTGCCACATGCTCGAGAAGATGCCCTCCGTCTCCGGCCACATCTCCGAGCACGCCGACCTCCTCACCGCCATCGCCGACGGCGACGAAAATCTCGCCGCCGAGCTGGCCCTGAATCACGTGGTCAGCTTCGAAGAGACCATCCGCAAGGTCCTCTGACCCTCACCCACATCCCGCGTGCTTGGCGCGGACGCTTGCTCACGTTCCGCGTGCTTGGCGCGGACGCTTGCTCACGTTCCGCGTGATTGAGCTGGTCGCTTCCCCACATCCCACGTGCTTGAGCTGGACGCTTGCTCACGTTCCGCGTGTTTGGTGCGGACGCTTGCTCGCGTTCCGCGTGTTTGGTGCGGACGCTTGCTCGCGTTCCGCGTGTTTGGTGTGGACGCTTCCTTACGTTCCGCGTGCTTCCTTTCCGACGCTTGCTCACGTTCCGCGTGTTTGAGCTGGGTGTGATCTGGGTTTGACCCAAATCGCCGGGAGTCTGATGCTGCCCGCTTGTCCGTGAGTCGCGAGGCCCGACGTCGGCACCCAGGCTGGGTGCCGACGTCGGGCTTTCCCTCTTGTGCGGCTGAGGGAGGGTTTGGTTGAAGGGCGCGGGGTGTGATGAAGCGTTGGGGTGAAGGGCGCGGGGTGTGATGAAGCGTTGGGGTGAAGGGCGCGGGGTGTGATGAAGCGTTGGGGTGAAGGGCGTGGGGTGTGATGAAGCGTTGGGTTGAAGGGCGCGGGATGTGAGGGAGGGTTGGGCGAGCTTCAACGCTCAGTGCAACTTAAAATCACTCAGTGCAACAAGTAGCAAATTCGACCTGGCGTTCACTCTCCGCAGCACTTCGCCAGGGAAGCCGCTCGAAATTTTGCAAATCACCCCTTGACCGTGATCCACAGCACACATACTCTGGTGCAACAGCGTTGCGTTGAATGCAACCCCAATGATTTTGGTGGACACATGAGCAATGAATCCTCTGTGGCATCCGAGCAAGGCACCTCACCCGCCTCCGGCCACAACCACACACCCAGCCCCAAGAACACAGCCAGCAAGAACACAGTCAGCAAAGACACCCGACGGCGGGTTGTCACCGCCAGCTTCATCGGCAACTTTGTCGAATGGTTCGATTACGCCGTCTACGGTTATCTGGCCGGCATCATCTCCTCGGTCTTCTTCCCTGAGTCCGACCGGCAAACCGCCCTGCTCGCGACCTTCGGAGTCTTCGCCATCAGCTTCTTCGTGAGGCCGCTCGGCGGTTTCATTTGGGGCCACATCGGAGACAGGCTCGGCCGCAAGCAAGCACTCAGCCTCTCGATCGTCCTCATGTCGGTGGCGACTTTCTGCATCGCCCTGATCCCGGGATACGCCACGATCGGCGTCATGGCGCCCATCCTTCTCCTCCTGGTCCGGGTAGTCCAAGGCTTCTCGGCCGCCGGCGAGTATGCAGGCGCGTCCGCCTTCCTGGTGGAGTACGCACCGGCCAATCGCCGCGGACTCTATGCCGCCGTCGTGCCTGCAAGTACGGCAGCGGGACTGCTGCTGGGATCCCTGCTGGCCGCCCTGCTGAGTTCGATCCTCACCACAGAGCAGCTGAACGAATGGGGCTGGCGCCTGCCCTTCCTGCTTGCGGCACCCATGGGCCTGATTGGTCGTTACATCCGGACCAAGCTGGAGGACACGCCGGCATTCCGTGAACTGGCCGAGAAGGACACCGCAGTCAAAGCACCTGCCTTCGCCATGTTCAGGACCTACCGGAAGCAGCTCATCATCGCCACCGGTGCGGTGCTGCTCAACGCCGTCGGCTTCTACGTGATCCTCAGCTACATGCCCACCTACCTGTCGGAAGAGCTGGGCTTCGGAGCCACGGAATCGTTCCTGGCCACCACCATTGCCCTGGCCAGCTACATCGGCTTCATCTTCCTGACCGGTATTGCCTCCGACAAATTCGGCCGCAAGCGCATGCTCATGACGGCGTCAGTCCTCTTCATCCTGCTGACCGTCCCGGCCTTCATGCTCCTGGACACCCGCAACTTCCTGGTGATCGTGCTGGTGCAGATCCTGCTGGGCGGGATGCTCACCCTCAACGACGGTACCCTGCCCAGTTTCCTCGCCGAACTCTTCCCCACGAAGGTCCGCTACACCGGCTTTGCTGTCAGCTTCAACCTCTCCAACGCCCTGTTCGGCGGCACCGCACCGTTCATGGCAACACTCCTGATCGGCATGACCCACAGCAAGCTGGCCCCCGGCTGGTACCTCGTGGCCGCCGCCCTCGTTTCCCTCATCGCAGTCCTTTTCGCAGCCGAAACGTCAAAGAAGCCGCTGCAGCAGGACTAGACAAACCAACCCATTGAAAGGAACCACCATGACCATCACCGAAAACGAGTCCGTCAACGATGTCGCAAAACTCGAGCGCACCAAGGTCCTTCACAACGGCGGAAAGGTTTCGCTGACCTTCTCCGACGCTGAGTTCGAACGCCGCCTCGCCGGCCTTCGCAGGATTATGGCCGAGAAGGACCTCGACGCCGTCGTCCTCACCAGCTACCACTCCATCAAGTACTACTCCGATTTCCTCTTCACCTACTTCGGCCGGTCCTACGGCATGGTGGTCACCAAGGATGACACGGTCACCATTACGGCCAATATCGACGCCGGTATGCCTTGGCGCCGCAGCTACGGCGACAACCTCGTGTACACGGACTGGCGCCGCGACAACTACATTCATGCCATCCAGGAAGTCCTGCGGACCCGCGGCATCAACCCGCGCCGCATCGGCGTCGAGGATGACTCGCTGCCCTTGGACAACCGGAACAAGATCCAGGCCGCGTTCTCCGGCGCGACGCTGGTGGACGTTGCGCAGGCGGCCATGCGCCAGCGCATGATCAAGTCCGACGAAGAGATCGCTGTCATCAAACACGGCGCGCGCATCGGTGACCTGGGCGGTGAAGCCATCCGCAACGCGATCACGGCAGGCATCACGGAGTACGAGGTAGCCCTGATCGGCACCGAGGCCATGGTCCACGAGATTGCCCGGACCTTCCCGGACTCGGAAATCCGCGATACCTGGGTGTGGTTCCAGTCGGGCATCAACACCGACGGCGCCCACAACTGGGCCACCACCCGCAAGATCCAGGAACACGACATCCTGTCCCTGAACTGCTTCCCGATGACCAGCGGCTACTACACCGCCCTGGAGCGCACCCTGTTCTACGGCGAACCGGATGCCCGCTCACTGGAACTGTGGAACATCAACGTTGAGGTCCACAAGCGCGGACTGGAACTCATCAAGCCGGGCGCTGTCTGCAAGGACATCGCTGCGGAGCTCAACGAGATCTACATCAGCCACGGCCTCCTGGCGAACCGGACCTTCGGCTACGGCCACTCGTTCGGTGTGCTCAGCCACTACTACGGACGTGAAGCCGGTCTTGAACTGCGCGAGGACATCGACACGGTCCTCGAGCCCGGCATGGTGGTTTCGATGGAGCCCATGATCACTGTGCTGGACGGCCAGCCGGGCGCCGGCGGATACCGGGAACACGACATCCTGGTGGTCGGCGAGGACGGTGCGGAGAACATCACCAAGTTCCCGTTCGGCCCCGAGTACAACATCATCGGAGCCTAGGGTGGAACGGCCGGCGGGCGCAGTGCACGGCGTCCGCCGGCCCCGGTCCGGAACTTCCGGACCGCCGCGGCGAAATATAGTGAACCCATGACTCCCACGGAAACCAGCGAAACTCCTGACGGCAACAACGGTAACGGCGACAGCAAGAGCACGTCCGTCATCGTCAACGCCATCGCGGTGCTGAGGAGCTTTACTGCAGACGAGCCGCTCCTGGGGGTCACCGAAATCGCGGGCCGGATCGGCCTGCACAAGAGTACGGTGTCTCGCATCCTGGCCACGCTTGAGCAGGAAAACCTGGTAGAGCGCGACGTCGATTCGCGCAGGTTCCGCTTGGGATTGGGGATGATCGCGATGGCGGGCCCCCTCCTGGCGGAACTCGAAGAGCGACGCGTGGCCTACCCCGTACTGCGGGAGTTGACCGAACGCACGGGCGAGACGAGCGCCCTCATGGTGTGGAACGGCGTCGAGTCCATGTGCGTGGAGCAGATCCCCAGCCGCCACCAGGTGAAACACCTGGCCCCGCTCGGAGCCCGCTACAACGAGGCATTGAGTTCATCGGTGCAGGTGTTCCTTGCCAACGAAGACAAGGACAGGGTGCGGAACCTGCTGCGCAGTGGTTCCATCACCCTGCCGGGCCTGGACGAAGCTTCTGTCGAAAGTTACCTGGCTCGGCTTGAAGAAGCCGCTAAACGGGGCTGGGCCGCCAACTTCGGCGAAACCTCCATCGAAGAGGTCGGGGTTGCTTCGCCGGTCTACGACCACAGGGGCGACATCGTGGCCTCCGTCTTGATTCCTGCCCCCAAATTCCGGGTCTCACAGGACACCCTGGGCAGCCTCGGCGAAGCCTGCGCCGCAGCGGCGGCCAAGGTCACCTCACGCCTGGGTGGCCGCTCCCCGCGGTAGGAGCCCATCCGCCGTCGAGGTGACATTTGATGACAATCCGCCGCGGGCAAAGTCATAGGGTCGTTGCAACGCTCTGATTGATGGAGCGTTTTATGGTCAAGTTGTTCCCCAAGGCTGCGCGTACTGAGTTTCTTGATTTGGTGTGTGCGGGGATGCCTGTTCGTACTGCTGCCCGGCGTGTCGGGGCGGTGCACGCTACCGGGCACAATTGGTGGGTTCAGTCTGGCCTAATGATGACCGTGAACCGGGGTGCTACCGGAGGTCTTGCCGATCCTGCTCCTTCAGTCGGGGGCCCTGGCCGTGCGTTGGGTCTGGAAGAGCGAGGCATGATCCAGATGGGTGTGCGGATGGGCCTCAGTTACGCGAAGATCGGCGCATTGATCGGGCGGGATAAGTCCGTAGTTTGGCGGGAGGTCAAACGCCACACGAGCGCGGACGGGAAGTACTACGCCTCGGTCGCTCACGCCAAAGCGCATCAGGACAGGCGCCGTCCCAAACCCTTCAGGCTGGCCAAGGACGAGGGTTTGTGCCGGCTGATCGGCGTCTGGATGGATGACGGGTGGAGTCCGAAGCTGATCTCCTCGATGTTGGCGTATTACTTCGGTGACGATCAGACTATGCAGGTGAGCCACGAGACGATCTACCAGGCCCTTTACGTCCAAACCCGCGGGAACCTGCGGGCGGACCTGGCCGAAAAGCTCAGCCTGAAACGCAAACAACGCATCCCCCACGGCACTGACCGGCGCGCCAACAGCCCCTATAAAGAGGCCTTCAAGATCAGCCAACGTCCCGCCGAGGTCCAGGACCGGGCAGTGCCCGGGCATTGGGAAGGTGACCTCATCATCGGCGCCAACGGGACAGCGATCGGAACCTTGGTGGAACGCTCAACCCGGTTCACGATCCTGCTGCACCTGCCAGGGGACCACACCGCGGAAACCGTTGCCGCCGCGATGATCCGGGAGATGGCCTCCCTCCCGGATCACCTGCGCCGGTCGATCACCTGGGACCGCGGCACCGAACTGGCCGACTACGCAAAAATCCAGACCGCTCTCGATACGACGATGTACTTCTGCGACCCGCACTCGCCCTGGCAGCGCGGCACCAACGAAAACACCAACCGGCTCCTGCGGTTCTGGTTCGAGAAAGGCACTGACCTTTCAGTGCACACCCCCGAGGACATCCGCCTGGTCGCAGCGAAACTCAACCGCCGCCCCAGACCAACACTGAACCTCGAGACCCCAGCCAACCGGCTAAACCAGCTGCTACAAGCGGCCTAACCCCCAGCGTTGCTCCCACCAATTGACTTTGCCGCGCGAACATTGTCATCAAATGGCATCTCGGCGCGCAACCAAGTGCTTGACCCCGCCCCCAAACCTTCCTAGGGTGTTCTGAGAAAACGTTTTCTTACTGTTTCCCAAACATTCCCGGAGAGCCCTTAGCCTCCAAGTACTGGGGCACGCCGTTGTGCCCCGGGAAGGATCATCCATGCGATCGACCCGAAGAAAACCGGAAATACGCCAAAGCCTGGGAGGCCTCGCGCTGGCAGCAGTGATGGGGTTGGGCTGTGTTGTGGCCGCAGGCCCGCCGGCCTCTGCGGCTCCAGCCGGCAAAACGGACAGCCCGGCATGTTCCACCTCCAGCATCCACCTTGATTCAGGCAACGGCAGGGCACCACAAAACCTCTGTGTCCCTGCGCAGGCTACCGGTAGTGACAAGACGCTGCTGGTGTGGAACAAGCCGGACCTTTACGACGACGTCGTGGACTACCGCGTCTACTTGAACGGCAGTGCGTTGGGAACCGCGGAGGAGAACGCGCGGATCTTTTCGCCCGCCCAGAAATACGTGGACGCGTTCCGGGCCGCCGACAAGGATGGATTCCACGTCCGGACTGTGGCCCACAACTTCACGGTGACCGGCTTGTCGCCGCGCACCAGCTACCAGTTCAGCGTGGCCGCTGTGAGGAAAGACGGAACCGAGTCTCCGGCGAGTGGGCCAATCACCGTCACCACCACGCCCGAACGGCACCAAGTCACCATCACCAATCCCGCGTACAAGGCTGTGGGCGATGGAAAGACCCTCAACACCAAGGCAATCCAGAAGGCCATCGATACCTGTCGAACACCGGGCTGCACTGTGGTGGTTCCTGCGGGAACCTTCAAAACGGGGGCGCTCTTCCTGCACTCGGACATGACCCTGGAACTCCAGGAGGGCGCACGCCTGCTCGGCTCCGACCAAGCGGAGGACTACCCCTTGGAGAAGGGCTATTACCTCTACCCGGTACCTGAGCCCCTCCCCGCCGAGGCCGAATACCGGAACTACCGCCGGCCGCCGTCGCTCCTTAATGTCCTTCCGGACGACAACGGCCGCTCGACGGCGGGACGCGAACCTGGCGCTGCGGCCAGCAATGTCCGCATCGTCGGTAAAGGCGTGGTGGACGGAAACGGGTGGAAGCGCACTGCCGAGGGGTCGATAGTGGATGAGGCGGGGAACGAACTTCCGCAATACGCGGCAAGCTCCGCCGGCAAGGTCCTGGACGATGGCTTGTTGGCGGCGGACCAGTTCCGCAGGGCCAAGGAGCGCCCGGAATCCCTCACCGGGGTGATCAACAGGCCGGAAACCCTGGACGATTCCGTACTGTACGGCCAATACCGCTCCAGCCTGATGACCTTCATGGGAGTGAAGAACCTGTACATCGAGGGCGTCACAGCGGACAACCCCGCGTTCCACGGTGTGATGATCCTGGACACGGAAAACAGCACGGTGAACGGAATGCGGCACACCACGTTCAACGCCAACAACGGTGACGGTCTGGAGTTCGGCGGTGCAAACAACGGCATTGTCGTGAACAACTTCTTCGACACCGGAGACGACCAAGTCAACTTTGCGGCCGGGCAGGGCAAATACGGGGCGCTGGGCAGGCCGAGCGAGAACGTCTGGATCTTCAACAATTACATGCGCATGGGCCACGGGGGAGTCGCTGTCGGTTCCAACACGGCAGCCTGGGTGCAGCGGGTCCTCGCTGAGGACAACGTCATGTACAAAGTTGAAACCGGCGGCCTCCGGATGAAGAGTACCTCGGACATGGCCGGAGGCGGCCGGGACTTCCTCTTCCGCGACACCGCGATGGCCTGCATGGGCAGCAGTGCTTTCATCATGTCGCTCAGCTATAACCAGTCACCGTCCGGATATGTCGCCGCTGAATCGGCCACGTTCAAGGACGTGGTGATACGGAACATTTCCGTGGACGGCAACAACTCGCCCACCTGCGGCATGGCTGTATCCGACAGCAAACCGGTGATCGATATCCAGGCAGGGCCGTCCCTCGGCGAAGGAACGGCCACCCTCAGCGCCTTCACTTTCCAGGACGTGGTGTTCCGGAACGTCAACCCCGCCAACATCAAAGGCCTGCGGGACTCCGCGTTTGACGGCGTGACGTTCCAGAGCGTGCGGAACAACGCCAATCCCTGGCGCCTGGACCAGTACTCCACGGGAAACACGTTCACGGATGTCCATCCCATGCCGGCGGCCCGGTAGCGCCCGCCGCTGCAGGCGCCCATCCGCCGTCGGGTTGGCAGTTGATGACAATCCGGGCGCGCAAACATTGTCATTAAGTGGCATCTCGGCGGAGGCGGGTGGAGGGGTGCAAAAAGCGGCGGCCGTCCCCGGGAAGGGGGCGGCCGCCGTCGTTGTTCTGCCAAGCGGCGTCGAAGGTTACATCTTCCTTCGCGTAGCGCTGGTTTCGTCCATGACGTCCCTGCCGAGCCATGCACCAAGGCCGATCATGGCAACGCCAAGGATCAGGTGGAGCCAGTTATCGGCCGTGTTGAACGGGACAAAGTTGGCGCCCGTTTCCTGGTTGATGACCAGGCCGTAGATCCAAAGAACGATGTACACAGCGCCGCCGCCCAGGAGGAACAGGCGGGCCATGCGGTCGTTCCTTGCCATGGCCAGTCCGGCCGCGCCGAACAGCAGGTGAACGATGTTGTGGAGTATGGACACTTGGAAGACTCCAAGCAGCATGGCGCCGGATTCATGTCCCGCAAAGGTCATGGCGCCGTAATTGGTGGTGATTCCCGGGATAAAGCCCAGGACGCCTACCAGCAGAAATACAATGCCAACGCCCATGGCGGTGTTGCGAAGTGTCAACCCCATCATGTGGTGGTGTTCGGCGGGGTGCGAAGCGGTGGTCATCAGTCCTCCCTTTCACGCGGTTATCCGGCTCTTCTCCTGGAGAGCCGACCTGCGGCAAGGGGTGTCGCCAAACCTTGCCGACGCCGCCATAATACTCCTGAAATGCTCTGGATAGCAGGGGGATGAGCGCAGTTCAGGCGGCGGTTAGCATGGATTCATGAGCCAAGTGCCGAATGGTCGGGTGCACACGATTTTTCATGATGTCCGGGACCTGACGCCCTTCCGGGAAGGGTACGTACGGACGCCGGTGCGCGGACTCGCCGACGGCGTAAATGGAGTCCTTTCCGGTGTCCTCAGCGGCCGAGACCACGCGCGCTTGTCCCTCGTGGGCAGTGTTCCCAGGCTGAAGATGCTGTCCTCCAAGCCCGCGAAGGCCATGCATGAGGCTGTGTTCTCCTCCACCGATCCGGACCGTCTCCTTGCGTTCGCCCGGATGAACCCGGGCTGGGCGGGCTTGTGCCACATCATGGCAGGCCTGCTTGTCTATAAGCACGGCGGGTTCTTGCGGGCGTCGGAACTGCTGCAGCGAGGGTTGACAACCAGGATCGACGACGACGCCAGCCAGTTCTCGGCCATGTACCTTGGTCAGGTGGTCACCCGGGTTGAGGTCGCCGAACGCATCGAGGTGCCGGTGCTGTTCAGCGAAGAGTCCGTGTTCCTGGCACTGGCCCACTGTCTGCGGGAAATGGGGATGACCGAAGCCGCTCTCGAAGCTGTGGCAGCTTTGCCGCCGTCGTTGCCTTCGGCCTTGGCGCGGTGCACGGCTGCGTTCTCCTTGGAACGCCACCGCGATGTGGTGGTCTGGACGGAGGGACTGCTGAACACGGATGACCTCTCGGCCGCGTTGTTGCTGATCAGGGCGCGTTCCCAGCGGGCGCGGGGCGACTTTGAGTCTGCCCAGGCGGCGTTGAGGGAAGTCCTTCGCCGCAGGAAAACCAACTTGGCATTGAAGAATGATGCCCTCACTGACAGGGCCCTCTTGGCGTTGGACCAGGGACGCCGGACGCTGACGCCGTGGTCCCGACGGGCTGCCCCGCCGGCGGAGCTTGAATCGGTGGAGGTTATCCGCAAGGACGCCGAGATGCGGCGCTTGTGGGAGAACGACTTCAGGCAGCTGGGCGGGGAGTAAAAAACCGTTGCACACGAAGGGGTGCAGGCGTATTCTCTTAATCAACCAATTGATTGATCAAGCGATTGGTTGATTATGGAAGGTTTGCTGGTAAATGACACAGGATGCTCCAGGCCAAGACGCCCTGGACAAGGCCTTTATGGCGCTGGCGGATCCGGTCCGGCGGGCCATCGTTGCCCGGCTTTCCCGGGGAGATGCCACTGTCAACGAGCTCGCGGAACCGTTCGCCATTTCCAAGCAGGCGGTTTCCAAGCACATCCAGGTCCTGGAACATGCAGGACTGGTGACCCGCTCCCGGGATGCCCAGCGCAGGCCCGTCCACCTGGACGCCGCAGCACTGGAACGCCTGACGGCGTGGATTGATCAGTACCGCCTGATCGCCGAGTCCCGCTTCCGGCGGCTCGACCAGCTGCTCGCCACCCACACCTCCCCACAGGAACAAGCAAAGAAAGAGGAACTGCAATGAGCAACGAAACCACCATCACCGCAGACGACGGCGTCCCCTTCGTCGATACCGTTCGGGAATTCGACGCCCCCGTCAGTGCGGTTTTCAAAGCCCACGTTGATCCGGACCTCCTGGCCAAGTGGCTGGGGCCTCGGGATGCCAAGCTGAACGTCACCAAGTACGACGCGACCACCGGCGGTAGTTGGCACTACGAAAGCGGACATGGCGACGAGATGTTTGGCTTCCACGGCATCTTCCACACAGTGGACGCGGATGAGCTGATCATCATGACGTTCGAATTCGATGGAGCCCCCAACCAGGTCGGCATTAGCAGCACCACCTTCGAGGAAATCGACGGCCGCACCCGGATCGTGGCGCACGAGGTCTACCCAACGGTTGAAGCGCGCGACATGGCCTTGGCGACCGGAATGAACTACGGAGTGGTGGAAGGGTACGAGCGCCTGGACGAACTGCTCGCCACCTAGAACGCCTGGAAGCGCAGCACGAGTGGAAGAACCTGCTCCGACAACAGCACCGTCCCCAGCCCGATCATGACGATCCCGCTGGTCAGGGTGACGGCCCGTGCGGCGCCGGGCCGGGAGGCCAGCAGCTTCCTGGAGGTCAGGGCCACGGCGGTGTAGACCATTCCTGCAAGGATCACGAAGGTTAACCCCAGTAAGCCCGACTGCACCGGGACGGGCAGCGCCGCATCCGGGCTGACGAACTGCGGCACCAGGGCCACGAAGAACAGGAGCCCCTTGGGGTTGATGCCGCTGGTGCCCATGCCCTGGAAGAACGTGCGGAGCTGGTTTCCGGAATTCACGACGCCGTCTTCCGCACTGAAGCTTGCGCCTCGCCACGAGCGGATGGTGCCGATGCCAAGCCACAGCAGGTAGGCCGCACCGGCGATGGTCAGCCACCCGAGGAGCCCAGGAACGCCGGCCAGGAGGGCAGCGAGTCCGGCAGCCATCAGGAGCGTGTGGATCACGTAACCGCTGCAGAGGCCGGCGACGGCGGGAACGAAGCTGCGCTGACGCAGGCCCGCCGAAATCGAGTACGCCCAGTCGACTCCCGGTGTGCAGGCCAAGGTGACTGCCACGAGGACGAAGGCGAGGAAAAGCTGCGGGTTCACGATCTCTCCAGAGTTAGTTGGTACGAAAACTCTAGGTAAAAAGCGCCCATAAGTGTTCCCGTTTTTAGCTCTGAAGAGCTGATTCTCGGTAAGATATTTGCGTGATTGACGGTATCGATAGAAGTATTTTGCGCCACCTCAAAGAGGATGGGCGGATGACGGCCACAGCGCTGGCTTCCAAAGTCGGTTTAACCGTCGCTCCTTGCCATCGAAGGCTCCGCGACCTGGAAGCGACAGGGGTCATCCGCGGATACCGCGCGGACATCGACCCCGCCGCCGTGGGGCTTGGTTTCGAAGCGATCGTCTTCGTGACTTTGCGCCAAGTGGACCGGGGAACGATGGCCGCCTTCGAGGCCAGGGTCACCGCCAGCCCCAACATCGTGGAGGCCCAGCGCCTGTTTGGTTCGCCCGATTACCTGTTGAAGGTCATTGCCGCGGACCTGCCCGCTTATCAGCGTTTCTACGACGACGAGCTTGCGGCCCTTCCAGCGGTGGAGCGGCTGACGTCAACGTTGGTCATGAAGAACCTGAAGACCAACATCGGGCCGCCGGTTTAGCCTGCCGGCAGGCCGTTCAGCTGGCCGTTCAGCTGGCCGGGCTCACGTGCACGATGATGACTTGGGTGTCTTTGGAGCCGTCGAAGCGGAGGTCGTAATTGACCTCCAGCCCGGTGCTGGTCCCCGACGTCAATGAGTAGTCGCTCTTGGCGGAAGGGTCCTTGCTGGTGGAGGAAATCCAGCGTTCGGCGTCGTCGGCGTCGATGCCGTACTTGTCCACTCCCTCGCGGATCAGGGCGTTGAATTCCTCTGCGGAAGCTGCAGTGAGGAAGTACGTGACCTCGGTGAAATCAGGGCGTGAATCGGTGGTCTTGAACCGGATCCGGTCCGTTTGTGCGGTGATCTCTCCGCTGGGGCCGACAATGGCCAGGTTGATCTTCCCGGAGTCCTGGGTGTTGATTTCCGGGCCGTAGCTGTCCTCGGATACACGCACAGCCGATTTCTGCAGGCTGCCGCTGCTCATGTCCAGGCGCGCTTGCTTGTCGGTCCTGATCCGGTCGACACCTGCGGCATCAAGCGTGGAGAATTCCGAGGTAATCACTGTGCTCCCTTGGGAAGTTGATGGAGAAGCGGGGACGGATAACTGGCATGCGGTGGTGGTGAGGATTCCCAAGCCAGCCGCCACGGCGATTGCCAGCCGCGAAAGCCACTTGGTCCGGGTCATTGGTGAACCTCGGCATCGAAGCCGTCCAGGAAGCGGTCCATGATTCCCGGAATGTTGTTGGTGGGCCTGTACTGTTCAACGCGGTCGTTGAAATCCGAACCGATGATGTCCCGGGCCTGTTGGGGATTGTTGGCCAGCAGGTCCTGGTAAGCGGGGAGGGTGTCCTGCTTGATGAGGGCCCAGCGTTGCTCGGCGTCGGCGATGTTGCCGTCCGGGAAGCCGGTGGTGAAGTCCGTCCGGAACTGCGTCGGGTTGTCCCAGTTGGTGAAGGGCAGGTTCTCCGGGCCGGGGCTTTCCACGCTGAACTTGTAGGGGAAGACTTCCGGGTAGCTTTTCGCGCCGGGAATCGAAGGCTCGCCGGCGAGGGTGACCATGTACGTCACGGCTTCCCCTCCCGGATGGTTGCGCATGTCAGTGTAATCGTCGGCGATGATCTCGTTCTGCTCCCGGTACAACAGGGCCGTGTTGCCTTCCTTGATCTGTGCGGGATCGCCGGAATCAATCTGGGCCCATGCTTTCGCAGTTTCCGGGTCGATCGCACCGGAGTCCCTGAGGCGGTTGATTTCGTCGATTCCACCGTTCATGTAGGCCTCGTGCTGCCGGGCCTGGTCCAGGAAGATCTCTTTGTTCATGTCCAGCATGGACGTTTCGTAGAACTTGATCTCGGCGTCGGTCATGCCGGCAAGCTGCTCGATCTGGTCGAGAACCGGGATGGGGATGTCCGACGCCGGATTGTCGGCGATCTGCTGTGCCAGATCGCGGAGCATGGCCATGTCCTTGAACCCGCCGGCGAAGGAAGGGCCGATCATATTCGCCATGCCGGCCCACTGAAGGTCCGGGTTGGACAGGAAAGCCTGCCCGTAGAAGTCGTAGACCTTTTTGATGGTTTCCCAGTTGTACTCGGTACCCTTGCTGGTGTCCCACGTGGACGGGTCGATCCCCATCTCCCGCATGGCTTGTTGGTTCCAGTAATCGCTGAGGAACTGGGAGTACTCGGGCGATTTCTTCTCGATCAGGCCCGAGTCGGCTGCGGCATCCATGGCGGCCTTGGCGTCCTGCGGATGTTCGAGCGCCCACTTCTTGAATTCGTCGCTTCGAAGGTACTGTGCCCGCTCTTCGGGCGTCATTCCGTTCAGCAGATCCGTGAGCTCCTGGCCGTTTCCGCCGGAGCCGCCGGTTCCGCCAGCGCCGCCGGAGCCGGAGCCGCCGGCCCCGCCATTGCTCGCGGCGGCCTGTTCGTCGGCGTTCTTCAACAGGCTCCGGGAAGCGGCCTTGATGCCGGAAGCCGCGCTCTGGAGGGCCCGCAAGTGCGAGCTGTTCCATTCGTGACGGAACCGGTCGCCGTCGTTCCCCCGCCAGGGACTGTTGGTGATGGACCCCGACAACTGTTGTCCCAAGGTGGTGAGGCTGTCCGCATTGCGGGACAGTTCCTTGGCCAGCTGACGCAGCTGTGCGACGTCTGAGCCATAGAAGTTACCCGCCACGTCGCCCCCATTGTTGTGTGCTGATGATCTGGCCCCATCCTAGGCCGCCTGCGGAGCATGGCACATGGGGACAACTTCCCTATGTGCAGAACTACTCCAGAAGCAGGCCCGTTGTCCGGTACGGAATCACCTCACGGAGGAACATGCTGGTGGAGGTCCTGACGATGCCGGGGCACAGCCGGATTTCCTCCGACACCCGGTAGAGGTCGTCGGGGCTCTTGGCCACCACCCTGATGATGAGGTCGGTATCGCCGGCGGGTGCGTGGCATTCCAGGACTTCCGGGATTTCGCGCAAGGCCGCGATGGCCTCGTTCAGGTGGCTTTGGTCGAGCTCTGCGCTGACCGCCGCAGCCACGCCACGCCCCAGGGCGGATGGCAGGACGCGGCTGCTGTTGGCACGCAGGGCGCCAGAGGTTGTCATGCGTTCCAGGCGGGATTGGACCGTCCCCCGCGCGAGGTGCAGCTTCTGGGCCAGGACCATGATGGGAACGCGGGGATCGTCGTCGAGCGCAGCGAGGATTCTGCGGTCGGTCGCGTCGAGTTCCTGCAAAATGACCACTTCCTGTCGGATTTTTGTTTCTGGAGTAGTCAGATCGATCAAGAAAATGACTTCCTGTTGCACCTACTGTATGCCCCCTGGTGAAATGATGGCAACGAAGCAGGACGAGGCTACCGCCGAAGCCCGCCGGCAACAGGCACCCGGAACACCACCCGGAGCCCTGTACAGGTTTCCCGCAAGGAAGCAGCCGCTGATTGACTCTTGTTCACAGCATTGTCATTCTGCACTCGTCCGCTGATGCGGACAGCACAGCAAGAGCCCCTGAGCCACCGGATCGTTGCGGTAGCTGAGGGGCTCTTGTGTTGCCCGGCTGTGTTGCCCGGTTGTGCAGGGATGGCACATAGGCTTGGTGCATGACTTCCGCAGGGCGATTTGCCCCCAGCCCGTCCGGCGAGCTGCACGTTGGCAACCTCCGCACGGCCATCCTGGCATGGCTGTTCGCGAAGTCCACTGGCCGTGATTTCCTGCTGCGCGTGGAAGATCTTGACCGTGCCAGGTCCGGCGCGGAAACCGGGCAGCTCCGTGATCTGCGGGCCATCGGCATCACGTGGGATGCGGATGTGGTGCGCCAGACTGAGCGCGCGGCACTTTACGACGCTGCGATCCAGCGCCTGACGTCGGAGGGGCGCACCTACGAGTGTTTCTGCACCCGACGTGAGATCCAGGAAGCGCCTTCCGCCCCGCATGCTCCGCAGGGGGCCTACCCCGGGACGTGCCGGCGGTTGTCCCACGCCGAGCGGGAGATCAGGCGCGCCTCACGCCCGGCGTCGATCCGTCTGCGGTCCGGGGTTGGCGGGTGGCCTGTTGAGGACCAGTTGCACGGCACGTTTGAGGGCGTGGTGGACGACTTTGTGCTGCGTCGCAATGACGGCGTCACTGCCTACAACCTGGCCGTGGTGGTGGACGACGCCGCCCAGGGAATCGACCAGGTGGTTCGCGGGGACGACCTCCTTCCCTCCACCCCGCGGCAGGCGTACTTGGCGACGCTGTTGGGCTTGCCGGTTCCCGTATATGCGCATGTTCCGTTGGTGGTGAACCACGACGGCGTCAGGCTGGCAAAGCGCGACGGTGCCGTAACGCTGGACGACCTCGCCGCCGTCGGGATTCCCGCCGCGCGAGTCCGCGGCCTGATGCTGGAATCGCTCGGCCTGCCCGGTGGATCACTGCAGGACGCCCTGGCGGATTTCGATCCGTCGAGGCTGCCCAAAGAGCCCTGGGTGTGGATAACTCCCCAGGCCTGAAGAGGGCACCACGTAGGCTGGCTGGATGCATTCACAGATGGTCGCCCCCGGTTTCGAATCCGTCGCCGAACTCTTCGGCCGTTTCCTGGCCCAGGATCCGGAGTATTCCGCCCAGGTGGCCGCGTATCATCGCGGCGTCAAAGTCCTGGACCTGAGTGGGGGACCGCATATCCGCCCCGACTCCGTTACGGGAGTGTTCTCCTGTTCCAAGGGTATGGCGGGCCTGGTCATGGCCTTGCTGGTGCAGGACGGCCAGCTGGACCTTGACGCCGAGGTGGTCAAGTACTGGCCCGAATTCGGCATCGAAGGCAAAGCCTCGATCACGGTTGCGCAGCTCCTGTCCCATCAGGCCGGACTGTTGGGGCCCGAGGGAGGCCTGACCCTGGACGAGGTCAACAACTCTGCGCTGGCTGCGGCGAGGCTCGCCGCGTTGCCCCCGCTGTGGAAGCCCGGTGCAGCGTTCGGCTACCACGCGCTCAGCATCGGAATCTTCATGGAGGAGTTGTGTCGTCGGATCACAGGCTCGACGCTCCAGGAGATTTTCGAGCGCCGCATCCGGGCCGTAACCGGTGCGCACTTTTACCTTGGGCTCCCTGAATCCGAGGAGTCCCGCTTTGCGCCCTTCCGATGGGCCGCTGATCCTTCCTGGCCATGGGTGGACCCGGCAAGCCATTTCGGTCTTGCCGCCAATGCCGCCGTTGGCGACATCCTGGACCTGCCCAATATCCGCGAAGTCCGTGCCGCGGGACTGAGCTCGGCGGCAGGCGTGTCCAGTGCCGATGGCATGGCCAGGATTTATGCGGCGGCTTCAACGGGCCTGGCCGGCGAACCCGGGCAGGCCCTGGGCGGGCAGGCCCTGGCCGGGCAGGCCCTGGCCGGCGGGCAAACCGCCGTCGCGCCCTTGCTGGCTGAAGAGACCATCCGCGCCGTGACCGCTGAGCAAGTCTTCGGCATTGACCGGGTTTTCGGCGAGACCGGCTGCTTCGGGACCGTTTTCATGAAGTCGCACAGCCGGATGCCGTTTGGCAGTTACCGGGCGTTCGGGCACGACGGCGCCAGCGCCTCTTTGGGGTTTGCGGACCCTGTGTATGAGCTCGGCTTTGGCTACGTGCCGCAGCAGGCCGAGCCAGGGGGAGTGGGCTGCCGTAACTTCCAGCTAAGCTCCGCGGTGCGGGAAGCCATTGCCGGCCTGACGCCGTAGATCCAGCGCAGGGCTGTTGCGCTGGGCTAGTTGCGCTGCCCTGCGTGGCTTGCCTGCGTGATTTTGGCTGCGGGCACACCCGCAGCCATGCCTGCCCAGAGGGTGTCGGTGGTGGCGGAGACCATGGCATCCACCGTTGTTCCCTCCAGGTGCTTGCCGGCCGCGAGCAGCGCCGCGCCGTGAAGGCTGACGAAGCACACCATGGCCAACGTTTCGGGGTCGCCGGGGGCCAGTTCGCCGGCATCCTGGGCTTCGATGATCATTGCCTGGGCTATTTCGATTCCCTGCCCACCGGTGTTTCGAAGCTCGGCGCTGGAATCCGGGTGATGCTTGGTGGAGTACATGACGGTCAGCAGGGCGGGCCGGGAAACCGCGAATCCGACGTAGGCTTTCGCGACGCTGACAAAGCGCTCCTGGAGGGTGCCGCCGGACTCCGCGGCTGTGCGGATGCGGTGGTTCATCGATTCAAAGCCTGCCATCGCCAAGGCGTCGATCAACGCCTGCTTGTCACGGAAGTGCTTGGCTGGGGCCCCGTGGCTGACGTTTACGTCCCGGGCGAGTTGGCGGAGGGAAAGACCCTCGACGCCGGCCTCCTCGATTGTTTCCATGGCGCGCTCCAAGAGGGCTTCCCGTAGTTTGCCGTGGTGGTATGGCTGTTCGATCATGGGTCAAGTCTAAGCCAATGTAGGCATTGACAACAATGTAGCCACTGCCTACCATGTAGACAGCGACTACATCAGTCCCCGCCCCAGCATTTCCCGCCCCGACGATTGGACCCCTTCATGACCATGACCTACTCCGACACCACCGCGCTCATCACGGGAGCCAGTTCCGGGCTCGGCGCCGAATTCGCGCAGCGCTTCGCCGCCCGGGGTTCCAACCTCGTCCTGGTTGCCCGTCGTGTTGACCGCCTGGAAGATTTGGCGCAGCAACTGCGCAGCGAGCACGGCATCACCGTGACAGTGCTACCCATGGATCTGGGCCGGGCGGGCGTAGGCGCAGAGCTCTTCAAGGAACTGGCCGGACGCGGCATCACCGTGGACACCTTGATCAACAATGCCGGCTTCGGCACCCATGGCCTGTTGGTGGAGGAAGACCCGGCCGTTATTGCCTCCGAGATCTCGCTCAATGTAGCTGCCCTCGTGGATATCACGCGGGCCTTCCTGCCCGGAATGCTTGAGTCGGGCAAGGGCGCGCTGGTGAATGTGGCCAGCACGGCTGCTTTCCAGCCGATTCCCGGCATGGCGGTCTACGGCGCAACCAAGGCCTTCGTGCTGAGCTTCACGGAAGCCGTCGCCCATGAAACCAAGGATTCGGGGCTCAATGTCCTGGCCCTCTGCCCGGGGGCCACACGCACGGAGTTCTTCGATGTCCTGGGCAGCCAGTCCGCGGCGGTGGGCAGGATGCAGACCTCCGCCCAGGTGGTGGAGACGGCCATCAAGGCGCTGGACCGCAAGGTCACTCCCGGCAGCGTTGTCTCCGGGTGGATGAACCGGGTAGGCGCTGCCTTCGCCCAGCGGTTGCCCAGGGCTGTGACCGTTGCGATCGCCGCGCGGGCCGTCCAGGACTCCTAGGCCGGTACTTCCGGCGCGGCAACAGCGGATAGCCTGAGTAAAAGGACCTGTCCCCGCAGGTCCGTTGCCAAGCCGGAGGCCAGCATGACCGAACCACGCTTCACCGTAGAGACAGCCAAGGTCCTGGCGGAGGTGGCCCACAACCGCCAGAAGGACAAACTGAAGCGCCCGTACCGGGAGCATGTCCTGGCTGTCGGCGATGCCCTTGCCGATTTTGACGAGGATATCCGGATTGCGGGGTACCTTCACGACATCGCCGAGGACACGCCCATCACCCGGCAAGCGCTGCTGGAGATGGGCGTGTCAGAGCGGGCACTGGCCATTATCGAGCGCGTCACCCGCCGCTTCCACGACGATCCCGATGATTACGACGCCGGCATCCGTTACGTTGCGGAGGACCACGACGCCACGTTGGTAAAGATCGCGGACAACGCCCATAACTCCTTGCCGGAACGGGTCCGGGCCCTCGCGGAGAAGTGGCCGGACAAACCCCCGGTAACCCGCTACGCCGATGCCCGCCCGGTGCTGTATTCGGCAGTTCCGCGCGAGGAAGTCCAGCAGATCCTTGAGCGGATCAACCCGCACCTGCTTGCGGAACTGGACGAGATCGTTCCTGAGTAGCTGAGTAGCTGCGTGGCGGGGCGGGCCGGGGGCGCACCCGTGCCCGCCCTAAGCCCCCCCGGGTAGCTTGCCCTAGCCGGCCGCAGCTTCCAGCCGGCGAAGTGCCGCGGCACGGCCCTTGTGCCCACGCCGTTCGTCGTATGCGATGGACAGGCCCAGCACCAGCATCATTTCCAGCATGCACAGAGGCACGGATGCGCCCGCTGCGGCCATGGCGATACTTCCCGCCAGGCCAAGAACCACCACAGCTGTGCTCCAGAGCAGCTCCCGATCCGGATTGAGCATGATGCCGTAGAGCGTGGTCAGGGAAACCTTGAACAAAATAATAGGAATGGCTATCGAGGCCACGGCCGCTGCCCCGCTGATGTTGGCCTCGTGGTCGATGAAGTAGGCAGCGATGTGCAGCCCGGCACCCGTGGCGGCAATCGCAGCGAAAATGAACATGTGCCCGTAGCCGAACACCCAGGAGCGGTGCCTTTGGAAATGGAGCGCGGGGCCTGACGGCAGGATGAAGTAGATCCACCACATGGCGAACGCCAGCCCAGTGCCGCTGAAGCCGACCAGCGCGGCATCCAGCGTCCAGCCGTGCAGGGCAACGATGGCCCGGAGCGTCTCAATGGCGCCCACCAGGCATTCGCCCAGGGCGATGATCGCGAGCAGGCCATACCTTTCGGCAATGTGGTGCGCGTGCCAAGGCGTGCGGGCTTTGCGTTCGGCAAGCCCAGGGACGGACATCTCCAGGACGAACAAGGGTGCGGCCAAAAGGAACGTGGTGAGCACATCGGTTTCGATCACCAACGCTACGACCCAACCCACCTGCACCAGCGCCAGGTACTTGGCGTAGCGGAGGCAGGTCTCACGGCGTTCGGGGTCCTGGCGGGCCGCACGCAGCCATTGGAAGATCAGGGCAACGCGCATGATGATGTAGCCGATGAGGATGGCCACGTTATTGACGTGGTCACCCTCCACCAGTGAATGGAACATCGGTTCGATGCCCATGGCGAGGATGAGGACCCCCACCATCTGGACCATCGTGACCACCCTGAAGACCCAGTCGTCGGTGTCATAGGCGCTGGCAAACCACGTGAAGTTCACCCATGCCCAGATCACCGCGAACATGGCGTAGCAGAATCCGAGCAAACCCGGCCCAACATGGGCTTCAGCCACGGCATGCGCGAACTGGTTACCGGCGACGCCGAAAGCGATGACAAACGTCAGGTCGAAGAACAGCTCAAGCGGTGTGGCAGTTCGGTGCTTCTCGTGGGGATCACGGCCGCCCATCCGGGAGAGGGCATGGCGAAGGGGATTCGTGGACATGGCTCAAAGATTACCGGCGGATCGCCGGATTGCGTCCAGATCGCCGGTTCGCGTCCAGATCGCTGGACGGCTCCGGCGTTCCCGCACGGCTCCGGCGTTCCTGCGGCCAAAGCCTACACGCGGCCCAGGACGTCGATGTCTTCCAGGAAGTCCTGGTGCACTTCGGCGCTCACGGTCGTCCGGGTATCGGCGATCGCGTCGAGGTAGTCCTGCGTGACCGGACCCTTCCGTCCGTTGGGGGCGGCAGCACCGTCGTCGTACACGGCTTTCTCCAGGGCACGCTGGGAGGCGCTGCGCGCCGCGAACTCAATGTCCGCCGGCGAGAAGCCTTCCGTCCGCTCCACCAACTGGGGGATGTCCACGGCATCCACCACCGACGCCGGAATGAAGCGCTGCCACATGGCCTCACGGGCGTGGACGTCCGGCAGCCCGATGGGAATGACGTAGTCGAAGCGCCCGTGGCGAAGGAACGCGGTATCGAGTGCGCGGATGAAGTTGGTGGCGCAGACCAGCAAACGGCCGGGCTGTTCGCGGAAGGCGGGGATGATCTTGAGGAGTTCATTGGTGACGCCCTGCAGCGGCGACGGCGGATCTCCGGCACGCTGGGAGGCGATCTCCTCCACCTCGTCGATGAACACCACAGCGTGCTCCAATTCGGCGATTTCCAGGAAGGTCTCCCGCAGTGCACCGGCCAGGCCCTTGGGATCCGAGGCCAGCCGGGATGGGAACACTTCCACGAACGGCCATTCCAAACGCGATGCGATGGCCTTGGCAAAGGTGGTCTTGCCCGTGCCCGGAGGACCGAACAGCACCACTGCCCGCGGAGGAACCACGCCGTATTCGTCCGCGAGGTCGGCCTCGGCCAATGGGAGGACCAAGCGGCGCTCCAGCAGTTCCTTCTCGCGGCGCATGCCCGCCACGTTCTCCCACAAATCACGCGCCAGGATCCGCCCGCCGAGCAGTCCCAGCGCGCCGAGCTCTTGGCGCTGCACGGGAATGGTCCGCTCGAAGTAGCGCAGGTTCTTCTTCACCACGAAGCCGCGGCCCAGGAACGCTTCCACGCGCGTTTCGGTTTCCGGCATCAGTGCGGACAGCTTGTTCAGGCCGTGCGGGGCCATGCGGTTCTCGACGGCGGACAGCAGTGAGGTGCCGATGCCCCGCCCGCGGAACTCGGTGAGGGTGGCGAGGAAAACGATCCAGCCTTGGTCGTGCGCGGCACGTCCGACGGCGGCGCCCACCACCTGCTCGCCCTGCACCGCCACCACCGCGTGGTCCTTCTCGCAGGATGCGAGGACTTCCGATAACGCATAGACGGGCTCCACGCCGTCGGCCTTGAGCGACTCCCAGAGGTGCAGGATCCCGTCTAGATCGGACGAGTGAAAGTCCCGGATGCGCCAATTGGTCATGAGTTCTTCTCCTGGGCAGTAAGTGAGTCGCCGTTGATTCCTTGGAGTTGAGCATAGGCGAAGCAGTGCTGCCGAACGTTGCGGCCCCGTTGCGTTACGGCGTCGGAGGGCGAACCTAAGATGGGCGCAGGAAACTGTCAGCATGTTCAAGGGAGCAACGTGGGTTCTGCATTGGGCGTCATAACCTCGCCGCAGCGGGCAGTAGCCGCAGCGGCCGCAATCCTGGCCGCGATCCTGGCCTCCACCGTCCCGGTTCCGGCTGCGAATGCCGTGGAACCGGACGATTTCAGCATCAGTGGCCCCGCCTATGTCGGGAGCGGCTTGTCAGTCAGTGGCGCCTACGAGTACTTCTCCTCCTGTGACCCGGACCCGCAGCACGGCTACTCCATCCAGTGGCTTCGCGACGGAGAGCCGGTGACGCCGGAGCCGGCATACTCGCAGTTCTATGACCTGGACATCGAGGACGTCGGAACCCGGATCTCTGCCGTGGTCACGGGCTCGCAGGTGTGCCACCCGGCGGAGGTGGTGGTGAAGGAATCCGAAGTGGTCAAAAGCCAGCCCATGCGCGCGGAAGGATTCACGGACAGGGGAGTCTTCGATCTTCTGGGACGTCGGCAAGATGGCGCGCTCATGCTCTATGCGGGCCAGGACACAACGCAAGGATGGAAACCGCCCCAGCTGATAGGCCCCGGCTGGGGCGCCTACACGAGGATCATTGGCGCCGGCGACCTCACCAGCGACGGCAAAACCGAGCTCCTCGCTACTGACGCAGTGGGGAGGCTCTGGATGTTCTGGGGCAGGGGAGACGGAACTTTCCCGGCGAACGCCTATCCGTCGGAGATCGGCTGGGGCTGGAACGCCATGGACAAGGTTGTGGGCCCCGGGGACTTCGACGGCGACGGGTACAACGACCTCCTGGCCGCTGAACCCAATGGCAATCTCTACCTCTATCCCAAAGCCGCCCGTGGTTGGACACCCCGGGTCCATGTTGGCCAGGGCTGGGGCGTCATGGACCTGCTCATTACGCCAGGCGATTTCAATGGCGACGGCACGGTAGACGTCCTCGCCAAGGACAAGGCGGGACGTCTGTTCCTCTACGGCGGTAACGGGAGCGGCGGATGGTTGGCGCCACGGCAAGTAGGCCAAGGGTGGAACGTGCTGGGCAAGATCGGCAGTGCCGGGGACTTCAACCGTGACGGCTTCGCTGATATCCACGGGGTCAACAGCGCCGGCGAACTGCTGATGTACTACGGCGATGGGCGCGGCGGTTGGAAGGGCGTGGAGACTGTTGGCTGGGGGTGGAACATCTTCAACGGGCTCTACTGAAACAACCCCGGCCCGTTACTGAACCGGACGCAGCCGCAGACCCTGCATGCCGCCGTCGACCGCCAGCGAGGTGCCCGACGTCGAACCTGACAGCGGGCTCGCCAGATACGCGACGGCGCCGGCCACTTCAGCGGGGTCCACCATCCGGCCGTGCGGCTGGCGGGCATTGAGTGCGGCGCGCTCGCCGGCGGGGTCAGCGGCCGAATCCAACAGGCGGCCCACCCAGGGGGTATCAACGGTGCCCGGGTTGACGCAGTTCACGCGGATTCCTTCCCGGACGTGGTCCGCGGCCATGGCGAGGGTCAGCGACAGGACCGCGCCCTTTGACGCCGAGTACAGTGCACGTTGCGGCAGGCCGGCGGTCGCTGCGATGGAGCACGTGTTCACGATCGCCGCGGCCGGTGATTGGCGCAGGTGCGGCAAGGCCGCGCGGCTGACGCGGGCAATGCCCACGACGTTGACATTGAGGACACGCAGCCATTCCTCGTCGTCGTTCGCGGCGATGTCACCCTGCGCACCGATCCCGGCGTTGTTGATCACGATATCCAGGCGACCGAACTGTTGGGCGACACTCTCGACGGCGGTGCGCACCGAGGCGTCGTCGGCCACGTTGCAGTGCACGCCGAAGTGCGGGCTGGTTTCCGGAGCGAGGTCCAGGACCGCCACTTGGGCGCCGCCTGCGGCGAGGCGGTCCGCAATGGCCGCCCCGATACCGGAGGCACCGCCTGTGACGAGGGCTGCGAGGCCGTCGAATTCCTTGCCGGTCATGGCGCGGCCCTCAGGCGTTGGTGCCGGCGAAGGAAACAGGGCGGGCCGATCCTGCTTGTGCCCGGTAGAACTCCTGGCGCTGCCGGCCCAAGCCTTCAATCTCGAGTTCCACAACGTCACCCGGCTGGATGAAGGGGAAACGGCCGGACAGGGCGACGCCTTCGGGAGTGCCGGTGATGATCACATCGCCCGGTTCAAGGATCATGTACTGGCTGAGGTGGTGGACGATCGTGGCGGGGTCGAAGATCATGTCCGAGGTGGTTGAGTCCTGGCGGTCTTCGCCGTTGACCAGGGTGCGGAGCCGGAGGTTGGCGGCGTCGATGTCCGCAGCGGGTACCAGCCAGGGTCCCAGGGGAGTGGAGCCGGGGAGGGTCTTGCCCTTGGTCCACTGTCCGGCAGCGCCGGGAATCTGGTATTCGCGCTCCGAGAGGTCGTTGGCCACGGCGTAGCCGGCGATGCACATCTCCGCCTCTTCAACGGAGGAAAGGTATGACGCTTCCCGGCCGATCACGATGGCTAGCTCCACTTCCCAGTCGTATTTTTCGGACGACGGCGGGATGGGGGCGGCGTCGAACGGTCCCGCGATGGTGTTGCTCGGCTTCAGGAACACCACGGGAACTTCGGGCGGCGTGGCACCGGATTCGGCAGCGTGCGCGGTGTAGTTCAGGCCGATGGCAACCACCGCGCCGGGGCGGGCGACGGGTGCGCCGATGCGCAGCCCCTCGGTCGAAATTTCCGCGAGTTCACCGTTTTCCAGGGCTGCACGGGTGCGTTCGATGCCGTCGGAGGCGAGGAACTTGCCGTCGATGTCCTGGGTGAGGGTGGTGAGGCTGAAGTATTTTTCGAGGCCGTGGGCGTCCTGGGCGATGACGGCCGGTTGTTCGTTTCCGGCCGTACCCAGCCTGGCGAATTTCAAGGTCATGGCTTCCTCCGTGCGTTCGGGGCTAACATCCGAACTCTAGTGTGATGTTTTCCCCCATAATACGGAAATGTGACCCATTGACAAGGCATACATCCGATGTTTAGCTGTCATCGAAGAATACGACGTAGCCAGGAGCCCAATGAGCATCATCACCGAGATCGAAACATTCGATATTCGCTTCCCGACGTCCCGGGACCTGGATGGTTCCGATGCCATGAACCCGGATCCGGATTACTCAGCCGCCTACCTGGTCATCCGGACCGATGCCACCGACGGGCATGAGGGCCACGGTTTCGTCTTCACCATCGGGCGCGGCAATGAGGTGGAAACGGCGGCCATCAACGCCCTGCGCGGACACATCCTCGGCGCCGATGTTGAAACCTTGCTGGAGGACATGGGTGCGACGTGGAAGCTCCTGGCCCACGACTCCCAACTCCGCTGGCTTGGACCCGAAAAAGGCGTCATGCACATGGCCATCGGCGCGGTGGTCAATGCCCTTTGGGACCTGAAAGCCAAACGTGCGGGACTTCCCCTGTGGGAACTGCTTGCCGACATGGCCCCGGAAGAAATCGTGGCACTGGTCGACTTCAGATACCTCACGGACGCGCTCACCCCGGACGAAGCCCTGGCCATCCTCCACGCCGCCGAACCGGGAAAGGAACAGCGGAAGGCCGCCCTTCGCGCTGAAGGCTACCCCGCGTACACCACGACGCCGGGATGGCTGGGTTACAGCGACGCGAAACTGACCCGGCTGGCCAAGGAAGCCGTGGCGGACGGATTCACACAGATCAAGCTGAAGGTGGGGGCGTCCTTGGACGACGACATCCGCCGCGTCCGGACAGCCCGCGCCGCCGTCGGCCCGGACATCAGGATCGCTGTTGATGCCAACCAGCGCTGGGATGTCCAGGACGCCATCGACTGGATGGCCCACCTTGCCCCGTACGACATCGCCTGGATCGAAGAACCCACCAGCCCGGACGACATCCTCGGGCACGCCGCCATCGCCCGCGCAGTGGCACCCATTCCGGTGGCAACGGGGGAGCACGTCCAGAACCGGGTGGTGTTCAAACAGATGCTCCAGGCGGGCTCGCTGCAGGTCCTGCAGATCGACGCCGCCCGCGTAGCCGGGGTCAACGAGAACATCGCCATCCTGCTGCTGGCCGCGAAGTTCGGGGTCCCGGTATGCCCGCACGCAGGCGGAGTGGGGCTCTGTGAAGCCGTGCAGCATTTGTCCATGTTCGATTTCGTGGCGGTCACCGGGACCAAAGAGGGCAGGACCATAGAGTTCGTGGACCACCTCCACGAACACTTCGTCACACCCGTGGACGTCCACAGCGGCGCGTACTGGCCGCCGTCGTCCCCTGGTGCCGGCAACGAAATGCTCCGTGAAACACTGGCCGCATACAGCTTTCCGGACGGCCCGGTATGGAAGGAAACCCATTGATCCAGCACGCCCCCTGGTTCGAAGAAGCAAGGTTCGGCATGTTCGTGCACTGGGGCATCTACGCCCTGCCCGCACGACACGAATGGGTGATGAACCGGGAAGAGATCACGGTGGAGGAGTACTCAAAGTACTTCCGCCGCTTCGACCCGGACCTCTACGATCCCCGCGAGTGGGCCCGGGCCGCCCGGGAGGCAGGGATGAAGTACGTGGTCCTCACGACCAAACACCACGACGGTTTCTGCCTTTGGGACTCGGCCCTGACCGATTACAAGGCCACCAACACGCCCGCCGGCAGGGACCTGATCACGCCCTACGTCGAAGCACTCCGCGCCGAGGGGCTGAAGGTGGGCTTCTATCACTCGCTCGTTGACTGGCACCACCCCGACTTCACCATTGACGGGGTACATCCCCAACGCAACGCCGCCGACGTCGAAAGCCTCAACGCCGGTCGCGACATGGCCCGCTACCGTGACTACCTCCATGGCCAGGTGCGCGAGCTCCTGAGCAACTACGGCACCATCGACTATCTGTTCTTCGACTTCTCCTACGCCGGCCTCGGCCACGCAGAGTTCTGGGGCGGCAAGGGTCGTAACGACTGGGGCTCGGAGGCACTGCTCGCCATGGTCCGTGAACTGCAGCCCGGGATCGTGGTCAACGACCGCCTGGACATCCCGGGAGACTTTGTCACGCCGGAGCAGTACCAGCCCGCCGGCCCCATGATGCTCGACGGCGAACCCGTCACCTGGGAGGCCTGCCAAACCCTGAACGGCAGCTGGGGGTACGACCGGGACAACCAGAACTACAAGTCCGTGGACCTGCTGATCCGGATGCTGGTGGATGGCGTCTCCAAAGGTGGCAACCTGCTGCTCAACGTTGGCCCCACCGGCAGGGGGTCCCTTGATCCGCGGGCGCTGGAGTCGTTGGAGGGAATCGGGAAGTGGATGCAGCTGCACTCCCGTTCCATCTACGGGGCGGGGACTTCGCCGTTCACCGCGCCCTCCGACGTCCGCTACACGCAGCGCGGGGACAGGCTGTACGTTCACCTGTTCAGCTGGCCCTTCGAATACGTGCACCTGCCGGACCTGGCAGGCAAAGTGGAGTACGCCCAGCTGCTCAACGATGCCTCGGAGGTGTTCCTGCAGGAAGTGGACCCCGGGCAGCAACCAGCCAACATGACCCCCGGAGGCCAGCCGCCGGGCACGCTGACCATCAAGCTGCCGGTGCAGCGACCCGATGCCGCTGTTCCCGTGCTGGAACTGTTCCTCAAGCCCGGTTCCACAGGGGCAGGCTCCACAGAGCCCGGCTCCGCAGAGCCCGGCTCCACAGGGGCCGGTGAACGCGATGACTGAGAGCATCGCCCTGCACACCCGCCTCAAGCCCGGTGCCGAGGAGGAATACTCTGACGCCCATGCGAACATCCCTCCGGAACTCGTGGCGGCATTGAAGGAAGCGGGGGTGCGGAACTGGCGTATCTGGCGCAGCGGGCTCGACCTCTTCCACGTGGTGGACGTGGACGACTACCAGGCAATGCGGCATGCGCTCGCCGATCACCCCGCCAACGTCCCGTGGCAAGCCCGCATGGCTGAACTTTTGGAGGTCCAGGACGATTACTCCGGGGCTGATAGGGGTATCGGTAGAGTATGGGAACTGCCATGAATGCACCTGATCTGGGCAAGCTCGGTTTCGGCGGAGCGGGCATAGGGAATCTCTACCGGGCCCTTCCTGATGGGGAAGCCCTCGCCACGGCACTTGCGGCGTGGGACGCCGGGATCCGCTACTTCGATACCGCGCCGCATTACGGACTGGGCCTGTCCGAACAAAGGCTCGGTGCTGTCCTGAGGGACAAACCGCGGGAGGAATTCGTCATCTCCACCAAGGTGGGGCGCCTGCTGGAACCCAACGGGCCCGGAGGCCGGGATTCCGAAGGCTTCGACGTTCCTGCCACCAGCCGTCGTGTTTGGGACTTCTCCGAGGCAGGCATCCGTCGCAGTATCGTGGAGTCCTTGGAGCGGCTCGGCCTTAGCCATGTGGACATCGCGTACCTGCACGACCCCGACGTCCACGACCTGCAGGCCGGAATCGAACAAGGCTTGCCGGCCCTGGAAAAGCTGCGTTCCGAAGGCCTGGTCACGGCGATTGGCGTGGGCACCAACTCCGCCGAAGCCGCGCTGGAATGCGTCGAAGCCGCCGACCTGGACCTCCTGATGCTTGCCGGCCGCTACACCCTGCTGGAGCAGCCAGACGTTCAGCTGCTTGACCGCTGTGTGGAGCGCCGCACCGGCGTCGTGAATGTGGGCGTTTTCAACTCGGGCCTCCTGGCCCGCCCGGACGTCCCCGACGACGCCCACTACAACTACGATCAAGCGCCGCCGGAAATGCTGGAGCGGGCCCGGGCGCTAGCGTACGTCTGCCGCGACTTCGGCGTCGAACTCCCGACGGCGGCACTCCAGTTCCCGCTGCGGCATCCGGCCGTGGTGAACGTGA
Organism: Paenarthrobacter sp. C1; assembly: GCF_049315185.1. NCBI lineage: Bacteria > Bacillati > Actinomycetota > Actinomycetes > Micrococcales > Micrococcaceae > Paenarthrobacter > Paenarthrobacter sp. C1. The sequence goes on along the minus strand of NZ_CP186052.1, from coordinate 4,337,996 downwards.
CAGCAGGAGCGACTTCTCCTGAACAGGTCACCACCAACGCCGCCCGCATGGACGAGCCACTCCCCGAAGAGCTGTGGGAGGCTTTGGAGGGCTTGCGGAAAGGCGCCGGGCAGTGATTGATTCACACCTGCACCTGTGGACGCTGGACACTTTCGTCACCGGCGGTGAACGTCCCTACCCGTGGCTCGGTCCGCAGCACGGTGCGCTCTTCCGCAGCTTTGGCGAAGAAGAGGCGGGGGAGACCCTGGAGGCCGCGGGTGTCCGGGCTGCGGTGCTGGTCCAGGCCGACGACACCATAGCCGATACGGACAGCATGCTGGCCGTCGCAGCGCGGAATCCGTGGGTGCTGGGCGTGGTGGGCTGGGTGCGGTTGGACTCGCCGGCTGAGTGCGCTTCCCAGCTGGACAGCTTCAGTGCACAGCCTGTCTTCAAGGGCGTGCGCCACTTGGTGCACGACGATCCCCGGGCGGACTTCCTGGAGTTCCCTACCGTGCGCGAGTCCCTCGCTTTGGTGGCGCTACGTGGCCTGGTCTTTGATATTCCGGACGCATTCCCCCGTCATTTGGGCGCGGCCGTCCGGCTTGCCCGGGACCTCCCGGAGCTGACCGTGGTCCTTGACCATTTGGGGAAGCCGCCGCGGTCCGATGCCTCGCTCATGGACTCGTGGCGCACTGATTTCCTTGCCTTGGGCCGCGAGCCTAACACCGTAGCCAAGCTATCCGGGCTCCACGCTCCGGGGCTGCCGTACACCAGCGCGGCACTGCGGCCGCTGTTCGAAACCGCGCTGGAAGCTTTCGGCGCCGGCCGCCTGATGATCGGTGGCGACTGGCCGGTCAGCATCCTCGGGGCGCCTTACGGCCGGACCCTCGACGTCCTGCTGGAACTGGTGTCCTCCCTGAGCCCCGCGGAGCAGGATTCCATCCTGGAGGGGACTGCGATCCGTACCTATGGGCTGGCGGCCAACCCGTTGGTGGATGCCTAGAGGGCCTGGCGCAGCCAGTTCTCCACGCCACTGATGTGCACCGTCACCAGCGCCCGCACCAGCTCCGCATCACCGCGCTCCAGCGCATCCGCGATGGCACGATGCTCCGCCAAAGTGTGGGACACGGCCTTTTCCTGCGTCAATCCACGCCAGATCCGGGCCCGCACCGTGCTGCTGGAAAGGGCCTCCAAGAGGCTGCCGAGGTAGTCGTTTCCCGCGGCTGCGGTGATGATGCTGTGGAACTCGAGGTCATGGGCCACGAGTTCTTCGACGTCGGTGTTTTCGTCGATCCCGTCCATGGTGGCCCGCAGGGACTGGAGCTCGTCCGCGGTAATCTTGCCCGCTGCCAGCTGGGCCGTGGCGGGTTCCAGGATTCGTCGGACCTCGAAGAGTTCAAGGATGGAACGGTCCTGGTGCAGGTCCACCACGAACGCCACGGCCTCGTTGAGCAGTTTCGCATCGAGGCTGGTCACGTACGTGCCGTCGCCGCGGCGCACGTCCAGCACCCGGATCAGCTCCAGGGCCTTCACTGCTTCACGCAGCGAACTCCTGGAAAGGCCAAGACGTTCGCTCAGTTCCTTTTCAGGGGGAAGCCGATCGCCCGCCTTGAGTTCGCCGCGGATCAGCATGTCCTTGATCTTGCTGATCGCTTCGTCTGTGACAGCCATGGACCAATAGTAGCCACGAATGATCGGATGTCTGCCCGCGCCGCGACCTCACCCAATTGGGGGGCGTTAACCAACGACGGCGGCACCCGGGTTCCGCTGTTACGGAACCCGGGCGCCGCCGTCGGGCGCTAACGGGTGCTGCTGTTACTTATCGCCGCCAGGCAGCGGGCGGTTGGCGATCACCGGGGCGCTGCCCGTGTAACCGTCACGCGTGGCGGCGAGCTCGTGGATCTGCTTGCGGCACAGGAACCAGCCCCAGACCATCAGCCCGCAAGCGATCGCGGTGACCAGCATGGTGAGCGGGGACTCGATGAACACCATCACCAGGACGCCGGCAAGGAAGACCAAGGACAACCAGCCTGTGTAGGGTGCGCCGAACAAACGGAAGGATGGACGCTTCACCCAGCCCTTGTCGGACCAGCGCTTGAGCTGCATCTGGCACAGCACAATGGTTGCCCAGGTGACGATGATGCCCACGGAAGCCACGTTCAAAACGATCTCGAAGGCATCGGACGGGACGAGGTAGTTCAGCGGAACACCGAGCAGGGAAACACCTGCGGTGATCGCGATGCCGCCGTAAGGGACGCCGGCCTTGTTCATGCGCTGCGCGAACTTCGGAGCGGAACCCGCCACGGACATGGAACGGAGGATACGGCCCGTGGAGTAGAGCCCGGCGTTCAGCGAGGACAGCGCTGCCGTGAGGACCACGAGGTTCATGATCACGTCAACGCCCTGGACACCGATGGATCCGAAGAACGTCACGAACGGGCTGACACCCTTTTCGTAAGAGGTGTAGGGGAGCAGCAGGGCGAGCAGGATAACCGAGCCGACGTAGAAGACCGCGATGCGGAAGACCACGGAGTTGATGGCCTTGGGCATGATCTTCTCGGGGTTCGGAGTTTCGCCGGCCGCCGTGCCCACGAGTTCGATCGAGGCGTAGGCGAACAGCACACCCTGCATGAGGATGATCATGGGCAGGATGCCGTTCGGGAACACGCCGCCGTTGTCCGAGATCAGGCTGAAGCCGACTTCCTGGCCATCAACCGGGGTGCCGAAGATGACGAAGTACGTGCCAACCAGGAGGAAGGCCACCAGGGCAGCAACCTTGATCAGGGCGAACCAGAATTCCATCTCGCCAAAGACCTTCACGGAGACGAGGTTCAGGCTCAGCACCACCACCAGGGCGATGAGGGCCCACGCCCACTGCGGAACGGCGCCCATCCAGGGGATGTACTTGCCGAAGAAGTTCATGTAGAGGGCAGCCGCCGTGATGTCCACGATGGTGGTGGTGGCCCAGTTGATCCAGTAGAACCAGCCGGAGACGAACGCCGCCTTCTCGCCGTAGAACTCACGGGCGTAGGAGACGAACGAACCCGAGGACGGGCGGTGCAGCACCAGTTCACCCAGTGCGCGGAGGATCAGGAAGGCAAAAAAGCCGCAGACGGCGTACGCGATCACCAGGGACGGGCCGGCGGCGTTAAGACGGCCACCTGCACCCAGGAACAGGCCGGTGCCGATTGCGCCACCGATCGCGATCATCTGGATCTGGCGGGGCTTGAGGTCCTTGTGGTAGCCGGAGTCCTCTTTGTGCAGGGCCTTCTCACTGGCGTGCGCTTGGGCCGGAACCGTGTGGTCAGTGATGGGATTGGTCATTGGAATCCTTAGGAGTGTCCTGTTGGGGTTGTCCTGGGTGGATCCGGTCGGGGATCCGGGCACACAGGACAGCGCCTCGTTGGGGGTATGCCTCATCGGGCGGGACGGCTGACTACAGCCGCTGGGATTTCTCTGGCCTGATCTGGCCTATTTGCTCAGGTTGGCCAGACGTTCCGGGCTGAGCAATTCCTCGAGCTGGGCAGCGGTCAGGAGACCGTGCTCCAACACGAGTTCTGCCACACCCTTGCCCGTCGCCAGCGCCTCCTGGGCGATAGCGGTGGCGGAGGCGTAACCGATGTGGGGGTTCAATGCCGTGACGAGACCGATCGACTGCTCCACGGTAAGCCGTAGCCGCTCGGTGTTTGCGGTGATGCCCCGGACGCAGCGTGCCGTAAGGGTGCGGCACGCTGCTTCCAGGTGGGAGATGCTCTTGTGCAGGCTGTGCACAATGATCGGTTCGAAGGCATTCAGCTGGAGCTGGCCTGCCTCCGCGGCCATGGTGACGGTGACATCGTTGCCGATGACTTCGTACGCCACCTGGCTGACCACTTCCGGGATCACCGGATTGATCTTGCCGGGCATGATCGACGAACCGGACTGCACAGCCGGAAGGTTGATCTCGCCCAATCCCGCACGCGGCCCGGAGGACAGCAGGCGGAGGTCGTTGCAAATCTTGGAGAGCTTCACTGCCACGCGCTTCAGCACACCGGACAGGTGGACAAACGCTCCCACATCCTGGGTGGCCTCAATGAGGTCCGCGGCGGTCAGCAGGGGAAGGCCGGTGATTTCGGCCAGGTGGCGGCAGGCTGCGTCCGCGTAGCCAACCGGGGCATTCAGGCCCGTACCGATGGCCGTGGCACCCAGGTTGATCTCATGGATGAGCATGTGGGACTCATCCAGGCGGGCTCGGTCCTCGCCGATGGTCACGGCGTAACCGCCGAATTCCTGGCCCAGCGTCATGGGGACAGCGTCCTGGAGCTGGGTGCGGCCCATCTTCACGACGGTCCGGAACTCAAGACCCTTTTCGGCGAACGCCTGTTCAAGCTCTTCGAGGGCCAGGAGGAGTTCCTTGACCGAGAAGATCGTCGCCAGGTTCACGGCCGTCGGGTAGACGTCGTTGGTGGACTGGCTCAGGTTCACGTGGTCATTCGGGTGCAGCTTTGCGTAGTCACCCTTGGGGTGCCCCAGGATTTCCAAGGCACGGTTGGCGATGACCTCGTTGGCGTTCATGTTGGAACTGGTTCCTGCGCCGCCCTGGATCACGTCCACCATGAACTGTTCCTGCAGCTTCCCGTCCAGGATGTCCTGGCAGGCCTGGTCGATGGCGTTCGCATGTTCAGCGTCCAGGAGGCCCAGCTCGTGGTTGGTGCGGGCGGCGGCCTGCTTGACCGCAGCCAGTCCACGGACCAGGTGCTTGTTGGTGGACAGCGGCTGCCCGGTGATGGGGAAGTTCTCGATAGCGCGGAGGGTGTGGACGCCCCAGTAGGCGTCCGCGGGTACATCGCGATCGCCCAGGAGGTCGTGTTCGGAACGGAGGGGGATCGCCTGATCGACGGTGGTCATAGCTGTCCTTGGTTTAGTTGCTGAGAATTCGGGCTGCACGGAGCTCGCCGACCGGAAGGCCGCCGCCCAGCACAGGTGGGCTTTGAAGCGTGTCCAGGCTGCCGCCGTCGACGCCCAAGCGGCGAAGCACCTCAACGGTGACGGGCATGCGGGCGCGATCGCCGCCGTCGGAAATCTTCACCGCCAGGCCGGTGCCGTCCGGAAGACCAACCAACTGGAGGCCTTCGAAGCCGTCCTTGGCGAGCAAGCCCGGGATCGCACGCATGAGGGCGGTGACGTCGCGGCCTTCGCCGGCCACCATCTCCGGGAAGCGGCGCATGGCGTGCGCAACTCTGCCTTCGAGAGTGTCCTGGTCTGCGGTGGCCAGGCGGCCATAGGCGCGGGCCATGCCATGCAGCGAGTGGGCGAACAGCGGAGTCCCGCAACCATCTGTGCTGACTGCGGCCGCTTCCTCGCCGGTCAGTTCGGTGATGGTGTCGCGGACCAGGACCTGCAGCGGGTGCTCCGGGTGCAGGTATCCCTCTACAGGCCAGCCGTTGATGACGCAGACGGCGGTCATGGACGCGTGCTTGCCGGAGCAGTTCTGCGCGATCCGGGTGGGGCCGTTTCCGGCGCGGAGCCAGTCCTCGCGTTCGGCGACGCCGTACGGAAGGTCCGTGCTGTTGGCCAGGGCTTGGTCGTTGAGGCCGTGCAGCCTCAGGATCTCAGTGGCGCCGTCGCGGTGCATCTTTGCGCCGGAGTGGCTGGCAGCCGTGAGCGCCAGGAGGTTTTCGGGGATGTCCAGGCCGGCCTTCAGGAGCGCGACAGCCTGCAGTGGCTTCAGGCTCGAACGCGGGTACATGGGGGCGTCCGGCTGGCCGGCCTCGATGAGGCTGCTGTCCTCTGCCGAGAGTGCGATCAGCGAGCCGTAGTGGATGCTCTCCACCAGTCCGTCGCGGGTCACTTCGACAAGCGGGACGTGGTTTGGCGCCTTGGTGTTCTGCGCCGCGGCCTGATGGGCCGGTGCTGTGGGGACGGGCATGGTGTCCTTTGGGTGGGTCATTTGTTGAGGATTGTGTCCAGCGCAACGCTGACGGCCTGGAGGTGGTCGGCCATCGCCCTGCTTGCGGCTTCGGAATCGCCGGCTTCAATCGCGTTCAGCACTGCGACGTGTTCCTCGTCCGAGCGGTGTTGCCTGTCAGCAACGAGGTTGAGGGTTTCCGACTGGTGGGCCAAGGCCTCGCGGATGTCAGAGACAACGCTGGCGAACACGCGGTTTCCGCTGGCCCGGGCCACGGCAGAGTGGAACGTGGCGTCCAGGTTCACCCATGATTCGGGGTCGGTCTCGTTGAGCATCTCCTGGACGATGTCCTTGAGGTGTTCGAGCTCTTCCTCTGTCCTTCTTTGCGCCGCGAGTCCCGCTGCCGGGATCTCGATGTGCGGACGTGCCTCGTTGAGATCGCGTGCACTGTACTGACCCAAGGTAAGGTCATTAGCAACCTTGTTGGCCACAATGAATGTGCCCTTGCCGGTTTTGGTGACAGTGAGGCCCAAGGTGTTGCACGACCGCAGCGCTTCCCGGATGACTGAGCGGCTGACACCGTACTGGGCAGCCAGCGTCGCTTCGGAACTCAGCTTGGTGCCGATATCGAACTGGCCACCCTCGATGGCCCGCCGGAGCGCAGCAAAGACGGCCTCAGCTGCGGAAATGCGCGAAATAGGCATATGCGCTGATTGGCCGCTCACGGGCTCTTGCTGTCCGGCTGTCCGGCTGTCTGACAGGTTCACGCTTCGAATATGGCACGGGTCACAAGAGGCTGTCAACGCTGAAAGGCTTGCTTCACGGTTTGGGGACTGGTCAAACTTGGCTTAATTTCTGTTCAGGCCGAATTTTCGGGTCATGAGTGCCGCCTTGTAGTGGGACTCGGCTGTGTTCACTTCGGACGAGGGCGTGCTGGGGCCGAACACGCGGAGGAGGCTGAAAACGAAGTGCCGCGCGTGGTCTGTTTTGATGCTCGTTGTTTCGCCCACACTGTCATACGCCAGCTCACGGAGCGCCACGTTACCGCCATGGCCGTCGCGGGCGTAGCACGTCCATCGGCCTAGGATCCGCTCTGAGCCGTCGGCCTTGCCGACATATTGCTTCCCGTTGCTGGAGTCAGTAATCAGGTAAATCCCCTGGACCTCGGAAAGTGCTGCGCGCCAGTCCCCGTAGCGTGGGTCATCCACCAAGTCCTGCAGTTGGGGGTAGCTAAGCAGCACACCGTCGAAGCCAGGAAAAGGAACCTTGTCCCGGTCAGCGATCTCGACTACCTGCATCCGCGCTGCGCTGGCGGAGCTGGCGCCACGGTGCCAGCTGCGGGGATTGTCCCAGTCAATTACGAGCCGATCCTTGAGGGGTGCAAGGAAATCCGTTGAATGGAGGTCGAAATACCGGCACGATCCACTGCGTTCAGTCGCCAATTCTCCACGATTTTCGAAGGTTCCCCAGAGGCGAGAGCGGTTCTTGCCGTCGGCTATGAGTATCACCCAAAAGCGAGGAGGGGCTGCCGGGAAGCGACGAGGCGAAATGTCCTGCTCCCGGGTGTACGCCAAGACTCGTTCCTCGGTCAGGTCTTCAGGTCCACGGAGCGCGGCAACGTCATTCGGCCTGAATGAGTGGCGTATTACGTGGATATCGTCCAGGGAAACCGGCGGGACCTGCTCAGCCCCCACGCCGGCCAGGACATGGGCGAGGGTGAGGGACATCAGCCAACCTTCGCGTGGTTCTCAATGGAGCGGAGGATGCTGATCAGCTGCCCGATTTTTTCATCGCCGAACAGCACATCCGGCCCGGACGGGGCCAGCTCGTTGTACGGGGAATTGAACAACGCCTTCGGGCTGACCTTTCCGTTTTCCATCAGGTGATTGGTCAGAACGTTGAGGAAGTTGAGCTGCTGGGCTGTGAGCGTAGTACCAGCCACAAACTCTGACAACGCTTCCTCGACGGCCTCGCGGTCCAAACCAACCAGGGAACGGACAAAGAGGCCGAGGCCATCGTTGGCGGCACGATTCAAGTCTTCAAGCGAACCCAAACCGCTTTCAAGAAGAATGCGTTCAAGCTCGGCAAGGTCCAACGCCGTCAGTTGCTTGTTACGCCGGAGCCGTTGAATGGTTGCATGCTCCTCGTATTGCGCCAGGTACGAACGCATTTTTTCTTTGTACCGAGGGAGGTCGACGAAGCCATTGGTTGTCCCCACCAGTTCGACTTCCTCAAGCACGCCGAGCTCGTCCTGGAAGTTTGTGTAGACCACTTTGCGCTTCCGCTTCTCGATCAGATGGACCAACCCGCGGAGCCGCTTGCGGATGTCCTCAAGCCATTCCAACGAAACGGATTCCCATTCGTCGTCGTGGAGAATGGTTTCCAGCAGGGGCAACTGAGCGGCGATGGCCGGGATGCTCTGCTGGTCCTGCAAGGCCGAGGCGATGGCTTGGATCTTTATCCGGAACGGCCCAACCGCCGATCCCTGCAGCGACGCCAACTCTGCCTGAAGCATCAGGTAGTCGAACCGCCTGGCCTCTTCCGTGTCCGCAGGCGCGCCGATGGTAGCGAGCCTGGCGATCTGGGTTTGCAAAGCTTGGAAGTCCTCGGCTGCCAACGATTTCCAGGCTGCTTCTTCGGCGAACCTGTCCACCCATTTGCGTGCCGGTTTAACGAGGAAGTTGTCCAGCGGAAGCCGGTCAACTGCGTGTTTCAGGGTTTGCCGGAGGTCGGCAACAACGGGCGCTTGGGGGTCCCATTGAAGGTCAGTGAAAGTTTGCAGGAGCTGGACGCGCGCAGCGAACGTAGTCTCCGCGAGTGACTTACCCACAGAGCCTTCATTGCTGGGCATTCCCGCATTGAAGAACTCGGCATTGCGGCAGAGGTCGAAGATAAAGAAGTCCTTCTTGTCCTCGCCCGGCCCATACAGTTCCGGCCGGAGTCGCGTTCCGCGGCCCACCATCTGCCAGAATTTGGTCTTGGACCTGACCATCTTGAAGAAGACGAGGTTGACGACGTCCGGCACGTCAACGCCGGTGTCCAGCATGTCTACCGAAATAGCGATGCGGGGATCACTCTCGGTGGTCGAGAATTGGTCGATGAGAATCTGGGCGTAGTTCACCTGATAGGTGATGACGCGAGCAAACTGACCCTTGTAAGCCGGGTAGTTCTTGTCAAAGCGTTCAGCAATGTACTCCGCGTGTCTGTTGTTCTTCGCGAAGATGATGGTCTTGCCCAGGCGATCCCCGCCGGCGACTTTGTGGCCGCGGGTCATAAGGACTTCCAGTGCCTTATCCACTGTGTCGGCGTTAAACAGCCAGGTATTGATAACGCTTGAATCGACCGAGTCCGGGATCTCGCCGTCTTCGTCCCATTCGAGCTCGTCCCACTGCTCTTTTTCAGCCGCTGGGAGGTCCTCGTACGAGATGCCTTGGTCAGGAAACTTCAGCGGAACCGGAACGACCCGCGGTGGCACAAGATATCCGGCCTCGATGGCCTCGCTGAGCTCATAGGCAAACGTTGGAACGTTGTCCTCGATGCCGAAAAGGCTGTAGGTGTTGCGGTCCACCTCTGACTGTGGCGTGGCTGTCAGCCCGATGAGGAGTGAATCGAAGTACTGGAAAATCGCCCTGTACTTTTGGTAGACCGACCGGTGGGCTTCATCGACGATGATGAGGTCATAGTGGCCAATGCCAAAGGTCCGCTGGCCAAGCTTTCCCTCGGTCCGGTTGATGAGGTTCATCATCGTCGGATATGTAGCCACATGGATGCGGCTGTCTGCTTCATCGTCCGAGCCCAGAATGACAGGGCCGGAACCGGGAAGGTGGGCCTTGAACGCGTTGGCCGCTTGCTTGACCAACGCAACCCGATCCGCGAGGAACAGAACGCGTTTGGCCCAGTTGGCTTCCTGCAGGAGCTTGGCGAGTGCGACGACGGTGCGCGTCTTGCCCGTGCCTGTCGCCATGACTACAAGCGCCTTGCGCTCGAAGTCCTTTTCGTAGGCCTCCGTGACGGCCCGGATGGCGTTGTGCTGGTAGGGGCGTTCGACGATGGAGTTGTCGATTGCCTGTTCAGCCAGAGGCTTTCGGCTCTGACGGCGGTTGATCAGCAGTTGAAGTTGATCTCTGGTGTGGAAGCCCTGCAACGAGCGCTCCGGGTACATGGTGTCGTCCCAGATCCATGTCTCGTAACCGGAGGTGTAGTAGATGATCGGTCGTCGACCATAGCGACGTTCCAGGCAGTCGGCGTACAGCTTGGCTTGTTGCTTCCCTACATGGGGATCCTTTGTTGTCCTTTTCGCCTCGACCACTGCGAGGGGCAGCCCGTCAGCGCCCCACAGCACGTAGTCCACGTAGCCCACTCCGCTGAGCGTGCCGCTCGCCGTGGGCATGGTGTCTACCTTGAACTCGCGGTCTTCTGTATTGGTGAGCGGCCAGCCTGCCTCGTTCAGCTCAAGATCGATGAGGTGCCTGCGGGTCAGGGCTTCGTCATAGTCGTGGTGGTCAGGGACGGTCTGGTTCTGTTTTTTGGCCTCCGCGACTTCAGCCTGCAGAATCTCCAGCTGGGCCTTAAGGTCCGCCGAATCCGCTGCTGCTTGTGCAAGGGCCTCGTTTTGGGCTTTGAGTTGGCTCTCGAGTGCCTGGAGTTCTTCGGGCGACTGCTGCTGTGCCGGCGTCTTCGGCTTTGGGGCCAGGATACTGGCGTCGAAGACCAACGACGGCGGCAGCTGGCTACCGGTTTTGGCGTAGTTCCTCGCGAGCCAATAGCAAACGTGGTGCAGCTCGCGGAGCACGAGCTCAGCGCCTTGGATGGTGGGGCCAACGGAATTGTGGACCGCATTATTGCCGGCTTTGCGAATGATCGTGAGCTTGTTGGCAATAGGACCGCCCACAAGATTCTTAAAGGTGGGCTCGTTCAGTAACGCGTTGAGGTCATCTTTGTAGGGGGTCACCAACCCGGGCTCCACTTGGTAAAGCCACTCAACAATACGTTCGATGGTGTAACGGGCGTAGAACACGGAAGCGCGTGGATCGACCCGGGCGAATTGTTCGGCCCGGCGTGCTTGCTGGGCCAACTCGGGCCACTCGCCCAGCATGAACCCAAAGTTGCTGGTAACTGCCCCCATGCAGCCGTCTCCGATCCGTTGCTCCGATGTCCTGAAGGTAGTCAATCACGGGACTGCGACCGTTTATGCCTTATTTCAGACCCGTGGCCTCGACGAGTGGCAGCAGTCGTACCTTCGCAATAGTGTCATCGGTGATTTTCGGCAGGGGTCCCAGCTGGGATTTCAGCTCTTCCCTGGCAGCTTCGAATGCTTCCACAATTCCGCCAGAATAGTGTTCGACCATTTCCCGGGCTGCTTCAGCATCAACGCCAAACTGAGTGCTTGTCGAGACCAGCATTTGCTTGCTGATCTTCTGAAGCCTGTATTCGGCTTTCACACTCATGGCCAAGTCGATACCTGAGTCCGCGTCCCAATACGGGGCATAGGTGGCGAGGTCGTAGAGGGGCGATAGCTGCGCTCTACTGCCATGGAGGAGGAGGGAGTAGTTTTTGGCGTGCGCGTCGGTGCAACCGGCCACGGTGTTGAAAACAAGGGCCCGGTACAGCCCTGCTCCTGCCGCCCGGCGGTCCGCTTCAAAAGGAAGCGATCGGATAAGGGCGGCCATATCGCTCGCGCCCGGCCCGCCGTCACGGTGCTGGTATTTCTTGGCTGGAGAAACGCTCAATGCCTGGCAAAAGTCTTCTTGATGGATGCGGCGCCAGGTTCCACCCACTTCCTGGCGGTCATAGCGACGTGTCACAAAGACGTCCCAGTTGCCGATGCGGCGGAGTTCGGACTTGGCCACCTCGAGCCCCAGAAAAGATGCTGCCCTCATGGTCAGCTGTTCCACAATATCCAAGCGACTGAATGTGCCGGCTGCCGGTTTTAGGATGTGCGTCGTGGGGGTAGCGTCTTCCGGTACCGCCCAGTCGCCGTTGGGAAGTTGGTGCAGGGCGATCTTTGGCTGAGCCCCGGCGAGGCTGAAGCGTCCTGCGGAGTCGTCGTAGGGCGTGCCGTCTTTGTACTCAGTCACGACGTGGTCCAGCATCTCGGCCACATCCCTGTCCGAAACTGGCTTCACCGCCGTTCTTGCGAGGGTGCCATCCGAAGATCCGGTGCCCGGCCGCATGAACTGGAGCGCACCCGCGACATCGGCACCGATATGTTCAAGGATGGCGAAGGGGTTGGACGGGGACACCCGGAACCGTCGGGCAATCGTCTGGAGGGCCCCTTCACTGTCGGGCAAGAGGCCCTGGAGAAAGGGCAGGACGTTGCGCTTCTTGTGGAGGGTGGCGGCCAAGGGCATGGACAGTGACAGCGGGGTCGCGTTGGGGGCTGCCTGGTATTCGGGGTAATAGCGGAACGTCAGATTCCCCGACGACGACTGTTCAACCCGGCCGCAAAGTGTCCCGTCCATGAACACTTCAAGAGCGCGCGCACTCACCACCGAACTGCGCCCGTCTCGCTGTCGCGTATGGCGATCTCGAAACCAAGGGCTTGAAAGACATCCATGAACTTGGACGTTTCCACCGATGCTTTACCGGATTCAAGATCGATGACAAAGGTGCGTGAGACGCTGGCGCGCCGGGCCAACTCTGCCTGTGACCAGGCTCGCTCTTCCCTGAGTTCCCGGACCAAGGGCCCTGCCTCTCGGACCGTACGCAATAGCTGCTCCTGTCGCCGTACGGCAACTTTGATGAATGTCGCCGTACGCCGACTTTAGCATTTGTTGCCGTACGGCGACAGTGGTCGAGTTATTCGAAGAAGTCCTCGTCCAGTTCTACGACGTCGTAGCTCTGCTTCACCTGCACTCCGACCCGGTATTTAATCATGAGGCTCACTAGACGAGCGCCGTCAATCAGGATTGTGCGGGTGCCGACACTGCCTGCATAATCTCTCGCACCTTGTGAAAACCTACTGGTGGTGATGAAAACGCCCTTGGAGGCAGAGAAGCCATGCAGCGCTCCTACGAATGCTTGGATGGCTTCGCGGCCAACGGCGTTGTCCGGGCTGTAACGTTTTGCCTGGATGTAGACCCGATCCAACCCAAGCGCGTCTTGGTCTATAACCCCGTCAACGCCACCGTCACCGGTGCCACCGATACGTCGCCCCCGTTGCTCAGCACCTCCGTAGCCCATCTTCAGCAGCAGCTTCACCACAGCGTCTTCGAAAAAGTCCGGATGTCCTTCGTGAAGCCGTTTAAGGAGCGATGCTCCTACTTCGCCTTGGATGCGGTTTATCGCGTCCTCGATCTGCTCCACTGGCTCCAGTTCTTCTGTAGCTGAGAGGCCGGTCTCTCGCGCAGCCTGAGTGGGTGCGGCTTGACCGTCGGCTTTCGGCCAGTACTGCGCAAAGATTGTGTGTGCCTGGCTGTAGTTGATCCCCTGAGGATTGTCCAGAAGCCACTGCCTGCCGGTATCGGTGATGCAGTAGTACCCCTTTACGGGACGGTCGATCCAGCCCGCCCGTGTCAGGTGGCTTAGGACCCAGCCCATGCGCTGCTCGTAACGCAGTCCGCCCGAGTTCAGGGTCTCCTCGCGAGCGCCGGCCGACAGTCCGGCTTGATCCGCCGCTTGATGGAAGAGCTCCTTCCGGTGGAGCGTCTGTCCATCAGACAGAGCTTGGAGAACCGGCACGATGAGGGCTGGCCAAATCGGTACCTCGGTCGAAGGTGCCTGAGCCGCTGATTCGGTCACTAGAGTTCTCCTTTGAACGCGCGGTTTTGGAGAGACGCGAAGAGCGCGTCCAGTTCCGCCAAGTGCTTGCGGTGGGTTTCCTTCAAGCGCTCGACGGCGGCAACTCGGTTTGCGAAGGTCTGCTGCATTTCGAGTGAGGGAACGGCTATGTCAAGATTCCCAACTATTTTCGTGTTCAAGTTCAGCATAGTTGCGCCCTGCGCAAGCTCCTCAAGTCTGCGACGCGTCGACGTGCTGGAGAGGACTGCGCTTAAATACGTAGGCGAAACATTTTGACGGGAGGGACGAATTATCAGCGACCCTGTTCCGCAAAGTAATGGTCCATCAGCATCGACTACTTCGGCGCATCTTCCTAGTTCGCCTCGTCTGCCTAGGACGATGTCGCCAGGAAGAAGCTGGTAATTTTTGAGTTCATCGAACTTGCTTTCGGTAACTGAGAATGAGGTGTCGGTCGCCACTTTCCCATCTCGAATGTGCATGGGGTTTACAAGTGGGATCCCACCGACGATGTAGTCTTCCTTGTGCAAAAGAGAACCAAAGGGGCCGGTCTGAATTTGAGAGCAGACGTTAGAAAGCTTGGTTTTTGACGAATTGCTTGCCAGTGACTCCGCGTTATGGAAGATCGACTGAGTCAGGGTGTCCAGGTGGGCGATGGCTTGGCGGCGCTTGGCGCGGAGCTCATCGGCCTTGTCCAAGATCGCCGCAATCCGCCGCTGCTCTTCGAGGGAGGGAAGGGGAACCTCCCACGCGCGAAGCATGGCCATATTGATGTTGTTTTGAGCGATCCCACGGCCTGTTGCTTCCATCGCCTGTGCGGAAGCATCCAGGAAGTGTTTGAGATAGTTGAGCTCGGCCTGTTCCGTATCTACCTGCAGACCGGCTATCGCCTGATTGCTAGCCGCGGGTACCCCCAGCACTGCAGTTCGACCTATGGTTGCGAATATGGACACAAGCAACGTTCCTACTGGCCACAGTTTCGCAGCGCTGTTTTTCAAACCCTGTGCGCTGATATTTTCGCCAGTTTGAGTAACAGTTCCTTGGAGCATGTCGCCGATCTTTACCCACGGAATATCGCCACCGAAGTTTTCAGCGGACTTCCTACTCGGGGTCCCGCCGGACTCGACTTTACAAATCGCGCCGAGCTTTACGAGCTTCACTTCAGCAACCCCCGCAGCTCAGCCATCCCCTGAGCAATCTCGGCTTCGAGCCCGTCGAGCGCAGCCAGGATTTCCTCAGGGGCAGCATGCTCGACTTCTTCGTACTCGATCTCCTTGTACCGGTTCAGCGACAGGTCGTAGTCGTTCGCCACGATCTCTGAAAGCGGAACACAGAAGGACTGTTCCGTGCGCGCCCGCTCAAGTTCCGCCGTCGTGCGCTGATTCCAACGTGAGAGGACGTCCTCAAGGTCGGAAGAGGCAAGCGGCGTGCGCTTGTCGTCGAGGCTGAACCCGTCCGACTTTACGTCGTAGAACCAGACGTTATCCGTGCCGCCGGAGTTGGTTTTCGTGAAGAAGAGGATGGCGGTGGAGACACCGGCGTAGGGCTTGAAGACGCCGGACGGGAGTTTTACGACGGCGTCGAGCTTGTGGCCTTCGACCAGTGTCTTGCGGAGGGACTTGTGTGCGCCGGTGGAGCCGAAGAGGACGCCGTCGGGAACGATAACCGCAGCGCGTCCGCCTGGCTTAAGCAGCTTGATGAAAAGTGCCAGGAAGAGGAGTTCGGTCTTCTTCGTCTTGACGACGTTCAGCAACTCTTTCGACACATTCTCGTAGTCCAAGCTGCCAGCGAACGGCGGGTTGGCGAGGATGACGTTGTACTTTTCTTCCTCGACGGAGTGCAGGTCGGCAAGTGAATCGCGGTAGGAAACATCCGGGTTCTCGACCCCGTGGAGCAGCATGTTCATTGAACCGATGCGGAGCATGGTGGAGTCGAAGTCGAAGCCATGGAACTGCTCGTGATGGAAGAACTTACTGGTCTCGTCATTGGTGAGGAGATTGCTGTTGTTCTTTCGGAGGTATTCGCCGGCCTGAACCAGGAAGCCGCAGGTGCCAGCGGCCGGATCGCAGATGGCTTCGAGTGGCTGGGGTGCTGTCATCGCGACCATGAGGTCGATGATGTGCCGTGGGGTTCGGAACTGTCCGTTGGTACCCGCCGATGCCAGCTTCGACAACATGTACTCGTAGAGATCGCCCTTGGTGTCGCGGCCCTCCATGTTGATGGAGTCGATGACATCCACCACCTGCTTCAAGACACCCGCGTTCGGGATCTTGAACTGCGCATCCTTCATGTGGTGGCTATAAGTGGAGTCTTCGCCGTTGGACTGCTTGGTCAGCTCAGTTCGGAGGAACGGGAAGATGTTCTGCTGGAAGACCGTGAACATCTCAATCTGACCAAAGTCCTTGAAGTTCGACCAGCGGAGGTCCGAATAGGGGCGGCCCTGGGGGTCAACACCCTCGGGAAACACCGCGTTCTCGATCGGCTCGCCCAAGATGTTGGCCTGCTTCTCCGCCCGAGTCTGGTTCTCGTCCAGGCGCTTGAGGAACAGAAGGTACGTGATCTGCTCGATGACTTCCAGCGGGTTCGAGATACCGCCGCTCCAGAACGTATTCCAGACTTTGTCTACTTGGGACTTGATTTCACCTGTGATCACTCATGCGAGTTTAGTGCGTTCTCATGTGAGCCACGCCCATCGGTGAGAAGGCCTGGCGTCCCTAAGGGACACCAGGCCTTCAGCCAAGCCGGTTGTCAGCAGGGACGCCAGGACTTGCCGCCGGGAGCGTAACAGCGGGGGCCCGTGTACCCCGGGTAGGGATTCGATTGGGCCGGTGGCGCCGGCGGTACGTAATTCTGAGCTGGCGGAACATACGGCTGGACTGGCGGAACATAGGGAGCTGGTACGGGTAAGTTGCGTATCCGTTCAGCCTCGGCAGCCGCTGCTGCTGCCCGAGCCTGTTCTGCCGCGGCGGCCTCATCGGCAGCCTTCTTTGCTGCCGCCTCTGCTTCCGCAGCAGCCTTTCGTTCTGCCTCCGCTCGCGCCACAGCGGCTACTCGTTCTTCCTCTGCCTTCTTCTCGGCCGCGGCAAGTGTCTTCTCTTGTTCCTTGAGCTGATTGTGTGCAGACTCAGCCCGGGTTATTACTGCGGTCAGGGCGGTCAACTTGGCGGTTGATTCGCTGGCAGAGTATGCCGCCCAAAGGATGGAGTTCTCTGTTTCTCTCGCTGCGGACAGGAGGTCTTTCGCTGCCTTGGCAGCAACGATGGCTGTCGCCAGCCCAGTAGCCGATGCTCCCGCTCCGGCCGACGTCGTTGCCGGCGCCGCACTCTGTGCCGCTGTCAGTGCTTCGTTGGCAGCTGCCAGTTGCGCAGGGAGGGTGCATTCGATGCCCTCTGCGAAGAGCCCGGACTTGGCAGTACGCGCTTCCTCAAAGGCGGCTTCGACAGGAGGCAGGAACTTTCGGTTTTCTCCGACGACCATTGGAACCCCCAGTCCCCGGCGTGCGATCTCTGCGTTGACCAGCTGGTTGCTGGCATTGAAGACCCCCGCCAAGGTTCTGCCGTATTTGTCATGGCGTTCGACGTCGAACTCCAACCTGACCTTGCTGCCCACCGGCAGTACTCCCTCAAGATGATCTGTCGCCTCCGGCCCAAGGCATTCGGTGGGCTTGTTCGGATCCTTAGTTTCCGGAGTATTGATGTTCAGCAGGCGAACTGTCTGATCGATGTTGTTGATGGATACAACTACCGTGTCGCCGTCGACCACCCTGACGACGGTCCCGCTGTCGGCGTTTGCGGCAGCCGCCGCTACCAGGGAGCCAGTCACGATCGCGACTGCTGCCGTAGCTCCAATGATTAGCTTCCGCATGATGTATGGCCTCCCACAACTGGGGCTTGAAGTGGAGGGTGGCTGTGGGACAGCCGGTTCTGGGTGCGCAAATAGTCCCCCTATTTATGCGAATGGAGTGATGAGTCGGCTGCTCAGCAGCCGTGAACACTTTAAGCTACAAGTGGTCATGAGGAGGCTTCGGGCCGGTGGCAGCGGGATGTGTGACGGGTGCTTGACACAATGGATCATGCTCTTCACCAAAAAGACCCTCACCGAGGACGGATTCACCGGATTCCGACCACTCGACGAACTCGATCCCATGCGGATCCCACAAGGACCCGGGATATTCGTGGTCCTTCGCCCGGCCGGATTTGAACCGGTCTTTCTGAACAAGAGCACCGCCGGGACCTTCAAGAAGAAGGACCCATCATTGAAGCGCGAAGCACTCGCGTCCGAGTGGCTTACAGACGCCTCAGTGCTCTACATCGGCAAAGCCAGCGCGGGCAGTCAAGGCAACCGGGGGCTACGCAAGCAAATCCAGGAGTTCATGGATTACGGCCGCGGGCGACCAACCGTCGTGTGGGATGCGCGCCTCATTTGGCAGCTGCGCGACGCCCTGGACCTGGTCATCGCTTGGAAGGAACTGCCGCCGGAGGGGCTGAGTGCAGCCGAAGCCGATTATCACGCCGCGTTCGTTGCCGCTCACGGACGCCTCCCGTTCGCCAATCTGGTCCAGGCGCGCGCCAGGAAATAGCCCAAGGAGGCCGACGGCGGCAGGTGCCTTTCGCCGTCGGCCTCCCGCTGCGTGGGTGATCGGCGGATAATGGCGTCCATGACGGCCGGCAGCCCCACTGGAAGCACCGCGGGTCAACCCCGCATCACGGTAGAGGTTCCTGTCCTTCGGATCGGTGGCGGGCAGGCCGATTACGAGGGCCTCAAGCGATTCGTTGATTCGCTGCGCAAGCCGCAAGGGCTGCACATGACGCTGCTGCACGTGGGGATCCTCCACGAACTCGCAGATGATATTGCCGCGTGGACCAAAGGAAGGGCGACGCCGGAGAGGGTTCTGCCCGAGATTACGAGCTGGTTGACGGAACTGCCGGTGCTGCAGGGGTTTCTGGGTAAGTCGGACAAAGTGGTCCCGCTGGGTGGCGGTCGGCTGATGGGGCTTGAGGTGGACGTTCCCCAGGAAGTTCACGACTACCAAGCGCTTCTGGTGCAGGGCTTGCACGTGCTTCTTGATGATCTTGGCCTCGACAACATTGACGACTTCATTCTTAGCTCACCCGCTTTGGGCTACAGGTCTCCGCGCTGGTTGCCGCACATTGCCGTGGGACGTGCCCGGTCGCGACACGAACCGCCCGTGGAGATCGCTCCGGTGGCCATTGAATTCGGCGACTCGCGCATCCGGAACAGGCTGGCGCTCCCTGGGCAGGGGTGATTCAGACGGAGCCCGGCCGCCACGGTAAATTGGACGTGACTCCAGATCTCAACCAGAGGACTTCCATGCAGCCCCGTGCCCTGTTCCGTACCGTCGCTTTTGCCGAGGCCGTGACATGGACGCTGCTGCTGATCGGGCTGTTCCTTAAATACGTCACGAAGACCACTGACCTCGGCGTGAGTATCGCCGGAGGCATCCACGGCTTCGTGTTCCTTTGCTACGCAGCGACGGCCGCCTTCACCTGGATCAACCAGAAGTGGACGACGCGGACCGGACTGCTCGCCATCGGCTCCGCTGTGATTCCCTATGCCACCATCCCGATGGAGAGGTCGCTGGATCGCCGGGGTCTCCTGGCCGGTGGTTGGCGTTTGGCCGCTGGTGGAGATACGCCGCGTGGGGGCTTTGAAAAGGCTCAAGCCTGGGTCCTTCGAAACCCGATCCTCGCTGTTGTGGTGACCCTGGTGGCTGTGGGTGCAGTGTTCAGCTTCCTTCTGTTCATGGGCCCTCCGGGTACCTGGTTCTCCTAGGATCCAGCCGACGGGAAGCATCGGTTCTTCGGGACCGGTGCTTTTCTTGCTTTAACACCTGGTTCTCGCCCTTTGCGTGTGCCGCCCCGACCTACTTTGGATCTGTGTTGGGTCTGACACGCCGTCTGTGGGGTGTGTAGCCCGGGGTTTGGCGGTCAAAGTGGGTGGTGGCGGCACGGGTCTTTCCCAAAACTTCGACGTCGGCACCTGGGTGGTGTGGCTTTGTGACCTTGTTTGAGGCCGTTGAGCGCGCTTTTCCCGCGGTTTCGAGCTGTTTCGGGTTCAAAACGGGTCAGGAAGCTACTGTTCCGAGGCCTTAGTGCGTTGGTTCGGTGGTGGGGCAGCCCCAGGAGTTGGGGTTTTGTTGGCAGGTGTCGGCGACGAGTGCTCTTTGTGTTTTCCAGACCTGGATGGTTGTGGCTGGTGTGGTCAGGTCCAGGGTTCCGTTGATGGGTAGTGGTGGGCCGTTGTTGACGGAGTAGGTGCCGGTGAAGCTGGTGGTGATGGTGGCGGGGTAGTTGCCGGTTTGGGTGTAGCTGTGGCTGGTGCGGGTTTCGGTGGTGAGCCATTCGGCTTCGGGGATGGGGTAGCCGGCGGCGGGGGTGGGGCCCAGGGTGGTGCCGTCTCCGAAGGTGTAGGTGTGGTTGGCGGGGGTGGCGGTGAGGTGGATGGCTTGGCCGAGGATGGTGACGTCGAAGGTTTGTTCGGTGGCGGTGGTGTAGAAGTTGGTGGGTCCGCCTTTGAGGGTGTGGGGGAAGGGTTGGGCTTGGAGGTTTCCTGGGTTGATGGGGAGTTGGCGGAAGTCGTTGAGGATGCGGGCGGCGATGTCGGCCAGGACGTTTTGCGGCTCTGCGTCATAGAGGCAGGTGGGTCCGGTGATGGGGATCCAGTTGGTCCAGCCGGGGTTGGTGATGGCTTTGGGGGCTTCTTTCCAGATGACGGGGGTGCTTTCTGGGCCGCCGGGTGTGGTGGCGGGGCAGTCGAGGGCGTCGCAGCCGGGGTCTTTGGTGTCGGGTCCGTCGGCACGGCAGTGGGTATCGGCCATGTACTGGTTGGGGTCCTCGTCGGTGGAGGAACTGGCGGGGCCACTGAGGCTAGGGCTTGATGTTCCGGTGGAAGGATCGAACACCCAGCGAGACCCGACTTCCATAGTTCCCGCTGCCCTATTGGTCGATGCCCAGTCGTCAGCTGCTTGAGCTACTTGAACTGGCATCGCGAAGATGAACGCGGCTGCGGTTAGGCCAGCGGTCAGAATATGGCGACGGGCCTTGTTAACGAACGACACCAGTGTCCACAACTTTCCACGTCGAATCGAAACGAGCGACGATTACAAACGCGTCATTTGTCGCCGCGTCTGCAGGGCGCCCTTCCGTGCCGTCTGCGTTGTAGTAAGTGATCGCCTGTTGAATAACCTGAACTTTGGCTTGATGAGTGGTCCCCGCGGAGTTCCAGGCAACCTCAATCCTCGGGGTGCTAATCTTGCCGCCCACAATCCACCGGCCATCTTTGGAGCTGTCCAAGGCGGCTTTCTGAAATTGAGCGCAGGCCTTGCATTCAGGGGTGCTGAGAGCGATGGTGCCGGAAATGTCGCCGGTCTCGTCGGCATAATTCCCGATCGCGTACCAGTACCGAATAAACGCTTCCAGTCCCGCCTTGGAGTTTTCCTTCGCCAGCTCGGGCATCACAGGCACCGGTACGTTCTGGGCTTTCCCCTTCGCATCCGCGGGTTTGTAGGCCCCGGAAGAAGACGGAGTAGCCGAAGCAGCGGGTGACGAAGCGCTTGAGGTGGGCGACGCCGTCGTCGTGTGTGTTTCCGAAGAGCCCGTACCTGGCGACCCGTCCTGGCAACCGCTCAGAAGCACCGCCGCCAGGGTGGACGACAACATGGCAGACGAAAGGCGTGACATGACAAGCTCCCCAACAGCTGTTCGACGGTGTGGCGGCCAGTCTAAGCAGCGTGCGCGGGGGGATTCACGTCAGAAAAATGGTGCTGTGGATAAGTGCCAGGTAATTTCTGCTGGATGATCGGGACGTCGATTTCGCAAAAGGCTTGGAAATCCACGGTTTCTGGCCGGTGCCCAGCCCGATGATCCAGCAAAATTTGCGTGATGCACCGCAAGGTCAGCCCCGTAGCTTCTCCATGTCCCTGCGGTCCTTCTTGGTGGGCCGGCCGGCTCCGCGGTCGCGCTGGGGGAGTCCAAGCTTCGGAGCGACGGGCCTCGGCGGAGTGTGGTCGGTGAAACAATGCGACGCGGCCTCGGCTCCTACGCGTTTGGCGATGAGTCGTCGCACTTCAAGGATCCGTTCCCAACCCGATTCCCGCACACGGATGGTGTCGCCGATGATCACGCTTTGCGATGCCTTGACCGGGTTCCCGTTGATCCGGATGTGCCCGGCACGGCAGGCGGCTGTGGCGGCGGAGCGGGTTTTGTAGGCTCGGATCGCCCACAACCAGGCATCAACGCGGACGTTTGCTGGGGATGACGACGGAATACTCATGATCTGAACGAGTCTAACCGGGCGTCACGTGCACGACGAGAACGCTGGAAGAAGTCCGGAACGCGGGAAAGGTACCGGGTTCGCTGGAACGCTCCAGCGAACTCGCACCGTCGCGGCGTTCTCGGGGGCGCCAGGGAACCGAAAGCAACTACCGCACCGTCACCTCAACCCGCTGCGCCATGTTGTTCCCGATGCCCTGATAGTTCCACACCTGCTCGGTAGGCTGCAGCGCGCCTGAGGTATCCATGGCCCGGCACCGCAGTACATGCTCGCCCGGACTGGCCACCCACACCATGGACCACGACCGCCACGCGAAGTCCCCCAGCGCCGGATCCAAGTGCGCAGGCATCCATTCGCCGTCGATCCCCACTTCCACCCGCTCCACTTCACCGTGTCCGGACCATGCACGGCCGTGCAGCATTACCGGGCCGGCGTTTACGATCCGTCGCCGGGTGAAGAATTCCGGGATCCCCGGCGGCACCATCAGGGAGCGCACGCGGATATGGGTAACAGGAATGCCGGGCCCATCCGGACCCTGCAGATAGTGATAGGCCACGGACTGCTGCCATCCCATGAACCGCGACGTCACTGCTTCGATCGACGTCAACCACTTCACACTCGCCATCCCGTACCAACCAGGGACCAGGAGCCTCAACGGGAATCCATGCTGCAGCGGCAAAGGCTGGCCATTCATGGCATAGACCAGCATCACTTCGGGGTGCATGGCCTCGGCGACGGAAAGACTGCGGGCATACGGCTCTTCGACGCCGCCTTGGACACCGTTGTCGGCACCGGTAAAAACAAGTTCGACGACGTCACCCGCCAACCCTGCCTCCTCCAGCAGGGGCGCCAAGGGAGTTCCGGTCCACTCGGCTGTGCCCACCGCGCCAAGCACCCAGGGCTGGCTCAAGGGGCGGGGTTCCAGAAGCGAGCGGCCGTTTCCCGCGCATTCGAGAGTGACGGGCATGGTGACAGCCGGCCGCGCTTTGATGTCCTCGAGGCTGAGTTCAAGCGTGTGGTCGACAGCCCCGCCCAGTCGCAACCGCCACGTCTCAGGTGACAGATGCGGGATGTCGAAGTGGATCAGCAGGTAGTGCAGGCCGGCCGGAGTGATGTCGTCGTGCAGGGCCTCCAGCGGCATCGAATGGTTCCGCCCGGAAAGCTGCAACTCTTCGTGGGTCAGGGGTCCATCGGTGGGCTGCCCGGTGACGACGGCTTTCGTGGCCCGTTGTTTGAGGTGATCGTTGGACATGGGACGGCGGCGTTCTACTGGAAGCTAAACGCTGCGGAGTGCCGCAGCAGCTAGGACAAGGATCACGCCGGGGCGAACCTGCGTCAATACCTCGTTGCGAGGCCCGCTCTGCGCGCTAAAACAGGCGCAAAGAACGCAGAGCAGGCCCCACAACGGAAGGTGGCTACCGGCGTCGTAGTTCCGGGTACTCAAGGTGCGGGGCCACGGTGCCGGCGTCGCGTTCGAGGAAGTTGACCGCGGGCGCCACGATGTCGTCGATTTCATCCAGAACGGACTCGCTCAGCACCACGTCCGCGGCTTTCAGGTAATCGGTCAGGTGCTCCTCGGTTCGTGGGCCGATGATCACGCTGGTCACTGCCGGGTGGTTCAGGGCAAAGGCGACTGCCAACTGGATGAGCGTCAATCCGTGGCGTGCCGCGAGTTGGGCCAGGGCGTCGGCTGCATGCAGTTTGCCTTGGTTGAACGGCGCGTTCACATCGAAGCGGCCGGGAAGTGCGGAAAAACGCGAACTCTCGGGCTGCCCGGCCCCGACCCGGTAACCGCCTGCCAGCCACCCGCCGTCGAGCGGTCCGTAGCTCAAGACCCCGACGCCGTACTGCTGGGTGATGGGGAAGACGTCGCGTTCGTTGGCACGCACCAGAAGCGAATAGGGCACTTGGTCCACGACCGGCGGGGTCAAGTGGTTGGTGTTGGCGATCCACTGGGCCTCAACGAGTTGGGCCGGGCTGAACACGGACGTGCCGTAGTAGAGGATCTTGCCCTGGCGGATGAGGTCGTTGAGGGCAGTGATGGTTTCCAGGAGGTCGGTGTTGTAGTCCGGGCGGTGTGCCTGATAGAGGTCGATCCTGTCCGTGTTCAGACGCCGCAAGCTGTCCTCGACAGCCCGGACAATCCAGCGGCGGGAGTTGCCGGCGTGCGCGGGATTGGATCCCATTTGCCCGTGGAACTTGGTGGCGAGGAAGACGTCGTCGCGCCGGCTGTGGATCGCCTGGCCCACCACGGTTTCGGATTCCCCTTGGGAGTAGATGTCTGCAGTGTCGATGCTGGTGATACCGGCGTCGAGCGCGGCCTTGATGATCCGGATGCTCTCTGCGGGACCTGTGGGCGCGGCGCCGGTGCCGAAGTTCAGGGTGCCCAGGGTGAGCGGGCTGATCAGGGCGCCAGTGCGTCCAAGCGTTCGTAGCTCGTTGAGGCTCATGTCGGCTTCCTGTGGATGGATAGTGCTGGGTCGACGCCCGGGTCAGCGGCGTGGACGGGATGTTCAATCGAGGCTACACACGGCCGCCGGAGGCATAAACGCAAATGGTAGAAGTTCTTCGTTTTTCGTCTTGCGGGGTAATGGAAGAGGCCTTACTTCGCGACATTTCTTGACACACGGCAACACAAATGTCTTGCGGATCAACAAATATTGCCGTTCTTCCAAGCGGGTGAATTATGGGAAAGGAACTTAGGAAACGCACGAAAGGGACAGCGGGATGACACAGACCACAGTGGAAGAAACGGCGGCCATCAAGGCGGCTTTTGCGCAGTTCCCCTCCGGAGTTGCCGCCTTCAGCGCGATGGTGGATTTCACGCCGGAAGCGCTGGTGGCGTCGTCCTTCACCGTGGGCGTTTCACTGGAGCCGCCGCTGGTCATGTTCGCAGTGCAGAACTCGTCCACAACGTGGCCCAAACTGCGCCAGGCCCAGCGGCTTGGCGTCTCGGTCCTGGCTGAGGGGCAGGAAGCTGCCTGCCTCCAGCTCTCGTCCAAAACGAGGGACCGCTTCGCCGGGCTGGACACGAGTGTCAGCGACTCGGGCGCGGTGCTGATCGATGGGGCCGTGTTGGGTTTCGAATGCGAAATAGTTTCAGAAACGCCCGCCGGGGATCACGCGATCGTGGTTCTTGAGGTCAAGGCAACCACCGTCAACCTCGAGTCCAAGCCGCTGATCTACCATGGCGCAGCGTTCCGTCAGTTGGCCGCTTAGCCCGGCACGCCGAGCTAGGAGTTTCGGGCAGCGCCGCTGAGGGATCCCTTTTTGGTGGGGCCTTGGGATTTCCCCTTCGGGGGCGTCCCGGGGCCCTGCTTCTTTGGCGGGTTGACCGGTGCCGGGCTCTTTGACGACGGCGTGGGCTCGTCGAGGTCGCGGACCGTCACTTTGATGGGCGGTGGCTGCTGGGCCTTGGCCCGTTCGGCCTCGCGTCGGTCGGCTTCAGCAACCGCATCCGCCCAGTCCTTCGACAGGACCGGCGGTTCCTTGGCAGCGGCCACGACGATCGGGTGGTGCGCAGTTTGGTGCTCGACGGCGGACTTGACCTCGGCCGGTTTGGGCAGCTTCCGGGGGTCCACTTTTGATTTCCATGCGCCGTCCTTGACGGCGGCCGACGCACCTGAGATCCGGCGTCGGGTCACTCCGAGCAAGTCCCGCTTGGGCGCGGCAGGCGATGGCGCGGCAGGCGCCGCGGCAACCGGCGTCGCGATCGGCGCCGCAACAGGGGCCGATTCCTCAGCTGCGCCGTCAACAGCGTCCGCGCCGACGACCGGGTCCGGCACGTATCCGGGCCGAGCGGGAAGGTGCACGATGGGAGTGGTGTCCTTCTTGGGGAAGACGCCAATCAACGCCAGGAGGATGACAGACACCAGCCGTCCCACTCCGGCAACCACCAGAGTGATGATGACAATCAACCCGAGGCCGAGGAACATCAGCAGAGCCAGGCCCAGCGTCCCCAAATACGTCAGGTTGATGGCGAGTGTTGTCGGATCCTCCACGTAGCCTCCCCTGGCTGTCGTTTTGTGATGCGCGCATTGCCCACCCAGCTTGCTTATCTAGCGTAAGGTCCCGCACCGACGGAATCACGCGCCGCAGCCCACTCTGGCAGGGTTGTTTCGAACCTGTTATCTCGCATGCGAAAATATGTTGCCCAGCTCTCATTTACAGCCCAGATTGGCGCGTCGTGACCCCTGACCACACCCGGCTCCGCAACGGTGCCTGCCCCTGCCTTTCCTGCGAGCAGTACGACGAATGCTGCGGCCGGTTCCATCGCGGGGAGGCCGAGGCGCCCACCGCAGAGCAACTTATGCGATCCCGGTATTCGGCCTTCGTGGTCCTTGAGCCCGGGTATCTGTTGCGGACGTGGCATTCCTCCACCCGCCCGGATTCCATGGACCTGGACCCGGACCTGCAGTGGCGCAGGTTGGACATCCTTTCCACGAGCAACGGCGGCCCGCTCGACTCGGCGGGCACCGTTGAGTTCGCGGCGCACTACAGGTCCGACGGCGAACGCGGCGTCCAGCGCGAACTCTCCCGGTTCGTGCGGGAAGGCAAGCGTTGGTACTACGTGGACGGGGACGTGCTCCAATAGCTCACCGGTACTTGCGGTGGAGGGTTTCCTTGGTCGAGGGGCCGGGGGAGGCGTCGCCGATCCAGGGGCCTGTTCCTTCGGATTGGTCCAGGATTCCGGCCTCCAGCCAGGCGTAGTCGCCGTCGAGGACTTTCCGCGAGAGGTCGTGGTCGCCGTCGTCGGTGTTGCGCCATAGCTGGTCGAAGTACTCATCCACCCGAACACGGGCCTGTTCGCAGAATGCTTCAGCCAGCTCGAAGGCAGCCGCGCCTTGTTCCGGGCGGGTCCGCAACAGCGACTCGGCGCGTGAACAGCACGCGGCCATGGCGAACAGCTCGGCCCCGATGTCCACGATCCTGCCCAGGAACGCCTGCTTGTGCTCAAGCTTGGCCTGCCAGCGTCCCATCCCGTAGAAGGTCTGCCGGGCGAGGCGGCGCGAGGAGCGTTCAACAAAGCGCAACTGCTTGGCGAGCCGCCCGAATTCGGCGTACGACCGAGGGTCCATCCCGGCGCCCGCAACCAGTTTGGGCAACCAGCGGGCGTAGAAGCCGGAGGCCCCGACGGCGGCCTTCGCCTTGTCCTGCAGGCTTGCGTCCGCCGATGCGAGGTCGCCGGCGGCGGCGAGGTGTGCGTCCACTGCCTCGCGCGCTATCAGGAGTTTCATGATTTCGCTGGAACCCTCGAAGATCCTGTTGATGCGAAGATCCCGGAGGAGTTGTTCGGCCGGCACTGCCCGTTCCCCGCGGGCTTCCAAGGAATCGGCGGTTTCGAAGCCGCGGCCGCCACGGATCTGCACCAGTTCATCGGCGATCCTGCAGCTCAGTTCGGTGGACCACAGTTTGGCCAGCGCGGCCTCGATGCGGACGTCTTTCTGGCCGGCGTCGGCCATCTCGGCGGAGAGCTCAAACACGGCCTCCAGCGCAAAAGTGGTGGCTGCGATGAAGGCGATCTTCTTGCCCACGGCCTCGTGCTTGCCCACTGGGCGGCCCCACTGCGTCCGGGCGTTGGACCACTCCCGGGAAATCTTCAGGCTCCACTTTCCAGCAGCGACGCAGAGGCCGGGGATGGAAAGCCGCCCCGTGTTGAGGGTGGTGAGGGCGATCTTGAGCCCCTGCCCCTCCCGCCCGAGCCGGTTTGCGGCAGGCACCCGCACCTGGTGGAAGCGCGTCACGCCATTCTCGATGCCACGCAGGCCCATGAAGGCATTCCGGTTCTCCACCGTGATGCCGGGCGAGTCCATCTCCACCACAAAAGCGGAAATGCCGCCCTTGTGCTCGGTTCCATCAGGATCGGTGTGGGCCGGGACCCTGGCCATGACCACAACGAGTTCAGCGATCACGCCGTTGGTGGTCCAGAGTTTCACGCCGTCCAGAAGGTAAGAACCGCCGTCGTCGGAAAGTACGGCAGTGGCGCCCATGCGGGCGGGGTCGCTGCCGACGTCGGGTTCTGTCAGGAGGAACGCCGTGATGGCGCCGGCGGCGCAGCGCGGCAGGTATTCCTTCTTCTGCTCCGGCGTGCCGAACTCCTTGACGGGCTCGGGGACGCCGATTGATTGGTGGGCGGAAATCAGCGCACCCAGGCTCGGATGGACTGAACCCAGGAGGGCGAGGGCCCGGCCGTAGTACACCAGGGAAAGGCCCAGTCCGCCGTATTCGCGTGGGATCTTCATGCCGAACACGCCAAGCTCAGCGAGCCCGGCCAGATACTCGTCCGGAATCCTGGCGTCGCGTTCGATCTGCCGGCCGGACATTGTTTTGGCAAACGCCAGCAGCCGGGCCATGAACTCCTCGCCCCGTTCCACGTCGTCCGCTTTGGCTTGTGGCCAGGGGTGGATCAGGCTGAGGTCGAAGCTGCCCAGATACAGGCCTTTGGCGAAGCTTGGCCGGTTCCATTCAGTTTCGCGGGCAGCCTCGGCGACGGCGCGGGCTTCCTCTGCTGTGGCATTGACGCTTGCGGCGGTGAGACTGCTGTCTGTAGCGGACGTCATGGGAAAACTCCTCTAGCCGGTTGTGCCGGATGGAGCCAGGGTCCGCCGTGGGTGGGAACCCTTCAGCTGTCCCTCAATGCTACCCGCGGGTAGCTACCCGTGCCAGAGGAAACCTGGGGCTGGAATTCCGCCGGAATTTCCACCTGTCCGGCGTGGTGGACCAGGCTGTCCCAGGCAAAATTAATGCCGTGGACAAGGCCACCAAGGACGGCTTTGACGATGTACCAGGCCGTCCCCATGGCTCCGATCAGGACGATCGTTGCCATTGCTGCGGCCGCAATGAATGCGGCCAGGATTACAGCGAAGAACAGCGTTCCAATAACTACGTATGTGCCTGTTTCCAGCGCAGTGAAATCGAAATCCATGGTTCCCCCCGGAGCGACATTGCGTGAGTCGACGCGGCGTGGCGGCGTCGATGATCTGACATTAGGGGCGGGGGTGCTTTCCGGCCAGTGCTGACGCGCGTCATTGCGGCGTTGATATGCGATCGAAACCGTACCGGCGCGTAAGTCACGGAATGATTGCGGCCGGCCTGCGTTGAAGCCCCCGACGGCGGTACTTCCGGCCCGCTCGACGCCTCCGCGACGCTCTGCGTTAACCTTGTACGGGGCAGTTTCCGCTGCCAGCCAGGTTTCGCAGCAGCTGAAGGAGAGTAGTTGTCCCGTTCAGCCATGTCCTCCGCCGACGCAATCGGCGCGAGGCTCCGCGACCTCGAACAGCTGACCAAGGGTCCCGCGTGGGCCCTGACGCGCTCGGCGCCGTGGGTCATCGCTGTCCTCCAGGCCTCCTTTACCCGCACCAGGCCGCAGCTTCCGCTAGAAGAGTTCCACGCCGACGTCGACGCTTTCCTTGAGCAGCTCCGGCGCCAGGATCCTGCGCTTGGCGGCCAGCAGAACGGCAAGTTGTTCGGTGACGAATGGACGCGCAAGCAGTTCCTGACGCGACGCAACCAGTCGGGCCGGATCGTGTACGAGGTCACCGAGCCCGCAGCGCGTGTGCTCGCTTTCCTCGACAGCCTCTCCAGCGAACGTTCCACACTGAACGGTTCGAGGCTCGGCACGCTGCTCGGCGATGTGGAGAAGCTGGCCAACGAAACAAACCCGGACCAGAGCGCGCGCCTGGAGGCCCTGGAAGAGGAAATCCACGAGCGCCAGCAGCTGGTGGAGGACATCAGTTCCGGCGAATTCGACGGCCTCCTTGACGACGAAGAAGCCGTTGAAGCTGCCGGTAACATCCTTGACCTCGCCGCAAGCCTGCCCGCGGACTACAAGAAAATGCGTGACCGTATCGAGGAACTGGTGGGGGAGCTCCGCAACCAGATCATCGAAGAGTCGTTGAGCAAGGGCGCAACCATGGCCCAGGTTCTGGAGGCCGACAAACGGCTTCGGCAAAGCCCCGAAGGACGTACTTTCCGCTCCTTCACCGCCTTCCTTGAGGATCCGCAACAGCAGCTGCGTTTCCGCTCGGCCATCGGCGAGGTGCTGAGCAGGCAGTTTGCGGACGATCTCTCCCACGAGGACCGCGAAACGCTGAAAAACCTCGTCGCGGAACTGCGGTACCAGCACAGCCAGATCCAGCGGATTTACGGAAAGCTCTCGGAAAGCCTCAACACCTATATCCAGAGCGACGACGTCCGGCAGTCGGTTAGTCTCCGCAAAGTGCTGGCCGAAGCCGAACAGGCCATCCGTTCCCTGCCTTACGAACGCGACCGGCCCGGCCTGGTGCCTGGACCTGTGCTCTTCAACGCCGGTTTCGAGTCCTTGGCCATGGTCAAGCTGTTCGACCCGGACGAGTTCGCCACGCCCCCGCGCCTGGCCGACCCCATAGCGTTCAGCGACTCGGACAGGGTCCGTTCGGCCCGCACCGGCAAAGCGCGCCCCGATGTTGTGCGGGCGGCCATGGCGGGCTCGGCCACGTTGGGTGAGGCCTGGGAAAACCTGCCCGCGGAGGAACGGCACATCAACAGCGTCCGGACCCTCCTGTCCATGGCATTGCAGACCGGCGCGGCTTTCGACCGCGCCGCTTGGGAACACATCGACTTCGAACAAATCGACGGCAGCATCCGCACCGCGTACCTGCCTGTCGTCACGCTGAATGAGGATTCCAATGACTGAGGACATCACGACGACGGACATCACCGAAGCGGAGGACGTCACCGAAACGGAGCGGGACACCGAAACGGAGCGGGACACCGAAGCTGAGCAGGACACCGTTGCGGTGCCCGATGAGACCGCCCAGCACCCGGACCCGTTCCGGATCACGCCGCGGGACACTTTCGTGGACGGCGCCGCGCTCTTCCCCGGCGACACCGGCGTGCTCCCGATGAAAGTCCGCCATGCCCTGGTGAAGCTCCTTAAAGGTCCCTACGTTGACGGTGCCCGCGACGAGAAGCTGTGGACGACCCTCCTGGACAACCAGCTGATTCTCCGAAGCCGCCTCTCGGAACTCTTCCTGACGCTCCAGTTGGACCACGACCGCAAGATCGCTGTCCTGCGACCCGTTGATCCGGAAATCATCGGGGCGAGCTCCCGCTCCAGCATCCTCCGCCAGCAGCGTGCTTTGAGCCGCGTCGAAACCATCGTGCTGCTCCGGCTGCGCCTCCTCCTGGACCGCCACGTCACAGCCCAGACCGACCCCACGATCACCCGCGAAGAGATCTCCGACCTCGTAGCGAACTACACCCCCGCCGGCCAACAGGATGCCCTGCGCGACTCCGACGTGGTCACCCGCACCATCACCAAACTCCTCGCCCGGCAACTTCTCCTCCCCACCCCGCTGGATGACACGTACACCATCAGCAATGCCCTCCCATTGGCCCTCCCCTTCGAAAACATCGGCGACATCCCGGCCCACATAGAGGCCCTCGTGGCAGTAGCAGCGGACGAATCCGGCACGGAGCCTTTGCTGGATATGGAAGCTGACTCCAGCCCCACTTCCGAAGACG
This sequence comes from Paenarthrobacter sp. C1, assembly GCF_049315185.1. NCBI lineage: Bacteria > Bacillati > Actinomycetota > Actinomycetes > Micrococcales > Micrococcaceae > Paenarthrobacter > Paenarthrobacter sp. C1. Next base: position 4,306,597 of record NZ_CP186052.1, on the reverse strand, counting down.
GGGACGACGACGCCGGTACCGCCGCGGACAGTGACCCAGCAGCAGAGGAGGCAGCCAAGTGACCATCGCAAGCATGCTCCCGCTCGGCGAGCTCACGAATCCGGGCCAGATGCGTTTGGCCCTCGTCCAGGTGGTCAACTGGGGCACCTTCCATGGCGCCCATACCATGCACGTGGACCGCAAGGGCACACTGCTGACCGGCAATTCCGGTGTCGGCAAGTCCACGCTCTTTGATGCCATGCTCCGCGTTTTCGATGCCCGCCCGCGGTCGAACGAGGCTGCTGCCCAGCGGTCCGGCGGGGCTGTGGAGGACAAGAGGACCACGTTCACCTACATGCGCGGCAAGGTCGGTGACAAGGCGGTCGGGGATAGTTCGGCCAGTGCCTTCCAGCGCCCCGGTGCCACCTGGTCCGCCGTCGCGCTGACGTTTGATAACGCAGCCGGCACCAAAGTGACGGTGTCGGCGCTGTTCGACCTGCCGAAAAACGGCACGGAGTCGAGCGTTGGGCGTTTCTATGTGATCGACAGCAAGCCCCTGGACCTCGAAGCGATCGAGGGGATCGCACAGAAGCGGTTTACCAGGAGTGCCTTGGAATCGATCTTCCCGGACGGTCAGGTGTTCGACGTCCACAAGGCGTTCGCCGAGCGGTTCCGGCGGCTCCTGGGTATCAACTCGGACCAGGCGCTTCCGCTGCTGCGCGTTATCCAGGCCGGCAAGGGCTTGGGCGGCAGCGTCAACACGTTCTTCCGGGACCAGGTGCTGGATGCCCCGGCCACGCTGGCTGCGGCGGACGACGTCGTGGAGGAATTCAGCAACCTGATGTCGATCCGGCAGCGGCTGGAGGATGTCCGGCTGCAGCGCGACCAATTGGCTCCGGTGCCGGGCCTGAACAAGGAATACGCCCAGGCCTTGCTGGACGCCAACCGCCTCCGTGAGTTGGCCGGCGAAGAGTTTGAAGCTTACAAGCAGCAGCTCGCTGTCACGGTGCACGCCAAGACGTTGGCCCGTTTCAAGGAGTTGGCGCAGTCCAAGGCGCAGGAACTCGCCGCCGAGCGTGTGGTCCGCGATGCCCTGGCCAAGGAGTTGCGGGACCTTGAGCTGGACTACAACAACCGCGGTGGCAACGCCATTTCGGCCATTGAGCAGTCGTTGGAGAACGCCAAGGTTGGCCTGAAGCTGCGCCAGCAGGTTGAGGACTCGGCCAGGAAGGCGCTGGCCGACGCCGGGCTGAACCTGGAATGGTCCGCCGAGGGCTGGGACCAGGCGCACGAGCAGGCCGCCGCCCGTTCGATCGAGTTGAAAGACGATTCGGAGGCCTTGAAGGAACTCCGTTTCGAGGCGTTCGATGGCCACGCGACCAAGAAGCGTGAGCTGGCTGCGGCCCAGCAGGAACTGTTGTCGCTGCGGTCGCGCAAGTCCCTGCTGCCGCCGTCGAGCATTGAAAACCGGGCCGCCATCGCGGCCGCGACGGGCGTTCCGGAAGAACGGATGCCTTTTGGCGGCGAGCTGATCGACCTCGCGGAGGGGCAGGACCAGTGGCGGCCCGCGGCGGAGCGGGCCCTGCGCAACCTGGCCACCACCTTGCTGGTTCCGGGGGAGCACTTTGCTGCCGTCACGCGATACCTGAACGACAACACTGTTCGGGGCGCGCTGCGCGCGGTGGACGTCTCCAAGCCGCTTGCCGGTGGGGCGCTGGCTGTGGAGGACGTGTCCGACGGCGACCTCTTGACGAAGTTGAGCATCCTCACCTCGGGCGCAAACGCCGACGCCGGGGAATGGATCCGTGAGCGGATCGCCTTGGACTTTGCGTATCCGTGTGTCGAGGACCCGGACGAGCTTGCCTCGATGGACAAGGGCCTGAGCCTGGGCGGCGTGGTGAAGCGGAACCGGCACACCGTTGAGAAGGACGACCGGTTCACCAGCCGGCAGGATTACGTCCTCGGCTTCGATAACGCTTCCAAGCTTGAACTCGTCGCTGCCCGCGTGGGCGAGCTGGAGAATGAGCTGGCCAAGGCTGCCGAACTGGCCCAAAGCCGTGAGGATTCGCACCAAGGCATGGCCCGCCAACTGGAAGCCCTGCGGCGTGTGGCTGAAGACGAGCGGCCGTGGGAGCAGGTTTCGGCTGCCGTTGCCGCGGACGAGCTGGCACGGATAGAGCAACGGCTGGTGGATGCTTTGGCCGCCCAGGCGGACCTCGAGCCGTTGCGTGCCAACATCGAAGCCGTCAGGGAAAAGCACCAGTCCTCCACAGGGGTGGCGGCTGTGCTGCAGAGCGAATACAAAGCGCTCGACCACAAGATGACCACGGCTGACGGGCTGCTGGATGCGGCGAGGCTCAAGCTTGAGCAGTCACCGCCGTCGGCCTCTACCGTCACCGCGCTGGAACCGTACTTCGACGGCGTCGCGGACGTCTCCGAACTGTATGAGCTGGACAACCTGGCCAACAGCGTCCGGAACAAACTCCTGGACGAGTTGCACGCGGCCGAATCCCGGAGCCAGGCGACTGCCGAACGCCTGACGCGCATGTTCGAAGCGTTCGTCCGCGACTGGGGGAGCGCCATCAGCGCCGACCACGGCACCTCAATTGGAGCCGCAGGCGACTTCGAAGCCCGCTACCACGCGATCGTGAGCGACGGCCTGCCCGCACAGGAAGCCGAGTTCAGGCTGTTCTTCAACCAACGCACGCACGAGTCGTTCAGTACGCTCCTGCACCTTCTCGATGAGGAACGGCGCAGCATCACCAGCCGCATCCTCCCTCTCAACGGCATCTTGTCCGAGGTCAATTTCCACGAGGGAAGCTTCCTGGAACTGGATATCAAGCAGACGCTGCCGGCAACGGCCAAGGTCTTCAAGGACGCCATCCAGAACGCTTTGAAAACCAAACACACACGGCCCTCGCGCGGCGCTTCGGCCGCTGGTTCCGCCGAAACGGACGACGACGCCGAGCTCACCGCCCGGTATAAATCGCTGGAGACGCTGGTGAAGCGGCTCGGATCGCAAACGCCGGAGGATCGACGTTGGCGTGCCGAAGTGCTGGACGTCCGCGGACACGTCTTCATCCAGTGCAAGGAACACCGCGAGGTGGCAAAGCAAGGGAAGGCCGGCGCCTCCAAAACCGGCAAGAAGAAAACCGAAGTCTTCATGCACGCCGACACCGGCTCCATGTCAGGCGGTGAGCGCCAACGGTTCACGGCCTTCATCATGGCTGCTGCATTGAGCTACCAGTTGGGCATCGCCGAGCAGGGCTTCACCACCTACGGCACCGTGATGATGGACGAAGCGTTCGTGCTGGCCTCGGAGGAGTTCGCGGGTGCGGGCATCAAGGCACTCCACGAATTCGGCTTCCAGCTGTTGCTGGCCGCGCCCGAAAACGTCATTGACCTGTCACGGCACCTCGGCTCCGTCACGGAGATCCTGCGGGACAAGCGGACCAACCGCTCGGGCGTCCTCACGGCTCCTGTTATCGCAGGGCCGGGCGAACCCGGCGCATGGCGATCCGAAGCCAACCCGGTGGACATCGTCCTGCGCTAGAAAGCAACGCGGGGTCACTTATGGCCCTTTGGGAGGCCCTTTATGGGCCAAAAGTGACCCCGCGTTGCTCCAGGGCGCTACTTTGACACGTCGCGGACCCGGTCCAGGAATTGTTCCGTCCTGGACTCCAGGCCTGCGATTTGCCGAACCACGACGACGGCCGGGTCCGGGTTGATCTCATTGACCGGTGGTTCCTTGCGCACGTTGGCGCTGCAACCGAACTCGGCGCAGATCAGGGTGCCCACGGTGTTCCCGTCCTTGCCGGACTGTCCGGCCTTCTTGGCAACCCAGAGGTAGACGTCGTCCTTGGAGAAGACGTCCCGGCACAGTTCGCACAGCACCACCCGCTTCTTGCCGGAGCCTCCCTCCGGGGCGCGGAGCATGACCCCCGTGAGTTTGCCCCGGTGGGGGACCACCAGGTACCCGCGCTGGGGCATCTTCTCGTCGCGCCATCCCAGGAATTCAAGGTTGTCCCAGTCGATGGTGTCGAAATCGCGGGGAAGATTGGCCTTCGCTGCCTCGGAGCGGCTGGCGTTGATGAAGGATGAACGGATCTGTTGGGCAGTGATTTTCTGCATGGCAAAGCTTCTTTCGAAAAGTGGTCGACGTCCGCGTGCCTGGGCGTGCCTCTGCCGGCACGGCCACGGGCAGTGTTGCGGGATGGCAGGAGTCGTCGGTCACCAAACGAGGAAATGGCAAGGCAAGGAAAGTGCCCTGCGGCCGGGTTTTTGCTGTGCCCGGAAACCTAGAGAGATGCCGACGTGCAGGGGAGTGACAAGCAGGCCAAAACGGCCACCTCGCCAACCATGGCTGCAGCAACTGAAACAGTGCGCACGCTCATCCCCTCGTCGTTTCCAGGAAGCGGTGTTCCGCCATCGACCATCCTAAACCCAACCAACAGCAACCCGGGGTCAGTTGTGGCCCGTAAAAGCCCCCGAAAACGGGCAATTCCGTCCCGCATTGCCCAGGCCTGGAGATTAGGTGACGCAAACGTTTCGTAATTATCGGGAGGGTAGGCTAGCCTTACTTAGGTTCGCATCACTTACCTAAGGAGTACCGTGGCATCCCTTCTCCCACGCCGCGCCCTGCTGAAAACCGCAGGTACCGCGACGGCCGTCCTGGCCGCCGTCGCCCTTTCCCTCACTGGCTGCTCCACAGGACCGGCCACGTCGACGCCGGCAACCGAGCAGGCCGAGTCCGCCGCGTTCCCCGTGACCATCAAGAACGTCTTCGGTGAGACCACCATCAAGGAACAGCCCAAGCGCGTAGTCACCGTCTCGTGGGTCAACGACGACGTCGCACTCGCCCTGGGTGTTGTTCCGGTTGGCGTTCCCAAGAACGAGTGGGGCAACAACGACAAGGGCTCCACCCCGTGGAAGGACGCAGCGCTGGAGAAGCTCGGCGCCGGCTTCGGCACCGACAAGGCTCCCGTGCAGTACTCCGAGGCAGACGGCATCAACTTCACCGAGATCGCCAAGCTCAACCCGGACGTCATCCTGGCTGCCTACTCGGGCCTGGAAGAGGCTGACTACAAGAAGCTCAGCGAAATCGCCCCCGTCGTGGCGCAGCCGGAACTGGCCTACGGTACGCCGTGGCAGGAAAGCACCACCATCATCGGCAAGGCGCTGGGCAAGGAAGCCGAAGCCAAGAAGCTGGTCGAAGACACCGAAGCCACCATCAAGGACAAGGTTTCCAAGTACCCGCAGATCAAGGACAAGACCTTCATTTACGGCAACCTCGAGCCCGCCAAGGGTGACGGCGCCAACGTCTACACCGCCATCGACAACCGCCCCCGGTTCCTCTCCGAAATCGGCATGAAGCTGGCCCCCGTCGTTACGGAAAACACCAAGTCGAACACGGAATTCTTCATCCCGTGGTCCGCGGAAAAGGCCAACGAGCTTGATTCCGACATCTTCGTGACCTGGGTTCCCGAGGCTGCAACGGCCGACGCCATCAAGGCCGACCCGCTGCTGGGCCAGATCCCGGCCATCAAGAAGGGCGCACTGGTTGCCGATTCGGACCAGACCCTGACGCTCTCCATCTCCGCTTCCTCGCCGCTGAGCCTGCCGTGGGCACTGGATACGTTCCTGCCGCAGCTGGGTAAGGCCGCAGAAGCCGCAGGCAAGTAACTGCAATGAAACTGAGTACGACGACGGCCGTCCAGGGGCGGGGCAGCGGCAGCATGGTGCCGGCTGGCCCGGGAGGCATCTCCCCTGACGCTTCGGCATCCGGTAGGGGAACCGGGGCCCGGAGCGCAGCAGGCAAGCGCACCGCCTGGCTGCTGCTGGCCGTCGTCGTACTCGCCGCAGTAAGTGCCGCATCGTTGGCGATCGGCGCGCGCGGCCTTCCCCTCACCACGGTGTGGGAGGCCCTCACCAACTTCAATCCGGCTGACGGCAACCACGCTGTGGTGATCGCCCGGATTCCCCGCACCGTCCTGGGCCTCCTGGCTGGCGCTGCACTTGGCCTCGCCGGGGCTGCCATGCAGGGCGTCGCCCGCAACCCGCTGGCCGACCCGGGGATCCTTGGTCTCAACGCCGGCGCGGCCTTGTCCGTGGTTGTTGGCATCTACGTCTTCGGCATCGGCTCACTGACCGGCTACATCTGGTTCGCTTTCATCGGAGCCGCGGCAGCCGCCGTCGTCGTTTATGCCATAGCGTCCCGGGGGCGCGACGGTGCGACGCCGGTCAAGCTCGCCTTGGCGGGGGCGGCGTTGAGCGCGGGTCTGTTCTCCCTGATGAACGTCATTCTTGTCTCCAGCCAGGACACCCTGGACCGTTTCCGTTTCTGGCAGGTGGGCAGCATCGGCGGGCGGGACTGGTCCGTCCTGCTGCCTGCGCTGCCATTCCTGGCTGTTGGCGCGGTCATCGTCCTGGGCGGCGGGCGCGTCCTGAACAGCCTGGCCCTGGGCGATGACATTGCCCGCGGCCTGGGCCAGAACGTCGGACTGGCACGCGGGATCACGGCACTGGGCATCGTGCTGTTGTGTGGTTCGGCGACTGCGTTGGCCGGCCCCATCGGCTTCCTTGGCCTGGTGATCCCCCACGCCGTCCGGTTGCTGACCGGCCCGGATTACCGGTGGATCCTGCCGTTTTCCCTGGTCTCGGCTCCCATCCTGCTCATCACCGCCGACATCATCGGCCGCGTGATCCTCCTCCCGGGCGAAGTTCCGGCAGGCATCATGACCGCGATCGTTGGAGCGCCGGTGTTCGTTTGGCTGATTCGCCGTGGGAAGGGGGCCGGACTGTGACGGTCCTTAAATCCGCGCCCGAGACGGCACTTAATGCCAATAATTCCCCCAAACACCCTCATCATCTGCCACTTCGGCGCGTGCTGAGCCCCACCTTCTTCCTGGGCCTCGCGCTGCTGGTGATGTTCGCCGTGTACGTGCTCCTGGGCAGCTACACCGTGACCATCCCCGACTTCTTCACCATCGTCATCAACCATCTGACCGGCGGCGAGAAGATCCCGGGCGCCAGCTTCATCGTGATGGAACACAAGCTGCCCCGCGCTGTGGTGGGAACGATGATCGGCCTCGCTTTCGGGCTCGCCGGCGCGCTTTTCCAGACCATGCTGCGCAACCCGCTGGCCAGCCCGGACATCATCGGCATCAGCTACGGTGCCAGCGCCGCGGCAGTGACCGCCATCGTGATCTTCGGCGCATCCGGGGCTGTCGTTTCCGGGGCGGCCCTCGGCGGCGCACTGGGTGTCGCGGCCATCATCTACGCGATCTCCCGCGGCACCGGCTCCGGCGCGGGCGGGGGCAGCCGGGGCAACGCTGCAGGCAACCGCCTCATCCTGGCCGGCGTGGGCATCGCCGCAGCACTCCACGCGGTGGTCAACTTCCTCATGACCCGTGCGGATATCCGGACTGCCGCCGACGCCCTCATCTGGCTCAACGGCTCGCTGAACTCAGCCACCTGGGACCGGGCCGGTGTTCTGGGGGTCTCCTTGCTTGTCTTGCTGCCGGCCGTCGTGGTCCTCGCCGGACCGTTGCGCATCCTCGAACTCGGCGACGACGCTGCCGCCGGCCTGGGAATCAGGGTCAACGCCGCCCGGCTGGGACTCGTGCTGACCGCCGTCGGACTTGCCGCCGTCGCCACTGCCGCCGCCGGACCGGTAGCCTTCGTCGCCTTCCTCGCCGGGCCGATCGCCCGCCGCATCGTGCGCAAACCCAGCCTTCCGGCGTCGGCCCTCACTGGCGCGCTGATCGTGCTGGTTGCCGACTTCTTCGCCTCCAACATTGCTCCGGTCGTCCTGGACGGAACCGTCCTCCCGGTCGGCGTCATCACCGGTGCGCTCGGTGCACCCTTCCTGCTGTGGCTTCTGGTCACGTCCAACCGAAAGGAAGCCTGACATGGCCATCCTTAATGCCAAGGACCTCACGCTCCAGTACGAGCAGCGCAAGGTGGTGGAGGGGCTCTCCACCGAGATTCCCGAGGGCAAAGTGACCATGATCGTCGGCGCCAACGCCTGCGGCAAATCCACGCTCCTGCGCGGCTTGTCGCGGTTGCTCAAGCCGGCCGGCGGTGCAGTGACGCTGGACGGAAAGGACATCCACTCCCGTCCGGCCCGCGAACTGGCCCGCACGCTGGGTCTCCTGCCGCAGCACCCTGCCGCGCCGGACGGCATCACCGTGCGTGACCTCGTGGGCCGCGGCCGCTACCCGCACCAAGGCTTCTTCCGCAGCTGGAGCGCCGCCGACGACGCCGCGGTGCAGCGCGCGCTCGAAGCCACCGATACCCTTGGACTCGCTGAGCGGAGCATCGACGAACTGTCCGGCGGCCAGCGCCAGAGGGTCTGGATTGCCATGGCCTTGGCACAGGAAACCGACGTCCTGCTGCTGGACGAGCCCACCACCTACCTGGACCTCGCGCATCAGGTGGAAGTCCTCGACCTCATCACGGACCTCAACCGCCGTCGCGGGACCACTGTGGCGATCGTGCTCCACGACTTGAACCTGGCAGCGCGCTACGCAGACCACGTCATCGCCATGAAGGGCGGGTGCATCGTGGCTGAAGGGCCCGCCATCGACGTGGTCACGGAAGAACTCGTCTTCAACGTTTTCGGCCTGGAGTCCCGGGTGGTTCCGGACCCCATCTCAGGCACACCACTGATCGTTCCCATTGGACGGCACCACGCAAGCCCCGCTGTAAGCAACGAACTGGAGATCGCCTCATGAGTGCACAACCGACACAGGCCAAAGCAAGCGCCGCCGTGGAGCCCATGACCCTCGCCTTCGACGTCACCGTGACGGCAGTGCAGGAACTGAGCCCCAATTTCCGCCGGATCACGTTCGGCGGTTACTCGCTGCGCGACTTCGGCGTCGCGGGCGACACCCTGGACCTGCGCGTGAAGCTGATGATTCCGTCCTTCGACGCAGACGGCAACGTCATTCCGCTGCCCCCCTTCAAAATGGAAGAGGCCGGCTGGTACCAGGAATGGCTGGCGATGGACCCGTCCGTCCGTGGGGACATGCGGACTTACACCGTCCGCTCCGAACGGCTCGACGCCGTGTACCCCGAAATCGACATCGACTTCGTCATGCACTTCGACGACGCCGGGCACGGCGGACCTGCGGCCAACTGGGCGCTTGCTGCGAAACCGGGCGACGCGCTGACCATCATCGGTCCCAACAACAGGGCTGCACAGTGCGCCACTGCCGGCGCCTACGGTGGCATTGAATGGCGGCCGGGGCTGGCGCAGCGCGTACTCCTGGCCGGCGACGAAACCGCAGTGCCCGCCATCAGCGCCATCCTGGAAAGCCTGCCCGCCGACATGACCGGACATGCCTTCCTCGAGGTGCCCGAAGCCGGCGATTTCCAGGACATCAGCACCGCCGCCGACATCGAAATCACCTGGCTTGCCCGCGGCGCAGCCATCGGACGCTCCCGTCCCCACGGTGAACTCCTCAAGGAAGCCGTGGCCAAGGCAGTTCCCGTCCCGGGGTGGGTGGGCATCAAGGGTTCCGGAACCGCAGCAGGTCCTGAGCCCGAAGACGTCAACGTAGACCAGGACATTCTTTGGGAAACCCCGCAGCGCATGGACGCGGCAGCCATCGAAGCCACCAAGAACCCGACACTGCCCGCAGGTGCCCTGCCGTTCTACGCCTGGATTGCCGGCGAAGCGTTCGTGATCAAGGAAATGCGGCGCTACCTGGTGCGGGACGTTGGCATTGACCGCAAGCAGGTTGCGTTCATGGGCTACTGGCGTCGCGGCAAGGCGGAAGGCTAAGCCCCTGCTGCATCGTTGAGTCCGCCGAAGCGCCGGTTTTGCCGTCGCTTAGACACAACCCATAGGTGGCGTTCCGGTCGCTAAGCGACCTCCTCGCCACGATGGGCCGCGATGCGCTCCTTCGCAAAACCGCCGCTGCGGCTCGTGCCCGCGTCACCTCCGGACGCTTGTTCACATCCCGCGTGCTTGGGTCGGACGCTTGTTCACTTGGGGTTGGCTCGGCCTTAACCGGGGGCGGGTAGCTTCGGTGGGGTGCGGGACGACTTCGGTGACGGAAACAGCGCTCGACGGCGGTATGTCGCCATCGGGGATTCCTTCACCGAGGGCGTGGGGGACCCGAGCAAGATCCTGCCGAACGGGGTGCGCGGCTGGGCCGACCGGGTGGCCGAAAGGCTGGCGAAGGCGCAACCGGGGTGGGAGTACGCCAATCTGGCAGTTCGCAGCAAAAGGCTCCGGCACATCATCGATGAACAGCTCGAACCCGCGCTCGCCATGGAGCCCACGCTCATCACGCTGTACGCCGGCGGCAATGACATCCTGGACTTCGGCACGGACATGGACGCCCTTCTTGCCGACTACGAACTCCTGGTTGCGCGGCTGAGTGGAACCGGGGCCACGGTGGTGCTCTTCACGGGGTTCGACGTCAAGGTTTCCGCGGTCCTGGAGCCGTTCAAGAAACGAAATACCCTGTACAACCACAGAGTCCGGGAGATAGCGGCCAAGTACGGCGCCGTTCTGGTGGATTATTGGTGCTTCGATGCTTACAAGGACCCGCGGATGTGGTCCCCGGACCGGCTTCACATGTCCAAGGCCGGCCACAAGTACTTGGCCGGACAGGTCCTGGACCATCTCAATGTCCCGCACAAGATCCCGGCCAAGGAATGGGAACCGCCTACCCGTTTGACCTTGCGTGAATGGGAGCGCCGCCAACGCCGCTGGGTCAACGACTGGGTGGTGCCGTTGTTCGGGCGCAAACTGCGCGGTGTCACCCTGGGCGATTCGCTGCAACCCCGCTGGCCGCATCCGGTCAAAGTCCCCCGCAAGGGTGGTTTGAAGAAGCTCATGGAAAACCGGGAGGCAGCACAATGACCATGCCGCGGAGATTCGTCGCGTTGGGAGACTCCTTCACTGAGGGCGTGGGAGACGTTGACCGCAGGCTACCCAACAACTGCCGTGGCTGGGCTGACCGTGTGGCCGAGGAGTTCGCCCGGCACGATGACCGCACGCTCTACGCCAACCTGGCCGTTCGGGGCCGCCGCCTCCAAAGGATCGTCGACGAGCAGCTCGAACCCGCACTGGCCCTGAATCCCACACTCATCAGCTTCTACGCCGGCGGCAACGACCTCCTCATGGCCCGGCTAAACCTGGGCCGGCTCATGAGGGATTACGAAAATGCCGTGATGCGCCTCAAAGCCAGCGGTGCCACCATCGTGCTCTTCACCGGCTACAACGTCCCGCTGTCTCCCTTGCTGGAGCCCTTGAAGGTCCGTACTGCCATTTACAACCGCCACATCCGGCGGATTGCCGCGAAGTACCAGACGCTCCTGGTGGATTATTGGTGCTTTGAAAAGTTCCAGGACCCTCGCATGTGGGCTCCCGACCGGCTGCACATGTCCACGCCGGGCCACAGGTACATGGCCAGGAAAGTCCTGGAGGTCCTGGGAGCGCCGCATTCGCTCTCTGAGCCGGTCATGGCGCCGTGGCGTTCGAAGTCCCTCACCGAAAACATCGCCGACGACGTCGCCTGGCTGAGGCGCGACGTCGGACCTTGGTTTTCACGCCGGGTCCGCGGCGTTTCGAGCGGTGACCACCTGGGTGCCCGCTGGCCGGAACTCATGCCGGTGGTGCTGCCCGAACGGCTCGGAACCAGCGCGGCGAAAACCGTGAAAACTCAACTGTCCAGCAGGTTTTCGTAGCCTTCGGCCACGCTGGTGGCGGTGAATTCGATGATTTCGAAGTCGGCCACCCCGTTGCTGTAGAACGGATCCTCGGCCAGCGAGGCATCCAACGTTGGCCTGTCCACTTTGGACAGCAGCACGCCTCCCGTGGCCGGGACGCGACGTCCGGACGCAAGGAAGATCCCGCCGTCGAACGCGTCCTTGAGCCAGGCCATATGGCCCGGGCGGTGAAAGTCGACGATTTCGTCCGGAACTTTGTAGGTCAAAGAGACTACGAACATGCAGCCAGCCTATCGCCAGGGCAGCAGGCCTTGACCCGGGAAGCCGACGGATTCTCATAAGATGGACCCATGAATCAACCCCGGTGGCTGAACGCCGACGAACGCCGTGCCTGGCTTGCCCTGCTGAGCATCAATACTTTGCTCCCCTCGGCGTTGGACACCCAGCTTCAGGCGGCCGGGAAACTGTCCCTGTTCGATTACAACGTGCTCGCCATGCTCTCCGAAACGGAGGGCCGGTACCTGCCTATGAGCGAGCTCGCTGCCCGGACAAGCGCCTCCCTGTCACGGCTTTCGCACGTGGTCACCAAACTGCAGAAACGTGGCTGGGTGGAACGGCAGGCCCACCCCGGCGACGCCCGCGTCACGGTGGCGCACCTGACCGACGCCGGCATGTCCACCATTGTTTCCCTGGCGCCAGCCCATGTGGAGTCGGTGCGGACGCTGATGCTCGACTCGCTCAGCCCCGACGACGTCGCCGACCTCGCACGGATCGGCGAGAAAATCGTTGCCCGGTTGGACAACAACCACTGGATTCTCCGCGATTCCTAGTGCTTTCTCCGGCGCAGACCAGCGGCTTTGTGGCTGTGAGCGCTGAAGTGGCAGACTGGCGGCATGGATTTTTCTGCCCGATATGTTGCCCTGGGGGATTCGTTCACTGAGGGTGTCGGCGACGACGATCCCACCCGCCCCAACGGGGTGCGCGGCTGGGCTGACATCGTGGCAGAGCAATTGGCCCAAAGCAACCCCGGTTTCGGCTACGCCAACCTGGCCATCCGTGGCCGGAAACTCCGCCAGATCATGGCCGAGCAGGTGGATGCCGCCGTCGCCATGAAACCCACCCTGGTGACCCTTTACGCCGGGGCGAACGACATCCTGCGGCCCAAGATCGACATCGACTCGCTGTTGGAGGAGTACGACGCCGGCATCGCCAAGTTGAGTGCGACCGGTGCCACGGTCCTCCTCTTCACTGGCTTCGATGCGAAGGGCTCGAAAGTGTTCAGCGCGATGCGTGGCCGCACTGCGATCTACAACGAACTCGTGCGGGAGATCGCGGAGGACCACGGCGCCTTGTTGGTGGATTACTGGCGCTTCGACGAATACGACGACTGGCGGCTGTGGGGCGAGGACCGGATGCACATGTCCACAGCCGGCCACATCAACATGGCCAAGCGCGTCCTGGACGTCCTGGAACACGAGCATGTGATCGACGTTCCCGAGCTCGCGCCCGCGCGGCTTTTGGGGAGGGTGGAGGCCCTGAAGGCAAACGCGCGCTGGCTCCGGGAGTCGGCAGCGCCGTGGGTGTCCCGTCGTCTCCGGGGCGTGTCTTCCGGCGATGGCCTCAGTCCCAAGTACGCAGAACTGATCAGGCCGGTTTCCTGAACCCGGCGGTAGCCAGCAGCGTCCCGTCGCGACGTACCGCGAGGACTTCCACCTTCCATTTTTCAACAGCCTGATCGAGGGTCCTTGTCCCGCCGGCGACGATGGCGGTTGCAAGGACGTCGGCGGTAACGATGTCGGCGGCGGCCACGGAAACCTGGTCGAACTCCGTTGCCGCACCTCCAATGGCCCAAATATGCTGGCCGCGTTCAGCCGTGCCCGACGTCGCGAGTGCCCGCAGGGCCGACATCGGATACGCGCCCAGCAAGGCTTGCCGGTCCTGCGGATCAACGATGCCGGCGAGCCACGGCTCCTCCGTCCCCGGTTCGGGGGACCCGCTCACCAGGACATCGCCGCCGGCGTTCAAGCACCAGTCCCGCAAACCCAGGGCTTCGAGGGACAACGCCGCCTCACGCACCGCGTGTGCTTTCACGATCCCGGAAAGATCCAACGTGCCATCCGGCCGCTCAGCCGTGAAAGCCCCGCCGGTTGCCAACCGCCATTCGGACGCTTCTGCGTACAGGGCCTGCATGGACTCGGAGGCGTAGGCCAGGGTCAGCTCACCGCGGGCCAGCCTGCTCGCTTCGGAGCCGTTCCGGTACAGGCTGAAGCTAAGGTCCAGTTCAGAGAACTTATCCTCGACGACGGCGGCTGCTGACTCGAGCTCGTCAACGGCTGTTTGGGCGTAGTGGCCGCTCGCCACCGTCAGGCTCACTACGGTGCCCATGGTGCGGAATGTCCGGGCCCGCAGCTGCGTGGTGCTAGAAGTGTGCGGCATCGAGGGCTGCCTGGAGTGAGGTGAGGTAGGCGTCGCTGGTGACCGTTGCGCCGCCGACGGTTTGCACGTCCGCGGATTGCGCCTGGAGGACTTCTGACCGCAACACGGGTGCTGCCCGGCTGCTTATCTGGGCCGACTTGCGTTCGGCGTCAGTGAGCTGGAGGGCCGTGACTTCGGTGATCTTGCCGCCCTGGATGGTTACACGGACCTGGACTGTACCGAAGCGGGTCTGGACGGCCGTGCCGTCGTACGTTGCCGCCGTCGTTGTTGTCTTGGTTCCGCTGCTGGTGGCGCTGCTGCTTCCGCTGGTGCCCGTGGTGGTGCCGCCGGCGGCACTGGCGCTGCTGCCCAGGCTTGTGGTGGTTGCCGTGCCGGTGTCGGCGATGTGCGCGCCCGACTGCCAGCCCGCCAACAGGATGCCCGCCGACGCCAGCGCGGTTGCCATGGCTGCTCGAATTCTCACCAGTCAAACCTTTCGTAGTGGACTTGTTCCGAGGGGACACCCGCTGCACGGACTTCCCTGATCACGGAGGCGGCCCAGGGGGTGGGGCCGCAAACGTAAACGTCGGCGTCTGCGATGCCGGGTGCGTAGGAGGCGATGGTGAACCCGGCCGTCGTCGCGGATTGGGGGAGCCAGGAGCGGACGCCGGCTGAGCGGGGCCCCGTGAGGTGGAAGAGGGTGGCGCCCCGTGCCTGGCACAACGCCATGATTTCCTTGCCGAGGAAAAGCTCCGACTCATCGTGTCCCCGCAGCAGGACCGTGGCCTGGCCGGGTTCGAAAGGGGTGGATTCCAGGAGCGACCGCAACGGCGTGATGCCGATTCCCGCGCCGATCATCACCACGTTGTTCCGGGTGCGTGCCGCCGTGCTGAACATGCCGTAGGGGCCCTCAAGGGCGACCTTGGTGCCGGGCTTGATCCGGGCAAGCCGGGCAGAGCCTTCACCCAGGTTCCGCACCGTGATGCGCAAGCTCCCTGGTTTGCTTCCGACGCCGGACACGGGCTCCGCCGACAAGCTGAACGGGTGCGGCTGCCACCAGTGTCCCGGAGCGAGGAACCGCCAGAAGAAGAAGCGGCCCCCGGCACCGGCCAGGCGTTCCAGCTGAAGGCCCGTCATTTCGATGCTGAAAACGTCCGGCGCAACCCGGACCACGCGGCTGACGGTGAGCTGGTGCCGGAATGTCGCTGCCAACGGCAGGTACACCCTGTAGAGGAGAAGTGCGGCGCCGGTCGCAATGCAAATAGCCAGCCAGTACCAGCGTTGCCACGTACCTTCCGCGAACAACCCGCCCACACTGAACTGGTGCGGGATGGCGGTGCCAACGGCCACATAGGTCAGCAAGTGGATCGCGTACCAGAATTCGTACGGGAACTTCCGGCGGACGGCCACCAGCGACGTCACCACCACGGCAACGAACAGTGCCATGGAGACGAACGCGAGCCACATGTCCGGGACGTTGACCCAGAGCGAGACCGACTCACTGACCGGATCCAGGCCCTCCGCCGCTCCGTAGCCGATCGCGAGCATGAGACCATGCGCCAGCAGCAGGTAAAGAGCCGGTTTGCCCAGCTTCTTGTGCACTTCCAGGGCGCGGTCATGGCCGATTGTGTTGTCCACGAACGGGATCCTGGCCGCGAGCAACAGCATCAACAACACCAGGTCCATGCCGATCAAGCCGGCTACGATCCCCAGCGATGTCATGGTGGCCGCGAACGACGAGAACCCGCTGGCGCCGCCGTCAGCAAGCCACAGCGTCACCGCCGCAACCGGCGACAACCACCCGACGAAAGCCAGGACATCGGCCCGGGCCAGCCGCCGTCGGGCTTGCGGACGGAAGCGCTCGACGGCGGCAGGTGCTGTCCGCCGGCCGGGCGCCGACGGGTTGTCCACCGGAGAATCAGGGGCCAGTAACGAGGTCATGTCCCAAGACTCGCCCGGCTTCCTTTCATTCTGCTGTGAAAGAGCTTTTGAGGGCGTATGATGCCGGATTGGTCTTAATTTGGCCTGGCCCGTAGAATAGTTAGGCGCTAGGTAGTGCGGATCGTGTGCAATTGCTCCGGTTGGTGGTGAAGTCAGTCTGACTGACATCCCGTTGGCCGGTAGTTAGGGGCTCAAGTTGCGTGCATTCCTGTATTCGCCCGGTATCCCAGGACCTGAATCATTGCGGTCCTGAGGTCAGCCTTCTTCGCCGCACTTGCTGCGGAAACTACCGAAATGGTGTGGACCCGGATGCGAACACTGCCTGTCGCACGGCAACGCAGGAACATCTGCACGCCGTTACATTCAATCTTTGGAGGAGAGTCATGGCAGCACACTGCCAAGTGACCGGAGCCGAGCCGGGCTTTGGACACAGCATTTCGCACTCGCACCGTCGCAACAAGCGACGGTTCGACCCGAACATTCAGAAGAAGCGCTACTGGGTTCCGTCCCTGCGCCGTAATGTCACGCTGACCCTGTCAGCCCGTGGCATCAAGACCATCGACGTACGCGGCATCGACTCAGTCGTCGCCGACATCCTGGCACGAGGAGTAAAGCTCTAATGGCAAAGGACAAGGACGTACGTCCGATCATCAAGCTGAAGTCCACTGCGGGCACCGGTTACACCTACGTAACCCGCAAGAACCGTCGTAACGACCCGGACCGCCTGGTCCTGAAGAAGTACGACCCCAAGATCCGCCAGCACGTCGAATTCCGAGAGGAGCGCTAAACACATGGCAAAGAAGTCCAAGATTGCTCGCAACGAGCAGCGCAAGGTCATTGTTGAGCGTTACGCTGCCAAGCGTCTCGAACTGAAGAAGACCCTGGTTGACCCCAACGCGACTGACGAAGCACGCGAAGCTGCACGCCTCGGCCTGCAGAAGCTGCCCCGCAACGCCTCCCCGATCCGTCTGCGTAACCGCGACCAGATCGACGGCCGTCCCCGCGGCACGCTCCAGAAGTTCGGTATCTCCCGTGTTCGCTTCCGCGACATGGCTCACCGCGGTGAGCTCCCGGGCATCACCAAGTCTTCCTGGTAATCACGAAGCTCTGAAAGGGCCGGCGACCGTTATGGTTGCCGGCCCTTTTTGTGTTTAAGCGCGGGTTGTTCAGTTCCTCAGGCCGGTGGGCTCGTCGCGGAGAGGTGGCCGGCGCGGAGGCGGCGGTCCCGGAGGGGTGGCTGTCGGGGAGGGGTGGCCGGCGCGGAGGGGGCGGTCATCCTCTGCGCGCTCGGTCGTTCCTCCCTTAGACGCGCGCTGCCGGATAACCGCCCCCTCTTTCCGACGCTCGCTCACGTTCCTAGGGCTTGAATCGGACGCTTGCTCACATCCCGCGGGTTTGGGCCGGTCGCTTGGTCGCGTTCCGCTGGGATGGGGTTCGACGGCGGTTGTTGGGTTGGGTGCGAGGGTGTCCGGGGGTTGTGATGGGGTTCACGGTGGTTGTTTTGTTGGGTTTGGGGGTGGTTTGTTGGGTTGGTGGGGTTGTTTGGGTTGTGTTTGCGGGGTTTTTGGGTGGTGTTGGGGTGGATTTGTGTGGGGGCTTGTGGGCGTGTAATGTCTTCTGAGTCGCCGCGAGTGAGACAGCCTGGAGCTGAGAACTGCGGGGGCCGACCCCCTTGATAACAGCCTGAGAAATGGTTCGCTTTTGAGCGTGCTGTGTGGGTGGGGCCGGATGCTTGATCGGAGAATCGCGGGAACGTTGATTTGCCAAGATCGGGTGGTTCGGGTAAGTTTGGAAAGTTGCTCCGGAGCGATCCTGGACCCTGTGGGGTGTGGGTGGTGCCGGTTGTGTCTGTTGTTTGAGAACTCAATAGTGTGCCAAGTTTGTTGATACCGATTGTTTTATTGATTGGTTGAAATTTTGCCAGGTTGCTGCGCACCCCCGTGTGTGGTGGTCTGGTTTTCAGCTGGTTTCGAATTTTGTGCAGCCGTGTTTGCCGTTATTTCCGGTGGGTGTGGTTGTGTCTGTTTGATTTTGTTTTACTTCAACGGAGAGTTTGATCCTGGCTCAGGATGAACGCTGGCGGCGTGCTTAACACATGCAAGTCGAACGATGATCCCAGCTTGCTGGGGGATTAGTGGCGAACGGGTGAGTAACACGTGAGTAACCTGCCCTTGACTCTGGGATAAGCCTGGGAAACTGGGTCTAATACCGGATATGACTCCTCATCGCATGGTGGGGGGTGGAAAGCTTTTGTGGTTTTGGATGGACTCGCGGCCTATCAGCTTGTTGGTGGGGTAATGGCCTACCAAGGCGACGACGGGTAGCCGGCCTGAGAGGGTGACCGGCCACACTGGGACTGAGACACGGCCCAGACTCCTACGGGAGGCAGCAGTGGGGAATATTGCACAATGGGCGCAAGCCTGATGCAGCGACGCCGCGTGAGGGATGACGGCCTTCGGGTTGTAAACCTCTTTCAGTAGGGAAGAAGCGTAAGTGACGGTACCTGCAGAAGAAGCGCCGGCTAACTACGTGCCAGCAGCCGCGGTAATACGTAGGGCGCAAGCGTTATCCGGAATTATTGGGCGTAAAGAGCTCGTAGGCGGTTTGTCGCGTCTGCTGTGAAAGACCGGGGCTCAACTCCGGTTCTGCAGTGGGTACGGGCAGACTAGAGTGCAGTAGGGGAGACTGGAATTCCTGGTGTAGCGGTGAAATGCGCAGATATCAGGAGGAACACCGATGGCGAAGGCAGGTCTCTGGGCTGTAACTGACGCTGAGGAGCGAAAGCATGGGGAGCGAACAGGATTAGATACCCTGGTAGTCCATGCCGTAAACGTTGGGCACTAGGTGTGGGGGACATTCCACGTTTTCCGCGCCGTAGCTAACGCATTAAGTGCCCCGCCTGGGGAGTACGGCCGCAAGGCTAAAACTCAAAGGAATTGACGGGGGCCCGCACAAGCGGCGGAGCATGCGGATTAATTCGATGCAACGCGAAGAACCTTACCAAGGCTTGACATGAACCGGAAAGACCTGGAAACAGGTGCCCCGCTTGCGGTCGGTTTACAGGTGGTGCATGGTTGTCGTCAGCTCGTGTCGTGAGATGTTGGGTTAAGTCCCGCAACGAGCGCAACCCTCGTTCTATGTTGCCAGCGGTTCGGCCGGGGACTCATAGGAGACTGCCGGGGTCAACTCGGAGGAAGGTGGGGACGACGTCAAATCATCATGCCCCTTATGTCTTGGGCTTCACGCATGCTACAATGGCCGGTACAAAGGGTTGCGATACTGTGAGGTGGAGCTAATCCCAAAAAGCCGGTCTCAGTTCGGATTGGGGTCTGCAACTCGACCCCATGAAGTCGGAGTCGCTAGTAATCGCAGATCAGCAACGCTGCGGTGAATACGTTCCCGGGCCTTGTACACACCGCCCGTCAAGTCACGAAAGTTGGTAACACCCGAAGCCGGTGGCCTAACCCTTGTGGGGGGAGCCGTCGAAGGTGGGACCGGCGATTGGGACTAAGTCGTAACAAGGTAGCCGTACCGGAAGGTGCGGCTGGATCACCTCCTTTCTAAGGAGCTGCTTGCAATGATTGGTGCCCTGCATGGGGTGTCTGGTTGTTGTCAGTGTTGCCCATTGCGCAGGCGTTTGTTCTGCGGTGGGTGCTCATGGGTGGAATATCAACGAATCATTTTTTTGGCATGGCTTTCGTGGTTGTGTCCTGGTGCTAGTACGGCGGTTCGTGCTCCTGCTTTGTGTGGGGGTGTGGGTTGTTGGGAACGTGTCCGGGGTGTGGCTGGTGGGGGTTGTGTTTGGCGCACTGTTGGGTCCTGAGGCAACAGGACCTTTTTGCAGCAATGCAGGGGGGCACTTCTGGTGTTTCTTTTGTTCCTGCAGCCGGTTCCTCCGGTCTTTGTGTTGCGGCCTGCGTGTGTGGGTTGTGGCGGGTTGGGGGGTTGGTTGATGGGGTTGTTGTTTGAGAACTACATAGTGGACGCGAGCATCTGGGACATACACGCTTTGGTGTGTGTGTTCCATACAGCAATTTCTTATGAATGAACCTTGGGCCGTAGTGGCTCGTGGTTCTCTCGAGTAAGTTTTTGATCATGTTTGTGTGGTCAAGTTTTTAAGGGCACACGGTGGATGCCTTGGCATTAGGAGCCGAAGAAGGACGTAGGAATCTGCGATAAGCCTGGGGGAGTTGATAACCGAGCGTTGATCCCAGGATGTCCGAATGGGGAAACCCCGCACAACGCTGTCATGGTGATTGTGTGACCCGCATCTGAACACATAGGGTGCGTGGGGGGAACGCGGGGAAGTGAAACATCTCAGTACCCGCAGGAAGAGAAAACAAGAGTGATTCCGTTAGTAGTGGCGAGCGAACGCGGATCAGGCTAAACCGTTTCCATGTGTGATAGCCGGCGGGCGTTGCATGGGCGGGGTTGTGGGACTTTCCGTTCTGGTTCTGCCGGGCCAGTGAGGTGAGAGTGCGTGCATAGGTGAACGGTCTTGAAAGGCCGGCCAGAGAGGGTGTGAGCCCCGTAACCGTAATGTTGTGTGCCGCCTGGAGAGTATCCCAAGTAGCACGGGGCCCGAGAAATCCCGTGCGAATCTGTCAGGACCACCTGATAAGCCTAAATACTTCCTAATGACCGATAGCGGACCAGTACCGTGAGGGAAAGGTGAAAAGTACCCCGGGAGGGGAGTGAAACAGTACCTGAAACCGTGTGCTTACAATCCGTCGGAGCAGTCTTGTTACTGTGACGGCGTGCCTTTTGAAGAATGAGCCTGCGAGTTAGTGTTACGTCGCGAGGTTAACCCGTGTGGGGTAGCCGTAGCGAAAGCGAGTCTGAATAGGGCGAGTGTAGTGGCGTGATCTAGACCCGAAGCGGAGTGATCTACCCATGGCCAGGTTGAAGCGACGGTAAGACGTCGTGGAGGACCGAACCCACTTCAGTTGAAAATGGAGGGGATGAGCTGTGGGTAGGGGTGAAAGGCCAATCAAACTCCGTGATAGCTGGTTCTCCCCGAAATGCATTTAGGTGCAGCGTTGCGTGTTTCTTGCCGGAGGTAGAGCTACTGGATGGCCGATGGGCCCTACAAGGTTACTGACGTCAGCCAAACTCCGAATGCCGGTAAGTCAGAGCGCAGCAGTGAGACTGTGGGGGATAAGCTTCATAGTCGAGAGGGAAACAGCCCAGACCACCAACTAAGGCCCCTAAGCGTGTGCTAAGTGGGAAAGGATGTGGAGTTGCGAAGACAACCAGGAGGTTGGCTTAGAAGCAGCCATCCTTGAAAGAGTGCGTAATAGCTCACTGGTCAAGTGATTCCGCGCCGACAATGTAGCGGGGCTCAAGTACACCGCCGAAGTTGTGGATTTCACACAGTACCCTAGCCTTCGTGGTTCAGGGGTGTGGAGTGGTAGGGGAGCGTCGTGTGGGCAGTGAAGTCGCGGTGGAAACCAGCGGTGGAGCCTACACGAGTGAGAATGCAGGCATGAGTAGCGAAAGACGGGTGAGAAACCCGTCCGCCGAATGATCAAGGGTTCCAGGGTCAAGCTAATCTGCCCTGGGTAAGTCGGGACCTAAGGCGAGGCCGACAGGCGTAGTCGATGGACAACGGGTTGATATTCCCGTACCGGCGAAAAACCGCCCATGCCAAGCGGGGGATACTAACCGCCCGGAGCCTGCCCGCTCACCCTTGTGGTGTTGTGGGTTTTGGCCGAGCGCGGGACCTGATCCCGGGAGGTAAGCGTATTAACAGGTGTGACGCAGGAAGGTAGCCGGGCCGGGCGATGGTTGCCCCGGTCTAAGGATGTAGGGTCAGGGATAGGCAAATCCGTTCCTGTGTGCTTCGAGCACGTTCCTGAGATCTGATGGGACTCCCGTAAGGGGGGATCCGGTGATCCTATGCTGCCAAGAAAAGCATCGACGCGAGGTTTTAGCCGCCCGTACCCCAAACCGACACAGGTGATCAGGTAGAGAATACCAAGGCGATCGAGAGAATTATGGTTAAGGAACTCGGCAAAATGCCCCCGTAACTTCGGGAGAAGGGGGGCCTGCCCCGTGATGGAGACTTGCTCTCCGTGAGCGGGTGTGGGCCGCAGAGACCAGGGGGAAGCGACTGTTTACTAAAAACACAGGTCCGTGCGAAGTCGCAAGACGATGTATACGGACTGACTCCTGCCCGGTGCTGGAAGGTTAAGAGGACCGGTTAGCCACTTGTGGCGAAGCTGAGAATTTAAGCCCCAGTAAACGGCGGTGGTAACTATAACCATCCTAAGGTAGCGAAATTCCTTGTCGGGTAAGTTCCGACCTGCACGAATGGAGTAACGACTTCCCCGCTGTCTCAACCATAAACTCGGCGAAATTGCAGTACGAGTAAAGATGCTCGTTACGCGCAGCAGGACGGAAAGACCCCGAGACCTTTACTATAGTTTGGTATTGGTGTTCGGAGTGGCTTGTGTAGGATAGGTGGGAGACGTTGAAACCCGGACGCCAGTTCGGGTGGAGTCATCGTTGAAATACCACTCTGGTCACTTTGGACATCTAACTTCGGCCCGTGATCCGGGTCAGGGACAGTGCCTGATGGGTAGTTTAACTGGGGCGGTTGCCTCCTAAAAAGTAACGGAGGCGCCCAAAGGTTCCCTCAGCCTGGTTGGCAATCAGGTGTCGAGTGTAAGTGCACAAGGGAGCTTGACTGTGAGAGAGACATCTCGAGCAGGGACGAAAGTCGGGACTAGTGATCCGGCGGTACATTGTGGAATGGCCGTCGCTCAACGGATAAAAGGTACCTCGGGGATAACAGGCTGATCTTGCCCAAGAGTCCATATCGACGGCATGGTTTGGCACCTCGATGTCGGCTCGTCGCATCCT
Source organism: Paenarthrobacter sp. C1 (assembly GCF_049315185.1). NCBI lineage: Bacteria > Bacillati > Actinomycetota > Actinomycetes > Micrococcales > Micrococcaceae > Paenarthrobacter > Paenarthrobacter sp. C1. The sequence continues at coordinate 4,283,713 of NZ_CP186052.1, read as the reverse complement.
GGGGCTGGAGTAGGTCCCAAGGGTTGGGCTGTTCGCCCATTAAAGCGGTACGCGAGCTGGGTTTAGAACGTCGTGAGACAGTTCGGTCCCTATCCGCTGCGCGCGCAGGAAATTTGAGAAGGGCTGTCCTTAGTACGAGAGGACCGGGACGGACGAACCTCTGGTGTGTCAGTTGTACTGCCAAGTGCATCGCTGATTAGCTACGTTCGGATGGGATAACCGCTGAAAGCATCTAAGCGGGAAGCTCGCTTCAAGATGAGATTTCCATACACATTATGTGTGAGAGGCCCCCAGCCAGACCACTGGGTTGATAGGCCGGATGTGGAAGCGAGGACTAAAGACTCGTGAAGCTGACCGGTACTAATAGGCCAACAACTTACACCACACACAAAACACTGCACGCGTCCACTATGTGGTTCCCGAACAACAACCGTTCCAGGAACCAACAACAACTACATAACACCACAGTTGTAACCACAAGCTTCCCACCCACCCCCACACCAACGCGGGGTTGGGACGGGTAACAGAGTTACGGCGGTCATAGCGTGGGGGAAACGCCCGGTCCCATTCCGAACCCGGAAGCTAAGACCCACAGCGCCGATGGTACTGCACCCGGGAGGGTGTGGGAGAGTAGGACACCGCCGGACAACCATTAACGAAGAGCCCCAACCACGGTTGGGGCTCTTCCATTTAAGCAAGCCAGCCACGTAACGCTAACGCGCGGCTCTATGGCAGCACGATTCATCGGTCCAGCTGAAGCCGCGACCAAGCCCAGAGGGTAAGCGCGCCGAAGGTGAGCGGTATCCCAAGTGTGAGAGCTAGGGCTGCCGGCGGTACGGTATCGGGCGCTATCGCCCAGAGTGCGGGGGCTGCGATAGGAAACCAGGGGCCTGCGCCCACGAGGACCGCCACCTGCGTGCCTGCCATGACACCCACGGTTAGGCCAATTCCGCTGAGCACACCACGTCCCAAAGTCGCCGACCAGGCTGCGGGCGTAGCGACCAAGGCGGAAAGGACGATGAGAGGGTGAATTCGACCCAGCCCTGCTAGTTCAGTGGAGTTGGGCCATCCGAAGCCCAGGATCAGTCCAAGTGCCACTAACGTGGCGGTCAGAAGGACAGCGACGGCGAACGACCAGCCAGCGAAGACGATGAGCTTGGCTAGTGCGACCGTAGGTCGGCGCACGGGCAAGGCAAAGAGGCCGGAGATCGTACCGTCGGTGAATTCCCGACCATACATCCAGGCCAAGACAATGCCGAAGGCCAGTACGCTGCCTGCGGCGGTGATTTGCTGTGCCGAGGCAAGGTACCCGGTCCAGCCACCCTGGGAGGCGAGCGGTCCGAGCTTGGCGAGTGCAGCCTGGTTGCCGGACCGCGCAGCCAGTGCGAATCCGGAAGCAAGTGCGTTGACACCGAGGATCAGGATGGATCCGGCCCCGAGGACCGTACGGGACAGTCGCATCTTGCGGGCTTCGACGACGACTGCGGCCGTAAGTCCTTCGAATGGTTTGCTCATGTCGGTACCTCCGGTGTTTCCAGCTCTTGGCCGCTGTCGTCGCTGTGGACAAGGGCAAAGAATTCACGTTCTATATCCGTGCCCTTCGGATCGATGGTTCCAATAACGCGGCCGGCGTTGATTACCGTCACCCTGCTTGCCACTCGCGCTACCTCATCCAGGTGGTGACTGGAGACAAGTACACCGGCCCCATGCGCTGCGCGCCGCAAGAGACTCTCGCGCAGAAGGATGACTCCGGCGGGATCCAAGGCGTTTGTGGGCTCGTCGAGCACTATCAACTCTGGATGGTGCTGGAGCGCGGACGCGAGTCCCAATCGTTGGCGGTTACCGAGCGAAAGCGACCGAGCCGAAATGGGCGCGTATCGGCGCAGAGCCAGCTCGTCGAGCACGGCCTCTACGGCGGCGCTGATGTCCCCGTATGGAACACCGTGGAGGAGAGCGCCAATCTCAAGATTGGCCTGGCCGGTCAACTCACCGTAGGCGAGTGGGCATTCGATAAGGTGCCCTACCCGACGCCATATGTCCGGCCCGGCTGCGTTCAACCCTTGCCCGAAAATAGTCACGTCGCCTGAGTCGGGTCTGATCTGCCCCAGCAGCAGTCTCATGAGTGTTGATTTTCCTGCACCATTCAATCCGACCAAGGCATGAATCTCGCCTGCAGAGACGCTGAGGTCAATGCAATGCACACCCTCGCCGGATCCGTAGGACCGCGAAACGGAGCGGGCTGCTAAGAGAATCTCAGGCATGCGATGCCTCCAGAACGTCCAGGGCGCTCTCGATGGTGCCACTCAGGGTCGCCTCCTCCTGCAGCGACCACTCGATGAGGGCCACGGACATTGCGGCGATGACGGCTGCGGCCGCAACCCGCGACTCGAGGGGATCGGCGCCTTCCGCGATCAGGGCATCGGCAATGACTTTTTCCGTCCGGGCGTTGCTTCTGGCCACGGCGGCACGAAGCCCGGGCGTTGCCGCCACTATGCGGATGCGTCTCCTTGTGAAGTCGCTCGCGGGCTCGGGAAGATCACGCCAGACTGCGCGGATTCCATTGATGATGCGGCGGAGACTGCGTTCCTCCGGCTGTTCCAGAACAGCAGTTGCGAGTAGCGGATCGTAGGGATCATCAAGAAGCAGCTGATCCTTGGTGCTGAAATGCCGGAAGAAGGTCATCTCAGTGACCCCGGCCGCGGCAGCGATCTCAGCCGCAGTGGTCTGGTCGTAGCCGTTGCGTTCGAAAAGTTCCAGTGCAGCGTCAATAAGGCGCGCCCGAGTGCGCGAAGCCCGAGCACTTGATTGGCGTTGTAGGTCCATAGCCGAATGTTAGTGACTAACAATTGACTCGCGCAAGAGCCAGTTTCACACCGCACCCCCGCTTCGCGGACTGACTGCCTCCAGGGTCCTGATAGGGGCTGACTCGAGCAATGAAGACTCGCCTGGCCCCGCTCCACGCGGAGTCCTTGTAGGTGGTGTTCGACGGGGGTTTGGGGGTTGGTGTGGGGGTGTTGGGTGGTGGATTTGCGTTGGGGTTGTGGGGCGTGTATTGTTTTCTGAGTCGCCGGGTGCGAAACGGAAAGCTGGAAGGTGTGTACGGTTCGGTAGGCGGCCAAAAATAACTCTTCTTTTCCAATGGCCCTGTTGTGGTGCGCTGCTTTGTGTGGTGTTCCGGTGGGGTGATGTTTTGGGGGGTCTGTTGTTTGAGAACTCAATAGTGTGCCAAGTTTGTTGATACCGATTGTTTTATTGATTGGTTGAAATTTTGCCAGGTTGCTGCGCACCCCCGTGTGTGGTGGTCTGGTTTTCAGCTGGTTTCGAATTTTGTGCAGCCGTGTTTGCCGTTATTTCCGGTGGGTGTGGTTGTGTCTGTTTGATTTTGTTTTACTTCAACGGAGAGTTTGATCCTGGCTCAGGATGAACGCTGGCGGCGTGCTTAACACATGCAAGTCGAACGATGATCCCAGCTTGCTGGGGGATTAGTGGCGAACGGGTGAGTAACACGTGAGTAACCTGCCCTTGACTCTGGGATAAGCCTGGGAAACTGGGTCTAATACCGGATATGACTCCTCATCGCATGGTGGGGGGTGGAAAGCTTTTGTGGTTTTGGATGGACTCGCGGCCTATCAGCTTGTTGGTGGGGTAATGGCCTACCAAGGCGACGACGGGTAGCCGGCCTGAGAGGGTGACCGGCCACACTGGGACTGAGACACGGCCCAGACTCCTACGGGAGGCAGCAGTGGGGAATATTGCACAATGGGCGCAAGCCTGATGCAGCGACGCCGCGTGAGGGATGACGGCCTTCGGGTTGTAAACCTCTTTCAGTAGGGAAGAAGCGTAAGTGACGGTACCTGCAGAAGAAGCGCCGGCTAACTACGTGCCAGCAGCCGCGGTAATACGTAGGGCGCAAGCGTTATCCGGAATTATTGGGCGTAAAGAGCTCGTAGGCGGTTTGTCGCGTCTGCTGTGAAAGACCGGGGCTCAACTCCGGTTCTGCAGTGGGTACGGGCAGACTAGAGTGCAGTAGGGGAGACTGGAATTCCTGGTGTAGCGGTGAAATGCGCAGATATCAGGAGGAACACCGATGGCGAAGGCAGGTCTCTGGGCTGTAACTGACGCTGAGGAGCGAAAGCATGGGGAGCGAACAGGATTAGATACCCTGGTAGTCCATGCCGTAAACGTTGGGCACTAGGTGTGGGGGACATTCCACGTTTTCCGCGCCGTAGCTAACGCATTAAGTGCCCCGCCTGGGGAGTACGGCCGCAAGGCTAAAACTCAAAGGAATTGACGGGGGCCCGCACAAGCGGCGGAGCATGCGGATTAATTCGATGCAACGCGAAGAACCTTACCAAGGCTTGACATGAACCGGAAAGACCTGGAAACAGGTGCCCCGCTTGCGGTCGGTTTACAGGTGGTGCATGGTTGTCGTCAGCTCGTGTCGTGAGATGTTGGGTTAAGTCCCGCAACGAGCGCAACCCTCGTTCTATGTTGCCAGCGGTTCGGCCGGGGACTCATAGGAGACTGCCGGGGTCAACTCGGAGGAAGGTGGGGACGACGTCAAATCATCATGCCCCTTATGTCTTGGGCTTCACGCATGCTACAATGGCCGGTACAAAGGGTTGCGATACTGTGAGGTGGAGCTAATCCCAAAAAGCCGGTCTCAGTTCGGATTGGGGTCTGCAACTCGACCCCATGAAGTCGGAGTCGCTAGTAATCGCAGATCAGCAACGCTGCGGTGAATACGTTCCCGGGCCTTGTACACACCGCCCGTCAAGTCACGAAAGTTGGTAACACCCGAAGCCGGTGGCCTAACCCTTGTGGGGGGAGCCGTCGAAGGTGGGACCGGCGATTGGGACTAAGTCGTAACAAGGTAGCCGTACCGGAAGGTGCGGCTGGATCACCTCCTTTCTAAGGAGCTGCTTGCAATGATTGGTGCCCTGCATGGGGTGTCTGGTTGTTGTCAGTGTTGCCCATTGCGCAGGCGTTTGTTCTGCGGTGGGTGCTCATGGGTGGAATATCAACGAATCATTTTTTTGGCATGGCTTTCGTGGTTGTGTCCTGGTGCTAGTACGGCGGTTCGTGCTCCTGCTTTGTGTGGGGGTGTGGGTTGTTGGGAACGTGTCCGGGGTGTGGCTGGTGGGGGTTGTGTTTGGCGCACTGTTGGGTCCTGAGGCAACAGGACCTTTTTGCAGCAATGCAGGGGGGCACTTCTGGTGTTTCTTTTGTTCCTGCAGCCGGTTCCTCCGGTCTTTGTGTTGCGGCCTGCGTGTGTGGGTTGTGGCGGGTTGGGGGGTTGGTTGATGGGGTTGTTGTTTGAGAACTACATAGTGGACGCGAGCATCTGGGACATACACGCTTTGGTGTGTGTGTTCCATACAGCAATTTCTTATGAATGAACCTTGGGCCGTAGTGGCTCGTGGTTCTCTCGAGTAAGTTTTTGATCATGTTTGTGTGGTCAAGTTTTTAAGGGCACACGGTGGATGCCTTGGCATTAGGAGCCGAAGAAGGACGTAGGAATCTGCGATAAGCCTGGGGGAGTTGATAACCGAGCGTTGATCCCAGGATGTCCGAATGGGGAAACCCCGCACAACGCTGTCATGGTGATTGTGTGACCCGCATCTGAACACATAGGGTGCGTGGGGGGAACGCGGGGAAGTGAAACATCTCAGTACCCGCAGGAAGAGAAAACAAGAGTGATTCCGTTAGTAGTGGCGAGCGAACGCGGATCAGGCTAAACCGTTTCCATGTGTGATAGCCGGCGGGCGTTGCATGGGCGGGGTTGTGGGACTTTCCGTTCTGGTTCTGCCGGGCCAGTGAGGTGAGAGTGCGTGCATAGGTGAACGGTCTTGAAAGGCCGGCCAGAGAGGGTGTGAGCCCCGTAACCGTAATGTTGTGTGCCGCCTGGAGAGTATCCCAAGTAGCACGGGGCCCGAGAAATCCCGTGCGAATCTGTCAGGACCACCTGATAAGCCTAAATACTTCCTAATGACCGATAGCGGACCAGTACCGTGAGGGAAAGGTGAAAAGTACCCCGGGAGGGGAGTGAAACAGTACCTGAAACCGTGTGCTTACAATCCGTCGGAGCAGTCTTGTTACTGTGACGGCGTGCCTTTTGAAGAATGAGCCTGCGAGTTAGTGTTACGTCGCGAGGTTAACCCGTGTGGGGTAGCCGTAGCGAAAGCGAGTCTGAATAGGGCGAGTGTAGTGGCGTGATCTAGACCCGAAGCGGAGTGATCTACCCATGGCCAGGTTGAAGCGACGGTAAGACGTCGTGGAGGACCGAACCCACTTCAGTTGAAAATGGAGGGGATGAGCTGTGGGTAGGGGTGAAAGGCCAATCAAACTCCGTGATAGCTGGTTCTCCCCGAAATGCATTTAGGTGCAGCGTTGCGTGTTTCTTGCCGGAGGTAGAGCTACTGGATGGCCGATGGGCCCTACAAGGTTACTGACGTCAGCCAAACTCCGAATGCCGGTAAGTCAGAGCGCAGCAGTGAGACTGTGGGGGATAAGCTTCATAGTCGAGAGGGAAACAGCCCAGACCACCAACTAAGGCCCCTAAGCGTGTGCTAAGTGGGAAAGGATGTGGAGTTGCGAAGACAACCAGGAGGTTGGCTTAGAAGCAGCCATCCTTGAAAGAGTGCGTAATAGCTCACTGGTCAAGTGATTCCGCGCCGACAATGTAGCGGGGCTCAAGTACACCGCCGAAGTTGTGGATTTCACACAGTACCCTAGCCTTCGTGGTTCAGGGGTGTGGAGTGGTAGGGGAGCGTCGTGTGGGCAGTGAAGTCGCGGTGGAAACCAGCGGTGGAGCCTACACGAGTGAGAATGCAGGCATGAGTAGCGAAAGACGGGTGAGAAACCCGTCCGCCGAATGATCAAGGGTTCCAGGGTCAAGCTAATCTGCCCTGGGTAAGTCGGGACCTAAGGCGAGGCCGACAGGCGTAGTCGATGGACAACGGGTTGATATTCCCGTACCGGCGAAAAACCGCCCATGCCAAGCGGGGGATACTAACCGCCCGGAGCCTGCCCGCTCACCCTTGTGGTGTTGTGGGTTTTGGCCGAGCGCGGGACCTGATCCCGGGAGGTAAGCGTATTAACAGGTGTGACGCAGGAAGGTAGCCGGGCCGGGCGATGGTTGCCCCGGTCTAAGGATGTAGGGTCAGGGATAGGCAAATCCGTTCCTGTGTGCTTCGAGCACGTTCCTGAGATCTGATGGGACTCCCGTAAGGGGGGATCCGGTGATCCTATGCTGCCAAGAAAAGCATCGACGCGAGGTTTTAGCCGCCCGTACCCCAAACCGACACAGGTGATCAGGTAGAGAATACCAAGGCGATCGAGAGAATTATGGTTAAGGAACTCGGCAAAATGCCCCCGTAACTTCGGGAGAAGGGGGGCCTGCCCCGTGATGGAGACTTGCTCTCCGTGAGCGGGTGTGGGCCGCAGAGACCAGGGGGAAGCGACTGTTTACTAAAAACACAGGTCCGTGCGAAGTCGCAAGACGATGTATACGGACTGACTCCTGCCCGGTGCTGGAAGGTTAAGAGGACCGGTTAGCCACTTGTGGCGAAGCTGAGAATTTAAGCCCCAGTAAACGGCGGTGGTAACTATAACCATCCTAAGGTAGCGAAATTCCTTGTCGGGTAAGTTCCGACCTGCACGAATGGAGTAACGACTTCCCCGCTGTCTCAACCATAAACTCGGCGAAATTGCAGTACGAGTAAAGATGCTCGTTACGCGCAGCAGGACGGAAAGACCCCGAGACCTTTACTATAGTTTGGTATTGGTGTTCGGAGTGGCTTGTGTAGGATAGGTGGGAGACGTTGAAACCCGGACGCCAGTTCGGGTGGAGTCATCGTTGAAATACCACTCTGGTCACTTTGGACATCTAACTTCGGCCCGTGATCCGGGTCAGGGACAGTGCCTGATGGGTAGTTTAACTGGGGCGGTTGCCTCCTAAAAAGTAACGGAGGCGCCCAAAGGTTCCCTCAGCCTGGTTGGCAATCAGGTGTCGAGTGTAAGTGCACAAGGGAGCTTGACTGTGAGAGAGACATCTCGAGCAGGGACGAAAGTCGGGACTAGTGATCCGGCGGTACATTGTGGAATGGCCGTCGCTCAACGGATAAAAGGTACCTCGGGGATAACAGGCTGATCTTGCCCAAGAGTCCATATCGACGGCATGGTTTGGCACCTCGATGTCGGCTCGTCGCATCCTGGGGCTGGAGTAGGTCCCAAGGGTTGGGCTGTTCGCCCATTAAAGCGGTACGCGAGCTGGGTTTAGAACGTCGTGAGACAGTTCGGTCCCTATCCGCTGCGCGCGCAGGAAATTTGAGAAGGGCTGTCCTTAGTACGAGAGGACCGGGACGGACGAACCTCTGGTGTGTCAGTTGTACTGCCAAGTGCATCGCTGATTAGCTACGTTCGGATGGGATAACCGCTGAAAGCATCTAAGCGGGAAGCTCGCTTCAAGATGAGATTTCCATACACATTATGTGTGAGAGGCCCCCAGCCAGACCACTGGGTTGATAGGCCGGATGTGGAAGCGAGGACTAAAGACTCGTGAAGCTGACCGGTACTAATAGGCCAACAACTTACACCACACACAAAACACTGCACGCGTCCACTATGTGGTTCCCGAACAACAACCGTTCCAGGAACCAACAACAACTACATAACACCACAGTTGTAACCACAAGCTTCCCACCCACCCCCACACCAACGCGGGGTTGGGACGGGTAACAGAGTTACGGCGGTCATAGCGTGGGGGAAACGCCCGGTCCCATTCCGAACCCGGAAGCTAAGACCCACAGCGCCGATGGTACTGCACCCGGGAGGGTGTGGGAGAGTAGGACACCGCCGGACAACCATTAACGAAGAGCCCCAACCACGGTTGGGGCTCTTCCATTTAACACACCACGTAACGCTAACGCGCAGCCCAGAAGCCGGCCAACCGGGAAGCCAGGACCCGGCCCTGTTCAAAGCCGACACGAGCGGCGGCCGGCCTTAGGGAAAAGTCCATCGCATTGACGCCGAACATATGCTCGGCTTCGCTGTCCGGGATGACTGTTTCCACCTGGCTGCCGCCGGCGCGCAGGGCGTCCACTTGGCAAGCGAGATGCATGCCCCATTCAGCAGGAGTCCGGGTTCGCCCACCGAAGGGTGACAACACCAGCACGCTTCCGTATCCGGCCGCCAGGTCCGCATTCTCGGCGTTGGTACGGTAGCCGCCGTCGATGTATTGCTCGTCGCCGATGCTGTAGGCAAAACCGCTGGCGCAGCTGGCAGCCACTGCGTCCACGAGATCCACGCCGCTCTCCCGGTCGAACACCACCGGTTCACCCGTCCGGGCATTGACGGCTGTCAGGAGAATCGCTCTTTCCGGCCACTGGGCTTGCGGCAAGCGGGTTGCCACTGTGTCCCGCCAGCGCGCGCTGGCACCTTCCATGGAAGCGGCGATCTCTACGGCGGCCGCTCCAAGCCGCCGGCGCATGTCCGCCATGTCGGAGGAGGCCTTCATGATATTGCCGGTTCGCTCCATGTGATCCACCACGGGTCTTGTGGCAGTGCGTCCCGTTTCCATATTTGGTCCGGGCACGGAACGAACGGGCACGGCGGCAGCTTGGCGGGGTGCGGACTTATGAGCGCCTGCGGGTTTCTGTGGGACCGAATTGAGCATGGCTTCAAAGAGCTCGACAGGGCTGGCTCCGGCCAGTTGGGCCGCCGCGGTGGACCCCGCTGATGTGCCGATGGTGAGCTCGGGGGTGGCGACATCCAGTCCGGCGTCGAAAAGGCCAGCGACGACGCCGATGAGCCATGCGTTGCCTGTGGAGCCGCCGCCGCCAAGGACCAATGCCCGCTGCCTGTTGGACGGTTGCTGGACGGCGGAGCCGGACTCAACCTGGGACTGGACGGTGCCCGCGCGGCCGGATGCCGCCGTCGAACTGTTGCTAAAAGGTGAAGAAGAGGAAGTGTTCAAGTGAACGCCTTTCGCGATGTGCGTGACGGGCGCTCCTGATAGCGACCAGCTTAGTCGCGGGATCGTGGAATGCAGGGAGCGCCCACGGTGGATACTGCGTACATGGGTCTCACCTCCTGCCGATTGTTCACGATCACCCGAAAGCTATCACTCTGCGGCCACCTGCGCAATTGGCCAAGGAGCCGGCGGTAGAGTCTGGGGATGAATCTCGTGCGAAGTGTGCCCATCGGCCAAGGCCATAGTGGTGACCAGTTGCTTCTTCGTCCACTTGAGCTTTCAGACGCCGCGGATTTGGCTGGCGCGTACCTGCGTAATCGCGGACATCTGGCGCCCTGGGAGCCCACCCGCGACGACGGATTCTTCACCGAGCATGGCCAGGAAGCCGTCATTCGCGCCAAGATCGACCAGTACGCGGCCGGCAGCGAAGTGCCCTGGGTCATCACCGGCGACCGGGGCGTTTACGGGATGATTACATTGACCGGCATCGTCCGAGGTCCCTTCCGGAATGCCAACCTTGGCTATTGGATCGACCAGAACTGTACAGGCAGGGGCGCCGCGTCAGGTGCGGTAGCCGCCGTCGTCGATATGGCCACACAGGAACTGGACCTCCACAGGATCCAGGCCGCAACCCTGCTCCACAACGCCCCGTCGCAGGCTGTCCTGGGGCGCTGCGGCTTTGACAGGATCGGCGTAGCGCCGTCCTACCTTCAGATCGCTGGCGAGTGGCAGGACCACGTTTTGTTCCAGCGCATCCTGTTCTGACCGGCACGGCGCAGGAGCAGCGGCAAGGACGCAGGGTACGCCAAGGGCTTAAATGGCTCCAAAAACCCCGAAATTCCGGTGATTTTGGTCAAAAAGGCGCGGAAACACGCGGAATTTGCTGGCCATGGCATCGCAAGCTGGTAAGTTTTCGAACAGTGGCTTGCTCGCATTCCGCTTGAAAGCTCAAAAACGTATGAGTCCAGGAGGACGTAAATGGCTAAGAACCGTAGTGAACTCGTTGCAGAGGTAGCAGGCAAGGCTGGCACCAGCCAGGCAGCAGTCAACTCCGTGCTCGATGCACTGTTCGAAGTTTTCGAGACATCTGTCGCCGCCGGCGAGAAGATCACCATCCCGGGCTGGCTCGCCGTTGAGCGCACCGACCGTGCAGCTCGCACCGGCCGCAACCCGCAGACCGGCGAAACCATCCAGATCGCAGCCGGCCACAGCGTCAAGCTGACCGCTGGCTCCAAGCTGAAGGCAGCTGTCGCCAAGAAGAAGTAACTTCTTCGGCATAGGCCTTGAAGGGGCGGCAACCTGATGGTTGCCGCCCCTTCTTCTTTGGGTTAATGCACATAGCGCACTGTCGATTCGCAGCCCGGCGACAGGTAGCGGACAATGGATAAGTGCCATCAGCAAGAAATTCCGCAACTGTCCCTTCGACTCCTCCCAAGCCGGGAGCGCGTGGAGGGTCCACAGTCGCGGGGATTTCCCTTCCTTGGCAATTGGCGGGCCTGGCGGTCCTGATCGTCGCCCTTGCGGGGGCATTGATCTTCTCCGGCGCGTCGGCGGCCCGCCAGGTTTCAGATCCCGGCGCCCTGGTCAGGTGGGGCCTTCCGTTTGCCAAAGCCATCCACAACGTGTCGGTGGCCACGGTGATTGGCGGCCTGATCTTTGCCGTGGGCATCCTGCCGAAGAACCTCGGCGGCTCCCGGTCCCGCGAGAAAGACGCCGACGCCGTCGAGCATCCGGCATTTGCCCGGGCCCTCGCGGTTGCCGCCGCCGCTGGCGCTGCGTGGACACTGTCCGCAGTCGCCGTCCTGGTCCTGACCTATTCGGACGTCGCCGGACAGCCGCTTTCCGGGGACGCGGAGTTCACCCGTTCGCTGGTCTACTTCATGACGGACATCGAAACCGGCAAGGCCTGGCTGGCCGTTACCATTATTGCCGCCGTGGTCACTACAGCCCTGTTCGGGGTCCGGTCCCTGACGCACCTGGCGTTCACGCTTGTGCTCGCGCTGATCGGGCTGATTCCAACGGCGCTCATCGGCCACTCCTCCAGTTCAAGCGATCACGAGGGCGCCATCAACTCCCTTGGCCTCCACCTGGTGGGCGTCTCCACCTGGGTTGGCGGCATCATCATGCTGGCGGTCCTGTCCGGAATCCTCACCGGTTCCCGGACGAAGGGGACCCCGGACATTACGGAGCAGACCCTTCGGCGATTCTCGTCCCTGGCAGGTTTCGCTTTCGTCCTGGTGTTCGCTTCCGGTGTCATCAACGCTGCCATCCGGGTCACCAACCCGGCCGACCTCTTCGGCTCCTCTTACGGTCAACTCATTGTGGCCAAGGCCCTCGCAACGTTGGTGCTGGGCGGTATCGGCTTCATGCACCGCCAATGGGTTATCCCGCAGCTCGGCAAGAACGGCTCCATGTCTGCGCGCCGGGTGCTGTGGCAGCTGGTTCTGGTTGAGCTGCTGGTGATGGGCGCGACGTCGGGACTCGCCGTCGCGTTGGGTCGCTCGGCTCCGCCGCAGCCCACCACCTACGCCCCGGACGCGTCGCCGTCGTTCATCCTTTCCGGATACGAGCTGCCACCGGAACTCACCCCTTCGCGCTGGCTGACCGAATGGCGCTTTGACTGGCTGTGGGTAGGCGTGGCGTTGTTTGGAGCCGTCTCCTACATCATGGGCATCGTCAAGGTCCGGCGCCGTGGCGACCAGTGGTCCGTTTTCCGGACGGTGAACTGGATGATCGGCCTGGTGGTCCTGACCTACATCACGTCCGGCCCGCCCGCTGTCTACGGCCGGGTGTTGTTCTCTGCGCACATGGTGGACCATATGGCCCTCACTATGGTGGCTCCCATCTTCCTGGTTCTCGGCGCTCCGGTGACGCTGGCCCTTCGGGCCCTGCCGTCCCGGGGTGAAGGTACCCATGGCTCCCGTGGCCTGCGGGAATGGCTGCTCCTGTTTGTACACTCCAGGTTCTCCCAAGTGGTCACGCACCCCCTGTTCGCGGCGGCAAACTTCGCGGGCTCCATCGTCTTGTTCTACTACTCGGACCTCTTTGGTCTGGCCATGCGTGAGCACGTGGGCCATGAGTTGATGAACCTCCACTTCCTGCTGACCGGGTACATCTTTGTCCTGAGCATGATCGGCAGCGATCCTTTGCCACGCCGTGCACCGTATCCGATGCGGCTGCTGCTCCTTCTGGCAACCATGGGCTTCCACGCGTTCTTTGGCGTATCCATCATGGGTGGCACCGGCCTGCTCGCTGCGGACTACTTCGGCAACCTCGGACGCGCCTGGGGCCCCTCGGCCCTGGGAGACCAACAATTGGGCGGCGCCGTTGCCTGGGGCATCGGCGAAATCCCCACGCTGCTGGTGGCCATCGGCGTGGCAGTAATGTGGTCCCGGTCCGACGAACGGGAGAAGCGCCGGGTGGATCGTGCGGCCGACAGGAATAACGACGCCGATCTCAGTGCTTACAACGATATGTTTGCCCGGCTGGCTGAGCGTGATGCCAAGCTTGCAAGCCGCACTGCCAGGGCAACCACAACAGCCCCGGCCGAGCGCCCCACGAACGACAATTCCGGGCACACCGACCCGAACACCAAGCTGGAAGGACGCTGATGAGCGAAACCGTACGTACCCAACACCGGGTCCGGGCCTCCGAACTCGAGGGCCGCGGCTGGCTCAACACCGGTGGGAAGTCCTTGGACCTCGAGTCCCTGCGCGGCAAGATCGTGCTTCTCGACTTCTGGACCTTCTGCTGCATCAACTGCCTGCACGTTCTCGACGAGCTGCGTCCGTTGGAAGAAAAGTACTCGGACGTCCTGGTAACCGTTGGCGTTCATTCGCCCAAGTTCGAGCACGAGGCAGATCCTGTCGCTTTGGCATCAGCCGTCGAACGCTACGAAATCCACCACCCTGTGCTGGATGACCCCGAACTGGCCACCTGGAAGGCGTACACCGCCCGTGCCTGGCCCACGCTGGTGGTAGTGGACCCCGAGGGCTACATTGTGGCCCACCTTTCCGGCGAGGGCCACGCAGACGGCCTCGCCGTCCTGCTCGAAGAACTCGTCGCTGAACATGAAGCCAAGGGGACCCTCCACCGCGGTGACGGTCCGTACGTAGCCCCTGTGCCGACGTCGGGCACTCTGCGGTTCCCCGGTAAGGCGACCCAGCTCGCCAACGGAAACTACCTGGTGGTGGATTCCGGCCATCACCGTTTGGTGGAGTTGCGCCCGGATCTGGAGACCGTGGAGCGGATCATCGGGTCCGGCACCAAGGGCTACCTGGACGGGCAATCGGAAATTGCCCGGTTCAACGAACCCCAGGGCGTCACCCTTTTGCCGTCGGAGCTGGCCTGGAAGCTCGGCTACGACGCCGTGGTGGCCGACACCGTCAACCACCGCCTCCGCGGCGTCACCCTCAGCTCGGGATACGTCCAGACGATCGCAGGCAACGGAGTGCAGCGGCTCCTGGACACCGGCCCCGCCCGTGTCACCGACTCCGGCGCCGGTACTTGGTCTGAACACCACGACGACGGTCCGGCTGACTTCGCCGGGGACGCCCTGGATGTTGGTGCTCTCGGGCGCGGCACGGAAGTGTCCCTTTCCTCGCCCTGGGATGTGGTCTGGAGCGAAAAGCTGCAGAAGGTGGTCATCGCCATGGCCGGCACACACCAGATTTTCGCTTTCGACCCCCTGGCCAATGAGGTCTCCATCCTGGCCGGCTCCGGTCTTGAAGGTTTGCTGGACGGCAAAGCCGAGGAAGCCTGGTTCGCACAATCCTCCGGCCTGGCAATCGACGGCGAAGACAACATCTGGGTAGCTGACTCGGAGACATCGTCCTTGCGCCGCCTGGTGGTCAGCGATTCCGGCGTGACCGTGGAAACCGCAGTGGGCAAGGGCCTGTTCGATTTCGGCTTCCGTGATGGGGAAGCCGCCGAAGCCCGCTTGCAGCACCCTTTGGGCGTAACTGTGCTGCCGGACAATTCCGTGGCCATCGCCGATACCTACAACGGGGCTGTGCGCCGCTACGACCCCGCCACCAAGTCCGTCTCCACCCTGGCCCGGGGCCTCGCTGAGCCGAGCGACGTCGTGGTGGTCCAGGTGGAAGGCAGCGATCCGTTGCTGGTAGTGGTGGAATCGAACAAGCACCAGCTGGTCCTGGTACCGATCCCCAAGGAAGCCCAACAGGTGGACGAGGGCGCATCGCAGACGCACCGCCCCAAGAGCCCGGTCACGCCCGGTACCCTTGAACTGGCCGTGCGCTTCAAGGCTCCCACCGGTCAAAAGCTTGATGACCGCTGGGGCGATCCCACCCAGATGAAGATTTCCTCCACACCGCCCGAGCTCCTGGTTTCCGGAGGCGGGACCTCGGTGGGTCTCCTGCGCACGCTTGAATTGTCGGCGGATGTCCCCGAAGGAATCCTGCACATCACGGCCCGCGCGGCCGCCTGTGATGGACCGGAAACCGAAGACGGCGAAATCCCGGACCACGCCGCTTGCCACCTGTACCAGCAGGATTGGGGCATTCCGGTGGTCCTGCAGGCCGACGGGGAGTCTGAGCTCGTGCTGGACCTCCGCGGCATGGACTAAACCCCACGCAGCTGGCCCGTCTCCTCCCACACCGGGCAGGAGGCGGGCCGTTCTGTTTTCACCGGGGCCTGATCCCCAAAGGCCGCGTGCCACTACGCTGGCGGCGCCAGCCCTGCAGTACCAAAAACCAGCCCTGCAGTACCAAAAACCAGTACAAAAGGGTTTTTCCCGCAGGCTAGAACGTCAGCAGGGGTGTAACCGTCACAGTGTCGCCGCTGACATCCAACTGGGTGGTGAAACTGAAGTCGTGCTCCACGTTGAGGTCGTTCACGAGTCCCGTGAACAGGTTGACCTCCCGGGCGGTCAGCGTAGCCTTGCCGTTCAACGGAGCAACAACCCATTTGCCGCTGAACGGTTCAATGGTGATCTTGGGATACTCCGTGATGGCCCACTTGATGGTGCCGTCCACTACCCGGGCATTGCTGACGTGGTAGAACGGGCAGTCGGGCTGCAGGCGCTGCTGTTCGGTGGCCTGGGCTGCGCAGGTGTCCAGGAATTCGCGCACTTTGCCGGCCACGGCATCGTTCATGGCTTTGGTGGACCGGGTCTGCAGGTTCAGGGGGGCCTGTCCGCCGTCGCGCGTTGTGACGAGCGCGGAGGTTGCGGGAGCTTCGAAATAAGTACCGTTAAGGCTGGCCTCGTACTTGCCCGGGAAGAACACGGCAAACGTGTTGCGGCCGTTGGGCATGTTGACGGGAACGCCGTTGAGGGTGGCTTCGCTGGAGTTCACCACGGTCACATCAATGGTGGGCAGGGTGGTGGGCACGAACGCCCACTTCCCGAAGAACAGCCACTGCGTACCGGTTCGTTCCATGAGGAATTCCGTGTGGAGCCGGCTGCCGTCCAAGGTGTAGTCCACGGGAACGGCTACCCGGTTTGCACTGCGGGATTCGGGATTCCCCACATGGACGTCCGACAACTTGGAAGCGGCGGTTTGGAGGGCCGTGCCGTCGAGCATGGCCGCGTTGGCGCTGGGCACTTTGGCCCGCAGGAGGCCCAGGGCTTCTTCGCCTTTGCCGTCCTGGAGCGCTTGCAGATACTCCTTGACGGGCTGCTGCGGACTGGCCACGGAAGAGCCCACCAGGTTGATGCAGACGATCGCGCCGACGACAGCAAGCATCAGACCGAGCAGCCATCCGGCTGCGGTCTTGACGAACGCTTGACTCAACTGCACGCCCTTTACGTTACCTGCCGCAACAGCCCACGCCGTGCAGGAGGTACCCGTTATGACGTTTTATCAGCCGTCTGGAGAAGCCCGACGGCGGGCGGCAGCAGGCGTCGCTGCCACCCGGCGTCGTGGTTCAACCAGGCTGGCGAAGCTAGCGCCGGCGACGTGAGGACGTGCCAAAAACTCCGCGCATGAGGTCCCGGCCCAGCTGCGTTCCCATGGATCGGACCATGCTCTTGAGGCCACCGCCCAGTGCGCCGCCAAGGGCTCCGGCGATGTCGCCGAACATGCCGCTGTCCTGTGGTGGTGCTTGCTGGGGGACAGGCTGGGGAGCGGGTGGCGCCGGGTAGGAGTCGGTGGTTGAAGTGGACGGCCGTGAACTGGGCCGTCCCAGGATCTCTTCCTCGATGCGGCGGGCTTCGGCGTCTATGTCCGCTTGGGATGTTCCAACGGGCGTGCCGGAAGATGGCACGGGCGGCAGCCCCGGTGCGGCATCGCCTGTCGGTGCGGCTGCCCGGCCATTGAGTTTCTCGTAGGCCGAGAGGTTGTCTACGGCTGTCCCGTACTTCGCCAGGAGCGGGGACGCGGCGACGGTGCTCTTGATGAGATCGTCGGCGCTGGGGCCCATGACCGACTCGGGGGCACGGAGCCGGGTCAGCGCCACAGGCGTGGGGGCGCCCTTTTCGTTCATGACGGTGATGACGGCCTCGCCAATGCCGGCTGACGTCAGGGTCTCTTCGAGATCGTAGTCACTGACAGGGAAGGTGGACACGGTGGCCTTCAAGGCTTTGGCGTCCTCGGGGGTGAAGGCGCGCAGGGCGTGCTGCACGCGGTTGGCCAGCTGGCCCAGGACATCGGCCGGGACATCCTTGGGGGTCTGGGTGACGAAGAAGATACCCACGCCCTTGGAACGGATCAGCCGCACGGTGGTGGTGATGGCGTCGAGGAAGGCTTTGGAGGCGTCGTTGAACAGCAGGTGGGCCTCGTCCAGGAAGAACACGAGCTTGGGTTTGTCGAGGTCTCCGGCTTCGGGGAGGTCCTCGAACAGGTCCGCCAAGAGCCACATGAGGAACGTGGAAAACAGGAGGGGCTTGGTCTGGAGCGTGGGCAGTTCCAGGCAGCTGATGACACCGCGGCCGTCCGGTGCTGTGCGGAGCAGTTCGGCGGTGTCGAACTCGGGTTCGCCGAAGAACTTCTCCATGCCCTGCGCTTCCAAGCCGACCAGCTCGCGGAGGATGACACCGGCGGTGGCCTTCGACAACCCGCCCAGTTCGGCGAGTTCGGCCTTTCCTTCGTCCGAGGTCAGGAACTGGATCACGGCGCGGAGGTCCTTGAGGTCGATCAGTTCAAGGTTCTTCTGGTCCGCGAAGTGGAAGATCAGCTGGAGGCTGGACTCCTGGGTGTCGTTGAGGTCCATGATGCGGGAAAGCAGGATGGGCCCGAACGAGGTAATGGTGGCCCGGACCGGAATGCCGTTGCCGTCTCCGCCGAGCGAAAGGAACTCGACCGGGAAGTTTTTGGCCTGCCAGTCCTGGCCGAGCGAGGACGTACGTGCCGTCAGCTTTTCACTGCCGGTGGCCGGCGTCGCCAATCCGGACAGATCACCCTTGATGTCCGCGAGGAAAACCGGGACGCCCGCCGTCGAGAGTTGTTCGGCGATCATGTGCAGCGTCACCGTCTTGCCGGTGCCGGTAGCGCCTGCCACAAGGCCGTGGCGGTTCATCATGGCGAGGGGCAGGCGGACCTGGGCTTCCTTGTGGACTTCACCGTCCACGATCGCGGCACCCAGCTCGATGGTGGCACCTTGCAGGGTGTACCCCTGCTGGATGGTGGCGAGTTTTTCAGCAGTTGTTGCTTTGGGTTCGTTGGCCATGCGCATAGCTTAGCTGGGCTTGGCAAGATCCTTGCTGAAGGCCAAATGCTTGATGTCTTCGGGGTCCGCGGCGAGGTCGAACAGGGCTTTGTACCCCGTGGCGAGGTACAGATTCTTCGCCTCGGGCTGGCGTGGACCGGTGGTCAGGTACAGCTTCCGGTAGCCGCGCCGACGGGCTTCGTTTTCGAGTTCGGCCAGGACCAGGCGAGCCAGTCCGCGCCTGCGGTGGGCGGAGTGGGTCCAGATCCGCTTGAGCTCGGCCGTGTGCTCGTCGTAGCGGCGGAAGGCGCCACCGGCCACGGATTCACCGTTTTCCTGGATGATGATGAGCGCTCCGTGCGGCGGCGCGAATTCCTCGGCGGGGTAGCGGTTCAATTCTTCGGCCGCGCCCTCGCTGCTGAACAGGTCACCGTATCGGGTGTTGTATTCGACGGCGAGCTCGTCCAGGAGCGGGCGGACGCGGGGATCGCGCATGGGCAGGCTGAGGACGGTAAGGCCCGACGTCGGCAGGGTTGGCGTTGTTGTCATGTCTGGCCTTTCGTAGGTGGAACCCGAGTGGGGGACAGCAACTGCTGTCATGGCGGTTCAGTGCGACGCTTGCTGTCCCCTAGTTGGGATGGGGCGCTGGAACCGAGGCCGGGGCACTCGCGCCGGCTCCCTCCAACGTGGCAGCAACCGTGGCCAGGATCCTGCGCGCGAGGGCGTCGTTCTCCCGGAACGGGGCTGCGTTGGTGTTGGGGCGTGCGAAGGCTCCGGCACCCCAGCCCGAGGTCCACGGCCCCACGGCAAACAAACCATTCTGTGGTGTACCAACAGGGGACAATACCTCGTAATTCCCGGAGATCAGGAGTTTCCCGGTGGAGTGTGGGCCCTCGGAAGTGAGCAGCCGCTGCTCGGTGCCCCATCCGGCGTCGTGCAGGTCCGCCAAAGCGGGATTCGCCGAACGTTCCACGGAAGCGGAAGGCAGGCGCGCCTCGATGTAGGCGGATGCATCCACCACCACGGGCGACTGGAAGGACCCCGCCACGAAGCGGCCCACGGAATCATCGGCTCGTACCCACATGCCGGGGCCCAGGAATTTCAAGAACCCGGCCCTGTGCAGCGCGAGCATCTCCCGGAGCCGGTGCGACGGCGGCCCTGAGTCCACGAAGCTGAAGAAGCCGTGCCACCACCCATGGATGGACTGCTGGGACCGTGCGTTCAGCCGCTCCTGCGGGACCAGCCGGCCAAGGTCCATGTAGACGAACAATAATGCGGTGAACAGGGCCAGGGTCTCGGAATGGTCCGGGCCGGTCCGAAGGTCCAGGTCCCGCTGGATATAGGCGGCGACTGAACGCTGTACCGAGTCGTGATCGGCGAACGCGCAGCCACTGAGCGGGTGGTCCAGTTTTTCGAAGTCGAGGTGCAGGGCAGCGTCCCGCACGGAGACCGCCACCAGTTCTTCGCGCTGCGGGCTGTACCAGTCGAGAGCATCGAACCGGGCTTCAAACGCGGCCCAGGTGCCCAGGACCCGCTCAGGGTAGCCGGTGAAGAGCTCGCGGTAGTAGGCGTAACCTGCGTCCTTGGCGATCAGCGGCCACAGCTGGGTACGGAAATCCAGCTCGTGATGCCCGGCCAGCAGGGCGCCGACGGCTTCGGCGGTGAAGTACCGCGGACGCTCCACAGGACTGCGCAGGGTCGAGGAGATCTTGGAGTGGTAGGGCACGCCGCGTCGCGACCCCGCCCAGAGACGCGGTTCGGCGCCGGAAGGCACGTAGTCGAGTTCGCCGTCGGGCCGTTCTTCAAAGCGGCCCCCGCGGCCCTCGAACAGCAGCACCAGCAAGTCCACGAACGCCAGTCCCATGCCGGAGACGATCACGTCCTGACCGGCCTCGATCCCGGAGTAGTCGACATCCGTGGTGTACGACGGCGGGGCGTGGAAGCCGCCGTACCGGGCAGCGAAGTCGCTGTGGCGGGCGGACTCGCGGTCAACAAGGGAATCCGTGTGGCCCAGCGAGTACACCACGACGTCGGCAACAACCTCGCCGCCGGAGGCCAGCCGCACGCTGTGCCTGTCAGCGCCGGAACGTTCGACGCCGGTGGCTGTGTCGCGGTGCACCGTCACCGTTGTTTCGGGGCCCAGTGCGCTGACGGCGCGGCCGAAGAACCACTCCAGATATTTGCTCTGTAGCTGCCGGGTGGGGAAAGACGCCGGGGTCAGCGAGCGCAGCTGGGCGAGCAGGTGCGGTTCCAAAGGAGGAACATCACGGATGCTGCCATCGAGTACTCCGGCGGCCCAGGCGGACAGTCCCGGTCCTTGTACGGACGGCCCCTCGCACGTCACGGACTCGTCAGTGAACATGGTGACATCGGCTGCGGTGGAGTTCAGCAGCAACCCCGGACTCTGGTCATAGCGCCAGATCCGCCCGGAGCCTGGCTGGTAGGGCTCAATGACGTGGATGTGAAGGGGACCCTCGAACAGGCCGGGCCGGTTGGCGGCCAACCGTTCCAGGACGCCGGCCGTGCGCGGGCCGCCGCCAATGAAGGCGATGGCGGGAACTCGTGACGGCATGGGATCTCCTGGAATGCAGTGGTTGGTGATGCCCAATCTAGGGAGCTTTGGGTGCATGGGTCGAGGCGCCGGTAACCGCCGTTCACCATGCGTCACGCACCGTCAACCCACGCAACGAAGCGACTCATATGGCCCTGCATGACGATGATTGTGACGCTGTGAGAACCCCGGCGAAGCCCCGCGAAGTCCAGTGAAGAAGTGCAAATTCCCGCCTTGCTGCGGGGTTTCGCACGCCCATAGATTGGCAGCCATCCGATAGACAACAACCGATCTGAAATGAGGTGGCGCATGAGTGCAATCGCACCGCCTGCCACGGCGGACACTGCACCGCCCACCCCGGATTATTCCGAGTACAAGCTGGTTCCTGCCCGTCATCCCTGGCGTTGGGTGGGCACAGTGGTGGTGGCTGCCGGCGTGGCCGCCATCGCATGGTCCCTTGTGACCAACCCCCGCTGGGAGTGGGGGGTGGTGGCCGAATGGTTCACGGCACAATCCGTTGTCAACGGCCTGGTGGAAACCCTCAAGCTCACGGCCATCTCAGGCGTCCTGGGATTCGTCCTAGGGTTCATCCTGGCCCTGATGCGGTTGTCGGCGTCCCCGCTGTTGGTTTCTGTCTCGTGGACCTTTTCGTGGATCTTCAGATCGACTCCGCTGCTGGTCCAACTGCTGCTCTGGTACAACCTTGGCTACCTTTACGAGAAGATCAGCCTGGGCATCCCGTTCACGGACGTCCGCTTCTTCGAGGCCCAGACCACTACGCTGATCAGCCAGTTCGCTGCAGCAGTCCTGGGGCTCACCTTGAACCAGGCTGCCTACTCCGCGGAGATCATCCGCGGCGGCATCCTCTCCGTGGACCAGGGCCAGCTGGAAGCGGCCTCCGCGCTGGGCATTCCCGCGTGGCAGCGGAACACCAGGATCGTGCTGCCGCAAGCCATGCGTGCCATCCTGCCCAACGCCTTCAACGAGATCATCGGCCTGGTCAAGGGCACGTCGATCGTTTACGTCCTGGCCTACTCCGAGCTGTTCTACACAGTCCAGGTCATCTACAACCGGACCCAGCAGGTGCTGCCGCTGCTCCTCGTGGCGACGCTCTGGTACGTCGTGATCACCTCGGTGCTGAGCGTTTTCCAGTACTACATCGAACGCCACTTCTCCAAGGGTGCCGTCCGGAACCTGCCGCTTACCCCACTGCAGAAAGCGCGGAAATTCTTCGCTACCCATGTTGCTGCCTCTCCCACGAAGGACGCCCGATGAGCACCATCGCCGCACGCAAAGAGTCCAAGACGACAGCACAGGCCGCGGACGAGGCTCCGGCTGAAACTTCGGCTGCCGCGTCAGCTGGCACGACGGCGGCCCGGCCCGCCTCTGCTGACCGGCAAGCGACCCGCGGACAGGTGGATATCACCAACGTCCGTAAGTCCTTCGGCGCCACCGAGGTCCTCAAAGGCGTGTCGCTGTCGGTTCCGCCGGGCGGCGTCGCGGTGATCGTGGGCCCCTCCGGTTCGGGCAAGTCCACCCTGCTCCGGACCATCAACCACCTGGAAAAGGTGGACGGCGGCTACATCACCATCGATGGCGAACTGGTGGGTTATGAGGTCCGCGGCAACAAGCTCCATGAGCTCCGTGAGAAGGACATCCTCAAGCAGCGCACCAACATCGGCATGGTGTTCCAGAGCTTCAACCTCTTCCCGCACCTCACGGCATTGGAGAACGTCATCGAAGCGCCGATCGTGGCCCAGAAGCGTTCCAAGGCCGAGGCCCGGAAGCGCGGTTTGGAGCTCCTGGACCGGGTGGGCTTGAAAGACCGCGCCGACGCCTACCCCCGCCAGCTCTCCGGCGGCCAGCAGCAGCGCGTTGCGATCGCCCGGGCGTTGGCACTCGATCCCAAGATCCTGCTCTTCGACGAGCCGACGTCCGCGTTGGACCCGGAGCTGGTCAACGAGGTCCTCGACGTTATCCGGGAACTCGCCACGTCCGGAACCACGCTCATCGTCGTGACCCACGAGATGGGCTTTGCCCGGGACGTCGCGGACACCGTGGTGTTCATGGACGACGGCCTGATCGTCGAGTCCGGCACGCCCCAGGACATCTTCGCCAACCCCCGCGAGGAACGTACCCGGAGCTTCTTCTCCAAAGTCATCGAACCAGCTTTCAACATCTAGGACACCCTCCATGCTTCGCACCGCCCACGGCTTCGCCGCTCATGAAACAAAACCGCGCTCAACCAAAAGCCGGCTCCTGGCACTTGCTGTACTTCCCGCCGTCGTGCTTCCTGCGCTGGCGGGGTGCTCCGATCCTGGAGCGTCGGCAGCAAAGCCCGAATCCGAAGCCGCCAGGAACGGAATCGTCTACAACACCTCCGTGGACCAGAACCGGATCCGGGGTGAGAAGGACACGACGGCGGCCGCAGCGGTTCCCGCAGCCATCGCGAAGGACGGCAAGCTGACCGTTGCCACCACAGCCGGCTCCATACCGCTGTCCTTCCACGCCACCGACGACAAAACGCCGATCGGCGTGGAAGTGGATATCGCCCAGCTTGTCGCCGACAAGCTCGGCCTGGACCTGGACCTGCAGGTGACGTCGTGGGAGAACTGGCCGCTCAAGACCCAGTCCGGTGACTTCGAGGCCGTCTTCTCCAACGTGGGCATCAACGCCGCCCGCGTGAAGCTGTTCGACTTCTCCACGTACCGTGCCGCGTTCATGGGCTTCGAAGCGAAGAAGAGCTCCAGCTACGACATTAAGGGCTCGGATGACATCTCCGGCCTGAAGATCTCCGTGGGCTCCGGCACCAACCAGGAGAAGATCCTGCTGGCTTGGAACAAGGAGCTCGAAGCGAAGGGCAAGGCTCCCGCCACCCTTCAGTACTACTCCTCCGACGCCGACACCATCCTGGCGTTGTCATCCGGCCGCACCGACCTGAACCTCGCTCCGTACCCCTCGGTGACCTATCGCGAGAACACCCGCGACGACCTCAAGGTAGTTGGCAAGGTCAACGCCGGATGGCCCTCCGAAACGTTGGTGGCAGCCACCACCCTCAAGGGCAACGGCCTGGCTCCGGCCATCACCGAAGCCCTGAACTCCACCATCAAGGACGGCTCGTACGGCAAGGTCCTGGAACGCTGGGGACTTTCCGAAGAAGCCGTGCCGGAGTCCAAGACCGTCACGGAAGCCACTTCTGGGACGGGAAAGTGAAGTTCCAAGTCCTCGACATCATCCCGCACCTGAAGAATCCGGTGACGGGGGAGATCGTCTCCACTGCTGATCGGCTCAACCAGGTGGTGGAGACGGCTCGCCGCGCGGAGGAACTCGGTTTCGACAGCTTCTCCGTGGGAGAGCGCCACGCCGGCGAGTTCGTCTCGTCATCCCCGACGACGGTCCTCGCCGCGATTGCCGCCGTCACCACCCGGATCCGCCTCCAGACCGGCGTCACCGTACTCTCCGTGCTGGATCCCGTGCGGGTGGCGGAAGACTACGCCACCATCGACCAACTGAGCCGCGGACGCCTGGAGCTTGTGATCGGCAAGGGCAACGAGGTCCTGCAGTACCCGCTGTTCGGGCTGTCCCTCGATGACCAGTGGGACCTGCTCGCGGAAAAGTACGCGCTGCTGCGTACGCTGTGGCGCAAGGAAAGCGTCACGTGGTCTGGCCGCTTCCGGCCCGCGCTGACCGAGCCAACCACGACGACGCCCCGCCCCTTCGCGGGGTCGCCCCGGATTTGGCACGGCTCGGCTACAACCCTCACGTCCGCTGCGCTCGCCGCCAAATGGGGCGATCCCCTGTTCACGGCCAACGCCATCCAGCCGCGCGGTAACTACAAAGTCCTGATCGACCATTACCGCGAAGAGTACGAGCGCCACGGGCACGATCCCCGGCATCAGTACCTCGGCTCGGGCAGCGGTGCCGGCGGTGTGTTCATCGCGGACACCACCCAGGAAGCCATCCGGCAATACGGCCCGGTTTACGAAGGACTCACTGCCGGGCGCAACGTTCCGGGCAACAACACACCGTTCCGGGATATCCACCACGCTGTGGCAGAGGGACCGGCCCTGGTAGGCAGCCCGGAGCAGGTAATCGACAAGATCCTCAGCTACCACTCGCTGTACAACCACGATCTCCAGTCGATCTCCCTGCCCACCACACTGCCGTTGGAACAGCAGCTGGAGATACTGGAACGCTTCGCCCTGGACGTCATTCCCGCAGTCCGGGCGTCCGCACCGACAACCCTGTGGGAATCCGACGATCCCTTCGGCGGCCGCCCGGAATTCGCCGGCGCCACCGAACCGGACGCCGCAGCAACCGTAACCGCAGACCACGCCTTCAACAGGACGGACAACGCCCATGTCTACGCAAACTGACAGCGCCACGAACACCGCCTCCGGCCTCGAAGCCTTTGACGAGGAATGGCAGGAATGGCACGACGCCCATGAGCGTCACCGTGCCCACCCGCACGGCTTCCTCGCCGTGACCCACCTGCACTGGCTGACCGGCGACGCGACCCGGCTGGAAGGTGCCCCCGGCACCTGGAGTGTGGACGCCGACGTCGTGCGTGTCGTCCTGGAACCGGGCGAAAGCCTGCAGCAGGACGGTGTCGAGCTGAACAACGGGACCGTCCTCGAGCTGGGACCCATTGAGGAACGCGGCGGCATCAACCGGGTATCAGGAGACACCGTGATCGAGGTTGCCAAGCGCGGCGGCGAGTACATCGTGCGTCCCCGAAACCCGGAAAACGCGCTCCTGCGTCAGTACCAGGGCACTCCGGCGTACACGCCCAATGCTGCCTTCGCCGTGGCCGGTACCTTTGTCCCGTTCGAGGTCCCGCGGCCCACCACGGTGGGCGCCGCCGTCGAAGGCATCCAGCACGTGTACGAAGCCCCGGGCGAGATCCGCTTCAAGCTGGCCGGCGAGGAACTCGCGCTGACAGCCTTCAACGGGCATGCCCCGGGTTCCCTGTCCGTGCTGTTCACCGACCAGACCTCCGGCAAGACCACGTACGCGGCCAACCGCTCGCTGTCCGTGGTTCCGGCCGCCGATGGCTCGGTGCGGCTCGATTTCAACCGGGCCGTGAACCTGCCGTGCGCCTACACAGACCTTGCGACCTGCCCGCTGCCTCCCGCCGAAAACCGGCTCCCGGTGGCCATTGAAGCCGGCGAGAAGATTCCCTACGAACGTCAGGACCAGAAGTGAGCATTGCCAAGAAGGCCGGGTTCCTGGCCATTGAACTCGATGGTGCCGGGTACGCAAACCTTGCCCGCGCCGTCCTCGACGCCGAGTCCGCGGGCTTCCACGCGGCAACCTTCAAGGACACCCCGGAAGCCGGTCGCGCGAACGCCCTGCAACGGGCGGCCTTTGCCGGACCGATCACACGGACCATCGCCGTGGTCCCCGAGGTGGACACCGTATATACGGAGCCGTTCCACATTTCCACACAGCTTGCCAGCCTGGACTACGTGTCCGGCGGCAGGGCCGGGTGGATTGCCACGGCGGCGGAGTCGCCCGAGGCCGCTGCCGCCGTCGGACGGTCCTTTGTCACGGGTAACGCTCTTGCACAGGAAGCTGCCGCCTCGATCGAAACGGGCCGCCGGCTCTGGGATTCCTGGGAAGACGACGCCGTGATCCGCGATGTCGCCACCGGGCGCTATCTGGACGTCGACAAGCTTCACTACGTGGATTTTGAAACCCCGGCTGACTTCAGTGGCACGCCGTATTCCGTGAAGGGACCGTCCATCATCCCCAGGCCCCTGCAAGGCCAGTTGCCCGTGCTGGCAGCTGCGAAGCTGGTGGGCGAAGGCCAGGTTCCGGTTGAGGCGGTGGACGCTGTCCTGGTGTCCGCGCAGACGCCCGAGCTGTTGACTGCCGAAATCCGGGATGTCCGCGCACGGCTCGGCGGCTCGGTGGCGATTGTGGCGGAGCTCGACGTCCTCCTGGACGCACGCGGGCAAAGCGCGGCCTCACGCCCGGTGGCCTCACCCGAGGCGGCCCTGTCCGACAGCGAACGGGCGCGTTACACCGGCCCCGCCGATGGACTCATCGAGCTCCTTGAGGTGCTGCTCGCCGAGGCCGACGGAGTCCGCCTCCACCCTGCGGCCCTGGAGGTGGAGCTGGAGGAACTGTCACGGCTGGTCCTCCCGGAGCTCCGGCGCCGCGGTTCATTGCGGCGGCCCGTCCTGGATGGGACGTTCCGCGATGTACTCGGCCTGGAGCGCCCCCAAAGCCGCTATTCGACATCTGCCGCGGCCGTCGCCGCAGGAAAGCAGGGACCAGCATGACACGCGATATCTTCCAGCCGAGCGGCCGGATCCAGTTCGGTATCTTCTTCCAGGGCGTCAACTCCGGCACCATCTGGAAAGCGGCCGAATCCGGTTCGCAGACCGACTTCGAATCGTTCCGCCACATTGTGCAAACGGCTGAGCGTGGCAAGTTCGCCGCGTTCTTCCTGGGGGAAGGGCTGCGGCTCCGCGAACACCTCGGGCGCCCGCATGCCCTGGATGTCGCCGGACGGCCCGATGCCCAGACCATGCTCGCTGCTTTGGCGTCCGTGACGAAGAACATCGGCCTGGTGGCTACGCAGAACACCACCTACAACGACCCCGCAGACCTTGCACACCGCTTGTCCTCGCTGGACCTCATCTCCGGCGGGCGGGCAGCCTGGAACGTGGTGACGACGGACAACGCCTGGACCGGGGCCAACTTCCGCCGCGGCGGCTACCTTGACCACGCCGATCGCTACAAGCACGCCGAGGCTTTCGTCGAAACCGCCAAGCGGATCTGGGACTCCTGGGAAACGCCCACCGGCCCCGCGCGCCGGGTGGTGCACCAAGGGCAGCACTACACCGTGGATGTCACCCCGCGCTTGCCCCGCGGTGCCCAGTACCGGCCCGTGCTGTTCCAGGCCGGCGACTCACCCGAGGGCCGCGACTTCGCTGCCCGGCAAGCGGACGTCATCTTCTCCGCGCACCCCAAGTTCGACGACGCCGTCGAGTTCCGGCGCGACATCGTTTCCCGTTCCGTAGCCGCTGGACGGGGTGCGAACGCGGTGCAGATCATGCCTGCCAGCGAATTCATCCTTGCCGCAACGGACCAGGAAGCCCAGGAGAAAAAGGCCTGGGTCCGGAGCCTGCAGATCGGACCCCAGCAGGCGATTGCCTACCTGGAACAGTTCTGGGGCCGCGAGCTTTCCTCCTACGATCCCGATGGCCCCCTCCCGGAGATCGATCCCGTGGTGGAGGAAACGTCCGAAACCCGCGGCAGCGGATTCCACGGTGCCAAAGCACGGCAGCTTGCCGATCAGTGGAGGGCCGAGGCCAAGGACAAGGGCTTGAGCATCCGGCAGTTCGTCACCTCAAAGACGGCACGCATCGATGCCACCTTTACCGGTTCCTACACCGCCGTCGCAGACCACCTCGCCGAATACGCCAGGGTTGGTGCCGTGGACGGCTTCAACATTTCGCCATGGCTCATCCCCACCGGCCTGGACGAGATCGTGAACCACCTCGTGCCCGAACTCCAGGACCGGGGCGTGTACCCCACGGAGTACCGGGGCGCCACGCTCCGCGAAAACCTGGGCCTGGAAACGCCCGTGCGTTCCTGATGAAGCGTGCATATTCTGCTGGATCATTCCGTTGGCGCCGGCGAAAAACCCCGGAAACGCGGGGGCCGTTCCGCCTGCTCCTGGCAATGATCCAGCAGAATTCCGCATCGGAGGGCGGGGATGATGCCCGCGCGACGGTGAAGCTCCAGCTGACGGTGTGGGGGCAGTCCCTCTAATGGACCGCTAGAGCAGTTCCCGGAACACGTCCCAGCCGTTGCCGACCGGGCCGTACGGACCATAAAGCCCTGTGGTGGCAGCGCCTGTGGAGTACAGGACAAGATCGCCGTTCTGGTTGATGGCAACCAGGTTGTTGTACTTCTGATGAGCGAAGCTGCCCAGGCCCGACACATCCCGGAACGTGTTCCAGCCGCTGCCCATGAACGCGGGAACACCCCAGCCGCCCTGGCCGTCGGTGGGGTACAGCTGGAGGCCGCCGCTGTGGTCGCGGCCGAAGATCTCCACTGTGCCGTCGCCGTTCATGTCGCCGCTGGTGATGATCTTGTTCATGACCTGCCAGCCCCAGCCCACCTTGCCGGGCGCTAGCCACCCGCCCTCGCCATCTCCGGGGTACAGGAACAGATCGCCCGCGGGATTCCGGGCAAGGACATCGTTGTGGCCGTCGCCGTTGAAGTCCCCGGGACCCACGATCGAGTCGAAAATGTTCCAACCGGCGCCCACCTGGCGGGCCGGAAGCCAGCCGCCGTCGCCGTCACCCGGGTAGAGGAACAGCTGGCCCGCTGAGTTCCTGGCAAGGAGGTCATTGAATCCGTCGCCGTCAAAGTCGCCGGGCGAGAAGACAATGTTGAACATGTTCCAGCCCGCCCCTACCTGCCGGGGTTCGTCCCATGTTCCCCAGTACGCGGGGCAGGGTCCCTCGCAGGCGCCCTTGTAATACGTGTAGGTCCGCGGGTACAGGATCAGCCGGCCGTCGGGGGTCCGGGCCAGGGGTTCGAAGTTGCCCCTGCCTGTCCAGCCCATTGCCCGGTTGGAAGCTTTGATCGGCGCGGTTTCCGCACTCAATTGCGTGCCTGTGGGGCAGCCGGGCTCACCGGGAGTCAACGGATGGACACGCAACGAGATCCTGGAGCCCTGGTCTTCGGGCAGGACCTTCAGGGTTTCGCCCTGGCGTTCCTGGGGTAGGGTCTCACCGTCGCGCAGCCACTCCAGGGTGATGCCGTCGCTGGAACCGTCGGGGTTCCTGCAACCCCAGTAGTCGTAGTTGTACTGGCGGCGCATCTCGGACCCAACGTACGGAACGCCGTCGATGTACGGAGTTGGCTGGTAGTCGGCAAGGGCAGGTCCGGCGCCCACCAGCCCGGATGCCAGAAGGCCCGTTGCCATTGCAGTAGTGGTTGCACGTCTTAGCAGACGCGATCGAATCAACAAGCGCGCTCGAAAGTTCCCCATTTTTCCCCCCGGAAAGTATCGCGTCATGGCCGCGTGGTGTGTGCTGAGGTTACCGCATTCCGGGGAGGCGTGGTCAGCTGTTGCCCGGGGCCACCATGAACACGTCGACGGGGTCCTCGGATTCCAGGACGAAGCCGTGCCGCTCGTAAAGACGCCGGGCCGGGCTTCCCTGGAGCACGTCCAGGCGGAAGGGGCGTTCGTCCACCGATGCGGCCATCACATGCCGGAGCACGGCCCCGCCAAGGCCCTTGCCCTGATGTGCCGGGGCGATGAAGAAATGTTCTATCCACCGGGCGTCCGCTTCGGGCCTGACCGCGATCACTCCGGCGTCGACGCCGTCGCTATGGATGACGTAGGTTTGCTCCGGCTCGAAGGCGGCAAGGAAGCGCTCGCGGACGCGCACGGGGTCGAAGCGTCCGAGGCGTTCCAGGTCCGGCCGCATCACCACGGCGCGAAGCTCGGCAATCCAGGCGGCATCGGTGGCAACGGCGGGGCGGAGGACAAAGTCAGGCATGGATCAAGCCTATGCGGGACGGCCGAACCATAGGATGAAAGCTGACGAAAGGTGCAGCCACAATGGTCACACGCGAAGAAGTAGAAGCAGCATACGCCCGGACATCGGGCTGGGTGCGGCACACGCCCCTTGCTGAAAGCGGGAACCAGGAGCCGTACCACTTGTGGTTCAAGTGCGAGTACATGCAGCACACGGGCTCGTTCAAGGCCCGCGGTGCCTTCAACCGGCTGCTCACCGCCAGGGAGAACGGTGAATTGGATCCCGGCGTCGGCATCGTGGTGGCTTCCGGTGGAAACGCCGGCCTGGCGAATGCATTTGCCGCAGCGAAGCTCGGCGTTCCCGCCACAGTGTTCGTCCCCGAATCGGCTCCGGCGAACAAGGTCCACAAGCTGTACGCCGTTGGGGCCACCGTAGTCCAAGGCGGTGCCGAGTACGCCGAGGCCTACGCCGCCGCCGTGAAGTTCGCGGAGGAAAAAGGCGCTGTCTATTGCCACGCGTACGACCAGCCGGAGATCGTGGCGGGTGCCGGTGGCGTCGGCCTTGAACTGCTGGATGAACTGCCCGACGTCGATACCATCCTGGTTGCCGTAGGTGGCGGCGGGTTGATCGGCGGCATTGCCGCAGCCGTTGAGGGGAGGGCCCATGTGGTGGGCGTCGAACCGGAGACGGTTCCCACGCTGCACACCGCGCTGGCCCAGGGCGAGCCGGTAGATGTGGCTGTCTCCGGCATTGCCGCCGATTCCCTGGGTGCCCGGCGGATCGGCGAGATCGGTTTCGGGGTCGCCCGCCGGACCGGGGTAGAGAGCGTCCTGGTCACGGACCAGGACATCGTCGACGCCCGGCGCGCCTTGTGGGAGAAGCACAGGATCGTGGTGGAACACGGCGCTGCCGCGGCGTACTCGGCCCTGCTTTCAGGGGCGTACACACCGAACGACGGCGAGACCGTGGCGGTCGTTCTCTGCGGCGCCAACACGGATCCCGCCCACTTCTAGGCGCACCAAAGCAGGGGACAGCAAACGCTCCATCGAGCGGTCATCGCGACATATGCTGTCCCCTGCTTGGGTGGGGTACTACTTCTTGGGCAGGCCTGCCGGGTTCAGCTCGGACGCCGGGATGGCCTCGGAGGACAGTCCCCAGCGGTCCAGGATCTTGCCGTAGTTGCCGTCCTTGATGAGGGTATTGAGGGCTGCCTGCGCGGCGACGGCCAAGCCGTTGCCCTTCTGGGTGGTGAAAGCAATTTCGGCCTTCAGGGGCCAGCCTCCCTCAAGGGTGCCCACCTCCTTGGTTTTGCCGTCCTTGGCAGCCTTGTATGCGGCGGAGGCGTTGGGTCCGAACGTCAGGTCCGCACGTCCGGACTGGAGGGCGAGCTGGGAGGCGGAGTCGTCGTCGTAATACTGGAACTCAACCGGCTTCAGCCCGTTCTTCTTGTTCTCCTCGTCCCAGCGCACCAGGATTGCTTCCTGGTTGGTGCCCGAGCCGACGATGATGCGCTTGCCTGCGACGTCCTTGGGTTCCTTCACTGTTGAGATGTCGGAGTCGGCCTTGGCGTAGAAGCCCAGGAGGTCGTTGCGGTAGGTGGCGAAGTCGAACTTTTCCTTACGGGCCTCGGTGACCGTGACGTTGGAGAGGACGGCCTCGTACTTTCCGGATTCGACACCCAGCGGCCAGTCGGCCCACGCAACCGGCAGCACCTCGACCTGCAATCCCAGGGTCTCGCCCACTGCGTAGGCGATATCCACTTCGCTGCCGATCAGCGTCTTGTTGTCAGTGGCGAACGTGCTCAATGGGGGAGTGCCGCCTGTGGTCACCACGGTCAGTTTGCCGTCGGCTTTGATGGCGTCGGGGACCAAGGCTGCCGCAGCGGAATCCACGGCCACTTTGATGCGGTCCTGCTGCGGGGTCAGGTTGAATTGTTTGGTTGCGCTGGATGAAGCGTTCGACGCCGGCGCTGACGCGGCTGCCGTGGCTCCTGGATCCGAGCATGCCGTCAACCCCAGCAGTGCGGTGGCGGCCAGCGCCGCGGTGATGCCGGATGCGGCGGTAAAACGTGCCATGGGTTCTCCTCGAAGGGCTTTGATGCGTAGTCGTGGCTGCAACTATCCGGCAGGCCCGCGAGGGTGGTCAAAGCGCTCCGAAACCCTGGGATACAGGGGTTCACGGCAGTTAATCAGGCGTCGAACAGGGTCACAAAGGCCGGGCCCGAACAGCACGCGACGCAACTCACAGAAATAAGCCGGGTGCCGCCGTCGTTGTCGCTAGAGTGCCCGGAAAGCAGAAGCGGGCGCCGCGAAACGTACCGAAAGGCTTCACCGTGACTGTTCCTCTTTCCATCCTCGACCTGGCAACCATCGGGAAGGGCCAGACGGTGGCGGAGAGCCTCGCGGGCAGTGTCGCCATGGCGCAGAAAGCCGAAGAGCTTGGCTACCGTCGGGTCTGGTACGCCGAGCACCACAACATGTCCGCCATCGCGTCGTCGGCCACGAGCGTGCTGATCGCCCACGTCGCCGCGCACACCAACACCATCCGCCTGGGCGCCGGCGGTGTGATGCTGCCCAACCACTCGCCGTTGACCATCGCCGAACAGTTCGGCACCTTGGAGACGCTCCACCCGGGACGCATCGACCTCGGTTTGGGACGTGCCCCCGGCAGCGACCAGAACACCATGCGTGCGCTGCGCCGTGACCACACATCCTCCGACAGGTTCCCGCAGGACGTCCTGGAACTGCAGGGCTACCTCACAGGCCCCACCCGCATCCAGGGTGTCGAAGCGACGCCAGGCAAGGGCACCAACGTGCCGCTGTACATTCTGGGTTCCTCGCTCTTCGGCGCGCAGCTGGCCGCCCAGCTGGGTTTGCCGTACGCCTTCGCTTCACACTTCGCCCCGGCCGCGCTGCAGGACGCCGTGGCTGTTTACCGGCGTGAGTTCAAGCCCTCGGAACAGTTGTCTGAGCCGTACGTGATCGCGGGAGTAAACGTCACCGCGGCGGACACCAATGCCGAGGCACAGGCCATCAACCTGGCAGTGAAGCGTGCACGGGTCTCCCTGTTCTTCGGTGGCGGACGCGAGTTCACGGATGACGAAGCGGATATGGTCCTCGACTCCCCGCAGGGCCAGCACATCGCCCAGATGATGAAGTTCTCGGCCGTCGGCACCAAGGACGTTGTCCGCGAGTACTTGGACGAGTTCGCCCGGTTCGCAGACGCCGACGAATTGATCGTGGCCCACCAGAGCATCGGCACTGCGGAGCGTTTGCGGTCCGTGGAGCTGCTTGCCGAGGTAGCTGGCCTGGTACCGGCGTAAACACCCGCATAAATCCAAGGAAAAGCTTTACTCGTTTGCAATCTACTAGGTAGTCAAGCGAAACCGTCCGGGCGGAGACTGTAGTTATCCGCTTCGGAAGGATCCGCCATGCCCACGCACTTGAATCAATCAGTCGCCGACTCCGCGCTGCTGATGAAATCGCTCCCGCTTGGCCTCCTCCGGACGGTCCTTCAATCCGACGCGCACAACGGCATCACCCCTGAGCTGTTCGCGGAGCTTAAGGTCCTGGCCAGGGTTCCCGGCCTCCTGGTGGCCTGCAACTACGGCGGGACGCTCTGCTCGGCGGAGGGAGTATCCACCGAGACGCTGCCCTTGGACAGCGCGGCGGTGGCGCTCCGTGCTCTCGCAGCCCTCCCCAACACCCACGCAGCCATCATTTCCGGCAGGTCTTTGCGGGACCTGGCAGCAGTGTCCCGGCTTCCGGCCGAGGTCCATTTGGTGGGTTCCCACGGGGTGGAGTTCGACATGGGCTACGCCTACACGCTTTCCCTCGCCACGGAGCAGTTGCTCCAACAGGTAGCTACGGCGTTGACCGAAGCCGTGGGATTCGAGAAGGGCATCAGCGTTGTCCGAAAGCCCGTAGGCGTTGCTGTCCACACCCGGCCGGCCACGCCCGAGGTTGTGGACCGGGCGGTGTACGCCTCGCAGAAGATCGCGATCGAATTCGGCCTCTACTTCATCATCGACGGAACGGTGCTGGACCTCACGGTGGAGGAGCCGGCGAAGGGCCAAGCCCTGGAGCAGCTCCGCGCCCGGTTGGGCGTCAGCGCGGCACTGTATGCGGGCGATGCCGAGAGCGACGAAAAAGCGCTGGCCACTTTGCGGGGGCCGGACCTCGGTTTGCATGTGGGGCCCGGAAGCACGACGGCGGCACACACCCTTCCGGATCCGGAAGCCTTTGCGCACGTGCTGGCCTTGCTGTTCGAGCTGCGGCGGGCATGGCTCTTCGGCGAAGACGCGGTGGGCCTGGAACGACACTCGATGATCGGCAACGGAAGCTCCACGGCCTTGCTTACGCCGGATGCCAAGGTCTGCTGGATGAGCCACCCGTTGCCCGATTCGGGCTCTCTGTTCGCCCATATCCTCGGCGGCGACCCTGCCGGCCACTTCAGTATCGAACCGGCGAAACCGTCACAGGTGCTGGCCCAGCGCTACGTGGACAACACCAGGATCGTGGAAACCCGTTGGGCCGACGTTACCGTGACGGACTACCTGGAACCCGCCCCGGAGGGGATCACCAGCCTGGTCCGGGTGTTGTCCGGCACGGGGTCGGCCCGGGTGGTCTTCGCTCCGCGGCCCGACTACGCCAACGCACCGTTCAGCATGGAAATCCGCGGCGACGAGGTCCATATCCTTGGCACCTCGGATCCGATCATCCTGTCCGCTCCCGGGGTCGCCTTCTCCATCACCAGCGACGGCCGCTACGCCACTGCCACAGCTGAAGTCGCCCTCAGCGACGGGCCTGTGGTCCTCAATATGCGCTGTGGGGATACCGAGCCGCCGCCCCCGGACCCGGCCGGCGAGCCCCACCGTCGTGCCGCCGTCGGGCAGGTTGCGCGTGAGTGGGTAAAAGCGCTGCAGCTGCCCACCATCAAAACGTCACTGGTGCGGCGCTCCGCGCTGGTCCTCAAGTCGCTGGTCCACGAGCCCACCGGTGCCGTGCTGGCTGCGCCCACCACGTCCCTGCCGGAAGGAATCGGCGGAACCCGGAACTGGGATTACCGGTACTGCTGGCTGCGCGACGGATCCATGACCGTGAACTCGCTGGTGTCCTTGGGATCCACGGAGGAAGCGGACGGGTTCCTGCGGTGGCTGGGCCGTATCCTGGACAACGCCCCCGGCCCGGAATGGCTGCACCCCCTTTACTCGGTGACGGGCTCACCGTTGTCTACGGAGGCCATCGTGGAGAGCCTGCCGGGGTACGCGGGGTCCAGGCCTGTACGGATCGGGAACGCAGCGGACCACCAGGTGCAACTGGACGTGTTCGGCCCCATCGCCGAGCTGATCCATGATCTGTCGGAGCGGCGCGGATTCCTGCCGGACGAGCACTGGTTCTTGATGGAGCAAATGGCGCATGCGGTGCTGGCCCGCTGGCATGAGCCCGACCACGGGATCTGGGAAGCGCGCCGCCCGCCTCGCCACCACGTCTATACCAAGGTCATGTGCTGGGTCACGCTGGACCGGGCGCTGCGTGCTGCTGCCCTGCACGGCCGGACGCCGCACGCGGACTGGGCACCTACGGCCGCGACGATTCGTGAAGAAGTCCTTCGCGAGGGCTGGGATTCGTCGGCGCGGTCCTACACCGTGGCCTACGACAGCCCGGACCTCGACGCCGCAGTTCTCCACGTCGGACTGTCCGGCCTCTTGGACGTCCAGGACCAGCGGTTCCTGGATACCGTGACTGCGGTGGAGCGGGAGCTGCGCGTCGGCCCTACCGTCTTCCGGTACAGGTACGACGACGGCCTGCCGGGTCTGGAGGGCGGCTTCCACATTTGCACCACCTGGCTGATTGAGGCGTACCTCGCGGTGGGGCGACTGGACGATGCGCTGGAACTGTTCAACCAGTTGGTGGCCCTGTTCGGTCCCACCGGGCTGCTGCCCGAGGAGTACGATCCGGGCACGGAAACGCACCTCGGCAACCATCCCCAGGCCTACTCACACCTCGGCTTCATCCGCTGCGCGCAGCTCCTGGACCACTACCTGGCCAGCGCCGACGTGGAGTAACGCTGGTTGGGTCAGGTAAGCAGCAGTGCGACGGCGATCATCGCCGGCACTGCCACGATCGTGGTGATGAGCACGGTGTCCTTGGCGACGGTAATTCCCGCCTGGTAGCGGTTGGCGGCCACGAACACGTTCTGGGCTGTGGGCAGCGCGGCGGTCACCACCACCGCGAACAGCGCATGGCCGTCCATCCCGAGGGCGAAGCGGGCGAAAAGATAAGCCACCAACGGGTGCACGACGAGTTTGAAGCCGCTGGCCAACAGGGTTTCGAGCCGGCGTCCTGCGGACTTCTGAAGGGGCCTGGAACCGTTCAGGCTCATCCCGAACGCCATCAGCATCGCAGGAATCGCGGCCCCGCCAATGAGGTGGATCGGCTCGAGAATAAGCGTTGGCACCTGGAAACCGGTGCCCGCCACCAGAAGGCCCAACGCTGAGCCCACGATCATGGGGTTCCGCACGATCATCAGGACGAAGCGCAGGGGAGTGGTCCGATGTGAACTGGTACTGGCATCGAGGGCCATCAGGTACATGGGGGTGAAAAACGCCAACTGGAAGATCAACAGCGGTGCCACATAGCTCGCATCGCCCAGGACGAACACGGCGATGGGGATCCCCAGGTTGGCTGAATTGGCCAGCGACGCACTCATGGAAGACATGAGCGCTTCGGGCATGCTGCGCTTCAACCAGAGCTTCACGATCAGGAAGAACAGCAGGCCGGTGATGACGGCGCCGACGGCCGTGACCAACAACGGAGCGGCGAAAACATCATGCAGTTTCGCCTTGCTCAAGGTCTCGAAGAGGAGCGCGGGACTGGCCACGAAGAACGTCAGGGAACTTAACACGGAGCGGGCGTTGTCACCGAGGATGCCGCGACGGCCAACGAACATGCCCACCAGGATGATGGCCCAGACAACGAAAAACCCGGACAGGACGCCGATCATGACGGCGTGCGGTCGGGGATTTGTTGGATCACGAACTACAGCCTAGCCAGAACAGCCGCGTGAGTAAGCGTTTTCAGGCGACCGTCCCGATATTTGGACCCTGAACGCGCCCGACGCCGGCACCCTGGTGAGTGCCGGCGTCGGGCGTTGCTGTGGGAACCTAGCTGAGGTGGGCTGCGTTGCTGAGCGCGTGCGGCGGGCGCATGAGCCCGGGGGTGTGGCCCTCGGCGGGGTCGTTGCCAAGCTGCAGGATCTTGTTGTCCTTGCCGACATGGACCACCCTGGGTTCGTAGGCCCGGGCCTCTTCCGTGGTCATTTCCGCATAGGTGATGAGGATGACGGTATCGCCGACGTGGACCATGTGCGCGGCCGCGCCGTTGATGCCGATCACGCCGGACCCGCGCTCGCCGGCGATGGTGTAAGTCTCCAGCCGGGCGCCGTTGGTGACGTCAACAATGGACACGAGTTCGCCGGGAAGGATGTCGGCCGCATCCAGCAGGTCCAGGTCGACAGTGACCGAACCGACGTAGTGGAGGTCGGCATGGGTCACCGTTGCACGGTGGATCTTGGACTTGAACATTGTGCGGATCATAGTGGGACCAGTTTAGCGCGGGACCCTCACCCGGCGCTGTGACGTACCAGACTCGGGAGCCTGCCGTGGAGTGGGAGATTCACAAGCACGAGACCGGGGGCCTGTTGCTTCCTGACCTTGTTCAAATGCAGGATGGCCGCGGATCAACCTCACTTGGTTGATCCGCGGCCGCATCCGGTTCAAAGAGGGTCAGGACCGGCTGGACTGCAAGGCGCCGGCCGGCTCGTATCGCAGCAGTTCCGTCCCTGCGGCCACGAGTACGCGCAGCTCAGCCAAGCCACCCTTGACCAAGCCTGCGGCCCTCGCCTGCACCAGCACATTGCCCAGCGCTGTTGCTTCGACCGGCCCCGCGACCACCTGTTTGCCCGTTGCGTCAGCAGTGAGCCGGCACAGGAGCCGGTTCTGCGAGCCGCCGCCCACAATGTGCACCACGCTGGTGCTTCGCCCCGTGAGCCGCTCTGCGTCGGCCAGCGTGCGGGCGTAACCGGCAGCGAGGCTTTCCATGATGCAACGCACGACGGCGGCAGGCCGGTCCGGGAGTACCGCACCGGTGTTGCGCACGGCTGCGCGGATCCGGTCCGGCATGTTGTCCGGTGCCGTGAAGCGGGGGTCGTCGGCGTTGATCCGGGGCCCACCGGCAGGCAGTGCCGCCGCGGAATCCAGCAAGGCGGTGAGCGCTTGCGTGTGGCCCTCGGCGGCCCATGCCCTTTGGCATTCGCTGAGCAGCCACAGGCCACCGACGTTGCGGAGGTACCGGATGGTGCCGTCCACGCCGCGTTCGTTGGTGAAGTTGGCTTTCCGGCTGGTTTCGTTGAGGACCGGCCGGGGAAGCTCGACGCCTACCAAGGACCACGTGCCCGAGGAGATGTAGGCGAAATCCTGGTCCGCAGCGGGAACTGCGGCGACGGCGGATGCGGTGTCGTGCGAACCGACGGCCACCACTTTCGTGTCCGCCGGAAGGCCCGTCCGGTCAAGGATCTCCGGCAAGAGCGTTCCCACCGTTTCGCCGGGTTGGATCAGCGGCGGGAAGACGTTGCGGGGCAGGCGGAGGGCGTCCAGGAATTCCGTGGCCCACTCTCCGGCGACGGCGTCGAAGAGCCCGGTGGTGGAGGCATTGGTGGCTTCCGTCCGGCGCTCACCCGTCAGCAGGAAAGCAATCAGATCGGGGATCAGGAGAGCTTGCAGCCCTTCAAGGTTCGGCTCCGCGGCCAGTTGATACAGGGTGTTGAACTGCAAGTACTGCAATCCCGTGGCGGCATAGAGCTTTTCCGGGGAAACGGCCGCATGGACGCGCTCCACAGCGGCCCGGCTGCGTTCGTCGCGGTAGCTGTAGGGCTGCGCGGTCAGTTCGCCGGCTTTGTTCACCAAGCCGTAGTCAACGGCCCAGGTGTCGATGCCGATGCTCACAATGCGCTCGCTGTTACCCCGGGCAGTCGCGGCGGCGGCCGTCAGGCCTTTGAGCACCTCAGCGAAGAGGGCGTCGAAATCCCAGCGGAGGCCGCCGTCGAGCTCTATGACTCCGTTGGGGAAGCGGTGGATCGTCTCAAGGGAGACTCCTGTAGCGGGGGAGACGCGGCCCAGCATGACGCGGCCGGAGGAAGCGCCGATGTCGATGGCTGCGAAAACCTGGTCTGTCTGCGGTGAGGACACCGCCCCGGCGTGTGCCGGGGCGGTGTCCGTGGTGGTTCCGGTGGTCACTGGTGCTCCTAGCGGAGGAAGGCTGCTGCCACGCCGGCGTCCACGGGAATGTGCAGGCCGGTGGTGTGGGAGAGCTCGTTGCTGGTGAGCACGGACGCGGCGTTGGCGACGTGTTCGGGCAGGACTTCGCGCTTGAGGAGCGTGCGTTGGGCGTAGTACTTGCCCAGTTCCTGCTCGTC
The DNA here is from genome assembly GCF_049315185.1 of Paenarthrobacter sp. C1. NCBI lineage: Bacteria > Bacillati > Actinomycetota > Actinomycetes > Micrococcales > Micrococcaceae > Paenarthrobacter > Paenarthrobacter sp. C1. The sequence goes on along the minus strand of NZ_CP186052.1, from coordinate 4,243,602 downwards.
CACGCCGTACACGGCTGCTCGCTTTGCGCCCCAGCCGCCGGCGAAGATGCCGGAGCCGCGGACCACGCCGTCGGGGTTGATGCCGTTGACGCGGATACCGTGATCGCCCAGTTCGGCGGCGAGCAGGCGGACCTGGTGGGCTTGGTCTGCCTTGGTGGCGGAGTACGCGATGTTGTTCGGGCCGGCGAACACGGAGTTCTTGGAGGAGATGTAGATGATGTCCCCGCCCATGCCTTGGTCGATCATGACCTTTGCCGCGGCCTTGGACACCAGGAACGAGCCCTTGGCCATGACGTTGTGCTGGAGGTCCCAGTCCTTCTCGGTGGTTTCCAGCAGCGGCTTGGAAATGGAAAGGCCGGCGTTGTTGACCACCAGGTCCAGGCCGCCGAACGCGAGCACGGCCTCCTGAATCGCGGCGGCGATCTGGGCTTCGTCGGTCACGTCGGCCTGGACGCCGATGGCGACGTCCGGACCGCCCAGTTCCTCGGCGACCTTTTGCGCGTTCTCAAGGTTCAGGTCGGCAATCACCACGCACGCGCCGTCGGACGCCAGACGGGTGGCGATCGCCTTGCCGATACCCGACGCCGCACCGGTCACCAGCGCGATGCGGGTGGCGTGGGACTTGGGCTTGGGCATCCTGGCGAGCTTGGCTTCCTCCAGGGCCCAGTACTCGATGCGGAATTTCTCGGATTCCTCGATCGGGGCGTAGGTGGAGATGGCCTCGGCGCCGCGCATCACGTTGATGGCGTTGATGTAGAACTCGCCGGCGACGCGTGCGGTCTGCTTGTCCTTGCCGAAGGAGAACATACCCACGCCCGGGACCAACACGATCGCCGGGTCCGCGCCACGGAGCGCCGGTGAATCAGCGTCAGCGTGCCGGTCGTAGTAAGCCTGGTAGTCCTCGCGGTAGGCGGCGTGCAGTTCCTTGAGCCGCGCCACGGAGTTTTCGATCGAGGCATCGGCCGGCAGGTCCAGCACCAGCGGCTTGACCTTGGTGCGCAGGAAGTGGTCCGGGCAGGACGTGCCCAGCGCGCCCAGGCGCGGGTGCTCTTCCGAGGCAAGGAATTCAAGCACGACGGCGTCATCGCTGAAGTGCCCCAGCTGCGGTTTGTCAGTGGAGGCCAGGCCGCGGATCACCGGAGCGAGGGCCGCAGCCTTGGCCCTGCGCTCAGCTTCGGGGAGGGCGCCGTAGCCGAGGAGCGGGGCACCGAAGGGCTCGGCCTTGCCGTTGTCCTTGATGTAGTTCTCTGCCTGGTCGATGATCCACAACGAGTTGGCCTCGGCCTCTTCGCTGGTGGCACCCCAGGCGGTGATGCCGTGGCCGCCCAGGATGGTGCCGATGGCCTGCGGGTTGGCTTCCTTGATCGCGGCAATGTCCAGGCCCAGCTGGAAACCGGGACGACGCCACGGCACCCACACCACCTTGTCGCCAAAGACCTTGGAGGTCAGGGCTTCGCCGTCAACGGCGGTTGCGATCGCGATGCCCGAGTCCGGGTGAAGGTGGTCAACGTGGGCGGCGTCCACCAGGCCGTGCATGGCCGTATCGATCGACGGCGCCGCGCCGCCCTTGCCGTGGAGGCAGTAATCGAAGGCGGCCACCATTTCGTCTTCGCGCTCGACGCCGGGGTAAACGGACTTCAGTGCCTGCAGCCGGTCCAGCCGGAGTACTGCGAGGTTCTCCGCTTTCAGGGTGCCGAGGTCGCCGCCGGAGCCCTTGACCCAAAGAAGCTCTACGTCCTGACCCGTGACGGGGTCCTTCTCTGTGCCCTTGGCGGAGGTGTTGCCCCCGGCGAAGTTGGTGTTCCGCTTGTCCGCGCCGAGGCGGTTGGAACGGGAAATCAGTTCTTCAACAGTGGTGTTGGTAGTCATGCTTAGGCGCCCCATCCGGCTTGCTGGCCGCCTGCGCGGTCCTCGTTGATCTTCTTCTGGTATCCGCTGGCCTTGTAAGCGGCCATTGGGTCGGCGGGCAGGCCGCGGGATTCGCGCCACTCGGCCAGGACCGGGCGGACATCGGTGTAGAAGGCATCGTTGAAGATGCCGTTTGCCGCCAGGACGTCCCCGGCGCGCTGGGCTTCGCTGAGTGCGGCGGTGTCCACCAGCAGGGCGCGGGCCGTCATTTCCTGGACGTTCAGCACCGAGCGGATCTGGCCCGGGATCTTCTCTTCCAGGTTGTGGCACTGGTCCAACATCAGGGCGACGCCGGATTCTTTTCCGAAACCGCCGCCACGAATGACCTCGTGCATGATACGGAACAGCTGGAACGGATCCGCCGCGCCCACAATCAGGTCGTCATCGGCGTAGAAGCGGGAGTTGAAGTCGAAGGAACCCAGCTTGCCCAGGCGAAGGAGCTGCATCACGATGAACTCGATGTTGGTGCCCGGGGCGTGGTGGCCGGTGTCCAGGCAGACAAAGGCCTTCTCGCCCAGGGCAAGGGTCTGCGCGTAGGACGTGCCCCAGTCCGGAACATCGGTGTGATAGAAAGCCGGCTCGAAGAACTTGTACTCAAGGACCAGGCGCTGCTCATCGCCCAGGCCCGCGTAGATTTCCTGGAGGGACTCAGCCAGGCGGTCCTGGCGGCCGCGGATATCGTCCTGGCCCGGGTAGTTGGTGCCATCGGCGAGCCAGATCTTCAGATCGCGCGAACCCGTGGCGTGCATGATCTCGATGCACTCCAGATGGTGGTCAATCGCGCGGCGGCGGACGGACTCGTTGGACGAGGTCAGGGAGCCGAACTTGTACTCGTCATCCTGGAACGTGTTGGAGTTGATGGTGTCCAGCCCCACCCCGAGGCCCTCGGCGTACCCGCGCAGGGCAGCGTAGTCGTCAACCTTGTCCCACGGAATGTGCAGCGCCACGGTGGGGGCCAGGCCGGTGAGCTCGTGGACCTTCGCGGCGTCGGCGATCTTTTCCTGCACGGTGCGCGGCGTGCCCGGGGTGCCGAAGACCTTGAACCGGGTCCCGGAATTGCCGTAAGCCCAGGACGGCACTTCAATGGCCAGTTCTCCCAGGCGGCCCAGGGCCGATTCTGTGGTGTTCATGATTGTTCCTTCTGGTGTCCGATGGTGGTGTCTGTATGTACTGGCGTGGCCCCGTTTGTGACGTTGCCGGCGTCGGCCAGTTGGTCTTCAAGGTTGAAAACTTCTTCGATGACTTCGAAACCCTGGTCCGGAGGGAGGTTGCTGTTCGCGAACAGGGCGGCCATTTCCGCTTGCCAGCGGTTATTGACGTCCGTGAGGGCCATACGGGCCTGTGCTGCCGCGTAGTCTTCGCATTCCAGGTAACCGATCAATTGACCGTCGGGTGCCAGGAACAGCGAGTAGTTGTTCCACCCTGCGTCCTTCAAGGCCGTCAACATCTCAGGCCAGACGGCGGCGTGGCGGCGCTTGTATTCGTCCATCAGTTCCGCTTGGACGGAAGAGCGGAAACATACCCTCATGCGGTTCTCCGGGTTACTCGTCTTTGAATCGTTTCATTTGTTACGATTCAAATTACCCTCGGCAAGCAGGGGGTGTCAAGGCGTTTCCAGCGTCCTTGATTTTCGACCAGCGAGAACGGAAAGCATGTCCCAAACAGCGAGCATCAAGGACGTCGCCAACCACGCACAAGTTGCCGTGGGAACTGTCTCCAATGTGCTGAATTATCCGGACAGGGTTTCCCAAAAGACCAAAGAACGAGTCCTCAAATCCATCGCCGAACTTGGCTTCGTGCGCAACGACGCCGCCCGCCAACTCCGCGCCGGTCAAAGCCGGACCATCGGGCTTATCGTCCTCGACGTCGGAAACCCCTTCTTCTCTTCCGTGGCCCGTGCCGCCGAAGATGCCGCAACCGCGCTGGGCAGCGTGGTGCTGGTGGGCGACAGTGGCCAGGACGCTACCCGCGAAGCGCATTACATGGATCTCTTCCAGGAGCAGCGTGTCCAGGGCCTGCTCCTGTCACCTGTCGGGGACGTCGAAGCGCGGATCGATACCCTCAGGGAGCGCGGAGTCCCCACGGTCCTGGTGGATCAGCTCGCCGACACGGAACGCTGCAGCTCAGTCTCCGTGGACGACCAGGAAGGCGGCTATCTCGCGGCCCGGCACTTGCTGGACCTGGGTCGCCGTCGTCTGGCCTTCGTTGGAAGCCCCTCCATCCGCCAGGTATCCAGCAGGCTTGAGGGCGCGCAGCGTGCTGTGGCGGAAGTCCCGGAGGCGACCATGGAGGTACTCGACTCCGCGGGGCAAACTGTCCTGGCCGGCCGGCAAGTGGGAAACGCGTTGGTGGAGCGCGATCCCGCTGGCAGGCCCGAGGCCGTCTTCTGCTCCAACGATCTCCTGGCCCTCGGCGTCATGCAGTCGTTGACCATGCTCCGCACCGTCCGCATCCCGGATGACATTGCCCTGATCGGGTACGACGACATCGATTTCGCCATTTCCGCCGTCGTTCCTTTGTCCTCCATCCGACAGCCCACCGAAGCCCTGGGGCGGACAGCGATCGAGCTCCTCGCCGAAGAGCAGGAAAACGGTGGAACCAAGCATCGCGCCGTCGTGTTCACCCCTGAGCTCGTAGTGCGCCAGAGTACGGCCGGCTCGCCCAACTAGGGTTCAGCTGGCAGGATTACGACGCGCGGAGCCCGGCAAGGTAGCCCATCGGCGCCACCGCGTCGGGCTGCTTCGTCTGACGGACGATGCCGCTATGGGACGCGGCCAGCTTGTCCGCAGCACGGCCCAGGCACTGCAGGAAACTCGTGATGGAAACGCCGGCCTGCGACTTCTGCCTGAGTGCTGAGATGTGGCGCCGGGCCGTACAGCCGGAGATGCCCGTCGCCACGATCCGGTCCGTGGGTACGTGGTCCATGGCCGGAACCAGCGCTATGCCCAGCCCGGAGCGGACCATGCCGCGGAGGGCGTCGTAGTTGTTGCTGCGCACCGGAATGCGCGGTGTGAATCCGCCGCTTGCGCACAGGTGCCTGAGGCAGGCGTCGCCGGATGAGTCCTCTTTTGTCGAGACCCAAAGTTCCCGCTCAAGGTCCTGCAGGGTGATGTTCTCCGCGCCGGCCAGGCGATGGGACTCAGGGAGCAGAAGCAGCAGTTCCTCCGCAAGGAGTGGTGTTGCCGCCACGTTCGACGGCCATTGCTGGGGGACGAGGTCGTAATGGAACACCACGGCGACATCGAGCGTGGAGTCCCGGACCATGCCCGCGAGCTCGGCGGGACCGCCCTCTTCCAGGTCCACGCTGGAGTTGGGATGCCTGCGCAGGTACGAGGCCAGGCCGTCGGGGAGGAGCCGTTGGCTTGCTGTGCTGAAGCTGCCCAGGCGCATGAGGCCGTAGTCGCCCTTGCTGAAACCCTTCATGTCGTCTTCCAGGTTGCCCAGGGCGTTGATGATGTCATGTGCCCGGGCTGCCAGGAACTTTGCCGCCTCGGTGGGTCGGATGCTTTGGGCGTCACGCTCCACCAAGGGTGCCTGCACTGCGCGTTCCAAAGCCGCCACCTGCTGCGAAACGGCTGACCCGGTGTAGCCGATCTCGCGCGCGGCGTCAGCGAAGGAGCCTGTTCTGAGCACCACAGTGAGGGTGCGCAAATGGACGGGATTCAGCATGGCCGTGCTACTTCCCTGCAGGCGGCGTGAGCAGCCGCTCCACGTCCACGGCGCCGCCGGCCGCTTCGAAGTCCAGGCGGACCTGCTCCCGGAGCCGCGCGTCGGCCAGATAGTCGGCCGCAGTCAGCGCCAGCCCCACTGCGCCGTCCACGACGGCCGCATCACCGGCGGGGCTGATGGAATGCTGGCCGAACTCCACCGTGTGCATGACCGCAGTTTCGCGGGAAATGCTCACCGTGGGATGGATCGAGGGGATCCGCAGGCTCAGGTTCCCCAGGTCGGTGGACCAGCCGCCGCCCACCAGTTCGGTCTCAAGGGTGATGGCCCGGCCGCGCGCAGCCATGTGCCCGTGGTAGCGCGCGGCCAAGGCGTCATTGCTGCGGACGGGGAGGTAGGCGGGGAACGGGTCCCAGGTGGTCTCCAGCCGCGTGCCGGTCATCTGTGCTGCGCCCTCCAGGATGTCCTGCACTTTCCGCGAAATGTCCACAAGCCCGGCCGGGTCCAGGGAGCGGATTTCGACGACGGCGCCCGCCAGGTGGGGGACGACGTTCACCGCTGATCCGCCCTCCGTGATGATGCAGTGGAGGCGGTCCGTGGCGGGGATGTGTTGCCTGAGTGCTGCGATGCCTTGGTAGGCGGCCACGACGGCATCGAGGGCATTGCGGCCCATGTGCGGAGCCGACGAAGCGTGGGCCGCAACGCCATGGAAGGTGACCTCCACGTCGCGGACCGCCAGGGAGGCAAACGAGGCGACCTCGTACTCGCCGGTGAACGGGTGCAGCATCACCACCGCGTCAATGTCGTCGAAGGCGCCCGCCCGGGCCATGAGTTCCTTGCCGTTTCCGTTTTCTTCGGCAGGCGTGCCGAGGAGCACCACTGAGCCGCCGAGCTTTTCCACCTGGGCGGCAACTCCGAGGAACGCTCCGACAGCGGCAGCGCAGATGACGTTGTGTCCGCAGCCATGGCCAACGCCGGGAAGGGCATCGTATTCGGCCAGGACAGCCACTTTCGGGGATCCGGATCCCGCCTCGGCCCGAAGTGAGGTGCGGAGGCCGTATCGGCCCACCTGTACGGGATAGCCCCGATACCTGAGGAATTCGGCGGCGAAAGCGACCGAGAGGCGCTCTTCGAAGCCCACCTCTGCGATGCCGTGGATTCCGTGGCTGAGCTCGCGAAGGTCCGTGCCAAGGTCCTCGATGGTGTTGGTGATGCTTCGTGCAACGGATTCGGGGGCGCCGAGTATGCCGGTAAGCGTGAGTTTGGACGGGTACGTCTCCATGATGTCCACGTGGCGTCCTTTCAGGGGATGGGGGCCTGCTGCGGACGTCGTCGTCCACTCGGCGGCTCGTGGTTTAACTTAAGATACATCCAGATCTGCCTTAAGAATAGCTAATCGTGCAAGAATGTTTCATGACCGAAAAACCTCTTCCGGACGTGCCCCGGCTGCGCCTTCTCAACGAGGTGGCCCGGCAAGGGTCCCTGGCCGGTGCGGCACGTGTCCTGGGCATTACGTCTTCGGCCGTTTCGCAGCAGATCAGCATTCTCGAACGGGAAACCGGGGTCCAGCTCCTCGACCGTTCATCGCGGGGCGTCGGGCTGACCGGTGCCGGCGAAATCCTGGTGGAGCACGCCCGGGCCGTGGTTCGCCTTCTGGAAGCAACCCGCGCCGAAATGGACCAGCTCAGCGGCGATCTTTCGGGCAGAGTCCGCATCGGTTCCATTCCCTCCCTCGCCCGGACAGTGCTCCTGCCGGTCGCCGAGAAACTCGAGGTGACCGTTCCCGACGTCGAACTGACCGTCAACGTGGTTGAACCGGTCGACAGCATCGAGCAGTTGCTGAACGGCGCCCTGGACATCGCGATTGTCGACCTCTACGACAACGTGCCCATGGCATTTCCGGACTATCTGGTCACCAGGGAAGTGCTCAGCGAGCCGCTGGTACTGGTCACGCCGCCGGACTACGAGGTCCCGCCCAGGCTCAAGTTGTCGGACCTCAGGAATGAGGCCTGGGTGCTGACCCCGGACGCGGGAGCATGCGGCCAGGCAGTCCGCTACGCCTGCCGGAATGAGGGCTTCGAGCCCAACATCCGCTGGGTAGTGGACGATCTGCTGCTGCTGGTGGAGTCCATTTCCCGGGGCCGGGGCATCTCCCTGCTCCCTCCGCTCTCCGTGGACAGCACTGTGGCGCCCGTGGGAATCCATGCGTTCGACAAGCCGCACATCCAAAGGCGCGTCCTGACAGTGACGCGCAGCAGTGATGCCAGGCGGCCCATCGTCAAGGCTGTCCTGGACGAAATCCACAGCCTCCTGGGTGCCGCAGCCGCCTGAGCCGCGTACCGCCGTCGGGCCCTGGACGGCAGTCCAAGAATCTCTTGGGCCAGCGCCAGCAAACGTCGTTCTGCGGGCCGTCCCGACCCCTGTTTTTCGTTCCATGCTTGAAGTGATCAGTGACGATCACCACAAAGGAGAACGAAAAAATGACCACCCTCGAACGACGCTTCGCAGAGGTTCCCGGACACTGGCAGGTGCCGGGCCACTTCAAGATCAACCACAGCCACGGCATCCGCGTGGGTGACATGATTTACGTGGGCGGCCAGGAAGACCTCGACGCGGACGGAAACGTCAACAACCCCGGCGACATCGTTGCCCAGTGCAAGAACGTCATGGAGTCCCTGAAGCGGGTCATCGAAAGCCTCGGCGGCACCATGGGCGACGTCGTCCAGTTCAATACCTTCTACGCCGGCGAGCTCAGCTACGAAGAATGGCAGCGGACCTACGACATCCGTTTCAGCTACTTCCCGGCCCCCGGCCCCACGGCAACGGGCATCCTCATCGGCGAGGAACTGAACCTGCCCGGCATCCGCGTGGAGGTCAACGCCGTCGCCATTGTCGGCAGTGCCGCCACCCGCGTGGAAGCGTTCGACGACGGCACCCAGGCAACGCTCGACGTTCCGGTTGCGGGGGAGTCACCCAATGCCTGACATCAAGCCCCAACTTGGCGTCATCCTGTGCGACCTCGATTCCTACCCCGTGGACTACATCGAATGCCTCACCCCGGATGCGCCAGGCATCAGCAACAACCCCGTGGGTTTCTTCGAGAATCCCACCAGCTGGCAGGGCCTCCCCGTGGCCTACGCCGTGGCGCGCGGAGCCCGGGTTGAGCCCTTGGTTGCCGGAGAGCCGGAAGCCATCGACGCTTTTTGGGCCGCCAGCGAAAAGCTGGCCCACTGTCCGCTGGTCATCACCGACTGCGGCTTCTTCTTCTACGCCCGCAAGGACACGCGCCGGACGGCCAACGTGATCACCAGCGGCCTGGACCTGCTGCCCATCGCCTCGGTGCTCAGCAGCAAAGACATCGGTGTGCTGACTGTCTCGGAAACTCTGGCCGCCAAGTTGCTGGCCGACCACGCGTTGTCCCCACAGATTGTCATTGCCGGCATGGAAAGCGAACCGGGCTGGGCAACCATGCTGACCAACGACCACGCACTGGGCAATGGCTGGGACCAGGAGATGCTCAAGGAAGGCGTTGCGTCCGTAGTGAAGCGGGAGTTCGGGCCGGGAGGGCGCTTGGAGAACATCGGCGTGCTGGTCCTTGAATGCACCCTGCTGCCCGAATTCCGCCAGGAAATCCGCAAATACACCAGTGTGCCCATCCTCGATATTGCCTCCTTCGCGCTGAACGCCCTTGGCAAGGGTTTCGACGTCGGCGAGGCTCCGGCGCCTGTCGGCCCGGCTTTGAGCCGATGACACAAGTCAGGAACGAGTCAGTCATGCAAGAAGCCACCCGGCAGGACCCGATCGCCATATCGCTTGAGTCCGTCACCAAGCGGTATGGGGACCATACGGTGATCAACGACGTGTCACTGTCCGTGCGGGAGGGCGAGGTGATCGCCATCATCGGACCCAGCGGAGCCGGCAAGAGCACGCTGCTGCGATGCATCAACCTGCTGGAGGTTCCGGACAGCGGCAGGATCACGGTGGAAGGAAACCACGTGGACGCCGGACACCAGATCAGCCACAAGGACCTGGTCCGCCTGCGCCGCAATGTGGGCATGGTGTTCCAGTCGTTCAACCTGTTCCCGCACATGACCGTGCTGCGGAACATCTCGCTTCCACAGGAACGCGTCCTCGGCCGCAACACCAAGGACGCCGACGCGCGCTCGCTGGCACTGCTTGAGCGGGTGGGGCTCGCGGACAAAGCCCGGCAGTATCCCAGCCGGTGCTCGGGCGGACAGCAGCAGCGGATCGCCATTGCACGGGCATTGGCCCTGGACCCCCGGGTGATGCTCTTCGACGAGCCCACGTCGGCACTGGACCCCGAGGTGGGGCTCGAAGTCCTTGCCGTCATGCGTGAGCTTGCTGCCGAAGGGATGACCATGGTGGTGGTCACCCACGAGATGCAGTTCGCCAAGGATGTCTCCGACAGGGTGGTGGTCATGGCCGAAGGCGCCATCCTCGAGGAAGGCGATCCCGCCGTCGTCTTCACGGCCCCCACCATGGACCGAACGCGGAAGTTCCTCCGCGCCGTCCTGGAGCGCTGAGGTGGAGGCCTTGGCAGTGGTTTCGCAGGGCGTCACCATGACCCTCCTGCTGACCCTCTCATCATTCCTGCTGGGAGCCATCGGAGGAATTCCCTTGGCGCTTGCCCGCCGGTCCCGGATACCAGCGGTCCGGTTCATTTCCCGCGCCGTCATCGAGTTGCTGAGGGGCATCCCTCCGCTGGCGTGGTTGTTCATCATCTACTTCGGCATCGGAACCGGTGTGATCGAACTGAGCTCCTTCGCCGCTGCCGTCATAGGTTTCGGGCTGGTGGCTTCGGCCTACATGGCGGAGATCTACCGCGGCGGCCTGACCGCCATCCATGAAGGCCAGTGGGAAGCCAGTGACGCATTGGGACTCTCCCGGGGCGCGACATTGGCCACCGTTATCGGGCCGCAGGTCCTTCGCGTTTCGATCCCGGCGGCTGCCACCTTCGCCATTGGTTTGTTGAAGGACTCCTCCGTGGCATCAGTCATCGGGGTGCAGGACACCATCTACTGGGCCAGCCATGAGTCCACGGTCAGTGGTGACGCCATTGTTCCGTTCCTCTACGCGGCCGGACTGTATGTCGCCATGACCATTCCCTGCGCTTGGGCCACCCGGCAGCTGGACAGCAGGCTCCGGAAGCGGGTTGCGCGATGACATTCTTCAACGATTGGGTGGACTATTTCCCGGACCTGCTTGGCGGGCTGGGCGTCAGCCTCCAACTCACACTCGTCACTTTGCTGATCGGACTGCCCGCCGGATTGCTCCTGGCCCTGGGTGCCGGTTCCCGGAACAAAGTCCTACGGATGATCACCATCACTGTGATCGAAATAGGCCGTGGAACACCCGCCCTGGTGGTGCTGCAGTTGTTCTACTTCGGCCTTCCCAGTGCCGGCATGACGCTGACGTCCTTCGTGGCTGCATCGTTGGCGCTGGCATTCACTACGGCCGCTTACACCAGCGAGATCCTTCGCGGGGGCCTGCAGGCTGTTCCCGGCGGCGAGGTGGAAGCAGCGCATGCACTGGGAATGGCCCGGCGCGACATCCTGCGTTTTGTTGTGATTCCACAAGGAGTCAGAATCGCCATCCCGCCGCTCATGGGATTCGCGATCATGGTGTTCCAGGCAACCTCCCTGGCCTACACCATTGCCATGCCGGAATTGATGAGCCAGGCCTACTCCATCGGCTCCATCACTTTCCGCTACCTGAGCATCCTTACCCTCGCGGGCCTGATGTACGCCCTGATCACCATTCCCGCGAGTTCCCTGAGCAATTTCGTTGAGCATCGTTTGGCGCGTCACCGTTGACGCGCCGATTAGGCAAAGGAACCACCATGAAACTACGTATGATCGCGTCGGCCGTGGCCGCCGTGACGCTGGCCGCTGCTCTCAGCGGCTGTGGCGGCGGCAGCGAAGCCGCAGGATCCAAGACCGCCGCCGACTGCAAGCCGGCCTCCCAGTTCAACACCATGAAGAAGGGAACCCTGACGGTGGCCGTGTATGAGGCGCCGCCGTATGTGACTTTCAAGGGCAATGAACTCGGCGGGGTAGACGGCGATATCCTCATGGGCTTCGCCAAGAAGGAGTGCCTGGACATCGCCACGGTTTCTGCTGCCGCGGCAGCCGTCATTCCGACGGTCCAGGGCGGACGCGCCGACATCGCAACCGGTGGTTGGTGGCGTTCGGCGGCACGCGCGGAAATCCTGGCTCTGACGGACCCCATCTACACCGACCAGATGGTCCTGATTTCCAAGGATGGCCTGACAAAGGCCTCTGACCTGAAGGGCAAGAAGGTCGGCACGGTCAATGGCAATGTCTGGGTGGACGATGCCAAGAACTACCTGGGTGGCGACCTCCAGCTCTACAAGGCCCCTGTGGACCTGTTCCAGGACCTGAAGTCCGGCCGGATCGATGTTGGGATTGATGGATTCGGTGAGGCCCACAACAACAGCAATGGCCTGAAGGTCGAGGTCATGGAGCCGGACAGTGCCATCAAGGCCTCCCTCGAACCTCCCCAGACCTGCCTCCCGGTCACCAAGGACAACGCAGGACTACTGGCAGCCCTGAACGCTTATGTTGACGGGCTGCGGAAGGACGGCAGCCTGGAGAAGATCGTGGTCAACAACGGCTTCCCCGCATCTTCCATCAACACCGGGGCGGCACGGCTGATCGCCTGACCACCCAGGCAGGTCGCAGCAGATGCCGTTTTGAACGTTCAGGGCGGCATCTGTTGCCAGCCGATTGTGCCGGGCGGAGCTTGCCGTTCGTGTGACAGGCTAGCGTCATGGTCAACCACGTACGTGGCTCCGGGGCGCCGGGGCTTGAATCCGCCAGTTCGCTCGTCAGCGGTGACGTGCGCCGACATAACCTCGAACTGGTGGCTGGACACCTCGTGGAGCACGGTCCCAGTTCCCGCAGCCAGATTGCCGACGGCACGGGGTTGACGCGTGGCGCAGTGACAGCGTTGACCAGGTTGCTGGTGGAGGCCGGGACTATCCGGGAAGTTGAACCGGTCTCTGCGGGCGGAAAAGGCCGGCCGCAGACACTCCTGGAATTGGCCGCCGATGACGTAGCCCTGGTGGCCCTTCAACTGGACGCCGATGAGGCCACCGCAGTGCTTGCCTCCTTGGCCGGAGACGTCTTGTTCCGCCATTCGGAACATCACGGACGGCCCATGGGGGACCCGGAGCCTGTGTTGGACGTCTTGGCGGCAGTGCTGGAGCGTGCTGTGGCAGCGGCCGGGGGAATGGGCCGCCGCGTGGTGGATGTGACGGTGGTGGTCTTTGCACCGGTGCTTGGTAATCCGCCCATGGTCTTCGGCGATTCGGACATGGGCTGGGGCGAAGTGGATGTCCTTGATGGGCTTCGAAAGCGGGTCCCTGGATTACCGGAGAGCCTCTCCCTGCATTCGGACGCCGGATTCGCGGCCATGGCTGAATTCGATCTGCTCCCCGGCGTCAAGGACATGGTCTATCTGAAGAGCAATTCAGGAATCGGAGGGGCGGTCATTCTCGACGGCCGGCTCCTCACGGGAGCCCATAGCCTGGCGGGCGGCTTCGGACACCTTCCCATGGACCATCAAGGGGAACGCTGTGTCTGCGGGCAACGCGGTTGCCTGGTCCTGGTCGCCGGACCTGACGTTGTCCTGAAATCTGCCGGGCTGGGCGAAGAACTGGAATCCTTGGGCCTGGGCAGTGCCTTAGGGGAGCTGACCGAACGGATTGCACGCGGCGACGCGCGCGCAGTCGAGGCTTTCGACGCCGCGGCGGACTGGGTTGCCTGGGCCCTTCACGTCATCAGCCGTACCCTCGACCCCCAGACGGTGGTGCTGGGCGGATATTGGTCCGTGCTGGCTGACCGGATAGCCCGCTCCTTCGCCGAGCACGCACCGATCTCTCCTTCGCCGGACAGCTACCTGCCCACTATCCGGGCCGGGCAACTGGAGAACGAGGCGACGCTCCTCGGAGCCATCCGGGAATCGAGAAAACGGTTGCTCCGGGAGCCGCTCGAGGTGCGTTTAATTTAACCCTTGAATTATTTATGGATGCGGCGCATACTCAATCCCAAGTGATCATCGGTTTTCGATGATCCCGCCGTAACTTTCTCGATGAGGAGAGCCGTGTCCACACCCCTGCCTGAGATCAATTCCATGCCCCCGTCTGCGCAGGTTGCAGAGCCTGCGCAGGTCACCGGGTCCGCGCAGGTCACCGGCTCCGCGCAGCTCTCCCCGTTCGCTCAGATCAGCGAAGAACCTTCGCCCGCAACAGCAACAAGCCGGCCGGCCGGCAGGGGCCTGTTGCCGTCGCTGGCCATCACCTCCATGGTCCTGTTCGCCACCTACTCCGGACTCATCGCAGTGCTTCTGCCAAACCAGGTGGCCGCCATCGACGAGGCCAACAAGGTAGCCAACTTCGCCACCATTTCCACGGTCTCGTTCTTCTTCACGCTATTCGCCCAACCCGTTGTGGGGGCGCTGAGTGACCGGACACGGAGCAGGCTCGGCAGGCGGGCGCCCTGGATGCTTATTGGAGCCGCGATTGGCGCGGTGTTCCTCATGGGACTCGGCGGCCTCGAATCGATCTTCTGGATAGTGTGCTTTTGGGTGATCATCCAGGTGTCGCTGAATGCTTTGCAGGGCCCGTTCTCTGCGATTGTCCCGGACAGGTTTCCCCGGGAACGCCGGGGGATCGCCTCGTCCATGGTCGGTGTGGGCACGATGGCCGGCTCCACTGCCGGTGTGATCCTGGCAGGCAACCTCGCCGGCAATGTAGGCCTGGGCTATACGGTGTTCGGCATTGCAGTCCTCGTGGCCGCGCTGCTGTTTGTCCTGCTGCACCGCGACTTCCCCAGCAGGAACGTGACGCATCCCCCATTCCAGTGGAAGCAGTTCCTCGCAGGATTCGTCATCAGCCCCCGGCAGCACCCCGACTTCGCGTGGGCCTTCGCGGCCCGCTTCCTCTTCACCCTTGGCTACTTCGTGGTCTTCACTTTCCAGCTGTACATCCTGACGGACTACGTCGGCCTGGCGCTTGCAGAAGCCAACGCCAGCATTGGCCTGCTGAGCCTGGCCGGCCTCGGCAGCACCCTGATCTCCGTTTCGCTGGGTGGCTGGTGGAGTGACCGCATCGGCAAGCGCAAGGTGTTCGTCTACGTAGCGTCCGCATTGATGGTGCTGGGGCTGTTGATGCCGGTGATCATGCCGGACATCACCGGCATGATCGCCATGGGCGTCGTCAACGGATTCGGCTTCGGACTCTACATGGCCTGCGACACGGCCCTGATGACCGAAGTCCTCCCCGGTGGCGGTACTGCCGCCGGAAAGGATCTCGGAATTCTCAACATCGCCACCAACATCCCGCAGGCAATGAGCCCGGTCGTTGCCAGCGTGCTGATCAGTTCTTTTGGCGGATACCCCGCCCTCTTCATTTTCGGCATGGCAGCGGTGGCGATCGCCGCCGTCGTGCTTGTCCCCATCAAAAGCGTCCGATAGGAGCCCCACCGCATGACCCAGTCACTTTCCCAAGAGTTCGCAGAAGTCCCGACGACGGCAGGAGCCGTACGTGGCCGCTGGCGGGAAGGCTCCGCAGCCTTCCTCGGAATACCGTATGCCGAACCACCCATTGGCGACCTTCGTTTCGCTGAGCCCGTGCCGCACCGCCCGTGGGAGGGCGTCAGGGACGCCCTCGACTATGGAGCCACGCCGCAGCGGAAACTTCCGGACTCGGAGCTGATCATCACTCCGGAGCCCTCCATTCCCGGCGACTCCATCCTCAACCTGAACGTCTTCACCCCAAGCCCTTCCAGGAACCCGGACGATGGCCTCCCTGTGCTGGTCTGGATCCATGGTGGCGGCTTCATCGCCGGCTCGCCGGCGAGCCCCTGGTACGACGGTGTTTCGTTCAACCGGAACGGTGTGGTGACCGTCAGCATCTCCTATCGCCTGGGGTTCGACGGATTTGGCTGGATTCCGGACGCACCCAACAACAGGGGCGTTCTGGACTGGATCCTCGCCCTTGAGTGGGTCCGCGACAACATTGAAGCTTTCGGTGGGGACCCCTCCCGCGTGACGATTGCGGGTCAGTCCGCTGGAGGGGGAGCAGTGATGACCTTGCTCACGGTGTCTCGTGCCCGGGCACTGTTTGAGAGGGTCATTTCACTCTCCGGAGTCCCCACCGAGAGGACGCTGGGCCAGGCGGAGGCCGCCGGCCGCCGCCTGGCCCAGTTGGGGGCAGTCGAAGCGACGCGCGCCGGCTTGTCGGCACTTTCCGAGGAACGCGTCCTTGAACTGCAGGCTGAAGTAGCGGGGATGGGTGGGACGCCCCAAAATGCAGACCCCATCGGGTCGCTCGCTGACCTCATGCGGGACGGCCTGGTATTTGGGCCGGTGGTTGACGGCGTTCTGATCCCGGGGCCAACGGTTGAGGCCATGCGCCTGGGGAACGGTTCGGACAAGGCTCTTTTGGTGGGCTGCACTGACCATGAGTTCAACATGTCGACGGCGGGTGCCGGCCCGTTGTTGCCCAAGGAGCCGGACGCGGCCCTGCTGGAAAGATTGGGTGCCTCGCCGGAGATAGCCGAAGCCTACTTGGCAAGCCACGGGGGGCTTCCGAGCGAGGTCCTGGCGGGCCAATATGTTTCCGACAGGATTTTCCGCACGCCTACCCTGAACGTTGCCGAGGCCCGTGCCGGCTCGGCGGCACCCACGTGGGTTTACCGCTTTGCTTGGCGGTCACCGGTCACCGGGGATGCCGGCCATTGCTTCGACATCCCGTTCTTCTTTGATGTGACCTCTGCCGAACGTGTGGCCGCGATAGCCGGCGACGAACCGCCCGCGGCTTTGGCTGCGGACGTGCACGGAGCGGCGGTGGCCTTCATCCGGGATGGCCAGCCGGGGTGGACACCCTGGGACGCTGGTGACCATCAGGTGCGGGTCTTCGACGAGCCAAGCATCGACGTCGAGGACGGTTACGCGGACGTGCGGCTCCTGCAACACGTCCCCTCGGTCCGGTAGCGAAGCCGGAGTCCTTCCCGGTTGGTCGACGAAAGAGCCCGGCCCGGCACGGAGTGTTTCCGTGCGGGGCCGGGCTCGTTGCAGCTATAGCGCGTAGATGCTCCAGGACGCCGTGTGTTCGGCGCCGGGTTCAAGCCGGACCAGGTCCGTGCCGCTGTTGAAGGCATCGGGTGGACACGTCATGGGCTCCGCCGCCAGGCCCAGCCGGTTGGGCAGGGGGTCGGGCTTGTCGGCGGTATGGATCTGCAGCCACTTGCAGCTTTCGTCCCATGACATACCAACACCGGACATACCGACTCCGGTGCCCGCCGGGTCGCGCAGTGACAGCCGCGCCAGCCCGCCGTCGAACGAGAGGTCCGTGAAGGCATGATCGATCTCTGTGCTGCCGATGGCCCGGGCGGTGCGGAAATCGAAAGCGTGGCCCTCCGTGGGGGCAAGACCCACCGGCAGGAGCCTGTCAGGTGTCACCTCGAGGAACGAGTCTGCGGCGAACTCGAGCACCCATTCATCCAGTGGCGACGGACCTGCCACCAGGTACGGGTGGGGGCAGACGCCGTAGGGTGCAGCGACGTCGGCCACGTTGCGTGCGTTCACGGTGGTGCGCAGGCCCTCCCCGTCCAGCTCATATCGTGCCGAGAGTTCCAGTACGAACGGGTAGCCCTCGCTTGGTCCCACGGTGCAGGTGAGGGTGAGCGAAGCGGCGTCGGACTCCAACAGGGCCCAATCGAGCACAAAGGCGAGGCCATGCAGCGCTGTTTCCCGCTCAGGTTCGTTAACCGGCACCTGATGCTCGACGCCGTCGAAACTGTACTTGCCATCAGCGATCCTGTTGGGCCACGGCGCGGCGATGATGCCACGGTAGTCCGGGATCGGGCCGCCTTCCGGGAAGGGAACCACCAGGTCCCGGCCCTCGAACTGCAGGACACGCAATGCTGCGGCGCGGGCGGCCACAACAGCCGTGTAACCGCCGGCGGTCAGCGTGTATTCAGCGCTCACAGGCCGCCGGCCAGTTTGTAGTAGGCGGCGTTCCAGGCGAGTTCCTTCTTGAACTGCTTGATGGTGGTGTCCTCGTCAATGGTGAGAAGTTCGGTCTTTGCGATTTCGGCGAAGTCCTCGAACACGTCCAGGCCCACCTGCGTGGACAATACCGTGTGGTGCGCAGCGCCGGCAGTCAGCCACGCGGCGGCCGAGGTAGCGAAGTCGGGCTTCGGCTCCCAGAGCGCGCGGGCCACCGGAAGGTTGGGCAGCGGCTGGTCAAGGTCGACGACGTCCACCACGTTCGCGACCAAGCGGAACCGGTCGCGCATATCGGACAGCGCTACCACGACGCCGGGTCCGGCGTCGGTGTCGAAGACCATGCGGACGGGATCTTCCTTGCCGCCGATGCCCAGCGGGTGGATCTCGACGCGCGGCTTCCTGGCGGTCAGTGAAGGGCAAACCTCCAGCATGTGGGCGCCCAGGATCTTCTCCGAGCCGGGTTCCAGGTGGTAGGTGTAGTCCTCCATGAGCGAGGCGCCGCCGGGCAGCTCGCCGCCCATGACTTTGGCAGCCCGCACCAGGATGGCGGTCTTCCAGTCGCCCTCTGCGCCGAAGCCGTAGCCGTCAGCCATGAGGCGCTGGACAGCCATGCCGGGGAGCTGGCGCAGCTCGCCGAGGTCCTCGAACGAGGTGGTGAACGCTGCGGAACCGTTGGCTTCGAGGAAGCTGCGCAACCCCAGTTCGATGCGGGCGCTGTACCGCAGGGACTCGTGGCGGGCGCCGCCTGCCTTCAGCTCGTCAACCACCTCGTAAAGGCGCTCATACTCCGCAACCAGGGCGTCGACGTCGGACTCTTCAGCGCCGTGGACGGCATCGGCGAGCTCGTTGACGGACCAGGTGTTGACCGAGACGCCGAAGCGCAGCTCGGCTTCGGTCTTGTCGCCTTCGGTGACGGCGACATTGCGCATGTTGTCGCCAAAGCGGGTCAGCTTCAGCGTGCGGACAGCGGCCCAGCCCGCCGAGGCGCGCTGCCAGGCGCCCACCTGACGGGCGACCTCGGGGTTGCTGACATGCCCGACGACGGTCTTCCGCGGCACGCCGAGGCGCGACTGGATGTACCCGAACTCGCGGTCGCCGTGGGCTGCCTGGTTGAGGTTCATGAAGTCGAAATCGATGTCCGCCCAGGGGAGGTCGCGGTTGGCCTGGGTGTGCAGGTGCAGCAACGGCTTGCGGAGCGCGTCCAGGCCCTGGATCCACATCTTGGCAGGGCTGAAGGTGTGCATCCAGGCGGTCACGCCGATCACGGAGTCATTCGAGTTTGCTTCCAGTGCGGTGCGGCGAATGGCGTCGCTGTCCGTGAGGACCGGCTTCCAGACGAGCTTCACGGGGACATCGCCGGCAGCGTTCAGGACGTTGGCAATCTCCTGTGACTGCGCGGCGACCTGCTTGAGGACGTCCTCACCGTAGAGGTGCTGGCTGCCGGTGAGGAACCAGACTTCGTACCGGTCAAGCGATGTGGAGTTGGCGGAGGCGTTGTTGGCGGTGGGCATTTTCGTGGACTCCTGGGTGGCTTTGACGTAAGCGTGGGCTTGTTGGCTGGGCCGCCTCAGCGGCCGTAAACGTTCTGGTAGCGGTCGTACAGGGACTCGATCTTGGCCTGGTCAATGGGCAGCGGCTCCCCGAGCTGGCGCGAAATGTGGACGGTCCTGGCCACTTCCTCGCACATCACAGCGGCTTTGACGGCCTCGCGGGCGGATTTGCCGATGGTGAACGGGCCATGGTTCTGCATCAGCACTGCCGGTGAGTTGGAGTTCTTCAGCGTCTCAACGATGCCCTGGCCGATGGAGTCGTCGCCGATCAGCGCGAACGGTCCGACAGGGATCGGTCCGCCGAATTCATCGCCCATCATGGTGAGCACGCAAGGGATTTCCTCACCCCTGGCGGCCCAGGCCGTGGCATAGGTGGAGTGGGTGTGCACCACGCCGCCGACCTCGGGCATGTGCCGGTAAACGTAGGCGTGCGCAGCGGTATCCGAGGACGGTGAGAGGTCCGGGTTGCCCCAGTCAACTGTCCCGCCGCTGCCGGTGTTCATGCCCCGGACGGGCGTGCCGAAAAGATCGGTGACCACCATGAGCTCCGGCCTGAGGTCATCGTAGGAAACGCCCGACGGCTTGATGACCATCAGGTCGTGCCCGGGGATGCGGCCGGAGACGTTGCCGGCGGTCCAGACCACCAGTTCGTAGCGGGTCAGTTCGGCATGGAGCCCGCAGACTTCCTCGCGGACTTTGGCGATGGTGTCAAGGAGGTTGCTCATGCGGACACCCGCTCTGCAGCGTCGGAGGAGGAGTTCGACGCCGGTTCGGCCACCTCACCGGTGCCCTGCGCCTGGCGTTGGATCGCCTTGAGACGGTGCATGACGTTGTTGCTTCCCCGGCCGAAGTAGTCGTGGAGGGTCTTGTACTCCTGGAAGAGCACCTCGTACGCCGCGACGTTCTCCGGGATGGGCGTGTAGACAGCGCCGGGAGCGGCGGCCATGGAAGCGGCTGCTTCGCGGATGTCCTTGTACTTGCCGGCTGCCACTGCCGCGTGGATTGCTGAGCCAAGCGCGGGACCCTGTTCGGATCCGATGGTGGAGAGCTGCAGGCCAGTGATGTCGGCGTAGACCTGCATCAGGAATTTGTTCTTCAAGAGGCCGCCGGCCACGATGAACTCCTTGACCGGCACACCGGAATCGCGGAAGGCGTCCACGATGGTCCTTGTGCCGAAAGCTGTGGCCTCCAGCAAGGCCCGGTAGCTGTCCTCCGGCTTGGTGGCCAGGGTCTGGCCCACCACCACGCCGGAAAGCTCATGGTCCACCAGCACGGAGCGGTTTCCCGAGTGCCAGTCCAGGGCGATCAGGCCGTGCTCGCCGATGGCCTGCTTCTCTGCCAACTCAGTGAGGTACTCGTGGATCCCCAGGCCTTTCTCTGCTGCAGCCTGGTGGTACTCGGGGGGAACACCGTTCTTGGTGAACCAGCCAAAGATGTCGCCGACTCCGGATTGGCCTGCCTCGTATCCCCACAGTCCGTCCACGATGCCGCCGTCAACCACGCCACACATGCCGGGGACCTCGCGCAGCACGTCGCCGTTCATCACGTGGCAGGTCGAGGTGCCCATGATGGCGACGAGCTGGCCGGGTTCAACGGCGTTGGCAGCCGGGGCGCTGACGTGGGCGTCCACATTGCCCACGGCCACCGCGATTCCTGCCGGCAGCCCGGTCCATCCCGCGGCTTCTTCGGTGAGGTAGCCCGCGGCATCTCCCAAGCGACCGATGGTGTGCTCCAGTTTGCTGCTGACAAAGTCCTTGAAGTCGGGGTTCAGCGCTGCCAGGAAATCTTCGGAGGGGTACTTGCCGTCCTGGAAGATGCCCTTGTATCCGGCGGTGCAGGCGTTACGGACGTAGTTGCCGCAGAGCTGCCAGACGATCCAGTCGGCCGCCTCCACCCAGTGGTCCATGGCGCCGTAGACATCGGGGTCTTCCTCAAGGAGCTGCAGGCCCTTGGCGAATTCCCACTCGGAGGAGATCAGGCCGCCGTAACGCGGAAGCCAGGCCTCGCCACGCTCTTCGGCGAGTTCGTTGATGCGGTCCGCTTGCGGCTGCGCGGCGTGGTGCCGCCACAATTTCACGAACGCGTGGGGGCGGTCCGCGAAGCGTTCCAGTTCGTTCAGCGGGGTGCCGTCCGTCGTCGTCGGAACCATGGTGCAGGCGGTGAAGTCAGTGGCTATGCCCACCACGTTGTCCGGGTTGATGCCGGCATCGGCGACGGCGGCCGGTACGGCGTTGCGCAGGACGTCGCGGTAGTCGTTGGGGACCTGGAGAGCCCAGTCGGCGGGCAGGCGGCGGCCGCTGCCGGGGAGCTTTTCCGTCACGACGGCGTGCGGGTATTCGAACACGCCGTTTCCGAGCTCGGCGCCATCCGATACGCGCACCACAACGGCGCGGCCGGACAGGGTGCCGTAGTCCACGCCGATGACGAACTGCTCATCGAGCGGACGGTTTTCAGAGGTATTCATGGGGGTCTCCATCCGGCTGGCCAGGGCCTCATTGCCGGGGGTCGGGGTGGAAAGTGAAGAAGGTCTGATGCAATTGTTAGCGCTCACAACATTGATGTCAAGAGCAAGCCAAAGCGGGGACCGTTAAGTGCGCTTTGGGTCTTCAGGAGAGGGGCCGGCTGGCCCTGTCTGCGCTAGTTGCGGAGTGCAGCCGTGGTGGACCGGACCACGAGGCGGGGAGCTACCGTAGCTGCCATTCCGGTGGATCCGCCTTCGATGCGATCCAGCAGCAGATCAATGCATCGTTGGCCGAGCTCTTCGAAATCCTGGGCAACGGTGGTCAGCGGCGGGATGAAATAGGCCGACTCCGGTTGGTCATCAAAGCCCACCACGCTGATGTCATCCGGTACCCGTACGCCGGTTTCGTTGAAGGCGCGGAGCACGCCGAG
Source organism: Paenarthrobacter sp. C1 (assembly GCF_049315185.1). Classification (NCBI taxonomy): domain Bacteria; kingdom Bacillati; phylum Actinomycetota; class Actinomycetes; order Micrococcales; family Micrococcaceae; genus Paenarthrobacter; species Paenarthrobacter sp. C1. The sequence continues at coordinate 4,221,532 of NZ_CP186052.1, read as the reverse complement.
CGCCATCTGGTCATTGGCTACGAAGAGGGCCGTCATGGAACGGTCGGCGGAGATCTTCAGGCCTTCCCTGTACCCGCATTCGGCGCTCCAATCGCCCTCGATCAGTGCGGCGGGCTCAAGTCCTGCCTGGGCCAGTGCATCCTGCCAGCCCTCGATGCGCGCTGCAGCGTCAATCCAGTCCACCGGCCCGGACAAGTGGCCGATCTCCTGGTGTCCAAGTTCCAGCAGGTGTTGAACGGCCAGCTGTGCCCCTTGGCGCTGGTCAACGGTTGCCCCACTGAGGTGCTCGTCCCCGATCGACCCCACGGCCACCAGTGGGACTTGGGCGGTGATGTCCCGGAGGACGTCGAACGTGCCGGGGTGGGGGACCGTCACCACGATGCCATCCACGCCTTGGTCCATGAAATGCGCAATGGCGTCCTTGATGGTCTCCGGTGTGACTTCCCGCAAACCGGCCACGCTGACGAAATAGCCGGCGTCCCTTGCCGCCTGCTGCACGCCTAGGAGGGTGTGGGACGGCCCGTACTGCGCCAGCTCGCTGCCCAGTACTCCAATGGTTTGGGACCGCCGGGTCACCAGGCTGCGGGCTGCCGTGTTGCGCCGGTAGCCGAGCTCGGTGATGGCTTGCTCCACGCGTTCGCGCGTCTTGGAACTCACATTCGGGTGGTTGTTCAGGACGCGGGAGACGGTCTGGTGGGAAACCCCGGCCACGCGGGCGACGTCCTCCATGACAGGCGGGCGGGCTGATGCAGATTGTTCAGAGCTCACCCTGTCACGATAGAGCACCGGCAACCGTGATCAGCCGATGGCAGCCTTGGTGGCGTAATGGCGGTACCTTTCCAGGAAGGGGGCCACGCCAGCACTATCGCCGCGGTTCACGGTCAGGCCGTCCAAGGGCCATTCGGGCAGCTGGCCCGTGAGGACACCCGCGGCTTGCCGCGCAGCGCCGTCGGCCACGTATTCACCGGGCCGGGGAACGAACACGGGCAGGCCGAAGGCCGAGGCCGCAACCTGTTGGACGGCTTCGGATTGGGCGCCGCCGCCTACAAGGATGATGCGCCGGGCCTCAACGCCCTGGGCCTGAAGTGCGGACAGGCCGTCAGCCAATGAACCGATAACGCCTTCCACCGCAGCCCGGGCAAGGTTGGCGGGCTTGTAATTGGACAGGGTGAGGCCGTGGAGCGAACCGGTGGCGTCAGGAAGGTTTGGGGTCCGTTCGCCCTCGAAATAGGGGATGAGCGTCAATCCGTCGGCGCCCTCCGGGGCGGACAGTGCAAGTTCGCCGAGCTCTGTCAGGCTCACACCCAGCAGCGCCGCTGTGGCATCGAAGATCCGCGTGGCATTGAGCGTGCAGGCCAGCGGAAGGAAGTTCCCTGTGGCATCGGCGAAGCCGGCCACCAATCCGCTGGCATCCTGGGACGGAACATCCGAAACCGCGAAGACAGTGCCGGATGTTCCTATCGAAATGACAACATCCCCGACGGCGGCGCTCACGCCGAGTCCCGCCGCCGCGTTGTCGCCGGCTCCAGGACCGATGAGGGCGCCGGACGGGGTCTTGCCGGCCGCCTCCAACGGGCCGACTACCCCTGGCAGGATTGGCAGATGCCCCAGGGTGCTCTCCAGGACCTCCGGAAGATACCCGCCGTTGGTTGCGGAGTAATACCCGGTGCCCGATGCATCGGAGCGATCGGTGCGCAGGAGTTCCAAGGATTCCGGTCCCGTTCCCGGACCATGACCGGCCAGGCGCCAGGACAGCCAGTCATGGGGAAGGCACACCGCAGCCGTCCGCCGGGCATTTTCGGGTTCGTTCCGTGCCAGCCAACGCAGCTTCGTAGCGGTCAGGGATGCCACCGGAACTGTCCCCGTGCTGCTGGCCCAGTACGCGGATCCGGCAGCCGGATCGCCCTGTCCGGCGTCGAGAATCAGCTCCTCGGCATCCTGCGCGGAGCGGGTATCGTTCCACAACAGTGCGGGACGGACCACCTCTCCGGTTTCGTCCAGGCACACCATGCCGTGCTGCTGTCCGCCAATGGAGACGGCATCGACGTCGTCCAGGCCGCCCGCCGCCGCGATGGCTTCCTGCAGGGCAGTCCACCAATGATCCGGGTGGACCTCGGTGCCGTCAGGGTGGGAAGCCCGGCCCTGGCGGACCAGGGCGCCGGTGGCTGAGTCCCGGATGACCACTTTGCAGGACTGGGTGGAGCTGTCGATCCCGGCTACGAGAGGCATGCGTTGTTCCTTTGGCGAACCGCGCCGGGCTTGCCCAGGAAATCCTGGAACAAGCCCGGCGGCGGGGTTGCGGTGGGTTGGAGAGGTTTAGCGGGCGCCGAGGAGGTGCTCGATGGCCAGCTGGTTGAGGCGGACGAAAGCGAACGAGCGTTCGGCGGCTTTGTCGGCGTCGAACGTGTCGAATGCGCTGGCGTCAGCAAGCAGGTCCGCAGTGCTTTCGCCGGCGCCCAGCGTGCTTTCGCCGAGTTCGAACACGCCCGAGGTTGTCAGTGCTTCCTGGACTTCGGGATCTGCGCGGAAGGCCAGTGCGCGTTCCTTCAGCAGCAGGTACATGGACATGTTGGACTTGGCCGATTCCCAGACACCGTCGTAGCCGTCGGTGCGGGAGGGCTTGTAGTCGAAGTGGCGGGGGCCGGTGTACTTCGGTCCGCCGTTGGGGAAGCCGTTCTCCAGGAGATCGACGGTGAAGAACGCGCTGGTGAGATCGCCGTGTCCGAAGACGAGGTCCTGGTCGTACTTGATGCCGCGCTGGCCGTTGAGGTCGATGTGGAAGAGCTTGTCAGCCCACAGTGCCTGGGCGATGCCGTGGGTGAAGTTCAGCCCGGCCATCTGCTCGTGGCCCGTTTCCGGGTTGAGGCCCACGATGTCGCCGTGTTCCAGCTGCGCGATGAACGCCAGGCCGTGGCCGACGGTGGGGAGGAAGATGTCACCGCGGGGTTCGTTCGGCTTCGGTTCCAGGGCGATCCGCAGGCCGTAACCCTTCTCCTTGATGTACCCGGCGGCGGTATCCACGCCTTCCTTCATGCGGTCCAGCGCTGCGGAGAGGTCCTTGGAACCGTCATATTCGCTGCCTTCGCGGCCGCCCCACATCACGAAGGTCTCTGCGCCAAGTTCAGCGGCGAGGTCGATGTTGCGGAGGATCTTGCTCAGGGCGAAGCGACGGATGGAGCGGTCGTTGGAGGTGAAGCCGCCGTCCTTGAAGACCGGGTGGCTGAAGAGGTTGGTGGTAACCATGGGCGTCTTCAGGCCGGTCTCGGCCAGTGCTGCCTTGAAGTTCTTAAGGATGAGATCGCGCTCGGAGGCGCTCGCATCGAAAGGAATGAGGTCGTTGTCGTGGAAAGTGATGCCGTAGGCGCCGAGTTCGCTGAGCTTGTGAACGGCTTCCACGGGATCCAGAGCCTGGCGGGTTGCCACGCCGAAGGGATCGGCGCCGGTCCAACCGACGGTCCAGAGGCCGAAGGTGAACTTGTCTGCAGGGGTGGGCTGCGGGGTCATGATTGCTCCTTTGCAAGGCAATGGGAATGAGGTGGAAAAAGACATTCCAATTAGTTTTCAATCTGAACTATATGGGCCATGATGGATCATGGTCAATGGAAGTCCACAAGAATTTTTGAATCTGCGAGGAGGTCCCTGCTGATGAATGAGCCAACCGCGCCCGGACGCGTGGGTGACGTCCGCCGTCGAAACCTCTCATTGGTGCTGGATTCGATCGCCAAAACCGTCGACGCCAAGCCCAGTCGCGCGCAGCTCGCCGCCGGCACCGGGCTCACCAAGGCCGCGGTATCCAGCCTGGTGGCCGACCTTGTGGAGTCCGGCTTGGTATCCGAGGTAGGTCTGTACCGCGACGGGGAGCGGGGGCGGCCCGGCCAGGGCCTGGAGCTTAACTCCCGACGCGGCGTTGTGGGCATGGAGATCAACGTTGATTACCTTGCTGTGGGCCTGGTGGACCTTGCCGGAAACCTGCGTTTCCATTCGGCCGTCGAGTCCCGGAACCGCGGGATGCCGCCAGCGCAGGTCATGAAACAGCTTGCAGGCTTGGCTGCCGAAGCGAAGGCCGCGGCGGCGGCAGAGGACATTGCCATCCTGGGCGGTGGCCTGGCCGTGCCCGGGCTGGTGAACGGGAAGGGCGATACAGTGCTGTCCGCCCCCAACCTTCATTGGGAGGACGAGCAGCTGCATCCGCAATCGCTGCTGGAGGGTGCGCCGCTTGGCGTCAAGCTGTCCAACGAGGCCAACAGTGCTGCCCTCGGTGAGCTTTGGTATGGCGGCGGGCGGCCCGACTTCCTCTACGTTTCAGGTGAGGTGGGCGTCGGTGGCGGCATCATCATCGGATCTGAGCTGTATACGGGCCCAGGTGGGTCTGCCGGCGAGCTGGGCCATATCGTGGTGCATCCGGAAGGCCCTCGCTGCTCCTGTGGCGGGTGGGGTTGTCTGGAGACGTTCGCGGGCCAGGAGGCCATATTCGAGGCCGCGGGCGTCGCCGAAGGCACACTGGGCGAGCGGACCGGGCTGCTGCTGGCGGCTCTGGCTGCGCAGGAACCCGCGGCCGAAAAGGCGGTTCACGACGCCGGTCGCTCCCTGGGCGTCGCCCTCGCCTCGGCCTCGAGGTTGATGGACATTGAAGCTGTGGTCCTTGGCGGGCATTTCGCCGTACTGGGGGAGTGGATCCGGCCGTCACTGCTGGAAAGCCTGGAGCGCTACGCGCCGGGGTTGCTGGCTCCGGAGAACCTGACGGTCTCCCGTTTGGAGCACTCCGGGACACTCCTTGGGGCCGCGGGCCAAGTTATCCGCTCTGTCATAGAGTCACCTTTCGAGTTCCTGCTGGCGAGCAAACTGGCCTGAATCGCCGGTAAGTCCGGCGGGGTTCTTCCATAGTAATCATCAGTATGCTTACTATTGATGGGTTAGCTGTTCGCGCAAACTACCCACGGACGAGTGCCCCATGACCACACAAGACTCAGCCCACACCAGCACCAGCAAAGCGAGGACCGCGCCCTCTCCGGAAGACTCGCGGAAGCCGGACAGTCCCAACGACCTCGCCAAGCCCACGTGGACCTACATCGCCAAGCGCACTCTGCGTGAGTTCAGCAAGGACCAGTGCCCGGACGCGGCTGCCGGCCTGACCTACTACGCTGTGCTCTCCCTCTTCCCCGCGCTCCTGGCGTTGGTTTCCCTGCTGGGGCTCTTTGGCGATGCCGGCAAGACCACCTCGGCCATCCTTGATATCGTCCAGCAATTCGCGCCGGGTCCGGGTGCCGACGCCATGCGCCAGCCCATTGAGGAGCTCACCCGCTCCAACGCAGCAGGTTTCGCCCTGGTCTTCGGCATCCTGGTGGCCCTCTGGTCCGCCTCCGGATACACCACGGCCTTCAGCCGGGCAATGAACCGCGTCTATGAAGTGGACGAAGGCCGCGGTTTCGTGAAGTTGCGCGGCACCATGCTCGCCGTCACCATCGTGGCTGTGTTGGGCGCTGCGCTGGTGGCTGCCATGCTCGTCCTCAGCGGCCCGGTGGCGGAGGCCATCGGGGGGGCAATCGGCTTGTCCGAGGCTTTCCTGACCGTGTGGAACATTGCCAAGTGGCCGGTACTCATCGTGATCGTGGTGGCCATCATTGCTGTCCTCTACTACTTCACCCCCAACGTCAAGCAACCCAAGTTCCGCTGGATGAGCATGGGTTCGCTCATCGCGCTGGTCATTTTCGCCCTGGCATCGCTGGGCTTCGGTTTCTACGTGGCCAACTTCAGCAACTACAACAAGACCTACGGCGCCTTGGCCGGCGTCATCATCATGCTGCTGTGGCTGTGGATCCTGAACATGTCGTTGTTGTTCGGCGCCGAGTTCGATGCCGAAATGGAACGCGGGCGCCAACTCCAAGGCGGCATTGAAGCAGAGGAAAGCCTCCAGTTGCCTCCGCGTGATACCAAGCGCAGCGACAAGCAGCAGGAAAAGGAAGAGGAAGTGGTGCGCCGCGGCGAGGAGCTCCGCGAAACCCACGGCGATGACGCCAGGAAAGACAAATAGTGGGAGCGGCCATGACCCCGGGCAAGGACAAGAAGCTCAAGGCCGTCAAGAGCGGCGACCGCTTGCGGATCGGCGGTGAAGTCTTCCAGGTCAGCACAGTGGAACCGCAGGAGGATTCGCCGAACATCAGGCTCGAACTGCAGGGGCACGACGGCGGTTCGGTCACCTTGATCGGGTTGCGGAAGACCCGCGTGGAAACCGGTTGAGGGATCGGGCTTTTTCCGCCTGCCCTCACCACCCTGCCGTGCGAAAAAGCGGGCCCCTGCCGTGACCTTGGCAGGAGCCCGCTCGTTTTTGGAGTGGTCCTCCCGCGGAGCTTAGGGCATCCGCGGGAGGATCACGTGGTTACGCGTAGGGGAGGACGAGCTCCGCGTAGCGCTGCTTCATGGTTTCCAGGGTGATGTCCCCATCGGCATCCCAGATTTCCTGGTTGAAGATCTCAACTTCGATGTCGCCCTTGTAGCCGGCGTCCCTGACCCAGGTGCCGATGGTGGCGAAGTCGATGACGCCGTCGCCCATCATGCCGCGGGACAACAGCGCATCCGCAGCGATCGGCAGGTTGAAGTCGCACACCTGGTAAGAGGCGATGCGGCTTTCGCGCCCGGCGCGGTCGATCTGCGCCTTCAGTTCCGGATCCCACCAGACGTGGAAGGTGTCGACGGCGACGCCGACCGCTTTCGCGTCGTACGGCGCGGCAAGGTCCAGTGCCTGGCCAAGGGTGGAGATGAGTGCGCGGTCAGCGGCGTACATCGGGTGCAGGGGTTCCAGCACCAAACGGACACCGTTTTCGGAGGCGAAAGGAACCAGTTCCTCAAGGCGGTCGGCGACGCGCTGGCGGGCAGCGACGACGTCCTTCTCGCCGGGAGCGAGTCCGCCAACCACCAGGAACAACTCCTGGGTGTCCAGGGCAACGGCCTCCCGGACGGCCTCGAAGTTGTCAGCGAGTGCGGCTGCCTGGCCCTCGGGGTCGGCGGCGGTCAGGAAACCACCCCGGCACAACGAGGACACCCGGAGGCCGGCGTCCTTGATGAGCTTGGCAGCCTTGTCCAAGCCAGCCTCGGCCACGCGGTCACGCCACGGACCGATCGCGGGGATGCCGGCGCGGGCGCAACCATCCACAGCTTCGGCCAGGGTCCACTTCTTGGTGGTTGCACTGTTCAGGGATAGCCGTGAGAAGTCGCTCATGCGCCCACCCCGTTGATCCGCAGGAAGTCGGACATCCGGAATGCCGCCAGCGAGGGGTCCTTCAACAGCCCCGCCTGGTCGGCCAGTTCGAAGGTCTTGGCCAGATGCAGGACCGAACGGCCCGAGTGCAGGCCGCCGACCATCTGGAAGCCGGGCTGCTTGCCGTTGAGCCACGACATGAAGGCGATGCCTGTCTTGTAGTAGAACGTCGGTGCGCTGAAGATGTGCTTCCCGAGCTCACGGGTGGAGTCCAGGATCGCGCGCCCTTCAGCACCTTCGCCGGCGTCGTACTTCTGCAAGGCGACTGAAGCGGCAGGGTAGATGGCCGCGAAGATGCCCAGCAGTGCGTCCGAATGGTGCGTCTGGTCGCCGTCGATCAGTTCCGGGTAGTTGAAGTCGTCGCCGGTGTACAAGCGCACACCGGAAGGCAGGGCGGCGCGGAGGGCGACTTCGTGGGAAGCGTCCAGCAGCGAAACCTTGACGCCGTCAACCTTGTCCGAGTGCTCGCGGATCAGGCTGAGGAACGTCTCGGTGGCAACAGAGACGTCGTCGGAACCCCAGTAACCGGCCAATGCGGGATCGAACATGGTGCCGAGCCAGTGCAGGATGACCGGCTGATCGACTTCCTGGAGCAGCGTCGAGTAGACGTGCAGGTAGTCGTCGGCGCCGTTGGCGACCTTGGCCAGCGCGCGGGACGCCATGAGGATGACCTTGGGGCCGGCTTCACTGACGACGGCGATCTGCTCGCGGTAGGCGTCGATGACGGCCTGGATTCCTGCTGCGCCTTCGGGGAGTGCAGCGATGTCCAGCTGGTCGGTGCCCGCACCGCAGGAGACGAGGTCGCGGACGGACTTGCCGGCGATGGCTGCGTCACCGGCTGCCACCACGGAAGCGGCCTCGGCGCCCGTGCGCTTGATGAGCTGCTGGGTTGCGGCCCAGTCGAGGCCCATGCCGCGCTGCGCGGTGTCCATGGCATCGGCGACGCCCAGGCCGTAGCTCCACAGCTCGTGGCGGTAAGCCAGGGTGGCATCCCAGTCGAGCTGCGCCGGAGCGCCGGGGGTGTTGTCTGCAGCTACCTCGGGGATGACGTGCGCTGCGGCGTAGGCGCGGCGGGCAGTCAACGGCGCGGTCGGCTTGACCCACGCCGTGGCGGGCTGGAGGCGGTACTCGCGGGTTCCGCCGTCGTTAGTAGGAAGAATCAGTGACGTCATTAGAGGGTGATCTCCGGGATGTCGATGGTGCGGCGCTCAGCCGAGGACTGCAGGCCGAGCTCGGCGAGCTGCACGCCGCGGGCGGCGGAGAGCAATCCGAAACGGTGCTCGCGGCCTGCGACGACGTCGCGCAGGAATTCTTCCCACTGCAGCTTGAAGCCGTTGTCCAGCTCAGCGTTGGCGGGGACTTCCTGCCATTGGCTGCGGAACGATTCGGTGACGGGAAGGTCCGGGTTCCAGACGGGCTTGGGGGTGTGGGCGCGCTGCTGCGCAACGCACTTGTTCAAACCGGCGACGGCGGAACCGTGCGTACCGTCGATCTGGAACTCCACCAGTTCGTCGCGGTAGACGCGGACGGCCCAGGAGGAGTTGATCTGTCCGATGACGTCGTCGCCACCCGGGGTTTCGAGCTCGAAGATGCCGTAGGAAGCGTCGTCAGCGGTTGCCTTGTATTCCTTGCCGGCTTCGTCCCAGCGGGCGGGGATGTGCGTGGCGGTCTTGGCGTTGACGCTCTTGACCTTGCCGATGATGCCTTCAAGGACGTAGTTCCAGTGGCAGAACATGTCCGTGGTCATTCCACCGCCGTCCTCCTTGCGGTAGTTCCAGGACGGACGCTGGGCAGCCTGCACGTCGCCTTCGAAGACCCAGTAGCCGAATTCGCCACGGATGGAGAGGATACGGCCGAAGAAGCCTTCATCGACCAAGCGGCGGAGCTTCACCAGGCCGGGGAGGTACAGCTTGTCGTGAACGACGCCGGCGGTGACTCCGGCTTCCTTGCCGATCTGTGCAAGTTCGATGGCTTCCTGGAGGGTCTCCGCTGTGGGCTTCTCGGTGAAGATGTGCTTGCCGGCGCGCATGGCCTTCTTCAGGGTGGCGGCGCGGAGGCTGGTCATGGAGGCGTCAAAGATGATGTCAACGGTGGGATCGGCGATGACTGAGTCCAGGTCCGTGGTCCATTCGGAAACCTTGTGGAGTTCGGCCAGCTCGCGGATCTTGGCCTCGTTGCGGCCGACCAGAATGGGCTCGACCTGGACTTTGGTGCCGTCCTCCAGGGTGAAGCCGCCTGCGTCACGGATGGGGAGGATGGAGCGCAGCAGGTGCTGGCGGTAGCCCATGCGTCCAGTGATGCCGTTCATGGCGATGCGGATCGTCTTTGTTTCGAAACCCATGTTTTCTCCAGTGCCTTGTGTGCCGGTCGCTGTGTGGAAGCCGGTGCTTGCTCGATATGATGGGAAAGCGCATTCCCGTTGCCATCGATCATGCACCAATGCACGGAGGTTTGGCAAGCGCTTTCCCGCTTTCTGTGAAGAACTGCCATAATTTCCTTAGTGCCAGTCCGGCGCTTGACGAAGAGGAGTCTCCCCGTGGCCGCCAGCACACTCAGCGAAGTCGCCCGATTGGCCGGGGTTTCCCTGGCAACGGCCTCCCGGGTCCTCAACGGGTCCTCGCGCAAGCCTGCCGAGGATATTGCGGAGCGTGTGAGGGAAGCCGCTGACAAACTCGGTTATGTTCCCAACGCCCAGGCTCAGGGCCTCGCCAAGTCGAGCTCAGGGTTGATCGGCCTGGTGGTGCACGATATTGCCGATCCCTACTTCTCGGCCATCGCGCGCGGCGTCCAGGAAGCTGCGCGCAGGCAGAACCGTATGGTGTTGCTGGCCAGCACCTCGGGGACTCCCGCGGAGGAAAAGGAAGCGGTGGCCGCATTTGCCGCCCGCCGCGCCGACTCAATCGTGATTGCCGGTTCACGCTCGGAGCGTGCGGAAGACAAACAGGGCAATGCCGAACTCGCCGCTGAGCTGGACCGGTACTGCCGCAACGGTGGGCACGTTGGGGTAGTGGGCCATCCTGTGGTCGGAGCCAGTGCGGCCGAGGGGTACCACGTGGTGGAAGTTCCCAACGAGGAACTCGCTGCCGGCCTGGCCGGGCAACTGGCCGCCACCCATGACGGCGGTTTCGTGATCATTGCGGGTCCTGCGGGGCTCTACACCTCCGATGACCGTGTGCGCGGATTCCAGCGCGGACTGGCCGACGCCGGACGGCCGGCTGCCGAGGTCATCCGCACCGGCTTCAACCGTGCCGGCGGGTTCGAGGCCGGGCAGGCGCTTGCGGAACGAATCAAAGGGTCCCCGGAGAGGCTCTGCATCTTCGCCGTGAATGACGTCATGGCCATTGGGGTTACCGCGGCCCTGCGCCCTGAAGGGGTATGGATTCCCCGAGATGCCACGGTTGCCGGTTTCGATGACATTGAAACGCTGCGGGACTTCCGGCCCGCCTTGTCCACGGTCCATCTTCCGCTGGAGGATATTGGCCGCCTCGCCGCCGGAGATCCCGATACAGCTCCCATCTCCGGCACGGTGAAACTTCGCCGGAGTACGGAAACCCCGGTGGAATCCCAACCATGACGGTTCCAGCGGAACAGGTGCCCGCCGCGCTGACGGTGATTCCCGCCGTCGGGCGTTCCGGAGTTGCCGGGCATTCCGGCGCGCCTGCGCCTGCCGTTCTGGTGCTGCCGGGAGGCGGCTACGCGAGGCAAGCCGACCATGAAGCCGAACCCGTGGCCGAATGGCTGGCCTCCCTGGGGATCCATGCCTTTGTGCTGCGCTATCCGGTCGCGCCGCATCGGCATCCGGCCCCGCTCTTGGCCGCCAAACAGGCCATGACGTGGATTCGTGAGGGGGCGCATGGGCTGGAGGTGGATCCTGGCCGGGTGGGGGTTCTGGGTTTTTCGGCCGGCGGCCACCTTGCTGCCACTCTGTCGGTGCAGGTGGCTACCGGCGATCCTGCGGTGGACGCTTCCGCTGCTGTGCCTGACCTCAGCATTCTCTGCTATCCCGTGATTTCCTTTGTGGACGCGGCGCACCAAGGGTCTGTGGACAACCTCGCCGGAACGGGCGCGGACGTCGATGCCCGGCGTGCGTTGTCAGCGGAACTGAGCGTCGACGCCGCCACTCCGCCCGCTTTCCTTTGGCACACTGCCGACGACGACGTCGTACCGCTCAGTCACAGCCTCTCCTACGCGGCTGCGCTTGGACGTGCCGGTGTTCCGGTGGAACTCCACGTATTCCCCAGTGGCGCCCATGGGCTGGGCCTGGCGGATGGGGCGCCCGGCGCCGGGCAATGGACCGGGCTCTGCGCTGACTGGCTCCGGCGTCTGGAATGGCTTGCCTAGCGACGGCTAGTCTTCGGCCAGGGTGATGGTGTGCAGGGTCGCGGCGTCGCTGAGCACGTTGTCAGGCAGATCGTCGACGACGAACTCAAGCATGATGTCCAGGTCTTTGCCGTTGCCGCGCAGGATGTCGGCGACCGATCGCCAGAGCAGCGACCGGTTCCGCAACGGAAAGCGTTCGGCCGCCGGGCCCCAGGAGAAGCAATGCACGCCCACGACGTGGGGGAGGACTTCGTGGAGGGACTCCAGCGCCTGCTCGTCGGAAAGTCCGACGGCGGGTTGCCAGTAGGTGCCGACGTTGGCGTGGTCTACGCGCTTCAGCAGCTCCAAGGTGGTGGCGGGAGAGTCCGTGAGGGTGTTGCCGTGGTATTCGAAAGCGATGGTGACACCGCGTTTCGCGGCGAGGTCGGCAATGCGCTGCGTGTCGCGGACTACCGAGTCCCAGTGCTCCCGGCCGGCACCAGCAGAGCCGATCTCCCCGGCCCAGACCCGCACCCGCGGAGCGCCTGCGGCCTCGGCGAGGTCGAGAATGGACCCGAAATCCCCAAAGGCGCCGCATCGATAATAAGAGCCAAGCGACAGGACCGTCATGCCTGCGGTTTCTGTTGCGGCCTTGGCGTACAGTGCCGACCCGGTGTCGCTGACATGTACGTCAGTGCCCCACTCGATCCCGGCCAAGCCCGCCTTTGCGGAAATCCGGACTACCTCGTCGATCCCGAGGGATCGCAGGGTCACGGAACAGATGCCAGGCGTGAGGTCAGCCAGTATGGGGTGGTTGGTCATGGCTCCACGATACCGGGAATGCGCTTACCCGGTAAGCATTGTCGCGTGTTGAGAGCCGGGCCGTCCCTCACAAATGCAGCCAATAACGCCGGATCGGTTCCGTAACAGCAAGTTCGGGGGCGAAGCTCTCGGGAGGTCGGACACTCTCCAAAACTCCGCCGCATGCCTCGATGGTGCGCGCCGAGGCCACGTTGGGTTGCTTGCAGGTCGCCAGCACCCGCTCAAGTCCGAGGGTTCGACCCTCGTCCATGGCTCCGGCAAGGGCAATCCTGGCCAAGCCACGCCCCCTTGCGCTTGGCCTGATGCCATACCCAATGTGCCCGCCGACTTCTGTCAGGTATTCGCTGGCCAGGGAATGCCTCAGGCTGGCAGCGCCCAAATATTCCGTATTGTCGGTGACCCAAATGGTGGTCTGGTTTGCCAGCCCTTCGGGCGGTGAAAAATCCGCCCTGGGCATTTGATGGAGCAGGTCCACCCACTGCGAGAAATGGCCCTCTTCGCGGAGGTCGAGGTCGTACCGTGCGGCCAGGAATGCTGCAGAACCGTCCTGGTCGAGGGTTCCCCACTCGTCGTAACTTTCCAGCCAGGAGGCGTGGAAGCTTGATGACGGCTGAGTGAGCTTGGCGTGGGTCATTGGGTGAGCGTACTACGGCCGGAGTTCAGGCCTCGGAGGTCGTGGCCCCTTTCGGCGTCCTGGTCGAGGGGCGGGCAGGGTTCCGTTTCCGGACCTCCCGCAGCACGATCTGCTCGGGGCAGACCGTGGAAAGGAAGTCTCCCACTGACAGTGCGAGGCGTTCGCCCACGAGCGAGTAGAGAATGCGGTTGGCATCCCGCCGTTCCGTGACCAGTCCGGCCTGGCGCAGCACGCTCAAGTGCCGGGAGATGGTGGGTCCTGTGGCGTTGAACCGCGCAGCGATCTCGCCGGCGGCCAACTCGCCGTCCTTGAGGTCTTGAAGGATCTGCCGCCTGGTGGGGTGTGCCAAGGCTGCGAAGATATCCGATGCTGCATCTGCCATGTTTGCAATATAGCACAATAGCTATATACAGTTTAGCTTCATTGCTAATAAGCGAAGGAGCGAGAATATGCGTGTGGCCATTACCGGCGGTACCGGCTTTGTGGGGCGTCACCTCGCGGAGCGGCTCGACAGGCCGGACACCGTCATCATTTCGCGGCGGAAGGGGACCGCAATTACTGACGTCGATGCTTTGGCAGAGGCCTTCGCGGGGTGCGACGTCGTGGCCCACTGCGCGGGGATCAACCGGGAAATAGGTGACCAGACCTTTCAGCGTGTCCACATTGAAGGAACCAAGGCAGTCATTGAAGCCGCCCGGAGGACGGGCGTCCAAAGAATCGTCATGCTGAGCTTCCTCCGGGCCCGTCCGGATTGTGGGTCGGCCTACCACGAGACCAAATGGGCTGCCGAGGAGCTCCTGCGGCAGTCGGGCATCGAGTACACGATCATCAAGGCAGGGATGATCTACGGCAACGGCGACCACATGGTTGACCATGTAACTCGTGCTGTACGCAGCTTTCCTGTCTTCGCAACGGTCGGCTTCCGGGAGCGGACTGTCCGGCCCCTCCCTGTGGAAGAGGCTGTCGATACCCTGATCGCGGCGCTTGAAGGTCGCGTGCCCACCCCGACCGTCGCCGTCGTCGGAGCCGAAGAGCTTGAGCTTGGCACAGCTGTCCGCAGGATCGCCCGGGTGGCCGGTGGCTACCCCGTCTACGTCCGCGCCCCGATCTGGTCGATCCGCGCCCTGGCGCAACTGACCGAGTGGATCATGGTGGTACCACTCGTCGCAAAAGCCCAGGCGCAGATGCTCGCCGAGGGGGTCAGCGAGCCTTCACCGTACGCACCGTGGCTTCCGGTGGAGCTGCGTCCCAGGCTTCCCTTCGACGACGAACGCATCCGGGCTGCCGTGCCGGAGGGCCGCTTCGGACTGGACGACCTGAGGGTAGTGGGGTGGTGGAACGGGCGCCGGGGCCGGAGCCGGGCGAACCGGTCCGGCCACTAGTTCGATTTGCTCAACGTCCGCCCCATGATCGCCTGGGTGAGGGCGTCGATGACCTCCGCGTTGGCGAGCGGGTTGCGGATCAGGGTGAAGTCGACGTCGCCAACCTGTGGCAGGCCGAAGCGTTGGGTGATGACTTTCAGGTCTTCCGGAACCAGCGACGCCGGCATCACGGCAACGCCGATGCCTGCCCTGACTGCCGCCAGTACGCCACTGATCTGCTTGGTGCTGCACGTGATCCGCCAGGTACGGCCTTCGGCCTCCAGGGCGTCGATGGCAAGTTTCCGGCTGAGGCTCGGTGCCGGATAGGCGATGAGGGGGACCGGCGCGCCCGGTTCAAGGACAGTCTGCTCCACGCCGACCCAGGCGAAGTTGTCATGCCGGACGACGGTGCCTTCCTTCGCCCCGGCCACCCATTTGACGAACACCAGGTCCAGTTGCCCGGCGTTGAGGCGTTTATAGAGCTGATCGCTTTGGCTGACAGTGAGTTCGAGGTTGATCTGCGGGTACAGCTGCCGGAATTCGCGAAGGATCCGGGGCAGGCCGGTGATGGCGAGGTCGTCGGCCGTGCCGAAGCGGAGACGCCCACGCATGGCCGAGCCGGAAAAGTAGCGCGCGGCGGAATCGTGGGCCGCAAGGATGCTGCGGGCAAACCCGGCCATCGCGTCACCGTTGTCAGTGAGTCTCACTTCGCGGGTGTCGCGGGCTACGAGGACACGCTTGGCGGCGGCTTCCAGCTTGCGCACGTGCTGGCTCACCGTCGGTTGGGCAAGCCCAAGCCGTTCTGCGGCCTTGGTGAAACTCAGGGTCTCTGCGACAGCCAAAAAGGAGCGGAGCTGGACGGGATCGAACACGGAACTCCTCTAAGCGCAGGTCAGCGCCGGGGCCGGAGTATCGCGCCGTTTTCGCTGGCACTGCAAGCAGCTCATTGCGTTCCGCAATGCTAGTTATAGGCGCAATACGCTTCCATAATTGCTGCTGGCAACCATAGCGTTAAACGCATCCCACCGAAACTCCCATCCGAGGACTACTTTTGGCACCCCCACCGCCTTCAGCGGCAAATGTCAGCCAGCCCGTCATCGATTCCCTGTCCGCTCGTCCCTCGCCGGACGCAGACCAGCCGGACACCGTCACCCAGCCACTCGCCGTCGTGAGTGAGAAGCTGCCCTGGCGGCATACCTTCATCTCCTTGAAGGTCCCAAACTTCAGGATCTTCGCGATCGGCCACTTCATCGCGGTCATCGCCATCTGGATGCAACGCATCGCGCAGGACTGGATGGTGCTGCAGCTTTCCGGATCCGTCACCGCCGTCGGTATCACTGTGGCCCTGCAGTTCATGCCTTCACTTTTCCTTGGCCCGTGGGGCGGCATGATTGCCGACCGCTTCGCCAAGCGAAAGATCCTCATCATCTGCCAGTCGGCAGCAGCGGTCCTGGCGGCCCTGCTGGCCGTACTTTCCCTGAGCCAGCGCGTCGAGGTCTGGCACGTCTACGTCATCGCACTGGCGCTTGGCTTCGTCACGGTCCTTGACCAGCCGGCCCGGCAGGTGTTCGTCAACGAACTCGTCGGACCCAAGTACCTGCGGAACGCCATCAGCGTGAACTCCACGACCTTCCAGCTCGGCGGCTTGATCGGCCCGGCGCTGGCGGGAGTGCTGCTCACTGCCGTGGGCGCCGGTTGGGCCTTCGCTGCCAATGCTGTGGCCTGCTGCTCCACCGTGACCATGTTGCTGCTGCTGCGCAAGGACCAGCTGCATCTGAGCCGGCCCACGCCGCGCAAGAAGGGCATGCTGCGCGAAGGCCTCAACTATGCGCTCAGCAAGCCCACCATCTACTGGCCGTGGTTGATGGCCGGTTTCGTAGCGGTTTTCGCCATGAGCCTGCCAGTGCTTCTGGCCGCCTTCGCGGACCACGTGTACGACGCCGGTGCCGGAGGCTACGGCTTGCTGAACGCCATGGTTGCGCTTGGTGCACTGACAGGTGCGGTGGCATCCACCCGTCGGAGGCAGCTGCGGTTGCGCTCGGTGGTGACCTCCGCCGGGTTGTACGGACTGATGCTTTGCGTGTCCTCGCTCATGCCGTCCATGGTGTGGTTCAGCGTCACCATGGTCTTCGCAGGATTCTGGTGCCTCATGTTCCTCACCGCTGCCAACCAAATGGTGCAGACCAGCTCCAACATGAGCATCCGGGGCCGCGTCATGAGCCTCTACCTTGTGGTACTCATCGGCGGGCAGGCCATCGGTGGTCCCATGATGGGCTGGCTCGCCGAGCACCTCGGCCCGCATCTGGCCATCCTCGTCTCCGGCGGGGTTCCGGCCATCGCAGCGGCTGTGGTCGCCGTCGTACTTGCCAGGAAGTCCTCCCTGCACATCAAGGTGGACCTGCGCGACAGGCGGCGGGTCCTGCGGATCGTGCAGGAACCGCAGACGGCCTAAGAAGACGGCTTAAGTAGATGAAGCGCCCCCGGCAACCGGGGGCGCTTCATCTGCGTGGGGCTATCGTGCCAGAAGCTGCGCCACCGCCAGGTGCGGGTACTCCGGGGAGCGGCCCTGGAACTCAAGGATGTCCGGATTGCGGATGACGCCGTCGCGGATTTCGATGGCACGCGAGATGGTCTCGTTGGCATCCCACCCGTCCGGGCCCGCCACCACAGTGTCCAGGAAGGGCAGCAGGGCCTCGCTGATTTCCCAGCTGGCCGAGTTCCAAAGATAGGACGGGCTGTGGTCCACCGCGTAGTAGTTGACGTGACCGCCGACGCGGAACATCGGCTCGTCGAACGTGGTGGTCCGCGCCCAGCTGAATCCCATGCCTTCATCGCAGGAAACGTCGACGATCAGACTGTCCGGCTGGAACTCCGTCAGGTCTTCGGTCCGCAAGTACGTCAGTGGAGCGTTCGGGTCCTGCAGGGTGCAATTGACCACGATGTCCGCCGCGGCCAGGAACGGAGCCAAGGGCTTGCGCCCGTTGTCCGTGATGACCTCGCTGAGGAACGGAGCCTTGCTGTCGTGGTCGAACTGCACGATCCGCACCGAATGGATGGGGGACCCGACGGCGGCAACGCCCCGGTTGGTCAGAACCTGGACGTCATGGACGCCGTGGGCATTCAGGGCCGTGACGGCACCGCGGGCAGTGGCACCGAAACCGATCACCACAGCACTGAGCCGGCGGCCATAGTCACCGGTTGAACCGGTCAAAGCCAATGCATGCAGTACCGAGCAGTACCCGGCGAGCTCGTTGTTCTTGTGGAAAACGTGCAGGCCAAAACCGCCATCGCCGGCCCAATGGTTCATGGCCTCGAAGGCGATGAGTGTGAGCTTCTTGTCGATGGCCAATTGAGTGATGGCCCGGTCCTGCACGCAGTGGGGCCAACCCCAGAGCGTCTGACCGTCGCGGAGTTCAGCGAGATCCTGGGCCTGCGGCTTGGGCAGGAGGATGACGTCGCTGTTGGCGAGCAGTTCCTGGCGAGTGCCGAGTCCGCCCACCAACGATTCGAGCTTGCTGTCCGGGACACCGAAACGCTCGCCGTATCCATGTTCGAAACGGAGTTGCCGGCGCACTTCCGGGGCTATGCGCTCCAAATGCTGCGGGTGGATGGGGAGGCGCCGCTCGTTCGGCTTCAGCGAGGTAGCGAGGACGCCTATGCTCAGCTGGCCGTTGGCCGCGGTCACTTCTTGTTGCCGGTGGAAGGCTTTGCGGCCTCAGTGGCGGAGGACTCGGAAGCCCTCTTGTCCGCACGTTTTTCCTTGATGGATTTACTGGATTTCTTTGATGCGGTTTGGCGCGGTGATTTGTCGCCCATGATTGCTCCCTAGAGCGGAACCGAAATGGCTCCTGACTCCTGACGATACACCTACCCGGGTTCCGGTGCCCCGGCGCCGCCCGCACGGGCGCGCTGCGGCGGGAGCCACCGTCGGGCTTTATTGTCACGAAAAAAGAACCCCGGATCCAGAAGGATCCGGGGTTCGCTGAGCGGGCGACGGGAATCGAACCCGCGTATCGAGCTTGGGAAGCTAGCGCTCTACCATTGAGCTACGCCCGCGCTGCCCGACGGAAATCAATCGGGCGAGTCCTAGCTTAGCGCAGTTGCGGCGCCGCCCAGGACAGCCACTCCGTCCGGCCGAACGTGCCCCGGCAGGTCCTCATTTGAATAGCTTCATTGAGCCCCAGCCGTTGCCCACTTGGCGTTGCGGACCCCAGACTCCGAGTCCCAATCCGTAGTCCACCAAGTACCCGTCCACGGTCTGGGCGGTAATGCTGCGTGTACCTGGACCTGACAAGCCGAAGCCAGGCACCAAGGCCTTCATGGTTCCCCACCCCGAGCCGATGATGCTTGGCTGACCTTTGAAGCCGCCAACTCCATTGCCTGGGTAACTGAGCAGAAGTCCGGAGGATGTGGTGGCCAGGATGTCGGTGGCGCCGTCCGCGTCCCAATCGGCCATGGTCAGGCCCAGTCCCGCCCAGCCGGTTCCGATGTCCACCCGGTAAGTCAACGCCCGGCCGGAGGTGTTGGGGTAGTAGCGCAGGCCGCCGTCGGGGAAATACCCCACGACGCCCGGGTAACCCTGGTCGCTGGACCACTTGCCCACAGTGATGGTCATAGCGTCCCAGTCTCCCGTGCCCACCACGATCTGGGTCGAGAAAGCGCCGCCGGGCCATCCCTTGAACAGGCCCAGGGTGCCGTTGTTCCATTGCGCCAGAAGGTCATAGACGCCGTCCGAATCCCAATCCACCACGAACGCCTGCTTCAGCCCCGTCCAGTTGGAGCCAATCTGTACAGGAACGCCGTAGCCACCGCTCGGCAGCGCGGGGTAGCGAAGCAGCCGCCCGGCAGCGTCCGCGGCCACCAGGTCCGCGCCCGAGGTGATGCTGGCATGGACGCTGGGGTTTCCGGAGAAATACTGTTCCAAAGTGGCAAAGCCACGGCGCTTCATATCCGTTGCCAGATCCACTCCGACGTAGCGCAGGTGCCACGGTTCGTAGCTGTACCCGGTGATGTTGGTGTAGCCGTTGGGGTACCGGACGATGAAACCGTATTTGTATGCGTTCGCTGCCACCCACATGCCGGCGGCAGTGTCACCAAAGCAGGTGCTGAGCCCACAGGAACCGTTGGCATTTCCGACATCGACGGCAAGGCCGGTTTGGTGCTCACTGTAGCCCGGCCTTGCCGAGATCAGGTCCGCCTGCGCCTGGCCGTAAAGGTTCACATAGGAGGAGTACACCTGTTGTTGCTGGGCGTAAGAACGATAGCCACTCACGACAGCCAGCCCGCCGGTCCCGGCATCCGCCGCACCCTGGAAAAGCCCGTTGAGCCACGCTGCAGCTTCGGCCCGGAGATACTGTCCCGAGCCACGGGCATTCACCAGATCTGCCGGGGCATAGGTGGCAGGGTTCAGGGGGCGGGACTTGTTCACAAGGACGGACAAGTTGGCAGGATCACCCGCGGGATCGAGGCCAGGCAGCGGATTGGCGGTCGAAGGCACCTGCGCTTTTACGGCGGCGGCGTTGACGACGGCGGCGCGGTGGGCCGTGACTCCGGCCTCGGAAACGTACCGGGTCGCCTGAGCCGTGGGTGCCGCGCTGGCCGGGGCTGCCGCGGCGGCTGCGGGAGCGAGGGCGGCCGCCAGCACCAGGGCGAGGAATGCAGCGCAAGCCGCCACCCGGCGTCGGGCGTTTCTTGGTGTTCCCGGTCGGTCTTGAACCTGCATGACGCCCCCCAGTGGAATTGTCCAGCGGCTGGCACTCTA
This sequence comes from Paenarthrobacter sp. C1, assembly GCF_049315185.1. Lineage (NCBI taxonomy): Bacteria > Bacillati > Actinomycetota > Actinomycetes > Micrococcales > Micrococcaceae > Paenarthrobacter > Paenarthrobacter sp. C1. Next base: position 4,201,400 of record NZ_CP186052.1, on the reverse strand, counting down.
CCCGGCCATGGAAGGCGTGTCAGCAGTGCGCGGGAAAAAATCGGCAGGTAACCATTCGGTCAAGGCTCGGAAGTCGTGTGTCGTCACCGCACCGGGCTGACTATTCTGAACTTGTTAGCTGCTGCGTATGGGGAACCCGGCTACGACATTTGAACCGTAGGCCGAGAGAGGTTTTCCGTGGCATTCGCAGCCAATGAAGTGGTGATCAGTCGGGACGCCATGACCGTTTACGGTTTCCTAATGGACGGGATGAACAACTCACTCTGGCGTTCAGACGTTCGAAGCATCGCGCTTCGATCAGGCGTTCGCGGCCAAAAGGGTGCGTTGTACCAGCAGACCGTCGCCGGACCTGGTGGCCGGCCCATCGCAGCCGATTTCACCATCACCGAGGCCCGCCCCGGCGCGGAAGTCCGGTACGCCGTCGTAGCGGGACCCGCCCGGCCAACCGGCGGCTACTACCTCAGCACCGAAGGCGATACCACCCGGCTGCGCTTTGCCCTTGAATACCATCCCAAGGGTCTTCGCAAGCTCATGAACGGGATGATCCAGAAGGCCCTGGAGGTTGAAGTCGGCCAGTTGGAACGGCTGAAGGCCGCGATCGAATCCAGCTCCTAGCTGGCGAACCTCAGCCCGGCCCAACCATTGCCAATCGTCACAGGGGTAGTGAGGCGTCCCGAGGTCAGGTCCCAGTACTCCACCATGCCATTGCGGTCCAGGCCCGCCACGCCCACTGAGCCCGGTCCCATGAGGCCACTCAAAGCCCGCAACCCTGTGTAGTCCGTCCACGCGCTGCCCACTACGGGGCGTGATTCCTGCTTCGGTGTACCCAGACCGCTGCCCCGGTACAGGCGCAAGGTGCCGTTCGGCTCGGTGCTGAGCAGGTCCTGGAAGCCATCGGCGTTGTAATCCACCATGGTCACCCGGACAGACGGGTTGCCGGTGCCAATCGCAGACTGGCTGCGGATGTAGGCCAAGCCCGTGTTCTTGTACAGATACAGGTTGCCGCCCTGGTCCATGGCGACGATCTGTGGAAGCCGGTTGTTGGCGCACCACGTGCCCACCGAAATGTTCAAGGTTCCCCAGCCCTGGCCCAAGACCACCGGATCCTTGAAACCGCCCGTTTGAAGGCCCGGATACACCAGGAGCGCCCCGTCCAGCCGTTGATAGAGCAGGTCGAAGACCCCATCGCGGTCCCAGTCCACCACAAACAGCTCCTTGAGGCCCACGAATCCGGCACCAATCCGCTTGCCCAGGCCAAATCTGCCGTTACCCCAGGACGGGTACGCAACGACGGAACCGTCGGCGGCGATGGACACCAGGTCGGCAGCACTGCTGATTGCCGCGGCACTCAAATCGACCGTTGGGGGTTGGTGCTTGGACCCTGGTTCGCACACCGCCACAGGGTCAGTGGGTGGTGTCACCGTTCCACCCGGGCTGGTGGTGGTTCCGGCGGGCAACGTTGTGTAGCCGAAGAAGTTGACCACGCCCCACAGCGTGTACCGGTTGGGCGTCGTCTGCCAGTTGCCGTCCGTGTAGGTGATGCCGATACCCATCACATTGAACCTGGGGTCCCGCAGCAAAGCATCGTGGCCCGGGGAGCCCTTCCACCACTCCACAAGTTGCGCCGCGTCGCGGTCCCAGCGGACTGCAATGACCTCCCCCGCTCCATTGTTCGGATTCATCGCCCGCGGGTCCGTCCAGAAATTGGGCCGGTGCTGGATCACCTCACGGGTAGCGATGTTGTTTGACCACTCCTGCGCCAGGTTGGCAACCGTGGCGTGGTACTTCACCGGAGCGAGGCCTAGCGATGCGCGGTAGCTGTTGATCGCATTGAACACCGTGAGGATCGCTGCGCTGTTGTTGTCGGGGAGGAGCGCCAAAGCGCCGTCTTGGAGATTGGGGTCGTGGCCCGGAGCCTTGCCGGGGAACGGGCTGGGGGAGTCGGTGACGGGGGTCGCGCCCGGATCGGCCGAGGGGGTTTGCGTTGGCGTTGACGATGGTGTTGGCGTTGGCGTGGCTGTTGGTGTCGGCGCGGCTGTTGGTGCCGGCGCGGCTGTTGGCGAGGGCGTGGCTGTTGGCGAGGGCCCTGCGGCCTCGGCCGTCGGCGTCGTTGCGGCGGCGCCACTGTCTGCCGTCTCTTCCGACGTCGGCTGCGTTTCGACCGGCGGGGTCGTTGTACCGGAGGCGCTCGGGCTGGGATCCGAAGGATTGTCCGGTCCCCATGACGGTCCGATTTCCGGCACGGGAGGCGGTGTTTCGAAAACCGGATCGACGGCGATCGGCCCGCCATCCGAGGCAGGATCCCGCGCGGGAGGAGGTGTCAGCGCTGCTGGCGCTGCAGGCGTTGCGGAACTGGAGGACCCATCGACGGCGGGGGTCGCCACTGCATGTGCGGGAGCCGCCGTCGGGCTTTCCTCAGGTGCCGACAACCCGGATGGGACACTGGACGATGCTGTGGTGCTTGCGCCGGGAACCGCCTCCGTTGCCGGCAGGATCTGGCTTGATGCGGCCATGCAAAGCGCCAGCGCGCCAGCCAGCACAATGGCGGCAGGCGCTGCCAGTTTGTTCACAATTACCCCGCGGATGCTCGTTGCCCCCAAGTACGGGCGCGGCTTTACCTGTCCGGGAACTATAGTCCCATGAGGCTGTCCGGACAATGCGTTCGGTATTTGGGGTATTTTTGATGACGTGCTGATCTCTGACCGCGACATACGTGCCGAAATAGACTCCCAACGGATTGTTCTTGAGCCGTACGATCCCGCGATGGTGCAGCCGTCTTCGGTGGACGTGCGTATCGACCGGTTCTTCCGGCTCTTCGACAACCACAAATACGCGCACATCGATCCCGCCGAGGAGCAGCCCGAGCTGACCAGGCTCGTGGAGGTGGAAGGTGACGAACCCTTCATCCTGCACCCTGGAGAATTCGTCCTGGGTTCCACCTACGAGACCGTCAGCCTGGCCGATGACATTGCCGCACGCCTGGAAGGCAAGTCCTCCCTCGGGCGCCTCGGCTTGCTGACGCACTCGACGGCAGGGTTCATCGATCCGGGATTCTCCGGACACGTGACGCTGGAGCTCTCCAACGTGGCCACGCTCCCCATCAAGCTCTGGCCGGGCATGAAGATTGGCCAGCTGTGCTTCTTCCGCCTCACTTCCTCGGCTGAGCACCCTTACGGCTCCGGCGAATACGGCAACCGCTACCAAGGACAGCGCGGCCCGACCGCCAGCCGCAGCCACCAGAACTTCCACCGGACGTCCATCTAGCCCCCCTGTTGCGCTGAGGGGTGAGCTTTCGGCTCTTTGGGTGGCTCCCTTTTTGCGCCGAGGGGTGAGCTTTCGGCTCTTTGTGGGGGGCGTTTTCGGTTGAGATCTTGCTCCTCGGCGGGCGCTGAGTGCGGCACTATTCCTCCACACTGTGGGTAACCGCCCAAGGGAAGACCAAGGCATCCCAAGGCGTGCAAACAATGGCTGATGAGGTTGTCTCCGCCGCTTCCGCCCCATCTCCAAGGTCGCTCGTTCACCCTGGCCGAGCAACGTGCGGCCGGCCTTCCGGATCATCGTGCCTGGAACAGCGATCTCCAGGTCGCCAGCAGGGGCATCCGTGTTCCCTGGGGCGAGGAGCAAGACCCCGCACACACCGCGCGGCTCCTGACAGCAGTGAGCGATGGCGCGATTTGCTGCCATGAAACGGCCGCGATGCTGTGGGGGTGCCCGCTGCCGTGGGATCGGCAGCAGGATTTCCTGATTCATCTGACCCGGACGGACGGCGCTTTCAGGCCGCAGCGAAAGGGGGTTCGCGGACATCGGATCGTGCTCGGCGAGTTCGATGTCGCCTTCAAGGACGGCATTCCGCTGACGAGTCCTTCCCGGACATGGCTGGATCTCGCCGCTGTGTTGCCGTTCGAAGACCTGGTGGCAGCGGCCGACCATTTCATCTGCAGCCAGACCAGAAGCTTTGGACACAATCGGCTTCCATTCTGCTCAATACAGGATCTGAGGAATCAAGTAGGCAGACATGCGGGCGCACGAGGCATCCGGAAGGCCCGGGCCGCGCTGGAACTCGCGCGCGTTGGCGCAGATTCAGCCCCGGAGACGCGTCTCCGCCTGGCCATCGGCCGCAATTTCCTGCCGGAACCGACGTTGAGTTACGTGGTTTTGGATGCGTGGGGCCGCGAGGTTGCGTGGCCGGATCTCGCCTTTCCGGAATACAAGGTTGCGGTGAATTACGACGGCGTGCATCACCTCAGCGCCGCCCAACAGGAATCCGACTTACGGAGGGAGGCGGCACTCGCTGCAAACGGATGGATCTCTGTCGTCATTACTGCCAGTCATGTCCAAGAGCACGGCTATGACGGAGTTGCCCGTCTTATTCGGGAGGCTCTCATAAAGGGTGGGTGGGCATCGAGGAGGTAGCTCTCGAGGCTTTCCCAGAGGGTTTGGGGTGGGATGTCGCGCCTCGGTGAGGGGTTTGGGGTGGGATGTCGCCCCTCGGTGGGGTCGAGGGGGTGGCGACGTTACGCCGGTGCGCGGTCCGTGGTCCGGGGTGGAGCTTTCGGGGTTCTGCGGATGGCCTTGACTACGGGTTCCACGAAGCGGGCGGCCAACGGACCTACGATGGCCATGATGAGGACGTAGGCCGTGGCCAGTGCGGCGAGTTCTCCAGGAACCGCCCCGGAGGCGACGGCCAAGCCGGCGATGACGATGGAGAACTCACCACGGGCAATAAGCGCAGCGCCCGCACGGAACCGGCCGGGCATCGCGATACCGGCCCTTTTGGCGGCCCAGATCCCCGTGAGCATCTTGGTGGCGGCAGTCAGCACCGCCAGGAGGAGGGCCCAGCCCAGCACAGGGGGAATTGAGGTGGGGTCGGTGTTGAGGCCGAACGCCACAAAGAAGATCGCAGCGAAAAGGTCGCGCAATGGTTCAAGGATGCGGGTGGCATTGTGGGCGGTAGCGCCGGATATGGCGATGCCCAACATGAACGCTCCCACGGCTGCGGATACCTGAAGGGCCGATGCGATTCCGGCCACCAACAGGGCGAGTCCCAGGACATTGAGCAGGAAGACCTCGGAGTTTTCGCTGTGGATAGCCTGCGAGACCCGATGCCCGTGCTTGAGGGCGATCACCAGCACTACCGTGACCACTGCCAGTGCAATCCCCACCGTCTGCAGTCCGCCCAGGAACCCGACGCCGGCAAGGATGGCGGTGAGAATGGGCAGGTAGATGGCCATCGCGAGGTCTTCGAAAACCAGGATGGAAAGCACCACAGGCGTTTCGCGGTTACCGATTCGGCCCAGGTCGGTAATGACCTTCGCGGCGATGCCGGAAGACGAAATGTAGGTGACACCGCCCATGACGATGGCCCCTACAAGACCCCACCCCAGCAGGACGGCAAGGCCTGCGCCCGGTAAGAAGTTGAGCACGAAGTCCATGACCCCTGCTTGCCAGGACCGGCGAAGGCCGGTCACCAGCTCTGAGGCGGTGTATTCCAAGCCGAGCATAAGCAGCAGCAGGATGACGCCCATCTCGCCTGAGAGATGCGCGAACTCGTGCATGCCATCCAGCTTGACCAAGCCCCCGGCACCGAAGGCCAGGCCACCCACGAGATAGAGGGGAATGGGGGACATGCCGATTTTGCCCGCTAACCGAGCCAGGAGGCCGAGGCAGAACACGACGGCCCCCAGTTCAATGAGGGCTAGTGCGAGCGGATCCATACCCGTCAGCCGTTGCGGAGGATGTCGGCTGCCGAGTCAAGTCCTTCCTGGGTGCCGACCGCTACGAGCAGATCACCGGTGTGAAGTACGACGTCGGGCGCCGGCGAGGGGACGACCTCACCTTCGCGCATGATCGCCACGATGGAGACGCCACTGCGTGTGCGGATTTGGGCCTTGCCCATGGCCTGGTTCACGAATGGAGAATCAGCCGTAATGGAAAACTGTCGTGTGACGATACCGGGGACCTCGCGGTGCGCCTCGGCCAGGCGCATGGCGATGTGCTGTCCGCCCAGGAGGTTCCCCAAGGTCGAGGCTTCATCCGCCGTCAACGGGATGGAGGCCTGGCACGTATCCGGGTCATCCCACGTCGAGACGAAAAGCTCGGTTTCGCCCTCGCGCAGTTCCACCACGCCAATACGGCGGCCGGAGGCCGTCACGAAGTCCTTCCGGATGCCAAGGCCCGGAAGTTCGGTCTCATCCACGTTCATAGCTCCACCCTAAACTCTGTTGAACCGGTCCGGTACGTTGTTGACGCCCAACCGGCCCTATGTAGTTAACGCTCTGGTACTACGGCTATTTCCACTTTGGCCGGTGGCTTCACGGGCAGGATCACCAGGAGACCGGCCAGGAGCACGACCATGATCCCGAGGATGCCCCAACGTTGTGCCTCCCCGGCGGCAACGAGGGGCGAGGCGATGGTGATGCACAGCGTGAACAGGGTGGGGGCGAGGAAACTGACGGCCCTTCCCGTTGTGGCGTACAGGCCGAACAATTCGCCCGATTCTCCAGCCGGGGCAAGCCTGGCAAGGTAGGCCCTGGAAGAGGACTGGGCGGGACCTACGAAAAGGCAGAGCAGAAGCCCGAAGACCCAGAACGTTGCAGAACCGGGCCACGCGTTGCCGAAGAAGACATAGTCTTCGTTGCCGAGGACCAGGATGAAGGTTCCCGCGGTCAGCAGCCCTATCAGGGACAGGATGATGACAGCCTTGGGGCCGATCCTGTCGTCCAGGAAGCCGCCGATCACAGCGCCAACAGCCGCCACTACGTTGCCAAAGATGGCGAAGAAGATGACTTCTTTGAGCTCGAAACCAAAGGTTCCCGCCGCGATGACGCCGCCAAAGGTGAACACGGCGGCCAGCCCGTCGCGGAAGATGGCGCTGGACAGAAGGAAGTAGATGGTGTGCGGACTGGTCTTGTAGATGGCCCCGATACGCCGGATCAGCAATCTGTAGGAGGCGAAGAAGCCCAAGGATGAGGTGTCCTTCTTCACGGATACCTCAGGGACGGCAAACATCACGGGCAGGGCGAAGATAAAGAACCACAGGGCTGAGAAAACGGCGACCAACCGTATGTTGAGCGAGTCCTGGGTGGAGGCTCCGAACCAGTCGAAGGAAGGCTGGACAAAGAGCTGCAGGACCAGCAGAAGCGCCACGATTCCGCCGAGGTAACCCATGCCCCAGCCGAAGCCGCTGACCTTGCCAATGTTCCGGGGTGTTGAGATCTGGGCCAACATGGCGTTGTAGTTCACGCCGGCAAACTCGAAGAACACATTGCCCAGGGCGATCAGGCAGACACCCAGGAGCAGGAATTCCGGCCGCGGGAAGACGAAGAAGCACAGTCCCGTGAGCAGCGCCGTCGCGGCAGTGTTGACTCCAAGCCAGAGTTTCCGCCTGCCCCCGGCGTCGGAACGCTGCCCGGTGACCGGTGCCAGTAACGCGATGGCCAGGCCGGCAATGGCCAGCGCGGCACCCAAAGCGGCAGATGCGGCGTCTTCTCCGCCGAACGCATTGGACGTGAGGTAAACCGTGAAAACAAACGTCGTCATGACCGCGTTAAAGGCAGCCGAACCCCAGTCCCAGGAAGCCCACGCCAGGATTTGCCCCTTTTTTGAGGCGACGGGACCCGTGGCGAGCTCGGATGTCGGGTGGGAGGCTTCGGGAACTGCGGCCGCGTTCATAGTGTGAATGCTATAGGTGCAGGGAACGCTGCGCGCGGATGACAGACCGCGTTGTGAACAACCCCGGGTGAACAGCGGGCGGAGCGGGAAAGTGGCCAAAAACTGTCCTGGCCCCTTGATAAACTAGGTAAACCGAACCCAACGTATGACCGCCTGCTCCAACTTTTGACAATTCGTTCCTGACTTTGCGGAGAAAACAGTGATCACAGTTCTCGCCATCACCTTTGCAGCGGCAACTGTGGCGCCCTTGATCTTCCGCTCACTTGGACGAAATGCGTTCTACGTGCTGGCCGCCGTCCCCGCAGCCGCTTTCGTCTGGTTGGTCCTCCAGTACGGCCCCGTATATTCCGGTGGCGGCATAGAGGAAATCCTGCCGTGGATTCCGAGTCTGCAGCTTGAGCTCGCCTTCCGCATGGATCCCTTGGCGTGGGTCATGTCCCTGCTGATTCTGGGTGTCGGTTCGCTGGTGCTGGTTTACTGTGCCCGGTATTTCAAGAACAAGGATCCTGGACTGGGCGGTTTTGGTGCCCAGCTCCTGGCCTTTGCCGGAGCCATGTTTGGCCTTGTGACCTCCGATGACCTGCTGATGCTGTTCATCTTCTGGGAACTCACCACCATCCTGTCCTACCTGCTCATCGGCTACGCCCGCACCCGTTTGGCAGCCCGCCGGTCAGCCCTTCAAGCGCTGATGGTCACCACCGCTGGTGGCCTGGCGATGCTCGTAGGCCTGATCATCGTGGGCCAGGCCGCAGGCACCTACCGCATTTCCGCCATTCTGGACCAAGCCGGGACGCTCATAAGCGGACCCATGCAGGGCGCCGTGACCACCGCCGTCGTACTGATCCTGGTGGGTGCCATCACCAAATCCGCACTGGTCCCGTTCCACTTCTGGCTCCCCGGCGCGATGGCGGCTCCGACGCCGGTCAGCGCCTACCTGCATGCGGCGGCCATGGTGAAGGCCGGTATCTACATCGTCGCGAGGCTCGCTCCGGGTTTTGCTGCCTCGGAATTCTGGCTGCCGGTGGTGCTGGGACTTGGTTTGGCTACCATGCTTGTTGGCGGCTACCGCGCGCTGCGGCAGACCGACATCAAACTCATCCTTGCTTACGGCACCGTCAGCCAGCTCGGTTTCCTGACCATGGTGGTGGGGCTGGGCCGGCCCGACGCCGCGCTGGCCGGTTTGGGGCTGCTGCTGGCCCACGGCCTGTTCAAAGCTGCGTTGTTCCTGGTGGTGGGCATCATCGACCACCAATCCGGAACGCGCGACATCCGCAAGCTCTCCGGCGTCTTCCGCTCGTCCCGCGCCCTGGGCGTGGTTGCAGCGATTGCCGCCGCATCCATGGCCGGTGTTCCTCCGCTGGCAGGTTTCGTCGCGAAAGAGTCGGTCTTCGAAGCGTTCGTTCACTACGGAACCGGCCACGACGCCCCTGCCTGGGGGATCTGGATCCTGGTGGGCCTTGTCATCGGCTCGATCCTCACCTTCGCCTACAGCGCCCGGTTCATGTGGGGAGCCTTCGCCGTCAAGCCCGGCGTGGAGCCCACCCCGTTCAAACCGATCAAGCCCGCCTTCCTCGCCGCCCCCGCCATCCTGAGCCTGCTCACCATCGTGTACGGGCTGTGGCCCGCGCCGGTGGACACCTGGGTCCAGCCTTACGCCGCGCTGTTCGCCGGCGGACCGGACGCCGTCGACGCCGGACACCTGGCTTTGTGGCACGGGTTGACGCCTGCTTTGGGCCTGACCGCGGTCACTTTCGTGCTGGGTGCGGCCATGTTCTACGGACGGAACCTCGTTGCCCGCGCCCAGGGCCTGGTGCCCGACTGGGTGGATGGCGATCGCGCGTACCAAAACACCATTGGTGCCTTGGACGATGTGGCCGTCTGGGTCACGGGCCGCACGCAACGTGGTTCGCTGTACTTCTACCTGGCGGTAATCCTGACTGTCGCCTTCGCGGTTCCCTTGACTGCCATGCTCATGGCCAACAAACCGCTGCCTGACGGCATCTACTTCATCGACCCCAACTCACCCCTGCAGCTGGTGGCAGGAGCCGGAATCGTAGTGGGGGCGCTGGCCGCAGTTCGGGCCAACAAGCGCTTCCTCGCCGTGCTCATGGTGTCGGTCACCGGTTACGGCATCGCCCTCATGTTTGCCCTTCAGGGTGCCCCCGATCTGGCTTTGACGCAGATGCTGGTGGAGACCATCGTGCTGGTGGCCTTCGTGCTCGCGATGCGGAGCCTTCCTGCGGAATTGCGTGACAGGACAGGCGGCCGGCTCAGGGTGATCCGCGTGATCATCGGTGCGGCTTTCGGCATCACCATGATCTTCGTTGCCATCTACGCGATGGGGGCCCGCGTTGCTACTCCGGTTTCCCTGGACTTCCCGCGCCTGGCCTACGAAGGCGGCGGCGGGCTGAACGTGGTCAACGTGACCCTCGTGGACATCCGCGCCTGGGATACCTTCGGCGAAATCTCGGTCTTGGCGATCGCCGCCACGGGTGTGGCGAGCTTGATCTTTGTCCGGAGCCGCGGTGACCGCATCAAGACCTCCGAGGCCGTACCGGAAGGCAGCGTGGGGCGCCGTACCGGCGTCGAACGTGATTCCCGGGCCGGCGCCACGCTCACCGTCGCCAAGAAGTTCACGGATGTTACCCGCGACGCCTGGCTCGTGGCGGGCCGTACCCTGGCCCCCGAGCGGCGTTCGATCATTTTCGAAGTCGTCACCAGGCTCATCTTCCACTCGATGATTGTCTTCTCGATCTACCTCCTCCTCGCAGGACACAACCTGCCGGGCGGCGGGTTCGCCGGCGGCCTGACCGCCGGGCTCGCACTGACCATCCGCTACCTGGCCGGCGGACGGTTCGAGTTGAGCGAAGCTGCGACAGTCAGCGCCGGAACACTTTTGGGAACGGGACTTGCGACGGCGGCAGCGTCCGGTTTTGTCCCGTTGTTCCTGGGCGGACAGGTCTTCCAGAGCGCGATCATCGAGTTCTGGCTGCCCGTCTTCGGAGACGTCAAGTTCGTCACGTCCACCATTTTCGATATCGGCGTGTACATCGTGGTGGTGGGATTGGCGTTGGACGTCCTCCGCAGCCTTGGTGCCGAGATCGACGAACATTTTGAAGGCAAGGGCGCGCCCCTCACCGAGGAAGAGGCAGCCGAGCAGGCCGGGGTGTCGCAGGAAGCCGGGCTGGCCCAGGAAGCTGCCCAATCCGTCGCGTCCGGGAAAGGTACGGCATGAGCATCAACCTGACCCTGCTGATCGTCATGGGCGTCTTGTACGCCTGCGGAATCTACCTGATCCTGGAACGCAGCCTCACCCGCGTGCTGCTCGGGCTGATGCTGTTGGCCAACGCCACCAACATCCTGATCCTGAGCACCGGAGGGTATGCCGGCCTGGCGCCCTTCTTCACCAAGGAAACCAATCCGGATTCCTACAGTGATCCGCTTCCGCAGGCACTGATCCTGACCTCGATTGTCATTTCGTTCGCGGTCACGGCATTCATGCTCGGCATCATCTACCGCACCTGGGTCCTGGCCCGCCAGGACGAAATCCAGGACGACCTTGAAGACGTCCGCGTGGCAAAGACCCCCAGCTTCGACGCCGAGGACGACGCAATCGTGCCCTTGGAAACCTCGGAGTTCGCGGTCACCCCGTCCAGCACCTCGGACAGGAACCACCCGGAAGCCACAGAAACCCCCAACACTTCATCAACGCAGGAAGGAGGCAGCGCGTGAACCTCGCAAACCTGTCGCCGCTGGCTGTCCTCCTCCCCATCCTGGGCGCCGCGCTGGCGTTCCTCCTGATCCGGCACCAGAGCGCCCAACGGTTGGTCAGCATCGGCATCCTCAGCACCACGTTGCTGCTGGAATGCCTCCTGCTCTTCTCTGTCTGGTCCGGGGGCACAACCTCCGTCACCCTGGGCGGTTGGCTGCCGCCATGGGGTGTGGTCCTGGTGGTGGACCAGTTCTCCTCGCTCATGCTGGTGGTGTCCACAGTGGTGAGCCTGGCGGTTCTGGTCTACGCCACCGGCCAGGGCATGGCCGACGGCGACCACGAAGCTCCCGTGTCGATCTTCCACCCCACGTACCTGATCCTGGTGGCGGGAGTCTCCAACGCCTTCCTTACCGGGGACCTTTTCAACCTCTACGTCGGCTTCGAGATCCTGCTGACAGCAAGCTACGTGCTCATGACCCTCGGCGGGACGGGTCCGCGTATCCGTGCCGGCGTCACGTATGTGGTGGTCTCCGTAGTGTCATCTGTCCTGTTCCTTATCGCCATCGCCATGATTTACGGGGCCACCGGCACCATCACCATGGCGGATCTGGCCATCAAGCTGGCAGAGCTGGACCAAGGTACGCAGAACCTGCTGCATGTGATGCTCCTGGTCGCCTTTGGGATCAAGGCCGCCGTGTTCCCCCTGTCCTTCTGGCTTCCTGACTCCTATCCCACGGCACCGGCCCCGGTCACTGCGGTGTTCGCCGGGTTGCTGACCAAAGTGGGCGTCTACGCCATGGTGCGGACGGAGACCCTTTTGTTCCCCGGGGATACCCTCAACGTTCCCCTGATGGTGGTGGCGCTACTAACCATGGTTGTCGGTATTCTGGGTGCCCTTGCCCAGAGCGACATCAAACGTCTGCTGTCCTTCACGCTGGTCAGCCACATCGGGTACATGGTGTTCGGGCTGGCCATGAGCTCCGTAGCGGGCCTGGGTGCGGCAGTGTTCTACGTTGCCCACCACATCACCGTGCAGACCAGCTTGTTCCTGGTCACCGGACTCATAGAACGCCGGGGTGGCAGCTCCTCCATTGACCGCTTGGGCGGCCTGGCCAAGCTGTCGCCGTTGCTGGCGTTGCTGTTCTTCGTACCGGCCATGAACCTGGCGGGCATTCCTCCGTTCTCAGGCTTCCTTGGGAAGCTGGGTCTTCTGCAGGCCGGCGTGGAGCTCGGAACCCCACTGGCGATCGTGCTGGTAGTGGGCGGCGTGGTCACCAGCCTGCTGACGTTGCTGGCAATAGCCCGTGTGTGGAACAGGGCGTTCTGGCGCAAACCCGAGGATGCCGAATATCCGGATCCCGTGTTGATGACCCCCGGCAACGTCGGAGTGCTGCCGCGGACCATGGTGGGTTCCACTGCGGCACTGGTGGTGTTCGGGGTGGCGCTGACGGTGTTCGCCGGTCCGCTCTTCCAGGTCGCGGACGGTTCCGCGGAGATCATGCTGGACCGCTCGGCCTACATCCACTCGGTACTGGGTGACTCTGTCGAGGTGCCCCCGCTGGCGCAGAATGGCGGTACGAAATGAGCCGCAAGCCGATCTCGTTCCGCACGGAACTGCCGCTGCTCATCTGGCTGGTCATCGTATGGGGTGCGCTGTGGCGTGACTTCAGTCCGGGCAACCTGCTTTTTGGCGCGTTGATCGCCGTGCTGGTGGCCAAAGTCTTCTACCTCCCGCCTGTGGAGCTCAGCGGCAGGTTCAATGTCCTGCGTGCTGTTCCGTTCGCCCTGATGTTCGTCGCGAAAGTGGTGGCAGCGAGCTTCCTGGTGCTGTACCTGGCGGTGGTCAAGGGACCCAAGGTGCGCAGCGCCGTCGTCGCTGTTCCGTTGCGAAGCCACTCGGACCTCATGGTGACGGCTACAGGGCATGTCATCTCGCTGATCCCCGGCTCGCTGGTGGTGGAGGTGGACCGCTCCACCTCCACGCTCTATTTGCACGCGCTGAACATCTACGAAGAAGCGGACATCGACAAGATCCGCCGGGAGACGCAGAACATTGAGGCAGGGCTGATCCGCATCATGGGAACGCGGGAAGAAGTCGAGGCCCTGAAGGCAGAAGCCCGGCCCGGCATGGAAGGGGCAACGCTGTGAAGGAATTTGTTCTGGTGGCCACGGCGGTGATCCTCAGCCTCGCCGCTGCAGGTGCGATCGTGCGCATCGCGATTGGCCCATCTTTGCTTGACCGCGTCCTTGCTTCCGATGTCCTGCTGGCCATCCTTGGTGCTGCCCTCGCCATCGACATGGCCGTGAACCAACACCTCAACAACCTGATGCTGCTGGTGGCCCTCGCGGTGATCGGTTTCATCGGCTCCGTGACGGTTGCCCGGTTCGTGGCCGAGCGAAGGGAGCAAAGCAATGAGTCCTGACGCCACCGGAGTGGACTTGGTCATCGACATGGTGACCGCAGTGTTCCTCATAGTGGGCGCGCTGATGTCCCTGGGTGCCGCGATCGGCTTGCTGAGGTTCCCGGACCTCATGAGCCGCATGCACGCAGCCACCAAGCCGCAGGTGTTGGGCTTGTTCCTGATGCTCGCAGCGATCGGCCTGCAGATGCGTACTTGGTGGGTGTGGCCCGTCCTGCTGGTGGCGTGGATTTTCCAACTTCTCACCGCGCCGGTGTCCGCCCACATGGTGGGGCGCTCCGCGTACCGGACCAAACACGGGCACCGCGAGAAGCTCACCAAGGACGAACTCGAAGCCGTGGTCCAAAGGGCCGCCGCCGGCCAGGAGCCCTCCGAACCTTAAAGCAACGCGGAACCTTAAAGCAACGCGGGGTCACTTATGGCCCATTACCCCCATGGGGATGGGCCATAAGTGACCCCGCGTTGCTTGTTGGGTGATGCTTAGACGATGTCCTGCGACTTCGCGAAGCGGGCAATCGCCCGCTGGGTGCCGCGGCTGGCAAGGACCTGGATCAGCGTGCTCACGAAAGCGGAAATCAGCGCGAAGGTCAGAGCCGAGCGGAGGCTCGTCTCCATGTCATCGTTGCCTGTGGGCGGCTTGTTGCCCGTGGCCTTTTCCCAGCCTTTGTTGACGAGTTTGGTACCGACAAAGCCTGCACCGAGGCTTACCCCGGCGCCCAGCAGCTTGAAAAAGAGGTTCATGCCACCAGCCTAGCTGCACGGCACGGCTACCCGCGGTTTTCCCGCTCCTTGAGAAACGCTGCCAAGGACCCGACCGGAGCCAGAACCGGGACGACCGGGTGCTCGGCGGACCACACTGCCCCTACGGAATCGAGGACAGCGATTTCCTTCAGCAGATAGTAGGTGGGTGGCATCAGGTTCAACTGCCCTGCGGCTTCCGCTTCCAGGATTCCGGACACCGGCATCCACAGCGACTGCCAAGCCTCCGTGGTTTGATGCCGGGGCTGCGCTTCCGGTGCCGGCTTGGCCACATAGAAGTAGGTGTCGAAGCGCTTGGGCATGTCTATGGGCGTGATCCAGTTGGCCCAGGGGCGCAGGTCTCCGGGCTCGATGCCCAGCCCGGCTTCTTCCTGGACTTCGCGGATTGCTGCCGTGAGCACCATTCCCGCGTTCCTCTCCGCCAACGCTGTGTCCGCGGAAATCGAACTCTGCGCCCAGGACAACGCGTGGCTGCGCAGCAGTTCCCCGGGGTAGTCCCAGCCGGACTGATCCACAGCGTCCACCCGGCCGCCCGGAAAGACCACCATTCCTGCCGCGAAGTCCATGGTGCTGACTCTGTGCTGGACAAATGTCTCAAGCCCCGAGGGGGCGTCGCGGAGCAGAATCACGCTGGCAGCGAGGCGTGGCTCGGCCACGGGTGCGTGGGAGCCTGGAAGATCCGTCATCAGGCCATTCTTGCAGGTGCGTTGTGGGGCCTGCTGTGCGTGTTTAGGTGCGGGGATGGGGTGCAGAGTGGGCCTCGCAACGCACCCTCGTTTGTTGTGGGGCCTGGTGTGCGTGTTTAGGCGCGGGGATAGGGCGCAGAGTGGGCCTCGCAACGCACCCTCGTTTGTTGTGGGGCCTGGTGTGCGTGTTTAGGCGCGGGGATGGGGTGCAGAGTGGGCCTCGCAACAGGATTGTGACCGCGGCCCAGAGCCGGCCGTACGCGGAGGTGTAAACTGAACCCGCCCATCAGGGCAGATTTGATAACGACAGGGGAGCGCCGCCGTCGGACCTTGCAGCGATGCAGGAGACGCGAGGGCGCTGAGAGTGCGGACAGCCGCAGACCCTCGAACCTGATCCGGTTAGTACCGGCGCAAGGGAGTCGAGCTTCTCAGAGTGTCCGGAGCCGGACGGCGCAAGCCAGGCGGATTCCGGGGAGCACTTTCCCCTCCTGTAACCTCAGGAGGCAGAAAAATGACCACGGTAAACGTGAAGAAGACCAGTTATAGCTGGCGTGTTGTAGACATCGTGGTGGCGGCCCTCATCGCCATCGCCGGCGGCGTGATCTTCTGGGCCTGGTCCCAGGGCGCGGCACTGGTATCCATCCCCATGAATGCGGCGTACCCGCCCCTTACCGGCCTGATCGCCGGTGGCTGGATGATCCCCGCAGTCCTGGGCATGCTCATTATCCGAAAGCCGGGTGCGGCTCTTTTCTGCGAGGCCGTCGCAGCCACGGGTGAGCTCATCATGGGTTCGCAGTACGGCACCACGGTGCTCATCTCCGGCATCCTCCAAGGCCTTGGCGCCGAGCTCATCTTCGCCGCGTTCCGCTACAAGAAGTTCAACCTGCCCACGGCACTCCTTGCGG
The DNA here is from genome assembly GCF_049315185.1 of Paenarthrobacter sp. C1. Classification (NCBI taxonomy): domain Bacteria; kingdom Bacillati; phylum Actinomycetota; class Actinomycetes; order Micrococcales; family Micrococcaceae; genus Paenarthrobacter; species Paenarthrobacter sp. C1. Next base: position 4,185,247 of record NZ_CP186052.1, on the reverse strand, counting down.
GCGCAGGCGCGGGCCTCTTCTGCGGTCTGAACGACTCCTTCCTGCCCTGGGGCTGGAATATCGCCTACGAGGCCATCGACAAACTGACGTACATCACCTTCACCACCATCTCCGGTGCAGTGATCGCCGGCGGCCTGTCCTGGATCGCCACCCGCGGTCTGGCCACGACGGGTGTCCTGAGTTCCTTCGCGTCGCGGAAGGCCGCTTCGGAGCCAGTCTTCAACTGATGTCTGCCACACACAGCGGCACGGTCCGGCCTGCCGCCATCTCCGCCGAGGGGTGGGGATGGCGGCATGCCGGCCGGGCCCAGCCTGCCATCCAGGGCCTTGACCTCCGCATTGAACCGGGGGAACGCGTCCTGTTGCTGGGCCCTTCGGGGGCCGGCAAGTCCACGCTCCTGCACGCCCTCGCCGGGGTGCTGGGTGACGAGGAAGACGACTCTGATGAGACCGGTTCGCTGCTGATCGACGGAGTCACTTCCCGCGAGCAGCGTGGCCGCGCCGGGCTGATGCAGCAGGATCCCGAAACGCAGGTGGTTCTCTCCCGGGTGGGCGACGACGTTGCCTTCGGCGCGGAGAACCTTGCCGTGCCGCGCGAGGAGATCTGGTCCCGGGTGCATGAAGCGCTCGACGACGTCGGCTTGCGTACCGCATCAGGCGGCGGTTTGGCATTGGACCACCCGACGGCGGCACTTTCCGGGGGACAGAAGCAGCGCCTCGCGCTGGCCGGCATTTTGGCGATGCGGCCAGGCTTGATCCTGCTGGACGAACCCACGGCCAACCTCGATCCTGCAGGGGTCCTCGAGGTCCGTGACGCCGTGGCCCGCTGCCTGGACAAGACCGGCGCCACGCTGGTGGTGGTGGAGCACAGGGTGTCCGTGTGGAAGGACCTGGTGGACAGGATCGTGGTCCTGCAGCCCGGTACCGCAGGCCCGCAATCAGGCACCCCGGGAGTCCTCCTGGATGGTCCGCCGGAGCAGGTCCTCACCCAGGCGCGCTCCATGCTGATGACGGCGGGCGTATGGGTTCCCGGCTACGTTCCCGCCACAAGGGCGCGTGCCCGGACGTCCGGGACAAACGAACTCCTCCTCGCAGCGCAGGACCTGGCCGTGTCCCGGGAAAAGCCCAGGCGGAAGCGCTTCCGAACCATCCCTCCGGTTCCGGTGCAGAGGGACATCACCGCCCAGGTCCGTGCTGGCCAGGCGTTGACCATTACCGGGCCCAATGGTGCCGGTAAGTCCACTTTTGCGCTGACGTTGGCCGGCCTTCTGGCGCCGGTGGACGGCATGGTGAGCGCCGGCGTCGGGCTTTCGGAGGGAGCGGGCATCGACCCGTACAAATGGAAGGCCGATCAGCTCATCTCCAGGATCGGCACGGTCTTCCAGGAGCCGGAGCACCAGTTCGTCACGGGCAAGGTCCTGGATGAGCTCATGTTCGGCCCCAGGCACCTGGGCCACGGCGGGGAACGCGTGGACGAATTGGTGGAGCGGCTGAGGCTCTCACATCTGGTGGATGCCAATCCCTATACACTGTCCGGCGGTGAGAAACGCAGGCTTTCAGTGGCTACGGTGTTGGCGGCGCACCCGAAGGTACTCGTCCTCGATGAGCCCACCTTCGGACAGGACGCCAACACCTGGGCCGAGCTGGCCTCGTTCCTCTCGGAGTTGCTGGACGCCGGTACCGCCGTGGTTTCCGTGACCCACGACCAGGAATTCAGTGCCGTACTGGGCGGGACGGAACTGCGGCTCGGGCCGGTGTCCCAAGGTGAGACGGCGCCTCAGGAAGCGGGTGCGGCATGAGGGACACATTGAACCTGCGCGGCAACCACGCGCTCCTGACCAGGGCAAACCCGTTGGCGAAGTTCGTGGCCGTCTTCCTTATCTCCCTGGTGCTGGCCCTGTCCATCGACTGGGTTTCCGCGTCCACGGCTCTCATCGCGGAATTGGCACTCTTCCCCTTGGCCGGCCTCACACTCCGCCTTCTCTGGCAGCGCGCCTGGCCGCTGATCATTGCGGCGGCGATCGGCGGCTGGAGTACCGCGATTGTCGCCGCCGACAGCGGCGCAGTACTGCTCGACGTCGGACTCTGGTCCATCAGCGAAGGTTCCCTTGAGCTGGGGCTCGGCTTCATGCTGCGCGGTTTGGCGATCGCCCTCCCCGCGATCCTGCTGATGTCCTGCACCGACCCGACGGACCTGGCGGATGCACTTGCGCAGAAGGCAAAGCTGCCGCACCGATTTGTCCTCGGTTCCCTTGCCGCCATGCGGCTGGTGGGCCTCATGGCGGAGGAGTGGCAGACCATCGGCATGGCCCGGCGCGCCCGCGGTGTCGGCTCGCAGGGAAGCCCGATCCAGCGCCTCAAGGCCACGCTCGGACAGAGTTTCGGGCTACTGGTCCAAGCCGTCCGGCGGGCTTCGCGGTTGGCCGTGACCATGGAAGCCCGCGGTTTCGGCGGGGGACAACGGACGTGGGCGCGTGAGTCCACGTACTCGCTGATGGACGTCTGGGTGGTACTTGGCGGCGTGGCCATAGCCGGAGGCGCCGTCCTCACGGCTTTGGGCGCCGGAACGTGGAGCTTCGTGTGGCGTTAGCGGGCCGGTAGCTCCTGGATTTCGTCGAAATCTGCGCGGGTGAGGAAGCCGAGCTGGGCCTCCTTCTCCTCGAGCTGGATGATCGGGCCGAGTTCGAAGCACGTCGCTTCAAGCCGGCGCAGGGCTTTGGCGTTGCGTGAGTCTGGCTCCACGATGATCCGGTCCTTGCCCGGGAGCGAGAACATGTACCTGATAAGGGAGGTGCCGAGCCTGGGGGTGAAGTGCGGAATGGGGCGCGTTGCCGGTGCCAGCAGCAGATGCATCCCGATGTCCGCCTCGCGGGCGGGGTAGGCCTCGCCCACGGGATCGTGCAGTGGTTCGTATGTCTGGAACAGGGCCAGCGGCTCGCCGTCGAGGAGGGCCAGGAAAGCGTGGTGCGTGTCCAGTGAGTCAAGGAACCCGTAGATTTCCAGCACTTCCTCTTGGGACTTCTCCGTCATGCCCCAGAACCTGGCGCGGGGTTGCTTGACCCATTCGAAGATGAGCCCGATGTCTTCGCCAGGGATCAAGGGGACAAGGCGCAATTCACCCCAGCCTTCGAGGTTCTCGGAGTAGACGGTGGTGCGGACGGAGAAGTCCTGGGTGGCGGTGCTCATGTGTTCCTTCGGTAGGCGGGTGTCTGGTGTCAGTTCGGGTCTTTGGCCAGGGCGGACCAGTCCGTGGTTACAGGGACCATCCGGCCTTCGCTCCAGAGCGGGAGCTGGTCCGCGAAGTGGCTGTGGCCGGGCGACCCGGCGGCGCCGAAAGGCACAATCCACCGGCTGTTCTCCCGGCAGTCCAGGTCCCAGACGTAACGGGCCACAGGTCCGCGGAAGCTTCGGTCGTCCACTCCAGGGAGGCTTTCGGTGCTCAGCACGCAGCCGGTGTCTCCACTGAGGGCGGCCGTGGGCGCCGCAGCGGCAAGGGTTTCGGGGAGCACATGGATTGCCAGCAGCGTGTGCCGGTCACCCCAGGACCCGCCGTCCAGCAATGCTTCTTCCAATGCCGTGGCTTCCAACGCCGCCGCTGCCTCCACGGAGACGGCGATGCCACGTTCGGAGCCGCGGGCCAGCAGGGTCTCCAGTGCGAAGCCGATGCGCGATGCCACGGACAACCACGGGCCAAACAAGGGGGAATAGCCGCTCGGGGTGTTCAGGGGAGCAAGAGCGGCGTGCCGTCCGAGGCGCTGGACCAATGCACCGCGCCAGGCAGCGAAAACGGCCGCGGGATGGCTGCCGGCGTCCATCCGGCCATCCCACGCCAACAACTGTGATCGTAGTTTCCTGGCCTCGTCGGACAGCCCGGTTGTCTCCAGTGCAGCCAGGATCTTCCGGAAGAACGGCCACGGACCGAGCAACGTGTCGGTATGGATTCCCTGCATGTAGTCGCCGGACAGCGTCCCTGCCGGCGCGGACTCCAGCAATTGTTGGATGCGCAGCGCCCGGTATGAGGGGGCGAATTCCATAGCCACGGCGTCCCCACCACCGGCTGCCCGGTCGTTCGCGCTGACGGCAAACTGCCGCACCTCGGTGCGGGGCAGCGCAACATAAGGTCCTTCCCAGGCATGGCGTGGTGACAAGGCCGGTGTGGGCAGCCGACGGTTCGCCGGGTTGCGCTGCGGAACCAGTCCGGCGACGAAATGCCTCACGGCCCCGGATGAATCCGCCGCCACCACACTGTTGACGGGCTCCACCCAGGCATCGAATGCAGCTTCAACGTCAGCGACGCTCCGGCTCCTCAACAGCGGCAGGAGGGCCTCAAAACCCAGCCGCCCCTCAACCCGCGCGGGAAAACGCAGGCTCAGCGCACCGCCGTCGGGCATTTCCGAAATGACGGGGCCGCGGGCAGTCTCGATCACCTCAACGGTCACCGCGTCGCCACCGCGGACGCTTATGGTCTCGGTACTGACGACGGCGGGTTCCCAACCTTCCGCTCCGTGCGCCTCGATGCGTTCGCCATTGCTGTCGGTGATCCGGCGGAGTTCCTCCACGTAGAGGTCCTGGTAGTCGGCCATGGCATTCGTGACGGCCCAGGCGGTGTGGCCTGTGTGGGCGAAGTGGGGCAGGCCCGGAACTCCGGGGAATGCGAAGCCCACGACGTCGAATTCGGGGCAGGCCAGCCGCACCTGCTGGTACACGCCGGGCAGTTCCATAAGGCGGTGCGGGTCTCCGGCGATCAAGGGCAGGCCGCTCGCAGTCGTGGAACCGTGGGCGGCCCAGGCGTTGCTGCCGGACCAGACTGGAGCTTCGATGCTGAACAGGTCCACTGCATCTTCCCCGAGCGTCCGCGCGACGTGGGCGCGGAACAACTTGTTGGGAAAGGTGGAGAAGAGGATGTGGTGCACCAGGAAGACTCCCAGCGGTGTCCACGGAAGCCAAGGCTCAGGGGCGCAGCGGGCTTCGTCGAACTCGGGACCGCCACGAAGGCCGTCGGCGAGGGCCTGGTTGATGCCGGCAACGTACTGTCCGCACCAGCGTTGCGTTTCGTGGGGGAGTTTGTCGAAGCAGCGGCGCGCGGTGTCATTGAGCCGGGCCTGCCGGGCGAACCGGTCCCAGACCACGGCGTCGGGCCCCAGCACTTCGGCGACTCGGCCTTCTGAACGCCAGCGCTCCAGTTCGATCTGCCAGGACCGGTCCGTCGCGGCGTTCCGGCCTTGGAGGAAGGCGAGTTCGTCCGCGGAGTCAGCCCACAGGTGCGGGATTCCCCAGGTGTCGCGGTAGGTTCCGGTGCCGCCTGCCGGGGCGGATTGTTGCGTCGGGGCAGGCGTCATGATGTCAGGCCGCTTTCGAGCTTAGGTTAGGCTTACTTAAGTTCAAGATAAATGGCTTTGGCCCCGGGCACAAATCGTGGGCCATTCGTGAAGGAGTGCTGCTTGAAGCGCAATTGGGAAGGTGTCGTCTTGAAAGTCATGGGCGCCAAGGATTTCACCCTGCAGGTCACCGCCCGGGAAGAAATCACCCCCGACTTCCTTCGCGTGCACGTGCGCGACGGCGGGCTCCTCAAGGCCAGCGGCCTGCACCCGACCATGTGGATCCGCCTCTGGTTCAAGGACTCCGGCAAGGCCCACCAGCGCGCCTACACCCTGGTCAATGCGGATCCGGAGGCTGGCACGTTCAGCATGGACTTCGCCATGCACCGCGGGGTGGCAGCTGATTGGGCCCGCACCGTCCAGGCCGGCGACACCATCGACGCCACAGTCCAAGGCAGCTCCTTCGCGTTCCCGCAGCCCGCGCCGCGCCGCATCTGGGTGGTCGGCGATCCTGCCTCACTTCCGGCCATCAACTCGCTCCTGGACGCGCGGGGACCGCACGGCACGCCTGTCACCGCCTGGCTCGAATACCAGCACGACGCCGACACCACGCTTGCCGTACGGACGTCCGGCGACGACGTCGTCACCTGGATTCCGCGCAAACGCGACGGCGCCTCACTGGTTGAGGAAGTCTGCGCGGGGCTGGCGCCACAGGCCGTGTCAGCGACGGATGACTTCTTCTGGGTCGCATGCGAGGCATCCAGCACCCGTGCCATCGTGAAGCACCTGAAGAAGGAACTCGGGGTGGATAAGCATCGGATTGACGCTTTGGGGTACTGGCGGGCATAGGGAACTGAACCCACCGCCGCAGTGAGCGGCCCCGATGAGGCGAGTGCCGCCGTCGGGCTATATATCGCACAATACGGGTAGGGTGTGACGTTTGCCGCCAAAACGGTGTTTTGCTAGCTACTTCTAACTCACTTGTGATATTTCTTGGTTATGACGCAACCGACCGCAGAACACGTAGGCCTCCTGCTCCGCAACGCCCGCGGCGAAAAGGGCTGGACGCAGGGGCAGCTGGCTACTGAGCTGGGAACCAGCCAGAGCGCCATTGCCCGGATGGAACAGGGCAAGCAGAACCTGAGCCTCCGAATGATTGAACGCCTCGAAGCGATCTTCGGCCGTTCCATCGTCAAGGTGGGCAAACCCCAAATGACCCACCTGCGGGTGGAAGGCGGCCGTACGCTCTCCGGAGAGGTGGACGTCAACAGCAGCAAGAACGCCGGTGTGGCCCTGCTGTGCGCGAGCCTGATCAACCGCGGCACCACCACGCTGCGCCGCCTGGCACGTATCGAAGAGGTCAACAGGATCGTCGAAGTGCTGACGTCCATCGGCGTGGAATGCACCTGGCTTAACGGAAGCGATCTGCGCATCCGCAGGCCCGAGGTCCTTGACCTCGAATCAATGGATGTGGACGCCGCCCGCCGGACCCGCAGCGTGATCATGCTGCTGGGACCGCTCCTTGACGAGACCAGTGAATACCTTCTTCCCTACGCCGGCGGATGCGATCTCGGAACCCGCACCGTTGAGCCCCACATGCAGGCGCTGCGCCAGTTCGGCCTCGAGGTTGAGGCGAAGTCCGGTTTCTACTCCGTCACGGCGCCCGCCGCCGACGGACACCACCGTTCGTTCGTGCTGACCGAACGCGGCGACACCGTCACGGAGAACGCCATCATGGCAGCCGCGCACCGCGAAGGCACCACGGTCATCCGCAACGCCAGCCCCAACTACATGGTCCAGGACCTCTGCTTCTATCTGCAGGGCCTTGGCGTGGATATCCAGGGTGTGGGCACCACCACGTTGAAGATCACCGGGCGGCCGGCCATCGACGTGGACATTGAATACTTCCCGTCCGAAGATCCCATCGAAGCCATGAGCCTGATCACTGCCGGAATCGTGACCAACTCGGAAGTCACCATCCGCCGGGTTCCCATCGAGTTCATGGAGATCGAACTAGCTACGCTGGAGCAGATGGGCCAGAAGCTCGAGATCTCCGGCGAATACATGGCCCGCAACGGCCGCACTCGCCTGGTGGACGTGACAACCAAGCCCTCGGAGCTGCATGCGCCGCAGGACAAGATCCACCCCATGCCGTTCCCGGGCCTGAACATCGACAACCTGCCCTTCTTCGCCGTGATTGCCGGCAACGCCGAAGGACAGACCATGATCCATGACTGGGTCTACGAAAACCGGGCCATCTACCTGACAGAACTCAACAAACTCGGCGCCCAGGTTCAGCTCCTGGACCCGCACCGGATCTACGTCAACGGACCAACGAAGTGGCGTGCGGCAGAAGTTGGTTGCCCTCCGGCCCTGCGCCCCGCCGCCTGCCTTCTCCTGGCGATGCTTGCGGCCAGGGGTACTTCCGAGCTGCGCAACATCTACGTGATTGAGCGAGGTTACGAGGACCTGGCCGAGCGGCTGAACACCATCGGCGCGAAGGTGGAGTACTTCCAGGACTGATGCTGACGTATTTTTGCTGGATCATCGGAGCTCGCAGCAACGGAAAAGCCCGGAACTTCGGGCCTTCCGGCTGCTGCTTCGGGCGATGATCCAGCAAATACTCTGTCATCGCCCATCCCGCGGCCTTCCGAGCCCAAGGCACGCCCGGATCTGGCCCAAGACCAGCTCCGGCGAGTTCCAGATTTGCTCGGGGGAGAAGCTCAGGACGCGGTAACCCATTGCCTGCGCCGCGTTCAACCTGCCCATGTCCTTTCTCCAGGCCTCCCGTGAACTGTGGAACTGATAGCCATTGACCTCCACAATCAGCCAGCCGTCAATCAGGGTGTCCACCCGGCCCACTCCTGGGATTTGGACCTGCCGTTCAAAGGAGAGTCCCGCCGCCTCAAAAAGCAGGCGGGCACTGATCTCCGGGACGGATTCAGACAAACCGTCGGCCTGGCGCAGTCGTTTCCTCGCATTCCCGAAGTAGTTGGCCCGCAGCTCGCCCTCCAGGACGTCACGGGGAACTCCACGGTTTTTCATAGCGGACTGGGCCACGGCAATGGCGTCAACGTCCGGCAGGCACGTGAGAGCGTGAATGACAGTGTCTTCCACCGAGGCAACTGGAACGTAGGACTCCGAGCCCAGCCTGAGACCTCCGTGCCGGATAAACCCCCGGCCTCTGTTGTGCTTGGTTGCCAGATGCAGTCTTCCCGGTTTGTCTTTAAGCCAGAGGCCATAGCGGACAGCTGCGCTTGCGCATGTCAGAAGTCCGTTGTTTACGAGGGCAGAGACAAACTCCGTATCTGCGGAGGGCAGAGCCCATATGCCGTGCCGCGGTTGATAGGCCCCCTCGAGCTTCCTTAGGTCCGCCGGGGTGTGCCCGTGGGCCTTAAGCAGCCCTACCTTGGCTACTCCACCTACTGACGACAAGAATTCGAATGCGTTCATGCCTTCAGTCAGCCACGGACTGGTCCCTCCCCAGCCCGGAAACTTCGCCTATGTGGACAAATCTGCTGGATCATCGGCCCCGGCCAGCTTGCTTGGCCGGCTAATCCGCGGGTCCTCTCCGTTTCCAAGGGCGATGATCCAGCAGAATCTGTTTGCCGCAGGCCAAACTGCCAGTCCCACCCTGTGTTCTGAAGGCCACCCGTGACGCAGAATGGAGCATGCGGACTTTCGGGGTCGAGGAAGAACTGCTCATCGTTGATCCGGTGACGGGCATGCCCTTGGCTCTCGCGGACGCGCTTCTGGCCGGCTACGAGGAACCTGCCACGGAGACCGGACTGAGCCAGGAGCTCAAGCTGGAGCAAATCGAAACCCAAACGCGGCCGTGTCACAGCTATGCCGAACTCCTGCAGCAGATTCGCCGGGGCCGCGCCATGGCCGATGAAGCTGCCCGGCGGCACGGTGCAAGGGTTGCAGCGATCGCCACTTCACCATTGGCCTCGAACACGCACACCACCCCGGATCCCCGGTACGCCGCGATGCTGGACCACTTCGGCATCATCGCCACCGAGCAGTTGACGTGCGGGTTCCACGTTCACACTTCAGTGGAGTCCCCGGAGGAAGGCGTGGTGGTGCTGGACCACATCCGGGACAAACTCGCGGTACTCACCGCGCTCTCGGCCAATTCGCCCTACTGGCGCGGGCTTCCGACCGGGTTCGACAGCTACCGCACGCAGGCATGGAACCGGTGGCCCACGTCCGGGCCGTCATCGCTTTTTGGCTCGCTCACGGCTTATCGACGCGTGGTGCAGCGCTTGCTTGATACCGGTGTAGTCCTGGATGAGGGGATGATCTACTTCGATGCCCGGATCGCCAGGAACCAGCCCACCGTAGAGGTCCGGGTCGCCGACGTCTGCCTCCGCGCAGAGGACGCGGCGCTGATCGCGGTGCTGGTGCGGGCTTTGGTGGAGACGGCCTCCTTGGAAATGCTCGACGGCGTTGATCCCACCCCGGTGCCGACCGCCCTGCTGCGGATGGCGGGTTGGCGGGCCAGTAATTCCGGTTTGCGGGGAGACCTCCTGGACTTCGGCGATTTCCGGCCCCAGCCTGCCGCTGATGTCGTGTGGGCGTTGGTTGACTATCTCAGCCCGGTACTGGATGACCAAGGTGAATTGGCGCTGGTCAAGGCGGGCATTGCCGAAATTCTGGGACGCGGCAACGGAGCGCTCGAACAACGGGACTCAGCGGCACGGTACAGCGCCAGGCATCGTGACGGCGGGAACCCGCCCGGCTCCGAAGCCCTTGCCGCCGTGGTCTCGCACGCTGCGAAGGTGACTGTTCGTGGCACCGCGACAGGCGCGTTCAAGGACCCGGGCGCGTTCAAGGACCCTGTCCCGCTGCTGACCAGAGTGCGGCGGCCTTAGCCCTCGATGTCTCGGATGTTCTCGCTATCCCCGATGTCCCCGGGTTCCGGGCACGCCATCAGGTACGCTCCGACGGCTCCTTCGGTGAGGTAGAAAACCAGGGGCGGGATGTCCTTGGTGGTCGCCAGGACGGTCCCGGAAACCACGGCCATCCCTGCTGCCGTCATCCCCGCCCATCGTTTGGCGGGGGACTTCAGCAGGCTGCCGCCCAAGGCAGCCAAGCCCAGCACATGCAGCCATGAGTAGGCGAGGAACGGTGCATTGGATCCCCGAAAATAAGCGAAACGCTCAAGGTCCGAGGCCCGCCGCGACAAGCTGTAGATGAAGAATGGTGCGCCCGCGAGCAGCGCTGTTGCTGCCGCGGACGCCCACGCTTTGGAGGTCCCTGCCGGTTGTGCTTTCGAGAACGCCATGAAGCCCACCGGGACTGCGGCGGTTCCTGCAGCGGCCGCGTGGTGGCCGATCACCCATCCGCGCTCGCTGGCAAGCAGCAAACGCAGGCGCTCTGCGGGGTCGTGCATGAGGTACACGCGGGATCCCGGTGAAATCCCGGCCAACCACACCACCGATCCCGCAACGATGACAGCCCCCGCCCGGCGGTATGGATGCCTCATGCCAGCAAGGTTAGACCTGTTTGAGGGCCTTCTCCAGATCCAGGATGAGATCGTCCACGTCCTCCAGCCCCACCGACAAGCGCACCACGCCATCGGACAGCCCGATCGCCGCCCGGCCCTCCGGACCCATGGCCCGGTGGGTGGTGGTGGCAGGGTGGGTGATCAACGACTTGGAGTCACCAAGGTTGTTGGAGATGTCGATGACACGCAATCCATCAAGCAGCGCGAACGCGGCTTCTTTCGCGGAGCGGCCAGCGGACGGCGAGAGCTCGAACGTGAGCACTGTGCCTCCGGCTTTCATCTGCTTCGCGGCGAGCTCGTACTGCGGGTGCGACTTCAGCAAGGGGTACTTGACCCAGCTGATGGCGGGTTGCTGCTCCAACCATTCCGCGATCTTCAGGGCCGATGCCGAGCTGTGGTTGACTCGGAGCCCGATGGTTTCCAGGCCCTTGGTCAACACCCAGGCGTTGAAAGCCGAAAGCGATGGCCCCGTGTGGCGCATGAGCTGCTTCACCGGTCCATCGATGAACTCCTTGGTGCCCAGGATCGCGCCACCGAGGACGCGTCCCTGGCCGTCGATGTGCTTGGTGCCTGAGTACACAATCACGTCGGCGCCCAGCTCGCCACAGCGCTGCAGCAGGGGAGTGGCAAAGACGTTATCGACGACGACAGTCGCCCCAGCGGCATGCGCCAGTTCGCTGACGGCTTGGATGTCCACGATTTCCTGCATCGGGTTGGACGGTGACTCGAAGAAGACGGCGGTGGTCGGCTCGGAGAGAGCCTCACGCCACTGGTCAAGGTCCGGTCCGTCCACAAACACCGTCTCCACGCCCCAGCGCGGAAGGATCTCGTTGAGGATCACGAAGCAGGAGCCGAAGAGGGAACGGGCAGCAACCACGCGGTCCCCGGCAGCCAGCAGGGCACCCAGTGCGGTGAACACGGCGGACATGCCGGACGCCGTCGCGAAGCAAGCCTCGGTACCTTCGAGGAGGCGCAGCCGCTCCTGGAAGGTGGCCACGGACGGGTTGCCGTAGCGGGAGTAGACGAAGCGTTCGTCCTCGCCGGTGAACGCGCGTTCTGCCGCGGCGGCGGATTCGTAAACGAAGCCGGAGTTCAGGAAGACGGGTTCGGCCGTTTCCTGGAAGTTGGTACGGTCAAGTCCACCGCGAACGGCCTGGGTGTCGGGGCTCCAGCCGGCGGCGTCAGGATTGAAAGTCACTTACTCGGTCCCCAGATTCGTTGGCAGGCCACGGTTCTTCCAACCATTGACGGTGCGTTCGCCGTAACGGTCGGGTTCGCCCTCAAAGCCTTCAAGGACGTTGTAGGCGGTGAATCCTGCCTGCGTGGCGGCGATGGCGGCGGCGATGGAGCGCTGGCCGGAGCGGCAGATGAAGACGAGCTCCACGCCGTCGTCCTCGGGTGCCTGTTGTTGCAGGTCCTCGATGAAGCGGGAGTTCGGGATGCCGCCGGCGAGGTTCCACTGGATGAACAGGGGATCGTTCTCGGTGGCTTTCGTGTCGGGGATTCCGATGTGGGCCCATTCGCCCTCGGTGCGGACGTCCACCAGGATGGCGCCCTGTTCAAGCTTGGCCCACGCGTCCTGCGGGGTCAGGTCACCTGCGTAGCTCATGCGTGGCCCTCGAATGCTTCTTCGTCGTCGGTATCCAGTTCATCAACGGCGTTGGCGACTGCGGCATCGGCGCTGGCAATCGCGGCGGGCAGGACAACGGCCTGCGCGACGATCACGTCGGTTCCGTTGAACGTGGCTGCGGGGCTGCCGTGCAGTACGTACCCATCCGTCAGGGCGTTGGTGATCCGCTCACAAAAGTCGCGGGTATCCGGGCCTGTTATCAGGCGGTAAGAGAGTTTTTCTTCAGTGGGTTCAGGCATTGCTGGTGCTCCTCAGTCACGCTTGCAGTTCGAGTTGTCGATACGCCGAGTAGTCACCTGAGGCACCCCGCCGGAGAGAGGGTTGCCGACCAGCAAGTCAGGGCTTTGCGCTGGTTCTCATTACTCAAGAAAAACGTAGCATTCACGACGACGGCCCGCACGGCGGCCGTCGTCATGTTGCGTAACCGGGCGGTACTGGAGTACGGGTCCAATTAAGACGTCCCGGGAGCATAATTGACGCAGTACGACCCCCTGTAACTTCGTATGAAATCAGGTCGCGGTGAACGGACAGAGCAGTTCTACACTCAAGCCCATGCTGCATTTTGGTTGGTTCGTGGGGCACGGTTTCGGGGTGCAGGGCTGGGGCACTCCGGGCTACAGCCTGGGGTACGACTGGAAGAAACCGGCCCTGTACCAGGAGGCCGTGCGCGCGTTCGAGCTGTCCGGGCTGGACCTGTTCATCATCGAGGATTCCCTGACCGTCCCGGACACCTATGGCGGTACTGCCGAGGTTTCGCTGGCCCATGCTTCCTTTGCGCCGAAACACGATCCTCTGGCGTTGGTCCCGTACTTGCTTTCCGCCACGGAGCACCTGGGGATCGTTCCCACGGTCAGCGCTTCCTTCTACCCGCCCTTCACCGCGGCCCGGCTCCTCGCTACCCTGCAGCACTTCTCCGAGGGGCAGCTCGGATGGAATGTGGTCACCTCGGGCAGCGATCTCGCCGCGCAGAACTACGGCTTGGACCAGCAGATCGAACACGACCTCCGGTACGAAAAAGCGGAGGAATTCGTCGACGTCGTCAGGCGGCTTTGGCGTAGCTGGGAGGCCGACGCTGTACTTGAGGACGTTTCAGCCGGGGTGTTTGCGGACCATACCAAAGTGCACCCGATCAACCACGACGGGGACTTCTTCAAGGTCCGTGGGCCGTTGAACACGGCACCGTTGCCCGAGGAACCCGTGCTTGTCCAAGCGGGCGCCTCTCCGCGGGGCAAAGCGTTTGCCGGCGGTCACGCGGATGTGGCAATTGCGCTCGCCCGCGGCGTTGACGATATGAAGGCCTACCGGGATTCGATCCGGGCCGAGGCGGCGAAAGCCGGCCGGAATCCCGACGACGTGAAGGTGCTTTTCGTGCTGAAGCCCACCGTGGTGGGTTCCACAGCCGAGGCCGAGGAGTTGCGGGCGCAGCGCCGGGAATTGACGCAGCGTGACATCGACAGCCAGCTCAACTCCATCTCCTACCTGTCCGTGATCGACTTCAAAAAGTTCGACCTCGATGCCCCGCTTCCGGAGTTGAGCACCAACAGCAACCAGGGCACCTTGGAGCACTTCGCCAAGGCTGCCCCTCCCGGGTCCACTCTGCGTGAAATCCTGCAGGCACGCAGCGGTGGTGCCGGGGATTCGATCATCGGCACGGTGGGAGAAATTGCGGATTATCTGGAGGAGACCGGCGCGGCCGTAGGGGGCGACGGCTTCCTGTTCTCCGGCTTCGTTGATCCGGTGACCGTGCACGGTGTGCTGGACAAGCTGACCCCGGAACTCCGCCGCCGCGGCCTGTTGAGGAAGAGTTACGGCAACGGCGGATTCCGCCAAAACCTGCTGGATTTCTAATGGGCATTTTCACCATCGGGACGGGCCCCGTTTCCGCGTTGGCTGTGGCGGAAGCGGCTGCGGATCCGACATTTCACGTGGAACTCAACCAAGAAGCGTTGAATTTGATCGGACGGGGAAGGGACATCGTGGAGGAGGCGGCCGCCTCCGGCCAACGGATCTACGGTTTGAATACCCTTCTAGGGTCAGGCCGGGACACTGCTGTGGAGGAGAAGTCCCTCCTCGCCTACCAGGTGCAGGTCATCAGGTATCACAACAGCGGCGTAGGCCCGTATCTGGATCGTGCCGCAGCGCGCGCAGTGATCCTGGCCCGGCTTGTCGGGTTCAGCCGGGGCGGCTCCGGAGTGCGTGTCGGGACCGCAGGGTTCTACGCCGAACTGCTCAACCGCGGCGTCTACCCCGCCATCCCGCGCGAAGGGTCCGTGGGTTCCTCCGACCTGACCCAGCTGGCCGCCGTCGCTGCCGTAGCCCTGGGCGAGGGGGAAGCGTTCGATGCCTCCGGCATGCTGGTGCCCGGCGCCAAAGCCCTCGCGGACGCCGGCCTGCAAGCCCTGCAACCTGCTGCCGGAGAGGCCTTGGCCCTGGTGAGCGCCAATGCCTACTCCGTGGGCGCGGGAGCCCTCGCCTTGGTGCGCCTGCAGCACCTGGCCCGGCTCGCCGACGTCGCGCTTTCATTGTCGCTGGAGGCGATCGCAAGGTACGACGGCGGCGGAAACCTCAGTCCCTTTTCGCCGGCCATCCAGAGGGCCAAGGCGGTTGACGGCCAGCGGGACTCGGCCGCAGCTGTTCGACGGCTTCTCAGCGGTGGCTGGCTGGAGGATGTCCGCAGGGAAGTGTCGGTACAGGACGCGTTGTCCTTCCGGGCTGCACCGCAGACCCACGGGGCGTTCCGGTTCTTGGTGGCGCAGTTGCGTTCGGCCCTGGAAGTGGAGCTGAACGGCCGGGGAGACAACCCGTTGGTCGATGTGGAGTCGGGAACGATGGTGTCCGGCGGGAACTTCCAACCCATGCAGCTGGCGTTGTCCTTCGAAAGCCTGCGGTTGGGATTGGCGCACGTGGGGATCTCCAGCGAGCGGCGGATCGCCAAGCTGTATCCACCGCAGCGGGCCATCCGGGCGAGGCACCTGGCAGCGGCGTCCTCCGCGCCCGGTGCGGCGTCTGCCTTGATCCAGGAGGAGCTGCCCGGGCTGCTCTGGTATTCCGCGGCCGGACTGTTGGCCGAACTCAAATTCCTGGCGGCTCCGGCGACCCTCGGCGCGCCAACGCTCTCAGCCGACATCGAGGACCACTCGACGCTTGCTCCGCTGGCCTTGCAACAGCTGGAGAAGTCGATTGAGGCCGCGGAGAAGCTCCTGGCCATCGAGTCCCCCACGGCTTCCTACCTCCTGCTGGAAGCCGAAGCTGCGCAGCCGCTCGGCAACGGGACCGGGCTGGTGGCGGGCCGGCTTGCTGATGTGTTGGCGGACCGGCCGTCGGCGCCGGACCTGGTGGAGCGCTCGCGGACGGTGCTGCGCGAAGCCGTGGATCAGCTTTTCACTGAAACAGAGGAGGCGACGCCATGAGCACGGCCACCCGTAAGCATGGGTTGCATGCACTGCCCGGGGGTCTTGATGGTCTCGACGCCTCGGTCCTGGAAAAGGTGGGGAACACTCCGCTGGTCAAGCTGGAGAATTTCAGCCGCGGGCTCGGCAGTGTCATCCACGTCAAGCTGGAGTCCGAGAACCCCGGTGGTTCCATCAAGGACCGCACGGCACTAAGTATGGTGCGGGCGGCCGAGCGCTCGGGGGAGCTGAGGCCGGGGGCCACCATTGTGGAGAGCACGTCCGGCAACACCGGGATAGGGCTGGCGCTGATCGGGCACCTCACGGGCCACCCGGTGGTGGTGGTCACGGGCGACACCATTTCCGAGGAAAAACTCGCTGCGCTGCACAACTATGGCGCGCGGGTGATCCTGACGGATTGGAACGCGCCGTCCGAGTCTCCGGAGAACGCGCGAGCCGTGGCCGCCCGGATTACCGCGGAAACACCCGGCGCCTGGCGGCCCATGCAGTTCGACAATCCGGCCAATCCTTTGGCACATTACGAGACCACGGGGCCGGAGATCTGGGAACAGACGGGTGGGCTGGTGACGCATTTCGTGGCCGGCATCGGTACGGGCGGGACCATCAGCGGCAACGGGCGGTACTTGAAGGAACAGGTGGCAGCCTCAAGGCCGGGCGGGCACGTTGAAGTGGTAGGTGCAGACCCCTACGGATCCGCGTACAGCGGGGGTCATCCCGGCGAAATCCTGGTGGACGGCGTCGGCAACTCCTGGCCGCAGTCAGAGTGGCCCAAGATCTTCGACCGCTCCATCGTTGACCGCTTCCTCCGGATCCCCAACGACGAGGTCTACAGCACGGTCCATCGGCTTCTTGACGAAGAAGGGCTTGCGCTGGGGCCGTCGTCCGGTCTCGCTGTCGCGGCAGCAGTGCGCGTGGCCCGCGCCGCGCCTCACGGTTCGGTGGTGGTGGCCATAGCGCCCGACGCCGGCACCAACTACCTGAGCAAGGCCTTCAATCCCGTATGGCTGGCCGAGAACGGCATCCGCCTGGCCGCCGACACCCCGGAGTGACCCTCCCTCACATCCCGCGTGCTTGGCTGTGACGCTTGCTCACTTAAGCTCTCCGAGCGCGGTGCGTTAAGCTCCAAACATGCCTGAACAGGAAACAAAACCGCGGCTGGCCGGTTATCTCGATAAGCAGCAACCGGACCTCTACGCGACGCTCAGCCACTATTCGCAGCAACTCGTTGACGAAGCTGACCGGCTGGGGATCCCGCGCCGGACCCTCGAACTGATCAATTACCTGTGTTCGCAGATCAACGGGTGCGCGTTCTGTTTGGATCTCCACCACCGTCGGGCACTGAAGTACGGCGAGACGGAGCAGCGCCTGTCATTGGTGGCTGTGTACAAGGAAGTGCAGTTGTTCGAACCCAGCGAGGTGGTCGCCATGGAGATCGCGGAGCAGATTACCCGCATGAGTACCTCCCGTCCCAGCCCGGAACTGTTTGCCGTGGCGCGTCAGCACTACAGTGACGAACAGATCAGTGTCCTCTGCATGGCGGCGATTGGAATCAACGCTTTCAACAGGCTGTCAATTCTGAGCGAGCACCCGGTGCGGGCAAACAAGAAGTAGACCCAAGGCCATCAGCCGCGGAGAGTGATTGTGCGCAGGCGGGGTGAGGTCCGCCGTCGACCTTCCACAACAGATCAGCCCCTGGGCAACCGAAAAAGTTGTCCAAGGGCTGATCTGCATCCCAACAGGGTCAGGAATCCGCGGCGCTAGGAGTTGACGGCCTTTTTGAGCGAGCGGCGGCGTCCGTACTTGAAGTAGAAGAACGCGTAGCAGGCACCCACGAAGGGCACTCCGAACAGGAGGGCCGCCACTTGGTTGGGATCGAACGCGATGCCGATCAACGACACAACGCACAAGGCGAATGCGAGGATCGGCACCAGCGGGAACAGCGGCGCTTTGTACGGCAGAGTGTTGACGTCGCCACCGTTCCTCACGAACGTCCTCCGGTAGATGAAGTGTGAAGCCACGATCGACATCCACACACCTACCGTCGCAAAGCCGGCCACGGAAACGAGCACCAGGTAAACGGTAGCCGGCGCAACGACGCTGCTGATCAGCGAGGCGAGACCGCCGAGCATGCTCACGCAGAGGGCAACCAGCGGGATGCCGCGCTTGGTGAGCTTCTTGAAGACCTGGGGTGCGTGGCCTTCGTCGGCCAGCGAGAACAGCATGCGGGCACAGGAGAAGAGGCCGCAGTTTCCGGCCGAAAGCAACGCCGTGATGATCACGAAGTTCATGATGTCCGCCGCGTACGGGATGCCGAGCATGGAGAAGACGGTAACGAACGGGCTCTCGTCCACGCTGACTTTTTCGTACGGGATGGTTGCCGCAATCACCGTGATGGCACCAACGAAGAAGATCATTAGGCGGATCACCGTGGTACGCATTGCCTTGGGGATGTTCGCGCCGGGGTTGGCGGTCTCACCAGCGGCAACACCGATCAGTTCGGAACCGGAGAAGGCATAGAAGACGGCCAGGCACGTGACAAAGACTCCCGTGAAGCCGTTCGGGAAGAGCCCGTCAGGGGTGCTGAAGTTCTCGCCAAACGTGGGGTAGTCGCCCGTTGCAAGGGGGTGGAAACCGGTAAGCGCGGCGCCGCCCAGGATGATGAGGCCGACGACGGCGGCGACCTTGATGAGCGCGAACCAGAACTCCGATTCCCCAAAGACGCGCGATGAAATGGCGTTCAGGGTGAAGAGGACAGTTGCGAAAACGAAACACCAGATCCAGACATCCACGCCCGGGAACCACCGTTGCATGAGCAGCCCGGCCGCGGTGAATTCCGAACCAAGGGCCACAGCCCAGCAGAGCCAGTACAACCACGCCGTGGCGAAGCCCGTGGGGGGTCCGATGGTGCGGGCGGCATAGATGTGGAATGCGCCCGAAACGGGAAACGCAACAGCGAGTTCCCCGAGGCAGGCCATCACGAGATACACCACGACAGCGCCGATCAGGAAGGCAAGCACCGCGCCCAGGGGGCCGGCGGTGGCGATGGTGTAGCCGGAACTGACGAAGAGGCCTGAACCGATGACACCGCCCATGGCGATCATGACCAGGTGCCGGGCCTCCATGGACCGGCGGAGTCCTGATGGTGAGGCGGCAGTTGCGGACTGCGCCTCGGTTGCCGATGCTTCGGCTTTTGTGGGGGAGCTGAGTCCCATATTCCCTCCGGGAAGTTAGCCAGCAAAGTCTGAAGTAGTGGCAGTCGGACGTGATCCAACTAACACGAGAACAAGATTCATCACATGACGAATGACCATTTCAAGGAGGATAAGAAATGCGATTGGACGCACAATTTGCTCATGGGTGAGGCCAAGAGTTCCTTATCATTGAGTCATGCGAGCAATTACTCTACTTGCGACCTGCTAGGTTCCAAGCGGAGCATCCTTGGCAGACGCCCCAGGGCGGACCTCTATTCGATACCCGCGAACAATTCGTTCAGCTCGGCTGTGAGCTGCTTTCGGATGGCGGGTGTGCCGACTTCCTTGCCGTTGATGTGGTTCACCGGAGCGATCAAGCGAATACTCGAGATGAGCCACACGGCGTCGGCGTCGAACAAGTCTTGCGGCTCCAGTGGACCGTAGCCAAGTTCCCAGCCGGCGGCCTTGGCTGCCGCGAACAGCGCACCCTGCGAGGTTCCCGGAAGGATGCCGCTGTCCAGCTGCGGTGTAATCAGGCGGCGAACAGTCCTGACGGAACCAGCGCCGTCGTCCACTTCTTCAAGGTGCGCCAGCAGCACGGTGGACGTCGGCCCTTCCAGGACGCGGCCGTCGGTCGAGGTGAAGATCGCGTCGTCGGCGCCTTGCTTATGCGCGTAGCGCAGTGCGGCCATGTTGACGGCATAGGAAAGTGTTTTGGCACCGAGCAACAGCCATGGTGCGCGCTCGCCGGCTTCGGTGTCGAAGCCGCGGTCCAGAAGCACGACGTCGATGCCCGTCTCGCGCTGCCGGCGACTGCCCGCAGGTGAGGGCGAAGCCTGTACCCAGCATGTGGGGCTCGCCGCACCTTCAACACCGCGGGTGACGATGAGTTTGACCACAACCTCGTCCTCCTCAGGCGTGGGCGCAGGGTGGGTGCTGCGGAATTCCGTGATGGCCGTTTCGATGGCCCGCCGCCAGGCGTCCTGATCGGGCAGCGTCAGGTCCAAAGCTGCTGCAGAACCGGCCAGCCTGTTCAGGTGTGCCTGGACTTTCCGGGGCCGGCCCTGGACAGCCAGGAGTGATTCGAACACGCCATCTCCGCGTGTAGCTCCCAGGTCCGTGGCCATGAGCTGCGGTTGGCTGGAATCGGCAATTCGGCCGTTTTCGAAGGCGGGGTCCAGGAAAACGAGGACCGTGGGGGCTGCTGAAGTCATGGTCCCAGCTTAGTGCGGGGCCACCGCTGATGACTTTGCCGGATAGGCTGTGGTCACTGTTGTCCATGAACCGTGGGGGTTTGTCAGGTGCTCTTTCCTTTTCCGTTTGGCCAGGAGTGGACCTGGTTGCTGGGTGCGTGGGCCATCGCGGAAGTCATCATGCGGATCGTCCTGCTGGGTATCATTCCCGGCAATCGCCGTCCCACGACGGCCATGGCATGGCTTTTGGCTGTGTTCCTCATCCCATCCGTGGGCTTCGTCCTGTTCCTGTTGTTTGGCAATTTCAAACTTTCCAAGCGCAGGCGGGAGCAGCAGGAAGAAGTCAACCGCCGCGTCCGTGCCGTGACCTCCGATCTTTCGGATCCGGTGAGCGTCTACTCCGGACCCGAGTGGGTGAAGTCGGCCGGGGAGCTTAACCACAGGCTGGGCTCGCTGCCCATGGTGGATGGCAACAAGGTGGAGCTGATCCCCGGCTACCACGAGTCCATTAAGGCCATGGCCGAGGCCGTCAGGGACGCCAAGAATTACATCAACGCCGAGTTCTACATCATGAGCAGTGACTCCGTGACTGATGAGCTCCTGACTGAGCTGGAGAAAGCGGCTGAGCGGGGCGTCACTGTGCGGCTCCTCTTCGACCACATTGGAACGTTGCGCGTCAAGGGCTACCGCCGCCTGATCCGCAGGCTCAAAGCGGGCAAGATCCAGTGGAAGCGCATGCTGCCCCTGCTGCCCATCCACGGCCAATGGCGGCGTCCGGACTTGAGGAACCACCGCAAGATCATGGTGATCGACGGACAGGTGGCATTCACCGGTTCGCAGAACCTCATTGAGCCGTCCTACAACAACCCCAAGCACCACAAGGTGGGACGCAAATGGGTTGAGCTCATGTCCAGGCTTGAAGGCCCGATCGTCCCCACCCTCAACGTGGTCTTCGCGACGGACTGGCTCAGCGAAACGGACGAGTCCCTGGAGGACCAGCTGCGCCTGCCGGCGTTGCCGTCCCCCGGCCAGGTCACCGCACAGGTTGTGCCCAGCGGCCCGGGGTTCGCGACAGAGAACAACCTGCGGCTCTTCAACACGTTGATCTACTCGGCGCAGCACCGGATTTCAATCTGCAGCCCGTACTTCGTCCCCGATGATTCCTTGCTGTACGCCATCACCACTGCCGCCCAGCGGGGGGTGGACGTGGAGTTGTTCGTCTCGGAGAAGGGCGACCAGTTCCTGGTGCACCACGCCCAGCGCTCCTACTACGAGGCACTGCTGAATGCAGGGGTGCGCATCTATCTCTACCGCGCGCCATACGTCCTCCACGCCAAGCATTTCACCATTGATGACGAGGTGGCGGTTCTTGGTTCCAGCAACATGGACATGCGCTCCTTCTCCCTCAACATGGAGGTCTCGGTGATGCTGCTGGGCGCCGAGACCGTGAACCTCATGCGGGCCGTGGAATCCACGTACCGCGAGGTATCCCGTGAGCTTATGCTGGACGACTGGATGGACCGGCCCCCGTTGGCCAAGTATGTGGATAACGTGGCCAGATTGACGGCAACGCTCCAGTAGTCCTCACCGGGGATTCAGTCGGGGAAGCCGGCGCCGAGGGTTGAGAGCACCCCGAAGGCCTTGGTCCTTATTTCCTCGTACTCGTCGTCGGCCACGGAATCCGAGGTGATGGCGCCGCCCACGCCGAGCGTGAGACTACGCCCCCTGCCGCCGTCGGGATTGGCCACCAAGGTGCGGATGACCACCGCGAGGTCGGTGGCGGCGTTCAGGGAGAAGTAGCCGATGGCGCCGGAGTAGATGCCGCGCGGCCCTGCTTCGAGTTGGTCGAGGATGTCCATGGTGCTGATCTTGGGCGCCCCGGTCATGGATCCTGCCGGGAACGCGGCGGCTACTGCTTCTGCCCGGGGAGCGCCTGGCCGCAGGTGTGCGTCCACGGTGCTCACCATCTGGTGGACGGTCGCGTAGCTTTCGATGGCGCACAGCCTGCTCACCGTCACCGAACCGGGGATGGCGAAGTGGCTGAGATCGTTGCGGAGCAGGTCCACGATCATGATGTTCTCGGCGCGGTCCTTCAGAGAGGTCTCAAGGTCCTGCCGCAGGGCTGCGTCCGCGTCAGGGTCGGCAGACCGGCCCCGGGTGCCCTTGATCGGCTCGGCGCGCATGCCGCCGTCGGACAGGATCCGCAGGAACCGCTCAGGTGAGGTGCTGGCGACCTCCAGCTCCCCGAACCGCAGGTAACTGGCGAACGGGGCCGGGTTCCGGCGTCGCAGTGCAAGGTAGCTGGTCCACGCGTCGAAGTTCCCCGCGGGTGCTTCCAGCGTGGTGGTCAGGCAGATTTCGTAGGAGTTGCCCTCGCCGATTTGGTGCTGGGAGTCGGCGATTTTGCGTTTGTAGTCGGTGGCGGAATCGCGGCTGACGAACTCGGGGACGGTTGCCGTGGGGGCGGCATCCGCGCCTGGAGAAGCGGCACCGGAAGACCCGACGACGGCGGCCCGCGCCTCGCGCAGCCACTGGTCCGCGTCGGGGGCGTCCAGGGCCAGCAGCCATGCTGTCTGTTCGCGGTGGTCCAGGACCACGGCCCGGCCCGCGAAGAGGAGTGCTGCGTCCGGGGTGTCGGAACGGACATCGTTGCCGCCGGTTTCGCGCTTGAGTTCGTACCCCAGGTATCCAAGCCAGCCGAGCGTGAATTGGCCGTCGTATCCGCGGGGCGCGCGGACCGCCCGTCTGCCCCAGACCGAGTCCAGCCACCGGAAGAAGGGGCCGGATGTGGTCACGGAGGCTGACCCTGCCGTGACGGTGGTGACCCCGGAACGGTGCGATACCGTCTGGCCGAAAGTGCCGCCGTCGTCGGCCAGGATGCTGAAGCGGCTGCGGGCCGCGGCTTGGGAGCGGCCGGCCACTGCGGCCGCGTTGGACGAGTCGAGCCACACGGCGTTCCGCGACTGCCCGTAGAGGGTTTCGAAAAGGCGTGCGGCGTCCGGCGTCGCCTCCAGGCGCTCGGACCGCAACTGCAGCCCGCGCCGTGCGCTCAGTTCGGGGGAGAGGATGGCTGCCAGCGCAGGCAGGTACATGAGTGCCTGGAGAACGTGGTCCGGCGCGCTGCCGTTGGCGGGATTTTGGACGTGGATGTCGGCTTCGGCGATGACGGAGTCGTCCGAGAGCCACTCTTCTTCCTGCGCAGCCCAGGTGTCCCAGTAGGGTTCGTAGGTGCTTCCGTCGCGCGTCAGGGCTCGACGACGGCGATCGTCACCCGGCGCTTCCACCCACACCACGGCGTCCAGCATGGGACGGGCGGCGTCGGCGGCGGATCCCACGCCCTCCACGATGACGATTTCCGCGGGCAGCGTGACGTTCAGCCCGCCGTCGTAGTGCCGTTCCCAGTCCCAGCTGACCCATTCTGCGGCCGTTCCCTGGCTGAGCGGGGTGAGCACGGTGGCCACGTAACGCTCGACGCCGGTACGCAGGCCGTTCCACCCCGGATAGATGTCCTCGAGGTGGAAGAGCGAAACTTTATGGTGTTGCCGAAGCCGGGCCGCCAGCTCGACGGCCAGTGTGGTTTTGCCTGCGCCGGACCTGCCGTCAACAGCGATGATCACGGGTGCAGGGGTCATGTCATAGAGGTTACCTGCTGGTGCTCCTGGCCTGCTTCGGTGTCTCCGGAGGCGATGGCTGCTTTGACGTGTTCCACGATTCCCGGGATAGCCGATTTGATGAGCGTCCAGGTGTTGTCGAAGTCCGTGTGCCCGCCGTACCAGGGGTCCTCGATACCAAGGTCCAGGGAGCTGCGGTCGGCCACTTGGGGGTCGAAGCTTCGCAGCATGCGGACCTTTTCCAGTGAGGCGCGGTCAGGGGCGCCTTCCTGGAGCCAGCCGAAGTGGTCGACGTCCAGGGCCAGGATCAGGTCCCGCCCGGCGAACCATTCGTGCCGCCATTCCCGGGCCACGTGGTCCTCGGAGGCGATGTGCTGGGCTGTCAGGACGCGGGCGGCGCGTGGGTCGATGGGGTGGCCGACCTCGTAGCCCGTAGTGCCCGCTGAATCCACCACTACAAGCTTGCCGAGCCCTTCCGCAGTGAAGGCTTCGGCCAGCATGAGCGCTGCCATGGGCGAGCGGCAGATGTTTCCGGTGCAGACCGTGATGATGCGGTATGGGCTCGTCGTTGAGTACATGGAGCAAGCATGGTTGATGGCACCCCCTCTTGGCTAGGGGCAACTTCACAAGTGAGTCACTTTTGCTGTCAAAGCTGTCACAGGGGGAGGTTCTGCACCGCTTCGATCAGGCGGTGGCGGCTGCTGTGGCTTCGGCGGCCAGCGCTGCTGCGGCCAGGTAGACGGTGCGCACGACGGCGGCGCGTCGCCTTTGGATGCGGCCGGGGTCATTGCCGGCCATGAGTCCGTCCAAGGCCGGCAACACCGGTGCGGAATCGCAGAGGCTCACGATGGTGATGAGGAGGTCTCCCGCGTCTTCCCGGGAGATTCCGGGCAGGGCTGCGATGGTGCTGTTGACCTTCGATGCGCAGTTGGCCATGCGTTTGGGCAGGCCAACCACGTCGGACCCCCGTTCCAGGCCTTCCCAGAACAGCAAACGGGGGGCCGTTGCGTCTTCCTGGTGATGGTCGAAGAGCCGGCCCGCATAGTCCGCCATGGCTTCGGGGCCGTTGCCCTCGATGGGTACTTCGTCCATGAGGGAGCTGAGCGCCGCGACAATCACGGCGTCGAACAGCCCGTTCTTGTTCCCGAAGTACTGGTAGATCCGCTCTTTGTTGACGCCGGCCTCGGACGCGATCCTGTCGATACGGGCGCCCGCCAGTCCACGTGTGCAGTACTCGGTGGTTGCCGCTTCCAGCAGCAGTGCCTTGGTTCGTTCCGTGTCCCATGCCATAGGGTCATATTAGCAGTTTCCAACTAAGTAGTTGTAATTGTTCCAAGGTCGGGTTATTGTGATCTCAAGTCAATTGCAACTATCTGGTTGGAGAATCTGATGACGACCGAAGTCGCCGCCGAAACAACTGCCCCCGTGGCCCCGGCCGCCGCCCGCCCGCAGGGGCCCTCCGTTCACATGCGGGCGCTCATTACCTGGATCGCCATATTTCCGCTTGTATCTGCAGGAATGCTGCTGCTCGGCCCGATCATGGAGCCTTGGCATCCCGTTCTGCGCGCGCTCGTGCTGACCGCATTCGTTGTCCCCACGGCCGTCTATCTCGTGGTGCCGCGCCTCATGGCCGGCCACGGAGCGCTGTCCCGCAAAGCCGTGGAGCGCGCAGCCCAGCGCGCAGCCCGCAAGTCCGCTTAACCCAAGGCAGCCCGTAAGTCCCCTTAACCCAAAGAGGGGACAGTGCACGCTCCAATGAAGGCTCATGAGAGCGCGTGCTGTCCCCTGGTTGGGTGCCGTGCCGCTTAGGACGCCCGTGCAGCCTCGACTTCTTCGCGGCTCGCATACGCGGCCTGCGTGCCCTTCTTCGTTGCGGCCAGGGCGGCGGCCACCGAGGCAAACGCGGCCGCGTCGGCCAGCGAATCACCTGCGGCCAGCCGGGCAGCAACAGCACCCGTGAACGCATCTCCGGCGCCCGTCGTGTCCACGGCGTCCACCCTGGTGGGGGAGATGCGCGTGATCTGGTCCTCCGCTCCACGGGCGAGCGAGTCCAAGACCACGGAGCCCTGCGCGCCCAGCGTCACGAGCACACGCTGCAGTCCACGGTCCGCGAATTGGGCCCGGACCGGCTCCCATGCCTCAGCTTCGGCGTCGGCATCGGGAATGTCAGCCTCCGAGCCAAGGAACATCGCGGCCTCGTGCGCATTCACCAACAGAACGTCGCTCAGGCCGGCCAGAACCTCGGGCACCTCAGCGTACGGTGAGAGGTTCAGCAGAACCGTGGCTCCGGCGTCGTGCCCTGCCTGCGCGGCGGCCACCACGGTATCCATCCCCACTTCCAGGCACAGGCAGACGACGGCAGCGTCGGCGAAAGCAGCAGCCTCCACGTCCGCTGGCCGCAGCGTGCCGTTCGCTCCGGCGGAGATGATGATGCTGTTCTCGCCGCGCGCGTCGACGGAAATGACCGCGACGCCGGTAGCTGCATCGGAGCGTCGGACGCGGGACACGTCCACTCCGGCGCTGGCGGTCGAGTCCAGGAGCATGGTGCCGTTGGGGTCCTCGCCCACCGCGCCAATCAGGCTGACCTTGCCGCCGAGCTTGCTGGCAGCCACCGCCTGGTTGGCGCTCTTGCCCCCAGGGTTCACCGCGAACCCGTTGCCATGGACCGTCTCGCCGGGGTCGGGGAGGCGGTCGGTGTAGATGGTGAGGTCGGCGTTGAGGGAGCCGACGACGACGATCCCCGCCTTGGGCGCGTTGCTGCCGTTGCTCATGCGGCCACCTTCCCGGCCTCGGCCACTTCTGCGTCCACCGGCTTGGGGATCAGCAGCGAAGCGGCAAACGCGGCGAACGTGATCGCGAGGCCCACCACCACAACGGTCAGGTACGACGCCTTGGCATCATTCAGGGAGGCCGTTGCGACGAGGACGGCGGGAAGGACCAGGAAGCTCAACCCGGCACCGAGGTTGAAAGCGCCGGCGTTCATGCCCGGGAGGAAGCCGGGGTTGCCCTGCGGCGAAAGGACCACGCCAAGTCCGTTCAGCATGATGTTGACGGTGCCGGCGTACATGATGCCCAGCAGGGCCGTGCCCAGGATCATCATGGGCAGGTTGTTGAGGCCGAAGAACGCAATGATGGCCAGTGCCACGAGGCTGCCGACCAGGCCGATGCGCAGGACCTTGGTGTAGCCCAGAATCGGTGCGAGGCGGCCACTGATCGGGCCGAAGATCCAACCGAGCAGCGCGTACGGCGTCAGGATGATCAGCGACATCTCCGTGGGGCCGACGCCGAAGCCCGGATCGGCAGCCTGGACGTAGGCCGGGACGATGCCGTTGATGACCGCGAAGATACCGGTCATGGTGAGGGTGGTGGTCAGCAGTGGTGCCCACGTGGAGCGCTGGCGCAGATGCACGGTTTCCACCATGGGCTGCTTGGCGCGCTTCTCGACAGTCCAGAACGCAAAGAAGGCGACGGCGGCAATCACCGTCAGGCTGATGGCAAGGGTCAACGTGCCGGAATCGAAGGCGGTGGCCAGTTTGGAGCCTTCGTTCAGTGCCGTCAGCAGTGCGCCCACGGCGATCACGATGAAGAAGACGCCCAGCCAGTCCATGGTGGTGCCGGCGGCAGGCTTGCTCTCGCCGGCCAGGACGGCGATAAGGACCGTGGCCACCACGGCGAGGGCCACCATGAGCCAGAAGATGCTGCGGAAGCCGAAGTTCTCAGCGAAGTAGCCTCCGACAAAAGAGTCGACGCCGGCCACGCCGCCGTTGACGGCCGTGATGAGGCCCATGAGCGTGCCGTACTTGCGCGGGTTGCTGACGGCGGAGCGAAGCATGATCAGGCACAGCGGGACGGTCGGTCCGCTGACGCCCTGGATGATGCGGCCCACGAAGAGCCACGTCACGTCAGGGGCCATCGCGGCGATGACGGATCCGACGGCCATGAGGAGCATCATGCCCACCAGGATCTTCTTGCGGCCAACGATGTCGCTCAGGCGCGGAAGGAAGAGCGAGAACAGGGCGGCAGCGGTGAAGAACCAGGTCTGGGACAGGCCGATGGTGGCTTGATCCGTGTTGAGTTCGTTGCCCATGGTGACCAGGGCAGGGCTGAGCATGGAGGCGTTGAGCTGGAAGGCTACGCAGGCTGCCAGCAGGGCAACCATGAGCGCGGTGACGTTGCCGCGCGCGGACTTTGTTTCGGTGAGCGTGGACATTAGTTGGACTCTCCTGCCAGGACCGTTTCGGCAATCACGGTGGCGTCAGCGCCGCCGTCGTGCGTTGGTTCGCCGATCCGTTGGATCGCATCGGTGACCAGGTCCCAGAACTTCTTGTGGTCGAGGTCAACAGCCACCGAGGTGTGGCAGTCCTCCGGCGCGGGCGCGCGGAAGTCGGCCACGGTCATGCCGAGGGTGAGCTTGCCCTGGAGTTCGATGTCCACGGGCACCTTGCGGGTGGTCATGACGCTGGGATCGATGACGTAGGCCACGGCGCACGGATCGTGGACCGGCGGGAAGTCGAAGCCCTGGGCGTCCTTGTAGGTCTTCTTGAAGAATTCCATGAGTTCCAGGACGAACTTGGCCGGCTTGGTGCCGATGGCCGCGATGTTGTTGACCACCTCGTCCGTGGCCAGTGCCTGGTGCGTGAGGTCGAGGCCGACCATCACCACGGGCCACTTTTCGTTGAAGACGATGTGTGCGGCCTCGGGGTCGATGATGATGTTGAACTCGGCCACCGCGCTCCAGTTGCCCACGTGGTAGCCGCCGCCCATGAGGACGACTTCCTTCACACGCTCCACGATGCGCGGTTCCTTGCGCGCGGCCATCGCGATGTTGGTGAGTCCGGCGGTGGGAACCAGTGTGACGGTGCCCGGCTCGTGCGCCATGACGGTTTCAATGATGAGGTCGACGGCGTGGCGCGGGTCGAGCTCGATGGCGGACTCGGGCTGCTCCGGGCCGTCCATGCCGGAGTCGCCGTGGATGCTGGGGGCCGTTTCGATGGTGCGGACCAAGGGGCGGTCGCAGCCGGCGGCGAACGGAACTCCGGTGATGCCTGCGATGGTGGCTACCGAGAGGGCGTTACGGGTGACTTTCTCAAGGGTCTGGTTGCCCACCACGGTGGTCACAGCGAGCAATTCGATGTCCGGGTTGCCGTGCGCCAGCAGCATTGCCACTGCGTCGTCATGGCCGGGGTCGCAGTCAAGAATGATCTTCTTGCGTGTGTTGGGGTCCACGTTTGTCTCCACGTCATTGGGGCCTGCCGGGAACTTGCCCGGGCAGGGCGATAAGCATTCAGGGCGATTCTGGCATCCGACCGGCCAGAACGTCAAACGCTTAACGTAGAGTGCGTCAAGCGCTTGATGCCTTGGCGCAGGTCAGAGCAGCGGAACAACGCTACGATCGATGCATGGAATCCCTGGATCGGCGCAGCAGCCGTGCTCATCGCACGCCCAGGGTGACGGCTGCCATGGTGGCCGCCCGGGCCGGTGTTTCCACAGCCACGGTCTCCCTGGTGGCCAACGGCAAAACCCAGGGCCGGGTATCTGACGACAATATCTCCCGCGTCCGTACTGCGATCGCCGAACTGGGCTACGTGGTGGACAGTATCGGCAGCTCGTTGGCCCGCGGAGTCAGCTCCATCGTCATCCTGGTCACCCCTGACGTGTCCAACCCGTTCTTCGCCAACGTGATCGCCGGGGTGCGGGAATCCTTGGGTGCGGAGTACCAGCTGCTCCTCTCAGTGACCGACGCCGGCGAATCGCCGCAGGCTTCCGACGTGCGTAAGTTGTTGGCCCTCCGCCCGGCGGGGTTGCTGGTGGGTGCTCCGAGCGCTGAGTTCCTGGAAGACCTTTCCGCGGCCGGTCCACTGGTGCTGTTGGACGCCCCGGGGCTGGAAGCTTACGCACCCTCCGTGAATCTCGATGTTGCCCAAGGCGCCCGCGAACTGGCCCGGCACCTGGCTGCATCCGGACACACCCGTGCCGCCTACGTCGACGGCATCACCGGAACCGCGACGTTCCAGCTGCGCCGTGAAGCCTTCCTGGAAGAAGCCGCTGCCTGCGGGCTGGTGGTCGACGCCGGGCATGTCATCAGTACAGCGATCGACGTCGGTGCTGCCGCCGCTGCTTTCGCCGACGCCTGGCCCGCGTGGGAGCGCGAGGGGGTGACCGCCGTCGTCTGCGGTACGGATACGCACGCCTACGGCGTACTGCAGGAAGCGCGGGTGGAGGGCGTCGCCATTCCGCAGGAGTTGGCTGTTGCGGGCTTCGATGATCTGCCCTACTCGGCCACCAGCAATCCCAGCCTCACCACTGTGCACCTGCCCGCGAGACCGCTGGGCCGCAGAGCTGGGGAGCAGCTCCGCGGGCTGATGGAGGGTGTGGCTCTCAAGGAGCCGCATGTGACGCTGGAGAGCTCCCTGGTGGTGCGCGGATCTACGGCGTAGAACCGGTCTTCATAGCTCCGGCCGGCTATCGCTTCAACGGGCGGAGCTGTTCCTCTGTGACAGGCAGCGAAACTGTGAAGTAGATCTGCGGAGCGGTCATGTCGCCCCAGTCGTCCTTCTTCACCCGAACTGCGGAGGGCGTGACCTCCGCGATCCGCACGCGCAGCCAGCCGCCGTCGTCGAGCCGTAATTCATGGGGGTCGGCCAGGTACCGCAGGCCGAGGTCATTGAGCGTTTCCTCGGCGGTGAACCAATCCACAACGTCCGTGCGCGGGCGTCCCAGCATGTCGATGGCGACGAATCCGTCATCCACGGGCTTCATCCACCCCACATGCTCGCCGTCATCCGCGCGCCGGTGCTCGATCCAGTCAGCTTCCATGCCTCCGACCGTAGCATTCGGCCATGACGTACCGGGGTTAGTGAATGACCGCCAGCAGGATGCCGACCAGCACAAACAGGCAACCGAACACGCGGTTGAGGACCTTTTGGCCCTTCTGGTCATGGGTAAAGCGTTGGAATGAACGTGCTGCCAAGGCGAAGAAGAACCACATGACAATGATGTCGATGGCGAGGACTGTTGCGGTCAGCACTACATATTGCTGTACCAGGGGCTGGTCCGGGCGGATGAACTGCGGCATGAAGGCCAGGAAGAAGACAATTGCCTTTGGGTTCAGCAGGTTGACCCAGACACCCCGCTGGAACATGGACAGTGCGGGCTCGTTCTTCTTGTCATCGACCTGCTCTTTGTCCAAGTCAGGCTTGCGCAGGAATTGGCGGATGCCAAGGTAGACCAGGTACGCGGCGCCAGCGTATCGGATGACGTTGAAGATGACCGGCGAATTGGAAACCAGGACACCCACACCGAGAGCGACGATCAGGATGTGGATGATCAACGCCACCTGTTGGCCGAGGATGCCCCAGATGGAGCGTCGGAAGCCTGAGTTCAGCGAGTTGCTCATGGTGAAGATCGCGCCGGCGCCGGGAGTGAAACTGATGAGGGTGCCGGCGCCTACCAGGGCCAGCCAAAGTGAAAACTGCACCATCTCAGCTTATGCGGGGGCGGCGGGTGGCCGGGACGCGTACCGCGACGACCACCTTTGCCGGACTTGTGACAGTGGCCGCCAACCTGGGGCTGGCGGCCACTGCCCCCGCTTAGGGGATGTTGTGCCAGAACCAGCGGGCAACATCAACGGCTAGCCGGATGATGTTGACCACGAGGTTCCAGGCGCCCCATGATTCCTCGCGTTTCCGTTTGGACTTCATACCGGGCACCTCCTCCCGAGGGAACAGGACGCGGCCACACCATGGGAGCTACAAGCGTTGCGCCCATGGTGTCGGGGGCCATAGACTCAAGAGGTGATGTTTGAGGTTCTAAGGCCCTCCAACCGCACCAAATGAGCGCACCGCGCCGAACAGGGACCCGATTGCCGTCGGGTCCATTGTTCTTTAACGGCACCACAGGACTTCTTCCTGGTCCTCCAACCCTAAGGGAACGGAGGCTTCTTTCCCCCGAGGGGTTTTGAGCTGTGGATCGCTTCCCTGCTGCTTTGTTGAGAAGGCTCAGGCCGGGTGGCCGGGACGCGTTGCTTCCTGACCTTGTTTAGCCGCTGCAGCCACGGAATGCACCCGGAATAGGTTGATTTAGCGCTGCTGTGAGTTGAAAGAGGGTCGTGAAGGTACAGCCAAGGCCCCCGGCAATGAGGCAGACTGATCCCGTGAGCGGAACTCCCTGGGTGCTGCACGTTGATCTCGACCAGTTCATAGCGGCGGTCGAGGTACTGAGGCGGCCCGAGCTGGCCGGTAAGCCGATCATTGTCGGCGGCCGCGGAGACCCCACGGAACGGGCAGTCGTTTCGACGGCGTCCTACGAGGCCAGGGCGTTCGGCGTGGGCTCGGGCATGCCGCTGCGCATCGCAGCGCGGAAAGTGCCGGACGCCATCATCCTGCCGGTCGACCAGGAAGCCTATCTGGCGGCCTCGGAAACCGTGATGGCCACCCTGCGTGAGCAACCCGGCGCAACGGTGCAAGTGCTGGGCTGGGACGAAGCCTTTGTCGGAGTGGAAACCGAGGACCCGGTAGCTTACGCACAGCAGATCCAGGAAGCCGTGCTCGAAAACACCCGGCTCCATTGCAGCGTGGGTATCGGTGACACGCTGGTCCGCGCCAAGAACGCAACTGATTTCGGCAAACCCGCCGGCATCTTCCGCCTGACGAAGGACAACTGGCTGGAGGTCATGGGGGACAAGCCCACCATTGAGCTGTGGGGCGTCGGGCCGAAGATTTCCAAGCGGCTGGCCACCCACGGGATCACCACAGTCAACGACCTGGCTGCCGCTGATCCCCAGGACCTGGTCCCGGAATTCGGCCCGAAAATGGGCCCGTGGTACGCGCAACTGGGCCGTGGCGAGGGTGCCGCGGAAGTGGACGACACCCCTTGGGTTGCCCGGGCCCACGGCCGCGAAACCACGTTCCAACAGGACCTGACGGAACCTGGCCAGATCGAGGACGCCCTCAAGGAGCTGACGGCCCGGGTCCTGGAAGACGTCGCCGCCGAAGGCCGGCCCGTGGTTGGGCTGACGCTCAAGGTCAGGTACAAGCCGTTCTTCACCAAGACCTATGCCAGGAAAATTCCCGAGACCTACGACCGCGACGAAGTCCTGGCCCAGGCCCTCGGCCTCACCGCCAAGATCGAGCCCGACCGCCCCATCCGATTACTCGGATTGCGGGCAGAAATGGCCATGCCCGAGGAAGCCAGGAAGGGCCACACGCCAACACGCAGCGGTTGGTAACGCCCGACGCCGGCCTGCCGCCTATCGGCGCGGACCTGACAGCTAAGATTCAATAAATAGTTTCACAATTCGCGTCACGAATTGATGGTTCACGTTCTAAGTGCATCTCCATGTTTGTCCAGCATGTCTTGGGCTTCGAAAATTGCCGGTGACTATAGTTGATCGCTTTGCGCATCGGTATTATTCTCTAACCGGGGGTCCCGTAATGGGGATGGAGAGAAATGCAAATTGCATCATCAAGAATGAATATTGCCGTTGATGCCGTCAGTGGTCGAGTTTTGGATAAGGACGCAAACGCCAGGTGTGGCGGCCGCTCCGTCGCCATTTACCTGCTGCCCTCGGATGTGGATGCAACGCCTGTCAAATTTACTTTTTCCAATTTGCCCTTTGCTTTGAAGCAGTCGTTCACATGAAAAAACCTAAACTCGCAGCAGTGGTGATGCCCATCGGCTCAGTGTTGGTGGTACTGGTGGCCGGTTATCTCGCTCTTCAAACGGAGGGCATGCTCAATGGATACTTGTTCGATCTCTCCGGCACACCGACCACCTCTATCGCCAAACGGTTTCCGTGGGAACTTCGGGTCGCTACCGTACTGGTGTGCTTCGCTGCCTCTGTTGGCTATCGAAGACTTGCAGTCGACAGGGGTCTAAAGATGCTCGTGTTTGGCACCTTGGTATTGGCGTCGGTTTTGTCTCTGCTGTTTTATGAAACCGTTCACACGACAAGGACGAGTCTCTTGGCCATGGCATTTGTTGATGGGGGCATTTCCCCACTGATATTGGGGTTTATCGCGGTAATCGCAGCGGACACGATTCACAGCAAGCGAGGCCTGGAGCCTGCCGCCTACCAGCGTGGGTGAATCGCTTCGCGGAAGTAACGGTCGTAGATATCCCGAACCCCATCGCCGAGACCCGCACCGACAACCTTCATCTCTCCGGCTTCCGCGTTGGCAGCAGCCTGCTGGGCGGAGCGGGCTCCCGGAATCACTGACGTGACGCCGTCCTGGGCTACGACCCACGCGAGGGCCGCTTGGGGGGTGGTGACGCCGTCGGGAACCAGTGCGCTGAACTCCTGCGCGGCCTTGACGCCGGTGGCGAAGTCGACGCCGGAGAACGTTTCGCCGACATCGAACGAGGACCCGTCCCGGTTGTAGTTCCGGTGGTCATTGGCGGGGAACTCCGTTTCGGGCGTGTACTTTCCGGAGAGCAGGCCGGAGGCGAGCGGTACGCGGGCGATGATGCCGACGCCGGCTTCCTTGGCTGCGGGCAGGACCTCGTCGAGGGGCTTCAGACGGAACGCGTTGAGGATGATCTGCACGGAGGCAGTGTTTCCGCGTTTGATGGCTTCGAGGGCCTCGTCCGTCCGCTCCACGCTGACGCCGTAGTTGCGGATGGCACCCTCACTGACCAAGGTATCCAGGGCGTCGTACACTTCATCGTTGCTGTAAACAGAGGTGGGCGGGCAGTGCAACTGGACGAGGTCCAGGGTGTCCTGCTGCAGGTTGCGGCGCGAACGGTCGGTCCATTCGCGGAAGTTCTTGAGGGTGTAATTTTCGGGGACCTGATCCACCCTGCGCCCCATTTTGGTGGCTACGGTGACATTCAGCTCCGGGTGGGCACTGAGGAAGCGTCCAATGAACTGCTCGCTGCGCCCATCGCCGTAGACGTCCGCGGTGTCGAAGAACGTGACGCCATGCTCCACTGAGGCTTCCAGCACGGCAAAGGCGTCCGCATCAGTGACGGAACCCCAGTCGGCTCCGAGTTGCCATGTTCCCAGCCCGACGGTTGAAACGGATCGGCCGGTCCTGCCAAGTATGCGCTGTTCCATGGTTCCGACTATATGGGGTCAGGGCCCGGTGGAGTCCAGCTTTGCGGCTTTGCCCAGCAGGTATCGCCGCTCCTGGAGGCTGCGGGTTTTCCTTGCTGCGTCCAGGAACGCTGCGCGGGCCTCGGGGAAGGAGCCAGCCATCTCGTGCAGATGGGCCCTGACCGCGTCCAGGCGGTGTGACCGGCCGAGTGCATCATCCAAGCCGGCGAGCAACTCCAAACCGGCGGCCGGCCCGTTCACCATCGCCATCGCTACCGCACGGTTCAGCGTCACGACGGGGCTGGGAGCCACGGCCTCCAGCACCGTGTAGAGGGCCAGGATCTGAGGCCAGTCGGTTTGGTCATGGGAGGACGCTTCGGAGTGCACAGCAGCAATCGCCGCCTGCAGTTGGTACGGCCCGGCGGCGCGCCGTCCCAGCACTGAAGACAACAACGCAATGCCCTCATCGATCTGCCCGCGGTTCCACAGGCTCCGGTCCTGCTCAGCCAGCGGAACCGGTGTTCCATCGGCCATGGCACGTGCCGCGCGACGGGAATCGGTCAGCAGCATGAGCGCCAGCAGCCCGGTCGCCTCAGGCTCCGACGGCACAGCGGCCACCAGCAACCGGGTCAGCCGGATGGCCTCCGTGGTGAGGTCCTCGCGCTGCAGCCACGAACCCGAACTCGCTGCGTAGCCTTCGTTGAAGATCAAGTACAGGACGTGAAGTACGACGCCGAGCCTCGCCTTCCGCTCGGCAGGCGGCGGCATGCTGAACGTCGCTCCCGCCTTTTGGATCCCCTGTTTCGCACGGCTGATGCGTTGTCCCATGGTCGCTTCGGGGACCAGGAAAGCCGAGGCGATTTCCGCCGTCGTGAGTCCTCCAACTGCCCGCAGAGTAAGGGCGAGTTGCGACGGTGCCGATAAGGCGGGGTGGCAGCAAAGGAACATGAGGGTAAGGGTGTCGTCTGCTTCCGGAGCTGGCTGGTAGGAGTGATCGGCGTCCATGGCCGACACGCGTTCTTCGCGGGCACGCCGGGCGCTTTCGCTCCGCCACATATCCACAAGCCTTCGGTTTGCGACGGCCGTCAGCCAGGCCTTCGGATCACGTGGCATGTCATGGGGCCACTGAAGTGCGGCCTCCAGCAGGGCTTCCTGGACGGCGTCTTCGCATGCATCGAACTGGCCGTTCTTGCGTGCCAGCACGCCGAGGACCTGCGGCGCGAGGGTGCGCAGCAGGTCCTCGATGTGCATGCCCCGGTCAGAGTCCAGCTAGACCTCCGGTGGTCCGTCCGGGATGGCACGAAGCTCCACGACCTGCGCGTATTTCACAATGCTGGAGCAGATCTCCACGGCGCGTTCCTCGCTGGCAACATCCACCACCCAGTAGCCCACCAAGGACTCCTTGGCCTCGGCGTAGGGTCCGTCGGTGGTGATCACGCCATCCGGGGTTTGTTTGACGAGCTTGGCCGTGCTGCCGTCGGCCAAGCCGGCGTTGAAGACGAGTTCGCCGGATTCGGTCAGGTCCTTGTCGATCTGGATCATGAAGCCGATCATTTCCCGGATCCATTCCGGATCGGCGGTCTCCATCATGCCCTCGGCCGATCCGAACATCATGATCATGTATTTCATCTCAAACTCCTTTGACGTGGCGCCCTGTGTGGGCGCTTCACCCATGGGTCGGAACAGCGGCGGACTTTTCTACATGGGTCCCAAAACTTTCTAGGCCCGGGCGATGACCTCTCCGTTGGGAATGAGGAAAAAGCCGTCTTCTGTAGCGCCCCAGCGGTGCCATCCGGCTGCGATCCGGGCGAGGTCGGCCTCGTTTGCGAAGCCGTACTCCAAGGCCTGCTCGGCGAAAGCCGAGTGCAGTACCCGTTCACTCCACACCCGGGATTGCCAGGCGCGCTGTTGGGCCGTGGCGTAGAGCCAGTTGCTGCTGGTGGGCGCCACCTGTGTGAAACCTGCCTGCTGCGCCCACGAGACCAGGCGTCGGCCGGCGTCGGGTTCTGCTCCGTTGCGGCGCGCGATCTTCTGGTAGAGCTCCATCCAGTGATCAAGTTCAGGGACTTCCGGGTACCAGCTCATGCCATGGAAATCGGCGTCCCGCACGGCAACGATAGCGCCGGGCTTGGCCACCCGGCGCATCTCGCGCAGCGCGGCGACGGGGTCGGTGAGGTGCTGGAGGACCTGGTGGGCGTGGACGAGGTCGAAGGATTCGTCTTCGAAGTCGAGATCGTAGATGTTGCCCGTCTGGAAGGTCACGTTGTCCACGCCGCGCTCGGCGGCGAGTGCGGTTGCCTGAGCCACAATATCGGCAGACCGGTCCAGGCCTATTACTTGCCCGGGCGCAACCAGCCCCGCGAAATCGCACGTTATGCTGCCAGGTCCGCAACCGACGTCGAGGACCGATATCCCGGTGGTGAGATGCGGGATGACAAACGCGGCCGAATTTTCGACCGTCCGTGAGGCGTGGGCCCGGACAACCGACTCGTGGTGTCCGTGGGTATAGACATCTTCAGGCTGCTGCGCGTTCATAGGGAAACGCTACAACCACGCATGCCGGTTTTGGTGGAACGGCCTGAACTGCCGCTACTTCGGTTCCGGGTGCGTTGCCTGTTGGCGGGCTTCGACGGTTGCCTCCACCATGTCGGTCATGAAGCGCTGGACCAGCTCCAGTTCTTCGGTGCTGTACGCGGCCATCGCCTTGCCCATCCGGATGGCGAGCGGCATGAACATTGCGCTGCCGTCGCGGTACGCCTTGGGTGTCATGTGGAGTTGGACCTGGCGGCGGTCTGTTCCCAGGCGTTCACGGACAACGTGCCCGGAGGCGTGCAGGCGATCGATCAAGGCGGTGGTGGCGGGGGAACTGAGCCGGAGTTCGGCACGGAGCACGCCGGGCGTGACCACCTTGCCGGCCGCGGAGTGGCGCATGATGACGGCCAGCGCATTCATGTCGGTCCGGTGCATGTCGTTCTGCCCGCCGGCTGCGTCCACGTAATGGTTGGCCTCCAGGGTGAAGTCCTGGAGGATCCGCACCAGTTCCTGTGGCGCCGCGGTTTGGGAATCCGCTCCTGGGCGTGCGTCGGGGCGCGGGACTGATGAGTCCGACATGTCCGCCCTCCTGCCAGCGTCGTCTCGTGTTTGCTGCCTTCCGGATATTACTCCTCGCAGTCCCCGAATCCGGCATTCCTTCCCTTGAGGCCTTGGAATAGTTCCATCATAGAGATAATCTATGGTGGAATAAAGACCCGCACGGCATCCCCACAGAAGAAGGACTCATGAACCCGAAGAAAGTACCGTTCTGGCTACGCTGGCTGGTGCCCGTGGTGCTGGTCATCACCTGGCTGGGCATTGCAGGAGTCGGCGGCCCTACCTTCGGGCGTTTGGACGAGGTCTCATCGAACGACCAGGCTTCCTTCCTCCCGGCCGGGGCCGAAGCTACCGAAGCCGGCGACTGGCAGGCCAAGTTCCGCGACTCCGAAGAGATCCCCGCGGTGGTCATCCTCGAAAACGATGCAGCGTTCACCCCGGCCCAACTGGGCGAAGCAGCCAAACTGAAAACCGATATCGAGGCACTCAAGCTGGGGAGCGCCGTCGTCGGGCCTATTCCGTCTGAAGACGGAAAAGCCGTCCAGTATATCGTTCCGATCGCTTCCACCGATGAAATACGGGACGTGGTGAAGGAACTGCGCGACGTCGTGCAGCCGGGCGCCCCGGATGGCATGAAGGCCTTCGTTACAGGCCCCGCGGGATTGACCGCTGACCTGGTCAACGCATTCGGCGGCATTGACGGCATCCTGCTGTTGGTCGCTTTGGGCGCCGTGTTCGTGATCCTGCTTTTGGTCTACCGCTCGGTGGTGCTCCCGCTGGCGGTACTCTTCACCTCGGTGTTCGCCCTGTGCGCCGCAATACTGCTGGTCTTCGCCATGGCCAAGATGGGCTGGATCCAGCTCAACGGGCAAAGCCAGGGCATCCTGTCCATCCTGGTGATCGGCGCGGCCACCGACTACGCGCTGCTGTTCGTGGCCCGCTTCCGTGAGGCCCTGACCCACACCAGCAACCGGACGCAGGCAGTCCTGACAGCTTGGAAGGCGTCCTTCGAGCCGATCCTCGCCTCGGGTGCCACAGTGATCATCGCCCTGCTCTGCCTGCTCTTCTCAGACCTGAATTCCAACAAGGCACTCGGTCCCGTAGCGGCGGCAGGCATTCTCTGCTCATTGTTCGCCGCGCTCACGCTCCTGCCCGCCTTGATGGCGCTGCTGGGCCGTGCCGCCTTCTGGCCCTTCCGCCCCAAGCTCCTGCCCGACGACGAACGCGAACCTGAGATTGTCACCGGACTTGAGGGGCAAAAGGGTCTGTGGCGCGCCACGGGCCGTCTGGTTTCACGACGTCCCCGCGTTGTCTGGGTGGCGTCGGTGTTGCTGCTCCTGGTCGCTGCCACAGGTGTGTTGCAGCTGAAGGCAAACGGTGTGCCGCAGACTGACGTCATTTTGGCCAAGTCCGACGCCGTCGACGGCCAGGAAGCTTTGGCGCGCCATTTCGACGCCGGCAGCGGCAGCCCCGCCGTCGTCGTCGCCTCGCAAAGTTCCGCGCAGCAGGTCCTGGACAAAGTCAAAGCAGCCAACGGAGTTGGTGACGCCTACCTTTTGGCCGAAGGAAACGTCCCCATTACCGGAGCGCCGGGAACTCCTTCCGATCCCGCCGTCCGCGACGGCCGGGTCCTCATCAACGCCACCCTGGACTCAGCGGCGGACTCCATCGAAGCCGAAAACGCCGTGAAGGAATTGCGGTCATCAGTACGCGAGGTTGACTCCGGGGCATTGGTGGGCGGGGTGACAGCCACAGCGCTGGACACCAACACCACTGCCCAGCGCGACCTCGTGGTCATCATTCCGATCGTCCTGGTGGTCATCCTCTTCATCCTGATGCTCCTCCTGCGCTCCGTGGTAGCACCTGTGCTGCTGGTGCTCTCCGTAGTGCTCTCCTACGGTGCCGCGATGGGTGTCTCGGCATGGGTGTTCAACGGGTTCTTCGGATTCTCCGGAGCCGATGCCACCGTGCCGTTGTTCGGCTTCGTGTTCCTTGTTGCCTTGGGTGTGGACTACAACATCTTCCTGATGAGCCGGGTCCGCGAAGAGTCGCTGAAGCACGGAACCCGCCCAGGCATCCTCCGCGGCTTGGGCGTTACTGGCGGGGTCATCACTTCCGCCGGTGTGGTTCTGGCAGCTACGTTCGCGGCATTGGGCGTCATCCCCATCATGTTCCTGGTGCAGCTGGCATTCATCGTGGCCTTCGGCGTGCTGCTGGATACCGTGCTGGTCCGCTCGCTGCTGGTCCCCGCGCTCGCCTATGACATCGGCAGCAGGATCTGGTGGCCGGGCAAGCTGGCCCGTGAATCTTCGGCACCTTCGGCCGGGACCCGTGAAGAGGAAGAAGCGCCGGTGGGGAGGTAGTTACACCTGCCGCGACCGGCGCTCAATCAGGACGGTGTCACGCCACTGACCGGCGCGGGGACCTCCAGGCATGCGGGCGATGCGCTCCCGGCGTCCGACAACGACGAAGCCTTCGGCTGTGTGGAGCCGAAGGCTGGCTTCGTTCTCGGGGAACACGCTGGCTTGGATGGTCCAGATGCCGGCACTCTCCGTGGAGGCGATCAGTGCCCGGAGGAGGTTCTTCCCAACGCCCAAGCCCCTGGCTTCCCGGGCAACGTAAATGGAATGCTCCACGACGCCGGCGTAAGCGGCCCGGGACGACACCGCCGAAACCGCGGCCCAGCCCAGCACCACGCCGTCCACATCAGCAACCAGCCGGTGTTCCTGCAGGCGCGAAGCGTCGAATTGCTCCCATTCCGGTGCATTGGCTTCGAAAGTGGCGTGCCCGGACTCGATTCCGGCTGTGAAGATCTCCCTCACTCCGGGCCAGTCCTGTCCCGTCATCGGACGTATAACTTGCCGTGCGCCGTCCAGCGGGCGTGGGCTGGTGGCGGCTGGGAAAGTCACAGGCTTTCCAGGAGGCTGCTGGTCCGTTCCATCGCGCCGGGGACCATGGAGTAATAAGCCCAGGTGCCGCGCTTCTCGCGGTGGAGGAGGCCCGCATCCACGAGGATTCTAAGGTGGTGGGACACTGTGGGCTGGCCGAGGCTCAGGGGCCCGGTGAGGTCGCAAACGCAGGCTTCGCCTCCTTCTGAACCCTTGACGATGGACAAAAGGCGCAGGCGGTTGGGGTCCGCAAGGGCTTTGAATACCGATGCCCGGAGCTGAGCCTCGTATTCGTCGATGGACGACGGCCCCGACGGCTCGCAGCACTCTTCCGCTTCTAATTGTGTCAACTCAAGAACAGGCCCGGACTTCATACACCCATGGTGCCATACATTGACAAGCATCGATATAGTTGGACATACTCAATATCGAAGTTCATCAATATTCTGCCCCGTCGATAGCGGGCATCGAGATCAGGAGCCACGTGAGCACCCCGACGAAAACCGCAGCCCGTGAGGTGAACCAGGGCGCCGCCGTCGTGGGAAAGCTTTCGGCCGTTGACCGTTTCCTCCCCCTCTGGATCATCGCCGCCATGGTCCTGGGCTTGCTCCTGGGCGGTCTCATTCCGGGGCTGAATACCGCCCTGGAGGGCGTGAAGATCGGCGAAGTCTCGTTGCCTATCGCCCTGGGCCTGCTGGCGATGATGTACCCGGTTCTCGCCAAAGTCCGCTACGACCAGGCACGCCGGGTGCTGGCCGACCGCAAGTTGATGGTCACCTCGCTGGTGATCAACTGGGTTCTGGCCCCTGCCTTCATGTTTGCGCTCGCGTGGTTGTTCATCCCCGATCTGCCGGAATACCGGACGGGCTTGATCATTGTGGGTTTGGCACGCTGCATCGCCATGGTGATGATCTGGAACGACCTCGCGTGCGGAGACCGTGAATCCGCGGCCGTTCTTGTCTTCATCAACTCAGTCTTCCAGGTGGTCGCATTCGGGGGCCTTGGCTGGTTCTACCTCCAGTGGCTGCCCTCCCTTCTTGGTCTTCCCACCACCGCTGCCGATTTCTCCTTCTGGGCCATCACGCTCTCAGTTCTCGTCTTCCTTGGTATCCCGCTGCTCGCCGGCTTCCTCACCCGGGTCATTGGCGAGAAGGCCAAAGGACGCATCTGGTACGAAGACGTCCTCTTGCCCAGGATTGGTCCGTGGGCGCTCTACGGCCTCCTTTTCACCATCACACTTCTGTTCGCGCTCCAGGGCGGCACCATCATGTCCCGGCCGATGGATGTTCTCCGCATTGCTTTGCCGTTGCTGGTCTACTTCCTGGTGGTGTTCGGCGCCGGGATGCTGACAGGCCGCCTGCTGAATCTCGGCTACGCCAAAACCACCACCCTCGCTTTCACGGCCGCCGGCAACAACTTCGAACTCGCCATCGCCGTAGCGATCGGAACCTTTGGCGTAACCTCGGGCCAAGCCCTCGCCGGCGTCGTCGGGCCCTTGATTGAAGTACCCGTCCTTGTTGCACTTGTGTATGTAGCCCTCTGGGCGCGCGAGCGCTATTTTCCTTCCACCACCATCGCTGCCTGACCTTCGAGGAAACCATGACCACCGAAAACGCCAAGAAGCCTTCAGTCCTGTTCGTCTGCGTCCATAACGCGGGACGCTCCCAGATGGCCGCAGCATTCCTCACGACGCTCTCCGACGGAGCCATCGAAGTCCGCTCCGCCGGTTCGCAGCCCGCGGACAAAGTCAACCCTGCTGCCGTCGAAGCCATGTCTGAACTTGGCATCGATATGTCCGCCGAGATACCAAAGGTCCTCACCACGGAGGCGGTCAAGGAGTCCGACGTCGTCATCACCATGGGATGCGGCGACGAGTGCCCGTACTTTCCAGGCAAGCGCTACGAGGACTGGGTTTTGGAAGACCCCGCAGGCCAAGGCCTGGACGCAGTCCGCCCGATCCGCGACGAAATCAAGACACGTATCGAGGACCTGATTGCCTCATTGATCCCTGCAGCCAAGTAAACCCCGAGAAACAGGAGAGACACCCGTGAGCAACGAACAATTGATCATCATCGGGTCCGGCCCCGCGGGGTACACGGCCGCCATTTATGCCGCCCGGGCAGGCCTGAACCCCCTGGTCCTGGCAGGTTCAGTCACGGCCGGCGGCGCCCTGATGAACACCACCGAAGTGGAGAACTTCCCCGGTTTCCCGGCAGGCATCCAAGGTCCCGAGCTCATGGACGGTCTCCAGGAACAGGCCGAAAAGTTCGGCGCCCGCATAGTGTTCGACGACGTCACGGAAGTTGAACTCAAAGGTCACCTCAAGCGGGTGGTCACCGGGGCGGGTGAGACCCACGAGGCTCCGGCCGTCATCCTCGCCACCGGTTCCGCGTACAAGGAGCTGGGCCTCCCGGAGGAGAAGAAGCTCAGCGGGCACGGTGTGTCCTGGTGTGCCACCTGTGACGGCTTCTTCTTCCGGGAGCAGGACATCATCGTGGTTGGTGGCGGGGACTCAGCCATGGAGGAGGCCACGTTCCTCACACGCTTTGGCAAGTCCGTGACAGTGGTGGTCCGGAAGGGTGAATTGCGGGCATCCCGCATCATGGCCCAGCGCGCCAAGGACAATCCGAAAATCACGTTCGCCTGGAACTCGGCCATCACCAAGATCCACGGCGACAGCAAAGTAACTGGCGTGACCCTCACGGACACCCGTACCGGCGAAACCCGGGAGCAGGGAGCTACAGGCATCTTCGTTGCCATTGGCCACCTGCCACGCACGGAGCTAGTTGCGGGCCAGGTGGACCTCGACGACGAGGGCTACATCAAGGTGGAGTCGCCCACCACGCTGACCAACTTGTCGGGTGTCTTCGCATGCGGCGACGCGGTGGATCACCGCTATCGGCAAGCCATCACAGCGGCCGGCACGGGCTGCGCGGCTGCCTTGGACGCCGAACGGTACCTGGCCGCCCTGGATGATGCGGACAGCATCGCAACAGCACTGGTCGAAGAGCCAACCCACTTCTGAGCAATACCAATGGAGGTATGAGTCACTCATGGTTGAAAACCTTCCCGTCGCCATAATCGGTGCGGGTCCCGTCGGATTGGCTGCAGCAGCCCACCTGCTCGAGCGCGGCCTGGACCCGCTGATCTTCGAAGCCGGAGCAACGGCAGGTGCCGCCA
Source organism: Paenarthrobacter sp. C1 (assembly GCF_049315185.1). Taxonomy (NCBI): domain Bacteria; kingdom Bacillati; phylum Actinomycetota; class Actinomycetes; order Micrococcales; family Micrococcaceae; genus Paenarthrobacter; species Paenarthrobacter sp. C1. The sequence continues at coordinate 4,141,196 of NZ_CP186052.1, read as the reverse complement.
TTGAACAATGGCGCCACATCCGGTTGTTCTCGCCATGGCGATTCAACCTCGACGCCGCGGCCGTCCGCCTGCTTGAACCCACGGGTTGGGAATCACCGCGGCTGACTGCGCTTCCCTACGGCGGCGAACTCATCGACAACTACCTTGCCCCGTTGTCCGCCATCCCGGCGATCGCTTCCCGGCTCCGGACGGGAGCCCGGGTTCTCGCCGTCACCCGTAGCGGCCTGGACAAGACCCAAGGGCGCAACCGCGACAAGACCCCCTTTGTTGTGCGCGTTCAAGATACCGCGGGGGAGGTACGCGACTACGCCGTTTCGGCGGTCATCGATGCCTCAGGCACATGGTCAAGGCGTAACCCGCTGGGGATGTCGGGCCTGCCTGCCATCGGTGAGGACCGCGCCTCTGACAGGATCTCATCATCCCTTCCCGACGTCTCAGGGCGGGACCGGCATACCTTCGCTGGACGCCGGGTCCTGGTGGTCGGTGCGGGGCACTCCGCGGCGAATACTTTGATCAACCTTGCGGAACTGGCCAAGGAAGAACCGGGGACACGTATTCTTTGGGCTGTCCGGGGAGCCTCGGCAGAGAAAGCCTACGGTGGCGGAGATGCCGATGGACTGCCCGCGCGCGGACAACTAGGCTCCCGTCTTCGCCGCTTGGCCGACGCCGGAACGATAGAACTCCACACGGGCTTTGGCATCAGCTCGCTGACCTATGCCGAGCACGGCGTGACCGTAAAGTCCGGCGACGGACGCGACCTGGTGGCAGACGTCGTCGTGCCTTGTACTGGATTCCGCCCGGACCTGGATATGCTCCGTGAGCTGCGCCTGGACCTGGACCCGGCTGTTGAGGCGCCTACCGAACTGGGGCCGCTCATCGATCCCGAGTTCCATTCCTGCGGCACTGTTCCGCCGCACGGCGCCAAGGTTCTTTCGCACCCGGAGAAGGACTTCTACATTGTGGGCATGAAGTCCTACGGCCGTGCTCCCACATTCCTGTTGGCTACGGGCTACGAGCAGGTCCGCTCGGTGGCGGCGGCGCTGGCAGGGGATCGAGTGGCGGCTGACGCCGTGCACTTGGAACTACCGGAAACCGGCGTGTGTTCGTCCGATGCCGGCACCAGTTGTGACGTTCCTGCTGTTGCCGCTGCGTCTGCGGAGGATGATTCCAACAGTTGCTGCTCCGCTCCGGAGCCGGTGCTCATCGGCATTCCGACCGGGCTGGCCCACGGTCGTTCCGGAGCCTAGACGCTCTGGCTATCAACCGGGTCAGGCGCTGACCGTGTTCCGTTCCCTGTAGGCATCTGCTGCGTAGACGCCGAGGACGCGCACTTCCGTGGTGAAGAACTCCAATTCCTCCAGCGCACGGCGCAGGCGGGCGTCCTCGGGGTGCCCCTCCACGTCGGACAGGAACATGGTTGCCGCGAACTCGTCGCCCACCATATAGCTTTCCAAACGGGTCATGTTGAGGCCGTTGGTCGCGAATCCACCCAGTGCCTTGTAGAGGGCTGAGGGAACGTTGCGGACCCGGAAGACGAAGCTGGTGATTGCGGGACCGGGGAGTTCTTCCTTGGTGGGAAGTTCGCGTTCCCGGGCCAGGACAACAAAGCGGGTGGTGTTGCTTGGGTTGTCTTCGACGCCGGAGGCAAGCACGTCCAGTCCGTACAGTTTGGCGGCAAGCGGCGGAGCCAGCGACAGTTTGCGCGGATCATTCCACTCGCTGACTTCGCGGGCTGATCCCGCTGTGTCCCCGGCAATGACAGGCTTGAGCCCGGCTTCGCGGATAATCCTGCGGCACTGACCCAGCGCATGGATGTGGCTGTGGACCTCGGTGGCGTCCTCAATGGTGCTGCCTGGGATTCCCATCAGGTCAAAGTGGATCGGCAGGAAGTACTCGCCGACGATCTGGAGTTTCGACTGGGGGAGCAGCACGTGGATGTCGGCCACTCGTCCAGCGATGGAGTTCTCGATGGGGATCATGGCCAGATCGACGTCTCCATTGGAGACCAGTTCAAACGCGTCCTCAAAGCTGGCGCATGGGACGCTTTCAAGCTCGGGGAACATTTCCTTACATGCGAGATCCGAATTGGCTCCGGGCTCGCCTTGGTACGCAATCTTTTGGGCCATGCTGCTCATGGTTACACGGTGAGCGTCCGGCGACCCAACCGCGTCCAACCTGTGACTGGACAAGCGGGGGCGAGGAACAGCTTTCGTGGCCTGTAGGGTTCGACAGGTGAACTTCCACGCCTTTGAGCGCTTCGTAGCCCGGCAGCCGGTTCCTGATGATTCCAGCGGCATTGTCCACGCGGAAGAGCAGAACAGCGACTATGAATCCGGAGTTGCGTTGATCGCCGGACAGCAGTGGCGCATACGGACTGCGCGGATCACGCCGACGAAACCGGGTGCTTTTGTGGCGGTGTGGAAGCGGGACGTCAGTGGTTCAACCCGCCCGTTCACCGCGGCGGAGTCGTTGTCAGGCCTGCTCGTCTTCGTGGAGGACGGTGAGCGTTTCGGAGTATTCCGGTTCACCCCTGAACAGTTGATCTCACTGGGCTATGTCAGTTCCGGCCCGAGTCAGGGCAAACGCGGCTTCCGGGTCTATCCACCGTGGTGCACTCAACTGAATCCCCAGGCGCTGCGCACCCAGCGCGGGCAGGCCGCTGCGTTCGTCGAGCTACCGTCGACATGCGCAGCGGGGCCTGCCCCGGCCGGTGGAGTCAGCCGTTGATGATCTGGGGCACTCCCAGGGCCTTGAGGCCTTCGGCGCCGAATTCCAGGCCGTAGCCGGACTGCTTCGCACCGCCGAACGGGATGCGTGGGTCTACGGCGCCGTGCTTGTTGATCCATACAGTGCCGGCCTGGATCCGTGAGGCGACTTCCCGGGCGGCACCCAAGTCGGATGACCAGACGGAGGCGCCCAGTCCGACGTCGAGCGCGTTCGCCTTGGCGACGGCCTCGTCAACGGTGCTGTACTTGATGATCGGCAGCGCGGGTCCGAACTGTTCTTCAGCCACCAGCGGGTTGTCGTTATCGATGTCCGCCACCAGGGTGGTCGGGTAGAAGTTGCCGGGCTGGTCGGCGTCGGGGTTGCCGCCGATCAACACGCGCGCACCGGAATCGCGGGCGGCTTCAACCAGGCGGGCCACGATGTCGTACTGCTGCCGGTTCTGCAGCGGGCCCAGGACGTTGTTCTCATCCAGACCGTTGCCCATCGGCATGGCAGCAGCAACAGCTGCAAGCTCTGAGCAGACGGCTTCGTACTGGGACTCGTGCACGTACAGGCGCTTCAGGGCGGCGCAGGTCTGGCCGGTGTTGATGAAAGCCCCCCAGAACAGCCCTTCAGCGATGGCCTTGGGGTCGGAGTCCGGCAGGACGATACCGGCGTCGTTGCCGCCGAGTTCCAGCGTGAGCCGCTTGACGGTATCGGCCGACGAACGGATGATCGCCTTGCCCGTGGCGGTGGAGCCGGTGAACATGACCTTGCCGATGGCGTCGTGCGAGGCCAGCGCTTCGCCGACGTCGCGGCCGCCGGAGACCACGGACAGCAGTCCTTCAGGCAGTTCCTGATTGATGATGGAGGCCAACGCCAGCACAGACAGCGGAGTGTATTCGGAAGGCTTGACCACCACGGCATTGCCCATGCGCAGGGCCGGGGCGATCTGCCACACGGTGATCATCATGGGCCAGTTCCACGGGCCAATGGCACCCACGACGCCGATGGGACGGTAGTGCAGCTCGGCGCGGGTCTCGCCGTCGTCCACTACTGTCTCGGGATCCAGCGGCGTCGCGGCCGTGGCGCGGAGCCAAGCGGCGCAGGCACCGACTTCGAAGCGGGCGTTCGGGCCGTTCAGCGGCTTGCCCTGCTCGCGGGAGAGCAGCTGGGCGAGTTCTTCAGCGGAACGCTCGACGGCGTCGGCTGCCTTCATGAGCGCAGCTGACCTGGCGTCGTGGCCCAAGGCAGCCCAGGCAGGTTGGGCGGCAGCGGCGGCATCAACCGCATGCTGGAGGTCCTCGACGGTGTGAACGGGCGCATCGCCGACAGCCTCGCCCGTCGCAGGGTCGAAAATGGTGCGGCGGTCTTGGCCGGGGGCCGGGGTAATCGAGGCCAGCAGGGCGTCGTAAGTCTCCATTGGTACTCCGCTCGGGTAGTAAGTCTTGGCGGCCAGTGAGGCACGCGGCGATGTTTCCAGTGTGGTTGGCATCACGCGACGCGGCCTTGTCTTTGCACGAACAGCCCTTGACGGGAAGTGAACGCTTTGCCCGTGCTGCCGAGTGGCTGATAATCGTGCTTGTGACTCTTGCTTCCCTCGCAGCCTTCGCCGGTCTCTGCCTGGTCCTGTCCGTAACGCCCGGCCCGGACACCTTCCTTGTCCTGCGCATCGCATTGAACAGACCCAGCGCAGGCATTGCCGCAGCGGCTGGATCCGCCATGGGCGCGATTGCCTGGGCTGCATTGGTGGGCGTGGGTTTGGCCGCCATCCTGGAGCAGTCGGCGGAACTGTTCCGCTGGGTCAAGATCGCCGGCGGCTTGTACTTGCTGTACCTGGGGGTGTCGTCGTTCATCAAGTCGCGGAAGGCCGCCAAATCAGCTGCCGCCGGGGAGGGTGCCAACGAGCCACTCCCGTACAGTCGTCTCTCGGCTTTGGGCGCCGGAGCCTTGTCCACCCTCCTCAATCCGAAGGTTGGCCTCTTCTACCTGGCGGTAGTTCCTCAGTTCATCCCGCATGGCGGCGACACCATGGGCACGTCGCTCATTTTGGGCGTGGTGGTGGCCGTCATCGCCTTCGCGTATCTCTCGATGATCGCCGTGGTGGCGTTCAAAGCGATGCGGTGGCTCAAGCGGCCCAAGGTGAGCGCCGTCGTCGAGCGTGTCAGCAGCGGCGTGATCGCCGGGCTGGGAGTCGGCGTGGTGGCGTCGGGCGCCACGAGCTAGCGGCACCGCCTGCTGCCTACGCGGCAAGCAGCGCCAGGTAATTGTCCAACTGCCCCTCAAGGTCCTGCGAGAAGTGTTCGTCCGGCGATAACGCCGCCACGATCTGTGCGCCCAGCATCATGTTGAGCAGGTGATCGGCGACGGCGGCGTCGCCGATGGGGGTGGCGATCTCTCCGGCCGCCCGGGCTGCTGCACAGTGGGCCGTGATGGTGGTGTGCCACTGGCTCATGGACTCGCTGTGGAGGGCGGCCATGTCGCCGTCGTTGAGTGCCTTCTGCCAAAACGGGATGACGATGCGGGCCTCGTTGACGCGTTCCTCGTCCAGGGGCAGGACTTCGGCGCAGAATGCGCGGAGGGCCGCCACCCCTGAGAGTCCGTCGGTCATCGTGGCGATGCGTTGGTTGGTGCGGTTGAAAACGTGTCCGAAAGCGGATGTCAGCAGCAGGTCCTTGGTGGGGAAGTAGGGCTTGAGGGCACCGTTGGCGAAGCCTGCTTCCTCTGCTATTTCCCGCATGGTGGCGCCTTCCATGCCGAGCCTTGCGATGATCCGCCATGTTGCATCCACCAGTTCGAGGCGTCGTTGATCGTGGTCCACAATCTTTGGCACTGGCTGGGCTCCCGGAAAAATAATTGGCGGAAAGGTCTTGTGACCCATCTTACGTTTTGGTTATTCTCTACACCTATAGAAAATAAATCCCGACCCAATCATAGGTCCCGGACAAGAGGCAGCCATGACGCCCACAGCAACTGAGACAGCCACCCAGTACCGCCTGGCCACGGGTGCCGAGATCTCCGAGGTCCAGGCAATCCTGCGGGCCGCCGGACACCTTGGTTCCGAAAAGCGGATCGCCTACCTGGGACTGGTGGATCCTTCCCGTGGGCAGGCAGAGGCAGACCGCCGGTTCCGCGTGTTCATCCACGACATCTCCGGCGGAGCACCCACGGACGTCCTGGTTTCGGTGACCCGCGGCGAAATCCTCATTGCCAAGGAACTGGACACCAAGGTCTCCGGCGAACTTCCCGTGCTGGAAGAAGAGTTCGAGGTGGTTGAAACGCTCCTCGCCACAGATGAGCGCTGGCTGGCAGCCCTTGCCGCCCGGGACCTGGACGTGGAAAAGGTTCGCGTCGCTCCGTTGTCCGCGGGTGTTTTTGAGTACGCGGAAGAGAAAGGCCGCCGCATCCTCCGCGGCCTGGCCTTCGTACAGGACTTCCCCGAGGACAGCGCCTGGGCCCACCCCGTCGATGGGCTGGTTGCGTACGTCGATGTCGTGAACAAGGAAGTCACCCAGGTCATCGACCTCGGAGCCATGCCCATCCCGGCAGAACACGGAAACTACACGGATCCTGAACTGACAGGCCCGCTGAGGGAAACGCAGAAACCCATCAGCATCACCCAGCCCGAAGGCCCGAGCTTCACGGTCACCGGCGGTAACCATGTCGAGTGGGAAAAGTGGAGCGTGGACGTCGGCTTCGATGTCCGCGAAGGAGTGGTCCTCCACAACCTTGCCTTCCAGGACGGCGAGAAGAAGCGCCCCATCATCAATCGCGCTTCCATCGCCGAGATGGTGGTTCCCTACGGTGACCCTTCGCCTATCCGGTCGTGGCAGAACTACTTCGACACCGGCGAATACCTGGTGGGCCAGTACGCCAACTCGCTGGAACTTGGCTGCGACTGCCTGGGTGACATTACCTATCTCAGCCCGGTCATCAGTGACGCCTTCGGCAACCCCCGCGAGATCCGCAACGGCATCTGCATGCACGAGGAAGACTGGGGCATCCTGTCCAAGCACTCCGACCTCTGGACCGGCATCAACTACACCCGCCGCAACCGGCGCTTGGTGATCTCCTTCTTCACCACCATCGGCAACTACGACTACGGCTTCTACTGGTACCTCTACCTGGACGGCACCATCGAGTTCGAGGCGAAGGCGACCGGCGTCGTGTTCACCAGTGCCTTCCCGGAAGGTGGCTCTGACAACATCTCGCAACTGGCCCCCGGCCTCGGCGCACCGTTCCACCAGCACCTCTTCAGCGCCCGCCTGGACATGGCCATCGACGGCTTCACCAACCGTGTGGAAGAAGAAGACGTGGTCCGCCAGACCATGGGCGAAGGCAACGAGCGCGGCAACGCGTTCTCCCGCAAGCGCACGCTCCTCACCAAAGAGTCGGAGGCCGTCCGCGAAGCCGATGCCCGCAGTGGCCGTACCTGGATCATCTCCAACCCGGAGTCCAAGAACCGTCTCGGTGAACCGGTCGGCTACAAGCTCCACTCCGAGAACCAGCCCACGCTGCTGGCCGATCCCGGCTCCTCCATCGCCAAACGGGCAGCCTTCGCCACCAAGGACGTATGGGTCACCCGCTACGCCGACGAGGAGCGCTACCCCACGGGCGATTTCGTGAACCAGCACTCCGGCGGCGCCGGCCTCCCGGCCTACGTCGCCCAGGACCGTGACATCGACGGCCAGGACATCGTCCTCTGGCACACCTTCGGCCTCACGCACTTCCCGCGCGTGGAGGACTGGCCGATCATGCCCGTGGACACCGTTGGCTTCAAGCTTCGGCCCGAGGGCTTCTTCGACCGCAGCCCAGTCCTGGACGTGCCGGCCAACACCTCAGGCTCAAGCTGCCACAGCGCAGCCGGTGATTCCGGCGAGCCTGCCGGTCACTGCCACTAAAGGGCCGCGAAGCCATGACAACGACGGCAGGACGGGTCCGTTCACGCGGGCCCGTCCTCCATCCCCGCTTCTGTGCGGCACTGACAGCTGTTTCCTGCGCCGTGCATCTCTGGCTCGCGGCTTCGGGACACCACGACGCCTGGCTGGGCATCCTCATGATCGCCCTGGCCGCTGTCTGCATTCCGTGCACTGTCCACATCTGGCGGCACAGCAGGGTGGGCGCGCTCCATCAAGTGACCATCTCCGCCCTCGCCATGGTGGGACTGCACGCCGTCCTGCTGCTGGGAGCGGGCGGTGCCGGACACGCCCACGGCGGCAGGCCGTCGTCGAACGTTGTTGATACGTCCGGCGCAGCGCAACTGCTGCTGGTCATCGGACTGGAAATCACGACGGCGTTGCTCGCCGCCACGCTGGTGGCGCGCCTGAGGCGTCGAGCGGCTGTAGCGTCCTGACCCTCTTTGCCGCCAGAAGCACGGAACCCCAACCCTAAAAGGCTGATTTTCCGTCGCTCCAGGGCAAAAGAAGGTCAGGAAGCAACAGGCTCACGAAAATTCGGCAGGATATTAGTCCTAGCAGGCAGTTTCCCTGCTTCCTGCATCCACCCCGAACACGGTTCAGTGAACAGGTGAGCAGAGCTGTGAGTAATTCGGGCCTTGGGCTGTTCAGGGCGACCGGGATTTATGTAGGTGCCATCTTGGGATCGGGAGTCCTGGTTCTGCCGGCCATCGCCGCCCAGGTGGCGGGCCCGGCGTCGATCCTGGCGTGGGTCTTGCTCCTGGTGTTCTGCACGCCGGTGGCGTTGAGCTTCGCCGAAATGTCCAGGCAGCAGCCCGACGCCGGGGGCATCGCAACGTTCGTCACGAGGGCTTTCGGACAGCGGGCCTCAGTAGTAGCCGGCTACCTGTTCTACTTCGCAATTCCGTTCGGGGCGCCGGCTACCGCGGTGATAGGCGGGGAGTACATTGCCCATGCCATGGGAGGCGGCAGGGGGACTGCGCTGATCGCAGCTGGGGTGATCCTGGCTGCGGGCTTCCTGAGCAACGCAGTGGGGATCCGGGTCTCGAGCAAGCTGCAACTCCTCCTGATGGTTCTGCTCGTTGCGTTGCTCGCCTTTGCAGTTGCCGTGGCCGCGCCCTTTGCCCGTGTGGAGAACTTCACTCCCTTTGCTCCGCATGGCTTCTGGGCTGTGGGCGGGGCGGCCAGTCTGCTGTTCTTCTGCTTCGCGGGATGGGAAGCAGTGACGCACCTGGCTGGGGAGTTCCGCAACCCCGAACGGGACCTCAAACGCGCCACCTGGCTGACCTTGGTGGTGGTTGGAGTGGTGTACATCGGACTGGTGGCTGCATGCGTCGCCGTTCTGGGGCCCGCGCTCGCGGACAGCAGCGTCCCGGTGGCCGAACTGCTGGCGAAAGGACTCGGTCCCGCGGCGGCACCCTTGACCGCTGTCGCGGCTGCGGTCCTCACGTTTGGTCCGCTCAGTACTTTCGTGGCAGGCGCCAGTAAGCTCGGTGCCAGATTGGCGTCCGACGGCGTGCTGCCGCGGGCTCTTGCGCGCGGCGTCGACCCGGGCCAAGTGCCGGCAGCGAGCCTGTGCTCGCTGGCGGTGATGTCGTCGATCTCCTTCGCCCTGGCTGCTCTTGGATGGCTCAGCATTGAGTTCCAGATCGGAGCAGCATCCGCGTGCTTCACCGCTGTCACCGCGTTCGGGCTGGCGGCGGGCGTACGGCTGTTGCCGCGACGGACCGCAGCCTGGTACGGCGTGGTGGTGGCCGCCGTCGTGATGCTTGTGGTTCTGCTCTTCAGCGGATGGGCGCTGCTGGTACTGGCAGGGCTGGGGGCCGCGGCGTTCCTGGCCGGGCGAAGGCCGTCGAGGCGCCTCCTGCCGCAGCCGGTGGACGGCCGCAGCATGGTGAAATCGTGAGCCGGGCTACGTAAGCTGCGAAAGCCGGGTCAGCTTGTCCGGGTTGGACAGTTGCCGCAGCCCGCGGATGCTCCCGTCGGGACCCGCGTCAACTTCGACGACGTCGGAACGGCCGTGGTGCCTGAGCACCAAAGCCGCTCCGCCGTTGATCCCAATGACCCATGCCCGGACAGGCTCCACGGGATCGAAAGCAATCGCTTTGCCCAGGATGCCCGCAAAAAAGCGTGCGATCCTCGCCGACCCGAACAAGGGGTTCATGGCGCTCTTGACCTTGCCGCCGCCGTCGGCCCACAGCACCGCGTCCTGGTGGAGCATCGCTACAACCGTGTTGATCTCGCCCTGTTCGATGGCTTCCACGAGCTTCTCCAGGACGGCACGGTCCTTGGCGCGGGGAGCGGGTGCATTGGGGTCGATGTCCAGGCGGCGTTCTGCACGCGAGATCATCTGGCGCACTGCAGCGGGTGTCTTGTCCAGGATGGCCGCGATTTCCGGAGCGGGCATCCCGAAGGCTCGGTGCAGTACCAACGCTGCCCGGGCCTCCGGTGCCAGCTGCTCCGCCAGATGCAACAGGGTCAAGGACAACAATTCCCTGTTGGCCACCGTCTCCTCGGGCAGTTGAGCGTTGTCCACGGGCTCGGGCAACCAGGGCCCGGTGTAGTCCTCCCGCACCGCGGCGAGCTGGCGCACCCGGTCGATGGAGCGGCGCACGCACACCGTCGTCAGCCACGCCGGCCAGGAGTCCACGCGGCCCGAGGCGGTGTTCCGTTCCTGGCGCACCGCCTCGATCGCCACCTCGGAGACCACGTCTTCGGCGTGGCCGAAGTCGCCCAGCATCCGGTACGCAATCCCCAACAGGCGGTTCCGTTCGCTTTGCCACGCCGCCGTGGCGGAGACTGCAAGGGTCATGCTGCCCACGTTACCTTTCAGACCAGCGGATTCTTCTCATCCACCGGCGGCTCCATCTGTGTGCTGATGGCAATCCGGTTCCACACGTTGATGGTGGAGATCGCCAGGATCAGGCCACCCATCTGGCTGTCGTCGAAATGGGTGGCGGCCGCGTTCCAGATCTCGTCCGTCACTGTGTCCGGCCCCAGTTGAGTCAAGGCGTCGGTCAGGGCGAGCACAGCTTGCTCACGGGCATCGAAGAACACCTTGGAGTGCTGCCAGGCTGCCACCGCGTGCAGTTTCCGGTCCGGGATGCCGCGCTTCCTGCCGTCCGTTGCGTGCATGTCCACGCAGAAACCGCAGCCGTTGAGGATGGAGGCGCGGAGCTTGATCAGCTCGTACAGATCGGGATCGACCGACGTGCGGGCGTAACCTTCCAGGCCAATGACGGCAGCGTAGCCGAGTTTGTTGCTGCGGCCGATGTTTATGCGGGTCATGCTGACTTCCCTTCAGAGTTGATGCCTTACATGAGGGATGTCGGAAGCGGCGCCGGAAGTGTGACAGTTGTTAGAGTCAATCCGTGCGCGCAGTAGTTTTCGACGAAGTCCGGACCCAGCCCGATGTCAGGGAGGTCGCCAAGCCAGTAGCCCCGATTGGGGGTGTGGTGGTGAAAGTCCTGGCCACAGGAATGTGCCGCAGCGACTGGCACGCCTGGGCCGGCCACGATGACATTGAGATGCCCCACGTTCCGGGCCACGAGCTCGCCGGCGTGATCGACTCTGTCGGGGAAGGCGTCCAGCGCTGGAAGGTCGGCGATCGCGTCACCGTCCCCTTCGTTTGCGGTTGCGGCGCCTGTGAATGGTGCCTGGCCGGCGACGCGCAGGTCTGCCCCGAGCAGCAGCAGCCCGGCTTCACCCACTGGGGATCATTCGCTGAATACGTGGCCCTGCACGCCGCCGACAGCAACCTGGTTGCCATCCCGGAAAGCATCGAATTTACGACGGCGGCAAGCCTCGGCTGCCGCTTCGCCACGGCATACCGTGCTCTGGCAGCCCGTGCCAACGTGAAGGCCGGCGAATGGGTGACCGTGGTAGGGGCGGGAGGCGTCGGACTGAGTGCCGTGATGATCGCCAAGGCCATGGGAGCCAAGGTCATTGCCGTGGATCGGAACCCTGAGGCCCTGTCCGTGGCCGCACGCTTGGGCGCCGACCACACCGTCCTTGCCGACGGCGCGGACATCCCCGCTGCGGTCAACGTCCTCTCCGGCGGAGGCAGCCACGTGGCGGTAGACGCCGTCGGAAGTGAACAAACCTGCGCCGACGCAATCCTCAGCCTTCGCAGGCGGGGACGGCACGTCCAGATCGGACTGTTGCCTTCCATCGACGGCAACCCGCAGGTGCCCATGGCCCGCGTGATCGGCTGGGAACTTGATCTCTTGGGCAGCCACGGCATGGCCGCGGTGGACTATCCAGGAATGATGGCGCTCATTGAACAGGGTGCGCTCCAGCCGCAGTTGCTGATCGAACGCACTATCGGGCTGGAAGATGCTGCGGCACTGTTGCCCGGCTTCGACAAGGCCAACCCGGCAGGCATGACCATGGTGGACCCGGCGCTGTAAGTACGCCCCTAGTTTGATTCCTCTGCCGGGCGGTTCCGGTACGCGGCCAGAAAATGCGAGATCCGGCGGACGGCTTCCTCGATGTCCTCCACGGACGGCAGGATCACGAACCGGAAGTGGTCCGGCGTGGGCCAGTTGAAGGCGGTGCCGTGCGAAACCAGGATCTTCTGTTCCTGCAGGAGTTGAAGGACGAACTTCTCGTCCGAGGCAATGGGGTAGATATCCGGGTCCAGTCGCGGGAACAGATACATCGCACCAGCTGCGGGGACACAGGAAACACCGGGGATGGCCGTCAACAGCTTCCACGCCAGGTCCCGTTGCTCGCGGAGCCGGCCGCCGGGACGAATGAGGGCTTCGATGCTCTGGTAACCGCCAAGGCAGGTTTGGATGGCGTGCTGCGCCGGGACATTGGCGCACAGGCGGAGCGATGCCAGCAATTCCAGGGACTCCCGGTACGCGGCGGTCGCCGTCAAAGGCCCGGTCACGGCAACCCAGCCGGCCCGGTAACCCGGCATGCGGTACGCCTTTGACAGCCCACTGAAGGTCAGCACGCAGATGTCCTCGGCGACGGCAGCTGTGTGGATGTGAGGGGCGTCAACGTAGCGGATTTTCTCGTAGATCTCGTCGGAGAACAGGACAAGATCGTGCTTCCTGGCCAGTGCCGCGAACTGTTCCAGGATGTGCCGCGGGTAGACGGCCCCGGTGGGGTTGTTCGGGTTGATGATCACGATGCCTTTGGTGCGGGGGGTGATCTTCGCTTCGACGTCGGCCATGTCCGGCCACCAGTTTTCGTCCTCGTCACATAGATAGTGGACCGGGTTGCCGCCTGTAAGCGTCACGGCAGCGGTCCACAACGGGTAGTCCGGTGCCGGGATGAGGATCTCGTCCCCGTTTTCCATGAATGCCTGGAGTGTCATGGAGATCAGCTCGCTGACGCCGTTGCCGATGAAGACATCCTCGACGCCGATGTTCATGAGCCCGCGCGTTTGGTAATACTGCGAGATCGCTGTGCGGGCAGAGAAGATGCCCTTGGAGTCGCTGTAGCCTTGCGCACCGCGCAGATGGTGGATCATGTCCACCACCACGGACTCGGGAGCTTCCAGTCCGAACGGCGCGGTGTCCCCAAGATTCATCTTGAGGATACGGTGCCCTTCGGCCTCCATGGCCTTGGCTGCCTGAAGGATGGGACCGCGGAGTTCGTAGCGGACGTTCTGGAGTTTGCTGGAGTGCTGCATCGGACGCATGGTTGATCTTTTCATGGCGCAGGCCATGGTGGGCAAACAGGTCCGGTATCAGGACCAGCGGATGGTGACGGGAAGACGCTTGGTGCTTGCCGAAACTTCCCTTTCGGTCCCGTCCACCGCTACGGCAAAGTGCTGAAGTTCATCGGCGGAGGTCAGGACTTCGAAATGCCCGGTTGCGTCACTGACCACTGCTGTGGCAGATGAATGGGCATGGATATAGGCGTCGGGGATGCCCTTGTTATGGGCGTCCACCAGTCGTCCCCGGATTCTGCGGACCGCCTCCCCGTTGCCCGTGACAGGTTGCTTGGGCGGGTCGGAAGGCTCCTCGAAGCGAAGGGACACCGGAACACGCACCAGGAACCCCAGCCCCTCTTCGATGGCATCGGAATACTCTTCCGCCCGGAGTTCGTCGCGGGACACCACGGAGAACTCGCTGTGGACTTCCACCGCCAGGAGCAGCTGCTCCATGATGTCCAGCTGTTCCGGCCCGTGGCATTCAACAGCCACCCTCAGTTCAAGGTCCAGGGCGGGGCTTTCATGATGGGACCTGCCCACCCGGGTGAGTGTTACCGCCCGGACGGTGACCGGAGCCTCCGGCGGCGGGACAACGGCAACGGGGGACCCGTCGTCGAACCTGACATGGTGAGGAGCGACGGCTTCCGAGAGCACCCCTAGAAGCTCAGACAACGACGAACGAACAAGGCCCACGGCAGAATCCCAGCCGGACAGAAATCCAGAATTGCAACTGGAACTAGGCTACTCCCGCAAATCCCCGTAGTCACTGGGAATAAGGGGTAGCACGAGGATTCAGGCCAGGCCGGGCACGCCGTCGTTGATGGTGAAGGACTTCATGGTGCGGACCGGGGCGCCCGGCGTGGTCACGTAGTCGAGCACCCGGAAGTCGGCGGTCATCGAGTCCTTCGTGATCCGCGTGTTCACGTACCCGCGGTTGTCGTTGTAGAACTTCAGGTGCGGGTTCCAGGCCATGGTGGGGTCGGTGGTGGAGCCCGTGCCGTTGCCTGTGGACGTGATGGACGAGCACACCAGTTCGGAGCCCACCACCGCTGCGGCCGGATCCTTGTAGTCCACCTTGAGGTCTGTCGCCCAGTGGCGGTGGACGTCGCCGGTCAGCACGACGGCGTTGCGCACCTTCGCGTCCACCCAGCCCTGGGTGATGCGGCGGCGGGAGGCGGCGTACCCGTCCCAGCCGTCCATGGAGACGTCGTCGATCGCGGGAGACTTATCGCGGTCCCGTTCGGAGAAGAACACCTGCTGGCCGAGGATGTCCCAGCGCTGGGTGGAGTTCCGGAAGCCATCCAGGAGCCACTTTTCCTGCTCCGCTCCGGTGATGGTGCGGTTCTCCTCCAGCCGTCCGGCCACGTTCTTCTGCCAACCGTCGCCTGCCAGCTGGTCATCACGGTATTGCCGGGTATCCATCATGTGGAAGTTGGCCAGCCGGCCCCACTCGATGGTGCGGTAGATCTTCATGTCGAAACCTGCCGGAACGGAGGATGCACGCAGCGGCATGTTCTCGTAGTAGGCCTGGAATGCTGCGGCGCGGCGCTGCCGGAAGTGCTCGGTGGTGTCGTTGAGCTGGCCCGCGTCCGTGTTCTCCGGAATGTCATCGGCCCAGTTGTTGTCTACCTCGTGGTCATCCCAAACCACCAGCCACGGCGCGATCGCGTGCGCGGCCTGCAGATCGGCGTCGGCCTTGTACTGGGCGTGGCGCTGGCGGTAGCCGGCGAGGCCGACCGTCTCCGGCCCCTCATGATCACGGGGATTGCCGCCACCGATCACGTAACTGTCCTTCTTGTATTCGTAGACGTAGTCGCCGAGGTGCAGCACCAGGTCCGGGTGGTCTTCAGCCAGCCGCTTGTAGGCGGTGAAGTAACCGTGTTCGTACTGGGCACAGCTGGCGAACGCCATGGCCAGTGCGGCGGGAGTCTCACCGGGGGCGGGACTGGTCAGGGTGCGGCCCACTTGGCTGAGGTGCCGGCCGGAGCGGAAGCGGTAGAAGTACTCACGGCCGGGCTTGAGGCCCTTCACCTCGACGTGCACCGAGTGCGCGGTTTCAATCCGAGCATGTTCGACGCCGCGGGCTACTGTCCGGCGCATGGCAGGATCTTCTGCAACCTCCCAGGCGACGGCGACGTTGCGGGAGGGCATGCCGCCCAGGCCGTCCTCTGCCACGGGGTTCACTGCCAGCCGCGTCCATAACACGAAACCGTCCGGCCACGGCTCGCCGGAGGCGATACCCAGCGTGAACGGGTCGGTGCGGAGACCGGCGTCGTCCGCCGTCGAAACCGCGACGGCGGCCTGCGGCAACGCTGCCGACACGCCGGCGACGAGCCCGGCTCCAAGGCCGGCTGAGATGAGGGACCTGCGAGAGATGCTTTCCATGCCACCGACCCTAGGAAGACCGGGTGGACTGGGTTCAAGGACAGCGTGAATGCGTGGTTAATTGTTGTTCCTGCCCCGGTGCTGGCTCGTCTATGCTCAAATCATGATGACGGGGGAGCGCCCTAGACGGCCCGGTGTGGTGACTTTCTCTGTGGTGCTGATGTACATCGGCGGCATCGCGCAGATTGTCCTGGGAGTGCTGACGATCTTCCTGCGGTATACGCCGGAAGCCCAGTCCGGCGGTGTTGCCCTGCCTGTGACCTTGCTCGGGGCAGGAATGGTCCTGTTCGGTTTGCTGGTGATCGGGCTCGCCTCAGGCGTGGCCCGCGGAAGCTCGGCGGCCCGAAGCGGGGCAACGGCGGTGATGTTCCTTGGCTTGGCCTTCGCTGTGGTCGACCTGATTGTGGCCGCTGACGGGGACTGGTCCGCCGTCATTTCGCAGTCCATCGCAACTGTGCTGGTGGTTGTGCCGCTGTGGGTAGGTCGGGGACGCCGTTACTTCGAGAGCCGCTGACGGGACTCTTCAGCGTCCCGGTAGGCAACGCGGCGGTGCACGAACCTCACGATTTCAATCAGCCCGATGCAGGCAACCGACGTTGCAAGAACCAGCAGTGCCGTGGGGAGCGTGGGGTCGGTGAACTGCAGGAAATCGCGGGCGAACCGGACGGAGTACACCAGGACGAGCCCGACCATCATGGCCCCGATGACAAGCCCTTTGAAACGGGTGACGGGCCTCGAAAGCACCACCAGGATCCAGATACCGATGATCGCCAGGATGAGGGTCGATCCCGTCCTGATTTCAGCTTCCGGTATGGACAGGTTGGCCGCGAGCTTGGCGTACGCTGCGAGCCCCAGTGTCACGGATACTCCCGCCGGCACGGCGAAAGTGAGCGATCGCCGCAGGAAACCCGGGATGTAGCGCTGGGCGTTGGGCAGCAATGCCAGGAAGAACGCAGGAATGCCGATGGTCAGCCCGTCAGTGACCGAGAGTTGGCGTGGCAGGAACGGGAACGGCAACAGGAGGATGCCGAACGCGATCGCCAGGAAGGTGGCATAAGCGGTCTTGGTGAGGAAGAGCATGGAGACCCGCTCGATGTTGGCAATCACCTGACGGCCTTCAGCCACCACGCTGGGCACGTGCGAGAACTTACCGTCCAGCAGGACCAGCCGCGCCACTGCTTTGGTGGCGGCCGCACCGGAGTTCATGGCCACGCCGATGTCGGCTTCTTTGATGGCCAGGGCATCATTGACCCCGTCGCCGGTCATCGCCACTGTGCGTCCCGCGGCTTTCAACGCCAGGACGATCCGTTTCTTCTGGTCAGGGGAAACACGCCCGAACACCACATTGTTGTTGATGACTTCCAGGAACTCCTGGTCATCGTCCGGCAGCTCACGGGCATCAAAACCGTGGGGCGCATCCAATCCGACTTCCCGTGCGATGGCCGCCACCGTCCTTGGGTTGTCACCGGAAATGATCCTCACGTCCACGTCCTGCGCCGCGAAGTAAGTGAGGGTCTCGGCAGCATCGGGTCGGATATTTTCCTTGAATGTCAGCAGGGCCACGGGAACGGCATCGGCCGGCACGGTTTCATCATGCGTGGGCGTCCCGTGCGCCAGGACCAGTGTGCGGCGTCCCGTCGCGGCCAGCTCAGCAGCCTGGGAGGCCAGCTGCTGTTGCCCGGCGTCGTCGGAACCGCGCTCCGGGAAGACCATCTCGGGGCCGCCCAGGATCCACATGCCGTCGTCGAAAATAACCGCACTCCACTTCCGCGCAGAGGAGAACGGCACACGGTCGCTTGGCTGATCGGCGGGCAGTTCGGTGAAGTGGCCGGCGAGACTGCGGGCCGTGGCGTTGGCGTCTTTCTGGACGCCGTACCAGGCCAGGACGCTCTCCCAGCCGGGCACCGCGGCCAGCGGCCTCGCGGCATCGAAAACGATGTCACCTTGCGTGAGCGTGCCGGTTTTGTCGAGGCAGATGATGTCGACGCGAGCCAGCCCCTCGACGGCGGGCAGCTCCTGCACCAGCACCTGCTGCCTTGCCAGCTTCACAGCCCCTACCGCGAAGGTGATGCTGGTCATCAGCACCAGACCCAGAGGGACCATGGCGACGACGGCGGCAATGGTCGCCGTCGCCGCGTCCCGCCACGCTCCACTCGCCGAGGCGGCGGCCCACCCGCCCTGGGCAAGCATTTGCGCGTTCAGAACCAACAACGCCACCGGTCCGACAAACCAGGTGACCCATTTGAGGACCCGGTCAATGGAGGACCGCAGCTCCGAAGCCACCAGGGAGAACCTCTTGGCCTCGGCAGCCAGAGAGTTGGCGAAGGAATCGGCGCCCACCCGGTCCACGACGGCGGTCCCTTCTCCGGCAACAACGACGGATCCGGACAACACGCGGTCATCCTCCGTCTTTTCCACTGCATCGGATTCGCCGGTCAGCATAGATTCGTCCACCTGAAGCCCGCGGGAAGCTGCGACTACCCCGTCCGCGGGCACTTGGTCGCCGGCCCGGAGGACGAGGGTGTCGTCCAGGACCACGTCGTCCAAGGCTATTTCTGCTTCAGATCCGTCCCGCATCACCCGGGCGTGCGGGGCGTTCAACAGGGCCAGCCGGTCCAAAGCGCGTTTTGCCCGGTACTCCTGGACGCTTCCGATCACCGCGTTGGCGATAGCACTGAAACCGAACAGGGCATCCTGCCAGCGGCCGATCGCGAAAAGGACAATGAAGCAGGCCAGGATAATGCCGTTGAACAAGGTGAGCACGTTGGCGCGGACGATACTCCACACGCTGCGGCTGGTGTCCTGCACGAAGGCGTTGGTTTGCCCGGCGGCGACCCTCTCGGCAACCTCCGCAGTGCTTAGTCCCTGAACGGCAGATCCGACGAGCCGGACGGCCGCCCCTGGTTCAGCCTTCTCGTTTTCCGGCACTCATGCCCCCGTTGTTGAGTCGGTCCAAGGATTTGAGACAGTCCGTGGATGGGATTGAGTATGCCAGTCGTCAGGCGGTGAAGGCGAGGTCCCGCGCGTTTGCCGCCGCCCTGATGCACCAACCACTCCTGCCATGGCTTTTCCGGCCGGGACCAAAGCCCCTTTGCGGGTCGCAATATCGCGGCGATGCTGAGCGCATGCAGGCAGAAGGTGTCCCTTCGCGACGTCGTACCAGTGCCGCACGGGGGTTCGCGTTCGCGGGGACCGTGCTCGTAGGAATTCCCTTGTCAAGACACCGAGCCCGTGACAATCCATGATTCGAACATTTTCAGACATTGGGTGGTGCCCGTCCTTGCCGGTGTTCAACTGTCGGGGCACCGTCATGGCAGAGGCGTATCCCTGTGGTGTAAACGGCGGAACTGGATCGGAGAGTGGCCGGTCTTCTTGGTGAAGAGCCGGCTGAAGTAGGCGGGGTCGTCGTAGCCGGTGAGCGTAGCGATCCGTTGAACGGACAGGGCCGTATCGGCAAGGAGCGACTGGGCACGGGATATGCGCAGCTGCAGAACGAGCTCCTTGGGGCCTGTCCCGGTAGCAGCCCGGACTGTACGCCTGAGGTCGGGGACGGAAACCTCCATTGATGCGGCCAGTTGGGACAGGCTGAGTGGCAGATGGGCCAGTTCGTGCAGCGCGGTGAGGAGCTTGTCGTCCCGGCCGGGAAGGCCGGGGTCCGTGGTGCGTCGGCCGGTTTCGATGAGGATTCTTTGGCAGAGCACTGAGGCCTCAAGGTCTCCATGCCGCCCAGCGGTTGAGAGGGCGGCCCGCAGCTGGGGAAAAAGTCCAAGTCCCGCCTTATCTGCGTGGCCGTCAATTCGGACCAAGGGCCGGGTGCGGGCGAAGCACCCCAGCTCCTCCATCGCCCGCGCCGTGGGCCCGGTAAAGAGGAGCCAGTGCTCTTTCCACCCAAGGGGGCCTGGCCCGTAGCCGTGGCTTACCCCCGGAAAGAGCCAGATGACAGCGGGAGCCTGGACTTCGAACCGGGCGCCATCCATCGTGAAATGACCGGACCCCTCAGAGACCAGCACCATGGCGTGGCTGCTCAATGTCCTCTCGGAAAAGGAGGGCAGAACACCGCTTTGCTCACCGGCGCCGAGGCACGCCAAGCCCAGGTCCCGTAGCGGGTGGGCGGGTTGCCGATAGCTCGACCAATTGTCCATGGCCTCCAATGTTGCCCTTGCTTGAACAAGAAAGACAAGGCTCGCAAAAGTCCAAGTGATCGCCAAGGGGAGTCCATTCACTTCCTTGGGCGCCGATGCCAAGGTGGTGACTATGTTGACCTCGAATGGCTACGTCCTGGACGAATCGGAAACCCGCTTGGCCGAGCTTGAACCGGTGCCCTCCTCCGAACGTGGTGATCGCGACGCGTTGTGGGCACGGCTTCGCCGGGACGGATACCTCTACTTGAAGGGTCAGTTGAAACCGGACAAGCTCCTGGATTTCAGGGAGTTCTACTTTGCTTCATTGGCCGAGGCGAATGTCTTCGCACCCGGCACCGATCCCCGTGACGGTATCGCCTCTGAGGGCGACGCGGACAGGGCCGCCTTGCGCCGGGGCCTGTTTGATCGCATTGTCCCGGGCCCGGAGTACCAGGCGCTGTGCACGGCGGAGGGAATTGCCGATTGGTTTGCCTGGTTTCTCGCCGATGACGTCCATCTGCACCGGCGCAAGATCATTCGCCACACCAAGCCCGGTGAGAGCGGCATCGGCACGGCAACCCAGGCACACTACGATCTCGTCTACCTCCGCGAGGGCAGCGATCGCGTGCTCTCCATGTGGATTCCGCTGGGCGATTGCCCTCGTGAGCGCGGCGGTTTGACCTACCTTGAGGGCAGCCACCACTGGGTGATGGCAGACGAGCGCGAGGGGACCCTGAAACTTCCCGCTGCATCCATTACCGCCGACCTTCCGGGGTTGGCGGACGAACGTAACGCACGATGGCTGGTGGCCGATTACGAGGTTGGGGACGTCGTGGTCCACTCGGCTCACATTGTGCACGCTGCTTTGGACAACATGGACCGCGGAGGCACCATGCGGCTGTCCACGGATATCCGTTATCAGCGGTTGAGCGAACCTATCGACTGGCGCTGGCAGGAGCACTGGAATTACGACGACGGCCTCTGAGCCGCAGCCGTGCGGCACCTCTACTTGGGCTGCTGGACCGCGCCGCGCCACCATGCAACCGTGGCCGCCGTGGCTTCGGCCAGGGGAGTCGGTTCCAGCCCCAGGAGCCGCTGGCTTTTCGAGGAATCCATCACGAACGGCCGCTCGAACTGGTACAGCAACTCGGCCAGTTCGCGCATGTCCGTAGAGAAAAGGCCCGCCACCCGCAGCACCCATCCGGGCACGGCGCTCACTTTGGGTGCAGCAACACCGGCGGCAGCCGCATGCGCTTCGGCTATTTCCCGCTGGGTCACGGCGGCGCCGGTGGGGGCATGCAGCACACGGTTCCAGAGTTCCGGCTTATGCGCCGCAGCGATCATGGCGGCTGCGAGGTCCGGTACATAGGTAAAGGAGTGCGGCTGGCGGGTACTCCCTATGACCTGCACTGCCTTGCCTGCCAGGATGGGCTTCACCATGCGCTCGCCGGCGTGGGCCATCTTCACGCGCGGCCCAAAGAAGTCGCCCGCCACGACGCTGACGGTATTGGCCGCATGTGCCTGCCGTGCCTTCAGCAGCGCGGTGCGGATGCCGCGTTTGCCGCCGTCCGCCGCACGAGGCCCGGCTTCGGTCATGATCCGGTCGGGCTCGCTGTAGGAGTACAGGCTTTCAGGGAACACGACGACGGCGCCCACGGCTGCCGCTGCATCCATCACGGTCTGCTCGGCCTGGGGAAGTTCGGCTGCCCAGGCCGCGGCGCGGTAGGCGCTTCCGTGGATGCAGTGGAACACCGCATGGGCGCCTTGAAATGCATGGGAGACCTGACCGGGGTCGGAGGCATCTACCCGCATCCTTTCCACCAGCGGGTGCTCCGGGCCGCTGCCTGATCGGGTCAGGATGCGGACTTGGTGGCCTTGCTCCGCGAGCTGTTCGGCGACGGTGTATCCAACGGGTCCTGCTCCGGTCACAACGTACATGGGGTTCTTCTTTCGGGACAGCGGCAGATGGCCTGGTCAAAAGCGAGAGCACTGCTCTCTGAACCCAGAATGACGGCCCTTTCAATCAATGTCAAGAGCAGTGCTCTCATTTGTTGGCGACGCTCTCTCTTATGGCAAGCTGGACTCATGCCGTCCACCGGAACGCCCAAAAGCAAACCAGCTACTCCGCGCGAACGTGCCCGTGCCCAAACCCTGGTCGACATCGTGCGCATCGGACGCCAGCACCTTGCGGTCCATGGGGCCGCTGCCCTTTCCCTGCGTGCCGTGGCCCGGGACCTCGGTGTCGTATCCTCTGCGGTCTACCGCTACGTCCAGAACCGGGACGAACTCCTTACACTCCTGCTCATCGACGGCTACAACGAGCTCGGCGACGAAGTGGACGCGGCCGTGGCAGCAGTTCCGGACGGTGACTTTGCCGGGCAATTCAAGGCCCTGGGCCGCGCGGTCCGGCACTGGGCTCTCCGGGAACCCGCCAGCTACGCCCTCCTCTTTGGCAGTCCGGTGCCCGGATACCAAGCTCCGGGGGGGCGCACCACCGTCCCGGGAACCCGCGTCATCTTCCGCTTGGTGGGCATCTTCGATTCCGCCCAGCGGGCGGGCGTCCTGGACGCCCGGGTGGGTCCCGCCGTCGTGATTCCTCCGGCGTTGGCGGCTGATCTGGAAGCCATCCGCTCGGAACTGAAGCTCTCCGTGTCGGATCCGTCCCTGGCGCGCGGTGTGCTGGTGTGGACGTCCGTTTTCGGGGCGATCAGTTTTGAGGTTTTCGGTCAGTACGGCCAGGACACCTTCAAGGCACGCGACGAGTTGTTCGAGCACCAGTTGTCCGTCCTTCAGGGCGTGGCCGGGCTCTAAGGTTGGGGCGCTAGAGTATTCGGATGGCTCGAGGACTGGCGGATATCGGTGCGGAGGGCGTCCTGCTGGCCGGTGCCGGCCGCGCCATTCTCCTGCAGATCGCCAATCCGCGTGTGGGCCACGGCGTAGCCGAGCACAGCAACTTCGCGGAGCGCC
The DNA here is from genome assembly GCF_049315185.1 of Paenarthrobacter sp. C1. Lineage (NCBI taxonomy): Bacteria > Bacillati > Actinomycetota > Actinomycetes > Micrococcales > Micrococcaceae > Paenarthrobacter > Paenarthrobacter sp. C1. The sequence continues at coordinate 4,118,433 of NZ_CP186052.1, read as the reverse complement.
CCATGGACAGGCTCCGGGCCACCATGACCTACGTGTACGCGGTGATCTATGGTTCCGAGGAACAGCTCAAAGCCGTCCGACGCGCCGTCAACCGGGCGCACGCGCCGGTCCGGCGGAGCCCCGATGCCACCTCCGCGGGCTACAGCGCGTTCGACGCCGAGTCCCAGCTCTGGGTGGTCGCCACCCTCTACGACACCGCCGTCACCGTGTACGAAAAGGTCCACGGACAGCTCGACGACGAGACCGCCGACAGCATCTACCGCGACTATGCCCGGATCGGAACGGCGCTCCAGCTTCCACCCGGAAGGTGGCCACGCGACCGGTCCGCCTTCGCCGAGTACTGGCAGGCTCAGGTTGAGGCGTTGCGGCCGGACGCAAAGGCGCTCAAAGTCGCCAGGGAACTGCTCTATCCATCCGGCGGTCCGCGCTTGCTGCGCCTGGCCATGCCGCTGGCCCGTTTCCTCACGGCCGGGCTCCTGCCCGCGCCTGTCCGGGAAGCTTTTGGTTTCCCATGGAGCCCCGGCCACGCCCGACGGTTCGACCGGACCATGAAGGGCCTGGGCCGGGTCTACCCCAGGCTGCCGGAGCGGATCCGGCACTGGCCGCGGGACTACTACTTGAAGCAACTCGCCGTCGACGCCAAGGCACCACGTGCGTAATCCCACTTCCGTTGAAGAGTCCATTGACCGGGCTGCCCACCGTTACCTGGATCGTGCGGACGGCGGACGGCTGCGTGGCCGGCTCACGGAGTTTGTGGTTTTCGGGCTGAAGCAGGCGTGGGCGTGTGTGTTCGGGGCCGCGCTGCTTGCGGTGATCATCGCGGCCCGCCTCTGGTATCCCGCCGACGCCGGACTGGCCCGCAACGACTTCCTCACCATTGCCGCGATCGTCATCCAAGTGCTCATGATCAGCTTCAAGCTGGAGACGTTGCGGGAGTTGCGGGTGATCCTGCTTTTCCATGTGGTGGGGACGGTGATGGAACTGTTCAAGACGGACGTGGGCTCCTGGGCGTATGAGGCCGAGGGTGTCCTGCGGATCGGCGCGGTGCCGCTGTTCAGCGGGTTTATGTATGCGGCCGTGGGTTCCTACATGGTGCGGGTTTTCCGGCTGTTCGACCTCCGCTTCGACCGCTACCCGCGGCGGTGGATCACGGCCCTTGTTGCGGCGGGGATTTACGTCAACTTCTTCTCGCACCACTACATCCTTGACCTTCGCTGGGTGCTGCTTGCCGCCGTCGTGCTTGTCTACGGGAGGTGCGTGATGCACTTCCGGGTGTTCCGCCGCCGCTTCAAGATGCCGATTCTGGTGTCGTTCCTGCTGGTGGCGCTGTTCATCTGGTTCGCCGAGAACATCGGCACGTGGTCGCGTGCGTGGCTGTATCCGAACCAGCTGAACGGATGGCAGGCGGTTTCCATCGACAAACTCCTGGCGTGGTTCCTGCTGATGATCATTTCCGTGGTGCTGGTGGCGTGGGTCTACAAACCGGAACCGCTCGACGCCGCTGACGCCACCCAAACGGCTGACGCCACCCAAATTCTCTAATGACACCCGGATGTGGGTGTCCCCGCTCCGGGTGAGTGGCGCTGTGCATTGTGCGCGTCGTGAGGCTTCACCGCCAGTTCACCGTAGGCGAAACAACCCCTTTTTGCCGCGTGATTCCGGGGGTCTCCGGGTCATCTTCCAGAAAGTTGAGCGCACTAGACTCAACTTTGGATTGACTTAAATCCAGGGCTGAGTACAGTTGAGTGCAGAACGCTCAACTAGCCGATTGTTGAGCAGGCTCCCGACAGGTCAACCGCCCAGCGGACCACTGCCAGGTGCAATCTCCAACATCGGCCATTGAAAGGAAACAAGATATGTCACGTGCAGTAGGTATCGACCTCGGAACCACCAACTCCGTGGTCTCTGTTCTCGAAGGTGGCGAGCCCACCGTCATCGCCAACGCAGAAGGCGGCCGCACCACGCCGTCCGTCGTTGCGTTCTCCAAGTCCGGCGAAGTCCTGGTCGGCGAAATCGCCAAGCGCCAGGCCGTCAACAACATCGACCGCACCATCGCCTCCGTCAAGCGCCACATGGGCACCGACTGGAGCGTCGCAATCGATGACAAGAAGTACACGCCGCAGGAAATTTCCGCGCGTATCCTCATGAAGCTCAAGAACGACGCCGAGAGCTACTTGGGCGAAAAGGTCACCGACGCTGTGATCACCGTTCCGGCATACTTCAACGATGCCGAGCGCCAGTCCACCAAGGAAGCCGGCGAAATCGCAGGCCTCAACGTCCTCCGTATTGTCAACGAGCCCACCGCGGCTGCACTGGCCTACGGCCTGGACAAGGGCAAGGAAGACGAACTCATCCTGGTCTTCGACCTCGGTGGCGGTACCTTCGACGTCTCCCTCCTCGAGGTTGGCAAGGACGAAGACAACTTCTCCACCATCCAGGTCCGCGCAACTGCCGGTGACAACCGCCTCGGTGGCGACGACTGGGACAACCGCGTCGTCGAGTGGCTCCTGAGCCAGCTCAAGGTCAAGGGCATCGACCTCTCCAAGGACAAGATCGCCCTCCAGCGTCTCCGCGAAGCTGCAGAGCAGGCCAAGAAGGAACTGTCCTCCTCCACCAGCACCAACATCTCCCTCCAGTACCTCTCCGTCACCCCTGACGGCCCGGTCCACCTGGATGAGCAGCTGACCCGTGCCAAGTTCCAGGACCTCACCAAGGACCTGCTGGACCGCACCAAGAAGCCGTTCCACGACGTCATCGCCGAAGCCGGCATCAAGGTTTCCGACATCGACCACATTGTCCTCGTCGGTGGCTCCACCCGTATGCCTGCTGTCTCCGAGCTCGTCAAGGAACTCGCCGGCGGCAAGGAGCCCAACAAGGGTGTCAACCCGGACGAAGTCGTGGCCGTTGGTGCCGCACTGCAGGCCGGTGTCCTGAAGGGCGAGCGCAAGGACGTCCTCCTCATCGACGTCACCCCGCTGTCCCTCGGCATCGAAACCAAGGGTGGTGTCATGACGCACCTCATCGAGCGCAACACGGCCATTCCCACCAAGCGTTCCGAGACCTTCACCACCGCTGACGACAACCAGCCGTCCGTGGCCATCCAGGTCTTCCAGGGCGAGCGTGAATTCACCCGCGACAACAAGCCGCTGGGCACGTTCGAACTGACCGGCATCGCTCCGGCACCGCGTGGCGTCCCGCAGGTCGAGGTCACCTTCGACATCGACGCCAACGGCATCGTCCACGTCTCCGCCAAGGACAAGGGCACGGGCAAGGAACAGTCCATGACCATCACCGGTGGCACCGCGCTCTCCAAGGACGACATCGACCGCATGGTCCGTGAAGCCGAAGAGCACGCTGCAGAGGACAAGGCACGCCGCGAAGCTACGGACACCCGTAACTCCGCAGAGCAGCTCGCCTACTCGGTGGACAAGCTGATCGCCGACAACGACGACAAGCTGCCGGAAGAGGTCAAGACCGAGGTCAAGGCCGACGTCGACGCCCTCAAGTCCGCACTGGAAGGCACCGACGACGCCGCCGTCAAGACCGCGTTCGAGAAGCTCCAGGCCTCCCAGACCAAGCTCGGCGAAGCCATCTACTCGCAGGCCGCCGCAGCTGATGCTCCGGGAGCCGGCGCTGAAGGTGCACCTGCCGGTGACAAGGCCGCCAACGACGAAGACATCGTTGACGCCGAAATCATCGACGAAGACGAAGCGAAGAAGTAGCCATGCCTCATCACGGCAACGAAGCAGAGCACTCAGAAGGCAACGAGCCGCGCAAGCCGGTTATTCGGGACAACCGCAAGGTTGACCCGGAAACCGGGGCAGCCCGCCACCCTGAAGGCGAAGCCACGGCTCACAGCGAAGGCAACGCCGCTCCCTCGGACGGCGATGCGCTCTCCCAGGCTGAGGAAATCCTCAACGGGGTAGAGGTGCCGGCTGAAGAGTCGGTAGCCTCCGGTGCCGCAGCTGAAGCCCAGGCAGCGGAGCTCCGCAACGATCTCCTTCGCCTCCAGGCTGAGTACGTCAACTACCGCAAGCGCGTCGAACGCGACCGCGCCGTAGCAGGGGAGATGGCCGTCATCGGCGTCCTGAACTCCCTGCTCCCGGTGCTGGACGACGTCGACGCCGCACGCCAGCACGGTGACCTCGAGGACGGCCCCTTCGCCGCGATCGCCACCAAACTGGAGAACGCACTGAAGACGTACGGACTGGAACGCATCGCGGACACGGGTGTCGAATTCGACCCCACCATCCACGAAGCACTCATCCAGCAGCCCGGCGAGGACATCCAGGTTGACACCGTCAGCCAGGTGCTGCGCTCCGGATACCGCTCAGGCGAGCGTGTCCTGCGTGCAGCCCAAGTGATCGTGGCTGTCCCGGCGTAACCTCCGCCTTCGCGGATGAGGGGGCCCCGCCCCTACGCGTGGCGGCTAAGTCCTACGGACTCGGCCGCCACGCTCCGGCAGGCCCGATGCCACTCCCGGGCCCCCTCATCCGCTACGGCTTAGAGGTAGTCTCGCCGTACGCTTTGTTTGTTTTAGAAAGGAAACGCTCTTGGCCAGCCAGGACTGGGTTGAAAAGGATTTTTACGCGATCCTTGGTATCGCCAAGGACGCGTCCGACGCGGATATCAAGAAGGCTTACCGCAAGCTAGCCCGGCAGTACCACCCGGATACGAATTCCGGGGATGCTGCTGCGGAGAAGAAGTTCAAGGACATTTCCGAGGCTTACTCGGTGTTGTCGAGTCCTGAGGACCGGCAGCAGTATGACGCCATCCGTGCCATGGGTGGCGGGGCCCGGTTTGCTCCGGGAGCCGGGCGTGGCGGTGCGGGTGCCAACGGTGGGTTCGAGGACCTCTTTGGCGGCCTGTTCGGCGGCGGACCAGGCGCCCGTCAGCCTGCGGGCGGAGGCATCCCTCCGGAGTTTGCCGACTTGTTCGGCGGCGGATTCGGCGGTGCCGGCCAGACCGGTTTCCAGCGGGCTCCGCAGAAAGGTTCGGACCGCACGGCGACCACCACCATTTCCTTCGCCGGCTCCATCAAAGGCACCACGGTGAGCCTGCGCGAAAGCAACGGCAACGTGATCGACGTCAAGATTCCAGCCGGGATCAAGGACGGGCAGAAGGTCCGTCAGCGTGGCAAGGGCAACGTCGGCCCTGCAGGCAACGGTGATCTCATCATCACCGTGAGCGTGAAGCCCCACGATTTCTTCCAGCGCGACGGCGACAACATCCGCATCCACGTGCCTGTCACGTTCGCGGAAGCGGCGCTCGGCGCCACCATTGAGGTTCCAACGCTCGACGGCGACACCGTCAAGTTGCGTGTACCGGCGGGCACACCCTCTGGCCGTACCTTGAGGGTCAAGGGCCGTGGCGTGAAGACGTCAAAGGCGACCGGCGATCTCCTGGTGACCATCGACGTCGCGGTTCCCCAAAACCTGAACAAAGAAGCGGAAGAAGCTGTCAAGGCGTTCGCTGCTGCCACCACTGACGCGAACCCGCGTCGCGACCTGGCCGCGAAGGCCCGGTTGTAAGGAGGCAGGTCATGGCAATCGACGTCAACCAGCCGATCTTTGTCATCTCCGTCGCTGCGGAGCTCGCTGACATGCATCCGCAGACGTTGCGCCAGTACGACCGTCTGGGCATCGTCTCGCCCAGCCGCGCCCCCGGCAAATCCCGCCGCTACTCCCAGAACGACGTCAATAAACTGCGGGAGGTCCAGCGCCTTTCGCAGTCTGGCGTCTCCCTCGAGGGCATCAAGCGCATCCTTGACCTTGAGAACCAGGTGGCCGCGCTGCAGTACCGGGTGGCTGAACTGACCGAGGAACTGTCACGGCGCCGCACGCCGATGGATGCGCGCATCTTCGCGGCGGGAGCTGCCGGCGACGTCGTCAGCCTTGCCCGCGGGCAGCGGCCACGGGGTCGTTCCCAGGCAGTTGTCGTGTGGCGGCCGCGGCCGGCGGAGGACCGTTGATCCCCGCATCAATGCAGCTGGAGCAGGCTTAGCTAGACCAGCCCTCCGCGTTCGCCGATCGCCGCTTCCAAGGACCGGAGGACGGCAAAGGGGACTATCCCGCTGGTCCTCGGGTTCTGCGGACTGGGGTTGTTGCGGATCTCGAAGCGGTATTCGCCGGAGGGGCCCGAGGCTTCAATGACGTGGCTGGTCAGTGAGGCCTTCGGGTCGGCCGTCAGCCGCACCTGCACGCCGTCCCAATCCCCGACGGCCTCAGCCACGGCCGCTGCGACGTTGAGTGAGCGCGGAAACAGCCGTGCCGCTTCCTGGGCTGAGCCGAGGAAGACCTCCAGCGGTTCTGTGGTCGCTCGGATCCCATCGGCTTGCTCCTGTTCCATCCAAGGTTGGACCAGCGTTTCAGGAAGTTTGGTGGTGGAAACCACCACGGAATCGTAGGCGGCTTCCCTTGCGCCGGCTTCAAGGAGGTCGAGCCCGCCCACTGCGCCCGACGTCAGGAACAATCTCCCTGGACCGCACGCGTTCAAGCGTGCTGCCAGGCCCTGGTCGGCAAGGGCGCCGATGGAGGTGATCAGGAAATCTACGCCCGCGCCCAGGATCTTTTCAGCGTATTCAGCCACGGCGGACTGCCCCGCGCACTCCACGATCAGCTCGCAGCACTCCAGGGCCGCTTCCAAGGTCAGCGAAGGGAAGGGGCGTTCGACGGCGGGACGCCCGGTTCCGTTGTCGGTGCGGCTGATGATGCCGGCCAGTTCTGCGCCCACCACCTTGCCCAGGGAGATGTCCTCGGCGACGCGCGCGCCGATGGCTCCGTAGCCGATGATTCCTATGCGGTGGGACGTCATTCCTGTTTCACTTTCCGGCGTCAGCGGTGGGTACTGACTGTCCGTCCTCGAATTGGTCGATGGAAGCGGAAACCTTCCTGAGGAGCCCGCTGAGCTGGGTGATTTCCTTGGCGTTCAGCCCGGCCAGCATCTGGCGCTGTGTGGCGAGGTGCTCCTCGAAAATGGAGTCGATGACGTCTTTGCCGTGCGGGGTCAATTGCGCATAGACGACGCGTCGGTCGGTACGCGTGCGCACCCGCTCGATGAGGTTTTGTTCCTCCATGCGGTCCAGCCTGAACGTGATCCCGCCGGTGGTAAGCATTGACGAACTTGCCAGCTCGCCGGCTGTCTTGCGGTGTGGTTCACCGGAGCGGCGCAGGTTTGCCAGCACGTCAAAGGAGGCCAGTGTGAGTCCGTATTTTTCGAAAACTGAGTTTTCAATGACGCGCTGTTTGATGATGATCTGGGCCAAGCGCCCGAAGACGCCGATGGTACCGGCGTCCAGTCCGGGCTTCTCCCGGGCCCAATCCTCGAGGATGCTGTCCACTGTGTCGCTGGTGTCCGGTTGCTTACCCATGGTGGTCCATTCTCATCGTGGTTGCCCTTTTCATAAATAACTTAGCACTGACTTTCTCAGTACGAGGAAGATTGGTGCGTGAGTCCATCGGGTTTGTCCTGCTTGTCACTCAGATCTGGTTATCTTAGAGTTGAGATAACTAGATCCAAAGAGATAGTTGAATGCGGCGTCATCGAAGACGTCCGCAACAAGGCAGTAGCAACGAGAGAGGTCCATCATGAGTGAAGCTGTTGCAGCAACGGAGACCACACCCGAACTTGAAGCGATGATTGATTCGTCCATCGCTTCAAGGGATACGCGGCAGGTCGATTTCGACACCCTGAAGTTCCAAACGAAGGCCGGCGCCAAGTTCCGTCGTGGTCAGGTCCGTTACATCGGTTCAGGCGCCACGGGGGACCATTCCGGTGATACCAATGTCCTCCAAGCGGAGCATTTCACCTTCTCCAACATGGTTCTCCCGGCGGGATGCGTAGGTCCGGAACATACTCATCCCGATGTGGAAGAAGTGTTCTTCGTTCTTGAGGGACAGGTTGAATTCAGCGTTCACGATGTCGAAGACGGGACCAAGAAGGCGAGCCGGGTTCTGGGTTACCGCGATTTGATCCGTGTACCTGCCGGTGTACCCAGGAGCCTTCGAACGGTCAGCGACGAAGACGCATTGATCTGCGTCATTATCGGCTCCAGGAAGCCGGAGATTCCTTTCTACCCGCCGTCCTCCGAAATGCACGGGGTAACCCGGTAGTACGAGTCGGCAACCAAGTACGCCCGGAGCCTACTGGCAGGCTCCGGGCGTACTTGTGTGTGACCGCGATACCTCAAGCGACAACCGGGTCCTGAAGCTACAGGGCTTCCAGTTTGGCGGCTTGCTCGCGTGCATCGGCCTGATGGATTCTGCGGATCCTCGCTACGCCGAGATCGTGCTGGTACAGATTTTCTTCCCTGTCTGCGTCAGCTGCCAGGGCCTCAAGAACCTCGCGGTCCTGTTCCAGGACCACCCAGTGTTTTTCCTCCAGGGTTGCCTTGTACATGAACCTCCACACATCCCGTTCCCAGTCGGATACACGCCGGGTACGCCAGTGGAAGACGGCGGACGTCTCCTGGTCGATCGGCGTCGACATTCCCACGATTCCGAAAACGCCGCCTGGTCCCGCCGACCGGGCGTACGGAATTTCCAGGTCAACGTAGTCCATGCCCTCGCGGCAGAACTCAACCCAGTCGAAATTGACGCCGCGCTGATCTGTTTTCTCGAAGAAGAATCCCCGTTCCGTCTCACGGATCCGGAACCGCGCACTGGTATCGCCGCCGGACATTGAATGTGATTCACGGTGCAGGAAGGCGCCATGCATGGGGTCCAGAACGTTGTCCATGTAGAAGCGCCAAGGGCCCCTCCACTCGGCATAGTTGGAAAACCAGGCGACGGCGGGATCAGCCAGCCGGTCCGGGACCTTGAATTCCGGTACCTCGGAATCCTCCGTGAGCGGCATGAACGCAAAGATCGTGTCTGCTGCTTCAACAACGGAAAGCGACACCGTGGCAGTCTTGCCTTCCAAGGCACAGCCGGGCATCCCTGGAACGGAAACCACTTTTCCGGTCCCATCCACTTGGACGCCGTGGTACTTGCAAGCAATCCTGTCTCCTAGGTGCTGGCCCACAGACAACGGTGCACTACGGTGAGGGCACCGGTCCTCGAGCATGCGGACCTGCCCCCGGGCGTCACGGAACAGCAGCCAGTCGATGTTCAGCCTTTTGACCTTGACCATGGCTCCCGCACCGACGAACCGCGAGGGGATGATGGGGTACCAGCGGTCGCGAAGGCCACTGGCGGCCAATTCGGCGGCATCCATGTGATGGCGTACGCCCACTGCGTACTTCTTCTTTCCGGCTGGTCGTGATACCGGGGCGCCTGCTTGTCCGGAGGTCGGAGCTGTTGTGATGGTCATGGGCTATTCTCCTAGTCGTCGCATTTCGGCACGGAAGCTTTCTTCGTTCCAGGGCTCGCCGTTCGGTGCGTGCAAGCCGAGGGTGTTGAGTCCCGCAATGACTCCTTCCAAGTCATGCGTCCCCCCGCCAAAGATCTCTGCCAACGCTCCTGACAGCTTCTTCTCGTAGGGACCAAGGGGTTTCCCCAGGCGTGACTGGGCTGGATCCAGATACAGTTCAGGCATTTCCATCCTTTTCGGGTCGGGCGAAGGCGTGCAGGCCTTCTGCGATCTTGATGAACGATGTGGCCCACTCATTGAAGGAACCGGGACGGTTTCGGTGAGCGGGGATCCCGCAATGGTCGATGATGACGAAGACCCCGTTCCGGATGCCTCCGGCCACGCTCTGGGCTTTTGAGATGTCCGTATCGAGGGTTGGTGCTGCTGCAATCACCAGCGTGGGAGCTTGTACCTCGGACATCACGCCGGCCAGCTGGAGATCCTGGGGGTCCACCTCCGGGTCGCCCAGGATGAGGCTCATCACCAGCCCGGGATGGGTTGATCCCAGAATGACGGCGCCCAGGACATCCGGGCCGGTTGCCACGATGTGTACCGGACCGTTCTCCGCTTTCTTCAAGGCAACAGCAGCAGACTCTGCCCAGCCCCGGGCGCTCCCAGCAGCAGCGGAAGCCTGCTCCTCGGCCCACACCCGGGCGCCTAAGTCATCACGCTGGAAAGAGAACCACGAGTCCGTAGTGCCGGAACCACTCAGGCAGACAACGGGGTACTTGGGCATGGACAGCCCATCCGGGGAATCTGTGTCCATGACACGGCCGAGGCCAGGGTCGCTGAAATTCAAAGTTTCCATTCAGGCCTCCTCGTGCCCGGGCTGCGGGATGTGGACGGGAGGAACAAAAGGTCCCGGCTGGGGGACCAGCGCTGTGACGTCAACTTCGATGACGGCCGGTCCGCGGACGTCCAATGCTTCAACCAAGGCTTGGTCGAAGGTCCCCGGTGACTCTACGCGCCAAAACGTCAGGCTGAGCGAACGCGACAACAGCTCGAAGTCGGGAGTTCTGAGATCCACTCCCGCCCGCGCAAATCCATTGGCCTCCTGGAGGTTTCGGAGCACACCGTAACCGCCGTCGTTGAACACCAGCACCACACACCATGCGCCTGAACCGGCCAAGGAAGCGAGCTCTCCAAGGTGGACGGCCAGGCCGCCGTCGCCCACCATTACTGCAGTGGGAACCTCCGGCCGCGCGCAAGCAGCGCCGATGCCCATGGCCAGGCCTTGGCCGATGCCACCACCAACGGGAAAGACGTTGGTTTCCCTTGCGTAGATCGGAAGCAGCCGATTGCCCCACTGGCTGGAAGGAATCGTCACGTCCCTGGCGATGACCGATTCGCGGTGGAACCTTTGACGGATGCTTTCGCAGACCTCGGCGTATCCACCGATGTAACCGGAGAGCTGTTCCCGGACGGAGTAGCGGACCTGGCGGACCCTCTTCGGCCAGGACCCTGCGGCCGGATCGGCGTCGGACTGAAGCGGGCCCCGCCGGGCGTCCAGCTGCCCGTTGATGGCGGCCAGGATGCTCCGCGCGTCACCAAGCAGCCCAACATCGGCGGGATAGACGCGGCCGATGGCGTCGGCGTCGATGTCTATTTGGATATGGGGCGCGGGCAACGCCAGGTGGTAGTGCTTGGTTTCGTTGGATCGGAAGTGCGTGCCGATGCTGAGCAGCAGATCCGCCTCCGCCAGCAACCTTGATGCCTCCGGCGTAGTGGCAAAATTCCCGATGACCAGATTGTGGTCTTCGGGAACAACGCCCCGCCCGGAGTTGCTGCTCAGCAGCCCGGCTCCCAGACGCTCCATGAGGGAGGCCAGCGCTTCGCCTGCTCCGGCAGCCCCGCCACCTGCCCAGATCACCGGGCGCTTGGACGCGGCCAACAATTCGACTGCCTCGTTGAGGGCTTCGGCATCCACCTCGGGGGGAAGCCGCTCAGCGGCTTCGATGGCCCGCTGCTCATCGGGGCGCGCCAGGTATTGCAGGTCAGTGGGCCATTCGATGCTGGAGGGGGAATGCGGCAGCGACTGCAGGTGGGCAATGGCCTCCTCCAGATCGGCTTCGGCGTCCTTGCAGTTGAAGATGGTGCGCGCGTATCCGGAGACGGCGTCCAGCATTTGCAGTTGGCGTGGAACCTCGTGGATAACCCCGCGGTTCCCGCCGAGAAATTCACTGTCGATCTGGCCGGTAATGTGCAGGACGCGGCTTCCCGCCGTCAACGCCTCCACCATGGAGCCGGCCGCATTGCCGGCTCCGGTACCGGTGCTGGTCAGGGCAACACCGAACTTGCCGCTTGCCCTGGCGTAAGCATCGGCTGCATTCACCGCGGCGGCTTCGTGGCGCATGGGGATGAAGGTAAGTTCACGGTCCACGGCTTCCACCAGGGGGAGGTTGTGGATGCTGATGACGCCGAAGGCGGTGTCGATCCCGTGACGGCGCATCACCCTGACCAGTACGTCCCCGCCGTTGGGTCCGTTGGTTGATTGTTTCTGTGACATCGAGTCCCTTTCGTAGCTTGAGTGGTTGTCAGACGTACCGGTTCACGCCGCCGCCGACTTCCACCGTGGTTCCGGTGGTATAGCCGCTCAGTGGCGAAAGCAGCGTGACGATGTGGAAAGCCACTTCCTCCGCTGTGCCGAACCGGCCGAGTCCGATGCCCCTGTCCTTGGCTATTTCGGCACTCCAGTCGGCGTATCCGAGGTCGGACATCGCGATTTCGAAGCGCCGTCGCCACTGGCCTGTATCGATGAGCCCGAGCATCACTGAGTTCACGCGGATGCCGTCCGATGCCAGGTCCTCGGCGATCGAGTGCGTCAGGTTGAGCAGCCCGGCACGGGCTGCAGACGTCGCCGCAAGGCGAAGTTCCGGTTGCCGGGCCAGGATGGCGTTGACGTTGACTATCGCCGCGCCCGGCCGGCGGGTCGTCGACGACGGCGGTTGGCTTACCTCGACGGCGGACGCCGAGCGGGCAAGCGACGCGCGCGCGGAGCGGATCATGTTCCACGCCCCGAAAATCTTGAGGTCGAACTCTTCCCGGAATTGCTCGTCTGTGGTGTCTTCCAGTGTTGCCATCAGCGATCGTCCTGCGTTGCAGACCAGTCCGTCGATGCCACCGAAGCGCTTCAGTGTGGTGGTGATGAAGGCATCGGCAGCGTTCCGGTCCGTGACATCGCAGGATTCCAAAAGGATGGAATCCGGGTCGGCCCAAGAGAATTCGCTGAACGCTTCCTCAAGCCGGTCCACGTCCCGTGCGCATGCTGCTACCCGGGCTCCTTCGCCCAGGAGAAGCCGTGCGGTGGCGAGGCCAACGCCTGAGCTGGCTCCCGTCACCACCACTGTCCGATCTTTCAACTGCAGGTCCACGTACGGTTCTCCTTCTTTTTGATGTTCAAGGGGGTCCTCACTGCGCTGGCTACTGACCCATGACGAATCCGCCATCAACAACGATGTTTTGGCCGGTAATGAAAGCTGCTGAATCCGAGATCAGGAACTGCACCACGCCGGCCACATCGTCAGGAGTCTGCTCCCGGGCCAGGACCCGGCGGTCCTGGTAGAGCTGGAAGCGGTCAGCCGGGACCCGTTCGGTTGCTTCCACCCGGGTCAGCCCGGGAGCCACGGCATTGATCCTGACGCCGGCCGGGCCGGCGTCGCGGGCCATCGTCCGGGTCATGGACAGCACCGCTCCCTTCGACCCCACATAGTGCACAAGCCGGGGTGAGCCATACAGCGCAGCGTCCGAGGCAATGTTCACGATGGAACTGCCGGATTTCACCGCTAACTGCGGATAGAAATGCTTGCTCATCAACCACGTGCCAAAGGCATTGACGGTCATGACCCGTTGGAAGAAGTCGTCATCGAGTTCCCAAAACGCGTCCCCTCCCACCCCGTCGGCAAGCGCCGCATTGTTGACCAGGGCGTGAGCGCCCCCCAGTCTTTCCACAGCCGTGGCCAGCGCTGAGACGGAGGAGGCATCGGAGATGTCCGTGATGATCGCTGTTGCCGAGAGGCCCCGCGATCGCAGGGTGTCCTGGGCCGATTCTGCCAATTGCGGGCTTTTCTCGGCGAGCACAACGTGGTCCCCTCCAACGGCGAGCCGTTCGGCGATGCTGAATCCCAGCCCCCGGCCGGATCCGCTGACCACAACGAGCCGGCTCATGCCTGGCCCGCCCAGAAACGGAGCACGGCGTCGGCCATCAGCCCGGGCTGCTCCTGCAGTGCGGCGTGCCCTGCATCCTCAAGGATTTCGAACCCGGCTCCAGGGATGAGCTTTGACACCAAACGGGACTCCTCGACGCCCGTGACGAAGTCGTCCCGGCCGACGACGACGAAGGAAGGGACTTTGAGCGCAGTCAGGACAACTGTGTTGTTGGTCCGGGCCATCATCCGCGCCGCTGCCGAGTATCCCGGCAGGCGGACCGCCGCCATCTCGCGGCGCACGGTGTCGGCCACCGTCGTCGGCGTCACGGGGGAGACCAATCTGCGGAAGCGCCTGGCGGCAAAAACTTCAGGTCCGACGTCGCGGAGTTCATTGATCCGTTTGAGCATTCTGTCCGCCGATTCCTTCGTCAGGCAGGACCCTCGGGTGCTGCTGGCAAGGACCAAAGAGCGCACCAGCTCCGGATACCGTGCTGCCATCTGCGTGCCGATGACGCCACCCCATGACGTGCCAAAGACGTGGACGGGACCGCTGCCCAGCTCCGTAATCAATGCAGCCGCCACGTCCACATGGTCGTCGTGGACGGACGCGTCCGTGGATTGACCGTAGCCTGGCGCGTCCCAGGAGATGGTGCGGTAACCGTTGTTGCTCAATCGTTCCGCCAGGAGGGCGCATGAGTTGGCGTTGCCGCCGATCCCGTGCATCATCAGGACCGGGACCCCGGAACCGCGCATTTCAATGGATATGCCTTCGGACGACATCCAACGCATGGCCTTGTCAGTGGGTGGCATGGACAGCCTCCATGCTCAGGAAATAGTCACCGGATTCAGGCTGTACCAAGTCGCGGTACCCGGGATCGGCAATGCCCGCCATTGCACTGCGGACGGTTGCCGTGGGCGGTCCCGCGGTTCCCCATTGGTCGGACAGCTCAGGGGTTCGTCTCCATGTGCGGCAGAGCCAACTGTCTTCATCCACTTGGGCAACTTCCGAGGTGTATTCACAAACCAGGTTGTTTGGATCGGTGAAGTAGGAGAAGGTATTGTCGCCGGGGCCGTGCCGGCCAGGCCCCCACTGCGGGGCGATACCGTGCGATTTCAGGCTTCCTATCCCGCGCATGAAGTGGTCGATGCTTTGCATCTCGTAGGCAACGTGGTTGACGGAGGACCACGGCGCTTGGTTGAAGGCGATGACATGATGCTCGGCATTGCACCGGAGGAAAGCCATTTGGTGCTCCGACCAGTCGGAGATCCGCATGCCAAGCACTTGCGTATAGAAATCGGTGGCACGATCAATGTCCACCGTGTTCAGGACAACGTGGGCAATTTTCCGCGGCAGGGCGCGCCTGCCGCCGGGTTCCTGTGAGACCACTGCGTGGACGTTCGCGGACAGTTCCAGCAGCCGCCCTTCGGGGTCCACCAATTGCAGCCCGTAGCCGCCGGCTGCGTCATCCAGGGGACCGGGCTCCCGGAACAGCGGAATGCCAAGGGCTGCGAGTTTGACTGCCGCGACGTCCACGTCCCGTGGAGTGGAGAGGGCGAACGAGATGGAGCCGAGCCCGTTCTGCTCGGCCTGTTCCAGGCGAAGTATGTGGTGGTCCGAACCTGTTCCCCGCAGCCAGAACCTGTCGCTGTCTTCCTCCACGGTGGAGAGGCCCCAGACTTCATGGTAAAAATCCTTGGCTGCGACGGCCCGGGGGACCTTGAGGGAAACCGATCGGAGCGATCGGAGCTTGCATACGGGTTCAGCGGCGAAAAAAGTCATGGACAACCTTCCGGATTGAGTTGGGTGGGCGGATTGAGGATCAGAGGTCCAGGACGAGCTCCCGTGAGCGGCAACGGGAAACACAGACGAACATGGATCTGCTTTCGGCTTGTTCGGCTGGGCTCAGGAGGAAATCCCGGTGGTCGACGTCGCCTTCGACGACACCCACCTCGCACGTGCCGCAAATTCCTTCCGTGCAGGAACTCGGGACGTCGACTCCGGCCTGGTTGAGGGCATCCAGGACCGAGATGTCGGGGCCGACAGTGATGCGCTGGCCGGTGCTCTTGCACACGACATCAAAGCCGGTACTCTCCTCGGCGGTCGCGGAAGCAGGGACCGGGGCCTTGAACCGCTCCAGCCTGAGCCGGGAGGGGTCTTCGAGGGCAGCTTCAACGGCTTTCATGAGAGGTTCCGGACCACACACGTAGACGAGCGCATTTGCGTCGAGGGAACCTACCGCACCGGCAATATCCGCGAAGGTGCCATTGGCTTCGTCATCCGCATGGACTGTCACACGGTCCTGCGGCATGCCGGCTATTTCATCCAGGAACGCCATGGTGGCCCTGGACCGGCCAGTGTAAAGGAGAGACCAGTCCGCGCCATCACTTTCCAGCTGGCGGGCCATGGCGATGATTGGCGTTATGCCCACCCCACCTGCCACCAGTACGTAGCTTCCGGCCTCCTCCAATGAGAAGTTCGTCCGGGGACCCTCCACGTCAAGCAACGAGCCCACTGGGAGGTTCTCGTGAACAAACTTGCTTCCACCACGGGAGTCGGGGGTGCGGAGCACGGCCACCGTCCATGACGTTGAACTCGACGGATCCGAACACAGTGAATATTCCCGGGTGAGTCCATTGGGAAGGCGGAGGCTCAGGTGTGCCCCGGGAACCCACGAGGGAAGAGGGGCTCCTGACGGGTCGGTCAACGTGAGGCTGGTGACGCCGTCGGCCTCCCACTTTTTCTGGTGTACACGCAAAGTGCGGCGTGCAGGGCTGGTGCTCACTGAAGTGCCTTTCATTATTGTTCGACGGCGGGTTGCTGGGCCGCCCAGTCGATGGGCTTTCCGGACAGGTCCAGGTAGATGCTCTTTTGCCGCATATAGGAGCGGATGCCTTCGCGGCCCTTTTCGATGCCCAGCCCGCTTTCCTTGGACCCGCTGAACGGCGTCGAAATGCTGAACTGCTTGTAGGTGTTGATCCACACCGTTCCCGCCTGGATGGCTTTGGCTGTGCGCCATGCGCGGCGATAATCGCTCGTCCAAACACCGCACGCGAGACCAAAGACGGTGTCGTTTGCTTCCCGGACGAGGTCGGTTTCGTCGTCGAAAGGCAGGACCACTGCCACCGGTCCAAAGATCTCCTCCTGGCAAATGGCGGCCGAATTCGACACCCCGCTCAGGATGGTTGGCAGGAAGTAGGCTCCGGCATGCAGCGCCTCATCTTCCGGAGGCCCGCCACCACACAGCACAGTGGCCCCGTCCCGCCACGCAGCGTCCACCATGGCAGCCACACTGTCCCTGTGCTCGTGCGTCACCATGGGGCCCACTTGCGTGGCAGGATCGGAACCGGGACCAACGCGGAGCCGTTTGGCCCCATCGACAAGCCGGTTCAGGACTTCCTCAAAGATCGAACGTTGGATGAAGACCCTCGAACCGGCAATGCAACTCTGGCCGGTCGAAGAGAAGATTCCGTACAGGATGCCGGCCACGGCCTGGTCAAGATCGGCATCGGCGAACACAATCGTGGGCGACTTGCCGCCCAACTCCAACGTGATGGGCATGATCTTTTCAGCGGCAACCGCGCCCAGGGTCCGTCCGGTGGAGGTGCCACCCGTGAACGAGATCTTGCCGACCTGCGGATGGCGCGCCAGAGCGTCACCCACCGTCCGTCCCGGTCCCGGCAGTACGGAGAGCAGCCCGGGCGGCAGGCCGGCGTCGTCACAAATTCGGGCCAAGAGGAGCGAAACCCAAGGCGCCCACACCGGGGGCTTGATGATCACGGCGTTGCCTGCCGCAAGGGCTGGCGCAACCTTCTGGGCGTCGCTGGCGATCGGCGAGTTCCACGGCGTGATGGCACCCACCACGCCCACGGGCTCGTACATCGAAACAGAGAGGTAGTCGCCGCGGGAGGGAGTCAGAGCGTCCTCCAACGTTTCCAAGGCAGCCGCCGTGAAGCGGAAGGTGCCCGCGGCGCTGACGGCGAGGGCTCGGGTTTCAGCGAGCGTCTTTCCGGTGTCGAGGGTCTGCAGCTCAGCAATTCTTTCCGCATTGCCCAGGATGGCGTCACTGATCCGATGCAGCACTGAGGCCCGTTCGTGGGGGAGCATCCGCGCCCAACCACTGTTCTCGACCGCTTTCAAGCCTGCCTGGACGGCGGCATCGACATCATCGACCGTGGCTCCGTGCAACGTTGCGAAGCACGCGCCCGTGGCTGGATCGATTGACTCGATGAGCTTTCCGGCTCCTTGCCGCCACGTGCCTCCGACGTAAATCTCATCGGGTGTTGCAGGGGAGGGGCGCATCGTCTTGCTCGGCGCAGCTCCGGTTTTGTCGGGGTTCATGATCGAGTTCCGTCCGTCATTGATGGTGCGAAAGGGGAGGTCCACTGCCTGGCCGGCCTCAATGGCTGCGGAGCAGGGACGCGACGTGGGCGCGAAGCTCCACGAACCGGGGTTCCTGCTTGGTAGCCACTTGGTCCCTTGGCCGGGGAAGGTCCACCTCAACCGTCTCCGCGACAACGCTTGGAGGCGCTGAAAGGGCTATGACGTGGTCCGCCAGATAGATGCTCTCGTCGATGTCGTGGGTGACGACCAGGACCGTCACCCCCAAGGAAGCGTGGATGTCCAACAGGAGGTCTTCAAGATCGGACCGGGTCTGGGCGTCCACTGACGCGTACGGCTCGTCCATCAGCAAGAGCTTGGGGTTCGATGCCAGTGCCCTCGCGATGGCGGCACGCTGCTGCATTCCGCCGGACATTTGCCACGGGTACAGCTTTTCCTTGCCAGTGAGTCCCACCGCGTCGATCGCCTCTTGTACTCTTTGGCGTCTTTCTTCCACCGGGACGCTCCGCAAAGGAAAAGCGATGTTCTTATCGACGCGCATCCAGGGAAAGAGGGAACGTGAGTAGTCCTGAAAGACCATAGCGAGTCCGTCGGGCACACCTTTGACGGGTTTGCCGTTGAAGGTCACGGTTCCCTGGGTGGGGGTATCCAAGCCACTGATGATGCGCAGGAGTGTGGATTTACCGCAGCCCGAGGGGCCCACGATGACGCTGATCTTCCCGTGGGGGATGCTTGCTGTGATGCTCTTGACGGCCAGATTCTGTCCGTAGGATTTGGTGACCGCCTGCAGTTCGAGTTCAATGGCCTGCTCTGTGCTGGTTGCGCTAGTCATGTTGTTGTGTCGCTCCTCGGTGCCAGGACAAAGCCCGGCGTTCGACGATGTGGAATAAGACATTGAGAGCCACGCCCAGGAGACCAAGGACGATCAGGATGGCCCAGAAATTCGTGTAGTCGAAGGTCCGCTGTGTGGTGACCAGGAGGTAACCCAGTCCGTTCTTGGATTTCTGTAGTTCCGAAATGATCATGATGATGAGGGACAGCGACAACGATGTCCGTACACCAGCAAAGATTTTGGGCGAGGCGCCGGGCAGGATGACGTTGAAGAGCACATCCAAGGGGCGGATTTTGAAGACCGCCGCTGCCTGAAGCCGTTGATGGCCGATCGAGTTCACCCCGTCGATCGTGTTGAACAGAATGGGCCACACAACGCCGAAAGCGATGAGAAAGATCTTGGGGCTATCCCCGGTTCCGAACAGAAGGAAGAACACTCCCAGCAGTGCTGGACTGGGAAGAGAGCGGCCAAGGTGGATCAGGGGCTGGAAGAGCGAAGCCAGCACGGGAACGGAACCCAACGCAATGCCGGCCGCCACCCCGGCGGCTGTTGCCAGGGCCAGGCCTGCCATTGCCCTGGCGAGGCTCGGAATAAGGTGCTGGAAGGTAGCCTCGCCCAGGAAGAGCGATGAGATGTCGGGGCTGAGGAACTCATCGCCGGCGCGCACGAGCGCCGCCCAGGGACTGGCAATAAACAGGCCCGTGCCCGGTCCAGCGGACAGCGCCCACCAAATGCCAACGAGAACGGCCGGAACCACAAGCCGCAGAAGTATCCGGTCAGCTGCGATGCCGGAGCCATGCATGCGCGGTGCACGCGACTTAACGGCGGTGGTCATTGTGCCAGTCCTTTCTTCCAACTGAAGGCTGCTCGATCCACGACTGCGAAGGCGGTGTTGATCAGGACGCCGAGAACCCCGGCGATGAGAGTGGCGGCGTACACGGCGTCCAGGTTCCCGGCGTTGGTGCTGGCGAGAAGGATGTAGCCGCCGATTCCTTGTCCGCTGCCAATCAGCAACTCGGCGCTGACTGTCACGATCAACCCGATGGAAGCTGCCACCCTGACGCCGGTGAAAGCGAAGGGCAGGGCACTCATGAGCCTTATGCGCATCAGAAGTCCCAACGTTCCGACGCCCAATGTTTTGGCGGTAGCCACGGCAGTGGCGTCGGTGCCCCGGACGCCGTACATCGTGTTGAGGAGAATGGGCCACACGCTGGACAGGGCTACCGTGATGGCGATGGGTGCCACGCCTGCGCCAAGCAACAGCACGAGGATGGGTCCGACGGCGATCGACGGCAGGGTTCGGAAGACTTCCACGGGATATTCAAACGCCACGAATACCCTCGGGAAGGCGCCCATCAGGCCTCCGAGCAGGACGCCGGCCACGGCTGCGACTCCGAGCCCAAGCAACCACTCACCAATGGTGGTGACCATTTGGTTGAGAAAGACGGTGTTGGCCGCCAGCCCCGCAGCTTCACCGAAGACGCGGGTGGGGACGGGAAGGCCAGGCTTGGAGATCGCCCCGCTTTGGAGCAGGAGCTCCCACGCCGCCAGGATGCCGAGAGTCCCGAGGACACCAAGGACGAAGATCCTGGTGGGGCCGATGGGGGCCCTAAGGAGCCTCACTGCTTCCCCGGCGTGGTGTAGGTGGACTTGCCGGCATCAAACTTCTTGATGATGTCCTGCTTGATCAGGATGTCCGCCACAGACTGGACTTTCTCCACGCTCATGGCGGTTTCGAAGTGGGGAAGGGCCATGGTGCCGGCAACTTCCGCGGGCACTTTGGCGATGCTTGGCAGCCACTGCCGGAAGTCGGCTTCCTTGCCGGTGATGTCTTTGCCCGCCGCGTAGACGGCATCAACGAACGCCGCCGTGGTGTCGGGGTTGTCCTTAACAAAGTTGTTGCTCGCCACGAAGGTGGAGATGGGAAGGCCGGCGTTGGGGCCGCTGGAAAGGTCGACGACGCGCCGCAGGCCCGCCTTTTCGGCCGCCGAAGCAAAGGGCTCCGGAAGGTAGCCGGCCTCGATGGATCCCGCTTGCACGCCGGCGATCATTTCATTGAACGGAACCTCTACCCATGAGGGCTCAACATTGAGCCCCTGAGAGGAAACGAGGTTCCGGAAAGTTACGTCACCGATGGTGTTGGTGGTGTTGATGCCGATCGTTTTGCCGTCGAGGTCGGTGATTGCTTTGACGGGCGAGTCAGCCTTGACGAAGACGCCGAGGGACTGTGGTCCGAGGCTGCTCGTTAGGACCACCGTGGTGACCGGGGCCCCGCCCTCAACCGCGATGGCGGAAGAGACGGTGTTGGAAAAGCTGAGGTCCAGCTGGCCGGCGACGGCCTGCTGGATACCGATCGGTCCGCCCTGGATTGGTGTCAGAGTGACATCCAGGCCGGCCTTGTCGAAGTACCCGTGGTCTTTCGCCCAATAGACGGCGGCGTAGTCCGCAAGAGGAAGCACGCCGACATTCAAGCTGGTCTTTTCCAGCTTCCCGTCTGCAGTGCCGCCACCTTGGCTGGCCGGTTGTCCACAAGCCGTGAGGGTCATGCCAAGAGCGCTCACAAGTGCAAGCGATGCAAGGAGAGTCTTCCGCATCCGTGTGTTTCCTGTCGCGTCGAGGGTGGCCAAGCACGAGGAAGGATCCAAAGTGGCTTGACGTGAATTTACTCAGTACCAATTGTCTTAGTACTAAGATCTTTTGACTTGACCGATTCTTGCGGATTTTGTGATGCAGGTCAACATACGGGTTTTGTTCGGTGGAGATGTTGGCGGCTGGATTGTGGCACAGGTTGTGGCAGGTTAAGTGCGGTACCGTGCCAATTCGTGACGCTGCCTGCTTGGTTTTGGGCGCGCTCATCCTGGGCCGAACGTCGGAAAGGGAACTGGTCCCGCGACTTTTCTGCCCACTCGCCCGGTGGCAGCAGCATCCGGACAGCGAAGGCCCTGCCTGCCATCCCGGCGACGAGCCTGCTGCCATCAGGAGGAGGCCCGTTCAGTCCGCCACTGTGTCGCCGTGTCTGTGCGCTACTTTCCACACGCCGTCCTCACGGCGGTAAACCTGGGTCGCCCTCAGTGTGTATGTGCGGGCAGTGCCATTCAGGGTGACGGAGGTATGTTCCAAACCTGCCGTGTAGGCCATGTCCCCGATCACGTCGTAGGCCTGGAGTTCGAACTCATAGGACGTGCAGTCGGAAAAGCCGGCCCCCAGCGCTTCGAAGAGTTGATCGAGTTCCCGTTGTCCGTAGGCATTACGGAAAGCACCAAGCACGCTCACTGGCTCCTTGCGGGACCACAGCGCGCGCCGCGGAGCCGGATCACCGTTGTGGAGAGCCTGTTCTGCCTGATAGAGGGCGGATTTGATCCATGCGAGGAAGTCGTCTTTGTCGCTCATAGCCCCAGTATCCTCGCGGGCTGCCAGCCGGTGAAGGAGCAGTGGCCGGAAGGCTGGATCGGGCAGATAATGAAGTCAAAGCACGGCAAGCAGCGTCCGTGCCGGTAGGTGAGCAGCAATGCCGCGACAGGCAAACCTGCCCGTGTGGTGAGGAAGAATCCGGTGTCCTTGTCGGATGAAGAGCGCAGGAGCCTGGAGGAACTGGAGCGGGACCTGGCTGCGACGGATCCAGACCTCGCGCATGAACTGACGTCGGGCCGTCTTCGGGGAGCGAGGGCCCGCGCTGCTCTGGGCGTGCTTGCCGTACTCGGCGGCTTCGTGATGGTGATCGCAGGGATCATCACCCAACTGCTGGTGCTCGGTGTGGTGGGCTTTTTGCTGGCGGGTTCGGGGGCGTACCTGCTATTTGCCGGGACGTCGTTCCGG
Source organism: Paenarthrobacter sp. C1 (assembly GCF_049315185.1). NCBI lineage: Bacteria > Bacillati > Actinomycetota > Actinomycetes > Micrococcales > Micrococcaceae > Paenarthrobacter > Paenarthrobacter sp. C1. Next base: position 4,095,953 of record NZ_CP186052.1, on the reverse strand, counting down.
CGGCGCGGTGGCAGGCACGGCCACGGTCCTGCGACGTAGCGGGTGCAAGCAGCCTGAAGGCAGGCCCTCCGAGCTGGGCTCCTGCGCCCGCAGGCTTGCTAGGGGACAGGAGGTACCGGAGGCTGAACCGGGGTCTCCGTTTTCCTGGCAGGTTCAGGCTCACCGGGAGGCATCATTGTCCGCCATGCCAAGACGGCTCCGGCACCGATGACGCCCGCCAAAAGCGCAATCAACCAGCCCCATAGACGCGATGCAGGCTTCCTGGTCTGACGGGACAACGCGCGCGTAGCCCTCTTCACGGCCTTGGCGGCAGTGCGTCGGGCTTCTTTGGCGGTCTTCCTGTTCCCGGTAAGTGTGAGCATGACGCCGTGAACCACGGACGGGACGTCGGCATGGTTGATCCGGGCCAAGGCCCACCGCACCACGGCATCGCTCTGTGAGCTGCTTCCCTCCGCCGCGTGGGTTACCCATTCCCGGGCGAGATCCTGGACTGCAGGCAAGATGCTCTGCGGTTTGTACATTGCGCAACCCCTAACGGAGAGATGGCCTCGTGTGCCAGCCTACGCTGTGGGCTTGGTACGCAACAGGGAACACTAGTCCCGGATCACCGCGGCCAGCTCCACGGGCTTCTCCAGGCCGGCCCATTGTCCACTCAGGATCAGCTCGTGGTGAAGTTCCGGTGCCGCAGCGGTGGTCGCTGAAGCGTCTGCTGCCACATCCAGCACCCGGGTCACTTTCAACCGCAGCTCGCCTGCATTAATGATGGTCACGCCACTCCCCGATACCGGCGCCGAGGCACTCAAGTCGGGCACGCCGCCGTCGAGCGTTCCGCTGCCCTTGACCGTTACGCTGCTGGGGCGGGCTTCGGGCTCGCCCTCCACCAGCAGGGCCGCCTCTTCCTGGCCGGTGAGGATGGCCGTGGCCAGGGCCTTGACGTAAACCGGGTCGGCGCAGGCGTCGTAGACCCAGCGCTTGCCGAGGACCGAATGGTCCATGGTGCCGATCAGCCATTCCTCGGCGCCACCCAACTCGTGTCCGCGATAGCTGAGGGGAACCTGGTAGATCCGCTCGCCCGCAGCCACCACGTGTGTTTCGAGGCCGACCTCGCCGGCGGGATCGTCGAAGCGGTAGGCGCCGATGAGTTCCGGGGTACCGTCCTGGATGAACCACGGCTGCGTCGGCAGATAGTCAGCGATGATTTCGAGCTTGGTGGGGGACAGGTTTGCTTTGTGTATGATCGCCATGTCCCCCAGCCTAGGGCAGCCCGGATCCTGTCTCTAAGCAGGGTTCGATGCGTGGGCTCGGCTCTGCTCTGTTTACAATCAAAGGGACGTCGACCACTGAGGGAATCATGAAGAAACTCACCACTGTCCTGATCGCTGCCGGGCTGCTTGTCTCGGCTTCCGCTTGTTCCGCTCAGCAGCAGCTGACCACCAAGGAAACCTGCGACCGCGTGAACGTCGCCGCGGCCGGCGGCATCTCGCAAAACCCGAGCCGGACCCTTTCCACCCGTGCAGCGAACGCTGTCCGGCCCATTGAGTCCGTGGCCTCCGACGAAATGAAGCCCGTGGTCACCGCCATCCTCGAATACCTGGACGAGCAGTCCAAGGAGAACCCGAACGAAGAACGGATGGGTGAACTGACCACCGCTTTCCAGGAAGCCGGAGCCAAGTTCGGCCAGCTCTGCACCGCTGGACAGTAGTACTTCCGCTTCCAACGCTCTCCCACCTGATGCTCCCGCGGGCTTGATGGTGGGGGAGCGTTTTTTTGCTGCGCCCGCGCCCTCCGTTTCGATGCGTGGCTGCACGTTCGATGCGGCGCGCGGCATCTTTGGCAGCGATCCAACGAACCGGGCTACCCAAGTTCCGGAACGGTTGCAGTAGGCTCTCCGAATGACCCAACCCGACGCAAAAAAGCGCCTTCTCGCAGCCTATGACCAGCAGCTTCGCACGGATGCGGAGACTTCGGACGCCCTCACGGTCACCGGGAATGGTCCGCTCCGGCTGGCCACGTTCATGGGTGGGCGCGGGTTCATCACTTACCGGGACTTGGGCGGGGCGGGCCGGGATGGCATTCGTCGCCTGGTTGCCGAAGCGATCGCCTATTTCGAAGACCAGCCCGGAATCAGCCGGGTCGAGTGGAAGACGCGCGGGCATGATCACGCCCCGGGACTCCACGAAGCACTTGTCGATATGGGCTTCACCGCTGATCCGCCTGAGTCGATCATGATCGGCGAAGCCCAGGCGTTGAGTGCGGACGTGCCGCTTCCCGACGGCGTGACGTTGCGTCGCGTCGTCGACGAACCGGACGTGCGGGCGATGACAGCGATGCAGGATGAAGTCTTCGGCGAGCCGGTTTCGAACGACATGGCTGATGCCCTGCTGCATCGGATGTCCCTGGACGACACCATGGAACTGTGGGTCGCCGAGGCGGAGGGCCGCGTCATCAGTGCCGGGCGCCTCGATCCCGTGGCCGGAACCGAATTTGCCGGTATTTGGGGAGGTGCAACCCGTCCGGAGTGGCGTGGCCGCGGGATTTACCGGGCACTCACTGCCCGCCGCGCCCAGTCAGCCTTGGCTCAGGGCAAAGCATTTATCCAGAGCGACTCAACCGAGTACTCACGCCCGATTCTGGAACGCTCGGGATTGGTTAAGGTTTCGACGACGACGCCGTACCGCTGGGTGCGCGGCTGACCTCCGCATTGCTTTGGGTGATGGTTGCAATGTATAGATGTATACAAGTACACCTTCTGGACAACCTTCTGGACGACCTTCTGGACGACCTTCTGAACAGCGGCGGCAATTTTGGCAGATCCACAACCCCGGAACACTGGAGCGCACCTCGTTTACAACGAGCTGAAGCGGCGAATCCTCAGCCTCGAACTCAAACCCGGTGAACGCATCTACGAGCCGGCAATGGCCACGGAGCTCCAGGTCAGCCGGACCCCGCTCCGGGAAGCGATCCGTCGGCTGATCTCCGAAAGCCTGCTTGAGCAGCAACCCACTGGTGGAGTGCTTGTTCCGCTGCTGGACGAGAAAGCCATTTCCGAGTTGTACGACGTCCGGGCCGCCTTGGAGTCCCTCATGGCACGGGAAGCATGCGCCAATGCCACTGCAAAGGACCTCGAAGAGCTTCAAGGGATCGTGGCCCGCAATGCCGCGTTGGTGGACTTTGCCGATGAAGCCATGAAGTACGGGGTTGCCCTGCACGCCGCCATCGCCAAAATCGCCGGAAACTCCTGGGCACAGCGCTTTCATGAGCAGATCGCCAGCCAGGTTGAACGGTACCGGTACTTCACCAACAACGCCCCCGAACGTCGTGAAGAGGCGCTCGCCAATCACCGGCTACTGGTGGACGCCATTGCCTCCAAGGACGCGGAGAAGGCGGCCCGGGTTGCCTTCGACCACGTCATTGGTGCCCGCGACGAGACGTTGCGGGTCATTTCCCACAAGGGCCTCGACGTCCAATGATCGGCGAACTGGGCCGACGCTCGTCCACGGCACTGCTTGTCCACTCGGCATTGATCCAGGCAGTGACCTTCCTGGTCCGCCCTGCTGCCACCTATCGGGCCCTTGAACTTGATGTTCCGCCGTTTGCGTTGGGTGTCCTCGCAGCCAGCTATGCGGTTTTCCCGTTGCTGCTGGCGCTGCCCATCGGCGGACTTGTGGACAGATTGGGTGAGCGTCGCCTCATGGCGATCGGGGCCGCCGTCGTTCTTGGTTGTTCTGCTTTCCTGCTGTTTTGGGGAACGTCGGTGGCTGCGCTGGTGGCCGGCACAGCGCTTCTTGGGGCGGGGCAATTGGCGTGCGTGGTAGGCCAACAGGCGGTGGTGGCGAACAACGCGGCGTCGTCGCGCCTGGACTCGGCATTCGGGTATCTGACGTTCGCCGCCTCACTGGGCCAGGCCCTCGGCCCGTTGGCCATCTCAATGGTGGGCGGCGCGACCGTGCACCCGAACACCGAGGCCATCTTCATCCTTTCGGTCGGCATGAGCCTGGTGCTGTTCTTGACCACGTTCGTGATTTCCCGCAAAGTCAGCGGCCGGACAAACAGGGCCAAAGCCAGGAACGCGCCCAAGGGCGGGGCGATCGCGTTGCTGAGAACACCGGGCGTCGCCCGGGCGCTTGCCACGAGCGCGACGGTTCTGGCCGTCGTCGACCTGACCGTCGTTTACCTTCCCGCCCTCGGTGCCGAACGCGGCCTGACGGCGGCCACCGTGGGTCTGATGCTGACTGTCCGTGCGCTGTTCTCCATGGTTTCCCGCATCGGCCTCGGCAGCATGTCGCGCAAGCTGGGACGTATGAAGCTGCTGGTCCTGAGCCTGGCCATCTCCACCGTGGCCCTGGCAGTGGCGGCCATTCCGATGCCGGCCTGGCTGCTGTTCGTTGTCATGGCGTTCCTGGGCCTGGGGTTGGGAATCGGGCAGCCCCTGACCATGTCGTGGCTTTCAGCGCAGGCCCCCGCCGGCCAACGGGGTCGCGCGCTGGCCTTGAGATTGGCGGGCAACAGGGTTGGCCAAGTGGTGCTGCCCAGCGCCATCGGCGTTGTCGCCGTCGGAATGGGCGCGGCGGGAGTGTTCCTGGCGTCTGCAGTTGCCGTGGGCGGAACGATGCTGCTGCTGCGGGGTGTCCGACTGGACGACTGATTTCGCCGTCACGTTCTGCCCCTTGGCCGCACTGCTAATTAGGCGGGAAAGTAAGGGGGCGGTTCGCAATGGAGAAATGCACGGTGTTCGTGATGGCGGATCCGGATGCCTTGCCGGTGCGGTACTACAAGGCGTGGGAGTACTTCCTGCCGGGCGATGAAGTCGACGTCAGGCACGCCGGTGGTGCCCCCACCCCCGGTGTGGTCGTGGCGGTCATGCCGGACGGCAGCGGAATATGGGTCTACATCAACGGCGTCGGGCAACGGCTTTTCGGCGTGGAGGAAGACGTGGACATCACGGTCATCGGGACTCCGGCAGGCGCCGACCGGGAGAAAGCATGAAATCGCACCTGGTGGCGGCAGCGCGCCCCGTCCCTACTCCGCGAACAGCGCAGCCAGGTCCTCAGCGGTCAACGATCCGCCGGCCAACGCGTCGCCTTCCATTACATCCGCGAACAACTGCGACTTCTTGGCCTTCAGCGCCATGACCTTCTCTTCGATGGTGTCCTTCGCGACGAGCCGGTAGACCATCACGTTCCGGGCCTGTCCAATGCGGTGCGTGCGGTCCACGGCTTGTGCCTCCGACGCGGGGTTCCACCAAGGATCCAGCAGGAACACGTAGTCCGCCTCGGTCAGGTTGAGCCCGAAGCCGCCGGCCTTCAACGAAATCAGGAACACCGGTGCTGAACCGTTCTTGAACTCGCTCACGACGTCGCCGCGGTTGCGGGTGCTGCCGTCGAGGTAGCAGTACTCCACGCCTTCCTCGTCCAAGCGCTCGCGGACCTTCCCTAGGAAGCCGGTGAACTGGCTGAAGATCAGCGTGCGGTGGCCCTCGGAGATCACGTCCTCCAGTTGCTCAAACAACACGTCGAGCTTGGATGAGCGCACGCCGGACAGCGAGGAATCCACCAACGAGGCGTCCAGGCTCAGCTGCCGGAGCAGGGTCAGGGACTGGAAGATCGTGAAGCGGTTCTTGTTGACGTCGTCGATCAGTCCCAGGATCTTCTGCCGTTCGCGCTGAAGATGCGTTTGGTAGACCTTCTGGTGCCGCGGGTTCAACACCACTTCAAGGACCTGTTCCTGCTTCGGCGGCAGGTCCTTGATGACCTGCTCTTTGGTACGGCGCATCATGAGCGGACGGACCCGACGCCGGAGCTTGCCCAGTTGCGCGGAGTCACCGTTCTTCTCCACGGGCTTTTGGTAGTTTTCGGCGAACCTCTTGGGGCTCGGGAACAGGCCCGGCGCCACGATGGAGGTCAGTGCCCAGAACTCCATGAGGTTGTTCTCCAGCGGGGTGCCCGTGATGGCCAGCTTGAACCTTGCCGGGAGCTTCCGAGCGCACTGGTACGCCTTGGACTGGTGGTTTTTCACGAACTGGGCCTCGTCGAGCATCAGCCCGGCCCACTGGAACGAGGCGTAGGCATCGTAGTCAATGCGGAAGAGCGCGTACGAGGTGATGACGACGTCGGCACCCGTCAGTGCTTCCGACGGCGCCATGCCGCTCTTCGCGAAAGTCTCACCAACGGTGCGGACCACCAGCCCGGGGGCAAAGCGCTCCGCTTCAAGTGCCCAGTTGCTGACAACACTGGTGGGCGCAACCACCAGGAAAGGAGCCCGGGGGATCACGTCAGCAGAGGCACCCTGCGCAGCGGTCGCTGTCTCAGCGGCCAGGTCCTTCGCCGCGCAGATCAGCGCGATTGCCTGCACGGTCTTGCCCAGGCCCATGTCGTCGGCGAGCACACCGCCGAGGCTGTGCTTGTACAGGAAGCTGAGCCAGTTGAAACCCTCGAGCTGGTACGGACGAAGCTCAGCGTTAAGTCCGGCCGGCAGCGGCAGTCCGGTCACGCCGTCGTCGAGCAGTCCGCCTACAGCCTCGCGCCACGCGGCGGCCTGTTCATCCACGATCCCCAGCTGCGCCAGCTCGTCCCAGAGCCCGGCCTGGAAACGGCTGATCTGCAGGGTGCCGTCCTTGTTGTCCGGGTTGTCCTGCAGGGAACGGGCTTCGTCGATCAGGGCCCGCAGCTGGTGGAGTTCGGGCAGATCCAGCGAGAAGTAGGCGCCGCTGGGCAGCAGCATGCGGCTCATCCCGGCTGCGAGTGCCGAGAACACGGCGGCGAATGAGACGGGTTCGCCTTCGAGTGTGATGACGATACCGAGGTCGAACCAGTCGCCGCTGGCCGTCTCCTTGGTGGAGATGGACACAACAGGTGCTTCGGCGGCTTCGCGGTAGTCGGCGATGTCGCCGGATGTTTCAACGACGACGTCGGGCAGGTCCTTGAGCGCGGGCAGCACCTCTTCCGTGAAGGCCAGCGTGTCCAGTCCACCCAGTTCAGCGGTAGCTGCCAGGCGCGGAGCACCCCAGCCGCCGGTGGCGGACTCGGCGAGCGCCGGGACCACGTCCCACGGCCGGCCGAGTGACTCCAGGATTCGGGCTTCTTCGGGATCGTCGCGGTAGCCGCGGTCGTCGGGGTGGCGCCAGAGTGGCTGGGCCGTGACGAGGGTGCCGGACTTGTAGTGCCACTCCCAGTGCAGCCGAACCTTGTGGTCGTTGCCGTAATTGGCCAGCAGGGACAGTGTGGGGACCGCCAAGGTGGGCAGTTCGACGGACTCGTCAGCGGCCTGCACTGGCGTCGATTGCCGCAGCTTGGGGTAGAACGAGGTGAGGAAGCGGCTTTCGTCTTCGGCCGGGATCTGGAGTGTCTGGCCTTCGGTGACGAATTCCAGCAGCTCGTCGCTGATGCCGCCCTCGATCGGTGCGAGGGTGATCAGGTTTTTCTGCTGTGGCACGCCGGGCAGGGTGTCGCCGGCGTGGGTGAAGAAGATGCCGTTGGCCGGCTTTCCCAGGAAGCCAACGGTTCCCGGGTCCACCGCTTCCCCGCCCAAGGTGACGGACGGCGCGAGCTGCAGCCCGCCGTCGGGCGTTGTGCTTTCGGTTCCGTCCGCGTCAAGGCGCGCCAAACTAAGTCCGACGACGGCGGACTGGGTCTCGACGCGGACGGGCTCGCTCCCAGCGGAGTGGATGAGGGGGATGCCGGCTTTCGCGGCGTCGGCCAGGAGGGTCCACAGGTTCTTGGCGGCGAAGTCGTTGAGGCTCAGCCACATTGCCCCGGAGGGTTGCTGGCGTCCGTTGCTGGAACCGTGCGCGGCCAGGAATGTTTGGAGCCACTCGACGTGGACTTCATTGAATTCGCGCCGGAAGCTGATGTAGCTGAGGTTGTTCCAGGACACGTCGCCGCGGATCCATTTGCCTTTGGCGCCCATCATGACGGGGCGGGCCTTGAGCTGGCGGACGCTGCGCATGGGGTCGCGGCGTCCTGTGTAGGAGAAGTGGGCCGCGGGCTCTTCAATTTCGAATTGGAGGGCGAGCGGGATTCCTGCCGCGCTGGGTGCGGTTCCGGGCTTGGCGATCAGCCTGTTGAGGGCTTGTTCCCAGGCAGGCCGGGCCGAGCCGCCCTGTTCCATGGCGCCGTGCCGCGACGTTTGGATTCCGGGCGCCTGCGACAGGAGCTGGGAACGGATGGTGGGGTGGTCCTCGGCGGTGAAGAGCAGCGCGGCGACGTGCTTGCAGTCCTTCCGGACCGGGCAACTGCAGATACCCACAGTGCAGCTCCAGCCGGCGGGCTTGCGGACCAGTTTGGCCGACGTCGAATAGGGTTGCGGGCCGCTGCCCCGAACCTTGCCGAGGAGGAGCCCGGTTGCCGCGTCGAAGGAAATCCCGCTCACGCGGCTGCCCATGGCATAGGCCAGTCCGGCCGCCAGGGAGCGGTCGTTAATGGCAGGAGTCTGAATGGCCAGTTCCCAGGATTCGTCTGTGTGGGACGGCATGCGTCGGGCTACTTTCGGCAGGAGGTTATCTGCTCAATCTTAGTCAGCAGAAAACAGCTCCCAAACTTCGCCCTCCGTTAACCTCAACCTCGATTGCCGCGCCGCTCCCACGCGTACGTTGAAAGTGTCCGGAGCACCATCAGCTTTCAGCAGTGAGGATTCCCCATGACTACCAACGAGTACCCCGTCGTCCTGAACAAGACCGGATTCGAAGCCGGCAATGCGGATGTTGTGGATTCCAACGTCAACGTCGTGAACCAGATGTACCAGGAGCTCCTCAACAGCGACGAAATCGCGCTCCCTGCGCTCAACAGCTACTTTGTGGATTTCTACCTGACGCAAGCGCTGTCCGGCGGCTTCGCCCAGTACGTCTTCACCGCGCCGGAGCGTGAGGAAGTTGATGAGTATGTCCGCGCCGGGCTCGAAGCCATGGGCGCTGAGCGGCACCTGGATCTCTTCAACCGAACGGCTGCGGCGTTTGACGCGCTGACGGAAGAGGAAGCAGAGGCCTACCTGGACGGCGAACTGGATGAGTCCGAGACTCCCGTTCCCGCGGTTGTGGCCTTGGACGAACTCGACGGCGAGTTCGAAGCCTTGCTTGAGGAAGAGGACATCATCGATCTCAACGCTGCCTACCTGCGCGACCAGTCCGAGCTCCTGGTTCTTTCCGAGGATGAAATCGAGGAACACATCGCTGCCCGCGTGGCCCAAATCCCGGACCTGGCCGAGCGCCAGGCAGAGGCAGAAGAGGAAGCACTCGCCAACGCTCCCGAGTTCGAGGTCATCATCCGCGAATTGTGCGACGTGGCCGGCTACTCCTTGGAGAAGATCACCATGGGCAATCCCAACTACGAGCACGACGGCGTGAAGACCCTCGCCTGGCACTTCTCCACCGACCACGGGGACTACCTCATGATCGAGGACGACGACGAGGCCTTCATGATCCACCCGGAGACGAAGGAAATCATCGCGGCCGTGGAGTTCGAAGAGTCTGAGGAATTCGCGGACGCCTAAACCGCCCCGATGTAGCCGAAAACGCCGGAGCGCTGCGGATTCGCCGTGGCGCTCCGGCGATTTCGGCGCGCTCCGGCGTTCTGGACGTGCTCCCGCGTTGTGGGGCTAGCTTGTCCTGGCCCGGCTGAGCTTGACGAAACCCCAAACTATGGAGGCCTGCCAGCAGACGAGCAGGCCGATCCAGATCCAGTCAAAGCCGCGGTTTGCCGCGTTGATGGCCATGGCTATCAGCCCCAAAGTCCAAGCGACCTCCTGCAATGCAAGGAATCCCAGGTTTGGCGGTGTCTTCGCTGTGTTTTTCGCTGCCATCTTCCCTCCCCAATGAGTAAATGGCAGTCTAACGGACGGGCGAAACCGTACCGGGCTCAGTATCCGGATGCCGCGGCGCCCTTGACCATCTCCCCGCTCGGGCTGACCAGGTACCAGACGCCGCCCACGCCCTGTCCGGTGACGTCGCCGGCCGCTTTGTCCTTGGCGTAGTAGTACAGGGGCATGCCGTTGAGGGTGACTTGCTTCTTCCCGTCAGGCGTTGCGATGGTGCCCACCGTTCCGGTGACGCCGTCAACGCCGGGCGCGTCCGACGTCGTGGTGAAGACGGGCCAGGCCTGCAGGCAGGCGCCGGTGCACGCGCTGGTGCCCGAGTCCTTCACGTCCTTGGTAAAGAAGTAGAGGCTCATCCCTTTGCTGTCCACCACGATCTGCCCCGCGCTGGACGACGCCGTCTTCATCTCAGCACCAGCTGCGGTGCTGGCGGCCGGGGACGAGGACGCCGCGGACGGGGGAGCGGAAGTACTTGTTCCCGAACTGCCGCCGCACCCCGCCAGTGCTGCCGCAACGATCAATGCACCCAATCCAAAGCCAACTTTGTTCTTCATGTCCAGCTCCTTGAGACGAGCCGGTCGGGAGGGCCGGCGCTAACCCCTACGACGCCGGACGGGTGAGAATGGTTCATGCTTGCTGAACCTTTTTGGGGCTCGGCGCGTCGTATAGGCGAAGGGCTGCGGAAACAGGACGAGGAGGTGCCGATGCCGTTGGACGAAGACGTGGTGGCTGCGATTTACCGCGATCACGGCACGGCGCTGAAGAGGTTTGTCATCAGCTGTACCTCGGACTCCCATCAGGCCGACGACGTTGTGCAGGAAACCATCCTCAGGGTTTGGCAGCATGCACCACAGATCACAGGAAGCCTGCGCAGCTACCTCTTCCGGACAGCGCGGAACGTCATCATCGACAACTACCGCAAAGCCCAGAGGCGTCCGCACGAGACCGGCGAATACGACCTCCCGGACAACGCAGCCGCCGAACGCGTGGACGAGCTCCTGAACCGAGTACTCATGGAAGAGGCGTTGCTCCGGCTCAGCGTCGAGCACCGCGAGGTCCTGGTGGCCTTGCACTATCAACGGTTCACCGTGGTGGAGGCGGCGCTTCAGCTGAACATCCCGGCCGGAACAGTGAAATCCCGGGCTTTCTACGCAGTGAAGGCCCTCCGAACAATCCTCGATGAAATGGGGGTGGAACGATGAACGGCAACCCCGTCCACCAATTGCTGGGCGCCTACCTCCTGGGAGGTTTGGAACCCGGCGAAGCCCGCACGTTTGAGGACCACCTCGAATCATGCGCTGACTGTCGGCGTGAACTGGAAGAACTCGCCAGCTTGCCTGCACTCCTGGACGCCGTGCCCGCTGCCGACGCGGTGGCCCTCACCGCCGCCGGGGCCACACCCCTTGCACCGCTGGCAATGGAACCGGAGCCGCTCCCGGAAAAGGTCCTGGTTGACCTGGCGGTCCGAAGGCGGAAATCACGACGCCGGTGGGCAGCTTTTGTTGGCGCTGTCGCCGCTGCTTGCCTCGCGGTCGGGTTCCTGGCCGGACCGTTGTTGAACCAGCCTCCGAAACCGGATGCCAGCTATTCGGTGCAGTCGGACGGCGGTTTGCAGCTGACGGTGGACATGGTCAAGAAGACCTGGGGCACTGAGCTTGAAGTTGAGGGCCGGAGCATGCCGCTTGAGGGCACTCTCTATCTTTGGGTCAAGGGCCGCGACGGCGCCGAAGAGCGCACCTGCGGCTGGACGGCCACGCCGAGTGGACGGATCAAGATCACCGGTGCCACACCCGTTCAGTTGGCGGGGATCGCCGGGGTTGAGCTGCGTGACGAGGCCCAGAAGACGGTGGCGTCCATTTCGGTGCCGTGAAACCAGGTGCCTTAAACCAGGTGCCGTGAAGCTAGGCGCCGGCGCCTTGGGCTTTCAACTCAGCCACCAACGCAGGGTCCTCGCAAGCACGGGCGAACGCTTCGATCCGTCGTTCGATCTCCCTGCCCAGGAGCCAGCCGCCGACTCTCTCGGCGACGGGCTTGATGAGAGCCGGCCGGCACGAAAAGGTGTACTTCCAGACTGCCCGGGTGCCGCCGTCGTCCGGGGTGAACCGCCAGCCGCCGCCGAAGTTCTCAAAAAACCACGGACCGGACACCATGGTCATGCCCACATTTCGCGGGGGAGCGTAGGAGACGTATTCGCTGACCATCTTCAATCCCATGCGCGAAACGGTCCGGGTCCGCACACCCTTTCCGGCTGCTTGGGCACCATCCATGAATGCCTGCGCGGAAATGAAAGGATCCCACTTGAGCCGGAACGCGCCGGTTGTCTGGGAGAGGGCAAAAGCTGTTTCAGGATCCAAACGGATGAAGCGTTCCGCGCGTACCTGTGGCATCAGAATCCCTGCCCTGATCCGAGTACCAGGAACACCATGAAGGCAATGCCGAAGACGTTGACCGCCATGATCGCCAGCCCGATGATTCCAGTGATGCGTCCGGCGTTCATACGCCCGGCCCGGAAGACGGCAATGAGGCCACTGATGACGGCCACAATGGACAGCAGGACGGCCACCCCGGCCAGAACCAGGGCTCCGATCCACCAGGCGTCGTTATCCGGGTTGTAACGGCTTAGTGACGAGGCGATGGCCGCAAGGCCAAGGGGAATACTGACCACCGCGGCAATCGGCGACAAGACTGCGGAGACGATGCTGGTGATGCCGGCGCCCAGACCCCGGGTGCCTTGTCTCTGCGGCTGTTGGTAGTAGTCGATCGGTGGCTGGTAGCTCATGATTCCCCCAAAGTCCGTTGGCTAAAGCTTGCGGTACGTGAGGTCGAAGATCATACGCCCGGCCTCGTGCGCTTTGTTCTCAAAGCTCGTGCGGATCCGGCCCTCGAACCGGGGAGCCCAGCCGCCTTCTTCGTCCACTCCCTCATTCGGGCCGGTGTGCTCGGTACTGACCGGCGCGCGGCCCTCCCTGACGGGCGCACCGCCCACAACGGACTCGACGCCGGACTGCCACACTTGCGTCAACGGGCTCTCCTCGCCGCTGCGCTCGCCTTCGTGCATGTTCTCGAACTCCGTGGATCCCGCCAGGACTTCCCGGACGTGCACGGCATAGTTGGACCAGTCCGTGGCGATCCTCCAGTAGCCGCCCTTCTGGAGGGCTTTGGCAGCAACGGAGGCGAAGGCCGGCTGGATGAGACGGCGCTTGTGGTGCCGTGCCTTGTGCCAGGGGTCAGGGAAGAACACCCATAGTTCGCTGACCGACCCTGCAGGCAGCATCGATTCGAGGACCTCGGGTGCGTTGGCTTCCACCACGCGCACGTTGGTCAGGCCCCGGCTGTTGATCTTGATGATGGTGTTGGCCAGCCCGGGTGTGTAAACCTCGACGGCAAGGAAGTCCTTGTCCGGGTTCTGCTCGGCGGCGTGAACCACGGCGTCGCCCAGTCCGGAACCGATCTCGACAATCAAGGGCGCCTTCCGCCCGAAGACAGCCTCGGCGTCGAAGGTGTAATCCGGGTGCACGGAGGTGTTGGCGACATGACGGGGGACCTGGATGGCCCAGCGCTCCGCGTGCTCTTCCCAAGCCGCCTGCCTCCGACCCTGCAGGCGTGTGCCGCGGCGCACGAAACTGACCGGGCGGCCACCGTAGGTACCGAAGGAAGCCTGGCTGCCGGGGGTGACAGGGCGCGGGGAATCTGGGGTTTCACTCATCCTTTCCAGAATACTTGGGTTCGGGCAGGGGGCTCTGCCGAGGGGGCGGGCGCTTGTCTTTGGACGAAGCATCACCATCAAAATAAGGGGAGTGTTAGGCTCGGCTCCAATGACGCGCTTACTGGTCTTGGAGGCGCTCACTGGTCTTGGGGGAAAGCATGGGAAGCTTGCGGTCATTTGCGTTCAAGTCGGCGGCACTGGGCGCCTTGTTGTTGGGCTCGACGACCTTGGGCGCGGCTCCCGCTGCAGCGGACTACCAGGATTGGGTTCCGCCGATCTTCGGCATGCCCTACGTGGGTTCCGAACTGACCATCGGCAGCGCCGACCATGGGCTGCAGGTGTGCCCGCCCACAGCTGAGGCCCCGCATGGCTTCGTCATGGAGTGGCTGAGCAACGGCGAGCCACTGCCTGCCGGGCGTCAGGGCGAATCCCTGAAACTGCTCCCCGAAGACCGTGGAAACCGTATTTCGTTCACAGCCCACGGCGTGTGCTCCGAAGAGGAAGTTTTCAGGAGCGATGAAACAGCTCCGATCGCCGCCTCCAGCCGTTCCATGGGCTGGACCGGGCGCGGCAACTTTGAGCTCCTGGGCCGCACGGATAACGGCACGTTGGTCCTCTATCCGCATGCTTATACGTCCGAATACCGAATGTGTCCTTCCGGCGCCGGGTGCACCTATTACAACCACACGATCGAAGAACCAAGAGTGGTTGGCCGGGGCTTCGGCATTTTCGACATCGTTTTCTCCACCGGTGATTTCGACGGCGACGGAAACAACGACCTCCTGGGCCGTGACAGCGCTGGAACCCTGCACATCTATCCAGGCGATGGGGAGGGCGGCTGGCTTCCGCCCAGGCAAGTTGGCTGGGGCTGGAACATCTTTGACACTGTCGTCGGCCCGGGGGACTTCGACGGTGACGGAAACAACGACGTCCTGGCCCGGGACTCCGCCGGAGACCTCTACCTATACCCGGGAGACGGCGACGGCGGCTGGCTGACGCCATCACGCGTTGGGACCGGCTGGGACGTGATGAACAAGATCGCCACCCCCGGCGATACCGACGGCGATGGCGCTGTGGACATCTATGCCAGGGACGGCGCCGGCATCCTGCACCAGTACCCCGCAGACGGAAACGGTGGCTGGAAGCCGCCGTCGATCGCGGGCCACGGTTGGGAGCTCATGACCGAAATCAGCGGAGCCGGCGTCTACGAACCGCTCTACGGAAACCGGTACTCGGCCCTGAAACCCCTCAACGACATTGTGGCGATCGATGAAACAGGCGATATGCGGCTCTTCCTGAATTCGGAGTTCGGAGCGGGCCTGTTCGGAAACACGCACATAGGCGTGGGCTGGGGTTACTTCGACACCCTGATCTAGCCCGCAACTGAGGTCGCGTGCTGGTCACAATGACCCCATCACGCGTCCCCAACACGTGGCTGACAGAATAGGACGTGTGACCTCCTCGAAGATGCCCGGCTACCCAGAGAAATCCGTCCTGCCCGAGATTGCGGCCGATGCAGAGATCGATGAAGAACCGGCCGCCGGCCCCACGCAGCTCCGGGGCAGGAGAGGCCTGGTCTACCTGGGCATCTGCCTGGTACTGATCGGGCTGAACCTCCGAACGGTCTTCTCCAGCTTCTCCGCGGTCCTTCCGGAAATAACGTCCGACGCCGGTCTGCCGGGTTGGTCGCTGGTAGTCCTCACCACGGTGCCGGTCACTTTGCTTGGCGTCTTCGCGCCCCTTGCCCCCATCCTGGCCCGCAGGTTCGGCGCGGAACGGGTGCTCCTGGGCGCCATGGCTGTCCTCACTGCGGGCCTGCTGCTCAGGCCCGTGGACGTACCCGGAGTGGGCCATCTCCCGGGGCTTCTCGCGGGCACGGCGGCCTGTGGTGCTGCGATTGCGCTGTGCAACGTGCTCCTGCCGGGCGTGGTCAAGAGGGATTTCCCGCACCGCCTCGGCTTGATGGGCGGCCTCTACACCACAGCGATCTGCGCGTCCGCGGCCTTGGGCGCGGGGTTCACGTATCCGGTCTTTACGGCAACCGGCCAGTGGACTTCGGCGCTGTGGTTCTGGGTGGTGCCTGCCGCCGTCGTGCTTTTGCTGTTCCTGCCGCTGGCCATCAAGCAACCGTCGGTAAGGCACCAAGCCGTCCATGGTGGCGTGAACGTCTGGAAATCGGCCGTGGCCTGGCAAGTGACGATGTTCATGGTGCTGCAGGCGATGATGTCCTTCAGCGTGTTCGCGTGGATGGCGCCGATCCTGCGCGACCGGGGCATCGACGGTGCAACGGCCGGGCTCATTGTTTCGGTGTCGATCGTGCTGCAGATGCTCGGCTCCCTGTTTGCCCCGGCCCTGGCGACGCGTTTCAAGGATCAACGGATCATCAACATGGTGGTGGCGTTGATGACCGGCGGTGGTTTCGCACTGACGATCTTCGGTCCCACTGAACTGATCTGGGTCTGGACGGGTCTCAACGGGCTGGGGCAAGGCTCGCTCACAGCAGTGGCCCTCACCATGATCATGGTTCGCACCCGCGACGCCCACACGGCCGCGCACCTTTCGGGAATGATGCAGGGCGTGGGCTACGGGGTTGGTTCGGTCGGCACTCTCATGGTGGGGCAACTCCATCAGGCCACCGGCGGGTTCGCAGCCGCCGGAATCCTGTTCCTGGTGGTCGGTTCGCTCGCGGCTTTCTTCGGCTACCGGGCCGGCCGCGACCGCTTCGTTTAACGTTGCGAGGCCCACTCTGCGTCCCCACCGCCCGGGTTTGGGAATAGCGTGCAGAGCGGGCCTCGCAACGAAGTAGCTAGACGGTCAGGTCCTTGCCCTTCGTCTCCGGGATGGAGACAGCGAACGCGATACCCACCAGCAGCAGGATCACGGCGTACACATTGAAGAGGTAGCCCTGTCCGATGGTGCCGAGCCAGGTCTGCAGGTACGGGGCCGTGCCACCGAAAACCGCCACGCAGATGGAGTACGGAACGCCGACGCCGATGGTGCGGATGTGGGTCGGGAACAGTTCGGCGTACACGGCAGGGACGATCGCTGCGCTGCCGGCGATGAAGAACAGCATCACGGACATCGACACCGCCAACTGCCACGGAGAGTCCTTGAGCAGCCACGTCATGGGGAAGTGCAGCAATGCAGCGCCAGCGGAGGAGGCGATCAGCACCGGCTTGCGTCCGATCCGGTCCGACATTTTGCCCCAGAACGGCAGCGCCGCGATGAACACCACGTTGGCAATCACGCCGGCCCACAACGCCGCGCCGCGGTCCATCTTCAACGAGGTTGCGGCGTAGCTCGGTGCCACGACGCCCCAGATGTAGTAGACAACCGTCAGGCCAACGGTGAGGCCGATGACCTGCAGGGCCTGCTTGCGGTACTTGACGATCTGCGGCCAGATGGCCAGGCGCTTCTCCTGCGGAGCTTCGGCCTCAAACGCTTCGGTTTCCTTCATCTTGGCCCGCATGAACAGTGCGTAGATGCCCAGTGCGCCGCCGATCAGGAACGGGATGCGCCAACCCCAGGCGCTCATGTCGCCCTTGCTCAGGACAGCGGTGAGGATGGCACCCAGCAGCGTCCCGGCCAGGATTCCGGCGGTGCCGGAGGTGTAGATGAGGGTCGCCCAGAAGCCTCGGTGTTCCTTGGGTGCCATCTCGGACAGGTACGTTTGCGACGACGGCAGCTCGCCACCGTGGGCGAGGCCCTGGATGAGCCGGGCAACCAGCAACATCACCGAGGCGAAGGCGCCGACCGATTCGAACGTGGGCGCGACACCGATGAGGAGGCTGCCCACAGCTCCGAGTGCCACAGCGACGGTCATGGACGTCTTGCGGCCGATCCTGTCACCGATCCAGCCGAACACGAACCCGCCGAACGGCCGGGCAACGAACCCGACGGCGAAGATCGCCAACGTGGACAGCACGGCTGAGGTGGGGTCGGCGCTGCTGAACAACGCGCTCGCGATGAACGGCGAGAACGTGGCGTAGATGGCCCAGTCGTACCACTCGACGGCGTTGCCGATGCCGGTGCCGACCAATGTCCGCACATGCGACTTGTGGGCCTTGACGTCCGTGGACGTTCCAACGGTGGTGGTCATGTGATTCTCCAAGGGGGGTGGGGAGGCTAGTTGCCGGAGAGGGTTGCGATGCGGGATACGGCGAGCTCTGCATACAGCGCGGCACCGTCGGTGAGGACGCCGTCGTCGAACGTGGCGTAAGGGGAGTGGTTGAACGGCGACGTCGTGTGGTCGGCTCCGGGAGCGACGGCACTGAGGCCCACGAACGTGCCGGGGACCTCGGCGAGGACGCGGGAGAAGTCCTCCGAACCGCTCAGGGGAGTGGCCATGCGGGTGTACCGGGACTCGCCGAACATCCCGGCGATGACCTTTTCGGCGGTGGCGGTCTCGTCGTCGTTGTTGATGGTGAGGGGGTATTCCTCCTGGTAATGCACGTCAGCCTCCAGGCCGTGGGCTGCGGCAATACCGTGCAGCAGCCGGGGTACTGCTTCCATCATCTTCCGGCGGGACTCCTCGGAGAAGGTCCGGATGGTGGCTTCGATCCGTGCGGTCTCGGGAATCACGTTGCGCTTGGTTCCGGCGTGCAGGACGCCGACGGTCAGGACGACGGGGTCGAACATGTTGAACTGCCGCGTGACCATCACCTGCAGGGCGGTGACCATTTCGGCGGCGGCTGTGACGGGATCCTTGGCGGAGTGGGGCGCTGAACCGTGGCCCCCCGCGCCCAGCACGGTCACCACGAGGCCGTCCGAGGAGCTGAGCATGACTCCGGGTTTGGTGACGAACTGCCCGTGCGGCTCCAGTGAGGAGAAGACGTGCATCCCGTAGGCGGTGTCCGCGCGTCGGCCCGCGGCGTCTAGGACGCCCTCCTTGATCATGTAGCTGGCACCGTCGAAGCCTTCTTCGCCCGGCTGGAACATCAGGATGACGTCGCCGGCCAGTTGCTCCCTGCGCTCGGCCAGGAGGGTGGCAGCGCCGGCGAGCATGGAGGTGTGGAGGTCGTGGCCGCAGGCGTGCATCGCGCCGTCCACGCGGGAGGTGTAGTCAACGCCGGTGTTCTCCTGCACGGGGAGACCATCCATGTCGGCGCGCAGGAGGACCACGGGCTTCTCAGCCGAAGCGTGGGCCGCACCTCCTCGCAGTACTGCGGTGACCGACGTCGTTTCCTTCCCCAGGGTGATCTCGTACGGAAGTCCGTCCAGTGCCTTGAGCACCTTCTCCTGCGTGCGGGGGAGCTGCAATCCGATCTCCGGTTCGCGGTGGAGGTCGTGGCGGAGGCGGACGATGTCCCCTTGCAGTTCTTTGGCGTCGGCGGCGAGTGTCATGAAGTCTCCTGATCCATAAGGTGATGTGTTCCTTATGCCATTTTGTGGTGACCTGCTTCACATGCTCGAAAACAACTGTAAATATGCATTTTGCTGCTTGCAGCACACGATTCATGCACGCTTCTGGGAGAATCAGCTCATGGAACTCAGCGAAGAAGATCTGCGTTTGGTCAACGCCTTGCAGATATCGCCCCGGATCAGTTGGTCCGACGCCGGCAGCGTCCTGGGCGTCCACGCCACCACCCTGGCATCCCGCTGGGACCGCCTGAGGGCTGCGGGCGCTGCCTGGACCACGGCGCATCTGATGGGCGATCCCAAGGACATGTGCTTGGCCATGGTGGACATCGACTGCGAAATGCACCTCAGGCCCGAGGTGACCGCCGCCGTCGCGCAACTGCCCGAGGTCATCACAGTGGAAGAAGCTGCCAGTAACCGCGACCTGACACTGACGGTCATCACCCAGGACCTGGAACAGTTCAGCACGCAGGTGTTGCCTCGGCTCAAGGAAGTACGGGGACTCACCAAGTACCACACGGCTCTCTGTACACGGATCCACACCAGCGGCTACGCGTGGCGGCTCAATGTGCTCAGCAAGGCGGAACAGCAGGCATTGCGGTCGCTGGCGGGACCTGAATCCGCCAACCCTTCTTCTCCCGACACCGTCGTGGCGCCCTTGCCGGAGACGCACCTGGCGCTCATCCCGTTCCTTGCCCGGGACGGCCGCGCCACTGCGGCCGAGATCGCTCGGGCGCTGGACCGGAATCCAGCCACCGTGCAGCGCCAACTGGGACGCGTCCTGGCCAGCCGCATGCTGTCCTTCCGCTGCGAAATAGCCCAGCAGTACTCAGGCTTCCCCATCACCGTCCAATGGTTCGCCAATGTCCCGGCAGGTCAGCACGAGGCCGCAGCCACCGAGCTCAGGGCCATCCGCAACATCCGCTTCTCCGCATCCACCACGGGGCGCACCAACTTCACCATGATCATGTGGCTGCGCTCCCTGGCGGATGTCATGGAAATGGAGCTCACCATCCAGCAGCGGATCCCCGGCATTGAATTGGTGGAAAGCGTGGTGATGCTCAATACGGCAAAACGGGTGGGGTGGATGCTGAACCCGGACTCGACCGCCACGGGAACAGTCGTACCGCCCTACGGAGACCTGCTGCCGGAGGGCGCCTAAGCCCGCTTCGTGGCCCTCAGGACAGTGTCCAGGGTGGTGCCCGATTCACCGCTGGGACCCGAAGCCGTCCGCGCCCTGTCCGTCAGCACGTGGACGAACCACGGCTCGGTATCTAGCCGCAGGGCTCCCGCCAGCTGCTCCGGAGTGAAGAAAAGCCCGGCCTCGTGGTGGTGCTGGCTCCAGGACGGCAGGCCGTGCGGGTGATGCCCCACCACCAGCAATGTCCCGCCAGGCGCCACAGCCCCGGCGGCCGAGGTGACCGAATCACGCCACGGCAGCAGGGGCGAATGCAGGAACTGTGCCGAGACCAGATCGAAGTCCGGCTGCGGCTCCCATTCCGTCAGGTCCTGCTGCTGCCACGTGATCCGGTCAGCGACGCCTGCTTCCTCGGCGTGCGCGGCCGCGCGTTCAAGCGCGACGGCGGACACGTCCAGGGCGGTAACCGTCCAGCCCTGCTTCGCGAGCCAGATAGCGTCCCCGCCTTCCCCGCAGCCCAAATCGAGGGCCTTGCCGGGCTTCAGGTCCTTGGCTTCGGCCACCAGCTGCGCGTTCGGATTCCCGCTCCAGATCTTCGGCCGCTCCCGATACATGCCGTCCCACATGTCCACGGCGTTGTCCGCATCTTTATGGAGGTTCAAGCCACCTTGCTGGGCGCCTTCGTGGGTGTGTTGGCCGTGCTGGTGGGTGCCGCCGTCGTGCGTGTGTTCAGTCATGACCCAAGCGTGCCAAGAGGCTGCAGCGGAAGGCAATGCCTTTTGCTGTTTCGGCAAAGCCGGCAGGCAGTTTGGCTCTGCAGTCAGTTTGGCTAGTCCGGCAGCATCCACCGTTGTGCCCCGGCGCCCGACGCACCGAGTTCGTCCGACGGGTTCTGGAGCGTGCACGATTTCAAGCTCAGGCAACCGCAGCCAATACACCCGTCGAGGTCGTTGCGCAGGTGCTGCAAGGCCGCGATCCGTTGGTCGAGTTCCTCCCGCCAGCGCAACGACAACCTGCTCCAATCCCTCTTGGTGGGCGTGCGGCCTTCGGGCAATGAGTTCAGCGCCTCCCGGATGTCCTTGAGCGGCAGTCCCACCCGTTGCGAGGTCTTGATGAACGCGACGCGCCGGAGTGTGTCACGCCGGTACCGCCGTTGGTTGCCTGCTGTCCGCTCGGCTTCGATAAGCCCGTTGCGTTCGTAGAAATGAAGGGCCGACGGCGACACTCCGCTGCGCTCGGAGAGCTCACCAATGGTCAGTGGCCGGTGGGCGGAGGCGGTGGGCATGGACCTTCTTCCGGTAGGGGTGTGCTGGATTGACCTCAACATTAGTTGAGGTTCTAGGCTGGCGTCCATGACCTCAGACACCTCAACGGCCGGAATTCTGGGCCGCCCGTACCTCCTTGCCACCGTGGGGGCCTGCGCGCTGGTATTCCTCAGCGCGTTCGAGTCCCTCGCAGTGACAACCGTCATGCCGCTCGTGAGCCGGGACCTGGACGGAGCCAGTCTCTACGCGCTTGCCTTCGCCGGACCACTGGCTACGGGCGTGATGGGTATGGTGGCGGCCGGCAACTGGTCCGACCGTCGAGGGCCGGCGGCGCCCCTGTACTCCTCGGTGGCACTGTTCGTTGCCGGCCTGCTGATCGCCGGCATGGCCGGAACCATGGAGATCCTGGTGCTCGGGCGCTTGGTACAGGGCCTGGGCGGCGGCGCGATGACCGTTGCCCTCTACGTGCTGGTGGCCCGTGTGTACCCACCCGGGCTGCACCCGAAAATCTTTGCCGCCTTCGCCGCGTCCTGGGTGGTTCCGTCGCTCGTTGGTCCGTTCGCCGCAGGTGTCGTGGCCCAGCTGAGCAGCTGGCACTGGGTCTTCCTGGGTGTCGTGGGCCTGGTGGTGCCAGCGCTGCTGATGGTGGTGCCGGCAGTCCGGGGCATGTCGTCCGAGCCTCCCGCCGAAACGGTTCCGTGGGCTCTCGGGCGCATGGGATGGGCGGCGCTCGCAGCTGTTGCCGTCCTCGGGCTTAACCTCTCCGCTGAGGTGCCGGGAGTTGGTGGGGTGATTGCCGTCGTCGCACTTGTCCTTGCCGTGGTGGCTGTCCGGCCGCTGGTGCCGCGCGGGACACTGACCGCCCGGCGGGGACTGCCCAGTGTGATCCTGGTCCGGGGCCTGGCGTCGGCGGCGTTCTTCGGGGCCGAGGTCTACCTGCCGTACCTGCTGACCGAACGCTATTCATTCACGCCCACGTTTGCCGGGCTGACACTGACCGGTGCGGCACTGGCGTGGGCCGGGGCGTCGGCGATCCAGGGGCGGCTTGGAACGCGTCTGGCTGATGACCTCGCCATCAAGATCGGTGCCTCGCTGGTGCTGGTGGCCATTGTCCTCACCCTCGTGACGGCCGCGCTGGCGCTGTCCGCCGCCGTTGCCATTGGCGGGTGGATCCTTGCCGGCGGCGGGATGGGACTGATGTACCCGCGCTTGTCCGTCATGACGTTGGCGCTGTCCACCGAGGAGAACCAGGGCTTCAACAGTGCGGCCATGTCCATCTCCGACTCCCTGGGCGGTGCGCTGTCCCTCGCCGCTACAGGACTGGTCTTTGCGGCATTCACGACGACGAACCCGTTTGCGGCGGTCTTCGCACTTACGGCGGTGATCGCCGTCGTCGGGGTTCTGATGGCGCCGAGGGTCGCCGCCCGCGCGGCCGCAACCAAGTCCCCGAACGTCGAACCGGAGCTCTCGCACCACGCCTGACCCGTTGTGGGGCCCGCTTTGCGCGCTTTGCAGGCCCGGAAGCACGCATAGCAGGCCCCGCAACGCCGGCCGGGTTAGTTGTGGGGCCCGCTTTGCGCGCTTTGCAGGCCCCGAAGCACGCATAGCAGGCCCCGCAACGCTGGCCGATGCAAGGTTCCACCCCCATCACTGCTAAGCTAGGAACACTTGATGTGCGGTGACGCCCTGAAGCAGGTGGCCTGAAAGGCTGCGCGACGGGGCATTTTTCATGTGAGAGGCACATCCTGCGTCGATGAACGCGTTCTATTTGGTCCCGGCCACCGCTGTTGCAGCGAACCGGTAGACCACCTGACTTTTCCTCGGCGAACCCCTGGCCCAACCGGCGTCGGGGGCCGATGTCCGCAACTGGACACCGCCCGAAAGACATGAAGTTTATGACTACTTTTGCTGCCCTTGGCACGCCCAAGGCCATTGCTGATTCCCTCGCTGCAGACGGCATCGAAGAGGCATTCCCCATCCAGGTGAAGACCCTCCCGGACACCCTCGCAGGCCGCGACGTCCTGGGCCGTGGCCGCACCGGCTCCGGCAAGACCATCGCTTTCGCCATCCCGCTCGTGGCCCGCTTGGCCGAGCGCGAAGCCAAGCATTTCCGCAAGCCCGGCCGCCCCATGGGCCTGGTCCTTGCACCGACGCGTGAACTGGCAACCCAGATCAACGCCACCATCGAACCGCTGGCCAAGGCCATGGGCCTGAACACCACGGTCATCTACGGCGGCATCTCCCAGGCACGCCAGGAGAAGGCGCTGCGCGCCGGCGTCGACATCGTCATCGCCTGCCCGGGCCGCCTCGAAGACCTGATCCGCCAGCGCATCCTGACCCTCGAAGCCGTTGAGGTCACCGTGCTGGACGAGGCCGACCACATGGCCGACCTCGGCTTCCTCCCGGTGGTCAAGAAGCTCATGGACATGACCCCCACCCAGGGTCAGCGCCTGCTCTTCTCCGCGACGCTGGACAACGGTGTTGACAAGCTGGTCAACCGTTACCTGTCCAACCCGCTGACACACTCCGTGGACGATCCCCAGGCCGCTGTCACCACCATGGAACACCACGTCCTGGTGGTCAACGACCAGACTGTCAAGAAGCAGCTCATTGTTGAATTGGCTTCCGGCGCCGGCCGCCGCGTCCTCTTCATGCGGACCAAGCACCACGCCCGCAAGCTTGCCAAGACCCTCACCGACGCCGGCATCCCCGCCGTCGACCTGCATGGCAACCTGTCGCAGAACGCCCGCGACCGCAACCTTGCCGAGTTCTCCAACGGTGACGTCCGCGTCCTGGTGGCAACCGACGTCGCAGCCCGCGGCGTGCACGTTGACGACGTCGAACTCGTCATCCACGTGGACCCGCCCACAGAGCACAAGGCATACCTGCACCGCTCCGGCCGTACGGCCCGCGCAGGTTCCGATGGCACCGTGGTCACGCTGACCCTTCCGGAGCAGCAGAGCGACGTCAAGAAGCTCATGAAGGCTGCCGGCGTCGACGTTTCGTTTGAGCGCGTCACTGCCAACTCGCCGTTGGTTGCCGACCTCGTTGGCGAAATCGCCGACAAGGTCGATCCCCGCACCCGTGCAGCACTCCTCGCGGCGAAAGCCCCGCAGGGCGGCGGTACGTCCACCGGCGCGAACGCACAGCGCAAGCGTGCACGCCGTTCCACACAGGCTGCTCCCACGGCCGGCGGCCGTGGTGGTCGCAACGGACGCGGAAAGGTCGCGGCTGAGCCGGTTCGCACCGACGTCAACCGCGCCGAGCGTCGCGCAGCAATGAACGACGACGTCGCCCGCAGCTCACGTGGCCGCGGCAAGTCCGGTGCCACTCACCGCAACGACGTCCCGGGCTCGCAGGGCCAGGGCGGCCGCAGTGGTCGTCCGGCTACCGGCCAGCGCGCAGCTTCGGCTCCTCGCACGGCATCCACCACCTCTACGCGTACCGGTGGGAACAAGGCCGTATGGTCCTCCGCTACGGGTGCTACGTCCGGTGGATCCTACGGTTCGGGTTCCGGCAACTCCGGTCGCGGTGGATCCGGCGCAGGCCGTCCGGCACGCAGCGGTCCCCGCCGCGCTTCGGCTCCTGCTTCGAACGAGCGCCGCGGCCGCTAACCTCCCGTTGTGAGGCCCGCTCTACGCGCTTTCCGGAAGGAATGGAGCGCAGAGCAGGCCCCGCAACTTCAGGTACTACCAGCCCCGGGCGCGCCACTCCTCAAGGTGTGGCCGCTCGGCTCCGAGGGTCGTGGGCAATCCATGGCCCGGGTGCACCAGGGTATCGTCCGGATAGGCGTCGAACAGTCGTTCCGACACGTCGTTCAACAGAGAAGTGAAGCGTGCAGGATCTTTCTGTGTGTTGCCGACGCCTCCCGGAAACAGCGAGTCTCCACTGAAAATGTGGGCCGGCCCGTCCGGATCCTGGTACACGAAGGCGATCGAGCCAGGGGTATGTCCACGCAGGTGGACCGCCGTGAGCTCGATGTCGTCGAACCGCTCAACGTCGCCGTGACCAATCCGGACATCCACCGGAACCGGCAACGCATCGGCGTCGTCCTCTCCCGCTGACGTGGTGGCCCCGGTGACTTCCACCAGCTCCGCCAGCGCACGGACGTGATCCCAGTGCTGGTGGGTGGTTGCTATCCGGACCAGCTTGATGGGCTCGGCCGAATCGCCCGCGGACTCCGACAGAAGCTGCTGGATGGCTGGAAGGTCGTCGGCGGCGTCGATCAACACCTGCGCCCCTGTGGACTTTGACGTCAACAGGTACACGTTGTTGTTCATCTCGCTGACCGAAATGCTGCGAATGGTGACGTCACGTAGTGAGTGAATAAGCGAATCCATTCGTTCAGCCTACGTTCTTGGCTTCGCGGCCCTGCGAGACCCAATTGGGGTTGGCGGAGCGTGAACCCACGACGGCGGCAGCGGCTTGGTCGAGCACCTCAAGGTGCGCTGTTCCCAGTTGCAGGGACAGTGCGCCGAGATTCTCGTCGATCCGGTACGTCTTGCGCGTGCCGGGGATGGGGACCACCGAAATCCCGAGGCGCTGACCTTGGGCGAAAAGCCAAGCCAGGGCTACTTGGGCAGGAGTTGCATCCAGCCCACTGGCTACCTCGCGAACCGCGGCTACAACGGCCTGGTTTGCATCAAGTGCCTCGTCGCCAAAACGGGGGATCTTATGGCGGAAGTCATTTTCGCCAAGATCGCCCGCGCTGACAGTTCCCGTAAGGAACCCACGGCCCAGCGGCGAATACGGCACAAACCCTACGCCAAGCTCCTTGGCTGCAGGAACAACGTTGAGCTCAACATCCCTGCTCCAGATTGACCATTCACTCTGGACCGCGGCAATGGGATGGACGGCGTTGGCCTGCCTGAGCTCCTCGGCTGTCACTTCCGACAAGCCGAGGTGCCGGACCTTGCCCTCACGGACCAGCTCCGCCATTGCCTCCACGGTTTCCACTATCGGAACGCGGAGGTCACGGCGATGCATGTAGTAGAGGTCAATGACGTCAGTGTCCAAGCGGCGGAGGCTCGCTTCCGCCGCTTGCCTGACGTACGGTGCATCCCCGCGGACTCCCGTGTATCCGTCCGCGGGGTTGCCCTCAATTCCAAACTTCGTGGCTACCTGGATCTCGTCGCGGCGCTCCTTGAGGAGCCTGCCCACGAGTTCCTCGTTGCTGCCCGCGCCATACACATCTGCGGTGTCGATGAACGTGATGCCCGCGTCCACGGCGTGCCTGAGTGTTTGCAGGCCTTCCTCTGGGTCGATCCCGCCATAGACCGGGGTCAGGGCCATTCCGCCGAAACCGAGGGGGCTGACCGTGAGGCCATCTCCGAGCTGAACTGCAGTCATGAACGTCTCCAATGCGTGTTTGGGTGCTCTTGAAGGCGTGAACCCGATGGCGCGCTGGGGTATTCCTGCGATTTCTGCGAGCACCGCCTGGCCTCGCGTGGCCTTGCCTGGCTGATTCGATGGTTCGCTGCACAGTGTGCCGTGCGAGCGGCATGGTGTGCAGCGAACCATCGAAACAGGGCGCCAGGGAGCGGGCGCTACTCGGGCTTGGCTACAGCTTTCTCTGCGGGCAGCGCCTTCAGGCCGGCGGCACATCCCACGATTCCGGCGATAAAGAGGAGTTTCAGCGGGCTTGCCGATTCGACGCCCGTGATCATGGCCCAGCCAACGGTCAGCGCCGCGCCGATACCCACCCATACCGCGTAAGCAGTGCCAAGGGGGATGCGCTTCACCGCGATGCCCAGTCCCAGCATGCTCAGTACTGCGGTGACGGCGAAGACCAGTGTGGGCATGAGTTGCGTGAAGCCATTGGAGAGCCCCAAAGCGGTGGCCCACACGGCTTCGAGGAGCGCCGACGCCAGGAGGATGGCCCAGAAGATTCCGTTACCGGTGTTCTTGGTTTTTGTCGTCATGGCTATGCCACCACCTTCAGGCCGACCACACATGCACCGATTCCGGCAAGCAGCAGCAGCCGGGCCGTCGTCGCGCGTTCAACTTTGGTGACCATCGCGTAAGCCGCGGTGAGCACCACGCCTACCCCCACCCACACGGCGTAGGCCGTGCCCGTTGGGATGGATTGCATTGCGATCGCCAGCCCGCCCATGCTCGCAATGACTGCGACCAGGAAAACGACTGTTGGGACGGGTTTACGGAAGCCCTTGGAACGGTGCAGAGCTGCGGCCCAGACGGCCTCGAGAGCACCGGAAAGAATGAGAATTATCCACGACATGACATTTCCTTTGGCCAGTCTTGTCGCGTGCCGGGTACTGAACCGTCGTCCGGAGGTTCCAGAGCGGAACCTTCATTTCAGGCTAGCAACTCCGGCGCGGGGTGGCCACTTCTGGTGGTTAACGTCACCAGATCAGGCGTCAGCCGGCTCCACATGGTCGATCGAGATCACTGCGATAAAGCCCCGCCCGGAGATCTCAGGGCTGCGGGTATCCGAACCCACGACGGCGTCATAGCGAGCCAACTCGACAGGTTCCCCGGGGCTGGTTGCCGGAGCGCCGCCGTCGGACTTTTCCTCAGCAGCCGGCTCTTCCTCGACTCCGGCGCCGGGCGCAACTGTCGCCTTGCCCTCCAGCAGAACAGCCAACTGCCCCTCGAACACCGGGTGAGCCCGTTTCTTGGAGATCTCAACGATCGACGTGTAGCCCTTGAACGCGCCTTCGCGGGCGATGACGTTCAAGTCACGGATATCGCCGGTGGGGAGAGTCGCCGAGGATGCTGCCTCGCCGGAGAAACGGAACGGACGGTATTTCTCGAGCGGGTGCTCGGAGCCGTCCACGGTGAGGAGCAGCAGTTCGCCGTCGATGATGGTGATGACCCGCTCCATGCCCGGGAAAACGGAGAATTCTCCGGCTTTGGAGACGTCGGCGATGCTGACACGCCAATCCCAGGCGCCGTCCTGCGCAGAGGCTGCCTGCGGGTGGCTCGCGAGTTCGCGCGTCACCCCGCCGCCATTGCGCCACGGTTCGGGACGGATGTCAGCAAAACGGATAATCTCCATCCGACCAGCCTAATGGTGGACGCAGGTTCTCCGATGGCAACGCGGCTTGCTAACGTCATATGTGGAAAACGTCGTTTGGGTAGTGAGGGAGGCGCTGGATGTTCGTCAAAGTATGCGGCTTGAGCACGCCCGAATCAGTACGTGAAGCCGTCGACGCCGGTGCTGACGCCGTCGGTTTCGTCCTCACCACCAGCCCGCGGGAGGTCAGCCCGGACCAGGTTCGTATCCTGCTCCCGCTGGTGCCCGCCGGGGTTCATGCCGTGGGCGTTTTCCGGCATGAAGCCGCCGCCGATGCCGTAGCGACGGCCCGCGCGGCAGGACTTTCGTGGGTGCAGCTGCACGGTCGCCGTACTGCCGACGACGTCAAAACAGTGCACGACGCCGGCATGCGGCTCATCCGGGCCGTCACCATGGGTGCCTCCCAGGACGAGTTCGCGGATCTGGGCGAAGACGTGTTCCTGATCGACGCCGCAGTGCCGGGGTCGGGGGAGTCCTGGGACTACGCCTCAGTGCGTGACAAGGGGCTCGAGAGCCGGGCGTGGTTGCTCGCCGGTGGTCTGGAACCCGGCAACGTGGCCTTCGCCGCAGCCGCTGCCGGCGCTTGGGGAGTGGACGTTTCCTCCGGTGTCGAGTCTTCGCGGGGTGTGAAGAACCTGGCTAAGATCCGCGCCTTCGTCACAGCCGCCAAAGCCTGACCCTCCCTCACATCCCTATGGTTTCAACCGGTCCCTTCCTCACGTCCCGCGTGTTTCGGCCGGACGCTTCTTCACGTTCCGCGTGTTTGAACTGGACGCTTCTTCACGTCCCAGGTGTTTCAACCCGATCCTTCTTCACTTCCCGGTGTTTCGGCCGGACGCTTCTTCATTTTCCGCGTGTTTGAACGGGACGCTTCTTCACTTCCCGGGTGTTTCGGCCGGACGATTCCTCAAATCCAGGGCGCTTCGGTAGGGGTGTGGAAGAGGGTTGGTGGGAAGGGCGTGGGGTGTGGAAGAGGGTTGGTGGGAAGGGCGTGGGGTGTGGAAGAGGGTTGGGGGGAAGCCATAGGGATGTGAGCGAGCGTCGGGTTGGGCGGCTGAAGTCAGGGAAGATTCAGGGCAGACCCCTAGGCATTTTGTCAGCCCCGCAGGAGAGAATGAGGACATGAAAACGATCCTTAACGTCATCTGGCTTGTCTTCGGCGGGTTCTGGTTGGCCCTGGGCTACTTCGCGGCAGGCATTATTTGCTGCGTGCTCATCGTGACCATTCCTTGGGGCATCGCTTCGTTCCGGATCGGGGCGTACTGCTTGTGGCCTTTCGGGCGGATGGTGGTTGAGAAGCCGGGCGGCACAGGGGTGTTCGCGCTCCTGGGCAACGTCATCTGGTTGCTGGTGGCGGGTATCTGGATTGCCATCGGTCACGTGGTCACCGCGTTTGCCATGGCCATCACCATCATTGGGATCCCGCTGGCCATCGCCAACCTGAAGTTGATCCCGGTGTCGCTGATGCCGCTCGGCAAGCAGATTGTGCCCACCAACCAGCCGTTCGTCAGCACCTACCGCTAAGGTGCGGCCCCGCTAGGACGCAACAACCGCCCCGGTGCGCAGATCGAAACGGAACGTCCGCTCCACACGCACGCTCCCGCCGTCGGCCTCCACCGTGAAGGCGAGTTCCAGCGTGCTGTGCTCGAGGTCCGACGCCGTAATGGTGTAGGTCGGCGTGAAGTAGAGGACATGCTCGCCGGGTAACAGGTCCGCGGGCGGGAAACCGCCCGCGTTCTGGTGCGGTCCGCGAAGTACGACGCCGGCAGCCGGCTCAGTGCCTCCGTTGCGGACCCGTCCGGTGAAGGCAAGGATGTCCCCGGCTTTGTAGCCGGGGACGATGGGTCCGTAGTTGAGATCCTGGGCTTCCCGGGTGCCGAGAACCTGGTCTCCGGCGTAGCCCTGCCCGATTTCTTTCCACGTTTGGACATCCCATTGGCCGTCGCTGTTGGACGGGATCACGTGGAAGTCGCCGGCGTTCTGCCACACGGCGGGCCGGCCTGGGGTGGTGGACCGCAGTTCCATGTCGAAGACCAGGCATGTGGGCCCAAGCGTAACCCGGGGTGAAGCGGAGAGTTGCCCCGCCAGCTGCTCGGCAGGAATGGACGCGAACACAATCTCCCGGTATCCCTGCCGTTCATAGAGAACCCCGATATTCCCGTTCGGCAGCCGCGCCACGGTGGAGTAGGCCGAGCTTCCCGGGCACAGCAGCAGCTTTGCCGGCCAGGTGGCGCCGTTGTCGGGGGAGAGACTCAGCATGGTGTTCCGACGCAGATGAGGGTCCTGGTTGTTGCTCGCCAGCAGCCAGGATGAAGTCTCCGGCGCCACGAAGGTACCATGCGGCTGACCATCGAAGCGCGTCAGGGACCCGTTGTCGCTGGGATCCGGCAAATCCGGAACAGGCTGCAGCGGGCTCCACGTTTGGCCGCCGTCCTCGGACACTGCAGCCAAGCGGCAGGGCGTGGCCCGTGAATGCAGGAGCAACCGGCCATCGTCCAAGCACACTACTTTGTTCTCGTTCGGCCCCACGCCTGAGGTACCCGGACCGATCAGCTCGCCCAAAGTCCAGGTCTCACCATGATCGTCGCTGAACGCAGACGCGGCCGTGATGGCACCGTCCACCAGCAGCACAAACTGTTGCACCAACCGGCCCGCAAAAGGTCCGGTGTGGATCTGGATTCCCTGTCCGGCGGCGGCGAACAGGCCAGTGACAGCGCCGCGCTTAAGTTGCGCGGTGAGCCGGCGGTGCTGCCAGGTGTCGCCGTCGTCGTCGGAGAAGCTGACGTCCGCGTGCTGCACGTCGTCATCCGGCTCCAATCCGGCAACTGCTTCAAAGAAACCTGCGTGGGTCCCGGCGGCATGGAACATGAAGATGCGCCCGGTGTCGGAGTCCACCAGCAGGCTTGGATCGCCGAAGCCGTGGAGTCCCGAACCGGTGCGAACCAGCTGCTGTGGCTCCCACGTGACTCCGTTGTCGTAGCTGCGGCGCAGGAGGAGATCGATGGGATTGGGGAGGTCGTCCAGGTTGGGCCTGCCGTCATAGGCGGCTAAAAGAGTGCCCCGGGTGCTGATAGCAAGGGCGGGGATGCGGTATTGCCGGTAGCCGCCCACGCCGCGCACAGCCAGGACGTGCTCTACATCGGGGACGGCTAGGGGAACCGATGAGCGGGAAGGGTCCAAGAGGTAGGAGGTCACACCTCTATGCTAGCTGGACGCCAACACTCCCCGATAGGCACCGTCCTGCAAGAGAGCAATTGCGGAACCTGCGTCCAGCTCCGCCGCGATGACGACATCACCCGCAAAACCGGCGTCGATCAGTTCCCGGCCACTGGAACATCCCCGCAGAGTGCCCGCAAGATGCGGTTCCGCAGCATCGAAGGCGGCAGCAGCAGCGGCCGCTTCCGGGGAAAAATTGTGACGCCCGGCAGCCGCGAGCCCGGCAATGAACGCCCCGGCTCCAAGCTCGTCCTCCAAAGCCGGCCGCAGGCTACCGTTGCCCCACTTCTCACCCGCAGCGATGACGGCAATAACGGCACCATGAGGCAGTGTGGCCTGCACCCAATCGGCCGTGGCAGCGGCGTTGCGGAGTGAAACGGCCACCACCTGACGGGCTGAACCGGCCAATTCATGGCTGATGGTGGACCCGTTGGGGGAGGGCAGAACGACCCGGTCGAGTACCGGCGCAGCACTGAGGCTCACGGGCGACAAGCTCAGCCCTTCCGAACCCCGCGGCCCCGCCAATGCGGCCCGGTGGCGGGCCGCGAACTCGCTTGCACCCGCGTCCCTCAGCGGATAGGGAAACACCACCGCCCCGCGATCCACCGCGACGCTCACGCACGTGGTGAACGACAGGACGTCGACCACCACCGCAAGGTCAGCTCCGGGCACTACTGCACGGGCGCCGTCGAGCCCCCATTCAAACCGGACCGAGTACGGAAGCTGCCGTTGCGGCGCTCCGGGTTCGCTGGGCACGCCGCTCACGCGAGTTCGCCCGCTAGGTTCCGGCGGGCGGCGTCGAGCCAGAGGCCCTTGGCCCGTTCGCTGTGGAACAGCGGGTCCAGGCTTAGCAGATGGCGTACGACGGCGGCGCGACCCTTCGCGAAGTCATCGTCGCTGACGTGGGCGTAGTCTTCGCGGACGGCGGCCAGGTAACGTGCGTAGGCCTGTTCGTCGCCGCCAAGGACAGAGAGGTCGGCGTCGCAGAGGAGGGCGCCGGCATGGTCACCGGGCTCAGGGGAGTGGGTGGAAGTGAGCCTGACGAGCCGGGCCACCTCGGCCACATCGGCAGCGGCGAGGCCAGCAGCCGTGAGCCGGTCCTCCGCCAGGATGGCTGAGTCTTCCTCATCCTGACCAGCAACACCTTCATAAACGGCGTCGTGAAACCAAGCCGCCAAGGAGACGGTCCGTGCAGGCAGGGCGGGTTCTGTCAGAGTGTCCAGGGCTTCAAGAACTGCCAGGAGGTGTGTGCGGCTGTGGTATTTCCTGCCGTCCTCGCCCCACCGCTCCAACAGCTCCAGGCCCAGCTCCTCATGGCCGGGGAAGATACTGTTCCAACGCTCCATCAACGGAACTGTCAAAGCTTTACTCCGTTCCCGCGCGGGAATTCGTAGGCCGCTGGCGATGAGTTTGCGGACCAGGATTCTGGCCTCCACGGGGATTGCGCCGGCGAGCACGAGGTCGTCGTAGCGGCGTTCCGGGACGTCATAGTGGTCCCCGTCGAAGGCCCTCTCCGGAACCCCGGCGGCAGCCGCGAACGCATGGAGCTCATCCAGCGACGTGTCCGAGACTAGATGCGAAAAAACTGTCCCGTGCGCGGGCCACAGGGGCGGATCGACGTAGATGGCCATGGCCAAAGTGTAGTCCCGGGAGATCCCTCCCAGTCGCCGGACGGGACGCCTGCAAAGAGGCTTCCGGTCACGGCAACGGGGAAGGAACGCACCCGTGGGACATCATCTATGGCGCCGCCTATCCCAACAACAGCCGGGCACGCTCTGAAGCATCGTGGCGTATCTGCTTAACCGCGGCCACCTCCGTCTCCAGTTCCTTCATGCGCGTGGTCAAGTACTTGTCCAACACCGCGGTGATCTTCGCGTCGAATCCGGTGCTTTCGCGGCAGCCCGCATCGGTGACAGCGATCTTCAGTTCTTTCTGGCCGCCGGCGTCCAATCCCGCAGAGACCGCTTCGCCCGGGTGGCTGTAGGGGAAGGCCGTTGTGGACATGCATTCTTTCCAGGAGTCGACGGCGGTCTGGATCCCGGCGTCCTGGCCTGCAGCGTTGGTGGCGACCATCAGCGAGTTGAAAGCCAATGCGGTGGCCCTCATGTAGTTGTCGGCAGTCCCATAGATGGCGGTGATGCCCTCGGCTTTGCAGCCTCCCCACAGCATTCCCGTACCTGCTGAGGACTGGACTATATTCTGTTCAGGCGAGCCACTGCCGTTGAGGGCCTGCTGAAAAGCGGGATCGGCCATGAGTTTGCCGAGGTCGGAGTCCGGGGCGGGCTCGCCCGGTCCCTTGGGCTTGGTTGAGGCGTATCCCGAAGCCCGTGCAGTCTCAACGCTGAGCGTATCGAAGCCTACGTGCTGTTTGAGATCCACGGATTGCTGTCCTGCGGAAACCGGTGTGTAGTCGTATCCAGCCTTGGCCATGCACCGACGCACGGCTTCGGCCACCCCGTTTTCGGCCGCGGAATCCGCGGACGCGAACTGCTCGGCTGCCAGAGTCACGCCGGACACCGGATGCTCCGCCGGTTTGGTCAGCATGGAGGAGACTCCTGGCGTGGCCGCGGCAGCCAATGTCGCGGCAGCCCCGGCAGTAAGAATCAGTACCCCAATGGTTTTCTTTTTCATCGTTTCTCCTCTGGACGAATTATGGTCGGTTTTTGGCAATGCGGTGGCCGGCCCTGGTGTTCCAGGGCCTGGTTTGGAGCGTGATGATCTAGCCGATCAGCCTGTTTTGGTACGCGAAGGCAACCAGCTGGATCCGGTTTTTGAGTTTGAGCTTGGACAGGATGTTCCCGATGTGGGATTTCACCGTGGCGTCGCTGAGAACCAGGGACGCGGCGATCTCCCCGTTGGCCAGGCCTTTGGCCGCCAGCATGAAGACATCGTGCTCCCGGGCTGACAGGGGTACCAAGACTGCCGTGTTGGACTCTGCGGGAGTGGTGTAGTCCCTGAGCAGTTCATTCGTAGCCGAAGGAGCCATGACCGCGTGCCCGGAGTGAACGGTGCGGATGGTGGCGAGCAGGAATTCCGGTGTCGCATCCTTGGTGAGGAAACCGCCGGCGCCGGCTTGGATGGCGCGGACCACGGCTTCGTCGTGCTGGATGGTGGTGAGCACAATGACCTTCGTACGGCCGCTGCTTTCGGTGATGCGGCGCGTGGCGGTGATCCCGTCCATGACCGGCATCCGGATGTCCATCAGCATCACGTCCGGTCCGACGTCCGCCGCGAGGGCAACAGCCTGCTCACCGTCAGTGGCTTCGCCTACCAGGTCCAGGTCAGGCTGGCTGCCAAGGATCATCTTCAAACCAGCGCTGAACAGGGGTTGATCGTCAACCAATGCGACGCGGATCGGGGTGTC
Organism: Paenarthrobacter sp. C1; assembly: GCF_049315185.1. NCBI lineage: Bacteria > Bacillati > Actinomycetota > Actinomycetes > Micrococcales > Micrococcaceae > Paenarthrobacter > Paenarthrobacter sp. C1. Next base: position 4,061,066 of record NZ_CP186052.1, on the reverse strand, counting down.
GTTCATGGCAGGATTGCCTCCACTTCGAAGAGTTGGCCGTTGGTGACCGTAGTGAGCCGCCCGCCCGCCGCCGTCGCGCGTTCACGCATACCCGGGATGCCGCGGCCGGTTCCCGACGGCGGCAGTTCAGTCCCGCCGTCGGCCAGCCTTGAGCGGATCTTCAGACGCAGGCCGCGGGGTTCGCGGGCAACCGTCACCACTGCGCCGGCCTCGCGGTCCCCATGTTTGAACGCATTCGTCAGGCTTTCCTGGACGATTCTGTAGACGGTGAGGTCCTCTACCGGGGAGAGACCCTCCAGCCCGGCCGTGTGCAGCTCGACAGGCATCCCGCTGCTCTCCAGGCGTTCGGCCAGGGCCGGCAATTCCGAGGTTCCGGGCGCGGGGCCCTCCAGTTCCGAGCCGAAACTTTGCACGAGCCGCCGGGTTTCCTGCAGTGCGCTCCTTGCCGAAGACGCAATGACGTTGGCCGCCTCCTCCACCAGTTCCGGCTCAGTCCGGTGGACGTAGCGGATCCCTTCCGCCTGGGCTGTGATGACGGCGAGGGAATGCGCAAGGACGTCATGCAGCTCCCGGGCGATCCTGTTGCGCTCTTGTTCGATCACCAAGGCGCCCGCCGTTGATTCGAGCCGGGACTCCGCCTGTTCCTTCGCCATCCGGTTGGCAACGGCCTGCCGTACCGACGCAGCGGCAGCCCATCCAGCGAGGTTGAGGGCCGAGAATGAGGCGAACACCAGGAAGGCGTACACAGCAATGCGGAAGGGGCTCGCTTCGGTCAGCTGTTTGCCGAAAACAAAGTTGATCCACGCGGTGTCGGCGAACCAGTTCACGGTGACCAGCCCGGCTGCGGTCACGGCCGCAACGGGCAGTGGCCACCGCTGCGGTTCTTTCCAACCGAGAGTGGCGAAAAAGAAGAGCACCGGCAAGCACACATAGGGCGTGGCGTCGGACAACATCACGCTCGGGAAGATGCCAAACGCCTGGAAGCCCAAGGCAGCGAAGGCGAAGACGATGGCGGGAACGGGGACCAGTTCGGCGGCTGCAACCGCCGCCGTGAGGGCGACCAGGACCGCGCTCGCCGAATCGAAACTGCGTTCCTCCAGGACCATGAGTGCCACAAGCATGCCAAGGCCCGCCAAGGGTGCGGCTGCGGGGCGGAGGGCCTGGATTCTCGGTGACATTCTTCAACCCTAGGGTGAGCGGTCCGGGCTCGGGCCCCGTTTGGCCCTGGTTCATCCGGGCGGGGGAGCAAGTTCGTCCGAGGTACTGAGAGGCGCGACATGCCGATGGGGGTGCGGCGGCGCGCGGCTCCCGGAGCACAGTCATATTGCGTTTGCGGAGTAGCGCAGCCCACATAAGCGCATTTGCGGGCCTACACTGAATCCATGCCGCAAATACGAATTTCCGAGGCCGCCCGCTTCCTAGGTGTCAGTGACGACACAGTGAGGCGTTGGACAGAGAACGGGACGCTCACTCCGCAGAAGGATCCTGCTGGCCGATTGGCGGTTGATGGCCTGGAACTCGCGACTTTGGCGCGCAGCCAGTCCCACCTTCCGGACGACCCCTCCCGTTCCGGAAGTTCAGCGCGGAACCGCTTCGTCGGCCTGGTTACCGGCATCACCGCAGACAAGGTCATGGCCCAGGTGGAGCTCCAGTGTGGCCCGTTCCGGGTGGTGTCGCTCATGAGCAGTGAAGCCGTCCGGGAGCTTGGGCTGGAACTCGGCTCAGTGGCCACCGCCGTGGTCAAGGCCACCACCGTCATCATCGAAACACCCCAGGGAAAGAGCATCATATGAAGACCCTCCGCATGAAGAAGAGCATCCTGGGTATCTCCGTAGCCGTGGGATTGGCTGGGGCCCTCACTGCCTGTGGCACCACGGCCCCCGCTGCGGCCCCATCGAGCACCAACAGCACGTCCCAGTTGAGCGGGACAGTGACCGTCTTCGCGGCGGCCTCGCTGAAGTCCACGTTCACCCAGCTGGCCAAGGATTTCGAAGCCAGGAACCCAGGCACCAAAGTGAAACTGAGCTTCGCGGGCTCCTCCGATCTCGTCACGCAGATAACCCAGGGGGCCCCGGCCGATGTGTTCGCCTCGGCTGACACCAAGAACATGGCCAGGCTCTCCGACGCAAACCTCGTGGACGGCGCTGCCACCAACTTCGCCACGAACGCCCTTGAGATCGCCGTCCCACCCGGCAACCCGGCGTCGATCGCGTCCTTCGCGGATTTGGCCAAAGCGGACGTCAAGGTGGTCACCTGCGCCAGCCAGGTTCCCTGCGGCGCGGCAACGGACACGGTTGAGAAGGCCAGCGGCATAACGTTGAGCCCCGTCAGCGAGGAATCATCGGTGACCGACGTGCTCGGCAAGGTCACCTCGGGCGAGGCCGACGCCGGCTTGGTCTACGTCACGGACGTGAAGGGAGCCGGCGACAAGGTCAAAGGCATTCCTTTCGCTGAATCGGACAAGGCGGTCAACACGTACCCGATCGCCACGGTAGGCTCCAGCAAGAACAAGGCGCTGGCAGCGGCTTTCGTGGCCGCAGTGACCAGCGACAAGGGCAGGAAGGTTCTGGGAGACGCCGGTTTCGGCGCACCGTAAGGAGAGCATGAAGACCACCACCGGCTACCATGGCGTCCCCCGATGGATCTATGCCGTGGCAGCAGCGGGCGGCCTCCTGGTGGTCCTTCCGCTGGCGGCCATGCTGCTGCGCGTCAACTGGCCGCAGTTCGTTCCCCTGATCACCTCGGAGTCTTCCCTGGCCGCGTTGGGCCTGAGCCTGCGGACCTCTGCCGCCAGCACGGTCCTCTGCATCGTGTTGGGCGTGCCGCTGGCGCTGGTGCTGGCACGCGGCGAGTTCCCCGGACAGAAACTCCTGAGGTCCTTCGTCCTGTTGCCGCTGGTGCTGCCGCCGGTGGTGGGGGGCATCGCGTTGCTGTATACCTTTGGCCGTCAGGGCCTGCTGGGGAAGTCGCTGGAGATGGCCGGCGTCCAGATCGCGTTTTCGACCACCGCGGTGGTCCTGGCGCAGACCTTCGTAGCCCTACCCTTCCTGGTGGTCAGTTTGGAGGGTGCCTTGAGGTCGGCAGGAAACCGGTATGAAGCCGTGGCTGCGACCCTCGGGGCGAAACCCACCACCGTCCTTCGCCGCGTCACCCTTCCGTTGGTCCTGCCGGGGCTGGCATCGGGCGCTGTGTTGTCGTTCGCGCGCAGCTTGGGGGAGTTCGGAGCTACCCTGACGTTCGCGGGCAGCCTGGAAGGCGTCACGCGCACCCTGCCGCTGGAAATCTACTTGCAGCGCGAGACCGACGCCGACTCCGCCGTCGCGCTGTCCCTTGTCCTGGTGGCGGTGGCGGTCGCGGTGGTGGGGCTCAGTTACGGTGGCCGTCGGCGCGCGGCTGCGGCGGTCCAGGCATGAGCTTCGAACTGCGGGCCAGCCTCCGTGCCCGGAACTTCGACATGTCGCTCAGTCTCGCTGACGGTGAAACCGTGGCCATCCTCGGTCCCAACGGGGCGGGCAAATCAACGTTGTTGGGCGTGATCGCCGGGCTGTTGCGGCCCGATTCCGGCTCGGCCAGGATTGCCGGGCGGCAGTTGTTCAACCTCGACGCCGGCACCCACCATTGGGACGCGCCCCACCTGCGCGGTACGGCGCTTCTGGCCCAGGAAGCGCTGCTGTTCCCGCACCTGAGCGTGGTGGACAACGTGGCGTTCGGCCCCCGCAGTGCCGGGGCTTCCAAGGCTGCGGCCCGGGAAACTGCGCAGCGTTGGCTGGCGGAGGTTGACGCTTCGTCCCTCGCCGACAGGAAGCCTGCCCAGCTCTCCGGAGGCCAGGCGCAGCGGGTTGCCGTGGCTCGCGCCCTGGCCGCCGAGCCGGAACTGCTGCTCCTCGACGAACCCATGGCTGCCCTGGACATCCACGCGGCACCGCTGCTGCGCCGTGTGCTCAAACGCGTGTTGAAGGACCGGAAGGCCATCATCGTCACGCACGACGTCCTGGACGCCTACATGCTGGCAGACCGTGTGGTGGTGGTGGAAAACGGCCGGATCGTCGAAGAGGGCCCTACCCGCCAGGTCCTTGAACGGCCCAGGAGCCACTTTGCCGCCGGGCTCGCCGGACTGAACCTCGTCGGCGGTACTCTGGGCCGGGAGGGAATCACGACGCCGGATGGCCGGGTTTTCGCTGGACAGCACGATCCCGGCTGGTCACCCGTTCCTGGCCAGGCAGGCGTGGCGGCGTTCCCGCCGTCGAGCGTTTCCGTCTTCCTGGGTGATGTGCACGGAAGCCCGCGTAACTCCTATGCGGTGACCATCACGGACCTTGAGCCGCACGGCGACCAGGTCCGGGTGCGCGCCAGCGCCGGCACCGACGGCGCGTTGTCCGCCGACATCACGCCGGCAGCCTCCGCAGACCTCGGCCTTGCCCCCGGGATGGAGGTGCGGTTCGTGGTGAAGTCCGCGCTGGTGTCGGTCTACCCGGCGTGAGCCTTAGTCCCGGCTTCAACCGACGGAGGCCGCCGGCACTACGCCGACGGCCCCCGCTCCCGTTTGGGGGATGTTGTGCCAGAACAGGCGGATAGCATCACCGGCCGTCCCAATTACACGCAGCTCATCGGGACTCTTGAACTCTCGTGAAGCTGTAGTGCCGTTGGCGACATCGAGTTCGGCTTTGGAAACTTAGCCTCGCTTGCCGTCGGTCGTTAGGGCTGCGATGAGATCCGGCTCCGTTTCGGGTGATACGGAATCTTTGACGAACCCGTAGGTGTTGCCGTTAGCGTTCCTCGGATACTCGGGAGTCGGCTTGTTCCGGGAAGACGCGACGGAAGAAACTGAGCCACCCGCGGCTACGGCCATGGACGCGCCAGCTCCTAGGCCCAGAACTGCGCCAAAGTCACGGCAATCCCGTAGCTTCGCTTCGGCATGCTTCTAATACTCATGATTTCCCTACCAATTTCCCTGGAGAACATGAAAATATTGGGGCGCTTATTTTCTGTTGTATTTTCTGGATATCACCCGGGCGCCATAAATACTCCCACCTGTGTGGCGCCGTCGCTGAGGTAAACAGGAATTTCCCGTGGAGGTCTGGGAAGGTTCCTGGCTGCTTCTTCGGGAGTTGTCGGTTCGGTCCCCTGCATCTGTGCCGAGTAGGCGTAGCCCTTTGCTCCGTTCGTGGCTACCACTGCGAGCAAGTCCGGGACGCCGCGCCCTGGTACCTCGACGCCGTAGGTCTCGCCCTTCGCATTTAGTTCCCATTCGGTGGCAACTTGAGAGACATACCTGACACTGATTTGCCACCTGTTTCCAGGCTCAGTCGTAATGGTCACCCCTCGTGCTGATGGATCCAAGGGCACGACATACTTTGACCATGCGCCGGGTGTGCCCAAATCTGCCGATGAACACGTGACGTAGGCTCCACCCGGGAAGTTGAACTTACCGACACTGAGGCAGGTCAATTCCACCTCAACCCCGGTAGCCCCTTCCGGGGCTGGTCCAGGGTCCGCTGTTGCTGTGCCGGTGTAGATGGCGGTCGATGGGGTGCTTAGGGCAGCAGTCGTGGGTACACCGGGCGGGGAGAAGAGCCCTGCAGCCGTTGCACCTGCGCCACCCAGCATCCCCGCGCCAGCCAAAGCCCCGGCGAACAAGAACCAACGTCGCCTCTGGGTCCGCGGTTTTGAACTGCTTCGAACCTGAGCAAGGAGTACCTCACGAAGCGCCCGGTCAAATTGCGGATCAATGTGCTTCATGTCGGATCTCCTTTCAGTGCTGGCGAGTGGACGTGAGGAAGTGGCTGCGGCAGCGCAGCCTTCAGCCGCTTGCGTGCGCGGTACATGCGGACCTTTGCGGCCCCCGGTGAAATTCCTATAGCCTCAGCCGCCACCGCCAGGGGCAGCTCTTCGAACACGACAAGGCTGACGAGCCTCAGGTCCAGTGGCTTTAGGACAGTCAGGGCCTGTGCGACCTTCTCAGTCATCAAATCGTGGTTCGAATAAGCCGGGTCCAGCTCCGCTTCGAACGTGCTGTTGCGGGGAATGGCTTCCAGGAGCCTCCGGTGGCGAACCTTTGACCGCTGTAGATTCCTGGCAATGTTTGTGGTCGTCACCAAAAGCCACGGAAGGATCGAGTCGTCAACCAGTCGCACCCTCTCACGACGGCGCCAAAGCTCAAAGAATGCGGCCGCCGTGGCATCCTCGGCATCGTGCGTTCCGACAGTCAGGCGATAAGCATGACGAAACACACGACTGCGGTGACGGTCGTACAAGACACCAAAGGCCTCCGCATCGCCTTTGAGGCTGTCTGCCCACAGGACGCCATCCCCCGGCTGAACGTTCTCCATGCCCTGTATTGTCCGGGAGGCTGCTGATGGTTACACATCGGCAGAAGATTTTTTTTGCGAGCCCGCCGCACACTTACCTACTCCCGGCTTCAACCGACGGAGGCCGCCGGCACTACGCCGACGGCCCCCGCTCCCGTTAGGATTCCAAGCCGGCACATCTTCCCGGAGGAACAGGGAACGGCCTACACGTGTCTGTGGGCACAACAACGTTGGCCCTACGTGCGCAGGGCAAGCACAGGACAGATTCTCTGCTACTCCCGGTACATCCGCTCCGCATAGGACGGCCCGTAGTAGGTCTCGAGATCTTCCAGCGGCGTCTCCGGCTGGGTGTACGCCTGGGCGAGCACCGCGATGCTAGGAAGGTCTTCGGATTCCCACGTTTCCGGCTGCCACAGGCCGCTGCGCATGAAGGCCTTGCCGCAGTGCGTGAACACTTCCTCCACCGAAACCACGACGGCGGCACGCGGCCGGTGCCCCTTGACCACCATCTGATCGAAGAAGTCGGCGTCACGCACAATCCGAGCTGTGCCGTTGATTCGCAGGGTGTCCGTCCGGCCGGGCACCACGGAGAGGATGCCGACGTTGGGGTTCTCCAGGATGTTGTGGAAACCGAAAGCGAGCTTGTTGCCCGGGCGCTCGGGGATGGCGATGGTGTGCTCGTCCAGGACGTGGATGAAGCCGGCCGGGTCCCCTTTGGGCGAGGCGTCCACGCGGCCGTTCGCGTCCGTCGTCGAGAGGACGCAGAAGGGGCTGGCAGCCAGCCATTGGCGGTCGAATTCACTGAGCGCGGTGCGGACCTTCTTACGCACGCGCTCAAGGGGCAATCCGATCAGGGCTTCGAGTTCATCAGCGGTGGAAATGGTGTCCATGCCCCCAGCCTAACCGGGCAGCTATGGACACTGGTTTCGCCGTGGGCAAACATGGAAGCAATGACCACGAAATCAAACTTGAGCGTAGTAGACTCAACTTTGAACGTATTGGTCACACTCCAGAAAGGGAGCACTCTTTGGACGTCAAATTCACTACCAAAAGCCAGGAGGCCCTTTCTGCGGCCGCCATGAACGCCTCAACGGCCGGGAACCCCCAGCTGGAGCCGGCGCACCTGCTCAAAGCCCTCATGGACCAGCGGGAGGGTGTTGCCGTGGCTCTTCTGCGTGCCACTGGCGCTGATCCTGATGCGGTGAGCGTGCAGGCGAGCTCGGCCATCAAGGCACTGCCGTCGTCGTCGGGCACCTCGGTGCAGCAGGCACAGCTGTCCCGCCAGTCCATGCAGGCCATCCAGGCAGCACAGAACGAGGCCGACAAACTCGGCGATTCCTTCGTCTCCACCGAGCACCTGCTGCTGGCGCTCTCCGCCGGAAGTGACGCCGTCGGGAAGTTAATGCGCGACGCCGGTGCCTCCCACGAGGCGCTGCTCGCCGCCCTGCCCGGTGTCCGGGGTGACCGAAAGGTCGACTCCCCGGATCCCGAAAACACCTTCCAGGCTCTGGAGAAGTTCGGCACGGACCTGACCGCCGTGGCCCGTTCGGGCAAGCTGGACCCCGTCATCGGGCGCGACAGCGAGATTCGGCGCGTGGTTCAGGTGCTGAGCCGCCGCACCAAGAACAACCCGGTGCTGATCGGTGAGCCCGGCGTCGGCAAGACCGCCGTCGTCGAGGGCCTCGCCCAGCGCATGGTGGCCGGCGACGTCCCTGAAAGCCTGCGCGGCAAGACCCTCATCGCCCTGGACCTCGCTTCCATGGTGGCCGGTGCCAAGTATCGCGGCGAATTCGAGGAACGGCTCAAGGCTGTGCTCGAGGAGATCAAGAACAGCAACGGGCAGATCGTCACGTTCATCGACGAAATCCACACGGTAGTGGGCGCCGGAGCCACCGGCGAGAGCGCCATGGATGCCGGCAACATGCTCAAGCCCATGCTGGCCCGCGGCGAACTGCGGCTCATCGGTGCCACCACCTTGGACGAGTACCGCGAGAACATCGAGAAGGACCCGGCCCTGGAACGCCGATTCCAGCAGGTTTACGTTGGCGAGCCCAGCGTCGAGGACACCATCGGCATTCTCCGCGGTCTGAAGGAACGCTACGAGGCACACCACAAGGTCGCCATCGCAGACTCCGCCCTGGTTGCTGCGGCCACGCTGTCCAACCGCTACATTTCGGGTCGGCAGCTGCCTGACAAAGCCATCGACCTCGTGGACGAGGCTGCGTCCCGACTCCGCATGGAGATCGATTCCGCCCCGGAAGAGATCGACCAGCTCCGCCGCGCCGTCGACCGTTTGACCATGGAGGAACTGGCGCTCCAGAACGAGACCGACCCCGCCTCCGTCGAGCGGCTCGCCGCAATCCGCGCCGACATGGCGGACAAGAAGGAAGAACTCAACGCGCTCAACGCCCGTTGGGAGGCTGAGAAGGCCGGGCTGAACCGCGTGGGTGACCTGAAGGCCAAGATCGACGAGCTGCGTTCGGCCGCCGACAAGCACCAACGCGAAGGCGACCTCGAATCGGCGTCGCGGATCCTGTACGGCGAACTGCCCGCACTGGAACGTGAGTTGAGCGCCGCAGCCGAGGAAGAGTCTGCCCGCGGCGGTTCGAAGCCCGAGCTGATGGTGGCGGAAGATGTCACCGCCGACGACATTGCCGAGGTCATTTCGGCCTGGACAGGTATCCCCGCCGGCCGCATGCTCCAAGGCGAGTCCCAGAAGCTGCTTCACATGGAAGAAGAGCTGGGCAAGCGGCTCATCGGACAGAGCAAGGCAGTGCAGGCCGTTTCCGATGCTGTGCGGCGTGCCCGTGCCGGCATCAGCGACCCCAACCGCCCCACCGGTTCGTTCCTGTTCCTGGGTCCCACCGGCGTCGGTAAGACGGAGCTGGCCAAAGCCTTGGCCGACTTCCTCTTCGACGACGAACGCGCCATGATCCGGATCGACATGTCCGAGTACAGCGAGAAGCACGCCGTGGCCCGCCTGGTCGGTGCCCCTCCGGGATACGTTGGCTACGAAGAAGGAGGCCAGCTCACCGAGGCCGTACGTCGCCGCCCGTATTCCGTGGTTCTGCTGGACGAAGTCGAAAAGGCCCACCCCGAGGTCTTCGACATCCTCCTGCAGGTTCTCGACGACGGTCGCCTCACCGATGGCCAGGGCCGCACCGTGGACTTCCGCAACACCATCCTGGTGCTGACGTCCAACTCGGGAAGCCAGTTCCTGGTGGACCCGTCGCTGGACGCCAAAGCCAAGCGCGACGCCGTCATGGCAGTGGTCCAGGCATCCTTCAAGCCGGAGTTCCTGAACCGCCTGGACGAGATCGTGCTGTTCGATCCGCTGTCCGTCGAGGAACTTGCGCGGATCGTTGAGCTGCATGTGGCCGAACTGGGCAACCGTCTCCGCGATCGCCGCCTCAGCCTCGAGGTGACCGATGGCGCCCGCGCCTGGCTCGCGATGTCCGGCTACGATCCCGCGTACGGCGCCCGGCCGCTGCGCCGCCTGGTCCAGCGCGAGATCGGTGACCGCCTGGCCAAGGAGATCCTGGCAGGGGAGATCAGCGACGGCGACACCGTGCTGGTCGATACCGCGGCTGATGTGGACGAGCTCACCATCGAGGGTTTTGAGGCGCTCTCAAACCCCGACGGCGGTGCCCCCGCAGGCACGGGCCTCACCGTCCGCAGGAAGTAGCTCCGTCCGGCGCTACTTGTCGAGGAGGTTTTCCTTGATGGTGTTGCCGGAGTCCACCACGATGAAGCAATCAACACGGCGGTCGCCCCTATCCCAGCTGGTGCTGCTGGGGTACACGTTCTGCTGGAGCAGGATGTAGTTGGCGGCCGCTTTGTTGAGCTTCACTGTTTTACATACTTCCCTGCCCTTGTCCCGCAAAGCGGTGGCGCCGGGGAAGGACTCGTCGGCTCCGTAGCTGAAGACTGCGCCGAGCTGGGCCGAGTGTTCTGTTCCGCACTCCACGGCCCTGGCTTCAGTGGCTTTGGGGTCGAAGCTGGCGAAGCAGTCGCCTACCTGGAAATCCTTGGCGTTCGTGTCGCGGGGAAGGGGGCCGGGGGTGGACGTCGCGCTGGGGCTTGCCACGGAGGCTTCGGGGCGGGTGCCGAGAAGGTTAAGCAGGACCCAGATCACCACCCCGATCAGGACCAGGACACCGAGCACGATTCCACCAATGACAAGGCGTTGACGCTTGATCGGATCGCCGTGCTGCTCGGGCTGCCACTCCTGGCCCATGCCCGGCTCGTGCCCTGGGTAGGGCTGGGTTTGGTAGGGCTGTCCCGCAGTGGGCTGCTGGGGCGGATATGGCTGCTGCCACGGGTAGTGCGGGTCCGTGCCGGTGGGCGGTTCAGCAGCCGCTGAAACGTCGCTGTGAACGTCGCTGTGAGCAGGGTCGGGAGCGTCGTCGCCGTCGGTGGCTGCGGTAGCCTCGCCGCTTTCCGGTGGCAGCGCGGGGTCCGGCTGCTCGCTCGGATTCGGTACGAAGTCAGGATCAAGCTCGGGTGCGGGATCCGGCTGGAGGCCTGATGGTGTCGTCAGCGGGGCCGAGTGCGGGGCCGAGTGCGGCTGCTCACCGGAAGCCGGGGGAGGTGTTTCGGGCGTGGGGGATGACCCCTCTTTGCCTTGATCGTGTGGCGAACCATCACGCGGTGAGGTGTTGTCCTGGCTCATATTCCGGGGTGTGCCTTTCCTGCTGTGGAGCCGCATTGAGGCCGACTCTACCCAATTTTCGGCGGGCTTGGAGGTCTCTGCCGTTGGTTTTGGCGGTGTTGGCCCCGGACTCGGGGTTGGAGTGGCGCACAGGCACCCCTGAAAGCATGTAATCTAGACATACGACAAATTGACCAAACATTCCGGGGCCTCACCGATAGCCAAGGTGACCACCTCCGGTCCAAGTACAAAAGGGGGTCACGCCATGGGGCGCGGCCGTCAAAAGGCAAAAGCTACCAAGCAGGCTCGGGACATCAAGTACTACTCCCCGAACACTGACTATTCGGCACTTGAGCGGGAGCTCACGGGTCCGTCCAGTCGTGTCAAGAGCCACTTCCCCGACGATCCCCCGGAGCCGGACTATTCGGCCTACGAGGACAAGTACGCGGAAGATGATGACGACGAGGTAGACACCCGCCGTATCGTATAGCTGTCGCAACCAACAGGTGCCGCTGGCACTGAGTTGCGTACCGCCGTCGTACATAAGGTCATCGCGCATCCCCGGATGCCGTACATCTTTTGAAAAGGGCCCTCAGGGCACGCCGCTCATTGGCGTACCCTGGGGGTCCTTTTCTGCGTAGGCTGGAGTTTCCAGCGCAGCATGCGCTGGGTCAACTATCCCGCAGCTGAGTCGGCCAATGAGCCGCGCACAGATGGAAGCAGGAGTACACAGGCACCATGACCACCCGAAACCATTACGCCAGCGGAGAGCCATGCTGGGCGGACCTGCAGACCAGGGACGTCACGGCGGCCAAGGATTTCTACCAGCGCGTTTTCGGCTGGACGTACAAGGACCTGCCCACTCCCGATGGACGCAGTTACTCCCAGGCCTTCGTGAAGGACCAGTTGGTGGCAGTGATCGCTCCGCAGAACTCCATGCAGGAAGCGGCGGGAACCCGCGGCCAATGGAACATCTACCTCGCTGCCACGGACACTGAGGAAGTGGCCGAGGATGCTGCCCATGCCGGCGGGAAGCTCCAGTTCGGGTCGGAGGCTGTCGCGGATACCGGGGTACTGGCGTTCATCGAGGCCGCAGGTGGCGGAACCACCGGTATTTGGCAGGCCGGAACGCACCTCGGCAGCCACCTCTACAACGAACCCGGAGCGCTGGCCTGGGCCGAACTCCTGACGCCCGAGCCCCAGGCCGCCGTCGGATTCCTCCAGCAGCTGTTCGGATACGAGGTCACCGAATACCCCCAGGACGACGGCGGCAGCTACAGCACGCTGATGGTGAACGGTGAGGAAGTGGCTGGCGTGGTCCCTGCCGGAGAGGGCGAGGAAGCCGGATGGCAGGTGTACTTCGGAGTGGACGATGTCCGCAAAGCCGCCGATGCAGCTGTTGCCGCCGGGGGAGAGCTGCTGGTTGAACCCGATGCCCGGCCGGAGGCGGGGTCGCTCGCTACCATCCAGGATCCGCAGGGCGGTGTGCTGAGCCTGATCCAGGTGTGAAGCACAGCGGGCCGTGGCCATTGATGACGCGCATATTCACTGAGGCCGCGGACATGGACTGACGCTGCCCGGATGTGGGTGTCGGCCGTCCGGATCCTTGGCACCAACGAATATGGGTGTCGCCAGTGACAGCCCACAGGCAATAAAAAGAGCGGCCAGGCAGTTGAGACTGCCGGGCCGCTCCTTTTATAAGGCGATATGCCGCTTAGGCGTAGGCGTTCACCAAACGGACAGCGCCGCCGTCGACGCCCTTGGCACCCTGGACGTAGTCCGGGCCGGTCTTGTCGATCGAGTCGCTGTCAGCCGAAACTGTGCCCATGATCCAGGACGGCAGGCCGCGGTCGTTCAGGCGGGCTACGGCGGCGTCCGCTGCTTCGGCGGAAACGATGGCCACCATGCCCACACCGAGGTTCAGCGTGCGCTCAAGGTCGGCCAGCGGGACGTTGCCGAGCTCGGAGACCAGCTTGAAGATGGCCGGGAGTTCCCAGGTGTTGCGGTCCACCGTGGCGACGAGGCCCTGCGGGAGGACGCGTGCCAGGTTGGCAGCGAGGCCACCACCGGTGACGTGGCTGAAGCCGTGAACGGCGTTGGCCGAGTGCACCGGGAAGGCGCGGGCCAGGTCCAGGCAGTCAGCTGCGTAGACGCGGGTGGGCTCCAGGAGCTCTTCGCCCAGCGTGCGGCCGAGCTCGGAAACCTGGCGGTCCAGTGCCCAACCTGCGTGGTTGATGACGCGGCGGACCAGGGAGTAGCCGTTGGAGTGCAGGCCCGAGGAAGCCATGCCGATCACGACATCGCCGGCACGGACGCGGTCCGGGCCGAGCAGCGCGTCAGCCTCGACGACACCGGTGGCGGCACCTGCGACGTCGTACTCGTGCTCGCCCAGCAGGCCCGGGTGCTCAGCGGTTTCGCCACCCACCAGGGCGGTACCGGCCACGGAGCACGCAGCAGCGATGCCACGGACGATGTCTGCGATGCGCTCGGGAACAACCTTGCCGCAGGCGATGTAATCCGTCATGTACAGCGGTTCTGCACCGACAACGACGATATCGTCCACGACCATGCCCACGAGGTCGAAACCGATGGTGTCGTGGATGTCCATGGCCTGCGCGATGGCAACCTTGGTGCCGACACCGTCCGTGGACGTGGCCAGCAGCGGCTTCTTGAAGGTGAGCAGCTTGGAGACGTCGTACAGGCCGGCAAAACCGCCGACGCCGCCAATCACCGACGAGTTGTGGGTCGCCTTGACAGCGTCCTTCATGAGTTCGACGGCGCGGTCTCCCGCTTCGACGTCGACACCGGCCGAAGCGTAGGTGATGCCGGCGTTGTTCTCAGCGGCGGGGGTTGCGGAGGTCATACAGACTCTTTCTTGTCGGCGTCGGTCAAACGATCAGCGTCGGTCAGCAAATTCTCGAATTCGGCGTCAGGCCCGGGATCGCAGCCTGTGGCGCCCGGCTTCTCGGCCGGATCCTCGGAAGCGTCCACCGAATCGGCCTCGGCAGCCGGTTCCAGTCCGCCAAGATCGGTCCGTTCCAGCAGGTTCTTGCCGAGCTTGTCCGCGTGCGGCAGCTCGATCGGGTACTTGCCGGTGAAGCATGCCGTGCAGAGGCGTTCGCGCGGCTGCTGGGTGGCGCCGATCATGCCGTCTTCGGAGATATAGGCCAGCGAGTCAGCGCCGATGGCCTGGGAGATCTCCTCGATGGTGGCGCCGTTGGCGATGAGCTCCGCGCGGGAGGCGAAGTCGATGCCGTAGAAGCAGGGCCACTGGACCGGGGGAGAGGAAATCTTGACGTGTACCTCAGCGGCGCCGGCTTCACGGAGCATGCGTACAATGGCGCGCTGGGTGTTGCCGCGGACGATCGAGTCATCCACCACCACAATGCGCTTGCCGCGGATCACGGATTCCAAAGCGTTGAGCTTGAGCCGGATACCGAGCTGGCGCAGGGTCTGCGAAGGCTGGATGAACGTACGGCCCACGTAGGCGTTCTTGACGAAGCCGTGCGCGAACGGGATCCCGGACTGCTCGGCATAGCCAACAGCGGCGGGGGTACCGGACTCGGGAACCGGGATCACGAGGTCTGCCTCGTGCGTGTTTTCGCGGGCCAGCTGGCGACCCATTTCAACGCGGGCCTCGTACACGGAGCGGCCGGCAATGGCAGCATCCGGGCGGGCGAGGTACACGTACTCGAAGACACAGCCGGCAGGGGTTGCCTCGGCGAAACGCTGGGAGCGGACGCCGTCCTCGTCGATCGCGATGAATTCGCCGGGCTCGATCTCGCGGATGAAGCTTGCACCAACGGTCGCCAGACCGGCCTGCTCGGAAGCGACAACCCAGCCGCGTTCCAGGCGGCCCAGGCACAGCGGGCGGATGCCGTAGGTATCGCGGGCTGCGTAGAGGGTTCCTTCATCCATGAAGACGAAGCAGAAGCCACCCTTGATCTTGGGCAGCAGCTCCAGTGCGGTCTGCTCCAGGGTCTTGCCCTCTTCGCCCTCAAGGAGAGCGGTCACCAGTGCGGTGTCGGAGGTGTTGCCCTGCTTCATTTCACCGGTCAGCTGGCCGTCGTTGCGCTCAAGGATCATTTCCCGGAGCTCAGCGGTGTTGGTCAGGTTGCCGTTGTGGGCCAGGGCAACCGTACCGGTTGCTGTCGCACCGAGGGTCGGCTGCGCGTTGGCCCAGTGGCTTGCACCGGTGGTGGAGTACCGGCAGTGGCCTACGGCCAGGTGCCCGGTGAGGGTGTTGAGGGTCGTCTCGTCGAAGACCTGGGACACAAGGCCCATGTCTTTGTAGACGTTGATGCGCTTGCCGTCACTGGTAGCAATACCAGCCGATTCTTGTCCGCGGTGCTGCAGCGCATACAGCCCGTAATAGGTGAGTTTTGCTACTTCTTCACCGGGAGCCCAAACCCCGAAGACGCCACAAGCGTCCTGGGGGCCTTTTTCGCCGGGGAGAAGATCATGAGAAAGTTTTCCGTCGCCACGTGCCACTGGTCGATTGTCTCATGTTGTGGCCGTGGTACGTTCCCCCGATTCCTATATGACCCCGCGAAGGGGCAAAGATCAGGCGTGTCCGGCCGAAAATGCGGTGTGTCTCACAGTGGCTCCCCTCAAAAGAGGCGGGCCGGGCGCCCGACCTAGCGGACGTCGTCGTTCTCGGGTCCTTCGTCCGGAACCGAATCCGGGACGGCTTCGACGACGGCCCGCTCGGAGTGCTTGACGCTGACGCGGTCCAGGATCAGGGCCAGGACCGAGAAGAGGATGACGCCGCCGCCGGCGCAGACAATCAGGAAGAAGCCAAAGACCGTGCCGGCATCGAAGGCGGGGTCCGCCGGGCGGCCGTAGGCGATGATTGCGGCCACGATCGCGCCCACCACCGCGCCCAAAATCATGAAGGGAACGAACTTGGGTGCCCGGCGAACGGTGATTTCGCGGCGGGCGGTGTTGGGGGTGGTGTCCTCTGAAGCCATGTCTTCAAGCGTACCGTTCCTCGCCGATGCGACGGTTAATGCCAATGTTCGCGGGGAACATTGGCATTAACCGTCACATCGGCGGGGCGGGTTAGCTGCCGCGGTACGTCGAGAACGCGAACGGGCTCAGCAGCAGGGGCACGTGGTAGTGCTCGCCGGCGTCGGAAACTGTGAAGTGGAGGTCCACTTCCGGGAAGAACGTCTCCGTGCCCAGGCCTTCGTAGTAGGCACCTGTGGCGAAGTTCAGGCGGTAGGCGCCACCGGGAATCCGTTCGGGGCCCAGGTTCTTGATCCGGCCGTCGGCGTCGGTTTCGCCCTTGCCCACCAAGGTCCAGTCGTCGCCGTCGCGGACGTAAAGCACGACGGCGACACCCGCCGCCGGGCGGCCGGAACCGGTGTCCAGAATGTGTGTGGTGACTTGTGAAACGCTCATGCGTTGACTCCTTCGCTGATCAGTCCGGAGAGCCGCAGCAGTGCGATCTCCCGCAGCTGGCCGGCCACGATTGTGTCTTCTTCTTCGGGGGTGTGGGTGAGGCGTTCCTGGAGGGCGGCGAGCATCTCCTGTGCGCTGCGGCCTGCAGCACGGATCAGGAAGACCCTGTCGAACTTCTCCTCGTACGCGCGGTTGCCTTCGGCCAGCGCTGCTGTCGTCTGGCTGTCACCCGGGTCCACACCGGCCTGCTCCGAACGCGACATCGCGGCTTCGGTGGTTTGGGCCTTGGGTCGTTCACCGATCCGGGGGTGGTGGGCCATGGCTGACTCCACCTCGGCAGGGGTGAACGGCTCGGCGGCGCGCTGGGCCTGTCCCAGGAGTTCGTCGACGTTGGCGTAGGGGCGCGCGTCAACGATGGTGTCCACCCAGCGGCTGATGTCCAGGCAGGGGGTCAAGGTCTTGATGGCCTCGTCCCGGTCAGCCGTGTTGAATACTGCAAGCTCCATGCTTGTCATCCTCGTGCAAAATGCTGGCATCCATGGTGTGGGCTATGCGGAACTCCCGCTTTATCGGGAGGAAGTCTGGTGCTTCAAGCTTCCGCATCATGGAACTGTTATTTCAGCATACGTAATTCAGTTAAGCCGAGCGGCCCGCCCGGTGTCAAGAGACTACCTCGCGATGACGCCGTGTGCGCGCTGTCAGGTAGAGCCGATGCGCGGTGATGACCAAGGCCAACCAGGCGATGCCGATGGCCCACGCGGCCAGGACGTCGGTCAGCCAGTGATGGCCAAGATAGACGCGGCTCAAGCCCATGGTGAAGGCGAAGGCTGCCGCCACGACCACCGTGACCACCCGTGCCCGCGTGGTGTTGAGCCGCAGGATGATCAGGTAGGCCACGATGCCTGCGATCACGATCGAGTTCAGGGAGTGTCCGCTGGGGAAGGAGGCTGAATGCTCATAGGGCGGAATTGCGTCGGCTTGGTCGGGGCGGGTCCGGCCGAAGATCGGCTTGCCCAGGATGGTGATCACCAGGGAGCCCAGTCCGGCCGCGAGCATCAGGATGACGGGTGTCCATGAGCGGCGCCGTGTGGCCAGGAAGATCATGATGCCCACGGCAATGATGGGCATGCCCACAGTGCCGCCGATATTTGTGTAGGCCGTGATGGCCGCGTCCACAGCGGGGGACCGGACCGACTTGGCAGCTTCCAGTACGGGGTGGTCGAAGCCTGCGACCCCATCCGCTTCGGTCACTGACTCATACACTTCGCCGAACGCCCAAGCCAACGTCAGGGTGACGCCCAGGCCCACCGCCAGGGTGATGATGAGTGCGGCATATGGGCCCAGGAGTCCTGTGACCCATTCGGCGCCCCGGGCCAAGGTCCGGCCTGCGGGGGACTTCCAGCGCGTCAGGTCCTGTCCGGCAACGAAGCGGTCCTGGTGCACTTCGCCCCGTATGCCCTTTTCTGCGGGCCCGTTTCCTTCAGTCGTCACTTGCGTCCCCTATCGTGGCGGCTTCGGTATTGGTGAGTAACCTTAGCAGTTTGGATTCGGGGGAACCTGGGGGCGGGTCACGGTGCCGGCTGGCCCACTTTGACCACCAGCGTCTCCTGGGGCTGGAGGTCGCTGCCGTCCGGGCCCAGGGGTCGTAGCTGTGGCACCGGCTGACCCGTAGCGTGGGCGAGTAGGACGGAGTGGCGTTCGTTGATGCCGAACGCGTTCCGCTCGCCCCATTGCCGGAGGCTGAGGATCAGTGTGAAGAGGTCGAGCCCGGCACTTGTGAGCTCGTACTCGCTCCGTGTTCCGCGATCGTTGGGAATCCGGGCGAGGATCCCCCTGTCCACCAGGAGTCGCAGGCGGTCCGAGAGGATGTTCTTGGCCACGCCCAGGGACTTCTGGAACTCCGAGAACCGCCGTTTGCCGTCCAATGAGTCCCGGATGATCAGCAAGGTCCACTTATCGCCTACCAAGTCGGCCGTTCTGGCGACGGGGCACTCGGGGTCTGTCCAGTCGATGTCGATTGGTTGCAACATGAAACCATTCTGCCATAGGGTGAGATGGTTGCATATTGAAACCATCTTGTGGGAGGCGCTCTATGAGGAACGGCATTCAGACAAGCACCCCGGCGGGACTGGGCCGTCGCCACTTGCTGTTGCTCGCCGTCGTCGCCGGGTTCATGGTGTCGAACCTCTACTACGGGCAACCCCTGCTTGAACGCATCGGAGCGGATGTGGGAATTCCTGTTGCCGGCGTGGGCTGGGTGGTGGCGTCGGCCCAGGCCGGGTATCTCCTCGGCCTGGTCCTCGTGGTGCCGCTGGGTGACCTGGTGAACCGCCGGGCCCTCATCGCCTTGCAGGTCGGGGCCACCTCGGCAGGGGCCACGGCCGTAGCCCTGGCGTCCTCCCCGGCTGCCCTTCTCGTCGGCTTCATGTTCCTGGGCCTGGCATCGTCCGTGGTGCAGACCATCGTGGCGTTCACCGCCGCCTCAAGCACCCCCGCGCAAAGGGGAGGAAACATCGGAACCGTCACTGCCGGCGTCGTGAGTGGCATCATCCTGGCGCGGACAGTGGCGGGAGGTATGACGGATCTCTGGGGCTGGCGCTCGGTCTATGTCCTCGCGGCCGGAGCTGGGGCGGTCCTCGCCGTCGCGGTCTTCCGTGCCCTGCCGTCCGACAACCGCGACCGGGGAGGGGTGCGCTACTGGCGGGCCGTTTGCTCCGTCGTCGTGCTGACCCGGAACAATCCCGTATTCCGCACCCGGGCCCTGATTACCATGCTGCTCTTTGCGTCCTTCGGCGTGCTGTGGAGCGGTATGTCGCTGCTCCTGGGCAGCCCGGCCTGGAACCTGCCTCCGGGTGCTATCGGGCTCTTCGGGCTGGCCGGGCTAGTGGGGATACTGGCGGCGTCCAAGGCGGGTGCTGCGGCGGACAGGGGCTGGGGGCAGCACGTCACAGGGGTGAGCCTCTTTGCTCTCCTGGGTTCATGGCTCGCCTTGTCCATGGGAAGTTGGTCGCTGCTGTGGTTCATCGCCGGAATCATCGTCCTGGACGCTGCGGTGCAGGCTGTCCACGTCAGCAGCCAGACCATGATCGTGGCCGGGGCTGAAGAGTCAGCCAGCAGCATTATTGGGAGCTACATGGTGTTCTATTCAGTAGGCAGCGCGGCTGGGGCTGCGGCTGTAGCGCCGGTGTTTGACGCCTGGGGCTGGGCTGGAGCCAGCGTGCTCGGGGCGGTCTTCGCATTGCTTGCGCTCGCGGTGTGGGGTGCGGACAGGGTCCGGCACGCCAAGAAGCCGGCGGGCTTGGTTCGCAACAGCCCAGCATGCTGGGGCAGAATGACCTCAACCAGCTGAAGGAGTTCGCCATGCCAGACATTCTGACGTCCAGGTTCCTGTTCGGTCCCGGCCCAAGCAATTGCTACCCCGAAGCCATGGCCGCATTGGCGTACCCCGTACTGGGTCATCTCGACCCTGTGTTCATCGAGCGCCTCGACCACACTTGCGAGGGACTCCGAACCGTCTGGGGCACCTCCAACGCGCGTACTCTTCCGTTGAGTGCCACCGGTTCAGGCGGGATGGAAGCAGCCTTCGTGAACACAGTGTCCGACGGCGACGTGGCAGTCATCGCTGTCAACGGACTATTCGGGGCGCGCATGTGCGAGGTCGCCCGGCGCTGCGGGGCAACGGTTGTTCGCGTGGATCACGAGTGGGGCCAGCCTGTGGACGCCGACCGCGTTCTCTCAGCGCACCCCAATCCCAAGGTCATCGCCGCGGTTCACGCCGAGACCTCCGTGGGTGTGCTCTCCGACATCGCTGCCCTCGGTGCGGGCAAGGGCGACGCCCTGCTCATCACCGACGCCGTCACGTCCATCGGCGGACTGGAGCTGTTGGCAGACGACTGGGGGATCGACGTCGGATACGCCGGAACCCAGAAGTGCCTCGGTGTTCCGCCGGGCCTCTCGCCGTTCACGGTGTCCGACCGCGCCTTCGAACGCCGTGTCAAGGACCCCCGCTCCTGGTACCTCGACATTGGCCTGCTCGGCGGTTACGTTGGCGCGGCGAGCGGAGCCCGGACGTACCACCACACTGCGCCGGTCACGATGATCGCAGGCCTCGAAGCCGCACTGGACCGCATCCTGGCGGAGGGCCTGGACGTTGTGCAGGCGCGGCACCGGGCGGCGGGCACCGCTTTGCAGGACGGGTTGCAGGAAATGGGGCTCGAGCTGTTTGCCGCCGAGGGCTCCCGACTGCCGAGCCTCACCACGGTCAAAGTGCCCGACGGCGTCAACTCGGCTGCCGTCCGCGCCTACCTCCTGGAGAACTTCAGCATGGAGATCGGCTCGGGGGTTGGGGAGTTCGCGGATACGGTGTGGCGCATCGGCATGATGGGCCCGAACGCCAACAGTGCCTCGGTGACCCTGGTGCTCGGTGCGCTGAAGGAAGCGATCGCCAAGGCCTGACGCTCGCTCACATCCCGCGTGTTTGGTCCTGACGCTTGCTCACGTTCTGGGTGTTTGGTCCTGACGCTTGCTCACATCCCGCGTGTTTGGTCCTGACGCTTGCTCACGTTCCTCGGGTTTGGTCCTGACGCTTGCTCACGTTCCTCGGGTTTGGTCCTGACGCTTGCTCACATCCCGCGTGTTTGAACTCGACGTCTGCTCGTCTTCCGGGCCGTGCTGCGGTTACCTGGATACCCGGTTCACTGGAACGCTCGACGGCGGATCCTCCGGGCGCTCCCACGCTGCGTTGCGCTTGGCGAAGGGTCAAGAAAACGCGTTTCGGCTCAAAAGCCGAGGTTGTGACGGAGGGTTGCGTTCAAACACCCAGAACGTGAGGAAGGGCTGGGTTGAAGCGCTTGGGTTGTGAGCAAGGGTTGGGTTGAAGCGCTTGGGATGTGAGTAAGGGTTGGGTTGAAGCACTTGGGATGTGAGGGAGCGTCCGGTTGAAGCACTTGGGATGTGAGGGAGCGTCCGGTTGAAGCACTTGGGTTGTGAGCAAGCGTCCGGCCCAAGCACCCGGGATGTGAGCAAGGGTCAGGTGTTGCGGGTCAGGATCCAGGTGTTCGTGCCGTCCTGGCGCTCGAACGTCACCGTCGTCACCAAAGCTTCGATCAGCGCCAGCCCACGTCCGGACTCTGCCTCCGCATCGGGCATCGAGGCCTGCATGTCGTCGGCGAACGGTTCCCGGGCATTAAAGGCACTCACCCGGGCAATGAGTCGGGCCGGGCGGACGCTGATGTCGACGTCGATCTCCACCGGCTTCTCAGCCACGGGAAGCGCGTGCTGGACGATGTTCGCCGCTGCTTCGATCACGGCGGTGGCGAACGTCATCCTGTCCATGTCGGGCACAAAGGAGGCGTCGTCCCACAGGGAGTCGAGCTCGTTGTGGATGGCTTCGATGGCGTCTTCGTTGGAGGGCCCGTGGTATCCCCGCCGGGCGAGTATGTCAGTCATCGCCGAACGCGGCTTCGGCCGTGGGGTAGGCAGTGAGGACGCGATCCATGTTGGTCAGTTCCAGGACCATTTTGACCTGCGGTTGAACGGCCGCGATCCGAAGGTCACCACCGGCCTGGCGTGCAGCTTTGAGGCAGCCAATGAGCGCCCCCAGGCCCGAGGAATCCATGAAGTCCGTTTCGGCCAGGTTGACCACGACGCGGCTGGACCCGCCGGCCACCACCTCATTCACTACCTCACGCAGCTTGGGCGCGGCCACCATGTTCAGCCGGCCCACGCTCTTCACCTCCGCGTAGGAGTCCTTGACCTCATAGCTAAACGGCATCTGCTTTCCTTTCCTCCGGGCGTTCCGGCCCACCATGCTCGGGCCCATTTTCAGGCACAAAACCCTTGTACAAAACTGCCTTGACCAGCACGCTCAGGACCACGAGGTCGAACGCCACCCAGGCCACGTTCACCAGTGTCCCCAGAGGCTCGGACATTCCGGCGAGCAACCGGATTAGGCCGACAATCAACGCAACAGTCAGCAGCACAGCCACGATGATCTGCGGGCGGATGAGGCTCCAACTCGGGCCGCCGCTCTGCCGCGCCTTGGGGGTGACCGCGAACCCAAGGGGACGGCCGAACCAAACGTTGCGGGCCGCCGTCGTGCAGGCCTTGATCCAGGTGGGGAACAGCGCGAGGCTGTATTGCTGCCCCCGCCAGGTGGGAATCCCGTGCCCGGCCACCAGGAACAGGAGCTGGTTGACCACCATGAACGGGATGAAGCGGATGAAGAAGTCGTAGCTCAAGCTGCTGACCGGAAGGATGCCCAGCGTCAGGTAGATGATGGGAGCGGCGAAGTAAATAACGGCCGCGAAGCCGCTGAGGTAGCTCCACATGGTGGAGAAGTACATGAGCCGTTGGCCCCACGACAGACGACGCTGCACCAGGGGGTTCTCGCGGAGCAGGACCTGGATGGTGCCTTGGGCCCAGCGGAGGCGTTGGGTGAGCATGGTCTTGATGTCCTCGGGCGCCAGTCCGTTGGCCAGGATTTCGTGGTGGTACACGCTCTTCCAGCCCAGGCCATGCAGGCGCATTGCGGTGGCCATGTCCTCGGTGACGGAGATGGTGGCCAGGGGCATGATCGGCTGGGCTTCGTCGGTGCGTTCCACCGAGATGGCGTCCAGGACGGCGTGGACGGACTCGAGCGCACCCAGAGGGGACCAGTCGCGCCCTGACATACGGTCGACGACGTCACTCGCCACGGTGGTGACGCCCGACTCACCGACGTGGGCGAGTTCCATCGCGGCGATTTCTTCGAGGTCGGATTGGAGCGCGGAGAAGTCGGCGGCCACGAGGGTTCGGACGGCGTCGTCCACTTTGCGGCGGACCCGGTAGGTGATCTCGCTCAGGGATGCTCCGGCTTCGAGTTCCTTCTGGGCGGATTCCGTGGCGGCCTCAACCTCGTTCAGCATCTGCTCTACCAGCGGGTTCTCAGCCTCAGCAGAGCGACGCGCCTTCTTGATGGCGGTCCGGGACGCTGCGAGGGCGCGGCGGACGCTCTTCTCCGTGGCCTTCACGTAGCCCACCAGGCCCAGCTGCATGAGCGCTTCCCTGCGCAGGATCGCGTTGGAGCCGCAGAAGAACGCGGCGTTCCAGCCGTCCTTGCCCTGCTGGATGGGGCCGTAGAACAGGGGTGCCTGGCTGCCCAGGGGATCGTCGGCGGGGACGTTGATGAAGTACTGCGGGGTCTGGACCAGGGCCACGCGGTCGTCGTTGAAGTAGCCCAGCGTCTTGTCCAGGATGTCCGGCTCGGGGATCTGGTCGGCGTCGAGGATCAACAGGTACTCGCCCGAGGTGATCATGAGCGCGTTGTTCAGGTTGCCGGCTTTGGCGTGCCGCGGCATGTCGGGCGTCCAGTCCGCGCCGCGCGTCACGTAGCCGATCCCGTGCGATTCGGCGAGTTGGCGCATCTCGGGGCGATCGCCGTCGTCGAGGATCCAGGTGCTGTGCGGCCAGGTGATCTTCTTGGCGGCCAGGGCTGTGGTCAGCACGAGGTCCAGCGGTTCGTTGTAAGTGGTGATGAAGACGTCCACTGTGGCCTTGTCCGGGGCCGGGGGCGGCGGTTTGCGGAACTTGATGTTCCAGACCGTCAGGCCGAACAACATCACGTCAATCAGGCTGTACGTCTCCGCAATCACCAGCGGGACGGCGATCCACCACGCATCCCAGTTGAGCGACGCCATCCAGCGCCACGCCACATAGTTGACGCCCAGAATCACTGTCAGGACAACGATCAACCGAGTCCAGAATCGTGTCACATTCCCCCCCTTTTGCGGCTTTAGTGCGTAGCGTCAGGTCTGCGGCGGACGACGACGGCGGTCACGTCGTCTTCGGCTGTTGCCGCGGGTGCCAGCTCCAGCAGGGCGGCGCACACTTCGTCCGAGGTAGTCCCGGTACGCGCGGCTTTCTCGACGTTCCGCAGGAAGTCCTCCAGGGAGTCGTGGGCGTCCAGCACACCATCGCTGACGATCACCAGGGAATCTCCCGGCTCCAGGTCCAGCTCCGAAGCCGGCCAGTGCTGTCCGTCCAGGATGCCGACGGGCGGACCGGCGGAGATGAGCCTCTGTGCCGCCCCCTCAGCCGGAATGTGCAGCGCGAGTCCGTGGCCGGCGTCGATATAGCTGAGCTTTCCGGACGCGCTGTCCAGCCGGGCGTGGAACATCGTGGCGAACGAGCCTGACTGGTCGAGGTCGGCGGCGATGGTGAGGCTGGCGGAACCGAAGGCGTCATCAATGGCGGGCGTGTCAGCGACGGACCGCATCACGGCACGGACGGTGGCTGCGATCAGGGCGGCGCCCATTCCCTTGCCCATGGCGTCGGCGAAGGTCAGGTGCATGCCGTCGCGGGTCTGGTACCAGTCGTAGAAGTCCCCGCCAACGCTGCGCGTCGGACGGAAGGCGCCGGCGACGTCGTATCCGTCCAGTCGGACTGTTTCGCGCGGGAGGAGGCTTTGCTGCACAACTGCCGCGCGCTCGAGTTCGTCGCTTTGCCGCGTGTCTTCGGCGGGAGCAGCGGGTGTGCGGGCCCGACGGAACAGCGCGCGGATGCGGGCTTGGAGTTCTTTGGGGCTGAAGGGCTTGTTGATGTAGTCATCCGCGCCGGTGTCCAGGCCGTTGAGGCGGTCAATTTCGTCGGCCCGGGCGGTGAGCATCAGGACGTAGGCATCCGAGAATTCGCGGAGGCGGCGGCAAACCTCCATGCCGTCGATGTCGGGGAGGTTGATGTCCAGGGTCACCAGTTCGGCGTTGGTCCTGCGGACGGCCTCGACGCCGGAAAGACCGTCGGGTGCCTCGGTCACCACGAAGTCGAGCTGCTCGAGGACGAGTACGAGGAGGCCGCGGATGTCGGCGTCATCTTCGACGACGACAGCATGGCGAGGGGGCGAGGTTGAGACCATGGCTCCATTAACTAATGATGCTGGGTATTTGTCACGTTTAGTCATGACATATGTAACGCCCGCTCATATGGGTGAGCGGGCGTTACAGGATTTGTTCAGTTATCTGCCCGAGGGTTTCGCTCAAGCGCGCGGGATGTGAGCGAGCGTCGGGTTGAAGCGCGCGGGATGTGAGCGAGGGTTAGACGCCCAGCTCTTCCTTGAGCGCCTGGACGTGGCCCTGCGCAGAAACCTGGTACTGGGTGAGCTTCACGGTGCCTTCGCCGTCGAGGACAACGGTGGAGCGGACCAGGCCTTCGACGATTTCGCCGTCAACCAGCTTCTCGCCCCAGGCGCCGTAGGCCAGTGCAACCTTGTGGTCTTCGTCGGAGAGCAGCGGGAAGGTCAGGGCCAATTCGCCGGTGAACTTGGCGAGGGCCTCGGGGCCGTCCGGGGAGATCCCGATGACGTCGTAGCCGTTGCCCTGCAGGCTGGCGAGGTTGTCGCGGAAGTCGCAGGCCTCGGTGGTGCAGCCGGGGGTGGCTGCCTTCGGGTAGAAGTACACAATGACGTTGCGTCCGCGGTAGTCGGACAGCGAGACCTTGGTGCCGTCGGCGTCGAGCAGCGCAAAGTCAGGTGCTTGCGTTCCGACGAGGAGTTTCTGGGTCATGGCGATCCTTTACGTTTCACCGGCAAACGGCCGGCATTGGTCATTCAAAAAACGGATTGTCTAGAAGACAGAACAGCGAAGTTAGATGCTGTATTCCGCAGGTCCGCGCACTGTGGCATAGGGCCCTGGCACGAACTGGTAGCCGCCACCACGGACGGTGGCGACGGTGTGTCGGGCGGAGCCTAGCTTCCGCCGCACCCTTCCAACATAAACGTCGATCGAGCGAAATGCCGCGCCGGGAAGGTCAAATGACTCCAGGAAACGTTGCAATTCTTCACGACTGATGGCCCGTGAGCAGTTCACCACGAGGTAGCGGAGCAGCTTGTATTCCATGCCAGTAAAGGCCACGGGCTCGCCGTCCAAGAGGACTACTTCAGCGGCGAGGTCCACCGCAAGTTGGCTGCGGCGGCTCGCCAACGTTACGGGCTCGACGGCGGTGCTGCCGCCCGCTGAGGCGCCGTCGCCGCCGTCGGGACCTGTCGTGGAACGGGCCTCGGCGAGGGCATCGGCGAGCGAAAGGGCGCTCGCCCCTCCAGGGGTGGTACCGGCGTCGGCGGCTTCCTGCGGAGTGCCGCCCCAGGAAGTGTCGCCGACGCCGGAGTGCTGTGCCCCGATGGCGGGCCAGATGCGGACTTCCGCCTCCGGGGCAAGTTTCATGGCGCGGGCCAGCACCAGTCGTGCTGCCCGCTCCCAGACCTCAGGATCGATCTCGTCGCCCTCGGCCGGGTTGACCCAAAGTGCCAGGCCGCGCGCGTTCAAGCCGGGCCGCCGCGCGGAAGAACCGCGCGACGGGGGCGGCCCGTAGGCATTGACTGCCATGGCGCTGGACCCTAAACGTTGCCGCGGCGGAGCAGCTTGCCGCCGGGGTTCTGGCCGTCGATCGGGGTGCCGCGCAGGTAGGTCTTGCGGACGACGCCGGCCAGCGGACGGCCGTCGTACGGCGTGATCGGGTTCTTGTGCTTGAGCTTGGTGACGTCTACAACGAAGGCCTCGTCCGGGGCGAAGATGGAGAAGTCGGCGTCGTAGCCCAGGGCGAGCTGGCCCTTGTTGTGCAGGCGGGCCAGGGCCGCGGGCTTCTCGGCCATCCACGAGACGACCTGTTCCAGCGGGATGCCGCGGTGGCGCGCTTCGGTCCAGATCAGGGACAGGCCCAGCTGGAGGGAGGAAACGCCGCCCCAGGCCACTGCGAAGTCGCCGTTTTCCAGGTCCTTCAGATCCAGTGTGGAGGGGGAGTGGTCCGAGACGATGCAGTCGATGGTGCCGTCCTGCAGGCCCTTCCAGAGGAGCTCGCGGTTGGAGGCCTCGCGGATGGGCGGGCAGCACTTGTAGGCCGTGGCGCCGTCGGGGATTTCTTCGGCCATGAGCGTCAGGTAGTGCGGGCAGGTCTCAACGGTGAGGTTGACGCCGTCGCGCTTTGCCGAAGCGATCATCGGCAGCGCGTCGGAGGAGGAGAGGTGCAGGATGTGGGCGCGGGCGCCGGTCCAGCGGGCACGTTCGATGACCTCGGCGATGGCCTTGTTCTCGGCACCGCGGGGACGGGAGGCCAGGAAGGTCTCGTAGTGGTCGCCGCCCGGGTGCGGGGCGCGGTCGATCGCGTGGGAGTCCTCGGCGTGGACGATCATGAGGGAGTCGAAGGACTTGAGTTCCTTCATGTCCTCTTCCATCTCGTCCGCGTCCAGGTGCGGGAACTCGTCCACGCCGGAGTGCAGGAGGAAGCACTTGAAGCCGAAGACGCCTTCGTCGTGCAGCGGGCGGAGGTCGCCCTTGTTGCCGGGGATGGCACCGCCCCAGAATCCGACGTCCACGAACGCCTGGTCCTTGGCGACAACGCGCTTCTGTTCCAGGCCGTCCACGGTGGTGGTGGGCGGGATGCTGTTCAGCGGCATGTCGATGATGGTGGTCACGCCACCGGCGGCTGCGGCACGGGTGGCGGAGGCGAAGCCTTCCCACTCGGTGCGGCCGGGCTCGTTGACGTGGACGTGGGTGTCCACCAGGCCGGGGATGAGGGTTTCGTCGTCTGCGAGTTCGATGACCTCGTTGCCCGTCAGGCCGTTGCCCAGGGGTTCGATGGCGACGATGACGCCGTCGCGGATGCCAACTTCGCGGGCTGCGAGGCCGGCGGTGGTCAGGATGCGCTGGCCCCGGATAACGAGGTCATAGGCGCCGATTGCTTCAGACATTGAGGTACTCCTTGTTTTCGGTCCGTTCCGCCAGGTACACGCCTATGTGCTTCCCTAATTGTTCAAGCAACGGACCTGCTTCAGCGATACATTTTTGGACATCTTTTTCCAGATCGGTCAGTGCGTGGACCGTGTGGAAGCCGGCATCCGTGAGTTGTTCCCGGCTCAGGGTACTCCGGCCGCACACTGCGATCACGGGAACCCCGGCCCTTTGTGCCGCCCGCGAGACACCCATGGGCGTCTTGCCGAGCAGGCTTTGCTCGTCCAGGCTGCCTTCTCCGGTGATTACCAGGTCGGCGCCCTTGAGCCTGCGCTCGAGTTCAGTGAATTCAAGCACGACGTCGATACCCGGCCGCCGCTCTGCCTTCAGTGCCGCGATGGCAATG
The DNA here is from genome assembly GCF_049315185.1 of Paenarthrobacter sp. C1. NCBI lineage: Bacteria > Bacillati > Actinomycetota > Actinomycetes > Micrococcales > Micrococcaceae > Paenarthrobacter > Paenarthrobacter sp. C1. Next base: position 4,032,602 of record NZ_CP186052.1, on the reverse strand, counting down.
TAGCCAACGCCGCCTGCGGCTCCAGCGCCTTCTGCCTTGGCGGCGTACTTGGCATGGTGTCCGGTGGTGGCTGCGAGGACGTCGACGAAGTGGCTTGCCGCGGCATCCAGTTCGGTGACGTCGTCCGGCGTCGCGCCTTTTTGCGGACCGAAGATGGCTGGGGCTCCGCTGGCCCCCAAAAGGGGATTGTCGACGTCGGACGCCAACACGAACTCCGTTGCCTCAACGCGGACGTCGAAGTTGGAGAAGTCGATTGTGTCGATGTCCGCGAGAGCGGCACCGCCGCCGGGGAGCTCGTTGCCGTCCTTGTCCAGGAAGACGGCGCCCAGGCCCTGGAGGACACCCGCGCCGGCGTCGGTGTTGGCGCTGCCGCCCACACCCAGGATGATCTTGCGGCAGCCGAGGTCCAGCGCGGCCCGGATGAGTTCGCCCGTGCCGATGCTGGTGGCTTGCTTGGCCGTCTGCGAGGTGGGGCCGGCCGGGAGGAGGGCGAGACCGGAAGCTGCCGCCATTTCGATGACAGCTTCCTGGTCCCGCACCGCGAAGTCGGCCTTCACCGGCTCGCCGAGCGGGCCGGTGACGGTGGTGGTCCGGCGGGTGAAGCCGGAGCCGATGGCGGCGTCGATGGTTCCTTCGCCGCCGTCGGCCACCGGAATGCGTGTCGCTTCAATGCCGTGGCCGAAGCCGGCCAGCAGGCCTGTTGCCAGGTGCTCGGCGACGTCGGGCGCGGACAGCGAGCCCTTGAATTTGTCCGGGGCGATGACAACACGCATTCCGGTGCCTCCTTCCTTTACTTACTTACGCTTTGGCCAGAATCGCGGTGGGTGCGTCCGCCGCGGTCTCTGCCAGCTCTTCGAACTCGTTCACGCCGTTGATCTCAACGCCCATGGAGATGTTGGTGATCTTTTCCAGGATCACTTCAACAACCACGGGAACCTTGAACTCGCCCATCAGTGCCTTGGCCTTGTCGAAAGCGGCGGGCAGATCGTTGGGATCCTCAACGCGGATGGCCTTGACGCCCAAGCCCTCGGCAACCTTGATGTGGTCAACGCCGTAGCCGTTTGTCTCCGGGCTGTTGATGTTTTCGAAAGCCAGGGAAACGTTCTGTTCCATGTTGAAGCCGCGCTGGCTCTGACGGATCAGGCCCAGGTAGCTGTTGTTCACCACAACGTGGATGTACGGCAGGTTGAACTGTGCGCCGACGGCCAGTTCCTCGATCATGAACTGGAAGTCGTAGTCGCCGGACAGGGCAACAACGGTGGCATCCGGGGTGCCCCTCACTACACCGAGAGCTGCCGGAGCGGTCCAACCCAGCGGGCCGGCCTGGCCTGCGTTGATCCACTTGCGGGCACCGAACACGTGCAGCATCTGTGCGCCGGCGATCTGCGACAGGCCAATGGTGGACACGTAGGTGGTGTCGCGGCCGAAGGCCTTGTTCATCTCCTGGTACACGCGCTGCGGCTTGATGGGCACGTTGTCGAAGTTGGTCTTGCGGTGCAGGGAACCCTTGCGCTCCTGGCACTCGGCAACCCAACCCGAGTAGTCCGGCAGGGTCTTGGCTGCCTGGCGTTCGCGGGCCAGCTCCAACAGACCGTCCAGCGCCGCACCGGCGTCGGACGCAATGCCCAAGTCCGGCGAGAACACGCGACCGATCTGCGTCGGCTCGATGTCGATGTGCACGAACTTACGGCCGGCCGTGTAGGTGTCCAGGCCGCCGGTGTGGCGGTTGGCCCAACGGTTGCCGATGCCGATCACGAAGTCGCTCTGCAGGAAGGTCTCGTTGCCGTAGCGGTGCGAGGTCTGCAGGCCAACCATGCCGGCCATCAGCTGGTGGTCGTCCGGGATGGCGCCCCAGCCCATCAGCGTGGGGATTACGGGAACGTTCAGGATCTCGGCCAGTTCAACCAGCTGGGCGGAAGCGCCGGCGTTGATGATGCCGCCACCGGCAACGATCAGCGGGTGCTGGGCTGCGGTCAACAGGTCCAGTGCCTTTTCCAGCTGCTTGCGGGAAGCCTTGGGCTTCTCCACCGGCAGGGGCTCGTAGGCATCGATGTCGAACTCGATCTCGGCCATCTGAACATCGATGGGCAGGTCCAACAGAACCGGGCCCGGACGACCCGAACGCATCAACTGGAACGCCTTCTGGAACGCGCCGGGAACCTGGCCCGGCTCCAGGATGGTCATGGCGAACTTGGTCAACGGCTTGGCGATGGACTCGATGTCCACGGCCTGGAAGTCTTCCTTGTGCAGCTTGGCAACGGGTGCCTGGCCGGTGATGCAGAGGATCGGGATCGAGTCAGCCTGGGCTGCGTACAGTCCGGTGATCATGTCCGTGCCAGCGGGGCCGGACGTGCCGATGCAGATGCCGATGTTGCCATCAGCTGCGCGGCTGTAGCCGTCAGCCATGTGGCTGGCGCCTTCAACGTGGCGGGCCAGCGTGTGGCGGATGCCGCCGTGGGCACGCATTGCTGAATAGAAGGGGTTGATCGCTGCGCCTGGCAGGCCGAAAGCCTCGGTGGCGCCTTCCTTTTCCAGGATGGCGACTGCCGCGTCAACGGTGCGCATCTTAGCCATGGTGTACTCCTTGAAGTCTGTTTTTGGGTGTGCTGAAGCGAGTTTGTGTACAGATAACGCCTTCTAGAAGGTGCTTTCCGTGCGTAAGCTGTACACAAACTCTTTTGCCGTGGGGGCTGGTTACTTCCGGCCGCTGAGCTGGAGGACCTGCTTGAAGAGGCCCGAGTGGTCGAGGCCGCCGTCGCCCTGGTTGACGGTTGCGGCGACGAGCTGGGCGACGACGGCGCCGAGCGGGACGGAGACGTTGGCTTCGCGGGCTGCGGAGGTGACGATGCCGAGGTCCTTGTGGTGGAGGGCCAGGCGGAAGCCGGGGTCGAAGTTGCGGTCGAGCATCTTCTGACCCTTCTGGTCGAGGACCTTGGAGCCGGCCAAGCCGCCGCCCAAGACCTTCAGTGCTGCGTCGGTGTCTACGCCGTAGGCCTCAAGGAAGGCGATGGCCTCGCCGAGGACCTGGATGTTGACGGCCACGATCAGCTGGTTGGCTGCCTTGACGGTCTGGCCGGAGCCGGACGGGCCGACGTGGACGATGGTCTTGCCCACTGCGTTGAGGACATCCTGCGCTGCTTCGAAATCAGCTGCTTCGCCGCCGACCATGATGGACAGGACGGCGTCGATGGCGCCCTGCTCACCACCGGAGACGGGAGCGTCGAGCGGGCGGATGCCTGCTGCTACTGCGTCGTCCGAGAGGCGCTTGGCGACGTCCGGGCGGATGCTGGAGGCGTCGATCCAGATGGTGCCCTTCTTCGCGTTGGCGAAGACGCCGTCCTTGCCGCTGACTACGCCCTCAACATCGGGGGAGTCCGGGACCATGGTGATGACGACGTCGGCGTCTTTGACTGCGTCCGCGATGCTGGTGGCACCCTGGCCGCCTTCGGAGACGAGCTTGTCGATCTTGTCCTGGCTGCGGTTGAAACCGGTGACCGTGTGGCCGGCCTTGACGAGGTTGATGGCCATGGGGAGGCCCATGATTCCGAGGCCGATGACTGCAACGTTGCTCATTGTGGTTCTCTTTCTGAAAGTCTTTTTAGCTCAGGTGTGCTTGTTGAGCCGGGTGCTTAGTTGGCGTTGGCGCGCTGGCGGATGGCCCAGCTGAAAGCCGTCTCCTGCGGTTCCTTGTATTCCAAACCGATGTAGCCCTCGTAGCCGAGTTCGCGGCTGCGGGCGATCCACTCGCCGAGGGGGAGGTTGCCGGTGCCGGGTGCGCCGCGGCCGGGGTTGTCGGCGATCTGGATGTGGCCGAAGTCCTTGGCGTGGTTCTCGATGACGGATTCGACGTCGTCGCCGTTGACTGCCAGGTGGTAGAAGTCGGCGAGGAGCTTGATATTCTGTGCGCCGGACTCTGCCTTGACGCGGGCGATGACCTTCAGTGCGTCTTCGGCGGTGAGGAGCGGGTACTTGGGTGCGCCGCTCACCGGCTCGAGGAGGACAGTTCCGCCAATACGTGCGACGCCGGCAGCTGCTGCGGCGAGGTTCTTGGCGGCGAGTTCGTCCTGCTCTTCAGGGGTGAACTCGTCCTGGCGGTTGCCGTAGAGGGCGTTGAAGGCCTTGCAGCCCAGGTGCTCACCGATGCCGGCTACGACGTCGATGTTGTCCTTGAACTCGGAGCAACGTCCCTTCCAGGAAACCAGGCCGCGGTCGCCGGCAGGCATGTTGCCTGCGTTGAAGTTGAGGCCCGTGAGCTGAACGCCTGCGTCCTTGATGGCTGTTTCGAACTCGGTTACTTGCGCGTCGCTGGGGACGGAGGTTTCGAAGGGCCACCAGAACTCGACGGCGTCAAAACCGGCTGCCTTCGCGGCGGCGGGGCGCTCGAGCAAGGGCAGCTCCGTCAGGAGGATGGAGCAGTTCACTGTGTACGTCATCGTAGGTCCTTCCGAGGAGGGGCTGGGATCTATCTTCCGTTGCTTGGCTGATGCCTTGGTACTCGGCTTCAGATTCCGCTTTGTGGAATTTAGATTCTGCTTTATGAAAAGTTTAGGGAAGGTGGAGGTGTGAGTCAAGGGGGTGGGTGTTTGGGATACCAGAGCCGTGTGGTGCCCAGGGCCGGTAGCCGCACTGCAGGGCTGGACTTCGCACTAATCGTGCAAAGAGCCGTTGCACGATTACGGGTTGAATGTTCGGCGAAGAGTGGGCCAGTGTGGACTCCGTATACCTACTCCGCGCCAAGGTGGTCCGTAGGATTGGCGTTGTGTCAGAAACAACAACAGGCGGCCCACCGCGCCCACTGGGAGTCGGAGACATCGTCGTTGGTCCGAACGATCTCCTTGGTGAATGGGTGGCGGCCCAAATCACTACTATCGATCCTGGTTGGAAAAAGGTTGGTGTGCTTGACCTGAATTGGTCAGGTCCGCAACCGCTATCAATAGATGACTTGGATGCTATTGAGCCGCTCGTATTGACGCACAATTCGTGGAATGGCCGGTTATCGCACGTCAACTGTGACTGGGTGCTTCCCCGGAGCTTTCGCGTCATCGGTAGCCTGCCACTGATCCATGACCAACCCTCGAATAGTTACACCAGCAGTTGGCGAGCAGGGTATCAGTTTGCCCTTCAACGTGCTTGGGACCGGGGCGAGCACGATTGGAAGGAACCAGGGAAACTCGAACTGACGCCAGGGCAGCTGGATCATGCTCTAGTCGAAGGCGCACCTGTTCAAGATGGAGTGCGCAGCCTTAGAGTGACCGGCCTGTCCGAAGCGGACTGCCTGCGGATAGCATCGACTTTTCCCAACCTTAAGAGTCTAGTTCTCGGCGGCAACCTCGGGCAGCTCAGGAACGCCGGAATGCTTAGCCGGCTCGGCCGGCTCCGCGACCTCCTTATCTCCGGCCTATTCGGCATGACGAAGGCCGACTGTTTACTTCCTATCGAAGTTCCCAACCTCGAGTATCTTTACCTAGACAGCGTGCCTCACGAGTACGCCTCCGCGATGCGGAGTCGGTGGCGGACAGAAGCGGCTAACGGCACAAGCGTCAGCATCACCAAGGCACGCAAGCCTGAGTGGGTGCAAGAGAATCTTGAGAACCCGCTTCGCGACTGGGATGGACGCGAACACATAAGTTCTGGTCGCTTCAAGAAAGCTGTGGCGCAATTCAAGAAAACACGAAGCGAGGTGCTCGCAGCGCTCTCAGGCGAGTCCGACGAGTCCACCTTGGGACGATTGGAGGACGTTGGGCATGATTACGCCAGCGCCTTCAATCGCCTCGACGGACGGTCCCCCTTCATTGAGACAGAGGAGCGCGAGGAATTGTTCGATGCGCTCGACAAGGTCATGGCTGAGTCTGAATTGGAGTTGGGTCGTTCCCTCGCGGCCGAGCGGCTGGCCCTTTTGTCGGGAGTAGATGCCGCACGGGACTGGTGAGCCTTGCCTTGCCCTGGGCATCGGCCTACGACGCACGCGACCAAGAAACTCCACCCGCCAGCCCTGCTTGAGGCCCGTCGCGCTGATCCATCTGCTGAGGTGCCCCGGCTCCTACACGACATATGCGTTGTTATCGGCCTTTTGAAAGTGCTGCGTTGGCCATGAGGTAGCACTCAGTTCTGTTCGGTGAGTTGGTTATTGCCTCGTTGGGGCCAGTAACTGACAGACTGGAAATATTCGGTTGCGTCAGCATGCTCTGTGAATTCGAGCAGGTTGCCGATCTTATGCTCCAGGACATCACGTACCTCGCCTGGTGTAGCGAAGAAGAACTCTTTTCGGAGGTTGGACTGGTTCAGGGCACGGGCGGCGAAGTGCTTGTGAAGTTCGTTCTCAAGGGTGACTGCATCTTCGGAGAAGTACAGGGTGTGGATGTCGAATCGGAAGGGGACGGATGCGCCACTGAGTTCGGCTACGCGTTGTTCCGGCTCCAGCCTGCGTGTTAGACCGATCTTCACAACCCCCTCGCCGAAGGCACCGCGGTTGGAGATCACATAGATGTACCCGGCCCTGATATTGGCCGCACGGAAGTCGTTCTGCGCGATGGCCTCGTCGACTTCTCTTAGACGCTGTTCCAGTTCTTCGTCGTGTTGGCCGGAGGCGCCGAGGGCCGCAAGGGCATTGAGAAGGTGTGAACGTTCCTTGTCCAGCCGGGAGCGTTCCTCGGCGAGTTCCCTTTCGACGCGTTGTTCTTCACGCAGGCGTGCGCGCTCTTCACGTTGGGCTTCTTTTTCTTCCTGCTTCTTCATCAGCCAGTCGGCCGTAAGCTCAATCTCTTCGAGTCGGAGGTCATGGAATTCATCGCTGATGTGCATTTCCATGAGCGAGCCGAGCTTGGCGATGGCCACTCGTGACGCTTCCAGACGCCGTTTCGCCGTGATGACGTTGCCGAGTTTGAGTGACCTGATGCTGTTGTCTGCTTCGGCGTTGTATGCCCTAAGCATGAGTTTCGCCAAGTCCTCGGTCATCCGTCTGCCCTTGGCCAAGGAGTTGTCAAAGGTGAACATGTTGGACTTGATGATGGCGCCACCGGCCCGAACCAGGTCCGCGATGCGTGTTTCGATCTCACCTAATCGGTCACGATAGGAGGCTGCGTTCTCAAGCGGGTGATGGTAGCGGTAGATCCCGACCTCTTGAAGTACCAGTCCGTCGTTGAGTTCAACATACGACGCTGCGGCAGCCGGGGTCTGTTCAAGACGTTGCTTCAAAAGGCTGTTCTCTGCCTCGAGGAAAGCGATCCTGGCTGATTCGGAAGACTGACCGCCGGAGGGGGGAACGACCGGTTGGTCTTGCCTCTCGACCGCCGCTGCCGGCGTTGGAGTCAGGTCATTCCTATCAGGATTGGCGGGTAGCCACAATTGCCAGCCCTCGGGTGGGGCCGGCCAGGCTGGATCGGGCGTCCATCCGGCCGGAGGGCGCCACGAAAGCGGCGGCTTGGGCCACCCGGGCGGGGGATTGAAAATCATTGTTTGCTCAGCCGACATCAGGAAGTACGTACTCCAGAGACATTGGCAGGAACCAGACCCAGCGGATTCTTCGAGACTGAAGCCCCAAGATGCTCAAGCGTGGCGGACGGTACGACGGCTGAAAGGTCAATGTCGGCGAAGACGTCACGTGGGACAGCTACGGCAACGAAGGGAATGTAGGTGTCACGGCCCGTCGCCGGGTTGATGGTATTCGTTCCCACTTCCAGTGAGATGCTCTGGATCAATCCGCGCCGGTCGGCTTCAAAAACCTCGTGCAGAGTACGCAACGCGACCTGGTGCACAGCGCCGGCATACCGGTCCTTTGAGTCCTTCTGAGACAACGCAACGGGCGTGATTTCATCCGCTGCTTTGACGTACTTGTAGGACTTGATCGTTGGGACACTGTCCGGGCCCGGCACGAGCGTTCGCAAGGCAAGTTCGGCAGTTGCAGGATTGAACTCGGATTCGTGCTCCACCTCGAAAGCCTCGGGGTACACAGAGTTGGCGAGCACGATTCCAACGTACTCTTGCACTGCGTCGACGACACCATAACCCAAGCCCGCGATCAATTGATCCAGGGAGGCATTGTGTTCGGCGACTTCCGATTCGCGAGCGGCGCACTCGGCTTCGTAGAACTTGCGCGCCTGCGCAAGTTGCTCCTGCCTTTTCGTCTCGGCTGCCGCGTGACGCTCCGCGAGTTGACGACGGCGCTCGGGCAGCTGCTTCATCTCTACCTCCCAAGCACCACGGGCAGCTGCGTATTCCGCTTCAGCCTGTGCCTGCGCTTCAGCCAGCTTCTTCTTCCGGCCAAACAATCCGGTCGGGGGAGCAGGAGGCCGAAACGCCGGCTCTTCGGGATCCAAGAGCACAACGGGCGGAGGCGTCGGAACCTCGAGTGAGCGATCAAAAGGAGGATGCTTGGCCGTCTGCCGCAGTGATTCAAGATCTACGTAGTCGTCAACGTCGAGAGTTGCCTCCAGAAGAGAATCGACTTGGTCGTACAACGCAAAAAGCTCGGCATTCAGTTGCTCGACTTCAGCCTGTTTGGCAGCGATGTGGGCATCGGCAGCTTCCTTCTCCAAACGTTTCCGTTCAGCCTCCGAAGCCCGTTGGAACGCGGCAGTTGCCCGGTGTTCCGCCCTGAGGGCCTGCTCTGCGCGCCGGGCCGCTGCCGCCTGCTCACGGACCGCGGCCCGCTGTCGCTGTTCAGCCAGCCGTGCCTGATGTTGCATTTCCGCAAAGAATCCCCGACGACGCCCCATTACTAACCTTTCACTGAATTTTCGTTCACCATATCAAGGGCGAACGACGTCTTTTGCCCGAACTTCGAGAAACGACCAATGAGAGACAGAAATAGTGGTTTATGTGAATAAGAAGCAGCCTCTAGGGTTGGGTTATGAGCATGGATGTCATACAAGTGGAAGTCGTCGGCCAGTCCTGGTGGTCTGCAGCGCTTCCTGTCCTCGCGATCGTTATCTCCCTTGGCTCGCTGGGAGCAACCTTGTGGTTCCGGTTTCGAGATGATGCCAGGCTCCGGCTGCGCGCTGTTCGTGGGTATCTGTTCGGTGCCGGGCAGGACGACAAGATGTTCCTCTATCTTGAGGCTACGAACCAAGGCAGATCCGGAGCCACTGTTCTGCAGTCCCTGCGTTTAGTACTCGCAGACGGTTCTGCCCTGTCGAGCATTAATCCCACTGTTCGCGATACGCAATTCCCAGCAACCCTGGCAGCAGGACAGAAGGCCCAGGTACTGATGCTGATGAGCGAGGTTTCCACCTATCTCGGTGCCTCGCTGGACAGTAAGAAGGTCGTGCACATAGAAGCCGAGACGGGACACGGGATAACGAGGATGCGGTTGAAACCCAAGCAGTTGAGAAAACTAGTTGGACGCGGTGAGACGACGTAGACCTTCGCTCCCTGATGGCCAAAAGTATTTCTAGCTGTTCGAGAGGCTCGGTTATGGGAACATACGGAATGCAGGAAGACTGTGCACACCGATATAAGAGGTGCCCTGAATGCCCGAAACATTACTAGGGCGTGATCATAGGCTCAGGCACCACACGCTCAGCCGCAGAGTTTGAGGGCAGCGTCGGTGACGGGGGAGAGATCGATTCTGAGACCGGGGGCGATGGGATCTGGTGCCCAGATCGGCTCTGCTCCTGGATATCCGCCGTGGTCCTTTGCAGTGCCGTTGGCTGCGTATTTCTTGCCATCCGGCGCTTCTAACGTCGCTACCTGCAGCGAACGTCCTGACACCGTGATCCGTTCACAACGCGCGACGACGTAGGTCACCGTCAGGGGCCATTTATCGCCAAATTTGGTGCTGACGAGCAGTCCAGGATTATTGACCAGCTCATCCGGGACATTGACCGTGGTCGGTTGTTTGGGGTCCTTCGACGCATATTCGGCACACAGGCCGGTCTCGGGCGAGCCCACTGTTTCATCTGGGAAGCTCACAATGACGTATCCGGCGCTGCCACCTTTCTTATCGATTCCTCCGCCGGGCGCCCAGGTGCGGTCGACGCAGACTTCAGTTTCGTTGACCACGACGCCTGCAAAGGTCATACCTTCCCATATGGGCGCGTCGGGCAGCTCAGCCTTTGCGGCTGCCTCTGCCTTCGTCACTCTCTCAGTTCCGGTGAGCGTGATTAGTGGGCTGGATGAGGGCGAGGAGGTGCGCCAAGTAGCACCCGCGGATGCCGAGGAGTTCACATCAGCCGGCGTGGCACAGCCGGCGAGTAGAAGAGCCACTGCAATTGAACTGACACTTAAACCCTGAAAATTCCCCATGGCTTCACTGTATATAGGCGCAGGCGCGCTACGCTGGCTTTTTCAAAAATGCTTCTCCCTCGACTGCGGGGTCCGTGTGCTGGTGTGGTTGACAGCGCTTCCGTTCGCTGCAATCGGACACTGTTTACGCCGATGTAGAAGGGTGCATCCCGACCAGCAGCTAGAATTCAGCCAAATCACCGTTCAAACTGGGGGCACCTCCAAATGACTTATCCCTATCCCGACATGCCATCTGCGCCACAACCTCCCAGCACTCCCAGGGCCCTGATCATCACGTTAATCGTCATTGGATCACTGGCTATCGCCTCTGTGCTTGGGGCGTTCATCTTTTTCGGCATTCAAGGTTCCGCCTCCGCGGCACAGGAATCACGAGCCAGTACTGCCGCGTCATCCAGGGCAGCAGCAAGCCAGTCAGCCGCAGCAGAAGCTGCCAATAGAGCGCGGGCCCAGAGGGAGGCCGCCGCGTCACTCGCCAAGGCTGAGGCGGAAAGGGCCAAAGCAGATCGGATAGCCATGGAGAAACAAGGTTGGACATACGTGTCGGACTACCTCTACTTCGCCACACCAAATGAAAATTACCTCTGCCCATCCACTCGGTACGGGTGTACCTACATGGTCGTGACGAACAACAAAGCCGGGGGATGTCCACGAGGGATCGGCGTTCGAGCGTCGTTCATCTCGGCCAGCGGTGTGTCTGTGCACAACGGTGCACGTACAACAGGTGCACTGGCCCCGGGCGAACAGGCTCAGCTCGACTTCACCGATCTATCAGGTCAGGGTGCCTCATTCCGTGTGGACTCTATGTCTTGCTACTGAAGATATAGCGGACTCGAACTCTCAAGGTCAAAGATGATGCCTTTGCCGATTAGGCCAGCGGACTGGCTTGGCGTGTCATAAGGACCCATGATCCGGAGAGTGACCAAATGGGAGGTAACGTGTATTTACATGTATCTGATATGGGGGTTTTGGGTTGTCGGAGGTTGCTCGACTTAATCGGTATGAGCTCGCTGAGCGGTATCCGGACAAAGCATGGCGGGAGAAGTTGCTTGACCTGCTTTCGTTGATCAGCATTCTTCGTGAATGCATCATTGAAAAGTCATACAAACCCTCTGAGGTGTTGAACGCTGCCATTGTGCTGACTCCCGTCGGGACAAGAGTTCGGTCGCAGCTCACCACTCGGGAGAAGGTCAATGCAAAAGATGCCAACGTTTTGACTCTACTGGGGCTCGTCCACGTCGAGCCTCTAGTGGATATCGAAAAGATCGACTTGGACCTCCTGGCCAGTGCTATTTCTTCTGAAATTGAGGCGGGCGCTCTGCGTTTTCCTTTCATTTTCGGCCGCGAGTTGTACGATCGTGCGTCTGATCTGTTTCCCGAGGAACGGGACTTCCTCGGACATCAGGACACTTTACGTTTACTTGAGGGGACGCCCCAGGGAGTGTTTCAGGCGGGCCCTTACCTGTTTGGTCCCTATGGAATCAAGCGTCGTTCCTTTAAGAGGAGGCTCTCGCCAACTACTTCGATCCCGCTGCAACACTGCGCCGACACGGCGTGTGGGCTTGTCCACCGTGTCCAATTAACGACCAGCGGGGACGCAGGCGTCAATAAGTCGCGTCCGTCGTTGACGAAGATACTGGATCAGATCAACGAGCACCCCTCCGAATGGAACAGGTTTGTTTCCGATTTCACCGAGGATGAGTTCAACCCCTACGAGGTCGAGAACGCTGCAACCCTCTGTAACTTGATTGGTGACGCTTTCAGTGATCCTGAGCTCAGATCGCTCATTACACACGCAGCGTCGACGACTCAGGGACAACTCCAGACAGCTACGACGGAATTGGGTCTTGAAGGCAAGCTCAAGGATGTTGTTCCGGCCATGAATCGAGCTCAACTCTTGCAACTGCTCTTCATGCTCAATGATGAGACTCTGGCTGCAGTTCTCGACTCGGCTGTTCGTGAGGGCGTGATCCTAGTACCCGCCGATGAGATTCGGAGGCCTCGAGTCAACGGTAGGGTCCGGTCCGGGGCCTGGAGGCTTAGGGCCCAACTCAGCCGGCTCGGTACGCGAGCGGTGAGCGCTGACACTGACCTTCCACTTCTGCGGCTCTCGTCGTTAGCACGATCACTATTCGATAATGAATCAAACGATGAGATTGACGAGCTTGCTTGGATTTTGAGGGGAACTCGTGGTGATACTGCCCGGGAACGTCTAGAGGAATTCCTAAGGACTTCGCATCCCAAAGACATCGTAGAGACTCTCGTCCTGTCCAGGCGGTCGAATGCTAGTTCCGTCTGCAAGGATCTCGGCATACCACTCGAGCAGCGGGACCCCGCTCTGCGCGATGCAATCCTTTGGAAACTGGGCTTCCCACTTCCGAAATCCAACGATCTCAGGGACGAATACTGGCAACTCCATCATTCCTTGGAGAGCCTTGCCAAGACAGCCGCGGTGGACCTCGCGAGCACAGCTGAAGGCCTAAGGGCTGCCTCTTCGGACTATTTCGTCTGCCTAGAGAGGTTCCTTTTCGACTCCCTATGCTTTGCCACGTGGGGGCTTTTGGTCGATCATTACGCCAGCGATGACCCGTTTGTGTACCTGCAATCGACGGCACAGGACTTCACGATTGACACCTTGAATGCATCCGTTGATCACGACGAAGATTTGAACCGTCTTTCCAAGGAACCAGTCCTGAGTTCAATCGTCGAAGGCTTCTTTCGACTTTCTCGACTCCTGAAAGGGTTACGTGAGAGTCCGGAGGGCCACCGGCGGGACGAGAGCTCGTATCCCAAGTATTCCAAGAAGACTGATTTGCAGCAGTTCCCCTTCCTGCATCTGCACCCGTTCCTGGACCTCCTTCCTGAATCTCAAGTGAGGCTTGTGGAAGCTCTGGCTGAGGTCGGAAGCGGACTCAACGACTCCGGAATCATGTCGGCAAGGAACGGTCTGCACCATGCAAAACAGAGAGTACCTACCGTGGGGGAAGTGGAAAGTGCTTTGCGGAAAGCTCGAGTAGCCCTTGACCAGCTTGAATCTATCGGCTGTGTCCGTGGAACGTTCGCGATATCTTCATCCCAAATAAACGCTTGGGGAGCTGCCACGACCACAATGGTTTCGAATGGACGAACGATTAGCTTCTCTTCGCCTTCGGCGTTCGAGTGGGCAAAGTTGCCGAGCTTGGCCGTGCCGAACTATCTGATGCAAGGTGCTGTCTTCGCTCCGCCCAACGAGATGCTCCGGTTCCGTGAGGGGTTTGCCTCTGACTATCGCGACTACTGGCTTGGTTACCCGAGGCGGCCTGAGCCAGGAACGCGCCTTGTCTCGGAAGCAGCCGACTCATCCGCGGCTCCTGTTGAGACTGGTTCTTACGCGGCTTCAAGGGTGGGTTAGATATATTTTCAGCCAGACGGTTGGACGAATCGAGGGGTATTTTTGACGTTCTATCTGTTGGGCCCAAGCGGGGCCGGCAAAACAACACTTGGCAAATTACTCGCTGAAAAGGGAGTCATCAAATTTCTAGATTCGGATGACGTGCTCGGCGATCGCTACGACCAGTGGGAAGCCGTTGAGAAAGAACTAGAGCTTTGGGACTCACACACCGAGGCACTTCCCCTTGTCGTGGCAGTTGGTGCAGGTACACAGAACCTCGATGGACACACACCGGGTCAGCCCCTCAAGCAGTGGCTCGCAGATGATCGACGCGAAGGGGTGATCGCCATACTCTGCGACCCTGAGGAGACCCTGAAAAGGAGATCCGGGCATCATCCATCACTGCAGTCCGTTCATGGAATGGAGTTCGCCGAGGCAAGAGTGGAATTATACGAGCTGGCAAGTGAATCCATAAAGACGACGGGCCGCAACAAACCTGAGTCGGCTGATGAATTGCTTACCGCGCTGGGAACAATTGATAGTAGATGGAAACCCCACTTCCATAGGCACCTGAGCGCATCCGATCAGTCGATAGAGCAATAAGCCGGCCTGAACTCACCGATTTCACTTTGAGGGTAGTCTCCCTGGGTAGGCAGAAGCGAGCGGTCAGGAGCACACTCTATGAACGAACGGCGCGGACCTTCAGCGGTACCGCAGGCCGCCAGAGTGCGGGGCCGACACTTTTCGCATTGGGTCGACCCATCCGAACACTCAAACGCCGTGGACAAACTGACAAAGCACTTGTCTTACTCATGGAGTGCATTGAAGCGACTGAAGGGGATCAAGCCGGCCCCTTTCCTGCGCCCTGGTACACACATGGCAGGCGGCGGTCATATTTCGGCAACGGCGCGACTACCTTGCTGAGATCGAGATCCTTGAGCGGTGGGTCAACACCACACACGGTAATCCCCTCGAGTGGGGCGCGGGTGCACGCCGCATGTTTCCCAGACCGGAGCGGGCGCGAGACCTTGCTCAAGGGATGTCGTGTTGAACGTGCGGGCTCTCTCATTAGTGGATCCTTTGACAGGAACCCTCTCCAAAGCTCATGAATCGGTATGCCTCCGTACCAAGATTTTGCAACGTCCAAGCAAACTGTCTCATTTTAGTTTTCTCAATGTGGATGAGTTCACGCCCTCAGCGAGATTTTGGGAGCTTTGTTCATTCTTGATGTCGCTGTTCTGACGAGGGGCGAGCCCGTCAACAGGTCGGTTCACCTACGACCGCTCGCACTGATCGCGCCAGCCATCGAATTGCGACTGATCGTCAGGCACGCTCGGTTTCCATACTCCGGCTAAGCTGAGGAGCGTCGCTGGGCATGCCACGGCAATTGTGCAAAAGCCGCAGAATCGCTCGCGGAAGGACGAAAGAATGGCTCGAGCGACAGTTCAGGACGTCGCTAGAACGGCGGGTGTGTCCGTCGGGACGGTGTCGCGCGTCCTGAATGGGAGCTCGGCGGTCAGCGCCTCGGCGAAAGAAAAGGTCAACGCCGCCATCAAGGAGCTCAGCTACCGCCCGCTAGCATCAGCAAGAGATCTCCGAAGAGACCGCACCATGCGTGTCCTGGCCCTCGCCAAGAACTTGGACTCCCTCGTGATCAGCGAAGTCTTCCGGGGTGTGGGTGACGCCGCCGCGGATTCGGGCTACGTCAGCCTCATCGCAGCCACGGACGGGGACCTGGATCGCGAACAGCAGCTCGTGGACATGCTTCGCAACGGTTCCGTGGATGGGCTTGTCATCTTCTCGCCAACGATGCCGGACGACGAAGTCAACACCGTCGCCGAGCAAATGAGTGTTGTACAGGTCTGTGAAATCGTCGACGCCGAGGCGGCATTCGGGGTGTCCATTGATGACCGCCAGGCTGCCTACGACATCACCAAACATCTGATCGACACGGGCGCCAAGAAGCTGGCCATGCTCGCGCACAGGGGTGCCCGCTCAGGCCGGCTGCGCGAGGAAGGATTCCGCCAGGCCCTCACGGAAGCGGGCTTGGAGCCGGACCAGATCCTGTTCGGTGAAGGCAACTTCGGCTTCCACGCCGGCCGAACGCTCGCTAAGAAGCTTCTCAAAGCAAATGACCTCCCCGACGCCGTCTTCTGCGGCACTGACGTAGTCGCAGCGGGATGCGTCCGCGAGCTCACGGACGCTGGCCTTAAGGTTCCGGAAGACATTGCCGTAGCAGGTTTCGATGACTCCGCCCAAGCAGAGATGTGCGTCCCGGAACTGACCACGGTCCGCCAGCCCGCCTACGAGATGGGCCGCGTAGCCTTCGCTGAACTCCTGGAGCGGATGACCGTCGAGGGCTCGCATCGCAAGGGGAGAACCTTCCTCCCGCACGAACTCGTCATCCGGGACTCCACCAAATAAAGAGGGTTGACAGCCCTCCGTGGTCCCTGTCACACTACTTTGGAATCGATTCCACGGCCAATAGGCCGATTTTTCGAAACACATTTGGAATCGATTCCACGAACCATATGCACCACCGGCAAAGAAGCCACCCTCAGCACGCGGGACAGCCCAAACGCGCACTGAACGCCACCCACCCACAGCCACCAAAGGAGCCACTTGTGGACTTGAACCGACCTACTTTCCCGCTCCAGAACAAAGCCGCAACAAACCGAAAAGCCCTAGCCGCAACCGCAATAGCCGCCGTCCTCCTCCTCAGCGCGTGCGGCGGGGGAGCAGCACCCCAAGGTGCCGAGCAAGCAGCAGCTGCCGACCCGGCGTCGGGCGCTAACGCCAGCGGTGCCGTGAACATCTGCGGCGTCAAGGACGCGAGCGGTATCTACAAAGGCACGGCGGAGGCGTTCACGAAGGCGAACGGCAAGGTCACGGCCAAGTACACCGAAATCGGCGCCACCACGGATGAAGCCCGCACGCAGATCGTGCAACGGCTCGAGGGTAAGTCCACGGAGTGCGACCTCTTCGTTACGGACGTCATCTGGACCTCCGAGTTCGCCTCCCAGGGCTGGCTGCTGGACCAGACCAAGTTGGTGGAAGCCAACAAGGACCGGCTCATTCCCTCCACTGTGGAAACCACCAAGTACCAGGACAAGTACTGGGGCTCACCGTTCTTCACCAACGCCGGGTTGATCTACTACCAGAAGGACAAGGTAGCCAAGCCCGAGTCATGGCAGCAGCTCTACGCGGAAGCCGCCAAGGCGCCCGGCAACGGCTACGTCTACCAAGGCAAGCAGTACGAAGGCCTCACGGTGAACTTCCTCGAAATGCTCTACAGCGCAGGCGGCGAAGTCCTCAACGACCAGGGCGACGTCAAAATCGACTCCCAGGAAACCCGCGACGTCCTCAACTTCATGAGCGACGGACTCAAGAACGGTTCAGCCGACCGCGCCGTCCTGACCTACAACGAAGACCCCGCACGCCTCGCCTACGAGTCCGGCGACTTCGGATACCAGCGCAACTGGCCGCACGTCTACCGCCTGCTCAATGCAACACCGCTCGCGTCCAGCTTCGCGGTTGCGCCGCTGCCGGCATGGGAAGGCGGCAAGGCCTCCGGCGTGCTCGGCGGCTGGAACCTCGCCATTTCGGCGCACTCCACCAACCAAGCCGGAGCTGTCGCGTTCATCGACTTCGCCACCACGCCGGACTGGCAGAAGCACGTGGCCATGGACTACTCGCAGGCCCCGGTCAACGAAGCTGCCTATTCTGACGCGGCTGTGCTAGAAAAGATGCCGTTCGCCACGGAACTCCTCGCCTCGGTGAAGGGTGCCAAGCCGCGCCCGATCTCCCCGGTCTACCCGCAGATCAGCCAGGCGATCTACAAGAACGTCTACGCCGTCCTCTCCGGTACCACCTCCACCGAGGACGCCGTGAAGAAGATGGCTGACGAAATCACCACCGCCAAGGCGAGCTTCTAACCATGGCCCTCAGAACAGTCTCGCCAAGCCGCGGCCCAGCGAAGACAAGCGGCCGCGACCGCGCCGAGCGCAAGCTCGCGTTCCGCATGACCGCGCCGTCGCTGGTCATCATGGCGCTGGTTGCGGCGGTCCCCATCGGCTACGCGATCTGGCTCTCGCTGAACCAGTACAGCGTCCGCACCGCCGGCCTGTCCCGCTTTGTTGGCCTGGAAAACTACATCAACGCCCTCGCAAGCCGGGAGTGGTGGGCTGCATTCGGCCAGACCTTCCTCTTCGCAGGCCTCTCCGTCACCCTGGAACTCGTCCTCGGAACGGCCATGGCGCTCCTGCTCAACCTCGCGTTCAAGGGCCGCGCCGTCCTGCGCACCGTGGTGCTGCTGCCGTACGCGATCATCACCGTGGTCAGCGCCATCACATGGCAGACGATGTTCCAGCCCAATATGGGCCTGGTCACCAACGTCCTCTCCGCGCTGGGCCTGCCGGGCGGCGATGTCGTGTGGCTCGGGGAGCACGGCTATGCGATGGCCGTGATCGTCATGGCCGACGTCTGGAAGACCACGCCCTTCGCGGCGCTCATCATCCTGGCCGGCCTGCAGGTCATCTCCGCCGAAACGTACGAGGCCGCGGAACTCGACGGCGCCAGCAAATGGCAGACCTTCGTCAACATCACCCTGCCGCTCCTGCGTCCGGCGATCGTCCTCGCCGCGATCTTCCGCACCATGGACGCCCTACGAGTCTTCGACCTGCCGTTCGTCCTCACCCGCGGAGCCAACGGCACCGAATCCATGTCCATGCTCGCCTACACCCAACTGCGCGAAAACCGGCTGGTGGGCGAAGGGTCGGCGCTGTCCATCCTGACCTTCCTCACCGTCATGGTGGTCTCGGTCATCTACGTCCGCTTCGCCGGCGGCAACATCCGCGACGTCGCGAAGGAGGAACAATGAGCACGCTGACTGCAGAACGCCCGACGCCGGAACTCGCCACGTGCGCCAAGGCACCGAAACGTCGTCGCTTGCGTGGGGAGGCGAAACTGCACCCCATGGTGTGGGTGTTCGTGGTGGCGGTCATGGGCTTCTCGCTCATCCCTTTCTACTGGCTGGTCAACACCTCCCTTAAGAAGGGCGCGAGCCTGTCACAAGGCGAGCTCTTCCCGAGCCAACCGACCCTGGAGAACTATCTGGTGGTCTTTCAGAACTCCGAGTTCCTCCTGGCCTTGCGCAACTCGGTGATTATCGCCGTCGTGACTACAACAGTGGCGCTGGTGTTCGCATCCTTCGCCGCCTATGCGCTGGCGCGGTTGAAGATGCGCCGCAAGGCGATGATCCTGACGCTGATCCTCTCGGTCACCACGTTCCCGGCCATCGCCATCGCAGCCCCGATGTTCTCCATCTGGCGCGAAATCGGGCTGTACGACACGTTGCTCGGCCTCATCATCCCGAAGCTGACGTTCGCGTTGCCGCTGGCGATCTACACGCTGACGTCCTTCTTCAAGGAGATTCCGCGTGAGCTGGAGGAATCGGCGTACATGGATGGCGCCACGCCGTTCACAGCGTTCCGCAAAGTCATCCTGCCGCTGGCGGTCCCCGGCCTGGCGACGACGGCGATCCTGGTGTTCATCTCGGTCTGGAACGAATTCCTCCTGGCCGTCACCTTGACCACCTCGCCCGAAGCCCGGCCCGTGCCTGTCGCGATCGCGTTTTTCAGCGGCACCAGCGAGTTCGACCAACCCCTCGGCACCATCAGCGCCGCGTCGGTGATCATCACCGTGCCGCTGGTGATCCTCGTGCTTCTGTGCCAGAAGCGCATCGTTTCCGGCATGACGGCCGGCGCGGTCAAGGGCTGACCCCGTCACAAAATCCAAGAACCACCCACTGACTCCCAGAAACCCGGAAAGAACAGGAACAACGTGAGCATTCAGCAGCAGGCCCCGTCCACAACCCTCAAAGTGGGAGTTGTGGGCATCGGTTGGGCCGGCCAGCAGCACCTCAAGGCGTACAGCAACATCGACGGCGTCGAGATCGTCGCCGTCGCGGGCATGGAAGCCGACCTCCTTGCCCAGCTGAAGGGGGAGTACAGCATTCCCCACGCGTTCGCCCGCTGGGAGGACATGATCGAGCTGGAAGGCCTCGACGCCGTCAGCGTCGCCGTGCCGACGTTCCTGCACGCACCCATCGCCATTGCCTCGCTCGAGCGCGGACTGCATGTGCTGAGCGAAAAGCCGTTGGCGCGTAACGCCGTCGAGGGTCAACAGATGGTGGACGCCGCCCGTAAGGCAGGCCGCGTCCTGGACGTCGCGTTCAACCATCGCCGCCGCGGAGACATCCAGGCGCTCAAGGAAGTGATCGACGCCGGCACGCTGGGTCGCCCGTACTACGCAAAGGCGTCGTGGCTGCGCAGGCAGGGCATTCCGATGCTGGGCAGCTGGTTCACCAACCCGGAACTCGCCGGCGGCGGACCCCTTGCTGACATCGGGGTGCACGTCCTGGACTACTCGCTGCATCTCCTCGGCGAGCCCAAGGTGCTGGCCGTTTCCGCGTCGACCCATTCCGAACTCGGCCCGCGCGGCCTCGGCGGCAACGCCCGGTACACGGCGTCGAACTCCAGCCACAAGTTTGAAGTGGAAGACTTCGCCTCCGCATTCATCCGGCTGGAAGGCGGCGGAACCCTGATCCTGGAAGCCGGTTGGGCCACATACCGCGACGAGCGGGACCTGATGGACTTCACCGTTTACGGGACCGACGGCGGCGCGGACTTGCGCTCGGTCGGCGCCTCCGAGAACCCGGTAGCGGACGTCCACGTCTTCACCGAGAAGGACGGCGAAAACGCGGACTTCGAAGTGGTGGCCGAACCCGGGCGAGCCCACCAGGCCGTCGTCGACGACTTCATCGCCGCTGTGCGCGGCGGCGAGACCGTGTGGGGAAGCCACGACGGTTCCCTCGCCCTCAGCCGGGCCCTGGTGCTCGATGCCTGCTACAAATCCGCCCTTGAACAACGTGAAGTGGTGCTCTGAAATGTCTGATGCGAAATTGAAGATTGTCGTCTGGAACGAAGCTGTCCACGAGGCCCGCAACGAGCCCGCAACCATCGGCGAGATGTACCCCGAAGGGATCCACGGCGCCATCGCTGCCGGGCTGCGCGGCTTCTACCCGGACTCCGAAATCACGACGGCGACACTCGCCGATCCCGAGCACGGTCTTTCTGAAGAGGTGCTGGAGCAGACTGACGTGCTGCTGTGGTGGGGGCACATTGCGCATGGGGAAGTTGCCGACGAAGTGGTGGAGCGCGTGCAGCGCCACGTCCTAGGTGGCATGGGACTTGTGGTGCTCCACTCCGGGCACTTCGCCAAGATCTTCACCCGGCTGCTGGGAACCACCTGCTCGCTGAAGTGGCGCAACGAGGGCGAACGCGAGCTGGTGTGGACGGTCAAGCCTTCGCACCCGATCGCAGCCGGCATTGAGAGCCCGATCGTCATTCCGCAGCAGGAAATGTACGGCGAGCTGTTCGACATTCCGGAGCCCGACGACCTGATCTTCATCAGCTCGTTCACCGGGGGAGAGGTGTTCCGTTCCGGCGTTACGTTCTCCCGGGGCAAGGGCCGGATCTTCTACTTCAGCCCCGGCGACCAGGAATACCCGGTGTACCACCAGCCACAGATCCAGAAGGTCATCGCCAACGGTGTCGGCTGGGTGGCCCAGCCCGGTGTCTTCCGGGAGTCACCCGAGGTTTCCAACCCTTCACGGGGCTGGTTCGAGGCCTAAAGACGATGAGTACTCCTCTTCCTAGCGGCCGTCCGTTGGGCGTGGCCGCCATCGGTTACGCCTTCATGGGGAAGGCCCACTCGAACGCGTGGCGGAACGTGGCCAGCTTCTTCGACGTCCCGGCCTTCGAGCAGAAAGTGCTGGTTGGCCGGGACGCCTCGGCGGTGGCCGATGCCGCTGCCAAGTACGGTTGGGCCGAGTCAGCCACGGACTGGCGTTCCGTAATTGCGCGGGACGACATCGACATTGTGGATATCTGCGCGCCCGGGTGGATGCACGCGGAGATCGCTCTGGAAGCTCTGGCCGCCGGGAAGCATGTGCTCGTGGAGAAACCGCTGGCCAACACTCTGGAAGAGGCCGAGTTGATGGCTACCGCCGCAGCTTCGGCGCGGGGCCGGGGTGTGCAATCGATGATCGGCTTCAACTACCGCCGCGTTCCTGCACTTGCATTGGCCCGCGAACTGATTGCCGAAGGGCGTCTTGGAACCGTGCGGCACGTCCGTGCCGCCTACCTGCAGGACTGGCTCTCCGACGTCGAAACCCCCATGAGCTGGCGGCTCCGCAAGGAGACGGCCGGCTCCGGAGCGCTGGGCGACATTGCCTCCCACGCCATCGACCAGGTCCAGCACCTCACGGGCCAAACCGTCACCGAGGTGACCGGAACGTTGCGGACTTTTGTGACCGAACGCCCCGGTGCCGCTGGGCTGGAGAAAGTGACAGTCGACGACGCCGCGTGGGCCACTTTGGGGCTGACCGGCGGCGTGAGTGCCTCCGTGGAAGCGTCACGAGTGGCTACGGGACAGAAGAACTCTTTGAAGATAGAGATCTACGGGTCTTTGGGTTCGTTGACGTTCGACCTGGAGAATCTGAACGAGCTCGGTTTCCTGGACGCTACAGTTCCCGTGCGGGAGCAGGGCTTCCGGCGGATCCTGGTCAACGAGCCCGAGCACCCTTACGCTGCGGCGTGGTGGCCGCAGGGCCACGTCATCGGTTGGGAGCACACGTTCACGCACCAGGTCCGCGACTTCCTCCTTGCCGTTCGCGACGGAAGCGAGCCGTCGCCGTCGTTCGATGACGGGCTGCAGATCCAGCGGGTGCTGGCCGCCGTCGAAGAGTCGGCGCGGAACAGGAGCACGGTGACTGAGGTACGGGAGCGGGTTGGCGCCAGGGCGTGAATCTGCGGCGAAGTATTTTCCTTCTCACGAACTCCGGGTTCGCGACCGGCGGCCCATTTCATTCAGCTGGCTTTTCTGGCAAAAAACCCTGTGCAAGGGCAGTGTCAATAGCCTTAGGCGACGGCAGCGAAGCTTGTTCCTGGGCAGGCAGGGCGTCGTAGGTGTAGGAGCTCACTGCAATGGGCTGCGACGATCCGTCAAGGGCATAGCGAACCGTCCGTTCGTGCTTTGAGCCGCAAACGAGGATTCCCACGGTCGGTTCCATGCCCGGGAACCGCACCATGTCATTTATGGCGGCGACATAAAAATTCAATTGACCGAGGTGTTCCGGCCGGAATTTGCCTGATTTCAGTTCAACGACGACGAAACGGTTTGTCGGCACGTGAACCAACAGAAGGTCGATGTAGAAGTCTTCTCCGTCAACGTCCAAGTGGTACTGGCGACCGTAAAACGCAAAGCCGCGGCCAAATTCGGCCAGTGTCTGCGACATCCGAAGAGTCATTGCTTCTTCTATCGCAATCTCTTCTGCCTCCTTTGTCAGCCCAAGAAAGTCCAGGACCAACGGGTCCTTGGCTAGGTCGGCAGCAAGGTTTGCGCCCTCGCCGGGGAGACGATGTTCGAGATTGTTCGGTGCTTTCCCCGTGCGATCACGAAGACGGGTCAGGACTTGATGTTGAAGTACCGGAAGCGTCCAGCCATGCAGCGCCGCCTGAGCCGCGTACCGGTCCCGCTGCACGGGATCCCTTAGCTTGAGTAATTCGATGATGTGGCCCCACGGCAATTGTGCAAAGCTGCTTTGCACTCCCGAGTCCGGCCAATCCCAAGCTGCGGCAAAGGCCCTCATATAGAAGAGGTTGCGTCGGGAGAAGCCCCGCATGCTGGGGAATTCACTCCGCAGGTCGTTTGCAAGGCGATCAAGCACTTTAGTTCCCCACGGTTGGGTAGTTTGTCGATCGAGGATTGTGCGCCCAATACCCCAGTACAACTTCAGCATCGCCATGTTAACCACGCGTTGGACGCGGCTCTGTGCCGTTCGCACTTGATCCTTCACAGAGGCAAGAACCTCGGCGTATGGACCTGGTAGCTCGGGGTGAATCGACTTCATGGTGGAAACCGTAGCCTGCCCCTCCGACAATCAAAGCTCATGCCCAGCAGTGAGTAGATCCGGCTGCGGCGCCGAGTGAACACGCTCGGTCGCAATTGTGCAAAGCGGCTTTGCACAATTGCGACCAGACGAACGGACCACATGGCCCATGTTCTTGGACGACTCACCCGAGCCCGCCTGCCTCCAACAGCAGCCACGCCGGCGAATCACCAGCTCACGGCTGCCATGGGAACCCAGACATCGAGTTTAGGTATGACAAGCTCGCGCCGCTCCGGGGGGACAACGCGTGGTCCGGCGTCGCTCTTCAATCCCGGGCACGCGGCGGCCCTGCTGGTTGTCTAGGGGTATGGAACAACGCTTTGTGCGCTACCAGTCGACTGCCACTGATGCCAAGGGGCGGTATCTCGGTATCTTCGCCTTGGCGAACCGATTGGCGAAGGAGGGAAGCCTCAGCGCCGAAGATTGGGGCAGCTGGCGAAGGGCAAACGATTTTTACGACGCGGCTTACGTCACTCCTGAGGCATCGTTCTATGCAAGGCCGGGTGCGCAAGCGTGGTTCAAAGTGTCGGCCACTCACCTGTTGGAGAAAACGGATTTCTACATCGATCTTCTGCGCCGACATGATGTTCCCTGCAGGGCTGTCTACTCAAGCGATCCGGGCAACGTCCTCTATGAGGACGATGTTCAGGTTGTCGTCATTCCGTACGAAAGGGAGCTCTAATCAATGCAATGAATCCATTGATGGGTCAGGTCTGCTTTCGGCTCGCGATCACGTCAGAAAGCTGCTGCACGTCGGCGGGGTTCGCGTCCGTGGCAAGTGCAACGTAGTGGTCCATGACGGCTGGCCGGTAGCGAACTGGCAACGTCTGTCCCGGAGCAAGCCGGGTGAGGGCGGTAATCGTCAGACTTTCGTCTGCGATACCGCGGAACGAGATGCCGTCGGCGGTCTCCACGTCGAGCATCAGGACAACGCGCGGGTTGCTGTTGACCTCGCGCCAGTCGACGAGAACACCAAGCGCCAGCGTCCCGTTGCGCAGTTCCGCATTGCGCCTCCGCGCTTCACCGCTGAGGAGCGGGTTCGGGGCGACGCCCGGGAAATTGGGGCCGACGCCGAGGGACTCCCGACTCAGGTCCGGCCTGAGATGCTCCACCAGACCGTTGAGCTTCTTCTTAGAACCGAACATTTCTGACCTCTTCCCCCATCAGCGGTGCCGAATTTTCGGCGCTTTGCTTCGCCCTCACGGCGATTCTATGCCACGAGCATTCCCGGTCGGAGTTGCTACAGGGGCCGGAATGGTATCTGTGAGCCTGTGAACACACCTCCCGAACCTGCTTCGAATGTTTTGCTTCGAATCGTTGCCGTGATGAGATTGCCTGAACTGATGGGGGTCCCAATGCACTGGTACGAAAAGCACAGCAGTTTGTGTCCAAGCCGAGGCAACCTAGATTGGTTGAATGCCGAAGGAGATCTGCCGTACTTCACGGGCATGGATGCTACTGGCTGGGAGGACTCCACCTGGATCCTCAACGCGTTCTACGAACTCCCGTCCAACCGAACGCTTCCGACTAATGATGAGTTGCGTAAAGCCAGCATAGTGGCGGGTGATGAGGAACCCCTGATGTTTGGCGAGGTCAACCTTGACGAAATGACGATTGCTACGGGGAGCCAACTTGGATACGCGAAAAGGCCGCCGGCAGATTGGCAACGGCGGACGTGGGCGGAAATGCTACTCCGGTTCCCGCACCCCCACCCAGCTGGAGGTCCCCCACCGTGTTACCGATGGTTTCCCGCAACAGACTTCCCGGCAAATATCCAGTTGCCCACCGAAGGTTCCATGTCTGAGGAAGACTTCTCCGAGCTTATCGATGTCCTTTCGAGGTATTCGCCCACCGCCGATTGCTCTGTTTATTTCGCAAACGTATTCAGCACCTATCCGGACCCATGCGAAGCACCCGTGTATGACACGAACTTGACGAAGCTCCCCTCCCTTATTCGAGAGATCAGCGAAGATCGCCAAGTCTTCACACCCGCGAACATCTGGTCATCCGATAGATCCTGGCTTGTTTACACCGATTACGATCTTTGGGCGACCAAAGTCAGCAGCAGCTCAGAACTCATCAACGAACTTCGCGCCAACCCGCTTCTTGAAACCCTCGACTGGGCGCCGGGTGGCTCGTCGAGTCTCAGCCCCGGTAAAAGCTAGCCATGGCCTCCTTCGCGGGACCTGCCATTGTGGACGGACGTAGTCCATCGACCGGAAGTCGCGCAGTTGTCGCATCCCAGATGGCACCCCAAAACGTATCGTCGTCAAGGTCGACGCCGGACGGACGACGGATGAACCAGTAGAATCCGCGGGGTCTTGGCGGGATTCCCGCGTCGGCCAGATAGGCATCGACGTCATCGTCGATGGATGACAGATCCGCTTCTGTCAGCGGGAATTGCTGTCTCTGTTCTTCGCCCTCAGGCAGGCGACGGGCAATGGAACCATTACGGCCACCGGATGCTGCGAGTATCCTCGCAACGTTGCCAGGACCGGCGGCCCAGGCGATTAGGGCGCCCCAGCCATTCTCCGTAGCCAGTATCCAATCCTGTGGAGGCTCCTGCAGTTCAGTGCACTCCCACGGGTCGTGAGTCATGTTCACCATCTTTCATCCTTGATCGAAGCAAGCAAATCCCTGGGTCGATACAGAATGGGTTTTCGAGCGGCTGCCGTACACCTGTCATCCGTCGGTGCTGGGCAACAAATCTGGCACACCATCCAACGTCCAGGAAAATTGCCGATGGTCTGCTTAGCATTGGGTCTAACGACTTCTTGGGGGAGCAATGAACTTGAGTCCGGCTTTTGGAATTATCGGAATTCTTTACGCCGTCTTCGTGATCGTGGTGGCCGTCCTGGCGGTGTATGCCTTGGTCTTGACCATTATCTTCTTACGACTGCGCATCGCTGAGTTGAAGAGGGCTGCGCGCACTGGGGATGGCTGAGACATTCCTTCAGCCACCGGTCGAGTCTGGCTGCGTTACTGGGCCATCTGCTGCAGAGCAACAGGGATATACGTGACCACGTTGAGCAGGGCCCAGGTGGCAAGTCCATAGCCGACTACGAGGGCCAGAATCGCCAGTGTGCGACCCCTCTCGTTCTTTCGACGGATCTGATTCAATGAGACGTGTCCGGCCCCGACGGCAAAGGTTGCGAGAATGCCTAAGCCAAAGAACCAAATCCCGGAAAAGGCAAAAGCGCCCAAGAGAATTGCCAGGATAGCCAGTTTGTTAACCCGCGTGCTGGTCAGCGGTGCCGATGTAGATGACAAACTCACAGTTTCCCCATTTCGTAAGTGTCAATTCAGTCTAGCCTCGAAGCGGATGCTTACGGGGGCGGGTTCTCGGAGAAGGTAAACGATCAGAGTGACCCCTGCCGCAGCAAGTTCACCCGTGGCCGTCTGCCTCCAAACCCGGCACCACAGCAGCAACTATTGCGTCGTTCTCCGCTGACCGTCGGCTCTTCAACCACAACGCCGACGTCCGCCACGCCGATCCTTTCCGTTGCCTCGGTCCAGGAGCGATGAAGGACTACTTGAGCTGCCGTTTGTAGGCCACGTAGGTCGCAACCATGCCAACGGCAGCGGTCAAGGCCAGCCAGGCCATCAATGGATTACTGAAGAACGCGATAACGGAAGTAACGAGTAGCGCCGCGGCTGCCGTAAGGGTCAATAACTTCATCTGGCCAGGATGCATCAATCAACAGCGCTCACGAGCAGAAGATACAGGAATTGAGTGGCAGTTTGGCTGCCTCTAGGTGCTCGCCAGGTCAAAAATGAGTGTCGGTCAGAGCCGTCGAGGTGGTGGAGCGGTCACCAGCCTGCCGACAAGGGCGCCCCATGATGGTGCGCAACGGGTAGCTGTATCACCACCTAGACGACCGCGGGTCACCACCTAGATGACCACAAATCGCCACCTAATTTGGGCAATCCACCACCTAGTTTTCAAACTTTGATCCTGTGCAAGCAATTCCATTCAGTTAGATGCCGATAGGTGCGGTGTTCACCGCAACCAAATTTGGATGCAAAAGTATCCAATTACATCGGAGGAAATTTGAAGAAGAATCTCTTGATGTCCACAAGGGTGGTCTTGGCCACGACACTGAGCGCTTGTCTCTTGGCAGCCGGTCTGGGGCCTGCTGTGGCCGATGACCACCGGGGTGGTTCACGCGCGATCGAACACACACGGTCGAATCCGTTGAGGGGCGATGCCAAATCGCCCATCGCGACCGTACCGGTTGCGGGCACTGAAATAATTACAACCGACGAACAATCGCAAGACAGCATCTCGGTATCGCTTCCCGGGACTCCTGCGCTTCCCGACGACGTGGATCTAAGCGGAGTACCGGCTGGGCTCTTTCATGGCGAGGATGCTCCGCTGGTGAGCACAGCGCTGCCCGGGGCATCGGTCACCGCCTACGCAACTGAGTACGGAAGTCAGTCCATCATCAGCATCGAGGGTGAAGCGGCGCCCCACGAGTATCGATTCGATTTGGATCTTCCTTCAGGGGCGTCAGCAGAAGTGAACGCTGACGGTTCTGTTCGTATCGTCGACGCCACCGGCAAACCGCTGGGTCTGGTTCAGGTTCCGTGGGCATACGATGCCAACGGGGCGAAGGTTCCCACGTCGTTCTCCCTGTCAGGTTCGGAGCTCGTCCAAACAATTGCCCATGATGCCTCTACGGCTTACCCGGTAAAGGCGGATCCAAGTATCCAGTGGATTCCGTGGCCGGTGCTCGCCGTCTGGGGCGCGGAGATAAAGGCCTTCAGCTCCATTTCAGTCGCACTTGGGGCTGGTGGGGCATGGGCTGGATGTACCTTCACGCGGCTTTCCGGAGCGCTGTCTAAGATTGTTAGCCAGATCTGTACCGTTGTCGGTATTGCCGGCGTCAAGGGCGTAGTGGATGCTGTCGCTTCCGTATGGGGGCCTTCGTACATCAATAGCAACACCTGTTACGGCGTTCCCTTGTACAACCCTCGGGGTGGCCTTGCGACTATGCCAGCGCGGGACTGCTGGTAGCAAAGGCGCTGCTGACCAGGGAGAAACCATGAAATGGTACAGGTACGTTCATCCAGCAATTTTCGTTGCTTCATTCGTGCCGCTCGTGTTCTCTATGGTTCCGTTTTGGCACGGCGTCGCAATACCGCTCATTGCTCTCATCCCCTTTGCGGCCAACGAAATCTGGCTTTCCCGAAAAGTCAGGAAGCCGTCTGGCGCTAAGACCCCGTAGGCATCCTGGCGGTGAGCCCTCGGCGCACGGACATTTGACCGGCGCCGAGGGTTTGCACGTCTGAAGGGCTTGGGCCACCTAGACGAGGCTCGTTACACCACCTAGACGAACCCAAACAGCCCCTAATTTCGTCCGATTCACCACCTAGTTTTGCCGTTCCGCCCTGTGGCGCCCCCGGCCGCACGTAGTGTCGATTCCAAGAACGAACACGCCGAAACTGGGGGAAGGTCACAGATGACAACCACACCGGAACGGGCCATTGATCCTGTCCTGCAGGCCTTGGAAGGCGGAAGCCGTCCCGGAGAACAGCAGGAGATCCACGGATGCCGCCTTTATGACCACATCCTCTCCAAGGACCTGACGGAGATTCCCGAGATCGTGGCCGCGGTTGGTGAAACCCATGGGCCGATCCTTGAAGTGGCCCCAGGTTCAGGCCGCCTCACTTGGCATCTCCGTTCCTTGAAGCGGGAGGTGGGTTTGGGAGAGGTGGGTACAGCTTGGGGCGCTTTGGTGGAAACGTATGGCTGCGTCGTCCTTGGGGCCAGTTATGCCACACTCCTTGAGCCGCACCGCAGGCGAATGCTGTTCCGCGAGGTGAGTCGGGGCTTGGCTCCGGACGGACGCTTCCTGATGACCGTGGTCAATGCTGATCACCGCGCCGAGGAGGAAACCATCAACGGCGGCACCACAATTTCCCAACTGGGGGAGGACGCATTCCTGATCACTGTTGAAAGCCGGGATGCCCTTAACGGCGCACGTCACCTGAACATGAGCTACGTCAGCTTCAACGAGTGTGGAACCTACCGGTCGTCTGAGTACACGAGTGATATCGCTTTAGTGAGCACCGAACTCCTCGAAGAAGAGCTCAATGCGGAGGGTCTCAGCGTTCTGGAGCGCCGGCCCATCGCGGTTGTCCCCGAAAGTGCCGACATTCAAGAGCTCAACCTTTGGGTGTGCGCCCGGAATCAACAGGGCCAGACAGAAGTAAAGGATCGTCCATGAGCAACAAATCGATGAGCTGGCTAATCCTGGCCATGGTCCTGGGATTCTATTCCCTGTACATCTTCATTTCCGGTGCCAGCGACTCCGTTTGGTCGCTCACCACCGGAGTCGTTTGCGCCCTCGCTGCCTGCACAGCCTACTGGCGTTCCCGGCTGGAACGCAGAGCGGACCGCGGCTGACAATGCCGCGGTCCGCTCTGACGGTAGAAAGCTACTTGGGCTTAGGACCCTTTCCGGGGCCTTGACCGTGGTCGGAGACCACCATCGCAGAGCCACCTCCTCGGCGAGTCGGCTCGGATACGGCGGTGAGCTTGCCGCCGTCGCCGAATTCAATGGCAGTAGCCGCGCCGATCTCAGCCGCAGATGTGAAAGCATCACCGGCCGGAACCAGATCGTGTCCCAGGGACTCCAGCGCCGGCCCATAAGCGTCAATGAACGCTGGTTCGGAGCTGACGGTGGTTCCGTTCCTGGGCGCTGCCCGTGGAGCCGCGAGGGCTTCGGAGATGCTCATGCCCAGGTCAACCCGGTTGATGATCGTCTGGAGCACAGTCGTGATGATGGTGGAACCGCCTGGCGAGCCGAGGGCAAGGAACGGGGCGCCGTCCTTCACGATGATCGTGGGAGACATGGAGGAACGCGGCCGTTTCCCCGGCTGGATACGGTTAGGGTCGGCGGCGTCGTAAACCGTGCTGAAGTCAGTCAGCTCGTTGTTCAGCAGGAATCCGCGGCCGGGAACAACGATTCCCGACCCGCCCGTCTGCTCAATCGTGAGCGTGTACTCCACCACGTTTCCCCACTTATCCGCAACGGTCAGGTTGGTGGTGGAGATGTTCTCGGTGTCGGATTCTTTGGCGAGCGGTGCCGCCGAAGTCGGGCACGCGCCGTCGTAATTGGCGACGTCACCCGGGGCTACCGGCTTCTTGGCCGCCGCTGCCGGATCGATCAGGCAAGAGCGTTCCTTTCCGAAAGCAGGGTCCAGGAGGGCCTGGGTCGGAACCTTCACGAACGCAGGATCGCCGACGTATTTGCCGCGATCTGCGAATGCAAGCGAACTTGCCTCGAAGTAGTGGTGCAGCGCGTCCGTTGCTTTCATTTCGGAGAGGTTGAACGGCGCCAGGATATTCAGCGCCTCCCCGACAGTGGTGCCGCCGCTGCTGGAGGGGGCCATGCCGTAGACGTCATAACCGCGGTAGGTCATGTGGGTGGGATCCTGATCCACCACCTTGTAGTCGGCCAAGTCCTTGGCTGTCATGAAACCAACAGGAACGGGCAGCGTCGGTTTGGCGACCTTGGGCGGCGCCTTGACGGTAGCGGCGATTTCCGTAGCCAGCTTGCCGCCATAGAAGGCGTCCGTGCCTTCCTTGGCAAGCAGCCGATAGGTCGCCGCGAGGTCGTGGTTCTGGAAGACGCTTCCGACGGCGGGAGCCTGGCCTCCGGGGAGGAACAGGTCCTTGGTCGAGGTGAAGTTGCTGAATCGTGCCTGGTTGTCCTTGGTTTGCTGGCGGAACGTTTCGTCCACCACGAAGCCCCGGGTTGCCACCTTGATGGCTGGCTTCAGCGCGTCACCCAGGTCCATGCTGCCCCACCGTTCCAGGGCGCGTTCCCACGTGGCCGGAGTACCGGGGACACCGACGGAGACGCCGCTTGTCACCAGCTGCGGGGTGAAGGGGTAGGGCTTCCCTGTGGCGGGGTCAATGAATGCATCGTTCGGCATCGCCGCCGGAGCAGTTTCGCGGCCGTCGATCGTGCCGACTTTTCCGGTCTTGGCGTCGTAGAACACGAAGTATCCGCCGCCTCCTATGCCGGCACTGTACGGTTCGGTGACTCCCAAGGTCGCGGCAGCGGCGACGGCGGCATCGGCTGCGTTGCCGCCCTTTTTCAGGACCTCAATCGCTGCTGCCGAGGCTTCCGGATCCACGGTGCTGACAGCTCCGCCATATCCGGTGGCCGTAGCTGTTTTCTCGGTTTCACGAGGATCGGCGGAAGCCGGGCTTGCTATCCCCACGCTCGTTGCGCCGAGTGCGAAGGCTGCTGCGACAGCGGCCAGCTGACGTCTCACATGTGTCATGGTTTCTCCCAGAACTTTCCCAGACGATGATGTGGGCGAACGGTTCGGTCACCCTACCCCGGGGTTCTGCGAGGGACAACGGTTGATTCTTGAAGCAGTGGGTATTGACCTACTGCTTGCCAGCGGCCTGTCGTGCGGCGATGGTCCGAACGGCGACGCCGACCAGGCCGATACCCAAGGCCAACAACACTGTTGGACCGGCACCGCCGTCGGGCCCCAACGCTGCGGTCAGGACCTGCTGGCCCATGAGCACCATCTCAGGGATATCGCCGGCAATGACCCGGGTCCCCAGAACCGACTGGACAGCTGTGAAAACCGCCGGGATAACCCACAGGAAAACAAGGTTCAGCACCCACACCACTACACGGCGGGTAGGCTTGAGCCCGCACCAAGCCAGGGCGCAACCCACCAGGACAGCAGGAACCCAATGGGCGATGGCCGGTACTTGGATGGGCAGGTTCTGCCGCCCTGCGACACCGACTGCCCACGCCACAGCCCAGGACGTAAAGGGGACGGCCACGAGTCCTATACCCAAGGCTGCGATGGCCCGCGTCTTTGCTGCGATCAGGAGAAGCGCCACAAGGGAGGCAGCGAGCGAGGAGATGACGCCGGCGAGGAGGCCAAAGTAGTAGTAGTCCGTGAGCCTTCCACCAGCGAGGCCGTTGTTCAGTGCCGTGAACGACTGGACCGTCGCTACAACCTGGACCATCAGGACACCGCCCACCGCACACCACGTCGCTACCCCTCGGTGAACGGGCTTCCAGAGCCTGATCACCAGTCCGGCCGCTGCTCCTCCGGTGGTCAGGAGTGCGATCAGGGTCAGGACTTCGTATTGGCTAAGGGGCAGCAGCGCCAAGGGCATCTGATCCGGCATGACCTGGTTGGCCCAGAGGTTCTGCAGGGGGAGCTTCGCGCCGGTAATCCACCACGGGGTGAGGCCGAGCGCTGCGGCAAGGAAGCCGATCGACAAGGCCACTGCGGCCTCGCGGGCGGCACTGCTATGGCGGCTTTCCGACGCCGGAGCGTGGTTCAGTGCCTGCGGGGCGTGGCTCACGGAAGCTCCTTTGTCTCTGTGGGATTCATAGGCGTGATGGGCATGAAGAGCGACGCCAAACCACATACTACATTGACTGGATTAACCGTTGACGCGGTGGTTTCCCATGATCATTGTTGGCTTCGGCCCCCCAAACCTAAACAACCAACCGCAGCGGCCGTTGCCCCAACTGCACCGTGATCTCCTGCCCCCAGGAAGCCGTCAACCGGTCGTCCTCCATGCCATCACCGAACACCACCAGCTGGTCGGATGCCACGGTAATGCGCAGCACTTCTCCGGCTTCCAGCACGCCTTCGGTCAAAGAAGCCCCGGTGACCGGTGATGGCCAGGCTTCGCGGACGAACCAGGCGAGGCGCGGATCCGTAGGGGAGGGCAGGGCCCGCCCGCCACGTTCCAAGGCGATGGACGCGCACCATCCGGTGGCCCCGGTTCCGGTGGAAACAATGAGGCCCGACGACGACTGCC
Source organism: Paenarthrobacter sp. C1 (assembly GCF_049315185.1). Classification (NCBI taxonomy): domain Bacteria; kingdom Bacillati; phylum Actinomycetota; class Actinomycetes; order Micrococcales; family Micrococcaceae; genus Paenarthrobacter; species Paenarthrobacter sp. C1. Next base: position 3,999,165 of record NZ_CP186052.1, on the reverse strand, counting down.
GCTCGGTCTGTCCGCCGGCCTGGGTGAAGCTCGGCGCTGCGAGCGAGTACTTCGCCGACTGGTGCGAGGCGTGCCCGACGAAAACTTCGTTAAGCGCCGAAAGCTGCTGGCCGTCGTCGAGCGTTGCCGTCACGGTGGTGAGGTCCTGGCAGCGCAGCCGCCCGACATCTCCAGCAGCCAGGAGTGCAGCGGCGGCCGTTGGCGTGTGACGGACAAGGACGCCGGGGTTGGCCCCCGGCTCGGGGTCGATGCCGATCACCGGCTGCCCGTTCAGGTACTTGGCGACGTTCGCAACCAGTCCGTCCTGCCCGACGACTGCGATGATGTCCTCCGCCGTGAGGAGGAAGCGGCTGAGGTCCGCGCGTTCCACTTCGGCCTGCCGCCAGTCGGACGGCACCGCTTCCCGGACGGTTGCGAGGGCGGCGGTGAGGCGGTCGTGCCGATCCTGAACGTCCTGGATGCTGCGCCCGCGGGTGCTGAGGAAGAATTCGGCCTGGCCGCGGGTGGCGTGCCGGTCCAGGAGTTCCTGAAGTTCGGTCCGCCGGTGGACGAGGACGATGCGAGGGGTTGCCATGACAGATCCTTACTTGGTGACTTCAGCGGTGGCAGCGGGTTCCTTGAACAGTCCGGCAAGTGCTCCGCTGAGCAGGTCCGGGGTGATGGTGAGGTTACCAATGTTCGGCAGGCTGCCTGCTGCATCCTTGAGGGCCAGTGCCAGCAAGGTGGCTTGTTCCATTCCGCGGTAGACCTCCATGGTGGCGGCTTCGCGGGCAGCTGCCGCTTCGCCGACCAGCCGGATCTGGTTGGCTTCAGCCGCGGCGCCGATGCCCTTGCGTTCGGCAGATCCCTGGGCCTCGATCAGACCTGCCGCTGCCTTCTCTTCGGCGGCGCGACGGGCGTTGGCACCTTCCTGGGCCACCAGGTTCTCGCGGCGGACCGCCAGTTCGATCTGGCTTGCCATCTCGTTCTCGGAGATAGTGCGTTCACGTTCGACGGCGACTGCCCGCCTTTCGTAAACCGCCCGGTCCGCTTCGGCTTGGAGCTGTTCGCGGACGGGTGTCTGCAAGGCCCGTTCCACGTCGGCTTCGGGCCGGACGGCCAGGACCTGCACGCCGAGGATTTCGATGCCGGTGGACTGGAGCCTTGCATCGGCGCGGAGTGCTTCGGTGAGAACCAGGCGGAGTTGGCTGACGCCGCGTTCCAGGGCTTCGGCGAGTGTGGTGGTGGCGATCTGGTCGATCGCGTGGCTCTGGCACAGCTGGCCGATGATGGTGGAAACCTGTTCGCGACCGGTGGCCGGTGCCTTGCCTGCGGTCTGCAATCCGAAGTCCAGGCGTGTGGACACGGCTACTGGATCGATGAACCGGTAGGTCACGTTGGCCTGAACGCTGACGTCCTGGTGGTCCCGGGTGATGGCGTGGAAGAGGGTGGGCAGTTCCTGGTCGTCCACGGGAACTTCGCTCAGTACCGAGTTGGCGGGACGGAAGAAGAATGCCTGGCCCACTCCCTGGTGCTTGACCGTCCCCTTCTGCAGGTGGACGACGTAGCCGGTGGGGCTGCCGAGGAAGTGGCTGATCCAGGGGTAGCGCTTGATGATGGCCATGATGTTCTCCTTTACTTATTGTCGTCAATTTGACGATAACTAAACAGTAGGAGCTTCCCGCATTATTGTCAACATGACGATAACTTGCCTAGAATTGCTGCATGCCTGAATCCCATCCGGCGCCCCAGCGCTTCCCGGTGACCGTTGACGTCGTCGCCCTCACCGTGCGCGACGGCGAGCTGAACGTCCTGCTCATTACACGCCTCATCGAACCCTTCAAGGGCAAACCCGCGCTGCCGGGCGGCTTCGTTCTCGCAGGCGAGGACCTGCAGGAGGCGGCGGTGCGCGAACTAGCGGAAGAGACCGGCGTCGAGCGCCTTCCCGGGCACCTCGAACAATTGGGGAGCTACGGACCCAAGGGGCGCGACCCCCGCGGCGACGTGCTGACCGTCGCGCACCTCCTCCTGGCACCGGACTTCCCGGTACTGGCGGCCGGCAGTGACGCGGAGAACGCCGCGTGGTATCCGGTGACGAAAGTCCAAAGCGGAGAGCTGGAACTCGCCTTCGACCACGCCAAAATCCTCGACGACGCCCTTGAGCGGGCCAAGTCGAAACTCGAATACTCACCCCTCGGCGCGGCTTTCTGCGGCGAGGAGTTCACCATCGCCCAACTTCGGGCCGTGTACGAAGCCGTCTGGGGCACGCGCCTGGACCCGCGGAACTTCCACCGGAAGGCGACGGGGACGCCCGGTTTCCTGGAGGACACCGGCCGCATGACAGCGGGCGACGCCGGCCGCCCGGCTGCGCTGTTCAGGCTCGCCCCGGAGGCACGTCCGACGGCGGGCCACCCCACGCGCGCGGTCCTGAACCCGCCGCTGATGCGCCCCGCTGCGCCCAAGTAGGCGAAAGCTAACGCTCTCTTGGGAACCTAGGGGGACGTTATCCGTCCCTTAGTTTGTCGGCGTGGGCGAGAACCGCCGTCGCTGTCGCCTCCGGCTCCGGCGTCGAGACGATCCAGATGCGGTTCGGCAGCAGCAAAGCTATAGCCAGAGCTGTTGTGATCAACAGGACGCCACTGGGAATCGCCGTGGCGATGATTAACAAGCAGGCCACCCCCACAACGCCTGCGATGACCTTCCGGGAGTTGCGGCCGATCCGCGCCTCAGAGACGACTGACGAGTCCGAAGTCAAAGCCGGCAACCCGCTCACTGCGGTAGGTCCGGTTCCGAAGGGGCATCCGCGGCCTTCAGGCCAGGGTGCTTGCTGAACCCTAGCCGCAGCCATCCATCCAGGTAAACCGTGGCCGCGGCCACCACAAGACCCAGAAGAAGGGATGGCAGTGGGCCCAACGTGGATAAGAGGATCATGTAGGACCCGAATCCACTGATGAAGATAAGGAGCCCTCGCCGGGTTTTGGCGCTCATTAACTTTCCCCCAATCGCTGCCCGCATTGATGTGGACATGTGGCGAGCCTACCCGGAGCGCGCCAGGGAGCAAGTCAAATGCTGCCTACGCATGAATCCGGGAAGGCGCCACTTAGGAGGACGTTATCCGTCCCTCATTGCCTGCGTGGGCGAAGGGAGCCGGCTCCGTTGCTGCAATGAGCCGGTTCAGTTGGGCCCGCACCTCTTCCGGGGTGCCGTTGGCGTCCACGACAACAAAGTCAGCGAACCCAGGGAGAGCGCGGTAGGCGTCCCGAAACCCCTGCAGTTCGGCCAGGCTTTCTTTATCGATGCCGCGTGCCATGACACGCTGGTGCGCACGGCGCGGGTCGACGTCGAAATGAACTGCCAGGTCCGGGGTGGGCAGCGTCCGCAGCAGCCACGGCAGCAGTCGTCCGTGTTCCAGGCCCTTGCTTTCCCGGAGCGCGAGCTGGCAATGCAGGTGGCGATCCATGACAACCAGGCCGTCGGTCCGTCGGGCGCGTGCATGGTTGACGAGCACGGTGAAAAGGCGCACGCCTGTCTCAATGAAATCTGCCACGCGCGGCGGAAGCGGGTAACTGAACCGCTCGGCCAGCAGGGATAACTGCCTCCGGCCGGCGTGATTGCTCAGCAGCAGGGCATCCCGCCCCTCAGCGCGGGCCGACTCGACCAGGGCGCGGGCCGCCGTCGTTTTTCCTGAACCGTCGATTCCTGTCAGAACAATGAGCATGAGGCCTCCCCTCGTTTCCTGTCCAACGAAGGGGAGCGGGCTCTTGTGCCGTGAGTCGGCACACAGCTCGGCGGGCGTCCTGAGGGCGGTCCCGGGGGCATCTCCGCAAAACGGTAGTAAGTTTCCTGACGAACTGCTTCGCCAAAGAGGAAAGCACGCCTATCATGATGCTATGTACGTACTCCTGACGGGCAAAAGATTCGTTTGGATCCTTTTCCCTGAGGGTACGTAAGAAATACGGAGATGAATTTCTCCAACCGGTGCCCGTTGGCATGGGTGGCGCTCCACACGGTGTGGAGTACCAGCGGACGCCTTCCTGAATAGACAACAGTTATTGAAAGGGATGCGTAGCTCAATGAACACACTCTTGATAATCGCCGGCGTAATCGCGATCATCCTGCTTCTTGTAGGCGGATTCAACCAAGCACTCAGTTTCCTGCTTTGGGTAGGAATTATCCTGCTGGTGCTGGCACTTATTGGTTGGGTCGTCGGCAGGGGCCGGTCGCGCGTATGACAACTGATCCAAGCGAAGTTGCCGGTTTTTCCCAGGTTCGCGACGGAACCACCACCCCTGGCCATCCCATTCCCAGGGAGCCGGGGGTGCCAGAAACCAGCGGCCCGGGAGACGCCGGTGACGCATCGTCGGGAAGTCAGGATGACTCCGTCGATGCTGGTCCCAGCGAATCTGCCAATCCACCCGGGCCGGCAGAAGAAAAGGATGAAAAGACAGCGGACAACCGCGGTCTGACAACCGAAACCAATCCCACGGATTGATCGGATCAGCGGGGCGGTGGGCGGGAGATATCCGGTCCGCCGCCACGCTCCTTTAGGGTCCCAAAACCACGGTTTGTCACTAATTGCTGAGCGTTGTCAGTTAGCGATTGGGGTAGAAATGCGAATCGGTTCAATCATCGGGCTATTGGTTGTCGTCTGGCTCGTTATAGGGGCAGTTGCCGCCGGGCAACGCGGCTACTACAGCGACCCGCCCGCCCAGTGCTCGCAAGTGGCAACCATTGCGCTGAATATAGTTGCCGGCCCACTGAATTACATGGGCATGAATCCTCAGGGTGGGTGCGAGATTCCGAAGCCGTCATGAGTAAATCTACGCGGCTCCGAACCGTTCTCCTCACTCTTCTGGTGGCTGCTGCCGGCGTGCTGGCCGGCTGTTCGCAGCAACCCTCAGCCGACGCCCTGAAAGGGCCGGCTGATGAGGTTTCATCGGCCGTGCGGGCGGCCAGCCTTGCGGTGGATCTCAGGATTTCGGACAGTACGACGGCGGCCGCCGCTGCTACCGCTGCCGACGACATGCTGGGCGATGTGGAGTCGGCCACGAACGAGGTGCACGGACTCACGGCGCAAACCCAGGAAGAACGCGTACTTCGCAACGATGTCCTGGCTGCCTTCTCCTCCATTTCCAGGGCTCTCCTGCACGCGCGGGATGCCCTTTCTTCATCGTCGAACGGTCCTGACGACGGGCAAGGGAAAGCCAGGCTTTCCACCGTGCAAGGAGAACTTCGCGTTACCACCGAGCAACTGGACAGTCTGATGACCAAGGCCGGCATCCAGTGAAACGGCTCCTCGGTGTTGCACTCGGCATCCTGACGGCGATCGGGGGCTTTGTCGACATCGGGGACCTCGTGACGAACGCCGTGGTGGGCTCACGGTTCGGCATGTCGCTGGCATGGGTGGTGTTGGTCGGCGTCGTGGGTATCTGCCTCTTCGCCAACATGTCCGGCAGGGTGGCTGCAGTCTCCGGCAGGGCCACTTTCGAAGTCATTCGGGAGCGCCTTGGACCCCGGGCCGGATTAGCCAATCTGGGTGCGTCCTTCCTGATCAATGTCATGACGGTAACCGCCGAAATCGGCGGCATTGCCCTTGCCCTCCAACTAGCCAGCGGGGTGGCCTATATTCTCTGGGTTCCTTTTGCGCTGCTGGCCGTGTGGCTGGTGGTTTGGCGGGTGAAGTTCAGCATCATGGAGAACGTCACAGGACTTGTGGGTTTGTCCTTGGTGGTGTTCGCCGTCGCCCTGTTCCTTCTCAAACCTGATTGGGGTGCCCTGGCCGAGCAGGCGTTTTCTCCGTCCGTTCCGGCCCAGGAAGGCGCCGGCGTGTACTGGTACTACGCCATTGCCCTCTTCGGAGCTGCGATGACGCCGTATGAGGTGTTCTTCTTTTCCTCCGGAGCAGTGGAGGAGCGCTGGAAGATCAAGGACCTGGCCCAGTCACGCCTCAACGTCCTTCTCGGTTTCCCGCTCGGCGGGTTCTTGTCCTTTGCGATCGCCGGGTGTGCCGCCGTCGTTCTTCTCCCAGCCGGAATCAGCGTCACCTCGTTGTCGCAGGTCGCGCTTCCCGTGGCGCAGGCGGGCGGCCAGCTTGCACTGGCTGTGCTGATTCTGGGGGTGGTGGCAGCGACTTTCGGGGCGGCCTTGGAGACAACGCTGTCCAGTGGCTACACGCTTGCACAGTTCTTTGGATGGTCGTGGGGCAAGTTCCGCCGCCCGGCCCAGGCAGCCCGGTTCCACGTGTCGATGATCGTGGTGTTGCTGGCCGGGGTGGCGGTGCTGGCCACGGGCGTTGATCCCATCCTCGTGACTGAATACTCCGTGGTTTTCTCGGCGATAGCGCTTCCGTTGACCTACCTGCCGATACTCATCGTGGCCAACGACCCGCAGTACATGGGCAAGTATGTCAACAACCGCGCGGTGAACATCGCCGGAGTGATCTACCTGTTCATCATCCTGGTTGCCTCCATGGCGGCCATCCCCTTGATGATCGCCACAGGAGCTGGAGCATGAACAAGAGCAAGCCCAAACGCTTCCAACCGCAGCAGCTCCACGCTGCACCCTATCCGGCGGGCCTTGTGCTCGACGCCCAGCTGCACTTGTTGGACAGGCAGATATTGGACGTCGACGGCGTCCCTGTCACCACAGTCGACGACATCGAGCTGAGCGGGCCCGAACCCGATGAGAAGATCCCGGAGGGATCGGCGCCCCCGCAGATCACGGCTTTGCTCACCGGGCCGGTACTGGGAACCCGCATTTTCGGCGGCAGGCCGCCGTCGAGCCGTTTGATCCGTATTCCGTGGAAAGTGGTGGCGGGCGTGGACACGGTGGTGTCGCTGGGGGTCCGCGCCGACTCGATGGATGCCTCATGGGTTGAGCGGTGGCTGCGAAACCATGTCATTGCGCGGATCCCGGGAGGCAGGCATGAACCTTAGCGACGTGTTGGGCAGCGATGTAGTGGATGGGGCCGGCCAGCGGTTGGGCGAGGTGTCGGACGTCCGGTTCGCGTTGGATGCGGGAGCAGGCCAGCTCCTTAGCCCGGCCAGACTGGTGGGCATCGTGGTAAGTCCGCGGACGGCGTCGTCGTTTCTGGGCTACGAGCGGCAGGAAATCAGCCAGCCTTGGCCTGTTGCTCAGCTGCTCCGTTGGCGGCACAAGGGGTCATTTCTGGTGCTGTGGGAGGACATCGCGGAGATGGGTCCGGAGAGGGTTGGGCTGCGGCCCGGCTTCACCGCCTACGATGCGCGGCTGACACGATAGACCATCGAAAAGGGAATTGCTAAGTTTACTGATAATTTTGGCGTAGCATGGACATGCCACTAAGCATCCTTATAGGTTCGAAGTGTTCCATCAACACGTTCGCCGCATCGGAAAGGACTAGTCATATGGACAAGCAGGACGCCACACCCGAAGAGGAAGTAGGAGGCTACGGCACTCCTACGGCAGAGCAGGAAGCCGGCGGAGGCCAGGCCCAGCCGCGCGTTGAAGAAGACATCGACGAGGCTGCATTGGGTGAGGGTACCGGTGCGCCGAACCTCAGCCACTTGAATCCGGAAGACTCGGACAGCTCCGGCGAGCCGGGCGCAGGCCGCTTTGGCGGCATCGATGAACAGTCCCACGCAGAGCAGTCATCCGTGCCGGATGACACTGAAGAACTGCCCGATGGCAGCGGAAACGACCTTCCCCAGGAAGAGTCGCCGAACGATGATGACGAAGAAAGTTTTGACGCCGGCTAAGAGCTTTGGCTGGCGCGCTTATACTGGCGCGCCACTGGTTAAGCAGCCAGCCGGTTGGTGCGCCGCCGGAAATCCCGAATCTGGAAACAGAGACTAGATCGAAGGAGCAAGACCCATGGCAACGGTGAACAAGTCAATTGACGTGGACGTGCCCGTGTCTGTCGCCTACAACCAATGGACGCAGTTCGAGTCCTTCCCGGAATTCATGAATGGCGTGGAGTCCGTGAAGCAGATCGATGACACGGCCCTGCACTTTTCCACCAACGTGGGAGGGGTCAAGCGCGAATACAACGCCCAGATCATCGAGCAGGTTCCTGACGCATTGGTGAGCTGGACAAGCGTTGACGGGCCGCGGAATTCGGGCACAGTCAGCTTCGTGCCCCTCGAGGATGCCCGCACCCGGGTCAACGTGGCCATCGACTGGGAGCCTGAAGGCCTCGCCGAAAAGGCCGGATCCGCGCTTGGCGTGGATGAACTGCGGGTGGGCGCCGACCTCGACAAGTTCAAGAAGTTCATAGAAGCCCAAGGGCACGAGTCCGGCGCCTGGCGCGGAACAGTGTCTGGTGGCGATGTGGGCGACGCAGGCGGAGCGCCTCTGTAAATCTTGCTGCACGCGAGGGCCGGCCGTTTCCACGGACCGGCCCTCGCGGCATACTTGGAGTAACCGTGAAGGGGAGTACCGAAAGCCATGGCAACGTCCAGCAGCGTAGAGGCAGAGCAGAAATTCGACGCCCTGGAGTCCACGCCGCTTCCGATGCTGGACGCCATCGACGGCGTGGGCAGAGTCGGTGACCCGGTAAGCCACACACTGGAAGCCACTTACTTCGACACCAGCCGGCTTTCGCTCGCACGCCACGGAATCACGCTGCGGCGCCGCACCGGAGGACACGACGCCGGCTGGCACCTCAAACTGCCGCTCGGCCCCGGAAAACGAACCGAAATCCACGCTCCTTTGGGCAGTGCAGACACCGTTCCGGTGGAGCTCATGGACAGAGTGCTCGCCTATACCCGGGCGCACGCCGTCCTCGCAGTGGCCACCCTGCATACGGATCGTATGAGCTACGCCCTGTACGGAGGCCAGGGCGAGCGTTTGGCCGACTTCGTGGATGATCGGGTCCGGGCCCATGTCACGGTGGGGGACGACCGCCGGCTTGAATGGCGGGAATGGGAGGTGGAGCTGGCGGCCTCCGACGGAACCGGTGACTCCCTGTTGGCTACCTTGACCCGCCAGCTTTCCGCAGCAGGTGCGACTCCCAGCCATCGAAGCTCCAAACTGGCCACCGCCTTGGGCGGCTTGGGTGGCGAATTGCCCATGGCTGGGAAAGCTGACCGGAAGCCAGACGCCGCCAAGGGCGCCGGTAAGAAAAGGGCAGCGGACGCCGTGCTCAGCTATTTGCAGCGGCAGCTCGCCGGCCTGCTTCTCCAGGACGCCCACGTGCGGCTGGGCCGTGACGATTCCGTACATCAAATGCGGGCGTTCACCCGACGGATACGCTCGGTCCTGCACAGTTATCGTCCGCTTTTTGCGCCCGGGCCCGTCAATGACCTGGAACGCGGGCTGAAATCCTTGGCGGAGACCCTGGGCCGGTACCGCGACACCGAAGTCCTGCATGAGCGCCTGCGGGATGCCCTTGATGAGCTGCCGGAAAACCTGGTCCTGGGCCCGCTCCACGATGAGCTGGACCAGCGGATGATGATCAGGGCCGATACTGCACTGGCCGCCATCCGGACGCGTCTGACCAGCCCGGGGTACTTCCGTCTCCTCGACGACCTTGAGGCGTTCATCGAAGCGCCGCCCCTGACGGAAAAGGGGCGCGCACCGGCAAGGAAGACCACCGCGAAGCTCGTCAACAAAGCCGTGAAGCGGCTCCGCAAGCGCCACGACGCGGCGGTATCGGCCGCCGTCGGGCAATCACGCGACGAAGCCCTGCACCGCGTGCGGAAGTCCGCCAAGAAGCTGCGTTTCGCGGCGGCGGCCGCAGAGAGCGTCCATGGCAAGCCTGCAGCGAAGCTTGGCAAGGCTGCGCACAAAGTCCAATCGGTTCTGGGTACCCACCAGGACAGCGTGTTGGCCCGCAGAGAATTGCTGGACCTTGGTTCAGCGCCCGGGACGGCCAGCGCGGCCTTCACCTACGGGGTGCTGCATGCAAGGGAATCCGCCGTTTCAGACGCAACGGAGCGCAAGTACCTTAAGGGCAGTGCCAAGACCTTGAAGCTGCGCCTTAAGAAGTAGGTTCCGGGTTGCCGGCCGGTGTGGCCCGGGCACGCTCCGCGTCGTGGAGCCGGCGCGACGCAGCCACGGCGTCCATGTTGTCCTCAGCCCATTCCTTCATGTCGAAAATAATCGGCAGGAGTGAGCGGCCGCGGTCCGTGAGCCAGTAGTCGGTCCGGACGGGGACGGACGGCGTAACTTCCCTGTGGATCAGGCCATCGCGCTCCAAAGAACGCAGCGTGGATGTCAGCATTTTCTGGCTGGCCCCCGGAATGTGCCTGCGTAACCCGCTGTGGCGTTGCGGTCCCTCTTCCAGCGCCAGCATCACCAAAGTCACCCATTTGCTGCTGATCGCTTCGAGCAATTGCCGGGCCGGGCAGTTCTCCAGGGAGGCGTTGTACTGGTGCCGGGCTTTCTGGCGGGTCTGCTCAGCCGTGAGTGTCATACCCCCAATCATTGCAGGCACTTCGACGTGCCTTGGGCACAAAAAAGTGCGTTCTTATGCTGTGCCGGGGAACCGGGCGAGGATCAGTAAGGGGTCGGAACGTCCCCCGTTTGAAAGGAAAACCATGCCCTCCATCCTCCATATCAACGCCTCTCCCCGTTACGGCAGCAGCGATTCGCTGGGACTTGCCCGTCACTTCATCGATTCGGTCCAGTCTGCGGCTCCGGAGACTTTTGAACTGGAGACACTGAACCTGTTCGACGACGATGCACTGCCGGCTTTCGGTCGGGTCGCCGCCTCCGCGAAAATGGCGGTCTTCATGGGCCAGGAACAAACGCCGGAGCAGATGGCAGCGTGGGAAGCGGCACGGTCGGTCTTTGACCAGTTCGCGGCGGCGGATGCCTACGTGTTCAACATTCCCATGTGGAATTCGGGGATTCCCTATGCCTTGAAGCAGTGGATCGACATCGTCACCCAGCCCGGTTGGAGTTTCGGTTTCCACCCGGAGCATGGGTACACCGGTCTCATGGAAGGGAAGCTGGCGATGGCCATCCACACCAGCGGTGTCTACGCCCCAGGGGTCCCGGCAATGTTCGGTGCCGACTTCAGCAGTACGTATTTTGCCGATTGGCTGAACTTCGTGGGGATCCAGGACGCCGCCCACATCCGATTTGCGCCTACGGTCCTGAATACGGACGTGGACGGCAGCCGCCACCTCGCGGAAAGGGAATTGAGCGACGCGGCACTGTTGTTCGCAGGGAAGCTCGATGCCGTTCGGGCCTCGGAACTGATCAGCAAGTGAGGTGAACCGGGGGCGTTGTCCGGGTTGCCTCCACAACGCCCCGGTTCCCTCTAGTTGCCCACAGCAACCAGACGTAAACTGGCCTTCGGTTTCACTTCGAAAGCTCGGAGACAGCATGCTCTGGAAGGTACTGGTTCGCTTCCTGCGGCCGCATCAGCGGTTGCTGGTGGGCGTCGTCATTTTTCAGTTGGCGCAGTCGATTGCGTCCTTGTACCTGCCGACGCTCAATGCCGACATCATCGATCACGGCGTAGCCACCGGGGATACCGACTACATCCTCCGCATGGGCGGGCTCATGCTGCTGATCACTCTCCTGCAGATCGCGTGCGCCGTGGTTGCGGTCTACTTCGGGGCGAAGGCTGCGATGGGCATGGGCCGCGACGTGCGTGACGCGATCTTCAGCCGGGTGGGGGAGTTTTCCGAACAGGAAGTCACCAGGTTCGGTGCTCCTTCCCTGATCACCCGGTCCACCAACGACGTCCAGCAGGTCCAACAGCTGGTTCTGATGTCCTGCACGCTCATGGTCGCGGCGCCGATGCTGAGCATTGGCGGCGTGATCATGGCCGTGCGCCAGGACGCGCAATTGTCCTGGCTGATTGCCGTGTGCGTGCCCGTGCTGTTGGTTGCCGTCGGGCTGATCGTGACACGGATGGTTCCCCTGTTCCGCAAGATGCAGGTGCGGATCGACGCCGTGAACCGGGTCCTGCGCGAGCAACTCACCGGCATCCGCGTCGTGCGGGCTTTCGTGCGGGAGGACATGGAAATCAGCCGGTTCGCCAAAGCGAACGACGACGTCACCGACGTCGCGCTGCGGGCCGGCCGTTTGATGGCGCTCATGTTCCCTGTGGTCATGCTGGTCATGAACGTATCCAGCGTGGCAGTGATCTGGTTCGGGTCCTTCCGGATCGAGGACGGCTCCATGCAAGTGGGCACCCTGATCGCATTCCTGAGCTACCTCATGCAGATCCTCATGTCGGTCATGATGGCCACGTTCATGGCCGTGATGATCCCGCGCGCGTCGGTTTCTGCCGACCGCATCGGGGAGGTGCTGGATACCGACTCCAGTGTCCGGCCGCCGTCGAACCCTGTCACCGGCGGCATCCGCCGCGGCGAGTTGGAAATGCGCGACGTCGGATTCGCCTACCCGGGTGCCGAGCGGCCCGTGCTGAGTGGCCTGACTTTCACGGCCCGCGCAGGGCAGACCACCGCGATCATCGGCAGCACCGGAGCCGGCAAGACCACGCTGGTCAACCTCATGCCCCGGTTGTTCGACGCCACAACGGGCTCCGTCCGGATGGACGGTGTGGACGTCCGCGACCTCCACCCGGACCTGTTGTGGGGGCACATCGGATTGGTGCCGCAGCGGCCGTACCTGTTCTCCGGCACGGTCCGCAGCAACCTGCAATACGGCAAACCGGACGCCACCGAAGACGAACTGTGGCAAGCGCTGCGCGTGGCCCAGGCTGACGACTTCGTACGCGGCATGGACGGGGGCCTGGATGCGGCCATCTCCCAGGGTGGGACCAACGTTTCGGGCGGGCAGCGTCAAAGGCTCGCCATTGCGCGGGCCCTGGTGAAGCAGCCGGAGCTCTACATTTTTGATGACTCCTTCTCCTCGCTGGATACCGCCACCGACGCGCGGCTCCGGCAGGCCCTCAAGCGCCATACCAACGGCGCCACCTTGGTGATCATCGCCCAGCGTGTGTCCAGCATCGCCGACGCAGACCGGATCCTGGTGCTCGACGACGGCAGGATCGTCGGCCAGGGGACGCACGAAGAATTGTTGGAGACATCCGAAACGTACCGCGAAATCGTCTCGTCCCAGCTGGCAGCGGAGGAGGCAGCATGAGCACGTCCACCGCTGCAGCCGGCGGCCGCGGACCCCAGCGCCCCGCAATGGGCCCGGGAAGGGGAGGCCCGTTCGCCGGAATGAACATTCCGGCAGAGAAAGCGTCGAACTTCAAGGCTTCGGCCCGCAGACTCCTGGGAACCCTGCATCCGGAACGGCTCTGGCTGGCCCTGGTGCTGGTCTTCGCCGTGGCCAGCGTTGCGCTGTCCGTGATCGGTCCCCGCTTGCTGGGCGAAGGGACCAACCTGATCTTCGCCGGCATCGTGTCCAAGCAACTGCCCGCCGGGGTGTCCAAAGAGCAGGTCATCGCGGGCCTGCGGGCCTCAGGTGAGAACAGCAAAGCCGACATGCTGGGCGCCATGACCCTCACACCCGGCGTCGGAATCGACTTTGGTGCGTTGTCCTCCGTACTGCTGTGGGCACTGGCCCTGTACGTCCTTGCCTCAGCGTTCGGCTGGATGCAGGCCTACGTGCTCAACGGCGTCGTGCAGCGGACGGTGTACCGCCTCCGCCAACGCATCGAAGCAAAAATCCACCGCCTGCCCCTGCGCTACTTCGACTCCATCCAGCGCGGTGAACTGCTGAGCCGGGTAACCAACGATGTTGACAACATCTCCCAAAGTTTGCAGCAATCGATCAGCCAGGTGGTCTCGTCCCTGCTGACTGTGCTGGGCGTTCTGGTCATGATGTTCCTGCTCTCGCCCTTGCTGGCGCTGATCGCACTGGTGACCATTCCCCTGACGCTCGGCACGACGCTCCTCATTGCAAAGCGCTCGCAGAAGCTGTTCGTTGCCCAGTGGAAGAACACCGGTGAGCTCAACGGCCAGATTGAGGAAACCTACACCGGACATGCCCTGGTGAAGGTGTTCGGGCGGCAGAACGAGGTCCAGGAAAAGTTCCGCGCCAAGAATGGTGAGCTGTTCCAGGCCAGCTTCGGAGCGCAGTTCGTCAGCGGTCTGATCATGCCGGCCATGACGTTCATCGGAAACCTGGTGTACGTAGGCATTGCCGTGGTTGGCGGCCTGCAGGTGGCTTCCGGTTCCATGCAATTGGGTGATGTGCAGGCGTTCATCCAGTACTCACGGCAATTCACCATGCCCCTGGCGCAGCTCGGATCCATGGCGAACATGCTGCAATCCGGCGTTGCCTCCGCCGAGCGCGTGTTCGATCTCCTGGACGAGGACGAAGAGTCGCCCGAACCTCCTCCTTCGGGCGCTTCGGCCGGGCGCGGTCGCCTGGTGTTCGAGAACGTCTCCTTCCGCTACTCCCCGGACAAGCCCCTGATCACGGACCTCAGCCTGGTGGCAGAACCCGGCCAGAGCATCGCCATCGTCGGGCCTACGGGGGCGGGCAAAACCACCCTGGTGAACCTGATGATGCGCTTCTACGAGCTGGACTCGGGGCGGATAACGCTCGACGGCGTCGACATCGCCTCCATCTCGCGGCAGGAGTTGCGCTCGCGGATGGGCATGGTCCTCCAGGACACGTGGCTGTTCGGCGGCACCATCCGGGACAACATCGCCTATGGCCGGCCCACGGCTTCTGAAGCCGAGATCGTCGAAGCGGCGCAGGCAACGTATGTGGACAGGTTTGTCCGGTCCCTCCCCGAGGGCTACGACACCGTTCTCGACGACGAAGGCGGCAACGTCTCGGCCGGCGAGAAGCAATTGCTGACCATCGCCAGGGCCTTCCTGTCCCGGCCATCGGTGCTGATCCTGGACGAAGCCACGAGTAGCGTTGACACCCGTACCGAGGTGCTGGTGCAGAAAGCCATGAATGCCCTCCGCTCGGACCGGACCAGCTTCGTCATTGCCCACCGGCTCTCCACCATCCGCGACGCCGACCTGATCCTGGTGATGGAGGACGGGCAGATCGTGGAGCAGGGCACGCACTCGGAGCTGCTCTCTGCCGGTGGGGCCTACTCCCGGTTGTACGAGGCCCAGTTTGCGGCGCCGGCGTCGGAGGAAGTTTGAGCTTTCCGGTTGCGGGGCAGGTGGCTTCCTGACCCTCTTATGGGTTGCTTCCTGACCCACTTTGGATGCGGAAATGCCGTATTTCAACGCTATTTGGTTGTTTTCGGATCACGCTGCGGCCAAAGAGGGTCGGGAAGCGCACGTGCCGGCTAAGGCAGCCTCGAAGGCCGGAGCACGTTTGCCTCGCCCGCCTTGCCCGGGTCGAGCGGCACCGGGCTGGTCAGGACAGCCGGCCCACGATGCAGCAGTCCGCCGGAAACAACCTGGCACCGCACGCCGCCGCGCCCGCGCATCGCCTTGTGGGCACCCGGGGCGAGCATCTGGTCCATCCAGGCGCAAGGATGGGCTGGTCTGCCGGCCTTCAGCGTCACCACGTCTCCGCCGGACTCCAGCGTGAATCCGTGGCCGAGCAATGGAGCCAGTTCCACTCCCCGCAGCACGACGTTCCGGCGCGTCAGCAGCGGATCGAAAGGCCCGGCGTCGAGTTCGGCAGCAATGGCTTCCAGTGCCTCAACGGCGAACACCGTCACTGCGGCGTCCATGTGGGCGGCCTTGCCGAAGAACCTGTCGCCAACAATCCCCTTGCCGGCAACCAACTCAGCGTGGTCGGCGTCGGCAGTTGGAACGTCCGCGGCGCCTTCGCGCGCACGGCCAAAGTAGGCGTGCGCCGGCGACACCAAAAGGTGCAGCACTTCGACGTCGTACCTGTAATCAGTCATGCTTCAACGCTAGCCCCTGTCCGCGTGGAACGCAGGGGCATTGTTCCGCGGTGTAAAGCGTGCTTTACTTTGCCTATGAGTAAAGCGTCCTTTACATCCCGGCGGGTCCCGGCCCAGCACTATGTCTTGGCCGTCATCCTCGGCGCCATCCTGACAATCACGGTTGCGGTGGTGGTGGGAGCAACAAACCCGGATGATTTCTGGCCCGCCGCAGGGATCGGGGCGCTATGCGCCGGGTACCCTGCGATGTCCCTCGGAGTGCGGGTTTTCGTCTCCAATAACACCGTCACCCGGGATCCGAACGGGGAACAAAGCGTGGAGCTGCAATGGATGCGCCAGGCCGGGGCCGGGGCCTTCATTGACGTGCTGGTCGCGACGATTGTTGCTTCGCTGGTGCTGGCCATCGGCCGTTTCCAGGTTGATGCGGTCCCACTGCTTCTGGGGCTCGTTGGCCTCAGTACGCTGGATGCCGGCCTCCGTTACGTGGCCATCCGCCACCGTGCTCTGAAGTGAAGAACAACCTTGCCGAGCGCCGAGCCGGCCGCAACTGGACCCAGGCGGACCTGGCCGCCGCGCTCGGAGTGTCCCGGCAGACCGTCATCTCCATCGAGCGAGAGAAGTTCGACCCGTCATTGCCCTTGGCGTTCCTCATTGCGCGGACCTTTGGCTGCGCCATCGAGGACGTCTTCACCGCGGAGTGACACCACGGTAAAGATAAAGTGGCACCGTGAACTTTGCTGAAGCAGCCGACGGCGTCGAACTCGCCTGGACATCGGAGGGCGAAGGCGAACCCATGCTGCTTATCGCCGGGCAGGCCACGTCCATGGACGGTTGGGGCCCGACGGCGGAGCTTCTGTCGCGCTATTACCGCGTCATCCGCTTTGATCACCGCGGGATTGGCCACAGTGGGAGGGGTGACGCTGAGCGGTACACCACTCGACGTCTCGCCAACGATGCTGCGGCCGTGCTCAGCGCGGCCGGGGCGGAGTCAGCACACGTGTACGGCCATTCAATGGGCGGACGCATAGGCCAGTGGCTGGCCATCGATGAGCCGCAAAGGGTTCGTACCCTGATCCTGGCGGCAACGAGTGGCGGGAGCATGCCGGACAGCGCAGCCGAGCCGGACAAAGCCGCCCTTGACGCCCTTGACGCCCTGGTCAGTGGCGACCTCGCCCGTCTGGAGCCGCTCTTTTTCGACTCTGAGTGGGTCAGGAACAACCCCGAGGCGACCCACACTTTCTTCAATTCCCGCGCGTCGGCGTGGGCCAAGGCGCGTCATTTCAGGGCCAGCCGCGAGCACGATGCCTGGAGCGAACTGGGTGCGATTACGGCTCCCACCTTGATACTCCATGGCACCGAAGACAGACTTACTCCCTTGCCCAATGCGCTGCTGCTACGCGGGCACATAGCCCGTTCGGTCCTTGTCCGCGTACCGGGTGCGGGACACGGGCTGCACCTTGATCACCCCGGGACCGTCGAGTGGATCCGGCAGTTCATCGCGCGCAGGAGCGGCTAGCTAATACTGCGGGCCGGCCTGGGACGATTCCCCGGCAAGCCGTTGTACCAGCGCGTCCACGATTGGCAGTTGCCCTTTGACGAGCTTGGTCCGGGCCACGGCTTCCTCAAGCCATTGGGCGTCGTCGATTTCGGGAAAGTCCTTGATGGTGCCAGAGCCTTTGGGCCATTCCATGGGGAATGTGTTGCTGACAATCTCTTCGGGCTGAAAACCACTGGCTTCCGCGATGAACGCCGTGATCAGTTTGCCCGAGGGCTGCCGGAATGTACCCAACAGAACGTAGTCCCCAGATGGCGGCGGAGTGCCGATTTCTTCAGTGAATTCCCTTCGTGCGGCAACCAAAGCGTCTTCGTCGTCGGAGAATTCGCCCTTGGGAATTGACCACGCGTGCTGATCTTTCCGCGCCCAAAAGGGCCCACCCATGTGGGCTATCCAAAGCTCCAATTGTCCGGCGGTATTTCGCCGGTAAAGGAGGATTCCTGCGCTGCGGATAGTGATGTCGCCTCCCGGGGTAAAGGTGCTGCACACATTTGTTGGAACACCTCAAGGCTACGCCGCCAGGCGCGGCCGTTATCCAATCGATGTTAATTCCCGGATCTTGGGTACCAATTTCGCTTCCCGCAAGGCCACGGCTACTCGATAATCGAGGAGTTGTACGTTCTCCGGGGGGAGGAGCGTATTGCGGCCAGCGGGACCAGCCGCTGGCATTCTGGGCGCATCAGCAGGAGGAAACAGCTATGGCATTGTCAATGAGGCTCCTTCCACGTGGGGGAAGAAAAGTTATGGGGGTAGCCGTAATTGCTGCGGTTGCCCTGTCCATGTTTGCCGGCACAGGACCATCGCATGCGGCGGACACAACGCCTATGGCAGATGATCCCGGCCCGGTGGGCAGTTTTGCCTGGAAGGGATTCAATTGGCAGAAGCGTTTTTGGGGTGGAGCGCCCATGTACAACGCGACGTGGGATGCCAACAATGTCAGCAACCCGGATGCCAACGGCTACGTGAAGCTGTCCATAAGCAATCCGACAGGTTCGGCGCCCAAGGGTGCGGAATTCCAGTCCACCCGTGAAGGATTCGGTTACGGTACATACAGCACCACGGTGGAAAAGGATGTCAGCGCACTCCAAAAGGAAGTGGTGTGGGGCTGCCTTTTCACCTATGACCCCAATGCCGTTCCCGGCTACACCGAGATCGACCTCTGTGAAGCGTCGGCGTGGGGCGGGGGCGCCGCATATGGCGAAAGCTGGCCGGTGACCCAAGGGCACGGTTACTGGTTCGATGCCACCTTGCCTCCGGGCCAAGGCAACAACACGGTCACCTTCGATGTCACGAATGCCCCCATCCTCACCCACCGGATGGTCTGGGAGCCGGGCAAGCTGACCTTTGAGACGTTTGCCGGGGAAGGGTACGACGGGCCACTCCTCAAGAGGACAGTCCTGGAAGGCTCCACTGTTCCCACTCCTGCCAAGGAACAGATTCACTTCAACCTGTGGGTCACCGGCGGCGGCGGTGGAGACGCTGCACATGTTGCACCGGAAACCGTCACGATCAGGGACTTCTCCTTTGTCCCGGCGAACCAGCTCACGGGTCCGGTTCCGACTATCACCGGCACGGCAGCGGTGGGCTCGACACTCACCGCAGTCCCGGGCACCTGGCCTGCCGGAACAACCTTGGCGTATCAATGGTTCAAAAACGGCACGGCCATTTCAGGAGCCACGGGACCCACCCGAGTCCTGGCCGCTGCGGACCAGGGCGCCAGCCTGACTGTGCGTGTGACGGGAAGCCTGGCCGGGTATGCCACGGCTACTAAGGAGTCGGCCCCGACGGCGGCAGTGGTGGCCGGAACCTTGCTGGCTCCGACCCCCACCATCACAGGTACGCTCACAGTTGGTTCGACCCTGACAGCAAACCCCGGAACGTGGACTTCCGGTACCGCACTGACGTACCAGTGGTACCGCTCCGGGACCTTGATAGCTGGAGCGACGGCCAAGAACTACAAGCTTGTGAGCGCAGACCAGGCGGACACCATGAGCGTCAGAGTCACCGGAACCAAAGCCGGCTACACCGCGGTGTCCAGGGTTTCAGCAAGCACCGCGGTGATCCCCTAGGAGGCGGACGGCAGGTTCTTCTGTGCGCGGACGGGAACAATCCTCTTGATCGCGAGCCCCAATGCCAGCATGGCGAACGCGGCCAGGGCGAACCAGAAAAGGTCGCCTGCTCCGGTCAGGGCGAGGGTACCGGATCCCATTCCGGCCGCGGCTGCTCCGGCTGCGGGGGTTACTGGGCTGTTGTACATGAGTCGATTACCAAACTTTCTTTCTGTTGAGTGCTGCGTCCAGGTAAGCCTTGGCGTGGACTGCCTGGAGGAAGATGTCGATCACTGTTTCGTACATGGTTGCGGCCAGCAGCATGTGCCTCCAGCCCCGGAACCGCACCGTGATGACGCGTTCCAGGATGAAGATGCCGGTGACTGCAATCCAGAAGGGCTGGAGGTTCAGACCCATCCCTGAAATGAGCGCGAAGAGGATGGAGCCAAAGTAGGCCAGCGTCACTACGACGCCGATCATTGAAAGGAACTGGCGGCCCCAGTAGGGCCTGGTCACTTTGGTCCATCCGTATTGCACGCAGTTCTCCACCGCGCCCCGCTTCCACCGGAGCCGTTGCGCCCACAGTTCGCGCCACGTGGGCATGACCTCCGTGACCAGCGTGCAGTTGGCTGGTGAAGCGATCCGGTAACCCAGTGTCAGCAGGGCGAAGGAGAGTTCGTTGTCCTCTGTCAGGACGGACGTGTCGTAGATGCCGCCCTTGCCGTTTCCGGGAGGGAGTGTGCCGCCAAGGCGGGCAGCTGCGACGTCGCGAAGAGTCTTGACGCGGAAAAGGGCGGCGGTCCCTGTGACTACCAAGCACTTGCCGTGGAGGCGCTTGACGTCCCGGGCGTAGCGGGCGTATTCGTTGCGCTGGAGGTGACCTACAAAGCCGCCACCGGGACCTCCGCTGAAGACACCGCCTACCGCGCCGAGCAGTTCGTCGGCGAGCAGGTTTTGTGTGGCGTTCTCAATGAAGTCAAGGGCGAGCTGGGAGTCTGCGTCCTGGACCAGGATGAGGTCCTCGGGGTCGGCGTCGGGCAGCAGCCGGCTGAGGGCGAAGTTCAGAGCTCCGGCCTTTTTGTCCTTGTTTCCCACCGTACGGATGACCTCAGCGCCCTGGGCGACCGCGAGGTCCTCGGTATCGTCGGTGCAGTTATCGGCCACCACGATCACGCGGTCCGGGCGGCGGGTCTGGTTGTTCAGGGAGACAAGTGTGTCGGTGATGCCGGCGGATTCGTTGTGGGCCGGAACCAGGACAGTTACCACGCCGCCGGCGGCACGGTGGGATCCGCGGGGCGCGGTGGCCGGGGCCGGTGAGGCAGCGGTGTCCGTTGATGCGTGGACCGTGGTTTCCGTGAGCATTGTGATCCCTCCGTTCGTTAGCTGGAAGCGTTGACTCACTTAGAGTTCCAACGCCAACGCAAGAAACGCGCAGGCAAAGCGTCAAGGAAAAATCAAGGTTTGCTCAGGGTTTGCTTGAAGCGTCACGCAAACGGCCACGGGATCAGGTGCAGCCTTAAACGCAAGAGGACGACGTCGGGAGGTCCCGGCGTCGTCCTCTTGCGTTTGTTGTCGAGCAGCTTAGCGGCTCAGGCTGACCGTAAAGGTCTTCGGTCCGCTGAGGGTCACGGCAATGCCGCAGTTTTCTGCCGCAGCGCGGTGGGAAAGGGACTGGATGGCGGCATCGATGGTGTGGTCGATGGCCGACTTGTCCCAGATTTTCAGCGTGATGGAGTCAGTATGTGTCGTCATTGTCAGTACTTTCACTCAGGCTGGTGACAGCCCCAAGCTTCGTCGCCCGGGGCCGCATCCTCGTCGGTGAGGATTGCTGATTCAGCTTGTATGGGAACGGATTCCCTCATTCATGGTTCATGCTGCCCACCGTGATTGACAAGCGAATCCAGCCAAGTGTGACCGATTACACGTTGCTTGTTACTCCGTGTAACCGGTGCTGACAGTGAGCTCCCGCCAACGATCCACCTCGGCCCGCTGGGCTTCCGCTACGGCGTCAAAGGCCTTGGCGGCGTCCTCACCGAGCAGCAGGAAGCCAGGAGTTTCAGAGGCCTCGACAGCGTTGATAATCACCTGGGCTGCCCTGTCCGGATCACCCTGCTGCGTCCCATGCACCGTGTCATTTTCCTTGCGTCGCTTGCCGGCAGTCTGGGCGTAGTCGTCAATGGCTTCTGCGGATTGCGTGAGCGACCTTCCGGCGAAGTCCGTCCTGAAACCACCCGGTTCCACGGCCGTGACTGTGATGCCCAACGGCGCCAGTTCCTTCTGCAGGGAACCGGAAATGCCTTCCAGCGCGGCCTTTGTTGCCGAGTAATAGCCCGACCCGGGTGGGCAGATGCGGGCGCCGATCGAGGAGATGTTCACGATCGCACCCGAACGCCGGGTACGCATCCCGGGCAGGACGGCCTTGATCATGGCGACGGGACCGAACACGTTGGTATCGAACAGCGTCCTGACGTCCGCGTCGGCGCCCTCTTCGATCGCGGCGCGATAGCCGTATCCGGCGTTGTTGACCAGGACGTCCACACCGCCGAAGCGCTCCACGGCCTGCTGCACGGCCGCTTCCACCTGCGACTGATCGGTGACGTCGAGCGGGACGGCGAGTGCCGTCGTCGGGAATTCCGCGGCGAGGTCCTGCAGAGTGGCGGTGTCGCGCGCGGTCACGACGGCGTTATCGCCTTTCGCGAGGACCGCCCGGGCAAGTGCGCGGCCGAGACCGGTTGAGCAGCCTGTGATGAGCCAGGTAGTCATGATGTTCCTTTCATGGTTGACCTATCCCACTGAACGCTACTCCCCGGCGCCACGGGAGTGACGGCCCATACAGGCATTGCCGGTGCCACCCGGGACAGAGGACGCCGCTCAACCGACGTGCACCCACGGGCGGCGGCTCACCTCCGGTTCGGCCTCCCTGAGGACCTCGCGGGTCACCGGGGCTATTTCGCCCTCGCCCAGGAACAGGAAGCGCAACAGGTTGGTCATCGGGTTGCCCTCAGTCCAGCGGAAATATATGTGGGGCATCAACCCTGTGACGTCACGGATATGCAAAAGCACCGAGGCAATGGTGTTCGCCACCACCGGACCATGCACCTCAAGGATCCGGTAGCCGTGCCGTTCGATGCCCTTGACGTACAGTTCGGTCTCGAAATCCGAAGTGTCGTCGAGCACCACTTCAAGGAACAGGCCGTGGTAGTTGAGGGGGAGGTGGCTGACCTCGATGGCCGAGACCAGCTTCGAGCGATAGGCCTCCGCCGTAAGCCGGAGCGGTTCGTGCGCGATGAGCCGTATGGGTTCGGTGCCGTCGTCAAGGATGAATTCCAGGGCGTTGCGGTCCATGTGGACCTGTGTGGCGTGCAGCTCGAAGGACCTGCGCACCCGGGACAGCAGGGAGATGCCGATGATGCCGGCGATGAACACGGCCGCAATCCGGATGCCTTCGGGTCGCTCCACGACGTTGGCCACCGTGGTGTAGACGAACACGGCGGCGATGGCGCCGAAGCCGATCATGCGTTTGCGCTGATCACGACGGCGGGTGGACAGTGTCACGGCAACGGCGGCTGACGTCATCAGCACCAGGACACCGGTGGCGTAGGCACCGCCCTGGGCGTCCACGTCGGCGTTGAAGACGAAAGTGATGAAGAACCCCACCAGCGTGAAAACCAGCACCAAGGGGCGAACCGCCTTGGCCCATTCCGGAGCCATGCCGTAGCGGGGAAGGTACCGCGGTACAAGGTTGAGCAGGCCGGCCATGGCGGAGGCGCCTGCGAACCACAGGATGGCGATGGTGCTGATGTCGTACACCGTGCCAAAACCCAGGCCCAGGTACTCGTGGGCGAGGAACGCGAGGGCACGGCCGTTTGCCTGGCCGCCGGGCTCGAACTCGCGCTCGGGGATGAGGACCACAGTAGTGAAGCTTGAGGTGATGAGGAACGAACTCATGATCAATGCGGCGGTGGTCAGCATTCTCCGGGTTCCCCGGATGCGGCCTGTTGGCTTGGCCTCAGTGTCATCGGGGTCGCCCTGCACCTGCGGCATCACGGCGACACCCGTCTCGAATCCGGAGAGGCCCAACGCGAGTTTCGGAAAGACAATGCACGCGATGGCTACGGCCATGAGCGGGTTGCCGTGGGATGTCCACAGCAGCTGCCACCAGTCACCTACGGCGGTGGGATGCGCCAGGACCTCGACGACGGTGGTGGCGACCACCACCACATTCAAGCCCAGGTAAAGGACCACAAGAACGACGGCGACGCCTATCGCCTCCTTGAAACCACGGAGGAAAACAGCGGCCAGGAGTGCCAGGAGGACCAAGGTGACAGGAACATTCTGGCCCTGCAGCCAGGACGGCATCACGGGGTTCTGGATGAAGTGGGCCGTGGCATCCGCCGCGGAAAGGGTCATGGTGATCATGAAGTCCGTGGCGGCAAAGCCGAGCAGCACCAGCACCAGCAGTTTGCCTCCCCAGCGTGGAAGCAAACGCTCGAGCATGGCGATGGAGCCCTCGCCGCGGGGACTTTCCCCTGCCACGCGCCGGTAGACCGGAAGCGCGCCGAACAAGGTAACGGCAACCAGGACGATGGTGGCCAGCGGTGAGATCACGCCCGCGGCCAAGGCAGCGATGGCCGGCTGGTAGCCAAGGGTGGAGAAGTAGTCCACGCCCGTCAGGCACATGACCTGCCACCAATGGTGCTTCTTTTCGTGGGCCGCACTGACCACGCCGGGGCCGGGATGCCGGCCTTTGCTGTCCTGCAGCCCGAACAGGAGCCACGTCCGGAATGATGTCCAACCCCGGGGCCTGGGAGCCGAGGGGTCAGCCGGTGGTCTGCTTAACGTGGTCATGGGTGCCCTCCCAGACGCTCGTCGATCTGAGCTGAACATAGCACCGCGCACGAGGCGTGATGCCGGAAGGGGCCAATTCTTGATAAGACCTTTACGCGAGGGGTGAGCTCCCGGGGTTATTGGCGCGAGCCAAAGGGGTGGGAGCTAACCCCTCACGGGCGGGAGGTCCAAGGTGTGTTGATCGGTGATGAGGCCCAGGCACGCGTCCTCTCGGTGGTTTCCTGACCCGCTTTGACATTCATATTCCCCCAAATTAACCATTTCTGGTTGTTTTTCGGGCCAACCTGAGGCAAAGAGGGGCGGGAAGGAACGCATGGCCGGAGTGGCGGCAGGTTTCTACCAACTCAGCCAACGATTCGCGGCGGCACTGTGCTCAGCCGCCGCCGCGGGAATGTTCCTGCAAGCCCAGGGAGCGGCCACCGGCCAGGCCTCCAAGGATGCTTTCCACCAAGGCATCGTGATGTGCTGTGTCCTGCTGGGCGTCGCCTTGCTCGCCGGCGGACTGGACTGGTTCCGCGAGGCGCGGGACCGCAGAAACGCACGTGCCGCCGTCGTGACTTCCGGGAAGGAAACCGCGACGGCGGCGGTAGCACTTACGTCGGAACGTCCGACGGCGGCCGGTGCTCAGCGTTCGGAAGCCACCGAATCAGTGGACGCCTGAGCTACGGGAGCCGGCGGGGCCGTCGGCCCGGTGGTGGGGACACCGGCGTCGCGCAGGGCCGGGAAGCCGCCGTCCACATGGACGGCGTTGGCGTAGCCGAGGACTTTGAGCTTCTGCGCGACGGGACGTGAACCGTTCACGGAGCCGCAGAACACCACGATTTTCTGGTCGGTGCCGCTGACCTGGGCGAGGCGGTGTGCGGATTCGGGGCTGAAGTCTTCCTCAACGTGCTCGCGGTTGACCACTACGGCACCGGGGACTGCGCCGGTGCTGGCGCGCCCGCCTTCGCTGCGGACATCAATCAGCAGCGCGCCTTCTTCGATGAGCTTGGCGGCGGCGTCGGCGGTGATCAGCTGGGTGTCTTCCTGTACTGAATCCTGGACTGTGGTTTCGGTGGACATGGTGCTCCTTTTGTAGGTGGTGGACGTGTTGGTGGTGGGTGGAAAATCGGAAAAGTTAGAGCCCCCAGGCCTCGGCGAGCAGTTGGTAGGAGTTCTGCCGGTCGGCGGGGTCGTGGGCAATGGTGGTGATGAGCAGTTCCTGGGCGCCGGTGACGCGCTGCAACGTGCGCAGCTTGGCGCTGACTTGGTGGGGGTCGCCCACCAGCCTCGTGTCCACGCGGTCTTTGATCAGCTCCTCGGCTTCCGCGTCCAAAGGAAGATCCAGGGCATCGTCCGGCGAGGGGTAGGGGATGGCGCCCTGGCCGCTGCGGATACCGTAAACCCACTGGGCGTAGCCGCGGGCGAGTCGCTGTGCTTGATGTTCGTCCGGGGCCACCAACACGTCTGCCGAGACGATCACCTGCGGTTCCTGCAAGATGGCGGACGGTTCGAAGTGGGCGCGGTACTCGGCGATGGAGTCCAGCACGCCCGCAGGCGCAACGTGATAGTTCGCACCGAAGGGCAGGCCCAGTTTTCCCGCTAACCGTGCGCTTGGCCCGGCTGTTGAGCCGTGGACCCAGAACTGCGGCGCCTGTCCCAGAGCCGGCGTCGCGGTGACTTCCTCGCCATGCTTGGTCCTGTACTCCCCGGTGAAGAAACCGATGATGTCCTGGACGTCGTTCTCGAAGTTGTCCGTGTCTCCAGGGAAGCGGCCCAGCAGTTCACCTTGCAAGCGGAATTTCCTGGGAAGGACGGCGCCGAAGATGGGGCGCGGCGAAGGAATCAGCAAACCGTCAACCACGCGATCGCCGGGTGTGTCCGTAGGGGGAACTACTCCAGGAGCCGGTTCGCTGGGCGACTTCGGCGGGCCGGAGCGACCAAAGCCAAGGTCCACACGGTCCGGGAACACGGCGGCGAGCGTGCCGATGCTCTCCGCAATCTGGAGCGGCCTGTAATTCCCCAACAGGGTGGCCGCCGTGCCGACACGGATGGTCGTGGTGGCCGACGCAACCAACCCGGCCAGGATATGCGGGGCAGAACCGGCAACGCCTGTGTTGAGGTGATGTTCTGCGAGCCAGTAGCGCGAGTAACCGGAAGCTTCGGCAGTAGCTGCGAGGTCAAGCGTGCTGCGCAGTGCCTCGCCGGGGCTCTGCCCGGCTGACACCGGGCTGAGGTCAAGGACGGACAGGGGAGTAACTGGAGGCTTCGGCATGGCACGACACTACGGAGCGCAGTGCCCCGGCCAAAGCCGATCCGTCACCCCGCTCAACCGGGCTAAATCCGGCGAAATCCGACGAAACGGACCGTCACGGAGGGCTCACAGATGCACATGGAGCAACGGACAAATTCGAACATTTCGCACCGAAGCCGCACAGTCATTTCCTGTCAAACCCTTGACCGGATGGTTGAGGCGCTGGTAAACCTTGTTGGCGGAAAGCGTTTTCTCGCATCGATCACTTCACTCGCTCATATGCGGAGAGATTGCTTGTGGCTGAGTGAAACGTTCCAAAAT
This sequence comes from Paenarthrobacter sp. C1, assembly GCF_049315185.1. Classification (NCBI taxonomy): domain Bacteria; kingdom Bacillati; phylum Actinomycetota; class Actinomycetes; order Micrococcales; family Micrococcaceae; genus Paenarthrobacter; species Paenarthrobacter sp. C1. Next base: position 3,972,445 of record NZ_CP186052.1, on the reverse strand, counting down.
GTGCGTGCAGACCCCCTGCCGCCCAGCATCAAAGGAGATGTTCTTTGGCTCACCCCTCGAAATGTTCCTACCCCACCGCCCGTCGTCATGCGCGGAGGGCAGTTCCACTGGCGGCCTCTGCCTCCCTGGCTGCCGCCGCCATCGCGCTGACAGGCGTCCCGCTTGCCCAAGCAGCACCCGCCCAACTCCAGCAGTCAGCACAAGCCGGACTTCCCGCCGTCGTGCCTGCCGCCAAGGACCCCGCTTCGCTGAAGCGCCAAGTGGAAAACCTGGACCGCGCACCCGTAGCCGTCCTGACGGATCAGGGCGTCACAGTGAGCTGGCGTATGCTCGGCCTGGACAAAGACAGTGTCGGCTTCCAGGTTCTGCGCGACGGCGTCAACATCACCCCCGAACCCCTGCGCAACGCCACGATGTTCGTTGACCCGCACGGGACGGCGCAGTCCAGCTACGTGATCAAGACCGTCGGCAACGGCCAGGGCCGGGACAAGCTGACCGAGGCGGTCACGCCCCTGGCGCAGAACTACCTGGCCATCAAGCTGGACAAGCCGGCCGACGGTGTGACGCCCGACGGCAAGCCCTACACCTACTCGGCCAACGACGCCACCGTGGCAGACCTCGACGGCGACGGCAAGTATGAGGTTATCCAGACGTGGGCGCCATCCAACGCGAAGGACAACTCGCAATCCGGTTACACGGGCAACGTCTACGTGGATGCCTACAAACTGGACGGAACCAAGCTGTGGCGGATCGACCTGGGGCGCAACATCCGCGCCGGCGCACACTACACGCAGGTCCTCGCGTACGACTTCGACGGCGACGGCAAGGCCGAGGTCTCGTTCAAGACGGCGGACGGCACGACGGACGCGGCGGGAACGGTGATCGGCAACGCCAACGCCGATTACCGCAACAGTGCCGGCTACGTATTGTCCGGTCCCGAGTTCCTCACGGTCTTCAAGGGCGAGACCGGAACGATCATGGACACCGTCGCTTACGAGCCGGCCCGGGGCCCGGTGGCAGGGTGGGGCGACAATTACGGCAACCGCGTTGACCGCTTCCTCGCCGCCGTGGCCTATCTCGACGGCGAACACCCCTCGCTGATGTTCAGCCGCGGCTACTACACCCGCACAGTGCTGGTGACCTATGACCTCGTCAACGGAAAACTCGTGAAACGCTGGACCTTCGATTCCAACCAGGCCGGGGACGAGTACAAGGGGCAAGGCAACCACAACCTCTCCGTCGCCGACGTGGACCAGGACGGCAAGGATGAGTTCGTCTTCGGCTCAATGACCATCGATGACAACGGCCAGCCGCTGTACAACACCAAGCTCGGTCATGGCGACGCGATCCACACCGGCGACCTCGACCCGTCCAGGCCGGGGCTGGAGACATTTGCCGTCCACGAAAGCATGGGCCAAAGCGGCAACCGTGGAGCGACCTTCCGGGATGCTGCTACGGGTGAAATTCTCTGGAGCATCCCTGCCGTCAAGGACACCGGCCGTGGTGCAGCGGGTGACATCGATCCCCGCTATGAAGGGGCCGAGGGCTGGGCCGTGGGTGGTTCCGCCGCCTGGGACTCGCCGGTGGGCCAGCTGAGGTCGGCCAAGGGTGAGCTGATCTCCGAGAACATTCCGGCCGCCAACTTCCTGGCTTGGTGGGACGGGGACCTGCTCCGCGAGATCGTTGACCACGACTACGATGCAACGGTCTCCCGCGGCGTTCCCACCATCTCCAAGTGGAACTGGGAAACCGAAACCAGCGACCGCCTCCTGACGGCGGACGGTGCCCGCAGCAACAACACCACCAAGGGCAACCCGTCCATTCAGGCCGACATCCTGGGTGACTGGCGCGAGGAGATCGCCTGGCCGTCCACGGACAGCACCGAACTCAGGATCTACACCACCACGGCTCCCACCGAGGTTCGCCTGCGCACGCTGATGCACGACACCGTCTACCGCACGGCTGTTGCACGTGAGAATGTGGCGTACAACCAGCCGCCCCACCCGGGCTTCTTCATCGGTGAGGGGATGCAGGCCCCGGCGGCGCCCGCCGTCGTCTACACCGGCACCAAGTAGAACAACGCGGGGTTACTTATGGCCTTTGGGATACCCCCTATGGGCCGTAAGTAACCCCGCGTTGCTTTCTCCGGTCAGTGCTGGCCGAGGGTGCCACCCAGTGGGGGGACGGCTCCGGGGTCGTCCCCGTCCCTGCGTTCGGCCTTGCTTCGGGTATCGCTTTCGGCGGTGCCATCCGAGTCTCCATCGACGTCCGCCAACCCGTTGGTCTGGTCGAACGGGTGGTTGATGGGGTCGATAACCGGTGTGGTATTTGTGGTGTCGGTTCCTGTGGTGTTTGTGGTGTCGGTTCCCGCGGTGCCGGTCTCCGGTGCCTGCTTTTCGATGTACTCCTTGAACTTCTTCAAGTCTGACTCAGCCTGCCTCTCAACAATGTGCAACTTGTCCCCCAGGAATTCCAGGACGCCGTGGGGTTCGTATTCCAACGACAAGTGCAGGGAAGTCTGGCTGGGGCCGGCTTCCTTGAACTCCACCCACCCTGCGTTCTTGACACCCTCGACGGCGGCCCACGCCACGGCACGGTCCACGTCCTGCTGGACGATCCTGGCTTCCCACGTGCGGTGGACGCCTGCGATCTCGGCGACCCATTCAAGGCGGTCGTCGCCGAGCCGCGTCACTCGCTCCACTCCGCCCATGAAGTGCGGGAATTCCTCGAACTGTGTCCATTGCCTGTAGGCCGTACTGATCGGAACGTTGACCATGATTGTCTTGTTCACTTTCGTGGTCACTTTGTCCTCCTCCTGCTCGATTCGGTATTGATCAGCATGCTTACATTATCGGGCTTTTCGGAGGGGAAGAACAGGCCTGATAGCCCTCGGGAGCAGGCGCTAGGAGATCACCCGGCCGTTCTGGACCAGGTATTCGAGGTGCTCCGAAATATCGGCAAGCACGGAGATATCGGCCACCGGATCCGCGTCCAGGACCAGCATGTCCGCGTCGGCGCCCGGCGCCACCACGCCAAGTTCACCTGCGCGCTCAAGCAGCAGCGCCGCCGTCGTGGTGGCTGAGCGGATGGCGTCGATGGCGGGCTGGACCTTGCCCAACAGCCTGAACTGTTCGTTCTGGTGGCGGTGCATGCCGCCCAGAAGATCGGATCCGAAGGCCATCTTGACGCCTGCCTGGTGGGCCCGCGAGATGGCTTCGAGTCCGCTGGTGAGCACAGAGTCCACCTTGGCCCACATCTCCTCGGTGAGGCCGAATTCCTTGCCTTCTTCCTTCAACGCCCAGTAGGTCACCAGCGTGGGAACCAGGAAGGCATCCTTCTCGAGAAAGAGCCGCAGGCTTTCGTCGTCCAGGAGGTTGCCGTGTTCGATCGAACGCACGCCGGCTTCCAGCGCGCGGTTGATGGCCCGGGCGGTGTAGGCGTGGGCTGCGACGTAGCGGTTGGCAGCCTCGGCCTCTTCCACTGCTGCCCGCATTTCCTCCATGGAATACTGCGTGGAGTCGATGCGGTCAGTGGGGGAGGAGACGCCGCCGGACGCCATGATCTTGATGTGGTGGGCGCCCTTGCGGATTTCGTCGCGGGCAGCGGCCCTGACGGCGTCCACGCCATCAGCCACCCGGCCGATGCCACAGCAGCCGCGGCCATTGGGATCATGATCTTCGCCGGGGAGCCGCATATCGCCGTGACCGCCGGTCTGGCTCAGCGCATGGCCGCAGAAGTGGATTTTCGGGCCTTCCAGCAGCCCCTCCTCCTGCGCCATGGCCAGACCGAAGTCGGCGCCCGAGAGGTCACGGACAGTAGTAAAGCCGCGGCGCAGCATCTCTCCCATGATCCGGGCCGTCTGCGCGTAGACGTACGACGCCGGCGTGTAGGCCAGGGAACGGAAGTCGGCGCTTGACGCCACGACGTGGACGTGGGCGTCGATGAGGCCCGGGATGACGAACTTCCCTGTGCCGTCGATGACCCGGGCGTTCGAAGGCGCCTCGGCGTTCGGTCCTACGCTGCTGATCTTTCCATCAATGCTCACGACGTCGGCAGTCGAGTAGGTGCCGGCGTCCACGTCCAGGACGCTGGCGTTGCGGATGACGAGGGCCGTGGTTTCAAGGGTGGTGCTCATGCTAAACGGTGTCCTTCCCGGGGACTTCGGGGTCTTCAGGTACTTCAGTGGGATGGGCTTCAAAGGCTTGGACCAGCGCGGGCAGGTTCGCGTTGATGACTTCGACGGCGGTGTCCACACTTTGCCGCGTGTACTTGCCTTCCGCATCAAGGAGCGCCAGGACGCCCACCACGTTGTTGCCAGGATCGAGGACCGGCACGTTGATCACGGCTCCGCAGCCGAGCTGCTGGATAAGTCCGGAGTCTGAAAAGACTTCGCGGAGTGCTGCCAGGTCAGGGGCAAGGAACGGCTTCTTTTCTTCGATGACGGTTCCCAGCCAGCCAGGGGAGATCTCGACGGTCTTCTCTCCGCCCACCGGGTATTCCGCGGGATGGCTGGTGAACAGCCGCTTCAGGCCGGAACGTTGCGGGATCCACTGCAATGCAGTGAACAGGATGACTCCCGGATCCTTCTGCAGGGAGGTGAAGGCCTCTTGGAACGTGGTGTCAGTCTTCATGGTGTTTCCGCTCATTTGCTCGCTGTTCCTGCCGCTGCCGGGTCATGTTCGGCGCGGGCGTTGATGTCTTCCAGCGACTTGCCCGCAGTGGAGGCGCCGAAGATCACGACGCCCAGGACGCCGATTGTCAGCACCACGGTGGTCATGGTGAACACTCCGCCGAAACCGAGGGAAGCCGCGAAGATTCCGATGATGGACGGGGCCAGGATGCTGCCGACGCGGCCCACAGCACTGGCTAGGCCAACGCCGGTGGCGCGCATCCAGGTGGGGAAGAGCTCCGGCGTGTAGGCGTAAACACCTGCGTAGGTGCCGTTCAGGAAGAAGGACAACGTTGCCGCGGCCACCAGGATCATGCCGGAATCGTTGGACTGGCTCAGCCAGAAGGCGCTGATGGCCGATCCCGCCAGGTAGAGGGCGATGGTGTTTTTGCGGTCGATCCGGTCACACAACCAGGCCGCCGAGAAGTAGCCGGGGATCTGTGCCAGGTAAATGAGGATGGAGAATTCGAAGCTCTTGGTGACCGTGATGCCACGGCCTACCAGCAACGTGGGAATCCAGGAGAAGAAGCCGTAGTAGGAGAACGTGATGACGAACCAGATCAACCAGATCACCGCGGTCCGGCGGCGCATTGCCTTGGACCACATGAATTTCAGGGCATTCCAGACGCTGATCTTTTGCTCGTGCTTGGTGATCTCTTCTTCCGCGGATGGCAAGGGCGCCAGGGGCTTCCCGGTGGCTTTCACTACGCTCTGCTCAAAGCGATCCACTACTGCGGTTGCCTCTGCGATGCGCCCGCGGCTGATGAGGAAGCGGGGGGATTCGGGCAGGCTGCGACGCCACCAGAGCAGGAGGAGGATGGGAACGGCAGTGATGACCTGCGCCCAGCGCCAGCCATCCTCGCCCATCGGAACCACGAACCGGCCGATGAGTGCGGCAGCCACGAAGCCGAAAGAGAAGAAGCCGGCCAGGGTTCCAATGAACCAGCCGCGGCGCTTGGGAGGGATGAACTCGGAGAGGAAGGGGGCGATGATCACGCTTTCGGCGCCGGCCCCCAATCCTGCAAAGATCCGTGCAATCAGGAAGATTTCAAAGTTGGGGGCCATGGCCGCGACGATCGACATGAGGCAGTAGAAGGCAAGAGCCCACAACATGACCTTCTTGCGGCCGAAGCGGTCACCCATCCAACCGGCCAGGATTGCGCCGAAGAAGAAGCCGAACGGGGCCGCGGAGCCAACCAATCCGAGGCTGGCGGTGCTGAGGCCCCATAGTTCCTGGATGCGCGGGAGCAGGAAGGCGACTACTGCACCGTCCATGCCGTCGAACGAGTAGCCGAGGCCTCCGATAAGGAGAAGCTTGTAGTGTGGTCGACTGAGAGCCAGACGATCCAAGCGTGCTGTGAGAGACATGGTGATTCCTGCCAAAGTGGGCCAAGTTGTACATTTTTAGGAATATGCACGGATCTGTGCAGAAGCGATGTATCGAAGTTACGGCCAAAGTGTGAGGTAGGTCAATAGGTGGAAGAAGATTTCGACTCGTCAACGTTGACCGAGTGGCTGGACAGCCGTGTCCAAGGGCGGAAGCTCGCGGCACGCCAATTGCAAGTCATTGGCATCCTCCGATCCCAGCCACGGCTTGCGTCCTACGGCTCCGTCAGCGACATCGCCGGGGCTGCCGCCTCGAACGCCTCCACGGTGACAAGAACCGCGCAAACACTGGGATTCAAGGGGTGGGCAGACTTCCAATTCGAGCTGCGTTCACGCTTCCTGGCGTCCCTTAGCGCAGTGGAAGTTGCCGCCGAACACAACGGCCACATCAACAGCCCGGCACAGGCTGCCGTGTCCACGGATCGCGCCAACCTGGCCCATTTTGAGCGAACCCTGGATGCCAACACCCTTCATGACATTGCGCAGGCGATTGCCGGTGCACGGCAGACTTTCATCGTTGCAGCAGGCAGTTACGCCATCCCGGGCAAGGCGCTGGAACACAACGCGATCATCGCCGGCTACAACGTCCGGCTCCTCGATGCCGACGTCGCTGCCCTGACCAACGCCATTGCACGGCTTGGTGCAGAAGACCTCGTCATCGCGATCAGCCTTTGGAGGGTCTACGACAGCACCATGCGGGCGGTCGAGATCGCGCACAACCTTGGCACCCCCATCGCCTCCATCACGGACAGCGCAGGATCACCGGTGGCAGTGCATGCCGACCATCGGATCGTGGTGCCTACGGAAGGCGCGGGATTCTTCCCATCCCTGACAGGTGCCGTATCCGCGGTCCAGGCGATCGCCGTCGAACTCGCTTCCCTGGACCGTGAGCGGTCCAACCAGAACATCGCTGCATCGGAGCGTACCTGGGACCAGATGCGGATCATGCACCCGCGCTCCAGCTCCTAGCGGGAGAGTAGTCTTGTAACCCCGGCCGCCTCTCGAAACGGACCAGTGTCATGGCGCGACTGATCATCATGGGCCCTCCAGGTTCCGGCAAAGGCACGCAGGCTGAGCACCTTGCGCGGCATTTCGGGATTCCCGCCATCTCCACGGGGGATCTGTTCCGCGCCCACGTCCGGGACAAAACCGAACTCGGGCTGGAAGCCAGTGCTTTCATGGACAAGGGCGAGTTTGTGCCGGACCACGTCACCACGGACATGCTCAAGCAGCGCATGGAGGAACCCGATGCTGCCGACGGCTTCCTGCTGGATGGCTACCCCCGGACTGTCATTCAGATCGGGGCCCTGGACGAGATGCTTGCAGCACGTGGCCAGCCCTTGGAAGTTGTCCTGGCGCTCACGGCCCCGGACGGCGAGCTGCTGTCCCGGATGCTCCGCCGGGCCCAAGAACAGGGTCGGAGCGATGATACCGAAGACGTGATCCAACGTCGGCTGGAGCTGTACCGCGAAGAGACCCAGCCGGTTTTGACGGCGTACTTGAAACGCGGGATTCTGTTGACCGTGGAGGGAACCGGCGAGCGGGAAAGCATTACGCGGGCCGCAATTGCCGCCGTCGAAGGGGCGCTGGCGGCTTAGCCCCAGGGGACCGCTTCGCGCGCAGTTCGACGACGGCGACCGCACCGCCGTCGACTTTAACGAGGACGACGGCGGGAGCTATGCTCCCGCCGTCGTACGCCGTTCGGCCTGCTGCATTGCATTATTGGCGCGGCGCTCAGCCTTCATGCTTGGAATGCTCGCCCAGGCGGTGCCATGAACGGTTGTGGTAGACCAGGGCGTCGCCGGATTCGCCCGCTTGGACGTCACGCATCACGCGGGACTCCAGGGCGTGAACGGCGATGATGCTGGAGGTCCCCACCTCCATGCGATTGATGACGGCGCAACGCACCCAGGCGCGGACATCGTCATAAACCGCTTCTCCGGTTTCAAGGGTAGACCAGCGGTGCGTTTGGTCAAAGCGGTCGGCGCCGGGGGTGGCTCCGAACTTCGCCAAGTCGATGTCGTGCGCGTCCAGCAGGTGCACGACGACGGTTTCGGCGCGTGAAAGGACCTCAGAAGCCGAGGACAATGCCGAGACCGAGAAAATCAGCAACGGAGGTTCCGCACTCACTGACACGACCGACGACACCGTCAGCGCCACCGGTCCTTCGCCGGCATCCGCCGTGATGACGGCGACACCTCCCGGGTGGCCACGGAACAGTGCTTTGAATTCGTCGGCCGAGAGGGAGGACGGGAAGCTTTGCTGCGGAGCCCCGACCCACGTGTCCGGCGGGTAGGCGTGAAACATGGTTATGACACCTGGGCGGCGGAGCGGGCGAGTTCCTCGCGGATGATGTTCGTCCCTGCGCTGAGAGCGCTCAGCTTGGCCAGTGCGACGTCCCGGGGGAACGGTGCCATGCCGCAGTTGGAGCTGGGGATGAGCTTGTCCGCATCGACGAACTGCAGGGCCTTGCGGAGGGTGTCGGCGACCTCCTCCGGGGTCTCGATGGTCTCATTTGCGACGTCGATTGCCCCGAGCATGACTTTCTTGCCGCGGAGGAGCTCGATGAGGTCCATGGGCACGTGGGAGTTCTGGCACTCCAGCGAGATGATGTCGATGCTGGAGCTCTGCAGCAGCGGGAACGATTCCTCGTACTGCCGCCACTGTGAGCCGAGCGTCGCCTTCCAGTCAGTATTCGCCTTGATCCCGTAGCCGTAGCAGATATGCACGGCGGTCTCCGTGCGCAGTCCCTCTGCCGCTCTCTCCAGGGCAGCCACGCCCCAGTCTTTGACCTCATCGAGGAAGACATTGAACGCGGGCTCGTCGAACTGGATGATGTCCACTCCGGCCGCCTCCAGTTCTTTCGCCTCCTCGTTCAGGATCGCGGCGAACTCCCAGGCCAGCTTCTCGCGGCTCTTGTAGTGGTCATCGTAGAGCGTGTCCACCATTGTCATTGGACCGGGAAGAGTCCATTTGATCGGCCGGTCGGTGGTTGCGCGGAGGAACTTTGCGTCTTCGACGAATACCGGCCGCTCACGGCGCACCGGTCCGACGACGGTGGGCACGCTCGCGTCGTAACGGTCGCGGATACGCACGGTCTTGCGCTGTTCGAAGTCGACCCCGCTGAGATGCTCGATGAAGGTAGTGACGAAGTGCTGGCGGGTTTGCTCGCCGTCGCTGACGATGTCGATGCCGCGCCGGGTCTGTTCCTGGATGGCGATGCGCAGGGCATCCTGCTTGCCTTCGAGCAGCGCATCTCCCTCCAGTTTCCACGGCGACCAAAGAGTCTCCGGCTGTGCGAGCCACGATGGTTTCGGCAGGCTTCCGACAACGGTGGTGGGCAAAAGTGTGTTCATGATTGACGTGTCTCCGGGGGTCAGTTGACGAGAGCGGGGTATTTGGCGGTCCACCGGTCCAACAGGTCCTTGTGGGGAGTGATGAAGTGCTCCTCCGTGTATTTCGCCTGCTTGACCGCTAGCTGACTGCGCTCGACGCGGTCGTAAGCGATCCGGGTCCGCGAGTAATCCTGTTCTCCCAGGCTCGGCTGGTAGATGGCGGCGGCGGCGGAGTTCGCGTTGTAGACCTCCGGGCGGTAGATCTTCTGGAAGGTCTCCATGGTGCTGATCGTGCCGATGAGCTGCAGGTTGGAGTAGTCGTTGAGCAGGTCGCCGCGGAAATAGAAGGCGAGCGGCGCGACGCTGCCGGGCGGCATGAAGTAGCGGACCTGCAGCCCCATCTTTCCGAAGTACAGGTCGGTCAGCGAGAAGTCGTCCTGTTGGTACTCGACGCCCAGGACCGGGTGATGGTTTCCGGTGCGCCGGTATGTCTTGCTCGTGGAGACGCTGATGCAGACCACCGGCGGCTGCGGGAAGCGTTCCTGGCATTCCGGGGAATCGAGGAAGTGCTGGAACAGTTTGCCGTGAAGATCGCCGAAGTCCTCGGGAACGGTGGGCTTGCCTGAGTCGCCTGCTGCTGCCGGCAGTACGACGCTGAAGTCGAAGTCGCGGACGTAGGAGGAGAAGTTGTTTCCCACGATCCCTTGGTGACGGACCCCGTTCAGCTGGTCGACGATCTGGATGTCGAGAACCTCGAACAGGGGGAACTGCTGGTCCGTGGCTTCCGTGGGGAGCTGTATCTGTACGGAAACGATCTCAAGTTCGAGCGTGTAGCGGTCCCGGTGCGGGTTGTCCCAGGCTGCGAGATCGTTGAAGCGTCGCCGCATCATCGTCAAGGCGTTGCGGAGGTTCTCCTGGCGGTGCTCGCCCCGTGCCAGGTTGGCGAAATTCGTCGTGATCCGGGAGCCTTCCGACGGCGAGTAGTCCTCGTCGAAGCGGGTGGTGGTGATGCTGAAGCTGAAGTCGTCTGCCATGCGTTGCCAATCCGTGGTGATGGGCCGGAGACGGCCTTTCAGAAGGGGATGTATCCATGGTGCAACCTTCCTGGGGATATCGGGTAACTAGGCATTTCTATGCATTCATATAGAATTTCCCTATGCCCCAGATTTCGAGTGGTCTGACCCTGCAGCAGCTCCGTTACTTCATAGAGGTTGCAGCTGAGGGGTCGATCTCCGCGGCTGCAGACCTTCTCTACGTTGCGCAGCCGACAATGTCTGCCGCGATGAAGGATCTTGAGGCCCGGGTGGGCCGTGCGCTCCTGCTCCGTTCCGCCCGCGGGGTCACCCTCACCGCCGACGGGGTGGAGTTCCTCGGCTATGCGAGGCAGGTCGTCGAGCAGTTTGCTCTCCTTGAGCAGCGCTACCTCGGCAGCCCGCCGACGCGACGTTTGCTCGGGGTGTCAACCCAGCACTACTCGTTCGCGGTTGACGCCTTCGTCCGGATGGTCAAGGCCACTGACGTGGCCGAATACGAGTTCTCGCTGCGCGAGTCCCGAACCTGGGACATCATCGAGGATGTCCGGACGCTCCGCAGCGAGATAGGCATCCTCTACCGGAACGATTTCAACCGGAAGATCATCGACAAGCTGATCCGGGATTCCGGGCTCGCGTTCACTCCGCTTTTCCTTGCCGATCCGCACATTTTCATTTCACGGCACAACCCGCTCGCCTCAAAAGAGCGCGCGACCCTCGACGATCTCGCCGGCATGCCGCGGCTAACCTTCGACCAAGGTGCGAATAACTCCTTCTACTTCGCCGAGGAGATTCTCTCCACCTTGTCCAGCAAGCAGGAGATCCGGGTCTCTGACCGTGCCACGATCTTCAACCTCATGATCGGTCTCCACGGCTACACAATCTCGACGGGCATCATCAGCGGCCGCCTCGACCCGGAGATCGTCGCCATCCCGCTCGACGTTGACGAACGCATCGAGATCGGCTGGATCGGCCACGCAGCGATTCCGCTCACCGACCAAGCGCAGCGCTACCTCAAGGAATTGCGGGCCGTCGTCGCTGAGTTCGGCGTAGCGCTGATCGACTGACGGCTTAGCCCGTTACGGCCGGAAGCTCCGCTCCCAGGGCCCGGAGGTAGGCAGCGAATCCCTCCGGTGCGCGGGCGTGGGTCCGCCCGGAAGTCAGGACGCGGATGCTGTCCGTAGCGACCACCTGGAATCCCCGGCTGCGGAGGCGTTCCACGAGGACCCTGTCCTCGTGCGCCCGAAGCATCGGAAAGCCGCCCACGGCAAGATATGCAGAGCCGCGGACACCAAAGTTCGCGCCATAAATATGCTGGTGGTTCTCGCGGAACGGGTGGAGTTCCAGCCAGCGCCGCAGCACTGCGGGGTCAACATCGTCGGGGTCGGGCTCCACGGAACCCAGGATGGCATCCGCTCCGTTGTCAGCGAGCTCCACCTGACGTACAAGCCAGTTCTCCGGCACCGCGGAATCGGCGTCGGTGTTGGCGAGCCAGAGGTCCCCGGCGTTGATGGGGTGGCACGCGGCCAGCGCGCTGCGGAATCCAAAACCGCGGCTGGCGCCCGTGCTCCGCAACGCCACTTCAATCAGGGAAAAGCGGGCATCGCCGGTTACGTACGCGGCCGTGATCTCCGCTGAACGGTCGGTGCAACTGTCCAGGACCACCGTCATGCGGAGCCGGATGTCCGGGCGTGCCTTGTTGAGCGCGTCGGCGGCTGCCCGAAGCGCTGACAGCGCTTTGCCGATGTGCTGGTCCTCGTTGTGGGCGGGCACCACCACTGCTACATCCCGTATGCCCTCGGGTGCCGGATCTGTCATGTCGCTCCGCCCGGGGCGACGAGGATCTCGAGCATGAAGTCTTTCTCACGGTAAAGCCCATGCGTAGGCCAATCCAGTTGGGTGCGGGCCATCGCATGGACGGCTTCCGCATCAAGTTGCCAGCCGGAAATCGGGTGCCGCCAGTGGCACAGAAGCAGGGTGCCGCCGGGGCGGGTGGAGGCATGGATCCTGGCCAGGAGTTCGGTGAGCTCCTCCGGGGAAAGGTAGTAGCCGGTCTCGGACAACACCACTAGATCGAACGTGCCTTCGGGCCATTCATGCGGCATGGTGAGGTGCCGGGCTTCCGCCGACGGAAACCCGGAAAGCCGCTTACTTGCCTCCTCGAGCGCCGTGCTGCTGGCATCCACTCCGAGGAACGTTCCGCAGCGCTTGGCGAGCTCTTCGCTCAGCGTGCCGATGGAACAGCCCAGTTCCAGTCCTGCTTCGTAGGATTCCCGGGGGAGTGCAGCCAGGGTCAGGGCCCGCTTGCGGCGTTCGTACCAGCTGGTGGTGTAGCTCCAGGGATCCTCTTCGCGGGAGTGGACTTCGTCGAAGATCCGCTCGGCATCCTTGGCGCTGTTGTTTCCAGCCGTTGACGGGTGCCAGGCGAAGGTTTCCCAAGGCCTCTGGAAGTGTTCCAGGAACGTTCCGGAGAGCAGTGTCTCGTCGCCCGGCTGCCCGGAGAGAGGTTCCGTTTGCGAGGCGTGGGCCCGCATCGCGGCAGCTTTGGCTTCCTGCTCCGATGCTTCGAGCGGGACCCGCACCCACGTCCGCCAGGTTTCGTGCTCCGGCCCTGCCCACAGCCAGTACCAGATGGGGTATTCCAACAAACCGTGGCCATCGTTTTCGGCGAGCTGCGCGGCCGTGGAGCCCAGGACGTCGTGGTCGGTGTGCCCGTCGGAACGGAACGGGGCAACGATCGTCACGTTTTCCGCTGGACGCCCTGATGATGCAACGGCCTTCCGCACCGCGTCCGCGATCCGGTCTGCGTTGGCTGCCAGTCTGCCGTCGGGCAGTTCCAGGAACTGCCAGCTCGCGCCGGGAGCCAGCCCGGACACAGCCGCGTCGAACTCAGTGAGCCTGACAGCGGCAAGCTGTTCCGGCGTCGTCGTTGGCGATTCCGGGTGGGAGGCTTCACCGGCGGTGCAGAGCAGGACCTTGATGTCTGCGCCTGCTGCGTGAAGTTTTGCGAGGAATCCGCCGGCGCCCAGGGATTCGTCATCCGGGTGCGCAGCGAGCACCACGAAGGTCGTGCCCGCGAGTTCGTCCTTGTCCAGGGGGAGTTCGGGCAAGGCGGCCAGGCCACTGGCCAGCCAGTCAGACTCCGCCGTGCCGGTATCTGCATGCGTGAACGTCACCAACTGCGATCCCCTTTCAAGGCCAGGGCGCCCAACTGGGCATCGTCCCGCATGGCGTGGTGCTGCCTGATGTACAGGGACAGGTCCGCCATGCGCTTTGCATATGCTTCGTCGAATACCAGGGGGGCGGGGCCGAGGTTCTGCGTCACCAGGGTTTGGATGCGCTCGACGGCGGCGGCTACGGTTCCGCGGACACGCAAGGCATCGCTCCAGGGGCTTTGACCTTCGGAATCCGCGTCCTCCAGCTCGCCGGCGTCGATGCGTTCCGCGGTCTGGGCGAGGTAGCCGGTGACCGTGCTGATGGTGCGGTCGATTTCACCCAAGGTGGCCAGTGCGATCTGGTCGGGTTCACGGCCATTGCCGGAAGCCTTGCTCAGCGCGGTGGCGTAGTCCCGGGCCACGGTCACCGCCCCGCCCAGCCAGCATGCAGCGACTCCCATTCCGCCCCAGGCGAATCCGGGCCGGGAGAAGTACCAGCCCTCCCCGCCGACCGGTGTGGCCGGGACGTTGGCGAAGTGGACCGTGCCGCTCGGGATTTCCTGCAGTCCGCGTGCCGTCCATACCGGGGTTTCCGCGCTCACCCCGGGGTCCTTCAGGTTAACCGCGAAGGCGGCCCTGCCGCCGTCGTCGGGAAGATGCGCGGTGATCACCGCGCCGTCCAGCTGTTGGGCCAGGGAGCACCACGGCTTGGATCCGTGCAGGACGTAGCTGCCGTTCGCGGTGCGTTTGGCTTCGAGCTTCATGCCGGGTCCCTCCGCCGCGAACACTCCCCAGGCGCCTGCCGTGGTGGTTTCGCTTCCGGCCTGGGCGAGGATCGCGAGGGCGTCCAAGTGGGGCTCCAGCACTCGCCCGGCAGCGACATCCACGGCCGTCACTGAGGCCAGGAGTTCCCAGAGCTTTGCTGTGCTGCCCTCCCCGGGCATGGGAGCTGTCTGGCCGAGTTCCCCCGCGATGGCGAGCAGGGCCGGGACGTCGCCCACGGCAGCCTTGATTTTTTCCAGGGCCGGCTCCAGGGCTTGGAGCTGTACTGGTACGGAGCTGATGCGTACGGGCTGGGGGTCGGGTGCGCTCATGGACCCAGCCTATTCTAAGCAGCCTTAGTTTTGGCGCGGGTGGAAAGAAACGACGGCGGTAAGGTCCGCCTCGACTGCCACGCTCCGGACCCCCAACGCGCGCCACCCCCGTCAAAGTTCCCATAGGTCCCAACATGAAGCGCATCTTCACAGCTTTTGTCATGCTTGTCACATCTTGTTGTCATTAACCGTGACAGGTTCCGTAGCTTTGAAGGGTCAGCACCTTCCGAGCCAGGAGAACCAATGCCTCAGCCCAACGAATCCGCCTCCGTCCCCACCGACTCCCACAGCCCGCCGGGCCCGGGAACGAAGAAGCCAAGTTTCCTCAGCAACCTCGGTGCAGATCTCCCTGCCTCACTCGTGGTCTTCCTCGTAGCCCTTCCGCTTTCCCTTGGAATCGCCGCAGCCTCCGGTGCTCCGATCATGGCCGGGCTCATTGCCGCAGCCGTTGGCGGCATTGTCGCGGGCAGCCTTGGCGGCTCCCCTCTGCAGGTGAGCGGCCCCGCCGCGGGACTGACCGTCGTCGTCGCCGGTCTGGTTGCCGAGTTCGGCTGGCAGGTGACCTGCGCAATTACGGCCGCGGCAGGCGTCGTTCAACTGCTCATGGGTGTCAGCCGCATCGGCCGGGCCGCGCTGGCAGTGTCGCCAGTGGTGGTCAAGGCGATGCTGGCCGGCATCGGAATCACCATCATTTTGCAGCAACTCCATGTGCTCCTCGGCGGGCAGGCCGCTGGCTCCGCCGTCGAAAACCTCACCGCACTGCCATCCGCAGTCACCAACGTTGAGTTGCACTCGGCACTGCTGGGACTGGCCGTCGTCGCGATTCTGCTGACGTGGAAGTTCCTCCCCGCTGCGGTGCGTAAAGTGCCGGGACCCCTGGCCGCCGTCGTTGCCGTCACCGCGCTGTCCGTAGCGGTGGCGCCGGGCGTGGAGCGGATCAGCTTCACGGGTTCGATTTTCGACGCCGTCGCACTCCCCAGCCTGCCTGATGGCAACTGGCGCGCCGCCGCCATGGCCGTCATCACGGTGGCGCTGATCGCCAGCATCGAATCGCTGCTGTCCGCCGTTGCCGTGGACAAGATGCACGGCGGAATCCGGACCAACCTCAACCGCGAACTCGTCGGTCAAGGCTCGGCGAACATGGTCTCCGGCATGCTCGGTGGATTGCCGGTCACCGGGGTCATCGTCCGCAGCGCCACCAATGTCGAAGCCGGCGCGAAAAGCCGGACGTCCGCCATCCTGCATGGCGTTTGGGTCCTGGTCTTCTCGGCCTTGTTCGCCGGCCTCATCCAGCTGATCCCGCTTTCTGTCCTTGCCGGTCTGCTGTTGGTGATCGGCGCGAAGCTCGTCAAAGTGGCCGACATCCGCACCAGTCTTCGCACGGGCGACCTCCTGGTCTATGCCGTCACGCTGGTGTGCGTCGTCGCGCTGAACCTCCTGGAGGGCGTCATCATCGGCCTGGCACTCGCCGCCCTGTGCGTGCTGTGGCGGGTCCTTCGTGCCCAGATCCAGGCGCACGCCCCGGCAGGAACCGGGCTGCCCTGGCGCGTAACGATCGCCGGCTCGTGCAGCTTCTTCGCGCTGCCCCGGCTCAACCGCGTCCTGCACTCCGTGCCCGAAGGCCAGGACGCCGTAGTGGAACTCAACGCCGACTACCTGGATCATGCCTTCCGCGAAGCACTGGTGGCGTGGGAGAAACAGCAGAGGAACGGCGGAGCAGCCGTGGTGGTGGAGGAGCACGGCACCACCGCCTTCAGCGACGCCGAGGACAACTCGCCGCAGCGCCAGGAACCGCGCGAATTTCCGCTGCCACCGCGTACGTCATGGCAGCCCGCCGATGCCGCCGGCCAAAGGAACGACGACGGCGACTCCCACCCGCCGCTGCGCTCCATCCTCCTGGGCATCGACAAATACCACCGCCGCCACGCAGACAAAGTCCGGCCCCTGGTCCAGGACCTCACCGAAGGCCAGAATCCCGACACCCTGTTCGTGGCCTGCGTTGATTCGCGGGTGAATCCGAACCTGATCACCAGCAGTGGTCCCGGTGATCTCCTCACCCTGAGGAACATCGGCAACGTGGTGTGCAGCGACGATCATGACGCCTCCATTGACTCCACGCTGGCCTTTGCAGTGAAGGCCTTGTCCGTGGACTCGATCGTTGTCTGTGGCCACTCCAACTGCGGAGCCATGAAAGCCGTGATCGCCGATGCGGAAGGATCAGCTGCTGGCCTGGGACGTGGGTTCGATGCCTGGCTTGAACATGCCCGCCCCAGCTACCAGGCACTCCTGGCGGGACATCCTGTGGCCCGCGCCGCTGAAGCAGAAGGTTTCGGCCGCCTGGATCAACTCAGCATGGTGAATGTGGCCCTGCAACTGGGCAAGCTGGCGGAGCATCCCGTCACCGGTCCGGCGTTGGCATCCGGCACAGTGCAGGCGACCGGTCTGTTCTACGACATCTGTACGGCGAGGGTGGTCCTGGTGACCCCGGAAGGTATCGAGCAGTTGGATCCGAGCATGGCCGTCCGCTAGGCGTTGCCACTGCACCGCCACCGCCCACTTTCGATCCCGTACTGCCCCGACACTCCGTACCCGCGCCGTGTCGGGGCAGTTTCGCGTTCAGAGTGGGTGGTGGAGGTGCGGCCTGTCGGTTTCGACGACGGCGCGCTGGGTACGGATTAAGCACTGCAAGGTGGGGAATACTGGACGGAGAACCACGAATTCCGGCAGACGAGGGCTGCCGTTCGAGGAGGTGGCGGACACGATGAGTGCCGGGAACAACGCTTTCAGGCGGAAGCTGGAGCGCGGGGCCGAACTGCGGGCCGTACGCGGCTGGGGCGGCAACGCCCAGGAGGACGCCGAGCTTGAGGCCGCGGACGCCGAAGAACGCGAGAAGCGCCGAAAGGTGGATGACGCGGCCCGCGTCGAATACCTGATCCGGGACGCCATGAACCAAGGGAAGTTCGACAACCTCAAGTACGCGGGCAAACCGATCCCCGGGCTCGGCGAGCACTACGATCCCGACTGGTGGGTCAAGGGACTCATCCAGCGCGAACGGCTGAGCGGGATCGGCCCTCCTGCCATCTTGCTGCGCATTGAAGACGCCGAACTGGACGCGAAGCTGGATCAGCAATACGGCGAGAAACAAGTCCGGGACATCCTCGAGGACTTCAACAAACGCGTGATCGAGGCCCGGAGGCAGCTCCAAGGCGGGCCGCCGGTCATCACGAAACTCAGGGATGTGGATGCCGAACTCGAACGGTGGCGGCAGCGGCGTGCTGCCGCCTCTCCGCCGGAGCCGGAACCGCAGGCACCGGGCAAACGAAGCTTTTGGCAGCGCCTCTGGAACGGCTCGGGCTAATCCGGACGCTGCCCGCTTGGGCGGGGCGCACACAACAGCAGCCGACGGCGGGACCTGGGTCCCGCCGTCGGCTGCTGTTTGATGGTGGTGCCGTTAGGCGAAGCTGTCTTCCTTGGCCTCCGGAGTGGCCGCGGCGGGCTTTCCCTTGAGCAGCGCGGACAGGTGCGCCTGCTGCTGGCGGAAGTGGCCGTGCGCAGTGAGGCCGAACTCGTAAGCGGACTCGGCATGCTGGGTGAGGTCGACGCCGGTGATTTCGTGCTCGTGCGGGACCCGGAAGCCGATGGTCTTGTTGATGATCCGGCCAATGACCAAGGTGCCCACACCGGAGAGGGCAATGGTGATCACGACAGCCACGAGCTGCGCAACGAGCTGCTGGGGGCCGCCACCGTAGAAGAGGCCGCCGGCCACACCGTCCTGGGGGAAGGCGATGAAGCCCAGGGACAGGGTGCCGATGACACCGGCGCCGAAGTGCACGCCAACAACGTCGAGGGAATCGTCGAAACCGAACTTGTACTTCAGGTCAACGAACACCGCGCAGGCAGCACCGGCCACCAAACCCAGCCCCAGGGCGGCCAGCGGACTGATGTTGGCGCAGGAAGGGGTGATCGCAACCAGTCCGGCCACGACGCCGGACGCTGCCCCCAGGGAGGTGGGGTGTCCGTGGCGGACCTTCTCGACCACAAGCCAGCTCAGCATGGCCGCTGCCGGAGTTACCAGGGTGTTGACCCAGATCAGGCCGGCCTGCTCGGCAGTGGTGGCAGCGCCGCCGTTGAAACCGAACCAGCCGAACCACAGGATTGCTGCGCCGATCATGATGAAGGGGACGTTGTGCGGGCGGTGGTTGGGGTCCTTGGCGAATCCATGGCGCTTTCCCACGATCAATGCGAGGACGAAAGCGGCAGTTCCCGAGCTGACCTCAACTACCGCACCGCCGGCGAAGTCGATGACCTGGCCGAAGACTTCAGTCACGGCCCCGCCGGCGCTCATCAGGCCGCCGCCCCACACCATGTATGCCAGCGGGCAGTAGACAACGGTGATCCAGATCGGCACGAACAGTGCCCAGGCACCGAACTTGGCCCGGTCGGCTATGGCGCCGCTGATGAGGGCAACGGTGATGATGGCGAAGGTCGCTGCGAAGGTGGCCTTGATGAGGTCGGGCGTGCCCACCAGATCCTGCAGGCCGAAGTGTGCGAAGGGGTTGCCGAACAGGCCCAGGAAGCCGTCACCGGTAGTCATCGAGTAGCCCCAAAGGACCCAGACAACACCCACGATCCCCGCGGAGATGAAGCTCATCATGATCATGTTCAGTGCTGCCTTGGCGCGGGTCATGCCGCCGTAAAACAGGCCGAGGCCGGGGGTCATGAAGAGCACCATTGCCGCCGACAACATCATCCAGACGTTCTGCGCAGAGATCTCCACCTGCGTTCCCTTCTTTCAAGCCTGTCCGAAACGAGCCGTGATTTATCCGGCTCCCGTAAAGCCCCCCGATCAATATTCGGTGAGCTATGTTTCCGACTCAGAAGAGCTAAGTTGCAGGTAAGTTACAGAAATCTCCCGTTCGTGAAGATCAGGTCACTGGCATGTTTCGGGGATGTTAACGGCGCTTCTCCCGGGGTCCGGCCGGGTAGCCGCCGCGCCTGCTGGCGATGATGATGACCAGCGCTATCGCTGTCGGAACCGCCGCGGCCAGGGGCACCAGCTGGGCGCCCACCGTGGTGAGGGCGAACGCGCCATAGACAGCCCCGACGGCGATCCCCAGTTGGATGGTCACCACGGTGAGGCCGTTGGCAGCGTCCTTGTGCTCGCCGCCGGCCCGGAGAATCGCTGCCTGGTTGTAGATACCCACCGCGCCGAACGCGATACCCCACAGCGTCATCAGCCCGAACGCCCCCACCCAGGTGCCGCCCAGTGCCGGCAGCAGGGCGAACGCAAGAGTCAGGAGTCCGACGGCGGCAATCACCGAGGCACGTGGACGGGAGTCGGCGGTCATGCCGGCAATCCAAATCCCCACCAGGCTGGCGATTCCCACCACGGACAGGGAGATGCTGGTGGCCGATTCCGGCAGCCCGGATGCCAGCAGGAAGGGCGCCACGTAGGTGAACAGGGTGAAGTGGGCCAGGAGCAGGAGGGGCCAGGCGATGGCCACGGCGATGACGCCCGGCAGTTTCATGGCAGCACGCAGGGACGGAGCCTTCTGGCTGGCGTTGTCGTGAGCGCCGGGAAGGAGCCAGAAGGCCAACACGGCCAACAGCACGCCCACGCCCGCGAGAACCAGGAAGGAAGCGCGCCAGGTCATCAGTGAACCCATGAGTGTACCGATGGGAGCCCCCACTGCAAGTGCGATGCTGTTGCCGCTGAACACCACGGCCATGGATTTACCCACGGAGTGTGCCGGAACGATTCGTGCCACATAGGGTGCCATGCTGGACCACAGCATTCCGTGCGCGATGCCGCCGAGTAGCCTGGCCCCGATCGCCCACCCCAGCTCGGGGCTCAACGCCAGCAGGACATTGCTGAGCGCAAAAGCCAGCACGGTGGCGATCAGCAGCGTCTTGCGGGGAACCCTGCCGGCCAGGAACCGGGATAGGGGGAGCGCCGTGAAGACGATGATCGCCGCATACACGGCGGTCAGCGAACCAACTGCCGACTCGTCGACACCGAGGTCGCGGCTGATTTGCGGAAGCAAGCCGGAAGGAAGAAGCTCGGTGGTTACCGCAGTGAACCCGGCCGCTGCCAGCACAAGCAGTCCGCCCCAGGGGATCTTCCTGGGCTGCTGCCTTTCAGCGGGTGACGCCGTGGGCGATGGTGTTTCGACGACCGAAGGGTCCTGCGTCAAAGATTGCTCCTCAGGGATGGGTCAAGCTCGGGGTGCTGTTTCATGGGGGTCCGTACAACGGTATGCAGCCACGGCGGTGTGAGGGAGTCCCTGTCAGACACCCCCTTGCAGCAACACACTTTGTCTCCCGGCCATTCCTCACGCAGACTTGGCCTGTGAAGCCCTTCCTATTGCTGGCTACCCGCGCCGAAGACGCCGCAGCAGATGACGAGTACCAGGCTTACCTACGCTACTGCGGACTGAAACCGGACGAATTGATCCGGATCCGGCTGGAATCCGGGCCTTTGCCGCCTCTTGAACTGTCGGACTACTCCGGGGTGATCGTGGGTGGAAGTCCCTACACCTCAAGCGATCCTGTGGAGGAGAAGAGCGCAGACCAGGTCCGGGTTGAGACGGAACTCTCATCCCTCCTGGACAGGATCGTGGCGGAAGACTTCCCCTTCCTGGGTGCCTGTTACGGTGTCGGCACGCTGGGAGTGCACCAGGGCGCAGTCATCGACCGGCGCTTCGGAGAGCCGGTGGGAGCTACGGAGATCACCCTGACGACGGAAGGGGACAGGGACCCGCTGCTGCAGGGTGTCCCGCACCGGTTCGAGGCCTTCGTCGGCCACAAGGAAGCGTGCAGTCAGCTGCCCCGAAACGCAGTATTGCTGGCCAGCTCGGAGGCTTGCCCCGTGCACATGTTCCGCATCAAGAACAACCTCTACGCAACCCAGTTCCACCCCGAGCTGGACGCCGACGGACTCATCACGCGGATCAACATCTACAAGAACGCCGGATATTTCCCGCCCCACGAAGCCGATGAACTCATCGAGACAGCCCGGAAATCGTCCGTGACAGAGCCCATGCGCGTGCTCAGGAATTTCACGGAGCGCTACGCCCGGTAGCCCCTCCCGTTGTGAGGCCCGCTTTGCGCGCTATGCGTTGGGAATGCCACGCAGAGCGGGCCCCGCAACGCGACGTCCGACATCGGAAGCCCCCTGTGGACGTCAACGTCACCTGTGGCGCGGCTACCGTTGCGGCGCTGCCGGACTGGTGCTGGGCTGCTGGGCGGGTGGGGGAGCAGGCGCCACAAAGGGGCCGCTTGGGTAGAGCGCCGTGGCTTCCATCATGTAGTTCGCCCATTGCGGGCCGGCGATCATGTAGCCGTCCAAGGATTTGTAGAACTTGCCGTTGATGGTGACGTTCTGGCCCGCCCGCTGTTGTCCCGCCGTCGTGTCCCCAAAGAACGACGCCGTGGCGAGCGCCGTCGTGTACCCGGCCACCCAGGTGGCGCCGTTGTTGTTGGACGTTCCGGTCTTGGCGGCTACCGGGACCCTGCTTTGGACCTTGGGTTCGATGTAGACGCCGGATCCCATCTTGAGCACATCCTGGAGTACGGTATTTACGCCCCGTGCCACAGCCGGCTTGACGGCTTCACGGCATTCCGGCGTCTGTGCTTCGTATTCCCTGCCCTGGGCGTCGCTGATCTCCGTGATGGCGATGGGCTTGCAGTAGGTGCCGTCATTGGCGAAGGTGGCGTAGGCGCTCGCCAACACAAGAGGCGCGACGCCGATGGAACCCAGGAGATTGCCGATCTGGTGCATGTTGATTGGGGCATTGTCCAGCCCGCTGTGCAGGCCAACAGTGTCCACCATCCGCTGGATTCCGCAGAAGTCCAGCTGTGCCGCCGTGGCGAAAGTGGCCGTATTGATGGAGTTGTAGAGGCCGTAGTTGATGGGCATGGGGCGGTAGTAGCCAGGGTCGTTGTTCTGCAGGTCGTCATCCGCGCCAAGGTTTTGTGCCTTCTGTGCCGTACTGTAGCCGCCCAGCACCTTGCCGCAACTGGAACGCCAAGGGAAGCCCACGGGGTATACCCGCCGTGATGCGTCCACCACGGCGGTGGGGTTCTTGCCTTCGTTGAGCCACTCCGCATAGATGAAGGGCTTCATGGTGGAACCGGGCTGGAAACCTCCGGCACCGTTCAGGTCGTAGCCGTTCTCGTCTTTTGCATCCACGTTGAAGTTCAGCTGGGTGTCGAACTTCCCCTCTTGTGGAACGAACACCGTGTTCTGGGCCATCGCCAGGACCTTACCGGTACCGGGCTGCACGGTGGTCATGGCAGCACCCCATTTGTCCGGGTTATCACCGGCGGATGCGTCCACCTGTTGCTGGGCGATGGCCTGGAGCCTGCTGTCCAGTGTGGTGGTGATGGTGAGGCCGCCGCGATACAGGAGCCGTTCACGATCCTGCACCGTGTCACCGTAGGCCTCGTTGTTAAGGATGAGGTGCGAGATGTAATCGCAGAAATACGTGGCAATGGCAGCACCGGCACATCCTTGAAGGGATGGAGTGATGTTCAATTCCACCGGTGTTGCCACAGCCACGCCATGGTCCACGGGGGTGATCTTCCCCTGTTCGAGCATCCGGTCCAATACCAGGTTGCGCCTGGCCAGTGCTGCCGCCGGGTCGACCGTGGGGTCGTAGATGCTGGGACCATTCACCAGGCCTGCCAACAGCGCCGCCTGGGGCAGTGTCAGCTCCGCGGCGGAGGTGCTGAAGAAGTAGCGGGACGCAGCCTCGATGCCGTAAGCATTCCTGTTGAAGAACACGATGTTCAGGTATCCCTCAAGGATCTGGTCCTTGCTGAAGCGTTTCTCCAGTTCCAAGGCGAGCTTGATCTCGCGCAGCTTGTCCCCCACTGTTTTCTCGCCGCTGAGTACTACGTCCTCGGGGCGGCCCTGTGAAAGCCGGGACTCGTTAAGCACGTTGGTGACGTACTGCTGCGTCAGCGTGGAGGCCCCCTGCTTGGTTCCTTTGGTCAGGTTGGAGGTCAGCGCCCGCATGATTCCGTGCGCATCCACACCCGGATGCTCGTAGAAACGGCTGTCTTCGATGGCTACGATTGCTTCGCGGATGAACGGCGACATGTCCTCGAGAGGAACCTTGACCCTGTTCTCGGCGAAAAACGTGGCGATGAGTTGGCCGTCAGCGGTGACCACCTTGCTGGAAAGGGAAGGTGACTCCACGTCGAGCTGGCTGGGAAGACTCTCGTAGAAACCTATGGACCCACCCACGGTTGTGCTGGTGAGGGCAACCACCGGGACCACGAAGCCGGAGATCAACACCCCGCAGAGCAGGCTCACGAAGAAGAACCCGAAGATCCTTAACAGGACCTTGCCCAGACCCAGTGGTCCTCTGTTGTTCCGCGCCATTTTCGTGCCAATCCGTAGGGATGCCAGGCTGAAAAGTAGCTACAGAATACGTCCGGAACGTCAGTTGTTCCATGGCTCAGGTACCCAATAAAGGTCCCAAATCGGACTCAATCCAGCGGCAGTGTCACCCGGACACTGGTGCCCCGCCCAACCGCGGAGTCGATGTCGACTGTCCCGCCGGCGTCGTGAACGGCGATCGACATCAACAGCAATCCAAAACCATGCCTGCGGCCGCTGGGCGCAGCGTGGATCTCGAAGCCGTCGCCGTCGTCCGTGATGGTGAGCTGGATGCCATGGTAGACAGCGTTGAGGCGGATGGTGAGTTCACTGGCGTTGGCGTAGTTCAACGTGTTGCTGAACGCTTCCTGCGCCACGTGGTACAGGAGCCCTGCGGCGGAGGATGAGATCTCGATGCCGTGGTGGGGAGTATGCCAGTGGACCGTGACACCGGCGCGGCGAAGCGGCGCGGCAAGGCGGTCGATGCACCCTGCGACACCCAACGCGTAGAAATCCACGGGGTTCTGGTCCTGGATGATGCCCTTCACGGCCACCACCTCGTCGACTGCTGCTGACTGTTCCACTGGTTCCCCCACATCGTTGTGCTTCATACCGGAAATTCGTTGTCGGAATGCCTTTGTATTGGTATTCCGGCTGATTCCAGCGTGGCGCCGCTACATCAAGGAACCTTTTCGATTGGCTCAAGTTCGCATCAAGTTTGCGGGCGAGGCTTGCGGCGGGGACGCGCCTCGTGCAGTCACAACCTGACGGCGGCCCTTGCGGACCGCCGTCAGGTTGTGACTGGCGTGTGGTCAGCTGTCCTTCGGCAGCAAGGTGAGCAACAGCCGGCAGGCGCTGGGCACCGGCTGGATGATGGCGACGGAGGTGGACTCGGCAAGTCGCCGGGCGGTGGCACTGAGTGGGCCACCGGCGATGATCACAGCGTCCGCACCATCCATTTCCGATGCCGCAGACACAGCATGGGCCAGTTCCCGGTACTGTCTTTCGGGGTCGGCCGCCAGGACCAGGGGCTCGGACTCCGTCAAGCGAACACCGGCAAAGGACCCTTGGAACCCGTGGGCTGCTACCAGTTTGCCCAGTGCCTCCACCAGCAACGGTGTGCTCGTTGCCATGGCGAAACGGCGAAGGTGCCCGTCGGGGTGGTGGGCGGCGGCATGGAGGGAACCCTGCCCGATCCCGACCACGGGAATCTCCAGCTCCCGGTCCAGTTGCTCACGCCCGGGATCGCCGATTGCCGCCACGATCACTGCGGCGACCCTGCCGCCGTCGGGTCCTGAAAGGTAGCCGTGGGCTGCGTCCCTGACGTGTTCCGCTGACTCGGCCAGACTCTTCGGGTCCACGATCATGGAGGGGCCGGCGGCTGCGGTGATTCCGGTGACCCGGAGGCCGTGTGACGCGAGAGCCTCCGCGGCGAGGTCCACCATCATGGCGGTGGTGTTGCTGTTGGTGTTCGGATTGATCAGCAGGACTGTTTTGTCCCTCGGTGCGTGACTGTCAGTGCCCATAGATGGCAGACTCCTCGTCCTCGTTCGGTTCGGCGTCTTCTTCCAGGGGCTTGCCGAAGGTTTCCGGTGGGAACTGGACCACGACGGCCAGGACAATGAACAACACTGCCAGTGTGGTGAACATCCCCGGCAGTCCGGCCGAATCGAAGACAGCCCCTGAAATGAGCGGGAACAAGCCGCCGGAAAGGGAACCCGCGGCCAGGATGATGGACGTTCCGAACCCGCGGGTGCGGGTGGGGTAGAGCTCCGGAGCGAACAGCCAAATAGTGGTGTTCAGGATGATCACGGAGAAGTTGAAGAGCACCCCGAAGATCACAATGAGCACGATGTCGCTGGCCAGGAAAGCCATGGACAGCCCGGACAGGCAGCCCAGGATCGCAGCCGATGTCAGGACCCTTTTTCGGGGCAGCCGGCTGGCGAGGTATGCGGCAGTGCAGGCGCCCAGCAAGGAACCTGATTGCATGATCAGCGTGAACCACAGGCTGGTGTTCACGGCGTAACCCCGGGACACCAGGATGGTTGGCATGAGCGTCAGCATGGAGATCTGGGCGGCGTAGGACATGCAGACGGCGACGCACAGCAGGACCGTACGCTTGAGGAGCTTGCCGCGGAGTGCGTCCTTCCAATGTCCGGACGTCTTCACCACCACGGGGTCGGGGACTGCGGTGATATAGGTTTCGGGATCGGTGACGGGGCCGGAGAGCTTGTTGCGTGCCAGCCGGGTGATGACCAGGTTCGCTTCGTCGATCTTTCCTTGCGAGGCCAGGAAGCGGGGCGTTTCCGGAACGTAGCGACGGAAGAACATCACCAGCAGTGCGGGGATGAACAGAAGGCCGAAGACCCAGCGCCACTTGTCCGGGCCGTCGAAGAGGGTGAAGACGAGGATGCCGAAGGCCGGTGCCAGCATGTTGCCTAAGCCTGCAGCGGTGACGTTGATCAGGCCAACCGCCGTGCCACGGTGTTTGGCAGCGAAGAACTCCGCCATCATGATCACGGCTACCGCGATTTCGCCGCCCAATCCGAAGCCGACGATGAAGCGTCCGACCGCCAGGATGGGATAGTTGGGGGCCACAGCGCAGAGCAACGAGCCTCCGGCGAAGATGATGAGGTTGATAACCAGCATGTGGCGCCGGCCGTATTTGTCGACGATCAGGCCCGTCGCCAGCCGTCCGAGTGCGGTTGCCGTAAACGTCATTGTGTTCAGCAAGCCGATTTCGGTGGCGCCCAATCCCCAGGACTGGCGAAGGATGGGGCCGGTGATGCCTACGGCATTTTGTTCAAGGGCGTCGAAGAAGACACCCAGCAGGATCATGAAGACGATCTGGCGGTGCGCGCCGGTCACCCCGATCCGCTGATACGCGCCTTCGATTTGTTGTGCCAGGGATCCGGTCCGCGGTGTTGCAGCCTCCTGGGCGAGGTCTTTTTCCACAGTGCGCTCCTTACTGAGCTCTGAAGGGGTTCCGTCATACGGAATGCGAATATCGCATGAGGGAATGTGATGGAGATTACACTTTGGGATACCAGAAGGCCATAGCTGCTGTGTAAACAAAATGTGACCGGATCCTCAGCGCGGGCTTTGATGTGTGGACCATTGACCCCCGTTGGATGACCCGCACATCAAATTCATCCAAAAAGGGTTGATTTAGGGACCTCCAGTGGTCGAAAGAGAGCAGTAAGGCTCACTCCGGACGCTACTCAGGCTCACCAAGGGGCTGTCCTGATCCGAGGACCGATCACAGCGTTGTATGCCATCGCGGACCAGTAGCCCGACTCAGTGCGTCCCGTTTTCTGCTGGATCATTCGCTTGTTCCCTCTGAAGATCCCCGGATTACCGGGGACCGCGTCGGGGCGATGACGAATGATCCAGCAGAATTGCACCTGCCACGAAGCTCAGCGGCGGCCGCCACCACCGCCGCCGGGACCTTGCGCCTGGGTGTACTGGCCCGCGGTCACGGTGCCCTGTTGCTTGGCGCCGTCGATGGATCCCGTCGTGAGGCCGGCTGTGGCATCGGCGGTGCCGCCCGTGTACACCGTGTACGTGGCACCGTCGGCGATCGCGGAAGAGGAGAACACCAGGGATGCGATGGTCTTGGTGGTCACGAACGTCGCCACCACGGCTCCCGACGAGTCGACGATGTGAACCGGGGTGCCCGCAGATACGGAGGAACTGAACGTGATCTGCACGCCGGACTGTGTGGAGGAGGTCCCGGGGGTTACGGCCATCCCGGCGCTTCCCGCAGCAGCCACGGTGCCTCCGGAAACGGCAAGCTCGCCGTTGACATCAAGTGCTCCGTTGCCGTCGTTGGTGGGCCCGTTGACCATGACGGTCCCGCCGGAAATGCTGGCGTTTCCGTTCGAGTCCAAACCGTCACCCTGCGCATTGATGGTCAGTGTCCCGCCGGAGACGTCAACGCTGTAATCGCCGACGGTCTCGCCGCCGCCCATCCCGCCACCCATGCCGCCGCCGTCGGCAGTGCTGGAGGAGGCTCCGCCCGAGGCGTTCACGCCGTCATCGTTGGAAGTGACTGTCACGTCCCCGCCGGAGATGGCGATGTGCTGCGCCTCCAGCCCTTCTTCGGACTTGGCTACGTTCACTGTGCCGCCGGAAACAGTCAAGGTGTTGAACGCCTTCACGCCGTCATCTCCCGCGGTCACGGAGAGGGAACCACCGCTGACCAGCAGCCAGCCCCGCCCCTCGTCCGTCTCGTTGTCGGCCTTCACCCCGTCGCCGCCCGCGGTCACCTGGTAGGCGCCGTCCAGGAGCACGGTGTAGTCCTTCCCCCGGATGCCGTCGTCTGCTGCCTCGACGGTGACTTTGCCCGATGCCAGGACCAGGCCGTCCTTGGAGACGATGCCGTCGTTGTACTTTCCGGTGACCTTCAGGGAACCGGGCCCGGCAATAGTCAGGTCCGCCATGGAGAAGAGGGCCGCGTTGGGTGCGTCGTCGCCTTGGTCCGCGTAGCTTGCGGCATCCGTTACGGTGTTGGTGCTGCCGTCCTCCAGGTACAGGATCGCTTCATCGGCGCTTTGCACCACGAGCGGGGAACCGCTGGAGTTACCAAGCTGCACCCCGTCCAGGATGATCCTCACCGTGTCTGAATCGCCCGCGGCCACCATGATCTTTCCGTCAGTCAGCGAGCCGCTGAGGCGGTAGGTTCCGGCGGCACTGATGGTGACGGTATTGCCGTCCACCGCCACGCCGGTGGAGGACGACGACGTCACTTTGCTGCCGCCGTCGGCCAGGCTGATTGCCACCTCCGTTGAGGCGTCCCAGCTGAGGTCGTCGCCGTCGTAGTGGGTGTCTTCTTCGATGGTGGCGGCGGTGACTGCCTGCTGGGTGGTGGTTGTTGTGGCCGTGCCGGAGGTGCCTGAGGACGTGGAACCGGTGGTTGCGGCGGAGCAGCCGGCCAGGGAGATCGCCAGCGCGACGGCGGCAATGGACAGGGAGGTGCGGAATGAGCGCATGGTTGATTCCTTAGCTTTGGGGGAGTTGGTTGAGGGGGCGCAGCGGCATCCTGCGCCGAAGGGTTTGATTCCACCGGTTTGCGGGCAGTTCCGGGTGGAGTGCGGCCATGCCGGTGGCGAACTTGGAGATGCGGCACGGCCGGACGCCGTTGGCCCAGAGGTGCCGGTCCAAGGGGCCCGGGGCGGAGCCGGACTTGGTCTCCACCACCACCGCGTCGTCCAGGACCCAGGGCTGCCCGTCCGGCCGCTGCCAGGTGACGTCGGAATCGATGGTGGCGCGGCTTCCCGACTCAGGCAGGAACAGCGTGGTGCGGTTGTACTGCGTGGACAGGACAGGGGACAAGGGGCCGAACGTGACGTCCCCGATGGCCGCGGAAAGGGTCTCGTTGACATAGAGAAGGCCTTCGTCAGTCAGCCGGTCGCGGTCGCTAAGTTCGTACGGGATGCGTTCCTTGACGGTGGCTTCACGTGCTCCTTCGGTCTTGACTTCAAGGAAGCTGACGGCGCTGTCCACGTAGGTCCGGGTGCGGATCTTGAAGCGCCGGCGCCGCCCGTGGGCTGCCAGCATGTAGCTGTCCAGTGCCGGGGTGTCGAAGTACACGGAGTCGTAGGCGAAGGTCCGGGCCTCGTCCATTTCCAGGACACGGGCGTGGGTGGTGAAAGTGGAGAGGACGCGTCGGGCTGCTGCCGAGGGAACCAGGTACTTGCGGTCAACACGGGTCAGCAGCGCGGCTTCAGCAGTGAGTTCTTCAAGCCCGACGGCGGGAAGCCGGCCCAGGTGGGGCATGACCCCTGGAGCTTCGGGCCGGCTCATGCGACACCCGCAGAGGTGGGCATGGACGGCTGGGGCGACGGCTGGGCAGGCAGTTCCTGCGGCGCCTCTGTCAGCGCGCCCGCTGGATGGTTGACGGTGAGCCGGGCGGGGCGGACCGCGTAGCGGACATCCACGATCGTCTTGTCATTCACCAGGTCCAGCTCCTGGATGGTGGCCGAGTGGACGGTACCGTTGAGGACTTCTTCCAGCCGGACGTAGAGTTCGGCTTCGTCGTTGATGGCCCGGTCCAGCACCACCGTCTGGTGGCGGTAGGAGGGCAGGACCTTCGGGTTGTCACCAATGAACATCACCAGCAGGACCAACGACATGAGGGACAACGTCAACCACAGAGGCTCGACGCCGATGCCCGAGATCAGGCCCAGCGCCAGTGCCGAGAAGTAGTAGGCAACCTCGTGCTGGGCAAGTTCGGTGGAGCGGAGCCGGATGATCGAGAGCACACCGAACAGCCCCAGGCCCAAACCGACGCCGGCAGCAGAACCGGACAGTGCGGTGGCGACTGCGAGGACTCCCACGTTCATGCCGAGGTAGGACACCACCAGGTCACGGCGCCTGTGGCGGCGGAGGTACAGGGCCAGCGTGAGGATGGAAATGGCAGCGAGGTCTGCCGCTATGAGGATGAGGGTGTTCATCGGTTACTCCGGAATCTCTGGGGGAATTGATGTCCACTTTTCAGGGCCACGCTGTGCTGGAACTGTGCCGGGACCAAGGGTGGGGTATGCGTTTCCTTCTGCGCGGCACGGCCTTTGCGGGTGAACAGGAAACGGTGCTGCACTACGAAACTGATGCCCAGCAGCGCGGCCTCCGTGAGGATCTTTGCGGGCAGGTCCGGGACGGAAACGGACGTCAGCGCCAGGATCGAGGCGTAGTTGGCCGCCAGCAACACCAGCACCAAGGCCACATAGCCGGCCGCGGCCACCCGCAGTGGCCGGTCTTTGCCGTGCTCGAACACCAGGCGCCGGTTGACCAGGAAGTTCACTGTGGCGCTGACCAGCCGGGCACCTAGCACGGCAATGAGCAGGGAATCAGTGACGCCGATGAGCACCAGGAACATCACCATGTCCACCACGAAAGCGGAAAGGGACGAGCCCAGGAACTTCAGCAGGGGGGCGTAGATCCTGATCGAGTCTGCGACAGGCCGGAAGTGCGAGCCTGCGTTGTCGTTCAGATACACGGTGGCGATCCCCACGCTGCTGATGCCGTAGCCCGCATGCTTCGCTTCGAGCAGCAGGTTCAGTTCGTACTCGTACCGCTGTCCGCGGACCGTCAGCAACCAAGGGAGCATGTCCGCTTTGTAGCCCCGCAGGCCCGTCTGGGTGTCCGTGATCCGCTGGCCCGTCGCTAGCCTGAACAGGCCGCGGGTCACGGTGTTGCCGAACCGGCTCCGGGCCGGGACATTCCCGGTGAAGTTCCGGGAGCCCAGGACCATGGCCGCGGTGACGTGCCGGACCCGGTCGGCGACGGCCAGGATATCCGCCACGCCATGCTGCCCATCGCTGTCGGCGCACACCACGTCATGTCCCGGAAAACGCTCAGCGATGAAGGCGAAGCCGCTCTTGAGGGCGTGACCTTTCCCGCCGTTCACGGCGTAACCAAGCACATGGCACCCAAGCTGGGCGGCGGCGTCGAACGTGTCCTTGTACTCGGGGCCGGAACCGTCGTCCACCACCACGATGCTGATCCACGGCTCTGCTTCCTGGAGGTTTCGGACAAGGGTGATGAGCTGGTGGTCCGGCTCGTAGGCCGGTATCAGGATGATCATGACCGGGCGATGTAGAGGATGTCCGAGGTGCCGCGCTCTTTGTTCTCGCCGAGCGGGTTGTTCACCAGGGATCCGTTGAAGTACATGGTGGAGGAGCCGCCGCCGTCGATGTTGTACGCGGTGGTGGCGCCCAGGTCCTTCATGATCTGCGCCAGGCCCGTCATGGTGACGCCGGCGGAGTAGCCGGGGCTGCGCCCATCCACCACCACGAACACCAGATGGTTCTGGTCGATGACGCCCACCGCCGTGCGCGGCTGTTCGCCCTGGATGGAGTGGTTACCGAAATTTGTATCAACTTCCACGTCCTCGATGCCCGAGGCAATCTCGCCGTTGTCCAGCAGCGACGGGCCAAACGAGAGGGTGTTCCAAACGCCATCCGCGATGAGTTGGTCAGCGGTGGTGGTGGTCTCGTCGTACACCTTGACGGTGCCGTCCTTGTAGAAGGCCAGGCCCTGCCGTGCGCCCTTATCCCGATACACCACACCGTTGCGGATCACGATGCCGGTGTCCCGGAAACCGTAGTAGTCGCCGTTGACGGCGAAGATCGCGTTGTGGTCCTGGGCGATCGCGGAGGTGTTTTCAGTGATGTTGCCGCCGTACGTGTCCTCCGCGAATGCCGACTTCAGCGTGGTGGCCGCATCAAGCACGACGTCGGCAACGTAGTAGGTGACGGTGTCGTCGCCGCTGCCGGTAGTTACCTTGCTGATGCTGATACCGGTGTCACCCGAGGTGTAGCCAGTATCAGTGACCACAGCGCTCGCGGAGGAATCAGCGGCGCTGCTGTCCGTCGTCGTGGTTTCGGTGGTGCCGGCCTGGCTGGCTTCGTATTCCGAGACGTTGGTGATTTCGGCGTGCGGAATGACGAAGCGGTCCAGGGCCCAGGCTGTTGCACCCCCGGCAGAGAGAGTGACCGCCAGGACGGCGGAGACGATCGCTCGCCGTGTCCGGCGGCCTTTGCGGTTTTCGGTCTGTGGAGGAGTCATGCCTCATTTCTACGGAGGCAGGCTACGCCTGAGGTTTGCCTCGCATATGCGGCGGCTGTGAAGGTCTCCCCGTGGCTGTGAAAGTCAGCGCCCGTCGGCTTCCAACGCTGCCTGTTCTATGCGCCGGCGGTGTGCGGCCAGTTCTTCTGCGGTCCGTTGAGGGATGTTGGGATCATTCGCGCGCTGGCCGGCTTGGCCGTCGATGAGTTCCCGGATGATGTCCGCATGGCCTGCGTGGCGGGCCGTTTCGACGCACATGTGGACCAGGATCTGGTGCAGGGTGACGTTCTTTTTCTCTTCGGACCACCACGGCACTACGCCCGGCGCGTCCAGGGGGAGGGACTCGATGGTTTCGTCGCTGTGTTTGGCGGAGAAGTGGTGCAACTCGATGATCTCTTCGCGGCTCTGGGTGGCAGGCACCCACATGTCGGCGTCGGGTTCGGCGGTGGCCTCGTACCAGGGGAGTTCCCGTCCGTTCGGTCGCCCGAACGTTTCGCCGAAGTATCCCAGCTCCACACCGGCAACGTGTTTCACAAGGCCCAGCAGGTTGGTTCCGGTGGGGGTCATGGGCCTGCGGACATCGTATTCGCCGAGGCCGTCCAGTTTGTCCAGCAGGTCCTGCCGGCGGGTACGGAGATAGTTGAGCAACGTTGCTTTGTCATCCATGGTGAGCACTCTACCGAAGGGGTGCTGCAGCGAGATCGCCGCGAACCCGGGGCAGTCCGCGACAGTCGGGACGAAGCTCTCTTCATCAGTACCATTCTGGTACCATTGATGCATGGCCATGAACCTGCGCGTACCTGAAGACCTGGATCGACGGCTGGAGAAGTTGGCCGCCGAGGAACACACATCCAAGTCCGCGCTCCTGCTACAGGGGGCAGAGCTGGTTCTGCAGCGCCATGCGCGCCGACGCGAAATCAGCGAGGGCCTTGATTTCGTCATGAGTCATGATGCTGAGCTCCTGACGCGCCTTGAAGACGCGTGACAGCATACCTGGACATCGAGGATGCCCTTCAAGTCGTTGATCGGTACGGCTTCCATATCCGCGATGTCGGCCTGCTCGCCTCGGCTTTGGCCAGGCCGGCTACAACCGTCTTGGGCACAGATGCCTATCCCGACCTTGCACTGAAGGCGGCTGCGCTGTTGGAGTCCGTCGCCCGGTTCCACCCACTCATTGATGGCAACAAGCGAACCGCATGGACACTCATGGTGCTGCTGCTTTGGGTCAACGGATATCAGCATGACTTCACCACAGATAAGGGCTTCAAGCTTGTCGTCGGTGTCGCCAGCGGCACCATCGAACTGCGGGATTCTGCCGCCGAAATCTCCCAACACCTGGTGCCACGTTAGTCGTACCGGGAATCAGCCGCCCGTACAGTCTCCTAAGCGACGCTCCGTAGGCAAAGCAGTGCAGAAAGCCCAACTGTTCGCCGCAGCCGGGGCCCGGGAGGTCTCGACGGCGGTCCCGCACGTTTCCGGCGACGTGACGTGACCAGGTACTGCTTTATTCCTCTCTTCGGCATCGCGTTGACTTCAACCCAAGCCAGTGGCGGACCCGGCGAAGGACGCCGGACCCCGTCCCGCCACGAGTGTTAGGAGCAACTCCTTGTCACTTCAATTCCCCCGCAGGACCCTGCTCCAGGGTGCCGGCGCACTTTCCCTGGCGGCAGTGGTCAGCTCGATGTTCGCGCAGAACGCCTGGGCCGAGGCAGAACCGGGCGCCGCGGAGTTCGCAGCGCTGCGAAACCGTTGGGTGGACCAAATCACGGGCCGCAACGTCATCCAGGCCGGCGACCCCGATTTCGCCAAAGCCATCACCGCACTGAACAACAAAGCCGCAGACTCTCTGGCCAAGCTCAACACGTCGTCGGGCCGAACCTCGGTGTTCACGGACCTGTCCTTGGCCAAGGACGCAGAAATGGTCACCACCTACACCCGCCTGTCCCAACTGGCCACGGCCTGGGCCACCCCCACAGCGGCCGTGTTCGGGGACGCCGCGGTCCTTGCCGCCATCAAGGCCGGCCTGGCTGATGCCAACACCCTTTGCTACAACGACAGAAAGGAAGAGGTAGGAAACTGGTGGTCCTGGGAGATCGGCGTGCCCCGGGCACTCGCCGACGCCATGGTGCTCCTGCATGCCGAATTGTCGGCCGCGGAACGCACTGCCTACTGCGCGGCCATCGACCATTTCGTGCCCGACCCGTGGCTGCAGTTCCCGCCCAAGCGCGGCAAGATCACCTCCGTTGGCGCCAACCGCGTGGACCTGTGCCAGGGCATCATCATCCGTTCCCTGGCAGGAGAGGACCCGGCCAAACTCAACCATGCTGTGGCCGGACTCAGCCAGGTGTGGCAGTACGTCACCAGCGGAGACGGCATTTTCCGCGACGGCTCGTTCATCCAACACAGCACTACTCCGTACACCGGTTCCTACGGGGTTGTCCTGCTCACCGGGCTGTCCAAATTGTTCTCCTTGCTGGGAGGTACGGCGTTCGAGGTTTCCGACCCAACGCGCAGCATCTTCTTCGACGCCGTGGAGGGCTCGTTTGCGCCCGTCATGATCAACGGGGCCATGGCCGAT
This sequence comes from Paenarthrobacter sp. C1, assembly GCF_049315185.1. Classification (NCBI taxonomy): domain Bacteria; kingdom Bacillati; phylum Actinomycetota; class Actinomycetes; order Micrococcales; family Micrococcaceae; genus Paenarthrobacter; species Paenarthrobacter sp. C1. The sequence continues at coordinate 3,937,244 of NZ_CP186052.1, read as the reverse complement.
GCCGTCCGCGGCAGGAGCATCAGCCGTGAGGCCAACACCGGCTATGACCTGGGGGCGTCGGCGATCGAGGCCATCCTGCTCCTGGCACGGGCCATGGATCCAGCGACGGCGGCCCGATGGCGGGGTTTGTGCGCTGGCTGGATTGCGCGCAATACCTATCGACCGATCCTCAACAGTGCGAGCGTGCCCAGGACGGCACTGGTCAAGGAGCTCCAAGCTACTGGTGTTGCCCCCGTGGCAGAAGCTACCGGCCACAAGCTCTTCCCCGCTATGGACCGCACCATGCACCGCGGACCCGGCTGGGCATTGTCGCTCGCCCTGTCCAGCAACCGCATTGCTTGGTACGAATGCGGCAACGGCGAGAACAACCGCGGCTATCACACTGGCTCCGGCATGACCTACTTCTACACGTCCGACCTCGGCCAGTACGACGACGCGTTCTGGGCCACGGCCAACTACAACCGCCTCCCCGGCATCACGGTGGACACAACCCCCTTGCCGGACAAGGTGGAGGGGGAGTGGGGCGCTGCCGTTCCCGCGAATGAGTGGAGCGGAGCCACCGCGCTGGGCGACGTGGCCGCCGTCGGACAGCATCTGGTGGGGCCGGGCCGCACGGGCCTGACCGCGCGGAAGTCCTGGTTTGTCAGCGGCGACGTCACCGTTTGCCTCGGCGCGGACATCAGCACTGCTTCGGGCGCCAGGGTGGAAACCATCGTCGACCACCGAAACCTCCACCAAGGCAGCAATACACTCACGACGGCGGCGGGCACCATCGCTGGAACGGCAGGCAACGTTGAGGTGCTGGGCGATGGGCGCTGGGTGCACCTGGAGGGATTCGGCGGGTACGCGATGCTCGATGATTCACCGCTCCACGTGTTGCGGGAAACCCGGTCCGGCAGCTGGTCCGGGGTCAACATCAACGGCAGCGCCACGGTGCAGCAGCGCAATTTCGCCACCCTCTACGTGGACCACGGGGTCCGGCCTGTCGCCGGCAGTTATGCGTATATTGTGGCGCCGGGAGCATCGGTGGACCTGACCCGGAAACTGTTGCAGGGAAACAAGTACAGCGTGATCCGCAACGATGCTACGGCCCAGTCCGTGGAGTTCATGACCGCGAAGACCACGGCCGCAACGTTCTGGAAGCCCGGAATGGCGGGGGATCTTGGCGCATCGGGTCCTGCCTGCGTGGTGTTCTCCAGGCATGGGAATGAGCTGAGCCTGGCCGTCAGTGAGCCGACGCAGAAGGCTGCCGGCCTCACGCTGACCTTGCCGGAGGGAACGTGGTCCAGCGTCCTGGAGGGCGCGGGCACCCTGGGGACGGACGCCGACGGGCGGAGCACCCTGACGCTTGACACCACTGGGCTCAGCGGCCAGACAAAGCTCATCAAGCTCCGCCGCTAGAGCCTCGTTGTGAGGCCCGCTCTGCGCGCCATTTAGCCCCCGGAGACCGCAGAGCGGGCCTCACAACGCTTCGCCCCGCAGGAGTCACGGACCACAATGCGTGGCCGCAACCGGATCTGGTAGAGCGGACAGGCGTCGCCTTCGGTGAGCCGACGCAGCAGGACATCGGCGGCCATGACGCCCAGCCTGTGCTTGGCCGGCGAAACCGCCGTGAGCGGTATCCGGGCGAGGTCAGCCATTTCGTCGTCATAGGAGACGAGGGCGAGGTCCTCGGGAACCCGAACCCCGTGCCTGGACGCGGCGCCTTCCAGCAGAGCGGCTTCCCGGTCTCCGAAGACCAACGCCGCCGTGGCACCACTGCCAGCCAGCAGCCCGAACATGTGCTCGGCCTGGTCGGCTTCCCACTCCGGCTTGGTTGCGCTGAACGCCATGTGCCCATCGTTCTCCAACCCCAACGCCGTGATGGCAGCCGTATACCCTGCGATGACCGCAGCCTGCGTGGGATTACTGCTGCGAGCGGCCTCGTTCGCGCGCGTGAGTAGCCCGATCTTTCGGTGACCCAAGCGGTGGAGGTGCATGACGGCGTCGTACGCTCCGCCTTGGTGATCCGAGCAGACGTGTTCCGTGCGGTCGCCGGGCCCCAGATCGTCCAGGCTCCGCTCCAGGAGGACAACCGGCACGGGAAGGGCCATGAGCTCGGCGACGCGCTGCTGGGGATCGGCCAAGCCGGTCAGCGTCGGCACCAGGATGAGGCCGTCCACTCCGGCATCCAGAAGGAACTGGATGCCGGCGTTCTCGCGCGTGAAGTCGTAGTGGTACGTGGACAATTGCAGGCTCGCGCCCCGGGCCGAGAGGTGTTCCTCGATCCCCTGGAGGACGCGCGGGTAGTACAGCTGCGTGTCCGGGAGCAGGACGCCGATGACGAACCTCGAGCGTTTCTGCGTGCGCTGGGGGGCAGCGACGAAGCTGCCGGCGCCCTGCCGCCTGACCACCAGCCCTTTGCCTACAAGGTCCTCGAAGGCCCTCCGCACCGTGGTCAGGGAAAGGCCGGTCTCTGCCGCGAGTTGCTGCTCGGTGGGGAGCTTGGTCCCCACGGCCCACGTCCCGGCGAGGATGTCCCTGCGGAGGTCGTCGCTCAAGTCCTGGAACTTCAAGTTGGCCTTTGCAGTGTCGCGAAGGGGTGCGCCACCGGAGTCCGGTTCCTGTTTCCTCTTTGGCATGATCCATCTCCAGCTGTGGACAGACGATTTCTCTCATCATGCACCACAATTTAGAGAGTATTTGAGGAGTAATTGTCAGATCCCCGGAGTATTTTCACGCCAACCGGGAATGCTCATTGATTCCTTGCCTTGAGGCTCAGTAGCAATGGGAGGGTGTCCAACAAGAAGCCAAACATCCTTTTCATCCTCAGCGACGACCAAGGCGCCTGGGCGCTGGGTTGCGCCGGAAACCCCGAAATCCACACGCCAAATCTGGACGGCCTCGCTGCCCGCGGCACGCGGCTGGAGAACTTCTTCTGCGCCTCACCGGTCTGCTCCCCGGCGCGCGCCAGCCTGATGACCGGGAACATCCCGTCGCGCCACGGCGTCCACGATTACCTGGCGGGCGTCGAAACCGGACCCCAGGCCATCGACTACCTGCAGGGGCAGCGGTTGTTCACGGATGACCTCGCCGATGCCGGCTACCGCCTGGGCCTGTCCGGCAAATGGCACCTTGGCGCCAACGATGCTCCCCGGAAGGGCTTCAGCCACTGGTTCGCCCTGGAAGGAGGCGGCAGCCCGTATGACCGCTCGGTCATGTACAGGTTCGACGGCGGCACCAGCCACCGGGAAACGGTCACCGAGTATTTGACGGACGCGATCACCGGGGATGCCCTGGACTTCATCAACGGTGCCTCGCAAGAGCCCGAACCCTTCTTCCTGGCCCTCAACTACACAGCTCCCCACAAGCCCTGGAAGGGGCAACATCCGCCGGAATTTGAGGATCTCTACAGCGACTGCGGATTTTCCAGCTGCCCGCAGGAAGCCATGCACCCGTGGACTCCCACCGTGGACGGGGTGCCGATCGGCGGCGAGGCGGACGTCCACGCTGCGCTGGTGGGGTACTTTGCCGCCGTCAGTGCCATGGACGCCGGGATCGGGACGGTCCTCAGCCGGCTGGAGGAACTCGGCATCCAAGACAACACCTTGGTGGTCTTCAGCAGCGACAACGGTTTCAATTGCGGCCACCACGGCATTTGGGGGAAGGGCAACGGGACGTTTCCGCAGAACGTCTACGATTCCTCCGTCAAAGTGCCGGCGATCTTCGCGCTCCCGGGCAGGATCCGGCAGGGCGCGGTAGTGACGGAACTGTTGTCCGCCTACGACGTGGCGGCCACCATCCTGGAGCTGGCGGGGGTAAACCACTGCCCCTTCGAAGACGGGCCGGGACAGTCTTTCGCGGAGCTTTTAGGCGGGCTGCCACCGGCGGCCGGGGACCGCGCCGTCGTGGTCTTTGACGAATACGGTCCCGTCCGGATGATCCGCAGCACCGACTGGAAGTACGTGCACCGCTATCCGCACGGTCCGCATGAACTCTACGATCTCCTGGCCGACCCGGACGAGCGAGTCAACCTCGTGGACCAGCCGGCGCACGCGGCACGGGTGTCCGCCATGCGTTCCCGGCTTCAGGAATGGTTCCAGCTGCACGCCGTCTCTGGCCTCGACGGGAGTTGGCTTCCCGTGGCCGGGGCGGGCCAGACTGCGTCCGTGCTGGATGATCCCCTGGGGGCATTCACCCCACCCAACTGGGATGGCACGGACGCAGCCGGAGGGTCGTCCTAACCGGCGTCCGTGAGGGCGAGTCCGGTACTGAGCTCCTGGGCACTGAGCTCTTGGGCACTGAGCTCCTGGGTACTGTCCAGGAGAACCACGGCCTGGCCGCTTCCAGCAGCCGCGTAGGAAGCCAGGACAACCTCCACGATGTGGCGGGCGTGCTCAACACTGACTTTGGGGACACCGCCGTCGAGCACTGTGATGAAATCCTGCAATTGCAGGAAGAAACCCTCCTGGATGTCCTCGGGCCGCGGTTCCCATACCGTGCGTGTCACGCCGTCGCGCCGGACCAAGGTTCCATGGTGGGGGCTGCAGGACAGGGTGCCGTACTCACACACGATCAGGACCTCGTCCAAGCGCTGCACGGCGTCGGACACCACGGAGATGCTGACATGCACCCCGTTCCTGAGGGTCAACGCAATGGCACCGTCGGTTTCCACGGGAACGCCGAAGCGCTTGAGGGTAGAGGCGCTCACGGACTCAACGGGTGCGCCACCGAACCAGATGGAGCGGTCAAGGCAATGGCCGCCGATGTTCATCAGTGCACCCCCGCCTGCCATGGCCTCGCTGAAGAACCAATCCGGCCGCGTTCCCGGACGGTAATCGGTGGTCCGGTAGTCGCGGATCATCAGGACCCGTCCGAGTTCGCCGCTTGCCAGTACGTCCTCGGCGGCCAGTTTCTCCGGAAGGAAATGCTGGATCTGCCCGATCACCAAGGACACCCCGGCCTTCCGGCACGCTTGAATCATGCGATCGCAGTCGGCCACGGTGGTGGCCATGGGCTTTTCCACCAGCACGTGCAATCCGTGGTCGGCTGCGGCCAGCACCATCTCCAGGTGCAGGGCGTGCGGGGTATTGATGATGACGGCGTTCAAGCCGGCCTCGCGGTACATGGCCAGGTAGTCCCCAAAGACGGAAGCCCCCCATGGCGATGCGACCCTCTCTGCGGCTTCAGGCCGCAGGTCGCAGACGGCGGCCAACTCCACGTTGCTGATCCGCGCTGCGGATGCTGCATGGAAATGTGCCACGGCGCCCGCGCCAATGATTCCAAGTCGTATCAATGTCCCTCTTTAGCTCGGAGCCGGAGCGCGGGCTCGTTCGATCGGAACGCCGCGCAGGTCTCCTCGATTGTTGGGCAGCCGGAAAAGAGGAATAAATGCCTAATTGGGTCCCACCGCCCACGGGCTGCCAGGCAGGTGGAGAAACTTTCCAAAATACTCATTGAATCCTGCTTTCCGAGGCTGTGAGAGTCGTCTCACTGAACCGCATCCGGCTGGTTCCCCCTCACTCGAAAGGTGATTCCCATGGGCAAAACAGCCCGTCATCTTCGCCCGCTGGCCGCCCTGTTGGGTGCAGCGCTTGCCTTGTCCACCACTGCCTGCGGCGGAGCCACCGATGCCTCCCCGGCCGCCGAAGCCGTGGATATTTCCGGGTCCATTTCCGGCCAGACCATCAACTATTGGTCGATGTGGAAGGACGGCGAACCTCAGCAAAAGGTCATCGCCACTGCCATCGCGGACTTCGAAAAAGAAACCGGCGCCAAAGTCAGCGTCCAATGGCAGGGACGCAGCAACACCGAAAAGCTCGTCCCTGCGCTGAACACCAACAACGTCCCGGACCTGGTGGACGGAACGCTCGCCAAGCTCGCTCCGGTGATCGGCGAAACCGGGCAGGCAAGCCCCCTGACGTCCGTCTACGCGTACGAGCTGGACGGGAAGACCGTCAGTTCAGTGATTCCGGAGAAGTTCACCAGCAACGGCGTCTTCAAGGGAGAGGACGGACAGCCTTGGATGGTGCCCTACAGCATCAGCTCGGACGGCATCTGGTTCGATGCTGCCAAGCACCCGGAGCTCAAAGCAAAGCCGCCAGCCACCTGGGATGAATTCATTGCAGTCCTGGACAAGCTGAAGGCCGGCGGAACAGCCCCCATTGCCGCCGACGGTGATATCGCAGGCTATAACTCCACCTGGTTCGTTACCTCGCTGCTCCGGCTCAAAGGCGCCGGCAGCTTCAAAGCCCTCGCAGAAGACAAATCAGGCGCAGGATGGGATGACCCTGCCGTCCTTGAAGCAGCACAAAAGGTGGAAACCCTGGTCAAGGGCGGATACCTCAACAGTGGCTACAACGCCAGCAAGTTCCCCGCCCAACAGCAGCTCTGGGCAAACGGTGACGCCGCCCTGATCCTCAACGGCTCGTGGACACCCACCGAAACCGGTTCATACGCCGCCCCGGGCTTCGAATACTCCTCGTTCCAGTTCCCGGCCATCGGCGACAAGCCGGCCAGCGCCCGCGTGGACTTCATCGGCTTCGCTGTTCCGGCAAAATCCAAGAACCAGGTTCCTGCCCAGCGGCTTGCGGCGTACCTGCTGGGCGCCAAGTACCAGGACGCCCTCGGAACGGACGCCAAGGTGCTGCCGGTGAGGCAGGACGCACCGGTGGATCCCGCCGTCGCAAGCGTCAAAGCCGCTATCGACGCCGCTCCGGCCACGCACCTGCAGAACGACGGCGTGACGTTCCCCGGCTACACAGAGAAAGTCTTCTTCCCCAGGGACGATGAACTGTTCCTTGGAAAGACCACAGCCGCAGAGTTCGTGGCCAAGATGAAGGAAGCCCAGATCCAGTACTGGAAGGACAACGGCTGATGTCCGTCGGCCTGAAAGAACCCCGCGCCGGTAAAGCGGCACTGCAGAATCCCGAGTCCCGGAAACCGGTGACCAGGAAGGCCTCAGCTCAGGGCCGCCAACCGGGAAGCTCCATCGATGTGCAGCGCAAGAAGCTGCTGGTTCCCTTCGTCGGGCCGGCGTTCGTCCTGTACACGGTCCTGTTCATCGTTCCCGCCCTTGGTGCAGTGTGGATCAGCCTCCACAAATGGGCCGGCTCCGGACCCATGAAATTCGTGGGCCTGGACAACTACGGCCGGATCTTCCGGGACCCGCTGTTCCTGTCATCGTTCGGCAACACCCTGCTGCTGCTGTTCGTGGTGGGAGCCGCAATCTTCATTCTCGCTTTCGCCATGACGCTCGTACTCCGGGACATGGCAGGGAAGAAGGTGGTCCGTAACGTCATCTTCTTCCCGCACCTCATCAACGCGCTCGTTTTCGGTGTCCTGGCCGGCTTCATCTTCAACCCCGGCGGAATGGTCAACAGCCTCCTTGCGCCCCTTGGAGTGACAGACCCGCCCAAGTGGCTGGCACAGGACAACATCTTCCCACTCATCATGGTCACCCTGGTCTGCACAACCACCGGTTACTTCACCACCATCCTGATGGCCGGCGTCGACCGTATTCCGCCCTACTACTACGAGGACTGTGCGCTGGCAGGAGCCTCCGCGTTCCAGCGGCTGCGGTACGTCATCCTCCCGCTGACCTGGGATGTCTTCGGCACTTGTGCCGTGCTGTGGACCATCTCGTCGGTGAAGATCTTCGAAATCGTGTGGGTATTCGGCGGTAGCTCCGGGGCAGGGGTGCCGCCCACCCAAAGCTGGACGGCAGCCGTCTACACCTACGTCAACGCCTTCTCCGGACAGTCAACGCCTGCCTATGGAGCAGCAACGGCTTCCGCCGTGTTGTCGCTGGCCCTGATCTCCGTCCTGGTTGTCCTGCTGCGCCGCGCCATGCGTCGCGACGCCGTCGAGTTCTAAAGGAAATGACATGAGCGAATACAAACTGCTGGCTCCCTTGACCGCCCGCAGGCGGGGACGCCGCGGTGTAAGTCCCGCCCTGCGCGGGGAACGCAGCGTAGTCCGGGGCATCGGTGTGGGGTTGCTGTGGCTGGTGGTTGCGATCAGTATCGCGGCGCTGGTGTGGATGGTGGCGCAGGCCTTCCGGGATACACGGGCCATTCTTGACGACCCCTGGGGCGTGCCGGCCTCCCTGGACTTCGGCAACTTCGTTCGGGCCTGGACCGTGGGAGACTTCGCGGTGGCCACGTGGAACAGCCTGCTGACCACAGTGGTGTCGTCGGTCCTTACCGTCGCCATCGCCGCGCCGTGCGCCTACTACCTGAGCCGGGTGGACAACAGGCTCACCCGCGGCCTGAGCCTGTACTTCATCCTGGGCCTCGGCATCCCGGCGCAGGTCATCCTGATTCCGTTGTTCGTGATGCTGAACAAGGTGTACCTCACGGACAGCATCATCGGATTGAACCTCGTCTACATTGGGGTTTCCATGCCGTTCACGGTCTTCCTGCTGACCGCCTTCTTCCGTTCCCTTCCCCTGGAAATGGAGGAAGCCGCAGCCCTCGACGGGACCACGGCCTTCGGAACCTTCTGGCGCATCACCCTGCCTTTGGCCAAGGGAGGCATCCTCACCGCCTTCATCCTCCAGGTCATCTCGCACTGGAACGAGACCCTTCTGGCCTTGACCCTGCTGCAATCCACTGAGAAGTACACGCTCCCGGTAGCGCTGATTTCGTTCGTCCAACAGCAGACCTACTCCGGCGCTGACTGGGGTGGACTGTTCGCAGGCTTGGTGATGGTGGTGTTGCCCATGCTGGTCATCTACGTGTGGCTGGGCCGGCGGCTTACCGAGGGACTCACGCTCGGGATGGGCAAATAGACCCTCGACGCCGGCGCTACCGCAGCCGGCCCAGCCTAACTGCGGGTTGCCCGCGATGTCTTGTCCTCGGAGGATCGCCAATGCCACAGTGAACCATGGCCACCGAAGAGGACGTCAGGAGGATCTGCCTGGAGATGCCGGGTGTCAGCGAACGCTTGAGCTGGGGTCAACCCGCTTGGTTCGCCAAGACGCTTATGGCACGTATCTGGGAAGACGGGGTTGTCACGGTCAAGACCGATGAACGTGAAGCGCTCGCAGCCATGGAACCGGACACCTATTTCTGGACACCTCATCACGACCAATCCCCGAAGCTGCTCCTGGTCCGACTGGAGGGGATCGACGTGGACGAGCTCGACGAACTGCTGCAGGAGTCGTACAGGATCGCCGGCGGCCGGGCAGGTTAGACTCGGCCGCATGGGGGACAACAACACGCCTGGGGAACACCACTCACCGCAGCCCGCCCGGAAACTGGCGGTCGTCGTCGTGCCTTTGCTGGGCCTGGTTGCCGCGATCGTTGGGCTGATCGTGGCGTGGAACGGAACCAACGAACCGATTGGTTGGTTTGCCTACGCGCCGCTGAGCGACAACGTCTTCCAACCGAGCGGGGGGAGCTTTGTCAGCCGCGGAAGCCAGCTGGGGCTGGCCGTGGCGGGGGTTGGCCTGCTGGTCCTCGCGTTCTGCGCCGGGCTGGCCATCGGCCGCCGCCAAGTTCGCCGCTGACTTCGCCGCAAGAACGCGAAATCGCCGCAGGAACGCGAAATCGCCGGACAGCTCCAGCGAACTGGCAGCTTTCCGGCGATCTCGGCGCAAGGAGAAGACTAGGTGAGCTTCACCTGGCGGTTCATGTCCTTGTACAGCAGGTAGCGGAACTCGCCCGGTCCACCGGCGTAGCAAGCCTGCGGGCAGAACGCGCGCAGCCACATGAAGTCGCCGGCTTCCACCTCAACCCAGTCGTTGTTGAGCAAGTACATGGCCTTGCCTTCCAGGACGTACAGGCCGTGCTCCATGACGTGGGTTTCCGGGAAGGGGATCACGCCGCCGGGCTGGAAGGTCACGATGTTGACCTGCATGTCGTGGGCGAGGTCGCTGGAGTCCGTGAAGCGAGTGGTCTTCCAGACGTCGTTGGTGTCCGGCATGGAGGTGGGCTCCACGTCCTTCTCGTTGGTGACGAAGGACTTGGCCTCGAAGCCTTCAAGGCGCTCGTAGGCTTTGCGGATCCAGTGGAAGGAGACGATGTCGTCCGAGACGTTCTCCAGGCCCCACTCAGAGCCGGCAGCCAGGTAGGCGTAGCCGCCCTCCTCGAGGTGGTGCAGTTCGCCGTCGAGCGTCAGGTTGACCTGGCCCTTGGTCACGAAGATGACGCCTTCAACGCCGGCCTCGAACTCTGCCTTGGGTGCCCCGCCGCCCGGTGCGATCTCGACGATCAGCTGGGAGAACGTGGTGGCGAAGCCGGAAATCGGCCGCGCGATGATCCAGGAACGCGTGTTGGAGAAGCCCGGGAGGTTGCTGGTGACGATGTCCGTCATCACGCCCTTGGGGATCACCGTGTAAGCCTCGGTGACGATCGCCCGTTCCGTGGTCAGATGTGTCTGGGGCGGCAGTCCGCCCTGCGGGTAGTAGTAGTTGCCCATGCGGGAAGCTCCTATCAGTGGGAAGTCGGTTGTGCGAGCCGCGGGTGCGCAAGCGCGGTCAGCTGTGAAAGTTCGACGCCGGCAAGCGCCTTGACCTCGTCGGTCCCCACTGCGCCGCACTGGACGCCGCGGAGGACGAAGCCTGCGAGGGCACGGGCCGTGGCCGGCTCGTCCATGACGCCGCCTTCGGTGCGTTCCACGTAGTTGCGCAGGCGCAGTGCCGCGGCGGGAAGGCCTTCGCGGTAGAACGCATACGACGCCGAGAAGCGGCTGGGCAGCTGGGCGGCGTGGAGATCCCAGCCTTGGTAGTAGCCGTTCTCCAGGGAACGGCGGACCAGCCGGCCGTGCAGCTTCCAGGCATCTTCCACGGCGTCACCGACGGGGATGATGTTGGTGGAACCGTCGGAGAGACGGATTCCCGTGCCGGCAACAGCGAGCTGCATGACTTCCTTGGCGAAGTCGGCCACGGGGTGCTCCATGGACTGGTACTCGGCGGAGATACCCAGCGAGGCGCTGTAGTCGTAGGTCCCGTAGTGCAGGGCGCTGATACGGCCCGGAACAACGTGGGGGAGCTGGGCTACTGGAGAGGTCCCGTCGGCACCGATGATGAGCTGCGGCGTTTCCACCTGCACCTCGAAGCGGAGCCGGCCTGCGGGGAGTCCGTGCACCTCTTCCAACCGCGACACTGCGAAGTCCATGGCCTGCACCTGTGCCACCGTGGTGACCTTGGGCAGGGTGAGGATCAGCCCGGCAGGGAGTTCCCCGGCCTGGGCCAGGGTGGAGACGAACAGGTCCAGGGTCTTCAGGCCGCGGGCACGCGTCGGTGCTTCGAAGCACTTGAAGCGGATGCCGATGAACGGCGGGGCCGTTCCGGCGGCAACTGCTGCGGCAACTGCGTTGGCGGCAGCAACGGCGTCGGCGTCTTCTGCCTCATCGCCGCGGTCGCCGTAGCCGTCCTCGAAGTCCAGACGGAGGTCCTCGATCGGCTCGGAAGCGAGCTTCGCGGCGACGCGCTCGGCAACAGCGGCAGCCAGGTGCGGTTCCTGGCCCAACAGCTGACCGAGCTTTTCGAGGCCACCGTGGGCTTCCGCCGTCGCCAGTGCCTGGGCGCCCCAATCTGCCACGAAGGTGGGCGTGAAGCGGTCGGCGGGGATGTAGACGGTGTGGATGGGCTGGCGTGAGCCGTCGTCGCCGGGGTAGTTGCGGTCAAGCAACTGGTCCGTTGCCTCCAGCTGCGACTCAATGTGTGCCAGGTCGGATGCAGAGAATGAACCCATCTCAGCCCACCAGCTCATACGCGGGCGTGGTGAGGAAGTCCGTGTAATCGTCGGAGAGACAGATGTCCTCGATCAGCTTGGACGCCGGCTCGTAGTACTTGGTGAAGTTCTCGTCGCCGAACTCGATCCGCAGGCGCTCGGTCTCTTCGCCCAGGATGCGGGTGACCAGTTCGCGGGTCACGGTGTTGCCCGTGTCCGCGAGGACGGACTTGTTGCGGATCTGCTGCCACACCTGCGAGCGGGAGATTTCCGCGGTCGCGGCGTCTTCCATGAGGTTGTGGATGGCTACCGCGCCGCTGCCGGAGATCCAGACGCCCGTGTAGGCGACGGCGACGTACAGATTCAGCCGCAGGCCGGCTTCCGTGACGGTTCCGCCGGCGGACGCGACGTCGATCAGCTGCTCAGCGGTGACGTTCACCTCCGGGCGCTGCTTGTCCAACTGGTTCTTCTTACCGCCGTTGGCAGGGTCACCGAGCACGGAGTCGAAGACTTCGCGGCAGGTGGGAACGAGGTCCGGGTGGGCAACCCATGAACCGTCGAAGCCGTCGTTCGCCTCACGGGTCTTGTCGGCGCGGACCTTGTCGAAGGCGGCGGCGGTGACGTCGGGCTGCTTGCGGTTGGGGATGACGGCGGCCATGCCACCCATGGCGAAAGCGCCGCGCTTGTGGCAGGTCTTGACCAGGAGTTCGGTGTAGGCGCGCATGAACGGAGCCGTCATGGCAACGGTGGCGCGGTCCGGGAGGACGAACTCTTCGCCTGCATCACGGAAGTACTTGATGATGCTGAAGAGGTAGTCCCAGCGGCCGGCGTTCAGGCCAGAGGCGTGGTCACGGAGTTCGTAGAGGATCTCGTCCATTTCGAACGCGGCCGGGATGGTCTCGATCAGCACGGTGGCGCGGACGCTGCCCTGCGGGATGCCGAGGAAGTCCTGGGCGAAGACAAAGACTTCGTTCCAGAGGCGTGCCTCCAGGTGGCTCTCCATCTTGGGCAGGTAGTAGTACGGGCCGTGGCCGTTGAGCAGAAGCTGCTTGGCGATGTGGAAGAAGTGCAGGCCGAAGTCCACCAGCGCACCCACGGCGGGTTCGCCATCGATCAGCAGGTGGCTCTCTTCCATGTGCCAGCCGCGGGGACGGGCAACCACAACGGCCAGGGGAGCGTCCGTGCGGAGACGGTATTCCTTGCCTTCGGGGGAGGTGTAGCTCAGGGTTCCCTGGGCGGCGTCGCGGAGGTTGAGGATGGCGTCGATGACGTTGGGCCAGGTGGGCGTGCTGGCGTCTTCGAGGTCAGCCAACCACACCTTGGCGCCGGAGTTGAGGGCGTTGATGGCCATCTTGGCCGGGGTCGCGGGGCCGGTCATCTCAACGCGGCGGTCCTGCAAAGCTGCGGGTGCCTCGGCAACCTTCCAGTCGCCGTCGCGGATTTCGCGGGTCTCCGGAAGGAAGTCCAGGCGGCTGGTTTCGGCGACCTTTTGGCGCTTGGCCTTGCGGGCCTCCAGGAGTTCGTTGCGGGTGCCTGCGAAGCGCTGGTGCAGTTCCTCGATGAAGGCCAAGGCCTTGGGGGTGAGGATTTCCTCGGCGCGATCGATCGGCTGGGGATCTGTGACTGTGATAGCCATGTGAGCGGATTCCTTTTTCTAGAGTGCGCTGGCGGCGTTGGCGTGCGCAGCGTTGGCTACGGCGGTCGCTACATCGGCGGCAACATGGGGATCGAAGACGCTGGGGATAATGTAACTCGCGTTCAGCTCCTCGTCAGCTACCCGGTTGGCGATTGCCTCGGCTGCGGCTACCAGCATGTTCGGCGTGATGTCCGACGCTCCGGCATCCAGCAGGCCCCGGAAGAACCCGGGGAAGGCCAGCACGTTGTTGATCTGGTTCGGGAAGTCGCTGCGGCCCGTGGCCACTACTGCTGCGTGCTGGGAAGCAATCACGGGATCGATTTCCGGCGTCGGGTTGGCCATGGCGAACACGATCGCGTCCTCGGCCATGGAAGCAACCTGCTCCTCGCCGATCACGTGCGGGGCGCTGACGCCGATGAAGACGTCCGCTCCCTTGAGGGCGTCGTGCAGGGTTCCGGAGAAGCCTTCTTCGTTGGTGTTCGCGGCGATCCAGCTGCGGTGCTCGTCGTCGTACTTTTCGCCGGAGTGGATGGCTCCGGAGCGGCCGGCGGCGATGATGTGCTGCGCGCCCTGGGCCTTGAGGAGCTGGATGATGGCCGAGCCGGCAGCGCCGACGCCCGAGACCACAATCTTGACTTCGGAGAGCTTCTTGTCCACCACACGCAGGGCGTTGACCAAGGCAGCGAGCGTGACGATCGCGGTGCCGTGCTGGTCATCGTGGAAGACCGGGATGTCGAGTTCTTCGCGGAGGCGGTTCTCGATTTCGAAGCAGCGCGGCGCGGCGATGTCTTCGAGGTTGATGCCGCCGTATACCGGTGCCATGGCCTTGGCGATCATGATGATCTCTTCGGTGTCCTGCGTGTCGAGGCAGACCGGCCAGGCATCCACGTTGGCGAACTGCTTGAAGAGCGCAGCCTTGCCTTCCATCACGGGAAGGGCGGCTGCGGGGCCGATGTTGCCGAGGCCCAGGACTGCGGAACCGTCGGTGAGGACGGCGATGGTGTTGCGCTTGACCGTCAGGTTGCGGGCAGCGGCCGGGTCTTCCGCGATCGCCATGCAGACACGGGCGACGCCGGGAGTGTAGGCGCGCGACAGGTCGTCGCGGTTGCGCAGGGCTACTTTGGGGACAACTTCGAGCTTGCCGCCCAGGTGCATGAGGAAGGTGCGGTCCGAGACGTGCTGGACGGTGACGCCGTCGAGGGCGTTCAGGGCGTCCTTGACGCGGGCTGCGTGGTCGTCGTCGGTGGTGTTGCAGGTGACGTCAACGACGATCGTCTCGTGGTGGGATTCCGTGACGTCCAGCGCGGTGATTGCTGCACCGGCTGCGCCGACGGCTGCTGCCAGTTCGCTGGTAGCGGTGAAGCTCGACGGTGCGGCGACGCGCAGGGTGATCGAGTTTCCGGGGCTCGGATTCGCCATTGAAATTCCTCCTGTAAGGCCCGTTCCCGGGCCGCCGTTCCAAACTGAATGTTTTCGTATTATGGATATTATTATCTACAAAGTGGAAACACAAGCCCTTGCTTGGTCATGTTCGGTGTCATCGCAGAGGTGCGCCTCGTGCTGTATCTTGGGTGTTCTAAGCAATTCTTTTCACGATGCGGATAAGAGTTGTCGGAATCTGAGTCATTGGAGACAAGGGAATGGCTGAAAAAGCCTCCGGAGGCGTGCAGTCCGTTGAGCGCGTCTTTGAACTGTTGGAACTGATCACGGACGCGGGCGGCGATGTCACCCTGAGTGAGCTCTCGTCGTCCACTGACCTGCCCCTGCCCACCATCCACCGGCTGCTGCGCACGCTGGTGTCGCTGGGCTACATCCGGCAGCTGCCCAATCGCCGTTACGCCCTGGGCCCGCGGCTGATCCGGCTGGGGGAGGGCGCCAGCAAGCAGCTTGGCGCCGTGGCTCGTCCGCAGTTGAAGACCCTGGTGGAACGCCTCGGGGAGACTTCCAACATGGCAGTCCTCGATTCCGACATGGTGATCTACGTGGCGCAGGTCCCGTCCATGCACTCCATGCGCATGTTCACCGAGGTGGGCCGCCGCGCCCACACGCACGATACCGGCGTCGGCAAAGCCATCCTGGCCCAGCTGGACGATGAGCAGGTCCGCGGAATCGTTGCACGCACCGGCATGCCTACTCCCACGGCCAAGAGCATCGGCGATATCGACTCCCTGCTGGCTGACCTGAAGCTCATCCGTGAACGCGGCTACTCCATTGACGAGGAAGAGCAGGAACTCGGCGTCCGCTGCTTCGCCATGGCCGTTCCCGACGCTCCCACGCCCACGGCGATCTCCGTCTCCGGCCCCATCACCCGCGTGGACCAGAGCTTCGCCGACCGCGCCGTGCCCATGTTGCGTGAAGCAGCCCTGGCCATCTCCGCGGAGCTGAACCAGAACTAACGCCCGGTTGGCATTTGATGGCAATGTTCCGCCGGAACATTGCCATCTTTTGTCGTCCCGCCGGGACGAAAAGAAGGCGGCAGTGTCCCCCAAGGAAACACTGCCGCCTTTTGTCATCTGCGGACCGGAGCTAGTGCTCTGACGCGCTGGATGTCTTGAGCGGAACTTCGTTGCCGTCCGCGTCGATCAGCTTGCCGTTTTCGAAGCGGTCGCCTTCGCTGAGGCACTTGATGTCCTCTTCGCTGACGATCCGGTCCGTGCCCGCGACGAACACCGACTGGTTGTCCGAGTTGCCGGCCTTGAAGTGGTTGAAGAGGATGTTCAGGATGATCGCCATGACCGCAGCGGAGCTGATGCCGGAGTGGAAGATCGTGGAGAACCAGGAGGGGAACTGGTCGTAGAACTTCGGTGCCGCAATGGGGATCATGCCGAAGCCAATGGAAGCGGCAACGATGATCAGGTTCATGTTGTTCTTGTACTCGACCTTGGCCAGGGTACGGATACCGCTGGCTGCCACCGTACCGAACAGCACGACGCCGGCGCCGCCCAGGACGGGCGTCGGAACCGCTGCGACAACCCGGCCGAGGATCGGCAGGAGACCGAGGATGACCAGGATGAGGCCGCCGGCGCTGACCACGAAGCGGCTCTTGATGCCGGTGATGGCGACGAGTCCCACGTTCTGGGCGAAGGCGCTCTGGGTGAAGGAGTTGAACAGCGGGGAGATCGCGCTGGAGAGCATGTCGGCGCGGAGGCCGTCGCCGATGCGGCGGGAGTCAACCTTGGTGTCGACGATTTCGCCCACTGCGATGATGTCTGCCGAGGTCTCGGTGAGGGTCACCAGGATGACGATGAGCATGGAGATGATCGCGGCAATTTCGAAGGTTGGAGCACCGAAGGCGAAAGGCGTGGGGAATGCCACGATGTCGCCCTGGCCCACCTTGGAGAAGTCAGCCATGCCCGCAACGAGCGCGATGATGGTTCCGATCACCATGGCCAGGAGGATCGAGAGCCGGGAAATGGCGGCGTTGCCCACCTTGCTCAGCAGCAGGACGATGCCCATGGTGGCCGCCGCGAGCCCGATGTTGGAGACGCTGCCGTAGTTCTCGGCCTTGGCGTTGCCGCCCATGGCCCAGTTCGCGGCCACGGGCATCAGCGTCAGGCCGATGGTGGTGATCACCGTGCCCGTCACCACGGGCGGGAAGAATTTGATGATCTTGGAGAATAGGGGAGTGATCGCCAGGCCAATCAGTGATGCCACGATCACCGAGCCGAAGACCGCCTGGATCCCGCCACCGCCTTGGACGATCGCCACCATGGTTGAGACGCCTGCGAAGGAAACGCCCTGTACCAGCGGCAACTGCGAGCCGAACCACGGGATGCCTACAGTCTGGAGGATGGTGGCCAGGCCGCCAACGAACAAACAGGCGGCAATAAGGAGGCCGATGTCCTGCGAGGACATGCCGGCGGCTGCACCGATGATCAGCGGCGGGGCGATGATTCCGCCGTACATGGTGAGGACGTGCTGGAAGCCGTAGGCGAAGGTGCTTCCGATGGAGAGCCTCTTGTCCTCGGGCCGTTCAGGACGGTGCGAGGCGGTGGTATTCGCGGGGCGGGATTTCTTCTTGATGTTCATGGCAGACTTCCTGGGTTCATGGCAGACGTCTTCGTCTGGCTAACTGTGTCTGGCTAACAAAATCTTTGGTGTTGCGGGGTTTTTGGGGTCGGGTTTGGGTGCAGGCCCGGCCCTTGCGGGGCGCTTCGGGGCCGGACCTGCACGCAAGTCCCTGGGGTGTTGCGGTTTAGCAGAAGCCGGCGATGCCGCTCCATGCAACGGGTGCAGCCTCGATGTTCTCGCGCTGGACAGTTGCTTCGATGAGGCCGTACGGGCGGTCGGCGGCGAAGAAGACCTCGTTGGGGTTGTCCAGGCCGAACGGGCTCAGGTCAACCAGGAAGTGGTGCTTGTTGGGCATGGAGAACTTGATTTCATCAACTTCGCTGTGTGCTTCCAGGACCTTCTTGCCCATGTCGAACAGCGTCTGCTGCAGGGCGTGGGAGTAGTTCTCGGTGAAGCCTTCCAGCAGGAGGGCCTTGATGTCGTCGTAGCTCTTGTTGAAGTCCGTGCCGGCGACGTCCAGGTTGGTGTTGTAGCGCCAGCGGGCGGATACGTCGGTGGCCAGGATGCGGTCGGTGGTCTCCGGCAGGGTGGTGTACTTGTCGCGCGGGTAGCCGACAAAACCGGACTGCGTGGTCTTGAGGACGGTCAGGTCCTTGAGGCCGGAAATCACGTGCGTGGTTGCGCCATCACGGACGACGACGGCGGTACGCACCTCCTGGCCGTTGCCGACGAAGCTGTGGTCGTGTCCCTCGCCGTGTGCCTGGATGCGGTCCCAGCTGTAGGCCTCGGCTTCCCAACGGCCGCCGGTGACCCAGTCGAATCCCCCGGTGAAGTGGTCCGCGAGGCGCAGGAGGAAGGATTCGGGCGAGCCGATGCCTTCACGGGCAAACGCGTAGACAGTGTTCTTCTGGGTGTCCGTGGCAACGACGTGGCCGTTGTCGCCCTGAAGGTGTGCGGCCTGGAAGTCGCCGCGCAGCTGCGAGGTGACGTTCAGGTCTTCGATGTGGTGGCGGTCCGTATCCCGAGTGACCTTGACGACGCGGACTTCTGCTTTGCCGTACTGGTTTTCGCCGAGGACGATGTTGTTGCTCATGGTCATATCCCAACTTCTGTGAGGTGGAACCTACGTTCCATCAATGAAATTAAGCGCGTGTTTCCACTGCGTTTCTGGTGGAGCCGACCCAACAAAAAAGAGCCGGCATCCATGGATGCCAGCTCATTACGACCCTGCCTGCTGCTCTCAGGTTACGTGACCTACGCCACGAACTGATTCGAGAGTAGCGCATGTTTTCGGGTTGTGTATATGGCTTCCCGGTGATCGTTATGAACTACCCGAATGTGACCGGGGCAACTTAATTCGGCTTCTCCGGGGGTCTTGACGGACGACTCGCCCGCTGCCTACACTTTCCACATAACAATAAAAGTTTTCCGAAGAGCGGAAACTGGGCACGAGAAAGAGGAGGAACAGATGGACTCGAAGGATACGAACAGCGTCGTGGAATTCCCGGCGCCGGGCCAGGAACTGTACCTGCCCTTTGGTGCGACAGATCCGGACTTCTACATTCCGGCCGACTGTGATCGCAAGGCCGGCGGGTTCTCCCGTTGGCTGCGTGCGCTTCCTGTGTTCGGCCGGCAGCGCCCCTGATCTGCAACAGGGGCGCGGACTCTGCGCAACAGAGCCAACGGCGGGCGGCACCTGGGGAGGTGTCGCCCGCTTTGTTGTGCCCGGACGCGCTTGGTTCTCCCGCTGCTTCGATGCTTCGCTCCACAGTGTGCCGTGCGCAGCATCGAGTGTGCAGCGGACCCCCGAACCGGGTTCAACTCCGTTGCCGCAGCGCACGAAGGACCCGCATTTTGAACTCCTGTTCCCGGTGCAAGTCCCGCCAGCGGACGCGGATGAACGTCCAGCCGAGCTCCATCAAGGCCTTCTCGCGCAGCCGTTCCTTGTACAGCACCTCGGCCGTGGGCGCGTAGTCGAAGTACTTGACCTTGCCATCAAACTCCAAGGCCACCCGCTTTTTCCGCCAGGCAAAGTCCAAGCGATGATCTCCCTCGGCTGATGAGACCCTGACCTGCAGCTCAGGCATCTCGATCCCGAGGCGTTGCAGGAGCTCGCGCGTCAATGTTTCGCCGGGGGATTCCGACCTCGCGTCCGCGTTCTCCAGGGCTCTGCGTAACGAGAGGACTCCATGGCGTCCCTTGAGGAGGGCGCACCTTCGCCGGATTTCCCCGGCGTCAGCGCCGTTTCGTAGGGCGTGGTCCATCAGCACCAGGGATTGCTTGTCATTGAGTATGAGGCAGCTATCCACCACAGTTCGTTCCAGTGAGGTGCAGGGCATGCCCCTTACCGTCTGGACGTCGCCCGCCGCCAAGGCGCGGGTATGCGGCACGACGTCAGCTCCGTGGGACGTGGAAGAAGCTCTGGTTGGGGTGGTGATGTGCACCCGGTCATCAACGTTAAGGAGAAACAAGCCATGAAGTCGCGCCGCCGAAGTGTGGCTGTAGACGAAGCCGCCTGCCGACGTCGTTAGTGTTCCGTGGGCGTGTGCGGCAATCAGCTGCAGGCTCCTTACGCCGGGTTTTTGAGCTGCCCACGTACTGCCCCTGAGATAGCACCCCCTGCGAAGCCTCACCAACTCCCCGCTCCGCACCAGGGAAGCAATTCTCCTGTCGTCGAAGCCGGCCTGGTGGAGTTCGTTGGTTCGCCATAAATCCATGCCTTCCGGTAACTGCCGGGATTTCGTCGTCATCAAAACAGCCTCGATTGCGAGGGCTCCCACGAATAGTCGCCGGTTGTCCTATGTGGAAAACCCGTTTCGTTGCCCGGCTGCAGCCTGTGCCGTGCGCGCGGCACGTTGTGCGGCGGGGCATCGAACCGGTCGGATGTGGGTGCGTCACATTCAGTTCAGATGTGGCCTGCGTCACGTAAGCTGGGCTGGCGGCCGCCCTCCGGGTTCTTAAAAGGCCGTCGCGACCCCACGAAGGGCCGCACATGCGGGCTCGATGACGCCGGACAGAAGTCCGCACGCGTCGCATTGCCGCAGGTCGGGCAAGGACAGGCGCTCGTCATCGGGCTGAGCCGGGACACGGATTCCCGGCCGATAATCCCTGCGCTGCAGGAGACAAAAGAGAAGCCGGGAGTGGGGATCCGGCGCCACGGCAGTCCGGTTGCGGCTGCTACCCAAAGGAAAACAATGTCATGAAACCCACTATCATCACGCTCGGGGCTGTGCTCGCGTTGGCCCTCGCCGGCTGCACGGACCCCGGCGCGCCCCTGCCCACGGAAAGCCCGACGGTCACGTCGACGGCGGAACCCACCTCAACTGCGACGGCGGAACCTACGTCAGAGCCGACGTCGACGGCGTCGCCCACGTCAGAGCCAACGTCGACGCCCACCCCGACCCCAACAGTGACGGCCACGCCCACGCCGACGCCAACACCCACCCCAACCCCAACACCAACCCCCACGCCAACCCCAACGCCAACCCCAACGCCGACCCCAACAGTGACGGCCACGCCCACGCCGACGTCGACGCCGACCCCAACAGTGACGGCCACGCCCACCCCGACCCCAACCCCCACGCCAACGCCAACCCCAACCCCCACCACGCCCCCGGGCACCGGCAGCCTCGCCAACCTGCCCAGGGTCCCGTGGGACGGCGGCCCGGATTACTGGAAGCAGTTCCCGAAGTCCGATGCGGCCGGCTGGGATGATCCGGCGTTCCTGCCCATCGTCGTCTGGTACGGCTCGCCCGGAAGCGACGCGCAGCTGAAGTACGACAAAGCGCTCGGGATCAACACCTACGCCCAGGGCAACCCGGCGACTCCGTCCGCGGGCATCACGGCCAACGGCATGTTCACGTTGTTCTCGCCTAACGACGCCCCCGCGGATTGGGCCAGTCAGGTGGGAACGCTCCTGGACGATGAAGTGGATGGCCGGTTCGACACCGCCTCGGGCCTGGCGCACATGCGTTCACTGGCCGCCCAGTTCGACCCCGCCAAGACAGGCCGGTTTACCTACTCGAACTGGACTTCGGGGATCGTTACCTATGACCGGTCGATGGCGTTCAGCGCGGACTATTACAACACGGCCAATGTGAACTCAGTGGACCAGTACTTCTACGCAGTACCGCAATGCGACTGGGGCGACAACCAGCTCCGTTGGCGTACACCGGTGGGACAGACCCCGATCGTGACATCGAACTGCCGTACGGCGTCGAGCTACGGGAAGATCATTTCCCTGCAGAACGAGGTGAACGCGGCCCGCAATGTGCAGGCTCCCATTTGGGCCCTGCCAACCGTGGTGTCCACGGGCGGCTCCACCGGGGGTTACAGGCAGCTCACTCCGGAGCAGACCAAGGCCCAGGTGTGGGCCTCGATCATTCATGAGGCCCGGGGCATTGTCTGGTTCAGCCAGTCGCCGGACCAGCAAAACATCAATGACTGCATCAGTGGTGACGCCTTCGCGGACGCACGGCTCAGGGGCACCGCATGCCTCAAGGACCAGGTAGCTGCAGCCGGTGCGGTGAACAACCAGATCAAGGCCCTGGCGCCCGTGATCAATACCCAGTCCTATGTATGGGACTTCGGTGACGGCATTGATTCGATGCTGAAGGTCAAGGATGGATCCGCGTACATCTTTGCCATGGGCGAGGACGGCACTACAGGTTCCAGGACCTTTGCGCTTCCCTCAGGGATCACCGGCACGCAGGTGGAGGTTGTGGGCGAGAACCGGAGCATCGCGGTGCAGGGCGGGAAGTTCACGGATTCCTTCGCCAATGAGTACACGCACCACGTCTACAAGATCACGGTCTAGCCAAGGCCCTTCGCGTCATCGCTGGAGAATGACGCGCGGGAACATCGGGTGAACCCGTTTCGTTGGCTTACTGCGCACTGTGCCGCACGCACGGCACAGTGCGCAGCGAAGCCACGAATCGGGCCACCGGAGAGGCCGTAAAGCTAACCGGCTACGAGCTTCCGCGCCGCAGCCGAGTGTTCGGCGATCAGCCCGGCCACGTCAAGGTCGGGTATCGCCCCGTCCACTACGCGCCACTGACCGCCAACCATCACGCGGTCTGCCCTGTCCGCGCCGCAGAGCAGCAAGGCGGCAACGGGATCGTGGCTGCCGGAGAACCGCAGCTCATCAGGCTTGAACAAGGCCAGGTCGGCCTGGAGCCCGGGAGCCAGCTGCCCGATGTCGGAGCGACCCAGAACAGCTGCGGATCCCCGTGTCGCCCAGCCCAAGGCACGCTCCACGGGCACGGAGGCGCCGTAGCGCAGGCGCTGCAAGTACAGTGCTTGCCGCGCTTCGAGGATCATGTTGGAGGCATCGTTCGACGCCGATCCATCCACGCCCAGCCCCACCGGCACACCCGCCGCCTCGAGTTCCAGGACGCGTGCTGTCCCGGATGCCAGCCTCATGTTGGAGGTGGGGCAATGCGCGACGGCGGTTCCGGCGGCCCCCAGCCTGGCGATCTCCTCGTCATTGAAGTGGATGCCGTGTCCCAGCCACGTTCGGGATCCCAACCAGCCCACCGATTCCAGATAATCCACGGTCCGCAGGCCGAACATGGACCGGCAGAAGTCCTCCTCATCGATGGTTTCCGCGAGGTGTGTATGGAGCCGGACGTCGAAGCGTTCGGCCATGGCGGCGCTTTCGGCCATGATTTCCTTGGTCACGGAGAAGGGAGAGCACGGTGCAAGCGCGATCTGCACCACGGCTCCATCGCCGGTCTCGTGGTACTGGCGGATCAGTCGTTCGCTGTCCGCAAGGATCGCCTCAGGTGACTGGACCGTGGTCCTGGGCGGAAGCCCGCCGTCGTCCTCTCCCAGTGTCATGGACCCGCGGGTGAGTGTCGCCCGCATGCCCATGGAACGGACGGCCGCGACCTCGATATCAATGGCGTCTTCCATACCGTCGGGGAAGAGGTAGTGGTGGTCGGCGGCCGTGGTGCAGCCGGAGAGCAGCAGCTCCGCCAACGCGACCTGCACCGCGAGTTCCAGGCTGCGGGGCGTCAGCCGTGCCCACACCGGGTAGAGATTTTGCAGCCATGGGAACAGAGGCGCATTGGCCACTGGACCCCAGGCACGCGTGAGGGTTTGGTAGAAGTGGTGATGGGTGTTGATGAGGCCGGGAAGGACCACGTGTCCGGAAGCGTCAAAGACGGCGGCAGGGGAAGAAGGTTGGCCGCCCGAGGGCACCAACTCCACGATTTTCCCGTCGGAAACCACCAGGCCGCCGCCGGCGTCGAGGTCGTTTGCGGTGAAGATGCCCAGCGGATTCCTGATCCACAGCCGGGAGGGGGATTGCGACATAAGGGGTTCCTTGTCTGGTCGGCGTGTTCGCGTTCCAGCTCAGTTAGGCCCTGTCTGCTGATCCAGGTTACGCGCCACCAAGGGCGTCGTTCAGAAAAGCGTAGAAGCCCCGACGGCGGCAGTCAACGCCCGCGGGCAGTCACATTTGGCCTGCACCCACCCGGATTAAGTAATTTCGTATGACGAAATTAAGTTTTCAAAAAACTATGGCGCGGCTCACAAACGTGGTGCTACGCTCTAACTGCCAAAGGCGGGCACCCGGACTTCGGGAAGCTATCTACCAGGCGCAACTTAACCTTCATCGCACATGCTGAAGCCTGGTAACCGAGCTGACTGGAGCTCTTTTTGCAGCGCCCCCAAACGGTCACCCGGCTTCCACAGCACTAAGGAAGTCGCAACATGAGTACAACCGTCACGGCCGAGCAATTCCTGGCCACATCCATTGAGCTGGCTACAGCCAATGTCCTCAACAGTGGGGGCCCGTTCGGGGCCGTCATTGTCACCGCGGACGGACGAGCCTTTGAAGGCGTCAACCGCGTTACCGCCTCGAACGATCCCACCGCACACGCAGAAGTCACGGCCATCCGCAACGCCTGCCGCGAACTGGGAACCTTCGATCTGAGCGGAGCAACCCTCTACACCAGCTGCGAGCCATGCCCCATGTGCCTGGCTTCCGCGCTCTGGGCACGCGTTGACCGCGTGTTCTTTGCCGCAGACCGTCACGACGCCGCATCCGTCGGCTTCGATGACGCCGTCTTCTACGAGTACTTCGAGAACGACAACCGGGACGCGCTGATGCCGGTAGCCAAGCTGGAACTGGGCGACCCCCAGGCTCCGGAGGCCCTCCAGCCGTTCAACACATGGAACACGCTTGATTCCAGGATTGATTACTAGGGCCCGGTGGCTGACATGAACATCCTGGACAACGCAGAAATGCAGACAGCAGCTGAAAAGCAGGCTGCGCTCTTCCCGGAGGGAAGCAAAGGCGCAGAGCCCACAGCCGCAAAGCACACGGCAACCGGACAGGCCAGCGGCAACAGCAAGCCCCCGGTGTCGAACTCCTTCCTGGACAAGTTTTTCCAGATCTCCAAGCGTGGATCCACGCTGGCCCGTGAATTCCGGGGCGGCCTGGTCACCTTCTTCACCATGGCGTACATCGTCATCCTGAACCCGCTCATCCTGGGCGGTTTCTCCGCAGAAAACGCCCCGACGGACGTGGCCGGCGGTTGGCTTTCGGCCGCCCAGGTCGGTGCCGTCACCGGCTTGACCGCAGGGGTCATGACCATTGTTTTCGGTCTGATCGCCAACCTGCCGTTCGGTCTGGCAGCAGGCCTGGGCATCAACTCCTTCCTGGCGGTAGCAGTCATCCAGGAAGTCACGTGGCCGGAAGCCATGGGCCTGGTGGTCATCAACGGCATCCTGATCGTCCTCTTCGGTGCCACTGGTGCCCGGACCGCGATCTTCAAGGCGGTCCCCAAGGAACTCAAGGCCGCCATCACCGTTGGCATCGGCCTGTTCATCGCCTTCATCGGCTTTGTCGACTCCGGTTTTGTCCGTCCCACCGCGGGCGGCCCGCCGGTCCAGCTGGGCAACGATGGATCCATCACCTCCATCCCCACCCTCGTCTTTATTGTTGGATTGCTGGCCATGGGCATCCTCGTGGCACGCAAAATCCAGGGCGGCCTGCTGATCGGCATCGTCGCCACCACGGTCCTTGCCGCTGTTGTCGAGGCCATCTTCCACATCGGACCCGGCACCGCGGACAACCCCGGCGGTTGGCATCTCAACGTGCCCATCCTGTCCAGCCAGCTGGTGTCCGTTCCGGACCTCAGCCTGGTAGGCCAGTTCGACCTCTTCGGTTCGTTTGCCCGGATTGGCGGTCTCGCCGCCACCATGCTGGTCTTCACCTTGGTGTTCACCAATTTCTTCGACGCCATGGGCACCATGACCGGCCTGGCCAAGAGCGCCGGCGTGGCACACAAGGACGGCACGTTCCCCAAGCTGAAGTCGGCCTTCATCGTTGAAGGCATGGGTGCAGTGGTGGGCGGGGCAACCTCGGGTTCATCCAACACCGTGTACATCGACTCCGCAGCCGGCATCGGCGAAGGCGCACGCACCGGCCTGGCCTCCGTGGTCACCGGCCTGCTGTTCCTGGGCTCGATGTTCTTCACACCGCTTACCTCGGTTGTCCCGTTGGAAGTGGCTGCTGCGGCACTGGTGGTGGTGGGCGCGATGATGATGGCGCAGATCCGCGAGATCAAGTTCACCAAGTTCTCCATCGCGCTCCCTGCGTTCCTCACCATCGTGACCATGCCGCTGACGTACTCCATCGCCAACGGCATCGGGGTCGGGTTCATCTCCTTCGCGGTGATCAGCGCGGCCTCGGGCAAAGCCAAGAAGGTCCATCCGCTCATGTGGGTGGTCACGGTTGGCTTCATCATCTACTTTGCCCGCGGACCCATCAACGCCCTGATGGGCGTCTGACCGGGACCGCACCCCGCGCCGGCGGGTCCCTTCCGGCACTCCGATCGACGGTCCGTCGGTAGCCACCGCATGAATAGGCGTCCGTCGTCGTGGTCCCTCTCACCAGGCACGACGACGGGCGGCGGCCGGGCGCCGACGCTCCGTCAGGGAACGGGGGCAGGGAGATGAAGCCCTTGCCCCCGTTCCTATGAACACTGACCGATTGAACTCTTACTGAAAAACCGCGACTACCCCTCAACATCCTCCGGAAATGAGAATATGGGGCAAGATCGCGCACTGCTCCGGCTGGGCCATCCCGGCCGGGACACCTGGAAAAAGGACGTGTTGCCATGCTGGATCTGATGCCTTCACTGGGCAGCTGGCGGCCTGCGGTCTCCGGCCAACGACTGGCCGTGGCCACGATCGTAGGGAGCGGCGGTTCCGTGCCGCGGCCCTTGGGGACCTCCATGATGGTCTCCGAAAACGGCGAAATCCTGGGCAGCTTGTCCGGTGGTTGCGTTGAAGGCGCCGTCGTGGAGGCGGCGCTGGAAGCCATGCGCGACGGCGGTCCGCGCCTTGAGTCCTACGGCTTCAGTGCCGAGGACGCGTTCGCCGTCGGACTTACCTGCGGCGGCGAGCTGGAAGTCCACATCCAGCCTTTCGGGGCCGGCGCGCCGGAACTGTCGTTGTTCGCCGGACCGCAACGCCCGGCAGCCCTGATTCGCCGGCTCGATGCCAAGGGCGGAGTCATGTTGGTGGATGACCCTGTCCGGTTCCGGGCCATGGAGTCGCAGGAACTTGCCGTACTGCTGGGCGACCACCCCTCCACGCTTTTTGCCGCAGCTGCCCAGGTGGAGCCACTGCTCCAGGGCGGCCGGGCGGGTTTGGTCCGGCTGGCCCCGCCGGAAGGATGCATCGACGGATGGGTCACCACCGAAAGGCTGGCCGCCCCGCCCCGGGAAGAAGAAGAGCCACAGCCCATCACGTTGTTCGTGGAAAGCCGCTTGCCGGCGGCACGGATGATTGTCTTCGGAGCCAACGACTTCGGCGCCGCCCTGTTGCCGGCCGGGCAGCTCCTTGGCTACAACGTCACCCTCTGTGATGCCCGGCCTGCCTTCGCCTCCCAGCAGCGTTTTTCCGGTGCAGACCAGGTTGTCACCGACTGGCCGCACCGTTACCTCGAGTCCGAGGCAGCCGGTGGGCGACTCGATTCCCGCACCGTGGTGTGCGTCCTGACCCACGATCCCAAGTTCGACATCCCCTTGATCCAGGCCGCGCTCCGGCTGAACCTGTCCTACGTCGGTGCGATGGGTTCGCGCCGCAGCCACCGCCAACGGGTGGACGCACTCCTGCAGGCCGGAACACCTTCCGAAGACCTGGACCGCTTGCATTCGCCCATCGGGCTGGACCTCGGCGCCGTGACTCCGGCCGAAGTAGCCGTCTCCATCGCAGCCGAAATCATCGCCGGGCGCGGGACCAGCCACCACAGGGACAGCTTCCCTTCCCTCAAAGACAGCACCGGTCCGATCCACCCGGCCCCTCGACACCTCACTCAGGAGGACCCATGGACATGAACACCATCGAGGCCGTGGTCCCCACCACGGACCCCGCGCAATGGCGTGAAGGCGATGCCTGGCTCGCCGGAGGCACTGTCCTCTTCTCCTACGGAAGCACCGTACTCACGCGGCTGCTGGACCTTGGCCAAGCCGGCTGGCCGGCCATCACCGTCACCGATGACGGGATTGAACTGGCCGCTACCTGCACCGTTGCGGAGCTCTATGCCCTGCCGCTTTCCGCCGGTACCGCGGACCGCGAGTGGCCGGGACTGGCACTGATCCGGCCGTGCTGCGACTCGTTCGTGGCGTCGTTCAAGATCTGGAACATGTCCACGGTTGGCGGGAACATCTGCACCGGGCTGCCTGCCGGGCCCATGACGTCCCTCTGCGCAGGACTGGATGGTACGGCAACCATCCTCAGCCCTGACGGAAGCAGTCGGACCGTTCCGGTGGCAGACGTTGTGGTGGGCGATATGCAGACAGTGCTGGAGCCGGGGGAGTTGCTCCGCAGCATCCACCTCCCCGCCGAAGCGCTCTCCGCCCGGGTGGCTTTCCGGCGTTTGTCCCTGAGCAACCTGGGGCGCTCCGGAGTGCTGCTTATCGGCAGGCTCGACCCCGTTTTTGGCCTGGTCATCACCGTCACCGCAGCCACCAAAAGGCCCGTACAACTCAGGTTCCCCGTCGGCCAGGTTCCCGACGCAGCAGCGCTGGCCCACGCCGTCGGGCGTTCCATTCCCTGGCCGCTGTACCACGACGACATCCACGGGCTCCCGGCATGGCGCCGCGACATGACCCTCAAGCTGGCCGAAGAGATCCGGGCCGAGCTGCTGGATGAGTCGATGACGGTGTCCGGCGATTTCTGGCCGCCGCATGCCACTTCGCCCCAGCCGTCCACGCAACCCGAAACGTCAGGCACCCACAAGGAGGCCTCCCATGGCAATTGAGATCAACGGCACCGCCGCGCAGGACGCCCCCCGCCCCGGCCAGTGCCTTCGCACGTTCCTCCGGGAGCAAGGCAACTTCGGCGTCAAGAAGGGCTGCGACGGCGGTGACTGCGGTGCCTGCACAGTGCACGTCGACGGCACGCCCGTACACAGCTGCATCTACCCGGCGGTCCGTGCCGAGGGCAAAGCAGTCACCACCATCGAGGGCCTGGCCACGGCCGATGGCCTGCACCCTGTGCAGGAACAGTTCCTGGAGGCGCAGGGTTTCCAATGCGGTTTCTGCACCGCCGGGATGATGATGACGGCAGCCACGTTCGACGACGAGCAACGCGCCAACCTGCCCCGCAACCTCAAGGGCAACCTGTGCCGCTGCACCGGCTACCGCGCCATCGCGGACGCGGTCTGCGGCCACGGCGGCGTTCCCGCCACCGCAGCTCCCGTTCCCGCCACGCCCGGCCAGCTCGGGGACAACGTCCCCGCACCCGCCGGCCAGGCCGTGGTGACAGGCACTGCCCGCTACGCCCTGGATGTCCCGGCTGAACAATTGCCGGGCCTGCTGCACATGAAACTGCTGAGGTCCCCGCACCCCCACGCGCGGATCGTGTCCATCAACAAGGCCCCCGCGCTGGCGGTTCCGGGCGTGGTGGCTGTCTTCACCCACGAGGATGCCCCGCAGCAGCTCTTTTCCACGGCGCAGCACGAGAACTTCACGGACGATCCCGACGACACCCGAGTCCTGGACGACGTGGTGCGGTTCATCGGGCAGCGGGTGGCCGCTGTGGTCGCCGAATCCGTGGGCGCGGCTGAGGCCGGGGCCCGTGCGCTGGAGGTGCAGTACGAACTCCTGGAGCCGGTTTTCACTCCCCAGGAAGCCATCCTCCCCGGCGCGCCGGCCATCCACGGTGAGAAGGACGGCGAAGCGTCACGCATCTCCCGGCCGCTGCAGAACGTGGTGGCCGAGGTCCATGCTGAACTTGGCAGCGTGGCTGATGGTTTCGCTGCCGCCGATTTCATCCACGAACACACTTACCAGACCCAACGCGTCCAGCACGTGGCCATGGAAACGCACGCCTCCATTGCCTGGCTGGATGACGATGGCCGGCTGATGGTCCGTTCCTCCACGCAGGTTCCGTTCCTGGTGAAGCGGACGCTGAGCCGTCTGTTCAACCTGCCGCCGGAGACCATCCGCGTGGTGGCCGGTCGTGTCGGTGGCGGGTTCGGCGGCAAGCAGGAGGTGCTCACCGAGGACCTCGTTGCCCTTGCAGCCCTCACGTTGAAGCGGCCCGTCCAGCTGGAGTTCACCCGGACCGAACAGTTCACCGCAACCACTACGCGCCACCCCTTCACGATTCACCTGAAGGCCGGCGCCAACAGGGACGGATACCTCACCGCGCTGCAACTGAACGTCCTCACGAACACCGGCGCCTATGGAAACCACGCTCCCGGCGTGATGTTCCACGGTTGCGGCGAATCGTTGGCCGTGTACAAGTGCGTGAACAAGAAAGTGGATGCCCACGCCGTCTACACCAACACCGTTCCTGCCGGGGCTTTCCGTGGTTACGGGCTGAGCCAGATGATCTTCGCGATCGAGTCGGCCATTGATGAACTCGCAGTGGGCATCGGCATGGATCCCCTGGAGTTCCGGCTCAAGAACATGGTCCGGCCCGGCGATCACATGCTGTCCACTACGCCCGAGCCGGAAGAAGACGTCCACTACGGGAGCTACGGCCTTGACCAGTGCGTGGCGTTGGTGCGCGACGCCCTGGACCGGGGGAAGGAACGCTACCGTGCGGCAGGGCTGGACAACCTCGGGCCGGAATGGATGGTCGGGGAAGGCTCGGCGTTGTCCATGATCGACACCGTGCCGCCGCGTGGCCACTTCGCCCACACCCGGGTGAGCCTGGAAGCGGACGGAAGGTTCGCCGTCGACGTCGGAACTGCGGAATTCGGGAACGGCACCACAACTGTCCATGCGCAGCTGGCTGCCACCGCGCTGGCAACCTCGGCGTCAAAGGTGACGGTGCGACAGTCGGATACCGACCTGGTGGAGCACGACACCGGCGCGTTCGGTTCAGCCGGAACGGTGGTGGCCGGGAAAGCGACGCTGGGCGCTGCGCTCGAACTCGCCACCCGCATCCAAACAGTTGCGTCCTCGCTGACCGGTGCGCCCCTGGGCGATTGCCGTCTGGTGGACGGAGCCGTGGAGTGCGGCGACCGCTCGGTGCCGCTGAAGGACATCGCCGACGCCGCCCGGCTGCAAGGCGTTCGGCTCGCCACGGATGGGAACTGGGGAGGGACGCCGCGTTCGGTGGCGTTCAACGTCCATGGTTTCCGCGTCGCCGTGAACAGGGGAACGGGGGAGCTGCGGATCCTGCAAAGCGTGCAGGCAGCCGACGCCGGAGTGGTGGTGAATCCGCGGCAATGCCGGGGACAGATCGAGGGCGGGATCGCGCAGGCGCTCGGCGCGGTGCTGTACGAGGAAGTGAAAGTGGACGACGCCGGACGGGTCACCACGGACATTTTGCGGCAGTACCACATCCCGTCGTTCGCGGACGTGCCCCGGAGCGAGGTGTACTTCGCCGCCACCAACGACTCCACCGGTCCGCTGGGTGCCAAGTCCATGAGTGAGAGCCCGTTCAACCCGGTGGCACCCGCACTGGCCAACGCCATCCGCAACGCAACGGGCGTCCGCTTCGGTGAGCTGCCCATCGCGCGGGACAAGATCTACCTGGCCCTCCGCGACCGGACCACTGCGCCCGTCTAACGAGGCTGCCCGCCAACCCAAGCAACCCGCTAAGCCAGGCAGGGGACAGCAAACGTCGGTATGAGCCTTCATTACGACGATTGTTGTCCCCTACTTGGGTGAAACGGGGAGTTCCATGAACACGCTGTGGGGGTCCAGGGTGTAGTCGCCGAACGGCGGGCATTCGGTGAAGCCATGCCGTGCATACAGGCGGCGGGCCGGGGCGAAGTAATCCTCCGTGCCGGTCTCGAGGCTGAGCAGTTCAAAGCCCCGGCGCCCGGCCTCGGCCACGATGTGTTCAAGCAACCGGGTTGCCACACCCCGGCCACGGGCCTGGGCCGTTGTCCGCATGGACTTGATCTCTGCACGCCCGGCGGACAACGCCTTCAACGCGCCGCATCCCAACAGCACGCCGTCCTCGCGGGCCGTCCAGAACGTGATCGATTCGTGGGACAACGCGGAGTGATCCAGCGCGTGGACGCTCTCGGCCGGCGACGTGGCGAACATGTCGGCCAGGTGCTCGCTCAGGAGGGCATGGACGTCAGGGCGTGCGGGATCGTCAGGTTCGATGCGGATCATGGAACCAATTTACCCGTCCAGAAGATGCAGATGGTCCTTCGTATCCAGGTCCTCGCCCGAGCAGAGATCGCTGCAGTCCACCAGGTCCACCAACCCCGGATGGGCTTTGAGGAAGGAACGCGCCCCCGTGTCACCATGGGCGGCTGCGGCCGCCTCGGAGCGGAGGCCGACGTCGAAAATCACCGGGTGCCTGCGTTTCAGATGGCCTGATGCATCCGGGTAGGCGGCTGCGGTGACCCGGCCGGGACGATGGCTGCCCAGCAGCCTGCTCACCGCCGTCGGGGTCAACCCGGGCTGGTCGACCAGGGCTACCATGATGTTGTTGCCGGAGGTGGCGGCGTCGATGCCGGCGCGGAAGGATCCGGCCATTCCCTTGGCCCAGTCGGGGTTATCCACCACCGTATGCGGGCCCAGCTCCGTGGCGCTGCGGACGCGGTCGGCCTCTGCGCCGAGGACCACCACTACCTCGCTGCAGCCGCCGTCGAACAGTGTGTCGGCCAGGACTTCCACCAGCGTGCGGGCGCGGAAAGGCAGCAGCGCCTTGGGGCCACGCCCCAGGCGGGTGCCGGCGCCGGCGGCGAGCAGGACACCGGTGGTGGGTGTCGTGCCGGATGGAGTCATATCCTCACCATACGCGCGGGGGTTCATGCGGTCTCTAGCTCCTGGGTGGCTTTCCATTTGATCTACCGATATCGGTTTCAAACTACTGCTGAGTAGGGCTGTTGGCCCCGTGAATTGGCTATTAGGGTCGATGACGGAGTTATGAGGTCAGCTCGGTTACGCAACGACGCGTGAGGACAGGGGAAAATGGCGGGCAGTTTCGAGATTCTCAAAGCAGGTACCAATTCATTCCGTTTCAGGCTCACAGCCGAGGACGGCACAGTTGTGGCAGTGTCGCCGCAGTTTCCCAATTTGAAGGCCGTGGTGGCCGGTATCAACGCAGTCCGCGAGAACGCGGCAACGGGCTTTGTGGTCGACCGGCGGAACCTGGGCACCTGAGCCCGGTCCGGCGAAACCAGCACAACGACAGTTGGCGGCAGTGTTCTTCACGAACACTGCCGCCAACTGTCGTTAGTGCGGGTTGTCAGGCGTCGCCGCCTGCTCCGCCGGTGGTACCGGCGTTGACGTCGAGCAGTTTGTAGCGGTCAATGGCGTACGACGGCGCGCCCTCCTCGACTTCACCCCTCGCCGCCAGCAACTGGAGGGTTTTGGCGACGATGGAGTGGGTGTCGTTTTTGAAGTAGCGGCGTGCGGCTTGGCGGGTGTCGGAGAAGCCGAAGCCGTCTGCTCCGAGGGAGGCGAAGTCGTTGGGGATGAATTGTCGGATTTGGTCGGGGACGGCTTTCATGTAGTCGGAGACTGCGATGACTGGTCCGGTGTGGCCGTGGAGTTGTTCGGTGATGAAGGGTGTGCGGGTGGGTTGGCCGGGGTTGAGGAAGGCGTGTTCTTCGGCGTCGAGTCCGTCGCGTCGGAGTTCGTTCCAGGAGGTCACGGACCAGACGGTCGCGGCGACGCCCCAGTCGTCGTTGAGGATTTTTTGGGCTTCGAGGGCCCAGGGGACGGACACGCCGGAGGCGAGGATGTTCGCGGTGGGGCGGTTTCCGTTTCCGGTGGTGCTCTCGGGGGCGTCGGCGAGTTGGTAGATGCCTTTGAGGAGCCCGTTGGTGTCGAGGTTTTCGGGTTCGGCGGGTTGGGTGATGGGCTCGTTGTAGACGGTGAGGTAGTACATGACGTTTTTATCGTCACTGGCCTCGCCGTACATTTGTTCGAGGCCGTGGCGGATGATGTGGCCGATTTCGTAGCCGTAGGCGGGGTCGTAGGTGCGGACGGCGGGGTTGGTGGAGGCCAGGATGGGGGAGTGCCCGTCGGCGTGTTGGAGTCCTTCGCCGGTGAGGGTGGTTCGTCCTGCGGTCGCGCCGATGATGAAGCCGCGGGTCATTTGGTCCGCGGCGGCCCAGAAGGAATCTCCGGTGCGTTGGAAGCCGAACATGGAGTAGAACACGTAGATCGGGACCAGGGGTTCGCCGTGGGTGGCGTAGGCGGTGCCGGCGGCGGTGAATGCTGCGACGGCGCCGGCTTCGTTGATGCCGGGGTGGATCAGTTGGCCTGCGGGTGATTCTTTGTAGGCCAGGACGAGGTCGCGGTCCACGGAGAGGTAGTTCTGGCCTTTGGGGTTGTAGATTTTCGCGGTCGGGAAGAACGCGTCCATGCCGAAGGTGCGGGATTCGTCCGGGACCACGGGCACGAACCGGGCGCCGAAGTTTTTGTCGCGCATGAGGTCTTTGAGGAGCCGGACGAAGGCCATGGTGGTCGCGGCTTGTTGTTTGCCGGATCCGCGTTTGGCGACGTCGTAGGATTTGGCTTCGGGCAGGGTGACCGGGGTGTGGGTGCGGCGCCGTTCGGGCACGAACCCGCCGAGTTCGGCGCGGCGGTCCATGAGGTATTTGATTTCCGGGGCGTCCATGCCGGGGTGGTAGTACGGGGGCCGGTAAAGGTCGGCGTCGAGCTGGTCATCGCTGATCGGGATGCGCAGGTGGTCACGGAAGGCTTTGAGGTCTTCCATGGTGAGCTTCTTCATTTGGTGGGTCGCGTTGCGGCCCTCGAAGTGCGGGCCCAGGCCGTAGCCCTTGACCGTTTTGGCCAGGATCACGGTGGGTTTGCCCTTGAACTCGGTCGCTGCCTTGTACGCGGCGTAGACCTTGCGGTAGTCGTG
The DNA here is from genome assembly GCF_049315185.1 of Paenarthrobacter sp. C1. NCBI lineage: Bacteria > Bacillati > Actinomycetota > Actinomycetes > Micrococcales > Micrococcaceae > Paenarthrobacter > Paenarthrobacter sp. C1. The sequence continues at coordinate 3,902,627 of NZ_CP186052.1, read as the reverse complement.
ACCGCCGCGTTTGAGGCCCCAGATCTGCTCATCGTCCAGGTCCGCGACCATGTCCTTGGTCTGCGGGGACTTACCGAAGAAGTGCTCACGGACGAACCCGCCGGACTCGGCCTTGTAGGTCTGGTAGTCACCATCGGGGGTTTCGTTCATGATTTTCACCAACGCCCCGTCCTTGTCCGCTTCCAGCAGGGAGTCCCATTCCCGGCCCCAGACGACCTTGATCACGTTCCAGCCCGCACCGCGGAAGAACGCTTCGAGTTCCTGCATGATCTTGCCGTTGCCACGCACCGGCCCGTCCAGGCGCTGAAGGTTGCAGTTGATCACGAAGTTCAGGTTGTCCAGGTTCTCGTTCGCTGCCAGCTGCAGCAGACCACGGGACTCGGGCTCGTCCATTTCCCCGTCACCAAGGAACGCCCAGACCTGCTGGTCCGAGGTGTCCTTGATCCCACGGTTCTGCAGGTACCGGTTGGACTGGGCCTGGTAAATCGCGTTCATCGGGCCGATACCCATCGACACGGTCGGGAATTCCCAGAAATCAGGCATCAACCGCGGGTGCGGGTACGAGGACAACGCGTGCCCGGCCTTGGACTTCTCCTGACGGAACCCGTCCAGGTCTTCTTCGCTCAACCGGCCTTCCATGAACGCCCTGGCGTACATCCCCGGAGACGCGTGACCCTGGAAAAACACCTGGTCCCCGCCACTGGGGTGGTCCTTGCCGCGGAAGAAATGGTTGAAGCCCACCTCATACAACGTCGCAGCACCGGCATAAGTGGAAATATGCCCACCCACACCAATATCGGAGCGCTGCGCACGATGGACCATCACCGCAGCGTTCCACCGCATATACGCCCGGTACCGGCGCTCGAACTCCTCGTTCCCCGGGAACGGCGCTTCCTGATCCACCGGGATCGTGTTCACATAATCAGTGGTCGTCACCATCGGCACACCCACCGACCGGGCACCAGCACGCTGCAACAACGAACGCATAATGTACTGAGCCCGCTCGGTACCCTGCTCAGCGATCAACGCATCAAGGGACTCAATCCACTCCGCGGTCTCTTCCGGATCACGATCAGGCAGCTGGGCAGTCAACCCGCTGAGGATGTGTGAGGTCTCTTCTCCTGCAGCCACGTCCAACCTCTCTTCATTGAATGTCTGGGCGCTTGCTCTGTGGGGGGCGCTCAAGGAATTTCGTATTGTGAGAATAAAATTCTGCAATTCGAGATTACGTCCGCCGATGGGCAGCGTCAACACGGATTACGTATCCGAAACAATCAACCCGCAAACCTGGCGGCAAACAACCAAATGTGACCCTGCATACAGCGTGAAGCCTTGACCGGGCGTGACCTGCGTCATAGAGTTCTTTCACTATTCAATAACTCGATTCCATAATGTGGAATCAGTACGAAGTGGAGATCCACGATGCAGACGACTTCATCAGTCGGCGTCAATGAGACTCCGGAAGACGCAAAGACGGGTGCCCCCAACCACCCGGTCGTGGGAAACACGGATCTTTGCGCGATTGCTTCCGAAGCCGCAGGCCGTACCATCAGTCCCAGTCTTTACAACATCGACCTCGCCCCCACCAAGGCCAAGGGCCGCAAGTGGACCAGCTACAGCATCTTTACCCTCTGGGCCAACGACGTCCACAGCCTGGGTAACTATGCCTTCGCCATCGGGCTGTTTTCCCTGGGCCTGGGAGGATGGCAGATCCTGGTAGCCCTGGGCATCGGCGCCGTCCTTCTGTTCGCCCTCCTGAATTTCTCAGGTTTCATGGGCCAGAAGACAGGTGTCCCGTTCCCGGTCATGAGCCGCATCAGCTTCGGCATCAGGGGAGCCCAGATCGCCAGCCTCGTCCGCGGTGCCGTTGCCGTTGCCTGGTTCGGCATCCAGACGTACCTGGCGTCGGTGGTCCTCCGGGTCCTGCTGGTAGCCGTGGCTCCCGGACTGAAGGACCTGGACAGCAACTCCATCCTCGGCCTTTCAACCCTTGGCTGGTTCTCCTTCGTGGCGCTGTGGATCGTGCAGCTGGTGATCGTCAGCTTCGGCATGGAAATGATCCGTAAGTACGAGGCCTTCGCCGGCCCCATCATCCTGGTGACGATGGCGGCCATTGCAGTGTGGGTCTTCATCGAAGCCGGCGGTGCCATCCAGTGGAGCGGCATCAAGGGCCTTGAGGGCACCGAAATGTGGCTCACCATTTTCGCCGGCGGCGCCCTGTGGGTATCCATCTACGGAACGTTCGTGCTGAACTTCTGCGACTTCACCCGCTCTTCAACGTCCAGGAAGTCCATCGTCAAGGGCAACTTCTGGGGCATCCCCATCAACATGCTTGTCTTTGGTGCGATCGTCGTCGTCATGGCCGGCGGCCAGTACAAGATCAACGGCACTGTCATCCAGAGCCCGTCGGACATCGTGCAGAGCATCCCGAATACGCTCCTGCTGGTCCTGGCCTGCCTTGCCCTGTTGATCCTGACCATCGCGGTGAACCTGATGGCCAATTTCGTGGCCCCGGTTTATGCACTGACGAACCTTTTCCCGCGGCACTTGAATTTCCGCAAGGCAGCCTGGGTGAGCGGCACCATCGGCCTGGTCATCCTGCCCTGGAACCTCTACAACAACCCCATCGTGATCGTGTACTTCCTCGGTGGCCTGGGCGCCTTGCTCGGCCCGCTGTTCGGTGTGGTCATGGCTGACTACTGGCTGGTCCGGCGCGGCAAGGTCAATGTTCCGGAGCTGTACTCGGAAGACCCCAAGGGCGCGTACTTCTACAAGCGCGGCGTCAACCCCAAGGCCATTATCGCCATGCTTCCGGCCGCTGCCATGGCCATCGCCATCGCGTTCATTCCCGCTTTGGCGGCCGCAGCTCCGTTCGCCTGGTTCATCGGAGCAGGCGTCGCTGCGCTCACGTACTTCGCCGTGGCAGACAAGAAGCAGGTCCACGAGGACGTTTCCGGCGAGCCAATCGCCGTCGCCAGCACGCACTGAGCGCCGTCAACCAAAGATATAAAGGACATTCCATGCGCATCCTTGTCGCGAACGTCAACACCACCCAATCCATGACCGATTCCATTGCAGCCCAGGCCCGCGCGGTGGCGGCGCCCGGCACCGAGATCATCGGAATCACACCCCGCTTCGGCGCCGATTCCTGCGAAGGCAACTTCGAAAGCTACCTGGCCGCGATTGCCGTCATGGACGCCGTGGTCAACTATCCGGAACCGTTCGACGCCGTCATCCAAGCCGGCTACGGCGAGCACGGCCGCGAAGGCCTCCAGGAACTGCTGGACGTGCCGGTCGTGGACATCACCGAGGCCGCAGCCAGCACGGCGATGTTCCTGGGCCACAAGTACTCCGTGGTGACCACGCTCGACCGCGCGGTTCCCCTCATCGAGGACCGGCTCAAGCTCGCCGGGCTGGAAGCGCGTTGTGCCTCCGTCCGTGCCAGTGGCATGGCTGTGCTGGAACTCGAGGAGTATCCGGAACGTGCGGTCGCGGCGATCGTCGGCCAGGCGGAGCAAGCGGTGCAGAATGACAAGGCCGAAGTGATCGTCCTTGGCTGCGGCGGCATGGCCGGACTGGATGAGCAGATCCGCCAACGCACCGGGGTTCCCGTGGTGGACGGGGTTGCTGCTGCGGTCACGATCGCCGAGTCCTTGGTCCGCCTTGGCCTGTCCACGTCCAAGGTGCGAACGTATGCCACGCCCCGCCCGAAGACTGTCATAGGCTGGCCGATAACCGCAGCCCAGGCCGCCGAAGCCGCGCGCTGAGCCAAAGCGCTGAACGCACCACCCGAGAGGCAACCACATGACTGACTCCAGCCTGCCCGCCGACCTGAGGGTCGCCGTCGTTACCGGGGCCGGTTCCGGTATCGGGCGGGCCGTCGCCAGGCTCATGCTGGCCGATGGCTACAAGGTAGCGCTGGCCGGGCGGCGGGAGGCGCAATTGCTTGAAACCGCCGACGGCCATCCGGATGCCCTGGCGGTTCCCTGCGACGTAACCGTGCCCGACGACGTCGCGCGCCTTTTCGCGGAGGTGCGCCAACGCTGGGGCCGGGTGGATGTGCTGTTCAACAACGCCGGGGTCTTCGGACCGGCCGGAGACGTGGGGGAGATTGGCGTTGACGAGTGGGAAGCAACCCTGCGTGTCAACGTCACGGGGTCCATGTTGTGCGCTGCGGAGGCTGTCCGGACCATGAAGGACCAGCAACCGCACGGTGGGCGCATCATCAACAATGGTTCCATCTCGGCCCATTCGCCCAGGCCCAGGTCCGTGGCTTACACGGTCACCAAGCATGCGATGACGGGCCTGACCAAGAGCATCGAGCTTGATGGCCGGGCGTTCGGGATCACGTGCGGGCAGATCGATATCGGCAATACCCGTACGGAGATCATGGACACCATCGGCGTGGGCTCAGGGGCCTTGCAAGCCGACGGCAGCCGCAAGGTGGAACCCATGTTTCCGGTGGAAGATGCTGCCCGCGCCGTGCTCATGATGGCCAACATGCCGGCCACGGCCAGTGTTGGATCCTTGGTGGTCACGGCCGCCGGAATGCCGTTCGTAGGCCGCGGCTAGCGAGTTTTTGTACACTTACCGCCCTTAAATCGGGCCCTTTAGGGCATCTGCTGTACAAAAACTCGCGGCCGAGCGGGCGGACCTGTGGATAACGTCCCGCCGGCTCCTTCGTTGTGACTCAATAGGGCATGCGTCCTTTGTCGCCTCTTCCCCCTGCCCTCTCTAGTCGCGCCTTTACCATCAAGGAGGCCGCGGAATATGGCGTCGCTCCCAAGCGACTCCGGGCAACGGACCTGGTGGTGCCCAGCCGCGGACTCCGCATTCCGCAGAAACCGCAGACGCTACTGGACATCGCCCGGCCCCATCTTGAACTTCGTCAGGGCGATTTCCTCAGCCACATCAGTGCCGCTGAGGTACTGGGACTGCCGTTGCCTCCTTGGGCGCATTTCAAACCCGACGACGGCGGGCCGGTGACCGCAGTTGCGGAACCTGTTCCTTGGGGTCCCAAGAGCGGCCCCCACTTTCGCGAACCGGGGAGATTTATCCACCTGTCACGGTCACGGGGTGGTTCTTTGCCGCGGCGAAGAGGGGTGGCCGGTCACAGGCTGACGTTGCGGGAAGGCGACCTCGCTGATCTGGACGGCGTTGTGCTCACGTCCGTGGCGCGTACATGGGTGGACCTGGCCACCATGCTGCCGATTGAAGACTTGGTGGTGGCCGGCGACGCCATTGTCAGCGAACATACCCGCACGTTCGGTCCGGCAAGGGTAGCGATGGTTTCCTTGTCCGAACTACGCGCGTTCGTTGCGCGGGCCAACGGTGTCCATGGTGTTCGCAAAGCCCGCTTGGCGCTCGACGACTTGAGGGTGGGTGTCGACTCCCCGCCGGAAACCAAGCTGAGACTCATGCTGGAGGACGCCCGCTTGCCGGCGTTTATGCCCAACTGTCCAGTGATGGATGCCCTGGGGCGGCCTGTGTGGACGGACTTGGGATGCCCTGAGTATCGCACTTGCCTGGAGTATGAAGGCCTTCATCATCTGTCTCCCGAACAGCAGGCGCTTGACGCCTATCGGGACCAGCGGGTTGCAGACGCCGGTTGGCGGCAGGTCAAGATCAACAGGATCGACATGCGGCAAGGGCAGAGGTGGGTGGTTGCCCGGGTGGCGCAGGCCCTCCGCAAGCAGGGCTGGGCAGCGTAGTTTTTGTACAGCTCCCGCCCCTAAACACCCCTCATGCGGGCATCACCTGTACAAAAAACCAATTGTGACTTCCACAATATGGAAATCGAATTTCCCCTTGCGGAATGGTGTGACCGGGCTTACATTGAAAACATCCCCCCAAAACGAGGGGCTGTTCCCAAACTGATTGGTTCAGATCAATGAAGATCCCAGACCCCGCGGCGCTGAAGGCGAGTTCGGCCCCGCAGAAGAAAAAGCGGCTGTACCAGTCGCTCTTTTTTCAAATCCTGATCGCCGTCGTCGCAGGTGTGCTCATCGGTCATTTCTGGCCGAACATCGGGTCCGCACTCCGGCCACTGGGTGATGGATTCATTCAACTCATCAAAATGATCATCGCCCCGCTGATTTTCCTCGTGATCGTCACAGGCATCTCGGCAGTGGGCGACGTCAAGGCGGTCGGAAGGGTCGGGGTCAAAGCCCTCCTGTACTTCACCGGCGCCACTCTCTTCGCCTTGGTCTTCGGGCTCATCGTCGGCAACATTGTTCAGCCGGGTGCCGGCCTGAACATTGACCCCTCAACGCTTTCCCAGGACGCACTGAACGCCAAGACCGGCAACGCGCCTCCCAAGGACGCCGCAGCGTTCATCCTGGATGTCATTCCCGTCAGCGTGATCGGCGCTTTCGCCAGCAACAGCCTGCTCCAGGTGCTCTTCTTCTCGGTCTTCTTCGGCGCCGCGATCGTGGTCATCGGCCGGGACCGTTGCCTCCCGGTCATCAGCCTCATGGAGACTGTCCTGGAGCTGATCTTCAAGATCATGTCCTGGATCATGAAGGTGGCCCCCATCGGTGCTTTCGGTGCCATGGCGTTCATTATCGGCCAGTACGGCGTGGGCACCCTTGGAACGTATGCCCTGTTGATAGCGTCCTGCTACGGCGCCGCGATCGTCTTCATCGGCCTGCTGTTCCTCGTGGCCTGGGGCTTCGCCCGTGTTCCGCTGTGGCAGTTCCTGAAGTACACCCGGGAGGAGTTCCTGCTGGCTCTCGGCACTGCTTCCACCGAAGCTGTCATGCCACGCATCATGACCAAGCTGACCAACGCCGGCTGCTCCCGTGCCACCACCGGTCTTGTGGTTCCGACCGGCTACTCGTTCAACCTCGACGGCGCAGCGATCTACCTTTCCATCTCCCTGTTGTTCCTGGCCCAGGCGTTCGGGCACAACCTGGACCTCGGCCAGCAACTGGCGGCGCTGGGTGTGCTGCTCCTGACTTCCAAGGGCATGGCCGGCGTTCCCGGTTCGTCCTTCCTGGCACTCTCCGCCACCGCGGCCGCACTGGGCATTTTCCCGGTAGCCGGCGTGGCACTCCTCCTCGGAGCCGACCGCCTCATGGACTCCATGCGCGTCGTGGTGAACCTGCTGGGCAACTGCGTAGCGACCTTCGTCGTCGCAAAGTGGGAAGGCCAGTTCGACCGCAGCGTCATGGTCCGCGCCTTCAACGGCGAGATCACCAACGAGGACACGGCCATCATGCTCGGCAAGGAAGAGGTCTACGCACAGCAGGAGCTGGAGCGCATCAGCACCGGCCAGCAGCCCTCCCCGAAGTTCCGCGGCGGACCTGCAGCGGACGACATCCCCCAGTTCGAGATGAGCAAGCCCGGGCAACCGTCCACCCCGGTCTGCCCTGACTGACCTGGCGGGTTTTTGTACAGCTGATGCCCCTAAGACGTGGTCTTAGGGGCATCAGCTGTACAAAAACTCGTTTAGAGGGGCAGCAGTTCAGAAAGATCGGCGCGCAAACCGGAGGCGGTCACCTTGTGGGCCGAAACGGCGTCGGCCCAGGTGATGCTGCCGGTCACCAAACCAAGCCAGGTGTCGGCGTCGGTCTCTATGACGTTCGGGGGAGTGCCGCGCGTGTGCCGGGGCCCCTCCACGCATTGGGTGACGCCGAACGGCGGGACGCGGACCTCCACTGAATTGCCGGGCGCACGCGCGGTGACTTCTTCCAGCGTGTAGCGGACCGCCGTCGCTATCACAGCGCGCGACGGCGTGGTCCCGGCAGCGGTGCCAGGCTCACCGGCGGCTTCACCACTGGAAGGCCCGACGGCGGTTTGCCAGGCGGCCAGCGCAGCCCGGCCCTCGGAGATGTCGACGCGGCGTCGTGCAACAGCCATGGGTTCTTTCCTTCTTAACTACTAGTCCAGCAGGGCAGAGACTGCGTGGCCCAGCCGGATCCTGCCCACTTCATGACCGCCACCCAGAACAGGCTCCACCACCCGTTCAAGGACGTTGGATACGGCCGGGATGTCCACCGCCCCGCTCACGGCGAGCAGGGTCAGTCCCACAAGGGTGGTGGCGCGGAGGTTGCCGTCCAGAACCTTGACTGCCACCGTGGCGCCAGTGGGGGTGGCCAGGACCAGGACGCCTTCGGCGCCGATCTTGGCCAGAACCTCCAGCTCTTCCATGACGACGGTGTTCGACTCACCCTTGCCCTGGACGGCCCACGGGTAATCCAGCATGGACGTGGCGATGGTGGCTGCGCGGGCGTTGGAGGATTTATCGCCCGGGGACTTGGCCAGGCGGGAGTAGGCACGGGCCAACCCGGTCAGCGAGAGCGCGGCAACAGGAGCGCCGCAGCCGTCGATGCCCAGGTGTGAGATGGTTTCGTCGCTGTATTCCTCGATCACGGAACGCACCCTTTGCTGGAGGGGGTGGTTCGGTTCGAGGTAGCTGCGGAGGTCCCAGCCGTTTTCGGTGCACGCCCACAGGAAGGCTGCGTGCTTGCCGGAGCAGTTGAAGGCGAGCTTGGACTGCCCGCGCTCGGACCGGACCAGCCAGTTCCGGGCTGTCTCGTCCTGGGGCCAGGCGGTGGGGCACTGCAGGTGTTCCTCCCGAACGCCGGCCGCTTTGAGCATTCCCTCCACCACGTCCATGTGGTCCAGGGATCCGGTGTGGCTTCCGCACGCCACGGCCACCTGGGCGCCGCGCAGCGGAACTCCGGACTGCATGGAGGCGAGGGCCTGGAAGGGCTTGAGGGTTGACCGGGCGAAGACGGGAGCATCGATGTCGCCGAGGCGGGTGACAACGGAACCGTCACCCGCGAGGACCACGGCCGCACCTATGTGCCGGGACTCGATGAAGCCACTGCGTTCGATCACTGCCAGTTCGACGGCGGTCTCAACGTTGAACGTTTCATGCGAACTCATGGGCATGAAGCAAGTCTAGGCGTGGCGGGGTGGTTCCCGGGCCAGGCGGGTGCGCGCCGGGTCCGCTGCGTGACACAGCTTAGGCCGAGCGCTCCACACAAAGTACCCTTGAAGACTGTGAAGGTACTCGTCATTGGCCCAGGCGGCCGCGAACACGCCATTGTCCGCTCTCTGCTTGAAGACCCCAACGTTTCCGAGGTCCACGCGGCCCCCGGCAACGCGGGCATCAGCAAACTCGTGCCCACGCACGCTATTGACGGGAACAACCCGGAAGCCGTCTCCGCCCTCGCCTCCAAGCTGGGCGTGGACCTGGTAGTCGTTGGCCCGGAAGCGCCGCTGGCAGCCGGTGTCTCCGATGCCGTGCGCGAGGCCGGCATTCCGGTGTTCGGCCCCAGCAAGGAAGCCGCCCAGCTGGAAGCCTCCAAGGCGTTCGCCAAGCAGATCATGGCTGAAGCGAACGTTCCCACGGCCATGGCCCGTGTGGCCGAAAACGCCGAGGAAGCCGCAGACGCCCTGGATACCTTCGGCGCTCCCTACGTCGTCAAGGACGACGGACTGGCCGCAGGCAAGGGCGTCGTTGTCACCAAGGACCGCGCGGAGGCCCTGGCGCACGCGCAGACCTGCTTCGACGCCGGTGGAACCGTGGTGATCGAGGAATTCCTTGACGGCCCCGAAGTTTCCCTGTTTGTCCTCTGCGACGGCCGGACCACGGTCCCGCTGTCCCCGGCACAGGACTTCAAGCGCATCTTCGACAACGACGAAGGCCCCAACACCGGCGGCATGGGTGCCTACACTCCGCTGGAGTGGGCCCCCGAAGGCTTGGTCCAGGAAGTCATAGACCGTGTCGCCCAGCCCACCGTTGACGAGATGGCCCGCCGCGGCACGCCCTTCATCGGCGTCCTGTACTGCGGTTTGGCCCTCACCTCGCGCGGCACGCGCGTCATCGAATTCAATGTCCGTTTCGGCGATCCGGAGACCCAGGCTGTCCTGGCCCGCCTCAAGACGCCGCTCGGTGCGCTGCTGCTGGCAGCCGCCAAGGGCGAACTGGACACCGCCGAAGAGCTGCGCTGGTCCAAGGACACGGCAGTCGCCGTCGTCGTTGCTGCCGAGAACTACCCTGACGCACCCCGCACAGGCGACCGCATCCGTGGCCTGAAGAAGGTCGACGAACTGGACGGTGTCCACGTGGTCCATGCCGGTACCAAGCTGGACGACGAAGGCAAGGTTGTCTCCGCCGGCGGCCGCGTCCTGGCGGTTGTGGCGCTCGGTTCGGATCTGGTGGAGGCTCGCGAGAAAGCGTACGACGGCGTCGAGCTGGTTCAGCTTGAAGGCTCGCAGTTTCGTACGGACATCGCAGGCAAGGCCGCCCGCGGCGAAATCCGGGTGCCGTACGCGGCCACCGGCACCATCCCGAAAGTGCAGGCCTGAGCATGACTGAATCCCTCCCCGCAGGCGGTTTCAAGACCGAGGCCCTGGATCTCCCGGGCTGGACCCACGTCTACTCCGGCAAGGTCCGTGACCTCTACGTCCCCGCCGATGAAGCGATCACGGAGAAGATCGGCCAGGAATGCGTTCTGGTTGTCGCCAGCGACCGCATCAGCGCCTACGATCACGTCCTCGGCAGTGAGATCCCGGACAAGGGCCGCGTCCTGACCCAGCTGAGCCTGTGGTGGTTCGAGCAGTTGGACGTTGAGCACCACGTTCTGGCCTCAACAGTCGAAGGCGGAGTGCCTGCCGAGGTCGAGGGCCGGGCCATGATCTGCAAGAAGCTGGACATGTTCCCGGTGGAATGCATCGCCCGCGGCTACCTGACGGGTTCGGGCCTGGCCGAGTACAAGGAACACGGCACCGTCTGCGAGATCCCGCTGCCTGAGGGCCTGGTTGATGGCTCCCGCCTGGAGAAGGCACTGTTCACGCCGTCTGCGAAGGCCGAGGTTGGCGAGCACGACGTCAATATCACCTACGACGACGTCGTGGCGATGGTGGGCGATGACATTGCTGCCCGCCTGAGCGAGCTCACGCTGAAGATCTACACCCGCGCCGAGGAGATCGCCCGTGAACGCGGCATCATCCTGGCCGACACCAAAGTGGAATTCGGTATCGACGCCGCCACGGGTGTGATCACCCTTGGTGATGAGGTCCTTACGCCGGATTCCTCGCGGTTCTGGGATGCGTCCACGTACGCGCCCGGCAAGTCGCAGCCCTCGTATGACAAGCAGTACGTCCGTGACTGGCTGACCTCCGCGGAATCCGGCTGGGACAAGTCCTCGGACACCCCGCCGCCGGCACTTCCCGCCGACGTCGTGGAGCGCACCCGTGCCCGTTACGTGGAGGCTTACGAGAAGCTCACGGGCCGCACGTTCGCGTAAAGCATCCAACTGAGTCGCAGTTTATGCCGTTTTGAGCTCATAACGGCATGAACTGCGACTCACTTGTCTAATCAGGCTTGGGAGTGTTCCTTCGCGGCCCGGCGCTCGGCCAAACGGATCTCCAGGACGGCGTCCATGGCTTGCTGGACCCTGTCCGAGGCTCCCGCGGCGCTGAAATCGTGCTGGGCTTCCTCCAGGAACTTCAGAGCTTCCGACGCTTCTCCTGCAGCCTTCAACGACTTACCCAACAGCAGTGAAACTTCGCCGGCCGTGTGGCGGGCCAAGACCTTGCGGTCGGTATGGATTTCGCGGAGCTTTTCGACGGCGGCCGGAATGTCGCCGGTGAGATAGAGCCACCGGGCGCGGATGAAAGCGACCTCCAACTGGTCCGTCTTGTTGCCTCCCACGATCGACAGCGCGAGTTCTGCGCGTTCAATGGCGGACAGGGTTTCCGGTTCCACGATGCCGGAGGACAGGCGTACCGCTGCCGAGGCCTTGTTGAAGCGGGCCCACAGCTCGATGTCATTGGCGGGGGAGAGCAGTTTGGCGGCGCGTTCGTGGTGTTTGATGCCCTCCACGTAGTCGTGGCGCATGAAAGCCACGTTGCCCACCACCCACGCGACCTCACCGGCCAACTGGGACATGGAATGTTCGTCCATGTGCTCGATCATCGCCAGGCAATACTCCCAGGCCTCATCCAGCTTGCCGCTCTCAGCCAATGCACCGATCAGCGCGCGATGCGCGCCAATGATGAGGGTGGAGCCCTTGGGCAGTTGCTCGCTGAGCTTCACTGCCTGCTTGGCATGCTCGACGGCGGTGGCCAGCTGCCCTTGTCCGTGGCACACGGCGGCAAGCATCTGCCAGGCGCGTACTCCGAGGCCGGCGGACTCGGTGGCCATGGGGTGCTCCAGCAGGTGCTCAACGATCTGCTGGCATTCCTTGAGCTGGCCTTGCTTCATCACGCACTCGGCCTGCATATAGGTCATGTTCCACCAAGCGCTGTTGTTCTTGGCCTCGAGGGCTATTTGCGCTGCGGTGGCGGCGTGGCTCGCGGCGAGTTGGTAGTCCCGCAGGTCCCACGCCTGGCGGGCGTACAGGCCGGCCAGGACGTACTCGGCATCGCTGACGGAGACGGGTTGGCTCCACGCTTCCAACGCTTTGGGAGCCAGTTCCAGCCGGCGGGCCAGCTCTTCGATGACCTCTGCCGTAGGTTCGCGCCTGCCGGTTTCCAGCAGTGAAATGTAGCTGGGCGAGTACAGGTTCTTGCCGAGCTCTGCCTGCGTTAACCCGCGTTCGAGCCGTTCGGCACGTAGTTTCTCGCCGAATCCGTTTCCCACGGGTCCCTCCTACAGGTGTCTTTTGACCAAAACCTTGACAGTCTCTGTGGAAAACATTTTACAATGTATGTCAACAGGGACCGCGCAATTTCCGTAACGAATCCGACTCGCATTGGGGTACATCATGTTCAAGAAAATCTTCGCGTCAGTGGCCTTGGCAAGCGCACTGACCGCCACGGTTGCAGTTCCCGCAGTCGTCTCTGCCGCTTCGGCAGCAGACTCCTCCACCGTAAGCGCCATCGGCAACTGGCCTGATCCCATGCGCATTGCTGCGCCGACCAAGTCAGCGGACACCACCTATACGCCGATGTCCATCGGTAACTGGCCGGATCCAATGTAAATCAATTGTAGTTAGTAAAACCCCGGGGCGTGACGAGCGATGCCCCGGGGTTTTACTTTTGCCCATTTTGGCGTGCAATGGCGCCGGGGATATTCATTCGCTCAACGATTCACGTTTGGCAGCACCCGAAGCCACAAAGGCCGCAACGACGATGAACAGCACCACCCCGGCTGCGGTGATCGAAGCCAGGGTTGGCGGTTCCAGCGTGGGAAACAGAGGTATGGCCGCCGCACCTGCAGCAGAGCAGATGCCTCCCATGATCACGTAGGGACCTGCTGCCTTGTGGCCCGCACCCCACGCTTCCTCGGAAACCGTGGTGGCCGGCAAACGGATCCCGACCAGGGAGTTCATGGGGAGCTTGCCCTTGATGCAGATCGACCCCATGACGATGAGCAGGGCTCCCATGGCGCCCAGGATGACGATGAGCTGGATAAATTCTGTCTGCATTCTCTGGCCCTGCCCGTTCTGCGATTTCCTAGAACCCGATGTCGATGGCGCCAGGATGCTGCGCTGACCCTTGACAGCGTAGTGACAGCGTTCTCCCGTGCAAACAGAAAAAGCGCAGCCTGTGGATAACCGCGACGAAAGCGGCTGGACTTGGACAGAAATGGCAACAAAAAATGGCGCCGATTTCTCGACGCCATTTTCGTGTTTGGTCGGGATGACAGGATTTGAACCTGCGACCTCTTCGTCCCGAACGAAGCGCGCTACCAAGCTGCGCTACATCCCGATCCGCTGCGAAAGCAACTGTTCAAGAATAGCCGAAACGTCCCGTGATGCGAAATCGGGGAGAGGGTGTCCCTCGCCACACCCGCACCCGGCACCACGACTACACCAGTGAGTCCCGCCAAGCCCCGTGCAACTGCGCAAAGCGTCCGCCGCCGCTGATCAGCTCGGCGGGCGTCCCGTCCTCGACGATGCGCCCGTCGTGGACCACCAGCACCCGGTCGGCCGTCTCCACGGTTGAGAGGCGGTGGGCAATGATGATGGCCGTTCGGGCAGCGTTCCCGCCTGCGACTCCCTCCAGGAGATGAGCCAGTCCTTGCTGGACCATCCGCTCGGAAGGAATATCCAGGGAGGATGTAGCTTCGTCCAGAATCAACACGGCCGGCGCGGCAAGGAAGGCCCGGGCAAAACCGATGAGCTGCCGTTGGCCCGACGACACCCGGCCGCCCCGTTTGTTGACGTCCGTGTCGTAGCCCTCGGGCAGGCTCGTGATGAACTCGTGCGCACCAACTGCTGCGGCGGCGGCCTCGATTTCGGCGCGGGAAGCCTCGGGGCGACCCAAAGCAATGTTGTCGGCAACCGAACCGCTGAAGAGGAAGGCCTCTTGGGTCACCATCACCACGGCGCGGCGGAGGTCCGTCGTCGCCAGGTCCCGCAGGTCCACCCCATCCAAGGTGATGGCGCCGGACGTGACATCGTAGAAGCGGGCCACCAGCTTGGCCAGTGTGGACTTACCGGCACCTGTCTGTCCCACCAAGGCAACCGTCTGCCCGGCCGGAATGTGCAGGTCCAAGGTAGGAACAACCAACTGGCCGTCGCTGTAGCCGAACTCCACGCCCTTGAAGTCGATCTCCCCGCGTGAGCTTTTCAAAGGCACCGGGTTTTTCGGCGGACGGACGGTGGGTACTTCTTCCAAGAGTCCGGACACCTTTTCCAGCGCCGCCTGGGCACTCTGGAAGGAGTTGTAGAACATGGCCATCTGGTCCACCGGCTGGAAAAAGCGTTTTGTGGAGAGGATCAGGGCCAGCAGGACGCCTACTGCGAGGTCGCCGCTGAGCACCCGGAAGCCGCCAAACAGCAGGACCACAGCCACGCACACGTTACCGATCAGCACCAGTCCGGGTTGGAAAATGCCGTTCAGGTTGATGGAGCGGACAGTGTTCTTGCGGTAGTCCTCAGCCAGTTGGCCATAGCGGTCCGCATTCTCGCGCTCCTTGCGGAACGCCTTCACAGCGCGGATACCCGTCATGGTCTCCACAAAGTGCACGATCAACCGGGCGGAGACCACCCGGGATTCCCGGAACGCGATCTGCGAGTGTTTCTGGTACCAACGCGCCAGGAAGAACATGGGGACACCGGCCGCGAGCATGATCAGGCCACTCCGCCAATCCAAGGCAAACACCGTGAATGCCGTGAACAGCATGAACAGCATGCCGGAGGCGAGAGAACTAACCCCGGAATCCAACAGCTCTCGCAGCGCTTCCAGGTCCGAAGTTTGCCGGGCGATGATGCGTCCCGAGGTGTACTTCTCATGGAATTCCAGGCTCAGGCGCTGCGTGTGCCGGAAAACGCGGAGCCGCAGGTCCAGGAGCATCGCCTGGCTCAACCGGGCCGTGGAGGTCACGTAGAGCGCGGTCATTCCGGCCGTGGCGATCGCAGCGGCCAGATAGAGGGACCCAGCCAGCACCAAGGGCCCGTTGTCGCCTGCCTGAAGTGCCGGCAAGGCGTTGTCGATCCCAAAGGCGATCAGTGCCGGCCCCGCTACGCGGGTGAGCTGCGAAACAACCACCATCACGATCGTCAGCCAAAACCGCAACCGCACCGGGCGGATCAGCGAGGCAAGCAAGGCGAGCGACCGGCGTCGTACGGCTTTGCTGTCTGCTTTGCTGAGGTGGGTGTTGTCCTCGTTGGCGGTGCCAAAGGTTGTGGCGCTCACCGGCGGGCCTCCTCAGCTTCTTCGAGTTCGTCCAGTTCTGTATCAAGGTCCTTCGGACCGGCATCCAGGCTGGCGATGACGTAACGGTAGTGGTCGTTTTCGGCCAGCAGTTCCGTGTGGGTTCCGACGGCGGTGATGGTCCCGTTTTCGAGCAAGGCCACCCGGTCGGCCAACGCCACAGTGGAGGGACGGTGCGCCACGATCAGCGTGGTGGTCTCGCGGAGAACCTCACGCAAGCGGGCTTCCACGCGCTCCTCGGTGTTGACGTCCAAAGCGGACAGGGGATCGTCCAGCACCAGGACTTTCGGCTTGGCGGCGATGGCGCGGGCCAGGGCGATGCGCTGCCGCTGGCCACCGGACAGGCTCAGGCCTTCCTCTCCGATGAGGGTGTCCACGCCGTCCGGCAGGGAGTAGGCAAAGTGTGCCTGCGCCACATCCAATGCCTCGTCCAAGGCTGCGTCGCTGGGATCGGGTGCACCAAGCAGCACGTTGTCACGCACCGAACTGGAGAAGAGCGTGGTGTCCTCGAACGCCACTGCAACCACCTTGCGGAGCTCGTCGATGTCGAAGTCGCGGACATCCACGCCGTCGATGGTTACTGCACCGGCTGTGACGTCGTACAGGCGGGGGACCAGTTGAAGCAGCGCGCTCTTGCCGCTTCCCGTGATGCCCACCAGGGCCATGGTTTCGCCGGGGCGGATGTCCAGGGTGATGTCGTGCAGGAGGGTGCCGCCGTCGTCGAACCCGAAACCTGCGTGGTCAAAGCGCAAGGCACCCTTGACGGTTTCCGGCACCACGGCCGTCTCCGGGGAGGTGATGGTGTTCTCGGTGTCCATGACCTCGAAATGCCGGTCCAGCGCGGTCTTGGCCGTGAGCGCCATGGCCAAGAGCATGCCGGAGAATTCAACCGGGGTAGCCACCACGGCTGCGGTCGCGAAAAAGGCGACCAAGGCACCAATGCTGAGCTGACCGCTCGCGGCGAGCATGACGCCAACCACCAGCCCGACACCCAAGGCGAGTTCCGGCAGCAGTGTCACCACCAAGGTGAAACCGGCCTGCTGCTTGGCTTTCGCGATCTCCGTCTGGCGCAGTTCCTCAGCCTGGCCATTGAAGTTCTCCAGTGCCTCGCGGCTCCGTCCGAACGCCTTCAGGACACGGATTCCGTGGACGGATTCCTCAACGGTGGTGGCGAGGTCGCCGGCCTGGTCCTGGCTGAGCCGGGCCACCAGGCTGAAGCGCCGCCGGAACCGGAAAGAATTGATCATGATCGGCACCGCGGCGGCGAGGAAGATGAGCGCCAGCTGCCAGCTCATGGAGAACATCACGCCGACGCCGATGATCACCGTCAGTGTCGTGACCACCAGCATGATCGCGCCGAACGCCATCCAACGGCGCAGGAAGCTGAGGTCCGTCATGGCGCGGGAGAGCAGCTGCCCGGAACCCCAGCGGTCATGGAACGCCACGGTGAGCTCCTGCAGGTGCCCGTAAAGGGTCACGCGCATCCGGGTCTCCACGGTGGTGGCCGGGTTGATCACGAACTGGCGGCGCAAGGCCACCAGTCCTGCTTCGGCGATGCCCAGAGCAAGGATCACGACGGCGGCAATCCAGACGGCGTCCGTGGAACCGCCGGGCTGCAAGGAGTTGTTGACCAAGACCCGCAGGACTTGCGGGATGGTGAGCGCGACAATGCTGGCCAGCAAGGCGCAGATCAGGCCCATGAATAGGCGCGGGAGGATGGGCCGTACGTGAGGGTACAGGCGGCCGACGGAGGTGAAAAATGAGGTTTGCTTGGACATGCCCGCTTCTCAACAGCTGGATCTTCAGATGGTGCGGAGGTAGTTTCCCGTAGCAACTACCCTATGCCATGGCGTGATTCGTTTCACAGGACCACGCACCCCAGGTGAAATGTTTGACCCAGTTATTGGGATTCGTAATGCTGCGCGAGGTTCAGTTGCGTGGCGTGAGCGTCAGCAGCACAGCCTCCGGGCGGCAGGCTATACGGACGGGGGCGAACCGCGAGGTGCCGATGCCGCCCGAGACGTTCACCGGCGTCGTGAATCCATCGCTTTCCCAATCGTGGAGGCCTTTGGCCCGCCAGGTGGGGAGGTCGCAGTTGGAGACCAAGGCGCCGTAGCCGGGGATGCAGATCTGGCCGCCGTGAGTGTGACCGGCGATGATCAGGTCTGCTCCCGCCTCGGTGAAGTGGTCCAGCACGCGTTGGTAGGGAGCGTGGATCACGGCGACTTTGAGGTGCGGCCGGGCATCCTGGTTCACGGTGCCGCGGGGCCAGCCGGCGTAGCGTTCGCGCCCCAAATGGGGATCGTCGACGCCCGAAAAATCGAACCGCAGGCCGTTGAGGACCACAGACTGGGCACGGTTGGTGAGGTCGATCCAGCCACTCATGCCGAAGGCGGAGCGGAGCTTGGGCCAGTCGAGCTGGAGGGGCTCGGTTTTAGGTTTCGAAGGACCACGGAAGTAGCCCGCCGGGTTCTTGATCCGCGGCGCGTAGTAGTCGTTGGAACCTGGAACGAAGACCCCGGGGAACTCCATCAGGGGCCTCAAGGCCTGGATGAGGGGGTCAACGGCCTTGGTGTGGCTCAAGTTGTCGCCCGTGTTGACTACAAGATCGGGTTTGAGGTCCGCCAGGGAATGCAGCCATTGCGTCTTCTTGACTTGGCCGGGGACAAAGTGGATGTCGCTCAGGTGCAGGACACGAAGGGGTGCCGAGCCCTCAGGGAGAATTGGCAACGTTTCGTGGCGGACCTCGAACTGGTCCTTTTCCCACCACCCGTAGGCGGCAGCCGCTGTACCTGCGGCTGCCCCGACGGCTGCAGTGACGGCAAAACCGCGCCCGAAAAAACGGGCGCGGTTTGCCAGTGAATCAGCGAACGTCACTCGTTAGTCCTTGCCGGGGGCGTCGTTGTTTCCATTGCCGTTACCGTTGTTGCCGGTTCCGGTGGACGGCGCGGGGTTTGGCGCCTGCTTTGGCGCGGACGGAGTGTTGTTCGACGGTGCGTTGTTGTTGCGTTGCGGCGTCGGCGCACCAGTCAGGTTGGACGGTGGTTGCGGGAACGGGTTGGTGCCGTAGGCCGGGGCGACAGACAACATGTAGTTGGTGAACTGCGGGCCGGCGATCATATAGCCGTCGATGGACGGGTAGAACTTGCCGTTCACGGTGAGGTTGCGTCCGTAGCGAGACTGATTACCCAAAGGATCACCGAACCAGGAAGCAGTTGCAAGACCGCTGGTGTAGCCAACAACCCAAGTGGAGCCGTTTGAGTCGTTCGTGCCTGTTTTGGCAGCCACCGGGAAGTTGTTTTTTGTTGAAAGGGATGGCCTGATCAGCGAACCGGAACCTGAATTCAGCACTTCCTGCATCGCATAGGCCACACCACGAGCCACCTCGGGCTTCACGGCGTCCTTGCAGCTGGAGGACTGCGCGGGGAGGTCAGCTCCCGACTGGTCCTTCACTGAGGTGATGGCGATGGGTGCACAGTACTTACCATCGGCTGCGAACGTCGCGAAGGCGGTAGCCATGGTCAAAGGAGCTGTCTGGGTTGAACCGATCAGGTTGGCCAGAGTTGTCATGGGGACCTTGGGATTTGGGTCCGTGATTTTGCCTGTGTTGTCGCGGGCGGGGAGGCCGCCATGAATGCCTGTGGCGTCAACGATGCCTTGGATCCCGCACAGATCAACTTGGGCCGCTGAGGCAAACGTGGCTGTGTTAATCGAATTTTTGAGGCCGTACAGGACGGTCATGTTCCTGTAGTAGCCCTCGTCTGAGTTCTGTAGGTCGAAGGTCCCATTTGTTGAGTCGTACCAGCCGACGGTAGGCGCGGGGCATGTGTTCTTCCAAGGGAAGTTCTGCGGATACCTGCGAACGGCCGCATTGACATTGGTTTCCATCGACTTCCCCTCATTCAGCCACTGGGCGAACGTGAAGGGTTTCATCGTGGAACCGGGCTGGAACCCACCGATGCCGTTGAGGTCGTTGCCGTTGGCGTCGACCACATCAACGTTGAAGTTCTGGGTCTGATCGAACTTGCCCTCTTGAGGGAGCCACACGGTGTTCTGAGCCATGCTGACGATCTGTCCCGTGCCCGGCTGGACAGAGACGATTGAGGCGCCCCACTTGTCCGGGTTGGCACCCGCCGTGGCGTCAACCTGCTGCTGAGCCACGTTCTGGGCAGTCGGATCGAGGGTGGTCTGGATGGTCAGGCCGCCGCGCATAACGCGCTTTTCGCGTTCCTCCGTGGTGTCACCGTAAGCCGGGTTGTTCAGCAGGAGGTGCAGAACATAATCGCAGAAGTACGGAGCCATGGTGGCGTAGGCGCAACCCTGGCGGGCCGGGGTTACCTTGGTGGTCACGGGCGTGGCGACAGCTTCGTCGTACTGGGCCTGGGTGATCTTCTTCTGGGCCAGCATGGCGTTCAGGACAAGGTCGCGCCGCATCTTCGAGTTGTCCGGGTTGGTGATCGGATCGAAGGCAGACGGGCTGTTGACCAGGCCGGCAAGCAGCGCAGCTTGGGGAAGCGTCAGGTCTTTGGCGGTGGTGCTGAAGAAGAACTTGGACGCAGCTTCGATGCCGTAGGCATCGCGGTTGAAGAACACGATGTTGAGGTAGCCCTCAAGGATCTGCTCCTTGGAGAACTTCTTCTCCAGGGCGATCGCGAGCTTCATTTCGCGGAGCTTGTCGCCCACGCCCTTGTTAACACCGTTGAGGAGGACGTCGTCACCCTTGCCCGACGCCACCAGTGACTCGTTGATGACGTTGTTCACGTACTGCTGGGTGATGGTGGACGCACCCTGCTTGTTGCCGCGGGCGGTGCTCACCAGTGCTCGCATGATGCCGGTGGTGTCGATTCCGCCGTGCTCATAAAAACGGCTGTCCTCGATGGCGATGACAGCGTCCTTGATGAAAGGGCTCATGGAATCCAGCGGAACCTTGGTGCGGTTCTCTGCGTAGATCGAGGCGATCGGCGTACCGTCTTTCGCCAGGATCGTGGTGTTCTGGCTGGGCGGATCCACTTGCAGTTCCGCCGGCAGAGTGTCAAAGAACTGGATTGAACCACTTGCGGCACTGCCCGAGACGGCAGCGGCGGGGACCAAAAGTCCCGCCACCAGGACGCCACAGATCGCACTCACGCCAAGGAAACCTAAAATCTTTCCGAGGGTGGTGGCAGTATCGAATATGGGGTTCTTGCGAGTCACCATGTTTTCCAGTTTACCGGCAAGGGCTAGGCTTTCTGTCATGACCAAATGGGAGTACGCCACGATTCCGCTCATTATTCACGCCACCAAGCAGATCCTGGACCAGTGGGGCGAGGACGGCTGGGAGCTTGTCCAGGTTGTCGGCGGCCCCGATGGCAAGGGCCTTGTCGCATACCTTAAGAGGGAGAAGCAGTAACCATGACCACCCCCGCAGAAACCACCTCTCCCGCGGAATCCGGCGCCCCGACGTCGGCCGTTGAGCAGCGTCTCGCCGAGCTCGGACTGACCCTTCCCGAGGTCGCCGCCCCCGTAGCCGCCTACGTCCCTGCCGTCGTGTCCGGCAACTACGTTTACACGTCCGGACAGTTGCCCTTTATTAACGGCAAACTCGAAGCTACGGGCAAGGTGTCCTTGGGCGAGTTGGGTGCCTCGGACGAGGCAACTGTTGATCCCGAAGAAGCCAAGCGCTACGCCGCCGTCTGCGCCATTAACGCACTGGCTGCCGTCAAGAGCGTCATCGGCGACCTCGATCGCGTAACCCGCATCGTGAAGGTCGTCGGATTCGTATCCTCCGAACCCACCTTCACCGGCCAGCCCGGCGTCATCAACGGTGCGTCGGAACTTCTCGGACAGGTATTCGGCGACGCCGGCATCCACGCACGTTCCGCCGTCGGCGTTTCCGTGCTGCCCCTCGACTCTCCCGTAGAGGTCGAGCTCATCGCTGAATTCAGCTAAGGAACCGGTTCACCCAATTGCCGCAGCTTGCCCGCCGATTGTTTGTCCTCCCTCCCGAACTTGAGGGGGCAGCACAAAACTGGCTTGAACTCGGCGAGCGGACCCCCAGGGCCGCCCGCTACGCATCATCCGTTGTTCTTCTGCGCGACTCGCCCTCCGGCTTGGAGACCTGGCTTGGATACAGGCCAGGCTCCTCGCCGTTGGGCGTTGTGGCGTTCCCGGGCGGTTCCCTGGACCCGTCCGACGACGACCCCGTCGGTTGGGTAGGCCCCTCACCCCAGCATTGGGCTGAGCAGATGGGAACAGACGACGTCGGACTCGCCCGCCGTCATGTGGTGGGTGCCATCCGTGAACTGTTCGAAGAAACGGGCGTCCTGTTGGCCGGACCCGACGCTTCCTCCACAGTGGAGGCCAACTCCACTGTGGACTGGATGCGTGCCCGCGAAGCCGTGGCCTCCCAGGAGAAGTCCTTCACGGAGATGCTCACCAAGCGTGGGCTTTCCCTGCGGACGGATCTGCTGAAGCCGCTGGTTAACTGGCTCAGTCCGGACTTTGCGCACACCCGCTTCAACACCCGGTACTTTGCCGCAACCGTGCCGGTGAACCAGCAGCCCAGCATCCTTGGCAGCAAAGGTGTGTGGGGCCGATGGGTGTCTGCGGCAGAGGCCATTGCCCTCCGCGAGACGTCCGCCCTCGGCGACGAAATCGCCCAGCCAAACACTGTGGGCCTGGCCCTTGGGCAGCTTTTGGTGCCGGGCTCCGAAATCATGCTGGAAAAGATGGCCCACGCCAACGGGTGCATCGCGTACCTGAGCTACAAGCGCAAAGCTCACGTCTACCAGCCCAAACTGGTGGACGAGGGCGGCATCCTGATGCTCGAAGTCGAAGCCGCCAAGACCGTCGCGGGGGAGCCACAGCGCGAACGCTGACGCTTGCTCACGTTCCGCGTGTTTGAGCCTGACGCTTGCTCACGTTCCGCGTGCTTGAGCCTGATGCTCCCTCACGTTCCGCGTGCTTGAGCCTGACGCTTGCTCACGTTCCGCGTGCTTGAGCCTGACGCTTGCTCACGTTCCGCGTGCTTGAGCCTGATGCTCCCTCACTGGACAACAAAAAAGCCGCCCCGGTTCCAAACCGGGGCGGCTTTTCTTGCGCTTTAGCGTGAACGCTGGCGGAGGCGCTGCATGTCGAGAATGACGACGGCGCGGGCTTCCAACCGCAACCAGCCACGCTGGACGAATTCGGCCAGTGCCTTGTTGACGGTCTCGCGGGAAGCGCCCACAAGCTGGGCCAGTTCTTCCTGCGTGAGCTCGTGGGCAACCAGGACGCCGTCGGTGGCCGGGCGGCCGAAGCGGTCGGCCAAGTCCAGGAGTGCCTTGGCCACGCGGCCGGGTACATCGGAGAAGACGAGGTCGGAGAGGGAGTCGTTGGTGCGGCGCAGGCGGCGGGCCAGTGCCTGCAGCAACTGTGCGGAGACCTCGGGACGCGTGCGAAGCAGTGCGTTCAGGCTCTCGTTCTTGAGGCCGGCAAGGCGGGTCTCGGAGACAGCCGTGGCCGTTGCCGTACGGGGGCTGGGGTCGAACAACGCCATTTCGCCGAAGAGTTCGCCCGGGCCGAGGATGGCCAGCAGGGACTCGCGGCCGTCGGGTGAGGTGCGGCCGAGCTTCACCTTGCCGGAAACGATGAAGTAGAGCTGGTCACCCTGGTCGCCTTCGCGGAACACGGAAGCCCCGCGTGAAAGGTCCACCTCTGTGAGTTCGTCCGTCAGCAAGCGGAATGCGTCGTCGTCAAGGGTGGCGAAGAGGGGTGCGCGGCGCAATACCTCGATGTCCATGAAATCTCCTGAATATAAGTTTCGGTCGTGGCGCTCCAGCCATTGTTTCAGAATTTTTGAGCTTCTGTGACGTACTTGGCACGCGAAACGCTGAAATGGCGCGGGTTTGGGGCGTTCCAGGCCCCAAACGACGGCACGAAAGAGGCGTAAGACCGCCCTGCCGAGGTGATGTGACTAACGGTTGGCTGTCAGGGTGCACAACTACAATTGGCGCTACCCGGCTATGAGGAGCATTGGTGTTTGGCTTGACGATATTGGATTTGGCATTGATCTTGATGCTCCTGTCCTACCTGATCTATGGCCTGCGCAACGGCTTTATGGTCACTTTGGGCGGAATTGCAGGATTCATTGTTGGCGCCATCGCCGCGTTCATTGCCGTACCTCTCGTCAGCAACTGGGTGACCGACAGCGGTTGGAGGCTGACCGCCACGGTGGGTGCCGCCGTCGTACTTATCGCGTTGGGACATGGGCTGGGAACCATGATCGGGCGCAAAATCCGCCACGCGGTGCGGATCAAGCCGTTGCATGCCGTGGACCGGCTGATCGGTGGCGTCGTGAGTGTGGTGGTTGCCGCGCTGGTGATGTCCATGTTGGCCTTCAGTATCAGTTCCTTGGGCGTGCCGTTCGTGTCGCAGCAGCTGGCGGAATCCCGCGTCATCCGCTACATCGACAACATCACGCCCACACCGGTCAAAAGCACCATGGCGCAGTTGCGCTCCACGGTGATCGGCGACGGCATTCCGAAGCTCATTGAAGGCATCGGCCCCGTCACGCCCGTGCCCGTTCCCAATGCATCCACGGACACCCCTGCGTTGAACCAGGCCGCGGAATCCGTACTGAAGATTGCCGGTACGGCCTTCGAGTGCGGCCAGAACCAGACCGGGTCCGGATTCGTCGTATCGCCCGGGCGCGTCGTCACCAACGCGCACGTGGTGGCGGGCGTGTCGCAACCCGTTGTGGAAGTTCCCGACGGCGGTGCGTTGCCGGGTCGCGTGGTCTACTTCGACCCCCAGCGGGACATTGCGGTCCTGGCCGTGGACGGACTGCAGTCCAGCCCTCTGCCTCTGAGCCCGGACCTGCCTGATGGAAGCCCCGCCGCTTTCGCCGGCTACCCGCATGGCGGCCCGTTCCAGTCCAAGCCCGCCACGGTGCAGGGAATTTCGCCCATTTTGGTGCCGGACATTTATGGCAACAATCCTTCCCCGGAGCTCGTGTACAAGCTTGCCGGCGACGTTCAACCGGGCAACTCCGGCGGCCCATTGCTGACGATGCAGGGCCAAGTGGCGGGCCTGATCTTCGCCAAGACCACCACGGACGCCGCCCTGGGATTCGCCTTGACCATGACCGACCTGGAACCGGTAGCGGCCCAGGCTCCCGGACTCAGCGAATCGGTCTCCGCCGGGCAGTGCACCCGCAAGTAGCGGCTCTTCTCTCACATGGTGAGTGTTTTAGCTTGGTGCTCTCTCATACTTTGGTCGTGATTCCCGGACACCCGCGAGCAGCTATAGATTGGGAGCCATGACTGAAGCCACCCCCGCCACCGAAGCCGGTCGCGGCACCATCCTTGTGATCAATGGACCCAACCTCAACCTTCTGGGCACGCGCGAGCCCGAGAAGTACGGAACCTCCACGCTGGCCGACGTCGAGCAACTCGCCATGACGGCAGCCGCGGCCCACGGGTTCACCGTTGACTGCGTGCAGTCGAACCACGAAGGCGACCTCCTGGATGCGATCCATGCAGCCCGCGGAACCGCCGTCGGAATCGTCATCAATGCCGGGGCCTTCACGCACACGTCCGTGGCTCTCCGCGATGCCCTCGCGGCGGTGCAGCTGCCCGCCGTCGAGGTCCACATCACCAACGTCCACCAGCGCGAAGAGTTCCGCCACCACTCGTACCTTTCCGGCGTCTGCAACGCGGTCATCGCCGGTGCCGGGGTCCTGGGCTACAAGCTGGCCATCGAGTACCTGGCAGAAGCCGTCTAAACCCTGCCGGTGAGCGAGGGTTCCCGGGAAGCCTGTGGGTTGTGAGCGAGGGTTCCCGGGAAGCCCGTGGGTTGTGAGCAAGCGTCAGAGGGCGGTGAAACGCAGGAGGATTGCGTGCTCCGGGTTCAGGACGGGCATCGGCAGCCCCACTTCACCCAGGAACCGCCCGGTAGCCTCTGCCCAGGAAGCCAACCACGGTGCCGGCTTGGCCTCGATGAACGTGTGCCCGTAGTCGGCATCGACGGGGGTCGGGAACAGAAGCTCCACCCGGTAGGAACGTAGAGGATCCAACCCCGGGATCGCCACCCGCCCGATGCGCTCGGCGAAGCTCGTCGCCGTCTTGACCACAGCGAAAAGCGCCGCGGTGGCACCCGCTGGAGTGCCGCCGTCGTGCTCCGAAGCCACGACGCCGTGCACCATCAGTGACTCGTCCGGCCCGTCGGCCCGCACCATCCGCCCACTGTGGATCAACGCGCGGTGCTCCGTGTACAAGGCGATGAAGCGCTTGAGCTCCTCGCGATCAGCCCCCGTGACAGAGCGGACGTCCCACTCCATCCCGAAGTGACCGAACAAGGCCGTGATGGCGCGGAACGAAAGGTCGTGGGTGCGTCCGGTCGTATGGGACGTGGCCGGCCCAATGTGCCCGCCGACCAGTTCGGGCGGAACCACCAGGCCGGTCCAGCGCTGGATGGTTTGCCGTTCAAGGGCGTCGTTGCAGTCCGAAGCCCAGATCCGGTCCGTCCGCTCCAGGATCCCGAGGTCCACGCGGGCGCCTCCGGAGGAACAACTCTCGATTTCCACGGTGGGGTGCGCCGCCCGGAGGGCATCGAACAACCGGTAGGCGGCCAAGGTCTGCTCATGGACCGAGGCGCGGCCGCCATGACCGTGTTCCAGGAGATCCCGGTTCTGGTCCCATTTGAGGTAGCTGATGGTGTTTTCGCGCAGCAGGGTGTCGATCCGGTCGTAGACGTACTGCCAGGCTTCGGGATTGACGAGGTCGATGACGTGCTGCTGGCGCCATTCGAGCGGAAGCCGGCCGCCGTCCTTGTACGAAGCAGCGGAAGGGCCCACGATCCACTCGGGATGCTCACGGGCAATGTCCGAATCCAGGTTCACCATTTCCGGCTCCACCCAGAGCCCGAATTCCATACCACGGGACGTCACGGCGTCGATCAAAGGAGTGAGGCCGGCGGGCCACAAAGTCTCATCCACGTACCAGTCACCCAGTCCGGCGTTGTCGGACCGACGCCCCCGGAACCAGCCGTCGTCGAGGACGAACCGCTCAACACCGAGCTCGGCAGCAGAACCCGCCAGTTCGATCAACGTGTCCAGGCTGTGGTCGAAGTAGACCGCCTCCCAGGTGTTGAGGACCACTGGGCGCGGTGTGCCCACATGGTGCGGACGCGAGCGGAACCAGCTGTAAAACGCCTCGCTGATGCCGTCCAGCCCACGGTCGGAGTAGGCAGCAAACAGCGCAGGCGTCGTGTAGCTTTCGCCGGGCTGCAAGACGACTTCAGCGGATCCAAGCAGCTCGGATCCACCCACCATGGTCCGGCCATCGGCAACGCTGTCGGCAAACTGCTCGTGATTGCCGCTCCATGCCAGGTGAGTGGCCCACACTTTGCCGTGGCGGTTGCCAAAGCCCGCGGTCCCGGCGGCAAGAAGCAGCGACGAATCGTGGCCTGTGCGGCCGTGGCGTCCGGTGCGGACCCAGGTACCTTGCTGGATCGCCCGCCGCTGCGGGTGCCGTTCACGGCACCAGCGCCCGGTCAGGTCCAGGAGTTCGACGGCGTCCGGCGCCACCGGGAGCATGGTTGCCAGCTCGTCCACCTGGAAAGGTGACGAGCCGTCGTTGGTGGCAGTGTGCCGCATTTCGAGAAGCCCGCCCGGGTGCAAGGTGAGGTTGCTGGTCACCGAGATGCCGGCGTCGGGATCTGACTGAAGCACGACGGCGGTGATGCCGTCCGTCGTCGCACGCACCACGCGCAGGCGAACGGAGAAGTCAAAGCCGGGTACGCCGTCGGTGATGCGGTGGCCGCGGAGCCCTTGCCTGCCCTGCCACGATGACGATGCCTGGGGGAGGAGCCCGGCGGGGACATTGGCGTCGATGGACGACGGCGGGATGGGTTCGTTGAGGATGGCAAGGTCCGGCAGGGAATCGCCCAGATCTGCTCCCCAGTGGGTGATCTCAGCCTCTCCACGGTGGGTGCTGATCACCAGGCTGGTACCTGCGGAACGGAGATGGAGCGGTTGCATGTTGTGAGTCACTTTCAGCTGGGGTGGGCTCTGGGCCCTGGACGAAAAAGTTGTGGGGCCCGTTCTGCGCGCCTGAGGGGCGTCAGAGTGCGCAGAGCGGGCCCCACAACGGGAGGGTTGTTACTACTTCGCGAAGAGTGCGTTGACTTGCTCGTTGGCGGCTGTCAGCGAGCTGGCCGGGGCCTTGCCGGCGAGCACCGCGTCCACGGCAGGCTTCATGATTCCGGAAACCTTGGAGGCGTTGTCCGTGATCGGGAGCATGAAGGTGGTCTTGTCCTTCACATGCTGGGTGAAAGCGCTGACGTCCACATTCTTGGCCTTGAAGGCGTCTGCGGCCTTCTCGGAGGAGGTGGTGATGGCCGGGAAGACAACAGCCTTCGAAGCTACGACGTCCTGGCAGGCGGCGGAGCCGAGGTATTCCACCCACTTGACGGCGGCGTCCTTCTTCTTGGTGCCGGCCCACACGGAATCGGCCAGGCCGTTGAACATGGAAGCGCGCTTGCCATCGGGGCCTTGGGGCGTGGGGGCGATGCCGAGGTCGATGCCCTTGTAACTCGTGTACTGGCCGATCATCCAGGAGCCGTTGCTGTTGATGGCGGCCTTGCCTGCACCAAAGTTGTCGGCGGCGTTGGCGCCAACGGTGGTTTCAAGCTTGGGCATGTAGCCCTTCGCAGCGAGCGAGGCCCACCAGCCGATGGTGTCCTGGAGCTTCTTGTCGTCGTAGTTGAAGTGGGTGCCCCAAGGGTTCTTGTCTGTGGTGGTCCAGCCGGTGGTGGCGGACAGGTAGCTCCACTGGGTCTGGCCGGCGTTCTCGGCATCGGAACCCGGGAGGCCCAATCCGTAGACGGCAACGTTGTCCTTGTCGAAGCCGGCTTCGTCGCCGCGCTTGCCGTTCTTGTCGACCGTGAGGTGGGCGATGACCTTCTCGTACGTGCCGCCGTCCTGTGCGTTCCAGGTCAGGGAGCCCATTTGTTCCGGGGTGATGCCGGCGTCGGCGGCCATTTTCTGGTTGTAGAACAGTGCCACGGTGTCCCAGTCCTTGGGCAGGCCGTAGCGCTTGCCGTCCTGGCCTACCCAGAGATCAGCGAGGCCTTCGTTGTACTGGGAAAGGTCCACGTTGTCCTTCGAGACTGCGTCATCGAGGGCCACCAGCTGCTTGGTCTTGAGGAAGTCCGGGTACTTGGACAGGTGGTCCGTGAAGACGTCCGGTGCAGTACCGGAGGCCATGCCGTTGGTGAGCTTGGACCAGTAGTCGTCCCAACCGGTCTGGGTGATCTTGACGGTGATGTCCGGGTTGGCTTTGGTGAAGTCGGTTGCGCACTGCTGGTAGGCGGGGAGCTGGTTGGCGTCCCAGAGCCAGTAGTTGATCTCGCCCTTGGCAGAGTCTCCGCCGGAACTGCCTCCGGAGTTTCCGCCGGAGCAGGAGGACAGCGCGAGGACGGCGGCTGCCGCGACGGCGACGGCGCCGATTGCCTTCTTGTTCATCATGGTTGGTCCTTTCAGGACTGGATGGGTGCGTGCCGGCGCATGCCGGTTTCCGCGTGAGCAGGTGGAGAGAGCTATTTGGTGCCGTTGAAGCCGATGGAGTTGACGATCCGTTTGCCGAAGATGGCGAAGAGGATCAGCACGGGCGTGGCGGACACGAGCGTTGCGGCCATGAGCCCGGACCAGTCCGGAGCGCCTTGCGGGGACTGGGATTTGAAGACTCCCAGTCCCACGGTGAGCACCCTGGATTCCTCGGAGGTGCCTACGAGCAGGGGCCAGAAGTATTCGTTCCACTGACCCATGAAGGTCAGCAGCGCCAGGGTCGCGATCGGGGCAGCGGCGTTGGGCATGATGATCTGGAAGAAGATCCGCCAGTGCTTGGCGCCGTCGAGCATCGCAGCTTCTTCCACTTCCCTGGACATGTTCAGGAAGAACTGGCGCATGAAGAAGATCGCGAACGGCGTCATGAACAGGTACGGCAGCACGAGTCCGAGCATGGAATTGAGCAGGCCCAGGTTCTTCACGAGCAGGAAATTGGGCAGGGCGGTGAAGATCGGCGGGACGAGCATGGTGGCAAGGAACAAGGAAAAGACCGCGTCGCGCCCTTTCCACCGCAGCCGGGAGAATGCGTAGGCGGCCATGGAGCTGAAGAACACCGCGCAGGCTGTCGTGATGCCGGCGAAGAGCAGGGAGTTCCACAGGTACTGCCAGAAATTGATCGAGGCGCCGGAGCCGCCTTCTGCGATGGCCTCGGAGGCAGTCTGGAGGCCGAAGACCCGCTTGAACGCACCCAGGTTGAAGTCGGCCGGGAGCAGGTTGGCGGAGTTGGCGGCGAGGGAGCCGTTGGAGGACAGGGCCGTGCGCAGCACCCAGTAGAAGGGCAGGATGCTGACGGCGATCGCAAGGGTGAGGAGGGTCAGGGCGATGGCGCGGCGCCAGTTGAAGGGGCGGCTGAACGGGCGACGGCGGCCGGTGTTCGTGGGTGAGGTGAAAGTGGTCATGGCGTGTCCTTAGTCCAGGTCCGACTGGTTGCCGCGGAGGAATTTCATCTGGATAAAAGCGACGATGGCAAGGATGAGGAAGAGGATGACAGCCAGGGCGGATCCGTAGCCGAAGTCCTGCTCGTTGAAGGCGCGCTGGTAGATGTAGAACTGCAGCACGCGGGTGGCGTTGACGGGACCGCCGGCCGTGGTGACCGCGACGGTGTCGAAAACCTGGAAGGAACCGATCACGGTTACTACCAGGACCAGTACCAGAACCGGTCGCAGCAGCGGGAGGGTGATTCGCCAGAAAGTGTTCATGGCCTTGGAACCATCGATACTGGCGGCCTCGTAGACGCTGTTCGGGATGGCCTGGAGTCCGGCGAAGATCAGGAGGGCTGTGTAACCCATGTGCCGCCAGGTGTTGATGAGTGCCTGGGTGGGGATGGCCCATTGCTCGCTGCCGAAAAAGGCTACCCGGGGCAGTCCGGTCCATTCGATGATTTGGTTGATGATGCCGATCTGGTAGTCGAGCATCCAAAACCACAGGAGGGCCGCGATGACGTTTGCCATCAGGTACGGCATCAGGAGCGCACCGCGGATGATGGTCGACTTTGCGACGCGGTGCATCAGGATTGCCAGGCCCAGGGCCAGCGCCGTCTGAAGGACGATGTTGATCACTACGTATTCCGCCGTGACGTTCAAGGCGTTCCAGAACAGCGGATCCTTGGCAATGCGTTCGTAGTTCCGTGCGCCGATCCATTCCGGGTCGCCGAGGATGCTGTATTCGGTGAAGCTGAGGTAGATGCCCCGGATGGTGGGGACGAGGTAGAAGAGGATCAATCCGACCATCGCTGGAGCTATGAAGAAGAGTGCGACCTTCAGGTCTCCGATGCCGCGGAACCCGTCGGATGGTTTTCCCCGCTTCCGTGACTTCCGCGGCGCCTTGGCCGAGAGCCCCGGATCCGGTTGCTTGGTGAGCGTGGTCATCGTCGACCCTTTCGTGGGAGTGAT
Organism: Paenarthrobacter sp. C1; assembly: GCF_049315185.1. Lineage (NCBI taxonomy): Bacteria > Bacillati > Actinomycetota > Actinomycetes > Micrococcales > Micrococcaceae > Paenarthrobacter > Paenarthrobacter sp. C1. The sequence continues at coordinate 3,871,532 of NZ_CP186052.1, read as the reverse complement.
GCTGGTAACAACTGGAGGCGAATCTACACGAGTAGATTTTGGCTTGGCAAGAGCTGACGCACGATTTTGATGAAAAATGTTCAGAAATGTTGTTTCTGTTGACTCGTGTAGATCCTGATGCGAAACTCGTCCGTACGTGTCATGCGACAGACAAACGGCTGCACCCGTAGCCACAGGAAAGGTAAACAATGACGTTTTCGATAGGTGTTGTGGGCGCCGGGCAGTTCGGCAGCCAGTTCGCCCACCTCTTCAAGCTCCACCCCGGTGTCAGCGAGGTCTACGCGGTGGACGAGCTGCCCGAACGCGCCGCCGCAGCGCAGGAGCGCTGGGGGCTGGACGGCACCATGGCCTCCTTCGAGGATCTGTTGGAGTCCGACGTCGATGCTGTCGCCATCTTCACGCAGCGGTGGACGCACGGGCCCTTGGTGGAGCAAGCCCTCCGGGCCGGAAAGCACGTCTACTCAGCGGTTCCCATGGCCATCTCCGAAGAAGAGATCGAGCGCATCATCGAGGCCGTCCGCGAGACGAAACTGGTCTACGCCATGGGCGAGACCAGCTACTACAACCCCGCCACTGTCTTCGCCCGGCAGCAGCACCAAGCCGGCAAATTCGGCCGGATCTTCTACACCGAGGGCGACTACGTCCACGACATGGACCTCGGCTTCTACGAGGCCTACCAGTACAGTGGCGGGGAACGGTGGAAGGAAACTGCCAGCTACCCGCCCATGCTCTATCCCACGCACGCCATCGGCGGGGTCCTGGGCGCCGTGCCCGGACATGCGGTCAGCGTGAGCTGCATCGGGGTCAAGGACCAGCGGGGCGACGGCGTCTTCGACAAGGACGTCAGCATGTTCGCCAATGACTTCTCCAACGCGACCGCACTGTTCGAAATGAACGACGGCGGTGCGATGCGGACCAACGAGATGCGCCGCGTGGGCTACCCCTCGCACATCCGGGAGTCCCGGTTCCGCTTCTTCGGCACCGAAGCCAGCTTCGAGCAACTGGCAACCACCACAGTGTGGCAGGACAAGTCCACCGTGGAGGACGTATCCGAGCAGGTGGAAACGAAGCCCACCATGTCCGCCGATGATCCCTCACTGGCTGACGTGGCTCCGGAGCTGCGGGACGCCTTCATCTCAGGACTGGCCCCGGTTCACGACCAGTCCCGCCTCCCGGAAGAGTTCCTCGGGGCGCCCAATGGACACGAGGGCAGCCACCAATTCCTGGTGGACGACTTTGTGACGGCTGTGAACAACCGCAGCCTTCCGCCGGTCAACGCTTGGGTGGCTGCCCGCTTCACCCTTCCCGGCATCGTGGCCCACGAGTCCGCACTTCGGGGCGGGGAGCGTCTTCCCATCCGCGACTTCGGTGATGCTCCCGTGGAGTAGCTAGCATTTACCCCATGACAACAACAGCTGTACAAACCCCGCGCGGCCCGGTTACACGCAAAGACGTGGCCCGGTACGCCGGGGTGAGTACCGCCGTCGTGAGTTATGTGGTGAACGGTGGGCCCAAGAACGTGGCCCCGGCAACGGAAGCCAAAGTCCGCGAAGCCATCCGCGTCCTCGGCTACCGGCCCAACGCCGCGGCGCGCGCGCTGAAGCTGGGTTCCAGCGAAACCATTGGTGTGGTGGTGCCGGACAACACCAACCCGTTCTTCACCCAGCTTGCCCACGCGGTGGAGGACGCCGCGGCCGAACTCGGCTTCGGCATGGTGCTGACGAACTCGGACGGAAGCCTGACCCGCGAACGCAAGAACATCCGGACCCTCGCCGCCCGGCAGGTGGATGGGGTGTTCCTGGCCAGCTGTGTGTTCGATCCCGATGTCACCGAACTGGAAGCCTCGGAAATCCCGGCTGTCCTCCTGAACAACGCAGGATCCCCGCCCGGCTTCAACAGCGTCGGAGTGGACCTGGAGGCCGGGGCACGGGCGGCGGTGGGTCACCTGATCGGCCATGGACACCGCAACATCGGCCTGGCGATCGGTACCAACACAGGCAACCAGTTGGATGGCCGTGAGGTCGGCTGGCTCGCCGCCCTGCGCGAGGCCGGGTTGCCGGACGGTCCGATGCTCCACGGACCCTTCAGCCGTCCCGGAGGCTACGAAGTGGGCAAGCGGTTCCTCTCCATGGCGAACCGTCCCACCGCCATCTTTGCCAGCAATGACATGCAGGCCATCGGCATTCTTCGCGCCCTCCACGAAGCCGGTGTCCGGGTTCCCGACGAGTTGGCCCTGGTCTCGTTCGATGGCTCCCTGGACGCCGAATACAGTTGGCCGGCCCTCACCACGGTTGCCCAGCCGGTCAAGGCGATGGCACAAGCGGCAGTCCGGGCCCTGGTGGGCAAGGGGCGCGGCGAGGAACTGCAGCACCAGATCCTGCCTACCGAGCTCATCATCCGGCAGTCGTGCGGCTGTCAATAGCTCCGCCGAGGTGGCATTTGATGACAATTTTTTATGGGCAAAGTCATAGGGTCGTTGCAACGCTCTGATTGATGGAGCGTTTTATGGTCAAGTTGTTCCCCAAGGCTGCGCGTACTGAGTTTCTTGATTTGGTGTGTGCGGGGATGCCTGTTCGTACTGCTGCCCGGCGTGTCGGGGCGGTGCACGCTACCGGGCACAATTGGTGGGTTCAGTCTGGCCTAATGATGACCGTGAACCGGGGTGCTACCGGAGGTCTTGCCGATCCTGCTCCTTCAGTCGGGGGCCCTGGCCGTGCGTTGGGTCTGGAAGAGCGAGGCATGATCCAGATGGGTGTGCGGATGGGCCTCAGTTACGCGAAGATCGGCGCATTGATCGGGCGGGATAAGTCCGTAGTTTGGCGGGAGGTCAAACGCCACACGAGCGCGGACGGGAAGTACTACGCCTCGGTCGCTCACGCCAAAGCGCATCAGGACAGGCGCCGTCCCAAACCCTTCAGGCTGGCCAAGGACGAGGGTTTGTGCCGGCTGATCGGCGTCTGGATGGATGACGGGTGGAGTCCGAAGCTGATCTCCTCGATGTTGGCGTATTACTTCGGTGACGATCAGACTATGCAGGTGAGCCACGAGACGATCTACCAGGCCCTTTACGTCCAAACCCGCGGGAACCTGCGGGCGGACCTGGCCGAAAAGCTCAGCCTGAAACGCAAACAACGCATCCCCCACGGCACTGACCGGCGCGCCAACAGCCCCTATAAAGAGGCCTTCAAGATCAGCCAACGTCCCGCCGAGGTCCAGGACCGGGCAGTGCCCGGGCATTGGGAAGGTGACCTCATCATCGGCGCCAACGGGACAGCGATCGGAACCTTGGTGGAACGCTCAACCCGGTTCACGATCCTGCTGCACCTGCCAGGGGACCACACCGCGGAAACCGTTGCCGCCGCGATGATCCGGGAGATGGCCTCCCTCCCGGATCACCTGCGCCGGTCGATCACCTGGGACCGCGGCACCGAACTGGCCGACTACGCAAAAATCCAGACCGCTCTCGATACGACGATGTACTTCTGCGACCCGCACTCGCCCTGGCAGCGCGGCACCAACGAAAACACCAACCGGCTCCTGCGGTTCTGGTTCGAGAAAGGCACTGACCTTTCAGTGCACACCCCCGAGGACATCCGCCTGGTCGCAGCGAAACTCAACCGCCGCCCCAGACCAACACTGAACCTCGAGACCCCAGCCAACCGGCTAAACCAGCTGCTACAAGCGGCCTAACCCCCAGCGTTGCTCCCACCAATTGACTTTGCCATGCAAACACTGTCATCAAATGCCACCTCGGCGCGGGCAGTGGGGGCTACGCGGGCAGCGGGGCCTACGAGTCCATGCTCGCGTAGCGCTCCGGGCGGGCCAGCACCTGGCCGATCTGCGCAGTGCCGGCCGCGACAGCCAGACGGACCAGCAGGAAGCCGGCCGCGAACACCCCGCCGATGGTCAGGAACACCACAGGCTGGGTCAACAGGACGGCACCTGTCAGCGGCAGGACCAGGAGCGCGGCAGCGGCTGCGGAAATGCCCGCCACCAGGAACAGGGGCGACATCACCGCCTTGACCCGTGCCGCCACCATCAGTTTCCGGGGCATTCCCAAGCGGTCCAGGGCTACCAGTGTCGAGGCCCGGTCAAGGACTGCCGCAGCTTGGTTCACCCCGGCTGAGCATGCCACCATCAGGAACGAACCCAGCAGCGTGATCATCACACCGGTATTGATGTCCCGGACCAGCAAGGCGGTTTCGTCCCCCGCACTGCCTCCCATGGTGTCGGCCACCGCCATGCCCACCCCGACGAAGACTCCCACAAAACTGGTCATCGCGACGCCCCCAACTTGCCGCCACGATTCCTTGGGACTCTCCAGTACGGTCCTTGCAGCCAACAACTGCTCCGGACCCTTGGCACGCTTCAATTGCGAGGATGCCCGCAGGCGCAGGATCCAGGGGCCCATGAGGTTCAGCGCCAGGAGGGCCAAACCGAAGCAGCCGCCCATCACGGCGATGATCACAATGAAGGCCCCGAAGCTGCTGAGCATCCCCATCGCCACCACTCCGGTCACCACAACAACAGCCGCAATGAGACCGCGAACCCAATGGGCGCCGTCGGCCGTCTGCCTGGTCCGGACGCCCAGCGGCGTCACCACCACCTTCCGCAGTCCCAACGCGGCGCTCGCCGCTGCGAGAACGCAGACCGCCAGGACGCAGCCCAGGATGGAAGGCACGGACAACCACGCGTGGCCGCCGATCGCCTGACCGCGGAACTGGATCAGGCCCAGGAACGGAGCCGCGCAGGCGTACAGTCCGGCACCGGCCACCGCGCCTACAGCTGCCAGGGCCGTGGACTCAATGACCGTCATCCAGACCACCGTCGCGCTGTTCGCGCCCAGCAGACGCAAGGAAGCCAAGCGGTCATCACGACGCCGGGCGGCCAGTCGCGCGGCTGAGGCGCCGAGGGTCAGCAACGGGATGATGAGCAGGACCATGGCGACGACGGCCAAGGCCTGGTAAGTGCCGGCGATGTCGTCAGTCCAGGACCAGAAGACCTGTGAGCCACCGGCCACGGTGAGCAGGAGGGCAGTGACGGTCCCGAAGGCAAGGATGGGCAGCCCGGCGTCGCGAAGGGCGGTTTCGCGGAGGCTGCTGCCACTGCTTCGCGCGAGATACGGGGTGAGGCGCAGGGCCAGGCTGAGGCTAGACATTGAAGGCACCCTTGAAGTTGGTGGTCGCGGGAGCCGCCTGGACCGGACTGGCAACGGTGCTGCCGCTGTCCGCCACGATCCTGCCATCGCGGAGTTCCACCACGCGTTGGCAGCGCGCCGCCACATTGGGATCGTGGGTGACAACCAGCAGGGTCCGCCCGTTGGCGGCCACAGAGTGCAGCAGCACATCAAGGACCTCGGCTGACGTTGCCGAGTCCAGGGCGCCGGTGGGCTCATCGGCAAAGACCACCCTGGCACCTGTCACCTGGGCGCGGGCGATGGCCACACGCTGGACCTGTCCGCCGGACAGTTCACCGAGCCGGCGCTGTTCCATACCCGCCAGGCCCAGGGCCGCGAGCCACTCCGCAGCGCGGGACTCGGACGTCGGGCGGTCGGTGCCGTTCAGCATCAACGCCAGGGCGACGTTCTCCACGGCAGTCAGTTCCGGCAGGAGCATTCCCTGTTGGAAGACGAAGCCGAACTCTTCACGTCGCAGGCGCGAGAGTGCCGCGTCCCCCAGGCTGTCCAACCGGAGCGGCGCCGAGGGAGTGCTCAAGGTGATGGAGCCGGCGTCGGGCCTCAAAATTCCGGCGAGGCAATGCAGAAGCGTCGTCTTGCCCGAACCTGACGGCCCGATGATCGCGATGGATTCCCCGGCGTTCGCAGTGAAGTCGACGTGGTCCAGGGCGATGCTGCCGGGGTAGTGCTTTGTGAGTTGCTGAGCGTGGAGGATGGCGTTCATAAGACCAGCATCGCCAATGAGCGCACGCCGCAGCGTCCGTCTACCGGGTGAACTCTGCGCGCCGGCCTCCACCCGGGGTATGAGGGCTTACGCCTCCGCGATCCTCAGTTTCGCGACGCTTTCAGCCAGTACGCGGCGCGCATCTTCCCCAAGAAGCGAGTCGGTAATGAGTTCATCCGTCTCTTCCAGCTGGGCAATCGAGGCAATGCCCACCACGCCCCATTTGCTGTGGTCGGCAAGGACAACGGTGCTGCGTGCCGAGGACATGAAGGCGCGGTCGGTCTCTGCCTCCAGCAGGTTGGGCGTCGTGAAACCGGCTTGCGCGTCCATGCCGTGGACACCCAGGAAAAGGAGGTCAAGGTGGAGCTGCTTCAGCGAAGCGGTGGCGATCGGGCCTATCAGGGCGTCCGACGGAGTGCGCTCGCCGCCGATCAGGATCACCGTGGATCCGAAGCGGCCAGGGCCCGAGGAAGCGCCGTGGTGGAAAAGATCCGCAATCCGCACGGAGTTGGTCACCACGGTGATCCGGGGCCCATTGACCAGTTCCTTGGCCAGGGCCCAGGTGGTGGTACCTGCACTCAGGCCAATCGCCATGCCCTCCTGGACCATGGAAGCAGCCTCGACGGCGATGGCATGCTTTTCGGCGGTAAGCTGCGTGGATTTCAGTTCGAATCCGGGTTCGTGGGTGCTGGCGTCGCCGGGCAGCTTGGCTCCGCCATGGATGCGCTCAACCCGGCCCGTTTCCTCGAGGGCTTCGATGTCCCGGCGAACGGTCATGGGGGAGACACCCAGCTGTTGGGCAAGATCAGAGACCCGCACCACGCGTTCGCGCTGGACGGCATCGATGATGGCGGAGTGGCGTGCTGCCTGAAGCATCAGGGCCTTTCTGGGATCCTCGTCAAACATGGGTCTGAGTCTGGCTCCAGTCTAGGGCGCGGCCCCCGTTTAAAGGCGTGACGACGCCATTAAACGCACGACGTCGCCGCTCGCCTCGGGAGGTGAGCGGCGACGTCGTTATGCCGGGTCCGGGACGCTACTTGCGCAGCGACTCGGCGATCTGGGTCATGATTCCGGGGTCGGCCAGGGTGGTGGCGTCGCCGGTGTCGCGGCCTTCTGCGATGTCCTTGAGGAGACGGCGCACGATCTTGCCGGAGCGGGTCTTGGGCAGTTCCGGGACGATCAGCAGCTGCTTGGGCTTGGCGATCGGGCCGATTTCCTTGCCCACGTGGTTGCGCAGTTCCAGCACGGTTTCGTCGCCGTTGTTCACGGCGTCACCGCGGAGGATGACGAACGCGACGACGGCCTGGCCGGTGGTCTCGTCAGCGGCACCGACCACTGCTGCTTCGGCGACGGACGGGTGGCTGACGAGGGCGGATTCGATTTCGGTGGTGGAGAGGCGGTGGCCGGAGACGTTCATGACGTCGTCCACGCGGCCCAGGAGCCAGACGTCGCCGTCTTCGTCCTTCTTGGCACCGTCGCCGGCGAAGTACATGGCCTCGAAGCGGGACCAGTAGGTGTCCTTGAACCGCTCGGGGTCGCCCCAGATGCCGCGGAGCATGGAGGGCCACGGTTCGCGGACCACCAGGTAGCCGCCTTCGCCGTTGGCTACCGATTGGCCGTTTTCGTCCACCACGTCCACGGCGATGCCGGGCAGCGGAACCTGCGCGGAGCCGGGCTTGGTGGCGGTCACACCGGGCAGCGGGGCGATCATTTGCGCGCCGGTTTCGGTCTGCCACCAGGTGTCCACGATCGGGGCCGGGTGTTCTTTCTTCTCGCCGTTCTTGCCGGCGTTGCCGCCGATGACGTCCCGGTACCACATCCACGCTTCGGGGTTGATGGATTCACCCACGGAGCCGAGGACGCGGATGGAGGAGAGGTCGTACTTGTCCGGGATGTCCCGGCCCCACTTCATGAACGTCCGGATCGCGGTGGGGGCGGTGTAGAGGATGGAGACCTTGTACTTCTCCACGATTTCCCACCAGCGGCCCTGGTGCGGGGAGTCGGGGGTGCCTTCGTACATGACCTGGGTGGCGCCGTTGATGAGCGGTGCGTAGGTGACGTAGGAGTGGCCGGTGACCCATCCGACGTCGGCGGTGCACCAGTACACGTCCGTTTCGGGGTGGAGGTCGAACACGGCTTTGTGCGTGTAGGCGCCCTGGGTGAGGTAGCCGCCGGTGGTGTGCAGGATGCCCTTGGGCTTGCCCGTGGTACCGGAGGTGTAGAGGATGAACAGCGGGTGCTCGGAGTCGTGGCCGACGGCGGTGTGTTCGGTGGCTGCGACGTCTACGGTGTCGGACCACCAGAGGTCGCGGCCTTCGACCCAGTTGACGTCCTCGCCGTTGCGCTTGACCACCACGACGTTCTGGACCGTATGACCGGGCTTGGAGAGGGCTTCGTCCACCGCTGGTTTCAGGGCGGAGGGCTTGCCGCGGCGGTAGGTGCCATCGGCGGTGACCACCAGCTTGGCTTCGGCGTCCTCGATCCGGGAACGCAACGCGTCAGCGGAGAAGCCGCCGAACACCACGGAGTGCACGGCACCGATCCTGGCGCAGGCAAGGAGCGTGATGACCGCTTCGGGGATCATGGGCAGGTACACGGCCACACGGTCACCCTTGGCCACGCCGAGGGACTCGAAGGCGTTCGCGGCCTTCTTGACCTCTTCGGTCAGCTCCGCGTACGTGTAGCTGCGGGTGTCTCCGGGTTCGCCTTCAAAGTAGATGGCGACGCGGTCGCCCAAGCCGTTCTCCACGTGCCGGTCCAGCGCGTTGTAGGCCGCGTTGATCTCGCCACCGACGAACCACTTCGCGAACGGCGGGTTGGACCAATCCAAGGCCTCGGTGAAGTCCTTATCCCAGGTCAGCAACTCGCGGGCCTGCTTGGCCCAAAAAGCCGGGCGGTCAGCCTCAGCTTCTTTATAGGCACCCGCTGACGTGATGGCGTTCGAAGCGAACTCCTCCGAAGGCGCGAACTTGCGGTTCTCGTGAAGGAGGTTTTCAAGGGCCTCTACGTGTGGGGCCTGCCCGTTCTGAGCCGAAGAAGCTGCAGCGGTGGCCGTGGATCCGGTGGTGTCCTGGGACATGGTGAACCTCATTATTCATCGATCTTTGCTGCGCGGAGCCCGCCGTGAGGTCCGCAGAGTATTGTCCGCCTTCCACACTATCGCCTCGAAAGGTCCTACGTGTGCGTGGTCACAAACGTGGCAGCGAGCGGCGCATTTTTAGCGCCGAATGGCACCTTGGGCGTCGAGGAAACGCTTACATGACGCCCGACGGCGGTGCCCGCCTGCCGCTGCGGACCCCGGAAGGCGTGCCGGATTCTGTAAGTAACCTTGGAGTTCCCTGTGGGCCGGGCAGTATGACCGTTTTCAGCTAGAAGGCTGTCAGCGGGGTGGCATAGGCTGAAGAAGTCTTGGGACGCATCTTCAGGCGTGTCCGGTGTTGCCGCGGAATCCCGCGTGGATCACCGGACCGGACTGCCCAAGGCGCCGCCGTACGAAGGAGAAATACATGAACCAGCTGAGCCCAGGACCGCACGACTCACAGCCGACGGGACCGGACACGACGGCTGGAACGGCCACAGCAGCAAGTAGCAACGCCGCTGCGGAGGACACCGCTGCCGTGCCGGGAAAAAGCGATGCCACAACAAACGGCGCCGCCAAGTTCGACGCCGTCGCCGGCCCCTTCACCATCCGGGACCTCACCGTCTTTGGCTCGACGCTGCTGATGTTCGTCGCGTCCCTCCTGCCGATGTTCGGCTCGCTCTACAACCTGTGGAACCTCGGAAACCTGTTCTTCCTCCTGCTGGGCATCATCCTGCCCCTGGTTGTCGTTGCCCTCTTCGTCGCCCGGCGCTTGCAGCCGGGGACGATCATCCGGGTTGGCTCGCTGTCCATCGATCAGTTCGCCTCCGTGACAGCGTCCTTTGCGTTCCCCCTGTTCTTCCTGACCCTTGCCATTGACTTCAATGGCAGCGTGCTTCTGGGCTTGATTGGTTCCGTGGGCTTGCTGGCCGCGACGGTCCTTGCCCCGCACCTGCCCTTGCTGTCCGCCGATTTCAAGGGCCGCGCTGAGACTCCGGCCCATGTTGTCGCCCGTGAGGCAGCGGTGCCCAGCCGCAAGCCGGTTGCACCCAAGGCACCGAAAGAGCCCAAGGCTCCCAAGCCCACCGCGACGACGTCAACGGTCACTCCGGGCGCTGCCAACGCGGGTGCGGGTTATCAAGGGTCCTCAGCGGCGTACCCGTCATCCGGTCCCGCTGCCACTGCCGCATCTGCAGCCGGCGCGGGCGCGGGTGCTCCCGGCGCCGGAAACTCCGCTACTGGCAGTGCCAATGCCGTCGCCAGCCCCTTTGCTCCGCCGGCAACCTACGGAAGCACGCCGTCGCCTGTAACGGAAGCTCCCGCCGTCGTGCACTCAGCCGACTCCAAGCCCTTTGGGGAGCCGGCTGCCGGCCCCGAAGCCGCTGCCGTATCTGAACACACCGGGTCAGCGTCGCCTGAGCGCGCAGACGCCGTGAAGGATCAGCAGACCGCGGACGAGTCCGCGGACTCCCGGCCCGTGGCTGCCGAACCGGCCACCACCCAGCACCCGCAGCAGCCGGCCGCACAGCAGCCCGCCGCGCCGCAGACAGGAGCCCAGCAGGCCGCCACCCAACAGCCGTGGGCTGCCACCATGGCCACCCCGATCGTTTCCGGAGATACCCGGAAGGTCAGCGACACCATCGGCGCAACCGTGGATCCCGCCAGCCGGCCGGAAGAGTCCGACGCGCCGCAGTACGAGGCGTTTTGGTTCGCCGTGGCCCAGCCCCGCACCGCATACGACGAACAATCGGGCGCTCCCGCCTTCGTCATCGAACCAGGCGGCTGGGTGCTCGCGCTCGAAGACCGTGGCCATGAGTTCCTGGTCCAGGACACCGACGGCAAGGTCGGGGTTCTCCGGGAGCTCAGCAACATCGAACGCGGCTAGGCAGGGACGCCGTGGCCATCGCCGAAGCCGGCTCCCTCCTTGCACTCAAGCGCAGGGCCCGCAAGATCAACAGGGTCCTCGCTGAGAAGTATCCCTACGCGCACGCGGAGCTGGACTTCAGGAATCCCTTCGAGCTGGTGGTGGCCACGGTCCTATCCGCCCAAACCACGGACGTCGCGGTCAACCAGGTCACCAAGATCCTGTTCGCCCGCTACCCCGATGCCCGGGCCATGGCCGAAGCCGAGCCCGCCGAGCTGGAGGCGATCCTCCAGCCGACGGGCTTCTTCCGGGCCAAAGCCCGGAACGTCCTGGCGCTGAGCACGCGCCTGGTGGATGAGTACGACGGCGAGGTCCCCGGCAGGCTTGAGGACCTGGTGACGCTTCCTGGTGTCGGGCGCAAGACCGCCAATGTGGTCCTGGGAAACGCCTTCGGGATTCCCGGAATCACCGTTGACACGCACTTCGGCCGCCTGGCCCGCAGATTCGGATGGACGGAGTCCGACGACCCCGTCAAGATCGAATTTGATGTCGCCGAATTGTTTGAACCCCGGGACTGGACCATGTTGTCGCACCGTGTGGTTTTCCACGGACGGCGGGTTTGCCACTCCCGGAAGCCGGCCTGCGGCGCGTGCCCGGTGGCCAGCCTGTGTCCCAGCTACGGGGAAGGCGAAACGGACCCCGTCAAAGCCGCCAAACTCCTGAAGTATGAGCTGGCCCCCGGCAACGAGGAATTGCTGGAAAAGCTGCTGGCCGAGACAGACCGCGCCGCGGAGATCCGCATGGAATCGCAAAGGAGGCCCGGGTGACCGCGCTGGAGGAACTGACCGCGCTGGTGTCCCGTTTTGAGGCGGGCCAGCAGAAGGATTCCGCCCTATGGGACCTGCTCCCGGTCACGGCCGAGACCAACCGCGCAGCTGCCGTCCTCATGCTTTTTGGCGTCCTGGATGATGTTCCCGCCGAGTCAGGACGGCAGATCGCACCCGCAGACCTTGACGTCCTGCTGCTGGAACGGGCGCACACCCTGGATGACCACCCGGGGCAAGTGGCATTCCCGGGCGGCAGCGTGGACCCAGAAGACGAGTCAGTGGTGGCAGCCGCCCTGCGCGAAGCAGTAGAAGAAACGGGGCTGGATGCCGGCGGTGTCCGCGTCCTTGGCGTGATCCCGGAGCTTGGACTCATCCGCAGCAACTTCCGGGTAACGCCGGTGTTGGCATGGTGGGATGCCCCGTCGCCTGTCCGTGTGGTGGACTACGCTGAATCGGCACAGGTGTTCAGGGTCCCGGTCCGGGACCTGCTGGACCCCGCCAACCGCGTCACCGCCACGATTTCCCGCTTGGGCCGAACCTACACAAGCCCGGGCTTCACCATCAACGGCGTGCTGGTGTGGGGCTTCACCGGTATGGTCCTCAGCGGCCTCTTCGACGAGCTGGGTTGGACCGTGCCTTGGGACAGAGCCAACCTTCACCATCTCGACCTCTGACGGCGCCGCCGGTGCAGCCGTTCAGGCGGCCTTGCGTGCCGGCGTCGAACGGTCCACGATCAAGCCGGTGGCCGCATTCTCCCGAACGGCCTTGATACCGGCCACAACGCCGTCAAGGTGCGGGAACGTCGGCGACTCCGCCACCACGGTTCCATCGGCTGCCGTGAGGCGGAACCGGTATGCCCGATCGTTTTCCTTGAGAATTTCAAACCTGCCTGCCATGCTTTTCCCCCTTGTGATGCTTTCCTGCATGCCCTGTGGGTCGCTGAAGCTGCCCACACTGTGAAAATATCGGCAAGCGGCGGCGAACCAAAGTCAACCGTCATTCGTGGGTCATCGCGCCTCATACGGCGAGATGTGACTGGAAAGTGTTCAACCTGGCGGCTACTGTGCGGCTATTTCGCCTTGTCATAGGATTCGACGACGGCGACGCTCACCGGGAACTCCACCGGGATCCGGCCGAACATGAGCTCTTTCGCAGCCGCAGCGGACTCTTCAATGGCAAGGATGCAGGCGTCCACGGCGACATCGGGGGCGTGGACCATCACCTCATCGTGCAGGAAAAACACGAGCTCCCCGGACGGCGACCCTTCCGAGCGCAAAGCCCGCAACCGGCGTCGTAATTCCGCGAGCCAGCAGGCAGCCCACTCAGCCGCAGAACCCTGGACGACAAAGTTGCGTGTGAAGCGGCCGCGTGAGCGGGCCAGATTGTCCGCCCGGCGTTGTTCCTCGGCGGTGGTCGATTGCTGGCTCCGCAGCCACCCAACAGAGGGCGGCGGGCTGCTCCGGCCAAGCCGGGTGGTCACAGTCCTGCCGGCCTCGCCCTCGCGGGCTGCCTGTTCCACGAACCCCACGGCGCGGGGATACGTTCGGGCCAATTGGGGCATGAGCCTGCCCGATTCGCCGGTGGTGGCTCCGTAAATCGCACCCAGCAGTGCAATCTTCGCCTTCGCCCGGTCGCCGCCAAAGCCTTGGGCTGCGATGCCGGCGTAGAGGTCTTTGTCGCGGGCAGCCTCAGCCATTTTTGTGTCCTGGGCCAAGGCCACCAGAACCCGGGGCTCCAACTGCGACGCGTCAGCCACGATCAGCTTGTGTCCCGGGTCAGCGTGGACCGCTGCACGGATATTGCGCGGGATCTGCAGGGCGCCTCCACCACGCGAGGCCCAGCGGCCTGACACCACGCCACCCACCACGTATTCCGGATGGAACCGTCCATCACGGACCCACGCATCCAACCATGCCCATCCATTGGCTGTGTGCAGCCGGGAGAGCTTTTTGTAGGCGAGCAACGGCTGGATGGCCGGGTGCTTGGACTCCTGGAGTTCCCACTGCCGTGTGCTCTTGACCTCGATGCCGTTGCGGTGGAGGGCGCGCATCAGATCCTGCGGGGAATCGGGGTTCAGACCGGGGGAGTTGAGGATGGTCCGCAACTCAGCGCAGCGAGCTTCCAAAGCAGGAGGCCTGTGTCCGGGTGCCGGTCGGGGGCCGAGCACGTCGGCCAGGATCTGCTGATGCAGCTCCTCACGCCAGGGAACCCCGGCATGCTGCATTTCGACGGCAATGATCGCGCACGCCGATTCCGCTGCGAGCAGCAACTGCAGCCGTTGCCTGCATTGGTTGTCAGTGGTCAGGTCGGCGACCGCTTGCTGTTGGGCCGCGAACTCCGCCTTCAGTTCGGCCAGCCCAGCCCCGGGAGCCGCCGGGGAAAGGTCCTCGAAGAGGGCGCCCTGGTCCGCCGGCGGTGGGGGCGGCTGGAGGATGCGGGGAGGGACGTCGTCGTCCTGGGTGAGCTTGACCGCATTCTTCGCATAGTCCGTGTGGGCGGTGAATTCCGAGTGCGCCACGATTGCCCCGCACAGCGCCAGGTCGTGGCACCGCTCCAGCTCGACGCCCTGGGCCAGCAGTTCGGGGTACCAGTCCTGCGCGCGTTGCCACACCCAGCGGGGCCGCTGGGCTTCGAATTCACGGACGACGCCGGCCAGCTCACCACGGGTGAGGACGCGGGCGTCGGCAGTTGCCTTCCCGGTGGGGGAGAGCCGCTGTATGGCTGCGCCATCCGGGTGGGCAGCGAGCAGCAAATACATGCGTTCCATTCTGCCCTGTTGCTTGCGCTGCCGGCGTACAGCCGGACTTTTGCCCATGACTTGTCCTCCACACCCCTTGTTGGATCATCGCGTGGGCGGGGTTTTGCACATACTGGAAGCCGCTCCTTACCGGGGTTACGGGATTCGGCCACTGTGGTTCCATGAGCAAGCGAAATCGTAGGCACCGGCAATCCATCAGCCCCGCAACGGAAGGAGAGCCGAACAGATCGTGGCTGCCCCGGGATGCCTCCGGGGTACTCCTCGTTTCTGCGGACCCGTACCTCCAGGAGGAGGCAAAACGGGTGGTGGCCGCGGCAGGTGGAACGCTTCGAACAGCCGTCGGCGTGACCGAAGCCGTCCACGTATGGGACAGCGCGGACGTTGTCTTGGTGGGCAGCGATGTTCGTGAACTGCCACCTCGACGGCGGCCGCCCTCAGTACTGCTGGGCAGGGCGGGTGAAGGAGACGGGCTTTGGAGGTTGGCTGCTGCGCTGGGGGCCGACCGGGTGGCAGTCCTTCCGGAAGCAGCCGCTTGGCTGGCCGAGTATCTGAGCATGTCCGGAGCGCCCGACCCCGGAGGAACAGTGACGGGGATCGTTGGTGGATGCGGCGGCGCCGGCGCGTCAACAGCGGCCATCTGGCTTGCCCAGGCCGCAGGCTCGGAAGGCGTCAGTACCCTCCTTATTGACGGAGATCCTTGGGGAGGCGGGCTGGAACTTGCCCTGACGGACGGGTCTGTCCCGGGTCTGCGATGGCCGGATTTCCAGGAAAGCCGGGGCAGTATTGATCCTGCCCAGTTCAGGGATTCCTTGCCTGCCGCCGGTGGATTCGCGTACTTGTCCTGGCCGGGGACGCGGGAAGCGGTGAAGAGTCCCGATGCTGGTGCCGTTGCCGCCATCATGGACGCTGCGCGCCGGGGGTTCGAACTCATCATCGTGGACCTCGGACGCAGCGGCGAAGGCGTGGGAAGACTCGCGTGGGACTGCGACAAACTGTTGTTGCTGACCACCGCCCACCTCAGGTCTGCAGTCGCATCCGCCCGGATCCTGAACGAACTTCCACCCGTGGAGACAGGGCTGATCGTGCGCGGGAGCAACGCATCGCCCGTCAGCCCCTCCTTCATCGCCGAATCGCTCGGGCTCCCATTGGTCGGCGTTGTTCCCGAGGTGCGTGGCGTCGCCGCAGGCACGGAACTGGGCCGCTTGCTTGAAATGGGCAGACGCAAGAGCGTCGGCCGCTTCACAGACGAGGTGCTGGAGCTGAACGGAGCCATCCAGTGAGCCGCTTCGTTGACGGTCCACGCCGCCGGCAGAACCCGAAACTGGACTCGGTACTGCTTGAAACGGTTCGCGGCTCGGTACTTGCCAACAACGGACCAGTCACTCCCTCCTCGGTGGCAGCAGCTGTGCAGGCCAGCGGCAGGTTGCTGGGCACTGCCGGAGCTTTGGAAGCCGCAGAATCGATCAATGCCGAACTGAACGGGCTCGGACCTTTACAGCAGCTCGCCCACGACCCGGCCGTCACTGACATTTTCGTCAATGCACCGGATTCGGTGTGGTTCGACCGCGGGCGAGGCCTGGAACGCAGCTCACTTTGTTTTGACGCCGAGCACCAGGTACGTTCTCTCGCATCCCGGCTGGTCGCCGCAGGGGGACGCCGGCTGGACGATGGTTCCCCGTGCGTGGACGTCCGGCTGAAGGGCGGCTACCGGGTGCACGCAGTGCTGTCTCCCATCTCCACCGCCGGAACCCTCTTGTCCATCCGCATTCGCCGCGAAGAAGTCTTCACACTGTCGGAGCTGAGGGAAAGCGGCATGTTCTGCGACAGGGTGGAGGCGGTTCTCCGGGCCATCATCGCGCAGAGGCTGAGCTTCCTGATCAGCGGCGCCACGGGATCAGGGAAGACCACCCTCCTGTCCACCCTGCTGGGCCTCATCGATCCGGGCGAACGCATGGTACTGATTGAGGACGCTGCAGAACTCAACCCGGTCCATCCCCACGTTGTCAGCCTTGAATCCCGCCACGGAAATCTTGAGGGCGGAGGCACGTTGGACCTGGGTGAACTGGTCCGCCAGGCGCTGCGCATGCGGCCGGACCGGCTGATCGTCGGGGAATGCCGGGGTGCTGAGGTCCGTGAACTGCTGACGGCCTTGAACACGGGCCATACCGGTGGCGGTGGCACCATTCACGCCAACACAGCTGAGGCGGTGCCCGCGCGCCTTGTTGCCCTCGGCGCATTAGCCGGGTTGAACGCCGAGGCCGTCCGGTTGCAGGTCTCCTCGGCCCTGGACGTCATCATCCATGTGGCCAGGAACCACTCCGGACGCAGGGTGGCTTCCATCGGAGTGATGACCCAAACCCCGAAAGGACCGGAAGTGGTCTCCGCCCTCAGCCTGGGTCCAACCGGGATATCGCACGGACCGGCGTGGCCGGAACTCTCCGGTCGCCTTTCCCTGAACCACCAACCATGACATTCGTCTTCGTCCTCGCCTTGGCTTTGGCTGCCTGGCTGCAGTTCCGGAGCAACCAGTCTGATCGCGGCCGCCTGGCGAACAGCCTGGGCATGGAAGGGGAGGCTCTCGCCCGTTCGCCACTCCTGTTCCCGTTCCTGCGGTTGCGGCGTCATCGACCTGCCGGGGCCCTGCCCCTTGTGGTCCTGGTCCAGCAATTGGCGGCACTCCTGCGGGGAGGCCGGGGGACGTCACGGCTATGGGAAGAACTGTGGCTTGTCCATGCCTCCCGATCCTCGGGGGAAGCTGCCGCGCCTGCCCAGGCCGGAAGCGGTGTTGCCTCGCTTTCCGCCACGTCGCTAAAAGTACTGGCTGCGGCGCGGGCCGCGTCCAGCGTGGGAAATTCCCCGGCTGAAGCGATCCGCGGAACTGCAGCGCAGAGTTACCCATCCCGGGGAAGCTCCGAGCGCAGGGTGTGGATGGAACTGGCTGCCTGCCTCGACGTTGCCGAAAGCAGTGGATGCCCCTTGGCAGAGCTCTTGGCCCGGTTCGCGGCACAACTGGAAGCCGAAGAGGATGCCGAGGCGGCACGCCAAACAGCGCTCGCGGGGCCGAAGGCCACCGTTCGGCTGCTGTCGTGGCTGCCGCTGCTCGGGCTGGCGCTCGGCATGGCGCTGGGTGTGGACCCCCTGGGTATCCTGCTGGACAACCCCTGGGGCATTGCCACTTTCGCGACCGGGCTTCTGCTCACAGCAGCGGGACGCATCTGGTCGTCGAAGTTGGTTGCAGCCGCGGTGGGAGGAAACTGATGCCCGGAGCGTGGGTCCTCTTGATGATGGGCGTCCTGGCGCTCGCAGCGTTCGTTTCATTCCCACTCCGGCACCGCGCAAGCCGGCTCCTTGCAGATCGGGCCGGGACATCAAGCGTGCCCGGGACATCAAGCATGCCCGGCACAGCGTCGGACGGCGAGGCTCGGGAGACCGTGAGCGCCGCAGCGGATGGCCTTCGCGACACCGCCATGATGCTGGAGCTGACGGCTTCCATGCTGGATGCCGGGGCGGGGATAGGGAGGGCATTGGAACTCCTCGCCAGAGCGGCGTCGCCCCCGATCAATCACTCGTTGAGACCCGTTGTAGCGGCGCTGGCCATTGGCGCCGACTGGGAAACCGCGTGGCAGACGCCTCAGCGACACGCCCCTGAGGCGCTGCGCCTGAGGGATGCCCTCGCCTTCGCCGCTCTGACCGGAGCTCCCTCCGCGTCGATCCTCTATGCGCAGGCAGCCAGGGAACGGCGCGAGCACTTCCGGGCGGCAGAGAAACGTGCCGCGGCATTGGGCGTGAAACTCGTGGTGCCGTTGGGGCTTTGCTCCCTTCCGGCCTTCATCTGTCTGGGCATCGTGCCCGTACTGATCGCCATGCTTCCGGCGGCCTGAAGCGGACGTTCCGCCGTCGCTCGGCCGCGCTCCGCGGCACTGCTCCTCCACATGCGGTCGATCCGGAGGGGTTTTCCACTTGCAGGAATCCGGTTCTTCCGAGGCCTGCCCGGGCCGCGGAAGAGTCAAAGCAGCCAGTGAATGCTGGCGTCCCTTGAAAGGAACACACCGTGAAAACAACAGTCAGCCCGCCCCTCGCCGCGCTCATCGGCCCAAGTGTCCCATCCCTCCCCGCCGGTACGGCAGAGTCAAGCCAAGCGGTTGTGGCGCTCCGGGAACCCGAACCGGGCGCAACATCCGTGCGTTTGCGAACCAGGCAAGGCCGCCGGTCGAACAGTCGCCCACTGACCGGCCCCCTGAAAGGGCTGATGGGTTCGGAAACGGGCATGGCCACCGCCGAATACGCGATCACCACCCTGGCCGCCGTTGGCCTGGCCGGATTGCTCGTGGTCATCCTGCGCAGCGAAGAAGTCCGGGGCTTCCTGCTCAACGTCATCCGCACGGCTTTGTCGCTGCCATGACAGAAGTGCTGCCTGCCCGCAGGAGAGTGGTCGCAGCAGCGCGGGAGCGGGGCGCCGTCACTGCCGAGTTCGCTGTCGCCTTGCCGGCTGTGGTGTTGCTACTGGCTTTCCTGTTGGCAGGCGGCGCTGCCGGCCTCACACAATTGCGGCTGGAAGAGGCTGTGAGGGCCGGAGCCAGGGCCGCAGCACGGGACGAGTCCATTGACTCGGTGAAAGATACCGTCGGACGGCTTGCGGGGAAGGACGTCACGTCGTCAGTGACCGACGACGGCAGCTGGCTCACGGTCACTGCCTCATCACCGGTTGGGGGCGCCTTGGGGTCGTTGATCCCATGGCGCCTGACAGCTTCGGCGGCCGCTCGCGCAGAGACGGGAACTCCATGAGGAACCGAACCATCAACGTCGATTCAGAGCGCGGGTCCGGGACGGTGCTTGCGCTGGCCTTGGGTGCTGTGGTGATCGCCCTCCTGCTTGGCCTGCTCCTGTTGGCACAAGCAGCAGTCATGGCCTCCCGGACGGCGTCTGCTGCCGACCTCGCGGCCCTTGCAGGAGCCGATGCTGCCCGGGGCCTGACATCGGGAGAGCCTTGCGCCGTGGCGGAAAGCGTGGTGGGGCAGCACCACGTAACCCTGGCATCCTGCGTGGTGACAGGTGGGGAGATCGTGGAGGTGGTTACCGAGTTGGCTTACCCCTTCAACGTAGGAGTCGCCTCGGGCCACGCCAGAGCGGGACCCCCACCGTAACTGCCGGAGCGCTTAGACGGCGTCCTTCAGCAGGACGCCGAGGAGGGTGATGGCGGCTGCCTTGTCCAGGGGATTGTTCTTGTTGCCGCATTTGGGCGACTGGACGCAGGACGGGCAGCCGGCCTCGCATTCACAGGCCTTGATGGCCTCCCGGGTCGCGGTCAACCAGGTTTTGGCTTTTTCGAAGCCCCGCTCCGCGAATCCGGCGCCTCCGGGATGTCCGTCGTAGACAAAGATCGTAGGTACCCCGGTGTCGGCGTGCAGGGCGGTGGAAACGCCGCCGATGTCCCAGCGGTCGCTTGACGCCACCAAGGGCAGAAGGCCGATGGCGGCGTGTTCTGCGGCATGGAGCGCGCCGGGGAACTCAGCTTCCACCAGTCCGGCGCCGTGCAGCGAGCGGTTGTCCACTACAAACCAGACGGCCTTGGTAAAGAGATCCCGGGCTCCGAGATCCAGCGGTTCCTCGCCGAGGATCTCATTTGAAATCAATGCCTTGCGTTGGAAGGAAACTACTTGGGTGGTTACTTTGACGTCGCCGAAGTGCACGGTGATGTCGCCCCATTGAACGGTGCGTGTGGTTTCCAGCACCTCGATCTGCGTCACGTCCCGTGCCGTGGTGTAGAAGTCGGGGTTCACGCGGCGGACCATGACGCAGTGGTCGGTCTCATTGAGATCCTCCACCAGATAGCTGTCGCCCTGATGGACGTAGATTGCCCCTGTGTGGGCCTGGTAATGCGTTTGTGGCGAGTCCATGGTTCCCAGGAGGGACCCGGTCTCGGCGTCCACGATGCTCACCGGTCCACCGCCGTCGGCCCGCAGGTTCACCATCCCGGCTGCGCTTTCCGGGTGCGTCCAGAACCATCCTGCCGGCCTCTTGCGCAGATAGCCCTGGGCCACCAAGCGATCAAGGAGGCCCTCTGCCGTGGGGCCGAAAAGGTCGAGTTCCGCCGGGCCGATGGGCAACTCCGCGGCCGCCGCGCACAAGTGCGGGCCAAGGACATAGGGGTTGCCCGGATCGAAGACAGTGGCTTCCACCGACACGTCAAAGATGGCCTCGGGGTGATTCACCAAGTAGGTGTCCAGGGGGTCGTCGCTGGCAACGAACGCAGCGATCGCGTCCTGTCCGGCACGCCCTGCGCGGCCAATCTGTTGGAACAGCGAAGCCCGCGTCCCCGGCCACCCCGCCACCAGCACAGCGTCCAGTCCCGAGATATCGATGCCCAGTTCAAGGGCAGACGTGCTGGAGACTCCGAGCAGTTGGCCGGATCTCAGTGCTTGTTCCAGGGCACGCCGTTCTTCGGGCAGATAACCGGATCTGTAGGCAGCCACCCGCCCCGGCAGGCTGGGATCCACCTCGTCCAGAAGCCTTTTGGTAATGGACGCAATCGACTCCGCCCCGCGCCGGGACTTGATGAACGCGATGGTGCGGACCCGCGAGGAAACCAGGTTGGCCAGGATGTCGGCCGTTTCGGCGACTGCCGTCCGCCGCTGTTTGGCCCCGTTTTCACCTTTGACGTCAGTCAGTGCAGGTTCCCAGAACGCCACTGTGGTGGATCCGTGCGGGGAGCAATCCTCGGACACTTCCCGCACCGGGGCACCGATAAGCCTGCCAAAGGAGACAGCGGGATCGGAGGCGGTGGCCGAGGCCGCGATGAACACCGGCTCGGGGAAGGAGGTCCCCGCGCCGTAATAGGCGCAGATCCGGCGCAGACGCCTCATGAGGTTCGCTACATGCGAGCCAAAGACTCCACGGTAGCTGTGTGCTTCGTCCACGATCACGTAGCGAAGCCTCCGGAAGAACCTGGCCCACCACGTGTGGTTGGGCAGGATCCCGAAGTGCAGCATGTCCGGATTCGCCAGGATGAAATTGGCATGGTCGCGGATCCACCGACGCGACGAGACGTCAGTGTCGCCGTCGTAGGTTTCGGCCCGGACGGTGGGCAACTTCAAGGCGCGGATCGCGGCGAGTTGGTCTGCAGCCAGGGCCTTGGTGGGTGAGAGGTAGAGCGTGACGGCGCCGTCGTCGTGGATTTTCCCCGGATCAGCCAGGACCCGCAATTCGGATCGATGGATGGCATCCAAGGCCGGCAGTTGGTACGCCAGGGACTTCCCCGAAGCGGTTCCGGTGGCGATGACCACGTGCTGGCCGCCATGGGCTATGTCCGCGGCCTGGATCTGGTGCCGGTACGGTTCCTGGATACCCAAGGTGTCGTAAGCAGCCACGACATCCGGATGCACCCAGGCCGGCCAAGGCTCATTGACGGCCTTTCGAGCAGGGATCGTGTGGACATGGCGAAGCTGCTCTGGGTCGGGGGTCCGGCCCAGCAAGGAGATCAGCGAATTCGGTGCAGCCACCGAATCATTCTGTCACTCTACGGAGACGCTGACGGCGGCCCACCGGGGGAGCCGCCGTCGAGCCCGGCCGCCAAGCGGCAAACGTCAGGCCCCGGAGAGGTCCGAGCCATCCGCTCCACTGGCCGACATCATGAGCACGTGGCACACGACGTCCCAGCCAAGGTGCGAGTAGAGCTTCTGGCCATCAAGGGAGGCCAGGAGGAGGCCGTTCTCGACGTCGTGGGAGAAAGCCTGGGCGGCGAGTGCCTTCATGATGAAGCTGCCCAGTCCGCGGCGCTGGAACCTGGGTTCGGTGACGATCTTGTCGAATACGGCGGTGCCGTCCACCACATACACCCTGCCGCTGGCAGCCACTTCTTCGCCGGAATGCACCACTGCGTAGTGGACCCCGTTGGATTCGGAGGTGGCAAGTTCAAGGTCGTCGTCGGGAAGCCAGGGGTCCTCGGCATCCTGGGTTTCCATGTCGACGATCATCATGGTTTGGGAAGCGGACGTCACTTTCAGGCCTTGTTGTTCGGCCAGGTACTTGTACCGTTGGACGTCGTTGGTGAGCACCGTCAGGATCCGGGTGGGGGCTTCTGCGGTTTTGCCCGCCAGGACAGCGAACTCTTCGTCGGAGGGATCGTGGGCGAAATATTCCCAGTCACCTGTCTTGTCGGCGCGAAGTGCGGCAGGGAAGCGTCCCTCTTGGCGTGACTCATAGCCCCGGCAGCCGGACCAGCCGGCCACCCAGACTTCCAAGAGGTGAGCAATGTCTTCAACCAAGGCGTCTGGACTCATGTAGAGAGAGTATGCCAGCGCTCCCTGAAGGAACAGAGCGAGGTCAGCGGAAGGATCGTTGCTTATTGAATTGTGACGTAGTCCCTCCGGCGCAACCGGATTTTACTGCACCAAGTACCCTTTAACAGTGGCTTTGAACCGAATTGTGCTCTTCTATGGCTTTACCCCGATCGCCGACCCGGACGCCGTGCGTCTGTGGCAGCGCGCCCTCTGCGAAAAGCTGGGCCTCACGGGCAGGATCCTCATTTCCAAGGACGGCATCAACGCCACCGTGGGCGGCGAACTGAACAACATGAAGCAGTACGTCAAAACCACCCGGGAGTACAAGGGTTTCCATGGGATCGACTTCAAATGGTCAGAGGGCAGCGCCGCGGATTTCCCACGGCTCAGCGTCAAGGTCCGCGACGAAATCGTTTCGTTTGGCGCGCCGGGCGAGTTGAAGGTGGATGAGAACGGTGTTGTGGGCGGCGGCAAGCACCTGCAGCCCGAGGAACTTCACGCCTTGGTGGATGCGAAAAAGGCCGGCGGCGACGACGTCGTGTTCTTTGACGGCCGCAATGCGTTCGAAGCCCAAATCGGCAAGTTCAAGGATGCGATCGTGCCGGATGTGGATACCACCCACGACTTCATCAAGGAACTCGATTCCGGCAAGTACGACGACCTCAAGGACAAGCCGGTGGTGACTTACTGCACCGGTGGAATCCGTTGCGAGGTGCTCTCCAGCCTGATGGTCAACCGGGGCTTCAAAGAGGTTTACCAGTTGGATGGCGGCATTGTCCGCTACGGAGAAACGTTCAAGGACCAAGGCCTCTGGGAAGGCTCCCTCTATGTGTTCGACAAGCGCATGCACGTCGAATTCAGCGAAGACGCCAAGACCATCGGCGAGTGCGTGAGGTGCGCATCGCCCACCAACAAGTTCGAGAATTGCTCCAACCCCAGTTGCCGCACGCTCACTCTGTACTGCGCCGAATGTGCGTCAAGCCCGGAAACGCTCCGCTGCCCCGGTGGCTGCGACGCGGCCTGAGCGAAAGCTCATAGCCTGCTTACCCGATACGCAAAGTTCGCATCCGCGCCTGCCCCGACGGTAATGGCAAGCACGGCGTCCTTTTCCAGCTGGACCACGCTGACCCGGGCGTTGGCACATCCCAGCGTCAGATCGACGAGTTCTGCCTCGCCCACTTTGACCGAAAACGAAACCCGCCGCGTGCCTCGGCAAGCCAACGTCACCGCGTACGTGCCGCCCGGCAGCTGGACTGTCTGCTCAGTCCTTGACTCGCCGGCGGCCAGGGAGCCGCTGCTTGAATAGAACGCCTGCCCTTGGGATTCGGGCAGAGCGGCCGTGGCCCACTCATCCAGGGCCTTGCCGGTGACCGTTGATTCCAGAGCTGGATCCGGCGGGAGAACCACGTTGGTGGACGTCGGGCCGGGACTGCTCGCGGCCCTGCTGCCGTCTTCGTACGTATATTCGCAGGCGCTGACGCTTCCGCAGAGCACAAGGAGTACGACGGCGGCCCTCGCCAGCCGCTGCGCCGTTACGGAGGGAGCTGCCTTGCTGCCCATGAGCTGACTTTACGCCCGTGCGGGCTCCGGCTGAAGGCCGCCCCCGGGGATCGTTGTGGCGGTGTTCTAGCTGCCTGAAGGGACCAGGTGGTAGGCAAAGATCAGAGGAGCGTCAACGCTGCTGGTTGAGATGCTGACAGGGCCGTTTCCAGGCACCTTGATCTTCACCACATCGAGGCTGGCGTTGCAGGCTGCCGCGGCGTCGGTGATCTTCTTCCCGCCCGAAGAAACCGCGAAGTAGGCCTTGCCGCCGCCATCGCATGCCATGGTGAGCGTGTAATTTCCGGCCGGAACGTCGGCGGACTCCTTAACAAGCGGATCCCGGTTGAGGATTTTGCCTGAATCCTCCAACACAGCGGTGCTGGTAGCGGGGAGGACTTTCTCCTTCCACGCAGGGACGTCGGCATCCTGGATGTTGACCGGAGCCTGGCAGGCTGAGACCCCCAGCAGTGCGGCAGCAGCGATGGAAACAAGGCCGGCAAGGCGCCTTGCAGTGGAGAAAGTGAGCATGGATCCAACGCTACCGGGTTCGGAAGGCGTGCTTTGTCCACATAGGGCGACAGACGAACCCATGGGCAGCTGTGCCGCACCTACACTGGCAAGGTGACTGACACAGCTTCCTTGTTTACCGCCGGCAATACTGACGATGCTCCCCGCAGCGACCAGCCGGACCTTCTTCTGGCCCTCTCCTCGGACCTTCGTGCCATCTCCTACACCGTGGACGGAGTGGCCGGGCTCCTGGGCGGGTCAGCCTCGGAAGCGCTGTCCCGGGACCAGCTCGTTCCAGCCCTGTTGGCCAGTGAACGTCAGCTGCTCTCCGAAGACCCGGCCGTCCGGGCGCTGGCCGTCATTGTCCGCCTGTGGCTTTTGGCGGTTCCGCAAAATGTCGCTGATGTCGATGCCGCACTGACCGGAACCGGGTCGAGCGGACTGGAAAGTCTGGGACTTGTAACTGTTGAGTCCGGGATGGTCCAGGCCAGGGTGGACCTTCGTCCCTATGGCTGGGATGCCAACGCGGACGGCACCGGTGGAGCGGAACTGTGGGTGGCCAGCGACCTCGCTGCCCATCAGCAGCCAGGGGTTTTGAGGCACGATCACGTCCTGGGGATTGGCCGGGCCTCCACAACGCTTGTCCAGACCACGTCCCGGCGCCACACCGTACGCGCGTTGGATCTGGGTACGGGCTGCGGGATCCAGACATTCCACCTCCTGCACCACTGTGAGCATGTCACGGCCACGGATATCTCCCCCCGGGCGCTCGCCTTCACCCGCTTCAATCTCCTGCTCAACGCCACTGAGCTGGACTTGGACCCCGACAACCTGGAAGCCCGCGTGAGCTTGAGGCTGGGCTCGCTGCTGGAGCCGGTGGCCGGGGAACTGTTCGGTCTGGTGGTGTCCAACCCGCCGTTCGTGATCACTCCCCGCACCGGCGGTGAGTCCTCTGCCGAGCAGTTCACCTACAGGGACGGCGGATTGGCAGGTGACGGGATCGTGGCATCACTCGTGCAGTCCCTCGCCTCCGTCCTCGAACCGGGCGGTACCGCGCAGATGCTGGGCAACTGGGAGATTGCCGCGGGGGCGGGCTGGAAAGACCGTCCGAAGGCCTGGCTGAAGGATTCAGGTTTGGATGTGTGGTTTATCCAACGCGAGCAGGTTGGCCCGGAGCAGTACGCTGAAACATGGCTGCAGGACGCCTCGCAGAACCGTGAAGGCGGCCATTACAAGGACGCCTACGCCGCCTACCTCAGCGACTTCGCTTCCCGGAATGTCGAGGGAATCGGTTTCGGCATGATCCTGCTGCGCCGCCCCGAGGCCGGGCACGGTGCCGTTATCAACCGCTTCGAGGAAATCACCTATCCCATAGAGCAGCCGATTGGGCCACATCTGGGTTCCGCGGTGGAGAGGGCGGACTGGGTGTCCGCGCACCCCATCCCGGAGGCGCATCTCATAGTGGCCGAGGACGTGACCGAGGAACGCCACCAACGGCCTGGAGCAGCCCATCCGGGTGTCATCCTCCTGCGTCAGGGGGCCGGTCTGCGGCGTACCAACCTGCTGAGCACGGAACTGGCCGGCTTTGTTTCAGCCTGCGATGGGCAGCTGTCTGTCAGGCAGATCGTTTCTGCCTTGGTGGCATTGCTGGGCGGAGACGATACCTTCGACGAAGGTGTTTTCCGTGAGGGATTGTTCAGCGAGGTCACCAACCTGGTCCTCGATGGTTTCCTGCTTCCCGACCCGGAGCGGTACGGCTCATGAATGGCCCAGGCGTGCCGCGCCCGTCGACGTCCGGTCGCCCCGATAGTGACCCTGACTACACTGATGAAGTGATTGCGAACAACGAGACATCCCAAACGTCGGGAGACGCCCCGCGGCGGAAGCGGGCAGAGAAGACGGTTGAGATTACCGATCCCAAGGCTATCCGCGCCTTGGCGCATGCTGCCCGCATTGAGGTCATCTCCGAGCTCTACGCTACCCAGGTAAGCCACACGGCCACCGAACTTGCCGCCAGGACGGGCCTGACCCCGAGCGCCATGAGCTACCACCTCCGGGCTCTCCAAAAGTGGGGAATTGTGGCACCGGCGGAGAACTCGGGAGATGCCCGTGAAAGGCGTTGGAAAGCGGCAGGGACGGACTTCACGATTTCCGGAGGCAGCGTCGCCAGCCCGGAGATCGCAGTGGTGGACTTGGAACTGGACGCCTTCCGACGCAGGGCATCGGCATTTGCCAAAGCCCGGGGTGAGCGGCGCCAGCGGGGGGAAACGGGGGAGGAGCCCGCAGCCGTGGTCCTCTCAAGCAACCTGCTGTACCTGACCAACCCGCAGAGGAAAGAGCTTGCGGACAGGATCCGGGAGGTTGTGCGGGAGTACGAACTCGAGGATCCCACCCGGATTCCCGAGGGTGCGCAGCGAATGGCAACCTTGTGGTCAATGATCCCTGACGACCGCGTGGCACCGGGCCAATAGCACCATCCCAGGTCCCCGAAGGACCGCCTGGTTTCCCTGGCCAAAACGCAGGATTCTGCAAACTATGGTGAACTAGGCCAATATGGGCAGCAGCCCAATTACACATTTTTTCTGTAGGAGCACCGTGCCCAGCAAGGCAAAAACCGGCAAGAAACTCGTGATCGTGGAGTCTCCGGCCAAGAGCAAGACCATCGCCAAGTACCTTGGCGAGGGCTTCATCGTCGAGGCTTCCATCGGCCATATCCGGGATCTTCCCCAGCCGTCAGACCTCCCTGCAGAACTGAAGAAGACTTCGCTGGGCAAGTTCGCGGTGGACATCGAAAACGACTTCAAGCCTTACTACGTGGTGTCTCCCGACAAGAAGAAAAAGGTTGCCGAGCTCAAAGCCCAGCTGAAAGATGCTGACGCTCTCTACCTCGCAACCGATGGGGACCGCGAAGGCGAAGCCATCGCGTGGCACCTCCTGGAGGTCCTGAAGCCCAAGGTTCCCGTATACCGGATGACCTTTGGTGAAATCACCAAGGAAGCCATCCACCGGGCCATGGACAACCTGCGCGACGTCGACACGGCGCTGGTCGATGCCCAGGAAACCCGCCGTATCCTCGACCGGCTCTACGGTTATGAAATTTCCCCCGTGCTGTGGCGCAAAGTAGCCCGCGGACTCTCGGCGGGCCGCGTGCAATCCGTGGTGACCCGCATGGTCGTGGACCGTGAACGCGAACGGATGGCCTTCCGGGCAGCCTCGTACTGGGACCTGACGGGTCAGTTCGGCGCAGGATCAGGATCCTTCAAGGCCAAGCTCGCCGCCGTGGATGGTGCCAAGGTGGCCAGCGGCCGCGATTTCAACGACAACGGCCAGCTCACGTCCAGCAACGTTGTCCATCTCAACGAGGAACTGGCCACGTCTCTGGCGTCAGGCCTGGAAAACGCTGATTTCCGTGTCCGTTCCGTAGACACCAAGCCGTACACGCGCCGGCCTGCAGCTCCGTTCACAACCTCGACGTTGCAGCAGGAAGCTGGCCGCAAGCTCCGGTTCTCCTCCAAGAGCACCATGCAGATCGCGCAGCGCCTGTATGAAAACGGCTACATCACCTATATGCGTACCGACTCCTCGGCGCTGAGCGATGAAGCGCTGACCGCTTCCCGCCGCCAGGCTGCTGAACTGTACGGACCCGAGTACGTACCCCAGAGCCCGCGCGTTTACGCAAACAAGGCGGCCAACGCCCAGGAAGCCCACGAAGCCATCCGCCCCGCTGGTGACTCCTTCCGCACTCCGGCCCAGGTTGCCAAGCAGCTTAGCGGCGACGAATTCCGGTTGTACGAACTCATCTGGAAGCGCACCGTCGCCTCGCAGATGGCCGATGCCAAGGGATCCACTGCCACGATCCGCCTGGGCGCAGTTGCCGCCGATGGACGTGACGCAGAGTTCTCCGCCTCCGGCACCGTCATTACGTTCCCCGGCTTCCTTGCCGCCTACGAAGAGGGCAAGGACGAAAGCCGCGGCGACGACGAATCCGATGAAGCCCGCCGCCTGCCGAACGTTGCCAAGGACGATTCCCTGACTGCTTCGGACATCGTTGCTGTTGGCCACGAAACGTCCCCGCCCCCGCGGTACACGGAAGCGTCCCTCACCGCAGAGCTGGAAAAGCGCGGCATCGGCCGCCCATCCACGTATGCGTCCACGATTTCCACCATCCAGGACCGCGGATACGTCCGGAAACAGGGCTCTGCCCTGGTTCCCAGCTGGATTGCCTTCTCGGTGATCCGGTTGCTGGAGCAGCACTTCACGGACTACGTGGACTACGAGTTCACGGCCGACATGGAAGGCGACCTGGACAAGATCGCCAACGGCCAGGCAGCGGGTACCGCCTGGCTCAAGCACTTCTACTACGGTGAAGACGCCGATCCCGGCCTGCTGAGCATCGTCAACAACCTGGGCGAAATTGATGCGCGGGAAATCAACTCGGTGCCGATCGCAGAAGGCATCACGCTGCGCGTTGGCAAGTTCGGACCCTACCTGGAGAGCTCCATCCCCACGGTGGATGAGAAGACGGGCGAGGTAGTTGAGTCTGCCCGCGCCAATGTCCCTGAGGAACTCGCTCCCGACGAGCTCACGGCCGAAAAAGCCAAAGAACTCATGGAGACAGCCGCTCCCGAGGAACGCGTTCTGGGAACCGACCCGCACACCGGTCACACGGTTGTGGCAAAGAATGGTCGCTACGGTGCCTACGTCACCGAGATCATCCCGGAAATGACCGAGGAACAGTTGGCCAACCAACCGGTCGAGTATTACAAGAACGGCAAGCCCAAGCCTCCGAAGAAGCCGGTCAAGGCAAAGCCGCGCACCGGTTCGCTCTTCAAGTCCATGACGGTGGACAGCGTGACCCTGGATGAAGCGCTGCAGCTCATGAGCCTTCCGAGGGTCCTGGGCGAGGACGCCGAAGGCAACCCGATTACAGTCCAGAACGGCCGTTTTGGTCCGTACTTGAAGAAGGGCACGGACTCGCGGTCCATCGGATCCGAAGAGGAAATCTTCACGATCACTCTGGACCAGGCGTTGGAGATCTACTCGCAGCCCAAACAACGTGGAGCGCGGGCAGCCGTCCCGCCCTTGGCCGAGTTCGGCCCTGACCCAGTGTCGGAGAAGAACATCGTCGTGAAGGAAGGCCGCTTCGGGCCCTACATCACGGACGGCGTCACGAACATTACTGTCCCGCGCTCAACCTCGCTTGAGGAACTGACCCGGGAACGCGCCGTCGAGCTCTTGGCTGAAAAGCGGGCCAAGGGACCGGTCAAGCGGACCACCACACGTAAGGCCCCGGCGAAGAAAGCCGCGGCGAGGAAGTAGCCGGGACGTCGGCCGGGAAGCATTCGCGAATTGCGTCCCGGCCGTCATCGTGGTCGAGTAGAACCATGACTGAACAGACGGATTCCCCGGACAACGGACCCTTGAACGACCTCGAGGCGAAGCTCGCCTTGGCCGACCAGCCGGACGCGAACCCCGTGGACGTCATCCTCGCTTTCCTGAACAACGAGGTCTACCTCGTCAGCTCGGAAGCGGTGGACGGACCTGACTCCTCGGTTGAGCCGTTGGTGCTCTCGAACGCCGACGGACAACCCGTTCTTGCAGTGTTCAGCCATCCCAGCCGCGTTGACGACCGCTTCCTCGAGGCCGCACCGCACGTCCTGGGCACCATGGGTTCAGCCATCCTTGGAAACATCGGTGATGAGCTCGGCATGGTCATCAACCCGGGAAGCGAATTCGGCTTCGAAATCGACCCTGAGGGCATCGCGAATATCCGCCGCGACTTCAAGCGGGCGGACGAGGCAGCAGATCAGGCGGAATAGAAGCGAGCCAGGCAGCTGGCTTCCTTCGCGTCGGCGAAACGTCACCGCCAAGTTGCTTACCGGGCTTCAAATCGGTGAATAATGGCAGAATGCGTCTTGGCGTTCTCGACATCGGGTCCAATACCGTCCACCTTCTGCTGGTGGACGCCCACCCCGGCGCGCGCCCGGTAGCCTTCGCCTCCCACAAGCGTCCGCTGTCACTGGTGCAATACCTCGACGGTGATGGCAACATCAACGACGCGGGCCAGCATGAGCTCATCGAGTTCGTCCTGGAGGCCTGGGAGTTCGCGGCCAGCCACAAAGCGGAGGACCTCCTGGCCTTCTGTACCTCGGCCATCCGGGAGGCAACCAACGGGCCCGAGGTCCTGGCCAGGGTCAAGCACGAAACCACTGTGACCCTCCAGGAACTAACAGGCAGCGAAGAAGCCTCCATGACGTTCTTCGCCGTGCGCCGTTGGTATGGCTGGGGCGCCGGGCCGATCCTGGACCTGGACATCGGAGGCGGCTCCTTCGAAATGGCTTACGGCACAGACGAGCTCCCGGAGTTCGCCACCTCGGTCCCTCTGGGTGCCAGCCGGTTGACGCGGGACTGGCTCCACGACGACCCTCCCAGCGCCAAGAGCGTCAAGGAACTCCGGCGCTACATCCGCTCAACCTTGAAGCCCGTTGTCCGCAACTTCCACGAACTCGGCCGCGCTAATCTTGTGGCCGGCACATCCAAGACCTTCCGTTCACTGGCCCGTATTGCCGGCGCCGCTCCCAGCGCCGCCGGACCCTATGTGAAGCGCGAGCTCCATGCGGCGGACCTGGGCTTGTGGGCGCAGCGGATTTCGGCCATGACGGTGGAAGACAGGCTGTACCTCCCAGGTGTCTCGGATGCCCGGGCGCGCCAGCTGTTGGCTGGTGCCCTGGTCGCTGAAGCGGCGCTGGAACTTTTCGAATTCCCCACGATGGAGATCTGTCCTTGGGCACTGCGGGAAGGCTTGATCCTGCGCCGGCTGGACCAATTGGTTTTTGAGGAAGCCCTCGACCCCGCACCCCACGTGGGGAAAAGGAAGAAGGACAAATCAAAAAAGAAAGCGGCCAAGGAAGACGGCCGAAGCGCCGAATATGAAGATTCCCACCCGGATGTGAAAGAGTTTCCGGTCCCGGTAAATACCCCTGCCCCTTCCCCCATTCCAGCCCCCGCGGCAGGCGGGCTGGCCTCCTGAGATGAGCAACGACGTCGAACCTGAAGTGAATGACCGCCAGATCCCAGTGGCGCTGTCCAGCGCCTCCGTCTATCCCCTGAGTGTCCATGACGCTTTCGCCGTCGCCCAGGACCTGGGCTACGAGGGCGTTGAAGTGATGGTCACCAACAACGCCGTGAGCCAGGACCCCGCTGCCCTGATCCAGCTCAGCCACCGCTACAACCAGGAGATCGTCTCCATCCACGCACCCACCCTGCTGTTGACCCAGCAGGTGTGGGGCACGGCGTGGAACAAGATCGAGAAATCCTGCCAGATGGCCGCTGAAGTGGGTTGCGATACCGTGGTGGTCCATCCGCCTTTCCGCTGGCAGTCCAACTACGCGGAGAACTTCGTTGAAGGCGTCCGTGAGATCGCGACGACCTACCAGGTCCGCATCGCCGTCGAGAACATGTATCCGTGGCGCGTGAGGGGTCGGGAAGCGGTGGCTTACCTGCCGCACTGGGATCCGCTGGGACAGGATTACGACGACGTCACGTGGGACTTCTCGCATGCCGCTACTGCGGGAGCCAACAGCCTGGAAGCCATCAAGGCCCTGGGAAGCAAACTCAGGCACGTCCACCTGACGGACGGCTCGGGCTCGGGCAAGGACGAACACTTGGTTCCTGGCACGGGAACCCAACAGTGCGCGGATGCCCTGCAGCACTTGGCAGCCACCGGCTTCGACGGCGTTGTGGTGGCAGAGATTTCCACCCGCAAGGCGAAGGTGGCGGGGGAGCGGGAGGAAATGCTCGCCGAAACCCTGCGTTTCGCCCGGCAGCACCTCACGATCCCGGCGAACGCGGAGCGTGGCTAGGCAATAATTTCCCGGGTTGTTCGCTTGGCCTGCCGTTCCACGGCGGGCCATGCGAACAGTTCAGGGCTGCCTGTCGGCGCCTGAACAGGCTCTTAAATGCGAAAGCACCGGCGGCCGAATCGGGAAATGGGGGAAAACCCGCCCGGCCACCGGTGCTGCTGGCGGACATCCCCATGCCCGCCTCATCACTCGCACCCTCAATGAGGTAACTACTAAGTTACGGACCAAGCATGGGTGCTGCCTGCAATAACCTTGGGAACAAGCTGTGAATCCGGAACCCATTCGACCCTGTCCAAGGTCTGCTGCAATGATGGAGCCATGAGCAACCGAATCGCTTTCCTTGGCTGTGGATCCATGAACGAGGCAATCATGGGGGGTCTGCTCGCAGCGGGCACGGATCCCTCCGACATCGTGGCAACGGTTCGCCGGCCGGAACGCGCCGATGAACTTGCCCAGCGGCACGGCGTCATGGCGATCGCCGGCGAAGAAGAACCGGACAACAATAAGCTGGCGACCAAAGGTTCCGGGATGGTCATCCTCGGAGTGAAGCCAGTGGGCATTGCGGATCTTGCCCGGGAAATCAGCCCGTCATTGTCGAAGGACACCATTGTGGTGAGCGTCGCTGCGGCCGTTTCCATCGCGCAGCTTGAGGCGGCGCTGCCGGAAGGCCAGCCGGTGATCCGCACCATGCCCAACACCCCTGCCAGGCTGGGCCGCGGCGTCGTGTCTGTTTCGCCTG
Organism: Paenarthrobacter sp. C1; assembly: GCF_049315185.1. NCBI lineage: Bacteria > Bacillati > Actinomycetota > Actinomycetes > Micrococcales > Micrococcaceae > Paenarthrobacter > Paenarthrobacter sp. C1. The sequence continues at coordinate 3,838,175 of NZ_CP186052.1, read as the reverse complement.
GAACGCACTGCACGCCGGAACAGCTGGAGAAGGTCAAATCGGCGTTGGCCGGTGCCGGCAAGGTGGTTGAGGTTCCCGAAGAGCAGGTGGACGCGTTGTCGGCCATCAGTGGCTCGGGCCCGGCCTACGCGTTCTATTTGGCTGAAGCAATGGCTGCTGCGGGCGTGGAGCTTGGCCTGGACGAAGAACTCTCCCTGATGCTGGCACGCGAGACGGTGGCCGGTGCAGGTTTCATGCTGGCCGAACCGGGGGCGGACCCGCGTGCGCTCCGCATCGCCGTCACGAGCCCCAACGGCACGACTGAACGCGCCATCATGGCATTTGACGACGGCGGGATCCCCAGGATCATTGCCGACGGCGCCAGGGCTGCAGCGGCCCGCGCAGCGGAGATCACCAAGCAGCTCGGCTAGTTCCCTACGGCAAACGCCCTCCCGCGAGCGGCGGAAGGGCGTTTGCTGTACCAAAAATCAGTGGCTACGGGCGGGCGGCGAACCGCTCCAGCAGGTCTACGTGTCCGGACACGATCAACATGTCGTGGCCGGACACTTTGGTTTCCGGCCGGGCGTAGGTGAAGTCCTCGCCGGGGGTTTTCACGCCGACAATCGTCACACCGTATTTGGAACGGACCTTGGACTCTTCCAGCGTGAAGCCAACCGTTTCCTTGGGCGGGTACATCTTGACGATTGCGTAGTCGTCGTCGAACTCGATGAAGTCCAGCATCCTGCCCGATACCAGGTGGGCGGCGCGCACGCCGGCGTCGGCCTCCGGGTAGATCACGTGGTTGGCGCCGATGCGGGTGAGGATCTTGCCGTGCGAGGGGGTGATGGCCTTGACCCAGAGGTGCTGGATGCCGAGGTCCACGAGGTTCACGGTGATGAGCACGGACGATTCAATGGAGGTGCCCACGCCCACTACGGCGGAGCTGAACTCCTGGGCACCCAATTGGCGGAGGGCATCGATGTTGGTGGCATCGGCCTCCACAACGTGCGTCAGCACAGGGGCCCACTTTTGAACCAGCGTGCGGTCGCGCTCGATGGCCAAAACTTCGCGGCCCTGCTTCACCAATTGTTCGGCTGTGGCAGAGCCGAACCGGCCCAGGCCAATGACCAGCACTGGGGCATTGTGTGCGGGGCGGTTGGCAGCCCCCGTGGTGTTAGCCAATGATTGGCCTCTCTTCCGGGTAGTGGAACAGCTGGCTGCGCTGGCGCAGGGCCAGGCCGGCTGCAAGGGTTACTGTGCCGACGCGTCCGGCGAACATCAGCGCTGTCAGTACATAAACTCCCGACGGCGGCAGCTCGGCACTGAGGTTGGTGCTGAGTCCCACGGTGGCGAAGGCGGAGATGGATTCGAAAAGCACCCGGTCCAGCGACGCTCCGCTGATGGAGAGCAACAAGAATGCTGCCACGGATACCAAGGTGGCGCCAGCAACGATCACCGAAATGGCCACACGCATGGTGCCTTGGGGAATGGTACGACCGTAGACCTTCACATCGGCGTCACCACGGGCTTCGGCCATGATGGCAAGGAACATGACGGCAATGGTGGTCACTTTGATGCCACCTGCTGTGGAGGCGGACCCTCCGCCGGCAAACATGAGTGCGTCGGTGAGGAGCATGGTGGTGGATTCCATGTGGTTCTGGTCCACCAGGTTGAAGCCGCCCGAACGCGTCATTACGGACGCAAAGAGCGAATGCGTGATCTTGTCGCCGAGGTCCATGTTCGCGATGGTCCGCACGTTGTCCCACTCCATCATGGCCCAGAGCACTGTGCCGGCGACGAGCAGGATAAAGGAAACCTGGATGGTGAGCTTGGTGTGGAGGTTCCATTTCTTCCAGTTGAGCCCGTTCTGCTGCAGCACCATCACTACCGGGAAGCCCAGGCTGCCGAGGAAGACCCCGAGCATCAGGGGCACAAGTATCCAGAGGTCGGTTTCGTAGGGCACGATGCCGTCCGAGTGGGGCGTGAAACCGGCGTTGTTGAAAGAAGAGATCGAGTAGAAAACTCCGTGCCACACCGCTTGCCAGAAGTCTTCGCCGAGCACTATGAAGCGCGGAATGAGCGCCAGTGCGAGGGCCCCTTCGATGACCACCGAGGTCACGATCACGATTCGGAGCAGGGTACCCACCTCACCGAGGCGGCCTGCGTTGTTCATGGCTTCCTGTGCGATGAGCTTGCCGCGCACACCGAGCCGCTTGCTGACCATGAGGGCCAGGAGTGAGGCCAGCGTGAGGGTGCCCAAGCCTCCAACGAAGATGCCGACCAGGATGACGAGCTGGCCGAAAAACGTCCAATGGGTGGCTGTGGAAACCACAGTCAACCCGGTGACGCAGACACTCGATACGGCAGTGAACAGAGCCTGGTGCAGTGGCGTCACCACCCCTTCCGTCGAGGCCGCGGGAAGGGACAGCAATCCAGTGAAGAACAGGATGACGACGGCGAACACCGTCAGTGCCAAACGCGCCGGTGAGGTGTTGGCAATGTTGTCGATGAAGTCACGCACGCGCGTGAAGATCCAGAGACCTTCGCGTTCCTGCTGAATGGGTTGCCAGTTGCTCGGGCTCGTTGACCGCGACTGGCTGTGGGACATGGCGTTCTTCCTTGGTTGAAACAAGCTTTCCTGAGTAGTAAACCACTATTCGCGCGCGTAACCGGGCGTTGAGGCGTTCCAGCCTCAGGTAGCCTGTTCTGGATGAACTCCAGGCTTGGAACAGCTGCTTCCAGCATTACGCGGTCCGCACTGCCAACGACGGTGGTGTGGGATCCAGCCATGACTGCCTACAATTTTGGTCCGGGCCATCCCATGGCTCCGCAGCGGCTGGAACTGACAGCCCGCCTCGCGGAATCGTTGGGACTCTTCGGACACCATCATGTGGCGGTGGAGGCACCCAACGTGGCGACCGACGTCGAACTTCTTTCTGTCCACAGCCCCGGATATGTGGCGGCGGTTCGCCGCGTCAGCGAAGACCCGTCCACTCCGGAGGAAGACCGTGGCCTGGGCACCGAAGACGACCCCGCCTTTTTAGGAATGCATGAAGCCAGCGCCCGCCTGGCCGGAGGATCGCTTCTGGCGGCTGACACCATCCTTTCCGGCCGCGCTGTGCGGGCCGTGAACTTCAGCGGCGGCATGCACCACGCCGCCCGGGAGCGGGCCAGCGGATTCTGCGTTTACAACGATGTCGCCATGGCCATCCAGCGGCTGCTCGACGGCGGTGTGCAGCGCGTGGTGAGCATCGACGTCGACGCCCACCACGGGGACGGCACGCAGGGTATTTTCTGGAACGACCCCCGCGTCATGACCATCAGCCTCCACGAAACAGGCCTCACGCTGTTCCCCGGAACGGGTTTCGCCAACGAAACCGGTGGGCCGGACGCGATCGGAACAGCAGTCAACGTTGCGCTTCCGACGTTCACTGGGGACGCCGCCTGGTTGCGGGCTTTCCATGCTGTGGTTCCGCAGCTGGTGGGAGCCTTCCAACCTGAGGTGATCGTGAGCCAGCACGGCTGCGACTCGCATCGGAACGATCCCCTGACGCACCTCAACCTGAGTATCGACGGACAGCGCGAGGCCGCTTCCGCCGTCGCGAGTCTTGCTGCCCGCTATTGCGACAACCGTTGGATCGCCACCGGGGGAGGCGGCTACGACGTCACCGGCGTTGTGCCGCGCGCGTGGAGCCACCTGATCGGCATGGTGACGCAGCGCCCTGTGCCGCTCAGCACCCCGGTGCCGGAAGCCTGGCGGACCTATGTGAAGGAAACGTACGGAGTGACGGCACCGGAGTCGATGGGTGACGACGTTGACGTCTGGTGGCGCTCCTGGGAGGTTGGCTACGATCCCGCGGACGAGGTTGACCGGACGGTCATAGCGACCCGTAAGGAAATCTTCCCGCTGTATGGATTGGATCCGTGGTTCGACTAAGGCGCGGTTCGTGGGGCCTTAGGCTAGGGCTCGGTCTTCTCCGTTTGGAAGACCACTCCCGCTGCGCCGATGAGCCAGCCCAGCAGGGACAGGGCGAAAGCACCGATCAGATCCGTGGATGCCTGTCCTTTGAATAACCAGACCACCAGGACCAGCATCCCCATGGTCATGTAGACCATGATGGCGAAGATCACCCGGCCAGAGAGTTTCATGGCCACCTCTGACGGGCGGATCACGGGATTCGGGTCGCCGGCCTTCTGGTTCCCGCTCTTGACTTCGGCGATGGTGAAACCCAAGGCCGACGCCGTCAGGGAACTCAGCGAGGTCGCCAGGACTCCCGCCGCGGTCACCAGGGCGCCGTTGAGTTCGGGGGCTTTGGCGCCGCCGGTGGGCACCCAGGTCCCGACCCGCAGCAGCACAGTAGCCCACACGAGGACGAACAAAGCGAGGAAGACTGCGGCGATGATGTTGAAGATGTGCCGCCGAAAGAAGTCAGTCATTGCCACTCACCCCGCGCTCTGGGCGGCCGGGGTCCTGGGAGCCCGGACGGGCCGTGACTCTGTTGTAGCACCAGCCATGGGGAGGGTCAACGAACTGCCGCCGCATCACAACGAAACCCGCCGCATCACAACGAAACAGGGATGCCAATCGGCGTATATGTCGCTAGGGTGTAAGGCATGGTGACTGACGACGTATTTGCCGTCATAGCTGAGGCAACCAGGCGCGACATCCTGGTCTCCCTCCGCTCTGGGGATAAAGCAGTAGGCGAACTGGTGGAGGAACTGGCTGCGAGCCAGCCCACTATCTCCAAGCATCTGAAGGTGCTCCGCGAGGCCGATCTCGTCAGCATGCGCGCCCAGGGCCAGAAGCGCTTCTACGCGCTCAATCCCAAGCCGCTGGCCGGCGTCGCCAATTGGCTCGAAACGTTCGACGTCGGTCCCTCGGTTCCCGCCGCCGTCGCGCCTGCCGCTGCGCCGGCTGCCGTCGAGCCTACAGCCGCCCCGGTTGAGACGCCGACCCTTCCCGAGGCAATCAACCAAGCCGCGAAGGTCCACGCAAGCGGCACGCCCGTCTCACTCGATCCGGCATCCGACGATACCGTTCCCCAGCAAATCGGCCGGACCGTGGGCCGGGCCGCCACCAAGGCTGCTGACCTGTTGGCCAATCTGCCGAATCTGCCCAACCTCCCCAAGTTCGGCCGCAAACGCTGAGAAGCCTCCAGCTAACGTGATCCTCGTCACATTGTGAGTTCTTGTTAACCTTCCCGTTCCTTGATTTATCGGTGATTTTCTACGGTTGTGTTAACTCCATCCGGAGGGTCACATTGGCTCCGGATGGAGATCCTATGTCCTCGGGTGCAACCATGGGCGGGACTGATTCGTCCCGCCGCTGGCCGGCGCACCGAGGTTAGGAAGACGCATGGATTCAAGGCTCGAAGCCGTCCGCGACACTGTTTTGGCGAGGAACCCGGGGGAGAAGGAATTCCACCAGGCCGTCAGTGAGGTCTTCGAAAGCCTTGGCCCGGTGCACGACCGTCATCCCGAGTTCCTGGAGGGTGCCGTCCTGGAACGCCTGTGCGAACCCGAACGCCAGATCATCTTCCGCGTCCCGTGGACCGACGACGCCGGACGCGTCCACGTGAACCGCGGCTTCCGGGTGGAGTTCAACTCCGCGCTCGGACCCTACAAAGGTGGACTCCGCTTCCACCCCTCCGTGTATCTGGGCATCGTCAAGTTCCTCGGTTTCGAGCAGATCTTCAAGAACGCCCTCACGGGCATGCCGATCGGCGGCGGCAAAGGCGGCTCGGACTTCGATCCCCGCGGACGTTCCGACGCCGAAATCATGCGCTTCTGCCAGTCCTTCATGACGGAGCTATACCGTCACATCGGCGAGTACACCGACGTTCCGGCCGGCGATATCGGCGTGGGTGGCCGCGAAATCGGCTACCTCTTTGGCCAGTACAAGCGCATCACCAACCGCTACGAATCGGGCGTCCTCACGGGTAAGGGCATTTCCTGGGGTGGTTCCCTGGTCCGTCCCGAAGCCACCGGGTATGGCACCGTGATTTTCGCCCAGGAGATGCTCAAGACCAAGGGCCAGTCCTTTGACGGCCAGCGTGTGGTGGTCTCCGGGTCGGGCAATGTCGCCATTCACGCCATCGCCAAGGCGCAGTCCCTCGGTGCCACGGTGGTGGCCTGCTCCGATTCGGCCGGCTACATCGTGGACGAGGCGGGGATCGACGTCGCGCTGTTGAGCCAGATCAAGGAGGTCGAGCGCGGGCGCCTCACCGATTACGCTGCCCGGCGGCCGGGTGCCAGCCACGTTGCCGGCGGTTCCGTATGGGATGTGAATGGTACTGTCGCGCTGCCGTGCGCCACCCAGAATGAACTCGACGGCGAGGCCGCAGCCAAGCTGGTCAGCAATGGACTGATCGCCGTGGCCGAGGGCGCCAACATGCCCTCCACGCGTTCGGCCGTATCCGTGTTCCAGGAAGCTGGGATCCTGTTCGGTCCGGGCAAGGCCGCCAACGCCGGCGGTGTTGCGACCTCCGCGCTGGAAATGCAGCAGAACGCCAGCCGTGACTCCTGGTCTTTCGAGCACACCGAGCAGCGCCTCACCGAGATCATGGTGGGTATCCATGACCGTTGCGCCGAGACTGCCGAGGAATACGGGGCGCCTGGAAACTACGTGGTGGGGGCCAATATCGGTGGCTTCGTCAAGGTAGCCGATGCGATGCTTGCGCAGGGCCTGATCTAGCCCCTCCCCAAATCCAAAAGCAGAGGCCGTTTTGAATATTCAAAACGGCCTCTACAGCTTTGTGCTCGGTATGTGCTTGGCTGAACTCAGCGCTGCAGGAGCCGCACGTGGTCCGGGTTCAGGTCCGAGACCTTACTGACGCCCAGGAGTGCCATGGTCCGGGTCATGTCCTTCTCCAGGATCTGGATGGTCCGGTCCACGCCTTCACGGCCCCCGGCCATCAGGCCGTAAAGGTAGGCACGGCCGATCAGTGCGAAGTCGGCGCCCAGGGCCAAGGCGGCCACGATGTCGGCGCCGCTCATGATGCCGGTGTCCAGGATGATTTCGGCCTGGCTGTTGTCTGCCTTCAATGCCGAGGTGACGTCTGGGAGCAGGTGGAAGGGGATCGGCGCGCGGTCCAGTTGCCGTCCGCCGTGGTTGGACAGGATGATTCCGTCGGCGCCGTGGTCCACTACCTTACGGGCGTCTTCAACGGTCTGGATGCCCTTGACCACCAGCTTGCCCTTCCAGGTTTCACGGAGCCAGTCCAGGTCCTCATAGGTGAGGGTGGGGTCGAACATGGAGTTGATGAGGTCAGCAACCGTACCGGTGTAGCGCGACAGCGACGCGAATGTGAGGGGTTCGTGCGTGAGGAAGTTGAACCACCACGCCGGACGGTACGACGCGTCCAGGACCGTTTTCACCGTCAGCGCCGGCGGGATGGTCATGCCGTTGCGGACATCGCGAAGGCGCGCCCCGGCCACAGCAGTGTCCACGGTGACCATGAGGGTGTCGTTTCCTGCCTTGGCGGCACGTTCGATCAGTTCGAGCGAGCGGTCGCGGTCGGTCCACAGGTAAAGCTGGAACCAGTTGCGGCCGTTCGGGGCTGCGGTGGCGACATCCTCGATCGAGGCGGTGCCCATGGTGGACAAGGTGTAGGGAATACCCGCGGCCTCAGCGGCCTGCGAGCCGGCGTATTCGCCCTCGGACTGCATCATGCGCGTGAACCCGGTGGGTGCGATGCCGAAGGGGAGGCGTGATTCCTTGCCGAGAATGTCCGTGCGGAGATCGATCCGCGATACGTCGCGGAGGATGCCCGGGCGGAACTCGATGTCTTGGAAAGCCTGGCGTGCCCGGCGCAGCGTGATTTCTTCTTCGGCGGCACCGTCGGTGTAGTCAAATGGAGCCTTCGGAGTGCGGCGCTTGGCGATGTCCCGCAATTCCCAGATGGTGCTGGCGCGCTTCAGCCGTGCGGTCTTGCTGAATTCCGGCTTCTTGAACTGCATCAGCGGGGCAAGGTCCGAGACTTTGGGGATGCGGCGCTTCAGTGCCGGAGGCTGCACGACGGCGGGTCGCGGCTGGGGCGGGCGGCTCACGTTTTCGTCGCTCCCGGCATTTGCGGGGGCGGCGGTGATCTTGGGATCGAGGGTGTCGGTCATGCGGTTCTCCCTTGAATTCTGTGGTCCTGCCACTGTGGTCTAACCACACTGTAATCCATGTGGTCGGACCACATCAACTAGTATTCCGTTATGCGTACCCACGAACTTGTCCTGCAATGGATCGAGAAGCAGCTCTCCGACGGCGACCTCACGCTCGGAGGGCGCCTGCCCGGCGAGCGGACCATGGCGGAGCAGCTGCAGGTGTCCCGGACTTCCGTCCGGGAAGCAGTCAGGATTCTCGAAGCAATGGGTGTGGTCCGCGCGGGCGTTGGTTCGGGGAAGGACGCCGGGACCGTGGTCATCGCGGAACCGGGCTCTGCGCTGGGATCCACCCTCCGGCTTCATGTGGCCACGCGCCATCTTCCCGTGGCCGATATCGTGGAGACGCGGGTCCTTCTGGAATCCTGGGCGGCGGAGCGCGCCAAGACGGGTGTTCCGGCGCTGGAGGAGGCCGCAGGTCTGCTGGATCAGATGGATTCCGAGCAGGATATCGACGCGTTCCTGGCTCTCGACGCCCGCTTCCACGTTGCCCTCGCCGAGGCGGCGGGAAACGCCGTCGTCAGTGCGATGATGGCGTCGCTGCGGGGCGCGATCGAAAACTATGCGGGTGAGCTGACAGGGAACCTGCCCGACTGGAGTGCCACGTGCGCCAGGCTGAGGGCGGAACACCGCGCCATCCTCGCCGCGGTGAACAACAACGACGGCGGCACGGCGGCTGCGCTGGTGGCGGCCCACATCCAAGGCTTCTACAAAGAAGCCGGAGTGGGCTCGTCCCACGGGTCATAGAGCAACGCGGGGTCACTTATGGCCCATAGAAGCCCCCCGAAAGGGCCATAAGTGACCCCGCGTTGCTTTCTAAGCGGGCTTGAGGGCAGGGGCTGCGGTGCTCTTCCGGATCTCGACCCTGGGCGAGAATTCGTCCTGAGCCTGGACGGGGGCATCGCCGGCCTGCTGGATCTGTTCGCGCATCCTCCGCCAGGCCAGGCTCCCGAGTTCGTTGATGGGCACGGCCGCAGTCGTGAGCGGGGGTGTGGTGTATTTTGCAAACGGAATGTCATCGAAGCCGGTGACCGAAATGTCCTCCGGGATGCGGATTCCGCGCTCGTGCAAGCCACTGAGCAGGCCCATGGCTACGAGGTCGTTGAAGGCCAGGATGCCCGTGGCGCCGCTGGCGATGATGGCATCCGTGGATTCGTGGCCCGAATCGAAGTTCGAACCTCCTGGGAGCATCTGCAGTTCGATCTCCGGGTGCTCCTTCCGGAACTGGTCCAAACCCACCAGCCGCTGCCGGTTTGAAGCGCTGTGCTCGGGCCCGGAAAGGAATACCAGCCTGCGGTGACCCAGGGATACCAGGTGCTGCGCCAGTTCCTGGATGCCCTGGCCATAGTCCACGCTCAGGCTCGGAGTGTTGGTGGCAAAAGTGGTCCGGTTGATGAGTACCAGCGGGTGCAGGGTGGGTGCCAGTTCCTCAAGTTCGGCATCGCCCATGCGGGGCGCGCACAGGACAACGCCATCACAGCGCCGCCGGGCCTCGCCGGCCAGGATCGCTTCTTCGCTGGTGACTTCCGAAGAGTCGGCAATGAGGACACGGTACCCATCCTGGGCTGCTGCGATGCTGAGTCCGCGCAGGATGGCCTGGAAGGTGGGGTTCGCCAGGTCCGGGACCACAATGCCGATGGTGTCGGTTTTCCCGAGTGCCAGGCTTCGGCCCACGGGGTTGGGTTGGTACTTGAGCTCGGCCGCAGCCGCACGGACCCGAGCGGCGATGCCGGGATCAACCGCGGCGTTACCGTTCATGACGCGTGAAACCGTGGCGTGCGAAACGCCGGCCTTCTCCGCGACGTCGGCAATCCCAACGCGCCTGTTGGTGTTCCTGCGTGCCATGTGGCCCCTTCCCTTTTGCCTGCCGCGCGTGTGCTCCGTCGTTGGAGCAGTGGTTGACGTGACCACCTGAGTCTTGATAGAAAGCTTATATCCCTCCGAGAAAACGCTTTCTCAGTTATTCTTCCACACGAACCCGGGCCGTCAAACGGTTCACTCCTGCCTTTTGAAAGGGGCATTCACATGGTCAACGTCGACTCAGCCGAGACCCGTACCCCGGAAGCGGAAACGGCAACCCGGACAGACAGCCGCCAACGGACCAGGATCGCCCTGATTGGAACCGGCGGACGCTCGGAAATGTACATCCGGGCCATTTACGGACAACACGAGGATGTCGCCGAACTCATTGCCCTTTCGGACGTCAACCAGGGCCGGGTGGACTTTTATCGGGAGCTCATCAAGGAACTCGGTGGAACACAGCCGGTGGCGTCCTTCGAGCCGGGCGAGCTGACCGGCTTCATCCAGGCCAACGGCATCGAACGAGTCATTGTCACCACACCCGATTACACCCACGCGGACTACATCGTCGAGGCACTTGAGGCCGGTGCCGACGTCGTGGTTGAAAAGCCGCTGACCATCGACGTTGAGGGCTGCCGCCGCATCACGGAGGCGGTCGCAAAGACCGGCCGCAACGTGGTGGTCACGTTCAACTACCGCTACTCGCCGCGAAACAGCGCGCTCAAGGAAGTCATCCAGAACGGGGTGATCGGCAAGGTCACGTCCATCGACTTCAGCTGGGTCCTGGACACCGTGCACGGCGCTGACTACTTCCGCCGCTGGCACCGTGAAAAGAAGAACTCCGGGGGCCTGCTGATCCACAAGGCCTCGCACCACTTCGACCTCGTCAACTGGTGGATCAACGACGTTCCCGAGCGCGTGTTCGCATCCGGTGGCCTGCGCTTCTACGGCGACAAGAATGCTGCCGAGCGTGGCTTGGGCTCCCGTCCCGAGCGTGGCACCGTTGATGGCCTCGAGCATGACCCCTTCCGTCTGGACATGCGCGAGGACGAACGCCTGAAGGCCCTGTACTACGACAACGAAAAGTTTGACGGCTACCTCCGCGACCAGGACGTCTTCACCGAAGGCATCACCATCGAAGACAACCTCGCACTGGTGGTGGACTACCAGGGCGGCCCCACACTCAGCTACTCGCTGAACGCCCACAGCCCGTGGGAAGGCTACCGCGTCACCGTCAACGGCACTGAAGGCCGGGCGGAACTCGAAGTGGTGGAACGAGCCGCGGTTGAGTCCAGCACCGACAAGAAGACTGTGGTTGACCCGAGCGCGACACCCATCGAGGAAGAGGACGCAGTCCGCCGTAACGGTGAGCGCCTGGTTGTCCAACGACACTGGGAAGCTGCCTACGAGGTCCCCATCATCAATGGCGAGGGTGGTCACGGTGGCGGCGACAACCTGCTGCTCTCGGACCTGTTCAACGGTCCCGGCGAGGACCCGCTGGGCCGCCCGTCCGGCTACATCGACGGGCTTCGCTCGGTGTCCGTGGGAATCGCCGGCAACCAGTCCCTGGACACAGACCTTCCAGTCCGTATCAGCGAGCTTGGCCTTGGGGCTGACCTCAGCCGCAGCCAGGCCTGACCGGTTCACCTACCAACGCAAGGAACAGATCATGAGCAGGATTTTCGTCACCGGTGGTTCCGGCAGGCTCGGCCGCAGCGTTGTGGCCGGTCTCGCCGAAGCAGGCCACGAGGTGATTTCCGTTGACCGGGACGCCATCCCGGCGGAACAGCTGCCGGCCGGAGCCGGGCAATACACCGCAGACCTTCTTGCGCCGGGTGAGGCAGAACGCCTGATCCGGGAAACAGGGCCCGACGCCGTCATCCACCTCGCTGCTATCGCCGTACCCTTCAGCGCACCCGAGGACGTCATCTTCAGCACGAACACGCGGCTCGCCTACGCGGTGATCAGCGCGGCCACCGACGCCGGTGTCCCGAAGATCGTGACAGCAAGCAGCCCCACGGCCCTGGGCTACGGCTCGCCGGCCGGGTGGCTGCCGCCGTCGTTCCCCCTGGACGAGCGGACGCCGCCCAAGCCATGGAACGCCTACGCGCTGTCCAAGTTGATCGCCGAGCAAACGGTGCAGATGTTCGCAGCGGCGCAGGGCGACAAGCTCCGGTACGCGGCCTTCCGTCCGTGCTTCGTGATCTCCCCGGAGGAATGGGAAGGAGCGCCCACGCAGCAAGGCCACACAGTCCGCGAACGCCTGGACGATCCCGCGCTGTCCGCTCCGGCCCTGTTCAACTACGTGGACGCCCGGGATGTCGCCGACTTCCTGGACGTTCTCCTGGACAGGATGGACTCCATCCCAAACGGCGAGGTGTTCTTCGTGGGCGCCAAGGATGCCCTGGCTACAGGGCCCTTGGCGGAACTGTTCCCACGCTTCCTGCCGGGCAGCGGCCCGCTGACCCAACACTTGACCGGCACCAGCCCGGCGTTCTCCATCGACAAAGCCCGCGACCTTTTGGGCTGGGAACCGAAGCGCACCTGGCGCACCGAACTCACCCCGCCCTACGAAGGCCCCGACACTGCCGCAAACCGAGCACCACTCAATGACGAGATCACCGCCGGCCTGGTCCCGGCGGGAGCAACCAAGGAGACACCATGAATTTCGACGGCGTACTGTTCTTCCCCGTCACCCCCTTCGACGAAGACGGCAGCGTTGATGTTGCCCTGCTGAAGGAACACATCAGTTCACGGCTCCCGTTCGGTCCGGGCGGCGTCTTCCCGGCGTGCGGCACCGGCGAGTTCCATGCGCTTTCCCTCGATGAGATCCGCACCGTGGTGACTGCCGCCGTCGAGGCCGTTGCGGGTGCCGTTCCCGTGGTCTCCGGTGCCGGCGGCCCGCTGGGCCATGCCATTGCCGCTGCCAAGGTGGCCGAGGAAGCCGGCGCGGACGCCCTCCTGGTGCTCCCGCCCTACCTGGTGACCGGCCCCACCGACGGCGTGGTGGCCTACGTTGAGGCCATCGCTGCGGCGAGCAGCCTGCCCGTGATCGTCTACCACCGCGGTACCGCGAAGTTCACGGCCGAAGCGATCACCCGCCTCACCGCAAACCCGAAGGTAGTCGGCTTCAAGGACGGCATCGGGGACGTGGGGCTGGCCCAGGAAATTGTCTCGGCCATCAACGCGAGCGGGCGTAAGGACTTCGCGCTCTTCAACGGCCTCCTCACGGCGGAACTGACCCAGGGTGCCTACCGTGGCCTGGGCATCCCGCTGTACTCGTCGGCAGCGTTCGCCATGGCCCCCGAAATCGCCAAGGCCTACTACGACGCCTACATCTCAGGTGACGAAGAACGCCGTCACGCGCTGCTTGAGGGCTTCTATGCGCCGCTGGTCCGCCTGCGCGACCAGACCCCCGGCTTTGGCGTCTCCCTTATCAAGGCCGGCCTGAGGCTCGCCGGATTGCCCGTTGGCCCGGTCCGTCCGCCGTTGGTTGATCCCAGCGAGGAACAGCTCCTGGAACTCAAGGCCATCCTGGCCAAGGGCCACGAGCTGGCCGGCAGCTGATGACCGCCCGCATTACGGGCCTCAGCACCCGGCTGATCACGGTGCCGCTGCTACGCAGTTGGGGCGCGGAGGCGCCCGAGAACCACGTGATTGTCACCGAACTGACCACGGACGACGGCGGCACGGGCCACGGCTTCTCATGGACACCGACCATCGGTCCCCAGGCAGTGAAGGCCCTCCTGGACCACGACATCGCCCCCTTCATCCGGGGCGTCGAGGCGAACCCGGAGATTGTGTGGGACCAGCTGTGGAAGCGGCTGCATGAAGCGGGCGGGGGAGGGCTGACCACCATCGCCATGGCGGGCGTGGACCTTGCCCTGTGGGACTTGAAAGCACGCCAGGCGGGAACGTCTGTCACGGGGCTCCTGGGCCGGCGCCAGGAATCCGTGGAGGTGTACGGCTCCGGAGTGAACCTGCACTACACCCTGGAACAGCTCGTGGAGCAAGCCCAGCGGTGGGTTGCTGCCGGACACAACGCGGTGAAGATCAAAGTGGGCAAGCCCGAGCTCAGGGAGGATGCCGAGCGCGTTGCCGCAGTGCGCCAGGTGATCGGCCCTGACCGGCTGCTCATGATCGACGCCAACCAGCGTTGGGACCTCGCCCACACGTTCCGTGCCTTGGATGTTTTGGGGGAGTACGGACTGGAGTGGCTGGAAGAACCGATTCGTGCCGACGACCTCTGGGCATACCGGCGCCTGCGCAAGCACTCGCCGGTTCCCATTGCCCTGGGTGAGAACGTCCACACCATCTACCGCTTCCGTGACTTCATCGAAGCGGAAGCCGTGGACATCATCCAGCCCAACATTGTCCGGGTGGGCGGCATCACCCCATTCCGCAGGATCGTGGAGTTGGCCCGCACCCACAGCATCAGGGTGGCACCGCACTTGCTACCGGAGCTCTCCGGACAGTTGGCGCTCACCTTGGCTGAGCCGGTCAGCGTGGAGGACGTGGAGGATGCCTCGTTCGGCCAACTCGGGATCCTGGCCGGACCTTCCCCGGTGCGGATCAGCAACACGACAGGCACCATCAGGCTTAGTTCAGCCGGCCTGCCCGGTCTCGGCTTCGAGTTCGCCGGGGCATGGCCGCCGACGCAAGCCACTGACACTTCAGCCCCCGAAAGCAAAGGAAACCGCATTGCGTACAGCAACTCTTGACCTGACCGCCGTCACGGCCGCAGCCACGGCAGCGGCGAAGGTGACCGCAGCAGCTTCCGACGCCGAACGCGCGGCCTGGCTGACCGCCGTCGCCGACGCTTTGGACGCCAACGTCACCGAACTGGTAGCAATCGCCGACTCTGAAACAAGCCTCGGGACCGTCCGGCTCACGGGCGAGGTGGCGAGGACCAGCGGGCAGCTGCGCCTGTTCGCCAACGTCATCACTGAAGGCTCGTACCTCGAAGCCGTCATCGACCACGCTGACCCGTCCGCCACCCCGCCCAAGCCAGACCTGCGCCGCATACTGCGGCCGATCGGTCCCGTGGCCGTGTTCTCGGCATCGAACTTCCCGTTCGCGTTCTCCGTGGCGGGCGGCGATACAGCGTCCGCGCTGGCTGTTGGCTGCCCGGTGGTCGTCAAAGCACACTCGGGCCACCTTCGGCTGTCCCAGAGGACCGCGGAAATCGTCACCGAGGCGCTGGCCAAGGCCGGAGCCCCGGATGGAATCTTCGCGCTGGTCAGCGGACGTGAAGCCGGCACGGCACTGGTCCAGGACCCGGCCATCAAGGCAGTAGGCTTCACCGGCTCCATCCCCGGCGGCCGGGCGCTGTTCGATCTCGCGACCTCCCGCCCGGAGCCCATCCCGTTCTACGGTGAACTGGGCAGCTTGAACCCGGTGGTCATCACTGCGGACGCGCTCGCCGAACGCGGTCAGCAGCTAGCGGCAGGCCTGGCAGGTTCCTTTACCCAGGGCGCCGGCCAGTTCTGCACCAAGCCCGGACTGGTGTTCATCCCGGCGGGATCGGACTTCGCATCGCACCTTGCCGAGGCCAGCAAGGACAAGCCGACAGCCGCCATGCTGACCGAGCGCATCGCGGAAGCCTATCCGGACGGGCTGCGCAACGTTGCTGAGCAGCCGGGAGTCGCCGTCGTCAGCGGCACGGTGGAGCAGGACAGCCTGGCGGACGGCGCTGCGCCTGTGGTGTTCTCCACCAGCGCCGCAAATGTGCTGGAACGCCCTGATGAGTTGCTGGAGGAATGCTTCGGCCCCACCACGCTGCTGATCGAGTACACCTCCCAGGACGAACTGTCCGCCGCGCTCGCCAAGGTTCCCGGAAGCCTCACGGGCACTGTGCACGCACAACCCGGCGAGGACGTTTCTGCACTGGTGGAGCAGCTGAGCACTTTGGCCGGCAGGGTCCTGTTCGACGGTTGGCCCACGGGGGTGGCCGTGAACTGGGCCCAGCAACACGGCGGCCCCTACCCGGCCACGACCTCCTTGTTCACGTCCGTGGGCGCCACTGCAGTCCGCCGCTTCCAGCGCCCCGTGGCCTACCAGGACGCGCCGGAGAGCGTGCTGCACCCGGCGCTGCACGACTCCAACCCGCTGGGGATCCCGCGGCGCGTGGACGGCGTCCTGACGCTCGGCTAACGCACCCAACACGAAAGGGGCGGGGTCACCATCACGGTGACCCCGCCCCTTTTCGCGTTACCTGCAGGGTCAGGGGCGCAGGGTCAGCGAAGCCGGGTCAGGGACGCAGGGTCAGGGGACGACGGCGGCCGTCCACGTCGGTGGTCGGCCACCGCTCGTCTACGGTCAGGACGCGCAGGCGGGAATCCGTGAGCAGCACGGTGTCCTCGATCTTCACTCCGGGCCCGGATGGGTTCCACGTGAAGGGCTGGTTGAGGACGATGGTGTCCGTGACCTCTGCGGTGACCCGGGGGTCGCGGCCCGCGTAGCCTGCGGGACCACCCTGGTGGTGAAGCGTCCACTGATCATCACCGAATCCGTGGCGGGCGTAAGCTGCCTTGATCCCGGTGAAGACCTCGTTGAGCCGTGCTCCCGGGACCGTGGCCCGGAAAATGTCGGCCTCCACTTCTGCGATGCGGGCCTCGGCGTCGAGCTCCTGAGGAGTGCCCGCGTCGAAAGCCACCCACCGGGTCACGTTGGCAACCAGGCCGTTCCGGCGTGCGCACACCACGGCCATGGCACGGCGGCCGATCGGAGAGTGGGTGGCCAGAGGATGCCGGAAGTCGCTGCGGCCGGCACCGTTGCAGAGGAGGACCAGTGGCTCGGCGCCCACTGACACAATGCGGGCGGCCAGCTGCGAGACCAGTTCGAATTCCGTTGTTTCAGGGGTTGCGGCCGTCAGGACGTCGGTCATCGCCCGCGCCGCATCGACCGAAAGCTCGGAGTACCGGGCTGTTTCGGCGGGGAGCAACTGCTGGCGGGCAGCCCGCAGCTCCGCGGTGACGGCTGCTTCCACCAGCGGGTTGCCGTCGAGGGCCAGGGCCGCCGCTGCCGCATGCAACTGCCCGTGCCACGGCACAGTGTCCAGGCTGACGCCCGCTGGCAATTCTTCGGCAGCTATCCGCGCGGCCTCGTTGTTGAACGTGACCAGGTGGTCGCCGCTGCGGTCCACCAGGAGGGCCGCAATGGGGTCTCCTGCCAGGCTGATGTGCACCCGGCTGCCGTCCAGGTACCAGGTGAGGGCGGTGTTGGACGTGAGCAGCAATGAGTCGTGGCCCGCTTTGTCCAGTATGTCCAGGACACGACGACGCTTCACGGCACGGTCTGCAACGTTTCCCGGAGCTGTCGTTGCCGGAACCGCAGCGGATTGAGTAGGTATGGTCATGACTGTTCCCCCAAAGTGGTGATGAGTTGTTCGATGTCCTGTGTCGCGAGGAACCCGTCCGCGATAAGTACTGTCACTCTCCGGTGGACCGGGCGGCCGGGCTTCGTCGCCACGGGCCGGTCCCACGCCAGGGAGAGCCCGACGCCGGGATAGCCGGCGTGCCGGACGAACCAAGGGTCCGGAGCCTGCGGAGCGGCCAGAAAGACGAGTGTGGCGGGGTGTCCCAGCCCGGGATCGCCCGTGGCCTGCGCCGCGCCGGAGGTCCCGGCGTCGAAAGTTCCCGACCACGCCAGCCACGGTGTAACACTGCCGTGCACGGCGTCCTCGCCCCGGGCTTCCGGGGTCCAGATGGTGGCATCGCCAACCTTCGGCAAACGCCAGAAGAAGCCGCCGTAACCGCCCTGTGGCCGCCCGTTGGAACCCGGGCTGCCCAGCAGCACAGGACGGCCGGTGGCGGACTCCAGTGTGAAGTCCAGCGTCAGTTTCCACGCGGAATTCCCGACGGCGGCCCAGCGCCACCTGCGCTGCTCGCGGAGCACAGGTGATCCGTCGGGTCCTACCCAGCTCAGCTGCTCCTGCCTGTACCCGTCGCCCTGTTCCGCGGAATCAAGGACGATCCTGCCGTGGTCCTTCCGCCAGACATAGGCTCCGGCATCACGGGTGTAGGTCCTGCCTCCCCAGAAGTTGACGCCATCCACGTCCTGGAGGGCCACGCCCGCTCCCAGGTGCCACACGTGGTCCTCCGGGATGTGATCGGTCACGACGGTTCCGGCCAGGGTTCGCACAGGGTGGAGGTACGGACGCGGCGAAGATGTTGCCCGGATGAGGGACCCGTCCCGGAGGGTCGCAACAGGGGTTCCGTTGATCTCGAGCGTGGGCCCACCGGACACAGTCCATGGAGCGCCGAGCTCCGCGAAGGTTGATTGGCCCAGTGCTGCCCGTTGGATCAGGGATTCAATGTCGTGGACTACGGGGTGGGCGTCATCGCCGTCGCCCTCCCATGTCACCCGGTCCGGGTGTATCGGCCGTGCCGATTCGGCAGTGCGGATGGCCTCGAGGACCGCCATGTATGCGCCGGCGCCGCTGAGGGGGCTGAGCAGTTCCGCTTCGCTCCGTGCACCCAACAGGTTCTCCAGCAGGTCGGCACGGCCGAAGGTTTCGGTCCGGACCCCCTCTGCGGTGGTGATCTCCACGCGGTCTTCCGTGTAGGAGAGCGTGAGCTGGCCCAGTGTGCCGAACACGGTGACCGACGGCTCGGACTGTACGGGTGCGCAAAGCGTCAGTGCGCAGGTCAGCACAGTGCCGTCCGTTGTCCGCACCCGGACTACGGAGGTGTCGTCGCTTTCGGTGTCGTTTGCCCTGTAGAGGTCCGTGTCCACGGACTGCACATCGGCCACGGTCCGGGCACCTGCAAGTCGCAGCCCGGTTGCCACGGCGTGAGCCAGGGCATTGGTGGCCACGCCGTCCACCACGTCCGTTCCGTTGAGGCTGCGCTTGCCCGCCCAGCGGGAACGCTTGAAGTATGCCTTGTTCCGCAGCCACAACCCCGTGGCACTGATGCCCCGGACCTCGCCGATTCCGCCGGATGCCACCAGGGCTTCGATCGCGGGAAGGGCTTCTGAACCCAGGCTCTGGAACCCCACTTGCACCAGTCGTCCGGCGCTCGCCGCAGCTGCCATCACTTCCTCGTATTGCGCCATGGACGCCACGGGCGGCTTTTCCAGATACACATTGGCCCCGGCCTGGAGGGCAGCGAGTGCCAGGGGCGCGTGCGTCTGGATCGGCGTGGAAACGATGACGACATCGGGGGCCGTCCCTGCTGCGAGGAGCTCGTCGAGGGAAGCGAAAACTTCCACTTCGGGGCCGACAGTTCCGTCGGCCGGCGGCAGCGGATCGGCGACGGCCACCAGTTCAAGGACGCCGTCAGCGCCCAGGCGCCCAAGGTTTTCCAGGTGCCTTTCGCCGAAGCCGTGCACACCCACCAATGCGATGCGGGGAAGCCGGGGGCGGGCGTCCACTGTGACGGTGGTTGAGGGTTGGGTCATGAGTCTGTCCTAGTGCGGTCCGGTAAGGGTGAATTGATGCGGTGCCGGGGCTGCAGGGAGGTGGCGAGGAACGCTGCCGCCTCCTCCTGCATGGCCGGGGTGAAAACGTGTGGTTCCTGCCAGAAGCTGCCGGTGTAAAGACCGCGCGGCAGTTGCCGGGACAGGTGGGCGTGGGCGTCGCGCATTCCCTGCTCGGGGAAGAGGGCATCAGCCATTGCGTACTGGACCAGCACCCGGGCCGGGGACCGCGTGGCCAGGTCCGGCCAGTCCCCGAGCTTGGCGAGGCCGGGGGAGTGCAGCAACCACGAGTGCGCATCCAGGTACGCCGGCAGCAGCGAGGCGAAGGTAGTCATCATGCACGTCACCACATAGCTGCGGATCACAGGGCTCAGGGCAGCAAGCATCAAGGCCCGGCCGCCCCCGCCTGAAAACCCGAGGCAGGCTATCCGGTCCCGGTCCACCCCGGGCAGCGTGGCGAGGATTCCCAACGCCGCCAGATCGTCGTGGGCAACGGTCCCGGCAATGGTGGTTCCCATGAGTGCCGCCGCTTTCGCCACGGTTTCCTCATGGACCGCCGCCGCAGCGTCGTAGCGTTGCTGCGCGGAAGGTTCGACGCCGGCCTCCCGCCAGAGTGCCTGCTGGCCGTCAACTGCGGTAGCCGCCCGCCGCGGCAGGGGATCCAGGACGAACCGGCGGCTGCCCCACATGAAAGCGTCGTGGGCCAGGACAGCGAAACCCTGCTGTGCCAGCCACGTAGCGAGTGCCCGCCCGCCGTAAAGACTGGCCCGGATTTCCAGAGGCGGGATCCCGGCGTCGTGACCGGCGGGCTGACCGGGCTGATTTTGGAGGGCCACCAATCGCTCGGCGCCGTAGAACTTGATCCCGCCATGGCAGTGCAGGGCGAGCACGGCCGGAAGCGGGCCGGTAACTTGTGCAGGGCGCACGAACCAAGCGGCTGTCCGGGGCCCGAAGCCCAACTGCCAGGACAGCGAAGAGGTGATGACGCCGTCGTGCTCCGTCTCCCGGTGAGTCGTGTACGAAATGCCCGAAGCCATTGCGGGCACGCCCAAGATATCGGCCAGGTCCCTGCGCTCCGGGGAGTCCGCCTCATGGCGATGGGATGCCAGGTAGACGGGCCAGTCTTCGTAACCACCCAGCGCGGTGGGGCGGGTGGATGGCCCTGCCACGTCAGTTCGGGTCATGGCAGGCGGGGTCGGTGGGAAACAATGGTGTCCTGCCTTGTCGATGCGGAGGGTATGCGAATGCGCACGCCGGGCTTCTTCAGCGTGGAAAACCGTATTGGGCGAGTTCGCAAGAAAACGCTTTCTCAAAAATTAGCAAAAGGCTGTACATGGGTCAAGAAAACGTTTACTTTGGTACGGAGCCGCTGAAACCGGGACCCGCATCCTGGCACTTCGAAGGGGTAGCGCCAGAGCATCGGCGACGTCCCGGCAGGCAAACACCAACCACACTCGTACTCCGTGGATGGCCACGATGACCAAAGGAGACCACATGGCCGCATACGAATACGCGGGGACGCCGCAAGGCGCCCGCGGGACGGCGAGGGGGAAGCAATGAGCGCTATTGGCGAACTCTCAACCATGACGCGCCGCAAGGGCCCCATGACCAAGGAAGAGAAGAAGGCAAACGGGCGCGACAACAAGGCCGCCTACGTCTTTCTCCTTCCGTGGCTGCTTGGCCTGGCGGTCATCACGGTGGGGCCCATGCTCATGTCGCTCTACCTGTCCTTCACGGACTACAACCTCCTCCAGCCCCCGGAATGGGTGGGCCTGGACAACTTCGTCCGAATGTTCGGCGATGCCCGGTTGCACAACTCGCTACGGGTCACGTTCACCTACGTGCTGGTCGGCGTACCTCTGCAGCTGGCGGTTGCCTTGGTGATCGCCCTCGTCCTGGACAAGGGCCTTCGCGGTTTGCCGTTCTACCGTTCCATCTTCTACTTGCCCTCCCTGCTGGGCGGCTCCGTGGCTGTTGCCATCCTCTGGAAGCAGATCTTCGGCACCACCGGTCTGGTGAACCAGGTCCTGGCGATGATCGGAATAGAAGGGCCGGGCTGGATCTCGGATCCCAATACCGCTCTCGGCTCGATCATCCTGCTCCACGTGTGGACCTTCGGCAGCCCCATGATCATCTTCCTGGCCGGGCTGCGGCAGATTCCGGTGATGTACTACGAGGCAGCCAAGGTGGATGGGGCCACCACGCTCCAGCAGTTCTGGCGGATCACCCTGCCCATGCTGAGCCCCATCATCTTCTTCAACCTGGTGCTGCAGATCATCGGTTCGTTCCAGTCGTTCACCCAGGCGTTCATCGTCTCCGGCGGCAACGGCGGACCGTCCGACTCCACCATGTTCTTCACCCTGTACCTCTACCAAAAGGGCTTCGGCCAGTTTGATATGGGCTACGCCTCAGCGATGGCCTGGTTCCTGCTGGTCATCATCGGTGTCTTCACTGCCATCAACTTCATCGCCTCAAAGTATTGGGTGTTCTACGATGACTAAACTCCAGACCCTCCCCGCCGCTAATGGCGGTTCCGCCGAAAAGTCCGGGAAGAACCCACGCCGGCGTGAATCCCGCGGAAGCCTGGCTTTCAGCCGCAGTGCCCGCGTCAAAGGCCTGATCAAGCACGCGATCCTCATCATTGTGGGCGGCGTGATGATCTACCCCCTGCTGTGGATGGTGATCTCTTCCCTGCGGCCGAATGACCTCATCTTCCGTGAGCCCGGACTGTGGCTGAACAACCTTGAAATGAGCAACTACACGGATGGTTGGTCGGCGCTGACCCACCCGTTCGGTCATTACATGATCAACTCGGCGATCGTGGTCCTGGGCTCGATTGTTGGCAACCTGGTTTCCTGTTCCATGGCTGCCTATGCGTTCGCCCGGCTGCAGTTCACCGGCAAGAAGCTGTTCTTCGGCATCATGCTGCTGACCATCATGCTGCCGTTCCACGTGGTGATCGTTCCGCAGTACATCCTGTTCTCGCAGATCGGCTGGGTAAATACTTTCTGGCCGCTGATTGTGCCCAAGCTGCTCGCCACGGATGCGTTCTTCGTGTTCCTGATGGTCCAGTTCATCCGCGGCATTCCGAAGGACCTTGATGAAGCAGCGCGCATTGACGGCGCAGGGCACCCCAGGATCTTCCTCCGGGTCATCCTTCCGCTGATGGTCCCGGCCTTGGCCACCACCACCATCTTCACCTTCATCTGGACCTGGAACGACTTCTTCGGGGCCCTGATCTACCTGACGGACCCGGACATGTTCACAGTTCCCGTCGCCCTTCGTGCCTTTGTCGATTCGCAGTCGGCCACCAGCTGGGGATCGCTGTTCGCGATGTCCATCGTGTCCCTGCTGCCGGTCTTCCTGGTGTTCCTCTTCGGCCAGAGGTTCCTCATCAAGGGCATCGCCACCACCGGTATCAAGTAGACGTGCCGGTCTCCGTCCGGAGGGGGCGGCCCCCTCCGAGTGAGTGGCCGCCGTCGGACGTCCCGGACACGAACAAAATGACATCTTGTCATACAAGAATGTGACTTGTACCATAAATACCAAACAAGAAAACGCTTTCTCAGTCTTTCCATCGCATCAGGATCAACGAAGATCGGAGACATCAGTGCCCGTACATCCAGAGGGTGAAGCAGTCGCCCCCGCAGCAGCAACGTCAACAGGAGGACCCTTGGTGGCCAAGGCCAAACGCACCAAGCGCAAGCTCCGTGCCTCTGCCCTGATCGCCGCTACGGCCGCCGCGGTCCTTGCACTTACCGCCTGTGGCGGAGGTTCGGAACCCAAGAGTGCCGACGGCAAAGTGGAGCTCCGCTTCTCCTGGTGGGGTGGAGACAAGAGGGCCCAGCTGACGCAGGAAGCCATCAAGGCGTTCGAAGCCGAGAACCCCAACATCACCGTCAAGGCTGAGTTTGGCGACTGGTCCGGATACTGGGACAAGCTCGCGACGCAGGTCGCTGCCAACGACGCTCCGGACATCATTCAGATGGACGAAAAGTACATCACCGAATACTCCACCCGAGGCGCCTTGCTCGACCTCTCCAAGTACGACATCGATACCTCCAAACTCGATGAAGCTGCGCTGAACGCAGGCAAGGGCGAGAAGGGCCTCACGGGCATCGCGGCCGGCATCAATGCAGCGACAATTCTCGCGAACCCGGCAGTCTTCCAGGCAGCCGGCGTCCAACTCCCGGACGACAAGACCTGGACGTGGGAAGACTTCGAGCGCATTGCCGCCGAAGTGACCGCCAAGTCTCCCAAGGGCACTTACGGTGCCGCAGCCTACGGCACGGACGAGGCTTCGCTCGGGGTCTGGCTGCGACAGAACGGCAAGTCGCTCTACACCCAGGACGGCAAGCTTGGCTTCGAGCCCAATGACATCAAGGGCTACTGGGAATTCCTCAAGGAGATGAGCGAGAAGAAGGCAGTCCCGTCGGCGTCGGAAATCGTTGAAGCGGAAGCTGCGCCGCTCGACCAGAGCGGGCTGGCAACCGGCAAGAACGGTATGGCGTTCTGGTGGTCCAACCAGCTCCCCGCCCTTGAGAAGGCAGCGGGCGGCGAACTCCAGATCCTCCGGTTCCCGTCCAAGACGGGCAAGGCTGACGATGCCGGGCTTTGGTATAAGGCCTCACAGTTCTGGTCGGCGTCCTCACGGACCAAGCACCCTGAAGAAGCCGCCAAGTTCATCGACTTCCTGACCAACAACGTCAAGGCCGGCGAGATCCTCCTCGCTGACCGCGGCGTCTACCCGAACTCCGAGGTCCGGGAGGCTATCGCGCCCAAGCTGGCCAAGGCAGACGTCAAGGTGGTTGACTTCATCAGCGCCATCAAGGACGAGCTCGGTGATGCGCCGGCGGCTCCGCCGAAGGGTGCAGGTGCCATCCAGGAAATCATCAAGCGCTACACCTCGGAAGTCATGTTCGACAGGCTTTCGGCAGAAGAAGCAGGCAAGAAGGCAGTGGACGAAATGAAGTCCGCCATCAGTTAGCAACGTCGCAGCAGGAACCGTGCCCCGGGCTGATCATTCGTGATCCGTCCGGGGCACGATCTTTTGCGTGCCGGTCAGCTTTCGGCGATGACTGCGACGTCGCCGGCGGGAACCACTCCACTGAAGCGGGCCCCGCTGAGGAGGTCCTCGCCGTCGGCCTTGACGGTGGCGT
Organism: Paenarthrobacter sp. C1; assembly: GCF_049315185.1. NCBI lineage: Bacteria > Bacillati > Actinomycetota > Actinomycetes > Micrococcales > Micrococcaceae > Paenarthrobacter > Paenarthrobacter sp. C1. The sequence goes on along the minus strand of NZ_CP186052.1, from coordinate 3,813,666 downwards.
CCTCGGTGCTGTGGTTGATGGCAAACAGGAAGGTCCGGCCGTCGTCGGACCGCCGGCGTGACAGCTCGACGCCGACGGAGGCCTCGGTCACCGGCCTCACCCCGGCTTCTTCAACCAGTCGTGCGGTCAGCGCTTCAATCCCGGCGGCGTCCGGGAGGGTGGCGAGGTACCACGCCGATCCCGTCCCGACGCTGCGCCGGGTCAGTGCCGGAACGCCCTCCAGCGGGTAGCCGGTGAACGTCGCCTCCACGTGTGTCGCCGGTTCCGCGTGGACGTGTTCGCTCCAGACCGAAGCGTCAGTGCCGTCGCTCAGGGTGATGGTGGTGCCGGGGAACAGCGGGTGGAATTCCTCGCTGCGGATTCCCAGGAGATCCCGGAAAGCGCCGGGGTAGCCACCCAGGCGCACATGGTCCCTCTCGTCCACGATGCCGCTGAAGTAGCTGATGAGGACAGTGGCTCCACCTGCCGCGGCTGCGGCGATGGAAGCTGCTGCCGCATCTGTCACGGAGTACAACGTGCACACCAGGATCAGCTCGTAGCCGGACAAATCGGCGCCGGGATGGACGAAGTAGGTGCTGATTCCCTGCAGGTAGAGTGCCCGGTGGAAGGCCCGCATGGTGTCCAGATACTTCAGCGAATTGCTCGGATGCGAGTCCAGTTCCGAAGCCCACCAGGCCTCGTAGTCGAACACGATCGCCACCTTGGAGTCCACCCGTGAACCCTTGACCGGTTCCAGTTTGGACAGGGCTTCTCCGAGCTCCACGACGTTCCGCCACACCTGGGTTTCGCGTCCGCCATGGGGGACCATGGCGGAGTGGAACTTCTCTGATCCGGCTTTGCTTTGCCGCCACTGGAAGAACATGACGGCGTCAGCGCCGCGGGCCACGTGGCTGAGTGAGTTGCGCAGCATTTCGCCGGGCATTTTGGGCTGGTTGTGCGGCTGCCAGTTGACCGCTGATGTCGAGTGCTCCATCAGGATCCAGGGCGCACCGCCTGCCACGGCGCGGGTGAGATCGGCACTGAAGGCCAGTTCGATGTGGCGCTCGGGGTCGGCGGCCACCAGGTAGTGGTCGTTTGCCACGACGTCCATGTCTTTGGACCAGTCGAAGTAGTCCAGTGACTTGGTAGCGCTGGACACCATGAAGTTGGTGGTGGCCGGAATGTCAGGTGTGACCTCCCGGATGACTGCCAGCAGTTCGCGGTAGTAGTCGATGAACACCCACGAATTGAACCGGGCAAAATCAAGTTGCTGCCCTGGGTTCAGGGTGGTGGGGGCGGCACCTGGCGGGATGATCTCGTCAAAGGACGCGTAGTGCTGGGACCAGAAGGCCGTTCCCCACGATTCGTTGAGTTCTTCAATGGAGCCGTACCGCCGCTCGAGCCAGGCCCGGAACGCGGCGGCGTCCTCTTCGCCGTGGAACTCGCCCACATGGCAGCCGAGTTCATTGTCGACGTGCCAGAGGGCCAGGGCCGGGTGGTCTTTATAGCGTTCGGCGATGACCCTCGTCATGGTGGTGGCGTACCTGCGGTACACGGCGGACGACGGCGTGTAGTGGCGTCGGGAGCCCCTCTCAAGTCTGGTTCCTTCCGCCGTGACGGGCAGGATTTCGGGGTACTTGCGGGCCAGCCATGCCGGCGGTGATGCGGTAGCTGTGGCCAGGGCAACCTTGATGCCGGCTCCGTGGAGGTTGTCCATGACATCGTCCAGCCAGGCGAAATCGTAGTTGCCCTCGGTGGGTTCAAGCAGGCCCCAGGAGAAGATCCCGACGCTGAGGAGGGTGACGCCCGCTTCCTTCATAAGTCCGATGTCTTCCAAACGGACGTCCTCGGGCCACTGTTCCGGGTTGTAGTCACCGCCGTAAGCGATGCCGTCCAGGCTGCTCCACACGTCGGGGCGGTGGGGTGTTTCGGGGGAGGTCATGGGGACTCCTTGCTCGGGTTGCCGGATTTGGATGGAAGCTGTGTGTGGAAATGGGCGAAACCCACTGTCTTTGGAAAACGCTTGCCCAGATGGTCCATTGAGGATATTGTATCGATTCAGAACGAGTGTAAGCGAGATCACTGCCACGTTGCAGAAACTCGGAAAGCTTGCACCAACTGAGCAAGGAGGCTCTCATGATCGACAGAAGGAAATTCCTCACCACGGTGGCTCTCGGCACTGCATCTGCCGCGTTCCTCTCCGCTTGTGGCCAGTCGTCGTCGTCCAGCGGACAGACCGGTTCCGCGGACAACCCCGTCACCATCACCTACACCTGGTGGGGCAACGACGACCGTGCCGAACGTACCCGCAAGGCCATTGCGTTGTTTGAGTCCAAGAACCCGGACATCAAGGTCAACGGCAACTTCTCGGACTTCGCGGGCTACTGGCAGAAGCGTGCTACGGAGGCCGCCGGCGGTGGCCTGCCGGACGTGATGCAGTGGGACCTGTCCTATCTGCGCGATTACGGGCAGCGGAACCAGCTCCTGGACCTGGGCACCGTAAAGATCAACACGGACGCCTTTGAGAAGTCCCTCCTTCCGTCGGGCCAGATCCGCGGCAAGACCTACGGCATCCCCACCAGCACCAACGCCTTCGCGGTGTACTACGACCCCGCCAAGCTCGCTTCACTGGGCATTGCGGAGCCGGACGGTTCCTGGAACTACAAGGAATTCAACGCGTTCCTGGCTGAGGTTGGCGCCAAGGGTAACGGCACACTGTTCGGCGGCACCGACTACACGGGCATCTGGTGGAACTTCAACATCTGGCTGCGGCAGAACAACATCAAGGCCTTCACCGACGAAGGCAAACTCGGTTTCTCCAAAGACGACCTGAAGAAGTGGTGGAACCTCACCGCGGACCTGCGCGGTACCGGTGCGATTGTGGGCGAAGACAAGGCCACCCAGCTGCTGCCCAAGTCTCCGTTCGGTTCGAATGTCACCGCTACCGAAGTCACCTGGGACAACTTCATGGCCGGGTACCTCGCGGACAGCGGCGCCAAGGAACTCAAGCTGGTGCCGGTCCCATCGGATGATCCGGACAACCTGGGCCTGTTCCTCAAGCCGTCCATGTTGATGGTGGCAAGCGCGAAGACCAAGTACAAGGACGCTGCTGCACGCTTCATCGACTTCATGGTCAACGATCCCGAGGTCGGCCAGATCTTCAAGACCTCCCGCGGTGTACCGGCGTCGAAGACCCAGCGCGACGGAACCACCTTCGAAGGCACCGACAAGCTCGTGGTCGATTACGAGAAGTCCATCGAGAAGTACCTCAAGGACGCACCGGAGCCGCCCATCGTTGGGTTCGGCACCCTCGAGTCCACGTTCAAGCGGGTCACCCAGGACCTGAACTACGGAAAGCTCACCGTGGACGGCGCAGTGGATGCGTGGTTCAAGGAAGCCGAAGACCTCATCAAGCAGAACGCCTGATCCAGACCTTCCGTGTCTGATCCTGGCTTCCCAACTGACGGACTGATCTCGTGACTCAAAGCCCAACCCTGAGCAGGCGCACCGCCTCCGCTCCCTCGCAGCCGCGCAAGTCGCGGCGGCGCGGGGCGGACGCCCGCGCCGGCTACACCTTCCTGCTGCCCTGGCTGCTGGGATTCATCGCCTTGACCGTAGGGCCGATGATTTCCTCGCTGTACCTTTCCTTCACCAACTACAACCTCTTTGATGCCCCCAAATGGATCGGCCTCGATAACTACACCACCCTCTTCCAGGACGAACGCTTCCTGCAGTCGGTAGGTGTGACCCTGCAATACGTTGTCTTCGGTACCCCGCTGAAGCTCGCGGCGGCGTTGGCCATCGCGATGCTGCTCAACAGCAAACGCAAGGGCCAGGGTTTCTACCGGTCCGCGTTCTACGCCCCGTCCCTGATCGGCGCATCGGTGTCCATCGCAATCGTCTGGAAGGCCATGTTCGGCGATTCCGGCCCCGTGGACCAGGGACTGTCCTTCTTCGGAATCAACCTCGGTGGCTGGGTGGGCAACCCCAACATGACCATGGGCATGATGATCCTGCTGACCGTGTGGCAGTTCGGCGCCCCCATGGTGATCTTCCTCGCCGGTCTCAAGCAGATCCCCACGGACCTTTACGAAGCAGCGTCAATGGACGGTGCCGGACCGGTCCGGAAGTTCCTGAACATCACCTGGCCCATGCTGTCCCCGGTGATTTTCTTCAACCTCCTGATGGAAACCATCCACGCGTTCCAGATCTTCGCCTCGGCCTACATCATCTCCAACGGTGAAGGCGGCCCGGCAGGATCCACCCTCTTCTATACCCTTTACCTGTACTTGCGCGGTTTCTCCGATTTCCGGATGGGTTACGCCTCGGCGATGGCCTGGCTCCTTGTGATCGTGGTCGGCATCATCACGCTGATCTTCTTCAAGACCTCCAAGTCCTGGGTCCACTACAGCGGTGATTCAAAATGACAACCACGGCAACGCCCATCCAATCCACGCCAAGCACTCCGGCGCCGGCCTACAACCCGAAGTCCGAATCCGTCATGGCCAAGCGGATCAAGAGCGCCATCTTCCACATTATTGCCCTGGCACTGGTGGCCATGGTTCTCTACCCTGCCCTGTGGATGATCACTTCCGCCTTCAAACCGAACTCCGAAATCGGCGGCGCGAACAACGCGTTGTGGTCGAACAACTTCAGCTTCGACAACTTCGCCACGGCCATGGAAGGCATCGGCGGGGTCTCCACACTGACGTTCTTCACCAACTCGCTGATCCTGGCCGTCGGCGCCGTGGTTGGAACGGTCCTTTCAGCGTCCATCTCCGCCTACGCCTTCGCCCGGATCAACTTCCCCGGCCGCGGACTGTTCTTCGGCATGATGATCGCCACCCTGCTACTGCCTTTCCACGTGGTGATCATTCCGCAGTACATCGTGTTCCAGCAGCTGGGCCTCGTAGACACCTACGTGCCCTTGCTGATCGGCAAGTTCCTGGCAGCGGATGCGTTCTTCGTGTTCCTCATGGTCCAGTTCATGCGCGGACTGCCGGCCGAACTGGACGAAGCAGCGCGCATTGACGGCGCAGGACACGTCCGCATCTTCGGTTCCATCATGCTCCCGCTCATGAAACCGGCCCTGATTTCCACGTCGATCTTCTCCTTCATCTGGAGCTGGAACGACTTCCTGGGGCCGCTGCTCTACTTGAACACACCCGAGAAGTACCCGCTGCCGTTGGCATTGCGGCTCTTTGTGGACCAGACCCAGTCATCGGACTACGGAGCGATGATCGCCATGTCGGTCCTGGCCCTCCTGCCCGTGCTGGTCTTCTTCCTGGTCTTCCAGCGCTACATCGTCGAAGGCGTTTCAACACAAGGCCTCAAGGGCTAGGGGAGAGACAGAAATGAGCACCATGGACGCCACTGGCAAGTCCTCGCCGAAGCCCGGGATTCCGGTCAACCGCTTCGCCCTCTTCGCCGAGACCATCCTGGCGGGAGTCATCGTGCTCCTCCTGTCCATCCCCTTGGTGACGGCGCCGGCTGCCTACGCGGCCGGCGTCGCACACCTGGAGAGGCACCTCAGCGGCAGGGACGATTCGCTCCGCAGCCTGTGGGGGAATTTCCGCCGTGCGCTGCCCGGCAGCTGGAAGATCGGAGCCACGACGGCGGCAGCCGCCGTCGTTCTCGTCCTGAACCTGCTGCTCGCCCTGGTGGGCCAACTGCCCGGCCGGGCAGTCATCCTGCCCGCCACGCTGATCCTGGCTGCGGCCGGCGCCGTGCTGTTCCTTCGGATCGTCGCGAATTGGAGCGGGGGAGTGACCTGGGACGGCGACGCCGACCGGCACCCCGCCGACGTCCCCGGACCACAGCGCTGGGCTGCTGCCTACTCCAGCGCCAAGGCTGATTCGCTCCGTGACTGGAGCGGCTCACTGCTGCTGCTCGCGTCCGTGTTCATGGCAGTGGTGTTCGTCTGGATGTTGCAAGCCTTGTTCGTCATTGTCCCCGGAACCCTGGTCCTGGCCGCTGCGGCCGTCAAAATCCGCTCCCACCACTAGGAGTTTTTGTACAGCTGATGCCCTTAAGAAGCCTTCTTAAAGGCATCAGCTGTACAAAAACTCCCCACCGACCCAGCTGAATCGAGCAGACCCCCAGTGTCGCCGCGCCCCTTTCCACCGCGCCTTTTTCCACGTCGATCCACCCCCACTCAGCTTGCAAGCCCACGGGCCCGCTCGGTCGAGACCTGGCACTATCCGTTGCGGCACCACAACTACCGGATCTTTGTGGCCCTCTCATTAGTGGGCAGCGGCGGGGTCTGGATGCAGCGTTTGGCGCAGGACTGGCTGGTTCTCCAGCTCACGGGCAGCCCGGCCGCCGTGGGTCTTGCCGTCGCGCTCCAATTCTTGCCCATGCTGGTGGTGGGCCCGGTCAGCGGTGTCCTGGTGGACCTATTCCCCAAACGCCGCATTCTCGTTATTTGCCAATCGGTGGCCGCTGCCCTGGCTGCCGGGCTCGCTGTCTGGAACGCGATGGGAGGCAGCGACGTCTGGGTTGTGTACGCCGCGTGCATCGCACTGGGAGTAACCAGCGCCATTGACGGCCCCGCACGGCAGGTTTTCGTCAACGAAGTAGTGGGCGACGCCGGGTTGCCGGCGGCCATCGGACTGAACAGCGCCATCGGCCAACTGGGGGCCATGGCCGGACCCGCGCTGGCAGGCGTTGTCATTGCCCAGGCAGGCCCGGCGGCGGCGTTCGCGGCCAATGCCTGCCTTGGCGTAGCGGTCCTGGTGATGATCGCAGCCATCAGGCCCGGGGAACTCCATCACTCGCCGGTGGTGCCGGATCCTACGGCCCGAAAAGGCCGGGTATTGGCTGGATTCCACTTCGTCCGTGCCCGCCCACGACTCCTCCTCACCATGCTGCTGGCAGGCTTGCTGGGTGCCTTCGGAATGAACGGTCCTGTGGTTCTGGCCGCCTTCGCCGACCGGGTCTGGCACAGCGGTCCCGCGGGCTTCGGTTTGTTCAACACCGTCAGTGCCCTCGGCGCGTTGGCCGGGGCGCTGGTGGCTACCCGGATCAAGCGCTTTGGCCGGAAAGGAATCGTGGCCAGCGCAGGCCTTTTTGGGTTGACACAAGCGATCGCCGCCGTGATGCCAACGCAGGAATGGTTCGTGGCCATGCTCGTGGTGGTTGGCTTCATGACGCTCGTCTTCCTCACCAGCGCGGCCACTGCCGTGCAGCTTGAGGCCGGCGCGCATGTCCGGGGCCGGGTCCTGGCGCTCTACTTTCCGCTGCTACTGGGTGGCCATGCGTTGGGCGGGCTGCTGGCGGGGTGGCTCACCGAAGACTTCGGCGTGCGGACCGGTCTGGTGGTGACCGGTGCCCTGGGCATGGCTTCCGCCGTGGTCATTGGCCTCCTGATGTGGGGCTCAGGGCGTCGTCGCGTCCAGCCGTAACCAAGTCCTCGATCTCCCGTGGATCCAGCAAGCCGTCACTGATCCAGACGGAGTTGGTCCGCGTCAGCGTCTCACCGGCAGCCAACTCGACGGACTCATCCCAAGCCAGAGCCGAGCCAACGGCCGGGTAGCCCCCGCACCTGACGAACCATGGGTCCGCCGACTCCCGGGGTGCGGCGAACACCAAGGTGGCAGGGCCGGCGTCGAACTCTCCCGCCCAGGCCAACCAGGGCGAAACCGAGCCGTGCACGGCGGATTCGCCGTCGGCTGTGGAGGAAAAGACGCGCGGCGAGGCGTTTGCCGGAAGCCGCCAAAAGAATCCGCCGTAGCCGCTGCCGGGGGCACCATGCGATCCCGGGCTCCCCAGCGAGGCGTCGACGACGGCGGTGAGCCGGGTCCGGATGTCCAGTCGCCACGTGCGGGCGGTGATGGAGGTCCGTTCGAAGGTCCGGCGTTCCTGGAGGAGGAGGCTGCCGTCCGAACCGAACCAGTCGAGGTCCAATGCGGTGTGGTCGGCAGCGCGGGCAGCAGCGGCGATCTCGATCCGGCCGTGGTCCATCAGGTCCACGTACTTTCCGGCGCTCCGCCGGTAGCTTCGACCTCCCCAGAAATTGCTCCCGTTGACGTCCTGCAGAGCGAAACCAGCCCCCAGGTGCCAGACGTGGTCCGACGGAAGATGGTCCGTCACCACTGTCCCGGACGGGGTGCTGACGGGGTGCAGGTAGGGGCGGGGCGAGAGCCAGGATTCGAGGCCGCTCCCGTTCCGAAGGACGGTGTCGGACGGTCCGTTCGCGAACAGCGGTTCGGTGTTCGTCGTTGCCTGTCGTGCCCAGGGTAGGCCCAATTCGGCGAAGGTTGCGTGGGCATGCGTCGCACGTTCCACGGCGTCCTGGATGCCCGGAATCACCGCATGGGCCTGCTGGCCTGTACCCACCCACTCCACGAAGTCCGGCGAGATCGGCTGGGGCGGTTCCGCAGTGCGGATGGCTTCCACAACACGCATGAACGCACCGCTGTGCTGGAGTGGACTGATCAGCGGTACGCCGGTGGCCAGGTGCTCTATCAGGTTCCCGGTGAGGTCGTCGCGCCGGAAGACACGGCTGCTTTCGCCCGCCTCCGTGGTGACGGCCACGCGGTCCTCGGTGTAGTGGAAGACAGCTGTTCCATTAGTGCCCTGCAGCGTGATGTATGGTTCCACTGATTCGGCCGAGCAGAGGGTGAGGGCGCAGGTTATCGGTAGGCCGCCGAGGGTCCGGAGGCGGATCACGGAGGTGTCGTCGGCTTCAATGTCGTTCGCGCGGTACAGGTCGGTTTCCACCGAGGCCAGGTCATGTGGTTCGCGTGCCCCGGCGATGCGCAGGGCCGTCGCGATCGCATGGGCCAAGGGGTTGGTAGCCACGCCGTCCACCACGTCGACGCCATCCAGGCTGCGCTTTCCGGCCCAGCGCGAGCGTTTGTAGTAGGCCCGGTCCCGGACCCAACGCCCGGTCGCCGTGATTCCCTTGAGGGTGCCAATGCCGGGGAAGTCCGCCGTGGAGTTGCCGACCGCCAGTTGTTCCAGTGCGGCCAGGGCGTGCGAGCCAAGGCTTTGGAACCCCACCTGGACACTCCGGCCGGTGGCGGATGCCGCTTCCTGGAGCCGCAGGAAATCCGCCATGGACGCCACAGGGGGCTTTTCCAGGTAGAGGTCCGCATGGGAGGCCAGTACGGACAGTGCCAGGGGTGCGTGGGTCTGGATGGGTGTTGCCACGATGATGATGTCCGGGCGGTGGTCCGCGGCAAGCAGTTCATCCAGTGTGCTGTGGACCGCCGTGGTACCCGGCAGGCCTCCTGCAGCAGGGGGATTGGGGTCTGCCACCGCAACAAGTTCCACCATTCCATCGGCGGCGAGCCGCTCAAGGTTGTGGAGGTGGTGAGTGCCGAATCCATGGACTCCTACCAAAGCAACCCGTGCCCGTACCGGCGTGGTTCCCGATGTGCTCTGCAAGGGCCTCGAACCCATGGCGGGCTCGAAAGATGGGGTGTCCATGGCTCTCCTCTGCTGGGGCTGCAACGAAGGCGCGTGACGTCGTCGTCGGAGTCTTTACGGTGTACTGTGCTGGCTAAGACTCTACTTAGCAAGCGCTTTCCAATGGTAGTTACAGATCAGTGTAGCGCGGTGTACGTAGAAATGTAACGATTCAAAATGACCGGCTTTGCCCTGTGGCGTCGCCCTCAAAACCATGACGTAGGATGTCCTCATGCCTCTCTTTGACCTCCCCCTCGAGCAACTCCGCGAGTACGTCTCACCAGCGCTCCCGCCGGCCGACCTGGATCAATTCTGGGACCGGACCATCGCCGAAGCCCGCACGGTTCCGCTCGATGCAGTGTTCGAACCGGTGGACAACTACCTCAGCGTGATCGACACGTTCGATGTCACGTTCTCCGGCTTCGGGGGAGACCGGATCAGAGGCTGGCTGCACGTGCCCGCCCACCTTGAGGCCGGGCAGCAGCTACCCGTAGTGGTGGAATACATCGGCTACTCGGGCGGTCGCGGCCTGGTCAACCAGAACACCCGCTGGGCGCAGGCCGGCTATGCGCACTTCATCATGGACACCCGAGGGCAGGGCTACGGCGGTGTCGCCGGGGATACCCCGGATCCCCACCCGTCAGCCGGCGAGGTCAACTATGCGGGCCTGATGACCCGCGGTGCCGACCACCAGGACAACTACTACTTCCGCCGGGTCTACGTCGACGCCTTCCGCGCGGTAGAGGCGGCACAGAACCATCCCGCCGTCGACCCTTCCGCGGTGGTCCTCACCGGCATAAGCCAAGGCGGCGGCATCACTGTGGCGGCTGCCGGGCTGACGGCCGGAAGGCTCGACGGCGTCATCGCCGCGCTGCCCGACGTCCCCTTCCTGCAGGACTTCCCGCGCGCCATCGACATCGCCCCGCGTGGTCCGTACCCGGAGATCGCCGGTTTCCTGGGCCGCCACCGCGACCGTTACGAGCCCATGCTGGCGGTGCTCAACTACTTCGACGGCGTCCACCTTGGCCGGGCGGCAAGCGTCCCGGCGCTGTTCTCAGCAGCCCAAATGGACGATATCTGCCCGCCGTCCACGGTATTCGCGAGCTACAACAACTACGGCGCTGATTCCCGGGCAAAGGGCAGCAGGCCCGCCAAGGACATCGAGGTGTACCGCTTCAACAACCATGAAGGCGGCCAGGAACACCACTGGATCAAGCAGTTGCAGTTCCTGCGCAAACTTTTGTCATCATGATGAACACGATTTGCCGGGTTTGATCGGGCGCGGTTATGGTGTGGCTATGACAAACCGTTGGTATGCGTATTTTTCGTTGGCTCTGGAGGGGCCCGCGTCTAACTGACACGCATCCAACTTTCCTTCAGAGCCAACAGGGCAGAGATGATTCTCTGCCCTTCGCCATATCCGGCGGGTTCTGAAAAGGGGCCCGCTCCGTATCCCGGACAGGACCCAGACATGACCAGCACCGCCCCCGAATCCATCGAAGCGCTCGATTCCGCAGCCGCTACGGACGCCGCGCAGCCCGCCACCTCCAACCTGCGGGTTGCCCGCTTCGAGCCCCTTCCGGCCCCGCAGGACCTCATCGCCGAATTGCCGCTGGACGCCCGCTCAGCAGCCGTCGTCGACCGTGGCCGTGACCAGGTCCGCGCCATCATGGACGGCGTCGACGACCGCCTGCTGGTGATCGTGGGACCCTGCTCCATCCACGATCCCAAAGCCGGACTTGAATACGCCCGCCGCTTGGTCAGCCAGGCCGAGAAGCACAAGGAAGACCTGCTGATCGTGATGCGTACGTACTTCGAAAAGCCGCGCACCACCGTCGGATGGAAGGGGCTCATCAACGATCCCCACCTGGACGGCAGCCACGACATCGCTGCAGGCCTTCGTGCCGCCCGCGGTTTCCTGAAGCAGGTCACCGCCCTGGGCCTGCCCACAGCCACCGAATTCCTGGAGCCCATCAGCCCGCAGTACATGGCTGACCTGGTCTCGTGGGGTGCCATCGGTGCCCGCACCACCGAGAGCCAAATCCACCGCCAGCTCGCCTCGGGCCTGTCCATGCCGATCGGCTTCAAGAACGGTACCGACGGCGACCTCCAGGTTGCCATCGACGCTTGCGGCGCCTCGGCCGCTGAACAGGCCTTCCTGGGAATCGACGACGACGGCCGGGCGGCCCTCGTGGCGACCTCCGGCAATCCGGACACGCACGTGATTCTCCGCGGCGGACGCAAGGGACCGAACTACTCGCAGGACGATGTAGCAGCGGCTTCCGCCAAACTGGCGGCCAAGGGACTCAACCCGCGCTTGATCGTTGATGCGAGCCATGCCAACAGCGGCAAGAGCCACCACCGCCAGGCAGAGGTTGCCCTGGAGATCGGAGCCCAGCTCGAAGCAGGTGCTTCCTCCCCGATTGCCGGCATCATGCTGGAGAGCTTCCTGGTGGGCGGTGCGCAGAACCTGGATGTTGCCAAGCAGTTGGCCGGTGAACAGGAGCTCGTGTACGGCCAGAGCGTTACTGATGCCTGCATGGAATGGGATGTCACCGCTTCGGTGCTGGAGCAGCTCGCGGCCTCAGCCCGGAAGCGCCGGGAAGTCTCGGGGGAGTAGTATCCCACTTCGTCGAAAGGCTTTCACATAGGCCCCATCAGCCTCTAGAGTATCTAGCACATGGTTGTTTGATGGCTCAGCATCGTCACACCGTTTCCTGGGGGTGTCCTAGTCGGCTGAGAGCAAAGGAATATGGGAAATGTCCGCGGAGACCAACTTCTCGAATGCGCGATTCATGACGGTGGCTGAAGTGGCCGACGTCTTGCGTGTTTCCAAAATGACCGTGTACCGCCTGGTCCACTCAGGGGAAATGCCGGCCGTCAGGTTTGGCCGCTCCTTCCGGGTCCCCGAAGAAGCCGTGGCCCAGTACCTCAAAGGTGCTGTGGTGGACGGACAATCCGAGACCGCCTGAGGCTGCCGGGGTCCGTCCAACGGACCGTGGTCATGGGGTACCCCTTTGAAGCGGTACTCTGTTAAGGAACGTTTTACGTCAATGTAAGAATCTGTCAGTTGTACTTGTCTGCTTCCGCGGATGTGTTCCAACAGACAGGAACTTCTAGTTTGTAAGGAACTTTCGTGGGTTCAGTTATTAAGAAGCGCCGCAAGCGTATGGCCAAGAAGAAGCACCGCAAGCTGCTTCGCAAGACTCGCCACCAGCGCCGCAATAAGAAGTAGAGATACTTCATCAAGCGTGAATGCCCGTTGCCTCTCGAGGTGGCGGGCATTTTTGCATCCCTGACGCTTGCTCACGTTCCGCGGGTTTGGGTGTGGCGCTTGCTCACGTTCCGTGGGTTTGGTGGTGATGCTTGCTCACGTTCCGTGGGTTTGGGTGTGACGCTTGCTCACGTTCCGCGGGTTTGGGTGCGGCGCTTGCTCACGTTCCGCGGGTTTGGGTGTGGCGCTTGCTCACGTTCCGTGGGTTTGGTGGTGATGCTTGCTCACGTCCGGGGCCGTGCGAAGCCGGAACGGACTGCGGGGTCTACCCATCCTTGCCGCAACGCCCTCTTTATCTGCCGGGTAGCCTTTGCGAAATTGTCTGCGAGGTCGTCCTTCCCGAAGATGAGAACCGTCCACCCGGCAGCCTCGAACGCTTTATCCCTGCGCCGATCGCTAAAGATCTGCTCCTCCGTGAGGTGATGGCCGCCGTCGTACTGGATAGCGATCCGACGCTCCCGGTAACCGAGGTCGGCAGAAGGAGAGAGGGGATCGGCCAGCCGGAGCCGAAGTTGCAGTTCGGGTTCCGGAAGACCGTCGTCAAGCATCGCGAGACGAAGCAGCGACTCGGGGGCTGAGTCAGCGCCTACCCGCATCAGGTCGATTGCTTCCCGAGCCCGCACAACACCTTGAAGGTTCTTGTGGAGCTCCACCATCGAGCGGAGGGAAGCAATGGTTGCAAACGCTGTGTCCCGTTGTTCAAATTCGGGCCTGGGTACGCGGATGAGTTGGTCTCCGACGCAGACGAGTTCCTTCAACGGCAATATGCGGGCCAAATCCAGCCAGGTCCGGGACCGGGTGCTGATCCAAAACCCTCGGACCAACTCGACCTCGCTCTCCGCCACTACGACGCTATGCCCGGAGACGCCCTTTCGCCGCACGGCCGGCAGATTTCGAGGCTTGCTCAGGTGCAGCTCATTGGAACCGGCGAGCCACGGAGGGAGCGGCAAGCCGTGCAGCCGGGCGGCAGTGACATGCGAAATCCAGGCGCCTGGACTCGCGACCGAGAGCGATCGGGCAGCTGCTTCAAGTTCGAAGTCCCAATCCGACGGCCGGTAGATACCTTTACTCACTGCTTCAATGCTGACGCGGTTCCAGAGATTGCGGTGCGCGAGACCGGCAGCCTTGGCCTCGTCAAGAGTGAACGGAGCGGATCCCAGTTGGGACGGAACGGGTTTCGGTATCTGCATACGGCATTGTTACCCGGATCCGGCTGTGAGCGCAGAAGTTATCCACAGGCGGGTCTGCCCTCATCCGGGGACGTGAGGGAGGGATTGGTTCAAGCCGTGGGGATGTGAGGGAGGGTTTGGTTCAAGCCGTGGGGATGTGAGGGAGGGTTTGGTTCAAGCCGTGGGGATGTGAGGGAGGGTTTGGTTCAAGCAGTGGGGATGTGAGGGAGGGTTTGGCGACGCTAGAGGCGGGGGCCGCGGAATCGTGAGAAGCCGCGCCACAGGCCGTAGATCGCCCCTCCGACGGTGGCGGCTTTGAGGCCGAGGGTTGCCGCGCGTCGGCCGGACCGGAAGTCGTATACGGGCCAGTTGTTGTCGCGGGCATGGCGTCGCAGCTTGGCGTCAGGATTGATGACGACGGGGTGCCCCACCATTGTCAAAAGCGGGATGTCGTTGGCGGAATCGCTGTAGGCCCAGCAGTGGTCCAGATCCAGGCCCTCCCGGTCGGCGACCAACTGCACGGCGACCGCCTTGGCCGGTCCGTGCAGGATGTCTCCGACCAATTTCCCCGTGTACATGCCCTCATGCACTTCACCCACGGTCCCCAATGCACCGGTGAGCCCGAGCCGGGTGGAAATTACGGTGGCAACCTCGATCGGCGTCGCCGTCACCAGCCAGACCTTACGGCCCACCCTGAGATGTTGCTCTGCGAGAGCCTTCGTTCCGGGCCAAATCCGGGACTCGATCATTTCGTCGTAGACCTCTTCGCCCAGGGCTTTGATGTCATCTACGGTGATGCCGGCCGCCAGGGTCAAGGCCGAGTCGCGAACGGCATGGACGTCCTCCATGTTCTCGCCGCGCATCACGAACTTAAATTGCTTCCAGGCGAACCCGGCCGCTTGCGGCAAGGTAAAGGCTTTGCGTTCATACATTTTGCGTGCGACGTGGAAGAGGCTCGCACCCTTCATCAACGTGTTGTCGACGTCGAAGAAAGCAGCTTCGCCGCTGTGCTTCTGCGCTTGGGCAGCAGCGGCAACGGCGACGTTCTTCTCCTCGGGCATGCCTTGAGTCTAGTCAATGGCGGGTACCCCGCGTTGAGGGCGCACTCGAAGGCCCTTACCTGTGGGGTGTGAGGGAGGGTTGGGTTGAAGGGGGTGGGGTGTGATGGAGGATCGCGGGGCGGTTACCGTTAATCACATGGCTACTCCCGACGTCGTCCTCCTCACCAAAGCTGACTGCCACCTCTGCACGGAGGCCCGCGCCGCCGTCGAACGCGTTACTGCGGGCCTCGGCTTGAGCTGGTCTGAACAGCGGATCGACGCCGACCCCCAACTTCAGGAGCGGTACGCGGACGAGATTCCGGTGGTGCTGGTGAACGGTGTCCAGCGCGATTTTTGGAAGATCGACGAGGCCCGGCTGACCCGCACCTTGAAGAAAGCCCTGGAGGGCTGAGGGTGGCCTTGCCCGTATGTAGCGGCTTTTGTTGAGTCCGGCCGGGGGTCATAGAGTGGAACAACAAAGCGACGCAATGGAGAATACCGTGACTGCGCTGGAACCGTCCGCGGAAGCACTATCCGGGGACAACGAACCTGCGGCAAAGCAGATCCCGCCCGCGGCTGTGGCCCGGATGACCCTCTATTTGCGTGCGCTGAACTCGCTCTTGGCCGAAGGAGTTGAGCGCGTCTCCTCCGAAGCGCTGGCCGAGGCGTCAGGCGTCAGTTCCTCCACGCTCCGCAAGGACCTCTCGTACGTAGGCTCGTATGGCACGCGCGGGGTCGGCTATGAAGTCCAGTACTTGAGCCGTCACATCGCCGCGGCGCTGGGTCTGACCCATGACTGGAAAGTCGCCATCGTCGGTGCCGGCAACCTCGGCAAGGCCCTGGCCCGGTATGGTGGCTTCGAGTCCAGGGGATTCGACGTCGTAGCCATCTTCGACGCGGACCCCATGGTGATAGGCAACGAGGTAGGGTGGCTGCGCGTCAGCGACTCAGCCGAACTTGAGCGGGTCCTGGAGCGAACCCACACGAACATGGTGGTGCTTGCCCTGCCGGCCACGGTGGCGCAGGCAGTGTGTGACCGGGTTATTGCTGCCGGCATCAGGAGCATCCTGAGCTTTGCTCCGGTGCTCCTGCAAGTTCCGCCGCACGTGAATCTGCGGAAAGTGGACATGGCCACGGAGCTGCAGATTCTTGCCTACCACGCACAACGGGCGCAGACCCCGGGCCAGGCTGTTTAGCCTTCGCCGGGTCCGCGCCCGTAGTGGTGTGTTTGGAACCCTGTCGCTTTAGCGTCCGGAGGGAGTCTGGTACGGGTTTCCGAACTGCGGTGTCTTGCGGAAGTACGGAGCCGACGCCGGCAGGTACAGCAGGACGATCGCTACGATTCCGAGCAGTGCTGAAAGCGTCGCCAGGCTGAGCGGCACGAGGGCAAAGATCGAGAGCGCGGCGAGGACCGTGCCGAGGATGCGAGCCCAGTTCTTGCCCTTGCGGACGTTGATGGCAACGAGTGCGTACAGGCCGGCACCAATGACACCGAGTGCAATCATGACGCCGACGATGAAGCCCTGGACGTCTTCAAAGCGGACATCCGCGGCGCCGCCGGCCGACATCTGGTCTTCGAACATGCTCCTGAAGGAGGGGTCGTTCAGTGCCGCCATGGAAATAAGGATGGAGATCAGCCAGATTGCGCCTGCGCCGACAATCAACCAGAAGGCGATGTTGACCATTTGCGGGACTGTGGCAGGACCCGGCTGCTGGCTCGGCCAGTTGGTGTCCTGACCGTACTGGGGCGCCTGGCCATAGGGCGAAGCGCCGGTCTGGCCGTACTGCGGGGCCGCTGGCGGCTGGGACTGCTGGCCGTACTGTGGTGCTGCAGGCTGGCCATATTGCGGAGCTGCCGGCGGTGGGGACTGCTGGCCGTACTGTGGTGCAGCGGGCTGCGTGCCCGGCTGCTCAGGCTGGTTGGAGTCGCCCGGGTTCGACTGCAGGTACGGCCGCCGGGATCAGCAAAGTGACCCTGCCCCCAGCGTGGTTCTGCTTCCACCGTACCCCCAGGGTCCCGCGCCGCTGCATACCACACGCAGGAATTTCAAGAGGGCAGGGAAAATCATCATGTTGGCGTACGTCTTCATGATGAAGGCCGCGGGAATCCCAGGGGATCCGGCCGCGGCCTTCATGCTCAGCAAGTGCTAAACGAAGTGTTTCTGCGATTCCGGGAGCCACATCATGATTGCTGCGGCAACAGCGGCCGCAGAACTGAGCAGCCCGAGGTTGAAAGTGATCAGGAGGAACAGCAGGGAGAAGACCGCGAAGCCGCCCAAAATGGAGAGGACCAGCCGGGCCCACCGGGCGCCCTCCTTCATGCGGATGGCGATGAAGGCGTAGACGGCGGCCATGATGATGCTGAAGACGAAGTTGAAGATCCCCGTCCCGATGGCCAGGGCTCCGAAGTAGTCGCGGTAGATGAAGATATTGGCGAAGTTGGCGATGACGCCCAGTGCCGCTGCGGCAATCCACAGCCAGTAGGACGTGGTGAGGGTCTTAGGGACGCCCGTGGTGTCACGGAATCTCTGGGCGATGTTGTTGAAGTCCAAACCGAAGACGTTCCGCGGAGGCGCGTTATAGCCGAGTCCGGCGGGCGGTGCGGGGTTCGGGCCGGCCGGTGCTGTGTAGGCGGGTTGTCCCGGCTGCTGGTAGGCAGGGGGAGGTTGGTAACCTTGCTGCCCTTGGTAGCCACCTGGCGGAACAGATCCGCTTTGGGGAGGCTGGTAACCGCCGGGAGGTTGGTAGCCCGCAGGAGGAACATTGCCTGGCTGCGGTGGCTG
Source organism: Paenarthrobacter sp. C1 (assembly GCF_049315185.1). Taxonomy (NCBI): domain Bacteria; kingdom Bacillati; phylum Actinomycetota; class Actinomycetes; order Micrococcales; family Micrococcaceae; genus Paenarthrobacter; species Paenarthrobacter sp. C1. The sequence continues at coordinate 3,796,010 of NZ_CP186052.1, read as the reverse complement.
GGGGCCGGGCTGCTGTGGCTGAGGTGCTTCATCTGGGGTACTCATGGCATCACTGTAGACCGCAGGTTGAAGGTTGCATAGGAAATTCCGAGCCAACTCGCAGCTAAATACAGGGTGTTTGCCGAACAATGGCCGGGTGACTCATGTTTATGCGAAACGGCGCCCCTGCAGCGCGAAGCTGGGCAGGGACGCCGTCCGGGATGTTCTGGAATCAGGCTGCGGCTGGAGCGATGAACGCGAGTTCGAGGTTGATGACGACCTTGTCGCTGACCAAGACGCCACCGGCTTCGAGGACTGCGTTCCAGGTAAGGCCGAAGTCCTTGCGGCTGATGGTGGTTTCGCCCGAGACGCCTGCGCGGGTGTTGCCGAACGGGTCTACTGCAACGCCGTTGAATTCGGTCTCGATGGAGACCTCCTTGGTGACGCCCTTGATTGTGAGATCGCCCACGAGGTCGAAGCTGTTTCCGTTGGCCTTGACGTGGCGGGACACGAAGGTGATTTCCGGGAACTTCTCGACGTCGAAGAAGTCTTCGCCCTTGACGTGGCCATCGCGGTTGACATCGCCGGAGTCGAAGCTGGCGGTCTGGATGGTTGCGGAGACCTTGGAGTCCGTCAGGGTTTCGCCGACCTCCAAAGTGGCCGAAGCGTCCTTGAACTGGCCGCGGACCTTGCTGATGCCTGCGTGGCGGACGGTGAAGCCGATCTCGCTGTGGGAAGCGTCGAGGGTCCAGGTGCCGGTGGTGACGGAAGCGGGGAGGGTCATCATGGTTGTTGCTCCTATAGGTAGTGGAAGGTACTGCGTGCTTGCCCGGTTGAACCAATTGCTTGAAGCGTCAACCGAGCTTCGTGTCTAGTATAAACATGCATATGCATCTTTTATTCCAACTCCACGGAACATTTACGGAAAACTTTGAGTTCTACTTGCGGTAGAAGATTTCGGATCGCCCCGCTTCTTTGAGAAACTGGTAAACATGCCCCAAGCAACTGTCCATCTGCTTCGCCATGGCGAGGTCCACAATCCCGACGGCGTCCTCTACGGTCGCCTGCCGGAGTTCCACCTCTCCGAGCGTGGCCGGGAGATGGCCCGTATGCTGGCCGACCACTTTGTTGCCCGCGCCGCCGAGGGTGCGAAGATAGTCCATCTGGTGGCCTCTCCGTTGACGCGTGCCCAGGAGACGGCCATGCCGACGGCGGAAGCACTGAACCTCGAAATCACGGTCGAGCCGCGCATCATCGAAGCCGAGAACCACTTCCAGGGACTCCACCCCACCAAGAGCGAGTTCCTGAAGCCCAAGCACTGGTTCTACTTCCGGAATCCGATGCGGCCCTCCTGGGGCGAGCCGTACAAGGAGCAGGCAGCCCGCGTGCTGGCTGCAGTTGAGGATGCCCGCGTCAAGGCAATCGAACTTGGCGGGGACGGCGCCGAAGCCATCCTGGTCAGCCACCAGCTGCCGATCTGGTCGACACGGCTCACGGCTGAGGGCCGTCGCCTGGCGCACGATCCCCGCAAACGTGAATGCACTTTGACGTCGCTTACGTCCCTGACGCTCGACGACGACGGCCGGATTATCCGGGTTGAGTACAGCGAACCTGCCGCCGCGCTGCTTCCCGGTGCGGCCAGCACTCCGGGGGCATAGGAAGACATGGACAACAACCTTTCACGTCGAGGCGTTCTTACCGCCGGCGGTGTCCTGCTGGCGGGACTGACCATGGGGCTTTCCGCATGCGCCCAGAAGGACTCCCTTGCGGAGCAGGCAAAGGCGGGCGACAACAAGAACTATGTGGCCGGCGACGGCTCGGTGACGGAATTCGCCAAAGCCGACCGCGCAGCGCCCGTAGCCCTCAAGGGCACCCTGTTCAACGGAAATGAAGTCAAGCCCGAGGACCTCAAGGGCAAGGTCACGGTCCTGAACTTCTGGTTTGCTGCGTGCGCTCCCTGCCGGATCGAAGCGCCGCAGCTTGAAGCGCTGCACCAGGAATTCAAGGACCAGGGCGTCCAGTTCTTCGGCGTGAACCTCCGCGATGAAAAGGCCACCGCTGAGGCCTTCGACAAGACGTTCAACCTCACCTACCCGAGCTTCAACGACAAGGACGGGTCCGTGCTGCTGTCCGTGTCCGGCATCGTCCCGCCCGGTGCCGTCCCCACAACCCTGGTCCTTGATAAGGAAGGCAAAGTTGCCTCCCGCGTGCTTGGCGAGATTGAAAAGAGCACCTTGAAGGCCCTCATCACCTCAGCCGTGGGCGAGTAGTCGCCGTGAACAGTCCTTTCGCCGAGACCATCCTCAACGGTTCCCTGCTGCTGGCCGTGCCGGTCGCATTGCTGGCCGGGCTGGTTTCGTTCCTCTCGCCGTGCGTGCTGCCGTTGGTACCCGGGTACCTGGGGTACGTCACCGGGCTGACCGGCGTCGACCTGCAAAAGCAGCGGCGTGGCCGGATGTTGGCGGGGATCGGGCTGTTTGTCCTTGGATTCTCCGTAATTTTCGTGCTCCTGGGCGGCGCCTTCGGCCAGCTCGGGACGCTGCTGACGGGCCCGCAGAACGCCTGGATCACGCAGCTGCTGGGCCTTCTGGTGATCGTCATGGGCGTCGTGTTCATGGGCGGCTTCGGCTGGCTTCAGCGTGATGCCAAGATCCACGCCAAACCGCCGGCCGGACTGTGGGGTGCGCCGCTGCTTGGACTCACGTTCGGTTTGGGCTGGGCACCATGCATTGGCCCGACCTACTCCGCGGTACAGTTACTGAGCTTGTCCGGCGGATCGTCGGCGGCCAAAGGTGCACTCCTGGCGTTCATCTACAGCCTTGGCCTGGGCATCCCGTTCCTCCTGATCGCTCTGGCCGTCCGCCGGGGGATGGGCGTCATGTCCTTCTTCCGCAAGCACCGTTTGGCCATCCAGCGGATCGGCGGAGGCATCCTGATTTTGCTCGGGATCCTGATGACCACCGGTGTGTGGGGCCAGTGGGTGACCGGGTTGCAGTACTGGTTCCAAAATGACGTGAAGTTGCCAATCTGATGAGCGAGTCCGTGAAAGCCAAGAAGAAGTCACCATCCGCTGAAGGCGCCACCACAGCGGAAGGAAAACTCCAGCAGGCCAAGTCTGAGGCCGCGGTACCCGTGCTCGGATTCAAGGGCATGCTCAGGTGGGCCTGGACCCAGTTGACGAGCATGCGTACAGCGCTGTTCCTGCTGCTCCTGCTGGCCGTGGGTGCAGTGCCGGGTTCGCTGTTCCCGCAGCGCGCCGCCAACCCTGTCACGGTCACTGAGTGGATCAAGAACAACCCTGCAACCGGGCCGTTCCTGGATGCCCTCCAGATGTTCGACGTCTATTCATCCGCCTGGTTCTCGGCCATCTACATTCTGCTGTTCATTTCGCTGATCGGCTGCGTGACCCCCCGCGCCATTGCGCACTACAAAGCCATGAAGTCACAGCCGCCGCGCACTCCCAAGCGCCTTTCACGGCTTCCGGAGTACGGCACCCTGGCGCTGCCCGCCGACGCCGGGATCCCGGCGTCGAAAGCCATCAACGATGCCGCCGGGCTGCTCAAGAAGCGCGGTTACCGCGTCGACGTACGCGACGCCGACGGCGCCCTGCCGTCCCTGGGTGCCGAGCGTGGCTTCCTGAAGGAAGTCGGTAACCTGGTGTTCCACACCTCGTTGATCGGCGTGCTGGTGTCCGTGGCCATCGGCGGCCTGTTCGGATACAGCGGCCAGCGCATCCTGGTCGAAGGCGAAACTTTCGTCAACACCCTGGTTGGCTATGACCAGTTCACCCCGGGCACCAACTTCCAAAGCAGCTCGCTGCAGCCGTACTCGGTCCGTTTGGACAAGTTCCAGGCAACGTTCGACCGGGAGTCGCCAAAGAAGACCGGCCAGCCGATCGACTACACGGCCGAGGTCACCACCAAGGAAGACCCAGGCGCGCCCGAACAGAAGGAAGTGCTGAAGGTCAACGACCCCATTTCCCTGGGCGGAACAAGCCTGTACCTCACGGGCAACGGCTATGCACCCGTGGTCACGGTCCGGGACGGCGACGGCAACGTGGCTTTCCAGGGTCCGGTGACTGCGAAGGTCCAGGGAGCCAACTACTACTCGTCCGTGGTCATCAAGGTCCCGGACGGCACTCCCGACCAGCTTGGCTTCAACGGCTTCTTCCTGCCGACCGCCTTCGAGTCGGAACAAGGAATCTCCTTCAGTGCCGACCCCGCTTTGGCCAACCCGCAGTTGAACCTGGATTCCTACTACGGCGACCTGGGCCTGGATGAGGGAACGCCCCAGAATGTCTTTGAGCTGGACGTCAAGAACCTTACCCAGCTGAACGGGCGCAAGCTCGAGGCCGGCGGCATCGTGCTCGGTTTGGGCCAGACCGCAACTCTGCCCGAAGGTAAGGGAAGCATCACCTTCGACAGTGTCAAGAAGTACATCGGCGTTGACATCCACCACAACCCCGGCCAGCTGTACGCCCTTATCTTCGGCCTGCTGGCGGTGGGTGGCCTGATGGTTTCCCTCTACGTCAACCGCCGCCGGGTCTGGGTCCGCACCGGAACCCACCAGGACGGGCGCACCATGGTGGAGTACGGCTTGCTGGCACGCGGTGAAGACCACCGCCTCGCCGGAGAAGCCGCAGCACTGCGTGAAATCTTTGCCCGCGAATGGAACCTCCCGGAATCACCGGAGCCTCCCGCACCTCGAACCGTCTCTTCCTCAACCTCGAAGGACCAGTAATGCCAGCCATCAACGAAACCCTGGGCCAGTACAGCGAGCTGTTCATGCTGTTGGCCGCCGGCACGTACACCGTGGCGTTCATCGCCTTTGCCTGGGATCTGGCGAAGAGCAGCAAGACCTTCCAGGCAGTGGATTTGAAGGCAGCAGCCAGGTCCACCAGCGAAAAGGTCAGCGTTGCAGCCGGTCGCGTTGGGGCTGCCCTGTCAGGTCCCGACGCCGGCGGGCCGGCCGGCCGGGCCGAGCGTCCGACGTCGGGCCCCACCCATGCAGGCGGGACTGCGGCAGGCGACATGCGGTACACGGCCGAACGGCGCGTTCCCGCTCGCGTGGCAGTGGCCTTGACGGTGCTTGGCGTGCTGATTCACGGCGCAGGAGTGGTGACCCGGGCATTGGGCGCCGGCCGCGTGCCGTGGGGCAACATGTATGAATTCCTCACCACGGGCGCTTTCGTTGCCGTGGCCGTCTTCCTGATCACGCTGATCCGCCGCGACCTGCGGTTCCTCGGCACGTTCGTGCTGGGCTTGGCTATCATCATGCTGGTGGCTGCGTCGGTGTCCTTCTGGACCCCGGTTGGCCACCTGGTCCCCGCATTGCAGAGCTACTGGCTCATCATCCACGTCTCCATCGCGGTCCTGTCATCCGCTTTGTTCACCCTGACCTTCGCCATGTCCGTCCTGCAGTTGCTGCAGTCGTACCGGCAGAAGAACCTGGCGGCCGGCCGCGCAGACAACCTGGCCTTCATGCGCGTGGTTCCCAACGCCCTGAGCCTGGAGAACCTGTCCTACCGCATCAACGCGATCGCGTTCATTGGCTGGACGTTCACGCTCATGTTCGGCGCGATCTGGGCCGAGAAGGCCTGGGGCCGGTTCTGGGGCTGGGATCCCAAGGAAGTCTGGACCTTCGTGATCTGGGTTGTCTACGCAGGCTACCTGCACGCCCGTGCCACCCGTGGTTGGACAGGCACCCGTGCAGCGTGGTTGTCAATCGTCGGATACGCCTGCGTCATCATCAACTTCACGTTGGTAAATACCGTTTTCAACGGCTTGCATTCCTACTCCGGCCTCTAAGGTCCAATCCGGCGCTGAGCAGGAGCTTTACTTCAATAGTCATCAGCGGCCTCGGGAAATTGACAATTCGGTGTAGCAATTAAGCCTTTTGCGTGTCCGGAGCAGGTGCTAACTTGTTCAAGACCCGCTAGTGAAGCAGCTCGCTTGCGTCGTGCCATGTGAACTTTCGAGGTACCCATGAGCTATGTTCTCGCCATTGATGTCGGGACAAGTTACACCGCCGCAGCTCTTATCAATCCTGGGCGGAGCGCCGCACCCACGCCTGAAATCCTGCCCCTTGGGATCCATGGAAGCACTGTGCCCTCGGTGCTTTTCTACGCGGACGACGGCCGGATATTGGTGGGCGAGGCGGCTGAACGCCGGGGCCTGGACGATCCCCGGCGGATGGTCAGGGAATTCAAGCGCCGTATAGGCGACTCCGTTCCACTCGCTGTGGGTGAGGGCTGGATGTCGCCCGAGGACGTGTACGCCACCATGGCCCGATGGGTGGTGGACAGGGCCGAAGAGCGGGAGGGGAGTCTGCCGTCGTCGATCATCATGACGCACCCCGCAGCGTGGGGCGCGCACCGTACCTCGACGGTCCTCGCCGCCTTGAACGTTGCGGGCCTGCACGATGTCACCCTGATCAGCGAACCAGTTGCCGCCGCCCTGCACTACGCCACCCAAACCCGCGTGGAGGACGGCAGCACCATCGCCGTGTATGACCTTGGCGGCGGAACGTTCGATACCGCGGTCCTGCGCAAGGCGGGCGCCGGCAGCTTCGAACTCCTGGGCCGTCCCGACGGCATTGAAACCCTTGGCGGCGCCGATTTCGACGCCGCCGTTCTGCGCCACGTCATGGGTCACCTCGGGGACGCCTTGGAGGGACTCGAGCCGGAGGCGCCGGAAAGCAAGGCAGCGTTATCCAGGCTGCGGCGGGAGTGCCGCGAAGCCAAGGAAGCGCTGTCCATGGACAGCGAGGCCAGTATCGCCGTCGCGCTGCCGGGAACCCAGCGGACCCTGCGGCTGGTGCGGTCCGAGTTCGAGGCCCTGATCGAGGCGTCCATCCGGGAAACCGTGCACGCTCTCGAGCGGAGCCTGCGCAGCATCCACCTTGAGCCCGGGGACCTGAGTACCGTGCTGCTCATCGGCGGCTCGTCCCGCATTCCCTTGGTGGCGGAAATGATTTCGGTGGAACTGGACCGTCCGATCGCCGTCGATGCCGATCCCAAGTCGTCCATCTGCCTTGGCGCCGCTGTCGCGGGTCTGGGTACCGCAACTGCAGCAGATCTGGAAGCGGCCGAAGCTGAGGCTGCCCCGGCGACGGTGATGGAAGGACGTGGCGTTGCCAAGCGGGCGAAGACTGCGCGGCCGCACGTCGCCGGCTCCAGGCCCCACCTCGGTGCCGTCAAAGCCGCGGTCGCTCCCGGGGGCGCACACCGCTCCCACGTCCGCCTGGCCGCAGCGGCGGTTGCAGCAGCAACTGCGCTGACCATTGCCACCGCCACGGCGGCGCAGAGCCCTGAAGGCAGCGGCATTCTGGCGTCCATGTTCGGAAACCAGGCTGCCGACGTCATGCGCGGCGACGGCTCGCCGGTTGCCGCAGCCCAAGCCAACGGCGGGGGCGGTGCCGCCCCGGGTGCGGCACCGGCGGTGGGAGGTCCGACGGCGGGACTTGAGGCCAGTGCCCGCGCAGGAGTGACGCGAGCGGGGACCGGGACCGGAAAGAGCCCGGCACGGTCGGGAAGCACGGGAAGCGGCTCAGGTGCGGGACCGGGGGCCGCCCAAGGCCAGACAGCCGGTACCGGCGGAGCAGGCAGTGCGGCCGGGACAGGCGGTGCGGTCGGGACAGGCGGTGCGGCCGGGACAGGCAGTGCAGCCGGGACAGGCGGGGCTGCCACTACAGGCGGGGCTGCCACTGGAACCACGACGCCGGGGACTCCCGGAAGCGGCTCCAGCAACCCTCCGGCGGCGACGCCCACCCCGGAGCCTACAGGTGGGGCCGCCAGCGGACCCACACCACCACCGGCAACGACGCCACCCACTGTGCCGCCGCCGGTAACCGATCCTTCCACGCCACCTGTCATACCGACGGACCCGGTTACCCCATCGCCGGTACCCACGGTGCCGCAGCCAGAACCCACAGTGACCCAGGACCCTGCTCCACCGTCGCCTGAACCAACAGTGCAGCCTGAGCCCACCATCCCGCCGGCCACTGTCGCCCCGGAGCCCCTGCCAACAGAGACAAGTCCGGCCCCGGATCCAGCACTGACTCCGGCGGTCTGACCCATGACGGGACAGGACCACCGGCCGCGGCATTTTCCGCCCGGGCGGGATGAGCAGCCGTCCGGCCTCCCGGCCGACGCCCCGGGGGAGGCGCCGGGCCCTGAACTGTCCGGTCAGCCCGCCGCAGTCCAGGAGTTGCTGCTGGCGCTGTCCTTGGGTTTTTCCCTCCACTCCCTTCTGCCCGGCAGCCTTGAACACCGCGAAGACCTGGACTCGGTCATCCACGTGGCAAGGGACGCCGGGCTGATATCGCCTGATGGATCAGTGGTTGGGACCGTCCACTATGCCTTGCTCTCGAGCACAGCGCCGGCGCGCATCCGGGCCCTGCAGAGGGAACTGGTGGACAGGACCGCGGCAGAGGGCCGTCCTTTGGGCGACGTTGCCCGGCAGCTTGCGCAGAACGGGTTCCAGGATCCACGGATCGTCGCGGAGCTGGAGCGTGCCGCGGAGGGGGTTCTGGACTCCGAGCCCGGCCTGGCGGCCGAACTCTATGCAGAAGCACTTCTCGCCGGAGGACAGGAGACCACCACCGCGGCCAGGCGGGCGCAGGCAGCGGCGGCCTTGGGCGATCTGGACACTGCCGGCAGGATAGTGGACCGGCTCCTGGCAACGCCGGAGGCGCCTCACATCCGCCTGGGAGTTGACGTTGCTGCGGCTGTTTGGGCACAGCGGGGCATGCTCTCCCGGAGCGCGGACACGTACACCTGGCTGGGGCGGGACAGGATCGACGGGTCGGCGCCCCTTGCAGCCGTGGCCATGATTGGTTCAGGCAACGTTGCGGGCGCCGGTCAGTTGGCGGCTGCTGCCTCGCCGGAGGGCTCACCTACACTCCTGGCTGTGGCTCTGTCATTGACCCAGCAGGGACTTCGTCAAACACTGGGACCCACGCCGCAAATCGCACTGCCCGAGCTCATCAGGGCCTCCGACATGATGAACGCGGCCGGCACGTCGATTCCCCTTGTGGAGACACCGGCGGCCCTTGCCGCGCTGTGCGCCCTCCACACCGGGGAAGCCGGCATCGCCGATATGGTCCTCAAGGCAGCGCTTGCCGCCGGGCAGGGCGGCAATACTGCCCGTCCCAGGCTGTTCCTGTTGCAGGCCTGGACCGCCATGCAGCAGGACAACCCGGACGAAGCCCGCTTGGCCATCAACGAAGCAGTGAAAGCGAACCACTGGCCCCTGGCGCCGAGGGATGATTTCCTGCTGGCTGCATTGGATGTCGGTTTGGCACGACGCGGCAGCGAAGTCCACGAGCTGCTGCTGGCGTGGGAGCGGGCCCGCGAGGCAATGATGCACGTGTCAGTGGACCTGTTCAGTCTCCTGCCCTGGGGAGAGCTCATGATCGCCGCCGCACGGTTGCGGGAGACCCGCCGGGTGGGGCATTACCTGGACGGTGTCTGGCACTTCCTTGGCCGGCTGGGGGATGCCCCATTATGGTCGGTACCCCTGCATTGGGCTGGAGTGCAGGCAGCCCTTCTTAGCGAGAGCCCGGCCGAACTCGCTCCCCACGCTGCTGCGCTGGTGCGTGCCTCCGAACACAGCCACCTGGCGTCCGTGCTCGCCGCAGCGGGCAAAGCCTGGGTTTCGGTCCTGGCCGCACGGTTTGAAGCGTCCGACGTCGAAACCGCCGCCCGTGGTTTGGCCTCGGTCGGATTGCCCTGGGAAGGCGCACGGCTGGCCGGCCATGCCGCTGCGCACGCCGAAGAGCGGCGGGACATGGTGCGGCTCCTTGCCTGTGCCCGGGACATCCACCCCCAAGGGGTTTCCCCATCGGCCCCGCCTCAGGAGCTGGCCGGCGCTTCACAAGCTGACGTCTCCTTGCATGCACTTGCCGGGGAGTACGGGAGTCCGGGGGTTCAGGATTCATCCGGGCTCAGCCCCAGGGAGCGCGAGGTCGCCCGGCTCATCCTGGAAGGCAAGACCTACCGCGAGATCGGCGAGGCCATCTACATCTCGCCCCGCACCGCGGAACACCATGTGGCGCGCATGCGGCGTCGCTTGGGAGCGGAAAACCGTTCAGAGCTGCTGGTCCGCCTGCGCCTGGCGTTGGGGGAGGGGTACCCCCCTCCGTAAGCGGGACCCCCTCAGCCCCCTAACGGAAAACCCGGCAATCCCCTAACGGCAGGGCATGGGGTAGGGGGACCACCCCCGATGCCCGGTCTTCGGTCCCGGCAATACGTTGAATGCAAGCCCGGCAAAGGCGCCGGGCCAATTTCGAAAAACCACAGAATTTGAGGGAGCACTCCAATGCCAACACTCGCACAACAGCTCGTGCAGTTCCTGATGAGCCTGTTCAACGATCCTGACGCCGCAGAAGACTTTGTACGCGATCCCGAAGCGGCCCTCGCCGCTGCGGGCCTGCGGGATGTCTCCTCCGCAGATGTCGACGCCGTCCGCCCCGTGGTCCTCGACTACGCACCCATCAATGCCCGGTCGTCCTTCGACCGTGAATACAACACCGGAGGAAACCACGCTACGACCGGCGGCGGACGGCCCGAGCACGATGGCGGCGGCTGGAGTGGCGGCGGACGCCCGGAGCACGATGACGATCACGGCGGCGGCGGCGGTGCCGGCGGTGGTTGGGATGGCGGGCATGACGGTCATGACCACGACCATGACCACGACGACGATCACGGCGGCGGTGGCGGTGCCGGCGGTGGTTGGGATGGCGGGCACGACGGTCATGACCACGACGACGATCACGGCGGCGGCGGTGGCGGTGCCGGCGGTGGTTGGGGCGGCGGGCACGACGACCATGCACATGCGGTCCAGCAACTCGTCCACGTGGTGAACAACTACTCCTACACCACCACCATCGATGACCGCGACACGATCACGGACCAGTCGGTGAACCAGAACATCTGGGCCAACGGAGATGTCTCCCAGATGTTCAACCAGGACGCCGTGATCGCCTCCGGTGATGGTGCCATTGCCGCCGGCGACGATGTCACGAATTCCGGAAACACCACGACCACAACCACCACCACGAACAACGATGACCACACCGTGGACAACTCGGTCAACGTCAACACCAGCGGCAACAACAACGATGTCTCGGTGGGCAACGACTACTCGGATCATTCGGTGACCAAGGACTCGTACAACACCGACGATTCCTACAACACCGAGGATTCGTACAACACCGATGTTGACGTGGACGTGGAGATCGAGGATTCGTTCAACGAGGACAACTCCAACCACACAACGAATACCACCAACACAACGAACACGACCACCACAACCAACACCACCAACACGGCCACGGACTCGTTCAACGACAACTCCACGGACGTGGATGTCGATCTGGAGGACGTACAAGTGGTGAACGACTCCGTGGTGGTCCAGGACAACGAACTGGACCTGGAATACTCGCCGGACTACTCCACCAACGTGGAAGTGGACGACGTCAACGTCATCAACGATTCCATCGTTGTGGCCGACAACGAGTTGACCTACACCGAGGACAACTCCACCACCGTAGGCGACGTCGACGTTGACTACACCAACGTCGAGGACAACGTTGTTGTGGCGGATAACGAACTCGATGTCGAGTACAACGACATTGATGATTCGGTGGTGGTTGCCAAGAACGACGTCGACATCGACTGAGGCAGCACCCTCCGCGCAGGAGTTGCAAGCACAAGCGCGAAACCCCAGCAGTGCCCGGCAGGTGGACCCCCTCCTGCCGGGCACTTCGTGGCCCCCGGACAAGGGGCGGCATGTGAGCAAAGGAAGAACCGTGGCGGAAACAGTACGCATGACCACCCTTGTGGAGCACGGGATAGCACTGGCAGGTGAGCGGAACGACCTCAGGCGGCGCTTGGACAACACGCTCCGACGCCTCCAGGACCCCAGCGTCAGGGTGATTGTGGTGGGCGAGTTCAAACAAGGGAAGAGCCAGCTCATCAACGCTTTGGTCAACGCCCCTGTGTGCCCGGTGGATGACGACATCGCCACCACCGTTCCCACGCTGGTAAGGCAAGGTGATCCGGCGTCGGCGGTTGTCCTCGTCCCTGCGGCCGATCCCCCCGGGCCGGACAGCTTTACGGACATCGACGGCGGTGAATCGCGCCTTGAGCGCAAGCCCGTGCCGTTGGCCGAATTGTCGGACTTCGTCTCCGAGAAGGGCAACCCGGGAAATGCCAGGAACATCGTTGCAGCGGAGGTCGCCCTTCCCAGGAAGCTCCTGTCAGGCGGGCTCTGCATTGTGGATTCCCCGGGAGTGGGAGGACTTGGCTCAAGCCACACCCTGACCACGCTCACGGCATTGCCCTCGGCACATGCCATGCTGTTTGTCTCCGATGCGTCCCAGGAGTACACAGAACCGGAAATGCGCTTCCTCCGGCAAGCCATGCGCGTGAGTCCCAACGTAGCCTGCGTGCTGTCCAAAACAGACCTCTATCCGGCATGGCGCCAGATCGCTGAGCTGGACAAGGGCCACCTGGCCGACGTCGGGCCGGACATCCCCCTGTTTCCTGTCTCTTCGGAGCTGCGGCTCGAGGCCGCGAGGCTCCAGGACGCCGAATTGAACAACGAATCCGGATTCCCGGAGCTGGTCTCCTACCTGCGAAACGCCATTGTTGCTGAGGCGGCCCTCATCCAGCGCCGGTCCGTAGGCAACGACCTGGTGTCGGTTACGGGGAACCTCATGCTGGCGTTGCGGTCGGAACTTGGGGCCTTGGAAAATCCCGAAGACACACCGCAGATGATCGCGGGCCTGAAAGCGGCCAAGGACGATGCCGACGCGCTCCGGAAGAAGTCCGCCCGATGGCAGACCACCCTGAATGACGGCATTGGCGATCTCATCGCGGACATGGAATATGACCTCAAGGACCGTCTTCGGCGAATACAACGCGAAGCCGAGGCGGCCATTGACCAGGGCGATCCCGGTCCCGCGTGGGAACAGTTCGCCAAGTGGCTTGAACAAAGCGTTGCCGCCGCCGTGTCCGACACTTTCGTGTGGACCAGCGAGCGGGCACAGTGGCTGGCCGGACAGGTGGCAGAGCATTTTTCCGAAGACGAAGTGGCTTTGCCTGCCCTCCACGTTGCCGACACCGGCGGAGTGCTTGACCCCGTGGCAGAAATCCAGGACATGGAAGATGGCCGTATGGGACCTGTGCAGAAGGTTCTGATCGGCATGCGCGGGTCCTACGGCGGGGTGCTGATGTTTGGCCTCTTGACGGGTTTGTTTGGCTTGGCCCTGATCAACCCGCTGTCTGTGGGGGCCGGGCTCATGCTGGGCCGGAAAGCGTATCGGGAGGAGCAGGAAGCACGGCTGAAACGTCGGCAGGCAGAGGCCAAACTCCTGGTGCGGAAGCAGGTGGACGACGTCGTGTTCCAGGTGGGCAAGCAACTCAAGGACCGGTTGCGGCTGGTTCAGCGGGCCACCCGGGATCACTTCACCGACATCGCAGAGGAACACCACCGTTCCCTCACCGAATCCGTGGCTGCGGCGCAGAAGGCGGCAGCCACCTACGCTGCCGAGCGGGACCTGCGGATCAAGGAGATCAAGAACCAGCTCAAAGCCGTGGAAACCTTGCACGCGGTTGCCCGGCAACTTCAGGAAGAAGGGGCCGGAGGACAGCACGCCGTTCCGGCGTCGTCCGCGGTTCCGGCGGGATGATCGAATCGGGAATCGCCGGCGCAGCGGAGCTGCTCCGGCAAGCGCGGGAGGTCTTCCAGGGGGACCCGGCTGCCCTGGCTGTCCTGGACGACCTCGACCAACGCCTTGCCGGGCCGTTGCGCATTGCGGTGGCCGGAATGGTCAAAGCCGGAAAGTCCACCCTTCTCAATGCCATCATCGGCGAGGAGATCGCTCCTACCGACGCCGGTGAGTGCACGAAGATCGTCACGTGGTACCGCTACGGGCACGCTCCCCGTATCACCCTGCACCCCTCGGTAGGCGGGCCGCAGGCGCTGCCAGTGCGCCGTGAAGATGGCCACTTGGTGTTTTCATTGGGGGAATTCCAGGCGGAGGACGTGGAAAAGCTCGTGGTTGATTGGCCGGCAGCCAGCCTCCGGGATCTCACCTTGATCGACACCCCTGGCATCGCTTCCCTGTCCAAGGATGTATCCGGGAGGTCCACGGCCTTCCTGCTTCCCGAAGACGCTCCCACCGCTGCGGACGCCGTCATCTACCTGATGCGTCATTTGCACGCCTCGGATGTCCGGTTCCTCGAATCCTTCAAGGACACCGCCGCCGGGAAGTCCGGGACGGTCAATGCCCTCGCTGTCCTGTCACGCGCGGATGAGATAGGTGCCGGCAGGATAGATTCGCTCATTTCCGCTGCCGTGATTGCCGACAGATACAGCCGGGACGAAAACCTCAAACCGCTCGCACTGGGAGTGGTACCCGTGGCGGGACTGCTGGCGCAGAGCTCCAGGACCATGCGCCAGGGCGACGTGGACGCCCTCATGCTCCTGGCGCGCATGGACCGGAACCAGCGCGAAAGGATGATGCTCTCTGTTGACCGCTTTGTCCGCGCGGCCGGACCGGAAGGCATGGAGCCCGGCCTGAAGGCTTCCCTGGTTCAACGGTTCGGGCTGTTCGGGATCAGGCTGGCAGTGGCCCTGATCCGGGGCGGAATCACCAACCCGACGGAACTGGCGCACGAACTCGCGCGACGCAGCGGACTCGGCCGCCTGCTGGACACAGTGGCCTCCTTGTTCCAAACGCGGGCCGACGCACTCAAGGCGCGTGCCGCCGTCGTGGGTTTGGAGTCACTGCTGCGCGGCTCCCAACCCGGCCAGTCAGCAGTCCTCGAACCGGCGCTGGAGGAGTTGCTCGCCGGCGCGCACGAATTCCGCGAACTCAAGCTCTTGGGCTCGCTGCGGACAGGTGGTATGGTCCTGCCACCCGGGCAGGCAGAGGACGCGGAACGACTGGTGGGCGGCCGCGGCAACCTTCCGTTCCAGAGGCTGGGACTTCCCCCGGACGCGGACGCGGAGGAGATCGCGCGCGAAACCCGCAGGGCCCTTGACCGTTGGCGGCAGATCGCGGAAAACCCGTTGTTGGTCGAGCCTTCGGCGGTGGAAGCCTGCCGGGTTGTCCTGCGCAGTTGCGAAGGTATCCTGGCGGCTATGCCCGCCGCCCGCTGAGCAGCCAGGCTGTCGTCGACGGCAGGAAAAGCAGAATCAGGCCGGCTGCAGCGAGGATGAATTGCGCGGCGAGAAGCACCATGGCCATGACGCCGTCATTGCCCGGAGCCACCACATAATCAGCGGTGATCACGGTGACGACGGCGTGGAGGAGGAGCAGGGGAGCCAAGGCCCAACGGGGCCACGTGCGTCGCCTGAAAAGGATCGCCAAGAGGACTACTTCCATCGCGACCACCACGGCGATCATGGCCAGGCTGCCGAGGAATACGACGGCGGCGGCCCCCTCGACGGAGTTGGCGTCGCCGTCCGGGACCATGGACTGGATAACGCCCTTCAAGCGTTCAAAGTGGGCGTCGCGGCCAAGGAACCCCGTGAAGACCACAGCGATGCCGGCCACGAAACTTGCCAGCCACAGAGAACGGGACAACCGGGCCGGGCCGGGAGGCTTTACCGCTGCAGGGATGGGCGGCGGAGAGGAAAGGGACATGCCCGGGCGCTGGGGTGGCGCCGGTGGCCCGCTGACTGATGGCGTGGAGGGTGACTGCCGTGAACCATCAGCTTGCTGGGCCATGTTTGCCTACTTCAGCTCGTCGGTATCATGCGTATCCGGCTCACCGCGTTGGGCATCGTCCGTGCCTGATGACGTGTCCCGGAGTTTGCGTTCCTTGGCTTCGAGATCCGCCTTGAGCTTCTTCAGGCGGTCCTCTTCGGCTTGGTTGCGACGGCGGGTCTCCAGATTGCGGAGGAACTCGGGGTCGTCGTCCGGTGCGGTGGGGTGGCGCCTTACGGGGGTGGCCGTGGGCTTGTTGTAGGGACGGCCGAAAATGAACCACAGAACGGCACCCAGCAACGGCAGGACGATCATCACGATGATCCACGCGGTCTTCGAAATGCCGCGGGTCTGGTGCCGGTCAGTGCGTATGACATCCACCAGGGCATAGACGAAGACAACAAGAACGACGACGACGCCTATAACGCGGAGCATGCATCAAGTCTAGTGCCCGGAAGCCGTTCGCTGGACGCCCTCTTTGGGCCGTGACCAGAGTGCAACCATTCGGGCGGCTAAACTTGGATGGTGGCTTTCCTGAAGTATTCCCTCATCCGCCTGGCGCTGTTCGTGCCGTTGTTCATCATCTTCGCCCTTTTGCAGGTGGGTCTGCTGCCTGCGGCCATCTTCGCAGGGCTCATGGCCTTCGCCATCAGCTACCTGTTCTTCCAGAAGCAGCGCGACGAAGCCACGGCGGCGATGCGCGAGCGTTTCTCCGGGCGCGCCAAGCCCATCCGCACCGCCGGCGAGGTTGAAGACGCCGAAGCTGAGGACAGCCTGGTGGAGAAGAACCCGGACATTGCCGTCAATAACGACAAGCGCCCCGGCGCGGCCTAAGAATTGAAACAGCGAACGCCCCTCAGCACATTGCCGGGGGCGTTCGCTTTTTGTGGAGCCTAGAAGCCGCGGCTCAGAATGAGCCCGAGCGAGAACAACAGGCTGTAGCCGAGGTTGATCAGGCCGGTCTGCTTGAGCACCGGGATGAGGCTCTTGCGCTTCTTGCCGTTGACCATCAGCCATGCAGGCATGAGGCAGGCGGGGATCAGCAGGAGCACGATCAACATCCAGGGCTTCGTGGGCGCCAGGACGATCACCAGCAGGATGGACACGGCCAGCATCAGCACGTAGCTTTCGCGGGCATGACGGTCACCCAGGCGGACTGCCAGTGTCCGCTTTCCGGCCGCGGTGTCCGTGGGGATATCCCGTACGTTGTTGGCCATGAGCAAGGCGCAGGCGATGAGGCCGGTACCTATTGCGCCGATGACTGCGGCCAGGCTCACCTGGCCGGCCTGCGTGTAGGTGGTACCCAGGGTGGCCACCAGTCCGAAGAACACAAACACGAACACATCACCCAGGCCCATGTAGCCGTAGGGGTTCTTGCCACCCGTGTAACCCCACGCTGCCAGGACGCAACCGATGCCCACCAGGATGAGCCACCACGTTTGGGTAATGATCACCAGGATGAGGCCGCACAGCATGGCAGCGCCGAACAGGGCGAAGGCCGCCCACTTCACCTGTTCCGGCTTCGCTGCCCCGGAACCGACCAAGCGCAGCGGGCCGACCCGGTCCTCATCGGTTCCGCGGATGCCGTCGGAGTAGTCGTTGGCGTAGTTGACGCCGATCTGCAGCAGAAGCGCGACAAGCGCC
Source organism: Paenarthrobacter sp. C1 (assembly GCF_049315185.1). Lineage (NCBI taxonomy): Bacteria > Bacillati > Actinomycetota > Actinomycetes > Micrococcales > Micrococcaceae > Paenarthrobacter > Paenarthrobacter sp. C1. Next base: position 3,778,667 of record NZ_CP186052.1, on the reverse strand, counting down.
GCGAGGATCGCGTTCGGCAGCCGGAAAGCATGGAGCTCGTACGCCGCTGCCGAACCGATCAGGACCGGCGCTATTGCCGCGGGCAGGGTGCGGAGCCGGGCTCCTTGGATCCATTGTGCAGCTGTCGCCACGTGTAGTACCTCGTGTGTTTCGCGTTTGATCTCAGTTGGGGGAAGAACTTGTCTATTGTCCCTGATGCAGATTGGAAAGCTGTTCAATCATGGCCAGCCTGTCCGGTTTTCCGTTCGGCAGCATCAGCAATTCCTTGTCGGCCAACACTGTTTTCGGGGCCAGGACGCCCAGGGCGGCTTCCCGCCGGGCCGTGAAACCCTTGATTCCTTCAGGGCTGGGATCCTCGACGGCCACGTAGGCCGCAACAGCCTGGCCCCATTCCCGCGAGGGGACGCCTGCGACGAAAGCCGCGGTGACGCCGTCGAGCTCTTCCAGCTTGCTCTGGATATACGTGGCGGAGGCCTTGACGCCCCCGGTGATGATGACGTCGTCGGCGCGTCCCAGCACGGTGAGTTTGCCTTCCGGGGACAGTTCACCAAGGTCGCCGGTGACGTACCAGCGCGTACCGTCCTCTTCGAAGAACGCAGCCTTTGACGCGCGGGCAGCATCCAGGTAACCCGCGGCCACCGTGTCGCCGCCCAGCAGGACCCGGCCTTCCAGGTCGCCGTCGCCGATCCGGATTTCGACGCCGTCCAGCGGCTCGCCGTCGTACACGCACCCGCCGCACGTTTCGGCGGAACCGTAGGTGGTGACCACCTTCAGGCCCGCGGCCTGGGCGGCTGCCAGGAGGCCGGGCGACGCCGGTGCGCCGCCCAGCAAGATGGCGTTGAAGCGGCGCAGTACGGCGAGGGTTTCGGGCGCGGGGGAGTCCAGGAGCCGTTGCAGCTGCGTGGGCACCAGGGAGGTGAACCGGATCTTGTCCGTCAGTTCCTCGGCTGCGGCAGTGAAGGCCTCCGGAGTGAAGCCGTTGGTCTGGTCCATCACCCACGGCCGGGTTCCCGCATAAAGGGAGCGGACCAGCACCTGCACGCCGGCCACGTACTGCAGGGGCAGCGCGAGCAGCCACTGGCCTTCGCCGCGCAGTGCCATGGCGGTCGCCACCGACGACGCCGCGAGGGCATCGACGGTCAGGATAGTTGCCTTGGGTGTTCCCGTGGAACCGGAGGTGCGGACCACCACTGCGGCATCCTCGACGCCGGTCTCCACCGGCACCGCCCGGGGTTCGCCGTTTTCATCCAAGACGATTTCGACGGCGGGACCCTCACCGTGGAGGGCAGCCATCAGGGCTTTGAGGACAGGATCGACGTTCACGGAGGAGTCCTAGAAGTAGTAGGGGAAGCTGGACCAGTCGGGATCCCGCTTTTGGAGGAACGCTTCCTTGCCTTCCACAGCCTCGTCCGTCATGTACGCCAGGCGGGTGGCTTCGCCCGCGAAGACCTGCTGCCCGGCCAGTCCGTCGTCGGCCAGGTTGAACGCGAATTTGAGCATGCGGATGGCCTGCGGGGATTGGCGGGCGATGTCGGCGGCGTACTCGAGGGCGACTTCTTCGAGGCGTTCGTGGTCCACGGCCTCGTTGACGGCACCCATCCGGACCATGTCCTCGGCGGAGTATTCGCGGGCGAGGAAGAAGATTTCCCGCGCGGCTTTCTGCCCGATCTGGCGCGCCAGCAGCGCAGAGCCGTATCCGGCGTCGAAACTTCCTACCGTGGCGTCCGTCTGCTTGAACTTGCCGTGTTGGCGGGAGGCGATGGTGAGGTCGCTGACCACGTGCAGGGAGTGCCCGCCGCCGGCCGCCCAGCCGTTGACGACGGCGATGACCACCTTGGGCATGGTCCGCATGAGCCGCTGGACTTCCAGGATGTGGAGGCGGCCTGCACGGGCGGGGTCTATGAATTCAGCAGAGTCTCCTGGGGCGTCTTCTACTGCGTACCTGTAACCGTCGCGGCCACGGATCCGCTGGTCGCCACCGGAACAGAACGAATGTCCGCCGTCCTTTTCGGACGGCCCGTTCCCGGTGAGCAGCACGGTGGCGACGTCCGGTGTCATCCGGGCGTGGTCCATGGCCCGGTAGAGCTCATCGACTGTGCCGGGACGGAACGCGTTGCGGACCTCGGGACGGTTGAACGCGATACGGACTGTGGGGAGATCCTTGACCGTGCCGTCCGCGGACCGTTCGACCTGCCGGTGGTACGTCATGTCCTTGAAGTCGTCGAAACCCGAAACCGTGCGCCAGCGCGAGGGGTCAAAGATGTCGGAAACCTTGGCAGGGAGATCGTTGTTCACAGTCCGAGTCTAGTAATGGCCTTAGCTGATGCAGAACTCGTTGCCTTCGGGGTCGGCCATGGTGTGCCATTCCTGGGGTCCCTGGCGGGCGGTCCAGAGGTGTTTGGCGCCGCGGGCTTCCAGCTCCTTGCGCACGACGTCCTTGTCCCGGCCGTCCAGGCGGACGTCCCAGTGCACCCGGTTCTTGACGGTCTTGGGGTTGGGATCGGTCTGGAAGAGGATACGGCGGCCTGTTTTGGGATCGGTGTCTTCGGCGGGCACGATCGCACACCCTTCGGCCCAGACGAGTTTGCCGTTGTGGGTGATGGTCTGGTCTTCGGTGGCGAATCCCTGCTCGATCATGGACCGGATGAACGCCTCGTCCTGGGGTTCGACGGTCCATTCGAGGGTCTCGGCCCACCAATCGGCGAGTTCGTGGGGCTTCCTGCAGTCGACGGCTACCTGGATGTTGAGTGTCATGCCCACCAAGCTATTCCGACGGCGGGTGGCTGGGTAGCGCAATGCGGTCAACTTCCGTCCGGGTTACCCGAGCGGGGGGACAGTGCGCGTAGAGATTTGCTGTCCCTTAGTTGGACAGGAGCTCGGGCGGGACCGCGTAGATCAGCACCACCGCCATGAGGTTCTTGGCCGCGTGCACGAAGTAGGAAAACATCAGGTTCTTGCCTGTCCAGACATAGACGGCCACCAGCACCGCGGCCATTCCCAGATAGGGCGCCAAGGCTGAAAGCACCAGTCCTTCGCGGCCCACCACATGGATGGACGCGAAAACCACCACGGAGATCACGCAGCAGATCCAGATGTTCACATGCTGCGACAACTTGCCGATCAGGAGATGGCGGAATAGGTACTCCTCAACAAACGGCCCCAGAACCACCAGCAGGGGCACCATCAACCAGGCCGGAACGTGCTGCAGCAATCCCTGGATACCCAGTTGGTTCTCGGAGCTTTGGGCAGTCCCGAACGCGGCGACGAGCAGAGCCGTCAGGATAAGCATCACCACGATCGCGAGGGGAATCATGCCCAAGGTGAACCACGGACGCGTCCCCAGGATCTTCAGGTCACGTCCCGCCACACGCCAGGCTGACGCCACGGCAAATATTCCGACGCCGGCATAGAAGACCGCGTTGACGGCATAGGACGCTGTGGCCGGGTCGGGAAACAGCTGAAGCATCAGCCGTTCGACTGCTTCCCCGCTGACCGTGAAGTAGACGGTGAACCCGAGATAGACGGCTACGGCCAAGGCATCCAGGGCAGTGAATCTGTACAAAGGTGCCTTGGTGTGAAGAGTGCCCATGGCTCCAGCCTAGCTTTGCTGCCTGATGCTCCGGATCAGGCCAGGCCGGATATCAGGACTGCCCTGTGAGGGTGAGCGTGATGAGGACACAGTTCAAACCGACGATCAGCACGGCACTTGTCCAACCCGCGATCTTCAGCGGCATGCCGTCGGTGTGGAGGCCCATGACATCCTTCTTGCCGGTGAGCCGGATCAGGGGAATCAAGGCGAAAGGAATACCGAAGCTGAGCAACACCTGGCTCAGCACCAGGGCGAGTGTCGGCTCAATCCCGGCACCCAGCACGATCAGTGCGGGAATCAGGGTGATGACGCGGCGGGTGAGCAGGGGAATACGGACTTTGAGGAGGCCGCCCATGATGGTCGCGCCGGCATAGCAACCAACCGAAGTGGACGCCAGTCCGGATGCCAGCAAGCCGATGGCAAAGATCACGCCGATGGCCGGGCCCAGGGCGGACGTCACCGCGGCGTGGGCTCCGGCGATAGTGTCCGTGCCTTCTATGCCGCGCAGGCTGGAGGCGGCAAGAAGGAGCATCGAGATGTTGACGACCCCGGCCAGGAGCAGGGCGCCGACGACGTCCGTGCGGGTGGCGCGGATCAGCTTTGTCCGGATGACGGGGTCCGGGGAGAAACCGTGCCGGTCGCGGGCAAGGGCCGAGTGGAGGTAGATCGCGTGGGGCATCACGGTGGCGCCCAGCATGCTCGCTGCCAGAAGGATGGTGTCCGTACCTTCAAAACGCGGAACCAGCCCGCCAAGGGCGCTCCCCGCATCCGGGGGATTGACGAACAGCCCGGACACGAAGCCCACGGCGATGATCCCCAGGAGAACCAGGATGGCGTACTCGAAGGAGCGCTGGCCCCGCCGCGACTGCAAGGCCAAAAGCAGCATGGAGGCGATGCCGACGATCACGCCACCGGCAAGCAGCGGAATTCCGAACAGCAGGTTCAAGGCCACGGCTCCACCGATGACTTCCGCCATATCCGTGGCTCCGGCAACAACTTCAGCTTGCAGCCAATAGAGGCGCCGGCGCTTGTTGCCGAGCCGCTTGCCAAGAATCTCAGGGAGGCTCATTCCTGTGGCGAGGCCGAGTTTGGCTGACTGGTACTGGACCAGGACTGCCATGGCGTTCGCTACAACCAGGACCCAGACCAGCAGGTAGCCGTAGTTGGCACCGGCCGTGAGGTTGGCTGCGACGTTTCCCGGATCCACGTAGGCGATCGCAGCAACGAAGGCAGGTCCCAGGAGCAGGAGCCGGGACCATACTTTGCCGGGGGTGGCACGTGTTTCCAGGGTGGGTGCAGCCATTGGGGTTCCTCATCGTTGGGGGTACTCACTACGAGGATAGCGAAATTTAGGCATACCGAAAAGTTTTATTTAGGCAATCCATTGGAGAACCGAAATCCGGGGTCGGAGATGGCCCATCCAGCGGATAAATATGGGCCATATCCGACCCCGCGTGGCTTCCGGAGAAAGGGGTGCTGTTGCCTGCGTCACGGGCATTCCGGTTAATCCCGTAAGATAGACGGGTTGCGCGAAGCTTCGGCGTTCTGCGTTCTTTGTCACACTTCGGGATCCTCAAAGCGGGAAAGCTCGAATTATGTGTGCCAAAGCCGCCCGTGTCCCGGCACTGGGCGAAACCCCTACAGCAATACCCCAACCCACAAGGAACAGCTGTGCCGCAAAGTACTCCCACAGATCTCCAGAGCCCCAAGGCCTCATCCACAGCCGCAGGCTCTACCCTCAGCGCCGAGGGATACAAAAAGACCCTGAGCCGCCGCCACGTCACCATGATCGCCATGGGTGGCGCCATCGGCGTCGGCCTCTTCATGGGTGCCGGTGGCCGCCTGGCCTCCACGGGCCCGGCCCTCATCTTCTCCTACGCCATCGCCGGCGTCATCGCCTACCTGCTGATGCGCGCACTCGGTGAGCTCATCATGTACCGCCAGACATCTGGCTCCTTTGTGAGCTACGCCGGCGAAATGTTCGGCAAGAAGGGCGCCTTCCTCTCCGGTTGGATGTACTTCATCAACTGGGCCATGACGGGCATTGCCGAACTCATCGCGATCGGACTGTACTTCCAGTTCTTCTTCCCCAACGTTCCGATTGAACTGTCCGCCATTGCCGCATTGGTGCTGTTGGTGGCTGTGAACCTGTTCAGCGTCAAGGCGTTCGGCGAGTTCGAATTCTGGGCGTCCTGCCTCAAGGTCGCAGCAATCGTGATCTTCCTGGCCGTTGGCACGTTCATGGTTGTCACCAACGCCAAGGTGGGCGACGGCCATGCGTCAGTTGCCAACCTCTTCCACGAAGACGGCGGCATGTTCCCCAAGGGCGGCCTGGTGATGATCCTGGTCCTCAACGCCGTGATCTTCGCTTACAACGCCATTGAACTCGTCGGCATCACCGCAGGTGAGATGGAGAACCCGGAACGCGAAGTTCCCAAGGCGATCCGCGCCGTCGTATTCCGCATCGTTGTCTTCTACGTCGGTTCGGTGACGCTGCTTGCCATGCTGCTGCCGTCCGACCAGTACGTCGCCGGCACCTCGCCGTTCGTTACCGTGTTCGGCCAGATGGGACTTGGCTGGATGGGCGATGTCATGAACATGATCGTCATCACCGCCGCGCTGTCCTCCTGCAACTCCGGTCTCTACTCGATCGGCCGTATCTTCCGCACCATGGCCAACAACGGCCACGCCCCGCAGTGGCTCACCAAGATGTCCACCCGCCATGTGCCGTACGCGGCCATCCTCGCGATCGGCGGCGTGTACCTCGTTGGCATCCTGCTCAACATCTGGCTGGGTGGCTCGCACGCCTTCGACCTCGCACTGAACACGGCCTCCATCGGCGTGATCTTCACGTGGGGTTCCATCTTCGCCAGCCAGATCGCGCTTCGTAAGAAGCATGGCAAGGTCTCCAGCCTCCCCATGCCCGGTTCGCCGTGGACCAGCTGGCTGGGTTTGGTCGCCCTGCTTGCCATCACTGTGCTGATCGGTTTCGACACCATGACCGACAAGGCAACAGGCGAGGTCTTCCTGCTGGGCCTGTGGACCCTTGCCACCATTCCGTTCTTCGCCCTGGTGCTGTGGCTCGGCTGGCAGAAGGTCAAGAACAACCAGCCGAAGAGCGAGCTTTTCAGCTGACGCTTATGAGCTGACAGAGGCTCGACGACGGGCGCCCCCTCCAGTGATTGGTTCACCGGAAGGGGCGCCCGCCGTCGTTTCGGCCCGCTTTTGCCCGAATCAGCTTTTGCCCGGGTCAGCCTGCCAAGTGCTTCGCGAAATGCTCTTCGATGCGCCGCCATGCTTCCGGGGCGGAGGCTGGATCGGGTTTGATGCCCATGACCCGCGTCAGGGGGCGGAGCAGCTTCGGTCCCACCGGGGCGTCGTTCATGAAGGCGTGGCCCGCCGTCGGAAATTCCTTGACGTCATGCTCAATGCCGAGGCTGTTGAGGGCCTGATCCAGCTTTGCGGCGGCTCCGGGCAGGGTGCGGTCCTTACCGCCGTAATTGGCAACCACCGGACACGCGCCTTGGAGGGCGTTATGCAGGTCCCGCGGGAGTTGGCCGTAGTTCACGGCCGCGGCGTCAAAACCATCGTTTGCGGCGAGTAACGCGAAAGCGCCGCCCATGCAGAAGCCGATGACGCCCACCTTGCCGGTGCACCTGTCATCGTTGCGCAACCACTCTTTGGCGGTGGCCACATCGGTGAAAGCCCGGCCCTCGCCCGAGAGCATAGAGCGCATGGTGGCGACGAGGCAGCGCCTTGCACCGCCGTCGCTGTACAGATCCACCGCGAGTGTCAGGTAGCCCGCCGTCGCCAGCCGGTCAGCCTGGCGACGCATCACATCATCCAATCCAAAGGCTTCGTGGATCATCACCACCCCGGGAAACGGACCCTCGCCCGGGGGCTCGGCCAGGTATCCCTTGAGGGACACTGAGCCTCCCGCTGCTTTGCTCTGTCCGCTCAAATCGATGGTGACCATGGGGTGGCCTTTCGGTGTGGTTTCCAGCGCCGGCGGTGGTTTGGCAGGGTTGCTGATCCCCGGGGACGGTTTTGTCGGCGCCCGGGGATAGGCTCGAAGCATGGAACCAGCCACCACTTTGACGCAGCATATCAACGCCGGACCGGAGCAGGCCCGGGCCGGCTTGCCGGATCTTCCGCCGGACATCGGGACCACCGCTCCAGCGGCGATTGCAAGAAAAGCGGAGGCGCTCTGATGGCGGCTGCGAAGGTGGCGGCCCCCAAGATCTCCCCGGTGCGGTTGGATGAACTGCGCGACGACGACGCCCCGGACTTCCAACGCGGCGAACGGTACGACGGCGTCCGGCTCACCCGGGTCTCGGCGGACGGGGAGGAACTGAGCGGCGCGGATTTCATTGAGTGTGAATTCAACGGTGTGTCCTTCAACGAGGCACAACTGCGGGGAGCGACGTTCCGTGAGTGCATCCTGGCTGAGCCGTACGCGCCCGTGTTCATGGCTGCGCGTACGTCCTGGCAGGATGTCGAGATCACCAATCCCCGATGGGGTTCGGCCGAACTTTATGAGGGCAACTGGCGCTCGGTCCGAATCGACGGCGGCAAGCTGGACTACGTGAATCTCCGTGGTTCCAAGCTCATGGATGTCCAGATCTCCGATTGCATCATCAACGAACTCGATCTCGGTGGATGCACGGGAACGCGGGTGGCGTTGAAGAACTGCACCATCGGAACCCTTGATGTGACGGGCGCCAAGCTCAAGGACGTGGATCTGCGGACATCGGAGTTTCGGGGAATCAATGGTTTGGCCGGGCTGGCGGGGGCGGTTATCGACGATTACCAGTTGAGCTTGATGGCGCCGTTGTTGGCCGGTCATCTCGGAATCCGGGTGGTCTGAGCGGGGTGGTAGGCGGTCCAGCGGGCAGCTTCATCTGTTGACCCTCCCGCTGGGCCGTGTAATCTTTATAGAACGAACGGTCGGTATATTATTCGAGGCCGGTCCCTTTCACTTTCGCGAAGGATGTTCTCATGGTCGAGGCTTTTCTTGTTGGCGGCGCACGGACGCCTGTGGGTCGCTATGGTGGGGCGCTGTCCTCAGTCCGCCCCGATGATCTCGCCGCATTGGTGGTCCGGGAAGCTGTGGCGCGTGCCGGCGTCGACCCTGACTCGATTGATGAGGTGATCCTCGGCAACGCCAACGGCGCCGGGGAGGAAAACCGCAATGTTGCCCGAATGGCAACCCTCCTTGCCGGGCTTCCCCTCCACATCCCGGGCATTACGGTCAACCGGCTCTGCGCTTCCGGATTGAGCGCCATCATCATGGCCAGTCAGATGATCAAATCCGGTGCCGCGGACATCGTGGTTGCCGGCGGCGTCGAGTCCATGAGCCGTGCGCCGTGGGTCCAGGAGAAGCCGACCACGGCCTTCGCCAAGCCTGGCCAGATTTTTGATACCTCCATCGGCTGGCGCTTCGCCAACCCGCTCTTCACCAAGGGCGAGCTGTCGCGCGACGGCAAGATGACCTACTCAATGCCGGAAACTGCCGAGGAAGTCGGCCGTGTGGACAATATCTCCCGCGAAGACGCCGACGCGTTTGCCGTTCGGTCGCACGAGCGTGCGCTGGCAGCCATCGCCGGCGGACGGTTCAAAGATGAGATCGTTCCCGTCACCGTGAAAACGCGGAAGTCCGTGGCCGTGGTGGACACGGACGAAGGCCCCCGGGAAGGAACCACCATGGACGTCCTTGCCGGATTGCGCCCCGTGGTTCCCGGTGGATCGGTGGTCACCGCCGGGAACTCCTCCACCCTCAACGACGGCGCTTCGGCCATCATCGTCGCCTCCGAAGCCGCCATCAAGAAGTTCGGCCTCACACCACGCGCCCGCATCATCGACGGCGCCTCAGCCGGCTGCGAGCCCGAGATCATGGGCATCGGTCCCGTCCCTGCCACCCAAAAGGTGCTGGCCCGCACCGGGCTCAGCGTCGACCAGCTCGGTGCCGTGGAACTCAACGAGGCTTTCGCCACCCAGTCCCTCGCCAGCATGCGTCGCCTAGGACTTGACCCTGAAATCGTCAACAACGACGGCGGTGCCATCAGTTTGGGACACCCCCTCGGTTCCAGCGGCTCAAGGATCGCCATCACACTGCTGGGCCGGATGGAACGCGAATTGGCCTCGGCGACGGGACCGAAACTCGGCCTGGCCACCATGTGCATCGGCGTGGGCCAAGGCACGGCAATGCTGCTGGAAGGCGTGTAATGGCACTGAATCCTAAAGACTTCACTACGCTCCTGCTCGAAGAACGCGACGACCGCCTGACCGTTCTGCTGAACCGCCCCGAGGTCCGCAACGCGATCGACCAGAAAATGGTGGACGAGCTTCATGCGGTGTGTGCCGAGCTGGAGCGGAACCCCAGAATACTGATCATTGCCGGTACCGACGGTGTGTTCGCCTCCGGTGCCGATATCGGCCAGTTGCGTGAGCGGCGCAGGGACGACGCTTTGCAGGGCATCAACTCCACGATCTTTGTCCGCATCGCCAAGCTGCCCATGCCCGTCATCGCTGCGTTGGATGGTTACTGCCTGGGCGGCGGCGCTGAGTTGGCATACGCTGCCGATTTCCGGATCGGCACCCCGAGCGTGCGTATCGGCAACCCGGAAACCGGATTGGGCATCATGGCCGCTGCCGGCGCCACCTGGCGTCTCAAGGAACTCGTCGGGGAACCGAAAGCCAAGGAGATCCTCCTGGCCGGGGCGGTACTGCGGGCTGAAGAGGCGCTGCGGATCAACCTCATTACCGGGATCTACGAAGCTCCCGAGCTGATGGATGCGGCCCATGCCCTGGCAGACCGGATCGCCCGCCAGGATCCGATGGCCGTGCGCATCACCAAGTCGGTGTTCCACGCGCCGGCGGAGGCCCATCCCGTGATCGACACCCTCGCCCAGGGGATCCTCTTTGAGTCCCAGGCGAAGTTCGACCGCATGCAGGCATTCCTCGACAAGAAGTCGGCCAAAGCTTCGCAAGACTCCGACGCTTCCACGCAGGACAGGACGCAGAAATGACCACAGTATCCGCAATCCCGCACGTCATAGGTGTCCTCGGCGGAGGCCGGATGGGCGCCGGCATCGCGCACGCCTTCCTCACCAAAGGTGCCACGGTCATTGTGGTGGAACGCGACCATGAGGCTGCAGCCGGTGCGCACTCCCGGGTAGCCGACGCCGTGGCCAAATCCGCAGCGCGTGGCACCCTCACTGAAACAACCGACGAGGCAATGTCGCGCTTCAGTACCTCCACGGACTATGAATCCTTCGTCCACTGCGGCCTGGTGGTGGAAGCCGTCCCAGAGGACTACGACCTCAAGGTCACGGCGCTCAAGGCCGTGGAGGACCACCTGTCTGCCGATGCTTTCCTGGCCTCCAACACGTCGTCGCTGTCTGTCACAGGACTCGCCAACGAACTTCGCCGGCCTGCAAACTTCGTCGGGCTGCACTTCTTCAACCCTGTTCCCGCATCCACCCTCATCGAGGTGGTGCTGGCCAAGGAGACGTCTCCCGAACTCGCTGAAGCGGCAAAAAGCTGGACGGAGGCACTCGGCAAGACCGCCGTCGTCGTCAATGACGCTCCGGGCTTTGCATCCTCACGGCTGGGGGTGGCCATAGCCCTGGAAGCGATGCGCATGGTGGAAGAGGGCGTGGCGTCCGCGGAGGACATCGATGCCGCGATGGTTCTCGGCTACAAGCACCCCACGGGCCCGTTGAAGACCACGGACATTGTCGGGTTGGACGTGCGGCTTGGCATTGCCGAGTACCTGCAGTCCACGCTGGGCGACCGTTTTGCTCCGCCACAGATCCTTCGGGACAAAGTGGCGCGGGGCGAGCTGGGCCGCAAAACGGGCAAGGGCTTCTTCGACTGGAACGACTAAGCGCTGGGTCCGGTTAGGCTATCCGGGTGACTTTCATTGAACCCATTACCCTGACCGGAAAGTTCGTGACCCTTGAGCCGTTGAGCCAGGAACACCACGATGGCCTGGTGGATGCGGCCCGCGACGGAGATCTGTGGAAGCTTTGGTACACCTCCGTTCCGACGCCGGAGGGCATGGCTGCGGACATCGAGCGTCGCCTTTCATTGCAGGAGGCCGGCTCCATGCTGCCGTTCGCCACGCGCTCCAAAGCCACGGGCAAACTGATCGGCATGACCACGTACATGAACATCGACGCCGCGACCCCTCGCGTGGAGATCGGTTCCACCTGGAACGCGGCGTCGGCGCACGGTACAGGAACCAACCCGGATTCCAAGCTGCTGCTGCTGCGGCACGCCTTTGAAGCCCTGGGCTGCCCGGCCGTGGAATTCCGCACGCACTGGCTGAACCACCAGTCCCGTGAAGCCATTGCCCGGCTCGGCGCCAAGCAGGACGGGGTTCTCCGGAACCACTCCCGCACCAAGGACGGCGTGCTTCGCGACACAGTGGTGTTCTCCATCCTTGAGCACGAGTGGCCGGCTGTGCGTAACGGTCTCGAGTACCGGCTGGCCAAGTACGGCGCCGAGGGGTGAGCTTTCGGCGGTAAGCGCCCGCGGTTGGTCCCGAGAGCTCACTCCTCGGCGCGCAGGCGGTCCCTTCCGGCCCGTCAATGTGCTTAGCTGGCTGCTATGGACGGGACTTCTTCAACGCACCAAAGTGTCCACTGGGATGGCGCTGTCAACGCCTGGAAGATCGCCGGCGACGTGTACCGGATGGGTCGCCACGAATGGGTCAGCGGGGACGGTTGGCAGCAAATGTACGACGACGGCGTCCGCACCGTGATCGACCTCCGCGCCTCGCGCGAGCGGCGGCAACGCGACACGGATCCTGAGGTGCCGGACGATGTGAAGGCGCGCATCGACGTCGTCCATTGCCCCACGGAAGACCCGGACCACAGCCAATTCAGTGAGCTGTTCGGCCCGTACCTGAGGGATCCAGCCCAGTACGGCGACTATCTGCAGCTGTTCGGGGAGAAGGTCGCCGCCGTCTTCAAAGCCATCGCTGCCTCACCGGGCAAAGTGGTGGTGCACTGTTCTGCCGGGAGGGACCGGAGCGGAATGATCGCCCTGATGCTGCAGCGGCTCGCGGGGATGGACGATCAGGAAATCCTTGCCGGGTATGAGCTTGCTGCCCGCGGGATCAATGAGCGGCACCGGACCCATGGGGCGCCCCACGCACATGATCCGTATCTTCCCGACGAGCAGCTCGAGGCCATGTTGGCTGAACGCTTGGCGGCTTTGCGGAGCTTCCTGGCTTCGCTTGATGTTGCCGGATTCCTCACGGACAACGGGCTTTCTCCGGAGGAGCTGGGCGCGGTCCGGGCCAAGGTGGGAGCCGGGGCGGGCTTCTCCGCTTGAAAAACAACTGCTGTACTCGCCGGGGGATTCATGTACCCTGTATATATTACCGAACGGCCGGTCAGTAATGTTGGCTTCAGTCATCTGACCGTGCCGATTTCCTGTGCCTTGGAAGGACCCGTCGACGATGACCACTACCGCAGTCGCCCCGGAAACCACAGCCGTTGCCACCGTCCCCAGCTACGTCCAGGATGCCTGGTGGACCCCGGCCCCCGATGCCAAGAAGGTTCCTGTTCGCGACGCCAGCACCGGAGAAGTCCTGGCGAACGTGAGCACCGACGGCCTGGACCTGGCCGCCGTCGTGCATTTCGCGCGGACCACCGGCCAGGCTGAACTCGGGAAGCTGACGTTCCACCAGCGCGCGCTCAAGCTCAAAGAGCTTGCCATGTACCTCAACGGGCGCCGTGAAGAGCTGTACGCGTCGTCCTCGCAGAGCGGCGCCACCAAGATCGACAACATGATCGACATCGACGGCGGCATCGGTGTCCTATTCACCTTCGGTTCCAAGGGCCGCCGCGAACTCCCGAACTCGCAGGTCATTGTCGACGGCCCGATGGAGGTGCTCTCCAAGGACGGCTCGTTCGCCGGTGAGCACATCTACACCCGCATTCCAGGCGTCGCTGTTCAGATCAACGCCTTCAACTTCCCCGTCTGGGGCATGCTGGAAAAGTTCGCCCCAGCGTTCCTGGCCGGCGTTCCCACCATCGTGAAGCCTGCCACGCCCACCGGCTATGTGGCCGCTGACGCCGTCAGGGCAATCGTCGAGTCCGGCATCCTCCCGGCCGGTTCCCTGCAGCTGATCTCAGGGTCTGCCCGGACCATCCTGGACGAACTCGACTACCGCGACCTCGTTTCCTTCACGGGCTCGGCATCCACCGCCAACTCCCTCAAATCCCATCGGAACGTGGTGCAGGGCGGTGTCCGCTTCACCTCCGAGACCGACTCGCTCAACGCAGCAATCCTTGGCCCCGACGCCGTTCCCGGGACCCCTGAATTCGATGCCTTCGTCAAAGCCGTCGTCACCGAGATGACCGTCAAGGCCGGCCAGAAGTGCACTGCCATCCGCCGCGTCATCGTTCCCCAGGAGTTGACCGCTGACGTCGCGGCCGCCGTCGGAGCCCGCATCAACGAACGCGTCGTACTCGGCGACCCGCGCGCCGAGGGCGTCACCATGGGCGCCCTGGCTTCCCTCGAACAGCTCGCCGACGTCCGCGCGGCCGTGCAGTCAATGCTCGACGCCGGAGGTGAGCTTGCGTACGGATCCCTCGATTCGCCGTCGGTCACCTCCGTTGGAGGCACCGTAGGAGTTGTGGAGGACGGCGCGTTCATGTCGCCCGTGCTCCTCAGCTGGGCAGACGCCGAAGCCGAAGAAGTCCACTCCCTGGAAGCCTTCGGGCCGGTTTCTTCCGTGCTCGGGTACTCCGACCTTGCCGACGCCATCCGCTTGGCAGCCCGCGGCTCAGGCTCGCTGGTGGCTTCCGTGTGCACCAACGATCCCGCTGTCGCCCGCGAACTGGTGACAGGAATCGCAGCCCACCACGGCCGCGTGCACATGCTCAACCGCGAAGACGCACGCTCCTCCACCGGACACGGCTCGCCGGTGCCCCACCTGGTCCACGGCGGTCCGGGCCGCGCCGGCGGTGGCGAGGAACTGGGTGGCATCCGTTCCGTCCTGCACCACATGCAGCGCACGGCCATCCAAGGTTCGCCGAACATGCTCACCGCGGTCACTGGCCAGTGGCACACCGGCGCCGACCGCAACTTCACTGTGGAAACAGAAGGTGAGCACCCGTTCCGGAAGCACCTTTCGACCCTCCGCATTGGTGACGCCGTCCGTTCGGAACTGCGGGAGGTCAGGCTTGAAGACATCACCGCCTTCGCGAACTCCACGGGCGACACCTTCTACGCGCACACCAACCAGGAAGCCGCCGAAGCCAACCCCTTCTTCCCGGGCATCGTGGCCCACGGCTACTTGCTGCTGAGCTGGGCCGCGGGGCTGTTCGTGGAGCCCGCGCCGGGTCCCGTGCTGGCCAACTACGGCCTGGAGAACCTGCGCTTCATCACCCCGGTCGCAGCCGGCGACTCCATCCGCGTCACACTGACGGCCAAGAAGATCACCCCGCGTGAGACCGACGAATACGGCGAGGTGGCGTGGGACGCCGTCCTGACCAACCAGAACGACGAGATCGTGGCCACCTACGACGTCCTGACCCTCGTGGAGAAGTAACCCTTCCTCACGTTCCTTGGGTTTGGTCGTGACGCTTGCTCACGTTCCGCGTGTTTGGTGGTGTTGCTTGCTCACATTCCTAGGGTTTGGTGGTAACCCTTCCTCACGTTCCTAGGGTTTGGTCGTGACGCTTGCTCACATCCCGCGTGTTTCGTCGTGACGCTTGCTCACGTTCCTAGGGTTTGGTGGTAACCCTTCCTCACGAACGAAACGCCTTCTCACATCGTGGGATGGCGTTTCGTTTTGTGCCTGCGCGTCTATGGGCATTGCACGACGACGGCACCTGGCGCGCATGCCACGCCCACCTTTGGGGAAGGTGGCAGCCTGGAGGGTGCCGGGTGTGATGGAGCGTTGGCATCAAACACGTGGGGTGTGATGGAGCGTTGGCATCAAACACGTGGGGTGTGATGGAGCGTTGGCAACGAAGGGCGTGGGGTGTGATGGAGCGTTGGCATCAAACACGGGGGGTGTGAGGGAGCGTCGGCATCAAACACGCGGGATGTGCGGGAGGGTCAGGCTGCGGTGTGGAGTCCGTCGAAGGCCATGGTGATGACGTCGTCCGCGAGCTTCTCAGGGGACAGGGAACCGCCGGGCTTGTACCATTCCACGATCGAGTTGATGGTGCCGAACAGGAGTCGTGTGACCGTCCGGGGATCGATGTCCTGGCGCAGGGAGCCGTCCTCGCGGGC
The DNA here is from genome assembly GCF_049315185.1 of Paenarthrobacter sp. C1. NCBI lineage: Bacteria > Bacillati > Actinomycetota > Actinomycetes > Micrococcales > Micrococcaceae > Paenarthrobacter > Paenarthrobacter sp. C1. Next base: position 3,762,820 of record NZ_CP186052.1, on the reverse strand, counting down.
GGCGGAAATCAACTCAGCCACCTTGTGGTCGAATGCGCGCCGGCGTTCCAGTGCGTCCCGTTCGATCTCCGTGTTTCCGCGCAAACGCAGCAGCAGGGTCACAAACGGCAAGCGGTCCACAAGCACCGCTATGGTCTGCCGCAGCACGAACTCGAGCCGCGCATCAGCAGGTCCGGACGTTGCTGAGGGCTCCTCCAGGATGGCCTCAAGACCACCCAGTGCGTGGTCCAGGGCGAGCTTCAGCAGATCGCCCTTGGACGGCACGTGGTGATAGATGGCTGACTTGGAGATCCCGAGGTTCTCGGCCAGGATGCCCATGGACGTGGCGTCGTACCCGTGGCGGTTGAAGACGTCGACGGCGATGCGGAGCACCGACTGCTGGTCATAACCGGGCCGTCCGCGCTTGGTGGTGGTCTCAGTAGGCATGCTGGCATTTTCTCACGATCTCAACCGGGGAAGGCGCTCAGCCCTTGGGCCGCATGTCGTAGATCCGGCGGAGCTTGCCGTTGGACCGCTCAAGCGAGCCCGGCTCCACAACGTCGACTACGCAGGATGACCCGACGTGAATCTTGATCTGCTCCCGCAAGGTGTGGGCCGCCGTCGTGCCGGCATCAACGGTGACGTTTTCGCGCCGCTCAATCTTCACGGTCAGCGAGTCCATGCGCTTGCCCTCTGGGCGCGTGATTTCAAGCTGGAAGTGGGGGCTGAGCTCGGGTATGCGGAGTGCGATTTCTTCGATCTGCGACGGGAAGAGGTTCACGCCACGGAGGATGATCATGTCGTCGCTGCGGCCGGTGATGCGGCCCATGCGGCGGTGCGCGGGACGTGCGGTGCCGGGCAGCAGGCGGGTGAGGTCCTTGGTGCGGTACCGGATGATCGGCAGCGCTTCCTTGGTCAACGAGGTGAAAACGAGTTCGCCCGGTTCGCCGTCGCCCAGGACCGTGGAGTGATCGAACGGGTCGATGATTTCGGGGCGGAAGTGGTCTTCCCAGATGTGGCAGCCGTCCTGCGTTTCAACCGCTTCACCCGCAACTCCCGGACCCATGACTTCGGAGAGCCCGTAAATGTCCGAGGCTTTGATGTTCATGGTGACTTCGAGTTCGTGCCGCATTTCCTCTGTCCACGGCTCTGCGCCGAGCACTGCGTATTTGAGGGAGGTGGACGTGGGATCGATTCCCATGTGCGCCATGGCGTCGGCGATGGTGAGCAGGTAGGTGGGTGTGGCCAGGATGGCGTCCGGCTTGAAGTCCTGGATGAGCTGGATCTGGCGTTCTGTCTGGCCGCCTGACATGGGGATGACGGTGCAGCCGAGCGCTTCGGCGCCGGCGTGCGCGCCCAGGCCGCCGGTGAAGAGGCCGTAGCCGTAGGCGTTGTGGACTTTCATGCCGGGGCGGACGCCGGAGGCGCGGAAGGACCGGGCCACCAGTGTTGCCCAGCTGGCGAGGTCGTTCTTGGTGTAGCCCACGACGGTTGGCCGTCCGGTGGTGCCGGAGCTGGCGTGGATGCGTGCCACCTGGTCCTGCGGGACGGCGAACATGCCGAACGGGTACTCCAGACGGAGGTCTTCCTTGGTGGTGTACGGGAACTTGCCAAGGTCGCTCAGTTCGCGGAGGTCCGACGGGTGCACGCCGGCTTCATCAAACTTGCGCTTGTACAGCGGTACGCGATCGTAGGCGTAGGCCACCGTGTGCTGGAGGCGGGTGAGCTGGAGTGCCTCGAGTTCGTCGCGGGAAATGGTCTCTTCACGGTCCAGCACGGGAGAACCGGCTTCGGACGTGTTGGCGGTGGGTGCGGCCACGGTGTTCTGCGTCATTGGAGTTCCTACTTCTTGGAGATGGTACGGCTGCGGCCACGGAACTCAGCAATGAGTTCGCCGGTCTCTGCATCGGATGCTGTGTCCGGTGCGGCGTCGGGGGAGGCCGCGAAGATCTGGATGTCGTACAGTCCGCTGCGTCCCGTGCTTGCGCGGCGGTTTGCGACGGCGGTAATCACCTGGCCCTGGTAGGCCGGCTTGATGAAGTTGATGTCGACGCCGGAGGCCACCGTGATGGAGGCCGCCTCCTCGGGTGTCGGGTTGGCCGGGTTGCAGGCCAGTGCGAAGGCGGTGTCGCCGAAGGCAAAGATCATTCCGCCGTGGGCCATGCCGAATCCGTTGAGCATCTCCTGCCGGAGGTGCATGCGGATTGTGGCGTGGCCGTCGTCGAGCTTGAGGACCTCGATACCCATCCATTCGGACGCGTAGTCGTTCGTAAGGATGTGGTGCGATGCACCGGAGAGGGTTGTTTCAACCATGCGTCATTGCCTCCAGCTTTATTTACCGAATGTTCATTAGGTAATCCCAGATCGCGCCACGTGTCAAGACTGGGCCACTATTCGTCCCGGCCTAGTAGCCTCATGTGCATGCCCGAAATTGAGCTCCCGATTGTCACCGACCGCCTGATCCTGCGCCGTTTCGGTGTGGAAGACCTTGAACGCTTCCACGAATACCAGGCCCTCCCGGAAACAGCCCGCTTCCTGTTCCGCCACGAACTCACCAAGACCAAGTCCATGGAGGTCCTGGGCCGCTACGCCAACTTCGAGTTCAACCAGGAAGGGGATTGGGTGTGCCTGGCCATTGAGCGCCAGGACCAGCCGGGCCTGGTAGGCGAGGTCGTGCTGAAATGGCTGGAAGGCACCGGGCAGGGCGAGCTTGGCTGGATCCTGCACCCGGATGCCCGTGGCCACGGATACGCCACGGAGGCTGCCGAAGCCGTCCTGCGCCTGGCGTTCGAGCAGTTGTCCTTCCACCGCGTGGACGCCAAGCTCGATGCCCTCAACGAAGGCTCGGCGGGGATCTGCCAGCGGCTCGGGATGCGTTTGGAGGCAACCTTGGTGGACAACTGGCACTACAAGGGCCAGTGGGCTACGGAGAACATCTACGCAATCCTGGACTCGGAGTGGCGCAACCGGCACCGCCCGTGGACCCGCAGCGTCAGCTGACCGGCCACGTGTTGTGGTGCTTCAGCTGCTCGGTCAGTTGTGCCTCGGCCAGCGGCCTGCTGAAGTAGTAGCCCTGTCCGCTGGTGCAGCCAATGCCCAACAAGTACTCGGCCTGCTCCGCGGTTTCGATGCCTTCCCAGACGGCATTCAGCCCGCATGCCCGGATCAGCTGCAATACCGCTGCCAGGAGGGCAGGCTGGGAAGGATCGCTGCCCAGTGCTGACAGGAGTGTCCGGTCCACTTTCACGGTGTCGACGGGCAACTGCCGCAGGTAGCTGATGGACGAATAGCCCGTGCCGAAGTCATCGATCTCCAGCCCTACCCCCAAACGGCGCAGGCTGTTGAGGGTGTATCGATCCAGGTCGTTTCCCTGGATGACGGCGCTCTCGGTCAGCTCCAGCACCAGGAGCGAGGGGTCCAGGTCTGCCTCAGAGAGCGCCTCCCGCACGTCTTCCACGAACTCCAGCCGCTGCAGATCCGCCGCCGAAACGTTGATGCGCATGCTGAAGCGGTGGCGTCGGGTCAGGGGGTCGGTTCGCCATTGCTTCAATTGTTCGACGGCGGTGCGGAGCACCCAGCCGCCCAGATCGGAGATCATTCCCGTTTCTTCGGCGATGGGGATGAACTCATCGGGCATGATGAGTCCACGGGTGGGGTGGTTCCAACGGACCAGGGCCTCCACGCCTTCGATTTCCCGGGTGTCCAGCCTGACGATGGGCTGGTAGTGGAGCACCAGCTGGGAACCGGCGATTGCCTCCTTGAGTTCGCCGATCAGTTGGTTGCGCATCTGCCGCGCGTGCAACATGGCCGGTTCGAAGATCTTCAGTCGTCCACGGCCGTCGGATTTGGACTCGTACATGGCGATGTCCGCCTCCATCATGAGTTCCTCCGCGCGCTGGCCGGGGTCGGCCATGCGCAGGCCCATGCTGGCACCGCACCGTAGGTGCTGGCCTTCGATCTCCATGACCTCTACGACGGCGGCGAGGATGCGGTTGCCGATGGCGGCGGCTTCGCTGGGGCTTACCCCAGGGATCAGAACCGCGAATTCGTCACCGCCCATCCGTGCCACCATGTCCTGTTCCCGGACCGCCCCGCTGATCCTCCCGGCTACGGTCTCCAGGACTTTGTCGCCGATGGTGTGGCCCAGGGAGTCGTTGATGGCTTTGAAACCGTCCATGTCCAGCAGCAGGATGGCCGCCCTCTTCTTGCCGTCTGCCTCCCCGGCCTGTGCTTCGTTGAGCGCGGCAGCAAAGGCCGAACGGTTGTGAAGGCCCGTCAAGGGATCGGTCATGGCCATGCGGCGCATTGCGAGGTGGGCTTCGTTGAGCTGCTGGGTACGGGCCTGCACCCGCTGTTCCAGCTCCTCGTAAACAATCTGCAGGTCTTCGGCAAGGAGGTTCGTGCCCATGATGACGGCGTCGATCTCATCGCGCGCTTCGGAGACCTCCACCCGGGTGCTCAGGTCTCCTGCAGCGAGCCGGACGATGCCTTCGAGGAGCAGCTCCAAGCGGGGATCGTTCCCGGAATACATGCTTGCCTCGGCCACAACTAAACCTTGCGTGGCCCGTCCTGCAGTTCAACAGTCTTCTGCAAGTAGTCGCGAACCGCCGCACTGCGCTCGGGCAGTGCTGCTTGGTCAAAAAGCTTTGCTGCGACTTCGCATGCTGCCAGGCCGTCGTCCGTCCGGCCGGAGTCCAACAGGGCCCGGGCCAGGAGGGAGTGCGCTTCGGCCGCGGTTTGGGTGGCCAAGATGGAGGAGCGGGCACTCAACGGCTCAAGGATGGCCAGGGCCTCCTTCATTTGGCCGTTGAGGAAATTCCAGTGGGCGCGGACCAGTGACATTTCCAGGTGGTCCCGCTCTGAGCCGCCCACAATATCGGTGGCGAGCTCGGCCCGTTCGATGCAGCGCAAGGTGGCGGCGTCGTCGAGCTTGGCCTGGAGCCGCATTTCCGCCGAGGCGCGGTTGAAGCGTGCCCACAGATCGACGTCTTTCGACGGCGAAAGCCGTTCCGCGGCAAGGTCGTGATATCTGCCGCCATCGGCCACCCGGTCGGCCAGGAACGCTACGTTTCCTATGACCCAATAGCCTTTGCCTGCGGTGTCTTCGTCAATGTCGTCGGTGATCAACGTTTCCAGGACAAGGCATTCGCGCCAGGCGTCATCCAGGAGCCGGCTTTCTGCCAGGGCTGCAATAAGCGCACGCTGGGCCAGGATCTGCACGTACAGCAAATCGGAGTCCAAGGACGCGAGTTTCGCGGCATCGGCTGCGGTGGTGGCAGCCTCCGCGAGCCGGCCCAGTCCTTGGTATGCCACGGCCACCATGGTTCCCGCTTTCGCGCCGAGCTCGGGGGAAGTGGCTGTGAAGCTGTGGTCCTTCAGCTCTGTGGCCAGTTGAAGGTATTCCTCGATCCGTCCCCGGTCACGGAGGCATTCGGCCTGCAAATAGCGCATGTCCCACCAGGAATGGTCGTCCCCGGCGTCCGAGGCCAGCTCCGCGGCTTCACCCGCAAGCCTGAAGGCCTCGTCGAAATCCCGTTCCTTCCATTTGGCACGGGCCGTGAGACCGGCCACGAGGTGCGAGGCGAGGTGGGGACTATTCATGTGCCCATTATCCATGTCATTGCCGGAGAAAAGCTCGTATAGTTTGCCCCGTGACTTTATTCAAGTCACAGTCAACAATTCGCATCAGTACGAAAGGGCATAGCGGATGAAAAAATTTGCGGCAACCCTGCTCATGGCGGCAGTTCTGGCAGTAACGGGATTCGCTGCTCCGGCTAATGCCGAGCCTTCGCAGGACAGCACGGCGATCGGCTGGTGGCCGAACAGCACCACCACAACCAAGACGAACACCACCAGCATCGGGTGGTGGCCGAACTAAACATTGGGGGAGCCTCTCAAGGCCACTTGACATAAAATTGATGCCCCGGGCCGCTGCCTGGGGCATCAATTTTTGTTTCAAATTATGTCGCGCATTAGTGACGGCCCGGGTGTGGTCCGGCTGAGCCATTGACAGGGCTGTCACAGGGCCTCGAAACCTAAGGTCCGCCGACGGGCAGCTCCACGGACACCGTGGTCCCGGAGCCGAGGGTGGAGTCAAACACCATGCGTCCCATGTGGCGGCTGATGATGTCATGTGCGATTGCCAGGCCCAGGCCGCTGCCGGGAACTGCTGCCGAGGTGGCATTGGAAGCGCGGTAGAAACGGGTCAGGATATGGGGGAGATCGTGTTCCGGGATACCAAGGCCGTTGTCTGCGATCTTTACCAACGCTGCCCGGCCGCCATCCTTGGAAGAGGACACGGCGCTGCTGATGCCCACCCGGCCGCCCTCGGGGGTGAACTTGATGGCGTTGGCCACGATGTTCGTGAAGACCTGTTCCAGCTTTGCCTCGTCCGCGGTGACTTCGATGTCCTCGGGGCCCTCCGTGACAGACACCGACACGTGGCGGGACTCTGCCAGCGGCCTCAGCGTCGCCACGACAACCTGGAGGAGCTTGGCGATGTCCACCGGTTTGAGGTCGAGGTTGCTGCCGTCCTGCATCGAAACCGTCAGCATGTCCTCAATGAGCTTCCGCAGGCGGCTGGAGTTCCGGGCTATGACGTCCAGCATCCTGTTGATGCCCTCGGGAACCGGGCCACCTGAACCGTCCTGGATCATGTCCAGGTAGGCCGTGATGGAGGTCAACGGGGTGCGAAGCTCGTGGTTCACGGTGGCCAGGAAGTCAGTCTTGGCCTTGTCCAGTTGCCGCAGCTGGTGCAGGACACGCTGCTGTGCGCTGATGAGGTTTCCCTGGATGAGTCCGTGCGCAACGTTTCCGGCCACGTGCTGCAGGAGTGCGATTTCGGGCCGGGTCCATTCGTGCCGGTCCTCCACTGTGGAGAGCAGGATGATGCCCATGGCCGATGCGCCCTCGCCCACAGGCAGCAGCACTGTAGAGACGGGGTTGAGTTCGTTGGACCAGGTTTTCAGGGCCTGGGCGATGGCCGAGTCGGGGTCCTCACGGTGGTCGGTAATGGCCAGCACATCTGCCGCAGCCCATAGTTTGTTGGCCACCTCCATGATGGCGCCCTCACTGCCGCCCAGCCTTGCCGGAAGCATCTGGCGTCCCGGGCGGCTCCATTGGGCGCGGATGCTGGGGACCCGTTCATCCTGGAACGTCGCGAACCAGACGTGGTCCACACCCAGGGCGTCGCCGAAACCCTGGACGACGTGGTCTGCGATCAGCTGGGGGTCGTTCGTTTCCCGGATCGCTGACGAAACTCCCCGCAGGCTCTCGCGCAAGGCCTCGACCTCGCCCCGGGAGCGCGCGCGTTCCTTGGAGCGGCCGATCAGGGTTTGCACCCGATGGACAATTTCGCCCCCGCGGACCGGGCTCATGACGTAGTCGGCAACCCGCCATGACTCCACGGCTTCCACATCCAGCGATTCGTCTTCACCGAGGAGGAGCAGGACCGGGACCCCGGGATTGCGGAGGGACTGCCCGAGCGTGCTTTCCGCTACCACTACCGCGGGGCGCTCGTGCTGGAGCAGCGAAGCGATTTCGCCGGCGTCCTTGGCAGGAAGAACGCGGAAGCCCGCGGCGGCGAGGGCCGCCGATGTCACGGCCGAGCGGTCCGCATCGGAATCTGCGACCACGGCGGAAAGGGAATGCTGTACTTCGGCATTGTCCTGGCCCACTGAGCCCCTTCCCTTCAACGCTTAACCACGTAAATTCCGGATGTGGCAACACCCTATCAGCGGCGTGGGGGCGTACGGACGCCACGCAGCAAACGGGCTGGATGAGTCGTGGGTCACGCCTTTACATTGTCCTTCGGATTCGACAGCCTTGAAGAAGCACCGAAGCCCACTGCCTGTGGCCCAGAATCGGATGAGGAGCATCGTGGACCAACCCGCCACACCGCCGGAACACCAGCAGGTGATGTTTGAGCTGGAGCTTGAAGAGTCCGGAATTCTGCGTCTTACCTGGCCTCGCGGCGCCAGGATCAAGGAAGGGGACGCACAGCGGGCCATGGATCGGGTCAACGAGCTGTGCGGCCAGGAACGCCACCCCATGATTGTGGACATGGCAACCACGGACGACGTCACGCGCGGCGCCCGCTCCGTCTTCGCCAAACCCTGCCAGGCCAACAGGATCGCCCTTTGGGGTTCGTCGCCGGTGGACCGGGTCATTGCCAATTTCTTCCTGGGCATCATGAAGCCGCCGTGTCCCACCAAATTCTTCACCTCCGAAACAGAAGCGCTGGAGTGGCTGGTGCAGGGATAAGGCACCCTATATTTGGAGCATGCTCTCTGCGCTGAGGAAGTACCTGCTGATCCCACGCCTCATCAGGCTCTCCTCTTCGGCGCCCAAGGATCCGCTGACCGCCTGGGACCAATACTGGGGCAACGTGCGATCGACGGGAGCCAGCGGCGATGTCCTCTGGGACTCGGGAAGCGACCATGAACTGAACGGCTACCTTCCCAAGCTGGCGAAACTTGACCCGGCCCTCCCTGTGGTGGACGTTGGATGCGGCAACGGCAGTTTCACCCGGCTCCTCGCAGGGCACTTCCCCCTGGCCCTGGGGCTCGACTACTCCGCCAACGCCATCGACCGCGCCCGGCAGGAGTCAGCCGGCATCACGACGGCGGCATTCGCCGTGTGCGACATGACGGCACCGGACGCTGCGCAGACTGTCGCAACGGCGCTGGAAAAGGCGGGCTGGACCGGCGACTCCAACGTCTTCATCCGAGGCGTGCTGCACGTGCTGGACCGCAAAGGACGTGCAGCCTTGGCGGCAAACCTGCTGCCCGTCGTCGGACGCCGTGGCGGCGTGTTCCTGGCAGAGACCAACTTTCCCGGCACCCCCGTGGACTACGTCAGCCACCTCGGCGCTACCCGCAAGTCGATCCCTGCACCGCTTGAATGGGCCATCCGCGGATTGCCAATGCCGGGCCGCTTCGGCGCGGCGCAGCGCGCCAAGGCCTTTCCGACGGCGGACTGGAACCTTGTGGAGGACGGCGCGACGAACATCGAAACCCGCCCGTTGAGCAACCCATCGGTTCCGGATGTGATCCCGGGGTATTACGCCATCCTCCGCTCAAGGGCTACTTGAGGCCGGCTCCCGGAAGCAGTTTCGTGGCGCCCAGGGAGTCGGCCACGAAGGCGTAGTCCCAGGCACGCTCGCGCCACTGCACGTAGCGGCCCGACGCACCACCGTGGCCGCCGTCCATCTCGATCTTCATGACGATCGGCTCCGTCCCCGTGGAGGTGGCGCGCAGAGCCTGGACCCACTTGGCCGGTTCAACGTAAAGCACACGGGTGTCATTGAAGGACGTCACAGCGGCGATCTTTGGATAGGCCGTGGCTCCCACATTCTCGTAGGGAGTGTAGGACTTCATGTACGCATACGCCTGGGGATCGGTAATCGGGTTTCCCCATTCCTCCCATTCGAGGGCGGACAAAGGCAGCTCGGGGTCCAGGATGGTGGTCAGGGCGTCCACGAACGGGACCTGCGCCACCACCGCAGCGTACTTTTCGGGGGCCATGTTGGCGACGGCGCCCATCAGCAGTCCGCCTGCGGAGCCGCCCATCGCGGCAATACGCGAGGGGTCGACCAATCCCGAGGATGCCAGCCAGTCCGTTGCGGCAATGAAGTCCGTGAAGGTGTTCTTCTTGTTGAGCTTCTTCCCGTCCTCGTACCAGTGGCGTCCCAGTTCGCCGCCGCCCCGGATGTGGGCGATGACCATGACGATGCCGCGGTCCAGGAGTGACAACCGCGCTACGCCGAATCCGGGGTCCATGCTGACCTCGTACGAGCCATATCCGTAGACGAGACCCGCCGCAGTGCCGTCAGGCTGTACCGAAGCGTGACGCAGTACCGACAACGGGACCCGGGTGCCGTCGTCGGCCGTTGCCCATTCGCGCGTCGCCACGTAGTCGGAAGAGGAGTAGCCGCCCAGGACGGGGCTTTCCTTGCGGAGCAGAAGCTGGCCATCGGGCAGCCCGGGAGTGGGGAGGACGAAGTCGTACACCCGTGACGGTGTGAAGTAGGAGGTGTAGCCCATCCGGATCACGGGGGCTTCATAATCCGAGCCCGAAACGCCTGCCGTGTAGAGCTCTTCGTCAAAGGCCGGCTCCACGGGTGCGCCCTGCGCCGGGGTGCCCAGCCCTGCCAACGGCAGCACCTGCACCCTTTCGATGGTGTCCTTGCGGATGGAAAGAACCAGATGGGTGGAGGTCACGCCTGCGCCGTTGACCCTGACATCGTCCGAATGCGCGACGACGGTACGCCAGTTCTGCGCGGCGATGGGCTTGGTGAGCTCCGCCGGGTCCACCAGGCTGACCATCGAGTTGATGGCGTCCTTGTTGTGGGTCAGGAGCAGGGTCTCCCGGCCGTCCAGGAGGAAGGGCTCGGCCTCGTAGAGAATGTGCTCTTCACGTGGAATGACGGTGCTGAGGCCGGATTCGTAGTCGTCGAAACGAAGCAGGCGGGTTTCGCTGAACTCCGAGCAGCCGATGCTGAGCACGAGGTGGCGACGGTCGGAGGCGAGGTCGAAGCCCAGCCACATGGCGACGTCGTCCTCCTGGTAGAGAACCTCATCCTCGGTGACGGGCGTGCCCAGGACGTGGGCCTTCACCTGGTAGGGCCGCCACGACTCGTCCACCACTGTGTAGAAGAGCCTGGTGCCGTCCGGGGAGAAGGCAACCCCGTAGAAAATGTCCTCAATGACATCCGGAAGGAGTTCGCCTGTGCGCAGGTCCTTGATCCGCAGAGTGAATCGTTCGTCCCCGGAGTTGTCCACTGCGTAGGCGTAGAGGTTGCCATCCACGGTCACGGCAGCGCCGCCGACGCTGAAGAACGGCTGGCCCTCGGCTTCGATGTTGCCGTCAAGGAGCACTTCCTCGCCGGGCAGTTCCACGCCGGCCTCCACGGCCGGGGGAGTCCAGTCCGCCACGGGATCGCCCGTGTTCCGGGCCAGGACGCGGCACTGGATGCTGTACTCCTTGCCCTCCACCGAGCGGCTGTAGTACCACCAGCCATCCTTGCGGCTGGGGACCGAAAGATCCGTTTCCTGGGTGCGGCCCTTGATCTCCTGGAACATCGCTTCGCGCAATGGCTCTTGGTGCGCAGTCACGGCCTCCTGGTAGGCGTTCTCCGCTTTCAGGTGCTCCACGACCTCCGGTGATTCCTTGTCCCGGAGCCACTCGTACTGGTCCACGAAAACATCGCCGTGGTGTTCCCGCCGGGTGGGAACCCGCTTGGCAACGGGCGGCTCCGGAACAGTTTCGCGGGTTACCTGGGATGCAGAAGAAATGTGGCTCATGGGGCCACTCTATAGACGCGCTCCGACACTGAACCAGCAATTTCGCTCAGAGCGCCGGGCACGTCCCGGGAAGCCGGGAGCGACCCCATCTCCCGGGAGATCCTCGCGGATCTGCGTCATGACTCGCGCAGCACCCCCACTGCTTATAGGCGAGCACGATTTCGTACGGTGCCCGGAAAGTTGGAGGTTCGGATGTTCACGCTTTACCCGCAAAGTTTTCACCCCGGCAAGAGAGGGAATCCTCATCCCCGGTGGCCCTCCGAATCCATGCGCCGGTCCGTCGTGGACCTTGAGGTCATCATTCCTGCCTACAACGAGGCCGCCAGGATTCCCCACACCCTGCACCAAACCATCGACTTTCTGGCCGGCCAGGCATGGTCGTCGCGCATCGTGGTGGTGGACAACGGCAGTGTGGATGAGACAGCCGCCGTGGTGCGCCGGATCTCCCGTGAACAGCGCGGCATCGTGCCGGTGTCCGTGGTGGGCTGCGCCCGCCGGGGCAAGGGGGCGGCAGTCCGCCGTGGCCTGCTGAGCGGAACATCGAAATTCACCGGCTTCTTCGATGCCGATCTCGCCACTCCGCTGGAAACACTCAGCAAGACCATGGCCCATCTCTCGCGCGGCGCAGCCGCTGTCATTGCCTCGCGCCATTCGCCCGGTTCCACCTTTGTGCGGCCCCAGCATTTGGGACGCCGGATGGGAGGCACAGCCTTCCGGGTATTGACGCGCTCCAAGGTCAAGGGGATCCAGGACACCCAGTGCGGTTTCAAGTTCTTCGAACGCGACGCGCTCACCGCGGCCATGGTGCAGTGCCGGAGCACGGGCTTCGCCTTCGATGTCGAACTCCTCCTGCGACTACAGAACAACGGCGCGAGGATCATCGAACTCCCCGTGGCCTGGACGGATGGTGCTGAGTCCACTTTCCGTCCCTTCCACGATGGCGTTGCCAGCTTCGCATCAGTGATCCAACTTCAGAAAGCAACATCATGACCTTTGCCCTGCCCGACATGAACTCTCCCGCGAGGCTTGCTGGAAAGCGGGTACTGGTGCTCAACTGGCGCGATATCCGGCACTCCCTTGCCGGCGGTGCCGAGCAATACATGCACCAGATATCCAAGAGGTGGGTGGACAGCGGCGTAAAGGTCACCTGGTTCACAGCGCGCGACGCCGGCCAGTTGCCGGAGGATGCAATCGACGGCATCCGGATACTCCGTGCCGGCGGACCGCTGTCCATCTACGGAAAGACCGCAGCCAGACTCCTGCGCAGCGCCGGACAGTTCGACGCCGTGGTGGATTGCCAGAACGGGATTCCGTTCTTTTCCCCGCTGTTCCTGCCCAAGGATGTTCCGATCATCCAGCTGGTGCACCACGTCCATCAGGAGCAGTTCCGCAGCAGGTTCTCTCCACCGTTGGCTGCCGTGGGCAGGTTCCTGGAGAGTGCAGGAGCCAAGAGGGTCTACGGGCGGCGCTCGATGGTTGCGGTGTCACCGTCAACGCGGCTGGAATTGCGGAAGCTTGGCTTTGGAAGCCCCATCCACGTGGTTCCGAACGGCACCATCGACATCCCCAAGGCAGTGGCCACACGGGCAACTGAGCCAACCGTCGCCGTCGTCAGCCGTTTGGTGCCGCATAAGCGGCTGGATCTGCTGCTGGGCCAGTTCGCCGTTGCCGCACGAAGCGTTCCGAACCTGAGGATGGACATCGTTGGGGACGGGCCGGAACGGGCACGTTTGCAGCAGATCGCGATGGATCTTGGCCTGGATCATGCAGTGACATTCCATGGTTATCAGCCCGACGGCGTCCGCGACGAACTGCTGGGCAGGGCCTGGCTGACAGCTTCCACCTCGGCCTCCGAAGGCTGGGGTTGTTCGGTGGTTGAGGCCGCGGCCTGGGGAGTTCCCTGCCTGGCGCTTCGCGTGCCCGGAATACGGGACTCGGTGGTTGATGGCAGGACAGGCTGGCTGGTGGACAACCCTGCCGATATTGGCCGCACCATGGTTCAAGTCATGGCCACGCTGTCCCAGCCGGGCAGTTTCACGGACATTGCGGATGAGTGCCGTGAGTGGGCCCGTTGTTTCACTTGGGAGCGCAGCACCAGGTTGCTCACGGGGGTGCTGCTGGAAGAGGAGAAGTTGCGGCGGGACGGTGGAGATCCCCGGGCCTGTCACTCGGATCTCTCCACCCTGGTTCGTTTCGAACTGCCGCACGGAGCATCCCTCAAGTCGATTCTGCGGCCTACCGATGAAGTAGCCCTGAGCAATGACGGGCGCGTGGCGATCCTGATGAAGGGACGCGACGAATTCGAGGCTTTCGCTGCAGCACAGAGCATTGGCGTTGCCAACCCGGAACTTCGCCAGGCGGGCCGCTACACGCTTCTTGCCGGACCCGAAAGCCTGTTTGCTCCGGCTGACGTAATCGATGGCCAATAGCTCCGTGGACGCGGACACCGCACCTTTCCCTTCCCGGGAGGCGGACACAGGAGGCCGCGCCAACCGAACGCCGGACCAAGGCACGAATATATCGCAGAACAGTGGCCTTCTTGCGGTCTCGGCCGGTGTAGTCGGGGTGGTCAGCTATGCCTGCACGTTGCTGATGGCGGCCCTGCTTCCAACCACTGATTACAGCCTGTTCGCAGCGGCCGCGATGCTGGTAGGCATTGTGGGCATCGTCGCCGCTGCGCTGGTTCCCCTTCCTCTTTCCCACACCGTGGCTGTTCACGCGGAGGGCTCGGAGGGTCGGCGGGATGGTTTGTCGTTCTCGGTCTTTGTGTCGTGTCTGGCGGGGCTGGTGGCAGCCATCGTGACAGGCTGCCTCACTCTCGTCATTGGTACCCCCTCCATGGCTCTTGCTGTCGGCTTGGCCTCCTTCACGATTTTTGTGGTGGCGGTGCCTGCCGGATGGCTCCAGGGCGAATTGCGCTTTACGTGGTACGCCTTGGGAACCGTGGCCGAGGTTGTGGTCAGGCTGCTTGTCAGCCTGGTGGTGGCCGTGCTGGCTTGGGGTGCCGGGGGCGCGGTGACGGGCTTCGCGGTGGGGGCCTTGGCGGGTTTGGTGGTACCGCCGGCTTTCTACCGTGACCTGCGCTGGCGTCCCAGGGTGCTGCGTGAGAAATGGCGTTGGGCGGAAACCAGCGACATCGCCTCAGTTCTCTGCGTCGTGTCTGTGCTGGTGGGCATGGACGTGGTGGTGGTTGGTTTCCTGGACCAGGGATCGGTGGCAGCGGCTGGGTTCCAGGCCCTCTCCACCTTGGCCAAGGGGCCCGTCTATGTGGCGGCCGGAACCGCGCTGGTGGCATTCCCCTTGTTGCGGAGCCCTGGCGCTGATGTTGGCCGGATTCTTGCCGGAGCCTTTTCCTCGTTCGGGCAGTTGGCCGTGGTGGCCTTTGCCATCATTGCCACGGCACCGCCTCTGCTGGCCGGCCTGGTGATTCCCCGGAAGTACCACGGTTCCATTGACCTCCTCCCGTGGCTGGCCGCATCAGGTCTCGGTTATGCCGTCCTGATGGTGCTTTCCACGATCCTTCTGGCTGTGCGCGCCTATCGCCGATGCCAACTGGGCCTCGCATGTGCATGCCTCTTGGTGGTTGGCGGCCTGTGGGTCGGCTGGGAGTTGAACAGGGTACCGGGCATGGCGGCAGGTGCCGCGGCCGGGGCAGTGTCGGCGGCCTTGGTCATGGCTGTTCTGGCCCGCCCTGTGCTGGCCAACGCCAACCCGGGAAAGGGAGCAGGCCGTTTTGCCATCCTGGCGGTCGCCCTGATCGTGGTCCTCGGCGTGGCCGCCCACCTGCAGCCACTGCTCTGGCTTCTGCCCGCCATGATCAGCGGGGTCGCTGTCTTGGCGCATCAGCGTGGGTTGCTGCCACACAGGAATGACTTCAAGTTTTTCCGCCGCCGCACTCATGGTGCCCGTAGAAGGAGTTCCGGCCGTCGGTCCAACCACACGGGATCCCGGCGCGCGGGGCGCCTGCCGGCCTGGATCAGAAGAGGAGCGTCCAATAAATCACTGGCAGTCGGCTCGGTTGTTGTCGCAGCGTTCGGTGTCCGGGCGCTGGGGCTGGAGCGCGGCTTCGAGTTGTGGGTGGATGAAATGTTGTATGTGCGGCTGGGGGAGTCGGTCAGCAACGGCATGTTTCCCACGCTGCCGGACGGGCCGTTCTTCCTGCATCCGCCCGGATATTTCCTGCTTGAAGCAGGAGTCATCAAGGTGTTCGGCATTTTCGGGGACATCATCGATGTGACGCTGCAGCTACGGTGGCTCAACGGCGTTCTGGGGGCTGTCACCGTGGGGCTCGGATTCTTGTTGGTCGACCATCTGGCCACGAAGACCGCTGCATGGCTTACCGTCGTGCTCCTGGCCTTTGAACCGTTCATCCTGCGCAACAACAGCCACGCCTTCCTTGAGACATCTGCCATGGTTCCCGCGCTGGCCGGGATGTTGTTGCTTGTGGGCGCCCGCGAGCCTGGGAGCAGGGCGCGATGGTTCCTCAGATTGATGGCTGCCGGATTGTTGTTCGGGTACTCCATCCTGTGCAAGGACTTCTTCTTCATTTGCACGCTGGCTCCCGTGCTGGCCGCCGTTGTGTGGAAGAAGACCCTTCCGTGGCGGGAAGCGCTGGTGCTGATAGTCTTCGGCGCACTGCCTTATGCAAGCTACTTGCTGGTGGTTGCCGCCGGCGGTCATTTTTCCGATTGGGTGTGGGCAAAGACCCACGGGCTGGTGCGCATGTCCGGTGTGGAGAAGACCACCGGCTTCACTTCTGAAGGATCACCGAGCTTGGTGTCGCGCCTTATTGAGCAAAGCGGGCATTTCGGCACGAGCTATCTTCTGCTGGGCCTGTGCCCGCTGGTGGGACTCATCCTGTGCTTCAGCCATCATGCCGGGAGGCGACTGATCGGACTCGGCGGCTTGGCCCTGGGAGCCGCCGGCGTCTACAGCGCCGCGTTTGGCACCTTTGAGGAACAGTACGGGTACGGCGTCATGGTGGCCGGCGCGTTGTGTTCGGTCATTGTGGTGGTGGAGCTCAAAGAGAAATACCACCGCGCAGGCAGAGCCCTGGGCGTCGTCAGCGTCTGTTTCGTGGCGTTGACCGTGGTGCTGGGTCTTCGGACTGAATTGACGGTGGACAACGGCTTCGTCCGGTCCAACGACTGGGTGCAGGCGAACCTGCCAGCGGACGCACGGATCAGCGTCACCAACAGCACAGGCCACTTCGCCTATCTGGATGACCCGCGGTTTGGTATCTGGCCTTCGGCGCCCCTGATGAAGCAGAACGGGGCCAGCTACATCCTGACCCAATCCAAACCCACCAGCCAAGGCTACGGCTATGCCAATCCCACCATGCTCGCCTGGTTGAAGGAGCATGCGAGGCCCTTGGTCTCGACGCCGGGCCCGACCAACGGCGAAACGACCATCTGGTTTGTCGAACCGGCTGATCTCGAACAGGCGGCGATGACCAACATCGGTGAGCCCTCCAAAAGCTACGGAACGGAAAAATAGATGAGAGTACTGCATCTGGGCTTCGAAGATCCACGCATGCCAGGAGCCGGCGGAGGATCCGTGAGGACCCACGAGATAAACCAACGGCTGGCGGCGAGGGGTTTCGACGTAACGGTCCTCACCACCCGGTATCCAGGATGGGAAGAGCGTGTCCAGGACGGGGTCCACTACGTCCCCATTGGCCTCGGGGAAGGCCGCAACCGGCTGTCCAGGCTCCTGGCGTATGTTCTGTGTTTGCCGTTTGAAACCCTCAGGAGGCACGGGAAGACAGACCTGGTGGTGGAGGACTTTTTTGCCCCCTTCTCAACGATGGCCGCACCGCTCTGGACCCGGCGCCCCACCATCGGGGTTGTCCAGTGGCTCCATGCCAGGGAGAAGGCGCGGCAGTACAAACTCCCCTTGCACTGGCTCGAGCGGCTGGGGGTGCGCTCGCACCGGAGGCTCATCTCTGTTTCGCAGGGAATCGCGGAGCGGTTGACGCAGCTGAATCCGCGCCTCCACGTGGACGTGATCGGAAATGGCGTGGACCCGGCCGCGTGGAAACCCATTCCACATCTGGGGAAGGACGTCATGTTCATTGGCCGCCTGGAGTACGGCCACAAAGGCCTGGACCTCCTCCTGGAAGCCTGGGCGCAATGCTGTGACCGGGTGGATGGCGACCTGCTGGTGGCCGGCACGGGTCCGGATGAAGCCAGGTTCCGCGAAGGCATCCGGGAGACGGGACTGTGTGGACGCGTGCGGATGCTCGGATGGTTGTCAGGTGACGAAAAGTTCCAGGCGCTGAGCGATGCGCGGCTCGTGGTGGTGCCGTCCCGGCACGAAACCTTCGGATTGGTTGCCATCGACGCCTTGGCGGTGGGGACCCCCGTGGTTGCCTTCGACATCCCCTGCCTCCGTGAGATCGTCCCGACGGGTGTCGGCTGGCTGGTCGAAGCGCTGAACGTCGCCAAGCTGGCTGATGAGATCGCCCTCCGATACACGGAGCCGGCGCTTGACGGGGTGGCAGCAGAGGGACGCCGGTTCGCCGCTGCGTATGACTGGGACGTGTTGGCCGAGCGCCAGGCTGCAGCGTACAAGGACGCGGTGGCAACCCTGAAACCGACCGCATCCGGGGAAGGGGCTTGACGTGCAACTCCTTAACAGGATCGAACGGTCCATGGCCGGGGATGCGCCCTGGCTGGTCCTTTCCCCTCACCTCGACGATGCCGTGTTGTCCTGCGGAGCGCTGATTGAAGCCCAGGCCCGTGGCCGCCAAATAGTGGTGGCCACGCTGTTCTCCGACGCAGATCCCGGCCCGCACACCAGGGCTGCGGGGTCGTTCCTGCGCCAATGCGTGGTGGGGGACGCCGGTGGCCTTTACAGGGCCCGGCAAAGTGAGGACCGGGAGGTCCTGACGGACATGGGCGTTCAGTCCCTTCACCTCGGGGCCGTGGATGCCCTCTTCCGGCGTCGACGGCGGCCGGCGCGGTGGGGGAGCAGCGCATGGGACCGGCTCCTTCCGGAGTTCACCCACCGTTACCCCACCTACCGCTTCGACATCGCCCAGGGCAGGATTTCGCGTGGGGACAAGGGGCTCATCCGCTCGCTCGCAGCCACCGTCGCCACGCTGCTGGCGGAGACTCAGGCGGAGCTGCTCTTCTGCCCGGCCGGCGTGGGGAAACACGTGGACCATCTGATTACCCGCCAACTGGGGACGGACCATCGGGACAGGCTGGTGATGTACTCGGATTTCCCCTACGACCTCCAGGCCGGACACGATTCACGGTTCATGAACCAGCTGGGATACGAGCCCTGGTCCTGGGACGACGGGCTTGCCGGGAAACAGCGTCGGATCAGGCAGTACGCCTCCCAGGTAGAGGCGCTCTTTCCCGACGGCGGGATTCCACGGAAACCGGAAAGCTACTTTGTTCCCGGGGCCGATGCCGGATGGTGACTTCACTGACGTTATCCACGGGACGAGGTTCATCGTTTTGCCCGGTGAGTGTGTCCATACGCAGAGTCCGACGAACGGCGCCGGCGGAGCGTCTTGACACTTTGGGGGATCGCAGTGGGAACTGCTGACATTGAATTGGGACTGCCGATGCGCCGTACCGGGGCGCAACCACGACGGCGGTGGACCGCTTTGGCGGTAGCGGCCACAGTTGCCTCACTCGCCATGGCCGGGGCGCCTGTTGCTACGGCGACGGCGACGTCGACAGCAACAGCCGGTCGGGGATTTTCGCTGTCAGCAGCTCCCACGGCCACAACTGCGGATGCGGCATGCACCAAGAGCGGCGCGACAGGCAGCACCGCCACCAGGGCCTACACAGTCACTACTACCGTCAACGATGCCGGGGACGACACAAGCGCCATCCAAAACCGCATCAACGCCGCAGGAGCAGCCGGGGGCGGCGTCGTCAAACTTGTAGCAGGCACCTACATCATCAACGGCAAGCTAAGAATGGCGAACAATGTGAAACTGGAGGGCGCAGGCCCGGCCACGATCCTCAAAGCAGGCCCGGATTTCCTGTCGGCAAAAGGACCGTACGGTGGTTACCCCATTGTCACCACCAACTACGCCACGAATACCACGATCACGAACCTCACGGCGGACCATTCAGGCAACACCCTCCCAGCCAGTAACAGTTTGGACGGGCGCTTGAGCGAGTACGTCGTGGACATCCGGGGCGGCTCCAACAACCTCGTGGATGGGGTGCATGTAAAGAACCCGTTCACATACTCCATCGCCGCCGCCGGGACCACGAAGTTCTGTGTTAAGAACAGCAGCACCGTTGTGGTCACGAGCGGCAAATATGACCAGCTTGACGGCATTCACGTCCTGGACTCATCCTTCGGCGATGTCATCAGCAATGCCATCGACCAGCGCGTTGGAACCGACGGTGACGACGGCCTTGTAGCCCACACCATCGATGGAACCACTCACGACATCAACTACATCGGGAACACGGTCCGGGGCGGACACCGGGGCAGCAGCATGCAACTAGCGGTCGGCAACCACTCGATCTATAACCTGAAAGTCGCCGATAACGAGTTCTACGGGGCGCCGTACGGTATCCGTACCGGCTATTATGACAACCGCACCGGGGCAGTCACTGGGGTGATCCTGAGCGGCAACTACATCCACGATCTGGAATTCGGTCACGTGCTCCCCGAAGGCAGCTACGACGCCATCCACATAGGCGACTTCGGCGCTCAAGGCCCGATCACCAACGTGGTCGCCACCGACAACAGGGCGTGTGCAGCAGGTGATATCCACTTGGCACCCGGCACCAGCAACGTCAAACGAAACAACACCATACAAACAGGAACATGCTGACCCTGCGCCAGGACCGGATCCTGGCCGGCGGATTTAGCCGGCAGCTGCAGCCACGCACAGATCATTCCGCATAGAAGTTATGGGCAAAGGCCACCCTGTTCCTGCCTGCAGCTTTGGCCGCGTACAGGGCGAGGTCGGCCTCCCGCAGGAGCTGTTCGGTTCCGGCGGGGTGGCCCCCCGAGGAAGCGGCGATTCCCGCGCTGATGGTCAGGACGCCGTCGGGGTCGCCAGAGTGCTCGATCCGCAGGTCATGAACGGCTGACCGGACCCGTTCCATGACCTTTTCCGCAGAAGCCGCCGACTGTTCCCGGAGCAGTAACAGGAACTCTTCCCCGCCGAACCGATACACGGCGTCCGTGGCCCGGATTTCGCCGGAAAGGGTGGCGGCGATGGCCACCAGCGCGGCATCCCCGGCTTGGTGGCCGTAGATGTCGTTGTAGCTTTTGAAGTTGTCAACATCCACCATGGCCAGGCAGTAGCCGTGGCTTCCGTCGTGCAGGTCTCCCAGATCCTCGGAAAGTTTGAGCCGGTTGTGCACCTTGGTGAGGGGGTCCGTGCGTGCCTGCTCGGTCAGGGCCGAACGGTACCGGGCGAGGTCCGCGTGCAGCGACGTAATACGCTGGGCGGCCAGGAGCCGGATGTGCAGGCTGAACGGGTCCAGGGGTTTGGTGACGTAGTCGTCGGCTCCTGCTTCCATTCCCGCAAGGACGTCCTTCCGCGAGCCATGGGAGGTCACCAGGATGACGTAGGTGTACCTGTCCTTCTCCGCTGCCCGGATGGCACGGCAGAGGTCCAGCCCGTTGAGCCCGGGCATCATCAGGTCCGTCACCACGGCTTCCGGTCTGTGCTCCTGGAAGAGTTGCCAGGCCGAGTCGCCGTCCACGGCCACGATGCAGTCATGCCCGGATTGTTCTACGGCCGCTTTGGTGATCATGCGGGAGATCTGGTCGTCGTCCGCTATAAGGATCTTCATAGGGCTCCCAATAAGATGCGCTCAAGGGCATGGTCAACCCTTGCCAGTTCTGCGGTCAGCCGCTCCAGCAGCCGCGTTCCATCAGCGACCAGCTCCGGCCTGCTCTCCCGGCCAAGGGTTTCCAGTTCCCGGCACAAGGCTGCGGCGCCCACGGCTCCGATGTTGGCTGCTGCGCCTGCAAGTTTGTGTGCGGCCGCTTCGACGGCGGACGGTTGCCCGGCGTCGATGGCTGACCGCAGTGCCTCTACGGTTCCGCCGGCATCTTGCCGGAAGGCCTCGATGGCCGCCGGGAGCAGGCCCACGCCGTCGTCGGGTCCCAGTTCGCGGAGGATCTGGAGGCGCCCGGTGTCGAGAACAACCGCGTCCGACGGCGGTGCTTCCGCCGGCTGCGGCACCCCGGCGGCGGGCGGTGTGGGAGCAGCGGCGGCTTCCGCCGTCGTCGGTTCTTCCAACTGCGGCACCCAACGCGCCAGTACGGTTCCCAGAGTAGCGAGGTCGACGGGTTTGCTGATGTAGTCGTCCATGCCGGCAGCGAAGCAGCGCTCGCGGTCCTCGTTGAGGGCTCCGGCCGTCATGGCGATGATGGGGATCCGGGCCGAATGCCCGTTGCGGGCGCGGATGGCGCGGGTGGCATCGAAGCCGTCCATGACCGGCATGTGGCAGTCCATGAGTACCGCCGCGTAGTTCCCGGTGAGGGCCGCCGTCACGGCTTGTGCGCCGTCTTCGACTATGTCCACGCCGTAACCGAGGCGGTTCGCCATGCCGCGTGCCACCAGCTGGTTGACCTCGTTGTCCTCTGCCACGAGCAGTTTTCCCAGCCGTGCTACCGGCTCGGCGGACGGAGCGGCCGCTGAGGGTGCCGGTGCTGCGGGGGCACGCATGGTTCTGGTGGCCATGAGGCGAAGGAGCCGGTTGTAGAACTCGGAACTGCGGACGGGTTTGGTGAGGTACTCGCGGATCCCGGCTGCTGCCAGATCGACTTTGTCCACCAACATGGTGGAGGTCAGCAGGATGATCCCGGGTGTTCCGGGGTT
This sequence comes from Paenarthrobacter sp. C1, assembly GCF_049315185.1. Taxonomy (NCBI): domain Bacteria; kingdom Bacillati; phylum Actinomycetota; class Actinomycetes; order Micrococcales; family Micrococcaceae; genus Paenarthrobacter; species Paenarthrobacter sp. C1. The sequence goes on along the minus strand of NZ_CP186052.1, from coordinate 3,740,719 downwards.
GGTGCTTTCATGGTTGATGAGGCGTGCCAGCTCCAGACCGTCGGTGTCCGGCATGCACATGTCCACCACGGCGATGTCGTAGGGGTGGCCTTCCAGGACGGCGTTGCGGTATTCGGTCATCGCGGAGGACGCATCGGCCACAGCCACCGGCGTCATGCCCCAGCTGTCCAGCTGAGTCTCCAGCACGAGGCGGTTGGTGGCGTTGTCGTCCACCACCAGCACCCTCTTGCCCGCCAAAGAAGCAGGCAGGGTGAGAGTTTCCGAGGCCGGCGGTCCGATGGGCAGTTCCAGTTCGAACCAGAATTTGCTGCCGTTGCCCAGCTCACTGTCCACACCGATGCGGCCGCCCATGGCCTCCGTGAGCCGCCGGGATATGGCCAGCCCCAACCCGGTTCCACCGTAGCGGCGCGTAGTTGAAGCATCTGCCTGGGCGAAGGAATCGAACAGGCGGTGGTGGTCGGTGGCACTGATGCCGATTCCCGTGTCACGGACTTCAAAGCGCAGCGAGGCGTTACCGGCATCTGTCCCCAGCACGGAGACTTTGATTTCGACTTCTCCGGACGGGGTGAATTTCACGGCGTTGGAGGAGAGGTTCACCAGGATCTGCCTGATGCGGCCGGAGTCGCCCATGAGCCGTCCCGGAACATCGGGATGGCAGTAGGAGATGAGTTCCAGATTTTTGCCTTGTGCGGCCTCGGCCACGAGTCCGGCGACTTCTTCCACGAGTGCCCGGGGGTCGAAGGCAGTGACTTCCAGATCCACTTTCCCGGCTTCGAGTTTGGAGAAATCCAGGATGTCGTTGATCAGCGTGAGGAGGACTTCGCCGGCTCCCTTCACACCTTGGGCGTACTGCCGTTGGCCTTCGCTGAGCGGCGTGTCCATCATCAATGAGGTCAGCCCGATCACGGCGTTCAGTGGTGTCCGGATCTCGTGGCTCATGGTGGCCAGGAATTCGGATTTGAGTCTGCTTGCTTCCAACGCGGCTTCCCGCGCGGCCATAAGTTCGGATTCGGCGGCTTTGCGTGCAGTGATGTCACGCGAAATGAAGGCCACTCCGCGTATCCCGGACGCGTTCCGGACAGGGGAGAGAGTGACGGAAACAGGGATGGTGGCCCCATCACCGCGAACGCGTTGCGTTTCGTAGTTCTGCACGTCCCCGGTCCGGGCTGTGACGTCCATTGCCCGGCGCTCTTCCTCCTGCGCAGCTGCCGGAATGAAGAAGTCGCCCTTCCTGCCGATCACCTCCGAGGCCGGATACCCGAAGATTTTTTCGGCCCCGGGGTTCCAACTGGTGATGACACCGTCCAGGCTTTCGCCGACAATGGCGTCGCCGGAGGAATTGACGATCGCCCCCAGCCCCTCAAGTTCGGCCGTGCGTTCGGCCACTTTCGACTCGAGGTCGCGTGTGAGCGTCACATTTTCGACGACGATCAGCACCTGGCGCACGATGACGAACCCCAGGACCACCAGGCCGGTGACCAGCAGGACGGGGTCGGCGCCGATGGGGCCGGTCCGGGAGAAGAACACGGCACTAAAAACGGGGAGGTAGGGGAGCAGCTCAAGGGCGGCGGCATAACCGCGGCCGTCCTTGCGATTGCTGCCGGTTTCCGGCACCAGCGGGCTTATGCCCACCAGCAGGAAGGCTACTACCCACCCCAGCGCCAAGGGCGATCCTGTGACACCTGAAATGCCTTCCAGGGTGAGCCGCATGTAGGCGAGGTCCGTGAGGGCAAGGATCCAGAAACCGATGCCAAGGCTTAGCCACGGCAGTCTGCGCCCCCGGGCCGCACGCATGGTGAGGACGATGACCACGGAGACCATGAGGACGTCTGCGATGGGGTAGGCCATCTGTGTTATCCGGGCAAAGGCGTCACTGTCCTTGGCACCGGCCAGCGGACCCAGGACCGAACTCCACGCGATGAAGAACGTGGAGCTCGCCACTACCCCCGTGTCGAGGATGGCCCGGCGCAAAGGCAGCCGCAAACCCTGTCCGCGCAAAAGCAGGACCAAGCCAATGGAGGCCGGTACCGCGTACCAAACAAAACCGACGTCGGCGAACGACGGAAAAGGGTAGTCGTGGTCGAGGGTGATGCCGTTGAACGTCCAGATGCCTTGGCCGACAGACCAGAGCGCCAGTCCCGCCACAACGAACCAGCGGCCCGTAGCGTTGACCGGCTGTTTGAGGGCTGCGCGTGTATGGGTCGTCAGTGCCGTCAGGACGGCTGTGAGGATCGCCAGGTCACCTGCGAGCTGGGCTGTATTGGTGCCGGTTCCGCTTGCCAGGCCAACGGCCAGCAGTACTGCGCAGAAGGCAACCGCAATCAGGAAGAACGGCATTCCGCGTCCCGACCACGAGCGCTTCGAAAGAACCTCGTGCTTCACTCCCGCCACTGAACCCCTGCCTTCAAAAGTGGCCCCACCAAAAGCGAACGACGCCGTCTTAGCTGCGCTGAGGAGAGCATACGCTGAAAACACCCGTTCAGGGCACAATAAATGTCCTGTGAAGCGCGCAAGGCTGCAGCTGTTCCCGCCAACGTCCCATCAACCGGGACCTGAGTACTGCCAAGTAGTCCGTTCCCGGAAACTGCGTAATACCTGACAGCGCCGCGCTTCCCTTGCAGGGAAAGTCGAGTATCTCCTACTCGTGCAGCCGGCAGTGGCCAATTCCTATATTTGAATTCGCAGGGGTTTATTGCAATTCCGTTCCTCCGGCTCAGCGGTGGACCGCACCCCGCCGTAGTGCGGCGGTGCTCCTCCCTATATATAGCTGCGCTTTCTGCACCTGGGCCACAACGGCTCCCACGCGCGGTCCAAGCCATGGAGTCCCGGAGTTCCCATGAACATGAATGATGTAGATCTTCAAACTTCCCTTAGTAAGAACAATGGCGTTGTCCGGCATACGCCGTTCAGTAAATCCAAGCTCATGATTGCCGGCGCCGTTCTTGCATTACTGGCATTGATTCCGCTGCTTTTCGGGGTGGTCAATTGGGCCACGCAACCGGCCAGTGTCGAACAATCAGTGTCGAATGAACAAGCGGCGGCGCCGTCGTCCGACGCAGCTTCGACACCATCCGCGGACGCCGCACCGGCCGCCCAGGCAGCTCCCGCAGCGGCGGCACCAGCGGCGGCACCGGCCGCAGAGGTACCGGCTGCGGCACCTCCCGCAGAGGCCGCACCGGCCGCCGTCCCCGCGGTAGTTGCCGAGCCCGCGCCGGCCGCCGAAGCTGCACCCGCCCCTCCGGCCGGTGACCCCAACCTCTACACGGTGGCATCCGGTGACACGGTGGGCTCCATTGCCGCAAGGTTCGGTGTGGACGTCAACGCCATGCTGGCTGCGAACGGCCTGGGTGCTTATTCGGTAATCGTGCCGGGCCAGGTCCTGAAGCTCACTGGACCGCCTGTTGCGCCCGTCGCCCCGCCGGCGGCAGTGCAGGCCCCGGTTGCGCAGGCCCCGGTTGCGCAGGCCCAGGCCGCAGCCGCCCCTGCCGTCGTGGCAGCGCCGGCACCGGCACCTGCTCCTGCCCCCGCTGTGCGTACCATCTACGTGGCCGGTGCCGGTGGACAATCACTGGTGGATGCGTGCATCGGCCCGATCAACTACACGCCAACCAACGCCTACGCCGTGTTCATCACCGAGCACGACTTCTGCGGAGGATGGGCCCGGTTCTCGGGGATCGGTGTTGGTGAGACGGTTTCCATTCCGGGGTACGGGACCTTCACGGCCACGGGCAGGGGCCAAGTGCCCAACCCCGGCACCACCAATGATGTGGCAGCAGTGTTCGGCGGATTCCCAGCGGTGGTCCTGCAGACCTGCATCCCCGGAACCAACCAGATGCTGGTGATCGCCCTGAACTAGCAGCTGATAACTAGGCCGGCGCCGTAAGGCGCGCGAACCGGAGGATACCCAGGATGGCCGGGGCCAACTGATCCTCCATCTGGTGGTAGACCTCTTCCGCTCGTCGGTAGGGGTCTACCACGTCGTTGTCGGCAGGATCGGATGGGAGCGCGAGGTGCCGGACAGATGCTGCGCGGGCGGGGAGGTCGCGCCAGAAGTCCACGATATTCCCGGTGGAGGGAGCGCCGTCGCGGGTCTCCAGGACGGACAACATGCGCGCAAATTCGCGGACGGTAAACGTGCGTTTCAGCAGCGATGCGTCCAACTGGAGAACTTCGCCGCGGTGTTTGGACGTCATGGCCAGCACCAGATCCGTTTCCCGGAGGATCTTCTGGGTGAGCTGCCGGGCCGCAAAATCGTCCGGAGTTCCGCGGAAGGTGCTGATGATCTGTGCCGAAAGGGGCTGGATGGGTTCGCCCACCATGGCCCGGGTGCCGGCGCTGCGGACCTCGAATGATCCGGGACTTACCTGGTTGAGCCCAGCCTGGAGCAACCTCTCGGCCACGGGGGAGCGGCAGATGTTTCCGGTGCAGACGGTGAGGATTCGGAAGGGCTGGGGCGATTGCACGTAGGGCTCTTTTCTTGCGTTGGCATGGGGCGGTTGAGGCCCCACCCCAAGTTAACACGGGGAATCTCAGGAGCCTTGTCAACAACGCCAGGCCACGGGAACAGTCATAAACCGCTGACGCGGCCTTCCGGTGAACGCTTGACTGACATCATCCGCTCCGCATATTCTGAACGAACGGTCGGTAATTTATTAGGAGCAACCATGGCATCGCAGAATCTGCAGTCAGTGCCCGCTGAGCTGTCCCCGGAAGAGCAGGAGCGGGAGGCAGCCGGACAGGCGTATTTTGAGCGCATCATTTCGGAGGACTCGCGCATCGAACCGCGCGACTGGATGCCGGCGGCTTACCGCAAGACTTTGCTGCGCCAGATCTCGCAGCACGCACACTCGGAAATCATCGGCATGCAGCCGGAAGCCAACTGGATCACGCGCGCGCCCAGCCTGAAGCGCAAGTCCATCCTCATGGCCAAGGTCCAGGATGAGGCAGGCCACGGCCTGTACCTGTACTCCGCAGCAGAGACGCTGGGGCAGAGCAGGGACCAGATGATGGAAGACCTGATTGCCGGCAAGGCCCGGTACTCCTCCATCTTCAACTACCCCACGGTTTCCTGGGCGGACATGGGGGCCATCGGATGGCTCGTCGATGGCGCCGCCATCTGCAACCAGGTGCCCCTGTGCCGGGCTTCGTACGGTCCTTACGGACGCGCAATGGTGCGCATCTGCAAGGAAGAGTCATTCCACCAGCGCCAGGGTTTTGAGATCCTGCTTGAGCTCTCCAACGGCACGCCTGCGCAGAAGCAGATGGCCCAGGACGCCGTGAACCGCTGGTACGCGCCGTCTCTGATGATGTTCGGCCCGCCGGATGATGATTCACCGAACTCCAAGCAGTCCATGGCATGGAACATCAAGCGCTTCAGCAACGACGAGCTTCGCAGCCGCTTCGTCGGCATGATGGTGGAGCAGGTCAAGGTCCTGGGCCTGACCCTCCCGGACAAAGACATCCGTTTCAACGAAGAAACCAAGAAGTGGGAGCACGGACCCCTGGACTGGAACGAGTTCAAGGAAGTCCTGGCCGGCCGCGGTCCCTGCAACTCGCAGCGCATCGAGCGCCGCCGCGAGGCACACGAAAATGGTGCCTGGGTTCGGGAAGCAGCAGTGGCGTACGCCCGCAAGCAAGCAGAGAAAGTGAACGCAGCATAATGGCTCCCCACGGTAACCCGGAAGAACCGGCAAGCGCCGCCAGCGAGATCAAGCGCGAAGCCCCCAAGGTGGCGGCTACGAACGCAGAAAGCACGACGACGGCCCCCGCCGCCCGCCCGGCCGGCACCCCCGGCGGCGCCAAGGAAGAGCACCCGTGGTCCTTGTGGGAGGTCTTCGTGCGTTCAAGCCGCGGCCTGTCCCACGTGCACGCAGGTTCCCTGCACGCTCCGGATGCGGCGATGGCCCTCCGGAACGCCCGCGACCTCTACACCCGCCGGAACGAGGGCGTCTCCATTTGGGTTGTCCCGGCCGAGGCGATTTCCTCCAGTGATCCCGATGCCAAGGGTGCCTTCTTCGAGTCCCCGCAGGGCAAGGATTACCGCCACGCCACCTACTACACCAAGAGCGAAGGCGTGAAGCACCTGTGACCACTGAAGACGTGACCACCAAAGACGTGACCACCAAAGACACTGACTTCGCAATCGAAGGCCACGGCGATATCTCCGTCGGCGTTCACGGAGCCGGAGCTTCCGGTGACGGTTCGGCCAGCGCAACGCGCATCACGCCGGGCAACGCCCTGCGCCCTGAGGACATCGCGCTGGAAATCAGCCGCGGCCAGATCAAGCCCGACGAGGATGTGGCTGAGTTTGCCCTTCGCCTGGGCGACGACGGCCTGATCCTCGCCCAGCGACTGGGCCATTGGATTTCCCGTGCCCCGGAGCTCGAGGAAGACATCGCCCTGGGCAACATCGCCTTGGACCAGTTGGGGCACGCACGCTCTTTCCTGACCTACGCCGGAGCCGCATGGGGCAACTCGGAGGACGACCTCGCCTACTTCCGCCGCGAGCACGAGTTCCGTTCGGCGCACCTGTTTGAGCAGCCCAACGGTGACTTCGCTGTCACCATCGCCCGCCAGTTCATCGTGAGCTTCTACCAGTACGGGCTGTACAGCCGGCTGATGGAGTCCACGGACGCCACGATCGCCGCCATCTCTGCCAAGGCTGTCAAGGAAGTGGATTACCACCGCGACCACAGTGCCCAGTGGGTGCTGCGTCTTGCCGGCGGCACGGATGAGTCCCGCGCCCGCATCATCCAGGGCTTCAAGCTCGTGTGGCCGTACGTGGACGAACTCTTCGAGGACGATGAACTCACCACCCGCCTGTCCGAAGCCGGTGTGACAGTCCAGCCTTCCTCCCTCCGTGCCGAATTCGATCGCCTCACGGGGCAGATCATGACGGAGGCTGAACTGGACATTCCAGCTGTCCCGCAGGCACCCGGCGGAGGACGGCGCGGAAAGCACTCCGAGTTCATGGGCTACATCCTTGCCGAAATGCAGGTCCTGGCCCGCGAGCACCCCGGCGCGAGCTGGTGACCAGCGTGGCAACCCCCTCGCAAACGCAGCCGCTCAGCAAGGCTGAGCAGCAGGTCTGGAACATCGCGTCCACGGTCTGCGATCCGGAGATCCCGGTCCTTACCATCGAGGACCTGGGGATCCTGCGCGGCGTCCGCGTTACGGAGGCACCCCACCATGAGGGCGCTCCCGACGACGGCCCGGCAAGTACCGCCGTCGAGGTCACCATCACGCCCACGTACTCGGGTTGCCCGGCGATGGACGCCATTGGCGACGATCTCCGCAAGGCTTTTGAGAACGAAGGCTATGCGGGCGTCCACATCAACCTGGTGTTGTCGCCGGCGTGGACCACTGACTGGATGACCGAATCCGGCAAGGCCAAGCTGGAGGAGTACGGGATTGCTCCGCCCAGCGGCAGGGCTGCCGCCGGCGGCCATTCCGGTCCCGTCCGCCTGAGCCTGGCCGTGAAATGCCCCCAGTGTTCCTCGCTCAACACCAAGGAACTCACCCGCTTTGGTTCCACCTCCTGCAAGGCGCTGTTTGTCTGCCAGGACTGCAAGGAACCGTTCGACTACTTCAAAGTCCTCTAAGGAAGCAGCCATGACCACCGAAACACAGACGGCCAGCCGCCGTCGTGCGTCTTTCCACAACCTGACCGTCGCGGAAATCCGGCGCCTCACGGACGATGCCATTGAGGTCACGTTCGGTGTCCCGGCGGAACTTGCCGGCCAGTATGACTACCTCCCGGGCCAGTACGTCGCCCTGCGCACGACGCTTCCGGACGAGAACGGTGAGCCGCACGAGGTCCGCCGCAGTTACTCGATTTGCGCAGAGCCGCGCAGCTTCGAGGACGGCAGCAGCGAGATCCGGGTGGCCATCAAGAAGGACCTGGGCGGCCTGTTCTCCACGTGGGCTAATGCCGAACTGAAGGCCGGGGACGTACTGGATGTGATGAGCCCGCAGGGTGCGTTCATTTCGCGGCACGGCAAGGACGGTTCACCGATCCAGCACAACGTCATGAACTCCATGAACCACCCGGAGGAGCTGGCGGGGGAGCCGGGCAACTTCGTGGCGATCGCCGCGGGGTCGGGCATCACGCCGGTCATCGCGATTGCGCGCACGCTGCTGGCGGCCAACCCGGAAACCACCTTCGACCTCGTGTACGCCAACAAGGCCGCCATGGATGTCATGTTCCTGGAGGAACTGGCGGACCTGAAAGACAAGTACCCCACCCGCCTGGCCCTGCACCATGTGCTGTCCCGGGAGCAGCGGATCGCGCCGCTGATGACCGGCCGCATCGACTCGGAGAAGCTGCAGGCCCTGTTGTCTTCGGCGATTCACGCCGAGGACGTTGATGAATGGTTCCTGTGCGGGCCGTTCGAGCTGGTCCAGTTGTGCCGGGATACCCTCGCCGCCCGCGGCGTGGAGCCGGAACACGTCCGTTTTGAGCTGTTCACCACCGGCCGACCGGACCGCCCTGAAGGCAACGCCGGCCGTCCTGTTGTGGAGGACGAGTCGCAGGACACCTACAAGATCACGTTCACCCTTGATGGTCTGACCGGCGACGTCGCCAGCCCGACGCATGCCCGCGAATCCATCCTCAACGCAGCGCTGCGCGTCCGCCCTGACGTTCCGTTCGCGTGTGCCGGCGGCGTGTGCGGCACCTGCCGCGCCAAACTGATCACCGGTACCGTGACCATGGATGAGAACTACGCCCTTGAACAGGACGAGCTGGACAAGGGCTACGTCCTCACTTGCCAGTCCCACCCCACCAGCGAAGAAGTTACCGTCGACTTCGACGTCTAAGGAGTCCCATGATCGAGCTCTCCATTGCCAACGGCATTGCCGAAATTGTCCTCAATGCCCCCGAAAAGCTGAACTCCCTCAACGAGGACGCCCTGGCGGAACTGGATAAGGCGTACGACGACGCTGCTGCCGCCGCCTCGCGCGGCGAAGTGCGGGCGCTGCTGCTTCGCGGCGAGGGCCGTGCCTTCTGCGCCGGCCGGGACATCGCGGCCGTGACTCCTGAAACCGATGATGCACAGGCGTATCTCGGCGGACTCGTGGAGCCGCTGTTGAAGAAGATGGCTGCGTTCCCGGCGCCCACGTTTGCCGCCGCGCATGGTGCTTGCCTGGGAGTCGGGCTGGGGCTGCTCCTGGCCACCGACGTGGTGTATGTGGCGGAGAACGCCAAGTTCGGATCGCCCTTTGCCAAGCTCGGGGCGACCCTGGACTCCGGTGGGCACTGGTACTTTGCCGAACGCCTGGGCATGCACCGCACCCTGGACCTGATCTACACCGCTGATCTGATCTCCGGGGCCGAAGCCGTGGCCCAGGGGATGTTCAGCCGGGCAATGCCTGCTGATGTCCTGCTCGATGAGACCCGGGCGATTGTTGCGCGGGTCGCCGCGGGCGCGACCCAGGCGTTTGTTGCGTCCAAGGAACTCGTGGCACACATCCGCGACCAGCGCCTGGGCCTGTGGGATTCCATGGTGGAGGAGAACGCAGAGCAGGCACGCCTGTGCAAGACCGACGACTACGCCGAGGGTTTCCGGGCTTTCCAGGAGAAGCGGGCGCCCGTTTTCAAGGGCTAGACGAACTCCTTGAGGAGCTTGTAGCCGGCCACTTTCCCTTCCAGGGAGATGACGGCCATGTCCTGATCCGTGGTGGTCACATCTGTCAGGGCGCCGTAGGTAAAGGCCAGGGTGGCCGAGCCACCCTTCAGGCACGGGAACGCCGTTTGAGTGCCGGCACCTATGTCGCCTCCCGGCCGGTCCTTGTAGGGACCGTTCGGTGGAGCGGTATATGTTGCCTGCTTCCAACAGATGAAGCCGTCGTCGAAACTTGCCCCGCGGGGCTTTCCGGTGCGGGTGTCTACCAGATTTGAGTCCCAGAACGTGCCTGCAATCAGGAACTCACCGTGGCTTGCTGAAGGGATGAGGCCGTACTCGTCCCAGCTGTACACATAGACAGGTTCGCTCTCCCAGGATGCTTCGCCGGTCAGGGGATCGTAGCCCACTATTTTGGATCGGGCGCCCCGGTATTTGCCCGCGGGAAACTCGATGTAGCCGTCCACGTATTCGCACCGTATGGGCAATGCGGTTCCAGTGCCCATCTTGGTGTCACCGGCACTCATTGTCTTTGAGCATTCGAGTGTGGAGGCATCCGCTGTCCATAAAACCCGCCCGCTCGAGGCTCGGAAACCGACGGTCTTAGTGCTTTCGCGAAGATTCAGCGATAAGGATTTTTCCGGGAATTTCTCGGGGTCGACACCCGTCGGATTGATTCCGACCGAGCCCACATAGAGGTCAAGCTTCTCAGAGTAAGTGAAATGCCACCCCAAATCGGTGGAAGCACCTTTTCCAAAAACCTTCTCTACTTCGATCTGCCACTTAACCTCGCCGTAGGAGACGTGAGCCAGTTTTTCGACACCGTCTTTTTCCACCGCATACAGTTCTTTGCCCACCGGCTGGAAGAATCCGGTGAGCTCGTTGATGTCGGCGCCTCCGGACTCATCTCCGGTTTCCAAGTCCACCCAGTGTTCAACTGACTGCGCTGAGTCGTCAAAGGCGATAAAGCACATGTCGAAGAGTTCGTCACAGGCGAAGGGGCGCGTACTGACCAGTTCAGGCCTTCCCCGGTAGAGCTCTTTGCCTGTGCCCAGATCAAAGGCGACAGGCGAAGTCCACCAGACGCCGTCACTGTCGATGCCCGCCGGAGCGGCAGCGGCCTGCAGGAAGATTGCGGCGCTTTTCCCCGAAGCAGTCCTTGTCAGCGCAGGCTTCAACGGGTTCCCCGGAGCGTCGTATCCCGGATGAACCGGCTGCTTCCACAACTCCTTGCCCGTAGCCACGGAAAGGGCGTGGGCTTCCACACCGGCACTGCCCCGGGTGTAGACCAGTGCCACCCCGTCGGCGACCACCGGCTGACCGATGGGATCGAGCGCAACTTCCCAGGCCGCCGTCGCGGTTTCCTTGTTGCGCGGGGGTGCCTCCGCTGACGCGGGAGATTTGCTCGGCGAGGGTTCGGCCGAACGTGGCAGCGGGAGCATGGTGCACGCCGAAAGCAGGACGGCGGTCCCGATTGCCAGCGCACCGAGCCCCCAGGACATGAGGTGGGCGCGCAGCATCGCGGGTCGAGAATGAGTCAAAATTCCCCCAGAAAAAAGGCCATCCAGACGTGGCTCAAATAGAGAATACAGCCACCGGAGTCAAGTCAACATCCCATGGCAAAGGTTGTGTGGCCGGACCTGAGGGCGTTAATAGTCAGGCCGGCCACACTGGCTGCTGCCGGGGAAGGGGGGAAAGCAGCCAAAGGCGCCGCCGGCTTCGTCGTCCAAAGGCCAGTCGGTGCTCGGTGATTGGTCAGCAAGGGCGTTGCCCTCCGACTACGGCTGTCTCTCGTCCCCCATTGGACAGCCTCACATCAATTGAGTGGGAAGAACTGCCGGAACGTGTCGTGATTCCGGGGTCCTATTCGTAACGGATTGGGCACCTTCGAGGATGCCTGCAATCCAGTGCTCTATTCCGCCGTTGGCCGGGCGGCTGATATAGGTGCCGGTGCCGGGCAGATCCAGGATGGCCATAGGGCTGCGGCCGGTGTGATGGGGGCCTGCGTAAAGGGTCAGCTTTCCCCGGTGGATCCCCGCCACGGAGAGGCAAAGCTCGGTCCGGGCAGCCAACGCGGACTCCCACGCGGCAAGCGAGGCGGGTGTATGGGTGGTGATGGCCATCTTTTCCTCGTTCGAAGTTGATGCACAAAAGCGACGGCCGGGAGTCGGGGGGACGTGATCCGGCCGTCGCTTCGTGTTCCCGGCGGGCACCCGGGAAGTGTTCGGCTTCAGCTCATTGAGCGAGCATCAGCTTTCTGTCATGCACGACGCCGGCGGGTCATCAAAGCCAGCCCGACGCCTGCGGCCAGGAGTACTGCGCCGATGCCGGCCACCAGGAACGGAACTCCTCCGGTGACGGCCAGCGGTGCCGGCTGGGCCTTGGGACCCACCGGGGTTTCAGCCGAGTCCGTGGGTGAGGAAACGTCGCCATCGGGGCTGACTGCTTTGGCCCCGGCCACGTTCCGGATCGGCTGACCGGACTCCACATCCTTGGTCTGCACCTTGTAGGCAGCGGTGCAGGTTACCGTTTCTCCCGGGGCGAGGCTCGTCGTCGGGCATTCGATGGTGACGCCGGCGTTGCCAAGCATCGGATCATCAACCACGACGTCGTTCAGCGTGACGGTCCCGGTGTTGGTCACCGCGAACGTGTAGTTGACCGTTTCCCCGGCGTCGGCGAGGTTGTCGCCGTCGGCATCAACCAGTGCAGCAGACTTGTCGATCACCAGTGCAGCAGCGTGCGGCACGTTGGTGGTGGTCGAGTCTTCATTCGAGGTGGTGGGCTGGTTGTCGGGGTCGGTTCCAGTGGCCGTGGCCACGTTGTGGACCTTGCCCGCATCCACATCAGCCTGGGTGAGCACATAGGGTGCAGTTGCCCTGCAGTGAGTGGATGCACCCACGGCGAGATCGGCGGCTTCGCAGGTCACTGCACCGGCCAGGGGATCGTTGACCGTGATCCGGCGAACCGGCACATTGCCATCGTTGGTGACCACGAAGGTGTAGTCGATGGTGTCTCCGGCGTCGATGATGCCCGAGGCGTTGGTGTCCTTGATGGCCCCTGCTGATTTCTCAAGGGTCAGGGCCGGGGCCTGCTCGGTGACTGGAGTGTTGGTGGTATCCGGGTCGGAGGCAACCTTTTCAGTGTCGGGGTCCATGCCCTCGGCGTGGGCGGTGTTACGCACTACGTGTGCTGCTTCATCGGCTGACGTCACAACGTATGGTGCATCGGCGGCACAGTTGGTTGTTGCGCCGGGAGCAAGCTCCGTGACTTTGCACGTGACGGCGCCCGCAAGCGGATCCACCACTTTAACGGCGGTTACCGGGACGTTGCCGGTGTTGGTGACCGTGAACGTGTACGCGATGGTGTCTCCGGCGTCAGTGATCCCGGAATTGTTCACATCCACCGGAGCGGCGGCGAACTTCTCCAAGGACAGGGACGGGGCGGGAACCGTGACCTTGGTGGTGGTGGTGTCCGGAGGGGACGTGACGGGGTCGCCGTCGGGATCCGTGCCGGTAGACGTGGCGGTGTTGTCCACCGAACCGTGAAGCTCATCCATGTCGGTTACAACGTACGGGGCATCGCCCGTGCAGCTGATGCTCTCGCCAGGTGAAAGAGCGTTCTTTTCGCAGGTGACGGAACCGATTTTTGGATCGTTGACCTTGACGTCATGCAAGGGGATATTGCCGGTGTTGGTGACCACAAAGGTGTAGGCAATGGTGTCTCCGGCGTCCGTGATACCCGAGTTGTTCTTGTCCACCGGCGTGCCGGCAGTCTTCTCGATGGACAGCGACGGCGCGGGAGCGCTGACCGGGGTTTCGGTGCTGTCTTCGTTGGAAACTACAGGCTGGTTGCGGGGATCGGTGCCCTGGGCCGTGGCAGTATTGAGCACCTTGCCGGCTGTCTCGTCTGCTTCGGTGATGGTGTAGGGCTGATCAGCTTTGCAGTTCGTGGAGGCGCCAGGGGCAAGTGATGTGGCCTCGCAGCTTACTGCGATTGCCGGGTTCTGGCCGCTCAGCAGCTTGTCATTGATGACGACGCCGGAGACCGGCAAGTTGCCGCTGTTGGTCACCAGGAACGTGTACGCGATGGTGTCCCCGGCGTCGGTCAGACCCGAATTGTTGACATCAACCGGCGTTCCGGCGCTCTTCTTCAGGGTCAGCGCCGGTGAGGACGCAATCGGCGTCGTGGTGGAATCGTCGTCCGTAGCGTCAGGCAATCCGGCTACTGTCCCGGTGGCTGTGGCCTTGTTGATCACTTGGCCCGCAGTGACATCGTCCTGGGTGAGTTTGTAGGGCGGAGCCGTGCAGGTGACGGTCGCTCCGACGGCCAGGGGACCGGGAGGGCATGTGACTGCTCCCACCAGGGGATCGTTTACGCTGACTGTTTCCAGCGGGACGGTTCCGGTGTTGGTGACGTCAAAGGTGTAAGGGACAGTTGAGCCGGCTGTGTTCCCGCTGGGGGCACCGGCCTTCTTGTCGAGGACCAGATCCGTGATTCGTGCGGCGTTAGTGAACGTGCAGAGCACAGCAATTCCATCGGATCCAGCTGCCGGCATGGTGAAGCTCCCGCTGGTTCCTGTGCCGCTGGAGATCGGAGCACCGTTGTTTTCATTGATGCACGACCAGCTCGAGGCGTATCCCACGCCCGTGCTGCCGGACTCGGAAATGGCATACGTGGTGCCTGTGCGGCCGAAGACCGGGCCTACTACCTCGCCGGGCTGGTCCTGGAGTCCGTTCTCAGTGCCGGCGGTGGTGGCTTGAACGCCGGTTACCGGAAGACCGTCACCCTTCAGGGTGAGCGTGGCCTGGTCGGCAGGGGTGACGCGGCCGTGCGGGAAGTCCTTCTTGACCGTGATGGTGTTGGGGGTCGCACAGGAGCCCAGGTCCACGGACCCGGCCTGGGAGAAGGGCTTGGAACTCAGGACTTCGCCGGAGATGGGGTCCACTTGGCGGAGCGTGTCCGAGCTGCCCAGGTAGACCAGGCCGTCACCACCAAACGCGATGCCGTTGATGGGCTGCGGGGTGGCGATTGAGACCAGCTGGTTGGCCGTCACGGCAACGGGTGCGCCGGCTGCCGCGGGTATCTCCTGCTGGATGACAGAGAGGATGCTGTGGGTTGACCCACCGCCCATCACGTACAAGCGGCCCTGTTTGTCGAAAGCCCAGTCGCCGTTGGCTCCGGCGTTGGGGATGTCACCGCTGGCCACCAGGCCGATTGAGACGTTGTTGACGGTGTCGAACCCGTAAACGCGGATCGTATTTCCGGTGAATCCGCCGTAGTAATAGAAGCCGTTTTCAGGATTGATGGCGCCGTGGGTGACGGGAGTTCCTGCTTCGCCCGCGCCCAGTACCGAGGTGGTGTTGGACGCCCGGTCGTGGCGGTAGATGGTCCGGCCGGTGTCGTTGCTGTTGGGCAGGACGCCGATGGCAGCACTGCCATCGGCTGCGATGCCCAGACCATTGAGGTTTTGGTTGGACCCGGCAATGGTGAAGTTCCCGACGCTGGTCTGCGTCCCTGTCGCGGTGTTGACGAGCCACAAGTTGCGGTTGCCGCTGCCCTGGACCGAGTACACGGCCCCACAGCTCAAAGCATCTGCCGCTGTGGCCGGGCCTGCCGACAATGTCAGCGCACCTCCGGTAAACAAACCGGCGACGACGGCGCTGCTCGCCAGGAGTGCCAAAGCCTGCCTGCCGCCGCGCCTGCCTTTACCGGTCCGGGGCCGGCGACGGGCGGGAAGCCCGGCTGGCCTGTGTATATGTCGTTGATCTGCACCGACGGCGGGACCTGTCGTCCCGCCGCTGAGTCGGTTAGTGCCGTCAGCCAATTACTGCACCCCTTTTAAGGTGTCCGGTGGGAGCAGAGCCTTCCGCTCCCAGAGATTCGGGCGCTCCGTAGCCGTTAGATCCTGCACGCAAGAGCCACCCCCCATGACCCGGCGATGGGCATCACCGGGCCGTAAACTTCTACTTCCGTAGCCCGCGTCTGGGCGCGCGCCATCAACAATTCGGTCTGGTTTGCCTCCCAAAGCCTCTTTGATGCCGTTTCGGCACAACTGTGATGCGTCCGGCTAACCGGCAGGCACACAGGAGTCAGCGCCGTTACGATGAACGGTTCGCCGATGAAACGGAGTCAGGGCACAAGCCCTTCAAGATGTATACGGCTGTCACTTAAAAACGTGACGCGGGAATTCGAAAGTTTTTTATTCAGTCCTTGTCCGGGGACCGCGGGCAGCCTCGGAGTGGAAGCTACGGAGTGCAGAACCACCACCACCAGGGGCAGGGTTCCCCTGGTGTGACGGTAGGAGTGGGCGTGGGTGTTGGCACACTTGTGCTGGTCGGCGTGGGGGTTGGTGCCACAGTGGGTGTTTGCGTTGGCGTTGCCGTGGGGCTTGGCTGGTGCGTTTCGCTGGGGCTCGGCGCAGGAGTGGCGTTTGTAGGCAGGGGTGTGCTCGTCGGCAGGGATGTCGGGGAGAAGCCCGGCGTGGGACCGGCGATGGTCGGCGCTGCCGTGGTGCCTTGTTGTGGGAACCTGGGTTCCTCCCTGCGGGTGGTCTCCGGCGTCGAACCGGCGGGGGAGTCCGTTGGAATCGGGCGGATGGATACAGGCAGCGGGACTTGGAGTGCTTCGGCACGTGGCTGGTCCAGTGAGATCACGGCGTAATCCGGACTGACACCTGCCGGCGGCACCCCGGCGCTGCCCGGCCCCGGGCCGCCGTCCGCGGGGGTGCCTCCTGCCGGAGGTGCTCCAAGGGGTCCCGCTTCGGCCGGAGAATTCGCCGCATCCGTAGCTGACGGGGTTGAACCCAAGCCTGTTGCGACGGCGATAGCGCCTGTTGCCACGCAGGCAACCACGGCGATGGCGGCGGCCCACGCCCCGATTCCCATTCCAGCGGAGTGCGCTGCGGAACCGGTGGTGGCTTGGGCTCCGGGAAGTTGTGTGCCTGTCGTGGCGGGCAAGGCTACGGCTCCGGAACCAATCATCACGGGCACGGCGGCCGGTCCCACCAGCCAGGGCGCGACAGCCCGCCGCATCGTGGACCGAACATCCATCAGGGCCGTGGCAGCTGAGGTGCAGGCGAGGCATTTTGCGAGGTGCTTCTGCAGCCGCACGTCTTCAAACGGAGACAATCCGTCGACTACCGACTTGGCCAGCAGCGGCACATACGGCTTGCACGTCTCATCGAGGGAGGAATCCACGTAGGCCTCCAGATAAGCCAACCGGAGTCCCTTTCGGGCCCGGGCTGCAATGGCTGAAACGGCGTTGGGTTCGAGGCCCAGCAGCGGCCCTACCTGGCGGGGCCGTTCGCCTTCGACGTCCACATGCCACAACACGGTCTGCCAACGGGCCGGCAAGGACGCGAAAGCAGCGCCGGCCAGTTCCCGGTCCTTCTCGTGCAGGATGTCCTCGTAGCCGTCCTCGTCGTGGGGCAACTCCATCGGCTCCTCCACGAGTTCGTGGCGTGAGCGTGCTGTCCAATGATCCGCAGCTGAGGTCTTGATGGCCCGCAGGAGATAGGGACGGAAGGGGCCATCCGGTCCGTTTCCCCGCTGGATGGCATGAATGACCTTGAGGAAGGCCTCGGAGCTGACGTCATCGGCGTCGAAGCCGTTGCCCAATAGCTTCTTGGCGTAGGAAAGCCCGGCAGCGGCATGGCGTCGGTAAAGCTCTTCGATGGCTGCGGCGTCCTGGCCCTGGACGGAAGAGATCAGTTCTTCGTCCGATGGGTTCTCCGGAGTTTTCCCGGTATGCCCGGTCATGGCTTTTTACCGGTGAAAGCGTGGCTGGGCCTGCCCGAAGGCATTAAAAGGTGCTTGCGTGTGTTCTTCATCGTTCTGTATCGCCCCCATAGCGTTTTCAAAACCGGCCTTAGCGGAAACGGCAATTTCGCCTGTTTCCGGACACGACAGCGCGTTTCCCATCAATGGGATTCCTGGCATGGATATTGGCGAGCCGTTTGGACCCCTCCAGGCTCTTCTGCCCGCTGACGCGTAGCCGTTCTTCCTGCATCCTATACGAGAAGCATGAATGCGAAATTGGGCCGAATTACGCAACGGACCGGACTCCGGAGACATGGTGGTGTCCGGGCGGTCGGCTTGGTGACCCGCACCACATCCGGGGCTTGCCCGGTCTACACTGGGAAGGCGGCGCACGCTCCTGGAACGTGGTCCGGGCAATTCGATGGTGAATTGGAGGAAACTGCATGCCAAGTGTCACTGCCGCTGCAGCGCGCATGGATGGTTTGAGGCTTTCCGCGCCGTCGGAGTACGCCCGCATCCTTCGCAAAGCCCACGAAGCCACGATTTCCGGGCGTCCTGATCCCCGCATCCCGCAGTCCCTCCTGGAGTCCTGGCAGCGCTCCTTGGCGTTGGGGA
This sequence comes from Paenarthrobacter sp. C1, assembly GCF_049315185.1. Lineage (NCBI taxonomy): Bacteria > Bacillati > Actinomycetota > Actinomycetes > Micrococcales > Micrococcaceae > Paenarthrobacter > Paenarthrobacter sp. C1. Next base: position 3,722,727 of record NZ_CP186052.1, on the reverse strand, counting down.
TCAATCCTGAGCGGCACAGTCCGCTCCGTCGCCACGAGGTGGAGGATGCCCGCAAGCTCGGCGCCGGCCATCCCTTGGCCCCTGTCATGCCGGCGCTCACGCAACTTCTTGCGGACGAATCCGCAGACGGCCGGCACCTCCTGATCGTCACGGACCAGCTGGGTGAGGTGCTGTGGCGGGTGGGCAGCAGCCATGCGCTTCGACAGGCCGATTCATTGGAGTTCGTTGAAGGGGCGGACTGGTCAGAGTCCGGGATCGGCACCAATGCCATCAGTGAGGCCCTGATTACGGGGGCACCGGCCCAGCTCCTTTCAGCCGAGCACCTCGTGCGTTCCCATCACGAGTGGGCCTGCACCGCATCTCCCATCCGTGACCCGCACAGCAACCGGATCCTGGGAATCCTGGATGTATCCGGGCCCATCGACTCGGTAACTCCGGACAGCCTGCGCATGGTGCGTTGCGCCGTCCGGCTGGCCGAGGAGCTTTTGCGTACCGCCGGTCCGCGCACACCTCATGCGGCTCCCACCCGTGCAGACAAAAGAACACCCGCAACGCTGAAACTGAACTTGTTGGGGGACGCCCCGACAGCAGAGGTCGACGGCGGTGTGCGGCTGCCGCTGACGCTCCGGCGTGCTGAAATCCTGGCTTTGCTTGCCTCACGTTCGGGTGGTTGGAGCGCTGACGAGTTGGCCTACCAGGTGCATGGCGAGGATGGTGCCGCAGCTTCCGTCCGCACCGAGATGCACCGGATCCGCGCCGTCCTGGGGAAGGTCCTGGAGGCCAACCCCTATCGCTTTGCGGCCGGACTGACGGTGATCACCGACGTCTCCACCGTGACCGAACACCTGCGGAAGGCCCGCATCGCCGAAGCTCTCCAGGCTTACAGGGCTCCGCTCCTTGCCCGCTCAGGAAACCTTGCCATCGAGCTCCTCCGCGACGAACTCAACGCAGCGATCAGCGCATCGGTGCGCGCCACCGGCGACCAGGACCTCATCCTGCAATGGGGCTCCAGCGACATGGGGGCCGACGATTTCGAAGCGTTGGCTGCCGCGCAGGCAGCGGCCGGCAATGATCCCCGCCTTGGAATGCTGCAGGCGAGGATGGCCAGGCGCGACCGCGAATTCCGGGCGTAGCGGGACCCGGAAAATGCACGACGACGCCGCCCGCCGGGTGAGGCGGGCAGCGCCGTCGTCGACGTGTTCCTGTCAGCGGCGCCTGCGCGCCCCGGGTGTGAGTTCGTGCGCGCCGTAGCTGTTGTCGTCCGGGTTGACGGTGACGCCGGGTTCCACGATCTCGTCGATGCGGTCCAGGACGTCTGCGGTGAGAGCGACTGAGGCCGCCGGAAGATAGGACTCCAGCTGTGCCATGGTCCGCGGGCCAACAATCGCGGAGGTGATGCCGGGATGGTTGATGACAAAGGCAATGGCGAGCTCTATGAGGCTAAGCCCGGACTCTTCGGCCAGTTGCGCCAGGTCTTCAACGAGATCGAGTTTGCGCTGATTCGCGAACCTCGTCATGTCGAACCTGGCGCTCGGACGCGCACTTGATGTGGGCGAAGATGCTGAGTCTTTCCGCCATCGACCCGAAAGCCAACCGCCGGCAAGGGGACTGTAGCTGAGGGTGCCCATCCGATGGCGCTGGACGGTGGGAAGGACGTCTTCTTCTATCCCGCGCGCAAGAATCGAGTAAGGCGGTTGCTCGGTGACGAAGCGCTCCAGGTTGCGTTCCCGCGCCGCCCATTGTGCCTCCACGATTTGGGATCCTGAGTAGGACGAGGAGCCGATGTAACGGACCTTGCCCTGGCGGACCAGGTCCGTGAGGGCACCCAGCGTTTCCTCCACATCGGTGTCGGGACTGGGGCGATGGACCTGGTACAGGTCGATGTAATCGGTGTTGAGGCGGCGCAGGGAGTTCTCCACCTCACGGATGATCCACCGGCGGGAACCGCCACTCTGGTTGGGATCGTCAGGGTTCATGGGCATGAAGAACTTGGTGGCGAGAAAAACGTCGTCCCGCCTGCCCTCGATTGCCTTCCCCACGATTTCTTCAGAGGTGCCACCGGAATAGACGTCAGCGGTGTCGATGAAGTTGATGCCGGCGTCCAAGGCCCGGTGAATGATGCGGATGGCGTCGGCGTGGTCATTGTTGCCCCAGGGGCCGAACATCATGGCACCCAGGCACAGGGGGCTGACCTTCACGCCGGTGCGTCCCAGAAGACGGTATTCCATAGCGGTTCCTTTGCTCGGTTCTAGGCTTCGGGGATGACCATCGCGAAGCGCTCTTCGCGGGCTACGTCAGGGTCCGGTCCATTGCGGACGCCCGTGTCCAGGGCATCGATGGCGGCAAGTTCTTCCGGGCTGAGTTCGAAGTCGAAGACGTCGAAGTTCTCGGCGATGCGTGCAGGGTTGGTCGATTTCGGAATGGCTGACCGGCCCTGCTGCAGGTGCCAGCGAAGCATGACCTGGGCAGGACTCTTGCCATGCTTGCGGGCAACATCGGCAATGGTGGGGTCTTCCATGACGTTCCGGCGGGCTTCGCCCCAGCCGGGGTAGAACGTGATGCCACCGATCGGTGACCAGGCCTGGGTGAGTATGCCGTGCTCCGCGTCCGCTTCCTGGACGTCCCTTTGGATGAAGTACGGGTGCAGCTCCACCTGGTTGAGTGCGGGGACGATGTCCGTTGCGGCCAGGAGCTGCTTCAGGTGGTGGGGCAGGAAGTTGCTGACGCCGATGGCACGCACCTTTCCTTCGGCGAGCAGGCTCTCCAGCGCTTTGTAGGCGGCGATGACCTTGTCGAAGCGGTCCGGAGCGGGCTGGTGCAGGATCAGCAGGTCGAGGTAATCAACGCCCAGTTTGGCCGTGGCCTTCTCCCAGGCGTGCCGTGTCTGCTCGTAGCCGTAGTCGCTGACCCAGACCTTGGTTTCGATGAACACCTCGGACCGGTCCAGGCCGCTGTTGCGGATGCCTTCGCCGACTTCCCGCTCGTTGCCGTAGGCAGCGGCCGTGTCGATGTGCCGGTAGCCGGTGGCCAGTGCAGCTTCCACCGCCGCTGTTGTCTGCTCAGGGGGACTTTGGAAGACACCCAGGCCCAGGGCGGGCATCGTGACGCCGTTGTTGAGAGTAAGTTCGGTATTCATGTTTCCCATGGAACAGCACTTCCAAGCACTCCGGGAGTAACTCTTGTTCAGGGTAATGTCAGTGCCTCCCACCCCGCCGTGGCCCCGCGTAGCGTAGAGCCATGACACTCAGCGACGACGTTCGCAAATTCCTGACCTCCCGCCGTGCACGGATCACGCCGGAGGAGGCCGGCCTGCCCGCATACGGAGGCAAGCGCCGGGTGACCGGACTGCGCCGCGAAGAGGTGGCGATGCTCGCCGGCATGAGCGTTGACTACTACATCAGGCTCGAGCGCGGTAATCTCTCGGGCGCCTCGGACAACGTCCTGGAGGCGCTCGCCCGGGCCTTGAAGCTTGACGACGCCGAGACGGCCCACCTTTTTGACCTGGCCCGCTCCACCGCGGCGTCGCCGCGGGTTCGCCGCAAGAGCAGTCCCCGGACGGTGCGTCCCAGCGTGCAGCGCGTCATTGATGCCATCAGTTCGGCACCGGCTTGGGTCCGCAATGATCGCGGTGATGTCCTTGCGTCCAACGAACTGGGCCGCGCTCTCTACATGGACATGATGGCTGAGCGTCCCGGTCCGCCGAACAGTGCCCGGTTTACGTTCCTCAATCCGAAGGCCCGTGAGTTCTTCATCGATTGGGAGCGCAGTGCTGACGACATCGTCGCGGCACTGCGCTCGGCCGCGGGCAGGAACCCCTACGACAAAGACCTCAGCGATCTCGTCGGAGAGCTTTCGACCCGCAGTGAGGAGTTCGGCACGCGGTGGGCCCGGCACGATGTGAAGTACCACCGGACCGGACGCAAGCGTCTTCACCATCCCATCGTGGGCGATCTGGACCTCAGCTACGAGGCCCTGGAACTGGCGGCAGATCCAGGGCTGCGGATCAATGTCTACACCGCCGAGGAAGACACGCCCTCCGCCGATGCCCTGAAAGTACTTGCCAGCTGGGTCGCCACCCAGCGTGAAACGACCAAGGCGGCTGTCAACGAGGAGCAGTAATCCGCCGGCGCTCCTGGCGCCGGCGGATATGCCCAGGGGTGGACCTACCTAGGGATGGACGAGGATCTTCACCGCGGTGTCATTGTGGTGGATGAGCGTATTGAAGCCTTGCTCCACCAGGTCTTCCAACGCAATCCTCGCCGTGATGAAGGGCTCCAGATTTACCTTTCCCTCCTGGACCAGCTTGATGGCCTCGGCATGGTCCCGGACGTAGGCTATGGTGCCGCGCAGATCGATCTCCTTCAGCACGATCTTCTGCATGTCCACTGTCGCCGGCCGGCCCCAAATGGAAACGTTCACCACCACACCTGCGGGTTTCACCGCCGTCAGGAGCGTATCCAGCACCGCGTTGACTCCGGCGCACTCGAAAGCCACGTCCGCGCCCACGCCGTCTGTCAGCTCCAACAGCCGTGCCTGCAGATCCTCCTGGCCGGGGTCGATGACATAGTCGGCCACCCCGCTGGAGATGGCTTTGTCTTTCCGGGCCGCACTGAGTTCGCTGATCACCGTGGTGACCCCCTGGCTCTTCAATACAGCGGCCGTCAGCAGCCCGATGGGTCCTGAGCCACCCACCAAGGCAACGTCTCCGGGCTTGGCACCGCTGCGGGCGACCGCATGGTGGGCCACGGACAGGGGCTCGATCAAGGCGGCTTGATCCAGCGGGATGTTGCCGACTTTGTGGACCCACCTGGTGTCCACAACCACCATGCCGCCCAGGCCTCCACCTCCGCCGGAGAGCCCAATGAAGCCCATTTTGGTGCAGAGGTGATAGTTCCCCGCCTTGCAGGGCGGACACTCGTCGCACACGAAATAGGGTTCCACGACTACGTTGTCGCCCACCGAGAGCGCCTGGACACCCTCGCCAACGTCCACGATTGTTCCGGAGAATTCGTGGCCCATGGTCACCGGGGCTTCTTCCCTCGACAGGGGATGCGGGTGTCCGGGAGCAGGGACAAAGATGGGCCCTTCCAAGTACTCGTGGAGATCGGTTCCGCAGATGCCGCACCAGGCCACTTGGATCTTGACGGTGCCGGGCCGCACCTCCGGCTCCGGGACGTCGTCGATCCTGATGTCGTTGCGGCCGTGGAATCTTGCTGCTTTCATAATCGGCTCCTTCAGCGGGTGTGGTGGGATGGCTGCAGGCTGTACACGGGGGTGGGGAGCCCTTCCATCCGGGCTTTCAGCTGCAGGGCGAGGTACTTGGAGTAGTGCCGGCTTTGGTGCAGGTTTCCGCCGTGGATCCAGAGGTTCTCCACGTTGGTGGGTTTCCACATATTGCGCAGTTCTCCTTCCCAGGGCCCGGGGTCTTTGGGGGTGTCGGAGCCGTACCCCCAGCACTTGCCCACTTGGTCTGCCACTTCGGGTGAGACGAGGTCGGCGAGCCAGCCGTTCATGGAGCCGTAACCGGTTGCGTAGATGATCACGTCGGCTTCGAGTTCGTCGCCGTTGTCCATGATCACGGCGTTGCCGGTAATTTTGCTGACCTGGCCGTTGGCGAGCTTCACGCGGCCGTCGATGATCAGCTGCGATGCGCCGACGTCGATGTAGTAGCCGGAGCCGCGCCTCAGGTACTTGAGGAACAGGCCGGAACCGTCCACTCCGAAGTCCAGCTCAAATCCGGCGGCTTCGAGCTGGGAGTAGAACCCGGCGTCGCGCTTTGCCATTTCCTGGTACACCGGCACCTGGGCCTCCGGAAGGATGCGGTAGGGCAGGGAAGCGAAGAGGAGGTCGGCCTTTTCGGTGGTCACTCCGTTGGCCAGTGCTTTTTCGGAATAGAGATCGCCGAGGGCCAGGTCCATCAGGGATTCGCTCCGGGCGATGTGGGTGGATGAACGTTGGACCATGGTCACGTCCGCTCCGTGCTCCCAGAGGTCCGCGCAGATATCGTGGGCGGAATTGTTGGAGCCGATCACTACAGCTTTCTTGCCGGTCCAGTCCCCACCGCCGGGGTGCTTGGAGGAGTGGTATTGCTCCCCAAGGAAGGAGTCGGCGCCGTCGAAGACCGGGATGTTGGGGTAGCCGGAAACGCCCAAGGCGAAGACAAGCTGCCGGGGACGCAAGGTGACCCGTTCGCCGTCGCGGATGACGGTGACCTCCCACGTACCGCTTTCCTCATCCCACCGAGCTTTGGTGCATTCGGTATTGGACCAGTAGTTGAGCTCCATGATGCTGGTGTAGTGCTCAAGCCAGTCGCCGATCTTGTCCTTGGCTGCGAAGACCGGCCAGTCGTCGGGGAAGTTCAGATACGGCAGGTGGTCGTACCAGACGGGGTCGTGCAGGTGCAGGGACTTGTACCGGTTGCGCCAGGCGTCACCGGGACGGGCGTTCTTGTCCACAATGATGGTGGGCACGCCCAGTCTCCGGAGCCGTGCACCGAGGCCGATGCCGCCCTGCCCGCCGCCAATGACCAGGGCGTAGGGCTGGTCCTCATAGCCGAGCCTGGCAGCTTCTTCCTCTTTGCGTTCCAGCCAGGACTTCCTGCCTTTTTCGATACTGTGGGCCACTCCTTGTTCGCGGTGGGGACCCTTCTTTTCTTCGTATCCTTTGAGCTCCTGCATGGTTGTCAGCAGTGTCCAGCACTTTCCGTTGCGGAGCCGCAGGTGTGCGTAGCCCTTTCCTTGCAGGGTCTCGAAATTGACCCAGGCTTCGGGGTTCATGGCGTCGCCCGCGGCGTCCTCGGCCAAGGCCCAGTTGGATGGCTGGACATCGCCGAGCACGGCCTCCAGCATGTCCTTGATCCCGGCCTTGCCCTCAAGGGTCTTGAGGTTCCAGGTGAAGGAGACGAAGTCGCGCCAATACGATTCGTCATCAAACAGCGCCAGTGCTGCTTCGATGTCCCGGCTGCGCAGGGCTGCGTCGAACTGCGCCAGCCAGGTTTCCATAGCACCGTTGGGTGTGTCAGGCATGATTCCTCTTTCCGTTGCTTGCGAGTGGACACCATCCGGCACATCATTCACTGGAAAGTGGCCCACGTCACAAGTAAAGGGCGGAGGGGGTTACAAGAGGGTTACACGGGACGTTGGGGGTGAAAGCTACCCTCCAACAACGGAGTATTCGCTCTTCAGCTTCGCGGTCAGGCGCTCGACGTTCCAGGGGGCTCGCGGGGGAGCGATCGATGGTGGCAATGTACGACGGCGGACGCGTCACCGTCCGCTGGTGCCCGCCCAGGGTTAGGCTGGGGTTTCATAAGTTTTGGGGGAATGAATGAGACGTGGCTGGACGCTTTGCTGCGCAATGGTCATCCTGGTGGCCTTGTCCTCATGTGCCCGGCCCGGCATCGAGGAACTGGGACGAAGCGCCATCCGGGACCGCGCTGCAGAGGGTATGGACTGGTTCATCGGGTTTACCGCGGCCACGGATACGTCCGACAGGGACGCCGTGCGCTCAAAGTTACAGGGAAGCAGCGTCACATACTCGTTCGGTTGGGAGGCCGACGGCAACTTCCATGCCGACCGGTACTTCCGCGAACACCTAACCACCAGTGGGGGTTGGTGGGCTGAACAGCGAACCGTCAGCGCGTGTGTGCGATACACAGCAAAACCCGGAGGGCCGGTGATGGCATCCGTGGCCTGTCCGGACAGGCTCCCGTTCACGGAGCGGGTCGACGAGCAAGTCACCATTCCTTGAGTCGGAGCTGTCGGGTGTTAATCCCGGTTGGCTCGCTCTTTCAGCCGTAGAGGCCGGAAGGGAGGGGAGTGCGCCCGCCTAAATGTTGAACGGCTTGAGCACTACCATGACCACGATCGCCAGGACGATATCAAGGACAGCCAGCACGATCCCAGCAGTGGCCTTGACGCCTTGGGTCTCGGCTTTGCGGGCAAAGATAAAGGCCGCGATGCCCAAAGGAATTCCCAGGATGAACATGCCGATGACGCCCAGGATGATTGAGGTCTTCTTATAAGACTGGCCGAGCCTTCGTTGAATCTCGGTCTCGGTGGTGTCGGTTGTAGTAGTCACGGCTTGAAGGATAACCCGCGGACGCCCTAACTCTTGCAGTCCGCGTCCCTCAGCATCCTTACCACCCCCGCCCAAAACCGCCCTATCCTTAATTGATGAGCCACTCCGCCGAATCGACCATTGCCTTCGAGGGCCACTTCGCCCGCGACTTCCCCGAGCTGGCTGTTCCGTGGCGGGCGGAGGAGGCCCCGGATCCGCAGCTTCTGCTGGTCAATGAACCACTCGCCGTCGAACTTGGCTTTGACCCTGGTTTCCTGCGGAGCCCGGAGGGCGTGCGGCTGCTGATCGGCAACGCCCTGCCGGAGGATGCAACCCCGGTGGCACAGGGCTATTCCGGGCACCAGTTCGGTTTTTATTCCCCGCGGTTGGGGGACGGGCGCGCGCTGCTTTTGGGTGAGGTCGCCGACACTGACGGGAAGCTACGCGACATCCATTTGAAGGGTTCCGGCCGGACGCCATTCGCGCGGAACGGCGATGGCCGGGCCGTCGTCGGACCCATGCTGCGCGAGTACATCGTCAGTGAAGCGATGCACGCCCTGAATATTCCGACCACCAGGTCCTTGGCGGTCGTCGCCACGGGCCTATCGGTCCAGCGCGAGACAGTCCTCCCGGGCGCGGTCCTCACCCGCGTGGCGAGCAGCCACATCCGGGTGGGCAGCTTCCAGTACGCGAGGGCCGGCAACGACATCGAACTGTTGCGCCGCCTGGCCGACCATGCAATCGAACGCCACCACCCGTCGTCGAGCACTGCAGACAATCCGTACCTCGCCCTGCTCAAGGGCGTCATAGCGGTCCAGGCGCGGCTTGTAGCCCAGTGGATGCTGGTGGGCTTCGTCCACGGCGTCATGAACACGGACAACATGACGGTGTCCGGCGAAACCATCGACTACGGTCCATGCGCCTTCATGGACGGGTTCGATCCCGGTGCGGTGTACAGCTCCATCGATGAGCAGGGCCGGTACGCCTACCGCAACCAGCCGGTGGTGGCCGAGTGGAACCTGGCCCGGTTCGCGGAATCGCTGGTGCCTTTGATCCATGATGACGAGGAGCAGGCGGTGGCGCTCGCCGTCGAAGCACTGGGCGGTTTCCGGCAGCAGTACAGCGCTGCCTGGTTCAGTGGCATGCAAGCCAAGCTGGGGCTTCCGGAGGGAATCGACGACGCCGTTGCGTCGCCTCTGGTGGATGACCTCCTTATGCTGGTCCAGGAAGCGCGCGCCGACTACACCTCGTTCTTCCGCAACCTCGGCAAGGCGGCCCGCGGGGATGCCGAGCCCGTCCGCGGCGTGCTTCTCGATCTCCCGGCGTTTGACGACTGGCTGGAGCGGTGGCGGGCCCAGAAGCCCGACGCTGATGCCATGGACAGGGTCAACCCGATCTACATCCCGCGGAACCATCTTGTGGAAGAGGCACTCGCGGCTGCGACGAACGGGGACAAGGGCCCGACGGCGGAACTGCTGGAGGCGCTCAGCTCGCCTTATTCGGAACGCCCTGGACTGGAGAAGTTCGCGGCTCCGGCGCCTGAGAGTTTCGGCCCGTACCGGACTTTCTGCGGCACGTAGGTTAAATGCCAAGGGGAAGCGGCCCGGCTGGGTCGCTTCCCCTTGGCATTTGTCCTTGCCTTAGCTCCAGACGGCCCTGACTACCATGTCTGCACCGGCAGCCAGGTGGTTGCCGGTGTGCCCTGCATCCAGAACACAGACATCCTCTGATTCAGGCGCGCCTGTTGATACAAGGCATTCTGCTGCCCTGAAGCTAAGAAGGTCTACGGGGAGGCTGTCGCCTATTCGAAGTTCACTCATGATGCCCTTTTGCTTGGTCCGGGCATCGCAGTACGTCACGCTGGCCCGGGGTGTGGAGATACAACTTTTCTAGCGCCGGACTTCATCAGCGTTAACTCCATACTGCCTTGCCGCGGAGGGTTCCGTCTACGCAGGCCCCTGAGAGCTAGTGGAAGGGGGTGTCCCGCACGATGGCCATGAGTTCGTCGCGGAGTCCCTCGGAGTCCAGATTGATGGTGGAGAGCACCGAGTTTTCCTGGCCGTGGGACTGTTCCAACAGGTCAAGGCCCAATGGGGTGATCGACACCAGTTGGCTGCGTCGGTCAAAGCGGTTGGGTTCTTTGAGGATGTATCCGCGGGCTTCGAGCCTGTTGAGGAGCGGGCCCATGGTCTGCGCCTGCACGCGGACGTTCTGGGCCAGTTTTCCAGGGGTGATGGGCCCACCGGTTGCCACGGCATCGAGGGTGAGCACTGCCGGATAGGTGAGGCCAAGTGGGCGCAGTTTTTCGTTCCATGCCAGCTCCACCAGTCTCGCTGCCGTAGACAGCAACCGGCTGGTTGGCCAACGGTCCATATCAGGCATTCAGGCACCCCCGGCCTATCGCAAATAGTCAGCTTGCTTACTATGCTACATCAGCCGTTGGACGTAAGGGCGGTGGTCAACCGGCGACCCTGAATTGTTCAAGTACAACAAGCGATGAGTCGGTGATGGTGAAATCCTCGCCAAGCTCCGCTTTCATTGGCTCTGATGACCAGAATCCGGTGTGGCCGACCAGCCAGTCTGTGACCGTAACGTACCCCTCTCCTTCGGCCAGCACGTGATCCAACGGAACATCGCGGAGTGGGACGATCCGGACCGCTGTAGTGTGAATCACCGCCACCCTCTGTCCATCCGAATCGATGACCGCACCCCTGTGCCCGACAACGGGCAGCGGTTCGTTGCCGACCTCGTATTCGTGGAGAAGGGAAGTTGTAGCAGTCTTGCGGCCAGCCAGGATCGCACTGACCAAGCGATCGCGAAGTGGCCCGGGGAAGGCGAATTCAACGATGGGGAGCTGTTCATGCATACAAACAGCTAATCACTAAGTCAGGAGAGCTCGAACGCCGGCCTTCCGCCGCTTCGCTCGTCGCTGTGCACTTGCAAGGCCCGGCGCATGGCCTGGCGGTTTTCTTCCACCGCTTCGAGGTTGCCGGCCACCCGGTAGAGGTCCGCGGCCCACTGGAACTCGTCTGCAGCGGCACGGAAACGGGCTTCGTCGAACAGGCGGCGGCCAATGTGGTGGCGGACGTAGGCTTCCTCGTCGGGTGTCCGAACGGTCCGGAGCGCCTTTTCGTGAAGAACTGCGGCATCGTGCCAGCGGTATTGCCGTTGGTAGACCTGGGCGAGAATCAGCAGCAACTCGCGGCGGTCGGGGGAGTCGGGTAGAAGCTTGAAGCCTTCGTCCAGGGCTTCAGTGTCCCGGCGGAGCAAGCCCAGGTACCTTACGCGCTCCATGGGCGGACAATCGCCGGCCAGTGCAGCTTCCAGTGCGGCGCGGTCGATCACCACGTCGCGGAATGTCGAAGGGTCAGTACGCCAAAGACTTGCAGTATCTTCCACCGTGATGTGCCCCCCATAGGACTGTTACGGAGCCGACTGTGTTGCAGCCGCCGTCGATGGCAAGCTGCGGAAGTCTCCATAATCTCATGAAGTGACCACCCCGCAAGCCAATCGTCAGTGGAGCTGGCTGTCAGGGGGAGTAACCCGCCAGGAGTGGAACGGAACGGTGAGTCCGGCGCGGGTGGGGGCGCAGGTGAATGGGCCGGCGAAGGCGGCCAGCTCCGGGGCGAAAGGAACCACGCGCACCAGTTGCAGCGGGCCGGTCCCCGCCGCGGCCCGGATGGTCAGTGCGTCGCCCGAGCGGCTGATGCGCACACGGACCCGGCCGCCGTTCCACTCCGGGACCGGTGCCAAAGACCAGTCCGAGAAACGGTCGGTGACCACTGCGCCCAGTTGAGCGGCGCCGTCGGCGAATTCAACGCCCGCCTTGACACAATGCCCGGCGCTGACTCGGACGAAAATCCCCGCCTGGTCGAACTGCTGCGAGAACGCGGCGGTGAACCCAACCTCCATGGCGCTGTCCAGCGGAAACGGGGCAAGCAGCGCGTGTTCGGTGTCGTGCACGAAACCGTAGGAGGTGACGCGCCAGGCGTCGCTGCCTTCGGCTGCGGTGACCAGCAGGTCGGTTCCATCCTCGACGACGGCGGCCGGCTGGTTGGTCCACTCGCCGCGGCTCCACGCTAGTTCCGTACTCACAGTGCTCCTTGTTTCCCGCGATCAGTGACTCCACTCTGACACATGGCACGACAGTGCCAATTGCGCGCGTACGGGTAGGTAGTTCCTAATGCCGACGGAGGCAAAAGGCAAGTACCGATTACTCGGGCGCAGGGCAGATAATTGTTCTTTACTAAGTCCAGCGGATCACCGCAGGGGCAGGAGACGGTTACGTAGGAGGTGCAGGATGGAACAGATTGAGTTGGACGACAGCGTCCTCCGTCTGGAAAAGGGTGTCCTGCATCTGGTGTGGAACCACGGCGTGCGCATCGAAGCGGGGAATGCCCGTGCGGCCGTGGATGCCGTCAATAGACTTGCGGACGGTCGGAAACTCCCGCTGCTGGTGGACATGGCTGCCACTGGGTTCCTGAGCCGTCGGGCGCGGGAGGTCTTCGAGGAACCGTGCGCCGCGTCCAGGATCGCGTTACTGGGAGAGAGCCCGGTGGACCGCACCGTGGTCCAGTACCAGCTTCACACCAGCAAGGTTCCGTGCCCCACCATGTTTTTCACGTCGCGACTGGAGGCGTTGGGATGGCTGGCTGAAGCTTCCACTGCTGAGGGTGCGTCTGTTTCTGCCGGGCGGCCTACCGGCTTTCGATAGAGATCCCCGGGAGCGGGATTGCCGAAGATGCACACCCGGCACAGCAGGAATCTGTTGCGTCCGGTTCCGTGGTGCCGATAGTGGCCGATTCACCCGTGCCTTTCGGGCGCTGCACCACAGGTGCGCAACAGCTGTCCCCCTGCCAGGCGTTGATGCCTTCCCTGACGGCGATACCGGCTATGACCAGTGCGGCGCCGGCGTCCGCCCACCACCACCCCAGGGTGCTGTTGAGCACCAGTCCGATCAGCAGGACGGCAGAAAGGTACGTGCACAGGAGCGTCTGTTTCGAATCGGCGACGGCGGTCCTTGAGCCGAGCTCCCGGCCCGCGGTGCGCTGTGCCCAGGACAGTACCGGCATGATGGCCAGGCTAAGGGCGGCAATGATGATGCCTGCGGTGGAGTGCCGGGCTTCTCCGGCCCCTGTCAGCGAGCGGACGGCGTCGAGGGCCACGAACGCGGCCAAGGCAAAGAAGGAAAGCGCGATCACCCGGAGGGTGAGATGTTCACGCCGTTCCGGATCCTTGCTGGAGAACTGCCAGGACAATGCCAAGGCGGACGTGACTTCGATGATTGAGTCGAGACCGAAGCCGACCAGGGCCGAGGAATCCGCTACACCGCCGGCCCACAGTGCCACCGCGGCCTCGATGACGTTGTAGCTGATGGTGGCTGCAGCGAAAATCCGAATGCGGCGCATCAAGGTGAGCCGGCGCGCGGGGTGCATTGTTCCTTGGAATGTGCTCATGCGATGCAGCTCCCGTCGGGTGCGCAGCAGGCGGGATCGACGGAGAGGACGACGCTCATCAGGTCCTTGATGGCATGGCCCAGCCGGGGATCGGCGAGTTCATAGCGGGTACGGCGGCCGTCGGGGATCGCGACCACCAGTCCGCACCCTCTCAAGCACGTCAGGTGATTGGACATGCTTTGCCGTGATACGCCAATCGCGTCTGCCAAGTCGGACGGGAAGGACGGAGCCTCGGCAAGGGCCAACAGAACCTTGGCTCGGGTGGCGTCCGAGATCGCGTAGCCAAATCTGGCGAGGACCGGTGCGTTGGAGAGAACCTGCATAATTTTAGAGTACATCGATGAGTGTATTCATCCAATGATGTACCTAAGGCCGTTACGCGGCTCTTTCGGGTTACTGCAACTAGTCCTCGAAGTTGAGCTTTCCGTCGCTGCTCCCGGTTACCCTTTCAACAATCTCTTCGGCTACGACGCGGAGTTTCTGGTTTCGGTGGCTGGAGGCGGTGGTCAACAGCTGGAACGCCTCGTCGTGTCCACAGCGGTTCTGGGCCATGATCACGCCGCAGGCAAGGTCAATCACTGTTCTGCTGGCCATGGCGGCCTTCAGGTCCGTGTTCAGCTGCTCTGTGGCTTCGATCCGGATAGCAAGGCGCAACGTGCTTCCGGCAACGTCCGCAAAATCAGTGGCCTCCCTGATGACGTCCTCGGTGAAGAGTCCCGGCGCCGGCGCGAAGAAGTTCAGAACTGCCTCCGAGGTTTCGCCCAGCATCATAGGCACCCCGAGGGCGCTGTGGACGCCTTCTGCTGCAAGCAGCCGGCTGTACTCGGGCCAGTCGATGTCAGTTTCGACGTCGGCCAGCAGCACCGGGCGCCCCTTGTCCAGGGCTTCCAGGCAGGGACCCTCCTTGAGGGTTTGTTCAATATGGTCCAGGTGCACAGCCTTCTCACTGCTGCCCGCAACGGTGGCTGTGCGTTTGCGCCGGCGAAGTGTCACGGCACAATCGATACGGGCTCCGCTGGCTTGGCTGATGGCAGTTGATGCGAACCGGGTCAGGCCATCGAGGATTGCCTTGATGTCCGCGGAGCCAGCCACCAGCTCGTGGAGCCCGCGGATGTGCTCGGTAGGGTCAAAGGTCTCCATGCGCCTAATGGTAGGCCACTCCAGCCGCGCCTGCTCCCTGCCGCAGCCCCCTATCTCCCTGCTCTGGCCCCCTAATGCTGGTGTGCGCGCAGAGGCTCAGGATGATGCGTCTCCGGCGGGCGAACATGCTGCGGGAGCGTCGGCGAAGGTGAACCAGTCCGGGAGGGCCGCCGTGTACGCCTCGCGCACCTGGGGATTTTTGGTTGCCGTCCAGTCCACGGTGGCCTTCACCTCAACCTCGTTCTTGTCCCATTCGAACCAGTTGATCATTTTCAGGGCGGGGTAGTCCGTGGGGATGGCCGGATCGAAGAGCTGACCCCACCAGGCCTCTTTAATGGCCAAAGCGTCGGCACCCTCGCCTGATGCGACCGTGAGGGCCGCAGTCTCAGGGATGGCCACGGGTTTGTTCCGGGCGGTCCCGTACTCGGTATAGAAGTCCGGGACGGCGAGATCGTCGCCGCCGGCACCGTTGTAGTTGCCGGTCAGTTGCTGAAGGAATTTGCCCTGCTCGGGAATGACGTTGGCACCCCACGGATAGGTATTGCCCCAGTGGTAGAGGGACATGCCCACCCAATCCACTGCATCATCCCCGGGGTAGTAGGGGGCGTAGGGATCGTCAACGCCGGTGACTTCGCCATCTTTGTTGGTGTCCAACGCAGCGAACTCCGGTGTTCCGGCTACGGCTTGATACTTACCGCCGCTAAAGGGGTATCCGCCGCCATAGTTCGGCGCCCACATCATGGCGCTTCCTGCCGCCTTTGCATGAACTGCTGTGGCCACGCGCTGATAGGCGGCCACGTAGGCCGTGGGTTGCTGGCCCCAGGCATACCAGGACCCATTCATCTCGTGGGCGAACCGGACGATCACGGGAACGCCTGCGTTGTTGAACCGGGCCAGCATGGTTGACAACTCGACGGCAACCTCCGGTGTGACGGAAGCCAACCCTTGCTTGGGCTCGAGGGTGAGCAGCATCGTCCCGCCGTTGGCACGGATCTGCTCGAACGCGGCTTCAACGTTCCCTCTATCTGTCCCCGACATGGGAAAGTCGGTGAACGTCACCGTGACAGCGGGCCGTTGCCCAAGGTTCGCCGCGTATTGCTCAAGGGTTTCGTGCTCCCAGTCCAGATTCACGCCCGCCAGGATGCCTTCAGGTGGTGCCGAAGGAAAGGCGGCCCGGCACGTGGGGAGCGGCGAAGTGGTGGAGCCTGGCTGTGGTCCAACGCAAGCGCTCAGGGAACTCCCCAGCAGGGCCGCGCCAGTGACAGCAGCAAAGAATTTACGGGCTCCCCAAATCATGGCTTTCAATGTAGCAGCGCACCTGTAGCATCATCATCATCACCGCATTCCCGCGTAGAGGAGCCGGAAGCCATGTCTGAGATATCCGATGGAACTGCCACCACTACCAGCAAGACATTCAGTCGTGAGACGCGGGTAGCCACTCTCATCGACGCGCCTCCCTCCACGGTGTGGGGGCTGTTGACCGACGCCGGGAATTACCCCACGTGGAATTCCACGGTGGTGTCAGTGGACGGTGAGATTGCTCCGGGATCGAAGATCACCTTGGTGTCCACGTTGGACCCCAGCCGCACGTTCAAACTCAAAGTCAAGGAATTCCAAGCGCCTGCCAAGCTCGCCTGGGGTGACGCTCTGGGAACCCGGACTTACACCATCACCGAGACCAACGACGGCCGGTCCCGCTTCGAGATGGCGGAGAAGATAGGCGGGCCCGTCTTCCCGCTCTTCGCCAATAAGATTCCGTCCTTCGACGCCAGTTTCACCCAGTTCGCCGCAGACCTGAAAGCGGCTGCCGAAAAAGCTTGAGAATGACGACGGCGGTGCGGGGCACCTGCCGGACTCAGGGGACAAACCTGTAGCCCATCCCTGGCTCGGTGATCAGGTGCCGGGGGCTCCCCGGTTCCTTTTCGAGTTTTCGGCGGAGCTGGGCCATGTAGACGCGGAGGTAGTTGGCTTCCTTGGCGTAGGCAGGGCCCCAGACTTCCGTGAGGAGTTGCTGCTGGGTGATGAGCTTGTCCGGGTTCCTGACCAGGATGTCCAGGATGTTCCATTCCGTGGGTGTCATACGGACGTCCTGGCCGGCCTTGGTGATTTGCCTCTTGCCCAGGTCCACTGTGAAGGAGCTGGTCTCAACCCTGGTGATCTCTTCGCTGGGTTCGGTGCTTCGGCGCAACAACGCCCGCAGCCTTGCCAGGAGTTCCTCCAACCCGAAGGGCTTGGTGATGTAATCGTCAGCCCCTGCGTCCAGGGCTTCCACTTTGTCGTTGGAGCCGTGCCGGGCGGAGAGCACCAGAATCGGTACAGCACTCCATTCACGCACTGCAGCGATGACGGCGTTCCCGTCCATGTCGGGCAGGCCGAGGTCCAGGATCATCACCGCGATGGGCCGTTGGGCGGCGGCGCGAAGGGCGGACTCTCCATCGGTGGCGGTCACCACCGTGTATCCCTGGCCTTTCAAGGTGATGGCGAGCGCCCTGACAATGTGGGGGTCGTCGTCCACGACCAGAATGTTCACTAGGGGCCTTTCGGGGCAGGCAGTGCGGTAACAGGGGGAGCCGCGGGGCGTTGCGGCAGGTCCGGGGCGGGGCCTGTGGAGAGGGGGAGCCTGATGAGCATGGTGAGTCCGCCTCCGGGTGTTTCTTCGGCGGTGAGTGTGCCACCCATGGCCTCGGTGAATCCTTGGGCTACGGCAAGGCCCAGGCCCACTCCCGTGGTCGCAGGAACATCGTCCAGCCGTTGGAAGGGCTGGAACATTTTCAGGACGTTGCTGGCCGGGACGCCTTGGCCGTGGTCAATGATGCGCAGTTCGCCGGCGGGCCTGCCGTCCAGGGTTGTGGTGCTGAACCCTCCCGCGGCGCCGGCGATGACCACCTCGGAGTCAGGGGCGTATTTCACGGCATTTTCCACGATGTTCGCGATGACCCGTTCCAGCATGCCGGCGTCGGCGTCCACTTCGGGCATGTTGGGTGGCAGGTCCACCCGGACCCGTCCAGGTGCGATGCCATGCAGGGCTGCGGGGATCACGTCGTACCAGCGCAGGGGCTTGATGAGGGCATTGACGGAATCTGAAGTGATGCGGGACATGTCCAGCAGATTGCCGACCAACCCGTCCAAGCGGTCCGAGCATTCGTCGATGGTTGCCAGCAGTTCCTGCTCTTCGTCCTCGGTGTACTGCACGCCAGGCTGGCGCAACCCTCCAACAGCGAGCTTGATGCCCGCCAGGGGTGTGCGGAGGTCATGCGAAACGGCCCTGAGGATGGAGGTCCGCATGGTGTTGCTTTCGGCCAGCCGCGTAACTTCCCGGCGGGTGGCGGCGAGCTGGCCACGTTCGAGCAAAGCGGACAGATGCGTGCCGAAGGCTCCGAGGAGCCGACGGTCGCTGGCGGGCAGTATCCGGCCGCTGAGGACCAGCCTGGTGGTGCTGTCCACCTGTTCAATGTTGTCGACGTCGTCCTGGTCACCTTGGGTGCTGCCCGCTGCAGCGACGCGGCGCCATTCCGGCTCTGCTGGGGACGGCCGGAGCTGCCGGTAGTCCCCAGCAGAGGAAACGTACAGTGCCGCGCCGTGGACCTGGAAGACTTCCAGTGCTTGTTCCAGGAGATCCTGCACGGGGTCGTCTGCGGTGGTTGCCCCGCGGGTGAGGTCTGCCAGGGTGGCTGCTTCAGAGCGTGCGCGTGCTGCCTCCTTCGAGCGCCGAGCGGAGAGGTCCACCACCACAGCCACCGCGGAAGAAACTCCGGCGAACACCAGGAGGGCCAGGAGGTTCTGTGGGTCACTGATGGTCAATGTCCCCATCGGCGGAATGGAGAAGTAGTTCACCAGGACGCTGCTCCAGAGCGCACCCAGAAGGGCGGGCCACAAGCCACCCACCAGGGCAACGGCTACCGAGCCGCTGAGCTGGATCAGCACTGCCGTGGCAATGTTGTGGGTTGGGGCCGCCGCAAGCACCAGCTGCAGCAGCACCGGAACGATCACGGCCATGGCAAAACCGACGGCTACACGCACACGCCCGAGGTCGCGTTTGCGGGTGCGCTCCAGGCCGCGGCCTCCCAGGGGGTGGGAGACCATATGGACGTCGATGTCGCCGGATCCTCTGACGACGCGGCTTCCCACGCCACCGCTGAGCAGGTTCGCGGGGAATTTGCGGCGTGATACTCCCACCACGATCTGGGTGGCGTTCACACTCCGGGCAAAGTCCAGCAGCGCCTTGGCAGGGTCTTCTCCGGAGACGGTGTGGTAGCTGCCGCCGAGGTCCTTGACCAGGGTGCGTTGGGCTTCCAGGTCCTGGGGGGACTCGGCGGCCACACCGTCAGCTGCCCGGACGTGGACGGCCAGGAGGTCACCGCCGTTGACCCTCTTGAGGATCCGCGCGGCACGCCGGATCAGTACTTCGCCTTCGGCGCCCCCGGTCAGCCCGATGACGATGCGCTCGCGGGCAGGCCAGCTTTCCTCGATCTGGTTCTCTGCCCGGTAGCGCGCCAATCCTTCGTCCACGCGGTCGGCGAGCCAGAGCAGCGCCAGTTCCCGCAGTGCTGTCAGGTTGCCCACCCGGAAGTAGTTGGACAGGGCAGCGTCGATCTTGTCGGCATCGTAGATCTTGCCGTCGCCCAGGCGTTGCCGGAGCAGCTCGGGCGAAATATCCACCAGATGGATCTGGTCAGCGCGGCGCACGACGTCGTCCGGGACGGTTTCGGCCTGCTTGACGTCGGTGATGGCGCTGACAACATCGCCCAGGGAGGCCAGGTGTTGCACGTTCACCGTGGACAGGACATTGATGCCGGCGTCCAGCAATTCCTCAATGTCCTGCCAGCGCTTCTGGTTCCGGCTCCCGGGAATGTTGGTGTGGGCATACTCATCCACGACCGCGGTGTGTGGGCGCCGGGCCAGGACCGCGTCCAGGTCCATCTCTTCGAAGGTGCTTCCCCTGTACTCGATGGACCGGGTCGGCACGATCTCCAGCCCCTGGGTGAGCGCTTGGGTATCGGCGCGTCCGTGGTGCATGGCGAATGCCACCACCACGTCCTCGCCGCGGCCCAGCAGCCTGTGGGCTTCTTCGAGCATTGCGTAAGTTTTGCCGACGCCCGGTGCTGCCCCCAGAAAAATCCTCAGTGTTGCCCGCGCCATGTCCTCATTCTTCCACTCGGGAACCGAAGCTACTCACGGGTTCGCGGCCAGCCGGGCGACATCCAGATTCAGCAAGGTCACGTTGACTGAGGGCTGGCTGAGGAAGGCCTCGAGCCCGCTGCTGGTCTGCTGGTCCACCAAGGTCTGAACCTCGCCGGCTTCGAGACCGTGGGCTTTGGCAACCCGCTGGACCTGGAGATCCGCGTAGGCCTTTGAAATGTGCGGGTCCAGGCCTGATCCGCTGGCCGTGAGGGCATCAGCCGGAATGTCGGCTGGGTTGGCGCCCTCCGCCGCCGCGATAGCTGCACGGTTGCTGTTCACGGCGTCCAGGAGTTTGGGATCGTTGGGTCCTAGGTTGCTTGCTGAGGACGATGCCGGGTCCCACATGACGGCGGACGGCCGGGCGTGGAACCACTGTGGGCTCTGAGTTCCTGATTCGTCCGCCATGGTCTGGGCTATGAGCGCTGATGCTGCCGGCCGCCCGGCGGAGTCCTTCACGATGGATCCGTTGGCCTGGAACGGCGCAACCAGCTGCCCTGCGCCGAAGACCACCAGGGGGTAGAGCAAACCCAGCACGATGGTTGCCAGCAGCAGGAACCTGACTGCGGTGCCTGCTTGGCGAAGGTATCCGGAAATGGTGTTCATGGGTGGCTCCTAGCCGATGCCTGGGATGAGGGACAAGACCAGGTCGATGAGTTTGATTCCGAGGAACGGGGCAACCAGACCGCCCAATCCGTAGAGCAGCAGATTCCGGCCCAGGGCCTGGTTGGCTGACACTGCCCGGTACTTCACGCCCCGCAATGCCAAGGGGACCAGGACAATGATGATGAGGGCGTTGAAGATCACGGCTGACAGAATCGCCGACGCCGGACTGGCCAGCCCCATGATGTTCAGCAGTCCAAGCCCCGGGAAGGCTGCCGTGAACAGCGCCGGAACAATGGCGAAGTACTTGGCAACATCATTGGCCACAGAGAACGTGGTCAAAGCTCCCCGGGTAATGAGCAGCTGCTTGCCGATGCCCACGATGTTGATCAGTTTGGTGGGGTCCGAGTCGAGGTCCACCATGTTGGCTGCTTCTTTGGCCGCCGGCGTGCCGGAGTTCATGGCCACTCCCACATCCGCCGCCGCCAGGGCCGGAGCATCGTTGGTGCCGTCTCCGGTCATGGCCACCAGGCGTCCTTCACCTTGCTCCCGGCGGATGACGTCGAGTTTGTCCTCGGGCGTGGCTTCGGCAACGAAGTCGTCGACGCCGGCCTCCGCCGCGATCGCTTTGGCCGTCACCGGGTTGTCACCGGTGATCATGACCGTTCGGATTCCCATGGCGCGCAGCTCGGCGAAGCGGGCTTTCATGCCCGGCTTGACCACATCGGCAAGGTGAACTGTTCCCAGAACCCGTGCGCCGCCGTCGTGCGTGCTTTCGGCTACCAGCAGCGGGGTGCCGCCTTGGGCGGAAATCTCCTGGACGCGGCGCTGGACTTCCGCCGGGAGGCGACCGCCGGCGTCGGTGACAAAATGCCCGACGGCGGACGCGGCGCCTTTGCGGATGAGGCGGCCGTCCAGGTCCAGCCCGCTCATCCGGGTGCTGGCGGTGAACTCCACAACCGTGATGTCCGAGTAGGCGGTGCGCAGTCCGGCGAGGTCGGGACCGCCGATACCGCGGGCATCGGCGAGCTCCACGATGGAGCGGCCTTCCGGTGTTTCGTCGGCCAGGCTGGAGAGCCGGGCGGCGGCGGTGAGTTCATCGAGTCCGACGTCGTTGGCCGGGAAGAAGTTCACGGCACGCCGGTTCCCGTAGGTGATGGTGCCGGTCTTGTCGAGCAGCAGCGTGGTGATGTCGCCGGCGGTTTCCACTGCCCGGCCGGATGTTGCCAGTACATTGTGCTGCACCAGCCGGTCCATGCCCGCGATGCCGATGGCCGGCACCAACGCACCAATGGTGGTGGGGATGAGGCAGACCAGCAGCGCAACCAGCACGATGGGAGACGGAGTGGCGTTCGCCAGTGATGCGAAGGGCGCCAGGGCCATGGTCACTACCAGGAACACGATGGTCAGTGAGACGAGCAGGACGTGAAGGGCGATCTCGTTGGGGGTCTTTTGCCGGACGGCGCCCTCAACCAGCTTGATCATCCTGTCGATGAACGTTTCTCCGGGCTCGGCGGTGATGCGCACGACGATCTTGTCGGAGAGGACCTTGGTTCCGCCGGTCACCGAGGACCTGTCGCCGCCGGACTCCCTGATGACCGGTGCTGATTCGCCGGTGATGGTGGACTCGTCCACGCTGGCCAGGCCTTCGATGATTTCGCCGTCGGAGGGGATGACGTCCCCGGCTTCGCAGATGACGACGTCGTTGAGCTTCAGGTCAGTGCCGGCCACCACTTTGGTGGTTCCATCGTCCTGGCGCAGCCGTGCCGTGACGCCCTGGCGGCCTGCCCGGAGGCTGTCCGCCTGGGCCTTTCCGCGGCCTTCGGCGATGGCTTCGGAGAGTGTTCCGAACAGCACCGTCAGCCACAGCCATGCGGTGACTGCGATGCCGAAAATGTCCGGCTTCACGGCGCTGATCACGGTACAGGCCGCTGCTCCCACCAGCACGACGAACATGACGGGGGAGTGGACCATTTGCCGGGGATCGAGCTTCTTGAACGCGACCGGGAGGGCAGCCCGAAGCGAGGCGGCATTGAGCTTGGCCGGTGCCTTGGTGTGGTGCTTGTGTTCCAGTGGAACGGGCGGAGCATCAACGGGGTGGCCGGGTTTTTCGGACTCCGCGGCCGGAGCCGTGCTGGAGTTGGTCATTTGATAAGTCCTTCTGCGAGGGGGCCCAGAGCCAGGGCGGGGAAGTAGCTGAGCGCGGTGAGGATCACGGTCACGCCCAGCAGCAGGGAGCCGAACAGCGGGCCGTGGGTTGGTACCGTGCCGGAGGAGACCGGGATTTTCCTTTGCCGTGCCAGGGAACCTGCGAGCGCAAGGACCAAGGCGATGGGCAGGAACCGGCCCAACAGCATGGCGAGCCCCAACAGGGTGGAGAGGTAGGGGCCGGAGCTGGTGATGCCGCCGAAGGCTGAACCGTTGTTGTTGGCACCGGAGGTGAAGGCGTAGAGCAGTTCGCTGAACTGGTGCGGTCCTGATGCCGGGGCATTGGCCATCACCTCCGGCAGGAGTGCCGAAACAGCGGCGAGTACCAGCACCAGAGTGGGGGTTACCAGGATGTAGAGGGCCGCGATTTTCATTTCGCGGGGGCTGATCTTCTTGCCCAGGAATTCCGGGGTCCGCCCCACCATCAGCCCTGCGATGAAGACCGCGATGATGGCCAGGACCAGCATGCCGTAGAGTCCGGATCCTGTTCCGCCGGGTGCCACTTCGCCGAGCATCATGTTCAGCATTGCGACGCCGCCGGCCAAGGGAGGCAGTGAGTCGTGGGCGACGTTCACCGCTCCGGTGGAGGTCAGGGTTGTGGACGCGGCGAAGATGGAACTGGCCGCCGGACCCAGGCGCTGTTCGAAGCCTTCACCCAGGCCGCCGGCTGCCGCCGTCGCCGTTCCTTGTGCGGAGGAGACGGCCCAAGCCATCAGGCACGTCGAGGTCAACCAGAGTGCGCCCATCACAGCGGCGACGGTGTAGCCCTGGCGCTGGTCTCCCACCATCCGCCCGTACATGTACGGCAGTGCGGAAGGGATGAGGAGGATGAGGAAAACCTGGAACAGGCTGGTGAAGACGCTCGGGTTTTCGAAGGGGTGGGCTGAGTTGGCGTTGAAGTAGCCGCCTCCGTTGGTGCCCAGGACTTTGATGGCTTCCTGTGAGGCCACGGGACCGCCGGGAATGGTCTGCGCGGCGCCGGTGGCGGCGTTCGTGACGTCGGTGGACCAGAAGTTCTGCACGACGCCGCCAATCACCAAGGCGATGGCCGCTACGGTCGCGATGGGCAACAGGATGCGGAAGGAAGCGCGGGCGAGGTCCACCCAGAAGTTGCCCAACCGGTCTGTTGTGGTCCTTACGATGCCGCGGATCAGGGCCACGACCACCACGATTCCCACTGCGGCAGAGAGGAAGTTCTGCACGGCGAGCAGGCACATCTGGACGAAGATGCCCACGGTGGCCTCGGGAACGTATGTTTGCCAGTTGGTGTTGGTGACGAACGAGATCGCCGTGTTCATGGCGACCCATGGGTCTACGCCCGGCAGGGAGTTGCTGCCCGGGAGCACGCCTTGGAGACGCTGCAACGCGAAGATCACAAGAATGGAGATCAGCGAGAAGAGCAGAACGCTGCGCAGATATACAGACCAGCTCTGTTCAGTCCCGGCGTCCACTCCGGCCAGGCGGTAGAGGATCTTTTCAGGCTTTGAGTGTTTGGCACCGGAGAAGACCCGGGCCATGTACACGCCCAAAGGCTTGTGCAGGAGAGCGAGGACCAGAAGCAGTACGGCTATCTGGGTGATGAAGGATGCAGTGCTGAAGACCACCCGGGGTCACCACTTTTCCGGGTTGAGGAGCACTGCCAGCAGGTACCCTGCAAGGGCCAGGCCAAGGATGAACAGACTGACCCACATGATCGCGTCCGCGTTCATCGCCCACTCACCGGGCCTTCGCCGTCCACCATCTTGCCCAACAGGTGGGCCACCCACATCACGATTCCCATGCTCACCACAAGAATCACCACAACAGCCACGTCGGCCACTGGAACGTCCTTTCATCAGTGCCCCGATTGCGGGGCTGATGACAGTCAACTCCCGCAAAAGTGCTGAAAAGACGTTCCTTACGGTTCCTTAATGCGGACGTGGGAAATCTTGATGCGCTCTTAACGCGGAGGCGTTAAGGATTCGTCAAGATCTGCCTGCTTCCCGCCGATCCATAGCTGATCGGTGCTAGCTTCGGCACGGTGCTAGCTTCGGCACGGAAGCCTACCCATTAGGAAGATCGGGCATGACTGAACGCTCCCTCATCCGCCGCAGCCCGCTGCAGTTGGCTGTTGCTGACCAAGGGCAGCGCTTGGTGTCGGGGCTGCTGCATCCGGTGCGTCTGGTGCCTCTGGCTTTCCTGGCGGTGATCATCGTCGGCGCGGGCATGCTGATGCTGCCGATATCGAGGACAGGCGACAGCGGCGATATCGTCACCACAGCGTTCTTCACCGCGGTTTCGTCTGTGTGCGTCACCGCCTCATCATCGTTGACGCTGCATTTCTGGAAACCCGGCGGGAGTGCAGGGACCGCTAGCGGAATTAAGGTCACGACGTTCGTGGTCCCGGGCTGAGCACTGACTACATCTTGGAGAAAGTGCTCAATAAGACTCTCCGCATTCGACACGGTAGCCTGAATACAGGAGTCACCTCCCCCCTTCTGCCGCCATGGATGGCCTCTCCATTACGCCCACTTAGCGGTTGTATGTGCCGAGCGCCGGAGCCGAACCACGTACCCAGCTGAGTTGCGTCCCTCGCCTGACAATCAGGCCGCTGTAACCACGAGGTATCTAGACGGGATCGTCCAAACTCAGGGTTCCAGAAGTCGGCTTCGTGCTAGTTGACGTGCATGCGGATATCCCACAGAGGATCGACTTGTTCCGTCGAATGTGGCCAGATCGCGCGGACTCGGGCACGGGGAGGTTTTCGAACCAGGGTGGCGCTGGGACGGAGGCAGGTACTGGAACCGAGGTGATAACGCGCCCTACGGCGTCGGTGACAGAGGAGTAAGGCCGTTCGCCCATCCCGGTTGAGTCAAGTTTTCGAGGTCCATCAATCCGAAATCGGATATCAGGTCCAGGTAGTCACTGTCGACAATCTGGTCATAACGGCCGACTATTTCCAAAGCAACGTCAACGCACGAGACTACACTGCGACTCTTACGGAACCAGTTAGTCAGAATTTCCAGGTAAGCATCAGTTAGCCATCCTGACAGCATTCCGAATCCGATCAAGTCAATGCTGCCAATTCTTCCCTCATGAGACGCCATATTCCTTACTGCGTACATAGTGTTCAACAGTCCTGAGTAATAATCCCTTCGGTGAGACAAATGTGAACGCAAGCTGGATGCGCTTGATAAAGTGGATTTAACTAGGCCAAGCCGGTCAGCGCATATGGGAAGAAATTCGGGCACTTTGGATAGGATTTCAAGTGTCATTGCTAAGTTGTCCTCACCCGCAGTTGTCTCTTGCTTTCTTTGGGCCCAGGAAGAAAGATGCGAGAACCATGAATTAGGATTAGCCGTACGACCGTGGCTGGTAAGGCTGCTAGCAAGATCGAGTTCGGCCGCCTGCTGGGATACCAGGTTGGCCGAAACGGCACGCATTTGTTGTAGGATAACAGTACGCGAGAGATTAACTGTCCATTCGTCACCAATCTTATATGCGTTGGGCGAAACGGAAATAGAACGACGATAGTTCCAGAGCGTGGATTTGAGTTGCCTAACCCGCTTCTGATAACTAACGGAAAGTTCAGTGGTTATATCTGAACGAAGTGTGACCAGATCATTCCTAAACTCTTGTAATGCAAGAAGTTTTGGGATGTTACTCTGTACAGCCTCACTTTTCATTCCGGCACTTTCGAAAAATATCCAGCCGTACATGGCTGCAATCGACTCTGAGTGCGCCTCTCTTGCGAGTCGATTCAGTCCGAAGAGCCTCTCAATCTCGGGACTTGTCTCATGGAGTGCGGGGTAGGCGGAAGACTTGGAGTACCGCATTGGCTCATCGCCATAACTGCGGACCTTGCGACCATCCAACGAATACAAGATGGTTTCCTGCAAGCGCGCATGCGGCGCTCGACGCCCCGCTCGGTAATTTTCGAGTTTGCCCTCCAAAAAAGTTCTTGCTTGAACGGCCGCTATCTGTCCTGATGGCGCGGCCCATTCAAACGAAACAAAGCAGCCGGCGAAGCGTCCTTCTTTGACCTTGTGTGAGAAATGCCATTTGAATTTCGAGCGACTTTCTTTGTCCACATTGTAGTAGACGAGCGACGGCCCATCTTCGCCCTCGTCCTTTACCCGCCAACAGAATGCTCCCGATAGCACCTTTTCGATCTCAGCCAGCTTACGCACGCCACGAATGGCAAATGTGAGCTCGTAGATTTTATTCCCGCTGGGAAATAAGTAATCAAGAAGCTCTGTTTCGCTGGTGAACCGTGCCACGAGGTCTGTTCTGCTGAGTCCTGAGTAATTCCAGCCTTGCTCCACGAGGAGGGCACTAAAGGCTCCGGCTAGGTATCCGCCCAATCCCGCATCGCTCAGGTTTCTCGCTGCAGTGAGTATGCTGCCTCCGTACCTGTTGTGGTTCAGTTGGCTGCGCCATTGACTGATTTCTTCGGCGATCCGAACGCATGCGGAAGACTTGTCGCTTTGCTCGGGAAGGCTGTTAAAATCGCTTATCGCTTGCGATAGGGCAAGTGAGGGTGAGTGGGAGATGCTTCTTAGTTCTAGCTCCAAGAAGGACTGAGCCTGACCGACGCATAATTTGACCGCGCTCCATCGAGGTTGTTTGTTTGCCGCATAGCCGCGTGCCAAAAGCTCTAGCTGTTTTATGGTTCCAAGGAAGTTGGATAGAATCTGGGACTTGGCGCTAAAATTTGAATTAATTGAAAGATATTGAATTGATGTGGCGATTAGGGTTTCCGACTTCAAATGATTCTCCTGGTTGTCAATGGCGGCTTCGCCTATCATCTACTAGACTAATCGATAATGGAAACACGCTGACGGTTTGCCAACGCTTAGGTGAACGACTTTTCCTTGTAGCGGAAATAGTCTTTAGCCTAGTCACATCCGTGTTGGGTCGCTGCCAGGGCTCTCGTCCGGATGCTGTATGGATGCTACGTCTTCGGAGAGATGTCTTTAGCGCGCTGCCGGTGAGGGTCGGATTCTTCAGCCGGCTGTGGTGTCTCGCATCTTTAGTCGAGCCCTGTGCACATAAATCGTTTATCACCCTAGGTTTGGGGCGGCAATGCCTGGGAGAATGTGGAAGTGAGCGGATTTGCGTTTCACTGGGATCCGCAAACCTAATGCCCAACGCTTACAGGCAGAACTCATACGCCAACGTCACCGAGTGCCCGGCCGACGGACATCTCTCGCGGGGTTAGGATACGGTTCGCATTCGCATTAGCGCATGTAGGGGACTACTAGATCTTCGGTGATCACGCTCAGATTGGCGGCGCTGCCTATGACGGACTGGAGGCCTAGCGAGTCGAATGGGCCGACATTTAGTGGGACTGCGGTGACTGTAAACACCACGGTGGCAGTCGCCGACACACGTGGATTAGCACTGTCTCCTGAGTGTGGCTAATTCCGGCGAGGGCTATGACGGCCTAGCAAGGAGGCTTGCTCGGAGCGCGGCAGTGAGCCGGCCGCACCCTAAGAGCGTCACTGTGGCGGGCGCGAGCGCCACGATGAGCAGGAGTCTCGGGCCCGGAGTACGGAGTCAGGTACTCCGAACGGACTACCCAACTCAGAACCCTGGGGTGACGCGCTCGCGGCCAGCAAACGCGAGGCTGGATACAGGGCGCACGGCGCGCACTGGAAAGGGATGTTTGAAGAGGTCAGTTAAGAAATTGCTCGTGACAGTCTCAGCCATTGGAGCCGTGGTGGCGCTAGGGTTGGCGACTACCACCGTGGTGAACGTGGTCGCGAGCAACGCCGAGACCAGCAAGATCGAGTCCTATGGCCAGCGTGTGGATGTGAACGGCAGCAAGATGAACGTCTTGGTGACCGGTAGTGGGCTCAAAGACGTCGTTCTACTGCCGGGGTTTGGAACGTCGTCGCCAGTTCTCGACTTCGCGCCCTTGGTGAGGGACCTCGCCAAGGACCATCGGGTGATTGTGGTGGAACCCTTGGGCTACGGGTTGAGCGACGGCACTGACCGCGAGCGCACCACTGAGAACATCGTGCAGGAAGTCCATAGCGCCCTGCAGTCCCTCCACGTCAACCGCTACATCCTTATGGGCCACTCGATCGCCGGCATCTACGGCATCGACTACGTCAAACGGTACCCGGATGAGGTGAGCGCCTTTGTGGGCATCGATACCTCCGTGCCCGGGCAACCGGGCACCGATACGCAGTTCCCCACGGGCTTGATGTCAGCGGCGAAAAGCCTTGGCCTGCTGCGGGTGATCACTGCCATCGCGTTCGCGGACGACAACAACCCCGCCTACTCGGACTATGCAAATGATCAAATGCAGATGCTCACCAACCGGAACTCGATGTCGCCCACGTACCTCAACGAGATGGAGCACATAGGCTCGAACTTCCAGCGCGCCCTTGGAACCGGCTTCCCGAAGGATCTGCCGCTGCTGTTGTTCGCGGTTGCGGAGAACAAACAGAACCCGGAGTGGCTCGAGCTGCACCGCCGCCAGGTCGCCAGCGTCACCGACGGCACCGTGGTGCCTATCCCCGGCGAGCACTACCTTCACCACACGCATGCGGGGGAGATCGCGGATGGAGTGCGGGCTTGGGAGGTTGGGCGGGGTTAGCACGTCCTTCCTGCCAGCGGCCGGGCGAGCGTACGCTGAGGCCATGGAGTCCGAAGTCAGGACCGTGTCTCTGAAAACCGGGATCAGCGTGCCTTGTTTTGTGCAAGGGAACCTTGAACAAGCAATTGACGACGGCGGCGCACCACTGCTGCTCCTACACGCCTGGGGCGAATCCTGGCGGAGTTTCGATCGCCTCATTGCGGCGCTTCCGGGGATTGTGATTGTGGCTCCTGACTTGAGGGGTCATGGTGCGGCCGACAAACCCGGCAACGGCTACTCGCTTTCCGAAGTTGTTGAGGACGTCGTCGGCGTGTTGGAGGCATTCGGCGCCAGACAGGCACATGTCCTGGGTTCATCCAGCGGTGGTTACGTAGCCCAGCAACTCGCTGTCTCTCATCCGGACCTTGTCGCATCCTTGACGTTGGTAGGAGCACCCTTGACGCTCCACGGAAGGCCACCATTTGCGGCAGAGGTGGAGCGGCTTACTGACCCGATCTCAGAGAACTGGGTTCGTGAGTCTTTGGCCTGGTACAGAATGCTGCACGCCGTGCCGACCTCATACATTGAGGACCGAGTACAGGACGGTCTAGCCATGCCAGCCTCGGTTTGGAAGGCTTCAATGCGAGGATTCTGCGAGGCCGTTCCTCCAACGGAGACTGGCGAGATTTCCGTCCCGACGCTGATGCTTTGGGGCGCCCACGATCACCTTGTGCCGCGACAGCATCAGGAAACCCTGGTTGGCCGCATCAAGGACGCACGAGTGCAGATCTACGAAGGGACCGGTCACCTTGTGCTCTGGGAGTGTCCGGAGAGAGTCGCCGAGGATGTGACGCGCTTCCTCGGAGAGCTGTCCAAACGCCCGTAAGTTCGCTTCGGGCACCGCCCACGCCCTGTGACTAACGAGGCTCACCCTGGACTACTGCTGCGAAGCGGACTGAACGGGATCCGGCCGAACGTAGACCAGCCGACGGCGCACGGAACAATCGCGGGGAGATCGTCGATGCAGCAAGTCTCACGTCTGCTTCAAAACTTGGATTTCACCGCCCCATCACGCGTGCAGCCGGAGCCCGCCGCGTCGCACCCTTGCAGGGCACCAACTAGTGCCCGAGTTTCCAACAACCAGCTTGTAGCATTCGATCGACGTGAGGTTGAGTCATGGGGTTGCATTGCTGACCGCCTGAAAGTTCAGCTTGCAACCACCCAGGGCCTTTTCGAGCCGCAACTTCTTGAGTGAGACGCTTAAAGGCACCCTCCTGAACTAGCACATCTCAACGAGCTTCCAGCGCGCTTTGGGAACCACCACACGCATGCGAACGAGATCGCTGATGAGGATAGGGACTGGGAAGATGGGCTGATTATGTGCGCACACTCCTGTCAGGGGCGGTGCCAGCGTACGATGGGCCCATCTAGTCCGAAATCAAGACTTTTGCTCTCGTCGGCCGGGCAGGAGTCCGTCTCGTCCAGAGATCGGTGAGCACGTTCCACGCTATGGTGCGAACCCCGGTCCCTCGTATCGCTCGGCAGCCTATCTCAAGGCACTTGTCCAGCTACGTGTTCCCCGCTCCTTCCAAGGTGTTGAAACCTTCACAAATTTCCACCACCTGAGCGTCAGGTGGTGGGGCGCTTTCGGCGTTCCTATAGCTACAGCTAGACTCGGCACCTGTGGGCAGCGTGTTCAAGAGCTGGGTCTGCCCCGGGAAGGTCTCTCATGCTATTCGCCTCATTCCTCGTTGCTGCCCTGACGCTGACGTACGTCCTGGGGAGCAACCCCAATCGAGGCCTCGGCCGGTTCCTCGCTCCAGATTCCATGGCGACGATCATGCTTATCGCCATCTTCACGATCCGGCCGGTGTTCACCAACCGGTTTGACGAAGCTGCCTGGTACGGCCTCTACTTGCCCGATCAAGCCGAAGAGTCGCTGGCCCTAGGCGTCGGTATGACGTGCCTCGTTGGTTTGCTGTTGGGGGTCTTTCTTGCCAGGCTGCGGCCGACGAAGCTGCAAGCTCTTGAAAATCGATCGGCGGGTCCGCGTTCTTACGATGGATGGTCGTTTAGTCGGGGGAAGCTTGTGTTCGCGACGGTTGCCGGGCTTGGTGCTTACATCGCCCTTCTCATGGCCGTCGCCGGGGCAGACGTTATTCGTCAGCTCGCCGGGGGGCGCTCGAGCGAAGTGGCTTTGGCAGGAGTGCCGGAGATTGTCATGATGATTCCCCTGGCAGGATCCATCGCGGCAGCCATCTTCATCCTCGGGGCCAAGGACCGGCAGTTGGTCTTCTTCGACTTGGCGCTCATTATCGGTAGCACAGCAGCGAGCATCCTCATGGTCTCCCAACTAGGAACCCGCCGGTTCATCATTCCGGCAATGCTTCTTCCCGTCTTGGCTGCGCTCATTCGCAAGCCAGTCCGAGTCAAAGCGGGACACGTCATCATCGGCGCGGTAGCTATTCTCTTCCTCGCCATCGTCCCAATGGTTCGGGCCGCAGGAGCCCGGCGAGTCGGCGAGAACCTCGCGACTGCTTCGTGGCGGTACCTGCAAGAGGAAGGAATTGGCGGGGTGCTGCGCCCGGTTTTCGCGTCTTACGACACAGAGATGTTCGACTACATCGCTGTGGCCTCCCGAGGGCTGTCCGGAGACCAGTACGGATTAGGCAGGGGCACGCTCTTGGAGTTCTTTACTCGGCCGATTCCATCTTTCACCCGAATCGGCGAGCTCACGGGAGTGCCGTTCTCCGATCAGATGATCACCCGACTATTCGGAGGTGGATGTGGGGAACCGTTCTGCCCTGTCGCCTCAGTGGCGGGCGTTCTCTACTTCGACGGCGGGTTCATCCTCGTGTTCCTAGGCTCCATCGCTTTCGGCGCGGGCATGCGGGCAATAGCGAACCGCTGGGTCTACAACCGAGGTCTTTCACCGTTCCAGATGTTCGCTGTGGTGAGCGTCAGTTCGTTCGCGCTCGTAGCTGCCCGTACGAACACGATCCACACCATGTGGTGGTGCATCTACACGCTGATCATCGGCTACGCCATCATCAAGGTTTTGAACGCCAGAAGGAACGCGAGCATACCGGCAGAGCTGCAGAGCAGGCCGGGCAAGGAGTACGACTTGACGCCAGGTCGGACCAGAACCTAACGACCGGTAATGTGACATGGTCGCGTTAATGCTAAATCGCACGAACGGTCCTCTGTGCTTAGAAGGACCTTCGGCTCTGCGAAAAACTCGCCGCTACCGTCGTGATACTCAGCGGAGCACGATAAGCTCATGTTCCCTCGATAGGCTGCAAATTCACCGTTAGTCCCGGCGTGCCCAGGCTGCCGAGTGATACCTGTACATTTCCGCGATGAGTCGTGGACAGACTCAGGGGGTGAGAGGGGCCGGCCTTAATGGGCTGTCAGCGCGAGAGTCACGATTGCAATGGTTGCGGCGAGCAGTATCGAAAGTCCGAGGAAGGCGGGCCACTTCGGCCCAGACTTGTGCGGGTTGATGTCTATGTAAGGCAAGAACTTTTCGTGTCCCTTCAAGAGCGCGCAGCTAATTACTAGAAGTTGATTTTTCGGGTACGAGCGTGCCCAACGAGTTGGCAGGGCGGCACACCTCTGTTTGGGCAACATTTGTACTGAGGCGTGCCGCCCTGTCCTATCCTAAGGCTACTTTCCAAAATACCAATACGGTACCGGTGAACACTCATACAAATCGATAAGCAGTGGATCACTAACCTCGGTCGAGAGGCATTAGGGCCTTACTCGTTCGCCATGAAGTCCGCAGCGATGACTGTAGACCTGCGCGGGGAGTTAACGTACCCTGAGCGGTCCGAGGCCGCCCAGAATAAACGGGCGGCGGTGGTGCCGCCATAACTGCCAATGCTCGCCTCGGTGCCTGAATTTAGGCGCAACTTCGACGCTGCGTTTGCCTTGTTTTCCGTCCTAGGTGCTCGTTATGCCAGACCGAAACCCATGATGATGCTAACAAATGCAGCCGGATTATCCGCTTTCGGAGGCGGCGGAGGTCAGAGTTGGACCGACGGATGCCTTGGTTACTGCACGTGCTTGTGTCGTGGGTTCTCCAGTGGACGATGCATGTGCCGCAACTGGCCCTTGAGTAACGGCAGCCTGGTAATTTAGAGGTCTTCGTACGAGTACCTCTGAATCTGCACTGAAATCCACGGACTGCCGGAGAGATTGACTAGATGACCGGTCCTAGCTCAAATGCTGGGGCCGTCTACCGATGCCGTGGTCCCGACTGCCTTACTCAGTGCCTGCCTTCTCCACGAATACAGTCTTCAGGATGGACCAGCTGTCGCGGCACTCATTTGCAAATTTCGCTTCAGGAGTCTACCAGTAGTCGCTGCCCCGGGAGCGGGTACCATTTAGTCCAAACAGGAATTATGGCACGCAGCCGCACGTCGAAGCCGGAGCAGCGGGCTCGTCTTCGGGATCCAAGACGACGATAAGTAGCTTCAAAATCAGGGGGTCTAGGTTTTGGAGGGTTTGATTGCATTGAGTCGAGCAAGCGTGCGCGCGAAGACTACTCCTGAGACAGCTCCACAAGTGTTTGTGACAATATCTGAAACGGTTGAAAAACGAGAAGTGATAAATAGCAGCTGTCCGAACTCGATACTCAGGGAGGCTACCAAGCCCATGGCGGCTAGTTGCCACCAAGGCTTCCTTGGTAGGGCCCTGGCAGCGAAAAAGCCAAGCGGAATGAACATCGCTACGTTGGCTGAAGCCTCGACGAAATAATAGTCAAACCAGGCAGGGATGCCGAGCCCATGGAGATGCTTCAGGACAGTACTCAGCATACCAAGAATTGGTCGGTCTATTGGGCTGGGCCAAAAACCGACCAATGCCAGGCCCGCCATATATGCTGTCAGGGCTATTCGCCAGGGGTATTGGTTTTTCATGCGTTTCCTCAAGAACTTCGAATGAGTGCCCACGCACTGACGCCTATAGCCGCAATAGCCAGCAGCCCAAGCAGTACATATTGTGCGAAACCCCGGGGCAACTGGACTCTCCGCATCCCGGGGAAGCGTCGCGCAGTATGCCACCTTCGCCTTCTCCAGTGTCGCCCCATATTTCCTATGGATACCACAGTTGCCTTCCCTGTGGAAACGAAAACAACAAATCAGGGTGGTTTGCCGACAATAAGATTGTCGGCAAACCACCCTGACGTGGTTCAGAACCTATTAAGCAGAGACCTCGGTGCCCTTAGCGCGACGGCGAGCTACCACGACGGATGCCGTGCCGGCTGCCAGAGCCCCTGCGCCTACGAGGGACCAGAGGATGAGGCTGGAGTCAGCTCCGGTGTTCGCGAGCGGAACGCCGCCGGTGTTTGCCAACCCTGTGCCAGCACCGGCGTTTCCGCCGGTGTTAGAGAGGGCGGCACCGCCGACGACCACTGTGACCGGTCCAACGGTAACGCCGGAGGAGTTACCGGTAGCGGTGACTGCGTATGCGCCAGGCTCGTTGATGACAATGGGGGCCGAGAACGAGCCATTTCCATCAGCGGTAGCCCCGAGAGTCGACGGGGCCAGTGGGATACGTGCGGAAACTGACAGGCTGCCAGCGGACACGCTGCCACTAGCGGCAGGCGTACCCGTCGGCGTAACGGTGATGGTGATGCTTTCGCCTGGGGTGAAGCCGGTCCCGCTGAAGACAAATGCTTCACCGGGAGCCACGGAGGCATCGGAGACCGCAACGGACGTGTTTGGTGCCGGGTAGTTGGCATTGTTGGCTACGGCCGGAACTGCGCCGAGTAGTGCGATAGAACCTGCGAGAGTAAGTGCTGCGAGAGATTTTCTCATGTGTGTCCCCCCTGAGACCTTGGTGGTACGACGTGGTGTTTGGAGATTTCCGAGACCCTACGTGACCGTAAGCGAAATCTCAGTGTGCTGCCCATATAGAACTTACCATTCGATGGTAACCAGCGGCAAAGAAAATCCATACCCGTTACAAAGGATTAACGTGAACGTCCCGCCCTATTCACAGGCTGACAGGTTTGCGGGTTGGATCACGTCCTTAACGGGCTGGGTTGTGGGTGTGACAACGATTTTTGGCTCTGAAAGTTGAACGATATGACCGAATTTGAACTCCAAGACCATACTTTGCCCTGGTGCCAGCTGCACCGTGGACGTTCCCACCGCCCGCTGGTTATGGGTTTGCGCTGCAAACGGAATCTTGTCGCCATCCTTAAGAACCGTGTCAATATGGGACTGCACCGGTCCATAGGCGACGATATTTGTCTGTACGGTGCCAGCCGGTACCCCGAATATCCCAGCTCCTGTGACGTAGGCCGGGAGAGTTAGGGCAGCGTCTGCTGGGGCCGTGTTAGTGCTCGTAACTCTGACGTCAACTTCCCTATACCCGTCACGAGTGCAGTCCTTAACTATCTGAACTGATCGTTTCATCCAGTAGTCCATCTTGGCGCCGGTGCCATCGTTGAAGTAGACGCCAAACTCCGCAGGAGATATCACGGGGCCGGAAACTCTCCCACCAACCTTGTAGCGACCAATGGTGTCCTGTTCTTCGGGTGAGCCAGACCAGAGAAGGATACGACGATCCTCAACACCCTTGGCGAGAGCTTCCATGAGCCTCTTTGGATCTGTCTGCCCGGAGGACAACGCGCCGAATATCTCCTTTGCTGCTTCTGCGAAGTAGACGTCCTGGAGTTTCGGTTCATTAATCTTGGCATAGGCGTCCGACAACAAGGTCTGGACGACATTCCTGCTGGTTAGCTGAGTAGGCAAATCGTTCGCGATCTGCAAAAGGCCTGGGTCAGTCAGTGGCACCGGACCCGTGGCTTCCAGAATGAAGCTCAATGCAATCGGATCCAGGGAGACAACGCCATCAAGCGGTTCGCCGTATCTTTTTTCCCACATAGCTTTTGCAGTTTCGGCAGTCGTCGCAAAATCTGGTGTGAGGTTGACATCCTGCATGAACTTGCCAACTCTCGCGGAATAGATGACCTGTTCTTCTGCTCCGATTGCCACTGGCGGTGTGAAGGCTCCCAAAGCTGCAGCGCTCGTTTGGGCTTCCAACTTCAGTTGCCCTTTGTCCACATGGAGGACGGCAACTGCGCCGGGTATACCTCCGGTCGCTCTCGATTCTGCGTTGTTCTGCATCAATAGCAGGTAGCGCTTTGGTTTCTCCGCACCGAGCATGCTTGGCGCAAGGCGCGCAACATCTGCAGCGGTGTCCAAATCTTCCTGGAGTGAGGCTAACCCCGACCGTGCTTCAAACAATGGTTCCGAAACCTGCGGAAGTAGATTGTTCGTCTCGATACTATTTAGCCGTCTTGTGGATTCTCTTACAGCATGGGCGGCAGCTTGAACCTGTGGCGCTGCTGATTGCAGTGCGGCGAGGTTCATTCCGTCCGCGGTGGGGGCGAGTGACTTCCAGTCCAGAGACTGAAATGTCCCAACGAGTGGCGCGGCTCCGAGGCGAGCCACGTCGTCTGCTGAGATAGAAGCCTCACTGACGGCCTGAAGATTGGGTCCTAGCCATGGCAGTACAGCGGCGGCCTTCCAGACCGGATCGTCCGCGGCATCACGGGCAGACTTCGTGTGTTTCACGAGTGTGTCGACTGTTTCTGCCGCCTGAAGGGCGTTGTTGGCCTTTATCTCAGACTTCAGAGTTGGTATTAGCGCATTTGCTGCTTTCAGTTCCGTCTGGATAATCGTCGCTTTCGCGCCAAGCCAGACAGTAACAGCTAGGACAGTCACGGCCAATGCTGCCAGCCACACGTATGCTGTGGCCCTGCGCCGGCGTTGATGCTGGGCACGGCTGGGCTTCCTGGCTAGTGCGGGGGTGGAGTGAGTCGTCTCTTTCGACGTGTCATCATCATTGGCGTTCATCTACGGCCGTCCGAGTCCGCGATACTGCCAACCGGCAGCTCTCCACTTTGCAGGATCAAGGACATTGCGGCCATCCAAAATACGGGGGCTTGCCACAATTCTGCTTAGCATATGGGGATCGAGTTCCCGGTACTCCTGCCATTCCGTCAGCAGCAATACGATGTCGGCATGTCGGAGTGCCGACTCAACGTCTTGTACATATTGAAGTTCAGGAAAACGCCGCGAGGCGTTCACCAAGGCTTTAGGGTCCGTCACCGTCACTACAGCGCCTTGGAGCTGCAATTGCGCCGCAATGCTTAGAGCAGGCGAGTCGCGCACGTCATCACTTTCCGGCTTGAATGCAGCACCGAGCACGGTGATCCGTTTACCAAGCAGTCCGTCCCCACAGAGTTCCCGCGTCAGTTCAACGACTCTTGTTCTGCGGCGCATGTTGATCGCATCAACTTCACGAAGGAAAGTCAGAGCTTGATCCGCGCCAAGCTCGCCCGCCCTGGCCATGAAGGCGCGAATGTCTTTGGGAAGACACCCTCCACCGAACCCAATTCCGGCGTTGAGGAACTTGCGGCCGATTCTGTCATCCATACCAATAGCGTCTGCTAGGCGCGTGACGTCTGCGCCTGCGGCTTCGCAAAGTTCAGCCATGGCGTTGATGAAAGAAATTTTAGTTGCAAGAAAAGAGTTCGCCGCCGTCTTTACCAACTCGGCGGTGGGGAGGTCGGTTACCAGGCGAGGGGTACCGCTGGCCAAAGGAGTCGCGTAGAGCTCGTCCAGAATTCCTACAGCGACATGTTCCTCAAAACCGTCGCTTACTCCATAGACAAATCGATCAGGATGAAGAGTGTCGTTGACCGCGTGTCCCTCACGGAGAAATTCTGGGTTCCACACCAGATGAGCTTGCGGTTCATGCTCGGCGACCAGCACAGCTAGTCTGGCAGCAGTACCAACAGGGACGGTTGATTTACCGACGACGACTTCTCCGGCACCTAAATATGGCAGCAAGCCGTAAATGGCTGCGTCGACGTAGCTCATGTTGGCGCCATTTTCGCCCTTTTTCTGGGGCGTCCCGACACAGATGAAGTGGACATCACTCCCGGTAGCGGCGGACATATCGGTAGTGAAAGTCAGGCGACCTGTTTCCTGGACGTCCTCGAGGAGAACGTCCAGCCCGGGCTCGTAGAAGGGGGCTTTTGCAGCCGACAGGTCCGCGATTTTTTGGGCGTCAACATCGATTCCAACGACCTCGTGGCCTAGTTTCGCCATGCAGGCAGCGTGAACAGCGCCAAGGTAGCCGCAGCCGATTACAGATATACGCATTTCAATTCCTTCCGCAGTTCTCCGCGCGATAATGTGCTAGTAGGCACCCGAGCTGCTGAAAACAGCACGGACAGTGCGCAGAATGATCACAAGATCACCGGCCAGCGACCAATTTTCGACATAGTAGAGGTCCAACCGAACAGAATCCTGCCACGAGAGATTGGATCGTCCGCTAACCTGCCAGAGACCCGTCAATCCGGGTTTGACCAGCAGGCGGCGTCTGACGTCGTGCTCGTAGGCCGCTACTTCTCGAGGAAGCGGGGGCCGCGGGCCAACCAGACTCATTGAACCCGTAAAGATATTGAAGAGCTGAGGTAGTTCGTCCAAGCTGTAACGCCGGAGAACGCTTCCAATCCGGGTGATGCGAGGGTCGTTCCTAATCTTAAATAGTAGACCGCTACCCTCATTCTGCCCCTTGAGATCAGCTAACCGTGCTTCTGCGTCAACAACCATCGACCTAAATTTCAGCATCTGGAAGTGCTTACCTTCCTTGCCTACTCGCTCCTGTCGGAAGAGAACAGGACCACGGCTGTCAAATTTGATCAGCAACGCAATGATAGACAGAAGTGGCGCAACAAGGACTATGAGGATTCCGGACACGCCAATGTCGAAGAGACGTTTTGCCACGCGCTGGCCGCCTTCGAGGGTTGGCGTGGTCACGTGAATTAGTGGCAGTCCGGCAACCTGTTGTGTGTGGATTCTTGGGCCCGCAATGTCTGTCAGCGCGGGTGCCATGATCAGAGCGATGTTCCTAGCCGCGAGTTCCCATCCGAGATGTCGAATAGTTTGAGGGTGTAGTTGCACGCCGGCAGAAACGGCTACAGCATCCGCCTGGCAGCTATCGATGGCTGCCAAAACAGAATGCGTGTCAGGCTCATGCCCGAGGATCGGTAGCCCCGAATCGGGTTCTATCGTCATGTTGCCTGCTGCGCCAGGAGTGTATGCGGCCACAGGGAGATACCCCGAATGCTTCGCGCCATGAAGTGACGAAGCCAGATGTGCGATCGCACTCGGGCCACCGAGCAATAGCAGGCGCGACATGCTTTGGCCCCCCCGTCTGGCTACGCTCAGGTGTTGGCGAAGCAGCCAGCGCGCTAGCAAGAGGCCCACAAGCCCTACTGGCAATGCTATGCCTACATACCCCCTGGCAGTCTCGATGCGAAAGACGTACGAAAATATCGCCACCAGCCCGAAGAGCCAAAGCGAGGCAGCCGCGACACGTTTGTATTCGTCAGGCCCAGCTCCTAGAACACGGCTCTGCCTGCTATTCCAAGCGCCCAGCATGAACCACCATACGACGGCCAGACCAACAGACAGCCAAGCGTAATTAGGCTCTTGTCCTGAGATCACGAACTCGGGCTCTGCCCCAAAGCGGATTACGTAAGCGCCGACTACTGCCCAGACTATGACGAAAGCATCCACCACACGAAGCCTTCGTGACGTCAGTGCCTGCCAATTTTTCTCCCGACTCAAGGAGGCCCCCATTTTCAGTAATAGGAAGAGCAAATCTGTCGAGGATTAGTTACGGACCTGTGCAGAATTGGAGCGGAACCAAGCTACAGTTTCTCGAATGCCCTCTTCTAAGCCAATGGAGGCTTTCCAGCCTGCTGCCGCAAGACGAGAGACATCGAGAAGCTTCCTCGGCGTTCCATCTGGTTTGGAAGCATCCCATTCGATGCTTCCGACGTAACCAACAGCATCTGCGACAATCTCAGCGAGCTCCTTGATCGTTACGTCCGCGCCCGTACCGACGTTGACTTGTTCAGGGCCATCGTAGTTTTCCATCAGGTGGAGGCAAGCTGAGGCCATGTCGTCGACATGAAGAAATTCACGGCGCGGCGATCCCGATCCCCAGTTTGTGACAGAGGACGCACCTGATGTCAAAGCCTCGTCAAAGCGTCGAATAAGCGCCGGCAGTACGTGGGATCCTGAGGGTGAAAAGTTGTCCGCTGGGCCGTACAGGTTTGTGGGCATTGCGGAAATCCATGGCAGACCATACTGACGTCTTACGGCCTGGATGTGCATTATCCCTGCAATCTTTGCTACGGCGTAAGCATCATTCGTAGGTTCCAAATGGCCGGTCAGCAGAGAATCTTCCTTAATTGGCTGCTCAGCAAATTTCGGGTATATGCATGAAGACCCAAGGAAAAGCAGTCGTTCTGTCTCATATTCTCGGGCAGCATCCAGGACATTGACTTGAATTCTCAGATTGTCACTGAGGAAGTCAACCGGGAATGTGCTGTTGGCAAGAATACCGCCCACTTTGGCAGCGGCGAGTGCCACATAGCGCGGCTTATTTTGCTCAAAGAAGGTAAAGACAGCATCGCGATCTGTCAGATCTAGTTCGGACGAGGTGCGACCAATCAGTCGACCGAAACCCTCCGACTCGAGTTTGCGCCAAATAGCGGACCCAACCAAGCCTCTGTGGCCCGCCACGTAGAAAACGGCTTCCCGGTCGAGAGGACTTGGTTTGTAACCAAGAGGTTCGGACATCAGTTGTTCCAACTTTCAAGGTCCACGTCGTCGATCCAATGGCTGCCGGCATGCTTGAGCGCCTCAATATCGGCATCAACCATGATGCGAGCGAGCTCCGGCGTTTCCACCGTCGCTTTCCAGCCGAGCTTTTCGTGAGCCTTTGAAGCATCGCCAACCAAAGCGTCAACTTCTGTCGGCCTAAGATACCTGTCGTCGAAGCGGACGTGATCTTCCCAGTTCAGTCCGGCATGCTCGAATGCGATTTGCAGGAAGTCGCGGACAGTATAATTTCCGCCGGTGGCGAGCACGAAGTCATCAGGCTCATCTACTTGGAGCATGCGCCACATTCCTTCGACGTACTCCGCAGCGTAGCCCCAGTCGCGAACGGCATCCAGGTTACCCATGTAGAGCAAATCCTGTTTACCCGCCTTGATGGCGGCTACGGCGCGCGTAATCTTGCGCGTGACAAAGGTTTCTCCGCGGCGCGGGGACTCGTGATTAAACAGGATTCCGTTGACGGCGAACATGCCGTACGCTTCCCGGTAGTTCTTCGTCACCCAGTAGCTGTACACCTTAGCGGCGCCGTAGGGTGAGCGCGGATAGAAAGGCGTTTCCTCATTTTGGGGGGGAGGTGTCGCGCCGAACATTTCGGATGAGGAGGCCTGGTAGTACTTTGTCTCAATACCCGACATCCGTACGGCCTCGAGTAGCCGTATGGAACCTATGCCAGTTGTATCTCCAGTGTGTTCGGGCTCATCAAAGGAAACCCGGACGTGGGACTGAGCTGCAAGGTTGTAGACTTCGTGCGGCTTGATCTCGGCAAGCAGCGTCACTAGACGGGCACCGTCACTTAGGTCCCCATAGTGAAGGAAGAGCTTGGCCGAAGGGTCGTGAGGATCGACGTAAAGGTGGTCGATTCGAGCCGTATTGAATGTGGAAGCTCGCCGAATCAGACCGTGGACTTCATAGCCCTTCTTCAGGAGCAGCTCGGCGAGATACGAACCGTCCTGACCTGTGATACCTGTTATGAGCGCGCGCTTTACCATGATCCCCCAATAAGAGAATGAAAATCGTAGACGAGGTGGACCTAACGGCTCCGGGCCGAGACGATGGTCGATAAGAACTCATCATAGTGGGCAATTGCTGTGTCTTCAGACAATGTGACTCTTCTGAACCTAAGTCCGTTAGCAGCAAGACGGCGA
The DNA here is from genome assembly GCF_049315185.1 of Paenarthrobacter sp. C1. NCBI lineage: Bacteria > Bacillati > Actinomycetota > Actinomycetes > Micrococcales > Micrococcaceae > Paenarthrobacter > Paenarthrobacter sp. C1. Next base: position 3,680,663 of record NZ_CP186052.1, on the reverse strand, counting down.
GACTGTTCTGTTTCCTGACTGAGCTTTTCAATCTCGTCCACCAGGAGAGCCGGGCTTGCAGCATCAACGCGAAGGCCGCCTCCGGATGTTGCGATCTCAGCGGCGGTCACGCTTCCCGCGTCTGTAGCCGCTATAACCGGTACGCCTGCGTTGAAGTATGAGGTCAACTTGCTGGGAACAGCCATATCCTTAACGCCCGGAAGCTCATTGACTAAGAGAAAATCTGCCGCCGACAGGGCAACCTGAAAGTCATCGCCTGGGAGGGGATCAACAAAGTCAATCCTTTGGAGCCCCTCAGCTAGTTTCTCCAAACGCTGGCGCTGGTTTCCGTCGCCCATGAGTACGAACCGAAGCCGGCTGCTGCGTTCCTCAGCGATCCTGGCGGCGTCAACGACATTTTCCAAGCCTTGTTTCATCCCCATGTTGCCCGCATGGAGCACGACGATGTCGTCAGGTGCCCAATTCAGCCTGTCGCGCAGTTCCTTCTGACCGCTCGTCGGAGCTGCGGGCAGATGCGTCCAGTTGCGAATAACGCGAATTCGGTCGGGCGCTACAGACAAGGAATCCACCATGAACTGTCGAAAGCGTTCATGGATCGCAGTAACGCCATCGGCGCCCTTCAGTATTGCCGATTCGAGCTTTCCCATGGCATTCACAATGAGACTGCCTCCGGATCGCGTCTCGGCAACGCCTCGACTGTAAATGTCCTGTACCCAGAGACCAACCGCAGGACGGTTCGGCCTTAACTTTGTTCGGGCTATGGCCATGCCGCTGGAGAACAAGGCTGGACTGATAACCAGGACAACGTCGGGTTTGCCCCATCGCGAAAACATGAGACGTAGTCCGAAGCTTAATTCCATATGCATCCGGTTAGCCAGTGTTGGTCTTTTAGGCACGTAATGTCGCAGACGCTTCACGTTCACCCCGTTGACCACTTCGGTGTGCTTCCAGCCGGTGTAGTTGGGGTTGCGCCTCCACTCAGGGTAGTGGGGATACCCCGTGACTACCGTCACTTGATGGCCCATGGCTACAAGGCCTTCGGCCAGGCTCGATGTGTACGGCGCATTTCCGGTTGGCTCTGGCGCATAGTTTATGCCCAGTATGGCGATCTTGAGTTGTGCCGTTGATCGACAAGTAGATGACAAGTCAGGGTATCCTTCTCCGGGATTGAGTGATTGCGTAGATTCAGACACGAGGCTCACTTTCTGAACTTTGCTTTTTCGGAGACTTGATCGACAAGGCATCTAGCGCTTCGGAGTGTCGCCGACGCTCGTCCTCTGACTCAAAGCGCTTACCAACCGCACTCGCGGGAACCCCGGCAACGATCGTGTACGGGGGAACGTCTCTGGTTACAACAGAACCCGCCCCGACAACGCTACCCTCGCCGATGGTCACACCTCCAAGAATTATGGCGGCAGCTCCCACCCAGACATCGCGTTCGATCAGGACCGTGTCCGCTTCGGACTGAGGACGGTCGCCAACCCACAACCCTCGCACGATCGGAACTCCAATTTCATCAATTGAATGATCGTTGCGCCCGACGATTTGCACGTTCCGGGCGATGAGCACGAAGTCGCCGAGCTGGCCGTCGACTTCGACTAGGGAACCTGGCCCAATGGACACTGAGTGACCCACTGTTAGGCCATGAAGGGAGTTGATACGAGTACCAATTCCAGCTCTGAAATCCGTCCCAACGGACACGTTGTTCCCAATGGCCAGCCGGTTAAGGACTCGCCGAACCAGTGTTTGGGCGGGAGCCGGAATGCGACTCCGCGAACTACTGCTCGTTGACTTCACGGGGCCATCCCTCTTTGTTTAGTTGTTGGGTCTCGTTGACCAGACTGCTCAGAAGTCCTTGGGCCATGGTCTCCGCCGAATAGAAGCTACGCACCGAGGATGCGAGCGACTCCCTCGAAGGGAGCCCGTCGTTTAGCCAAAGATTGTTCATGCAAGCTGCAAGAGCTTCGGGATCGTTTTCTGTAAATCGAATGACGCCACCAAACTTTTCGAGTTCGATCTCTGGTGCATGTGGTTCATCATTCGCGACTAGCATTGGGGTCCCGAACCCGAGGCTCTGCGTCAAGCTGAGCCCCACATAACCGGGTGAGACGGAGAAGCGCGCTTTGGCATACGCGCTTCTGAGATCGGTCACAGAGGTCACTGCTCCCTTGAACTTGATCCGGGCGACGCATCCCAGGCTCCGTGCTAGTTGTTCAAGTCCGGCACGTTCTTCACCTTCACCGATGATGGTCAGGTGGGCTTCCGTATTAATCCGTGCGAAGACGGCGAAGGCTCTAATCAGTAGATCAACCTTCTTTTCAGTCACAAGCCTTCCAACGTACAGAATCTCGTTAGCTTCGGATTGGCGCGACGGAGGAGTGATGTCCCTTTCGTTATAGAGAGCATTAGGTGCCACCCATACAGGCTGATTTGGCAGCTCTTTGCGTGCAGGTTGAACACTGTCGTATCCGTAGAGTACGGTTCCGTGGGCCAAAGACCGCATGAGTCGGCGCAGTCCTGCCGTTCTGCTTGATGCTCCCGCTCGCGGGTGCAAATGCCCCCACACGAGGGTTCTTTTGCCTAGCACGCGGCGCAGACCGAGCAATATCCAGGCCGACAGGCATCGAGGATTGAGGTCGAGAATTAAGCTTTTTGCTCTGACCGCATGGGTCAAGTGGCCGGTGAGAAAAAATGCTCGGTTAAGTACGGTCAGGGACCGTAGTGGCGTGTAGAGCTCCTTCCCGATTCCTGTCCTGACGGAGCCACCGAGCTGTTGTGGCCCTGCAAAGAGAGCCACCGGACTAGGGGAAAGGTCGGTGAGTGCTTCCATACATGCTTGCCTATAAAAAGGCAGAACCGTGAGGTAAATTGCGAGTTCATCAGACTTCATGGGGTCCTACTCCTTGGTACGTGATTCGCTAGACATCTTGGGCGAAGAGTTCCGGCTTCACTGTTCGCTACTGATTATGGATTACTGATCTCAGGTCTAACAATTGACTCGTCCTACTGTGGGCGGATGTGGCCCAGGAAGCCGGCATCGCCTAGGCTAGGCATTGGCCGAGTGGGATGATCTCCAACGTCACAGCGCTTCACGACTTGACACGTGGCCAGATCGCTATCGGTCCATAGGGGAAGAAAATTCGACGTTTAATCAAGTTGGCCACGAGTCCGATTCTCTTGTCCCAGATGGCCTCGAGTCTTTCGGGTGCGGTTCCCACACTGCTTGCCACGACTTGGATGTCATCATCTGCATTTACACTCTTCTCCATTGTCAACATGCTGTCCATCGTTTCAGTGAGTTTGGCTCGAGCAATATTATGGCAGCCTGCACTTATTCGGCAGCGCACTGACAAGCTCGCCAGAGTTCCGTTCCGATATGCGGTCACCGCCAGTCTTTCCGCTTCTTTACTCGTGCCCGCCGCGGCTGTGTTTGTTTCTCACGAAGAGGTTTGGAAACTGGCAATAGTCTTTGCGGCCAACGTTTTTTCCGTGGGCTTCGACTGGGCTCGTTTTCGGTGCCTCTCAATTGACCGTAGATGGAGTGTGGCGATTGCTGACATAATCCGGTTCATCTTAGTTCTTCTGGTTGGGCTCATTGCGCAGACCCAAGACGGCTTGCTGTTCCAGGCCCTTCTAGCCTTCTCGTGCATTCTGCCCCTGCTTTTTCTAACAATCAGAATGGGCAGAATAGATGTATGGACTCCTTACGGCATATACAAAAGAGATGCGCTCCTTCAAGGGGTTGACTATGGTGTGAGTCAAATAAATACGACTTTGCCAATTCTGATTATTGGTGCATTGTCCGTCAGTGGCATTGTAGGGGGTTTCCGTGTCGCGCAGACAATACTGGGACCCCTAAATCTCGTATTTGCTTCCGCCTCTAGTACGGTTATCGCTAATGCGGCAAATGACGAACGGTACAGTTCCAGAAAGCTGGCGGCTACAGGAACTAGACTCGCCTGGCGGCTCACAGCTTTTTCGTCTGCTGTAGTTCTGGGGGTGTTCTTTGTAGTGGCGTATTTGACGCCGCCCCTCTCCGGTGTAAATGCGAGTGAGCTCGCAGTGGCCTGTGTTGCCGTTGGATTCGTTGCTGTCGCTTCGAGTGGGGCGGGGATTCAAGGCGTAGTTCTGAGATTGCTGGGTCACAATCGGCTTGTCACCAAGGCACGCATGTTTGTGGTCCTATCAAGTTGGATCGGGTTTATAGTCGGTTATTATTTCGGAGGTGCGGCATGGAGCTTAGTGGCAGGATTCACTCTCAGCGCCGCTGCGTTTCCTTTGGCCTACTTACTTCCGGCTCGGAGGATATTTAGCGGACTGGGTTGATCGCGAACCGGTTCGGCGCGTATGTGGCCTTGTGTTCGACGGCTGGAAAGTGCCGTGAGCGTTAGGCGTGGGCACTTCGACCACGCCTAATAACGTTGGCGCCGCCGGCCGACACCGCCAATGCCGCCAGTGAAGAGTACAGCCACTTGCATGACATCGTTTGGTGGCCCCCGAGTCAACATCTTGCCGATAATCCCGTGTTGGATCAGAGCCAATAGTGAACGAGACCTGACCTGAAAAACTCAAAGATTGAGCATAATCGCGGGGCGTCTTCGCTTGCCAGATTTGGCGTCCGCTGCGGCTAGATGCCAGATGTGAAGTGGCAAGGGGAAAGAAGCTGGATAATTGACGTCAGCCCGAGGAGTGAAGACGATCATCCAGGTGGTGCTATTGGAGCGACGACAATCACGACTCCTATCGCTTGGGATGCTAGTAGTGCGGGAATGACGAAAACCGGGTGCCGGCGACGGCAGCTCGCAGCATGACTAATGCTTCGACATTAGCAACAGAAGCCTATCTAAGGACGTGAACGGGCCAGGTGGTCTCACGCGAATGGAGAGTGCTAGTGCCAAGAATCCTGCGATTTCTTCGTAGGACCTCCACGAATCCTTCCATTTGATTTGGCTACTCGTCTATCTTGCAACGTCCTCCCGCCAACGTGCGCTACAACTGCTTAGAGCCCGCTGCTGACGAGGGCAAATATTAGCGTCGGTAGGACGGGAGAGCGGACGACCCCTGGTTGGCATGCTCCACCAAGTTGGCGGCCGTGCAGGCATTGATTCGATCAGGAGGGCAGCCGCTGTCTTCGTCGCCTTAAATGTGCGAGCTAGGCGAGAGCCGGACAGGCCAGGCAAAGAACTCTGATAACCCGTGAGAGTCTCAGTGCGGCTCCGGATACTAAGGTTCCGCAAATTACTTGCGCTGGTGGGACAAGCTCGAAAGCTGGCCGAAGCTCTAAAAGGCTCGCAATTGAGATCCGCGAAGTGTGTCCGGCGCTATCCAGGGTACGAGCTCAGTGATCGGTGAGTCCAGACAATTATCGCTCAACAGTTTTGCACAGGCCTCGCTCCAAGATCGGCAACCTCGCCCTGAGGTGGCTTTGGCTCTCCTTACTTGCGAACTAATTCAACTATTCGGGCTTCCGCACGTATTGATTATCTTCCTGCTGACTCGACACGTGCCGCAGGGTAGTGGTGTCCGGGCGTTCCTTCGGCTGATTGGACTGTGCCGGAAGAGACCCGGCTTTGGTCACGGCTTTGTCCTTTTGCGGAGCGCGAGGCCGCATCGCCGGAAGTGTAGCTGTAATAGCTGTACGCGTACGCATCCGGCCCCTTTGCAGGGAGCCGGTTGAGTACTACACCCAGGAGTTCAGCCTTCACCATCTCTAACGCCTTGAGCGACTTCTCTAAGTCGTGATGCTTAATTTTTTCCGTTCCAACGACGACTACCACTCCGCCGACATTCGGCGCCAAGACGGCTGCGTCCGTGACGGGCAGCAGGGGCGGGGCATCGATAATGACAGCATCAAACGCATTTTCCAGTCTTCGGAGTAGCGCCTCCATTTCCTCTGAACCTAGGAGTTCACTCGGGTTCGGAGGAATCTGGCCGGACGTAATCACGTAGAGGTTGTTGTCACCCCACGGCTGCAAGACATCGTTTACATCGGCCTGTCCGACCAAAACCGTGGTGAGACCTACGTTTCTGTCCAAGCTCAGATACTCATTCACCATGGGACGTCGAAGGTCTGCATCAACTAGACAGACGGATTGCCCAGCTTGTGCCATAGCGATCGCAAGATTGGACGCTGTGGTGCTCTTACCCTCGCCTGGAAGGGAAGAAGTGACCAAAACTGACTTCGCTTTGCCGGAAACATTAGCGAATTGAAGATTGGTTCGGAGCTGCCTAAAGGCTTCAGAACGAGGGCTTTGCGGTGCAGCTTGCGTTATCAGGGGCTTCTTGACGGCATCTTGGGAGAATGAGATCCCTCCAAGCAGCGGAACCTGAGTCACTCGTCGAAGGTCAAGCTCGCCGCGGATTCGATTATCAAGGATCGTTCTCAATAGAGCGATCCCAACGCCAATGGCCAGTCCTAGTACCAGTCCTAGCACTAGGTTCATTCGAGTATTGGGAGCAGAAGGGGAGGTCGGGGCACTGGCAGGTGTGATTATTGAAAGGCTGACCGGAGACGTACCGCCGGACTTGGGCTTTTCTAGCTGATCGACAGCTTTAACCAAACTGTTGGCGACAGCTTGAGCGATAGCGGCCGCTTCGACAGGCGAGTTATCCGAGACGCTAATGTTTATCAAAACGGTATTCAGATCCGTAGTGGCCTTGATCTGCGTAGCCAGCTCATCTGGAGATAGATCCAAACCCAACGAGTCGATTACGGGTTGGAGGACTACTGGCGAATCCACCGTCTTGACGTAGGACTGAACTCGAGCCTGGCTAAACGTGTTTCCTTGCTGGAGCTCCTGTACGGATCCAGAGCCCTGGATGGCAACAAAGAGACGGGCTTCCGCGATGTACGTTGGCCGAACGAGTACGGAAGCCGCACCCCCACAAAGCAGTCCCACAAGCGCAGCGGCGGTGATCACTAGCCAATTGCGGCGAACGATGCGCATATAATCGCGTAAGTCCAAACTGGGGTCCCCCTTGTTGATTTCTGGCAATCGCGCATGGCTTGCTTCCAGAAGGGCAATATTCGTGCGGTCTCGGCAATTGTACCCGCCCACCGGGGGTCTCCTCCGATGCGGCAGCCGAAGCGGAACAAGCGGTGGAAACAGTCACTGTCTCAACTCATTAGGCATTGGCCTCGTCCCGGCGGTGATTCCTTTCCCACGCGTGCTTGCAGAAGCCACTGCGGGTCTCGGCACATTACGCCGATTTAGGGAATGATGACCCGTTGCCCGGCAACAACATCATGCTGCAGGTCGGTGTCCAGCGCTAGTACGAGCACGGCAGGATCCCTCTACTCTGGGCGTCGTCATATCAAGAAGAGAATCCGGCATGGCAGTAGCCAGGCTTCGGCATGTGGAGAACCCAGTCCCAAAGAACCCAGAGGAGCTCGGTGGGGCGCTGGACGTCGCCTCTAAGGACTGCGGGGGCCGTCGCGGCGGTAGGCGGTCCGCTACCTAGCTGCCTCCATCCCGAACTCCTCCACACGCCTGCCCACTCCCAGCAGCTCAGCAATCGCAGCGATTGTTCGCTCTGACGCCAACCCGTCCCCATAAGGGTTCACGGCATTCGCCATGGCCTCAAAATGCGAAGCATCGTGAAGCAGCCGGCTCACCTCGGTAACAATCCGCTCCTCGTCCGTGCCGATCAACGCAACGGTGCCGGCTTCCACGGCTTCGGGGCGTTCGGTGTTGTCGCGCATCACCAGCACAGGCTTGCCCAGGCTCGGTGCTTCTTCCTGGACTCCGCCCGAGTCGGTCAGGACAACGTGGGCCAGGGAGAGCATGCGGGTGAACTCGCCGTAGGCCAAAGGCTCCGTAACCAGAACGTTCGGCTTCCCTTCCAATGCAGGTAACACGGCCTCGCGGACCACGGGGTTCTTGTGGGCCGGCAGAACGATCGTCAGCTCGGGCTCGGCGGCGGCAATGCGGGCAAGGGCCCGGCCCACTCCGCGCATGGCATCACCTTGGTTCTCGCGGCGGTGCGTGGTGACCAGAAGAATGCGGCGGCCACTCACAGCAAGCGACTCCAACGCAGGGTCAGAGAAAGGCACTTGCTTGTCCACGGTGGTCAGCAATGCGTCGATCACTGAATTTCCGGTGACCACGATGTCTGCAGCAGCAACACCCTCGGCCAGCAGGTTGGCCCGACTGGTAGTGGTCGGAGCCAGGTGCAGGGATGCGATCTGGCTGGTGATCTTCCGGTTGGCTTCTTCCGGGAAAGGGGAGAGCAGGTTCCCGCTGCGGAGGCCGGCCTCCACGTGGACCACGGGAATGCCGTGATAGAAAGCGGCGATGGCGCCGGCAGTTGAGGTAGTGGTGTCACCCTGGACGATCACCGCATCCGGCTTTCCAGCAGCAAACAGGGAGTCGAGCCCACTCATGGTGCGGGTCATGATGTCCGTCAGGGACTGGCCCGGCTGAAGAATGTTGAGGTCGTGGTCAGGGGTGATCCCAAAAAGCTCGTTGACCTGATCCAGCATTTCCCGGTGCTGGCCCGTGACCGTCACTACGCACTCGAAGAGCTCCGACTCCATCAGTGCACGGACAATTGGAGCCATCTTGATGGCTTCCGGTCGGGTCCCAAAGATAGGCATGATGGTGTGCACGTTTTCCCCCAAAAAGACCGGCCCGAAGGCGCCCGAAACTAGTGCAATCCTAGCCGTTCACAAGCAAGCAGAATTCACCAGAACCCTTAGCATTCAGGGCGTAGCCAGACATCGAACAGACCACCTGTTTCCACCACGAAGCGCCAAAGCCAGCCGGCGGGGGAGAGCTGCGGTTTGCTGCCCACCATGTGCACGTCGGCGGCTATGCATTGCTTCATCAAGGTGCCTGCCCGGAGCAGGTGATAGTCGGACGTCACCACAGTCACCGACTTCCAGCCGCGCTCCGCGGCAAGGTCCCGCAGATGGGCGGCTTCACCCCTGGTGTTCAGCGGATCCGGACGGAAGCAGTCAAGGTGAGCATCGCCGTCGTGCGCTTCACAAAACTGATCCGAACCGGCGTTGGCGGGCAATCCCGTGGTGACCACCACCAGGTCCGGAATGTCCAACTGCTCCCGCAAAGCCAAGCCCTCCGGGAGGCGTTCGCTGCTCATGCCGCCCAACACCACAATCGCGTCGGTCCGCTGGGGAGTGGCGTGGGGCGGGTTGTGGAAGAGGTGGTAGGCGGCCATCAGCCACAACAGCCCTGCGAGCATGGCAGCAACAACCGTCCAGGTGACTTTCCGTCGGAAGGTCACCGGGTATCAACGTCTTCGAACACCAGGAAAGTCTGGGTATCCAGGATGCCCTCCATGGACTGCAGCTGATCGAAGATCACGCGGCGGAGGTGGATGTTGTCGGTGGCGCGGACCAGGAGGATGACGTCGAAGTCGCCGCCCACCAAGGCGATGTGGTGGATCTCCGGGATGGCCCGCAGCTGTTCCTTCAACTCCCGCCAGGAATGCTGCTGCACCTTCAACGTCACATACGCGGACGATCGCAAGCCGGCTTTGATCGGATCCACCAGGGCCGTGAACTTGGTCAGCACGCCCTCGCCAGTGAGCCGCGCAATGCGGGAATACGCGTGGGCGCGGCTGATGTGCACGTTCTCGGCCACCTGCGTGATGGACATGCGCCCGTCCGTGGTGAGCTCGCGGATGATGTCGCGGTCCACACTGTCCAGCGGCACGGCGGTCTGCTCCGCCTCGGCCTCGCTCATGGGCTCTCCAATTCGTCTACAGCACAGGCGCGTAACCCAGCTCACAATTGCAATTCGTCTTTCAGAATACCCAGTTTAGGCAAGGTCTTCCATGATTCAGCGGAAAGCTGGATACGAAACTTCACCGGGGAACATACTAGAAGCACATAGTGGCTAGAGAAGGACGGACCAATGACGATCCACGCAGACCACTCTGCGCCGGAAACGGTTGTAGAGGACCAGGCTGCTGACGTTCGGACAAAATTCGGCATCAGCGTTGAGGACTACATGCTTCCCGCCCGGCACCAGATCCAAATGGTGAACCCGGACGGCACCCTCCGCCCCCATGACGAACAAGGCACCGAACCCGGCCACGAGTACCCCACGCCCGGCGACTCTGAACTGATGGCCGCCTACGAGCAGCTCGTCGTCGGACGCCGCGTCAACGACCAGAACTCGGCGCTCGTCCGGCAGGGCCGCATGGCCGTCTACCCCTCAAGCCACGGCCAGGAAGCCTGCCAGGTGGCAGCTGCCATGTGCCTCAGCGAAGGTGACTGGCTGTTCCCCACCTACCGCGACGCCGTCGCCGTCATGACCCGCGGGGTAGACCCCGTAGAGGTGATGACCATCTTCCGCGGCGACTGGCACGGTGGATACGACCCCAAAGAGCACAACGTCGGCATCCAGTGCACCCCGCTGACCACCCAGTTGCTGCACGCCGTGGGCGTTGCCCATGCCGCCAAGCTGCGCGGTGAAAACACGGTAGTGATGGCCATGTGCGGCGACGGCGCCACCAGCGAAGGCGACTTCCACGAGGCACTGAACTTCGCCGCTGTCTTCCACCTGCCCGTCATCTTCTTCGTGCAGAACAACAAGTACGCCATCTCCGTCCCGCTCAGCCACCAGTCCGTGGCGCCCTCGCTGGCCCACAAGGCTGTCGGCTACGGCATGGCAGGTGAGCGCGTTGACGGCAACGACCTCGTCGCGCTGCTCGCCGTGATGGACCGCGCGGTGAAGCTGGCCCGCGAAGGTTCCGGCCCGCTGCTGATCGAGGCTCACACGTACCGCATGCAGGCCCACACCAACGCCGACGACGCCACCCGCTACCGTCCCGACAGCGAAGTGGCCGAGTGGCAGGCCAAGGACCCGCTGACCCGCATGAAGTCCTACCTGACGGACAAGGGCCTGTTGGACGACTCCGCGTCCGAGCGCATCGCTTCGCATGCAGAGGCCGTCGCCACCCAGCTCCGCGAAGGCCTGGGCGAGGACGTCCCGGTGCAGCCGCTGGACCTCTTCAAGTACGTCTTCGCCAAGCCCACGCCGCAGTTGAAGGAGCAGTCAGACATGCTCGCCAGTGAACTTGCCCGCGAGGAGGGCGCAAAATGACCGTCACCACCGCCACCGCCAACGTCAGCGCCGCTACCGCCAGCGCCGCCGCTTCCGCTGCGGCCACCGCCGAGGCAACCGGTCCGCAGAGCCTCACGATGGCCAAGGCTCTCAACACCGCCATGGCCGACGCCATGCGTGCGGACTCCTCCGTGCTGGTCTTCGGCGAGGACGTCGGCATGCTCGGTGGCGTCTTCCGCATCACCGACGGCCTCATGGCCGAATTCGGCGAGCAGCGCTGCTTCGACACCCCGCTCGCAGAATCAGGCATCGTCGGCATGGCTGTGGGCATGGCCATCAACGGCATGCGCCCGGTCATCGAGATGCAGTTCGACGCCTTCGCCTACCCGGCCTTCGAACAGATCGTCAGCCACGTCGCCAAGATGCACAACCGCACCAAGGGCAAGCTCAAAATGCCCATGGTCATCCGTGTTCCCTATGCCGGCGGTATCGGGGGAGTGGAGCACCACTGCGACTCCTCCGAGTCCTACTACGCCCACACCGCAGGCCTGAAGGTCTACACCCCGGCCACCGTCGCCGACGGCTACCGCATGCTCCGCGAAGCCATCGACTCCGATGACCCCGTCATGTTCATGGAACCCAAGAAGCTCTACTGGTCCAAGGACCAGGTGGACCTGGGTGCCCTGCGCGCAGAGCACGACGCCGGGACCTCCACCGAGGGCCGCGCGGCTGTCGCCCGTCCCGGCACGGACGCCACGCTCATCGCTTATGGACCGTCCGTTCCCACCGCACTCGCCGCCGCGGCCGCTGCCGCCGAAGAGGGACGTTCGCTCGAAGTCATCGACGTCCGCACCCTCGTCCCCTTCGACGACGAGACCGTCTGTGCGTCCGTACGCAAGACGGGACGCGCCGTCGTCATCGCCGAAGCACACGGCTTCGCCTCCGTGTCCTCCGAGATCGTGGCCCGCGTCCAGGAACGCGCGTTCCATTACCTGGCCGCGCCGATCCTCCGCGTGACCGGTTTCGATGTCCCGTTCCCGTCTCCCAAGCTGGAGCACTACTACCTGCCAAGCGTCGACCGCATCCTCGACGCCGTCGACGACCTTCAGTGGGAGGACTAACCATGAGTTCAGATATGCAGGTCTTCAAACTGCCCGACCTCGGAGAAGGACTCACCGAAGCCGAACTGGTGAACTGGCTCGTCGCCGTCGGCGACGAGATCGTGGTCGACCAGCCCATCGCCGAGGTTGAAACCGCCAAGTCCATGGTTGAGGTGCCCTCGCCTTACGCCGGTACCGTCGCCGAGCTGCACGGGGAAGCCGGCCAAACGCTCGACGTCGGCAAGCCGCTGATCTCGATCGCCCGTGCTGGTGCGGGGTCGGGTTCGCCCGCTGCCGCGGCTCCGGCTGCCCTGTCCTCCGGGATTGAGGCGTCGCCCGCCGTGGAAGCCGCAGCTGAGACGTACCGGACCGAGGAAAAGGCCGGCTCCGGGAATGTACTGATCGGCTACGGCACGCCCGGGGGAGCGACCGGCGGCCGGACCCGTCCGCGCAAGGCGAGTGTCGCCGTCGTCGACCGGGCAGCCGAGCGCGTGGCTGAGCCGGCTGCAGTAGCTGAACCGGTTCTTGAGCCGGCTGTTGCCGGGACACGCATCCCGGGCAAACTCAGCGCTGTCATCTCGCCACTGGTACGGAAGATGGCGCGGGATCACGGTGTTTCGCTTGACGCGATTGAGGGTTCGGGCGCGAGCGGGCTGATCATGCGCAGGGACGTTGAAGCTGCGATTTCTGCGCCGGAGGCTCCGGTTGCTGCTGCACCTATTGCTGAGGCTCCTGCTGTTGCTTCTGCTGCTGCGGGGGCCGTTGATGGCCGCACTGGTTTGGCTGTGTCTGCCCGGACGCCTGTCCGTGGAGTCCGCAAGGCGGTGGCTGCGAACATGACGAAGAGCCGCTCGGAGATCCCCGAAGCCACGGTATGGGTGGATGTGGACGCAACCGCGCTCTTGGAGATGCGGGCCGAGCTCAAGAAGCGCGCTCCGCACGACACCCCCGGCCTGCTGGCCTTCATCGCTCGTTTTGTCACGGCTGGGTTAAAAAAGTACCCGGCCCTGAACACGCGCTTTGAAACCGCAGCCGACGGCTCCCAGGAAATCGTGGGCTTCGATGGAATCAACCTTGGTTTCGCCGCCCAGACCGACCGCGGACTCGTGGTCCCGTCGGTGCGCAACGCCCACGGAATGAGCGCCCGCGAACTGGACGCAGAGATCCGCCGACTCACCGCCGTCGCACGCGACGGAAAGGCGACCCCTGCGGAACTGGGCTCCGGCACCTTCACGCTGAACAACTACGGTGTGTTCGGCGTGGACGGCTCGGCCGCGATCATCAACTATCCGGAAGTTGCGATGCTCGGCGTCGGCCGCATCATCGACAAGCCCTGGGTGGTCAACGGAGAGCTGGCCGTCCGCAAGGTCACCGAACTGACCCTGGCCTTCGACCACCGCGTGTGCGACGGCGAAACCGCCGCAGGCTTCCTGCGCTACGTGGCCGACGCGATCGAGAACCCAGGCGGCGCGCTGGCAGACATGTAACCCCTCGACGCTTGCTCACGTCCCTAGGGCTTGGGTCGGACGCTTGCTCACGTCCCGCGCCCTTGGGTGGGACGCTTGCTCACGTTCCGCGCCCTTGGGTGGGACGCTTGCTCACGTTCCGCGCCCTTGGGCCGGACGCTTGCTCACGTCCCGCGCCCTTGGGCCGGTCGCTTGCTCACGTCCCGCGCCCTTGGGCCGGTCGCTTGCTCACGTCCCGGGCCCTTGGGCCGGACACTTGCTCGCTGTCCAAGGGCTATGGGACGTCGGAGAATCTCTTGATTTACCGTAGGGGCCGCACCCGGCCACTCGCCGAATCGGGCCACGAGATCGGCCCCCCTCGCCGGGCACTGTGCATCCGGCGAGCAACGCTGCGCAGAGCAACATGACGGTCATGCCCGCTCCTGGGTGTTGACCCCTCATTTGCCGGGCGGATCAATGTCGGCGCGCTCGGCGATCACGATGTCCTTAACATCGGTGACGTCTGAGGGCTCCGGCGCTGGGGCGAACAATGACACGGGAAGCATGGCATCGGCGCAGTCCAAAGCCGGGACGCTCGATGAGGATTCCACCCGCATGGTGCCGTCAGCCAGCCGTTCCATCCGGTACTCGACGCCGTGGCCCTTCAGCTGGGAAGGCACTTCTCCCTTTTCCGAAGACCACGCAGTTGCTCTGCACCCCCTGACAGCTGCCCGGTCCGGGTCGCCCCGGAAGTTGGGCGTCACAGAGAGGGGCAAGAACGGCGTTGGCCCGGGAAGGATGTCCGGGCGCCGTCTCTGTTTCACGTCGTCGAATGCCGGTCTCGCTGCACGGCTCCGCATATCCCTGCCGGCCGTTCGGACGAGCTCAGGTATCGAGAAATCGTTGATGTTGCGGGCCACGGCTTCTGCTTCGAGGAAGTCCCTGGTGGCCTGTACCCACGGGTCGGACTCCAACGGTCCTGTGGGAGCAGCCCCCTGCCATTCGACGGTCGGGTACGGCGGCGCTGGCCTCTTTTCGACCCTGCATCCTGCCAGCCCGCCGGCCGTAACTGCGGTGAGCACAACGATTGCCGTAGCCGAAAGCAGACGGCGATGCCGCCGTCGTGAATTTGTAGTGCGCATGTCTTCCCCCAAAGTGCCCAAGGTTCCCGGGCACCTTCCACCCTAGGCGGACCGGGCCGATGCTGCGATGGGCACCCCAGTCCATGCGTGTCGTCAGCGCGCTGAGCGGAGCGACGGCGGAAGCGACGGCGGGGGCGCGGGCCAGGTGCCGTATCGCTCGTCAAGGTCCTGGTTGGCGAGCTCCAGCGAGGATCCGCCACCGTATTGCTCCGAATTGATCCTCAAGGACACCAGTAGTGTCTTTGTTTTCTCCGGCGTCTGCCCCGGCCCATCAAACTTCAGGCGCACAAACTGTCCCCGATCCACCTCGTCCTGGGAGGCCAGTTGTCCCAGCGAGTAGTCAAGAAGCGCGGCCGGATCGCCGGCGAAGGCATCCGTTACGGACAGCGTCGCGTTGACATAGGCCGTTGTACCGTTCCGCGCACGGTCCGCTTGGAACGTCGCGCCGGGGATTTCCGACACGGCTGCTTCAGCTGCCGCCATTGGGCGCGACGGTGCGGCGGGCGTGGTGCAACCGCTCAGCAGAACACCAACGACGGCGGCTGCGGCACCTTTCCGGAGGGTGCTAATGATCCGCATCGTTTGCATCCTGGTTGTCGTCGCGCAGGGAGTGGACCATGCTTCGCAGGATCCTGAGCGCTGTTGATTGGTCCTCTTGTGTCATGCCGGCCAGCATCCTGAGCTCAACCTCCCTGACCGCAGTGGTCGCCTTCTCCAGCTTTCGCCGGCCAAGGGGGGTGAGCTGCGTAGGCAGGACTTTTCCAACCCGGGCCTCTGCCGGTCGCGTTACGTAACCGTCCCGCTCCAGTGCTTGGAGCAGGACATTCATGGATTGCCGTGTCACGAACGCCCCACGGGCCAGTTCGGAGTTCGATAAACCGGGGCGCTGCGCAAGAAGCTCCAGGCACGAGTAGTGGGTCACGGTCATCCCGAGCGGCCGAAGTGCTGCCTCCATGGCGACGCGGAGGGCGCTCGAGGCTTCCTTCAGCAGATAGCCCAGTGACGTGGTGAGGTCGATCCCGCGTTGACTCATGTCAGTATTCTGACATACATTGATGCGTGTCAGATAACTGACATAGAACTAAGGAGTTCCACCATGCCTGTCACCGGCCCCGACTTCATCTCCCTCCAAGTCCGTGATCTCGACGCCTCGCGGGCGTTCTACGAGAACTACCTCGGCCTCATCCGCTCGCAGGCCGGCCCGCCCCACGCCGTCGTCTTCGAAACCAGACCCATAGCCTTCGCGCTGAGGAGCATCGTCCCGGGTACTGATTTGGAATCCGTCGACCAACCCGGCATCGGCGCCGCTATCTGGTTGCACGCCACCGATGTCCAGGAAATCCACGACGCCCTGGCACGTGACGGCCACCCAATCGTCACGGCTCCGATCGACGGGCCGTTCGGTCGCACCGTCACCTTTGCCGACCCCGACGGATACCACGTCACGCTTCACGACCGGACCTAGGCAAAGAATGCGGGTGAGCTGTGGTGGTTCACTCACCCGCAAATAAGAGACGTTGATCACTCTTCCGCATCTCGACATCACAAAACGCGGCCTGAAAACACGAACTTGCTGAGGGACCCCCTGCGCTGGATGCGCGGGCCGCCGTCCTTTGTTCTCGTTTAGTTCAAGTTGAAGGAAATAATGCTGAAACGTCTCGCCGCGGGTTTGGCCGCGTCAACTCTGTTGGTTGCGGGGGTATTTGCTGCGCAGTTAGGCATGCCAACTCCCGCAACCGCAGTGGCACCCCCAACTGCAAGCACCTCCTTTGAGGCTCCACCTTGCCCGGGCACCACCGCACATGTGACCGACCCGTCCACCACCGTCGAGGGAGTCAGCCTCGCCAACTACAACCGCGGGCTCGTCGTTCCCCTGTACACCGCCAACGGTGTCGCTCCTAGCGGCGGCGATGCCACTGTTCCTCTGTGCGGCGTGCGGTACGCAACCGAAGCTGAAGGTGGACCCGCAAACGGCGGTCCAGTGAGCGCCTGGATGTACTGCACGGACCCGGAACTGCAGTCGTGCATCGATGGCCGCCCGCTTCATGACGACGTTGACAAGAACTCTGGCATGACCGACTTCCAACGTCGCGCCTTCGCCTACATCGTTCAGAACGGGTTCCAGTACACCAGCGGAACCGAAAGCGTATTCGTCACCTCTGATACGGACTCCGAGTCGCGCTACCGGGTTCAGCAGCTGGCCTGGTGCGTCGCGGATTACAACAACTTGCGGGAATACGCCCAGTCCATCTGTGATGAAAGCAAGCTGGGCCCGAACGATATCGAGGAGACACTCGACTTCCTGGCCGTGCCGTACGTTCCCGAGCTGGGCATTTCGCCGGCAACCCAGGGCCCCCTTTCTGTCGGCGACGAAGCGCGGGTAACGCTGAAAACCAACGTTGCAGGTACTCCCATCAACCTCTCGGCCTCCACGGGAAACGTAACCCTGTGCCCGGATGAAACAGACGCCACGCTGCGAGGCAACCTCCTGACTGTGGACACACAGCCCGTCGTTGGCGATTCCGTTGACGTCGATCTCTGTGTCACGGTTGACCAGCCCGGCACCCTGAAGCTGTCCGCCTCCGTGGTTCCGGCTACCGATGACAGCCTCAACTGGTTCCACAACGGCGACACTGACTGCCAGGTTTTCGCGGTCTTCAACCACGTTGACTCCAAGGTCATCAACGCATCGGCCACCGTCACTGTGGACGAGATCCCGGTAACGCCGACGCCGACTCCGACTCCGTCGCCTTCGGAGACGAAGCCGGTTGAGACGCCGACCCCGACTCCGTCGCCTTCGGAGACGAAGCCGGTTGAGACGCCGACGCCGACCCCGTCGCCTTCGGAGACGAAGCCGGTTGAGACGCCGACCCCGACGCCGTCGCCTTCGGAGACGAAGCCGGTGGAGACTCCGACGCCGACGCCGACTCCGACGCCTTCGGAGACGAAGCCGGTTGAGACGCCGACGCCGACCCCGTCGCCTTCGGAGACGAAGCCGGTTGAGACGCCTCCGGCGACGTCGACCCCCTCGGAGACGACCCCGCCGTCGTCAACTCCCTCGGAGACGACTCCGGCCGTGGCACCGAGTGAGGACAGCTGCGAGGAAATCCCGGGCGTCGCAGGTAATGGAACCTCGAATTCGGGTGTTTGCGCGGACAGGTCTGTGAACGAGGGCTCGGATGAGAACCTGGCCTCCACTGGTGCCCAGGCGACTCCCTACGTAGCGATCGCTGCGGTTCTTGTCCTCTTCGGGCTGGTCCTGATGTTGGTCACCCGCAGGAAGGCAGCTTCCCGTCACAGCTAATCGTCACTAGCGGTAGGCACCAGCCCATTACGGCATCCCGTCGGATGCTGTAGTGGGCTGGTCCTGCTTTATCCGGCACCGTTCCCGTCACAAATGTGACGGTGTGCACGGAGAGTCGAGAGTCAGCTTACAATTTCCTGGGGGTCAGCTGGTGGTCTCCAGTTGCCCGCGATCAGCTGTTCAAGGCTGCCGCGATTTTTCCCTAGGATGCCCAGTGAATAATCCCCGACTCCGTTCTCTAAGAACCATTGGCTTAGCCATGACCACGCTTCTGATCACCGGAGGACTGGCCGTCCAGCCAGCCGCTGCTGACCAGATCAACATCATTCCGAGCACCCCCAAGGTCCTCAAGGCCGCGGCAGAGACCCCCACTGACCAGTTCATCGTGGGTATTCGCGACAGCGCAGCCCAGGCCGCTGCGGTGAAGGCCGGGAACGCGGCGGACAAAGCAGCCACCAAACTGGGTGTGCAGGCCAAGAGCTCCCGTGAAAATGCCACCGGGGGTCACGTCATAAAGCTCGATGAGGCACTTTCGGCAACGGAGGCCCAGGCTTTCGTGGAAACCCTTCGCGCGGATCCCAACGTGGCCTACGCAGAGGCTGACGACATCATGCGTCCCACCTCGCACTCACAGGACTACGGCTACTTGGAGCAGTGGAACCTGTGGGACAACCTGTCCGGCGTCCGCACCCCGGGGGCCTGGGACTACAACCACGGCGAAGGCGTAGTTGTGGCCGTGGTGGACACCGGCATCACCAACCACCCTGAACTCAACGCCAATGTGTTGCCCGGCTACGACATGATTTCCAGCGCTGCCGATGCGCGGGATGGCAACGGCCGCGATCCCGACCCCACGGACCAGGGCGACTGGGTGCCGGCGGAAGAGTGTGAATCCGGCAGCCCCGCCGAGAACTCCTCATGGCACGGAACCCATGTGGCCGGAATCGTGGCGGCCCTTGGAAACAACAGCATCGGCATCTCCGGCGTTGCGCCGGGTGCCAGGATTCTCCCCGTCCGGGCGCTTGGCGTCTGTGGCGGCTACAGCTCCGATATCGCCGATTCGATCATCTGGGCTGCAGGTGGCGTAGTGGCTGATGCTCCCGTGAACCCCAACCCGGCCAAGGTCATTAACCTCAGCCTGGGCGGCATCAAAGAGTGCTCCACCACGTACCAGAACGCCATCAACTTTGCGTACAACGCCGGCGCCGTGGTTGTTGCCTCGGCAGGTAACTCCAACCGCCCTGCGGCTGATGCCAGCCCTGCCAACTGCCAGAACGTCGTCGCCGTAGCTGCCAGCGACAAAGCCGGAGCCCGGGCCGTGTACTCCAACTACGGTCCCACCGTAGACGTCACGGCACCCGGTGGCGACATGTCGGTTGACGTGAGCCGCGGAATTTTGTCCACCCTGAACTACGGAACCACCACGCCCGGCGAGCCCGCTTTCGCCTGGATGGAGGGAACGTCCATGGCCGCTCCCCACGTGGCGGGCGTTGCAGCTCTTCTTATGTCCGCCGAGGGCAGCACCGTCACTCCTGCACAGGTGGAGCAGCAGCTCAAAGAGTCGGCCAGGCCGCTGCCAGGTGGCTGCTCGGCCGGATGCGGCGCGGGCCTGGTGGATGCCACCGCGGCATTGAAGAAGTTCGGTGGCACCGCCCCCGCTGCAGCACTGAACAAGAAGCTCACTGACTTCAACGGAGACGGCACCAGCGACGTCATTGCCCGCGACGGCAGCGGTGCCCTGTGGCTTTACCGGGGCAACGGCTACGGGGGCTGGAAGGGCGGCCGCACCCAGATCGGTGTGGGCTGGAACGGCATGACCTCCATCGAGGCACCGGGCGACTTCAACGGCGACGGCTACGCAGATGTCATTGCCCGTGACGGCAACGGCGTGCTTTGGCTTTACCCGGGCAACGGTTGGGGCGGCCTGCTGGGCGCCCGTCAGATCGGTGCCGGCTGGAACGTGATGACCTCCATCAAGGCATCAGGTGACTTCAACGGCGACGCAACTGCTGACATCATTGCCCGCGACGGCAACGGCGTGCTCTGGCTTTACCCGGGCAACGGCACCGGCGGCTGGCTGCAGCCTCGCCAGATCGGCGCCGGCTGGAACATCATGACGGCCATCGACGGCGTAGGTGACTTCAACGGCGACGGCAAGGCAGACATCATTGCCCGCAACGGGTCCGGAGCACTCCTGCTCTACCCGGGGAACGGCACGGGCGGGTGGCTGGCCACCAGCCAAATCGGCTCCGGCTGGAACATCTTCAACGCCATTGAGGCTCCAGGTGATTTCGACGGCGACGGCAAGGTGGACGTCCTTGGGCGCAACACAGCCGGAGATCTGCTGCTGTACACCGGCGATGGCTCCGGATGGTGGCTGCGCTTCGGCCAGGTCGGCGCCGGCTGGAACGTCATGACCGCCATTCTCTAAATCCCCGCACCGGCGGCCGGTTCATTCCGCTCCCTCCCAGCTTTCCGTGGGTAGAGTAGAGGCCTGAACATCGCCGGATTGCAGTGGATACGGAGAACGCATTGTCAGCTTGGCTGGAACTTGGACCGGACAACTACGTCTTGGAAACCGAGGGATCGTTACTCAACACCGGGCTGGTGGTGGGCTCTGAGCTCGCCATGGTCATCGACACCGGCTGCGGCCCGCGCCAAGGCCGTGAGATCCTTGCTGCGGTTCGTGAAAAGACCCAGCTTCCGCTGGTGGTGGTGAACACCCATGCGCACTACGACCACTTCTTCGGTAACGCCGTTTTCGCTGACGACGGCGTTACCGAGTTTTGGGCGCACGCCAACTGTGCGGCCACCATCGAACGCGACGCCGACAACCAGCGACGCTTCGTGGCCACCAACGAACCCGAGATGGCAGCGGGGGAGGGCGACGCCGTCGAAATTGTTGTCCCCAACGCGCTGGTCCACGACCAGCCTGTGCTGGTGGACCTCGGCGGGATCACCGCCACGCTGTTCTACCTGGGCCGCGCCCACACGGACGGCGACCTGCTGGTAGGAACCAGCTCCACCCTGTACGTGGGTGACCTGGTGGAACAGGGCGCGCACCCGTCGTTCGAGGACTCCTATCCCGAAGAGTGGGCCGATGCGCTGCGGCACATCTCGGCGCTGAGGCACCGTTACGAATTCCTGGTCCCGGGCCACGGAAAACATGTCAGTGACGAGTTCGTCAAGACAATGGCAGACACCATGGGCACGGCGGTGCGCCAGGCAACCCAGTCCATCCGCGACATGCCCTCAGACGCCACCAAGGCCATTCCAGTGCTGCCTTACGGCCCCGAACAATCACGCTGGTTCATCAAGCGGCTGCAGGAAACCAACGCCCAAGGACGCACCTCGCTGGGCACGGCAGACTTTGGTCCCGGGAAAACAGGCTCCTACCCGACATAAACAAGGTTCCTTACAAATTTCTCATCTTCTTTACTCCTGACTATGGACTATTCCAATAGTCCTTCCTAGGATGAAGGCGACCAATGGTTCGCGACTACCTGGGGGTGTCGAGATGAGGGGTTCGCGCGTTTTTCCGCGTGCTGCCAGCATTCTCCGCTCCGTCATGGTCGCGGGTGCCGGTACCGCAATCTGGATGGCGCTCTCAGCCACCGCTGCAAATGCGGACGCGGGTCCTGCCGAAAAGAACCTCTTGGAGAGCACGACCTCATCGAGCTCCATCAGCATTCCGCTTCCCGACGTAGCCCTGCCGGCCGCCGTCAAGGGCTTGCTGCCGGCCGATCACCTCAACGTCCCCGTACCTGCCGTCACGCCCGTGATGCAGCACGCGGGCGGCACAGTGGATCAGGCAATAAGCGCCGTGCCGGTGGTCAACCAGGTCCTCCCAGGGGACGCCGCGGGAACAGTCGTGAACACAGTGCTCGTTCCGGCTACAGATACCGTGGACCGCACGGTTGACGTCGTTGTCCCGCCGGTGAACTCAGCCCTGGAACCCGTGCGCCTGGAACCTGTGACCGATGTGCTCAACCCCGTGGTGCAGCCGGTGGTGGGCGTGGTCGATGCAGTTCTGCCACCCCTCGATTCCGTGGTTCCACCGGTGACCCTTCCACCCGTAGTTGTGCCTCCGGTTGCCGTCCCTGCGGAGGAGGTCCCGGCTGCACCCGTTACCAGTGGGTCAATACCTCCGGCCGGACTGGACGCCGGCACCTCGCCGGGGACCGACGTCGTAATTCCAGCTGACCCGGCCACAAGTGCCCCGGCTGAACAAAGCCAACTTTCGGAACCGTCCGCGGCTGCGGGGACCGCACTCGATGCATCTCCATGGGTGATGTCCACCCGTAGCTTCGGCCCCACGGGAATCACCGCGGTGCTTGGCGCCTCGTCGTCGTCCGCTGATCCGGCAACGCAACCCGGTCTGCCGGGTGACCGCGACACGGTCCCATCAGGCCTCGCCGGCGGCGGTTCCGCCGGGTCTTCCAACGGTCCGCCAAACCCGGCGGCAGCGTTCCTCGCCGCCGCCCTGATCATCCCTGCCGACGCACTTCCTGGCCTCGCAACGGCCAGCGACGAACAACATCCCAAGCCGGTTTCATTCGATCCCGGCTCCTCTCCTGACTAGGTCCCCAGCCTCGCTGCACCGACTTTCGCGGCAGACGGCACTACAGACGATCCGTCATCGGACGTCTCCGGGAACAAGACCTTCAGGAGAAAAAGACCATGAACACGACCATTCGCAAGTGCCTGATCGGCACCTGCTTTGCCGGGGGCATGATTGTCCTCAGCGCCACCGCAGCCAACGCCGCGGATACCACCAGCGGCAAAGACGGACTTCTGTCCGGCACGCAAGTGGTGGCGCCAGTAACAGCGCCCATCAACCTCGGCGCAACCTCTTTGGGCCTGGTGGGGGACTCGGCAGCAACCAGTTCTGCCACACCCGCTGCAACTTCGGGTTCAGCACCCGCAGCCACCACCAACGGTTCCAACGGCATCGGATCCGGGACGCAAGTCGTAGGCCCGGTAACGGTGCCCGTAAACCTGGGCTCGTCGTCAGTGGGTCTGCTGGGGGGCTCCACTGCGGCGAGCTCAGCCACACCTGCCGCCCCGGCCGGGGCAACAAGTTCGACGCCGGCAGCAACCACCGGCGGCGCCGACGGTATCGCCTCGGGGACCCAGGTTGTCGCACCGGTAACGGTCCCCATCACGGTGGGGTCGACGTCGGTCGGCGTACTCGGTGACTCGGCAGCAACTTCAGGATCAGCAGCTCCTGCACAGGCCCAAGCGCCCGCGCAGGCAACAACGTCGGGGGGAGAGGGTATCGCGTCCGGCGCTCAGGTAGTGGCTCCGATTTCGGTCCCTGTTAACATCGGAGCCACTGCCGTGGGTGTGGCTGGGGATTCTGCGGCTACGTCCAGCGGTGGAGGTTCAGCTGCTTCTCATGCCGGCACCGGTTCGGGTGCTTCGACGTCCGGGTCCGAGGGTATTGGTTCGGGGACGCAGGTTGTTGCTCCGATTACGGCTCCGGTGAGCGTTGGTTCAACCTCTGCTGGCGTGCTGGGTGATTCGTCAGCCACGTCCGGTTCCAACGGCTCCACGGGTGGTTCGGCTCCTGCCGCTTCGGGTGCTTCGACGTCCGGGTCCGATGGCATTGGTTCGGGGACGCAGGTTGTTGCTCCGATTACTGCTCCGGTGAGCGTTGGTTCGACCTCTGCTGGTGTGCTGGGTGATTCGTCAGCCACGTCCGGTTCCAGTGGTTCCACGGGTGGTTCGGCTCCTGCCTCTTCGGGTGCTTCGACGTCCGGGTCCGAGGGCATTGGTTCGGGGACGCAGGTTGTTGCTCCGATTACTGCTCCGATCAGCCTCGGTGCTACCTCGGCCGGGCTGTTGGGTGATTCCTCGGCCACGTCCGGTTCCAACGGCTCCACCGGCGGCACGACCGGCACCTCGCCGGGTGCCAGCACCTCGGGATCTGATGGCATTGGTTCGGGGACGCAGGTTGTTGCTCCGATTACCGCTCCCGTGAGCGTTGGTTCAACCTCTGCTGGCGTGCTGGGTGATTCCTCGGCCACGTCCGGTTCCAACGGCTCCACCGGCGGCACGACCGGCACCTCGCCGGGTGCCAGCACCTCGGGATCTGAGGGCATCCTTGCAGGCACCCAGGTGATCGTTCCGATCACCGCTCCCGTAACCATTGGCTCGACTTCAGTAGGCATCGGTGGCGGTTCTGCCGGTAACGTAACACCTCCGGTTGTTACCCCGCCGGTTGTCACCCCGCCGGTTGTTACCCCGCCGGTTGTCACCCCGCCGGCCGAGTCCCCGATCACCGGAAGCCCCTCGACGGGCGGAGAACCTGGCGTTGACGAGCCCGTTGCCGGCGCCGTGACCGGAAGCATCACTGGCGGAAGTATCGTGACCGCAGGCAGCGTCCACTCGGCTGTTGGCACCAAAGGTTCGGTGACCGCGGCAGCTGCCACCGCCGTCGGAAATGCCAAAACCCTGGCCGCTACGGGACTGGACGGCAGCTTCGCACTCTGGGCAGGAGCGTTGCTCGTGATGGGCCTGGTCCTGACCGCCCTTGGTCGTCGGAAGGCAGCAGCCATCCGCAGCTAGGGCCGAGTGGTAATTCCGCTTCGCATGTAGTTGTTGCGGCTCCGGTCTTCGGAGCCGCAACAAACTGCGCGCCGCACCCAAGGCAGGGTGCGCGGTCAGTGAGGCTCTTGACGAGTTCTAGGATGAAAGGGATGACCACCACCCAAGCAGACAAGAACTTCAGCCTTCGCAGCATTGCGCTTCCGGCCTTCGGGCCCGCTCTGCTGTTCTGTATAGGCGAGGGGGCGGTCCTGCCGGTCATTGCGCTCTCGGCCAGAGAGCTCGGCGCTTCGGTGGCTGTCTCGGCGTTGATCGTGACGCTCATTGGGCTCGGCTCGTGGATCTTCAACATTCCGGCGTCGATCATCACCGAGAAGTTTGGTGAACGATGGTCAATCGTTGGCGCCGGTGCCTTGGGAGCCATGGCCTTGGGCGCTGCGGCTTTTGCCCCGCAGGTGGAGCACGGACTTTGGCTGCTCGCGGCGTCCATGACGTTGGTGGGCATGTCCGCAAGTGTCTTCAACCTTGCCCGGCAGAAGTACCTCACCGAGGCCGTGCCGGTCATCTTCCGCGCCCGGGCGCTGTCCACTCTGGGCGGTGTCACCAGGATCGGCATCTTCATTGGACCGTTCATTGGTGCCGGCGTGATGCAGTTCGCGGGCATCAGTGGTGCGTACTGGGTGGGGTTCGCGGGAATGATGGCGGCGGCTGCCTTGTCGCTCACCATCCCGGATTTGGTCGCCCCCGACACGTCCGACGGCGGTCCGCGCCCTCCGGCGTCGACGCTGCGGAGCGTAGCGGTGTCGCACGCGGGGGTGTTCCTGAGCGTCGGTTTCGGCATCCTGCTGCTGAGCGCACTGCGGGCTTCACGCCAGGTAGTCATCCCACTATGGGCCGACCATCTGGGCCTCGACGCCACCCATGCTTCACTGCTGTTCGGCTTGTCCGGAGCGATCGACATGCTGGTCTTCTACCCGGCGGGGAAGCTCATGGACAGGAAGGGCCGGCAATGGGTAGCGATACCGTCCACGGTGATCATGGGGTCGGCACTGATCCTGATCCCGTTCACGGCTGGTTTTGTCCCGTTGCTCCTGGTTGCACTGCTGATCGGCTTCGGCAATGGCATCAGTTCCGGATTGATCATGACGCTGGGCGCAGACTTCTCGCCGGACAACGGGCGGAGCCATTTCCTGGGAATCTGGCGTTTCATCGCGGACTCCGGCGCCACCGGGGGACCCGTGCTGTTATCGGGGCTGACTGCTGCGGTCTCGCTCTCGGCCGGCATCTGGGCCACAGGAATACTGGGTTTCGCAGCGGCAGCGGTGTTCGCCGTCGCAATTCCGCGGCTGAAGCACCGCCGCAACTACTGAGGCGCGAGCCGTCGCTACCAACTTTTATCGTGTCCTCGCCTCAAAACAACCCCATTAGGTTGTTTCGGCGCCGATCCCGCCCCAAAGTAGGTCAGGAAGCCACGCGTCCCGCAAGCGGACGCTTCCACGCCCGGTCCGGAATCTTGCCCGTCACCAATGCCACAGCGATCACCAGCAGCACCAGCCCCCACGTCGCGTTCGCTGTGTCGAGGGCCGTCCGCATCACCACAAAGGGCGGAATGACAGCCAGAACAGTGGCAGTGACGATCCGCCACATCGCCGGCCTCGACGCACCCGGGGCCAGGGCAGTGCTTGCAAGTTCCAGCCGGACCAGCGGCATGGAGGCCAGCAGCACCAGGGCCCACGCTGCCACATAGAAGAGGGGACGGCTGAGCCACCAATCCAAGCCCGCAGGCTCAGGGAACGGAAGCCGCAGCAGCAATGCGATCCCGAACATGGCAATGATCAACGGCAGGTGCCACAGGTAGATGGTCATGGCCCGGCTGCCAACAACGAACATCACTTTCTGCACCCAGCCACGATGCACGCAGCGCTGCAGGGCCGGGTACGCAGCCTTGACCAGCAGCACATGCGCCAGGCCCACAAGGATCAGCGGAAACATCGGCGGGTTCTGGTTGGTCAGCATGTCCACGGGATACGGGCCCGAGTGAGTGAGCAGAACCATCGCCGCGTAGCAACCGACCGCAGCCAGAACCAGCTGCCAGCGGGCAAAGCGGTCGAAAAACCCGTCGGCGTAGAAGAAGCCAAGCTGTTGCAGCAGTCCCCAAACGAACACCATGTTCAGCAGCCCGATCGGGTTGGAGTCGAAACCCCAGGGATTGCGCTCCAGGCCCAGGCGGAGGACATCGACGACGACGGCGCCCGCGGCCAACGCGGCGATGGTCCGGTAGGGCGCGGCTTCATGGAGCTTGGCCATGGTGGGGACCATGGCCTGGCAGATCAGGTAGGCGGCAAGGAACCACAGCTGTACTCCTGCTCCTGCCGCGATCACGGTGAGCAGATCGCCCGGGACGCCGGCCGCCGTCGCAATCCAGAGCGCAATGGCGAGGAACGCGTACAACGCAACCGTAGGACGAACCAAGCGCAGCACACGGTTCCTTAGGTAGTCGCCGGCATCGCCTCCCTTGCGGCGCAGGCTCCGCCACGAGGTCAAGGAGGCGAAACCGCCGACGATGAAGAAGAGCGGCATGACCTGGCCGAACCATGTGCCTTGAGCAAACCAGCTCAGGGAAGTCAGCGGATTGCCGACGCCGATGCCGGATTCGTCCACGCTGATGCCCATCATGAGCAGGTGCACGGCCACCACGGCGAACATGCAGGCAACCCGGATGAAGTCGACCACCAGGTCGCGTGAGGCAGGGGCGGCCGGATTGAGACCGCGAGGGCCGTGCTTAAGAGTGGAAGACATAGGAGCTCCTGGAGTTAACCGCTGTTTGTCCATCGAATGGAGTAACTCTAGCGCATGCGATCACATCCGTCGACGTCATTCGCGGAAACGTTGCGTCTTACCGGGTCAGTATTGCCGCTGCCGGGCGTAGCCTTGATGGGAGGGCCCGGCCAATTTCCCGAGTTTGAGGCAGTGCATTGAGGGTCCCGCCACATCCCACCAATCAAGAATGGCAGCGCTGATCACTATGCACATCAGGGAATTTTGGAATCAGCTTTCTTCCGAAACGCAGCAATGGCTAATCAACAATCCCGGCAGTGTCATCGTGCCGCGGACAGTCACGGCAATCATCAAGGGACAGACGGGTGAGGACAGTGCCGTAGACGGACACGGGGGCACGGTGCTTACGGATGAGGACCGCGCCTTCATCCGGGAACAGGCCCACCGGACCCGCAGTGAAGCTGTCGAGGGCTGAGCCGTTCGGTGGGCGGGCGCCGTCGTCGGGTTTTAAGCCTTACGGGGGTCAGGCCTTGCGGGCCGCCAAGCCGAACAGCCATGTACCGCCGAGCGCTGAAAGATATCCGGCGATCACGATGAAGGCCGTGCCCGCCCAGAAATAGTCGATGGTGCTGTCCGCGCTGAGTCCGGGCATCACTTGGAGCAATGAATAGGCGGCCACCATCAAGGCGGCCAGCAATGCGGCGACGGTGAGCCAGACCCAGATCCGGGAGGCGGCCCAATGCTCGCCGTAGCCCTTCCATACGTTCCATGTGCTGCCTGTCCGTAGGACCAGCCATCCCGCCGGCAGCATTACTGCGCCCACCACCAGGAACGCGGCGATGACGTCGGCGGGGCGGTGCCATTGGTTGATGAGGGTGGAGACGCCGGTGGCCACCGCGAAGGTACTTCCGAGGAAACCAGCCAGTGGACGCCAGCGTGGGGACACCATGAGGAAGACGGCTGCCGCGGCGGAGGCGGCCAGGGTGGTGTGCCCTGACGGGAGCGAGTTCAGTTCCAGTGTCTGCACGCCGCGGTCGGGCCGGTCGGGGATGAAGAATTTGAGGATTTGGGTGGCCAGGTTGGCGGCGACGCATGCAGCCACGGCGATCCCCGCGGCCTTCCAGCGGCGGCGCGCCACCGTTACGAAGAGCACCATGATGGTGGCTATTGCCAGCGAGAGCATGGGGAGCATGTCCAGGAATTCCGTGGAGGCACGGCCGGCGGTTCCGCTGAGGGCCGTCGCTTCGACCAGTGCCGACTCGTCGATGAACTGTCCAGGCGTGGTGCGCACAAAGAAGTAGTACGTCGCGACGAGGCCCACGATGCTTGCGGCCGTGGCCAGGCAGAAGAGGAAGCCTGTGCCTGCGCCTGCGTCGCGTGCTGGAAGCGGCCGTTTGCTCGACCTCCCGCTGGTGCGGAATTGCTGGGAACTCATTCTGACTAGACTGCCACAATTCGCTGGACGCCTCATGTGAGCTCCTCCCGCGCGTTGCGGGGTTAGTGAGCCACATGCAACATTCCTGTGACACTTGACACGTGTTAGGCGCTCGTCATACGCTTCCTAACACGTGTTAGGGAAGGAAATCTACATGTCGGGAACCAATGGGGCTTTGCGCGAATTCACACGTAGAAGTGCCCTCACAGCCCTCGGCGCCGGGATCGTTGGAGTCACTGCGGCATCGTGGCCGCGCCTGACCGGGGCCGATATCCCAGGCCGGGGCGACAACAGCCTCAGCATCGCCATCATGGGCACCGCCGCAGACGCCGCAGCCCGCCAGAAGGTCATCGACGCCTTCGCGAAGGTCCACCCGGAAATCAAGGTCAAGGTCCAGGCCATCCAGGCAGTGGACTGGAAGGACTTCTTCACCAAGATCCTCACCATGGTGGCAGCAGGCACTCCGCCGGACGTCGTCTACGTCGCAACCGAAGGCGCCCAGCTGTTCGCCGAGAAGTTGGCACACCCGCTTGACGAGTACCTTCGCCGGGACGCCGACCACATGAAGGAGTACTTCGCGGACGTCCACCCCAGCCTGGTGGAAGCGTTCATGTACAAAGGCAGCCTGTTCCAGCTTCCCATCGACTGGAACGCCGCCAACATGTACTACAACACAACCGCGCTCCGGCAGGCCGGACTGGACAGGCCGGCCGACGACTGGACCCACACCGACTTCCGGGCCACCCTCGCGGCCATGAAGAAGGCCAACCCCAAGGACTTCACACCGTACTACTGGACCAACCGTCTGTTCGGCGGCGTGGTCCCGTGGCTCTACGCCAACGACACCAGCTTCCTCAAGGAAACCAAATCCGCGGGCGGCGAATGGCTGTGGGACGGCTTCTACGCCAACGACCCCTCACGCGGCCTCCGCTCCGGCGGCTACCAATGGCTGGAACCCAACGCCGACGATCCCCGGGTCTTCGAATCCTTCGACTACCTCCGCGGACTGGTCAAGGACGGCCTTGGCGTCCGGCCCGAGGAAGGCGGCGGAAGCGCACTGATCGGCCTCTTCGCCTCCAACAGGATAGGTACGACGCCGGCAGGCGGCTATTGGGTCCAAGGCCTCCATGAAGCGGGGATGACAGACGACGAATTCGATGTCCAGTTCTTCCCGAAATGGCGGACACAGCGGCACCAGTTCGGCACGGCAGGCTACGCGATCATGAAGACCGCCAAGGACAAGGACGCAGCCTGGGAATGGGTGAAGTTCAGCTCCAGCCTGGAGGCCATGCGGATCGTGTTCCCCACGCCGAACACCACCCCCGCCCGCCGCTCCATGGTCAATGAGCAGCTCTATGCAGGAACCGGTCCACGGAACTGGAAGGTCTTCTACGACACCTTGGACAAGTTCCCCACCACAGGTCCCATTCCGGCGCCACCCCAGCAGGCCGCCGTCGAGACCGCCCTGATGAAAAACGTAAGCCTGGCTGTCAGCGGCGACGAGCGCCAACTCAAGGACGCTCTCAACTCCATGCAGCGCGACCTTGAACTGGCCCTGAGGAGGCAGCCATGAGTACCGCAACCAGTACCTCCACGGGGACGGGAAGTGAGCCGGGCCGCCCGCAAGCGGCCCGTAAGAACGCACAGGGGACCAAGCGCGGCCGTGTGCAGCAGCGCTGGCTGCCGTGGGCCTTCCTGGCCCCGACCATCGCGGGCATGGGAATCTTCACCCTGCTCCCGATCGTCGCTTCGATCGCGCTGGCCTTCTTCCGCTGGGACATCATCTCCGCGCCGACGTTCGTTGGCTTCGACAACTTTGCCGAGGTAGTCCAGGACCCCACCGTCCGGGTCTCGTTCCTGAACACCATCGTGTTCGTGGTGGTGGCGGTGGCGCTCCAGCTGGGACTGGCGCTCGGCCTGGCGATCATGGTGCAGGAGAAGCTCCCGGCCTGGCTGCGGGTGTTCTTCCGCTCTGCATTCTTCTTCCCGCTGATCCTGTCCGCGGCCTCGGTGTCGATCTTCATGCGCTACCTCTTCAACGAGCAGTTCGGCGTCGTGAACTGGTTGCTGTCCATCGTCGGCATCCCCGCGGTGCCTTGGCTGACGACGCCAGGCGGGTCGGCCGCCGTCGTGATCCTTGTGTACGTGTGGCAGAACTTCGGGTTCTCGTTCCTGCTGTTCATCGGCGGGCTGGCTTCCATTCCCGTGGAGACGTACGAGGCCGCCTCCATCGACGGCGCGACGGGCTGGCGCAAGCACTGGTTCGTCACCCTGCCCCTGCTGAGCCCCACCACCCTGGTGGCCTCGGTCATGGCCATCATCAACGCACTCCAAGTGTTCGACCAGCCCTACGTCCTCACCCGCGGCGGGCCCGGCGACTCAACGCGCACAGCCGTGATGGTGATCTTCGAGTCCGCGTTCCAACGCCTCGAGTTCGGCCAGGCTTCGGCGATCGGCGTGATCCTCACGCTCATCATCATGGCCATCACCGCCGCGCAGTTCCGGCTCAGCAAACGATTCGTCTTCTACCAGTAAGGCCCGCCATGACAACCATTCAAGAACGTGTCACCACCACGGAGCCTGTCGTCACGCGGAAGAAGCGCGATTGGTCAGTGGCCGTGCGCGTCGTCGTCTTGCTGATCGCGTCCGTCTTTGTCCTGGGCCCCGTGCTGTGGACGCTGTCCACCTCGCTGCGGCCGCCGTCGGAATCCTTCAAACTGCCGCCCGCATTCCTGCCGCTGAACCCGGACCTGACCTCCTACGAGCAAGTGTTCAAACAGCTCAACATCGTGGCCCTGGTAGTGAACAGTGCCCTGGTGACCGGGCTGATCGCCGTCGGGCAGATGATCACAGCCGCCCTGGCAGGCTACGCGTTCGCACACCTGAAATTCCGGGGACGCGGCGCGCTCTTCTCCATCGTGCTGGCCACCATGATGGTGCCCGCGCAGGTGACGATCGTGCCGGTCTTCATGCTGATCCGTGGAGTAGGTCTCTCCGACACCTTGCTGGCGCTGATTATTCCGGCCATCCCGACGGCGTTCGGCACCTTCCTGATGCGCCAATACTTCATGGGGTTGCCGGGTGAGCTCGCTGAAGCGGCAGCCATCGACGGAGCCTCGCCATGGCGGACCTTCCGCTCCGTCTACGCGCCGCTGGCCATGCCCGGCCTGGCGATCGTTGGCATCCTGGCGTTCAACTTCCACTGGAACGAGTTCTTCAGGCCCCTCATCATGACCATCTCCGAGCAGAACTTCACCCTGCCGCTGGGACTGGTGTCGCTCCAAGGCAACCTCGGCACCGGAAGCATTTCAGTGGTCCTTGCCGGTGTTGTCCTCTCCATGATTCCCGCGCTGGTGGTGTTCATGTTCGGCCAGCGCGCGCTGCAGGACGGGCTCACCGCAGGCACGGGCAAGTAGTTTCCCACTCACTCTGAAAGGTGTTCCGTTGACGGACCTTGCCCTTGACTCTCTCTCCTCAGCTACGACACATCCGGATGCGGCGTTCCCGCGCTTCCACCCGCGGCCGGCGCAGGGCTGGATCAACGACCCCAACGGCGTCAGCTACATCAACGGCCGCTACCACGTGTTCTTCCAGTACAACCCGGACTCCGCCCGGCACCAGCAGATCCAGTGGGGGCACGTCAGCTCCCCGGACTTGGTCCGCTGGGAAGAGCACCCGGTTGCACTCGTTCCCCAGGCCGGTGGACCGGACTCCGCCGGGTGCTGGACCGGCGTGGTGACTTCCGACGACGGAGTGCCCACCGCTGCCTACTCGGGCGTTCAGGACCACGGAGGGCATTCGCAGGTTGTGATCGCGCGCGGCTCCTCGGATCTGGTCACGTGGGAGCAGGACGGGCACGTTGCCGTGTCCATGCCTTCCGACCCGCTGGTTACCGCCGTCCGCGACCCGTTTATCTTCCACTTCAACGGTGCCCGCTACGCCATGCAGGGAGCCGGACTGGCGGACGGTCGGGCCGCCTTGCTGCTCTACACGGTGGAGTCCCTGGACGACTGGAAGTACCAGGGGATTTGGCTGACCACGGCTGACCCCGTAGCGGCTGTCCACACACCGGCTGAGATCTGGGAATGCCCGCAGCTGGTGCAGGTTCCCGCATCTTCGGGTGGCTCCGCATGGGTCATGATGTTCTCGCTGTGGCTCTCCGGGGACGACCACGAGCACGCGAACGGCGTGGGCCACCTGATCGGTTCCATGACCTCGGATCCCGACACCGGTTTGCCCGTTTTCGTACCCGTGTCCGGCGGCAAGTCCGATCTCGGCCGGGACTTCTACGCTCCGCAGATCATGCAGCTCCAGTACGGTTCCGCTGATTCTGCGCCTGCGGCTCTCTTGTGGGGATGGGCCAACGAAGGCCCCGGACGCGACGGCCGGCGTGGCCGCACCCAGGAAGAAATCGACGACGCCGGGTGGTCGGGTGTCCTGACGCATCCCCGCGTTGTGTCGGTGGTTGACGGGGCGCTGGCAATCACTCCTGCGCCCGAGGTTGAGGCTTACCGGGGCACTGCCGTGGCTTCCGGTGCCGGCGGATCCGTGGCGCTTCCGGGGTTCGCCGAGGTGCTGGTCCGGGGTGCTGTGGCCGGGTCTGGTTCTTTGGGGGCCGGGGCGGGGTCTTTGGAGGCCGGGTCTTCGGGGGAGGTGCAGTTGGTCCTTGGTTCAGGGGACAACGCACAGGTGGTCTACTCAGGTCCCTTGGTCAGGGAGCTGCGGATCTTCATTGATGCATCCCTAGTGGAGGTGTACCAGTCCGGGACCGTTGCCACCACCCTCCGGGCCTACCCGGCTCCGGGGGAGGGCTGGTCCCTCAACCTCCCCGACGGCGCGACTGCCGACGTCTGGGAGTTGGCGCTGCCCGCCGAGTAATCCTTCACATTGCGGGGCCTGGTCTGCGGTCTATCCCTGTCTTTTGGGGCGCAGATCGGGCCCCGCATTGTTGGGCCCAGCAATGCACGGGCCTCATTGTTCAGCTCAGTGTGGTGCCGGGCCTGTCGACTCACGCACCACCAAGCGGCAGGGGACCATCGTCTCCATGGTGCGTGCCGCCGTCGTGCCTTCACCGCCCTCGATGGTGTCCAGCAGGGTGGTCATGGCCGCGCGGCCGATTTCACGCAACGGCAGGGCCATGGTGGTGAGGGCCGGGACCATGGTGTCCGCGATGCGGGCTTCGTCGTCGTAGCCCATGATGGACAAGCCCCGGGGGACACTTAGGCCCAAATGGGCTGCAGCCAGGGCGACGCCGACTGCCAAGCGGTCATTTGCGCACATGATGGCCGTCGGGCGATCGGCCGGGGACACGCCGTCGAGCAGTTTCATGGCGCCGTGGTAACCGGCATCAATGTCCCATCCCGCCATGAAGACCCGCTCGTCGCGGAACGGAACTCCGGCCAAGGCGTGGGCATCCCGGTATCCCTGGACGCGGAGCGGTGCTGCGGGAGAATCCTCGGAGCCGGCGAGCAGCGCGATGTCCCGGTGCCCCCATTGCAGCAGATGCTCCGTGGCCTCCCTGCCGCCGGTGACCTCGTCGGGAATGACGTGGTGAAGCTGCGGTTGCGGATGTTCGTCATAGCAATTGGCCAGCACGGACGGTATGCGGAGCATCCCCTGCGGGATCTCGATCGGTTTCAGGCCGACAGTGACGTACATGAGGCCGTCCACCTGCCGGTCCAGAAGCGTCTCGATTGCGCTCGCATCCCGGGCAGTATCGCGCTCGGTGTCCATGACGAGAGTTACGAATCCACGGCTGCGGGCGATGTCGTCCGCCCCGCCGATGATGTTGCCGTCGAACGGGCTCACCACTACTTCGTCGGACAGGATGCCGATAACCCTGGACCGCTGGTTCCGGAGGCTCAGCGCGATGGCGTTGGGGGAGTAGTTCAGCTCCTTGGCGGCCTGTCGGATGCGGTCCTGGCTCTCCTTGGCCACGTTCCCGTCACCGCGCCCGTTGAGCACCAGCGAGACCGCGCTCCTGGAAACCCCCGCCCTCTTGGCGACGTCCAGTGCGGTGGCCTTGCGGTTCATGGGCTTCCTCTCCTGCCGGTTACTCAGCAGTCTACCTAACGCGTGTGAGGGTGCGGTCTGTCAGGTCGGGTAGCCCAGTTCTGAGAAAACAGCCTGCATGAAAGAGAGCGATTTGACGGCCCCTGCAACCAAGTAGAGACCCCACGCTGCAACGATGACTGCGATGGGCCAGAGTCCACGGCGTGGGGCCACCTTGTGGAGGATCACCGCCCTGCCGATGACATAGGGCACTCCGCCAAGAAACGACCACGCCCAAGGGAAAGGGCGCACGACGCCGCGGCGGGCAAGCCATCTGTAGTCAAAGGCAGCGAGCAGCACGGTTGCACAGTAGGTAACGGCCAGCCCGATCAGGATCAGGAAGTAGGTCGTTGAGAAGGCGTAGCCGGGATCGATGGAGGCATAGCCGCTGCTGTTAATGTACGGACGGACCTCCACACTCCACGTCAGCATCAAGGCGCCCACGCCGAAAGGCAGGCAGGCGATGAGCCAGACGAAAGGGTTCTCAACGCCTTGGTCTTTGCCAAGCAACGGGCGTTGGGCGGGCGTCGATTGGAATGCGGGCGGGCCCACGCGGTCCGTCCAACCGGTGCCGTTCCACCACCGCAAACAGCGGGGATCAGCCGGGTCGGGATACCATCCCGGCGCCGCCGTCACGTGGTGACCGAGTATCCGAACTGCGAGTACATCGACTGCATGAAGTTGGACATCCAGATGCCCGATACCACCAAGCTGATCACAAACACGGCAATGGTTGCCCAGATCGGCCACAAGCCTCTCTTGGGGGCGACCTTATTGACGATGACCGAACGTCCAATCACGTAAACAACGGAATTGAGGAACGCCCAAGCCCAATGGAAAGGACGCTCGACGCCGGACTTCAGCAGGCGCTGACGGTCCAGGTACGCGAAGAACACCGACAGTCCGTAGGAGACGAAGCCCGACCCCATGAGCAGGAAGTACGCCGGGGTGTAAATGGAGAAAGGATCAACGGTAGTGACGCCCTGCCGGGTGGTGATCATCCTGAATTCCGGCTGCCAGGTCAGCATGAAAATGACCGAGACAAGCGGCAGGAACGTGATGACCCAAATGAAAGGGTTGTACACAGGAGTTTGCGCACTTATCTGCGGACGTGGCTGAGGAACCGGCGCCTGGTACTGCATGGTGCGCGGGGCCTGCTGGGCAGTCCACGCAGTGCCGTCCCACCAGCGCACGAACCTCGGGTCCGAAGGGTCGGGGTACCAGCCGGCAGGAGTTGTGGAACCGGGCATTGATTGAGTCATGTTTCCCCCACGTTGTGTTGTGACTTCGAGAATATCGCGGTTGCCGTCTCTCGGTTATCAGGCGACCTTCCCCAGAGGTTATGTGGCGGTGTAAGCATGAATAATGAGCTTCTTTGACGACCTCCCCGAGCCCCCTGTCCGGCAACCCCTGACACAGCCGGCTCAGCCGGAATGGTCGGGGCCGCCGTCGGGCGAACTGCCCGGTGTAGTGTCCCCCGGCGGCTTTGTACTCCGCGGTGCCAACGCGGTGGTGGCCCTGAAAATGGTGGAAGTCTTCTCTACGGGATGCCTCTTGGACCTCGTATGGTGTGTTCGGCGCTCAAACGAATCCGACCAGGAGTGGCGGGACGTCATGGAACGGAGCTTCCAGCGGCCCGGGCTGCCGGGAATCATGATCGGGGCAGGGCTCCCGGACGGGCGCAAGGCGTTTGCCGGGGCAACAAGGCCATCCATGTTCGAAGGTTCCGAAGAGGTTACGGGGCCGGTTCTCGTGGAATGGGGAGGTGCCGGCGGCAGCGCCGGGGATCAGCAGGCAGAAGGCTCTGCACGGTATTGGCTGTGGCCGTTGCCTGCAGAGGGGGAGCTGAAAATCGTTGCAAAGTGGGATAACCAAGGGTTGGCCGAAAGCACCTTGACAGTTCCCGGTGAACGGTTGGCAACGGCACGGGAAGAAGTGCGCGGGTACTGGTCGGAGTAGTTGTCCACATAGCCCGTTCGGCTTGTCCTGGGCCGAAAAGGCCGCCGGTACAGTGGCACTATGCCTGTTCGCCTTCCTGATCTCCAAGAACTTCTCGATTCCGCCTACGTCGTCTCGTTGCCCATGCGCGTGAAGTTCCGCGGCATCATGGAGCGCGAGACCCTCCTGTTGCGCGGACCGCTCGGCTGGGGAGAGTTCTGCCCTTTCCCGGAATACGACGACGACGAATCCTCCCGCTGGTTGGCGGCCGCCTTGGAAGCGGGCTGGCTTGGGTTCCCGGAAGCGTTGCGGGACGCAATACCGGTGAACGCGACGGTCCCCGCGGTTTCGGCTGACCGCGTCCCGGAGGTACTCGCCCGGTTCGGTCGCGTAGATGCAGTCAAGATCAAAGTCGCTGAAAAAGGACAGCAACTCGCCGATGACCTGGCGCGGGTAGTTGCCGTGCGCGAGGCCCTTCCCGATGCCGCCATCCGGGTGGACGCCAACGGGGGCTGGGACGTGGACCAGGCAGTGGACGCGCTGGGGAAGCTATCAGCTGTCGGCTTGGAGTATGCAGAACAACCCGTGCCGACCATTGACGGCCTGGCGGAAGTCCGCCGCAGGCTTTCTTCGGCGGGAACACCGGTCCTCATCGCCGCGGACGAGAGTGTTCGCAAGGAAGATGATCCCCTGCGCGTGGCACGGGCCGGCGCCGCCGACCTCATCGTGGTCAAGGTTGCCCCACTCGGAGGAGTACGCCGCGCCTTGGACATTGTCCAGCAAGCCGGGCTGCCCGCCGTCGTCAGTTCCGCACTCGACACCTCCGTAGGTATACGGGCGGGCCTTGCCCTCGCGGCTGCCCTTCCGTCGCTGCCGTACGCCTGCGGTTTGGGCACCGTTTCGCTGTTCGCGTCGGACATCACCGTGGATCCCCTGGTGGCCGACGACGGCGCCATCCGCTTGCGGGACACGGCCGCGGATACCGGGCTGCTTGAGCAGTATGCAGCTTCGGCGGAGCGCCGGGACTGGTGGCTGGACCGCCTGCGACGCGTCCACTCCGTCATTGCCGGGAACCAGCACCGTTTGTTCACCGGGTCTTAACCAGAGGGACCTCTCAGCTTTGGATTCCGCTGAAAGGCTCAGCGGGAACCTCGTACACACTCTGGAAGGTCCCCCATGTCTGAAACCACCGGACGCACGTTTCCGCTGCTCCCCATGCTCGGCCACACCAAAGGCAAGCGCAGCGCCGTAACCTGCGCACTCAAGTGTGACAACGCCTGTGCCGGCGATGTCTGCAACACCAGCGCCAACGGCTACTTCCGGGACATCGCCTCCACGGCCATGTCCCGCCGCGCAGCCCTGGGCCTCGGCGCGGCAGGTGCGCTCGCCGTCGTTCTTGGTGGTGCCGTAACCGGTGCTGACTCTGCAGTCGCCGATTCGGGCAACGGACTGTCCAACGCGGCCAAGAAGGGCTTCGAGAAGTCCAAGCTTCAGTTCACGGCCATCAAGCCGGTCGACGCCGCCGTCGACGCTTTCACCGTTCCCGAGGGCTTCGGCTGGAACCCCATCATCAGATGGGGAGACCCGCTGTTCGCCGACTCACCGGCTTTCGATATCACCAAACAGACAGCTGCCGCCCAGGCCCGTCAGTTTGGTTACAACAACGACTACACGGACATCCTGCCGATCCCGGGCTCCAAGGACCGCCGTGCCGTTCTCTTCACCAACCACGAGTACACGAACGAGAACATCATGCTGCCGGTCGGCTTCGACGCAGCAGAAGCCCGTGCCATCGGCCGGGCCGCCCACGGCCTGGCCGTCGTGGAGCTCGAGCGCAAGAACAAGAACAAGCCGTGGAGCTACGTCCAGGGTGCTGCCCTGAACCGGCGCTTCCTCACCGACACTGTGTACGAACTGACCGGTCCCGCCGCCGGTACCAACCTCGTCAAGACCATTGATGATCCCGCGGGCCGCTGGATCAAGGGCACCCTGGGCAACTGCTCCGGCGGCACCACGCCGTGGGGCACCATCCTCTCCGGCGAGGAAAACTTCAACGGCTACTTTGCGACACCTGGAACCAGCGACGCAGACAAGCGCTACGGCCTGTCCTCGAAGCCAACCACCCGCCAGTGGGAGCTCGACGAGCCGCGTTTCGACACCCGCAACTCCGGCTACGCCAACGAAAGCAACCGCTTCGGCTGGATCGTGGAAGTTGATCCGTTCGACCCCACCTCCACGCCGAGGAAGCACTCCGCCATGGGCCGCTTCAAGCACGAGGGCGCCAACGTCATTCTTGCTCCGGACGGCCGCGTTGTTGCCTACATGGGTGACGACGAGCGCTTCGACTACCTCTACAAGTTCGTCTCCAAGGGCAAGTACCAAGCTGGTGACTCCAAGGCAGCACGCAAGAACAACATGAGCCTGCTCTCCGAAGGCGACCTGTATGTCGCCCGCTTCACGGGCGACTCGCCTGCGGCCGAGATTGATGGCACCGGCAAGGTCCCCGCCGACGGAGCCTTCGATGGTTCGGGCGAATGGTTGCCTTTGGTTGTCGGCGGCGCCTCAGCAGTTCCCGGCATGTCCGTGGCAGAAGTTTTGGTGTACACGCGACTGGCAGCTGACAAAGTCGGCCCCACCAAAATGGACCGTTGCGAAGACGTTCAGCCCAACCTGCGCACCGGCAAGGTCTACGTGGCCTGCACCAACAACTCGGACCGCGGCAAGGCAGGCAAGGAAGGGGCGACCGAGGTCAACCCGCGCACCCTCAACCGGGATGGCCACATCGTCGAGATCACCGAAGGCAAGGAGCAGACCGGCACCAAGTTCAACTGGACCCTGCTGCTCGTGGCCGGTGATCCCGCCAAGAACAACTCCACGTACTTCTCCGGATTCCCGGCCAACAAGGTGTCGCCGATTTCCTGCCCGGATAACGTAGCGTTCGACTCCGTCGGCAACCTTTGGATTTCCACCGACGGCGCCCCGTCCACCATCGGCTACAACGATGGTTTGTTCAAGGTCACTTTGGAAGGCCCGGAGCGCGGCAAGGTAGAGCAGTTCCTGGCCGTTCCCCGCGACGCCGAAACGTGTGGCCCGATCGTCCACGACGAAGAGCGCACCGTGTTTGTCGCGGTCCAGCACCCGGGTGAGGAAGGCACGTTCGACGCGCCCCACTCATACTTCCCGGACTATGTTCCGGCCGGGGCCACCCCGGCTGCCGGCGCGATTCGGGCACCCCGCCCTTCGATCGTGCAGGTGTTCCGCAAGTAACTGAAACCCCGAAACGCTCCCTTACCTCCTGGAGGTAGGGGAGCGTTTCTGCACCCCCCCCAACGCTTGCTCACGTTCCGCGGGTTTGGTTCGGACGCTTGCTCACATCCCTCGGGTTTGGTTCGGACGCTTGCTCACATCCCTCGGGTTTGGTTCGGGCGCTCGCTCACATCCCTTGGGTTTGGTTCGATCGCTTGCTCACATCCCTCGGGTTTGATCCC
The DNA here is from genome assembly GCF_049315185.1 of Paenarthrobacter sp. C1. NCBI lineage: Bacteria > Bacillati > Actinomycetota > Actinomycetes > Micrococcales > Micrococcaceae > Paenarthrobacter > Paenarthrobacter sp. C1. The sequence continues at coordinate 3,640,403 of NZ_CP186052.1, read as the reverse complement.
GACGCTCGGTCATGTTCCTCGGGTTTGATCCCGACGCTTGCTCACATCGGGTTTGGTTCGGACGCTTGCTCATGGTTCCCGATAACCACGGATCCACCGCTATTCCGACAGCCCCATTGGGACGTCAACGAAGGTCCCGCCAAACACCCGGGGCGTGAGCAAGCGTTTGGTGGGAAGGGCACGGGGAGTGAGCAAGCGTTTGGGGGAAACGCACGGGTTGTGAGTGAGGGAGAGGGGGAAGCGCACGGGTTGTGAGTGAGGGTTGGTGGGAAGGGCGCGGGGCGTGAGCAAGCGTTTGGTGGGAAGCGTCTGGAATGTGAGTGAGGGTTGGTGGGAAGGGCGCGGGGCGTGAGCAAGCGTTTGGTAGGAAGGGCGCGGGGAGTGAGCAAGCGTTTGGTGGGAAGCACCTGGAATGCGAGTGAGGGCTGGTGGGAAGGGCGCGTGGCGTGAGTGAGGGTGTGGGTGAAGGGGCCGGGTTGTGAGTGAGGGTGTGGGTGAAGGGGCCGGGTTGTGAGTGAGGGTGTGGGTGAAGGGGCCGGGTTGTGAGTGGGGGGTGGGGGAAGCAGCCGGGATGTGAGCGAGCGATGGGGGACTGCAGCCCCCAATAGACTGGAGCGGTGACTTCACAGGACTCTCTGACTTCCATCGCCGCCGCCCGGATCGCCGTTACTGCATTGCTCGACGGCGGCGTGCGGCACGCGGTGGTGGCCCCCGGTTCGCGGTCGGCTCCCATGGCCTACGCCCTCGCCGAGGCAGAAGCCGCGGGGCGGGTCCGACTTCATGTCCGGATCGACGAGCGGGACGCCGGCTTCACCGCCCTGGGCCTGGCGCTCTCCACGGAAGCCCCGGTCGCGGTCCTGACTACCTCGGGCACAGCCGTGGGGAACCTCCTTCCCGCTGTGATGGAGGCCAACCACTCGGCCGTTCCCGTGGTGGTCATTTCCGCCGACCGTCCCGAGGAACTGCACGGTACCGGGGCGAACCAAACCACCATCCAACTGGACCTTTTCGGCGATCACGTGCGCTTCGCCGTCGACGTCGCCGCGGGGGACAACCCGCAGAAGGCAGTCGCCACTGCGCTGTATGCAGCCACCGGTGCGTTGGAGGACACGCCGCCAGGTCCGGTCCAGGTGAACATCGCCTTCCGCGATCCGCTGACGCCCGAGACCGGGGATGCCCTGCCGGATACGCAGGGACACGGCGTGTTCCATTACGACGCCGGACCGCAGGCTTTGGAGCTTCCGGCAGCATCCAGCGAACTTGCCGAGCGACGGACCGTGGTCCTCGCTGGCCATGATGCCGGACCGGTGGCGGAGGCCTTCGCCCGAGCTCACGGTCTTCCCTTGCTGGCAGAGCCGTCCTCGAACGCCCGCTTCGGCCCCAACGCCGTTGGTCCGTATCGTGTGCTGCTGGAGCACTTTGGTCCCGGTTCACCCGCTCCCATCGAGCGCGTTGTCCTTTTCGGCCGGGCCACCCTGTCCCGCCCCGTTGCAGCACTCCTGGCCCGCGAATCGGTGGCATCAGCGATCTACCAGCCTGTCCCGGTCGCTTGGTACGACGCCGGCCGACGCCGCGAAACGCCCATCGAAGCCCTCCCGGAACTGGCCGCTTTCGCCGGCCGCGGCCCGACTGAATGGCTCGATACCTGGCTTCTCGCCGGCGCCGCGGCCCAACATGCACTGGATGGCGTGCTCGCGGGGGAGAGCCTTGCCAACGGCCCGTCCGTAGGAGCCGCCGTTTGGGAACACTCCCGCGGCCAACTCGTCCTCGGCTCCTCCAACGGCATCCGCGACGTGGACCTCGCCGGCCATCCGCATCAGGGCCCGATCGCCACCGTGTACGCCAACCGTGGCCTCGCCGGCATCGACGGCACCATCGCCACAGCTACCGGAATCGCACTTGGCAGTGGACGCGAAACCACCGTCCTCTTGGGCGATGTCACCTTCCTGCACGACGCCGGCGGCCTGCTCCTGGGCCACGGTGAGCCGGTGCCGGACCTCCGCATCGTGGTGCTCAACGACTCAGGTGGCGCCATCTTCGCACTCCTCGAACACGGCGCCGTGGAAGACTCAGGCGCCTACGGCACCGCCGTCGAACGCCTCTTCGGTACCCCGCACTCAGTGGACATCGCGGCACTAGCGGCGGCGTACGGCGTCGGACACCAAACAGTAAGTACGACGGCGGAACTCGCCGATGCACTCAAGTCGCCCTTGAAGGGTCGCACCATCGTGGAGGTACGCGTGGACCGGGCGGGTCTGCGCGGACTCCATGCCCGAATCAAGGAAGCCATCAACGCCGCCGTGGGCCACGGAAACTGAGGCAGGCCACAGACACTGACGGGGGCCACCCAAATTTGGGTGTCGTCAGTCCGTTTTCCGGGCACTCAGCAGTTTGCGTGGCGAGCGGTGGGTTGTCCACATAGGCCAACTCTGCCCTCGTGCCGCAGAAGCGGCCCACGAAGACTGTTGGAATGCGAAGGCTACCCAAACTCATTCTCGCCAAGGACCTGTCCATCCTCGGAGGCGATTCAAGGCCATTGTCCATGGATGCGAAGGCCGGGAAGCTCGTCCGCATCAGGCACGGTGTCTACGTCGATGCCCCTCAATGGCAGAAGCTGGAGAGCTGGGAACGTTACGCCCTGAACGTAGAAGCGGCAGCGGTGTGCTTGACGGCTCCGACCATCTTCTCGCACCACTCGGCGGCGTCGATTCACGGAATCCCCACTATCCTGCGCCACCAGCCTGTTCATGCCCTGACGACTTACACCGGAGGAGGCCGTTCGCGTGCGGGGGTGAGACGCCACTTGGTAGCCGAAGGAAGCGAGCGGGCCCAGGAAATCAACGGCTTCCTGGTCACAGACAGGATTCGGACCGTACTGGACATCGCCGCGTCGGTTCCGTTTGCCGAGGCCGTTGTCCCGGTGGATTTCCTGCTGAACAGAAAGCGAAACTCCCAGCCTGTGACCAAGGAGCAACTCTTGGACGGCATCAGCGGGACTTACTCCAAAGCAGCGGTCAGGCGAATCACAGCGGCGGTAAAGTTTGGTGCCGGAAACTCCGGTTCACCCGGCGAATCCTATGCCCGCGGCTTGATGCACGTCCTCGGTTTCGAGATTCCTTTGCTGCAGTATGCGGTGAACACCTCAAGGGGAACGGTGTACACGGACTACTACTGGGAGGGGCTTGCGTTGGTTGGAGAATTCGACGGCCGCGAAAAGTACATGAAGCCGGAGTACTTGCAGGGACGTACGCCTTCCCAGATAGTGATCGAAGAGAAGGCCCGCGAAGACGCCATACGCGCCACCGGCCGAAGAGTGTTCCGGCTGGTGTGGAGCGACCTGACGGTGAGCAAGCTGGAACGCGTGCTTGAGGCCGCCGGGGTTCCCCGCCGTCGTCGTGCTTCTGCAGTCCACCCAAATTCGTAGGCGAACCGGAAACGGGAGGGCGACACCCAAATGTGGGTGTCGCCCTCCCGTTTCTGTGGCGCCAATCAATATGCGCGGCGCCGACGGCGCCAGCGGCGCCAGCGAAAAGCTACGCTTCCTCGACGCCGATGTGCGTCGGGTCAAGGACGCGGCGCAGGAATTCCTTGGTACGCGGCTGGGTGGGGGCGCTGATGACGTGCTCCGCAGGCCCTTCCTCCACGACGACGCCGGCGTCCATGAAGACCACGCGGTCGGCCACTTCGCGGGCAAAGCCCATCTCGTGGGTGACCACCAGCATGGTCATGCCTTCCTGAGCCAGCTTCCGCATGACCGCAAGGACGTCGCCCACGGTTTCAGGGTCCAGTGCAGAGGTGGGCTCATCAAAGAGCATGAGCTTCGGATCCATGGACAAAGCGCGCGCGATGGCCACGCGCTGCTGCTGGCCACCGGAGAGCTGGTCCGGGAAACGGTCGGCCAAGTGTCCCAGGCCAACGCGCTCAAGGTTGTGGCGCGCAACGTCGGCCGCTTCGGACTTGGAGCGCTTGAGCACTTTCATCTGCGAGATTGTGCAGTTCTCCAGCACGCTGAGGTGCGGGAACAGGTTGAAGTGCTGGAAGACCATGCCCACGCTTTGGCGCATCTTGTTGAGGTCCACGTCGGGGTCGGTCGCTTCGAACTCGCCCACGTTGATGGTGCCGGCGTTGGGGTGTTCCAGCAGGTTGACGCAGCGAAGAAGGGTGGACTTGCCCGAACCTGATGGTCCGATCAGGCACACAACCTGGCCGGGTTCCACGGTCAGTGAGATGCCCTTGAGGACCTCGTTGCTGCCGTAGGACTTGCGCAGGTCTTTGATGTTGACGCCGGCGGCGCGAACGGTGGCCGTGCTCCCAGTGGAGTTATTCATGACTGTCCTGCCTATCGCTTGGTCCGCGCGGAGCGGCTTTCGAACTTCCTGGCAAGGAGGCTCAAGGGGATGGTGATGACCAAGTAGAAAGCACCTGCCACGAGAAGGGGGGTGAGGCCCGCGCCGAGGCTGGAGATGCCGTCGCGGCCGAACTTGGTGAGCTCGTACTGGGACGCCGTGAGGCCCAGGACGTAGATCAGCGAGGAGTCCTTGGTGAGCAGGATGATCTCGTTGGTCAGCGGGGGGAGGACGATCTTGAAGGCCTGGGGAATGACGATCGAGACCATCGCACGCCAGTGCGGCATACCCAGTGAACGCGCTGCTTCCATCTGGCCCTTGGGCACGGCCTGCAGACCGGCGCGAAGGGTTTCAGCGATGTACGCAGACGCCACCATGCCCAGGGAAACCATGACCACGATGTTGACGTCCCACTGCACACCGAAAGCCAGGGGAACACCGTAGCCGAAAGCGATGAAGACCAGCAGGGCAGGGACGCCGCGGAAGAACTCGATGTACCCGGTGGCGATCCAGCGGTACAGGGGGAAGGAAGAGAGCTTCATGAGGGCCAGCAGGAGGCCGCCCGACAAGCCCACCACGAAGGCCAGCGCCGTGTAGATAAGGGTGTTCTTGAGGCCAACCAGGAAGATATCCGGGAACATCGGCCCGATTTTGGCGAAGTTGAAGACGCTGGTGCCGATCGTCTTCCAGTCCACAGCAAGGATTACTGCGGCCAGGACCACAACGAATATCCCAGCCTGGACGTACAAACTGACTTTGGCTCGTTGACGTGCAGTCATTGCCATGGTGTTCTCACATTCATGTTGCGCAGCCGGGCCCCGAAACAACGTATCGTTTCGGGGCCCGCCTGCGTGGATCTCGGGAGAGCCGGGGCTCGGACTACTTGGTGGCTTCGCCGAACCAGGTGGTCTGGAACTTCTTCAGGGAGCCGTCATCAGTGATGCGCTTCAGGGTGCCGTTCACGGCGTCAGCCATGGCGGTGTTGCCCTTCTTGATGGCGATGCCCAGCTTCTCGCCCGTCGCGTAGTCCTCGACGCGCTTGAGGTTGGAATCGTCCTTGATGGCGTAGCCCAGCACGGACTGGTTGCCGATGGCTGCGTCGATGGTGCCGGCCTTGAGGGCCTGGACCAGGAGGCCGGAGTCCTCGAACTGCTGTGCGTCGATGCCCTTGTCCTTGGCGTACTGGGCGCCGGTGGTTGCCTGCTGGACACCCACCTTCTTTCCCTTGGCGCCGTCAATGTTGTTGATGCCCGAGGACGAGGTGGCCACCAGGGTCAGGTCGTCATCGAGGTAGGGGTTGGAGAAGTCCATGACGTTCTTGCGGACGTCAGTGATGGAGATCGAGGAGATGGAGACGTCGCACCCAGTCAGTGCAGTGCCGGTCTCGATGGCTTCGAAGGAGCTGTCCACCACGTTGAGTTCTGCCTTGATGTCCTTTGCGATCTCGGCAGCGATGTCCATGTCGAAGCCGACAATCTTGCCGTCCTTCTGGAATTCGAAGGGCTCGTAGGGCACATCCGAGCAGACGGTCAGCTTGCCGGCATTGATGAGTTTCAAGCCCGAGCCATCCGAGGCTGCGGGAGTGGAGGAACCACCGCAGGCGGTGAGGGCCAGTGCGCCGGCTGCGAGCACGGCGGCAATCTTGGTGCCGGACAGAACCGAACGGGAGATCTGCATGTTGTTTACCTTTTGTTGCGGTGGATGCTGAACTGAGTCGGTTTTAGTGTAGCGCCGAACATGAGATGTGCATCACAGGAAACGAAGTTTCACTATTAGATAACTAGTTTACGCACTTATCAACCACCGGAACCGAGGTCCTGTCTGGAATCCCAGATTCAGCGCTTGATTCCCAAGGCCTCAAGCATCGGCCGGAACTTTGCCCACGTCTCGGCCAGTTCAGCCTCCGGCTGCGAACCCTCCACGATGCCGCACCCGGCATAAAGCCGCACGGTGTTGGCGTCCTCGATCACGGCTCCGCGCAACGCAATTCCCCACTCGCCGTTGCCTGCAGCGTCGAGCCACCCGACCGGTCCGGCATAGGGGCCGCGGTCCAGATGTTCGAGTTTCCGGATCAACGCACCGGCCACCAAGGTGGGGGTTCCGCACACCGCAGCGGTTGGGTGCAACGCGTTGATCAAGGCCAGGCACGTCGGCACGTGACCTTCGATATCGGCCAGTTCCGCCTTCACATCCGACGCCAGGTGCCACACGTTGGGCAGCTCAAGGATGAAAGGCTCGCTATGGGAGTTCATCGCCTCGGAGAACGGTGCCAACTGTCGGGTCAGCGAATCAATGGCGATCTCGTGTTCGTGGCGCTGCTTTTCCGAACCGGCCAGGACCCGCTCCGCATATTCCATGGGGGAGCCGTCCATGCCGTCTGCATCCCGGCGATCCAGCGTCCCGGCCAGGACCCGCGCTTGCGCAGTGCGGCCCTCCACCTGGATGAGCATCTCGGGGGTCGCGCCCACCAGGCCATCAACACCGTACGTCCAGCATTCGCGGTACCTTGCGGCAAGTTGGCGAAGTACCTCCGCAGCGTTGACGCCCGCGGGAAGGGTGGCAACGACGTCGCGCGCCAAAACCAGCTTTTCCAGCTTGCCGGCGCGGATCTCCTCGACGCCGTCGGCAACCGCCTTCATCCAGTTCGCCTCGCTGAGGGAACCATGGCTGAGATAACCAGCCGAACCGTTGGCGGCAACAGCCTCAGGTGGGAGTTCGACGTCGGACCCTCCTGTCGCTGAGCCGTCGCCGTTGGGTTCGGTCAGCCAGCGTTCCACGGCGGCGAGGACACCGGCCTCGGTGAGGGGGCCGTCGTCGAACGTCAATTGAGTGGCCCAGCCGCGGCCGTCGCGGATACCGACCACCAATTCCGGGAGGATCAGGCGGGACACGTGCGGGGATGTTTTGGAGAAGGCAAACGAGCCGAAAGCCACGGGACCCGTGCCCGGGAGCTCAACGTGGTCCGTGATCTCTGCCTCAAGAATCAGGTGCCGCCACCAGATATCAGCCTCAAGGAAGCGCTCCGGGCCGGTGGCGTTGAAACGGGTCAGCTCGCCGTAGCCCACCAGGCCGGCCTCGCGCCGGGACCAGCAAAGGACGTCGTCCCGCACCAGAAACGACGGCAGCCCCCCTGGGGATGATTCAACATCGAGGGGGACTGTCAAGGTGCGGAGCGTGCTCGTCATGATGGAACAACAGTACTCCCGCGCGCAACCAGAACCTGAGCCGACTTCTACAGCGAAGCAAAGTCTGCTGAATGTCTGAGACAATTACTGGGTGAACCGAGCATCCTTGGAAAAGCGTCCGGACGAAGTTGCGACGATGTTTGATGATGTCGCCCCAAAATACGACGTCGTCAATGACGTCCTGTCCATGGGACAGACCCGGCGCTGGCGCCGGATCGTGGTGGACGCCATGGATGTGAAAGCGGGTCAGAAGGTCCTTGACCTCGCCGCCGGAACGGGCACTTCCAGCGAACCCTACGCCGACGCCGGCGTGGACGTGGTGGCCTGCGACTTCTCCCTGGGCATGCTCAAAGTGGGCAAGCGCCGCCGCCCGGACATCGACTTCATCGCCGGTGACGCCACCAACCTGCCCTTCGCGGACAACAGCTTTGACGCCTCCACCATTTCCTTCGGCCTGCGCAATGTCGTAGAACCCCGCAAGGCCCTGGAGGAAATGCTGCGCGTCACCAAGCCCGGCGGCCGCCTGGTCATTGCCGAGTTCTCGCACCCCGTGGTTCCCCTGTGGCGCAACCTCTACACCGAATACCTGATGCGCGCCCTGCCGGCCATCGCCACCAAGGTGTCGTCAAACCCGGATGCCTACGTCTACCTCGCTGAGTCCATCCGCGCCTGGCCGGACCAGGACCACCTGGCCCAGTGGCTCGCCGATGCCGGCTGGACCGACATCACCTACCGCAACCTCAGCGGTGGCATTGTTGCCGTGCACCGTGCGCAGAAGCCCGCCGAGCACCGCGAAAGTGTTCCCGTTGCCAAGCTGCGACGCCAAATCAAGCCGCGCCACCAGGCCGGCTAGCTCCGTACTGCCTGCTGACTTAGGACGACGTGAAAGTACTGATTGTTGGCGCGGGCCCGGCCGGGTCCACAGCCGCGTATTACCTCGCCCAAGCGGGCATCGACGTCACGGTGCTGGAAAAGACGTCGTTCCCCCGCGAGAAGGTCTGCGGCGATGGCCTCACCCCGCGGGCTGTTCGCGAGATCCAGAAGCTCGGCCTGCCCCACGCTGTTGAGGAAGGGTGGCGTCGCAACAAGGGCCTCCGCCTCATCGCCGGTGGTCGCACCATCGAGTTGCCCTGGCCCGAAGTTGCGGATTTCCCCACCTACGGACTGATCCGCACCCGCCTTGGCTTCGACGAGGACCTTGCCCGCCACGCCGAGTCGGCCGGTGCGGTGGTGCTGGAACGCCACAGCGTCACGTCCGCACTGACCGCCGATGACGGACGTGTCATCGGAGTCCGCGCTTCAATCCTGGACGAGTCCGGACGCAAGACGGGCGAAACGCGCGACTTCCACGCCGACGTCGTACTCGCCGCCGACGGAAACTCGACGCGAACCGCCGTCTCGCTGGGTATGCACAAGCGTGACGACCGCCCGCTGGGCGTCGCCGTGCGCACTTACTTCACGTCCCCCCGCCATGAAGACGACTGGATGGAAGGCTGGCTGGAACTCCCCGGCAAGTCCGGCAAGCCACTGCCCGGCTACGGTTGGGTGTTCGGCGTCGGCGACGGCACGTCCAACGTCGGCCTGGGCATCCTGAATTCGTCCAAGGAATTCGGCAAGCTCGACTACAAGCAGGTCCTGCGCGAATGGACCGCCGGTATGCCCTCGGAGTGGGGTTTCACCCCTGAAAACCAGGTGGGGGAAATCCGCGGCGCGGCGCTGCCGATGGGTTTCAACCGCACGCCGCACTACTCGCCCGGGCTGCTTCTGCTGGGCGACGCCGGCGGCATGGTGTCCCCGTTCAACGGCGAAGGCATTTCCTACGCAATGGAGTCGGCCCGGTTCGCCGCTGAGTTCATCATCGACGCCTCCTCCCGCTCGGCTTCAGCCGGGTGGACCGTCGACGACGCCGACGCGCACCTTTCCCGGTATGCGGACTATGTGCGGGACCAGTGGGGATCGCACTTCACGCTGGGAAGGCTCTTTGCTTCCTTGATTGGCAAGCCCGCGGTGATGAAGCTCGCGCTGCGCACCGGTATGCCGATTCCCGTGCTGATGCGTTTTGTAGTGCGCATGCTCGCGAACCTGACCGACCCGTCCGCGAAGGGCTTCGAAGACCGCGTGATCCGGGTCCTCGAGATGCTGGTTCCGGCAACGTCCAACAGTTCCTCTGCCCGCGCTGTGACGCCGGCAGGCTCCGACACCGCGGTTTCCGCAACAACTAGTTAGGGTTAACCCGTGACGAACTCTGCCGAACACAGCTGGACGCATGCCGGGCACGGCTTGCCGGACTCCACCGAGCCTTCCTTGAACACCACGGCAATTGCGACGGGCCTCCAGCTGCCCGCAGGTTTTGCTGCCATTGCAGGCGACGCCGAGCTTGGCCCTGCCATCACCAACAACCTTGCCCGGGTGGAGAAGAAGCTTCGCGAAGCCATCTCCAACTCGGACCCCCTGGCTGACGCGACGTCGCGGCACCTGGTGGAAGCCGGTGGCAAGCGGATCCGTCCGCTGCTCACCCTGCTGTGCGCACACCTGGGCGATGCTTCCCGGCCCGAGGTTGTCCAGGCAGCCGTGGTTGTTGAGCTCACGCACCTCGCGACGCTCTACCACGATGACGTGATGGACTCCGCCCCGTTCCGCCGTGGAGCTCCCACCGCCCACGAGGTCTGGGGCAACTCCGTGGCCATCCTTACCGGTGACCTCATCTTCGCCCGCGCCTCCATCCTGGTTTCCGAGCTCGGCTCCCGTGCACTCGGCATCCAGGCGCGCACCTTCGAACGCCTCTGCCTTGGCCAGCTGCACGAAACCGTGGGGCCCCGCGAGGACGAAGATCCCGTAGAGCACTACCTGTCCGTCATCGCCGACAAGACCGGTTCACTCGTAGCGGCGTCCGGCCAGCTGGGTGCGATCTTCGCCGGCGCTGATGAGGCATTTGAAGACCTGTTGGTGGAGTACGGCGAAAAGGTGGGCGTCGCCTTCCAGCTGGCTGACGACGTCATCGATGTCACCGGGGTGAAGGTCAAGTCCGGAAAGTCCCCGGGCACCGACCTCCGCGAAGGCGTACCCACTCTGCCCGTCCTGTTGCTGCGACGCGATGCTGCCGCAGGGGATACCTCCGCTGCCGAACTCCTTGAACTGATCGACGGTGACCTCTCCTCCGATTCGGCACTGGCTGAGGCCGTGGCCGGCCTGCGCGAGCACCCGGTCACGAACGAGTCCTGGAAGATCGCCCGCCAGTGGTCCGCCGAGGCCGTTGCTGCCCTGGCTCCGCTGCCGGAGGGTGTGGTGAAGGATTCACTGACCAACTTCGCCCACGCAGTGGTGGACCGCAGCAGCTAAGTCTTCTTGGGCGTGGCTTCCTGACCCGCTTTTGGCGCTTGACGGCCGCTTTGCACCCTTTTCGGGTTGCAAAGCGGCCGTTTTCGTTCCAAAGCAGCTCGGGTCGCCACGGCAGACGGTCGAATCACGACGCCGGCACCCACTTTGGTGTCCACCGCGACGGTCCGAAGTGCCCGGCTTCCCTGTTACCCAGCACGATGAGCACTTCAGCCACCATCTTCCCCGGATGGTGGACGACGTCGGAGTAGTAATAGCGGAGAACCAGCAGCCCGCCACGCATGCTGGCGTTGTTCCGGTACTGGTCCTTCTTAACCTGCCTGCCTTCCAAGTGGGTACCGCCGTCCAGCTCGATCACCAGGCAATCGTTGATCAGGCAGTCGACTTCACCAACTCCGGGTAGCTGCACGTGCATCTTCACCCTGAGTCCTGCCCTGGTGAAGTGGACATGAGCCAGGACTTCCAGCAAAGAATCCGCCCTGGGAAGGACCAACCCCACAACAGCCCGCGCCCGGCCATTGCGGGGACCCGCCAATTTGGACCTTAGATAATCCGGGCTGAGCAGCGCCTGGCTCACAGCACTCTGGACCATGACCAGGGACTCCAGCTCCGGCCGGCAACGAAGGGCGTGAATGAGAACGTCAGCCACGCCTGCAACAGGTAGATAGGGATGCGGGGGATGGGTCACGCCGGCGTGGTCAACAACCCGCGGGTTGGGCAGACCGTTGCCGCAGCTTAAGTGCAAAGTTTCTGGTTCGCGAAGTACCCAAAGGCCGTAGAACCTCGCTGCCGAGATACAGGTCAGGCGGCCATTCGCGCGAAAGGCGGCTACGACGTCGGGGTCTGCTCCTTTGGTGACGTAGACGCCTCGCTGCAATCGGGTGATCACCCCGTTGCTCAACGCCGATGCCAGTGTTCGTTCAGAGAACCCGGCCCGCTTCAAGTCTGCGGTTCTGGCCGCGCCGAGTCTGGATCGGAGGAATTGGGTGAGGTCCATCAGGCTATGGTTGCGGCGTTGGAGACGCACCAGAGCCTGCTTTTCGGCCTATGTGGATAACTACACCGGGCCGTAAAAATGCAACGGCATCTTTGAATTTACGTTGACGCCAAGAGTTGCGCTTGTGACAGGATTGTCATAAGCTATTCACGGATCCACTAAATGCCTCCGGTGGGTCTGATGCGAACGGAGATTGTGGTCCCGGTTCGGTGCAGCGTATGACTCGTAACGTTGCAGCGAGCCGGGGCCATTCCGTTTAAGCCCGGAAACCCGTGGCTTTGTGACCTTCTTTCAACGCAAAACAGCCCCTATGCAATCAATCAAGGTTGCATAGGGGCTGCGCGTCGTTCAAACAAGGTCAGGAAGCCACGGGGGCGCCCTGAAAAAGGACCTAGTCCTCGTCGTCGTTGAAAGCCCACTCGAACATGTCGAAGACGAACTCGGAGAACGTGCCTTCCTCGCTCTTCCACTGGCCGCGGGCATTGTTGCGGCGCCAGACGATGGGATCCGGGATGCTGAGGTCGGCGGTGCGGAAGCCCCAAGTGAACTGTTCGTCCTCGTCCTCAAGGAACATGAGGAAGCCTTCGTCATCGACTTCAAGTTCCTCGGGGTCCCAGAAGTAGTGGTACGCCTCCATGAGGTCCTCGCAACCGCCGATAGCAAGGTAGAACTCGCGAAGGACCAACGGGATGGTGAAGGAGTGTTCAGCGAGGGCGTCGTCCAGTTCGTCGGGCGTGAGGCCGTCTTCTTCCTGCCATTCATCCTCGAGATACTTTGGGACCAGCGCGCGGAACTTCTCGAGGAACATGTCAGTCATGCTCTTATCCTAGCTAATCCCGGGGACCCGAAATTGCGCCCCCACCAGTACCGGCACGGTGCCATCCCCGGACAGCCAACGGCACGTACCAGCTGCGTCGCCAGGCCGTCACCCGGAACGCGAAAACGACACCGGCAATGACACAAGCAGTGAGCCCGCTGAAGAGCCCCAGATGCCACATCAACGTGGTCAAGCCAGCACCTACGAAGGCAGGCAGTGCATAGATGTCGCGGTTGTTGAACAGGGTGGGGATCTCGTTGGCGGTGATGTCGCGAAGCAAACCACCGCCAACGCCCGTGGTCACACCCAGCAAGATCGCAGCCACGGGGTTCATGCCGGCACTGATGGCTTTGAGCGTTCCGGTAATGCAGAACAAGGCGAGTCCGCCGGCGTCGAACAACGTCAAAAGCGAGGTGAAGCGCTGGACGGAGGAAAACAGGTAGTAGACCAGCATGGCTGCGAGCAGCGGCGGCGCCAGATAGGCGGGATTCGTGAAGGCTATGGGAGGCCCGGCATTGATGACGATGTCGCGGATCACGCCGCCGCCCAAGGCAGCGATGGAGGCAAGCAGTATGGAGCCAACAAAGTCGAACTGCTTCCGGGCGGCCAACAGCGACCCGGAAACCGCGAAAAAGAACACGCCGATGAGGTCAAGCCAGAGAAGAACAATGTCAATGGAAATCAAGTGGACTGGTTCTTTCTTAACGTGCTTCACAACAGGTGCTGGCTCAACGTTACGCTAGCTCCCATGAACAGCCCCGTTTTGATCGCTTGCGCCCACGGAACCCGCAACGCTGAGGGCCAGGCGGCCATTCGCCGGGTTATGGCCGAGATCGAGGAACTCCGTCCCGGACTCCAGGTCCTGGAGGCCTATGTCGACGTCCAGGAACCCGAGTTGTCCGGCGTGGTGGAGGGCCTGCCCGAGGGGACTGCCGCCGTCGTCGTGCCACTCCTGCTGTCCACCGGCTTCCACATCAAGGTCGACGTGCCCAAGGCGATCAAGAGCCGGCCCGAAGTCGTGGCCGCCAGGCCGCTGGGCCCGGATCCCCGGCTTGCCGAACTGCTGGCCACTCATCTGCGCGCCTCGGGACTGGAAGAGAACGACGGCGTCCTGCTGGCTGCCGCGGGCTCGTCGCTGCCGGACGGATCGGTGGACTCGGAGGAGCAGGCTCGCCTGCTGGGGGAGCTGCTGCCGAACAAGGTGCGGGTCGCCTATGGTGCCAGCGCCCAGCCCAACGTGCCCGACGGCGTCGCCTCCCTGCGTGCCGAACTCGCCAACGATCCGAGCGGCTCCCACGGCAGGGTCTTCATTGCCTCCTACCTGCTGGCCACCGGCTACTTCCATGACCAATTGGCGAAGGCCGGTGCCGACGTAGTTGCGGCTCCGCTGCTTCCGTCGAAGGTTCTGGCCGAGATTGCCTTGGAACGCTACGACGCTGTGTTGGAAAGCCTCTCCTAACCTTTGTTTGCAAGGAAAACCGCCCTTCGGGGACCTGCATATCAGGCTGTCCGGAACAAGGCCGCTGGCGTGTTCGTGACGAAATGTTTCCCTAGGTGACTCAACATTTCCGGACCTTTGCTGGCGAAATCTGGCCAGACCTACAGTCGATGTATGACAGATACAGCTGTAGCCGGTGCGTCCGCTGACGCCGCAGTCCCTTCGCGCCCAGCACGCACCCGCCCGGCGGCCAAGCCCCATGGCCAGTGGAAGGTTGACGGCACTGCGCCGCTCAACGCCAACGAGACCTGGAAGCAGGAAGACAACGGCCTGAACGTCCGTGAGCGGATTGAGTCTGTCTACTCCAAGGAAGGCTTCGATTCGATCGACGGAACCGACCTGCATGGCCGTTTCCGCTGGTGGGGCCTCTACACGCAGCGCAAGCCCGGGATCGACGGCGGCAAGACCGCCACCCTGGAGCCGCACGAGCTCGAAGACAAGTACTTCATGCTGCGCGTCCGCATCGATGGCGGTGCGCTCACCACCGAGCAGTTGCGCGTTATCGGCCAGATCTCCGTGGACTTCGCCCGAGGCTCCGCCGACCTCACGGACCGCCAGAACATCCAGCTGCACTGGATCCGCGTGGAGGATGTGCCGGAAATCTGGCGCCGCCTGGAGGGCATCGGCCTGTCCACTACGGAAGCCTGCGGCGACGTCCCGCGCGTCATCCTCGGCTCCCCGGTTGCGGGAATCGCCAAGGACGAGATCATCGATCCCACGCCGCTCATCCACGAACTCGCGGAGCGCTTCATCGGCGACCCCGAGCTCGCCAACCTGCCGCGTAAATACAAGACCGCCATCACGGGCCACCCGTCCCAGGACGTCGTGCACGAGATCAACGACTTCGCCCTGGTGGGCGTTGTCCACCCTGAGCTTGGCGCCGGCTACGACCTCTGGGTTGGCGGCGGCCTGTCCACCAACCCCCGCCTGGCCGAACGCCTGGGGGTGTTCGTTTCCGCCGACGTCGCCGCTGAAGTATGGCTGGGCGTCACCAGCATCTTCCGTGACTACGGCTACCGCCGGATGCGCACCAAGGCCCGCCTGAAGTTCCTCATGAACGACTGGGGTCCGGCCAAGTTCCGCCAGATCCTCGAAGACGAATACCTTGGCTTCAAGCTTCCGGACGGCCCTGCCGCGCCCAAGCCCAACGCCCCGGGTGACCACATCGGCGTGCACGAGCAGAAGGACGGCAAGTTCTTCATCGGCGTGACCCCCACCGTGGGACGCACGTCCGGCGAGGCACTGGTGACGCTGGCCGACACCTTGGAAAAGCACGGTTCCTACCGCCTGCGCACAACTCCCCACCAGAAGCTCGTCATCCTGGACGTGGCCAAGGAGCAGGTGGAGCCGCTCATCGCTGAACTGGACACCCTGGGTCTGTCCGCCCGCCCGTCCGTGTTCCGCCGCGGAACCATTGCCTGCACGGGCATTGAGTTCTGCAAGCTGGCCATCGTCGAAACCAAGGTCACGGCAGCTACCGCCATCGCCGAGCTGGAACGCCGCTTGGCCGACCTCGTGGAGACCAAGCAGCTGCCCTCGGCACTGTCCCTCCACATCAACGGCTGCCCGAACTCCTGCGCACGTATCCAGACGGCCGACATCGGCCTGAAGGGCATGATGCTGCCAACGCCCGACGGCGACCCCACCCCGGGTTTCCAGGTCCACCTCGGTGGCGGGCTGGCCAACAACGAGCGCGAGGAAGCCGGTTTGGGACGCACCGTCCGCGGCCTCAAGGTCACGGTGGAAGACCTGCCCGATTACGTGGAGCGCGTGGTCCGCAAGTTCGTCGCCGTCGGCGCCGAGGGCCAGACCTTCGCCGAGTGGGCACACTCCGCAGATGAAGGAGACCTCCAATGACAGATCCCCAAACGCTTCCGGCAGCGCGTACCCTGCGGTCTCCGGAAGAGCTCAAGGCACTGGCCGAAGCCGGTGCCGCGGAGCTTGGCTGGAACGCCACGGCTCAGGAGGCAATCGCCTGGGTGGCACGGAACTTCGAACTGCCGGCCATCACCGTGGCGTGCTCCATGGCCGACGCCGTCCTGCCGGCCATGGTCGCGGACCAGCTTCCCGGCGTCGACGTTTTGTTCCTCGAAACCGGCTACCACTTCAAGGAAACCTACGAGACCCGCGACGAAGTAGCTGCCAACCTGCGCGTCAACGTCGTGGACGTCCTGCCGGAGAACACCGTGGAACAGCAGGACCGCCTGCTGGGCAAGGATCTGTTCGCCCGGGACGCCGCACAGTGCTGCGCGTTGCGCAAGGTCCAGCCGCTGCGCCGCTCGCTGTCCGGCTATGAGGTGTGGTTCACCGGCGTCCGGCGCGATGAAGCCCCCACCCGCACCAACACACCGGTGGTCACTTGGGATGAAGGTTTCGGCCTGGTCAAGGTGAACCCGATGGTGGACTGGTCCTTCGATCAGTTGCTGGAGTACTCCGAGGACAACATCCTCCCCGTCAACCCCCTCCTGAGCCAGGGCTACCCGTCCATCGGCTGCCAGCCCTGCACCCGCAAAGTGGCCCCGGGCGAAGACCCCCGAGCCGGCCGCTGGGCAGGTTCCGACAAGACAGAATGCGGACTACACACATGAGCACTCAAACAACCAGCGAGGACCTCGAGTTGAACCAGTTGCAGAGCGAAGCTGAAGGGGCCGCCGCGGCGTGGCGGGCATCGCGAAGCGGGCACGGCGGCCCTTCAGCTGAGCGCCTGAGCTCACTGGACACCCTCGAGTCCGAAGCAATTCACATCATCCGTGAGGTAGTTGCCGAATTCGAGAAGCCTGCGCTGCTGTTCTCCGGCGGCAAGGACTCCGTGGTTATGCTGCACCTGGCCACCAAGGCGTTCTGGCCCGGCAAGGTCCCTTTCCCGGTGCTGCACGTCGATACCGGCCACAACTTTCCGGAGGTCATCGACTTCCGCGACCGCACCGTTGAGCGCCTCGGTTTGAAGCTGGTTGTCGGTTCGGTGCAGGAGTTCATCGACCGCGGCGAACTGGCTGAGCGTGCCGACGGCACCCGCAACCCGCTGCAGACCGTCCCGCTGCTGGACGCGATCCAGCGCAACAAGTTCGACGCCGTTTTCGGTGGTGGCCGTCGCGACGAGGACAAGGCCCGCGCCAAGGAGCGCATCCTGAGCCTCCGTGACGAATTCGGCCAGTGGGATCCGCGCAACCAGCGTCCCGAACTCTGGAACCTGTACAACGGCCGCCACACGGTGGGCCAGCACGTCCGTGCGTTCCCCATCAGCAACTGGACCGAGCTGGACATCTGGCGCTACATCGAGCGCGAGAACATCGAACTTCCCAGCCTGTACTACGCCCACGAGCGTGAAGTCTTCGCCCGCGACGGCATGTGGCGTGCAGTGGGCGAAGTTTCCCAGCCGCTGCCCCACGAGGACGTCATCACCAAACTGGTCCGCTACCGGACCGTGGGCGACATGTCCTGCACAGGTGCGGTCGAGTCCGACGCACGCACCGTGGCCGACGTCGTAGTTGAAGTCGCTGCCTCCACCCTGACAGAACGTGGCGCCACCCGGGCAGATGACCGCATCTCCGAGGCCGCCATGGAAGACCGCAAAAAGGACGGCTACTTCTAAATGAGCACCGAAACATTGGCTGCCGGGCTGGAAACAGCCCTGCCCACAACCCTGTTCCGTTTCGCCACTGCCGGATCGGTCGACGACGGCAAGTCCACTCTGGTGGGACGCCTCCTTCACGATTCCAAGGCGATCCTTGCCGACACGCTCGACGCCGTCGCCCGCACCTCTGCCGACCGCGGCTTCGGTGGGGAGAAGGGCGGAATCGACCTCGCCCTCCTGACAGACGGCCTGCGCGCCGAGCGTGAGCAGGGCATCACCATCGATGTGGCCTACCGGTACTTCGCAACGGACCGCCGCAGCTTTATCCTTGCCGACTGCCCCGGCCACGTTCAGTACACCAAGAACACGGTGACCGGCGCGTCCACTGCGGATGCCGTCGTCGTGCTCATTGACGCCCGCAAGGGTGTGCTGGAGCAGACCCGCCGGCACCTCTCCGTGCTGCAGTTGTTGCGCGTTGCCCACGTCATCGTGGCGGTCAACAAGATCGACCTGGTGGACTTCAGCGAGCAGGTGTTCCGCGACATCGAGGCTGATGTGCAGAAGGTCGGCCGTGAGCTTGGCCTTGGTCGTGACGATTCGAATGCGGGCGGGGTGACCGATCTTTTCGTGGTTCCGGTGTCCGCCCTGGATGGCGACAACGTAGTGGACCGCTCGGACCGTACCCCCTGGTACACCGGCCCTGCGCTGCTGGAGGTCCTCGAAACCCTTCCGGCCGCCGATGAGCTCGAAGCCGAACTGGAGAGCTTCCGCTTCCCGGTACAACTGGTCATCCGTCCGCAGGGGGCCTTGGCTCCTGATGCTGTGGCTGGCGGGCTCGACGTAGAGGCCTACCGCGATTACCGGGCCTACGCAGGCCAGATCACGGAAGGCTCCGTGAAGGTAGGCGACGAAGTGTCCGTCATCAGCCCCGGCCACGAACCGCGCATCACCACGGTGGTCGGCATCGACTTCGCCGGCCAGTCGTTGGAGGAAGCTGCGGCACCACAGTCCGTGGCCGTCCGCTTGGCTGACGAGATCGACATCGCCCGTGGTGACACCATCGCCGCTGCCGGGACTGTCCGCGAAAGCTCCGCCGACCTCTACGCATCGTTGGCCTGGCTGTCACCGAAGCCGCTGCGCGAAGGCCAGAAGGTCCTGGTGAAGCACGGTACGCGCACGGTCCAGGCCCTGGTCCGCAACGTCACCGGCAAGCTGGACCTGGCTACCTTCACCGTAGAGCCCACCAGCACCTTGGAACTGAACGACATCGGGCATGCCCAGCTTCGGCTCGCCGCTGCTTTGCCGTTGGAAAATTACCTGCACCACCGCCGCACCGGCGCATTCCTGGTGATCGACCCCATTGACGGCAACACGCTGGCCGCCGGTCTGGTCAAGGACCACCCGGGCGACCACGAGGACGAACGTTACGTCATTTAGGGTCATACGTAGTCACAAACCGCAGCTTGTTCGCGACCCTCACGTTGTAAGGCGTGACCGACGAACAAGCTGCGGTTTTCTTTTACCGGGGAAGGACCCATGCCACAGAACACCACACTCAGCACCCTCCTTGAGGCAGGCACAGACCTGGTCCTGGACGGAGCGCTGGCCACCGAACTGGAAGCCCACGGCTGCGATCTGGAAGATGCCCTGTGGTCTGCCAAGGTCCTGCTGGAACAGCCGCACCTGATCAAACAGGTCCACCGCGACTACTTCGACGCCGGTGCCTCCGTAGCCATCACAGCCAGCTACCAGGCGACCCCACAGGGCTTCGCGCGGCGCGGGCTTTCCGTTCCGGAGTCATTGGAACTGGTGGCATTGAGCGTCCGCTTGGCCGATGAGGCGCGACAGGAAGCCTTGGCGGAGGGTTCTGCGAATGGGCCAATGCTGGTAGCCGGATCCGTTGGACCGTACGGCGCCTACCTTGCCGACGGCTCCGAGTACCGGGGCGATTACACGCTTTCCGCCGCGGAATTCCAGGATTTCCACCGGCCACGGATCGCGGCGCTGGTAGCGGCCGGCGCGGATTTCCTGGCCTGTGAGACGCTGCCGTCGTACGCCGAAGCAGAGGCGCTGTTGGCGCTCGTGGCGGAGTTCGACGTCGAAGCCTGGTTTACGTTTACGCTGCGGGACAGCGGCCACATCAGTGACGGAACGCCGCTGGAGCAGGTGGCTGCGCTGCTCAGCGCGGAACCGCGCGTGGCCGCCGTCGGCATTAACTGCGTGCCGCTGGAACTGGTGTCGGATGCGCTGGGCAACCTTCAGCAGGCCTCCGGCAAACCACTCGTGGCGTACCCGAATTCGGGTGAGACCTACGATGCCGTGACGAAAACGTGGGGACCGTCCCAGGGTGTCCAGGGCGGCGGCACGCTGGCGGGCAACGCTGCGGACTGGCGGCATCGTGGAGCCCATCTCATAGGTGGCTGCTGCCGCACAACTCCGCGCGACATTGAAGAGCTTGCGGCGAATATGACGCCACGTGAACCTTCGTGAACCTTGGTTTCTGCGGGATTGAAGCGGAAATATGACAGTCCCTACTGTGAAGGCATGACCTCTCCGGAATGGTCCTTCCTTGCCCAACACGGGCGATGTCACGGGGCCTGATCTTCGCCCCCTTTCGCATCCCACTTCTCATAAGGACCCCCCATGGCAAACACACCCGAGTCACAGAAACCCGATTCCGGTACCACCCGCATCGTCGCCGGTGAGACCGCACCCAAGCCCAAGCGCCGCCGCACCATCGAGATCGCCCTGGCCGTCGGCCTCGTGCTGCTGATCGGTGCAGGCGCGGCAGTGGCCTCCGCAGTTTCCAACAGCAACCAGGCTGCGCCGGCCCCCGCCACCACACCCGCGGCGGAGCTCAAGCTCGGCTACTTCAGCAACGTCACGCACGGTCCGGCCCTGGTCGGTACCAGCAAGGGCATCTTCGCCAAGAACCTCGGCGACACCAAGCTCACCACCCAGATCTTCAACGCCGGCCCCGCCGCCATCGAAGCCCTGAACGCCGGAGCCATCGACGCCACCTACATCGGCCCGAACCCGGCCATCAACTCCTTCGTCAAGAGCAACGGCGAGTCCATCAGCATCATCGCCGGCGCAGCATCCGGCGGCGCCCAGCTCGTGGTCAAGCCGGAGATCAACTCCGCAGCCGACCTCAAGGGCAAGGTCCTCAGCACGCCCCAGCTCGGCGGTACCCAGGACGTTGCACTGCGCGCCTGGTTGGGTCACCAGGGATTCAAGACCAACACGGACGGCAGCGGCGACGTCAACATCAACCCGACCGAAAACGCCCAGTCGCTGAAGCTCTTCCAGGACGGAAAGCTCGACGGCGCGTGGTTGCCTGAGCCGTGGGCCTCCCGTTTGGTCCTCGAAGCAGGAGCGAAGGTCCTGGTTGACGAGAAGGACCTCTGGGAGAACGGTGACTTCACCACCACCATCCTGATCGTGAACAAGAAGTTCGCCGCCGAACACCCGGAAACCGTCAAGGCACTCCTCAAGGGCCACGTGGAATCCGTGAACTGGCTCAATTCGGCCTCGGCTGAAGAGAAGGCCACCACCATCAACGCAGTCCTCAAGGACACGGCAGGCAAGCCACTTCCGGCGAATGTCATTGAGCGTGCTTTGCAGAACATCAAGTTCACCACTGACCCGCTCGCCGGGACGTACAAGAAGCTGCTCCAGGACGGCGTGGACGCGGGTACCACCAAGACCGCCGACATCAACGGCATCTTCGACCTCCGCACCTTGAACGAGGTTGAAGGCAAGAAGACTTCCGCCGCGGGTCTTGGCCAGGACTAAGCAGTAACGGGCTGGTCCGCTTCCCCATGCGATTCTCATGGGGAGCGGACCGGCCCTTAGGCACATCAGCTCTACCAATCAACACGAAGGACGGGACCATGCCAGTCGTACTCGAGAACCTGGGCAAACGCTTCGGCGACGGCGCCCCGGTGCTGGACGACGTCAACGCCACCATCGCGCAGGGCGAGTTTGTTGCCCTCCTCGGCGCGTCCGGCTGCGGCAAGTCCACCCTGCTGAACATCATGGCGGGACTGGAGAAGCCGACGTCGGGCGCTCTTGAAGTACCCAGCGATGGTGCCGCCTTCATGTTCCAGGACGCGTCCTTGTTCCCGTGGTTGACCGCGCGGGGAAACATCGAGCTTGCGCTGCAGTTGGCCGACAAGTCCAGCACCAAGGCGGGACGTCGGGAACGCGCCAACGAACTGCTGGAACTCGTGCACTTGGGCGGCGCGGGGGACAAGCGTCCCCACGAGCTCTCCGGCGGCATGCGGCAGCGCGTGGCCTTGGCGCGTTCACTGGCACAGGACCGGCAACTGCTGCTGATGGACGAGCCTTTTGCCGCCTTGGACGCCATCACCCGGGACCTCCTCCACGATGAGCTTGAGCGCATCTGGAAGGAAACCGGCCGGACCATCGTGTTCGTGACCCACAACGTCCGTGAAGCCGTTCGCCTGGGCCAGCGCGTGCTGTTGCTTTCGTCGCGTCCGGGTCGTGTGGTGGCCGAATGGGAAGTCACCGAGGAACACCGGACCGACGCCGGCCGTGCCGGGGAGTTGACCGGTGTCATTACCCGACGCCTTCGCGAGGAGATCCGCCGCCATGCCAAGTAACCCCATCACCACCGAAGAGCGGACCCTTCCCGTGACTGAATCCAAAGAACACATCACGTCGCCGTCGCTGAAGGGCAATGCCTCGGATCTCCGCGACCTCGAAGCAGGTTTGGACAACCTCCAGTCAGACGTCGGGAGCAAGCGAGGCATCGACTGGAAGCGTGTCCTCCTCCCCGTCGTGGCGCTGGTGGTCCTCATCCTCGCCTGGCAGTTCTACGTGTCGCTGGGCCTCAAGCGCCGTGACCAGGTTCCCGGTCCTCTCGATGTGCTCAACCAGCTTGTGGTCCTGTGGAGTGAGGGCAAAGTCCAGGAATCCGTGTGGACTTCGTTGCAGCGCGGCTTGGTTGGCTTCCTGATCTCGGTCGTCGTCGCCACGCCCGTGGGCTTGCTGCTTGCCCAGGTTGCGCCTCTGCGGCGTGCCTTCGGTCCGCTGATTTCCGGTCTTCAGGTGTTGCCGTCAGTGGCCTGGGTTCCCGCCGCCATCATCTGGTTCGGTTTGACGGACGCAACCGTGTACTTTGTGGTCCTCATGGGCGCCATCCCGTCCATCATCAACGGGCTCATCTCCGGCGTCGACCAGATCCCGCCGCAGTACCGCAGCGTTGGAACCGTCCTTGGTGCGAACCGGCTCCAGATGGCGCTGCAGATCGTCCTTCCCGCGGCCCTTCCCGGGTACATCGGTGGCTTGAAGCAAGGGTGGGCCTTCTCCTGGCGCTCACTGATGGCCGCCGAAATCATTGCTGTGGGTGGCACCATCGGCTTCGGCCTGGGCTCGCTCCTTGACCAGGGCCGCGCGTTGTCCGATATGGCTATCGTCATGGCCGCGATCCTGTTGATCCTGTTCGTGGGCATCCTGATCGAGCTCCTGGTGTTCGGGCCGATCGAGAAGCGCCTCCTGCAGCGCAGGGGTCTGCTGGCAGGCAGCTCGCGCTAACTCCGAGAGCGTTGTTGTTCGGAACGCCCGACGGCGGCCTCCCGCCGTCGGGCGTTGACGTTACCGCGCGTTAGAGACCGGCCAGCAGCCCCTTCATGTCCTGGATCTCCCGCTCCTGCGACGTCACGATGTCGCGTCCCAGCTGGATTGCCTCCGGATATTTGCCCTGAGCGATCTCGGTCTTGGCCATGGCCACCGCACCTTCATGATGAGTGATCATCTGGGTCAGGTAGAGCTTGGCCGCTACCGTACCTTGGGCGTCCTTGAGCTTCTGGAGTTCGGCCTCGCTCAGCATGCCGTCCATACCGTGTCCTGCGTGCCCGGAGGACGCCATGACGGGCATGTTCCAGCCCTCCAGCCAGGCCGTCATCTTCTGGATTTCGGGTGCCTGGGCCGCCTTGATCTGAACGGCCAACTGCGTCACCGACGCAGGAATATCCTTCTTGGCCAGGATCGCGTCCGACATTTCCACGGCCTGTGCGTGGTGCGGAATCATCATCTGGGCGAACATGACATCCGCTGCGTTGTGGGCTGTATCAGAGCTGCCCGCGGAGCCGTTGCCTGGTGAAGGGCTGGCCGAGGGTCCCGACATCCCGTGATCCATGCCGGGCATCGAATCGGAGCCGGGGGTCGATGCGCAGCCGGCCAGCGCGATCAGGGCCGCAAGGGCAGTCCCCGTGACAGTAAAGCGTGTTTTATTCATCAGTGAATGGTCCTTTGCCAATTCAGGCGGCTCATTGATGCCGCCAAGGGTAAGCAGATGAGTGCCCCGAGGCTTTGGGGCGTCGGGGGTACGGCAGGGTTGCCAGTCGGCGACCCTGTCCGGTGCTTACGTCCTGCTGATGCTGAGTTGCCCCGGGGTGGGGCCTGCAGGTTGATAGGACCAGGATGGCTGGGGCTCGTCATGTCCCCGGTCAGGGGAATCGGCGGCGACGGCGTCGCCGGGAGCCGATGCAGCGAGGGAACCCGTCTTCAGGGAAGGGGTGCACGTGGCGCCGGCGGCCTGGGAGCAGGCGCAGCTTCCCGACGTGCATTTGTCTGCTTCGGCAAGCGGAGTCTGCGAAAGGTGCTGCGCAGAGCCATGAGTGTGGTGGGCCGCAGCGGCCGCCGGCAGCGTTGCGGCTGCGGTGGATGCGTGCGTGCTATGGGACCCGTTGACCACGTGCATCCCGAAGATGCCGGCGATGACCGCGGCCACCAGCAGCAGGAGTGAGGCCCGCCGTCGAAAAGCCGCAAAAGTCCGGTAGGACAGGCGATTGGACACGTCTACCTGTGCTCCTTCCCTTTGCTCCGGACACGGCCAGTATACCCCTGGAGGGTATATGCGTCGAGTCATTCAAAGTGTGCAGCGCCTCAACCGGAACACTGCCTGACCCGGCGAATCAGGTAATCCCGAAAAGGAACACCTCGACCCTGCTGCGTCGATCTGCCGGTAGCCCTAGAATCGGCAAATGGGCCTTCTAACGTTCAGCATCAACGTCACCTTGGACGGTTGCGTCGACCATCGGGAGGGCATCGCCGATGACGAAACGCACGCCCTTTTCACCCGGCTCCTGGACCGGAGCGGCGCGATGCTCTGGGGCCGCACCACGTACGAGATGATGGAAAGCTACTGGCCGCTGGTAGCCAGCGGGGAAATCGATGCCCCGCCGGCGCTGCGCGAGTGGGCCCTGACATTGGAAACCAAACCGAAGTATGTCGTGTCGGCTACCCGAAGTGATTACCCGTGGACCAACAGCCACCACGTCACGGGCGACCTCCGAGCGGCGGTCCAGGAGCTCAAGGACAGGATTCCTGCGGGGGTGCTGATCGGCAGCGGGAAGCTTGCCACCGAGTTGGACCGGCTGAACCTGATCGACGAGTACAAGTTCCTGCTCCATCCCTTCATCGCCGGCCATGGCCCCACCTTGTATCACGAGGGACTGCTCGCCACCCGGCGCCTGGAGCTGGTCTCGGCGGAGCCTTTGAGTAACGGCACGGTCGCCATGCATTACCGCCGTGCTGATTGAGGAATGAGCACGCGTCGGTCAGCGTTGTTCCGGACATGCACAACAAACGGATCGGTTTCCTGTCCTTTGGCCATTGGGCCCGCGTCCCCGGCTCCTTGGTTCCCACTGCCGGCGAGGCCCTGAAGCAAGCGATCGAACTGGCCGTCGCCGCGGAGGAAGCGGGCATCGACGGTGCGTTCTTCCGTGTGCACCACTTTGCGCGCCAGCAGGCCTCGCCGTTCCCCCTTCTTGCAGCCATCGCAGCTCGGACCAGCCGTATCGAGATGGGCACCGGCGTGATCGACATGCGCTACGAAAACCCGCTCTACATGGCCGAAGAAGCTGCCGCCACGGACCTCATCAGTGACGGCAGGCTGCAGCTCGGCGTGAGCCGTGGTTCACCCGAGCCTGCCCGGAACGGTGCCGCGAACTTCGGCTATGTCCCCGCCGATGGTGAAGACGGCGGTGACATGGCCCGGCGTCACACAGCATTGTTCCGCAAAGCAATCGCCGGTCACGGCGTGGCCGAAGCCGATCCGCACTACTCCGGAGGTGCGACGGGTTTGCTTCCCATCCAGCCCCAGTCGCCGGGCCTTCCGCAGCGGATCTGGTGGGGAGCCGGCACCCGCAAGACAGCTGTGTGGGCTGCCGAGCAGGGCATGAACCTGATGAGTTCAACACTCCTCACTGAAGACACCGGCGTGCCCTTCGATGAGTTGCAGGCAGAACAGATCCGGATGTTCCGCGAAGCCTGGGCCGCTGCAGGTCATGATTTTGAGCCCAGGGTCTCGGTGAGCCGCAGTGTTATCCCGATCGTCGATGCTGAGGACAACCGCTACTTCGGCCTCCGCGCCCAGGCGGACAGCCAGGATCAGGTAGGGATCCTCGATGGAGCCTTGTCCAGGTTCGGCAAGAGCTACATCGGGGAGCCGGACGCCCTTGCGGACGAACTGGCCAATGACGCAGCTGTCCAGGCTGCGGACACCGTCCTGCTGACGGTACCCAACCAGCTGGGAGTGGAATACAACGCCAAGCTCCTGGGAAACGTGGCCAAGCACATAGCGCCGGCGTTCGGATGGCAGGCCAACCACGTAGTGTGATCCGGACGGCCCCTAAAGGCCGGTAGTGTTGCTCGCTGTGCGCGGTTGCCGTGCACCCCAGGAGCACTTGTGCGTCACGTCAACGACGACGGGACGCACCCAGACATTAGAGGTTTCCAATGGACATTCAGAATCTCCTCGAAGACATCGTCGGCGCAGTCCAACCGCACGTTGGCCAAGGGAAGGTGGCCGATTACATTCCACAGCTGGGATCCGTAGACCCGGACCAGTTCGGGATCTCGGTGGTTACCCGGGAAGGTGAGGTGTTTTCGGCCGGGGATGCCCATGTGGAGTTCTCCATTCAAAGCATCTCCAAAGTCTTCGCCCTCGCCTTGGTTCTGGCTTCCGACGGCGACCGTATCTGGAAGCGCGTCTTCCGCGAACCCTCGGGCAACCCCTTCAACTCGCTGGTCCAGTTGGAAAGCGAGGAAGGCATTCCCCGGAATCCGTTCATCAATGCCGGTGCGATCGTCGTGACGGACCGGCTCCTGAGCCTGACAGGCGACGCTGCGCACGCCGTCCGGGAATTGATGCGCCAGGAAACCGGAAATACGGGCCTCGATACGGATCAGGTCGTGGCGTCGTCCGAACTGGGCAAAGGGCACCGGAATGCTTCATTGGCCCACTTCCTGGCCAGCTGCGGCAACTTGGAGAACCCGGTCGATGATGTCCTGGACTCCTACGCCAAGCAATGCGCCCTGGCCATGACCTGCGAAGACCTGGCGCTGGCGACCCGGTTCCTCGCTTCGAACGGCCTGGGAGCCGACGGAACCCTGGTGCTGTCACCGGCGCAAACCAAGAGAATCAACGCCGTGATGCTCACCTGCGGGACGTACGACGCCGCCGGGGAGTTCGCGTACCGGGTGGGCCTGCCGGGGAAGAGCGGGGTTGGTGGCGGAATCGTGGCCGTGGTTCCGAACAAGTGCGCCATCAGCGTGTGGAGCCCTGGGCTGGGGCGTTCCGGCAATTCCGTGGCAGGTGTGGCCGCGTTGGACGAGTTCACCACGCGCACCGGGTGGTCCGTCTTCTAGCCCGCCGGATCCCGGGGCCCTTTGCAGACTTTTTGTGACGTTGGATTACCCAGCGTTACCGGTTGTTTCCGAGCCTTTGAAGCATATTACGGCGCCGCCCTACAGTTTTTTCATGGCAATACAGGACATTTACCCCACCGCGCTGAGGCTGCTCGGCCGCCCGGTGCTGGTCGTGGGCGGCGGCCCCGTCGCGGAACGCCGCGCCAAGGGGCTGCTCGACGCCGGTGCGAAAGTCACCGTGGTCGCTCCCATTGCCACTGAAACACTTCAAGGCTTCGACGCTTCGGGACTCCTCTCCTGGGAAGCGCGCGAATACCGCACGTCAGACCTCGACGGCGTCTGGTTCGTCCAGACGGCGACCGGCACATCCGCCGTGGACACCCAGGTGGCAGCCGACGCCGAGGCGCAGCGCATCTGGTGCGTCAACGCCTCCGACCACGAAGCTTCAGCCGCGTGGACGCCTGCCGTGGCCGTGGTGGACGACGTCAAGATTGCCATCAACGCCGGAGGAGACCCACGCCGCGCCATGGCACTGCGCAACGCTGTGGCCACAGCCCTTGAAACAGGTGACCTCCCGCTTCGCAGGCACCGCAAGCCGGGCGCAGGCGGCTCTGTGGCTCTGGTCGGTGGCGGTCCGGGCGACTCGGGACTCATCACCGTCCGCGGCAGGCGCCTGCTGGGCCAGGCCGACGTCGTTGTTGCCGACCGTCTTGGTCCCCGCGAGCTGCTCAAAGAGCTTGCGCCGGACGTCCGCGTGATCGAGGTCGGCAAGACGCCAGGCCACCATCCCGTGCCGCAGCTCGAGATCAACCGCATCCTCGTGGACGAAGCCCTGAAGGGCAATCGTGTGGTCCGCCTGAAAGGCGGCGACCCCTACGTCCTGGGGCGCGGTGGCGAGGAAGCAGAATTTTGCCGGCAGAACGGCGTCGAGGTTGAAGTGGTGTCCGGCGTGACGTCCGCGATTTCGGTTCCGGCAGCCGCCGGCATCCCGGTGACCCACCGCGGCCTGGCGAAGGGCTTCAGCGTGGTCACCGGCCACGAGGAGCTGTCCGAAGTTCCCGCACGGCCCGATCACACTGTGGTGTTGCTCATGGGAGTGGCGCAATTGCGCGATTCCGCGGCTGCCCTGGCAGGCTCGGGTCTGCCTTTGGACACTCCAGTGGGTATCGTAGAGAACGGGTATTTGCCGGACCAGCGCGTCACCATCGGCACTTTGGGAAGCATTGCGGACCAGGCGGAAGCCGTGGGTGTGGCCAATCCAGCGGTCATCGTGATCGGCGACGTCGTCCGGGTCAGCCCCTTTGCGCCCCAGCATTTCAAGACCGCCGACTACAGCACCATCACCCCCAACCGTCCCCGCGTCCGCAGTAACTGAGAAGAAGAAGGAACACAGCCGTGTCAATTAGCACCCCCGTAGGTTCTGCGGACCGTCCGCTCCGCGTCGCCGTCATCGGCTCCGGCCCCGCCGGCGTGTACGCAGCTGACATCCTGACCAAGAGCGAGGCCGTCAAGAGCGGCGAACTCAACGTCAGCATCGACCTCTTCGACCGCTACCCGGCCCCCTACGGCCTGATCCGTTACGGCGTTGCTCCGGACCACCCCCGCATCAAGGGCATTGTCAACGCCCTGCACAAAGTGCTGGACCGCGGCGACATCCGCTTCTTCGGCAACGTCGATTACGGCACGGACATCTCCATCGAGGACCTCCGCAAGCACTACGACGCCATCATCTTCGCCACCGGTGCCATCAAGGATGCCGACCTGAACATCCCGGGCATCGAGCTTGAGGGCTCCTTCGGCGGCGCGGACTTCGTGTCCTGGTACGACGGTCACCCGGACGTTTCCCGCGAATGGCCCCTGGACGCCAAGGAAATCGCCGTCCTGGGCAACGGCAACGTGGCCCTGGACGTGGCACGTGTCCTGTCCAAGCACGCTGATGACCTCCTGGTCACCGAGATCCCGGACAACGTCTACGCCGGCCTGAAGAATTCCCCGGTCACGGACGTCCACGTCTTCGGCCGCCGTGGCCCGGCCCAGGTCAAGTTCACCCCGCTGGAACTCCGGGAGCTTTCGCACTCCAAGGACGTCGACATCATCCTCTACGCCGAGGACTTCGAGTTCGACGAAGAGTCCGACCGCCAGATCCAGACGAACAACCAGACCAAGACCATGGTCGGCACTCTCACCAACTGGATCGCCGAGCAGCCCGAGGACCTGTCCGAGCTGAAGGCTTCCCGCCGCCTGCACCTGCACTTCCTGCACAGCCCGGTGGAGATCGTCGACTCCGCGGAGACTCCGGGCAAGGTTGCCGGCATCAAGTTCGAGCGCACCGAGCTGGACGGCACGGGCAACGCCCGCGGCACCGGCGAGTTCATCGACTACCCGGTCCAGGCCGTGTACCGCGCCATCGGCTACTTCGGTTCGGCGCTGCCGGACGTCGAGTTCGACCACAAGAAGGGCGTCGTGACCAACGACGGCGGCCGCGTCCTGGACGCCGACGGCCAGCACGTTCCGGGCCTCTACGCGACCGGCTGGATCAAGCGTGGTCCCGTCGGCCTCATCGGCCACACCAAGGGCGATGCCCTGGAAACCGTCACCTACCTGCTGGAGGACCGCGAAAACCTGCCGCTGGCTGAGGTCCCGGCGGCAGACGCCGTCGTGGATCTGCTGGATGCCCGCGGCGTGAAGTTCACCAGCTGGGAAGGCTGGCTGGCACTGGATGCCCACGAGCTCGCCCTCGGCGCAGCAGCCACCGAAGCCGGCGGCTCCCACGGCGTCGAAGTCCAGCGTGAGCGCATCAAGGTTGTGCCGCGTGAGGACATGGTCGACATCTCCCGCGATGGAGTCTCGGCACAGGTCTAAGACCAACGCGGGGTCACTTAGGGCCCATTCGGAGCTTCCGGATGGGCCCTAAGTGACCCCGCGTTGTTTTAAGGTGGGGGTATGGACGTCGTCGTCATTGAAACGCCCCAGCTGGGGGACCGGAGCTACCTTGTCCACGACGGTGCCGTCGCCCTGGTGATCGACCCGCAACGGGACATCGACCGGGTGGAAGCGGCAGCCGCCGACGCCGGCGTCCGGATCACCCATGTGGCCGAGACCCACCTTCACAACGACTACGTCACTGGCGGCCTCGTCCTGGCTGAAGCGCACGGAGCCGAGTACTGGGTGAACGCTGCGGACGAGGTGTCATTTGCGCGCGTCCCCGTCTCCGACGGCCAGGTTCTCCGCGTCGGCCGGCTGTTGGTGAAAGTGGTTGCCACTCCCGGGCACACCCACACGCACCTCTCATACGTGGTCCGCGATGACGCGCCCGACGGCGGTCCGGAGGCTGTGTTTTCAGGCGGCAGCTTGCTCTACGGTTCCGTTGGGCGGACGGACCTGGTGTCACCCCACGACACCGCCAAGCTGGCCCACAAACAGTATTCTTCGGTCCGTCGGCTGGTGGACGCGGCACCCCCGGACGCGGCACTCTACCCAACCCACGGATTCGGCTCGTTTTGTTCCAGCGGACCCGCGAGCTACCAGGATTCATCGACGATCGGCGAGCAAGCCCGGACCAACCATGCCTTGACGGACCCCCATGAAGACCACTTCGTCTCAGAGTTACTGGCGAACATTACGGCCTACCCTGCGTACTACGCCCACATGAGTCCCCTCAACGCGGCCGGTGTTGGTCCGGCGGAGCTGGAGGTGCCGGACTCCGTGGATGCCACGGAACTGGACAGGCGTCTCAAGGCGGGGGAGTGGGTAGTGGATCTGCGCAACCGCGTGGCTTTCGCGGACAGCCATCTGCACGGCAGCGTGGGCTTCGAGTACGGGAAGGGGGACAACTTCACCAGCTACCTCGGCTGGGTGATCCCGTGGAACCAACCGCTCACGTTGTTGGGACCGCGCGACGAGGTGGAGAAAGCGATCCGGGACCTGGCGAGGATCGGCATCGAAAGGCCGGATGCCGCCGTCGGGCCTGACGGCGGAGCCGTGGACATAGGTGCCTTGGCGCCGGAGTCTCCACAGGCGAGCTACCCGCACGGTGACTGGGCTGCACTCCTCAAGGGCAGGGAACCGGAGGACATGGTGTTGGATGTGCGCCGCCCGGAGGAATTCGAGGCGTCCCACATCAAAGGCGCCCTGAACGTTCCTGTCTACGAGCTCCTCGGCAGGATCACCGAGCTGCCGGACGCCAGGATCTGGGTGCACTGTGCCACGGGATATCGCGCCAGTGTTGCTGCCAGCCTGCTGGACCGGGCCGGCCGTGACGTGGTGCTGATCAACGCCAGGTTCAGGAACGCGGCCGGGGCAGGGATCGAGACCACGCCGTAATTGATGGGCTAGCGCGGGTTTTGGTCCGAGCAATAGTCGAGATTCCGGTAGACGCTGCGTACAGCGGCGTCGGGATCCCGCGCTTCCAGGGCGTCTACCAGTTCGTCGTGGCCCTCACGGGGAATGCCGTTGAAGCCGCCCTTGCGTTGCTGCCGCAAGAGGTCGTTGTGGAACACGCCGCCAAAGGACACATAGAGCTGGTGCAACAGCGGATTGCCTGATGCCAGGGCGACGCGTTCGTGGAACTCCCAATCGGCGCTGGCCCACGCAGGGTAATCCTCCGCAAGCCATGCATCGTGGCGGGCGGCAAGGAGCCGGCGCATCTCTGCCAGATCCTCCGTGGTGGCGTGCTTGGTGGCCAGACGGGCAGCCTGGGTGTCCAGGCCAAGCCGGACTTCCACGATGTGTTCCTGCGTGTGCTCGAGGTACATGCGCTGGGCTGCCCCGGACATCTCGCTGTTTGCACGCACATACGTGCCGTCACCGCGGCGGACTTCCAGCATGCCTGAGTGCGCCAGTGCTTTGATCGCCTCGCGGAGGGTGCCTCGGGAAACCCCCAACGTGGACATGAGCTCGGGTTCAGCCGGGATGCGTTCCTGCAATGGCCACTCGCCGGACTTGATCATGTCCCGCAGCTTCGCGGTGATTTCCTCGGCCAGGGCCGGGCGGTGGGAAGGCGTCAGGGTCATACGGTCCTCGGTGCGGTCTTGGTGGCAGTGCGCTTGCTGGTGAGCAGGTGGCAAGTGACCATGAGCGCCACAGCCACGATGGACAGCAGGCTCATGGGCAACACCCAGCCGCCGGTGGCGCTGTGGAGCAGCCCCATCCCGAAGGGGCCGATTGCCGCAATCAAGTATCCCAGCGATTGGGCGATGGTGGAGAGTGCGGTGGTTTCCGCCGTCGAACCTCCGCTTCGGCTGATGATCACCAAAACCAGCGGGAAGATGCCCAAGCCGAAGCCGAACAGCACAGCCGGCACCACGGCCATCGACGTCGGCAGCCACAGCATGGCGGCGATGGCCACCAGCGTGGAGCTGCTTGCGAGGTAGAGCGCGGGGCGGAGCATGCCGGGCCGTGAGCCGAAAGCGAGGAGGATCATTCCGGCGGCCACCGAAACCAACTGCATGACGCCGAACTGGAGGCCGCTTTCGGAGGCACTCAGCCCTTGGGAGGTGAGGATATAGGCGAACCAGCTCATCACGGCATATGCGAGGAAGGCCTGGAAGGTGAAGATGGCGGTGATCAGGATGCCGAGGCGCGTGCGGAGCAGTGGCCACATGGAGACGCGCGGGCGGTCGGTCTTGGTGGTGTTCCGGTGCGTGTGCAGGACTACGGGCAGGAAGCCGAGGAGCGCCGCGACACCCAGCAGGCCCCAGGCCGCCAGCCCCATGGACGGCGACCCGAGCTGCTGTGCCAAGGGAACGCTGACCGCTGCGGCGAAGGTTGCGCCGCCGGACATGGTGAACGTGTAGAGGCCGGTCATCATGGACGTGCGGTCCGCATAGTGCTCGCGGATGAACGACGGCATGGCCACGTTGCACACTGCCAGTCCTGACATGGCCAGGACCGTGCCGCCCAGCAGGGCGCCAGTCACCGGCACGCCACGGACCAGCAAGCCCGCAGCCAGGAGGGCCAAGGCGATGGCAATGGCTTTTTCGACACCTACGCGGCGGGTCAACCACGAGGTTCCCATGCCCGCCACCGCGAAGCACAGTAGTGGGATGGATGGCAGGACCGATGCCACCAGGGCCCCGTAGCCCAGGACCTGCTGCAGCTCGTGGAACAGGGCCGCGGCACTGGTAATCCCGGCACGCAGGTTCAGGCCGATGAGCACTACGGCAATAATGCCGACGACGGCGACGACGCGCGTCCTGGGGACTGCTTGGCTGGCCGAAGCGGAAGAAGCCTGGGTAGCAGCAATCGTCGGGATGTTTCCTGTCGTGGGTGTCAGAGGGGTCGTCGCCATATTTAAAGGTTAGACGTTTGACGTCTAATGTCTACAGTTTTGTGGCGAAGCTCTCCGGGAGCGGCTACCTGGGGTTGCGGGAGCCGAGCCGTTGGACCGCCAAGGCGAGCCATAGCTGCACCCGGTCCTGGGTTTGCGAGGGGTCGTAGCCGGTCAGTTCCGTGATCTGGGCCAGACGGTACCGCACGGTGTTCCTGTGGAGGGTAAGCGCCTCGGCAACCGCGGCCACGGAGCCGTTGTGGTTCAGGTAGCTCTCCAGGGTGGCCACCAACTCTGCGCCATGGGCGGCATCAAACTTGCGCAGCGGGGTGAGGGACTCGCTGGCCATGTCCGCCAACGGAACATCCTCGCTGGCCAGCAGTAGTGACGTCAGGCTCAGGCGTTCGGGCTCGTTCACCGGCAAGCCGTGCGCCGCGGCGTCGCGCGCTTCGAAATAGCTCCACCGCAGGCCGTTCGGCTTAGTGTAGGCCCCGCCGATGCCGATCACGGCGTGGATGCCGGCCTCTTGCAGGTGATCGCTAAAGCTCTTGGCCAGGGCGGTGGCGGAACTGCCGTCGTCGCTGACTACCGTCACCAAATCCTTGCCGACGACGGCGCTGACGCCGCCTTCCAGCGCCTGGGGCAGGGAAATACTGACCAGCTGTTTGTGGTGTGCCGTGGACTCGGCAACAAGCACTACGTTCTTGCGGGTGCTGTTGATGCCCACACCTGCCAGTCGACGGGCTGCCTCGATGGTTTCCAGGGTGCCGTGGATGACGTCGTCCAGTACCTGCCCGGCCATGGCACGCTGGGACTGCCGCTGCTTGACCATGTTGTTGAGCTCCACGCTGATCAGGTTCTGCGCGTAGCTGACGATTCCCGAATCGATGAAAGGCTGCCGCAACCAGAGCGTGCAGGCGTCCCTGCGGCCG
Source organism: Paenarthrobacter sp. C1 (assembly GCF_049315185.1). Lineage (NCBI taxonomy): Bacteria > Bacillati > Actinomycetota > Actinomycetes > Micrococcales > Micrococcaceae > Paenarthrobacter > Paenarthrobacter sp. C1. The sequence goes on along the minus strand of NZ_CP186052.1, from coordinate 3,605,772 downwards.
GTGGGAATCGGATACGAAGCCCAACCGTCCGCCGTCGGGGCCGGTTTCCCCACAACGCTGTTGTAGAGCTGCGCGCTGAACTGGGTGAGCACGACGTCAGTTCGCAGCATGCTGCCAAGTTGCTTGAGGAGTTCATTGAGGCCGCCGCCGGTCAGCAGCGAGCGGGCAAGGATCTGGTGCCCGGCCAGGAGGCGTTCGAGGTTGGAATAATGGTCGGCGGAGTGGGACTCTGCCACGAGTTTGCCGATGGCGATGAACGGGATTTCGTAGGGCACCTCCACCAAGGGCAATCCCCAGCGGTTGGCCTCTGCGATCAGGGCTTCGGGAACCGATTCATGGGTGAGGCCTATACCGAAACCGATCCCCACAGCACCCGCGCGTTGGACCTGGCGGACGAAGCGCCGCTGATCAGCCGCGCTTTTGAGGCGAAGGCCCGTGGTGAGGACCAGCTCGCCGCCACTGAGGAAGCGTTGCGGGTCTTCCAGTTCGGTCACCGCGACCCAGCTGATGTCCTGGTTCCACGTGGTCTCGGCGAGGCCGGACTGACGGAGTTTCAGGGAGGGGACAGCGACGAGCGAAGCGAGGGACAGAGCCATGTTTAAAGCGTAACCCGGCGCTGGGCAAGCGCACTAAGCGGGGTGTGCTTGTGTGTGCAGCTGACTATTCCTTGCACCCCCTCCCTGGCATAGGCTCTGATCAGCTAAATCCATGCCCAGACACCGAAAGAGGGTTGCACGCCGTGGTTCAAACCTTGCAGAACTTCATCAATGGCGAATTCGTCACGCCGGCAGGTACGGGTCTCCTGGACATCGTTAACCCTGCCACCGGGGAAATCGTTGCCAAGTCGCCCATTTCGGTGCAAGCCGACGTGGACGCAGCCATGACCGCCGCCAACGAGGCCTTCAAGACCTGGAAGAAGGCAACCCCCGGCCAGCGCCAGCTCATGCTGCTCAAGCTCGCCGATGCCGTGGAAGCCAACAGCGACGAACTGGTGGAAGCCCAGCACCGCAACACCGGTCAGGTCCGCTCCCTGATCGCCTCCGAGGAAGTTGCGGCCGGCGCCGACCAGCTCCGCTTCTTCGCCGGTGCCGCCCGCATCATGGAAGGCAAGTCCGCAGGCGAGTACTTCGAGGGCCACACCTCCTACGTGCGCCGCGAACCGATCGGCGTCGTAACCCAGGTTGCGCCGTGGAACTACCCGTTCCTCATGGCCATCTGGAAGATCGGCCCCGCCTTGGCCGCGGGCAACACCGTGGTCCTGAAGCCCTCGGACACCACCCCGGAGTCCACCCTGGTACTGGCACGCCTTGCCGGCGAGATCTTCCCGGCCGGCGTCCTCAACGTTGTCCTGGGCACCGGCGAAACCGGCGCCATGATGGTTGACCACAAGGTTCCCGGACTGGTGTCCATTACGGGCTCCGTCCGCGCAGGCATCGCAGTTGCCAGCGGCGCAGCCAAGGGCCTCAAGCGTGCCCACCTGGAACTTGGCGGCAAGGCTCCGGCCATCGTCTTCAAGGATGCCGACATCAAGAAGAGCGCAGCGGCCATCGCCGAGTTCGCTTTCTTCAACGCCGGCCAGGACTGCACGGCCATCACCCGCGTGCTCATTGAGGACTCAGTCCACGATGACGTCGTGGCAGCCATGGTGGAGCACACCAAGACCCTGCACACCGGTTCGCAGAACGACGAAGACAACTACTTCGGTCCGCTCAACAACGTGAACCACTTCAACGCCGTGACCTCCGTGGTGGAGCACCTCCCGGCGAACTGCAAGATCGAAACCGGTGGCCACCGCGCAGGCGAGAAGGGCTTCTTCTTCGAGCCCACCATCATCACCGGCGCCAAGCAGAGCGACGACATCGTGCAGAAGGAAACCTTCGGTCCGGTCATCACCGTGCAGAAGTTCAGCACGGAAGAAGAAGCACTCGAGCTGGCCAACGACGTCGAATACGCCCTGGCGTCCAGCGTCTGGACCACCGACCACGGGACGGCCATGCGCATGAGCCGCGACCTGGACTTCGGTGCGGTCTGGATCAACACCCACATCCTCCTGACGGCAGAGATGCCCCACGGCGGTTTCAAGCAGTCCGGCTACGGCAAGGACCTCTCCATGTACGGCGTCGAGGACTACACGCGGATCAAGCACGTGATGAGTGCATTGGATGCATAACGCAATTGCATAGCGCAGTTGCGTAACGCGTCCGCGTAACCCGTACGAATTTCCCAGAAAGGCAACCACCCCATGACCACCACCGCGAACGAACTGTCGTACCGCATCGAGCAGAAGCGCAACATCAACGGCGCTTTCCCCGGCCCCAAGTCGCAGGCACTGGCCGAGCGTCGCTCCGCCGTCGTTGCTGCCGGCGTCGCCTCGGGCGTCCCCGTCTACGTTGAAGACGCCGACGGCGGCATCATCCGCGACGTCGACGGCAACTCCTTCATCGACCTCGGCTCGGGCATCGCCGTGACCAGCGTCGGCGCGTCCGATCCCGCCGTCGTCGCCGCTGTCCAGGAAGCTGCAGCGCACTTCACGCACACCTGCTTCATGGTTACCCCCTACGAGGGCTACGTTGCAGTTGCCGAGCAGCTCAACCGCCTCACCCCGGGCGACCACGCCAAGCGCACCGTGCTGTTCAACTCCGGCGCTGAAGCCGTGGAGAACGCCGTCAAGGTTGCACGCCTGGCCACCGGCCGCGACGCCGTGGTTGCTTTCGACCACGCCTACCACGGCCGCACCAACCTGACCATGGCCCTGACCGCCAAGGCCATGCCGTACAAGACCAACTTCGGCCCGTTCGCGCCCGAGGTCTACCGCATGCCCATGAGCTACCCGTTCCGTGAAGAGAACCCGGAGATCACGGGTGCCGAGGCAGCCAAGCGCGCCATCACCATGATCGAGAAGCAGATCGGTGGCGACCAGGTTGCCGCGATCATCATTGAGCCCATCCAGGGCGAGGGCGGCTTCATCGTTCCGGCCGAAGGCTTCCTGCCGGCACTGTCCGCATGGGCCAAGGAAAAGGGCATCGTCTTCATCGCCGACGAAGTCCAGTCCGGCTTCTGCCGCACGGGCGAATGGTTCGCCGTTGACCACGAAGGTGTTGTCCCGGACATCATCACCATGGCCAAGGGCATCGCCGGCGGCCTCCCGCTGTCCGCGATCACCGGCCGCGCCGACCTGCTCGACGCCGTCCACCCGGGCGGCCTCGGCGGCACCTACGGTGGCAACCCGGTTGCCTGCGCAGCAGCACTCGCCGCGATCGACACCATGGAACAGCACGACCTCAACGGCCGCGCCCGCCACATCGAAGAGCTCGCCCTGGGCAAGCTGCGCGAACTGGCTGAAGAAGTTTCCGTGGTCGGCGACATCCGTGGCCGTGGCGCCATGCTGGCCATCGAGCTCGTCCAGCCCGGATCCAAGGAACCCAACGCCGAGCTCACCAAGGCCGTTGCCGCTGCTTGCCTCAAGGAAGGTGTCATCATCCTCACCTGTGGCACCTACGGCAACGTGATCCGTCTGCTCCCGCCGCTGGTCATCAGCGACGAACTGCTCCTCGACGGCCTCGAGGTCCTCGCCGCAGCCATCAAGGCCAACGCGTAACTTTCACCGCTGTACACAGAAGGAGGGCCGGGGTTTCCCGGCCCTCCTTCTGTGTGTGCGCCGGGTTCGCCGGGTGGGCTGGAGCGGGCCGAGATCGCTGGAGTGGGCCGAGATCGCTGTAGCTATCCAGCGATCCTGCATGGGTCCCGCGATCTCGACGCCGGAGCGCCCTAGGTGCCCAGCGTCAGGTCCTTCTGGTGACCATGTCCGTCCAGCTGGACCTCGATGACCACGGGCCCGGCACTGACCAGGCCCACGCCGAGTTCGCCGGAGCGCGCCGAGATCGCCGTTCCTCGTCGAGATCGCCGTAGCTATCCAGCGATCCGGCATGGCTGCCGCGATTTCGACGCCGGAGCGCCCTAGGTGCCCAGCGTCAGGTTCTTCTGGTGACCGTGTCCGTCCAGCTGGACCTCGTTGACCACGGGCCCGGCACTGACCAGGCCCACGCCGGGATCACCGTAGCGAGCCGAGATCGCCGGAGTGGGCCGAGATCGCCGTTGCTATCCAGCGATCCTGCATGGCTCCCGCGATCTCGACGCCGGAATGCACGAGGTGCCCAGCGTCAGGTTCTTCTGGTGACCATGTCCGTCCAGCTGGACCTCGATGACCACGGGCCCGACACTGACCAGGCGCACGCCGTCGCCGGGCCACGCCGTCGCCGCAGTGGGCCGAGTTCGCCGGAGCGCGCCGAGTTCGCCGGACTGCGCCGAGATCGCCGTTGCTATCATGCGATCCTGCATGGCTCTGGCGATCTCGACGCCGGAACGCCCTAGGCGCCAAGCCTCAGGTTTTTCTGGTGGCCATGTCCGTCCAGCTGGACCTCGATGACCACGGGCTCGGCGCTGACCAGGGCCACGCCGTCGCCGCAGTGGCCCGAGTTCGCCGGAGCGCGCCGAGTTCGCCGTTCCTCGTCGAGATCGCTGTAGCTATCCAGCGATCCTGCATGGGTCCCGCGATCTCGACGCCGGAACGCCCTAGGTGCCCAGCGTCAGGTTCTTCTGGTGGCCGTGTTCGTCCAGCTGGACCTCGATGACCACGGGCCCGACACTGACCAGGCCCACGCCGCGATCGTCGTACCGTGCCGAGATCGCCGGAGTGCGCCGAGATCGCCGTTCCTCGTCGAGATCGCTGTAGCTAGACAGCGGTCCTGCATGGCTCCCGCGATCTCGACGCCGAAACGCCCTAGGCGCCCAGCGTCAGGTTCTTCTGGTGGCCATGTCCGTCCAGCTGGACCTCGATGACCACAGGCCTGACACTGACCAGGGCCACGCCGTCGTCGGCCTGTACAACGGTGCGCCACTGAGAACCAGGCAGCGTGATCCGGACGCTGGCTTGGGTCCGGGATGGGTCGGCCACGGACAGGGTGAGCTGGTTCCCGGCCTGGTGGGCTGCCAGGGTGCAGGAGCCGGAGACGGCATAGCCGCCTGCAGTGCCTGCTGCGAAGAAGTTGGCCAGGACGAGTTGGTCCTTGACCAGCTCAACCATCTGGACCTCCGACGAATTGGCCAGGACGTTGACATCGGGGTTGGCCGACTGGGAGAACGTAGTGGAATGGCTTGCCGCGGGCAACACCATGTAGGCATAGCCCGACCCGGATGGATCCACACCGTGGCGGTGCGTGACGGTCACATAGTCCCGGGTAACAGGATCGGTTGACCCGCCGGTGTCTGCTCCGGAGTTCACGTCGAACCAGCTCCCCGTTCGGCGGACCACGGCCACTTCAGGCACCCCGGACACTCCCGGCGCATCGAGGAACACGTAGCCGCCGTGCCCCTCGATGTGCACGGACCTCTTGAGCTGTACCGCTGCATCGCCGGGCGCCATGCGACGGTTCCGGGAATCGGTCCGCAATGCAGGCACGGTTCCTGTCGCGAACGCCCTGTTCTCCACCGTGGTCTGGACGGCAGCCCCACCCGTGCCGGTGATGCCCGCCCCCAGGCAGACCACCGCGTCATCAAGGAAGAACCAGGACTTCCTGCCGGACAAGGTCTTGTTGTGGTTGAGATGGTCCATGCCGATGACACCCCACCGGGCATCCACGGTGAGCCCACCGGCAAAAGCCTGGAAAGCGCGCGGAATTCCGGTCCCGGCGCCTCCCGCGCCGCTGGCCCGTGCTTGGTCATTGACCGTGGTGCCGGGAAGGGCGTAGGGATCCACCGTCGGCCAGAAATCGGAGCTGAACTGCGAGGGGTCCTGGCGGGTGTAAACGAACGTCATGCCGTCGCCCTGGTACCAGCCAAGGTTGTTCTCGCTGTTGCCCCACTCGTACCTGCCGATGCGCTTGGAGGACAGGTTCACCGTGCAACCCCACTGGGGGCGGTGGTGGACCAGTCGGTCCTGATCGGCGAACATGCGGCTGTACACCGGTGCCGGCGCGGAGACCACGGCGGTATTGGAGAGGACGTCCAGGGACAACAGGGACTTTGCCAGGCTCTGCGTTGGGTGCCCTACGAGTTTCTGGTCTGCGCAGCGTTCCAGCCAGCCCTTGGCCAAGGCCAGGAACCGGGAACGGTACGGCTCCTCGCAGCCCGGCGCCAACAGCAGCACCGCGGAGATCAGGCCGAAGCCGCTGACGTAGTCGGGTTCCCGTTGCCGCGACACGGCACGGCCGCGGACGGTGTCCATGATCCGGCCGTCCCACACGAACGGGGCATAGGTCTGTTCCACTGCCTCAAGGAGTACGGTTCTTTTCGGGTCGCTGACGGCCCACAAGCTCCCGCCAAGCATGGCAATGATCTCTGCGATACCGGCTAACGCCACCACGCCGTAGGTCCCGGCATAAGGCAGGTACGTGTGCTGCACGAAGGAGCCGTCGGTATAGAAGCCGTCGCCGCTGGTCACGTAGGTGAACACGCTGTTGACTCCACCGCGGACGGTGTCGCTCAGGGCATCACGTCCCAACGCGATTTCATCCGGATTGTTGTCCAGGATGCCGCGCATGCAGCAGGCCAGCGCCTTGTCCACGCGGTTGGCGCCTGTCTCGGCGAAAGATGTAGCACGGCCGCGCCAATTCGGGTTCGGTGCGAACCAGCGCACAGCTGCCAGCAGGGACGTCCGCAGGGCTTCGGGGACCTCGGTATGAAGCAGTGTCAGGATATCCACTGACTTGCGGGGAACACCGATTTCCCAGAACCACCAGTTTCCGGCAGCGCGCATCCCGGGCTTGTACGCGGTGTCATTGAGGAGCTTCAGTCCGGCAACAATGTCAGCGGCCAGTTCCGGGTTCCCGGCGTAGGGATTGCCGGGGACCGCGTAGCCCAACGCCATGTCGTAGAGGCGGTTGAAGTGCAGGCCCATGTTGCTGGTAGCCGCGGTGGACTGTCCTATACCCGTCAAGGGGATGTCGCTCCACAGAGAGGTCCGGACCGGCGCCTTGTCCATGGAGGTCCACCACGTTCCGGCGGTGCTGCCCATCCCTTCGAGCTGCCCTGCGAGTTCGGGGACATCCGCGGCGCTCCGGCTCCCGGTAAGGACCAGGCGTCGACGATCTATGAGTTCCTGCAAGCCGGCGTCGCCGGCTGCCATGGACGGCGCTGTCTGGGACAGCAGTGCCCCGGCGAGGGCGGCAGCCCCCGTGGTGCGGAAGAGATTTCGGCGGCTCATGGTGGGTCCAGTGAAGTTCAAAACTGCTCCGTTCAAAACTGTTTCGGGGGTGATGGGAATGCGGCTGCGGTGAAGCTCTCCGCAGCTTTATGTCCGGTTCCCGGGTCCCTCAACAGCAGTGAACGGAGAGTTCACGACTGTTTGGGAGGTGACACCGAGTCCCGGATGACTATGTGAGTGCCGACGGTGAGGGTGTTGTCGGAGGAGGCGCCGGCGTCGTGCGGAGACTGGGCCAGCGCCAGCCGCACGGCTTCGCGTCCCAGTTCCTCGAGCGGCACCCGCACAGTTGTCAGGCGGGGACGCAGCTCGCTGGCCACGGGAACGTCGTCGTAGCCAACAACCGAAATGTCCTCCGGGACCCTGATTCCGCGTTCTTCGAGAGCCTCCAGGATTCCGGCGGCCACGAGGTCGTTGGCACCAAAGACGGCGGTGAACCCAAGGTTCTGCTCCAACAGTTCGCGCATCCGGCTGTAGCCGAAGCCGCGGCCAAAGGCTCCTTCGTGGACCAGGGCAGGATCGCGTTCGATACCTCGGGCATCCAGGGCGCGGTAGAAACCGGCCAGCCGGGACGCCGTCGTCGAAAAATCACGGGGGCCACCGACGTAAAGGATCCTCCGGTGTCCCTGCGAGATCAGGTAGTCGGTAATGGCGAAGGCGCCTCCTTCGTTGTCGTAGGTGACCATCTTGGTGGGAACACCAGGGCCCAGGGACGGCCTGCCACAGAGGACCAACGCGGACCCTGCCGCAGCAAGCGCCCGGGCACGGTCGGCCATCTGCTTCCGGTAACGGGGGTCGTCCGACGCTCCGCCCACCACGATCACCGCATCAGTCCGCTGCTCGCGCATGAGGTCCACCAGCGCGAGCTCCCGTTCCTTGTCGCCATGGGTGGCGGTGATCAGGCACAGGCGTCCCTCGGCGCTCGCCTGCCGCTCCACGCCCCGGGCAATGTAAGCGAAGAAAGGGTCGGCGACATCGTTGATGATGATTCCGACCGTGCGGGTAGTGGCACCGGCCAGGGCACGGGCATGCGCGTTGGCCACGTAGCCGAGGTCCGACACGGAGCGGAAGATCCGCTCACGCGTGGCTTTGGCCACCGGGTAGTTGCCACTCAGAGCCCTGGAAACGGTGGCCACGGACACGCCTGCCGCCTGTGCGACGTCGGCAATGGTGGCGCCGCTGCCGCCGCGGGCATGGATCGGATCTGTGGGGGAGCTTTTGTCAGTCACTAGGCGATTCTCGCAAGATCCGCCGCCAATACCGGATAAGCCAAGGGCAAGCCCTCGCTCAATCGCCGGACTTCCGTGACGGCGTGGCTGCCCAGACGGTGGATCTCGTTGCCCATTGCCCCGGCGATATGAGGCGTCAGCACCACATTGGGCAGGGTGTGCAGGACCGAGTCGGCAGGCAGCGGTTCCGGATCCGTGACATCCAGATACGCGTCCAGCCGGCCCGACACGAGTTCCGCCGTCAGGGCTGCTGCATCGATCAGCGCGCCGCGTGCGGTGTTGATGACCAGTGTCCCGTCCTTCATGAGGGCAAGTTGCTGCGCACCGATGATGCCGCGCGTTTCAGCGATGTCCGGAGCGTGGATGCTCACCACATCGGAGAGGGCGCAGAGCTGGTCCAGGCCAACAGTTTCAACACCCAGTTTGGCGGCCTCGACGGCGGTGAGGTAGGGGTCGTAGACCAGTACCCGCGCGTCGAGGTTCTTGAGCAGTCCGATCACTTGGCGCCCGACGCGGGAGGCGCCCACCAAGCCGATCGTGACGCCGTTGGTTCCGATGGTGGGAAACCCTGCGGCGTTGCGGGAGGCGCCTGTCATGCGCAGTTGCTCACTGAACCTCCGGGCCCTCTTCAGGCCCATGACGATAGCGGCGAACGTGAACTCGGCCACCGGCACGGCATTTGCCGCGGCCGACGACGACACCTGGATTCCCCGGGTGTACACCTCAGGGGACAGGAAAGTTTTCACGGTGCCTGCCGCGTGGACGATGCAGCGCAACCGGGGCAAGTGGTCCAGCACGAAGGCATCAATGAGAGGAGCGCCCCACCCGGTGATGAGCAGTTCGGCGTCTCGGAGGCGCTCAAGGGTGCTCGGGACGGTGAAATCGGAGACGGGCTCGGGATCCAGCAGTGTGACGATTCCACGGAGCCGGGCAAGGTCCTCGGTGCTGAACAGGGTGGGCAGATTACTGCGGCCCATCACGAACGCAGCCTTGATGGTGCCGGCGTGCTGGAGGTTGGTGGTCACTGCAGGTTTCCGTCCGGTCGTGGTGATGAAAGCATAGAAAGCGCTTGCTATTTGCATGTCAGCGTAGGTGCGTCGAAGAATGGCTGTCAATCCCAGATTCCAATCAATATATGGATTCTTCTGTGTTATTGACATCACACAATTCTTCTGGGTAGCTTGTTCCCCATAGTAAACGCTTACTATTTCTAGCCGTCGAGCGCTTCCGGGCGCCGGGCCACTCCACATCCGCCGGCTTCGGCGCAGACAGAGGAAATACATGAGCAGCAACAGCCAGACACTCACGCCCCAGGCGACGCCCGACGTCGGCGGGCTGGCGCCGGTGGCGGAAGGCCGCCGTCGGGGTCGCCCACCCGGGGGACCTGCCGCAGGCCGCGGCCGCAAGAAGAGCCTCATGGCCCGGATCCGCCGCGACAAAGTGATGTTGCTGTTGATCGCGCCGGGCTTCCTGTACTTCGTGGTGTTCCACTATGTCCCGCTGGCCGGCAACATCATCGCTTTCCTGGACTACAAGCCTTACCTCGGATTCGTGGACAGTGTTTGGGTGGGCCTGGACAACTTCGCGGCCATGTTCCAGGACGGTGCCTTCTGGGAAGCCCTGCGCAACACCTTGGTGATCACGGGGCTCCAATTGGCCCTGTTCTTCCCGGTTCCCATCTGCCTGGCCTTGCTGTTGAACAGCATCGTGTCCGACAGGATCAGGAAGTTCGTCCAGAGCGTGGTCTACCTGCCGCACTTCATTGGCTGGGTGATCATCGTGGCAGTCTTCTCCGAAGTCCTCGGTGCCACCGGCGCTGTCCCGCACCTGCTGGAGAGCCTGGGCCTTCCGCGCTTCGACGCCATGACCACTCCCGAGTTCTTCCCGTTCCTGGTCACCATCCAGTCCATCTGGAAGGACGCCGGATGGGGCACCATCATCTTCCTGGCAGCCCTCATGAACGTGGATCAGGAACTGTACGAGGCCGCCGCAGTGGATGGAGCGAACGCACGGCACCGGCTGTGGCACATCACCCTCCCCGGAATCATGCCGGTGATCATCCTGCTCCTCATCCTCAACCTGGGCAGCATCCTGTCCGTCGGTTTCGAACAGATCGTTCTCCAGCGCGACAACGTGGGTCCCGGTGCCGGAGAAGTCCTGGATACCTATGTGTACTTCCACGGCATCCAGGACGGGCAGTGGGGTCCGGCGGCAGCCGTGGGCCTGGTGAAGGGCATTGTGGGCCTGATCCTGGTGCTCGGTGCCAACAAACTCGCCCATCTCTTTGGACAGGAAGGTGTCTATTCCAATGGCAAATCCAAGTAGCACCCTGGTGGCCGGTCTGGGCCGGCTGAAGCCCAAGGACACACGCCCGATCTGGATGGAGAAACCCAAGCCCGCCGTCCAGGTTGCCAAGACCATCGCATTGGTCATCATCTGCTTCCTGGCCCTGTACCCGCTGCTGGCCGTCTTGGCTACGAGCCTCTCCAGCCAAAGCGAGATCGCCAACAACAACGGCTTGGTCCTCTTCCCCAAAGAGCCCACGTTCGCTGCCTACCAGACCATCTTTGCCGGGGGAGTGGTGACCGATGCGTTGATCCGCTCGCTCCTTATCACCACCGTGGGCACGGCCCTCTCCCTAGTGGTTACGGTGGCCATGGCCTACGGCCTCACGCGCCGGGACCTGGTCGGCGGGCGCTTCTTCCTCATGACCGCCCTGTTCACCATGCTTTTCAGCCCCGGCATCATCCCCAGCTTCCTCATGGTCAAGGAACTCGGACTGCTGGACAGCTACGCGGCGCTGGTCCTGCCCACCTTGATGAGTGCCTTCAACCTGGTGGTGGTCCGGTCCTTCTTCATGAACCTCCCGCAGGAACTGTTCGAGGCCGCGAAGATCGACGGCGCGGGGGACTTCCGCATCCTGGTCCAGATGGTGTTGCCGCTCTCGCGAGGCGTGCTGGCCGTCGTCGGACTGTTCTACGCGGTGGGCTACTGGAACGCGTTCTTCAACGCCATGCTCTACCTGAACGATGACAAGTGGCCGCTGTCCATGATCCTGCGGCAATACGTGTTGCTCGGCCAGCCCATGGGCGACTCCGCAGTAGCCGAGATCGCGGTGCCGTCGCAGGCGATCCAGATGGCCGTCGTCGTGATTTCCCTGATCCCGATCGTGATCGTGTTCCCGTTCCTCCAGCGCTACTTCACCAAGGGCGTCCTCACCGGCGCCATCAAAGGCTAGTCCAACTCTCCATTCTTGAAAGGGAAGACCCATGAACGCAGTACCCTCTGCCGGCCCCAGCCGCCGGAACTTCCTCTCCGTAGCAGGCATCGGTGCGCTGGCTCTCTTCAGCGGCGGGGCCCTGGCCGGCTGCGGGCAGCGCACCACCAGTGTCGCCTCGAACGCCAGCGAAGCATTGTTGCCCACGCACATGCCCCTCCAGGCAGCCGCTGCCGACATCCCCGGTACTGCGCAAGGTGTGCCGTCGGCGTTCTACAAGTACCCCGCGCCGTTCCGCAGCGTGCAGACAGCACCGCTGAAGGGAGGCAAAATCACAGCTATCACCAACCTGTTCGGGACCGCTCCCAATGCGCGGGCGGACAACCCTGCGTGGCAGGCCATCGAAGCCCGACTGGGCGGGCAGGTGGACATCACCTCGGTCTCCTCGGACGACTACGCCACCAAGTTCAACACCATCATCGCGGGCGGCGAGCTTCCGGACCTCATGCTCAACGACGGCGCCGCCGTGCCCAACATCGTGGAGTTCCTGCAGGCCAAATGTGCGGACCTGACACCGTTGCTGGGCGGCGACAAGATCAAGGACTACCCCAACCTGGCCGCCATCCCGGAGGTGTTCTGGAAGCAGACCGTCCAGGCCGGCAAGCTGTACTCGCTGCCCATTCCGCGCAACCTCACCGGCGGATCCGGCTTCGTGAACCAGACGCTGTTGGAGAACGTCGGCGTCAAGTCCACTGAAGACATCAAGGACAAGGACGACTTCTACCGGGTGGCCAAGGAACTCACCAACCCCTCCAAGAACCAGTGGGCGTTGGGCAGCACCAAGTTTGGGCTCACCATGCTGCACCACATGTTCCGCACACCGAACGTCTGGAAGAACGACGGCGGCAAACTCACCAGGGCGTTCGAGACGGACGAATACATGGCAGCGATCGAGTTCGCAGCCAAACTCTACAAAGACGGCTTGTACGTTCCCGGCTCCGAAGGTTGGACGAAGTCGCAGATGGTCAACTCCTTCATCTCCGGCAAGGTGGCCATGATCTACGACGGACTCCCGGCCTACATCGGACCCACCGGTTACGGCCGCAGCGTTCCCGCAGCCAACAAGGCCAACAAAGCCGTCCCGTTCATCCCTGTGGGCCACGACGGCGGCAAGGCGCAGACCTGGTTGGACAACATCACGTTCGGCACCGTGATGCTCAAGAAAGCCGACGAAACCAAGCTCAAGGAAGTCCTGGCCGTGGCCAACTTCCTGGCGGCTCCGTTCGGCAGCGAGGAGTACCTGCTGCTCAACTACGGCGCAGAAGGGGCCGACTACACCTTGGACGCCAGCGGTAATCCCGTGGTGACCGATCGCGCCCTGCTGGACAACGCCGTGCCGTGGAAGTACCTGGCCGCACCGCAGCAAGTGGTGTACGACCCCAGCAACAAGGACATTTTGGACGTCATGCATAATGCCTACTCGAAGCTCATCCCGTTGGGTGTCGAAGATCCCTGTGGCACGCTGTTCAGCCCCACCAATGCCAGCAAGGGCGCCAAGCTGGGCCAGCCCGTCTCCGACGCCGCCACAGCAGTCATTGCCGGACGTGGCACCATGGACGCACTCAAGACTGCCGTGGCGGACTGGAAGAAGAATGGTGGCGACACCATCCGCGGCGAATACGAATCGGCGCTGGCCAAGTAGCCGATCCGCCCCGCCCCGGCCTGCACAACCCGGCCAGCACAACCCGGCCTGCACAACCCGGTCTGCACAACCCGGCCTGCACAACCCAAGGAACCCTGTGACACAGCTCCCGCCAGTAACCCAGCCCTGGCTTCCCCATCCTGATCCCGTCCTGTCTCCGCTCACGGGCTGGACCCGCGGCCATTGGGAAGCCACAGCCGACCATTGGCTCGGACACATCCGTGCCTACTCCAGCCCGCTCAAGGCCAGCCCACGCCTTCCGGGCCCGGTGACGCGTGACGGCGAGCGCCGGGAAGGCATGGAGACCATCGGACGGAGCATGCTGATGGCCGCGCCGCGGATCGCCGGTGCCCGTGGCCGGGACCGCTTGGAGTTGGCGGCTTGGTACCGGGAGGCGCTGCTGGCCGGTACCGAACCTGAGGGTGCAGAACGTTGGCCGTTGGGTGTCACGTGCAAGTCACCCTTGCTGGGGGTGACCAACTCGATCGTGGAAGCGGCGAACATCGCTTTCTCGCTCCACATCGCCAGGGAGTGGCTGTGGGAACCGTTGGATGCCGATGAAAAGAAGCAGGTTGCCGGCTGGTTGCGGCACCATGCCCGGCTCGAGGTGTGGGGTAACAACTGGCAGCTCTTTCCGGCAATGGCGGAGGGTTTCCTGCGTTCGGTGGGGGAGGACGTGTCGGGCTGCACGGGTGCGCGGAATGTGGCCCGGGTGGAGTCCTGGTATCTGGGCGATGGGTGGTACACCGACGGGCCGGAGCACGCCATCGACTACTACAACGCGTGGGCCATCCACCCTTATTTGTGGGCCTGGTACAAGATGACCGGCCGTGAGGATACCCCCGAGGGTCGCCGTCATCTGGAGCGTCTGCGCGAATTCGTGGGTACGCAGAGCCTGATGTTCGCCAGTGATGGGGCAGTGCTGCACGTCGGGCGATCCTTGGCGTACCGCACGGCCGTTCTGGCCGCCTTGTGGTGTGCCGAGATCTCTGGCGTGAACCCGTTGACGCCGGGTGCCACGCGTCGACTGGCGTCCGGGGTCCTGGCGAACTTCACCGCGAAGGGCGTTGGTGTTGATGGGCCGCCGAACCTGGGCTGGTATGACGAACATCTGGGCTCCTGCCAGGCGTACAGCGGGTTCGGTTCACCGTATCTGGCAGGCATCGGCTTCCTGGGGTTGGCGCTGCCGCCGGAGCACAGGGTGTGGCAGGACGTGGAAGAGCCGCAGCCCACAGATGGCCCGGCCGCTGTTCGGGCGTTGCCTGATGCGGGTTGGACTGTGATCAGCGATGGCGGCTTGGTCCGTCTCACCAACCACGGCAGCGACCATTGCGGCCTGCCCGTGGGCGGCGGCACGGACCCCGATGATCCGCACTACGCCAAGTTCTCCTATTCCACCCATACAGCGCCGGGTACAGGAGTTGCGTGGGAGGACAACGTGGATGGTCACCTTGCGTTGTTGGGGTCCGACGGCGTGGCGAGCCGGCGCTGTGCCCTGCGCGCCACCCGCACGGACGGCCTCGTCAGCGGATCCGTCCACATCCCTCAGCTGCACGGAAAGACCCTGCCCGGCACGGCCGTCAATACAGTTTCGGTGGTGCACGGCATCCACGAGCTTCGCTGCCATTTGGTCCGTGGCCCGATGGAGTATTCCGTCCGGGAGGGTGGCCATGCTGTAGCCGGCGCCACGCCGGTGGACGTTGGAACGACGGACAACACCGCGTGGGCCGGCAACGGTGATGTCTACGTCGCTGTGACTGCGGTGCACGGCTGGGACGAGCCGCGGACCACGCGGTATATGGATGCCAACGCCATGGGCAAGCACTCAGCAGTCCCCAGCCTTGGCGCGGAGCGCAACAGTGAGGAAACGGTCCACGTTGCCCTCCACACGCTGACCCGGGGACCGGCTCCTTCGCCGGAAGCGCTCCAGGCGGCTGCCGCCGTCGTGGTTTCCGGTACGGAAGTGTCCGTGTCGTGGGCCGGCGGTGCTTCGCAAACTTTCGATCTGCGGACGTTTGTCCCTTGGGATGGGCAGGTGGGTAAGTGATGGACCTCAAGTACGGCGCGTCGCGGGAAAATCCCCGCGAGGATGGTGCGATGCAGCGGTTCCGCGGCCATCGCGTGGGGCAGTTCATTCACTGGGGTCTTTACGCCCTGCCGGCTGGTCGCTGGGAAGGCAAAGACGTGGAGTTCGCCGCTGAGTTCCTGCCCCGCGTGGCGAAGATTCCGCAACAACGCTGGGAGGCGCTCGCGAACGATTTCACCCTGGCGGATTTCGACGCCGAGCGGTGGGCGGACACGGCAGTGGCGATGGGCGCCCGCTACATGACCATCACCACCAAACACCACGATGGTTTCTGCCTGTGGCCGAGCGCGCACACGGACTTCCACATGGGGAACACGCCCTCCGGCCGCGATGTCCTGGGTGAGCTGGTGGCCGCCTATGAAGCCCGGGGGATTGACGTCAACTTCTACTACTCGGTGCTGGATTGGCGGCACCCGGACTGGCGCTTCACGCTGGAGAACGACGCCGACAACCTGGCTTTCGCCCGCTACCTCGACTTCGCGATGAAACAGTTGGAAGAACTGGCCGAACGCTATCCGAGCGTGAAGGGCTTCTGGTTCGACGGCACGTGGGACGAATCCGTGAAGGCCAACGGGTGGTGGACCTGGGAGGTCGAACGGATGTTGAAAGAACGTCTTCCCGGCGTGGTGGTCAACAGCCGCTTGCGGGCGGACGACCTTGGAGCCAGACACGTGGACTCCAACGGCCACCTCATGGGCGACTACGAAAGCGGCTACGAGCGCCGGCTTCCCGAGCCCTGGGACACCAGCGTTGCCACCCGTGACTGGGAAGCCTGCATGACCATTCCGCAGGCGAGCTGGGGATACCACCAAGGCCCGTGGGCGCAGTCGACGCTCAAGCATCCCTGGGATGTGGTGGACATGATCGCCCACTGCACATCCCTGGGATGTGGTGGACATGATCGCCCACTGCACATCCCTGGGCGGCAACTTCCTGCTGAACTTCGGCCCCCGCGGCGACGGCTCCTTGGCCCCTGCCGAGGTGGAGATCGCCCGCAGGGTGGGGGAGTGGCTCGCAGTCAACGGTGAAGCGGTCTACGGTTGCGGGTACGCCGAGGGCTGGGAGTACCCGGGTTGGGGTTACTACACCCGCGACACCTCCAGCGGACAAGTGTTTGCTGTGGTCACGCGCCTGCCGGCGTCGGGGCGGGTGCGCCTGCAGCTCCCCGCGGGCCTGGAGCTCACGGGGCTCCGGACACCCGGGACCGGCGCGCACCCGTACAACAGGCTGGCAGATTCCGTATTCGAGGTGGAACTGCGGGCTGGCTCAGAGGCTGGTCCGGCCGTTCTTGCCCTGGAAACTGGACTCCTTGCCGGGCCTGCTTCCGAAAAGGAGCCCAATCCGGACGTGCTCGACTAGCTAAGCTCCGGCCGCTGCCACCCGGGCCTTCTTCCTCAGCACGGAATTCTTCCTGGTGGTCCGCAGCATGTCGATGGTCAGCAGGACCAAAGCAAGCCAGACAACGCAGAAGCCGATCCAGCGGGCCGTCGTCATGGTTTCGTGGAACACCAGCAGCGCCACAACAAACTGGAGGATCGGCGCGAAGTACTGGAGGAGGCCGATAGTGGTCATCGGGAGGCGACGGGCAGAGGCACCGAAGAAGAGCAGCGGAACAGCGGTGATCACGCCGGAAGCCACCAGCAACCAGAAATGTCCGGCGCCCATCGTCGTGAGGGTTTCAGCTCCCGTGACGCCCAGGACCACCATGGTGATGGCAGCAAAGGGAGCCAGCACCACGGTCTCAACGCTCAAGCTCGTCAAGGCATCCACCTTGGGACCAACGCGCTTCTTCACGAAACCGTACAAGCCAAAGCTGAACGCCAGAATCAGGGCGATCCAGGGGAGTTGCCCGTACGAGAAAGTCAGGACTCCCACCGCGACGAATCCAATGCCCACGGCCGTCCACTGCAAGGGGCGCAGCTTCTCCTTGAGGACGAAAACACCCAGGAGGACCGAGACCAGCGGGTTGATGAAGTAGCCCAGGGAGGTCTCAACAGCATGTCCGGTAGTGACGCCGAACGTGTAGGTGAGCCAGTTGATGGCGATCAGGCCGGCGGCGAGCGCGAGCGGCCCGAAGACGCTACGGTCCTTCAACGCTGCACCGAAAACCCGCCAGGCCCGCGTGATGGTGATCAGGAGGGCGCAAAAGATCAGGGACCAGACAATCCGGTTGGCCACGATTTCGATCGCCCCGGCAGGCATGAGGATAAAGAAGTAGAGGGGAAGCAGGCCCCACAGGCCGTAAGCGCCGATGCCGAACAGGATTCCCGCCGTCGACTCGCTCCTCACAGGCTTGGCGGAACCGCCGGTTCCTGCTCCACCGCCCTTGGCCGCCGCCGTCGGGGGCTGGTTTGAAGGGGAGCCTGAGATGATCTGTTCCGGAGTCGACACATTGTCGCCAACACCGGGTACTGCTGCAATATTCCGCAATTTTTGTGAATCTCTGTGACTCCTGCCATATAAGCGGCCGGGTGTAGGGTCGACACCTAGAATTGAAGTCTGCGCGCCCCCAACAGCGGCGTGGCTCACTGCTTCGGAAGGGCTCACGGTGTCCAACTCAGCCGCAACCATCCCCAATCGTCCCCTTCGCGTTGCCATTGTCGGTGCAGGCCCCGCAGGGGTTTACGCCGCGGATATCCTGACCAAGTCCAACGAGGTCAAGGACGGGCACGTTGAAGTGAGCATCGACCTCTTCGAGGCGTATCCCGCGCCCTACGGACTGATCCGCTACGGTGTGGCGCCGGACCATCCCCGCATCAAAGGAATCGTCAACGCCCTCCACAAAGTGCTGGACCGTGGCGACATCCGCTTCCTGGGCAACGTCACGTACGGCCGAGACCTTACTTTGCACGATTTCCGCTCCTTCTACGACGCCGTGATCTTCTCCACCGGCGCCATCAAGGACGCGGACCTGAACATTCCCGGCATCGACCTGGAAGGGTCCTTCGGCGGCGCCGACTTCGTCTCCTGGTACGACGGCCACCCGGACGTGCCCCGGGAATGGCCGCTGGA
Source organism: Paenarthrobacter sp. C1 (assembly GCF_049315185.1). NCBI lineage: Bacteria > Bacillati > Actinomycetota > Actinomycetes > Micrococcales > Micrococcaceae > Paenarthrobacter > Paenarthrobacter sp. C1. Next base: position 3,587,328 of record NZ_CP186052.1, on the reverse strand, counting down.
TGCCAAGGAAATTGCCGTGATCGGCAACGGCAACGTTGCACTGGATGTAGCACGGATGTTGGTCAAGCACCCTGAAGAACTGTTGGTCACCGAGATCGCGGACAACGTGTTCGCAGGCCTCAAGAATTCGCCCGTCACCGATGTCCATGTGTTCGGGCGCCGCGGCCCCGCCCAGGTGAAGTTCACGCCGCTGGAGTTGCGCGAGCTCTCGCACTGCAAGGACGTGGACATCGTGCTGTACCCGGAGGACTTCGAGTTCGACGAAGCCTCGGATGAGGCGATCCGCAGCAACAACCAAATCAAGATCATGGTTAACACCATGACCAACTGGCTGGTGGAGGAGCACGCCGAATCCGAGCAGCCGTCCTCCCGCCGCCTGCACCTGCACTTCCTGCACAGCCCCGTGGAGATCCTGGACTCGCCGGAGACGCCCGGCAGGGTGGCCGGCATCAAGTTCGAACGGATGGAACTGGACGGCACAGGAAACGTCAAGGGCACCGGGGAATTCGTGGCGTACCCCGTCCAGGCCGTGTACCGCGCCATCGGCTACCACGGCTCGCCGCTGGATGAACTTGAGTACGACGCCCGCCGCGGCGTCATCCCGAACGACGGCGGCCGCGTCCTGGGCGCCGACGGCAAGCCCGTGCCGGGAATCTACGCCACCGGCTGGATCAAGCGCGGACCCGTGGGGTTGATCGGGCACACCAAGGGCGACGCCCTGGAAACCATCGGCTTCCTCCTCGAAGACCGGCTCAACCTGCCGCCGGCAGAAAACCCGGACCCGCAAGCCATCATCGACCTCCTGGAAGAGCGCGGGGTGGAGTACACCACTTGGGAGGGCTGGAACCGGCTTGACGCCCACGAGGCCGCACTTGGTGCTGCCTGGTCAGCATCCGACGAGAATCCGGACGGTGTGGTTCGCGAGCGCATCAAGGTTGTGCCGCGTGAGGAAATGATCCGGATCTCCCGCGGCTGACCCTTGGAGTTTTTGTACACCTAATGCCCCTATTCGGACGCTTTAGGGTCATCAGCTGTACAAAAACTCCATCTGGCGAATTAGACTCTCTCGTACTGTGCTGCCCACCGCGCGCGGCCCAACGCACAGAATGTCAGGGAGTTCGATGAGGAATCCAGTCCACCCGCCGGTTCCAGGCAGCGATGCCGCGGAGCTGCTGCAGAAGCGTGCCCTGGCCGGCCATGAACGCCTCGAATCCCTGCGCATTGGCGTGCCGGAAGATATCGTCGGGCTGCGCCGGCTGGTCCGGGAATCCTGGCAGCGTTCGGCGAGTCTCCAGGCCAACCCCGACGTCGCCGAAGCCCCCTTGGCGATGGAACGCGATGAGCTGGAGGAGTACCGCCGGCAGCACCCTTTGGCCACCATCATGCCCGTGATCAGGAAACTGCTGGTTCAGCCCAGCCATGACAGCGGTCTTCTCGTGGCCGTGGGGGACGACGTCGGGCGGCTCTTGTGGGTGGACGGCGATCCGGTGATGCAGCGGCGGGCCGAAGGCATGATGTTCGTGGCCGGCGCCGACTGGTCCGAAGCCTCCGTTGGCACCAGCGCACCCGGCACGGCACTCGCCCTCGACCGGAGCATCCAGATCTCCGGAGCCGAACATTTCAAGCGCTCCGTCCATCCCTGGAGCTGTACCGCGGTTCCCTTCCACGATCCCGATTCCGGTGCAGTGCTGGGCGTTGTGGACATCACCGGGACAGAAACGGCCGTGGCGCCGCACACCCTGTCCCTGGTGGAGGCGACGGTCGCAGCTGCCCAGGCGCAGCTGCGGATTGAGCGGCTGCAGCTCGCGGCCGCCGTTCGAGACAAACCACGACGCCGGAGCGCGGCCGCCGCTTCAACCCCCGCTTTGTACCGCAACAGCCTGCAGTTGCTGGGGCGTGACAGTGCCCTGCTCAGCATCGCCGGCCGGACGGTCTCCTTGTCCGCACGGCACAGCGAAATCCTTGCCATCCTGGGCAACCATCCGGATGGACTGAGCGCCGATGACCTCTGCGCCCTGCTTTACCCGGGCGACGGTTCTTCCGTGACGCTCCGGGCGGAGATGGTGCGGCTCCGGAAAGTCATCCAGGAGATCAGCCCGGACGCGGTTCCCGAATCCCGCCCCTACAGGCTGCCGGTCGAGTTGCTTCCGGACTCCGGGCAGGTCCTCAATTGCCTGCAGCGCGGCGCCCACCGCATTGCCCTGGAAATCTACAAAGGTGCGCTTTTGCCACGTTCGGAGGCACCCGGCGTCGTGCAGTTGCGGGAACGGGTGTCCCACCTGCTGCGGGAAGCGCTGCTCAGCGACGGCAGCGTCGATTCGCTCCTCAAATATGCGGAACTGCCCGAGGCGAAGTACGACGTCGACCTCCGCCTCGCCGTGCTGAAGCTGCTGCCGCCGCGCTCACCGAAGCGGGCGGCCGTGGTCGCCGATCTTGAGCGGATCGACGTCGAGTTGAAAGCGTGAGCTGACTCACACTGTTGCAACGTAGCTGCAACCCCCTGGCTCCTAGGCTCGGATCAATGGCGACAGCCACCGTGATTCGCAGCAAAGGAGCTAGCAATGACTGTTTATGCACAGCCGGGTGCCGAGGGTTCGAAGGTCACCTTCAAGGACCGCTACGAGAACTGGATCGGCGGCGAATGGGTTGCCCCGGTCAAGGGCGCCTACTTTGAGAACATCACCCCCGTGACGGGCAAGGCCTTCTGCGAAGTTGCCCGGGGGACGTCGGAGGACATCGAACTGGCGCTGGACGCAGCACACAAGGTTGCACCGTCCTGGGGGAAGACCTCCGCCACCGAACGCGCAGCCATCCTGAACAAGATCGCCGACCGCATTGACGAGAACGTGGAGCTCCTGGCTGTTGCCGAGACCTGGGACAACGGCAAGCCCGTCCGCGAGACCTTGAACGCCGACATCCCGCTGGCAGCTGACCACTTCCGCTACTTCGCCTCCGCCGTCCGCGCCCAGGAAGGCCACCTCTCCCAGCTCGACGAGGACACCACGGCGTACCACTTCAAGGAGCCGTTGGGCGTTGTCGGCCAGATCATCCCGTGGAACTTCCCCATCCTCATGGCCGTGTGGAAGTTGGCCCCGGCGCTCGCCGCCGGCAACGCCGTGGTCCTGAAGCCCGCTGAGCAGACGCCGACGTCGATCCTGGTTTTGATGGAGCTCATCGGTGACCTGCTTCCGGCCGGCGTAGTAAACGTGGTCAATGGATTCGGTGTGGAAGCAGGCAAACCGCTGGCGTCCAGCCCCCGCATCCGCAAGATCGCCTTCACCGGCGAGACCACCACCGGCCGGCTGATCAGCCAGTATGCGTCCAACAACCTCATTCCGGTCACGCTGGAACTTGGCGGCAAGAGTCCGAACATCTTCTTCGACGACGTCGCCGCCCAGAACGATGCTTTCTACGACAAAGCGCAGGAAGGGTTCACGCTCTTCGCCTTCAACCAGGGCGAAGTCTGCACCTGCCCGTCCCGCGCACTCGTTCAGGAAGGTATCTACGACTCCTTTATGACCGACGTCGTGGCCCGGACCAACAAGATCATCCAGGGCAACCCCTTGGACACCGACACCCAGATCGGCGCCCAAGCCTCCAACGACCAGTTGGAGAAGATCCTGTCCTACATCGACATCGGAAAGCAGGAGGGCGCCAAGGTCCTCACCGGCGGGGCCCGGGCTGAGCTGTCAGGCGATCTGGCCGGCGGCTACTACGTCCAGCCCACCATCTTCGAAGGCCACAACCGGATGCGGATCTTCCAGGAGGAAATCTTCGGCCCGGTGGTGTCCGTGACCAAGTTCAGCGACTACAACGACGCCATCGGCATCGCCAACGACACCCTCTACGGTCTTGGTGCCGGCGTCTGGTCGCGCAACGGAAATGTCGCCTACCGCGCGGGCCGGGAAATCCAGGCCGGCCGTGTGTGGGTCAACAACTACCACGCCTACCCGGCAGGTGCCGCCTTCGGTGGCTACAAGTCCTCAGGTATTGGCCGTGAAAACCACGCCATGATGCTGGACCACTACCAGCAGACCAAGAACCTCCTGGTCAGCTACAACGAGAACAAGCTCGGCTTCTTCTAAGAGTTTTTGTACAGCAGATGCCCTTATGGAGCGGACTTAGGGGCATCAGCTGTACAAAAACTCCCATCATTCGTACAGATCAAAGGAGATCGTCAATGACCACCACTATGCAAGCAGCAGTAGTCACTGAATTCGGAACCGACCTGAAGGTCATGGAGGTCGAACGCCCGACGCCGGGTCCCGGCCAGGCGCTGGTCCGCCTCATTACGTCGGGGGTATGTCATACCGACCTGCACGCCGCCGAAGGCGACTGGCCCGTCAAGCCGACACCACCGTTTATTCCCGGGCACGAGGGTGTCGGCGAAGTGGTAGCCCTCGGCGAAGGGGTCACGGACGTGGCGGTCGGCGACCTCGTGGGCAATGCCTGGCTGTGGTCGGCCTGCGGAGACTGCCAGTACTGCCGGACGGGGTGGGAAACCCTGTGCGAGTCGCAACAGAACGGCGGCTACAGTGTGGATGGCTCGTTCGGTGAATACATGCTGGTGGACACCCGCTTCGCTGCCCGCATCCCGGCAGGCTCGGATCCGGTGGAGGTTGCACCCGTGCTCTGCGCCGGCGTCACGGTGTACAAGGGCTTGAAGATGACCGAGGCCAGGCCGGGGCAGTGGGTCACCATCTCCGGCATTGGCGGCCTGGGGCACATCGCCGTCCAGTACGCAGTGGCAATGGGTCTGCGGGTGGCAGCGGTGGACATTGCCGACGACAAACTGGCGCTCGCCAAGGAGCATGGTGCCGAGTTGACGGTCAATGCACTGCATGAGGACCCGGCGGAGGTCATCCAGCGCGAAACGGGCGGCTGCCATGGCGTGCTGGTCACGGCCGTGCACCCCTCGGCGTTCGGACAAGCCATTGGCATGGCCCGGCGCGGTGGAACGATCGTCTTCAACGGTCTTCCGCCCGGAGATTTCCCGGCGCCGATCTTCGAGATTGTCCTCAAGGGCCTCACGGTCAGGGGATCGATCGTGGGCACCAGGCAGGACCTCGAGGAAGCGCTGGAGTTCTATGCCCAGGGGAAGATCAAGCCAACGGTGTCCACCCGGGAGCTCTCGGAAGTCAACGCAGTCTTCGACGAGATGAAGCACGCCAAGATCGACGGCCGAGTGGTTCTGAAGTTCTGATGAACGCCAACATGTCCCAGGACATCCTGGAAGCTTCGGTGACGCTGCCCGGGGAGGACTTCTCCCGGGTGGCGCTCACCGGAGCATCCGTGGAGCTGCTCCTCAAACTCTGGGAGCAGCACGGCCCTTTGATGTTCCACCAATCGGGCGGCTGCTGCGACGGCTCGGCTCCCATGTGCTACCCGGCGGGGGAGTTCTTGACAGGTGACTCCGACGTTCTCCTTGGGCGGTTCGACCTCGGGCCCGATGGAAATGCCAAACCACTGGAGTTCTGGATGTCCAAGGAGCAATTCAATTACTGGTCCCACACCCACCTCACCGTGGATGTGGTTCCGGGCCGAGGCAGTGGGTTCTCCGTTGAGTCTCCCGAGGGGAAGCGATTCCTGATCCGATCAACGCTCATGGACTGGGACGTGCCAAGCATTTAGGGTGGGTGGCTGGTGTGATGAGGGTTACGGGCCCTCATCACACCAGTCACACCTGTCACGCGAATTCGGTAGGCGTCTCACTATCTGGGATAAATATGGCCGTCCATTGGTCGGACACTATTCTTGATGAGTCCTATACCACCCCCATCCAGAATGTGGCATTTTTATGAACATTTTCAGGACCAAGTCGATTGAGCAGTCGATCGCCGATTCCGACGAGCCTGGTCGCAAGCTCAAGCGCAGCCTGAGCACGTGGGACCTCATGATCATGGGCGTCGCCGTCGCTGTCGGCGCCGGTATCTTCTCGGTGGGCGCGAAGGCTGCCGCCAACTTTGCCGGCCCCGCCGTCACTATTTCCTTTGCCATCGCAGCAGTCACCTGCGCGTTGGCCATCATGTGCTACGCGGAGTTCGCGACCGCAATTCCCGTTGCCGGTTCCGCCTACGTCTTCACGTACGCCACCATGGGCGAAGTCCTTGCCTGGATCATCGGCTGGAACCTCATCCTCGAACTTTTCACCGCCGCGGCAGTGATCGCCAAGTACTGGGGCATCTACCTCAGTACGGTGTTTGGCTTGATGGGCGTGGAGATGCCGCCCTCGATCAGTGTGTTTGGCGTTGACCTTTACTGGGGCGCCTTCCTCATCGTCGCGATCTTCACCGTGCTGCTGGTGCTGGGGACAAAGTTGTCCGCCCGCGTTGGCAACGTCTTCACGATGATCAAGATCGCTGTAGTGCTGTTCGTGATCGTAGTGGGCTTCAGCTACGTGAAGTTCTCCAACTACACACCCTTTGTTCCGGCCTCCGAACCGACTGCCGGAACGGGCGCGGCCGATGTCATGAAGCAGTCCTTCTTTGGCTTCCTGACCGGTGCTGCTCCGGCCCAGTACGGAACGCTTGGCATCTTCGCAGGCGCTGCCTTGGTCTTCTTCGCCTTCATCGGCTTCGACGTGGTGGCCACCTCCGCCGAGGAGGTCAAGAACCCGCAGAAGACCCTGCCCCGGGGCATCTTCGGCGGCCTGGCGCTGGTGACATTGCTCTACATCCTGGTCTCCCTCGCCCTCACGGGAATGGTTTCCTACACGCAGCTGGCCGAAGTCAAGAACCCCACCCTGACCACGGCTTTCGAAGCTGTGGGCAACACTGACGCCGCCAAGGTCATCGCTTTCGGTTCCCTGGTAGGCCTCACCACCGTCATCATGGTGCTCCTCATGGGCTTGTCCCGCGTGGTGCTTGCCATGAGCAGAGACGGTCTGCTGCCCCGCTCCCTTTCCAAGACCAGCGAGAAGCGCTCCACCCCGGCCCGCCTGCAGATCATCTGCGGTGCCGCCGTGGCGATCGTGGCAGGTGTGACCAAGGTGGACCTCCTGGAGGAAATGATCAACATCGGAACGCTGTCCGCGTTCGTGATGGTCTCCCTGGGCATCCTTGTGCTCCGCAAGAAGCGCCCCGACCTCAAGCCGGCGTTCCGCGTTCCGTTCGGCAAGGTCCTGCCCTGGGTCTCCGCCGTACTGTGCGTCTACCTCATGACCAACCTGGCCGTGGAAACCTGGATCTTCTTCGCGATCTGGCTGGTGATCGGCATGGTGATCTACTTCTCCTACGGCCAGCGTCACTCGCGGCTCAACGATAAGTTCGCAGCCGCCAAAGCCGCTGTCGCAGGCGGCGGCAAGACCACCGGCGACGAGGACGAAGACACCTTCACCAAGGTCTGACCCATCGCTGCTGCTTGTCAGGCAGCTGCTTTTGTCATAGCTCAAGGGGAACGCCCGGGAACCGCTGGTTTCCGGGCGTTTTCTGTTTCCGGGAGCGCACCCGTCCAGAGGGCCCTTCACTGGGCGCCAGCCTTGGGACCCTAGCCCTCACAGCGCTGGCCCCAACGCCACCAGCCCTCACGGCGCCGCGTACTCACTGACCCACTCCACCAGGGGCCTCAGCGTCTCCCAGCGGAAGGCAATCTCATCCTTGGCCGCTGCGGTGGACAACCACGCCGGCTGCCCGACTTCCACTCCGGCCGACAGGGACTTGTGCTTTAGCAGCTCCGCCCGCGGATGGTCCTTGTCAAAGCCGCGGGGAACGGTTTTGAGTTTTTCCCCTTCAATCGCAAAACCAGCAGCGGAGACGGCGTCGGTGATCTGTTGCAGCGCCAGGCCACTGTCCGGCGCGTCGACTGCGGCCCGGTAGCGTGCCAACTGGGCGGGCGTGTGGGAGTGGTAGCCCCCACCGATCAGGAGACCGTCGGCGCTGATCTGCACGTAATAGCCAACGCCCTCCCGTGTGGCTGCGAAGGCTCCCTGGGCCGTTTTATAGGGTGACTTGTCCTGGGAGAACCTGATGTCCCGGTTGGGGCGGAAGATCTTTGCGGGCCCGAACCTCGGCTCCAATTCCGCGAGGAGAGCCGTCAGCGGCTCCCTGACCTCGGCGTCGTATGTCGCTTTATGCTCCAGCCACCACTCGCGGTTGTTGTTCTCTTCAAGGTCCTCGTAGAAGCGGAAAGCGGCTGCCTGAATGCCTTCAAATGTGTTCATACAGGGATCCTATGGAGCGGCATGAGGGCGCAGCCATAGCTGGAGGCTGCTATGTGGAAACAAGGGCTATGTGGAAAACAAAAAGAACACCCCGCCGCGGAGTGGATCCGCGGCGGGGTGTTCCTGGAAGTGCTTGGAGCAAAGACGCTTAGAGCTTGTTGGCTGCTTCGGCGTCGGACTCGGTCTGGCCTGCGCCCAGGTTGGCACGGAGCTTGGCGCCGAGGTCGGCGTCAACGTTCGTCCAGTACTGGATGGCGCGTTCCTTGATGTCGGCGTTCTTCACGCCGCCAACAGCACCGGTGATGGTGTCCAGGAGGCGGGCCTTGGCGGCGTCATCGTAGACCTCGCGGTACAGGGTACCGGCCTGGCCGAAGTCGTCATCCTCAGCGTGCAGGGTGTGGGCGGAGAGGGTGAGCTCGCCGTCGTTCTCCCAGCCACCGGCGGGGGAGGTCGGCTCGACAGCAGCCGGGCCACCAACGGAGTTCGGTGCGTAAACCGGGGTGGACGGAGCGTTGAACAGGTAACGTCCCTGGCCATCCTGGCTGTAGTTGTTGACCTGGTTCTTGGGCTGGTTCACCGGGATCTGCGCGTGGTTGGTGCCAACGCGGTAGCGGTGTGCATCGGCGTAGGAGAAGATGCGGGCCTGCAGCATCTTGTCCGGGGAAGCAGCGATGCCCGGCACGAAGTTCGACGGCGCGAAGGTGGCCTGCTCGATCTGCGCGAAGTAGTTCTCCGGGTTCTTGTTCAGCTCCATGGTGCCCACGTGGATCAGCGGGTAGTCGGAGTGCGGCCACACCTTTGTGAGGTCGAACGGGTTGAAGCGGTACGTCTTGGCATCCTCGTACGGCATGACCTGAACGTGGAGTTCCCACGACGGGAAGTTGCCGGCCTCGATGTTCTCGGAGAGGTCGCGGATGTAGAAGTCTGCATCCGAACCGGCCAGCTCTTCAGCCTGGTCACCAGTGATGGTCTTGACGCCCTGGTTGGACTTGAAGTGGTACTTGACCCAGAAACGCTCGCCGGCGGCGTTGATCCACTGGTAGGTGTGCGAACCGTAGCCCTGCATTTCACGCCAGGAAGCCGGCAGGCCACGGTCGCCCATGAGCCAGGTGACCTGGTGTGCGGACTCGGGGGAGAGGGTCCAGAAGTCCCACTGCATGTCAGCGTCACGCAGGTGGGTACCCGGGAGGCGCTTCTGGGAGTGGATGAAGTCCGGGAACTTGATGCCGTCGCGGATGAAGAAGACGGGGGTGTTGTTGCCCACGAGGTCGTAGTTGCCCTCGGAGGTGTAGAACTTCACGGCGAAACCGCGGGGATCGCGCCACGTGTCGGGAGAACCGTTCTCGCCTGCAACGGAGGAGAAACGGATCAGCATGTCCGTCTCGACACCCGGCTGCAGGAAAGCAGCCTTGGTGTAGGCAGAAACGTCAGAGGTGGTCTTGAAGGTACCGAAAGCTCCGCCGCCCTTGGCGTGCACTACGCGCTCCGGGACCCGCTCGCGGTTGAACTGGGCGAGCTTTTCCACCAGGTAGTGGTCGGTCAGGATGATGGCACCGTCAGCGCCGACGGACTTCGAGTGCGCGTCGGACGTAACGGGGGCACCTGACTGGGTCGTTGAAATGGCAGTCATTGTTCTCCTTTTTCCTATTTCTGAGTTACTGAAGTATTTACGGGAAGCTGTTGTTTGGCCTGGCAATCCTGGCAGATGCCTTGGTAAAGGACGTCTGCGATCTGGATTGTCATGGGCTTGGAATTTTCGTTCCAGTGCGGTGTGAGGCACGGTGCGTGGCCCACTGCGCAGTCCACGTCCTCCACCTTGCCGCAGCTGATGCAGACGGCGTGGTGGTGGTTGTCGCCTACCCGGGTTTCGTAGAGCGCCGGGGAGTGCGGGGGTTCAAAGCGGCGCAGCATCTGCAAATCCGTAAGGTCGCTGAGCACTACATAAACGGACTGCGCCGTCAGTTCAGGCAGTTCCTGGCGGGCAGCGGCAAGGATGCCTTCTGCCGGGGAGTGCGGATGGTGCTGGACTGCGGCCAGCACTGCCAGCCGCTGTTTGGTTACACGCCTGCCGTGGGCATGCAGGGCCGCGGCCCATGCTTGCTGCTCAGCAGTGTGATCTGTCATGCATTCATTCAAACACTTATTTTGATAAGTTCACAATAAGGCAAGGCTAACTTCCGGTGAACGAAACAATTCCACTACCGGGTTGAGTTCTTCCGCGGCCGAGCGGCCGAGCGCATGCACCCGCAATGGCGTTCCCGGGGTCAGCGACTCCACGGCCAGGCAACTGAACCCGCTGACGCCACCGGACAGCGGCAGCGCGCCCAGCGATGCACCGATCGCCAAAAGGTCAGCAGGCGGGAAGTCCCGAACTGAGGCTACGCGGCTCACGGGCTCCATGACGGTATGGCGCTCACCCGCAGGAATCGTCCGTACCAGCACTGCGGGGTCCGGAACAGGTTCGACGGCGGCCCTGGCCGCGTCTGCGGACGCCAGGATCGCGTCGGGCAGCTCGCGGCGCAGTGACTCACGGATCGCCTCGTCGGTCGCCTCCAGTTCGGACTCGGGGAGGGCCACCCGACGGTGCGCCGGCAGCGAGAGCTGAAGTCCCGGCGTCGTGGTTTCGCCAGCCCAGCGTCCAAAAAGATGGAACGTCGGAGTTGACGATTCAGCCACAGGTTCACCCAGCCCGGCTCCCAGCGGATGCCACTGATGGGCGAACATGACGGCGCAGTGCTCCACGCCCAGGACCTTCGCCAAGGCCGCGCGTGCCAGATGGTGGCAAAAAAGCCAGTCAGTTGCGGACGGGAGCGCGAAATCCGTGGACGGATCAGACAACCTGACCACTACGTGCGCGGCTGTGAGGGGATGACGTGGCCGGGCGATCTCCCAAAAGCCCGAACGGTACAACAGTCGTCGTGACATGACCATGTCAACTCCTTCCCCGGGGTGAGCCTACCAAGCCGTGGCGCTGGTTAGGGTTGGACGGTGGCAAAACTACTGGCAGACATCACTCCGATCAAGGAGAGTCCTGCTTTTCGTCGTCTCTGGCTGGGGGCGTCCGTTGCCGCCATCGGCACCCAACTGACCCTCGTGGCTGTCAGCCTGGAGGTGTACCGGCTCACCCAGGAAAGTTTCTACGTGGGGCTCCTGGGTATCTTCGCGTTGGTTCCCCTGGTCATTGCCGGCCTCTACGGTGGATCCATCTCCGATGCCTACGACCGACGCAAAGTGGCCTTGATTGCGTCCCTCGTCTTATGGGCTTCCACGGCCGGCCTGGCACTGCAGGCGTGGCTGGGTCTGGGCAACATTTGGGTTCTTTATGCGTTGGTAGCCATCCAAAGCGGAGCGCAAGGCATCAACGGCCCGGCCCGGAGCGCCATCATTCCACTCCTGGTCCGCAAGGACCTGCTGCCCGCGGCCAACGCCTTGAGCATGCTGACCTTTGGCCTCTCGATGACCGCCGGACCACTCCTGGCCGGGGTACTCGTGGCAACCATCGGCTTCGGGTGGACCTACACGATTGACGTCATCAGCTTCACCTTCGCGTTGTGGGGACTTTTCAGGCTTCCGCCGCTGCCGCCCTCCAAGGATGCCGTCCGGCCCGGGTTCCGCTCCGCGGTGGAGGGCTTCCGGTTCCTGGGCGGGCGGCCCAACGTCCGCATGACCTTCATCATCGACCTCATCGCCATGATCTGCGCGCAACCCCGGGCCCTGATGCCCGCCATTGGCGCCGTGATGATCGGTGGAGGCGAAACCACCGTGGGTGTGCTGCTCGCTTCCACGGCTGTGGGAGCGTTCCTTGCGGGCCTCTTCTCTGGTCCGTTGGGAAGGGTACGCTGCCAGGGCAGCGCCGTGGTGTGGTCCGTGATGGGGTGGGGCGCCTCAATTGCCGGCTTTGGGCTGGTGGTGCTCCTCGCAGGTGATGCCGGACGCAATGGAACCACGCCGTGGCTGATGCCGGCCGCGCTCTGCTGTGCGCTCGCAGGTATTTCGGATTCCGTGAGTGCCGTTTTCAGGACCACGATTCTCCAGGCGGCCACACCGGACCATCTGCGTGGGCGGTTGCAAGGGGTGTTCATCGTGGTGGTAGCTGGCGGACCCCGGGTGGGAGACATGCTTGCCGGTGGAGTGACACAGTTCCTCAGCGAGGGTGGGGTGCTGTTGCTGGGTGGAGTCCTGTGCATTGCCCTGGCATGGCTCGCTTCCCGACTCCAACCCGGCTTCGTCGCCTACGATTCAAAGCATCCGGTGCCCTGAGCAGGCGGGGGCCAAGCCAGGAACCGGCGCCTGGGCCCGGAACAGGCGGACCGGCGTCGGCGTTAAACGAAGCAAAGCCCCTGCAAGAGCTGAAGAAAGAGAACGAGAGCAACGTGCATAAACACAACAATGGACTCAAGACCGCGGCACTCTTCGGTGTGCTGTGGGCGGTGTTGTTGGGTTTGGGCGCCATCATTGCCTCAGGAACCCGGAGCACCGCCCCCATCTGGATCATGGCCCTGATCGGCGTGGGCACCACAGCGTACGGCTATTGGAACAGCGACAAGATCGCCATTCGATCCATGGCTGCCTACCCGGTCACTGAGGCCCAGGCTCCCCAGCTGTACCAGATCGTCAGGGAGCTGTCCGTGCGGGCGAACAAGCCCATGCCACGGATCTACCTTTCACCCACCATGACACCCAACGCCTTCGCCACCGGCCGGAACCCCAAGAACGCCGCTGTCTGCTGCACCGAAGGTATCCTGCACCTGCTGGACGCCCGGGAACTCAGGGGCGTGCTGGGCCATGAGCTGATGCACGTGTACAACCGCGACATCCTGACGTCGTCCGTGGCCGCGGCTGTGGCCGGCGTCATCACATCCGTGGGCCAGATGCTGCTGATCTTCGGAGGCGGCGACCGGCGCAATGCGAACCCCCTGGCGACCATTGCCATGGCGCTGCTGGCACCATTTGCGGCCTCGCTCATCCAGATGGCGATCTCCCGCACCCGTGAATTCGACGCGGACGAGGATGGCGCCCAGCTCACCGGGGACCCGCTGGCACTGGCCTCGGCGCTGCGCAAGATCGAGTCCGGGGTGAGCCAGTTGCCGCTTCCGCAGGACCAGAGGCTGGTCAACGCCTCGCACCTCATGATCGCCAACCCGTTCCGTGGCGGCGGCATGCGGCGCATGTTCTCCACCCACCCGCCCATGAAGGAACGCATCAGCCGACTGGAGGGAATGGCAGGGCGCCCGCTCGCCTGACGTGCTTGCAGCAATAAGCTTGATGGAGAGGGCGCGGTAGTGCTGCTTGGTTTGTTCTGCGCGCCGCGCTGCGTCGGCATGACGGAGCCACTGACTGACACGGAACGGGCCCCGGGGATGCAAAACCCGGCAGGACGGTGTCTGGGTTATCAAGCGTCGTACCGCAACGTGGGCGCGACACATACCGTGGTTGAAGACCCGTCGAGCAGTTGGTACTGCTGCACCCGTCGCGGCGGAAATCCCCGGGGACTTCGCAGGAGGCCTGCACCTCAGTGCTGCTTTGTAGTGGGATATAGCGGCTTTCGCGTTCCGTGGACGGTTTGCCGGGTCCGAATATCCTGAGCAGGCAACCGACGCAACACCAGCGGCTGCAAGTTATTCGAGAACAGGCAGGGGATCACTGTATGTCATGGCGCCCGGGCAGCAGCGCTGCAAGATACTCTTCAACTCGAATGTCTTAGCTGCCAAGGGGGAAACCATGAGCGTTCAAGTACCGAGTCCAGAGCACATGCCTGTATCTACTTCAAGCAACGACCCGGCCAAGACTGTCAAGGCTCGAACCTCGGTCGGCGTCGGCCTCATGGTCTTCACCGTGCTCACGGCTGCCGGGTCCTTCCTGCTCTACCTTCCATACATTTCAGTGCTGGAATCGCTCACTGATGCCGACAGGTCCGAGCAGGCCGGGTTTATTGCGCTGAACGTCTGCTACCTTCTGGCGCTGCTGGGTACAGGAATCTGGAACGTCGCAGCCAGAAGGTCTTCATCGAAAGTTCCATTGCTTGCAGCGCTCGTGATGACACTCGTGGCGCTCACGCTGAGTTTGGTGAACACGATCGACGCCGTGGTGACCACGGGACGTCTGCCCGGGGTTTTCATCACGCTTCTGCTGGCGGCGCTGATCATCCAGACCATCAAGCTCTTGCGGGCAAAGCGTCTTTGAGGCCATGAACAAAGCACTGCTTCCCGACGATTGATCAGGTCGCTGAGGAACTCAATGTCTCTGCGGACCAGGTCAGGGCGCTGCTGAAGACGGAGAGCTGCTAGGCCTCAAGGTTGGATGCCGGAACGTGTGGCGCCTGGCTTACATCCGCGGCCATCCTGTCCAGTACCTGCAGTGATTACATCTGCAACGTTGTAATCCAATCCCGACGAGCATTGTAGCCAGTGCCTTTACCTGATATTTTGAGCCAACATCCTCGACATAAGTCCGAGGGGGCACAGCGAATATCGGGGGATATATGCGCCTAATTAGAAAAGCAGTGGCAGTGGGCAGCGTCGTAGTCGGGCTGTCCTTGAAACCTTCAGCCGCTCACACAAGCTCGGCTCCTGGCGACCTCAGCTCTTAGACACTCAACGGGATCCAGTACTGGAACCAAGCCAATGTCACCGCTACCAGCAGCAGCGCGTAAGCAGAAACCGGAAGCGGTCCAAACTTTCCAAAAGCGTCTCGCCAGCCATCCGGGCCACGATGTTCGAGAGCAGCTCGACGGGCAAAACTGCGGCGTTTCGGTCTGATCCCAGGCAAGGTCCAAAACCCGTGAGTCAATTTTTAGGGGAACCGATGAAAAACAGGTCGCGTAAGGTCAAGGTTCTTTCGGTTGTTCTGGGTGCTGTTGTTCTCGGCACTGCGGGAATCGGTGTCGCCAACGCCACAGTGCAGGCAACGGAGCAACCTCTACCCGAAATGTCCCAGGTGACTTCCTTCGCTGGGGATGCAGGTCTTGACCGCACCGCAGGAGGACAAACATATGGTGTCCCGGAGGAAATCAAGGGCCAAACCGCTGAGCCTGATCTGATTCGCGTATACGCCACGAACGGTCGACTCGGGTATATCCGCAACCCGGAACGCAAGGTTGCTACTGGCGATCCTTCGCTCTTCAAATCACCGGAAGAAGCCTTGAGGTGGCAGGAGAACCGTGTGCCAGGTCACGTAACCATCCCGGTCTACGACGTGGACGGCGTTACGAAGATCGGCGAGTTCGAGTTCTCCGCGCCCAACCCCACCAGTAATGTCAAGTAGCAGCATTTCAGGCCGAGAAGTCGTCTTGGAGCATTCATGCTCTATGGGGTGGCCCCTTGGCGTACGCCGCCTACCGCTGCACAGCTTGTCTCTGCTCCAGATCAGGGCTTCTCCGCCCAGGCCAAGCCTCGCCAGTTCTTAATTTCGGCATGACCCAAGCCGATGGGTCCGCGGCCGACCGAACCCGTTTGTCCGCTTACGCGTCAGGAACAGATCGATGCAGATTTCGTCTGGTGGATTGTCCTTACTGACGGAACCCAACAAGTCTGTCACGATCAGCTCGTTCCACCCGTGATGGGTCGGTGACTCGATTTCACCTTCCGCGTCACCGACGGTAAGTCTGCCCTGGGGTACTTGGACCCTTCCGCGGAATATTTCGGTTCTGTCCGCGCTCGAGGGATCCGCCTCCCCGGCTGGCCTGCATCAGCGATCGCTCAACCAGGGACTGCTAAGCGAACAGTCCTTCGCCGATGAACCCGCCGGCCTGCACCCCGGGAGGAACCGCAAACAAACCCGAACCGGTGTGCTTCAGGTACTCCACGGACAACGTGTCGCCCTTGGCCATTGCCAGTTGCATGGGCACGTAGTGCGTCCGTGGATCCTTCACGAAAGCGATGAAGAAGAGACCGGCATCCAGATGCCCCAGCCCATCCGAACCGTCCGTGAAGTTGTAACCTCGGCGGAGCATCCGCACGCCGTTGTTCTGGTCCGGGTGGGCCAGCCGCATGTGCGAGTCCATGGGAATCAGCGGCTCGCCATTGCGGCCCGCCATGGCAAAGTCCGGTGTGCTGAACTCATCGCCGCCTGACAAAGGAGCCCCGACGCCCTTGGTGCGCCCAATCAGCCCCTCCTGTTCACGCAGTGAGGTGCGGTCCCAGATCTCAATGTGCATCTGGATCCGGCGGGCCACCAGATAGCTGCCGCCTGCCATCCACTGCTCGGATGCAGGGCCGCCAGGGGCCACCCACACGTGCTCGTCCAGCAGCGCGTTGTCCTCGACTTTCAGGTTGTTGGTGCCGTCCTTGAAACCGAAGAGATTGCGGGGAGTCACCTGTGCCCGGGACGTTGAGGAGGTGCGCCCGAATCCGAGCTGGGACCAACGGACGCGGACCTTTCCGAATCCGATTCTCGCCAGGTTGCGGATGGCGTGCACGGCAACCTGCGGGTCATCGGCGCAGGCCTGGACCACGATGTCTCCGCCTGTGCGCCCCGGCTGGAGGTCGTCGCCCGGGAAGTGGGGGAGGTCGATCAAAGCCTCAGGTCGCCGCCCGTCCAGGCCGAACCGGACCTTGCCGTCCTTTTCGAACAGTCCGGCACCAAAACCAAACGTCAGGGTCAGTTTCGACGCCGCCAGGTCCAAAGCCTCGCCGGTGTCCTCCGGCGGGGCGTCATAAGGTCCATCGACGGCGCCGGTCTTGCCGGTGGGGTCCCCGGCCGCCATCGCCTGCGCCGCGGCAGTCCAGTCCTTCAGGAGCTTGATGAGTTCCTTGCGGTCCTCGGTGGTGACATCGAACGCGGCCATGTGGAGACGGTCCTGGGCAGGGGTCGTGATACCTGCCTGATGGTCTCCGAAGAACGGGACTACCGCTTCTCCGGCGGCCGGAACGGAGGCAGATGCTGCGGTTGCCGTCACGGCGTCGTGGCCCAGGAAGCCGGCGGCCAGGCCGGCAACGGCTCCGGCCCCGCCCACGCCCGCCAGTGACAGCAGGCCACGGCGGGACATCCGGGGGGTGACGGTTTCAGCGGTAGCCGCTGTGCCGCCGTCGGTCGCCCCTCGGGAGGTTACGACGTCGTTCGGCTCACCGGAACGCTCGACGCCGGCGGCGTCACCGGTGTGCCCGAAGGGGCAGCCGCTCACAGGACCACGGCTGAGGTGAGCTTGGAAAGGGGCTCACCCAGCGAGTCAACCAGCGAAGCCAAACCCTGGACTTGCTCCGGGCTGAGCTCGTTGTAGTAGGCAAAGCCGTCGCCCTTTGCGTGCTTCTTCAGTTCGGCCTGCAGCGCCGCGAACTTTTCATCCAAGGACTTGGAGAGCTCAGCGTCTTTCTGCTCCAGGGCCGGCTTCAGGCTCTCGAAGGCGATGCGGGCGCCGTCAACATTGGCCTGGAAGTCCCAGAGATCCGTGTGCGACCAGATTTCTTCTTCGCCGGTGACCTTGCCGGTGGCCACTTCATCCAGGAGTTCCTTGGCGCCATTGCCCAGCTTGTCCGCAGTGAGCTCCACGGTACGGGTGCGGGTGGCGAGGTCCTCGGTGTCGGCGACCAACTGCTTGGAGATGGCGGTGCGCTCAGCAACGGTCATGGCCGTGTAGCCTGCGGGCGGGAAGAGGTCCTTTTCGGCGCGGTGCCATCCGGTCCATTCCTGTCCGGGCTCAAGGTCGGCTTCGCGGGCATCCAACTTGGGGTCGAGGTCGCCGAAGGATTCAGCCACCGGCTCGATCCGTTCCCAGTGCATGCGGGTGGCCGCGTAGAGCTCGCGTGCCTTCGCGGCATCACCGGCGGCAAAAGCGTCGGCGAATGCCTTGGTGCCGGTGACGAGCTGTTCGGTCTGGTCCTTGACGTAGGCGGCGTACTGCTGGGTGCCGGTGTCCAGGAGCTTCTGGAAATCGGCGTCGACGCTGGGCTTGTTGCCGGACTCGGTGACCTCGAAGGAAGCGCGGATGCCATCGCCCTGCATGCCGGGCTTGCACGCGGTGTTGTACTTGCCTGCCGGGGCTGTGACCACCAGGTTGCGGGTGATCCCGGGTCCGATGTTCTCCACTTCGCCCAGGATGCGCAGGCCGTCTTCTGCCAGCAGGTAGAACTCCGTGACCTCGGTGCCTTCGTTCTTCACCGCGAAGGTGAGGTTGCCGCTGGGTGCGGTGGCAGCGGAAACCTTGCACTCGTTGGCCGTGCTGCTGACCTGGATGGGGCCATCCGCGGCGGCTGTGGTCTTCGCGTTGTCAGTGCAACCGGCGAGGACCAGGGGTACGGCCGCGGCCGCGCCGATCACGGCAAGGGTATTGCGGAGTTTCGTTGAAACGGGCATGGGTGAATCCTTTGTCTATGAACGGGCGCACGGCGGTGTGCCTGAGGGCGTAAGGGGAGACAGCCTTAGGGCTGTGCTGCGACTGCGGGAGCTGGGATGGTGCCGGCGGCTTTGGGACGGGAGGAACGGTTGGCCCGGATGTACAGGGACAGCACGGGGATCACGTACAGCAGCCAGGCTGCCGCTTCCAGCCACGTGGTGGCGGGGGAGAAGTTGAGGGTGCCTTTCAGCAGGGTGCCGTACCAGGACGACGGCGGGATGGCGGCTGAGACATCGAAGGCCAGGTTGTGCAGTCCCGGAAGGATGCCGGCTTCCTGGAGGTCGTGGACACCGTAGGCCAGTACGCCGCCGGCGATGATGATGAGGCCGACTCCGGTCCAGGTGAAGAAGCGGCCCAGGTTGACCTTCAGGACACCCCGGTGCAGCAGATAACCCAGCCCGGCGGCTGCGACCAGGCCGAGCAGCGCACCGAGCAAGGGGAGGGTTGTTTCGCCTGTGGCTTGGGCTGCAGCCCAGATGAAGAGGGCAGTTTCCAGCCCTTCCCGGCCCACGGCCAGTGCCGCCACGAGCACGAGGCCCCATGCGGCGCCGTCGGCCGCTTTGTCCACTTGGGAGCGCAGCTCGCCGCCGAGGCTGCGGGCGGTCTTGGCCATCCAGAAGACCATCCAGGTCACCAGTGCCACTGCAATGATGGAGAGCCCGCCGCCGATTGCTTCCTGGGCCTCGAACGTCAGCCCGCGGGGGCCGAAGGTCAGCAGTGCGCCGAAGCCGAGGGAGATGCCCATCGCGATTCCCACGCCGATCCAGAGGCGGGGAATCAGGTGCCGCCGTCCGGTCTTGATGAGGTAAGCCATCAGCAGGACCACGATGAGGGAGGCCTCCAGGCCTTCGCGCAGTCCGATCAGGAAGTTGGCGGTCATGGTGAGTGTTCTTTCGCTAAGGGGAGCCGTACTTAGGCTCGCCTAAGGAAGAAGAATACTGTGCCGCGGCTATTACGCAAACTAATCGTGCTCTAATTTTCCCGTCCATTACGACAGTCGCTGTAGTTACAGGCAACGAAAAAGCCGGGACGCGCTGCCCCGTGGGGCGTGCATCCCGGCTTTGGCGCGCCCTGGCCAATGCCGGGCGACCGCTTGGTTAGCTGCGGAAGTTCACGAACTGCAAAGCTCATATTGGCTGGCGTAGGGTGCCGTTGTCCCCCTTGTCATTCCGGGCTTCTCTCGTCGTCAGGCGTAGTTAGGATGGGGCGGGATTAGGGCCTCTTGCGGACTTTTTGCGGACTGACTGCGAGACTTGGCACCATGCCTGACTGCTGCTCATGCCACGCCACTAAGCTCGCGTACACGTATCCGGAGGCGGCGAACGCTGTTGGCGTTTCAGTCCGAACTCTCCAGCGCCTTGTTGAGCGCGGGGAACTCGCCGTGAAGTACATCGGCAGTAAGCCGGTCATACGGGCGTCAGAGCTAGACGCCTGGCTGGATAGCCTGCCGTCTGACGTGGGCCCATGAGGGGTCGCGTTTGAAACGCGACCGTCAGGCGAATGGATCCTTCTCCTGTCCGTCCACGGTCCACCATTGGTCCTTTTTGGCCTGTTGCTCACCTATCCAGATGACCAACCTTTCGACGTCGGCCTGAGTCAGTTTGATACGGTTGCCCACTCGAGTATGAATGCCTGATGCCCTGGCAAAGTTTCGGACGGTGGTCTTGGCTAGTCCGAGCTCTGGCGCCACTTCCTCGGGAGTGCGGTACGTCGCCTTGGAGACTGGGTCGGTAGTGCCAAGGTCATCGCCAAGGGTGTCACTACTAATGACGCCCTTTGCGCGGCCGCCAAGGGAGTCCACACTGTGTACAACCTCGCCTTCTTCAAGGTGGCTCACTGGGCGATGGCCGGCCTTTGGTTCCGCCGGTAGGTCATCCAACCATTGCGCCAGGTCTTCCACGCGGATTACACCTTTGGAGTTTGCGTAGCGGGCCATGAGGTTGCCGGCGGCCACTTGATACTTCAGGGTGCGGACGCTGTAGCCGCATGCCTCAGCGGCTTCCTCGAACGTGAGAGCCAGTTTCGGAACAGTCATGGCCTCAAGGGTACTTTCGGACAGATTTGTCAGGAAGTCCCATGCTCCTACTTGCTGCCTGAGTAGGATCGGGCGCATGGATGAGCCTCGAATGTTGACGACTGCGGAGCTGGCAGGCCGCCTAAGCGTCTCCACTGCCACTGTTCGCGCTATGTGCAATTCCGGCAAGTGGCCACACACGAGGATTGGCAGGCTTTACCGCTTCAGCGAAGAGCACTACCAAGCCATCATCGCCACGCCCGAGCCGGCCGAACCTTGGACGAAGGAGCGACAGAAAGAAGTCGCTAGGATGCTCAGTCAGCTCAGTGGGCGTTGATCCACGGGTGATATGGTGCGGGAAGTGCATGGGAGTCATGATTTACGCGTCATGGGATTGATTTCACGTTCTCATGCGTTATATACCATGCACATAGGCAACATGATTTAACATGCTGCCTCAAGCAACAGGAGATGAATTGAGCCATGGGGACCCTGCACCTAAGCCCGAACATGAACAAACGAAGGACGCTGAACCTGAGCAGCCTGCGTCTGAACAACTCGGCGGCGCTGGCTCAGATGGAACGCGACCTGACCCAGATGGAAGGCCGCTCTCAGGAGAACTACGAGCGCCTGATGAGAGAGGTCTCATCGGCTCTGGCGAGGAAGAAGAGCAAGAAGGGGAAATAGTCGATCCGGACCTTGACGAGGATCAGGCGCGGCGTGCGGTAGACATACTGGTCGCCAGGGCGTCGTCTCGTTCTTGGTCCGGCCCCATGCCGGACTCTGAGGAAATGGCGAAGTTTCAGGCCCTAGTCCCAGACGCGCCGGAACGCTTTTTTGCCATTGTTGAGTCCCAAACAATCGCTCCTTCCAAGCGGCTGGATCAGTTGGTCGCTGCACAAATTAACGAAGCCGTGAGGGGCCGACAGTCAGCTGTCGCGCTGATGGTTCTTTGTGTTGGCTGTGCCATTGTGTTCTTCGCTGTCGGTAATACCGTCGCCGGCCTGGCATTCCTTGGTCTGCCGGTGCTTGGCTTCCTGAGGGAGCTGCTGCCGGAGCGAGGCAGCAAGCAAATTCACCACCGCCGCGAGGAAGCCAAGGAACCTGAGCCTGACTCCGGCGATAGCTAGCACTTCTCAAGCAACCAGAGAGCCCCCACCCTCCGAAGAGGATGGGGGCTCCGTTGAGTTGCTGGCAATACCGGTCTTATGTTGCCCCTCTCGGCTATGCCGGGGGAAGCGCTGTCATAGGACGGAAGTTGGTTATGCGCCGGGCGTTGATCGCGTCCAGCCACACAGAGGCCCATAGGACGCTTCCAGACCACGCGAGGCTCGTTAGGCCCGCGTTGGCAACCGGGTAGCCGGGATATTTCGCGTGGATTCCATCGGTGTCGATGATCAGGGATAGGCCTTTGTCTTCTTGTGCAGTAAAGGCCTCAAATACGGGGAGGTATTCGTATCCCTTGTCCATTGCGTAGGCCCGCAGCGCGGACTGCCGCGCCGCGTGAGCTACGCCAGTTGTGGCCGGCGCCTTCTGCGGGTTCTGGGAGCTGATGACAATCTTGGTTTCCGGATGGGCAACCTTGAAAGCCGCCACGAATCCGTCCACCTCTGTAATGAAGGAGGCTGGCGTCGCAGTCCCCTTGTTGTGTCCGCCAGTGACAAAGAGGATGTCGAACTTTGTTGCTGCCGGGTAGAGGAGTTCCAGGCGGTCCTTCTGGTACGTGAGGTTGGTTCCACCAACGGCGCCATTCCAAACCTCGATCCCGCTGAGAATCGGCGGCGTGTAGGGCGTTTCGATGGTGATGCTGTCGAGCCGTGCGGCGTCGGCGGTGTTGTTAGCTGTCGATACCATCGCCCAAGTGCCCAGTGCCGCGTAATCCGCTTCGGTGATGGTGGATGTGTAGACCTTCGGCGTGCCGCCGTCTGGCGTGAGCGTGACGGTCAGGTTTTGGATCGCCAACTCTACTTTCACCGTGGCCTTCTGTGGCGTGGCAGAGGTGCCGGGGATACCGGTGCTGAAGTCGGTTGTGCCTAGCTGGGTGAGGACGTTATTGATCCGCTTGTAGACCGAGAGGTTCCCTACGCCTGTGGTGGATACCGCCAACTGAGCGAAAAGGTGGGTCGTAGAAGTTGCGGTTGTCTTGCCGTTCGAGCCAACGTAGAAGCGCATGTTCGGAGAGAAGCCGCTTGCGGAAGTAACTAGATCAACTGTTCCTGTGATGGTTGCATTCGGGGTGAGCGCGTTGACAGCCAGGTTGCGGGGGCCGTTGAGCGAGTGGGCAACCGACCCATCAGCAGTCCAGAATCCGCCCGAGTCACCGTCCCATACCTGCCCTCCGCTGGAAGTTGACCCGACAAGCTCAGAAGCGGTCCGATTGAACGTGTCCGTCATGATCACGCCGCCGGTGCCGCCAATAGACGATCCGGCTTTGATCGTCTCCATCGCCTTGTACGCCTGCACTGTGGCATCGAACTGCTTTTCGTACGTGCCGTAGGTAGCGGGCGTGATCTGCCCTATCCGGAGTAGGAATTTCCGGGGCGGGTCGTTCGAGTCATTCACGGTTGAGTCCCCGGCTATGGCGACGCGGAGGAAGCCCTGCCCATAATCCAGAGAATTTGCAACGAGTTCACTGGGCGTGAGTTCGGGAGTCAGAGGCCTTGCCGGGATTTGCTCACCAATAGTGGCATTAAGTGCCGTTGTTCCGAGGCGGGTGGGGAGGTTCGCGTCAGTTGTTTTGACTGAGGGCGGGAGGGTGAAGGTGTCATCTACAGATACGAGGCGGTTTACCATCGGTCATTCTCCAATCAGGTAGAAGCCGGGGTGTTCCGGATCCGGGGTGAGGGTTTTGGCTTGGATGTTCTCCGGAGACAACCGCTCCGGAAGATGCTTGTCGAAGATCTTGCCGGACTCATCAAGAGTCGGGACGTGCTTTACAGCCATTGTTGGCCTACCTTTCGGCTTGAATCGCAAGACACTGCTCCCCGGAGTGGGAAGCGAAACACGCGGGCTATGCCGCAACTGCGAAGTAATTTGAGTAGCTGTCAAAATGCTGCCCCGCCATCCCATTGCTCATCCGCCGGGGACTCTTCCTCCGGCTGTACGGCCTCCAGGAGGGCGATCTGCCGGCTGAACTCCATCTGCTGCCGGGAGATCGGCCCAAGCTCCCTGGGCAGTGTCCGAGGGTTATCCATGGCCCTAGCAAGGACGGCCCTGACCGCCCGAAGCTCATCCAGGCGGCTGCCAGATTCGGAAGCGTCGAAAACGGTCTGTCGTGGCATGTTCGGCGTCCCTTTCTGGCTGTTACGGATAATCGGCGGAATGTCGGGGAATGCGGATTTGCCCCATAGATTCGGGGCCTTCGCATCGGTCATAGTCCAACTTTGACCACCCGCCTGCCGAGCCTCCCGCAGAGGCCTTATCAGGACCGCGCTGACGCCATCTGGCCTGGCCGTGTGGAAAAAAACGCGGGGAGAGATCGCTATGCCGGAGGGGGCTAGGAGATGGGGGTGGAGGGGGTATAGGGCCTGGGGGTGCCGCGACAGTGGCATCTGGGCTGTGTCACGGCACCTCATCGGCTTAGCTGAATCCCATGGCTTTGGCTTGTGCGCGGGCTTCTGAGTGTTGGGCTTCTTCGGCTCTGGTGTCGCGCCGGCTGTTCGGTGCGCCGCGCTCCAGGTGGTTGGTTCGCTGTTCAAGTTCTTCTTGGCTGGTTGCCAGTTCGACGGTGATTCCGTCGTTGAGCATGTCCCAGACGTTGTGTTTCCGGTTGTGGTTGTTGTGAGTTGTGCTGCTGGTGAGTCGGTGCTCATCGAACTGGTGATAGGTGGGCTTGGTGTAGGCGAGGGCTGCATGAGCGGGGTTGTGTTCCAGCGGGGTGCCGGTGGCCACCGCAACGATGTACGGCAGGGCTTCGATCATGCCTTGGGTTTGGCTGTTGGCGGCGAAAGCTCCGGCTACGGCTTGGGCGTGCTTTGGTGGCATGTTCCCGGTTTGGCCTATGGCGTCTTCGAGGGTGACGTGGCCGATGACTGGGATTGCTTCTTGCATGGTTTCTACGGCTTCCTGGAATGCCGTGGCGAGTTCCTGGAGCAGGGCGGGGGCGTTGCTTTGGTAGTACTCAAGTTCTGCCTTGGATACTTCGACGCGGTGGCGGTATTGGAGGCTTCCCGTTTGTTCGGCCAGGACGCGGGCCAGAAGCATCTTCTGAATGTCCGAGTCCGCCGATGGGTCCTTGCCCGCTGAAGCGAGCTTGTAGGCAGCCTCAGCGACTTCTTCCTTCGTGGGTGGCCTGAATGCGGGCTGAGTCACTGCTGCTGTCTCGAATGCAGGGAGTGCAAGGCCGGCTATCTTGACAGCGCGCTTGAAGAGATGCGCGGTGGTCTGGTTGGTTTCGATGCTGTCTGTGATCTTGAATCGCATTGTGGTGTCTTTCGCTTAGTTGAAGAGTTCGCCGAGGAACTGCGTGGTCTGGTTCGGGCCTAGTTGGCCGGGGGTTCGTTCTTGGCCGGGGATTACGGGCCCTGAGGGTTTGGTGATGGCTGCTATCTGGTCTGCGTGGGTTTCGAGTTCTTCACGGGTGGATCCGCGGAGGGCGTCTGCAGGGACGCCTTTGGTCCGTGAGATGTCTTCCAAGAGGGCTGTCCGTTGACTGGCCTGCATCTGGTTAGTGAGTTCGCCGTTGGTGGTTTCGAGTTCAGTGATGCGGGCCTGTAGGGCTTCGGTCTGCCCGGCTTTGGCTTTGATCTCGTCGTAGTCTGCGGGTTGCTGGGTTCTTACCCTGGCCAGGCGTTCTTCGATGATGCGGTCTAGGTCTTGTTGTGTGGCCGGTGGGGTGTAGGTCATTGGGTTAATCGCTTTCTGTGATGGTGCTGGCTGCGTCCACGAGGTCATGGAGCTTGTCGGCCAGTCGTCGTGCTTCGTCGTAGGTAAGGTGCGCGGCGAGGTCGCGGCCCCAGAGTGAGATGCCCGGGGTTTCGTTGCCGGCTTGATCCCGCCACGTGTATTTACGGACCCGGATGCTGGGGCGACGGTTAGTCATGATGCCTCGAACATGTCTGGGTAGCGGGCTTCCATGGCTGCGAGTTGTGCAGTGCGTCGGTCTTCTACTGAGGTGGTTTCGAGCAATCCAGGCTTTTCAGCCGCGCTCGCTCTGGTGAGGTGCTTTTGATTGGTGATTTGTACTCCTCCTTGTTTTTCATCCTGTATTCCTCCGAGTGGTTCCTCAGTACTCATAGGGGGCAATGTTTCGTTGGGGCTGTTCCCAATGTTTCGTTGGGGCACGTGCGGCAATGATTCATTGGGTATTGGGGCAACGTCTTGTTGGGGCACCTGGGGCAATGATTCATTGGGGCTGATGTGCGGCCCGGTGGATGAGCGTTCGCGTGGGATGGCTTCCCAGGTGATGCCACGGCCGTTCCCAGCCTTACCGTTGTCCCATTTGGCGTAGCTCTGGTCGGGGTCCAGAGTGAGCGCATATTCTGCTCTGACTCCAAGCCTGGCTTCTCGGCTGGATACAACGGCGCCGGCGTATGTCAGTTTCGCGAGCGTCTGCCGGAAAGCTTCTTGCGAGCTGGAGCGTTTACCTTCGGTATCCAGCCCCATGGCGTCGGCCACTGCTTTCCAGCCTCCGAAATAGACGGGGGGC
Organism: Paenarthrobacter sp. C1; assembly: GCF_049315185.1. NCBI lineage: Bacteria > Bacillati > Actinomycetota > Actinomycetes > Micrococcales > Micrococcaceae > Paenarthrobacter > Paenarthrobacter sp. C1. The sequence continues at coordinate 3,561,179 of NZ_CP186052.1, read as the reverse complement.
TTGTCAGCGTCGAGAGCTACGAGAGCCATGTACGCAAGCGCGCATTTTTCCCGGTAGTTGAGGTGACGCCAGTAGGCGAATACCTTTGCTACGTTCGAGGCTCCCATTCGTTGGCGTTCCGTTCGTTTCGTGGCCCTAGGCCTTTGACTCGGCCGTTACGGCCCTGGCAGCGATGATGAGGTCTGCGGCGAGGTCGTAGGCATCTTCGGGAGCCAAGTCTGCGTATCGAGGTTCCTCGTGGTCTGCTAGCCACAGTTCGATCGAGTGCCTATTTGTGGTGGCGTTCCATGCGGGCGTGATGATCCATCCGCGCTTGGCGTATTCATCTCCGACGTAGTGGTCTGAGCACCCGTCTGCGAGGTCGTATCCCGATGGTGGTTCCGGCGTTGTGTGCCCGAGCTCTTGGGCGACGTATTCGCTTCGTTCGAAGAACTCCACAGTGAAGTCCTCGTGATCGTGGTTCCACCAGTTCGGGCCGCAGGACTCTGCGAAGAAGTCGAGGATCTCGGTAAATCCCATGTCGAGTTGTTCGGCCAGGTCGCCAATCTCTCGTACAGTGGTTGGGACTTTGATAGTGTGCTTCATGGATCTACTCCTTGGTGGGTGTTGGTTCATCGGCGGTGACGGTCTTTGGCGAGGCGTCACCGCTTGTTTTTTGTCCTTTAATTCGAATCCGGCATCTCTTTGCTGGCGTCATCACTGGCACTGGTGGTCCTTCGCAGTAGCAGAGCCCGAGCCATTCGCAATTGCAGCCACTCATGCCGACTCCGACTCAAACGCTGCGTTGATGTACTCCTCGACATCGGACGCTCTGAAGACCCGGCGACCGCCAATTTTGGCGGACCGTGGAGCCGTGCCGCTGTGGATCATCCAACGCAACTGAGCTTCCGATTTACGGAGCCGTTCGGCAGTTTCCGCCAGCGTCAGCAGGGTAGCGATTGCTATTGCCACTTCTCCTCCTACATGTTCGATTCGACAACACTTGCTATTGCCGACAACTCAATGCTGGTTGTTGTCTTTGTTGTTGTCAAGCGCATACGATGTTCCACATGCAACAACAACCAATGCCGCAGACAACCGATGACCTGTTTGGGGCCGCAGTGGCAAGAGCGCGTCGAGCCCAAGGACTCAGTCAACGGGCTTTTGCGGAAGCGCTGGAGCGCGAAGGCATGAGCGTGGACGCTTCAGCGGTCTCGCGTATCGAGAAGGGCACGCGCTCGGTCCGGCTTGTAGAAGCGGTAGTGATTGCCAAGGCCTTGGGGGTGAGTCTTGGTCACTTGACTCTGGCACCGCCTAAAGATCCGCCCACGCAACTGAGGTCCTATCGCCTGGAAGCAAACTTGTCTCTGAGGAAGCTTGCTAACGAACTCTGGCCGACTCTGCTCAATATCTGGCAGGTTCTCGAGCACATCGAGAATTACCAAGAGGTTCTGCAAGACATTGAGGGGGAGCCGAGCGACATCCTCGAATATCTGGCCGGAGCCACGCAGCGACTAGACCAGTGGCCAGTGAGCTGGGAAGAAGTAGTTGCCTTCAGGGACGATCAGATCCCGGGCGTAGAGGCCTTCATGGCAAAGTTCGTTCGGTTGTATCTTGGCCGGGAGGCGCAGGGTAATGAAGCTGAGCGCCTTGTCGAAGCGGACTACACCGATGGCTTCAACCAGAATCCGGTGTAGAGGTGGCGAGCACCCAGAAGCGGCCTGATGGTCGCTGGCGGGCCCGGTACCGCGATGCTGCGGGTAAGGAGCACGCCAGGCACTTCTCGCGGAAGATAGACGCCCAGCGCTGGCTTGATGAAGTCACGGCGTCCGTAGTTACGGGCCGTTATGTGGATCCTAAGGCCGGAAAAATCACCTTCGCTCAGTGGTTTGAGCAGTGGGCCGCCGCGCAGGTTTGGGCCACGGGTACAAAGTTGAAGGCTGAGCAAGCGTTGGCTGCGGCGACGTTCCGAGATTCGCCAATCCGGTCGATTCTTCCGTCGCAGGTCCAGGCGTGGGTCAAGGGCCTATCTGCGAGGCTCGCGCCAGCCACCGTAAAGGTCTACTACAACATCGTGAGCTCTGCGTTCCGCGCTGCGGTAACAGACAAGGTGATTGCGGAGAACCCCTGCGTAGGGGCGAAGCTGCCCCGTGAGCGGCGTAGGGAAGCGGCGATGACCATTCCCACGCCTGAGCAGCTAGGGAAAGCCCTGAAGGCCGCCCCTGACTGGTTTGCCCCGTTCATTTCCGTGTGCGCTTTCGCCGGGTTGCGCTTGGGCGAAGCGGCTGGCCTGCAACTAGGGGATGTGGACTTCCTGCGTAGAACGATCAGTGTCTCCCGGCAGATCCAGGGGAGCACGAAGGCGGAGGCTGAAGTTGTCCCACCGAAGCATGGTTCAGAGCGGGTCGTTTTCGTGGCAGAGGAGTTGATCCAAGATCTTGCACAGCACGTCCAGGCTGTCGGCGTTTTCGGCAAGGAGCAGTGGCTATTCGGGTATGGAGGGGCGTACTTCAACCGAAACTCCGCGGCCGACCGCTGGAAGCAGGTTCGTGAGGCATCCGGCATAGGCACGTTCACGCTTCACGACTTGCGGCACTTCTACGCGTCGGGGCTTATCGCTGATGGCTGCGACGTCGTAACTGTGCAGCGGGCCCTGGGGCACGCGGCGCCGTCGATCACACTGAATACCTACTCCCACCTATGGCCGACTGCCGAGGACAAAACGAGGACCGCAGGATCAAGGCTGATCGCTGCGGTCCTCGGTGATTCTGCGGACTCTGTGCGGACTGCCGGGACAAGCGCCCAGTAATCACGCGGTCAGATCCGTATTAGCTGCGGAAGTTCACGAACTGGAGGTCGGCCTCTTCGAACTTCTTGAGGATGTTCATGGTTTCCTGAAGGTCGTCGCGGGACTTGGAGGTAACGCGGAGTTCGTCGCCCTGGATCTGGGACTTGACGGACTTGGGGGCTTCATCGCGGATGATCTTGTTGATCTTCTTGGCGATGTCCTGGGCGATACCTTCCTTGATGGTGCACTCCAGGCGGAATTCCTTGCCCGAGGGGTAAGGCTCGCCCTGGTCGAGGGACTTCAGGGAGATGCCGCGCTTGATGAGCTTGGACTGGAAGACGTCCAGGACTGCAAGTACGCGGTCCTCCGAGTTGGCCTTCATGAGGATCTTTTCGCCGCTGAAGTCGATCTCCGCGCCGACGCCCTTGAAGTCGTATCGCTGCGCGATTTCCTTCTGGGACTGGTTCAGTGCGTTGGCGACCTCTTGCTTGTCTACCTTGCTGACGACGTCGAATGTGGATTCGCCTGCCATGACTCTCCTTAGGTTGGGGGCCCTGTGAGGGCGGGTTGGGTCTGGCATCCAGCCTAGTACGGAAGCCGGCACTTGGGACGGTGGAGGGCTTTCACAGTTCGCTCACAGCACACGCAAGGTGGGAACCGAGGTAGCTGGCCGAGAGTTGTACCAGTTGAAAGAACGTATCGTCGGAGGATCAGCATGAGCAGCAAGGCCGTCCAGTCCATCAGCAAGTCCGCCTCGGCAGCAGCCGGTTCGATTGGCACGGCAGCCGTGGCAGCTGCAAGCGCCGTCGCTGCGGCGGCCGTGGCTGCGTCGATCGTACTGAGCCCGGTTCCCGATGCCACTGCCCGGATGGACGGCGTCCACGCAGATCTTCTGCGGGCCGTGCAGCTCAACCAGATCACTGCCGAACAGGCCGAGAGGTTCGAAGCCAAACTCGCGGGCAGGATCCTCGGACAAGCCTGAAACACGCGGAAAATCAGGGTGTCTGCGCCCGATTAGATTCTTCGCTGAAACTTCTGTAAGGTTGTCTCTGCCTTCGGTTACCGGATCGAAAGAAATGGTCTCCGGAAGTGATCTTCTTTTGAAGTTCGGCAGATTACCCGAGCGGCCAAAGGGGGCTGACTGTAAATCAGCTGGCAACGCCTACGGGGGTTCGAATCCCTCATCTGCCACCCAAAGAAAATCCCCGGAACCACTGGTTCCGGGGATTTTTTGTGCCCTGGTGGAATCTCGCGATTTGAGCTGCCATTTTCGTCCGGGCCACGACAATGGACGGAGGACACCCAAATTTTCGTGTCCTTGGTCCGGGGCGCTGTCCGCAGTGAATGTGGGTGTCCCCGGCCAGCGCGAGCCGGGCCGGGGTGGGGCGTCTGAGCCGGGGGCAGAAGTGGCCGCTCAGCGACTCTCCGAGATTTTCCGGAGTTCCGCAATCTCCAGCCGCAAGGCCGCGATTTCGCTCACCAGGTCCGCCATTTCAGCCCGGACTGGTTCTTCGGCCGCTGCTGCCTTTTCTCCCGCTGCGGCGGCGACCCCCTCGGCGTTCTCCTCGATCCGCTGGACAAGCCAGGAAGCGATGGAGGCCGTCACGATACCGAGAACAGCGATACCGCTCATCATCAGGGCGGCGGCTACCACCCTGCCAATGGGCGTCACCGGGTACAGATCGCCGTAGCCCACGGTGGTGATGGTGGTGACGGCCCACCATGCTGCGTCGCCGAAGGTCAGGATCTTGGCGTCGGGGGCGTTCTGTTCAACATCCAACACCGCCAGGGCACCGATGAGGATGAGCATGGCGGCGGCCCCGGCGACGTAGGTTGCCACCCGGCCACGGAGGGTTTCGCCCACGGTGCGTTGCAGCACGGAGAGGAGGGTGACCAGGCGCAACAACCGCAAAGGCCGGAAGAAGGGGAGCACCACGATCAGGAGTTCGTGGAGGTTCCATACAAACCAGCGCATGCGGTCCTCGGCAAGCCAGAGGTTGACGAAATAGTCCAGCGCGAAAATTCCCCAGGTGATCCACAGAATCACCTCGAAAGGGACTGCCGAGGGCCCGTCGACCCGGCCAATGACCTGCCACGCGTAGGCGGCGAGGAATATCAGTGCCGTGGCCATGAGCGGCCATTCGACGAGGTCCCGGTATCGCGCTTGAGTCATACGGGAATACTAGCCACAGGCCGGGCCGGCCGGGGGCTTGTGGAGTTGCTCAGGCGGTGGTTTCCAGCCAGTAGCCGTCCAGGTGGTGTATCAGTTGACGGCCCAGGCCGCCCTTGAGCTGGATCCAGAGGGTGCTGCGGTCGTCGGTCATTCCGTCCAGGGTTCCTTCGATGCGGTTCCCGCGCGCGTCCTGGAGCACCACTGTCTGGTGGCGCTGGAGTTCGGGCCAGACGTCGCCGCTGGGCCTGCTGGTTTGCAGCGTACTCAAAGGGATCTCCCTGATGTTTTCTTCCAATACGAGTTCCAGATATTGTGCACGTCTTTGATGAACCAGCGGTAAACGTTAGTGCAATCGTTGGACATAAAGTTGAACAAACAGCGAGGCCCGTGCTCGTTCCTTTGGCTGAATCCAGCAGAGCGTCCCACAATGCGGTCGGCATCTTTCGCTGGAAGTTACTCATGGGTAACATTGTTGCCATGCATCTGCTTCTACGCACCCTCATGTTGCTGTTCACGTCCTCCAAGCGCACGCCGTTGAACGTTTGGGACGAATCGTCGCTGCCCTTGCGGGTGCTTCCCACGGACATCGACATCGCCATGCACGTCAACAATGGCATGTACTTTTCCCTGATGGACCTGGGCCGGTTCGACCTCATGGTGCGCAGCGGGATCTGGAACAAGATGCGCAAACGGGGTTGGAGCCCGGTGGCTGCCGGGGAGACCATTGCGTTCCGCAAATCCTTGCAGTTGTGGCAGCGCTACACCATTGAAACCCGCATCATCGGCCTCGATACCAAAGCGATCTACTTCGAACAGCGCATGGTGGTGGACGGTGAGATCTACGCCCGTGCCCACATCGCCACCCGCCTGGTGGCCAAGGGCAAGCCCGTGACACAGGAGGAGATCATCGCCGAGTTCGGTGCGCCGCCGGCGGACCTTGAACTGCCCGAATGGATCCACGAGTGGCGCGAAAACAACGCGCTGCCCGGAGCGCGCCGTCCCGCACCGCACGTCTGGAACTAGACCCCAACGTCCCGCCGCTGCAAGGCCAAAGTTCCCAGCGCAATCAGTGCCGCCGATATGCACAGCAGCCCTGTCACAGCGCCCCAGTCAGCCCCGTTGGTCACGGGTGAATTGCCGTACGCCCAGTGATACGGCGAAAGGTTCAGCAGCCACTCCACATCGGGGCTTTGCCGGCCCACCGCGTTGAATACGTAGCCGAGGACCGCAACAGCAGCACCGGCAGCGACTCCGTACACCTTCCGTCCCGTGAGGGCGCCGGCACACAGTGCGGCTGTACCGCTCAGAAGGGCCAGGGCGGCGAACAGCAGCACTGCGCCGAAAAGATGCCCGACGTCGATCTCAAGTTTTGCGGGTCCGTTCAGTACCAGCACCAGCACGAAGACCAACGCGGTGAGCAGCACAATGCGGACCAAAATGGCCAACGCCCGCTCAAGGACCACCTGCACGCGGGTGACGCTGTGGGCGAGGGTGAGTTCCAAAAGCCCGGACTCCTCGTCACCTCCCACCGCCGCCGCGCCCCAACCAATGGAGGCCATGGACATCAGCAGGAAGCCGATGAGTCCGAAAAGGGTGGCCTGGGTGTAGCCGGGTCCCGTCGCTATTTGGTCGTAGTTCAGGGCCTTGGTCATGCCTTGAGGGAGGGCATCAATCATTTGCTGCATCTGGGCGCTGCCTCCGATGGACGGATACAACGGCAGGTACAGCATGATCGCGCCCGTGAGTCCCAGCGCCCATGCCAAGGTGGAGCGCCACGAATCAGTCAGTGCTTTGGTGAAGAGCGGCAATGGCCTAGGCACGGTGGGCTCCTTCCGGTTGATGGCTGGCTCTCTGGGGATTTCCCGTACTGGAGGGCGCTTCGCCGCCCGTATAGAGCGTCAGGACGGCTTCTTCCAGGTCCGGCTCTTCCAGGACCAGGTCTGTCAGGTGCAGCCGTGCCAGTTCCTGGACCAAGGGCTGGATATGGCCGGACAAGGTGGCCGTGGCTTCCACGGTTCCGCTCGCATGGCCGTCTGCGGGCAGTTCCCGCACCGCGATATTGGCGACGCCCGGCACCCGGGCCAGCAGCGCGCCGACGTCGTGCGCTTCCGTTCCGGTGCTGTTGAACCGCAGCTGCCTGACCGCCGCCGTCCTCAGAGCCTCCACAGTGGAAACGGTGACGATGTCGCCGTCGCGGAGGATGGCGACGGCGTCCGCGGCCTGCTGGACTTCGCTCAGGACATGCGAGCTGAGGAACACGGTGGCGCCGCCGTCCACGGCCTCGCGGACCATGGCATGGAAGACCTGCTGGACCAAGGGGTCAAGTCCGCTGGTGGGTTCGTCCAGGACCAGGAGCTCAGGCTTGTGCATGAACGCTTGCAGGAGGCCCAGCTTCTGCTTGTTTCCTTTGGATAGCTTGCGGGTCTGCCGGTCCAAGTCCAACTGAAGGCGGTCTGCGAGATCGTTGACGTGCCGTTCATCCACCGGGCCGCTGATGGCAGCAAAATGCTCCAGCATGCGGCGGCCCGTGGTGCGGTTCTCCAAATGCAGCTCCCCGGGCAGATAGCCGATCCGCCTTCGCAGTGCCGTGCCGCCCCGCCTCGGATCCTGTCCCAAAACGGAGATGGAACCGCCGCTGGGTCGGATGATGTCCAGCAGGCAGCGCATGGTGGTGGTCTTTCCGGCGCCGTTCGGCCCGATCACCCCGAAGACTGTCCCGGGTTCCACCGCGAAATCCAGCCCGTGCAGAACCTCGCGTTGACCGAACTTCTTGCGTAACCCCTTGACGACGATTGCCTGGGTCACGGGGCATGCTCCCTTCCGTTGTTGGTGTTGTTTCCTTCCAGGGCTTCGCGGGCTGCGTGCAGGAACCGCGCGTCCGAATAGAAGCCATGCGTATAGATCTCAAGAAGAGGCAGGGTGAGCTGGCGCAGAAGGTCGGGGCCGATGCCGTTGGGTTCCGGGGCCGGAGTGCCCAGCGTCCGCGAGAGGTGCCGGCCCAGCATGAGGATCGAAAGGCTGTTGGAGGCGATGATCACCGCGATGGACAGGATGTCGTCGAATTTCCGGATGGTGCCTGCTTCGATGCCGGTGTGGATGATGTCCTGGCACTGGTTCACCACAGCGTCGAAGAAGGCGTCTCCGGCGTCGGATTCATCACCCAGGCTGCGCCGGATATAGGCGATCTCTTCCGTGTACTGGTCCGGGTTGTTCAAGTAGTCCTGGATGAGCCTGCCGCTGGAACCGGGGTCTGCTTTTTCCCTGCCCTGAGTGGCTGTGAGGGCCAGGACGTGTTGGTCACAGGCCTCTCGGAGACCGGCTTTGCTGCCGAAATGATGGATGACCAACCCCGGGCTGACGCCGGCAATGGAAGCCACTGCCCGGACTGTGGCCCGGGAGAAGCCATCTCGGCCGAAGAGTCCGATCGCGGCGTCCCGGATGCGCGCCCTGGTGGTTAAATCGTCTGCGGTTGAACGCATGTTTCATACGCTAAACACTTGTTCAATGCGAATCAAGAGATTCCTGATACGGCGGGTTGCCGCTTTATTCCCAGTGACGCGGGAAGCGAACAGGGGCCCGCCCGGCGGGACTTCACAGACCGGGACGCGTACCGTGGAACCATGGCTACAGTTGACATCACTGGTGAACAGTTCGCATCGACCATCGAAGACAACGACATTGTCCTGGTGGATTTCTGGGCTGCATGGTGCGGCCCCTGCCGGCAGTTCGCGCCCACGTACGGAGCGGCATCGGAAAAGCACTCCGACGTAGTCTTCGCCAAAGTGGACACGGAAGCCGAGCAGCAGCTCGCCGCCGAGGCCGGGATCACCTCCATCCCCACCTTGATGGCTTTCCGCGAAAAGGTGCTCGTCTTCTCGCAGCCCGGCGCCCTGAACGCCCAGCAGCTTGAGCAGGTCATTGATGCAGTGAAGGGCCTGAACATGGAAGAAGTCCACGCCCACGTTGCAAAGTCCCGTGCCGAGGCTCAGGAAAAGGCACAGGAAAACTAGACTTCATCCGGCGAAATCGCCGTTAAAGCCCGAGGTCGCCGTAAATTTACGGCGACCTCGGGGCTTTAAGGCGTAACTGCAGCGTTTAGGCGTTCTCCTAGAGACGTTCCAGCTTTACGGGTTCGGCAAGCAGCGCGCTGAGTGACTCGTTCAGGTCCTGGACAGCGATGCCCTTGGAGTGCTTGTCCAGCAGCTCCTCGGATTCCCAACGCTCGGTCAGGACAAGCTTTTCCTCGGTGGCTTCGGTCAGTTCGTAGCGGATGCAGCCAGGCTCGTTGACGACCTCATCGATCGCGATTTCCAAAGCGAGCTTCACGCGGAAGAACTCGCCCTCGTTGGGGATGAACGTGGCCTGCAGGTCAATGGGTGCACTCATGGCTCCAACCCTACCGGCAGGACACGGCGCCGCTGGAGGTGGTTACGGTTCTGTTGCGCGGCCGGGCTTGGTAGCGTTCCGTCATGTTGTCCTACACCGCCGGAGACACTGACGTCCCGCTGCTCGAAGAGACCATTGGCGCCAACTTTGAGCGCATCGCCGCCCAATTCCCTCTGCGGGACGCACTCATCGAGGCAGCCGCCTCGCCCGGCGAAGACGCCCGCCGCTGGAGCTACCAGAAACTGAACGACGACGTCGACCGCCTCGCCCGCGCGCTGCTCGCCACCGGCGTGGCCAAGGGGGAGCGGATCGGCATCTGGAGTCCCAACTGCGCCGAATGGACCATCCTCCAGTACGCCACCGCCAAGATCGGGGCCGTGCTGGTGAACGTGAATCCCGCCTACCGGAGCCATGAACTGGAATTCGTGGTGAAGCAAAACGGGATGCGGATGCTGGTGACCGCCCCCTCGGACAGGAACAGCGACTACGTTGCCATGGCCAGGCAGGCAGCGGCTGCCTGCCCTGAACTCAAGGAGATTGTGTTCCTGCCGGGAGATCCTGCGGTGGGACTCCGCGCGGGCGTTCCGGAAGCCGGCCATGAACTCACGTACGGCGAGCTCCTGACCCGGGCGGACGGCGTCGGGCCTTCAGCGGTGCGCGACCGCATGGCCCAACTGGACCCGCACGATCCCATCAATCTGCAGTACACCTCGGGCACCACGGGATTCCCGAAAGGTGCAACGCTGACGCACCACAACATCCTCAACAACGGGAACTCGATCGGGCGGCTGCTGGGCTACACCGAGCATGACCGCGTGGTGATTCCGGTGCCGTTCTACCACTGCTTCGGGATGGTGATCGGCAACCTCAACGCGCTCAGTTTCGGGGCGGCCACCATCATTCCGGGCCGGGGCTTCAACCCTTCGGCCGCGCTGGAGGCTGTGCAGGATTTTGGCGGGACCTCGTTGTACGGTGTGCCCACCATGTTCATCGCGGAGCTCGCGCTGGAGGACTTCGGCTCCTACGATCTCTCAACCCTGCGAACCGGAGTGATGGCGGGGTCGCTGTGTCCCATCGAAGTGATGCGCCGCGTCATCGATGAGATGCACATGGTGGATGTGGCCATTTGCTACGGCATGACCGAGACCTCGCCCGTGTCCACCATGACCCGCGCCGGGGACACCCTGGAACAGCGGACCTCCACCGTGGGACGGACCATGCCGCACCTGGAGAGCAGGATCGTGGATCCGGGTTCCGGGGAAGTGGTGGAGCGGGGTGTGATCGGTGAACTCTGCACACGCGGCTATGCGGTGATGCAGGGGTACTGGGGCCAGCCCGACAAGACGGCCGAAGCCATCGACGGTGACGGCTGGATGCACACGGGGGACCTGGCCCGCATGGACGAGGACGGGTACCTGGTGATTGAGGGCCGCATCAAGGACATGGTGATCCGGGGCGGGGAGAACATCTACCCCCGCGAGATCGAGGAGTTCCTGTACCTGCACCCGTCCATCCAGGATGTGCAGGTGATTGGCGTGCCGGACCAGAAGTACGGCGAGGAACTCATGGCCTGCATCATCCTCAAACCCGGTGCGGAACCGCTGACGGCCGCGGACCTGGCCGACTACTGCCGGGGCAAGCTGGCCCACTACAAGATTCCGCGTTACATCGATGTCCGTGAGAGCTTCCCCATGACGGTGTCCGGCAAGGTCCGCAAGGTGGATATGCGCCAGGAAGCCGTATCGCGCCTCCACCTCTAAAGCCAACGCGGGGTCACTTATGGCCCATGTTTCCGCCATTTATGGGCCATAAGTGACCTCGCGTTGCAGTTGTCGGGAGGCAACCTGTGGATAACTCCATTCGATGGCCGCATTGCCGAGACACTGGATTGCATGGTTCGCATCAGTCCCTTGCCCGAGGTCCTCGGCGCCCGTCCTTTCACCGTCTATGAGTCACGCGCCTTGGGCGTGCCCAGGAAGCGTCTTCGGGCAAAGGACATCAAGGATGGCGGCCGGCTTATCTATCTGCCAAGGGAAACAGATCCGGATCTCTTTGAGCGCGCTCGGGTGCTTACGGCAGCTACCCCCGGTGCCTGGGTTTCGCATGAAACCGCGGCCGAACTGACCGGGTTGGGGCTTCCGCCGTGGATGGGGGACGGCGAAACGGTGCACTTGAGCAAGCCGCATGAACTACCCCGGGTTCGGCGGGCCGGTGTAACTGGTCACAGAGTTCGTGTTTTTCCGGGCGAGGTCATGGATCACCAAGGCATTCCGGTATCGGTCCGCCCCAGAACTTGGCTTGATTTGGCGAAGTCGTTGCCGCTTCCGTATGTGATCGCGATGGGCGACCAACTTATCCGTCGGCCAAGGCCGGCCCTGGAGATGCGTACTGAGCCGTACGCCCATAGTTCCGGATTGAGGTTGCTCATCCGGCAACATCCCAACCTCCAAGGGGTGGAGAAGGCGCGTTTGGCGTTGGATGAAATGCGGGTGGGCGCGGACTCGTTTCCTGAGACGTTCCTGCGCCTGGCTATGCGGGACGCCGGTCTTCCGGAACCGGAACTGCAATTGCCGCTGAATCTCGAGGACCCGTGGTCGCCGACGGCCGACCTCGGCTATCGACGCTTCCGGATCGCGATCCAGTACGACGGCAGACATCACCTTTCCAGGGAACAGCAGTCAAGGGACAACCGGCGTGATGAAGCGTTCCTCAGCGCGGGGTGGTCGTATTTCAAAGTGAACGCCGATGACTTGGCGGAGGGGTTCGCCGGAGTGATCTCACGCATCAGATCGGTGAAACTCCGCGCCCTGTAAGCCAACGCGGGGTCACTTATGGCCCATAAAAGGGGGAAATATGGGCCATAAGTGACCCCGCGTTGCTTTAGTGGTGGCGGTGATCCTGGACGGTCATCCGGGGCCCGAAAGTGGGCTTGCGGAAGCCGCTCAAATACAACATCCGCACCAGGCGTTGCCTCTGCCCGCGCCACGGTTCCAGCAGTTCGATCATGCCGGCGTCGTCCGTTTTCTGCCCCGTCAGGGCGTAGCCCACATAGGACGCCAGATGGTAGTCGCCGACGGAGATTGAATCCGGGCAACCGTGGGTCCGCTGGACAACCTCGGCCGCGGTCCACACTCCGATCCCCGGAATCGTCTGCATCCGGGCGCCGGCCTGCACTGAATCCAGCGCAGCCAAACGTTCAAGCGCGACGGCGGATTGCAGCGCCCGCATGACCGTCGCCGAACGCTGCGGGCCAACTCCGGCTTTGTGCCACTCCCATGACGGAATGGCCAGCCACTGCCGGGCCGTGGGAGGAACGAGGAGACCGGCCGGCGCTTTGCCTGGAGCAGGCGTTCCATAGCGGTACATCAAGTAGCGGTAGCCACGCCTTGCCTCCAAAGTGGTGACCTTTTGCTCCAAAATGGTGGGCACCAGGGAGTCAACCACCCGGCCAGTGGAGGGCAGGCGAACGGCCAGGTTCCGGCGTCGTGCTTCTGTGACCCGGCGCGGGAGGGTGGCGTGGAAAGCGGGTTCATCGAAAGCGGACCAGTCGTCATCGGCGCCCAGCAATCTTGGCACTCCGGCCACTGCGTCCGTTGCGCCCGGACCCCATGCCTGGGCTTCGACGAACGAATCGGAACCGGAACCACCCCCGGACAGCCGAAGCGTCACCGGGCCGGAGGCAGCTGTGAAGGCCATCCAGAATCCGCTGGAGTGTGCGGCGAAGGACGGATCCGCGTTGCCGCGCATGAGCGGAAACATGGTTTGGTCCAGACGGAAGGGGGCTCCAGGATGCCATCTGACGGCCGCATCTGCCGCGGCCGCCACAAGGGGCGGGGCGTCTGCGATGGTCATGTTTTCATGGTCGCACGCCGGGCTGACAATCCCATCAAAAGCCTCTTTCAGTGATGGCCGCCCGGGGCTAGACTCCGTGCTGTGGCGTGGGTGGGCCGCGCCGGAACCAGGGAACAGAACCCCAAAAACGAGGAGTGCCAGCCATGGCCGCCATAGTGCATTTTGAGATTCCCACCGAAGACACCGAACGGGCCAACAACTTCTACCGGACTACTTTCGGGTGGAACCTGAGCCCCATGCAAGGGATGGATTACACCATCGCCCTCACGGCGCCGTCCGATGAGCAGACAGGCACGCCGAAGGAACCGGGCGCCATCAACGGTGCGCTGTTCCCGAGGACTGATGCGCTGAAGACACCCGTCCTGACCATCGACGTCGACGACATTGACGCCGCTTTGGGGCAGGTCGAGTCCGCCGGAGGGTCGGTAGTCCAGGCCAAGAACCCGATACCCGGCATGGGGTGGTACGGCTACTTCAAGGACACCGAGGGCAACGTGATGGGTGTGTGGCAGACCGATCCATCGGCAGGGAGCTAGCCGGCCGGTCCGGCCCCAAAGCGGGCAGGCGGTAACTTTGTATCTATGAAGTACGCCCAGTCCGTGTTGGACCTCATCGGCAACACGCCGCTCATCAAGCTCAACCACGTTACGGACGGGATCAGGGCCACGGTCCTGGTCAAGCTCGAATACATCAATCCCGGCGGATCCATCAAGGATCGGATCGCCGTGAAGATGATTGAAGAGGCCGAGAAAGACGGACGCCTCAAGCCGGGCGGAACCATCGTGGAGCCGACGTCGGGCAACACGGGCGTAGGGCTGGCCCTTGTCGCCCAGCAGAAGGGCTACAAGTGCGTTTTCGTGGTCCCGGACAAGGTGGGCGAGGACAAGCGTGCTGTCCTGAAGGCGTATGGCGCCGACGTGGTGGTGACCCCCACCGCCGTGGCTCCCGACAGCCCGCAAAGTTACTACGGTGTCTCTGACCGCCTGGTCAAAGAAATCCCGGATGCCTTCAAGCCGGACCAGTTCTCCAATCCGGCCGCCCCCGGCAGCCACTTCGAGTCCACCGGCCCTGAAATCTGGAACGACACCGATGGCCGCGTCACGCACGTGGTGATCGGAGCCGGGACCGGCGGCACCATCACCGGCACCGGCCGGTACCTCAAGCAGGTTTCGGCTGACCGGCCGGAGTCCGACGGCGGCCCGGTCAAGATCATCGGCGCGGATCCGGAAGGTTCGGTCTACTCCGGCGGTACCGGCCGTCCTTACTTCGTCGAAGGCGTGGGCGAGGACATGTGGCCCGCCAATTACGATCGTGCCGTCCCGGATGACGTCATTGCTGTTTCGGATGCCGATTCCTTCGCCATGACCCGCCGCCTGGCAAGGGAAGAGGGCCTCCTGGTGGGCGGTTCCTCGGGTATGGCGGTGGTGGCTGCGCTGCAGGCTGCCAAGGACCTGGACGAGTCCGCCGTGGTGGTGGTCATCCTTCCTGACTCTGGCCGTGGCTACCTTGCCAAGATCTTCAACGACCAGTGGATGCGCTCCTACGGCTTCCTTTCCGGGGGCGAAGAAGCTTCCGTGGGCGAGGTGCTCAAATCCAAGACGGGAGAAATGCCGGACCTGGTCCATATCCACCCCAACGAGTCCGTCCGCGACGTCATCAACATCATGAACGAATTCGGCGTCTCGCACATCCCGGTCCTCTCGCAGGAGCCCCCGGTGGTGATGGGCGAAGTCCTGGGCGCGGTGGACGAGCGAAGCCTGACCAGCAAGCTGTTCCGGGGTGAAGCGAAGCTCACGGACAAGATCGCAGAGCACATGGGGGAGCGTCTCCCGGTGATCGGCTCATTGGAGACCATTTCTGCCGCGCGCGAGCTGCTGTCCGACGTCGATACCGTCATGGTGACTTTCGCCGGCGCCCCGGTGGGCATCCTGACCCGCCACGACCTTCTCGCCTACCTGAGCAACTGAAGCGCCCCGCTTCATCCATACCGTTGAACGAACAAAGAGGAGCTTCCATGTCTGCCAACACCAACGCCGGGTTCAACACGCGCGCTGTCCACGCCGGACAGGCCTTCGAACCCCGCACCGGCGCGGTTGTCCCGCCCCTGCACTTCAGCTCAACCTACGCCCAGGACGGGATTGGCAACCTGCGTTCGGGCTATGAGTACGGCCGCGGCGGCAACCCCACCCGCGATGCCCTCCAGGAACAATTGGCAGCCCTGGAAGGTGGCTCAGCCGCATTCTCCTTCGGTTCCGGACTCGCCGCGGAAGACTCCCTGATCCGTGCTGTGGCCCGTCCCGGTGACCACATCGTTCTTGGCAACGACGCCTACGGTGGCACCTACCGGCTCATCAACCGCGTGCTCGGCGACTGGGGCATCGGAAACACCCCGGTGGACATGTCAGACCTCGACGCCGTTGCTGCCGCGGTTGCCGCGAACAAGACCCGCATGGTGTGGGTTGAGACGCCCTCCAACCCGATGATGAAGATCACCGACATCGCGGCGCTCGCCGCCGTGGCGCACGACGCCGGGGCCCTCCTGGTGGTCGACAACACCTTTGCGTCTCCCTACCTGCAGACCCCGCTCGCCCTGGGCGCCGACGTCGTGGTCCACTCGACCACCAAGTACATTGGCGGGCACTCCGACGTCGTGGGCGGCGCCATTGTGGTCAAGGACGCCGAACTGGCCGAAAAGATCGGCTTCATTCAGTTTGCCGTGGGCGCCGTTTCCGGTCCCATGGACGCCTTCCTGACCACCCGTGGCTTGAAGACCCTGGGTGTCCGCATGGACCGCCACAGTGACAACGGCCAGGCCGTGGCCGAGTGGCTGCTGCAGCGTCCGGAGGTGGAAGCTGTGCTGTACCCGGGCCTGCCGGACCACCCCGGCCACGAGCTTGCCGCGAAGCAGATGAAGAAGTTCGGCGGCATGGTCTCCGTGCAGTTCAAGGGTGGAGAGGCCGCAGCGCGGACCGTTGCCGAGAACACGTCCGTTTTCACGCTTGCCGAATCGCTGGGCGGCATCGAGTCCCTCATGAACTACCCGTCGGAAATGACGCATGCTTCCGTGAAGGGTACGGAACTGGCTGTCCCCGTCAACCTCCTGCGCCTGTCCTGCGGCATCGAGGAAGCCGAGGACCTGATCGCGGATCTTGAACAAGCTTTCGCCAAGATCAGCAACGGCTGACATGGCGGCTTCTCCTTCACAGCTGGTGGCTTCCACCACCAAACGGGGCTGGATCCTCACGGTGGCAGCAGCCGTGGCCCTCGTGGTGGCAGTGTGCTTCCTGTACGCGTACTACGAGCCGGCCCTGAACGACTTCGAGGTCTACTTCTACGGCGGCGGCAAAGTCATGGAGGGCGGTGACCTCTACGCCATCCGTGATGGATTGCCGTTTACCTATCCGCCGTTCGCGGCCCTCCTCTTTGCCGGGCTGGCGGCGCTGGGGTTCTTCGCGGCCAGTATGGTTTTCATTCTGGTGGCCCTGGCCGGTGCCGCCATTGTGGCTGCCTGGCTGGCCAGGCACTACTTCGGCCTCAAGACCTGGCGGGAGGCTTTTGCCGATTACCGTTTCAGGACTACGGCGCTGCTGGGAACCGGTGCCATTCTGTTCCTGGGCCCGTGGCGTGACACGTTCGTCTTCGGGCAGATCAACATCATCCTGATGGGCGTGATCCTGGCTGACTTCGCCCTGTACGGGAAAGCCCGTGCGGGTGCCATCCGGTGGCCTGCGGGTTTGCTGATCGGCCTGGCTGCCGGGGTGAAGCTCACTCCTCTGGCCTTTGGTTTGTACTTCCTGGTCCGTCGCGACTTCAAAGCCCTGGGGTGGATGGCCGCCGGGTTCTTTGGTTCGATTGCGGTGGCCTGGGCTGTACTGCCCCAGGCTTCGCTGGATTTCTGGACCAAGATCCTTCCCGATACCGGCCGGATCGGCGGGCCGGCCTACGTCGACAATCTGTCCGTCAAGGGCCTGCTCCTCCACTTCGGCATGCCGGACTCTTCGGTCACCAACCTGGTGTGGATGGTGCTGTCCTTGGCACTGGTGGTCGTCGCCGGCCTCATCATCAAGTGGTCGGTGGCTGTAGATGAGAATTTCGTGGCAGTATCCGCCACAGCCGTCCTGATGCTCCTGATCAGTCCGGTGTCGTGGTCGCATCACTGGGTTTGGGTTGCCGTTGCCCTGCCCAGCATGGCCTTTGCGATGCACCGGGTGCCGTCGCGGAACGGACGGATGCGGCTGGCGGGGTGGGTCATTGTGGCGTGCTCCACCGTTGCCTTTTACATGACGCCCAAGAACCTGGCCGTGTGGGCGGGTGCTGCCGAATGGGGCAAAGACCCCCAGACCCAGTGGCAGCTCATGGTGTCAAGCCTGGGCGTGGTGTGCGGGATCGCGATGATGGTCTATTGGGCATTGGCGTACCACCCGTCCCGGGCCGGACTGGTTCCCGGTGGAACCAGCCTGAAACAGCGCTGACCCCTCCACGAAGGGCACCCCGGCCTTGCCCGCCTGCCACACCCTTTTGCGGTGAGGAGGCAGGACAAGGGCAGGATGCGCCAATCGTCCGTTAGCCGGAGATGCCTTCCTGTCCGTCTTCCTGGCGACCGGTCAGCCGGCGTCGGAACGTAGCGTCCTCGGCAGCGGTGACCTCCAGGTCATACCAACCGTTCAAGGTTTCCCAGCCGATCTTCTTCGAGTGCCCGGCTTTGAGCTTCACACTTTCGTGGCCCTGTGCGTACTGCAGCGACTTCAGAATCAGGGTCACTGTGGCCTTGCCGTTGTTGCGCACTTCCAGTTCCACGGCCTTGTTGCCGCGACGTCCGTTGACTGAAACGTCGACGCCGGAGGCCGCGCCCGCCGTCGTTCCCTTCAGTTCGTACTGGAAACGGTTGGGGCCGGTGACGACGACGTCGAATCCGCCTGAGGCAGGCGCGAGCTCCACCGTGGCATTCCCGAGGACGTCCACATGCCGTGGCTCCGTGACTTCGCCGGCGTAACCGTAGATGGCGAAATGGGTCGACCGGGTGCCTGAGTTCCCCAGTGCCAGGGTGATTTTGCCGGGCAGCACAGCGGCCGAAACCTGCGGGCGGTAGGGGAGGGGCCTGGCCGGGCGCGTGCCACTTTCCTGGATCGGCGCCACTTGGACGGCGGGTGGGGTGGGCCGCCAACGGCTGATCTTGGCGGGCACGGATGCTGGGTGGTCCAGAACCGGCGGCTTACCTGGCGAGCTGAAATTGAAGACGCCGGTCAGGTCGCCGCAGACTGCCCGGCGCCAGGGAGAGATATTGGGTTCCTGCACACCGGTCCAGCGTTCGAGGAAGCGAAGGACTGAGGTGTGGTCGAAGATTTCGGAGCTGACATAGCCACCCACCGTCCAGGGGGAGACTACCGTCATGGGTACCCGTGGACCCAGCCCGATGGGCAGCGCCGTGGTCCAGTCGGCGGATTCGCCTGTTGACGGCCGCGGCTGGACGGGTGGCGGGACGTGGTCGAAGTAGCCATCGTTTTCGTCGAAGTTGAGGAAGATCGCGGTGCTGTCCCAGGTATCGGGGTTGCTCGCTACCGTGTCCAGGAGGCGGTAGACGAAGTTTGCGCTGCCCACCGGTGTCGAGGCTCCGGGATGTTCGGAGTCGGCGGCCGACGGTACCAACCAGCTGACCTGCGGGAGGGTGCCGGAGGTGATGTCGGCGCTGAGCCGTTCCAGAAGGGTGTCCGGGCGGCCACGCCACATGGCTTTGTCGAACAGCGACCTTTCGGCCTCCGTGAGGGTGGCGCGGCCCTTCTCCAGCTGGGCCAGGAGGCGCTCCTGCTCGTCGGCCGTCTTGCCTGCCAGTTGGTCGTAGAACTCCTCGGTGGTGCGCAGCTTGCCGTCAACCGAGGCCAGCATCTTCCGCCCGATCACTTTGAAGGTCTGGAAGTACTCCACGGCGTTGTCCGTGAAGTTGTCCCAGTCCTGGTAGATCCTCCATGAGACCCCGGCCTGTTCCAGCCGTTCAGGGTAGGTGGTCCAGTCGTAGCCGCCGTGGTCATAGCCATAGGCCGCATTGGTCACAGCCCGGTTGTTCGTGCCGGGCTCCTTGCCGGTGGTACCGCTCCAGAGGTAGTTGCGGTTGGGATTGGTGGAGCCGTTGACGGAGCAATGGTAGGCGTCGCAAATGGTGAAGGTGTCTGCGAGCTCGTATTGCAGCGGGATGTCCTGGCGCTCGTAGAAGGTCATGGTGGATGCGCTCTTGGCAGGAATCCACTGATCGCACCAGCCGTTGTTCCACGCCCGGGTGGTCCCTTTGAAGGAATGGTCGAGGTCGCCCAGGTATTGGATGTCGGTTCCGGGTCGTCCCGCGAGTTCGGCTGCCTTGCGCAGGGAGAACGGCAGGACGGTTTCCCCGGTGGCGCGTGGCTGTTCGAACATGGATTTTCCGTTGGGCAGCCGGGTGACGGAATGGTCGCCGTAACCCCGGACTCCGCGGAGCGAACCGAAGTAGTGGTCAAAGGAGCGGTTCTCCTGCATCAGCACGATCACGTGCTTGATGGATTGCAGGCTCCCCGGCGGGGTTGGCCTGGCCATCGCCGCCTGCACGGAGGGGGGAAGCAGTGATCCGGCTGCCGCCAGCGCCGTCGCTGCCGCTGCCGTGCCGAGGAATCCACGCCGGGAGATTCCGGGAGATTCGGTTGAACGTTTCACCAAGTCAGGGTTGTTCAAGGACATTCAGGGTGCCTTTCGTGGTCAGAGTAGACCCGGCAAGCGTAGGCACCCCAGATGAACCGTGAGTGAACCTGGCAGAACCTGCAGGGTGTGTCGCCGTCATCCTCTAGCTTTCTTTAGGAAAGTCAACTAGCTTGGTTCGCATGCCTCTTCGCTCTGACTGGTCTGCCCGCACGTGCAGCCTCGCCCGTGGCCTTGATGTCCTCGGAGATCCCTGGGGAAGCCTGGTGCTGCGGGAAATCTTTTTCGGCAACGGCCGTTTCGACGCCATCAAGCAACGGCTCGAAGTAGCCGATACAGTCCTCAGCAAGCGCTTGGGATGGTTGCTCGAGGCCGGTTTGCTGGCACAGCGCCCCTACCAGGACGGGAGCCGCACACGGCAGGAGTATGTCCTCACCGCCAAGGGCGAGGACTCCCTGCCCGTCCTGAACGCCATCATCATCTGGGCAGAGAAACACTTGGACGCACCCAACGAGGTATCCCACATGCGGGTCCTCCACACGGACTGCGGACAGGCGACGTCGTCGGCCGATACCTGCACCCACTGCGGCACCCGCCTGACCGCCGCCAACACGAGCTGGCACAGCTTCAAGCGGACGGACCACCCGGTTCCGCTCGCCGTGGCGCCATCTGAAGCGCGCACAACAGCTCCCTCTGAAACGGAGATCCCCGCATGACCGCTCCCGACGTCACAGGGGTCCCCACCGAACCGCCGCGGCTTCCTTCCGGCAAGCGTCGCCGTCTCCACCCCGCCTGGATCGTGGCGGCAGTGGCCTTCCTTGCGCTGGTGGGAGCTGCCGGTTTCCGTGCAGCACCCGGCGTGCTGATGGTCCCGTTGCAGCAGGAGTTCGGCTGGTCCACCACGGTGTTGTCCTTGGCTGTCAGCATCAACCTGGTTCTCTTCGGGCTGACGGCACCTTTCGCTGCGGCCCTCATGGAACGCTTCGGCATCCGCAAGGTAACCGCGTTGGCGCTGTGCTTGATCGGTCTGGGTTCAGCTTTGACTGTCTTGGTGAACCAGTCGTGGCAGATCCTGCTTACGTGGGGAGTGCTCATCGGGCTGGGAACGGGATCCATGGCACTCGTCTTCGCGGCGACCATCGCCAACACCTGGTTCGCCAAGAGCCGCGGCCTGGTCATCGGCATCCTCACGGCAGGAAGTGCCGCCGGCCAGCTGGTGTTCCTGCCCTTCATTGCCGCCCTTGCGCAGAACCCCGGGTGGCGTGGAGCCTCCCTCCTTATCGCTGCGGGTGCGCTCGCAGTGGTACCGCTGGTGCTGCGGTGGTTGCGGAACTCGCCGGCCGACGTCGGGGTGTCGCCTTATGGGGCTGAGGAACCGGTGGTTCCCGCCGCCGACGCCGGAGCCACCCCTGCGGCGTCCGGCAAGCCTGAGCCTGCGCTTCCCAAAGACTCCGCGAACGCTGCCGTCCGAGCCCTGCAGGTGCTCAAGCGGGCCGCCAAAGTGCGGACGTTCTGGGCCTTGGCCGCGGGCTTCGCGATTTGTGGAGCCACCACCAATGGGCTGATCGGCACGCACTTCATTCCGTCGGCACACGACCACGGCATGCCCGAAACCACGGCGGCAGGCTTGTTGGCCGTCGTCGGGATTTTCGACATCGTGGGGACCATCGCCTCCGGCTGGCTGACCGACAGGTTCAACCCGAAAGTCCTGTTGGCCGTGTACTACCAGTTCCGGGGGATCGGGCTGCTGGTTCTGCCGTTGCTGCTGGGCTCATCCGTGGAACCGAGCATGATCATCTTCGTGGTGGTGTACGGACTCGATTGGGTAGCCACCGTGCCACCCACCGCAGCCATCTGTCGCTCGGTGTTCGGCGCAGACGGTTCTGTGGTGTTCGGCTGGGTGTTTGCCGCCCACCAACTCGGGGCCGCTGCGGCCGCCCTGGCTGCCGGGTTCATCCGCGACGCCACCGGTCACTACAACTACGCCTGGCTGGGGGCGGCAGCCATGTGCACGGTGGCTGCGGTCATCAGTGCCACCATCCGCAAGGACGCGGCGAAGAAGGAACCCATCGCTGTTGCCTGAAGATGTTGCGGGGCCCGCTCTGCGCTCCATTTTCCTCTGGAGTCGCGCAGAGCGGGCCCCACAACGGAAGGGGTACTAGCCCGCTGCGGTTATCCGGAAGGTCAGCGACCGGGCTTCGGGCCGCAAGGCGTAATCCGGCCAGACGTCCGGTCCGCATGCCCTGGACCCTAGGCCGTGCTGTGCCGCGTCCAGGTACAGGTAGCTGCCTTGGCTCGCCGGCAGCTCATGCGGGTGTGCGGCCGCGGAGATCTCCTGGGCTGTGTGCCGGGAAAGTGTGAAGCCCGGCAGGCGGCCACGGGAGTCCGGGAACGCATTGAACTGCAACCAAGGACTACCGGAGTCCTGCAGTTCCAGTGACCGTACGGCACTGCGATGACCCGACTCCTGGGGTTTGGCGTACGGAACTGCGAGCTCGTCGATTCCTGCCGAGTACCGTCCCACCAGTGTCGCGCGCATGCTGTCGGGGTAGGACTCGCGGGGACCCGTGCCGAACCACGACGCGCCATCTACGGAATCTGGAAGGTCCAAGCGGACGCCCAATCGTGGCCAGATAATGTCCCAACCGGTGCTCGGTACGATGTCCACGCGAAGCCACAGTTCGCCCTCGCACATTTGCCAGTTTTCCTCCACGGAGACCCAACGGGCGGTGTCGGCTGCGGAGTAGCGGGTCTGGATCACCACACCCGAATCGTCGGCGGACACCTTTTCAACCCGGCCCGTGAGCCGGTCCAGGCCAGCGGCGCGCCAGACGGTTTCCATGGAAGGGGCCGGAACGCCGTCGCCGTTGTTGAGCCAAGGATCAGCGAGGTCGTAGCTGCCGCGTCCGGCGCCGGCGTCGTTATCCGTAGGGGCGCGCCACAACTCCAGACGGGGACCGCCAACCGGCAGCCCGGCCAGCGAAACCAGGCGTCCTTCTTCGAACCGGGCAGGTCCAAGGTTGAGCGTTGAATCCACCGCCGCCATGGCCCGCCCGGCCGATGCCAGGGGTCGCGGGGCTGCCAAGCGGGGACGTGTCACCGCCAGTTCCAGCTGTGCCGCGGAGATCACGTGCCCGGCCTCGGCCCAGGCAGTGTCCTTGCGGAGCACCGCCTCAACCGTGAGCCAGTGTTCGCCGCTTCCATTACTGTCCAACGGTGGAAGTTCAATGCGCGCCGTGCCACCGGCGCCGAGTGACGCGCCCGTGGAATCAACAACGTCGAGCTCCCCGGACACGCCAAGCACGCCGTCCACCTCGGTTCGCCAGCGCAGCACGACATCCGACGCATCAGCGGTGTGCCTCAGGTTGGCGACGGAGACGAAGCGGCGAGTGCCGCCGTCGTTCGTTTCGGTGGAGAAGCCCAAGCGGATCGGTGCGACGATCTGCTTGTACTCAAAGAGGCCAGGGCTCGGCGTGGAGTCGGACAGCACCATGCCGTCCAT
Organism: Paenarthrobacter sp. C1; assembly: GCF_049315185.1. NCBI lineage: Bacteria > Bacillati > Actinomycetota > Actinomycetes > Micrococcales > Micrococcaceae > Paenarthrobacter > Paenarthrobacter sp. C1. Next base: position 3,537,839 of record NZ_CP186052.1, on the reverse strand, counting down.
CACGAAGTTGCCGTCGTGCACTACCTCGCCGAAATCCCCGCCGTAGGCGAAGAATTCCGTGCCATCGGCGGTGGTGGTCCTGATGCCGTGGTCCCGCCACTCCCAGACGAAGCCGCCGTGCAGCCGGGGGTAACGGTCCACCAGGTCCTCGTATTGGTCGATCGCGCCCGGGCCGTTGCCCATGGCGTGCACGTACTCGCACAGGATGAAGGGCTTGGTGCGTTGCCGGGCCGACTCCGCAGCGGAGCAGCCGAGCAGAAGGGAACCTGAATCATCGCGCCCGATCGCCTCTGTTTCCGGTACGGACGAGTACATCCGCGAGTACACGTCCGTATAGGCGCCCGTGTAGTCACCCTCGTAGTGGACGGGGCGGCCGGCATCGCGGGCGTGGGTCCACGCGGACATCGCAGCGAGGTTGGCGCCGGTACCGGACTCGTTGCCCAGCGACCACATGACGATGGAGGGATGGTTCTTGTCCCGCTCCACCGTGCGTTCCATGCGGTCCACGTACGCCTCACGCCAGGCGGGGTCGTCACTGGGGTTGCCCACCCAGCCGTGCCGTTCGAAACCGTGGGTCTCGAGGTCGCATTCCAGAATCACCCAGAAACCCAGTTCGTCCGCGATGTCCAGCAAGCGGGGGTGTGGCGGGTAGTGGCTGGTGCGGATCGCATTGACGTTGAACTGCTTCATCATGGCCAGGTCCGCGCGGGCAAAGTCCTCGTCGAACACGCGGCCGCGGTCCGGATGCGTCTCATGCCTGTTCACACCGTGGAACACCACGCGCCGGCCGTTCACCAGGAACCGGTCGCCCCGGATCTCCACGGTCCGGAAGCCCAACCGCAGCGAAACGGTCTCGCCTTCGCTGGCCACCGTCGCGTTGTAGAGGCGCGGAACCTCCGCGGACCAAGGCTCGACGGCGGGAATCGCCACCGGGGCGACGTCGGCAGCGGAGTTCCAGACGACGTCGATCTCCAGTTCGGGGACGGACAGGCGAACCGGGTAGGCGGCCTCACTTGCCGTGATCTCCGGGTCAATGATCCCGGCGCCGGCGGTGAAGGACGTCCGCAACCAGACGTCGTCGAGACCCTTCCGTGGCCGGGCCTGTACTGTCACATCGCGGAAGATGCCGGGCATCCACCACTGGTCCTGGTCCTCGATGTAGCTCGATGCGGACCACTGATGAACGCGGACAGCTATGACGTTCAGGCCCGCACGGACGGTGTCGGTGATGTCGAATTCCTGGGCCAGGCGGCTGCCTGTCCCCACTCCGATCTCGGTACCGTTGAGCCACACCTTGTAGCGGGATTCGACGCCGTCGAAACGCAGTACTGTCCTGTCTGCCGTGTTCCAATCCGAGGGGAGCTCGAACGTCCGGCGATAATCGCCGGTGGGGTTTTCGTCCGGGACATGGGGTGCATCCGTGGGGAACGGAAACTGGACGTTGGTGTAGATGGGCCGCCCGTAGGCGCCGTCTCCCTCCAACACCCAGTGCGCGGGAACGGGGATCCGGTCCCAGCCGGAATCGTCCAGGTCCTCTGCGGCAACACCCTCCACTGCTTCGCCCGCAGGGAGGACGCCGCGTCCGCCCGGGGTACCCGGCGCCCCGGGCAGCAGGCGGAACCGCCACTGGCCGTTCAATGAAAGAGCGGGCGCATCGCTGTGCAGCCAGCTCCGCGCGGGGAGGCGGTTGCCCGTGCCGGGCCCTGGATCCGTGATGTAGCCGGCTGTTTGGTAGGTGGTCATTTACTTGACGGCTCCTTCTGTCAGTCCACCGCGCCAGAAGCGCTGCAGAACAATCATGGCGATGCTGAGCGGAATGATGGAAAGCAGCACCCCGCCGGTTGTCAGTTCGTAGAATTCGGGCAAGCGGTCCACCTGGCTGAGCCAGTTGTTCAGGCCCAAAGTGATGGGGTAGAGCTCGGAGTCGGAGAGCATGACCAGCGGCAGGAAGTAGTTGTTCCAGATACCGACCAGCTGGAACAGGAACACCGTGACCAGCGCAGGGGTCAGTACCTTGAGCCCGATGGTATGGAAGATGCGGAGTTCGCCGGCGCCATCGATCCTGGCGGCCTCGATCAGCGAAGTGTCTACCGTTGCCTGCGCGTAGATCCTGCACAGGAACAGACCAAACGGCGAGACCAGCGAAGGCAACAACACACTCCAGTACGTGTTGGCCAGGCCCATCTGGCTGAACAGCAGGAACAACGGAAGCGCCGTCGCTGTACCGGGAACCAGCACGCCGCCGAGGATGGTGCCGAACACCAGGTTGCGTCCCTTGAACTCGTACTTGGCCAGGGCGTAGCCGCCTGCTGCCGCAAAGTACGTGGCCAGGAGCGCGCCGACGCCGGCGTAGATGGCCGAGTTCAGGAACCAGCGGCCAAAGATTCCGTTGTCGTAGCCGACTACGCGGCCGATGTTTTCCCACAGGGAGAACGTGGGAGCGAACCAGAAGCCATTGGTGGAGAAAAGGTCGGACGTGGACTTCGTGGAGGCGACGAAGACCCAGTACACGGGAATCAGGAAGTAGAGGGCAACCACCACCAAAAGGGCGGTGACAATGATGGTGGACGACCGGCGTCGTCCGGCTGATCGGTCCGGACCCGCGGACCGGGCCTTGGCAGCGGCTGCTGCGGGTGACTTGGTAGCTGTAGCGGTCATGATGACTTCCTGTTGGTCAGTGCGAGGAAGGCGAACGAAAGGGTGAAGGCGGCGACGGCGATGATGACCGACTGGGCGGCCGCGACGTTGTAGTCGTTGTAGGCGAAGGCCGTGGTGTAGGCGCTCAGGTTGGGCGTGTACTGGCTGTCAATGGCAGGGGCCACGGTTTTGAGGACCTGCGCTTCAGCGAACAACTGCAGGGTGCCGATGATCGAAAACACCGTGGTGAGCATGAGGGCCGGACGGATCAGGGGAAGCTGGATGCTGCGGGCAACCCGCCAGGTGGACGCTCCGTCCACCTTTGCCGCCTCGTAGAGTTCCACCGGAATGGCCTTGAGCTGCGCCACGATGATCAGCATGTTGTAGCCGGTGTAACTCCAGGTGACGATGTTGGCGATGGACCACAACACGCTGTTGGCGCCCAGGAAGTCCGGGGTAAGGCCGACGAGCTTGGCCGCGTCGAACAGGGGGCTGAGGCCGGGCACATAGAGGAAGGACCACAGGATGGTGGCAATGACGCCGGGAACGCCGTAGGGCATGAAGTAGGCGGCGCGGAAGAAGCCGGGCCATTTGGCCGATGCCGATTCCAACATCAAAGCCAGGACAGTGCAGAGGACGATCATGACGGGGACCTGGACGATGCCGAACAGCAGCATGCGGCCGATCGATGCCACGAAACTGCCGTCTGCCAAAGCCTGGGCATAGTTGCCGAACCCGGCGAACTCACTGGTCAAGCCCGCCTCGCCGAAGAGCCCGCTCCTGCTCACCTTGGTGAAGCTGGAGAGGATCGCCACCACAATGGGCAGCAGGAACGTGAGGGCGAAAAGCGCCAGGAACGGGGCCAGGAGAAGCCAGGGCGCGCGCGCCGCTGCGCCGATGCGCTTGCCCCGGCGGGGTGCTTCTTCGTGACGCTCTGCGGTAGGTGCCATGCGGGTGGTCGTCATGCCGTTTCCTTCCGGATGGTGAGGCCCTTGTTCTTGAAAACGGTGATGATTTGCTGCTCGGAAGCGGCAATCGAGTCCACCAGGGAGGTCCCGAAGGCCTTCTTCCGGAAGCCGTCACTGAGGATGTTGAAGGACTGCTGGGTTACGGGCCACCAGGACCAGTCAGGGTTTTGCTGCTGGGCTGCCGGGACGAAGATGTCCTGGTTGTAGTTCTGGCCGCCGAAGAAAGCCGAAGGTTGTTGCCGGTCCGTGCCAATGAAATCGGGATTCGGCGACCACCCGATGCCGCTGTTTTTGATCTCGGCGTCGATGCCATCTTTCGAAGTTGTCAGCCAGACGGCGAACTCCACCGCTTCCTTGGGGTGTTTGCTGTTGGCCAGGACGGCTGCGGTGGAACCGCCAAGGTAGCTGGAGCCGAATCCGGTGCCGCCCCACGTGGGCATGGGGGCGACGCGCCACTTTCCCTCCGAACCGCTGACGCCCTCGACCAGGGCATCGCCCCAGCTGCCGGTGACGGTGGAAGCAATGCCGCCCTTGCCTGCGGCAGCGAACCAGCCCGGTGAGAAGGCACCGTACGCAGTGGTGACGAGGTCGTCGTCGATCGCTTTGTCGAAGAAGCGCGCGGTGTTGAGCGTGGCGTCGTCGGTCATGTTGATGACCCAGCCATCCTCCTCCGGACGCAGCCATGCGGCTCCTGCCTGTCCGGCGAAAGAAGCGAAGGGTGAGGCGTCGCTGATCGGGAAGCAGTCCAGGTACGTGTCCACGGAACGAAGCTCGCGGGCCAGTCCGGCCCATTCGTCCCAGGTTTTCGGGGGAGTTCCACCCACCTTGTCCAGAATGGCCGGCTGGTAGAACATGGCCATCGGACCTGAGTCCTGGGGTATTCCGTAGACGCCGCCGGTGTAGCTGACCTGTTTCCACAAGGTGGGGTCGTAGAGGTGCGCGTGGTCGTTGGCTCCGTAGCGGGAGATGTCCACCAGTCCGTTGACCAGCATGAACTCCGGAATCGACCGCAGCTCCACCTGCGCCAGGTCCGGGCCACCCCCGGCCGCCAGTGCCGAGTAGAGCTTCTGGTATCCGCCTGCGTTGCCGCCGGGGATCCAGACGACGTCCACTTGGATGTTTGGATTCGCTGCATTCCAGATGTCGGCAACGTTCTGGAAGTCCTTCAACCAAGCCCAATACGTAAGCCGCACAGGACCACTGGCGACGGGGATGGTTGGTGCACTGTTCACGGACTGGGTTCCCGGAGTTGCGCAGCCGGACAGCAGCCCCATGGCTGCCGTGCCCAGGCCAGCGCCCAGAAGTTGTCTTCGAGTGAAACGGGTCATGAGCCTTCACCTCTTTGTGTCAGGTTGACGCTGCCGGCACCCGGAGGGCGGGCCCCGGCACGTCGATTGTGACCACGGTAACAGATAATTCGAGTGGTCACTCGAATTTCAAGAGAGGCCGGGATCCGCGTACACTGGCTAGCCATGACCACAAAGGACGTGGCCCGCGCAGCGAAGCGCGGCCCTTACGCGAAATCCGAGGAACGGCGCCAGACGATTCTGGACGCTGCGCATGCGGTGTTCGCTGCACGTGGCTACCGCGGGGGATCGCTGCAGGATGTCGCGGACCGTGCAGGGATGAGCCAGACAAGCTTGCTGCACTATTTCCCGTCCAAGCGCGACCTCCTGATGTCCGTCCTGGAACGTCGGGACGAGATCACCAGTGGCGCTTTTCCCGACGACATGGAAGAGGGCTTGGCCGATTCCGTCATCCGGACGGCCCTCTACAACGAGGACATTCCCGGAGTGATTGAGCTTTACACGGTCCTCTGCGCCGAATCGGTCACGGATGAGCACCCTGGCCGGGACTACTTCACCGAGCGCTACGAGCGGTTGCGCGCAAGCTACGGCCGGCGGTTCGAGGAACTCGCAGCTGTTGGCAGGCTCCGCCCGGGCGTGGATCCGGACCAAGCTGCGACCTCCCTGGTGGCTCTCTGGGACGGACTCCAAACCCAATGGCTCCTTGCCCCGGACCAGGTGGACGTGGCCAAGGGCCTTCGCGGCTACCTGGAACTCGTGATCCTCCCGGAACCCAATTAGGGGACAGTCGGCCAGTTGGGGCAGCCGCGTGGGCAGATTAGCCGCGGAACGCCCCGATGCCAGTGATGTGTTGGCCCAGGATCAGGGTGTGGACCTCGTCCGTGCCCTCGTACGTTCTTACCGATTCCAGGTTGTTGGCGTGCCGAAGGGGCGAGTAGTCCAGTGTGACGCCGTTGCCGCCCAGGATGGTGCGGGCTTCGCGGGCGATCTTGATGGCTTCCCGGACATTGTTGAGCTTGCCCATGGAAATCTGCTGCGGCTGGAGCTGCCCGGCATCCTTCAACCGGCCGAGGTGAAGGGCCAGCATGGTGCCCTTCTGGATTTCCAGCAGCATGTTCACCAGCTTCTCCTGGGTGAGCTGATAGCCGGACAACGGTCGCCCGAACTGCAAACGGTCAGCGGCGTAGGAAAGTGCGGCCTCGTAGGAATCACGCGCCGCCCCCATGGCGCCCCACGCGATTCCGTAGCGTGCCTCGTTCAAGCAGGAGAACGGGCCCCTCAGTCCCAGGGCACCCGGGAGGATTGCCGCCGGCCCCAGCCGAACGGCGTCGAACGTTACATCGCACTGAACGGACGCGCGCATGGAGAGCTTCGGCTCGATCGGCGTGGCGGTGACACCGTCCGTCCCGGCTGGAACAAGGAAGCCGCGGATGCCGTCATCAGTCTTTGCCCACACCACCATCACATCGGCAATGGAGGCGAGGCCGATCCAGCGCTTGGCGCCGTGGAGAATCCAGCCCTCGGATGTCTCACGGGCCTCGGTGATCATGGACGACGGATCGGATCCTGCCGTCGGTTCGGTCAGCGCGAAGCAGCCGATCAGTTCGCCCGCAGCCATCCGGGGGAGCCATTGCTCCTTCTGCTCCTCCGAGCCCCACTTGTGGATGGCGGTCATGGCGAGTGAACCCTGCACCGAGACGAAGGTCCGGATGCCGGAATCGCCGGCTTCCAGCTCCATGGCTGCCAAGCCATATTCGACGGCGGTCCGGCCGGGACAGCCGTAACCGTCCAGGTGCATGCCCAGGACGCCGAGCTCGCCCAGTTCAGGAGCGATCTCCCGGGGAAAGACCGCGTCTTCGTACCAGCGTGAGATGTTCGGGCGGATGCGCTGGCTGGTGTAATCGCGGACTTTATCGCGAAGGGCCAGCTCTTCATCCGAAAGCAAGGAGTCCAGGGCGAGGATGTCGGAGGTGTTCGTCGTTGAATCTCTCATTCCAGCATCGTAGGCGCCCGCAGCTGCCGGAGCTCCACCCGCTTCAGCGGATGCCTGGAGGCCCTTCAGTAGGATGGGTGCGGGGGCGACGCACTTCCCCCATTGCGACTTTGCTATTTTGGGGGATTTTGTATGGCACTGCCTGACGTCGATCCAAGGGCCACAGCGGCCGCCTCGCGACCACAAAGAACTGCGCCGACGTCTTCGGTGCTGCTGCGACTGCTGCCCGTGGCGGCGGTGGTGTTTCCGGTGTGGATCATGCTCGCCGAATGGGCCAAACAGGGCCTGGACTTCAGCGTGTACTGGTTCGGTGGAAGCATCCTGAACCAGGCCGGTGCCTCACCCTCGGACCTTTATGGGCCAACCGTGGCGACGGCCGGTGGCCCCCAGCTTCCTTTCACCTACCCGCCCTTTGCCGCGCTGGTGTTTGGGTTGTTGGCCCGGTTGCCGCAAAACATGGCACTCAACCTCTTCAACGTTGCCGGTGTGGCCGTAGCCGGATGGGTGGCGGTCACGATTGTCCGTTACTGGTCATCCAAGGCAGACCTCCGGGGCGCGCTCTCCTCCACGAAGGGCTGTTGGATTGCTGCAGCCCTCTTCCTTGCGATCCTCTTCCTGGGACCGTGGCGCGAGACGTTGGCCTTTGGCCAGATCAACATCCTGCTGATGGGCCTCATGGTGCTGGACTTGCTGGTGCTCTCCAGGCGCAGGGGTTCCCGGGCAAGCGGGTTCCTGGTGGGTGTCGCCGCAGGCATCAAGCTGACACCCCTGGTGTTCGGACTGTATTTCCTGATGCGCAAAGACTGGCGTGGCCTGGCGAACATGTCCCTGGGATTCGCCTTTACCGTCCTGCTCGGCTGGGTCGTGCGCCCGGCGGAGTCCATGAAGTTCTGGTTGGAGATCCTGCCCGACACCTCCCGGATCGGCGGGGCCGGCTACGTGGACAACCTTTCCATCAAGGGTGCGCTGCTGCACTTCGGAGTACCCCAGGATGCCGTGACCTTGCCCTGGCTCGCCCTGAGCCTGGGCACGTTGGTGCTGGCGGCCTTCCTGATCAGGGCAGCGAGCCAACAGGGTGCCCGGGTCGTAGCCGTCTCCACGACAGCCCTGGCCATGCTCCTCATCAGCCCGGTTTCCTGGTCTCACCACTGGGTCTGGATGGCCGTGGTCCTGCCCGCGTTTGCCTGGACCATCAAGGACACCCCGGTGCGCCTGAAGGCCCAGCGGACGGTGATGTCAGCTGTTCTCGTTCTCGCCACCCTGGTGTTCTTCTTCTCGCCCAAGACCATCGGCACAATGCTCGGCGCCGCTGACCTGAACGTCCAGACGCCCGGTGTGTGGATCATGGCCTCCAGTGCCGGCGTTTTATGCGCCGTCGCCATCCTTGCGTGCTGGCTTGGGGCGCTGCGCCGGAACGCTATCCGCACTGACGAGGTGCCGGACGTTCCCACACGGCTGCGGGAGTGGGCCGCAGCCCAAGTCCGCAACTGAGCAGCCCCAAGTCCAGTTGAGCTGCCCCGACCCCGCAGTTGAGCTGCCCGCTACTCGCCGCGTACCACTCCGGCGTCGGCCCGCTCACCCGTGAAGTAAGCCCGGGTGGAGGGAGCGAAACGGCACACAATTGCCAGGACCACGCCGAGTGCCAGGAGCAGCACGCCGCTCACGAAAGCTCCGCCGATCCCGAAGATCTGCGTATCGCCGTACGCCGGGTCCCACATCTGGACCGCGGAGATGAAGAACGCCGCTGTGAGTGACAGCGCGCCCAGGAGTGGAAGGATGCCCCGGAACCAGAGATTGCGGGCGGAGTCCCGGAGTGTCGAGCGGAAGTACCAGACGCAGGAGAACCCGGTCAGTGCGTAGTAGAAAGCGATGAACAGGCTGATGGCGCTGATGGAGTCGGAGAGCAGGTTTTCGCTCAGGAAGCTCATGGCCACGTAGTAGACCACGGCCACCGCGCCCATCACCTGGGTGGAGAAGCCCGGCGTCATGAAGCGCTCGTGGACCTTGCCGAAGCGTGCAGGGAGGGCACCGTGTACACCCATGGACAGTGTGCCGCGCGCCGTCGGCAGGATGGTGGTCTGCGTGGAGGACAGGACGGACGCCAGGACTGCGACGACTATCAGCCAGCCCCAGGGGCCGAGAACGACATCCTTCATGGCCAGGAAGACGTCGTCCTGGTTTGCTTCGTTGCCCAGGCCGATGCCGTCGGTTCCAATGGTCGCGTACATCATCACCAGCAGGGCGACGGAAACGTAGATCGCCACCAGCACGGAAGCAGAGATCACGGCACCGCGCCCGGGAGTCTTGGCCGGGTTCTCGGTTTCTTCGTTCAGGGCGAGGCAGGTGTCCCAACCCCAGTAAATGAACAACGCCAGCAAGGCGCCGTGGACCACGGCACCGGGATCGGCGAACGCCCCAGCGGGGTTGAACCATTCAAAGTCGAACGCCTGCCCCTCGGGCGCGCCGCCTGCGATCCGGAAAATGATCGCGACCGCGAAGATGCCCAGCGAGATGTACTGGATGTAAGTCAGTGTCCTCTGGACGTGTTCGCCCAGCCTGATGCCGCGGTGGTTCACGTAGGTCATGAACACGATGAACAGCACTCCGGTCGCGGTCACCAGCCACTTGTTCTCCGCCAATGAACCATCCCCTACCAGCAGCCAGAGGTACTTCCCGGCGATCTGGGCAAGATTTGCCAGCACCACGATCCCGGCCAGGGCCACGCCCCAACCTCCCAGCCAGCCGGCCCACGGACCAAACGCTTTGCGGGCCCAGAAGAACGTTGTTCCACAGTCCGGCATGGCGCTGTTGAGTTCACGGAAGGCATAGGCAATGAACAGGACGGGGATGAAGCCGAGGACCAGGATCAACGGTGTGTAGTTCCCGTTGACAGCAACAATGAGGCCCAGCGTGGCCGCCAGCGAGTACACAGGCGCGGTGGACGCCAGCCCCAGCATGACGGAGTCACCCAGGTCCAGGATCCCTGCGTGGAGGCCTTTGGAAGGTACGACGGCGGTACGGTCGCCGCCCGCCGTGCCGCCACCCGGCGTCGAGGTTTCAGTGCTCATAGTGCAGCTCCATAGGAAGTAGCAGGGGGCGCGACAGGCGCGGGGGAGTCGATGGTGTTGGGAACAAAGCGGCAGAAGTAGTCCGTGATGGGCCCGTCCGACTCGCGGATTCCGCACCCTACAGACTCGCCGTCCACCACCCACAGGCCCAGGACCGGGTGGTTTCCGTCGTAGTCGGGGAGCGGATGGTATTGCTGGTAGCACCAGCCTTCCCTGCCATATCCGCCGGGCTGGGAGATGTCGATGCCGGGTGCATGGATCCGGATGTTGTCTCCCTCGCGTCCGTGAAGTGGCTTGGCCACCCATTCCTTCAGCGGTCCGGGGTCTCCCAGGTAGGCGGGCAAGAGGTTTTCATGGTTCGGGTAGAGGTGCCAGAGGGCGGCCAGCAGGGCTTTGTTGGACAGCAGCATTTTCCATGCCGGTTCCACCCAGCGCGGGTTGTGGGCGCGCTGCAAAAGGCGGTGCCCGAAAGGCTCCTTCATCATCAGTTCCCACGGGTACAGCTTGAACATGGTGCTGATCATGAAATTGTCCAGGTCCACGAACCGGTTCAGGTTGGGATCCCAGCCGATGTCGGACATGTTGATGCCGATGGTGGTCCAGCCGCCCTGGCTGGCCACATCGCGCATGTAGGCAGCCGTCATCCAGTCCTCGCCGGACTCCTCGGCTTCGGAATGGGCAACATGCAGGGTGCTCATGCCGGTGCGGAACTGCAATTTCTTCCACTGCCGGATCAGGGCCTCGTGGATGCCGTTCCATTGGTCCTTCTCCGGGAAGACATCCTGCAACCAGAACCACTGGGCAACCGACGCTTCGATCAGTCCGGTGGGGGTGTCGGCGTTGTACTCCAGCATCTTCGCCGGGCCGCCTTTGCCGTCATAAATGAAGTCGAAGCGGCCGTAGATGTCCATGTCCCCGGCTTGGAGCGACTCGGCGGCAAGCTCCAGCGCCTGGCGCCCGATGCCGATGTCGCCCATGGCGCCGCTGGCAAGGTACTTCGCTGCCTCCAGGCACATGAGGTGCATGTCCTCGGCGGTCTTCTCGAGGGTTTCCACCTCGTCCATGGTGAACTCGTAGTAGGCCGATTCGTTCCAGTACTCGATCTTGCGGCCATCGGGCATGGTGGTGGTGGAGAAAACCAGGCCCTGTTCTTCGATCTTTTGCTTCCAGTCCGGCCTGGGCGCGGAGTGCAGTCGACGCACGCCTAGCCTCCCGAGCTTCCGCCGCTTTTGGAACTGCTGCCGAAGCCACCACGACTGACCGTGCCGCCCTTGGTGCTGTATCCCGTGGAGGACTTGGCTCCCTGGGGCACCGTCTTGGTGGCGGTCGGGTAGGAGCTGCGGTTCTGGCCGACGGCGGGCACACTGGCACCGCGCGAGTAGAAGTACCAGGCATAAACCCCGGAGCTCCGGCCTGCGGAGCTGCTGTTGTTGCACTGGTCATCGTCGACGCGCTCGCCGGTTTCTTCGTTGAAACAGACCTGGGCGTAGTCAGCTTCCTGCTCGTTGGAGGCGACGATGGCGGTGATGGTTCCAGCCAGCAGGGCCGTCACGCCCAAGCCCACCACGACGGTGCGGCGCTGGGAACGCTTCTTCTTCTTGGCTGCGGCGGCGGCATCACGTTCTCGTTCGCGTTCGAACGGGTCCACGACGGGGAGGGGTTGCCCCGGCTGGGGTTGGCCTGCTGCGCCGCTGGCAGCTGTTGCCCCGGCTGGTACCTTCTTGTTCCTCGCCGGCTTGTTCTTTGCCGGCTTTCCGCCCTCTTCCGGACCGTCTTCGACAGGGGTGAAGAGCTCAGGATGGAGTTCCGGCTTCGGTACCTGCCATGGCGGCGGCTTGGGAGGGTTGTTGGCCGCGTTGAAGGCATCGTTGTTGTCCCCGCCGCTGCCTTTGTTGCCGGCCGCGTCAGGGCTGTCTTTCGGGTCCATGTGTATCCCCCTGGATAGACCGTGGTGTGCCCGGCGCCACGCCGGGACCGGAATGCTCAGAGCAAGCCTAGTCCTTGCGAACGCCGCAGGCACTCACCCCGGCGGAAAGTGGGGAGAAGTACCCACCTTTGGAACCGTGTAAGGATGTAGCCATGGCGGGAACGGAGGCTCAGGGCAACGGCGATGACGGCGCGCTGCTGAGGTTTCCCACCGTGCGCGGTATCGGCCGTGGACGGGTAACGGCAGGACTGGTCCTGGCGCTTCTGTTGCCGCCCGCGGTGGAACTGGCGGTTACTGTCCTTAATTTCCGCAACTTCGCCATGATCATGCTTCTCCAACTGGCTGTGGCTGTGGCGGTAGCGGCCATTGGGGGTCTCTGGCCGGCCGTAGTGGCAGCGGTCCTGGGCAGCTTCCTCCTTAACTACTTCTCCGCAGACCCTGTTGGTTCGTTGTCCATTGCGGATCCCACCACGTTGTTCACCTTGGTGGTCTTCCTGGCCGTAGCCTGCGGAGTGGCCTTGGCCGTGGGCCTGGCCAGCCGCCGGGCGCAGGAAGCGGCAAGGTCAGGGGCGGAGGCCACGGCACTGAGTGAACTTGCCCTCCGGATACTGAGCTCGGATGGGAGCCTGGAGACCTTCCTGGAGAAAGTACGCGGCAATCTCGGCATGGATGCCGTGACGCTCCTCGGCTCGACGGCCACCGCCGCCCGAGGCGCCCCTGCCGAATGGCGGGTCCTCGCCAGCGCCGGCCCCAATCCGCCGGTGACGCATGCCGCTGCCGACCACGCCGCCGTCGTCGATCCGCATTACACGTTGCTGCTGCGCGGAGGGCCCTTGTCTCCGCAGCATCAGCGGATGCTGGTGGCGTTCGGCGCGTTCGTGGTGGCGGTGCGGGAGCGGCAGCAGTTGGTGAAGAGCAGGAGGGACAACATCCGGCTGTCCGAGGGCAACAAGATGAGGACGTCAATCCTCCGGGCGGTGTCCCACGATTTGAGGACTCCCTTGGCCGGAATCAAGCTCGCTGTCAGCAGTCTCCGGCAGGAGGATGTGACGTTTCCCCGGGAAGTCGAGCGGGAGCTGTTGGAGACCATCGAGGATTATGCGGACCGCCTGGACCACCTGGTGGACAACCTCCTGGACATGTCCCGCATTACTGCCGACGCAGTAAATCCATTGTTGAGCGGGATTTTGTGGTCGGATGTGCTGCCGGACGCGTTGCGGGGCGTGCCGCACGAGCGGCTGCGCAACGAACTGCCACCCAACCTGCCGCCCGTCCAGGCGGACGCAGGGATGCTGGAGCGGGTTGTCGCCAATATTGTGGAGAACGCCATGAAGTACGCCCCCGACTCGGATGTAGTGCTGACGGCCAGGACCGGCGAGGGCATCACCCTGGGGGAGCAGCCCGCCAGCGAACTGCGGATCACGGACCACGGGAAGGGTGTGGGCCACGAGGAGGTCCTTACCATGTTCCAGCCGTTCCAGCGCTTTGGAGATTCGTCTACGGGCGCGCCCGTGGGAGGAACAGGGACCGGCGGCGGAATCGGTTTGGGGCTTGCCGTGGCGAAGGGCTTCAGCGAGGCCATGGGCGGCAGGCTCGCGGCGGAGCCGACGCCGGGTGGCGGCTTGACCATGGTTGTCACCTTGCCGCTGTGGGCAGGTGATCCGCTGTGACGCTGGTGTTGATCGTTGAGGACGAGGCCCGCATTGCCCGGGCCATGCAGGTCACCCTCCAAGCCCACGGATACCAGGCCCTGACAGTGGGCAACGGAGCCGACGCGCTAAGTGCGGCCGCGAAGCATCCGGTCAACATCGTGGTGCTGGACCTTGGCTTGCCGGACATCGATGGCGTGGAGATCATCCGCCGCATCCGCGGCTGGAGCAGCATGCCCATTATCGTTTTGTCGGCCCGGCACGCTTCGGAGGACAAAGTGGAGGCGCTCGACGCCGGTGCGGACGACTACGTGACCAAGCCCTTCGGTTTGGATGAGCTTCTTGCCCGGCTCCGGGTGGCGTCGCGTCGTGTGGTCACCGGGGCCGAAGAGCCAACGTTGGCCACCGCCGATTTCGTGGTGGACCTGGCCGGCAAGCGGATAGTGAAGGACGGGGCCGAAGTCCGGCTGACCCCCACTGAGTGGAACATCCTCGAGCTGCTGGTCCGGAACAAGGGCAAGCTGGTCAGCCAGCAGCAGATCCTCACCCAGGTCTGGGGGCAGGCGTATGCCAAGGAAACCCAGTATCTGCGCGTCTACATCGCCCAGCTGAGGCGCAAGCTGGAACGGGACCCCGCTGAACCCCGCCACCTGCATACGGAAGCGGGGATGGGCTACCGTTTTGATCCTTAAACCCCTGCCCGCCCATCCGTAGACTGGTGCCCATGAACACCGCTTCCGTCCTTGCCGTTTGCCGCGTCCATCAACTGCTTCCCGATCCCCTGGGAAGCGTGGGCGTCACCGCCATCGACAAACGTCCCATCGAGGGACCGGTCAAGGTTCACAAGCTGGGTATCCATGGGGACGTGCAGGCCAGCCGTCTGCATCACGGTGGGGAAGACCAGGCCATTTATGCCTATTCGCAGGAGGACGCCGATTACTGGTCCGGCGAGTTGCAGCGGGACCTTCCCTCGGGAATCTTTGGCGAGAACCTGCGTGTATCCGGCATTGAGACCACGGGTGCTGTGATCGGCGAAAGGTGGAAGGTCGGACTGGATGTGGAACTTGAAGTGACCTCTCCCCGCACACCCTGCGCCACCTTCCAACGCGTTTTGGGGGAACCAACGTGGGTCAAGCGCTTTTCCGAGGCCGGGCGGGTGGGCACCTACCTGCGGGTGGTCAAGACGGGAAGCATCTCAGCGGGGGACCATGTCCACCGCACGTTCATTCCAAAGCACGGCATCACCGTTGGCCAGTGGTTCAGCGATCCGACTCCGGAACTGGTCCAGACCCTGCTTGATGCGGAGGCGGACGGGGAGATCCGTTTGCAGGAGGATTACCGCCCCGAGTTCGAAAAAGTGCTGCGGAGGAGCGGACTCTAGCAGCTCCGGAGGTCGGGTGTGAACAAGCTCACCCGGCCATCGCGGGGTCTTAAGTCGCGGTGGGGCCACCCTGTGCCCTACACTTGAAATATCCCCCACTCCGGAAATCCCTTTATCCTGCCCAATTCTTGAGGCAGGACTGGTAAGTGTTGGGGCCCGCAAATGTGTGCGGGCATTTTCATAGGGAGAGCCGGCTAAAGAAAACGCTGTACAGACTGCTGGGATAGCAGCCAAGAGATGCAGCGGGAAGTCCTGCCATGGGATTGCGATAGCGCCGGACTTCTTGCGAAAGCAGGGCACCTTGCCTGCTTTTGCGACGAGTAATGCGGCCAAGCCCAACCGGGCCGCGCCGACTGCCCTATGGATGAGGAATTTCCCCCTATGACCGAAAATCTCAACGAAAACTTCGACGCACGGAACACCGACTCCGCTGAAACAGCAGAGGTCACCGCACCCGCCGAAGCTGAAGCACCGGCTGCTGCCGCTGCCCCCGTCGAGACTGCCGCAGCTGAGTCTGCAGCCCCCGCCTTCACCGAAGCTCCTGCCCCCAAGGCAGAAGAGACCGAGGCTCCTGCCCCCAAGGCAGAAGAAGAGGAAGAAGAAGGCGTTAAGTTCGTCGATCTTGGTATCGATGGCCGCGTTCTGGCCGCCCTGCAGGATGTCGGCTACGAAAAGCCGTCCCCCATCCAGGCAGCCACCATCCCCCTGCTGCTTGAAGGCCGCGACGTCGTCGGTCTCGCCCAGACCGGTACCGGCAAGACCGCAGCTTTCGCTGTTCCTGCCCTTTCCCGTCTGGCCGAACTCCACGACCTCAACGGCCCGTCCCGCAAGACCCAGGCCCTGGTCCTGGCTCCTACGCGTGAACTGGCCCTGCAGGTTGCCGAGGCGTTCACTTCCTACGCCAAGCACATTGATGACTTCACGGTCCTCCCGGTGTACGGTGGCTCGGCTTACGGCCCCCAGCTCGCCGGCCTGCGCCGCGGTGCCCAGGTTGTTGTCGGTACCCCCGGCCGCGTGATCGACCACATCGCCAAGGGTTCGCTGGACCTCTCCGAGCTTCAGTACCTCGTTCTTGACGAAGCTGACGAAATGCTGCGCATGGGCTTCGCCGATGACGTGGAGCAGATCTTCCAGCAGACCCCGGAGAGCCGCCAGGTTGCCCTGTTCTCTGCCACCATGCCGGGCCAGATCCGCCGCATGTCCAAGCAGTACCTGAACAACCCTGCCGAAATCTCCGTGAAGTCGAAGACCACCACGGGTGCCAACACCAAGCAGCGTTACCTCCAGGTCATGGGCCCGCACAAGCTGGACGCCCTGACCCGCATCCTTGAGGTTGAAGACTTCGACGGCGTCATCGCCTTCGTGCGCACCAAGATGGCTACCGAGGACCTCGCCGACAAGCTGAAGTCCCGTGGCTTCCAGGCTGCCGCCATCAACGGCGACATCCCGCAGCAGCAGCGCGAACGCACTGTTGACGCGCTCAAGGAAGGCCGTATCGACATCCTGGTGGCTACCGACGTCGCGGCCCGTGGCCTTGACGTTGAGCGCATCAGCCACGTCATCAACTACGACATCCCCCACGACACCGAGTCCTACGTGCACCGCATCGGCCGCACCGGCCGTGCAGGCCGTTCCGGTGACGCGATCCTCTTCATGACGCCGCGTGAGAAGTACTTGCTGCGTTCCATCGAAAAGGCCACCCGCCAGCCGGTGGAGCAGATGCACCTGCCGACCGCGGAGACCGTGAACACGCTTCGCCTGGGCAAGTTCGCAGAGCGCATCACCGAGACGCTCGCGTCCGAGGATGTTGCTGCGTTCCGCGACCTCATCGCCTCCTACGAGGAAGAGCACAACGTTCCGGCTTCGGAGATCGCAGCCGCCCTGGCCGTCATGGCGCAGGGTGGACAGCCCTTGCTGGTCAAGGAACTGCCCGCAGCTCCGGAGTACCAGAAGCGCGAGCGCTCCAAGGATGGCTTCGGTTCCCGTGGCCCGACCCGTGCGCTCACCGAGGGCAACGCAACCTACCGGATCGCCGTCGGACGCCGCCAGCGCGTCATGCCGGGCTCCATCGTGGGTGCCATTGCCAACGAAGGCGGCATTTCCTCCGCACAGATCGGTGGCATCGACATCCGCTCGGACCACTCCCTGGTGGAGCTCCCGGCAGACCTGAGCCCCGAGCAGTTGCGCGCACTGTCCCGCACCCGCATCGGTGGCGAGCTGATCCACCTTGAGCTGGACAACGGCCGCAGGCCCAACAGCGAGCGTGGCGGCTACTCCGGTGGCGGACGCGGCGGCTACGGCGACCGTGAAAACCGCGGAGGCGGCAACTTCAAGGGCAACGGCGGATTCAAGAAGGAATTCCGCAAGTCCGACGGCGAGCGTTCCTCCGCTGACCGTGGCGGCCGTTCCTACAGCGACCGCACCGAGCGCACGGCAGGCAGCTACGGCGACCGCGACCGCGGCCAGGCCAGCGGCTCACGCTTCGGTGGTCACGGTGACGGTGCCCGCAAGCCCCGCACGGGTGGCGAAGGCAGCAACCGCGACTTCAACCGCAAGGGCAAGTGGTAAACACCAGCCCGGTAGTAAACATTAGGTAGTTCCCTTCAGGGGGCCGGCTTTCGAGCCGGCCCCCTGAGGCATTTAACGGGCCAGTACCGGTCTTGTTCGCCCGACCTTTCGCGTTGTGCAGCGGCATATCGGGCAGGACCGGGTTCCGCCCGGCTGACACCGGCCGTACGATCGAGGCACAGACCGAACCGCGCAGAACAGGGGAGTGCTCCATGGGATTGCTGGATAACTTGAAGAAGAACCTTGGCTTCGGGGACAAGGAACACGCGGACCGAGGCCAGCCGGCCCCAGGACATAGGGACACAGAGCACGACGACAGGCAACACACGGACAGCGTTCCTGTGGACAGCGTCGCTGCCGCGCCCCAGGAGGACCAGACTGCCGTGACCCAGGCCGCGGAGGACGCCGCCGCCGTCGAGGTTTCAGCATCGGACACTGCCGCAGCCGAAGCCGCGGCAGCCCAAGCTGCGCAGCAGCAGGCAGCAGCGGACGCTGCAGCCGCAGAGGAGGCCTCCCAGGAGGGACTGGAACCCGATGCCCCGGAAGTGCAGCCACAGGCGCAGGAGGCGGCCGCTGAGGCCGCAGCAGGGACAGGACAGCCAGGGCCGGTGGCGCCGCGTGTCACCGAAGTCGTGGTGGAGCAGGGGGACACCATGAGCGGGATCGCTGCGCAGTTCGGAGTGGACCTTGGTGCCTTGATCGCAAGCAATGCGGACACGGTGCCCAATCCCGACCAGATCTACCCGGGCCAAGTGCTGCGCCTGCCCTGATTTTCTCCGTTTGTAGATCAGCAAAAGTGCGTCTTTGCAAATTGTGTCGACGCCGTTTTTCCCCGTCGATTCGCCGATTTGTAGCTTCTGAAAACGTCCGGTAGAGTATTTACTCGTTGCCCCCCTAGCTCAGTGGTAGAGCGCGTTCTTGGTAAGAACGAGGTCACCGGATCGATTCCGGTGGGGGGCTCTGGATGAGGGCCTGTGTCAAGGCGGTTTTGACCGGCTTGACACAGGTTTTTCTCATTCGTGGCGGTGTAGCTCAGTTGGTTAGAGCGCACGACTCATAATCGTGAGGTCGGGAGATCGAGCCTCCCCACCGCTACAGAGCAAGACCCCGCAGATGTTGTCTGCGGGGTTTTTCGTTTATGGGACACAATGGGTCCATGAGCCGAATCGCGATTATTGGCGGCCACGGGAATGTGGCCCTGCATCTGTCCCGGATTCTTAGTGGTGAAGGTCACGACGTCACGTCGTTCATCCGCAATCCCGACCACGTGGCGGATGTCACGGAGACGGGCGCCTCCGCCGAGGTGCTCGACGTTGAAAATTCGACGACGGCGGAACTCGCCCAAGCGCTCCGGGGCCATGACGCCGTGGTCTGGTCCGCAGGCGCAGGCGGAGGCAATCCTGCCAGGACATACGCCGTGGACCGGGACGCTGCCATCCGTTCCATGGTCGCCGCGGCAGAAGCGGACGTCCAAAGGTATGTCATGGTTTCCTACCTCGGTGCTTCCAAGGATCACGGGGTCCCTCCGGAGAACCCCTTCTTCGCCTACGCGGAGTCCAAGGCCGCGGCCGATGACTACCTGCGCGGCACCGAGCTGGACTGGACTGTTTTGGGCCCTGGCACCCTGACGGACGACCCCGCCACCGGCCTGATCGAGCTGAACCCGGAAAACCCGGCCGAGGGCACCGGGACCTCCCGGGCCAATGTTGCGCTCGTCGCTGCGGCCGTCCTGGAACTGCCCGGGACCGTTGGACGTACCATCCCGTTCAGGGACGGGACCGAGGACGTGGTGGACGCCCTCACCAAGGACTGACACCCGGACCGGTTCCCCTCACGGGTGGGCTGCGGTCGGGGGAAGGCCTGTGCCTCGGGATATGTTGGTAGGGAACTTTTCCGGTGTTGCCCGGGGAAGGGCCTTACACCATCCGGGGAAGCAGGAACATGGATCAGCTGGCGCTCATAGTCGGATTGCTGCTTGCAACGGTGGTTGCTGTTGGCCTGGGGGACCGGCTCCGGCTTCCTTATCCGGTCCTGATGCTGCTCCTTGCGGTCGCGCTCACCTTCATTCCGGGCTTCCCCGAGTTTGAGATTTCGCCGGAATTGATCCTGCCGATCTTCCTTCCTCCGTTGCTGTTCGCCACGGCGCAGAAGAGTTCGTGGGCGGTGTTCCGGGTGCGCTGGCGGACACTGCTGCTGCTGGCCGTTGCCCTGGTGGTGGTCTCCACTGCTGCGGTGGCCGGTGCTGCCTGGCTCATGATTCCGGGCATTGGAATCCCTGCTGCGATCGCCTTGGGTGCCATGGTGGCGCCCCCCGATCCCGTGGCGGTGGAGTCCGTGGCCGGGCGGGTGCATATGCCGCGCCGGCTCGTGACGGTCCTGCAAAGCGAAGGCCTCTTCAACGATGCCGCGGCCATCGTGATCTTCCAGGCCGCCGTGGCCGCCACGATGTCAGGCAAGGAAGTGGGCCCGGAGGTGATCCCCCAGTTCGTGCTGGGCGCGGCACTGGCTGTGGTGATCGGCATTGCCATGGGCTTGCTGACCCGGTTCATCACCAAGCTGGTGACTTCCATGGTGGCCCGCAGCGCCGTGACCTTGGTGGTTCCTTTTGCGGCGTACATCCTCGCCGAAGAGCTCCACGCCTCAGGTGTGGTGGCCGTCGTCGTCACCGCTTTGGAACTGCAGCGCCATGCGCGTCCGCAGGATGCCGCTGAGCGCGTCACCAGGACGGCGTTCTGGGACGTGGTGGAGCTGCTCGCCACGGGCCTTGCCTTCGGCCTGGTGGGGCTGGAAATCCGCCAGGTCATCCGGGACGAAGGAACAGCCATCTTCGGGATGATCGGGATGGCGGTTGTCATCTGCGTTCTTGTTTTCGTGGTGCGGTACCTATGGCTTGGGCTGCTTGCCCTGACGGCCCGACGGCGGCGCAACCTCCTGCAGCCCACCTCACCCAAGGAGGTGCTGATCCTGACCTGGTGCGGAATGCGCGGGCTTGCCACGTTGGCGCTTGCGTTGGCACTGCCGCTGACGTTGCCTGACGGCAGCGATTTCCCCGCCCGGCACGAGATTCTGGTCATTTCCTGCGCCGTGCTTCTGGCCACCCTGGTTCTTCCCGGGCTAACCCTCCCATGGCTGATGCGGGTTCTGGACGCCACGGAAGACGGCTCCCATGAAAAGGACGCAGCCAAGGAGCTGGCCAAGCGGGCCCAGTCTGCCGCAGTTGCCGCCCTCAAGGAGCACGATCTCATGAAGGAACTTCCGCCGGAGAAGGTTGCCTTGATCAAGGAGAAGATGCGGCGTCTCCACGCCGAACTGCTGGACGGCACCTTGCGGAATGAATCGGCGGCCGAAAAGCGCAAGCGGGGACGCGAACTGTCCATCGCCGTGCAGACCATTGCCCTCGATGCGGCACGCCAGGAAGTGGTGGCAGCCCGCAACGAATTGGGGACCGACCCCGAGGTCGCGGACAGAGTCCTGCGTCAGCTGGACCTGCGCACCATGTCGATGCCGGACTAACCGGCCACTCTGTTTTTCGGCGCTTTATGTGTCGACGCCGGGTGTTTCGGTAAGGACGCCGGGTGCTTCGGTAAGGACGCCGGGTAAAGGTCCAGGGCGTGTTCCTCTACATAGTCCAGAGCGTGGCGGATCGCGCCAAGCGACACGATCCCGTCGCCCAGGACCGAGGCAGCCAGCCGCGGGGGAGTAAAGGTGAAGTCCGGCAGCTGCTTCGCAATGCCAGGAAGCAAAGCTTGGGCCGAGGGTGCCACGCCGCCTGCAATGACCACCAGCTCAGGGTTGACCAACGTGGCGATGGAACCGATCACCCGGGCCATGCGCCCTGCCACGCGCTCCAGGGCCTTCAAAGCGGCATGATCGCCGTCGGCTGCCGCCTTGAAGACCATTTCAGCGGTCAGTGCGGCGGGATCGTGGCCGCAGAGTTCGCCCAGTACCGAGTTGTCCCCCGGCGATTCGAGGGCCTCCTGTCCCCAGAGCACTGCGTAGTGGGCTATTCCGTAGGTGTCGCCCACGCCGTCCACGTTTTCGAGGAACCCGAGCTCCCCGAATCCGCCACGCTGGCCGTGCAGCAAGCGGCCGGACTCCAGGATGCCGGAACCCAGCCGGTCGCCGGCCAGCATGACCACCAGGTTGTCCACGCCTTGGGCTGTGCCCTGCCATCGCTCGGCCAACGCGGCCAGGTTGGCATCGTTTTCCAGAAGTACTTTCCATCCATGCCGCTCGGAGATGATCCCGCGGACATCGAAGGACTTCCAGAATTCCTGGGCGGTCAGGACTTCCCCGTCACGGCTGACCGGGGCAGCAACTCCGACGGAAACGGCCAGTACGGAGTCCGCTGTCGCGCCCGCCTTCTCCAACGCGTCTGCTGCGATCTTGTCCAGGACATCGGCACGCTCATCGGCGCCCACGGTGTCCGTCCGGAAGGACATGGTGACTTGGGAGAGTGGAGTGCCGGCCATGTCAGCCACGATCGCGGTGATCTTGTTGGCGCCGATGTCGATTCCGATCACGGTGGCCGCGCTGTCGTCGAAAACGAAGCGTCGGGCCGGCCTGCCTTTGACGTATTCCCCGGCTCCCCGCTGGTTCTCCAGTTCCTGGAGCCACCCGAGCCTGACCAGTTCGTCGCAGATGGAGATGACCGTGGCGCGGGAGAGCCCGGTGGACGCCATCAGTTCCGTGCCTGTCACCACTCCGGCGCCGCGCATGGCCTTGAGCATCGCGCCGGCATTGACCCGGCGGACGAGTTGGGTGGACGGAGCAGTTCCGGTCAGCATTCCGACTCCCGATGGATGAGGAAGCCGCCCATCGGAGTGACGGGACGGTGCATCTAAATTTAGTGCATAAATTTAGATGACAACACATTTCGTCCATCACTTGACGCTGTGGCGCCCATCACCCAACATTATCGATGGGTTATAAATTTATCACCTATCAAAAGTTGGGGACGAGGCCGCGGCCGGCCACTCCGCCATGGCATGGAAGCCATCCGGAGTTCCCGCGACGAAAGGACTACGGAGTCTGTGAAAGCAACGCGCAGGAAACGCCTGGCGGCGATGGTTTTGGGGTTGGCCCTCCTGGCCGGTCTCCTCTCGGGCTGTACCGGGGCACCAGGCAAGGAGACCATCCGCTTCACCTTCAGCAAGCGGGAGGCCATCGGCTTCATGACCAAGCTCGTCGCAGACTACAACGCCTCCCAGGACAAAACCGAGGTAGTACTGGACACCTCTGGCGTTGACGTCGTTTCGGCCAGCTTCGTCAGGGGCAACCCGCCGGACGTGGCCTTGGCGAACTACAACATGGAGACTTCCCGCTTCGTGCAAAGGGGAGCACTCAGTGACTTGTCCGGCACTGAAGCTGCCGGCCGTATCCGTGGGGACCTCCAGCCGCTTATGGACCAGTACGGTTCCTATCCCGGCCGCACCAGTGCATTGCCGTACTCGGTCATGGCGTCCTCGGTGATCTACAACAAGGAGATCTTCGCAGCGCACAACATCGCCGTGCCCAGGACCTGGAGCGAACTGATCGCAGCTTGTGATGCCCTGAAGGCGGCGGGTGTCACCCCCTTCTACGCCACGTGGAAGGACGACTGGACGATTGCGCAAGGATGGTTCGACTACTCGGTGGGCGGCCAAGTGGACACCCTTGACTTCTTCAAGAAGCTCGACGCCGAAGGCACCCGGGTGGGGCCGGATTCATCGGCGTCCTTCCAAAAGGATTTTGACCAGCCCGTGGGGAAGATGCTGACGCTGGCGCAGAACTACGTCAACAAGGATGCCGCGAGCCGGGCGTACGGGGACGGCAACCTCGCGTTCTCCCAAGGCAAGGCGGCCATGTACCTGCAGGGGCCCTGGGCGTTCAGTGAAATTGCCAAGACGGCCCCCGGCATGGACCTGGGTACGTTCCCCTTGCCGATGACCGAGGACCCCCAGGATCTGCGCGTCCGCGTCAACGTCGACCTTGCGGCCTGGATCCCGGAAGCGTCACAGCACAAGGAAGCCGCGCGCGGCTTCCTGGAGTACCTCTACCGTCCTGAAGTAATCGACTCCTACAACGCATCGCAGCTGGGCTTTGCGCCCACCAAGGATTCCGCCAAGGCCACCGACCCCCGGGTTGCGGGAATGGTGGAGTACTACGAGCAGTCCCGCGTGTACCAAGGCCCATCGGTGCTGGTTCCGCGCACCATCCCCATCATGAACTACACGCAGGCAATCGTCTTCGGCGCATCCCCTGCATCCACCCTCCGCACACTCGACGCAGATTGGGCGCGGCTGGCGTTCCGCCAGTAGTGCAGATTCCAGGGAGTCACATGTCCAGCATGACCACGTCATCCACATCCACCACGTCCGGCCAAGGGCAAGCCCGCCGGCAAAAGACCGGCCCCGCACTGCGTAGCAAGCGCCGGGTGGAACCCATCTTCTACTTGTTCCTGGTGCCGAGCCTGGTCCTGTTCACCCTGGCCATCACGGTTCCCGGCATTGTCGGCATCTTCTTCAGCTTCACCGACTCCATCGGATTCGGGGACTGGGACTTCGTCGGCCTCACCAACTACATCGCGATCTTCAGTGATCCTGCCATCCTGCAGAGCTACCTGTTCACGTTCGGTTTTTCGATCGTCACGGTAATCGCCGTCAACCTGGTTGCCTTCCTGCTGGCTGTGGGACTGACCGCGCGCATCCGGATGAAGACAGCGCTGCGGACGGTCTTCGTTATTCCGATGGTGGTCTCCGGCATCATCATCGCTTACGTCTTCAACTTCCTGTTCTCGAATTCCCTGCCCGCGGCCGGCGCTGCGGCTGGAATCCCGTGGTTGGAAAACAGCCTGCTGGCCAACCCGGACCTCGCTTGGGTCGCGGTGGTGCTGGTGACTGCCTGGCAGGCCGTTCCGGGAGCATTGCTGATCTACATCGCGGGGCTGGTGGCCGTGCCGGGGGATGTCTACGAGGCCGCCGAGATCGATGGTGCCGGAAAGTTCCAGCAGCTGACAAGGATCACGCTTCCACTCGTTGCCGGCTATGTGGTAATCAACGTCATCCTCGGTTTCAAGGGCTTCCTGAACGCCTTCGACATCATTGTGGGGCTGACGAACGGTGGCCCGGGAACCTCCACCAGAAGCATCGCCATGACAGTGATTGCGGGCTTCAATGGCGGGGACTACGCCTACCAAATGGCCAACGCCACGATCTTCTTCGTGGTCGCCATCCTGATCTCTCTCCTTCAGCTTTCGCTGACTCGCGGACGGAACGCACTCTGATGACCACTCAAGCCACCCTCACCATTGATGACACCCAACGCGGGACCGGTACCCGGACCGACCGGCGGAAGAAAGCTGCTCCGTCCCCGGAGCGCGTCAACTGGCCGGCAACCACCATCCTTGTGCTGTGTGCGGTGACTGTCCTGCTGCCCCTGTATGTGACGATCTCAATGGCCTTCAAGACCCAGGGGCAGGCAGTGGACGGCAACGCATTTTCCCTTCCCGCACCGTTCAGCATTGACGGCTTTGTCCAGGCATGGACCTTGACGAATTTCCCGGTGGGCGCTGCGATGTCGTTGCTGGTCACGGCGGGGACCGTCGTGGCTACCATCGTCCTGGCTGCCTTTGCCTCATATGCAATCGTGCGCAACTGGGAACGCCGGTTCTTCAGGTACTCGTTCTTCTACCTGCTGGGTGCCATGTTCATTCCGTTCCCGGTGGTTGCCCTCCCGCAGATCCAACTCACGGGCCGCCTCGGACTGGACAACCCTTTCGGCGTCATCCTCTTGGCTACCATGTTCCAGCTGAGCTTCAGCGTGCTGCTCTTCACGGCGTTTCTGCGTTCAATCCCCATGGAACTTGAAGAGAGCGCCAGGATTGACGGAGCCACCACGTGGCAGACCTTTTGGAAGCTGATCTTCCCGCTCCTGGCACCCATGAGCGCCACAGTAGGGATCTTTGCCTTCCTCTATGCGTGGAATGACTTCATGATGCCGTCGCTGATCATTTCGGATCCGGCGCTGCAGACGCTTCCGGTCCGGCAAAACCTGTTCCAGACCCAATTCAGCAACAACTACCACGTGTCTTTTGCCTCGTACCTGATGGCGATGGCACCGGCAATCATTGCCTACCTTTTCACGCAGAGGTGGGTCATGGCCGGTGTCACCCAAGGCGCCGTCAAGGGCTAGGCCAAATATTGACCTTCCGCGACCGGCGTTTCATACTGGTCCCGGAGCTAAATTTAGATTCTAAATCAAAGGAGTTTCGTGAGCACCTCCGCCACTCAGGCACACCGAACCGACGCAGACCGCATGTCCGATCCCAACTGGTGGCGCCAGGCGGCTGTCTACCAGATCTACCCGCGTAGCTTTTATGACGCGAACGGAGACGGTCTGGGCGACATCAAGGGCATCACGGCCAAGGTTCCCTACCTGAAGGAACTGGGGATCGACGCCGTCTGGCTGAGCCCGTTCTATCCGTCAGCGCTCGCCGACGGCGGATACGACGTCGACGACTACCGCAACGTGGACCCGAAGCTCGGGACGCTCGAGGACTTCGACGAGATGGCAGCTGCCCTGCACGCAGCCGGCATCAAGATCGTGGTGGACATCGTTCCCAACCACTCCTCCGACCGTCACGAATGGTTCAAGGAAGCCCTGGCATCGCCCAAGGGCTCAGCGGCTCGCGAACGCTACATCTTCCGTGACGGCAAGGGCGAGAACGGCGAGTTGCCGCCGTCGGACTGGGACTCGGTGTTTGGCGGACCCATCTGGGAACGGATCACCGAACCCGACGGCACCCCGGGGCAGTGGTACCTGCACATCTTCGCCAAGGAGCAGCCGGACTTCAACTGGGAGAACCCGGAGATCCGGGAGGACTTCCTGAAGACCCTGCGCTTCTGGTCGGACCGCGGCGTGGATGGTTTCCGCATCGACGTAGCCCACGGCATGGCCAAAGACCTTTCCGAGCCGCTGCCCATGAAGGCGGACCTTGAGGCAAAGGCCCACGGCACCGACGGCTTCATTGACGGTTCCCACCCGTTCTGGGACCGCGACGAAGTCCACGAGGTGTACGCCGAGTGGCGCAAGCTTTTCAACGAGTACAACCCGCCGCGCACCGCTGTGGCCGAGGCCTGGGTCCACGAGTCCCGCCGTGCCCGTTACGCCAGCCCGGAAGGTCTCGGCCAGGCATTCAACTTCGACCTGCTGCAGTCCGACTTTGATGCCGCGTCGTTCAAGAAGATCATCACGGACAATCTGGTGGCCGCCAAGGAGTCCGGAGCTTCATCCACGTGGGTCTTCTCCAACCACGACGTCGTCCGGCACGCCACACGCTACGGCCTGCCCAAGGGTGGTTCCGTGGCGCAGGGAACCAACGCGGCGCAGGACATCACGGGCGGAGAGCCCAAAGGCCAGGACGGAAAAGGCTGGCTGCTGGCCGGCGCGCCGGCCGAGGAGCTCGACGTCGAACTCGGCTTGCGTCGCGCCCGCGCGGCGACGCTCCTGCTGCTTGCGCTTCCGGGCTCCGCTTACCTGTACCAGGGGGAGGAACTGGGTCTTCGCGAAGTAACGGAAATCCCCGACTCCGAACGCCAGGACCCCTCGTTCTTCAGGAACCCGGGCGTGGAGATCGGCCGCGATGGTTGCCGTGTCCCGTTGCCGTGGACTGCGGAGGGCTCCTCCTTCGGCTTCGGTACCGGCCAGGCGCACCTGCCCCAGCCCGAATGGTTCGCGGACTACGCCGTAGCAAAGCAGGAAGGCGTCGAGGGTTCCACCCTGGAACTGTACCGGCGGGCACTACGTCTGCGCAGTGAACTGCAAACGGATGAAGAACTCGAGTGGGTGGAGACCGGCAACGCCGAGGTGCTGCACTTCAGCCGGCCCGGCGGATGGCACACGGTCACGAACTTCGGCGGGGAGCCCGTTGACCTGCCGGAAGGTGAGCTTGTCGTCGCAAGCGGTCCGTTGGACAACGGAAAGCTGCCGTCCGACACCACGGCCTGGATCGTTGCCAAGGCCTAAAGGAGCCACATTGACCAATGCGAACGGGCGGGGACGCCTCATCTATGGCTGCATGGGGCTCGGCGGTCCTTGGGACGGCACGTCCTACGGTGCTGCCGAGATTGACCAGGCCGCCGCCGTGATGGACGCTGCACAGGGCATCGGGATAAGCCTTTTCGACCATGCGGACATTTACCGCAACGGAAAGTCCGAGGCCGTGTTCGGCGAAGTCCTCGCCCGTTCGCAGGGTCTGCGCGAAAAGATCACGCTCCAAACCAAGTGTGGAATCAGGCTGGGGGAGCGGGGCCTGCAAACGCACTACGACCTGAGCCGTGAAGCAATTCTCGAACGGGTCAACGAAAGCCTGAAACGCCTTCAAACGGACTACGTGGACGTCCTGCTCCTTCACCGGCCGGATCCTTTGATGGACGCGCGCGAGGTAGCTGACGCCGTCGGGCAGTTAATGGCCGAAGGCAAGGTGCGGCAATTGGGTGTGTCCAACATGTCCGGCGCTCAGATCGCTTTCCTGCAGGACGCGCTGGAGACTCCCATCGTGGCCAACCAGCTTGAAATGAGCCTGCTTCGCAGCGACTGGCTGGAGAGCACCGTGCTGGTCAATCATCCCGGGGATGCGGGCTACAGCTTCCCGCACGGAACCTTGGAGTACTGCATGTCCCACGGGATCGAGCTGCAGGCCTACGGTTCCCTGGCCCAGGGGCGTTATACAGGTGCGAAGTCCGGTGACCTGTCCCTGGCTGAGTCGGCAACAGCGACGATGCTCGAAGAACTGGCCGGCGTGCATGGCACAACCCCTGAATCGGTGCTGCTTGCCTGGCTGATGAAACACCCGGCCCGCATCTCGCCGGTGGTTGGAACGACCAATCCCGCCCGGATCACAGCGTGCGCCGACGCGGCCGCAGTGGCCAAGGATATGACCCGGGCGCAGTGGTATGGCCTGTGGACAACGGCGCGCGGAAGCAACCTCCCCTAACCCGGACTGACCTTAACCCGGACTGAGTCGCAACCGGGATCGTTCCCGGCGTTCGGAACGATCCCGACTGCGACTCAGCCGGGTTAAAACAGCAACACATACAGGCCCCTACGAAACGGCAGGCGCAGCCACCGGAGCGACTACGGAGTACGTGCTTGAGTCGCCCTGGAGCGCCTGGCTCGGCTTGCCTTCGATGCTGAGCGGGATGTCACCGGCAATGGTCACCCGGTTGAGCTTGCGCGGCTGGCCGTCGTAGTTGTCCGGTGCGTAGTGCTGTGTGATGCGGTTATCGAACAGGACCACCTGGTTCGGCTCCCAATTCACCCGGACCACGTTCTCCGGACGTGTCACATACGCCTGCAGCAGACGGATGATGTCCTTCGACTCGGTGTTGGACAAGCCCACGATCCTGAGCCGTTGCGCGAAGCCCCCAATGAACAATCCGCGCTCGCCGGTCAAAGGGTGGACCCGCACTACAGGGTGGGCCGTCTCGAACTTCAACCGGGTGAATTCCTTGCGGCGTTCCTCGGCGTTCTGGTGTTCCAGGTTCTTGGGCACCGAGTAGTCGTAATCGTTGGTGTGGATGGCCCACAGGGAATCGGCGAAGGTGCGCAGCTCATCGGGGAGGTCCTGGTACGCGCCGGCCGAGGACGCGATCAGGGTCTCGCCGCCATAGGCGGGCAGGTCGATGCTGCGCAACGTGGAAGCCTGCGGCGGGTTGACCACGAAAGTGACGTCCGTGTGCCAGTTGTTGGCCGAGCCGTTCTCGCTGTCCACGGGAAGGACGTTCTCTTCGCCCTCCACCGATGCCACTGTCGGGTGCGCCTTGGTGAGCGGGCCGAAGTGCGAAGCGAACTTCACCTGTGCCTCATCGCTGAGGATGTTCGCCTCCCGGAACACCAGCGCCTTGTGTTCGTTGAGCGCTGCCCGGATCTGCGCAACAGTGTCCTCGCTGAGGTCTCCGCTGATGTCCAGCCCGCGGATTTCGGCGCCGATGCGTGAACCGAGTTTGGCGAATTCGAGCTTGGTTTCGGTAATGACGGTCATGGTTCTGTTTCCTTACTTATTGTGATGGTTGCGGCGGATGCCGCGGGGGTGGTTTCTAGGAAGCTGCGGCGCCCACGGCGGTCCGCCAACGGGAGAAGTGCCGTTCAAGTCCGACCAGCAGGAAGTTCGCGCCGAGTCCCAGCAAGGACACCGTGAGGATGCCCGCGTACATGTCCGGGATCAGGAAGCTGCTCTGCGCGTTCACGATCAGGTAGCCCAAACCGGCCTTGGCGCCCACCATTTCAGCAGCAATCAGGACCAGGATGGACGCGGTGCCGGCCATGCGGATGCCCGTGAAGATCGTGGGAACGGCAGAGGGAAGGATGACCTTCTGGAACAGCCGGAAGCTGTTGAGCCCCAGCGACCGTGCAGCCCTGATCAGCAGCGGGTCCACGGTCTTCACACCGGCGATCGTGTTCAGGAGGACCGGGAAGAACGCAGCGTACGCCACGATGCTGATCTTGGATTCCTCGCCAATGCCCAGCAGCAGCGTGAACACCGGCAGCAAGGCCAGCGCTGCCGTGTTCCTGAACAGCTCCAGCAAAGGGTTCAGCACCGAGTTCAGTCGTCCGTACCAGGCGATGAGGAGGCCCAGCGAAACGCCCGCCACCAGGGCCGCGCCGAAGCCGGCTACCGAGCGGGTCAGGCTGGCCGCGATATGGCCCTGGATGGTCCCGGATTCGAACAGCTTTCCCCACGCCAGCAGGACCTCATGCAGCGGAGGCAGGAACACCCGCGTCGATGGACTCGCCAGGTACGTCGGCCCCAGCTCCCACAGCGCCAGGAACGCCACGATCGCTGCGGACTTCCACAAGCCCGAGCCCAGCGCCGCGGTGACCCGCCGGACCCGGCCGGCTGCCGGCGTCGAACGTTCTGTGTGGGGGTCCTGCGTGCGGGAAGGTGCGACGGCGGTCCTCGCACCGGCCACAACGCCGGCCTGGGGTGCCGCTTCTTTTTGCGTAAGCGTGGTGGTCATCAGGCTGCGCTCCTTTCGGGGATGGTGGCGGGTTCGTCAGGGGCGCTGCCGTCGGGCAGGATCTTGCGGTGGCCCGCGTCCTGTGCCCGGCGGACTTCGTCGTGCAGCAGGGTCCATACCTGATGGCGGTGCTCCACGAATGCGGGGTGGGAACGGATGTCCTCGTCGCCCTCCCGGTCCGGGATATCGATGTCCACGATTTCCTTGAGGCGTCCCGGGCGGGCGCTGAGCACGGCAACGCGCTCGCCGAGGTACACGGCTTCGTCGATGCCGTGGGTGATGAACACGATCGTCTTGCCCGTGGCCTTCCAGATCCTGAGGAGCTCGTCCTGGAGTTGCTCGCGGGTCTGCGCGTCCAGGGCTGCGAACGGCTCATCCATCAGCAGCACATCCGGCTCGTAGGCCAGGCTCCGGGCGATGGCTACACGCTGCTTCATGCCGCCGGACAGCTCGTGCGGGTAGCGGTCCTCGAAGCCCGCCAGGCCCACCAGCGCCAGGTACTCGCTGGCTTTCGCGGCGCGCTCACGGCGATTCAGTTTCCTGCCATCCGGGCCGGCTCCTTCAAGCCCGATCGACACGTTGGCCGAGGCCGTGCGCCAAGGGAACAACGCGTACTGCTGGAACACCACGGCCCGGTCCTTGCCCGGTCCGGTCACTGCCTTGCCGTCCACCAATACCTCTCCCGAGGTGGGCGTGGAAAGCCCGGCAAGCAGGTCCAGAAGTGTGGTCTTGCCCGAACCGCTGGGCCCCACCAAGGTGAGGAATTCGCCGTCGCGGACATCCAGGCTGAGGGAATCGATGGCTGTGAGCGTCGTCGCGGGAGTGGACTTCGAGGCCCGGACCGTAAATTGTTTGCTGACGTTCCTGAGGCTGATCTTCGCGGTCATGGTCATCCCTTCTTCGCAGCGGCGAGATCGTTGAAGTCGTTGGTGTAGTACTTGGACGGCGTCAGCTTGTCCTTGACGATTCCGGCCGAGTTCAGCCACGCCTCCCACCGCGTGACGTCCTGGTCCTGGATCACGCCTGCATCCGGCACGCCGGGGCTCTTCCAGAACTTCAGGTTTGCCGTGCTTTCGTTGCGTCCGCGACTTTCGATGATCTTGGTGAACCGGGCAATGACTTCATCACGCGGTGTTTCCGCAGCCCACTTGATGGCCTTGGCAACGCCCGTGGTGAAGGTGCGTGTGGTGTTCGGGTTCTTTTCAATGAAGTCGCTGCGGAGGACGATCTGGCCGCCGGCGAAGTTGCCGAAAAGTCCAACATCGCTGAACAGGGACCGCAGGCCGCCGGCCTCAATGGCCCGGTCCTGGAGGACACCGCCCAGGGTGCCAGCATCCACCTGTCCGCGGCGGATTGCTTCTTCCGTGTCGTTGGGGGCCAAAGGAACCAGCTGGACCTGCTTGATCTCGTCCTGGCTCAGGCCGTTCTTGGTCAGGTAGCTGTTGATGACGGCTTCATGGTGGGCGCCAAGGGTGTTGACCGCGATCTTTTTTCCGATCAGGTCACGGGGTTCCTTGATGGAGCTGTCCGCCTTGACGTAGTAGCCGCTGAAGGTTTTCTCATCCGAACCGTAGTAGTTGACCACAGCCTTGACGGGGGCTCCGGCCTCGATCAGCTTGACTACCGCGCCGGAGAAAGCGCCGCCGAAGTCTGTCTGGTTCGTCGCAGCGGACTGGATGTCCTGGGGACCGCTGGTGGTGTTACCCACCCAGTCGAGTTTCAGGTCGCCCAGGTATCCGAGGTCTGCCGCCAGTTCGGGGAAAGTCACGTTGTTGGCCGAGCCCTGGTACCGAAGATCTTTGACTTCGTTGCCAGGCTGGCCGCCTTGTCCGGCTTCGGCTGCACCGCCGCAGCCGCTCACCGTCAGCGCTAGTACGACGGCGGCCGCGACGCTCAGGAGGGGCAGATGCAGTTTCATGGGAGCTACTTTCGATGGGTTGGGGTGGGTTGGGTTGGGTGTCGGGTGAGCCGGCTAACGCAATGGCCGGGGACCTTGCGCAACGGCTTGGGAACGATGAAAGCCCATGGCGACGGCGTGTGGGAAGTGGCGCGGTAACGCCCGGAAACGCTGCGAAACAGCCCGAAACGGGGCGAAATCCTGAGCCACGTCCGGCAATCGGAGGACTCAAAGACGCCGTATTGAGTCCCGTGAACAACAGCGACAGGTGCGCCTGAAATGACTGGCGCGGACCGCCGTCGGACGTTCATACTGCGGGACTCCACAGTCATATGGGGTTTAGTTCGTATTGATCCTCACAAGGAGGCCGAATTCTTCGCCTAGCGGGCGGCAGGGCAGATACGGTAGATACATGACGTCTAGCATCGCCGCCGAATCCATTCGGCCCACCCGCAACATTCCCGCCGACATCGCCCGCTCATGGCTTCTTGTGAACGCGATGAAAACGGAGCTTTTCGACGAATCCGCGGGTTCGCGCGCTGACGCCATCATTCTTGACATCGAAGACGCCGTGGACCCGTCCCAGAAGGACGCTGCACGCGAGAACGTGGTGAACTGGCTGACCGCAGGTGGCCAGGCCTGGGTCCGCATCAACGATGCCACCAGCAAGTTCTGGGCCGACGACCTCGCAGGACTGCGCGGAACTCCCGGCTTGCTCGGCGTGATGCTGGCCAAGACCGAGTCCGCCGACCAGGTCACCGAGTCCTACCACCGTATGGACGGCAAGACTCCCGTTATTCCGCTGGTTGAGTCCGCCCTCGGCATCGAGGAAGCCAACAACATTGCCCGTGCGCAGGGAGCATTCCGGCTCGCGTTCGGTTCGGGCGACTTCCGCCGCGACACCGGCATGGCGGCCACCCCGGAAGCCATGGCGTACCCGCGGGCCAAGCTCGTCGTCGCCAGCCGCGTCGGCAACCTGCCGGGACCGATCGATGGCCCCACCGTCGGCACCAACCACCCCATCCTGCGCGAGCAGACCGGCATCACCGTGACCATGGGCATGACCGGCAAGCTTTGCCTGGCCATTGACCAGACCACTGTGATCAACGAGGTCATCAGCCCCACGCCGTCCGACGTCGCCTGGGCCACCGACTTCATGAACGACTTCGAAGCCAACGGCCGCGTGATCCGCGACGGCTCCGACCTCCCGCGCCTGGGCCGCGCCGAGAAGATCATGAAGCTCGCCGTCGCCTTCGGAGTCCAGCCTTCGCTGTAGGCATGCCGGTCAGGTAGATATGCTCGTCCACGGAGTCGTTTGGGACTCGTCCTCTGCGGCGTTGCGGCTTTGGTCGCCGGAGTCGGAGTTCACTGATGTTGCGTTGGCCCGGGGCTCAGCCCTGGGCCTGCGCGTTTCCCCGGGTTTGTGGTGCCTGGGCCACAGCAAAGTCCACGGCCCGGGAGAGCGCACGCACGTTCCCTGCCCCAGTGGCTCTCCTGCTGAACGGGGCAAGCAATGCGGGACCTGCTTCGCCCGCGATGATTCCCGGCTGATGCACGACTTCCACCGGGGCGGCTCCGTTCCCACGGGCCTCCGCGCGTACCTGATGCAACCGCATTGGCTCTACGTGGCTACCTTCGCGAACGGGGCTACCAAAATCGGTACCGCGTCGGCGCCGCGCAAATGGAACAGGCTCGCGGAGCAGGGAGCGGTTCACGCTTCCTACGTGGCCCATGCCGAAGATGGCCGTGTTGTCCGGGTCCTGGAGGACCTTGTGACCCGCGAGCTCGGCCTCGTGCAGCAGGTCCGTTCCGCTGCCAAGGTGGCCGGACTCGTGGAGCCGCGCGACGCCGTCGAGCTTTCAGCCGTGAACCGGCAGCACGCCGGGCGCGTGCGCAGCTTGCTCGGCGGGCTGGCCATGACCGGTTTTGCCGTTGTGGAGGAAGAGTGGGACAGGCCCGCCCTGGCCGACACCCTCTGCACTGTCCGTCCCGGCGGCGTGCGTCACCGCTACCCGGCAACGTTCGACGACGGCGGGCACGGTCTGCGGATCCACTCACTGTCCGGGGCGATCGCCTTGGCGGGCCTGCCGGACGCTGCAGGCAACGAGGTCGAGGGCAGCTTCGTTGCCGACCTGGGCGCCTTGAAGGGCCGCAAGATCGAATTCGGTCCGCACACTACCGAGATCCCGGCCTTGCAGGACTCGCTCTTCTGACCTCCCGTTGCGGCGAGGGGCGACATCCCGACCCTAAAAAGCGCTTCTTTCCCTTGAAAGCCAACCCCTCGCACCCACCCCGCTAGACTTGGACGGTGCTAGAACAATTCTGGGCCACCGCCTCCACCTCCTACAAAGCGCTGGTTTTCAGCGCCATGGGGCTGATCGCTGTGGGACTCATCCTGTCCATTGTTGGGAACACCACAGGGAACCAGGCGCTGGCCATGGCCTCTTTGCCCGTGATCGGTGTCGGCTTGATCCTGCACGTCACCGGAATGGTGGTCCGGGGCCACAAGATCCGCAAGAGCTACAAGAAGTAGCGTGCCCGCGGTTTTCACGCTGCCCGGGAAGCCGCCGCCCGATAGGGTTGGACCATGAGTATCAATCCGGACCTGCAGGGCCGCAGCTACCCTGCCGCAGAGGTTTACGACGTCGGCCGTGAAAAAATCCGCGAGTTCGCCAAGGCCGTGAAGGCCACCAACCCGGCGCACTTCGATGTTGAGGCAGCAAAGGCCCTGGGCCACAGCGACCTCGTGGCACCGCCAACGTTCGCCATTATTGTCGCCCAACGTGCCGATGCCCAACTGGTTGAGGATCCCGAATCGGGCATCGACTTCTCCCGGGTGGTCCACGCCGACCAGCGGTTCACGCACCACCGCGCGATCGTTGCCGGCGACCGTCTGGTAGCCGAGCTGCATGTCGACGGCGTCCGGGCCATGGGTGGGGGAGCGATGATCACCACACGCTCCGAAATCTCCACGGAAGCCGGCGAGAAGGTCGCCACCACCACCTCGTCCATTTTGGTCCGCGGAGAGGGACAGTAACCATGAGCCACACATTCGAAGAACTCAGCGTTGGCCAGGAGATCGGCACGCGGAGCATTCCCGTCACCCGCCAGGACCTGGTGAAGTACGCAGGAGCGTCGGGGGACTTCAACCCCATCCACTGGAACGAAGCGTTCGCTACTTCCGTGGAACTCCCGGGCGTCATCGCCCACGGCATGTTCACCATGGGCGCCGCAGTCCAGTTGGTGAGCGACTGGGCAGGCGACCCTGCCGCCGTCGTCGACTACCAGACGCGCTTCACCAAGCCGGTCCTGGTCGCCGACACAACCGGCACGGATGAGGCCGGCGCTGTCATTGACGTCACCGGCGTGGTGGGAGCGCTCGACGCCGATGCCCGCACCGCCCGCATCGACCTCACCGTGGTAGCGGCCGGACAGAAAGTCCTCATGAAGTCGCAGGCGGTTGTGAAGGTCTCTTGAACCAACAGAACACCACCCCACACGGCAGCAAACCGAGCGCCACTGCGACTGCGATGTTGCGGTGGCGCGCCGCTGTTCTGGCGTCCTATGCTGCCAGCGGGGTGGCCTTCGCTACCTGGGTGTCCCGGCTGCCGGCCATCCGGGACGGCCTGGACCTGACTCCGGGCGGCATCGGGCTGCTGCTGATGTGCATGACGGTGGCGTCCTTCATCTCGATTTCAGCCTCGGGCCTCATCGTGCTTCGGCTCGGTCCCAAGCTCACCACGAGAATCGGCAGCTGCATGGTGGGGGCGGGGCTGATTGTGGTCGGCATCGGGACCTCGCTTGCCGCCAATCCGTTGGTGGTTGCCGCAGGACTGGTGGTCCTCGGCCTGGGTACGGCAAGTTGGAATACTGCGTCCAATGTCGAGGGTGCGGCGCTTGAACGCGAACTTGAACGGCACATCATGCCGCACCTGCACGGCGCGTTCAGCCTGGGAACCGTGGCTGCGGCGGGCTTCGGGGCCTGGGCAGCTGCCGTGCACATGCCGGTGTTCTGGCACTTCCTGATTTCCGGCTTCGTGGTGACGGCCTCGGTGGTGACTGCCGGCTTCTGGTTCCGATCGGAAAAGACCGCCCAAGCCACCACTAAATTCAGCCCCCACGAGACCGATACCTTCCGGGACCCCTCCACGGGCCCGCTGCCTGTTATTACTCCAACGCCGGCCGGCCAAGAGGGCGGCAAGGCAACCGCACCGCTGGACAACAAACGGCTTGTGGCCCTCGCATGGCGTGACCGCCGGACGCTGCTGATCGGAGTCCTTGTCCTTGGCCTGGCTTTGGCTGAGGGTGCGGCGGGTGACTGGGTGGCTCTGGCACTGGCAGACGGGCACGGCCAAAGCGACGCAGCGGGCGCCGTAGGTTACGGGGTGTTCGTGACGTTCATGACCATCGGCCGCTTCACGGGGACAGTCATCCTCGACCGGTTCGGGCGGGTGCTGGTGATGCGCTGGTGCTCGGCCACCGCCGTCGTGGGTCTTGCGCTTTTCGTGTTTTCGCCGGTTCCGTGGCTTGCGTTCGTTGCGCTGGCGGTGTGGGGACTGGGCGCTTCGTTGGGCTTCCCCGTCGGAATGTCTGCTGCCGCCGATGATCCCGTTCATGCCGCCGCCCGCGTCTCCGTAGTGTCAACCATCGGCTACGGGGCGTTCCTGTGTGGTCCTCCGCTCCTTGGATTGCTGGCAGAGCACTTCGGCATCCTCCATTCGCTGCTGGCCCCTCTGGCGCTGTTGGTGGTCAGTTTCTTCCTGGCACCCCTGGCGGGCAAGCAAAAGGCCTCGTCGGTGGAGCCGGCCGA
The DNA here is from genome assembly GCF_049315185.1 of Paenarthrobacter sp. C1. Taxonomy (NCBI): domain Bacteria; kingdom Bacillati; phylum Actinomycetota; class Actinomycetes; order Micrococcales; family Micrococcaceae; genus Paenarthrobacter; species Paenarthrobacter sp. C1. The sequence continues at coordinate 3,500,636 of NZ_CP186052.1, read as the reverse complement.
TGCCCGTTAGGCTTGATTGGTGACCCAGATGCTTCTTTCAGACTTGACCACAGCTGCCGTCGGCGGCCCCGCAGGGAACTACATTGAAGCCCGCACCGAAGCCGAAATCATCGACGCCGTCCGCTCGGCAGACGCCGCGGGGGAGAAACTCCTGATCATTGGCGGCGGGTCCAATCTGCTGATCTCCGACGACGGTTTCCCCGGCACCGTGGTAAAAATCGCTTCCGAGGGCTTTACCGTGAACTCCGAGGACAGCTGCGGCGGTGTCTCCGTGGTGGTCCAGGCGGGCCACAACTGGGATGCGCTGGTGGAATATTCCGTGCTGCACGCGTGGTCAGGCTTGGAGGCGTTGTCCGGCATCCCGGGTGCCACGGGCGCCACCCCGGTGCAGAACGTTGGCGCGTACGGCGCGGACGTGTCACAAACCATTGCCGCGGTCCGGACGTGGGACCGGGAGCGCAACGCTGTCCAGACCTTCACCAATTCCGAGCTGAAGTTCGGCTACCGTGACTCAATCCTGAAGCAAACCACTGTTGAGGGATCCCCGCGCTACGTGGTCCTGACCGTGGAGTTCCAGCTGCCGTTGGGCCGGATGAGCGCCCCGGTCCGCTACGCGGAATTGGCCCGGGCGCTGGGCGTAGAGGCAGGCAAGCGTGCCTACTCGAACGACGTCCGCCGGGAAGTCCTGCGGCTCCGGGGATCCAAGGGCATGGTCCTGGACGCGTCCGATCGCGACACCTACTCCACGGGTTCCTTCTTCACCAACCCCATTGTCCCCGCCGACCAGGCGGCAGGGCTGCCGGAGAATTCCCCCAAGTATCCGGCCGGTTCAGACGGCCTGGTGAAACTCTCCGCTGCGTGGCTGATCGACCAGGCCGGATTCGGCAAGGGCTTCGGGCTGGAGGAGACCAGCGTTTCCGGGGGGAGGGCTTCCCTGTCCACCAAGCACACCCTGGCCATCACCAACCGAGGCTCGGCCTCCACGGAGGATATGCTCGCCATCGCGCGCGAGGTGAGGGCCGGCGTCGTCGAACGCTTCGGCATTGAACTGCACCCGGAGCCGCTGCTGATCGGCGCCAGCCTCTAATCCCCTCGCGTGTTCCCGCGAGGGGCAAGCTTTCGGGTGTATAGGGCGTGGCTTAGGGTTGAGATCCCGCCCCTCGGCGCGTGTGGGCTAGCGTGTGCGGCGTTCGGCGATTGGCAGCACCTTGTTGAGCAGCAGGAACGTGAGTCCGCAGCTGACCGATCCCAACAGGAAGATCTGGCTGAACGCGATGCTTTGCGGCGACGGGCCGCTGGGCATGAACACGCCGGCCGTGGCGAATCCCACCAAGCCGAGCAGCAGCACGATCGCTCCGAGGAGGAAGCTGCGGACCTGCGCTGCCGCGGCGGGGTAGTACCAGGGTTCCGGGGCGTCGTCGTGGCGATCCGCAAGGGGCTGGCTGGCCGCTGCCGTTCCGATCAGCAGCGCCGCCGCAGCGGTTGCCACCAAGCTGACGGTCTGGATGGCTTGCATGGAGGGGGAGAGGCTTACTCCCGTTCCCACCGCCACGATCAGCCCGGAGCCAAGTCCCACGAGCGTGCAGAACCAGCCGGCGGTTGCCAACCACCGGCTCAACGGCCGCACAAACGGAGCGAGATCACCAAAAAGCATGAATTCATCCTAGGAGCCGCTGCTGGGTGACGGCTGGGAGGCGCGGCAAGGTTCCCTGTACCTGCCGGTCCTTTTAGGATGAAGCATGCCTGCACCCCTCACCCCGCGCGTCCTGGGCCGCTTGCGGCTCGCTGCCCAAGGCCTGTTGGGTAACGGCCTTCCGAGCGTCCCCGATGCCGTCCGTTGGATGACCGCCATGCAGGCACAGGACCTTGGCGCTGCGCTGTGGGCGGTGGGGCAGCGGGTTCCCGGTATTGCGGCCTCCGACGTCCGGGCGGCCCTCGACGCCGGGACGGTGGTGCGTTCGTGGCCGATGCGCGGCACGTTGCATCTGCTGGCACCAGAGGACCTCCGTTGGATCCTGGGCATCACCAGTGGCCGCTTGATGAACATGGTGGCCGGGCGCCACCGGGAACTTGCCATCACGCCCGACGACATAGCCCACTGCCGGGACATCGCCTTCACAACTTTCGACACGCTCAAAACCGAAGGCGCGCCGGGCGCAAGCCGCGAGCAGCTTTTCCTCGCGTTCGAGGAGGCCGGCCAGCTCACCAAAGCCCAACGCGGCATCCACCTGCTCGGCAGCCTCTGCCAGCGTGCATGGCTGGTTCAGGGGCCCATGGCGGTGTCCAACGGCAAGGTGGGCGTGCAGCAGCTGTTTGTGCCTTTCGATGAATGGATCCACCAGTCACGGGAGCTGGACAGGGAGCAAGGCATAGCTGAGTTGCTCTTCCGCTATCTGAGGAGTCGCGGGCCGGCCACCATCAAGGATTTCTCGTGGTGGAGCCAGATCCCCTTGAAGGAGGCGCGGGCTGCCCTCGATACAGTCCGGGACGGCCTGGTTGAGCTGGAGTCCGGCGGCACCAGCTACTGGCTCTCGCCGGAGTCAGCTGCAATGCTCGACGACGGCGTCCCCGGCTCGCGCTCATTGCTGGCTCTTCCCGGGTTCGACGAATACCTGCTCGGCTACCAGGACCGGAGCCTGGTCCTTGCCCCTGAATTCGCGGAGTTGGTGGTCCCGGGAAAGAATGGCGTGTTCAAGCGGATCATCGTCTCCGGGGGTGAAGTGATCGGGACTTGGGCGAGGACGGCGAGTGGCAAGACCATCGGAGTCGAGCCTGAGCCGTTCTCGGGGACGTTGGGGCCGGCGGCGGAACGGTCGTTCCAGGCACAGGGCCGGGCCTACCTGAAGTTCATGGCCGGCTGACCTGCTCGCTACGCCTCAAAGTCGTTGTCGGCCCGCTGTTTCGTTGCAGCCCAACGACGTTGTTGCGGGTCCGCGACGTTATTAGGGGCTGCGCGCCAAGGGCCGTCTCCGCGCGGGCATGGTTTGATGCGGCACTTGTCCACATACGGCGGAAATGGGATGTCCTGACATCCTGGACCAACTCACGATGAATGCATGCAATCGCGAAAACTGGATGCACTAATAGCCGCCAATTGGCCTGACAGCACCATTGCTGTTACGTCGGACCTCGCAGGAAAAGGCTTGGGCGCCCGCGTGCTGACAGCGGGTGTGCGCTCCGGCAAGCTTATTCGGGTAAGACGGGGCGCATACGCCCGAAGCTCAGACTGGCGTCGCCGACCTCCCTGGGAGCAGGACCTGCTGAGAATCCAAGCACACCAGCTTAGTTCGCGCTCGGCCATTCTTTACAGCCATGCCAGTGCCGCGCGCCTGCATGGATGCGCACCGTGGGATGGTGGGCCCCTGGTGCACGTCACCACGCCGTTCTCGCCGGCCCAGACAAGTTCCGGGGAGGATGTACGGGCACATGGTGCAGCGCTGGAAGCTGCCGAGATTGTTGAGATCCTGACTCCTTGGGGGCGACCCGCCAGAGTGACGAGCCTGGAGCGCACTGTCGTCGATTGTGCCCGGACCCTGGAATTCGAACGGGCACTGGTGGTCGCAGACCAAGCCCTTCGCAGAGGGGCGGATCCGGTGTTGATTCAGGCTTATGTGGACGGGGGCCGGATCACGAGAGGCGCTCGACGCTTGCGGCGGGTGCTGGACGCAATGGATGGCCGTTCCGAATCTGTGGGCGAGACCCGGACGCGTGCTCTTTTGGAGAGGCTGGGAATCCCGGAAGCCGTGCTTCAGCTCGAAGTCGATACTCCCATCGGTCGCTACCGCGGAGACTTCGGATGGCCGGACAGCAAAGTTATTCTCGAGTTCGACGGCCGTACCAAGTACTTCGACTATGCGCCCACTGACGAGGTGGTCTTTCAGGAACGGAGACGTGAGAAAGCACTCAATGCATTGGGCTGGGACGTTATCCGAATCGAGTGGCAGGATCTCGGCAGGCCGTGGGAAGTGGAACGGCAAGTGAAGACTGCCTTGTCGAGGCCAGAACGTCGAAAACCCGCTGTTCCGTTGCAGGGCAACAACGGAACAGCGGGCTAGGGACGTGGCAATGCCTGGGTTAGAGCTTGCCCGTCACAATGTTGAGCATGCGGCGCAGGGGCTCGGCTGCGCCCCACAGGAGCTGATCGCCCACGGTGAAGGCGCTGATGTATTCCGGACCCATTTCGAGCTTGCGGATACGGCCCACGGGGATGTCCAGCGTGCCTGATGCCGCAACCGGGGTCAGGTCTGCCATGGAGGCTTCCTTGGTGTTCGGAACAACCTTGGCCCACTCGTTGTCCTTGGCCAGGAGGTTTTCGATCTCCGTCACAGACAGGTCTTCGCGCAGCTTCAGCGTGAGGGCCTGGGAGTGGGAACGCATGGCTCCGATGCGGATGCACAGGCCGTCCATGGCGATGTGGTCCTTGCCCGCGGTTCCGGTTCCGGTGCCGAGGATCTTGTTGGTCTCGACGCCGGCCTTCCACTCTTCCTTGGACTGGCCGTTGCCGAGGTCGGCGTCGATCCAGGGAATCAGCGAGCCCGCGAGCGGCACGCCGAACTGCGTGGCGTCAACCCCGGTGCGCTGGGTGGCAAGCACCTTGCGGTCGATCTCCAGGATGGCCGATGCCGGGTCGTCCAGTTCGCTGCTGACCTCGTTGTTGAGCGTGCCGAACTGGTTGAGGAGTTCGCGCATATGGCGCGCGCCACCGCCGGAAGCGGCCTGGTACGTCATGGACGTGCCCCACTCCACGAGGTTGTTCTTGAACAGGCCGCCGAGGCCCATGAGCATGCAGGAGACCGTACAGTTTCCGCCGATGAAGTCCTTCACGCCGCCGGAGAGTCCGGCGTCGATGACGTCGCGGTTGATGGGGTCCAGCACGATGATCGAGTCATCGTTCATGCGCAGGGTGGAGGCAGCGTCGATCCAGAGGCCGTCCCAGCCGCGGCTACGGAGTTCACCATGGACCTGCTTGGTGTAGTCGCCGCCCTGCGCGGTGACAATAATCGGCAGCTTGGCAAGCGTCTCAATATCGAACGCGTCCTCGAGCTTGCCTGCCCCCTCTGCAAAGGACGGGGCGGCACCTCCTGCGTTCGAGGTGGAGAAAAATACCGGGTTGATGTTGGCGAAGTCGTTCTCTTCCTGCATGCGCTGCATCAGGACTGAGCCGACCATGCCACGCCAACCGACCAGTCCAACGGACGGATTAGCTGCTGTAGTCATTCACCAAGTCTAAACTTTCGAAGCAAAGTGCCGCTGTTGGTTACGTCACGCACGCGAAGCACGACGCCGGCACCCGCCACAGTGATGCTGCTGACTCAGTCGCGGGGAGCCGGCAGTGCGTCCGACTCCTGCAGCAGGGCGGCCTTGCGCTTGCGCAGGGCAAAGAAAGCACCGAAGGTGAACACCTGCGTCACGACCACCAGGACGATGATTCCAACGATCTTGTTGCCGCCCAGGATCATGGTCAGGCCAACAATGGCTGAGAGCAGGGCGAAGAGCGGCAGCAGCATGTAGCCCAGTACGAACAGGGTTTCGGGTTTTTTCAGCATGCTTAGTCTTCCTGGCTTTTCTGGCTTGCGTTCCGGCGCCATGTAGTGAACCGGTAGTTGGTGCCGTTCTTGGCGGTGAGCCACCCTTCGGCGGGCGCCATGGTGTCAAAGGTCCAGTCATCGCCGAGTTCGGGCGCGTAGGTGTCACCCTCCACATCGGTGTCGATGATGGTGATGACCGCCAGGTTGGCGATACCCATGGACTGGCGGTAGATGTCGCCACCGCCGACAATCCACACCTTCTGGCCTCCGGGTGCAAACTGGGATTCCAGCAGTGCCTCGTCCAGGGAGGAAACCACGACGGCGCCCTGGGCCTCGGGCGTGGATGCCCACTTTTCGTTGCGGGTCACCACGATGTTGGTGCGGCCCGGAAGGGGACGGTACTTTTCCGGGAATGATTCCCAGGTCCGCCGGCCCATGATGACGGGGTGCCCGGTGGTGATCCGGCTGAAGTGCTTCATGTCTTCAGGCAGCTGCCACGGCATGGTCCCGTCCTTGCCGATGACGCCGGACTTGGTCTGCGCCCAAATCATGCCGATGCCGGTCATTCTGGCAGCGGTTTCCTGAGTGAAGATGACGCCGGGAAGCTGGGCCGGATCCTCGGAGGAAGGAGCGCTCATACCGCGATCGGTGCCTTGATGGTGGGGTGGTGGCGGTAGCCGACCACCTCGAAGTCGTCAACGGTGTAGTCGAAGATGGAGTCCGGCTTGCGGAGGATCTTCAGCTGCGGGTACTCGTACGGTTCACGGCTCAGCTGCTCCGCGACCTGCTCCACATGGTTGTCGTAGACGTGGACGTCGCCCCCGGTCCACACGAATTCGCCGGGTTCGAGGCCAAGCTGCTGGGCCACCATGAGCGTCAGGAGCGCGTAGGAGGCGATGTTGAAGGGGACACCCAGGAAAGTGTCGGCCGAGCGCTGGTACAACTGGCAGGAGAGCTTGCCGTCGGCAACGTAAAACTGGAAGAACGCGTGGCACGGCGGCAGCGCCATGTCCTTGAGTTCGGAAACATTCCATGCGGAGACGATGTGGCGCCGGGAGTCCGGGTTCGCGGCGAGGCTCTTCATCACTTCGGAGATCTGGTCGATGTGGCCGCCGTCGGGCGTGGGCCAGCTGCGCCACTGCACGCCGTAGACGGGGCCGAGTTCGCCGTCCGCGTCCGCCCACTCGTCCCAGATGGTCACTCCCTGGTCCTGCATCCACTTCACATTCGAATCCCCGCGCAGGAACCACAGCAGTTCCACGGCCACGGACTTGAAATGGACCCGCTTGGTGGTGATGAGAGGGAAGCTCCCGGCGAGATCGAACCTCAGCTGGCGGCCGAAAACGCTGCGCGTTCCGGTGCCGGTGCGGTCCGATTTGTGTGTGCCGTTGGCCATGACGTCGCGCAGGAGGTCTTCATACGGGGTGGGAATCACGGTTCAAGCTTACTTGTACCGTGCCCATTAACCGCCAGCCGTCCACGAAGAAGATCAATGAGCGTTGCGTCACCCACACCCGCGTCGCGGGCGGCCAGGATCAAGCCGTCGACGGCGGCGATCACCGCAGCGTCTCCGCCCGCCACGCGGTGCGGCGCCCGAGGCGGCCCGACGACGACAGTGCCGTTCCGGCGTCGTGATTCGATGACGCCGGACAGCTCAAGTTCCTTGTAGGCACGCGCTACCGTCCCTGCGGCGATGCCGAGGTCCGCGGCCAGGCTGCGCACTGTTGGCAGGCGGTTTCCAGGTTCCAGGACCCCGACGGCGATCAGGGAGCTGAGCTGCCGGCGGATCTGTTCGTAGGGCGGAACCGGGTCTGCGAGGTCGATGGAGATTCCGGCGGTCATGGCGTCGGCTGGTTCTGCTTGGGTTCGGTGCCCCTGGGAATCGCCCGGAAAAGGCTCCGGACAGGCGTAACCGCGACGACGACGGCAATGACTGCTACAACGACTCCTGTCATGTACACAGGACTCGGTCCCAGCTGATTGAAAGCCGGGAACAATGTTCCCCATGCTTCGGCGTTGCCAAGCATCATCACCGCTGACTGTGCCAGAAGGAAGGCTGCCAGGGTTCGGACAATCCGGTACATCGAAATGGCGCGCAGTGCGGCATCAAGCCCGCTCTCGTCCCCCACTTCGGGAAGACCTCGACGACGGCGCGTGGCCAGGATCGCGGCAGCGCCCATCAGTCCGACCCCCATCGTGAGAAAGAGGTTGGCGGGCCAGGCGGGTGGGCCGACCAGGAGTGATTGGCCTGTACCTGTAAGGACGAGCGTTACCGCAAAGACCGTGGCCGAAACAATGCTGAAGGTGAGCAACCCCTTGGACACCGGCTGCCGCGGCCAACCGAGGGGCACCTCCGGGTGGCCATAGTTGCGGGCGATCAGTAACTCGCCTGCGGCAATGGTGAGCAGGACCAGGACGGCAGACACGGTGACGACAATCGCCGGGGCAAGGGAGCGCTGGCCTTCTACCGGAATGAAACCGAACCAGAACACCAGTGTCACAAGCGGCAAGACGGCAGCGACTCCCAGGACCGCTCCGAGGGAAACGCTGAGTTTTGCTGCGCCGTGGGTGCGGGGATCGGCGCGGAGAGCAGTGCCGCTGATGGCTTTCGCCGATGCCTGAAGCGAAGGAAGGACCGGCACCTTCCACCACCACATGACCAGCAGCACAGCCATGTTGACAAGACCCAAAACGTTGAACCACGACGATTGCCACGTTGCCCCAGGCGTCGGGAGGGCGGCAAAATTTCCCGCGATGCTGGCGAGGCCTGCGGCGATGGTGGCAACGGTCCGCAGCAGCCTGTTGGCTGCAATGGCTCGAAGCGTGCGGTTGTCGTCGCTGCTTAGCGTCTCCAGTTGGCGCCGTCGTGCGATGAGTACCAGGACGAGCCAGGTCCCTGCAACCAAAACCACTAAGGCGCCACCAAGCCACCCGGCAAGTTCCGAACCCGCGATCCTTCCATCCTGGCCCTGGCCTGTGTAGACCGTCGTTCCTATTGATGATGGGGAAGCGGGGACGGGACGCACCGGAGCGTGAGCGGGCAGGGCTGCAATCGAGACTATGGCGGTACCGGCATAGGCAACGATCACGACTGTTGTCCAGGCGAGTTTCGCCGGGAGGAAATCGCGGATCCTGCGGACGGTGAGTTCAGCGTACCTTTGCGGGGATTTGGGGGCCGGGTAGCTCCACTGGCCCAAGGCATGGACCACCAAAGACGCGGCGATCGGCCAAGCCAGGGCCGCCAGGAGGTCTTCCGAGGTGAAGGGCGCATTTGATGAGGTCGGACTGGCCCGGATCACCCCCGCGCTCATGGCTCCTTGCAGGGAGCTGGCCATCCAGCCAATGATGCCGACCCACAGGCCGTGTGATGCCACAGAGGTGGCATCCGGCTTGGACCACACTTGTACCCGCAGGAACAGGTACACCAAGACGGCGCCCACGACGGGCCCCACCAAAAGCAACGGCGGCACATCAAAGGACACGGCAAAGACCCCCAAGTCTTAGAAACATTGTGTCAAGTATTTGATACAAAGACGTGGGAGTCAACCGTGCCGGTACCTAGTCGTCGAAAGGCTTGACCTGCTCCACGGAAACTATCTTCCGCTCGGATCCCCGCGCTACCTGGCACACGATGACCTCACCCGGCGAAAGAAAGGGATCCGCGGAGGGGAGGACTGCGCGCAGGTTTTGGGGCATGTGCTGCCCCAGTTGCTTCAGTGCGGTAGGCAGGGCGGGCCTGTGCGTGCAAACGGCTATGGGCAGTTGCTTGTCGAACAAGGCCTCGATGGCTGCAGCCGTCTTTTTCGGAGAACGCTGATGGTGGTGCTCGGTGAGCGCCTCCACCAACTTGACCTTCGCCCCCGACGCTTTCGCATAGGGCGCTATGGTTGCCACACAGCGGGTCCATGGACTGGTCACCAGGCGCTGCGGTTTCCAGACGTCAAGAAGGCGCTGCACCGCAATGGCCTGCCGCTGGCCAGTGGCCGCCAAAGGACGGTCGCCCTCGGCCTTGGTCCAGGACGATCGCGGCTTGGCTTTTGCATGACGGATCAGGATCAAAGGCCACGTGTCGAGTTCACCCCGGACGTGTGCCTTCTCCAGATATTCCAAGGGTTTTACGTCCGTGGGATTGCTGAGGAATGACGCCGCCCGGTCAGGGCTGCACCACATCACGCTGTCCACTTCCTTGCCATCGGGACGGAGCGGTTCACCGTTGACTTTGGCGGCCCAATACTGGACCACCTTGAGGCCCGCCGACACGTGATAGTGGATGGCCGGGAGGGGAATGCCCAGCGGTGCCCGCAGGCCAATCTCTTCCCACACTTCACGGGCAGCGCATTCCGGAACCGTTTCGCCGGCGTCGAGCTTTCCCTTGGGCCATGACCAATCGTCATAGCGGGGCCGGTGGATCAACAGAACCTCCAAGGCGCCCTTGTTGAGGCGCCACGGGATGGCGCCGGCAGCGACAACGGCTACCGGCTCGCCGGGGTGGTCTGTCTGATCCTCCACGGGGGTATCGCTGTTCAAATCTTCCTTACCTCCGTGCCGACGCACGCTGGCGCGAACGCGACTCCAACAGCCAGGACTGCATGTCCAGCAACGGCTTGCCATCGGCATCCAGGTGGTGCCTGGTCCAGTGCCCTTGGTTATCCAAGTGCCAGCTGGCCGTTCCGTCGTCAACATAGCGGCGCATCAGATCCATGACCGTAGTGATGTCCTCCTTGCTGGACAGCTGCACCAGGGCCTCCACGCGGCGGTCCAGGTTGCGGTGCATCATATCGGCGGAACCGATGTACACCACGGGATCGCCGCCGTTGCCGAAGGCGAACACCCGCGAGTGTTCAAGGAAGCGGCCAAGGATGGACCTGACCGTGATGTTCTCGCTGAGGCCGGGAACACCGGGGCGGAGGGAGCAAATGCCACGAACCACGACGTCCACCTTCACGCCCGCCTGGGACGCGCGGTACAGGGCGTCGATGATGGCTTCGTCAACCATGGAATTGACCTTGATCTGCACCAGGCCGGGAATGCCGGCACGGGCGTTGCGGATTTCAGTTTCAATCCGCTCCACAAGGCCGGCCCGGACGGAGCGCGGTGCCACCAGCAGCCTCTTGAAGGTGGACTTCGGCGCATAGCCGGACAGCTGGTTGAAGAGCTTGGAAAGGTCTTCGCCCACCTGCTCGTTGGCGGTCAGCAAACCGAGGTCTTCGTAGTAGCGGGCCGTGCGCGGGTGGTAGTTGCCCGTGCCAATGTGGCAGTAGCGGCGGAGGCCATCCACTTCCTGGCGAACCACCAGGGACAGCTTGCAGTGGGTTTTCAGGCCGACGATGCCGTACACAACATGGACACCGGCCTGTTCCAGCTTGCGCGCCCAGGAAATGTTGGCTTGCTCATCGAAACGGGCCTTGATCTCCACCAGGGCCAGAACCTGCTTGCCGGCCTCTGCAGCATCGATCAGCGCGTCCACGATCGGGGAGTCACCGGACGTCCGGTAAAGAGTCTGCTTGATGGCCTGGACCTTGGGATCCGCTGCGGCCTGTTCGAGGAACGCCTGGACCGAGGTGGAGAAGGAGTCGTAGGGGTGGTGCAACAGGATGTCCCTGCGGCGCATTGCCGCGAAGACATTCGCCGCCTTGGAGGTCTCGGACTCGTTGAGGTAGCGGGATGTGTGCGGGACGTGTTTCGGGTAGTGGAGATCGGCACGGTCTATGCCACTGATCGCGGAGAGCCCCCGCAGGTCCAGCGGCGCGGGTACGGAGTACACCTCGGACTCCTCAACACCCAGTTCCCTGATGAGCAGGGCCTTGATGTTCGGGTTGATGTCCGTGGTGACTTCCAAACGCACGGGAGGGCCAAAACGGCGTCGCAGCAGTTCCTTCTCCAAAGCCTGCAGGAGGTTCTCGGCGTCGTCCTCTTCAACTTCCAGGTCCTCGTTGCGGGTCACCCGGAAGGTGTGGTGTTCCAGGACCTCCATGCCGGGGAAGAGCTTGTCCAAGTGGACAGCGATGACTTCTTCCAAAGCGATGAACCGGGCAACGCGGCCGGGAATGGCACCTGCGCGAGGCCCGTCCACGGAGATCAGGCGGGGCAACTGGTCCGGAACCTTGACGCGGGCGAAGAGCTCCTTGTCACTGATCGGGTTGCTGACGATCACGGCCAGGTTCAGGGAGAGGCCCGAAATGTACGGGAAGGGGTGGGCAGGATCCACGGCGAGGGGAGTCAGGATGGGGAAGACCTTCTCCTGGAACATGACGCTGATCCGCTGCCGGGCATCCTCATCCAGCTCATGCCAATGCATGAGGTGGATGTGTTCGTAGGCCAGGGCCGGCCGGATTTGCTCGGCAAAAACGCGGGCGTGGCGTTCCTGCAGCTTGTGGGCCTCTTCACCGATCTGCTCCAGCACCTCGATGGGGCTGAGCCCCGCGGGGGAGGGGACAGCCAGTCCGGTGGCGATACGGCGCTTTAGGCCGGCCACGCGGACCATGAAGAACTCATCCAGGTTGGAAGCGAAGATCGAGAGGAAGTTGACGCGCTCCAGCAGGAACAGATCGGGATCCTCGGCAAGCTCCAGCACGCGGGAGTTGAAGGCAAGCCAGCTGAGCTCCCGGTCCAGGAAGCGGTCCGGGGAGATGTCGCCTTCGGGTTCCAGGCTCGGCGCGAATTCGGGAATATCGATGCGGTCCTGGGTGGCCCGCGAGGCCGGCACTTCAGAGGATCCGAAGCGCGGAGGCAGTGTCGCCCCCTTAGAGGTGGATCCGGCGATGCCGACGGGGTCCGGCTGCATGGGGCTCTCCTAAGCTCAGGACTGGGTTTCCTCCCACATTACAAGCAATCGCGGTGTCCGAATCCAATGAGCCGCCGCCTTTCCCTGCGGTGATCGCGCCAGGTTAATTTTTCGTTAACGGACCGTACATCACATCGGTGTCCCAGCGGACGAATCCCAGTTTCTGGTATAGGGCCACAGCAGCCTGGTTGTCGGCGTCCACGTACAGCATCACGGCGTGGAGGCCCTGATCCTGGAGGTGTTTGATTCCGGCAACAGTCAAGGCTTTGCCGAGCCCCGAACCCTGTGCAGCCGGAGTAACGCCCACCACGTACACCTCGCCGATTGCCGGGTGCGGCCCTTGCCGGGGGTGGACCTTGGTCCAGTGGAATCCCAGGAGTTCGTCTGCGTCGTTGACGGCCAGGAAGAAGCCTTCGGGATCGAACCAGTCTTCTGCTTTCCGGGCCTCGAGGTCCTCGAGTGTCATGGAACCTTGTTCGGGGTGGTGGGAAAAAGCGGCGCGGTTGGCGGCCAGCCACGCCTGCTCGTCCTGGCCCGGCACGAAGGCGCGCAGCGAAACGCCGTCCGGGAGGGCGGCGTCGGGCAGTGCGGATGTCGACGACATCAGCCGCATCTTCCACAGTTCGCGTACCGGCCCGTAACCGAAACGGGTGGCCAACTGCGCAGCGGCCTCGTGGCCGCCGTGCGACCAGGCGCTGAGGCCTTCAAGGCTCCGTTCCTTCTGCAGGGCGTCCAACAGCCGTCCGGCCACCCCCTGGTTCCGGTAACTGGGGTGGACGGCCAGTTCCAGCACTCCGCTGGCGTCCGGCGCGTCAACGACGACGGCGATTCCCGCCAGGTCTTCTGCCGTTGCCGGGTCTGAGCCTTCGATCGGCGCATACAGTGCGAAAGACACGACGGAATGATCGCCGCCGTCGGCACCACGCAGCATCACCAGGGTCTGCTCGGACAGGGGCGGGTTCCCGTCGGACTCCTCCGCCGCGGCGGTGAGTGCCCTGAAATCCCTGAGGAGCTCGGCGTCCAAAGCGCCCTTGATGATCAGTACAGGCCAGTTCTCCGGGTGTGCTTGACTCATGGTGCAAGGCTATACGCCCCGGGCAAGCCCCGTAATTTGATGTCTCGGAGCAACGGAGGTAGTCTCGTTATCTCATTCGGCTTTGGCCGGGTACAGGGGGGATCCACCAGTGGGGTGGCCTCGATACGTTCGACCCGTATGTCCTCCACCAAGTAATGCAGAAAGGCCGGGATCCGTGTGGATCCCGGCCTTTCCTGTGTCTAAACCGTTCCTGTGTCTAAACCGTCAGGCTTCGGAGAGCTCGTCGTCGGGCAACCGCACCAGGGTGAGCCTGTAGCCGACGTTGCGGACCGTGCTGATGAGGTTCTCATGGTCCACGCCGAGCTTGGCGCGAAGACGCCTGATGTGGACGTCCACCGTGCGGGTGCCTCCGTAGTAGTCATAGCCCCAGACCTCGGTCAGCAGTTGCTGCCGGGTGAAGACGCGGCCGGGGTGCTGTGCCAGGTACTTCAGGAGCTCGAACTCCTTGAACGTCAGGTTCAGGGGTTGGCCGCTGACGCGGGCGGTATAGCTTGCTTCGTCAATAACGACGCCGGCGGCCCGGATCTCAGTCTGGGTTTCTTCCTCGCCGGGCACGGCACGCGCCATGGCCAGCCGGATGCGGGCTTCCACCTCGGCAGGTCCGGCGGAGTCGAGCACGATGTCGTCCACGGCCCAGGCCGAAGAAACAGCAGCCATGCCGCCTTCGGTAAGGATCAGCATCAACGGCGCGCTGAGTCCGGTTGCCTTGAGCAATTGCGTCAGCGAGCGGGCTCCTACCAGATCCTTGCGGGCATCAAGGAAGACGATGTCCGTGGGATCGGTTTCGAGCAAAGCGGTTGGTTCTGCCGGGAGGATGTGCACGCGGTGGTTCAACAACTCCAAGGCAGGCAAAATGTCCACCGAAGAGCCGGTGCTGTTCGTCAGGAGCAGGATGTGCGACATAGTTCCTCCAATGGGCTGTACGCGCATCATCGGGCGTCGAAACCGGAGTTTCACCGGCCGGTCCCAGCGCCCCGCGGCCCTTGCCCGTTGTGACGGGATCGAGGCCAGGACAGTGCGCTGTTGAAGTCTGAGTATACCCATCAGTGCCCTGCGACACATGGATTCGTGACGGGTTGGCAGGGGAATTACGACATATTGGGCCGGTATAAGGCAGGATTGTCGGGAGGCCGTAGAAGGCGCATCGGATTGAGGTCGGGCACACAGTGAAGTCTTGGAGCATCGGGGTATTCGGACTCGTGGCGCTCGCAGCCATCGTGGCCAGCACCTTCGTTTCCCGGGAAGCCATGGTTGGCGTGGGCATCGTGGCGTCTGCAGCAGTAGGCATCGGCTGGCCGCATTTCCTGGGAGTTCCGGCCAAGAAGACGCTGGCAGCTGTCATTGGACTGGCTGGCGCGGGATCGGCAGTAGCTGCCGCGTACCTGCCTGCCCCTGGCTTCCTTGACGGAACTCCGGCTTTTGTTGCCCTTGGCGTGATGGCCGTCTTCATTGTCCAACTCGTCCGGGGCACGGGCCAGGCCCAACGCCTGGAGTCAACGCTTGGCTGCAGTGCCGGCGTGCTGCTCAACTGCCTGGGCGCAGGCTGGATAGCCGGTGCCAGGTTCAACGGCGTGAGGGAAATGGTCCTCGTTGCCGGCCTGAGCGCAGCCGTTGCGCTGTTGGTAGGCATCATCCGTTGGCCGGACCGCATCGTGGCGCCGCTCGGAGTGGTCATGGCGGGCCTCATGGGTCCCCTCGCCGGCCTCGTTTTCTCGGACATCGCTGTGCTGCCCGCTGCCTTGGTGGGTGTCGTGGTGGGTTCGGTACTGGTGTGTTTCCGCCGCATGACCACCCTCAGGCGGGGGAGGCTTAACATTCCGGCAGCTGTTGGAATGGGCGTGGCCCCGGTCTGGGCCGTGGGCGCCTTGGCTTACTTCATAGACAAACTACTCATCTACTAGCGGTTAGGATTGCATCATGTCTGTACTCGCATTTGAAATCTTCTTCCTCGTTCTCCTTGGCTTGGCCAGCATCGCCATGGCGTGGTTTGCAGGATTTGTTGTCTACCGCCTTTTCAAGGGCCAGAAGTAAGCTTTCTGGTTCTGCAGCCCAACCGAGGTAACTGTTGTGCCTATTGAGATCCCGACAGATCTGACGCCCGAACTCGTTCCCCTTTCCTGGCTCATTGGTGAGTGGGAGGGCCGCGGCCGGCTCGGCAGCGGCGACGAGGATTCGGAACATTTCGTCCAGCACGTTTCGTTCACCCACAACGGCCTGCCGTACCTGCAATACCGGGCCGAGACCTGGATCAGCGACGACGCCGGCGCAAAGTTGCGTCCGTTGACGGTGGAGACCGGGTTCTGGGCGTTGGAGCGGAAACTTGAGGAAGGCGACGGCGGCCCTGGACTGATCCCGGCGGACATCGTCCCCGTTCTCAAAACGGCAGATGAAGTCGAAGAGCGCCGCAACAAGGACGGCGGATTCGATATCTCCGTCTCGATCGCCCACCCCGGCGGCATCACCGAGCTTTACTACGGCCAGATCAAGGGACCCCAGATCCAGCTGAGCACCGACATGGTGATGCGCGGGAGCCACTCCAAGGAATACACTGCAGCCACCCGGATCTTCGGCTTGGTGGACGGCAACCTCCTGTGGCGCTGGGATGTCGCAGCCAACGGCAAGACCCTCGAAGCCCACGCATCGGCGTTCCTGCACAAGGTTTCCTGACCCAAAGGGTTCACCGTACGTTCCGCGCAGCACGCCAGGCAGAAGGAGCAGAAAGTGACCGATCACCCCAAACCAGGCGGCTACGAGGGCCTTAAGGCCGTCTTCTTCAACGGCACCCTGAAGCCCTCACCGCAGCTCAGCAACACCGATGGCCTGATCCGGATCAGCCGGGACATCATGGAAAAGCAAGGCGTCACGACACGCCTTATCCGCACCGTGGACCACGACATCGCCAGCGGCGTCTATCCGGACATGCGTGAACACGGCTGGAAGACAGACGAATGGCCGGAACTCTATCCCGTTGTCCGTGACGCTGACATCGTGGTGGTTGCGGGTCCCATTTGGTTGGGCGACAACTCCTCCCAGACCAAGAAACTCATTGAGCGGCTGTATGCCCACTCCGGTGAGCTGACCAGCAAGGGGCAGTGGGCTTTCTACCCCAAGGTGGGCGGTTGCCTGATCACCGGCAACGAGGACGGCATCAAGCACTGTGCCATGAACGTGCTCTACAGTCTCCAGCACATCGGTTTCACCATTCCGCCCCAGGCCGATGCCGGCTGGATCGGTGCTGTGGGACCGGGACCCAGCTATTTGGACGAAGGATCCGGTGGCCCGGAGAGTGATTTTACTAACAGGAACACCACCTTCATGACCTGGAACCTGCTCCATATGGCCAAGCTCCTGCGTGATGCCGGGGGCATTCCCGCCTACGGCAACCTGCCCGAAGAGTGGAAGGCCGGCACGCGGTTCGATTTTGATAACCCGGAATACCGCTGAAGCGAAATATTGCCCAACCCGGAATACCCCTGAGCCGCAAGGACTTCTACTACATATGACTTACAAGAGCCCTCTGTTGTCGCGCCCTGGCGCCGTTGAAGATACCGGTCTGGACGAAGGCGTCGCGGCACACTACGGCGAACCGTTGCGTGAGCAGCGCGCTTTGGCAGCGGGCACCGCCGTCGTGGATCTGTCCCACCGCGGCGTGGTGACCGTGGCCGGACCGGACCGCCTGAGCTGGCTGAACACGCTGTCCTCCCAGCAGCTCACCAACCTGCAGCCGGGCGTCTCCAGCGAACTTTTGTTGTTGAGCGTCCAAGGGCGCATCGAGTTCGACGCCCGCGTCATTGACGACGGCGGGACCACCTGGCTGATCGTCGAAGCAGCCGAAGCGGCGCCCCTGGCTGACTGGCTGAACAAAATGAAGTTCATGCTCCGGGTGGAGATCGACGACGTCTCGGAGCAGTGGGCCGTGGTGGGGGCCACCAAACCGCTGGAGCAGTTCTCCTCCCGCCTTGTGTGGGAGGATCCGTGGCCGCGCGTGGGTCCTGGGGGTTACGCGTACAGCATCGTGCCGGAGGAATCCCACCCCGGGCTGGAGCGGCCCTGGTACGAATTCCTTGTTCCCGCAGCTGAGCTTGAGACCGCGGTGGAGGGCCTCCCGCTGGCCGGATCCATGGCAGCGGACGCGTTGAGGGTGGCTGCCTGGCGGCCCCGTCTGGGCGCGGAGACCGATGAGAAGACGATTCCGCATGAACTGGATCTGCTGCGCACCTCGGTGCACCTGAACAAGGGTTGCTACAAGGGCCAGGAAACCATCGCCCGGGTCCACAATCTCGGGCACCCGCCGAGGCGGCTGGTGTTCCTTCAGCTCGATGGTTCCCAGCACACCTTGCCGGCTGTGGGCAGTGTTGTATTTGCCGGGGAACGCAAGGTGGGTACTCTGACATCGGTGGCGCAGCACTTCGAGATGGGCCCTGTGGCGTTGGCCGTGATCAAGCGGTCCGTTTCCGCGGAGGAAACCCTCACGGTGATGGACGGCGAGGAGCCTTACATCGCAGCCCAGGAAGTGATCGTCGCCCCCGACGCCGGACAGGTTGTCGGGCGCCAGACCGGATTCCTGAAGGGACCCCACCGATGACCCCAAGCGATGGCCCTGCTGCCACAAACGACCAGACAGGCCCCGATGAGGAGACGCTGGCTCTGGCCCATGCCCTGTTCGACGCCGCCCGTGAGGGAAACACGGAGTTGCTGCGGGGCTATCTGAACGCCGGAGCCCCCGCCACCCTCACCAACGCGGCAGGGGATTCGCTGTTGATGCTCGCGGCCTACCACGGACATGAGGACGCCGTGCAGTTGATCATCCACCATGGTGCCGATGTCAACGCTGCGAACGACCGCGGACAGACGCCTCTCGCAGGCGCCGTTTTCAAGGGATATACCGGGGTCGCCAGGGCCCTGTTGGATGCGGGAGCGGATCCCGACGCCGGTACGCCCAGCGCGCGCGACGCCGCCTCGATGTTCGCCCGCACGGAAATCCTGGCCCTCCTGGGCTGACCGGGCTTTCCAGGTAAACCCCGGCCGCAGCAGCAGCCGGGGTTTACTTGCACCTGATTACTCCACGTGGAATAGTTGTTGTGGAATATTCTTGATGGGAGGAGCAGGCTGTGGCCAAAAGTGCTGAGTTGACGCCGTTGGGCGTTGCGTCATTGGCGCTTCTCGCCGAGCAACCCATGCATCCCTACGAGATGTACCAGGTGCTGATGGCCCGTCACGAGGACCGGTTGGTCAAAGTCCGTCCGGGCACGCTCTATCACGCGGTCGGACGGCTTGAGGAACACGGACTCGTGGAGGCGACAGGGACGGAGCGCGAAGGCAACCGCCCCGAGCGGACCACGTATCGGATTACGGAGGCTGGACATGCGGCATTGGACGCGCGGCTCCAGGCCATGCTCGCTGCTCCCGTCAACGAATACCCCGTCTTTCCCCATGCCATTGCCGAAGCGCACCACCTCCCCGCGGAGGTGGTGACCGGCCTCTTGGAGGACCGGCTGGTCGCCTTGAACGCCGACCTCGACTTCCTGGTCCATGCCGAGGAGGCCGTGACGGCCAAGGGGCTGGACCGCAAATACTGGATCGACATCACTTATCAGCAAGCCATGCTTCGAACCGAGATCGCGTGGATCCGCGGTCTCCTTGAGGAGTTGGGCACCGGGCAGCTGCCTTGGGATGAACCCCGCCCTGCCCTCACCGGACTTTCAAACAAGCCAAAGGAATCCCTTGGAAAACATAGCTAAGCCATGGCCCGCACTGTGGTCACTCGTGGTTGGCTTCTTCATGATCCTCATCGACACCACCATTGTGTCGGTCGCGAATCCGCGGATCATGGAAGGCCTCAATACTGACATCAACGCCGTTATCTGGGTCACCAGCGCCTACCTGCTGGCCTATGCAGTACCCCTTCTCATCACCGGCAGGCTTGGTGACCGCTTCGGACCCAAGAACCTGTACCTCATCGGCTTGGTGGTCTTTACCCTGGCCTCGCTGTGGTGCGGCCTTTCCGGCGACGTGACCATGCTGATCGCTGCCAGGGCGGTGCAAGGACTCGGTGCCGCCATGATGACTCCCCAGACCATGGCCGTCATCACGCGTATCTTCCCGCCGGACCGGCGCGGTGCCGCCATGGGCCTGTGGGGAGCCACTGCAGGCATGGCCGTACTGGTGGGCCCCATCCTGGGCGGCGTGCTGGTCGACAGCCTCGGCTGGGAGTGGATCTTCTTCGTCAACGTCCCGATCGGTCTTGTGGCTTTCATCCTGGTCATGCGGTTCGTACCCAAACTGACCACGCACAGCCACTCCTTCGACGTTCTGGGCGTGCTGCTTTCCGCCGTCGGCATGTTCCTGCTGGTATTCGGAATCCAGGAAGGCCAGACCTACAAGTGGGGCACTGTGACTGGGTTCATTTCGGTGTGGGGCCTGATCATCACCGGTCTCGCGGTTCTCGTGGTCTTTGTCCTCTGGCAGTGGATCCTCGAACGCCGCGGAGGTGAACCGCTGCTTCCCCTGGGACTGTTCAAGGAACGCAACTTCTCCCTGGGCAACACCACCATCATGGCAGTCGGCTTCACGGTGACAGCGTTCCCGTTGCCCACCATCTTCTACTACCAGACAGTCCGGGGCCTGACGCCGACCCAGTCGGCCCTGCTCATGATCCCTATGGCAGTGATCTCAGGTGCCCTGGCGCCCTTCGTGGGCAAGCTGATCGACCGGGCCAACCCCCGATGGTTCGCATCCTTCGGCCTGCTTTGCCTCTCCGGAGCCCTGTTCTGGACCGCTTCCTTGCTGGGCCCGGACACTCCCATCTGGATGTTCCTGCTGCCCAGTGCCTTGCAGGGTGTTGCCAATGCCTTCATCTGGGGGCCAGTGTCCAACGCCACCACCCGCAACCTGGAACCGCGCCAGGCCGGTGCCGGCTCGGGCGTCTTCAACACCACGCGCCAGATCGGTGCCGTGCTGGGTTCGGCTGCGATCGCTGCCCTGATCCAGTCACGCCTGGCGGCTGAGCTCCCGGCCGCACCAGCAGGCGCGCCGGTCGGCGAGGTCTCCATGGGCGGCACTTTGCCGGAATTCCTGCACGCGGGATTCTCGACGGCGATGAGCCAGTCCATCATGCTGCCGGCCTTCGCGATCCTGCTGGGCGCAGTCGTCGCTCTGTTCTTCGGCAAACCGAAGTCCGTTTCCGGTTGGGGCGCGAAGGCTCCTGCCCAGGCTGAAACGGCCGACGCCGAACTCCAGCGCTAAGCGTGGAGTCTTTGTCCGGCCGATGTCCTGGGGGAGACTCCCCGAAGGGCATTGGCTGTACAAAACTCCGGGCGGAATCAGCCGAGGAGCACGCTCGCGTGAAGCCCGCCCGTGGCGAAGCCAAGGCTGCGGGCCATCGCGAGTGCTCCGGTGTTGCTCACATCTGCCTTCCATTGCAGGGTCAGTCCGGCAGCAAGTGCTTCGTGGGCGGCGATCGAAGCAGCCAACCTTCCGATTCCGCGCCTGCGCCACGGGGGAGCCACCAGCACTCCCATGTTGGCCAGGATTCCCTCCCACTCGGAGTAGGCGCCGCAGGCCACAGGGGTGGGTTGCTCCTCTTCCGGATGCATGATGGTGAAGCGGTGCTCCAGGTTTTGGAGTCCCACTTCATTCACATCGTCGGGAGGGCATAGACCTTCCAGGCTGATGGCCTCGGGATTGCCGTGGGAAACCGTGAGGTCTTCGGACGGCTGTTGCAGGGGAAGATCATCTGCGAAGAACAGGGCCGACGAGCCAAGTCCGTGCCCGCCGTGCGACCGCGTCAGCGTCAACAATGTCACGTGCTGGGCCAACTCGGTATCGGGGATTCCCTCCGCCGCGTCCATTGCCCACTGCGGACCCACCAGGGCCGACACCCCGAACAGCCGCAGGAAAACCAGTGCGCGGGCTGAGTCGTCAACGCGGATGATCCTGGCGTCGGGGTCGCCCGGAGCAGTCCCTTCAGGGGCGAGTGCGGCAGCGGCGCCGGCGAAAGCGTCGTCGTCGAGCCCCAAATGGCGAGCCCACGCCAGCTGGATGATTGCAGCGGACGTGGGCTCCAGAGTCATGGATTCAGCCTAGCCGAACAGGACCGATGCTTCGTCGTAGCGGTGCTGCGGCACGGTCTTGAGCTTGCCGAGGGCTTCCTCGAAGCCCACATGCGAGATATCCGTGCCCTTGAGGGCAACCATGGTGCCCCAGCGGCCTTCGACCACGGAGTCGATGGCAGCCATGCCGAGCCGGGTAGCCAGGACGCGGTCGTAGGCCGTAGGCACGCCACCGCGTTGGATGTGACCGAGGATGGTGGCACGGGTTTCAATGCCTGTACGGGCCTCGATCTCGGGGGCCAGCTGGTCGGCGATGCCACCCAGACGGGGCCGGCCGAACGTATCCAGTCCGCGCTCGGAGTGCGGGGATTCCATGTGGTCCGGGACGAAGCCCTCTGCCACAACCACCAAAGGGGCGCGGCCACGGTCGTGGGCTTCCTGTACCCACTCCGTGATCTGTTCGATGCTGGCTTTCTGCTCCGGAATCAGGATCGCGTGGGCGCCCGCTGCCATGCCCGCGTGGAGGGCAATCCAGCCAACGTGCCGTCCCATGACCTCCGCGATCATGCAGCGGTGGTGCGACTCGCCGGTGGTGCGGAGCCGGTCGATGGCTTCGGTCGCGATCTGGACTGCGGTGTCGAAGCCGAAGGTGTAGTCAGTGGCATCGAGGTCGTTGTCCACGGTCTTGGGCACGCCAACGATTTTCAGGCCGGCGTCGGTGAGGCGCTTTGCCGCAGCCAGGGTTCCCTCACCTCCAATGGCGATGATGGCGTCAATGCCCAGACGTTCCATGTGGGCTTTGATGACATCCGGACCGCCGCCGTTTTCGAACGGGTTCGTCCGGGAAGTACCCAGGATGGTTCCACCTTGCTTGGCGATACCGCGGACCATGGTGCGGGGGATGTCTATGACATCGCCTTCAACCACACCGCGCCAGCCGTCGCGGAAGCCGACGAATTCCTGGCCGTGGATGGCAATGCCTTTGAGGACTGCTCCCCGGATCACTGCGTTGAGTCCGGGGCAGTCGCCACCGCTGGTAAGAATGCCAATTTTCATGTTTGCTCACTCATGGCTTGGAGGAATACGTGCAAGAGCGCCACGCTGAGCTCCCCATGATTGTAGACGGGCCTGTGGGGTAGGACACAAACGGTTACCTTCGAGCACGGATGTGCGGTGCTGGAAACATGGCCGAAATCAGCGAAAAGCGCCCCGCCGGGCCGGCGGGGCGCTTCATGTTCTGTCCGGGTTCGGCAGGTTTGCCCGAATGGTTACCGGGAGCGTTGGCTGATGAAGGATTCGAGGGCGATCTTGTTGTTCTGGTCCGGAAGGATGAGCCAGCCGAGGATGTACACCACCACTGCCGGCCCGGGGAGCAGGCAGAAGAGCAGGAAGGCCACCCGGACGTAAGCCACATCCACCCTGAGCTTCGCGGCGATGCCTCCGCACACGCCACCCAGCCAGCGTTGTGGTCCCCGCTTCAGGCCGAAGCCCCTGACGATGCTGAAGAACTTGTCCATGGCTACACACTTCCCTGTTGTGGTTGCTTTGTCACGTGGATCGGATGGATCGGGTGGATCACGGGGCAGGGCTCTTGGATTTCGCGGAGCCCTTACGGGCCGAGAGGAGTCCGCCGACCACCAGTGCGGCCCCGGCTCCGATCATCAGGCCTATCAGCACATAGGTACCGTTCAATGACACCCAGCCAAGAGTGGAGATGATGATCAGTGCCGCCAGGGCCACCACGATCAGACCCCACACTACGGTTCCAATGCGGGCCTGCCTGGGTTCGTCCTCCTCTTGGTGTTCCACCCGGAAGCTGGGCTCCAAAGGCGGTGTGAGGGGGATCGGCTGGAGACCGGGCTTCGGCAGGGCTTCCGTAGGGCGGGTTTCCTTGGGCAGTGGCTCGGTGGGCTGCGATCCGGGGGTCGTGAAGGGCTCGTTCGTGCTCATGTCAGTTTCCTTCCTTGATGGTCACGTTGCTGAAGGTTCCGTCGATTTCCACTACGAGGTTGGCCCCGGGTTTCCCGGTGTTGTAGAGGGTGCTGTCGTCCTGGAGCCGGCCACCGCGGTCTGCGCCGCGTTCGTTGAGGTTGCCGAAAGTCATGTCTGCCTTGACCTCGACGGGAACATCGTCCGGGATGATGACCGTGACATTGCTGGCGGTTGCGTCCACCGGGACCAGGACCTCGGAGATCAGCGGCGGCGTGGTGGTGACATTGCTCAGGTCAACAGTTCCCTTGGCTCCGGTGACGCTGATGCCCTGGCGTGCCTGTTCCAGGCTTGTCGGTGCCCAGTTGACGTCGTGGAAGGTCCAGCGATCGCCATTCCGGGGAACTACATTGAAGATTCCGCCAACGATCAGGGCTACGACGGCCAGGAAGCCAAGGAGGCCGGATGTCCGTCCCCGAAGTCCCGCGACCAGGATGCCCAGACCCAGCACGGCAGCACCGGTCGCCCACACCACGGCGTTGGCGGTGTTGCCCAGATCAATGACGTTGCCGGCGTCGAGCGCTTTCAACGTGCCGCCGGCCAGGAGCGCTGCACCGGCAGACACTGCGACGATGGCCGCGCCGGGTCCCTTGCGTTTGGGTGTGGCCGGTTTTTGTTCCCACCCCTGCGGCGGAGTAGGGCCCTGCGGCGGAGTGGGGCCGAACGGAGGACGCGGACCTGAAGGAGGGGTCGGCCCGGAAACGTAATTGCCCGGACCGTAACTGCCCGGACCGTAAGCTCCGCTGCGTGATCCCGCAGGCGTGCCCGCACCGTAGACAGGTACGCCGGCATTGGTTCCCGTGGCCGGGTAGGAGGCAGGAGCACCGTACGCTGCGGTTCCGCCAGGTGCGGCCGCGTAGTTCTGCGGGCTCATGGGCGCGGCTCCTTTCGACGCTTTGTTCCGCTGGACCAGGAAGTAGATGAGGTAGAAGACACCGCCCATCCAGAAAAGCGTCCAGAACAGGCCGGGAAGCCCGTTCCAGCCCCATCCCCAGAAACCGCGGCCCAGGCTTGGAAGTCCGATGATGACCGTGATCAGAGCACCTGTCATTCCACCCGACCACCGTCCGGCGCCTGCCTCCTGGACGTGGATCCGGCCATCCGGTTCGGGCAGGAGTGCCCACGCGATGCCGTAGAGGAGGACCCCGACCCCGGCAAAGAGCGCAAGGACAATGAAGATTCCGCGCACGATCAACGGATCAATGCCGAACCGGTGGGCTACACCACTGGCAACCCCGCCGATCCAACGGTCAGGTCCACGGCGGATGCCCTGGTCCCGGATCCAATCGAAGAAGTTCTGTTGGGGCGCCTGGGGAGCGTCCTCCGCCGGCGCGTAGGTCCCGGCAGCAGGGCCGGTGCCCGCAGACGCTCCGGCAGTGGGCTGGTCCGACGCCCCGGAAGGTGATCCGGAAGCTCCGGTGGAAGCGCTGGAGCCGGACGAGCCGGCGGTGTCGCTGGAGCCGGACGGGCCGGCGGTGCCGGACGCTCCGGGTTCCTCTGGGTTCATGCTGTTCGCGTTCATACTTCGATCCTGCCGCCCGGGCCCACATGCCCTCTACTGGGGGATACCCTGAATGATCCCTGAGAGAGCCCCTGACCCTGCCGGAATCCGGTTCGGGGAACCCTGATCCGTGCTTGGATTGGTACATGAGAACCGCCGTTGAACGCCCCCCGCTGGTCCGCAGCAGCGACCGCATGATCGCGGGCGTCTGCAGCGGCCTGGCGGATCACCTGGGGTGGCCGGTCAAGTTTGTGCGGCTTGGCATGGTGCTGGCCAGTTTTGCCGGCGGGGCAGGTGTGGCGTTCTATGCATGGCTGTGGACCATGGTTCCCACCGCGGATGAGAACGCCAAGCGCAATGCCCGCCGACCGGCGTCGCCCATTGCTCCTGCCGTGAGCCTGCCGCCTGTGGCCCCTGGAAGCATTGACACCGCCCAAGCGCCAAGGGCGTACGACGCCGGCGCCGCACCGGCGGCTTTCAGCGGACCGGCGGTGGCTGGTGCTCCGGGCGGCGGGTCGGCGGCCACCGGAGCCACAGGTCCCGCCGCAACAGCTCCGGACGCAGGCGCAAACCCGCCCGGAGGTTGGTGGGACGGCAGCGCCCTGGCATCGTGGTTCTCGTTCCGGAAGATTCAATACGGCAAGGAGATCCTCCTCGGTGCCGCGCTGCTTCTGGTTGCTGCCATTCTGATCGCCCGCCAATTCGGGGTCGACGTCCCCTTGGGCACTCTGATTCCGGTAGCAGCCATCCTCGGTGGTGCGGCGATTGCCTGGATGCAGCTGGACGAAACCCGCAGGGCCGGCCTGGTGGACAAGACGAAGGCCGACCAAGCCGGTGGCTGGGTCCGTCTCGCAGCAGGCCTGGCGCTGGTTGTGGCAGGCGTCCTGGTGATGGTGTCCGGTTCGGGTTCCTGGGAACAGACCTGGCTTGCCCTGCTGGCCTCCGTGGCTGTCCTGGGCGGCGTTGCCTTGGTGTTGCTGCCCTGGGGGCTGAAATTCTGGAAGGACCTCGAAACAGAACGGGCCGGCCGTGTCCGGGAGACCGAGCGCGCTGAAATCGCCGCCCATCTGCACGACTCAGTGCTCCAGACCCTCGCACTGATCCAGCGGCGGGCGGGATCCGAACAGGACGTGGTCCGCTTGGCACGCGCGCAGGAACGCGAACTCCGGACCTGGCTCTTCAGCGACCCCGCCAAGGAAACGGGCCTCCTGGCTGAACGGATCAAGGCGATCGCAGCCGAAGTGGAGGACTCCCACGGCAATGCGGTGGAAGTGGTCACCGTGGGCGATACCGAAATGACGGAACGGCACGAGGCCCTGGTGCAAGCGGCCAGGGAAGCGATGCTCAACGCGGCCCGGCACGGTGGCGGGACGGTATCGGTCTACCTTGAGAGCACTGACGGCAACACTGAGATCTTCATCAAGGACCGCGGCCCCGGTTTCAACCTTGACGCCGTGCCCGACGATCGCCTGGGCGTCAAGGAATCAATCATCGGCCGGATGAAACGGCACGGTGGAACCGCGGTCATCAACAGCAGCAGCGACGGCACGGAAGTCCGCTTGGCCCTTCCGTCAGCACCTTCGGAGGCGAATGAGCAGCGGAAAGGTGAAGCTTTCATGAGTGAGGCCCGAAACAGTGAAGTCCGGAACGGAGAAATGAAGCAATGACGATCAATCCTGATGGTGGTCCGGGACGCACTGTGCGGGTGGTGATCGTGGATGACCACACCATTTTCCGCTCCGGGCTGAAGGCCGATCTTGACGCACGCATGGACGTAGTGGGCGAAGCCGGAACGGTGGAGCAGGCCATCGCAGTAATCGCCGAGACCCGCCCCGGGGTAGTGCTCCTGGATGTTCACCTTCCCGGTGGCCTGGGCGGCGGCGGCCGCGAGGTCATCGCCGGTTCGTCCGCCTTGCTGGGTACCACCAGTTTCCTGGCCCTGAGCGTGTCCGACGCAGCGGAGGACGTGGTTTCGGTGATCCGGGCCGGCGCCCGCGGCTACGTCACCAAGACCATTTCCGGCAAGGAAATTTCCGACGCCGTGATCCGGGTTGCCGATGGAGATGCCGTGTTTTCTCCCCGGCTCGCAGGATTCGTGCTGGACGCCTTCGGAACGGCTCCGGCGGACATCGCGGATGATGAACTGGACAAGCTCTCCGCCCGGGAACTCGAAGTCATGCGGCTCATCGCCAGGGGATACAGCTACAAGGAAGTTGCCAAGGAGCTGTTTATCTCCGTCAAGACAGTGGAAACGCACGTCTCAGCCGTCCTGCGGAAACTCCAGCTCTCCAGCCGCCATGAACTCACCAAGTGGGCAGCGGAGCGACGCCTCCTCTGACGCTGGCTCACATCCCGCGGGGGATTTCCCAACGCTTGCTCACATCCCAAGCCTTAAACGCAAACGCTCTTCCACCTGTCACGGTGGAAGAGCGTTTGCGTTGGCTGCTTGCTACTTGGCCTTGCCCAGGAATTCCTGGATGCGGCGGACACCTTCAGCGAGGTCGTCGTCGCCCAATGCGTAGGAAAGGCGGACGTAGCCGGAGGGGCCGAACGCCTCGCCCGGAACCACGGCTACTTCGACTTCGTCGAGGATGAGCGCGGCGAGTTCAGCCGAGGTGCTCGGCCGGACCGGGCCGTTCGAGGTTTCGAATTCCTTGCCCAGCAGACCGCGGACGTCCGCGTACACGTAGAAGGCGCCGGTCGGCGTCGGGCATTCAACGCCGTCAATCGCGTTGAGTCCGGCGACGATCGCCTTGCGGCGCCGGTCGAAGGCCACCTTCATTTCGTCGACGGCGGTCAGCGGACCCGTGAGGGCAGCGGCGGCTGCGATCTGCATAATGTTGGAGACGTTGGACGTGGCGTGCGACTGCAGGTTGGTAGCGGCCTTGATGACGTCGGCAGGGCCGATCATCCAGCCGACGCGCCAGCCGGTCATGGCATAGGTCTTGGCAACGCCGTTGAGGATGACCACCTTGTCGCCAAGCTCCGGAGCGGCCGTGGCGATGGAGGTGAACTGGACGCCGTCGTAGGTCAGGTGCTCGTAGATTTCGTCCGTGACGACCCACAGGCCCTTGGATGCCGCCCACTTGCCGATCTCCGCAACCTGCTCCGGGCTGTAGACGGCGCCGGTCGGGTTGGAGGGGGAAACGAACAGGAGGATCTTGGTCTTGTCCGTGACAGCTGCTTCAAGCTGCTCGATGGTCACCAGGTAGCCCTGCTCCGGCCCGGCGAAAACCTCGACTGGCACGCCGCCGGCCAGGCGGATTGCCTCCGGGTAGGTGGTCCAGAACGGGGTGGGGATGATGACTTCGTCGCCCGGATCCACCAGGGTGGCAAAGGTGTTGTACACGGCCTGCTTGCCGCCGTTGGTCACCAGGACCTGGGCGGGATCGACCTTGTAGCCCGAGTCGCGGAGGGTCTTCTCCGCGATGGCCTTCTTCAGCTCCGGAAGCCCGCCCGCTGGGGAATAGCGGTGGTACTTCGGCTGCCCGGCTGCCTCGATGGCTGCCTGGACGATGTAGTCGGGGGTGGGGAAATCCGGTTCGCCGGCACCGAAACCAATCACGGGACGACCCGCGGCCTTCAGTGCCTTGGCCTTGGCGTCAACGGCAAGGGTGGCGGACTCGGCAATGGCTGAGATTCGCTGTGAAATGCGGGCGGCAGTTGTTCCGGCAGACATCTATGTACCGTTCTTCGCAGGCAGCTCGTGGGCTGGATGATGGGATTCGACGTAAACTACCTTATGCTGTTCTGCGGAGCTCCCGCGTGCCCACCTGGCTTTGTGACTGATAATGCTGGTCACAGGCCGAAAAGGGGACAGGGAGGTCCGGAACAAGGCCGGTTCGACTATCGCGAAATTCTTGCGTAGACTGGTTCACCGGTGTTGAAAAGCATCACAGGCTGAAGTGCGGCCTGAAACATGGATTCGATCCATAGGGTAGTGGCGCAATTGGTAGCGCAGCGGTCTCCAAAACCGCAGGTTGCAGGTTCGAGTCCTGTCTGCCCTGCGCAAGCTGTTCCGGCGGAAACGCCGGGGCACGCGCAGCAACCATGGCTCTGATCAGAGTCGGGTCAACGACTTTGCAAGGTGAGTGAGGACCAGGTGACCGAAACAGCTGCCAGCAGCTCGAAGGGCCGTCCCGCCAAGAAAGCCGATCGCGGCTTCTTCGCCCGTATTGCACTCTTCGTACGCCAGATCATCGGCGAGCTGAAGAAGGTCGTTGCACCCACCCGCAAGGAACTGATCAATTACACGCTCGTGGTGCTGGTGTTCGTGGTCATCATGATGGTCATCGTCACCCTTCTGGATCTCGCCTTCGGCACGGGAGTCAGCTGGGTCTTCGGTGGGTCAGGCGCTACGGACCGCTAAGCGGATCTGTCCGCAAACTGTGTGAAATCCCTTGGTTCGCCGGG
Organism: Paenarthrobacter sp. C1; assembly: GCF_049315185.1. Classification (NCBI taxonomy): domain Bacteria; kingdom Bacillati; phylum Actinomycetota; class Actinomycetes; order Micrococcales; family Micrococcaceae; genus Paenarthrobacter; species Paenarthrobacter sp. C1. Next base: position 3,471,274 of record NZ_CP186052.1, on the reverse strand, counting down.
AATTTTGCGGGGTTTGCGGAATTGAGCCATTTAAATAGGCATGTTAGGCAATGAGGAAGCAGGAGACCAAGTGTCTGAGCAGGAGCTCGAGGTAAACGAGACTGAGCTGGGCGAATCCGCCGAGGACTCAGCCGACGCCACGGCAATTGTCGCGGAAGAGTCCGAGGTCGATTCCGCTGCGCCCGAATCTGCCGACGTCGACTCTGAGGATTCCGAAGAGGACTTCGAGTCCGACGTGGATGAAGAGTCCGATGACGCGTCCGGCGAGGCTGCCGACGTCGAGACCGCGGAAGAGTCCGACGGCGACCAGCTGGCTGCCGCTGCTGCAGCAGCGCCTGCTGATCCCGCGGAGGAGTTCAAGGCCAAGCTGCGCCGCCAGGAGGGTGACTGGTACGTCATCCACTCCTACGCCGGTTACGAAAACCGCGTCAAGGCCAACCTTGAGACCCGCATCCAGACCCTGGACATGGAAGATTACATCTTCGAGATCCAGGTGCCCATGGAAGAGGTCGTCGAGATCAAGAATGCGCAGCGCAAGGTTATCAACCGCGTCCGCATCCCCGGTTACGTCCTGGTCCGCATGGACCTGACCGACGCCTCGTGGGGCGCCGTCCGTCACACCCCCGGTGTTACCGGCTTCGTGGGCAACGCCCACAACCCGGTCCCGCTCCGCCTTGACGAGGTCTTCTCCATGCTCGCCCCGGTCTTCGAAGAAGAGCAGGCAGAGCAGGGCAAGCCGGTCAACAAGCAGAACCAGGCCCCCGTGGCCGTCGACTTCGAGGTCGGCGAGTCGGTCATCGTCAAGGAAGGTCCGTTCGAGACCCTTCCGGCAACGATCTCCGAAATCAAGCCCGAGTCCCAGACCCTGGTGGTTCTGGTCTCGATCTTCGAGCGCGAAACCCCGGTGACGCTCGCATTCAACCAGGTCACCAAGATCTAGCTGATTCCAAAATTTCGCTCCTGTCCTGCCTGCTTAGCAGTTCGGGAGCGGCCGGCCGCCTCGCCATGGCGGCCACCAACCTGGGACGCGCTCCTGTGTCCCAGGAAGCTATTGAGAGAAGGACCCTACATTGGCTCCCAAGAAGAAGGTCACCGGCCTCATCAAGCTGCAGATCCAGGCAGGTGCCGCTAACCCGGCTCCGCCGATCGGTCCTGCACTTGGCCAGCACGGTGTCAACATCATGGAATTCTGCAAGGCGTACAACGCTGCAACGGAATCCCAGCGCGGAAACGTTATCCCGGTTGAAATCACGGTCTACGAGGACCGTTCCTTCACCTTCATCACCAAGACCCCGCCGGCTGCAGAGCTCATCAAGAAGGCTGCAGGCGTCGCCAAGGGTTCGGCTACCCCGCACACCGTCAAGGTTGCCAAGCTGACCCAGGCACAGGTTGAGGAAATTGCTTCCACCAAGATGGAAGACCTGAACGCCAACGACATCAAGGCTGCTGCCCTGATCATCGCCGGCACCGCCCGCTCCATGGGCATCACGGTCGAAGGCTAGAACCCTCGAAGGCCTATCGTGGCCTTCACCCGCCGGGCAACCGGTATCTGAAACATTGAAATGTCGCAGGATCCTTGCCGGATCCCCGACTGTGGCAGGGCCCAGCGCGGTCCGCAGACCACAACTGCACAAGGAGAAACAGCAGCATGGCAAAGCGCAGCAAAGCATATGAGGCAGCCGTAGCCAAGATCGAGGCAGACAAGGTCTACGCCCCGTTCGAGGCCATCACCCTCGCGAAGGACACCAACCCTTCCAAGTTCGACGCAACCGTTGAGGTCGCTTTCCGCCTGGGCGTTGACCCGCGTAAGGCTGACCAGATGGTTCGTGGCACCGTCAACCTGCCCCACGGCACCGGTAAGACCGCCCGCGTCCTCGTTTTCGCAACCGGCGACAAGGCTGAAGCAGCAATCGCTGCCGGCGCCGACTTCGTTGGTTCCGATGACCTGATCGAAAAGATCGCCGGCGGCTGGACCGACTTCGACGCCGCAGTGGCAACCCCTGACCTTATGGGCAAGGTTGGCCGCCTCGGTAAGGTTCTCGGCCCGCGTAACCTCATGCCGAACCCGAAGACCGGCACGGTTACCCCGGACGTCACCAAGGCTGTCAACGACATCAAGGGCGGCAAGATCGACTTCCGCGTCGACAAGCACTCCAACCTTCACTTCATCATCGGCAAGGTGTCCTTCGACGCCACCAAGCTGGCTGAGAACTACGCAGCAGCACTGGAAGAGGTGCTTCGTTTGAAGCCGTCCGCTTCCAAGGGCCGCTACATCCAGAAGGCTACCGTTGCCACCACGTTCGGCCCGGGCATCACCGTTGACCCGAACGTCACCAAGGTTCTCACCGACGCGTAAGCTTCGCGAGCACTGGCTCTGAAAAGGACCGTCCGGCTTTTGCCGGGCGGTCCTTTTTCTGTCGCTGCCTGCATTCGCTTCCAGCCTGTTTTCTTGTCGCCGTCTGTTCCGCGCGGGAGGCGGGCCGTAGGCTGTGGTGCGTGACGTCGTCGAACATTTCAGGGCCTTCCGGATTGACCGTGGAACGGATCCGTGTTCCCACGAGTCCGGACGCCGCAGATGCCCCTGACTTCCAGGCCTTTCACCAACTGAACGTCGTCCATGCCATGGAACTGTGGGGCAACCTGGACCGCTGCGCTACCCTGGCCGAGGCCGTCCTTTTCTGGCAGGGAAATGAATACGAAGAGCGCCAGGTCCATCTGGCCCGCCTCGATGGTGAGGTGGTGGGTTGCGGCACTTTGACGCTGCCCCTGAGTGAAAACACGACGACGGCGGGTGTGGACGTGCTTGTCGACGCGCCCTTCCGGCGCCGTGGCTTTGGATCCCGGATCCTGGCCCTGTTGGAGGAACTGGCCAGTGGCCGCGGGCGGGTTTCGTTCGATGCATACTGCGGAGAACCCATCGCGCCCGTCGACGCCGGCGTGGAGTTATTGGAGGCCAAGTCCGGCTCAGGCGGTGTGCCTTTGGACGCGGCATCCACACGCTTTGCCCTCCGCCACGGTTACTCGTTGGAGCAGGTCGAAACGAACAGCACGCTTGCCTTTCCCGTTTCCGGGGAATCGCTTGGGGTCCTGGAAGCGGAGGCCTTGAGACGCTCGGCGGGCTACAGCGTCCTGGGCTGGAAGTCGCGTTGCCCGGACCACCTCGTGGGCGCTTTCGCCAGCCTCAAGGGCCTCATGAGCACAGAGGTTCCCATCGCGGGCCTCGGGTGGGAAGGCGAGGTGTGGGACGCTGCCCGGGTCCGCCGGGAGGAAGCCACCTGGCAAGCCAGCGGTGTGGAGTCCGCCGTGTGCGCAGCCCGCCACGACGCTACGGGGGAGCTGGCCGCCTATACGGTCCTGACGCACCGTGAAGAGGCGCCGGCGGTGATCTACCAAGAGGACACCTTGGTGGCTCCCGGGCACCGGGGACACGGTTTAGGGATGCTGGTGAAAACCGGCAACCTTCGCCGCGCACAGGAACTCTGGCCGGACGCCACGTCGGTCATGACATGGAACGCCGTTGAAAACCAGCATATGCTGGCCATAAATATCGCCCTTGGATTCAAGCCGTCCGGCTTTGAAGGCGAATGGCAGAAACGGCTGGGATGACTGTAGACGAGACGGGTACCGTTCAGGTCGGGCAGCTGTGGGTGCCTGACACCCTGGACAGCCCTGAGGCCGCCGATTTCCTGGACGCCGTGGAAGTCGGACGCCGGGTGCGCATGGAAACGTGGGGGAGCGACGACCTCGCCTACACTCCCTTGGAAAAGCTGCTGGAATTTTCCGATCCCTATGAACGCCAGATCATCCTGGTTGCCAAGGTCGAAGGCGCCATCGTCGGTGTCGTGGACATCGCCTTGCCCCTGGCTGACAACATGGACCTGGCCGAATTCACCCTGGACATCCTTCCCGAGTACCAAGGGCAAGGAGTCGGGCGGCAACTGCTGGAGGCCGCCGAACAGCTGGCCCGCGCCGAAGGCCGGACCATGATCCTGGTGGACACCAACCACCCTGCAACGTCCCTGACGGAGGTACCCGAGGACCAGCTGATTCCGGGCAGCGGGGCCGGATTTGTCCCTGTCAGCAGCAGGGAGGTGGACTTCGCCAAGAGAGCCGGCTACACACTCCAGCACATCGAACAGTTCAGCTCCTGCATCCTTCCCCTGGACTCCCAGCTCGTAGCTGACCTCCAGCTGGAAGCGGAGGAAGCCAACGGGGGCCGCTATGCCCTCCACCACTGGACGGACCGCTGCCCGGACGCCTGGCTGGATGCTGTTGCCGCGTTGGAAAACGCAGCAGGCGAGGTTGTGCGTGACGATGCCGAGGACGATGCTCCCGAGGTTGAAGCGAGCGGAATGGTTTTCGACACCGCCGTCCTTCGGGAAACTGAAGACGCCGCATTGGCGCAGGGACGGCGCACGGTGGTTACCGCCGTCGAGCATCTTGAGAGCGGCAAGCTGGTGGGCCTGACCACCATCAGTGTCCTGGCCCACCGCCAGGACGTGGTCTTCCAGGACGACACCTTGGTCCTCCAGGAGCACCGCGGAAACAAACTGGGTTTGCTCATCAAAGTGGCCAACATGGAACGGCTCAGCGAGCAGTTTCCGGACGCAAGAGTGATCTACACCTGGAACGCGCCGGAAAACCGTTACCTCTTGACTGTCAACAAGCAGTTGGGGTTCACGACTGCCGGCATCACCGGACTGTGGCAGAAGGAACTGCCGGGCCGGGATAAGGGGCCGACAGTCTCCGAATAGGGGCAACCGCGGGCTGTAGTGCCGCCCCGATTTGGTTTGCCGCACACTGTCCCGTAACCTTGAAGTACCAAAGACCGTCGGTTGATGGGAATCCACTCTTTCGAGCACAGCTCAATTCTGCAGCCACGCCCCTGAGAACAAAGTGAATTCCTTGACGAAGGACCCTGAACATAGGGCGGCCGGCGCAGGTGAACGAAGCTAGTCTCCACGGATCGAACCGTGTTGAGCCAAGCCCCGTGCATCTGCGCGGGGCGTTTTTAGTTTTAGCTCTCGTGAGCGGGGACCCGGAAGACCGGCTTTATTCCCCGGAAGGAGGGTTATGACAACGCCTAGCAAGGTTTCCGCAGTTGCGGAGATCACCAACGATTTCAAGGAATCGAACGCGGCTGTCCTGACCGAATACCGCGGGCTCACTGTTGCACAGCTCAAGGAACTGCGTGTTGCGCTCGGCCAGGACACCAAGTTCTCGGTCGTCAAGAACACCCTGAGCGCCATTGCAGCCAAGGAAGCTGGAGTTGAAGCATTCAACGATCAGCTTGCCGGCCCCACTGCAATCGCCTTCATCAAGGGTGACGCTGTTGCTGCTGCCAAGAGCCTGACGGACTTTGCCAAGGCCAACAAGCAGCTGGTTATCAAGACCGGCGTCTTCGAAGGCAAGGCATTGGACGCAGCAGGAGTTGCCGCACTGGCAGCCCTGGAGTCCCGCGAACTGCAGCTTGCACGCGTTGCTGGTGTCCTCAAGGCTCCCGCATCTGCTGCTGCACGCATCATCGACGCTCTGCGCCTCAAGCTTGAAGAAGAGGGCGGCGCACCTGCACCGGCCGCTGATGAAGCCCCGGCCGAAGAGGCTGCTGCTGAAGAGGTTGCGGCTCCGGCCGAAGCCGCTGAAGCTGCAACCGAAGAGAACTAAGTTCTCCCCCCAAACAAACTCTGGTGTATGGATCGGCATCGTCCGGACCTGCACCAACTAATGGAAGGACGCCACCATGGCGAAGCTCAGCAACGAAGAGCTCATTGAAGCTTTCAAGGAACTGACCATCATCGAGCTCTCCGAGTTCGTCAAGCTCTTCGAAGAGACCTTCGAAGTTACGGCTGCTGCTGTTGCAGTTGCTGGCCCCGCTGCCGGCGGTGCTGCTGAAGCTGCTGAAGAGAAGACTGACTTCGACGTCATCCTCGAAGCTGCTGGCGACAAGAAGATCGCAGTGATCAAGGAAGTTCGCGCCATCACCTCCCTCGGCCTCAAGGAAGCCAAGGACCTGGTTGACAGCGCACCGAAGGCTGTTCTCGAAGGCGCCAACAAGGAAGCCGCAGAGAAGGCAAAGGCTCAGCTCGAAGAAGCTGGCGCAACGGTTACCCTCAAGTAACTCGTTTTGCTTTGGAAGCCCCGTCCGGTTCGCCGGGCGGGGCTTCCTGCGTTAAACAGCAACGCGGGGTCACTTATGGCCCATCCCAAGGGGATTTACCGGCCATAAGTGACCCCGCGTTGCTTTAAGAAGGTTCGCTGATGTCCGCTACGACGGCGCCCAGGGCTGAGGTCAGCGCATCGGCGTCAACAAAAGCGCTGCGTCCGTGTGCCCCGGCTCCCATGGAGATGCGCCGCCCCGTAATCGTGGCATCGGCGTACACGGGCCATGCCGTGGTGCTGCCCAGGGGAGTGATGGTTCCGCGTTCATAGCCGGTGGCGTCCAACGCCACCTCCGCGGGTGGCAGTGACAACTTGTTGACGCCCACCAGCGCGCGCAGCTTGGGCCAGGAGATCTGGCGGTCCCCGGGAATCAAAGCGAAGAGGAAGCTGCCGTCCCGGTGCTTGACCACCAGGGACTTCACAATGTCCGCCGGCCGGATCCCCAGGATGGTGGCGGCCTCTTCCAGGCTGCGCGCTGCGGGACGTTCGACGACGTCGACGTCCAGTCCGCGGGCGGCGGCGTCGGCAAGGAACCGCTCCGCACCCTCAGTCTCAATGCCGCCCATCAGTCGCGGTACAGCAGTAGTGCTTCGCCCTGGCCGCCTCCGCCGCACAGGGAAACCGCGGCTTTGCCGGTTCCCCGGCGCTTGAGTTCATGGGCAGCATGCAGGGCAAGCCGAGCGCCGGACGCTCCGATCGGATGGCCCAAAGCGATGGCTCCTCCGTGGATGTTGCACTTCTCCAGGGGATAGCGCAGGTCCTTGAGGGACTGCACCGCCACCGACCCGAATGCCTCGTTGATTTCAATGAAGTCGAGGTCTTCGGCCGTCCACCCGGCGCGCTTCAACGCCTGGGCGATCGCATTCGACGGCTGGGAGTGCAGCGAGTTGTCAGGCCCGGCAACCTGCCCGGGCTTGCCGACTACGGCGAGGTATTCCAGCCCGTTGTCCCGGGCGAAGCGGCGACTGGTCAGCACGAGTGCGGAGGCGCCGTCGGACAGGGGAGAGGAGTTACCCGCCGTGATGGTGCCGTCCGTCGCAAAGGCGGCCCGCAGTGGGGCTAGGGTTTCCACCGTGGTGTTGGGGCGGACACCCTCGTCCGTGGTGAGGACCAGTGGATCGCCTTTTCGCTGTTTGACCTTCACGGGAGCAATTTCGACGTCGAAGATTCCGTCCGCGATCGCAGCCGCGGCACGCTGGTGCGAAGCCGCCGCGACCTCGTCCTGGGCCTTGCGGTCTATGCCCAGGGTGACGTTCTTGGTTTCCGTGGACAGACCCATGGATTGTCCGTCGAAAGCGTCGGTGAGGCCGTCGTGGGCGGCAACATCCAATGCCTGGATGGAGCCATACGTCCAGCCCTGGCGGGAACCGGGGAGGAGGTGCGGGGCCCTTGTCATGGACTCCTGGCCGCCCGCGACCACCACGGTGGCATCGCCGCTGCGGATCATGCGCGCGGCATCAATGACTGCTGTCAGACCCGAGAGGCACACCTTGTTGATGGTCACGGCCGGGATGTTCCAGCCCACGCCGGCCGCGATTGCGCTTTGGCGGGCCGGATTCTGTCCGGCACCGGCCTGGAGGACCTGGCCCATGATGACGGCGTCAACCTGTTCGGGCTTTACGCCGCTCGCCGCCAGTGCGGCGCCGATGGCGTGCGCGCCGAGTTCGACGGCGGTGAAGCCCGCCAATTGTCCGTTGAGGCGACCCTGCGGGGTGCGGGAAGCGGCGAGGATGACAACGTCATTGTCGTCAGCGGAGTTGCTCATGGTCTCTCTTCCGGTCCGGGAATGGTGTAGCAAGGCTATCGCGGTGTTTGTGACTAACCGTTAAACGATCCTGCCCGCCCGCGCATTCCGGGTGGCCGGGACTTCCTTCATTGGGTGCCTGCGGCAACGGTGCTTGCAATCACGGACGATCTGGGGTAGACAGGAAGGCTGATTTGCCGTATTGTAGATATTTGCGTCTTCCCTGTTAACCTTCAGCCTTCATATAGCGGTGGGCTTTACCTCTCAGCTGCGTCATTGACGTGCCGTTCCAAAACGTGCACAACCATGCGCAGACTGGGTCCGGGTCATATAGCGGAACCGGATTAAGTATCCTGCGGAGCACTCTGCAGAATGCAAACGGGGGAGATCTGAAAACGCCTGAAGGTCTGTGGAAGGATCCCTCTTGGTCGCCTCGAGCACCTCTAATAACGAAACCGCTAACACGGCAAGCACCGATGGTGCCACCCGTCGCCTCTCATTCGCAAAGATTCACGAACCCCTTGATGTTCCGAATCTTCTCGCCCTGCAGACGGACAGCTTTGACTGGCTCGTCGGAAACGAACGCTGGCAGGCGCGGGTAGCGAAGGCTGTCGAGGAGGGCGACCTCAGCGTCGCCACCACCTCCGGACTTGCCGACATCTTCGAAGAGATCTCCCCTATCGAGGACTTCCAGGGCACCATGTCCCTGAGCTTCTCCGAGCCGGAGTTCGCTGACCCGAAGTACACCATGGCCGAATGCAAAGACCGTGACGCCACCTACTCGGCCCCGCTGTATGTCAAGGCCGAGTTCATGAACAACAACACGGGCGAAATCAAGCAGCAGACCGTGTTCATGGGCGACTTCCCCCTCATGACTGAGAAGGGAACGTTCGTCGTCAACGGCACCGAGCGTGTCGTTGTCTCCCAGTTGGTCCGTTCGCCGGGCGCCTACTTCGAGCGCACTGCAGACAAGACCAGTGACAAGGACATCTTCACTGCGAAGATCATCCCGTCCCGCGGTGCCTGGTTCGAACTCGAAATCGACAAGCGCGACCAGGTGGGCGTACGCCTTGACCGCAAGCGCAAGCAGTCGGTCACGGTTCTCCTGAAGGCCCTCGGCTGGACCGAAGGCCAGATCCTGGAAGAGTTCGGCCAGTACGACTCCATGCGCGCAACGCTGGAGAAGGACGCCACCGAGACCCGCGAAGACGCGCTTCTGGACATCTACCGCAAGCTGCGTCCGGGCGAGCCGCCCACAGTCGAGGCTGCCCAGTCCCTGCTGGACAACCTGTACTTCAACGCCAAGCGCTACGATCTTGCCAAGGTTGGCCGTTACAAGATCAACCGCAAGCTCGGCATCGACCGCTCCCTTGGTGACAAGGAAGCTTCGGTCCTGCACGTTGAAGACATCGTTGCCATGATCAAGTTCCTCGTTGCGCTCCACGCCGGCGAGAAGACCATCATGGGCAAGCGCGACGGCGAAGACCACGAGCTCCGCGTCGACATCGATGACATCGACCACTTCGGCAACCGTCGCATCCGCGCCGTCGGCGAACTGATCGAGAACCAGGTCCGCACCGGTCTTTCCCGTATGGAACGCGTCGTCCGCGAACGCATGACCACGCAGGACGTCGAGGCCATAACGCCGCAGACGCTGATCAACATCCGTCCCGTTGTGGCAGCCATCAAGGAGTTCTTCGGAACCTCCCAGCTGTCGCAGTTCATGGACCAGAACAACCCGCTCTCGGGTCTGACCCACAAGCGTCGTCTGTCGGCACTTGGCCCGGGTGGTCTGTCCCGTGACCGCGCAGGCATGGAAGTCCGTGACGTTCACCCGTCCCACTATGGACGTATGTGCCCCATCGAAACTCCTGAAGGCCCGAACATTGGTCTGATCGGTTCGTTGGCGTCCTACGGCCGCATCAACCCGTTCGGCTTCATCGAGACCCCTTACCGCTTGGTTTCCAACGGTGTTGTCTCGGACGAGGTCCAGTACCTCACGGCCGATGACGAAGCCGAGGTCCTGATCGCACAGGCCAACGCTCCCCTGGATGCCGACAAGAAGTTCTCCGAAGAGACCGTTCTTGTCCGTGCCCGTGGTGGTGGAGGCGAGCCCGTCCTGGTTCCCGCTGCAGACGTTCAGTTCATGGACGTTTCCCCGCGCCAGATGGTGTCCGTGGCAACGGCATTGATCCCGTTCCTCGAGCATGACGATGCCAACCGTGCACTCATGGGTGCCAACATGCAGCGCCAGGCTGTGCCGCTGGTCCGTTCCGAGGCTCCTTTCGTGGGCACCGGCATGGAACGTGCAGCAGCCGTCGACGCCGGTGACGTTGTCATCGCGAAGAAGGCCGGTGTGGTCACCGAGGTTTCCGCTGAACTCGTTGTCATGATCAACGACGACGGCACCGAGACCAACTACCGCATCAACAAGTTCGCCCGTTCCAACCAGGGCAACTGCTACAACCACCGTGTCCTGGTCAACGAAGGCCAGCGCCTGGAGGTTGGCGGCATCATCGCTGACGGTCCCGCAACGGACCAGGGTGAGCTTGCCCTCGGTAAGAACCTGCTCGTGGCATTCATGTCATGGGAAGGCCACAACTTCGAGGACGCCATCATCCTGTCCCAGCGCATTGTTGCTGAGGACGTCCTTTCCTCCATCCACATCGAGGAGCACGAAATCGATGCCCGCGACACCAAGCTTGGTGCCGAGGAAATCACCCGTGACATCCCGAACGTGTCCGAGGAAGTCCTGGCAGGCCTGGACGAGCGCGGCATCATCCACATCGGTGCCGAGGTTGAAGCAGGCGACATCCTGGTAGGCAAGGTCACCCCCAAGGGTGAAACCGAGCTGACCCCGGAAGAGCGGCTCCTCCGCGCCATCTTCGGTGAGAAGTCCCGCGAAGTCCGCGATACCTCGCTGAAGGTTCCCCACGGCGAGTCCGGTACGGTCATCGGCGTTCGCGTCTTCGACCGCGACAACGACGACGAGCTGCCCCCGGGCGTGAACCAGCTGGTCCGCGTTTACGTTGCAGCCAAGCGCAAGATCACCGACGGCGACAAGCTCGCCGGCCGTCACGGCAACAAGGGTGTTATCTCCAAGATCCTCCCGATCGAGGACATGCCCTTCCTTGCAGACGGTACCCCGGTGGACATCGTCCTGAACCCGCTTGGTGTTCCGGGTCGAATGAACGTTGGCCAGGTCCTGGAAACCCACCTCGGTTGGGTTGCCAAGACCGGTTGGAAGATCGAAGGCGAGCCGGAGTGGGTCAAGAACCTCCCGAACCTGCCCCGTGAAACCGGCCAGACCACCGTTGCCACCCCGGTGTTCGATGGCGCCCGCGAAGAAGAAATCACGGGCCTGCTTGACTCCACCAACGTGACCCGCGATGGCGACCGCCTGATCGACTCCTCCGGCAAGACCCGTCTGTTCGACGGCCGCTCCGGCGAGCCGTTCCCGGACCCGATCTCCGTCGGTTACATGTACATCCTGAAGCTCCACCACCTGGTGGACGACAAGATCCACGCGCGCTCCACCGGCCCGTACTCCATGATCACGCAGCAGCCGCTGGGTGGTAAGGCTCAGTTCGGTGGCCAGCGCTTCGGTGAAATGGAAGTGTGGGCGCTCGAAGCTTACGGTGCCGCCTACACGCTTCAGGAACTCCTCACGATCAAGTCCGATGACATCCATGGTCGTGTGAAGGTCTACGAAGCCATCGTCAAGGGCGAGAACATCCCTGAGCCTGGCGTTCCCGAGTCCTTCAAGGTCTTGATCAAGGAAATGCAGTCGTTGTGCCTGAACGTGGAAGTTCTTTCCACCGACGGAACCACGATCGAAATGCGTGACTCTGATGACGCAGTCTTCACGGCTGCGGAAGAACTGGGCATCGATCTGTCTCGCGCAGAGCCCAGTTCCGTAGAAGAGGTCTAGCAGCCGTTCCGGCGGGCACCACTTTGTGGCTGCCCGCCGGGACAGCTCCCTCTTCCCGTAACCAAGACTTCAGAATTTAGAGAACAAGAGAGAACAGGGACCATATGTCCAGCGAATCCTCCTTCGGCCTCATGCAGATCGGCCTCGCCACCGCGGAAGACATCCGTGGCTGGTCTTACGGTGAGGTCAAGAAGCCGGAAACCATCAACTACCGCACGCTCAAGCCTGAGAAGGACGGCCTCTTCTGCGAGAAGATCTTCGGCCCGTCCCGCGACTGGGAATGCTACTGCGGCAAGTACAAGCGCGTGCGCTTCAAGGGCATCATTTGCGAGCGTTGTGGCGTTGAAGTCACCCGCGCCAAGGTGCGTCGTGAGCGCATGGGCCACATCGAACTGGCCGCGCCTGTAACACACATCTGGTACTTCAAGGGCGTTCCCTCGCGCTTGGGCTACCTCTTGGACCTGGCACCGAAGGACCTTGAGAAGGTCATCTACTTCGCTGCCTACATGATCACCAGCGTTGACACCGAAAGCCGTCACGCCGAACTGCCGAACCTCCAGGTTGAGCACGACCTCGAGAAGAAGCAGATGATCGACAACCGCGACAGCGACATCGCCACGATCGCCCGCGACCTTGAAGACGAGCTTGCCCGTCTCGAAGGCGAAGGCGCCAAGGCTGCCGACAAGAAGAAGGCCCGCGACTCTGCCGACCGCCAGATGGCGAACGTCCGTAAGCGTGCCGACGCCGACATCGAGCGCCTTGAGCAGGTCTGGGACCGCTTCAAGAACCTCAAGGTCGCCGACCTTGAAGGCGACGAGGGCCTGTACCGCGAACTGCGCGACCGTTACGGTCTGTACTTCGAGGGCTCCATGGGCGCCGAGGCAATCAAGAAGCGCCTCGAAACCTTTGACATGCAGGCTGAGGCCGAGTCCCTGCGCGACACCATCCAGAACGGCAAGGGCCAGCGCAAGACGCGTGCCCTGAAGCGCCTGAAGGTTGTCAACGCATTCCTGACCACCAACAACAGCCCCCTGGGCATGGTTCTGGACGCCGTCCCGGTGATCCCGCCGGAACTGCGCCCGATGGTCCAGCTGGATGGTGGCCGCTTCGCGACCTCCGACCTCAACGACCTCTACCGTCGTGTGATCAACCGCAACAACCGCCTCAAGCGACTGCTTGACCTGGGTGCTCCGGAGATCATCGTCAACAACGAGAAGCGCATGCTTCAGGAAGCTGTTGACAGCCTCTTCGACAACGGCCGTCGTGGCCGCCCCGTCACGGGTCCGGGCAACCGTCCCCTGAAGTCCCTGAGCGACATGCTCAAGGGCAAGCAGGGCCGCTTCCGCCAGAACCTGCTCGGCAAGCGCGTCGACTACTCCGGCCGTTCGGTCATCGTTGTCGGTCCGCAGCTGAAGCTGCACCAGTGTGGTCTGCCCAAGCAGATGGCCCTGGAGCTCTTCAAGCCGTTCGTGATGAAGCGCCTGGTTGACCTCAACCACGCCCAGAACATCAAGTCGGCGAAGCGCATGGTTGAGCGTTACCGTCCGCAGGTCTGGGACGTGCTGGAAGAGATCATCACCGAACACCCGGTGCTGCTCAACCGTGCACCTACCCTGCACCGCCTCGGCATCCAGGCCTTCGAACCGCAGCTTGTGGAAGGCAAGGCAATCCAGCTTCACCCGCTGGTTTGTGGCGCCTTCAACGCTGACTTCGACGGCGACCAGATGGCAGTCCACCTGCCGCTGAGCCCGGAAGCCCAGGCCGAAGCACGCATCCTGATGCTGTCCTCGAACAACATCCTGAAGCCGTCCGATGGCCGCCCGGTGACCCTGCCTTCGCAGGATATGATCATCGGTCTCTACCACCTGACCACCAAGCGTGTCGGTTCTGCCGGCGAAGGCCGTATCTTCTCCTCGGTTTCGGAAGCAATCATGGCGTACGACGCCCGTGAGCTGCACCTGAACTCCCAGGTCAAGATCCGCCTGGACGACTTCGTGCCGTACGCAGGTTGGGAAGCTCCGGAAGGTTGGGAGCCCGGTCAGCCGGCTCTCGTTGAAACCTCCCTCGGCCAGGTCATCTTCAACCAGACGCTGCCTGAGGATTACCCCTGGGTTGAGGCTGTTGCCGACAAGGGCGAACTGTCCCGGATCGTCAACGACCTTGCAGAGCGCTACCCGAAGGTTGTTACGGCGGCAACGCTGGATAACCTGAAGGATGCCGGTTTCTACTGGGCCACCCGTTCGGGTGTCACTGTGGCAATCTCCGACATCGAGGTGCCGACTTCCAAGCCCGCCATCCTGGCTGGTTACGAGAACATGGCTGCCAAGATCCAGGGCCAGTACGACAAGGGCCTGATCGACGACGACGAGCGTCGCCAGGAACTGATCGAGATCTGGAACAAGGCAACCAACGAGATCGCCCAGGCGATGCGCGACAGCCTGTCCCCGATGAACACCATCAACCGCATGGTGTCCTCCGGTGCACGTGGTAACTGGATGCAGGTCCGCCAGATCGCGGGTATCCGTGGTCTTGTGGCCAACCCGAAGGGTGAGATCATTCCTCGCCCGATCAAGTCCTCCTACCGCGAGGGCCTGTCGGTTCTGGAATACTTCATCGCCACGCACGGTGCCCGTAAGGGTCTGGCCGATACCGCTCTGCGTACCGCCAACTCGGGTTACCTGACCCGTCGTCTGGTGGACGTTTCGCAGGACGTCATCGTCCGTGAAGAGGACTGTGGCACTGAGCGCGGTCTGGTCACCCCGATCGCCGTGCCGGATTCCAACGGTGAGCTCGTCCTGGACGAGAACGTCGAGAACAGCGCCTACGCACGTACGCTGGCTGTCGACGTCGTCGATGCCCAGGGCAACGTCCTGGCTGCCGGCGGCACCGACTGCGGCGACGTCGTCATCGACCAGCTGCTGGCTGCAGGCATCACCGAGGTCAAGGTCCGCTCCGTACTCACCTGTGAGTCCAAGGTCGGCACCTGCGCGCTCTGCTACGGCCGTTCGCTGGCCACCGGCAAGACCGTTGACATCGGCGAGGCTGTTGGCATCATCGCCGCGCAGTCCATCGGTGAACCCGGTACCCAGCTGACCATGCGTACGTTCCACACCGGTGGTGCTGTTTCCGCCGGTGGTGGCGACGACATCACCCAGGGTCTGCCCCGTATCCAGGAGCTCTTCGAAGCCCGTACTCCGAAGGGTGTCGCACCGATTGCTGAAGCAGCCGGCCGCATCACCATCGAAGAGTCCGAGCGCCAGATGCGCCTGGTCATCACTCCGGACGATGGTTCCGAAGAGATCGCCTACCCGGTGCTGCGCCGTTCCCGCCTCCTCATCGAGGATGGCGAGCACGTCAGCGTCGGCCAGAAACTGATCAACGGTCCGGTGGACCCGAAGCAGGTTCTGCGCATCATGGGCCCGCGTGCCGCACAGAAGTTCCTCGTGGACGAAGTGCAGGGCGTTTACCGCAGCCAGGGTATTGGTATCCACGACAAGCACGTCGAGGTTATCGTCCGCCAGATGCTGCGCCGCGTGACCGTCATCGAGTCCGGCGACTCCGACTTGCTCCCCGGTGAGCTTGCAGAGCGCGCCCGCTTCGAAGACGAGAACCGCCGCGTCGTGTCCGAGGGCAAGTCCCCGGCTTCGGGTCGTCCGGAACTCATGGGTATCACCAAGGCTTCCTTGGCTACCGAGTCCTGGCTGTCGGCAGCTTCCTTCCAGGAGACCACCCGCGTCCTGACGCAGGCGGCCATGGAAGGCAAGAGCGATCCTCTGCTCGGCCTGAAGGAAAACGTCATCATCGGTAAGCTCATCCCGGCTGGTACGGGTCTGCCCCGCTACACAGAGGTCACTGTGGAGCCGACGGAAGAAGCAAAGGCAAGCCTGTTCACGGGCCCCAGCGCTTTCACCGACTTCTCCTATGACGCCCTGGGTGGCGACGGCGCTCCCGAGTTCCACGCCATCCCGCTGGATGACTACGATCTCGGCAACGACTTCCGCTAGAAGCGGCAGTCGGCGTTATGACGGTCAGGCCCCGCACTTTCGAGTGCGGGGCCTGGCCCGTTAACGTCGCTTTTCCCCGGGTACCCGGGGGAGCGGGGCGACGACGGCGGCAGTCACCTGCCGCCGTCGTCCTCCATACACCCGATTAAGGCTCCAGATCAAGCCGTGCTAGACTTTCTGTAATTGTTCTGTGTGGCAGTGGATGAAGGCCGCCGCAGCATCATTTTGGTTTTGTTCTCATGGTGCTGGGTGGAGCCTGTTTCCGGGTTGCGGGCAACATGCGCAACGAATGCCGCACTTTTGCACGCCTACCGGAGTTTCGGCCGGCTGCACGAGCAACGCCAAAGTTCCCACGTTTACACCGGCTGGCGCCTGTGTGTGGGGGCAGAGATCAAACAACGGAGAACACGAAAGTGCCTACGATTAACCAGCTGGTCCGCAAGGGCCGCACGCCGAAGGTCTCCAAGACCAAGGCTCCCGCGCTGAAGGGCAGCCCGATGCGCCGCGGTGTTTGCACCCGCGTTTACACCACCACCCCCAAGAAGCCGAACTCGGCTCTCCGTAAGGTGGCACGTGTGCGCCTCAACGGTGGCGTGGAAGTTACCGCTTACATCCCCGGTGTTGGCCACAACCTCCAGGAGCACTCCATCGTGCTCGTCCGTGGTGGTCGTGTGAAGGACCTTCCGGGTGTCCGCTACAAGATCGTCCGCGGCGCACTCGACACCCAGGGTGTCAAGAACCGCAAGCAGGCCCGCAGCCGTTACGGCGCAAAGATGGAGAAGAAGTAATATGCCTCGCAAGGGTCCGGCCCCGAAGCGGCCGCTAGTTTCCGATCCCGTTTACGGCTCCCCGTTGGTCACTCAGCTGATCAACAAGGTTCTGGTTGACGGCAAGAAGTCCACCGCAGAGCGCATCGTTTACGGCGCACTCGAAGGTGCACGTGCCAAGTCCGGCGGCGACCCCGTTGCCGCTCTCAAGAAGGCCATGGACAACGTCAAGCCTTCCCTCGAGGTGCGTTCACGCCGCGTTGGTGGCGCCACCTACCAGGTTCCGGTTGAGGTCAAGCCGGGCCGCTCCACCGCCCTCGCTCTGCGTTGGCTCGTGGGCTACTCCAAGGCCCGCCGGGAGAAGACCATGACCGAGCGCCTCCAGAACGAAATCCTGGATGCCTCCAACGGTCTCGGTGCCGCTGTCAAGCGTCGCGAAGACACCCACAAGATGGCCGAGTCGAACAAGGCCTTCGCACACTACCGCTGGTAAAACTTCCCGAACGCCGCCGGCTCCACCGAGCCGGCGGCGGACGTGTAGTCCATCCGAAAGGGAGACCCCGTGGCACAGGACGTGCTTACCGACCTTAACAAGGTCCGCAATATCGGCATCATGGCCCACATCGATGCCGGCAAGACCACCACTACCGAGCGCATCCTGTTCTACACGGGTGTGAACCACAAGATCGGCGAGACGCACGACGGCGCCTCGACGACTGACTGGATGGAACAGGAAAAGGAACGCGGCATCACCATCACGTCTGCCGCCGTGACTTGCTTCTGGAACCAGAACCAGATCAACATCATCGATACCCCGGGCCACGTGGACTTCACGGTCGAGGTTGAGCGCTCCCTGCGTGTCCTCGACGGCGCAGTCGCAGTGTTCGACGGCAAGGAAGGCGTGGAGCCGCAGTCCGAGACTGTTTGGCGCCAGGCTGACAAGTACAACGTTCCGCGTATCTGCTTCGTCAACAAGATGGACAAGCTGGGTGCCGACTTCTACTTCACCGTAGACACCATCATTTCCCGCCTTGGTGCCAAGCCGCTGGTCATGCAGCTGCCGATCGGTGCCGAGAACGACTTCATCGGTGTGGTTGACCTCCTCGAAATGCGCGCCCTGGTTTGGCCTGGCGACGCAAAGGGTGACGTCACCATGGGCGCTTCCTACGAAGTGCAGGAAATCCCGGCGGACCTCCAGGCCAAGGCCGAAGAGTACCGCGCACAGCTCGTTGAGACTGTGGCCGAGGCTTCCGAAGAACTCATGGAGAAGTACCTCGAAGGTGAAGAACTCACCCTTGAGGAACTCAAGGCCGGCATCCGCAAGATGACCATCAACTCCGAGCTCTACCCCGTGTTCTGTGGCTCTGCCTTCAAGAACCGCGGTGTACAGCCGATGCTTGACGCTGTTGTCGACTACCTGCCGAACCCGCTCGACGTCCCGCCGATGATCGGTCACGATCCCCGCGACGAAGAGAAGGAACTGACCCGTAAGCCGTCTGCAGACGAGCCGTTCTCGGCCCTCGCCTTCAAGATTGCTGCGCACCCGTTCTTCGGACAGCTGACCTTCGTCCGCGTGTACTCCGGTCACGTTGAGGCCGGCGCCCAGGTGGTTAACTCCACCAAGGGCAAGAAGGAACGTATCGGCAAGCTGTTCCAGATGCACGCCAACAAGGAAATGCCTGTTGAAGGCGCTACCGCGGGCCACATCTACGCAGCCATCGGTCTGAAGGACACCACCACGGGTGACACCCTGTGTGATGCCAACAACCAGATCGTCCTCGAGTCCATGAGCTTCCCGGAGCCCGTGATCTCGGTTGCCATCGAGCCCAACACCAAGGGTGACCAGGAGAAGCTCTCCACGGCCATCCAGAAGCTCTCCGCCGAGGACCCGACCTTCCAGGTCTCCCTCAACGAAGACACGGGCCAGACCATCATCGCCGGCATGGGCGAGCTCCACCTGGACATCCTGGTGGACCGCATGCGCCGCGAATTCAAGGTCGAGGCAAACGTCGGCAAGCCGCAGGTTGCTTACCGTGAAACCATCAAGCGCGCAGTCGAGCGTCATGACTACACGCACAAGAAGCAGACCGGTGGTTCGGGTCAGTTCGCAAAGATCCAGATTGCGATCGAACCGATGGACACCTCTTCGGGCGAACTGTACGAGTTCGAGAACAAGGTCACTGGTGGCCGCGTTCCGCGCGAATACATCCCGTCTGTCGACGCCGGTATCCAGGATGCACTGAACGACGGCGTCCTGGCCGGTTACCCGGTTGTCGGCATCAAGGCCACGCTGATCGACGGCGCGTCCCACGATGTTGACTCCTCGGAAATGGCGTTCAAGATCGCCGGACGTATGGCTTTCAAGGAAGCTGCACGCAAGGCGAACCCTGTTCTGCTTGAACCGCTGATGGATGTTGAGGTCCGCACACCTGAGGAATACATGGGTGATGTTATTGGTGACCTGAACGCCCGCCGTGGCCAGATGCAGTCCATGGAGGACGCAGCAGGTGTGAAGGTTATCCGTGCACACGTTCCGCTGTCCGGCATGTTCGGCTACATCGGTGACCTGCGGTCCAAGACACAGGGTCGCGCCGTGTACTCCATGACGTTCAACAGCTACGCGGAGGTCCCGAAGGCAGTAGCCGACGAGATCATCCAGAAAACCCGCGGCGAGTAATCTCCCGGTAACGGATGCAATTCCGGTATCGGGAAGGCATCTAAGCGCTTGAGGCGGGGCTGTGGCGAGAGCCGCAGCCCGGCCCCTGCGCAAACAGGCTCTAGGAACTATCATTGGTTCCTGAATCTGCAATTTCACCAAAACCAAGCCCCCAAGTAGACTTGCTAAAGTTTCTGCCGCGAAAAGCGCGGCCGAGGAGCACTTCACTTGAAATCGTTCTAGGAGGAACCTGTGGCAAAGGCAAAGTTCGAGCGGACTAAGCCGCACGTCAACATCGGCACCATTGGTCACGTTGACCACGGTAAGACGACGCTGACTGCCGCCATTTCCAAGGTGCTGTACGACCAGTACCCGGATCTCAACGAGCAGCGCGACTTCGCGTCGATCGACTCCGCTCCGGAAGAGCGCCAGCGCGGTATTACCATCAACATCTCCCACGTGGAGTACCAGACCGAGAAGCGCCACTACGCACACGTAGACGCCCCCGGTCACGCTGACTACATCAAGAACATGATCACCGGTGCTGCCCAGATGGACGGCGCAATCCTCGTGGTTGCTGCAACCGATGGTCCGATGGCTCAGACCCGTGAGCACGTTCTGCTCGCCCGCCAGGTTGGTGTTCCCTACCTGCTGGTCGCACTGAACAAGTCCGACATGGTTGATGACGAAGAACTCCTCGACCTCGTCGAAATGGAAGTTCGTGAGCTCCTGAGCTCGCAGGGCTTCGATGGCGATGAGGCTCCGGTTGTTCGCGTTTCCGGTCTCAAGGCTCTGGAAGGCGACCCGGTTTGGGTCAAGTCCGTCCAGGACCTGATGGCAGCTGTCGACGAGTCCGTTCCGGACCCCGTACGTGACCGCGACAAGCCGTTCCTGATGCCGATCGAAGACGTCTTCACGATCACCGGTCGTGGAACCGTTGTTACGGGCCGCGCCGAGCGTGGAACCCTCGCCATCAACTCCGAGGTCGAGATCGTTGGCATCCGCCCGATCCAGAAGACCACGGTTACCGGTATCGAGATGTTCCACAAGCAGCTCGACGAAGCATGGGCCGGCGAGAACTGTGGCCTCCTGCTCCGCGGTCTCAAGCGCGACGATGTCGAGCGTGGCCAGGTTGTCGTCAAGCCGGGTTCCATCACCCCGCACACCGACTTCGAGGCAAACGTCTACATCCTTTCCAAGGACGAAGGCGGACGTCACAACCCGTTCTACTCCAACTACCGCCCGCAGTTCTACTTCCGTACCACGGACGTAACCGGCGTTATCACCCTGCCGGAAGGCACGGAAATGGTTATGCCTGGCGACAACACTGAGATGACCGTTGCGCTCATCCAGCCGATCGCTATGGAAGAGGGCCTCGGCTTCGCTATCCGCGAAGGCGGCCGCACCGTTGGTTCGGGACGTGTCACCAAGATCATCAAGTAGTCACTGCTTGTAGATCGGTGATCTCCCGGCCCAGCCGGTAGTTTGCTCGGAAGAACCCCACCGCTTCTGTGGTGGGGTTCTTCTTTGCTATTATTTATCTATCGAATGGATAAAACACTGGTTGACGCCCTATGCCGGTGATACCGAGGAGTCGCAATGAACGCCCTGCTGATCGTGATGCTTCTTGCCATAGCCGGAGTGGTCGGCAATGCATTGGGCCGGAGCCAAGGGCGCCGGGCGGCGCTTCGCGATGGCGCCCGCCCCGGGATGCCGAGCGCCCAGTACCAGGCGGGCTACCTGGCCGGACATATGGCAGGTTGGCGTGACGCCGAGGCCAAGCGCCAAGGGAGCAGTGCACAGCCACCGGCACAGCCTGCGCCTGCCGCCGTCCTGCCCACGAGCCAGGGGACTGTTGCACCCCAGCGCGTCCCTGTGCCGTTCCCACCCGGGCGCCCTTCATATGCAGGGCCAGCGCCCGTACATCAGCGGCCGGCCCAGCCGGCAGGAGCCCCGGTGCAGGGGCCGCCACCGGTGCAGGGTCCGCCCCCGGTGCAGGGACCACCGCCGGTGCGGGAGTCGCCTGCAGAGGTGGCGGCGAGGAAAGCCCGCCGCGACCAACAGAACATCAACATCACCCTCTATGTCGCCAGCCTCCTGTTGGTGGCCGCGGGGGCCCTGTTTGTAGGAACCAGCCTTCCGGAACTGTTCCGTTTCGCGGGGATCTGGTTCATCACGGCGTTGTTCTACGTCTCGGGATTGGTTATCCATGCGAAGATCCCGCGACTGCGGCCGGCGGCCACGGCCTTCGTAGGGACCGGACTCGCCCTCATTCCCGTTACCGGCCTTGCCATGTACAACTTCGTTCTGCACAACGGCCCCGCTGCCTGGCTGGCCACCTCCTTGCTGGGGACCGCGGTCTATGCGTATACGGCCGTCAAGCTGGACAACAAGATCCTGGCCTACTTGTCGATCAGTTTCGTTGTCTCCACCGCATGGTCGGGAGTCTCCATCCTTGGCGGTGCGCTGGTGTGGTATTTTACTGCGCTCATCGGTGTTGCCATCGTCCTGACATTGGGTGCGTTGCTTCGTCCACGTTGGATTCCTCCGCTTTACGTGCGCCCCCTGATGGTGCTGCACCCCTATGTTGTTCCGCTGGTGGCCTTGGCAGTAACCTGCACGCCGCACCTTTTGTCCCACGGTGAGTATGCCCTGGTGATGCTGATGTGTGGTTGCTACTTCACAGTGATGGTCCTGGTGCCCCGCGCCCGGTACAGGCTTCAACACTTCTATGCGGCCAGGGCGGCGCTGACCCTGTCCCTCCTGGGTCTGGTGTGGGATGCCACAGCCGACGTCAGCGCAGTGCTGCTGGCGGCGGTGCTCTGCCTCGGCGTCCAGTCACTGGGGGTTGCGTTCGGTGGCGCCATGCTGGCCCCCCGCCTGCGATGGAATGACGCGGTGTCGTGCTGGGGCCTGCAACTGGCGGCCGCTGCCGTACTGACGGCGGCTCTGGGCTTCGGCAACTTCGATCTCCCCGTCCAGATGCCCCTGTACGTGAGCATGCTGACCTCCATGGTGTTGGGTTGGAGGCTTACCAGGGGACCGGTGCCCGCCGCCGCTGTCCTTTTTGCGCCAGCTGCCGTCGCGGGGACCGGCCTCGTCTTCGCAGTCCTGTTGGGGGCACTGCCGGTTGCCGTGCTCTTGGCAGCGGCTGGTTCCTACTGGCTTCTGACCGCTTTGCTTCGACCAGCAGCCAACCGTCAGCACTTGGTGCTGGCTGGCCGGATAGCACTGACCGCGGCCGTCCCCAGCACTGTGGCAGCCATCTTTGAGCACAGCCAGGAAAGGGCTGCCTACACCCTGCTGGCGCTTATTGCTGCGGCGGCCGTTCAGGAACTTGGCAGTGCAATAATGAGGCGGCGCGGTGTCCGGCTTGTGGCACCGCAGGCAACTGCAGCTGTGTTCGGGGGCGTCGCGATGGCCACGCTCCTGCTGCTGCCCTTCGTTGACCACGCCGCGGGGCGTCCGAGTGTTTCGGTGGCGGTTCTTTTGGTCCTGGCCGCGGGGCTGGCCTCCGGAATGCTGCTTTTGCCCTCGGGAGAGGGCGTCGGAACCGGCCGGGAGACGTGGACGCCAACCGTCGGGGAGGTGCTGGCCCCCGTCACTGCCATCGTTGCCGGTGCCGTAGCCGCCGCTGCTGTATCACTCACATTGGCCAACTTGGTGCTCCTGGTAACAACCGCATACTTCGGCGTTACCGCGCTGCGGGTCCGGTCGGCGAATCCTCGCCAGGGGTACTGGTGGCTTGCACGCGCGGCCGGAACCGTGCTGATGGCCTCTGCCTATGTGGACGCGCTGCGTGGTGGGTGGAACCTGCAGATCGCGGGGGAGACCCCTGGCGTTCCGCTTGTCGTAGCAGTTGCTGCAGCATTGCAGTTGGCTTTCCCCCTGACAGGCCGGTTCCAGCAAAGGTTCCCTCGGGCTTCCGTGGTGGACGCAGCGGTGACGGTCGCGGTCATGGCGGGAGCCACCACCGCATTGTCGTTTGCTGTGGCAGCGGGTAGGTGGTTGCCCAGGGACAGTTGGCAAGCAGGGGTGGCAGCCGTCGCCACCGCTTTCGCTGCGGCGGCGTGCACCGTGGCCCTGCGTGGTCGCGCTGGCGCCTGGATTTTTGCTCCGGCAGCGTTGGCACTGCTTTTGCCGCTTCGGCTCGGGCACGTCCGCGACGTCGAGATCCTCATGGGCATCTTTGCCGGCTGCAGCGCCGTCATGATGGGCCTGGCCCGGGATTCCCGCATACGTGGCGCCTATCTGCTGGGGCTTCGGATTCTCGGGGCGTCCCTCATCACCGTAGTGGTGGCGGACGCTACGGACTCGTCGGCTGCTGTGACCATCGTGCTGGCCCTGCTTCTGCTGCTCCAGCACCTTGTGACCTTGTATCTGCGTCACCGCCACGTTGATGTTGCCTTCCAACAGCCGACGACGTGGGCCGCCTTGGGTGCGCAACTGTTGCTTCCTTTGGCCTACTTGGCGTCCGGGAATTACGACGGCGGCGGCCGTTGGGTGGTCATGGCCTGCTTGGTCATCGTCCCGGCAGCGGTGGCTATCGCCTGGCGGTTCCTTGGGCTCCGTGGCGCCCAATACCTGGGTGCCGCTGCTGTCGGGGTCCTGGTACTGGTTTCGGGGCCGGCGCTTCGATTCCCTTCTTATACGTGGCTGGCCCAGCCGCTCTTGAATGGGTCGCAGGTGCCCGTGGCCTTGTTCGGACTGGCTGCTTGCCTGGTTGTCTTCCGGATTGCCTTCCCGCCGCGGATCCAAAAGCCTGGCTCGACGACCCTGATCGCGGCGGAGCGCTGGTTCTGGTTGGCGTCGTCGCTGGCCTTCGTTCTCGTCGGCGGTGTGCTGACCTTGCGCATTGACTACGCCCTGACCGGGTTGTCGGTGCTGACACTGGCCGGCGTCCTGTTCGCTGCCTCCCACGTGGAACGCCTGCCTCGTCTCTACGCTGCGGCCGCACCAGCGGCCCTGTTAGGCGCGGTACCCGCCGTCGAGGGCTTGCTCCGCAACCTGCCGTCGGACGTGTGGGCGCACTACGCCGTCTGGCTTCTGGGCGCCGGAGGTACGGCAGCCGGCTTGTACGCGGCGAAGGTCTTTGGCCCGCCTGCGATTCGCCGTCAGCTATGGCGCCAGAGATCCCTGGCCGGCACCGCGGTCGCCGGCCTGGCGACCGCGGCGGTGGCGGGTATGTTCCACGACGCGACTGCCTTGGTAGCGTTCGTGGTGGTGTTGGCTGCGGGCGCAGTGGTGGTGGCTGAAGTTCCCCGAGGGAAATGGCTGGCCGGAGAACTTGCCGGGGTGATAGCCGTGGCTGCCCTGCAGCGGGCCTTGCTGTTCGTTGGTGGTGCCAGCCCCGACTGGTTCTGGACTGCCCAGTGGTACGTCGTGGCAGCTGCTGTTTTGGCAGGACTGCGCTACATCAGGGGACAGCGCGGGGAAGGCCTGCTGCGCCTGTGCATCGGAGCCGGGATCCTGTCCCTGACATCCGCGGGCACCATCTTTGGTGGAAGCTCCGGGCAGCAACTTTATGTACTTGTGGCACACGTGGTGCTGCTCGCCGTGGGGCTTGTCGTAGCCGAGCGCCTGCTGGTGGCTTGGGGGGCCATCGGCGTGGTGCTGAGCATCATGTGGGCGCTTCGCACCTATGCCTTCGCAATGCTGGCCCTGGTAGCCGTGGGCCTCATTGTGCTTGCGGTGTGGCGCTTGAACCGTAAGCCGCCCGCTGGTCCCCAGGGCCCGGCCGCCGACAATGGTTCGGATGACACGGCGTCCTCGCGGGGCTATGGTGGCGTCCGATAGGGTTGGATTCTACGAAGAGGAGCACGGTGTGGAATTCCTGATTTTCCTGGCAGTGATAGCGGCCATCGGCGGTGGGGTGCTGTGGGGGCGCAAGAACTTCCGGCAAGAGATCGAGCGTGCCAAGCGCATCCGGCGCGCCAACAAGAACCAGTAGCTTCGGGCGGTGACGCCGGCTGCCTGTCCAGCGCCCGCGGTCAAACCCGGTCGCGATTTAACCCGATAGCGATTTAACCCGGCTGCGCTACTCGTTGCGGCTACGCGCGCGAGCCAGCGCCCTGAGCCAGTAGAACGATTCCTTCGGAGTCCGTTCCAGGGTTTCAAAGTCCACGTGGACCAGGCCGAACCTCTGCGAGTAGCCCGCTGCCCACTCGAAGTTGTCCAGGAGCGTCCACACGTAATAACCGCGCAGATCCACGCCTTCCGCAGCGCCGCCGGGACCCGTCGCGGTGACGGCGTGGCCCAGATGCTCAGCCAGATACGCGATGCGGTTGGTGTCCGGGACAGGTCCGTCGACATGGGCGGGCTCCGGGAAACTCGCGCCGCCCTCCGTGATGAAAATTGGTGGCAGGGCCTCCCCGTACCGCTGCTTCATCTCCTGGAGAACCGTGGCGAGTTGTTCCGGGGCCTCGGGCCAGCCGAAGCCGGTGGTCTCGTACTCTTGGTAGGCGGCAAGGTGGAAAGGGATATTGGCCATCTCTTCTGCCTGCCCGGTAGGGATCTCGGCAGGCCCCCGCCCGGAAGCCACCTTGATGGGGTAGTAGTAGTTCAAGCCGTAGAAATCCAAGGGCTGGTTTATTGTCTCGAGGTCACCGTCGAGCACGGGACCCAGTGAGCGGAACCAAGGCCACAGGGGAAGCGAAGGCTTGGGGTATTGGCCAAGAAGGACCGCGTCGGCGTAAATGCGGTTCAGTATCAGGTCCAGGGCCTCAGCCATCAGACGGTCCGAGAGTCGGTTGCTGGCCGGCCGCACGGGGGAGTGCATATTGGACAGGCCGATCTTGCCCTTAGCCCCCTCTGCCCTGAGTGCTTTGACTGCCAGGCCATGGCCCAGCAGCTGATGATGGGCTGCAGGCAGGCTGTCGAACAGGAGCTGGCGGCCCGGGGCGTGCGCACCCAATGCGTAACCCTGCAGGGTAACGGAAACGGGCTCGTTCACTGTGACCCAGTGGTCCACCCGGTCGCCGAACCGGCGTGCGGCCACAGCGGCATACTCGGCGAGCCTCTGGGCAGTGTCCCTGTTCATCCAGCCGCCCTCATGCTCAAGGGCCAACGGGGTGTCCCAGTGGTACAGGGTGACCATGGGTGAAATGCCGGCGGCCAGGAGCTTGTCCAACAAGCGGTCGTAGAAGTCCAGGCCGCGCTGGTTGACCGCGCCTCGACCGTCGGGTTGGATCCTCGGCCATGACAATGACAAACGGTAGGAATCGACGCCCAGCTCCTGCATCAGGGCTATGTCTTCATCCGCGCGGTTGTAATGGTCGCACGCCACGGTGGGGGAGCCGCCGTCGACGATTGCTCCTGGCTTTTCCGCGAAAGCGTCCCACCCGGACGGGCCGCGTCCATCAGCCGTGAGGGAACCCTCAATCTGGAAGGCGGCCGCCGCTACCCCCAACGTGAAACTAGGCCGCAGGCGTGCAGCGAGATCTTCCACTGAGCCTGAATCCTGGACGGACATGCCACCATCATCCCCAGTTGGCGGGGGCCGGGCAATGCCCAATGCGGGCCGATTGGCCTTTGCTCCGGATTTCCGCCATACTGGATGAGTTGTTCAAGCGCTTCTTCGTGTCCCGATCCGGATAATGCCGGGTGTCAGGGTCCAGGTTGAAGCCCAAACATAACCCTGAACCCCATGGAATGCGGTCGAGTCTGCGTGGAAATCGCGACACGCCCGACCGCGGGGGTCGGTGCGCCGGCAGGTTGAGGAACCCGGGAATATCCGGATTCAGCTTGTGCGGCGTGTGGTGGTAAAACCTCAAACGCCTCGGCGGCCACATCAACAGGTAAGTAAACAGAGCAGCCCTAACTAGAGCAGCACTAGCTGAAAGAGAGTCAGGCGACATGGCGGGACAAAAAATCCGCATCCGGCTGAAGTCATATGACCACGAGGTCATTGATGTTTCAGCGCGGAAGATCGTTGAGACGGTCACGCGCGCAGGCGCAACGGTAGTCGGCCCGGTGCCGCTGCCCACGGAGAAGAACGTTTACTGCGTTATTCGCTCTCCTCACAAGTACAAGGACAGCCGTGAGCACTTCGAAATGCGTACTCACAAGCGTCTGATCGACATCATCGACCCCACGCCGAAGGCCGTTGACTCGCTTATGCGTCTCGACCTGCCTGCAGACGTGAACATCGAAATCAAGCTCTAGGGAGGTGCTGAGAGACTATGACCGCAACCCGTAACGTAAAGGGCCTGCTGGGCACGAAGCTCGGCATGACCCAGGTCTGGGACGAGAACAACAAGCTCATCCCGGTAACTGTCGTCCAGGCTGACTCCAACGTCATCACGCAGCTGCGCAACGCAGATGTCGATGGCTATGTCGCCGTCCAGATCGGCTACGGCCAGATCGACCCCCGCAAGGTCACCAAGCCGCTGGCTGGTCACTTTGAAAAGGCTGGCGTTACCCCTCGCCGCCACGTCGTCGAACTGCGTACCGCAGACGCCGCATCCTACGACCTGGGCCAGGAGCTCTCTGTTGAGATCTTCGAAGCCGGCCAGAAGATCGACGTCGTCGGCACCTCCAAGGGTAAGGGCTTCGCCGGTGTTATGAAGCGTCACGGCTTCCACGGCGTTGGCGCTTCCCACGGTGCCCACAAGAACCACCGTAAGCCTGGCTCCATCGGTGGCGCATCCACCCCGAGCCGCGTCTTCAAGGGCCTGAAAATGGCCGGCCGCATGGGCGCCGAGCGTCACACCACGCTGAACCTCACGGTTCACGCTGTTGACGTTGAGAAGTCGCTGCTCCTTATCAAGGGTGCCGTCCCCGGTGCCCGCGGCCAGGTCGTACTCGTACGCACCGCCGTGAAGGGAGCCTAGTTCAATGACTAGCACTGTCAAGGTAGACCTGCCTGCAGAGATCTTCGACGTCCAGACCAACGTGCCGCTGCTGCACCAGGTCGTCGTCGCACAGCTC
Source organism: Paenarthrobacter sp. C1 (assembly GCF_049315185.1). Taxonomy (NCBI): domain Bacteria; kingdom Bacillati; phylum Actinomycetota; class Actinomycetes; order Micrococcales; family Micrococcaceae; genus Paenarthrobacter; species Paenarthrobacter sp. C1. The sequence continues at coordinate 3,443,085 of NZ_CP186052.1, read as the reverse complement.
GCTGCTGCTCGCCAGGGTACTCACAAGACGAAGACCCGCGCCGAGGTTTCCGGTGCAGGTCGCAAGCCGTTCAAGCAGAAGGGCACCGGCCGCGCCCGTCAGGGTTCCATCCGTGCTCCTCACATGACCGGCGGTGGCGTTGTCCACGGTCCGACACCTCGTGACTACAGCCAGCGCACCCCCAAGAAGATGAAGGCTGCTGCACTCCGCGGCGCCCTGTCTGACCGCGCCCGCAACGGACGCATCCACGTCATCGCTGAACTGGTAGCCGGCACCAAGCCGTCCGCCAAGGACGCACTGGCTTCGCTGCGCTCTGTCACTGAGCGCAAGAACCTGCTCGTCGTTATCGAGCGCGCCAACGATGTTGCTGCACTTTCCGTGCGCAACCTCCAGGATGTTCACGTTCTGTACGCAGACCAGCTGAACACCTACGACGTGCTCATCTCCGACGACGTGGTCTTCACAAAGGCTGCTTTCGAGGCGTTCGTCGCTGACAAGGCAAAGAACGAGGAGGCCTCCAAGTGAGCGTAACCACCATCAAGGATCCGCGCGACGTCGTGCTTGCACCCGTCGTTTCGGAAAAGAGCTACGGTCTGATCGACGAAGGCAAGTACACCTTCCTGGTGGACCCTCGCTCGAACAAGACCGAGATCAAGCTGGCCGTAGAGAAGATCTTCTCGGTCAAAGTTGACTCAATCAACACCATCAACCGTGCCGGTAAGCGCAAGCGCACCAAATTCGGCTGGGGACAGCGCAAGAGCACCAAGCGTGCGATTGTCACCCTCAAAGAAGGCACAATCGACATCTTCGGCGGTCCGCTCGCGTAGCGGAGACCACTTTAACGAGGAAATAAATTATGGGAATCCGTAAATACAAGCCGACTACCCCGGGCCGTCGCGGCTCGAGCGTAGCCGACTTTGCTGAAATCACGCGATCGACTCCGGAAAAGTCGTTGCTGCGTCCGCTGCACAAGACCGGCGGCCGTAACAACTCCGGTAAGATCACCACCCGTCACAAGGGTGGTGGGCACAAGCGCCAGTACCGTCTGATCGACTTCCGTCGTCACGACAAGGACGGCATCAACGCCCGCGTTGCCGAAATCGAGTACGACCCGAACCGCACGGCTCGCATCGCACTCCTGCACTACGTTGATGGCACCAAGCGTTACATCATCGCCCCCAACAAGCTGTCCCAGGGTGACTTCGTCGAGGCTGGCCCCGACGCTGACATCAAGCCGGGCAACAACCTGCCGCTGCGCAACATCCCGGTTGGTACCGTAATCCACGCAGTTGAACTGCGTCCGGGTGGCGGCGCCAAGATGGCACGTTCCGCAGGTGCTTCGGTACAGCTCGTTGCCAAGGAAGGCCGTTTCGCCCAGCTGCGTCTGCCCTCCGGTGAAATCCGCAACGTTGACGTGCGCTGCCGCGCAACCGTCGGCGAGGTCGGCAACGCCGAGCAGTCGAACATCAACTGGGGCAAGGCCGGCCGCATGCGCTGGAAGGGCGTTCGCCCGACCGTCCGTGGTGTAGCCATGAACCCGGTTGACCACCCGCACGGTGGTGGTGAAGGTAAGACTTCCGGTGGACGTCACCCGGTTAACCCGAACGGCAAGCCTGAGGGCCGTACCCGCCGTCCGAACAAAGAGAGCGACAAGCTTATTGTTCGTCGCCGCCGTACTGGCAAGAACAAGCGATAGGAGCCTGGACACATGCCACGCAGCCTGAAAAAAGGTCCTTTCGTTGACCAGCACCTCTTTGTGAAGGTCGCACGGGAAAACGATAAGGGCACCAAGAACGTCATCAAGACCTGGTCCCGTCGTTCGATGATCATCCCCGACATGCTCGGGCACACGATCGCCGTACACGACGGACGCAAGCACATCCCGGTGTTTGTCACAGAGTCGATGGTCGGGCACAAGCTCGGCGAATTCGCTCCCACGCGGACATTCCGCGGCCATGTTAAGGACGACCGTAAGGGCAAGCGCCGCTAAGGCGCCTGACTTTACGTCTTAGACGAGAGAAGGAAAGCAATGGAAGCCAAGGCTATTGCGCGTCACATCCGCGTAACGCCTATGAAGGCCCGGCGCGTCGTCAACCTTGTTCGTGGTAAGCAAGCGAATGAGGCTCTGGCAATTCTGAAGTTTGCCCCCCAGGCAGCTTCGGAGCCGGTATTCAAGGTACTTCAGTCGGCAATGGCCAACGCACGTGTCCTCGCGGACCGTGACGGCGTTGCATTCGACGACAGCGACCTGTTCATCAGCGAAGCATTCGTTGATGAAGGCCCGACCATGAAGCGGTTCCAGCCGCGTGCCCAAGGCCGCGCCTACCGCATCAGGAAGCGGACCAGCCACATCACGTTGGTCGTGGCAACCCCCGAGAAAGAGGAGGCTCGCTAAGTGGGACAGAAAGTAAACCCGCACGGGTTCCGACTCGGCATCACCACCGACCACGTTTCGCACTGGTTCGCTGACAGCACCAAGCCCGGACAGCGCTACAAGGACTTCGTCCGCGAGGACATCAAGATCCGTCAGCTCATGTCCACCGGCATGGAGCGCGCCGGCATCGCCAAGGTCGAGATCGAGCGCACCCGTGACCGTGTCCGCGTGGATATCCACACGGCACGCCCGGGCATCGTCATCGGTCGCCGCGGCGCCGAAGCAGACCGCATCCGCGGCGAGCTCGAAAAGCTCACCGGCAAGCAGGTCCAGCTGAACATCCTCGAGGTCAAGAACCCCGAGATGGAAGCACAGCTTGTTGCCCAGGGCATCGCTGAGCAGCTGACTTCCCGCGTGGCTTTCCGCCGTGCGATGAAGAAGGCAATGCAGTCCGCACAGCGTGCGGGTGCCAAGGGCATCCGTGTTGCTTGCTCGGGTCGTCTGGGTGGCGCAGAAATGTCCCGCTCGGAGTTCTACCGCGAAGGCCGTGTGCCCCTGCACACCCTCCGCGCGAACATCGACTACGGCTTCTACGAAGCCAAGACCACCTTCGGCCGCATCGGTGTGAAGGTTTGGATCTACAAGGGTGACGTAACCGCCAAGGAACTGGCTCAGCAGGCAGCTGCTGCTCCGTCCCGTGGCCGTGCAGGAGACCGTCCGGGCCGCCCGGGTGGCGACCGCCGTCGTCGTAACGACCGTCCGGCAGCTGAGGCAGCACCTGCTGCCGTTGAAGCACCGGCCGCTGAAGCTGCTGCCCCCGCAGCAGAAGGAGGACAGGCTTAAATGCTTATCCCACGTCGAGTCAAGCACCGTAAGCAGCACCACCCGGGTCGTTCCGGCGCTGCTACGGGCGGCACCAAGGTCAGCTTCGGTGAGTACGGTATCCAGGCCCTGAGCCCGGCATACGTAACCAACCGTCAGATCGAGTCCGCTCGTATCGCGATGACCCGCCACATCAAGCGTGGCGGCAAGGTCTGGATCAACATCTACCCGGACCGTCCGCTGACGAAGAAGCCTGCTGAAACCCGTATGGGTTCCGGTAAGGGTTCTCCGGAATGGTGGGTCGCAAACGTCAAGCCGGGCCGGGTTCTCTTCGAACTCTCCGGTGTCAATGAAGAGGTAGCTCGCGAGGCCCTGCGCCTGGCAATCCACAAGCTGCCGTTGAAGGCACGCATTGTGCGTCGCGAAGGTGGTGAATAGAAATGGCAGTAGGGTCGAAGGATCTCGCACCCGCACAGCTGGACGGTTTCGACAACGAGCGTCTCGTTGAAGAACTCCGCAAGTCCAAGGAAGAGCTGTTCAACCTGCGTTTCCAGTCCGCCACCGGACAGCTGGAGAACCACGGTCGCCTGCGCGCGGTAAAGAAGGACATCGCACGCATCTACACCGTTCTCCGTGAGCGCGAGCTGGGCATTCGTGCCGAGGTTGCCGCACCGGTTGTGGAAGCCAAGGAAGAAAAGAAGTCCAAGAAGGCTGCCAAGGCTGAAAAGGCCGAGGTTGAAGCTGGAGAGGACGCCAAGTGAGCGAGAAGGAAACTGTGACGGAAGCAGCAGCCAGCGCTGAACAGCGCGGTTACCGTAAGACGCGTCGCGGCTACGTTGTCTCTGACAAGATGGAAAAGACCATCGTTGTTCAGGTTGAAGACCGCGTAAAGCACGCTCTGTACGGCAAGGTTATTCGCCGCACCTCGAAGATCAAGGCTCACGACGAAGAGAACACCGCCGGCATCGGCGACCTCGTTCTCATCTCTGAGACCCGCCCGCTGTCCGCTACCAAGCGGTGGCGTCTGGTGGAGATCCTCGAAAAGGCCAAGTAAATCCGACGCCGGGCACGCCTGGCAGAGATTCACTGGAAAGGTCCGCATTCCCTATGGAATGCGGGCCTTTCCGCTTTCCCGGCCGGTTCGGTTACTGGCCCTGAACGTGCTAGGATATTGAGTTTGTATGGCGCCACTTGTGCGTCGTCCACTACCTCGTAAACAATCGTGCCGCTGCATACTGCCCCGCGCAGAGTTTTCTGCAAGGGAAGCTGATGCTTGTGGCACGGGCGTTTAGGCCTGTTCTGGCAAAATCCAGGCAGGTCAAGAGACACCCCGATCAACCGTTCCGCAAGGCTCATTCCGTATGCATGATTTCGGTCTGAGAACCGGCGCGACGCAAGGAGTAGAAATTGATTCAGCAGGAGTCGCGACTCAAGGTCGCCGACAACACGGGTGCTAAGGAAATCCTTACCATTCGCGTTCTCGGTGGATCCGGTCGTCGCTACGCAGGCATCGGCGACGTCATCGTCGCCACCGTCAAGGACGCTATCCCCGGCGGCAACGTAAAGAAGGGTGACGTCGTCAAGGCTGTCATCGTTCGTACCAAGAAGGAACGCCGCCGTGCGGATGGTTCCTACATCAAGTTTGACGAAAACGCAGCTGTGATCCTGAAGAACGACGGTGACCCCCGCGGTACCCGTATCTTCGGCCCGGTTGGTCGTGAACTTCGCGACAAGAAGTTCATGAAGATCGTTTCGCTGGCCCCGGAGGTGCTTTAGTCCATGGCTAAGATCAAGAAGGGTGACCTCGTTCAGGTCATCACCGGCGCCAAGCAGGAACGCGGCGGCGACCGCGGCAAGCAGGGCAAGGTCCTGCGCGTATTCCCGGCCACCAACCGCGTGCTGGTAGAGGGAATCAACCGCGTCACCAAGCACACCAAGGTCGGTCAGTCGCAGCGCGGCACCAAGACCGGTGGCATCGAGGTCGTTGAGGCCCCGATCCACGTTTCCAACGTTGCTCTGGTTGACCCGTCGACCAAGAAGCCGACCCGTGTTGGTTTCCGTCTCGACACCGTTGAGAAGGATGGCGCTACCAAGACCGTCCGTATCCGCGTGTCCAAGGCCACCGGGAAGGACATCTGATGAGTGAAACACTGTCTGAGACCACTGTCGCAAACAAGATCGTTCCGCGTCTGAAGACGAAGTACGCAGAGACCATCAAGAAGTCGCTGCAGGACGAATTCAACTACGCGAACGTGAACCAGGTTCCCCGCCTGGTGAAGGTTGTTGTGAACATGGGTGTTGGAGATGCCGCCAAGGACTCCAAGCTGATCGACGGCGCTGTCCGCGACCTCACCCTCATCACCGGCCAGAAGCCGCAGGTAACCAAGGCCCGCAAGTCGATCGCACAGTTCAAGCTGCGCGAAGGCATGCCGATCGGTGCACACGCAACTCTGCGTGGAGACCGCATGTGGGAATTCGTGGATCGTCTGGTTTCGCTGGCTCTGCCGCGTATCCGTGACTTCCGCGGCCTCAACGGCAAGCAGTTCGACGGTAACGGCAACTACACCTTCGGTCTGACCGAGCAGGTTATGTTCCACGAAATCGACCAGGACTCCATCGACCGCGTACGCGGCATGGACATCACGGTTGTCACCACCGCCAAGACCGACGACGAAGGCCGCGCGCTGCTCAAGGCGCTTGGTTTCCCGTTCAAGACCGAAAACTAACTACGTGACAGGTCCGACCGCGCAGGCTCGTAAGGGCAAGCGCAGCGGAAACCGGTACGAGGAAGGGCTATAGCCCAAATGACTATGACAGATCCTGTCGCAGACATGCTCACGCGTCTGCGCAATGCAAACTCGGCATACCACGACACCGTGTCCATGCCGTACAGCAAACTGAAGGCACGCGTTGCCGACATCCTGAAGGCTGAAGGCTACATTGCCGGCTGGAAGGAAGAGGACGCCGAGGTTGGCAAGAAGCTGACCATCGACCTGAAGTTCGGTCCGAACCGCGAGCGTTCCATCGCTGGCGTCCGCCGCATCTCCAAGCCGGGTCTCCGCGTTTACGCGAAGTCCACCAACCTGCCTCACGTGCTGGGTGGCCTGGGTATCGCAATCCTGTCCACCTCTTCCGGCCTCCTGACTGACAAGCAGGCCGGCAAGAAGGGCGTGGGCGGCGAAGTCCTCGCGTACGTCTGGTAACGGGAAAGGAAGAGAATAATGTCACGTATTGGACGTCTCCCCATCACCGTTCCTGCCGGAGTTGAGGTCAAGCTCGATGGCTCCGTCATCAGCGTCAAGGGTTCCAAAGGCGAGCTGAGCCACACTGTGGCCAGCCCGATCGAGGTCTCCCTGGAAGAGAACACTCTCACGGTCACCCGCCCGAACGACGAGCGCAACTCGCGTTCGCTGCACGGCCTGACCCGCACCCTGATCGCCAACATGATCCAGGGCGTTACCGAGGGCTACGAGAAGAAGCTTGAAATCGTTGGTACCGGTTACCGCGTTCAGGCAAAGGGTTCTGACCTGGAGTTCGCTCTGGGCTACAGCCACCCGGTTAACGTCTCTGCACCCGAAGGCATCACCTTCGTAGTAGAGGGTCCGACCAAGCTCTCTGTTGCGGGTATCAACAAGCAGCAGGTCGGCGAGGTTGCTGCCAACATTCGCAAGCTGCGCAAGCCCGACCCCTACAAGGGCAAGGGTGTCCGTTACGCCGGCGAAGTCATCCGCCGCAAGGTCGGAAAGGCTGGTAAGTAAACCATGGCCATCGCAATTAACAAGAAGCGTACGAACAAGAGCAAGTCGGCTGCACGCAACCGTCGCCAGCTTCGTATCCGCAAGCGCATCACCGGTACGGCTGCACGTCCTCGTCTGGTCGTCAACCGTTCGGCACGCCACATGTTCGTCCAGGTTGTCGATGACAGCAAGGGTGTAACCGTGGCTTACGCTTCCACTCTGGAAGCTGACCTTCGTGCACTTGACGGAGACAAGACTGCCAAGGCCAAGCGAGTCGGCGAGCTCGTTGCCAAGCGTGCAAAGGCTGCAGGCGTCGAAGCTGTTGTCTTCGACCGTGGCGGTAACAAGTACCACGGCCGCATCGCCGCCGTCGCTGACGGTGCTCGCGAAGGTGGGCTGGCACTGTGACCGTTGAAAATAACGAAAAGGACATTCAGGTGACTGAAGCTGTAGCTGCTGAAGCAACTGAGACCGCACCCGCTACCGATGACCGCCGCGGCGGACGTCGCGGCGAGCGTGGCGACCGTGGCCAGGGCCGCGGCGACCGTGGTGGCCGTGGTGGCCGCGACGGCGGTCGTGAAGCCGAGAAGAGCCAGTTCGTAGAGCGCGTTGTCACCATCAACCGCGTTGCCAAGGTCGTCAAGGGTGGTCGTCGCTTCAGCTTCACCGCACTCGTCGTCGTCGGTGACGGCAACGGCATGGTCGGCGTCGGCTACGGCAAGGCCAAGGAAGTTCCCGCTGCTATCGCAAAGGGCGTAGAAGAGGCCAAGAAGTCCTTCTTCCGCGTTCCCCGCGTTGGCAACACCATCCCGCACCGTGTGCAGGGTGAGGCTGCTGCAGGCGTTGTCCTGCTGCGTCCGGCTTCCGCCGGTACCGGTGTTATCGCCGGTGGTCCGGTCCGCGCGGTATTGGAGTGCGTGGGTATCCACGACATCCTCTCCAAGTCGCTCGGTTCTTCCAACGCGATCAACATCGTTCACGCGACCGTTGCCGCTCTGAAGCAGCTCGAAGAGCCCGCTTCCGTGGCTGCCCGCCGTGGCCTGCCGCTGGACGAGGTTGCTCCTGCTGCTCTGGTGCGCGCGCTCCAGAACCAGAAGGCAGGTGTTTAGTCATGGCTAAGAACCTGACTCCCTCCGACGCCAAGTTGGAGATCACCCAGATCAAGGGCGTCATCGGCGCCAAGCAGAACCAGATCGCCACCCTTCGGTCCCTCGGCCTGAAGCGCATCGGACACACCGTTGTCCGTACCGCTGACGCCGTGACCGTTGGCATGCTGAACACGGTTCCGCACCTCGTGAATGTAGAGGAGGCGAAGTAATGGCAGAGAACAAGACCGCCGCAGAGGCTGCTGAGAAGCAGAACACTCTGAAGGTCCACCACCTGCGTCCCGCCCCGGGTGCCAAGACAGCCAAGACCCGTGTTGGTCGTGGTGAAGGCTCCAAGGGTAAGACCGCTGGTCGCGGTACCAAGGGTACGAAGGCCCGCTACCAGGTAAAGGCTGGCTTTGCCGGCGGCCAGCTGCCGCTGCACATGCGCCTGCCGAAGCTGCGCGGCTTCAAGAACCCGTTCCGGGTTGAATTCCAGGTTGTAAACCTGGAGAAGCTCAACGAGCTGTTCCCGGAAGGTGGCACCGTCACCGTTGAGTCCCTGGTAGAGAAGGGTGCCGTTCGCAAGAACCAGCCCGTAAAGGTGCTCGGCACCGGCGACATCACCGTCAAGGTTGACGTCACCGTGCACGCATTCTCTTCCAGCGCTGCGGAAAAGATTGCCGCAGCAGGCGGATCCACCACCGCCCTCTAAGGGTTTGTGGGGCATCAGCCCGCTGTAACAAAGAATCCCGGTATGCGGGGCTTCGGCCCCGGATACCGGGATTTTTTTGGTGGTTGTGGACTCTCGATTATTCCGACGGCGTCACAAGCAGTTAGACTCGGTTGTTGGGTTTCATTGAGCCCGACCACATCCTTGTACTTTCTACTCAGGAGGACGCTTGCTAAGCGCATTCGGCCGGGCGTTTCGGACGCCTGATTTGCGACGCAAGTTGTTGTTCACGCTGGGAATCATCACAATCTTCCGCTTGGGAGCTTTCATCCCCTCGCCTGGTGTGAACTACCAGAATGTCCAGCAATGCTTGAACAACGGTGACACCTCGCAGGGCATCTACCAGCTGGTGAACTTGTTCAGCGGCGGCGCGTTGCTGCAGGTCTCGATCTTTGCCTTGGGCATCATGCCCTACATCACGGCGAGCATCATCGTGCAGTTGCTCCGGGTGGTTATTCCCCGGTTCCAGCAGCTGTACGAAGAGGGCTCATCGGGGCAGTCCAAGCTGACGCAGTACACCCGGTACCTCACCATCGCACTGGGCCTGCTGAACGCCACAACCCTGGTCTCCTTGGCTCGCTCGGGTCAGTTGCTGCCCGGCTGCAACCTGCCGATCATCCCCGATGAGAGCATCATTACCACCCTTCTGCTCATCATCACGCTGACAGCGGGCACGGGCCTGATCATGTGGATGGGCGAGCTCGTCACCGAGCGCGGCGTCGGCAACGGCATGTCGCTGCTGATCTTCACCTCGATCGCAGCCGGCTTCCCCCGCTCACTTGGCTCCATCTGGGAGACCAAGGGCCCGGGAACCTTCTTCATCGTTCTTGCCATCGGCCTGCTTACGGTGGCCCTGGTGGTCTTCGTGGAGCAGTCGCAGCGCCGTGTTCCGGTGCAGTATGCCAAGCGCATGATTGGTCGTCGCACCGTGGGCGGCACCAGCACCTACATTCCCATCAAGGTGAACATGGCCGGCGTCGTGCCCGTCATCTTCGCTTCCTCCATGCTGTACCTGCCCGGCTTGATTTCGCAGTTCAACCAGCCGAAGCCAGGGGAGCAGATGGCCCCGTGGGTTGAGTGGATCAACAACAACCTCACCCGTGGCGACCATCCCATCTACATGGCGCTTTACTTCGCCATGATCGTGTTCTTCACCTACTTCTACGTAGCCATCACCTTCAACCCTGAAGAAGTGTCGGACAACATGAAGAAGTACGGCGGGTTCATTCCGGGCATCCGGGCGGGTAAACCGACCGCGGACTACCTGCAGTACGTGCTTTCCAGGATTACTTTGCCTGGAGCCCTCTACCTGGGCTTCGTGGCGTTGATTCCACTGGTTGCACTCGTCCTGATCAATGCCAACCAGAACTTCCCGTTCGGTGGCACGTCAATCCTGATCATGGTGGGTGTCGGCCTGGAAACCGTCAAGCAGATTGATGCGCAGCTACAACAACGTCACTACGAAGGGCTTTTGCGATGACGAGAATGCTGATCATTGGACCTCCCGGTTCGGGCAAGGGTACGCAGGCTGAGCGGATTTCGGAGCGCCTCGGCGTAGTCGCCATCTCCACCGGCGACATCTTCCGTGCCAACGTCAAGGGTGAAACGCCCTTGGGTATCGAAGCCAAGAAGTACATGGACGCCGGTGACTTCGTTCCGGACAGCGTCACGAACAACATGGTTCGCGATCGACTGAGCCAGAGCGATGTCGAGAACGGCTTCCTGCTCGACGGCTACCCGCGCACCACCGCGCAGGTTGACTACCTCGACCAGATCCTCGCTGAGGGTGAGCAGGAGCTCGACGTCGTGCTCCAGCTGACCGCGGATGACGAAGAACTGGTTGCACGCCTTCTGGGCCGTGCCAAGGAAACGGGACGTTCGGACGACAACGAGGCCGTGATCCGTCACCGTCTTGACCTCTACCACGAGCAGACCGAAGCCGTTGTGGCCAAGTACGCTGAGCGCGGCATCCTTACTCAGGTGGATGGCATCGGCGGTATCGATGAAGTTACCGACCGCGTGCTCACAGCCATCGAGTCGGCCAAGGCTGTCTAGCGTTTTTCCACATAGCCGGGGAACCGGAGCTGGAGTGAAGGGTGTGTCCCGTACCATGGGTGCGGGACACACCCTTTTTCGTTGAGGCGGCACATTCTTGGGGGAAGCGCATGCAGACAGCTCTGTCAGGACGTAGCCGGATTTCGGGGCTTGAGGTCTACCTGCCACCGACGCGGCTGGATACGGCCGCCGTCGAACGCCGCATTGCCGAATCCAGCCCTGGCTTCCGCGTGCCGACGGGTCTGATCGGCCGGGTCACGGGAATCCGCTCCAGGAGTGTCATGTCCCCGACGGAGCAGGCGTCGGATCTGGCCGCCAACGCCGCTGCCAAGGTCCTGGCGGAATGCGGATTGCAGGCACCTGACGTGGACCTGCTGGTCTTTGCCTCTGCCAGCCAGGACATGGTTGAACCAGCTACGGGACACATGGTGGCAGCGAAACTGGGACTTTCATGCCCTGTGATGGACGTCAAGAACGCCTGCAACAGTTTCCTCAACGGTATGGAGGTTGCCGACGCTTTGATCGCCGGAGGGCGCTATGGGAGGGTTCTGGTGGTCACGGGGGAGTCGCCTTCCCGGGCGGTGCGGTGGTCGGTGCCGGACTTCCCGACGTTCGCCTCCAGCTTCCCCGGGTACACCATGAGCGACGGCGGCGCAGCAGTGTTGCTGGAGGCCGCGGTTGATCCCGCCGCAGCTGCAGACGGGGCGGCAGGAATCCTGGCCATGGGCTTCACCGCGCGAAGCAGCCATTGGTCCGTGGGTACCTTGGCGGCGGGAGGGTCGGCCTTCCCCCGTGATCCAGAGGCCAGCTACTTCAACATGGACGGGGAAAAGCTCAAGGATGCGTTCTTGGACCTCGGCTCCGACATCCTTGATGCGACTCTCGCGGAGATGCACCTCGCGTGGACGGACTTCGCTGTCGTCTGCGTACACCAGGTCAGCGCACCGTACCGGCATATATTCGCCGAAGGTGCCGGTGTGCCTGCGGAACTGCTGGTTCATTCCGTTGAGGACTTCGGAAACCTCGCCTCCGTCAGCCTTCCATTGCAGCTGAAGCTTGCCGTGGACAGTGGCAGGGCCGGACCCGGGGACCTGGTGGCATTGGTCGGTTTGGGCGGCGGCGTGAGCCTGGGAATGGCGGTGGTGCGGCTGTGAGCCCGCAAGAGGTTCGCAACAGGCTTACGAGTGCGGCTTCCACAAAGTCCTTATGCGTGGCCATGCCGATGCTCAATGAAGAGAAGCTGGTACGGCAGGCACTGGACTCGCTGGCGGCGCAGACGTTTCAGGATTTCACGGTAGTGGTGGTGGACAACGGTTCCACGGATCTCAGCTGCGCCATCGTGACTGAGTTCGCGTCAGCGCACCCGGGGATGGATATCCGGTTGGTTCACGACAGCGAGAAGGGCACGGGCGCGGCAGCTGATACCGGCATGCGCTTCGGCGTGGAGCACGGTGCGCGGTGGCTGGCCCGCACCGATGCCGATTGCCTGGCCGCACCGGACTGGACAGAGCGGATCATGGCTGCATTCGATGACGGCCTGGAGCTGGTTGCCGGACAGCTGAATCCCAGGGAGGACGAGGGCATAACTGCCCGTGAGCGGATCATGATGTTGTTGGCCGTCGAGGTGGCGTCGTTCTTCGGCCGGATCCGCCCGGGAAACAAGGGCGAGGGATACTTGGGTCCGTACCAGATGCTTCCTGGTTGCAACATGGCCATCACAGCAGACATGTATCACCGCTCCGGGGGTTTCCCCAGGACCAGGATCGAAGATCTCCATGAGGACCGCGCCTTGTCCAACCGGGTGCGTAAACTGACGCGTAACTACGCCCTGCGACGCGATGTTGTGGTGTTCGGTTCCTCCCGACGGGTCAAAGCGTGGGGGCTGAAGAACACTCTCGCCTGGTACGCGGACCACCGGTACCGCCCCGAACACGTGGATATCCGGTGATGCGGGGCCTTGCAGCGATCAACCCGCAGTGCACGGCGGAACGTTGGGAGCGCCGCGTCCATCTGGGAGCCCACCCCGTGTTGTATCCCGTGATCCGCGGCCTGGGTGCCATGGGTCCTGTGGTTCGCATCCCGGGACTCGGTGTGCTGGTCAGCGAAGCGGGACTGGTTCGGGAGGTGCTGATGAGCCAGGACGCCTACGTCAAGAACGGCCCATCAGGCTCGGGTGCGCTGTGGACCCCCGTTGTGGGGCCCAAGGCCTTGGTGAACATGGATGGTGAGGAACACAGGCTGCTTCGGCGGCGCCTGGGTGACCTTTTCACTCCCCGCTCCGTGGAGGGCATCGTGGAACCGGCAGCGGCAGCTCTGAAGGCGCGCCTGCACGGTGATTTGGACGCGAACGGCCGCGTGGATCTGGTGGACTGCGTCAAAGAACTGGCCGGCGGGGTCATCTCGCGCCTGCTGGGGGTTCCCGACGATGCCCCGGGGAGGCTGGCGGACAGGGAGCTTTTCGACCTCGGCTCCTCCATCTCGTCGCTTGTCCGCCTGGGCCGGCCGACGCTGACGGCGGGCCAAGTGGCCAAAGGAAAATCCGCCGTCGCGGTTTTGGCTGGACCGGTCCGGACGGCGTACAGGGAAAGCGACCCGGATACCTTCCCCGGCAGACTGCGTGAGCTCGGTATGTCAGAGGACGAAGCCATGGGCATCATCAGTGCGTTCGTGATGGTGGGCACCGAGACGCTGGTGTCGTTTGTGCCAAGGCTGGTGGCGTTGCTTGCTGACAGTGGACGGCTCAGTGAACTGGCCGCGGACAGGTCCGTTGTTCCGGCCGCCGTCAACGAGGCCCTGCGCTTCACGGTTCCTTCGCCCATGATGCTGCGGGACGCAGTGGTTGATGGATACATAGGCGGTACGAAGGTCTTCGCCGGGGACAGGATCCTGCTCTCAACCATCCACGCAGCCAAGAGCCTGGGTGGATTTGATCCGGCACAGGCAACACCACAGCAGGCACGTCAACTGTGGTTCGGTGCCGGACCGCATTTCTGTATCGGCATGCCGCTTGCCATGGCGGAAATCAACACGACGCTTGAGATGCTCCTGGACATGTACGCCCAGCGGCCGTGGTTGATCGCTGCCCGCCAGGTCAGCAGGGGAGTGCTGATTCCCGGGTATCGGAAGTTGGAGTTGGCCCATGCCTGACGAGACACCCGGCCTACCCCTGATGGCAGAGGATCTGATCACCGCCGTCTATGCCGTGGCGGACCGTGTTCCGGACCGTCCCGCCATCACGGCACCAGGCAAAAGCCGGCTACCGTGGGCACGGCGGAGAAACGACGGCGTCCGGCCCGGTCGTACCATCATGTACCGCGAGTTGGTGGATGGCATTGAGGCCACGGCCCGGCGTTTGCAGGATGACGGATTCGGGACAGGGGAGCGGATGCTCTTCTCGGTCCGTCCCAGTCCCGAAGCGTTTATTCTGGCACTTGGAGCCGTCCGGGCGGGCGGCTCCGTGGTGTTCATCGATCCCGGCATTGGGCCTTCGCTCTTCCGGGACCGGGCAGAACTGGCTGCGCCGCGCTGGGCCGCGTCGGAGTCACTCCTGTATGCCGTCAGCGCCAGGAGCCCGCTCCGTCCCATCGCACGCGGCCGCGGCCTGCTGCTCCCGGACTACGGGGCCATGGATGTCCGCCACTACTACTCCGGGCCGTGGCTCCCCGGCGTCCCCCGCGGCGCTTCGCCGGTAAAAGGGCTTGCGGCAACACTCCCGCAGGGGCAAGAGTCCGCCAGACCCACAGAAACGGTGACCGAACAGGAAGCGGTGATCATCTTCACCTCCGGTACCACCGGCTCACCCAAAGGGGTCATCCACACGAGGGGTTCCCTGGCCGCAGGTTTCGGGCAATTATCGACGCGTTGCAGCTTCGGTGAGGGGGACCGGATCCACTCCGAGCAGCTCATGATGGGCCTTCCGGCCTTGATCGCCGGCGCCCACTGGACGATGCCCGGTTATGGTTTCTCGGCTCACATCGACCCGCTTCGCCTGGCCGGCGAGTTGGGTGCCGTGACCGGCAAAGAAACGTCGTACGACGCCGCCACGCACCTTTTCCTGGTGCCCTCCCAACTGGCGCCCATCCTGGACGCCATCGAAGACGGTTCCGTCACTCTGCCAGCGACACTGAGAACAGTGATGCTGGGGGCCGCCCCCATCCTTGCTCCCTTCCTTGAACGGGCAATGAAGCTCCTGCCCGGGGTCGGGTTCAAACTCATCTACGGCATGACCGAGGTGCTGCCCATCGCCATTGCCGATGGCCGGGAGAAACTGGCCTTCGCGTCCGGCGCCGAAGCCGGGTTCACTGCGCCCGATGGCAGCGGTGAGGGCGACTTCCTCGGGGAGCCGCTGCCCGCCGTCGGGATCCGCGTAGCAGCCGACCACGAGCTGTTCGCCCGTGGGCCGAACATGTGCCGTGGCTACTTGGGCGAGGACCCCATGGTGGAGCACGCCACTGGCGACCTCGTCCGGCTGGACCACGGAGGAACCGGTGCGTCCAGGCTGGTCATGATCGGACGCAAGAAGGACATGATCATCCGGGGTAAGACAAACATCTACCCCGCGTTGTATGAGCCGGTCATCGCAGCTGTGCAAGGGGTCCGGACTGCCGTCATGGTGGGGGTACCGGACACTATCGGAGACGAGGCGGTATGGCTGGCGGTGGTCCCTGAACCGGACCAATCCGCTGTTGAGCTGAAGTCCCGGCTGGCCAGGGAACTGCCCATGCTCATCGACGAGTCCGCCCTTCCGGACCATATCGAAGTCCTGGAATCCATCCCATCCTCCGGCAGGCACAGGAAGCCGGACCGGGTGGCCCTGCGCGGGATGTTTGCCGTACGCCGGGACCCCGGGGAGGCCACATGAGGATTGCAGTGACAGGCGCGACGGGGTTCGTTGGAGGAGCCGTGGCGGATGCGGCTGAAGCCCGTGGCTGGGACGTCGTCCGCTATGCCCGCCGCCAGGGAGAGGGCTTGGAGTACTGGGACCTGGCGGGGCTGCCGCCTGCCCGGCTTCCGCACGTGGATGCGGTTGTCCACGCCGGTGCCCAGGTGGCCGACTGGGGAGACGCTGCCGTTTTTCACCGGGCAAACGTCGAGGGGACAAGGGCGGTCGCCGAAGCGTTCGCCGGGACACGCCTGGTCCATATCTCAAGCTCCAGCGTCTATCCGTGGTGGGAACCATGCGTGGATCGCCCCGAAGATGAGGTTGCTGCGCGACACCTGAATGCCTATGGACGCAGCAAGGCGCTCGCCGACGTCGAAGCCAGGAAACACGGCGATGCCGTGGCACTGCGTCCCCACGCCGTGTACGGCCCGGGTGACCGGACGCTGTTGCCCCGCCTCGTCAGCAACATTCGTGCAGGGCGGCTGCTCAGCATCGGGCACCCCGGGGTGAAACATCAACTGACCCATGTGGACAACCTGACACGGGCCGTCCTGGCCGCCTGCCAGTCGACGGTGCGCGGTGCGGTGAACGTGGGGGATGCCCAGCCTGTGGAGCTGGGGGCTGTATTGAGGCAGGTACTCGATGTTTCAGGACGCAGCGATGTCCCCGTCACTTACCTTCCGGAGCCCGCGGCCATGGCGCTCGCGGCCGTTTCGGAAGCAGCTTCGCGGGCTACGGGCCGTGCTCCGAAGCTGACCCGCTACGCCGTCAGCCAGGTAGGAAAGCAGCGGACGTACCGTTTGGACCGGCTGCGGGAGGAGCTGGGAATCGAGCCAATTTCGACCACGGTCTCGGATGCGGGAAAATGGTTGGAGCACGGGGCCTGATCGGTCCCAACAGCAAACCTTCCAGAGGAGAACATGGCGCTCGGTCAGCCCCGCATTGAATATAAGAACAACGAGCAGATGCGTACGATGCAGCAGGCCGGGCTTGTCCTGAGCAGGGCACTGGACGCTGCCGTTGCGGCTGCCAAGCCCGGCGTCACCACCAAGGACCTGGACGACGTTTTTGCAGCTGTCCTCAATGACGCAGGAGCCAAGTCCAACTTCCTCGGATACCACGGGTTCCCGGCGACCATCTGCGCCTCCGTCAACGAGGAAGTGGTCCACGGCATCCCCGGTGGACGTGTCCTCCAAGACGGAGACATCATCTCCATTGATGGCGGCTGCATCGTGGATGGCTGGCACTCCGACTCGGCGCGGACGGTCATCGTGGGCACCGCGGATCCCGAGGACCAGCGGCTGTCGGACGTCACCGAGGCCGCCATGTGGCGGGGTATCGCTGCCTTGGCCAAGGGCAAGTTCGTGGGAGACATCGGAAACGCCATCGATGACTACGTCTCCTCGGTCCCGGGCAAGCCGCTGGGCATCCTGGAGGACTACGTCGGCCATGGCATCGGTTCCGAAATGCACATGGCACCTGATGTCCTGAACTACCGGACCAGCCACCGTGGTCCGAAGATCCGCCCGGGCTTGTGCCTTGCGATTGAGCCAATGCTGGTTCGCGGCGACATCGAAACGGCCACCCTAGACGACGACTGGACCGTGGTCACCACTGACGGCAAGCGTTCCTGCCAGTGGGAGCACTCCGTAGCAGTGCATGAAAAGGGCATCTGGGTGCTGTCCGCCCCCGATGGAGGCGCAGAGCAATTGGCGCCCCTCGGCGTCGTGCCTGTCCCCATCCCGTAACTGCTCCAAAGGGAAGAGCGCGGCTACCGAAGTAGCCGCGCTCTTTTGTTTTTTCCAGAGGGGTCAGGACTTCAGCTTCGGCTTGACGTCCTTGGTGTAGATGCCCTCAAGCGTCTTCTTCAGCTCGGTCATGGTCGCCTGGACATCGCCCTGCTGCGTGAGGATTTTGGCTGCTGACTTGGCCATTTCCTGATCGGCGCCGGGCAGGAACACGCGGGCGTTGTCCTGGACCTTGGTAGCAGCGAGCTGGTCCATGGCTGTCTTGATCTGCGGAGTGGCCGCGAGAACAGAGGACATGTCTGCCGAGAGCCTGGTGGGCATGTATCCGGTGGCGGCTGAAAACGCGGCAGTGTTCTCCGGCTCGGTCATGAATTTAAGGAAGGTTGCCGCGGCCAGCTGCTCCTCCTTGGTGATGCCGCTGGGAATGCCGAGACCCGCACCGCCGGTAGGGCAGACGCTGCTCGGGACCTCGGGACCGCCGGGAAGGAACCCGACACCCACGTTGAACTTGGCTGCTTTCAGGACCCCCAGGAGCGAACCCGTGGAAGAAATGGTGGACGAGGTGATTCCGGCGGCAAAGTCGTCAGCGGCCTCCTTGGATGAAACACCGGCCCAGCCATCCTTGTAGATGGAGTCCTGGGCCCACTGAAGCGCGGCCACGGATTCCTTGGAGTCGCAGGTGATGTCCCAGCCCTTGGACCAGGCACCGCCCCAACCCCACAGGTTGTTCTGCAGCGTCCACCCGGCATAGCCCGCCAGGGCCGGGTAGATGTAGGCGTACTGCGCCCCGGAGGTGGCCTTGAGTTCGGGAGCCCACTCCGCGAACTCCTGCCACGTGGCCGGTGCGCGGTCCGGCAGGCCTGCTGCCTTGAAGTGGTCCTTGTTGTAGTAGAACAAGGGGGTGGAACGGCCGTACGGAAGGGCCCATTGCTTGTTGTCGTACTTGTAGTCGTCGACCAGCGATTTCTGGAAATCGTCGATCTTGATGTCCAGCTGCTTCACCAGGCCATCGATGGGGATGATGCTGCCGTTGGAGAAGTAACGGAACCACCAAACGTCGGAGAGCACAACCAGCCCGGGCAGACCGGTCTTGGCTGCCTGGGACGTCTGGAACTTCTGCGCGATCTCTTCATAGTTGGCGCCCGCGGTGACCAGGTTGACCTTGATATCGGGGAACTTGGCGTGGAACTTCTCGATGATCGCCTTTTCCACATCCTGCGACTTGCCGGGGTGGTTCGTCCAGAAGTCGATGGAGGCGGCCGGCTTGACGCCACTGAAGTCGATAGTGGCGGTGTCGACGGCGTCTGCCGTGCCCGCCGTCGACGGTCCGCCGCATGCGGCGAGGGCCGCTGCTCCGGCTCCGAGGCCTGCCAATCCCAGGAAATGGCGGCGGTCAAGGTTGGTGCGCATGATGCTTCCTCTCAATTACTGACTTTGATGCGAATGGTGTGGTGGAGAATCAACCGGTGACACTGCCTTGGGTCAGACCGGCAACGATGTAGCGCTGGAGTGCTGCGAAGACCAGCAGTATGGGGACGATCACCAGTACCGCGCCGGCCATGAGGATTCCCCAGCCGGCTCCGTTGCCTTCGGAGTTCTGGAGGAGTGTCAGTCCTACCGGAAGCGTCATGGTTTCGGGCCGGTCCGTGATGATGAGGGGCCAGATGTAGTCGTTCCATTCGCTGACCACGGTCACCAACGCCACGGTGGCGATCGACGGGACCGACACTGGAACGATGATCTGCCACAGCCTGCGCCAGTGTCCGGCGCCGTCAATCTCCGCCGCTTCAAGGATCGACGGCGGCAGCGTCAGGAAGTGCTGGCGCAGGAGGAACGTGCCGAACGCCGTGCCGAGCCCGGGAAGGATGATGCCCCACAGGGTGTTCTTTCCGCCCATGCCGGCGATCAGGATGTAGTTGGGCAGGATCGACACCTGCGCGGGGACCATAAGGGCCACAAGAATCAGCACGAAGATCACGTTTTTGAACGGGAAGCGCACGAACACCAAGGCATAGGCGGTGAGGATTGCCAGAACCACTTTGACCGACGAGCCCACGATGGTGACGATCAGGCTGTTGGCGAAGAACTGTGCGAACGGAACGGTGGTCATGGCCGTGACGTAGTTCTGCAGGTTCAGTGACTGGGGAAGGATCCGAAGGTCCATGGTGACGATTTCGCCGGGTTGCTTGAAGGAACTCAGGAGCATCCACAGCAGCGGCAGGAAGACCACCAGCGTTGCGACGATCAGGGGAACATAGCCGGTGGCCACGGTCTGGAGGAGATTGGACCTGGACAGGGGGTTGGGCCTGGCGGGCGGACCCTCCGGTGAAGCAGTCTGTTGGGGTTCTTCACGCACGACGACGGGTGCAGGGGCGCTCATGAATAGTGGACCTTTCGCTCAACGAACCGCAGTTGGAGGACGGTGATGACCAGCAGGATGGCGAAGAGGATCACCGAAATTGCGGCCGAATAGCCTGCCCGGTTGTATGCCCCGAAGGCCTGCAGGTACGCCTCGTAGATCAGCGTGCTGGTGCCGTTGCCCAGAGGGGTCATGATGCGGATGAGGTCGAAGGCCTGCAAGGAGCTGAGCATGGTGGTGATGAGCAGGAAGAACGTGGTGGGGGAGAGCAGCGGCAAAGAGATGTTGAAGAACCGCCGGAAACTGTTGGCACCATCCAGTGCCGCGGCCTCCATCACGTCGCGGGGAAGAGACTGCAACCCTGCCAGGAAAACCACGGCGCAGTAGCCCAGGTTCTTCCACACGTAGACGATGATGACCATCACCAGGGACAGCTGCGGATCGTTGATCCATTGCGGGCTCTGTTGCCCGAGTCCGCGCAGGATCCAGGCCAGCACTCCGTAACCGGGATCGAAGATGAACAGCCACACCAGGCCGACGCCCACTCCGGAGAGTACGTAGGGCGCGAACACCGCTGACCGGGCGAAGGTGGTTCCACGGACTTTCGAATTGAGCGCGAGGGCCACCAGTAGGCCAAGGATCATGGAGCCGCCTACGGTGAACACCGTGAAGATGGCCGTGGTTCCGAGGACCTTGGACGCATCCTCACTGGTGAAGAACGTGACGTAGTTCTGGAGCCCGACAACGGTGGCCGAGGCCGAGCCCAAGGTCCAGTCCAGTGTGGAGTAGTAGATGTTGTTGATCAGGGGCCAGTAGGTAAACGTGCCGATCAGGATCAGGTTGGGCAAGGCCATGGCAAGGAACACCACGAAGTCCTTGCGGCTGCGACCGGACCAGCGTCGTCTTGCGGGCACGGCGGTGCTGTTGTTCATCAAAGGGACAGTCATGTATTACTCACGGTTTCGGCGGAATGCGGGGCGCCTGCTCCCTGCCAGGGGCGGCGAAGACAGGCCTAGCTCACCACATTGACGCCGCGTGCCCGGGCCAAAATGGTCCTTCGTAGCGAGAGTTGTCTTACACTTCCGGACCCGTTTACCGGGCGTTACTCACGAGTTCGTATTTGAGGTTCGACTCCCGTTTCATGACCGGCCCGGGGGTGGAGAATGGACCCATGACGGCGATCACCGATGTCCCGGGTATCCGGGTTGGGCACATGCAGAAGAACGACGGCGGGTGGCTGAGCGGCGTTACAGTCGTCCTTCCGCCACCGGGAACCGTGGGTTCCATTGACGTCCGCGGCGGGGGCCCTGGCACACACGAGACCGACGCCCTGGACCCGACCACCTTGGTGTCCACGGTCGATGCCGTGGTCTTGACCGGCGGCAGTGCTTTCGGTTTGGCGTCGGCCACGGGTGCCCAACTCTGGTGTGAGGAACAGGGCCGCGGCTTCGCCGTCCCTGGAACTGTCGTGCCGATCGTTCCCGCTGCTGCCATCTTCGACCTCGGGCGCGGTGGCGACGTGCGCGCCCGACCCGATGCCGACATGGGTTACCGGGCAGCTGCGGCAGCGTTCGCCTCAGGCGACCATGCCGCCGTCGAACGTGGAAACGTCGGCGCGGGGACCGGTGCCGTTGTTGCCCGCGGACAGCACAAAGGCGGTGTGGGCAGCTCCTCGATCACTCTCGACGGCGGCGTGATCGTAGGTGCGCTGGCGGTGGTTAACGCGCTGGGTTCGCCCCAGTTTGGTCCTGCGGACCTGCAGCCCTCTGCGCGCTCGGTCGTTCCTCCCTTAGACGCGCGCGGCCGGGCTCCAGTCCCGCAGGCCGAGGATAAGCCAGCGCGGGACGAACCCCAGGGACTCAACACCACCCTCGTGGTGATCGCTACTAATGCGGTGCTGGATGTGGCTGAGTGCAAGCGGACTGCCTCGTCCGGGCATGCCGGGCTGGCGCGGGCCCTGGATCCTTCCCACACCCTCGCGGACGGTGACACCATTTTCGCCATGGCCACAGGCGCCGTCGCTCTTGACCGCAGCACCGAACAAGCGCGGCAGGTATCGCTGATCACCCTCCAAAGCGCGGCCGCCGAGGCGGTCCGGTTGGCCATTCTGGACGGCGTCCTGGCGGCCGAAAGCATCACGACGGCGGCCGGTCACTTCCCGGCTTATCGCCAAGCGGGGGAGTGACGGCGGGGGACACGTGCGCTACCATGGTCGGATTTAACTTTCCAGCCAGATTGGCGTAGAGTTATTTGTTGGTTGTCTGTGCAGCCGCGCCCTTTTTGGTGTCGTGGTTCCAAGGCGGTCAAGCAAACAAAAAAACGTCCGCTGGATCTTCGGTGCCTCATCGGAGGACGGTGGCAAACAACAGTTAGCGGAGGATATGGCCAAGAAGGACGGGGTCATTGAGATCGAGGGCGTTGTGACTGAGGCGCTGCCCAATGCGATGTTTCGCGTTGAGCTCACCAACAAGCACGTCGTTCTCGCACACATCTCTGGGAAGATGCGTCAGCACTACATCAGGATTCTCCCAGAGGACCGGGTAGTGGTGGAGCTGAGCCCATACGACCTCACACGTGGTCGTATCGTCTACCGCTACAAGTAAATTGCTGGGCGGCAGGGCAATAGTGCCCAACCCGCTCCAGCAGATCAACTGCAAAACACGCAAAGGAACGCCATGAAGGTCAAGCCGAGCGTCAAGCAGATCTGCGACAAGTGCAAAGTGATCCGCCGTAACGGCCGGGTCATGGTGATCTGCGAGAACCCGCGCCACAAGCAGCGCCAGGGCTAATTCCCCTTCCGGGAATCAGCGCCCGCAAGGGCAAACCTGGGTTGCTAGCCCACGCAAGTAAATAAAGGCAGCACAAGCTGTGCCAGGACTGCATTACAGAGCCTGGTCAGCGAACCCCCGGTCGGAGGCTGGGGCCGCACGGAACGTGCGGGTGTACTGCCTACGACCTCCGGTTTATTCAAGGAGTACCGCCACTATGGCTCGTCTCGCTGGCGTAGACATTCCCCGCGAAAAGCGGTTGGAAATTGCGCTTACTTACATCTACGGCGTGGGCAAGACCCGTGCACACGAAACCCTGGCTGCCACCGGCATCAGCGCTGACGTTCGCGTCAAGGACCTGACTGACGCCGAACTGGTTCAGCTGCGTGACTACATTGAAGGCAACTACAAGGTTGAGGGTGACCTTCGCCGCGAGGTAGCCGCTGACATCCGCCGCAAGGTTGAGATCGGCAGCTACGAAGGCCTGCGCCACCGCAAGGGCCTGCCCGTACGCGGACAGCGTACGAAGACCAACGCTCGTACCCGCAAGGGCCCGAAGCGCACCGTCGCCGGCAAGAAGAAGGCCGGACGTTAATCCCTCGGGATTGACCTGGTTTTCCCCCGATAACTTTCTGTAGGAGAAACAATGCCCCCGAAGACTCGTGGAGCGGTTCGTAAGCCGCGTCGCAAGGATAAGAAGAATATTGCGCTTGGCCAGGCGCACATCAAGAGCACCTTTAACAACACCATCGTGTCCATCACGGACCCGAACGGTGCTGTTATCTCATGGGCTTCCGCCGGTGAGGTTGGCTTCAAGGGCTCCCGTAAGTCCACCCCGTTCGCTGCCCAGATGGCTGCCGAAGCTGCTGCAAAGCGCGCCCAGGAGCACGGTCTGCGCAAGGTTGACGTCTTCGTCAAGGGACCGGGATCCGGACGCGAAACCGCAATCCGTTCACTTCAGGCCGCTGGCCTCGAGGTTGGCTCCATCCAGGATGTCACCCCCAGCGCCCACAACGGTTGCCGCCCCCCGAAGCGCCGCCGCGTCTAATTAGGTCTTCCCTGCCTGACTGGCCGGGCCTGCTATGGAGGTTTTGCTTCCATCAGCATGGCCCGGCTGGTCAGGCTGGAAACCGAAGCCGATTTCCACCACCTGTGTTGCGTCATATAGCGGATGCTCGCCGAAAGGAAACCTAAGTGCTCATTGCACAGCGCCCCACCCTGTCTGAAGAAGTTGTATCCGAGAACCGCTCCCGTTTCATCATTGAACCGCTGGAGCCGGGCTTCGGTTACACCCTCGGAAACTCCCTCCGCCGTACCCTGCTCTCCTCCATCCCCGGTGCCGCTGTAACCAGCATCCGGATCGATGGCGTGCTGCACGAGTTCACCACGGTTCCCGGTGTCAAGGAAGATGTCACTGAGATCATCCTGAACATCAAGAACCTTTCGGTTTCCTCCGAGCACGATGAGCCGGTTGTTGCATACCTGCGCAAGCAGGGCCCCGGAGTCGTCACCGCCGCGGACATTGCTCCGCCGGCCGGCGTCGAATTCCACAACCCGGATCTGCACATTGCCACTCTGAACTCGAAGGGCAAGTTCGAACTCGAACTGACCATCGAGCGCGGCCGTGGCTACGTTTCGGCAGCTCAGAACAAGTCCGGCGACTCCGAGATCGGCCGTATTCCGGTCGACTCGATCTACTCGCCGGTCATGAAGGTAACTTTCCGCGTGGAAGCTACCCGTGTTGAGCAGCGCACCGACTTCGACAAGCTCATTGTCGACGTCGAGACCAAGCAGGCAATCGCTCCCCGCGATGCTGTTGCTTCCGCAGGCACCACCCTGGTGGAACTGTTCGGTCTGGCTCGTGAGCTGAACACCGCAGCTGAAGGTATCGAGATTGGCCCGTCGCCGACGGACGCTGCCCTGGCAGCCGACATGGCTCTGCCGATCGAGGATCTGGACCTCACCGTCCGTTCCTACAACTGCCTCAAGCGTGAGGGCATCCACACCGTGGGTGAACTCGTTGCCCGCTCCGAGGCTGACCTGATGGACATCCGTAACTTCGGTGCGAAGTCCATCGACGAGGTCAAGGCAAAGCTCGTCGAACTGGGTCTGTCCCTCAAGGACTCCCCTCCCGGTTTCGATCTCGCAGCCCGCGCCGCAGCCATCGAAGAGGACGACGCCGCGTTCAGCGACGACGAGCTCTAAACAGCAGATCTTGGCCGCCGGGTCCAGCAATGGACCTGACCGGCTTACACAACAGGAGAAATAACTATGCCTACCCCCACTAAGGGTCCGCGCCTCGGAGGCGGCCCGGCTCACGAGCGTCTGATGCTCGCGAACCTGGCAGCTGCTCTGTTTGAGCACAAGCGCATCACCACCACGGTCACCAAGGCCAAGCGCCTCAAGCCGTACGCAGAGCGTCTGGTCACCTTCGCCAAGCGTGGCGACCTCGCTTCCCGCCGCCGCGTTCTCGGCCTGATCAGCGACAAGGGCGTTGTCCACGAGCTGTTCACCGACATCGCCGGCGCCGTTGCCAACCGCGATGGTGGCTACACCCGCATCACCAAGATCGGCAACCGCAAGGGCGACAACGCTCCCATGGCTGTCATCGAGCTCGTTCTCGAGCCGGTTTCCCCGAAGCAGGCCGTTGTTGCTGAAGCAACCGCTGCTGCTGCCAAGGCTGCTCCGGCTGCCGAGGAAGAGGTCGTAGAGACCGAATCCGTCGAAACCGAAGCTGCTGAGTCTGAAGAGGCTCCTGCCGCTGAAGTCGCTGAGACCGAAGAGGCTCCGGAAGCTGAAGCTGCTGAAACCGAAGAGGCTCCGGCCGCTGAGGACAAGAAGTAATTCACTGAATTCTTCACAGTAGACTTAAGTCTATGAACGAACGAAAACCCGCTGCCCCCGTTATGGGGGGCGGCGGGTTTTTGCGTGTCCGGCTGGATCTTTCCTACGACGGCGGCCCGTTCAGCGGCTGGGCATTGCAGCCGGGGCTGCGTACCGTGCAGGGTTCTTTGGAAGAAGCACTGGCGCTGTTGTTGCAACGACCCGTCCGCGTTACTGTTGCCGGCCGCACCGATGCCGGCGTCCATGCCCGCGGCCAGGTAGTACATCTCGATGTCACCGAAGCCGAGTGGCTCTCACTGCCGCGTGGCCACGAACTTGATCCCGCCGTCGCCCTTTTGCGACGCCTCCGCGGAGCCTTGAGCCGTATCCTCGGCGACCTCACCGGTGCAGTGGAAGTGCACGACGCCGGTCTGGCGCCGGAGGGTTTCGATGCGCGCTTCTCGGCGTTGTGGCGCAGGTACAGTTACCGGATTGCCGACGGTCCGGGGAGATGGGACCCGGTGCTCCGTGGGATCACGCTGTGGCACAAGGCGCCCTTGGATGTTGCCTTGATGAACCAGGGTTCCCGGTCCTTGCTGGGGCTCCAGGATTTTCGTTCCTACTGCAAACCCCGGGAAGGTGCCACCACCATCCGTGAGCTGCAGAAGTTCTCGTTTGATCGCGGAAGCGACGGCGTCATCGTGGCTACCGTTCAGGCTGACGCTTTCTGCCACAACATGGTGCGTTCGTTGGTTGGTTCGGCTCTGCGGGTGGGCGAGGGGCTGGAAACTCCTGAATGGCTGCACTCGCGGCTGTTGGAGCGCCGACGCGATGCCAAGTCGGTGCTCGCCGCGCCTCATCCGTTGGTCCTCGAAGAAGTGGCCTACCCGTCGGACAGTGAGCTGCTCGCCAGGGCTGAATTGACGCGGGCCCGGCGGGAGTAGCCTTCCTGTCGTCGCCCGGATGTTGTTAGCCCGGACGTTGGAGGACCCCCTCCCGGCTCTGGGTACCGGAAGGGGGCCGTTGTGGCACTCCGTGGTCTGGGATCCGCGAAGTGCCGGTCTATTTCCCGCAGGACATAATCAGCCGGGTTGGATGGAAAGTCGGCTGTCAGGAAAATGCCTTGATGATGCCCATTACTGCGGGACCCAGCAGGATGATGAACAGGGCTGGAAGGATGCAGAAAAGCAGGGGAAAGAGGATTTTCACCGGAATCTTCATGGCGTACTCCTCAGCCCTCTGCCGCCGTTTGGTTCGCATCTCTTGGGCCTGCGTCTTCAGGACCTTCGAGATCGCTATACCGTAGGCGTCCGCTTGGACTATGGCCCGAACAAAGCTTCGGACATCAGGAACGTCCACACGATCCGACATGGCGAGATAGGCCTCTTTGCGGCTTCGGCCCACTTGGATGTCCTGAAGAGTTCGTATGAGCTCATCCGCTAGGGGTCCTGACCCGTTGGCTGCCGCCCGTGCCATGGAAGCTTCGAAACCCAGGCCTGCCTGCACAGCAATCAGCATCTGGTCCAAGGTGTTGGGAAGTTCCATGCGAATCGCATTGCGGCGCTTGCCGGCGTTGGACCTGATCAACAGGTCCGGCACGAAATAGCACAGGACGATCGTAGCCAAACCGAGGAGTAACTTTCCGGCGCTGGGATCGCCCAGGTACAACATCAGGCCCAACAATGCGCCGGCGATTGAGAGCATAGGCTTCGCCGCCAGGACCCGGTCCAGAGGCCATTCCTTGGGCCGTCCTGCCCCCGCGAGTTGTTTGTCGAGCCATGCAATATAACCGTTGGGGGCGAATCGTCGGGAGACTCCTGCTATCCGTTGGACGGATGTAGTGGGACGGGCGGCGAGGGCGGAGGTGCGGCCCAGATTAGACCTGATATTACGGAGGCCCGTGCGGTCGCCGGCCACACCAAGCCAAACGAGCAAGGAAACCGGGGCAACAATGCAGAGGACTGCGGCGTAGGCAAAAAGCGTCATGGCTGGCTCCTAGAACTTCGGCTTGATAAGACGGCTGAGCCAGAACCACCCCAGGCCCAGCATCACAGCAGCCACCCCGATCATCAGGTATCCCGGAAGGGTCGAGGTAAAGGTGTGGGCGTAGGTGGGATTAATGAGCATCAGCGCGAAGAACATCACTATGGGCAACGCCAGAAGGACGAGGGCAGACATTCGTCCTTCCGCACTCAGCGCCCTTACTTGCCGTCGGATCTGGTTGCGATCCCTGATGGTTTCACCCACATGATCCAGTACTTCAGCGAGATCCCCGCCCACTTCCCGGTGGACTTCAATGGCTTGGGCAATCCACGCAAGATCTTCGCTTTTTGTCCTTTCGGCGACATCCAGCAAAGACCCGCCCAGGTCCCTGCCGATCCGGGACTCGTTAACCACGCGGCTTAGCTCTTCTGCCATGGGAGCCTGGCTTTCCACAGCGGCAGCATCCACTGCACGCAGGAGGCTGTGGCCTGCCCGAAGCCCACCAGTCAGGAGCTGAAGTGTGTCCGGCACCTGTTCCTCGAAGGCGGCTCTCCGACGTGCGGTCAGCAGACGAAGAGCGGCGTAGAGGCCGAGAACTCCGAAGAAGATGAAGACGATACACATGAACAGCCCACCCAATGAGGCCCCCGACACCGCGCAGACCAGCACCACAACGCCGGAAATGACCATATAGTCAGACGCCTGCTTCTTTAGCCCGGCGGCATCGAGGACTGCTGGCGAAAGAATGCCGCGCGGGCGGTCCAGCAACCGGGAGTCGATGAGGCCCTTGGCTGAGCCGGCAACGACGTTCAACGCCGTCCGACGCACCAGGGTTTGGGGTTGCCGTCGTTCGAGGGCAATTGTCCGCCTCGACTTCAGGACGACCGTCACCAAAAGCAACAGCGCGATGTAGACAAAGATCAGGCCAACCGCCAGAACCATTGGCGAGTCCCACAACACGTTCATCGTGGGCCTCCGGAGATCAGCGACCCGAAGACTGCTGGCGATACTTGAATGCCAAGGTCGGCGAACCGCTCCGTGAACCGGGGCCGGACGCCGGTAGGGATAGTTCGGCCCCTGAAGCGGCCGTTGGTGTCCACCCCCGCTGAGTAGTCGAAGACGAATGCATCCTGAAGAGTCACCACGTCCCCTTCCATCCCCTGGACCTCGGTGATGTGGGTGATGCGCCGGGTACCGTCCCGAAGACGGCTGATATGGACGATGAGGTTGACTGCCGAGGCAATCTGTTCCCTGACGGCCCGTAAGGGCAGGTCCATTCCCGACATCAGGACGAGGGTTTCAAGACGGGCTATGGCATCGCGTGGGGAGTTGGCGTGCACAGTCGAAATGGAGCCGTCATGCCCCGTGTTCATGGCCTGCAACATATCCAGGGATTCGCCACCGCGGACTTCGCCGACCACAATCCTGTCGGGCCTCATGCGAAGGGAGTTGCGGACCAGGTCACGGATGGAAATCTCCCCGCGGCCTTCAATATTGGCCGGACGGCTTTCCAGGCGCACCACATGCTCCTGCTGCAATTGCAGTTCCACCGCGTCCTCGATGGTGACGATCCGGTCATCCGCAGGAATGAAGGACGACAACACATTGAGAAGGGTGGTTTTACCGGTACCAGTGCCCCCGGAAACGATGATGTTCATACGTGCCTGTACGCATGCGCTGAGCAGTTCGGCCATTTCCGGAGTCATACTGCCAAACTCAATGAGTTTCGCCGCAGTCAGGGCTTCCCGGCCGAATTTGCGGATGGTCAGGGACGGCCCGTTAACGGCCAGCGGCGGAATGATGGCATTGACGCGGGAGCCGTCGGCCAAGCGTGCATCGACCAGCGGGGATGACTCGTCGATGCGTCGACCCACCCGGGAGACGATTCGCTCGATGACCCGGCGGAGAGCCTCATCCGACGTAAAGCGGGCTTCAGTCTTGTACAGCTTCCCCGCGCGTTCGACGTAGATGCTGTCGAACCGATTGACCATGATCTCAGTCACCGCGGAGTCGTTCAGGAAGCGTTGGATTGCTCCGTGCCCCATAACGTCGTCAAGAATTTCCCCGGTTAGCCGCTGCCGCTCGGCCGTGCTGAGTGGAACTTGCTCTTCGTCAACGACAAGTCGAAGTTCATCTCTGACGTACTGGTTGAGTTCGTTTTCTTCCAACGTGGAATCAGTGAGCCGGGAACCGAGGCGTTCGTACAGGGCCGACACCGCACGTTCCTTGAGCCCGGCCAAAGCACCGCTGGCCAGGATGGTTGAGGGTGTTTCCCCACCCCCTTCCGTGATACTGGATGCCGCCGCGGCAGCCCTGGCTTCCTGTATGTGCCCAAGCGTGGATGCTGTGGTGTCTGTCGGAAGAACGGTAGGAGTGCTCGTTGCCTCCTGGTGGCCGCTCTCCGGATTGCGAAGATTTTCAAATCTGCGTGCCAGACTCATCGAACTACCGCCCTTCTGTGTACCTGCTTGCGGGACCGTTCATCCCAATTCGGCTTGAACCGGCTCACAAGCAGCCGCAGCCCTTTCAAGGCAGCATCCCGGGTGGCGTCCTGAAGCAGGGGTACCCCCTTGTTGGTTGAATACGGCAACGTGCGGGAACGGGGTATCGCTACGTCGACAGGAACGCCAATGGTGGCTTCGATGTCCTTGAGCTGCAGCCCGCTCTTGTGGTCGGTCATGTTCAGTACAACGTGCCGGTTCTGGGGAAGCAGCTGCAACTCATCCAGGATTTGTAACCCGCTCCGGAGCCCACGAATGCTTGGAATATCCATCCCACAAACCCACACCGCATCCGTGGCGCATTCGAGGGCGGCCAACACGTGCTCTCCCAGACCCGGAGCCGTATCAACTACGACGTATTGGAATTCATGACGCAGTTGTTCCAGGAGGCGAGTGATATGAGCAGCCGAGATCCTGTCCATTTCTACTGGATTCCGTGGCGCGCACAGGGCATAGATGCTGGCAGGATGGACTGTGAGGTAGGTCTTGAGTACCATCGCGTCTTGGGTTGCTGGACCGAGGACGGCATCGGTGATGGTCCGTTCAGGTTCCAGCAACAATCCGCTGCCGACGTCGCCAAACTGCAGATCAAGATCCACAATGACCACTCCCATAGGCGCAACTTTGCCAAGGCCCACGGCCAGATTGGTGGCCACAGTGGTCTTGCCTACGCCGCCCTTGGGGGACATGACAGCAATGACGCGGCCGCCGGACCCGCTTGTTCCTTCTCCTGAGACAGGAGCCAGACCCCGGCGCCGGCCAGCCGCCGCCAGGCACGCCCTTTCTACCATGATGCGGATGTCTTCCACCTCGGCGGTGGGCGAAAGGATGTCGCGAACGCCGGCCCGCATGGCGCCAAGCACCAGCTCCGCCGTTTGGACTGCCGCCAGCACCACGCTGATTTCCGGATACTGCAGGTCCATCAACGATGCGAGCTTCAGCGACTCTGCCACTTCCAGCCCTGGCCCCAGAATCATCACCTCAGGGGGTTCGCCTAGGAGTTGGTCCAGGATGTCGCGGGGTCCCTCAGGCAAATAGTTCGCCTGGAACCATTGGAGACTGCCGCTCATGCCCGCTGTTGCGGTCCGAACGCGCTTCTCAAAGTCGTGATCCGCCGTGATGAGAATAAAGCGGCTCATTTGAACAACCTCCCCCGATCAAGGACGCCCGAGGTTCCTTCGGTAGCGCCAGATGGCTCCTTCGACAGGTAAACAGTGCCGAATTCGGCTGCATAGACGATCTTTTCCACGTCTACATCCGATCTTGCCAACGTGACCAAGTATTCGGTTTGGCTCGAGTTCTTATTGGCATTCAGCGCCCCGCCTCCGGAACCGCTGTCTGCCTTGGAATTGTCGGCGATTGTCCCACTCGCGTCCTGCACAGCTGTCACAAGGACTTTGCGGAAGGTGAGTTGGGTCTGGTCGGGAGAATTGGACTTCTCGTTTTCTTTGACCGACAGCATGACGCCCACAGTGTCACCGGCGATGAGGGTCCCACCAACAACACGTTCGATGGGTAGTTTCAGGGTTACTTCCTGGAGACCCGGCGGCAATTCAACCCGCCCCGGTCCAACCACGGCGTTCGGTTCCACCATGCGCGAGGCGAGAACTTGTTCGCCTCGCACGAGCTCCACTGCCGCGACCTTGGAACCGAGGTCGGACAGACTGTTGATGCTGTCCGAGGCGACGGCTGACTTTGGGACTGCCCTCTTGATGACGGAGTCTCCGAACTTGGCCGCCGTGGTGCCGGCCGGGATGTCCTTCTGGACGATGTAGACCTCTTCAGTCTCCGTGTTGGCCAAGGCGCGCTTGTCGGCGCCCTGGACGTAAAGAACAAGCATCACTGTTCCAATGATGGCTACGACAAGCGCAGCGATGCCTCCCAGTAGGCGAGCTTTCATTGCTTCTCCTGTTCGATGCGGGGCAGAGCGAATCCGGACCGCTATTTGATGAGTTTGACCACGACGGTGCCAAGATTTGCACCGGTCCCGGTGCCACCGCCTTCGATATCGTCAAGTGAGACGAATTTGATAAATTTCCCGATGATGCACCGGTCTGGTCCCGCCGAACACGAAAGGTTGGAGTTACCGACAGCGGCAGTTGTGTTGCGGAATTCGTAGACTCCGCCTTGGCCAAACTTCCAGCCTGTTATGCGAAAGGTTGCATAACCCATCAGGTGGAAGGAGCCTGTATTTCCAGTCCCTGTGGCGGTGTCAAATACTGGAAATGGCACCTCTAGCACCTGTCCGGAGCTCAAGGTATTAATCCAGCCCTGCAGGACGGAGGCACATTGTGAGGGTTTGTTGTTTCCCGGATCAGAGCCGGCGATGTTCCCGACCGTTGTCACAACTTTGCAGTCCTTGTCAGCGTCGTCCAGCCAACCCCACCCACCAGGAATGGTGTGTCCGGAGGGATTGGTACACGTAATGCCTGGTTTCCAGGAGACTTTCTGAAGGTTCCCGCTCGCCACACCTCCCGCGAGGTCCCAACACTTGTTGGAGAAAGCCAAGGGAAAGCCGCCGCCGCCGTTAGGGGCTACAAGTGCTGCGGTTGCTGTCGCCCCCACCGTGGCGGGCTCTGAACTCAATGCACTTGCGAACATCTTCGTCAGAAAGCCCGCGTTGCTGTTTCCGTCGATGGTGGAGGTTTTGACCGTCACCTGGTTTTGAACCGAGAGGTCAACAGACCTCACACGTGAAACACCGTCTCTGGAATTCTGGTCGGCGAGTTGTTTCGCAGCCGTGTTCGCACTGCTTTGCGTACAACCTGAGCTGGATGCACAGAGTTGGGCGACCGCGATCGCTCCTGCGTCAGCACCGTTCTGCAGCTCCCCGCGTTCGGCATAGATCTGCCCGACATCCACTGCCATGGCACCTGCGCCTATGAGTACCAGCATTATGAGCGCCACGAGCATGCCGCTTGCGCCGCGTTCATTGCCAGTCCCGCTGAACCTTGCCTTTAGCCACCGCACCGCATGGCCCCCTTACCAACTACGGAAAGCGTTGGGGTAAAGAGCCCGGTCAGTGTTGGAGAGCTGAATGTCACCGTCGCGGTGACAGTCGCACCCGGACTGCAGGCGCCGGATAGGCTGACGTTTCCGGGAGCAAGATTGATGCTTGGCGCCCCAGCCACTGCGGCGGCTTGGGCCTTGGCAGTGCTGTTGGTGACCGCCATGGTTCTGGCAGCCTCCCGCGCGGCTTGGGTAGTGGAAATCTGGAGATTGAAAAAGAATGCGAATTCCACGATTGCCACCACGAGGAGCAGGAGCAGCGGTGCCACCAGGGCGAATTCGACCGCCACCGCTCCACGCTCATTTGCGAGCCTTTTCTTCATGCCGTTCACGTAACCCTCCCAGGGGTTGGTGCCTAAGACAGCGATGCCGCGTCCGCGCGGGGCGGACGCGGCATCATGTTCGGGGCTGTGGGTGCTACCAGCTGTTGACCGTGGTGGCCAGCCCATTGAAGAAGCCGTTGAGGGCTCCGCCGAAGGCGCCTACGCCGCCGACGAGGATCAGCGCGATCAGGCCAACCAACAGTCCATATTCCGTCGCCGTCGCCCCCTTCTCTTCCTTGGTGAAGCGGTCCTTGACGCCGGCGATGAAGGCAATGGTGTGGATCATGAAAGTAGACATTGGAAAATCCTTCCCAGAAATGAATTTGATTTAGGAGAAAACGAGTGAGTAATGCTGGTGTATAAAGCAGTTCGAGATTTGAAAGGCCCTTGCTGCTCCAGCCGTTCGAATTCGATGACATAAGAATTCACCCATTGCACCAAAAGCCACAATGCGTAGCCGTACTCGATTTATTCGGGCAGCCAATACTTGCCGGATGGGGGCATGGGTGCGAAGTACTCAGTTCCGGCGCGCGGACAGCCGGAAACTACTTGGTTGCGGCAGGAGCCTTATACCTTGGAGAACGTCCTCTAGGCGAGGTAAGGGCGTACTAACCCAGGATCAGTTCAGGGCGAGGATGATGCCCAGGGTAGCGATGACCATCGCGGGCCCGTGGGCTGTTTCTGCGGGCTTTTTCGCCGAACGCAGGCGCAGCATGAGCACTGTGAGCACGCCGCCCACGATGAATCCCAGAAGTCCGCCAAAGAGTACTTGTTGCCAACCCAAGTAGCCCAAGTACATTCCAAGTGGTGCCGCGAGCTTCACATCGCCCATTCCGAGGCTTCCGGGCGAAATCAGCCCCAATATCAGGTAGCCAACGAAGAGTATGAAGCCGCCGGCCAGTGCTCGGAGCAGGTCTGTCCACCCAGGCTCAAGCATCGAAGACACGGCAAGGAGCCCCATTGCGCCGATAAGCAGGGCCAAAACAAGCGGATTCGGCAGCAAATGAAGTGTGAAATCAATACGTGAAAGTTGCACCCCAATAAGGGCCAGGAAAAGAAAAGCCGGCAATTCGGCCACCAATCCAAACCGCCACGCAAGCAGAGCGAAGAGCAGCGCGGTGACCACCGCCGTCGTGATCCGTATCTTCAGGGAGGGGAGGCCGCCGAGTCGCGGCAGCGTCCGCGCGATCAGCAACTCGGCCGCCGCACTCAGAAGGAGGCCGGCGAGAGCCAGCAGAAGCGGCATGGCAGGTCCGTCAGTCACGTGCACTCCCTCATTAACACAGGTTCACCCATGTGTGCTCACCCCATTTTGACCCGGGCGCCCCGTTGAAGGTATTGTTTAGAGTCGTTGTGCGTGTCCTATCTCGATGACACATGCCTACAGGGGGATCCAGTTGCAGGATCGCTAACTCCATGGGCATTTCGAGATCCTGGGATAACTGGTACATAGAGCCCTCACCTCTGCTCCGGTAGCGCATACATAGTAGGTACACGCCTCACTGCGTGTCGCCTAAAACATGAACGCCAGAACAAGAACGAGGCAAAACCGTGCGTACGTACACCCCGAAGCCCGGCGATATCAACCGCCAGTGGCACGTCATTGACGCCACCGACGTTGTCCTTGGTCGTCTTGCCAGCCAGACCGCAACACTGCTGCGCGGAAAGCACAAGCCGACCTTTGCGTCCCACATGGACATGGGCGACTTCGTCATCATCATCAACGCTGAAAAGGTTGCCCTCACCGGCGCCAAGCTGGAGCAGAAGCGCGCATACCGCCACTCCGGTTACCCGGGCGGCCTGACCTCGGTCAACTACGCCGAGCTGTTGGAATCCAACCCGGTTCGTGCTGTTGAGAAGGCCATCAAGGGCATGCTCCCCAAGAACTCCCTCGCAGCTCAGCAGCTGGGCAAGCTCAAGGTCTACGCAGGCCCCGAGCACCCCCACGCTGCACAGCAGCCGAAGACTTTCGAAATCACCCAGGTCGCCCAGTAGTCCTGGCCACCAACTAAACTTTTTATTACAAGGAGAACCGTGGCTCAGAACGAAGAACTGACCGCCGAAGCCGTCGAGGCTGAGGAAACCCTCACCAGCTACACCTCTGAAAGCAGCGCCGCTGCTGAAGATGCTCCCAAGAAGGAGCGCCCGGCACTGACCGTTGCCGGCGCAGCTGTTGGCCGCCGCAAGGAAGCCGTTGCACGCGTTCGCGTTGTTCCGGGTTCCGGCAAGTGGACCATCAACGGCCGCACGCTGGACAACTACTTCCCGAACAAGCTGCACCAGCAGGACGTCAACGAGCCCTTCAAGATCCTTGATCTCGAAGGCGCCTACGACGTCATCGCCCGTATCCACGGCGGTGGCATCTCCGGCCAGGCCGGTGCCCTGCGTCTCGGTGTTGCCCGCTCGCTGAACGAGATCGACGTCGACAACAACCGCGCCACCCTGAAGAAGGCCGGTTACTTGAGCCGTGACGCCCGCGTCATCGAGCGCAAGAAGGCTGGTCTCAAGAAGGCACGCAAGGCCCAGCAGTACTCCAAGCGTTAATTCGCTTCGCCCCATTACAGGGGTATCGGAAGCCCGTTCCGCCGTTTCGGTGGGGCGGGCTTCCGTCGTTTAACGCTGCCGTCACTGCGCACGCGCGTGGACCGGGTCAAGACGCTCCGGTGGCCCGATGAACAGGTGGTGCCGTGGCGTCGTCTAAACTTGACCCGATGTCTAGATTATTTGGAACAGATGGCGTGCGCGGTCTCGCGAACGGATTACTCACCGCTGAACTGGCTATGCAGCTCGCGCAGGCGGCCGCCGTCGTACTCGGCCACGACCGCGCGACAGACGGAAAGCGGCCCCGCGCCGTGGTAGCCAGGGACCCCAGGGCCAGCGGTGAATTCCTCGCCGCCGCCGTGGAGGCCGGGCTTTCCAGCTCCGGTATCGACGTTTACGACGCCGGTGTCCTCCCCACCCCGGCTGCGGCCTACCTGGTGGCAGATCTCGACGCCGACTTCGGCGTCATGCTGTCCGCCTCCCACAACCCTGCGCCGGACAACGGAATCAAGTTCTTCGCCCGGGGCGGCCAGAAGCTTCCCGACGACGTCGAGGACGCCATCGAAGCGCAGCTTGGCAAAGAGCCACAGCGGCCCGTAGGCGCCGACGTCGGACGCATCCAGCGCTTCTCGGACGCGGAGGACCGGTACATCGTGCACCTGCTCGGCACGCTCCCGAAGCGCCTGGACGGCCTGAAGGTGGTGCTTGACTGCGCCCACGGTGCCGCGAGTGGATGCTCGCCCCAGGTATTCAAGGACGCCGGCGCGGACGTGGTGGTCATCGGAGCAGAGCCTGACGGACTGAACATCAACGAAGGCGTAGGTTCAACCCACCTGGGTCCGTTGAAGGAAGCCGTGGTCAAGCACGGCGCAGACCTGGGCGTGGCGCACGACGGCGACGCGGACCGCTGCCTGGCCGTCGACCACGAAGGCAACGAAGTGGACGGTGACCAGATCATGGCGATCCTGGCGCTGGCACTCAAGAAGGCCGGCAAACTCAAGGATGACATCCTGGTTGCCACGGTCATGAGCAACCTCGGGCTGAAGATCGCCCTTCGCGATGCCGGCATCACCATCCGGGAGACCGGCGTCGGCGACCGCTACGTGCTTGAAGAAATGCGCGACGGCGGTTACAACCTTGGCGGCGAACAGTCCGGCCATGTGATCTTCTCCGATTACGCAACCACAGGCGACGGCGTCCTGACCGGACTGCAGCTGGCAGCCCAAGTGGCCCTCACCGGCCGCACGCTCCAGGACCTTGCCGGCGCGATGACCAAGCTTCCGCAGCTCATGATCAACGTCAAGGGTGTCGACAAGGCGCGTGCCGCCACTGACGAAGGCGTTGCCGCGGCAGTGGCTGCAGCCGAGCTCGAACTCGGTGAGACCGGCAGGGTGCTCCTCCGCCCTTCAGGCACCGAGGCCCTGGTCCGCGTCATGGTGGAAGCGGCGGACATGGAAACGGCCGAGCGCATCTGCACCGAGCTCGCTGCCGTGGTCAAGGAGCGCCTGGGCGCCTCCAGCGAACTGGCTGTCTAAGAACCGGGCTACAGGTAGTCCGGAGCAGCTTCAAGCCCGAAGTACTCTTCGAGAGTCGTGATGCCGCGTGTGGCCATGTCCACCGCAGCATCCACTCCGATGTACCGGAGGTGCCAGGATTCGTAGAAGTAGCCTGTGGTGTCGTGGAACATCCAGGGGTACCTGACGACGAATCCGAACTTGTGCGCATTGGCTTTGGCCCAGACCGCTGCAGGCTGCTCGGCGAAGCATGGCTGGAAGCTGCACGCTCCGCCTCCGTCGCCGATATCGAATGACCAGCCTGTCTGGTGTTCGGAGTGTCCGGGCCGCGCGGAGGCGCGATCGGCTGCGGCCTGCCCTGTGCTGGCAACATATCCGTTGTAGGTGGACACCTGCGTTGTGTAGGAACGGTAGCCCGAAGCCAGCGTCATGATGACGCCCTCCGATGCCGCTGCCCCGAACATCCTCTCTGCGGCAGCCGCCGTCGTGCTGTTCAAAAGGGCCGCTTCGCCGCTGACGGCGAGTCGGATGGCCGGCTGCACCAAGTCGGCCGGCACGAAGTCCTGAGGATTCAGCGGCCTGTGCTTGTTGACGATCACCCAGGGGCTGGTCGGATCGGTCAGGGAGTGCTGGGTCTTGATGGTGCTGGAAGGGGCCGGGCCCGGGCTGGTGGCCGCGGTGGGCTCTGCTGTGGGCTCTGCTGTGGCGGACGGCGTTGGTGTTGCGGCAGCGGCGCTTGAAGCTGGTGCAGGAGCCGCCACGTCGGTCTGGGCCGGCATGCTTGCGGCAGCAGGGGAGGGAGCCCCGTCCTGTGGCGTGCATGCCGTCAGGGCGGCGAGGCCGGCACTGACTGTGAGCAGCCCGGCGAAAGCCCGGCGGCTGGGCATCGGTGTGATTTCGTTCGGCAACTAGACCTTCCTCAGCAGCATGCGCCTGATGGAGTGGTCTGCATCCTTGGTGAGCACCAACTGTGCCCGACCACGTGTCGGCAGCACGTTTTCCTTGAGGTTGGGCTCGTTGATGCGCTTCCAGATACCCCGGGCGGTGGACTCGGCGTCGTCGTCCGACAATGTGGCGTAACGGTGGAAGTATGACTCGGGCTGGGCGAAAGCCGTACTGCGCAGCTTCCGGAAGCGGTCCACGTACCATTCCTCGATGTACGAGGTCTTGGCGTCGACATAAATGGAGAAATCGAAGAAGTCGCTGACGGCCAGGCCCTGTTTGCCGTCCATGCGGGGCCGTGCCGGTGCCAGCACATTCAAACCCTCGACGATCAGGACATCGGGGCGGCGTACAACAACTTCCTTGCCCGGCACGATGTCGTAGGTAACGTGCGAGTACCACGGCGCCCGGACTTCCTCTGCGCCGCCTTTGACCTCCGAAACGAAGCGAAGGAGCCCCCGCCGGTCGTAGGACTCCGGAAAGCCCTTGCGCTCAAGCAGGTGCCGGCGTTTGAGCTCAGCCAGGGGGTAGAGGAAGCCGTCCGTCGTAATGAGTTCCACGTTTGGCGTTCCTGGCCAGCGGCGCAGCATCTCGCGGAGAACGCGGGCGATGGTGGACTTGCCTACTGCCACGGAACCGGCCACGCCGATCACGAATGGCGTGCGCTGGGTTTGCTCACCAAGGAAGGTGGTGGTTGCGGCGTGAAGCTGGTGGGATGCCTGGACATAGAGGTGAAGGAGCCTTGAGAGGGGGAGGTAGACCTCCCGGACTTCCTTCATGTCCAGGGGATCGCCGAGCCCGCGCAGACGGAAGATGTCCTCTTCGTTGAGGGGCTGCTCCATCTGTGCTGCAAGCCTGGACCAGGTCTGGCGGTCCAGCTCGACAAACGGGGAAGCGCCGTCGCCATTAGCTTCGGTGCGTTGCAAAGTCACGATCATGATTCTGCCCTCCGCGCGGCTGATCAGGAAATGCGCGATGGCTGGGGGATGAATTATGGGTGCCGTAAAGGTCGCCAGGGACCCCATGAAATGGGATGTCCCACATCAGTTGTTTGCGTTAGCCGTTAGGCTTGTACCCATGTGTGGAATCGTAGGCTATGTTGGCAATTCGTCTCGCGAGGCAGCTGGTTACAGCGCCCTTGACGTCGTGGTGGAAGGGCTGCGCCGTCTGGAGTACCGCGGCTATGACTCCGCCGGCGTCGCAGTAGTGGCTGATGGGGCCATCTCATCCCGTAAAAAGTCCGGCAAGCTGAGCAACTTGATCGAGGAACTGGAAGCGCATCCCGTTCCCAAGTCCCTGACAGGCATTGGCCACACCCGGTGGGCCACGCACGGCGGCCCCACCGACCGCAACGCCCACCCGCACCTTTCCGATGGTGGGCGGTTGGCTGTCATTCACAACGGAATCATCGAGAACTTCGCCGAGCTCCGTCAGGAACTGCTCGCCAAGGGCGTGACGTTCGAATCCGAAACGGACACCGAGGTCGCTGCGGCACTTCTGGGAGACATCTTCCGGAACCAGCTCAACGGCGACGGCGGCAACCTCACCGAAGCGATGCGCCTCGCCTGCCAGCGGCTCGAGGGTGCTTTCACGCTCCTGGCAGTGCACGCTGACCAGCCGGACGTAGTTGTTGCTGCCCGCCGTAACTCTCCCCTGGTCGTGGGATTGGGCGATGGCGAGAACTTCCTCGGCTCCGACGTCTCCGGCTTCATTGACTACACGCGCCGCGCTGTGGAACTGGGCCAGGACCAGATCGTCACCATCACCGCGGACAGCGTTGAGATCACCGACTTCTTCGGCGCACCGGCTGAAGGCAAGGAATACCACGTTGACTGGGACCCTGCTTCGGCTGAAAAGGGTGGCTTCAGCTCCTTCATGGAGAAGGAAATCAACGACCAGCCCGACGCTGTGGCACAGACCCTCCTGGGACGCTCCGACCTCAACGGCAAGCTGACGCTGGACGAACTCCGTATCGATCCCGAGCTCCTCAAGCAGGTGGACAAGATCATCGTCCTCGCCTGCGGTACGGCAGCCTATGCGGGCCTGGTGGCCAAGTACGCCATCGAGAACTGGTGCCGCATCCCCACCGAGGTGGAGCTCGCCCACGAGTTCCGTTACCGTGACCCGATCGTGGACTCCAACACCCTGGTGGTTTCCATCAGCCAGTCCGGCGAAACCATGGACACCCTCATGGCCGTCCGTTACGCCCGGGAACAGGGTGCCAAGACGATCTCGATCTGCAACACCAACGGTTCCACCATTCCGCGCGAATCCGACGCCGTGCTCTACACGCACGCCGGTCCGGAAATCGCTGTCGCCTCCACCAAGGCGTTCCTTGCGCAGATCACGGCTGCCTACCTCCTGGGCCTCTACCTGGCCCAGCTGCGCGGCAACATCTTCTCCGGCCAGATCAAGG
The DNA here is from genome assembly GCF_049315185.1 of Paenarthrobacter sp. C1. NCBI lineage: Bacteria > Bacillati > Actinomycetota > Actinomycetes > Micrococcales > Micrococcaceae > Paenarthrobacter > Paenarthrobacter sp. C1. The sequence goes on along the minus strand of NZ_CP186052.1, from coordinate 3,402,470 downwards.
ATGTCCTCGCGGACCTGAACAAGATCCCGGCCAAGATCCAGACAATCCTGGACAACGCAGGACCGCTGCGCGAGCTGGCCCGCAGCATGAAGGACGAAAAGTCCGTGCTGTTCCTCGGCCGTCACGTTGGCTACCCGGTTGCCCTCGAAGGCGCCCTGAAGCTCAAGGAAATCGCCTACATCCACGCAGAAGGCTTCGCCGCCGGCGAGCTCAAGCACGGGCCGATCGCCCTGATCGACGACGGCCAGCCGGTCTTCGTCGTCGTTCCGTCCCCGCGTGGCCGTGACTCCCTGCACTCCAAGGTGGTCAGCAACATCCAGGAAGTCCGCGCACGTGGTGCACGCACCCTGGTCATCGCCGAAGAGGGCGACGAGTCGGTCAAGGACTACGCAGAGCATGTCTTCTACGTACCGGAGACGCCCACGCTGCTCATGCCGCTGCTCACCACGGTTCCGTTGCAGATCTTTGCTGCCGAACTGGCCGGGGCGAAGGGATACGACGTCGATCAGCCGCGTAACCTCGCCAAGAGCGTGACCGTAGAATAACGGCATGATTGTTGGCATTGGCGTAGACGTCGTAGACATTGAGCGGTTTGGCCGGCAGCTTGAACGGACTCCCGGGCTGAGGGATCGCCTGTTTGTGCCCGCCGAGCGTGAACTCAACACACGGTCCCTGGCTGCCCGCTTCGCAGCCAAGGAAGCAGTGGCCAAGGTCCTGGGCGCACCGGCAGGCATGAACTGGCAGGATTGCTGGATCGGCCTTGACCAGAATGGTCCAACCATCCAGGTCAAGGGAACTGTGCTTGCCGTCGCTGAGGCCAAGGGTGTCAAGCGTTGGCACCTGTCGATGAGCCACGACGGCGGCATCGCCACGGCAACCGTCCTCGCTGAGGGCTAGACGGACACTTAAACAATGATCAGCGCCTTCACCGGACAACAGATCAGGGACGCGGAACAGCCGCTCCTGGACTCCGGTGAGGGCGCTGTTCTTATGCAACGGGCAGCGTACGGCCTCGCCCAGGCCGTGATCCGTGAGCTGAAGAAAAAACGCCGGTTGGCCGGTGCATGCGTCACGGTTCTCGCCGGCAAAGGCAACAACGGCGGCGATGGCCTCTATGCTGCCGCGTATCTCGCCCGACGCGGAATGCGTGCGACGGCGGTACTCGCCGGCGATTCCGTCCACGCGGAAGCATTGGCTGCTCTTCTCGCCGCAGGTGGGCGGGTTTTGCAGCTCGGTCCTTCAAATGCCGAAGAGCTCGCGGTTCTGTGTGCCGGTGAGGACGTGATCATCGATGCTCTGCTGGGTACCGGCGCCCGCGGGGGATTGCGCGAAGCCCCGGCCGAGCTGATTGCCGCGCTGCAGGAACTCGGACCACGGCTGGTTGTCGCCTGTGACGTCCCAAGCGGGCTGGATGCAGGCACCGGGGAGGTCCACTGGCCCGTGCTGGATGCCGACGTCACGGTCACGTTCGGTGGTGTCAAGGCAGGGCTCCTGACCGATCCGGGTGAGGGCTGCGCGGGGCGGGTGGAATTGGTGCAGATCGGCATCGAGGCCGGGCTTCAGGACCAGGCGCCGGAGTTGTGCCGCCTGACCGACCCGGACCTTGGCGCCTTGCTGCCCCGCCCCGGCCGGAGGTCACATAAATACTCCCGCGGTGTCCTGGGAATTGTTGCAGGCTCGTCCCGTTTTGCCGGCGCCGCTGTCCTGGGTGTGCACGCCGCAGCCCTCGCCGGGGTGGGCATGGTGCGCTACATCGGCCCCGGGTCCGCGGCGCGAATGGTTCTCTCCCGGACCCCGGAGGCCTTGTGGGAGGACAAGGATCCGGGCCGGGTCCAGGCGTGGGTAGTGGGTCCGGGCGTCGACGGAGAAGAGCAATTGGGCCGTGCAGGGGCTGCCGTGGAGGCGGCCCTGGGCCATGACCTTCCGGTCGTGGTCGATGCCGGGGCGCTGAGCCTCCTCCCGGACCGTTGCCCGCCCCAATGGATCCTTACCCCGCACGCCGGCGAACTTGCGTCCTTGCTGGATTCGCTGCCGCCCACGGGCGAAGTTGCGGTGACCCGGGCCGACGTCGAATCCCGGCCCCTGCACTTCGTACGCCAGGCGGCCCAACAAACCGGAGCCACAGTGCTCCTGAAGGGTGCCACGACACTTGTGGCGTCGCCGTCGGGAATTGTTTTCAGCCAGTCGGAGGGCATCCCCTGGATGGCGACCGCCGGCAGCGGCGATGTCCTGGCCGGAGTGCTGGGAGCGTTGCTGGCTCAGGCCGCTGAAGAGATAGGCGGCGACGACGGCGCGTATGCCGGCCTGGGCCTGGACGCTGCGGACCGCTGGGCTGCTGTGGCGGCCGTGGCGGCGGGCATCCACGGCAGGGCAGGGGCCCTGGCGTCAGCGGATTGCGACGGTGGCCCCCTTACAGCCTCGGCAATTGCTGCGGCTGTGCCGCGCGTTATTGGTTCGCTCAGCGCGGAATACGACCGAACAATACCGTAAGGTTACTGTCGTTGTCAGGGTACTGAGTAGGCTTGCAACAGTTGTTCGCATCATCAAGAGGAGAACGCATGGAAGTCTGGCCTGGATCGGCTTATCCGCTGGGTGCCACCTTTGACGGCACCGGCACCAACTTCGCGCTATTCAGCGAGAAGGCCGAAAAAGTGGAGTTGTGTCTCTTTGACGACGACGGCGGCGAAGTCCGCGTAGACGTTACCGAGGTAGATGGTTACGTATGGCACTGCTACCTGCCGCAGGTGCAGCCGGGACAGAAGTACGGCTACCGGGTTCACGGGCCCTACGATCCCGACGCCGGTCAGCGTTTCAACCCCAACAAACTGCTGCTGGATCCGTACGCAAAGGCCATCCACCGGCAGATCGACTGGGATCCGTCCCTTTTCTCCTACAACCTGGGAGACCCCGATTCGCGGAACGATGAGGACTCAGCGCCGCACATGATGCTGGGCGTCGTCATCAACCCGTTCTTCGATTGGGACGGCGACAAGCTCCTGAGGATTCCCTACCACAAGTCGGTCATCTATGAGGCCCACGTCAAAGGCTTGACCCAGCTGCACCCGGAAGTCCCCGAAGAGCAGCGCGGCACCTACGCCGGCGTGGCACACCCTGCGGTCATCTCGCACCTGCAGAAGCTCGGGATCACCGCAATCGAACTGATGCCGGTGCACCAGTTCGTCAACGACGGCATCCTGCAGGACAAGGGCCTGAACAACTACTGGGGCTACAACACCATTGGTTTCTTCGCGCCCCACAACAGCTACAGCTCCAAGGGCGACACCGGCCAGCAGGTCCAGGACTTCAAAGCCATGGTCCGTGCGCTGCACACCGCGGGAATCGAAGTCATCCTGGACGTTGTGTACAACCACACCGCCGAAGGCAACCACCTGGGGCCCACGTTGTCGTTCAAGGGCATCGACAACTCCGCGTATTACCGCTTGGTGGAAGATGACCAGAAGTACTACATGGACTACACGGGTACGGGCAACTCGCTGAACGTCCGCAGCCCGCACTCCCTGCAGCTGCTGATGGACTCCCTCCGCTACTGGGTCACGGAAATGCACGTCGACGGCTTCCGCTTCGACCTCGCCTCCACCCTGGCACGCGAGTTCTACGACGTTGACAAACTCTCCACCTTCTTCGAACTCATCCAGCAGGATCCCGTGGTTTCGCAGGTAAAGCTCATCGCCGAACCGTGGGACGTTGGTCCCGGTGGTTACCAGGTTGGCAACTTCCCGCCGCAGTGGACGGAATGGAACGGCCAGTACCGCGATACCGTCCGTGACTTCTGGCGCGGGGAACCCTCGACACTGGGCGAATTCGCTTCCCGGCTGACCGGGTCGGCTGACCTGTACGAACACTCAGGCCGGCGGCCGGTGGCATCGATCAACTTCGTCACCGCCCACGACGGCTTCACGCTGGCGGACCTCGTCTCCTACAACGAGAAACACAACGAGGCCAACGGCGAAGACAACAACGACGGCGAGTCCCACAACCGTTCATGGAACTGCGGCGAGGAGGGGCCGACAGACAACCCCATCGTCCTCGGCTTGAGGGCGCGTCAGCAGCGGAACTTCATTGCCTCCCTGTTCCTGTCTCAGGGCGTTCCCATGCTGCTGCACGGTGATGAACTTGGCAGGACGCAGAACGGCAACAACAACGGCTACTGCCAGGATTCCGAACTTACGTGGATCAACTGGGACAACGTGGACCAGCCCCTGATCGAATTCACCGCGGCCGTGAGCGCACTGCGTGCCAAGCACCCCAGTTTGCGGCGCAGCCGGTTCTTCGACGGACGCCCTGTCCTGCGTGGGGAGGGCGAGCGGCTCCCGGACATCGTATGGCTGGATGCTGACGCCAGCACCATGAGTCCCTCGGATTGGGATGAAGCCCTGGGCCGCTCCGTTGGCGTGTTCCTGAACGGTGACGGCATCCATGGCCGCGACAACCAGGGCCGCCGCATCACAGACGTCAACTTCCTGCTGTACTTCAACGCCGACCAGGAAGACGTCGACTTCCGGATTCCCTCGGATGAATACGCGCCGGCCTGGGATGTCATGATCGATACTGCCGGAGAGGGAGCCGAAGCGGGCGTCATCAAGCCCGACCAGATCCTTTCCGTTGGCGGTAAGTCGCTGGTGGTCCTCCGTGCGCACAGCACTCCCGAGATCGAGCCGGACCACTCCGTCGCTGCCTCGCTTGCTGCATTGACGCAGACGAGCACCCCTGAAACGGCCTCGATTACGGCTCCCGCCGTCACGTCGCTGCCGTATGACTACAAGGGCCCCGAGGAAGGGGACGACGCCGGCGAAGCTGCGGAAGCGGGCGAGGTTACGGAAGCGGGCGAGGCGAAGGAGACCGAATCATGAGGACGCCGGTCTCCACCTACCGTCTCCAGATCCGTCCCGGCTTCACCTTGCAGGATGCCGCCGGACTCACGGATTACCTGCACTCCCTGGGCGTCGATTGGGTGTACGTCTCGCCCATCCTGACCGCGGAGCAGGGCTCGGACCACGGCTATGACGTGACCAATCCCTCCACGGTGGACCCCTCCCGGGGTGGCCCCGAGGGTTTGGCTGCCCTGTCCAGGGCCGCCAAGGACAACGGCATGGGAATTCTTGCCGACATCGTGCCCAATCACATGGGTGTTGCCACTCCCAAGCAGAACGCCTGGTGGTGGAACCTCCTGAAAGACGGGCGGGATTCCAAATACGCCGAGGCCTTCGACGTGGACTGGGAATTCGGCGGCGGCAAGATCCGGATCCCGGTCCTGGGAAGCGACGACGACCTCGACCAGCTCAAGCTGGTGGACGGAGAACTGCACTATTACGACCACCGCTTCCCCTTGGCCGAAGGAACGTTCGCCTCAGGAGACAGCCCCAAGGATGTCCACTCGCGCCAGCACTACGAATTGATCGGATGGCGGCGGGCAGATGCGGATCTGAACTACCGCCGATTCTTCGCCGTGAATACCCTGGCCGGCATCCGGGTCGAAATTCCCTGGGTGTTCGACGAGTCGCACGCCGAGGTTGTCCGCTGGTTCCACGAAGGCCTGGTGGACGGACTCAGGATCGACCATCCGGATGGGCTTGCCGATCCGGAAGGCTACCTTGCCAGGCTTCGCGAGGCGACCGGGGGCGCTTACCTGCTTGTGGAGAAAATCCTCGAACCCGGCGAGCAACTTCCGGAGACTTTCAGCTGCGAAGGAACAACCGGTTATGACGCCCTCGCGGACGTAGACCGCCTGTTCGTGGATCCAACCGCCGAGGAATACCTCAATTCCCTGGACGCACGGTTGCGGAACTCGGAGAAAGCGGCCGATTACGCCGAGATGATCCATGGGACCAAGCGGCGGATCGCTGACGGCATCCTGCGCTCAGAGATCCTGCGGCTTGCCCGCTTGGTACCGGTCTCCCTGGAACTGCCGTTCGCCAAGGTGGCCGACTCCCTTGCCGAGGTCATCTGCTGGTTCCCCATTTACCGGACATATTTGCCCTACGGCGGGAAAACCCTCGTGGAAGCAATCGAGCGGGCCGGCCGACACCGCCCCGAACTCGAACCCGTCCTTGGGAAACTGCAGCCGCTCCTGCTGGATCCCGAAAGTGCTTTGGCGCGGCGGTTCCAGCAGACATCGGGAATGGTCATGGCCAAGGGCGTGGAGGACACCGCCTTCTTCCGCTACACCCGATTGGGCTCTCTCACCGAAGTCGGCGCAGACCCCACGGAGTTCTCGTTGCCCAGCGGGGTCTTCCACGAACGGATGGCCCGGCGCCAGCAGCTCCTGCCGCTCTCCATGACCACCCTGAGCACGCACGACACAAAGCGGAGCGAGGACGCCAGGGCGCGGATATCGGTTATTTCCGAGGCCGTGCCGGAGTGGGAACTTTTCCTTGGAACAGTTCAGCAGCTCGCGCCGATTCCGGACGGACCGTTGGCGGCGCTGGTCTGGCAGTCGATAGTGGGTGCCTGGCCGGCAGACCGCGGGCGGCTTCAGTCATACGCGTTGAAGGCGGCGCGCGAGGCCGGCAACTCCACCAACTGGACCGACCCGAACCCGGAGTTCGAAAGGCAGCTTGCAGCCGCCGTCGACGCCGCGTTCGACGTTCCCGAGGTCGCGGCCGCCTTGACGAACTTCGTGGCTGAGCTGGAACCATACGGGACCTCCAACTCGCTGTCCGCCAAGTTGATCCAGCTCACCATGCCCGGCGTCCCTGACGTTTACCAAGGCACGGAGTTCCGGGACGGATCACTGACCGATCCGGACAACCGACGGCCGGTGGACTTCAAGGCACGCAAAGAAGCTTTGGCAGCATTGGACCAGGGAGCGACACCGTCGTTCACGGAGGAATCGGCCAAGTTGCTGGTGCTCTCCCGGGCGTTGAGGTTGCGTAGGGACCGGCCCGAGCTGTTCGAAGGTTACTTGCCCGTCGCGGCGCAGGGAGCGGCAGCAGCACATGTGGTGGCCTTCGACCGCGGGTCTGGTCGTCGTGGCGCGCTGACTGTCGCCACGCGCCTTCCCCGTCGTCTTGCACGGGAAGGCGGCTGGCGGGACACCGTCATCGAACTCACGGTGAACTGCAGGGACGAGCTCACAGGGGCGAGCTATGCCCCGGGTGCTGTCCAGTTGAGCACCCTGCTGGAGCGGTACCCTGTGGCGCTGCTGGTACCCACTGACTGACGCCACCACGAATCACGGCAACGCACGCTTAAGGAACGTACAGGGGAACATCATGCTGAAGCACGCTGCTGGAAAGAATCTCTTTGATGTCTGGGCGCCGAACGCAAAAACCGTTCGGCTGGTGGCCGGAGGCCACGAATACGGCATGGAGCAATACGACGACGCCGCTGCCCACGGCTGGTGGCACGCGCCGGCTGAGGCGGTGGCAGGGGGAGTCGACGGCGTGCCGTACGGCTATCTTGTGGACGGAGAAGGACCGTTCCCTGATCCGCGTTCGCGGCGGCAGCCGGACGGCGTCCATGGCCTGTCTTCAACGTTCGACCCGTCCATCCACGAATGGAAGGATTCCGGCTGGAAGGGACGGAACCTCAAGGGTTCCGTCATCTACGAACTGCACCTGGGCACGTTCACGCCGGAGGGCACACTGGATGCCGCCGCTGGAAAACTGGACTACTTGGTGGACCTCGGCGTCGATTTCATTGAACTCCTGCCGGTCAACGGATTCAACGGTGTCCACAACTGGGGTTACGACGGCGTCCTTTGGTACGCCGTGCATGAACCCTATGGTGGTCCCGCCGCCTATCAGCGCTTTGTTGACGCGGCGCACGCTGCGGGGCTTGGCGTCATCCAGGACGTCGTCTACAACCACCTCGGTCCGAGCGGAAACTACCTGCCAAAGTACGGTCCTTACCTGAAATCGGGGGAGGGCAACACCTGGGGTGACTCCGTCAACCTTGACGGCCCGGGCTCCGATGACGTGCGCCGCTACGTTCTGGAGAATGCGGCGATGTGGCTCCGCGACTACCACGTTGACGGACTTCGGCTCGATGCCGTCCATGCACTCCGGGACGAACGGGCCGTGCACATCCTGGAGGACTTTGGTGCGCTGGCTGACCAGATCGAGTCTGAAACGGGGATACCGAAAACCCTCATCGCAGAATCGGACCTGAACAACCCGCGCCTCATCTATCCCCGCAAGGACAACGGCTACGGGCTGGAGGGGCAGTGGAGCGACGACTTCCACCACGCCGTCCACGTCAACCTCAGCGGAGAAACCACCGGCTACTACTCGGACTTTGAATCGCTGTCCGTGCTTGCCAAGGTCCTGGAACACGGCTTCTTCCACGATGGCAGCTACTCGAGCTTCCGGGGTCGCCATCATGGCCGGTCAATCCGGCATGACCTCGCGCACCCATCGGCCCTGGTGGTCTGCCTGCAAAACCATGACCAAATCGGAAACCGGGCCATAGGTGACCGACTCACCGCGACGTTGTCCTATGGCAAGTTGGCCATAGGTGCCGTGCTGACCATGACCTCTCCCTTCACCCCCATGCTGTTCATGGGAGAGGAGTTCGGTGCTTCAACGCCGTGGCAGTTCTTCACCTCCCACCCGGAGCCCGATCTGGGCAAGGCCACAGCCGAGGGACGGATCAAGGAGTTCGAGCGGATGGGGTGGGATCCGGCCGTTGTCCCCGATCCACAGGATCCCCAGACGTTCGAACGCTCCAAGCTCAAGTGGGAGGAGACCGGCGAGGGAGACCACGCCCGCCTGCTCCGGTTGTACCGGGATTTGGCACAGCTGCGCCGAAACACGCCTGAACTAGTCGACGGCGGCTTCGGGGACACCTCCGTCGAGTTCGACGACGAGGAACAGTGGCTGCAGATGTCCCGGGGGAAAATCCGTGTTGTGTGCAACTTCGGTGACGACGCACTCGTGACGGCCCTCGAGGGGTCCTTGTTGCTGTCTACCGATTCCGAAGCTGCCCTGGACGAGGACACGCTGACGCTCCCGGGCGCCAGCGCCGCCCTCGTACGCGTCAACTGACACAAGCAGTGAACCGGGGTGACGGCGCCCACATGGCGGACACCGCCGTCGCCCCGGTTTCCACAGTGGCAGGATGGTACGTATGACTTATTCGGCCGCGGAAAACCGCTACGAAACCATGCCCTACCGCCGTGTCGGACGCAGCGGGCTCAAGCTGCCCGCCATCTCGTTGGGCCTTTGGCACAACTTCGGCGACGACAAGCGATTCGACGAGCAACGCGCCATCCTGCGCAGGGCTTTCGACCTCGGCGTCAATCACTTCGACCTCGCCAACAACTACGGTCCGCCGGACGGATCGGCCGAAACGAACTTCGGACGCCACTTGAAGGACGATTTCAAGCCCTACCGCGACGAACTCGTCATCTCCACGAAGGCCGGCTACTACATGTGGCCTGGTCCGTACGGCGAATGGGGATCCCGCAAGTACCTGATTTCCAGCCTCGACCAGTCCCTCGAACGCATGGGCCTGGAGTACGTGGACATCTTCTACAGCCACCGCCCGGACCCCGAAACACCCTTGGAAGAAACCATGGGCGCCTTGGACTACGCGGTCCGTTCAGGCAAGGCGCTCTACGCGGGCATCTCGTCCTACACCCCTGAGCAGACCCTCGAAGCGGCCCGGATCCTCAAGGAACTCGGCACCCCGCTGCTGATCCACCAGCCGAGCTACTCCATGCTGAACCGGTGGACTGAGAATGGCTCACCCAACCTCTACGAGGCATTGGACCGAGTAGGCGCAGGCTCCATCGCCTTCTCGCCCTTGGCCCAGGGGATGCTGACCGACCGGTACCTCAACGGTGTGCCGGCCGACTCCCGCGCAGCAAAGGAACGCTTCCTGTCCGAGTCGCAACTGACCGAGGACAAGCTTGACCGGGTGCGCGGGCTCAACGCAATCGCCCAGGGCCGGGGACAGACGCTCGCCCAAATGGCTGTGGCCTGGATCCTCCGGGATCAGCCGAAGGGCTCGCCGGTGACGTCGGCACTGGTGGGAGCTTCCAGTGTGAAGCAGCTGGAAGACACGCTCAGCGCCATCCAAAACCTGGAGTTCACCACGGAAGAACTGACGGCGATCGACGAGTTTGCTGTTGAATCGGACATCAACCTGTGGGCGCAAAAGTAGCCGTTCACGATTGACATAAAACGGGAGGGGCCGGCCGGGAACAAAGGCGGCCCCTTCTGTGTTGGCTACAATGCAAGTGTGCGCCGAATGGCGCCGTGCCAATCAGTCGTGCCCTGGACTCAGCCAGCGGTGCGCCTGGCACCTGAGGTTTAGTTCTCAAAGGAGTTCCGTGTCTTCACATCCGATTCGTGTTGCCATTGTCGGCGTAGGTAACTGCGCCGCATCGCTGGTCCAAGGTGTTCAGTACTACCGCGACGCTGACCCCAAGGCCACGATCCCGGGTCTGATGCACGTCGAGTTCGGCCAGTATCACGTCAACGACGTCCACTTCGTTGCTGCTTTCGATGTCGACAGCAAGAAGGTTGGACTGGACCTGGCGGACGCCATCGGCGCCAGCGAAAACAACACCATCAAGATTGCCGACGTCCCCGCTACGGGCGTCACCGTCCAGCGCGGCCACACACTGGACGGACTGGGCAAGTACTACCGCGAAACCATCGTTGAGGCTCCGGAAGAGGCTGTGGACATCGTCGCTGCATTGCGCGAAGCCAAAGCGGACGTCATGGTCTGCTACCTGCCTGTTGGTTCGGACCAGGCCGCCAAGTTCTACGCCCAGTGCGCCATCGACGCCGGCGTCGCTTTCGTCAACGCACTGCCCGTGTTCATCGCCGGCACCAAGGAATGGGCCGACAAGTTCACTGCTGCCGGTATCCCGATCGTGGGCGACGACATCAAGAGCCAGATCGGTGCCACCATCACCCACCGTGTCATGGCTAAGCTGTTCGAAGACCGCGGCGTCACCCTGGACCGTACGTACCAGCTGAACGTCGGCGGCAACATGGACTTCAAGAACATGCTGGAGCGCGACCGCCTGGAATCCAAGAAGATCTCCAAGACCCAGGCCGTTACCTCAAACGTGGAGGCCGAGCTGCACGCCGACGACGTCCACATCGGGCCTTCCGACTACGTCGCCTGGCTTGATGACCGCAAGTGGGCCTTCGTCCGCCTCGAAGGCCGCAACTTCGGCGACGCCCCTGTATCCCTGGAGTACAAGCTCGAGGTATGGGATTCCCCGAACTCTGCCGGCGTGATCATCGATGCCATCCGCGCCGCCAAGATCGGCCTGGACCGCGGCATCGGCGGCCCGCTGCTCTCCGCTTCCAGCTACTTCATGAAGTCGCCGCCGGAGCAGTTCAACGACGACATCGCCCGCGAAAAGGTCGAAGCCTTCATCCGCGGCGACATCGAACGCTAAACACCGCAGGACCCCTTTGTCACCTGACGCCCCCGCACTGTGTGCGGGGGCGTCAGTCGTCTCCGGGACCCTCGCTCACATCCCCATGGTTTCCCACGGTCGCTTGCTCACATCCCTATGGTTTGATGGCGACGCTTGCTCACATCCCTATGGTTTGATGGCGACGCTCGCTCACATCCCTATGGTTTGACGGCGACGCTTACTCACATCCCTATGGTTTGACGCCGACGCTTACTCACATCCCTAGGGTTTGACGCCGACGCTTACTCACATCCCTAGGGTTTGACGCCGACGCTTACTCACATCCCTAGGGTTTGACGCCGACGCTTACTCACCCCTTCAAACGCGTGCGGGAGGGTTTGGTTGAAGGGCTTGGGTTGTGAGGAAGGGTCAGAAAAGGCCCGTGGGGTTGCCGTCGGCGTCGACGTCCATGCGCATGGCTGCCGGTTCCTTCGGAAGCCCGGGCATGGTCATGACGGCCCCGGTCAGAGCCACGATGAAACCGGCACCGGTTTTCGGGATGAGGTCGCGAACGTGCACCCGGAAACCCTTGGGTGCCCCGAGCCTGGAGGCGTCGTCAGTGAAGGAGTACTGGGTTTTCGCCATGCAGACGGGAAGGCCGGACCAGCCGTTCTTCTCAATCTCCGCAAGGCGTTTGAGGGCCGGCACGGAGAACTCCACGCCATCGGCCCCGTATATCTCCTGCACGATCGTCCGGATCTTGTCCTCCACAGGCAGTTCCAACGGGTAGAGGTGATGGAAACCGGACGGCGCATCCAAGGCAGCTGCCACCTTGGCGGCCAGTTCGTCCCCGCCGTCGCCGCCTCCACCGCGGCCCCAGACATCTGCGACGGCGGCCTCCACCCCTTCCGCTGCACACCATGCGAGGAGCCAGTCGAGTTCTTCCGCAGTGTCGGTAGCGAACTTGTTGATGGAGACAACCGGAGTGATACCAAATTTGGCCACGTTCCGGACATGCCTCTTGAGATTCTCCACTCCGGCAGCCATGGCATCCATGTTGGGCTCGCCGAGGTTCTCCTTGGGAACCCCGCCTTGCATCTTGAGGGCCCGGATGGTGGCAACAACCACGACGGCGGATGGCGCCACTGCTGCGATCCGCGCCTTGATGTCCATGTACTTTTCGGCGCCAAGGTCCGCCCCGAAGCCGGCCTCGGTGACCACCACGTCAGCCAGCTGCATGGCCGTCCTGGTGGCGATCAGCGAATTGCATCCATGGGCGATGTTCGCAAACGGACCCCCATGTACCAGCGCCGGAGTTCCTGCGATGGTCTGGACAAGGTTTGGCTTGATGGCGTCCTTCAGGAGCATCGTAAGCGCGCCTTCAACACCGAGATCCGCCACGGTGACCGGTGCCCGCTCATAGGTGTACCCGAAAGTGATTCTGCCCAGACGGCATCGGAGGTCGTCCAGGTCCGTGGCCAAGCAGAAGACGGCCATGATCTCGGACGCCACGGTAATGTCGAATCCATCCTGCCGTGGCACGCCCTGCGCGGGGCCACCAAGGCCGATCACCACTTCCCGCAGGGCACGGTCGTTCATGTCAAGGACGCGTTTGAACGTCATGCGGCGGGGGTCGATTCCCAGCTGGTTTCCTTGGAAGATGTGGTTGTCCACCAAGGCCATGAGGGCGTTGTTTGCTGAGGTGATCGCGTGGAAATCCCCGGTGAAGTGCAAGTTGATGTCGTCCATCGGCAGGACCTGGGAGTAGCCACCTCCCGTAGCCCCGCCCTTCATCCCCAGGATCGGCCCCAAGGAAGGTTCCCTAAGCGCGATCATGACTTTGTGTCCGGCGCGGGCCAGGGAATCGGCGAGTCCTACGGTGGTGGTTGATTTGCCTTCTCCGGCGGGAGTGGGGGACATGGCTGAAACAAGAACCACTTTTCCCGGCACCTTGTCGGCAGGGAACGCCAGCTTTCCGGGGTTGATCTTGGCTTTGTAACGCCCGTACAGCTCAAGGGCATCCACGTTGATGCCCGCTCTTTGGGCGATCTCCTCAATGGGGAGCATGGCGGCATTGCGGGCAATCTCAAGATCACTCATGGCCTTGTTTTCAGACATCGTTGTCCTTCGGCTGGATGTTCCCGTGTCACGGCTGACGCTTATGGCGCGCTAACGCTGTGCGCGACAATCTACCAGCCGCGAGGCCCGACGCTGAGGAACCTCAGGTCCTCGGAAGCAACAGGCCCCCGACGGCTTCACGGTAGCTGTCCAAGGTGATCGCAGCTGTGCGCTGCCAGCCGAACGATTCGGCATGGGTGGCCGCGAGCCGGCCCATGTCCTCGCGGGTCTGGACGTCGTCGTAGAGGTCCTCGAGGGCATCGGCCCAGTCCGTGGGGTTGTGTCCGTCCACCAGGATTCCGGTGCGGCCGTCCGAGATTGCCCGGGACAGACCACCGACGTTGGTGGCGACTACGGGTGTACCGCACGCCTGTGCTTCCAAAGCCACCAGGCCAAAGGACTCGCTGAACGATGGCATCACGACGACGTCGGCCGAGCGGAACCACCCGGCGAGTTCGGGCGCCACTACCGGCGGACGGTGGGTGACGACGTCGTCGAGTCCTGCTTCGTGGATGATCTGTTGGAGGTTGAAGTCCTTGGCGCCGCTCAACGAGCCCAGGATGGTCATTTCCAGGTCGATGTCCGGCCTGCGCTTGCGGAGGATTCCGGCGGCCTTGACGAAAATCTGGGGACCTTTGAGCCGCTGGATCCGGCCGGCAAACAGAATGTGGAAGCTCTCCGGCCGCACCTCCAGCCGGGCGCGTGACTTCTTTCGGAACGACGGCGTAAAGACGTTGAGGTCTACGCCGGGCGGAGCGATGTCGATCCGGTCGCGGTCCGCCCCGTAGTGCGACACGAGTTCATCGGCTTCAGCTGGGGTATTGGCTATCAGGCGGGCCGCGCCATCGACGATCCGCTGCTCGCCGTTCTCGCGGCGCCGCGGCTCCGGGTGTTCGCCGGGTTGCAGCACGAGGTTCTTTACCTTCGCCATGGTGTGCATGGTGTGCACCAGAGGAACTCCCCACAATGAGGCCAACTCAAGCCCCGCAACGCCTGAGACCCAATAGTGCGAGTGGATGGCGTCATAGCGGCCATGCAGTTGCCGGTTCCGGATATTGTCGATCTCCACCACCATGTGGTGCAGGAGTTCGGGCAGTTCCTCCTTGGGTATCTTGCGGCGTGGTCCGGCCTTGACGTTGTGGACGCACACGCCGGGACCGGGATGCTCGACGGCGGGCTGGCTGGCTTTGGTGGCGCGCGTAAAGATCTCCACTTCAACACCCGACTCGGCAAGTGCCATGGCCAAGGCCCGGACGTAGACGTTCATCCCACCGGCGTCACCGGCCCCGGGCTGCTCCATGGGGGAGGTGTGCAGTGACAAGAACGCCACTCGACGGACCATCGGCATCGCACTCCTCCTGACTTTCACCGCACGTGGCTTTTGCCCTGCAGAAAACACTACTCCTGCCAAACCGCGCCTCAATAAAGCGGCCCCGCTATGTGGACAAGGCTGCTAGCGTGTGGGCTGTGAGCCAAGAACAAAGCTTTGACATCCGCATCGCAACACCGGGCGACTGGGCCGGCATCTGGTCCATCCTGGAACCCGTGATCCGGGAGGGCGAGACCTTCACCTGGGACCGCGGCACACCGGAGGACGAAGCGAAGGCGAAGTGGACCAAGGAAGAGCCCGGCCAGACGTTTGTGGCCGTCGACAGGGAATCCGGCAAGATTCTCGGGACCGGCGAATTCCACCCCAACCAGGGCGGTGGTGGCAGCCATGTCGCCAACGCCGGTTACATGGTGGCGGCCAACCACTCGGGCCAGGGCATTGCGAGGGCGCTCTGCGCATACTCGCTCCAGGAAGCCAAAGCTGCGGGGTTCTACGCCATGCAATACAACGCGGTGGTGGAGAGCAACGTCAGGGCCGTGTGGCTGTGGCAGTCCATGGGATTCCGGATCCTTGCCACGGTGCCGGAGGCCTTCAACCATCCGGAGATCGGCTACGTGGGCCTGCACGTGATGTACCGCAAACTCTAGCCTTGTCCCGCCCTTACCCCCAGAGCCCGGCCATCCCGGGGAATGCCTCCTCATAGCCTGCCAGCAGCTGCGTGCCCAGCAGCTCCGATCCCACCAACGGGTGCGACGCAAACGCCTGGACGGCTGCTTCCCGGTCGTGGTCACGGACGGCGCGGATCGTCAGCCGCTCCACCTCCTTGACGCGCTGCATCAAGGTGAGGAACGGGCCCGGCGGCCTTTCCTGCGCGACTGCCACGGCGCCGTCGGGCGTCACCTGGGAGGGGACTTCGACGACGGCGTCCGGCGGCAACCCGGGCACGGCCACCTCCGCCGGGTGAAGACTCCCGGTGGGCAGCACGGGAGCGTTCGGCACGTTGAGGATGAGCTGGGCGGTCCCGCCGCCCGAGAGGGCCCGCATTACGGACAGAGCCACCCTCTCGTAGCCGCCACCAGCGAGATCGGACTCGTCGCGCTGTTCCCCGTGGGTGCGGGCTTCGGCGAGGTACCCCTCTTCACGGGATCGCCGGGCCGCATCCCATAGCGCATAGGCGTCCTCCGCCCGCAGCAGATCGGGGTAGAGCGAATGCTGCTGTTGGTGGATGGACGCCCCACGCGTTTGCCGTTGTCCACGGATAGCCTGGGTGGCCTGCGACGTCTGGTAGTAGTAATAGAGGTACTCGTTGGGCAGGCAACCGAGCTTTTCCAGGGTGTGCTGCCCGAACAGGCGCCCTTCTTCAATCGACTCAAGGGCGGCAGGATCCGCCAGCAGCCCGGGCAGGAGGTCCGCGCCACCTGGTGCCAGCCGGTAGAGCCAGCCGAGGTGGTTCAGCCCGTAGTAGCCCACGCCGTCGAGGTTTCCTTCCTCCAGCGGGACACCGGCTGCCCGGGCCGCCCGCTGGGCCAGGCCCCCAGCGGAATCACAGATCCCAATCACCCGGTTCCCAAGCAGCGGCACCAATGCCTCGGTGACCATTCCGGCGGGGTTGGTGAAGTTGATAAGCCATGCACCGGGGCAGTGACGCCGCATGGCCTGGGCGAGTTCGAGCATCCGGGGGATGGATCGCAGGGCGTAGGAAATCCCGCCTGCTCCGGTGGTCTCCTGGCCCAGCAGCCCCAGATCAAGTGCAACACGCTCATCGGCGATCCGGCCGGCTGTTCCGCCGGGCCGGATGGCCGCGAAAACCACGTCGGTTCCCGTGAGCGCCTGGCCAAGGTCGCTGCAGGCGACGACGGCGGGACCGGAACCGGGGCCTGTGGGCATATCGCGGAGTACGGCCTGGATTGCTTGGAGCCGTTGCCCATCGACGTCGAAAAGCACCAATTCGCTGACCAGGCCGGCGAAGGGGCCAGTACACAACGCCCGGTACACAAGGGGAACCCGGAATCCGCCACCGCCGGCGATCATAAGCCGCATGATCCGAGTCTATGCAGCTCCGCAAGCTGCAGCGTAGTCTGCCGTTCATGGACGCTATGCCGCAGCGACGATTCGACCCCCTTGCCTCCGTAAGGTCAGACGCTGACGCCGGGTGCGACCTTCTCCTGACCGGCACGGTTTTCCAGGACATTATTTTCACCGGCCTTCCCCAAGCGCCGGAACCGGGCACGGAAGTGTGGAGCGAGGGCATGGGAAGCTGCCCGGGAGGGGTGGCCAACCAGGCCATTGCGGCAGCGCGGCTCGGGTTGCGGACCAACCTTGCAGCGACCTTCGGAGACGACGGTTACGGCGACTACAACTGGCAGATCCTGGAGAAGCAGGAGCACGTGGACCTGTCGTTGTCGCAGCGGGTTCCCGGGTGGCACTCACCAGTGACTGTTTCCATGTGCGTGAACCAGGACCGCTCCATGGTCACCCACGGCCATCCCGCCCCGATCTCTGCTTCCCAGCTGATTGGCCAGCCTCCGCGGGCGCTCGCAGCCGTTGCGGACCTGGAGGAGGAGATGGAGCCGTGGATGCTGGCCGCAATGAAATCCGGTACCAAGCTTTTTGGGGTGGTGGGGTGGGACCCTACCGGGAAATGGTCGGAGCGCCGGCTGGACCAGCTGGAGAACTTTTATGCTTTCCTGCCCAACGCTCCCGAGGCCATGGCGTTCACCGGCAAATCCGACCCCTGGGCGGCGCTGTACTCGCTGGCTGACCGCGTGCCGGTAGCCGTGGTGACCTTGGGTCCCCAAGGGGCAGTGGCGGTGGACTCGGAGAGCGGCGAGGAAGAGTGGGTGCCTTCTTTGCCGGTCTCGGCTTCTGATCCAACGGGAGCAGGGGACTGCTTCGGTGCGGCCTTCATCGTGGGGTGCCTCGCAGGATGGCGGCTGGGTGACCGCCTGCGCTTTGCCAACCTGTGCGCTTCGCTTGCCGTCCAGGAGGTTGGCGGGTCCCTGGCCGCACCCGGCTGGGGAGACATCGCGGACTGGTGGCAGCGGGCGAACGCGCGGAAGGAGCGGCAAAGCAGCCAGTGGCTGAGGCGCTTCGCGTTCCTGGAACCGATCGTGAAGGACATCCCCGCTGAAGCCCAACGACGCGCCCGGGCCACTATCGCGCACTTGTCGGATGCCCAGTAGGGGTGAACGACCGTGCGCAGTTAACCCGAATTCACCGGCACCACTAGAATCTCTAGGGTGACTTATGAAGCAGCAGCAGATATCGGGATCGGCGAAAAGGCCTCAATAGCCAAGTCGGCGGTCCTGGAACGGTCCGCGGTGATCGATCTCGAAGCTGTACGCCACAACGTGCGGCAATTCGTCGCCATCGCCTCTCCTGCCGCGGTCATGGCCGTAGTGAAGGCCGACGCGTATGGTCACGGAGCCGTCCAGGTTGCGCGGGCAGCCCTCGACGCCGGTGCGGCGTGGCTCGGGGTGGCGCACATTTCCGAGGCCCTTGCCTTGCGGGCCGCCGGTATCGACGCTCCGTTGCTTGCCTGGCTGCACACCCGCGAGAGCAACTTCCAGGCAGCCGTCGCCGCGGGCATCGACGTCGGTATCTCCGGCTGGGAGCTGGATGCCGTAGTTGCGGCAGCCCGCGAACAGGAACGGCCTGCACGGGTACACCTCAAGGTGGACACCGGCCTGGGTCGCAACGGCTGCACCATTGCCGACTGGGATCAACTGCTGGGCCAGGCCATGGACTACCAGGACCAAGGCCTGCTGCGCGTGGTGGGGATCTTCTCTCATCTCGCCGTGGCCGATGAACCGCACCGCCCCGAAACCGATGAGCAGCTCGCTGTCTTCCGTGAAGCCATCGCCATGGCTGAAGACGCCGGTGTGGACACGGAGGTCCGGCATATCGCCAACACTCCCGCTGCGTTGTCGCGCCCGGATTCGCACTTCGACCTGGTGCGCGTGGGCCTCGGCGTCTACGGATTGTCGCCCTTCGAAGGCGCGACGTCGGCCGAACTCGGTTTGCACCCCGCCATGACCGTCCGCACGCTCCTGTCCAATTGCAAGCAGGTCCCGGCAGGGCAGGGCGTCTCCTACGGCCTGAACTACCGCACCAGCGAAGAAAGCACCTTGGGCCTGGTCCCGTTGGGCTACGCCGACGGGGTTCCGCGGATCGCCACGGGCGGACCGGTCCGCGTCAATGGCGTCAACTACCCGGTAGTGGGCAGGATCGCCATGGACCAGATGGTCATCGACCTGGGCGCCCTGACTCCTGAGGCAGCCGCGGAGCTTCGGGGCGCCGAAGCCGTCATGTTCGGCAATGGCTCCGATCACGGCCCCACGGCCGACGATTGGGCCGCAGCTGCCGGAACCAACAACTACGAAATCGTCACGCGCATCAGCCAGCGGGTGCCTCGCAGCTACGTCAATGAAGTACCCTCCCAGCCGGCATCGCAGACCGACGTTGCCACCGACGCCAAAGCAGCAGCGCTGTGAGCGAACCCCTGTGGGAACGCACGTTGAAGGTCACGACGGCGGAGCAGACACACGCGCTCGCAGCAGCGCTCGGTGAGGTGCTTGAGGCCGGCGACCTCCTTGTCCTGACCGGGGAACTGGGAGCTGGAAAGACCACGTTCACCCAGGGGCTGGGGGAGGGCCTGGGTGTAAGGGCCGGCATCATCTCGCCGACCTTTGTGCTGGTCAGGATCCATCCGAACCTTCCGGACGGTCCCAGGCCGGGTGGGCCTGACTTGGTCCATGTTGACGCGTACAGGCTGGACTCGGCCGCAGAGATCGACGACATCGACCTCGAAAACACCATGGACACCGCCGTCACGGTGGTGGAGTGGGGGCGGGACCGGGTGGAGCATCTCTCGGACAGCCGCCTGGAAGTGGAGCTGCACAGGGCCGTGGGCGGCGGCGCCTCGGCAGGAACGGTGACGGATGACGTCCTGGACTTTGACAGCGATGACGACGACGAGCCCCGCACCATTGTGTTCCGGGGATTCGGTCCACGGTGGGCGGATGAGCCACGGCTCCTGGCCACCGCAGGACAGCCGGACAGCGCAGCGCAACCGGACACCGCACACGAGGGAGATAACTGATGTTGATCCTGGCCATTGATACTTCCGCCGTTGCCAGCGCAGCCCTGATCTCCGACGACGCCATGGAAGGCGTGGTGGATTCCTTCGCCACGGAAGATACCCGTAGCCACGCCGAAGTTCTTGCCCCGGGTATTGAGAAGCTGTTGACCGGAGCAGGCGTTACCGGCGCGGACATCGATGCGATCGTCACCGGTGTTGGCCCGGGCCCGTTTACCGGGCTCCGCTCCGGTATCGCGACCGCCCGCACCTTGGCGTTCGTGTGGAACAAACCGTTGTACGGACTGATGAGCCTGGACGCCATTGCCCTTGAGGTGGCTGAATCCACTGCGGCAGCTCCCGGGTTCCTGGTGGCAACGGACGCCCGGCGCAAAGAGGTCTACTGGGCCCGGTACTCCCTGAAGGAGGGCCAGCTGCCGGATCTCGTGGATGGACCGCACGTGGGCTTCGCCTCCGAACTGCCCGACTTGCCGGTGTTCGGTGCCGGCGCCGGTCTGTACGCGGATGTGCTCAGGGCCGATGAAGACTTTGCGTCCACGCAGCCCGACGCCGCTTCCCTTGGCCAGTTCGCCCTTGCCCGGCTCGCATCAGGCCGGCCCCTTCTGGATTCGACCCCTCTGTACCTGCGGGAATCCGACGCCCAAGTACCGGGACCCCGGAAGCGCGCACTGTGATGGGACGGGAACTGTGAAATTGTCACCCAAACTGGAGCTCGCCGGGGTTTCCCTGCGCGACATGACCGAAGCCGACATCCCGGCCGTAGAGGCTTTGGAGCGCCGTTTGTTCCCCGTGGACGCATGGCCGCTGCAGATGTTCTTCGACGAACTGGCCCAGCCCGAAACCCGCCGTTACGTGGTGGCCGAGGCCGCAGGGGAGATCGTCGCTTATGCGGGATTGATGTGCATCGAGCCCATCGCGGACGTCCAGACGATCGCCGTCGTGCCTGAATTCGAAGGCCGGGGCATCGGCTCCGCGGTCCTCGCGGAGCTCATCGATGAGGCGCGGCGACGCCGCGCGGCAGACGTGTTGCTGGAAGTGCGGGCGGACAATCCCCGCGCGCAGCAACTCTATGTGCGTTTCGGGTTCGAGCAGATCCACGTCCGTCCCCGCTATTACCGCGACGGAACAGACGCCTTGATCATGAGGCTGGCCTTGAACGAAAAACACCCTTCCGAAGGAGCCCCAGCGTGAGCGGCCTTAATCGACAGCAGCCGCTGGTGCTCGGCATCGAGTCGTCCTGCGACGAGACCGGTGTGGGCATCGTCCGCGGGACAACGTTGCTGACCAACACTGTGTCTTCCTCCATGGACGAGCACGTGCGTTTTGGCGGCGTCATCCCGGAAATCGCTTCGCGGGCGCACCTGGACGCCTTCGTGCCCACGTTGCAGGAGTCGCTGCTTGAAGCCGGGGTTACCCTGGACGAGATCGACGCCATTGCCGTAACGTCCGGCCCTGGCCTCGCCGGGGCGCTTATGGTGGGCGTTTGTGCTGCGAAGGCCCTGGCGGTTGCCACGGGGAAGCCGCTCTACGCGATCAACCATTTGGTGGCGCACGTTGGCGTTGGCCTGCTGGATCAAAGGCGAACCCCGGAAGGAAAGCCCGACGCCGGTGCTGCCGCCGGCCTGGGTGCGGGGCAGTTGCCGGAGAACCTCGGGGCGCTCCTGGTGTCCGGGGGCCACACTGAAATCCTGCGCATCCGGAGCATCACGGACGATGTCGAGCTGCTGGGTTCAACCATCGATGACGCCGCCGGGGAGGCCTACGACAAAGTGGCGCGCATCCTTGGTCTGGGCTATCCGGGCGGACCCGCAATCGACAAACTGGCACGCCAGGGCAACCCCAAATCCATCCGCTTCCCGCGTGGCCTGACGCAACCCAAGTACATGGGGACCGCCGAGGAGAAGGGGCCGCACCGTTATGACTGGTCTTTCAGCGGTCTGAAAACTGCCGTGGCCCGCTGTGTGGAACAGTTCGAGGCCCGCGGCGAGGAAGTGCCGGTGGCGGATATCGCTGCCGCGTTCCAGGAAGCCGTAGTGGATGTCATCACCTCAAAGGCCGTTCTGGCCTGCAAAGAGAACGGCATCACGGACCTCCTGCTGGGCGGCGGCGTGGCTGCCAATTCCCGGCTCCGGGAACTGACCGGACAGCGCTGTACCTCGGCCGGGATCAGGCTTCACGTTCCGCCGCTGGATCTGTGCACGGACAACGGGGCCATGGTGGCGGCGCTGGGCGCCCAGCTGATCATGGCCGGCATCGACCCCAGCGGAGTGGAGTTCGCACCGGATTCCTCCATGCCTGTCACCACAGTGTCAGTACCTGCCCAGGCCGCCGGCCCGGGCAGGTAAACCGGGAACCGCTAGGCGTCGGGACCTTTTCGCATCTGCTGGACGAGGTCCATGACCACTGCCTGCAGGTCGCCGTTGTGTTCGGCGGCGACGCGGCGCTGCCGCTGGTAGCTGGCACCGCGTTCGACAATCTTCAGGACATCGGCCAGTTCTTCGGAGCAGCCAAGCTTGGCTGCCACAGGCTCAAGCCGCGCGGCGGTTTCGGCCAGGTGCTCGGTAACGAGCTGCTCGTTGCCCGCGGCATCGAGGATGATGATGGCTTCCATGCCGTAGCGGGCAGCGCGCCACTTGTTTTCCTGCACGTGCCACGGAGGCATGGTGGGGATGCTGCCCCCGGCATCAAGAATGGAGGAGAATTCGTCCACCAGGCACTGGGTCAGGGCCGCGATGGCACCGACTTCCTCAAGGGTTGCCAGGCCGTCACAGATGCGCATTTCGATGGTGCCAAGGTTGGCAACCGGGCGGATGTCCCAGCGGATTTCGGAGGTTGAGTCGATCACTCCGGTGGTGAACATGTCCTGGACGTAGGACTCGTACGCCTCCCAGGTTTCGAACTGGAACGGCAGGCCGGCTGTCGGAAGCTGCTGGAACATGAGCGCGCGTTGTGATGCGTACCCTGTTTCCTCACCGGCCCAGTACGGGCTGGAAGCTGACAATGCCTGGAAGTGCGGAAAGTAGTTGACCAGGCCATCCAGGACGGGGAGGACTTTTTCTTTCCTGTCGATGCCCACGTGGACGTGAACGCCGTAGATGACCATTTGGCGTCCCCACCATTGGGTACGCTCGATCAGTTTGGCGTAGCGCTCTTTGTCGGTGACCGGCTGCAGCAGGGGAGGGCTGAAGGGGTGGCTGCCGGCGCAAAACACTTCGACACCCATGGGATCGGTGACTTCGCGCACTGCGGCGAGGGACCGGCTGAGGTCCTCTTTGGCTTCGTTGACGGTCTCGCAGATGCCAGTGACGAGTTCCACCGTGTTGAGGAGCAGTTCGCGCTTGATATGGGGGTGTTCGTCGTCCTCATTGAGGTCCGGGTGGTTTGCCGCAACGCCTTTCAGGACGTCGTTCGCGACGGATACCAGTTCCCCTGTGCGTGCATTGACGAGCGCCAACTCCCATTCCACACCCAGTGTCGATTGCCTGGATGGCGCAAAATCAATCTGCACGTAGTCCCCTCGGTTTGTACTGTCCGGCTATGTGTACTGTCCGGCAATGTGTTGTTTCGGCCGGACACGGTTCCCGCTGCGGGGCCGCCAGCGGTCGGATCAAGTCTAATGCAGCCGGAACTCGCATGATTGCGGCGGGTGCGCGGGAGAAATGATCCGTCATTTGCTAATGCGAACCATTCGCATTAGAGTGTGTCCCATGCACCTCACGATCGTCAGTTCCTTGGACAGCCAATGCCGTGAGGCAGCCACTGAAAGACTGGGGTGGACCCATGCCAATTCCGTGGTGGTCCTCCACGACCTCCTGGATGGCTCACTGGTCCTGCGGCGCGTTTACCGCAACGGCCGGTTGTTCGAACGCGGGACGACGGTCCTGGAGCACGGTTGCCTTAGCTGCACCGTCCGGCTTGACGTGGTCCCGACGGCGGAACGACTCGCCGCCTGCGGCTTCGACCACGTCGTCCTGGGCCTGCCGCCAGGCGTCGCAGCCGGAATGGCCGTGGCGGAGCTCCGCAGTGGGCTCAGCCGCCCGGCGGTCATCGACAACGCCGTGCTCGCCTTGGACCCCGCAGAGTTGGACGACCACATCTGGGACCGTCACACCCTGTTTGAGTCCGGCTTCACGTCCATGCCCCAGGACGAGCGGACCAGTGGCGAATTCCTGGTCGGCGAATTCGGACACGTGGACACCGTGATGACCTATCCGGGATTGGGTGCCGTGCTGACGGGGGATCCCCGCGAGGGTTCGCCGCAGTGGGTGTCGGGGGTGGAGTTGCTCGGCGAATTGGCACCCCATGCAACCGTTGCCGCAGCGGCCGATGATTTCCGGCCGGGCTGCTTCGACCCCGCCGAAGCAGCGGCCCGCAACCGTCCCGGCGTCGTGCGTGTGCCCCTGGCTGAAACGGAAGGTTCCTTCCGGACCGTGCTCCATCGGGCTGCCCGGCCACTTCATCCGGGCCGTTTCAGGGAGGCGCTTCCGCGCTTGGCTGTCGGCATGCACTGGATGCGGGGCCGCCTGTGGATCGCCTCCGCTCCCACCAAGCGGATAGCTGTCCAAGGCATAGGTCCACGGATCTGGCTCGAGAGCACGGGCAATTGGATGGCCGATTCCACGGAAGCAGCCCCCATGGGAGAAGGCCTGCGCGGAGAAGTGGGTGCCGACGTCGACGCTTTCCTCGACTGGCACCCCAGCCACGGGGACCGCGGAACCGTCCTGGCCATCACTGGGCGGTCCGACGATGTTGACGCCGCGGAAATCCGTGAACTCCTGGAAGGCTGCCAGCTGACGGAGGCCGAAATGGCCATGGATGCCGACGCGTGGGATGACCCCCTGGAACTCAGCGACGCCCTCTAAGCCAAACACCAACAAAAAGGAGAAACACCATGAAGGTCCGAAACTCGCTGCGTGCACTCAAGAAGATCCCCGGGGCGCAAATCGTCCGCAGGCGTGGCCGCACGTTCGTCATCAACAAGAACAACCCGCGCATGAAGGCCCGCCAGGGCTGACCGCACGGAAGCCTGGAGGGGCGTTGTTTAATGGGTGGATGCCCATCCTGAACAAAGACATGTCATTGTGCATTTCGCTCGCGGCCCGGCCCAGCAACATCGGGACGAGGTTCCATAACTATCTGTACGATCTGCTCGGCCTGAACTTTGTCTACAAGGCATTCGCCCCCGCGGACATCACCCTTGCGGTGGCGGGCATCCGCGGCCTCCCGATCCGGGGTGCCGCGGTGTCCATGCCCTACAAAGAGGCAGTCATTCCGCTGGTTGACGTCATGGATCCGTCGGCCAAGGCCATCGATTCGGTGAACACCATCGTGAACAACGACGGCGTCCTCACTGCCTACAACACCGATTACATCGCGATCGCCAGGCTTCTGAAGGACCATGAAGTCCCCAGCGGCCATACTGTCCTGCTCCGCGGCGCCGGGGGAATGGCCAAAGCTGTTGCGGCCGCCCTGAGGGACGCCGGGTTCACTGCCGTCACCATCGTGGCCCGCAACGAAACCACCGGCCGAGCGCTCGCCGACCTCTACGGCTTCGATTGGCAGGACGACGTCAACGGAGCCACCGCGGACCTCATCATCAACGTCACCCCGCTGGGCATGGCCGGCGCGGACGAAACCGCCCAGTCCTTTGACGACGCCACCATCGCAGCCGCGCAGGTGGTGTTCGATGTGGTGGCCCTTCCCTCCGAAACGCCGCTCATCACCGCCGCGCGCGCTGCGGGCAAGCCGGTCATCACAGGAGCCGAGGTCATCGCCATTCAGGCCGAGGAACAGTTCGTCCTGTACACCGGCGTTCGCCCGACGCCCGGCCAAGTACGGGAGGCCTCGGAATTCTCGCGTCGCTGACGCCGCAGGCCTGCTAAGCCTGGGCGGTCACCGGTTCCACCACGACAGCCACTCTTTCCTCGCCGATCCTGGTGAGGACAAGGGTGGCTGTTTTCGCATCTTTGCCCTTGGCGGGTTTGGCGGGGAGCAGCTGCTTCCGCAGTTCCTCGGGTGTCACTGCCGTGCCGCGCTTCTTGATATCCAGCACGGTGATGTTGTTTGACTTCACCCACGCTTTGAGGGCCTTGACGTTGTACGGCATCACGTCCAGCACCTTGTAGGCCCGGGCAAACGGAGTGTCGTGGAGTTCCGGGGCGCAGATATACGCGATGTGCTCGTCCACCAGGTGCCCGCCCAGCCGCTCGGCGACGTCGGCCACCAGGCCCGCGCGGATCACCGCACCGTCGGGTTCGTAGAGAAAGCCTTCAACAGGCCCGACGGCGGCTTCCGGGCCACCGCCGAAGTCCTCGCCGCTGGTGATTTCGGCGGCGCCCTGGCTGCCAAGGAGCAATGCGGCGCGGCGGACGCCCGGGCGGGCTACTGAGTTGAACCACAGGGTGGCCTCGGTGACATCGCCGCCCACGGAGACCCATTGGGCCTCGCAGCCCGAAGGCACCGAGTCGTGGGGGATGCCCGGGCCCATCTTTACCCCTACCGCACGCCCTGTGGCCGCCACGCTCTCCACGAAGGACAACGGGGGCGAGAACGCCTCCGGGTCCCAGATTCTTTTGGTTCCCGACGTGGACGTGGTGCGTCGGGCAGGGTCCATCCACACGCCGTCGATGCCCTCGAGGTCCATTGATTCCGCGTCCGAGTGCACCACCGTTGCATGCGGGAAAGGCATGAGGTTGATCATGGCGCAGGCAGCGGTGGTTTCGTCCATCTCCACAGCGGTGACAGCAATGTCCATGGAAGCCATCGCCATGGAATCGGCGCCGAGGCCGCAGCCGAGATCGGCCACGTGGGTGATGCCGGCCTGGGCAAAACGTTCGGCGTGGCGGGCGGCGACGTTCAGCCGGGTTGCCTGCTCCAGGCCCGCCTGGGTGAACAGCATCTGCCGGGCGAATTCGCCGAACTTCGCCTCAGCCCGGGTCCGTAAACGGGACTGCGTGAGCACGGCGGCCACGAGTTCCGGGGAGTGGCCGGCCTTGCGGAGGCTGGCATTGACGCTGAAGGCATCAGCCTCACGGTAGGGTCCCAGCGAGGCAAGAAGCTCCCAACCTTCAGTGGTCAATAAAGGTGCGATCTGTTCCTGCGGTGCATGAGGCATGGGAACAAGCCTAACGTCGCGCGTCATGGCTGCGTGACTGGGGAATCAGCCGGATAGGGTTGTTTTCATGGAAGACAACGCAGCACCACAGCCCTCCCGCCTCACCACGTATGCCCGTCCCGCCCTGATCGCGGGCGCTGTCATCGCGGTGGTCTGCATAGGCTTGCTGATCGTTATTTTCGCGCTGGATTCCTTCAACGCAGCGGCCTACTCCGTCAGTGGCAAGAGCGTGAACGATGCGACGGATGAGGCACGCGACATCCGCGACCTCTACGCCGGTGCGCGCCTCGGCGGGATCATCGCGCTGGTGGTTTCCGGCATCGTGGCGGTGGCTTCGGCGGTGGTGCTCTACCTGAACCGCGGCAGCGCTTCCTTGGATGAGTACGACGACGGCGAAGACTACGACCTTGATGACCTCAGGGACCAGTGACAACGTTCACCGATGACGAAATGCTGGCACTCACCTTGACCGAGTGCTAACGCCTTACATAGAGTCTAGTTAGCACTCTCCCCTTGAGGGTGCTAATCACGCCAGGCGTCCACCGGCACCGCGACGACGGTTGTACGCCACGGCACCCTAGTTCTTAGTCCATGAATCAGCTCATGAAAAGGAGAGTCCGAGTGTCGGTCTCGATTAAGCCTCTTGAGGATCGTATTGTTGTTCGCCCGCTCGAAGCAGAGCAGACCACGGCTTCCGGCCTGGTTATTCCGGACTCCGCGCAGGAGAAGCCGCAGGAAGGCGAAGTTGTTGCAATCGGCCCCGGCCGCTTCGATGACAACGGCAACCGCGTACCGGTTGACGTAGCTGTTGGCGACGTCGTCATCTACTCCAAGTACGGTGGAACCGAAGTCAAGACCGGCGGCAGCGAGTACCTCGTTCTGTCCGCCCGCGACGTCCTTGCGATCGTCGTAAAGTAACTTCCTGGAGCCCCGCACCGCCGTCGCGTTGGAATCATTCCGAGCGTCAGCGGTGCGGGTTTTCTGTCTCGAAAGGACACAACCATGGCAAAGCAGCTTGCTTTTAACGATGCTGCCCGCCGGTCTCTTGAGGCCGGTATCGACAAGCTCGCCAACACTGTCAAGGTGACGCTGGGCCCGCGCGGCCGCAACGTCGTCCTGGACAAGAAGTGGGGCGCCCCCACGATCACCAACGATGGTGTCACCATCGCCCGTGAAGTTGAGCTTGACGACCCCTACGAGAACCTTGGCGCCCAGCTTGCCAAGGAAGTAGCCACCAAGACCAATGACGTTGCCGGTGACGGCACCACTACGGCAACCGTGCTGGCCCAGGCCCTGGTCAAGGAAGGCCTGCGCAACGTTGCTGCCGGCGCAGCTCCCGGCGAGATCAAGCGGGGCATCGAAGTTGCAGTGGAAGCCGTCGCTGCACGCCTCCTGGAGAATGCCCGCGAAGTCGAAGGCACCCAGGTAGCCAACGTCGCAGCCATCTCCGCGCAGAGCGATGAAGTCGGCGAGCTCCTCGCCGAGGCCTTCGGCAAGGTAGGCAAGGATGGTGTCATCACCATCGAAGAGTCCTCCACCACGCAGACCGAGCTGGTCCTGACCGAGGGCATGCAGTTCGACAAGGGCTACCTCTCCCCGTACTTCGTCACCGACGCAGAACGCCAGGAAGCTGTCCTCGAAGACGCCCTCATCCTGATCAACCAGGGCAAGATCTCCTCGCTGCAGGACTTCCTGCCGCTGCTCGAGAAGGCCCTGCAGGCCAACAAGCCCCTCTTCATCATCGCTGAGGACATCGAAGGCGAAGCCCTTTCCACCCTGATCGTCAACCGTATCCGCGGCACGCTCAACGTCGTTGCCGTCAAGGCTCCGGGCTTCGGCGATCGCCGCAAGGCCATGCTCCAGGACATCGCTACGTTGACCGGTGCGCAGGTAGTTTCCCCGGACCTGGGCCTGACGCTGGACTCCGTTGGCCTCGAGGTACTCGGTACCGCCCGCCGCATCACGGTCACCAAGGACAACACCACCATCGTTGACGGTGCCGGTTCGGCCCAGGACGTTGCCGACCGCGTTGCACAGCTCCGCGCTGAGCTGACCCGGACGGATTCCGACTGGGACAAGGAAAAGCTGCAGGAACGCCTGGCCAAGCTCGCTGGCGGCATCGGCGTCATCAAGGTTGGCGCAGCCACCGAGGTTGAGCTGAAGGAAAAGAAGCACCGCATTGAGGACGCCGTTTCCTCGACGCGTGCAGCCCTCGAAGAAGGCATCGTTTCCGGTGGCGGTTCCGCCCTGATCCACGCCCTGAAGGCCCTGGACGAGTCCCAGGCAGTCAAGGACCTCGAAGGTGACGCTGCGGCCGCTGTAGGCATCGTTCGCCGCGCACTGGTCCAGCCGCTGCGCTGGATCGCGCAGAACGCCGGCTTCGACGGTTTCGTGGTCACCGCCAAGGTTTCCGAACTCGAAGCCAACCACGGCTTCAACGCCAAGTCCGGCGAGTACGAGGACCTGATCGCCGCCGGCGTGATCGACCCCGTCAAGGTCACCCGCTCTGCACTCCGCAACGCCGCTTCCATCGCTGCCCTGGTTCTCACCACCGAGACCCTGGTTGCCGAGAAGCCCGCTGAGGAAGAAGACGCACACGCAGGCCACCAGCACTAAGCGCCTGTCCCACGGAAACCCCGGTCGCACCTAGTTGTGACCGGGGTTTCTGCTGTTAAGATCCTGTGCGATGCATCACAACTTCCGGGCCGGCGTATCGCTGTGGCCGCAGGGACCCGAATGACGCATCGGCACAGGTCACACACAGGAAGAGCTGCAAGAATGGATGGCTGAACCGGGCCCGGGGGAGGTGCGGAAGGCGGTCAGCAGCATCCTCGAACTGGGGGCGGGTGGGCTGAACCGCGTATTATGGATGCTTTGTGCCAGCCGCTTTAAGGAACTGCCTAACGTGACTACCCCAGCGATTACAGCCCCTGCCCACCGCGGTAGGCGGGCTTCCGGTCCCGTTGGAAAGTCCAAGTTCCGCCCTGAAATCCAAGGTCTCAGGTCACTGGCCGTCCTCATGGTGGTGAGCTATCACATCTGGATCGGCCGGGTTTCCGGAGGGGTGGATGTCTTCCTCCTCATCTCCGCGTTCCTCATGACCCTGCAGTTCACGGGCCGTTATAAACAGGGCCGCCCCATGGACCTCCTGCGGCACTGGCTGCACCTGTTCAGGCGGCTGCTGCCCGCCGTCGTGGTTGTCCTTCTGGGAACGCTGACAGCCACCTTCGTCCTCCTGCCACCTACCCGGTGGGCTGAAATTGTCCAGCAGGCCTGGGCGTCCTTGTTCTACTACGAGAACTGGCTGCTCCAACAGCTTGCGGTGGACTACTACGCCACGGACCACAGCATGGCCAGCCCGGTGCAACACTTCTGGTCACTGTCCATCCAGGGCCAGGTGTTCATCATCTGGCCGGTGATCTTCGCAGCGGTCGCGCTTCTGTGCCGCCGCTTTGCCCTCAGGTACCGGGCGACCCTCGTGTACGTCTTCGCCATAATTTTCCTGGTCTCGTTCGTTTACTCCATCATCTTCACGGCCACCAACCAGGCTGTGGCGTACTTCGATACCTTCGCCCGTCTGTGGGAATTTGCCTTGGGCACCTTGCTGGCCCT
The DNA here is from genome assembly GCF_049315185.1 of Paenarthrobacter sp. C1. Taxonomy (NCBI): domain Bacteria; kingdom Bacillati; phylum Actinomycetota; class Actinomycetes; order Micrococcales; family Micrococcaceae; genus Paenarthrobacter; species Paenarthrobacter sp. C1. The sequence goes on along the minus strand of NZ_CP186052.1, from coordinate 3,371,857 downwards.
GGTGCTGCCGGGCTTGAACTTCTCCAAACCCGTCCGCGTACTGATGGGCTGGATCGGCGTCATTGCCATGCTCACCTGCGGCATCGTGCTGCAGGTCCAGACGGCTTTCCCGGGTTTCGTGGCATTGTGGCCCACCCTGGCAGCCGTCGCCGTCATCGCGGCAGGCCAGACCGGCAGCCGCTTCGGTGTCGACCGGATCCTGAGCTCCAAGTTCCTGGTCCGCCTGGGCGACAATTCCTACGCCTTGTACCTCTGGCACTGGCCCATCCTGGTCATCGCGCTGGGCTGGAGCGGCAAAGAGCACGCTGGATGGCTTTCCGGCACGGCCATCATCGCCCTCTCGCTGACGCTGGCGTTCCTCACCACCAAGTACATCGAGAAGCCCTTCCGCCAGTGGAAGTGGCCCGAGATGAAGCGCCGCCGTTCGTTCATCGCGATCGTCGCCTGCCTTGCCGTGGTCACTGCGCCCCTGATGGGCTTTCAATACAGGCAGGACCTTGAACAGCAGGCCGCTGAAGCCCGGATGGTCTTCGACAATCCCGGCGCCAAGGCACTGCTGCCCACGTATGTGAACGAGGTTGCCCCCAACGCCCTCACCCAGCCCACCGCGGAACGGATCGGGCGCGACTGGGCCAAGCTTCCGGACGGTTGCTCCGGTGATACCAAACCGGAGTCGCAGCTGCTGCGCGACAACTGCCAGCAGAACAACGTGGGCTCTGATGCCACCAAGACTGTCCTCGTCCTGGGCAACTCGCATTCCCAGCAATGGCTGGCCGCGCTGGGCCAGATGGCTGAAGAACACCACTGGCGCTTGTATGCCTTGCTGTACGGGGCCTGCCCGTTTGCGACCGACGATTCCGATGTCGAGCCCGAGTGCAATGAGTTCAACAGGGAAGTGCGCAAACACATTGAGGAGCACGCCCCCGACGCCATCTTCACGGTGGGCACCAAGGCCGAACCCTCGGAGCCGGACGAGAAGCTGACGCATGGATTCGAGGAACTCGTCTCTGAAGTCACGGCCCGCGGCACTGAGGTCGTCGCAGTACGGGACAATCCCAGGTTCACCTACAGCCTGACGGACTGCACCCTTTCGAAGGGAGTGGACAGCCCGGACTGCCGGCCGCTGAAAGCGGACGTACTGGCAGATCCGAGCCCCTTTGAGGAAGTCATGGGCAAGTACCAGGACCTGTTCCTGATCGACATGACAGACCTGATCTGCATCGGCCTCTATTGTCCGCCCATCATCGGCAATACCTTCGTCTACCTGGACGACAACCACTTGACCAAGACCTATGTGAAGAGCATGACGGACATGCTTGATGAGAGGTGGTTTGCCGCGACGGGGTGGCAACGATGATGAGCACCCGCACCAGCACTCGCAGCGTGGATAAAATCACGACGCCGGAACGCGGCTTCCGTCCGGAAGTCCAGGGCCTGCGCGCCCTGGCTGTGCTCATGGTCGCTGCCTACCACATCTGGCTTGGCCGGGTCTCGGGCGGGGTGGACGTGTTCCTCCTCATCTCGGCTTTCCTTCTGACGTTGTCGTTCACGCGGAAGCTCGAAGCCGGTTCGCCGCTGAAACTGCTGCGGCACTGGCTCCACGTGTTCAAGCGACTCCTGCCCGCCGTCGTCGTGGTTTTGCTGGGTGTTCTGCTGGCGACCTGGGCATTCATTCCGCAGAGCCGTTGGCCGGATGTCCTGGCCGAAGCCTGGGCGTCCCTGTTCTACCGGCAGAACTGGCAGCTCGCGGACAATGCCGTGGATTACTACGCGCAGGACCACTCCGGTGCCAGCCCGCTCCAGCACTTCTGGTCCCTGTCTGTCCAGGGCCAGGTGTTTGTCCTGTGGCCCCTGGTCTTCGCTGCCGTGGCGCTGCTGCAGCCAAGTCTGGCCCGGCTTCTCCCGAAGGGGCGGACGCTGAGTCACCGGAGCCTGCTCTTCTTCGCGTTCGGCGCGGTCTTTCTGGCCTCCTTGGTGTTTTCCATCGACCAGACCGCCAACAACCAGGAGTACGCGTACTTCGATACCCGTGCTCGGCTCTGGGAGTTCGCGCTGGGTTCCCTGCTCGCCCTGGCACTCCCGTACCTGAAGCCCGGGCGCAGGCTCCGGGTGTTCCTCGGTTGGGCTGGAATCTCCGCCATGCTCGCCTGTGGCCTGGTCCTGACTGTTGACCGGTCCTTCCCGGGATTCATCGCGTTGTGGCCCACGCTTGCCGCCGCCGCTGTCATCGTCGCCGGGCAGAGCGGCAGCCGTTTCGGCGTCGATCGCCTCCTGAGCTCACGGCCGTTGGTCCTGGTGGGTAACAACTCCTACGCCCTTTACCTGTGGCACTGGCCGGTCCTGGTGTTCTTCCTTCTGGTCAGCGGCACCACGGCTCCGAGCCTCTTGCAGGGCCTGGGCATCATGGCGGCGTCCATGCTCCTTGCGATCGGCACCACCAGGTTCGTGGAGGAGCCCATGCGCCGCTGGCAGTGGCCGGACGTGCGCTCCTGGCGCGCCGCCGTCGTGATAGCCGCCTGCGGTGCGTTGCTCGCCATGCCGGTGACCGTTTGGCAGGGTGCCATCGCCGCTGAAGATGCGGCGATTGCCGGCCAGCCCAAGGAACTGACGCCGGGGGCTGCAGCCTTGTCGCCGGAATTCGTCGGGCAGCCGGCCCAGGAGGCCATGATCATTCCGGCCCCTGCGGCCATGAAGGACGAGTGGGCTGACATCGACGGCTTGTGCACCGGAGACAACGTGCCCAGCGACCCCTTGCTGCAGGGCTGCCTCCAGAACGACGAACCCGACGTCGTCACCAAGGAAATAGTGGTCCTCGGTGATTCGCACGCCCAGCAGTACATGGCGGCGCTCGGCCCCATCGCCAAGCAGCACGGCTGGGAAGTGGTGACGTTGCTCAAAGGCAGTTGCCGCTTCGGCGCCGAATCCGTCGAACGTACCGACGAGTGCAATGAATTCAACAAGGCCAGCGCCAACTACGTGATGGAACACAAGCCTGACGCCGTGTTCACGGTGGCGTCGCTGACGCACGCTGATGCCCCGTTCGAGACGGAGGTGCCCGGATACCTCGAAGGCATCAAACCGTTCACGGACGCGGGGATCGATGTTGTGGGAATCCGCGACAATCCCAGGTTCAGCATCAACATGCCCGAATGCGTGCAGAAAAAGGGCCCCGACTCGCCCGATTGCAAGGCGCCGCTGGAAGAGTCCCTTGCGGAGTCTTCACCGTTGGATGATTACGTCGGAAAAGTCGAACGGCTGTACTTGATGGACATGAGCGACTTCATCTGCGAGCAGGGCACGTGCCCGGCAGTCGTTGGAAATGTCTATGTCTACAAGGACGACAACCACCTCACCAAGACCTACGTGCAAAGCATGATCCCGATGTTCGAGGAGCGGCTCCTGGCGGCCACCGGCTGGTCACGCAGCTGATTTTCGTTGCCCGGGGACTTGAAAACCGGCGACGGCGGCCTGCCGCCAGTGCTGTTGCTCACACTCCGGCGTTACGGAATATGGCGATTGCCGCGGAGGTTCTACTATTTATTCAACACTTATGCACAGGCCAGTCCCGTAATGACGGGCTGGTCATCAGTTGCAACCCCTACCAGTTAAGCCCCCGGAACCAAGGTAAGAGGCGCACTCATGACCCAGCCCGAACACAATCCCTTCGGCCTTATCGGCCTGACCTACGACGACGTCCTGCTGCTTCCCGGACACACGGATGTCATCCCGTCCGAAGCGGACACGTCTTCCCGGATCTCCAAGCGCATCACCGTGCAGACGCCGCTGCTGTCCGCCGCCATGGACACCGTGACCGAATCCCGCATGGCCATCGCCATGGCGCGGCAGGGTGGCTTGGGCGTGGTTCACCGCAACCTCGCCATCGACGACCAGGCGGAGCACGTTGACCGCGTCAAGCGCAGCGAGTCCGGCATGATCACCAATCCGTTGACCATCGGTCCGGAAGCCACCTTGCAGGAACTGGACGAGCTCTGCTCCCGGTACCGCGTGTCCGGCCTGCCGGTTGTTGACACCGACGGCCGCCTCCTGGGCATCGTGACCAACAGGGACACCCGCTTCATCCCGGAATCGGACTTCCCGTTCCGTAGTGTCAGCGACACCATGACCAAGATGCCGCTCATCACCGGGCACGTGGGCATCAGCCGCGACGAAGCCTCGCACAAGTTGGCCACCAACAAGATCGAGAAGCTCCCGCTGGTGGACGAACAGGGCCGGTTGAAGGGCCTCATCACCACCAAGGACTTCACGAAGGCCGAGCAGTACCCGCTCGCCACCAAGGACGATGAAGGCCGCCTGCGGGTCGGCGCTGCCATCGGCTTCTTCGGTGACGGCTGGGAGCGCGCCATGAAGCTCATCGACGCCGGCGTTGACGCGCTTTTCGTTGACACGGCCAACGGCCACTCCCAGGGCGTCCTGGACATGATCCGCCGCCTGAAGTCCGATCCCGTTGCAGCACACGTTGACGTGATCGGTGGCCAGGCCGCCACCCGTGAAGGTGCGCAGGCTCTGATTGACGCCGGTGCCGATGGCATCAAGGTTGGCGTCGGACCCGGATCCATCTGCACCACCCGCGTTGTTGCCGGCGTGGGCGTTCCGCAGATCACCGCAATCCATGAATCCGCCAAGGCTGCCATCCCGGCAGGCGTCCCGCTGATCGCCGACGGCGGCCTGCAGTACTCGGGCGACATCGGCAAGGCGCTGGTCGCCGGCGCCGACACCGTCATGCTCGGATCCCTCCTGGCAGGTTGTGAGGAGTCCCCGGGCGACCTCATTTTCGTCAACGGCAAGCAGTTCAAGAGCTACCGCGGAATGGGCTCGCTGGGTGCCATGCAGTCCCGTGGCAAGAACACGTCCTACTCCAAGGACCGCTACTTCCAGGCTGATGTTTCCGGCGATGACAAGCTCATTCCGGAAGGCATCGAGGGCCGCGTTGCCTTCCGTGGCCCGCTGGCATCGGTCGCCTACCAGCTGGTTGGCGGTCTCCGCCAGACCATGTTCTACACGGGTGCGCCCACCATCCCCGAACTCAAGGCCCGGGGCAAGTTCGTCCGCATCACCCCGGCAGGCTTGAAGGAATCCCACCCGCACGACATTCAAATGACCGTGGAAGCCCCCAACTACGGCTCCCGCTAATCACCTCCTGTTCCCCGCGGATTTCCGCGGGGAACAGTTGTTTAACCACCCGACTGTGTAACCGCCCGGTATCCGCCCGACGGTAATGTCGGCCCTCGGGAATAGGCTGGGCACATGTCAGAGAAGTCCGCGCAACCGCGGCACCCGGAGTCGATCCCGCTGAATCCGGGCCAACCGGGGAAAGCGCCGCCCCGCAAGCTGGCCCTGCGGCCGTACGCACGCGCCGTCGGGCAGGTCCTGAAGGTGAGCTTCAAGGCCTCACCGGTGGCGGTCATCATGAAAGTCCTTGGCTCGGTGATCTCAGCGACCCTGCCGCTTGTCACCACGTACTTTGCAGCGTTGACCACCACGGCCCTGGCTGCCGGCTACGCAGGGGACCCCGACGCGGGCCCCCGCGCAGTGCTTTACGTCGTCATCACAGCTGCCCTGGGCCTGTTCTGGGGTGCGTTCAGCAGTGTGGACCGCTACATCCAGCAGCTGATGAGCTTCAAGGTGGGCGCCATCGTGGGCGACCTGATGTACCAACGGTTCCTGGCACTGGAATTCTGGCGCTACGACGACAAAGAGACCGTGGATCTCTACGACCGCGCAAAGCGTTTCTCCGACTCCTATGCGCGGGTCCTGGACCGGATTGCGGCCATCTTCACCCAGCTCGTCTCGGTGATTCTAGCCGTCGGCGCGTTGCTGTTGGTGAGTTGGTGGATTGCCGTGATCGTGCTGGTGGCGATCGTGCCCAGCGTCTACCTCCAGTTCAAGCTGTCGCGTGAACAGATCGCCCACTGGAACACCCAGGTGGATTCGCGCAGGCAGCGCCGGATGATCGAGCAGAACCTGCTGCGGCCACAGCACATCGCTGAAATGCGGCTGTACGGCATTGTCGGCTATCTCATGGAACTTCGCTCCAGGTTGAGGGATGCCGACGAACGCAGGCGCCTGGACTTCCAGAAACGGTATATCCCCAAGCAGCTGGCTGCCGACGCCCTGCAATACGGCGCTGAAGTGGTATCGCTCGTGTGGGTGGTGGGGCAGATCATTGCCAGGGCCCAGCCGGTGGGTCAGTTCCTCTACGTCCAGCAGATCGTGAGCCGTGCATTGTCAACGGCGAACAACCTGGTGTCCTCGCTCAGTTCCATTGACGAGGACCTGGCCAACCTGAAGGACTACGAGCTTTTCATGGCGTTGCCGGTGCCCAGCGGAAACGAACAACCCTTGGAAGTGTCGCCCACCACCGTGGAACTGCGTGATATCCGCTTCAGCTATACGGGAAGTGACATCGAGGTCATCAAGGGTATTTCCATGACCATCAAGGCGGGGCAGCACATCGCCATCGTGGGGGAGAACGGCGCCGGGAAATCCACGCTGATCCGGATTCTGGCCGGGCTCTACCGGCCCGACTCCGGCCAGGTCTTGTTGGACGGGAAGGATCTGGCCGGAATTGACGTGACCAGCTGGCACCGGCACCTGGCAGTCCTGAGCCAGGAATTCCTGAAGTACGAGTTCGCCACGGCCGCAGAGAACATCTACCTCGGCGACGTCGACTTGCCCCGGGACGATCTGCGCATCCGGAAGGCGGCATCCGACGCGGAGGCCATGGAGTTCATCGACAAGCTGCCTAACGGGCTGGAAAACCATGTCAGCAACTGGATGGAAGATCCACGCGGGCGGAAGGGAAGCGGGCTCTCCGGCGGCCAGTGGCAGCGGCTGGCAATGGCCCGCAACTTCTACCGTGACGCCTCATTCATGGTGATGGACGAGCCCACCTCAGCCATTGATGCCCTGGCCGAGCACCGGATTTTCACGAGGCTCTTCGCCGATCGCAACAGCACCATCATCGCCATCAGCCACCGCCTTGCCACCATTGAGAAGGCGGACATCGTCTACATGCTGGAGGACGGTCGAATCGCCGAACAAGGTACGCACAGGGAACTGGTGGCCCTCCGCGGACGGTACTTCAGGATGTTCGAGTCCCAGCTTTCGGTGGATGAGGCCAGCCGGGAGAGTCCCGAGGCTTAGAGCGGCCCGTAGCCGGCATTGCCCACGGGATCGCGCCAGGTGGCAAGATCCTGTTCCAAAAGCGCCCGGAAGCGTGGATCACTAGCAGCTTTCCGACGCAGGGATTCCCGTGAACGGCCCATGATGGTGGCCGGGACGAGGATCGCGGCCACCAAAAGGAAGATCATGAACGCAAAAACCGTTGCCAGTGTCAGCAGCGTCCCGGGGTCCTGCCACGTTGAGGGTTTGGCCGTGAAAGCGAACAGTCCCGCGAAGACGACCAGGACAAACGCCACGAAGGAGAGCGCCCCCCGCAGGCTCCCGGGCCCACGATTGACCAGCGCACGGCTTGTCCGCGGCAACCGGTCCCGCACCCGGACGTAGAAGACGCCGCAGAGCACTGCGACTGCCGCGCCGGGAAGGCTGAGGGCGGCAATAGTCGCGAAGGTGCCAAGCCGGACCGCGAGGACGACGCCCAAAAGGACGAGGACTGCTCCGATTCCGGTCCCGGCAGCCCAGGCACCCATGTGGGCGCCGCGCGCGCCGGCGATTTCGCGCAGGCGGGAGCGCGCATTCGCCGGAGTGATGGCGGAGAGCTCAGGGGAAAGCCAATAGTCCAAGGGGCGGTCGGAATGGAAAAGTGGAGCGGGGCCGGACTGGTAGCTCACGCGTTCTGCTGCTCCAGTCCTGCGCGGATCCGGGAATCGAGCTGCTCACTCGCGAGGGCCGACGAGTCGAGGTTTTCGCCCTCGCCTTCAGCGATGGAAAGGGAACCGTCGGCCTCCGCTTTGACGTGGACTGCGCGGGAGGTTCCGTCCTTAAAGTGCCGGCGCGTTGTGGCGGCCGCGGGGTATCCGTCCGGTGCTTGCTTCAGGTAGTAGTCGGCCATCTGGATGGCCGTGGTGACCATGCCTTCGGAGCCCGTAATGGGGTGCAGCTCGTGAACGCCGTACCTGCTCAGGTTGAGCAGCAGGGCGCCCTGCTCTGCGCCAAACATGAAGGAGACATGTTCAGACGACGGGGTCACGAGGGCCGTTTCCAGCCACGACGTGGAATCTGCAAGCACTGCTGTCACCGTGGCAGCCGGGCCGACGGGCTGGAGTGCGTCGTTTTCGATCTTCATCAACCCACGCTCCAACAGCGTGGATACCCCTGCCTGTTCCAGGGGAGCCCCGGCTGCGTGGTCGAGGCGGAAGAGGGTCTGGCACCTCAGCGCGCCGTCGGTGCCAGCCAGTGCAATAAGTGCGATGAGCTCATGTTCGGTAATGAGCAATGCCTGGGTTTCTTCGGTCTGCGTGGTCATGTCTGCCTTCTCTTGAGCGGTTCTGTGTCCAGTCTAGGAAGTCGCGGGGTCATGTGAGCCATCCCCAGACCTTCTTCGCGCCGTCGGCTATCGCTCCGGCGGCGTCCTGCGCTCCCTCCCACACATGTTTCGCGCCGTCAGCGATCATGGAAGACGCGGAATCGTAGCCCATGTTGGTGGCCAACAGGCCGAGGCCACCCCAGGCGATGCCGGCAATGGCGCAGGCAGGGCCGATAACCGGGACGAAACTGCCCACGGCCAGGGCAGCGGAGATGCCGCCGTCCACGGCCATTCCGGGGTGTCCCGTCTGGATGCCTTGATAGACCTGCAACCCGCCGGTCACGACGCCCAATGCCCCCGAGACACGGCCGAGCATCGAACTGCCGTTGAGCAGTTGGGTGCCCCTGACATACCCGGCGCCGGCAGCCTGTCCGTACTGGGCACTCAGCCACGGCCACCTCGTCAGTTCAGTCACCAATCCGCCCCTGGCCATCTGGGCCAGGATGGAGTCCGCCACCACGCCGTTGGCAGTCACGAGGGCGTTTCCGGCCCACCATCCCTGGCTGCCGCTGACGCCGAGCACGCCTTCCAAGCCAGTGGTGGGGGCGACTCGGCTTCCATTGCTACCGGGGACCTGTGGGACGTTCGGTCCGCCAGACCCGCCGGGACCGCCAGATCCGCCCGGTCCGAAGCCGGCAACGCCGCCATCAGCACTGGCCTTCTGCTGTTCATCGGCCTGGGTGCGGAGCATCTTGGACGCGTCATCCAGGGAACGGGAGGCTTTGTGCAGCATGGGGCGCAGGGTGCTGCTCCACTCGCGTCGGAAGCGCTCGCCGTCGTTTCCTTTCCACGCCACGCTGGTGATCAGGCTGTTGACCTGGAGTTCCTGGTTCTGGAGCCGGCTCCCGGCTTGTCCCATCTGCTTGGACAACGAGCGGAGCTGTTCGATGTCGGCTCCGTAGAATCCGGGCGCCATGGTTCCCCCTTGCATGGTGTGGTGTGTTTCCGCAGGCTATCGGATTTGTCCGGGATCCTGCCATGGGCACCTCTGCCCATGTGGAAACTGCCAGGCGCGCACGGCAAGTAGCCAGCGCGCCCGGAACCGGCCGGGCTTTCAATGTCTTCTTGGCGCATTGTGAAGTGCCCACGCCATTTGCCGAATCGGGGTTCGGCAAGGGGTCCAGTAAAGTAAGAGCCGTGACTTATGAGATTGAGATTGGCCGTGGCAAGCGTGGGCGTCGTGCCTACTCCCTGGACGACATTGCGATCGTCCCCAACCGCCGGACCCGCGATCCCAAGGACGTCTCCGTCTCCTGGCAGATCGACGCCTACAAGTTCGACATTCCGGTGATCGCAGCGCCGATGGACTCGGCCATGTCGCCGGAAACCGCCATCGCCCTGGGCCGTTTGGGCGGCCTCGGCGTCCTGGACCTCGAGGGCCTGTGGACCCGCTACGAAGATCCCCAGTCCGTGCTGGATGAGATCTCAGCGCTCGCCGGCGAAACCGCGAGCCCTGCCGTTACCCGGCGCATGCAGGATCTCTACAAGGCACCCATCCAGCCTGAACTCATTACCAGCCGCCTTGCCGAGATCCGCGCCTCCGGCGTCACGGTGGCAGGCTCCCTGACGCCGCAGCGCACCCAGGAGCACTACAAGACCGTCCTCGCCGCCGGTGTGGACATCTTTGTCATCCGTGGCACCACAGTCTCCGCCGAGCACGTCTCCAAGAACCACGAGCCACTGAACCTGAAGCAGTTCATCTACGAACTCGACGTTCCCGTGATCGTCGGCGGTGCCGCCGGATACACCCCGGCGCTGCACCTCATGCGCACCGGCGCTGCCGGCGTCCTGGTCGGTTTCGGCGGCGGTGCCACCACAACTACGCGCCGCGCCTTGGGCATCCACTCGCCGATGGCGTCGGCCATCAGCGACGTCGCCGCCGCCCGCCGTGATTACCTCGATGAGTCCGGCGGCCGTTACGTGCATGTCATTGCCGACGGCGGCATGGGCGCCTCGGGCGACATCGTCAAGGCAGTTGCCATGGGCGCCGACGCCGTCATGCTGGGCAGCGCACTGGCACGGGCCGAGGAAGCCCCCGGCAAGGGCTGGCACTGGGGCCAGGAAGCCCACCACCTTGAACTCCCGCGCGGCGACAGGGTTAACGTTGGAACTGTTGGCCCCCTGGAAGAAGTTCTCTTCGGTCCCGGACACCACACCAACGGCACCTCCAACCTCATTGGTGCCCTGCGTCGCTCCATGGCGACCACCGGCTATTCGGACCTGAAAGAGTTCCAGCGGGTCGACGTCGTCGTTTCGCCGTACCTCGGCTAGGCCTAAAACAGAAGGAGGGCCCCGGGAACAGACCACACGCTGCTCCCGGGGTCCTTTTTTGCCGGATTCTGTCCGGATGCACCTCATCGGCAGCCCTGCCCAAGGCGACGAGCAACAAGTAGGGTAGGGGATTACCAGCTGTTGCGTTTGAGGAGGGGTCCGATGAGCAATGTCGCAGGCGGTCCGCAGGTGAATTCTCCGGGGGCACTTAGCCCGGAATCCCGTGCCGCATCCATTGATGTCCTGAAAGCCACTGCCGAGCCGGGCAAGGAGTTGGACATCCTGATTGTCGGTGGCGGCGTGGTGGGCGCTGGTGCTGCCCTGGACGCGGTCACGCGCGGGCTCACAGTTGGCATCGTCGAAGCCAGGGATTGGGCGTCCGGCACGTCATCCCGCTCCTCAAAGCTCATTCATGGTGGCCTCCGCTATTTGGAGATGCTGGACTTCGGGCTGGTCCAGGAAGCCCTGCAGGAGCGCGGATTGCTGATCCAGCAGATCGCACCCCACCTGGTCCGGCCCGTTCCGTTCCTCTACCCGCTGACCCACCGTTTCTGGGAACGCCCCTACGTGGGCGCAGGCATCATGCTGTACGACACCTTGGGTCTGACGTCCGGCCACAGCCGTGGTGTCCCCATGCACAAGCACCTCTTCCGGCGCGGCACCCTGCGTGCGGCTCCCAGCCTCAAAGACGATGCCTTCGTGGGATCGATCCGTTACTACGACGCCCAGGTCGATGATGCCCGGCTTGTGGTCAACCTGGTCAGGACAGCGGCGCATTACGGGGCACACGCGGCCAACAGGGTCCGCGTGGTCGACTTCCTCAGGGAGGGCGAACGCGTGGTGGGTGCCAAGGTGGAAAACCAGGAGGACGGCAGCGTCTTCGAGATCCGGGCCAAGCAGGTGGTGAATGCCACCGGCGTGTGGACAGACGAAACGCAGGCCATGGTCACAGACCGTGGCCAGCTCAAGGTCCGTGCCTCCAAGGGAATCCACCTGGTGGTGCCACGGGACCGCTTCCAGTCCACTGTGGGTCTGATCCTTCGTACTGAAAAGTCGGTGCTCTTCGTGATTCCCTGGGGCCGGCACTGGATTATCGGTACTACCGACACGGACTGGACGTTGGATAAGGCCCATCCGGCTGCATCCAGCAAGGACATTGACTACGTGCTGGAGCACGTCAACAAGGTACTCAAGCGTCCCCTGACCCGTGAAGATGTTGAAGGTGTCTATGCGGGACTCCGTCCGCTTCTGGCCGGAGACAACGACTCCACCGCCAAGCTGTCCCGCGAGCACGTAGTGGCCCACCCCGTCCCCGGTTTGGTGGTGGTGGCCGGTGGGAAGTACACGACCTACCGTGTCATGGCCAAGGATGCCGTGGACGAAGCAACGAGGGCCATGGACGAGCGTGTCCCTTCCAGCTGCACCGACACCATTCCTTTGCTGGGAGCGGAGGGATTCAAAGCGGCCTGGAACCGGCGGGGGAGGTCCGCCGAGCAAGCAGGTGTGCACGTGGCACGCGTGGAGCACCTGCTCAACCGCTTTGGGTCCATGGCATCGGAAGTCCTCGCCACGATCTCCGACAGGCCCGAACTGGGCGAGCCGCTTCCGGGCGCCGACGACTACCTGGCAGCCGAAGTCGTCTACGCAACAACCCATGAAGGCGCTCGGCACGTCGACGATGTTTTGACCCGCCGTACCCGGATCTCCATTGAAGCGTGGGACCGGGGTGTGTCTGCGGCGCCCGTAGTGGCTAAGCTGATGGGAGAAATCCTGGGCTGGAGCGATGCTCAGCGTGAAAGCGAGATCAAGCACTACCTTGCACGTGTGGAGGCTGAACGACTCAGCCAGCAGCAACCCGATGACGAATCGGCGGATGCCGCGCGCATGGGAGTGGATGACATCGTTCCCCTCCGCTGACAGGCGCAGGGAGTTGAGGCCGGGAGGCCACATGGAGGGAACACGACTTGGCTGAACCACTGGACCGATATGATGCGGAACTGACCACCCCGGACACGGTCATTCTTGAACTTGTTGCCGAGGACAAGATCGACGCCGCAGCACAGTTGGCTCAAAAGCTCCATCAGGCCGGACGGATCTCGGACCTTGATGGTTTCCTGGAGCAGGTACATTCGCGAGAACACCAGCTGGCCACCGGGCTTCCCGGCGGAATCGGTCTTCCGCATGCCCGCAGCGAATTCGTGGACCGGATCTCCATCGCCGTAGGCGTCACCAAGTTTGGCCATGCGCTGGACTTCGGGGCTGCAGACGGCCCTGCCACACTGATCCTCCTCATCGCCACACCGGCCAGCTCCTTCTCGGACCATCTTGAAGTTCTGGCCACGCTTGCGCGTTCCCTCTCCAAGGAATCATTCAGGGAGTCCCTGCGCCGTGCGCACGATCCCGAAGTGATTTCCGAGCTCATCAACTCCAGCCTGGTCTTCTTCGACCACTAAGGATTGGTGCCCCTCTAGGCTGCCCCAGCCCTCGTTTCGTTGTTCTACAGCCGGACGAAGTACGGTTAAGGGGTGTTGAAAACCGCTCTGAAACCCCGCTGGATCGCAGGACTGGTCTTTGCGCTTCTGTTGTCCGGGGTGTTCGTGCTGCTTAGCCAGTGGCAGCTCAGTCGGTCCACCCAGCACGAGAGCCCTGCTGCTTCCACCACTGAAGAAGTCAAACCCCTGGTCGACGTCCTGAAGCCGGGCCAGTTCTTTCCCGGCTCTGTTTCCGACCAGATGGTCACCGCCACCGGCTCCTACGATCCAGGCAAGCAGGTCCTGGTCGAGGGCAGGCTTTACAACAACCAAAAAGGTTTCTGGATCGTCACGGCCTTCGAGGTCAACGGCGCTCCTACGCTGAAGGGTGTCGCCGCCTCGCCGCAGACCTGGATTCCCGTAGCACGCGGCTGGGTGGCTGATGCCGCCCAAGCGGGCCCGCCGCCGTCGGGCACTCTTACGCTGACCGGTCGCCTGATACCGTCCGAAGCGCCCGTACCAAATGTCGACGCCGGCCCGGGCCGCGCGTCGGCGGTCTCCACCGCGGAACTCATCAACAGCTGGGATGTTTCAAGCTACCCCGGTTTCATAGCGGCCACATCCGAAGTGGCTGGCGGTGTGAGCGTCCCACTGGGCGACAACGTCAAGGCCCTCAATATTCCACCGCAGCCACCGGCAGAGCAGATCAACTGGCTGAACCTCTTCTACGCCGTGGAATGGGTGGTGTTCGCCGGATTCTCCGTCTTTATCTGGTGGCGGCTGGTGCGTGATGACTACCGCCGGGACCTCGAAGACGACGAGGACGACGACTACTACGATGAGTTTCCTGAAGACCCCCATGCCTTGCCCGCAACTACCGAACCTTCAAGTCCCGACCCAGAACATAAGGTGCAGCAATGATTGAGCCCAAACCTGCCATCCAGCCTGAGCAGTCAGGACCAAAGCCCAAAAAGCGGCGGTTCGGCGGGACGGAAGCGCAGATCCGTTCGGCCTTGAAGTTCTACAAAGTCATGGCCTACCTGACTGGTGCCATGTTGCTCCTGCTGTGCGCTGAACTGATCGCCCGGTACGTTTTCGGTGTTTCACTCTTCGCCGGCGGAACCAACGCCGTGACGGGCCAGCCCTTTGGCTTTGGCTTTGCCGAATCCGAGCCCAAGGGCGTCATTGGTGGATTCAACATCTCCACCACGGTGCTGATCGTGCACGGCTGGATGTACGTGGTTTACCTCGTCTCCAACTTCCGCTTGTGGTCGTTGATGCGGTGGCCGTTCTCCAAGATGGTCCTGCTGGCATTGGGCGGCGTGATTCCGCTGTTGTCCTTCATTGTGGAGAAGAAGTTCCACGCACAGGTGGAAGCGGAACTGGCAGCCAATCCCCAGGCTTCCAAGCGCTACTAGGCGCCACTGGCCGTTCCCGATGTGAGATGCCTAACGGGAGTGCCCGTTTTGGCCTCCGGCCGCCCTTGTCAACGTGCGCGGGGGCGGTCCGGCAAAGTAGTCTTGGTTGGTGACTACTCCCACCGCACCCCAGACTTCCCAGAAGCCGGTGCTGGTTGTTGACTACGGTGCCCAGTACGCGCAGCTGATTGCCCGCCGCGTCCGTGAAGCAAATGTGTATTCGGAAATTGTTCCGCACACCTTCACCACCGAGCAGCTTCTGGCCAAAGACCCGGCAGCCATCATCCTTTCCGGCGGACCCTCCAGCGTCTACGCTGAGGGCGCACCGTTCGTAGGCGCCGACCTCTTCGAGGCCGGGGTTCCCGTTTTCGGTATCTGCTACGGATTCCAGGCCATGGCAAACGCCTTGGGTGGCAAAGTGGCCCAGACCGGGCTGCGTGAGTACGGCGCAACCGAGGCGCTCCTGGTGGGCGATGCACGTTCCATTCTCGACGGCGTCCCGGCGTCCCAGAACACCTGGATGAGCCACGGCGACTCCGTCCACGAGGCACCCGAGGGCTTCGAAGTACTGGCAACGACGGCCGGCGCCCCCGTGGCTGCCTTCGCCAACGATGAGAAGCGCCTCTACGGTGTGCAGTGGCACCCGGAAGTCAAGCACTCCGTTCTGGGCCAGCATGTCCTGGAGAACTTCCTGTTCAAGGGCGCCGGTCTGAGCCCCAACTGGACCACCGGCAACATCCTTGAAGAGCAGGTGGAGCGCATCCGCCAGCAGATTGGCGACTCCAAGGTCATTTGCGGCCTTTCCGGTGGCGTCGACTCCGCAGTTGCCGCTGCCCTTGTCCAGCGTGCTGTCGGCGACCAGCTCACCTGTGTCTTCGTAGACCACGGTTTGCTCCGTGAAGGCGAAGCGGAACAGGTCGAACGTGACTTCGTCGCCGCCACGGGTGTCAACCTGTACGTTGCCAACGAGCAGGAACGCTTCCTGTCGGCTCTTGCCGGCGTCAGCGATCCCGAAACCAAGCGCAAGATCATCGGCCGCGAATTCATCCGCGCCTTCGAGGAAGCAGAGCGGGCCATCATCGCCCAGGCTGCTGCCGAAGGCGAGAAGATCAAGTTCCTGGTCCAGGGGACGCTGTACCCGGACGTCGTCGAGTCCGGTGGTGGCGAGGGTGCTGCAAACATCAAGAGCCACCACAACGTTGGTGGGCTCCCCGACGACCTGCAGTTTGAGCTGGTTGAGCCGCTTCGCGCCCTGTTCAAGGACGAGGTTCGTGCGGTAGGCGCGCAGCTGGGTCTGCCGCAGGAAATCGTAGGCCGCCAGCCGTTCCCCGGCCCCGGCCTGGGTATCCGCATCGTGGGCGAAGTGACCAAGGAACGGCTCGATCTGTTGCGCAAGGCCGATGCCATCGCTCGCGCCGAACTGACGGCCGCTGGCCTCGACAACGACGTCTGGCAGATGCCTGTTGTCCTCCTGGCCGATGTCCGCAGCGTTGGCGTGCAGGGCGACGGCCGTACGTACGGCCACCCGATCGTGCTGCGTCCGGTGTCTTCCGAAGACGCCATGACGGCGGACTGGTCGCGTTTGCCCTACGACCTCCTGGCGCGCATCTCCAACCGCATCACCAACGAGGTCGATGGGGTCAACCGCGTGGTGCTGGACGTCACCAGCAAGCCACCGGGAACCATCGAGTGGGAATAGCATTCTAAGTGGCCGGCTTCCATCGGGAAGCCGGCCACTGTGCTTTTCCGGCAGTTCCCTGCCGGTGAGCGATTGACATGTTGCAGTGAAAACCGGGCAATTTCGCGTCGGAACAGCGTTGCGGAGCGGGCTCGCCGTGGATTCCCGCTACCCTCGAAAGTATGCCGGTATGGTCCAAGGCGTCTAAAGCTAGTACAGAAAAGAAGGCAGAAGTTGTGTCAGTAGGTCAAGGCCAGGAAGAGGGCTCCGAAGAGCTCCGCAAATGGCTGTCTGGTCTCAAACCCGTCACCGGGGCAGACACTATGCTGCGTTTCGTCAAGACGCCCGAAGGCGCCATTGACCTCAGCAACGCGCACCCTTCGGGGCTGGCGCAGTTGCTGGCAGGGCGTCGGACGCGCCTGTCGACGCTCATCAGGGACCGCCAGCAGTACTTGGTCGCGGCACGTGCGGCGCGCAATATCCGATCCAAGATTTTCGAACTCAGCAACGACCGCGGTATCGAAGCCGGGTATCTTTCTGCCGGCACCGTGGTGTGGACCTCTGCGGTGGGCGGCAAGCCACAGCGCGTCTCCGCACCCGTGATGCTCACGTCCATCATCCTGACGGTCCGGCCGGGGGAGGACGACTTCGAACTTCAGCTCACTGAGCAAGCCCGGATGAATCCCGCCCTGGTGCGTCACCTCAAGACCGTCCATGGCATCGTCTTTGACGTCAATGCCGTGGCGCGAATGGCTTACAACACCGCACGTTTGGATCCGCAACCCGTCCTGGATCGCCTGTCCACGCTGGTTCAGCCGATCCATGGCGCTGAGGTTGAGTTCAATCTCCTGGTGACAACCCTGGCCGATCTGTCGGGCAACCTGGATGATCCTTGGATCAACCTGAACAACCCCACCGTGGCGGCCTTGGCGACGGCGGCCAACGGTGGCGACATCGAGCCGGAACCCATCAAGGCAGGCAGGTTCCCCAGCTTGGACCTCCGTGACCCGGCCGAAGAGTTGCTCCTGCTCGACGCCGACACGGACCAGCAGTACGTGGTTGACGCCGTTCGGGCTGGAGACTCCCTGGTGGTCAGCACACCCCCGGGCAGCGGACAAACGCAGACTGCCATCAACGCCATTGGCGCACTGGTGTGCGAAGGAAAATCGGTCCTGGTGGTGGGGGACAGGCAGTCCAGCCTTGCCGGGCTTTCCGCTCACCTCGAATCACTGGGGCTGGATTCGCTTCTGTTCCGGCCAGGCAATGGAGCCACCCCCCAGCAGCTCAAGGGCCAGCTGGTCCGGGCCATCATGCGCAACGAGAAGGCTCTTGAGCCCCAGCTCGGCAACCTTCACCAGACACTGACCGGGCATCGGCACGCCCTCATGGACCATGTCGCCTCCCTGCATAACGTGCGCGAACGATGGGGATGCTCGCCGTATCAGGCCATGCAGTCACTTGCTGAACTGACTTCGATCCATCCGGCACCCTCCACGACAGTTCGCTTGAAGCGCAGTGTCCTGGACAACATCAAGGACCGGGAAGAGCTGGCGGCCCGGCTCCGTCGCGCTGCCGAACTTGGCAGTTTCAGCCGGGCTTCGACCAACAGCCCTTGGTACGGTGCCCGATTGGTCACCCGTAAGGAAACCGAGGAAGCGCAGCAGCTTGCCCGCTTGGCGGCTGAGAAACTTCCTGTCCTTCGTGACCGCATGAAACAGGTGTCCGATCACGCTGAGATCCGCCTGGGAGAAACCTTTACTGAGTGGGGCGCGCAGCTCGAACTCCTGATTGCCGTGCGCGAGAGCCTGGACAAGTTCACGCCGGACATCTTTGACCGTCCGGTTCACGATTTGATCTCCGCAACGGCCAGTTCTGCATGGCGCCGCGAGCGGAACATCGAGATGCCTTCCATGCAGCGGTCCCGGCTGCGGCGGGTCGCCAAGGAGTATGTGCGGCCCGGTGTTCATATCGCCGATCTCCACAGCTCGCTGGTCCTTGTCCAGGAGCAGCGTGCGTTGTGGGCCGGTTACGCCACTACGCAGCGGCACCCGGCCGTTCCTTCCGGCCTGGCCGACCTCGGCGCACTGTACCGGGAGCTGGACGCTGAGCTGCGGCGCCTCGGTGAGGCGCTGAAACACACGTCGGCCGGAGGCTCGCTCCACGGTACGCCTTACGCGGAGCTGATGGAACGCTTGGAACAGCTCGTAGCCGACACCGCCACGCTGGAAACCTTGCCCGAACGCACGCTCCTCATTGAAGAAATGCGCGAGCACGGCCTCGGGGAGCTTTTGGCGGATCTGGCGGAGCGGGAGGTACCTGCGTCCTCGGTGGCCGCGGAGCTGGACCTGGCTTGGTGGCAGTCCGCGCTGGAAGCAATGATCAGCGGCGACGACTATCTTGCGATGTCCGACGGCGACTCCCTGAGGCGCCTCGAAGCTGAATTCCGGCTTGCTGACCAAGCCCACATCGCCAGCGGTGCTGCGCGGCTCCGCTGGCAGCTTGCCCAAAGGTGGCGCCAGGGATTGGTGGAGCACCCTCGCCAGGCTGAACTGCTGCGGGCCTTGCTGAAAGACGGCCGGGTTACCCTGCCTGCGCTGAGCGCCCAAGCCCCGGACCTCGTGCCGTTGCTTGTCCCGGTGTGGTCGGTCAGCCCGTACCTGCTGACCGGCGTCCTGCCGGCTGAGCAGAAGTTTGATGCCGTTGTGGTCATCGACGCTGAGTCCACCTCGTTGCAAGCGGTCCTTCCCGCGATCGCCCGTGCACGGCAGGTAGTTGCTTTCGGCGACGCGAAGATTGCCAATGCGCGGACCTTCAGCGTGGCCGTCGAACCCCCGGTTGCCGGAGTCGCGAGCCACGAGACTGTGGAGAGTGCCTTCAAGGCCTTGGCCAGGGTCCTGCCATCGTGGCAGTTGAATTGGGTGTATCGGGCAGTGGATGAAGACTTGATCCTGCAGCTGAGCAAGAACTACTACGACGGCGGCCTGAAGCGGCTGCCCGACGGCAACTCGGTTACGGGATTGGATCGCTCGATCCTTGTGGAGTACATCCCTGACGGCACCGGCCTTCCGGGCGCCGATCACGAGGGGGTCGAGTCCGTCACTGCCGAGGTCAACCGGGTGGTGGATCTTGTCTTTGAACATGCCACGCTGCGTCCCCGCACCAGCTTGGCTGTGGTGACGGCAAGCCTGCGCCACGCTGCCAGGATCGGCGAGGCCATCAGGCTCCAACTACCGAACCATCCATTGCTGTCTTCCTTCTTCGCCGCCGGCCCCGAATCCTTCCGCGTGGTGGATCTGGAACGCGCGCAGGGCTTGGTGCGGGACCATGTGATCTTCTCCCTCGGGTATGGACGCACCCCGCATGGCCGGGCGCTCCACTCCTTTGGACCGCTGTCCACTGAGGGTGGGCGTAACCGCTTTGCCTTGGCCATGACCAGGGCCCGGCGCTCCATGCACGTCCTGAGCTGCTTCCGGCCCGAGGACCTCGACCTCGATCGCCTGGCGCACGGCGCAGTGGACTTCTACGAGTTGCTGGACAGGGAGCTCTCGGGGAACAGCAATCTCGGAACCCCGGCATCCCGTGCCGTTGCCAGCGAGCAAGCACTTGGCGAGGACCCGTTGGTGGCGGATCTTGGCGAACGACTGCGTGCCCGCGGCGCCCGTGTCTGGCACCTTTACGACGGTGTGCTGGACATAGCCGCAGCCGCTGATCCTGTGCACACCATTGGCAGGGAAGGTGCTGAAATTCCCACGCCCGTCGCCATCGAGTCCGATGGCACGGAACGATACCGGCGCATGAGTGTCCGTGAACGCAGCCGGCTGCGGCCTCAACTGCTGGAGCGCATGGGGTGGCGTTACATGTCGCTGTGGACGATCGAAGTCTTCACGGACCCGTCCTCCTGCGCCGATCGCATCGGTTCCTACCTTGGACTGGAAAACCACATTCCGAAGGCTGCCGAGTCATCTCAGCATGGCTTCCTGGACATGGATGTTGAACAATTGAATCTGGACAAGGCTCAGCCTGTGTTCACCCGTTCCCCGGCCACCGGCCCGGATCACCAACCCGAGGAGGATGCCAAGGGGACGCGGGACCAGACAGGGGACAGGAAAGAAGCACCAATGACGGAACAAGGAAATGGTTCCACCGACGGCTCTGCCGGGGAGAACAGTGGATCGGACAACACGGCAGCTGAAAAAGCCGCCGAGCCGACGGCTGCCAAGCACAGCTCGGGCGGCATCCTCCCCACCAAGGCCGCGGAGGACGATCCCCGCAGATGGGGCGATGAAGCAGGCTATGACCACGAGCAGTGGTTGAAGGAACAGAAGCCCCCGCACTGGGGATGAGCGATTGAGCAGCTTCATGGGCTGACCAGAACAAAGAAAAGCTTGCCTTGCGTGGATGCGCCGGCAAGCTTTTCTGCTTGTTGGGGGTTGGCAGCGACCACCACCAGCCCTTCTGTATCGCTGGTGCCAAGCCATTCGCCGGCCTTGCCGCCCTGGGCCGAAGTCCAGAGAACAGGAACAGGGCCAGCCAAAACCTGGCTCTGGCGGGATTCGTCATAACTGCCGGACGCTGTGAGGACAACGGTCACCAGCTGCCCCGGCGACAGAAGCTGGATGGAAGAAGGATCGGCCATGCGCAGGGGGACGGCAGCGGAACCTGCAGGAGTGCCCGCGAGCAAGCCAGGGCCCAGGAGGCTTGAGTCCGTGGGTGTTTGTCCCTTGCCCAAAGGAGAGGCCAGCTGGCGCCCAACCAGGGTCGCGACGTCATCCACCCACGCGGATATGGCCAGTTCGGCTGCGACATCGACCCTGGTGAAATCTGACTCCTTCAGGCTCGCGCCGGCTGGTAGATCACGGGCTGCGACCAGGACGCTGACCCGGGCGGCCGACACAGGAGTCAGCTGCTGTACCGCCAGACCGGCAGCAAGGCATAGAAGCAGCGCGACGCAAAGCCGCCGGTTGCGGGAAAGCCACGCCCTGAGTGTGGGCTTTCGCTTTGGAGGTCCGTTGCGCCGCGCACGGCCGAACCCCCGTGGAAAGCGCCTGGGGGAGGGCGAGGGGTGGTACGGCAACCGTTCATGTCCAGCTGTTCCAGCTGAACGCTCGGCATGGGCAAGGGAGGCGCTACGGGCGGAGTGTGACATGCCGCCACGGTAGTCAGCAGCCCCGGCCGCCTAACAGGGGCCGGGTTGCCTATGTGGAAAAGTTCCGGAGCTAGCTCGCCGCGGCGGCCGGTGCGGGAGCGGGCGTGGCCGCAGCTGCGGGTGCAGCCGGTGACGTGGGCGCAGCGGATACTGTGCTGCCCTTGGCGTCGCGGGAGTCAGTGCGGTAGAAACCAGAGCCCTTGAAGACGACGCCCACGCTGTTGAACTTCTTGCGCAGCGTGCCTTTGCATTCAGGGCACTCTGTCAGGGAGCTGTCTGAGAAGGACTGGACGATGTCGAAGGCATGGTCACAGTCTTTGCAGGCGTATGCGTATGTGGGCACTGAGTTCCTCCTTTAGGACAAAGTTCAGGTCCTGCTCCGCCGTGCCGAATAACTTCCGCATTAGCAGTCCCAGGGCCTGAGTGCCAATTCTATCATCCGTCCCCCTGAGGTGTGCCAGCACTTGTGCCGGAGCTCACCAACCGGAACCCGCCGGAAATGACCGGGAGTCAGACGGGCTCCGCTGCGTTGTCGAGAACCACAACGCCCGAAGGTGTCAGCACTTCCCGCACGGGGCGATCGAAGGCCTCGGCGGGTATGGAGCCTGAAGGCAACAGATCGTCGTCGTACACCACCGCGATGGTGGGCGGCCGCCGGCCGGACGCGTCCAGGCCCTGCAGGAGTCGGTCGTAATAACCGCCGCCTTGGCCAATCCTGTTCCCGTCCCGGTCCACTGCGGTGGCCGGCATGAAGATTCCGGCCGTCGAAGCGACCACTGAACTGTCCAAGCGCTCACCGGTGGGTTCGTCGATGGGAGCGTAGGCGGACCGTGTGAAGACCGTGGACGGCGTCCAATACACCCAACTCAGTTGCCGTTCCGGTTCGCAGACGGGGAGCAGGACTTCATGGCCCGCTTCGTGGAGGGCTTCAAGCAGTGGCATGGTGGGCGGCTCGAAGGCGACTCCCACGTACACCGCGAACGACGACGGTGTTCCGGACGTGACGGAGCTGGCCCAAGAGGAACCGTGCCGGGCTATCGCTTCGCCCGCATCAGCGATTTGCCCTGGTGTCAGGGCCCTTCTGTACAGCCGCCGGTTGCGGCGGATGTCTTCTTTCGACGCCATCTGTATCCAATCCTGGGGGTTCGTCGGGTCCGGTTAAAGTGTTTCCTTGTGTGTTGCCGGCAATAAAATGTGCGGCCCGCGCGGCGGGGGGTTTACCTGATGCTCTCTTCCTTCCGTTACATTAGTCCGGTGACTCTCGATAACAACGCTGTCCGTAAGGCCGTCATCCCCGCAGCGGGTCTTGGTACCCGGTTCCTTCCCGCCACCAAGGCGATGCCGAAGGAAATGCTGCCTGTGGTCGATAAGCCCGCCATCCAGTACGTCGTCGAAGAAGCGGTGAAGGTTGGCCTGCACGACGTCCTCATGATCACAGGACGCAGCAAGCGCGCCCTGGAAGACCACTTTGACCGTGTTCCGGCGCTTGAAGCGACCCTGGCTGAGAAGGGCGACACCGCCAAGCTGGAAGCGATTCAGTCGGCTACCAACCTGGGCGACATCCACTATGTCCGCCAAGGCGACCCGAACGGCCTCGGCCACGCAGTCCTTCGTGCAAAGCAGCACGTCGGCTACGAGCCTTTTGCCGTCCTGCTGGGCGATGACCTCATCGACGCCCGCGACGACCTCCTGAGCGAAATGATTGCGGTCCAGCAGAAGACCGGCGGTTCCGTGGTAGCCCTGATCGAGGTCGAGCCTTCCAAGATCAGCGCTTACGGTTGCGCCGACGTCGAGGACATCGGCGAGGACGGTTACGTCCGTATCAAGCAGCTGGTGGAAAAGCCGTCGCCGGAAGAGGCGCCGTCCAACCTCGCCGTGATTGGCCGCTACGTGCTGCACCCGGCCGTCTTCGAAGTCCTGGAGCAGACCGGCCCCGGCCGCGGTGGCGAAATCCAGCTGACCGATGCGCTTGAGGTCCTGGCTGCCGGCGAAGGCGAAGGCTATGGCGTGTACGGCGTGGTGTTCCGCGGCCGCCGCTATGACACCGGCGACAAGCTCAGCTACCTGAAGGCGTGCATCGAGCTCGCGTGCGAACGCGAAGACCTTGGTCCTGAGCTGCGCGAGTGGCTGCCGAACTTCACCGCCACGCTTCCCCAGTAACACGGATGTACGGGTCTGCGATCTGGCCGGTAACGCTGGAGTGCGGAGACCTGGCCCTTCGGCCCATCCGCTATCGCGACAAGCGGGAATGGTCCGAGGTCCGTTCCCGGAACAGTGATTGGCTGGCACCGTGGGAGGCGTCCAACCCGGCTCCGGGTGGCCGCCTCCCCAGCTACCGCCAAATGGTTTCGTCCCTGAACGAGCAGGCCCGACAGTCCACCGCATTGCCGTTCGTCATCGTTGAACGCACGGCAGGCGCGCGGGAGCCCGCCATCGTTGGCCAATTGACGGTCTCGTCGATTGTGTGGGGATCGGCCATGATGGCCACGCTTGGCTATTGGGTGGACAAAGACCGGGCCGGGCGCGGGATCGCTCCCACAGCTGTAGCCATGGCCACCGACCACTGCTTCACCGTGTTGGGTCTGCACCGGATGGAAATCAATATCCGCCCCGAAAACGGGCCCAGCCTGCGCGTGGTGGAAAAGCTCGGATTCCGCGACGAAGGGTACCGGGAAAGGTATCTGCACATCAACGGACAGTGGGCTGACCATCGCTCCTTCGCGTTGACCTCCGAAGAAGTCCCGGAGGGTCTCTTGCGCAGATGGCTCAAAGGACAAACGGGCAGGTCATAGGGCTTTTCAGCTTTATCTCCAGTCATTTGCGGACTCGACCACGACACACCGGCCGCAATGCCGCCACCCCCGGTGATTTGCTTCTACGGTTTTGAATGTGGACTTCCCTCTCAGCAGCTCAGTGATACTCGTGGTCACTGTCGCGCTGTGGATGGTCTGGGTGGCGCCGTACGTTCTTCGGAACAGGCGGCAACAAGTCCAAGCGGCCGCTGTTCCAGCAGAGGCTTTCGACGACGAACCAGACGAACCGCAGGCAGGGGTGGTACTGACTTTGGCACCTCAGCAGGAGAAACCGATGGAGACCATGCACAGCAAAGCACAGGCGTCGCCCCAGGAATCCCGCGCGTCAGAGCCGTCCCTGGGGAAGTCGTCCAGCACTCCGTTCACCATCCGCTACGCGCGGCTCACACTGGCGGTGTCCGGACTTGCCTTGCTCGTGACGGCAATCGTTTCCGGCATACTCCGTCTTTTCGGCACGGGCTCTGTCTGGTTGCCCCTGGTCTCGTTCATCGGTGCGGTGGTCGCCGTCGTCGTTTTGCGTAAGCTCGCCCTTCGGGATCTTCGTGAACGACGCGCACGCCGTGCAGCGCAGGCGTCGCCCATTCCGACACCGGCACGCTACTTGCCGAAGGAGCCGGTTGTAGAGGCGAAGGAAACCACAGTTTTCGACGCCGAAGCCACCAGTCGTGAGGCCGCCCGCCTGTCGGCGGTCGAACTTCGCCAAGCGGCGTTGGCCGTCGCAGTTGCGGCCGGCGACGAGTCGGCGCAGGCCGCCGTTGACTCCAAAGGTGCGAGCTGGAAGCCCGTAGAGGTTCCCAAGCCCACGTATGTCGACGCTGCCAAGGCGCCCCGTCCGGCGCCGGAGCCCCTTGACCTTCCGGAGGCCCCGAAACCTGTCGGCAAGCCCGTCCTGAAGCAGGCCGCCGGGCAAACTGACGCTGCTACCGCAGTCGCTTCAGCCAAGGCCCCGAGTGCCCTGAGCAACCTGGACGATGTCCTGCAACGACGCCGCGCGTAACGAACCATGAGTTCCATCTGCGTCGCTGGTGGCACCGGACAGGTGGGCCGCGAGGTTGTCCGGCTCGCTTTGGCGGCAGGGCATAAGGTTTCAGTCCTCAGCCGGCACGTTCCGCCGGTCGGTTCGGCAAGTCATCACGACGGCGCCACTAACTTCGCCGGCGACGTCACCACAGGTGAAGGCCTGGCGGCCGCTATGGCGGGTGCCGACGTCGTTATTGACTGCCTCGAAGGCCAGTTCGGCAAGGCGCAAAAACAATTCGCCGACGGCGGCGCGAGGCTTCTGGCTGCCGCCCACACCAGCGGCGTCCCAAGAGCCGTGATGCTCTCCATCATCAATTGTGATATCAGCAGCTTTCCCTATTACGTGTCCAAAGCCGATAAGGAACGAAAGTATGCCGGGGCGCCGCTGGAAACCGTGGTGGTCAGGGCGACCCAGTTCCACAGTCTGGTTGCTGGGGTCTTCGCTGCGGGTTCCCGGGTCGGGCTGATCCCAGTGTTCAAAGGCGTGGATTTCCAGACGATTTCTCCGGCGGATGTTGCAGCAGTTCTGTTGGAAGAAGCGTTGTCGGATTCTCTTCCTTCGCTGCACCACCTGCGGACGGTAGGCGGTCCGGAGGTTCTCTCCATGCGCGCCCTGGCCGGGTCCTGGAAGGCTGTGACCGGCGCGCGGGGTTTGATTCTCACCGTTCCGTTGCCCGGCAGCATGGGGGCCTTCCTGCGCTCCGGACACAACCTCGCACCGGAGAAAGCGCTTGGCGCGGAGACGTTCGTGTCGTGGTTGGAAAAGCGCCGGGAAAGTTTGTAGCCTAGGGACACTGGTCTGGCGGAAACGTCTGGTCCGGGGGCTATAGCTCAGTTGGTAGAGCGCTTCGTTCGCATCGAAGAGGTCAGGAGTTCGAATCTCCTTAGCTCCACAGTTTGCAAGGAATTTGAGCCGTCGGACCTGACGGAATAAACACATACGTAACGCTTTGGCTTGGATAGGGTCATATAGGCACCAGTGAAACGGCTGACCCCCTCCGGAGCAGAGCGCTACAGCGTGGCTCTCAGTGTTTTGGGTGCTGCAACCGAAGTCCATAAGCGGGTGTGTCGCGGAGGAATTCGCGGAATGTCGGGACAGCGAAGTCCACGTACCCCCTGCTTGTTGTTTCAATGACCCCTGCGGCCAGAAGTCGGAGCCGGTATTGGCCGCCGTATACGGCGTTCACACCCAAACGCTCCGCGATTGCCGTTGTGCTGGATGGGCCATCGTCTTCAGCCATGGCCAGCAGGTACGACTGATCGACATCGGATAGAGCCGAGTAGGCAGACTGCAGGACGGTGGCACCCATACGGCGGCGGGCTTTCTGTACACCGGCAGCCAGCGCCTCGTCGGTGACTACGGCCCCTGATTTTCTCGCTTGACTCCACACGTGGTAGCCGACGAGCTGGATCAGGAATGGGTAGCCGCCCGTCGCTTCGGCCAGCTGCCGGAGATGTTCGTCGCTGATGCTCACGCCGCTTTCGGAGAAAGTATCTCTAAAGGCTTCGGCGACCTCGTCTATCGAGGTCCTGTGCAGGTCGTACTTTTCGGCGCGGCGAAGGAAGGTGGAGACGCCTTCGTTGAGCAGGTCTTCGACAGATTTAGGCAGACCAGCAAGGACCAGGCCAATGGGAAGGCTCTCCCGGATCAGATGTTGGACGACCGCTGCGATTTCGGAGAGCTCCGTCCGGTCCACGGCATGAATCTCGTCGATGCTGATCAGCAACCCGGTGTCCTGCTCGCTCAACTTTTCCAGCAGTTCGGTAATCTGCCGCCGCCAGTGAACCTCACGCACAGCCGGAAGCTGGGTATCCACGCGGAGGATTCCGAGCGTCACGCCGGTAATCCGGCGGCCGGCAGGGCCGTCCCCGAGCTCTTCAGCCGCGGCGCGGACGGCGCTGCCGATGCGGTCCACGAGTCCGGCCGTGGCGGTTTCCGAGATGACAATCCAGCCGTGCTCGATGGCTTCGTCTTCAATTTCCCCCAGCATGACGGTCTTGCCGATGCCGCGGGGTCCGGTGAAGATGGAGAGCAACCCGGGGGCTCCGGGCCCATTCTCGATGCTCTCGGCGAAATCTTGGCGCATGTCGTCCCGGCCGATAAGAAGCGGTGGGCGGGCACCAGCTGTCGGTTTGAACGGGTTTTTCGCGGCCACTTTTACACTCCTATAAATTCTTTAAAGTCTTTATATTTATTATAGTAGTGCGTAATAGGAGACGGGTCGAGAGCGGCTGCAACGGCACGTTCACGCCCGATCGTCGGGATAACCCCGTGAGGCTCATGACTGACGGTAGGGTGAGCCGCATGCGCAGTTACCTGGCTCGAATCGTCAGCGTTGTGGTCCTGGCTCTCGTTTCCGCCGTTGCCGTTCAGAGTGGTAACCCTGCGGTGGCGGCTCCTGAAGTGAGCGATTCCTATGAGGGCTCCGGCACGTTCACGTCCGTTGCCTATGATCCCGCGACGGGACTGTTTTACGCTGCCGATTTGTTAGGCGATACCGTCTCAGTGTTCAGGAACGGAGTGTTGACAACGAAGGTAGTCGTCGGGCAACACCCGGCCGCAATGGCACTGGATCCGCTGACGCACTCCGTGTATGTGGTCAATTCGGCAAGCGACTCGGTGTCGATCATCAATGGCACAACGGTGACAGCGACCATTCCGGTGGAGCACCAGCCGATGGATGTTGCCGTGGACCCTGGCACCGGGAAGATCTACGTTGCCAACGGGATGACGGGCCTGACTGTCATCGAGGGCGATCAGGTGACCGGCACGATACCCATCGATGGCGGCTATGTGTGGGCGGTTGCACTGGATACCTCCACCCACACCGTCTACGCGGCCAACTATTCCAACAGCAAAGTTTCGGTCATCAACGATGGCGTGGTCACACAGACCATTCCCACGACGAGCGGCGGTCCTTTGTCGATCGCGGTGGATTCGGTCACCCACGACGTCTACGTTCCGGGAGTCTTCGCCGGGACCATCTCGGTGATCAACGGGGACCGGGTCGTCAGGACCATCGAATTCGACCTGTACATGGATTTTCCGCGCTTCGTGGCGGTAGATTCCGCAACCCATACGCTATACGTAACTCACATCGGACTAAACACGGTGTCAGTGATCCATGGCAGCACCACCACACAGACTCTTTATGTCACGGATCCGGGCACGCCAAAGATCGATCCCGAAACACACGCGGTCTACGTACCTTCGCGGAACGGGTCAGTAGCGGTCATCCGGGATCCATCCAACCGGGATTTCACGACCGACGGTCGCGCCGATGTGCTGGCCAGAGACACCAACGGAGCCCTGTGGCTGTACCCGACCAATGGTGCCGGAGCTTGGCTCCCGCCGGACCGTGTGGGTCAGGGATGGAACTCCATGGCGTCCATAGTGGCTGGCGGCGACTTCAACAGTGATGGACGAGCGGACGTGCTCGCCACGGATGGAGGCGGGGCGCTGTAGTTGTACCCGGGCGACGGAGACGGCGGCTGGCATCCGCGGATTCAGGTCGGGCAAGGCTGGCAGTCGATGACTGCCATTGTCGGCCCGGGCGACTTCAACAGCGACAGCTTTCCCGACGTCCTGGCCCGTGACCAAGCCGGGGTTCTTTGGCTCTATCCGGGAAATGGGGCCGGCGGTTGGTCCGCCAGGGTTCAGGTGGGTCAGGGGTGGAACGCCATGACGACAATTCTTGGCGGCGGAAACTTCGCCGGAGATGGGGAACCTGATGTCCTGGCACGGGACACGTCCGGTGTGCTGTGGATTTATCCCGGCGACGGGGCAGGTGGCTGGTACCCGCCGGTGCGGTCCGGTCAGGGGTGGAACGTCATGACTGCCATCATCGCTCCCGGAGACTTCAACGGTGACGGCCGAGCCGACGTGCTGGCCCGTGACAGCGCGGGAATATTGTGGTTGTATCCTCGGGCCAGCGCCACTGGGTGGATGCCACGTGTTCAGGTTGGGCAGGGCTGGAACGTCATGAGCACCATTGTCTGACCTCTCGGAGCACCGAAACGAGTACGACTGGGCGGAACCAAACCCAGTCGCAGCGCGAGAAGCCAGCACGGGCGAGCAGGATGATGAGTGCGTCAAAAGATGGCATGACCGCGCCGTGTCCGCCGGGGAGGAACGCATTCTTGCCCGGACGGTGAATGGTGGACTTCACAGTTACCGCGCGGAAGAGATCACGCTGTATCGCCAAGGAAACCGCTGGTACGCGGTCGGTCAGCTGCCTACTTCGAACATCTGGACCGAAATGCATCCAGATTGCCGAGCACGCCAGAGAACGATGATGATGTTGAACTCTTGCTGATGAGCAAGGGGTTTGCGGACGACGGCTCGGTTATCGGCGGGGAGCAGAAAGCATCTGGCGGTGAAGGGAAAGGCCACCAGCCGCAGTCAGGGATGAAGGGCTGGTTCTCTCGCCTTTTCGGTCGCGCGACCTCCGGCAAATAGCCCGGCCACCGCTTGTCCGTTAGTCGGTGACGTTGACGTCTGAGGAAATGAAGAGAACCAAGTACTCCCGGGTGGGAGTTCGCATCGAAGAGGTCAGGAGTTCGAATCTCCTTAGCTCCACAGTTTAGGTGTACCGCAGCTATCTTGGCTGCAGTGAACGTGTCTCCCCGGGAACTTCGCCCACTTGGCTGGACGCCAGCAGTTGAAGGGCTCCTTCGGCGGAAGAACCAGGATCAGTCGCATACATGAGAATCCGGTGACCTGATTCGTCCGGAGGGGTAAGAACCTCGAAATTGAGCACCAGATCCCCGACGTCCGGGTGATGAAGGTGTTTCAGTCCGGACATGCAGTTCTCGACCGGATGCCGGGCCCACAGGGCTGCGAATTCTTCGCTTTTCATGGTCAGCTCTCCAACCAGGGAGGCCAGTTCGGGATCGTCCGCGGATTGGCCGGCAACCAGGCGCAGCGACGAAACAGCCCGCTTGGCTTCCTCGCCCCAATGTGTGTACAGCTCACGGGTGTGGGGGTCGAGGAACAGCATCCGGGTCAGGTTCGGCCTTGTCGCCGGCGTTGAAGGCGCAGAGAAGTCCAGATGACCGGCGACAAGCCTGTGGCCGAGGGCATTCCATGCCAGCACTTCGCTCCGGCGGCCCAAGACAACAGCCGGCGTGGTCGGCATCGAATGAATCAGCCGCAAGGTGCCGGGCCTGGCTTTGTCCGGCTTCATGGTTGTTCGCCGTTTGGTGGTCGTTGCCCGGGCAAGGTTGAACAGGTGCGTGCGTTCATCGCTGTTCAGGTTCAGGGCCCGGGAGATTGATTCGATGACAGCCTCGGAGGCGTTGCTGCTCTGGCCCTGCTCAAGGCGCGTGTAGTACGTGCTGCTGACTCCGGCAAGCATCGCCAGTTCTTCCCGGCGGAGCCCCGGTACGCGGCGGATGCCGTAGTTGAGGAGGCCGACATCCTCCGGCTGCAGGGAAGCGCGCCGGATACGAAGGAACTCCCCAAGTTCGCTTTGGCTGGTCATGAACCCATTCTGCCGGTCCTGCCTGAAACTGTCCTGTCCCTGCCAGGGGTAGGCAAGAGGGGGTGTGGTTGATGCGCTGGCATTCGGTGAAGGTGGAGATCCGAGACACTGCCGACGGACGCAGCAAGTACTCCACGGAAGGAAACACCCATGACCTCGCACCAGGACTTAGCCACAGGATCGGCTCCACCCCCATCAGAGGCCCGCCGGATTACCACGCCGTCTGCCCGAATGGCAGGCAGGCAACGACTCGCCCTCATCATCCTGCTCGCGGCCAGCTTCACCCTCGCCGTTGATTTCTCCATCCTCAACGTCGCCCTCCCCGCCATCGGTGCCGACGTCGGGTTCAGTTTGGAGAGCCTCCAATGGATTGCGACGGCGTTCGCCTTGTGCGCCGCCGGACTGACCTTACTGTTCGGACGTGTTGCCGACATCGTTGGCCGCCGCACGATGTTCCTCATAGGGATGGCGCTGCTCGGTGCAGCCTCCCTGGCCGGTGGCATGGCAGTCGACCCAGCCGTACTGCTGATCGCCCGTGTGGGCCAAGGTACCGCCACAGCCATCGTCGTGCCCGCTGCCTTGTCACTATTGCTGGCTTCGTTCCCGGAAGGACCGCTCAGGGACAAAGCCCTGGGACTCAACGGTTCCCTTATGGCCGCTGGGTTCACCACCGGCGCCATCCTGGGAGGCCTTCTGACAGACCTTCTCAGCTGGCGGTGGGCCTTCTTCCTGAACGTTCCCGTGGCCGTTGGAGTGCTTGCCATCGCTCCGATCGTCCTGGCCGAAAGCAAGCCCGCTGCCAAGCTGCGGTTGGACGTACCGGGGGCAATGACCGTAACTCTGGGCCTTCTGGCCTTGGTTTTCGGACTCACCAACGCTGCCGAGCACTCGTGGACCGATCCGCTGACCTTGGGTGGCCTGGGGGCCGCCGTCGTGTTCTTCCTTGCGTTCGCAGCCGTCGAGCGGCGTGCTGCGTCGCCGTTGGTGCCGCTGGAGATACTGAAGCGGTCGACCGTGGCCTGGTCGAACATCGCAGGCATTCTTGCGTTTGTCACGGAGACGTCCCTGGTGTTCCTCCTGACCCTGTATCTCCAGCAGGTCCTCGGCTACACACCTTTCGGTGCAGGTCTGGCCTTTGCAGTATTGGGTCTTGGTACTGTCCTGGGCGGCGTCCTCGGGCCGAAGATCATCGGCATGATCGGGAGCAAGAAGGCGATCGTTTATGGATTCCTCGTTCAGGCAACGGCCACTGGCCTGCTTGTGTTGCTCAGTGCTGACCCTGCCTCCATCGGCCTGCTGCTGACTGCAACGTTCATCGGGGGAGTCGCGAACCTTGTGGTCATTGTCGGGTTCATGGTCACCGCAACCTCGGGCCTGCCTGAATCCGAGCAGGGTTTGGCCACGGGACTGGCAACCATGAGCCAGCAGATCGGCATCACCCTGGGCATTCCGGTCATGAGCGCTGTCTTCACCGCGCATATTCTGGCCATCGGCCGCCAAGATGCCCTTTCGGTGCTCAGCGGCGTGACAGCCGCCGTCTGGGTCAATGCCGGGCTGTGCCTCCTGGCGGCACTTCTTGTGGCCGTGTTCCTGCGGAGACCGATGCCGGTCACCCCGCAGTCGCTACCGGCGGTCAGCTGACTGCCGGCGGCGCCTGACGTTTCGAATAACGAGCCATCCCAGAAAAACCGCCAACGCTGCGTACACGGCATAGTTGAGGAACCGCGAGTACTGGTCGATCAGGTGGTACTGCTTGCCAAGCAGTGACCCCAGGCCGATCAGTACTGCGTTCCACAGTCCCGCGCCGGCGATCGTGAAGACGGAGAACGTCATGAGGTTCATCCGTTCGGCGCCTGCGGGCAAGGAAATGAGGCTCCGCACTCCGGGGAGTAGCCTGCCGAAGAAAATCGCGGACTTGCCGTGGCGTTCGAACCAGCCGGAGGCTTTCTCGAAGTCCTCCCTGTCCACCAGCGGAAGTTTCGAAAGCAGCGAGATGGACCTCTCCAGACCAACCTTGTATCCGAGCCAATACAGGAACAACGCCCCTGCGTATGCGCCAAGGGTGCTGGTGACGAAGACCAGAACAATGTTCATGCTTCCCTGCTGGGTCAGGAACCCCGCGAGGGGGAGTATCACCTCGCTGGGGATGGGAGGGAACACGGTCTCCAGGAACGTCATCAGGCCCACGCCCCATTCGCCCAGGGCATCAATCACCTGGGCGGCGACCCCCACAATGCCGGTCAAGTCTTCGGTGGAACCTTGGGCTCTCGGTACACTGATCAACTCTTTGCCCTTTCATGGACTTCGCCACAGTAAACGCTATTGCCACGAGTGCTTTTGGGCAAAGTTGCCTGCTTGGACGCGCGGCTGCCTCTCTGATCCCGGCAGGGTGTCGTGCCCTTTACGGGCCCCGGAGGATCGGCAAGGATGACGAGATTACCCAGCCGTGCCTGAAGGAGCATCGCGATGACCAAGTACCTGATCTCTTTTCCCAGTGCTGCCATGGACATCACTGAGGAAGAACTCCCTGCAGTGGCTGCAGCGGCCCACGCCGTAGTGCAGGAGGCCAAAGACGCAGGAGTGTGGGTGTTCGGCGGGGGTATCGATGAAAGCATCCCGCCGGTCATGGTCGACGGCGGCGGCTCGGTTCGGGAGGGAACGTACCCGCAAACGTCGCAGCTCGAAGGTGGCTATTCCATCCTGGAGTTGCCCTCCTACGAGGCCGCACTGGAATGGGCCACAAGGATGGCGGCGGCGTGCCGCTGTGCCCAGGAAGTCAGGGCTTTCCAGTACGATCCTGCCAGCTGATGCCCATTGTTTTGGACCCCCGTCACCTATATCGTTGACTATATCGTTCAGTATCGTTCGCGAATCTCAGAGGTGAGCTTGATGCACAATTCATTCCCTTCAAATGGCTTTATGGGCAACAACCTGGATGGCATGTGGCAGGCCGTGGAAGAGTTCCGGTCACGCTTCGAGAAGCGCTCCGGGGGCCGGGCCGGGCGCGGCGAACTAAGGACCGCGATTTTGGCCCTCCTGGCTGAGCGTCCCATGCACGGTTACCAGATCATCCGGGAAATCGAGGAACGCAGCGGCGGAAGCTGGAAGCCCAGCGCGGGTTCCGTATACCCAACGCTTCAGCTGCTCTCTGATGAGGGATTCGTCAGTTCCGAGGAATCCAGCGGGCGCAAGATCTACGCCCTGACCGAAGCAGGCAGGGAAGATGTAGCAAGCTCCGAGACGTCCGCACCCTGGGGCTCCGTGGGCGCTGCATCGGGTCCCGGGTTCGCCGCATTGCCCAAAGCCGGGGTCGAGCTCGCCCAGGCCGCAGCGCAAGTGGGCCGGACAGGCACGCCACAACAGGTTCGGGAAGCGGTGACGGTGCTCGAAGAGGCTCGCCGCCGTCTGTACTCGATCCTCGCCCAGGACTGAAGGGGTGACGTCGGTTCGACCGGATCAGGCAGAGCACGTCCCGGGCGCTGTGAGTGCACGTGCCCGTTACCGTCGCATCCTGCGGTTCGCTGCCTGGCATCTTGCGGTGACGTGGTGGTTCGAGCTTTTCCTGCCAAGGTTGGGCCTGCGCCGGCTGACTGAACGCAATCGTGCCCGGCGAATGACGCGTTTCGCTCAACGGTTCCACCAACTCGCGGTGGAACTTGGCGGCCTGATGATCAAGGTGGGACAGTTCATGTCCTCGAGGCTCGACGTCCTGCCGCCCGAGATCACCGCCGAGTTGGAGGGCCTGCAGGACGAAGTGCCGCCCGTCCCGTTCCAAGCCATCCGCCAACTCGCGGAGGCCGAACTCGGCGCACCCTTGGAGTCGGTGTTCGCCTCCGTTGAGGAGGTGCCCATCGCGGCGGCCTCACTCGGACAAGCCCACCGCGCCAAACTCTTGGCAGGCAACGCGGAGGACACTGGGCTGAGCAGCGTGGTTTTCAAAGTCCAGCGGCCCGGGATCCATACCATCGTCGATATCGATCTTGCCGCACTGCGCAGGGTGGGAGGCTGGCTAAGCCGGATCCGCATTGTGTCCGACCGTGCCGATGTTCCCGCGTTGATCAAGGAATTTGCCCAGACCAGCCTTGAGGAGATCGACTACCTGAACGAGGCCGCGAATTCGGAGCGGTTCGCCGCTGACTTTGCCCATGACCCACGCGTGACGGTGCCGGGAGTGGTGTGGGAGCGGACCACCCGCCGTGTGCTCACCCTTGAAGACGTGACCGCCATCAAGATCACGGATACCGAGGCACTGCGGTTGGCGGGAATTGATCCCGCGACTGTCGCGCCCGTTTTCGCGTCAGTGATGTTTGACCAATTGTTCACCAATGGCTTCTTTCACGCCGACCCGCACCCCGGAAACATCTTCGTCACCCCGAACACCGGCACCTCGGAACATCCGTGGAAGTTGACGTTCATCGATTTCGGCATGATGGGCGAGGTTCCGGCGAAGACAAGGTCCGGCCTTCGGAAGCTCCTGATCGCAGCAGCCTCACGGGACGGCAAGGGGCTGGTGGCCGCCATCAGCGACGTCGGCGTGCTGATGCCCTCTGCGGATACGGTCGAATTGGAGCGGGCCATGACACAGCTCTTTGCCCGCTTTGGAGGCATGGGTTTCGCCGAACTGCGTGACGTGGATCCGCGGGAGTTCCGCGATTTCGGCGCAGAGTTCGGAAGCGTCATCCGTTCACTGCCGTTTCAGTTGCCGGAGAACTTCCTGCTTGTTATCCGGGCGATGTCCCTGACGTCCGGGGTTTGCAGTTCCTTGGATGCCCGATTCAATCTGTGGGATTCGGTCGAGCCCTACGCGGCACAGCTCCTTCGTGATGAACGCGGCAATCTGGTAAATGACATTGCCTCCCAGGCGATGGAGGCCGCGACGCTGGCCTTGCGCCTACCGAAACGCCTTGACAGCTTGATCACCCGGGTCGAGGACGGGTCGCTGCAGGTTTCGAACCGCAAGCTGGAACGCCAGCTGGCGCGGCTCATACGTTTGGCCCGTTACGGGGTGGCTGCTGTGCTCTTCGCTGCGTTGCTCATTGCCGGTTCCGTGGTCAGGGGAGGGGATGCGGTTCTTGGCGACGTGCTGATGTTTTCGTCAGTGATCCCGTTGCTGGGTGCGCTGCTGACGGGGCGCCGACACAGATCCTGAGGGCACGGCCAGTGCCGTGCCGCGCCGTAGAATTGCCCTGTGACTGAGACCCCTGCCCGTCGTCGTGAGGTATCCGGCGGCATGAACGGACCCATTCTGGTGGGCGTCATGCCTGGGCAGCATCCGTCGGTGGTGGAGCAGGCAGCCGTGGTTGCCGGCGGCACACGCCTTCCGTTGGTGTTCGCCTACGCCGATGTCACCGTCTATCCCGTGGACGGAACCACAGGAGGACCGGCGGCACCCATCGATCCCGATGGCGTGGACGGCGATTCCCGCAACGCCATCGAAGCGCTGAAGAAGACCATCGCGGATCAACTGTCCGGACTTGATATCCAATGGTCGATCACGCCGCTGGCGGGGGAACCTGCGCGTGCCCTGGCCCGCGAGGCGGAGGCCATTGGAGCGTCGATGATTGTGGTGGGTACACGCGAACACCGCCTGACCGCGGCACTCAAGGACGCAACTGCCGGTTCCGTGGCCCGCCATCTGTCTCACCGGCAGAACCGCCCTGTGCTGGTGGTGCCTGTGAACCCGCGGGTCCCGGACGACGATGACGACGAGTAAAGCCACACGCCCGGTACATCTGCACTGGCGGTTCATGGGGATAGTGGCCGCCGGAGGGGTGCTGGGGGCAGTGACACGCTATGGCCTGGGAATGGTGATCCCCGCGCCCGGAGCTTGGCCCCTTCCCACCCTGACCATCAACCTTTCCGGGGCTTTGGCCCTTGGTGCCCTTCTGGAGGGGCTCTCCCGCAGGGGTCCCGACGTCGGAAACCGCCGGGTGTTGCGGCTTGCGCTGGGAACGGGGTTCTTGGGCGCCTACACCACCTACAGCACCCTGGCCGTGGACGCCGTGCATTTGCTGAACGCTGACGCAATTCCCGCAGCTGCGGGCTACCTGACGGCAAGCCTGCTGGGCGGGGCCGCCGCTACGACTGCGGGCATATGGCTCGGCGCCTGGCATCACAGACTGACGGAGCGGGCCCGATCATGACGGTCCTTCTGCTTGGCTTGGCTGGAGGAGTGGGCGCGGTCGCCAGATTCATGGTCGATGGCCTCATTCGCGCAAGGCTGAAGACCGCCCTCCCCTGGGGTACCATCCTGATCAACGTTTCGGGCTCTTTAGTGCTCGGATTTTTAGCTGGGTTGATGATGCGCGGCGCGGCGTCCGAGACCCTGTACCTTGTCCTGGGCACTGGTTTCCTGGGAGGCTATACGACATTCAGCACGGCAAGCCTGGAGACCATCAGGCTTATCCAGAGCGGCAGGGCAGGGCTGGCCCTGATCAACGGTGTGGGCTCCATGGCCGCCTGTGTCCTGGCTGCCGCGGCCGGTGTCGGACTCACTTTTCTCCTGCCCTAAGCCGTGTGTGTCCGCCCGTCTAGGACGCAGTCGCGCGGCTGTAGGATCTAGCCATGGCTAACAAGACTTTCAATGAACTGTTGTCCGCCCAGGTTGCCAATGAGTTTGCAGCCTCCCAGCAGTACATCGCTGTGGCTGTGTACTTCGACGGTGAGGATTTGCCACAGCTTGCCCGGCATTTCTACCGCCAGTCCCTGGAAGAACGCAACCACGCCATGATGATGGTCCAGTACATGCTGGACCGTAACGTCCACGTCGAGATTCCGGGCATTGCCCCCGTGCGGAACAACTTCACCAACGCCAAGGAACCCATCGCCCTTGCCCTGGAACAGGAGAGGGAAGTCACCCGCAACATTGAGGAGATGTTCCGTGCTGCCCGTGCCGAAGGCGACGCTCTGGGCGAGCAGTTCATGTTGTGGTTCCTCAAGGAGCAGGTTGAAGAGGTCGCATCGATGACCACGCTGCTCAACATCACAGAACGCGCCGAGAATCTCTTCGACATTGAGAACTACGTCGCCCGCGAAGCAGTGGGCGACGGCGGCCACGACGCCAGCGCCCCCTCCGCTGCCGGTGGCGCACTTTAGGAACCGGCAACAGCCCGACGCAACGCGCATGACGGGGAAGGTCGCCGGAATCTCAGCTTCCGGCGGCCTCTTCGCGTGCAGCGTCGTCGTCCGCGTGGGACCGTCCGAGCAAGGACAGGCGGCTCGCGATGCGGGCGAAGTCCATCGGAAGGCCGCTGCGGCCGGCCCCGACGTCCCAGTCCAGCGGGCCGGGGCCGATCAGGAACAACGTGATGTCCTGATCGTGCAGCACGTCCACCACGTTGCTGAACCTTTGCCAGGCCGGCGCGGATGCCGCATCGGCGGCCGCAGGTGAGGGGACGCCGTCGATCACCCAGGTGGTGAACGTTTCGGCCAGTGCCAGATAGTCTGACGTGGAGGTCAACCCGCCGCACAACTCCTCGAATCCAACCCACAGGAGGTCGGGATCGGAGTTCTTGACGACCATCGGCTGGGTGGTGGGGGTCAGCACCCGGCTCTGCGACGGTGACGGGATGAACAGGCCCAGCCGGCCCAGCTGGCGGGACGTACCGGGTGTCACAATGCGTCCTGCCCGGAAGGACTCCCTGCCTTGGGGCTCTGCGGACCCGGCTGCGGGGAAGCGTCGAAAATCTGAAGAACCATCGATTGTCACTATGTCCATCATCTCCTTGATGGCCTCAATGGTGGGCAGGAAATGGTCGTGCCAAAGAGGGTTGGGTAGCAACTCGTCCGGCGCGTAGTTGGACGTGACCGCCAAGGGGATGCGGCGCTGCGCGGCAGTTCGCAGCAGACGCGCGATGAACATGCCATCGCCGACGTCGTGGACGTGAAATTCGTCAAAGAAGAGCACCTCAATGCCGTCCAGCAGCGAGTCCACCGAATGCTGGATGGCCGTCGAGCTGCCGGCATGGGAACCGTGTGTTCCGGCGTGGAGGCTGCGGAAGAAGTCGTGGAAATGCACCCGCCGTTTGCGCACATCGAGCTGCCCAAAGAAGCTGTCCATCAGCCAGGTCTTTCCCCGT
The DNA here is from genome assembly GCF_049315185.1 of Paenarthrobacter sp. C1. NCBI lineage: Bacteria > Bacillati > Actinomycetota > Actinomycetes > Micrococcales > Micrococcaceae > Paenarthrobacter > Paenarthrobacter sp. C1. Next base: position 3,332,973 of record NZ_CP186052.1, on the reverse strand, counting down.
CCCACAGGTCCGTGCAGGTAAAGGCTCCGTGGCATCTTCCGCGAAAGAGTCCGACGCCGGACCGTCACCTCCGCGCCCATGGCCGCCAACCGCCCGGCTGCACGCTGCTGGCTGTCTTCGAGCGCAAAGCCGGACTGTCCGGCGTCGAGGTTTATTCCTTCGAGCAACCTCCGGGCGATGTCCCGGGTTGCTCGTGGAGTTGGCCTCAAGAGTGGCGTCACAGCCATCCTTTGCGCTTGAAGATGACGTACATGAGCAGTGCCACGCCCACCATGAGGCCGATCGCCATGGGGTAACCAAGGTCCCAGTGGAGCTCGGGCATGTGGTCGAAGTTCATCCCGTAGATTCCTGCCACGAACGATGGCGCGAAGAGGATGGCAGCCCAGGAGGAGATCTTCTTGACCTGCTCGTTCTGGGCCGCGCTGGCCTCGTTCTGCCGGTTTGCGGTCAGTGTGCCGTCCAGGGTCAACGCGTTCTGGAGGAGGTCCCGGAACGAGTTCACACGGGAAATGACGCGTTGCACGTGGTCTTCGACGTCCCGGAGGGAACGCTGCAGCTCGATGTCCACGCCATATTTCTCGAAACCCTTCTCCAGAAGCGACATGATGTCCGGCAGGGGTTGGACCGCCCTCTGGAACTGGATCACTTCGCGGGCGAGTTCGTAGATCCTGCGGGAAACGGCGCTGTCACCGCTGAAGAGCTGGTCTTCGATTTCATCGATGTCGTTCTCCAGGCCGGCAACCACGGGCGCATAATCATCCACCACCTGGTCCAGCAGCGCGTACAGCACCGCTTCCGGGCCGTGGCAGAGAAGATCCGGCCGTGCTTCCAGGCGGTGGCGGACACGGGCAACCCCGCCGGTTTCGGCATGGCGGATGGTCACCACAAAGTTGACGCCGGTAAAGATATGGAGTTCCCCGAATTCCACGGACTCGGAGTCATCCAGATACCTCGCCGGTCGGAGAACCGTGAAGAGGTTGCTGTCGTAGCGCTCAATCTTGGGCCGCTGGTGCGCCGAGACGGCATCCTCCACAGCCAGCCGGTGGAGGCCGAACTCCCGGGCCACCGCGGCCATTTCTTCCTGCGTGGGGCGGTAGAGGCCGATCCAGGCCATGCCGCCGTGCTTGGCCAATGTCTCAAAGGTTTGCTCGAGGCTGTGGGGGGTGGCAGTGCGGACGCCGTCCACGTACACGGCGTTGTCGATAATGGTCACAGGTTGAACGCTACTGCATGGCCCCGATGATCGCCCCGGCAACAGTCATGGCAAGAATGTCGTGGCCGGAATCGATCACGGTAACCGTCGAGGGGCGTCCCGCAAAGCCGTTGTGGATCACGTGGCCACCTGCACGGAAGACCACGGCGATGATCAGGGCGAAGACGGCACCTGCCCAGAAGGTGTTGATGTCAAGCGCGCTGAGCAGGATCGCCAGGAGGATGCTGGTCACGGCCGCTGCGAGCATCATGGGTACCCAGATCCCGGCTCCGCCGTCGATGTTCTTCAGATCGTCCTCGGTCTTGCCGATGGCCTGCATCCACCTGCGTCCAAGAACGGCCGGCATGTACCAGACAAAGCCGATCACCATGCTTGAAACGAAGGCCAGGAGAACGGCGAGCCAGTTGATCTGGGAGATATGTGAGAGCCAATCCATGCCTAAGATCCTAGTTCGTTCAGGCCTCCGCGCCCGGGCTCTGGTTCTCGTTCCTGCTGCGTGTTGGTACTGAGGCCATCCGGCCGATGAGCGGTTCCGTGCGGTAAGGGATGTGCGTGTGGAGCGCCAGCACCGTTTCCGTCCTGATCACTCCTTTCGTGCGGAGGACCGAGCGCAGCGCGGACTGCAGATTATGGGTGTCGGTTGCGACCACCCGGCACCACAAATCTCCCCTGCCGGAGATCTCGTGCACTTCGAGGACCTGGGGGATGAGGCGCAGGGCGCCGATGACGCCGTCGAGTTCGCGGTGGGTGACCTCGATCGTGACGAAAGCGACGACGTCGTATCCCACCTTCTCCAGGTCGACCTCCCGTCCCGCGGCCTGAAGGACGCCGGTGCGGAGCAGACGCTTAAGGCGGCTTTGGGCGGTGTTCCTCGCGATGCCCAGACCGTCGCTTAGTTCGGCGATCTGGATGCGCGGATCCTTGATCAGTTCCAGGAGGATCCGCAGGTCCATGGGGTCGAGGGTGTTCAAATGGTCACTCCAGATCACTCGGCTGCTAGGTCTTTGAGTATTTTGCTCAATCCTTGCATATTTACAGCTCCCAAAGTTCAGTCCTCCTGCATTCTATTGCCATCAATACTTAGCCGGCCTGCGTTTCCCACAAGGAGGCCAAAACCGGCAACCGAGTCCGAAGGCATGGAAATGACTGTCTTGAGCGAACTCCGCATGCGTCCGGCCACCGCCGAGCGCTGGGGATGGGATGCCTCCACCACGGCCCGGTTGGTCCTGGCAGGGGTCGTGATCTTCACGTTGCTGGTTGGCGCGAACCTCGCCACACCCCTGTACCCCTTGCTCCAGGCCAGGATCGGCTTGTCATCGCTTGACGTGACCGTGGCCTTTTCCAGCTATGTGCTGGCGTTGGTGGCTGTCCTCATGGTGGCAGGGCACTGGTCGGATCACATCGGCCGACGGGCGGCACTGGTGCTCGCGGTCCTGGTGGGCCTGGCGGGCGGGGTGATCTTCGCCAACGCAGATTCCCTCCTTACCCTGTCTGTCGGCAGGGCGCTCCAGGGGGTCGCCGTCGGCCTCGCTACCGGAGCGAGTTCCGCGGCGCTGCGGGAGTTGCTGCCCCAACGTCCGGACTGGGCTTCTCGCTTCACGCTGCTTTCTTCGGCAGGTGGCGTGGCTGCAGGTCCTGCCATTGGCGGTCTTTTGTCGCTCCTCCCAGAGCCCACCCGCACGCCGTACTACGTCCACTCGGCCGTGCTGCTGGCCGCCCTCATTCCCCTGTGGCTGCTGAAAGCCAGGCCCGCGATCGCCCCCGCAGAAGGTCCAAAAGCCCATAGGGTGCTGGCACCCCGGAAACCGTCCATTTCACACGAGGCCAGGGGAGCTTTCTGGATGGCGGCCACCACTGGATTCCTGAGCTTTGCGGTCTTCGGTTTCTGCTTGTCCCTCGCGCCCGGATACTTCGCCACAGTGGTTCACGCAGACTCCCGGCCCTTGATCGGAGTGCTTGCCGGAGTCACCCTCGGCGCATCAGCACTCAGTCAATTGCTGGGTGTCCGTGGGCGTTTCGTTGTTCCCGCGGCGCTCGCAGTACTGGGTGTTTCCGTGATCCTCGTGGGAGCTGCCGCCGCGTGGTCAAGTCCTTGGCTGCTGGTGGCAGCGAGCATCTCGGCCGGCATGGGCCAGGGAATTGCCTTCCGGCAGGTATTCAACGAGGTCGCCGGAAAGGTAGAGGCGGCCCGGCACGCACAAGTCATCAGCACGGTTTACGTCATTACCTACCTTGGAAGCGCTGTTCCGGTGATTGGGCTGGGACTTGCCGTGACGGCACTTGGCCTGCAGGCCGCCGTCGTGGGCTTCACCGCGCTATGTGGCCTCGCCGCGCTGACGCTGGCCGCCGTGTCCATGAAGAGTGCCCTGCGGATCTGACGCTGCGGGGCCGGTGTTGGCAGGGATCCGGTGTTACTCGGGTAGTGGTCCCCGGTTGCCCGGGATGTGCTGGAACACCATGGTGGTTTCCGTGTGGCCGACCACGGGGTCGGTGGCTAGGTTGTCCAGGAGCCAGTTGCGGAGGTCGTCGGTATTTGCGACGGCGATGTGCAGCAGATAGTCCACCGAACCGGTGGTGTGGAACGTTGAGATGACGGCCGGGAGCTTGGGCACGCGCGCCGTGAAACGGTCGATCTGGTCGCGGTCGTGGGCGCGGAGGCGGACAGCGATCAAAGCCTGTACCGAGCGGCCAATGGCCGGCAGGCTCAGCACAGCCTCGAAGCCTTCAATAATGCCGCGCTCGGACAGGGCCCTGGTCCGCATCAGGGCCGTGGACGGTGCGATCCCCACGAGTTCTGCCAACTGCTTGTTGGAAATGCGGGCGTCATCTACCAAGGCAGCGAGGATCCGCTCATCGATCGCGTCCAACGGCTCTGCGCTGCCCGTGCTCGACCGAACATTCTTCGTGGGGTTGCTCACGGATCCTCCTGAAATTGCCTTCCACCCATCCTAAGCGGTGAATTCTTCAGGTGACTATCGTTGTGCGGGCTTGCTGCGGTCCCTCCGGCGGTCCAAGCGCTGGAGCGGCTCGCTGAGCAACATCAGGAGCAACGGAAGATTTCCCGCGGATGGAATCACAAGGGCCAGCACGAGGGCGGCGAGGAAAAGCCCGGCCACTATCGCCCCTGCCCGGATTCCGGAGCGTGCCTCCACCGCGTCCATTTCGTGAAGCTCGGGATGCGAACGGAGATAGATGCGTGCCAGGAGAAGCGTGAGGCTGGTGGCAAACAATGTCCCGATGTACACCAGGGGTTGGGCCCAATCGGCGTCCATCTGGGTGGAGAGCGACGTGGACACGGGCATGACCACAATGAAGAACATCCAGGCTACCGTCAGCCACAACAAACCCGAATCGATCTGCCGGACCTTGCGGAACAGGCGGTGATGATGCGTCCAGAACACGGCAATGAGGATGAAGCTGAGGGCAAAGCCCAGCAAAGCGTATTGTTCCTCGACGAGCCATTCCGCCGTGGTTCCATGATGATCGGCCAGTTCCCCCACGCTCTCCATGAGGGGAAGGATCAGCAGGGTCAAAGCAATCGCCACCACGGCATCGGTAAACGCCTGCAAACGTTCCGGCGACGACAGTACCCGTGTACTCGCGAGCTGTGTCATGCCTCCGATTCTAGGACCAACACGGCCCGAATCAGCGGGAAATCCGTGGTGAACGGTGCACTGCCAAGGTGACTGCCGCCGTCGTGCATGACAGGGCGATGACGCCCGCCGCCAAAGCGGTCCAGCCGAAGTGCTGGAAGACCAGGCCTCCGGCCCATCCGATCACGCTGGAACCGAGGTAATAGGACAGGTTGTACAGGGACGCTGCCTGTGCCCGGCCGGTAGTGGCAATGGCGCCGGTCCAGCCGGAGCCCACGCTGTGGGCTGCGAAGAAACCGCCGGTGAAAACTACCAGCCCGGCAAGGATGGCCACAAGGCTATCCACCAGGGTCAATGCCAACCCGGCCGACAAAACGGCGATGCCCGCTACCAGGACGTTCCGCCGTCCGAACCTGGTGGTGAGCCCGGCCGCCCAGCGGGAACTTACCGTGCCCGACAAGTAGGCAAGGAATATGAGGCTGACCAGGGTGGCTGGCAGCCCAAAAGGCTCGGCATGCAACCGGAAACCCAGGTAGTTGTAGACCGCTACGAAGCCACCCATGAGGAGGAACGCCTGCAGGTACAAGGACAGGAGTTTTGGATTGCGTGAATGTCCGCCCAACGTACTGAGGGCGCCACGGAACCCTGCGGCCGGGGCTGGCGTGAAGCGCCGCTGTTTGGGAACAAGCACCAGGAACAGGACGGCGGACACGGTGGCCAGCAGCGACACGGCAAGGGTCGCTGCACGCCAGCCCCACAGTTCGCCGGCGGGACCCGCCACGAGTCGCCCGGCAAGGCCGCCCAGGGTGGTGCCGGCTACGTAGCTCCCGGCGGCCAGGGCGGTATGGATCTTGGTGACTTCCTCATTGAGGTACGCGATGGCGATTGCGGGTATACCGCCCAGGGCCATGCCTTCCAGCATCCGCAGACCCAGCAGCATGGGCACATTCGGGGCCAGCGGAACAAGCAGTCCCAGGATCGTAGCGGCAGCGATGCCGATGGCCATGGCACGGACCCTGCCGATCCTGTCGGCAACAAACGACCACGGAAGCACGGTGGCGGCGAGACCAACCGTGGCCAGCGAAATGCTGAGTGCGGCTTCCGCTGCAGTGATCCGGAGGTCCGCTGCCATGAGGGGCAGCACGGCCTGGGTGGAATACAGCTGTGCGAACGTCGCGACGCCGGCCAGGGCCAATGCCGCCAGAACACGGCTGTAGCCGCGGGACCCCTTGGCGTGCCCGTCCCAGCTTTCGGTTTCAGCCTCAATGCTCGTTCTGTTCACCGGCCCAGAGTAGGACGACCTCGACTACCCATTCCAATGCATGGGTTACGTATAATTGATGCAGATATGCATGAGTTGTGTTGCTGAAAGGGAACGTCGTGGAACCGGATCACCAGCAGCTTGTCCAACTCCTCCCGCTCCTGCCGGTCCTGGCAGAACTGGGCCGCACCGAACATATGACGGAAACCGCGGAATTGCTCGGGGTACCGCAGTCCACGGTCAGCAGGGCCGTGGCTCGGGCCAGCGCGATCGTTGGGATGGACCTGTTGGTGCGGGACGGACGCGGTATACGTCTCACCTCCGCCGCGAAGGCCCTCCTCCCGTACATCGACGCTGCGCTGGAGGATTTCCAGGCAGGCCTGGACCGGGTACGCCACGAATCGGACGTCGTGCGGGGGAGGATCGGAGTTTCGTTCCAGCACACGTTCGGCGAAGCCACCCTCCCTCTCCTGATCAGTGCGTTCCGCGGCCGCCATCCCCACGCAGCGTTCGAACTCTGGCAGGGACCCCGCGACGATTGCCTGCAACAGTTGGCCAGTGGGGAGATGGACTTCGCCTTGACGGCGCCCATAGCGCCTGAGGGCCGGGGCATCCGCTCCCATCCGCTGTACCGGGAGCCGCTGAGGGCTGTGCTGCACTACCGGCACCCCTTGGCCGGGCGGCCCAGCGTCAACCTCTCGGAGCTGCGGCACGACCCCTACGTGACGCTGCCGGCCGGAGTCGGCTTGCGGGCACTGGGGGAGGCACTGTTCCGTGAAGCAGGGTTCCGGCCACGCATTGCCTTTGAGGTCCAGGAGTCCACATCCGCCCGAGGGCTGGTCTCGGCAGGGTTGGGGTTCAGCATCCTCCCGCCCGCCGGGCCCGGCTCCGGCACCGGACAATATCTGCCCAAGACGGAACTCGGGCTCGTCGAGGTGTCCATTGAATCCGATCTGGCGTTCCGGCAGATTGGCATCGCCTGGCGGGAGCGGACTTTCGAGCCGGACGCGGTTCGGCTTTTTCGCGAACTGGTGGTGACCGAAGGCGGCGAACTGTTGGCCGAACTCGTTAGAGCCCGTTCAGGAACTCCCTGACAACATCCCTCGCTGATCCTGTCCGCGCCTGCTTCCAGCCCGTTCCTGCCCACAAGTTGAGGCGGTGCGGATCGCCCGCCGCGGACGCCGCAGCACGGACCGGGGCAGTGAGGTGGTGGATGGCCGGGTAGCCCTTGGGGGCATCCTGATGATCCTGTACGAACTCGTTCACCAGGGAACGTGCCGGACGTCCCGTGAAAGCCTGGGTCATGGCGGTTTGAGTGAACTCAGGATTCCCCAACGCGTCTTTGTGCGATTGGCGCGCGCCGCTTTCGTCCGTGCGGAGCAGGGCGGTGCCAACCTGGGCGGCTGCTGCACCGGCAGCCAGGACCCCGCGGAGCGTATTGCCGTCCATGATCGCGCCGGCAGCTATCAGCGGAAGCCCGACGGCGGCCCGCACCCGGGCGACCAGGTCCGCCGTCGTACTGGCTGGCGATGTATCCGGAATGCCGGCCAGGAAGGCCGCAGTATGTGCCCCTGCGGAGGCGTGCTGGACGACCAGTGCGTCAGGGCCCTCCTCGGCAGCGGCGAGGGCTTCCTGAACACTGGTCACACTGGTGACAACGAGTGTTCCGGCCTTCTGCAGGGACCCGACCACTTCGCGCCCAGGGAGGCCGAAAGCGAAACTCACCACTTCCACCGGGTCCGTCACGAGGATGTCGATCTTCTCCTGCCAGGCGTCATCGTCATCGAGGCGAAGCGGGGGCAAAGTGACACCGTAGCGCGCAGCCTCTGGTTCCAGCTCGGCGCGGTAGGCTTCCAGCCGTGCCCGCTCCTTGGGCCCCGGCGACAGTGCGTCCGGGTCCGGAACAAAGACGTTCATGCCGAACCTGATCCCCAGCGCCCTCGCAGCGGAGACCTCCGCAGCCATGGACCCGGGACTCTTGTACCCGGCAGCGAGGAAGCCCAGCCCGCCGGCCTCATGGACAGCGTGTACCAACTTCGTTGTTGATGTCCCTCCTGCCATCGGGGCCGCAATAAATGGTGTGCCAAACAGGAATTGAGGCATGGTCGGTTCCTCCTCAGGACGCTCCAAGCTAGTCTTTCACGGTGAACAATCATGACTCTGCCCTGCATTCCCCTGCCCCCTCCGCGGCCGCGAGCGGCACCGTTATCGGGCTCGACATCGGCGGCACCAAGACCCGCGGTGTGAGGTTTCAGGACGACGAACCGGTCCGGGATGAAACGTCAGGCAGTGCCAACGTCCAGAATGTCAGCCGGGAGCAGGCTGCGGCGAACCTGGCCGAATTGTTCGGAAAAATCGGTGGTGGCCGGATCGACCAGGTATACGCAGGTGCCGGCGGAATCGATACGCAAGAAGATGCCCAGGCGCTCGCAGACCTGATCGCCCCCCACGCGCCGGGGGCGCGCATCACCGTGGTCCACGATTCGAGGCTGCTGCTGGCGGCCGGGGGAGCTGGCACCGGTGTGGCCGTCATTGCCGGGACCGGTTCGGCGGCGTGGGGAAAGAACGACGCCGGCGAGGAAGCCCGGGCGGGTGGCTGGGGCTACCTACTGGGGGATGAAGGAAGCGGGTACTGGCTCGGAAGGGAAGCCGTCCGGCACAGTTTGCGGCGGATGAATCAGGGCTTGGAGCCTGACCGGCTGAGCCGCGCTCTCCTGGATTCCTGCGGAGTGGATGAGCCGGGGAAGCTCATAGCCCTGTTTCATTCACCTGACACCGGCCGCCGCTACTGGGCACAACAGGCCCGGGTTGTGGTGGAAGCCGCCGACGCCGGTGACGAGGCCAGCCAGGCAATGGTGGTGCAGGCCGGGCGTGACCTCGCCGACCTCGCCGGACAGGCCACCCGCCAGCTGGGCCTGAACGGTCCGGTCATCCTGGGCAGCGGACTGGGAATGAACGTTCCACGTTTGCAGGAAGCGTTCACGGCGGCACTCGCCGAACAAGGCATCACGGATGTTCGGATCCTGCGGCAGGATCCCGTCTTTGGCGTTCCCCGTCTGATTGCCGAGCAGCGGGCATCAAGCCGGAAATAAGGCTCAGCCGCGCGTACGGGGACGCAGCTTGACGCCGGGAAGCGGGGGAGCCGGAATGCGGCCGGCTTCGGGACCGGCATCTGGTCCGTGGCCATGGACATGGCCGAAGCGCGAGGCCGCGGCAGCATCGGCGTCGAGCAATCCTTCGGCCTCCCATTCTTCGCGGGCCTGTTCTACTTCCTCGTGCGTCCGCCCAACGAAGTTCCACCACATGAGGAGGTCTTCACCGAAAGGCTCGCCGCCCAGGAGCATGAAGCGGGTGTCGGGTTGCGCTTCCACGGCGAGGCTGCTCCGGCCGGCGCCAAGATAGGCCAGGGGACCGGCCTGCACCTCCTGGCCGTCAATGACGAGGCGGCCGTCCAGGACCAGTACAGCGTGCTCGAAGTCGGGCCGCAACGGAAGTTCCAGCAGGCCCGATCCCACGATGTCGGCGCCAACGATGGGGCTGAACATGGTGGCAGGGGACCGCTGTCCGGCAAACTCGCCCACCATCACCGTGGCGGAGAAGCCGTCTCCCACGGCCACCGGCAGATCCCGGACTTGCTCGAACGACGGCGCGCGGTGGCGGTGCTCATCCGGAAGGGCAACCCAGAGCTGAAGTCCCCGTGACACCGGCAATTCCTCGACGAGGGGGCTGGAACCGTCTTCGGTGGTGGCCGGAAGGACCGAGAACTCGGAATGCGAAATACCGTTGCCGGCGGTCATGATGTTCAGCTCGCCGGGCCGCACCACAACGTCGCTCCCGACGCTGTCACGGTGCCGCACGGCACCTTCCAATGGCCAGGTGACTGTCTGCAGACCACAGTGGGGGTGGGGAAGGACGCTCATCGCCACCCGGTCCGGGCCGAAGCTGTCCAGGAAGCACCAGGCCCCTACGGTGGGCAGTCCACGCTGCGGCAGCGTCCTCATGACGTTCATCGCGCGGACGCCGCCCAGGGGGACTTCGCGTTCGGGCCACAGTTGAACGCATGGACCCTGCCCTTCGGGTGCGGCAGGGCAAACTTCCTGTGCAGGGGAAGTATCAAGATTGGTCACGTGTTCATCACCTGTGCATAAATGTTGGAAATTGAGCTAATCTGTTCCGTGTGAACAACGCCCTTTTGAGCTACAACGACGCTGTCCTTTACCGTTCGGGTGAACCGTACCGCATCCTCGCTGGAGCCATCCACTACTTCCGGGTTCACCCCGATCTGTGGCGGGACCGCTTGCGTCGACTCAAGGCCATGGGGGCCAACACTGTTGACACCTACGTAGCCTGGAACTTCCATCAGCCGCAGCGTGATGCGGCACCGGACTTCACTGGCTGGCGGGATGTTGGCCACTTCATCGACCTCGCAGCAGAGGAAGGTCTGGACGTCATCGTCCGCCCGGGTCCCTACATTTGCGCAGAATGGGACAACGGAGGCTTCCCGTCATGGTTGACCGGCATCCCGGGCATCGGGCTGCGGTGCATGGACCCGGTATTCACCACCGCCATTGAGGAATGGTTCGACCACCTACTGCCGATCGTTGCTTCCCGGCAGGCCTCCTTGGGCGGGCCGGTGGTGGCCGTGCAGATCGAGAACGAGTACGGCAGCTACGGCGATGACCATGAATACATCCGCTGGAACCGCCGGGTCCTCGAAGAGCGCGGCATCACGGAGCTGCTGTTCACGGCCGACGGCGGCACGGACTACTTTCTGGACGGCGGCTCTGACGCGGGAACGTGGGCTACAGCGACGCTGGGAAGCCGGGGAGATGAAGCCGTGGAGACATGGAAGCGACGTCGCCCAGGTGAACCGTTCTTCAATGTCGAGTTCTGGGGCGGCTGGTTTGACCATTGGGGCGAACACCACCACCGGCGCGATGCCGCCGATGCAGCGCATGAAGCCCGCAAGATGCTTGATCTTGGCGGCTCCGTTTGCGTCTATATGGCCCACGGCGGGACCAACTTCGGCCTCGGATCCGGAAGCAACCACGATGGCTCCCGCCTGCAGCCGACGGTCACGAGCTACGACTCCGACGCGCCCATCGCGGAGAACGGTGCCCTGACGCCTAAGTTCCATGCCTTCCGGGCAGAATTCTTCCGTGCGCAAGGCATTGTGGAGATGCCCGGGCTCCCCGCCGAATTGCTGGCGGACCCTCCGGTGGTCCCGGCGCAGTCGCTGCCATTGTCGGCCGGACCGGACGTGCTGGAGCTTGCACGCAGCTCCGGCAAGCCCGTCAGCAGTGTCAAGCCCCTCAGCTTCGAACAGTTGGGGCTCGACGCCGGTATGGTCCTGTACTCCGCCGACGCCATCTTGCCGGGCCGCGCCGACTCTCCCAGCGAGTGCCGGTTGAAGATCACTGGCCTGAACGACCGCGCCTACATCTGGGTGGACGGCGCTTTTGCCGGAGTGCTGGACGATACGAGCGGCGCAGAAGGCTTGCCCCTGACAGGGACTGGTGCCTCCGCCAAGCTGGACATTCTGGTGGAGAACCTGGGCCGCATCAACTACGGGCCCCTCACCGGGCAGGGCAAGGGAATCCTGGGCGGAGTCCTCATCAACCAGCGCTACGCGTTCCACTGGACACAGGTACCGGTGGCACTTTCCGAGTGGGGCAGCGAGGAGTTGGAAGACCTCGCCGGGGCCGACTTTGACCTGCGGGAACCGGCTGATACTTACGTTGCCTTGCCCGATTCCGGGAAGGGCTTCGTCTGGCTCAATGGTTTCCTTCTCGGACGGTACTGGGAAAAAGGACCACAGGTCACCCTGTACGCGCCCGCACCGTTGCTGAACGTTGGCCTCAACCGCATCAAGGTTCTTGAACTCGGCAAGCCGGGGACCGTCGTCGAGCTTCGTGAGCAGCCGGACCTTGGCCCCGAAGAGCCCGGCCCCATCGCCGCCGCCGAACTGCCCTAGGGATCAGGCAAAGCGAATTATGCTGGCACGATGAGCCCGCAGTTCGACACCCGCCCCGCAGCCTACGCCGTCATCGTCAAGGAGGAACGGATCCTGCTGGCCTACTGGAAGCAGGATGACAAGGAGGGGTGGACTCTGCCCGGCGGAGGCTTGGATTTCGCCGAGCACCCGGTTGATGGGTGCCGGCGCGAAGTCCGGGAGGAAACCGGCTACGAGGCCAGGGTTGACCGGATGTTGGGGATCGACGTCGGACACTGGCCCGGGGAGACGCAGGCGGACGGCTCAGTTCGGGGCTTCGAGGCCCTGCGTATTGTCTACGAGGCCACCGTGGTGGGCGGAGAACTGACCTACGAGGTGGATGGCAGTACTACCCATGCCGCGTGGATTCCTTTGCATGACGTCGGGAAGCTGAACAGGGTTTCCCTGGTCGACACGGCACTGCGCCTCCACAGTGAGCGCCCGGCAGACGGAAAGCCCGGCACGGAGGGCTAGCCAAGCTGCCCAACGGTTGGCTAGGCTTGGCATCGTTGCCGGCCTTCCATGCCGGCCCTGATGCCCAAGGAGGTGGATTTTGATGATTGCCATAACTTCGCGCGCCCCGCACGCGGCGGCGCACCGTCATCACACCACTCATCCTGTCCCGGCATCTGCCCGCCAGTAGCAGGCAACCGGGCCTCAGCAGAGGCATCCCATTGAACACTCACGCGAATACCTACGCGAACACTTACGCTTCTTCAAGCGACCCTTCATTGAGCAGCACCATGCCATTCCGCGGACCTGCGGAATACGGCTTTACAGCCAAGACAGCAGCGCTCTTCAGCGCCAATCTTCCGGCGGACAACCAGGACGCAGCCAGCCCCGGAAGGGTGGTCCGCTTGGACCGCAACCGCGTTCTCGTTGCCTCCGGTGAAGGCCTGCTGCATTTGCCCTATCCCACCCAAGGACTGGTGCCCGCCACGGGGGACTGGGTCTGGGTCGGCCGGAACAGTGCAGGCGAGCCGGCCGTCGTCGCCGTCCTTCCACGCTATTCCGCGCTGAGCCGCAAGCGGGCCTTCGAGGCTTCCTCGGAGGAACAAATCCTGGGCAGCAACATCGACATCGTCGCAGTGGTGGTCCCTGTGGACCGGCCACTCACGCACAACCGCCTGGAGCGCACCCTGGTGGCTGCTTGGGACTCAGGGGCCACACCGCTGGTGGTTATTACCAAAGCCGACCTGGCGGACCTCGCGGATGACGTCGTGGGGGAGGTCATCGTGCAGGCTGCGGGCGTGGAGGTGGTCACCACCTCCGCCGAGCACGGCGATGGGCTCGACGAACTCATGCAGCACATCCCCGACGGCGCCACCCTGGTTCTTCTGGGTCCCTCAGGAGCGGGGAAATCGACGCTCATCAACGCCCTGGCAGGCCGCGACGTCCAGCAGACCGGTGCCGTCCGCGCCGGCGACGGCAAGGGCAAACACACCACAACGGCCAGGGAACTGGTGCCCCTCAGCGGCGGAGCTGTCCTGATGGACACTCCCGGGGTGCGCGGGTTCGGACTCTTCGACGCGGAGGACGGGATGGAGGAGATGTTCGGTGACCTTGACGAACTCTTCGCCCAGTGCCGTTTTGCCGACTGCGCCCACCAGGCGGAGCCCGGCTGCGCCGTGCAGCAAGCGCTCGCCGAGGAGGCCCTGGATCCCCGGCGATGGGCCAGCTATTTGAAACTGCAACGCGAGCTCGCTGCCCTGAACCGCAAACATGATGCCGCGGCCCGCCGCGCCTACCAGCGCGAATGGCACCAAAAGGTGATGTCGGCAGACAGGGGCCAACGCGCCGTCGAACGTTACAAACATGACCAGGCCCAGGAACGGTCCGGCAGGGGAGCCAAACGAAGGAAGCGGTAAACATTGCCGATTGATTACGGAAATCGTGCCGCCGCTGACATCGTCGGTGGTGCTGGCTACGCTGGGTGAAGATTGCTTTGCAGCCAAGTAATAAGAGTGCATATGATCATCAGGCTCTACCGATGTTCTCGACCACAGATAGGTAAGCCCGGGTATGGCCGAAGCCATGATTGAGTTCCAGAGCGTCACCAAGCGATACCAGGGCGGGCAACCGGCGGTGGACGATCTCACCATGTCCATCGACAAAGGTGCCATTACCGTGTTCGTGGGGCCCTCGGGCTGCGGCAAAACCACGTCCCTGCGAATGATCAACCGCATGGTGGAGCCCACCAGCGGGACCATCACCGTGGCCGGTGAGGATGTGTCCCAGGTTCCGGCGGCAAAGCTGCGCCGCTCCATGGGTTACGTCATGCAGTCGTCGGGCCTCTTGCCGCACCGCTCCGTGCTGGACAACATCGCCACCGTCCCGCGGCTTAATGGCGTATCCAAGGCAGCGGCGCGGAAACGCGCGGCGGAACTGCTTGACGTCGTCGGCCTGGCATCGGTTCTCGGGAAGCGTTACCCGAGCCAACTCTCAGGTGGGCAGCAGCAGCGTGTCGGGGTTGCCCGGGCGCTCGCTGCTGATCCGCCCGTCCTGCTCATGGACGAACCGTTCAGCGCAGTGGATCCTGTGGTGCGCGACGAACTCCAGCAGGAGTTGCTGCGCCTGCAACGTGAACTTGCCAAGACCATCGTGTTCGTCACGCACGACATCGACGAAGCCACCGTGCTCGGCGACAAAGTTGCGGTGTTCGCCGTCGGTGGCAAGCTGGCCCAGTACGCCGCGCCGGAGGAAATCCTCAGGGCACCGGCAAACGACTTCGTTGCCTCCTTCGTGGGCCGCGACCGCGGTTTCCGGCACCTCGCCTTCAACGCCGCGGACGCCGTGACCCTGCACCCGGTGACCATGGTCAGCGCCAACGACGGCCACAGTGCCGGGCGTCGCTCGGGGGAATGGGCGCTCGTGGTCGACGAAGACACCCGTCCGCTGGGGTGGTCCTCGCCGCGTGACGGCGCCGGCCTGATCCCCGGCGGATCGCTCTTCCGCAAGGGGGACACGCTGCGTCGCGCCCTGGATGCGGCGTTGTCGTCACCGTCGGGTCTTGGCGTGGCGGTAGACGACGACGGCCGGGTTGCCGGAGTCCTGAAGGCGCCGGAGGTCCTGGCCTTGATCGAGGAAGTCCGGCACCACAGGGAGGACGCCACCTGATGGAGTGGTTCCTTGCCAACAGCGGCATGGTCCTGGGCCTGGCCGGCCAGCACCTGGTTCTCGCGATCATTCCGATGGTCCTTGGACTGCTGATTTCCATTCCCCTGGCCCAGCTGGCCCGGCGGAACAGCACACTCCGTTCGGTAGTGGCTACTGCTACGTCACTGCTTTACACCATTCCTTCGCTTGCCCTGTTCATCATCCTGCCCACCATTCTGGGGACCAGGATTCTGGACCCCCTGAATGTGGTGGTGGCGCTGACCATCTACGCCGTGGCCTTGCTGGTCCGCGCAGCGATGGATGCGTTCGACTCGGTGGACGACGATCTCCGGAACGCCGCCGTTGCCATGGGCTTCAAACCCATGGCCCGTTTCTTCCAAGTAGACCTCCCGTTGTCCCTCCCGGTCATGTTCGCCGGTCTTCGCGTGGTGTCGGTCAGCAATATCTCCCTGGTCAGCGTTGCGGCATTGCTGGGTGTAGGGAACCTTGGATTCCTCTTCACCGACGGACTGCAGCGGACCTTCATCACTGAAGTGGTGGTGGGAATCCTTGCCATCCTGGTCCTGGCCTTGCTGATGGATGCTGTTCTTGTGGTGTTGGAACGACTCCTGACGCCTTGGACCCGTGCAGCCGGTGGCAAGTCTTCGGGAGCTGACGCCACCACCTTGATCACTGAACCCAAGTCCGGTCCTGGCCTGCCGCGTGCAAGCCTTCGGCCCGATACGGGGGCGTCCGGATGAATATTTTCGCTGAAACCATTGCCTGGCTGCTCGACCCCAAGCACTGGACCGGAACCGGCGGGATTCCCACCCGGCTCTTCGAACACCTGCAGTACAGCGCCCTGGTGTTGCTCATTGCGGCCGTGATCGCTATCCCGGTGGGCCTCTTCATCGGGCACACGGGACGTGGCCGGGTTGTGGCTGTCGCTGTGGCCGGCGCGCTCCGGGCGTTGCCTACCCTCGGATTGCTGGTCCTGTTCGCCTTACTCGCCGGCAGCGGCCTGATGCCGCCGGTCTGGGCGCTGGTGATCCTCACCGTGCCGCCACTCCTGGCAGGTACCTATGCCGGTATTTCCAGTGTTGACGCCAACGTCGTTGACGCTGCGAGGGCCGTTGGCATGACCGAACTGCAAATCCTGTTCCGAGTGGAATTGCCCAACGGACTGCAAGTGATGTTCGGCGGTATCCGCACCGCGGTGTTGCAGGTCATTGCCACTGTTTCCGTGGTTGCCTATCTGCCGCTGGGAGGGCTGGGCCGGTACCTGTTCGACGGCCTTGTCCTTCAGGACTTCCCCAGGATGCTGGGCGGCTCGTTGCTTATCGCCGGACTTGCGATCGCCGTGGACCTGATCCTCGCCGGTGTGCAACGGCTTGTCCTCTCACCGGGACTGACCCTCGACTCAAAAGCAAAAGGCAGCCACAAGGCGGCCGAAGATCTCACAGCCACGGCGCCAGCCGGGGCTGCCGTTCAAGGAGGTACACCATGAAGAACCCCGTCCCAATGACCCTTACACGCCGTGGTCTTGGCGGCCTCGCAGCCGGTGTGGGTGTGGCCCTCGCCTTGAGCGCCTGCGGTGGCAGCCCCTTGGCCACCCCTTCCTCGGCGGCGCCCAGTGGCTCTGCCGGAGGCTCCCTGGTAGTGGGCTCCGCTGACTTCCCCGAGAGCCAGGTTATTGCCGAGATCTATGTCGGCGCCCTCAATGCCGCAGGCCTCACGGCTACGTCCAAGCCGAACATCGGTTCGCGCGAGATCTACTTCAAGGCCGTGCAGGACGGGTCCATTGACCTCGTTCCTGACTACTCCGGGAACCTCCTTTCCTTCGTCGACACAGAGGCCGCGGAGGTCTCGGCCGATGATGTCTACAAGGCGCTCCCCGGCAAGCTTCCCGAGGGCCTGGGTGTCCTAGAGGCTTCCAAAGCCGAGGATAAGGACGCGATGGTAGTTACCAAGGCGACGGCCGAGAAGTACCAGCTGAAGTCCATCGAGGACCTGGCCAAGGTGTGCAAGGACTTCACCATGGCTGCCCCGGCCACGTTCGAGACCCGCTCGTACGGTTTCCCCGGTCTGAAGAAGAACTACAACTGCGAACTCAAGGGCCTGCAGCCGTTCAGTGACGGCGGCGGCAACCTGACCCTGCAGGCATTGCTGGAAGACAAGGTCCAGGTGGCCGACATCTACACCACCACGCCGTCCATCGTTGACAACGACCTCGTTGTTCTTGAAGATCCCAAGAACAACTTCAAGGCCCAGCAGGTCCTGCCGCTCTACAACAAGGCAAAGATGACGGACAAGGCCAAGGAAGCACTCAACAACGTCTCCAAAATCCTCACCACCGACGATCTGATCAACCTGAACAGGGCCGTCAGTGGCGACCAGAAGCAGGCACCCAAGGACGCCGCAGCCGCTTGGCTGAAGGACAAGGGCATCGTTAAGTAGCATCCGCATAAAACCGCGTACGACGGCGGTGACGGACCCGCGCGGCTCCGTCACCGCCGTCGTCGTATATGTGAGTTAAGTCTCAGCTGAACTGCATCACCCGTGTGGCATATTTGAGGAATGGCGAAATTCAAGCAGTCCACCAAGCTTCATAATGTCCTCTACGACATCCGTGGACCGATTCTTCAGGCCGCCCAGCAGATGGAGGCGGAGGGTCACAGAATCCTCAAACTGAACATCGGAAACCCGGCCCCGTTTGGTTTTGAAGCGCCTGACGCCATCTTGGTGGACATGATCCGCCACCTCCCGAACGCCCAGGGCTACAGCGATTCCCGCGGTATCTTCTCGGCCCGGACAGCGGTATCGCAGTACTACCAGACCCGTGGCATCCAAAACATCCACGTCGACGACATTTACCTGGGCAACGGAGTCAGTGAACTCATCACCATGTCCCTCATGGCTTTGCTCGAGGACGGCGACGAGGTTCTGATCCCCACCCCGGACTACCCGCTGTGGACGGCCTCGGTTGCACTGGCCGGTGGCCGCCCGGTGCACTATCTCTGCGATGAGGAGTCCGGCTGGCAGCCCGATCTCGACGACCTCGAATCGAAGATCACTCCCCGGACCAAGGGAATCGTGGTGATCAACCCGAACAACCCCACGGGTGCCGTTTACCCGGAGGAGACGCTCAAGAAGATTGTGGCCGTGGCGGAGAAGCACGGCCTGGTGCTTTTCGCCGATGAGATCTACGAAAAGATCTTGTACGAAGACGCCGTGCATGTGAATTTGGCTGGACTGACCGGTGACGACGTCCTGTGCCTGACGTTCAGCGGCCTGTCAAAGGCTTACCGTGTGTGCGGTTACCGTGCCGGGTGGATGGCTATTTCCGGGCCGAAGAAGGACGCTGCGGATTACCTCGAAGGCATCAACCTCCTGGCCAACATGCGCCTGTGTGCCAACGTCCCTGCGCAGCACGCCATCCAGACTGCGCTGGGCGGCTACCAGAGCATCAACGACCTCATCCTGCCCGGCGGCAGGCTGCTGGAACAGCGCAACAAAGCCTACGACCTCCTCAATGCCATCCCGGGAGTCAGCACCCAGCAGGCCCGGGGTGCCTTGTACCTGTTCCCGAAACTGGATCCTGAGGTGTACCACATCAGGGACGACGAAAAGTTTGTCCTTGACCTCCTGAAGGAACAAAAGATCCTGGTTTCCCACGGGCGTGCCTTCAATTGGGTTCGTCCGGACCACTTCCGGATGGTGACCTTGCCCAACGTCAAGGACATCGAAGAAGCGATTGGCCGCATGGCGGACTTCCTGTCGAGGTATCCGGGCAACTAGCCTGAGGTGCATAGCCGCGCCATCGGGGCGCGGCCGGACAGAAGGGTACCGCCACATGGCTGCTGCAGTTGAGTTCGCCAAGAGTCCGGCCGAAGTTCTGAAGGTTGGCCCGGGCTTTTCGCTGGCTGGCGTTGACCCCCAATCCACTCCCGGCTACCCGGGGGCCAAGGCTGACGGCAAGGCGCTGCTTGCCGCCCAGGACGACCGGTTGGCCGGGCTGCAGGAGCAACTCTTCGCCGAGGGCAAGTTCGGCAGCTCCAAACGGCTCCTCCTGATCCTGCAGGCCATGGATACTGCGGGCAAGGGCGGGATTGTGAGCCATGTGGTGGGCGCCATGGACCCACAGGGCGTACACCTGGCCGCTTTCAAGGCACCCACGGAAGAGGAAAAGTCCCACGACTTCCTGTGGCGGATTGAGAAGCAGGCACCTGCTGCGGGCATGGTGGGCGTTTTCGACCGTTCGCATTACGAGGACGTCTTGATCCACCGCGTTCACGCCTGGGCGGATGGCGAGGAACTGGAGCGGCGGTATGCGGCAATCAACGATTTTGAGGCACGCCTTGCAGAGCAGGGCACCACTATCGTCAAGGTCATGCTGAACATCAGCAAGGACGAACAGAAAGAGCGTCTCATCGCCCGGCTTGACGATCCCGCCAAGCACTGGAAGTACAGCCGGGGCGACCTCGCCGAGCGCGCCTACTGGGACGACTACATGGCGGCCTACGACATCGCTTTTGAGAAGACATCAACGGAAGTTGCTCCCTGGCACGTCGTGCCGGCAAACAAGAAGTGGTACGCCAGGATCGCTGTTCAACAGCTGCTGCTGGACGCCCTCGGAGGCCTGGAACTGGACTGGCCCAAGGCCGACTTCGACGTCGCAGCCGAACGCGCTCTGGTGGCAGCCTCCTAGGGCTTCCGTTCCTGCTGGCGTCAGTCGGAGCCGGCGGCAGCTCCGGCGTCGTTCCCTGCGTCGCGGGCGGTAGCCAGGCGCTTGCGGGCGCCTTCCAGCCAGTCCTCGCAGCGTTTTGCAAGGGCCTCGCCGCGTTCCCAGAGGGCCAGGGACTCTTCGAGGCTGGCCCCTCCGGCCTCGAGCCGACTGACGACGGCGACCAGTTGCTCGCGGGCTTCTTCGTAGCTTAGTGAGTCCAGAGGATCGGTCCCGGGAGCTGATGGATTGTTGTCGGTCATGATGTCCTTTGCGTGGGTTTGCAGGGCTGTGGGGAAATCAGGGTTCCAGGATTTCCCCGTGGCCGGCGGAGACGGCCTTGAATCGTCCGTGGGCTACCCGAATGGCGAGTGCAGTCCCGTCCGGAGCTTCATCGGGAGTGCTGACCACATGGTGCCCTGCCTGGTCCTCCCCAACGAGCTGGACAACGGCGTAACCGCGGTCCAAGGTTTTCTGGGGTGACAGTGCCCGGACCTGGGCCCGCAGGTGATGCACTTGGTCCAGTGCCCTCACCACGGCCGTGCTGACCGCTGAATGTGTTCTGCGCTGGAGTCGATGGATATCCTCGGCGCGGGCGTCCACCATGGTTGCCGGGGAGGCAAGGACGGGGCGTGATTTCAGGGAATGAAGCCTGTCCATTTCGCGGTCCACCATGCGACTGATGCCGCGGCGCAGGTGCTCCCTCGCTTGCCGGACCATGGCCAGTTCTTCTGCGACGTCCGGAACGATCCTCTTGGCGGCATCCGTGGGCGTGGAAGCGCGGAGGTCCGCAACATCGTCGAGGATTGGCCTGTCGGCTTCATGGCCGATGGCACTGACCACCGGGGTGCTTGCCGCCGAGACCGCGCGAATAAGGTCCTCGTTGCTGAACGGCAGGAGGTCTTCCAATGCGCCGCCACCACGGGCCAGTACGATGACGTCCACCTGGGGATCGGCATCAAGTTTCTTCAAAGCGGCAATGATCTGGGAAACAGCGGTGTTGCCCTGGACGGCCACCTCCCTGACATCGAACTCCACTGCGGGCCACCGCAGGGCGGCATTACGCATGACATCTTTCTTGGCGTCCGAGTCCCTGCCGGTGATCAGGCCAATGCGGTGGGGGAGCAGCGGCAGCTTCTTCTTCCGGGAATCGGCAAACAGGCCTTCAGCTGCCAAGGCTTGGCGCAGCCTTTCAATTCTCGCGAGCAGGTCACCGAGGCCTACCGGTCTGATGTCCTTGACCGACATGTTCAGGCGCCCGGTTTTGACCCAGAAGTCCGCCTTCACCAGCGCCACCACCCGTGAACCGCGCTCCAACGGAATTTTTTGCCGGTCCAGCACGGTGGACCATACGGAGGCCGGCAGGGAAATCTCGGCGTCGACGTCGCGGAGAGTGAGGAAGGCGTTGCCGCCCCTGCGGTTCATTTCAATGACCTGGCCCTCGATCCACGCCGCCGGTGCACGCTCGATGTGGGCTTTGAGTTTCCGGGACAGCAGTTGCAGAGGCCAGGGATTGTCCGGGCTGGTTTCGGCAGCGGTCCCGGGGAGGGTTGATTCCGGCGTCGCTTCAGCGGACATGGCTGATCCGTGCCTGTCCCGGTCGCTGCGGTTGTGGCTGCATTCTTGTCGTCCTCATTCAGGGGTGCGTCCTTGGATGCCGGCCGCCTTCCAACTCTATCCATAGCTTTACCGCCGGCTCCGACATTTTTCCTATCATGTGGACAGACCTAGGATGGTGGCACTGCCCCCAACCCCAAGGATGACCTTGCGTACTTTTGTCTCAGCAGTTGGAATGGTCCTCGCCGTGCTCCTCACGGCCGTCGCCGTTCCCACCGCGTGGGTGGACCAGAACATCGTCCAGGAAGAAGGGTTTGTCCGTATCGCCGGATCCTTGGGAAATGACCCCGGATTCCAGGGCAGGCTGGCTGCGGCCGCTGTAGGGACCTTTGAGTCCTCAGTGGATCTCCCCGATCCCATTCAGTCGCTGGCCGCCGATGCCCTGCGGAAAGCTGCCTCGGGCATGCAGTCGTGGAGCGACTATCCGAAGGCCTGGGAGGACACTGTCAGGAACAGCCATAAACTCAACTTCGGCACAGTGGACCAAGCCGAGGAAGCCCGTGGCAGTACCGCACTTGTCCTGGACATCGGTCCCATGGTCAGGCTTGTTCGCGACCACTTCGCCGAGGCCACCACTATTCGCATTGATGTTCCGGCCGAGAGCCTGGTATCGCTGGGGCAGCCTTCCCACCGACAACTCGTCGAGCGGGTCGCGACGTTCGCTCCCTTGTGGTGGGTGGCGGCCCTGGGCGCTGTAGTTTCGGCCCTTCTGGCGCTCGTTGCCTCTCGACGCCGTTCCCTGGTTCTGGTGTTCCTCGGACTTGGCGGGCTCGCCCTTGCAGCCATTTGGACTGCCGGGGCTGATCTTGCCGGGGGAGTGGTGGGGAACCTCGACAGCGCCAACGGTGTGGCGGAGCTGTTCAAGGATGAGTTCCTCACTGCGGCCCGCGCCGGCTTCGGGCAATGGGTTGTGATTGCAGCGGTCGTCTCCGGCGTTGTCCTTGTGGTGGGCGTCATAGCAGCTGTGGTCTCAGGGCGACAACGGTCACGTTCTGCCCTGAGCTAAAGGCCGGGCCGGTAGCATGGAGGCATGACCAGCACAGCAGTTTCCATCCCGATGCCAACGGTGCCCCGCAGACGGCGATCTCCGGAAGAGGTACAGGCAGCGGCTCCCGTTACGGGTCCCAAGAAGGTCCTGCTGGCAGCTCCGCGCGGCTACTGTGCCGGTGTCGACAGGGCTGTCATCGCTGTTGAGAAGGCCCTGGAGCACTACGGGCCGCCTGTCTATGTCCGGAAACAGATCGTCCACAATGTCCATGTGGTCAGCTCCCTGGAAGAACAGGGTGCCATTTTCGTGGAGGAAACCGACGAAGTTCCCGAGGGCGCCTTGGTGATCTTCTCGGCGCACGGCGTTTCCCCCGCTGTTGTCCAGTCGGCTGAGGACCGTGGCCTGCGCACCATCGATGCCACCTGCCCCTTGGTCACCAAAGTCCATAAAGAGGCTGTGCGCTTCGCCAAGGAAGACTACGACATCCTGCTCATCGGCCACGAGGGCCACGAGGAAGTCGAAGGTACGGCCGGCGAAGCTCCCGAGCACATCCAGATCATCAACGGCCCCCACGAGGTAGACAAGGTCACCGTCCGTGACCCAGAGAAGACCATCTGGCTTTCGCAGACCACGCTGAGTGTGGACGAGACCATGGAAACGGTCCGTCTGCTGAAGGACCGCTTCCCGACGTTGCAGGATCCGCCCAGCGACGATATCTGCTACGCCACTACCAACCGCCAGGTGGCCATCAAGAAGATCGCCCCGCAGGCCGACCTCGTGATCGTTGTAGGTTCAGCAAACTCCTCCAACTCAGTACGTTTGGTTGAAGTTGCCCTCGAATACGGGGCCAAGAGTTCATATCGCGTCGACTTTGCGAACGAAGTGGACGAGTCCTGGTTCGAAGGCGTGGCTACCGTAGGCGTGACCTCCGGGGCCTCCGTTCCTGAAGTCCTGGTGCAGGACGTCCTGCGACTACTCGCGGACTATGGCTATGGCGAAGTCCAGGAAGTTGTCACGGCAGAGGAAGACCTCCTTTTCTCGCTGCCCAAGGAATTGCGTGCCACGTTGAAGAAGGCAGGCGACGTCACGCGTGCCCTGGGCGGCCGCGGAAACCGCCCCTCATCCTAGGTCTCAAACCCAGACACTGGGATCCGGACACTTTGACCCGTTGCGGGCCGTCTACTAACGGCCCGCAACGGGTCTTTTCAGTCAGGCTGCCGAATCCCGGTCTTCCCTGTTTTCAAGGAGCTCAGGTGCAGCCAGCGCCCTGGGGACGGCTTCCACCGACGGCGGGGCAGTAAGTCCGGCATCGTCCATGGTGTTGAGCTTGCGGGCCGTGGGGAGCACCCGCGCTTCCAAGGTGCCTACCATGGCGTTGTAGCGATCAACTGAGGTCTTGAGAGAGCTTCCCAGCTTGCTGACGTTCTCGCCCAGTGTGCCCATCCGTTCGTACAACTGCTTGGAGAGCTCAAACAGCTCGTGGGCGCTGTCCGTGAGGACATCCTGCCGCCAGGTAAAGGCCACTGATTTGAGGACTGCCAGCAGCGTGCCGGGGGAGGCAAGCACGACGTTCCGGGACAGAGCGTGCTCCAGCAAGGCCGGGTCGGCCTCAAGGGCGGATGCCAGGATCGACTCCGCCGGAAGGAAGCAGATCACCAGCTCGGGGGAGTTACCCGGAATGTCCCAGTACTTCTTGGTTGCCAGTGCATCGATGTGGGCCTTGAGCGCTTTGGCGTGCTGTGCAAGGAGTGTCTTCGAGTCCTGGTTGCTGGCAGGGGCTACCGATTCACCGAAGGCCCCGTCTCCATGCAACTGCTCCTGGGCAGCGAGGTAGGAGGCCAGGGGTACCTTGGCGTCCACCACAAGTTGCTTGCCGCCAGGCAGCTGAACCACGAGGTCCGGCCGCAACGTATTCTCGGTTCTGCCCGAATGCACCTGTTCGTGGAAGTCGACGTGCCGCAGCATCCCTGACGCCTCCACTACGCGCCGAAGTTGCACCTCGCCCCACTGGCCACGCGCGCTGTTGGAACGAAGGGCGGAAGCCAGCGCGTGGGTCGACCTGAGGAGTTGTTCATCGGAGAGGCGTGCGTCCTGCAGCTGTTGGGCAAGCTGTCCGTACTGCTCCACGCGGTCACGCTCCAGCAATGACACCTGCTGCTGTACCGCCGTAAGTTTCTCGGCTACGGGAGCCAACGCCCGCAGAACACTGCCGTCGGAGTTCCTGGCCGCGCTCAACTCGCGGTTCTGCGTAAACAAAAGCCGCCGCTCGGCGTCGGCCGCTGCCAACTGCGCCGTCACCTCCGAAAGCCGCGACGAGACGGCGTCGAAGTCCTCTTCCAAGCCAGCGCCCCGGCGTCGGAAGGCAACGTAGCCGGCAGCGAGACCAACCGCAGCGCCAACCAGCAGCATCAGCAAGGCCAAAACCAATCCAAATCCATCCATAAGGCAACCCTGTCACAGGGGTGCGACAGTTTTAGCGAGGCGGACCGGCAGTACGCGTGCTGACCGTGCAGGGCAAGCGGGGACGGGCTTCCTACGGGTAGAATCAATGCTCGTGGCTCTTACTATTGGCATCGTCGGACTGCCCAACGTCGGCAAATCAACCCTTTTCAACGCACTGACCCGCAATCAGGTGCTCGCTGCGAACTACCCGTTCGCCACGATCGAGCCCAACGTAGGCGTCGTGAACCTGCCTGACCCCCGTCTGGCGAAGCTGGCCGAAATCTTCGGTTCGCAGAAATTGCTGCCCGCTCCCGTGTCTTTCGTGGACATCGCAGGCATCGTGAAGGGCGCGTCCGAAGGCGAAGGCCTGGGCAACAAATTCCTGGCCAACATCCGCGAGGCTGAAGCCATCGCGCAGGTCGTCCGCGTTTTTGACGACCCCGATGTCATCCACGTCGACGGCAAGGTCGACCCGCGCTCCGATATGGAGACCATCAACACCGAGCTGATCCTCGCTGACCTTCAGACCATCGAAAACGCCATTCCGCGCATCGAAAAAGAAGTCAAGATCAAGAAGCGCGATGCCGCAGAGCTGGCAGCCATCAAGGCCGCCCAGACGGTGCTGGAACGTGGCGACACCATCTTCTCCTCCATCAAGAGCGACAAGCTCGAAATGGGCCACCTCAAGGAGCTTGGTCTCCTGACGGCCAAGCCGTTCATCTACGTCTTCAACGCCGACGAAGGCATCCTTGGCGATCCCGCCAAGCAGGAAGAACTGCGCGCCATGGTTGCCCCGGCCGACGCCGTCTTCCTCGACGCGAAGCTCGAATCCGACCTCGTTGAACTGGACGAGGAAGAAGCCCGGGAGATGCTGGAAATGAACGGCCAGTCCGAATCCGGCCTTGACCAACTGGCTCGCGTCGGTTTCCACACGCTCGGCCTGCAGACCTACCTCACCGCCGGTCCCAAGGAAACCCGTGCATGGACCATCCGCCAGGGCGACACCGCGCCCCAGGCAGCAGGTGTGATCCACTCAGACTTCCAGCGCGGTTTCATCAAGGCCGAGGTGGTCTCCTTCGATGACCTCATCGAGGCGGGCTCCATGGCCGAAGCAAAGTCCCGTGGCAAGGTCCGCATCGAAGGCAAAGAGTATGTGATGGCCGACGGCGACGTGGTGGAGTTCCGCTTCAACGTCTAGATTTTAATTGATGGAAATATGCCGCCCCCCGTGAATCGGAGGGCGGCATATTTTTCGTGGTGTCTGCCGGAGCGGTCCGCCGGTTATGACGACCCCATGAATTATGTCTGGCTATGGCACCATGAGCAGTAGAGAAAACAATAGGGGGAAATTGTTATGACCGAACCACATCAACCGACTGCCGCTCCGGACGGGCCGTCGCCGAATACAGTCCCGCACAATGCGGCACCGGACAGCCATTCAGCCATCGGTGCAGAAAGCGGCACCAAAAATATTGGCCCTACCAACGCCGGCCTCAAAACTGGGCCGGTGTCCAGCGTCGTCAGTTCTTTTGACGCAAAGTCGCTGATTCCGGGGGCCCTGGTGGGGGCCATTTCCTATGCAGCCGTTCTCATCACCGCATTTCTCTTCCTGATTCTGGCTCTTATAGGTGTGGCCATCAGCAACGGCGGCAACACCGATCTCCCGTCCAATTCGATGGTTTCCGGCGGTAATAGCAGCAGCATGCCGTCCCCGTGGTCCCTGATGGGTCAGTTGGCCGTTCAATTGGTAGTCATGAGCCAGCTTGGGGCGCTCGGCACGAGCATCGACGCAACATTTCCGTTAGTCGGAAGCGTCCAGGGTTCGGCATCATTCTTTGCCGTTCCACTGTTGTTGACTGCCATCTCAGTTGCAGTCCTGTTCCTTGCCGCACGGATTGCCGCAAAGCGGTCCGAAGCCCACACCACAGCCGGAATCTGGATCGAGGCAGCAACAGCCGGCCTCGTCTTCACCCTCTTGGTCAACGCCTTCGGTGCGATATTTGCCGTGAACCTGCCCATTCCCAATGTGAAGGTCAGCTCGATCGGGGCCGTGACCTTTGGCTCTGTGATTTTTGCGCTGATCCTCGGAACCCTCGCCGCATATTTGGGTCGGATGTCGGGTAAACCGCGCGTCCCGGCCCTTAGTGGGCCGGGTGCCGCAATCGGTCGGGCCTTCGAAGCTGTGGCCGTTCATTATGGTGTATTTCTTGCCATTGCGATTCCCGTCCTGGTAATTGCCATCGGCATTAAGTCCGGATGGCAGGCCTCGCTCTCTTCACCTTTGTGGGCGCCCACCGCAGGCTTTTTCATGTTCGGATTGGGCCACCTGAGTGCCGTTAGCCGCACCTGGAATTCCGGTTCCAGCATGTCTTCGTCGTCTAATTCATCAGGCTCGGATATCAGCTTTGGATTCGGCAATGCGCTCACCCAATTCGGCGTGCCGGGCTGGGCCGGGTGGCTGATGCTTCTCCTGGCATTGGTCTCCGTCGTGGTGGCTTCTGTTTTCTGGTACCTGCGCCGGGGGCCGGTGGTCAGCAACAAGATCACCGACTGGGTCCTGCTTCCCGCTTCTTTCCTGGTGGCCGGGACGTTGATGACGTGGCTCAGTGGCGTAACAGGAACGTTCGACGCCGGGTCACTGGCTTCGGGGGCCGTCAGTATGACGCTGGCGTGGTGGACGCCGTTCATCTTGCTGCTTTGGGGCGGCGCAACGGAAGTTTCAGCCCGTTTCCTGGCGCCACAGTTAAGCAGGTATGTGCCCTTGTCCCTGGCCGGCAGGATCGCTCCCGCCAAGCCTGTCGTTGCTGAACAGGCTGCCACCGCACCTGGTGACGGTCAATCCGTGCCGGCTCCCGCTGCGGCTCACCCGGCCCTGGCACCCAGAGAGCCCATGACTGCCCAAGCGAAGCGCAAGCTTGGTCTGATCCTGGGAGCAGCCGGTCTGGTCGTCGTACTGGTCGTCGGGGCATTCATCGCCGTCGATGTGATCAAGGGCAACAACGGACCAGACAAAGCCGTCGCCGGCTACCTCCAGGCGCTACAGAATGGCGAGGCGTCCAAGGCGATGGCCATCGCCGATCCCGGCGTCGCCACTGACCAGCGAATTCTGCTGACCGATGAGGTCTATTCCAAGGCGGGCAAGCGCATCGACAGGTTTGAGATCGTGTCTACGAATGTCTCAAACGACACAGCCACCGTGGTTGCCGCCATGTACCAGGACGGCCGGAAACAGCAAACGACCTACCGTTTGCATAAGTCCAACCCGGAGTTCTTGGATGATCACTGGGTCATGGACTCCGCGTCTCCCCGGACTTTGCGCATTTCGTCCGACACCCCGGTGAAAACCCTCCTGATCAATGGACAGTCAGTTGATGTCAACCTCTCTGACAGCCGCTCCGTGACGTATCCCGCCTTGCCTGGCGAGTACACGGTAGAGTTGCCGTCCTCGGAGAAGTATCTGTCAGCTCCTAAGCTGACCACGATGGTGACCATCGGCACCGTGTCGACTTCTTCAACGGCCAGCCTGAAGGTGGAAGCTTCAGAAGCATTGAAGTCAGAGGCAATGGCCCAAATCGATGCCTACCTGGCTGAATGTGTGAAGTCCACCGAGGCCCGGCCGGCCAACTGCCCCTTGAACAGCTACAGTTCCTCGCGCTACACAAAGAACTTCCGCTGGGCACTCACCACCAAGCCCACGTTCGTTGTCAGCAAGGGCTACGGCGAAACCCCGTGGCGTGTACGCACGTCGAATCCGGGGAAAGCGACCGTCACTTATGAGAAGGACAACTCATATGGTTTCGGGACGCCGGATTGGAAGACCACAACGGACACCACCTCAGTATCACTGAGCGCCAACATCAGCCTGGATGGCGGCAAGGTAAAGGTGTCGTTCAACGACTACTAGGATCCATAAATTGAGGCCCTTCCCGGTTCGCCGGGAGGGGCCTCAACAGTATGAAGAACTTTAAGGTTCAAGGAAAGCCAACGGGAACAGCTGGCACGGAGCTGCCGTTGCCATTGACCCAGCCCATCCATCGGGCGAAAGATGAAGCCGAGACGGGGTTGTTTCTGCGCCTGAAAAACGTCCTGTCCTGCTGTCAGACAGCGAATGCTACCACCGGGTAGTGTTTGACTTGAAATTCCCGCCGTTTTAGGCATGTGGAGGTTGCGGAACGGTTACAGTTTGGCCAGCATGTTCCAACATTCGGACGCAATGTGGGTAGGCTTACACTCACATGTAGGCAACGTCACAGTAGGAATCTGTGCCTTGCCTTGGGGGAACCTACCAAAATTCCCCTGATCAACTTCCCGACTCATAGGAGGCGGAATGCGTTTCTCGCGCACTTCCAAAGCTCTAGGCGTAGCGGCGGTCATCGCCCTCGCAATGACCGGTTGCGGCGGCGGCGGCAACAACGACTCCGGCGCATCCGGCGGTAACCCCAACAAGGTCATCATCGCTGACGGTTCAGAACCGCAGCGGCCGCTGATGCCGGCAGATATCAACGAGGTCGGCGGCGGAAAGATCGCAACGCTGATCTTCTCCGGGCTCGTTAGCTACGACCCCTCCGGCAAGCCGGTCAATGAACTGGCCGAGTCCATTGAGGCACCTGACGCGCAGAACTTCACCATCAAGATCAAGAAGGATCAGAAGTTCACCAACGGCGACGCCATCACGGCCAAGACGTTTGTTGACTCCTGGAACTATGGTGCAGCAGCGAAGAACGCTCAGCTGAGCGCAACCTTCTTCGAAAGCATCAAGGGCTACGACGAAACCAGTGCCAAGGGTTCCACCGTCGACACCATGTCCGGCTTGAAAGTTGTGGATGACACCACCTTCACGGTCGAACTCAAGCAGCCTGAGTCGGACTGGCCGTTGCGACTCGGCTACACCGCCTTCATGCCGGTCCCTGCCGCAGCACTCGCGGACCCGAAGACGTACGGCGAGAAGCCGGTAGGCAACGGTCCGTACAAGATGGCTGAGAACGGTTGGCAGCACAACGTGCAGATCCAGCTCGTTCCGAACGCCGACTACAACGGTCCCCGTAAGGCCAAGAACGGTGGCGTGACGTTCAAGATCTTCCAGAACGATGACGCCGCCTACCAGGATCTCCTGGGCAACAACCTGGACATCCTCCAGACGATCCCCACGAGCGCCCTCGCGAACTTCAAGACCGACCTCGGCGATCGCTTCATCGAGAAGCCGTATGCCGGTAACCAGACCATCGCCATTCCCGAGTACCTCCCCGAGTGGAGCGGAGAAGCGGGCAAGCTGCGCCGCCAGGCAATCTCCATGGCCATGAACCGTGAAGAGATCACCAAGGTAATCTTCAGCGGTGGCCGTCAGCCTGCCAAGGACTTCACGGCACCGGTTCTGGACGGCTACAGCGACAGCATCCCGGGCTCCGACAACCTCAAGTTCGATGCTGCCAAGGCCAAGGATCTGTGGGCCAAGGCCGACGCCATTCAGAAGTGGGACCCGAACACGGTCTTCACCATTGCGTACAACGCTGACAAGGGCGGCCACAAGGCTTGGGTTGAGGCCGTTACCAACCAGCTGAAGAACAACCTTGGTATCAAGGCTGAGGGTCTTCCGTTCGCTACCTTCAAGGAAGCCCGCGACCTTGCAACGTCCGGTAAGTTGACCGGTTCGATCCGTGCAGGTTGGCAGGCAGACTACCCGTCGCTGTACAACTTCCTGGGACCGATCTACAAGACCGGCGCAGGCTCGAACGATGCCCGCTACGAGAACCCCGCCTTTGACAAGGCCATCTCTGACGGACTCTCGGCCCCCTCGGTTGCAGAAGGCAACAAGGCCATGAACAAGGCCCAGGAGATCCTTCTGCAGGACCTCCCGGCTATCCCGCTGTGGTACCAGGTATCGCAGGGTGGCTGGAGCACCGGCGTCTCGAATGTTGACTACGGATGGGACGGCGTCCCGCTGTACTACAACATCACTGGCAAGTAAATAACGATCGGCGGCGGGGGCGCTCTAGAGGCGCTACCGCCGCCGTATCGCGTTGCAAATCAATGACGCCCAACTCCGGTTGGGCGTCCTTGTGCAGGCATACTTGGACCGTCGGCCCTGAACTCCTGCACATCGAACGAAAAGGTTCTTCGATGAACAACTCCGCTGCACCCCTGGACCGGGTGCCTGCTGTTCGGGGTGTATTGCGCTAATGGCCACATACATCCTGAAAAGATTCCTCCAGCTGATTCCTGTCTTCCTGGGGGCCACCCTCCTTGTGTATTTCCTGGTCTTCAGCCTCCCGGGCGACCCCATTGCGGCACTTTTTGGGGACAAGCCTGTCAATGAAGCCGTCGCGGCAAAGCTCAGGGCGCAATACAACCTGGACCAGCCGTTTATCGTTCAATACTTGCTCTACCTAAAGAGCATTTTTACGTTTGATCTGGGCCAGGACTTCTCCGGGCGTCCCATCGCTGCCGTCCTTGGCGAAGTGTTCCCGGTTACGGCCCGCCTGGCTGTCATGGCACTGATCTTTGAAGGTGTTTTTGGCATTGCGTTTGGTCTCATCGCAGGTCTGCGCAAGGGCAAGCTTTTTGACGGCACTGTCCTGATCGCTTCGTTGATCGTCATCGGTATCCCGATTTTCGTGCTCGGTTTCCTTTTGCAGTTCTTTATCGGCGTCCAGCTGGGGTGGGCTAAACCTACCGTGAGTTCGGCTGCGACCATACCGGACCTTATTCTTCCGGCGATCGTCCTGGGGCTGGCCTCTTTCGCCTACGTTTTGAGACTGACCAGAACCAGTGTTATCGAGAACATGAACGCCGACTACGTTCGGACGGCCACTGCCAAGGGGCTTTCCCGTTTCCGTGTGGTCAACGTGCACATTCTGCGCAACTCGCTGATCCCCGTTGTCACGTTCCTGGGTGCTGACCTTGGCGCCCTCATGGGTGGCGCGATCGTCACCGAAGGTATCTTCAACGTACCTGGCGTAGGCAACAGGTTGTACCGGGCAGTCCTGTCCGGCGAAGGACCTACCGTGGTATCGATCGTCACAGTTCTGGTGCTTGTCTACTGTGTCTCGAACCTGATTGTTGACCTTTTGTACGCCTGGCTTGACCCGAGGATCCGCTATGACGCCTGATAACAACCTGACGGGGCAGGACACAGCCCCGCGTCACATCGAGCACTTCGTTGCGGACCTCGAAGAGACGCCACTGCAAGCCACTGACAAGGTAAAAGAAGACCAAGCCCCTTCCAGTCTTTGGGGAGAGGCCTGGAAGAATCTGCGTAAGCAGCCTCTGTTCATCATTTCGGCCTTCATGATCCTGGTCGTAGTCGTCGTCTCTCTGTTCCCGGGCCTTTTCTCACCGATCGATCCCTCTGGCGAAGCTTGCCAGTTGGCCAACTCGAACGGCGGACCTGTCAGCGGCCACCCGCTCGGCTTTAACAAACAGGGCTGCGACGTCTACGCACGCGTCATCTTCGGAACGCGCTCGTCTGTGACAGTTGGCCTCTTCACCACGCTTGGAGTTGTCATTTTCGGCGGCACAGTGGGTGCCCTCGCCGGTTACTACGGTGGCTGGGCTGACGCACTCCTGGCTCGGCTCACTGATATCTTCTTTGCTCTGCCCCTCATCCTTGGCGCAATCGTCATGATGCAGCTTCCCGTCTTCCGGGCCAACCGCACGGTGTGGACGCTCATCCTGATTCTGATTACTTTCGGATGGCCGCAGATTGCCCGAATCACCAGAGGCGCCGTCATTGAGGTGCGGAATGCGGACTTCGTCATGGCTGCAAGGTCATTGGGTGTTTCGCGCTTCCGCTCCTTGCTTCGCCACGTGCTGCCCAACTCTCTGGCTCCGATCATTGTTGTTGCCACCATCTCGCTGGGCACATTTATCGTGGCGGAATCCACCCTGTCGTTCCTCGGCATCGGATTACCACCAAGCGTGATGTCTTGGGGCAACGACATCCAGGCAGCGCAGGCATCGTTGCGATCCAATCCCATGCCTTTGCTCTACCCGGCTATCGCCCTTTCCATCACCGTTCTGAGTTTCATCATGTTGGGTGACGCCCTTCGTGATGCTCTGGACCCGAAAGCGCGTAAACGATGAAAGGCCAAGCCATGAACCCTTCCGTTCACATCAAAGAAGAATCCGCTGGCCTCGAACGTCCGTTGCTGGAGATCAGGGACCTGGCAATCGACTTCGCGACAAGCAACGGCGAGGTTAACGCCGTCAGGAACGCGCACTTCACTGTCATGCCGGGTGAGACCGTGGCGATTGTGGGCGAGTCCGGATCCGGAAAGTCCACCTCCGCCCTGGCAGCCATTGGTTTGCTTCCGGGCAATGGGCGGGTGGCTGCCGGAGAGATCCTTTTTGACGGCGAAGACATTGCCCATGCGAGCGAAAAGCGGATGATTGAGCTTCGTGGCAACTCCATTGGAATGGTGCCGCAGGACCCGATGTCCAACCTCAACCCGGTGTGGAAGATCGGTTTCCAGGTCAAGGAAACGCTGAAAGCCAACGGCCTTCCGTCCGGGCCGGAGGATGTCGCCAAGGTCTTGTCCGAAGCTGGTCTTCCCGATGCGGCGCGTCGTGCCAAGCAATATCCGCATGAGTTTTCGGGCGGAATGCGCCAGCGCGCGCTTATTGCCATTGGCCTTTCCTGCCAGCCGCGTTTGCTGATCGCGGATGAGCCCACGTCGGCACTCGACGTGACCGTCCAGCGACAGATTCTGGACCACTTGGACAAGATGACGTCCGAATTGGGGACCGCTGTACTCCTCATCACCCACGACCTCGGGCTGGCTGCCGAGCGGGCGGACAAGGTGGTGGTGATGTACAAGGGACAGGTTGTGGAATCCGGTCCGTCCCTCGAGTTGCTGCGTAACCCGAAGCACCCGTACACCAAGCGCTTGGTCTCCTCGGCCCCGTCCTTGGCCTCCCGGCGTATTCAGGTTGCCAAGGAACAGGGCGTTGAGTCCGACGAACTGTTGGCGCCCAGCGAACCTGTGGTCGTTGAATCCGCGCTGCCTGAAGAGGTCCTGAAGGTTGAAGACCTGACCAAGGTTTTCAAACTTCGTGGCGGCATCGGCAAAACCACGGACTTCAAGGCTGTGGACGCAGTGTCATTCTCCGTTCGTCGAGGGACTACCACAGCCATTGTGGGCGAGTCCGGCTCCGGTAAGTCGACTGTGGCGCAGATGGTGCTTAACCTGTTGGAACCCACCTCGGGGAAGATCGTTTTCGACGGCGTTGACACATCAACGTTGAACAGCAAGGACTTGTTTAAGTTCCGCCGCAGGGTGCAGCCGATCTTCCAGGACCCTTACGGTTCCTTGGATCCGATGTACAACATCTTCCGAACCATCGAAGAGCCGCTGCGCACTCACAAAATCGGCACCAAGGCCAGCCGCGAAAAGAAGGTTCGTGAGCTGTTGGATCAGGTGGCGCTTCCGCAGTCGACCATGCGCAGATACCCGAACGAGCTTTCGGGTGGCCAGCGTCAGCGTATCGCCATCGCGCGTGCTCTGGCTTTGGACCCGGAAGTCATTATCTGTGACGAGGCCGTTTCCGCTTTGGACGTCCTGGTGCAGGCCCAGGTCCTGAACCTGTTGGCGGAGCTGCAGGACAACCTCGGTTTGACCTATCTCTTCATCACCCACGACCTCGCTGTGGTCCGTCAAATTGCCGACCACGTCTGTGTGATGCAAAAAGGCAAGCTCGTGGAAACGGGAAGCACGGACGAGGTCTTCGACAATCCCCGCGAGGCCTATACACAGGCCCTCCTGGATGCCATCCCGGGTGGATCCTTGCTCCTGCCCCCTGAAGTGGCCTGACCGGCGTCGTAATCCCGCTGCCGTACAGCAGAAGAGCCGGTGGTTCCCTGGAAAGGGAACCACCGGCTCTTGCCGTTTAGTACGGTCGCCTACTTTGCCGGCTGCGGGTTGTCCGGGCGGGCAGTGAGGCCCAGGGCCGTGAGCTCGCGCGCCAGGGCGACACCAAGCTTCGCGTGTCCGGTCGCCCTCAAATGAACGCCGTCCTGAAGGTCGCTGATGGCGTCGTATCGGGTGAGCCAATCGCCGGCACTGACGAACGGAATACCGTGCTTGGCGGCGATCCGGCCCAGGAGGGCGTCCACTTCCGTACGTCGTCCGCCTCCGTTGCTGACGCCGCGGGCCAGGGTGCCGATCATGGCCAGGCGGGAGCCCGGGTAGCGGGTCTTCAAGGCGGCCAGCAGCCGCTCGGCGTTGCCGGTGATCTGAGCATCCGTGGCGCGCTGCGTGGCGTCGTTTCCGCCGCCCTCCACCACGATCAAGGGTGGCTCGCCATAGGGAAGAACCCAGTCGCCGCGTTGCAAGGCGTCAATGTAGTTGCCGGTCTTGCCGTTGGTGGCGACGTATCCGGTACCGCCCATGCCCACCACATGCAGTTTGTAGCCGAGGGCTGCGATGCCTTGCTGCGGCCAGGAACCCGCCGGCATGGCTTGGGAATCACCGATCAATACGGCGGTGTGGCGGACATCGGCCAGCACCAGTTCGTTGCGGTTGTTCGTCGGATTCTTGTACAGGGAACCTGCCGGGAGATTCAGGGCGCTGGGTTGCGGGGCAACCCTGAGTGGTTTGTCAGCGGCGGCCGTCTGGGCGGGCGCGGGCGCAGCTGATCGTGAGGGGGCACTGGTTGGCACTGGGCTTGGTCCGCAACCGACCGTAAGGACGCCAACGGCGATCAAAGGTGCGATCATGCGAAACACGGCCGAAGATTGGCGCATTGATTGGTCTCCGTGGGGCACTGGTTCTGCTGCAATCATGGGGCACGGGAGCGTGAAAATCCAGCATCTTGACTTGTGTTTACGAACACGTGACCTGCTGTGACTGACGCCACAATTCATGGCCCGATGGCTTGCTTTTTAGGCTCAGAAATGCATCTGCGTTTAGACTGGATGCAGGTGCCCTGTGTCCCGGGGTCTTTTCGCTGTGTGTTCCGATCAAGTCGATCAGGTATGCGCGCGGATACAAACAGCTGACTTCACCACTGAATCGAGTCATTAACGCATGTCTGAAACCATCACCAACACTGCGTCGCGGAGCGATCTGCGCAACGTCGCGATCGTCGCACACGTTGACCACGGTAAGACCACCCTGGTCGACGCCATGCTCAAGCAGACCAACTCCTTCGCTTCCCACGGTGAGGTTGAGGACCGCGTCATGGACTCCGGTGACCTGGAGCGCGAAAAGGGCATCACCATCCTCGCCAAGAACACCACGGTTGCCTACAACGGCCCGTCGTCCAACGGCGAGACCATCACCATCAACGTGATCGACACCCCTGGCCACGCCGACTTCGGTGGCGAGGTGGAGCGCGGTCTGTCCATGGTTGACGGCGTTGTCCTGCTGGTTGACTCTTCCGAGGGTCCCCTCCCGCAGACCCGCTTCGTGCTCCGCAAGGCCCTTGCTGCGCACTTGCCGGTCATCCTCCTGGTCAACAAGACCGACCGCCCTGACGCCCGTATCGACGAGGTTGTCCACGAGTCCATGGACCTGCTCCTGGGCCTCGCTTCCGACCTCGCGGACGAAGTTCCGGACCTGGACCTGGACAAGGTACTCGAGGTTCCGGTTGTCTACGCCGCCGCCAAGGTCGGCCGCGCATCCCTGGACCAGCCGGCCAACGGCTCGGCCCCGGACAACGAGGACCTTGAGCCCCTCTTCAAGACCATCATCGAGCACATCCCGGCTCCGACGTACAACCCGGACGGCGTTCTGCAGGCTCACGTGACCAACCTGGACGCATCGCCGTTCCTTGGCCGCCTCGCCCTGCTCCGCATCTACAACGGCACGCTCCGCAAGGGCCAGACCGTTGCCTGGGCACGCGCCAACGGCGAACTCAAGAACGTCAAGATCACCGAACTGCTGGCCACCAAGGCCCTGACCCGTGTTCCTGCCGAAGAAGCCGGTCCCGGTGAAATCGTTGCAGTTGCCGGCATCGAGGACATCACCATTGGTGAAACCCTCACGGACGCCGAGAACCCGCAGCCGTTGCCGCTGATCACCGTGGATGATCCCGCGATCTCCATGACCATCGGTATCAACACCTCGCCGCTGGCCGGCAAGGTCAAGGGCGCCAAGGTCACCGCCCGCCAGGTGAAGGACCGCCTGGACAAGGAACTCATCGGTAACGTCTCCATCAAGGTTCTGCCCACCGAGCGTCCTGACGCCTGGGAAGTCCAGGGCCGTGGCGAGCTCGCCCTCGCCATCCTGGTGGAGCAGATGCGTCGCGAAGGCTTCGAGCTGACCGTTGGCAAGCCGCAGGTTGTTACCAAGACCATCGACGGCAAGATCCACGAGCCGATGGAGCACATGACCATCGACGTCCCCGAAGAGTACCTCGGCGCCGTAACGCAGCTCATGGCAGCCCGCAAGGGCCGCATGACCAACATGGCCAACCACGGCACCGGCTGGTGCCGCATGGAATTCATCGTTCCGGCCCGAGGCCTGATCGGCTTCCGCACGAAGTTCCTCACGGACACCCGTGGCGCCGGTATCGCAGCTTCCATCTCCGAGGGCTACGAGCCGTGGGCCGGCCCCATCGAATACCGCACCAACGGTTCGATGATCGCCGACCGCGCCGGTGTTGTGACCCCGTTCGCGATGATCAACCTGCAGGAACGCGGCTCCTTCTTCGTCAAGCCCACGTCCGAGGTTTACGAGGGCATGATCGTTGGCGAGAACTCCCGCGCCGACGACATGGACGTCAACATCACCAAGGAAAAGAAGCTCACCAACATGCGTGCAGCTTCCTCCGACACCTTCGAGAACCTGACGCCGCCGCGCGATCTGACCCTCGAAGAGTCCCTCGAATTCGCCCGCGAAGACGAGTGTGTTGAGGTGACCCCGGATGCAATCCGTATCCGCAAGGTCATCCTGGACTCCAACGAGCGCGCAAAGGCCAACCGCGCCCGCGCCAAGTCCTAACACCCGCTGGTTCTGAACCGGTCAAGGACAGCTGCATGAAGAAGGGAGTCGCCGGTACGGTCCGTGGCATAGCCGCGGCCGTACCGGCGGCTCTTTTCGTTGCTGCGGCAGGAACGGCACTGCACCGCCAGGCCATCCAGTGGGCCGGCGTCGGGATCCCTTGGGGCGTAGCCGCCGCGTTGCTGCTTCTCGCCTCGGTTCAGCTGTGGCTCGCCGCCTGGTCACGCTCGGTCGTCCCGACGGCGGTGGCAGGCGTGGTGGGTTATGCCGCCGTCGGCGTTTTGTCGTCGGCGGGGCCGTCCAAGCAGTTGGTGCTGGGCGACGCCGTCGGAAACGTTTGGGTTTTTGGGATCGGCGCTGTGACACTGGTCATGCTCGTGGCGGCCAGCCGCCTTCGAACTAGGACGCCTGTCGCCGCGGAGGTGGCGGCGGAACCTCTTTCGCCGCGATGACCAACGCCAAGGGAATTTCGACGTCGGCGGTGCGGGTCCGTACCGTGCAAACGGTGTCGTTGCTGCCCAGCAAGTAGCCCAGGGCGTCGGTGAGGCCTTCCTCGATCTTGTACCGCACCACGACCCGGATGCCCGGCGTTGCGTTGAGCAGGAACTGGCGGGGAGGCAAGTGTGGCGGATTCACCGTTTCATACTAAGACGCGGGCTAGGTTGGCGTGATCGCACTGTTGGATAATAGGCTCAGAAGTTGAGTGCCCGGCATCATGCCGGCAGTATTACCCGGCCATCGCCGGGACAAACCGTGGAGAGGTCTGGGACGTGACGTACGTAATCGCGCAGCCGTGTGTGGATGTCAAGGACAAGGCATGTATTGAAGAATGCCCTGTCGACTGCATTTACGAAGGTGAGCGTTCCCTCTACATCCACCCCGACGAGTGCGTCGACTGTGGTGCCTGCGAACCCGTATGCCCGGTAGAGGCCATCTACTACGAGGATGACACCCCGGAAGAGTGGGCCGACTACTACAAGGCCAACGTCGAGTTCTTTGATGACCTCGGTTCTCCGGGTGGAGCTGCCAAGATCGGCAACACGGGCAAGGACCACCCGTTCATCGCTGCCCTGCCCCCGCAGAACCAAGACCACTAAGGGCGGTAGCTAGGTTGATCTCAGCGGCACCGGCTTTCGGCCTGAACCTGCCTGACTACCCTTGGGAAGCCATGGCGCCGTATGTCGCCACGGCTGCCAAACACCCGGGCGGCGCGGTGAACCTTTCCATCGGCACCCCGGTGGATCCCACGCCCGGACTGATCCGGGACGCGTTGGCCAACGCAGCGGACGCCCACGGCTATCCGACGGTGCACGGCACCGAGGCACTGCGCCAGGCTGTCGTCGACTGGTTCGCCGCCAGGCGCGGGGTGCCCGGGCTGGACCCGAAGGACGTCATGCCTACGGTGGGCTCCAAGGAACTGGTGGCCTGGCTGCCGTTCCTGTTGGGATTGAGCGCCGGTGACGTGGTCGTCCGGCCCACGGTCGCCTACCCGACCTATGACATTGGCGCCTCACTGGCAGGTGCCACGGCCGTTGCTGCCGATGACCTGGATGAGCTGGATCCGGCAACCCGTGCAAAGGTCCGGTTGGTCTGGATCAACTCTCCGGGCAACCCCACAGGAAGTGTCCGGGATGTCGAGTCGCTTCGTCGGATCGTAGCCCAGGCCCGCGAATTGGGCGCAGTGGTGGCCTCGGACGAGTGCTACGCAGAACTGGGATGGGGCGAATGGGATGCCCAGCGCGGGGGAGAGGCTGTCCCCAGCATCCTGGATCCCAGGGTCACAGACGGCTCCACCGATGGCCTGCTGTGCGTCTACTCGTTGAGTAAGCAATCCAACCTTGCCGGTTACCGGGCAGCCTTCGTCGCCGGTGATTCCGCGATCATCGCCAACCTGGTCAACAGCCGCAAGCATGCCGGCATGATCGTGCCGTTCCCCGTCCAGGAGGCCATGCGCGTGGCGTTGGGCGATGCCGGCCATGTCCTCGCCCAGAAAGATCTGTACAGGGGGAGGCGCGAGAGGATCGTGCCCGCCCTGGAGAAATTCGGGCTGCAGATCCACCAGTCCAAGGCCGGGCTTTACCTGTGGTCCACAGCCGGCGAGGCCACCTGGGACACGGTGGCGAGGTTCGCGGAACTGGGCATTGTGGTGGGGCCGGGAGTTTTCTACGGAGACGCCGGTAACGGTTTCGTCCGCGTCGCTCTGACCGGCAGTGACGAGCGGATCGATGCCGCCGTTGAGAGGCTTGTCGCCAACGCATAACAATGCTGTGACTTGCGCCACTTATAGCGCCATTCCGCCAGTAACCGGAGGCTGCGGATTAGTTCCGCGGGGTTACTGGCGGTAGCTTTTTAACTGACTATCAATGGTGGCCTTCTCTAAGAATGCACTCCGGCCGTTGGAGCCCTGCGACAGCGGGGCCGAAGGCGGCGGCACCAGAAGGTGGTTGGACAAGCGTTCGATAGAGGCCCAAAGGCCTCATGAAGGGGACTCCATGACTGAGACCACCAGCGCGACACTGCGCCATGCCGGCGGCGAACTCGAACTGCCGCGCATCAAGGTTGTAGAAGGAAACGAAGGCTACGACGTTTCCAAGCTGCTGAAGCAGACGGGCGCCGTTGCCTATGACCCCGGCTTCATGAACACAGCGGCCACCACCTCGGCCATCACATACATCGACGGCGACGCAGGCATCCTGCGGTACCGCGGTTACCCCATTGAGCAGCTCGCGCAGCACTCGAGCTTCCTCGAAGTTTCCTACCTGCTGATCTACGGCAACCTTCCCACCCCCACGGAGTTGGAAGAGTTCGATCAGCGCATCCGTCGCCACACGCTCCTGCACGAGGAACTCAAGGGCTTCTTTGGCGGGTTCCCGCGCGACGCCCACCCCATGCCGGTGCTTTCCTCGGCTGTTTCGGCGCTGTCCACGTTCTACCAGGACTCGCTGGACCCCTTCAACGCGGAGCACGTGGAAGTTTCCACCATCCGCCTCATGGCCAAGCTGCCCGTCATCGCCGCTTACGCACACAAGAAGTCCATCGGCCAGCCCATGCTGTACCCGGACAACTCCATGAACCTCGTGGAGAACTTCCTGCGCCTGAGCTTCGGCCTCCCGGCTGAGCAGTACGAAATGGACCCGGTTGTCGTCAAGGCGCTGGACCTCCTGCTCATTCTGCACGCCGACCACGAGCAGAACTGTTCAACCTCCACCGTCCGCCTGGTGGGTTCGTCCAACGCGAACCTCTTTGCTTCGGTGTCCGCCGGCATCAACGCCCTCTTCGGACCCGCCCACGGTGGCGCCAACGAGGCCGTCCTGAAGATGCTCCGCCAGATCCAAGCCGACGGCATCAAGCCCGAGGACTACATGGAGAAGGTCAAGAACAAGGAAGACGGCGT
The DNA here is from genome assembly GCF_049315185.1 of Paenarthrobacter sp. C1. NCBI lineage: Bacteria > Bacillati > Actinomycetota > Actinomycetes > Micrococcales > Micrococcaceae > Paenarthrobacter > Paenarthrobacter sp. C1. The sequence continues at coordinate 3,291,716 of NZ_CP186052.1, read as the reverse complement.
CCGCCTCATGGGCTTCGGACACCGTGTCTACAAGAACTACGATCCCCGCGCCAAGATCATCAAGGCAACGGCACACGAAGTCCTGGGCAAGCTCGGCGGCAACGACGAACTGCTGGATATCGCCATGCGCCTCGAAGAGAAGGCCCTGGCCGACGATTACTTCATCCAGCGCAAGCTGTACCCGAACGTCGACTTCTACACCGGCCTGATCTACAAGGCCATGGGTTTCCCGGAGAAGATGTTCACCGTTCTGTTCGCCATTGGACGCCTCCCGGGCTGGATTGCCCAGTGGCGCGAAATGATCAACGACCCCCAGACCAAGATCGGCCGCCCGCGGCAGCTCTACACAGGGGAGCCGGAGCGCAACTACCCGGCCAACTAGTTTCAGGCCAATAACGACGGCGGCCGTCCCACCTCACGCGAGGTGGGACGGCCGCCGTTGTTGTTCCCGCCCCTAAAAGCAACGCGGGGTCACTTATGGCCCATGTTGGGGCCTCCAGGGGGCCATAAGTGACCCCGCGTTGCCTCAGGAAGCGTTGTAGCCGAAGGGGTTGTTCTTCTGCCAGCGCCAGTGGTCTTCACACATCTGGTCCACGGTCTTGGTGGTGGACCATCCGAGGTCCGCCAGCGCAGAGGATGCGTCGGCCCAGAAGGCGGGGAGGTCGCCTGCACGGCGGCCGGTGATCTCATAGGGGATCGGCTGGCCCACGGCCTTCTCGAAGGACCGCAGGACCTCCAGGACGGAAGACCCACGGCCGGAGCCGAGGTTCCAGCGCCGGACGCCGGCACGGTCGGCAATGTAGTTCAGGGCTGCTACGTGGCCCTCTGCCAGGTCCACCACGTGGATGTAGTCGCGCTGGGCCGTGCCGTCCGGGGTGTCGTAGTCGCCGCCGAACACCATCAGCTTCTCTCGGCGTCCAACCGCTACCTGGGCGATGAAGGGGACGAGATTGTTCGGAATGCCCTGCGGGTCTTCGCCGATGCGGCCGGACGGGTGGGCGCCCACTGGATTGAAATAGCGCAGCAGTGCGATATGCCAGCGGTCGTCCGCGTTGCCGAGGTCCGAGAGGATGTCCTCGATTTGTTCCTTGGTGCGGCCGTACGGGTTGTTGGCGCCGATTTCCATCTTTTCGATGTAGGGGATCGGGTTGTGCTCGCCGTAGACGGTGGCCGACGAGCTGAAGACGATGGAGCGCACGTTGTGCTTGTCCATGGCGCGGAGCAGGTTGAGGGTGCCCACGATGTTGTTGTAGTAGTAGGCCAGCGGCTCCTGGACGGATTCTCCTACAGCCTTCAGACCCGCGAAGTGGATCACGGCATCGATCTGGTGCTGGTCGAACACGGCCTCGACGGCGGGCTCATCCACCAAGTCAACCTTGTGGAAGGCCGCGTTCTTGCCGGTGAGCTCGGACACCCGACGCAGGGACTCCTCGCTGGAGTTCACCAGATTATCCAGCACGACGACGTCATGGCCGGCTTCCTGAAGGGACAAGACGGTGTGGGACCCGATGTAGCCGGTGCCACCCGTGACAAGAATTTTCATGGTCCCTACGCTATCGGAAATCGGAGCCACGCCGCTTCGTATTGAGCGGTGTTGAAGCACGTTCGTGCTAAAAACGACTGGTGCCCAAAATTGTTGATGCCGAAGCCCGGCGCCAGGAAGTCGTCCAAGCTGTATTCCGGATCATTGCCAGCGATGGCTTGGGACGGGCATCCCTCCGGGAAGTAGCCGACGAAGCCGGACTGGCCGTGGGCTCGGTACGTCATTACTTTGCCAGCAGCGACGAACTACTGGTCTTCTCCTTTGGGGTCGTCATTGACCGCATCGCCGGGCGCCTCGAGACGGCGCTGTCCGACGTTGAACTGGAAGTCGCCGGCAGTCCGGGACACCACGCAGCCGTCCTGAATCTCCTCGGACAGTTCCTGCCTTTGGATGAGGAACTCGCCGTAGACGCTTGTGTCTGGATGGCCTTCAGGCATGCCGCCCGTATCAAGCCCGTCCTCGCCCCGGAAGCTGAGCGGAGCCACAGGACCGTGGCAGCCGCCATTGGGCGGCTGATCCTGCTTCTGAACCCCGGCCAGGCCGATGCCAGGCAAACCCTGGTGACGGAGGCAGAGCGCCTTTTGGCCACCTTGGACGGGCTCTGTATGCACGCCTTGCTTCAGCCTGAGTGGATGACGGCCGAGGTATGCAGTGACGTCCTGGCATCGCACTTGAAGACGTTGGCGGAGCCAGCGGAGTCCTAGTGCCGGTACGCCAAAGCCCTGCTATCGGCATGGGACAGGGCAGCCCATCAGGAATAGACTGGGTGATGTCGGTATCCTGCTGATGGAGGTCTTGGGATGCACGTATCAGACGGCCAAGGGTGGCGCATCACCATGGACACGTCCGGACCGATGCTCATCGCACTGTATTTGCGCGATGTTGCCGGCCTGGACGGCGCGGGAAAGCCGAGCCTCTCCCACGCGGACCCCAAAGTCCGACACGCAGACCATAGCCATCTCACCTCCGACGTGGGCGGCATCAACGCCCTCAAAACCGAATGGGAAGCCTGGTGGGAAAGCCTGGTGAAGTCCTACCCCAAGCCGGTGTCCGAACTCGAGCCTCCAAGTTTCAAGGCTTTCGGTAACTCGCCGGCGCTCCAGAGGGTCCTCCAAGCCCATTTCGGCTCGGCCTTGGGATGGGCCACGGACAGGATTGACGAATACGCCCGGCTTGAAGCCGAACGAGCGGCAAGCGGCCTGAACCAGGTCCTCAGCGAAATGGTGGAAGACCGGCTGTTGGAGGTGGGCCGCAGCTCCCGGGATTTCGACCTCACCATCATCGAATTGCCGCTCAACGAGCCCCGGGCGTGGTACCTGGAGCCTGACACGATGATCATGAGCCACCGGCTCATGTCCCAGCCGGATGCCTTCCGAAGCTACGTCCAGCCCGTGGTTGAGATGCTCGCCTGACGGAGTTTTTGTACAGCTAATGCCCTTAAGGAGCGCTCTTAAGGGCATTAGCTGTACAAAAACTCATGTGGTGGGAGCTGACACTGTGATGGTGACAGCATCCGAAGATGCAGCGCCAGCTTGCCAACCATCGCGTTTTTCGCGGTTCCAGGTCTGGCCTGCGACATCCACCTGCGTGATGGACAACGCCTTTGCATTCGCAACGGCCCAGTGGGCTACAGCCCAGGCTTGGGTGCCCGTCAGCTCCAGTTGTATCGTGCGGCCCTGGACGGTGGCCGCCTGGGTGCCGAACGCCGTCGTGAGTTCATCCACGACGACGGCAGGGTCGCCTGCCGCTTCCGGCATGCGCAGTTCGCAGTTCAGTGACGACGCCGAATGTCCGGTCAGCGCGGATGCGAAGGCCCGGCCCATGGGCTCATGCTGGGCGTAGGCGCGGGGAAAGGCCGAGCGTTGGACTGCCTGGGCGGCCTGGGTGATTTCCATGGTCTCGTAGCCGGGCACCTTGACCAGGCCGTCGTAGAACGCATTGCTGGCATAGACCGGATCCATGATCTGCGCCTCGGTGCCCCAACCCTGTGAGGGCCTCTGCTGGAACAGGCCGCGGGAATCAGGGCCGGCGTCGTCACCGTAATTGATGTTGCGCAGCCTGGATTCCTGCATGGCAGTGGCCAAGGCAATGCTCGCGGCCCTGGGCGGCAGGCCACGTTTGACCGAGATGGCAGTGATGAGCGAAGCATTCGCAGCCTGGTCCGTGGCGAGCTCGTGGCTTTCGGAGCCGACGACGGCGGTGCAGCGCTCCGTGACCAGGGTCTCGGAGCGCTGCAGTACAGCGACGATCGCGTAGATGGCGCCTGCCACCAGGGCCAGAGCCAGCACCGCTACGATGGCGCGGCGGAACCGGCGCACGGATATCCTCCTGCTAGTTGGCGTGAAGCGCTTCGTTCAGCTCCACCGTCTGACCCTTGCGGGGGAGGACTTCCACACCGCCAGTGGTGGAGTTGCGACGGAACAGCAAGTTGGGGACGCCGGAGAGTTCCACAGCCTTGATGATCTGGCTGGTGTCTTCGCCGTTTTCGTCTTTGGGGCCCGGGACGCGGACGCGGGTGCCCGCGGTGACGTACAGGCCGGCTTCAACCACGGAGTCATCTCCGATGCTGATGCCCACGCCGGAGTTGGCACCAAGGAGAACACGCTCACCCAAGGCGATCTTTTCCTTGCCGCCACCGGAGAGGGTGCCCATGATGGATGCGCCGCCACCGACGTCTGTACCGTCACCGGCCACGACGCCTGCGGAGATGCGGCCTTCCACCATGGAGGTGCCCAGGGTTCCGGCGTTGAAGTTCACGAAGCCTTCGTGCATCACCGTGGTGCCCTCGGCAAGGTGGGCACCCAAGCGGACGCGGTCGGCGTCGGCGATCCGCACCCCGGTGGGGACGACGTAGTCAACCATGCGGGGGAACTTGTCCACGCCGTAGACCACGACGTTGCCGCGCTTGCGCAGGCGGGCGCGGGTCAGCTCGAAACCGTCAACGGCGGCCGGACCGAAGTTGGTCCAGACCACGTTGGGGAGCTTTCCGAAGATGCCGTCCAGGTTGATGCTGTTCGGCTTGACCAGGCGGTGCGAGAGGAGGTGCAGCCGGAGGTAGGCGTCGGCCGTGTCCGCGGGGGCGGCGTCGAGGTCGATCTGTGCGAAGACCACTTTCTGCTCGGTGCCGCGGTCGGCGTCCTTGCCCTCTTCTGCCAGTGCTGTGAGTGCGGGGTCGGCGTTGTCGACGTCACGCAGGGTCTCTGCGGCAACGCCCAGTGACGGTGCCGGGAACCAGACGTCCAGAACGGTTGCTTCCCCTGATGCCGAAGTGGCTATGGTGGCGAGGCCGAATCCGTAAGCTGATCGATCGTTGGTGGGCGCGTTTGCGGGCGCAGCGGAGGAAGCAGTTTCAGTCATGGGCCAAGTCTATCCAGCAGGCGGAGGTCGGCTGAAACGCGTCTCATGCCGGTGAAGTCGCATTTGTTGGCATTAAGCTGGACGGGTGACCCTGAACCCTGCTCCCGCCCTTCTTGACCTGCGCCAGGATGTTGCCCTGCTGACGGCCGCGATCATCGACTTCAACTCCGTCTCCGGCAACGAGACCGAACTGGCCGATGCCGTGGAGGCTGCCCTTCGCGCCATCCCTGCCTACACGGTGGTCCGCGATGGCGATGCCATTATTGCCCGGACCGAACTCGGGCGAGCTGAACGGGTGATCCTTGCCGGCCACCTGGACACCGTTCCCCTGCCCACCGTCGAGGGATCGCTCGGCACTGTACCGGCAACCTGGGAATCGGGCACGCCGGGGGAGGGTGTCCTGTACGGCCGCGGCACCACTGACATGAAGGGCGGCGTCGCAGTTCAACTCGCCCTTGCGGCAACACTGTTCGACGACGGAGCGCAGCCGGACAAGGACGTCACCTTCGTCTTCTACGACCACGAGGAAGTGGAAGCGGTCAAGAGCGGCCTTGGCAGGTTGGTCCGCAACCACGGAGACCTGCTGAAGGGTGACTTCGCCATCCTTTTGGAGCCAACCCACGGCACGGTGGAAGGCGGCTGCAATGGAACCAGCCGTTTCGAGGCCACCACGCTCGGTGAGACGGCCCATTCCGCACGGGCCTGGATGGGAGTCAACGCCATCCACGCTGCAGCCCCGATTCTTGAACGCCTGGCTGCCTACGAGCCCAGGACCATCAACGTGGACGGCCTGGACTACCGTGAGAGCCTCAACGCGGTGAAGATCAACGGTGGAACCGCCGGCAACGTGATCCCGGACCGTTGCGTGGTGGAAATCAACTACCGCTTCGCCCCGGACAAGACCCCGGATGAGGCCGAGGCCCATGTCCGCGAACTCCTGGAAGGCTTCGACGTCGTCCGCACGGACGCTGCTGCCGGCGCGCGACCGGGACTGAACCACCCAGCGGCTGCTTCCTTTGTTGCCGCGGTGGGCGCCGAGCCGAAACCCAAATACGGATGGACCGACGTCGCGCGGTTCAGCGAGCTGGGAATCCCGGCGGTGAATTTCGGCCCCGGCGATCCGCTGCTGGCGCACAAGGACAACGAACACGTCGACGCCGACGCCATCCGTGAGTGCCTCCGTGCACTGAGGACGTGGTTGGCGCCGTCGGCATAACCTGCCCATGACGCGAAGGAGGCCCGCAGCCAGTTTGGCTGCGGGCCTTCTTCGCAGGGGAGTGCGAGACTTCCCAGCTGCCGCCGTGGGACCTCGTTGCATTGGCGTTCAAGACACCGCTTGCGCCGATGAATGGTGCAGGGACATATTGCGGTCAGATCAATATCTACGTGTCCAGTGGGCTCGGTCCTGAAAGCATAAGCTCGAGGCCGTGCGTAACTATCTGATATCCAATTCATCAGCGTGAAAAACCCGGGATGCCGATTCTGGAAAGAATCGGCATCCCGGGTTTTTCGTTCTTGAGAGAGTTCGAGGTGCGTGAGACTACTTCTTGTCCGTGCCCGCTGCGTTGACTTGGAGATCCACCGTCTTGATGGCGGAGGCCATGCCGCCGGCTGCCTTCCTGGATCCGCGGCGTTCGATCCAAATGGCCAAGCGCGAAACGGAGAGGTTTATCAGGATGTAGATGGCTGCTCCGACAAAGAAGGCGGAGAACAGGAGGCTGGGCTCGAGGTCCGAAATGAGCTTCACCTTACGCAGGAGTTCCTCGTAGGCCACGATGTACCCGAGGGAAGTGTCCTTAAGGAGAACTACCAGCTGTGCCACCAACGAGGGCAGCATGCGCCGGATAGCCTGCGGAAACTCGATGCTCATTCGCGATTGAAAGCTGCGAAGACCAATCGCCAGGCCCGCTTCACGTTGCCCCTTCGGGAGGGACTGAATGCCGGCTCGCAGGATCTCAGCGAATATGGCTGCATTATACAACACGAGGCCGCTGACAACGGCCACGAACGGGCTCGTGGCAAACACCAGCAGTACGAACAAGATCATGAGAACCACCGGCATGCCGCGGAGGAACTCGAGAACCACTTGTGTGGGAATACGTATCCACGGAATCAGTGATATTCGGAGCAGGCACAAGGCGACGCCCAACGGAAAAGCGATCACCGCGGCGACACCTGCGGCCTGCAGGGTGGCCAGCAGACCCAAGCCCAGCTGCGTCCAGACGTCCTTGGCGGATTCGTTGACGAAGACCTCCCATCGCGAGGCATTGAAGATGCCCTGCGAGGACAGGATGACGATGGCGCCGATCACTCCACCGAGGATAATGAGCGCGCCAATTACCGAGGCGACGAGGGACATGCGCCTGGCCTTGGGGCCGGGTACGTCATAGAGAACGGAAGTCATCGGGCAATCGCCACCTTTTTCTCGACGAAGTGGGCAAGAAGTCCGAGCGGCACAGTGATCAGGAGGTAGAAGAAGGCCACACCGATCAGGATCCACATGACTGCGTCGCCCCGGCTATTGGACAGCTGAAGGCCATAGCCGAAAAGTTCGAGTACGAAGAACGCGCCGGCAACGGATGAGTTCTTGACCAACGCGATCATGATGTTGATCAAGGGGGGTACAACGGTGCGGAGCGCCTGGGGCAGGACAACCAGCCCCAGGACCTGGGTGAACGTCATCCCGACGCTGCGTGCGGCTTCCGCCTGGCCCACGGGAACACTGTTGACGCCCGAGCGCACGGCTTCTGCGACAAATGCGGCGGTGTAGCTGCTGAGAGCAATGATTGCCGCGACTTCGAACTGTTCAAATTTGACGCCGAGACGGGGCAGCACAATGGCGGAAAAGAAGAAAATAATAGTGAGGGGAGTGTTCCTGGCGACTTCAACGTAGAACGTGCTGAAACCGCGCAGGGCGGCAACGGGCGACACGCGCATTGCTGCCAGGAGGGTGCCAATGATTAGGGCAATGACGCCCGAAACAACAGCTAGGAACAGGGTTCGGAGAAATCCGTCCCAATATTGGGGAAGGCTCTCGAAGATGGCGTCCATGGCTTCCTTCGTCTGTGGCGGAAAAAGGACTGAATCCTAAAGATGAAAGGCTGTCGCCGCCCCGGCAGGGGACGGCGACAGCCACCGGTTCTTTTAGTAGCGGTCGATCTTCGGCAGGTCGGGGACTGTCTTGATGACCTTGCCCGCGGTTGCTTCCCAGGCCTTCTTGTACGTGTCGTCCTTGGCGAATTCCTCCAGCTGGTCGTTGATCCAGTTGCGGAAGACGGTGTCGTCCTTCTTCAGGCCGATGCCGTAGGGCTCTTTGGTGAAGGTTTCTTCGGATGCCAGTTTGAAGGCATCCGGTTCCTTGTCGACGTAGCCCGCAAGGATCACATTGTCCGTTGTAACAGCGACAACCTGCTTATTGCGGAGCGGTTCCAGGCAAGCAGTGTAGTTGGCTGCCGGAACGAGTTCGGCGCCGTACTTGTCGACGATGGTTTTGGCAGGGGTGGAGCCCGTGACGGAGCAGACCTTCTTGCCCTTGACGTCCTCTGGCTTGGTAATGGAGTTGTCGTCCTTGTTTACCAGGAGAGCCTGGCCGGCTTCGTAGTACGGGCCCGCGAAGGAAACCTTTTCCTTGCGGGAGTCATTGATGGTGTAAGTCGCTATGACAAGGTCTACGCGGCCTTGTTCGATGAATGGTTCGCGGTTGGCCGACACGGTCTCCACCCATTCGATCTTGTCAGCGGCGATGCCCAGCTTGGCGGCGATTGCCTTGCCCATTTCAACGTCGAAACCGACAGGCTTGCCGTCCAGGCCCTTCTGGCCGAAGAGCGGCTGGTCGAACTTGGTGCCGATGGTGATCTTCTGTGCCTTGTTCAGCTTTTCCATGGTGGTACCGGCTTCGAAGCTCGCCGAGGCGACAGGGGGAGTGGTGGTGCTGCTGCCGCCACACGCGCTCAGCGTGAGGGCAAGAGCAGCAGAAGCGGCCACCAGGAGCGACTTCCTCCGGGTAATAAGAGACTTCATGGTGTTCCTTTCATTGGATGGCCGCCTTACGGCCGGGGGTGCGGGCTGTAAGGAGCTAGTGGGTCAGTAGCTTGGACAGGAAGTCCTTGGCGCGGTCGCTCTTCGGGTTGGTGAAGAACTCCTCAGGGGTTGCGTCTTCCACGATCTGGCCGTCGGCCATGAACACCACACGGTCGGCAGCCTTGCGGGCAAAGCCCATCTCGTGGGTCACCACGATCATGGTCATGCCTTCCTTGGCCAGCTGGATCATGACGTCCAGGACTTCATTGATCATTTCGGGGTCCAACGCGGACGTCGGCTCGTCGAACAGCATCACCTTGGGCTTCATGGCAAGGGCGCGGGCTATGGCCACACGCTGCTGCTGTCCGCCCGAAAGCTGTGCCGGCAGCTTCGGAGCCTGATGCCCGACACCTACACGCTCAAGGAGGGCCATGGCTTCCTTGTCCGCGGTGCCCTTGGCGACCTTCTTGACCTTGATCGGCCCAAGAGTGACGTTCTCAAGAATCGTCTTGTGGGCGAACAGGTTGAAGGACTGGAAAACCATTCCGACGTCGGCCCGCAGGTGGGCGAGGTCCTTGCCTTCTTCGGGAAGCTTCTTCCCGTCGATGGCGATATCGCCGTCGTCGATCGTTTCCAAACGGTTGATCGCACGGCACAGCGTGGACTTACCCGACCCGGAAGGTCCGATAACAACCACGACCTCGCCCTTCCGGACCTGGAGGTTGATGTCTTTCAGGACGTGCAATTGACCGTAGTGCTTGTTGACGCCGTTCAGGGAGACGAGGGCATCGCCGGACGCTTGAGTAGTCATACGAAGAATCTAGCGAACAAAGAAGCAAATATGACCACGGTCACGGCAAGTTCCTGAAGATCGTGACTGAACAGAAACCTCCTCCCCAGCCATATACCAGACTGCAATGCAAGCCGCGGGTCGCTGCGATGGAGCTGGCGTCCATAAGCGCTAGCCTTGGGCAATGAGCATCAGCCAGCACTCAATTCCCAACCCGGATGCCAACGGCCACGACAGGACCACCCACGTGCCCCTGCCTTCGGAGATTGCGCCCGCCAAGCACAAAGGCTCTCTGGAGCTTCGGCGCAAACAGGCGGATACGGGAATGTCGGACCAGCATTTGCTGGATACGAGCGGTGCCGGACAGTTCATCCATACCGATCCCTGGCGCGTTCTCCGGATCCAAAGCGAGTTCGTGGAAGGTTTCGGTGCCCTGGCCGACCTGGGCCCCGCAGTAAGTGTTTTTGGTTCCGCACGCACCAAGCCCGGGACCGAGTACTACGAGATGGCAGTGGATGTCGGGCGCAAACTTGCAGAGTCCGGGGTCGCAGTCATCACCGGCGGCGGTCCCGGTTCCATGGAGGCTGCGAACAAGGGCGCTGTCGAGGGCAACGGAGTCTCCGTAGGCCTGGGTATCGAGCTTCCGTTCGAACAGGGACTCAACCAGTGGGTGGACCTGGGGATCAACTTCAGGTACTTCTTCGCCCGGAAGACGATGTTCGTCAAATATGCGCAGGGCTTTGTGGTGCTGCCCGGCGGACTCGGAACCCTCGACGAACTCTTTGAAGCCATGGTCCTCGTCCAGACCCGCAAAGTGACCTCGTTCCCGATTGTCCTCCTGGGTGTTCGGTTCTGGGGACCCATGATCGAATGGATCCGGGAGACCTTGGTGGCAGAGGGCATGGTGTCCGAAAAGGACCTCGACCTGATCCAGTTGGTCGACGACCCGGCCGATGCCGTTCACCGGGTGCTTCACGGTGCCCCGCTTCCCACACCTACGGGCGAGCAGCGCCCCGAGTAGCAGCGTGTTTCTGGCACGATGGACACTGTGAGCTTTTTCCTGGTGTTTCTCGCGATTGTCCTGGTTGGTGCGGCGCTGTACCTCGGCGCCGGAATCGTCCGTGGGCGCACGATCGGTACGGGCCTCGATGATCCCGTTCCCAACCTGCCCCCGGTGCTGTTACCGGCCGAGGCGCGGCCGTCCGACGTCGACTCCCTGCGGTTCGCGCTGGGATTGCGCGGCTACCGTATGGACCAGGTGGACCAGGTCCTCGATGACCTTCGCGACCAGCTGCGGGCCAAGGACCTCGAAATCGAGAGGCTCAGCGCGCTCGTACGGGAGCGGCCCGGGGACGGCGATTCCGGCCGTACCGGGCAGTGACCGTCCAGACGCCGGCCCGGCACGGCGAAGGACCCGCTGCGAGGCTCTCCAGGGCCGCGGCAGATGCTGGGGCAAGGATGTCCGGTTGGCCCTGGTGGTTGCAGGTATCGCTGATCTTTGTGGCTGCCCGCCTGGTCAGTGCCTGCATCTTCATGGCGGCCGCGCTCCAGCAGGGAACCAACCCATGGTTCCCACCGGCCCCCGACTACTGGAACTTCATCACGATCTGGGACGGACGCTGGTACCAACGGGCTGCCGATGACGGCTATCCCTCGGTCCTGCCGGTAGATGCCAACGGGGTAGTCAAGGAGAACGCCTGGGCGTTCTACGCTCTTTTCCCGCTCCTGGGACGAGGCCTCTCCGCCATGACCGGCCTTGGCACGCTCCAGGCCCTGACGGTTATCGCGATGGCTTCGGGGCTGGGCGCTGCCCTGGTGATCTTCAAGCTCTTCCGTGAATTCGCAGGGAAGCGCACGGCTTTGTGGGGCGTTGTTTTCGTCTCTACGTTCCCGGTGTCGCCTATTCTGCAAGTGCCCTATGCGGAATCGTTGAATCTGCTGCTGCTAGCGGCTTCATTGCTGCTGGTGGTCAGGCGCCGCTATCTGACAGCGATTCCCGTGGTCCTTCTGATGTGCCTGTCCAGGCCTACGGGCGTGCCCTTTGCCGCCATGGTGGGGTTGCTCCTGCTGTGGCGTTTGTGGGAGCGGTTCAGGCGGCCATCGACGGACACTGCTTCCTCCACGCGCAGCCTGGTTTCCCTGGCAGCGTTGGTGGTGGCAACGGGGATAGGCGCCCTCGCGTGGCCGGCCATAGCCTGGGCGGCGACCGGCGACCCGGCAGCCTATACGCGGACGGAAACGGCATGGCGGGGACACGATCTTGTGCCTTTCAAGCCGTGGTTCGACACCGGCCGGATGCTGTTCGGTCCCGTGCTTGGGGTCCTGGCGCCCTTTGTTTTCGCCGGTCTGTTTGTGCTGGTCATGGTGTCCGCTCCGGTGCGGGCGCTGGGGACGGAACTACGGCTATGGTGTGCCTGCTATATGGGCTACCTCCTGGTCTTCCTGCACCCACAGACCAGCACCTTCCGGATGCTCCTGCCACTGTTCCCCCTGGCCCTGGCGGCAGCTGCGCTGTCAAAGTCGAAGGCATACCGGGGGACGGCAGTGGTGATGTTCGTCCTCCTCCAAATTGTCTGGGTGGTGTGGCTGTGGGCTTGGGCCCCGCTGCCCGGAGGAGGCGACTATCCGCCCTGACGTGGACCTTTGCCCGCGAACGCTAATATGTACAAAGCCCGGACAAATAGGCCGTTGATTTCGCTACGGGCGGGTAAGTACGGGATAATGGACCAAGAGCAAGGACAAAGCACCTAACAGTGCCCGGCCATGGCGGCCTACCAAGCGGTGCCGCCGGCTGCAATTGCGACGCGGATCCAGCCCGGCCGGGTTGGGCGTGACTTGGGACAAATGGAGGGGATTTTCCTAATGGCGGCTATGAAACCACGGACTGGCGACGGCCCTATGGAAGTTACCAAAGAGGGACGCAGCCTCATCATGCGTGTGCCGCTCGAAGGTGGCGGACGGCTTGTGGTTGAGCTCAATGCCGCCGAAGCGGAAAACCTCAAGGAATGCCTCGTAGGTGTGACCGAATAGAGTTGCGAAGCAGGGCCCGGCGTGAGCTGGAGCCCTGCTTTTGTTTAACCTGTGGGCGGGCAGGTCGCCTTGCGGGGTGCCGGCGCCTCACAAGCGTCTACTTCTTGACGGCCACCAGAAGGCCATCGCCGGTGGGCAGCATCGCCGAAGCCAGCCGTTCGTCGTCGCGGATTGCCTTGCCGATCTGGCGCAGCACCACGGTAGTGGCGTCCCGCGCAGCCGGATTGGAGACGCGGTCTTTATCCAGGGCGTCGTTGATGACAAGCGTGCCACCGGATTTGAGCAAGCGGATCGCCTGCTCCACATATTTGGGAAAGTTCGGCTTGTCGGCGTCGATGAACACGAGGTCGTACGCTGAGTCGGTCAACCGCGGCAGGACATCCGCGGCACGTCCTGAGATGGTACGCGTGCGGTTGGCCGGGCTGCCGGACTCAAGGAACGCTTCCCTGGCGGCCTTGAGGTGTTCGACGTCAACGTCGATGGTGGTCAGGACGGCCTGGGGGCTCAGGCCACGCAGCAGGCAGACGCCGGACACTCCGGCTCCCGAGCCAACCTCCACCACTGTCTGCGCCTTGGAGGCCGCAGCGAGCACCGTCAGTACGGCGCCGACACCGGGACTGACGGGAGTTACCCCCAACTCGAAGGAACGCTCACGGGCGCGCAACATGACGTCATCCTCAGCCGGCAGATCTTCTGCGTAGGACCAGCTGCTTGACTTGTCGGCACTCATGAAGGGATTCGCTTTCCGCGGGTAGGGGTTGTTTGTACCAGACTACTGTGTCTGCCCCCGCTGGACCGCCGTTGCCCAGCGCCCCGGCGCTGTGTCCGCCCATGTTTTCAGCCTTGCGGGAAAAACTATGTCCAGTCAGGAAATTCCCAGACAAACTTGGGATGATATTGCTCCGGTCATCCAAGAGGTGGGCGGCACCGAATAATCGGTGAACCACAGTTTGAGGGGAGTGGACGATGCCGGCATCCAATGCTGCGCCAGTCCTGACATCGGAGGGCCTCGAGGCAGCCACTGACTGGGTCATGCCCAGCTGGGAGGAAGTGGTTTCCAACCACTCCGCCAAGGTGTACCGCCTTGCCTACCGCCTGACCGGCAACAAGTTCGACGCCGAAGACCTCACCCAGGAGGTCTTCGTGAGGGTCTTCCGCTCGCTCGAAAACTTCAAGCCCGGAACACTGGATGGTTGGCTGCACCGCATCACCACCAACCTGTTCCTTGACCAGGCCCGCCGCAAGAGCCGGATCCGCTTCGACGCGCTTGCCGAGGACGCGGAATCACGGCTGCCCGGACGTGAGCCGGGCCCCGAACAGAGCTTCGAACACAACAACCTCGACCTCGACGTCCAGCGGGCACTGGAGGAACTCCCGCCCGACTTCCGCGCCGCCGTCGTGCTGTGCGATCTTGAAGGTCTTTCCTATGACGAGGTCGCAGAAGCCTTGGGCGTGAAGCTTGGCACCGTGAGGTCCCGTATCCACCGTGGCCGCACCATGCTTCGGGAGAAACTGGCCCACCGGGACCCCCGTCCGGCCGAGGCCCGGAAGCCGCGCCTGAAGATGCCCCGCATCGCAAGTATCCTCTAGGTTGTCGATGCCCCGACGTCCTCATCGCCCGGGAGCCTCGTACCGGCGAAAGTTGGCTTCGCTGCGCCATTCCCGGAGCCCGGAGCATGTGCAGGAATGTGCGAAGTGCCGTGCCATGCTGCGCCAGGAACGGCAGTACATTGAACGCCTCCGTGATGCTGCTGTGCCTGAGGCCAGCCATGACCTCGCAGCGAGGTTGATCCAGCACACCGAACGGCTCGCAAACCATCCCGGGCAGACCTTGGACTCAACCCCGCCGGTGAATGGAATCCGTCGGGGTCTCAGGATCACGGCCATTGCTGCCGGCACCTTGACGGTCTCCGCTGCAGCCTTGGCCGCCTCGGCCTTTGTCGTGGCCGGGGACGAGCAGCCGCAGGCCTTTGTGGAAACCAACGACGCCGGCGTACTCGCCGGGGCGTGGACGGGCGGGCAAATGGAGTCCGCCGTAGCGCCGGCATTCAGGGCCGGGAGCACAGTTACCCTCAGTTCCGCCCAACTGGATGCCCTCAGGGGGGAAGGTTGGGCATGTCCTGAGCTGGCCGGAATGGGCTTCAGCGTCGTGTCCGCGCAAGCCACCATGGTCAACGGCCATCCGGCCGTGGAGATCAGGCTGGAGCACAACGGTCATTTCGCCACGATTGTGGAGGAGCACCGGCCTGCGGGGCAGGATCCGCAGGAACAGTCGACGACGGCGCAGCTCTCGGTCACGCAAGGAACCCCATGGAAAGCCGTCTACTCCACGCAGGCAGCAGTGATCAGCTATGCTTCCGACCTTCCGGCAGAGAGCGCTGATGACGCTGTCCCGGAGATAGTCCGGGCCGGTGATTCCGTATCGGAGGCTCCCCGCTTAAGGGGCTCGGAGACTTGGTACCCCAGGCTGCTTCGCGGTCTTCAGACCCTTCTTCGCCCCGCTGGTTTATGAGCGGCACCACAGACAAGGTAATCTTCGTAGCGTGCTTGGAATCAACGGCCCGGAGTTCATACTCCTTCTGATTATCGGCGTACTCGTCATCGGTCCCAGCCGTTTGCCCGAATACACTCAAAAGTTGGCCAATCTGGTCAAAGAAGTGCGGCGGATGGCTTCCGGCGCCCGCGAGCAGATCAAAGAAGAAGTCGGCATCGACATCGATGAAGTCGACTGGAAGAAGTACGATCCCCGTCAGTACGATCCCCGGCGCATCATCAAGGATGCCCTGCTGGACGATGACACCAAACCGGTCAGCGCCGGAGGACCGGCAGCCGCGGCCACCGCTGCTTCCGCTATTGCCGAAGAGGCCAAACCCAAGGCTCCTGTAAGGGTCATCGAGAGGCTCGCCGAAGGCGAAGCCGCTCCTTTCGACACTGAGGCAACCTAAGGCAGTAGCCTGCCCCGCTTCCCGTGGGCCACTGTGGTGATGCGTGCTGCCCACAGATCCTAGCGGGGCTCGATTCCCAACGACATGCCCGACAACCCGCGTGGCCGGGAGGCCAGGGCCGCAGCAATTCCTTCCATGGCCTTGGCAGCGGCAGTATCGGGCGCTGCCAGCACGACGGGCTTCCCTGCGTCCCCACCCTCGCGCAAACGGATATCCAACGGTATCTGCCCCAGCAAGGGAACGTCGTGGCCTACGGCTGCGCTCAATCTCTCAGCCAGGATGGTGCCTCCGCCGCTTCCAAACAGTTCCATGCGACCGCCGTCGGGCATTTCCAGGAACGACATGTTCTCGATCACGCCGGCCACTTTCTGCCCGGTCTGCGTGGCGATGGTTCCGGCGCGTTCGGCGACATCGGCTGCCGCTGCCTGGGGCGTGGTGACCACCAGGATCTCCGCGTTCGGCAGCAGCTGTGCCACAGAGATTGCGATATCGCCCGTGCCCGGAGGCAAATCGAGGAAGAGTGCATCGAGATCACCGAAGTACACGTCGGTGAGGAACTGTTCCAGGGCGCGGTGCAGCATGGGACCACGCCAGGCCACAGGCTGGTTGCCTTCGACGAACATGCCGATCGAGATGACCTTCACGCCGAAGGCCACGGGAGGCAGGATCATGTCATCCACCTGTGTGGGCTTCTGGGTGATACCCATCAGGGCCGGCACGGAGAAGCCATGGACGTCCGCGTCCACAACTCCCACCCGGAGGCCCTGGGCCGCCAGGGCACAGGCAAGATTGACGGTGACGGAGGACTTGCCCACCCCGCCTTTTCCACTTGCCACGGCGTACACCTTGGTCAACGAACCCGGTTTGGCGAACGGAATGCCGCGCTGGCCACCCGGGCCGCGGAGCTTTTCCTTGAGGGCTTCACGCTGGGCCGGAGTCATGACTTTCAGTTCCACGTCTACGCCGGTAACACCATCCACCCCCATCAGGGCGTCGGTCGCGTCCTGGGTGATGGTTTCGCGCAGCGGGCATCCGGCAATCGTCAGCAGGACGGCAACATGGACCATCCCGTCGTCGTCGGAAGAGACTGATTCCAGCATTCCCAGTTCCGTGATGGGGCGCCGGAGCTCGGGATCAATAACCGTTGCCAGGGCAGCGTGCAGCGCCTCGGCAGTTGCGGTGCTCATAACGTTCAGGCCCGGCTTTCAGGGGTGTCTGGGGATGGCTTGGCGGTGGAATGCTGGGGTCCGGCGGCCCGCGGAGGCCGTACCTTGGGGATCTGCTGGGTGCGGGGGCCACGGGACTTGTCCCGTTTCTCCTTCAGTTTCTCCTTGACCTTCTCCCCGGGTGACTCCGTGCCGTCAGCGGAGGCTTCGCTTTCGCGGAGTTCTTCCTGGGCGTCGATGATGTCCTCAAGCAAGCTGCGGAGCTCGGCCCGGACGTAGTCGCGGGTGGCTACCTCGCGCAAGGCGATGCGGAGTGAGGCAAGTTCCCTTGTGAGGTACTCGGTGTCGGAGAGGTTCCGTTCAGCGCGCTGGCGGTCCTGCTGGAGCGAGACACGGTCGCGGTCATCCTGCCGGTTCTGGGCCAGCAGGAGCAGTGGTGCGGCATAGGAGGCCTGCAGCGACAACATCAGGGTCAGCAGGGTGAAGCCCAACTCCATGCGGTCGAATTGCCACTCCGTGGGCGCAAACGAGTTCCAAGCGAGCCAGAACACACAAAACACGGTCATGTACACCAGGAATGTTGGCGTACCCATGAATCGGGCAAAACCCTCTGTTGCATTGCCGAAGGCGTCAGGATTGGGGGAGAACTTGGGGAGGATCCGTTGACGGCCACTCAGTGGCGTATCCAGGCTGCTGCCCGGGCGTGCCGTGCCACGGGGGGATCGGGTGCCGTTGTTGTCAGCCAATGCGGCCTCCAAGTTTCCTTATCGGGGCATCGTCCTCGTGGGCGCGCCAATCATCCGGTAACAAGTGATCCAGCACGTCATCAACAGTCACCGCCCCCACGAGGCGGCCGTCGTCGTCTACGACTGGAAGCGAATTCAGGTTGTACGTTGCCAGTGTCCGGGCGACCTCGCTGATGTGGGCCTGGTCCGAAAGAGGTTCCAGGTTCTTGTCCACGAGGTTGCCCAGGGGCTCCGGCGGGGGGAACCGCAGCAGTTGCTGTATATGCACCACACCGAGGAACCGTCCGGTGGGCGTCTCCAGGGGCGGGCGTGCAATGAAAATGGAGGAGGCCAGCGCCGGCGACAATTCCTCGCGGCGGACGTGCGCAAGAGCTTCGGCCACGGTGGCTTCCGGGGGGAGGATGACCGGAACAGGGGTCATCAAACCACCGGCGGTGTCTTCGTCGTATTCCAGGAGGCGGCGCACGTCTTCGGCTTCCTGGGGTTCCATCAGCTGCAGCAGCTCTTCTGCCTGGGCGGAAGGGAGCTCGGCAAGGAGGTCGGCGGCGTCGTCCGGGTCCATCTCTTCAAGGACGTCGGCCGCCCGCTCCACGTCCAGCGCAGAGAGGATGGTGACCTGGTCGTCTTCCGGGAGCTCCTGGAGGACGTCGGCGAGCCGCTCGTCCTGGAGTTCACTGGCGACTTCAAAACGCCGCTTATCGCTCATTTCCTGCAGGGCTTCGGCGAAGTCAGCAGGTTTGAGGTCTTCGTGCGTGGCGACGAACTGGGTAGCGGCCTGGGGCTCGTTGTGGCCCCCGGTTTGGGCGTCGGCCCAATCGATGATCAGGGTCTCGTTCCGGCGGAGCCTGCTCAGAGGGGAGAGCGAGTGACCACGGCGTACGAACAGCTTGCTCACGAACCAGTCCTTGGAGCGGTGCTGGTCCATGGCGATGTCTTCAATGGTGGCGTCGCCACTGCCATCGGCCAGCGTCACCCTGCGGTCGAACATCTCGGCCACCACGAGTGTTTCGGCACCACGCTGCTCGAAGCGCCGCAGGTTCACCAGCCCGGTGCAGATGATCTGGGTCTGGTCGATGGAGGTAATGCGCGTCATGGGGACGAAGACCCGCTTCTTGCCGGGAACCTCGACGACGATGCCGACGACGTGGGGCGCGCCGCGGGTCCCGCGGGAGAGCACCACGACGTCCCGCAACCGGCCCAGACGATCGCCCAGGGGGTCGAAGACGTCCAAGCCCAGAAGGCGCGCCACGAAGACGCGAGAAGGATGTGTGCTCATGTTTACAGGCTACCGAGTCTGCTCTCTTTTAGCTGAATTCCAGCCGCTTCACATGTCCATGGGACACAATGGGGCTATGTCTAACATTTTTGGTGCCCCCAAAGCCATTGAGGAATCCCGCAGCGTCCCCCAAGGCGACACCGTGGGTTCATATACCTCTTATTTGGATGCCCAGAAGGCGGTGGACTACCTTGCGGACCAGCAGTTCCCGGTTCAGCTGGTGTCGATCGTGGGCAACGACCTCAAAATGGTGGAGCGGGTGACCGGTCGCCTGAGCTACCCGAGGGTGGCGTTGTCCGGTGCGCTGAGCGGAATGTGGTTCGGCCTGTTCGTTGGCGTCATGCTCTCCTTCTTCACTCCTGCCGGTGGTCCGTTCTCCATCATTACCTCAGTGCTGATGGGTGCGGCCTTCTTCATGTTGTTCGGCATCGTCACCTATGCCATGCAGCGCGGCAAGCGGGACTTCACCTCCACCAGCCAGGTGGTGGCCACGAACTATGACGTCATTGTGGCCCAGGAGGCAGCCCACGAGGCACGCCGCTTGCTTCAGCAGCTCCCCATGAATCCGTCACAGGCCGCCACCGCCCAGACCAGCAACTACACCCCGCAGAATCCTCCGTTCCAGCAGCCGGGCCAAGCCCCGGAGCGCCCCTCCACGTGGAACGACCCCTACGGCCAGCGCGGTCCTGACGCAGCTCAGCCTGCAGCCCAGGGGCAGCCCGGGAACCCGGAAGGGACCCCCACAGGTCCTGCCCCGGCTGCGCAGAACCCAAAGCCGGCAGCTGTCCGCTATCCGGATCTGCCCGATGGCCGTCCGCAGTACGGAGTCAGGGTCACCGAGGGACAGAACGATGCACCCCGGGACGACGCGCAGCAGTCGGGCCACGAAGGCTCCACCAAGGAGTAGTCACTGACAGGGCACTGAACAACAGGGCACTGAACAACAGGGCACCTACAAACAGGGAAGGCCACCGGATCACCGGTGGCCTTCCCTGTTTGTTTCGTCTTGGAAGGGCTTTAGCCCTGCGCGTCCTGATAGATGCCCGCCATCCAGGATTCGACGTCGTCAGCCTTGCGCGGCAGTGCGGCGCTGAGGTTGACGGGGCCGTCGGCGGTCATCAGGATGTCGTCTTCGATCCGGACACCGATCCCGCGGTATTCCTCCGGGATGGCCAGGTCCTCTTCCTTGAAGTAAAGGCCCGGTTCGATGGTGAAGACCATTCCCTCAGTGAGGACGCCATCGAGGTAGAGCTCCCTCTTTGCCTGGGCGCAGTCGTGGACATCCAGGCCCAGGTGGTGGCTGGTGCCGTGCGGCATCCAGCGTCGGTGCTGCTGGCCTTCGGGGCTGATGGCTTCCTCGACGGATACGGGCAGCAGGCCCCATTCGGCCAGGCGCTCGGCCAGGACGGTGGTGGCCGCGGTGTGGATGTCGCGGAACTTCACGCCGGGCTGCGCGGCTGCGAAGCCGGCGTCGGCGGCATCGAGCACTGCTTCGTAGACTTTGCGCTGGACATCGGTGAAGGTGCCGGTGGCCGGCATCGTCCGGGTGACATCCGCGGTGTACAGCGAATCAGCTTCCACGCCTGCGTCGAGGAGAAGGAGCTCGCCGGCGTTCACGGTCCCCGAATTGCGGGTCCAGTGCAGCACCGTGGCGTTGTTGCCGGACGCTGCAATGGTGTCGTAACCGAGTTCGTTGCCTTCTTCGCGGGCACGGGCGAAGAAAGCACCTTCAACAACGCGCTCGCCGCGCTTGTGCGTGAGGGCGCGGGGAAGTGCGCGGACGACGTCGGCGAAGCCTTCGACGGTGGCTGCCACCGCGATCTTCATCTGCTCGATTTCCCATTCGTCCTTGATGAGGCGCAGCTCGGAGAGGGCTTCGCTGAGCTTCTCGTCCAAGGCATCCAGTTCGCCGAGGTCCAGGTTTTCGGGATCCTTCGCCGTGTTGTAACGGGCAGTATCCACCAGGGCGTCGATGTTCTCGTCCACCTTGCGGACGAGGCGGATGGAGATACCGCCGATTTCCGGGGCGCCCACGTTCTTGGTGATGGCCATTTCGAGTTCGGCGATGTGTGCCGCGGGAAGGCCCAGGCGTGCTTCGAACTCGGCAAGCGTCGGGCGGGCACCGATCCAGAACTCACCGGCTCGGGAGTCGGCGTAGAACTGTTCGGTGTCGCGGCCCGCCAACGGACGGAAGTAGAGCGTGGCAGTGTGGTGACCGCCGTCGTCGCCCTTTCCTTCGGCTACCGGCTCAAGGATGAGGACGGCGTCCGGCTCGTGGTCCACGCCCAGGCCGGTCAGGTGAGCGAAACCGGAGTGGGGGCGGAATCGGTAGTCGCAGTCATTCGAGCGGACCTTCAGCGGTCCGGCCGGGATGACAAGCCGTTCGCCTTTGAACAGTTCGGAGATGGTACGACGGCGGCGTGCAGCGTGGTCTGCAACGGCGTCCCGCGCAGGGGTCACCTGCGGGGCCGGCGCCCAGTTGCTGGCCATGAATGCCTTGAAGGCATCGGACGTGGGCCGCTGTGAGCGGTTGTTGACGCGCTCCTGCAGCGGCTGGGAATTTGTGGAGTCCATGTTTTGGGTGTTTTCGGCATCGTTCACCGTTACATCGTCCCACCAGTTCCTTGAGGAGGCCAACGGCGCAACACTCCAAGCGGCCCCGCATCCCATAGGCTGGGAAAGTGAGGATAGACCTGCATGCGCACTCCAATGTTTCCGACGGAACCGAGACACCGGCCGGCGTGATCGTTTCCGCCGTGGCCGCCGGTCTCGACGCCGTAGCCCTGACGGACCACGACTCAACGGACGGGTGGGAATCTGCGTCGGCCGCTGCCAGGGAACATGGCGTTGCGTTCGTTCCCGGCATGGAGATTTCCTGCCGGACCGAGGAAGGGATCAGCGTCCACCTCCTCAGCTACCTTCACGACCCCGCGCACGAGGGACTGCTCGAGGAAATTACGAAGTCCAAGGATGCCCGGCTGTCCCGGGCCGAACATATGGTGACGTTGTTGTCCGAGGATTACCCGCTGACGTGGGACGACGTCATCCACCACGTGGCGCCGGGCGCGACTGTGGGGCGCCCGCACATCGCTGATGCCCTGGTGGCGGCGGGAGTTGTTGCGGACCGGACGGAAGCCTTCACCTCCATCCTCACGTCTCATTCGCGCTACTTCGTGCAGCACTATGCACCCAACCCGGCCCTCGCCGTCGAGCTTGTCCGGGCGGCAGGCGGTGTTCCTGTCTTCGCGCATCCCGTGGCCTCGTCGAGGGGGCGCATCGTGGGGGAGCGGACCTACCGGGACATGATCGACGCCGGATTGCTGGGACTTGAAGTGGAGCATCGGGACAACCCTGAGGAGGGTAGGGCGTTCCTGCGCGGCCTCGCCGCAGAGCACGGGCTGTTGATGACCGGATCCTCGGACTACCACGGAGCGGGCAAACCGAACTTGCTGGGGGAGAATACGACGTCGCCGGAGGTCTTGGCGCGGATAGAGGAGTTGGCATCAGGCACCACGGTGGTTCGGTGAAGGGGGCCCGCTGATGGACCTGCAGTTGCTCGCCTCCGTGATCGTCACCCTGTTCGTGATCATGGATCCGCCGGGAACCGTGCCGATTTTCATGTCGTTGACGGCCCGGCTTTCCGCGAAGGACCGCAATCGTTCGGCATTCCAAGCCCTTCTGGTAGCCACCGGCGTGATCGTGGTGTTCGCGATCTTCGGCCAGTCCATCCTGAACTACATGCACATCTCACTGGCAGCACTGCAGGGTGCCGGTGGCCTGCTCCT
Source organism: Paenarthrobacter sp. C1 (assembly GCF_049315185.1). Lineage (NCBI taxonomy): Bacteria > Bacillati > Actinomycetota > Actinomycetes > Micrococcales > Micrococcaceae > Paenarthrobacter > Paenarthrobacter sp. C1. Next base: position 3,269,058 of record NZ_CP186052.1, on the reverse strand, counting down.
GGTGCTCATAGCCCTGCAGTTGCTGACAGGCTCCACCAGCGGGGAAGAGAATGCTGCCAAATACAAGAACGTGGCTTTCGTGCCGCTGGGAACGCCGCTCATGGCCGGCCCGGGCGCGATTGTCGCCGTGATGGTGTTCGTTCAGCAGTCCAGCCAGCTGGCGGAGTATCTGGCTGTTGGGCTGGGCATCGCGGTGGTTTTGGCCTCCCTGTACCTGGCCATGCGGTTCGCGGGCGTGGTGCAGCGGGTGCTGGGCGAGAACGGGGTTGAGCTGGTGACCAGGATCGCCGGTCTGTTGCTTTCAGCCATCGCTGTGCAGATGATCGCCGACTCCGTGACGGCATTCGTGAAGGGTGTGGCCTGAGAATCCCTCAGGACAACCAGCCACTAAGCCGGGCCTAGAGGCCGGTTGGCAGCAGCTCGTGGAATCCGGCTTTGCTGCCCAGGCGTTTCCGCATGACCTCGATGGCCTGTTCGTTCTGGTCCACGCACACAAAGTTGCGGCCCAGCTTCGCAGCTACTGCACCCAGGGTCCCGGAACCTGCGAAGAAATCAAGGCACCAGTCGCCTTCGCGGCTCGATGCGGAGACGATCCTGCGCACCAGCCCTTCGGGCTTCTGGGTGGGGTAGCCGGTCTTTTCGCGGCCGGTGGGGGAGACAATGGTGTGCCACCACACGTCCGTCGGCAATTTGCCGCGTTCGCGTTTGGCGGGCGTGACCAGACCCGGTGCCATGTACGGTTCCCGGTCCACTTCTGCGTTGTCGAAGTGGTACTTGGCGGGGTTCTTCACGTACACCAGGATGTTGTCGTGCTTGGTGGGCCAGCGGTTCTTGGCGCGGGCACCGTAATCGTAGGCCCAGATGATCTCGTTGAGGAAGCATTCCCGGCCGAAGATGGCGTCGAGCATCACCTTGGCGTAGTGCACTTCCCGGTAGTCCAAATGCAGGTACAAAGTGCCGTCATCGGCCAGGAGACGCCAGGCTTCCACGAGTTTGGGTTCCAGGAAGGACCAGTAATCGCTGAACGCGTCGTCGTAGCTGTGGAGGGCGCCCTTGATGGTGTCATAGGAACGGCCCTTGAAGCCGACGCGGTCGCCGTCGCCGTCGGCGTTGCGGACCATGCGGGTTTCCTGCCGCCGCTGGACCCGGCCCGTGTTGAAGGGCGGATCCACGTAAATGAGTGTGAAGGCGCCGTCCGGCAGCGTTGGAAGGAATTCCGCGTTGTCCGCGTGCACCACCATGTTGCCGCCGTCCGGCGCCCAAACAGTTTCAGTCATCGACGGTTTTAGGCCTCGGTGTTGCCTGGCTGGGCAGCAGCCGTCTCGCCCGACACCACTTCGCCGTTGCGGCGGCGCGTGCGGGGGCGGCGAGTGCGGGCAGGCTTATCGGCGTTGTCTGCGGAGGCGTTGCGCGAGTCTGCCGCGCCGGAGGCCGGAGCTGCATCGCCTTCGGAGGTACGACGACGACGGGTGCGGTTGCTTCCGCCCTCGCCACGGGATTCGCTGGAGCCGCCGGACTTGCCGGAGCGGCCGCGGCCGCCGTCGCGCTTTCCGTCACGTCCGCCGTCGCGGCCGGAACCGCCCGAACGTGCGTTCTTCTTGCCGGTCTCGCCCAGGTCTTCAAGGACCTCGGCGTCAACGCCTGCCAGGACGCGCTTGTTGCGGGGCAAACGGCCCTTGGTGCCCTCGGGGATGTCGAGGTCACTGTAGAGGTGCGGTGAGGACGAGTAGGTCTCAACGGGCTCCGGAACACTGAGTCCCAGGGCCTTGTTGATCAGGCCCCAGCGCGGCATGTCGTCCCAGTCCACGAACGTGACGGCGGTGCCCTTGTTGCCGGCGCGGCCGGTACGGCCCACGCGGTGCAGGTAGATCTTTTCGTCTTCGACGCACTGGTAGTTGATCACGTGCGTAACGTCGTCGACGTCGATGCCGCGGGCCGCGACGTCGGTGGCGACGAGGACGTCCACCTTGTTGTTGCGGAACGCACGCAGAGCCTGCTCGCGTGCACCTTGGCCGAGGTCGCCGTGGATGGCGGCGGCAGCGAAACCGCGGTCAACCAGTTCCTCGGCAACCTTCGCTGCCGTGCGCTTGGTCTTGGTGAAGATGATGGTCCTGCCGCGGCCGCGTGCCTGCAGGATGCGTGCCACTACCTCGGTCTTGTCCATGGCGTGAGCACGGTAGATGAGCTGGCGGATATCGCGCTTGGTCAAGCCCTCATCGTTCGGGTCGGCTGCCCGGATGTGGGTGGGCTGCGTCATGTACCGGCGGGCCATGGCGATAACCGGGCCGGGCATGGTGGCGGAGAAGAGCAGCGTCTGACGGACTGCGGGGGTGCCGGCGATCAGGGTCTCGACGTCCGGGAGGAAGCCCAGGTCCAGCATTTCGTCGGCTTCGTCGAGAATGACCATCTTGACGTTCTTGAGGCTCAGGTGCTTTTGCTTGTAGAGGTCGATCAGGCGCCCGGGCGTGCCCACGACGATTTCGACACCCTTCTGCAGCGCATCGACCTGCGGCTCGTAGGCGCGTCCACCGTAAATGGTGGCGATACGGGCGTTCCGCTTGCGCGAGGCTGCCTGGAGGTCGTTGGCAACCTGTACGGCGAGTTCACGCGTGGGAACGATCACCAGGGCCTGGGGAGCGCCGGGAACAGCGAGCTTCTCAAAGCCTGCGTCGTCCCGGCCGACAACACGCTGCAGGGCGGGGATACCGAAGCCCAGCGTCTTGCCGGTGCCGGTCTTTGCCTGGCCGATGATGTCGTGGCCGCTCAACGCGACCGGGAGGGTCATGGCCTGGATGGGGAAGGGGTGCGTGATACCGGCGTCGGCCAAGGACTCGACGATGTCGGCGCGGACGTTGAAGTCCGCAAACGACTTTTCCTCGATCTCGTGGGGCGTCTCATCCGAGATGATCGTTTCCTCGGGTTCGATGGATTCAGTTCCGGTGGAGTCCGTCAGGACTTCATGGGTGTGCAATTCACTCACAGGGAGTTTCCTTATTCATTTGGGCATTGGCGCTGCATGCTCAACGGGGGCGGCGGAGCCGTACCGGAGCAGAACGGGCGCGCAAGCAAGTCCAGTGGAAGCCGATCGCGGGCTATCTAAGTACTGGCACTGGTGACCAGTTGGTACATCTCAAGATCGCGTAGGGGCGGGCTTGTTGAGTTCAAAAATTAACTGAATCAACGACCGGGCATCCATTACTACAGGGCCAGTCTATCCTCTGGGAGCCATAAAGCCCGGATCGTGGCGTGATGCGCGTCAGTTGAGAAGCTCGAACCTGATTTCACGGCTGGCGATTTCCGCCCTGACGAGACGCACCCTGACCTTGGTGCCGGACTCAAGTTCGCCGTCACACCTTGCGGTGACGGCAGGTTCTGCGATCTGGACGATACCGGACGGTCCACTGCCGTTTCCGTTGCCCTTGCCGGTGCCATTGCCGTTGTTGCTGTTTCCGTTGCCGTTCTGCGGCTTGGAACCGGAAATCACTACGGCGTCGAACTCCTGGCCTACGTGGTTGGCCACCAGTGCTGCTTCCACCGTGTCCAAGGCAGCGCGTTCAAGCCTGCCTGCCAATTGGTCAGAGGCTCCCATTATCTCGGGCAAGGAGGGCAACGCCTCGCGGACCCAGCGCGGAATTTCCCTGTTGTTGCACAGGGCATCGCAGATCACCAGGACGAACCGGTCGATGAGCCGCCGCAAGGGAGCGGTGGTGTGGGCATAGGGCGCGCCGATGGCTGCCTGGATCACCGTCTCCGGCACTTCGCCGTCGAACGGGGTGTATCCGGCACCCCTGAACAACATCCCGGCGGAGTGCAGGATGGCGAGCTGCTTGGGATCGGAGGCGTCCAGGGTCCGCAGGTACTCTCCGTAGGTGACCTGGCCGTCCCACGGTTTGCCCAAGGCCACGGTTTGCCGCTTGAAGTGCTGCAAGGACCTCTCATCGGGGGCGGGCATGGTCCGCAGTATGCCGACTTTTCCGTCCAGCATCAGCCGGGCCGCCGCCATGCCTGTCATGAGGGAGATCTGCGCGTTCCAGTCCTCCACCGGCAGTGACGGTGCTGCAACGATCCTGTACCCGCCGCCGTCGGTCGCCTGGACGATTTCCTGCTCGGGCATGTTGAGGCTTGCCCCACCACGGAGCCTCTCAAGTTCGACCCGTTTCAGTCCGACTTCCTTGAGGAGCTGCAGTACGGGCGGTGCCGAGCCGTCGTCGATCTGTTGCTGGGCTCCTTTATAGCTGAGTTTGGCGCGGCTGCGGACCGTGGCACGGGCGACGGAAACATTGACCACTTCCGCGTTGGCATCGAGGTCGAAATCCCAGACGAACGCACCACAGTCCTGATCGGCGAGCAGGCTGCCTGCGTTTTCGCTGATGATCTCCGGGTGCAAGGGGATGCGGCCGTCCGGAGCGTAGAACGTCTGGCCGCGGTGCCGGGTTTCGGCATCCAGCGCCCCGCCGGGAGCCACGAAAGACGGCACGTCGGCGATCGCGTAGAGAACCTTGTACCCCTCGCCGGCGCGATCAATGAACAGGGCTTGGTCAAGGTCCGTTGACGTTGCGGGGTCGATGGTCAGGAAAGGGACGTGCTTGAGGTCGCGATCGGGCAGGCGGAGGGATTCGACGGCGTCCCGTGCCTCCCGGACGGCATCAACCGGATAGTCGCCGGGCAGCTCCAGCTCCGTCCGGAGGGCCGCGAAAGCCGCTGCGAGCTGGTCCGATGAGTCGTCGACGTTGGGCGCTATCCGATGATGTGACACGAAAATCAGGGTAGCCCGAAACCGGCAGATAGTCTTGGACGCTTCCGGCTCCAAGCGATGCTGTCAGTGCGGCGGATGGCCAGCTGTTGCTGGCCATTAGCTTCTTGGCGGCCCGGGGAGGCAGGCGGTGGGGCGGTCGACGGCAGCCATCAACACCCCCGTAGCCCATTTGGGCCTGTTACCGTCTAAGGTATAAAGACGGTAACAAGGAAGGGGCAAGCTATGAGCGATTGGTCGCTACCCGAGCGGTTCGACGTCGGCGACGGTACGGTGCGATGGAACTCGGTCGGCGAGGGCCCGGCTCTCGTTCTGATGCACGGCACACCCTTCTCGTCGTACATCTGGCGAGACATCGCCCCGGTGCTTGCTCGTGATCACCGGGTCTACGTCTGGGACATGCTCGGATTCGGACAGTCGACCCGCACCGCGCCGGATGTGAGCCTCCGGCAGCAGGCGACGATCTTCGTCGAACTCCTCGAGCGCTGGGGGGTCTCAGCGCCTCGGGTCGTGGCGCACGACGTCGGCGGCGCGGTCGCGCTGCGGGCGACGCTCCTGCACGACGTGAACTTCGAGTCGCTCACGCTCATCGATGCCGCGACGGTGAGTGGTTGGGGCGCCGGCGGGTTCTTCCAAACCGTCCACCAGCACCCCGAGGCCTTCGAGGCGCTCCCCGACTGGGCTAGCGCTGCCCTGATCGACGCCAAGATCCGGTCCGGCAGTCACGTGGGTCTGCGTGCAGACGCCCTGGCTTCGTACACGGGCCAGTGGGCGGGTGCGGAAGGGGCACGGGCGTTCTACCGGCAGTACACCCAAGGCGGCGAGGAGAACACCGACGAGCTACAGGATCGACTCCGGCTGTTGGACATCCCGATCCACGTGGTCTGGGGCTCGGAAGATGCGTGGCTGGGTGTCGACTACGCCCATCGGCTCGTCACGGCACTTCCGGATCACGCGCGGTTCTCGATCATCGAGGGAGCCGGGCACATGGTGCCGGAGGATCGGCCCGGCGAACTCCTCAGTCTGCTGAGCGCGTGAACGCCGTGCAGTCCGCCGTGCCCGAGGAGCTGCGTGTCGTCGTGGAGTTTTGCAACAGCGCCACACTGCTGCACGGCACCGACGCGCTGGCGACCATCCGTGACGGGCGGGAGTGGCTGGTCCGGCATGGATGGGGCGGCGAGCCCACGCTCGAGCATCTCATCTCGTTGCGCGACGCCCGCGAGGTCATGCGCGCGTTCCTGGCCGACCGTACCGACACGGCAGCGCGATCCGCCCTGAACCAGCTCGCTCAGGAGCACTGGGCAGGCCCCCACGTCGACGACGACGGGCGGCTCGCGCTGACCCCGTCGGCCGGCCTGCCGGTCTCGCCGTCGGGAGCAGCGGTCGGGGCGCTCCTGCTCCACGGCTTGACCGGCTCGGGGCAGCGGCTCAGGACCTGCGCGTCGGAAGCGTGCAGGTGGGTGTTCTACGACAGTTCACGGTCCAGGACCCGGACCTGGTGCGACATGAACACGTGCGGGGCGCGGAGCAAGATGCGCCAGTACCGCGATCGGCTCACCTGAATCTGATCCGATCCGGTGGGTGGGCTGCGGCATCTGCAAGCCCCGACTCACCCTGTCGCCACAACCTGCCGATACCCCGACGGTCTGCGTGCCTGGGACTGTTGTGTGGAGAACCGTTACGCGGCGGCGTCCAGGGCTTCGAGCAGCGACTTGGCTGCCGCCGTCGGATCTTCCGCCTCGGTAATGGCGCGAACGACGACGATACGGCTGGCGCCTGCAGCGAGCACCTGCTCGACATTGCCGAGATCGATTCCGCCGATCGCAAACCACGGCACCTCCACGGCGCCTCCGGTGGTCTCCTCCGCGCGCCTGATCGCTTCCGCGGCATATGTGACCAAGCCGGTTCCCACCGCCTCACGGCCGGGTTTGGTGGGGGTCGCCCAGACGGGACCAACGCAGAAATAGTCCAGCCCAGGCTCGCCCGGCGAAGCCGTGATCGCGGCATTTACCTGCTCAGGTGTATGGGTGGAGAGACCAATCGAAGCAGGGCGGGGAAGGAAGGTGCGGGCAATCTCCAGCGGGAGGTCCTTCTGGCCCACATGGAACACCGGAGCCCCGGAAACACTGGCAATATCGGCCCGGTCGTTGACCGCCCAGAGCCGCCCGTGCCGTTCTGCGACGCCACGCAGGATCGCCAGCAATTCCAATTCCTCGGCCGCTTCGATCGTCTTGTCACGGAGTTGGATGATGTCCACCCCGCCCTGGAACGCGGCGTCGGCAAAGTCTTCGAAATCGCCTTGGCGCTTGCGCGCATCAGTGCACAGGTAGAGGCGGGCGCTGGCGAGGGCAGAGTGCTGGGTCATGGAATCCACAGTAGTTCCTCTAAACTGGGCACGTACTGCGGGAGCCGTGACCTACGTCTTTATGACCGTCCGGCTGAGAGGGCTTCAGAGCCGACCGCTTGACCTGATCCGGCTAGTACCGGCGTAGGGAAGGAAACAGATGGCAGAAGCCATTCACGCGGATGTTGCCGTTATCGGCGGAGGCGTCATCGGACTGGGCATCGCCCACCAGGCTCGGAAGCTGGGCCGCTCCGTAGCACTCATCGATCCGGCACCCGCCACCGGTGCGACATTTGCTGCTGCCGGAATGTTGGCGCCCGTGAGCGAGCTGCACTACCAGGAAGAAGACCTCCTGGAGCTCATGCTCGAGTCATCCCGGTTGTGGCCTTCGTTTGCCGGCGGCCTTCACCGGCCTGTGGAAGATACCGGATACCGCACGACGCCGACCCTCGCCGTGGGTGCCGATGCCGCCGACCGCCGGGCGCTCGCAGACCTTCGCACCGTCCAGCTCGCGGCGGGCCTGGGGGTCGAACCGTTGCCGTTGCGGACCGCCAGGGAACGCGAACCGCTCCTTAGCCCGCAAATTTCCTGTGCCTTTGATATCCCCGCCGATCACCAGGTGGATCCACGGAAGCTGGCGGAGTGCCTCATGGCAGGGCTGGCCGCGCATTCATCCGGCGATGGCACGTGGGTAGGCGGCGCCAGGGAAGGATTTGCCGTTGCAGAGTCCGCGCACGGCCTGTTGTGGGACGGGGACCAGGTAGCCGGAGTGGAGCTCGAATCCGGCAAATCCGTCATGGCCGGCGAAACCGTGGTGGCCAACGGGCTGGGCGCCCCCGTGCTCGCCGGCCTTCCTGAGGGTCTTGAACTTCCGGTCAGGCCGGTCTACGGGGACATCCTCAGGCTTCGGGTCCCCGCGCACCTCCAACCGCTGCTCACTGCCACTGTTCGTGGCATGGTCCGCGGGGTGCCCGTTTACATCGTTCCCAGGGACGACGGAACCGTAGTCATCGGAGCTACCCAACGGGAGGACGGCTTGTCGGCGGCCTCCAACGCAGTCTCTGCCGGCGGGGTGTACCAGCTCCTTCGGGACGCCCAGGTACTGGTTCCCGCGGTGGCCGAACTTGAACTCCTGGAAGCAACTGCGCGTGCCAGGCCAGGGACTCCGGATAACGCTCCGTTGCTGGGCCGCGTAGCCGGTTCAAGCGGGGACATCGCAGGCCTGGTGGTGGCCACTGGGTTCTTCCGGCATGGCGTCCTCCTGACCCCCGTGGCCGCCATGATCGTGGGGAAGCTGCTCAATGGTTCCCCTGATCCCCGCTGGTCCATCTTCCGGCCCGACCGTTTCAGTGCAACCCCGCGTTGTCCTCAACTCCACAGCAAGGAAACAGTATGAACATCAAACTCAACGGCGCCGTCCGCCAGGTGCCCGCCGACGCCTCCGTCAGCACGCTCGTCACGGCCGTCACCGGCCGCGCACTCGACCACCGTGGACAGGCGGCCGACGGCGGGAAGCTGGGTGTCGCCGTCGCCCGCAATTCCGAGGTGGTGCCGCGCAGCCAGTGGGCAGCTACTCCGCTGGCCGACGGCGATGAACTCGAACTCGTTACCGCAGTACAGGGAGGCTGAACCATGACCACAGCAAGCACCGAAATCCGTACTGACGCCTTGGTGATCGACGGCGTCGAATTCGGGTCCCGCCTGATCATGGGAACGGGAGGTGCGCCGAGCCTTGACGGGCTCGGAGCCGCGCTCCTGGCATCCGGAACCGAGCTCACCACCGTGGCCATGCGACGCTATTCGCCGGCCGAAACCGGTTCGCTGTTCCAGCTGCTGGTGGACAACAACATCCGGGTCCTCCCGAACACCGCAGGCTGTTTCACGGCGAAGGACGCCGTGATGACGGCGGAACTGGCACGCGAGGCGCTGGAGACCGACTGGGTCAAGCTGGAAGTCATCGCGGACGAGCACACGCTGCTCCCTGACGCTGTTGAACTGGTGGACGCCACCGAGCAATTGGTGAACCGCGGCTTCAAAGTGTTCGCCTACACCAACGACGATCCCGTGCTTGCCCTCCGCCTCGAGAACCTCGGCGCCACGGCAGTCATGCCGCTGGGCTCGCCCATCGGGACCGGCCTGGGCATCCTGAACCCGCACAACATAGAACTCATCGTGTCCCGGGCCTCCGTGCCGGTGGTGCTGGACGCCGGGATCGGAACAGCTTCCGACGCCGCACTTGCCATGGAACTGGGCTGTGATGCGGTCCTGCTGGCGACCGCAGTGACCCGCGCGCAGAACCCTGTGCAGATGGGCCAAGCCTTCAAACACGCCGTCATCGCCGGTAGGCTGGCCAAACAGGCAGGCCGGATTCCGCGTCGTGAGCACGCCTTGGCGTCGTCGGCCATGGAAGGCCGGGCGGAGTTCCTCTGAAGCCGGGTTCCTCCCGGGCCGGGTTCCCCGCAACGAAGGAGCAACCATGGTTAACAGGAAAGAACCGGTGCCCCCGGCAGAGGTCGAAGCCGCGCTCAAGGACCTCCCGGGTTGGAAGCTCCAAAACGGCCTCGTAACCGTTTACAAGACGTCGACGGCGGCCGAGGCTTTGGCCCTCATCGCGGCCATTGGACAGATCGCCGAAGAGCAGAACCACCATCCGGATCTTGACTGGCGGTACAACAGGGTCTTCCTGCGTTACGTGTCCCATGACGCCGGCGGACAGGTAACCCAACGCGACCTTGCTGCTGCCGCCTCCGTAAGTGAGGCAGCATCGGCCACGGGTGCCCTCGCTGAGCCGGGTCGCTATCCGGGCGCCGAGGGCCCTTAAACAGCAGTGACCATCACCCGTGGGTGATGGTCACTGCTGTTTTTCGAGCCTAGAGCCGCAAGGCCTTGGTCAGCGCCTCAGTATCATGCTTGGTGCGGGTCCGTCCCAGATAGACCACAATGCCCGCTGCCGCTGCACTTCCGAGCACGATTGGCAGGACCCAAGGGATCCACGTCGCGCCCGGCTGGTAGCCCAGTCCGGCACTGATGAAAGCAATCCAGCTCAGGGTGCCAACAGCGGCCGCAATGCCTGCGGGCAATGCAATCCCGTACCTGCTGTGCCGCTTATCGGTGGCCCACACGATGAAACCGGCAGCAACGGTGGCCAGAACCACGATGACAAGTGAAAGCATGAGACTCCTTAGCGGACGAAGGCGGGACGGTGAACGCTAGAGGGCGCCGAAGCCGACCCGGCGGACTTCCTCGGCGCCGATTTCCACGTATCCCAGCACGTTGCCCGGAACGATGACCTGGCGGCCCTTCTCATCGGTCAGCCGCAGTTCCGAGCCCTTGGACACGGCCTCGGCCACGATCTTGGCTACGGCGTCAGCGTCCAGGGCGGATTCGAGCACAATTTCACGGCCAACGTTCTGAATGCCGATCTTTACTTCCACAGCAAGGCCTCCAAGCCAATCAAGTGTTAAGTCAGTCCTCTATTTGTAGCCTAGGACTCTTTGGGGAATCGACTGATTCCGCGCCAAGCTAAACGATAGATCAGATCGCTGGCGACATCGAGGTCCAGGTTTCCGTCCGTTTCAAGCCAATAACGGGCGCTGACCTGGGCCATTCCTGCCAGGCCGCGACCCAGGAGCTGGGCTTCGAGGGGCGGGAGTTTGGTGTCCTCGGCAATGACATGGGCGACGGCGTCGGCGAACGTCTTGTTGAACGTCTCCAGACGGGAGCTGACATCGGGATCGTTGATGAGGTCGGACTCAAACACAAGGCGGTGCGCTTGGTCGTCGTCCGCGATGAACCTGTAATAGGCGCGCATGACGGCCTTGACGCGCTCCTTGTTGTCCGTGGTGGAGTTCAGTGCACCGAGCATCAAATCCGTCAGGGTTGCCAGATGGCTGTCCAGGAGCGCCATGTACAGCTCGCGTTTGGACGGGAAGTGCTGGTAGAGCACCGGCTTGCTGACGTGCGCAGTTTCTGCGATCTCGTCCATTGCCGCGCCGTGGAAGCCGTTGGAGACGAAGACTTCCAAGGCGGCGTTCAGCAGCTGTGCCCGGCGTTCGTCACGCGGCAACCTTGGTGAACGAGGTGAACCGGTCCGTTCCTGCTTTGCGGGTGCCCCATCGTTTGCCCGTGTGCCGTCAGCCACAGTCTGCCGCCTTTCCTTTGCAGTTATGACCACTCTACCGGTGGGTAATATGACCGGGCGGCATCGGCAGGCATACATTGGGGTATGGCCTCAATTGTTGCTGCCCACTCCGCTGCGCCCACCGTCCTGCCGCCCCTTGTCGAACCGGCCGCCGAGCTCTCGCCGGCCGAGGTTGAGCGGTACTCACGGCATCTCATCATTCCCGAAATCGGAGCCGTGGGCCAACGCAGGCTCAAGAATGCGAAGGTTCTTGTCATTGGCGCAGGAGGCCTTGGCTCGCCCGCCCTGCTTTACCTGGCCGCCGCCGGCGTGGGAACGCTGGGGATCGTCGACGACGACGACGTCGACCTCAGCAACCTCCAGCGCCAGGTCATCCACGGAGTCAAGGATGTAGGCACCCCCAAGATCGAATCAGCCCGCCGTGCAATCGCGGAGCTGAACCCCCTGGTCAACGTGGTCCTTCACAACATCCGCCTGGACTCCTCCAACGCATTGGAACTCTTCGCGCAGTACGACCTCATCCTTGACGGCGCGGACAACTTCGCAACCCGGTACCTGGTCAATGACGCTGCTGCGATCCTTGGCAAGCCCTACGTGTGGGGTTCCATCTTCCGTTTCGATGGCCAGGTCAGCGTTTTCTGGGCCCAGCACGGACCCAGCTACAGGGATCTTTACCCCGAGGCGCCTCCGGCAGGCTCCGTGCCGTCCTGCGGCGAGGGCGGCGTGTTCGGCATGCTGTGCGCGGCGGTCGGCTCGCTCATGGTGACAGAAGCCGTGAAGCTGATTACCGGCGTCGGACGTTCCTTGCTTGGCAGGGTGGCGCTGTTCGACGCCCTTGGCGGCAGCTGGCGCGAGATCAAGGTGTCCAAGGACCCGGAAGCCGAGCCAATCACGGAACTGACCGACTATGAGGCATTCTGTGGTGTGACACCCGCTGCCGCCACGGACCAGGACCACACCGTGACCGCGACCGAACTTGCCCGGATGCTGGCCGAGCGCGAAGCGGGGGAGCGGGACTTTGAGCTCGTCGACGTCCGCGAATCCGGAGAGCACAGCATTGTGAGCATCGACGGTTCGGTGCTCATTCCGCAGGGCCGGATCCTGTCCGGCGAGGCGTGGGTGGAACTTCCGCAGGACAAGGACATCGTGTTCCACTGCAAGGCGGGCACGCGCTCGGCAACGGTGCTGGAAGCCGCACAGAAGGCCGGCTACAGCCGTGTCAAGCACCTCGACGGCGGAATTCTCGCCTGGGTGCGGCAGGTGGAGCCCGCCAAGCCCGTCTACTGACCATTGCCCGTATCCCGGCTTCTCTGGGAAGCTCAAGCATGAGCGAAGAACGTACACAAACAGAACAGCGGCCCCTCGGCTCCGGGTTTGGACACGGAACCACGGCCATGGAGGTCATCGACGGGATCAACCTGCGCGGCAAGTCCGCCATCGTCACGGGTGGCTATTCCGGGCTTGGGCTGGAGACTGTGCGTGCCTTGGTCGCGGCAGGGGCAGAGGTGACAGTACCCGCCAGGCGCCTGGAGCACGCCCGTTCTGTACTGGCGGACGCTGGCCTGTCCGCGGACGTCCAGGTGGAGCACATGGACCTTGCCGACCAGGACAGCGTCAAGGACTTCGCCGCGCGATACCTGGCTGACCACGAAAAGCTGGACATCCTGATTAACAACGCTGCCATCATGGCCAGCCCGGAACAACGGGTCGGGCCGGGATGGGAAGCCCAGTTCGCGACGAACCACCTGGGGCACTACACGCTGGTGAATCTGTTGTGGCCGGCGTTGGTGGCCTCAGGCGATGCGCGCGTCGTGTCGTTGTCGTCCACAGGCCACAAGCTCTCACCCGTCCGGTTCGACGACTTCAACTTCAGCACTTCCTATGACAAGTGGCAGGCCTACGGCCAGGCCAAGACTGCCAACTCCCTCTTGGCGGTGGAACTCGACCACCTCGGCCGAGGCTCTGGCGTGCGGGCCTTCGCGGTCCACCCCGGTGGCATCATGACCGAGTTGCAGCGGCACCTGCCTAAGGAAGAAATGGTGGCAGCGGGCTGGATGGATGCAGAAGGCAACGTCCGCGAAGGATTCAAGACCCCTGAACAAGGTGCGGCGACGTCCGTGTGGGCTGCCACCTCGAAGGCCCTCAACGGCAAGGGTGGCGTCTACTGCGAAGACTGCGATATAGCCAAACCCACTGACAAGGAGTCTCCCTTGGCCCGCTACCAGGGAGTGGACGCCCACGCCGTCGACAACGCGGACGCAAAGAAGCTTTGGGCGTTGTCGGCAGAGCTGACGGGGATAAACGCTTTCGCGTAGGCCGGGTGTGGCTCAGGCGCTTTCAGAACGTAGCTGGTCGTGGTCCACGGGGCATTCCGTGGCCGCGGCCGCTGCCTGCGGTTGCTCCACGTGGATGCCGTACAGGGCCTCAAGGGCTGCGACGTAATCGTCTTGCTGGCCGTTGGCCGCGAGCTCGCGGGCTCGGACCGTGGGGATGTGGAGGAGCTGCTTGACCATGCGCCGAAGGGCGAACTCCACCTCCTCGGCGGCAGCGGTGCAGCCGTGCCGGGCGCGTACCTTCTCCATCTCGGCGTCCAGGACGTTCATGGTGTGGCGGCGCAACGCGACAATGGCTGTGTCGACGGAACGGGCTTCGCGTTCGGACTCGAAGGAGGCGGCAGCGCCTGTGACGATTGCGCTGGCCTGGGACAGCGACTCCGCCTGCTCCTGTGGAGCGGCGAGCCGAACCGACTCAAGGGTCAGCAATTCGACGCCTTCCAGTTCACCAACTGCGGGATCGAAATCGTGGGTGAGGGCAAGGTCGATGGCAATCAACGGCTTGCCCGAGTTGGCACGGACACGTTCAAGGTCCGCGGCTTCGACCCGGTTGTCAGAGCCACTGCAGCCGATCATGACGTCGGCGGCGGCCACAGCAGCGGGGAGCGTGTCGGCGTCGAGCGCGTTGCCGCCGCGGGTGGCGACGAAAGCTTCGGCGCGGCCGGAAGAAGAATAGACGGAGATGTCCGTGCAGCCGCGTTCCCGCAGGAGGGACATGGTGGCACCGGCATAGGCGCCCGTTCCGAACACCACGACTTTCTTGGTGGACCAGTCGTCATTCTCGGCAAGGTCCGTCGCGAGGTCCAAGGCCACGGAGACGATGGACAGGCCGCGAGAGCCGAGGGCGGTCTGTGCGCCAACGTCCTTGGCTGTCTTGGATGCAGCCTGGAAGAGCCGAACAAGCCCGGAGCTCGCTGTCCCTTCCTGCTGGGCTGTGATGAGTGCCCGGCGTACTTGGCCGGCGATTTCACGCTCACCCACCACGGCAGAGTCCAACCCGGCGCTTACAGCGAAGAGGTGGCGGGTGACCTCGGGACCTGTGTGGGTAGCGAAGGAGCGCGAGACGAGTTGTTCGTTGAGTCCGCTGAGCTCGCTGATCTGGGAAACGAGGGCGGAACGGGCTGCTTCGAGGTCAGCCCCGTTGGCCGTTTCGCCGTAAACCTCATAGCGGTTGCAGGTGGCGAGTACCACCGCTCCGGACACCACGGGGGAATCAGTCAGGGCTGCCGAGGCAAGCCCAGAGGAACCGTTGCTCAACTGAGCGACGGTTTCGAGGTCGATGTCGGCGTGTGTAGCCACCAATGAGAAAAGAACCACAGCACCCCAATCATAGCTTTTTCGTAGCCCGGTAGAACAATATGGCGCCGTGGGGATCCCCACGGAGGCCAGTGATCCGCGACACAACTGCCTTCTCCGGGCTGACGTGACAGTTTGTCGTTATCTTTTGTCCCGGATTTTCGGCACAATCAAAGGCATGACTTCTAGCACGGCAGCATCCAAGAGTACGGCCTCCAACTCCCCGGCGGGTAGCCTCGACGCCAACCACCCGCTGAAGGACGGCCGGACCTCGGACTCACCGTTGATCACGGCCTACCGTGGCGGCAAGCCCTCACGCAGGCCGGTGTGGTTCATGCGCCAGGCGGGCCGTTCGCTGCCCGAATACCTCAAGGTCCGCGAGGGCGTTGCAATGCTTGATTCGTGCTTGAGGCCGGAGCTGGCATCCGAAATCACGCTTCAGCCCGTTCGTCGCCACGACGTCGATGCCGCCATTTTCTTCTCGGACATCGTCATCCCCTTGAAGCTGGCAGGGGTCGGCGTGGACATCGTTCCGGGCGTTGGTCCGGTCCTGGACAAGCCGGTGCGAACCGCGGAGGATGTCGCTGCTCTTCCCAAGCTGACGTGGGAAGCCCTGGAGCCCATCCGCGAAGCCGTCCGCCTTACCGTTGCCGAGCTCGGCACGACGCCGCTCATCGGATTTGCCGGCGCCCCGTTCACGCTTGCCGCCTACATGGTTGAGGGCAAGCCTTCCCGCGACCACCTGGGCCCGCGGACCATGATGCACGCCGACCCTGAGACCTGGACCGCGCTGGCCAACTGGGCTGCCGACGCGTCCGGACTGTTCCTCCAGGCACAGCTCGAAGCGGGTGCTTCCGCAGGCCAGCTCTTCGACTCCTGGGCCGGTTCCTTGGGCCTGGCCGACTACACCAAGTACGTTGCGCCGGCTTCGACCCGTGCGCTGGACCACGTCCGCGGGCTTGGTGCGCCGTTGATCCACTTCGGAACCGGAACCTCCGAGCTCCTGGTCGCCATGCGCGATGTCGGCGTGGATGTTGTCGGCGTCGATTACCGGCTGCCCCTGGATGAAGCCAACCGGCGCCTGGGCGGGACGGTTCCATTGCAGGGCAACATCGATCCCGCGCTGCTTTCGGCACCCTGGGAAGTGCTGGAGGCGCACGTCCGGGAAGTCATCGCTGCCGGCGCCGGCGCCCCTGGGCACGTGCTCAACCTTGGCCATGGAGTACCGCCGGAAACCGATCCCACCGTGCTTACCCGCGTTGTGGAGCTCATCCACTCGATCCCCGCCAAGTAGGGCACGTGCGCGGCGGACACTCAACGCCCAAACAACTCCCGCCGGAAGCCAGGGCAGTGGTGGTGGGCGGCGGAATCTCGGGGCTCCTCGCAGCGCGGGAACTGGCCATAGCCGGCACTTCCGTCACCGTGCTGGAAGCGACCGGAGCGTGGGGAGGCTGCGTCGGGGGCCACGTAGTCGCCGGTCTGCACCTGGACAGCGGAGCGGAGTCCTTCGCCACGCGGTCTCCGGCGGTGGCCGACCTCGCGCGTGAACTCGGCCTGGCGGAACAGATCGTGGCTCCCCACCCGGGAGGGGCCTGGGTACAGCTGCCTGACGGTCCGCAGGAACTGCCCAAAACAGGTGTGCTGGGAATTCCCGCGAATCCGTGGGACCCGGAAGTCCGGCGTTCACTGGGATTCGTGGGAGCAGTGCGAGCTTCCCTTGACCGTTGGCTGCCGGCATCGGTGGGGACATCCTCCGAGGTCACCAGCGTCGCTTCGCTGGTCGCCGCCCGGATGGGCAAAAAAGTACTTGACCGGCTTGTCTCGCCCGTGGTGGGCGGTGTCCATTCGGCCGATCCTGCTCTCCTGGACGTTGATATGGTCGCGCCGGGACTTCGGGCGGGTCTGCGCAAACACGGTTCGCTTGCCGCAGCGGTAGCCGCGCAGCGGAAATCCGGCATCGCGAAAACCGGCAGCGGCCGGTCCGGTAGCGGTCCGGCGAAGGCGGGCTCCGCCGTCGCCGGCCTTATAGGTGGCATGAACACCCTGGTGACCGCGCTGGTAGCCGACCTCCGGGAACGGGATGTGGACCTGGTGCTCGACAAGCGCGCCGAGGACGTGATGAAAACCCGCGCCGGCTGGCGGGTCACCGCCGGAGGTTCGACGTACGACGCCGATCGCCTGGTCGTTGCGCTGGACGGTCCGGCCGCCGTTGGGCTTCTGGAGAAGTCCTTGCCTGAGTTGGCCGCCTTGCGTCCCGCTCCCGGACCGCTGGTGAGCCTGGTGACCCTGGTTGTGGATCTGCCGGAGCTGGATAGTCGTCCGCGCGGGACCGGCATCCTCGTGGCGCCGCAAACCCCCGGGATCAAGGCCAAAGCGCTGACCCACGCCACGGCAAAGTGGGATTGGCTGGCCGAAGAAGCAGGGCCGGGCACGCATGTCCTGCGTCTTTCCTATGGCCGGCGCGAGGAAGCCGGCGGGGGAGCGGACCTTGTTCTGGATGACGAATCCCTCCTGGCTGCATCCTTGGCGGACGCCTCGGCCCTGCTGACGGTGCCGGTGACCAGTGCAGACGTCGTTGATTGGGATGTCGTGCGGTGGGCTGGGGCGTTGCCTTTTGCCGCCGTCGGTCATAAACAGCGCGTAGCCCAGGTCCGGGAGGCTTGTGCCGCAGCCGACGGCCTGGTGGTCGTCGGCGGTTGGTTGGCCGGGAATGGCCTGGCTGCGGTGGTGGCGGACACGCGGCGCCAGCTCGCCCAAGGAAGCGCGGAAGAACCTTCGTTTCCGTGATTTGCGTCACTTCTACGGCTTGTAGAACTCATCCGTTTCGACTTAGCGGCTGGCACGGGGCAAACTTGAACCATGAGCCACACTTCTGTCGAATCTGTCACTAAAACTGCTGAAACCGAAGAGCAGTTCTTTACGCTCTGGACTGTATTCAAACGCTCGGCCGACGTCCTGCGCAGCGGCGATGCTGCCCAGGAATTTGAAGCCCTGGTCGAAAAACTTGCCGCCGACGGCGTAGTCCTGCGCGGCAGCTACGACGTCTCGGCCATGCGCTCGGACGCCGACATCATGGTGTGGCTCCATGGAGCCAAGCCGGAGGACCTGCAGGCCGCCGTCCGCTCCATCCGCCGCAGCAAACTCTTCGCCGGAACCGAGATCGTCTGGTCCGCCATGGGCGTGCACCGCGAAGCCGAATTCTCCAAGAGCCACGTCCCCGCTTACGCCCGCGGGGTTGAGCCCAGCACCTGGCTCTGTGTCTACCCGTTCGTCCGTTCCTACGAGTGGTACATCCTGCCCGCCGAAGAACGTGGCGCCATGCTGCGGGAGCACGGCATGCTGGGCCGGGAATTCCCCCAGGTCATCTCCAACACGGTCTCCTCCTTCGCGCTGGGTGACTGGGAGTGGATACTCGGCCTCGAAGCACCTGAACTCGTAGACCTCGTGGACCTCATGCGCCACCTCCGCGCAACTGACGCCCGCAACCACGTCCGCGAAGAAATTCCGTTCTACACCGGCCGCCGCGTCACCGCAGCGGAGATTGCAGAGGTCCTGGCATGAGCACGCCCGTTATCTCCACCGACCTGAACGAAGTGACCGAACGTGGTCGCCAGGAACCCCGAAACTACGATGCCGTATTGCTCGCATCCTTTGGTGGTCCCGAAGGCCAGGAAGATGTCATTCCCTTCCTGCGCAACGTGACCCGGGGACGCGGAATCCCCGACGAGCGGCTCGAAGAGGTTTCCCACCACTACCGCGCTTTCGGTGGCATCAGCCCCATCAACCAGCAGAACCGTGAGCTGAAAGCCGCCATCGAGGCTGAACTGGCCAACCGCGGTATCGAACTGCCGGTCCTGTGGGGGAACCGCAACTGGGACCCGTACATCGCGCCGGTCCTGCAGGACGCCTACGACGCCGGTCATCGCCGTATCCTGATGCTCACCACCAGCATCTACTCCTGCTACTCCAGCTGCCGCCAGTACCGTGAAGACATCGGCATTGCGCTGACGGAGACAGGTTTGGACGGCAAGCTCCAGGTGGACAAGATCCGCCAGTACTTCGACCACCCTGGCGTGGTCCAGCCCTTCCTTGAGGGGACTGCCGCCGGCTTGGAAGAGATCCGGGGAAAGCTCGCCGCTGCCGGGGAAGCCGACCCGGACTCGAAGATCCGCGTCCTTTTCGCCACGCACTCCATCCCCACGCGTGACGCCGAGGCCGCCGGCCGCTCCGAGGACGAGCCCCGCGAATTCGCCGAAGGCTCCGCATACGCCGCCCAGCACCTGGCCAACGCCAAAGCCATCATGGATGTCGTGGCACCCAACGTCGCCTGGGATCTTGTGTACCAGTCACGCTCCGGTGCACCGCACATTCCGTGGTTGGAGCCGGACATCAACGACCACCTTGAGGAGATTGCGCCCCAGGGCGTCCGCGGTGTAGTCATTGTTCCCCTCGGTTTCGTGAGCGACCACATGGAAGTTGCCTGGGACCTGGACACCGAAGCACTGGAAACCTGCAAGAACCTGGACATTGCGGCAACCCGTGTTCCCACACCGGGCACGCACGCCGCCTTCGTTTCGGGACTCGTGGACCTCATCTGCGAACGGACCGTGGACAACAACATCGCAGACCGTCCGCATGTCACGGACCTGGGCCCTTGGTACGACGTGTGCCGGCCTAACTGCTGCGAGAATTTCCGCGGGGCCAAGCCCGTCATTTCCGAAGCCGGAACCACGATCGGAACCCGCCACGACCCCTATCCAGCGTCGGAGGCAGCCAAGTGACCGTGCGCATCGGCACCAGGGCGAGCAAGCTGGCCCTGACGCAGACGCAGCAAACCGCCGACAGACTGGCTGCGGTTGGCGGCTTCCCGGTGGAGCTCGTGCACATCAGGACCGAGGGCGACGTCAAGACCGGGTCCCTGTCCCAAATGGGTGGCACCGGCGTCTTTGTTGCCGCGCTGCGTGATGCTTTGCTGGCCAACAGCTGCGATGTTGCCGTCCATTCCTTGAAGGACCTGCCCACTGGCGCTGCAGTAGGCCTGACCATCGCCGCCACGCCGCAACGCGTGGACGTCCGGGATGTCCTGTGTGCCCGCGATGGCATGACGCTCGCTCAATTGCCTGGAGGCGCCAGAGTAGGCACCGGGTCTCCCCGCCGCGCAGCGCAACTCCGGGCCGCCCGCCCGGATATTGAGGTGCTGGATATCCGCGGCAACGTTGATACCCGCCTGGGCCGCGTGCCGGGACTTCCCGGAAATCCGACGGATGAGGTTGTCCCCGGCAAAACGTGCGACCTCGATGCCGTCGTGCTGGCGGCCGCCGGCCTGGAACGCATCGACCGGCTGGACTCGGTGAGCGAGTTCTTCGAGACGGACGTGATGCTGCCTGCACCCGGACAGGGCGCACTGGCCATCGAATGCCGCACGGACGACGCCCCCCGGCAGGCTGGCAACACCGAGGGTTCCAACGGCGTGCTCGCACAGGCCCTGGCGGCATTGAACGACGACGACACCCGTCTTGCCGTGACAGCGGAACGTGCCGTGTTGGCCCGCCTCGAGGCCGGCTGCGCAGCTCCTGTTGGCGCCTATGCCTTCCGAAAAGGCAGCATGCTGCACCTGGAGGCCGTGGTATGCGCCGTTGACGGCACCAAGACGGTCCGCGAGAAGAAGGCTACCGACGGCTTGACCGAAGTGGGAGCTACGTTGCTGGGCATTGAAGTTGCTGAGCTTCTCCTGGCTGCGGGTGCCGCGGAGATCGCG
The DNA here is from genome assembly GCF_049315185.1 of Paenarthrobacter sp. C1. Lineage (NCBI taxonomy): Bacteria > Bacillati > Actinomycetota > Actinomycetes > Micrococcales > Micrococcaceae > Paenarthrobacter > Paenarthrobacter sp. C1. Next base: position 3,248,433 of record NZ_CP186052.1, on the reverse strand, counting down.
GATCTTGCAGCGTCCTGAGTCAGCAAACCCCTGGCCCGAAATCCCGGACCCGGTAAACCCGGGCCCGGGAAAACCAGGCCCGGGAAAACCAGCAGTGCTGGCCGGTCGGCGCATCCTGATCACCAGGAGCGCGGACCGGGCCCAGCCGCTGGCGGACGCCCTGGGCGACCGTGGCGCGGAGCCGCTGGTGCTGCCGTTGATCGATTTCGAACAGGCACGTGACCAATCCGAACTCGACACCGGTCTGGACAGGCTTTCTGCCGGTGGCTTCGACTGGCTGGTCATCAGCAGCATCACCACGGTGCGGGTCTTGCTGGAAAAGGCAGCCGGGCGCGGCTTGGCCATCGCAGAGCTGCTGCCCGCCGGGACCAAAGTGGCCACCATTGGCCACTCATCCCGCCAGGTTTTGGAGTCCGTAGGGCTCGTCGTTGACTTGGCGCCGACTGACGTCCAGTCCGCCGAGGGGCTGTTGCAGGTGTGGGAACCAGCGTCGTCGCGGGTTTTCCTCCCACAGGCCGACATCGCAGCGACAAGGCTGAGGGAGGGTCTGGCCGCGAAAGGAGCGGACGTCACCGCAGTTGTTGCCTACCACACGGTGGACTATCCGGCCCGCGAAGAAGTGCGCGTGACCGCGGAGGTTCCTGCCGCCGTCGTGAATTCAGACGCCGTGCACTCCACCCGAGTCATTGCGGCCGTCCTGGAACCCGCCGATGCCCGAAAGGCGATCGACGCCGGGACCGTGGACGCGGTTGTTGCTGCCTCGCCCAGTGCCGCACGGCGGATCGCCGCCTTGTTTCCGTCCTTGGGTACGTGCCGTTTCATCGCGATCGGACGCCCGACGGCGGCAGAAGCCTCGCGGCTCCACCTCACCGTGGCTGCTACAGCCAAAGAACCAACCCCGGACGGCATCGTGGCCGCCCTCGAATCTGTTTTCGCCAACGAAGGGAACCCGCAATGAGCTTTCCGAACCATCGTCCCCGCCGCTTGCGCACCACTGCCGCGATGCGCCGGCTCACAGCAGAAAACAGGTTGGCTCCGGCCGACTTGATCCTTCCGGCGTTCATTCGTGAAGGCCTCACGGAACCGAGCCCCATCAGCTCCATGCCCGGCGTCGTCCAGCACACCACCGATTCGTTGAAGCGCGCAGCCGCCGAAGCTGTGGAACTGGGCGTGGGCGGCATCATGCTGTTCGGCGTACCTGCGGTCCGCGATGCCCGGGGCACAGCCTCCCTCGATCCCGACGGCGTCCTGAACAAAGCCATCCGCGACGTCAAAGCCGAAGTCGGCGATGACCTGGTGATCATGGGCGATGTCTGCCTGGACGAATTCACCGATCACGGCCACTGCGGCGTGCTGGATGCCGAAGGCTACGTGGACAACGACGCCACCTTGGAGATCTACGGCCGGATGGCCGTAGCCCAGGCAGAAGCAGGTGCGCACGTGCTGGGCCCGTCGGGCATGATGGACGGCCAAATCGCCGTCATCCGCCAGGCTCTGGAGGAATCAGGCAACAAGAACACAGCGGTGCTGGCTTACGCCGCCAAATACGCGTCCGCGTTCTACGGCCCGTTCCGTGAGGCTGTCGATTCCCAGCTCAAAGGCGACCGCCGGACCTACCAGATGGATGCCGCCAACCGCCGGGAGGCCATCCTGGAAGTGGAGCTGGACCTCGAAGAAGGCGCGGACATGGTCATGGTCAAGCCGGCCATGAGCTACCTGGACATCCTGGCTGACGTGGCTGCCATGAGCCCCGTGCCGGTCTCGGCCTACCAAATCTCGGGCGAGTACGCCATGATCGAAGCGGCTGCGGCCAACGGCTGGATCGACAGGCGCGGCGCCATTACCGAATCCGTGCTCGGGATCAAGCGTGCCGGAGCCGACACCGTCCTAACTTATTGGGCCTCCGAACTGGCAGGCTGGCTGAAGGAGTCCTGATGACATCCGTTTCCTCCGATCCCACGGCCCCGGTTGCGGCGGACCAGATACTGCTCGGCGTCAACACCTTCGGCGATGCGGGACTCGACGCCGAGGGGAACCCCAAGGAGCACGCCCAAGTCCTGCGCGAACTGCTGGAGGAAGCAAAGCTGGCTGACGCCGTCGGAATCCATGCCTTTGGCGTGGGAGAACACCACCGCCGCGATTTCGCGGTGTCCGCGCCCGAGGTCTTCCTGGCCGCGGCAGCGGCGGTGACCTCACGCATCCGGCTGGGCTCCGCCGTGACCGTGCTCAGTTCGGATGACCCCATCCGCGTCTTCCAACGATTCGCCACTGTTGACGCGCTGTCCAACGGACGAGCCGAAGTGATGCTGGGGCGGGGCTCGTTCATAGAGTCCTTCCCGTTGTTCGGACTGGACCTGGCTGACTACGAGGTCCTTTTCGAAGAGAAGCTGGAACTCTTCGACAAAGTGCGGGCACAGAAGCCCGTGCACTGGGAAGGGCGCACCAGGCCGAACGTCAACGGGCTGCAGGTGTACCCCAAGCTGCAGCACCACCTGCTGCCGGCCTGGATCGGCGTAGGCGGAACCCCCGAATCAGTGTTGCGCTGCGCCGAATACGGTTACCCCATCATCTTCGCGATCATCGGGGGAGAACCGCGCCGCTTTGCGCCCTTGGTCAACCTCTACCGCGAAGCCATGGCCAAGTACGGGCACCCCATGCGCCAGATCGCGACGCACTCACCGGGATTCATCGCCGATACCGACGAGGCCGCCCGCGAGGAGCTCTTTCCGCACTGGCTCGAACAGCGCAACCGGATCGGAGCCGAGCGTGGTTGGGGTCCGGGAAACCGTGGCGAATTTGATGCCATGTGCGGCCCTGACGGTGCGCTCTACGTTGGCTCGCCGGAAACCGTGGCGCAGAAAATCGCCCTGCTCAAGCGGAACCTGGGCGTGGATCGCTTTGACCTGAAGTACAGCAACGGGACGTTGCCCCACCAATCCATGATGCGCTGCATCGAGCTCTACGGCACCGAGGTGGCTCCGCGGGTTGCCGAGCTGCTGGCTTCGGCCTGAGCCATCTCCACCTCCGGGCGGCACGACCCGCCTGGAATCACTGAAAGAATAGGAACCATGACGTCAAACACCCCTGTGTCCGATCAGCTCTTCGACCGAGCACGGTCCCTGATGCCCGGCGGCGTGAACTCGCCGGTGCGCGCCTTCGGCTCCGTGGGGGGAAACCCGAAGTTCATGGTGTCCGCCAAGGGTGCCTACCTGACCGATGCCGACGGGCAGGAGTACGTTGACCTGGTATGTTCGTGGGGCCCTGCACTGCTGGGCCACGCCCACCCGGCCGTGCTCGACGCCGTCCACGCCGCCGTGGATAGGGGACTGTCCTTCGGTGCGTCCACCCCGGACGAAGCCAACCTGGCCGAAATCGTCAAGGAGCGCGTCTCCGCCGTCGAGCGCCTGCGCATGGTGTCCACGGGCACCGAGGCGACCATGACCGCAGTGCGCCTTGCCCGCGGCTTTACCGGCCGCAACCTGATCATCAAGTTTGCCGGTTGCTACCACGGCCACCTGGACGGTCTGCTGGCAGCGGCAGGCTCCGGCGTCGCAACTTTGGCATTGCCGGGGTCCGCCGGGGTCACCGAGGCTACCGCGGCGGAGACTTTGGTGCTGCCGTACAACGACCTCGACGCCGTCGAGGCCGCGTTCGCTGCGCACGGCAGGAACATCGCTGCCGTCATCACCGAAGCGGCGCCCGCCAATATGGGTGTTGTCACCCCCGGCGAGGGCTTCAACGCCGGGCTGTCCCGCATCACCAAGGAACACGGTGCCCTGCTCATCCTCGACGAGGTCCTCACGGGATTCCGCACCGGCTACGCCGGCTACTGGGGACTGACAGGCCGCCAGGAAGGTTGGGCCCCGGACCTGCTCACCTTCGGCAAGGTCATCGGCGGTGGAATGCCGACGGCGGCACTCGGCGGCCGTGCCGACGTCATGGACTACCTCGCTCCCGTGGGCCCGGTGTACCAGGCCGGCACCTTGTCCGGAAACCCTGTGGCCATGGCAGCGGGCGTCGCGACCCTGAGCCATGCAACTCCCGAGGTCTACGCCTACGTGGATGCCCGATCACTGGAACTCTCAGCCGCACTGTCCTCCGCGCTGGACGCTGAAGGGGTGGACCACTCCATTCAAAGGGCAGGCAACTTGTTCTCCGTTGCTTTCGGTACCTCGGCCCACGGTGTGCACAACTACGACGACGCCCAGGGACAGGAGAGCTTCCGCTACGCGCCGTTCTTCCACTCCATGCTGGACTCGGGCGTGTACCTGCCGCCGTCGGTTTTTGAGGCCTGGTTCCTGTCCGCGGCCCATGACGATGCCGCGATGAACCGCATCATCGAAGCCCTCCCTGCCGCTGCGAAGGCGGCTGCCTCGGCCTAGTCCGTCCCATGCCCCGGGCAGTTGCGACCGGCATTTACGGTCTGCAATTGCCCGGGGCATTGCCGTGCCCGCTCAGGGTAGGCTCGTAAGTGGAAACCCAACCCCAACGAATTACGGTTTACCATGCGCAAGTCCCACACAATTGCATCCCTCAGTATGAGCATCGTCGCCGCTGGAGCCTTCGTCGCCATCGCGTCAGGCTGTTCAACCGGGACAGGATCGGGCGGGGCATCGTCCGCAGCCGGAACGTCGCAGGTGCCCGCCTCATCGCAGCCAAGCCCGGCGACGGCCACACCTTCCCCGACGACTTCCGCTGCACCGGCACCCACGGCCGGGACCCCGTCACCGGCCGAGCAACAACTTGCGGCGTTAAGCCTTGAGCAGCGTGTCGGGCAGCTGTTCATGGTGGCGGCTAAGGCTACGGGCGCCGAGCCGGGCACCATGGAAGCGCTGAAAAAATACCATGCAGGGAATGTGTACCTCAGCGGGCGAAGCAAAGCCGGCACTTCCGCCACGGCTGCAGTCGTTTCCTCGCTGACCGGGACCGTTTCGCCTGCGACCACCGGCGGTGTTCCCCTGTTTGTCGCAACTGACCAAGAGGGCGGATTTGTCCAGGTTCTCTCCGGGCCAGGGTTCTCCACCATTCCCACAGCCTTGGTGCAGGCATCATCGGGTCCGGCGAAGATTCGGGCCGATGCCGCGGTGTGGGGGAGGGAGCTTCTCGGCGTGGGAGTCAACGTCAACCTTGCTCCTGTTCTGGACACGGTGACCAGTGCTCAGTTTGCACCCTCCAACGGTCCCATTGGCCATTTCCAACGTGAGTACGGCTTTGCGCCGGAGACTGTCTCGGAGCTGGGAAACGCCTTCGCCGATGGCATGAAGGACGCAGGGGTAGCGCCGGTGGTGAAGCACTTTCCGGGTCTGGGACGCGTTGTGCCAAATACCGATGTCACCAGCCATGTGCGGGACAGCGCTACAACCCGCACAGATCCTGCCCTGGGGCCTTTCAAGGCAGCGGTCGCGTCGGGCACCAAATGGGTCATGATCTCCAATGCCTATTACGACAAAATCGATCCCGCCAATATCGCACCGTTTTCGCCCATGGTGATGGACACGATGCTGCGCGGAGATATCGGATTCAAGGGCATTGTCCTGTCGGATGACCTGTGCAGCGCGGCCCAGTTGGAGGCTTGGTCAGATGCCGACCGTGCGCTGAACTTCTTTGGTGCCGGAGGAACCATGCTGGTCTGTGCTGATCCCACCAGCATTCCGGCGATGCACCAGGCTGTAGTGAAGAAGGCCCAGGCGGACCCCGCCTTCCGCGCCAAGGTGGACGCTGCCGCCCTGACGGTGCTGCGGATCAAGAACGGTCAGTAGGACCGGCGCACGAGCAGTAAAAAAGCCCCGCCCTTCCAGTGACGGGCATTGGCATGATCGTCGGGAAGGGCGGGGCTTCTCTGCAGTTCGGCTTGAGGACTTCCGGGGTCAGAGAACGTCCGAAAGGAAGCCTTGGAGGCGTTCCGTCTGCGGGTTGGTGAACAGTTGCTCCGGGGGACCGGACTCCACCACCACGCCGGCGTCCATGAAGGTCACGATGTCGGAGACGTTGCGGGAGAAGCCCATTTCGTGGGTTACCACCACCATGGTCATGCCTCCCTTGGCCAGGTCGGTCATGAGGGCGAGGACGCCCTTCACCAGTTCCGGGTCAAGAGCGGACGTGGCCTCATCAAAGAACATGACCTCTGGCTTCATGGCCAGTGCACGGGCAATGGCAACACGTTGCTGCTGACCTCCGGAGAGGTTGGCAGGACGTGAATCGGCCTTGTGCTTCAAACCCACAAGGTCGAGCTGGGCCAGTGCTTCATCGCGGGCCTGCTCCTTGGACATGCCGCGGAGTTTCCGCAGGGCCAGGGAAATGTTCTCGGCCACTGTTTTGTGCGGGAACAGGTTGAACTGCTGGAAGACCATGCCGATGCGGCGGCGAAGCTCGTCGGGGTTGTCCTTCAGCACCGAACGGCCATCCAGAAGGATGTCGCCTTGGTCCGGCTCGATCAGCCGGTTCATGACACGGAGCAGCGTCGACTTACCCGAACCGGAAGGTCCGATGACCGAGGCCGTGGTGCCCTTCTCAACATGGAGGTCGATACCGCGCAGCACATGGTTGCTGCCGAACGACAAATGGATGTTCTTCGCGGTCAGTGTCCCTGAAGCGAATTCACTCATGCCTGTGCTCCTTTTCCAACCACTGCGGCTGCCTCATCCGGTTCCTTCTTCTCCGGGCGGCCGGCGCGCATGCGGGCATCGATCCAGTTCACGAAGTGTGTGAGCGGGATCGTTAGTGCCAGATAGAAGATCGCTGCTGCAACGTACGGTGACAGGTTGCCGCTGTTGGCTGCGGCATCCTTGCCGATCTGGAAGATTTCCCGCTCGGTCGCCAGCAGGCCAAGCATGAAGACCAAGGACGATTCCTTGATCAACGCAATGAACTGGTTGACCAGGGCCGGAAGGACGCGGCGGATACCTTGCGGCACCACTACCAGGCGCATGGAGGAGCCGTAGCTGAAGCCGAGCGCCCGCGTGGCCTCGAGCTGGCCCTTGTCAACGCTCTGGATACCGGAACGGAAGATCTCGCCGATGTACGCGCCGGACATCAGCGACAACGCCGCGATGGCCATGGGGTACGGGCTGGTGGATCCGGTGAGTTCGCGAATGATCGGACCGAAACCGAAGCCAATCACCAGGATGGTCAGCACTGGCGGGAGCCCGCGGAGAATGTCCGTGTAAATGCGGGCTACCCACCGTGCTGCCGCGTTCCGGGAAATCCCCATCAGGGCAAGCAGCATCCCGAGGGCGGTGCCAATGATGCCCGAGACGACAGCCAGGACGATCGTGTTGGGCAGGCCAACGGCGAACATCTTGGGAATGACTTGGCCCATCGCCTCCCAGTCAAAGAAGGTATCGGCTAATTGATTGAGGATATCCATGGAACGCCTTGGTTACTTGGCCGGGAGCTGGACGGCCTTGCTGCCCGGCTTCCAGCCCTGGGGGGTCTGCTCTGCGGCAGTCGGACGGTCCTTGTACCACTCGGCCGTGAGCTTTGCCCAGGTGCCGTCAGCAATGACAGCATCCAGGCCGGAGTTCAAGGCGTCGATGAGCGGCTTGTTGTCCTTGTTCACGGCGTAGGCAGTGAAGTTCTGGGTGTTGACAACCTTCTCGGCGATCTTGGTGTTGTCGCCTTCCTTGACCTGGCCTTCGGCCTGCTGCGACGGGGCAACCCATGCGTCGATCTGGCCGTTTTTCACGTTGCCGTAGACGGTGTTGTAGTCAGGGAAACGTACCGGCTCGATCTTGAGGGTGTTCGTCATGTAGTCGTCCTGGACCGTGCCCTGGACAACGCCGATGCGGAGGCCTTCCTTGATGTCGCCGAAGCCGGTGATCTTGGAGTCGCTCTTGGTCACGACGGCCATGTAGCCGAAGTCGTAACCGTTGGTGAAGCCAACAGTCTTGCGGCGGGCGTCAGTGGTCGAGATGGAGGAGGATCCGACGTCGAACTGCTTGTTGCCCACCTGGGACAGCAAAGCGGAGAAATCGGTGGAAGCGAACTCGACCTTGAGTCCCAGCTTGTCGCCGATGGCGCGCAGGAGCTCGTTGTCGTAACCGGTGAACTTGCCGGAAGGGTCGATGAAGATGTTCGGCGGGGCGTCGGACAGGGTGCCTACGCGGATGGTGCCGTCGGTGATGAGGCCGAGCTTGGACTTGTCGATCTTGTCCAGGGGAGTAACGTCGGCGGTAGTGAAGCTGTCCAGCGACTTCTGGTCGCTGCCGGCGAGGGCGTCAGTGGCAGTTCCGCTGGGCTCGGAGCTTCCTCCGCCGCATGCTGCCAGGGAAATCACCAGGGCTGCGGCCACGGGGGCAACAGACAGCCACTTAGGGGCTTTGAATTTCATGAAGAAAATCACTTTCATCGGGTCACGGAGACGTTTCGCGGTGGGCGGGGAAACGGCAGCAATACAAAGGTTGGCTGTCCTAGCAGACTTCAACCCGCCAAACTTAATTATGTCACCAGCCCACAAGGGCGCCGTGAATCGAAGAAATGGTTGCTCACCCTCGATTTTCCCGAAGATCGTTCCCGTTGGAGCTGAATAGTAAGCTGACTGTTCCGGTTATGGCTCCGCGGGTGGAATTCACGCCTGAACTACGGGGCACCCGGGGGTTCCCGAAAAACGTGTGACATGCGTCGCAGAGAGCCTTTATCGGGGCCGGGGGCTAGAAACCGCCGCGGCTGGCGTCCACCGGAGGAAGCACTGGCCACTCACCCTCAATGACGGCAGTGGGCTTGCTGCGGCGCAGGTACTGCTGGAAATCCGCGGCCTGGGATGCGGCCCAGTCTACTTGCAGCTGGTGCAGCTTGGAGGCCGGCATCTGGAGTTTGGGAAACTTGCCGGCCATGGCATCCAGCACCCGGAGCGTGGCGAGGGCGTCGGCGGCAGAAGTATGCGCGTTGGTCAGATCAACCCCGTACTCCTCGCACAGGGCGGTCAGTGTGCGCTTGCCCTTGCGGTACCGGTCAACCTGCTTGTTCATCACATAGGGATCGAGCACAGGGAAGCGGCTCAGCTGGGGAACGCCGTAGCGGGCGGATTCGGCCGCCAAAACGGTGAAGTCGTAACTGGCGTTGAAAGCGATAACCGGAGTTCCGGCGTCGAACAGTTCCTGGAGTACCCCGGCGACCTCGCGCGTAACCTCCGCCGCCGGCCGCCCTTCCGCCCTTGCCTTCTCCGTGGTGATGCCGTGCACTTCGCTGGCTTCAGCGGGGATCTCCACGCCCGGATCCGCCAGCCATTCGTGTTCCGCGATGAGTTCCCCGTGGTCGTCCACCACGGTAATGGAAGCGGTGACGATCCGTGCGGAACGGGAGTTCTTCCCAGTGGTCTCGAGGTCGAATGCGGCGCGGGAGAGGGTGTTCCAGGAGCTCATGGTTTTCACGGTACCGGCTGGCACCGACACTACTGGGTAGGACACTCCTGCCGTTAGGCTGAACACATGCGGATGGAGTACGTAACGGCGGTCCTGGCCGTCGTGGACCTCGTTCCGCCTGCTTCGGCGGTGTCCTACGGCGACGTTGCCGAACTCCTCGGTTCGGGTGGGCCGCGGCAGGTTGGTGCTGTTATGAGCCACTACGGCAGCGCCGTGGCCTGGTGGCGGGTGCTGCGGGCAAGCGGAGAAGCGCCTCCCGGCCACGAAGCCGACGCTCTCCGGCACTATCTGGAAGAATCCACTCCGCTGCACGGTGCGTACCGGGCGTTCCTGCTGACCGGCGAAGGCAGGTGGCGCGTCGATCTCGCGGCGGCGCGATGGGCGCCCACGGACGGGGATTTTGACCAACTTGATGTGATCTCCGACCAGTTGGAGCGTCGACTCCATATATTGTCGGTACCCGATGATGAAATGACTGTGTGACCGCGACTCCTGCCAAACCCCGCCCAGCATCCGCAGCCCTCCGGCTGCTGCCGCCGCGGCAAACCCATTACGCGGCCCCTGCCTTGTCTCCCGACCAGCTCGCTGTGGTCTCCCTTCCGCAGGGGAGCGGGCCGATCCTCGTGCCCGGCGGTCCTGGAACCGGCAAATCCACCGTGCTCGTGGAGTCAGCTGTCCGCCGTGTCCGCGAGGACGGACTGGACCCCGAAGAGATCCTCATCCTTGCCCCGGGCCGCCATGCGGCCGCTGCCCTGCGCGACACCTTTACGGGTCGGCTGGACCGCAGCCTCAGTACGACGCCGGCCCGCACCTGGGCGTCCTATGCTTTCGATATCATCCGGCGCGCCAAAGCTGAAGGTGTCCTCCCGCTGGCGCGGCCGCCCAAGCTCCTCTCCGGTCCTGAGCAGGATCTCATCATCAAGGAGCTTCTGGAGGGCCACTCGCGTCCGGGCTTCCAGTTGCCCTGGCCGGACGACCTGGCCGCGGCGCTGCCCACCCGGGGCTTCCGCCATGAAATCCGCCAGTTGTTCGATCGCATCATCGAGTCCGGACGTACAGCTGACGATCTGGTTGGCCTGGCCTACGAGTGCGGAAGGCCCGACTGGATGGCCGCCGCAGAACTCTACAGCGAATACAGGGACATCCTCGATCTCCGTATGCCGGAGGCCTTCGACCCCGCCGGGATCATTACCACTGCCCGGCAGATATTCCAGGACTCCCCGGACTTCCTGGCTGAAGAGCGGCGGCGCCTTCAGTTGTTCCTGGTGGACGACGCCCAGGAATCCAACCCCGCGGTGTTCGAACTCCTGGCTGATGTTGCGGAGGGTAAGGACGCGGTGGTGACCTACTCCCCGGATACCGTGGTGCAGGGTTTCCGTGGCGCACGGCCGGATCTCGTAGCGGAGCTGCCGGCACTCCTGGGCGGTCCGGAGCGGGCCGTCCTGGAACGGCCACTGTCCATGACGCACCGCCACGCTCCTGCGGTGGCTGAGGCCTGGTCCCGGGTAGCGGCCCGTATTTCGCAGCGTTCCGGCGGTCAGTTGGCGAGGCAGATGGAACAGCCCCCGCACGCCGGGGCTGAAAATACGGCACTTTTCCCCGAGGGCAGGGTGGAAGGCCACGTGCTGCCCTCCGCCGTTCACGAGATGCGTTACGTCACCCAAAGAATTCTTGAAGCGCAGCTGCGGGATGGCCGCGAATTCAGCGACATCGCGGTGATTGTCCGCAATGGCGGGCAAATCTCACAGTTGCAGCGCTACTTGGGTGGACAAGGCATTCCGGTGCGGGTTCCGGTGGCAGACTCTGCTGTTCGCGACGAAGTCGCAGTGCGTCCCCTTCTTGAAGCATTTGCCGTTGTGTTGGACCCGGTCAAGCTGACCCCCGAGACCGCTGTATCACTCCTGACCTCCCGCATCGGCGGGGCTACGGCCATTGAACTGCGAAGACTCCGTCAGTCACTGCGGCGTGAGGAACTTCTTGGAGGTGGCGGCCGGTCCAGCGACGCGCTGCTGGTGGAGGCCCTGCTTGAACCGGGTGCGTTGGCATCGCTGGGTATCGAGGGCAGTGCTGCCCGACGACTCGCTCGAACAATCTCGGCCGGTGTTGCAGCCGTCGCCGAACCCGGAGCCAACGCCGAATCAGTTCTCTGGGCGTTGTGGCAAGCCACGGGCTTGTCCTCACGGTGGGCCGAAGCAGCCTTGGAAGGCGGTGCCGCCGGGGCCCGTGCCGATCGGGACCTTGACGCGATGATGGCGCTCTTCCACACTGCCGAACGTTTCGTGGACCAGCTTCCTGGCTCAGGGCCGGAGCAATTCCTTGACTATTTGCTGAACCAGGAGCTGCCAATGGACACGCTGGCAGCACGTGCACAACTTGAAGACTGCGTGGAAATCATGACCCCCGCCAGTGCTGCCGGGCGGGAGTGGCCGGTGGTGATTGTCGCCGGCCTCCAGGAAGGTGTCTGGCCAAATACCCGCTTGCGCGGCGAACTCCTGGGCAGCACGGTGTATGCCGATGCCGTGGAGCACGGGGTGGATTACGCCCTGGGCCGGGGACCGCTCAGCCGGCTCCGGGATATCCGGTACGACGAACTGCGAAGCTTCTCCACCGCCATCTCACGTGCACGTGAGGTCCTGATCTGCACGGCTGTCTCCTCTGAGGATGAGCAACCGTCCGCATTCCTGGACTATGTGGCTCCCTTGGGCCAAGGGGAATACAAACGCAGTTACACCCCCGTGGACCGCCCCATGACTTTGCGGGCCCTCGTGGCGGAACTCCGGCAGCACGTCCAACTGGACGAGTCCTCAGGCCAGGAGCCGGCGGCTGCGCAGGAGGCCGCCCGGATACTGGCCAGGCTTGCCAGCTCGGAGCCTCCGGTTCCTGGCGCGGATCCGGACACCTGGTGGGGCCTGGCGCCCCTGAGTTCCATGGACCCGGTTGTACCCCCGGGCGGCACAGTCTCCGTTTCACCGTCCAAAGTGGAAGCGGTCCACAAATCCCCGCTGGACTGGTTTGTCCAGGCCGCCGGAGGAGAGGCGGCCACCGATTTCGCACGCAGCCTGGGCACCCTTGTCCACAGCATTGCCCAGGACCTGCCCGAGGCTTCGGGCGGAGAGTACGTGGCCGAACTCGTCCGCCGTTGGCCTACGTTGGGGATGAAGGACAACTGGGAGGGGCGGCTGGACTTCCAGCGGGCTGAGCTCATGGTCCGGAAACTGGCCCAGTATGTCCTCATTATGCGAAGCGAAGGCAGGAGCCTTCTTGCGGTCGAGCACGACTTTGAAGTCCAGCTTCCTGACGTCAGGCTTGATGCGGTACCCGCCGGGGACCTGGACCCCGAAGGCCTCCAACGTCATGCCGTGCTCCGCGGTCAGGTGGACCGGTTGGAGCTTGATGCCGAGGGGCGGCTGGTCGTCGTCGACCTCAAAACCGGAAAGCGCCAGCCGGGCAAGGCAGAAGTCGCCAACCATCCGCAGTTGGGCGCCTACCAGGCGGCAGTTTTGAAGGGTGCGTTCCAGGACGCGGCGCCGTCCGGAGAAGAACCTGGTCCCGGGCTCCCCGCAGAAACGACGAAACCTTCCATGCCCGGGGGCGCTGTGCTGGCCCAACTCGGTACCAAGACCAAGAGTCCGGCTGTTCAGCAGCAGGACCCCCTGGAGCCCGGTGATAACTGGGCTGAGGCCTTGGTCAATGAGGCCGCAGCGTTGATGGCCGGCGCAACGTTTGAAGCACGGCACGATCCAGGCAAAAGCAGTCATGGCGGACATGGTTGCCGTCTTCCGGACATTTGCCCACTGTGCGCGCGAGGAAAGCAGGTTACCGAATGAGCACTGAACTCCTGGACGGTGTGGGGGCCTCCACATTCGATGGCGGCGCGGGTACCCCGGAGCCCCGTTTTACGCCGTCGCAGCTGGCGGACATCCTGGGCGAGAAGAACCACCCCACGTCCGAACAGTCGGACATCATTTCTTCCGCACTGACGCCGCGTCTGGTCATTGCCGGAGCGGGTTCCGGAAAGACCGCCACCATGGCCGACCGTGTGGTGTGGCTTGTCGCCAACGGCTGGGTCCGCCCGGAAGAGGTCCTGGGCGTGACGTTCACCCGCAAGGCTGCTGGAGAACTGGCCAGTCGAATCAGGAGCAAGCTGGCCACACTCCAGCGGGTGGCCGCCGAAGACGATGGCACCATCGGATTCCCGGCGGACCTGCTCGGCGCTGATGATCTGGAGCCCAGGGTTTCCACTTACCATTCGTACGCCAGCGCAATTGTGTCCGACTACGGCCTGCGCTTGGGGATAGAGCGTGATGTCGTCCTGCTGGGTGGCGCGCAGTCCTGGCAGTTGGCCAGCGAAGTCGTAGAGGCCTACGACGGCGACTATGAGCACTTCACAGCCGCAAAGTCGACGTTGGTCAACGGTGTCATCCAGTTGGCAGGTGAATGCGCCGAGCATCTCCAGGACCCGGCCATGGTGCGTGAATGGGTGCTCGAACGGGTGCAGGGATTCGAACAGCTTCCCTACGTGGCCGGAGCTAAGAAGAACCCGACACAGGCCGCCGGGGAACTGGCGGCGATGCTCCGGACCCGGGCCAGCGTGGCTGACATGGTGGTCCGATACCAGGAGGCCAAACGCCAGCGCGGGGTCCTGGACTTCGGGGACCTGGTGGCTCTGGCTGCCCGGATTGCGCGGGACATCCCTTTGGCCGCCGCCACGGAACGCGCGCGGTACAAGGTGGTTCTCCTGGACGAGTTCCAGGACACCTCGCACGCCCAGTTGGTTCTGTTTTCGCGGCTCTTCGGCCAGGGCCACGCCGTCACCGCTGTCGGTGACCCCAACCAGTCCATCTACGGATTCCGGGGCGCTTCGGCCGGTCAGCTCTTCCATTTCGTGCAGGAGTTCCCGGTCGTTCACAAGGCGGCCGGGGAAGATTCGACGTCGTACGCCGTGGCACCTACGTCCTACCTGACCACTGCCTGGCGGAACGGAAGGAACATCCTGCAGGCAGCCAATACCATCGCCGCGCCCTTGAACAAGGCTGCGGGCGCCGGCGCAGCGGCGGGGGAGAAAACGGACTCCGGGACCGTTTCCGTCCCGCCGCTGGTACCCAGTCCTGCCGCTGTTGACGGCAGCGTGGTCATCGGGCGGTTCGGAACTGATGAGGACGAGGCTGCCGCGATCGTCCGCGATGTCCGGCGTTACCAGCGGACTGTGTTCGAAGAAGAGGCCGACGGTACGCCGACGAAACCGACCATGGCGGTTTTGTGCCGCCGGCGCGCCCAGATGGAGTGCCTCCGCCGTGAGTTCGAACTGCAGGGAATCGCTTACGAGATCGTCGGCTTGGGCGGACTGCTGGACACCCCGGAGGTCGTGGATGTTGTGGCTACCCTGCGCGTCCTGGCTGATCCAGGACGTTCTGATGCCCTGATGAGGTTGCTTGCCGGGGCACGCTGGCGGATTGGTCCGGCGGACCTGATGGCTTTCAGCGACTGGTCCAGGTTCCTCGCCCGGCGTCGGTCCGCCCCGGACGCACAAGGTGAAGCGAGCGAAACTGACGAGGAAGCATCGGCCGTGGTGGTGGAAAGCGATATCACCGACGCCGCCAGCCTGGTGGAGGCTCTTGACTACCTGCCCAGGCCGGGGTGGACTTCCGGCCATGGAAGGAGCTTGAGCGGTGCGGCCTTGGATCGCCTGAACACCCTTGCCGCGGAACTGCGCTCCCTGAGGAGTTTCATCGGCGATGACCTCACCACGCTGCTGGGCGAGGTGGAGCGGGCCATGCTCCTCGACATCGAAGTTGCCGCCAAGCCGGGGGTCAGCATTCATCAGGCGCGACGAAACCTGGATGCCTTCCAGGACGCCGCGGCGAACTTCCTCCAGACCTCGCAGCGGATCGATCTTCTGGCCTTCCTGTCCTGGCTGGAGGCAGCCGCCTCCGAGGAAGGCGGTCTGGACGTCGCACCGCCGGAGACCAACCGCGAAGCCGTGCAGTTGCTGACCGTCCACGCCTCCAAGGGCCTGGAATGGGACGTGGTCTTCGTACCCGGCCTCAACGCAGGTTCGTTTCCCAGCAACAGGGACTCCCGGTGGAGTACCGGCGCCGCGGCATTGCCGTGGCCCCTGCGCGGAGATCGCGCCGACCTTCCTCAGTGGGACCTTGACCAGTCCGACCAGAAGGGCTGGCTGGATGCAGAGAAGGACTTCAAATCGGAAGTCCAACACCATGGTGAAGCTGAGGAACGCCGCCTTGCCTACGTTGCTTACACGCGGGCAAAGTTCGTCCTATGGGCCTCCAGCGCAGCGTGGAATGGTTCGCGCTCGGGGATAGCCGGGATGTCCGCCTTCCTTTCGGAGCTGGCGCCGCTTGCCGGGCTGGGGCAGGAAGGTGACGGACGTTGTGGCATTGCCGCGCAGGCCGACGTCCACCCTGATTCCGTGTCAGAAGAAGCCTTGCCCGACACCAGCCCTTTGACGACTTCGCTGGAGATAGCTCAATTTCCCTACGATCCTCTTGAAGGACCGTCCGACCCGAGGACCGGAGCCCGCCTCAGGCTGGCGCCTGGCCGTCGGGAGGCCATGGACCGGGCCGCAGCAATGGTGCGGGCATACATGGAAAATCCCGACATCGAACATTCCTCGCCCCCCTTGGGCGGTGCGGCCGGAAAGTGGTCGCAGGAAGCTGAGCTCTTGCTGGACCGGCAAAGGCGACGGAAGGCAATCCACGACATCCATCTGCCCAGCCATATCTCCGCGTCACTATTCGTGGACCTCGGCGACAACCCTGCGGCCGTACTGTCCCAGCTCCGCAGGCCTGTTCCCCGGGAACCGGGAATCTCGGCGCGCAAGGGTACAGCGTTCCATGCCTGGGTGGAGGAGTACTTCGGGACGACAGGAATGCTGGACCTCGACGAGGCTCCCGGCTCGGACTCGCACATTGATGAGGCCTATGGGCTGGATGACATGGTGGCTGCGTTCAAGCAGTCCGAGTGGGCGCAGCGTGCTCCGGCCTTCGTGGAGGTGCCCGTGGAAACCCGTATCGGTGACGTGGTTGTCCGCGGCAGGATCGATGCCGTGTTCCGTGACGCCGATGGCCGGTGGCAGTTGATTGACTGGAAAACCGGACGACGTCCGGCAGGAAGACAACTGGCAACGCGCGCGGTGCAGCTGGCCGTGTACCGGCTGGCGTGGGCGCGGCTCAAGGACGTGCCCCTGGAGGAAGTCAGTGCAGCCTTCTACTACGTGGCCGAAGACGCAGTGGTGCGCCCGCATGATCTGGGCAGCGCCGCGGAACTTGAACAGATCGTTGCCGAGGCCTTGAAAGCCAAGTGAGGTTCGGGCGAGGACAAATGAAGCCTAGGAACGGTCCGCCGTGTGCAGTGGCGTGACCACGCTGATGGCGGCCGTGGACGTGTCGTCATGGTCGCTTGAGGCATCGTCCCCGGCCCGGGCGGAATCCGCCGAGGCTGTCGTATCAGGCGAGTCAGTCGACCCTTCGGCGGCCGGCTCGGCAGCGGGGATTGCTGCCACCGAAACTGTTGGACCGGCGTCGGGAATTGCCACCACGCTGACCGCAGGTTGGTGGGCAGCAGCCATCGCGGCCTGATGCTCCGCAATTTCCCTTTCGGCGGCTTCCGCCTCTTCATCGCGGCGTGCCTGGTCCTCTATGTCGCTGGCGAGGGACTGCAGCATGGACTCAGCTTCCGCTGTCATGCTTTGATGTCCGGCTGCCATGGCCTTGACCAGATATTGGGCCAGTGCGAACTCTGCGAGCAGGGCAGCGCGGCGTAGCAGGTGGGCGTCCGGGGTCTCCCTGCGGGCCTGGGTGTAGTGGTCCAGCACTGCTTCCACAAACGACGTTTCGTTGGAGGCCACCAGCCACGCGAAATCGTCGGCAGGGTCACCGATCCGCAGATCAGTCCACCCTGTCACTGCGGTGACGTTGTCGCCCTGGACCATCAGGTTGTCTTCGTGGAGATCGCCGTGGACTACGGAGGTGTTGAACCGCCACAGGGCGACATCCTCCAGGGCATGCTCCCACCTGCGCAAGAGCGTGGCAGGAATCTTGCCCGTTGTTGCCGCCTGATCCAGTTCGTTGAGCTTGCGCTGCCTGAATTCATTGGCCGAATAGCTGGGAAGGTCTGCATTGATGACCAGGCTCAGCGGAAGATCGTGGACAGCAGCCAGTGCCGCACCGATTTCCTTGGCCAATGCCGGGCTGCTGGCCGAGAGTTCTTCGATGGACAGCACCGATCCCTGAAGGTGCGCATAAACGAAGGTAGTGAGAGAGCCCTGCCGGACGGTGCCGGCAATGGTGGGCACATGGAAGGGCAGTTCGGCCCGTACGGCAGGGGCGAAGGCCCGGAGCACCATGAATTCGGTTTCCAGGCGCGTGCTCGCCTCAGGATGGCGCGGCGAACGGACCCGCCAGCGTTTGCCTTCCGCGTCCAACAACGACGCGGAGTCGAAGTCTGCGTTGTCGTCGGGGGAATAAGCTGTAGCCGTCGGCGCCAAACCAGGCACCGCCGCGGTTGCTATAGCGGCCAGTTCGAGCGGTGTTCTTCTCACCTCTCCACGGTAGATTGAGTGCGGCCGATGGCCATGATGCAGCGCGGCGAGTCTTCAGATCCGCGTCAAATCGACAGCGGATCGGCCCAAAAGACCGACCTGGCTGCGTGCCGGCACCCGCTCTCCACAAGCGGCGGGCCTTTCAAATGTTTTTTGTCGGTACGAGTCAGTACGGTAGATACATGAGTCATACGGAGTCGCCGGCGCTTGCCAACCACCTGATGGACACTGTTCTTCCCGTCCGCCCTGCCATGGTGGATCGCGGTTCGGGCGTCCGTATGAAACCCGGCATGGTTGAAGACGTCATCGCTTCAGGCACTGCCAAGGCCATGGTCATCTCGCAGCGCAAAGCGCTGGTGACTGCGGAGGGGCTCTGGTTCGGCGACGCCACCGCCCTGTGGACCGCACTGAAGGAGTCCGACGCCGGTGCTGCCGCCATCTATTTGGGTACCACCTTGATGTCGTCCTCGTTGCCGGAAGGAACCCCGGTCCTCCTGTTCACAACCGCCGAGCACCCGGTTGCGGGAACGGCCACGATCCCCTCGGACGTCGAGTGGGCCGGGTTCCGGGATGTGGCTGCCACCTTGGATGCCATGGACACTGCACTGTTCATCGAAGCCAGTGCGATTTCCAACTGGCATGCCACCCACACGCACTGCCCGCAATGCGGCAACCCCACGGAGGTTGAAGCGGGCGGCTGGGTCCGGCGCTGTCCCAAGGACAACTCGGAACATTACCCGCGCACCGATCCTGCCATCATTGTCACCGTGGTGGGACCTGACGGCCGCCTACTCCTCGGTGGCGGCGGCCCTGTTGACGCCAAAAACTACTCAACCCTGGCTGGATTCGTGGAGCCGGGCGAATCCCTGGAACAAGCTGTGGTGCGGGAAATCGGAGAAGAGGTGGGTGTCCGCGTGACGGCCTGCCAATACCTTGGCTCGCAGTCCTGGCCTTTCCCCGCGTCCCTCATGCTGGGGTTCACGGCCACCACTGACGACGCCGTTGCCAGGCCGGACGGCGTGGAGGTAACACGGGCGCGGTGGTTCAGCAGGGATGAGCTGCAGGAAGCTGTGCTCAGCGGCGAGATCACGATTTCCACGCGGCTTTCGATTGCCCGTTCCCTGATCGAGCACTGGTACGGCGGCGTCATCGAAGATCCCCAGCCGTGACAGAGGTGTTTTTCGACGCCGGTGGCTCACTTGAGGAGCGCATCCTCGGCGGCTTGGACGACGAGCAACGTGAAGTGGCAAGTACCCTGACAGGTCCCATGTGCGTGCTGGCCGGAGCTGGTACCGGAAAGACCCGTGCCATCACCCACCGCATCGCTTACGGTGTCCACTCAGGGGTCTACAGCCCTCAGCGGCTGCTGGCCGTGACATTCACCGCGCGGGCCGCTGCCGAAATGCGCAGCAGGCTTCGCGATCTTGGCGTGGCCAATGTGCAGGCCCGCACCTTCCACGCCGCAGCTTTGAGGCAGTTGCAGTTTTTCTGGCCGCAAGCCATTGGCGGTACCTTGCCGAATCTCTTGGACCACAAGGCCAACATGATCGCGGAGGCTTCCCGCCGCTTGCGCCTCAGTACGGACCGCGCTTCCATCAGGGACCTGGCGGCGGAGATCGAATGGGCAAAGGTATCCATGCTGACGCCCGCCAATTACCTGGAGAACGCCCAGGGCCGTGGGACACCGGGCGGGTTCGACCTGACGGCAGTTTCGCGGGTTTTCCAGGCATACGAGGACATCAAGACTGACCGTAACGTCATCGATTTCGAAGATGTCCTGCTCATTACAGTGGGAATTCTCCAGGAGGATCCCAAGGTGGCTGCGACCGTTCGCGAGCAGTACCGGCATTTTGTGGTGGATGAGTACCAGGATGTTTCCCCGCTCCAGCAGCGGCTCCTGGATTTATGGCTTGGTGGCCGCGATGAGTTGTGCGTGGTCGGAGACGCCAGTCAGACCATCTATTCCTTCACAGGAGCCTCTCCCAAGCACCTGTTGGGATTCAAAACCCAATTCCCTGGTGCAAGCGTGGTCAAGCTCATCCGTGACTACCGGTCCACACCCCAGGTCGTGAAGCTGGCCAACGATCTTCTCGGATCCCGGCGGAGCGGGGGACCCGTCGCCGATGCCGCATGGGCGCCGCCCCTCAAGCTCGTGGCCCAACGACCGTCCGGTCCGGAACCGAAGTTCATGGAGTGCCCGGACGACGAGGCCGAGGCAGCTGTCGTCGCAGGCAGGATCCAGGAGCTGCTCGATGCCGGGGTCCAGGCCAGCGAGATAGCCATCCTTTTCCGTACCAATGGTCAATCCGAGGCTTATGAACAGGCGTTGGCATCTGCGGGCATCGGTTACCAGCTTCGTGGTGGTGAACGGTTCTTCGCCCGAAAGGAAGTCCGTGATGCCATCCTGCAACTCCGGGCTGCCACCCGGGCCGTTGCGGAGGGCCCCCAGGAGCCCCTGGGCCAGATCGTTCGGGACATCGTAGCGTCCCTGGGATACACCGAAGCTGCGCCGCATAACGGGGGAGCCCTCCGTGAGCGCTGGGAGTCTTTGGCCGCGCTGGTTGCCCTGGCTGACGAGTTGGCTGTGAGCCGCGGTGAGTCATTCACGTTGGCTGAGTTCGTCAACGAGCTCCAGGAACGTTCCGTGGCCCAACATGCCCCGACGGTCCAGGGTGTCACGCTTGCTTCGCTCCACTCTGCCAAGGGCCTCGAATGGGACGCAGTGTTCCTGGTGGGCCTCAGCGAAGGCCTGATGCCGATCTCCTTCGCCGATACGCCCGAAGACGTGGACGAGGAACGGCGGTTGCTCTACGTGGGCATCACCCGCGCACGTGAACACCTGAACCTGTCATGGTCAACGGCCCGCACACCCGGCGGGAGGGCCAACCGTAAACCATCGAGGTTCCTGGACGGCCTTCGCCCCGACTCCGTGGCGTCCGCAAATGCCCGTAGCAGGACAGGCCCGGTGCGCAGGAAAGCTGCCGCACCGGCGTCGTGCAGGGTGTGCGGAAGCATGCTCGCCACCGGCGCTGAACGGAAGGTGGGACGCTGCAACCAATGCCCGCCCTCTTACGAGGAACAAACGTTCGACGCCCTGCGGCAATGGCGCAAGGACGAGGCAAAATCCGCCGATGTCCCTGCCTACGTCGTTTTCACCGACGCCACCTTGACGGCAATCGCCGAGGCCAAACCGACCTCCCTGGAAGAGCTGGCGGGCCTGGCCGGCATCGGACCGTCCAAGCTGGAGCGCTATGGCGAAGCTGTCCTGGCGGTCTTGGCGGAGAGCGCTGTTCTCTGATGGCAGGCGCACGGGCAGGGGACCGCGACGTGCCCCAGGTGACCGACGACGGAGCTCCGGTTGTCGTGCGCCGGTCAACAAGGCGGCGTCGAACGGTCGCAGCATTTTGGGAAGACGGCAACGCCGTGGTCGCTATCCCGGCGAGCTTCACCAAGTCCCAGGAGCGTGAATGGGTACGGCGCATGCTCGTCAAACTCAAGAAGCAAGGCGAGCAGCGGTCCGGCAGGAGCAAGCGCCGCCCCGCAACTGATGAAGTACTTGCTGAGCACGCCGCGCATCTTTCGCGTACCTACCTCGGCGGGCGTGCTGTCCCGTCGTCGGTCCGTTGGGTCGGTAACCAGAACTCGCGGTGGGGTTCGACGACGCCCGCAGATGGCAGCATCAGGTTGTCCAACAAGCTCCAACCCATGCCGCAGTGGGTGATTGATTACGTCCTGGTACACGAGCTCGCGCACTTGCTTGTCGCAGGGCATAACGCGCACTTTTGGTCGTTGGTTGATGCCTACCCCGAGACCCAGCGGGCCAAGGCCTTCCTGGAGGGAGTGGCCTTCGCGACGTCGAGGGGGCTCACCGGAGAAGCCGGCCCCGAAGACCACTCCGATACAGCCTCGGACGAGGATTAAAGCAGCAACGGCCGCCTTTCGAGGCGACCGTTGCTGACGGTTGTGTTTGGGACCCGGTTATTTAACCGGCGGCTGGGGATCGTTGCCGTCGGAGTCAGGCTCGTCGGCCGGGGTGTCGGAAGATTCGGTTTCACCAGCGTCGTCGGCTGTTTCGTAGCCGCCGTCCAACAGTTTCTGAAGGGCATCGTCCACTTCACTGTCGCTTGCCTCGGCGAGGCGCCTGCGCTCGGAGAAGCCCTTGGGATCGTCCAGGTCGGCGCCGGTGGGCAGCAGGTCCGGATGGTGCCAGATGGCATCGCGTCCGGCGATGCCGCGCTCTTCCTTGAGGGTGGCCCACAAGGTGGCAGCCTCCCTGAGGCGTCGAGGACGCAGCTCCAAGCCGACCAGTGAAGAGAAGGCATGTTCTGCCGGTCCACCGGTGGCGCGCCGGCGTCGGACGGTCTCACGCAGGGCGGTCGCGGAGGGCAGGACCTTGTCGGTGGCCTCAGCGGTAAGTTCGTCCACCCAACCCTCGACAAGAGCGAGGGCAGTCTCAAGCTTTTCCAAGGCGGCCGTCTGCACGGGGGTGCGTTCCGGAGTGAAGACGCCCTGGGACAGAGCCGCCTGGATGCCTTCGGGGTTGCTGGGATCGAGATCCCGGGCCAGGTCTTCAATGCGGGACATGTCGATGTGGATGCCGCGGGCGTAGGCCTCGATGGCACCGAGCAAGTGGCCACGCAGCCACGGAACCTGCACGAACAACCTGGCGTGCGCTGCTTCACGGACGGCCAGGAACAAACGGACGTCGTTCTCCGGCAGGCTGAGCCCTTCGCCGAACTTGGCTACGTTCGCCGGCAGGAGTGCCATTTCCAGGTCCGCCAATGGGACACCGATATCAGTGGAACTGACAACTTCCGCGGACAGGGCACCGATTGCCTGGCCCAACTGCATGCCGAAGATCGCTCCGCCCATGTTCTGCAGCATGGAGGAGGCTCCGCCCATCATGGACTTCATTTCCTCGGGCATTTGTTGGGTGAGTGCATTGGACAAAGCGTTGGCAACGCTGTTCGCTACCGGTTCGGTCAGCCGCTTCCAGGTCCCAAGCGTCGCTTCCACCCATTCAGCGCGCGACCAGCCGCGTCCGATCAATCCTGTGGCGGACAGGTCAGTGACGGGGTCGAGCCATAATTCGGCGAGCCTCAGGGCTTCGTCGACTTCCCTGGCTTGTTGGGCCGTGACCGATGGGTCGCTGCTGGAGGCGGCCACCCGGCGGGCGTTCTCATGCGCAAGCTGCCAATTCACGGGGCCCTCGGAGGTGGAACTCATCATGGCCTGGACCTGGGCGAACATTTGCTGGAGCAGCTGGGGATCGTTGGGCAGGCCCGCAGCCTTGGCCAGTTCAGCGGGATCGATGTTGCCCATGCCCTGTCCGCCCATGAGGTTCTGCAGCATTTCTGCCAGGGGATCCTTGGGAGTCTCGTCGTCGTTGGACGGGTTGTTTGGGTTGGAAGTCATGGTGCCGCCGATCGTCGAACTGGCTGGTGATCTCTTTCACCGTACCGCGCGGCCGGAAAGCTGTCTGCCCGGACGCGGCGTCGTTCGCTGTAGGCAAAGCAGTACAGCTGCGCCGTACCGCGTAGTGTTGATGTTTGGTATGTGCTGCCGCCGCCTGCGGCGGGAGCAAGCCATAGGAACCGGTCACGCCATGCCGGAAAAAGAGAGGCCTCAATGCTTACTTCACCCAGCCCCGAGGGCTCCTTTACCTCGCGCCAGAGCCAGGATCCGCGTCAAAAGTCCGACGCCGATCCCTCCACGGTGCCTCCCGCACCTCCGGGTAACGGCCGCTACATGATCATGGTGATTTCAGGGCTGCTGGCTTTGGGCCTCGGCATCGGGGCGGCCGCGTTGCCGGTCCCGTACGTCATTGAGTCGGCCGGCCCGACGTTCAATACTCTGGGCAAGGACGGTGACAAGCCGGTCATCAGCATTTCCGGCCACGAGGCGTTCCCGGCCAAAGGGAACCTTGACCTCACTACCGTGGTCATGACCGGCGGTCCCAAGACTCCCGCCACTATTTTCGATGTCTTCCGTGCCTGGCTCGACAGTTCCAAGGCGATCTACCCCGAGGAACTCATTTATCCCAAGGGCACCACTGCAGAGCAGACGGTCCAGCAGGGCGAAATCGACATGGAGACATCTCAGGAGAATGCAGTGGCCGCAGCGTTGCGGCAGCTGGATATTCCCTTTGAGCAGCGGCTGGATGTTGCCGGATTGTCGGACCCTTCGCCGTCCGCCGGCAAGATCAAGGAAGGTGACCGCCTGAAGACCATCAACGGGAAGGCCATCACCTCGATGGCCGTAGTGCAGGCCGAACTTGCCGCGGGCGCGGGTGCTCCGGTCGCCGTCGGGGTGGAGCGGAACGGCGCCCTCGTCACCGAAACAGTTACCCCCACCATGAACCAGGCTGACCGGTATGTCCTCGGGGTGCTGTTGTCGAGCGATTTCACCTTTCCTTTTGATGTCAGCATTTCGCTGGACAACGTTGGAGGTCCCAGTGCGGGAATGATGTTCGCTTTGGGGATCGTGGACAACCTGACACCGGGTGATCTGACCGGGGGCAAACACATCGCCGGCACAGGCACCATCACCGCCGACGGAAACGTGGGCGCGATTGGCGGCATTGCGCAGAAGATGATCGGTGCCCGCCAGCACGGAGCCACTATGTTCCTGGCTCCGGCGGCGAATTGTTCCGACGTCGTTGGGCATGTCCCGGATGGACTTCAGGTCGTCAAAGTGGAGACGTTGGCCGACGCGACCGCTGCCGTGGAGCGACTCGGGTCCGGACAGGACACGGCGGGCCTTCCCACCTGCACAAACAACTAGACTGGCGGTGGAACTTAGCTCCACCGCCACTCGTGGCATATATGACGGCCTCCGCCATATCCCAGCGGCAGAGAATGTCAAGTACTCGCACACCGACTGTTCACTGACACCAATGAGGTACAGAGTTTGTCCCGTCCCGCCAGCTCCAACCCGCCCGGAAGATCACCGCTGAGACGAGGTGCCCTGACTCCGACGCTCATTGTCGTGGCCGTGGCCGTCGTCGGGTTCATTTTCTTCGCCAATGTGTGGACTGACGTCCTCTGGTACCAGCAGCTTGGTTTCTTCGAAGTTTATCTTCGGGAGAATCTTGCCAGGATCATCACGTTCCTGGTCGGTTTCGCCATGATGTTCGCAGCGGTCTTCTTTGCCATCAGGATCGCGTACCGTTCACGCCCCGTCTACGCTCCTGATGCGGAGTCCCGGGATAACCTCAACCGCTACCAGGCGCAGCTCGAGCCTGTCCGTCGGGTGGTCATGATCGGCCTGCCTATTCTCTTCGGACTCTTTGCCGGAAGCGCGGCAGCCAGCCAATGGCAAAAAGCCTTGTTGTTCTTCAACCAGGAGCCCTTCGGCCAAACGGACCCCCTGTTCAACCTCGACATCAGCTTTTACCTGATGTCGTTGCCGTTCCTGGGTTTCGTCACCGGGTTCCTCATCAGTATTACCGTGGTGGCCGGCATCGCCGGCATCCTCACCCACTATCTCTATGGCAGCATCCGCCTCATGGAGCGGGGCATCTTCACCAGCCGTGCAGCGCAGATCCACATTGCGGTGACGGGCGCGCTCTTCCTGATCCTGCTGGGCGTCAACTTCTGGCTGGACAGGTACACCACCGTCCAGAGCAACTCCGGCCGCTGGGCCGGCGCCTTGTACACGGACGTCAATGCCGTGGTGCCCACGAAGGCGATCCTCGCAGTTGCCGCGGCTTTGGTAGCCATCCTGTTCATTATTGCTGCGGTGATCGGCCGATGGCGCTTGCCGGTCATTGGTACCGCGATGCTGGTAATCACGGCGATCCTCGCCGGCGGCGTCTACCCCTGGGTTATCCAGCAGTTCCAGGTCCGCCCCTCGGAGAACACCCTTGAGCGGGAATTCATCGACCGCAACATCAACATGACGCGGTCTGCCTACGGCCTGGACAAGATTGATGTCTCCGCCTACAACGCCACGACGACGGCGACGGCCGGTGCATTGGCCGCGGACGCGCAGACCGCAGCCAACATCCGGCTCCTTGACCCGAACCTCATCTCATCGGCCTTTGCCCAGCTTGAGCAGTTCCGCCCGTACTACCAGTTCCCGCAGACCTTGAACGTCGACCGCTACATGGTGGACGGCAAGGTCCAGGACACGGTGATTGCAGTCCGTGAACTGAATCCCGACGGCCTGAGCGCGAACCAGCAGACCTGGGTCAACAGGCACATCGTGTACACGCACGGCTATGGCGTGGTGGCTGCAAAGGGCAACAAGTTTACCGCTGACGGCAAGCCCGAGTTCCTGCAGTCCGGCATTCCGTCCAACGGTGTCCTGGGCAACGACACTACCTACGAGCCCCGGATCTACTTCGGTGAGAACTCGCCCGAGTACTCGATTGTTGGTGCCCCGGATGGCGCTCCGAACCGCGAGCAGGACCGTCCGGCGAGCCGCGAAGGCGGGGGAGAGACGCAGTACACCTTCAATGGCAATGGTGGCCCGAACGTGGGCAACTGGCTCAACCGGATCCTCTACTCCATCAAGTTCCAGTCTTCGGACCTGTTGCTCTCGGACGGCGTCAACGCTGAATCGCAGATTCTCTACGACCGCAATCCCCGCGAACGGGTGGAGAAACTTGCTCCCTACCTGACGGTGGACGGCAATGCCTACCCGGCAGTGGTTGACGGCCGCGTGAAATGGATTGTCGACGGCTACACCACCAGCCAGTACTTCCCGTATTCGCAGCCGCAGCAGCTGCAGAACGCCACGGCTGACTCGCAGACCAGCGCCGGTCGGACCGTTGCCCTGCCGAACAGCTCCGTGAACTACATCAGGAACTCGGTCAAGGCCACGGTTGATGCCTACGACGGTTCGGTAAACCTCTACGCCTGGGACGACCAGGACCCCATCCTGAAGGCATGGCAGAAGGTTTTCCCGACCACCATCAAGCCGTACTCGGAGATGTCCGGCGACCTCATGAGCCACGTCCGCTACCCGGAGGATCTCTTCAAGGTCCAGCGTGAACTCCTGGGCCGCTACCACGTGACGGATCCTGACAACTTCTACCAGAACAACGACGCGTGGAGCGTTCCGAACGATCCCACCGTTTCCGAGGCAGTAAAGCAGCCGCCGTTCTACATGTCCCTGCAGATGCCTGACCAGGAGAAGCCTGCGTTCCAGCTGACCTCGTCGTTCATCCCGCAAACCGTGAACGGAAACGCCAGGAACATTCTGTACGGCTTCCTTGCGGCAGATTCCGACGCCGGCAACGTCAAGGGCGTCAAGGCAGACAGCTACGGCAAGCTGCGGCTCCTGCAACTGCCAACCGACACACAGGTTCCTGGTCCGGGACAGGCACAGAACAAGTTCAACTCGGACCCCACAGTGTCACAGGCGTTGAACCTCCTGCGCCAGGGTGCGTCCGACGTTCTGAACGGCAACCTGCTCACCTTGCCCGTCGGTGGCGGCCTGCTGTATGTCCAGCCTGTCTACCTGAAATCCACGGGTGAGACGTCCTATCCGACACTGCAGCGTGTCTTGGTTGCCTTCGGCGACAAGATCGGTTTTGCGCCGACGCTTGACGCGGCCCTGGACCAACTGTTCGGCGGCAACTCCGGAGCAACGGCGGGCGACTCGGCCAATAATGGCCAGACGCCCACCACGCCCCCGGGAACAACTACCCCGCCAGCCGGACCTACGGATGCCAAGGCTGACCTCAAGGCAGCCTTGGAGGCGGCCAACAAGGCCATCCAGGACGGTCAAGGAGCCCTTGCCAAGGGTGACTTTGCCGGTTACGGCGAACAGCAGAACAAGCTGTCAGAAGCCTTGAAGAAGGCCATGGACGCTGAAGCCCGACTGGGGACAACGTCGACGCCGTCAGCTACTCCAAGCGCGACGCCGTCACCATCGCCGAGCAGCTAAGGCCGCGCGTCGATTGAAGGCCGGCACCCGCTCCTTATGGAGCGGGTGCCGGCCTTTTTTGCACGTGCCGACCATCCGTGAGGCGGGGGGGAGATGCACATCACGTCGCCAGGATTTGGTCTGCCATTCACCGGACGGTAATGTTGTTCTTGCGACGCGGGGTGGAGCAGTTCGGTAGCTCGCTGGGCTCATAACCCAGAGGTCACAGGTTCAAATCCTGTCCCCGCAACTGGAGAAAAGGTCCGGATCAGTTATAGCTGATCCGGACCTTTTGTTTTGCCTCCAACCCTTGCTCACGTCCCGCGTGTTTGCCCCCAACCCTCGCTCACGTCCCGCGTGTTTGCTCCCAACCCTTGCTCACGTCCCGCGTGTTTGCTCCCAACTCTTGCTCACGTCCCGGCTGTTTGGGCGCAACCCTTGCTCACGTCCCGGCTGTTTGGGCGCAACCCTTGCTCACGTCCCGGCTGTTTGGGCGCAACCCTCGCTCACATCCCGCGTGTTTGCTCCCAACCCTTGCTCACGTTCCGGCTGTTTGGGCGCAACCCTCGGTCGCATCCCGCGTGTTTGGGCGCAACCCTCGCTCATGTGGACCAAGACTGCAGCGTGATCTGCGGCACCTTTGAAGGCCCATGGTCAGAGACACCCTGAACCGTGGGGTAGAGTTGTTCTTGCGACGCGGGGTGGAGCAGTTCGGTAGCTCGCTGGGCTCATAACCCAGAGGTCACAGGTTCAAATCCTGTCCCCGCAACTGGAGAAAGATCCGGATCAGTGAAACTGGTCCGGATCTTTTGTTTAACCCAGGGCGCTGAAAGATGTCGTTGACGACGTGGGTGCTAGCATCGAATCCGGATTTGCTGAGGCAGGAAAAATTCTTCGATGGGACAGCCTTATGGTCAATGGTGACGTCAACTCAGGCCCCGAGCACAAAACACTTCAGAGGGACAGCCCTGTAGCGGTGTACCAGCAGGTGGCTGACGTCCTGACGGACCAAGTGAGCCGTCTGGAACCGGGATCGCGCATTCCAACCGAAGAGGCCCTCATGGACGAATATGGGATCAGCCGAACGACTGTCCGGAAGGCAATCGAAACGCTGGTGTCCAAGGGGCTGCTGGTCCGTCGGCAGGGGAAGGGCACTTTCGTGATGGCCCAGCGCCCGGTGAAGAT
The DNA here is from genome assembly GCF_049315185.1 of Paenarthrobacter sp. C1. Lineage (NCBI taxonomy): Bacteria > Bacillati > Actinomycetota > Actinomycetes > Micrococcales > Micrococcaceae > Paenarthrobacter > Paenarthrobacter sp. C1. The sequence continues at coordinate 3,219,456 of NZ_CP186052.1, read as the reverse complement.
GCTGAATCGACTGGCACCCTTCATGGAAACCTTTACCGCTGCCGGCATGAAGACCGTCAAGGGGCTCATCGAATACAAATGGATGGAAAAGGACCGCAGTGTTCCAGCGAAATTGGTTTCCGATGACAACCTGGTCTTGGTAATCCGACGTTCCTACTCGAGCGCTGGGTGGCCGTACGCAATTGCGGAGATTTTCATTCCCTCACATATTGGGCGGCACATCAGCTTGGCTGACGCCGAGCGGAATTCCATCTACCAGGTCATCCAGGACAGAACGCTGAAGCCCCTCCATCGCGCCGAGATCACCGTGACCATGCATGCACCCCCTGAGCACCTTGCAGACGCTCTGAACGTGCGTGGGTTTGCGATGGTGCCCAGGCTCGAAAGGACCACGCTTGGACCCCATGGAGAGGTCCTGGAGTGCACAGTGACCTATTTCCATCCGAAGGGATTCGAAATTCGCGCCGAGGTTGCAACAGATGCCAGCCCGGGGCAAGAAACGCCGTCATCCACCGAAGGACAGGCGGCCAGCGCTTAAAACGAGGTGGGCAGGATCCCTCGGGATCCTGCCCACTTGGCTGTCAGCAACGCGTGGAAGGGGGTACCCTCCCGTTCGGCCTAGAGTTTGTCGAAGTCAGCTTCGTCGACCGTCGCCTCGGCGGATGCAGGGGCTCCGGCGCCGATTGCCGGCTTGGAGCCGCCGGACTTCAGTGCAGCAAGACGGGCTTCGATCTCCGTCTGCTCACCAAGGTCCTCAAGCTGGTTGAATTGTGCGTCGAGACTGGAGCTGGCAAGCTCCTGCTGGCCGAGGACCTTGGCCTCTTCCCGGCGGATCTTTTCCTCGAAGCGGCCAACCTCGCTCGTGGGATCCATGATGTCGATGCTCTTGAGGGCATCGTGTACCTGGGACTGCGCGGCAGCCGTCTTGGAACGTGCCACCAGCTCATTGCGCTTGGCGGTGAGCTGGTTGAGCTTGTTCTTCATCTGGTCAAGACCGGTCTTGAGCTTGTCCACGACCTCGGTCTGGGACGCAATGCTCGGTTCGGCCGCCTTTGCCTCAGACTCTGCGGTCATCTGGCGCTGGATGGCCACCTTGGCCAGGTTGTCGAACTTCTGGGCATCCACGGTGTCGCCGGCCGCGCGGTACTCGTCGGCTTTCCGGGACGCGGCCAAGGCTTTGTTGCCCCAGTCCTGTGCGTTCTTGATGTCCTCGTTGTAGTCCGCCTGCAGCATCCGGAGGTTGCCGATGGTCTGTGCCACGGCGGACTCGGCTTCGGCAATGTTGTTCGTGTAGTCGCGGACCATCTGGTCCAGCATTTTCTGCGGGTCTTCTGCTTGGTCAAGCAAGGCGTTGATGTTGGCCTTTGCCAGCTGCGAGATCCGACCGAAAATGGACTGCTTAACCATGGTGTTGCCTTTCGTCCTGCTCAGTGATGCCCACTGAATTCAGTGATCAGTTGTTGTACCGCTTCTATGCGGGGCACGGACCCCACTTAGTCTCTAGGTCTAGAAGTCGCCACCGCCGCCGCCGTCGCCACCCCAGCCGCCGCCGTCGAAGCCTCCACCGGAGTCACCGCCGCCGCCAAAGAAGCCGCCGTCACCGCCGCCGCTGTTGTGGCCGCCGCCCCAGCCACCTCCGCCGCCATTCAGGATGGAGTTGATGAGGATTCCACCTAGGATTGCGCCGCCAAGGCCCCCGCCACCGCCTCCGCCGCCAAACATGCCGCCGCGGCCATAGCCTTGGTCGGCGTAGCCGAACTGGTCGACATCGGATTGTGCGAGCTGGGCGGCCTGTGCCGCCAGCGAGTGGGCCTGCTGAGCGTAGGTCAGCGCGGTCACCGGGTCATTGCGGGAGATGGACAGGGCGTAGTCGAGATTGCGCTGAGCTTCGGCCAGCCGTGTCCTTGCTTCGGTACCAACGCCACCACGGCGAGCCGTGATGTAGTCCGAGGTCGCACTGATCTGGGCCTGTGCAGCCATGATGGTTTGCTGCAGTGAAGCCTGCGCGCGGCGGGCCTGCTCCTGCTGATCACGGATCCCGGACAAGGACTGGTCCAAGGCCTGGTGGGCCGACTCAACACGGCTGAGGGTGGCAATGGGATCGATCTTGCCGCCTTGGATTTCGGTCTTCACCTGCGTCAGGGCAGCTTCCACTCCGGCCACCGGGCCCGCGAGTTCAGGATGGGCACCCGATTGGATCATCGCCCGGGCTTGGGCGAGGTCCTGGCTGGTCTCGGCTACGGCACCATCGAGGGAGGCGCGTGCTTCATCCAGGCTGCCGGCAGTCTTGGAGATGGCCTCGATCAGGATGTTGGTCTGGTGAAGGCTTTCCTCAGCAGCGCGAACGGCAACTGCTGCCATGCTGCTCTCGCCAGCTGTCAGCTTCTCCTGTGCCGTGGTTGCTGCGTTCTGGACGAACGCCAGGCGTTCCTTGGCCTGCAAAATGTTGTCGGAGACCTGGGTCAACGCGGATTCTGCGTACTTGGCCCTGAGACCGTCAAGGGCCTGCTCGGCGTTGGCGATCTTGGCGTCGGCTTCCTTCGCCCCGGCCGTCACTGCTGCCAAGGCCTGCGGCGCGTTTTTTTCCAGTTCGCGCAGGGAGTCGAAGTCAGCCTTCTGGTCACGCAACGACGCCAGGGCTGCTTCGGAACGACGGATGATCTCGCCGAGCCAGCTGCGCTGCTGTTCTTCAGTGTCCGGGATATGGTCGTCCAGTTGTTGCTGAAGCTTGAAGGACTCCGTCATGTGGCCCTTGGCCTCTTCCAGGGCCTTGGTGAAGTTGCCAATCGCGGTGTCACCGTACTGCGCCTGCGCAAAGCCCAGCTCCTGTTCGCTGGAGCGGATGGCGTCGTCTGCTTCGATGAGCAGCGAGCCGCTCTTCTGACGCAGTTCCGGGATGCTGAGTCCCGCGAGCGGGTCAAGTTGTTCGCCTTGCGGTCCGTAGCTGCCGCTGACAGCCTTGGTTCCGCCCTTCTTGCGTCGGTTACGAAGGTAAAGGTATGTACCGGCACCACCGGCCGCCACGACACCCACCCCGACGAGGACTCCAACACCGGCACTCCCATTGGGGACGGTTCCACTGCCGCCGCCTGCTGCGTCGCCAATGGCTGCGGCAGCGTCGATGACTGCTTGGGCGTAGTTGCCAGCGCGCAGCTGGGGGTCAATGGCCTTGCTGGTGATTGTGTCCCGTTGGGCGTTAGTGATTTTGCTGTTGCTGGGCTTGCTCAGCTGGTACTGCCGCGTGTCGGTAGCAACAGCGAGAACCAGAGCATTGGGACCCAGCTGCGCCTTCTCGGCCACATCCTGGGTCCATTGCACGCGATCGGTGGGATTCTCGAACTTCTTGACGAAGACCGCGTGCAGCGTCATGGCGTGATCCTTGCCAAGTTTCTGGATGGCTTCTTCGACCTTCGCCTTGTCACCACCCAGTACTCCCGCGGAATCCACGATCTTGGTGGTGGGATCAAGCGTCACCGGGCTCTCCGCCCAAGCCGCGCCGGCCGGTAGGGCCAACAATCCAGCCACGCCAATGACAGCGAGTACGCGTTTAAATATTGACCGCATGTGCAACCCTTCAGCACGTCTGCGACTGGAACAAGGCGTACCAATCGTCACAGAATGCTCAGCGCCCCCACGCATGGTGTAAAGCCGCAGGTCGCTGTGGCAATTCCTCTTGATTCTATGGTGCACCCCATGGCCCGTCCACAGGGGTGAATATGCCACCAGCGAAATATAGGAGAAACATGGATTGTTGCCTCGTTGAGAGGCATCTAGGCGGCCCCGCAAGCGCAGACCTTAGCCTTTCAGGAAGCTCCCAGCGAACGTCCCCTTTTGTTCCAGTTATTGGGTACATAGTTGTTGAAGACGAGGACGAAAGGAAGACCCATGACGGAGAACCCAGCGCAGGGCAACGGACCGGAAGGTCGAGAGCCATCACAGCCCCATGCAACGTCGGGCCAGCACAATGATGCCAGCGGGCACAACGATGGCGCCCAGCAGCAACCTGCCTGGACTTCAGGGCAAAACCAGGGCGCGGATGGCGCGTCCCAGGCCACGACGCCCCTGCCGGCGTTCCAGCCGCAGGCCCAGGACCAGCAGCAGGACCAGCAGCAGGGCCATGGCCAGCAGCAAGGCCAGCCGCAGAACCAGCAGCCCTACTACGGCACTCCACAGCATCAGGATCCGGCGCAGCGCCCCAACTACCCGCAGCACCAGCCCTTCTACGGTGGCGGAGCAAACCCGGGCGGCAACAACCCCGGCACACAGTTCCAGAGCACCCAGGGCCAGCACCCCCAGGGCCAGCACGCTCAGGGAGTCCAGCACGCGACCGTAACCACCAAACGCAAGCCCGCGTTCGGAGTGGGAACACTTGTGGCGAGCATGCTCGCAGCGGGCCTCATTGGCGGTGGAGTTGTCGCGGGCAGCAACGCGTTGTGGGACAACCCCGCGCCGGCAGCGTCCACGGGTGGCCAGTCCAGCACCGTCATCGTGAACAACAAGGATGATGTCAACGTGATCACCGCCGCGGCCGCCAAGGCTTCACCCAGCGTGGTCACCATCAAGGCCACCAGCGGAAATGAAGGCGGAACCGGGTCCGGAGTCATCCTGGACGATCAGGGCCATATCCTCACCAACACCCACGTCGTGACCTTGGACGGCGCTACGTCCAACGCCGCCATCGAGGTCCGTACCAGCGAAGGCAAGGTCCTGAAGGCAACCGTTGTCGGAACGGATCCGTTGTCCGACCTCGCCGTCATCAAGGTCAGCGACGCCTCGGGTTTGGTTCCTGCCACCCTGGGTGACTCGTCGAAGATCAACGTGGGGGACACCGCCGTCGCAATCGGTTCGCCCTTGGGCCTGACCGGTACGGTGACGGACGGTATTGTCTCCACCCTCAACCGCACCATCAGCGTGGCTTCCTCGGCAGCGCCGAAGGAGGGCACCGACAATTCGCAGGGCGGCGACCAGGGCTTCCAGTTTGCGCCGCCGAACGGCCAGCAGGGTCAGTCCACCGCCAACGAAGGTTCCATTGCCATCAACGTGATCCAGACGGATGCTGCGATCAACCCGGGCAACTCGGGCGGCGCGTTGGTGAACAGCAAGGGCGAGATCATCGGCGTCAACGTCGCCATTGCATCCGCCGGCAGCGGCACGTCCGATTCGTCGAGCGGCAACATCGGCGTGGGCTTCAGCATCCCGATCAACCATGCCAAGCGCGTGGCCCAGGAAATCATCGATTCCGGCAAGGCCAGCCACGGCCAGTTCGGTGTTTCGGTCCGGGCGAAGTCTGCGACCAGCAGCGACTCAGGGTTCAGCGTGGGCGCGGAGGTTGCCTCGGTGACCTCCGGTTCTGCCGCAGCAAAGGCCGGCATCAAGGTTGGGGACGTCGTCACGAAGTTCGGTGACTACGCTGTCAGCGATCCCAACCAGTTGACTGCAGCGGTGCGGGAGCAGCCCGCAGGCGCCAAGGTCAAGGTCACCATCCAGCGTGGTGGCCAGAGCCAGGAAGTCGAGGTCACCCTCGACGCGGCGCAGCAGTAAGGCCCGGGAGAGGCAAACCATGACGACGGCCGGCACCTTTGAGGTGCGGGCCGTCGTCGTGCCGTCCCGGCGTGGTTCCGCAGGACTGAAACAGGGGTTAACGCTGGGAGTGGTTTTCTGCGGGCAATATGCTTAGCTAGGACGAGCCCACGCGCTGGGCAATTCACGGCCACGCTGTTGCGGTTGGCCGTCCACAAGCATGGAAGGCTGCTTCGAAGACAGTGGAAGAGACATTGAAGATTGTCGTTCTGGTCAAGCACGTCCCGGACGCGCAGTTCGACCGGCATATCACCGGACCTGCCAACACAACCGACCGTGAAGAGAGCATCCTGTCCGAATTGGACGAGTATGCCCTCGAGGCAGCATTGCAGCTGGCCGAGGAACGCGGCGGACCGAAAGCGGGCAACGAGGTCATTGCCCTGAGCATGGGCCCGTCGGGTGCGGTCAACGCGGTCAAGAAGTCGCTGCAGATCGGCGCATATTCGGGAGTCCACCTCAGCGATGACGCTTTGGCAGGCTCGGATGCTGCTGCCACGTCGCTGGCGCTTGCCGCTGCGATCCGGCACCTCTCGGCCGACGGACGTCCGGTGGACCTGGTCCTGACGGGCATGGCATCCACCGACGGTGAGACGTCGCTGGTCCCGGCCCAGCTGGCCGAGCGTTTGTCCCTCCCGCAGGTGACCTTCGCGTCCAGCCTGGAGATCGCGGGCGGCCGGGTCACGGCACGCCGGGACGCAGGTCCCTACTCGGAGACGGTTGAGGCTGCGCTTCCGGCCGTTGTTTCGGTGACTGACCAGATCAACGAGCCCCGCTATCCCAACTTCAAGGGCATCCTGGCGGCCAAGAAGAAAAAGATCACCTCCCTGGCGCTGTCCGACATCGGTGTGGACGCCTCGCAGGTTGGCCTCGCCGGGTCCTGGACCGTGGTTGAGTCCGCCGAAGCGCGGCCGCCGCGCACTGCCGGCACCATCATCACCGACGAAGGCGACGCTGGCATCAAGCTGGTCGACTTCCTTGCCGCCCAGAAGCTGCTCTAAAGGGGACTCCAACCATGGCAAATGCACTTGTTTTCATTGACAACCCGGGAGCCGCTCTCAAGAAGAGCAGCCTGGAGCTCCTGACCATCGCCCGCTCGCTGGGGGAGACCGCCGTCGCGTTCACCGGCGAGTTGTCCGACGACGTCGCCGCCACCTTGGGTGCCTACGGCGCCACGACGGTCTACCGGCCGTCGACGGACGACCTCGATAACTACCTCGTGGGTCCCAAGGCTGCCTACCTGGCTGCCGCCGCCGCAGCGTCCGGAGCCACGGCCGTCCTGCTCGACAACTCTCCTGAAGGCAAGGAGATCGCCGCCAGGCTTGGCATCAAGCTGAACGCCGGAGTCATCACGGATGTTGTGGGAGTGGAGCCTGACGGAACCGCGCACAAGTCGGTCCTGGCCGGCTCGTACAACACCTCCGCGAAGGCCACAACAGCAGTGACGGTCCTTTCGGTCAAGGCCAACAACGTTGAACCCGCACCTGCCGGCGCTGCAGCTGCCCCCGCCACGGCGACGGTGGACGTCCCCGGCGACGCCGTTGCGAATGCGGCCCGTATTTCGGCACGGGCCGAGAAACCGGTCAGTGGCCGCCCGGATCTCAGCGAAGCCAGGATTGTGGTGGCCGGTGGCCGCGGCGTGGACGGCGACTTCGGTCCGTTGGAAGAGCTTGCGGACGCCCTCGGTGCCGCTGTGGGCGCTTCCCGCGCCGCCACGGACGCCGGATGGATCGGCCACGATGCCCAGGTGGGCCAGACCGGTGTCACGGTTTCGCCGCAGCTGTACATTTCCGCCGGGATCTCCGGAGCCATCCAGCAGAAGGCCGGCATGCAGACGTCCAAGGTGATTGTCGCCGTCAACAAGGACGCCGAGTCTCCGGTGTTCGAAATCGCCGACTACGGCATCATCGGTGACCTGTTCAAGGTCATCCCGCAGGCCACGGCCGAAATCAAGAAGCGGAAAGGCTGATCCCTTTGCCCACTGACGCCACGTCAGCAAAGAGCCCGTTCGATGCCTCCACGGAGCGCGTCGAGCGGGTGCTTTGTTTTACTGCCCATCCTGATGACATTGATTTCGGTGCCGCAGGAACCATCGCCGCGTGGACGGCCGCGGGCGTCCAGGTCAGCTATTGCATCATGACCGACGGCGACGCCGGCGGTTTTGATCCCGCGGACCGTGCCAGGATCATTGAGCTTCGGGCCGAGGAGCAGCAACGGGCTGCCGCGCTGGTGGGTGTCACGGATATCCACTATCTTCACGAGCGCGACGGCTATCTGGAACCGTCACACGGCGTCATCAAGCAGGTGGTGAAGCTTATCCGCGAAATCCGCCCGGACATTGTGCTGACCATGCACCCGGAACGCAACTGGGACCGTCTTCAAAAGAGCCACCCCGACCATTTGGCCGCGGGGGAGGCGGTGACCCGGGCGGTATATCCCGCAGTCGAGAATCCGTTCGCGTACCCCGAACTGGCGGAGGCCGGCCTTGCCGCCTACAAGCTTCCGTGGCTGTGGTTCATCTCGAGTCCGGAGTCCAGGGAGAACCATTTTGTGGACGTATCCGCCCATGTGGAGGCCAAGATCGAGGCCATTCGGGTTCACGCCAGCCAGCACCCCGATGTCGCCGGGATGGAGCGGGTGGTCCGGGGAATGATGCTGGCGAATGGAGAGCGGGGCGGCCTCCCTTCGGGAACCAGCGCTGAGGCATTCCACGTGGTGTCAGTCAACGGGTCCAGTACCATCGCCGGCTTCTGACGTTGCCGTGGTGTAACCCGTGTCATATGCTTGATCTCGGTTAAATCATATTTATTCGAGGAAGGCAGACTTTGATGGCGAAGACTGCGCAACAACCCGTGCTGGTGATTATGGGAGTCTCCGGCTCAGGGAAGTCCACCGTGGCCGGCGTACTGGCCGGCAAACTGGGATGGGATCTGGCCGAAGGCGACGATCTGCACCCCGAAGCGAACGTAGCCAAGATGCACTCGGGCCAGGCGCTCACTGACGAGGACCGCTGGCCCTGGCTCGGCATCATCTCGGAGTGGATTCGAGAGCGTGCTGATGCCGGAGTGCCGGCCATCATCACGTGTTCAGCCCTGAAAAAGAAGTACCGTGACGTGCTCCGGGGCGAAGGCGTGGTGTTCGTGTTCCTGCAGGGAAGCAAGGACAAGATTTCCGACCGTCTCGCTTCCCGGCATGGACACTTCATGCCGCCGTCGCTTCTGGAATCGCAGTTCGAGGCGCTGGAGGAACCCACGGAAGACGAGAACTACATCTCGCTGTGCGTTTCGGCCTCTCCTGCCGAAGAAGCTGAAGAGGTCATTGAACGCCTGGGGCTGCACCCTGTGACCGGGGACTCCGAAGCGGGCGTTAAGTGATTGCCCTCCAGACGGCAGCGCAGGTGCAGGAATGGACCGGGCACGACACCCAACTGCTTGTGGTGGCAGCGCTGGGCATTGCCCTGATCGTGGTGCTGATCGCCAAACTCAAGCTTCATCCGTTCCTGGCCCTCGTCCTGGGTTCCGCCTTCGTTGGCCTGGCGTCCGGTGTTGAACTGGGCAAGGTCATCACCAACTTCGAGGACGGTGTGGGAGGTGTCCTCAAGGAGGTCGGGCTGCTGATCGCCCTCGGTGCCATGCTGGGGAAGCTGCTCGCGGATTCCGGCGGAGCAAACCGCGTCGTGGACACCCTGCTTGCCAAGGCAAGCGGCAACAAGCTGGTCTGGATGATCACGCTGGTGGCCGTCATCATCGGCTTGCCGATGTTCTTCGAGATCGGGCTCGTCCTGCTGCTGCCCGTGATTGTGCTGGTGACGCAGCGATCCAAGATGAAACTCATGAGGATCGCGATCCCGGCGCTGGCCGGCCTGTCCGTACTGCATGGGCTTGTGCCTCCGCACCCGGGACCGTTGATCGCCATCAGTGCTGTGAAGGCCGAACTTGGAACTACCCTCGGCCTGGGCATCCTGGTGGCAATCCCCACAGTCATCATCTGTGGCCCGCTGTTTTCGCGTCTGGCTGCACGCTGGGTTCCTGTCGATGCGCCGGCTGTGGCTGGCGGTATTGATACCCAGCACACGACGGACCTCAGCGAGGTCAAGCGCCAACCTTCGTTCGTGGTCACCCTGCTGACCATCATCTTCCCGGTCGTCCTGATGCTGCTGAAGGCCCTGGGCGGCATCATCTGGCCAAATCCTGACACCGCACCGGCCATCCGGATCTTCTTCGACTTCGTCGGCCAGCCGCTGGTGGCCATGACCCTCGCGGTCCTGGTGGCCATCGTGACCTTCGGCTATGCCGTGGGATTCACGGGCAGCAGGATCACGGCCAAGCTGGGTGAGAGCCTTGGTCCGATTGCTGCGATCCTCTTGATCGTTGGCGCAGGCGGCGGTTTCAAGCAAACGCTGATCGGTGCCGGTGTGGGTGACGCGGTGAAGAAATGGGCCGAGGGCGCCAACATGTCCGTCCTGGTGCTGGGCTTCATCGTTGCCGTAGCGCTTCGCCTCGCAACCGGCTCCGCCACGGTGGCAACCGTGACAGCTGCGGGCATTGTGGCGCCGCTGGCCAGCAGCCTGAGTCCGACCCATGCGGCGTTGCTCGCGTTGGCAATCGGTGCGGGTTCGCTGTTCCTGTCCCACGTCAATGATGCGGGGTTCTGGCTGGTCAAGGAGCTCTTCGGGCTCACCGTAGGCCAGACCTTCAAAACGTGGTCCGTGATGGAGACGCTGATTTCGGTAGTCGGCTTCGGCTTCGTGATGCTCCTGTCGCTGGTGTTGTAGCTCCAGGAACCAGCCGGCAAACAATGACGGCGGCCGTCCCCAAGGTGGGACGGCCGCCGTCGTGCATTAATTCCTTGCGCCTCAGGTGCTGAGGGCGACCACCAGGACCGGAGCGCTCGTGGGAGCCTGCGACCCGCCGGCCGGTTCAACGGTGATGGCAACGGACGACGCCGAAGACAAGCCCTTCACCACCGCCGGCTTCGAGAGCGTCTGGGCGTCCATGGTGCCCTGCGGAACCGGCGCGGAGCCGTCCTTGGGCAGCGTCCACAGCTGGTAGACCTTGCCTTCAGGAGCGGGGGCCACCCCGTCCATCAGGACCACGAACGAATCCTTGGCCGATGACGCGGAAATCGTGGCAGTACCGCCGCCGGGAACAGGGGCGGACTGCTTCTGCACATCCTGCGCCTGCAGGACCTGGTTGACGGGATCGTTCTGCGCCGAGACATAAGCGCCCACGCCGATTCCGCCGAGGCCGATCACTGCGGCTGCCGCCACTCCCACGATCCAGCGGCGTGCACCGCCGGCCCGCTGCCGCACTTCGCGTTTGGCCCTCGCCGCTGCGAGGTCGTCGACGGCGGGACTCACCGCGGCCGGTGCCGCCGGTTCCGCAGCTGCCGGGGCCGTTGCCTCCTGGGTTATCCGTTCCATGATGTTCCCGAAGAGGCCTGCGGGAGGCTCGTCCTGGGCGGTGAAGCTCACCGCCAGGGTTTCGCGTGCCTCGCGGACCCGCTGGAAGAACTCGGCTCCCTCGGGAGCGTCCTTGACGTAGTCGTCAATCATGGCCCGTTCGTCGTCACTGACGGCGTCCAGGGCGTAGATCTCAGCGAGTTCAAGCACTCGGCCCTCAGCGAGATCTGTAGCGATGTCGTTGGCAAACATTCTGCGGATAAAGCCTCCACCGGAGTTCTCAGTCATATCAGCCCACCCCCAGGCAGGTCTTCAGGCGCAGCAATCCGTCGCGGATGCGCGATTTGATGGTCGGCACGGCCGCGCCGAGATGTTCAGCCACTTCCCGGTAGGTCAGCCCGCCATAATAGGCCAGACGGACGGATTCACGCTGGGTGTCCGTCAAGGTACCGAGGCAGCGGCTGACGGCTTCGGCCTCGAGGTTGCTGTCTGCTTCCTCGGCCACCAGGTCCCGGTCCAGGTCCTGGCTGGCGGCGCCGTAGCGGGCCTCGCGGTCTGTGGCTGCCTGGACAGCCCGCACACGGTCGATGGCCCGGCGATGGGCGATGGTCATGAGCCACGCAAGCGGCGTTCCCGCGCTGCGGTCGAAATTGGCCGCACCCTGCCACACCTGGATGTAAACCTCCTGGGTGGCGTCCTCACTGAGGTCCGGGTCTATGAGCACGCGCCTGGCCATGCCGAAAACACGCCGCGAGGTCAGTGCATAGAACTCGGCGAATGCCTGCTGGTCTCTTGCTGCCACCAGCTCAAGCAGGCCGGTCAACTGCGTATTGAGGTCAGTGGCAGTGCTGGTAGCTTCGAAGACCGGTGGGCCGGGGTTGTTGGGGGTGTCCATTACAGTCCAGCATATGTTGTCGCGTCTGAATCCGGCAGCACTGCGGGGTCGCGTTGCGGGTGCGGCGATATGGCCGTGTTGTGTTAAGGCCCTGGTCTGCAACGCGCTCACGGAGGCTCCCTCAATGAATGTCCCTGACAGGATTGTCCCTGCGTAAGGTATTCGGTGCTGTGGCCGCCGTGGATGGGCTACACCTTTGCGCCGGCAAAACCGTTCTGCCGCCATGCCTCGAAAACGGCGATGGAGGCGGCATTGGCAAGGTTGAGCGAGCGCAACGACGGCCTCATGGGGAGCCGTACCCGTGCAGTGACATGCGGGTCCCGTTTGAGCCATTCCGGCAGGCCCACGGATTCGGGTCCGAACATCAGCACATCACCAGGGCGGTAGTCGATGTCTGTATAGGACGTCTCGCCGTCGGAGGTATAGGCGAAGACCCTCTCGGGCTGCAGGGCTTCCCAGGCGGCCTCGATGTCTTTGTGGACTGTGACGACAGCGAGGTCGTGGTAGTCCAGGCCGGCCCGCCGAAGCTTGGCATCGGAAAAATCGAAACCGAGGGGCTCCACCAAGTGAAGCTCGGCGCCCGTAATGGCGGCGAGCCGAATGGCGTTGCCGGTATTGCCCGGGATTTCTGGAGTGTGGAAGAGGATGCGGAACACCGTCCCATCTTAGTCAGGCGTGTGTTGGACACCTGACACAGGCCGGGAGCCAGGGCATGCCAGGAGCTAGTGCATACCCCGAAGCAGCCTGGCCAACACGGGAACCACAACCGTGTTGGGCGCGGGTCCCGAACCCAGGAATTGCTTCAGGCCACGGACAAGACCTGCGCCGTTGACAATCTCGACGGCGCTGCCCTGGCCCTTGCCGTAATGATCAATGACGGGCTCATGCAGGTTGCCGTCGGGGCTGTGCAGGACTACCCAGCCGGTGACGTTCAACTCCGGGAAGATGTCCTGCATGTGGCGGACAATGTGGGCTAGTTGCGGGGGAGCGACCGAGCGGCCGCCATGGCGCAATGAATGTCCGTCCCAGGCGTATGCGCCCTTGGGCAGCAGCATGGAACCAACCAATGCCAGCCTGTAGCCGGACAGGACAGCGTGGTCGATGTGGTTGTTGTCCGACGGCGAGCGCAGGCCGTTTATCAGCCGGGCGGCCGGGATGGCCGGGAGGACCTGGCGGCTGATGAGCTGCACCGTGCGCATTTCCCGTTGGATGCGGGCCTCGGCGCCGAAGATTCCGCGTTTGCGGGGGAGGCCGTGGACTTGTTGGGCCGCTTCGGCTGCCGAAACAAGGGGGACTTCGTTGGGGTCGTCGAAGGCGGGAACGTAGACCGGTGGATCGCCGGCAGTGTTGCGCCGCGTTGGAGGCCGCTTGACGTTGGTGCTTGCCGAAGGTCCTGGCGCCGCCGTGCCCGAATAGTCTCCGGGCCGGGCCTGGGCGCGTTCGGTGGTACCGCTGGCATAACGGCGATCGTACTCGGCCCTGCGCCGGGGGTCGATGAGTGTCTCGTACGCGAGGGTTACGCGCCGGAACATCTCTGCCTCTCCACCGTGATCGGGGTGGGCTTTCCGGGCAGCCTTGCGGTAGGCCACTTTGATCTCTTTGTCCGTCGCGGTGACGGCTACTCGGAGAACCTGATAGTGCGAACTGCTGCCCTCGGCCAAGCACGGGCCCTTCTCTAGTGATGACGGCCGCTCCATCGGGGCGGTATTGGCAAGTTTATCCAGCCACTATGTGAACGTCGGCACGGGGGCGCGTGGTTCCCCGGCTGGCATAATTCGGGCTGTGACTCCTCCGGAACGTTCCCGGCCCTCCGTGGCGCAAGGAAAGATTGTGCTGGCCGTAAACCCGGCGGCTTCTTTTGGCAGGTCCCGCGGGGCGGGGGACGAGGCCGCAGAGTATTTTCGCGCCGCCGGTTGGACCGTCGTCGTTCTTCAGGCCGGCGGCTATGAGCCCTTGGGTGCGCTGGTGCGACAGGCGCTGTTCTCTGATGAGGAGGTGGCGGCGCTGGTAGTGGTAGGTGGTGACGGAATGATCCACTTGGGCGTCAACGCGCTCGCAGGCCTGGAGGTGCCGCTCGGGATCATTCCCAGTGGAACGGGCAATGACGTGGCCAGGCTTTTGGCTTTGCCGTTGAACAGTCCCGCTGGTGCATGCCGGCGGGTCCTGGACGCCATGGCGGAGGGCGGACGGAGGATGGACGTCGGCAGGGTCAGGGCAGGAGGGAAGATCACCTATTTCGCGGGGGTGCTGTCGGCCGGGTTCGATGCCGCAGTGAACGAGCGCGCCAACTCCTGGCGCTGGCCGCGGGGGAAAAGCCGTTACAACCTGGCCATGCTGAGGGAGCTTGGGTCTTTTCGCCGGATTGAATACAGGGTCTGTGCTGACGGTGTGAGTTGGAACCAGCGGGCGTTGCTTATTTCCGTGGCAAACGGGCAATCCATCGGCGGTGGCATGCGCATCACCCCGGATGCCTTGCCGGATGATGGCTGGCTTGATCTCTTCGTGGTGGAGCCGTTGTCGCGGCTGAAATTCCTTTCCATTTTTCCGAAGGTCTTTGCGGGCAAGCACACGGGCAGGCGCGAGGTGATGATCCGCCGCGTCCGTGAGGTCCGGTTGGAGGCAGAGGGAGTGGTGGCCTACGCGGACGGTGAACGGCTTGCGGCGTTGCCGGTGGACATCGATGTCCTTCCGCTTGCGCTGCACGTCCTTGCCTAGATTGCCTTGCCCAAGCGGAGGATTCCTTGCGGGCGGCTAGACTCGGACGCGGCAGGGCGCAGTCAGGCGGCAGGGCATAGAGGCGGGAGCATCAGTTGGCGTTTAGCGTTCGACGGCGGCTGGCGGGGTCAGTTGCCCTGGGAACCGTGGGCGTCTTGCTCGCTTCCTGCAGCGTGAACGTACCCGACCCTTCAGCGCCGAAACCGGCGCCGTCGCAATCCACTCTCGCCACTCCAACCATCACGCCAGGGCATGATGCAGAGGCCGTGGCCGCGAAGGACTTGCCGTTGGCGGCGGGGGGCACTTTGGCTCCCGGTGATCCTGTGACGGTGTCGAGCAAGCTGGAGGAGGTGCCGGGCTGGTCTGTGGTGCACTCAGGCCTCCAGGGCGAGGCCCGGTTCAAGAAAGCAGACGGGTGCACGCTCGCAGCACGTGTCAGCGTCAACCAGGGCCCCTTGGTTGTGGCAGGTGACGATGTTGCCTCCACCAAGGGACTCTTTCATTACCTTGATGCGGGAATTGACGTGGAGAAACTGAAGCCTGCCACATTGCGGTGGGGTCAGGACTCCGATAAACCGGTTCGCAGCGTGGAGTTCCTGGCGTTGGAGTCCTCCGCAGCCTCAGGCGGCAGTCCAGTGGTGGTGCTGGCCAGGCTTTTCAGCGCTCCCGCATCTTCGGTGTATATCTCCCTGGCCTGTCCGGATGACGCTTCCCTGGCCAAGGCCCGGGCCGAGGTCGAGACGAAGCTGGCGGTGGTTCCGCCGTCGTAGTGGGACGACACTGAGCGCCGGGGCGCGGCATCGGTAGAATGGCAAGGTGCCTGTATACCTTGACCATGCCGCCACCACGCCGCTTTCGGCGGAAGCGCTCGCCGTCATGACACGCGAGTTGGCGAAGACGGGAAACCCGTCCTCCCTCCACGGTGCCGGCCGCAGGGCGCGGCGCGCCGTCGAGGACGCCCGCGAAACGCTCGCCGCCGCGGCGGGGGCCCATCCTTCGGAAGTCATCTTCACTTCGGGTGGGACAGAAGCCGACAACCTGGCCGTCAAGGGACTTTACTGGGCCCGCCGTGACGAAGACCGCCGCCGGACCCGGATACTCTGTTCCGCCGTCGAGCATCATGCGGTCATGGACACCGTCGAATGGCTTGAGCGCCACGAAGGGGCGGACGTTACGTGGCTTCCTGTGGACAGCGAAGGCGCGGTCCGGCTTGACGTCGTCCAAAAGGAGATCAGCCGGGATCCCGAATCGGTTGCCCTGGTAACGGTCATGTGGGCCAACAATGAGGTTGGCACCATCCAGCCGGTCGCCGACATCGTGGAGCTTGCCAGGCCGCACGGCATTCCGGTCCACTCGGATGCGGTACAGGCTTTCGGATCCGTTCCCGTCGATTTCCGGGCCTCGGGACTGTCTGCCATGTCCGTGTCGGGACATAAGCTGGGCGGCCCAGTCGGTGTTGGTGCACTGTTCCTTGGCAGGGCGGTGAAGCTGACTCCTGTCCAGCACGGGGGAGGGCAGGAGCGGGACGTACGCTCCGGCACTTTGGACACCCCCGCGGTCGCCGCTTTCGCCGCTGCAGCAGAAGCCGTCACCGCAAAGCTGCCAGAGGAGCGGGATCGACTGGCGGCGTTGCGTGACCCTCTCATCCGGGGAGTCCTTGAAGCTGTTCCAGACGCCGTGCTCCGTGGCGCCACGGGTGAGCGCCGGCTTCCCGGCAACGCCCACTTCACCTTCCCTGGCTGCGAAGGCGATTCACTGCTGTTCCTGCTTGACCTGGCAGGCGTTGAGTCCTCAACGGGTTCGGCGTGCACGGCCGGAGTGCCGCGGCCCTCGCACGTCCTGCTCGCGATGGGACTGGACGAGGACACCGCCCGTGGTGCCCAGCGCTTCACGCTTGGACACACGTCCACTGAAGCTGATGTTGAAGCCCTTCTGAAGGCACTTCCGGAAGCTTGCTCCAGGGCGCGGCAAGCAGGGATGGCAGGTCATGAGTCCTCCATCCAGACAGCGGCGACTGTCGCCCGGCGGGGTGTGGCCTAAGCCGCCACTACCGTCGGTCCATCCAGGCAGGAATTCGTCGAGGGGAATGTCCGGGTCGTTGGCGAGCCGGCTTGTGTGTGCTCGAAGCCTGCACCCTGTTGGACGGTGCAGAGGGTACATTCTGAAGTCATGACAGAGATCCGCTGGTTGGAAGCGTTTGTCGCCGTCGCCGAAGAACTCCATTTCGGCCGTGCCGCGCAGCGCCTGCATACTTCACAGTCACCGCTGAGCCAGACGATCCGGAAGCTCGAGGCGGACCTGGGGTCCCGCCTTTTTGAACGCAACACCCGCAGCGTTGCCTTGACATCTGCCGGGTATGCCCTCCTGCCGCGCGCGTACCGGGTACTTCAGGAAATGCGTCTGGCCCGGGAAGCGGCGCAGGCCGAAATTGAAGGCGTCAGGGGCAACATCAGGATCGGATTCTCCGGAGCGGTCAACCATCTGACCCTCCCGCCACTGACCCGTGCCGTGAGGAGGCGCCATCCGGACATCACGATGGACCTCATCAGCAGTGTCCGCACCACGGACGGATTGGCCAGCGTGGCAAACGGCACGTTGGACCTCGCCTTTGTCGGCCTTCCTGACGCTCCTGTCCCCGGGGTGGTGACGCGGCTGGTTGCAAGCGAGGAAGTCGGCGCGGTAGTGCCATTGGATCATCCGCTGGCGCAGGAAAAATCCATCCCTTTGCAGGCACTGGCGTCCGATGACTTCATCTCTCCGCCACTGGATGGTTCGTCCTCCATGACCGAAGTGATGCTCGCATCCTGCATGGCGGCCGGCTTCCGCCCGCGTATCGTCCAGGAGCTCTCGGACCCCTACATGGTGCTGACGTTCGTGGCCGCAGGAGTGGGGGTGACACTCATGAGCAACGGGATATCCGGGATCATCCCCTCCGGCGCCACCTACATTGCCTTGGACCCGCCACGGCACTTCATGAATCACTCCATCGCTTGGTCGGAGGAAAACGATTCCTCCGTGCTTGCGGCCGTGCTCGCAATCATCGAAGAGATATTCCCGGAGATCCCAAGGCCACCGCACATCATTTAGTTGGTTTTCAGCATAGTTATAGATCAATTTAGTCGTGGACACACTAAGTGATCGCCCCCACACTGGATGGAGAAGCCGCACCAAGCGCGGCAAACCGTTCCGCAGCCGGCCCGCCCGACGCTGCCAACGGTCCCGTTACCAGAAGGGAACACCATGTCAGTGTCGACATCGGCGCCAGCACAAACCAAGAACAACGCGAAAATCGCAGCAGTTTCAGGGTTCGTTGGCAGCGCACTTGAGTACTACGATTTCTTCATTTTCGGCTCTGCGGCAGCCCTGATCTTCGGCAAGCTGTTCTTCGCACCCGGCCCCTCGGCGATGCTGCTGTCTTTCGCCACCGTTGGGGTTGCCTACATCGCCCGCCCGCTGGGTGCGGTGATCTGCGGCCACCTGGGTGACAAATTCGGCCGCAAAAGGATCCTGCTGCTCACCCTCCTGCTCATGGGCGCTTCAACGTTCCTCATCGGCTGCCTGCCCACGTACAACGACATCGGAATGGCTGCGCCGATCCTGGTTGTGGCGCTCCGTCTCATCCAGGGCCTGTCCGCCGGCGGTGAATCACCGGGCTCAAGCTCCCTCACCCTTGAGCACGCACCCGAAAACAAGCGGGCTTTCTACACCAGCTGGACCATGAGCGGAATCATGTTCGGCATCGTCCTCTCAACCCTGGTGTTCATCCCCGTCGCGTCGATGCCGGAAGACCAGTTGCTTGCGTGGGGCTGGCGCGTCCCGTTCCTCGCCAGCGCTGTCGTTACGGTCATTGCCTTCGTACTCAGGCGGCTGCTGGAAGAGCCTCCCGTTTTCGAGGAAGCCAAAGCCCAGGACGAAGTCGTCAAGGTTCCGCTCGTCACGCTGTTCCGGCACCACTGGATCACGGTCACCCGCGTCACCGCGATGTCGTTGTTCACCATCATCAACACCATCATCAACGTCTTTGCCCTGTCCTACGCCACCTCCGTCGTCGGCGTTGACAAGGGCCTGATGCTGACAGTCATTGCCGTCGCCAACCTTGCCGCTGTGGCCATGGGCCCATTGGCCGGCATCCTCTCGGACCGGATCGGCCGCAAACCCGTTTTCGTCTCCGGCCTGGTGCTGCAGATCGGCATGATCTTCCTGTTCTTCATGGCATTGTCCGCAGCAAACCTTCCGCTGATCTTCGTCACGGGCATCCTCCTGATCGGCGTTGCGTACACCTGGTCCAACTCCATTTACCCCGCATACTTCCCGGAGCAGTTCCCGGTGAAGGTCCGCTACTCCGGCATGGCCATCAGCCTGATGTTCGGACTGCTCCTGGCAGGATTCGCACCCGTCATCTCCGAATTGCTGATCGGTGGCGACAAAGGCAACTGGGTTCCCGTCGCAACATTCGCCGCCGTGGCCTGCGCCATTTCGGCCGTCGCCGCGCTGCTGGCACCGGAGACGTTCAAGACGCCAACGGCCATGCTCGGACTGAAGAAGACAGCCCCTGCCGCAATTGCCGATAAGTCACGGGCATGAACCAGCGAACACTGGCGGACCCCCGTGGATTCCGGCACGACGGCGATGGCAACCATCGGTTCCTGGTGGGTTTGCTTGGCTCAGGGATTGCCGGGTCCCTCACTCCGGGCCTGCACGAGACGGAAGCCGACCGGTTGGGACTTAACTACACCTACCGCGTCATCGATCTGGACGTCATAGGACAAGCCGCGGAAAACTCTGCAGCGCTCGTCAGGCAGGCAGCCGATCTGGGATTCGACGGCCTGAATGTCACCCATCCGAGCAAACAGCTGGTGCAGGACGGCCTGGACGAACTCTCCGCGGAAGCCCGGATCCTCGGTGCCGTCAACACCATCACCTTTCACCAAGGCAAGGCCGTCGGGCACAACACAGATCACACCGGTTTCATCGCGGGTCTCCACGCCGGCCTCCCAACGGCTGCCACCGATTCCGTAGTGCTTCTCGGGGCTGGGGGAGCCGGGGCAGCGGTGGCCTTCGGTCTGCTCCGCAACGGAACCAGGCACTTGGTGATCTCCGACATTGAGCCGGCCAGGGCCGAAGCCCTTGCCCTTCGGTTGTCCCCGCACTTTCCGGACAGCCGGCTATCGGTGGACGGAACGGATGCCGTCGCCGGAAGCATCAGGACAGCCACCGGTTTGGTGAACTCAACGCCGATCGGCATGACGGGCCACCCTGGACTGCCCATCGACCCCGATGTGATCCACTCCCGGCTGTGGGTAGCCGACGTAATCTACAGGCCGCTCGAAACCGAACTGATCAAGGCAGCCCGTGCCAAGGGCTGCAAAGTCCTGGACGGCGGCCGCATGGTGGTGGGCCAGGCTGCCGCAGCCTTCGAGCTCTTCACGGGCATTCCCGCCGACGCCGAGGGCATGCTGGCCACGTTTCGACGGGAGGTCAGTTAGTCATGGGTTACCGTGCGCCAACCACTATCGCCGAGTCCCGCTGCCTGGTCATCGGGGCCGCCAGCGGAATCGGGCTGGCGACGGCTGAACGCCTCAGGTCTTCCGGCGCCACAGTCATGGGTGCGGACCTGCCATCGCCCACCTGGCCTGCCGGAGCAAGGACCTCGTCACCTGCAAGCACCTCGTCACCTGCAAGCACCTTGTCACCTGTAGGGGATGTCGCCGTGGACGTCACAGACCCGGCATCGGTTGCCGCCGCGGTCTCCGCGGCGGTGCTGGGCATGGGAGGCCTCGATGCCGTGGTCAACTGCGCCGGGATCCTCGGCCCCGTTGCCCCGGCAGCCGCAACATCTGTCGAGGACTTCGAACGCATCATGCGGATCAACCTGACGGGCGCCTTCATTGTCTCCAAGGCCGTGTTGCCCGGTATGGCCCAGGCAGGATACGGCCGGTTGCTCCATATCTCCTCGACGGCGGGCAAGGAAGGCGTTGTCAACATGCCGGCGTACTCCGCCAGCAAGGCGGGGATCCTGGGCCTGGTTAAGTCACTGTCCAAGGAGTTTGCCCTGTCCGGCATCACCGTCAATGCGCTCGCTCCGGGCAATGTGGTGACCCCGCTGTTCGCCGAAGTGCCGGCAGAACAGCAGGCGGCGCAGGCTGCCAAGATCCCCATGGGCAGGTTCGGAACTCCTGCCGAAGCGGCTGCCCTCATCGAATTCGCCGTGTCGCCCGCGGCGTCCTACACCACCGGCTTCGTCTTCGATCTGTCCGGCGGTCGGGCAAGCTACTGACCCAGCCCTACTGACCCAGCCCTACTGACCCCGTCGCACGCCTCCGGCTGGAGCGCACCACGAACTCCGGCCAGTACCAGAAAGTTAGCCCCGCTGATGACCACACCATCACCTCTTACCGCCGAACCCCTGCGCATCGGAATCGCAGGATGCGGCGCAATCTCACGCAACCACTTGGAAGCCTTCAACGCCCTTGCAGACGCCGTCATAGTCGGCGTCTGCGACGTGGACCTCCAGCGCGCCCGGGACACTGCCAAAGCTTGGGGAATCCCAGCCGCAGTGCACAGTGTTCCGGAGCTCCTCGGTCTCGGGGTGGACGTTATCTCGGTGTGCACGCCGCACCCCACCCACGAGGAAGTGGTGCTCCAGGCCGCTGCCGCGGGAGTCCACGTGCTCTGCGAGAAGCCCATATCCACGGACCTGGCCTCAGCGGAACGCATGGTCAAAGCCTGCGACGACGCCGGCGTCAGGCTCGGAGTCCTCTTCCAACGACGCTTCTGGCCGGCCGCGCAACGCATCCGCGCAGCGATCGACGACGGCACCCTTGGCCGGCCCATCATGGGCCGTTGTTCTGTGATGCTTCACCGCGAGCCTGAGTACTACTCCCGGGACGCCTGGCGCGGGACCTGGGCCAGCGACGGTGGCGGGGTGCTGATGACCCAGGCCATCCACTACATCGACCTCATGCAGTGGTTCATGGGAGAAGTGGCCGAGGTCTACGGCAAGATCAACACCTTCAAACACAGCGGCCACATCGAAGTGGAAGATTCCGCGACTGCGGTCATCACGTTCGCTTCCGGGGCCATCGCCACCCTGGAAGCTTCGACGGCGGTGTCCCCGAGCCTGGGCGTCCAGATCCGGATCACAGGAGAAACCGGAGCTTCGGCTTCCCTGACTGAATTCCCGGAAGGCAGCGACGGACGGGTGGACCTGTGGGCCGCGGCCGGGACGATCTCCTCCGAACCCGTCTTCCCGAGCGGGGTTGACCCGAACGTCAGCCTGGCTACGATCAACGGCCAGCTGATCCCACACCACACCGCCCAGGTCCGCGACTTTGTCCGGGCACTCCGGAACGGCTACGACCCGGCAATCACCGGCCGGGATGCGACGAAAGCACTGAGGATACTGCTGGCGGTCTACGAATCATCGCGCACGGGAGTCCCCGTCCGCTTCGACCACGCGCCTGCAGGCACACGAGCACCCGCAGAACTTGCAGGCTAAGGAACACCCATGGAACAAACAACACGCTATTCAGCCCGCCCCCTGGCACTTGGCCGCAACGGCCGCACCCCGAAAATCCTCCGGAACCGCCTGGCCTCCGCGCCCATGGAACGCAACTACGGCACCACTGACGGGCGGATCACCGATCAGTACATCGATTACCTCGTGACCCGGGCAAGGGCCGGACTCGGCATGGTGACTACCGAAGCGACATACGTTCGCGCGGACGGAAAGGGCCGAACCCACCAGCTCGGACTGCACAGCGACGCCATGATCCCGGACCTGCGGAGGCTCACTGACGCATTGCACGCCGAAGGTGCGCTCGCCGCCGTCGAACTCAACCACGGTGGGCGAACCGCGCAGGCTGCGGTCTCGGGGCATAAGAACCTTGCCCCTTCACCGGTAGCGTGCGAAGTTGCAGGTGGCGAGGTTCCCCGTGAACTCACTGTCGAGGACTGCCATGAGCTGGTGGAAGCCTACGCGCAGGCCGCACGCCGGGCGGTGGCCGCAGGCTTCGACGTGATCAACATCCACGGCGCCCACGGCTACCTGATCCACCAGTTCATGTCTCCTCTGTCCAACCACCGCACGGACGAGTTCGCGGCTCCGGAGCGGTTCGTGAACCTCGTCATCGACGCCGTGCGGGCAGCCGTCCCGGACACTGTGGTGGGCATGCGCGTCTCCGTCGTGGAGGGACCTGCAGACGGCATCACCGCCGAACAGCAGGTGGCCATCATCGCCAAGGCCCACTTGGAGCATCTGGACTTTCTGGACATCTCCGCCGGGAGCTATGAGGCCGGTGAATGGATCGTGCAGTCCGGGGAGTGGAAGCCGGGAATCCTGGCAGGCTATGCCAAGGCGTACCGGCAGTTTGGTCTTCCTTTGGGCATGGCCGGCCGCTTGAACTCGCCGGCCATTATCGAAGAGGTACTCCGGGACGGCAGCTGCGACTTCGTCAGCCTTGCCCGGGCGATCCATGCCGACCCGGGGTTCGTAGGCGGCGTCCTGCGCGACGAGCGTTACCGGCCCTGCATCGCCTGCAACGTGTGCATCGACAACCTGGGCCTCGGCCAGGTGACCTGCACAGTCAACCCGGCGGTGGGTCGCTCCCGTGTTCCCGTACCGACGCCCTCTGTCCGAGAGGGGTCCCGCGTGGTGGTTGTGGGCGCCGGACCCGCAGGTCTCACTGCCGCGCGCGAACTCGCCGAAGCAGGAGCGAAGGTGACCTTGTTCGACGACGGCGTCCGCCCGGGTGGCCGGTTTGCCCTCGCGGAAAGGATGAAATCCACCCCGGACTTCCACCGCTTCGCTGAATGGTCAGCGAAGGAGAACGCCCGGCTCGGCATCGAGGTCCGCCTGCGTTCGCACGTGGACACTGCGCACCTTGGCGGAGTGGTCCGCGCCACCGCGGCAGACGCCGTCGTACTGGCCACCGGCGGGCTCCGACCCGAGGCGGGCTTCAATGGCGGAGACATGTCCAACGTCCTTGACGTGCGCGACTGGCTCGCCGCCCACCTGGAAGTGCTCGAGGGCGGCACCGAGGACGTAAGCGACGTACCCGAAGCCCTGACGATCTGGGGTGCCGATTCGGTGGCCATGAGTGTGGCGGACACACTGGCAGACCGGGGGGCTGCCGTCCTGTTGATCGGCCCGCAGCAGGCCATCGCCCCCGAGTCGGGGCGCCGCGCCAAAATCCTGGCAGTGCCCCGGCTTGAAGCCAACCCCCGGGTGCGGATCCGCCTCGGCGTCGTCATCGAGGAGTTCGACGGGGGCCGTGTCCGGATCAGCGGACCGGACCTCCCTGCCGGAGGCGAATGGCTCGACGCGCCCGGACCGCTCCTGGTGTCACGGTCCGTCGCTCCCTTGGACAGCACTATTCCCCGAAACATCCGGGACGCAGAGTTGAGCCGCGTCGCCGGAGTGCCTGTGACATTGGCCGGAACCGTCGTGGACCAGACGCCGGCCATTGCCTCCAACGCCGTCAAGAGCGGCTACGACGCGGCCCAGCGGATCGCCTTCCTGCTCGCTGCAGACGCAGCCGCCACCAACGAACTGACACTGAACGGAACAAAGCGATGACCCGAAACGTGCACAGGCCGATCGGCCTGGCCCAGTTGTCCCTGCTTCACACCCCGCCTCCTGCCTTGGTGGACGTTGCCGCCGTGGCGGGTTTCGATTTCGTTGGACTCCGGGTCCGCCCCGTGACACCGACTGAAAGCCCCTACGACCTTCAGCCGGGGTCGCGGATGCTGCGCGAAACGTTGTCGCGGATGAAAGACACGGGCGTGACCGTGCGGGACATCGAGTTCCTTCTGCTCGACGGCACCGACCAACGTGACACGTGGCTGCGCATGATGGAAGCGGCCCAGGCCCTGGAGGCGAGCTCCATCACCGTTGCCGGTGCCGATCCGGACACCGCCCGACTGGTCGGAACACTTGCCCGGATGACAGAGGACGGCCGCGGATTCGGGATCACCCCCACGCTGGAGGCGATCTCCTACCAGCCCGTAGCCTCGATCGCCCAGGCCGCAGACATCGCACGGCAGGCTGGTTGTCGGATCGTGGTGGACACCCTGCACTTCAACCGATACAACGGTCCGGGCACAGCCAGGCAGTGGGACGCGTTGCGCGCCAACGCCGACCTCGTGCCGCTCCTGCAGTTGTGCGATGGGCCGCTTGCCCGACCCGGGACCCGGGATGGACTGGTCACCGAATCCCGCTCGGAGAGGGGCATACCCGGCGAGGGCGAGTTCGACCTCGCGGCCGCGGTTGCAGTATTACCGGCGATTCTTCCGGTCAGTGTGGAGGTACCTTCGGACCGGCGGGTCGCCGAACTCGGGGATGCCGGCTGGGCACGCCTGCTGAGGGCAGGGGTTGACGCCGTGCTGACCCGGGGCTGCAGCCTTCAGCCAAGCGGCTCTCCCGATACGGCAGGTGCAAAATGACCTGCAAGGGCACAGAGACCACGACGACGGAACTCGCCAATGGCGTCCGCGTACCCCTGATCGGCCTGGGAACCTGGCCACTCAGGGGCGAGGACGCCGCCGCGGCAGTGTCCCAGGCCATCAGCAACGGCTACCGGCACATCGACACAGCAGAAAACTACGCCAACGAGTCGGCTGTAGGGGAGGGCATCCGTCGCAGCGGCATCGCCCGGTCGGAGCTGTTCCTCACCACCAAGTTCAACACCCGGTGGCATAGCCGGAGCGGGGTGCGGGAGGCGTTCGACAATTCGGTGCAGCAGCTCGGGACCGAATACCTGGACCTGTTCCTGGTTCACTGGCCCAACCCGGCCCAAGGTCGATACGTCGACGCCTGCGAAGAACTGCAAAACCTCGTCGACGACGGTTCCATCAGGGCCTGGGGTGTTTCCAACTTCAAACCGTCGCACCTGAAGGCTGTCCAGGGGGCAGGCCTGGCAGTTCCGTTGAACCAAGTGCAAGTCGACCCCGAGCACGGCCAACCCGATCAGCTGGCCTACCACCGCGGACACGGGATAGTCACTGCGGCCTACAGTCCGCTGGGACGAAGCGGCGGATTCCTTAGCCACCCGGCAGTCGACGGTCCCGCTAAGGAACTGGGCAAGACTCCAGCCCAGATCGTGCTGCGCTGGCACGTCCAGCACGGCCGGGTAGCGGTACCCAAATCGGCAGACAGCCAACGCCAACAGCAAAACCTGGATGTCTTCAATTTCCGCCTGAACCAGCAGCACATGGCTGCGATCGACGCACTCGAAACCGGCGCGGCGCCCCGCCTGGACTCTGACACCTACTTCCACTGAGAAAGCACTGAACATGAATACACCCCTGGATTCCTCCTCTGCCCTGCCCGCCGTGGACTGCGACGTCCTGGTCATCGGCTCCGGCGCGGGCGGCCTGTCCGCAGCTGTGACCGCCGCCTATCACGGGCTGAAGGTGGTGGTTGTCGAAAAGGCCGACGTCTGTGGCGGCGCTACCTCCTGGTCCGGCGGCTGGGCCTGGACCCCCGGAAATCCCTTGGCAAAATCAGATGGCGTGGTGGAGGACCGCGAACAGTTCCGCACCTACCTGCGCCACCGGCTCGGAAACCACTACCAAGAGGACAGGGTGGAGGCTTTCCTGGAAGCCGTGCCCCACATGGTGGGGTTCTTCCAGGACAAGACAAGCCTGCAGTTCGTACCCGGTACCGAGATCAAAGACATCTACGGCGACACACCAGGAGCGGGCACCGGGCACCGTTCCGTCGGGCCCAAGCCGTTCAACGCACGCAACATCAGGCCCGGGCTCCGCGCGATGATGCGCCACCAGCTCTACGAAACCTCATTCCTTGGAATGGGCGTCATGGCGGGTCCGGATCTGCGCAAATTCCTCTCCGCCTCCCGAGGCAACGTCAAAGGCATCTTCCACGCCGGCTGGCGGGTTGCCTTCCATCTGCTCGATCTTGTTACACACCGGCGGAACATGCAGTTGGTCAACGGAACCGCGCTCACAGGCAGGCTGCTGAAGTCCGCTGATGACCTTGGTGTGGAGATCCGCGTCTCCACGCCGGCCAAACGGCTGGTGACGGATGCCTCGGGAAAGGTGGCGGGCGCCGTCGTCGATTCTCCCCAAGGGGAACTGCAGATCAACGCCTCCCGTGGCGTCGTCCTGGCGGCCGGAGGCTTCCCCAATGACGTCGCCCGCCGCAAGACATTGTTCCCGAAGACGCCCACGGGCCGGGAGCACTGGACACTGGCGCCAAAAGAAACCACCGGCGACGGCATTTCCATGGCACAGGCAGTGGGTGCCCGGTTTGAGACCGACGTTGAGTCGCCGGCCGCTTGGTGTCCTGTCTCCCTGGTCCCATACCTTAATGGACGCACCGGAACGTTCCCGCACATCATGGACCGGGCAAAACCGGGCAGCATCGGCGTCCGACGGGACGGCAAACGATTCGTCAACGAGGCCCAGGGCTACTACGACTACGTCCAGGGCATGTTCAACGCCACTCCTGAAGGTGAACCGGTCGAAGCGTGGCAGATCGCTGATGCAGCGTTCGTGCGAAGGTTCCCGTTGGGGATGGCCAAGCCCCTTCCCGTGCCGCTCTTTCCCTACCTGCGCTCCGGTTACCTGAAGAAAGGCAACACACTCGAGGAGCTGGCTGCGGCATGCGGCATCGATCCGCAAGGACTGGCAGAGACCGTCGCGGCATTCAATGACAACGCCCGCAAGGGCATTGATCCCGATTTCCAACGTGGCAGCAGTGAATTCAACCGCTATGGCGGCGATCCCGGAAACAAGCCCAATCCTTCGCTGCGTGCTTTGGAGAAGGGTCCGTTCTATGCTGTCCGGATTGTCCCCGGTTCGTTCGGTACCTTTGCCGGCCTCGCAGCAGATTCCCGGGCACGCGTCCTTGACACCCATGGCCAACCCATCGGCGGCCTTTATGTCGCGGGTAATGACCAGGCCTCAGTCATGGGCGGCCATTACCCCGCAGGAGGCATTAATCTCGGACCGGCCCTGACTTTCGGGTACATCGCAGGGCGCGATCTCGCTGACGCCACCATCTACGAGGACGACGGCGGCGCTGCCCCTTCGCAGCGACGGAACCTGGCGACGCTGGCCGAAAGAGCCGAAGGATCGGAATCCGAGGGTGGGTCAATCACAAGGATTTAGCTCTGGCGTGGTATCGCACGCTAGAATGGATGGGCGTCCACGGCCGTCAAAAGCCGGACAGGCCGCCACATCCCTTGATCCAGAAAGCCAGCATGCGAGTACTTGCAGCAATGAGCGGCGGAGTGGACTCCGCCGTGGCCGCCGCCCGAGCCGTTGAGGCAGGGCACGACGTCGTGGGGGTCCACCTCGCGTTGTCCCGCATGCCGGGGACCCTTCGCACCGGCAGCCGGGGCTGCTGCACCATTGAGGATTCCCGTGACGCGTGGCGGGCCTGCGACGTCCTGGGAATTCCCTATTATGTGTGGGATTTCTCCGAGCGCTTCAAGGAAGATGTCGTCCAGGACTTCATCGACGAATACGCCGCCGGACGGACGCCGAACCCGTGCATGCGCTGCAACGAGCGCATCAAGTTCGCGGCATTGCTGGAGAAGGCGATCGCCCTTGGTTTCGACGCTGTTTGCACCGGCCACTACGCCAAGGTGATCGAAGACGCTGACGGCAACCGTGAACTCCACCGTGCTGCCGACTGGGCCAAGGACCAGAGCTATGTCCTGGGCGTCCTGACCCATGAGCAGCTGAAGCACTCCATGTTTCCGCTGGCGGACACGCCCTCCAAGGCAGAAGTTCGTGCCGAGGCTGAGCGGCGCGGCCTGTCCGTGGCCAACAAGCCGGACAGCCACGACATCTGCTTTATCTCCGACGGCGACACCCGGGGCTGGTTGGCCGAAAAGATCGAGATGACCACCGGTGACATCGTTGATGAAACCGGGGCCAAGGTCGGCGAGCACCCTGGCGCCAACGCCTTCACCGTCGGGCAGCGCCGCGGGCTGAAGCTGGGCACTCCGGCTGCTGACGGCAAGCCCAGGTTCGTCCTCGAGATCCGTCCCAAGGAAAACAAGGTAGTCGTGGGCCCCGAAGCCCTGCTGGCGATCGACGAGATCCGCGGCATCAAGGTCTCCTGGGCCGGCCTGCCCATCCCGGAGGTCGCCACCGGCGCCAGCTTCGAATGCCACGCCCAGGTCCGTGCCCACGGCGATCCCGTCCCCGCAGTCGCGCACGTGGAAGCCGTCGAGGACGGGTCCGGCGTGGAACGGGCACAGCTCGTCGTCACCCTGACCGACCCCCTGCGTGGCGTGGCTCCCGGCCAGACCGTGGTTCTCTACCAAGGCAGCAGGGTCCTGGGGCAGGCAACCATCGACGCCGCGCGCTCACTTCAGCGGGTAGCCCTCTAAGAGCCATTGCCTCCCGAATGCCCCGACTCCATACTGGGCTAAGCAGCGTTTCCGCTGCGGTGTTTGGGGTCCGCATTCGGGACGGCGATGACTGTGGCATTTCCAAAGAAGAGCCCGGGAGACATCAAAGCCGGGCAGATGGTCTCCTTGACCATCCTTGCTGAGGGGCCGATAGCCCCCGCCGGGGGTGCGCCGCTGACGGCACAGGTACGCATACCGGTTGAACGGTTGCGGCGCGGTCCCACGGGCCACCGCTACGCCATCCATATCCGGAAGTGGCGGGGGACCACCGTATCCCCGGTGAGCCTGACGCAGCCGGGAGATCCTTGGCGTTTGATTTCCGAACCACCGCCGGCCGGCCTGCGCGAGCTCCTGGACGACACCCGCTTCCTGGCCCAGCACGTCTACGGTGTCGCGATGAGCACGCTGGAAATCTTCGAAACCACCCTGGGCAGGCGCATGCCGTGGAACCCCGAAGGGCGTGTGGTGCTCAAAGCCCGTGACCTGGTCACCGCAACAGACACCGGGTACGAGCGGGGCACCAACATCATCCGTTTCGGATCCGTGGACCGGATGGGATACAAAGTCCCGACTGCCCTGTACCGCGACATTGTTGCCCATGAGGTGACACACGCGATCCTGGATGGGTTCAGGCCGGCCTGGGCGGACCAGATGGCCACAATGGAACAGCTGGCCATGCACGAGGCTTTGGCCGACATCGTGGCCATCCTCTCCGTGTTCTCTTCCAAGGAAGTTGTGTACCGGCAGCTCGAAGCCGCGGCAGGAGGTTTCGAAGCGGGCCAGACCGTTGATGACGCAGTGCTGATGCGCTCGCTCTTTGACTTCGCCCGCGATCTCTTTGCCCGTGGGCCACTGCGCGAGCCGTTCGTCGGTGCCGCGCCGGAGGGCTGGCAGTTGCTCCCCGAACCCCACGCGCGGGGTGCTGTCGTGGTGGGTGCGGTGCTCCGGGCCGTCCAGCGCTTATGGTCCGAAAGGAATGCCCGCTACGGCGGGTTCCACAGCCTCCAGCAAAAGGCCGAGTCCGGTTCGATTGTGGCAACCAGGATCCTTCGCATGGTGATCCGGGGCCTGTCCTACATGCCGCCGGTGGATGTTTCCTGGCGCGATCTTCTGCGCGGAATCATAGCCGCCGACCTCGACATGGTTCCTGACGATGTCCATGGATACCGGGAAGCACTCCAAACCGAGTTTTCCGCAATCGGCATCCGCCGGGTTTCGTTGAACAACATCAGCGGGGTTGAGAACTACAGCGGGCTCCGTTACCCGATCCGCCTCTCGGCACTGGGATCAGACCCCCAGGAAGTACAGCGCTTCGTGTGGGAGAACCCGCGGCTCCTGGAGGCCGCCCGTCTCGAGCGGCGCACACCCCTGAGTTCCACCCGGGTCCGGACGTCCGAACGCGTATCGCCGGACGGGTTCATCATTTCCGAGATCGGAGCATCCTTCATCCAGACGGTCCGGATGAGCCGAAGGGAAGCCTATGTCCGCCTTGGGGTGAAGACCGGGCGGGACTTCATTGACGTCCGTGGAGGAGGACTGTTGAGGTTCGACGCCGGTGGCCGCCTCGTCTATGCCGCGCTCAAACCCGTCATGGACAGGGAACGGCAGGGCCAGCTGTTCGGTTCCGACCAGCACCACGAAGCCGAGCAAGCGGCCTCATCCGGGGTGCGCAACAAATTCCACGGCACGGGGGACTAGGCAGGCCGGAACGGCAGGGACCTGATGCGGGAACTGAACTCAAGCTCCCCAGGCCGCTTTGCGCGCAGCCCTCGACGCCTCAAGCTGCGCCACCTGGTCGAAGCCGCCGGCCTTCAATCCCTTGCTCACTTCTTTGAGGAGGTCAGCCCGCCCCAAGCCTCCGTCGCTGCGCAGGGATTTAACGAGGTTGTACGTGAACGCGCCGTTGTACCGGCCTTCCATCAGGGCATCCGCTGCGGTTTGGTCGGATCTGCAGGCTGCCATGAGGACCGGCGTGGACAACTTGGCGGTCTTGACAATATCGCGCAGGGTCCGGGTCTCCAGGTCCTCGTTCGCCATGACGGCCCGGGGCGTTGGTCCAGGCAGGAAGCGCGGGCGACGGCCGGGAATCAGGTCCAGCGACTTCAGCCCGGTACCACTGTGGCAGGTATCAAGCAGCACATCCATCAGGACGCCATCAGGAAGGCGGCCGAACACGGCAGCCAGTTCGTCGTCTGAAATGACCGTTCCGGGGTCCCAGGAGTCACCGGCATCGTTGATGTCGTGGCAGGCAAAGGCCTCATCAAGGCTGTCGTCTTCGTCGCCACCGGTATCCGGAATCTGCGTGCCATGGCTGGAGAAGGTGAACACGATCTGCTGGATGGTGCCCTCGACCGCCGCGTCCACCAGCTTGTTGACCTCCGCCAGAACCATCTTTTTGGTGGCTTTGTCATCTCTCAGAACGGTGACCTGTGATGCTGGGAATCCGTAGCTTTCCTCGAGCAGGCCGGCCAGATCCTCGGCATCGTTGACACAGCCGTGAAGCCAGCTGGACTCCGGAAGGTACTTGAATTTGTTGATCCCCACACAAAGGGCTGCCTTTTCCATGAGCCTGACTTTCGACGTGTGATCCAGCGGTTGAGCACCCGGGATAAACCATATTCCTGTCCCACCTGTCCGGCAATGCTCCCGTAGTGCCTGGGGAAGCTACTGGAAAGTAAATTTTGTGTCTCAAATCACCAAAACGGGGGTTCGCGGGCTTCGAAGTCTGGTTGAATCGAGGCACTAAGAGTGTGCTCCGTCACAAATATCCCACGGCGGAGCATCGAATCCATCGAACAGAAGGTTCACCAGATGGCACTGAACAAGAAGGCCCTGCACGGCGCTATCGCGCTGGCGGGCATCTCCGCATTCGCCTTAACGGCATGCACGGGCCCCTCCGGTGGCGGCTCCTCGTCTGCTCCGGCGGCCGCAGGCCCCATCGCCTACGGCACAACAGACAAAGTCACATCACTGGACCCCGCGGGTTCCTATGACAACGGTTCATTCATGGTGATGAACCAGGTCTACTCCTTCCTCCTGAATTCCAAGCCGGGTGGCGCGGAACCCGTACCGGACCTCGCCGAGTCATCGTCCTTCACGGCCCCTTCCGAGTACACCGTCAAGCTCAAATCCGGGCTCAAGTGGGCCAACGGCCACACATTGGACTCCAAGGACGTGAAGTTCTCCTTCGACCGCCAGGTGGCCATCAATGATCCTGCCGGACCGGCATCGTTGTTGACGAACATCGACAGCGTCAGCGCGCCCGATGCCACCACCGTGGTTTTCAAGCTCAAGAACGCCAACGATCAGACTTTCAGCCAGATACTCAGCAGCCCTGCCGCACCGATCGTCGATGACGAGGTCTTCCCGGCAGACAAGATCCTCTCCGATGACGAGATCATCAAGGCGAACGCGTTCTACGGCCAGTACACCATCGACAGCTACAAGAAGAACGAACTTGTCAGCTTCAAAGCCTTTGCCGATTACAAGGGCGTCCTCGGGAAACCGGCCAATGATGCAGCCACCATCAAGTACTACGCCAGCCCCACCAACCTGAAGCTGGAAATCCAGCAGGGAGCGATCGACGTCGCCTTCCGCAGCCTGAGCGCTACGGACATCGACGATCTCCGCAAGGACTCCAAGGTCAAGGTACTGACGGGTCCGGGTGGCGAGATCCGCTACATCACCTTCAACTTTGACACCATGCCGTTTGGAACCAAGGCAACCGGAGCGGACCCCGCCAAGGCTTTGGCAGTACGCCAGGCCGTGGCCAACCTCGTAGACCGACAGGCCATCGCCGACCAGGTCTACAAGGGCACCTACCTGCCCCTGTACTCCAACGTCCCCAGTGGATTCCTCGGCGCCAACGAGTCGTTCAAGGACGCCTACGGCGATGCCGGCAAGCCCAGCCTGGACAAGGCCAAGAAGGTCCTTACCGATGCTGGAATCACTGACAAGGTGGCATTGAACCTGCAGTACAACCCGGACCACTACGGCGGATCATCCGGTGACGAGTACGCCATGATCAAGGAGCAACTGGAGAAGTCCGGACTGTTCACGGTGAATCTTCAGTCCACTGAATGGGTCACCTACAGCAAGGCAAGCCGTGCCGACGAGTACCCGCTGTTCCAGTTCGGGTGGTTCCCCGACTTCAGCGACGCCGACAATTACCTCACCCCGTTCTTCCCCGACGGCGGATTCCTCAAGAACCACTACAACAACCCCACGGTGAACGACCTCATTGCCAAGCAGCTCACCGAGGCCGACAAGACCAAGCGTGAGGCGGACATCAAGGACGTCCAGAACGCGCTGGCCAAGGACATCTCCACCCTGCCGCTGCTTCAAGGCGCCCAGGTGGCTGTTGTCGGAAGCGGCGTGAACGGCGTCGACAAGACGCTGGATCCTTCCTTCAAGTTCCGTCTCGGAACCGTGTCCAAGTAACAACGCTCTGTGATGGGGGAGGCGGGCCACTGATCCAGTGTCCCGCCTCCCTTGCTGACCACCATCGTGGCCGGCGCGTATCAGCCAATCCCGCGCAATCCACGGGCAGGAAATACAGGTAACAATGACAACAGTTATAGAAGTACCCGAGGCTGAGCCCGGGGTAGTTGCTCCCAGGAGCAAGTCCAAGGGCGGGGGTGGACTCGGCAGGTACATCGTGATCCGGTTCTTCCTGATCATCCCCACCGTCTTCATTTTGGTGACCCTCGTGTTCTTCCTGATGAGGGTCATCGGCGACCCCATCACGGCAGCACAGGGTGGCCGGCTTCCTCCCGATGTCCTGGCCCAGCGGATCCACGACGCCGGTTATGACCGGCCGGTCCTGGTGCAGTACTTCGAGTACCTGGGCCAGCTCCTCACCGGCAACTTCGGCACCACCATCACGGACCGGCGTCCGGTCGTCGAGGTACTCTTCACTTTTGGCGCAGCAACGCTCGAGCTTTCCATCAACGCGCTGATCGTCGCGCTCGCCGTCGGTATCCCCTTCGGCCTCATCGCTGCCCAGCACCGGGACAAGACCCCGGATGCCTTCCTGCGGTTCTTTGCAATCCTCTGCTACGCAACGCCGGTGTTCTTCTCAGGGCTGCTGCTTAAGCTGACCTTCTCCGTGTGGCTCGGTTGGCTCCCAGTAGCCGGCCGTGCGTCAACGCGGACTGAACTGACCATGAGCAGTCTCGCGGCGCCGTCGGGCATCTACTGGCTTGATGCCATCCGCAGCGGCAACTTCACGGCACTGGGCGACGTCGTCTCCCACGCCATCCTTCCCGCAATCGCCCTTGGTTTGCTCACCGCCGGCGTCTTCCTGCGGCTGGTCCGCACCAACGTGATCGGGACCCTGGGCAAGGACTACATCGAGGCAGGACGCTCACGGGGTGTCAGCGAGTTCCGGCTCGTGACCAAGCATGCCTACAAGCCGGCCCTCATCCCGATCATTACCGTGATGGGCCTGCAAATAGCGCTCATGCTGGGCGGTGCGATCCTGACGGAGACCACCTTCGAATGGAAAGGCCTCGGATACCAGCTCGTCCAGTACTTGAATGCCCGTGACTTCGTCGCGGTACAGGGCATCGTCGTCCTGCTGGCCATCATCGTGGCCGTCACCAACTTCATCGTGGACATCATTGCCGCGCTCATCGACCCCCGAGTGAGGTACTGACCATGAGCACCCCCACACTCACCCCGCCCAGGCAGCCGCTTTTCTCCCGGCTCCCGGTCATCTCACATCTCAAAAAGAGCGTCGGGCTCCAACGCGGCATGCTCGTTGTGGGCGTCGTCCTCAGCGGGCTGTTCATCCTCACAAGTATCTTCGCGCCGCTGCTGGCGCCATACGGCTACTCCCAGCTCAGCGATGCATCTGGTTCCTTCCCCACCCAGCAAGCGCCGGGCGGCAAGCACCTGCTGGGAACCACTGTTGGCGGCTACGACGTCTTGTCGCGTGTCGTTTGGGGATCGCAGACCGCTGTAACGGTCATTATTGTCTCCGTTGCCATGTCACTGTTCCTCGGCGTCGCCCTTGGACTGCTTAGCGGGTACTTCGGCGGGTGGCTGGACCGGATACTGGTTGTGGTGGCCGACGCCATCTATGCCTTCCCCACCCTGCTTCTGGCAATCGTCATTTCCATCGTCATCAGCCGTGGCCAGTCCAGCTTCTGGGGCGGTATCTTCTCTTGCGCGTTCTCCATCACTGTGGTGTTCGTTCCGCAGTACTTCCGGGTGATCCGCGCCGAAACCATCAGGCTCAAGGCCGAACCGTTCGTTGAGTCGGCCAAGGTCCTTGGCGCCTCCAGCATGCGCATCATCGGGCGCCACATTTTCAAGAACGCCACCCGGACCCTGCCGCTCATGTTCACCCTCAACGCCTCCGAAGCGATCCTCACGTTGGCGGGCCTGGGCTTCCTGGGCTTCGGCATCGAACCCACCTCCGCGGCGGAATGGGGATTCGACCTCAATAAGGCACTGGC
Source organism: Paenarthrobacter sp. C1 (assembly GCF_049315185.1). Taxonomy (NCBI): domain Bacteria; kingdom Bacillati; phylum Actinomycetota; class Actinomycetes; order Micrococcales; family Micrococcaceae; genus Paenarthrobacter; species Paenarthrobacter sp. C1. The sequence continues at coordinate 3,184,023 of NZ_CP186052.1, read as the reverse complement.
AGACACCTCCTCCGGTATCTGGTGGACAGGTGTCTTCCCCGGCATCGCGATCGTGCTCACTGTCCTGGGCCTCACACTCGTGGGCGAGAGCATCAACGACCTCAACGACCCCCGTATCCGGGGACGCAAACGTGCCGGAGGTGGCACCTCCACACCAGGAACGCCATCCGCACCAAGAACGCCGTCCACACCGGCAGAGGCAGGAAAACCATGACCACCAACCTTGGCCAGGTTTCGGACCAGGCACCCACAGGCCAGCCAGTACTGACCATTGACCGGCTGCAAGTCACCTTTGCCACCGACGGCGGAGACGTCCACGCAGTCAAGAACGTCAGCCTGGAGGTGAACCCCGGCGAAGTAGTCGCGATCGTGGGGGAGTCCGGTTCCGGAAAAACCGTGACAGCCAAGACCATTCTTGGCCTGCTTCCGGAAACAGCCATCAGCTCGGGCGCAGTTCTGATCAACGGCAACAACGTCATCAGCGTCAGCAAGTCCGCGCTGCGCAAGATCCGTGGCCGCGACGTGGCGATGGTGTTCCAGGAACCTTCCACCGCCTTGAACCCGGTCTTCACCGTCGGGTGGCAAATTGCCGAAGGCATCCGGGCACATTCATCCGACGGCAGGCGCATCTCCGCCAAGGAAGCGAAACAGAGAGCCACCGAGGCACTGCGCAAAGTGGGCATCCCCGACCCCGAGACCCGGGTCAACTACTACCCCCACCAGTTCTCCGGAGGACAGAAGCAACGCGTGGTCATCGCTGCCGCGCTCGCCTTGGATCCGGGGCTGATCGTTGCTGATGAGCCCACCACCGCGCTCGACGTCACCGTACAAGCCGAGATCCTTCAACTGCTCCGGGATCTGCGGGACAACTACGGGACGTCCATTGTGCTCATTACCCACAACATGGGCGTCGTGGCCGACCTGGCAGACAGGGTGGTCGTCATGTACCAGGGCGATGTGGTGGAGGAGGCACCCTCGAAGGTCCTCTTCGCCGAGCCCCGCCAGGAGTACACCCGCAAACTCCTCGCCGCAGTGCCTCACCTGGGCCGCCATTCGGCCTCCGAAGGAGCCCGCAGCAGGCTTCACCAGGATGGAAAAGTCCTGGTGGAGGCAAAGAACCTCACCATTGAATACCCGGGCCGTTTCGGCAGGCATGGGTTCAAAGCGGTGGACAATGTCAGTTTCACTGTTTCGGAGAACGAGGTCTTTGGCCTGGTAGGGGAGTCGGGTTCAGGCAAGTCCACCATCGGACGGGCCATCGCCGGCCTGAACCGGACAACGGGCGGCAGCCTGAAGGTGCTGGGTTACGAAATGCTGGACTTCAAGGAGCGGACTTTCCGGCCGCTGCGCAAGGAGATCGGCTTTGTATTCCAGGATCCTGCAGCGTCTTTCAACCCGCACCTCACCATCGGTGAGTGCGTCGCCGAGCCGCTGATGATCCACACCAAGCCAGGTGCGGCTGAGGCGCGGAAAAAGGTCGGCGAGTTGCTCGAGTCAGTCCAGTTGCCGGCGTCTTACGCGCAGCGGTACCCGCACGAGCTCTCCGGCGGACAACGCCAGCGCGCCTCCCTGGCACGATCCCTGGCGCTGAACCCCCGGCTGCTGATCGCCGACGAACCGACGTCCGCGCTGGATGTGTCGGTGCAGGCCAAGGTACTGGACCTGTTCAAGGACATCCAGGAACAGTTCGGATTTGCTGCCCTCTTCATCAGCCACGACCTCGCAGTGGTGGACATGCTGTCCCACTGGGTGGGCGTCCTCTACAAGGGACAACTGGTGGAGCAGGGGATCGGAAACCACGTGATGGGCTCACCGCAGCATGAGTACACCAAGCGTCTGATCGCCTCCTTGCCGGTGCCGGACCCCGAAGAACAAGCACGACGGCGGGAAGCGCACCGGGCACTGCTGGGCGGCTGACTCCCGGAGCCGAGTGCAGAAAGGCGCGTCCTGCGGTGCGGGGCGCGCCTTTCCGGGCTATGGCCGGGCAGCTACTCGGAGACGATGGCGATGTTGAACATCTTCCCTTGCGGCTGCTGCATGAAGATCCGCAGCCACAGCGGCAACCACATTTCCATGCCCCGTGCCGCGTCCAGTCCACCCAGGTCCCGGATGTGCCCGGGTTCCCACGCAAATTCCTGCAGCAAAGCAGAAACGGTGGACTTGGCGTCCAGGTCGTCGCCCGCAATGAACATGTCATGGGGCCCGGGAAGGCGGCCCGGATCCACCATCACCGGTGCACTGACCGTATTGAGCGACTTGACCACACGGGCCTTCGGGTAGCTCCGTTGGATGGTCTCGGCGATGCTGTCCGTGTTGCAAACCGTCAGAGGGGGCGGAAAGCCTTTGGAGCCATCCAGCGGGTTGGACACGTCAAGGAGGACCTTTCCGTTGAGGTTGTCCGCACCCGCCTCGGCAAGGATGGCCAGGCTGACTGTTCCCGGCGTGGCATTGATGATCAGGCCGGACCGGGAACACGCTTCCGCAAACGAGCCCGCATGCCCCCGGGCTCCCGCCTGTTCCGCCCACTGCATGCCCTTGGGGTTGCCTGATTCCCGGGACCCCATAGTGACTCCATGGCCCAGCTCCACCAGCTTGCCAGCCAATGCATGGCCCACCATCCCCGTGCCCAGAACCGCGATTTCCATGAAAGCTCCTTTGCCGAAACTGCAGTGATGGTGCCATTGTGCTCCGCTTCATACGCGGAAAACACTGCGTCCCGCACCATAGACTTGGATGCATGACCGAGCAGAACAATGCCCTTCCCCATGACGACGATTCCTTCAACCCGGCCGCGAGCTCCCTGGCCGGCCACGTTGACCGCTCCGTCATGGACGAACTGCTGTCCATCCGGTCCAGCATCGACAACATCGACGCAACCTTGGTCTTCCTGCTCGCGGAGCGGTTCAAGGCGACGCAGAAGGTGGGAGTGCTGAAGGCAACCCACAAGCTGCCGGCCGGGGACCCGGGCCGTGAAGCTGCCCAGATAGCCCGGCTCCGCCGTCTTGCCGAGGACGCCCACCTTGATCCTGCCTTCGCCGAGAAATTCCTGAACTTCATCATCAGCGAAGTGATCCGCCACCACGAGGCCATCGCCGAGGATCACCAGATTTCCAGCCAGCAGGCCTGATCCATGTCCTCTGTGACTGACCTGCGTGCAAGCGCGACTGCCCTGGGGCCGTGGCCGGGTAACGATCCCGCCGAGGCCATCCGGATCATCCGCGGGGAGCTGGGGGACCCGCATCTTCCTTTCCTGCCCGAACTGCCGGCCCGCGGGGTCGGGTCCGATGCCGTCGGCCGGACGGGTTCACTGCTCGTGGACCTGGACATCGACGTCCAGCCGCATGGATGGCGTTTGGTGGACAGGCCCGGCAAGGATGAACGGCGCGCGAGCTCGGCCCTGGCAACGGACATCAACATTCTGGCCGACGTGGCCGGTGCCGAGGACGTCTCAGCGACTGAACTCAAGATCCAGCTGATGGGCCCGTTGAGCCTGGCCGCCAGCCTTCACCTGCACAACGGCGAACGCGCGCTGCTGGACTACGGCGCCAGGCGGGACATTGTGGATTCTTTGGCGGCGGGCGTAGCGGAACACCTCCGCAAACTCTCCGCGGCCGTACCTGGCGCCCGCCTGGTGGTCCAGGTGGACGAACCGGAGATCGCTTCAGTCATGGCCGGGACCATCCCGACGGCGAGCGGTTACCGAACGCTGAGATCCATCGACGGCGAGGAAGTCACTGGCGCGTGGCGGTTGGTGATCGACGCACTCAAAGCTGCGGGCGTCGTCGAGACCGTCATTTCCGTCCCGGAAATCGAAGCACCCATTGATCGGATACTCGCCGCGGGTGCCGACGGCGTGGCGGTGCCGTTGAGGGCGCTGACTACACGCCAATGGGAGCAGCTCGCCGGTGCCGTGGAGGGCGGGAAGCGGGTATGGGCCGGTGCGTTGCCGACCGGCGATCCCAGGGCCCTGCTACCCAAGACCTCCGACGTTGTGGAGAGCATCTGGAAGCCTTGGCGCCAGCTCGGCCTGGAGGCCTCCGGCCTTGCCGGTCTCCGGGTCACACCTTCCACGGGGCTGGCGGACTTTACGCCGTCGGCGGCCAAGGACGTGCTGACGAAGCTGACAAAGGTTGCCGATGGCCTGGACCAACTGGCCCAGGGCTAGATCCGCGGCTCCCAACGGTCCGGTTCGGCATAGCGCGGAAGGGCCGTGCCGGGGGCGGCGCCCGGCAGATAGGGCGCAAGCCGGTAGTCGAAACGACCCGCGTACACCAGCACCAGGCCGATCTGCGGCTGGATCACTTTGACTTGGATGCGGTGCTTGCCCTCGGCCTCATCCCACCACTGTTCTGCGTAGGCTTTCGCATCCAACGCGGCTGGGAGGGGAAGGCGCAGCGGTCCCAGGAACAGCCGGCTCGCCCTGGAAATACCGCGAAGGCGGCCTTCATCGGTAACCGTGACGTCAAGGTCCGTGACCAGGCGGCGATACCGGCCAATATGGTCCACCAAGCGCGCCCGTTCGTTGGGTTGCTGTCCCGACGGCAGGACGGCGCTCGTCGTATCGTGGAACAGCCGCGTGCCGGTGGGGAAGTAGATCTCCCGCCTGGCCGTCAGGGCCGGACGGCCGAACGGGTCAACGTGTGCGTGGTTCTCGATGCGGAAAGGAATGCCCTCACCGTACTCCGGGAAGAACGCTTGCTCGCTCCCCGTGAGGGCGAGCAGGGGCCGCAGCCACCTCTGCCGGCAACCGACGACGTCAAAAATACCCTCCCCGATGCCATACGATCCGGAGCCGGCCGCCAGGGAAAAGTACTCCTGCACTTCCGGAGCCAACCTGGTGAAGTCATCACCGAGGGCAAGCTGGTAAATTGGCGCGTTCATGGCTGTCCTTCCTGGATCTGGAAACTAGAGACGACCGGCTGCTTTGAGCCTTATGTAGGTATCGGCCAGCAAAGGCGGCACGTCCAGCGGTTCGGCATCCACCACTTCGGCGCCAAGCTGGCGCAATTGGGCAGTGACTGCCGCGCGCTCAAGAAGCGCGCGTTCGGCAGCGGCGGCCCGGAACACCTGGCTGGCCGTGGTCCGTTCGGCCTTCATCGCCGCAAGCAGGGGATCGCGAACCGAAGCAACAATCACCACGTGCTGGCGGGACAGTTGCGCCACGGTGGGGAGCAGTCCTTCTTCGGGGGCCCCGCCGTCGAGCGCCGTCAAAAGCACCACCAGCGAACGGTGCGCCGACACGGCGCGTACTTGCCCCGGGATCTGCTGCCAGTCAAGTTCGATCAGCTCTGCTTCCAACGGCGCCATTGCCTGGACGAGCTGCCCCAGCAGGTTCCCCTTGGACGCCGACTCGACCCTGGCACGGAGCCTCCGGTCATACGCAAGGAAGTCCACGCGGTCCCCGCCGCGTTCGGCCAGCACCGCAAGCAACAGCGCTGCCTCGATTCCCGTATCGAGCCGCGGTTCGTCCTCTATCCTGGCGGCCGCTGTTCGGGACGTGTCAAGCACGACGACGACACGACGGTCGCGTTCCGGGCGCCAGGTCCTGACCACCACGGACGTGCGGCGGGCGGTGGCGCGCCAGTCGATGGACCGGACGTCATCGCCCCGGACGTAATCCCGTAGCGAGTCGAACTCGGTTCCGGCACCGCGGATCTGCACCGCTGCGCGGCCGTCCAGTTCACGGAGCTTCCTGAGCTTGGAGGGAAGATGGCGTTTCGAATGGAATGGCGGCAACACCCGCAACTGCCCGGGGAGTGGCCGGGCGCGTTGTCGGGCTGCCAAACCCAAGGGCCCCAACGAGCGGATGGTCACGTGCGGGCTTTCCAGATCCCCGCGTCTCCTGGGAACCAACGTCACAGTCATCCGGCGACGCTCGCCCGCAGGAACGGCCAAGCGTTGCACGGGATTCGTGGCTCCGGCGGACGGCTGCCACGCATCCCGGATGACGGCGTTCAGTTTCCGTCCGGTGGCGTTGGTCACCGACACCACAGATTCCGCGCTGCCTGCCAATGTGACATTCCCGGGTTGCAGACGCTCCAGGACAAGCTTTGCCGGGGACGCTGCCAGAAGCAGATCCAGAACAAGCGCCATTACCAGGACCACGCACAGCAGCAGTACCGTCGGCCAGGACGGGAACAGCACCAGTGGCACCAACCCTGCCAGGGCCAGCACTACGAAGCGACCGGTGATGGCCATTCAGGCCCCCTCGGCCAAGCGGACTCGGATCACCGCGGCACCGGAACCGAGGCGAGAATGCTCCCCAGGACGTCGTCCACCTGGATACCGTCCATTTGGGCTTCGGGCCGGAGCCCCACCCGGTGCCGGAGGCACGGAAGTGACAAAGCTTTGACGTCGTCGGGTGTCACGAAGGTCCGGCCGGACAGCCAGGCCCACGCCTTGGCCGTATTGAGCAGTGCCGTGGCACCACGGGGGGAGACGCCCAGTTGGAAGGACGGAGCGGACCTGGTCGCGCGGACAATGTCGACGATGTAAGACAGAAGTTCCGGAGCAACGGCAACCTGTGCAACTGCAGCCTGTGCCGATGAAAGGTCCGAGGCGCCCGCCACCGGCCGTACCCCGGCCGCAGCAAGGTCCCTCGGGTCAAAGCCATTGGCATGGCGTCGAATGACCTCGATCTCCTCCGCCCGTCCGGGCAGCGGCATGGTCAATTTGAGGAGGAAGCGGTCAAGCTGAGCTTCCGGGAGGGGGTAGGTTCCTTCGTACTCCACCGGGTTCTGGGTTGCCGCCACGATGAAAGGGACAGGGAGGGGACGCGAGACGCCATCAACCGACACCTGCCGCTCTTCCATCGCTTCCAGCAATGAAGCTTGGGTCTTGGGCGGCGTCCGGTTGATTTCGTCGGCCAACATGATGTTGGTGAAGACAGGGCCCTCGCGGAACGTGAATTCCGAGGAATGGGAGTCATAGACAAGCGAGCCCGTCACGTCGCCCGGCATCAAGTCCGGGGTGAACTGAACACGCTTGGTGTCCAGGCTCAGAGCTGTGGACAACGCCCGCACCAGGAGCGTTTTCGCCACACCTGGAACACCCTCCAACAGGACATGCCCGCCACAGAGCAGAGCGATCAGCATCCCGGTCACAGTGGGATCCTGCCCGACGACGGCCTTGCCGACTTCATCACGCACATTCAGCAGCGACTGGCGCGCCGGGTCCCCGGCAACCTGACGCTGGTGGTTTTCGTCGCTGGCCGGCACTTGGTTGTGCTGTGTCGAGGCATCGCCTTGCGGCGCGGCGTCGTCTTGTGTCATCGGGGCGTGTCGTGGCATCGCCCCGCCCGTGTACTGGCTGTTTGAGTCCGTGTAGCTGTTCGGCTGGCTGCTCATCGGCTCCTGGCCTCCTGTTCTATTCGTTCAAGCTCTTGTGCCCACTGCACCAGTTGTCCTTCGGTTCCCGGCCTGAAGTCGACCAGGACTGAACGTACTTCCGGGGCCGGCCTCCCCAGCCGCCGGGCGGATGCGTCCACTACGGCGTCCGTGCTTGCATCCGCTCCGAGGTTGAAATGGCGGGCAAGGCGGGTCAGGGTGCCCGCCCGCAGGTTTCCGGCCGCTCGTTCCACTGCCCGCGCATCCTGGTAAAGCCGGGCCCTTCCTTCGGCCGTTTCTGCTGCCTTGACCACAACGGGAAGAGGTTCGAAAACAAGGGGTCCCAGCCGCCGCCCACGCCAGCCGATGGCCAGCAGCGTCACGATGCCCAGCCAGGGCCCTGCGTAAGCCAACCATTTGGGTGCAAGTTCGCTGAGTGTGGGAGCCGTATCGGTCGCGGAGATGTCCTTGACTCCGGGCAGATACCAGATGAGGTCGGGGTTGTTCCCCAGTGTACGAAGTGCCAGTGCGGCGTTGCCCTGCGTGGCAAGATGCTCATTGTCCACCAGGTCCGTGCTGCCCAGGACTATCAACCGGCCGTCGGTTGATGCTGCATACAAACCGGGCCCGTCACCGCGGCTGGAGTAGCACATCTCGGGTCCCGCATAGACGGAGCCCTGCGCTGACACCGGGCCCGAGACCGTGGCATCCTCCACGGTACAGGCAGGTTCGATGACCGTTTGGCCCTCGGGAATCACACCGCCGGGACGGAATCCGGGACCAAGCCCGTTGAGTGTTCGCAGCCTTGGCTTGACCACCACCACGCGGTCTGCGGCTGCCGCGAGGTCCTGAATCCGGGATTGGTCGAGGTACCCGCGGGGGTCATAGAGAAAGACCGTGGTCTGGTCCTTATCCGACAACGCCGACACCGTGTCGTCGTAGGAATCCGTGGTGGTCAGGGCCACTCCGTGCCGTCCGAGGATCTCCGCTGCGGCCATTGCCCCATCGGGGGCCGGGTTCCGCGCGGAGAGCGCCCGGGAGTCCGTCCCGCCGGACATGCTGGTGACGGAAAGATACGTCACCAAACCCACCAGAAGTGCGCCGAGCGCAATCCATGTCAGGTGTTTCCGGAACCATTGGGTGAAAGCCTGACCGGGGGAGGGGACAGGGGATCCTGCCTCATGATCCTGAGCGGGCTCTTTGGCGGTCAGTGTCATCGGGGCACCGCGAATCCAGTGTGGACGGCGCCGTCAAAGTCGGGCTTCATCGTCAGCAATTCGGCATCCAGCCCGCGGGTGGACTCATAGTCGGCGCGGGTTGCACCCTGCTCACCGTAGCGGACGGCATCGAACAGGAGGGCTGCTGCGCCCAGGCGCGGTTGCACCGTGCTGAAGACCTGCCCCAGTTGCGCCGATGCTTCATCCGCGGTCCTGCCGGCCCGGACATCGATGATGTCCCGCTCTTCCGCCGATCGGACCAAAGCCCGGAACTGATCGACGACGGCGGCCGCCCAGTCGCCGTCGTTGGCAGCAGCTGACGCCCGTCTCCGGTAACCGTCGGCGTCGGCGGTGGCGTCGGCACCATAAATGTCATCGGTGCGGTTGGCGCGGCGGGCATTCAGCCGGGGTCGGACCACGAAAACCGCCACGATGATGAGCACCACGGCGATGGCAACAATCGCGGGCAGGGCGAAGTTGGTGCCCGGACCTGTTCCGTCGCCCTCCAACGATGAAAGCCAATCAAGGAAGTCACGCCATAGCTGGTCCAGCCATCCGGGGCGGGCATCGGAATATTGGGGTTTTCCAAGTTCTTCGATGGCCCAGCGCCGGGCTTCGTCGCGCTCCGGAGTCACAGGTGGTTCCATCGATAACAAAGGAGTAATCACTGCTACGGGTGATGCCGTCATACCGTGGGCCAGCCGACAGGACCCGGCGCAGCCGAGGGGCCGCCGGGCACTCCGTCAGGGTTGGCGCCCGTCTCCAGCATCCTCATCAACTCAACATCAAGGCCGTCGCGCCGCATGCGGAGATCCATGTAGATCAACGCAGAGACAGAGGACTGGAAAGCGAACGTCACCGATCCCACGAGGGCTTGGATTGCGGCGGTGATGACAGTGGTGATGACAAGCATGGAAGTGGTGGTTTCAGCATCGGGATGGGGTGCCACGGTTTCGCTGATGAATGCTGCAGCCAGGGATGCCGGGATCTGGACAACCTGGGCGATGATTCCCAGCATCAGGGTCACCACCAGGGTGATCCCGAATATCCGCCACCAATTGTTCTTGGTCAGCTGCCAGGACCGGAGGAGGCCGTCGTAGACGCCCGTTTGCTCCACCACGATGACGGCCGGCGAAAGCATCAGTTTCAGGGCGATCCAAACAAAGACGACGATGGAGCCAAGGCCGAGGGGAAGGACAATCAACAGCGCACCGGGTCCCATCGCGGTCAACAGGAGCACTGCGATGCCCACCACGGCGGCCCAAGCCAGTATTCCGCCGATGGTCAACAGTCCGGCAACGCCCAACAAGGGAAGGATCCGTTTCCCGGCAAGCTTCCACATCTGTTTGAAGCCCGTCCGCCGGTTGAGGACGGAACGGGCGACAGGGACTGCCAGAACACCCTGAAGGACAGACCCGAGGAATCCAAGCAGCAGCGTGACCCCGAGGGCTCCCGCCATAATGGCGAAAATCGGGCCCATGGCTTCAGTGAATTCAGCCCTGGAGTCCACTGATTCCAGGGAGACCGTCATTTGGAGCATCACCAGTGAGATAACCCCGGTGAAGACTGCTCCCAGCGCCTGCACGAGCAACGCCGAGCCAAACATGGAGGCAGCGTTGCGACGGATCGTCTGGAAGGATCCGTCCAGGATTTCGCCGAACTGCAACGGACGCAGCGGGATGACTCCCGGTTTGGGAGGAGCTATGTACTGAGGCTGGCCATACGGAGGTCCCGGTGGCCATGCAGGACCAGGGGCGCCCTGCCAATTCTGTGCCTGGTTTTGGGGGGCCGTCCACGCCGGCGGTCCGCCCCACTGCGGTTGGCTACCCCACGCAGGCTGTGCCCCGGGCACCTGGCCACCCGGTACTTGACCACCGGGTACTTGACCACCGGGCGGCATCCCGTATGGTGGCTGGTTTCCCGACGCCGGCTGGCCATCTGTCGGCGAATGATGGCCGTGGTCTGGCTGTGACACGTTTCCTCCCCATGAGGTCCGGTCCGCCGACAGTCGACGTCCCCCAGGCGGACCTTCGCACCCAGCCTATAGTCCCGCCGTCGTCCCTCATAGCCCGCCGCACGAGCAGTGTTTGCGGGCGTGCCGCGCCCCGGTGCAGTACGGTGGAACTGCCCCTTGGGCGCCATGCCGTGCACGGCGCCCAACAGGACAAAGACTTGGTGATAAGGGAATATATAACTATGAAGGCACGCATTCTGGTAGTTGACGACGACGAAGCACTCGCAGAGATGATTGGCATCGTCCTGCGGAATGATGGCTTCGAGCCGGTGTTCTGCGCAGATGGCGGCCAAGCACTGGACGTGTTCCGTTCGTCCAAGCCGGACCTGGTGCTGCTGGACCTTATGCTGCCTGGCTCCGACGGCATCGAGGTATGCCGGCAAATCCGTGGGGAATCGGATGTTCCGATCGTCATGCTCACCGCCAAGTCGGACACCTCGGATGTAGTTCGCGGACTCGAATCCGGTGCAGACGACTACGTTCCGAAGCCCTTCAAGCCCGCCGAACTGGTTGCTCGCGTCCGTGCGCGACTGCGTCCGGGCGACCAGAAGGCCCCCGAGACCTTGCGCATTGCGGACGTGACCATCGACGTCGCCGGTCACCTGGTGACCCGTGGGGGAGACCGCATCTCGCTTACTCCCCTAGAGTTCGACCTCCTGGTTGCCTTGGCGCGGAAGCCGTGGCAGGTCTTTACCCGTGAATTGCTCCTGGAACAGGTCTGGGGCTACCGGCATGCCGCTGACACGCGTTTGGTCAACGTCCACGTCCAGCGTCTGCGCTCCAAGATTGAACGCGATCCTGAAGCGCCTGAGGTCGTTTTGACGGTGCGTGGTGTCGGATATAAAGCAGGTTCCTGAGTCTCCGGTCGGGAAGACCGGCACGCCTGAAGAAGCCCAGGGATCATCAGGTCCTGACGCAGAAGGCGTGGGTACCGGAAGCCCGGCTCTGCCGTCCACACCGGAACCATCACCACCGCGGCCGGTCCGGAACCTGCCGTGGTTCTTCTCACGTGCCCGGATCTGGACGCGTCGCGGGCTGATCCTGGTCCTTCGGGTTTCCCGCCTCGTTTCCATCGGCGTACGCCAGATCAAACCGGGGTTGCGCTTCCTGTGGCGTTCGATCCTCCGCCGCTGGCGGCGTTCCCTGGAGTTCCGCACGGTCCTCACCACCTTGCTGCTGGCCGTTACATCCTTCGCGATCGTCGGCGCCTACCTGTCCAACCAGATCGCCAACAACCTCTTCCAGGAACGCCTGGCCCAGGCTGAATCGGAGTCCCGCTACAACGTCAAACAAGTCCAGGACACGTTCGACGGCGCACAGGTCACCGACCAGTCGAGCGTCATCACCCTCGTCTACGACACGTTGACAGCAGTCGAAGGCCGCGGCTCGGTCATCCAGCGCAGGTATGTCTTCGAAGCGGCACCGGAGCAGACCAAACCCCGCAACCGGTGGGTCGAGTCGCGTGCCTCGGACCAGCTGACCATCCGGGTAATACCCCCCGACCTCCGCAAGGCCGTTCAAGAAGGTGGCAAGCAACAGTTCTGGGCACCTACCCAATTCCCTGTGGGCAATGAGGACCGCCCCGGCATTGCCGTTGGAAACAAAGTCACCTTCAATGGCACTGTCTATGAGCTTTACCTGATTTACGACCTCAACACCGCGCAACAGACCCTGGATGAGATCCAGAATGTTCTGTGGGCAGGAGGTGCAGCCCTTGTCCTGATGATCGGTGCCATTGCCTGGTACGTCACGCGAAACGTCGTCAGTCCGGTCAGCCATGCCGCCGTCGTCTCGGAGAAGCTGGCTGCAGGGCAGCTGCAGGAACGCATGGTTGTGAAGGGCGAAGACGAAGTAGCCAGGTTGGGCGCATCCTTCAACCACATGGCGGCAAGCCTTCAGGAACAGATCACCCAGTTGGCTACTTTGTCGCAGATGCAGCAACGCTTCGTCTCCGATGTGTCCCACGAATTGCGCACTCCGTTGACCACCGTGCGGATGGCGGCCGAAGTCCTCTTCGATGCCCGTGAGGATTTCGACCCCATGAACAAGAGGTCGGCCGAGTTGTTGTACTACCAGGTTGAGCGCTTCCAGTCATTGTTGTCGGACCTGCTGGAAATCTCCCGCTTCGACGCTGGTGCCGCTGTCCTCGACGCCGAACCCCAGGACATCTTCCAAGTCGTAGCCCATGTGATGGAAGGCGCGGCTCCCGTGGCCGTAGAGTACGGTTCGGAAGTCCGCCTCAACGCGCGGGAGAAGAACATCATCGTGGAGATGGATTCGCGGAGAATCGAAAGGATCCTCCGCAACCTGTTGCTGAACGCGCTTGAACACGGCGAAGGCAAACCGATCCATATTTCGGTCGCGGCCAACCACGACGCCGTGGCCGTGTCCGTCAGGGACCACGGAATAGGTATGAGCCAGACTGAGGCGGCCCGGGTATTCGATCGTTTTTGGCGCGCGGACCCAGCACGTGCCCGGACCACTGGTGGCAGCGGCCTTGGCCTTTCAATCGCGGCCGAGGACACCAAACTCCACAACGGGTGGCTGCAGGCATGGGGCCAAAAGGGCTCCGGATCCAACTTCCGGTTGACACTGCCTCTCCGGCAGGGAGGTTCGATCGTCAAGTCCCCGCTGCTGCTTGAGCCTGCAGACATTGATTTCCCCGGTTCCGCAAGTGAGCGCCAAGTACTTGTGATCGGTACCGAAAACACCAGCACCGCGCCTGAATCCTCATCGGACAGCGAAGAGCCGGCCGCCCGGGATCACGAAGCAGGGGAGAAGCCATGACTCAGCCCGGACGCCGGCGCCGCGGGGTAATCCTCGCGCTGTTGGCTGTCATCATGCTGCTGCTCTCATCCTGTGCACAGATTCCGCGTTCGGGCCCGGTTGGCAAGAGCAAGGACGAAGGCGCTGGAAATCCCAACGCACCGGTGTTTTTCCCCGCTGCGCCCCGTGAGGGATCAAGTCCCGAAGCGATCATCGAGGACTTCTACATGGCCGGCAGCGGCTATGAGGATGACTATCCTGTGGCCCGCCAGTACTTGACGCAGGCCCAGTCGGTTACGTGGAAGCCGGATAAGCGGGCGATCGTTTTCCGCGAGGCAGAAGTGGTCAAGTCCTCCGGGGAAAACGAGTACCTTTACGTGCTCGACCTCGCCTACTCCGTGGACGCCGACGGCGTTGCGACGCAATACCCGCCCGGGACCAAGGAGACCATCCCGCTGACGCTCGAACAGGTGGAGGGTCAGTGGCGGATCTCCAAGGTGCCGGACGGAACCGCGATTCCCGAGGAAACGTTCAAGGTGATCTACGGAGCGTTCCCCATCTACTTCTATGACCCAACCTTCACCTATGCGGTGCCCGATTACCGGTGGTTCATCAAGAAGAACACGGTCAAATCCATGACCAGTGCCTTGCTGGCCGGTCCGGCGCCGTATCTGCGGGGGGCAGTTGTCAGTGCCTTCCCGTCAGGAATGAAGCTCGCGCGTGAATCCGTTCCGGTCGTTTCAGGTGCTGCGCAGGTGGATCTCTCGGCCAAGGAGTTGTTCGACGCTTCTGCGGAAGACCGCCAAAGGATGCAGAACCAGTTGGCTCTAACGTTCCGTAGCCAACCGGATGTCATCAACGTGCAATTGCGGGCAGACCAGGACCTGGTCCGTGTCGAAGACAATGGCACGGTCCTGCCACCAGTGGTGGACAAGACCGTTCCGGCCAGGCAGATCGCGGTGAACAACGGCGAGCTGGTTCGTTACGAAAACAACCGGATCACGCCGCTCCCCGATATCCAGTCGGTCGCCGGACTCGGTCCGCATTCGCCTGCCGAATCACCTGCATCCCAGACAACTGCCTTCCTCAACGGGGACAAGACCACCCTCTATTCGATCGAACCCGGCCAGCCCGCCCGCCAGCTGACTACCAGAAGTACCCTCACCGGGCCATCCTTCAGTCCGCAGGACTGGGTGTGGACAGCGGGTCCGGGGGCCAACGGGGCGGCAGAAGTGGTGGCCTACAAACCCACCGGCATCGCACCCGGTATGGCAATTCCCAACGTGACCATCACCCCGTCATGGCTTTCCGGTCGCACCGTGAAGGACTTCAGGGTTTCCCGGGAGGGAACCAGGGCGCTGGTCATTTCCGAGGCCAACGGGAAATCCACCGTGCAGATCGCCGGCATCGTCCGTAATCCCGATGGCGTGCCCAAGGATCTCACTGCCCCCATCACGCTCCTCACCACCGGGGCGGCAGACCAGGGAGTATGGGTGAATGCTTCGACCGTGGCAGTGATGTCCGCTTCGGCCACGTCCACAGTGGTTCCGGAGCTGCTCTCCCTCGCATCTGGTGAAGCACAACAACTCGCACCCTGGGATGGCCTGACCAGCATCAGCGCGGGCAATGGTCCCGAGCAGATCTTCGGCCAATCCGAGGCCGGAATCTTCCAACGGGTCGGAAACGGCTGGGAGCTGCAACTCAAAGGTCCCACGGAGCCGGCTTTCCCAGGGTGAGACCTGCGGACAGAGTATCCACATAGCACGCTTCGTATCTTCATCCTTCGCTGGCCCCGGTACAAACTGAGTCGATGAACCTTTCACCCGGCAGTTGGCCGTCCGGCGGAGGAAGCCGTGCCGCGCCGGACCCTGACCTGCTGGCGCCCGACCCGGGGAGGGCACGTCGCCGCGGACGGGACAACAGTCGGATTGCCCGGCTGATTGCGGCCTTGGAAGGCGCGCTGGAAGACCTTCGGACAATTGTGGTTCCGGTCGAATGCGTCTGTTGCGGTGCGGAAGATACCGTCCTTTGCGCAGGCTGCGCCAAGCGTGTGCGCCAATTGTGTGGTCAGCCCTTCCGGGCAGAGCTGCAATCGCCGGCCCTTGTTACTGTCGACGGCGGAGCGAGGCTCGGCGTGGTGGCTGCGGGACCCTACCGGGACGAATTGGCACAATGCCTGCTTTCGTTCAAGCATTACGGCCAGTGGCGACTGGCGGGTGTTTTGGCAGGATGCCTTGGGAAGGCCGTGGATGCTGCCGTCGGCAATGAGAGCGGCTATTGCCTTGTGCCCGTTCCCACCAGCGGCGGCGCCTACCGTAAGCGTGGATTCAGTCCACTGCATTTGATGCTCCTCATACTCCGGTTGCGCCACTCGCAGGCCCAATGTCCACACCGTGATGTGTTGACCAAGGTGCGGTTTTTACCCTTCCGCAGGGACGGTCGGGGATCCCTTCAGGCCCTGTTGCCAGGAATCGCGGATGCAATTCCGGGTCGTAAAGGCAGCGACGCCGTTTCAGGCCAGAAGGGGCTGGGGCGCGGAGAAAGGGCCCGCAAAGTCAGGGGTTCCATGCGCGTCAGGCGTACACGGACCAGACTGATCCAGGGAATGGGATGCATCCTTGTGGACGACGTCCTCACGACAGGGGCAACTCTGGCCGAGGCAGCACGTGCGGTGGAGGCCGCAGGAGGCGTGGTCTGCGGAGCAGTCGTGTTGGCGGCCACGAGGCCACCAGCCTACGCCTCAATCGCGCCCGCACACGACCACCTGTGAAGCTGTTAAGACTCAATCAAAAAATAAGTGGCCAAAGGATGAATAACGCGTTGCGATGAACTAACGTCGATTGTGGGTACCAAGAAAAGATGTACCTGTCGATAGCGGCTCGGAAAGGGGCTCGACTGTCCGTCAGATCAGCCCCCAACAGTGCCGTTGTCGTGTCACCTGAGTTATTTGGAGGGCACCATGGAGTTCATGATCAGCGGACGAAATCTGACAGTTTCAGACCGCTTTCGCGAATACGCCGGCGAGAAAATCTCAAAGATTGAATCGTTGGGGGACAAGGTCCAGCGAGTTGACGCCAAGGTTTCCAAGGAAACCAATCCCCGGCAGACGCCGGGCGAGCTCACCGTCGAAGTGACAGTCCTGGGCCGTGGCCCCGTCATCCGTGCAGAGGCCACAGCCGCTGACAAATTCGCTGCCTTCGATCTGGCGTACAACAAGCTGCTTGAGAGGCTTCGTCGTGCGAAGGACCGGAAAAAGGTGCACCACGGCCGGCACACGCCCAAGGCCGTGCGGGAAGCTACGGCAACTCTTGAACCCGCGAGTGCCAACGAGCCTCTCTACGTGGAGGCCAGCAACCACCAGGAGGCTGCTGCGGAAACAGTGGAGCATTCTCCTTATGACATCGAGAACGACATCCCCGCCGGCGACTCGCCTGTTTTGATCCGCCGGAAGGTGTTCCCTGCGGCATCCCTGACCCTGGATGATGCGGTGGACAACATGGAACTGGTGGGGCACAACTTCTACCTCTTCCTGGATAAGGAAACCAACGCTCCATCGGTTGTCTATCGGCGCAGTGGCTGGACCTACGGTGTGATTACCCTCGATTCCACCTGCGAACCCGGCGAAGATGCCGTCGAGGAGAAAATCCTCGCGTATCGGTCCGATGACCAAGCAGCCACCGCCAAGTAAGGCCTGCATCTGACGAAGGGATACCAATGACCGCTTCGCTGAGCCTCTCACAGGCGCGGCGGATCGCATTGGCAGCTCAAGGATTGGCAAAGGTCCGGCCCGCTGGCCCCGTGACTTCACGGGCAGTGGGCCGGACCTTTGCCCAACTGCAGCTTGTCCAGATCGATTCTGTCAATGTCCTCGCGCGGAGCCACTACCTTCCGTTCTTCTCGCGGCTGGGAAACTACGACACCAACATTCTTTTCAACCTCTCGTCCCGCAAGCCGCGGAAAATGATGGAGTACTGGGCGCACGAGGCAAGCTTCATACGACCCGAGCATTTTGCGGACCTGCTTCTGTGGCAAAAGCGCGCGTGGGTGGGGGCGCATCGCCTGGATCCGGGTATTCGTCGGGACATGGAAGACCGGATTTTGGCGGCTCTGGGCAGCGGGCCGCCCATGACGGCGTCGGAACTCACCGCAAAACTCGGACACACTCCCGCAGCCGATCGCGATAACTGGGGCTGGAACTGGAACATCGTCAAAAGGGTCCTGGAACACCTTTTTGAAGAAGGGCGCGTTTCAGCCGCTTCGCGGACTCCCCAGTTTGAGCGCAAATATACCCCCACCTCCCGGGTGGTCTCCACCTATCCCACGGTTGCCGTGGATGCTGAGGAAGCCCTTGACCGCCTTATTGAGGCAGCAGCCCAGGCCCACGGCATAGGAACCGTAAGGTGCTTTTCCGACTACTTCCGGACGCCGCTCAAAGCGGGGGCGGAATCAGTCCGAAGGCTGGTGGGCGCGGGCGTGCTGGAGCCAGTGACGGTCCGGGGATGGGAACGGGAGGTTTTCAAGCACGTCAATGCCAGGCTTCCACGGAAGGCCGAAGGGCGGGCGCTGCTGAGTCCCTTTGACTCCCTTGTCTTCGAACGGCGGCGTCTTGAGGAACTGTTTGGATTCCACTACCGGATCGAGATCTACACCCCTGCCGCGAAGCGCCGGTTCGGCTATTACGTGCTGCCCTTCCTGCTCAGGGAGGGCCTCGCAGCCAGGGTTGACCTGAAGGCAGACCGTGCATCAGGTCAGCTGCTGGTTCGCTCGGCGTTCCGTGAGCCGGACGCGCCGGCGGATACCGCCGTCGAGCTCGCTGCTGAACTTGGGCTCATGGCGACTTGGCTCGGACTGCAGGAAGTGGTGGTGTGGCCGGTAGGGGATCTCGCCGGTGACCTGGCGGACGCGGTCACAGGACGTCCGGCGCATCCCTATGCCGAACCCCGAAACGCCAGTCCGCTCAGAGGTGAACCCGGCCACGCTGCCTTGGTCTCTCCCGTAGACTGAAACAGCCAGAATTCGGCAGCATGAGACTGGGAGCACTTTCACGTGGCATCACTAATCGAAAAACTTCTCCGCACGGGTGACAAAAAGACCCTCAAGCAACTGCGGAACTATGCCGATTCCATCAATGCCCTGGAAGACTCTTTCAAGTCCTTCACGGATGCCGAACTTCGTGCCGAAACGGACGTTCTTCGGTCCCGGTACCAGGATGGGGAGACGCTGGACGCGTTGCTGCCGGAAGCCTTCGCTGCTGTGCGTGAAGCCTCGTCCCGAACCCTGGGCATGCGCCACTTCGACGTCCAGCTCATGGGCGGCGCAGCACTTCACCTGGGCAACATCGCTGAAATGAAGACCGGTGAAGGCAAGACCCTCGTCGCTACGGCGCCGGCTTACTTGAATGCGCTCACCGGCAAGGGCGTGCACGTGGTGACGGTCAACGACTACCTGGCTGAATACCAGTCCGAGCTCATGGGCCGCGTCTACCGCTTCCTTGGCCTCACCAGCGGTTGCATCCTCTCCAACCAGGATCCAACGGTCCGCAGGGAGCAGTACGCAGCGGACATCACCTACGGCACCAACAACGAATTCGGCTTCGACTACCTCCGGGACAACATGGCCTGGGACGCCAGCGAGCTGGTTCAGCGCGGACACAACTTCGCGATTGTGGATGAAGTCGACTCGATCCTCATCGACGAGGCACGTACACCGCTCATCATTTCCGGTCCGGCCCAAGGCGACACGAACCGCTGGTACAGCGAATTTGCCAAGGTTGTCCTTCGGCTCCAGCCCGACGTCGACTATGAAGTCGACGAGAAGAAGCGAACCGTCGGAGTCCTCGAAGCCGGTATTGAAAAGGTGGAGGACTACCTCGGGATCCAAAACCTTTACGAATCGGCCAACACGCCGCTCATCGGCTTCCTGAACAACGCCATCAAGGCCAAGGAACTTTTCAAGCGGGACAAGGATTACGTCATCCTCGACGGCGAGGTCCTGATTGTTGACGAGCACACCGGCCGTATCCTGGCCGGACGGCGCTACAACGAAGGTATGCACCAGGCCATTGAGGCCAAGGAAAACGTCGAGATCAAGGCTGAGAACCAGACCCTCGCCACAGTGACGTTGCAGAACTACTTCCGCATGTACTCAAAGCTCTCCGGCATGACCGGTACGGCAGAGACTGAAGCCGCCGAATTCATGAGCACGTACAAGCTCGGCGTGGTTCCCATTCCCACCAACCGTGACATGCAGCGCATCGACCAGTCGGACCTCGTCTACAAGAACGAGGTTGTAAAGTTCGACGCCGTCGTTGCGGATATCGCCGAGCGCCACGAGAACGGCCAGCCTGTGCTGGTCGGTACCACGAGTGTTGAGAAGAGCGAATACCTTTCCAAGCTGCTGGCCAAGGAAGGCATCCGCCACGAAGTCCTGAACGCAAAGAACCACGCCCGGGAAGCATCCATTGTTGCCCAGGCCGGTCGCAAGGGTGCAGTGACGGTCGCAACCAACATGGCTGGCCGTGGCACCGACATCATGCTGGGCGGCAACGCCGAATTCACCGCCATTGCCGAGCTCGCCAAGCGCGGACTGGACCCGGAGGAGAATTCCGAAGAGTACGAGGCCGCCTGGCCCGAGGCCCTCGCCGCAGCGAAGCAGGCCGTCAAGGACGAACACGAAGAAGTGCTGAACCTGGGTGGGCTTTACGTCCTGGGTACGGAACGACATGAATCCCGCCGGATCGACAACCAGTTGCGCGGCCGTTCCGGACGCCAGGGCGACCCCGGTGAATCCCGTTTCTATCTCTCCCTCACGGACGACCTCATGCGGCTGTTCAATTCGGGGGCAGCTGAGCGGCTCATGAACAGCTCGGTACCTGACGACGTCGCACTCGAGTCAAAGCTTGTCTCACGTGCCATCGCCTCGGCCCAGGGCCAGGTGGAAGCCCGCAACGCGGAACAGCGCAAGAACGTCCTGAAATACGACGACGTCCTCAACCGCCAGCGTGAAGCAATCTACGGCGACCGCCGTCGGATCCTTGAGGGCGATGACCTGCACGAAAAGGTCCAGTACTTCCTTGAGGACACCATCAACTCCCTCATTGATGCAGCAACGGCCGAAGGCAATGGCGACGACTGGGACTTCAACCAGCTGTGGACGAACCTGAAGACCCTGTACCCGGCGACGGTAACCCCTGAAGAAGTCATTGAGGAAGCCGGCGGCAAGTCGAGGATTACGGCTGATTTCCTGCGCGAAGAGATCCTCTCCGATGCGCGCCTCGTCTATCAGGCACGCGAAGAAGCCATCGGTTCCGAGAGCATGCGGGAACTGGAACGCCGCGTTGTACTGTCGGTTCTTGGTCGTAAATGGCAGGAACACCTTTACGAGATGGACTACCTCAAGGAGGGAATCGGGCTCCGAGCAATGGCGCAGCGTGATCCGCTGGTGGAATACCAGCGCGAAGGCTTCGTGATGTTCCAGAGCATGATGGAGGCCATCCGCGAGGAGAGCATCGGTTTCCTGTACAACCTTGAGGTGGAAGTGACGCCGGCCGAGGATGTCGTAGTGGCGGATGATTCGGCGGCCGGGGGACACACAGAACATCACGATCCCCAGATCCGGGCCGCTGGCCTGCAGGCACCGGAGAAACCGGCCCAATTGCAGTACACCGCACCCGGTGAAGATGGCGCTACGCAGACGCGGATCGAAGGACGTGCGTCGGGCCGTTCAGGGAACCCTGCCAAGGCAGCAAGCCAAGAACAGCGCAAACCCGCGAAGAAGAAGCGCCGCTAGGAACAATAAGCGTTAGGAACACCAAGGGGGCGATCCCACGGACATACCGGTCCGGGGATCGCCCCTTAGCCTTATCCGGACTTATCCGGACTTGTGGACCCCGGCCCGGACTCCCACGGACTCAGCCGATCTCAAGCGCAGTAACCTGCCACAAGCCGTCGGTCCGTTCGAGTCGCATGGCAACCGCACGGCAACGGCCCTCTTCAGCGACGACGATGCTGGCTTCGCAAATTGATTCACTGATGGAACAAGCGCGAACCGAACGGACCATCGGGCTGAGGTGCGGTTGTGGACTTCCCTTGCTGCGCGCTGCATGTTTGCGGGTCAGAGCCGCGCGATGTTGAAGGGCCAAATAGCATTCCGAGTCCAGCGAGCGCGACAACTGCACAAGCGGACGCGTGCCTGCAAGAACCTCAAGGGCGGCCTGGGCAATACTGCGCGCCACCAACCGGATGTCTGTGTCGGCCCCTTTTGTCGAGCCGGACGAGGCGCTGGCACGTTGGGTGCCTTGGCGGATTGGGGGCCGGTTTGCGGTTGCAACGGACAAGGTCATACCTCTGGCATTCACTACATGAGCCAAAGCGCGGGGAACGCTTATGCTCGGGTGGCTTCTGCTGGGATGACGCTGGGGTTTGCTGTGAGGCTTGCTGCCGCCCCTGAGTAGGCGGCTGTTTCATTGAGTCCGGGTGTGACGTTGCCGCTGCTATGCGGGTTCGGGAGGTTGAAGGATTTGGCCTGGAAGCAGTACGGCGGGGTTGTCACCGATGACAGAGCGGTTCGCGGCGTACCACTTCGGCCATGCGGCGGCAACATCCACGTCAGTCGAAAACGGTGCCAGCCTCGAGGCGGCTATGGACCAGAGTGTGTCCCCGGCTTTTACCTCCACACCGCTCACGCTCCCGGGTGCGGCTGCTGCATCGCGGGATCCTGGCTGGCTGAGTAGCCCTGGAACAACCACGGGTGGCCGGGGCCGCCAGCCCGGATCGGGCGCGGTCGACGTTGTGTTGCTGCTGTCAACTCCGCCCGTGGCTGCAGGAGACGGCTCCGTGAGGACTGTGCGGCCGTGCGTGGAAGTCGGAATCCACTCCGGCGTTGGTTGGACGTCTGCCTGAGCCAAGCCACCGCCAAGGAGGTTCATGCCCAGTACGGCTACCGCAAGCCTGACCATGAACGGGGGACTGAACCTCGAGAGGGCAGTGGCTCTGTTGCCGGCGCCCACCCGGTGGAGGAGGGCGGCGAGAAATGCCATCACTAGGGAAAGCACCCACCAGGCAACTATCGCTGTTCCCGCGGCGCTTGCAGCAAATCCTGCCAACACATCAAAGGAAAGGCTCTGATGATGTCGTTGGGAAGTCTGCCATTGGCCGACGAGGATGTTGCCTGCCAGCGCCAGAAGGAGTCCCAGCCCAAGGATCGCCACAGCAAGCCCGGTGTCTCTCCGCAAGGTTCGTGCCATTCAAAGCCCCCAAGCTTCGTTTGATGCAATTTGATGGAGTTTGATCAATCTGGAGTCCATTTTTGGCACACTTTTTCATGCCTGTCCAATCGTGGGTCTGCCTTGACGGGCAGGGATTGGCGTTGGCTCCGTAATGCAGCCTAGTCTGACGACATGAGATGGGACTCTCTCTTCAACGATTTGGAAGCACAATTTTTGGCTGAACGGGCCTTGGAGAGGGAAACGGAGATCACTGAACGGGCCAGGGTGGAGCTGGCGACGATCCAACTCACCGATCGGTTACGTGCCCTGGGTGCCGCGAAGGTCAAAGTGGTCCTCTCCGGCGGCGCGACGCTCCTCGGGGTGGTTACCCACGTTGGAGGTGAGTGGTTGGTCCTGACCGAGGGCGTCCGGCAATGGCTGGTTCCCTTCCCTTCGGTCCTCAGTTATCAGGGACTGGGCCGGTATGCGCAGAAGGCCTCTCCGCGGCTCCAATCTCCGCTGGGTATGGCCACAGCGCTGAGGGCGTTGGCCAGGAACCGGGCGTCGGTGATTGTGCATTTAGGCGCGTTGGCCAACGGGGGTCTTGAGTTGAGGGGTGTCATCGACAGGGTGGGGCGGGATCACTTTGATGTCGCTGTGGTGCAAGACGGTGAAGTCCGGCGCCCCGGCAATGTGGCCAGTGTTGTCACTGTCCCCTTCGGGTCGCTCGTGGCGCTCAGCTCAGCCAGCGGCCAGGAGCTCTAGGCGCTCCGGCTGCCAGGCTGGCCTGACTTGGATTTGGCCTCTTCTATCATTCGGCTGGCTTCGGCGTATCGGTCTTGAATGTACTGCTCGAGCATCGTCTCTTCGATACGCCATTGTCCGCGCCCTCCCACTTGGATTGCTTTGAGCTCCCCGCTGCGGACGAGGGCGTACGCCTGGGGGGAATTTATCTGGAGCTGTTCGGCGACATCGGCCAATGTCAGGAATCGGGGCATGGCTCCATTTTGCCACTCACACTGTCGTTTGGTGTAGTTATCCACAGTTTCGGCCCATTTGCGGCCACTGGCTTTGGGGTGGATATCGCCCGACGGTAAGAATGGGGAGGCGGGTCCGCCGACCATGCTCACAACACGTTCTGGGGGAGTAGACAAACATGGGTCCAATTGCACCTCTTGCCGCCGCACGCATCAGCAAGCCTTCATGGAAGGACCCCCGGCTGCTGATAGGCGTCCTGCTGGTGCTCCTGTCAGTGGCCGGAGCAGTTGGCTTGGTTGGAAGTGCTGACAAAACGACGCAGGTATACGCCGCCCGGGAAGAGATCGCGGTCGGCCAGCAGATAACCACTGAGGACCTTTCCATCGTCAAGGTGCGTTTGGATGAGGTTGAGGAAGGCTACATCACCGTTGAGGATGGACTGTCAGCCGGGAAGGTCGCCCTGCAGCGGGTGGCCAGGAACCAGCTGCTGCCCCGTGAAAGCCTCGGCACAGCCGATGCGTTGGACAGAAAGCCTGTGGCCATTGCCATGGACGGGGAGTTGCCGGCCCAGGCGGGCCCAGGGGCCCGGGTGGATGTTTGGGTTGCCATGCCTGGAGCGGCTGCGGCTTATGAGGATCCGCAGCTGCTGCTGCCGGGCGCTGAGATCGCGCAGATCGTCCCCGGCTCTGCCACATTGGGAGCGGCGAAAACCTCAACGGTGCTCGTCCTGGTCACAGACGGGCAGATGCCAAAACTGCTCGGGGCGCAGGCCAACAAGGCCAAGGTTTCCGTGGTCTGGAATCCAGCGGGACGGGTCTCATGAGTATCCCCGTCGTAACCGTTGGTGCCGCCCAGGAAGCCGTCATTGAGGGGCTGGAACGCCTGCACGGCCCTGTGACGGTTGTCCGACGCTGTTCAGAACTTGCCGAACTGATGGCTGCGTGCCAGAGCGGTTTGGCGCTGGCGGCCATAGTCGGTGACGGCTGCGAGGAACTCACCACGACGTTGGTGGACAGGCTTGCGGCGGTAGGTGTCTCTATCCTCGCCTTGACCGATAATCCGGATGAAGCCGGGCGGCTCCGCTCCATCGGAGTTGTTGCCGCGTCCTCGGATATTGAACCCAAAGCCCTCGCGGACGAGATTTCCCAAGCAGTGGCACGCGCCAGCCGTTATGGTCGGGCCGACAATGGCCTCAGCGCGGGTTTCGCGGATCCAAGTGTTGAACCGCCGCAGCTGGCGCTGCCGGATGGGAAATCGGAAGAGCCCAGTGATGGTGCGGGGCGCATCTTCGCGGTGTGGGGGCCAACCGGTGCCCCGGGCAGGACTTTGCTTGCGGTCAACATGGCGGCGGAATTGGCCGCTGATGGTCAGTCGGTCATCCTGGTGGACGCGGATAGCTACGGAGCCAGCGTGTCGGCGATGCTGGGCCTTCTGGACGAGTCGGCTGGTTTGGCCCAAGCGTGCAGACTCGCCGACCAGGGCCTGCTCGATGCCGATGCCCTGGCGGGTACGGCCAGCCGCGTCTTCACCAAGGCGGGTTCTTTTCGCGTTTTGACCGGGACCACGCGGGCGGACCGTTGGACTGAACTACGGGCCGCAGCTCTGACTCGCGTTTTGGAGAGAGCCAGGCAGCTGGCCGACACTGTGGTAATTGACGTGGGCTTCTGTCTCGAATCCGATGAAGAACTCAGCTTTGACACTTTGGCTCCAAGGCGTAACGCGGCAACACTTCGCAGTCTTGAGCTGGCCGACGTTGTCTTTGCCGTGGGGACCGCGGATGCCATCGGCGTGCCACGGCTGGTGCGGGGTTTGGCTGAGCTGGCAGAGGTTGTTCCGCAGGCGTCGCCACGAATTGTGTTGAACAAAGTCAAGCGATCAGCCGTTGGATATGCCCCGCACCAACAGTTGCAGGATGCCTGGAACCGGTACGGTCCAAGCACGGGCATCGACGCTTACCTCCCCTCGGATCCGCTCGCTTGCGATACGGCGCTGCTCACGGGATCTGTGCTCTTGGAATGCGCACCCGATTCAGAGCTGAGGATTGCCATCGCCGGCCTCGTATGTGCACCTGTCCATCAAAAACGCAATTCCTTTGGGCGAAGTATCAGAGCCCTGCAGCGCCTTAAGCGCTAGGCTCGGCATGTGGGCTGCAGAGTCGCAGCAATCAACTTGTGATGGAGGCGTTTGTCGATGTCGTCAGGATCCAGCGTGGAGGATCGGTCCGATGCAGCAGTTGTCCGTGAAGGGTTCTTCGGTGACTACTACGAGCACCTCGCGGAGGAGGATGCGCAGGCATATTCCCCGGAGCTGCTGATCTCGCGGGCCACCAAGCACAAAGCGGTCGCCCAGTCGCGCCGTCCGGGAAACGCCCTGGTGGAAATCGGCAGCGAATCCGATCGTAACGTTGTTTATATCGTCACGGATGACATGCCCTTCCTTGTGGACTCCGTGAACGCAGAGCTCGTCCGCCAAAACTGCGCCATCCGCATGGTCATGCACCCCTTGTTCGTCGTGACCCGTGACCGGGTTTCCGGCGAAATGCGCAGCGTTTCCCGGGTCCCGTCCACTGTGGGTATTTCCAGTGGCGACACCGCTGCTCTGCCGAGCATCGCCCACCTTCTCGGCGATGGTGACAATGCCTCGCACATGGAGTCGTGGATCGCCGTCGAAATTGACCGTGTCAGCGATGACGCCCGCGCACAACTCATTGAAGGCCTGCATCGCGTTCTCGGGGACGTGCGTGCCGCCGTCGAGGACTGGCCGAAAATGCGCAGCAAGGCGCTGGAACTGGCAGAAGCGCTCGGCGGAGTCTCCCATCCCGAGCAAGTTGCTGAGCTGCGGCAGGCGCAGGACCTTCTGCGCTGGCTGGACAACGGCAACTTCACCTTCCTGGGATACCGCGAATATGACCTCGTGGAGGAAGAGGGCGAGGACGTCCTGCAGCTTCGTGAGGACAGTGGCCTGGGACTCCTCCGCGCAGGGGACACCACCCGCCAGGTACAACACTTGACCGATGCGGGTCGCAAGAGGGCAAGAGAGAAGCGGGCGCTGGTCATCACCAAGGCAAACTCGCGCTCCACGGTCCACCGTCCTGCCTACCTCGACTACATCGGCGTCAAGAGCTTTGACGCCCAGGGCAACGTCAACGGTGAACGCCGGTTCATCGGGTTGTTCGCCACAAGTGCCTACACGGGTTCTGTCCGCAGTATCCCGATCGTCCGGGACAAAGTTGACGCGGTCCTGAGGAATGCTGGTTTCCCGATTGACTCACACTCCGGCAAGGACCTCCTGGGCATCCTTGAGACCTACCCCAGGGACGAACTCTTCCAGATCGAGATAGCGGATCTTGCCGCAACCGCCATGGGGATCCAGCGCCTGCAGGAGCGCCGCAGGACGAAGCTGTTCCTGCGTCCCGATATTTACGGCCGCTTCATGTCTGCCGTTGTCTACCTGCCCCGCGATCGCTACACCACCAGTGTCCGGCTTCGGATCGAGCAGGAACTCCGTGAGACGTTCCAGGCCGAGACGATCGACTACGAGGCCCGGATCACTGAATCGGCACTTGCCCGTGTCTTCTTCCGGATTCGTTTGCCTCGCACCGCTGAGCTGGCGGAAGTGAACGTACAGGAACTCGAACACCGGTTGATGCGGGCGTCGAGGTCCTGGAGCGAGGGCATTACGGAGGTGCTTCGAGAGCATCACCCTGCCGAGAGCGCAGATGCCCTGGCGGCTCTCTGGGCCGAAGCGTTCCCCGCTGGCTACCGCGTGGACTATGAGGTCGAAGACGCGCTGCAGGACATCGAACGCTTTGAGGAATACGGTGCCCAGGCGGAGCGGGCCGGTGAAGCCACTCGAAATGTGAAACCCGGCGTCCACGTGTACCTTCCCGACGGAGCGGGTGAGGCTTTGGAGGAAGACGCCCGGGTCAAGCTCTACCTGATGGAGCCAAAGAGCCTGAGCCAGATCCTTCCCTACTTCCACAACCTTGGCCTGGAAGTACTGGATGAGCGGCCATTCGAGATCGAA
Organism: Paenarthrobacter sp. C1; assembly: GCF_049315185.1. Taxonomy (NCBI): domain Bacteria; kingdom Bacillati; phylum Actinomycetota; class Actinomycetes; order Micrococcales; family Micrococcaceae; genus Paenarthrobacter; species Paenarthrobacter sp. C1. The sequence goes on along the minus strand of NZ_CP186052.1, from coordinate 3,156,492 downwards.
ACTGCGGATCATCGCGATTTCTTCCTCTACGACCTGGGACTGAAGTACCCCGCGGGAGTCGACCCCCTGGCTACCGGAAGTCTCTTGGCCCAGTCCTTCGGTGCTGCAGTCACCGGTGCGGTGGAATCCGACAACTTCGATCGCCTGGTGCTCCGCGAAGGAATGCACTGGCGTCAGGTAGTGGTGCTGAGGGCGTACGCCAAGTACATGCGCCAAATGGGGAACACGAACTCCTTCGGCTTCATCGCCGATACCCTGCTGGGCAACCCCGACGTTGCGCGTGGGCTCATTGAACTCTTCTCAGCACGATTCGATCCCTCGGTGGCGGACGAGGTGCGGGACGAACGCCAGGAGGCAGCGCGTGCCTCCCTCGCCGAGTCGGTGGAACAGGTTGCCACCTTGGATGCCGACCGTGTCCTGCGGACCTTCATTAACCTTATTGAGTCCACGCTGCGAACCAATTACTTCCAGAACAAGGAATACCTCAGCTTCAAGCTGGACCCGACGTCGATTGAGGGACTGCCCTTCCCGCGTCCGATGTTCGAAATCTGGGTTTACTCCCCACGCGTTGAAGGGGTGCACCTGCGTTTCGGCAAGGTGGCTCGTGGCGGTCTCCGCTGGTCGGACCGCAGGGAGGATTTCCGAACCGAGATCCTTGGGCTGGTGAAGGCACAGACCGTCAAGAACGCCGTTATCGTCCCAACGGGTGCCAAGGGCGGGTTCTTCGCGAAGAAACTGCCCAATCCCGCCGTGGACCGCGCCGCCTGGATGGCCGAAGGTATCGAAAGCTACAAGACTTTCATCCGGGGCTTGCTGGATATTACGGACAACCTCGTGACGTCGGCCGACGGCGAAAGGCTTGTCCCGCCGTCGGACGTTGTTCGTCACGACGGCGACGACTCCTACCTGGTGGTGGCGGCCGATAAGGGCACGGCAACTTTCTCGGACACGGCAAATGGCCTGGCGGCCGAGTACGGCTTCTGGCTGGGTGACGCCTTCGCCTCCGGTGGATCGGTCGGTTACGACCACAAGGCGATGGGTATTACGGCGCGCGGAGCCTGGGAGTCGGTCAAGCGTCACTTCAGCGAACTCGACCTCGACACCCAGACCGAAGAGTTCACCGTGGTGGGCGTTGGCGATATGTCAGGTGACGTTTTTGGAAACGGCATGCTGCTGTCGCGCCACATCAGGCTGGTGGCCGCCTTCGACCACCGCCACATCTTCCTCGATCCCGCACCTGATGCAGCAGCATCCTTCGCTGAGCGGCAACGTTTGTTTGAGCTGCCCCGTTCTTCCTGGGACGATTACGACCGGGCACTCATCAGTGAGGGCGGCGGTGTGTATGCACGCCAGGCAAAGACGATTCCGGTCTCCGAACAGGTGCGGAAGTCGTTGGGCTTGCCCGAGGGAACGACACAACTCAGCCCGCCTGAACTGCTCCGCGCAATCCTGCTGGCACCGGCCGACCTCCTCTACAACGGTGGTATCGGCACCTACGTCAAGGCGAGCACGGAAACCCACGCAGCAGTCGGTGACAGGGCCAACGATTCCATCCGCGTGGATGGGCGTGACTTGCGGGTCAAGGTTGTTGGAGAGGGCGGAAACCTCGGATTGACCCAGCGCGGGCGTATTGAAGCCGCTCTGCAAGGCGTCATCCTTAATACGGATGCGATCGACAACTCCGCAGGCGTGGACTGCTCGGACCACGAGGTCAATATCAAGATCTTCGTGGACCGGATGGTGGCGGCCGGCAAGCTCCAAGAGGCTGAGAGGGCTGCCTTCCTCGCCGACATGACCGACGAGGTCGGCAGGCTGGTGCTGCAGGACAACATCGATCAAAACATCCTGCTGCTCAATGACCGGACGCGGGTCGCGGACTGGAGTCCTAGTTATGAGCGGCTCATGGACTGGCTGGAGAAATCCGCCGACCTCAAGCGGGACCTTGAAGCGTTGCCAACCACGGATACCCTCCGTGCCCGTTTGGAACAGGGCCAGGGCTTAACCTCACCGGAGCTCGCGGTCCTCGCGGCTTACGCGAAGATTGAGCTGGGTACGGCGTTGCGCGAAAGCAACCTGGCTGACGACCCGTGGTTCTCGGACACCATCCGCAACTACTTCCCGAAACAATTGCGCGAGAAGTTCGACGCCGAGCTGGACACCCACCCGCTGCGGCGCGAGATCATCGCCACCGTGGTGGCAAACGACATCATCAACCTGGGCGGCATCACGTTTGCGTTCAGGGCCATCGAAGAAACATCGGCGAACGAGGTCGCAGTGGCCAAAGCATTTGTAGCCCTGCGCGAAATCTACGACCTCGACCCAATGGTGGCTGAGCTGAATGCGCTGCCGGCGTCCTTCCCCACCGAGCACTGGAGCGAAGTTCATCTCGACATCCGGCGCTTGCTCGACCGGGCAGTGCGTTGGGTACTGGGACAAGGAATGGCATCACAGCCGATTGCCAGCGTCGTGGAAGCGTTCAAGCCCATGATGGAACCGTTGCGCGCCAAGCTTCTGGACTACCTGCGTGGTGAGGACAAGGTCCGCATCAGTGGCTGGCTCGACAAGGCGCTGAGTTGGGATCTTCCCGAACACCTCGCCCGGAGGTGGGCGGAACTCTTCGAGAGCTACGCCCTTCTGGACATCGCCCGGATCGCCCAGACCGGCAACGACACCGTGGAACATGTGGCACACGTTTACTACACAGTGTTCAACCGCTTCCACGTGGACTCGTTGCTCGAACGTATCAGCTCCCTGCCGCGGGATGACCGTTGGCAGGCTCTTGCCCGGGCAGCCCTTCGGGATGACCTGTACTCGACCGTTGCCGACATGACTACGTCAGTCCTTGAAGCAACCGAACCCAATGCGTCTGCCGAAGAACGGCTCAAGGCATGGGAGGGGCTGAACGCCGAGCAACTAGGCAGGGCGAAGACCATGTTTGATGAGGTCAACGCACTCGAGGCCGACGACATGGCCTCACTGTCGGTAGCATTAAGGCTCTTGAGGTCAATCGTCCGACGCTAGGAACATCCTCGCGTCGCAAATGGAGGTGCAGTGGCAATCTTTACAGACCCCATCAGGGAACACGCTGATTTCGGGCCTGGAGATGCCGAATGGCTGCACCTCCTCGTCGGTGACTGGCAAATGGTCGCCGACCTGGCTTTCGCTGACCTTGCGTTGTGGTTCCCACACCCTGAGTTCGGCTACATTGCCCTCGCCCACGTCCGTCCGTCAACATCGCACACGGTGTTCCATGCGGACTTCGTGGGTGAGGGCATCCGCTCGGATCTCCGGCCCTTGGTGGAGAAAGCATGGAACAGCAGGGCCATCGAGCGTTCAAGCGAAACAAGCTGGAGCAGCGAGATGGCCCTACGCGTTGAAGCGGTTCCCATGGTGCGCAACGGAAGAACACTCGCCGTCGTAACGTCCCACATGGACCTCTCCAGCTCCCGTATGCCTTCGCGGCTGGAGCTGACATATCGCCAGTGTGCCTACGACCTTCTTCGCATGGGCACTCTCGGACTGTGGCCGGACTTTGCTTCTCCGACGGGGTCGCGTCGAGGGGCTCCGAGGGTCGGTGACGGACTGATCCGGCTCGATGCCGACGGCATAGTCCAATACGCAAGTCCCAATGGTGTTTCGGCATTCCGCAGACTCGGTGAAGTCGAGTCGTTGGAAGGCCGTTCATTGGCTGAAGTGACCGCAGGCTTGCTGAAGGACCGGCGGATGGTTGACGAGACCCTGCCTTTGGTGGTCACGGGCCGCATGCCATGGCGAAGTGAAATTGAATCCAGGGGTGTCAGCCTTTCGTTGCGAGCCATCCCGCTTCGCGACGAGCAACACCGCTTCGGCGCTCTGGTGCTCTGTCGCGACGTTTCCGAGCTCAGGCGCCGGGAAATGGAGCTCGTCACCAAGGATGCGACCATCCGCGAAATCCACCACAGGGTCAAAAACAACCTGCAGACTGTGGCCGCCCTCCTGCGCATGCAGTCAAGGCGAATGGTCAGCGACGAGGCCAAGCAAGGCCTCGAACAAGCGATGCGGCGTGTAGCCACGATCGCACTCGTGCATGAAACTCTGTCCCAAGGTCTTACGCAGAGCGTTGACTTCGACGAGTTGATCGGGCGGCAATTCCGGCTGTCAGCCGAAGTGGCCTCGCCGTCGCAACAGGTGCGAACCGAACGTTCAGGGCTTTTCGGGGAGCTGCCCAGCGATTTTGCGACTCCGCTGGCACTGGTCATCAACGAGCTTGTTACCAATGCTGTCGAGCATGGACTGGAAGGCCGCACCGGAACAGTGTGGCTGGTGGCTGACCGGGCCGAAGGGGACGGCAAGGACGAGTTCCTGACCGTCACCATTGCCGACGACGGTGTGGGGCTGCCGGATGGGCAGTACACGGAGGGTTTGGGCTTGCAGATCGTCCGCACCCTGGTCACCAGTGAGCTCGGCGGAACCATCCAGTGGAGTCCGAGGGAGGGTGGCGGAACAGCCGTGGAGATTGTCCTTAACCTCGCCCGGGCCTAGCGCCCTCAGGTTCTGTCTGCCATAAAGAGAAAGGCCGCAGACCATTCGGTCCGCGGCCTTTCTCTTTCTTCGAAACTAGGAGGCGCGACGTGCGCGTGCTGCGCGACGCTTGAGTGCACGTCGTTCGTCTTCACTCATTCCGCCCCAAACGCCGGCGTCCTGGCCGGACTCCAATGCCCACTGAAGGCAGGTGTCCACCACGGGGCAGCGGCGGCAGACGCTCTTGGCTTCCTCGATCTGGAGAAGTGCTGGTCCCGTGTTGCCGACTGGGAAGAAGAGCTCCGGGTCCTTGTCGAGGCAGGCTGCGCGATTACGCCAATCCATGCTGATCAGTCACTCCATTCGTGAGAACTAGAAGGGCCTTTTGTGAAAACATTCACGAGAGGCTCCAAAGGAAAGGGGCCCGCATGGGCCCCCTTGGTCGTCTGAGTCAAGCGTTTCATGTTAACGCCTTGTAAACAAGGGGTGTTAGTGGTCGAAATGCTCGGAATCCGTGAGCGATGCATCACATCAGCCGCCAGTGCCCTCACTGCTAGATGACTATGTCCGGTAGTGTGCCAGTGTGTCAAGACCTCCTGTAGACCCTGCCCAACCTCACGCTGGCCACGATGGAAACAATGGTTCCGGCCGACAGTCTCCGAGCAACTCGGGAACCGTGCGTCCCCGAGGGATTCTGATCATTTCCGTCGTCGTTGTGCTCGAAGCGCTTGCCTTGCTGGCGGCCGCGGCCTGGTATGGCTTCGAGCTCCTGACTGGCGCTCCAGTGCTGACTTTTTGGGGAGCGGTCTTTACGCTTGTTCTGTTGCTGGCCTTCTCAACGTGGCTGTTCGCGGTGGGGCATTTCCTGTTCCGCGGGTACAGGTGGACCCGCGCGGCTGCGCTGGTGGCCCAACTATTCGTCCTCACCATAGGTTTTCCAACCATGACGGGCGGACTCGTGTTCCAAGGGCTGGCAATGATCCTTCCCGCGCTTGCCGCAATCATCTTCCTCTTCCAAAAAGACGTCATCTCTTACGCATCGCGTACAGGTGGTTCCGGCGACGTCTTATAGCGGTCCATCGCACGGCGTTCCGGGTGCGGTCACCCGCGTGCTGGAAGGCCGGAGGAGAGTACTGCCTGGCAGGGAGTAATTACACCGCGGTCGACAATGAAGCCGCGGCCAGGGCGCCGCGCGGTGTCGGGTTGAAGCCGGACACCCAGGAGCTCGCCGTCGTGCGGTTTTGAGGGCGACAAGACCAACCCCAAGCCGGCTGCTTGCACCTGCCTGGCCAGAGGAAGTTGGTGTAGGGCCGGGCCGAACGTAGCTGTCAGGATGATGCCTGCGACTTGCCCGTCCAGGGCATTGAGAGCCTGGCGGCCCTGGGCATCCAGGGAGTCTCCGTCATCCACCAGCAGCACACTTCCAGGATCCAGATTTCCCGCAGTGGCCTCCGACGCAGTTGAAGCCCAGAACGTTCCCGCAGAGGCTGCGTCCGGTGGAAAGAGCCACAAGGTCCCCGGGTTCAAGCGGACCAACGATCCAAGAATGGTGCTCTTGCCGGAACTTGGACCCCCCAGGACAAGGCTGACTCCCTTGTCCCTGAGGGGTAGCGCTGCGGGTTGTGCTTCGTCACCGGCGACACCGATCCAGAGAGGCTCCGGCACCTTTTCATCCGCCCCCACCGACCGGATTGCCGTACGCGGCTCTTTCTTCGAGCTGCCCAGCGCTGCCTTGCGGTTGAGGAAGTCCTCGCGTGTCAGCAGGTGGGGGAGGGGTCGCAAGCGAAAAGGCGGTTCGGCCGGAGCCAGGTCCCCAAAAGGCCAGAGCCCAGCTGTTGGCGCCTCCCTGAACTGCGCTGAGGCCGTTTGACCCTCGACGACGTTTCCCATCACTGCGGCCCGCCCCCGAACGGGTTCCACTTCGGGAAGACGAGGCCAGTGGAACCTGGATTCATCAGTTGTCCCCAAAGGAAAATAGGCACGATTTGGGATTGCGGCAAACAGGCGGGAGCTGACCAGTTCCCGCTCCCCGGAAATCAGAAGAGTGATGCCCACGGGGCTTCCGTCCCTGGCGATGTCGTGCAGAATGCCCTCAGCCCATTCGTGAGGGCCTCCTCGGAAGGCCGTTGACCAAGAGCACCAGCCGGCCACGATCAGCACCAGTGGCCGGCAACGCCCCTCGAGGCCACCCAAGGCGCGCCGTCGCTCCATTTCGGCTGCCAACCGCGACAGGATCCGGGCCGCGAAGCCAACTTGATCGACACCCGCGAAAGCCGCGATTCCTTGTTGCGACTCCAGCTGACCCAGTAATCGGCTCGCGTCCAGAATGTAGAGATGGGGCTGGGGCGCCCGGGTGGCCACCAGGGCGGTGATCGCGCGGAAGCTGTCCTGCATGCCACTTGATGCGTTGCCAATCAATGCCAGGTGTCCATGGTCGGCGGGCATCCAAGTGAGGCACTCAACCCGTTGCTGCGCAGGCTTGTCCACCAGTGCCACCGGTCCCACCCGCCAGGATGCCCTATCGCTTTCATGCATCACCTCAGGCCCACCCTCAGTTGAGAGTTCGGCCGTCCAAGGAATCGAGTGCGGTAGGGGTGCTGCGATGGGGCTTCGGGGAGAGGGAGTGCCCAAGTGGCGCCAAGCGGCGTTAATATTGGATACCAAACTCCCGGCGCCTGTAAGTGCCTGGGACGTGCTGCGGCCGGAACCGTCGACGTCCTTGCCGACGAGATCCCGACTGTCGAAGGGTTCGCCGAGCGCCTGGGCAACAGACCGAACAACCCGGTCAGGCGCGGCGCCGCTTCCCGGCGACAAATGGTCGGCCATGGGCGACACACCGCCGGATTGCGGAGCGTCCAGAGAGGCTGCTTGGAACTCTTCGGGCTCCTTCGATGCCGTTGCCAGGAACGCCCGCCCGGGAACATCAACGCCAATTGACGCAGCAGCCTTCGAATTGATGATGTCCACCGACTCCATCTCCGACTGGACTCGAAGTGCGATGCTGGAGGTCACGTTTGCCCTTATATCAGCGGTCAAGGCTCCTTGTGGTCGCTGAGTGGCCATGACCAGATGGATACCCAGGGAACGTCCGATCGTCGCCACCCGCATGAGTTCGTGGAGCGCAGCCGGAGCCTCGTCGACAAGGATCCGGAACTCATCTATGACCAGGATCAGGTGCGGGAGCCTGCAGTCCTTGGCGCCCTTCATTCGTTGGTATTCTGCGAGGTCCGTTGCCCCCCAGTCGGCGAAAAGCTTCTCGCGGTGCCGTATTTCTCCACGCAGCGACTCCAATGCCCGATCAAGATGCTGCCGGCTCAGATCCGTCAGGATGCCCACGCAGTGCGGGAGGGCTGTTAACGGACCCAGCCCTGAACCGCCCTTGAAATCGAAAAACAGAAAAGCTGCGTGCTCCGGCGGGACGCTCAGCGCGATGGAAGCAACGAAAGTCTTCAGCAGTTCGGACTTTCCAGAGCCGGTAGTACCCGCAATCAGAAGGTGGGGACCGTCCATCTTGAGGTCGAATGTGACCGGGCCGGCCCGGCCTTCTCCCAGCACAGCTGTCAGGCTTTCCAGTCCGGAGGCAGTGCGCCACCTGCTAAGGATCCGGCGTTGGCCGCAGGGAAGAAGGGCCGCCAGTGAAGACCGGTCTGGAAGAACGCCGTGAGTACGCGGCGCTTGCTCGCTCAACCTTGCGGCAACTGTCCGGCAGAAGCGATCGAATACCTCGGCGGGAACGAGGTCGGGCACAAAATCGAAGCGCTCACCTGCCGACTCAAAAGATGCAGCCACGCCCGACGGTTCGATGGTGATGGCGTCCAGGGGGACTGAAGCCCCGGAGTGACAGTGCAGTACCTGCCACTGGGCCTGATGCGAAGCCTGGATGGCTCGGGAAAGGGCCTCGTTCTCCTGCCCTGTTGGGCTCTCCATCACAATAAGAGTGCCCTGCCGGCCATGCCGGAGCGTGTTCACGGCAGCCACGGCCGCGTCAGCGTCCGCAGCGAGGGTCACCTGAGGGAGAAACCGGGCACTCAGGGGCAGGTCTTCGACTGCCCCCAGCAACACGATGGGAGCAGAGGCTGAGTTTGGGAAACTTGCAAGCTGCATGACGATGAATCGAAGCAAGGCTGCCACGTGTTTGCCGTGGCCTTGTATAGCCACGCGCCGATGGCCAGGATCTAACGAGACAGGGCACGAGCCGACGGGTGGCGGTGAGAAATGTCGGTCGCCAGGGACGAGGCGGATATTGGCCGAGGACTGGGCGGTGCCCAGTCGCAACCAAACCCGGGGCTCAGCCTGGACACCTCCTGCATTGGTATCCGGCGACGGCGTCCCGAGGTTTCCGCCTGAGGCCAAACCCCTTGCGCCAGGTCCCGCGGCCGCCGGACGGCTTTGGCCGGCTACCAGTAACTCGGCGGCAGAAGGCGAGCAACGGTGGCGTCTGGCGATGTCTTCGCGAACCGCATGATCAAGTGCTCGGCGGTATTCCTGCCGTCCCTTTCCCCCAAGCAACAAGGGGAAAACCAAGCCAAGCGCGGATATCGCAGAGAACCCCAAGTACATCCACATCCCGGTGGCCGCCGCGAGACCGATTCCGGCAATCAAAGGCAACCCTGCGGCAAGCGCGATGGTGGCCCGGCTCCCGTGGTTCTTTGCGCAGGGCACCTCGATTGGTTCCTGCACCGAACGACCCGCATCCGCTGCGACGGCAGGAAAGCACTCGTTGTCCGGCGCGAGGCTGAAAGTTGTATGCCCGCAACGGAGGCTGGAGCGGGATGTGACCAAAGCGCGGCGGACGGGCCGACCGTCCACATCTATGGGGTTCGCTGCAGCAACGCTGGTTACTTCCAAGCGTTCACCCGAGACATCCAGTAATGCGTGTTCCCTGGACATTCCAGGATCGGGTAGCGAAATCCCTGCAGTTCCACGGCCAATGTGGTGTTGCCCACGCGGAATCCGGAATACAGACCCTGCGGCAGGGCCGGTATGGGTGAGCAACATCAGAGGAAGCATGGTTGATGTTTCCGCCGGCGGCACGAATCCGTCCACGATCACTGCACCGGACACAAGAGGTGGCACCCCGACGGTCAGGTCGGCGAGATACCGCCCTGCAACAGAAAGCTGCCCGGTGTTCCGGACGGCCTTGATCAGGGCTTCCAGCTGGGCACCGGACGCGCCCGGCGGTACTTCGATGGTCAATTCCTCCGGATCCGCTGGCATGGGCGCAGTGGGGCTCCGAACGAGTGTGCACTCCAACGTCATTGCCTTGTCCTCCCTTTGCATGCACCACCATCGTTATGGAGCTCAGGACGAAACCGCAGCACCCCATGAGGTGTATGTGGACAACTTTTGCCAGGGAAGGGTAAACGGCGCCTTGACGCTGTGGCTTTGTGTCTCAGCTAAGATGAAACTCGTTGTCGCGTGTGCTCAATGAGGAAGGACCTTCACCGGTGATAGTGGTTGCGGAGAGCGCCGATGTTTCAGACAAGGCGGTAATTGGTGATGGATCAAAGATTTGGCATCTTGCCCAAGTCCGCGAGCAGGCCGAACTAGGGGTCAATTGCATCGTCGGACGCGGGGCCTACATCGGCTCCGGAGTCAAGATGGGGGACAACTGCAAAGTTCAGAACTATGCGCTTGTCTACGAGCCCGCGGAACTGGAGGCAGGGGTCTTCATCGGACCCGCCGTAGTGCTGACGAATGACACATACCCCCGGGCAGTTGCACCCGATGGAACTTTGAAGAGCGCCCATGATTGGGAGCCCGTGGGCGTCACTATTCGTGAAGGCGCGTCCATCGGCGCCCGCGCTGTATGTGTTGCTCCGGTCACGATCGGACGCTGGGCTACTGTGGCCGCGGGTGCTGTCGTGGCCAAAGATGTTCCTGATTTTGCTTTGATGGTCGGAGTTCCGGCCAAGCGCCATGGTTGGGTCGGCAAGGCCGGTTTCCCGCTGCAACGCAGCGGTGACAACTGGGTATGCCCGGAAACCGGCGCCACATATGTTGAACAGAACGAGACCCTTCGAGAGGTAGAGGCATGAGCCCCGAATTCATTCCCCCCGCCAAGCCCATCATCGGTGATGATGAGCGCAAGGCAGTAGAGGCTGTTCTGGCCTCCGGCCAACTCGCACAGGGTTCGGAGGTTGCGTCCTTTGAACAGGAATTCTCGCAGGTCCTCCTGGACGGCAGGGCAGCCGTGGCCGTCAACTCCGGAACATCCGGTTTGCACCTCGGCCTTTTGGCTGCGGGCATTGGCCCTGGCGATGAAGTCATCGTGCCGTCGTTTACCTTCGCGGCAACGGCCAACTCCGTGGCCTTGACGGGTGCTACCCCTGTCTTCGCCGATGTGGACATCGACCACTACACGCTGGATCCTGCTTCCGTCGAGTCGAAGATCACGGACCGCACCGCAGCCATCATGCCGGTGCACCTCTACGGTCACCCGTTTGACGTGGACGGAATCGGTGCAGTCGCCGCCAAGCACGGCGTGAAGGTCTTTGAAGACGCTGCCCAGGCACACGGCGCGGCAGTCAACGGCCGCAAGGTCGGTACATTCGGCGATTTCGCCATGTTCAGCTTGTACCCGACGAAGAACATGACCTCCGGTGAGGGCGGCATGGTCAGCACCGGCCTGGCCGACGTCGAACGGCGGCTTCGGTTGCTTCGCAACCAGGGCATGGAGCGCCAGTACGAAAACGAACTGGTTGGCTTCAACGCGCGCATGACCAACATTCACGCAGCAATCGGTCGTGTGCAGCTGACCAAGGTCGAAGGCTGGACGAAGACCCGGCAGGAGAACGCAGCATTCTTCGATGCAAACATCGAAGGTGTCGTTACCCCGAAGGTCGTTGAAGGCTACGAGCACGTTTATCACCAGTACACCATCCGGATTGCCGAGGACCGTGATGGCTTCGCGAAGGCCTTGCGCGAAGAGTACAACGTGGGCTGCGGCGTCTACTACCCGATTCCCAACCACCGCCTTGCGCCGTTCCAGACCTCCGATGACCTGCCGGTCACTGAAGAAGCGGCCTCCACTGTGCTGTCCCTTCCCGTGCACCCGTCACTTAGCCAGGATGACCTTGACCGGATCGTCGCTGCTGTCAACGCCGTTGCAAAGGCAGGTAGCTAGTGGCAAATCTGCGCGCTGGCCTCATTGGGCTGGGCATGATGGGCCGTCACCACGCACGCGTTATCCGCGAGCTCGAGGGTGTTGACCTTGTCGCCGTCGCTGACTCCTTTGGAGACCCCCACAACGTTGCCAGTGGGCTGGAGGTTTGCAATTCCGTCGAGCAACTCATTGAGCAGGGCATCGACATGGCTGTCGCCGCCGTGCCGACAATCCTCCACGAGGAAGTTGCCCTCCAGCTGGCCGAGGCCGGCGTGCACTGCTTGGTGGAAAAGCCGATTGCCAACGATTCTGTCTCCGGCCGCCGGATTGCGGAGGCCTTTGATTCCAAAGGCTTGATCGGCGCCGTTGGGCACATCGAGCGCTTCAACCCCTCCCTGCAGAGCCTCCGTGAGCGGCTTGAAAATGGCGATCTCGGCGAGGTCTACCAGATCTCCACCCGGCGCCAGGGCCCGTTCCCGTCCCGGATTGCCGACGTTGGAGTGGTCAAGGATCTTGCTACCCACGACATCGACCTCACCGCATGGCTGGCCCAGAGTAACTTTGTCAACGTCGTTGCGCACACTACATCACGGAGTGGTCGTCAGCACGAGGACATGGTCACTGCGATCGGGCACCTCAAGGACGGCGTAGTAACCAACCACATCGTCAACTGGCTCTCACCCATGAAGGAACGCACGACGGTTGTCCTGGGCGAGCGTGGCGCATACATTGCCGACACGATTTCCGCTGACTTGACGTTTGTCGAGAACGGCACCTTCCAGACGGACTGGGATTCCATCGCGGCATTCCGTGGTGTGTCCGAGGGATCGTCTACCCGTTTTGCCTTGGCCAAGCGTGAACCACTGAAGATGGAACATGAGGCTTTCCGCGACGCCGTTCTGGGCAAGTCCATGAACATTGTCACAATGGCCGAAGGCCTTGAGACCCTGCGCGTTGCTGAGGCTGTACTCAAATCAGCCGAAACGGGCGCTGTCGTCGCGCTGTAGCGCGGCTTGATTTTTGCACATTTGAACGGGAGGCTGGCGCAGGCCACGCCTCCCGTTCGTTTTTCCGGTCAATCGCTGCCCCCCCCTTCCGCGCGTTCCCGAATCGGGATTCGATCGTAACGTCGGGTAGCCTTGACCAGTAGACGTGGGCATTTTTGTGCCCGCACGCCAATACACAGGAGAGTTTGTGAACGCTGATCTCGTCGTCGTCGGCTCGGGTTTCTTTGGCCTGACCATTGCAGAACGCGCCGCTACCGAGTTGGGGCTGAAGGTTGCGGTGCTTGATCGCCGCCACCACATTGGTGGAAACGCCTACAGCGAGAACGAAGCGCAGACTGGAATTGAGGTGCACCGCTACGGAGCGCACCTCTTCCACACGTCCAACGAACGCGTTTGGGAGTACGTGAACCGTTTCACGACTTTCACGAAGTACCAGCACAAGGTTTACACCAGCCACAAGGGCGAGGTGTACCCGATGCCCATCAACCTGGGCACCATCAACCAGTTCTTCCGCTCGGCCATGAGCCCGACCGAAGCGAAGGCACTCATCGCCGAGCAGGCCGGTGAACTCGCCGGTACTGATCCGCAGAACCTGAACGACAAGGGTATCCAGCTGATCGGACGCCCGCTCTACGAAGCGTTCATCAAGCACTACACGGGCAAGCAGTGGCAGACGGACCCCAAGGACCTGCCCGCGGAGATCATTTCCCGGCTCCCGGTTCGCTACAACTACGACAACCGCTACTTCAATGACACGTACGAAGGGCTGCCGGTCGACGGATACACGGCCTGGATCGAGCGTATGGCGGACCACCCCAACATCGAAGTTGTCCTCAACACGGACTTCTTCGACGACGGCGAGTTCGGCCGGTCTTCCGTGCTGGGACAGGTGCCTGTCATCTACACGGGTCCCGTGGACCGCTACTTTGACTACGCAGAAGGTGACCTCTCCTGGCGCACCATCGACCTTGAAGAAGAGGTCCTGCCCATTGAGGACTTCCAGGGTTGCGCAGTGATGAACTATCCCGACGCCGAGGAAAAGTACACGCGCATCCACGAATTCCGCCACTTCCACCCGGAGCGGGACTACACCAAGGACGCGACGGTCATCATGCGGGAGTTCTCGCGCTTTGCGGAGAAGGGCGACGAGCCGTACTACCCCGTCAACACTTCCGACGATCGCCAAAAGCTGCTTGCTTACCGCGATCTGGCCAAGGGTGAGAAGTCCGTTCTGTTCGGTGGCCGCCTTGGAACTTACAAGTACCTCGATATGCACATGGCGATCGGCTCAGCATTGTCCATGTACGACAACAAGATCAAGCCGCACTTCACAGGCGGCGCCAAGCTTGAAAGTGGGGGAGTGGACGCATGACCACCACAACAAATGAAAGCCAGGAGACTGCCATGACGGCTTCCACCGACGTGAATGCCGCCGGTTCAACTGAACAGAACCTGCGGATTGTCCAGCGTGTCATTTTCCCGGCGAACCGCGACCTCGACACCCTCCCTCTGTACGTAGACCCGGACACGAGCACAGTTCAAAGATCAGGCCGGGGAAGCTCGGATGTGCAGGCCGTCGGCATGACCCGGCAGCTCCACCCGGAGGACATCCTCGACCGCGGTTCCGTCCAGGTCCGCCGTGGCGAACGTCTTTCCTTCGGCTCCTACTTCAACGCTTTCCCGGCGAGCTACTGGCGCAAATGGACGATTGCCACAAAGACGGTCCTTCACCTCGAAACCGAGGGCGAAGGTACGATCATTGTCTACCGCTCCAACGCACGCGGTGCATCCCAGCGTGTCGATTCCGTGTTGGTCGAGGGTTCCGCCTCGAACGATTTCGAGCTGACTCTTGCCCCGTTCGGCGACGGCGGGTGGTACTGGTTTGACCTGATCGCCGGCGGTGACGGCATGACCCTGAAGAGCGCTCACTGGGCCGTTCCGGACGAGGGCCGCACCCAGGGGCGCGTGACGTTGGGTGTCACCACCTTCAACCGCGCAGACTACTGCCTGGAAACCATCAAGGCTATTGACGGAGACCCCGGTCTTCGGGAAATTCTTGCCGAACTGATCATCGTCGACCAAGGAAACAAAAAGGTCGCCGACGAAGCCGGTTTCGACGCTGTCGCTGAATCCATGGGCGACCAGCTCCGGATCATCAACCAGGGCAACCTCGGCGGTTCGGGTGGTTTCGCACGCAACATGTACGAGATGCTCGTTTCAGACAAGAGCGACTACGTCATGCTGCTCGATGACGACATTGAACTTGAGACAGAGGGCGTGATGCGCGCAGTGGCATTCGCCGATCTCTGCCGCAAACCGACCATCGTCGGCGGACACATGTTTGACATGTACAACAAGTCTGTCCTGCATGCCTACTCAGAGGTGGTCAACTTCTACAGGTTCCTGTGGGGACCGGTGGAGGGCCTTGGCAATCATGACTTCTCCCAGGCCGGCCTGCGGTCCACGCCTCAGTTGCACCGCCGCTGGGATGCCGACTACAACGGCTGGTGGATGTGCCTCATCCCCAAGGCCGTGGTGGAGACCATCGGGCTCTCCCTGCCGGTGTTCATCAAGTGGGACGACGCTGAATACTCGCTCCGGGCCCGGGCAGCCGGCTTCCCGACAGTGACGCTTCCGGGTGCAGCTGTATGGCACGTCTCATGGGCAGATAAGGACGATTCCGTCGACTGGCAGGCGTACTACCATGAGCGCAACCGGCTCATCGCCACCCTCCTGCACTCCCCGTTCCCCAAGGGCGGACGAATCCTCCGCGAGAGCCTGAACACGGACATCAAGCACTTGGTGTCGATGCAGTACTACCCCGAGCAGGCCCGCGTCATGGCCCTGCGGGACGTCCTCGCCGGTCCCGGCGATCTGCACAAACAGCTGCCGACCACGATGCCGAAGCTTCGCGCCATGCGTGAAGAGTTCCCCGACTCCCAGGTCAAGACGGACCCCGCGGCGTTCCCGGAAGTTTTCCGGAAGCGCCCGCCCAAGAAGCCCCAGTCCTACAAGCAGCCGGGTGCGCTCGGTCTGTTGCCATGGGCAGTGAAAACCGTCCTGAAGCAGACGCTGGCTCCCGTCCGCGACACGGCCAAGGCCAACCCGGAGGCCCAAGTGGCCCACCAGGACGGAAAGTGGTGGAGCCTGGCCCACCTCGACAGCGCTGTGGTCTCGAACGCTGACGGCACCGGAGCTTCCTGGCACCTGAGGGACCCCAGGATGGCCCGCCAGTTGGTGGTTGAGTCTGCCAAGCTCCACGCACAGCTCTTCTCCAACTGGGAGACCCTTCGCGCGCAATACCGCGATGCCCTCCCTGAGATCACCTCCATGGAATCCTGGCGGGAAACGTTCGAAGCATCGGAGCCTAACAAGTAGCAATGGCCACTTCCACTGATACGTATGCTGTTCCAGGGGTAGGTGCCGGTCTGCTCGACGTCTATCGACGCCGGTACCTCCTCAAGTTGATCGTCCGCAAGGAACTCCGTGTTCGTTACCGGGGTTCGGTTCTGGGGCTGGCATGGTCCTACGTCAAGCCCCTGGTCCAGTACGTGGTGCTGTTCTTTGCGTTGGGCATTGTGCTGCGGGTTGGGGATCAGATCCCCAACTACGCGCTGTACATGTTCTCCGGCGTCATCGTTATCAACTTCTTCTCAGAAGCTTTCTCGAATGCCACGCGGTCCATTGTCTCCAACGCTGCGTTGGTGAAGAAGATCTATCTGCCGCGTGAATTGTTCCCGGTTGCCTCAGTGTGGGTCGCTGCGGTCCATTTCCTGCCTCAGCTGGTGGTCCTGCTTGCAGCCGCCTTGCTCACAGGCTGGCATCCGGACATCCTGCAACTCATCGGGGCTGCATTGGGCTTCGTCATTGTGGCTGTCACAGCGACTGGTCTGGGGTTGCTGGCTGGTGCCATCAACGTCTTCTTCAGGGACGCAGAGAACATCGTCGACATGTTGATGATGATCGTTACCTGGACCTCCCCGGTTCTTTACGACTGGACCATGATCAGACGCCTGGCCCCGGAATGGGTGCTGGTGATTTACCAGCTGAATCCGATCACGGTAGCCGTCGAACTGTTCCACTGGGCGTTCTG
Organism: Paenarthrobacter sp. C1; assembly: GCF_049315185.1. Lineage (NCBI taxonomy): Bacteria > Bacillati > Actinomycetota > Actinomycetes > Micrococcales > Micrococcaceae > Paenarthrobacter > Paenarthrobacter sp. C1. The sequence goes on along the minus strand of NZ_CP186052.1, from coordinate 3,139,787 downwards.
GTACCCAACAGTCAACCGGCCCGTTGAGTTGCCTCCCCATTTGATGTGGACCGGTCTGCTCGGACTCGGTATGGCTGCTTTGTTCCTTATTATCGGCCAGCTCGTGTTCCGACGGCTCGAGGGCCACTTTGCGCAGGAGGTCTAAATGGGTGCTGCCGTAATCGTCAAGGACCTCAAGAAAACGTTCAATCTTCGCCACTCGCACTCCCTGAAGGAAACGCTCGTTTGGCTGGTGAAGGGACGCAAGGGCGATCTGACCCGAAGGTTTGATGCGCTCCATGACGTCAGCTTTGAAATCCAGCCCGGGGAGACTGTCGCCCTCCTGGGCTTCAACGGTTCAGGTAAGTCCACCCTTTTGAAGCTCATTTCCGGAGTCATCCTTCCCGACAAGGGGACGGTGCGCACGAAAGGCCGCGTCGCTGGCCTCATCGAGGTGGGTGCAGGATTCCACCCGGATCTTTCCGGACGTGAGAATGTGTTCCTGAACGCCGCGATCCTGGGCATGACAGAACAGGAGATCAACGAGAAGTTTGATGACATAGTCGCCTTCTCCGAGATCGAGCAGTTCATCGATACCGAGGTGAAATTCTATTCTTCCGGTATGTTCCTGCGCCTCGCTTTCGCGGTCGCGGTCCACACCCAGCCGGACATTTTCCTTGTGGACGAAATTCTTGCCGTAGGTGACGAGCCTTTCCAGAGAAAGTGCCTCGCCAAGATCAAGCAACTCTCAGATGAGGGCCGGACACTGGTAGTAGTCAGCCACGACCTCGACATGATCTCCAGGATTTGCGACAGGGGAGTGGTACTTTCATCCGGCACCGTGCAGTTCGAAGGGCCTGCCGAGGAGGCAGTAGCCTGGCTCCGCGAGCACTGATTCCGAGGGCAGCAAAACTCCTTGTCATTAGGAGTCGCAGCCAACACAGAAAGGCCACCGTACCTCTTTTCACAGAGGTACGGTGGCCTTTTTTGCGCCCCGCGGTCACGTGCAAGGGGCCATAGGGCGCCAACAGGATAGGTGACCCAGCAACCCGGCTTTCCCAGGGCAACTGCCAACAGGTGGACAGTGAGACCCCTGCGTACGGAAAGAGCGCCCAAACCCGAAGGCGTGGACGCTCTTTTCCCGGACCGGGATGCCCTGGCTACACGGTGACCTTTTCGGCCGGTTCTACGACTAACTGCTCAGCGGACTTTCCGCGGCGGTAGCGCCGCACATAGTGGAATACGGTGAACAGCAGAATCCCGAACCACGCAGCTGCCTGGGCGGCAAGTCCCATGGTGAGTCCCGGCGTCGTGAAGGAAATGTCAACGGACTTGGCGCCGGCGGGGATGTCCACCATGATGACGCCGGCAGGTCCCTGCGTGAGCTTCTGTGTCTCGCCGTCGACCTTGACGGTGTAACCGGGCCAGGCGAGCCGCGCGAAGGTCAGTTTTCCAGCGTTGCCGTTGCCAGAGAGCTGGACGTGTTCGTCGTTCCCTGTCCGCACTGAGTCCTGGACGGTGATGCCGTCAGAAACCCATGAGACAGTGCCGGGGTGTGGCAAGGGGTTCTGGCGCTGCAGGATGGTCCGGGTCTCGTCTGATGCAACAATCGACCATCCCGGCGCGATGTCCAGCTGGTCCGGAGCGATCAGGGTTTTCTGGACGGCGACGGTTTCAACCTGAAGGACGTCAGCCAACGTGGCGTCGATTTCAGGCGAGGCCTGTTTGAACAGCTCGGTGTAGGCCAGCGGGCACGTTTCGCCGCGGTAGTTCATGCACAAGGCATTGACGTACGTCGTGAAGCTGATTCCGCTGTAGCGGCCCATGCTGTTGTTGACGTCAGCGTTGAGGATCTGGTTGCCGTACAGGAGGCGTCCCTCGGTGAATTCCGCGCCCGTGATCTTCATGGTGTTGAAGACCTGGATGGTGTTTCCCTTGTAGTTGCTGGTGGCATCCCGGAGGGTATCGGCATCCACGGGAGAGCCGATACCTGCAACTGCATTGTTGGGGACGAACTGACGGGACTGCATGCCCAAGGTGGCGATGGTTCCGACCACCATGACGGCGGCAAGGCCCCGGTAACCGAAGCGCTTCCATCCCAGGATCGCAAGCACAACCAGCACCAAAGTCACGGCCAGCGTGAAGAACTGCCACTTGCCGCCCTCCGGAACCATGGACCAGGCCCGGTAGGTTCCGAAGCCGAGGATCGCGACGGTGATGAACAACCGTTTCTTCCAGGCGGTGGTTTTCAAGCCTGCTGAGGCCACTACGGCGACAAGGACGATCACGCCCAAGTACACGTACTCGATGAGACGGATGGGCCAGCGGAAGACCAGAACCTGTGACGGGGCAAACGTCAGGAGGAAGTAGATTCCCGTAATGATATAGATGCTGAAGATCTGGCGGGACCGGTTCCTGAAGCTGCGGAAATCCAACCACGGAAGCAGAGGCAGAACGAACCATGCCAGGTAGCTTGAGGGGACGTTGTCGATGGGAGCCCAGAAGTTGTTGATCCGGGGCCTCATGGACGAGGTGCTCATCGTCAGGAGGGAAGACATGTCCGGCGAGAGGAAGAGATCGTTCAGGATCTCATTCTGCTGACGGACCGTTACGGCAGAGCTGAGGGGCAAAGGGAAGTACACCAGGACGGCAGTCAGGCCCACCAGAGCGCCCACGATGACGATCGGGATAAGGCGTCGCCAGTGCCGCATCAGCATCAGTTCGACGGCCACCGCTGCCAGGACGAGAATGACGCCGATGGCTCCGTAGGGATTGCCGGCTGTCATGGTGAGGAAGCCGAGCACGAACGGAAGGAAGGGCGAGGTGTTGCGTCGGGCGTAGCGGCGCACTGACCACCAGAAAACCGTGATCCAGGCAAAGGCCATGAGACCGCCGGGCCAGCGGGCCGCCTCGTAGAACAGGGTGAAGCCGCTGAACGGAATCGCTACACCGGCAGCCAGGGCCAGTGGCCTGTTTGACCCGTAGTCCCGGGCGAGCATGTACGTTCCAAAAGCCAACAGGGCAATGAACTGGACGATGATGAAGTAACTCGCCAGCGACAGGTTCTCGAAGTTGGAGACAATGACCGAGTTGACGATGTTTACGGGATTGAATATCCCGTAACCGACCTCGGCCACAATGTTGCCGCCCACCCAGCCCCCCGGTTCCATCAAGGGGAATCTGCCCGAACGAATCTCCTCACCCAGGTGCCGCCACAAGGGAAGGAAGGACTGCATCATGTCGTCCCAGTAGTAGAACGTGGGATTGAAGAGCCTGGGGATGATGGACGAGATGGCCGCGATGACGGCGGTAACAATGCCCCAATGCCAATCATGCTTCATGAAGTAGCGCCGCTTGGTGACAGGCGGGCGCTGGGCAGTGGCCTCGGAGGTTACTGCTGTCATGGTGGTACCTTGCTCCTTAGCGCGCGGCATAAGTTTGATTATTGGCCCGAAGAACGCCCGGGAATCGTAGACACCCGGGCGTGGAAAAGACCCACAGCATCAGCTGGGCTCTGAGGTGGAATCTCCGGGGGTCTTGGAAGCGGACTGCCGCCACCGGAAGTGCACAAAGGCGATTCCTACGCAGAGCAGGTCCGCAACAGTGAACATGATCCGGGAAAGCGCGGCGATTGCGGTTGCGGCACCGGCGCTCATCATCCCCGCCAGGGCAAGGATCAGGATGGCTTCCCGTGCGCCAACTCCAGCGGGCAGCAGGAAGGCCAGCACCCCGAGGGTCATCCCGAGAGCGAGGGCACCGGTGAGGACCAGGAACGTCGCCAGGTCCAGGGTTGCCTCGTGACCTACCAGGATCCACAGGTGCAGGCCGAAGCACAGGTACATGAGGACACCGAGGATGAAGGCTTTGACCATGGTGTTGGCCTGTATCCGCTCAGGCAGCGGTGGCCGGCGGAATACCTTGAGCACGAAGTTGACCAGGAAGGTCACAACGTTTGGGTTCATCGCCAGAATCACGACGGGGAGGATGACGTACAACCATTGCAGGTTCGGTTCCCGCTGGACAAGGATTGGCAGGGCTGAAGCTCCAACCACCAAAGCTGCGCCGATGGTGATGCCGGTACTGACCAAGGAAGCTACGAAGACCTGGGCCCGCGCGATGCCGTTTTTTCGGCCGAGCTCCATCTGGAGGACGAACGCCCAGACGGAGCCGGGAAGATATTTACCGATCTGGCCTACGAGGTAGATCTGGTTCAGGACCAGGCCCTGCGGCTCGATGTCAACAGACCTCAACAGGCTGGCCATGACAACCCGCCACATGTACATGCCCAGAAGAACCCCGGGGATGAGGGCAAGCAGCGAAAGCAGCACCTGCCACCATTGCAGGGCAAAGACCGTGGCTTGGACCTGTGGCCATTGGACTGCAATGAAGTACACCGCAGCGGCAAAGACGATGACCACCAGGGCGCGACGGGCAAAATCCACCAGTTTGGCTTTGGTGGTCTTGACCGGAGGCTGTTCCAAATTCACGTCATTGTCGTTCGACGGTGTTTCTGCGATCGATCCCGTCATGGGGCGTGTGTCCCCGCGCTGGGAGCAGCTGCCAGTTCGCTCTTGCGCCGGCGCATGGCAACCAGACCCTTGAACATCTTTACGACGTCGGCAGTCCGGATGGTGGTTTCGCCGGGTTCGTCATCGGGCGCCAAAGTAACGGGCACTTCCACTATGTCGAAGCCCTGTTTTTCGGCGGCGTAAACAACCTGGGTGCTGAAAAGGAAACCAGGATCGTCAAACCGGTCCACCATGTTCCGCAACCAGCCGCCGTCGACGATGAGCGTTCCCTGGGAGTCACCGACCTTGGACCCCAGAATCACCTGTCGGAGAGTCTTGAACCCGAAAGTGGTGAGTCCGCGGAGGGGGCTGCGCTGGATGTTCGAATTCTTGTGCGCTTTGGAACCTATGACCACATGCGGTTTTGGTTCGAGTTTCGCGTCCTCGTCAAGATCATCGGTCCCGAAGGGAAGATCATCGGCGGTCAGGAGGACACGGCGTCCGGAACTGGCCTCGATGCCCCTCCGGTACGCGTTTCCCATCCCTTTTTCGCTTTGGAGAACGTGGAATGTCACGTGTGGAGTGTCCACCGCGTGCTCGCGGGCAACCTTGAGTGTGTTGTCGGAAGATCCGTTCTCCACGATGATGATCTCGGAGTTGCCACTGGTTAGATAGCCGGAAAGGCGCGCCATTGTTGCCGCCAATATCCGTTCTCCGTTATAGACCGGGATCACAACGGAGAGATCCGGTTGGCCTGCCTGGTCGAAAGTCAAGACTCTCCTCGGTAGTTCGTGCCGACGAATTCTTGACGCCAGCCGCAGCCCGCAACTCTGGCGTCACGAGGTCCTTGCAAACCCTCAGTCTAGTTCATTCCGGCAAACGTTCTGCGGAAGCCCGGATGGGCCCACGGAACCCGGCCAACGAAAGGGGTGCACCGGATATTCTCCGATGCACCCCTCGAAACGGCAAGCCGGGCGGCTGGATCCGCTATGGGAGGGAGGTGAATCCCTGCCAACCGTTGCCTACCTGGCTCCAGGCAAGCCACCCGCCGGTGCCATTACCCGGATAGATCCAGAGGTTGCCGCTGGCATCCCGGGCGAGGACATCGGACTTGCCGTTGCCATTGAAATCGCCTGGTCCGAGGAGCGCCGTCATGCCGCCCCAACCGCTGCCGATCTGGGTGCGGGTGCCCCAGCCGCCAGTGCCATTGCCGGGATAGAGCCAAAGCCCGCCGCTGGTATCGCGTGCAATCACGTCGGTCTTGGCATCTCCGTTGAAGTCGCCGGTGCTGAAAAGGGTATTCATGACGTTCCAGCCGGCCCCGACCTGGGTCGAACCTGCTGTGAATCTACCGAGGCCGTCGCCCTTGTAGAGCCACAGCACGCCTGCCGCATCCCTGGCGAGGACGTCGGATTTGCCATCACCGTTGAAATCTCCGGGGGCAACGATCGCCGTCATTCCGCTCCAGCCACTTCCTACTGACACGGCCGGCTGCCAACCGCCGGTTCCGTTGCCCTTGAAGAGCCACAGCTGTCCGGCGCCATCCCTGGCGAGGACATCGCTTCGTCCATCGCCGCTGAAGTCCCGGGTTGGAACGATCAGGTTGTAGTTGTTCCATGCGGTACCGGTGTTGACCTTGCCCAACCATCCACCTGTGCCATTGCCCGGGTAGAGCCACAGTGTTCCGGCTGAATCGCGGGCCAGGACATCGTTCTTGGCATCGGAGTTGTAGTCCTTCCAAGTGTTGGCGGGAGCTGCAGGCAAGGTGTAGGTCTGCGAGGCTACTGCCGATTGGTTCCCTGCAGCATCAACGGCAAAGTACTTCACCGTGGTGGTTGCAGCCGGTGTGATCGTGACTGTCGTGGTGGCTACCTGGCTGGCAACTGTCGGAGTGGTGTTATCCGTCGTGTAGTAGATCTTTGCTCCGGACTCCGTCGTCAAAGTGACGCTCTGTCCCAGGGCCAGATTGCCTCCGGTCGGGTTGGCCGTAACAGCCGGCGCAACGTTATCCAGCACGTACACCTGTGTCTGGGGTGCGGAGGCGTTGTTCGCTGCATCCACTGCGATGTACTTGAGGGTCTTGCTGCCCATCGCAATCGGAGCCGTGTACAGAGTGCTGGCAGTGGTAGGTGTGCTGCCATCCTCTGTGTAGTAGATCTTTGCGTCCGCCTCACTTGCGGTGAGAGCGATCTTGCTGGAAGGACCGTAGGTGCCCGCGACGGGATCTGCTGTCACGGTTGGCGGTGTCGTGTCGGCGACGAAGACCGTAAAGTTCACACCGGCCACCGTCGTGTTTCCGGCCTTGTCCCTGGCTTCAACTTCGAACCTGTTCGGGCCATTGGCGATGTCCGCGTAAACCTTGGGGGAGGTGCATTCAGTGAAGGCATCTGTTCCCAACCGGCAACGGAATCCGGCAATGTCCGGCGAAGTGGAAGCAAACTGGAACTGGTACCCGGCACCCACCGTGGCACCACTGGCGGGAGCGGTGATCGCAACCTGCGGAGCCGTCAGATCCACTGTCACGGTCAAAGCAGCAGCAGGGCCGACGTTCCCGGCGGGGTCCGTGCTCCTGATCCGCAACGTGTGTGCACCCTCCGTGGTCAGCGTGAAGGTATCGCCCGGCACGCAAGCCTTGAAGTCAGCGTCAGCCGTGGAATCAACGGAGCAACTCAGTGTAGTTCCGGGTTCGAACGTCGCGCCGAGAACGGGCTTGCCGTTGACCACCTGTCCGCTGTTCGGTGCTGTGAAGACAGGAGCGGCAGGTGCCACTGTGTCTACGGTAAACGTGCGGGACACGGGAACGCCTCCTGGTGCAGGCCGGACGGAGAACGTCTGTGGCCCATTTGCCAGAACAGCTGAGGTGTAGGTGCCGCTGGTGCAATCTGTCCATGCGCCGCCGACTGAGCATTCCAGGGCACTGCCACTGGGGTCTGCGCTGACACCGAAGGTGGGTGTGGTGTCGTTGGTGAACGCCGGATTAGGCGATTGGCTACCGTTGGCAAGCGTTGGGCCGGAGGTAATCTGGGCTACGACTCCACCCAGGAGGCTCATCTTTCCTTGGCCGGTGGCCGGTGGGTTGTTCAGCTGTCCTGCATCATCCAGTACCAGCAACTGTCCGGCACGCATGCCCAGGCCGCTGATCTTGCTGAAGCCCAAAGCCCAGGAATTGTCCACGGTCCCGGTGCTGAGATTGAGGCGGGAAACTTTGTCCTTGCCTGCATCGGCGGCAGTGGCTCCGCTGCTTGTGCCCGTGTAGATGATGTGGGCGTCGTAGTCGTAGAAGATCGACGATGCGACACCGACATTGTAGGAGGCCAGTGGCACGTAGTTGGTCATGTCGCCGTCGTCGGGAGCCGAGAAGGCCCGCATCCCGGTGGTTTCCAGGACGTATACGCTGACGTGTCCGTTGCTGTCCCAACCAGCCGCTACCAGCCCCAGGGCTTTCGTGGTGACCGAGGCGATGGATTCGATGCTGGGATGCTTGATGGTTGGATCAACAATCTTGATGATCGAACGGGCATTCGCAAACGAAAGGTAGATGTTGCCGTCAGGGCCGTCGCTGACGGCATTCGGCCTGACGTCGCCATCCAGGATGGTCAGCGTGCTGCTGTACTCGAAGAGATCCAGTGCGGGACTCCATACGGCACGCACCACATGCGAGCTTCCCACCGATGAATCCGGGATGAACGCCGTCTCGTCTCCACTGCCTGCCGAGGAAGGCGTGGGATCAAGGATGGTGGCGACGCCCGGTACTTTCGGGCCTTGTTGGGATCCGGCCAAGGAGCCGCCCAGGCAGGTATCCTTTTCCACGGTGCCGGGCTGGCCATTGACTGGATCGCTCATGCGGCAGAAGCCTGCCACGCTGTCGGAGACCCATACTTTACCGACGGGATCGACTACCGTTCCGGCAGGCTTGGTGAGGCCTGTGCCTACCACCTGACGTTGTTGGTCGGCATAGGCCGGGGTGCTGGAAACGACAGCGGTCATTCCGGCGACAGCCAAGGCAGCAGCGGCCACGATTGTGGTCAGCTTCCTGCCTCGCAGCAGGCGTTGGGATAAATTCCGGGCTGTGGACTGTTCCATTACGCCACTTCCTTCAGCCACTTGGTCAGCACTGCCGACTGCGGCGCCATGGGGGCCAGCGTCAGTGCGCCTTTGACTATCGGTGCCCCGCCCAGCCCGTAGAGTGCGGTACTGATCGTCGGAGGATTGCTGCGGGTGCATGCCTTGACGATTGCAAGGCAGATGTCCGCCCGCCCACCGGATGCGCCGGCTTCAATGGCAACATTGACGGCTGCGTTTTCCTCGGCTTCGAGAACCTGGGGCTGCGGGCCGACGTAAGCTACGCGGACATCGGCAAACTTCTTGTACTGGGTATTGGCCCAGACTTCGGGAAGGCTCGACAACACCGCGAGCGATTTTCCATCAGCTCCGCGGCAGTCGAACTTGTACCTTTTTACCGGTTCAGGTCTTTCGGGACGAGGAGTGTCGGCATCGCCGGCATTCGTTACGCCCAGCCTGAACGGCTCAACATTTTGCGTGACTTGGACAGAGCAGCCCGTAAGAACGAGACCGGCAAGGCCAAACTGGACGACAGCGCGTCTTGGCATATCCACCGAGGGATCCCCACTTCATTCGGATGCTCCCCAGCTCCGCATGCAGTTGGATTTTCGCCCCAGCCGTTGCCGGCTGCATTACTCCATCTTCTCCCAAATTCCGCATTTGTCACTACTTAAGACGTCTTTTTCTGCAAGAAGAATTCCGCTTTGGCCTTCGGCAGCGTTTCCGGCCGCTTTCTGACCACCATCTGGTCCCTTGACACTCCACGTGCAGCCTTCCGGCGGCGTCTTCCGGAGGTGGAAGTTTCCGGGTGCCAGCCCGCCGTCGCCTACTACATGCTGACCGTCTCCAGCGCGGGCACCCGCAGCCCATAGGGCAATGATCTTTCCCTGGGGCGCTTTGGGGCACAGCTCGCTTGCTGCCTTCAGCAACTGCCGGCTGCTTCCACCGAAGATGTCCGAAGCAGAATCATCGCTGACGCGGGTACACAGCCCCAGTGCTGCCAGGTAGCTGTCCAGGCCTTGTGCGGGGTCCGTTCCGGGCGCCGCGACGGCAATGACATGGGCCTCGTCATCTGTGGGCTCATAGGGCTGCGGCCCGTCGTAGTTGGCTGTGCATGAGTCCAGCCGCAGGTAACCCGATGAGGCCCAGACTTCCGCCAGGCTTGAGAATGTGGTCTCGGGGACTGCGTTCAGACTGGTACAGGTATAGGAAAACCGGCCGGAGTCGTCCGGGTCGCCGGCGCCCTGCCCGCTGCCTTGTCCCTGTCCGCCGCCATGTCCCTGTCCGCTGGTGGGTTCAGCAGAAGTTTCCGACGGCGGTGCGGACTGGGACGGTGACGTCGGGACCGTGGGGGCTGATGTGGAAGGCGCAGTGCTCGAAGGTGTTGCTCCTGGAGCTGAGGAACAGCCCGAAGCAAGCAGCAGCACAGCTGCTGCTACCGCTGCAAGGTTATGAAATCGCATCGTGGCCTCCAGCTCCATGGTTGTCCGGAGCGAATGGCCGGGTCAACAGATTGCCCGGCGAATTGGGTATCGATACCGCTACGAATTGCGCGGCAGAGGTCCGCAGGACGTGCTGCGGTACGTCGAAGGCCCTGGCTTGTTGGCCAAGGCCTTCGACGGAAGTATGCCTGCCTAGGCGAGCATTGAGTTCAGAGTGTTGATGACAGTGGCTTCCACGCCACCAGTACCGCCGAGGAAGTGGCCGATGTGGCCGTAGACGGTCATGGATCCGCCAGCGATTCCAGGGTAGTCAGGATCCCATCCGCCCTCGTAACTGCCGCCCACCGAATAGGGAGGCAGGAATTGGGCGCTGGGCAGGTAGTAGCAGGATTCGTTGCCGTAGCCGCCCACAATGACGCCATTGGCTCCGCCGTACTTTGACCGGAAGTACGCTGCATAGCCACTGACGAGTTCGCCGCCCACTATGCCGATTTTGAGTTGTGGGCTGCCGCCGAATTTCCAAACCTGGAAGGGGCACGTGACGGAGGTGGAGTAGCTTCCGCTGTCGATCCGTCCGATCATCACTTGGGCGTGGCGTCCATACCAGGCCGGATTTCCATCCAGGTTGGGCAGCCTGGACGCGTAGGCCGCGCGCACGGCCGCCAGGTTGCCGGCTGTGGGCGTGATGTCCAGGGGAATCTGTACCTCTTGATAGCTCGTCTGGAGAGGGCTGCCGATGGTCCTTCCGGGGGTCTGCATGGCAATCGAGACGGCCGAACCCAGTTTGGTGGCATACTCGTCGCGAAGTTCCCAGCTGGGTTCGCCCATGGGATTCTGGTCTCCGGCCGCTCCCTGGAGGAAGAGCGCAAAGCAGTTCGTGTTGTTGTTCTCGATGTAGTTGCAGGCCCCCGCCGGGAAATCACCGTCAAAGAGTGTGCGCATGCCGGCAGCTACAGGGTGGCATGCGTAATTGAAAATGACCGCCCTCGCTTTGCCGTTTGCCCGACGCGCGACGATAACGGGAACGGTGTCTTCCAGGTACGGCAGACCTGCCCTGTTGTAAGCGATACTCGCCGTGGTGACTTTGTAGTCGAGAGTCACTGCCGTCTGGGCGTTGTTGAGCGCTTTTTGGGCTGCATCCACGAGGTCGTCTTCGAGCTGTTGGCTGTACGTTTCCACCATGGACAAATCCGACAGGCCGTAGCACATGAACGGGTGGAGGGTATCAACCACCACCGGCCCGTTATGTGTGTGGGTGGATTGGATCAGGATGTCCCCGTTGCTCCAGTTTGCGAGCTGGAGGATTCTCGCCCGGGCGCTTTGATGGAGTGAGTGCGGCAGCGCCAGGATGTCCACGCTCATGATCAGGTTGGGCGAGCCGTTTTCCCAGAGGATTATGGCCCTGGCCCACAGGGATTCGTAAGGTGCACTGCTGGTAGCCTCGCGACCACCGTCGAGGGTCCCGTACCCCGCCATGTATGGGTTGACATCCAACGGTGGGGAAATGCTGACCTTGGCCGTAGAAACGGTAAACGCCATGAAAGATCACTCCTTGATTGTGCGGAATGGTGACCTTCGTTTGCCCCCAAACAAAGCCCGTTTCCCATTGCGCTGAACAGCCAATACGTGAGACCACCTTCATTAGATCACGCAATCCGGAATATGAGGCCTATCCAATGAAGCGAACATCATTTGTTTCATTTGCGATGCTTTGCTACGAAAAACAGAAAGGACCCGCTCGCTCCGTTGTGGAGTTTGCGGGTCCTTCGCCAGTCGACGTTTGTTGGCTGCCTGGCGCTACCTGGATGCGGGGGAGAGGATCTTCAGCCCTGTCCAGCCGGATCCGATGACGCTGGTTGGACCCCATGCACGGTTTTGCCCAACGGGGTAATAGCGGAGCTCCCCGCCAGTTGTTCGACCTATGATGCCGGTTGAACCCGCTCCAGCAAATCCTCGGATTGCTCCAAAGCTGTTAATGACATTCCACCCTGTACCGATGGCTGCCGGAGCTTCCGGGATGAAACTCCCGGTACCGGTCGACCGGTAAAGCATGAGGTCTCCGGAAGCGGTTTTAGCCAGGAGATCGGCGTTTGAGTCCTTGTCGAAATCCATCTGGACTATGTCCAGCCCTGACCAGCCGGTCCCGATCTGGGTGCGCGTTCCAAGTGCCCCGCCTGATGGATTGCCGATCTGGAACAACCGGCCTGCGGGGTCGTATCCCACAATGCTTGGCCGGGGATCGGACTTCTTCCACGTCCCGACGGTCAGCGTCCAGTCCTGCCAGCCTGTACCCAGACTGATGGGAGAGCCGAAGCCGGCCCCCTTGAAGCCCGGGTAGAGTGTCAGCCGGCCGTCACTCCACTGGGCAAGGATGTCCAATGCGCCGTCGCCATTCCAATCAGTAAGGAAGCCCGCCTTCAATCCCGTCCATTGTTTCCCGATCAGTTCGGGAGAGGTGAGTCCGCCGGAACCTGAGCCCGCATACCGGTAAAGATTGCCGTCCTGCCGGATGGCAAGGACATCGGGTTCATCCACGCCCAGTGTTGCCTCGACGTTGACCGGGGCACCACCAATGAGCAGGGCATCGTTCCAGCCGAGACCAGTGAGGAAGCGGTTACCCCACGAGCCGTTCACCGCAGGGTAATAGTAGAGATCGCCGTTGGCGGCACGTGCCTGCAGTCCTTGCGAGCCGGAGCCGTTGAAGCCCGCTGCGGAGCTGACTGAAGTCATGGCGGACCATCCGTTTCCGATGACCCGTGCCGGCTCTGTAAGGAAGGACCCGAGCCCGTTGCTGCGGAACAACCGCATCGTTCCGTCGCCTGTTCTGGAGACGAGGTCCTGGCTGCCATCGCCGTCAAAGTCCAGGACATTGAACTGGTGCCCACTGAATCCGGTACCTATCAGGACACCGCCGCCCAGAGCACCGCCCGAGGCGTTCTGGTATCGGTACAGGTTGCCGCTGCCGTCCTGGCCAATGACTCCAGGGAAGGCATCCTTCGAGTTCCACCATCCGGTGGCAAGCGACATTTCCTGCCAGCCGCTGCCCACTTGGATGGGCGTGCTGAAGCCGCCGCCGGAAGTGCCGCGGAAAACCTGGAGTGTTCCGTCGGCCCATTGGGCCAGGATGTCCTGGACTCCGTCCTGGTTCCAGTCAACGACGTGGACGGAGAGGGCGTTGCCCCAGCCGGAGCCGATGGTCACGGGCCCGGAGATACGTCCCTGGCCGTCGGCTGGAAAATTATCGAGTCGTCCCGAAGGCATCACCGCAAGCACATCCGCTCCGGAACGGATGGAGGGATTCGAAGGGGTCGGAACACCCCGGGCAAAGGTACGGAGCTCATCAAAGGTGCCGTTGAAGATGTTCGAGTCGCCTTCGAAGGGGCCCGTGCTGCTGTACTGCCACATTGAGTAGTCGTTCCAACTGGCCGGCAGCGAGCCCGGCGAATTGGTGGGATTGTTCCAATAGGAAGCAATCCACAACGGGTAGCTCCCAAAGGTGCTGTTGCCTACGCAGGTATTCCACCAGTCGGTCGTGCTGTAGATGACGGGGAATCGACCGGTCAAGGCCTTGACGGTGTTGCCGAAGTCGGCTGCCCACTGACCCAGTTGGGCCTTGGACATGTCGTAGCACGTGTTGCCGAAATAGAAGCCGTTGATGGTCCGGCCCGCGTAGGGGTTGTACTCGATGTCAAGCACCGGAGGAAGAGTGTAGCCGTCGGCCGACCAGCCACCTCCATTCGCTACGAAGTACCTGGCTTGGTCTGCTCCGGATGACCAGTTCGGGATGGCGAAGTGATACGCGCCGCGAACCATGCCAACATTCCGTGAACCGTTGTATTGCTGGGTGTAGTTCTCGTTGAGGTAGTAGTTTCCCTCGGAAGCCTTGACGTAGGCCCACCGGGAGCCTTGGCTCCATTGGCTTTGCCAGTCGACGTTGCCCTGGTGTGCGCTCACGTCCTGCCCTTGGATTCCAATGGTGGGCCGCCAGTGGCCTGTGTCTGCCGCCATCGGTACCGTGGCCTTGACCGCTGCTCCTACGGCCTTGCCTCGGGCCGGTGCCGCCGCCTCTTTGTCCTGTTTGTTCGTCACGACCCTCGGGGAGCGCTGGCCCATTTCCGCGCCGCCGGCCGGGATGGCGGCGCGCATGGCGGCCTTCATACTCTCGGCGTCGGGTGCGTCACCAGGCATGGACTTGGGTTTTGTGGCCTGCGCTTCGGCTTTGCCGGCAGGGTCAGGCGCAGGTTGGGACGCTACACCGGGTGTAAGTTCGACGCCGGTGATCGGCGCTTGCTGGTCAGGCAGCTTTCCTTGCCGTGGGGTGCTTTCAACCGGAGGTGAAGCCGGGCCATTCCCAGCCGGCTGGGGGCCCTGAGATGATCCGCCGCCAGGAGCCTCAGAAGTGGGCGCCGGCTGCGGACCGGAAGTCTGTGCCCATGCGGGCGCGCAAAGGAAACTGCCTGCCGTAAGGGCGACGGTGAGCGCCAGCCCTGCCCGCACCATGGGGATGCGTCCGACCGGGTCCAAAAATTTACGTTTCATCATCACATCCGGCCCTGTACCGCGGCTCAGCGGTGCATGGTGTGGCTTAGGGACAAGCTCCGGGGCGCCTGCGCGTGAGACCAAAGGCCAGCTCCTAACGGGCTTTACCCTAACATTCTGAAACAGGAGTGACTAGTGGGATTCACGATGCCCCCGGGACCAGTGATCCCAAGTTATCCACATGCCGTCTGGACTGACTTGAGGCGGACCCTGGGCTCGCTTAGCGTAAGTCACTCGAGATGCGCCTCTCGTTTACGCAATCGTGACCATCGGGGGAGAGCTGTGGATGCTGTAAGGATCGTCGAGGGGGAGGTCAGGGAGCTCATCCGGCGTCGTGGTCTGGATCCACTGGAACAGGCTGGTGATGTCCGAAGCCTGGTGGACGCGGCAGTCAACGACTACGACGAACGGGCCCTCCTCGCTCCGCTTCCTCCCTTGGGTCACCTCGAGTCGGCGCGTCGTCTGATTTACGACGCTGTCGCGGGGTTCGGGCCATTGCAGCCGCTTCTGGACGATGAGTCGATCGAGGAGCTTTGGATCAATGCTCCCCACGAGGTCTACGTGGCCCGAAATGGTGAATCCGAGCTGACTACGATCAGCCTCAGTGAGCAGCAGGTCCGGGACCTGGTAGAGAGAATGCTTAAAACTTCCGGACGACGACTGGACTTGTCATCGCCCTTCGTGGACGCCGCACTTCCGGACGGTTCGAGGCTGCATGTGGCAATCCCGGACATCACCCGGAGGCACTGGGCTGTGAACATCAGGAAGTTCACCGCGCGCGCCAGCCGCCTGGAGCACCTGGTAGAGCTCGGCAGCCTGACACCACAAGCTGCGAGGTTCCTGGGCGCGGCAGTAGCGAGCGGCCTCAACATTCTTGTCTCCGGCGCCACGCAGGCGGGAAAGACCACCCTTCTCAATTGCCTGGGAGCGCACATAGGTTCACGCGAGCGGGTCATCACGGTGGAGGAAATCTTTGAACTCCAGCTTCCCTTACGGGATGTCATCGGACTTCAGTGCCGTCAACCGAATCTGGAGGGTGAGGGCGAAATCCCTTTGCGGCGGCTCGTCAAGGAAGCCCTTCGAATGCGGCCCGACAGGCTCATTGTGGGCGAAGTCCGCGAAGCCGAAAGCCTGGACATGCTCATCGCCCTCAACTCCGGGCTTCCCGGTATGTGCACTGTGCATGCCAATTCTGCCCACGACGCCGTAACCAAGATCTGCACATTGCCCCTTCTCGCCGGAGCCAACATTGCCAGTGCCTTTGTGGTCCCCACAGTGGCGTCGTGCATTGATCTGGTGGTGCATTGCGGCAGGCATCCGACAGGGCGAAGGCAGATAACGGAGGTCCTTGCTTTGGGGCGGAGGGTTGAAAACGGGATCATCGAATCCTCCACTGTCTTTGGGATGTCAGCAGGCCAACTGCAGCCGAGGCCCAACGCGATGCCCGCTGCGGAAAAGTTTGCCCGCGCAGGCTTCGACGTCTCCGCGCTGTTGGAGGTGAACTGATGCCGCCTCTCCTGGGCATTCTGTGTGGCTTGGGGCTTTTCCTTATCTGGTGGTCCACCTGGGATCAACCCACAGCCAGGCCACGGAAAAAGAAACGACGCCGCCTGGACCAATTGCTTTTGTCAGCAGGGATTGAAAAGGTCACAGGATCAGCCTTGCTCCTCACCTGCGGGGGTTTTGGGTGTGCGGTCATGGCGGTCTTCTTCCTCATCACAAGGGCGCCGGTGGTCGCGCTATGCTTCGGGTTGTTCGGTTCCTGGGCCCCCTTGGCAATCGTGAGGCGGAGGGCGCGAAAGCGTCGTGCGGCGCTTCGCTTGTTGTGGCCGGATGTCGTGGACCACCTGCGCTCGGCTATTCGCGCAGGCCTTGCCCTGCCTGAAGCGCTCATTCAGCTTGGATCCAAAGGACCGGAGGAATTGCGGCCGCTTTTCGTGGATTTTGGTGCCGACTACCGCTCCGGTGGGCATTTTGAGACTGCGTTGGACAGGCTTAAGGACCGTCTCGCGGATCCGGTGGCCGATCGCATCATTGAAGCCCTTCGAATGACCCGCGAGGTTGGCGGATCCGACCTGGGCCGAATGCTGGGGACTTTGTCCGACTTCCTCAGGGACAACTCCCGCACCCGGAGTGAGCTGGAAGCCAGGCAATCATGGACTATCAACGCTGCGAGGTTGGCAGTCGCGGCCCCGTGGATCGTCCTGGTGTTGATGGCCAGCCGTCCGGAAGCGATGCCGGCCTACAACTCAACCGTGGGAGCAATGGTGCTTCTCGCTGGCTTGCTGGTTTCCGTGTGCTGCTATTCCTTGATGCTTCGAATTGGTGCGTTGCCTGATGATGAACGCGTTCTGCGATGAGTACGTCGACGGCTTGGGCCGCGGTCTTCGGCGCCGTCCTTGTAATTGGATGCTGGCTCGTCCTGACGCGTCTGCCGTTCCTGCGGGGAATGACTTTTACGGAGCGCATCAGCCCTCAGCTGAAATCCAGGAACCTCGAGTCACGCCTCCTGCTTGCGCAAGAGCCGGACCTCACACCTTTTGGACCATTGGAACGAATCCTTCGTCCCATCTTTCGGGACGCGGTGAAAAACATGTCGCGGTTGAACGTTGGCTCCGCCGTCGCGGCAAAGAAGCTGGCCCGCTCCGGGTCCTCCAAAACGATCCTTGACTACAGGGTCGAGCAGATCCTTTGGGCCAGCGGAGGTCTGGTCGTGGCGTTGCTCGTGGTCACAGCACGCGCGGCATCCGGGCAGTTCAATCCGGCGGTGTCCTGCGTCTTGGTCGTTGGGGCTGCCTTGGGAGGGTATGTGCTCCGCGACATGGTTCTGGGGCAGCAGATCAAGCGACGTGAGAGAAGGATGCTGTCCGAGTTTCCAAGCCTTGCTGAGCTGATGGCTCTGGCCGTAGCTGCGGGCGAAAGCGCAATGGGCGCGATGGACCGGGTGAGCCGTAGCTCCCAAGGGGAACTCTCCAACGAGTTCGCGCTGATTCTTGCGGATGCCCGGTCCGGCAAGCCTCTGGCGGAAGCACTTCAGTCCTTTTCCAGCCGAGCGGAGTTACCACCACTGGTCAGGTTCTTTGATGGCTTGGTGGTGGCTGTCGAACGCGGGACCCCACTGGCAGATGTGCTTCGGGCACAGGCCGCCGATGTCCGGGATGCCGCCAAGCGGGAGCTGATGGAATCCGCAGGCCGCAAGGAGATAGCCATGATGGTGCCCCTCGTCTTCGGTGTGCTGCCACTAACGGTCGTGTTTGCCGCTTTTCCAGCCATCGCAGCCCTGCAGATGAGCCTCTAGTCCCTTGCATCTCCTCCTGCAGGAATGCGGCCCGGAACAAGCGGGAGCAGCAGCGCGCCACAGTCACAACACAGCAACACAGCAATACAGCAACAACACAGCATCACTGTCACTCAGCACCACAGCGACAACGCCGTATCACCGTTATTGGGGAGAATCATGAAAACATTTGCCAGCAGGTCGCCCATTGCACCAGTCCGTACCGTGTCGGGGCGGGCTTTGCTCACTGACTTCGTTTTGCGGGCGGCACCGCAGCCAGAGGAGCAAGAACGAGGAGACGTGCCTGGATGGGTCATGATCACACTCATGTCAGCGGTCTTGGTCGCTGGACTTCTTGCCCTCGCCACACCTGCCTTGAATGACTTGTTCACTCAGGCCATGTCGAAGGTGGGCAAATAGGCCGCGTGGAGGGGCAGGCCCTGTTCTCCACTGTCCTTCGCCCTTCAGGCTCGACCCGAGCCACCCGAGAACAAGGAACGGCTGTGGTGGACTTCGTATTGGTTGGAGCGCTGTTGACCCTGCTCTGCATGTCGGTCATTCAACTGATGCTGGTGTTGCATGTACGCAACACGCTCGTTGACGCTGCAGCTTCGGGAGCGAGGTACGGCGCGCTGGCCGACCGGACGTCATTGGAGGCAAAAGCCCGGACGGCGGAGCTGATTACCGCGGCCCTGAACGAGGGTTTCGCACAAAGCATCACCACGAGCGAAGAGGTAATGGACGGCATCCGCACGCTGGAGGTGACGGTGAAGGCGCCGATGCCGGTCCTCGGGTTGGTTGGACCTCAAGGCCTGATGGAGGTGCACGGCCATGCCGCCCTTCTTGGTTGAAGCGGCACATTCATTTGGCAAAGCGCTCCGGCTAAGGATGTGCTACGTCCTGTGCTTATCCGAACTGTCGGTCGAAGGTCGCGCCCGGAACATCGAAGGACAAAGGGGGAGCGCCGTCGTGGAATTTACCTTTCTCGCAGTCCTGTTGATGGTGCCACTGATTTACTTCGTGGTGACCATTGGGCAAATCCAGGGCGCATCGTTTGGAGTGGTCGGAGCGGCCGACCAGGCCGCGAAAGTTTTCGTCCTTCAGCACGACCCGGCAAGCGCGAGGAAAGCGGCGGAGCAGTCCGTAATTGTGGCGCTGGCCGACTACGGGCATACGCCGGATCAGGCCACCGTGGAGATTTCGTGTGATCGGGAAAATTGTCTGACAGCAGGGGCAAGTGTCACCGTTACTGTCCACCTCGATGTTCTGCTTCCCATGGTCCCGTTTGGTGACACCCTGAAGCTCAGCGCCAGTAAGGTGTCCGCCTCGGCCACGCAGATAGTGGGTCGCTACCAATGACCCGGGAACAAAACGTAAGAAGTCCTCGACCCCTCACAGCGTCCATGCCTCCCGGGGGACGCAGATACGGCGGCCCGCATCGCTTTGGCATTCTGCCTCGCAATGGCGTCCTCCACCGCGATGACGGGCAAATTACAGTGCTGATTCTCGGATATGTGGTGCTGGCACTGCTCCTGGCCACAGTGGTGATGGCCGCTTCCTCCGTGTACCTGGAACACAAGAAGCTCTTGTCCTTGGCTGACGGAGCCGCGCTCGCAGCCGCAGACTCGTACCTGGTGGGTGACCTGGAGGGCGGGAGCCTACCTGCTGTTTCTCTGATGGATGACCGCGTGCTGGCGGCTGCAGGCTCATATCTTGGGAAAAGCAACGCCTTCGCAGGC
Organism: Paenarthrobacter sp. C1; assembly: GCF_049315185.1. Classification (NCBI taxonomy): domain Bacteria; kingdom Bacillati; phylum Actinomycetota; class Actinomycetes; order Micrococcales; family Micrococcaceae; genus Paenarthrobacter; species Paenarthrobacter sp. C1. Next base: position 3,120,241 of record NZ_CP186052.1, on the reverse strand, counting down.
CACGAGCGATTGGAAGTGGGGGAGGGAACCGGAAGTGAGCCTGGCGGGACGGCAGTGGTGGTTCTCAGGTCCGTCGCCCACCCGCCGGTGATCAGCTTCCTGGTGCCGGATGGAATCGTCGTCGAGGTCAGGGCGACGGCGCGGTCGAGGCTCACGCAGTAATGAATCTACGGACAAAAGCCGGACAGCCAAGGGAGCCTGATGGATAGCGTACGCTGGGATAACCATGGCTGACATAGATTTTCCCGCAGAAATCCGCGCACTTCGAGCAACTTACGGCTCCATCGAAAACGTCACTGACGTTGACGCTCTCAAGGCTGAAATCGCCGAATTGAGCGAGCAGGCCGGGGCCCCGGACCTCTGGGATGACCCCGCATCGGCCCAGGTGGTGACATCCCGTTTGTCACACCGCCAATCGGAAGTCGAACGACTCGAAAAGCTCGCAGCCCGGATTGACGACCTCGAGGTCCTGGTCGAACTTGGGCAGGATGAAGGCGACGAAGCCTCAATGGCCGAGGCCGCCAAAGAGCTGGCGTCCATCCGCAAAGCCCTCGCGGAGCTTGAGGTAGTCACCTTGCTCTCGGGCGAGTACGACGAACGCGAAGCCGTGGTGACCATCAGGGCCGGAGCGGGTGGAGTCGATGCAGCCGACTTTGCCGAGATGCTGATGAGAATGTACTTGCGGTGGGCTGAACGCCACGGTTATCCCACCACGGTGATGGACACGTCCTACGCTGAAGAAGCCGGCCTGAAGTCCGCCACGTTCGAGGTCAAGGCCCCCTACGCCTTCGGCACCCTGAGTGTGGAAGCGGGCACTCACCGGCTGGTGCGCATCAGTCCGTTCGACAACCAGGGCCGCCGGCAGACATCCTTTGCAGCCGTTGAGGTCATCCCGTTGATCGAGCAGACGGATTCAATCGAAATACCCGACAACGAGATCCGGGTTGACGTCTTCCGTTCCTCCGGCCCGGGCGGGCAGTCCGTTAACACCACTGACTCCGCAGTACGCCTGACCCACATTCCCACGGGCATTGTGGTCTCCATGCAGAACGAAAAGTCCCAGCTCCAGAACCGGGCAGCCGCCATGCGCGTGCTGCAGTCCCGTTTGCTCCTGGTTAAGAAGGAACAGCAGGACGCAGAGAAGAAGGCACTGGCAGGGGACGTCAAAGCCTCATGGGGCGACCAGATGCGCTCCTACGTGCTGAACCCCTACCAGATGGTCAAGGATCTGCGGACCGAACACGAAGTGGGCAACACTTCGGCCGTGCTGGATGGCGACATTGATGACTTCATCGACGCCGGCATCCGTTGGCGCACCGGTAACCGCAACGCAGCGGCCAACCAGTAATACGCAGCAGCCAGCCAATTAGCAGGAGGCTGGCAGAGCGCTCCCAGACTCGGCCCTTATTACGCGACACGCCCCCGAAAGCCCCGTAATGCTGGCTTACCCGTGCGTATAGTCGAGTGGCCGGTGCTCTCACTTCCCCCATCGAAAGCCCGCGCTCCGGCTGTTGGACTGGGCGACTCATGTCATGTCCGGCGGGGTACTAAGGGCCATGATCAGATTTGAGAATGTCACCAAGGTCTACGAGCAGAATGCCCGACCGGCGCTCGATTCTGTCAGCCTTGAGATCAACCGAGGCGAATTTACGTTCCTTGTGGGCGCCTCTGGTTCGGGCAAATCCACTTTCCTGCGGTTGATCCTCAAGGAAGACAAGGCCTCAGCCGGATCCGTGTACGTTGCCGGCCAGAATGTCGCCAACATTTCGAGTTGGCGTGTGCCCAAGCTGCGCCGTGGGATCGGCGTCGTGTTCCAGGATTTCCGCCTGCTGCCGCAAAAGAACGTTTTCGCCAACGTCGCCTTCGCCATGCAGGTCATCGGGAAGAGCCGCTCCATTATTCGCGAAACGGTCCCCGAGGTCTTGAAGACCGTGGGCCTTGAAGGCAAGGAACGGCGCATGCCGCACGAGCTTTCCGGTGGCGAGCAGCAGCGGGTCGCGATCGCGCGCGCCGTCGTCAACCGTCCGGGAATCCTCCTTGCCGACGAACCGACCGGAAACCTGGACCCTATTACCTCGATGGGAATCATGGGCGTCCTGGACAAGATCAACCAGAACGGCACCACTGTGGTCATGGCCACCCACGATGACGACATTGTCAACGAAATGCGCCGCCGCGTTGTGGAGCTCAAAAACGGAAAGGTCATTCGCGACGAAGCGAAGGCCCTGTACACGTCGATGATTCCGGTAGTCGGCGAATCGCGCCGGCTGCGGGACGCCAGCGGCGAAGAACTCGACCGCGCGCAGGGGGCACAGCTGTGAGGCTCCTTTTCATCCTCGGGGAAATCGGCAGTGGTCTGCGCCGAAACCTGTCCATGGTTATTTCCGTTGTGCTCGTGACCTTTGTTTCGCTGACCTTTGTTGGTGCGGCGGGAATGCTGCAGATGCAGATCAACCAGATGAAGGGCTACTGGTACGACAAAGTCCAGGTGGCGGTCTTCCTCTGCAACGACGGTTCGACGGCGGTCGGCTGCGCGTCGGGACCGGCGACGAAGGAGCAGCAGGAAAACCTCCAGGCCATGTTGGAGTCTCCTGCGGTGAAGCAGTACATCAACGATTTCCAGTTCGAATCCCAGGCCGAGGCGTACAAGCACTTCAAGGAACAGTTCTCGAACTCTCCGATCGTTGATTCGGTATCAGAGGACCAGTTGCCGGCCTCATTCCGTATCAACATGAAGAACCCGGAAAAGTACCAGATCATCAGCGAGACGTTCTCCTCCCAGCCAGGGGTTGAAACAGTCAGCGACCAGAGGCAGGTCCTGGAACGGATCTTCTCGTGGATGAACGGAGCCTCGGTAGCGGCTGTCGGCGTGGCCGCGGTGATGATTTTCTGCGCGGTCCTCTTGATAACCACCACCATCCGACTATCGGCCTTCAGCCGACGGCGGGAGACGGGCATCATGCGGCTGGTAGGTGCTTCAAAGACGGTGATTCAGCTGCCGTTCATCCTTGAAGGTGTCATAGCCGCCGTCGTTGGAGCGGTTTTGGCCTCTGTTACCCTATGGCTGATGGCGCACTTCTGGCTCAACGGCGACCTTTCACGGCAATTCCTGAATACTCCGTTTATCTCCTCCACCCAGGTCCTGGTGATCGCCCCTGTGCTCATCGCCCTGGGCGCGGGCCTGGCGGGGATCTCGTCGCTGTTGACTCTCCGGCGATACCTGAAGGTTTAGCCATGAAGACCATGCCCCTCGGACTTACCACTGCTGCAAGCGAAAAGGATTCCTGATGACCACGTTGGACCCGAACTCCCTGCGTCGGCGCTTTGCGTCGGGCCAGGCTCGGATGCTGGGTGCCGTCCTCGCCGTCGGGCTGGCTGTCAGTCTCCTGTCGGGAGCGCCTGCAGCGCATGCGGACAACCTCGAAGACCAGCAGGCCGCACTGGAAGCAGAGGCCGCACGGGTACAGGCATCCTTGGAGTTCGTCGACTCGAATATTGCGAAAGCCGCCGGCGATCTTGTGATCTACCAGGGCCGCCTTCCCGGCGCCCAGCAGGCTTTGCTTGAAGCGCAGGGCCGCGTTGCGAGTGCCGTCAAGGAAGTGGAGGCTTTGGCCGCCAGGGTGGAACTCGCCCAGCAGAACAAGGCCAAGATCACCGAGCAGCTGGAAAACGACAAGCAGAAGATTACCGATACCAAGAAGCTGATCGGGCAGATCGCGTCGCAGGCCTACAAGTCCGGCGGCGTGCCCACGAATGTCGCCCTCTTGTTCGGTTCCAGCGAGTCCGGCAACCTGACCGAGTCCATGGATCTCGCTGACCAGGCCATGCGAAGCCAGAACGCGGCCATGACCAAACTGACCCAGCAGAACGCCACCAACGTGAACTCGCAAGCGCGACTGGTGGCGGTCGAGGAAGAAATCCAGGATCTCAAGGCCAAGGCAGACGCGGCACTTGAGCGGGAGAAATCAGCACGGGACGAGGCAGCCAGCAAGAAGGCTGAAGTGGACAAGCTGATCGAGGACACCACGCGCCTCAACGGACAGTTGCAAGCGGCCAAGCCGGGGATTGAAGCGAACCTCGCGCGGGTGAAGGCGGAACAGGACACTGTTGCTGCCGAGATCGTCGAGCGTGACCGCAAACTGCGGGAAGCCTGGGAAGCGGAGCAGCGCCGGCTCGCCGCCGAAGCAGAAGCCGCGGCCGCTGCGGCAGCCGCTGCCGCCGGACGCCCGGCACCTCCTGAAGCTCCTTATGTTCCGCCGGCTGCCGGTTCGCCGTCGGCGTTCGGCCTGCGCCATCCCTTCGCCAGCTATGTTCCGATCACCTCGGGCTTCGGATGGCGCGCGACGCCGCCCGGCACCATCGACTTCTACGGCACCGGCGGTTACATGCACACCGGCATCGACTTCGGCGCCCCCTGCGGGACTCCCGTTTACGCCGCAGCCGCAGGTGAGGTCTTCAACTCAGGCTGGAACTCTGCCGACGGCGGTGGATGGCGCGTCAAGCTGTCCCACGGTGTGGTGCAAGGCAACTCGCTGACCACGATTTACTACCACAACAGCAGCATCGTGGTGGCGAACGGGCAGAGGGTCGCGCAGGGCCAGCTCATTGCTTACTCGGGCAGCACGGGTAACTCCACAGGCTGCCACGCGCACTTCGAAACCTGGCTGAACGGTACAGCGGTGGATCCCATGACCCTTCTCTAGGGTCCGGGAAACGGCCCGCTCTGGCGTACACTGGTTCAAATCCGCAACTAATAAGGAGTTCTACCGTGCCCAAGGAAAGTGGCCGTAAGGTAGTGGCCACCAATCGGAAGGCCCGGCACAACTACCTCATCCTGGATACCTACGAGGCCGGCATCGCGCTGATGGGGACAGAAGTGAAGTCCCTCCGCGAAGGCCACGCTTCAATGGTTGACGGGTTCTGCACCTTCTACAACGACGAGTTGTGGATGGAAGGTATCCATATCCCCGAGTATCACCAGGGGAGCTGGACCAACCATGCCGCGCGCCGGCGTCGCAAGCTCCTGTTGCACCGCGATGAACTGGACAAGATCTCGCAGAAGATCCGCGAGTCCGGCTTCACGGTAGTTCCGCTGCAGTTGTATTTCCTGGACGGACGGGCAAAGGTGGAGATCGCCATCGCCCGCGGTAAAAAGGACTACGACAAGAGGCAGACCCTGCGTGAGCAGCAGGACAAGCGTGAATCCCTCCGCGAGCTGCGTGAACGCAACCGCCGGTAGGCACGTGCGTGTACAAGTGGGAATTACTTGCCTGCTGGATGCGTTATGATGAGTAGTCCGACAGGAGATTGACCCTTCTGTCGGGTTTGGTAACAAAATACGGGGATGATCGGTTTCGACGATGTTAGTCGCGACAGGTGAAGCGGGCCGAGGATGCAGAATTATCTCGTAAACGCTGTCTGCAAACCAATAAGTGCCGAATCTAAGCGCACTGACTTCGCTCTCGCTGCCTAAGCAGTAAGACAGTCCGTCAGCCCGGGGTTGCTATCGCCCCGGTTCCTGGCGTCATTTAGATAGCCACTGCTGTTTGCCTTCGTCATTGAGGTAAACGGGACTCTTAGATGACTGGGCCCGGATCAGCTACCTGTTTGCAGGATGGCTGGGGCCGAGAAAATCCGACGCAAACTGCGCCCGGAGAAGCCCTGACAACACGACATCGGACGGGGGTTCAATTCCCCCCATCTCCACCCCTGGGAAAGCCCCTGGACCCTCGCGGTCTAGGGGCTTTCCTGTGCCCCGAACCGGATGCGTTCACCTAAGGCGTACTGCGGCAAGGACTACCTGCATTCCGTGGATCGTTGAAGTGGATAGGCGCATCGCCCGGCAGGCGGCGGAAGGCGCCGGAGGCAGCGGGAGGCACAAAATGAGCATGGAGCCGGAATTCGTTCAGGATCCGGATGAGCAGCAAGCCTTGGACGCCTACTCACAAGTGGTTATCCGGGTGGCCGAGTCCGTGACACCCCATGTCGCCGCCATCGAAATGATGAGCACAGGCCGCAGGGGCCAGGTCCGGGTCGGCAGCGGGTCCGCAGTGGTCTTCACCGCTGATGGATACATGCTGACCAACGCCCACGTGGTGGCCGGCCTCCAGTCCGGCAGGGCCGTCTTTGCCGATGGCAAACATACTGACGTGGAGCTGGTGGGCGCAGATCCGTTGTCTGACCTGGCCGTAGTCCGCGGCTTGAAATCCACACCGCCGCCGGCCCTGCTGGGCGACGCCGATTCCCTGCGGGTAGGTCAACTGGTGGTCGCCGTGGGCAATCCCCTGGGGTTGTCCGGCTCTGTCACCGCCGGTGTGGTGAGCGGCCTGGGAAGATCCATCCCTGTCCGTGCAGGCGAGCACAGGAGGGTCATCGAGGACGTCATCCAAACCGATGCAGCGCTGAACCCGGGAAACTCCGGAGGTGCACTGGCGGATACCAAGGGACGCATCGTGGGAATCAACACTGCCGTGGCAGGTCTGGGGCTGGGCCTGGCGGTGCCCATCAATACGACAACGCAACGCATCATCGCTTCCCTGCTGAGGGATGGCCGCGTGCGCCGTGCCTATCTGGGCCTGGTGAGCACCCCAATTCCGCTGGATGCAAGCGCAGTGGTGAGGACCGGCCAGAAGGAAGGCCTGAGGGTGGTGGAGGTCATTTCCAATTCGCCCGCCGAGAAGTCCGGTTTACTGGCGGGGGACCTCGTGCTCCGGGCGCAGGGCAGGGCCGTGTCCAGCGCGGAAAGCCTGCAGAAACTGCTGTTCGAGGGTGCTATCGGGCAAGCTTTTCCGCTGACAGTACTACGGGACGGCAAAACTGTTCAGCTCACGGCCTATCCATCGGAAATGGGCCAGCAGTGAAGGTTGCCTAGGCTTTATTCTCCGGAACATCCACGACGCCGACAAAGCGGCTGCCGACGCCTTCGTACTCGCTCCGGACCTCGCCCAGGAAGAGCTTGGGGAGTTCACTGTTCCGGTGGGTTCCGCAGAAGACGAAGGAAAAGTCCGGCCACCATTTCTTGGGTCGGACTGCCTCGGAATAGCCGCAGACGGCGCAGGTGAGGTGGACCCAGACAGGTCGCTTTCCTGTTCTGTTGGCCCGGGACTGCGCCAGCCAGGCCGGCGGATTGTCCTGAAGGTCGCGGAGCTCGGCTTCGGAGAGTCGGGACGGAATGCCGTGGCGCTGAGCCATTTCCATCGAAATATCAAGGGCCAAAGCGGCATCACGTCTGCTGATCACCATTCAACGATACGGGACTTACGCGGCGTAGGCTGTGCACATGACTGACGCTCCTGTCCTGTTGCCGAGTACACCCCTCCAAAAACGGGTCCTTGTGGTGGCAATCGTGGCGTCGTTCATTGCCATCCTGGACGGCTTTGTGGTGAATCTCGCACTGCCCGCCATCGGCCGGGAGCTGGGTGGCGGCCTGGTGATACAGCAATGGGTGGTGGACGCGTACCTGCTCACGCTGGGGGCTTTGATTCTGGTGGCGGGGTCTTTGTCGGACCATTTCGGGCGGGCACGGATCCTTGAATGGGGCCTGGCAGGCTTCGCCGTCACGTCGATGCTCTGCGGCTTGGCGTGGAGCGGTGAAGTCCTGGTGGTCTCACGGGCCCTCCAAGGGATCGCAGGTGCGCTCCTGGTGCCAAGTTCGCTGGCCATGATCATCACGTCGTTCTCCGGGCCGGCGCAATCGAAGGCCATCGGCCAGTGGTCAGGATGGACCAGCGCGGCGGCCATTGTTGGTCCGCTGATCGGTGGCGCCGCCGTCGATCTTCTGTCCTGGCGGGTCATCTTCTTCATCAATGTGGTTCCGGCCTTGGCCATCTGGCCCATGCTCGCCGGTCTTCGCGCCTCCGACGCCGCCAGGGACAAGACGAAGCGGATCGACTATCTTGGGGCGTTCCTGGCCATGGTTGCTTTGGGCGGTCCGGTCTTCGCGTTCATCGAGCAGGGACGCATGGGATGGGGGAGTCCGCAGGTGTGGGTGCCCCTGATTCTCGGTGTGCTGGCCATGGTCCTGTTCTTGTTCCACGAAGGCAGGACGCCCGAGCCCATGCTGCCGCTCGGACTGTTCAGGATCCGCAATTTTGCCTGGGGCAACGTCGGCACGTTGGCCATCTATGCTGGAATATCCCTCGGTTTCTTCGTGTTGGGAATCTACTTGCAGCAGGTCGGAGGGCTGGGTGCCACCGTGGCCGGCATGGCTTTGCTCCCGGGCACCGTCATCCTGATGCTGGGAGCCTCTTACTTTGGTGGCCTGGCCGGCAAGTACGGTCCTCGATGGTTCATGACGATCGGTCCGTTGCTGTGCGGTGTGGGCTTCCTGATGTCCCTGTCCGTGCAGGAGCCCCTCAATTACTGGACGCAGGTGCTGCCCGGCCAGATTGTCTTCGGCCTGGGGTTGGCGACGCTCGTAGCGCCTCTGACGGCCGCGATCCTCGGCGCTGTTCCGCCGACGGAAGCCGGAATCGGCTCTGCCGTCAACAACGCGGTTGCCCGTATCGCAGGCCTTATTTCGATCGCTTTCGCGGGTGTGATTGTGGGGCCGGTTTTCACCAGGCAAGGGCTGTACAACGCCTTGGTGGTGACCGCCCTGCTGTTCCTGGCCGGCGCGGTGGCGTCCGCCGTCGGGATCCGCAACCCACCACGCGAGGCGGCGGCTGCTGCTGAACGGGAACCGGATGCGGCGTCCGACGACGGCGGTCCAGTCGGGCAGCCCGGCTGACCACCCGCGCCGCAAGGGTCAGCGCGCCGGGAGCACGCAGCCTTGGTGGGTGCCGGCACTCTTCACCCACAGCGCGGAGGCGACTTCATCTGCCAGGTCAAACTCCCGACCGGCAGCGCCGCTGCCTATCCGGACCACCAATGCCCCGCCGAAAGGCTTGCGCCCCATCACTTCAACGGGTGCGTCGAGCGCGATGTCCTCCGCGGCAAGGTACCGGAGGAGTTCGGGGTTTTCGTCGCTGATGCGGGTTATGCGGCCCGAGTGGCCCTGGTCGAGTTCGATCATGCGGTACGCATGCGGCAAGTCAACGGCACCGTCCGCTGACGGGATCGGATCGCCGTGGGGGTCCCGCACGGGGTGGCCGAGCTTGGCTGACATGCGTTCGATGAAGGTGTCGGACACCGCATGCTCCAGCATCTCGGCTTCGTCGTGGACCTCGTCCCAGCTGTAGCCGAGTTCCTCCACCAGGTACGTCTCAATGAGGCGGTGCCTGCGAACCATCGAAAGAGCGAGGCGCATGCCTTCGGAGGTCAAACGGATGGCGCTGTAGGGCTGATGGTCAACGAGGCCTTGGTCCTTGAGCTTTCGCACCATTTCCGACACCGAGGAATTGGCGACCCCGAGCCGCAGGGCAAGCTGTGAGGACGTGATCGGCTTGTCCTGCCACTCCGTATAGGAGTAGATGACCTTGACGTAGTCCTCGATCGAGGAGGAGGGCGTACTGGTCTTCACACCCCTAGCCTACCGTGGTGTGGCATCGTGGACTTTGTATGCACGCCAGGTCTGCGTCAGGTAGGGCAGCGGCACCGTGTCTCCCGGCGCGTGGCCAAGGTGTTCGTAGAGGTACCACTGGAGGTTGCCCATGATTTTGGCCCGCGTCGCTTCGTTGGCGCGCAGGTAGTAACTGCGCGACTTGGTCAACTCCATGATGTCCTCGGGCGAGATCGGGTCCTCCCACCTGGTGAGGTGGCGTTCCAGTCCGTGAAACTCCGGGCCGATAACCGGCCGGAATCCCGGCTTGTGGACGTCGCCTGCATGCATGATGCGCGAGAGCCTATGGACCCAGGGAATTGAGGTGTCCAACTGGTTCCAGATCAGCCCCAGAACCCCCGCGGGGCGCAGGATACGGGCGATCTCCGTGCTCGCGGCAAGGGGCTCGCACCAGTGCCAGGCCTGGGCAACGCTGACGACGTCGAATGCTGAGTCCGCCAGTCCGGTTGCCTCGGCCGTCCCCTCCGTCGCGTGAACATCGGGGTAGGTCTTTCGCAGTTGCGCCAACATATCGGTGGAAGGGTCGACGGCGGCCACCTCAAGTCCGCGTCCGGCCAGGAGTGCCGTGAACTTGCCCGTTCCTGCGCCGAGGTCCGCAGCTGTCGACGCCCCTTCGGGCAGGAGCCAATCAACGGAGTCCACAGGATAGCCCGGCCGCACGCGATCGTAGTGCTCTCCGCCATCCTGGAAGCTTTGGCCAAGTTCATGGCGCCGGGAGGCATGGAGCTTGGGTCCGCGGGGACCGGCGGGACCGGGAGTGACTGGAGCGCCGTTCGCTGAGCGCAGGGACACGCAAACTCCTTCACAGGGCCGTTAGAGGTACCCTACGAATTTACCCTCTAGTCGACCGTGCAGGGAGCGGCACCGGCTGTGCCCGGGGTGTTGGGCGCCCACTCGGGGTAGCTGCGGTGGTCGTTGGCCGGTACCCAGCGGCCCTCGTCCACCACATAGTCCCAGCCCAGGCCGTTGCGCTTGAGTTCCTCGATGCCTGCCAGTAGCCTGGTGGCGTCCTCCAACCGGGAGCCGACGCCGAAGCTTGCGCGCAGGGAACCCGAAGGCAGTCCCAGCCGCTTGAGCAACGGATGCGCGCAGAAACGTCCGTCGCGGAGGCCCACTCCGTGTTCGGCCGCCAGATATGCGGCGACCAGTCCGGCGTCGAATCCTTCTACGGAGAAGTTGACCACGCCGATGGTGTCCTCGGAATCGCTGAAGATCCGGTGGACTGTAACGCCGTCGATGGCTTCCAGGCCCTCAACCAGGTAGCTGCGGATGCCCGCTTCGTGTGCGTGCCAGGCGTCCTGGTCGAGGCCGGCGAGCACCTGAGTGGCGCGGGCGAGCGTCGCGGCGCCCAGGACGTTGGGGGAACCGCCCTCGTGCCTCGCCGGACCCGTGGCCCAGCTGACCGAGTCCAAGCGCGCTTCGCGGACAGCGCCACCACCTGCCAGGTGCGGGATCCCGGCGTCGAGCCAGTCCGGGCGGCCCACTACCACTCCTGCGCCGAACGGCGCATAGAGCTTGTGTCCTGAGAAGACGATGTAGTCGACGTCAGCCTCTGCGATGTTGACGCGGCGGTGCGGAGCGAGCTGGGCTGCATCCACCACGATCCTCGCGCCGTACTCGTGGGCCAGCGCGGCAAGCCGGGCGATCGGCAGGATCTCTCCGGTGACGTTCGAGGCGCCCGTGACGGCGAGCAGGCTGACGCCGCCCAGGGCCAGTTCGGCTTCGATCTTGTCCAGTGTTCCGGCCAGGGTCGGCGCCGCAACCACGCTGCGGTGCGGCACGCCCTGCCACGGGAGCAGGTTTGCGTGGTGCTCAATGTCCAAGTACAGGACCTCGCCGGCAAACTCGCCGTCGACCTGCGGGAGGCAGCCGGCCAGCAGGTTCAAGGAGTCCGTGGTGTTCCGGGTAAAGATCACCGAATCGTCTGCACGTCCGCCAACGAAGTCACGGACGATGTTCCGGGAATTCTCGTAGACGGAGGTGCTGATCTGCGAGGCGAAGCCTGCCCCGCGGTGAACGCTGGCGTAGTACGGGAGGACCTCGTTGAGGTAGGCGGAAACAATCGTCAGCGCAGGGGCTGACGCGCCGTAGTCGAGGTTGGCATAGCGGACGTGGCCACCTTGGATCAGAGGCGCCTGAAGCTCCGCGCCCGTGACGGCGGCGAGGGGACGCGCAGCTGCCGATTCGAGGGCGGCTTCGTCAACAAAGGAAGGGATGGTGTTTGCGTTGAACGTGACTGTGCTCATGGGACCTCACTCAAGAGGGACCCCCACAGGGGGATCCGCGCTTGCCGCATCCGTTCCGGACCGGCCGGGTCGTCACCCGGGGCACCCCACCGCGAATGGAGGGTTGCCGGCCAGCAAACCGGGGTTTAGCGCTGGCACTCGTGACCTGTAAAAAAGGCTAAGGCACGTCCGGGGGACGATCCAAAGCCGTGGGGTTTTGTTAAGCGCTTTGTTACGCGGAATGCCAAATCCCAGTTTCCGCGAACAAAAAACGGCGGACGCGCACAAAAGCGGGCGTCCGCCGTCGAAAATTCGGCAATCCGGAGTAGTGCCGGCCTCAGGCTTGGGACTGCAGGAGGTCGTCCAGTCCGGGGTTCAGCCGCTTCAGGACTTCCGAATGCAGGATGGAGTTGGTGGCCAGGGCGTTGCCGCCGAACGGTCCGTCTTCGCCTTCCAGGGAAGTGAAGCGCCCGCCTGCCTCCGTCACGATGGGGACGAGCGCCGCCATGTCGTAGAGGTTCAGCTCCGGTTCGCAGGCGATGTCCACCGCGCCCTCGGCCACGAGGCAGTAGGACCAGAAGTCACCGTAGGCACGTGTGCGCCAGACGTCCTCCGTGAGGTCCATGAATTCGTCCAGATTGCCCCGCTCCTTCCAGCCGGACAGGCTGGAGTAGGACATGGAAGCGTCGGCCAGGCGTGAAACGTTGGACACCTTGAGGCGGGTTGCTGAAGCGAGGGACCGACCCATGTAGGCGCCCATATCCTTGGCTGCCCACCAGCGTTTGCCCAACGCCGGAGCGCTGACCACACCAACGACGGGCTCGCCTTCATCGACGAGCGCGATCAGCGTTGCCCATACTGGAACGCCGCGGACAAAGTTCTTTGTTCCGTCGATGGGATCGATGATCCAGCGCCGCGATCCGTGGCCACTGCTGCCGAACTCTTCACCCAGGACTGCATCACGTGGACGCGAGCGCGACAACTGACCGCGGATAGCCTCCTCCGCAGCCTTGTCGGCATCGGTGACAGGGGTGAGGTCCGGCTTGGTTTCGATCTGCAGGTCCAGGGCCTTGAAGCGATCCATGGTTTGGGCGTCGACGGAATCGGCGAGGACATGGGCCAGGCGCAGGTCGTCGTTGTAGGTGGAAGCGGGTTGGGTCATGGCACCAAACTATCCTGAAATACTGGCGGCGGTGGGGACGTTACCGCTGCACCCTCAGTTTTCCAGTGTCATCAAGTAACCGTGCCGAGCTCTTTCGCTTCTTTGGCCTCCAGGCGTGGGTCCGCGCCCAGCAGGCGACGCAGTGACGCCAGGCGCGCCACCCCTGAAGGGCCCGCATGTCCTTCATTGACCCAGGCGTCCAGCCCGCAGTTCACTGCCGTAGCGTCGTGCTTGCATCCCCGCTCGCATGCTTCGGTGCCGGGTTCGAGGTCCGGGAAGGAATGCAGGATCCGGTCCGGATCCACGTGGGCCAAGCCGAAGGAGCGGATACCGGGGGTGTCAATGATCCAGCTGCCCGAGGGGGCATCCGCGAGCTTCAGCGCCAATGCCGAGGACGAAGTGTGCCGGCCACGTCCGGTGACGGCATTCACGCCGCCGGTGGCCCGCTCGGCGCCCGTCAACGCGTTGACCATGGTGGACTTGCCGACACCGGAGTGGCCCAGCATGACGGTCACTTTGCCACCGAGGTGTGCGCGGAGCCGGGAAACAGCATCCCTGTCCAACCGGGCCGACAGCCCATCATCGGATCGGGCATCAATGCCGCCGGCTTCAGAATCGGCTGTCCGGCTGATAATCACCGGGAAATCCAGGCTGACGTAGTTGGCCAGCAGTTCAGTGGGATCCTTCACGTCGGCTTTGGTGATCAGCAGCAGTGGCTCAATACCGGCGTCGTACGCCGCCACAAGGGCACGGTCGATGAACCCGGTCCGCGGTTCGGGATTCGCGGCTGCAACAACCACCACCAGCTGGTCGGCGTTGGCCACGACTACCCGCTCGATCGGATCCGTGTCATCGGCGCTGCGGCGAAGGAGGGTCCGGCGTTCTTCCACCCGGACCAGCCGGGCCAGCGTGTCCGGAGACCCGGAAACGTCGCCTACAAGGGCCACGAAGTCACCGGGCACAACAGGGTTGCGCCGGAGTTCGCGGGCGCGTGCGGCGATGATGATGCGTTCGTTGGGGGAGTCTTCGTCCACGATTGCCCGGTACCGCCCGCGGTCCACCGTGATGATCCGTCCGATCACGGCGTCATCGTAGCTGGGACGGTCCTTGGTCCGGGGTCGTGATCCTTTTTTGTTGGGACGGATCCGGACATCGGATTCGTCCCAGGAACGTGCGTCGCGGCCCATGGTCAGTTGCCGGCCTCATTCGTGCCGGCGGAGTCAAGCATTCGTGCCCACATCTCCGGGAACTCGGGCATCGTCTTGGATGTTGTGGCGATGTCTTCAACCTGGACGCCGTCGACGGCGAGTCCCAGGATGGCGCCGGCAGTGGCCATTCGGTGGTCTGCGTAACTGTGTACCACTCCGCCATGGAGGGAAGCTGGGCGAATTACCAGGCCATCGGCAGTTTCTTCCGCATCGCCACCAAGGCGGTTGATCTCGGCAACCAAGGCAGCGAGGCGGTCTGTTTCGTGTCCGCGGAGGTGGGCGATGCCCGTCAATCGCGAAGGGCCGGTAGCCAGAGCGCAAAGTGCGGCTACAGTCGGCGCGAGCTCGCTGGTTTCGTCGAAATCAGCACCCTTGATCTCATTGCCGCCGGTAACCGTCAGTGTTCCCCCGTCAAGGGTGACGCTTGCGCCCATGGCAGCAAGGATGGTCCGCCAGAGATCGCCCACCTGTGTGGTGCCGGTGGGCCAGTTGGGAATGCGGACGGTGCCGTGCGTTGCCAGGGCGGCGGCCAGGAAGGGGCCGGCGTTGGAGAGATCCTGCTCGATCCGCTGGTCGAAAGCACTGATACTACCGGGCGAAACGCGCCAGTGGTTGGGTACGGAGTCATCGACAGTAACGCCCACGCTCCGAAGCACCTCAACGGTCATGGTGATGTGGTCCAGGCTTGGAACGGGTTTGCCCACGTGCTCCAAGTGCAGGCCTTCGGTGAAGCGGGCGCCTACCAACAGCAACGCCGAGACAAACTGGGAGGAAGCGCTCGCGTCGATGACCAAGTGACCGCCGCGCACCTCGCCGGTGCCTTCCACCGTGAAAGGAAGGGACGACGGCGTCCTGCCGCCTTCGGCTGCGACCGGAACTCCCAGGGCGATCAGTGCCTCGATGATGGTTCCCATGGGACGGTTACGGGCATGGGGATCGCCGTCGAAGACTGTGGCGCCGCTGCGCAGGGCAGCCAGCGGGGGAACGAACCTCATGACGGTACCGGCCAGACCGCAGTCGATGGCTGTCGTTGAGCTCGAAGCAGAGGGGTCCAGGGGAGTGATCTCCAGGTCGGGCCCATAGTCACCGTCACCGGGTACCTCGGTGACGGTGGCACCCAACTGCCGGAGGGCCTGGATCATCAGGGCCGAATCGCGTGAATGCAGCGGAGCCCGGAGCCGCGAAGGACCATCCGCCAAGGCTGCCAGCACCAGGTACCGGTTGGTCAGCGATTTTGAACCTGGGACCGTCACTGTGGCGTCCACGGGCCCTTTGGCATAAGGGGCCGGCCATAGCGGGAGGCTGGCGGCTTTGTCCGGTTCGGTATTGGCGGCGGTGGTACCTGTCATGCTTCCTTATGCTCCAACTGCGTTGTCTACGGCCTTGCGCACTGCTTTGTCTGCCTTCTTGATCTGCTTGCCGGTGACTTTCCTGGCGTCGGCGGCAAGGTGCTCGGCCCGCCAGGCGATGCTCGGACGGCCTTCGGTGTCCACCGACGCCAACAACACGCCGCCGGTAAGTGAGATGTTCTTCAGGAGCTGGGCCTTCCGGGCGGTGCGCCCCTCCTTGGTGCTGATGTCGGCTGAACGCCATTCGACGTAGGAGTTCAGGGCGGACGTCAGCGCGAGCACCGTCGCTGCGAAACGCGAAAGCTTACCCAGTCCGAGCAGGGCTCCGGCGCCGAGCTGGGCTCCACCCAGGACCCGGGCGAGGGTCTTCTCGTCCGCTTTGAAGGGCAGCGATTCAGAGGCTCGTCGAAGGACCGGTGACAGTTGCTTGGCGGTGTCGTCAGCGTTCTTGAGCTTGTCCAGACCTGCAACGACAAAGCTGGATGCGAGCATGGGCCGCGCGAGAAAACGGATAAAAGACATGTTTTGCCTCCTGGGTGGCTTGCCACACTGTTCGATGAGTGTTGTGTTCACGGGGTGCAGTCGGATCTAGTCTTGCACTTTTGCGGAATATTTACCCAGCAGCGGCCGTTGTGAGTTTCAGGTGCGGTGGAGACCGGACTGCGGCACGGCGTTGCCGCTCGCTGAACGGAGTTGGTTTTTTGACTTTGGTGAAGGACCGCATGGTTCTACCGGAGGCCGGGTACGGGGTGCAGCCGGATTCTCCCAAGCTGACAGTAGACTTGGCAACGATGAGCACCATTGAACCGGCCGCAGCGGCCATGTACGAAGCAGCCGACGCGACGGACGACGATAACGCCCCGGCGCCGGCCGCCGTCGATGTTGCAGCGGAGAGCCCGGAGCAGCGGCGCGAGCGTTTTGAGCGCGACGCAATGCAGTACGTCGACCAGCTGTACTCGGCTGCCATGAGGATGGCGCGGAACCCTTCTGACGCGGAGGACCTCGTCCAGGAGGCCTACACCAAGGCCTTTTCAGCGTTCCACCAGTACAAGCCCGGCACCAACCTCAAGGCGTGGCTGTACCGGATCCTGACCAACACCTACATCAACCTCTATCGGAAGCGGCAACGAGAACCGCTGCAGTCCAATTCGGACACGATCGAGGACTGGCAACTGGCCAAAGCCGAGTCGCACACTTCGGCGGGCCTGCGTTCAGCCGAAGCCGAGGCTCTTGACCACCTGCCGGATTCCGACGTCAAAAACGCGTTGCAGGCAATTCCGGAAGAATTCCGGTTGGCTGTCTATTTCGCGGATGTCGAGGGATATGCCTACAAGCAAATCTCGGAGATTATGAATACCCCGATCGGCACTGTCATGTCGCGGTTGCACCGTGGCCGGAAGATGCTGCGGGACATGCTGGCGGACTATGCCGCCGAACGGGGCTTCAAGGCCCACACCGAAGATCAGGCTGCGGCCGGAAGCAACAATCAGGAGAAAGAGAAATGAGCGACTGCCAGGGATTGGGCGATTGCGACGATACGCGAATGCAGCGGATCTATGAGTATCTCGACGGTGCGTTGACACGTGAGGACCTCACGGAAATCAAGCAGCACCTGGATACGTGTGAAGAGTGTGCAGAACAGTATGACCTTGAGTGCCTCATCCGCACCATGGTCAAGCGTTCGTGCACCGAATCCGCTCCCGAGAACCTCAAGAATTCCATCCTGGACAGGATTCACTCGATCAAGCCTGTTGACGCCTGATCCGGCCGCTGGCTGGCACGGCCTCGTCTGTGAGGGCTTAACGCCAAGGGCCCCGGAAACCGCATGGTTTCCGGGGCCCTCGCTCTTAAGCCTGTGACGCTAAGCCGTTGGCTTAGGTGTTGGGACGCTTGCCGTGGTTCGCGCCGCCGCGCTTACGGTCACGACGCTTACGTGCACGCTTGCTCATAGCTGGCCTCCTTCAATGATTGATACTCAATAGAGCTGCCCTCCAGTTTCGCACATCCGGGTGCTGCGCCGCGAACCGGGAGGCGTCCGCGCGGCGGGGCGCTTTGCCTCAGCTCAGTTGTTGAGTGAATTCCTGATGGATATTCGGGCCTGGTCCAGGACCGCGCGGACCGTTTCCAGTGCCACTGGCGTCAGCGGGCGGGCAGCCCCGTGTTGACGCAACTCCACGCGGATGTCGTCCCGGAAGGCCTGCACCATCAATTCTGCTTCCTTGAGGATGCGCTGGCCTTCCGGTGTGTAGCCCGCCGTCCGACTGCGGAAAGCGGCGGAGGTGGCGTTTGTGCGGGCTGCTTCCGCCGTAGCGGCAAGATCGGCACGAAGGCCGCGCATGTTGCTGCGAATGTCCTCGCGTAAGTTGTCGGCGAGCCGCCTGACGGAGGCGGAGATGGTGTCTTCGACGTCCGCCAGTTCCTCCCGTCGGCTGTCCAGTTCCGCGCGCCCGGCTGAGGTGATGGAGTATTTCGTGCGCCGGCCCTCGGTCTCTGTAGCGACGAGACCTTCCTCTTCCAGCTTGCCCAGTCGCGGATAGATGGTTCCGGCGCTGGGGGAGTACGTTCCGCCGAAGCGGTCGCCGAGGGCCTTGATCAGTTCGTAGCCGTGCTTGGGACCGGTTTCCAAGAGGGCAAGGAGGTACAGGCGCAGTGCGCCGTGGGCGAAGACGGGAGTCATCAGAGACCAGCTTCCCCTGGCGACTGCCGGCTGTTGTCCGGTGACGGTGCCGAGCCGTGGATGATGTAGGTCTTGCCGGAGACCGTATTGGTGCGGACAAGCATGAGCCGTTCGTCAGGACCAACGATTGTGTGGACATTGCTGCCGGGCTGGGCGTACAGCTGGTCATCGATCACTACGGTTCCACTGGCTGATTTCGCCACGATATCCAGGCCAACGTCGTGGGGGAGCCGGATGGTGAGGTCGCCGGAGACCGAGTTGGCTCCAAAGTCGTTCGTGTAGTCCTGGAGATCGAAGCTGAGGTCGCCACTGACTGTGCTTGCCCGGACGCTTTTGAAGGTGCCCGACGCCGTGACTTCGCCCGAGACGCTCTTGGCGGTCAGGACGCCGTCGTGGTTCCTGGCGATGACTTCCCCGCTGACGGTGTTCACGTGGAGTTCGCCGTTGGTGCCGTCCGCCATGACGGAACCTGACACAGTGTTCAGGCGCGTGCGGCCGCTGACGCCGGACACCATTCCGTCGCCGCTGACGGTTCCGGCCTCGACGTCGACGCCGGGTGGCAGCGCGATCCCGACCACCACCGAGTTGGTGCTGCTGTTGTTGACGGTCCCCATGAGGTTGCGGAACCAGCCCTGCGGCCCCTGCAGCTGGTGGCGCACTTCCAGGCGCCCGTCCACCAGTGTCACCGTAAGGGGGTCGCCGGTGATTTCGCTGATCTCGATGCGGACAAAGGGTTCGTCGTGGGTCACGACGTCGAATCGGCCCTTCACTATGCCCAGCTTCAGGGAGCGGACGTTATCCACTTCAATGGTTTGCGGGCCCGTCACGGTCCATAGTTCGTCTGACATGATCCCTCCAAGTTGCGATATATCGCGTTGATGAAAACACGATATATCGCGTTTCCCGGCGAATCAAGAGCTCCAGCGAATCAAGAGGTAACGGACCCGGCGTCAGCTCCCGGCTTGGTAGACCTTGCCGATGAGTGACCTCGCGATGGTCACGGCAGGGTCCCGGCCGTCGGCCGCCGGTGCCAGATTTGTCCACACCACGAGGGTCACTCCGTTGACGGGATCGCTGCCCATGAAGGTGTTGAAGCCCGGAAGTTCGCCGGTATGGCCGTAGAGCTTCCCGAACTTCGCTATGCCCCAGCCGTAGGAAGCACGGTCGGGGTTTTCCGGGTTGGTGGGGATGACGCTGTCGAGTCGTTGTTGCTGGAACCCGGCATCGAGCAGCTTCCCATTAACGAGGGCTTCGCCGAGGATCTTCAAGTCCGTGGTCGTGGAGATTCCCGACCCTGCTGCCCAAGCCCATGACGGATTGACATCAGTAACGTCGTTCGGGGCCAGGGTGCCCGCGGCGGCTTCCTTTTGCATGTCCTCGGGAAGGGCAGGATTGGTCATCGTCAGGACGTTGTCACCGTAGAAATAGCCCTGGGGATGTGGCTCCGGAATGCTGTTGGACGAAACATCCGGAAAGACCGTTCCCTTTAAGCCGAGGGGCTGGAAAATGCGCTCCTTGAAGAGATCACCGAGTGGCTTTCCTGCGACCTTCTCGGCGATGAGGCCCAGAAGGACCGTGTTCGTGTTGGAATAGTGGAAGCCTTGCCCCGGGGCGAAATATGGCGGATGGGCAAACCCCAGCGCGAGGAGCTCTTCCGGTTTCCACTCCCTGCGCGGTTCTTTATCCATGGCTGAGTTGAGCTCAAGGGTTTCGGTGTAGTTGAACAGGCCGCTCCGCATGGTCAGGAGCTGCTCGAGAGTGATGCCGTCACCATTGGGAACGTCTGGACGGTACTTTGAAACGGGATCACCAAGGGCGAGCTTGCCCTCCTGGACGAGCTGAAGAATGACTGTGGTTGTCCAGGTCTTGGTGACCGAACCCACCCGGATGTGGTCCGCCATTGAGACCGGCCGTTCGGCGCCGCGGGTACCTGTGCCGTAAGACGCAGTGAGGGTTCCCTCGGGAGTTTCCAGCAGCACCATGGCTCCCGGGACAAGGACTTCCTTGGCTGTCCGCTCAAAGTCCGCGCGCAAGCCCTCTGAATCGAAGCGCTGCAGCGCCGTGGGCGCCGATGTTGGAGAAGCAGTGGATGCCGGTGCCGACGCGGCTGTTGAGGACGCGGGGGAGACCGGGGGACCGGAACTGCAGGAAACTGTGGCTGCCACTGCGGCAATTACTGCCGCCGCTGTTGCTGCTCTGACAGAAACCTGCATGTTCCGCGTCATGGCTACTCCGGTTGAGCGATATTAAGCCACTGGAACCAGCCGCGGTGCAGGACAAGCCACGCAATCAAGCCGTAGCCGGCCTGGCCCGGTGTTCCCCCATTGGCTGCGAGGTCCGTCCTCCACTGCTCATGATTGAGCAACGGGGAGAACGTGTCAACGTAGTGGTGGTTGCGCCGCGTGGTGACATCGGCAAAAGCTGTGTTGAGTTCAGCAAGACGCTTGTTGCGTGCCGGATCCAAAGTGGGAGGCGGACCAACCACGAAGACCTCCACGCTGCTGTGCGAAGCTCCGTCGAGGATGTTGGCCAGATTCAGCCGGCTCCGCGCTGTGGAAAGGCCAAATTCGAGATCGCGACCCGAAAGTCCGATCACCAGCCGGTTCTCATGGGTATCGCTGAAGCGCCTGCCGGCTTCATCCTGCCAGCGGGCGGCCAGGCCCTCTGTACCTTCCATGGGACAAGGGAGCGGAAAGCTCTCCACCACGACGGAGTCCTGGGGTGTGCGGGCCAGGACTCTACCGAGCCAGCCCAGGGCGCGGGGATCCCCCAGGCCCGCGAGCAGTTCATCTCCAACAGCTGCGATACGCAGCTTCCTGTCTTCCACGGTTACCTCTTCACACTCGTTACGGTCCTTGCACAGTTTCCGGATCATCGGCCGGTTTTGGGACCGGGTACCTGTCCCATTAAACAGAACTGCCCGGCCTGAGGCGTGCTAATCGCTCCTCAGGCCGGGCAGTTTCGTTTTTACTTACGTTCGAATGCCTGCTTGATCAGGGCATCCTGTTCTGCGGCGTGGCGCTTCATGGAACCGGCAGCCGTGGATGCCGACGCCGGACGCGAGACCAGGCGGAGCTTGCGGTCAAGTTCCGGTGCCAGGTTCAGGCCCATGAAGGGCCACGGGCCCTGGTTGGCGGGCTCGTCCTGCGCCCAAACGATGTCAGCGTTCGGGTACTTGGCGAGCTCGGCCTCGATCTCAGCCTTCGGCAGCGGGTACAGCTGCTCCACGCGGATGATCGCCGTGGACGTGTCACCGGACTTCTGGCGGTTGGAGAGGAGGTCGTAGTACAAGCGACCGGAGACCAGGATGACCCGGTCCACGTTTGCCGGCTGGACTTCCGGATCGCCGATAACGGGCCTGAAGCCACCCGTGGTGAAATCTTCGACGGCGGAAGCGGCGCCCTTGAGGCGCAGCAACTGCTTGGGTGTGAAGATGATCAGCGGCTTGCGCGGACGGCTGTATGCCTGGCGGCGCAGAAGGTGGAAGTGCGAGGCCGCGGTGGTGGGGTTGGCCACGATCATGTTGTCTTCTGCGCACATCTGAAGGAAGCGCTCAATGCGTGCCGAGGAGTGGTCCGGGCCCTGGCCTTCGTAGCCGTGCGGGAGCATGAGCACCAGTGAGGAGCGCTGGCCCCATTTCTGCTCAGCCGAGGAAATGAACTCGTCGATGATGGTCTGGGCGCCGTTGACGAAGTCACCGAACTGGGCTTCCCACAGAACGAGCGCATCCGGACGCTCCACCGAGTATCCGTATTCGAAGCCCATGGCCGCGTATTCGGACAGCAGGGAGTCGTAGATCCACAGCTTGGCCTGGTCATCGGAGAGGTTGCCCAAGGGCAGCCACTCGTTGCCGTTGGCACGGTCGTGGAAGACGGCGTGGCGCTGAACGAAGGTGCCTCGGCGCGAGTCCTGCCCTGCAAGGCGCACAGGTACGCCTTCCATGATCAAGGAACCAAAGGCAGCGATTTCGCCGAAGCCCCAGTCGATACCGCCTTCACGGGACATCTGCTCGCGCTTCTCCAGCAGCTGCTTGAGCTTGGAGTGGACGGTGAAGCCCTCGGGGATTTCCAGGTGGGCCTTGCCGATGCGGGCAAGAGTCTCAGCGGAAATCGCGGTGGACGTGGGGGCATTGGTCCCGAAGTCCGCCTGCTGGGCAATGGGACGCTCGATGTCCGAAACGGCCGCGGAGTCCGCGGTGATGATCGGGATCGGGGACGTCTGCGCGGCGTGGGTCTCGGCGAAGACCCGCTCCAGGCGCTCCTGGTAGTCGCGAAGCAGCTGCTCTGCTTCTTCTTCGGTGATGTCCCCACGGCCGATGAGCGACTCTGTGTACAGCTTGCGGACGGAGCGCTTGGCTTCGATCAGGTTGTACATGAGCGGCTGGGTCATCGAGGGGTCGTCGCCTTCGTTGTGGCCGCGACGGCGGTAGCAGACCATGTCGATGACGACGTCCTTGTGGAATCGCTGGCGGAACTCGTAGGCGAGCTGCGCAACGCGCACCACGGCTTCGGGGTCATCGCCATTCACGTGGAACACCGGTGCCTGGATCATCTTCGCGACGTCGGTGGAGTACGTGGAGGAACGTGAAGAGGACGGTGCAGTGGTGAAGCCGACCTGGTTGTTGACGATCACGTGGATGGTACCGCCGGTACGGTAGCCACGAAGTTGCGAGAGGTTCAGGGTTTCCGCAACCACGCCCTGGCCGGCAAATGCGGCGTCACCGTGGACCATGATGGGCAGCACCGGGAAGGACTCGCCCTGATCCAGGCGGTCCTGCTTGGCGCGGACGATGCCCTCAAGCACCGAGTCGACTGCTTCAAGGTGCGACGGGTTGGCGGCGAGGTAGACCTTGGTCTGCTTGCCGTTGTCCGAGGTGAAGGTACCTTCGGTTCCCAAGTGGTACTTGACGTCGCCGGAGCCCTGGACGGAGCGGGGATCCTGGGTGCCTTCGAATTCGCGGAAGACCTGTGCGTAGGTCTTGCCAGCGATGTTGGTCAGCACGTTGAGGCGGCCACGGTGGGCCATGCCGATGGCAACTTCATCCAGTCCGTCGTCAGCGGCGTCCGAAATGACGGCGTCCAACAGCGGAATCAGGGACTCGCCACCTTCGAGGGAGAACCGCTTCTGGCCGACGAACTTGGTCTGCAGGAAGGTCTCGAAGGCCTCTGCAGCGTTGAGCTTGGAGACAATGCGCAGCTGCTCTTCGCGGCTCGGCTTGGAGTATGGGTGCTCCAGCTGGTCCTGGAACCACTTGCGTTCGGCCGGTTCCTGGATGTGCATGTACTCGATGCCTGTGGTGCGGCAGTAAGCATCGCGGAGCACGCCGAGGATGTCGCGGAACTTAAGCTGCGGCTTGCCACCGAAGCCACCGGTAGGCCACTCGCGGTCGAGGTCCCACAGGGTGAGTCCATACGTCAGGACGTCAAGGTCAGGGTGCTTGCGCTGCACGTACTCCAGCGGATCGGTGTCAGCCATGAGGTGGCCGCGCACGCGGTAGGAATGGATCAGCTGCTGGATGCGGGCAACCTTGTTGATCTCGTCCGCGGGATCCACCTGCAGGTCCGGGCTCCAACGAACGGGTTCGTAGGGAATGCGCAGGGCTTCAAAGATCTCGTCGTAGAAGTTCTGCGCGCCGAGGAGGAGCTGGTGGACGAGCTTGAGGAATTCGCCGCTGCCTGCGCCCTGGATGACCCGGTGGTCGTAGGTGGAGGTCAGGGTGAGGATCTTGCTGATGGCGTTCTGGGCGATGATCTTCTCGCTGGCGCCCTGGAACTCGGCCGGGTAGTCAAGTGCGCCGACGCCGATGATGGCCGCCTGGCCCTTGGACAAGCGCGGGACCGAGTGCACGGTGCCGATGCCGCCGGGGTTGGTCAGCGAGACCGTGGTTCCTGCGTGGTCGTCAGCCGTGAGCTTGCCGTTGCGGGCACGCTTGATCAGGTCCTCGTAGGTGTGCCAGAACTCCGCGAAGTCCATGGTCTCGGCCTTCTTGATGTTTGGAACCATCAGCAGGCGGGTGCCGTCGGGCTTGGGCATGTCGATTGCGATGCCGAAGTTGACGTGCGCGGGCTGCACGGCGCTCGGCTTGCCGTCAATTTCGTCGTAGTAGACGTTCATTGACGGGAACTGGGAAAGCGCACGGACAACGGCGTAACCGATGAGGTGGGTGAAGGAGACCTTGCCACCGCGGGCACGGGCAAGGTTGGAGTTGATGACGACGCGGTTGTCGATGAGCAACTTGGCCGGAACAGCCCGGACGCTGGTAGCGGTAGGCACTTCGAGGCTGGTGACCATGTTGGTGGCGATGGCCTTGGCCGGGCCGCGGAGGACGGAAACCACGTCCTCTTCCGGCGCTGTCGGGGCCTTGTTGCTCTTGGGCAGCTGGGCAGGGATCGGCTGTGCAGCGGTGCCGGCGGCGGGCTTCTTTGCTCCGTCCCGGGCAACCGTGGCAGGTGCTTTTTTCGCCGGAGCGGGTGCGGCCGGAGCCGCGGGGGCGGCGGCCGGCGCTGCTGCGGGGGCCGCCGGCGCCGGTGCCGGTGCCGCTGCAGCCGGAGCTACGACGGGAAGTACTTGGGTAGGGGGATTGGCAGCTGATGGGGCTGCAGAGGTTCCGTTGGAAGAAGTGCCGTCAGCGGAAGCAAAGGATTCGAAGAGCGGCCACCATTTGGTGTCCACCGAGTTCTTGTCCTGTTGGTACCGCTCGTACAGTTCGTCAACGAGCCACTCGTTTCCGCCAAATTCCTCTGGTAGACGGTGGCTGGGCTGCTCTGGCACTTGAAATACGCCTCTTCCATGAGTGTTGTTTTCCCGCTGGCCAAAGTTGCTTTTCCGCAACGATGGGACAGGGTCCGGGTCCCGCGAACTCAGACCCCTGACAGTCTAGTTAGGATCGTTGGTTAACTGCCAATAGTGGTGACCTAAATCATGTTGCGGCTGACTTAGTGGCGTGGCTCTGCTTTTTTGTTGCGAAGTTGGCCCTCCTGAGGGAGACCACGGTTGCCGGACTGTAGACTGAAAGTCTTATGGACAGTAAATCTAGGTGCCGGCCTGGGAACTGTCGGGGGAGCCAATCTGGCAACTCCGCACAGCGTGCCCGTCGAGCCGGCAATACCCGTTCACATGCCCATCACGCGCCGGCGTTCACTGCCGGTGGTGCCGCAGACCGTGCGTCCGCTGCACCCGACCAGCCTCCGCCGGGGCGATTCCCCGAGCCGAAGGCCTTAACCCCGTTGCACGCGCCTGCCCTTGGAGGGATGCGCTAAGTGGAATGGATTCTTCTTCTCGCCGGTTTTGCCCTCATCCTCGGGACCGGCTTCTTTGTAGCTGTTGAGTTCTCCCTGGTGGCCCTCGACCAGGCAAGCGTCCAGCGCGCTGTTGACAATGGCGACCACGCTGCGGCTCCGTTGCTGAAGTGCCTCAAGTCGCTCTCCACCCAGCTCTCCAGTTGCCAGCTGGGCATCACACTGACCACGCTGTTGACTGGTTTCGTCATGGAGCCTTCCGTCGGGCAGTTGCTCCTCGGGCCGCTCGGCCTGCTGGGCCTCCCGAGCGAGGTCGTGCACTCCGTTGCCCTGATCGTGGCCATGGCCTTCGCCACGCTGCTGTCGATGCTTCTGGGCGAATTGGTCCCCAAGAACATGGCCATCGCCCTCGCCTTCCCGCTTGGGAAGCGGCTTGCCCGACCCCAACTGATGTTCACTGCCGTCTTCAAGCCGGCCATCGTGGTGCTGAACGGGTTCTCCAACAAGGTCCTGAACCTGTTTGGCCTGGAGGCCAAGGAGGAGATCTCGGGAGCCCGGACACCTGCTGAGCTCGCATCCTTGGTGCGCCGGTCGGCCGAACTCGGGACGTTGGATGCCGGTACGGCCAACTTTGTGGCCCGTACTTTGAACTTCTCCGGAAGGACCGCGGCGGACGTCATGACGCCCCGGATCCGCATGGAGACCATCGACGCCGACCAGCCGGTGACTGACATCCTTGACGCCGCGAGGCGTACCGGATATTCCCGTTTCCCCGTCATTGGCGATTCCACGGACGATATCCGCGGCGTGGTCCATGTCAAAAAGGCTGTGGCCGTACCCGCTGAACGTCGGGCCAAGCTCCAGGCCGGTGCCATCATGACCGATGTCCTTCAGGTCCCTGAGACCATCCACCTTGATGCCCTCCTGTCTGAACTGCGCGAAGGCAACCTGCAACTCGCCGTCGTGCTTGACGAGTACGGCGGCACGGCGGGCATTGCCACCCTTGAAGACCTGGTCGAAGAAATCGTTGGAGAGGTCGCTGACGAGCACGATAAAGTCCGGCCCGGCGTCCTGCAGAGCGCGACAGGCGACTGGTATTTTCCGGGCCTGCTGCGGCCGGATGAAGTGTCGGAACAGATCCCGAATCTCACCGTTCCCGACGAGTCTGCCTATGAAACCGTGGGTGGTTACGTCATGAGCCAGCTTGGCCGGATAGCCAAGGTGGGGGATGTCGTGGAAACGCCGGGAGGCACCCTGACAGTCACCAGGATGGATGGCCGCAGAATCGACAGGATCTGCTTCCACCACGTAGTCCGTGATGACGAGCAGGCCGACGCCGGATCCAACCACCACGAGGCAGGTGCCGTATGAGTGACTGGGTAGGAATTGTCTGGCTTGTCGTCCTTTTGATCGGCAATGCCTTCTTTGTCGGTGCCGAATTCGCCGTTATGTCGGCACGCCGCAGCCAGATCGAACCCCTGGCCGAGGCCGGCTCCAAGCGGGCGCAGACAACATTGCGCGCCATGGAGAATGTGTCGCTGATGCTGGCGTGTGCGCAGTTGGGCATTACCGTCTGCTCGCTCCTGATCCTCCAGGTTGCCGAGCCTGCCATTCACCATCTCCTGGCGGAGCCGCTCGAACTGCTGGGCGTACCGGTCGAACTGGCGGATATCTCCGCTTTCGTGATCGCGTTGCTGTTCGTCACGTTCCTGCATGTCACGTTCGGTGAGATGGTCCCCAAGAACATCTCGGTTTCCGTGGCGGACAAGGCGGCCCTTCTGTTGGCGCCACCTTTGATGTTCATCGCACGCGTGGTTAACCCGGTCATCTGGTCCCTCAACTGGTTGGCGAACCACATCCTGAGGTTGATGAAAATCGAACCGAAGGACGAAGTGTCTTCGTCGTTCACGCTTGAGGAAGTGCAGTCGATTGTCCAGGAATCCACCCGGCACGGCCTGGTGGACGATGAGACCGGATTGCTCAGCGGTGCTTTGGAGTTCTCGGAGCACACGGCCTCCCACATCATGGTGCCCCTGGACAAGCTGGTGGTGCTCAAGACGGCCTCCACGCCCGTCGACCTGGAAAAAGCGGTCAGCCGTACCGGCTTCTCCCGTTTCCCGATGGTGGACGACGACGGCGAACTGGCCGGATACCTGCACGTGAAGGACATTCTGTCCATCCCGGACGAGGGTCGCAGGCACCCCATTGCCGAGGGGCGCATCCGGTCCTTGGCCAACCTGTCACCGGACGACGAGATCGAGCAGGCCATGTCCGTCATGCAGCGCACCGGCTCGCACTTGGCCCGTGTTGTTGGCGCCGGTGGAGACACCCAGGGCGTCTTGTTCCTTGAAGACGTCATCGAGCAGCTGGTCGGCGAAATCCGCGATGCCACCCAGGCGACAGGCATTCGACGCTTCGGTGGTCAACAAGCCCAGGCATAACCGCCTGAGAGCTTGGAGTGCGGGCGGGCATCGATTTTTCAATCGATGCCCGCCTTTCGCTAAATAGGAATCATTCCCAATTAGGGCTACACTGGGATCTGCCCAGTAATTGTGTTTGATTCTCATTTTGAGTAGATCCGAGGTTTACGTGCGTCGTTACGCCGCCCGCCTGTCCGTAGCCGCTTCCGCAGGACTGGCCGCGCTCCTGCTGTCCTCCTGCGCCGGAACGGCCGGAGCTAACAGTCCTTCGGCTTCCGGGGCCATCGAAGTTGTCACGTCCACCAACGTCTACGGCGACATTGTGAAAGCAATCGGCGGAGACAAGGTGAACGTCAACGCCATCATCACCAAGACCAGCCAGGATCCTCATTCCTATGAGGCCAGTGCCCAGGACAAGCTGGTGATCTCCAAAGCCAAGCTCGTGGTGGAGAACGGCGGGGGCTATGACGAATTCCTGCACAAAATTGCCGATGAAACCAAAATCGGCCATGAGAACATGATCAGCGCCGTCGAAATTTCAGGGCTCGCCCCCGAAGGGGAAAGCCACAGCGAAGAGGCCCACTCCGAGGACGGCCACACGCATAACCACGGCGAGTTCAACGAGCACGTTTGGTACAACCTGGACGCCATGGGCAAGCTCGCCGATGCCGTGGCAAGCAAGCTCGGCAGCCTGGACGCGGACTCGGCCGCGACCTTTACGGGCAACGCAGACGCCTTCAAAGCCAAGCTCACTGAACTGACCGGAAAGCTCGACGCCGTGAAGGCTGCGGACGGGCACGCTCCCGTGGCGATCACGGAGCCTGTGCCGCTGTACCTCCTGGAAGCCGCGGGCCTTGAGAACAAGACCCCGGAAGCCTACAGCGCTGCTGTGGAAGAGGGCACGGACGTTCCGCCCGCCGTCATGAAGGAAACCACTGATCTTCTCAGTGTCGGTTCGGTCCGTTTCCTGGCCTATAACGAGCAGACTGCCGGTCCTCAGACCGAAACTGTCAAACGGGCAGCCGAGGCTGCCGGCGTGCCGGTTTTGAATTTCACTGAAACGCTGCCCGAGGGCAAGGACTATGTCCAATGGATGACCGACAATGTGGAATCGGTTTCATCCGCACTGAAGAAGTAGGCGTTTCCGGCTCCGGCAATGCGGTTAAGGGCCCCGCTGGCGTCCTAAGATGTTCAGGATGGCTGCGGGGCCTTTTGCCTGCCGCCACCGCCGCCGGTAGCGCCCCCACCCGGACGCCAGGCAGCGGCCCCCAACAAACTACGTTCACAGCAGCGTATGGATCGAGGACAACCTTTGACACCCGTAGTGAGCCTCCGCGGAGCCAGCCTGCAGTTCGGCAAGAGGACACTCTGGAGGGACCTCGACCTCGACATAAACCCGGGTGAGTTCTTCGCCGTCCTCGGCCCGAACGGGAGCGGCAAGACCAGCTTCCTCAAGGTCCTCCTGGGATTGCAGGAACTGCACTCCGGAACCGTGTCCCTGGGTGGGCATCCGGTGGAACGGGGCAGCAAGCGGATCGGCTACATTCCGCAGCAGAAGTCCTTCGCGCCGGATACACCCTTGCGCGCACGGGACTTGGTGGGCCTGGGCATCGACGGACATCGCTGGGGTATCCGGTTGTCGTCCGGCAAGGTCAACCAGCGCATCGACGAGTTGTTGGAACTGGTAGGAGCGTCGGACTACGCCAAGGTGCCGGTCGGGCAGCTCTCCGGAGGCGAACAGCAACGGCTGAGGGTTGCCCAGGCGCTGGCCACTGAACCGCAGGTCCTGCTCTGCGACGAGCCTCTTCTCTCCCTTGATCTTCACCACCAGCAGGGCGTCAGCTCGTTGATCAACCAGCAATGCCACGAGCGGAACAGCGCCGTGGTCTTCGTGACGCACGAAATCAATCCCGTGATCGACTACGTGGACCGCGTGCTCTATCTGGCCGGTGGCCAGTTCCGGGTCGGAACGCCGCAGGAGGTCATGACTACGGAAGTCTTGTCCGAACTGTACGACAGCCATGTGGAGGTCATCCACACCAACGGGAGGATCGTCGTCGTCGGTCTGCCGGACGCCACCACGCACTTCCATGACGACGCCCACGCAAGTGCAGGGGAGGACCTCTAAGTGGATCTGGACACCATTCTGCAGACCATCTTCAACTTCGAGAACTACGGCGAACTGCTGGTCCTCGTCCAGAACTCGCTCTGGGCCGGTGCCGTACTGGGACTCCTGGGCGGTCTGGTTGGGACGTTCGTGATGAAACGGGATTTGGCCTTCGCCGTCCACGGCATCTCCGAGCTCTCCTTTGCCGGGGCGGCCTTCGCGCTTCTGATCGGAGCCGATATCATCTTCGGTTCCCTGATCGGTTCGGTGGCGGCCGCCGTCCTGCTCGGCTTCATGGGTGTCAGGGCGCGGGACAAGAACTCAATCATCGGCGTCATCATGCCCTTTGGCTTGGGCCTGGGAATTCTGTTCCTGGCACTGTATGAAGGCCGGGCTGCCAACAAGTTCGGACTGCTGACCGGACAGATTGTCTCGGTGGATACCGTTCAGCTGCAGGCGTTGGCGGGAACCGCGGTGGTAGTGATGATCGCCTTGCTCGCCATCTGGCGTCCCCTGAGCTTTGCCAGCGTCGACCCGGAAATGGCTGAAGCCCG
This sequence comes from Paenarthrobacter sp. C1, assembly GCF_049315185.1. Classification (NCBI taxonomy): domain Bacteria; kingdom Bacillati; phylum Actinomycetota; class Actinomycetes; order Micrococcales; family Micrococcaceae; genus Paenarthrobacter; species Paenarthrobacter sp. C1. Next base: position 3,089,802 of record NZ_CP186052.1, on the reverse strand, counting down.
GGGTGTTCCCGTGCGCGGCCTGGCGATCGGCTTCATGGTGCTGCTGGGCATCAGTGTTGCCCTGTCCATCCAGATAGTCGGTGCGCTGCTTGTCCTCGCGCTGCTGATTACGCCGGCAGCGGCGGCGTTGCGTGTGACCACCTCACCCAAGCTGGTGGTGGTCCTGAGTGTAGCCTTCGCGTTGACGGCCACTGTGGGCGGCATTCTGCTGGCCCTCGGCAGCCGCATCCCCATCAGCCCGTATGTGACGACGTTGTCTTTCCTGATTTACGTGGTGTGCCGGATTATTGGCCGGGTGCGGAGCAACCGCGGCCTGAACGGCCGGGTCACGCGGGACCAGCCGGCCGGGGCTCTCTAGAGTTTTCCTGCGGCCTTTTTGGCGGTGCACTCGGGGCACAGACCAAAGATCTCCACTGTGTGGGCTACTTCGGTGAAGCCGTGTTCAGTAGCCGTGCGTGCTGCCCAGGTCTCGACGGCGGGTGCCTCCACCTCGACGGCCTTGCCGCAGTTCCGGCACAGAAGGTGGTGGTGGTGGCCCGTGACGGCGCAGCGACGGTAGACGGCCTCACCCTCACCATTTCGGAGGACGTCGATGAGGCCATCATCGGCCAGGGACTGGAGAATGCGGTAGGCGGTAGCCAAGGACACCGAAATGCCCTTGTTCTGCATCAGGCGGTACAGCTCCTGGGTGCTGACGAAGTCATCCAATTCGTCCAACGCTGCACTCACGGCCAAGCGCTGCTTGGTGACGCGCTGCTCCTTGACGCCGCCGGTGACCGGCCCGGCCGGGCCCGTAGTGGCGGAATTGGTGCCGTGTGGCATGAAAAGGCTCATTTCCGTGGGGATGCTGGCAAACTTCGATTTTACCAGCAGCGGCTGCTTGGAAACTCTCAGCGGCCGCCCCTAGGCTGGCCTCATGATGCTCACCAAGTACACCCACGCCTGTGTCCGGTTGGAGAAGGAAGGAAAAGTCCTGGTGATTGATCCCGGGACGTTCTCCGAATCCGCCGAAGCGTTGAACGGAGCTGACGCCGTGCTGGTAACGCACGAGCACAACGACCACCTCGACAGCCCGGAGGTCATCAAAGCTTTGCGGAGCAATCCTGACCTGGTGGTCCATGCGCCGGCCAGGGTAGCTGCCGCACTGCAGGAAGAAAGTGACATCGCCGACCGCGTGCACTCCGTCGACCCCGGTTCATCCTTTGACGTCGCCGGTTTCAGCATCCGGACTTTCGGCGGACAGCACGCCCTCATCCATGCCCAGATCCCGGTGGTGGCAAATATCGGCTACCTTGTGGACGACAACGTGTTCCACCCCGGAGACTCCTTCGTGGTCCCGGACGGGATCGAAGTCAAAACACTGCTGGTCCCCATCCACGCCCCGTGGTCCAAGATCGGCGAGGTTGTGGACTTCGTCATTTCCGTCCGCGCCCCCAGGGCCTTCCCGGTCCACGACGGCCTGCTCAACGAACTCGGGCGTGGCGTCGTCGAGGGTCATGTAACGCGGATCGGTGCACGGTACGGCACCAGCTACACGCGGCTCGCGCCCCGGGAGTCGGTAGAGGTCTAGCCGGGCCACACTCCTGTGTCGTGGAACCGGTCCAGCACTTTCTCGTGTGGAGCCGGATCCAGGCCATGGGCCGCGAGCCACCCGGCGTCGTAATAGCTGCCAACATAACGGTCGCCGCCGTCGCACATGAGTGAAACGATGCTGCCTTTGCGTCCTTCGGCCACCATCCGGGCGACCAGCTGCCAGACACCCCACAAGTTGGTGCCTGTGGAAGGGCCAGCGTGAAGCCCGGTCAGTTTGCGGAGGTGGCGCATGGCCGCGACGGATGCGGCGTCGGGCACCTGGATCATGTGGTCGATGACGGCCGGAACAAAACTTGGTTCCGAGCGGGGCCGGCCGATGCCCTCGATGCGGGAAGGCAGACCGGACGCTGCCGCCGCGTTGCCGTCCCGCCACGCAGGGTAGAAGGCCGAGTTTTCCGGGTCCACCACCGCCAGGCGTGTGGGGTAACGGTTGTAGCGAAGGTATCGGCCGATGGTTGCGCTGGTCCCGCCTGTGCCTGCTCCGACAACGATCCATTCGGGCACCGGGTGCTCTTCGAGGGCAAGCTGTTCGAAGATCGATTCTGCGATGTTGTTGTTGCCACGCCAGTCCGTTGCCCGCTCGGCGTACGTGAACTGGTCCATGTAGTGGCCGCCGGACGTCCGTGCGGTCTCTTCGGCAACGGCGTAGACCTCCGATGCATGGTCCACGAGCAAGCATGAGCCGCCAAAGTCCTCAATGAGGGCGATTTTCTCCGGACTGGTGGTTTTGGTCATCACGGCGATGAAGGGCAGGCCGATCAACCGGGCAAAGTACGCCTCAGAGACGGCCGTGCTGCCGCTGGACGCTTCCACAATGGTGGTGCCCTCGGTAATCCAGCCGTTGACGAGGCCATAGAGGAACAACGACCTCGCCAGGCGGTGCTTCAGGCTGCCCGAGCGGTGCGTGGACTCATCCTTGAGGTACAGCTGCACGCCCCAGTGTTCCGGCAGGGGCACCGCGTACAGATGCGTGTCCGCCGAGCGGTTGTTTTCGGCCTCGATGGTGCGGATGGCCTCGCTGGCCCAGGTCCGGTCCTGAATACACGAATTGCTCACCGGATAAGCCTAGGCTGGAAACGTGGTTCCGGCAGCAACGGGGCCATCACCCCCGGACGAAGGAGAACCCATGGCCACCCTGATGACTGCCACTGAGCTGCACCGGCGCCTTGAATCGGGAGAGCGGACCGTACTCCTGGATGTGAGGTGGGTCCTTGGCCGGACAGACGGGCACGCGAACTACCTTGAGGCCCATCTTCCGGCGGCGGTCTTCGTGGACCTCCCGACGGAACTTGCGGACCATGCCGCTCCAGGACGCGGGCGCCATCCTTTGCCCTCGCCGGACCGCTTCCAGGAGGCGGCCCGCCGTTGGGGGATCAACGACGGCGACACGGTGGTTGCGTACGACGACAGCGGCAGCATGGCCGCCGCCCGGGCGTGGTGGATGCTCCGCAACGCGGGGGTGGACTCCGTTTACCTCCTCGACGGCGGCCTGTCCTCCTGGCGCTCACACGGCTACGCCCTGGAAGCCGGCGAGGCGCGTCCCGCCGTCGGGAATGTCTCCCTGGGCGATGGCCTAATGCCGTCCATTACTGAGCAGGAAGCGGCGGAGTGGAGCCGCGATGGAGTGTTGTTGGATGCCCGGGCAGGGGAGCGGTACAGAGGCGAGGTGGAGCCCATCGATCCCCGGGCCGGGCACATTCCCGGTGCCTTCAGCGCGCCTACCACGCAGAACGTTTCGGAGGCGGGCACCTTCCTTCCTGCCGAAGAGCTGCGGCGCCGGTTCGAGGCGTTGGGTTTGGACACATCATCCAGGGTTGCTGTGTACTGTGGTTCCGGCGTCACCGCCTCCCACGAGATCGCTGCCCTGGAAATTGCAGGCTTCAGCGCGGCCTTGTTCCCCGGTTCGTTTTCGCAATGGTCGAACAACGGGGCGAATGAGGTAGTGGTCGGAGAGGGTCCTTATGGTGACGCTGCCGACGGCCCAAGTAGCATGAGCCGGTCCGACGGGAGTAGCGTCGAAGCATGAATCCTGGACGTCCTGTTCCCCCGCCCCTCGCGAAGACCATCTCTTTGGACACTGCCGGTTCCGAGCCCTCCACTGGAGTGTTGGCTGCGGCATATGGCGCCACTTCGCCGGTTAGCGGACTCGTGCCCCTGACAGTGGCCCGCCGCGAGCCTGGTGAAGACGACGTGGAGATCGCCATCGAATTCTGCGGCCTGTGCCACTCTGACGTGCACGCAACACGGGGAGAATGGCGGCAGCCCCCGTATCCGCTGGTTCCCGGTCACGAAATTGTTGGCAGCGTGACCAGGGTGGGATCCGCCGTGGAGGACTTCGCGGTCGGAGACCGTGTTGGCGTGGGTTGCATGGTGGACTCGTGCCGTGAATGCGACAGCTGCCTTGAAGGACTGGAGCAGTACTGCGAGCGCGGCAACGTGGGCACCTACGGCGCAGCCGATCCCCGCCACGAAGACGCCGTCACCCAGGGTGGATACTCGACGGCGGTGGTGGTGGACAAGCGCTTCGTGCTCCGAGTGCCCGGGAACTTGGACCCTGCTGCGGCAGCTCCGCTTTTGTGTGCCGGGATTACCACCTACTCGCCCTTGAGGTACTTCGATGTTGAAGAAGGCGACTCCGTTGGAGTGGTGGGGTTGGGCGGCCTGGGCCATATGGCGGTCAAGCTCGCCAAAGCCATGGGCGCGGAAGTCACGGTGTTCACCACCTCCGAGTCGAAGTTTGACGCAGCCCGGGAACTTGGCGCGGACCACGTGGTGCTGTCCAAGGACGCCGACGCGATGGAGGCTGCCAACCGCAGCATCGACGTCATTATTGATACCGTCGCCGCTCCGCACGACCTCAACCCCTACTTCCGTACGCTTCGGCTGGACGGTGCACTCTTCCAACTCGGGCTTCCTGCCGACGACATGCCCCCGGTCAGCCCCGGCCTGCTTATCCGTCGCCGCCTCGCCTACGCCGGTTCCTTGATTGGCGGCATCGAGGAAACGCAGGAAATGCTGGACTTCTGTGCCGAGCACGGAGTGGCCAGCGACATCGAGATTGTTGGCGCCGGGCAGTTGAATGAGGCCTACGACCGCATGGTGGCCGGCGACGTGAAGTACCGTTTTGTGCTGGATACCGCAACACTTCAGGAACCCTCCGAAAGGGCAGACGCATGAGCACATTGTTTACCAGGATCATCAACGGGGAGATCCCGGGCCGCTTCGTGTGGAAAGACGAGGAAGTGGTGGCTTTCCTGACCATAGCCCCCATTACCCAGGGCCACACCCTGGTGGTTCCGCGTGAGGAAGTGGACTCCTGGACGCATGCCACGCCGGAGCTTCTGGCCAAGGTCATGGATGTCGCCCAGAGCATCGGCAAGGTGCAGGAAGGGCTCTTCGACGCCAAGCGCGTTGGCGTCCTGATGGAGGGTTTTGAAGTGGACCACCTGCATGTCCACGTCTGGCCTGCGTATTCCACAGCAGATTTTGAGATCCACAATGTCGATCACAACCCGGACCCTGCGGTGATGGACGCGACGGCCGTAAAGCTGCGTTCCGCGCTGCGTTCAGCCGGACACGGAGACGCTGTCCCGGAAGACTGACTCCGCGTTCTTCTTAACCCGGCGGTGCTGTACACGCACCGCCGGGTTTTTTGTGCTTCGGGTTACGCCGGGGCCAGTGCCTGGTTGAGGACCGTGCGGATGCGTTTCTCCGAAACGGAATAGGCCGTGCCGAGTTCGACCGCGAAGAGGCTCACCCGCAGCTCCTCGATCATCCAGCGCACCCGGGTTAACTCAGCACCCGCCCGCCGTCCCGGGAGCAGCGCCGACACGGCGTCGTCGTAGTCATCCTCCAGCGCCTGCACGATGCCCATGTTCAGGCTGTCCCGCTGCACGTTGCCTGGAAGTTTCTCCAGCCGCTTCTCAATGGCCTGCAGGTACCGTGGCAGCTGGCTGAGCTGGGCGTAGCCCGTCTGTGCCACAAAACCGGGGAAGACCAATTGCTCCAACTGGCTCTTCATGTCATTGAGGGCGCTGATGAGCGGCAGGCTGGCGTTGGACTTCAGCGCTTTCTGGATGCGCCGCGTACTGGCCAGGATGCGTTCGACGACGGCCGTCACCGTGAAAACGGTGTCGATCAGTTCTGCCCTGACTACCTCATAGAGAGCATCGAAGGACTCCCTGTCCCATGGCAGTTCCTGGGGTACGAGTTTGTCGATCGCAGCCAATGCGCAGTCCGCAATCAGGGCGCTCACCGAACCGTGGGGGTTCTGGCTGAAGGTGAGCTTTTCGGTGTTGCTCAGGTGTTCGAGCACATAGCGGTCCGGAGAAGGAATCCGCAGGGCCAGCAACCGGATTACGCCGCTTCGCATGGCGGCTTCCTGCTCTGCCTTGCTTTGGAACACCCGCAGGGCCACTGACTTCCCCTCGTCCATCAGGGCGGGGAACCCCGTGACGGCATGCCCCTTCACAGCACGGCTGACCTGGCGATCCACGGTGCCGAAATCCCACTCGGTGATGCCGGTCCGTTCGGCTACCGTTCCTTCGCCAGGTGCCGGGGCTCCGGCTGGTGGCGCGGCTTGGCTGGCCGTTCCCTTGCCACTGGGGGTCCGCAGCGTGGTTGCCGGCGTGGCACCCAGTGATTCGGCGATGGCGCGGCGCGTGGCCGGTGCCAGTTTTTCCTGCAGTTCAGCGAGGTCCTTGCCCTCGTCCAGGACCTTCCCCTTGCTGTCCACCACTTTGAAGCTGACGCGCAAATGCGGAGGTACCGCATCCCAGTTCCACGAGCCGGGCGGAATGATGTGCCCCCTGAGCCGGCGCAGGACCAACTCCAGGGAAGGCTCCAGCTCGTCGACGGCGGGATCGAAGTCCGCTTCCAACGCCGCGGTGGCTTGCCTGGCCACATCCGGTGCCGGGACGAAGTTTTTCCGTACCTGCTTTGGAAGGGATTTGATGAGCGCCGTGACGAGCTCAACCCGCTGGCCGGGAATCTGCCAGCGGAACGGGGCATCGTCCAGCTGGTTGAGGAAAAGTACCGGAACTTCAGCGGTAACGCCGTCGGAAGGATTGGGAGCGGATCCGGGTGCCACAGGGTGGAACTCGTAGCTCAGGGGAAGCTCGAAGCCCTTGTGAAGCCACGTTTTGGGATACGCGGAGTCATCCAGCGCCTCGGCGTCTTCGCTCATCAACAGCGATTGATCGAAGTCCAGCAAATGGGGATCCGACTGCCGGGCATCCTTCCACCACTTATCGAAGTGCCTCTCGGAGACCACGTCCTTGCCCACGCGTGCGTCATAGAACTCGAAGAGAGTCTGGTCGTCAACCAGGATGTCGCGCCGTCGCATGCGGGTTTCGAGCTCTTCTATTTCCTGCAGGAGTGCCCGGTTGCGATGGAAGAACTTGTGGTGGGTCTTCCATTCGCCTTCCACAAGCGCGTGCCGGATAAACAACTCGCGGGAGAGCTCCGGATCGATGCGTCCGTAATTTACCCGGCGGTTCGGAATGATGGGCACTCCGTAGAGCGTGACCTTTTCGTGGGCCAGTACCGCACCCTGGCGGGAGGACCAGTGCGGCTCGCTGTAAGTTCGCTTCACCAGATCAGGGGCCACCTGCTCGGCCCATAAGGGATCGAACTTGGCAGCAACGCGAGCCCACAACCTGCTGGTCTCCACCAATTCTGCGGCCATGACGAAAGTGGGTGACTTCTTGAACAGCGCCGAACCGGGGAAGATCGCAAAACGGCTTCCGCGTGCCCCGGCATATTCGCGCTTGCGCTCATCGAGCAGGCCAATGTGGCTGAGCAGCCCGGATAGCAGGCTGATGTGGATGCCCTCGTAGTTCCCCACGGGGTCGGCTTCGCGTTTGTTATCCAGCGCGATGCCCAGGGGCTTGGCCAGCTGCCGGAGTTGTGTGAAAAGGTCCTGCCATTCGCGCACGCGCAGGTAGTTGATGAACTCGTTGCGGCACAGTTTGCGGAACTGAGTGGAGGACAGCTCGCGCTGCTTCTCCTGGATGTAGTTCCAGAGGTTGAGGAATCCGGTGAAGTCCGAGATATCGTCGCGGAAACGGGCATGCTTTTCCGCGGCGAGCTGCTGCTTGTCCGTTGGCCGTCCACGCGGATCCTGGATGGTCAGCGCGGCGGCGAGGATCATGACTTCGCGGACGCATCCGCGCTTTCCTGCTTCCACGATCATCCGGCCAAGCCGGGGATCGACAGGAAGCTGGGCGAGTTTCTGCCCGACGGCGGTCAGTCCACCGCCGCTTCGGCCGTTGCCGCGGGCGTCGGCGGACTTCGCCGGGCTTAAGGCGCCGAGTTCGCGCAGCAGGGTCACGCCGTCGTTGATGGCCCTGGTCTCCGGGGGTTCCACAAACGGGAAGTTCTCCACGTCCTTGGGTCCGCGGGCAACACCCATGGCAGTCATCTGCAGGATGACAGCGGCGAGGTTGGTCCGGAGGATCTCGGGATCCGTAAACTGCGGACGTGATTCGAAATCCTCTTCCGAATACAAGCGGATCGCGATGCCCTCCGACACGCGGCCGCAACGGCCTGAACGCTGGTTGGCCGATGCCTGGGAGACCCGCTCGATGGGCAGGCGTTGGACCTTGGTGCGGTGCGAATAGCGCGAGATGCGTGCCGTGCCGGTGTCGATCACGTACTTGATACCCGGGACAGTAAGCGAGGTTTCGGCCACGTTGGTGGCCAGAATGATGCGACGTTTACCCCCGGGATTGAAGACCCGGTGCTGTTCCTGGAGGCTCAACCGGGCAAAGAGGGGAAGGACTTCGGTGCCTGCAAGGCGCCGGTTGCTTTGGATGCGGCCGTTGATGGCCTCGGCGGCGTCGCGGATTTCACGCTCGCCGGAGAAGAAGATGAGAATGTCTCCCGGTGCTTCCTTGGCGAGCTCGTCCACGGCATCGCAGACGGCGTCAAGGGGATCGCGGTCTTCTTCGAGTTCGTCGTCCGAGGTCTCGTCATCAGCGTCCGCAGGCTGTGTAAGCGGGCGGTAGCGGATCTCCACCGGGTAGGTGCGGCCGGAGACCTCGATGATGGGTGCAGGCTCTTCATCACTGCCGAAGTGTTTGGCGAAGCGCTGGGGATCAATGGTTGCCGAGGTAATGATGATCTTCAGGTCCGGACGCTGCGGCAGGATGCGCTTGAGGTAACCCAGGATGAAGTCGATGTTGAGGCTTCGCTCGTGGGCCTCGTCAATGATGATGGTGCTGTATTTCCTGAGCAGTTTGTCCCGTTGGATTTCGGCGAGCAGGATGCCGTCAGTCATCAGCTTGATCTTGGTGGAGGCGCTGACCTCGCCGGTGAAACGGACCTGGAAGCCCACTTCCTGGCCGATTTCGACGTCCAGTTCGGAGGCGATGCGTTCGGCCACTGTGCGGGCCGCCAGACGGCGCGGCTGGGTATGGCCGATCAGGCCCTTGTCACCGAGGCCGAGTTCGAGGCACATCTTGGGGATCTGCGTGGTCTTGCCCGAGCCGGTCTCGCCGGCAATGATGGTCACTTGGTTTGCGGCAATGGCCGCCATCAGATCCTCGCGGCGCTCGGAGACGGGCAGCTCTGCGGGGTAGGAAATTTGAAGTGTCATGGCTGCTGCCAGTCTACTGTGGCCGGGGTTCGGCGTCCGCAGCGACAGCTCCGCTGTTTGTTTCAGGCCCGGCGGCGGCACTGAGCCGGTGCGAGAGGTGCCGTGCAAATGACCGGAATTCCTCCGGCTCGAGAATCTCGAAGTCCAGGTCCAGGGCAGCGAGGTAGGCTGCCGGCGCCGCCAGGTTGTCCCATCCGGACCGCAGGATCGTTGCTTCCGCTCCGTCGGCCGTCAGCGTCGCGTACTGGGAACTGACGACGGCGGCGACCTCGGCGAGCGGGGCGCGGAGGCGCACAACGACGTCGAACCTGTAGGGGGAGCGGGTAATGGATTGCTGGACGTAGGCCGCCAGGTCCTCCGCCGGCAATGGACGGGGCGCGTACTTCTTCCGCTCGGTCGGCAGCGAGGCAAACCGGTCGGCCCTGAACGTTCGCCAATCCTCGCGTTCCACGTCCCAGGCAACCAGGTACCAGCGCCGTCCCGTGTCCACCAACCTGTAGGGTTCGACCAGCCGGCGTGAAGCGTCGCCATCGGACTTGACGTAATCAAAGGAGATCTGGCGCCGATCCGATATTGCCGCCGAGACAACGGTCAGTTGTTGGGGATCGACGCTGGCAGCGTTGCTGGGAAGCGTTGTGACGGCGGCCTTGAGCATGGCGAATTTGGGGCGGAGCCGGGAGGGAAGGACCTGCTCCACTTTTGCCAAAGCGCGGACGGACGCTTCGCCGATCCCTGCCACAGGCCCCGCAGCCACGGAGTTGAGGCCCAGTGCCACGGCCAAGGCCTCGTTGTCGTCCAGGAGCAATGGCGGCAATTGGGCGCCGGCCCCCAGTTGGTACCCGCCGGCAATGCCGGGGGAGGCATGTATGGGGTATCCGAGATTACGCAACTTGTCGATGTCCCGACGCACAGTACGTTCAGTGACTCCCATGCGGTGGGCAAGGGCGGGGCCTGTCCATTCCCGGCGGACCTGCAACAGTGACAACAGCTGCAGGAGCCGGGCGGAGGTTTGGATCATGCAAGTGAATCTAGCCCATGCGCCACGGTGCGGCGGCCAGGCATACAGAAGGGCGCCCGCCGGTCAAAGGATCTCTGCAGTAATCCTTGGACTGGCGGGCGCCGATTGTAGATGTCGGGCTGACCTTGCAGTGGGCTGGCATGACCTAGTAGATGCGTGGATTCCAGTACGGGGCGCTGGGTGCCTCGAAGGCGCTCCAGGGTTCCCTTGACGTGACAGGAGGGTTGTGGCCGCGTCCGTCTTTCAGCAGGGCTGAGATGGTGGCTGCGACGGCGGTGATGAGGACGATGAAGAGGATGATTCCGAAGATTTCCATGTCTCCAGATTGCTCCTGTGCAGGCGCAAGAAACAGTGGCAGAAATGCCCCATTTAGATAATTTTCTGCCACACTGGAAGTATGTTGAAAACAGTCGCAGTGATCGTGGTTCCGGACTTCTCCGTGTTCGAGTTCGGCACGGCCTTCGAGGTTTTCGGGATCGACAGATCGGACCGCGGGGCTGGAGTTCCGGCCTTTGACTTCCGTGTCGTTACCCCGGAGCCGGGGGACGTCCGCATGAAGTCCGGACTCTCCCTGCACGTCAACCTTGGCCTTGAGGCGGCGGCCGATGCCGACCTCGTGATCATGGCGCCGTTTGGCCGGGATAAAGTCGTCCCTGAATCCGTCCTCGAAGCCTTGCGGGCGGCGCATGCCAGGGGAGCGTGGGTGATGTCCATTTGCTCAGGAGCATATGCGCTTGCCCGGGCAGGACTGCTGGACGGGCGGCGTTGTACTACGCACTGGCACTATTCCCGGGACCTGGCCAGCCGGTATCCATCCGTGATCGTGGATGAGAACGTCCTCTATGTACAGGACGGCACCATCATCACCAGTGCAGGCACTGCAGCGGGCATTGACGCTTGCCTGCACCTTGTCCGCGTGGAGCTTGGCGCCAACGTGGCCGCCGCCATCGCCCGCGATATGGTGGTACCGCCGCACCGCGACGGCGGGCAGGCCCAGTTCATCGACCGGCCGATGCCGACGTGCGGATCGGCGCCCATGGAAGCGCTGTTGCGGTGGATGGTGGAACACCTTGACGAGGAACACAGCGTCAACGAACTGGCAGCACGGCTTCACATGTCACCACGCACATTCGCCCGGCGCTTCCGGGCCGAAACCGGGACCACGCCCGCGGCGTGGCTGAATTCCCAGCGGGTGCTCCGGGCACAGGAACTGTTGGAAACCACAGAGCTGAACATTGACGAAGTCGCCCGCGAAGCCGGATTCGGGCATTCGGTCCTGCTGCGGCACCATTTCGCCAAAGTGCTCGACACGAGTCCGCAGAGCTACCGCCGGGCTTTTCGAGGGCAACTGGCCGAAGCCATCTGACGGCGTCAAGTGCTGGCTAACGGCGCCGGCCGGTGGTTCCCCGCGACTCGGAGCCCTCGGCTTTGGCGCACTCGATCAGTTCCTGCCACGGTCCGGTCACGGCACGGTCCGGCAGGGTGGCGCGGTGCTGTCCGGCCCGGATCGAGTACATGAAGCGGTCCGGTTCATTGACCGCCCGGGCCTGGCCCTTGGCTTCATCCCAGGGGCAGGCCTCGACAATCGGAAGCCATCGCTCCTTCTCATCCGGGGATACGGCTTCCACACTCCAGACACGTGTCATCGCGGCGATTCCTCCACTGCGTTGAACCGTAATTTTCATGACTGGCGGCTTCTCGTTCTACCCCTGCGACGTCAGCCCGTGGGCGGTCCGGATGCAGCGCGTCCGGTCCCGCCTCGTGACTAAACCTTGACCTTCACAGTGTCCCACGCCTTCCGGACGGCGTCATGCTCCGGTGATCCGCTGCCGAAGAGTTCCTCGGCCGTGGCCAGTGTCGTCCTGGCGAACTTCCCGAAAGTGCACGTAGCAGGGAGTGCCCCGCTGGTCAGGGTCCCGTACCAAATCTGGCCCGGTGCCTCCCAGGCCTTGCCGCCGAGTTCTGCTGCCACCAGATAGAAGGCCCGGTTTGGAATGCCCGAGTTGATGTGCACGCCTCCGTTGTCCGCACTCGTGCGGACGTAGCTGTCCATCGAGTCCGGCTGCGGGTCCTTGCCCAGGATGTCGTCGTCGTACGCGGTACCGGGAGCCTTCATGGAGCGGAGGGCTGCTCCCTGGACCTGCTCGGTGAACAAACCCTGTCCAATCAACCAACTGGCCTGCTCCACGGACTCCTGTTTGATGTACTGCTCCACCAGGACGCCGAAAACGTCCGACATCGACTCATTGAGCGCGCCGGCCTGGTTGCGGTAGGCCAGGTTGGCTGTGTACTGCGTGACCCCATGGGCCAGTTCGTGTCCGATGACGCTGACGGATTTTGTGAACCTCTGGAAGATTTGTCCGTCCCCGTCTCCGAAAACCATTTGGCTGCCGTTCCAGAAGGCATTGTCGTAGAGCTTTCCGTAATGGACAGTGGCATCCAGCGGCAGTCCGGCATCGTCAATGGAATCCCGCCCAAAAACTTCACCGTACAAACGGTGCGTTCCACCAAGTCCGTCATATGCTTCGTCAGCCGCGGCGTCCCCGACGGGGGCAGCGCCTTCCTTGCGAACCAGCTGACCGGGAAGATCCTCAGTGGTGAGGGCATCGAAGATGGTCCGCTTGGGCGGCCCTGGCTTGGCCTGCCGTGCGCTGGGCGGTGCCGCGGGAACCGGAGCGGTCCGGATGGCCTGCAGGCCCTTGATGTGCAGCAGGGATTCCTTGGCTGCACGGGCAACCGCCCGGAGCCGGGGTTCGTTCTGGGCAGCAATCCTGCGAAGCATGTACGGCGGGACGATGGAACACATCACGGCAAACCCCTTTTGCTATCGGAAAGACCAACTGGGATCAGCCTAGGAGCAAGGCCGGACAATTTTGCGGCATGGTCCCGGCAAGCCCGTAAGTGATAGTCGGTAGCCGGCATGCAGAAAACCCCGCCAGCAGGACTGGCGGGGTTTTCGTTTGTGCCCTCGATAGGATTCGAACCTACGGCCTTCTGCTCCGGAGGCAGACGCTCTATCCCCTGAGCTACGAGGGCATCCAGGGTATCCCTCCGTTGCCGGTGGGACGTCCTAGAGCTTAGCAGCCACGGCACCGCAAATGAAAACTGCAACACGGGCCCACATCCGGCCCGTTGTGAGTCCCACCATCAGCGGGAGCCGCCCGCGTCGCTTCAGTACCCGGCGAACGAGTCAACATGGACCCGTCGGGCGCCTGCACCGCGTGCCGCGGACCGCAGGGAATCAACGCTGGCGGGTGAGCCGGAGACGAATACTTCCCTGTCGGCGATGTCCGGAACCAGTTCCTTCAGGCGCGCTGCATCGATTCTGGAAGTGCCGGCGTCGCGCATGAACTCCGGGGGAGTGGAACCGTCGGCGAGCCGGGCAATCACGGTAGCTCCTGAGGCTTCCAGCTGTTCCACCCATGCCAGCTCGTCCCGGCTCTTCGCCAGATACAGCACCACGGTGTCGCGGGCGGTGCCGTCGGCCGCCAGTTGCGACAAGAAAGGCGTAATCCCGATACCTGCGGCCATCAACAGGACCGGTTTGCCGGCGTCGTGCGGGAGAAGAAAGTCCCCACCAACGGCAGTGGCGGAAACGGTTTCCCCTGGCCGAAGGGCAAGCAATGCTTTCTTGGCGCTCGACAAAGGCTCGGCGGTACCCACGCCAAAAGTCACTTCAGGCGCACCGGGAGCGCTGGTGATGCTGAAAATCCGACGTCGGCCCCTGCCGTCCGAACGCGAATGCGGCAGGTTCAGCTCCATGAACTGGCCTGCGTCAAAACGTACCGGCCGCGCCGGTTCGAAACGGAATTCCGTGCTCCCGGGCGTCAAGACGCGTGATTCCTTGAACGTCAGTTCCACCCCGCCCCGTTGGCCCAGGAAGAAAGCGATGAGATTGCCCAGCAGCAGCGCCAGTTCCGGGGAATTGGCCACGAACCCGAAGTTGTAAGGAACCGCAAAGACAACACCCACGACGGCGGCAAGCGCCAGCTGCTGCCAGCGGCGGGGAGGAAGGGTGAGCGGCTCGGACAGCATGAAGCCCACGAAGAACAGAAGGGGCCGTTGGGCCAGGGTCTGCCACAAAGCCTGCCCGAAGGTCATGCTCCGGTTCAGGAGCTCAAGGGTGATGATCCCGCTTGCCACCACGAGGAACACAGTGGCCATGAGCAGCTTGCGGGTACGGTACAGGACCAGCAGAACGCCCGGCACCAGCAACCACAGCATCGCCGGGGTTGCCGCCCACCACGTAGCAATATTCAAGCCGGTCAGGCCGGTGATGAATGCGCCAGCGGCGGCCGGATTGAAGATGTGCCTGCCGCGAAAGGCCAAAGCGTACTTGGACACGCTCGCCAATACGCATGCCAGCGCCACACCGGCCATGTCGGTGAGCCCAAAAGCGGGCCAGAACAGGAAGTAGAGGAGCAAAGCCGTGATGAGTGAAGACTCCGTGTGTGGTCTGACACGGAATACGACGGCGAGCAAACGGTTCGATCCATACGTAACGCCCAAGCACAGGAGCAGGTGGACCAGCATCTCCAGCAGGCCGAAGGTCAGCCACCCCAGCACGTTGAGGATCATGCTGTACACCACCAGCACCCCGAGGACCCACAGGATCAAGCGGTACATGGTGAAGCGGCCCAACCAGGTGTCAACGCGGGACTTGGCAGCAATCATGTGAACAGTCTCCCCTCAAAACCCGACGAAAACGCGGCACTGCCCGTCGAAGAGACCCTGAGCCACGAGAACTCGAATTCCTTCTCAAGCGGTGCAGGATCCACCATGAACAATGCCGTGGCCAACCCGTCCGCGACCAGGGCGCTCGCCGCCATGGTCCACGTGGCCACTGTGGTGCGGACCGGCTTGCCGGTGGTGCCGTCCAGGACATGGTGCAGGCCGTCGTCCCATGCCCGGCGGTTGGCCGCCGAAGCGCACAGCGCCGCGTTGTCCAACTCGACGGTCCCAATGGCCTGTCGTGGGTTGTAAGGATGTTCCAGCGCGACACTGACGGGATGGGCCCCCGAATGAAGCATGTCGCCGCTGCCATCCACCAGGAAATCATCGATGCCCGCTCCCCGGAGTATCCCTCCCAACAGGTCCACCAGCTGGCCTTTTCCGGCCGCGCCGATGTCCACCACCAAGGGTTCCCTGGCGGTCATCGTCGTGCCTGTCCACTCAAGGACGTCCTCCCAACGGGGTGGTGCCTGGGCTGCTCCCGTCGGGATGAGGGAGTAGCTGGCGTCGTAACCCAGCCTTTCCAGGCTGCTTCCAATAAGAGGGGTCATGGCCCCGTCGCTCAAGCGGTAGGCCGTGGCATACAGTTCCTGAAGCCCGGTGGCGTGGTCCGGCAACGTGATGCTGCCCGGACCGCGGGAGAGGCGGGCCACCAAGGAATCGGCCCTGAAACGCGACCACGTCATGTCGTACGCTTCGACAGCGGCAAGCAACTCCCCGGTGAGAACGGGAGCCAGCTGATCCGGCGTCGAAATTTCCCACCGTGTGCCGATCCCGTCGAAGCTGAAGTTGCTCCAGCCCGGATGCGGCATGACCGCTACTTGGCCTGCGACTTGATCTGCTCGAGGGCATCATTGAACCCCCCGGACGTGAGGGAAGAACCGGCCACCTTGGACACCTTCAGTTCGTCCACGTCCTTCCCTACAATCTGTGCCGCGATGCCACTGGCAAACTCACCTTGGAATTTCTTGGTGTTGGGGTTGGAGGGGTGGACTGTGATGTTCACCGCTGAGACCTTATCGGCGGCCAGTGTCAGTTCCACGCCCACTGTTTCCTGCCCATTCGGTGACGTGTAGGTTCCATCCGCACTGTAGGTACCGTCCTTGTAGGTGGTAGCTCCGGTGGTAGCGATGGCGGACGAGCCTGTGGGCGAAGGGCTGCCTGTCGAGGCCTGGCCGCCCTCCTGGGTGGCCGGCGCTTGGGTGGCAGGCGCTTGGGTGCTGGGCGCGCATCCAGCGGCTGTTCCCGCGATGGAGAGGCCGGCAATGCCAACATAGATGCTCTTGCGGAGTGGCGTAGTCATGATTCTGCTCGTTTCAACTGGACAAGTTCAACCGGAAGTATGTCGTCGTGGGGCTCGTGGTCATGGCACTGGCAGGCCCCGGATGAGGGGCGCGGCCGGCGTCCATGTTCTTCACAACGTTGAAATCAGCGTAATGGTTCAGTCTGTGGCGGCTGCCTGCGGTCCCTGTGCGCCGGCTGTGTCCGGATTGTCCACATACGGGCCCACCAATTCCGCGTCTTTGCGGGCCACCGGTAGGCTAGATCCGTGACTCCCGATGAACTCTCTGCTGCCATATCCGCCTGCCTTAAGGTCGCTGTCTCCACTGGCGAAATCGCCCTGACGGAATCTGCTGTGCCCGACGCCGTACGCGTGGAGCGACCCAAGAACCGGGACCATGGTGATTGGGCCACCAACATCGCCCTGCAGCTGTCCAAGCAGGCCGGGATGAATCCCCGCGAATTTGCAGGCATCCTGAGCAACCATCTCCAGGGCATCCCCGGCGTCGCCGGCGTGGAAATCGCCGGACCGGGCTTCCTGAACATCACCGTGGATGCCGCTACGGCCGGAACCCTTGCCAAGACAATCGTTGAGGCCGGATCCGCCTACGGCACCAACCAGGCGCTCGCGGGCCGCGTCGTCAACATGGAGTTCGTCTCCGCAAACCCCACGGGTCCGCTGCACATTGGCCACACCCGCTGGGCGGCGCTAGGTGACGCCATTGCCCGTGTCCTGCGTGCATCAGGTGCTGACGTCACGGCCGAGTACTACATCAATGACGCCGGTTCGCAGATGAACGTCTTCGCCAACTCCGTGCTTTCCCGCCTTCATGGCAGGGGTGTTCCCGAGGGCGGATACCCGGGCGAGTACATCCGCGAGCTTGGCGACGAGGTCCTGAAGGCACACCCGGACATTCGCGAACTGACGGATGA
Source organism: Paenarthrobacter sp. C1 (assembly GCF_049315185.1). Taxonomy (NCBI): domain Bacteria; kingdom Bacillati; phylum Actinomycetota; class Actinomycetes; order Micrococcales; family Micrococcaceae; genus Paenarthrobacter; species Paenarthrobacter sp. C1. Next base: position 3,072,649 of record NZ_CP186052.1, on the reverse strand, counting down.
AGCCGCCCTGCCGGTCATTCGGGCTGCTGCTTACGAGGCCCAGATGGCGGATATCAAAACCACCTTGGCTGAGTTCGGCGTGGAGTTTGATGTCTTCTTCTCCGAAAAGGAACTGCACGACGCCGGAGCGATCGAGTCCGCCGTTGCGCGCCTTCGCGAGCAGGGGCATGTCTACGACGACGGAGGCGCCGTCTGGCTGCGCACCACCGACTTTGGTGACGACAAAGACCGCGTCATGATCCGTGCCAATGGCGAACCGACCTACTTCGCCGCCGACGCTGCCTACTACCTGTCCAAAAAGGACCGCGGATTTACCGAAAAGATCTATCTCCTCGGCGCCGACCACCACGGATACATCAACCGGCTGAAGGCGATTGCGGCCTGCGCAGGCGACGACCCCGAGGTCAATATCGAGGTCCTCATTGGACAGCTCGTCTCCGTGAACGGTGCCAAGCTGTCCAAGCGCGCCGGCAACATCATCGAGCTCAAGGACCTCATTTCCTGGCTTGGCAAGGATGCGGTGCGTTACTCCCTGGCACGCTTCCCGGCCGACTCTCCGCTGACCTTGGATCCGGAACTGCTTAAGAAGAACTCCAACGAGAACCCCGTGTTCTATGTGCAGTACGCGCATGCCCGCTCACGTGGCACTGCCCGCAACGCGATCGAGGCCGGTGTGGACCGTTCCGTGTTCGATGCCTCGCTCCTGGACCACGCAACCGAGAACGAACTGCTCTCTTACCTGGGCAGCTACCCGTCGATCGTGGCCAAGGCCGCCGAGCTCCGTGAGCCCCACAGGGTGGCCCGCCACCTCGAGGTCATCGCCGGCGCCTACCACCGCTGGTACGACGCGTGCCGTGTGTCGCCGCAGGGCGACGAGCCTGTCCAGGACGTGAACCGGACACGCTTGTGGTTGAACGACGCTACCAGCCAGGTACTTGCCAACGGACTCGAACTGCTCGGTGTTTCGGCGCCGGAACGGATGTAGCGAAATGACCACAGAATTCAGCAACGCTTCTTCTCTTGCACCGGAATGGTTGGCCCTCCCGGAAGACCTCAACGCCCTTCAGCCGTCCATGTGGGCGGCCGGGGTGGCGAAGAATGGCGCCGGTGAAGTCGCCATCGACGGTGTTTCGGTCAAGGAACTCAAGGAACAGTTCGGGACTCCGCTCTTCGTCATGAGCGAGTCGGATTTCCGTTCACGGGCCCGGGCCTTCAAAGACGCTTTCGATGCTGCATTCGCAGACATCTGTGGGGGAGTGGATGTCTACTACGCCGGCAAATCGTTCCTGTGCACGGCAGTAGCCAGCTGGGTGGCAGAGGAAGGCCTTCGACTGGACACCTGCTCCGGCGGTGAGCTCGCCGTTGCTGCCCGCGCCGGGATCGAGGGACGGAATCTCGGCCTGCACGGCAACAACAAGTCGGACGCGGAGATCAACCGCGCGCTGGACATGCACGTTGGCAGGATCGTGGTGGACAGCCTCGACGAGCTGGAACGCGTAGCCAAGATCGCCTCCAGCCGCGGCGAAACCGCCAAAGTCATGCTGCGCCTTACTCCTGGTGTGCATGCCCATACGCATGAATTCATTGCAACGGCCCACGAGGACCAGAAATTCGGCCTCTCCATGGCCGAAGACTCCACTGAGGAAGCCGGCCTGTCCGCTGCCGAGGAAGCGGTGGCAGCTGCGACGTCCTATCCGGGAATTGAGCTCCTGGGCCTGCATTGCCACATCGGCTCGCAAATCTTCGAGCCTGACGGTTTTGCCGTGGCAGGAGAAAAGCTTCTGCGGTTCCTTGCCGCGATGCAGAGCAAGTACTCCATCGTCCTGCCTGAACTTGACCTCGGCGGTGGCTATGGAATCGCTTACACCCCGGTGGACACTCCGCGTCCGCCGGCCGAGATCGCGCAGGCGATGGCCGCCGTCGTGCGTTCCACCTGCGCCGAACTGGGGATAACCTCGCCCCGCATCTCAATTGAACCGGGACGGGCGATCGTGGGCAGCACCACGTTTACCCTCTACGAAGTAGGCACCCTCAAAACGGTCCGCGTGGATGCTCCCGGCGTTGACGCAGGGCAGGAGAACGTTACGTATCCGCGCCGCTATGTGTCGGTGGACGGTGGAATGAGCGATAACGCCCGTCCGGTGCTGTACGACGCGGATTATTCGGCGATTTTGGCCTCCCGTGATTCCACCGCGGCTCCGCAGCTGTCCCGAGTAGTGGGCAAACATTGCGAGAGCGGCGACATAGTTGTTAGAGATGTATATCTGCCCGCGGACGTGGCAGCCGGTGATTTGCTCGCAGTACCGGGTACCGGCGCCTACTGCTGGGCCCTCTCCAGCAACTACAACTACCTGGCCCGGCCTGGCGTTGTCGCTGTACGCGACGGAGCCGCCAGGTTGATCGTCCGCGGCGAAACCGAAGAAGATCTCTTGAACCGCGACATGGGAGTGGCGAATGTCTGAAGTGCGAACCTTGAAAGTGGCCCTGCTGGGCTGTGGCAACGTTGGGGCCCAGGTCGCGCGGATTCTGATTGACGACGCCGAGGCACTTGCCGCCCGCAGCGGTGCACGCCTGGAACTGTCCGGTATCGCTGTCCGCACCATCGATTCCCCGCGCGACGTCGAACTGCCGCGCGAGTTGTTCACCACTGACGCCGACACTCTGGTCAAGGACGCCGACCTGGTCATCGAACTCATGGGCGGAATCGAGCCTGCCCGTTCGTTGATCCTCACCGCGATCCAGAACGGCGCCTGCGTGGTCACCGGCAACAAGGCCCTGCTTGCACAGGACGGACCCACCCTCTACGAAGAGGCCGATAAAGCCGGAGTGCAGCTGTCCTACGAGGCCGCCGTCGCCGGCGCCATCCCCATCCTTCGTCCCATCCGCGACAGCCTGTCCGGGGACCGGATCACCCGCGTGCTGGGCATCGTCAACGGCACCACCAACTTCATCCTCGACCAGATGGACAGCACCGGTGCGCAGTTCGCTGACGCCCTCGCCGAAGCCCAGCGACTGGGCTACGCCGAAGCGGACCCGACAGCGGACGTTGAAGGGCATGATGCCGCAGCGAAGGCTGCCATCCTTGCATCGCTTTCGTTCCACACACGCTTCTCCCTGGACGATGTCTACTGCGAAGGCATCACCAAGGTCAGCGCCGAAGACATCGCCTCGGCCAAAGAAGCCGGCTTCGTCATCAAGCTTCTCGCGATCGCCGAGAAGATCGACTCTTCGGACCACGGCAGTGGCATCTCGGTGCGGGTCCACCCCACGCTGCTCCCGCGTGAGCATCCGCTGGCGGCTGTCCGTGGAGCCTTCAACGCAGTGTTCATCGAGGCCGAAAACGCCGGCGAACTGATGTTCTATGGCCAGGGCGCCGGGGGAACACCAACAGCATCCGCTGTGCTCGGCGATCTCGTTTCCGCCGCCCGCCGCCTGGTTCTGGGCGGTCCCGGCCGTACCGAGACCACCACCGGCCACGTTCCGGCGCTCACCATTGACGCCTCCGATACGAGCTACTACATCGGCTTGGATGTCGCTGACCAGGCAGGCGTGCTTGCCCGGATTGCCCATATCTTTGCGGAAAACGGCGTTTCCATCGAAATCATGCGTCAAACGATCCACCGCGACTCTGCCTCGAATGTTGAGTCGGCCGAGCTGAAGATCGTGACGCACCGTGCATCCGAAGCTGCACTCGCAGCAACCGTTGCGGCCGTCAAGGGCCTCGACGTCATCAATTCCGTCACATCCGTACTGCGGGTAGAAGGGGTCTAAGTGGCTCACCAATGGCGCGGAGTAATCCGCGAGTATGCTGATCGTTTGCCCGTAACGGAAGCCACGAAGGTCATCACCCTCGGCGAGGGCGGCACTCCGCTGGTTCACGCGCAAAAACTGTCGGAGCTGACCGGTTCAGAGGTCTACCTCAAAGTCGAAGGCATGAACCCGACGGGCTCCTTCAAGGACCGCGGCATGACCATGGCCATGACGGCTGCTGTCGAGGCCGGCGCCAAAGCCGTAGTTTGCGCCTCCACGGGAAACACCTCCGCATCGGCCGCTGCCTACGCCACGGCCGCGGGTCTGAAGTGTGCGGTGCTTGTTCCTGAAGGCAAGATTTCCATGGGCAAGCTGAGCCAGGCCATCGCCCACGGTGCCACGTTGCTGCAGGTCGATGGCAACTTCGACAACTGCCTCGACATCGCCCGCAAACTCGGTGAGTCCTACCCCGTCTTCCTGGTGAACTCGGTCAATCCCGCCCGCATCCAGGGCCAGAAGACCGGTGCCTTCGAAGTTGTGGATTCTTTGGGCGACGCCCCGGACATCCACGTTCTTCCCGTCGGCAACGCAGGAAACATCAGCGCGTACTGGAAGGGCTACAAGGAGTACGCCGCGCCGTTCGAGACCTCCAACGGGACCCTTCCGGCCGTTTCCACCAAGACTCCCACCATGTGGGGCTTCCAGGCCGCCGGCGCAGCCCCCTTCGTTGCCGGCCACCCCATCACAGAGCCTGACACGATCGCAACTGCCATCCGCATCGGCAACCCCGCTTCGTGGGAGACGGCCGTGGCCGCACGCGACGAATCAGGCGGTCTTATTGAAGCCGTCACCGATGACGAGATCCTGGACGCCCACCGCTGGTTGTCTTCCAAGGAAGGCGTCTTCGTCGAGCCCGGCTCGGCTGCCGGCGTCGCCGGCTTGATCAAGAAGCACGCGGCAGGCCAGGTACCGTCGGGCAAGACCATCGTCATCACTGTCACCGGGCACGGACTCAAAGATCCCCAGTGGGCTCTCCGGACCGAAGACGGCAGTGAAGTCCAGCCGGTCAAGGTGCCGAACGACGTCGTCACCGTTGCAGCAGAACTGGGACTGGAAGAAAACTAAGAGTGGAATCAAAACAGCCCACCGCGACCGATCGGGTAATCGTCGCGGCAGGCCAACGGCTGACCGTCAAGGTCCCTGGTACGAGCGCCAACCTGGGCCCGGGCTACGACAGCCTGGGCCTGGCCCTCTCCATCTACGACACTTTGACGGTGGAGACCCTCACCACCGGAGAGCTTGAGTTCGAGCTCTCCGGTGAGGGCGCCGACACCCTTCCCCGCGATGCCACCCACCTCGTGGTGCGCGCCATCGATCTTGCACTGGAGCGTCTGGGTTTCCAGCACACCGGCTTGCGGATCACCGCGGACAACGTCAACCCCCATGGGCGGGGTTTGGGTTCCTCTGCCTCGGCAGTGGTCGCTGCGGTGACGGCTGCGAACGCGTTGGTACCGCAGGAGGCCCAGCGCGACACTCAGTGGATCCTGCAGCTGACAAGCGAGATGGAAGGCCACCCGGACAACGTCGCACCGGCGATTTTCGGCGGACTGGCGCTGTCGTGGCAGGACAGCGAGCAGTACAGCAGTACCCGTGCGGAGGTGGCACCCGCTGTTACTCCGGTAGTGGCTGTACCGGATTACGAGCTGTCCACCGAGACGGCGCGTGGACTGCTCCCGGCATCGGTCGGCCACCACGCAGCTGCGATGAACTCCGGACGCGCCGCATTGCTGATCCACGCCCTCACGGCAGATCCCGGACTGCTGTTGCCGGGTACGGAAGACTACCTTCACCAGAGCTATCGTGCCCAAGCCATGCGGCCCAGCGCCGAACTCATTGCAGCTTTGCGGGCAGCAGGGCACGCAGCCGTTGTTTCCGGCGCCGGACCAACCGTGATGATCCTTGCCAATGGTTCCGACGAAGCCGCAGCAGCGGTCCAATTCATCAATTCGTTTACTGCAGCCAACACACCCGACGTTGGTTGGCGTGTGATGACGCTGGCTGTTGACGTTCAAGGTGCTAGAGTGGAAGTGCACCGCCGGTAAAGCCGCGGGCAGTTCCCTGATTTTGGACTTCGGTGTTTCGCCGTACCTTTCGTCAACTGTGCCAACGTTGGTGGTGTCGTCTCTTTCCGGCCTGCATCAGGTGCCGCAGAACTCTCTGTTTCCTGAATTTCAGGCTGGCTGTCCGGGTAACCGGATCCAGTGAAGGCGATCAGTATCCGGCCCTGTTGGCCACAATCCATCAGGCACGGCCAAAATCACCGGCTGCAGATCTGAACTGCAGCCCAGAACAAATCATCGCGTCCAGCTCTCGCTCTGGACGCCGTCGAGGGGGAAGGATCCTTCGTGACAGAAACCACTGAGCTGGCTTCAGCTGTGGACACAACATCTTCTGCTGCTGAGTCGTCAACGGCAGCAACCAAGAGCAGCGGCCTTGCAGGCCTCAAGCTCGCCCAGCTTCAGGCTCTTGCGAGCCAGCTGGGTATTTCGGGGGGATCCCGCATGCGCAAGGGGGACTTGGTTACGGCCATCTCTGCCCACCGTGCGGGCACCTCCACTACCAAGGCTCCAGCCAAGGCCACGTCGGCCAAGGCTCCCGCCGTGGCCAAGGAAGCCCCGGTTGCAGAAGCCAAGGCCACGGAAAAGAGTGCGCCCGTTGAGGCAGCTGCCGAGGCTCCGGCCCAGGAAGCTCCCCGTGGGCGTGGACGTGGACGCAGCCGCCGCGCCACCAGTGATGGCGTTGTTGCAGCTGCGGAGGCAGCCGCGACCACCACTGCCACCGCCTCCGAGCCTGAAGCAGCACCCGCCGTCGAAACGCCGGCCGCGGCCGAAGCAACCGAGGCGGGCTCCGAACGTCGTCAGCCCCGTACCCGCAACCGTCGCCGCGGCGAAGCTGCCGCAGCTCCGGCTGAAGCAGCGGAAGCGCCGGCAGCCGAGCAGCGCAACGACCGCACGGAACAGCGTGAGCAGCGTAACGACCGCACGGAACAGCGTGAGCAGCGTAACGACCGCACGGAACAGCGTGAGCAGCGTGAGCAGGCCGACTCCGGCGACCAGCAGCGCGAACGCCGCGACAACAACCGTGGCCGCCGTGAAGACAACAACGACGGCGACGACACCGGCAACCGCCGCAACCGCCGCAACCGCCGTGACCGAAACGACCAGAACGACCGCAGCGACCGCCGGGGCGGCCAGGACGGCCGTGACGGCAACACCCGCAGCGACCGTTTCCGCGATCGCAACGAACGTCGTCGTGGACGCGCCCAGGGACCGGACGTTGACGACGTCGAGGTTACCGAGGACGACGTCCTGCTTCCCGTGGCAGGCATCCTGGACGTTCTGGAGAACTACGCGTTCATCCGTACGTCCGGCTACCTCCCCGGCGCCAACGACGTCTACGTCTCCCTGGCACAGGTCAAGAAGTACAACCTCCGCAAGGGTGACGCCGTCGTAGGTGCCATCCGTGCACCGCGTGACGGTGAGGACCGCAGCCAGCAGTCGGCCCGACAGAAGTTCAACGCGCTCGTTCGCGTCACATCCGTCAACGGCAAAACCCCTGAGGAACTCAAGGACCGCGTCGAGTTCGCAAAGCTCGTTCCGCTGTACCCGTCAGAGCGCCTGCGCCTGGAAACGGACCCCAAGAAGATCGGTCCGCGTGTCATCGACCTCGTGGCTCCGATCGGCAAGGGCCAGCGTGGCCTGATCGTTTCCCCGCCGAAGGCCGGCAAGACGCTCATCCTGCAGTCCATCGCGAACGCAATCACCACCAACAACCCTGAGGTCCACCTCATGATGGTGCTGGTTGACGAACGTCCCGAAGAAGTTACGGACATGCAGCGCACCGTCAAGGGTGAGGTCATTGCCTCTACCTTCGACCGTCCCGCCGACGACCACACCACGGTTGCCGAGCTCTCCATCGAACGCGCCAAGCGACTCGTGGAGATGGGCATGGACGTGGTGGTTCTCCTGGACTCCATGACCCGTCTGGGCCGTGCCTACAACCTCGCAGCACCGGCCTCCGGCCGTATCCTGTCCGGTGGCGTGGACTCCGCAGCACTGTACCCGCCCAAGCGCTTCTTCGGTGCGGCCCGCAACATCGAGAACGGTGGCTCGCTGACCATCCTGGCAACGGCTCTTGTTGAGACCGGCTCCAAGATGGATGAAGTCATCTTCGAAGAGTTCAAGGGCACTGGCAACATGGAGCTCCGCCTGTCCCGCCAGCTGGCGGACAAGCGCATCTTCCCGGCTGTGGACGTCAACGCGTCCGGCACGCGCCGCGAAGAGAACCTGCTCTCGCCTGAGGAGGTCAAGATCATGTGGAAGCTGCGCCGCGTACTTTCCGGACTGGAGCAGCAGCAGAGCCTTGAGCTGCTGACCAACAAGATCCGGGAGACCCAGAGCAACGTCGAGTTCCTCATGCAGGTTCAGAAGACGACGCTCGGAGCGAAGTCGGACAACGACAAATAGCTGTGCTCTAACCGCTCAAAATATGCCGGCCCCGCCCCTGCGCCGGGCAGCTTCCGATCTGCGATCGGAAGCTGCCCGGCTCCGGCAGGCCCGAAGCCACTCCCTGGCCGGCATATTTTGAGCGGTCTTTGTTTAAACGGAATCCTTGACCCGACCCCACGCGAGGTCATATGGCCCATGTGGGCCCCGCCAGATGGGCTGTACGTGACCCCACGATGCAGTTATTAGACTTGTAGAAGTCGAAAGAGGTTTGAAAATGTTTGAGTCCGTACAGGGATTGCTTGATGAGCATGCTGCTATTCAGGCACAGCTGAGCGATCCTGCCGTTTATGCCGATCAGTCTGCTGCCAGGAAGTTGGGGCGGCGCTCCGCGCAGCTCCAAGGCATTGTGGAGGCGTACAACAAGTGGCGCGGGCTCAATGACGATCTGGAAGCGGCCAAGGAAATGGCTGACGAGGATCCGGAGTTCGCCGCAGAGGTTGAACAGTTGGAGGAACAGATCCCTGCCGCGCAGGAGCGTTTGCGCCGCCTGTTGATCCCGCGCGATCCGGACGATGCCCGCAACGTCATCCTTGAAGTGAAGGGTGGCGAAGGTGGCGACGAAGCCGCCTTGTTCGCTGGCGACCTTCTGCGCATGTACATGCGTTACGCCGAGTCCCGTGGCTGGAAGACAGAAATGATTTCAGCTACCGAGTCCGACCTCGGTGGTTACAAGGACGTTGCTGTCGCCATCAAGGGCAACTCGAACGATCCCGCACAGGGCGTTTTCGCCCGCTTGAAGTTCGAGGGCGGCGTGCACCGCGTACAGCGTGTTCCCGTGACCGAATCACAGGGGCGTATTCACACCTCGGCCGCCGGTGTGCTGGTTCTCCCCGAAGTGGACGAGCCCGAAGAACTTGAGATCAACCAGAACGACCTCAAGATCGACGTTTACCGTTCCTCGGGCCCGGGTGGTCAGTCCGTGAACACCACCGACTCTGCCGTCCGCATTACCCACTTGCCCACGGGCATCGTCGTCGCCATGCAGAACGAGAAGTCGCAGCTGCAGAACCGCGAAGCCGGCATGCGCGTCCTCCGCGCCCGACTCCTTGCCCACCAGCAGGAACAGATCGACGCCGCCAACTCCGAGCAGCGCAAATCGCAAATCCGGACCATGGACCGTTCGGAGCGCATCCGCACGTACAATTTCCCGGAAAACCGCATCGCAGACCACCGCACGGGCTACAAGGCCTACAACCTCGACGCCGTCATGAATGGCGATCTTGAGCCCGTCATCCAGTCCGCAATTGAAGCAGACGAGCAGGCACGCCTGGACGCCATCGGCGAATAGCCGAGCCCAAGCGCCTACGACTTCAGCATCCAGGGTCCATTAATGACGTTTTACCAAGGCCAGAGCCTCGCGGACGCAGTTCGCGAGGCTACTGCCGTTTTGTCCGACGCCGGTGTTCCCAGCCCACGCGTGGACGCTGAGTTGCTGGCCGACCACCTGTTGGGTGTGGGGCTTGGCCGGCTCCGTGCCATGCTCCTCGGCGATGCGCCCTCTCCTGATGGCTATGGGGACTTGGTGCTGGAGCGGGCGGCCCGGGTTCCGTTGCAGCACATCACGGGCGTCGCGTATTTCCGTCACCTGGAGTTGCGCGTGGGCCCGGGGGTGTTCATACCCCGACCGGAAACGGAATCGGTGGTTCAACTGGTCATCGACCACGTCTCGGGCATGGCAAACCCGAAGGTGGTGGATCTCGGTACGGGTTCGGGTGCCATTGCAGGCTCGATAGCCCACGAAGTTCCCGGCGCTGAGGTCCACGCGGTGGAATACAGCAGCTTTGCGCACGCCTGGGCGGCCCGAAATCTCGAACCTTTGGGGGTTTCGTTGATCCAGGGCGACCTCCGGGATGCCCTTCCTGAGCACAACGGTACCTTCGACGTCGTCGTCTCCAACCCCCCATACATCCCGTCCGAGGCGATACCCTCGGAACCGGAAGTCGCCCTCCACGATCCTCCCGAAGCCCTGTACGGTGGGGGAGCGGACGGTATGGAGCTTCCGACGGCGGCAGCTGCCTCTGCGGCGCGGCTCCTGAAACCGGGCGGCTACTTCGTGATGGAGCACGCCGAAGTCCAGGCACAATGGATCGCCGGTATGCTGCAACGCGCCGGACGCTGGCAAGAGATCACCACACACTTTGACTTGAACGGCAAAGAACGTGCAACCAGCGCGGTACTGGCAAGCATCGCGCCTGATGAGTGAAAGAATAGCGCTGTGACCACAACCTACAACTGCACTTCCGAGGACCAGCGTGCTGAAGGACTTCAGCACGCCCAGCGCGCCATCAGCGAAAAGAAGTGCATCGTCATGCCCACGGACACCGTCTATGGCATTGCTGCCGACGCTTTTTCTCCTTTGGCTGTAACCATGTTGCTCGCTTCCAAGGGCCGCAGCCGGCAGATGCCCCCTCCCGTGCTGATTCCCCGCGTTAATGCCCTGGACGGGCTGGCAACTGATGTACCTGCTGACGCGCGGGCATTGGCACAGGCTTTCTGGCCCGGCGGGTTGACATTGATCCTGCACGCGCAGCCGTCCCTGGACTGGGACCTTGGCGATACCAAGGGCACCGTAGCCCTTCGCATGCCGGATGACCACCTTGCTTTGGATCTATTGAGCATGACGGGGCCGTTGGCGGTTTCATCCGCCAACCGGACCGGCCAGGAAGCAGCACAGACGGCTTCCGAGGCACGCCTGCAGCTGGCTGAATCCGTTGAGGTATACCTTGAAGGCGGCTTCCGGCCCGTCAAGGGTACCAACGCCGTGCCTTCCACGATTGTTGATGCAACATCCACTCCTTTCCGCGTGGTGCGGCAGGGGGCCATAGAACTTGAACGCCTCCGGGAGATCGTGCCCTCGATCCTTGGCATCGGTGAGACTGTCGCTGCCGCTGAACCGGAAGCCCCCCAGGAACCAACCACCGAGGACGTTGCTGAGGAGCCGGCCCCCGCGGACGAAACCGGCGAGAAACCGCCTGTCGAAGCATCGGAGGAGCCTGCTTCGGTGAAAAACGCCGCTCAGGACGCTGCACCCGCAACAGCGAAGTCCCAGGCTGCAAGCGAAAACCAGCCGGAATGATTCCAGCACGCCAACGCGTCCCCGTCCTCGACGTGGACGCCACTCCGATGCGCGTCCAGGAACTTCTCGATGCCATGGGCAGCCTCCTCGCGGCCGGAACCACAAGTACGGTATTGGGACATAATCTCCACAGCGTCACCTTGGTGCATTCGCACCCTGATGTTCGAGCGGTCTATGAGGAGGGTTCCATCGTCCTCTTGGACGGCGCTCCCGTTGCCATGTTGTGGGGACTCGCGCACAAACGGCAACTGCAGCCGATTGGCGAGGGGACCATGGCTTACAGGCTCGGCTCCATGGACTGGATTCCTGAGTTGGGAAAGATTCCCGGACTTCAGCGGGTCGCCGTCGTCGGGGCCGGCCGCGAGGCGAACAGCAAGGCGGTTGCCCGGCTGGCATCCATCGTCCCAGGTGCGACTGTGGACGGGATGCCCGGTGAAGCATGGGATGAGTCCTTGGAAAGTGCCGTCGTGGAGTGGTTGAAGGGGTTCCGCCCGCAACTTGTATTGCTGGGACTCGGGATGCCGCTTCAGGAAACAGTCCTGCATCGCAGGCTGGGTCAGCTTCCCCCTGCTGTCTACTGCGCAGTCGGGGGTGCCATTGAGCAGGTGGCGGGTGTCCAGAAGCTCGCGCCTCGCTGGCTGGGTCGCTTGGGGCTGGAATGGGCCTGGCGCCTGGTTCTGCACCCCGGGAGGGTTGCCTACCGGGTATTTGTTGAACCGTGGAAGCTGGCTGCCCTGCTGATTCGGCGCCGTATCCAACCATCCAAGACCAGAGGCAAATAAATGACGTCCCAAGCTGTCGTGGTCGCTGTGGTAGTGACCTTCAACCGCCGTGATCTCCTCCAGACCACTTTGGAGGGCATCAGCGCAGGTACCCGGGTACCGGATGCGATCGTCGTCGTCGACAACGCTTCCACCGACGGAACCGCCGAATTCCTCAAGCAGTACCAAGGACCGGTGACAACCGACGTCGTCACATTGAACACCAACGTTGGCGGTGCAGGAGGATTCGTCGTCGGTATGGAACGTGCCGTTCTGGATCACAACGCGGACCACGTGTGGATCATGGATGACGACACGGAACCGCAGCCGGCCGCTCTGCGCGAAGCCCTCGAGGTGTCCGATGCCTACCGGCAGCAGACCGGGGAAGCCCCGGCATTCATAGCAAGCCGCGTTGTGTGGAGCGACGGACGGGACCACCCCATGAACAGAATGCGTCCCCGGATGGGCGCAAGCGACGACGCCCGTAGCGCCGCTGCCCGCATCGGGGCTACGCAGATCCGGAGTGCTTCCTTTGTGTCGGTGCTGATCCGTGCCGAAGAGATCAAACAGCACGGACTTCCGATCGCAGATTACTTCATCTGGAACGACGACCTCGAGTACACGGCCAGGATTTCCCGTCGGGGGATCGCTTTGACCACGAACGCGTCCGTGGCCAACCACCATACGAAAGTCTTCGGCGACGCAGGAGCAGATCCTGGGCCTCGCTTCTACTACGAGGTGCGGAACAAGCTCTGGGTTTACACCCGCTCGAACGCTTTGGCCCCTTGGGAAAAAGTCCTGTTCACGGGGGCTTCGCTCCGCAACTGGACGCGGACCATCGCTGCTTCGTCCAACCGCAGGGTACTGTTGGACGGGCTTTTCAAGGGCCTGCGGCACGCCTTGAGGGCTCCGCGTTCGAACGCGGAGGTACTGGACGGAATCTACTCTCTGCGCGACGTCCAGGAGCCCGCCCGGTAACACCCAAACAGCCAGGTCGCAGCCAAAACAAGCTGCGGCCTTGCGGCTGCGTCACAGGGTGGTCACGGCCATTGGCATTAGTATCGTGACTAGAGTCCACAGAAATCCCGCAACATTCGGCACAGCCGGTGCAGGCATGGCGACGGAGTAGTTCCATTTATCCACTGACAGAATTCCACACCCTGAGCTGCCCTGAGTTGCCCCTCTCTGCAGCGCCCGGGCCGCGTGCCCTGGTCAAGGTGTCCGCAACGTCCAGCGGGCTGCTCCATGGAGTCGCCCCATGATCATGTATCTGCTGATGGCACTCACGGCCGCCGTTGTGGCCTACGCGGGAACATGGGGCGCCCGCGTCGTCGGAAACAAGCTTCGTTTGTACCAGCCCATCCGAAGCCGTGACATGCACTCCGCCTTGATCTCGAAGCTTGGCGGCCTGGGTATTTTCGTGGGTTTTTTCGCCGCACTTGTGGTGGCGTCCAACTCCTTCTTCGTCAAGGACATCTTCAGGCACAACGATGCTCCCTGGGGAATCCTGGCAGGTGCCGTGGTGATTGTGGCGGTGGGGGTCGCCGACGACATCCTGGATATCCGCTGGTGGATCAAACTCCTGGGCCAGGGCGCTGCCGCCTTCATCGTGGCCATTTGGGGCGTTCGGATGTCCGTAGTGCCGTTCATTCCCGAACCCATTTTCCTGGACTCCGAAGTAGTCCAGATAGTCCTTACCACAGGTTTGATCGTGACCACGATGAATGCCGTCAACTTCATTGACGGGCTGGATGGCCTGGCGGCCGGCGTGGCCATCATCGGGGGAGGAGCGTTCTTCCTCACCGCCTACTGGGTCCACCGGAACAACCCCTCCACCGACAACTCGGACCTCGCAACCCTCCTGATGGCCATCCTGGTGGGCAGTTGCATTGGCTTCCTGCCCCACAACTGGTTCCCGGCGAAGATCTTCATGGGAGACTCCGGGGCGATGCTCATCGGACTCCTCATGGCCTCTGCTGGCGTCGTTGCCACGGGACAAATCGGTTCCGGCCTGTATGACCGCGCGAACGGCATCCCCACGATCGTTCCTATCCTGCTGCCGTTTGCCGTCCTATCCCTTCCCCTCCTGGATCTGGGCATGGCAGTTGTCCGGAGAACAGCGCGGGGGCAGTCTCCGTGGTCGGCTGACCGCGGGCACCTTCACCACAAGCTGGTGGACCTGGGCTACTCGCACCGCACCGCCGTCGTGATGTTGTACGTGTGGACCTGCATCCTGGCCTTCGGTGGCGTCGCCTTTGCCGTGTTCCCCTGGCAAATGGTGCTGATCATCGTCATCGCCGCCGCGCTGGTCATGGCTGTCGTGACGGCGTGGCCTTACATTCGCCGGACCAAGAACGACTCCGCTCTCTAAGTTTCAAGTTGCCGAGCTGGACTTTGGACGGGGCTGATCCTGACGGAACCCTCACCGCGCACCCCATTTCACCAACAGGGTCTGCAGCGTTCCCATTGTTTGACAACTTGTGACAAGCCTGTAACCATGGTGCAGTCAAGTCCATTGCAAATGATGTAAAAGTGATGTCAAGCGATGGGCATTCGGTGATCCTGCAACTCGGGATCGATATTTGGGGGAGTCAAAAGTATGGGACGATTTGCAAAGATTGCCGCTGTCGGGGCACTGGCCTTGGGTTCGGTGGCGTTGGCGCCTATGTCTGCTCAGGCCTCAGCCGGAACTGGAAGTGCCGTGGAAGCTCAGGCATCAACTACGGCTACGGCGTGTGGCTTTCTAGGCACCAGCTACTGGATCGCGGGTCAGACGTCGGCTTACAACCACTGCGGTTCGGGCAAGGTGCTTGTCCGGCTCGACTACAATGTTGGCAGCGACACGAGGTGCCTCAACCCGGGTGTGACCGACGGAATTACTAGTCCGTTGTGGAATCCGATCATTAATATTTATGCCATTGGATCCTGCTAGCCAGCAGGAGTCGATCAGGGTTGGAAGTACAAGAGGACCCGGTTTCAGCGCTAGCTGGAACCGGGTTCTTTTGCGTGATTTGAAGAGGTGGGAATCCCACACTCCGCGAGGGTAGGGCGTCCGCGCATTGAGTGCATGGCTGCGAAGACTGGCCTCTGTGAACATCTGGCGTGCGATGCGCGAGTCAGTCTCTTCGGCATCAGTTGGCTTGGCGTGTCAGCGGTGACCATTAGGTGGAAAACTGCTGGCATGGCCTGCACCTGTTCTATCTCGTGTAGAATTCAGGTGCAGTGCATTGCTGCACACTTCCCCTTTTACAGATGACGATAGGGATCTCCATGGCTTCAAACGCCGAGCCCGGGCCTGAGCCGGGCAATGGTCCTCTTGAAGCTTCCGGTGCCACGCCCTCGCTTTGGCTGCATCTTCTAAAGCTCAGCACCATTGTGGGATCGGCAGGTCTGCTCGTTGCTGCTGCCTTGGCCGCCCTCATGGACGGCCCAGCGGGTGCTCTGTCGGAGGTTCTTGGTGGACTGCTGGTGATGGTGTTCTTCGGCATCAGTCTGTTGGTGGGCCACTACGTAGGACGAAATAATCCCTCCGGGGCCATTGGCTTGTTCGTTGCTACATACTTCGTAAAGGTCGTCGCTTTCGCCGTAATACTTTTCGCGATCGGCAGACCTGAGTGGCTGCACTCGCGGTGGTTCGTGATCGGTGCCATTGTGACCGTGGTTATGTGGCAGGCTGCTGAGCTCTATGGCTTCAGCAAGGCGCGCCTTCAAACCTTCAACGACCCCAACTCCAGTGAAAGAACCGGCGATGTCTGAGCCAAAGCGATCCGGCCAAAGGGCCGGTCAAGAAGTGGGTAGCGGTGGTGCGGGCTACAACGATGGTATGGCCGTATTCAGCTATATAACTGGCGGAATCATCGTCTGGAGTTTGATAGGGTGGGGTCTGGATAATCTGTGGGGTACCCGCTGGATTGTGCTCGCAGGCGCTCTGCTTGGAGCTCTCGGAGGATTTTACTTGTCCTACATGCATGGCCTCACCGGCAGCAAAAAACGAACTGGTGGCGACCGTGCTGCCAGCGGCCCGTCCAAAGACGGTCCCAGCAATGCCAAATAATTTCACAAGGGAACCAGCAGGCCATGCTTCTGCAGGAACCCACCAAACGCCCAATGATGGACACTGCAGAGAGGAAACGCGTTGATCGCGCTTGCGCTCCCGGCCAAAGACTCAGGAGAGTTTGCCCCTCCTGGTATTAACGAAATGCATTTGCCGGCAATCCTGCCGTGGGGTGCGGCAGAAGGATTCTCGAAGCAGATGCTGCTGGTGATCCTTTCGGTCGTCATCATTGCTACCTTCTTTGTGATAGCTGCACGTAAGCAGCAGCTGGTTCCTGGCAAGCTGCAGTTCGCAGGCGAGATGGCCTACGGCTTCGTGAGGAACAGCATCGCCAAGGACATCATCGGTGGCAGGGACTTCATGAAGTACGTCCCGCTGCTGTTCAGTTTGTTCTTCTTCATCCTGGTGAACAACATTTACGGAGCAATTCCGTACATTCAGCTTCCTACCTTCTCTCACGTAGGCGGTACCTATGTGATGGCAGCCATCGTCTACATCACGTGGATTGCCATTGGCATCAAGAAGAACGGTCTGCGCTACTTCAAGTTGGCCACGGTTCCTTCTGGAGTTCCGGCATACATCCTGCCGCTGATCATTCCGATCGAGATCATCTCCAACTTCCTCGTCCGCCCCGTTACGCACAGCCTTCGTCTGTTCGCAACCATGCTGGCAGGACACCTGATCGTCATGATCGCTGGCGCGGGTATCGAATTCCTGATCTCCCAGGAGAACATCCTGCTCCAGGGCACATCGGTGTTGATCCTTGTCGGCGCGATTGCCATGTACATGCTGGAGGCGCTGATTATGGTGCTGCAGGCATACGTTTTTACGCTGTTGACGGCTATCTACATTGAAGGCGCGCTTCACGCCGATAGCCACTAGGCACCCTCAACTTCCCCCGCAGCGGGGATGAAGCAACCCAAACAACCTGCCACAGAGCTGGCATCTTGAAAGGAAGAAAAATGGAAGGCACTCTCAACCTCGTAGGTTACGGTCTGTCCGCAATCGGCGGTGGTATCGGTGTTGGCCTCGTGTTCGCCGCATACATCAACGGTGTTGCACGCCAGCCGGAAGCTCAGCGCGTCCTGCAGCCCATCGCGTTCTTGGGCCTCGCCCTGACTGAAGCCCTCGCCATTCTCGGCCTGGTCTTCGCGCTCGTTCTCTAGCCAGACTTCATAACGAGCGAACATCCAGAACCGAGTAGAAAACGACGGGTGAAATATGAATCAGCTGATCATCTCAGCCGCCACAGAGGGCGAAGAGGTCAGCCCCCTCACTCCCAACCTTTGGGAAATGGGCGTTGTCCTAATCAGCTTTGCCGTTCTCATGTTCATCGTGGTCAAGTTTGTTGTCCCGATGTTCGAGAAGACGTTCGCAGAGCGGGCGGAAGCCATCGAAGGCGGTATCGCCAAGGCTGAGAAGGCCCAGGCTGAGGCATCTGCTGCACTTGAAGAATACAAGCAGCAGCTCACCGACGCCCGGGCCGAGGCCAACCGCATCCGCGAAGAAGCACGCGCCGAAGGCGCCCAGATCCTCGCGGACCTGAAGGCCAAGGCTGCAGCGGAGTCTGCACGCATCACCGAGCAGGCACACGCCGCCATCGAATCGGAGCGCCAGGCAGCTGTTGTCTCGCTTCGTTCCGAGGTCGGCACCCTGGCCACCACCCTGGCCGGCCGCATCGTTGGTGAAGCACTCACCGACGACGAGCGCGCCGCCCGCGTCGTGGACCGCTTCCTGGCAGATCTGGAGACCCAGAGCGCAGGTGCAGCTAAATAATGGCAGGTATATCGAGCGAATCGCTGACCACAGCGCTGGCGCAGTTGGAAGCCAAGCTTCCCTTCGCTTCGCTGCAGTTGGCTAAGGACCTCTTCGGAATCCTGGGAACGGTGGACAGCTCGGCTGGCTTGCGCCGCGCCCTGACTGACCCGTCCCGTTCAGGAGACGAAAAGTCGGCGCTGGTCAAGCAGCTGGTTGGCGGAAAAGTCTCCGCTGATGCTGCTGAGATTGCAGGTGGATTGGCCGGCTCACGCTGGGCATCGGCCCGCGATATCGGCGATGCACTCGAGACGCTTGCCGCCACGGTGGTCATTGCCGTAGCTGAAAACAAGTCGGCCGTTTCTGCCTCCGGTATCACGGGGCTGGAAGAGCTGGAAAACGATCTGTTTGCCTTCAACCAGGCCGTCGCCTCCAGCCACGAAGTACAACGTGCTCTGTCTGAGCCGCAGGCATCGCCCGCGGCGAAGATTGCATTGGCCGAGAAGCTTGTTCCTGGCAGCAGCGAGGAAGCCAAGGTTCTCATCAGCCAGGCAGTTACGCAGCCGCGCGGTGTCAAGCCGAGCAAGCTCGTCGAGTCATTCGCCAAGCTTGCAGCCAAGCGTCAGCAGCGCTGGATTGCAACTGTCAGCGTTACCCGTCCGTTGACGGAAACGCAGGCCAGCCGTCTGCAGACCGGACTTGACGCCCTGTACAGCCGCGAACTGAAGGTCAACGTAAATGTTGACCCCGCACTGATCGGTGGAATCCGTGTCCAGGTAGGTGACGAAGTGCTCGACGCTTCGGTAGTTGCCCGCCTCAGCGAACTCCGCCGTCAGCTCGCTGGCTAGCGAAGACAAAGCACAACTTAACTGATATAAAACCCGGTCATCGTGAGCAACGATGATCACGAAAACAGGAGAGCAGGGACTGCAGATGGCCGAATTGACCATCAACGCCGACGACGTCCGTAATGCGTTGAACGAGTTCGCGGCGTCCTACGAACCCGGTAACGCAGAGCGCGTAGAGGTTGGTCGTGTGACCACCGCAAGTGACGGCATCGCCCGTGTTGAGGGTCTTCCCTCGGTCATGGCGAACGAGCTGCTTCGCTTCGAAGATGGCACGCTGGGCCTGGCCCAGAACCTTGACGTCCGCGAGATCGGTGTCATTATCCTCGGTGACTTCACCGGTATTGAAGAAGGCCAGGAAGTTCACCGCACCGGTGAAATCCTGTCCGTTCCGGTTGGCGATGCCTTCCTGGGTCGCGTTGTCGACCCCTTGGGCCAGCCGATCGACGACCTCGGCGAGATCAAGGCCGAGGCCACCCGTGCACTGGAACTCCAGGCTCCGGGCGTCACCGAACGCAAGTCGGTTCACGAACCGATGCAGACCGGCCTCAAGGCTATCGACGCCATGATCCCGATCGGCCGTGGCCAGCGTCAGCTGATCATCGGTGACCGCCAGACCGGTAAGACGGCCATCGCCGTCGACACCATCATCAACCAGAAGGCCAACTGGGCTTCCGGAGATGTCACCAAGCAGGTTCGCTGTGTCTACGTCGGTGTTGGCCAGAAGGCTTCCACCATCGCAGCCGTCCGCCAGACCCTCGAGGACCACGGCGCGC
The DNA here is from genome assembly GCF_049315185.1 of Paenarthrobacter sp. C1. Classification (NCBI taxonomy): domain Bacteria; kingdom Bacillati; phylum Actinomycetota; class Actinomycetes; order Micrococcales; family Micrococcaceae; genus Paenarthrobacter; species Paenarthrobacter sp. C1. The sequence continues at coordinate 3,053,064 of NZ_CP186052.1, read as the reverse complement.
TGGAGTACACCACCATCGTGGCGTCCCCGGCGTCCGACCCTGCTGGCTTCAAGTACCTGGCGCCGTATGCAGGTTCGGCCATCGGCCAGCACTGGATGTACGGCGGCAAGCACGTTCTGGTGATCTTCGATGACCTGTCCAAGCAGGCCGAAGCCTACCGCGCCGTGTCCCTTCTGCTGCGTCGTCCGCCGGGACGCGAAGCATACCCGGGTGACGTTTTCTACTTGCACTCCCGTCTGCTGGAGCGTTGTGCCAAGCTCTCCGACGAGCTCGGTGCAGGTTCGATGACCGGTCTTCCGATCGTCGAGACCAAGGCAAACGACGTCTCCGCTTACATCCCGACCAACGTGATCTCCATTACCGATGGTCAGATCTTCCTCCAGTCGGACCTCTTCAACGCCAACCAGCGCCCCGCTGTTGACGTTGGTGTGTCCGTCTCCCGCGTTGGTGGCGCTGCACAGGTCAAGTCCATGAAGAAGGTCTCCGGTACCTTGAAGCTGGACCTGGCCCAGTACCGCGACATGCAGGCATTCGCCATGTTCGCCTCGGACCTGGATGCTGCTTCCCGTCAGCAGTTGACCCGTGGTGCACGCCTCATGGAACTGCTGAAGCAGGGCCAGTACTCGCCGTTCCCTGTCGAGAATCAGGTTGTTTCCATCTGGGCCGGCACCAACGGCTACTTGGACGACGTTCCGGTTGAGGACATCAGCCGCTTCGAGTCCGAGTTCCTGGAGCACCTCACGCACAAGTCCTCCATCCTGACCACGCTGGCACAGACCAACGTCCTGGATGACGACACCGCTGCAGCTTTGAAGGAAGCCATTGTGTCCTTCAAGAAGGGCTTCTTCGGCGAAGGCGACAACCACTTGGTTGGCGCTGGCCACGAAGAGCACGCAGCGATCTCCGGCGGCGACGTCGACCAGGAAAAGATCGTCAAGCAGAAGCGCTAGTTTCGATAACCTGCTCTGCCGGGGTCCGCAAGGGCCCCGGCAGGGCAGCACATCGGGAACTTAGGAAAGGATAAGTATGGGAGCCCAGATTCGGGTCTACCGTCAGAAGATCAGCTCGACGACGTCGATGCGCAAGATCTTCAAGGCGATGGAACTGATCGCTACCTCGCGCATCGGTAAGGCCCGCGCCCGCGTAGCAGCTTCACTGCCTTACGCGAACGCGATTACCCGCGCCGTTTCTGCTGTCGCAACTCAGAGCGAAATCGACCACCCGCTGACCACCGAACCGGAGCAGATCCGCCGCGCCGCAGTCCTGATCGTTACATCGGACCGTGGCCTTGCAGGATCCTACTCGGCGAGCGTGCTCAAGCAGGCTGAAGGTCTCTTCGAGCTTCTTCACGCAGAAGGCAAGGAAGTCAAGGCGTACCTGGTTGGCCGCAAGGCTCAGGCGTACTTCGATTTCCGCAATCGGTCCTACGCCCGCGTATGGACCGGTGGCACGGACGCACCGGAATTCGAAACCGCGCAGGAAGTCGGAGCTGCACTTCTCGAAGACTTCTCCACTGATTTCGAAGAGGGTGGCGTGGATGAAATCCACGTTGTCTACACCCGCTTCAAGTCCATGGTGACGCAGGAACCGACGGTTATCCGTCTGCTTCCGCTGGAGGTCGTCGAAGAGGAAGCAACCTCGGAGTCCGAGCTGTTGCCGTTGTACGAGTTTGAACCGGAAACAGAGCAGGTGCTTGACGCACTGCTTCCGCGTTACATCGAGTCCCGCATCTTCGCAGCCATGCTGCAGGCAGCAGCTTCCGAGCTCGCAGCCCGCCAGCGTGCAATGAAGTCGGCCGGTGACAACGCGACGGATCTGATCAAGAAGTACACGCGCCTTCGCAACACGGCCCGCCAGGCCGAGATTACGCAGGAGCTTTCCGAAATCGTGGCCGGCGCCGACGCTCTCGCGTCCTAGCCTGCAACGGATTCGGCTCGAAGCCGCACCTGCAACAAACAGATAAACTTAACCCACGCCATCTACTGAGTGAAGTGAGAGAGATGACTGCCACTGCTACCGAACACGTAGCAACGGCCGGTGCCACCGGCCGCATTGCCCGTGTTATTGGTCCGGTTGTCGACGTCGAATTCCCGGCTGACGCAATCCCCTCGATTTACAACGCTCTGACCACCGAGATTACTCTCAACGGTCAGACCAAGACCATCACGTTCGAGACCTCCCAGCACCTGGGTGACAACCTCGTCCGCGCCATCTCCCTGCAGGCTACCGACGGACTCGTCCGCGGCACCACCGTCCAGGACTCCGGCGCTCCGATCTCCGTGCCCGTTGGCGACGGCGTCAAGGGCCACATCTTCAACGTACTCGGCAAGCCGCTGGACGTTGAAGAGTCCGAGATCAAGGCCGACGCTTACTGGCCGATCCACCGCAAGGCTCCGAGCTTTGCTTCCCTCGAGGGCTCCACGGAGATGCTCGAGACCGGCATCAAGGTCATCGACCTTCTCACCCCGTACATCAAGGGTGGAAAGATCGGCCTCTTCGGCGGCGCCGGCGTGGGCAAGACCGTTCTGATCCAGGAAATGATCACCCGTGTTGCCCGCAACTTCGGTGGTACTTCCGTATTCGCCGGTGTCGGCGAGCGTACCCGTGAAGGTAACGACCTCTGGGTTGAAATGGAAGAGGCCGGCGTCCTCAAGGACACCGCCCTTGTCTTCGGCCAGATGGATGAGCCGCCGGGAACGCGTCTGCGCGTGGCCCTGTCCGCGCTCACAATGGCGGAATACTTCCGCGATGTCCAGAACCAGGACGTGCTGCTCTTCATCGACAACATCTTCCGCTTCACGCAGGCAGGTTCGGAAGTTTCCACGCTGCTCGGCCGTATGCCGTCCGCCGTGGGCTACCAGCCGAACCTTGCTGATGAGATGGGTCTGCTCCAGGAGCGCATCACCTCCACCAAGGGTCACTCCATCACGTCGATGCAGGCCATCTACGTGCCGGCTGATGACTACACCGACCCGGCTCCGGCCACGACCTTCGCACACCTCGACGCGACCACGGAACTTTCCCGTGAAATCGCCTCCCGTGGTCTGTACCCGGCCGTTGACCCGCTGACGTCGACCTCCCGTATCCTGGATCCTCAGTACATCGGCAAGGACCACTACAACACGGCTGTCCGTGTTAAGCAGATCCTGCAGAAGAACAAGGAACTCCAGGACATCATCGCCATCCTCGGTGTTGACGAACTGTCGGAAGAGGACAAGATCGTCGTGTCGCGTGCACGCCGTATCCAGCAGTTCCTCTCCCAGAACACCTACACCGCCAAGCAGTTCACCGGCGTCGAAGGCTCCACCGTGTCCATCAAGGACACCGTCGAAGGCTTCACCGCCATCTGCGACGGCGAGCTGGACCACATCGCAGAGCAGGCGTTCTTCAACGTCGGCGGCCTGGATGACGTCGAGCGCAACTGGGCCAAGATCCAGGAACAGACCAAGTAGTATGGCTGAGCTCGAGGTTGAGATTGTCGCGGCGGACCACTTCGTGTGGTCCGGAGCGGCCAAGATGGTGAAGGCCCGCACCAGCGATGGTGAAATCGGAATCCTGCCGGGCCACTCGCCCCTTTTGGCCATCATGGCCGAGGGCGAGCTGGCAATCCAGCCGGTTTCCGGTGACCGGATCGCTGTAGTTGTTGACGGTGGGTTCTTCTCCGTGGACAACGATCGCGTGGTCATTGTTGCTGACAACGCCAAACTGGGCGAAGCGGCTACAGCGGGGATCCGATAGCACGACCTTGATGGACGATTCCCTCATTCCGTTCATCGCCTTGGCAACAGCGTTCACGTTGCTGATCATTTCACTGTGCCTTTTGGGGGTGCGCCGCTTCAATCTGCGGCGCGCCCTCGGCACGATCGACGCCTCCATTTGCACGGCTGGAAACAGCTGGCAGATGGGGGTTTGTCGTTATCAGGACAATGATCTCGAGTGGTTCCGCCTGATGTCGCTGAGTGTGGTGCCCAAACATAAGTTCAAACGCAGTTCACTGGAGCTCCTCGGGCGCCGCCAACCGACTGAGGACGAGCTCGTCAAAGTCCAGCCCGGGGTCGTAGTGGTTGAACTGCAGTACGAAGGCAAGAAGTTCATGCTTGCGATGAACTTTGATGCCTATGCCGGGCTGTCCTCCTGGCTGGAGGCCGGGCCGGTTATCGGCGTCGGAACCTGGCGTTAGGCGTTATGGACTTCCTGTTGGACGTCAGCCTCGTCAGTGGCCCGTTTCTGTGGTTCAGCATCGTTTGCGGCGTGGCAGGGGCAGCCTACCTGCTGTGGCGGCGGAAGCGGTCCTGGTTTTTACTTGTTCCCGCCTCCCTGTTGGCTTCCATCGGCCTGGTGACTTTGGTCCACTGGATCCTCGTGGACGTGCTGGCCGCGTTTTCAGAGAACCTCCCGTTCGAGACGGTGGCCTGGTCCGTCCCGGCAGTTGCGGCCGTCCTGCTCTGTGCCGCACGTTTTCCGCGTAATTCCTGGAAGGGTCGCGGGTTCAGTACCCTGGCTATGCTTGGGGTCATCTTGCTCAGCGCTGTCCAAGTTAATCTGTATTTCGGGTTGAACAATACGGTGGCCGACCTCCTGGGCACCGCTGTTGCACGCATCCAACCGCTGGAGCAGAGCCTCAAGCGTTCTCCCGGTTCCACTCCCGGTCCCTTGGCTTCGGCATGGAAGGCACCTGAGTCCATGCCGTCCAACGGCATTCTGCGTAAGGCCGCGATTCCCGGATCTGTGTCGGGCTTCAGTGCCCGCGAAGCGTATATCTACTTTCCGCCGGCATATCAGACCACCCCTCGGCCTGTCCTTCCCGTGCTGGTCCTTTTTTCCGGTCAACCCGGTGGCCCTGCGGACTGGTTGACGGGCGGTCAGCTGCGGGCACAAATGGACCGGTTCGCTGAAGCCCATCAGGGCATTTCACCGGTAACCGTGGTGGTGGATCCCAACGGGTCCGGCAGCGCCAACACCATGTGCATGGACAGCCGGATAGCCCCTGCAGACACATACCTTTCGAAGGACGTTCCAGCCTGGATTTCCGAGAACCTTGACGTTTCCGCGGACCACAAGCAGTGGGCTGTGGGCGGATTCTCCTTCGGCGGGACGTGTGCGCTGCAAATGGGCACGGCACACCCGGACATTTTTCCATCGGTACTGGCTTTCTCGGCGGAGCGTGAGCCTGCCCTCGCCAAGGACCGCAACAAGACCATTGCGGACTCGTTCGACGGCGACGTCGCGGCTTTTGAATCCCGGACGCCTTTGGCGTTGATGGGGGAGCGCACCTTTGCCGGCAGCGGTGTGTACTTCGCCGCCGGCGCAACGGACAACGAGTTCACCAATTACATGCACGAACTGGCCCAAAGTGCCGCAAGCGCCGGTTTCCAAACCGAAGAGCACACCATCCGGAACGCTGGTCATTCCTGGGACGCCGTAGTGCGCGGAATGCCGGGTGGCCTGGACTTCCTCGCCACGCGTTGGGGGCTGCGCAAGTGAGCCTTGCTGTCAGAGGGGTCATCTTGCCTGCATTGCGGCAGGCCGCGCAGCACGTCCGGCGCACCCCTTTCACCGTCGGCGTCCTGGCGCTGTTTGTGGCGCTATCCATCATCTCCGGCAGCTTCGTCACGGGGCCTCCGGACACCTGGCTGCGGGTGGCAGGCGTCAGCCTGGCTGGTCTCAAATCGGGTGAGTGGTGGTCGATTTGGACCTCGCTCTTCTTCACGACCAACCCCTTGGCTTACGTCACTGCTGTCCTGATGATCGTCTTCCTTCTAGGGCTTGCCGAACGGCGCTTCGGCTCGTTCAAGACCGCGGCTGTATTTTTCGGTAGCCAGTTTGCCAGTGTGTCGGCATTTCTGTTGGTCACGCAGGTCGCGCAAGCCTTCGACGACGATTGGCTGGCCCGGATGGCCGAAACCCGGCTGATCGGACCCTATGCAGCAGTCCTGTCCACGTGTTTGGCGGCCAGCGCGCTCCTTCCCATGCTGTGGCAACGACGCCTGCGGACAGTGGTGCTGTCAATTTCCTTGCTCCTTGTGTTGTACGTGGGCCACGCGGAAACGGTGGTGGGCTTCCTCGGAGCCTTGATCGGTTTGGCGGCGGGCTGGTGGACCCAAAGCAGCCAGGGGCATCTCCACCTGCACAGGTCCACAGGCAGGGAAGTCCGGAACCTGCTGTCTCTGACGATGGCAATTTTTGCGGTGGGTCCTATCGTGACCGCGGCTGCGAAAAGCCCTTCGGGTCCGTTGGCCTTGCTCCGGGATGTCATCCTCAATCCGATACCTACACTGGGCCAGCTTGAGAGCAACTGCGGGGGCAGCATCGATGTCTCCTGTTTGGAGCTGGGACGCCAAGGCTACACAGGTCCCTTCGGACTGGCGTTGGCCGTGGTGCCTGTGGTGCTCCTGCTGATCTGCGCTGACGGGATGAGGCGCGGACGCCGTCTCGCGCTGGGCATCGCGGTAGGCGTGCAGGTGCTCGTGGTTGTGCTTTCGGCCATCTACCTGGGACTTTTTGCCACCATCCCAAGGCCACAGGGCCGTCCGCATTCAGGGATGATGAGCTCGGCCGTAGTGCACCTCATCCCGCTGGTGCTGGTGCCCCTGATTCTCGCTGTGCTGTTGTTCGCCTATCGGGGACACTTCCGTGTTGTCTCCGCGCACCGTCTCCGGCGCAGGGTGTTCTGGTCTGTTGGCCTGACCGGCGCCGGGCTTGGTCTCGCCTATTGCATCGTGTGGTTTTCCTCCGGGGGCATGTCACGGGACGGTGGCCTCCTCGGCTTGGCTTCGGAGCTTGCCAGGCAATATCTTCCTGTTCCGCTTCCGGGGGCTTACCGGAAGGTCTTCGCCGAGCGTGACGTGCTGGAAGTGTTCCTGTTCTCCTATTCCGGCACTGTCTTCTGGCTGGTCGCGCTGGTTGGGGTATGGGTCCTTTTCATCCGAGGGAACCATACGGGAGGCCGTGACCACGAGGCGCGTTGGCAGGCCCGTCACCTAGTGAAGTCCGGGGGCGACTCATTGTCGTGGATGGCGCTGTGGGAGCCGAACAAGTACTGGTTTGCACCGGACGGGACCGGGGGAGTGGCCTACCAGCAACACGGGCACGTGGCCCTGACGATGGCGGGTCCGTTCGGGCCGGCCGGGAAACATGTGGAAACAGCCGGCGGCTTCCTGGAGTACTGCTCGCAGCACGCGCTGATCCCCTGCCTTTACTCCTGTACCGATGAGCTGTGGCCCATGCTGGAGGCGCGGGGCTTCCGCCGGGTGGCGGTCGCCCAGGAAACCCGTTTGCGGATCCGGGGCTTGGAATTCCGCGGCAAGGAATGGCAGAACGTCCGGACCTCCCTGAACCGAGCGGCGAAGTTGGGCATTACGGCACGCTGGAGCAGGTTCTCTGAGCTGCCCAATGGCATACGCACGCAGATCAGTGAGGTGTCCGAGGAATGGGCGGCCCAAAAGAAGATCCCGGAAATGGGCTTCACATTGGGAGGCCTGGATGAGCTCGAGGACGATGAGGTCCTCTGCGGCGTAGCGGTGGATGACGCCGGCCATGTCCATGGCGTAACCAGTTGGCTGCCGGTTTTCGAAGACGGGAAGATCGTCAGCTGGACTCTGGACTTCATGCGACGGCGCGGCGATGCCTTCCCCGGGGTGATGGAATTCCTCATCGCCTCGGCTGTCCTCCACTTGCGCGATTCAGTGGAAGTCATCTCCCTGTCGGGCTCGCCGCTTGCCCGGGAAAAGGGTGAGATCGAACAGCAGGCCAAAGGCCTGGCGGGTCTGCTGGATGTCGTGGGTCAGGCCTTGGAGCCCGTTTATGGGTTTCGGTCCCTTGCGTCCTTTAAGTCACGATTCCAACCCGAGTACCGGACGCTGTACATGTACTACCAGGACCCGCTGCACCTGCCCGCAATGGGACGGGCACTCAGCCGGGCATACCTTCCCGGGCTGTCGGTTCGACATTCCGCCAGGCTGCTCCGGACATTGGTTGGTTGAATTGTCAATCCTTTTATCGTTGCCCTTTCTTCGCTTTCTTCACGTTTAGTAACAGTCACTGTCGTAATGGGACCCGGCGGCGGGCTATTGAACTGCCTTATGCCGTTGAACCCGGATTTAAACAGGTTGGCCCCGGCTCGAAAGCCAGGGCCAACCTGTTTGTCGTTTCTGCGGGAAGCAGAAATCAACGGTTAAGACTAGACGACGGTAACGCCGGTGGCCTGGGGGCCCTTGGCGCCCTGGCCGATCTCGAACTGAACGCGCTGGTTCTCATCGAGGGTCTTGAAACCACCGGTCTGGATCTCGGAGTAGTGAACGAAAACGTCCCCATCCGAGTCGTCCGGGGTGATGAAGCCGAAGCCCTTTTCAGCGTTGAACCACTTTACGGTTCCCAGTGCCATGTATATCTCCTCATTATGGAACTTCAGTCCGATACACTTCGTACCGGCCTTGTTACTCCGCGAGAAGACCTGAATTCCTCCCAGGCGGACCTGGTCGGATTCGCAGGAGCTTCACGCTCGCAACTCGTCTTGCGAGCATGAAAACCACCTACACAAAGACTGCTACAACACTTTCATGTGCTCTGCCGGAGGTCAACGGTCTTTAGGCGTATTTGAGAAAAATTTAGGTAAAAAGAAGGTAACGCATGGTTGCCTGCAATTACCCCTGACTTCTCTAAGACAACCATTGCCCGTTGCGCATCACACGGGTCAGTTCAAGGTCCTCATTGGTGACAACAACATCGGCACGCAGTCCGCGCCGCAGCCCGCCAATTTCATCCGAAAGGCCCAGGACCGCGGCCGGCACTGCGGTGGCGGAACAGACGACATCAGGAAGGGCGACGCCGGCGGCCACCGTTTTGCGGACAACGTCCAGGAGCGTAGCGGTGCCCCCCGCGATCGAACCGGTGGCATCGAGCGTGGCTACGCCGCTGCTGACCGTGACCGGGGACGGGCCAAGCATGTAACTGCCGTCGGAAAGGCCGGCCGCCGCCATGGAGTCGGTCACCAGGACAACGTTGGCCGCACCGACCAGCTGGAAGACGGTGGCCACCATGCTGGGGTCCAGATGCGTCCCATCGGCGATCAGTTCGACCACGGCTTTGCCCTCCTGCGCCATGCGAAGGCACGCAGCCACGGGTCCTGGCGCGCGGTGATGCATCGGAGGCATCCCATTGAAAAGGTGGGTGACGGTCGGGAGTGAACTCACGCCGTCGAAACCTGCTGACTCAAGCCCTTCGCGGGCGGCGGCCAACGACGCCGTGGCGGTGGCGTCGTCACAGTCCGTGTGCCCCAAGGAAGGCGTCACGCCATGGGAAGTCATGAGGTCCACCAGTGCGGCCGCGCCGGGGAGTTCCGGGGCGTATGTCATGGTGGCGAGCTTGCCGGCCGCAGCGGCCACCAACTCATCCATGAGTTCCAGGTCCGGCTCGAGCAGGTAGTCCGGGTTCTGGGCTCCGCAGCGCGCGTGGGAGAGGAACGGACCCTCGAGATGGATTCCGGCGACCAACCCTTCCTCTGCGAGCTTCACGAAAAGCTCGATGCCACGCAGGAGGTCCTCCCGTGGAGCGGTGACCATGCTGGCAAGGAACGTGGTGGTTCCCGAACGGTGCAGGAACTCGATGGCCTTGCGGGCCGCCACTTCCGCGCCGCTCGGAAAGTCGCCGCCGTTGCCGCCGTGGCAGTGGACGTCAACCAGGCCGGGAATGAGGTAGCTGCCGCTGGGAACTCCCAGGCGGATGGCCCCTTCGAAACCTTCGAAGGTTTCCTGGTCAAAGGCATCGGCAGGACCGGCGTAGGCAATCCGGTCCCCGTCGATGGCCAGCAGGCCGTCTTCCACCACCTCGCCGTCGCTGACCAGCGTTCCTTTGATGATCTGATGGCTTGGCGCGGACGATGTGGCAAAACGGGTTGCGGCAGTCATGTTCCGATTCTAGTGGCCCGGGGCACACTCAGCCCGAGGCGTCCTCAGAAGAGGCGGGACTCGCTGTCATCCACACCGCGCATGGCGTCATAATCGAGCGTCACGCAATCGATGCCGCGGTCATTGGCGAGGACTTTCGCCTGCGGCTTGATCTGCTGGGCGGCGAAAATGCCACGGACCGGTGCCAGCAAAGGATCCCGGTTGAGCAATTCCAGGTACCGGGTGAGCTGCTCAACGCCGTCGATGTCGCCGCGGCGTTTGAGTTCGACGGCGACTGTGGCGCCGGAGGCGTCGCGGGCAAGGATGTCCACGGGGCCGATCGCCGTGAAGTATTCGCGGCGGATCAGCGAGTAACCGGCACCGAGGGTCTCGATCTGTTCGGCCAGGAGGCGCTGCAGGTCCGCTTCGACTCCATCCTTGATCAGTCCCGGGTCGGTGCCCAGGTCATGAGAGGTGTCGTGGAGTTGTTCGTAGATATTGATGATGAGGCGGTCATCGGTCTTGGCTGACTGCACCGTCCATTGCTCCACTACTCCCTCTTCCACCTCGGTTTCCTCGGGGGTGGTCACCCGCAGTGTGGCAGGCGGGCTCATCCAGTTCAGCGGCTTGTAGGAGCCGCCGTCGGAGTGCACCAGCACCGAGCCGTCCGCCTTGACCAGCAATAGCCGGGTGGCGAGGGGGAGGTGGGCCTTCAGGCGGCCAACGTAATCAACAGAACAACGGGCTATGACGAGTCGCACCCGCCCCACATTACCGCGTATGCCCGGTTGCCTGGGGCAGAATGGAGGTATGCCCCGCTCCAACCGTCCCCGCCGCAACGCGTCCGGCCCACGTCCCGGCAGTGGAGGAGGCAAATGGGCGGAACCGGTGCCGGAGCTCGATCTTGAGCGGGCCCGGGCGGGGATCGCCCGGCGCGAAAGTGCTCCGGATGGTGACTGGATGGTGCGGACCATGACGGCCAGGAAGGCGGAAAAGCAGTACATCTGCCCGGGTTGTTCAACGGCGATCCTGCCGGGAATCGCCCACCTGGTGGTGTGGTCCGACAACCACCTCTTCGGCCAGGCCGCGGGGTTGGCTGAGCGCCGCCACTGGCACACCAATTGCTGGACTACCCGGACGTACCGCTACCGCTGATGCGCTTAGGCTTGGATGCATGACTTTCGATCCCGCCTCGTTCGTTTTCACCCCACAGGACGCGCCATCGGAGATCCGTGCCTCAACGGTTCTTCCCGCCAAACGCGAGAATGTGGAATTCACCACCGAGGACGGCAAGGTCCTGCTGGGCGAGCTCGCCCTGCCGGAATCAGGGGAGATCACGGCCACGCTGATAACGCTGCATCCGTTGCCGACGCACGGTGGCTTCATGGATTCCCACGTCTACCGCAAGGCTTCCTACAGGCTTCCTGCCTTGGCTGGCGTCGCGGTGCTTCGCTTCAACACCCGTGGCACATCATCTCCGCGCGGGACAAGTGAGGGACAGTTCGAAGAAGGCGTAGGTGAGCGGTACGACGTTGAGGCGGCTGTGCGTTTCGCCGTCGAACGCGGCCTGCCGAACCGCTGGCTGGTGGGGTGGTCTTTCGGGACGGAACTGGCGCTGATGTATGGAGCGGTGGAGCCGGTGGCAAGCCGGATCGAAGGCGCGGTTCTGTTGTCCCCGCCGCTGCATCGGGCCACGGATGTGCACCTCAAGGAATGGGCGGAGTCCGGCAAGCCGCTGACGGTCCTGGTGCCTGAGCATGATGACTACCTGCAGCCGGAAGAGGCTGCCGGCCGGTTCAGCCTGGTGCCGCAGGCCCGGGTTGTTGGCGTCGACGGAGCCAAGCACCTTTGGGTGGGCGAAAAGTACGCGGCGCGCGTCCTTGATGAGATCGTCGACGACGTCACGCCGGCGGGTGCCGGCGCCCAGGGACTGCCGCGTGTGTGGGCGGGGTCGGTGGCCAATGCCTGATCTGGTGGCCAATGCCTGATCCTGTGGCGAGTGCCTGATCCGGCTGGTTCGTGGCGAACATCCCGGACATGAAGAAGCCCCTGAACCAAACGGTTCAGGGGCTTCTTCATGGGCACATCACGACCGTCAGTGCCGGTCCTGGCGGACAATGAAGACTTCCTTGATGAGCAGCATGATGGCGGCCGCGGTGGGAATGGCAATCAGTGCGCCCAGGACGCCCAGCAAACTGCCGCCGGCAATAACGGAGATGACGGCCACCGCGCCCGGCACTGCGACTGCGCGCTGCATGATGCGCGGCGAGATGAAGTAGGCCTCGAACTGGAGGTAGGCGAAATAGGCGATCGCGTAGACAACGGCCGTCTGCCACCCTGCGGTGAGGGCCACGAGGATTACAACGACGGCGGCGATCATGCCGCCCACGAGCGGGATAAAGGCGAGCAGCGCCACGACGAATGCCAGCAGGACGCTGAAGGGAATCCCCAGGATGGTCATCACGATGAAGGCGAAGATGGCGTTCAAGAGGGCGACGCAGGCCTGGCCGATCACGTAGTTGCCCACGGAATCCGTGATGGCTTCGGACAACGCTTCCACGCGTGGGCGGCGGGAACGGGGTGCCAGCCGGTAGGCCCATTTCTTCATGGAGGGCAGGGCTGCCAGGAAGTACAGGCTTAGGACCAGGACAATGAGGGAACCGAAGAGGCCGTTGGCCACGGTTGAACCGAAACCAACAACACCGCCAAAGATGCCGCCCATGGCTTCGGGGTCCTTGACGAACTTGTCCAGTTCGGTGGTGATCCGGTCGCGAACGCCGAACTGGCTGTCCACGTTGCGGAAGAAGTCCGAGTCGAGGAAGCCGCGGATCCAATCCGGGGCCTGCCGCACGATTTCGGACACCTGCTCAACGATGGTGGGAATCAGGGTCGCAAAGAAGCCGGCAACAGCAAGTACCAGGGCGGAGACAGAGATCAGGATGCCTGCCGGGCGCGGTACTTTGTGGGACTCCAGCCAGCGCACCACGGGGTCAAGGCCCAACGCAATGAAGAGGGCGGCCACGATCCACAGGATCAGCTGGGTGGTGTTGCTTGCGATATAGAACACCGCAAGGGCGACTCCCACGCCAGCCGTTCCCATGAAACCGACGTAAAGAGGGTGCTGCGACGACATCCGGGGGCCGGGCGCGCCAAAGCCGTGATCGTCTTCCGGGCGGAAGCCGTCCTGATCGCCCGTTCCGTCGTCTTCCGGCGGCATCTCGAAGCGGACACGGGTGCGCGCGCCGGGGATGGGCTGCCTGAGCCTGCGGCTGATGGCGGCGAGCCGCCCGGTCCGGACGGGAACCGAGGCTGACGGCGCGTCCGATGACGCGTTCACCGCGGCTGACCCGGGCTCATCGTCGGGACGGGACTCCATGTGGTCTTTCACGCGCTTGTACAGCCTTTTCGTTGGTGGTGCAGGGTCAATTCAGGCAGTTATGGGCCCGGATATCATGATCATCGCCACACTATCAGGACCGCGGAATCGGGCCACAGCGGCGCCACGGCAGGCTTTTTCGGGTGTCGCCGGGATCACCCCGATCTGACTCCTTGATAACAAAACGGTTACCCTTGAAGTTCAACGACCGCTGATGATAGGTGATCCTGTGCGTTTGAAGACTGCAGCCTTGCTGGTGCTGCTGGGCCTGCTGACGATGTTGGCCGGCATTGGCCAGCTGACTTTCTGGGCCCCCGCTGAGACGGTGACGGCTTCGGTTCCCAGCGATACCAAAGCTGCCCCGCTGACCGTGATCGATCAAAAACTCATTGACCTGCATGAGGGGCCGGTGAAGATCAAGATCCAGGGCGAAGGCAACTACATGATTGCCACTGGCCGCCCCGACGACGTCAACGCCTGGGTAGGTAAGACCGCCCACACCACGCTGACCGGCGTCTCGGCAGACCAGAAGTCACTCGAAGCGACATCCGCCGATGGTGAGGCCACTGCGCCGTCCCCGGCAGGTTCCGATCTCTGGGTCAGCACTGAAGACGCGAGCGGCGATTACGAATACACGTGGAACCCGCCCGCTGACGGCGAGTGGTCCTTGCTGGTGGCTGCCGACGGAACCAAGCCTGCCCCGTCTGCCATCTCCATGACCTTCCCGAACAAGGAAACCACCCCTTGGGCTGTGCCCCTGATTGTTCTGGGCATCATCATCATTCTGGTTGGCGCGGCGCTGCCGTTCATTGCCAAGGCTCTGGGCAGTCGTCGTAAAGACGGCGAAGGAGACGGGCCGCAGGGTGGCGAAGCAACCACCACCCTGCCCGTACAGTCGCCCACCGGCGATGAGGCCCGCCGTCGTACTGGTGGAGTCGAAGGTCCGGCGTTGCGCGTCACTGCCGTCGCAGCCGCCTTGGCCGCCGTCATGGTCGGCGGGTCCGCTGTGGCCGCCCAAGCCACCACCTCACCGAATGCCACCTCCACCGCGTCGGCTTCCTCACCAGCTGAGGGCGACGGCGGAACACCGGTGATGCTCGAATCGCAGCTCCAGCGCATCCTGGAGCAGGTAGCCAGCACTGTGGACGCAGCCGATGCCGCGAAGGATGCTGCCAAACTGGCCCCGCGCGTCGACAAAATGGAACTCCAGATCCGCACCCAGAACTACAAGATCCGGTCCACCGTTTCGGCGTACGAACCGCGCATGCCTGTCCGGGCCACCAAGCTCGAGAGCAGCGTCATCAGCACCAAGAAGGACTGGCCCAGGACCGTCTATGCCCTGACCCAGGGTGAAGGAAACGTCGTTCCGCAGGTCCTCACGCTCGTTCAGCTTTCTCCGCGTGAGAACTACAAGCTGTGGGGCACCGCGCCACTCCAGCCGGGCACCAACTTCCCGTCCTTCCCGGTGGCCCGCAAGGGCACTACGCCAGTGCCTGCCAGCGACAGCACCGGCCTGGCCTACAGCGGCAACCAAGCGTTGGAAATCCTGAGTGAGATGCTGACGAACCCGGATTCGCCAAACCGGAGCAAGCTCGCCGATGGCCAGTCGTCCCCGTATATCGCCGGGGCCCTTGCCTACCAGGCGGACACCGTGAAGAACGGCACCAGCGCCAACTTCAAGTTCACCCACACTCCGGTGCCAAACCAGACTGTGGTGCTGAAGACCGCTGACGGGGGAGCACTGGTAGTGGGACGCCTGGACTTCGCGTTCGAGGGAACTCCCAAGGCGGCGGGCGACAAGCTCCTGCTTGAGGACGACTCCGCCGTATTCGCCGGCGGCAAGGAAACCACCACCGGCATGGTCCTGAACTTCGCCGAGTCCGTGGCCGTGTACATCCCGCCTGCGGGATCATCCGATCCCATGAAGCTCGTGGCCGCTACCCGCGGTCTGGTTGGAGCCAGCTTCAAGTAGCCCGACCAGCAGGTAGGCAGCGGCTAGAGTGGACGGTATGAGTTCGCCCGGATACCGACCCACTCCAGCCGCTGCCAGCCAGCTCAACCTGCGCGGCGCCGTCGACCTCTCGTCGTTGCGCCGCCCGACCCCGCCACAGGGGCCTCCTGCCCCCGCGGACGGGGAGACACCCCAAGGGGGTGAGGCCGGCAAAGCCCCGCTCCGTGTGGATGCAACAGAAACAAACTTCCAGGATCTGGTGCAGTTGTCCGCCCAGATTCCCGTACTGTTCCTTCTCTGGTCCCGGTACGCCCCCGAATCGCCCGCTGTCCTGGACACTGCCCAGCAGGTCGTTGAAAGCTATGGCGGACGGCTGGTGCTTGCCGCCGCTGACGTAGATGCCTTCCCTCAACTGGCCCAGGCCTTCCAGGTAGAAGCCGTCCCGACTGCCGTCGCCGTGATCAAAGGCCAGCCTGTTCCGTTGTTCCAAGGCCCGGCGGATGACGCCCAAATCCGGAACCTCGTCGATGAACTGCTCAAAGTGGCCGCCGCGAATGGTGTCACCGGAAGCATCGGCGACGCCGCGCAGGCTGACGATGCCGAACCCGCACCGCTCCCGCCGCTGCACCAGGCCGCCGTCGATGCCATCGAAGCCGGTGACTACGACGCCGCTGCAGCGGCCTACAAGCAGGCGCTCCTTGAACAGCCGGCTGATGCTGAGGCAAAAGCAGGCCTGGCACAGGTTGAGTTGATGGCAAGGCTGGAGAAACTCACCGCCCCCGAGGCAGAAGCCCTCCGCGACCGTGCCGCCCAGGAGCCCGATGATGTCGAGGCGCAACTGGGCGTCGCTGACCTTGACATCTCAGGTGGCCACATCGAGGACGGCTTCAACCGGATCATCAGCTTCATCGGCAGGAACTTCGGTCCCGAGCGGGAGACTGCCCGTCTGCGGCTCTTGGAGCTCTTCGAGGTTGTGGGAATAAAGGACGACCGCGTGGCCAAGGCCCGGCAGGGATTGGCGAGGGTCCTCTTCTAGTGGGATCGGCGCTGTTTTCTCCGCTCACCTTGCGTTCGCTGACCATCCCGCACCGGGGTTGGGTCTCGCCGATGTGCCAGTACAGCTGCCATCCGGAGACTGGTGAGGGGGTTCCGAACGACTGGCACCTGATGCACTTGGGTTCCTTCGCCGCCGGAGGCGCTGCGCTGATCATGAGTGAGGCGGCGGCTGTCAACCCGGTGGGCAGGATCAGCCCGTTGGATGCCGGCCTCTATTCGGATGAACAGGCTGCCGCTTGGGAACGGATCGTGCAGTTCGTGCACAGGCACGGCGCCGTGGACTGCAGGATCGGTGCCCAGCTCGCGCACGCAGGGCGGAAGGCCTCCACTTACTGGCCGTTCGCGGAACGTTCGGGTTCGGTCCCGGCGGACGACGGCGGCTGGTCGACAGTCGGTCCAACGAACCAGGCCTATGACGGCTATGCGGCGCCGGCGGCCATGAGCGAAGAGGACATCCAGGGTGTCGTGTCCGACTTTGCCGCAGCGGCCGCCCGGGCTGTGGCCGTTGGCTTCGACACTGTCGAAATCCACGGCGCCCATGGGTATCTTCTGCATCAGTTCCAGAGCCCGCTCATCAACACCCGTACGGACCGCTGGGGTGGAAACGAGGAGGGCCGGAACCGGCTCATGCTCACAGTGGTGGAGGCTGTCCGGGAAGTCATTCCCGATTCGATGCCTCTTCTCCTGCGCATCTCGGCCTCCGACTGGGCCGACGGCGGCGTGGAGGTGGGAGACTCGACCAGGCTGGCACGCGCTGCGGCAGAACGGGGCGTTGACCTGGTGGATGTCTCCAGCGGAGGGGCGGTTGCGCATCAGAAGATCCGCGCGGTACCCGGCTACCAGGCCGGGTTCGCCGAGCAGGTAAAGCGCGACGCCGGTGTGCCCACCGCCGCGGTGGGGCTGCTGACAAGTCCAACCCAAGTGGAGGACATCGTGGCCAACGGCAGGGCCGATGCCGTATTCATGGCGCGTGCGGCGCTCCGCGATCCGCATTGGTGGCTCCGGGCTGCCTACGGGCTTGGCTACGATCTGCCCTGGGTTCCGCAGTACCAGCGGGCCGTGCCCCGCCACGGCTTCTAGAACCCCGGCGCGCCTCTGCCCACGAGGTTAGGCTGGTCACATGACGGAACCACGCCATGAATCCATGCCCATATCCACGCCCGCCCAGGCATCCGAGTCCCCGCCCGCGGCTTCCACGCCCGACGCCGCTGCATCAACGCGGCCGGCGCAACCGCCGCAGACACCAGGTGAGCCGCCCTTGGCTGCCCTGTCCATCAGGGGGCTGGCCAAGAGATTCGGCGAGAAGATCGCCGTCGACGGAGTCAGTCTGGAAGTACCGGCGGGCTCGTTCTACGGAATGGTCGGACCCAATGGGGCCGGCAAGACCACCACGCTGTCCATGGCCACAGGCTTGCTGCGTCCTGACTTCGGCACCGCATTGGTCCACGGAGTCGATGTCTGGGCCCAACCACTGGCCGCCAAGAAGCTCATGGGCGTCCTGCCCGATGGCGTCCGCCTGTTCGACCGCCTGACCGGCGAACAATTGGTCACATATTCCGGCCTCCTGCGGGGCATGGATCGTGACGTAGTGGGCACGAGGGTTTCGGAGCTGTTGGCGGCCCTTGACCTCGAAGCCGATGCCGGCTCCCTTGTGGTCGACTACTCGGCCGGCATGACCAAGAAGATTGCCTTGGCATCGGCGCTGATCCATGCGCCGCGGCTGCTGGTGCTGGACGAGCCGTTCGAGTCGGTGGATCCGGTGTCGGCGGCCAACATCCGGGGCATCCTGGAAAGCTATGTAGCGTCCGGGGGCACTGTCATCGTCTCGAGCCACGTGATGGATCTCGTGCAGCGCATGTGCAGCCACGTCGCGGTAGTTGCCGGTGGCCGGGTCCTGGCCGCAGGCTCTGTTGATGAGGTCCGCAACGGTTCGACCCTGGAGGAACGCTTCGTCCAGTTGGTAGGCGGCGGACACCGGACGGAGGGGCTGGAATGGTTGCGCACCTTCTAAGCCTGAAGTGGCGCCTGCTTCTTAACGGGTTCAAGCGGAGCCCATGGCAGTTGGTCGGTATGGCGTTGGGATTGCTCTACGCCTTGGGAATGCTGGTCCTCCTTGTTGGAGGCCTTATAGCGCTGCGGTGGGCCGATCCGGAGATCGCCCACACCGTGGTGGTATTGGGTGGAGTGGCCACTGTCCTGGGCTGGGCGATCATCCCTCTGGTAGCGTCCGCAGCCGACATGACACTGGATCCCGCACGTTTCACCACGTTCGCGATCCCGTCCCGGCAGCTCCTGACCGGTTTGGCTCTTGCTGGATTCATTGGCATCCCCGGCCTGGCAACGTTGATAGCGGCCCTGGGAACGGTAGGGACCTGGTGGCGGAGCGCTCCGTCTGTGGTGGGCGCCTTGCTGGGTGCCGTCCTGGGAGCCCTGACCTGCATCGTGTTGTCAAAGGTGGTGACTACGGCTACCGCCGGCCTTTCGGCCTCACGCCGGTTCAAGGACATCAGCAGCATCATCGTTTTCATCCCCCTGGTCCTGCTGGGACCCATCATGATGGGAATCGTAGAGGGTGTCCGCAACACTTCGGATTACCTTCCCGGGCTCGCCCGTACCCTGTCGTGGACACCCCTCGGTGCAGCGTGGTCGCTCGGCGGGGACCTCGAAGCAGGGGAGTGGGCAGCCGCCGGACTGAAGGTTTTGATTGCGCTGGCCACCATCGGCGCACTGCTGCTGTGCTGGCACTTGCTTCTTCGGCGCGCGCTGGTGACTCCCACCTACTCGGGAGGCTCAGCCCGGAAGGGCGGGAAGCTTGGTCTCTTCGGCACGCTTCCCGGCACTCCTACGGGTGCGGTTATGGCGCGTGCCTTGGTCTATTGGATGAAGGATCCGAGGTATGCGGCATCGTTGGTCATCGTTCCGCTGTTCCCCGTCCTCTTCTTCTTCGGCAGTTCGCAGAGCGGCAGCTACGGGTTGTTCATGATTCTTGGACCGTTGACGGCTTTCACCATGGCCTGGTCCATCTGTGCAGATGTTTCCTACGACAACACCGCTTTCGCGTTGCACCTGGCCGCGGGTGTCCGGGGAATCGATGACCGGTTGGGCCGCGCCTTGGCATGCCTGGTCATTTCACTTCCCGTGGTGCTGGTCTTTACCGTGGGACCGTTGTTCCTCACCGGGGACTGGCAGTGGCTGCCCAACCTTTTGGGATTGTCGCTCGGAACGCTGCTCACGGGGCTGGGACTCTCCTCGGTGATCTCGGCCCGGTATAACATTGCCGTACCCTTGCCTGGCGACAGCCCCTTCAAGAAGCCTCCGGGAAACGTTGCCCAGACATTGCTTGTCCAGGGAGCCGGGATGGCAGTCCTGGCTCTGCTCCTCATTCCGGAACTCGCCTTGGTGGCCGTCCAGGCCTTCAGCGGCGGTCCTGAAGCAGGTTGGATCAATCTCGCGGTTGGTCCTTTGCTGGGCCTGGCTCTTTTCGTGGTGGGCGTTCGCCTCGGGGGGAAGTGGCTCGACGCGCGCGGACCGGAGATGTTTGCCGAGCTCAGCGTTAACCGCTGATTCCGTAATAACCGTGATTGCCGTGGCCTATAGATGGGACATGGGATAACCTCTGTGACAGAAGATGATCCTCAGAAAGAAAGGCCATGACGATGGAAGTTGTCATTCTCCCGGGCACCAAGCAGATCGGTGCGCTTGCTGCCGATGCCATCGAGGCATTGGTGCGGCGAAAGCCGAATGCCGTGCTGGGGCTTGCCACGGGATCATCTCCTTTGCCCATCTATGACGAATTGGCCAGCCGCTACGAAGCCGGGGGCCTGGACTTCAGCCAGGCCCACGGCTTCGCCCTGGACGAATATGTTGGCCTTGAGGCTGGACATCCTGAGTCTTACCGGGAAGTAATCCGGCGTGAATTTACCAACAGGGTGAACATCAAACCGGAGAACGTCCACGGCCCCGATGGTGCCGCCGAAGACCTTGAAGCAGCATGCCAGGACTACGAGGACGCCATTAAGGCCGTCGGAGGCGTGGATCTCCAGATCCTGGGCGTGGGCACTGACGGGCATATCGGGTTCAATGAGCCTGGCTCATCCCTTGCCTCGAGGACACGGATCAAAACCCTGATTGAGCAGACGCGCAAAGACAACGCCCGCTTCTTCGACAGCATCGACGACGTCCCGCACCACGTGGTGACCCAGGGGCTGGGGACCATTATGGACGCCAAGCACGTGGTCCTGGTGGCCACGGGCGCCCAAAAAGCCCAGGCGGTCCGGGATTTCGTGGAAGGCCCGGTGGCTGCGATTTGCGCGGCATCGATCCTGCAGATGCATCCCCACGCCACCATCCTGGTGGATGAAGCGGCAGCTTCATCACTGAAACTGGCTGATTACTACCGGCACACCTACGACAACAAGCCGGAGTGGCAGGGCCTGTAGACGGTAAGATGTTTGGCATGACTACGCTTCCTCCGGATCCATTCGAAAACGACCCCATGCGCGAGCTTTCCGGAGCCGGAACGTCCACTTCCACCATTGAGCGTGAAGAAACACGCCAGGAAGTGGAGCCCGGCGACCGCGAGCGGTTCTCCCACTACGTCCGCAAGGAAAAGATCATGGAGTCGGCCCTGACCGGCGAGCCCGTGATTGCCTTGTGCGGCAAAGTCTGGACGCCGGGCCGCGATCCGCAGAAGTTCCCGGTCTGCCCGGAGTGCAAGGAGATTTACGAAGGCCTCCGTCCCGGCAATGACGGTGGAAACAACGGCGGCCCGGGCAACTCCAAGTAGTGGGTGGGAAGAAAACACAGTCCCCTTCTGAACGTCACCGCTTTCCGGTCCGCTTTTGCGTGCCCGAAAAGCCTGAGGCAACCGCAACTGCCGTGAGGCCGGGGGAGTCAGCATGACAGAAACACTTTTTGGTGGTCCTTCACTGCCTCCCGCGTATCCGGAGCGCGCAGCTTGGGGAACGGCTCCCAAGCTGCGCGCCTGGCAGCAGGAGGCACTTGACCTGTACATGACCCGCAACCCGAAGGACTTCCTGGCCGTGGCGACGCCCGGTGCAGGTAAGACCACCTTCGCCCTGCGGATTGCGACCACGCTGCTGGACAGCGGCGTGGTTAACCGCATCACCATCGTGGCGCCAACGGACCACCTCAAGAGGCAGTGGGCCGATGCTGCCGCCAAGGTGGGTATCGCCATCGATCCCAACTTCAAGAACTCCGACGGCCAGCACGGCAGGGGGTTCGTGGGCGTTGCCGTCACTTACGCACAGGTGGCCAGCAAACCAATGCTGCACCGTGCCAAGACTGAAGCCGCACGCACCCTGGTGATCCTTGATGAGATCCACCACGGTGGTGAAGCCCTGTCGTGGGGCGATGGCCTCCGTGAGGCTTTCGATCCCGCCGCCCGGCGTCTGTCCTTGACGGGTACGCCTTTCCGTTCCGACACCTCACCCATTCCTTTCGTCGAATACGCCGAGGACCGGGACGGGATCCGCAGATCCAAGGCCGATTACACGTACGGCTATGGCAACGCACTGCGGGACCACGTCGTGCGCCCCGTCCTGTTCATGGCCTACTCCGGCCAGATGCGGTGGCGAACCAGTGCCGGGGACGAAATGGCGGCTTCCTTGGGCGAGGCAGCAGTCACCAAGGACATCACCTCACAGGCTTGGCGCACAGCTCTGAATCCCACCGGGGAATGGATTCCCGCCGTCCTGGCAGCTGCGGACAAGCGCCTCAGCGAAGTCCGTCGAACAGTGCCTGACGCCGGTGGCCTGGTGATAGCCACGGACCACGATGACGCCCGCGCCTACGCCGGCCAGTTGAAGAAAATCACCGGCCAATCGCCCACAGTGATTCTCTCGGACGACTCCAAGGCATCGAGCAAGATCGAGGAGTTCTCCGCAGGGGACAAGCGCTGGATGGTCGCCGTGCGCATGGTGTCCGAAGGTGTTGACGTACCCCGCCTCTCCGTGGGCGTCTACGCCACCTCTACCTCGACCCCCTTGTTCTTTGCCCAGGCTGTCGGACGTTTTGTCCGTGCGCGCAAAAGGGGCGAAACGGCGTCGGTCTTCCTGCCGTCGGTACCGCCCTTGATGATTCTCGCCAACACCATGGAGGCCGAGCGCGACCATGCGCTGGACCGCCCTGAAAAGGACGAGGACGGACTTTTCAGTCCCGAAGAAAACCTGATGGCCGAGGCCAACCGCGAAGACAAAGCTTCCGACGAGCTCACCAAGGGCAAATTTGAGGCGTTGGACTCCCAAGCGTCCTTCGACCGTGTCCTGTTCGATGGTGGCGAGTTCGGTACCGGGGCGGACATCGGCTCCGACGAGGAACTGGACTTCCTCGGCATCCCAGGACTCCTTGATGCCGAGCAGGTGGGAACGTTGCTCCGGCAGCGCCAGCACGAGCAGCAGTCGCGCAAGAAGCGGCAGTCGCCACTGGCTGCTGCGGCTTCGCCGGCGATTCCGGACCACCGGATGCTCATGGACCTGCGCAATGAGCTGGCCAAGAACGTTGCCGCGTGGGCTGCCCGGACAGGGACGCCGCACGGGGTGGTCCACACCAAGCTGCGCGAGGTTTGCGGCGGTCCGGCTGTTGCCCAGGCCAACGAGGAGCAACTGCAGGCACGGCTTCGGAAGCTTCAGGACTGGTTCATTGGCCGGAAGTAACCAGTAACACGCCCACATGACAAAAGGGCGCCGCTACCAGCGGCGCCCTTTCGTCATCTCCGCGTGACTTCAGGGAACGGGGCCCTGGGGCAGATGCGATGGTTCAGATGCGATGGTTCAGATGCGATGGGTCAACTGTGATCGACGTCGACGCCGGCAGCTTCCATTTCGTCGAAGGTGTCACTGAGGTCCCCGGCGATTCCCGCGGTGAGGCCGGCGATCACGGTGGTGTTGTATCCGGCCTGGACAGCATCCAAAGCTGTGGCTTTGACGCAATAGTCGGTAGCCAGGCCAACAATCACCACGTCTTCAACGTCATGGCTCTGGAGCCAGTCATCGAGCCCGATCGCGTCCTCGTCGAGTACTTCCTCGACCGCTGCTCCCGCCTTCAGGTCCCCGGTAGGAACATCGTCTTCCGGGGCCAGGACGCCTTCGAAGCCCGAGTAAGCGGCTGTGTACTGTCCTTTGCGGAAGTACGCCTGGATGTACTCAGGGTCAAGGTCCTCATGGAGCTCGGCGCCCTTGCTACGGGCCCGGCAGTGCGGCGGCCACGAGTCCACCATGTCGGGATCGTCCGAGAAATGGTCGCCCGGTTCGATGTGCCAGTCCTGCGTGGCGACGATGTGATCGAAGTGCTGCTGGTTGGCGTCCACATACTCCGTAATCGCGGCAGCGACATCCGCGCCGCCTTCGACCGCCAAAGTGCCACCCTCACAGAAGTCGTTCTGGACATCAACGATGATCAAGGCCCGGGACATCAGTTCTCCTCGTAAATGGTGGGAATGGCGGCTTCGCCACGCTGCAGGCGGTTCACTACGGGTGGCAGTTCGGCCATGGTTGCCGCATGGCGCTCCTTGGCGCGGACAACACCTTCCGGCCCGGTCCATCCCGGCAGGACCTCGCCGTTCTTGACGAACTGATGAAGCAGCGGACGGTCGTTGCCGTCATCTTCCGGGCGGTGGCCGATGCCCACGACTTCGGCGGTGGCCCTTCCGCGCTCGTTGAGCTTGCGGAGGGCGTACTTGCGGCCACCGACGCTTGCCTTGTTCTTGGCAGCCTTGGCCACGGAGATGAACTCACCGGCGTCGTTGGTGCGGCTGACCAGCTTGTAGACCATGCTCGCCGTCGGAGCTCCTGAACCGGTGACCAGCGACGTCCCCACGCCATAGGAGTCCACCGGGGCAGATTGCAGCGCCGCGATGGCGAACTCGTCCAGGTCCGAGGTCACCACGATGCGCGTGTTGACGTTGCCGAGGTCATCGAGCAGTTGCCGGACCCATTGCGCCTGGGCAACGAGGTCGCCGGAGTCCAGACGTACTGCGCCGAGTTTGTCACCGGCGAGCTCGACGGCGGTCCGAACCGCAGTTTCGACGTCGTAGGTATCGACCAGCAGGGAAGTCCCCGGACCGAAGGTGGCAATCTGGGCTTCGAAGGCCTCGCGCTCGGTGTCATGAAGAAGCGTGAAGGAGTGGGCTGCGGTACCGACGGTTTTGATGCCGTAGCGCCGGCCGGCTTCAAGGTTGGAGGTACTGGCGAAGCCGGCGATGACAGCGGCGCGTGCTGCCGCCGTCGCCGATTCCTCCTGTGTGCGCCGGGAGCCCATCTCGATACAGGGGCGGGTTCCGGCCGCCGAGGTCATCCGTGACGCGGCCGAGGCTATGGCGCTGTCGTGATTAAGGACCGAAAGGACGAACGTCTCAAGGATGCAGGCCTCGGCGAAAGTCGATTCGACGATGAGGATGGGGGAGTTGGGGAAATAGGCATCCCCTTCGGCGTATCCCCAGATGTCGCCGCTGAACTTGTAGTCGGCAAGGTAATCCAGGGTCTCCCTGTTCACTACCTTGTTCTGCTCCAGGAATGCGAGTTCAGCATCGCCGAACCTGAAGTCCGCAATGCCTTCCAGCAAGCGTCCCGTGCCACCCACCACGCCGTAGCGGCGGCCATCCGGCAACCGTCGGGCGAAGGCTTCAAACACAGAACGGCGATGCGCGGCACCTGAGTGCAGGGCGGCCTGCAGCATCGTCAGTTCGTAGTGGTCTGTGTACAAGGATGTTGCGGGGTGGTCCCACGACGCGGCTCTACTCACGAATTCACTCTAGTGCGAGCCGCCATAGAATGGACAGATGAGCCCTAGCGTTGCGTTTGGCACGGACATCGATGAGCGGACGGAAGCTGCAGAGCAAACGTCAACTGATGTCCTGACAGCCCCTGATGTCCCCTGGAACCTGGTGATCTGGAACGATCCCGTCAACCTGATGAGCTACGTGAGCTATGTTTTCCAGAGCTACTTCGGCTACTCCGAGTCGAAAGCACACAAGTTGATGATGGAGGTCCACAAGAAGGGCCGCTCCATCGTTGCGTTCGGAAGCAAGGAACAAGTGGAGCAGCATGCGGTGGCCATGCACGGTTTTGGCCTGTGGGCCACCGTGGAGAAGGCTGCCAGTGGCAATGAAACACCCGGAAAGGGCGGCCGCCAGCGTGGCTAAGGCATTCAAATACGGTCTTAAAGGCATCACCGGGTTCCTTGAACCGGCTGAACGTGATCTCCTCCGCGGATTGCTGGACGACGTCATCTCCATGCTGGACCCGGAAGTCCGGGAGAACGAAGACCCGCTGGCTGCCCTGATTGGCCTGGACATGGACGTTAAGCAGCCAACGGACAGGGCCCTGCTGCGGCTCCTGCCCAACGTTATAAAGGACGACGACGGCGGCTCGCTTGAGTTCCGGCAACTCACCGAACGCTCAGTCCGGGAAAACAAAATCGGCGCCCTGCGGGCAACGGCCATGGGTTTGGACAAGGAAGACCTGGTCCTGACGCCCGAGGAGGCTGCCCGGTGGTCAATGGCTCTCAACGACGTCAGGCTTGTTCTGGCCGAACGTCTGGACATACGCGATGAAGCGGACGCCGAGCACATCCACACCATGCAGGACTGGAGCCAGGCTGAAGATGTGGAGAGCTACTTGGCCCTGGTCTACAACTTCACTACGTGGCTGCAGGAGTCCTTGGTGCAGGCCATGATCTCCGCCAGGCAGGCAAAATCCTGATCCCGGGGGCCTGGCGCCACCCACGCCTTGTGACACATAAGACACGAGGCGGAGGACACACCTGATGGCCGCACTCCACGGGAAGCCTTATTCTCGAATAATCATGACTTCAGCATCGGGTTCACAAAGCGGCGCTACGGGCAGTAGCGCCCCCGTCAGCACAGGGGAAATCGTGGGAACGCGCCCGATCGGTATTTTTGATTCCGGCGTGGGCGGATTGACGGTGGCACGATCCATCATCGACCAGCTGCCCAACGAATCCATACTCTACGTTGGCGATACTGCCAACGGACCGTACGGTCCGCTCCCGATTGCAGAGGTCCGCGCCAACGCCCTTGGCGTGATGGACGAACTCGTGGACTCCGGAGTGAAGCTCCTGACCATTGCCTGCAACTCGGCATCGGCGGCTGTGCTTCGCGATGCGAGGGAAAGATACACGGCCCGGTACGGCATCCCGGTGATTGAAGTGATTCAACCGGCTGTCCGCCGTGCGGTTTCAGCCACCCGGTCCGGAAAGATCGGCGTCATCGGAACATCTGCCACGGTGGGTTCGCGAGCATATGAGGACACCTTTGCCGCTGCACCGGACCTCACCATCACGTCCGTGGCCTGCCCGGCTTTTGTGAGTTTCGTGGAGGCTGGCGTCACCACCGGACCTGAGCTCCTGGCGGCCGCCAACGAGTATCTCGCCCCGCTCAAGGATGCCGGCGTGGACACCGTCGTCCTCGGATGCACGCACTATCCCTTGCTGACCGGGGTCATCTCGTTCGTCATGGGTGAGGACGTCACGCTGGTTTCCAGTGCAGAAGAAACCGCCAAGGACGTCTACCGGGCCCTGGCCACCCACGGTATCCAGCGCACTGGATCGAGTGCGCCGAGCCACGAGTTCATCGCCACCGGGGACGCTGCGCAGTTTGAGATACTGGCGCGCCGTTTCCTGGGACCCGAAGTCCTCTCCGTGAAGCATGTCGACCACGTGGCAGCGCAGTATCCAACCGGCAGCCTCGCCCGGATCACCCCCGAGATGCTGGAAGCAGCCAAGTCCGGTGCCGGCCTTGGCCGCCGCTCGTATTTCGTGAACCCCGGAGCGAGCGCGGACGCAGCCATGGGGCGTGGCTTGTGAAGCTGACCATTGTCGGGTGCACCGGATCCTTCCCCGGGCCGGGATCGCCGGCGTCGTGCTACCTCGTCACCGCCCATGACGGCGAACGCGAGTGGAAAATCGTCATGGACCTTGGCAGCGGTGCCCTGGGTACCATCCAGCGCTACACGGACCTTGAAGACATCGACGCGATCTTCCTCACGCACCTGCATCCTGACCACTGCATGGACCTGTGCGGCCTCCACGTCGCGGTGCGCTGGAAGCCGGGCGGCTGGGGACGGGACCGCCTTCCCGTGTGGGGCCCGGCTGCCACTGCCGACCGGATGGCCACGGCCTACGGTTTGGAGCTGGACCCGGGGATGCATGAGGAATTCGACTTCACCAACTGGACCGAGCTCAAGCCCGTCGCTGTTGGTCCCTTCACCGTGACGCCGTTCGCCGTGAACCACCCGGTGGAGGAGGCCTACGCCTTGCGTGTCACGGCCACCGAACCGGGCAAGGACGGTGTCCCCGTGACCAAGATCCTGACGTATTCGGGCGACACCGATTCCTGCCAGGGACTGGAAGACGCCGCCAAGGGGTCGGACCTCTTCCTGTGCGAGGCGGCCTTTGAAGAGGGGCGGGACGACGACATCAAGGACGTCCACCTCACCGGCAAGCGCGCGGGCGAGGCTGCAACGAATGCAGGAGCCAAACGCCTTCTCCTCACTCACATCCCCGTGTGGACCTCGCAAACCAAAGTGTTGTCCGAGGCCAAGCCAGTGTTCGCCGGGGACGTCGCCGTCGCCGTGGCCGGAGTCCACTACACGATCTAGAAGCCACTACACGATCCGGCAGCCACTGCACGCTCCGGCAAGGCCCGGCGGTGGCAGTACCGTCATCGTCGCTAAGCTTGGAGCATGACTTCTGAAGCTACAGCCACACCCGTCGTCCGTGCCGATGGCCGGACCCCTGACCAACTGCGACCCATCAGTATCACCCGCGGCTGGTCCAAGCAGGCTGAGGGTTCTGCCCTGATCGAGTTCGGCAACACCCGGGTTCTCTGCACCGCTTCCCTGACCGAGGGCGTGCCACGCTGGCTCAAGGGCGAAGGCCGCGGCTGGGTGACAGCCGAATACGCCATGCTTCCCCGTGCCACGAACACCCGTTCGGACCGTGAGTCCGTCAAGGGCAAGATCGGCGGCCGCACCCACGAAATCTCCCGCCTGATCGGTCGCTCCCTGCGCTCCATCATCGATACCAAGGCACTCGGCGAGAACACGATCGTCCTGGACTGCGACGTCCTGCAGGCCGACGGCGGCACCCGCACCGCTGCCATCACTGGCGCTTACGTCGCGCTCGCCGAGGCCATCCGCTTTGCCCGGGAGAACAAGCTCATCTCCCGCAATGCCGAGCCCCTTGTGGACACCATTGCGGCGGTTTCCGTTGGCATCATCGACGGTGTCCCCATGCTGGACCTGCCCTACGTTGAAGACGTCCGGGCGGAGACCGACATGAACGTCGTGGTCACAGGCTCGGGCAAATTCGTCGAGGTCCAGGGCACCGCGGAAGGTGCTCCGTTCGATCGCGACGAACTCAATGCCCTTCTCGACCTTGCTCTGCTGGGCACAACCCAGCTCGCCGCCATCCAGCGCGAGACGCTGGCGGAAGCTCCGTGAGCGCCGCCTCGGCGGCCGGCGGTCCCCGTCTCGTTCTCGCCACCCACAACAAGGGCAAGCTGAAGGAACTCCGCGAACTGCTGCGGGGCCAAGTGCCGGGCCTCGACGTCGATACCCAAGTGGTGGATGCCGCCGCAGCGGGTGCCCCCGACGTCGCAGAAACCGGCGTCACCTTTGCCGAGAATTCGCTGCTCAAGGCCCGTGCCGTGGCCGAAGCGACCGGCTTGGTTGCCATCGCCGACGACTCCGGGCTGGCAGTGGATGTCCTGGGCGGCGCACCCGGGATCTTTTCGGCCCGTTGGTCGGGCCGGCACGGTGACGACACCGGCAACCTGAACCTGCTGTTGGCACAACTGTCCGATGTTCCGGATCAATTCCGTGGGGCAGCGTTCGTGTGCGCCGCGGCCCTGGCTGTCCCGGGGACGGATGGCATCGCCCACGAGACCGTGGAGTACGGCCAGCTGGAGGGGACGCTTCTTCGTGAACCCCGCGGTGAAGGGGGCTTCGGCTACGATCCGGTGCTGCAACCTGCCGGCATGGACCGCAGCTGCGCCGAGCTGAGCTCCGAGGAAAAGAACGCCATCAGCCACCGCGGTCAAGCGTTCCGGGCTTTGCTGCCTGCGGTCATCGCTGCTCTTTCCGGGACCGCGACGCCGACGCAGCAGTAACGTCATCGGCTGACTGTGCAGCCGTCAAAGAAGAGGCACCCCGCGTTCGCGGGGTGCCTCTTCTTTGCTGTGAAGCTTTTGCTGTGGCGCTGCGGGAGCCTTAGTGCTCGCCGTGCTTCCCACCGTCATGTTCTTCGATGAATTCCTCCACCGGGTCCGTCCCTTCGGCTGCGGCTTTACGCTTCGCCACAAAGCCGCGGGTGACCTCGATGATGACCGGGATGACGGAGATCAGCACGATGACAATGAAGATGATGTCCAGGTTCTTGCTGACCCAGGGGATACGATCGCCCAGAACGTAGCCCAGGAACGTGACGCCGCCGCCCCACAGCACTGCGCCGATGACGTTGAAGATGAAGAACTTGCGCTTGTCCATCTGGGCAACGCCCACAATGACGGGGACGAACGTGCGGATGATGGGGACGAACCGCGCCAGGATCAACGCTTTCCCGCCGTGCTTCTCGAAGAAGGCGTGGGCGCTCTCGACGTTCTCTTTCTTGAAGAGCTTTGAGTCCGGACGGTTGAAAATCGCTGGACCGGCCTTGGAACCGATGAGGTAGCCCGTCTGGTTGCCGATGATCGCGGAGACGATGATCAGGCCGGCCAGGGCCCAGATGTTGAACTTGATGGTATCCGTGGCAACCAGTAGGCCCGCGGTAAACAGCATTGAGTCGCCGGGAAGGAAGAAGCCCACCAGCAGGCCCGTCTCGGCAAAGACGATGCCGCACACGAGGAGTACAACCCACGGTGCCAGGGCAGGATCGGCCAGGAAGATCTGGGGGTTGAGCCAGTCGGGCAGGAACGAAGCCATGGAGGGCTGCACCGGTCCTGCACCCCCGAAAGTGGATACGGCAAGGTCGCTCATCGCAGAAAAGATCACCCAACAAGCCTACTGGACGGCCGTCGTCGTCTTTTTCGGTGAAAGTCTTGACTCAATCTTTGGCGGTTGTATGGTTAGTTACATGAGTAATGAACCAATGAGGCGGTGTTGCTCATGATCGATGACAGCAAACCGATCTTTATGCAGATCGCCGAACTCATCGAGAACGGAATCGTGGACGGCAGCCTGGCGGAGGAATCCCAAGTGCCTTCCACCAATGAGTTCGCAGCTTTCCACCGTATTAATCCGGCAACGGCAGCCAAGGGCGTCAACGTGCTGGTGGATTCAGGAATTCTCTACAAACGCAGGGGGATAGGGATGTTCGTGGCGACAGGGGCGCGCGCCAACGTGATAGCGCGGCGCACCGAGGAATTCTTCGAACAATACGTCAAGCCGCTGGCCCTGGAAGCCCGAAAGCTGGGGATCTCGAAGGAGCAGCTGAACACCATGATTGAACGCAGTTC
Organism: Paenarthrobacter sp. C1; assembly: GCF_049315185.1. Taxonomy (NCBI): domain Bacteria; kingdom Bacillati; phylum Actinomycetota; class Actinomycetes; order Micrococcales; family Micrococcaceae; genus Paenarthrobacter; species Paenarthrobacter sp. C1. The sequence continues at coordinate 3,022,306 of NZ_CP186052.1, read as the reverse complement.
CGGACTCGCACCTGACTCCGGAACGGACAAGGAAAGGAGCGCGGCCCTGTGAGCGATACCGTCGTCGAGGCCCGTAACCTGTTCAAGAAATACAAGGATCTCAACGCGCTGGACAACGTCAACCTGAGCCTCCCGGCCAACCGCATCTACGGCCTGCTCGGACGTAATGGCGCCGGCAAGACCACCTTGATGTCCGTCCTTACGGCCCAGGCCTTCGCGAGTTCGGGCGAAGCCCTCGTCTTCGGCTCCGGCGCTTACGAGGACGACTCTGTGCTGTCCCGTATCTGTTTCATCCGAGAGTCCCAAAAATACCCGGATGACTTCCAGCCCAGGCACGCCTTCCGCTCCGCCGCGCTGTTCTACAGGAACTGGGACCAGAAGTTCGCGGACCGGCTGGCCGAGGACTTCCAGCTCCCCGTCAAGAGACGAATCAAAAAGCTCTCCCGCGGCCAGCTGTCCGCCGTAGGAGTCATCATCGGCCTTGCCTCACGCGCAGAACTGACGTTCTTCGACGAGCCGTACTTGGGACTCGACGCCGTAGCCCGGCAATTGTTCTATGACCGGTTGGTGGAGGATTACGCGGAACATCCGCGAACCATCATCCTGTCCTCCCACCTGATCGATGAGGTAGCCAACCTTCTGGAACACGTAGTTGTTATCGATCAGGGCCGGATCATCATGAACGCGGACGCGGAGGACATCCGTGGCTCCGCCGTGACTGTTTCCGGTTCCGCAGACAAGGTGGACTCTTTCCTCTCCGGCCGGAAGATCCTTCATCGCGAAACCCTCGGTTCCCTGGCCTCGGTGACTGTGGACGAGACGCTCAACAGCCACGAACGCGCGGAAGCGCAGGAGCTGGGGCTTGAACTCTCGCCCGTATCCCTGCAGCAGTTGGTGGTTCGCAAAACCATGGCCGGAACCGGCACCAAGGGACAGGGTGCCCAGGAGTTCGCAGACGACGCGTTGGAGGCAAAGCGATGAGCAGAACACTAGCGGTTGCCCGGATGCAACTGATCAACAAGTGGACCTACATTGGATGGCCGCTGACCATCCTGGCCGCTTCGTTCCTGATGTCGCTGGCCATCTTTGCGCTTATTCCCGTCAACGAGGGCAAGTACGGCGGTGGAAGCCAAGCCCCCTTGTGGTACTTCCTGGTGCTCGGAATCCAGAGCATGACCTTGGTGTTCCCGTTCTCCCAGGGACTGAGCATCAGTCGTCGGGCTTTCTACCTGGGTACTGTGGGGCTCTTCTCGCTCATCGCTCTTGGCATGACAGGCCTTTATCTCCTGGGTGGTGCCATTGAAGGGGCAACGAACGGTTGGGGTGTCTATGGCTACTTCTTCAAGATTCCGTGGGTCACGGACGGGCCTTGGTACTCAACAGCGGCCTTCTTCTTCGTGGTGATGATGTTCATGTTCATCATCGGGTTCTGGTTCGCCACCATCTTCAAGCGCTGGGGGACAACCGGAACTCTGGTATCAACGCTGGGAACGGCGGTGGCCCTCATCGGCCTGGCTGCGCTGGCAACGCTGCTGGGATGGTGGGGCGCAGTGGGAAGCTGGACGGCCCAGCAGACCCCACTGAGCGTCAGCGGGTGGATGGCATTGTTGTGCGTGGCACTCGCAGCCGGCTCCTACGCCACTCTTCGCCGGGCCACACCTTAGGCAACACGGTAAGCAACACGATGTAGCGTTCCCCACATTAGCGGTGCAAGTGGCCGCCCCGCCGTCGAAATCGGCAGGGGCGGCCTTTTCCGGCTGTAATCTTGTCCAGTGGCATTGGACTTTACGGCGATCGACTTTGAAACAGCCAACGGCTTCAGGGGGTCGCCCTGTTCAGTGGGTCTCAGCAAGGTCCGCAACGGGGTTGTTGTGGAGGAAGCCTCCTGGCTGATGCGTCCCCCTGAGAACCACGATCATTTTGAGTTCCACAACACCCGCATCCACGGCATCCGTGCCGAGGACGTAGCGGGTCAGCCCAGGTTCGGTGAGCTGTTCCCCGAAATCGGCGCGTTCATCGGCGGCGATATCCTGGCCGCACACAACGCCGCCTTCGACCTTGGAGTCATCAGGTCCGGGTTGGAAGTCTCCGGTCTCGCCGGGCCGGCCTACGACTACGTCTGCACCGTGATGCTTTCGCGCCGGTGCTATTCACTCGTTTCGAACTCCCTGCCGTATGCGGCCGAAGAAGCCGGCGTACCGCTCGTGAACCATCACGACGCCGCAGAGGATGCCCGCGCATGCGCCGGGATCCTGGTGGACATCGCACGGCGCAACGATGCCAACAGCATCGCCGAGCTCTACCTTTCCCTGGGACTAAGCCTGCCAAGCCAGCCCGCTTTCGACCCCGCCTTCGGCTTGTCCAAGGCGACGATGTCCGCGTTGGCCGCCAGGACGGGCAGCTCCTTCGAGCGAACACTGGACCGCACTCCGGGCATCGCCGGCGGCTGGTCTGCCTGGCCGGAGGAAGGACCCAATCCTCTGCCCAACCCCGCGGCAGAGCCCGGCCACCCCCTGTTCGGGCAAACAGTGGTCTTCACCGGAGACCTCGCGATCACCCGGCCGGAAGCCAAATCGCGGGCCGCGGAGATGGGCGCCCGGCCCGAAAGCCGCGTCACCGCCCGGACCACGGTTCTCATTGTCGGCGACGGTTTCGTGGCCGGAGACCTTCGTGCCGGACGGCTCACGGGCAAAGCCAAACGGGTCCTGGAACTCCACGCCAAGGGCCAACAAATCGAGGTCGTCTCGGAGGGTGAGTTCCTGCAGATGGTCGGCGGCGCATAAGGCCCCCGCGGGTCATAGTGCGCAACAATGCTTCCTGTCCGGGGAGCGGGACTCCTAGCCTTGGCTAATGAGCAAGCCAAGCGTTTCCCTGGCCCCGGCGCGGCAAACTGCCAACGCGCCGGCGGGCGGGGTTGATTGGCGGAGAGTCTTCGCTTTCCCCAACCCGGTCAACGAATACGCCGCCCGGATAACTGCCGGCCTGGTGGTGATCCTTGCCGTTACGACGCTGCTGACCAGCTGGGGTGGGGGACTGGTAGCACTGGCGGCCGGCTTCTGGCTGCGGGTCCTGTTTGGTCCCCGGATTTCCCCGTTGGCACTGCTATCCGTCAAAGTCCTGGCGCCCAGGATCGGGCGTGCCAAGCTGGTGCCCGGTCCTCCCAAGCGCTTCGCCCAAGGCATCGGGGCAGCTTTGACGAGTGCCGCCGTCGTGTTGTTCTTCACCGGCTTCCAGCCGGCGGCATGGGTGCTGCTCGCGTTGTTGATCGTGGCAGCCTCACTGGAATCGCTGGCCGGCTTTTGCCTCGGTTGCGCCATCTTTGGCTTCCTCCAGCGCCGGGGCCTTATCCCCGCCGACGTGTGCGAGGCGTGCGCCGACATCTCCGTTCGCAGATCGTAGGGTCCCTCAGCCGGTGGTCACGGCAAGCAGCCTGTCCGCCATGCCGCGAATGACCTCGGGGGCTTCCAGTGCTTCCAGCCAGTCCGCGGGAAGGCACTCTTCACCATAAAAGGCGCCCAGGATGTTTCCTGCGATGGAGCCTGTGGAGTCGCTGTCGCCGCTGTGGTTGACGGCAACCGCCACCGCATTGCGGAAGTGCTCGGCGGGGTCCCCGCCGCTGGTAGCCAGAACGGCGTAAAGCCCGACGGCGAGTGCCTCCTCGGCAACCCACCCCTCACCGAGCGCTGCGGTCAGCTCTTCCGGGCTCAATACTGTGTTCCGGGCGGACAACTGCAACGCGGCTTCAAGGCTCTCGGAGAGCTCCGGGGCCTTGGTGGGGACATTGTTCACATATGCGAGAGCTTCCTTGGCTGCGTCCCGGACATCGCTGCCGGCAACAATGTGATGGATCAGCAGGCTGAAAGCGGCCGCGCTTAACCGTGCTGAAGGGTGTCCGTGGGTCAACGAGGCTGCGTCGGAACTGAGTTTGTAGACGGCGTCCCGGGAGATGTGGGGGATCAGGCCGAACGGCGCCGAACGCATTACTGTGCCGCATCCCTTGGACTCAGGATTCACCGGCCGCGCCACCGTTCCCATCTCGCCCGTGGCCAGGCCGCTGAGGCAGGCGTTGCCCGGAGCCCGCCGGTGCCGGAGCACAGCCTGGGCATCGATCCACCGGGGCTGCGGGACAGGCGCTGACGAGGAAACCGCAACGTCCTGCGTCGCAAGCCAGCGCAGGTAGGCAAGCCACAGGCAGGCGATCTCGTCTGCCGCCACTCCATCGTTCGCCCATTCGAGCGCCTCCACCAGACCATCCACCGTGTACAGCGTCATCTGGGTGTCGTCCGAAAAGTGGCTGCCGCCGTCGAGCTGTTCAAACGAGGTCAGTCCCGCGGAGCCGTAGCGTGCCCGAATCGCCGCGATGGAGTCAAACTCGACGGCGTATCCCAGGGAATCGCCCAGGGCCCCGCCCAAAAGGGAGCCGTAGACACGGGACTTGAAGGACGGCGCGGCGGGGGAAGTAGCTTCAACACTCATGCCAGTAACTTACCGTGCCCGTGAGGCCCCGCTGATATGGTGGGGAAGCTGTCCGGCACTGCGAAAACTTGGAGAGATAACGTGCGTGAACCTGCTTGGCGACGAACAGGTAAAACACCTGACTACAGGTTTTCGATGGCGAATGAGCGTACTTTCCTGGCCTGGATCCGCACTTCGCTGGCTCTGCTTGCCGGCGCTGTGGCCGTAGATCAGTTGGCGCCGAATATCGCGCCGACGCCCGTCCGGCTGGTTTTATGCGTCCTGCTGGCCCTCGTAGGGGCCGGCCTGGCGGCACTGTCCTACCGCCGGTGGGGCCAGATGGAAGCGGCGATGCGGCAGGACCAGGCACTGCCTTTCTCACGGGTGATGTTATTCATGACCATAGTGGTAGCCGTGGCAGCGTTCGCCTTCGCGGTGCTGATCCTGGTGGCCCGATGAGCAGGAAGACCCAGTGACCGGCACCGTTCCGGAAAGTACCCGGGATCCCGGCCTGCAGCCCGAGCGGACCACCCTTGCCTGGCGCAGGACGCTGATCTCCCTGGTGGTGGTGGACCTGTTCATCTGGCGGAGTTGGCTGACATCAGAGCCTTCCTCCGGCACCATCGTTACCGGCCTGCCCGGACTGGACTATCAAGGGATCTGTGCGCTGGCCGCCGCGGCAGCCACCGTTGTCCTCGCTTCCGTGGTGTGGGTGCGCTCACGGCAACTCCAGGCCGGCTTCCAGGCAGCCCCCACGCGGTTGATCCTGGCCAGCACCCTGGCCGTGATGGGCCTCGGCGCCGCCGCGATCGCGGCCATTTCCTTGGGCGGATAGGCTCAAGGGGCAGCTTTCATCGCCTCCAGCGTTAACCCAGCAACTGTCCAGATTCGGGTGGCAAGATACTCGAGGGCTCCTGGCGCGTTGAAAGGCGTGCCCTAGTGTTGCCCGCTGTGCTTCGGCACCAGCGCACCAACTTTCACACCGACCGTAAGGACCCGTTCCACATGACCTCTTCTGTGCAGGCCGCTACCGATCCCCAACCGGGACTCCTGGCCAGGCTGTCGGCTGAAGCCCTGGGATCGTTGTTCATTGTGCTCGTTGCAGTGGGTGTATCGATACTCTCGAGCCCTGCAGCGGCGCCTTTGCCCTCAGCCTTGGCCGCCGGGCTGACCGTGACTGTGTGCATGTTGGCTTTCGGGCACGTTTCGGGTGGACACTTCAATCCCGCGATCACCTTGGGCAACCTCATTGCCGGACGCATCCGGGCGCTCGCCGCCGTCGCGTATATCGCAGCACAGCTCATCGGAAGCGTGGTTGGTGCAGCCCTTGTCTACGTTGTGGTGACTACCGTGCCCGTTCTCGCGGATGTGCGGGCCGCTTTTGGTTCCACAGCAGCCGGCTTCGGGGAGCACGCTCCCGCCCAAACCCAGCTGGCGGGCGTGTTGCTGGTGGAAGTTATCGGTTCTGCTTTGCTTGTTGCCGTCTTCCTCGGATCGGCAGCCGGACGCCGTGCCCTTCCTTCCTTGGCACCGTTCGCAGTGGGCCTGGCGACGGCCGTACTGCTGCAGTTCGGCCAGGTTCTTGGCAACCTCCCTTTCAACCCCGCACGCGCAAGCGCGCAAGCTTTCTTCAGCCCCTCCTGGGCCATTGAAGGACTGTGGCTTTTCTGGGTGGCACCTCTGATGGGCGCAGCACTTGCCGGACTCGCTTTCCGCGGTTTCCAGGGGTTGTCCGGGCCTGCCCGCGCCGCTGCCGAACACCAGGGTGGGACAGACGCCATCAACGACCACTTCGACGCTGGAAACGGGATCGCTGAGGAGGCTGCGGACACCCGGGCCGAAACGACTCCGGAGCCGCTCCCTGCGAAGCCGGCGAACGATGACGCACGCGACTTTTTCGACGGCAAGAAAGGCTAGCAACCGGCCAGGATCGACGCCGGGCGGCTTGTCTGCGCTTTATTGTCGGTGACCCCGGTTAGCTTGGAATCATGCGGTTACTCCATACTTCGGATTGGCATCTGGGCCGGTCGTTCCACGGCGTTGGCATGCTCGAGGCCCAACGCGGCTTCGTGGACCAGCTGGTGACGTTCGTGGACGCCAACTCGGTGGACGTCGTGCTCATTGCAGGGGACGTTTATGATCGCGCCCTGCCGGGCCTGGACGTCGTCACACTGCTGGATGATGCTTTGGTGCGGCTCACCCGGGCCGGGGCCAGCGTTGTGCTCACCAGCGGCAATCACGATTCCGCCATCAGACTGGGTTTCGCTTCCCGGTTGCTGGAACGAGGGGGAGTGCACTTGCGCACGCGGGTGGAGGACCTGGACAGCCCCATTGTTTTCCCTTTTGGAGGCGAACGGGACGCCCCGGGCCAAGTGGCGGTCTACGGAATTCCCTTCCTTGAACCCCGCCTTGTGGCCGAGCGGCTGGGCGTGGACTCTGCCAACCACTTTGACGTCACACAGCAGGCAGTAGGGCTTATCAAGAAGGACGTTGAACGTCGCCGCGAATCCGGACCTGTCTACGCGGTGGTCCTGGCACACACATTTGCCAGCGGAGGCATCACGTCCGAAAGCGAGAGGGACCTCAGTATCGGGGGACTGGGAGCGGTGCCCTTGGACCTCTTCGAAGGATTCACTTACACGGCACTGGGCCACCTCCACGGACGGCAGCAATTGGCCGGCAATGTGCGCTACTCGGGTTCGCCGCTGGCGTACTCATTCTCCGAAGCCAAGCACAGCAAAGGTGCCTGGTTGGTGGACATCAACCCGTCAGGGGACATCGACGTCCAGGAAGTAGTGTGGGAAGCCCCCAAGACCCTGGCCGTACTGCGCGGGACTTTGGATGAGCTCCTGGAGTCCGGGGAGTATGCCTGGGCGGAAGAGGCCTACTGCCAGATCACCATTACTGACGCGCAGCGGCCAACCCAGGCCATGGAAAAACTGAGAGTCCGCTTTCCGGACACGTTGGTCCTTTCCTTTGATCCCGAAGGCGCCGGGACCCGGACCACGACGAGCTACAGTGACCGACTCGCCAAGGCCCAGGACGATCTCGGAGTCTGCTGCGGCTTCCTGGAGCATGTCCGGGACCGCGGAGCCGGCGAGGCCGAAGAAGCTGCGCTCCGGGAAGCACTCGAAGCCGTCCGCCTGGAAGAGGCGGAACTGTGAGAATCCATCGCCTGGAAATAGAAGCCTTCGGCCCTTTTGCCACTGCCCAACACATCGACTTCGACCACTTGGGAGCGCAAGGACTCTTCCTCCTCAACGGTGCCACCGGGGCAGGCAAGACCAGCATCCTTGATGCCATCTGCTTTGCCTTGTACGGAGCCGTGCCCGGCGCACGCCAGGAAGGAAAACGCCTCCGCAGCGATCACGCGGCACCTTCAGCCGAACCACGCGTCGTCTGCGAATTCTCGGCACGCGGACGGCGCTTCGAAGTGACGCGCTCGCCCGCCTGGGAACGCCCCAGCGCACGGGGCAGGAAAGGGTTCACCACCCAGCAGGCGAAGACCCTCCTTCGGGAACGGATCGCCGGGAGTTGGGAGGAGAAATCCTCAAGGAACGACGAAGTCGGTGCCGAGCTCGCGGACATTTTGGGGATGGACAGGGAACAGTTCACCCGCGTGGTGATGCTTCCCCAGGGTGATTTTGCGGCGTTCCTCAGGTCCAAGGCCAACGACCGCCTGGAGCTCCTGCAGAAACTCTTCGGTACGCAACGCTTTGAAGCCGTCGAACGCCGGATCGCACGGCAGGCGGCGGAAGCCGCCCGGGCCGTGCAGGAAAATTCCTTGGAACTCAAGCTGTTGCTGGACCGGGCTGCAGCGGAGCGCCGGCAACTGGGGCTCGACCAAGCCGCGACGGAAACTGCCGGGACTACAGTTGCCAACCCTGATGCCGGCGGAACAGCCGGGCAGGAACCGGAGGCCTGGCTGGCAGAGGTGGCAGCGGAGGTGAGTGCTGAATGGACGCGGAGGACAGACGAAGCAGACCAGGCAGAGTCGCTGTCCTCGCGCCTTGCCGAACAGTTCCGGCAAGCCCAGGAAAAGTCATTGCGGCATGCCCGGCTCGGAGCCGCAACGCAGAGGCGCGTCCTTCTTGAACTGGCCGCGCCGCGGGCACTGGAGAACAAGGACAAGCTCGCGAGGCACCGCCGGGCTTCCGTTCTGAGCGGCCAGCTTGACGCCGTTGACTCCTCCGCCCGCAAGTATCGCGCTGCCGTCGCACAGGTTGAGCAGCTACGGGAACGGCTCGAAGCTGCAGGGCTGGAGGCAACAAACTCCAGCGCATCCCTTGAACGCCTCAAGGCCACCTATGCGGTTCTGGAAGCCCGCCTCCCTGACGAAAAGCGACTGGAGGACATCGCCGGCCGGCTTGCCGCCAAGCGTCGCGAACAGGCAGACCATGAAGCAGCAGTCGACCGGGCCGTGGACGAACTGGAACGGCTGCGTGAAGAAGCAGCAGCTGTGAGCGGCCTGATTGAACCACTGGAACCGGCGGCTGATGGACTCGCGGAGCTTGAGCGCGAAACAGCCACTGCTGCTGAGCTGGTGGAAATTGTGTCCCGCCATGCCGAGGCAGCCAACGAGTTGGCAGAGATCTCCGAGAAACACCTTCGAGCCCGTGCCACGGCCCAGGATCACCGCCAGGAATGGCTTGACGTTCGCGAGCTCCGCCTGGCCAATGCGGCAGGGGAGCTGGCTGCCGCGTTGGAGAGCGGTCAGCCATGCGCTGTGTGCGGGAGCGAGGACCACCCGCATCCCGCAGCTGCGGTACGGTCGGCCCTGTCCCTGGCCCAGGAAGAGGAACACGCCAGGGAGCGGTTCGAGGCCAGCGAAAAAGCCCAGGGTGTCCTTGCCGAGCAAGTCTCCGCAGCCGCCCAGATCCTTGCCGGACTAGCGGCTCAAGGCGGCACCGTGGATGCGGAGGAGGCACAGGCGCGTCTCCTGGCTGCCCGGACCTCGACTTCGGCGGCGACAAAGGCATCCCGGACCCTGAACCAGCTTCGGAGCAAGCAGGAGGGCATCACCAGGAAACTGGCTCAAGTGCAGGAGCAGCACGCAGAGGACGCCGGTGCAGCCTCCCGGGCGTCCTCGGCCGTCCTTCACCTGCAGGAACAGCACGACACCTTGAAGGCCGACCTCGCCGGTCTACGGGAAGATTTCCCGAGTCTTCGTGAACGGTTGGCAGCCCTGTCCGCCGAGCGCACGCTCCTTCAATCGGCAGCTGATGCCGACCGGGAACTCCAGCAGGCAGGACAAGCTCAGGCCGACGCCGCCGTATCGCTCCAAAATGCCTTGCCGGACTCAGGGTTCGCCTCGGCAGAGGAAGCGCGTGGCGAACTGCTTCCGCCGGCCGATGTGGTCGGTCTGGAGAAAGACGTGGCTGATTTCGACACTGAGGCGGCCCGCCTGGACGAGTTGTTTGCCAGCGAGGACTTGGTTCTGGCGGCCAAGGAAGTCCGGATCGGCGAACTTCCCCTGCCCGAGGCTGAACTCGCCGAGGTCAAGCTCCACGCCGCCGACGCGGCTGATCGTGCAAGGGCGGCAGCATTGTCGGCAGCCCTTGCCGCGAAATCGGTGGAGGCCATTGAACGGATCCGGGTCGAGTACAACACCTTGGCCGAGGCCGGCAGGGAACCCCGCAACCAGGCCCGCATCCTGGCTGAACTGGCCGACACTGTCCGGGGCGCCGGGGACAACAACTACCGTATGAGCCTGAACGCCTACGTCCTGGCGGCACGCCTTGAGCAAGTGGCACTCGCGGCCTCGGAAAGGCTCGTTGCCATGAGCGACGGCCGGTACACGCTGCAACACACCGACGCCCGCGCGGCCCGGAACCAGAAATCCGGCCTCGGCCTTGAAGTGGTGGACGAATGGACGGGCCAGCGGCGCGACACCTCCACGCTGTCCGGCGGGGAATCCTTCATGGCCTCGCTTGCCCTGGCCCTCGGCCTGGCTGACGTGGTCCAGCAGGAGGCGGGCGGCGTGGACATCGAGACACTGTTTGTCGATGAAGGCTTCGGCAGCCTGGACGAACAAGCGCTGGAGCAAGTGATGGACGCTTTGGAAGGATTGCGCGACGGCGGCAGGGTAGTGGGCCTGGTCAGTCACGTTGCCGAAATGAAGCAACGCATCACCAACCAGCTCCAGGTGGTCAAAGGACGGCACGGCTCCAGCGTGCGGATTGCCGAAGCTGTTCCGGTCTGACAGGTATCCGATAGACTTAACCCGTTACACCGGGTCGCGCGCATCGGGAGGAGGGACGATGCGCAACCTTTAGCGAACCCGGATTAATGGAAAAAACTTCTGTGGCCTCCCAGCCCTTGTCATCGACACCCGCGCGGACCTCGCGTCTGCCTGGCCGTTTCGCACGGCTTCCGGAACTTGCCGGACCTGGTTTCCTGCCGCTGGGCCTCTTCGCCCGGCTCCCCCTCGCCATGTTGACCGTTGGCACCCTGACCTTGGTGACCTCAGTCAGCCACTCGTATGCAATCGGTGGCATGGCTGCAGGAGCGGTCGGCATCGGCTCCGCCCTGGGCGCACCTGTCCTGGGCTCCCTGGCTGATCGTGCGGGGCAACGCATCGTCCTGCTCGTCGCCGCGGTCATCAATACCCTGGCTGTTGCCGGGCTTTTGGCCGCCGCCTATATCACTCCCGGCTACGGGGAGGTAGCCGATGCTGCGGGCGTCCTGATCGCGGCCTTCCTTGCCGGTGCGAGTTGCCCCCAGGTAGGTCCCATGGCCCGCGTGCGCTGGATGGCCCTGACCACCCGCAATCTTTCTCCCGGCGCAACCGGTGGGAAAAGAAGCGTGGCCGCCAGCCGGGCTGATCTTGACACGGCACTATCTTACGAAGGCACCGCTGACGAGGTGACGTTCGTGCTCGGCCCGGCGCTGGTGGGTGTGCTGGCCAGCATGGTAGCCCCATGGCTGCCGCTCGCGCTTGCCGCCGTCATGACCATCACCCTGGTCCCTGCTTTCGCCGTCCACCCCAGCCAGCAGGCCGTGGTGCCGGCTCCGCGGAAGGTGAAGGCCGGCGTCGAGGGTTCAGGCGAAGAGGGCACTCAGGCGGCCGCACCGCGACGCAAGCGGTGGGCCGGGGCGGTAGTGGCGGTGCCGGTGGTGGCCATGGTGTGCATGGGCACCTTCTTCGGCGCGACGCAGAACGCGTTGAGCGCCTTTTCAGCGCAATACGCCACTGCAGAGATTGCGGGCCTGTTGTACGCGGTGATGGGTCTGAGCTCGGCGGTTGCCGCGTTGTCTGTCGCGTTCTGGCCGCAGCGCTTCAGCTTGGCTTCGCGGTGGGTTGTGGCTGCCTTGGCGATGTCCGCTTTGTCCTTGCTGCTGCTTCTTCCTGCGGGTATCTGGCCCATGGTTTTCGTACTGCTGGTGCTCGGCATTCCGGTGGGTCCGGTCATGGTCACGGTCTTCAGCATCGGAGGCGTCGTCGCCCCGTCCGGCCGAATGGCGACTGTCATGACTGCCCTGGCCAGCGGGATTGTGGCCGGTACGGCGCTTGGCTCCTACCTGGCCGGACAGCTGGCCGAGACGCAGGGCCCGGGCGCAGCTTTCGTGGTTTCCATGGCCGCCGCCGCGGGCCTCCTGCTGCTGGGTGTTGTGACGTCCTTGGTGATGAAGCGCCAGCCTCAGGCGTAGTCGAGCGCACCGGACAGGGACCGGGCCATGAGCTCCACCAAACGCTTGGACCGCTCCTCGTCGGGGTCTGCCAGGTGCTGCATGCTGATGCCGTCGATCCCCGAGATGAACAAGCGGGTGATGTCCTCCAGATTGGCGGGGACGGGCTCGCCGGCGGCTTCAGCGGCTCCGCGGAACAACTCCAGCGTTGAGCCCACCCACCCGTCGTACATGGAGCGGTTCATGAGCAATGCCTGGGGCTGGTCGTCGGCTTCCACCCGGAAGCGTCGGAGCAGCAGTTCGAACGTGGTGACCTGTTCGTGGGGGTTTTCCAGCATGCGGCTCCAGATGCGCCGGGCGTGGGCGCCCACCATGTGGCGCAGGCCCATGCCAGGGTCGGGGACGGGGTCCAGTGCCTTGGCGTAGTCCCTGCTGAGGAAGTTATAGACCTCTTCGAGGAGTTCGTCCTTGCTGCGGAAACAGTAGTGCAATGCCGCGAGGGGGGCGTCGGCCTCGCTGGCGATGCGACGTGTCGTAGCCGATGCCAACCCATCCTGTGCGATCACCCTGGCTGCCGCCTCGACGAACTGCAGGCGCCTTTCTTCGGCGGGAACCCTTGCCATCCGTTACCTTCCTCATGCTTCTTTCCACCCGTGATCGGATCCACCAACCCAGCGGTCTCATCGATCGTAGGCGCTCTCCGCCGTGACGGCCTCGTGGCCGTGCCGTGGCGGCGGAAAAGTCCTCTGTAAGAAATTTTACGTCAAAACCTAGTCAAGTGACCCAGTCAAGCGACATACTTCTTTCAGGAACGTTGTCTGCATCACATCCGGATGCGGTGACCTGAGGAGAATCGATGCAGGATTTCGCTGATCTGGTGATCACGAATGCCTCTGTCCACACCATGGACCCGGCGCAACCACACCGCATGACTGATGCCATCGCCGTCAAGGACGGCTGCGTCGCAGGGCTCGGCCACGACGATGTGAGCCGGCTGATTGGCCCGGAAACGCGGGTTGTTGACGCCGCAGGAGGGGCTGTTATTCCCGGCATCAATGATGCCCATTTGCACTTCGTCTCGGCGGCGATGGCCGCCTTCGGCTATGTGCGGCTGGACCCGGACATCGCCCCGGACTGGGCAGCCGTCGTCGATGTGCTGACGGCAGCACCGGTGGGCCCCGATGGCTGGATCCGCGCCCACGGCTGGGACGAGTCGATACTTGGACCGGCCAAGGGCCTGTTGGATTGCCGCCCTGACGCGCCCCTCGTGGCGTTCGACGCCACCGGCCACCAGCTCCTGGCCAACCGGGAAGCGCTCAAGCGTGCCCGCATCAGCGCCACGACCCCTGATATCCACGGCGGCGTGATCGTCAGGGGAGGGGACGGTGCCCCTTCCGGCCTGTTCCAGGACGGTGCCATGGAACTCATCTCCCGTGCCATGCCACCCGTTCCGGCCGCAACGCTCCGCCCGGCGCTGCTTCGCTTCCAGGAGTATCTGCACTCGCTGGGCATCACCTCCCTCACGGAGCCTGGATTGGGGCCGGCCAGCGCCGGGCTCATGGACGGAGCAGGTTCGACGGCGGCGCTCGGGTTGCTGGGCGACCTCGCCTTGTCAGGCGAACTGACGCTGCGGATCAATGTCCTCATGCTCTTCGCCGGAACCGGGGGAGCCAATGCCCCGGCCGTTGAGGAAGGCCTGCGAAGCGGGCTGGCAGAAAGCTGCAGGAACCGCGGCATCGATCCGGAGCAATTGAGGATAGCGGGCGTCAAAGTCTTCGCGGACGGGATCCCACGCAGCGGCACCGCCTGGATGAGCGAGCCCTATGGCACGGCCTGTACGCACGGCAGCCTGGTGATCCAGGGTGCCAGCGATGGCGAACGGGTGGCTGAACTCAACCGGATTCTGCAACTCATCAACGATGCCGGACTGCAGGCCGGTGTCCACGCCACGGGAGATGCGGCCACCGCCGCAGCTGTGCAGGCGATCATCGAAGCCACTTCTCCCGGCGGGAGTCCCGCGTCCGCCGGGAATCACCACAACCGCCACTACATCATCCACGGAGCCTTCAGCGACATAACCACCCTGCAGACCATGGCTTCCCGGGGCATCGGATACAGCACCAACCCCCTGATCCGCCAGGAAGCCGGGGACATCATGCGCCAGGTCCTCGGCGAGGACCGCTTCTCCCGCCACCAGCCCCTGCGTTCAGCAGTGGAGGCGGGCGTACGTTTCAATATTGCTTCCGACGCACCTGTGACCAGTCCGGATTGGCGGCGCACAGTGGTGGCCGCCGTCCGGCGTGCCACCCGCTCCACCCCTGGTGCACCGGGTGACCCCGAGCGGATCACCGGTCAGCAAGCGCTGGCTGCCATGACCCTCGAGGCTGCCTGGCAGGATCACGCGGAGCACTCCAAGGGCTCCCTGCTACCCGGCAGGACAGCAGATCTGTGCCTGTTATCCACCCCGTGGCCGGCCGATGAGGAGATCGAGAAACTCCTCGACACAGACATCCGGCTCACTCTCAGCGGTGGCCGTGGAGTCCACCCGTCCACCAGCTAGAACCATTTTCTTCCGTTTAAACCATTCGTCATTCAAGGAGCAACACATGCGACGCATTATTCCTTTGGCCGTGGCCGCTGCACTGTCCATGGCACTTGCAGCCTGTGGCGGCGGCTCCGGCCCGGCTGCCGTCCCGGCCGCCGATGGGACCACCACCCTTAAAGTGGGAACCATCGGCATAGGGTCCGACGCCGGCATCCGCCTCGCGGCCGACAAGGGCTACTTCAAGGAACAGGGCCTCAACGTCGAGATCTCTGTCATCGCCAACCCTCCCGCGGGAATTGCAGCCGCCCAGAGCGGTCAGATCGACCTCAGCTATACGCCTTCCATTCCGCTCCTGAATGCCTTGAGCCAGAACGTGCCGCTCAAGATCGTTGCCGCAGCTGACGGATACAAGGACGGGGCAGGAAAATCCAGCGACCTCAACCGCGTGGACGATACTGGCCTCCTCGTCCGGAAGGATTCATCCATCACCCGCCCGAAGGACCTCGAGGGAAAGAACGTTAGCGTTCCGGCAAGGAAAGCGCAGCTGGAGGTGACGGTCAGCAAACTGGTCAAGGATGACGGGGGAGATCCCGCCAAAGTGAACTGGATGGTCCTGGACCCGTCATCGGCCCTTCAGTCGTTGAATTCCGGACGCGTGGACGCGGCGTCCCTGGTCGCTCCGTTTACCTCCAAAGCGGTGTCAGAGGGGAACCGCCTGCTGGCGTCCCCCGGGGTCGAGTTCTTTGAGCAGGGAGCAATTGGCCTGTGGGTCTCCGGGGCTAACACGGTGAAGTCCAAGGAAAAGGCCTTGGCAGGGTTCAAAGCCGCCATCTACAAGGCGAACGCTTACGCCAACGGCCACATCGATGAAGTGCAGCAGCTCAGTGCGGAGATCACCAAGACCCCGCTTGACGTGGTCAAGTCTGGGGCCGTCAACTACTGGCCCGATGAGGTCCGTGTGGAAGACATTGAGCGGGCCAACAACAATCTCGCCGACCTCGGCTTCCTGAATGCGCCGGTGAAACTGCCGGCCGACCTCATCTTCGGCAAGTAGGCAGGAGAACGCCATGGGAGATTCATCATGAAAGCGTCCGTACGCCCCTACGCCTTCAGCATCGTGGGCGTCGCGGGGGCCCTGGTCATCTGGCAGCTTCTCGCAGAGGCCAAGGTTGCAGGAACTGCCCTGCCGCCGGCTACGACAGTGTTCACGACCCTTGCGACCATCCTGGGAACAGGAACCTTCTGGTCCTCACTGGGGGCCACGATCGGCATCGCATTGCTCGCTCTGGCGCTGTCTGCCGTGGCCGGCGTAGCCATAGGGCTGCTCGTCGGCAGTTTCGAGTCCGTCAAGTACGCCACCTTGGCCGTCTTGGAGTTCCTCAAGCCGGTCCCGCCGATCGTCATCCTGCCCCTTGCCGTGCTGGTCCTCGGCCCAACAGCAGAGATGTCGCTGTTCCTCGTAGTATTCGGTTGTTTGCTTCCCATCGTCATGCAGACCGTGGATGGCGTTCAGGGCACCGACCCCGTGGCACGCGACACCGCCCGTTCCTATGGCATGGGAGAGGGCGAAATCCTGGCCCGTGTGGTGCTTCCCAGCGCCATGCCTTACATAGGAACAGCGATGCGCGTGGCAGCTCCTGCAGCCTTGGTAGTTACCGTGGTGGCCGGACTCCTCGGCGGCGGCCCGGGCCTCGGCCAAAACATCTACCAGGCCCAGGCTGCGGGTGACTACGCCGGACTCTACGGTTTGGTGATTGTCCTCGGAGTCCTGGGCCTCCTGTTCCAAGGTGCCACGCGCCTGGCTGAGCGCCGGGTCCTGCACTGGCACGAGTCCTACCGGGAAGCGGTGCCGCGATGAGAATCACAATGCGTAACTGGGTGATCGGCGTCGCCGCCCCTGTGCTTCTGTTGGTGGCGTGGTGGTTCCTTTCCGCGGACTCCACAGATCCTTTCTTCCCCCCGCTGCAAACCATCCTTGTCCGTTTCCAGGAATTGTGGCTCTTTGAACACTTCCAGTCCGACGTCCTGCTCAGCCTGGGAAACCTGTTCCTCGGTTTCGTCATCGCTGCTGCGGCCGGGATCGCACTGGGGTTCATCACGGCCCTGGTTGCTCCTGTCCGGTGGATGCTTGACCCGTTGATCCACTTCCTCCGCGGAATACCCCCGGTAGCGCTGGTGCCGATCTTCATCTCGCTCATAGGCTTCGGCACCCAGATGCGCGTCACCAGCATCGCCCTGGCGGCGCTGTTTCCCACCATGATTGCCACGGTGGACGGCATCCGCAGCGTCAGCAACGACCTCTTGGACGTCTCCAGGGTCTACCGCCTGACCCGCAAGGAACGTGTGCTGAAGGTGCTCCTGCCGGCGGCGCCCCGCAGATCTTCTCCGGGCTGCAAGTGAGCCTGCAGGTGGCGTTCATCGTGATGATCGCCAGCGAGATGCTGGGCAGTTCCCAAGGGATCGGAGCCATGACTTTGCTGGCCCAACAGAGTTTCATGACGGCGGACATGTGGGCGGGAATCCTGCTCCTTGGCGTCATCGGCTTCCTGGTCAACATCCTGTTCAGCCTCCTTCGTCGCAGGGTCCTGTCCTGGTACATCGGATCCCGCCGCCTGGCGCGTGCATCATGAGCAACCGTCCGGCCCCGACTCTTCCCACCCGAAACAGAAAGTCCACCATGGCACAGCAACCAGAAACACGAGTAAGCGCCGCCACGCCCCGGTTGGACGTGGCGCACCTCGCCAAGACCTATGGCAGCGGAGGAAAAGCACGCACGGTCATCGAAGACCTGACCTTCACGGTGGATGCCGGCGAGGTTGTCTGCATCGTGGGTCCATCCGGCGTCGGCAAGACGACCCTCCTCAAATGCTTGGCCGGACTCCAGCCCGCGACCAGCGGAAGGGCCGCCATCGATGGGCGGACCATCAGCGGCCCGCCTCCGGAAATGGCCTTGGTCTTCCAGGACTACAACCGGTCGCTGATGCCATGGCTCACGGTCAGGAAGAACCTGGTTCTTCCCCTGCGGCATCTCAAGTTGTCCGCAGCGGAACTGAAGGAGCGCTGCGACAGTGCGCTCGCCGCAGTCGGCCTCTCCCACGCAGACAACCAGTATCCCTGGCAGCTGTCCGGCGGCATGCAGCAACGCGTCGCGATCGCCCGGGCGTTGGCCTACCGGCCCGAGTTCCTGATCATGGACGAACCTTTTGCGTCAGTGGATGCGCAGACGCGGTTCGACCTGGAGGACCTGTGCCTGAAGATCCGGCGGGATTTCAACATGACCATCCTGGTGGTAACGCACGACATCGACGAAGCGGTCTACCTTGCGGACCGGGTGGTGGTCCTGGGGTCACGGCCCGCGCGCGTGCTCAAGGTGGTGGACGTGGACCTGCCCGCTCCCCGCGACCAGATCACCACGCGCTCGCTGCCGGAATTCTCCCGGCAGCGCACAGAGGTGCTCTCACTCATCAAGAGGCCTGCATGACGGGGCAAGGCGCCAGCGGCAACCGCCGGCCCAACGTCCTGTTCATCATCGCCGACCAGCTCCGGGCAGACCACCTGGGCTTCGGCGGCAACGGCACTGTCAGGACCCCACACCTGGATGCGCTCGCGGCCAGGAGCATCGTCTTCGGGAATGCGACAGTGGCCAATCCTACGTGCATGCCCAACCGTGCCAGCCTGATGACCGGGCGGTGGCCGTCGGCGCATGGAACCCGGTGCAACGGCATCACGTTGGATCCCCTGACGCAGACGGTTCCGGGATCCTTGGCTGCCGGCGGCTACCGCACGGTGGGAGTGGGAAAACTGCACCACCAGAACATGGGCTGGGAATTTGAACCCCACCAGGCCGAGGAAATCCGGGCCACCGACCCCATGCTTTTGGACGCGGCGGCCGGGGACGCCCGCCGTCATGCTTTCCCTGCCGGGTGGGACCAGTGGGAAAACCGCGAAGCGCACGATGAGCGGTTCATTGCGCTGCCGTCGGACTACTACGGCTACCAGCACGTAGACCTGGTCATTGGACACGGCGACCGGCCTGGTGGCCACTACGTGCATTGGGCCAGGGAACGGGGCGTCGACCCGGAGACTTTGGGTGGTCCCGGCAACTCGTCCAACAGATATGGCGGGTGGGACCAGGTGTACCAAACGGCCATTCCAGCGGAGGTGCACCCCACCAGCTACGTGAGCGAGAAAGCGATAGAGCACCTGAAGGATGCCGCGGGCCAGGATCAGCCGTTCTTCATGTTCGTGTCCTTTCCCGACCCCCACCACCCGTTCTCCCCGCCGACCGGCTACTCCGGGCTCTATGATCCGGCGGCCATGCCACTGCCGCTCGGCTTTGACCAGGACCACGAAGCATCGCCGGCGCACGTGCGGGACATGATTGAACACCGAGGAGAGCCGAATCCGGACCCCACCATGACGTGGGCCGCGACGGAGGAGCAGTACAGGAACGCGGCAGCCGCGCAGTACGGCCTGATCACCATGATGGACGAGCACATTGGCCGGATACTCGATGAGCTGGACAGGCAGGGGCTGGCGGAGGACACCATCGTGGTGTTCACCAGCGACCACGGTGACCTGTTCGGCGACCACGGCCTGATGCTTAAGCACTTTGTCCACTACCGCGCTGTCACGAATGTCCCGTTGGTGCTGCACATCCCCGGAAGGCCGCCGGGCCGGACGGAGGCGCTGGTTTCCAGCGCGGATGTGGCACCCACGCTGCTGGAGCTCACTGGATCCCGGGGTTACCGCGGAATCCAGGGACGCTCGCTGGTGCCTTTGTTGGAAGGGGCTACTGAGCAGCACCGGGACGCGCTGTTGGTGGAGGAGGAGCAGCCGTTCGGTTTGCCGGGTTTGCCGGGACCGGTCCGCATGCGGACGGTCATCACGCCTGAGGGGAGGTTGACCAGGTACTTCGGCACTGACCTTGCCGAACTGTACGATCACCGCACCGATCCCGGTGAGTTGACCAACCGCGCCGGTGATCCCGCTTTCGCTGAGTTGGAGGACCGCCTGCTGCGAACCATGCTGGAGGAGATGGCCGCTTTGACGGATGAAGGGACAGCCCCGACGGCGGCAGCGTAGTCAACTGCCCGAAACACCGGCCCGACGGCGTCCCCTGGGTTCCGGTGCAGGGAACCGTTAGTGGCTGTTGCGGTAGCCGGTGGGGGAGTTCCCGAAAGCTGCCCGGAAAATCCGGCTGAAGTGGGCGGCGTCGGTGAACCCCCAGCGGGCCGCAATGGCGGTAACGGGCCGTTCGGCCAGCACCGGATCCCGCAGGTCACGCCGGCATCTCTCCAGCCGCCGTTGCCGGATGGAGGCAGCCACCGTGGTTCCGATTTCCTGGAAAAGATCGTGGAGGTGCCGGGTGGAGATGTAGTGGGCCGCCGCTATGGTTCCGGGGGAGAGCCCGGGATCTCCGAGGTTGGCTTCAATGTAGTCGTGGATACGCCCCAGGAGCAGCAGGTGCGGGTCCCGGCCGGTTTCGATCAGTTGATCGAGTTCGCCGTTGAACAAGGTGGTCACCAGATCCAGTGCGTTGTGGACCAGCCGGAGCCCGTTGGTGCCGGAGAGGGCATCGAGGTTGTCGGCCAGTTTCACCAGGAACGGGCTGATCAATTCACCCAGGCCTTCGTCGCCGGGTATCCGCAACGCAGTGACGTGGCCCATGGCCTCTGCCGGCAAGTCCAGCAGGACGTGCGGAAACATGAGCACCAAAGTGCGGAAGTCGTCGTCGAACGTTAGTTGATAGGGGCGGGAGGTGTCGTAGATGGAGAGGTCCCCCGGGCGCAAGACGGCTTCGCGATCGTCCTGAACCAGGCGACCCGATCCACTGAGCTGGATGCTGAGCTTGAAGAAGCGGCCCGTGGACTTGGCAATCAGCTCCGGGGTGCGCAGTACGGTGTGGGGTCCGGCGGTGATTTCCACCACCGAGATCTGTCCCAGGACGCGGGCGCGCATGGTTCCGTGGAATGTCGAATTGCGTGGCCCCTGGGCCAGCAGGGGTACGAAGGAAGCGGAGATTGCCCTGCTCCACTCCTGGAACGACTCCGCCACGATGGTTTCCACGGTTGCGGGGCCCGTATCAGCCGCGACGGTCATCAAGTTCCCTTTCAATGGCCCGTGGTGCCGCTGCCAGGAGGCAAGAACGCCGGTGGCGCGGATGTGAGCTTGCCCACGATTCTACACCGGCGCCCGGGCGCGAACGTGCTTGCGTGCAGCGACAAGCTCCTTGCCGTGTGAGACAAGTCACGCACCCGCCGTGCGGTGGAAGATTGCGGAATGACAGACATCGTGCCGCGCACATCTCCCGCGGCGCCGAGGCAGGAGCACACTATGAGCGTGGATAACCCCGTTATGGGCACGACCGCCCGAACGGTCGAAAGCAAGAGACGGCTTGGCGTACCGGCAGTGACCTTCATGATTATCGCGGCCTCTGCGCCGTTGACCGTCCTCGCAGGCGGAGTGACCACAACGTTCGCGGTGACCGGCGTGACGGGTGTTCCATTGTCCTTCCTGGTCCTGGGTGGAATCCTGGCGCTCTTCGCGGTGGGCTATGCGGCCATGAGCCGCTATGTCACCAACGCCGGCGCCTTCTACGCCTACATAGCACAAGGCATTTCGCGGCCTGCGGGCGTGGGCGCGTCACTGGTTGCCCTCATGGCCTACAACCTGATGCAGGTAGGCATCTACGGACTGTTCGGCTTCACGGTTTCTTCGCTGCTTTCCGCGCGACTGGGCATCAGTGTCCCATGGTGGATTCCGGTTCTGGTCTGCATCGCCATCGTCGGCTGGCTGGGTGTCAACAGGGTTGACCTCTCCGCCAAGGTACTCGGCGTCCTGGTGGCCCTCGAATTCCTGGTGGTCATCGTTTACGACGTCATCAGCCTCGCCGTGGCCCCGGAAGGTGTCAGCGCTGCCACCTTCAGCCCGGAGACGCTGTTTGTGCCCGGGATCGGAGCCGTCCTGTCTTTCGGCATTGCGGCGTTCATGGGCTTCGAATCCGCCGCCATCTACGGTGAGGAGTCAAAGGATCCCCAGCGTACTGTTGCGAGGGCAACGTTCGCAGCTGTGGGAATCATCGCCGTCTTCTACGCGGTATCGGCCTGGGCCATGACCATGGGGGCCGGCCCCTCCGCCGTCATTGCGACGGCCACAGAGAATGGTCCGGACATGATCTTTGCGTTCCTGGGTGCCAACGGAGGCGTGCTGCTCAGCGACATCGCCCAGCTCCTCTTCGTCACCAGCCTCTTCGCGGCACTTGTCAGCTTCCACAACGCCGTAGCGCGGTACTTCTTCTCCCTCGGCCGCGAGCGCGTCCTGCCTTCGGCGCTGGCCAAGGTCCGGGCCGGCAGCGGGGCGCCGTACGCCGGTTCGCTGGCGCAGACGGTGATCGCCGTCGTCGTGACCCTGGCGTTCGCCATCGCAGGATCCGGTTCCGAACTCGGCGAACTGTACCCCGTGCTGACCATGTTCACGTGGCTGACCAACAGCGGGGCCATGGGGCTGGTGCTGCTGATGACCGTGGTGTCGGTTGCCGTGATCGGCTTCTTCCGCCGGCAGCAGCACGGCGCGAGCCTGTGGGTCAGGGTCGTTGCGCCGGCACTGGGCTTCGTGTTGCTCGCAGTGGTTTTCGTGCTCATCCTGGCCAACTTCAACGTCTTGCTGGGACAGACGGAGTCGACGGCTGCCACGTTCGTCCTGCCGCTGTTGGTCCTGCTTCCAGGAGTCGTGGGCGTGGTGTGGGGCCTGCGCCTGCGGCGCTCGCAGCCTGCGCTGTACGCCCGGATCGGGCATGGCTCGGAGGACTGATCCTCTGAGGCCCGCAAAGGAAGCCCCGGCACGTTCTCCGTGCCGGGGCTTCCTTTGTTCCACCCTGCCGTACTAGCCCGCTATGGCCGGATTCAGTTCCGGGGTGTGGTGGGTGATGCTGATCAAGCGGCCGTGTGCGCCGAACGTGAAATGTACGGGTTCCGTGCCTTCCTCGTTCCAGCCGAAGAGGCTGCCGTGGGAGCGGATGGCCCGGGGATCGCGGTGGTCGGCCACTGTGACCGAGCCGCACGGGATGACTTTCTCCCGCCAGGTGAAGACGAAGATTCCGGGGCGGACCTGGAGAACGGTGTTGGAGTCGGTGTCTGCCAATCCGCGCTCCGGACCGGCGAGGCATTGCCAGGTGTACCAGGTGGGGCTGAGGTAGATGTGTTCGTAGGCGTGTGATTCGCTGTAGACCCATTCGACGCGCCGGCCGATGAGTGCCGTGCTTTCCGAGATGGCCTCGCCCGTGGCGGAATAACCGTCCAGTGTTCCGGGGCGGAAGTCGTGGTGCACGGCGACACTGGAGGCGGTGGCCCTGCCGAGCGCGGCGCCGATGTAGAGCGCCCGGCCCCGCGCAAGATCAAGGACCAGGGATACGGCGAGTTCCGGTTCCAGGACGCTCTGCCATTGGCAGTAATACAGCTCCTCGGCTACAACGAAGGCTTCGTAGGCGGCTGTTCCTGCGTGGCCGGCGGCAGCCCATTGCACTTCTTCGTCGTCGAAGCTGAAGGTCATGGGTCCGCCGTCGCCGCGGACGGAAAATTGTTGCCCGGCCAGGTCCTGTACGGCGGGGGCCTTATTGGCGTCGAAGCCGGGGGCCAGTCCGTCCAGCGGCAGCCAGTTGGAGGTGTCAAGAAGATTCAGGCTCATGGATTCCTTCTCGTGCTCGAAAGAAGGACCGGACGGCGTGTCCGGTCCTTCTTCGAGTATTCGGTGCCCTGGCCTTGGAGTCTTGTGCTGTGGGGCACGCCGCTTGACCTGGAAGGAAAGGTTCAGGCCAGTTGGCTTTCGATGCGTGCAGCACTGGCTGCCAAGGCCTTTCCAACGGCGTCGGCGTCCTGGTCCAGGCGGATATAGACGACGGCGATCGCCGCCGGCCGTCCGCCCGGAACTTTGATGGGCGCAGCAATGGAAGACAGTCCGGCAACGACTTCGTCGTGGCTGGTGGCGTAGCCGACGCGTCGGGCTTCGTGGGCCTCGGGCCGGTAGGGGTTGCCCGCGCCTACCTGCTGCCAGCGTTCCTCGGTCATGGTGGATTGGATGGCAATACCGGGGGCACCTGTGCTGACGGGATGACGGCTGCCCGGGTGCTGGGCGAGCGCCGCACCTGTGTGCCGTGGTTCGACGGTGACAAGGGTGACACATTCCTGGTGGTCCCAAACGGCGATGAAGGCCGTCATGTGGAGGGTGTTTGCCAGTTGTGTGAGTTCGGGGAGGGCAGCGGTTTGCAGGTTCCGTGAGACGCCGCTGGCCAGGACCGAAAGGCCGGGGCCGGGCTGGACGCGTCCGGAGTCGTCGCGAACCAGCAGGGAATGGTCTTCCAGGGTCCTGAGTATCCGGTAGGCCACGGAGCGGTGCACGCCCAGTGCTTCTGTGAGTTCTCCAATGGTGAGCGGCCGATCGGCGGCGGCGAGGATCTCCAGTGCCCTGATTCCACGGGAGAGCGTTTGGGACGGCGGGACCTGTGTCCCGGCTTCCGGCTGGCCCTTGACGCCGCTGCTTGGATTCATGCGAACCATCCTATGTTGGCGGTGCGGCGTGGGGGCTGTGCTTTGGGTCACAAGCTGTAGTATTGTTTCCTAACTGACCGTTCTGTCGGTTAATGCACGTCTCGCATCGCTCTGCACACATCCCTGGAGTTTCAATGACCGCAACTTCCACTGTCGACTCGCCGTCAGGCCCAAGCAGCAAGCGCGAAGAGCGCCGCGTCCTGGCCGGAACCCTGGTGGGCACCACCATCGAGTGGTACGACTTCTTCATCTTCGCCCAGCTCACTGCGACGCTGCTGGCGCCTTTGTTCCTCTCTCCCTTGGAGAAGTCCAACCCGGGAGTGGCCCAGCTTTTGTCCTTTGCCACCATCGGAATCAGCTTCCTGTTCCGTCCTCTCGGAGCCTTCGTCGCAGGGCACCTTGGCGACAAGATGGGTCGCAAGGCCGTACTCGTCATGACGCTGGTCATGATGGGAGCTGCCACCGCACTGATCGGTGTCCTGCCCACCTACGAAACGATCGGGCTTTGGGCACCTGTGCTGCTCATCTTCCTGCGGGTCGTCCAGGGCTTCTCCGCCGGCGGTGAATGGGGCGGTGCTGCCCTCATGGCCGTGGAGCACGCACCGATCAAGAAGCGTGGACTCTTCGGTGCCTACCCGCAGATCGGTGTGCCCATCGGAATGATCCTGGCTACCGGTTTGCTCTTCTTCCTGCAGTCGGGAATGTCCAAGGAGGCCTTCTCTGCCTGGGGCTGGCGTGTGCCCTTCCTGCTGTCCGTTGTTCTGATCGTGGTGGGTTACCTGATCCGCCGCGCGGTCGGCGAGAGCCCCGTCTTCAAGGAACTTGCCCAGCGAAAGGCTGAAAGCAAAGCTCCCCTGGGTGAACTCTTCCGCAGGAACAAGAAGGAAGTTGTCCTCGCTGCGCTGATCTTCATCGCCAACAACGCGGCAGGCTACCTGCTGATTGCATTCTTCATCTCCTACGCCACCAAGGCCCTGAAGATGCCGCTGCCACAGGTTCTCCTGGCCACCACCATCGCTTCCTTCGGCTGGCTCATCTTCACCATGGTGGGCGGTTGGCTCTCAGACAAGATCGGCCGCGTGAAGACGTTCTTGATCGGCTATGGCCTGGTCTTTGCCTGGATGATTCCGATGTTCGCCCTCATCGACACCAAGGACATCCTGCTCTATGGGACTGCGCTGTTCGTACTGACGATCGGCCTGGGCCTGTCCTACGGTCCGATGTCGGCCATGTACGCAGAAATGTTCCCGGCCCAGGTGCGCTACTCGGGCATCTCCATCGGCTATGCCCTTGGTGCCATCCTCGGTGGAGCTTTCGCGCCGCTGATTGCCCAGGCGCTCCTGGATGCCACCAAGTGGTCCGGTTCGGTTGGCCTCTACATCATGGGCCTCTGCATCATCTCCGCCGTTGGCGTGATCCTCGCCAAGGAAACCCGGGGACGTCCGCTGGGGTACAGCGTCCACCACTGACATCGACACGACAAAAGCGGGTGCGGTCCACATGGACCGCACCCGCTTTTTGTCATTGCCGGGACCCTTTCTCCGCTACCGGGTCCGACGCCGGCTACGGACGCCCGGCGACGCCCGCGCCTTCCAGCTGGCGCACCACATCGGCGTCGGAAAGCTGTTCGAAGTGACCGTAGAAAGCGCCGACAGCATGGAATTTACCTGGCGTGTGCAGGGCAAAGACAACATCGCAGACCCGGGCGAGCGATGCCGACGCTTCAAGCGATGCAACCGGGACGGCCACCACTACGGTGCCCGCTCCTGCCGACCGGACGGCTTCCACCGCGGCCCGCATGGTGGCGCCGGTGGCAAGTCCGTCGTCCACCAGGACAACAGTCTTCCCGCGCAGGTCGTGGTCCGTGCCCGGGTATTCCTTGGCCCGGCGCAGCAGCTCCGAACGTTCCCGGGCTTCGACGCTATCCAAGGCCGACTGGGAGATGCCGCGGGCAAGAATGAGATCCCTCAAGGGTTTGTTGACGATCCGGAGCACCTCGCCCTGTGACAACGCCAAAGCCCCGAACGCAGTTTCGTCCCGGCCGGGAATTCCCAGTTTTCGCACCAGGAGGGCGCCAAAGGGCAGGTAGAGTTCCCCAGCTGCTGCAGCGGCTACCGGAATACCACCCCGGGCGAGCCCGAGGATGATGGTGTCCGGTCGCTCCCTCAGCTGCGGGAGTCCTTCAGCCAGGCGTCGACCGGCTTCCGCGCGGTCCTTGAAACGCATGCCCATCTGCTCCACTTCCACGTCATTTGTTGCCCTTCCAAGCCTACCGTCCACACCTTGCCCGGCGCGGCCTCCACTGAAAGCATGGGCTTGTGAACAAGCCCATCGGATATTGGATCAAAAGGCTGGACGCTGCGCTGGAAGTCCAGTTGGACCGCACCTTGGCGCGGATCAAGCTCACGCGCCGCCAGTGGCAGACTCTTGCCACCCTGGCCGAGCACTCCATGCTTCCGGACCAGCTTGAGGAGGCACTGCAGCCACTGTGGGGCGGTGACATCCGGTTGCGCGAGCGGGAACTGGCAGCCTTGGTGGGCCGGGGAATGATCACGATGATCGATGACCGTTTGGCGCTGAGCGAGCGGGGACGGGAGAAGTACCACGAGGCGCAGCAGCTGGTGGAAGATGCGCGTCAGGATCTTTCGATGGGCATCGGCATCGATGAATACGCCATGGCATTGAGCGTCCTGGAGCGCATGAGCCTCAACGCGGAACGGCTGGCCCGCTAGACCAGCCGTACCGCGTCGGGAGGTTTAGACGCCCAGGAATTCGACGGCAGCGTCCTTGAAGGCCCGGCTTGTGATCACATTGGTGTGCGTGCGCCCGGGAATGACCAAGGTCTCCACCATGCCGCCATGCTTGCCCGCGATGGAGGCAAGCTCCGGCATGGTCGCAGCCCTTTCGTCCTTCTCGCCGGCCACCAGGAGCAGTGGCATGTGCGGGGCCGCCTCGGCAGGATCGAAAGGTTCGCCCTTGATGGCCTCGATGAGCGACAACATGGCAAACAAATTGTTGCTGGGCAGCATCTGGGCCATCTTCAACAGCCCCGCGGTGGACTGGTCCTCTATGGGCGTGCCGTCAGCGAGGTGCTTTTGAGCAGCCACAAGGTCGAACGCTGCCAGCGGATCTGCTGAGCTTGGGCCGCCCAGGACGATCCTATGGACCAGATCGGGCTGCGTGGCACCAAACTCCCACGCCAGCCGTGATCCGAGCGAATAACCAATGACATCAAGTCCCGTGGAAGGGTCGCCGTCGCGCAAGGGGCGTGCACCGGCGTCGGTCACTATCTGCAGGAGATCCGCACGGATCCGGCTGGGGGTGTAGGAGTCCAGGTCCTCGGGGGAGTGGCTTCGGCCATGGCCGGGCAGGTCCACAGTGATGACCCTGCGCCCGGCGTCCTGGAGCGTGGTGATCCAGCCGCTGTCGGCCCAGTTCAGTTTGCTGGAGGAAGAGAAGCCATGGATCAGCAGGACGGGGCGCAGCCCGGCATCGGAAGCCGGCTCATGAACCTCGACGAACAGCCCAGGGTCGGTACCTTCCACTGTGTGCCGCTGCTGTTCCACGGTGTGCCTGCCAGTCATCATGTCAGTCCTCATCGAGTACGGCGCTCA
Organism: Paenarthrobacter sp. C1; assembly: GCF_049315185.1. Lineage (NCBI taxonomy): Bacteria > Bacillati > Actinomycetota > Actinomycetes > Micrococcales > Micrococcaceae > Paenarthrobacter > Paenarthrobacter sp. C1. The sequence goes on along the minus strand of NZ_CP186052.1, from coordinate 2,994,518 downwards.
GGCGGACCCTGCGCTTGGGTGCTTCGTCCTTCGGAACAGTGCCCACGATTCCGGCGGTGTCGTCCGGAACCTCGAACACGATCAGCGGTGCGCCAACGTTGATGGTCTCACCGGGCGCCCCGTGAATACGCACCACTTTACCCGCCTGGGGGCTGGGCAATTCGAGCGCGGACTTGCTGGTTTCGAGTTCCACGATCGGCTGGTTGCGTTCCACTTGCTGGCCGGGTTCAACCAGCCAGTCGAGCACGGTTGCCTCGATAAGGCCCTCGCCGAGGTCCGGAAGCGGGAAGGAAATTTCAGCCACGGCGGTACTCCAGTACGCGTTGGATCCCAAAGAGGATGCGGTCGATGTTGGGGATGTATTCGTCCTCCAGGTCGCCGGAGGGGTACGGGACGTCGAAGCCGGTCACACGCTCCACCGGTGCCTTCAGCGTTGCGAAACAACTTTGCGTAATGAGTTGGGCGACTTCGGCGCCGAGGCCCGAGGTCAGCGGCGCTTCATGGACGACGACGGCGCGCCGCGTCTTCCCAACGGACCTCGCCAAGGCTTCGGCATCAATGGGCTTGAGCCAGCGCAGGTCAAGGACTTCAATGTCTATGCCGTCCTCGGCCGCGAGCTCGGCCACCTGGAGGCACCGGGCTACCATGGCACCCCACGCCACCAATGTGAGGTGGCGGCCTTCCCTGGCCACGCAGGCGCCGGTGAGGCTGCCGCCGTCGGGTGAGCTGCCGTCGTGCGCTGCTGTGGCAGGGACAGCGGCAGCGGAGGTGACATCCACCGGGCCCTTCTGCCAGTAGCGGGACTTCGGCTCCATGAAGATGACCGGGTCCGGCCGCGTGGCAGCGTACTTGAGCAGATGGTAGGCGTCGTGCGGGTTTGAAGGGGAAACCACCTTGAGTCCCGGTACGTGCGCGAACAATGCCTCGAGGCTTTCGCCGTGGTGCTCGGGTGCACGGATACCGCCGAAGCTGGGCACGCGCAGGGTGATGGGCATGGGCAACGTGCCGCGACTGCGGTAGTTCATCCGGGCGATCTGGCAGACGATCTGGTTGATGGCCGGATAGGCGAAGCCATCGAACTGGACCTCGGGAATCGGGTGGAAACCGGCCATGGCCAAACCTACCGACATGCCGAGGATTCCGGACTCGGCCAAGGGCGTGTCGAACACGCGGTCCTCGCCGTGCTTGGCTTGGAGGCCGTCGGTGATGCGGAACACGCCACCGAGCCGGCCGCAGTCTTCGCCGAAGATGACAGCTTTGGGGTTTTCGGCCAGGACCTCATCGAGTGCGCGATTGAGCGCCTGCTGCATGGACAGTTGTTCAATGCCGGCCGTTTCAGCGGCGGCGGAGGGCATTTCGGTGATCGTCTCAGACATGTTCTGACTCCTCGCGCCACGCGCTGGCTTGGGATTGAAGGGCCGGGGTTGGCTCCTGGAACACGAGGCTGAACATTTCAGCGCCCGGGCGGGGACCCAGGTCCTGGATTCCGGTCCGGATGGCTTCTGCTTCTTCCTCTGCCCTGCGTTGGGCGTCGGCAAAGAAGGCTTCGTCTGCAACGCCGTCGGCCAGCAACCTTTGCTTGAGCCGCTCCAGCGGGTCCTCTCCGGCGTCGAGTCGCTCTTCTTCCAGGGTCCGGTAACGGCCGGGATCGTCGGCGGTGGAGTGTGGCCCGCGGCGATAGGTCATGGCTTCGATCACCACGGGTCCGTTGCCGCGGCGGCAGTGGGCGAAGGCGGAGCGGGTGGCTTCGAAGACGGCGACGACGTCGTTGCCATCGACCTGCAGTGCAGGTATGCCGTATCCGGCCGCCCTTGCTGCGACGGATCCGCCGGCCACTTGGCGTTCGGTGGGCACGGAGATTGCCCAGCCGTTGTTCTGGATGAAGAACACCACAGGTGCCTTCATGACAGCGGCGAAGTTCATGGCTTCGTGGACGTCGCCCTGGGATGAGGCGCCATCGCCGAAGTACGTCATGGCTACCCCGGTTTCGCCGTCAGCGGCGGCAAGGGTCTGGCCGTGGGCCCATCCCACGGCATGCAGGACCGAGCCCGCCACCACGGCCTGGATAGGTGCGAACCTGGATTCCAGGGGGTTGTACATTCCGCCGTGCCACGTGGCCTTGTGGGTGGACATGTAACCCACCATGTCCAGGCCCATGGCCCGGGCCACGCCCATCTCCCGGTAGGTGGGGAAGACGAAGTCCCGGTTCAGGTCCACGGCGTAACCGCTGCCCACCTGGGCTGCTTCCTGCCCAAGCTCAGGCGCGTACCCGGGGATGATGCCCTGGCGTTGCCAGGCTACGGCTGAAGTGTCCAGGTGCCGGACCGCTGCCATCAGCGTGTACAGCTCGCGGAGTTGATGGTTGGAGAGCGGGGCGGCGTCGTCATCGACGGCCGCAAGCGCTGGTTGAGTCGTCATGGTTGTGACCCTAGTCACCGCATAAACTCTTTCGCAATAAGCTCAGTGGTAACACAACACTTTGTACAAGTTGAATAAGCAAAGAAGCCCTGCGCAGTACAAACTGCACAGGGCTTCCGGAATCTTGCTAGCAGTAGATTACCTGGCCTGGTGGTCCGGCTTTCCTGCTTTTGCCTTGGCGTTGAGGAAGCAGCCGGCGGCAATGACCAGGATGAGGATGAAGGTGCCCACCAGCTGGCCCGCGCTCTCAGGGTTGGCGAAACCCACCACGAAGATCAAGCCCAGCAGGACCAGGCCCAGGATGGTGAGGTAGGGGAAGCCCTTCATGCGAAGGGGCAATTCTGCGCCTTCGCGGTCAGCCCGGCGCCGCAGGATGAATTGGGACACCAGCGCGGTACCCCAGACAACCAGGCAGGTGGACCCTACGAGGTTCAGCAGGGCAGGCAGGATCTTCTCCGGAAAGAGCAGCTCCAGGATGGTGGCAATGAAGCCGAAGGCTACCGAGATTCCGACGGCGGCCACGGGCACCTTGGCGGTGCTCAGCTTCGACAGGAGGCGGGGCGCTTCGCCACGCTCGGACAGGGAGAAGATCATCCTGGATGCGCCGTAAAGGTTGGCGTTCAAGGCGGAGAGCAGCGCTACCACGGCAACCAGGGTGATGGCCGTTCCCGCACCGGGAATTCCTGCGATGTCGAGTACTCCGGCGAAGGGGGACTTCAGGCCCTCCGAGCCCACAGGAAGAATGGCGGCAATGACGAAAACGGAGCCGATGTAGAAGACCAGGATGCGCCAGACCACCGTGCGGATGGCCTTGCCGACGCTGTGGGCGGGATTTTCTGTTTCAGCCGCGGCGACGCTGACAATCTCGGTGCCACCGAAGGCGAAGATCACCACGAACAAGGCCGCGGCGGTGCCGCCGATGCCGTTCGGCGCAAAGTCGCCGAAGGCGGAGAGCCCTGGTGAGGTGGCGTTCGGCAGCCAGCCGAACAGCAGCGCGGCGCCGATGAGCAGGAAGATCACGATGGCCGCCACCTTCAGGATGGCGAACCAGAATTCGAACTCCCCGAAGTTCCGGACGCCCACCAGGTTGATGCCCGTGAACACCACCATGAACACCAGTGCCAGGACCCAGACCGGGATCACCGGCCAGACCGAGAAGAGCAGTCCGGCGGCACCCAGTGCTTCTGCCGCGATCACCACCACCAGCTGCAACCACCACAGCCAGCCGATGGTTCCGCCGGCGGTCTTGCCCATGGCTTTTTCGGCGTAAACGGAGAAGGCGCCGCTGTTGGGGTTCGCCGCCGCCATCTCGCCCAGGGCCCACATGACGAGGATGATCAGTGTTCCCGCTACGAGGTAGGAGATGAGGACGGCCGGGCCGGCGGCCTGCACGCCGGCGCCGGAGCCCAGGAAGAGGCCTGCGCCGATCGCGCTGCCCAAGCCCATCATGGTGAGCTGGCGGGGCTTGAGTGAATGGCCGAGGCCGGATGTTGGGGCAGGAGCCGCGATGGACTTCGTTGTCATACGTGTCTACCTTCTATGGATTTCATACGGGGTGTGGCGTGCCGGCCTCTTGGGCCGGGCAGGCGCGGCGTCGACGACGCAGCAAGAGCCGTGGAATAATTCTCGCAGTTTGTAAGATACATCACTTTTTGCTTAGGCGATGTGATGAGTAGAGAACCCCGGGGACAGGAACTTTGATGCTGGTCGATGCGCTTGATGCAAGAATTGTACGTTTCTTCACTGATTCACCGCGATCTTCCGTGCTGGAGGCCTCGCGGGTACTGAAGGTTGCCCGGGCGACGGTGCAGTCCCGGATTGACCGGATGATTGAAAACGGGGTCATTGGTTCCTGGGTCCCGCAGCCCGATCCTGCCAACTTCGGCTTCCCGGTGGTGGCGTTCTGTTCGGTCACCATCACCCAGGAGATCGGCCACGACGCCATCATTGAGAGCCTCAGCGCCATTCCCGAGATCATTGAGGTCCACACGGTTACGGGGAACTCCGACCTCATGGTGCGGATCGCCGCCCGGTCCAATCCGGACATGCAGCGCGTGCTCGATGCCATGATTGCCACCAAATCCGTGGTCCGCTGTTCCTCCGTGATAGTGCTCAACAGCCATATCCAAGGCCGCACCTTGCCGCTGATGGAGGCGGCGGCGAAGGCAGTGTGACGTAAAGCATTTTGCGGACCGGGCGCAGAGTCGTACCATTAGTTCTAGTCAACATGACTTTAACTAAAGCTCCGGTTCCTGGACCGGACGGCGACGAAGCGAGGTGAACGCCGTGAACCCCAGCTCAGCAAACGTCGCCGAGAGGCGGCTCGCACCGCCGTCGTTGGCTATTTCCACGGTGATTTTCGCCCTCCGTCCCAGCGAAACATCCGGCCGCCCTACGCTGTGGCTGCCGCTGGTCCGCAGGATCCGAGAGCCCTATAAGGACATGTGGGCCCTCCCTGGCGGTCCCCTTGCCCATGACGAATCGCTGCAGGACGCGGCCTCACGGAACCTTCGCGAGACCACCGGCCTGACGCCGCATTACCTCGAGCAGCTCTACGCCTTTGGGGGACTTCACCGCTCGCCCACGCAACGTGTGGTGTCGATCGTCTACTGGGCATTGGTGCAACCCACCGAGGCTGCGCTGGCGGACGAATCCGAGAACGTCCGGTGGTTCCGCGCAGACCGGCTGGGCGAACTCGCCTTCGATCACAACGCAATCGTGGACTACGCGCTGTGGCGGCTGCGCAACAAGATGGCCTACGGGTCCATTGCCTACCACCTGCTGGGGGAGTACTTCACCCTGGCCCAGGTCCGCGAAGTCTACGAGGCCGTGCTGGACCGGCAACTCGATCCCGCGAACTTCCGCAGACACATCAAGGCCACACCGGAAATCGAAGAAACCGGTGAATACCTCCAAGGCGGAAAACACCGCCCACCACGCCTCTACCGCTTCACCGGCACGCCCGGCCTCGGGCCAGATAACAGGAGTACACCATGAGCAGCGTCAACACTGCCGTCCAGCTGATCACCCGCGAAGAAGCCGAAAAGGGCCTCTCCCGCGCAGGGTCCACGTGCAGCCCGGCCCTGGCCAGGGGTCCCTGGGAATACGACCTTGCCGAAGCCCTCTCCGGCGAGCCCGCCTACGGCCCGGGCGCCTCCAGCAGCGACGTCGCACCCAAGGCGACGCCGCGACAAGGCCAGCTTCCGGAAGAGTACAAGAAGGCCACAGATGCCGAACTGGATGCCCGCATCCGCGCCGCCAAAGCGACGCTCGGGGACCGGGCCGTCATCCTGGGGCACTTCTACCAGCGTGACGAAGTCATCCAGTACGCGGATTTTGTGGGCGACTCCTTCCAGCTGGCCAACGCGGCCCTCACCAAGCCCGACGCCGAGGCGATTATCTTCTGCGGCGTGCACTTCATGGCCGAAACCGCCGACATCCTTTCCACCCCCGAGCAAGCGGTGATTCTGCCCAATCTCGCCGCGGGCTGCTCCATGGCAGACATGGCGGACGAAGACTCCGTTGAGGAATGCTGGGAACAGCTCGAAGAGATTTTCGGCACCGGGGTGGACGAACAGGGCAGGGTTCCCGTCATCCCCGTTACCTACATGAACTCCTCAGCAGCGCTGAAGGCCTTCTGTGGTCGCAACGGCGGCATCGTCTGCACCTCCTCCAATGCCAAGGTGGTCCTGGAATGGGCCTTCGAGCGTGGCCAGCGTGTCCTGTTCTTCCCGGATCAGCACCTGGGCCGCAACACCGCCAAGGCACTGGGCGTCCCGCTGGAACAGATGCCGATGTGGAATCCACGCAAGGAACTGGGCGGCAATGACGAGCAGACGCTCCTGGACTCCCGGGTGATTCTCTGGCATGGCTTCTGCTCGGTGCACAAGCGCTTCAACGTGGGCCAGATCGAAAAAGCCCGCCAGGACTTCCCGGGCGTCAACGTCATCGTGCACCCCGAATGCCCCATGGAAGTTGTTGTCGCCGCCGATTCTGCCGGTTCCACCGACTTCATCAAGAAGGCGATTGCCGCCGCCACCGAACCCACCACGTTCGCCATCGGTACAGAGATCAACATGGTGAACCGCTTGGCTGCGGAAAACCCGCAGCACACCATCTTCTGCCTGGACCCCGTGATCTGCCCGTGCTCCACCATGTACCGCATCCACCCCGGCTACCTGGCCTGGGTGCTTGAGGAACTTGTCGAGGGCCGCATCGTCAACCGCATCACTGTGGACGACGCCGTACAGGACAACGCGAAGATTGCCCTGGAACGCATGCTGGCCGCGAAGCCCGCATAGCCGACCCGGCACATCAGACCTAGCCGAATCGAGCCCCACATGACTACAGAGAGCCTGGCTGGAAAGACCGCACATGGGCGGTTGATCGTCGTCGGAAGCGGCATCGCCGGCCTGTACTCTGCCTTGCTTGCCGCAGAGGCCGGTGCGGAAGTGGTGCTGCTGACCAAAGGCGCGCTCGCGGACAGCAACACCTACTATGCGCAGGGAGGGATCTCTGCCGTGCTGGAGGAACCCGCTCCCGGTGACACCGTAGCTGCCCACATCGCCGACACTTTGCGGGCCGGCGCCGGTCATTGCAACGAAGAAGCCGTTCGGGTGCTTTGCATCGAAGCGCGGCGGGACATCGCAGGGCTCGGGCGGTTCGGTGTGCGGTTCGATCTTGACGACGACGGCGACCCCGCACTTGGACTCGAGGCAGCGCATTCGGCGCCACGGATCCTCCACGCGGGCGGCGACGCCACCGGTGCAGGAGTAGCCTCGGCCCTGATCAGGACCGTCCTGGACTTCCAGGCACAGGGCAGGATCCAGGTGATCGGGCATGCCCAGGTCACGGACCTGATCCACCAAGCAGGCCAGGTGGCAGGCGTCAACTTCCTCCACGAGGGACGTGGGCAGAGCCTCCGTGGCGACGCCGTTCTTCTTGCCACGGGAGGCGCCGGGCAGCTGTTCGCCCAAACCACCAACCCCTCCGTGGCCACAGCCGACGGCCTGGCACTCGCGTGGCGGGCAGGAGCTGCACTGGCTGACCTCGAGTTCTTCCAGTTCCACCCCACCTGCATGGTGCCCGGTGGAGCCCCCCAAGAAGCAGACGGCGATGCACACCCCCTGCTGATCTCCGAGGCAGTCCGCGGCGAAGGCGCCATTCTCCTTGACGCCAACGGCTATCGCTTCATGCCGGACTACCATTCGGACGCGGAGCTTGCGCCGCGCGATGTGGTCTCGCGCAGCATCGCCCTGCACCTTGACACGTTGGGCGACCCCAACGGGCACGTGTTCCTCGACGCCACCGTCATTGAAGAGTCGCGCGGTGCAGGGTTCCTGGAAAAGCGCTTCCCGACCCTGAGCCGGCACACCCGCCAGGCCGGCCTCGACTGGACCAGGGACCTGGTTCCCGTGGCACCGGCGGCGCACTACTGGATGGGTGGGGTGGTAACGGACCTCCACGGCCGGACTTCGGTTCCCGGGCTGCTGGCTGCCGGTGAAGTCGCGTGCACCGGTGTGCAGGGGGCAAACCGGCTGGCCAGTAACTCCTTGCTTGAAGGACTGGTGTTCGGGCGCAGGGCTGTTGAAGGGTTCCTTGGGTCGTCCGGTGAGTCGTCTGACGGAGCCCCTCTGCGTGCCGACTCGGCCGCGGGCGGCCTCGCTTTTACGCACGCTGCCGGGACCCCGGCAGGCGACAATCGCAGCGGAACCCTCAACGAAACTGCCGCGCCAGCGGGAGCCAGCGGGTTCTCGCGGCAGGCCCTTCGGCGGCTGATGACCGCCAAGGCTGGCGTGCTCCGGAGCGGGGAGTTGTTGGCTGAGGCCGCAGAGGTCTTGGGGGAATGGGAAGAGGCTGCCGGTCCCTTGAGCGTTCCGGAGTCCCTGGATGTCCGCGTACACGAGGACGCCAACCTTCTGCTGGCCGCCCAGTTGCTCGTGAGGGCTGCCCGGGAACGACGGGAGTCACTGGGGGCGCATTACCGCAGCGACAGCGTGAAGGCACCAGCCGCCGTCGACGATTTTGACAAGCGTTACACCATGAGCCGGAAAGTGAGCCTCGTCCATGACTAACCTGACCCTCCCCGCAGCCCCCGTGCGGGATATTTTGGAACGGGCCTTCGCGGAGGATGCGCCCAGCGGGGACATCACGTCCCAGCTGCTCATTCCGGCTGAGGCGCAGGCCGTGGCGGTCCTCAACGCCAGGGTCCCCGGCGTGTTCAGCGGCGGAACCGTGTTCCGCGACGCCATGAAGACAGTTGATCCGGCCACCGAAGTGGAGTTGCTCCTCGCCGATGGTGAAGCTTTCGACGCCGGAACCCACCTTGCACGCGTCAGCGGCAGTGCACGCTCGGTCCTGCTGGCCGAGCGGGTGGGCCTGAACCTGGTGCAGCGCATGAGCGCGATCGCCACCAAAACCGCAGAGTTCGTCCGGCTGGTGGAAGGGAGGCGGGCCCGGATCACCGATACCCGCAAGACCACCCCCGGTCTGCGGGTGCTGGAGCGCTACGCCGTCCGCTGCGGCGGGGGAGCGAACCACCGTTACAGCCTCTCCGACGCCGTGCTCGCCAAGGACAACCACCTCGCCGTCATGACCGGCGGCGACGCCGGCAAACTGACTGAGCTGCTGATTGCTGCCAAAGCCCAGCTTGGCCACACCACCCACTTCGAAGTCGAAGTGGACAGCGCAGAGCAGATCGAACCAGTGCTGGCAGCGGGCGTGGACACCATCATGCTGGACAATTTCTCCCTGGAGGAGCTGCGTGCCGGCGTCAAGCAGGTTGATGGCCGGGCCATCGTGGAAGCCAGCGGCAACGTAAACCTGGACACCGTCACCGGCATCGCCGCAGCAGGAGTGGATGTCATCTCCATCGGCGGCCTGACCCACAGCGTGAACGCCCTGGACCTTGGCCTCGACATCGAACTCACCACGGGCCGGAACTGAAAGCCGGCTCCGGTCATGATCTTCCTCGACGCCGCTGCCACCACGCCGGTCCGCCGCGAAGTGCTGGAGGCCATGTGGCCCTATCTCAGCGGCGAGTTCGGCAATCCCTCAAGCCACCACACGCTGGGTGAATCGGCAGCGGCGGCGCTCGCGGCGGCACGGTCCGGCGTCGCGAAAGTGTTCAACTGCCGCCCCGGCGAGGTCACGTTCACCTCGGGTGGCACCGAAGCGGACAACCTTGCCGTCAAAGGCATCGCATTGGCGCGGCGGGAGGCTGACCCTGCATTGAAGCGGGTGGTGATCAGCGCCGTCGAACACCCGGCGGTGGAGGAATCGGCGCGCTACCTGGAACGGGTCCACGGTTTTGTGGTGGATGTCGTGCCGGTAGACAGCGACGGTGTTGTCACTGTGGACGCGCTGCGCAGCGTCCTTCAGCCGGGGACCGCCCTGGTGAGCATCATGTACGCGAACAATGAAATCGGAACCGTGCAACCTATCGCCGACCTGGCAGAGGTTGCCCACGATGCCGGTGTTCCCTTCCACACGGACGCCGTACAGGCTGCCGGGTGGTGTCCGCTGGATGTGAAGGAGCTCGGCGTTGATGCCATGAGCATTTCAGCGCATAAATTGGGGGCGCCGAAGGGTTCCGGAGCCTTGTTCGTCAAAGGCCGGCTGCGCCTGGAACCCCTCATGCACGGGGGCGGGCAGGAGCGGGGCAAACGTTCGGGAACGGAAAACGTGGCCGGAGCCGTCGCTTTGTCTACGGCCTTGGCGCTCTCCCATGCCGAACAGCGGGAACAGGCGGACCGCGTTGCGCTCTTGCGTGAGACCTTCATTCAGCGGGTTTCGGACACCGTTCCTGACGCCATGCTGACAGGACATCGGAGCCGGCGCTTGCCGTCGGTCGCGTCCTTCTGCTTCCCGGGAACCAGCGGCGAATCGGTCCTGCTGGAACTCGAACGCTTGGGAGTCGTGTGCTCCAGCGGTTCGGCGTGTGCTGCTGGATCAGATGCGCCGTCGCCGGTTTTGGTGGCGTTGGGCATCGCTCCGGAAACCGCTCAGACGGCGGTTCGCTTCAGCTTCACTTCCGCCATCACCGGCAAAGAACTGGAGACGGCCGCCGGGGCGGTGGAAACCGCCGTCGCGCGTGTCAGGAACCTCGCGGCCCCGCAAGCCGGCTGACGCCGTGCGCTGCGCCGGGTGCTCGGCGCCGGGTACTCGACGCCGGTGTTCGGTGCCGGACGCGCCGTGTTGGAGGTGCCGTGTTAGACGTGCCGCGCCCGCCTGAAAATCCAGTGACGCAGCAAGGTGAAACGGACGGCGGTGGCCACGAACCCGGACAAGGTAGTGGTCCAGAGTTCCTCGGCGACGCTGGCTTCCGGCTTTAAAAGATGCAGGACACCCAAGCTGCCACCTGTGATCAGCAACGCGATGCCTATCACGAGCACGCCGCTTAGGTGGTCCCGCGCACGCTTTTTACTGCCAGTGATCTTGAACGTCAGGCGGCGGTTAAGCGCCGTATTCATGAGTGAGGTCAGGATCAACGCCACGGCATTGGCCAGTTGCGGGTCGATGAGTGGACGCAGCAACGCGTAGATGGCCAGCGAGCTTCCCGTGCAGATAATCCCGACGCCGGTGAAGCGCAGCAGCTGCCTCACGACGGGGTATCTCAGTACGCCGCGATGCCTTTTCCGGGGTGGTTTGTGAGGAGGAGACGGCAGTAGCCCTGTGGCGTCCGCAGCTGTCTCCATGGGGTTAAGCCTGACACACTATGCCGGCAGTTCCTCCCAGGAGGCGCCGGTCACGGGGTTGCTGAGCTCGCCGATTCCTTCGATGCTGCACACCACGGTGTCGCCGGGGTGGATGCGCGCGCTCTCGGCCGGGAAGCCGGTGAGGACCAGATCGCCGGGCTGGAGAGTCATGAACGAGGTGAGGTAGACGAGGATCTCCTCGACGTTCCAGCCAAGATCGGCGGTGCTGGCCGGCTTCAAGGCGGTTCCGTTGTGAATGATCCCGATGCCCAGCCGGGGGTAGTCCACGGTGGTCACTATCCACGGGCCGGCCGGGGTGAAAGTGTCCTGGCTCTTGGCGCTGATCCACAGTTCGTCGCTCTTTTGCAGGTCCCGGGCTGAAACATCGTTGCCGATGGTGAAGCCCAGGACTGCGGACCGGGCGGTTTCCAGGGTCAGGTTCCGCGCCGCACGGCCAACCACGATCGTTAGCTCCGCTTCGGGATCCACATGGCCGACGGACGTGCTGAGCTGGATGGCTTCGCCCGGGCCAATCACGCTCGAGGCCGCCTTGTGGAAGGCCTGGGGAGGCAGGTCGCGGCCGGGTTGTCCGGTGTTGTGGGCCATGCCGAAGACGTTGACCGGCACGGACGGCGCAAGGAACGTGAAGGCGTCTTCAGTGACTTTCGAACCCTTTTCCCAGCCCCCGCGCGAAGGGCTGGGCGCATTGGCCCGGGATGACGGAAACGGGGAGTCGATGACGGACCATATTTTCCCCTCGGCGGACGCGAAATCCGGGGCGTCGTTTGCTACAAAGAAGTGCTCGTCCGGTGAGGCCGGATCGAGGGGGCGGACGCGGGCGATTCGACGCGCGGGGGCTGAAGTCATGATGACATCCTACGTCCTCCGTCGGTGATGCCGCACTTGAGGCGCCCGACGCCGTCGTCATTTGCCGTGCCGTGGAGGGAACCCCACAGGCGCGGGGCTTAGAATCCCTCTCATGCGTCTGGCGATTATCGGGTTGATTCTGCTTGTAGCGGGCGGGGTAACCGTGGCCACGGGGGTCCTGCCGTGGCACGAGGTAGCGGTCCTCGTGGACCGGGTAGCTCCGATCCTGGCATTTGTCGTCGCCATGACCGTCGTAACCGAACTCGTCAGTGAAGCCGGCACCTTCCAATGGGTCGCCCGGCATTTGCGCAGATGGGGGAGGGGACGCAGCGTCCTGCTGTGGTTGCTGCTGGCGCTGTTCGCCACCTTGAGCACAATCTTCCTGTCCCTGGATACGACGGCGGTCCTCCTCACTCCCGTCGTGGTCACCGTGGCCCGGCAGGCAGGACTGCCTGTCCTGCCTTTCGCGCTGACAACTGTGTGGCTGGCCAACACAGCCAGCCTGCTGCTGCCCATCTCGAACCTCACCAACCTCCTGGCGCAGCACAACCTGGGTGGGATCACCCCGGCCCAATTCGCCCAGCTCATGTGGGCGCCCTCGCTTGCCGCCATCCTGGTGCCCCTGGCCTTCATCGCCCTCGTTTTCCGGCGCGAACTGCGCAAGAGCTACGGCCTGGATGAATCCCGCCCGACGGTCGCTTCCACGGCCAAGGCCCCCGACCGCCTTCTGCTGGTGGGCAGCGCGGTGGTCCTGTTGCTGCTGCTGCCGGCCCTGGTGTCAGGAGCTGCCATCTGGATTCCGGCATCCCTCGCAGCGGCGGTCCTGGCAGTCCTGTTCGTTCTTCGGCGGCCCGCGGTCCTGAAGATCACGCTGATTCCCTGGTCGCTGCTCCTGTTCACCTGTGGCCTGTTCCTGGTTGTCGAGGCCACCCAGTACCTGGGCGCATCAGCAATACTCGGTGAAGTGGCGGGCCAGGGCAGTGGCTTCATCGAACTCCTACGGCTCGCCATGACCGGTGCCCTCGGCTCAAACGTCGTCAACAACCTGCCGGCCTACCTTCTGGCCGAGCCGCTGGCAGGAACCCCGGAAAGGATGGCGGCGTTGCTGGTGGGCGTCAACGCAGGTCCGTTGATTGCCCCCTGGGCGTCCTTGGCAACACTGCTGTGGCACGACAGGCTGATGCGGATGAACGTACACGTGAAATGGCAGGGCTACGCGGTGATGGGCCTGCTGGTGGCACCGCTGACCATAGTCGCCGCCATTGCGGCGCTCGCAGCCTTTGGACCAGGTGGGTTGTTCGGCTAGCCTGCGTACAGTTCGCCGACCGGCACCTCCGCAGGCAACCTGTTGGCCGGGCCCGCGAGCGGGCACGCCCAGGCCTCGTTGTAGGCGCATGAGGGGTTGTAGGCGAAGTTGAAATCGAGGGTGAACTCCTGCCCGGCGCCCGTTCCCCTCGTCCCGTGGAATGAACCTTTGATGGTGTCCAGAAGGTACCTGCCGGCACCGTAGCTGCCACCCTGTTTGCCGGCGGTCGCATCACGGAACGGCACGAAGATCCCGCCACCGTAGCTCCGGAGCCGCCAAACAGCCAAGGAGCCAAGTCCGGGCAGTTCAAACGTGCCGATCCGGGTGAATGGCACCACTCCGTCAGTCCCGGTCTGGACATTCATTTCCTGTCCCTGGCCTTCCGGCTGGAGCACGGCATGGAACCGGTAGGCGGGGTCGTACCCGGCGGTCTGCAATCCGGAAAACGATGCCTTCATCTCCGGCGTGAGTGCCGAGGCAGGATGCGTGGCAAACATCAGGTCCCGCTCCTGGCGCCAGTACACGTGTGCGTCGAAGGGATTGGTCGCTGCGAGTTGCCGGACCTTGTCATAGAGGGCGAAGGTCTTCAGACGCCAGTCAGCTATGTCTACTGCGGACATCGTGGGGATAGTGTCCTCGGATTCGTCGTGCTGAGTAGGGGCCATACCCTCAGCCTAGACCTGTGCGTGTCGCGGCACCCCCGCCGCTAGGCTGTCCTCATGACTGGCACGAGGAATCCGGGCGGCATTCCGCTCAAACTAGCCGCCGTGGCGCTTGCGGGTTCCATGGTGGTGGGCACAGCGGCATGCTCATCCGAAAACAAGGGCCCACAGGTCACCGCTACAGCGACTTCGCGGCCGAACAGTTCCGAATCGGGGACCGGGGCGCCTGAAGGCTCGACGACGACCCCCACCACTGAGGCCAGCCCAGCGACATCTCCGGCCGGCTCGAGCGCAACGGACGCTCCTTCCGGGTCACCGACCGCGGGTCCGGATCCGGCTCCCACGGCCCTGTCCTGGAAAACCTATACGGATGCCGCCAAGAGCCTCAGTTTCGAGCTTCCGAAGGACTGGATCGCGCAATCCGCAGAACCTGCGGCCGGCTCGTTGGCTGGCGCCGTCAAGGTGGAAGTCAAAGATGGCGCAGGGAAATACATAGCCACCCTCCAAACAGGGTTGCCTCCGTCCGCTCCGGCTGCCTGCCCTGCCGGGCAGGGGAAGCCCTACGTGGTGATCAGCAGCACGCCCGTTGACGTACCGCACTCCGACGGGCCGGACACCATTGATCCGCGGATGGTCTTCCGCGTCATCCAGGGGTATAGGTTCTTCGGTTCCTATGGGATTACCAACATGGTGGCCGGCGTTGACGGCCAGGCGTGCGAGCTTGTCAACCGCGTACAGGGACCGGCAGGAAAAGGCGACTTCTCGTTCGGGGATGTCCTTGCCCTGCATGCCTTCGCTGCCGAGGAAAAAGTGGCACCCGTGAAGTCTTTCGATACGCTGGACCTGGCCGCTAAATACGTGGCCCACGATTCTGAATTCGCCAACGTCCAGCGGATGCTACTGTCTCTGAAGGTCAATCCGTAGTCCTGGGGTTGGCTGATCCACACACTCGGCGGCGTTGGGGGCCGCGCGCCGCAACCCAGTCCGGAGATCAATGGAACGCAACGTTGCTGCCACGCTCGTTTTCAAGACCGCGGCCAACACCAAAGTGGCCATGGCCATTGCCGTGGCCAACAACCCAGGCTATGACCTGGTGACCGAGAACCTGTCGGTCACTGTTGCGGGCGAGGAACTTCCTGTAGCCGAACTCAGCGACCACCATGGTGGACGGTTCCACTATCTTGAGTTCGCTGAGCCCAGCGAAGTAACAGTGGACTACCGGGCAAGTGTCCACGGCTATGCCGTTCCCGATACGTCCACTCCCATGGAGCTCATCCGGTATGTCAGGCCAAGCCGTTACGCGGAGTCGGACAGGCTGCTGCCCACCTCCTATGCCGAATTCGGCGGCCTGCAGGGTGCCGAACTGCTCCACGCAGTTCGTGACTGGGTCCACGGAGAGCTCCGCTACGTCAGTGGCTCGTCGCGGGGGACGGATGGAGCCGTGGAAACCCTGCTGCACCGCAAGGGTGTGTGCAGGGACTTTGCCCACCTCGCCATTGCCTTGTTGCGCTCCAAGGATGTGCCTGCGCGCCTTGCTGCCGTCTACGCCCCCGGCCTGAGCCCCATGGATTTCCATGCGGTGGCCGAAGCCTACGTTGACGGGTCCTGGCGGATCATTGATCCCACTGGCCTGGCGCCGCGTGAATCCATGCTCCGCATCACCGCCGGGCGTGACTCCTCGGACACTGCATTTCTTTCCACGGTGGGTGGAAGTCTCTCGCTGAAGACCCTGAAGGTCAGCGCTTCCATTAACGGAGAGCTCCCGGTGGAGAACCACCGGGAGCTCGTCAGCCTGCGCTAGTGTCCGGCCACTGAGGCACGGAGCTTCTCGGTCAACCGCAAGAGTTCGCGCTGTTCATCGGCCGTGAGAGCGGGCGCCACCAGGGTTGCGATGTCGCGCACGTGTTCGCGCCCGATGGTTTTTTGAAGTTCCCGTCCCGCTTCGGTGAGGGCCAGCAGGACCCCGCGGCCGTCGTCGGGGGCGGTGGTCCGCTCCACGAGTCCGCGCTTCTCCAGCCGGTCCACCAAGCGGCTCAAGCTGGACTGGCTCAGCAGCACTTTGTCGTTGATCTCGTTCAGGCGCAGCTGGCCTGACGGGCAGCGCGAAAGCGTGAACAGGACGTCGTATTCCTTCACGGGCAGGGTCTTGAAGGCCGGTCCGGACTGCAGCTTCCGCATCACCGCCACCTGGGAGCGGAACAAAGACTCCCAGGTTTCGGCGGCGAGGCGGACGGCAGAGGACCCCGAGGGGGCGGGCATCAGGCGTCCTGGCCCGCTGCACCGGCGGTAGCCGACTCGGTGACCTTGGCTTCCAGGGCGGCTGCCACGCGGGAGGCGTGGGTGGGCGCATCCGGCACGTGTGCGGGCTTCATGGCGGCGTACTCCTTGCGCAGGACCGGCAGGACTTCCTCGCCAAAGAGGTCCAGTTGCTCCAAGACGGTCTTCAGGGGAAGGCCGGCGTGGTCGATCAGGAACAACTGGCGCTGGTAGTCGCCGAACGCTTCACGGAAGGTCAGGGTCTTCTCGATGACTTCCTGCGGGCTGCCGACGGTCAGGGGCGTTTGCGACGTGAAGTCCTCCAGCGACGGGCCGTGTCCGTAAACCGGGGCGTTGTCGAAGTACGGACGGAATTCCTTGACGGCGTCCTGGGAGTTCTTCCTCATGAAGAACTGGCCGCCGAGGCCCACGATCGCCTGGTCTGCCTTGCCGTGGCCGTAGTGCTCGTAGCGCTCACGGTACAGGCCGATCAACTGCTGGTAGTGCTCCTTCGGCCAGAAGATGTTGTTGGCGAAGAAGCCATCGCCGTAGTAAGCAGCAACCTCCGCGATCTGGGGAGTGCGGATGGAGCCGTGCCAGACGAAGGGAGCGACGTCGTCGAGCGGCCGCGGCGTCGAAGTGAAGTTCTGCAGCGGGGTACGGAACTTGCCGGACCAGTTGACAGTGTCCTCATCCCAAAGCTTGCGGAGCAGGCTGTAGTTCTCGATCGCGAGTTCGATGCCGTCCTGGATGTTCTTGCCGAACCAGGGGTACACGGGCGCCGTATTGCCGCGACCGAGCACCAGGTCCACGCGGCCATCGGAGAGGTGCTGCAGCATGGCGAAGTCTTCTGCGATCTTCACGGGGTCGTTGGTGGTGATCAGTGTGGTCGCAGTGGACAGCGTGATGCGCTCTGTCTGGGCAGCGATGTAAGCCAGCGTGGTGGTGGGGGAGGAGGAGAAGAACGGGCGGTTGTGGTGCTCGCCCAGGGCGTAGACATCCATGCCGATTTCTTCGACCTTCTTAGCGATGGCAACGGACGCCTTGATGCGCTCGTTTTCGGTGGGCGTGCGGCCCGTTGTGGGGTCAGTCGTGATGTCGCTGACGCTGAATACGCCGATCTGCATGATGTGCCTTTCTCCCTGCCCGTGGTCCCGGGCTCTGTAAACAGTGTACCTCAAACTAGATGCATTTGCATGTATCAGTGCCTGTAACAGGACAGGGCCGGGAATTGTTCCCGGCCCTGCTTGGGTGATTGTCGGGGAGCTACTCCCCGGGATTGTGGGCCGCGCGGCGGCCCTTGACCCGGGGGATCATGCCCGTGGTCCAGTCCTGGAACTCGTCTGCACCACTGCCGCCCTGGCCATTGCTTCCCTGGCTGTTGCTTCCGGGTGCCGGAGTTGGCTTTTCCTGCAGCTCCCGCAGCAATTGCTTCTTCTCCCTGCGTCCTTCCACCAGTTTGTACAGGACAGGGACCAGCACCAGGGTCAGGGCCGTTGAAGAGACAAGACCGCCAATGACGACGATGGCCAAAGGTTGCGAGATAAAGCCCCCACCGCCTGTCAGGCCCAGCGCCATCGGAGTCAAAGCGAAAACAGTTGCCAGCGCCGTCATCAGGATGGGGCGGAGACGTTGCCGGGCACCATGGGTGATGGCGTCAGCGACGTTCATGCCGGGGCGGCCGTCATGCGGTTTGCGATATTGATTGATGAGGTCGATCAGGACAATCGCGTTGGTCACCACGATGCCCACCAACATCAGCATGCCGATCAGTGACGGCAGGCCCAACGGCACACCTGTCAGCAACAGAAGGCCGATGGCGCCTGTGGCCGCGAACGGCACGGAGACCAGCAGGATCAGGGGCTGGATGAGTGACTTGAATGCCGCCACCATGATCACGTAGACAATGGCAATCGCCGCCAGAAGCGCCAGGCCCAGTTGGCGGAAAGACTCCGCCTGCTGGGTGGTGGCGCCGCCGATGGTGGCGGTGACTCCGGCGGGCAGCTCTACCTTGGCGAGCCGCTCCTGCACGGCGGTGCTGACGCTGCCGAGGTTGGATCCCGACGGCGTAACGGTCACCCGCGCGGTCCGCTGGCCGTTGCTGCTGGTGATGGATACCGGCGTGTCCACTTGTTCGACGGCGGCGATGGTCTCGAGCGCGACGCCTCCGCGGGCCGTGGGGAGCTGGAGCGCCCGAACGGCGGCAAGACTGTTGAACCGGGTCCCTTGGCCGATCTGGACCGGGTAGTCATCCGTGTCGATCCGGACTGTGCCGGCAGGGATGGGGCTGACCGTGGAGGCGAGGAACGCACCCACTTGTTCCTCGGTCAAACCCGCAGCTACTGCCTTGGCACGGTCAACCCGGACCTGGACCACGGACTGGGTGGATGCCAGGTTGGTTGAGACTTCCGTGCTGCCGGGAACACCCTCCATGGCCTTGACCATGGCATCACTGGCCGTCTTCAGGTCAGCGGAGTTGGCAGCCTTGATGGTGATATCCACTGTGGAGGACGTCCCGAATCCGCCTTGCTGGGAGCCAACGGTGATCTTGCCTGCCGCCCCGGCCAGCTTGTTCCGGACTTCCTCCTGGAGCTTGCCCTGGTTGACTTTCTCGTCGGTGACGATCGTGAACGTCGAGTTCGATGAACCCGTCGATGTCAGGGCAGCGAAGCCGGTCTGGGCGTTGCCGGAGGTTACCTGCACATCCTTGATGCCCTCGATGCCCTTGAGGGCATCCTCAACCTTCGTGGCCTCTTCACTGGTTGCCTGCAGGCTGGTGCCGGCCGGCAGGACCTGCCGGACCGTCATGCTGTTCTCCCCGGAGCGGCCCAGCAGGTCCGTGGCCAGCAACGGTGACACGGCGATGGTCGCCACCAGGATCAGGGCTGCGGCGGACAAGGTCATGACAGGGTGCTTCTGGGTCTTTGTCAGGATCGGAAGGTAGCCGCGCTGGAGCCGGCTCCTCTGCTCGGCTTCACGTGCTTTCTCCGCCGTTTCCTTACCGGAGCCTTCCGTATCGGAGTTAGCGGCCTCGGCGCCCTTCCTGGGCGACGACAGGAACCAGTAAGCCAGTACGGGGACGATGGTCAGGGAAACCAGGAGCGAGGACAACAAAGCTATGGTCACGGTCAGCGCGAAGGGGCGGAACAACTCACCGGCGAGATCGCCCACGAACGCGATCGGAAGGAACACTGCAACCGTCGTCAGCGTCGACGCCGTAATGGCCCCCGCCACCTCGCGGATCGATGTCAGGATGGCCGCGAGCTTGTGTTCGCCGTAGCTCAAGTGCCGTTTGATGTTCTCGATCACCACGATTGAGTCATCCACCACACGCCCGATGGCAATGGTGAGGGCGCCCAGCGTGAGGATGTTCAGTGAGTACCCGGTGGCAGAGATGCCAATGAAAGTTATCAGCAGGGACAGCGGAATGGACACTGCCGTGACCAAGGTCGAGCGGACGGACATCAGGAACACCAGGATGACCGCCACGGCAAAGCCAAGGCCCAGGAGCCCTTCAGTGGTGAGGTCCTTGATGGATTTCTCAATGAACGGGGCCTGGTCAAAAACAGGAGTGAAGGTGGCGTTGTTCCCCAGTTCCTCTTCCATCGTCCCGATGGCGTCACGGACAGCATGGGAGATCGCCACAGTATCGCCCTCGGGCTTCTTCGTGACGGACAGGGCCAACGTCGGCTTGCCGTTGGTTCGCGTAATTGATGTGGCGGCGTCGTCTTCGATGCTGACGTCTGCTACGGCACCGATGGTGGTGGCTTTGCTGGTTCCTGCCAGCGGAAGTCCCTTGATGACGTCCAGGGAGTCCACAGGACTGCCGAGTTGGAGGGAGAGCGTTTTGCCCTGGTCCTCGATGGTGCCGACGGGAACCAGGGTCCCGTTGTTCTTCAGCGCGCTGCTGATGGATTGGACCGAGGCTCCCGTTGAGGCGAGATCGGCCTGGCGGGGCTGGATCAGGATGTGCTGGCTGGCGCCGCCAGTCACGTCGGCGCCCCGGACGCCGTCGATCTTCTGGAGGCGGGGCACGCTGAGCCTGAGCAGGTCCGCGTTGAGTTCACTCAGCGGTTTGTCGGACGAAACGGCCAGGTAGACGATCGGGAAGTCGCTGATGTTGCCCGCGATGGACTGCGGCTCCACGTTGGCGGGCAGCACTCGCTTGGCGTTGGAAATGGCCCGGTCGATCTGGTTGCGTGCGCGATCGAGATTGGAGCCATAGGTGAACACCATGGTGATCTGCGAGACGCCGCTGCGTGAGGTGGACGAGGTTGATTCAAGTCCTTCGACGCTGTTCAGCGCAGTTTCAAGGGGCTGGCTCAGCTGCTTGTCCACCACCTCCGGCGAAGCGCCTGGCATGGAGGTGACAACTGTGATCTGAGGGAACTCGATGGACGGGATGAGTTCCTGCTTCAGCGACCCCATGGTGATCACGCCGAACACCGCCGCAAAGACGGTGATCAGCGCGATCAGGGCCCGGTTGCCCAGGGAAAGCTTGGCCAGGCGGAACATTGCATCGACTCCTGTGGTCTACGAAACGATTCGTCTGACGGGAACCGGCCGCAGCCCCGGGGTGTCGCCTAGCCCTGGACGGCGTTGGCCACTTCCAATTGCAGGGACCTGGCTGTGCTGGCCTCCAGTTCGGCGGCAAGGTCCGGGTTCTCATTAAGCTTGACGCCGTAGCCCGGCATCATGTCCTTGAGCTTGGACTGCCATCCCTTGAAGTTCTTGGGGAAGGACTTCTGCAGGAGTTCGATCATGATCGGCACAGCCGTGGACGCTCCAGGCGATGCACCGAGGAGGGCGCCGATGGAGCCGTCGCGGGAGGCGATGACCTCGGTGCCGAACTGCAGGACACCACCCTTCTGGGGATGCTTCTTGATGATCTGTACACGCTGGCCGGCAGTGATCAGTTCCCAGTTGCTGCCGACGGCCTCGGGGTAGTACTCGCGCAGCGATTCCACCTTGGCTTCGTGCCGCTTGGCAACCTCCTTGATGAGGTAGGCCGTGAGATCCATGTTGTCCTTGGCCACTGCCAGCATGGGGATGATGTTCCCCGGGCGGATGGACAGGGGAAGGTCAAGGTAGCTGGAAGTCTTCAGGAAGTTGGTGGAGAAGCCGGCGTAAGGACCGAACAGGAGGGAACGCTTTCCGTCCACAAAGCGGGTGTCCAGGTGGGGTACGGACATCGGGGGAGCGCCGACCGAGGCCTGGCCGTAGACCTTGGCACTGTGCTGGGAGGTGATGGCATCATCGGTGCAGCGGAAGAACTGTCCCGATACGGGGAATCCGCCGTAGCCCTTGCTTTCCGGGATGCCCGAGGCCTGCAGCAGGTGGAGCGCACCGCCGCCGGCGCCAACGAAGACAAAGTTGGCGTGGATACGGCCGTGCTCGCCGGACTTGGCATGCTTGATGGACAGATCCCAGCCGCCGCCTGCTGCGCGGTTGATGTTGGTGACGTCGTGGCCGTAGTTGACCTCGGCCCCGCTGCCCTGCAGGTAACCGGTCAGCTCGCGGGTCAGGGCGCCGAAATCGACGTCGGTGCCTTCCGCTGCGCGGGTGGCGGCGACACGCTGCTTGCGGTCACGGCCCTTGACGATCAGGGGTGCCCACTTGGCGATTTGGTCCTGGTCCTCGGTGTACTCCATGCTGCGGAACAGCGTGTTGGGCTTGAGGGCCTCGTAGCGGGTCTTGAGGAATTTCGCGTGGTCCTCGCCAATGACGAAGCTCATGTGCGGAACGGTGTTGATGAAGCCCTTGGGCGATCCGATCACCTTGCTGTCCACCAAGTGGGACCAGAACTGGCGTGAGAGCTGGAACTGCTCGTTGATGTGGAGGGCCTTGGAAGGATCCACGGAACCGTCCTTGGCTGCCGGTGAGTAGTTAAGCTCACACAGGGCAGCGTGTCCGGTGCCGGCGTTGTTCCACGGTCCAGAGCTCTCGAGCCCCGCTTCGTCGAGTCGTTCGAACAGGGAGATGGTCCAGGTGGGTTCAAGTTGCTTGATGAACGCACCGAGGGTGGCACTCATGATTCCGCCGCCAATAAGGACGACGTCGGCATGTTGAGTCTTGGAAATGAAGGTCACGATCAATCTCCGTTAGCGGCGGCACTGGCTGTCACAGAATATCCCCGTGCAGACCCAATACTGAAATTGTGGGGAATCGTCAAGGCTTTAAGCGGACGTTCGTGAAAACTTCGTTGAGGACCGGTGAAGCGGGGTAGCTTTCCACCTTGTTGGACAACGCCAGTGCCGAGATGGGGAAGGCGATCGGGACTGCCGGCACGGACGCGGCAATCTCGGCATTGATGGCCTGGTACTGGGCATTGCGGTCATCGCCCTCAGGCATGGCGCGTGCCCTTTCGATCTTGTGGAAGACCTCCGAGTCCGTGTAGCCGAACTCCGCCCGGCTTTCGCCGAAGAGGGGCCCCAGGAAGTTGTCGGCATCGGCATACGAGCCGTTCCATCCGAGCAGGTGCAGCCCACGGTCCCCGGCGGACTGGACCTTTTGGAGGTAGCCGTTTTCCCAGTCAATGGGAACCGGTTTGATGTTGAGGCCAACGGCAACCAGCTGACGGCTGATTTCGGCGTAGATCTTCTCGGGAGTGGGCATGTAGGCCCGCGTGGCATTCAACGGATAGTAGAACTTCAGTTCCTCACCCTTGTAGCCGGCCTTCTCGAGAAGCTGTTTGGCCTTCTCAGGGTTGTATCCCAGCGAAGGGGCGTTGTTGTTGAAGCCGCTGAGCTTTGGCGGCACGAACTGGGACGCCTGGGCAGTGTTGTCGATGAAGAACTTGCGGATCAGGGATTCTTTGTCCACGGCCATTTCAATGGCTTGGCGGACCTCCAGCTTGTCCAGGGGTGCCACTGCCTGGTTGATGCCCAGGTACATCACGGAGAACGGGTCCCGTTGGATGATCTGGACACCCTTCTTGACGAGTTGGTCGAAGGTTGCCGGCGTCACGAGGTCGTAGGCGTCGATTTTGCCATCCAGAAGAGCCTGTTGCCGTGTCTCGGCGCGGTCGTAAGGGATGAAATTGATGGTGGCTATCTGGCCCCTGTTGCCCCAATAGCCTTTGTAGCTTTGGAGGGTGATCTTGTTCTCGTCCCAGGTTCCAAATTGGTAGGGACCGGTCCCCACGGGGTGGCTCGCGTAGGCAGAAACTGCCTGGCCGTTCCGGGTCTGGTCAAGAACGTTGGCGCGCTGCGCTTCCAGGGCGGCGGGGGAAGAAATGGCGAAGGCCGGAAGCGTCAGTGCCTGCAGGAACCCGGTGAAGGGCCTGGTCAGGTTGATTTGGACGTCAGTGGGTGAGACCACCTTGCAGTCCTTGAAGATGGAGAAGACGGGCTCGTCCGAATAGGCCTTGAAAACGCCCTGGAATGAGATTCCCGGTGCCTGCTTCCGGAGATCGGCAGGGAAGCTGAACCAGCGGTTGAAGTTGGCACACACTGCGGTTGCGTCGAAAGGTGTTCCGTCGTGGAAGGTGACTTTGGAGCGGAGGGTGAAGTCGTAGGTCAGACCGTTGTTGCTGTCTTTCCACTCCGTGGCCAGCAGGGGAGTGGTGTCTCCGGTTGATCCGTCAACACCAACCAGTCCCTCAAGGACCTGGCGCGTTACACGGTAGGACTCGGAATCGGCCGTCATGGCAGGGTCAAGGCCCAAGGGCATCGACGCCGTGCCGAAGTTGAAGGTGGCCGCCGGCTCGGCCGGGGCTGAGCTTCCGGTAGACGACGACGGCGCGGGGCCAGGCGTTCCTGTACATGCCGCCAGCCCCAGTACTGCAAAAACAGAGCCCACCTTGAGCAACTGCACGGTCAGGCTCCGCATTTTGCTGCTTGCCACTCTTGTCCCCTCAAGCCGGTTGAAATGCCACGGCCGGCTTAGGCCAGACCACATTCCAGTCTAGTTGAACGTCCCGAACGCACTTCCCAGCGCTTATTCAGGTAGCTGTCCCCGCTGCTTGAGGAAAAACCCCCGGCTCTGCAACCGGGGGTGCTCCGTGTGCCCATGGCCACGGTCCTTCTTGACTCTTGTGCGCAAGGGGGGACTTGAACCCCCACGCCCGAAGGCACAGGAACCTAAATCCTGCGTGTCTGCCAATTTCACCACTCGCGCTGGCCGGCATTCAGGCCCCCTTCGGGCGCCCGATGCCATATACGGCCTCCAGTGTACCCGTTACCCGTCCAGCTTGAGGTCCCGGCGCAGCTTGGCTACGTGGCCCGTGGCGCGGACGTTGTACTGGGCCAGGGAAACCTTGCCATCGGGGTCAACCACGATGGTGGAGCGGATCAGCCCCTGGTAGGTCCTGCCGTAGTTTTTCTTTTCGCCCCATGCCCCGTAGGCGTCGGCGACGGTGTGCTCCTGGTCGGACAGCAGCGGGAAGGTGAGTTGCTCTTCCGCCGCAAATTTGGCGATGGCGTCCACGGAATCGGGGGAGACTCCAACAACTTCGTAGCCGGCCGCTTGCAGGGAACCCAGAGTGTCTCTGAAGTCACAAGCCTCTTTGGTGCATCCGGGAGTAGAGGCGGCCGGGTAGAAGTAGACGATGGTTTTTCGGCCCCGGAAGTCGGACAAACTGACGTTTTCGCCCGAGGCGTCCTGCAGGGTGAAGTCCGGTGCAACGTCGCCGGGGATAAGTCGTTCAGCCAAAATATGCTCCTTGCTTTTGGTCGCGATTTCCCAGTTTAGACCGCAGAAGCCACGTCCCCGGCTCTTGCGCGCATATACTGTCGGCATGCCAGATATGGAGAGATGGCCCACTACCCGACTGCTTTCGACAGCTGCACGCCTGGTGGAAATCTCGTGGAACGAAAAATTGAAGTCCATCGGCCTTACCCACGCCGGGGTCATTGCCATGCAAGTACTTGCAGCCAAGGGTGCAATTACCCAGGCGGCTTTGGCTGAAGTTGCGAGGGTCAAAGCCCAGACCATGGGGACCACCCTTGCCAGGCTCGAGCTGCACGGGCACGTTACACGCCAACGCAGCGACTCGGACCGCAGAAGCCACGTGGTCACCCTGACGGAGGCCGGTAGCGCAGCCCTTGCGGAAGCTGTGAAGCTGGAGCAGGAAGTGTTGTCGCCTGTCGCTGTGGATACAGCGAGGCTGCGTGAGGAACTCCGGATTGTTGTCCGGGGGCTTGCGGGCTTGCCCGCTCCCGAGCAGGAATCCCAGGAAGTCGAAAGCGACGTGCCGCAGGCCTGATTCAAAACCGGCAAGGGCCTTTCCCTGCCGGCAATTCCTGCCAGTCAAAAAAGTAAAGGCTCCGGATCGTGTGAACGATCCGGAGCCTTTTGTCTTGGTGCACCCCCCGGGACTCGAACCCGGAACCCATTGATTAAGAGTCAATTGCTCTGCCAGTTGAGCTAGAGGTGCAGCTATTGTTTCGGTCTTCGAGGGAATTCGCATTCCTTGCGGACCTCCGCAACGACAAATAACTCTACACCACAATTCGCGGATTCAAAACCACGCTCAAAGTGAAGCTGCGCACGGCGCGGGATGGCATTCCTGAGGAAAAACAAAAGACCCTGGAGTGAATTCACTCCAGGGTCTTTCAGTGGTGCACCCCCCGGGACTCGAACCCGGAACCCATTGATTAAGAGTCAATTGCTCTGCCAGTTGAGCTAGAGGTGCAGCTGTTGATTTCGATCATCCGTGGGGCGTTTCCTTCCCCGGCGATCTCCGCAACGACAAGTAACTCTACACGACTTGGCCCGAAGTGCGAAATCGAGCCGGGGCACTTGCCGCGCATCATGGTTGGCTCCGCAAAATCAGCGCGAAGTCGGGGTTTTTGTTGTTGCTGAGCACCCATAGATCGCCGTTCGGTGCGCGGGCTACGTCCCGCAAGCGGCCGTACCCGCCTGTGAAATAAGCCACAGGGGTTCCTGCCGTTGGGCCATCGAGGGGAACGGCCCAGAGCCGCTGGCCGCGAAGGGCGCCGGTGTAAGCCACGCCGTTGATTATTTCCAGCCCGCTCGGCGACGCCTCGGACGTCGAGGGCCAGACGACCTTCGCATCGGTCAGGCCGCTTCGGCCCGGCGCCCCCGTCACCAGAGGCCAGCCGTAATTGCCGCCAGGGAGGATGAGATTCAGTTCGTCGTCCACGTCAGGGCCGAACTCGCTTGCCCACAGCCTACCTTCGGCGTCCCAGGCCAGGCCTTGGACGTTCCGGTGCCCATAGCTGTACACAGGATTGTCACCGAAAGGATTACCCGGCGCGGGGCGCCCCTCCGGGGTCAGGCGGAGGATCTTGCCACCCAGGGCATCCGTGTCCTGCGGTTGCTCCCTGCGCTGGGAGTCCCCGGTGCCGACATAGAGCATTCCGTCCGGACCGAAACGAATACGTCCTCCGTTGTGGGTCGATGCCTTCGGGATTCCAGGGAAGATGACCTCCGGTGTGCCGAGCCCCGAGGGCCCGTCAGCATCCTCCTTGAGTTGCATCCGGACAATCCGGTTGTCAGTTGCCGACGTCAGATAGGCATAGAGCCACCGGTCGGAGACAAAAGACGGCGACACGGCAAGTCCCAGCAATCCGCCTTCGCCGCCGGGAACGACGCCGGGTACCTCGGCTATCGGGGTCGCGCGGCCGTCCTTGATCCCCACGAGCCGCGCCGAATCCCGTTCGGACACTACGGCGGTGCCGTCCGGCAGGAAGACGACGGACCATGGCAGCTGGAGCCCGACGTCGAGCTTTTGCAGGACCTCAGGGGCCGGCGGTGCGGCCTGCCCCGTCCGGCTCGATCCGGAGCCGGCCGGATTCGGGGTGGCCGCGGTGCCGGGCGAGGAGGTGCCTCCGGTGCAGGCTGAAAGTGCCACTGCCAACACAAACGCATGGCCGGCCGCCACAAGCCGTTGTCCTCCCGTGAAGCCTTTTCCTGCGCCTTGGTGTCCCATGCCTGTGTGCTGCTCCTGAAGCGACGGATTCCGCGGATGGCCGGATCAGTGCCTGCTGCGCCGGGGCGGACGGAATCCGGCTGCCTCAGCATGGGCTGCGGATTCGAACCAAACGTCCGCTTCGACGTCGTTGTAGTCGGCGGCGTCCTCATCGTGATACGTCATGGTCGCCGCAATTGCCTTGACGGGATGGCCTTCGCGCTGCGTGCTGGACGAACCGGTTCCGTAGGGCTCCTCCGCGGCAAGGTGTCCGGACGGGCCGGTTTCCTCGATCGCAGAGCCTTCAGTCGTGGCTTCTTCAGCTGTGGTGTCTTCAACGGTGTCTTCGCCGGCTGCGGTCTCGGCACCGGGGAGTGTGGGGGAGTGCGGAGCAGTGTACTCCTCGTGATGGACCGGTGCGCCTGCAGCGTCAGTCCACGATGATTCCCACTCGGCTTTGTCGGCTGCGTCATCGGCCCTGGCGACGTCGTCAGCGGTGACCTCGACGGCGGGCGCCTCCTGCCAGTCGTCAACGTCGCCGGCGTCGGCAGTGTGCAACCTGGCGTCGGTATCCACTACCGGTTCGTCCACCACCGGCTCTTCGACAACCGGGGCTGCAATGACCGGTTCCTCGACCGTCAGACCGGGTGTTGCGGCCTTCTGCACGTCGGTTTGCCCGTCGGTTTGCACGTCGGCGGATTCATCGGAGGCCCCGGGGCGAACGCCGGCCTCACCAACGGCAGGTTCACTTGTCTCGCCGTGAGGTTCAACTGCTGTTTCGTCGGGGCGTGGTTCGTCTGCGCGTTCTTCGTCTGCGCGTTCTTCTTCCCTGAGCGGCTCGTCAGCGGTTGGTCCGCTGCCCTCGGCAGCTGCTTTGCCAAGGTTGGTTACGCCGGCCAGTCCGGCGACTCCCGCAGTCACCGCACCCGGATCCGGTACGGTTCCGGTATTGGTGGACTCCATTGCTGCGGGAGCCGGGCTAGCGGTGGTATTCGAGGTTTTGTTGCGGCTCATGAGCCACCAAAGAATCGCGACGACCAAAACAATGACAATGACCCAAATTAACCAATCCATGGCGGGTGCCCTTCTGCTCACAGGGGTGCAGTACGTGGTATTTCAGACGTTACGTGCCTGCTATTGGGCTGTCCAGCTTTTGGCCGGCCGGTCCCCGGAATTGATCAGATTACTGAGGAAGGTCGGGCGGCAAATTCTTTGGAAGGAATTCCTGCCCGTCGCCTAGTCTGGCTGCATGGACTTCAAAAGGCTGCAGATTCTGCGGGAGCTGGCTGATCGCCAAAGCGTGGGCGCCACCGCAGATGCCATGAATGTCACTGCTTCCGCCGTTTCCCAGCAGTTGAAGACACTGCAGGCCGAATTGGGCGTGACCCTGGTGGAAAAGGCCGGCAGGGGAGTGCAGCTGACTGAGGCCGGACACGCCATGGCTGCTGCAGCCGCCGAAATAGCTACAGCCATGGCCCGCGCTGAGTCCACCGTCGACAGCTACCGGAAAGGCTGGCAGACCAATGTTTCAGCGGCATTCTTTCCAAGTGCGGCGGAAATGCTGCTGCCGGGAATGCTGCATCGTGTAGCCGCTGTGGAGGGACTGGGCTTCGATGCCCATTTCGAGGATCCGGGAACGGCACATTTTGCTCCTTTGGTGGCCGACTATGACATCGTGCTGGCGCACAGCGTGGATGGGCCCGAGGTCTTTGCCCGGCCGGGACTAGCGGTAGTCCCGCTGCTGGAGGAAGCACTCGACGTTGCCATGCCTGCCGGGCACCCGCTGGCGTCCAAAGCGCGGTTGACTCCGGAGGACGTGGTGGACCACCCCTGGATCGGCGTTCCTGAGGGGATTCCCCTTTGACGCGGTCCTTCGGCAAATCGAAGTCCATGCAGGCAAGCACGCCACGCGCGGCCAGCGGTATCCGGACCTGAGGGTCCTTGAAGCACTGGTGGGGGCAGGCCACGGAATCTGCCTCCTTCCCCGCTATACGGCCCGCGCCAGTGCACGGAAGGGATTGGTCCTCCGTCCGCTCACGGGAGTAAAGGCGAGCAGAAGCATCGTCGCCCTGTCGCGGCAGGAAGTGGCCGCACGGGCCACGATTGCAGGCGTGCTGGAGATGCTCCAGGCTGAGGCTGCCGGGATCGCCCGCCAGGCGGGCGACACCTGAGCCGCCGGCGCAACTCCACATGTGCCGGGTTTCCGCAATAATTGCCGGTTCGGGCTTAACCCGGCGGGGAAGAAGCGCTGGCGCCACCAGGTGCACATAGACTTTGGACCATGACCGACACCAACATTGCTACAGACAACACGCCGGACATCAAACCCCGCAGCCGGGTCGTCACCGATGGCATTCATGCCGCTCCCGCCCGTGGCATGTTCCGCGCCGTCGGCATGGGCGATGACGACTTTGCCAAACCCCAGATTGGTGTCGCGAGCTCGTGGAACGAAATTACCCCCTGCAACCTCTCCCTTAACCGGCTCGCGCAGGGCGCCAAGGAAGGCGTCCATGCCGGCGGTGGCTTCCCGATGCAGTTCGGCACGATCTCCGTATCGGACGGCATTTCCATGGGCCATGAAGGCATGCACTTCTCGCTCGTCTCCCGCGAAGTCATTGCCGACTCCGTGGAGACCGTGATGCAGGCCGAGCGCATTGATGGTTCGGTCTTGCTGGCCGGTTGCGACAAGTCCCTCCCGGGGATGCTCATGGCGGCCGCCCGCCTGGACCTCGCTTCGGTGTTCCTCTACGCCGGTTCGATCATGCCGGGCTGGGTCAAGCTCGAAGACGGTTCGGAGAAGGAAGTCACCCTCATCGACGCTTTCGAAGCGGTGGGTGCCTGCGCCGCCGGGAAGATGAGCATGGAGGACCTCACCCGCATCGAAAAGGCCATCTGTCCCGGCGAGGGCGCCTGTGGCGGCATGTACACGGCCAACACCATGGCGTGCATCGGCGAAGCCCTTGGCATGTCCCTCCCGGGCTCGGCGGCACCGCCGTCGGCAGACCGCCGTCGTGATGACTTTGCGCGCAAGTCCGGCGAAGCGGTGGTCAACCTGCTGCGCCTGGGCATCACCGCGCGCGACATCATGACCAAGAAGGCCTTCGAAAATGCCATCGCCGTGACCATGGCGTTCGGCGGTTCCACCAACGCCGTGCTGCACTTGCTGGCGATCGCCCGTGAGGCAGAGGTCGAACTGACGCTGGATGACTTCAACCGCATCGGGGACAAGATTCCGCACCTCGGCGACTTGAAGCCCTTTGGGCGTTACGTCATGACCGACGTCGACAAGATCGGCGGCGTGCCGGTCATCATGAAGGCGCTGCTCGACGCCGGGCTGCTGCACGGCGACTGCCTCACCGTCACCGGCAAGACCCTCGCCGAGAACCTCGCCTCCATCAACCCGCCGGATCTGGATGGCAAGATCCTCCGCGCGCTGGACAACCCGATCCACAAGACCGGCGGCATCACCATCCTCCACGGATCCATGGCGCCGGAGGGCGCTGTGGTCAAGAGCGCCGGCTTCGATGCCGACGTCTTCGAGGGAACCGCCCGTGTGTTCGAGCGCGAGCAGGGCGCCCTGACGGCCTTGGATAATGGCGAGATCCACAAGGGCGACGTTGTGGTCATTCGCTACGAGGGCCCCAAGGGCGGCCCGGGCATGCGCGAAATGCTTGCCATTACCGGCGCCATCAAGGGCGCGGGGTTGGGCAAGGACGTGCTGCTGCTGACTGATGGCCGCTTCTCGGGCGGCACCACCGGCTTGTGCATCGGCCACGTTGCGCCGGAAGCCGTCGACGGCGGTCCGATCGCCTTTGTGCAGGACGGCGACCGCATCCGTGTCGACATCGCTGCCCGTTCGTTCGACCTCCTGGTTGATGATGCGGAGCTCGAAGCCCGCAAGGAGGGCTGGCAGCCGCTGCCCGCCAAGTTCACCAAGGGTGTGCTGGCAAAGTACGCAAAACTGGTCCACAGTGCTTCCACGGGAGCTTACTGCGGATAATTTCCTGTCTTGGACTCCGCTCCGGCAATGGGGCGGAGTCCGGCAGGCGGACATCGCTGTCCAAATAGTGAGATACGATAGTGGTCAATTGACACGTATCTCACTTTGAGGGAACACTGAACGCATGATCACATTCGTTACCGTCGGCGTCGTCGTCCTTACCAAGCGCGTGGCTTAGCCCGACTGGTAACGAACCGTCACGCGCAAACCCCTCGAAGAGCCGCAAGGCTGAGGGGTTTTTTTATTCCCAAGACCCACCCATTGAAGATCCACTAAGGAAGAGTCCGATGAGCAAAGGATCGCCGATCAGCCCCTCGCTGATGGCTGCAAAGTCCGCTGGAGCCCACAAAGCTCCGGAAAAGGTCGACCGATCGACGGAGTCCGTCGTCGTCGATTCTGCTGCACCTCTCTCTCCTGTACTTGGGCCGAACACCGTTGTACCCCCGACGGTGATGACCGGCTCGCAAGCAATTGTCCGTTCGCTCGAAGAACTCGGCGTGGACGATATTTTTGGTTTGCCCGGTGGCGCGATCCTGCCCACCTATGACCCCTTGATGGCCTCCAGCATGAATCACATCCTGGTCCGTCACGAACAGGGAGCCGGCCACGCCGCGCAAGGCTACGCCATGGTTACCGGACGGGTTGGCGTTTGCATCGCCACCTCGGGACCCGGTGCCACCAACCTCGTTACCGCCATCATGGATGCCCACATGGACTCCGTGCCGATGGTGGCCATCACCGGCCAGGTCGCCAGCGGAGTCATCGGCACCGATGCCTTCCAGGAAGCGGACATCGTGGGAATCACGATGCCCATCACCAAGCACTCATTCCTGGTGACCGACCCCAACGACATTCCGCACGTCATGGCCGAAGCCTTCCACCTGGCATCCACCGGCCGGCCCGGTCCGGTCCTGGTGGACATCGCCAAGGATGCCCAGGTCGGCCAGATGACGTTCTCGTGGCCACCGAAAGTGGATCTGCCCGGGTACCGTCCCGTGGTCCGCGGGCACAACAAGCAGGTCCGCGAAGCGGCCAAGCTGATCGCAGCATCCAGCAAGCCTGTTCTCTACGTAGGCGGCGGCGTGGTCAAGGGCCACGCATCTGCAGAACTGATGGAACTCGCTCTGGCTACCGGCGCTCCCGTGGTCACCACCCTCATGGCCCGCGGAGCGTTCCCGGACTCCCACCCGCAACACGTCGGCATGCCCGGCATGCACGGTTCGGTGTCCGCGGTCACCGCCCTCCAGCAGGCAGATCTGCTGATCACCCTGGGTGCCCGCTTCGATGACCGCGTGACAGGTGTCCTGAAGACCTTCGCGCCCTTTGCAAAGGTCATTCACGCCGACATCGACCCCGCGGAAATCTCCAAGAACCGTACGGCCGATGTCCCGATCGTAGGTTCGGTCAAGGAAATCATTCCGGAACTCACGGAGGCCGTGAAGACCCAGTTCGAGCAGAGCGGCGCTCCGGACCTCGATGCATGGTGGGCCTTCCTGGGCAACCTGCGCGAGACCTACCCGCTCGGTTGGACGGAGCCCGAAGACGGACTGTCCGCCCCGCAGCGCGTCATCAAGCGCATTGGTGAACTCACGGGTCCGGAAGGCATTTACGTTGCAGGCGTTGGCCAGCACCAGATGTGGGCCGCCCAGTTCATCAAGTACGAGCGCCCGCATGCCTGGCTGAACTCCGGTGGTGCCGGCACCATGGGCTACTCGGTTCCCGCGGCGATGGGTGCCAAGGTCGGTGAGCCGGACCGCGTGGTCTGGGCCATTGATGGAGACGGCTGCTTCCAGATGACCAACCAGGAACTGGCTACCTGCGCCATCAACAACATCCCCATCAAGGTGGCCATCATCAACAACTCCTCGCTGGGCATGGTCCGCCAATGGCAGACCCTGTTCTACGAGGGCCGCTACTCGAACACCGATTTGAACACCGGCCACGACACCGTCCGGATTCCGGACTTCGTCAAGCTGGCGGATGCCTATGGTTGTGCAGCTTTGCGTTGTGAGCGTGACGAGGACATCGACGCCACCATCCAGAAGGCGCTTGAGATCAATGACCGCCCGGTGGTCATCGACTTCGTTGTGAGCCCCAACTCGATGGTGTGGCCGATGGTGCCTTCGGGCGTCAGCAATGACCAGATCCAGGTTGCCCGCAACATGACCCCGGAATGGGAAGAGGAGGACTAGGCATGAGCCGTCACACATTGTCCGTTCTGGTCGAAGACAAGCCCGGCGTGCTGACCCGCGTGGCCAGCCTCTTCGCCCGGCGCGCGTTCAACATCAATTCACTTGCTGTGGGCCCCACCGAGGTTCCCGGGATGTCCCGCATGACGGTCGTCGTCGATGCCGACGGCGATCTCATCGAGCAAGTCACCAAGCAGCTCAACAAACTGGTCAACGTGATCAAGATTGTGGAGCTGACTTCCGAATCTTCCGTACAGCGTGACCACATCCTGGTCAAGGTACGTGCGGATGCCGCGACACGTCTGCAGGTTACCCAGGCTGCAGACCTGTTCCGCGCCGCTGTCGTCGACGTGTCCACAGACTCGTTGGTGATCGAGGCAACCGGTACCCCCGAGAAGCTCGCAGCACTTTTGTCAGTGCTCGAGCCGTTCGGCATCCGTGAAATCGTGCAGTCCGGCACCTTGGCCGTTGGACGGGGATCCCGCTCCATGAGTGACAGGGCGCTACGCTCCGCGTAAAACCAGGCGCGATGGGTCAGTGGATTTCGTTGGCCCGTCCCGCCGAGCGTTGCGTCCAGAACCGCAGCACCACATCAATATCTACGAAAAACCACTCAAGAGGAGTTACGCAAGTGACTGAAATGTTCTACGACGACGACGCAGACCTGTCGATCATCCAGGGCCGCAAGGTAGCCATCGTTGGCTACGGCTCCCAGGGCCACGCCCACGCACTGAACCTGCGCGATTCCGGCGTCGAGGTTGTCATTGCACTCAAGGACGGCTCGAAGTCGACCGCCAAGGCCGAAGACGCAGGTTTCACGGTCAAGAACGTAGCCGACGCCGCCGAATGGGCCGACGTCATCATGATCCTGGCGCCGGACCAGCACCAGCGCGCAATCTACAACGACTCCATCAAGGACAAGCTGACCGAGGGCAAGGCACTTGCGTTCGCCCACGGCTTCAACATCCGCTTCGGCTACATCGAAGCACCGGCCGGCGTTGACGTCATCCTGATCGCCCCGAAGGCACCGGGCCACACTGTGCGCCGCGAATTCGAAGCCGGCCGTGGCATCCCGGACATCATCGCCGTCGAGCAGGACGCTTCCGGTTCCGCTTGGGACCTGGCCAAGTCCTACGCCAAGGCAATCGGTGGCACCCGCGCAGGCGTCATCAAGACCACCTTCACCGAAGAGACCGAAACCGATCTCTTCGGCGAGCAGGCTGTTCTCTGCGGTGGCGTTTCCCAGCTCGTCCAGTACGGCTTCGAAACCCTCACCGAAGCCGGCTACCAGCCGCAGATCGCCTACTTCGAGGTTCTCCACGAGCTCAAGCTCATTGTTGACCTCATGTGGGAGGGCGGCATCGCCAAGCAGCGTTGGAGCGTTTCCGACACCGCCGAGTACGGTGACTACGTCTCCGGTCCCCGCGTCATCACCCCCGAGGTGAAGGAAAACATGAAGGCTGTCCTCGCGGACATCCAGAACGGTGCTTTCGCAAAGCGCTTCATCGACGACCAGGACAACGGCGCAACCGAGTTCAAGGAACTCCGCGCCAAGGCCGAGAAGCACCCGATCGAAGAAGTTGGCCGCGAGCTGCGTTCGCTGTTCTCCTGGCAGCAGCAGGACGCCGACTACGTCGAAGGTTCCGCAGCCCGCTGATTGCCCCTCGTGGCAGCAGCACTGCACCAGCATTAAGCAGCGACGCCCGTCCGGCGAGTTTCAGCCGGGCGGGCGCCGCCGTTTCCAGCACCGTTTCTCCACCGAATTGCACTCCCGGTGGTGCTGTGAACTTCTTCACATCGCTTCCGGTCCGGCCGTAACATCCCTCGCCGGCACCGGAAACACGGCCCGGATTCGATATTCTGGGCTGGTCCCGGCGCCGTGCCCCGGGCCCCGCATCCGCTCCTTGTCCAGTTCTGTCCCAAGTTGTCCAAAGTAAGGTGCCACCCCGTGTCAGCCAGCAAACCCGTAGTCCTCCTCGCTGAGGAACTTTCGCCCGCAACAGTCGAGGCATTGGGCCCGGATTTTGAAATCCGCCAGACCGACGGTGCCGACCGTTCCCAGCTGCTGTCTGCCATCGCCGACGTCGATGCCATCCTGGTCCGCTCTGCCACCCAGGTGGACGCCGAGGCAATTGCCGCGGCGAAGAACCTCAAGGTCATCGCCCGTGCAGGAGTAGGACTGGACAACGTGGACATCAAGTCCGCGACGCAGGCCGGCGTCATGGTGGTCAATGCGCCGACGTCCAACATCGTCTCGGCCGCGGAGCTCACCGTGGGTCACATCCTCAGCCTCGCCCGCCACATTCCGCAGGCCAGTTCGGCGCTGAAGAACGGCGAATGGAAGCGTTCCAAGTACACCGGCATCGAACTCTTCGAGAAGAAGATCGGCATCATCGGCCTGGGCCGCATCGGCGCCTTGGTGGCAGCACGGCTCCAGGGCTTCGAAACCGAAATCCTTGCCTATGACCCCTACATCACCTCTGCCCGGGCGGCGCAGTTGGGCGTCAAGCTGGTCACGCTGGATGAACTTCTGGAGAACGCTGACTTCATCACCATCCACATGCCCAAGACACCGGAAACGGTAGGCATGCTCGGCGCCGACGCCTTCCGCAAGATGAAGGAATCCGCTTATGTCATCAACGTTGCCCGCGGCGGCCTGATTGACGAAGAAGCGCTTTACATCGCATTGAAGGAAGGCCAGATCGCAGGCGCCGGCGTGGACGTTTTCGTCAAGGAGCCCAGCACCGACCTGCCGTTCTTCGAACTCGACAACGTCGTAGTCACCCCGCACCTCGGCGCATCCACCGACGAAGCCCAGGAGAAGGCCGGCATTTCAGTCGCCAAGTCTGTCCGCCTGGCCCTCGCCGGTGAGCTCGTACCGGATGCCGTGAATGTTGCCGGTGGCGTTATTGCCTCCGATGTCCGTCCGGGCATCCCGCTGATCGAAAAGCTGGGCCGGATCTTCACTGCGCTCACCCACGCTTCGCTGACGCAGATCGACGTCGAAGTTGCCGGTGAGATCGCTGCCCTGGACGTCAAGGTTCTTGAGCTGGCAGCCCTGAAGGGTGTGTTCGCCGATGTTGTCACGGAGCAGGTTTCCTACGTCAACGCACCGGTCATCGCCGAGCAGCGCGGCATCAACACCCGGCTCATCACCACGCCGGAGGCTGAGGACTACCGCAACGTCCTGACCATCCGCGGTGCCCTCAGTGACGGTTCGCAGATCTCGGTGGCCGGCACCCTGACCGGTCCCAAGCAGGTCGAGAAGCTGGTAGGCGTCAACGGCTACGACGTCGAAATCCCCATCAGCGAGCACCTCGTGGTGGTGGCCTATGCCGACCGCCCCGGTGTCATCGGCACCATCGGCCACATCCTCGGCATGAACAACATCAACATCGGTGGCATGCAGGTTGCCCGCCAGACTGAAGGCGGCCAGGTTCTGGCCCTCCTGACCATCGACAGCTCAGTTCCGCAGCAGGTGCTCGAAGCCATCAAGGCCGGCATTGGCGCAGACATGGTTCGCGAAGTGGACCTGGAGGACTAGGACTGATCCACATCAGCTGAAGTCCGCGTGCCGGCGACACACCTTTGGCACGCAGAAGTGGCCGGTCTGCTTACAATGGCTGGGTCCGGGATTCGGACCCGGCAGCAGGCCGGCCACAACTTTCAGCACACCCAGCCCGGTATTCCGCTGTGTTTTTTCAGGATTACCGGACAATGTGTGCGCGCCCGCAATCAAGGTCTCAGGGAGCCCAATGAACGCCGTCCAAAGGTTCATCAGAAGCCGTGTGCTGCTGCTGACCGCGGCCATTTTGATCGTCGCAATGTGCTTGTCCGTCCTCGTTCAGAGCCAGTCGCAGGCGGCTCTGAACCGGACAGTGGACGAGAACTCGCGGGGACTCTACGACATCCTGGTCCAGGCCAAGCCTGACCAGTCACAAAAGGACGACGGTGGTTCCCTGATCCAGCCGGAAATCGCCAACGGCCAGGGCGGAATCAGCTTTGACCAGTTGGAGAAAATCCGGGGCATGGGCCAGACTGCCGTGGCAGCCCCCATCAGCCTTGTCTCGCGGGTGTCCCAGAACCTTGAAGCTCCGCGCCTGAACGCGATGGACTACCTGGGGTACAACGCAGGACTCGCCGGAGCCGTGACGGCAGGGGACCCCTCTGCCATGGATGCCAGCAAGTGGCCCGCCGCGGAGTCCGTGTTTTCTGATTCTCCCAAGAAGTACCGCTTGACCGCGTCCGCCACGAGCTCTGACGGCGTCAAGGAGCAAACACTCTTCAAGACCAGCGCCGAGGGCACCTTGGGCAAGGGCCGCCTGGTGCAGGAGCAGGCAGCAGGCGGAAGCAACGTCCGGATCGCCGGCCCCGATGGCGAGACCGGCATCAAGTTCCCGGCACCCGCACTCGGCTCCGAGCACAACCTCTTCAATCTCTCGGTAGCGCTTCCCATGGCGCCCGAGGTGACCGAGTCCGTCGTCGCCGTCGATCCCTCCTCTGAAAGGGCACTGCTGGGTTCCGCAGGCGACTTCCTGGCACCGCTGGAGAAGGCACCGCCTGCAGACGCACGCGACGCCGGCGCCATCGGCCGCCACTTCGAAAGCCTTTTCACCACGGGCCTCACCATGGACCAGTTGGAAGAAGGACCCGACTTCCTCGGCGTGAAGCTCAAATACTGGGCGCCGCTCATGACGCAGTACCAGCAGGCAAAGCGTGACGGACTCCTGACCGCTGATTCGAAGGCCATTCCGTTGATCGTGCGGACGGGCACGTCCCTGGACCTGAAGTACTCGGTGAAGATCGAGGAACTGGACGCCAGCGGGAAAGTGGTCAAGGACGTAGGAACTGTCACCAAGTCCTTGGACAAGGACTACCTGCCCTTCGTTTCGAAGTCCCCGTTCGCCCTTGAATGGCCCGGTTCCACTGACCACAGCCAGTTGCTGGGCAGCACCGCTGCCTTCAGCCAGGGACTCTACAACCCCGCTACCTGGAGCACTGCTTTCGCTGCCGCCCCGCAGTACAAGGACGGCGACGAAGCTGCCAATGGTGCCTCCGACAAGAGCGCGACGCCGGGGGACTGGGTAACCGTCAACCGCCTGCCCGAGAAGTCCTCCTTCGGCGCTGCCGTGGACCAGACCCAGCGCAAGCCCGTGGACGAGCGCTCTTACCGGGAAGACCTTGAGACAGGCAAGAAGCCTGCGGCACCCCTGCCCATGGTCTACGGCACCTTTGACCCCGCCGCGGTCCAGGCTGCGGCCGGCGATGTCAACAAGCTCCCCTTGGGCGGATACGACCCCACGCCCATGAGCCTGACCAAGGACGCAGAAGGCAAAGACGTCGAGGGCAAGGAACTCAAGCCCTCACTCAGCGCGACGGGCCTCGTCAGCCAGTCCGCGGGCGCCATCACCGATTACTACGGTCTTGCGGCTGCCCGCGGTTACGACTCCAACGCCAACGTCATTGACGCAGTGCGGGTCCGTGCATCCGCCACCGGCAACTGGAAGACCGCCCAGCCCGAGGTCGAGAAGCTGGCAGCACAAATCCGTGAACTCGGTCTGGAAGCCACCGTCGTGGCCGGCTCCGCCCGCGAAGACGCCAACATCTTCGTGCCCGGATACAGCAAGGACGACGCCGGCAAGGAGTCTCCGCTGGGCACCGTCCAGCAGTCATGGGTCCGGCAGAATGCGGCTGACGCCGTCTCCGGCTCCCTGACCGGAACCAACATCACGCTGCTGTTCCTGACGTTGCTTGGTGCCACGCTCCTCACAGGAGCGTCCACTGTCAGCTATATCCGCCAGCGCAGAAGCGAGGCAGGCATCCTGCGCGCCATGGGCTGGACCCAGAAGCGCATCCGCTCCTGGGTGCTGGAAGAGTTCGCTGTAGGCGCTGCGGCACTGGCTGCTGCAGGCGTCATCCTCAGCCTCCTGAGCTGGAACATTGCCACCGTCATTGTGTCGGTGACCATGCTGGTCATCTACAGTGCCGCCGCCCTCCTGGCGGCTCAGCAGCTGCGTCACCGTGTGGTGATAGACCAGGAACCCCAGCACGACGAGCGACTGGTCACCGTTGACTCACCCCTGACGTTCGCCAACAGGCAGCTGACCACAAACCGGTTCAACTCCATCTCCCTCGCTGTCGCCGTGGGCGTGTTTGGCGCCGCAGTGGGTGCACTGATCGCGCTGTTGATCGACATCCCCCGCGCGGCAGGTGCCAGCGCCCTCAGTGTCCTGGCCGCGGCCAGCATCGCTTTGCCGAGCGTGATCCTCGCTGTCTTCGGCGTCGTGGTCGGTCTCTTGCTGACCTTGGTCACCGGCAGGTTCGAGCTACATGCCAAGCGGGAATACCTTGGTACCTTGCGGGCCATGGGCTGGAACCCGGACATGCTGGGCCAGGTCCGGTTCTTCGAAAACGCACTTGTCGGCACAGTGGCACTTCCCTTGGGTGTCCTCGGTGCCCTGGGGCTTGGTTTGCTCCTGGCCCCCTACGCAGCCCTGTGGGCCGGGCTCGCCGGTCTGCTGGCCGTAATTTGCTGGATTCCCATTGCAACGAAAGTAGTCAAATGACTGACAACCTCAACCCCGAGCTGACGGCCACCCCGGAATCCACGGAAGAGTCGCTGCAGACCAGGGCCAACACCATCGTGAGGGCCGCTGACCACGCAACCCCGCTGGAGCTGAGCAGGGTCACCATCCACTACGGCGGTGACAAGGGCGGTGCTGAGGAAGTCGACGTCGTCGACGACTTCAACCTGACCCTCCACGCCGGCGAGATGCACTGTGTCGCAGGACGAAGCGGCTCCGGTAAAACCAGTATCCTCACGGTCAGCGCCGGACTGACGCTGCCGACGTCGGGCAAGGTCTTCTGGGAGGGCCAGCCGCTGGACGCCATGGGCGACGACGAAATCGCGGACCGCCGCCGTGCACTGATCGGCTACGTGGACCAGGGCGGTGCCCTGATCGATGGCATGAGCGCCTTGGAGAACGTGTTGCTGCCCGCTGTCCCGGACGGCGAAGTCGAACAGCGCACTGAGATGGCGAAGGACCTCCTGGACCTCGTGGGCCTTGGGCGCCGAATGCGCCACCGCCCGGCCCAGCTCTCCGGCGGTGAGCGCCAGCGCGTGGCGATCGCCCGGGCCCTGATCCTTGGCACCCGCGTTCTGGTGGTCGACGAACCGACGGCAAGCCTTGACCGGGCCGCCGCCAACCGCATCATTGGCATCCTGAAGGACACCACCAGCGACGGCATCGCGGTGCTGGTTGCATCGCACGACCACGAGCTGGTTCGTCTCAGCGATACGCTGACCGAACTTAACTAAGCTATTTCATCCGAAAAAAAGGTAACTTCTTAGAGTGACGTCTCCAGAGAAATCCCCGTTCTACATCACCACCGCAATCAGCTACCCCAATGGCGTGCCGCACATCGGCCACGCCTATGAGGTCATTGCGACTGATGCCATGGCGCGCTTCAAGCGCCTTGACGGCCATGAGGTTTTCTTCATGACCGGAACGGACGAGCACGGCCTCAAGATGCAGCAGTCCGCAGAGAAGGAAGGCCTCACGGCCAAGCAGCTCGCGGACCGCAACTCTGCCGCCTTCAAGCAGATGAGCCTGGACCTGGGCATCTCGTACGACCGTTTCATCCGCACCACGGACGCGGACCACTACACGGCCTCGCAGGCCATCTGGAAGAAGATGGAAGCCAACGGCGACATCTACCTTTCCAAGTACGAAGGCTGGTACTCGGTCCGCGACGAAGCGTATTACGTTGAGGACGACACCGTGGTGAAGGAGGACGGTCTCCGCTATTCCAAGGAAACCGACACCCTGGTTACCTGGACTGCTGAGGAAAGCTACTTCTTCCGGCTTTCCAACTACCAGGAAAAGCTCCTGGAGCTGTACGAAGCCCGCCCTGAATTCGGTGCTCCACAGTCACGTTTCAATGAGGTCATCAGCTTCGTAAAGCGTGGCCTCGAGGACCTGTCCATCAGCCGCACAACCTTTGACTGGGGCGTTCCGGTCCCGGGTGACGAAAAGCACGTCATGTACGTGTGGGTCGACGCCCTGACCAACTACCTGACCGGCGTGGGTTACCCCGACGTGGAGTCCGAGTCCTTCAGGAAGTTCTGGCCGGCCGATGTACACGTGATCGGCAAGGACATTTCGCGCTTCCACGCTATCTACTGGCCTGCGTTCCTGATGAGCGCCGGACTGGAACTGCCCGAGCGCGTCATGATCCACGGCTTCCTCACCAACAACGGTGTGAAGATGTCCAAGTCCCTCGGCAATGTTGTTGCTCCCCAGGACTTCGTGGCGCAGTACGGCCTGGACCAGTGCCGGTACTTCTTCCTCCGTGAGGTTCCGTTCGGCGCTGACGGCAACTACAACCACGAGGCCATCGTCGGCCGCATGAACGCGGACCTCGCCAACAACTTCGGCAACCTTGCCCAGCGTTCCTTGTCCATGGTGGCGAAGAACTGCGACGGCAAGGTTCCGCAGCCCGGTGCGTTCACGTCCGAGGACGAAGCGCTCCTGGAGCAGGCCGGTGCGTTGCTGGAGACTGCCCGGAGTGCCTTCGAAAAGCAGGAGTTCAGCCGGGCGCTCGAAGCCATCTGGACTGTTTTGGGCGATACAAACGCCTACTTCGCCGAACAGGCTCCGTGGGTACTGCGCAAGACGGACATCGAGCGCATGAACACGGTCCTGTACGTCACGTTGGAGGTCGTCCGGATCGTGGCGATCCTCGCCCAACCGGTCATGCCGACGTCGTCCGCGAAGCTCCTTGACGTCCTCGGCCAGCCCGAAGGCGAGGCGCGCCTCTTTGCCGCCATCGCGGCGCCGCTGGCGGCGGGCACCGAGCTGCCTGCGCCTGCGCCGGTGTTCCCGCGTTACGAGGAGCCGGCCGAGGCATAACCCTCGATCAGCTACCAGCCTTAAATAAGAAACGCTCCCGCACTTTCCCCCGGTACAACCGGGGAAAGTGCGGGAGCGTTTCCCGTTCACGTGCAATGAGCCGGAGCGACTACGCCGTGGCCAGTCCTTCGACCGGCGACAGCCGGGCCGCGCGCCGGGCAGGTATCACTGACGCCAGGAGACCGGCCACCACCGCGACAGCGAAGACCGCCGTCAACTGAAGCCATGGCACCGTCGGTATCACGGTGGCCACGCCGCCCAGGGTGGCCTGCGCGCCAAGCCAGCCGTACACGATCCCCATACCTGCACCCATGATGGCGGCGACGCCGGCGACGAGCACTGCCTCGATCGCCAACATCCCGCGCAGCTGGCCCGTCGTCAGGCCCAGGGCACGCAGAAGCGAGTTCTCCCGGGTCCGTTCCAGGACTGAGAGGGACAAGGTGTTGGCGACACCGATCAAGGCGATCACCACCGCAACCCCGAGGAGCCCTGTCACCACCAGGAGAAGGACATCGATGATGCTGTTGAAGGTGACCCGCTCGATCGCGGCACCACTGACGGTCCGTTCATGGACACCCAGTGCCGTAGCTATCTCCTTCTGCAGGGCCTGGACCCGGTCCCCGGATACGGAATCGTCCAGTTTCACCCACACCATGCCCGGTACCCCGGCCAGGGGACCGGAGCCTACGCTGGAGGACTCCACGAACGCCGGGACGTGGCGGGTACGCAGGACCTTGGCGTCGAGGGTGACCTGGCCGCCCGCCGTCGACAACGTAGCTGGTCCTTCCGGCGAGTCTTCCGGCAGGTAGACAGTGCCGGGGCTTGGCTTCAGATGGTTGTCCCGCAGGACAGAAGCGGCATCGGCTGCGGACAGGCCGTAAACGGTGGTTCCGCCGGAGGCGTCGTCCTGGATGGCGCCTACCGGCTGAAGCAGGACCGCAGAGCTGACGCCATCGAGCCCCTTGATCCGGGAGACAGCCTGTGCGGGGTCGCCGGAACCGCTGCCTTCCGTTGCCGTCTGCGCGGAAAGATCCACCGGATAGTTCTCCGCCAAGGTGTCGTTGAACGCCTGGCGGGACGTTGCTGCGCCGGTCATCATGAGGGAGACCAGCGTGACGCCGATCAACAGCGCCGCCGCCGTTGCCGAGGTACGTGCCGGGTTGCGGGTGGCATTCACCGCTGCGAGCTTGCCTGGAACACCAGCCGGTGCCGCCAGACGGCCGGCAAGGGCAACCACCGTGGGTATGAACAGCGTGGAGCACAGCAGGATGCCCACAAAGGACGCGGCGCCGCCCAGCAAGGCCACGCCAAGCACCACATTGATGCTGCCGTACACCAGCAGCGCAGCTCCACCAAGCAAAGCTGCCAGGCCCACGAAAAGCCTGACCTTGCCGCGACGGTTCCGGACGGAGGCGTCATCGGCCGGCCGCAGCGCTGCAAGAGGGGCGACGGCGGTGGCCGCCTTCGCCGGGACCAGCGCCGCCACCACGGTCAGCAGCGTTCCGGCCACCAAACCGGCAATGATGGCCGACGGCGGCACGGCCAACGTGGCGAATGCCTGCTCAGGCTGGGACCTGGCCCAGGCAATCAGGGCGGTCATCAGGCCAGTCGCAGCGAGGACGCCCAGCACCGAGGAGATGAAGCCGACAACAAGGGCTTCAAGCATCACCGAGCCACGGATCTGTCCCCGACCGGCGCCGAGGCAACGCAGGAGCGCGAGCTCCCTGGTCCGCTGGGCCACCAGCACGGAGAACGTATTCGCCACCACCAACGTAGAGACCAGGATGGCAATGCCGGCGAAGGCAAGGAGGACGATCGTCAGCTGGTCCTGACCAGCGCTCAGCATCGCCACCGTCGAGGTCACCTTCTCCTGCGCGGTCTCAAGCACCGGCTCCACCGCTCCTGCGGCTTCCATCCGGTGGGCGATGTACTCCTTGGCCGACGAAACATCCTCACCGGGTTTGAGGGCGAACTGCAGCCCGGAGAAACCAGCGCCCGCGTCCTGCACCGCATTAAGGACGGACTCGGAGGCAACAAGCTGCGCCGCTGAAGAGGAGAAGGGGTCGTTGGTGGCCTGGAGCAGGCCTGAAATGGTGACCTTCGCATTCTTGACCGGACCACCGCCCTGCAACACCAGCGTGCTGCCAACCGCCAGGCCAAGGTGCCCGGCGGTCTTGACGTCGATCGCTGCCTCCAAGGCGTTGGCGGGCATGGACCCGGAACTGATCACAGCACCTTCCAGGGACGCTGGTGCCAGGTTCCGCAGGCGCCCGTACTGTTCGCCGCCGCCGGCCTGGAACGTCA
Organism: Paenarthrobacter sp. C1; assembly: GCF_049315185.1. Lineage (NCBI taxonomy): Bacteria > Bacillati > Actinomycetota > Actinomycetes > Micrococcales > Micrococcaceae > Paenarthrobacter > Paenarthrobacter sp. C1. The sequence goes on along the minus strand of NZ_CP186052.1, from coordinate 2,950,035 downwards.
CGTAGGTGGACCGCTCGGCGTAACTGGCCTCCACGGCCGGGGCGGACGCCGCAGCATCCACGGCAGCCTGGGTGAAGGGCTCGCCGTTCTTGGACGTGGCAACGAGATCTGCGTTGCGGTAAGCCTCCCCGATGCTTGCGCCCAGGGAAGCATTGGTACTGGCGCCGACCATGAGTGTTGAGGACAGGAACATCACGGACAACATGACGGCAAGTCCGATGGCAATGAACCGCCGGAAATGCGTCGTCAACTGCGAAAGGGCAACACGCAACATACCTCAGGCCCCCAGCTTGCCGAGGGCCGTCAGGACGGAGTCCGCCGTGGGCTGGTGGATCTCGCCCACCAGGCCGCCGTCGCTCATCAACACCACCCGGTCCGCGTAGCTGGCCGCCACAGGATCATGGGTGACCATGATGATGGTCTGGCCCATCTCCTGGCTGCTCCGGCGCAGCAGGGCAAGGACCTCGCCGCCCGCCTTGGAGTCCAGGTTGCCGGTAGGCTCGTCGCCGAACACGACGTCGGGCCGCGTCAGCAGTGCCCGGGCTACTGCCACACGCTGCTGCTGGCCGCCGGACAGCTCATGGGGACGGTGCTTCAACCTGTCCTTCAACCCAAGGGTGCCAACAACGGTTTCCAGCCACCCGGCGTCGGCCGTTGTACCTGCCAAGGCGAGCGGAAGCGTGATGTTCTGCTCGGCCGTCAAGGTGGGCACCAGATTGAAGGCCTGGAAAACGAAACCGATCCGCTCGCGGCGTAGCGCCGTGAGCTGCCGGTCATTGAGTCCGGTGAGCTCTGTTCCGCCCAGGACGATCCTGCCGGAATCGGCTGTATCGAGCCCCGCCAGGCAGTGCATAAGCGTTGATTTGCCGGAGCCCGACGGGCCCATGATGGCCGTGAACTTCCCGGCGTCGAAGCTCACCGAGACTTCGTTCAAGGCCGTCACGCTGGTATCGGCGCGGCCGTAGCTCTTGGTCAGCTTGAAAGCCTCGACGGCGGGACGCGCCTGGGCGGCGTCCGAGCCTTCGGGGCGACCGGTTCCGTGGGGATGGGGGAGAGGCGTGAAAGTCGTCATGGTTCCACGCTATGGTCCGGCCCCTGCCTGCGGGATCGGGCTGTGGGCCCATTACCGCCGGGCCGTGCTCATACCGTGGTCTGAGCCTAGGTCCCCGGAGACACAACCCCGGTTTCGTAGGCGATGACCACTACCTGCACCCGGTCCCGGGCTCCCAGCTTGGCCAGGATGTGCCCCACATGGGTCTTCACCGTAGCTTCCGAAAGGAACAGCCCAGCTGCGATCTCGGGATTGGACTGTCCCTGCGCAATGAGCTGGAACACCTCGCGCTCGCGGTTCGTGAGGGACTCGACGGCGGCCGCGTGCTCGCTCTGCTCGGGCGTCTGGGTCCTGAGCAGGGGTGCCACGTGGTCCAGCAAGCGGCGGGTGGTGGAGGGCGCGATGACCGCGTCCCCCCGGTAAACGGTGCGGATGGCTTCGAGGAGTTCTTCCGGCGGTGCATCCTTCAGGAGGAACCCGCTGGCGCCGGCCTGGATGGCGGCCAGCGCATATTCATCGAGGTCGAAGGTTGTGAGGACGACGATCTTGACCTCCGCGCGTTGCGAACCCCGGGGTTGCGATGCTGCCTGCTCCAGGATGCGGCGGGTGGCTTCAATGCCGTCCATCCCGGGCATGCGGACATCCATAAGGACCACGTCCGCGGCCGTGGCGCTGAGCGCTTGAAGGGCCTCGATGCCGTTGCCTGCTTCGGCGACCACGTCGAGGTCCGGCTGCGAATTGATGAGCATGCCAAGGCCCGAACGGACCAGTTGCTGGTCATCGACGAGTGCGACCCGGATGGGTGCGGGGAGTTCAGGCATTGCTCAGGCCTCCGAATAGGGAATGAAAGCGGACACACGAAAACCGCCGCCTTGTACGGGGCCGGCCGTCAATGAACCATCGTAGAGCGAGACCCGCTCTCCCATTCCGCGCAGCCCGTTTCCGCCGCCTGCCGCCGGCGGATCGGCAGCGGCGCCCCGGCCGTCGTCGACGATGTCCAGTTGGAGGCCGCGGCCTTGCCAGGTCAGCGTCACATTCGCGGTGGCCTTGGGGCCGGCGTGCTTCATGACGTTCGTGAGGGATTCCTGGATGATGCGGTAGGCGGTGAGTTCGGCTCCGGCAGGAAGGGACCTCCGCGGGGTGCCCACTTGCTCGAAGCCCACCTGGAGGGAAGCCGCCCGGAAGCCCAGGAGCAGTTCGTCCAGGTCCGAGAGCCGGGGTTGCGGGCGCGTGGGGGAGTCCTCATCCGAGCGCAGGATGCCCAGGAGCCTCCGCATTTCGCCCAGCGAGTCCCGTCCCGTGGCGGCGATGGTGGCCAGTGCCTCGGTGGCAAGTTCCGGTTTGGCTGCGGCAGCGTACCGTGCCCCGTCCGCCTGCGTGATGATCACGGACAGCGAGTGCGCCACGATGTCGTGCATCTCCCGGGCAATGTGGGAGCGTTCGTCGGCGGCGGCCAGTTTCCGCTCCTGCAACTGCTCTACTTCCATTCGGCGGGTGCGGTCCTCGAGGGCTTGCAGTTGGAGCCTGCGGACTCGGGTGAGGTCACCGAGGGTCCAGCTTACGAGGACAAGCATCCAGATCAGCACGGTGTACAGGGCACCGATGGTGAGGCCCATGATGCCCGACTCCACACCCGTGGAGTATTCCCGCGATGTGAGCATCACGCCGCCGACCAGGCCGGCCACCAGCACGGTGCGGCTCGCCCAGGCCGGACCGTACGCTGCGGTCGCGTAGATGACCAACGGGACCGCTATCTGGCCGGCCACCGGCTCGGCGCCCACCGCCCACTGGAGGAGGCACACCAGAATGACGACGCCGGCCGCAACCGCCGGGCGGGTGCGTCGCCAGGCGAGGGGCAACAGCAGGCTGCAGGAGAGCAGGAACAGCCAGGGGCGGTCAGCAAGGAGGTACACGGGTCCAAAGAGCAGGATCAGGATGCACGTTGCTGTCAGATCAACTGCAAAACGGTTGATGCGGAACCATTCGTATACTGCGTGCCTTCTATCCACGGTAAGACTCTATGTGCTGGGCCGGGGCTGGGCATCATGCCAGGGTCTGAGCCCGTTCACTGCCGAATGTTCGAGGAGTGAGACGATTTTGACCAGCATGTGGATTGCTTGGCTAGATAGACGTATGAGTGCATCGTCCATCAACCTCGCTGTCATCCCCGGCGACGGCATTGGCCCTGAGGTCATCGCCGAAGCCGTCAAGGTTCTCGAAAAAGCCGTAGCCGCCGAAGGCGTGGCTCTTGAGCAGACCCACTACAAGCTCGGTGCCCAGCACTGGCTTGAGTCGGGCGAGACCCTGCCTGACGAGGTTCTTGAAGATCTCCGCACGCGTGATGCCATCCTCTTCGGTGCCGTGGGCGCAGCGCCCGGCGATACCCGAATTCCCTCCGGAATCATCGAACGCGAAATGCTCCTGAAGTTGCGCTTCAGCCTTGACCACTTTGTGAACCTGCGTCCGTCGCGGCTCTATGGAACGGTCGGCAGCCCCTTGGCGAACCCCGGGACGATTGATTTCATTGTCGTCCGTGAAGGAACCGAAGGGCCCTACGTGGGCAACGGCGGGACTTTGCGCGGGGGCACTCCCCACGAAGTTGCCACTGAGGTTTCCCTTAACACCGCCCACGGCGTGGAGCGCGTAGTCCGCGATGCCTTCCGCCGGGCCAGCGAGCGTCCGCGCAAGCACGTTACGCTCGTCCACAAGCACAACGTCCTGGTCTTCGCCGGACACCTGTGGAAGCGGACCGTCGAGGCCGTGGCACAGGAATTCCCCGACGTCACCCACGATTACCTGCACATCGACGCGGCCACCATTTTCATGGTGACTGAACCTTCGCGCTTCGATGTGATCGTCACCGACAACCTCTTCGGCGACATCCTCACCGACCTCGCTGCTGCCGTCACCGGCGGTATCGGCCTGGCGGCATCGGGGAACATCAACATGGACCGCACGGCACCGTCCATGTTCGAACCCGTACATGGCTCAGCTCCGGACATCGCCGGCCAGCAGAAAGCCGATCCAACCGCGGCCATCCTCTCCGCAGTGCTCCTTCTGGACCACCTTGGCTACACCACGGCGGCCCGCAAGATCGAAGCGGCAGTTATTGCCGACGTCGAGAACCGCGATGGAAAGCCGCGCAGCACAGCTGCCATTGGCGACGCCATTGCGGCCGCACTTTAGGCCCATTACTCAGGCGTAAGCTTGTCTTGAATTATTTATCTGCTTCCCTGGTCCATCGCTGAACCACACCCTTTGGGGGCCCGGTTCGCCATGCCAGGTAGCTGACTGTGGAGGAAACATGACTCAGACTGCCCATGGCGTCGAATTCAGCCAGCAGCTCTCGGAAAACCCGAAGTCTGCTGAGGAGCGTGCAGCCATCCTGGCGAACCCGGGATTTGGCGACTACTTCACCGACCACACCGCCGTCGTCGACTACAAAGTTGACGCCGATGGCAATGGCGGTTGGCAGAATGCCCGGATCGAGCCCTACGGCCCCATCTCCCTGGACCCCTCGGCTGCTGTCCTGCACTACGGCCAGGAAATCTTTGAGGGCCTGAAGGCCTACCGCCACGCCGATGGTTCCGTATGGACCTTCCGGCCCGAAGCCAACGCGGCACGACTGAACAAGTCCGCCCGCCGCCTGGCTCTCCCCGAGCTGCCTGAAGAGTACTTCCTGGGTGCCATCCGCGAACTCGTGCAGGCGGACCAGCAGTGGGTCCCGTCCGGAGACGGCGAAGCCCTCTACCTGCGTCCGTTCATGATCGCCACCGAGGCCTTCCTCGGCGTCAGGGCTGCACGCGAGGTGTCCTTCCGCGTCATCGCATCTCCCGCCGGCAACTACTTTGGCGGCGAGCTCAAGCCGGTCTCCATCTGGATCTCCCGCGAGTACGCCCGCGCCGGCCGCGGTGGAACCGGCGCCGCCAAGTGCGGTGGCAACTACGCCGCGTCCCTGATCGCACAGCAGGAAGCCGAAGCGAACGGCTGCAAGCAGGTCCTGTTCCTGGACCACTTCAATGACGACGCCGTGGAAGAACTCGGCGGCATGAACGTCTTCTTCGTCATGAAGGACGGTTCCCTGGTGACTCCCGCTCTGAGCGGCACCATCCTCGAGGGCGTCACGCGCATGTCCGTCATCCAGGTCGCCCGGGACATGGGCCGCGAGGTCACCGAGCGGAAGATCACCCTGGACGAGTGGCGCGATGGAGTAGCATCCGGCGAGATCACCGAAGTTTTTGCCTGCGGTACAGCCGCGGTGATCACTCCGATCGGTGTCCTCAAGGATGCGACTGAGTCCATCGGCGCCGAGGACGCAAAGGCCGGGGAAACCACCATGGCCATTCGCGGGAAGCTCCTCGGAATCCAGACCGGAACTGTAGAGGACACGCACGGCTGGCTGACCCGGCTGGTCTGATCCTCAGGATTTCCCGGGACAACTGAAACGCACGACGGCGGTCCTGCCCTTGGTTTACAAGCGGCAGGGCCGCCGTTCTGCTTCCCGGACGCTGGCTCACATCCCACGTGTTTCCTTCCGATGCTTCCTCACATCCCGCGTGCTTCCTTCCGACGCTTCCTCACATCCCGCGTGTTTCCTCCCGACGCTTCCTCACGTTCCGCATGCTTCCCATCGACGCTTCTTCACATCCCACGTGTTTGAGCTGATCGCTTCTTCACATCCCACGTGTTTGAGCTGATCGCTTCTTCACATCCCACGTGTTTGAGCTGGTCGCTTCCTCTCGTTCCGGGTGTTTGAGCTGGTCGCTTCCTCTCGTTCCGGGTGTTTGAGCTGGTCGCTTCCTCTCGTTCCGGGTGTTTGAGCTGGTCGCTTCTTCTCGTTCCGGGTGTTTGAGCTGGTCGCTTCCTCTCGTTCCGGGTGTTTGAGCTGGTCGCTTCTTCACGTTGCGGGTGTTTGAGCTGGTCGCTTCTTCACATCCCACGTGTTTGAGCTGGTCGCTTCTTCACGTTGCGGGTGTTTGAGCTGGTCGCTTCTTCACATCCCACGTGTTTGAGCTGGTCGCTTCCTCACGTTCTGCGTGTTTGAGCTGGTCGCTTCCTCACGTTCTGCGTGTTTGAGCTGGTCGCTTCTTCACATCCCACGTGTTTGAGCTGGTCGCTTCCCCACATCCCGCGTGTTTGAGCTGGGTCTGATCTGGGTTTGACCGAAATCACCGGGAGTCTGATGCTGCCCGCTTGTCGGTGAGTCGCGAGGCCCGACGTCGGCACCCAGGCTGGGTGCCGACGTCTGGGCTTTCGCTCTTGTGCGGCTGAGGGAGGGTTGGGTTGAAGGGGGTGGGGTGTGATGGAGGGTTTGGTTGAAGGGGGTGGGGTGTGAGGGAGGGTTGGGGTTGAAGGGGGTGGGGTGTGAGGGAGGGTTTGGTTGAAGGGCGTGGGGTGTGATGGAGGGTTGGGTTGAAGGGCGTGGGGTGTGATGGAGGGTTGGGGTTGAAGGGGGTGGGGTGTGAGGAAGGGTTGGGGTTGAAGGGGGTGGGGTGTGAGGAAGGGTTGGGGTTGAAGGGGGTGGGGTGTGATGGAGGGTTGGGGTTGAAGGGGGTGGGGTGTGAGGGAGGGTTTGGTTGAAGGGGGTGGGGTGTGGGAGGGTGGGTTGAAGGGCGCGGGATGTGAGCGAGGGTTGGGGTTGAAGGGGGTGGGGTGTGAGGAAGGGTTGGGGTTGAAGGGCGCGGGATGTGATGGAGGGGCAGGAGGATGCCAAGATGGGACTGTGACTCCTGAACCAATGGCGACTCCAGACCACGCGCCCACGGGCGGCTCCTCCTTGCAGCGCAGCAGCGCACTGACACGCTTCCGGCTTGCACCCAACCCCGGCCCGATGAGCCTGGACGGCACCAACTCATACGTCATCGGCGCTCCTGGTTCGGGCACATCAGCCGTTGTGGACCCGGGCCCCCAGGATGAACAACACTTGGCCGAACTGGCAGCAGCCGGCCGGGTGGAGTTGATCCTGATAACCCATCGCCACGCCGACCACACTGAGGCATCCGCGCGTTTTCATGAGCTGACGGGTGCTCCGGTGCGGGCGATGTCCCCGGAATACTGCCACGGCGGCGAGCCTCTCCGGGACGGTGAGGTCATCAACGCGGGGGGAGTGGAAATCCGTGTGCTGGCAACGCCCGGCCATACCTCGGATTCGGTGTGTTTCCATCTCCCCGACGACGGTCCCCGAGGATCGGTCCTTACGGGCGACACCATTCTGGGCCGGGGCACCACTGTGTTGGACTACCCGGATGGCCGGCTGGGGGACTACCTTGCCAGCTTGGATAAGCTCGAAGCCCTTGGCGGGGCAACACTGCTCCCCGCCCACGGCCCTGTTCTTCCAGCATTGGACGGGAAGTGCCGCGAATACCGTGAACATCGGCTGCAGCGTCTTGCGCAGATCAGGGCAGCCCTGGAACAGGTGGGCGAGGACGCAACGATCGCCCAGGTTACGGACGTGGTGTACGCCGACGTCGACCCCTCCGTCAGGTGGGCCGCTGAGACCTCCGTGGCCGCGCAGCTGGAATACCTTCGAAGCTAAGCGGTGACGGTAGGCTTGGGCCCATGCGTATCGCCCGGTTTGTAGTTGATTCTGATCCCCTTTACGGCGTTGTCGAAGGCGAGCCCGGCAGTGAGGAAATCACTGTCATCAACGGCGACCCTTTCTTCAACGGCGTTGAACGTACCCACGTGAAGCACAAGCTGGAGGACGTGCGGCTCCTTGCCCCCATCATTCCCCGCAGCAAGGTCATTGGCGTGGGCAGGAACTTCGCAGAACACGCTGCGGAACTCGGCAATGAAGTGCCGCAGCAGCCGCTGCTTTTCCTCAAGCCGAACACCTCGGTGATCGGCCCGAACGATCCCATCATCCTTCCCGAGTTCTCCGAGGAGGTCTCGTTCGAGGCTGAGCTGTGCGTCGTCATTGGCCGCATCTGCAAGGACGTTCCCGAGGACCGCGCGGATGACGTCATCTTCGGCTACACCTGCGGCAACGACCTCACTGCCCGCGATGTCCAGAAAACGGACCTCCAGTGGGCCCGCGCCAAGGGCTTCGATACCTCCGCGCCGCTGGGACCGTGGATCGAAACCGAATTGGATCATGAGGACCTCTCCATCCAGGGGCGCCTCAATGGTGAGCTCCGGCAGGACGGCAGCACCAACCAAATGATTCGTGGCGTTCGTGAGCTCGTATCGATCGTTTCTCACGCGTTCACGCTTCTTCCGGGCGACGTCATCATGACTGGTACCCCGGCAGGTGTCGGTCTCGTCAGCGAAGGCGACCGTTTTGACGTCGAGATCGAAGGCATCGGACGTCTCTCCAACCCCGTCGTTCGCCGCTAGGCGAGCGGACTGAGCAAAACCACGACGGCGGTGCTTGCCTTTCGCACGAAAGGCAAGCGCCGCCGTCGTGCGTCTTCGCCCGGGAAACCGAAGCAGTGGCAAGCGGTAAAGTTGGAACTACTATGACTACTGCTTCTGCGTCCACCGCTGCCTCCAGCGCCATTCCTGCCGTCAACGCCGAGACTCCGGTCCGAGTCCGTTTCTGCCCGTCACCCACAGGCACCCCGCACGTTGGCCTGATCCGCACGGCCTTGTTCAACTGGGCTTACGCGCGCCACACCGGCGGCAAGCTGATCTTCCGGATCGAGGACACCGACTCTGCCCGCGACAGCGAAGAGAGCTACCACCAGCTGCTGGATGCGCTCAAGTGGCTCGGCATCAACTGGGATGAAGGTGTGGAGGTCGGCGGCCCGCACGAACCCTACCGCCAGTCGCAGCGCGGCGACATTTACCAGGACGTCATCGCCAAGCTCAAGGCCGGCGGACACGTCTACGAGTCGTACTCCACCCCGGATGAGATCGAAGCCCGCCACCGGGCCGCCGGACGCGATCCCAAGCTGGGCTATGACGGATTCGACCGCCACCTCACGGAAGAGCAGCTCGCGCAGTTCAAGGCCGAGGGCAGGGAAGCCGTCCTGCGCCTCCGCATGCCGGACGAGGACCTGACGTTCAACGACCTGGTTCGCGGCGAGATCACGTTCAAAGCCGGTTCCGTCCCGGACTTCGCAGTGGTCCGCGCCAATGGTGCCCCGCTGTACACATTGGTGAACCCGGTGGACGACGCGCTCATGGGAATCACCCACGTCCTGCGTGGCGAGGACCTGCTGAGCTCCACCCCGCGGCAGATCGCCTTGTACCGGGCGCTGTACGCCATCGGTGTCGCCGAGTACATGCCGGAGTTCGGCCACCTGCCCTACGTCATGGGCCAGGGGAACAAGAAGCTGTCCAAGCGCGACCCCGAGTCGAGCCTGTTCCTCCACCGCGAACGCGGCTTCATTCCTGAGGGCCTGCTGAACTACCTATCCCTTCTTGGCTGGTCCCTGAGCGCTGACGAAGACATCTTCACGGTGGAGCAGCTGGTGGCCAACTTCGACATCCACGATGTCCTTGGCAACCCTGCGCGCTTCGACATCAAGAAAGCCGAAGCCATCAACGGCACGCACGTCCGGATGCTTGCCCCCGCGGACTTCGAAGAGCGCTTGGTTCCGTACCTTCGTGCAGCCGGTTTCGTGGGGGAGATCCTTACCCCGCGCCAGGAAGAGATCCTCGCCGAGGCAGCCCCGCTGGTCCAGGAACGCATCACCCTGCTGGGAGAGGCTCCGGAGATGCTTGCCTTCCTGTTCAAGGCCGACGACGCCATCGACATTGCGGACGACGCCCGCAAGGGCCTCCCGGCCAACCTGGAGGAAGTTCTGGACGCGGCCCTCGCCGCTTTGGAACCCATCGAAGAGTGGACGGCGGAGAACATCCAGACCGCGCTCAAGCAGGCTTTGGTGGAGGACCTGGGCATCAAGCCCAGGGCTGCGTTCGGACCTGTCCGCACGGCCATCTCCGGTCGTCGTATTTCCCCGCCGCTGTTCGAGTCGATGGTGATCCTGGGCAAGGATTCCTCGTTGGCCCGCGTTCGCGCTTTCCGCGGCTAGGAGAGGCACCTGTCATGGCGATTGCAACTGCTTTCGGCGCTATCCGCGGTGTCCTGTTCGACATTGACGACACTCTGGTGGACCTGGAATACGCCATGACGACAGCTTTGCGTGACGTCAGCGAACATCTCCTGCCCGGCCTTGACCAGGCCGGGTGGGTGAAGTTCGGCCGGATCTTCACGCACGAAACAACGCATTTCTACGACCGGTACCTTGCCGGTGAGCTGACCTTCAATGAGCAGCGGCTGCTGCGGGGCAGGGCCGCCCTGGGTCACTTTGGCGTGGAACTCGACGACGGCGAGGACGCGCAAGCGTGGGTGGCCGAGTATCACCAACGCCAGACAGCGTACGTACGCGCCTTCTCTGATGTTGAAGGCGTGCTGGACGCGCTCGATGCTGCCGGGATCCCTTATGGGGCTGTCAGCAACAACGTGCACGATTACCAGCGTGCCAAGTTGGACGGCGCCGGCCTGTCGCGGATCGGGATCCTGGTGGGGACGGACACTGTGGGTGTCGCCAAACCTGACCCGGCAATCTACCTTGAGGGCGTGCGCCTTCTCGGCACGGAACCGGGGGAGACACTCTACGTAGGCGACAACCGGCTGCTTGATGCCGATGGTGCCGACGCAGCAGGGCTGGTGGGAGTCTGGCTCAACAGGACCGGCGAAGTGGTGGAAGAGTTCACCGGGCGCCAGGTGGATTCCCTCGCGCAATTGCTGGCCAAGACCCCGACGGCCGCCTGAGTTTTCCGTGTGATGCAGGTAACGGCCCGCCAATTTGTGCAGGTGGCGAGACTCCGGTAGAGTCATTACTCGTGCTGAGGGGCACGGAGGGAAAAGCTGAGGGAAACCAAGGCAAGGAACTCCGGTCCGAAAGTCACTTTGGGATATGGTGTAATTGGCAACACTACGGTTTCTGGTACCGTCATTCTAGGTTCGAGTCCTGGTATCCCAGCTCTGAAATTCCGCGTAAATACGCGGAAAATTCGGAACCTCCGATCCGCGAAAGCGATTTGGAGCGAAGCTGAAAGTATGAAATACTCATTCAGCTTGATCGCCGGAAACGGTGACAAAAAAGTGCAAGGCCCCATCGTATAGCGGCCTAGTACGCCGCCCTCTCACGGCGGTAACGCGGGTTCGAATCCCGCTGGGGTCACAGTGAATCCCCCGGAACATGTGTTCCGGGGGATTTCTTTTTGCCCATTGAGCCTGCCCGGCGCTCGTGAACGGGACGGGGCTGGCATGATGATGCTGTGACCGAACACGCAGACCCGCCGGCAGCCCGGAGCAGCCCTGTGCCCCCGAGTGCGGCAGCCGCCGTCGAAACCCTGGAAGCTGCACGCGCCGGACTTGCGGCCACCACCCTTCCTTTGGCGGTGCCCGAAGTGCAGGAGGCCCGCCAATGGATACGGGAGTCCCTGGCGCAGCTCGATGATTACATCATTCCCCGCTACCGCAGCCTGGACGCGCCGCTGCTGGCCGTTGTCGGCGGTTCAACCGGGGCCGGAAAGTCGACGTTGGTCAATGCCCTGGTGGGGTTTCCGGTGACCCGTTCGGGAGCGATCAGGCCTACAACGCGCCAACCGATCCTTCTGCACCACCCCAACGATGCGGAATGGTTCGAAGGACAGAGGATCCTTCCGAACTTGCAGCGGATCCGGGGAACGGTCTCGTCAGTCCCCGTCCCGGCGAACCAGGCCGGCGCGGCCCCCGACGCCCAGGCGATCACCTCGCTGGTATTGCTGGGGCACCCTGCTGTGGCGCAGGGCATTGCCCTGCTGGATGCCCCGGATGTCGACTCCATTTCCGACGACAACCGCAGACTCGCGGGGCAGCTGCTCGCCGCGGCCGACCTTTGGATCTTCGTCACCACCGCCAACCGCTACGCCGACGCCGTTCCATGGCGTCTGCTCCTTGATGCGGCTTCGCGGGACATCACCGTCGCCGTGGTCCTGGACCGTGTGCCGCCGGCAGCTGAGGACGAAGTCCGGACCGACCTGCAGGCGATGCTGGACCGGCAGGGACTTGGGGAGGCGAAACTCTTTGTCGTGCCCGAAAGCGCGTTGGACGGGCTGGGAATGTTGCCGGCGGGAGCGGTGGAGCCCTTGCGCCTGTGGCTCGGTGCCTTGGCCGCCAATGCCGCCGGCCGTGCCGAGGTCGCCCGACGGACACTCAACGGTGCCGTCAAGGCCGTGAGTCTTCGCCTGGAGGCTGTAGCGGTCGCCACGGCGGCACAGGACGCTGCAGCCCGTGACCTGGAGGGATCGTGCTCCGAGGAATACGAGCACGCACTGACCCGCATCCTGGAAGCCACCAAGGATGGGGCACTCCTCCGCGGAGAAGTATTGGCCCGTTGGCAGGATTTCGTGGGAACGGGGGAGTTCTTTCGGGCCCTGGAGCAGAACATCGGCCGGATGAGGGACCGCATGGGCGCCTTTTTCCGAGGCGAACCGGCACCGGCTGTAAAGGTGGAGACGGCGATCGAAACAGGGCTGCAGGCAGTGATCCTCGATGAAGCGGCCACTGCTGCTGAAAACGTTGACAGGCGCTGGCGGGCGGACCCGGCGGGCCGCCAACTACTGGGCCACGACGACCTCTCCGGAACCAGCGAAGGCTTCGATGCCAAGGCGGCCGCGGCAATCCGAACTTGGCAGGAAGGCCTGATGGAGATGATCCGGACCCAAGGACAGGGGAAGCGGACCCAGGCCAGGTGGCTGTCCTTCGGGGTCAACGGGCTTGGTGCTGCGCTCATGGTGGTGGTCTTCTCCATGACGGCTGGCCTGAGTGGTCTGGAAATCGGGATCGCGGGCGGCACGGCGGTGGTTGGGCAGAAGCTGCTCGAAGCGGTATTCGGCGAGGATGCTGTCCGTCGCCTTGCCCAGCAGGCCAGGCAGGACCTGCACACGCAGTGCCAGCGCCTGCTGGATGAAGAACGGCTCCGCTTCCTCACCAGGCTCGAGACCGTTCAGCCGGTCTCGGGTCCTGATCTCGCTCTGCACGCCAAGGCCCTCCGCCGGCTGGCAGGGACTGCATGAGCCGCCACAGTCTGGTCCGTGAGTCGTCCGCATTGCAGCGCAGGCTCGAAGCCCTCAATACCGCACGCGAGCTGGCCGAAGGCGTTCTTCCCGATCAGGAACTCCAGTCCGTCTACGACGTTCTGGAGCGGGCAACTTCCCGGCGCTCCCTATCGGCAGGACATACCGTGGTGGGCTTTTTCGGAGCCACCGGGAGCGGCAAGTCATCCCTGTTCAACGCAGTTTCCGGCAGCGAACTGGCCACCGCGGCTGCGCGGCGGCCCACCACCTCCGAGCCTTTGGCGGGTATCTGGGGTGAGGACGGCAGCGGACCCCTGCTCGATTGGTTGGTCGTGAAGGACCGTCATGTACTTCCGCCGGTTACCGGCTTTGCCGACGAGGACAGTGGGCTGGTGCTCCTGGACCTGCCGGACTTCGATTCCACCCGGGTGGAAAACCGGGAGATTGTCCAACGGATGGTTGGCATGGTGGATGTCCTGGTGTGGGTGATGGACCCGCAGAAATACGCCGATGCCGCGGTGCACAACGACTTCCTCCGGCCCATGGCTACCCACGGCGCCGTCACCTTGGTTGTCCTGAACCAGATCGACAAACTGGGCGCACCGGACGCCGCCGCGGTTCTGGACTCCTTGGAAGGGATCCTCGCACGCGACGGCCTGGGGACCGTCCGCGTGCTGGGCGCTTCGGCGCTGACGGGCGACGGCGTCTCCGCCGTCCGCGGGGCCATCAGGAACGTCGTGGTCCAGCGGGCAGCGACCACGCAGCGCTTGGCAGCCGACGTCGCCAAGGCTGCTGCCGGGTTGTCGAAAGCGTCGGGCGACGGTGAAGCACGCGGGATCAAGGCAAACGCAAGGGCTCGCCTTGCATCGGAACTGGCGACGGCGGCGAACGTCCCTGTGGTGGTGGACGCGGTCCAGCGTTCGTTCCAAAGGGAGTCGGCGCGCAGGACGGGGTGGCCGGTCACACGGTGGTTGTTGCGATTCCGTCCCGATCCCCTGCGGAGGCTGAATCTGGGGCGGAGCGACACCAGGCCCGAATTGAGCCGCACGTCCTTGCCTCCGGCCGGTGCCCCTGAGCGTGCCCGCACGGATGCCGCCGTCCGGGAGTTCGCTGATGAGGCCTCGGCCGGCGCTCCGGGTCCTTGGCGGGCAGCCATTCGCGGGGCAGCGAGGGATGGCCGGGACCAATTGCCCGATGCCTTGGACCAGGCCATTGCCGGAGCGGACCTGAAAACGGCTAAACGTCCCCTCTGGTGGCTGTTGTTCAACACCCTGCAATGGTTGGCCCTCCTCTTGGCGGTCGGCGGGCTGGGCTGGCTCGGAGTCCTGGCAGCCTTGGGCTACTTCCAAATGCCCGTGCCTGAGGTTCCGCGCACGGAGGGGTGGCCGTGGCCCACGTTGATGGTGGCCGGGGGAGTGGCGTTGGGAGTGCTGTTGGCCATTACCGGCCGCATTCTGGGCGGCTGGGCGGCACGCATCAGGGCAGCCGGCGCGGCGAAGCGTCTGAAAGCGGCCGTGGCCGTGGTGGCGGAGCAAAGGATCGTGGAGCCCGTGGGAGTGGAAATCACGCGGTTGAAAGCCTTCAACGCTGCACTGAAAGCCGCGCGCCCGGACTAAGGTGCGCCCGGACTAGGATTCGCCCGGACTATGATGCGCCCGGCTAGAGAGCGGCCGCGGCGTCCCTGACTTTGACCAGCGTACGGAGGTTCCGGGTGGTGGTGCTTGCCTTGTAGCGTGGCTTGGCGGAGAGCTTGCTGAACGGGCTGTCCAGGGTGCCGCCTGCAGGTGCCAACCAGGCGGAGGCTTCAGGGCCCAGGCGCACTTGCGCCACGCCCCCCAGTTCTTCGGCTGCTGCAAAGAGCTCGTCAAGCATCGCGGTGTCCGAGGCTAAGGTGATGTAGCTGTGCGTCGACTTGTCATCCGCGGGGTACGGGCAGGCCTCCACAAGTTCGGCGACCCTCTGCGCTGTCAGGACCACCACCCAGGCGTCGTAGCCGAAGGAGTCCCGCAGGCACTGTTCGAACCGGGCCTTGACGTCCTTGGCGCTGAGGTCGCTTTGCAGCACCACATTCCCACTTGCCAACAGGGTCTTGACCTTGGTGAACGGGCAGTCCTGGAGCGCTGCCTTGAGGTCGGCCATCTTGATGTTGATGCCGCCCACATTGATTCCGCGCAGGAATACGGCGTAGCTTTCCATGGCTAGTCGTTGTTCTTCCGCAGGGCCTCCGTCAGGACCCGCGCGGCATTGCACACGACTTCGGCGTGCAGGCGGCCGGGCTGGCGGGTGAGTCGTTCTATCGGACCCGAGATGGACACTGCGGCGATGACCCTGCCGGAGGGTCCGCGCACCGGCGCGGAAACCGAGGCGACTCCGGGCTCGCGTTCGCCGAGGCTCTGACCCCAGCCCCGGCGTCGTACTCCTGCCAGGACGGTGGGCGTGAAGCGGGCGTTCTGAAGTCCCTCAAGGAGCCGGTCATGGTCTTCCCAGGCCAGCAGAACCTGTGCTGCGGAACCGGCCTTCATGGACAGCTGCGTGCCTACGGGAATGGTGTCGCGCAGGCCGATGGGACGTTCTGCCGAGGCCACGCATACGCGCCAGTCACCTTGGCGGCGGAAGATCTGTGCGCTTTCGCCCGTGGCGTCGCGAAGCTGGATGAGGACCGGGCCGGCCGAAGCAATCAACCGGTCTTCGCCGGCGGCGGAAGCAAGCTCAACGAGCCTGCTGCCCAGGACAAAGCGCCCTTGGATGTCGCGGCTGACGAGCCTGTGGTGAACCAGTGCCAGGGCGAGCCGGTGAACCGTGGGGCGGGCGAGACCGGTGGCTGCTACAAGCTGGGCAAGTGTCGTTGGCCCGGCCTCGAGGGCATCGAGTACCTGGGCCGCTTTATCAATGACACCGACTCCACTAGAATTGTCCATGTAATGATATTGCCGTCTCAATATCTGAGATGCAAGTTGTTTCACTGGCCTATTTCGCAAGCGTGCTGGTTCAGTGGATGAAGAACAGTTCAGTGGATGTAAACCATCCGACCGCAGTGAAGGGAGCAAGGCCGTGGGAAAGACACTGGCCGAGAAAGTCTGGGACGCGCACGTTGTGCGCAAGGGTGAAGGCGAAGGAGCCAATGCCCAGCCCGATCTTCTCTTCATCGACCTTCACCTGGTTCACGAGGTAACATCCCCGCAGGCATTCGAGGGCCTGCGCCTGGCCGGCCGCAAGCTGCGCCGCGTGGACCTGACCATCGCCACGGAGGACCACAACACTCCCACGCTGGACATCGACAAACCGATCGCCGACCTCACCAGCCGCACCCAGATCGAAACCCTGCGCGCCAACTGCAAGGAATTCGGTGTGCGCCTGCACTCCCTGGGTGACAAGGAACAAGGCATCGTCCACGTCGTGGGTCCGCAGCTGGGCCTGACCCAGCCCGGCATGACCGTGGTCTGCGGCGACTCGCACACCTCCACCCATGGCGCCTTCGGTGCACTGGCCATGGGTATCGGCACGTCGGAAGTGGAGCACGTCATGGCCACCCAGACACTGTCCTTGAAGCCGTTCAAGACCATGGCCATCAACGTCGAGGGCACCTTGCGTCCGGGCGTCACTGCCAAGGACATCATCCTCGCAGTCATCGCCAAGATCGGTACCGGCGGTGGCCAGGGCTACGTCCTGGAATACCGTGGTTCGGCTATCCGTGCCCTGTCCATGGACGCCCGCATGACCATCTGCAACATGTCCATCGAGGCCGGCGCACGTGCCGGCATGGTCGCGCCGGACCAGACCACGTACGGCTACATGCAGGGCCGCCCCCACGCGCCGGAAGGCGCGGACTGGGATGCCGCCGTCGAGTACTGGAACACGCTGCACACCGACGCCGACGCGACCTTCGACGTCGAGGTGGACCTGGACGCAGACACGCTTGAGCCGTTCGTGACCTGGGGTACCAACCCGGGGCAAGGTGTTTCCCTCTCGGCCAAGGTTCCGTCTCCCGAAGACTTCGGTGACGAGAACGCCAAGGCTGCCGCTGAGCGTGCCTTGCAGTACATGGGCCTGGAAGCCGGAACGCCCATGAAGGACATCCGCGTGGACACCGTGTTCCTGGGGTCCTGCACGAACTCCCGCATCGAGGACCTGCGCGCTGCAGCGGATATCATCCGGGGCCGGGAGAAGGATCCGAAGGTACGGATGCTGGTGGTTCCCGGATCGGCGCGCGTCCGTCTGGAAGCCGAGGCCGAGGGCCTGGACAGGGTCTTCAAGGACTTCGGTGCCGAATGGCGCTTTGCCGGCTGCTCCATGTGCCTGGGCATGAACCCGGACCAGCTGGAACCGGGGGAGCGTTGCGCCTCAACGTCCAACCGCAACTTCGAGGGCCGCCAAGGCAAGGGCGGCCGCACACACCTGGTCTCGCCCGTGGTGGCTGCAGCGACTGCCGTCCGCGGCACGCTGAGCTCGCCGTCGGACCTTGAGTCCGCCGCCACAGGCACTTTGACCGGAATCGCAGTCTAGGAGGATCCCATGGAAGCTTTCACAACCCACACCGGCATCGGGGTCCCGCTGCGCCAAAGCAACGTGGATACCGACCAGATCATCCCGGCCGTGTACCTCAAGCGAATCACCCGTACCGGGTTCGAGGACGCCCTGTTCGCCGCGTGGCGCAAGGACGAGTCCTTCATCCTGAACCAGGCCCCGTTCAACGCCGGTTCCGTGCTGGTGGCAGGCCCGGACTTCGGTACCGGCTCATCACGTGAACACGCCGTTTGGGCCTTGAAGGACTACGGCTTCAAAGCGGTCCTCTCGTCCCGTTTTGCCGATATCTTCCGCGGCAACTCCGGCAAGCAAGGACTCCTGGCAGCACAGCTTGCGCAGGACGACATTGAACTGATCTGGAAGGTCCTGGAGAACGCTCCCGGTACCGAGGTGAAGGTGGACCTGGTCAGCAAGACGGTCGAGTGCGGCAATGTGGTGGCACCGTTCGACATTGACGACTACACCCGCTGGCGCCTGCTGGAAGGCCTGGACGACATCGGCCTGACCCTCCAGCACGAAGAAGACATCACCGCATACGAAGC
This sequence comes from Paenarthrobacter sp. C1, assembly GCF_049315185.1. Lineage (NCBI taxonomy): Bacteria > Bacillati > Actinomycetota > Actinomycetes > Micrococcales > Micrococcaceae > Paenarthrobacter > Paenarthrobacter sp. C1. The sequence goes on along the minus strand of NZ_CP186052.1, from coordinate 2,931,906 downwards.
CACCCGGCCGTCGTTCAAACCCCGGACGATCCCAGCAAAAGTCGATGCCCGTTAGCCGCTGACCCTTCATCGGAATTTCCGCTGGCAGAGGACCGCCGGACCCCCTTGTGAGGGTCCGGCGGTCCTTTTTTGCGGGAGTTCGGCCTGGACCGGATCCGTACGGCGCGGGGCGGGTCCATTTCGGTTCGGTTACGTGAGCTTCTATGCTTAGCTGGAGCCTTTGTAAGTTTGGGGGGCGAGTAGTCGTGAGGAAACCGGTATAGATGAGTAGTGTTCTGACAATCCGCGGTGGGGTCCCGTTAACTGGACGAGTGACCGTTCGCGGTGCCAAGAACCTGGTGCCCAAGGCGATGGTGGCCGCGTTGCTGGGCAGCGAGCCATCGGTGCTGAGGAACGTGCCGGAAATCAAGGACGTCGAGGTCGTCACCAGCCTTCTGAAGCTGCATGGTGTGACTGTCGTCAAAGATCCGGAGTCGGGTGACCTCACCCTGGATCCGAAGGACGCCAAGACGGCCTCCAGCACCGCAATCGACGCACACGCCGGCGATTCAAGGATCCCCATTTTGCTGTGCGGACCGCTGATCCATGCGATCGGTGAGGCCTTCATCCCGGATCTCGGTGGTTGCAAGATCGGTGACCGGCCCATTGACTACCACCTGAATGTCCTTCGCCAGTTTGGTGCCGTGGTGGAAAAACGCCCCGGCGGCATCCACATTTCGGCCCCCCACGGCCTGCACGGCGCCAAGATTTCCTTGCCCTACCCGTCCGTGGGGGCTACGGAGCAGGTTCTGCTCAGTGCAACGCGGGCCGAAGGCATCACGGAGCTTATTGGTGCGGCAACCGAGCCGGAGATCATTGACCTCATCGCTGTCCTCCAGAAGATGGGCGCCATCATCAGCGTCCAGACTGACCGGACCATCCGCATCGAGGGCGTCAAGGACCTGCGCGGGTACAACCACCGTGCACTCCCTGACCGCAACGAGTCCGCTTCCTGGGCCTCGGCTGCGTTGGTAACCCGCGGGGATATCTTCGTTGAAGGTGCTTCCCAGCGGGACATGATGACGTTCCTGAACACCTACCGAAAAGTGGGCGGCGGAATGGACATCGGCGACGACGGCATCCGTTTCTACCACCAGGGTGGAAAGCTCAGCCCGCTTGTCCTGGAGACGGACGTGCACCCGGGCTTCATGACCGACTGGCAGCAGCCGCTGGTGGTCGCGCTGACCCAGGCCGATGGCGTGTCAATTGTCCATGAGACCGTTTACGAGAACCGGTTTGGTTTCACCGAGGCTTTGGCCCGCATGGGGGCAAACATCCAGGTGCACCGCGAATGCCTTGGCAGCGTGCCCTGCCGCTTCGGCCAGCGGAACTTCCTCCACTCCGCGGTGATCTCCGGCCCCACGCCCCTGAGGGGCACCGACATTGATATCCCGGACCTTCGCGGCGGCTTCAGCCACCTCATTGCAGCGCTGGCAGCAACAGGAACCTCCAAGGTCACCGGGATCGATATCATCAACCGCGGTTACGAGCGCTTCACCGAGAAGCTGGCCGCCCTGGGCGCCGATTTCGACATCACCACCATCAAGTAGCGGGGGATCCTTTGAAGGAATCGGCCACGAGCCGTGCCATGTTCATATTGCTGGCGGGCCTTGCCCGTCCGGCGATGAATATGTTGATGGCAAAGAAGTGGGAAGGCATCGGGAAACTTCCCGCGGGCGGTTTCATCGCCGTGCCCAACCACTGCACCGAGATTGATCCCATTGTTGTGGGGCACCTGGTGTACAACCAGAAGCGGCCACCCCACTTCCTGGCAAAAGCGGGGCTCTTCAAGGTGCCCGTACTGGGCAGCCTGCTTCGGGCCACGAAACAAATCCCGGTTGAACGCTCGACGGCGGGTGCGAACCGCTCGCTGCAACTGGCCAAGGAGGTGGTGGACGCCGGTGGCGCCATCATCATCTATCCCGAGGGAACCCTGACCAGGGATCCCGACCTGTGGCCGATGAAGGGCCACACCGGGGCGGCCCGCCTTGCCCTGCAAACAGGAGCACCGGTAGTACCCATGGCCCATTGGGGCGCACAGGAGGTCTTCCCCCGGTACGCCAAGCGCTTCCATGTCTTTCCCCGGAAGACCGTCCGCGTGCTGGTGGGTGAACCTGTGGACTTGAGCTCCTTCGCCGACCGGCCACTCGACCGGGCCACGCTCACCGAGGCCACGGACGTGATCATGGACGCCATCACAGCCCTCCTGGAGACGCTTCGTGGCGAAAAAGCGCCGGCTGAACGCTGGGACCCCGCGCTCCACAAACAAAGCAAGCATGGCCGTTTCGTTGAGGGGGCACCCTCCGAGACCCAGGATCCGGAGGCCGGCAAGTGACCGTGATCGAAAGCGCCGGTTTCGTTCCCGGCACTGTGGCCGTTCTGGGTGCAGGGTCCTGGGGCACCACGTTCGCGAAGATCCTGGCTGATGCAGCCATTGCGGCCGGTGTCGAGCGCAGCATCCGCATCTGGGGGCGCCGCGCCGAAGTAGTGGAGCAGATCAATACACTTCACCGCAACGAGCAGTACCTGAAGGACATTGACCTCCCGGCCTCCATCACGGCGTCCACGGATGTGGCAGAGGTGCTGAAGGATGCCACCCTCGTGGTGCTCGCTGTACCTGCACAGTCGTTGAGGCCGCAGTTGGGTGACTGGAAACCGCTGTTGTCGTCCGACGCCGTGGTTGTTTCCCTCATGAAGGGCCTGGAACTGGGCACGGACGCCCGCATGAGTGAAGTCATTGCGCAGGAACTTGGTCTTTCGGAGAGCCGCGTCGCTGTGGTTTCCGGACCCAACCTCGCCATGGAAATTGCCAGGGAACAACCGACTGCCTCCGTTGTTGCGTGCAGCGATGCCGATACGGCGGCTGCTATTGCCCTGTGCTGCACAGCGCCCTACTTCCGCCCCTACACCAGCACGGACGTGGTGGGCGTCGAGATCGGCGGCATCGTCAAGAACGTGATTGCCCTGGCGGTCGGAATCTGCGAGGGCCGGCAAATGGGCGACAACACCAAGGCGTCAGTGATAACCCGCGGACTCGCGGAAACGTCCCGGCTGGCTCTCGCCCTGGGCGGCGAAGCCCACACCATGGCCGGACTTGCCGGACTCGGCGACCTCGTGGCCACGTGCTCGTCTGCGCTCTCCCGGAATCACACTGCCGGCCGCCTGCTGGGTGAAGGCCTCAGCCTGGTGCAGGTGGCCGAACAGATGACCCAGACCGCTGAAGGCATCAAGTCCGGCCCCGCCGTGCATGAACTGGCGGGGAAACTGAATGTAGAAATGCCCATCACCGCAGCCGTAGTGGCCGTGCTTGAAGGCAGAATGTCCGTTGATGACCTGGGGCCGCGCTTGCTGGCCCGGGCACTGAAGTCCGAAGGCGACTACTGATGGTGACTGAAGAACCCACACCCGTGAAGGCGAAACCCCGCGTGGCGATCCTCTTTGGGGGCCGCTCAAGCGAACACGCTGTCAGCTGCGTCACGGCAGCTGGCGTCATGGGAGCCATCGACACCAACAAGTACGAGGTCATCCCTATCGGCATCGCGAAGTCGGGCCAGTGGGTTTTGGCTTCGGGAGATACCAGCCAGTGGTCCTTGAGCTCCAGGTCGCTTCCCGAGGTGGCGGCGTCAGGGCAGACTGTGACGTTGGCCGAAGTCGGCGGTGAGCACCAATTGATCGTCACAGAGCCCAACGCCGTCCCCCGGGAGCTGGGCTCCGTTGACGTCGTGTTCCCATTGCTGCATGGCCCGTGGGGTGAGGACGGAACAATCCAGGGCCTCTTGGAGTTGTCCGACACGCGCTACGTAGGCGCAGGCGTCCTGGCCTCCGCAGTGGGCATGGACAAGCACTTCATGAAGGTTGTCTTCGAAGCCGCCGGGCTGAAGGTGGGTCCCTACGTAGCCGTGACGGACCGCGAATGGGTGACCGACGCCGAGGCCGTGCGCAAACGCGTGGACAAGCTTGGTTTCCCGGTCTTCGTCAAGCCCGCCCGCGCGGGTTCTTCCATGGGAATTTCGAAGGTTGACTCCCTGGACGGCCTGGATGCCGCCGTCGAGGAAGCCCGCCGCCATGACCTGAAGCTCGTTATCGAAGCCGGGATTGTGGGACGTGAAATCGAGTGTGCCGTCCTGCAAGGACGCGGCACCGACGCTCCCCGCACGTCTATGCCCGGTGAAATTGCCGTGGCGGCCGGGGAACACGATTTCTACGACTTCGCTGCCAAGTATGTGGAGGACGGGGCCGCCGCACTCAGCTGCCCGGCCGACATGCCCGACGAAGCCATTGCCCGCGTCAGGGAACTGGCCGCCGTCGCTTTCGACGCCGTAGGCGCGGAAGGCCTCAGCCGTGTGGACTTCTTCTACACCCCGTCCGGCGAGCTGATCATCAACGAGATCAACACTATGCCTGGCTTCACTCCCAAGAGCATGTACCCGCAGATGTGGGCAGCCTCCGGACTGTCCTACGCCGAATTGATCGATGAACTGATCCACTTGGCGCTGACCCGGAAAACGGGCCTGCGCTAAGCTCACGATGCTTGGGCACTGCCTGCCTTGGCAGGCGGCGCCCAAGCATCGCCGCTATTTGCCTGTCGGCAGGTTCTGCAGGTCTTCCTGGCCTACGCACTTGCCGCTTGCCTTGATTTTTCCGACGGCGGCGGCGAGCTCGGTCAGGACAGTTGCGGAGCTGATGTTGGCAGCCTCCAGTTTGACCGGGTCGACCAGGATTTCCGTGGCGGGCTCGCGGCCGAATGTGGTCAGCGTGTACACGGGGTCGCCTTCCTTGATGACCCAATCGATGTTATTGACGCTGACACAGCGGTCCGTCGTGGGTCCGGGGACATTCACACCACAGCGCAGGATGATCTGGGACGGATCGCCCCATGCTGCCGTCGCCTGGCTGTTGGTCTTGCGGAGGGCGGCATCGCCGATCTTGTCGGGCAGGGCCACCATCATGGGGGCGCAGGCAGGGTTGGCGGCGTCCGCGGCAGCAGTGACGTCAACGGCAGGTGAACAGGCCGACAAAGCGAGCACGGATGCAGAGGCCAGGGAAATGGCCATGGCAGTCCTGTGGAGGGTCTTTCGATGCATCCTTCCAGCCTATCCCGCATGGACTGCCTGCCCGACGCGGGTAGCGTGGGTCACAACCGCGAAGCCGCCGCAGGGGCAGCCCGTCATTATTGTGTCGGTGGATCGCGATAGCGTAGAACCGTGCCCGCAGAACAAGTGACCGTCCAAGACCTTTCGGAGTCCGAGCTCCTCGCCCGGATCTTTCCCCGGCTGAACAGCAGCCCCGGCGTCCTGCTGGGACCCGGTGATGATGCAGCCCTCGTAGCGGCCCCGGACGGCCGCACCCTGATTTCCATAGATACCCAAACGCAGGACCAGGACTTCAGGCTGCAGTGGAACAACGGCTACAGGACCAGCGGCTACGACGTCGGCTGGAAGGCCGCGGCGCAGAACCTCAGTGACATCAATGCCATGGGAGGCACTGCCACCTCGCTGGTGGTGAGCCTGACCATGCCGCCGTCCACTCCCGTCGATTGGGTGGAGGCTTTTGCGGACGGCCTCACTGCAGCCATCGTCGAGCTGGGGGCACCGGACTGCTCTGTTGCCGGAGGGGACCTCGGCCGGGGCCGGGAACTCGCCGTGACGGTCGCCGTCGTCGGAACTCTTGCCGGAATGGCGCCGGTGCTGCGCTCTGGCGCCCGGCCAGGGGATGTGGCGGCGGTTGCCGGCACGCTCGGCCGGGCAGCCGCAGGCTGGGCGTTGCTTGAAAGCGACGTCCCGCTTGAGAAGCTTGACGAGGAGCTGAGGGGTTTCGTGGGGAACCAGTGCAGGCCTCTGCCGCCGCTGGCAGCAGGACCGCTTGCTGCGAGGGCCGGCGCCACTGCAATGCTGGACATCTCCGACGGTCTGTTGCGCGACGGCGCCCGGCTGGCCACCGCCAGTGGTGCCGTGCTGGACTTCGATCCCATCGCGTTGAAAAAGTATGCCGCCGTGCTGGAACCGGCAGCTGCCTTGCTGGGTGCCGACGCCATGGCATGGGTCCTTGGCGGGGGAGAAGACCATGGCTTGCTGGCCACGTTCCCAGCCGGTATTCAGCTGCCGCAGGGCTTCACTGCGATAGGCTCAGTTCAAGCCGTTGTCGAGCCGCCAGGCAGCGGCGTCCGGATTGCCGGGCATGCTGCTGACACCGTTGGATGGGATCACTTTGCAGACTAAGATCGCCGCGAATGCGCACGCCATGAAACGTTGGCTCGGCAAGGCGGAGGTGGTCCTCGGAAACCACAGCGACCGCCTTAATGCGATCAACATCTTTCCCGTCGCCGACGGCGACACGGGCACAAACCTGTATCTGACGGTCCGTGCTGCCGTTTCTGCCTTGGATGAACCTGCCGTTGCGGCGTCAGAATCAGGCCACGATGTTGGCGCGGTTCTGTCAAAGGCCGGCCAGGCAGCCATGGAGCAAGCGCGGGGGAATTCGGGAACGTTGTTCGCGGTCTTCCTGTGCGCGGCCGCTGAACCTTTGGCAGGCAAAACACGCCTTAGTGCCCCGCTCCTGGCTACCGCGCTTAACAGGGCCCAGATACGTGCCTGGTCCGCGCTCAGCGAGCCCGTGGCCGGAACCATGCTTTCAGTCCTGGAAGCCGCCGCCCATGCCGCGCAGCGGGTCGACGCAGAGCAGGACGGCGACGACAGCAACCATGCGCTGGGGTTGTCGCTCGATGCCGTGGTGGAAGCTGCCTACCAAGCCGTTCTTCGCACCGAGGATGAGCTCGCCCAGTTGCAGGAAGCGCACGTGGTCGACGCCGGCGGCGTGGGCATGCTCCTGGTATTGGACTGTCTTCGTTCCGCAGTGCTCGGCGAGGAACTGCAGGACGAAATGCTGGACAACCTGCACGGCTACAAGCTGCAGGATCCACACATCCATGAGCACATGCCGGCAGATGACGGCGTGGAGGTCATGTGCACCATCAGCCTTTCCCCGCTCAACGCTGCCATCCTGCGGCAAAGGCTGGATGAGATGGGCGACTCCGTCATCATGAGCCAGGTCGGGGGTGCCCGGAACGACGACGACGATGACGAGGAATCGCCGATGGAGGCCAGTTACCGTTGGCGTGTCCACGTCCACGTTCCGGATCCCGCTCCGGCCGTGGAACTGATCCGTTCGCTCGGGGAACCGAGCGATATCGCCGTCAGCCAGCTTGCCCTGCCCCGGCATGATTCAGACCAGCCACGGCATGATTACTGAACTGGAACTGCCCCTCGAACGCAGGATCGGTAAGCGGTCCGCGGCAGTTATCGATAAACACCTGGGCCTCAAATCAACCGGTGCTCTGCTGAACTACTTCCCGCGGCGTTACCTGAGCCGTGGAGAGCTGACGCCCATCAGCAACCTGCCGTTGGACGAGGAAGTCACGCTCATCGCCCGCGTCCTGTCCAACAGCACCCGCCAGATGCGCGCCCGCCGTGGTTCCATCACAGATGTCGTCGTCACCGATGAGGCCGGCGGAAGCGGTGTCGCGGGGACCCTGAAGGTGAGTTTCTTCAACGGGTTCCGCGCCAAGGCGGAGCTGCTGGCCGGTCGCCGGGCCATGTTTTCGGGGAAGGTGACACGCTACGGTGGGGCTCTTGGCCTGACCAACCCCGACTTCCTGTTGCTCGATGAGGACCCTGAAGCCGAAGGCTCCGTGGACCCTGCGAAGCTGGCCGCCATGCCTATTCCGGTGTACCCGGCGACAGCCAAACTGACCAGTTGGTCCATTCACAAAGTGATCACTGCGCTCCTGCAGACCATGGACCTTGACGGGCTGGAGGACCCGATCCCGGAGCATCTTGCCGGGAGGGACGGTTTGCTGAGCGTCGCTGAGGCGTATCGGCTGATCCACTCGCCGGAGACCCCCAAGGACTGGCAACGGGCGCAGGAACGATTCCGATACCAGGAAGCTTTGGTCCTGCAGACTGCCTTGGCGAGGAGGCGCGCCCAGCTTGCGGCCGAGGAAGCCACAGCCAGGCGACCGCTGCCCGGGGGCCTCCTCAGCACCTTCGACCGGAACCTCCCGTTCACGCTGACCGCCGGCCAGTCCGCCGTCGGAAAGACCCTGGCCGAGGAGCTGGGCCGGGATACGCCCATGAACCGGCTCCTGCAAGGCGAAGTGGGTTCCGGCAAAACAATCGTTGCCCTGCGCGCCATGCTCCAAGTCGTGGATGCCGGAGGCCAGGCCGCGCTCCTCGCACCCACCGAGGTCCTTGCCGCCCAGCATTTCGATTCAATCCGCCGGACCCTGGGCCCACTTGCCCGCGACCATATTTTTGGCGGGGCAGGCATGCTCGGCGGAGACTCCGGGCAGCAAGCCGTCCAGGTAACCTTGCTGACCGGTTCCATGCCCACCGCGGCACGAAAGCAGGCAATGCTTGATGCGGCGTCCGGGAATGCCGGGATCGTCATCGGCACGCATGCCCTGCTGAGTGACAAGACGAGTTTCCAGGATCTCGGCCTGATTGTGGTCGATGAGCAGCACCGCTTCGGGGTGGAGCAGCGCGATGCCCTCCGGGCAAAAGCACAACGTCCTCCCCACTTGCTGGTGATGACCGCAACTCCCATTCCGCGTACCGTCGCCATGACTGTGTTCGGTGACCTTGAGACCTCCATCCTTGACGAGCTTCCCGCCGGACGCGCCCCTATCTCCACGCATGTGGTGGGGCTCTCGGAAAACCCGGGTTGGGCTGACCGCATCTGGAAGCGGTCGCGCGAGGAGGTCGACGCGGGACACCAGGTCTATGTGGTGTGCCCCAAGATCGGATCGGACGACGACGGCGACTTCAGTCCCGGCGAATCGGAACCGAGCGAAACGGAACTCCAGGACGAGGGCGGGGCGAGGGAGCTCGCGTCGGTGACTGCCGTCGTCGAGGGCCTCCTGCAGGAGCCGTCCCTGGCCGGTGTTCCAGTGGCACCCCTGCACGGACGGCAGGACCCGCAAATGAAGTCTGAGACCATGGCCTCATTTGCGTCCAATGAGACCAAGGTCCTGGTTTCCACCACTGTCATCGAAGTGGGCGTGGATGTCCACAACGCCACGTTGATGGTGATCCTTGATGCTGACCGTTTCGGCATTTCCCAGCTCCACCAATTGCGGGGACGTGTGGGGCGCGGCGGGCTTCCGGGCACGTGCCTGCTGGTGACCACCTTGGAGCCCGGGCATCCGAGCCGGCGCCGCCTGGAGGCGGTTGCGTCCACTACCGACGGTTTTGAATTGTCGCAGGAGGACCTCAAGCTGCGCCGTGAAGGCGACATCCTGGGGGCTTCACAGTCCGGCGGACGCTCCACTTTGAAGCTGCTCCGGGTCCTTGAGCACGAGGACATCATTGCCCGTGCAAGGGCCGACGCCCAGTCCCTGGTGGCGGACGATCCCGCGTTGGCGGACCAGCCCGCGCTTGCCGCCGCGATAGATCAGTACCTGAACCCTGAGAAGGAGGCGTTCCTTGAACGCGGTTAGAAGCCCCGGCAAAGGCCCGCAAGGAGTATGCCTGTGAGCCGCATCATCGCCGGAGTTGCCGGCGGAAACCCTCTGGCAAGCGTCCCCGGCAATGCCACCAGACCCACGACGGACCGCGTCAAGGAGGCCCTGTTTTCGCGTCTGGAATCGTTGGCGGTGATCGACGGCGCGCGGGTCCTGGATCTCTACGCGGGCTCGGGTTCGCTGGGTGTCGAGAGCGCCAGCCGGGGCGCGCACAGCGTGGACCTGGTGGAGTTCGATGCCAAGGCAAGCGACGTCTGCCAACGGAACGCGGACCTGGTCAACCAGACCCTGGGGTCCAAGAAGGTTTCCGTCCACCGTTCCAAGGTGGAATCGTTCCTGGAGCGTGCAGGCGATGCTTCGGTGTGGGACCTGGTCTTCCTTGACCCGCCCTACCCCCTGGACGAACCGGCGCTGGCTGCGGTGCTCGAAAAGCTGGCACTGCACCTGGACGATGCCGCCGTTGTGGTGGTGGAGCGCAGTTCCCGCAGCCCCGAACCGTCGTGGCCGGATGCCTTGGAGTGTTTCGCCGACAAAAAGTACGGGGAGACCAAGCTGTGGTTCGCTGAACCGGCATGAGCACTGGTTCCGTTTAGCCGGTGATCCGGTCCAGGTCCACGCCCGTCAGGACGGCAGCCGGGTGGGGTCCGCGGGCCAGTAGTTCAGCTGTCCATTCCGCGGGCCATGGCGTACGTGTGCCGACCAAAATTATGTTGCCCGGATAGCGGCCTTCAAACATGCCGGCCTCCGCGAACGCAGCAACATCCGGCATGGCCTTGCGCAGCGCTGAGACCTGGCTGCGGACAAGCGTGAGCGCCGGCTCGTCGCCCACATTGACGATGAGGACGCCATCGGGAGCCAGCCGGGCTGCTGCCTCTTCATAGAACTCCCGGCAGGCGATATGGGAAGGGGCCTCGGGCCCGGAAAAGATGTCAAGGATGACGACGTCGAACCCCGCCTCGGCGGGAAGTTGCGCCAATGCGTCGCGCGCGTCGCCGATATGGGAGGTCAGCCTTGTACCGTCGGGCATCGGCAGTTTCTGGAGGACAAAGTCCAGGAGTTCACGTTCCAGTTCAACGGCGTACTGTTCGGAGCCCGGTCGGGTGGCCTGGATGTAGCGGGCCAGTGTAAGTGCCCCGGCGCCCAGATGAAGGGCCCGGATGGGGCGGCCAGGTTCTGCAGCCAGGTCCACCACGTGCCCGATCCTGCGGAGGTATTCATAGAAGATCTCACCGGGCGCCGCCAGGTTTACGTGTGACTGTTCGGCTCCGCCGATGCTCAGGATGAAGCTGCCCTCCACGAGGGGGTCTGTATCGATCGTGGCGTGCTGGCCGCTGGTGCGGAGGAAGCGGGCGGCATGGCCGGAATCCCGGGAATTCACAGGCGTTCCTTGAGCGTAGCCAGGCGCCCGGCAGCTTCTTCCAGGACGTCGATCTTCTTGCAGAAGGCAAAACGCAGCAGGCTGCGGGTGCGTTCGGCGCCTTCCGGATGACAGAAGACCGGAACAGGGATGGCAGCCACTCCGACGAGTCCGGGCAGGCGCCTGGCGAGATCAACGGAATCCCTGATGCCCAGCGGCGCGGTATCGACGTTGATGAAATACGTGCCGCTGGGGTTGAAAACGCCGAAGCCTGCGGCGCGGAGGCCTTCGGCGAGGATGTCCCGCTTTTGCCGGAGGGTATCGGCAATGCCCTGGTAAAACGCGTCGGGAAGGCCCAGGCCGACCGCGATGGCGCCCTGGAAGGGCGTGCCGGAGCTGTAGGTCAGGAATTGCTTCACGGTGCGTACAGCTGCCACCAGGTGTGCCGGTCCGGTGAGCCAGCCGATCTTCCATCCGGTGAAGGAAAACGTCTTGCCGGCGGAGGAAATGGTGATGGTTCGTTCGGCGGCGCCGGGCAAGGTGGTGATCGGGATGTGCGGCACTCCGAAGGTGAGATGCTCATACACTTCGTCGCTGAGGATGACGGCGTCGTATTTGACGGCCAATTCCACGATCCTGGCGAGGACGCTCTGCGGAAATACGGCACCCGTGGGGTTGTGCGGGTTGTTCAGGAGGACAATTTTGGTTCTGCTGCTGAAGGCTTCTTCCAACGTTTCGAGGTCCGGCAGGAAATCAGGGGCCAGCAGGGGAGCGGTGACATGCTTGGCGCCGGACATCCCGATGATGGCACCGTACGAGTCGTAGAAAGGCTCGAAGGTCAGGACCTCGTCGCCGGGTTGGACGAAGGCGAGCAGCGCCGCTGCGATGGCCTCGGTTGCTCCCGTAGTGACAAGGACTTCATTGTCGGGATCCGGGTCCAGGCCGTAAAACCGTTGCTGGTGGGCCGAGACGGCCTCCCGCAATGCGGCAACCCCCTTGCCTGGCGCATACTGGTTCGCTCCTGCCGCAATGGCGGCCTGCGCTGCGTCCTTGATCTCTACGGGGCCGTCCTCGTCGGGAAAGCCCTGACCGAGGTTGATGGCTCCGGTGGACACAGCCAGTGTGGTCATTTCTTCGAAGATGGTGACTCCCAGGTCCCCGGCAGGTGAGAGCAGGTTGGCTCCCATAGCGGCCCGTTTCCAAGGTGCCGGAGCGTCGGCTGAAGTTCCAATAAGGGGAGCGCTGCTGCCTGCTGATGCCATGGCAGCCATGGTATCCCGGCGAAGCCATGGGGTAGGTTCGTCTCATGAGACGCGCGGTATGCCCTGGATCCTTTGACCCCATCCACAATGGACATCTCGAAGTCATTGCCCGGGCCGCCGGCCTGTTCGATGAAGTCATCGTTGCCGTGTCCACCAATTACGCCAAAAAGTACCGGTTCAGCCTCGAAGACCGGATGGAGATGGCACGCGAAACGTTGGCTTCCCTGCGCGGAATCATCGTGGAGCCCATGGGTGAAGGCCTGCTGGCCGAGTATTGCCGCCACAGGGGCGTTTCGGCGATCGTCAAAGGCCTGCGCTCGTCCTCGGACTTCGACTACGAGTTGCCGATGGCCACGATGAACCGCCAGTTGACCGGCGTCGAAACCGTCTTCCTGCCCGCCGAAGCGCACTACGTCCACCTGTCCTCCACCCTGATCAAGGAAGTCAATGTCCTGGGCGGGGACATCTCTGATTACGTCCCCAAATCTGTGTTGAAGCGGCTCCTTGCAGGCGAGCCGCCCACTGAAGCGCCCCGCAAGGGGTAGGCTTGTCGGGTACCTGCGCCCTCATGCAGAGTTCCCCAAGCTGAAACCAGCGTACTTCTGTGCGCGCCCGGTGCCGGTTTGAGTCCTCAAGCGTGATCAGGCTAAGATGGTACGTCGGTCATATGTTCTACAGGAGTTCTCATTAAGCGAGATGCAAGTTCGCCCTTGGCGCTGGTAGTCAAGGACCTTGGACGCAGTCCAGGGACCATGCGGACACTCAACGAGCATGTACCTGCGCCAAGTGACCTTGGTGTGGCGCTCATTGGCGTAAAGGAAGGCTCGGATATCGAGCTGGATCTTCGTCTTGAGGCCGTACACGAAGGAATTCTGGTATCCGGATCCGCGATCGTCGAAGTAACCGGCGAGTGTGGGCGATGCCTGGATCCCCTTGCGTATGACCTTGAGGTCAATGTGCAAGAACTTTTCTTCTACGAAGGTGCTGAGCTTTCGGCCGAAGAAGACGATGAAGAGCAACGTCGAGTCGAGTGCGATCTGATCGATCTTGAGCCGGTGTTGCGGGACGCAGTTGTCACTATGCTGCCGTTCCAGCCGGTGTGCCGGGAAGACTGCCAGGGTCTGTGCTCCGAATGTGGAGCGCGCCTGGAAGACGAGCCGGGGCACCACCACGAGGTCATTGACCCTCGCTGGGCTGCCCTAGCTGATCTGGCTAAGACTGACCGGCAAACCGATTAGTAAGTGTTCGTCTAAGAGAGAAATGAGATAGCCGTGGCTGTTCCCAAGCGGAAAATGTCTCGCGCAAATACACGCGCCCGCCGTGCCCAGTGGAAGGCAACTGCCCCCAACTTGGTCAAGACCATCGAAAACGGTCAGGTTACTTACAGCCTGCCGCACCAGGCAAAGGTCGTTACTGACTCTGCCGGCACCGCGCTGTTCCTTGAATACAAGGGCCGCAAGGTCGCAGACGCCTAATCTGCCGTAGAGGCTGACTAAGGATGTCTTCAACTGAAGAGCTTCTGAAGCGTCTCGGTGTCTCCATTGACACCGAGACGCTTCGTCTTGCTCTCACACATCGCTCATACGCGTATGAGAACGGCGGGATCCCCACCAACGAGCGCCTTGAGTTCCTCGGCGACTCCATCCTGGGTTTCTCCGTGACCGATTCCCTTTACCGTGAGAACCCCACGCTGCCTGAAGGCGAGCTGGCCAAGCGCCGCTCCGCCGTCGTCAGTACGCGCGCCCTGGCCGGAATCGGCCGTGAGATCGGCGTCGGCGAGTTCATCTACCTCGGCCAAGGCGAAAAGCTTACTGACGGCAAGAACAAAGCCTCCATCCTGGCTGACACCATGGAGGCGCTGATCGGTGCCACTTATCTGTCGAACGACATCGAAACCGCACGCCAGCTGGTCATGCGGCTCGTGGGACCCCTCCTGAAGGACGCAGGTGCCCTGGGCGCCGGCACGGACTGGAAGACCAGCATCCAGGAGCTCACCGCCAGCCGGCAATTGGGCGCCATCCACTATGCGGTGGAAGGCTCCGGGCCGGATCACGCGCGGACTTTCGAAGCCGTACTGAACATTGGCGGAACACCCTACGGACGCGGTTCCGGGCACTCCAAGAAGGAAGCAGAGCAGGAAGCGGCCGCCGATGCCTGGCGTGCCCTGACTGCCCTGGACACGACCCCGACTGGTCCGGCGTCCGCTTGATCCATGCCTGAGCTTCCCGAAGTAGAAGTGGTGCGCCGTGGCCTTGCCCGATGGGTCAGGGGCCGGACCATCACAGCCGTCGAGGTGCTGGACCCACGCTCCATCAGGCGCCACGCCTTGGGGACCGAAGACTTCGTGGGGAATCTGGAACACGCCACGGTGCTTGACGTCGTGCGGCGGGGAAAGTTCCTGTGGATGCCTCTCTCCATGGACGGTGTGTCCGCCACCGGTGATGGGACCCTTCCCGAGGTCGCGACCCTGCCCAAGGTCGCGCTTATGGCCCATCTGGGAATGAGTGGACAACTTCTCATGCAGGATCCGGACGTGCCGGACGAAAAACACCTTAAGGTCAGGATCTCGCTGAGCCCGGTGGAGGGCATGCCGGAACAACTCAGGTTCGTGGACCAGAGGATCTTCGGCGGACTCTTCGTGACCTCCCTTGTGCCCACCCCGGACTCCGGGCCCGGTGGCCTGGGCGAGACGCCGCTGCCGGAGATCGCCGAGGAAGCCTCGCACATAGCAAGGGATCCGTTGGATCCGTGGTTCTCATTCGACGCGTTCTACCGGAACGTCAAGAAGCGGAAGACGGGCCTGAAGCGTGCCCTGCTGGACCAGGGAGTTATCTCCGGTATCGGCAACATCTACGCCGACGAGGCCCTGTGGAAGGCGCAGCTCCACTACGCACGGCCCACCGATACCTTGCGACGGGCAGATGCCGAGCGGCTCATCTCGGCCGTCAAGGATGTCATGGACGCCGCCTTGGCCGCCGGCGGGACCAGCTTCGACTCCCTCTACGTTAACGTCAACGGCGATTCCGGCTACTTCGCGCGCTCCCTCAACGCCTACGGGCGGGCCGGTGAATACTGCCTGCGTTGTGCCGGGAAGGGGCTTCAGAGCGTCATCAAACGGGAACAATTCATGAACCGTTCCTCCTACACCTGCCCGGTTTGCCAGCCCCGCCCACGGAATGGGCGCTGGTAGCGCCAAAACTGTTCCGGAATCGTGGCGTGAATGGCAGACTGTCCCCATGAAACGCTTGGTGCGGTACATCGCCATCGCACGGCCGAACGCCACCTCGTCGCAGGTGGCGTCACTTCTACCCGCCGCCCCTGAGTCCCACGCCGTAAATCCGCGGCCGGGCGGGGCTGTTCTTCCGGTCATGCCATGATGGCGCGGCGGCTGGTCATCGCAGGCATATGCCTTGCCGTGCTGATCGCCGCCGTCGCAATACTCTTTGACCAACTGGCGGTGAAGCCGGCCCCTTCGGCGCAGACGACGTCCTCGTCGTCGCCAAGCCCGGGCTCGACTGTCCCCGGGTCAACAGCTTCGGCGGGAACCACGTCGCAAGGCGCCGAGGTACCCGGCTCCGGTAGTTCGCCGTCGGATGCTTCAGCAAGCGGAGGTACTGAAAACGGTGGCGACGGCGGTTCGTCACCGTCCGCCGGCCAGCCACTGGAAGTCCTTCCCCCTGTGACGGCAACACCGACAGGGCTGCCCGCGCCAACTGCTCCCGCTCCACTGATCACCGGAGCCTTGCCGGAGCCTGGTACCGCAGCCGGTGAAATGGTGGACGGCTGGCCCGCAGGGATCCTCACCTTGCCGGCGGGCTCGACCATCGGTTCAACCTCCGTGTCGACCTCGGGCAACACGCTCCAGGTCGCAGCTGACGGCATCATCGACAAGCCCCGTGCAGAGGTGCTTGGTTCCTTCCGGGACTCTTTGGTGTCCCATGGATTCTGGTCCGAAGACGCTCCGGCAGCGGAAGGATCCTCGGCTGCCCGGTTCGTACGGGGAACGGATACGGTCACTGTTTCGGTATCAACCACAGGGACCGGCAGCTCGCGGTTCCAGCTTCTGGGCAGCCTGCACACGGCGGCGGATTAGGGCACCCATGTATATTTCCCTTTCTGACCGCAGCGGCGGTAAGCGGGATAAACCGCAGGGCATGGGGACGGCACTATCCAGCGAGGTGCCGTTCCGCTTGTCCCCGGTGATCCTGTGGCTGGGCATTGTCAGTATGGTCACCGATGTGTCCTCGGAGTCGGTGTCGGCCGTCCTGCCCCTGTACGTGACAGGTTTCCTGGGCCTGTCCACGATCGCTTTCGGTGTCATCGACGGCATCAACCAAGGTGCCAGCGCCATCGTCAGGATCGCCGCAGGTTGGGCCGCCGACCGCAGCGGCCACCCCAAACGGATAGCTTTGGCGGGCTATGGCTTGTCCATGCTCGCCAGGATCGGTTTCCTTTTCGCCGGGGGTTTTTGGGCGATTGCGGCCATTGTTACCGGTGACCGCATCGGCAAAGGCATCAGGACCGCTCCGCGTGATGCGCTGATTTCAGTCTCGGCGCAGCCGCAGCATCTGGCGAGATCGTTCGGCGTGCACCGGATGCTGGACAACATCGGCGCGGCAGCGGGTCCGTTGATCGCCTTCTTTGTGCTGTTGATGATTCCCAACGGGTTCAGCACCGTGTTCGTGGTGTCCCTGGCCTTCGCGGTGATCGGTGTCGCCGTCCTTGCCCTGGTGGTGCCCGACATTCAGGCCAAGGCCCTGAAGGGAGCCGGGGCACGGCAGGACCGCAGGCTTTTCGCATTTTCCTGGAGCCATTTGAAGGAACCGGGTTTGGGCAAGCTGCTGATCGCGGCAGGGCTCTTGGGCCTGGTCACGATTGGTGACGGTTTCATCTACCTGGTCCTGCAGGACAGGGATTCGTTCGCGGTCCAGTGGTTTCCCCTGCTTTTTGTGGGCACCAACGTGGTGTTTCTTGCTTTGGCCATTCCGCTGGGACGGCTGGCAGACCGCGTGGGGAAGATCCCGGTGTTCGTCGCCGGGCACGTTGCGCTGCTTGCTACGTATTTGTTGGCCGCGGCTCCTTTTGGCGGGCTTTGGGCGACGCTGGGCTGTTTGGTCCTGCTGGGTGCCTTTTACGCAGGCACTGACGGCGTCCTGGCCGCGCTGGCCAGCCAGCTGACGCCGTCGGGAAAACTCGCCACGGGAATCGCCTCCGCGCAGACTGTGGTGGCTCTGACCCGCATGCTGGCCTCGGCCGGTTTCGGTGTGTTGTGGTACGCCGTTGGCGCTTCCGCCGCGATGCTGGTTGCGGGGGCGGCCTTGGCGTGTGCCGTCGTGGCCGTGATGTTCATCCTCCGTGGTGCCAAGCGTGATGTCCCGGCCGACGTGAGCGACGAAGCATGAGGGATCGCGCCTCCGGCGGCGCCCCCACGGGGAAGGTGCGGTGGGGTGTCCTCCTGGTAGTCACTGTACTGGTCCTTGTCGCAGCGGGCGTCTACGCGGTGGGGGCCTACCAACGCTTTGAAGAAAGCCGGACGGCGGCCTCGTCCGTGGGGACCTCAGCCGGCGGACAGCTCCCCGGTGCTCCGTTCGTGCTGTTCCGGAACACCGCGTCAGGGCAGGGGTACGGGAACGCCGCAACTGTTCCGTTGTCGGATCCCGGCGGTAGCCGGGCCGTGAGCGGCCAGGAATGCGACCGGGTCTACGGCTCGCCGGAGCAGGTGGTGTGTTTGCGCACCAACCGGGGGCTGGTGACCTCTTTTGAAGCCGATGTGTTCAACCGTAACTGGGAGCAGCAACGGGCCTGGCCGCTTCCCGGGATCCCCAGCCGGACCCGGATCAGCCCCGACGGCTCCAATATTGCCACTACGGTGTTCGTCACCGGCCACTCCTATGCGACAGCAGGATTTTCCACCGCCACCGAAATCAGCCTCCCAGGCGGTTCCACCGGCAACCTCGAGGACTTCGCCCTGCTGGTCAACGGCGAACGGTTGCAGGCTACCGACCGCAACATCTGGGGGGTGACCTTCGCACCGGACCAGGCGGATGTTTTCTATGCCACTGCGGCCGCCTCCGGACGCATCTGGCTGGTGCGGGGGAGCCTGTCAGCAAGGACTTTGACGGCTGTCCATGACAACGTGGAGTGCCCTTCGATTTCCCCGGACGGGACCCGGATCGCGTACAAGAAGAACGACGGCGGTGCGCTGGCAGCACACTGGAACGTCGCGGTTCTTGACCTCGCCAGCGGACGCGAGACCGTCCTTGCCGAAAAGCGCAGTGTGGATGACCAGATCGAGTGGCTCGATGACCGGAGCCTTCTCTATGGCTTGCCGGACGAGACAACGGACGGGGACAGCAACATCTGGAAGCTGGAAACGGAACCGGGCGCCCAACCAAGCATGTTCATTGCCCATGGTTGGTCGCCCAGCGTCGTTCGCTGACGTTGTTGCTTCAGCAGATCCCGAGCAAGCCGCAGACGAGTCCAGTCTGGGTCGGGCTGGGTGACGGGGTCGCTGTCGGTGACGGGGTCGGGGTCGCTGTTGCCGTAGCTGTTGCCGTTGCCGTCGCTGTTGGGGTTGCTGTCGCTGTTGGGGTTGCTGTCGGCGTGGCAGTAGGTGATGGTGACGGCGCCGCCTGCTGCTGGGCTGGAGCTGCGGTGGAGTACACCACATCCACGAAGTAGTTCGTGGCGTTCCAGGAACTGGTGGGCATCACGCCGCCTGAGCCGTACCGGTAGCGTCCGTTGTTGGGGCCCGAGGCCGTGAACACTCCGCTCGTCCATGTCTGGTTAAAGAATCCCTGCGTTGAGGAGTAGCGGCCGTTTGGCGCCCGGTAGGAGACCACGTAGGTCTGTCCGGTAGACAAGGCAACCGGGGTTGCCAAGGTGGCGGTTTGCCAGCCGGTCGCTGTTTCGTTGGTGAAGGTCACCTGTGCCAGCCTGGTGCCTGCGGCGTTCCACAGCGAGCCAACATGGGTGCCTGTGTTCCCGGTTCCCTTGTAGAAGCGGATCCCTGTGACGTTCCCCGCCTGGGACACCGTGAAGGCAGTTCCGAGCTCCACCGAAAGCGGGTCGGAGTTGGCGGCAACCTGGGGAAGCAACGAACCGAAGATCGTCGATTGCTGGACGGCTGCCGCCGCCGTGGTGAACTGCCAGGTGGTCGGGGGCAGGGTTTGCCCCTGCGGGGTGGCCACGCCCGAGACGTTGGCGGATATCTGGGTGTTGGCGGGAAGGGCGGCCGTCGGCGTGAACGTGATGGTGCGGGCGTCAGCTGAGAGTGCTGCCGTTCCTGCGACAGAGGATCCGTTCGCGGTCAAAGTGAACGTGGCGCCCGGATTGATGGCGGTGGAGAACGTGATGGATGGTTTCACGTCCGTGGGAATGGCGGTGGCTCCTGGAGCGGGCACCTGGGCACTGATGGACAGGGGAGGTGCGGCTACGGTGAAGACCAGGTCCACCAGGTAGCTGGCCGTGGACGCCGTACTCGGGAAGTCACTGGTGTAGGAGTACGCCCCCGAATCCGGCTGGGTCTTCAGCGGTCCGCTCGTGAAGCCTTCACCGAAGCCACCGGAGGTGTAGGAGTACTTGCCTGTGGGCGTCTTGTAGGCAGCTACATACTCGGTGTCCGCCTGGATGTTCACGGGCTGGCTGAACGTAGCAGTCTGCCAGCCGGTACTGGATTCGTTCGTGAACGTCACGGTCGCCAGGACCTGGCCGCCCACCGTGTAGAGGTATCCGGTGTGGGTCCCGGTGTTGCCGGCCGACTTGTAGAAGCGCACACCGGTCACCTGGCCCGCAGTGTCGCTGGTGAAGCGGACACCCAAGGTCAAGGGCACGCCATCATCTACTTCGAGGGTCGTTGGCGTCACCGTGTCCTCGTACAGGGTGCACGGGCACGAACCGGGTGTGCCCGCGGCCTGTACTGTGGTGAACTGCCACGTCCCACCGGATGACATTGGTTGTCCGGAAACGGCCGTAGCAGTCACCGTGGCCGTGTAGGAAGTAGCCGCCGCCAAAGGTGCCGAGGGCGTGAAGGTCACCTTGCGGGTGTTGCTGTCATAGACAGTGGTCCCGGCAACGGCGGCACCTGCGGCCGTCTTGAGTGACAGAGCGACGCTTGAGGACACGGCTGCTTCCGAAAGAACCGCGCTGACCGTTGTGTTGAGCGGAACGCTCGAGGCGTTCGGAATGGGGGAGTGGCCACCAACGGTGAACGGAGGCGCCGAGACCACCACCACTACGTCCACCAGGTAACTGGTGGAGGACCTCGAAGCAGGGAAGTCCCCGCTGTAGCTGTAGGCCCCGGCGTCCGACACAGTCCGCAACGGTCCAACGCTCAGTCCGGCCCCAAAGCCGTTGGCGGTTGCCGAATATGCGCCCGTGGTTGACTTGTAGCTAGCTATGTACTCGGTATTGGCAGCCATTTGGACCGGCTGGCTGAACATGGCCGTCTGCCACCCGGAACTGCTCTCATTGGCAAAGGTGACCGTTGCCAGCTGCTGCCCGCCCGCTGTGTAGAGCGCGCCTGTATGGGTGCCGGTGTTGCCGGCTGACTTGTAGAAGCGGACCCCGGTCACCTGACCGGCGGAGACACTGGTGAACCGTACTCCCAAGGTCAGCGGGACTCCGTCCTGGATTTCCGCGATGCCGGGAGTAACGGAGTCGTCATAGAGGCTGCACGGGCACGATCCCGGCACGGACGCCGTGGCAGCGGTGGTGAAGGTCCACGTGCCGCCCGAGGTGACCTGGCCTCCCGTGCTGTCAGTGCCTGACAACGTTGCCGTGTACACGGTGCTGAAGGCCAGCTGGGATGCCGGAGTGAACGTTGCCTTGCGCGTGGTCGCGTCATAGCTCGTAGTGCCCGTTACCGTTCCGGCAGAAGACTTCAGGACCAGCTGGACGCTGGCTGGGGTCACTGGCTTGGAGAAGGAGGCGCTGACCTTGGTGGTCACGGGGACGCTGGACGATGACGGAATGGGGGACTGCCCGGACACCGTCAGCGGCGAAGTATCCACGGTGCTGAAAACTGCATCAACGAAGTAGTTGCCACCGTTGAAACTGGTGGTCGGGAAGCCTTGCGAGGTGTTGTACACGCCCGCAGGCTCCGCCCCGAAACCACCGGTGACCTTCAACGGCGGATCATTGAATCCAAAGCTCGCCCACTGGTAGTCCTTGGTGGCATAGTGCCCCCTGGGTGCCCAGTACGAGACCGTGTACTTTTGGCCCGCGGAAACTGCTACCGGCTGGCTGAACAGCACGCTCTGCCAGCCCGAGGCGGTTTCATTGGCAAAAGTGGCGGTAGCCAGGCGGGTGCCGGTGGAGCTCCACAACGAACCCGTGTGGGTTCCGGTATTGGCCGAGCTCTTGTAGAACCGGACCCCCGTCACGAAGCCATTCACTGAGGGCGTGAACCGCAGGCCCATTTCGTAGGCACCGCCGTCTCCGGAGTCGGTGATGGCAGGGACAGTTTGGCCAAAGACGCTGTAGGGTCCGGTGAGGCCAAGGTTCCTCGTAGACACGGCTCCGATGTTGGCGCTGTCATCCACGGCCCGAACCTGGATCGCGGCGGTGTCCAGGCCCTTCTGGATGTAGGTGTAGGTCCAGGAAGCCTTGCCCTGGGCCGGGTGCCAGGTAGTACCGCCGTCGGTGGAAACCTCGACGCCGGCCACAACACCGCCGGTGTCCGTGGCAGTTCCGGTGACCGTCACGCTGCTTCCGTGCGCGATGGTTGCGCCGTTGGCTGGAGCGGTGATGGTCGCCGTGGGGCCGGTCAGATCCGAGCTCGCGCTCGCAGCAACAAGCCCGGCCGCGCGGGTTGCCGGCTGAACGCCCATGTCCGCAAACAAGTTCACTTGAGCCTGCCGCATGCGCATATCGGCAGCGGCGCCGTCGCCGTCGTGCTCCTGATCCAGGCCCCAGGTCCACTGGACGCTGCCGGCCGAGAAGACAAGAGCCCCGCTGGCCGCCCGGTACAGGGTGATGTGATGCGTGGTTGTGCCGGGCTTGACCGTATTTCCGTAATCCTGGAGGTACTCGCTGACGCTGCCGACTGTTGTGGACAGCTGGATCAGACCTGACGGCCGGAAACCGTTATCGAGGTCCTCGTCGGATTCATAGCCCACTGTGTGCGGCGCCAAGGCAGCAGTGGCACCTGCGGGCAGGGAAGCCAGTGAGGTATTGCGCCACAACCGCGACTTTCCTTCAGCGGCTGACACCGTCACTGGAAGGTCGGTGTAGTTGGACATATACAGCGTGCCCGTCAATCCGTTTTCGGGCAGACCACCGCCATTGGCCTGGGATGCGTAGCGCGGATCCCGCCATGTTCCGGTCCATTGGCTGGTGGGGTCGATCTTTCCGTTGCTCCACGTCTCCTTGTAGCAGGTCAAGGTGCGGCCCGCGGCGCCGTCCACGGAGGAGGGCTCGAACCGCGTACGCCAGTACATTTCATTGCCCGAAAGGAACTGGAGGTTGACGCCCGCGTCGCGGGCCGCAGTAACATTGGCCCTTTGGGGGCCGGACCAGTATTCGTCGTGGCCGACGGAAAGAAATACCTTGTGGTTCAGCAGCTCCGCACCATTGCGGTCAACGTCAAGGCCGCTGACGTAGCTGACGTCATAGCCGTTTTGTTCCAGGAACCGCACCATCGGATATTCGTTGGCGAAGTAGAAGTCCCGGCCTCCGATGCCGCCCCGGGTGTTCACGGGGCGGTTGTAGCTCACTTTGTAGGCGCGCCCGTTGACGGCCCCCTGGTAGAAGTCGGCGCCGCCATACGTGTTGTAGGCCTGCCAGGTCTGGTCCGCTGTTTGGAAAACGATCGATGAACGGTTTCCGTCGTTCCTGACGATGAAGGTGATGTGGCTCTGGCCGCCCGTATCCGGGCGAGTGAGAAGGGCGATATAGACCCCGGAGACCGCGGTCGCAGGTACCTGCCAGGTGGCCGAAACAGCCCAGGTACCGCAGTCATAGAGTTCGGTCGTCAGATCGTTCCTGCATGCGGGCTGCGTCTGGCGCAGGACCGATGGAGTGACGTCGGCAATCTTCCGCGCACCGTTGCCTCCATACCAGCCCGTGCGGTAGATCGCGATGGTGTAGCTGGGGGCCTTCGTGTCGATCTTGAAGCGGATGGGTTGTCCGGCATTGACGCTGATCTCGGTGGAGAAACCCTGGATTGTGTCATCCCCGGCCCCGTCAATGTCCCATTCCGAGGGCGGGCTGCCCGGTTTGGAATTCTCACACGCCACAGCGTTCACTATGGGGTCGCAGGGGCCCGCCGCCACAGCCGCGGGGGCGGTCAGGGGCAGCAACGCTGCCACCATTGCCAGCACCAAAGTGAAGAGCAGCCCCTTGAGGGCCCGCTGAGGTGGGGTTGCTGAAGGACCGGGCATGAGAACTCCTGGAGTGGTACGCCAATTGCTACGACGGGTCTGCGTCTTCACACAGCCCCTGCTTGCCGCTCCCCAGCCAGGGTCAAACCAAGATCTTCAGTTATGGAAACCACGGTGCCTTGTGGACAGGCGTTCCTACTACGGGACCGGATCCAGCCAAAGCCGAACAGAAGTTCAAGCCGAGGCCGGATCACCGGAACGAATCCACCAAGTAACCCTTGGCAGGAGTGTAGGGGTGCGGCATCCCTGCCGCAAGGCTTTCCCGCTGCAGATCCGTGGATTTCACGTAAACGGCAGTAGATTTAGGGGGACACAAACACCCGGGCCACCCAGGAGAACCGAAGCGCCTTGCATTTGAAAAGTTTGACCGTCCGCGGATTCAAGTCGTTTGCGTCGGCCACGACGTTCGACTTCGAGCCCGGCGTCACTGCCGTCGTCGGTCCCAATGGATCCGGCAAATCCAACGTGGTGGACGCGCTGGCCTGGGTCATGGGCGAGCAGGGCGCAAAAACACTGCGCGGCGGAAAAATGGAAGACGTCATCTTCGCCGGAACCTCGGGCCGCCCGCCACTTGGCAGGGCCCATGTGTCGCTGACCATCGACAACGCGGACAACGCGCTTCCCATCGAGTACAGCGAAGTAACCATTTCCCGCACCCTCTTTCGCGCCGGTGGTTCCGAATACGCCATCAACGGTGCGCCGTGCCGGCTGCTGGACATCCAGGAACTCCTCTCGGATTCCGGTCTCGGCCGGGAAATGCACGTGATTGTTGGCCAAGGCCAACTGGACCGCGTCCTACACGCTACGCCCGAAGACCGCCGGGGCTTCATCGAAGAAGCCGCAGGCATCCTCAAGCACCGGCGGCGCAAAGAAAAAACAGTGCGCAAGCTGGAGGCCATGCAGGCCAACCTGGCACGGCTCAGTGACCTCACCGCCGAAATCCGTCGGCAACTGACCCCCTTGGGGAAACAGGCCGAAATCGCCCGCCGCGCCCAAACCGTCCAGTTCGACGTACGCGACGCCCGCGCCCGTCTCCTTGCCGACGACCTCGTACAACTGACAACCACCCTGGAACAGGACGTCGCCGACGAAGCCGCGCTCAAGGAACGCCGCCAGGTAGTCGAAGCCGGGCTGGGCGTGGGACGGCGACGGCAAGCAGAGCTGGAACAGCACGCCGCAGAAGCAACCCCCCGCCTCAACGCCGCCCGCGATACCTGGTACCAGCTCTCCGCCGGCAGGGAGCGTCTGCGTTCGCTGGGTTCGCTGGCCGCTGAACGGCGGCGCCTGCTGGGCTCCTCCGAAACTGCACCCGAATCGGGGCGCGATCCGGAACACCTCGAGCGCCAGGCCGCCAGGGTCCGCGAGGAACAAGCAGCCCTGGAACACGACATCCTGGCAAAACAGGCCGCACTGCTTGAAGCCACCGTCGCCAAGGACGCAGCCGAAGCACTCGCAGCCGCCGAAGACAAACGCCTCACAGTCATGTTGCGAGCTGCAGCCGACCGCCGCGAGGGGCTTGCCCGTCTCGCCGGCCAGCTTGCTGCCGCACGGTCCCGGGCAGAGGCAGCCGAGGCCGAGCGCGGCAGGTTGCGGGAGTCGCTGGGGGCCGGAGATGAGCGGCGTAGAAAGGCGCAAAGCGAGTTCGCCGCCCTTGAAGCGCAAGTCGCCGGCGTCGAGGACGGCGAGGAAAGCCTGGATGCCGAATACGAGGAAGCAAGCGCGGCGCTGGACGGAGTACTTGCCGAAATTGAAGAACTCAAGGCTTCCGAGCGGGAGGCAGTCCGTGAGCGGGACGCCCTGACGGCCCGGCGGGATGCGCTTCAGCTCGGACTCAACCGCAAAGATGGCTCCGGGCACCTGCTGACGGCCGAAGGAGTACTCGGTCCGCTGGCGGGTTTGATCAGCATCGAGCCCGGCTGCGAGGCCGCCATTGCCGCGGCCCTGGGCAGCGCCTCGGATGCCCTGGTGGTTGCCGGTGCCGACGCCGCCGTTGCTGCCTTGGGTCTGTTGAAGAAGGACGACGCCGGTCGTGCGGCGTTGCTCTTGGCCGGCGGTTTCGCCGAAGAAGACGACGCCCGGACCGCCGTCGAACTGCCTGCGGGATGCCGCCGGGCTGTCGACGTCGTAAAAATAGCCGACCCGGCGGGCCACGGTGCCCTCGGACTCCTGGCCAATACCGTCGTGGTCGATGACCTCCGCACGGCGGCGGCGCTGGTCGCGGACCACCCTGAAGTGAAGGCAGTCACCACCGACGGTGACGTTTTTACCGCCGTGACCGTCCTTGGCGGCTCAGCCACCGCACCATCGCTTCTTGAAGTCCAGGCCGCAGTGGACGACGCCGATGCCCGCCTTCATGAGGTCACCGCCCGGCTGGAGCGTGGCCGTTTCGCCCTCGCCGGGGCCCAGGCCCGCCGCGCCGAAGCGCAGGACCGTGCCGATGCCGCACTGGAAAGACTGCATGAGTCCGACGCGCGGCTTGCTGCTGTCGCCGAACGCCTGGGCCACCTGAATTCTGTTCTGCGCAGCGCAGTGGGCGAAAGCGATCGTCTGGCGGCCTCCATGGCCAAGGCTGAAGCAAATATTGCGGAGGCGCAGCTGGATCTGGAAGTTGCTGCCGAGCGCCTTGCTGCCGCCCAGGAAGTCCCTGACGAGGAACCCTCCACCGACCAGCGGGATGAACTTGCCGCTGAGGCGAGGACGGCCCGCGCCCTGGAGACGGAAGCCCGGCTGGCGCTTCGCACTGCCGAAGAGCAACTTGGCGCGGTCAGCAACCGGGCTGCCTCCCTGGAGCGGGCTGCAGCCACCGAACGCCGTGCGCGTGAGGAGGCTGCACGACGGGCCCAGCGTCGCAGGGCACAGGCCCAGCGTGCTGCCGCTGTTGTTTCGGCGGTCGAACAGACTCTGCGCTACGTGGACGTCTCGGTGGAGGTGGCTGCCGATGAACGGGACCAGGCCGAGCAGAAACGCGAACTCCTTGAAAAAGAGCTTTCGGACGTCCGCTCGGGCAACGAGGCCCTGGCACGCGAGCTTGCCGAACTGACCGATTCGGTGCATCGGGATGAGATGGCACGGACACAACAGCGGCTGCGGATCGAGGCCTTGGAAAGCCGGGCAATCGAGGAACTGGGACTTTCCGCTGAGCAGCTCATTGCCGACTACGGCCCGGACCGGCCGGTTCCGCTTCCCGCCGGATCCACCACGGACAAATGGGCCGAACTGCGGGCCCCCGTCGACGAAAACGGCGAACCTGTGGTGGAAGGTGTTCCCTTTGTCCGGGCGGAGCAGGAGAAGCGGCTGAAGAAGGCCGAGCGCGAGCTGGCAGCCCTGGGCAAAGTGAACCCGCTGGCGCTCGAGGAGTTTGCAGCCCTGGAAGAGCGGCACCAGTTCCTGAGCTCGCAGTTGGAAGATCTCAAGTCCAGCCGGAAAGACCTGCTGGACATCATCAAAGAGGTGGACAAACGCGTCCAGCAGGTCTTCACGGAAGCTTTCGCGGACACCTCAGCCCAGTTCGACCACGTCTTTGCCAGGCTCTTCCCCGGTGGCGAGGG
Organism: Paenarthrobacter sp. C1; assembly: GCF_049315185.1. NCBI lineage: Bacteria > Bacillati > Actinomycetota > Actinomycetes > Micrococcales > Micrococcaceae > Paenarthrobacter > Paenarthrobacter sp. C1. Next base: position 2,904,802 of record NZ_CP186052.1, on the reverse strand, counting down.
AAAGCTGGTTCTTACTGATCCGGATGACATGTTGACCACGGGCATCGAGGTAGAGGCCCGTCCCGCCGGGAAGAAGATCAAGAGGCTTTCACTGCTTTCAGGTGGTGAGCGCTCCCTGACTGCTGTCGCACTGCTGGTTGCCATCTTCAAGGCGAGGCCTTCACCGTTCTATGTCATGGACGAAGTCGAAGCGGCGCTGGATGACACCAACCTGGGCCGGCTCATCACCATCTTTGAAGAATTGCGGGAGTCCAGCCAGCTCATCGTGATCACCCACCAAAAGCGCACCATGGAAGTGGCCGATGCCCTCTACGGTGTGACGATGCGCGGTGATGGCGTGTCAACCGTCATCAGCCAGAGGCTCGGTGCCGGGGCTTAGCTTTATGAGAAGGTAGGGGAGTGAACGATTTCCTACCCATAATTCTGTCCATTCTCGCTGCGCTCGTAGTGGTCGGCGGACTCGTGCCGGTATTGATGAAGGCCCGCAAATCGGGCGCAAAATACCCCGGAACGCGAGATGCGAACGATCCTTTGCAGTCGTCGGCAGCAGGCGGCGGAACCCTTGTGGAGGACCGCCCGGATGCGGCTAAGGCACCGGCCCCGACCTTTGACGGAACAGTCGAAGGCACGGATGTTCCGGACGACGCCGCAGGGCTCGAAACCATCGCCATCGACACCCCGGCGCCGGTCGAAGGGCGCCTGACCCGCCTGCGCGCCCGCCTGGTCAAGTCCAACAACATCCTCGGCAAGGGCCTGCTGGCCTTGCTGTCCGGCGACAAGATCGACGAGAACGTCTGGGATGAGGTGGAGGAAACCCTTCTCCTGGCCGATCTCGGCACCGAGCCCACCATGCAGTTGGTTGATGCATTGCGTGAGCGTGTCAAAGTCCTGGGCACCCGCAGCCCCGAAGACGTCAAGGCCATGCTCAGGGAAGAGCTCATCAAGCTGGTTGATCCCGGGATGGACCGTTCACTGAACGTCGAACGCAAAGGCGACCGTCCCGCCGTCGTGCTTGTTGTCGGTGTGAACGGCGTCGGCAAGACCACCACCGTGGGCAAGCTGGCGCGTGTCCTGGTGGCCGAAGACAAGGACGTGCTGCTCGGTGCTGCTGACACCTTCCGTGCCGCCGCGGCTGAGCAGCTGGCCACGTGGGGACAGCGCGTGGGTGTGCCCACGGTCAAGTCCGACATCGACGGCGCGGACCCCGCCTCGGTTGCCTACGAGGCCGTGAAGGCAGGCATCGACCAGGAGGTCGATGTGGTCATGGTGGACACGGCAGGACGCCTGCAAAACAAGACCGGCCTCATGGATGAGCTGGGCAAGGTGAAGCGGGTCATCGAGAAGCTGGCGGAGGTGGACGAGGTCCTGCTGGTACTGGACGCCACCACCGGCCAGAACGGACTCAACCAGGCACGGGTTTTTGCTGAAGTGGTCAACATCACCGGCATCGTGCTGACCAAGCTCGACGGCACGGCCAAGGGCGGCATCGTTGTCGCCATCCAGAAGTCCCTCGGCGTTCCGGTAAAGCTGATCGGCCTGGGTGAAGGCCCGGACGACCTTGCACCCTTCGAAGCGGAAAGTTTCGTTGACGCACTGCTCAACTAAACAGCGGAACAGCTGAAGAGCTCCAGCCAAACAGAACTCCCACTGGACTGGCCGGCAGCAGTGGTTGACCCGAAACCGGGCAACCTCGGCCGCCGGTCAGTTCCTGGGTTTAAGGGGTTCCCTTGCAGGCAGCCACGCTGCCGCGGTGACCAACAGCACCGCACCCGTCAGGCCGAACGCCCAGCCATAGCCCAAGCGGTCGGCGATCAGGCCGGCAACCACCGGGCCGATGATTGCGCCAGTATCGGCAGCCATCTGGAAGACGGCAAGCACCTTGCCGCCCGAGCGTCCCCTTCCAATGACATCGGCGACGGCGGCCTGCTGCGCCGGCCCCAGCAATCCGGAGCCGAAGCCTGCTATGGCGGAGGCGATGAAGAAAGCAGCCAGATCCGTGGTCAGGCCGATGAGCCCTGTGGCCAGTCCAGTGATGACCAGGCCAGGGATCAGCAGGCGTTTTCGTCCCCAGGCATCTGCCAGGCGGCCGGAGAACGTCAGGGCAAGGGCATTTCCGACGGCGAACACGGCCAGTGCCCACGCCGCGGTTTCCGGACGTGAATCCAGGACGGCCACAGCAAAGAGCGGGATGGTAGCCATGCGGACGCCGAACGTCACCCAGCCGTTGCCGAAGCTGGAAAAAACCGCGGCGCGGTAGGCGGAGTCGGACAGCGCCTCTTTCAAAGCCATTGCGGGTGCCGGTCCCGCCTCTTGGGCGGCATTGCCGTCACCTCGGAGCATTGTCCGGACCACCAGGGCAGCAACAAGGAGCGCTCCGGCATAGGCCAGGAAGGGAACCCTCAGCCCGAAACCTGCCAGCAAGCCACCCACCACCGGCCCCAGGACGCTGCCAATCAGGAACGCCGAAGCATAGGCGCCTGATACCCTGCCACGCCGTTCCGGCGGTGCGAGCCGGATGAGCAGTCCCATGGCCGCAACGGTAAACATCACCGAGCCGGCCCCGCCGAGTCCGCGGAAGATCAGCAGCTGCCAGTAGTCCTGGGCAAACGCGCAGGCTGCGGTGGATACGGCAACGATCAAAAGGCCGGAGACGTACACGTTCCGTTCCCCGAACCGTCCGATCAATGCCCCGCCCGCCGGTGCGAAGACCAGCCGCATGAAAGCGAAGATGCTCACGATCACGGCAGCCGCGGTGGCACCGACGTCGAAGGTCGTGGCGAATTGCGGCAGAACGGGAGCGACCAGCCCGAATCCCAAGGCGATCAGGAACGCGGCAGCCAACATCACCTTGATGTCCCGTGGCAAGGGCGCCTTTTCCTGCCGGATCCTTGGAACTTTGGTGGATCGGGACGACTGGGTCATTCGGGGCTGGTCCTTCTGGTGGGTTTTTGGCACTTCTGCGCTGCGACGGGGTTGAGCTGGGCAATTCCTGTGAAGTCTGACGCCTGAAACATATCCGTAACATCGGAGATATGCACCATTTACGTTGGGGAGGTTGTTGTAACCGGCCCGCAATATAAATCCAGCGCAGGTGAAACACGGCGGCACAAAACTCTTAAGCAGGACGCAAAAGGCGTCAGGACAGCGGTTGAACCGCAGATCTAGCAAGAGAGGAACGTGCACCATGGAACTTACCGCAGGTCACGTATGGGTCATGGTGGCGGCGGCGCTTGTGCTGTTCATGACACCTGGTCTGGCATTTTTCTACGGCGGCATGACACGCGCCAAAGCAGCCCTGAACATGATGATGATGAGCTTCATCTCCATCGGCATCGTCGGGGTCGTCTGGGTGATGTGGGGCGCATCGATGAGCTCCGGGGAAGGTTTCCTGGAGATCGTGGGCAACCCGTTCGCTTCGTTCGGTCTTATCGGAGTTGAAACCACCCCGGACGCGATGATCAAGATTGGCTACGCAGCTACGTTCGCCATCATCACCGTCGCCCTCATCAGCGGTGCGATCGCAGACCGTGCCAAGTTTGGTGCCTGGAGCATCTTCGTTCCGGTCTGGGTCACCCTGGTCTACTGCCCACTGGCCTACATGGTCTGGGGTGGAGGCTTGTTCGGCCCCGAAGGCGCAATCGGCAAGGCCCTCGGCCCGGCCATCGACTTCGCCGGCGGCACCGTGGTTCACATCAACGCCGGTGTTGCAGCTCTCGTCCTGGTCCTCATCATTGGCAACCGCCGCGGTTTCGGCAAGGACCCCAACCACCGTCCCCACAACATCCCGTTCGTCATGCTCGGTGCTGCAGTTCTGTGGTTTGGCTGGTTCGGCTTCAATGGCGGCGCAGCTACCACTGCGGAACAGGCGGGCCTGATCTGGATCAACACCCTGGCAGCACCCGCGGCAGCCATGATCGGCTGGCTCATCACGGAACGTATCCGCGACGGCCACCCGACATCGCTCGGCGCAGCGTCCGGTGTAGTCGCCGGTTTGGTAGCCATCACCCCTGCCTGCGCAAACGTTGATCCCATCGGCGCCCTGGCGCTCGGTGTGGTTGCCGGTGTGGCCTCTGCCCTTGCTGTCGGCCTGAAGTTCCGCTGGGGCTTCGATGACTCTTTGGACGTCGTGGGAGTCCACCTCGTCTCCGGAATCATCGGCACCGTGGCCCTTGGCTTCATCGCCAAGTCCGTGGACGGAGTTGGAGGCGGCCTCTTCTACGGCGGAGGATGGACCCAGATGTGGGCACAGCTTGCTGCGGCCGGCATTGCCATCGCGTTCTCGGCTGTCATGACGGCCATCATCGCCTTCGCCATCCACAAGACCATGGGCTTCCGGGTTTCCACGGAACAGGAGAACGTGGGCGTTGACCTCAGCCTCCACGCTGAGACCGCTTACGAGTTCGGCATCAACGGCCACGGCGGCAGCTTCCAGCCGCTGCACGAGGCCATGACCGGCAAGTCGGAAACCACCGCAACCAAGGCACCCGCAGAGGGCAAGGAGAGTGTCCAGGCATGAAGCTCATCACAGCGATCGTTCGTCCCGAAAAGCTTGAAGCGGTCCGTGAAGGCCTCGAAGCCTACGGAGTCCAGGGCCTGACGGTCAGCGCGGCCAGTGGTTATGGCCGGCAGCGCGGCTATACCGAGGTATACCGCGGAGCTGAGTACAACGTGGATTTGCTGCCCAAGATCCGGATCGAGGTTCTCGCCACCGACGAGCAGGCGGACGACATCCTGGATGTCCTCATTGCCAGCTCGAATACCGGACGCGCAGGTGACGGCAAGGTATGGACCGTGGACGTTTATGAAGCGGTCCGGGTCCGGACCGGCGAACGTGGCGCAGCCGCAATCTAGGACAGCAACACAGTAGCCAGGACAGCAGCACCGTCCAGGTGATGGCAAAGCGGGCCGGGTACCCCTCAAGGTATCCGGCCCGCTTTGCGCTGCGCTGACCTAGTTGTCGACGGCGGTGGGCCAGCCCGCCGGACCCTCGCTCCCGGCGTCGTATTCTTCCAGCGGCACCTCGCCGTCCGCCCAGGCCCGAAGGACCGGCTCGATGATCCGCCAGCAGTCTTCGGCGGTGTCGCCGCGGACGGACAGCAGGGGATCGCCGGTGAGGATTCCTTCCAGGACTTCGCCGTAGGGCAGCATTCCCGCTGCGCTCAGTTCTGCCATGAGGGTCGCGCGGTCCAGCGTGAAGATGTTTCCGGGCCCATTGACATCGACATGGAGCTCCAAGGTGTCCGGCCCGAAACCAATCCGTAGTTGGTTGGGGGAGTCCACGCCCGTAAAGCCCACCGGCAGCTGGGGAACCGGCCGGAAGGTGATGACAGCCTCCTTCCGGCGTTCTCCCATGGCTTTTCCGGACCGGAGGATGAACGGGACGCCCTTCCACCGCCAGTTATCAATGTCCACCTGGACTTCGGCCAGGGTTTCGGTGTTGCGCCCGGGATCCACGCCTTGTTCAGCGGCGTAGTCGGGGACTGTACGTTCGCCGAGGGTTCCGGCGGTGTACCTGGCCCGCCGTGTGGAGGCATCGAAGGGGGCTTTGATGCTGCTGGCGCGCAGCACGGTTGCCACAGCGTCACGGAGATCGCGTTCTTCGATGGTGGCCGGGGCATCGATGGCCAGGAAAGCCATGATGTGCAGGAGATGGCTTTGGATCATGTCACGCAGGGCACCGGCAGCGTCGTAGTAACGCGCCCGTCCTTCGAGGGCCAGGTCTTCGTCGAAGACGATTTCCACCTTTTCGACGTGCTCACGGTTCCAGACGGGTTCCAGGAATCTGTTGGCGAAGCGTAGGCCCAGGATATTCAGGACTGTCGCCTTGCCCAGGAAGTGGTCCACGCGGTGGATGTGGTCCTCGGGCACCAGGGCCGCCAGGGTCTTGTTCAGTTCACGCGCTGATTCAGTGCCCGAGCCGAAGGGCTTCTCCATCACCAGGCGCGTGCCGGCCGGCACCTGCTCACGCCGCAGTATTTCGCAGGCCTTCTGGCTGACGTGGGGAGGCAGTGCAAAGTACACGGCGACCGGCCCCTCCAGCTGCGCCAGCAGTTCGGCCAGGGGGCCATCCGCTGTCACATCCACCTGGTGGTATTCGGTACTTTCGGCAACTGCGGCCAACGCCGCGCGTCCGGCAGTATCGGCGGACTCCGACGCCGCCTCGAAGGCGCCCTTGACCCGTTCCTGCCATTGATCCGGTGACCACGGGTCCGAACCGGCGCCCACCAGCCTCAGTCCGGGGGCACGGCCGGCCGCCAGGAGTCCGGCTAGTCCGGGCAGGAGCAGCCTGCCTGTCAGGTCCCCGGACGCGCCGAGGATGAGCAACGTTTTTACAGTTGTTTTACTGGTCACTGTGCCAGCATGCCACCTTGCCAGCGTGACTTGGTACCCTAGATAGTCGAGTCCCGTGGTTAACGCCGGACCGGCCACCATTCGTAGACCATCGAAAGAAGTGCGCGGCGCGTGTTCAATTCACTCTCTGACCGGTTGACAGCAACCTTCAAGAACCTCCGTGGCAAGGGCCGCCTCACCGAGGCTGACGTCGATGCCACCGTCCGAGAGATCCGCCGTGCCCTCCTGGACGCGGACGTCGCAGTGTCCGTGGTCCGCGAGTTCACAGGCCGCATCCGTGAACGCGCCCTGGGTGCCGAGGTTTCGGGAGCGCTGAACCCGAGCCAGCAGATCGTCAAGATCGTCAATGAGGAACTCAAAGAGATCCTCGGCGGCGAGACCCGCCGCATACGCCTGGCCAAAACCGGCCCCACCATCATCATGCTGGCCGGCCTTCAGGGTGCCGGTAAGACCACCCTCGCAGGCAAGCTCTCCAAGTGGCTCAAGGCCCAGGGCCACAGCCCCATGCTGGTGGCGTGCGACCTTCAGCGCCCCAACGCAGTGACCCAGCTCCAGGTAGTTGGCCAGCGCGCCGGTGTCCCGGTGTTCGCCCCGCACCCGGGTGCCACCTCCGAACTTGAGCACCCCGCCGGTGACCCGGTTGCGGTAGCCAAGGCCGGCGTCGAGGAAGCCCGCCAGAAGCTTCACGACGTCGTGATCGTGGACACCGCCGGCCGCCTCGGCGTGGACGCCGAGATGATGGACCAGGCCCGTCGCATCCGCCAGGCGATCATTCCCAACGAAGTCCTTTTTGTCATCGACTCCATGATCGGCCAGGACGCCGTCAACACGGCGATGGCGTTCGATGAAGGCGTCAACTTCACCGGCATCGTGCTTTCGAAGCTCGACGGCGACGCCCGCGGTGGTGCCGCACTTTCCGTTGCGTCGGTCACCGGTAAGCCGGTCATGTTCGCGTCAACGGGCGAAGGCCTTGACGATTTCGAACTCTTCCACCCGGACCGGATGGCTTCCCGCATCCTGGACATGGGTGACGTACTTACCCTGATCGAACAGGCTGAGAAGGCGTGGGACAAGGACGAAGCAGCCCGGATGGCGAAGAAATTCGCCGACCAGGAAGACTTCACCCTTGACGACTTTCTGGCCCAGATGCAGCAGATCCGCAACATGGGCTCCATGAAGAAGATGCTCATGATGATGCCGGGTGCGCAGAACATCCGCCAGCAGCTTGAGAACTTCGACGAAAAAGAGATCGACCGCGTCGAAGCGATCGTCCGTTCCATGACCCCGCACGAGCGTGTGGCTCCCAAGATCATCAACGGCTCACGCCGCGCCCGTATCGCCAAGGGTTCAGGTGTCCATGTTTCCGAGGTCAACGGCCTGCTGGAGCGTTTCGCCCAGGCGCAGAAGATGATGAAGAAGCTGGCCCAGGGCGGCGGCATGCCGGGCATGCCCGGAATGCCCGGCCTCGGTGGTCCCGGTGGAGGACGCAAGAACGGGAAGAACGCGCCCAAGAAGAAGGCACGGTCGGGCAACCCGGCCAAGGCTGCCCAGGAGCTGCGTGACGCAGAGGCCAAGCGGGCCAATGCGGCCTCGGCGGCTCCCACAGGCGCGGCCTTCGGCCAGGGCGCAGCGGACTTCGACCCGTCCTCGCTCAACCTTCCCAAGGGTTTCGACAAGTTCCTCGGTAAATAACCGTGCCGACATCCCGGCCCCGCGTCGGAGCCGGGATGTCAGAGCCGTCGAATAGGCTGAACCAATGCATAAGCAGCGCGTAGTCTTCCTTCACGGCCTGGGCAGTTTTGGTGCTGCGGCCTGGCCGAAGCAGCACGGCATGGCGCTTGGCTATGATGCACTTTTTCTCCGGAGGCACGGTTTTGATCCGGTCGCGGAACCGGCGGAATCCAACGTCGCTGCCGACGTCGCCATCGTGATTGGTGCCTTGGCTGATTCAGGGGGCGGCCACGTCGTGGCGCACGAGCAAGGCGCGATCTCCGCCATGTTGGCGGCCGTTGAGCGCCCTGATCTTGTGCATTCGCTTTCCTTGGTGGAGCCCGCCTGTTTGTCCCTGACTGCTGAGCTTCCCGCTACCGCTTCATATCGGGCGCTGATGGAACCGCTGTTTGAGGTGCGGGGCCAGCTCAACGACGCCGATTACCAGCGTGAGTATTTCCTCCGCGCGTTTTCCGCCGAAACGGGAGGGCTCGACTCTCCCGAGGCCCGGCGTTCTGCCCGCAGGCTCCGGCTCCAAGCTCCGCCGTGGGAAGCTCCACTGCACATTGTTCCTGGTGTTCCCACCCTGGTTCTTACGGGTGGTTGGGAGCCGCTGTACGAGGAAATCGCCGCGTACCTCCAGGAGACCGGTGCCCTCCGCCGTGTGGCAGCAGGCGGGCACCGGCCCCAGGACTCACCCGACGGCGATCACATCATCCGCTCGTTCGTCGCAGAGGTGGGACGGGCCAGGTCAGTTCAGGCTTCCTGACTGCGTGGTCCCATCGATCGGCTCCGGCGTCCGTGCGGAGGCCACCTGGAGCTCCGGCAGGTAGACCTTTCCACCGGAGGCGAGGAACTCCGCACTCTTTTCCCGCATCCCGCTGTACATTCCGGCGATCGCCGCTTGGGATTCTGCTGAACCGTATTCGTCGCGGATGTCCTGGCTGATGCGCATGGAACAGAACTTGGGCCCGCACATTGAGCAGAAGTGCGCCGTTTTGGCGGGTTCGGCCGGCAGCGTTTCATCGTGGAACGACTCGGCCGTCACAGGATCGAGGGAGAGGGCAAACTGGTCCCTCCACCGGAACTCGAAGCGCGCCTTGGAAAGTGCGTCGTCGCGCTCATGTGCGCCGGGGTGCCCCTTGGCAAGGTCCGCCGCGTGCGCCGCGATCTTATACGTGATCACCCCTGTTTTGACATCGTCTTTGTTGGGTAGGCCCAGGTGTTCCTTGGGCGTGACGTAGCAGAGCATGGCCGTACCGTAGCGGGCGATCTCCGTGGCACCGATGGCTGAGGTGATGTGGTCGTAGCCGGGGGCGACGTCGGTGACCAGCGGACCCAGGGTGTAGAACGGTGCCCCTTTGCAGAGTTCCTGCTGCCGTTCCACATTTTCGCGGACCAGGTGGAACGGGATATGCCCGGGACCTTCCACCATCACCTGCACGTCGAATTCCCAGGCGCGCTGTGTGAGTTCGGCCAGGGTGTCCAGTTCCGCGAATTGTGCGGCGTCGTTGGCGTCAGCGGTAGCGCCGGGACGCAGGCCGTCGCCGAGGGAAAACGCGACGTCGTACTTGGCAAAAATTTCGCACAACTCGTCGAAGTGCGTGTACAGGAAGTTCTCCTGGTGGTGGGCCAGGCACCACCCCGCCATGATGGACCCGCCACGGGAAACTATGCCTGTCACGCGGTTGGCGGTCAGCGGTACGTACCTGAGCAGTACACCGGCATGGATCGTCATGTAGTCCACGCCTTGCTCGCACTGTTCGATCACTGTGTCACGGAAGATTTCCCACGTGAGCTTGTTGGCTTCTCCATTGACCTTTTCCAGCGCCTGGTAGATGGGAACGGTGCCGATCGGAACAGGGGAGTTGCGGATCAGCCACTCGCGGGTGGTGTGGATGTCGTCGCCGGTTGACAAGTCCATGACGGTGTCCGCGCCCCACTGCGTAGCCCACTGAAGCTTGTCCACTTCTTCGGCAATTGAACTGGTGACGGCCGAATTGCCGATGTTGGCGTTGATCTTCACCAGGAAGGCCTTGCCGATAATCATGGGCTCGGATTCGGGGTGGTTGATGTTGTTGGGAATGATCGCGCGGCCGGCGGCGACTTCGCTGCGGACCAGTTCGACATCGCAATTCTCGCGCAGCGCCACGAAACGCATCTCAGGCGTTACCTGGCCTTGCCGTGCGTAGTGCATCTGGGTGACGGTCTTACCCTCGACGGCGCGCCGAGGCACCGGTTGCGCGCCCTTCCACTCGGCTGAGGCGGCCCCGCGGCGAACAGCCGACTTGCCGTCGTCGAGCAGGTTCCGTTCGCGGCCGGAATAGGCCTCAGTGTCGCCGCGGGACTCGATCCATGCGGCCCGGAACGGTTCCAGGCCCACGACCGGATCGCTGCCCGGGCCTGCCGTCCGGTACACCTGCAGTGGTGCGTTGGCTTGGCCATTGGGGGAGGGCTCCAGCGCGATTTCCGTGACGGGGACGCGGATTCCGGCATCATGGTCTTCAAGCCATGCCAGCGAATGGGACCTCAGGGACTGCGTAACAGGCTCGTTTTGGGCAGGGCTGGACTCGCTTTGGGCAGGGCTGTGCTGTGTTTTGGTGGTGCTCAAAGGATTACTCACTTCCTTCGCCGGCATTACCCGGACAGGTTCAACGGTCGCAGGCTGCCTCAGCCCGATCTCAGCCCCTGCAAGGGCCCCCGTGTGGTCGTAGACGAAGCTACCACAGCTGGCAGGGGGCGCCCAGTCACATCAGTCCGCCGAAGCCTGCCGCCCCGCTGCGGATTAGGCTTTTGCCATGGCCAACATCATTGAATTCAGCGGACCCGTGCTCGTGGCAGCAGATGACGTGCGCCAAGGAATGTGGTCTGTTGGGGGAGCGCTGACGTTTGAAAAACCGTCGTCCCCTCCCGACAAGGTACTGGACGGTTGGGTCCTGCCGGGTTTCGTGGATGCCCACTGCCATATCGGATTGGGCGCCGGTGGGGCCGTGGACGACGCCACCACCCTCGCGCAGGCCCAGGCCGACCTCGCTTCGGGAACCCTGCTGATCCGCGACTGCGGATCTCCCAGCGACACACGTTGGGTGCAGCAGCGGACGGACTTGCCCCGCATTATCAGGTCCGGCCGCCACATCGCCCGAAGCCGTCGGTACCTGCGCGGATTGGGCCATGAGATTGAACCGGAACAGCTGGTGGAGACCGTCCGTAAGGAGGCCCGCGACGGCGACGGTTGGGTGAAGCTCGTAGGCGACTGGATCGACCGGGGCATTGGCGACCTGGCGCCCTCTTTTCCGGCAAAGCTGGTCAAGGACGCCGTAGCTGCCGCCCACGAGGAAGGTGCCAGGGTCACGGCGCACTGCTTTGCGGAGGACACAATCGACGACATGCTGGATGCCAACATCGACTGCATCGAACATGCCACTGGCCTTCTGCCCCGGCACATCCCACGGCTGGTGGAGCAGTCAGTGCCGATCGTTCCCACGTTGGTGAACATTGCGACCTTTCCGGAGATCGCCGCCCAGGCGGCGCCAAAGTTCCCCGGGTACGCGGACCACATGACGCGGTTGTGGCAGCGCCGGCGTGAGCGGGTCCTTGAGGCTTTCGAGGCCGGGGTGGCGGTCTACGCGGGAACGGATGCGGGCAGCGTGATCAAGCACGGCCGCATCGCGGACGAAATGCATGAACTGCACGACGCCGGCCTGCCGCCCGCCGCGGTCCTGGATGCCGCTGCGTGGGGCGCCCGGAAGTGGCTGGGAGCCGACGCCATCAGCGAAGGCGCCAGTGCCGACGTCGTTCTCTGCCATGACGATCCCCGGCACGACCTACGGACGGTATCCGGGCTCAAGCACGTGGTCCTTCGCGGTGAACTCATGGGATGAGCGTCAAATGGTTGGGAATAAATTGAAGCTTCAAGTAATTTAGAGAAGTAGAACCTGCCGAAAGGCGGACACTTCAACACCGGGAGCTTCACATGTCCACATCATCCGCACAGGACCTTCTTCCTGCCGACCTCGCCATGGGCACTGTCATGCTCAAGGTCGGCGACATGAAAGTCATGAGTGACTACTACCAGCGTGCTTTGGGCCTTGTGGTCGTGGCCGAACAGGACGGCGGCCTCTACCTGGGCCGGGCAGGCAAGCCCGTGGTTCACCTGGCGCCGGCTGCGGGGCTCCAGATTCCGGGGCGGGGGGAAGCCGGGTTGTTCCACACCGCCATACTGTTCCAGGATCAGCCCTCACTGGCGGCCACCATCGCCACCGCTGCCGGATACGAACCCCGGGCGTTCGTGGGCAGCGCAGACCACCTGGTCAGCGAAGCGTTCTACTTCACCGACCCGGAAGGCAACGGCATCGAGCTTTACTACGACAAGCCCCGTGAAACCTGGCAGTGGGACGGCAAGAACGTCGTCATGGACAACGTGGCCCTCCCGCCGCAACGTTTCCTTCAGCAGCACCTGAGCGAAGAGGCCGTCACGGGCCAGCATCAGGCAGCGGCCGGTGTCGGGCACGTCCACCTTCAGGTGGGTGACGTCGCCACCGCCCAGGACTTCTACGTCGGGACCCTGGGCTTCGAGCGGACCGCGGGCTGGCACGGCCAAGCACTGTTCGTATCCGCCGGCGGCTATCACCACCACATGGCCATGAATGTCTGGAACAGCCGGGGTGCCGGCCCCCGCAAGGACACTCTTGGGCTGGGGGAAGTGTTGATCGAGGTTACATCCAGCGAGGATGTCGGGGCCTTGGCGGACCGTTTGCGCGTTGCCGGGGTGCAGAACCATCACACCGGCGCTGAACTGCAGTTCGAAGATCCGTGGCGGAACAAGCTTCGGGTGGCTGTTCGCTAGGCAGCATCCCGCCGGAGTACCCGTCGGTGCCCCGTGCTGCACTAGGCTGGGCAGTGACGGTTCGGGACCCTGGCGGGCCTGCGCCGGACGTCCCGTCAGCACGAAGGATTGAGAGTACTTTCCATGGGCTTTGCCGAAATTTTTGTAGCCACCCACGACGAAGCACTCAAGCGGGCGGCAGCCCTGGGTAAAGGTGCCGATGCCGCAGGCCCTGCAGTCCGCATCAACGGCATAACGGACTTCGAGGTGGAACAACTGGGCGACCTCGCCGGCCAGGCCGTCCATGCCGCAGGCGCTGACTACGAACTCGCGCTGGTGGACGTCACCAGTGACGCGCTGCTTGGCGTTCCCGAAGCGATGGTGAGGGCCTTGGCCGAATTGCTCACGTATGAGAGCGAAGGTGAAGCCAATGTCCTGGATGACGTTGCTTCCGCCTGGGCGGAACAAGAAGACATGCCGTTCGACGCCGCCCAGTCCCGGCAGTACGTTCAGCAACTTGCCGCTCTGGCCACGGACGTGGAAAAAACGGAGCGCGCCGGGCTTTACGTCTGGTCCGAATAGCCACCTCTCGGGCTGGGTCCGGGCACTGACCGGGCCTTGGTGTGACCAAGAACTCACCGACCCGGAGGGCTTGAGTCGTAATCTACCCGGGCATCTGGCACAATAGACAGGTACTCGATCGGTGCGGCCCCTCTCTCCGTGCTCGTATCTTGTCCTTCGAACCGTCTAGTATGGCCCGCCCCACGGGTGCAAAACGTCGGGTTCAACCCCGTTTCAGAAACAGGAGTGACCACAAAAGTGGCCGTAAAGATTCGCCTTAAGCGCTTCGGTAAGATGCGCGCACCGTACTACCGCATTGTCGTCATGGATGCCCGCGCCAAGCGCGATGGCCGTGCCATTGAAGAAATCGGCAAGTACCACCCCACCGAAGAGCCGTCGTACATCGAGGTCGCTTCCGAGCGCGCCCAGTACTGGCTTTCCGTTGGCGCCCAGCCGACTGAGCAGGTTGCTGCGATCCTCAAGATCACCGGTGACTGGCAGAAGTTCAAGGGCCTCCCGGGCCAGGAAGGCACCCTGAAGACGAAAGCTCCCAAGGAAGCTTTCGTAGCACCGGAGAAGGGTTCCGTCATCATCCCGGAAGCCATCACCAAGAAGGCCAAGAAGGACGACGCTGCCGAGGCTCCGGCCGAGGCTGAAGCAGAGACCACCGAGGCTGAGTAAGTTGCTGGCAGAAGCGCTCGAGCACTTGGTTCGTGGGATCGTTGACAGCCCTGAGGATGTCAAGGTCAGTGCCAAGAACAACCGCCGCGGGGAATCCCTTGAGGTGCGCGTTCACCAGGAGGACCTCGGACGGGTGATCGGCCGTCAAGGACGGACCGCACGCGCACTGCGCACTGTGGTTGCCGCCTTGGCTGGTGGCGAGCAGGTCAGGGTCGACGTCGTCGACACCGACCGCCGCCGGTAACGCGCTCAGCACTGCTTGTCTTAGATCCGGCCCCTTCACCGAATATGGTGGAGGGGCCGGATTGCTTTGTCCAACACTTCACACCGTGGCTGCCCGGCGGCGCGGAACAACAGGAATTCAGAGGAACCCATGCAGCTCCAGGTGGCCCGGATCGGTAAACCCCATGGCATTCGCGGCGAGGTAACGGTGCAGGTACTCACTGACGCACCCGCAGAGCGCTTCGTCGCCGGAACCGAGTTCGTCGTGGAGCCGGCGTCCGCCGGACCCCTGACCGTCCGCAGTGCCAGGTGGAACAAGGACATCCTGCTGCTCGGATTCGAGGAGATCGCGGACCGAAATGCCGCCGAGGCCATCCGCGGCGCCAAGCTGTACATCGAAACCGAGGAACTCGACGACGAAGACGACGACGAGGGTTGGTACGAACACGAACTCGTTGGGCTGGAAGCGCGCGTTGGATCCCAGGTCGTGGGCAAGGTTGCAGCGCTGACGACGTTGCCTGTTCAGGACCTGCTGACAATCACCACGGACGAGGGAAAGGAAATCCTTGTTCCCTTCGTGGATGAAATCGTTCCCGAGGTCAACATCGAGGACGGATACATCCTCATCACCCCGCCTGCGGGACTCTTTGAGCTCAATGACGACTCCTCTGACGACGCAAACGATGCTGCGGGGGATGACGCCTGAATGAGGATTGATGTCGTCAGTATTTTCCCCGAATACCTGGCCCCCCTTGAGCTCTCCCTCATAGGCAAGGCCCGGCAGGACGGATTGCTGGAGCTCAACGTCCACGATCTCCGCAGCTTCACCACCGACAAGCACCGGACGGTGGACGATACCCCGTACGGCGGCGGTGCCGGGATGGTCATGAAGCCTGAACCCTGGGCCCAGGCCCTTGAGTCGCTGGTGCCTGCGCACGAAGGTGCCAAGCCCGTATTGATCGTTCCGTCACCGGCAGGACAACGCTTCAACCAGGCGCTGGCCTACGAACTCGCTGAAGAAGAGCAGCTGGTCTTCGCCTGCGGCCGATACGAAGGCATCGACGAACGCGTCATGGACTGGGCCCGGGACCACTTCACGGTGCGCCCCGTCAGCCTCGGGGACTACGTTCTCAATGGTGGCGAGGTAGCTGTCCTTGCCATGGTTGAGGCAATCGGTCGCCTGCTTCCCGGGGTGGTCGGAAACCCGGAATCCCTGATCGAGGAGTCGCACTCCGACGGCCTCCTGGAGTATCCCGTCTACACCAAGCCCTCGTCGTGGCGGAACCACGATGTTCCGGAAATCCTGCTCAGCGGCAACCACGGAAAAATTGCCCAGTGGCGCCGCCACGAGCAGTTCCGCCGCACCGCAGAGCGCCGGCCTGACCTCTTGGCGGATTTCGACGCCGGTGCTTTGAGCCGCGCCGACCGCAACGCGCTGACGGAACTCGGCTATGACGTGGTGGATGGACGCCTGCAGGCCAGGCACGGCGGCGACGCCGCCAACTAGCGCTGCCCGCCGCCGTCGGGAGTTCCAGTCCCGCCAGTTGGCTGGATGGCTGCGCTTATGGCAGAATTAACCCTTGTGTCTGCTGGGCTGACACCTGCCACAGGGGGAGTTCAGCCAACAGTCGGACAACCCGGTGACGCCAATCAGTGGCGGAACCGGACACTAATAAAACTTCGGCGGAGATTTCCGGTAGGCCTTCGGGCTGCGGGCTTGTTCGCCGTAACCCAAAGTGAATGACCTGTGGCGTTCACCAGGAGTGGATTAATGCATATCCTCGATAGCGTAGATGCAGCCTCGCTGCGTAACGATGTTCCTGAGTTCCGCGCGGGTGACACCCTCAAGGTTCACGTCAACATCATCGAAGGCAAGAACTCCCGTGTCCAGGTTTTCCAGGGCTTCGTCCTTGGCCGCCAGGGCGACGGCGTTCGCGAAACCTTCACCGTGCGCAAGGTTTCCTTCGGTGTCGGCGTAGAGCGTACCTTCCCGGTACACTCCCCGATCATCGACAAGATCGAGGTCGTCACCAAGGGTGACGTCCGCCGCGCCAAGCTTTACTACATGCGCGCACTGCGCGGTAAGGCTGCGAAGATCAAGGAAAAGCGCGACTTCGCCAAGTAAGTCCTGCGACTTACGCAACGGGTCCAGGATTCGTGCCCGGTTGTATCCGGAGCAATCCGCAACGCAACAGGGATACGAGTCATGGACACATCAGAACGCCAGCCCCGGAAACAGGGCTGGCGTTTTGTTTTGCTCGCACTGGTCCTCGCGATCGCCATCAGCGGATTGGTCCGTTCCCTGTGGCTTGATGTCTACTACATTCCCTCGGAATCCATGGAGCCGCTCCTGATGACGGGCGACCGGATCCTGGTATCGCGGACCGACTTCAGTGCCGAGCCGATCCGCCGGGGCGATGTTGTGGTCTTTGATGGGCGGGGTTCGTTTGCTCCGCTGAGCAGCGGGCGCGGTCCATTCGTTGACGCCGCCTCTGCAGCAGCCCAGTGGTTCGGGCTGACGGGCAGCGACACCACATACGTCAAGAGGGTCATCGGGGTGCCGGGTGACCATGTCCAGTGTTGTGATACCGGCGGCCGCCTCACAGTGAACGGTCAGGTACTTGAGGAACCCTATCTGTACCCGGGAGACGAACCCAGCAAGCAGAAGTTCGACGTCGTGGTGCCTCCGGACCGGCTCTGGTTGATGGGCGACCATCGCTCGCGGTCTGCTGACTCCCGTGGCTTGCTGGGTGCGCCCGGCGGAGGAATGGTTCCGATGGACCGGGTTATCGGCCGGCCGGTCCAGATCATCTGGCCACTTGATAGATTTGCAGAGATGCCTCGCTCCACGCAGGCCGAAACACCATCGAAGAACGGACAGTAGATGCCGGACAAAGCTCCTGGGAACCCCGAGCGGTACGACGACGACTCGCGGCTCCCGGACGGAACGGCAAGTGCCGCTGGTGTAGCGGAGCCGGATGCTGGTGCAGCAGAGCCTGAAGAGGATCAAAAGAAGCCCCGCAAGAATCCTGCCCTGGTGTGGATCAAGGAAATCGCCACTGTCGTGGCCATTGCACTGGTGTTGTCCTTCCTGCTGAAAACCTTCCTCTTCAAGGCTTTCTACATTCCCTCGGAGTCCATGGAGAGCACCCTGGACGTTTACGACCGCATCTTCATCAATTTGCTCGTTCCCGGACCCTTTGACCTTTCGCGGGGAGACGTCGTGGTCTTCAAGGACACGCAGGCCTGGCTGCCGCCCGTGGCACAGAAACCCGCCGGCCCCATGGACTGGGTAGGGGGCACGCTCGAGTTCGTGGGCTTGGCTCCGGATGCCAGCGAGCAGCACCTGGTGAAGCGCGTCATCGGACTGCCGGGCGATCATGTCACGTGCTGTGACGCCCAAGGCCGCGTCAGCGTCAATGGCGTCGCGCTCAATGAAAGCTATATCAACCCCGCGGAACTGCCTTCCCCGCAGTCGTTCGACGTCGTCGTGCCGGAAGGTAAAGTGTGGGTTATGGGCGATAACCGCAACCACTCGGCTGACTCGCGGGCCCACCAGGAAGTCAACGGTGGATTCGTCAACATAGAGGACGTCGAAGGCAAGGCAACCGTCATCGCGTGGCCGATCAACCGGTGGACCGTCCTCGATAACTATCCGGACGTTTTCCGTAATGTCCCTCAAGGCACCCCGGCGAAGTAATGGCTACCGCAACAGCCCGGAAGAAGACCCCCGCCAAGGCGAAGGCCAAGGCCCAGGCAGGTTTTCCCACCCTCGACGTTGAGCGTTCCTTTCTGTCCTCCGGGGTGCGCTTGCTGGCCGGTGTCGACGAGGTGGGCCGTGGAGCCTTGGCTGGCCCGGTCAGCGTTGGCATCACAGTGGTCGACCTTGCCGATCACGGCCTGCTGGCCGATGTCCGCGACAGTAAACTCCTCAAACCAGAGGACAGGGACAGACTGGAACCCCTGGTCCGTGAATGGGCCCTGGCGTCAGCTGTAGGTCATGCCTCGTCCCGGGAAATCGACGAGATCGGCATTATTGCGGCTTTGCGTCTGGCAGGCACGCGTGCGTGGTGTGACATCCTGGACGGCGGCGTCACGCCTGACCTGGTCCTGTTGGATGGGAGCCATAACTGGCTCTCACCCGAGGTCCAGGCATCTCTTTTTGATCCTGCCCCGGCGGGCGCCGGCTGCGAGGCACCGGTCCACACCAGGGTAAAGGCGGACATGAGTTGCCTGAGTGTTGCTGCAGCCAGCGTATTGGCCAAGGTGGCTCGTGACCGCATCATGGTGGACCTTCACTCCGAGCTGCCGGCTTACGGCTGGAACGTGAACAAGGGGTATGCCACCGCCGCACACAGGGATGTCATCCGCCTGCATGGTCCCAGCGCGTACCACCGGACCAGCTGGCACCTGACGGGGCCCGACCCCGAGTAGAGCAATCCTGTAGCTTTCTGTTGCAGGTCTGGCGCATGGCACCTTGCAGATGGTGCAAAGATGGAACCATGAGTGCCGAGGACCTTGAGAACTATGAAACCGACATGGAGCTGCAGCTCTACCGTGAGTACCGGGATGTAGTCGGTCTGTTCAGCTACGTTGTAGAGACGGAGCGGCGGTTCTATTTGGCCAACCATGTTGATCTCCAGGCCCGCAGCGCAGACGGGGAAGTTTACTTCGATTTGACCCTGCAGGACGCTTGGGTCTGGGACGTTTACCGTTCGGCCCGTTTCGTCAAGAACGTCCGCGTGATTACTTTCAAGGACGTCAACGTCGAGGAACTGCCCCGCAGCGAAGACCTGGCCTTGCCGAAGGACGGCGGCCTGGGCGATCTCGGAGATCTTGGCAACTAGCCTGCTTCACTGCACTGTTCCTCCACAGCGCTGATTCCGGCGGGTTTACGCACATAGCCTCCTAAGCCCCTGCCGCTCACCCCCTCCAGCCGGAAGGCTGGACAGCGGAGGTGATGGTCATGAGAGCAAAAGACCGGCTTGGCCAAAATGGCGAGGCATTGGCTGCGGATTTCCTGACGGATCAGGGGATGCGGATCATTGATCGCAATTGGCGGTGTGCGGAGGGTGAGATAGACATCGTCGCGATCGACGGTGACACCTTGGTGGTTGCCGAGGTCAAAACCCGGAGCAGCCTGGACTACGGGCACCCCTTCGAGGCTGTTGGAGCGGCAAAGCTCGCCCGTTTACACCGGCTCCTTTCCTGTTGGTGCCGGACCCACGAGTTCAAAGCGTCGCGTCAGCGTGTCGATGTCGTCTCGGTGGTGGACGGCGGCGTCGGTGATCCTGTGCTTGAGCACCTGCGGGGTGTCGGCTAGGTGGGGGTGGGTCGCAGCTACTGTGTTGCCCTTGTGGGCCTGAACGGTTACATCGTGGAAGTGGAGGCCGACATTGGGCAGACGCTTCCGAACTTTGTGATCCTGGGGCTCCCTGACGCCGCCTTGAACGAGGCCAAGGAACGTATCCGATCAGCCGCGCAGAACTCCGGAATACCTTTGAGCCGCCGGAAGATCACGGCCAACCTGATCCCAGCGTCACTGCCTAAACGGGGATCGGGCTTCGACCTCGCCATCACAATGGCAGTGCTTCGTGCTGCCGAGGACATCCGTTCTATCGATGGAACAGTCTTTATCGCCGAGCTTGGCCTGGACGGCAGGCTGAGGCCGGTCCGGGGAATGCTGCCCGCCGTCATGGCTGCCGTGCAAGCCGGGTATCCGGACATCGTGGTGGCGGAGGCGAATGTTGCCGAGGCTGCTTTGGTGCCCGGCGCGAACGTCCGAGGCTATATGACGCTGGCACGGCTCGCCTATGATTTTGGCGCAGACCCGAAGGACCTAGCCCTGGACTACGATCCCATGGACGAGGATGTCCCGGAGATTGACGCCGTTGAAGTGCCGGTGGTGCCGGACCTTTGCGACGTTTCAGGGCAGGAGGAAGCCCGGCAAGCGTTGGAAGTCGCTGCCGCCGGCGGACACCATATGCTGCTGACGGGGCCGCCGGGTCTATGTCCTTAACCATGCATGCGTGAAGGCGCGAGCGGTGGCTGAATTGCAGTCAAAACGTGCTCGTGACTTTCATCGCGGATGCAGCGCCTGCACGAGCCCGGCCGAGCTGCTGCCCTCGCCTGGGCGGCGGTCTCCGGCAAGACGGTCAGATCTAGTGAGATGGGTCCTGATCAGTCACGGAGGGGTTCATTGGTCATATGAGGCAACGTTCTCGGACCCACCCCTATTGCTAACAGTGTCTGGTCTTCAGATGGTACTGAACTCCATCAGCCCTGGGCCTCGGCACATTCTTTCGCACGCCTGCATCGACCCCGCCAGGACGACCGGGCCAACGGTAAGAAGGATGGTAGGCATGAGTTAGCAGCTTGCGCCACGGGTGCCAGGGGTAAGGCGGAAGTGGTCCATGGGTGGGCTGTGCGCTCCAAAGGGGAGAACGTCTTCGCCCCCATGTGTCAGATTGCATTCCAGGACCCACTCGTGTCCTTGTCAGGAAGGAAAGAAGAGGACTCTATTGTGACAGGACCCGGATGGGGCGCTGACGTCACGTTGGGTGTACCAATCTGATAGTGGTTGAACTGCCATCCATTCGGGGCTTCGAGACCGGTCCTGCTAGGTCCGCTGCCTCAAGTGAGGCGTGGGCCGCTCCGGAAGCCCTCCGAGCTGCGCCCGGGGCTACCCCAGGACCTCCAACTCCTGGAGCTTTCCAAGCGCCACGCCCGCCATAAATTGTGTCTGGTCGACGAGGACACTGTCGTCAAACACTGCCCTGGGCGAGTGCATGGGGGCCCACTCCATGGGGTCGATATCTGGAGACCCAGCTCCGAGGTGCCCGTACGCTCCTGGGACCTCCACGAGGACACGGGAGAAATCGTCAGAGCCGGTCCTGGGGGACGGGCTGGGCACGAACCGGTGCTCTCCGAAGAACGTCCGTGCGGTCCTGCCCCAGAGTTCGGCGTCACTTTCGTGATTGACGGTGGCCGGCATAACCGGAGTGAACGTTGCCTCGGCTGTCAGTTGATGAGCAGTCGCCAGTTGCCGGATGAGATCCGGCAACTCCTGTGCGAGCCGCGCTTCGACACCGGGGCTGAAAGACCTGACGCTGGCCCTGAATTCCGCCGAATCAGGTATGACATTAGAGGCGGAACCGCCATGGAATTGGCCCACGGACAGTACCACGGGATCAAAAACGTTGAATCGCCGGGTGATGTACGTTTGGAGCGCGCCAAGCATTTCAGCAGCTACCTGTATGGGATCCAGAGCTTGGAAGGGGCGTGAACCGTGCCCGCCACGCCCGATAACCTTGACGGACAGATCTCCGAAGGCAGCCATGTAGGAGCCGGCACGGGTCGTGAACACGCCTGACGGGATGTCCGAAACGACATGCAAGGCGTAGGCAGCATCCGGTCGCCTGCCGGCTGCGTTAAGAACGCCTTCCTCCAGCATGATGCGGGCCCCCTCATGTCCTTCCTCCCCCGGTTGGAACATGAAGATGACGTCACCGGTCAGGCTGTCACGTACGGACGAAAGCAACCGGGCGGCACCAATCAGGCCCGCTGTATGCAGGTCATGACCGCAGGCATGCATCGCTCCATTAGTCGAGGCAAAGGGTATTCCCGTCTTTTCTGCCACAGGAAGGGCATCCATGTCACCTCTGAGCAGTACAGTGGGACGGCTCCCGACGGGGGCCTGGGTGGCCCCGCCGCGTAGTACCGCAACCACGGACGAGGCTGCTTTTCCCAGGCTTATTTCGAGGTCGAGTCCCTTGAGTGCCTCAAGGACCCGGGCCTGGGTGCGGGGCAGATACAGGCCGACTTCAGGATCGGCGTGCATTTCCCTACGGAAATCGACCAGGTCGCTTCCATAGGCCGGGATCGCCGCTGTGGCGTCCTCAAGGAAACTCAGCGGTGAAAACCGCACCGTATCTGTCGTTGAAGTATCTGTCATTGAAGGACTTTCTCGTCTCATGTTGCCAGGCTCTGGCCTGCTGCTTTCCCGAGAGGACGCGGACCCCCGTCTTAGCCACGCGTCACGTTCCCGGACTGTTTGTCGCAGGCCCCCACGGGGCCTGGCCTACGCTTGTTGGGGTCGGATATGGCGCCTAGAGCGGGGAATCCGTCCTGTCCACGCCAACCACGCGGTCGCCGGTGAAGAAGCGGACGCCATACTGCGGACCGTGGCCACCGATACCGCTGGTGCCCCAAAAGCTCTGGCGTGAACTGCCGGCGAGGTCGCTCATGAATGTGCCGTTGATGCGGACTTCACCGGCACGAATACGGGATCCCACTTCGATGGCCCTTGCTTCATTGGCACCGAATACGTAGGCATCCAGGCCGGTTGCGGGGCCGTTCGCATGGGCAAGTGCCTCCTCGACCGAATGCACCGGATGTACCGTTACCAGCGGCCCGAAAAGCTCTTCCGTGGCGGCCTCGGCGGCACATCCGACGATCATCCCCGGTGCCATGAACCAGCCGTCAAGACCCGGCAGCTCGCCGCCAGTGACGAGCTTTCCCCCCAGCTCGAGGAGCCGATTCACTGAGGCTTTCAAGCCATCACGCTGCCGCTGGAATGCCAGGGGACCCACTTGCGTCGACTCATCCAAGGCGTTTCCGACCCGAAGCTTACTGAGTTCAAACTTCATAGCTTCAACGAAACGGTCGTGAATCGACTCGTCAACCAGTACTTTGCCTGGCGCCTCACACCACTGGCCGTTGAGACGCGTCATGCCCTGCACAATGGACCGCGCCGCCGAGCTGACGTCGGCGTCATTCAGAATGATCACGGGATTGTTGGATCCGAGCTCCATCTGCATGACCGCCAGGTTGGACGCGGCAGCCTGCGCAACCGTCCGGCCTGCGGAATCGCCACCCGTAAATGAAAGAGCCTCGATCCTGGGGTCCGATGTCAGCAGTGCTCCTGTCTCCGAATTCCCATGAATCAGCTGAAACGCGGCGCCCGGGTATCCCAGTTCGGTCATGGCAGACACGATCGCCTCAGCGAAGAGCTGGCAACCGCTGGGGGCGTTCTCGGAGGGTTTGAGGATGACGGGGCAACCGGCCGCCATGGCTGCCGCCACCTTGCCGACCACGGTGAACGTTGGGGCATTCCAGGGGCCGACGATGAGGGCTGGGCCGAGGGGCTTGCGCAGGATGACCACAGACCTGGCATGGTCAAGGGTCTCCGATTCACCAAGCTGTTCCGCTTCAGCAATAGTTCCGCGGACTCTGTCACCCAGTGCACCGGCAATCAGGCGGGTGGTGCGGATAGGAACCCCGGTGTTGATGCTGTCCTGGAGGGCGACTTCTTCGCTCTTCGCATCGAGGGACGCGGCTACCTTCGTCAAGAGCTCAAGGCGGTCCGGGAGTTTGATGTCTTCAAGTTTCCCGGACCTGTGAAGGGTCGCTGCTGCCGCGAGTGCCCGCTCGACATCATCCTTTGCGGTCTTGCGCATCGGCTGCCGGGGTTCGCCAGTATTTGGGTTGGTAAGGTAGCGGCCGTTTTCCTCGAGCTGCAGCCATGTGCCATTGACAAAGGAGCGTTGCTCGACGAGGTCGGGGGCAATATCAGTCAGTTGGGCTAGTCCTTCAGTCATTTAAGGGTTGCTCCTCTGGTTTCGTTTGTGGGTTTTGTCGTCCATAACCAGTGACGGCAGGGGCTGGCCCCCGATGTTTGCTGTTCATGTTCGGAAGGCTGTGCAGCGGCCTAACGTTCGTTCCGGCCCGGCTGTGGCGCAAAGCAAGATCGCGATCACCGGTAACCAGGCCGACGCCGCAACGATCTACGCAGTTATCTGGATCACGATTGCCTGTTGGTCATGTTCAGCACGACGCGGATCGTCGACGCATCCGCCATCGCTTCGAATCCCTCGTTGATGCGGTCGAAGGGCAGCTCTTTGGTAACCATTCCATCGAGATCCAGCCGATTGTTCAGGTAGTGGTCGGTGAACATGTCGACATCGCTGAGGAACCTGTTCGCACCCATGTACGCGCCTTGGAGGTGTCGGTCGCCGTAGATGAGTGCATCTGCGGGGATACGCAGTTCGGACCCGGTGGGCATGAGACCGAGTATGCTGGCGGTTCCGTTCGGGCTCAGGAGCGAAAAGGCGAGTTCCGCTGTCTCACTGCGGCCGACCGCCTCGATTGCATGGCTAACACCCTGGGGAAGAAGTGACCGGACCTGGATGAGTGTTTCTGTCGGGTCAGGTGATGAGAGAACTGTGTCCGTGGCACCGAAGTTGCGGGCGAGCTCCAGCTTCGCGGGCACGGCGTCAATGGCAATGATCCGTCGAGCCCCAGCCAGCCTTGCACCCTGGATGGCGGCTATTCCGACGCCGCCGCAGCCGATTACGGCGACAGTATCCTCTGGCCCTACTTTTGCGCCGTGAATGACCGCGCCGACTCCTGTACTGATGCAGCAACCGAGAAGACATGCCACCTGGGGAGGCAGGTCAGAGCCGACCACTGCAACGGATGCCTCTT
Source organism: Paenarthrobacter sp. C1 (assembly GCF_049315185.1). Lineage (NCBI taxonomy): Bacteria > Bacillati > Actinomycetota > Actinomycetes > Micrococcales > Micrococcaceae > Paenarthrobacter > Paenarthrobacter sp. C1. The sequence continues at coordinate 2,879,967 of NZ_CP186052.1, read as the reverse complement.
TCACCAAGAAGGCCTCCGCAAATGCGCCGATACCGCCGAGCGACTCGACGCTTGATCCATCATGTGAGATGAGTCTGGGCCGCTGCCGCTCACGCATCGAGTCGACCCGTTCGCACTGGGTCGGGCGCCCGCTGATGCAGTTGCGGCAAGCGCCACAGGACGGGGTTATGGTTGTTACGACGCGGTCTCCAGTCTTAATTCTTGTGACGCCGGAGCCGACGCGCTCGACAATGCCTACGACTTCATGTCCGAGGACCGCCGGCAGGGAGATATCCAGGGCCCCCTTCAGGTAGTGCAGATCGCTGTGGCAAAGGCCAACTCGCTCCGTCCGGATGAGGACCTCATGGTCCTCCGGATCATCCAGCAGCAGCTCGCGGATCTGGAGAGGTGTTCCGGGCTTTTCCAGTACGGCGGCAAGAATGGGTGTAGGCACTTGGCTTCCTTGAGGGTTTAGGCATTTGCAGATGGATCGCTTCGACCATCTTCGGCCCTGGCAGAGTTTCAAAAGTGTGTGGAGGGAACAGCCTTTACGGCCACTATGTGCAAGGTGACCAGCGTCGGCACATGGTGGAATGACAGGGATTAAAGACAGCTTCCGCTTCCAACTCGGGATCCGCTCCGGCTGTCATCCACAGCGGCCCACCGCTCAACATGGTGTTCCATGGCGCGAAGGGCTTCCTCCAGCTTCGCCAGCAGTACCCGGGTCTCCTCTTCGCTGATCACCAAGGGCGGGGACAGGATCACCGCGTTGTTCAGCGGAGCAATGCCTGCCGGATAGACAATAAGCCCCTGGGCGAGGCATTCCTGCACGAAGGTGTTGGCCGCTCCGAGCGCAGGATCGGGCGCCTGCTTGCTTTCCTGGTCCGTAACGAACTCGAAGCCCCACAGCAGGCCCCGGCCACGGACATCGGCCATGCAGTGGTACCTGGCTGCCAGGGAGAGCAGTCCTTCTTTGAGCTGCTTCCCCCGCTGCCGGACGTTTGCAAGGACGTTCCGGCGTTCCATGAAGTCCAGGACCGCCAGGCAGGTGGCTGCCCCCAGGGGATTCCCCGAAAAGGTGTGCCCGAACGGAGCGACACCGCTGCCTTCCCTGAGCGCCTCGACAACATGGCCTCGGAGCAGGACGCCGGCAACAGGGGAATAACCGGCACTTAATCCTTTACCGATGAGAAGAAGGTCCGGGACGACGTTCTCGTAGGAACTCGCAAACCAATCTCCCGTCCGCCCGACGCCCGTGATGACCTCATCAATGATCAGCAGCACATTCAACCGGTCACAGATTTCGCGCAACCGGGAGAGGTAGCTAGCCGGAGGCGTCAGGACCCCGCCGGCGGCTCCAACGATCGGTTCCACGATCACTGCTGCGACCGTGCCAGGGTCCTCGTTCCGAATGGCATCTTCGAAGGCTTGCGCAGCCCGCAGCGCGTATGCTTCTTCGTTCTCGCCCGGCTGCGCGAAGCGATACGCGTAGGCCGGCGGGGCGAAGGAGAACGCATGCAACAACGGCCCGTAGTCGGGGCGGCGTGCTGCATGTCCCGACATTGACAGGGCTCCCATGGTCATGCCGTGATAGCTGATGTTCCGGCCGAGAACTTTGACTTTGCCCGGGAGCCCCCTTTCGCGCCAGTAGCTGACTGCTGTCCGGATGGCGAACTCGGACGCCTCTGATCCGCTGTTGACGAAGAATGCCCAGTCAAGGTCTCCCGGTGCCAGATCGGTGAGCCGCCTTGCCAAGGCCTCGGCGGGCACATTCGTGAACTGGGTTCGGTAAGTAAAGGCCACCCGGCATGACTGCGCCTTCATCGCCTCTGCAACTTCTTCTACGCCATGGCCGATGTTTGCAGTCATGGCCCCGCTGCACCCGTCCAGGTACTGCAGACCGGCTGAGTCATACAAGTAGACCCCCCGGCCATGGGTGACCACCGGGTATGTCTTATCAATGGTCTGCTTCAACAGAGCGCTCTCAGAAATGGAATACTCCTTTACTGTCCTGGCGAGCCTTCTGAGGCGTTTGTACCAGGGCTGATAGATGGTCGCTTGCCTCAGTGGAGGTCCGGCGGTGTTGCACAGGCCTCAGAAGATGCAGGCCGGGCCATCGAGTTGACCCCGTCAGGTATGACCAGAAGTGGGGTGATCAGAGATCAACGGGTTCGGCACTGCTGTGGTGACGTCGTTCTGGAGGTCACCACAGCAGTGCCTCGGGCCCGGCACGAGTCCGGAATCCCGGGGGGTTAGCTCTTGTTTTCCGCCGTAGCGCAGTTCTCGCTTTTGGCCGGTTCGTGCTCCTGGCTTGATACCGGGGGCAGAAGCGCGGCGTATGCTTCGGGCCGTTTTGAGCGCATCACCAGTGCGGTCACCAAACCGCCGACAAACAGGGCTCCCATGACCGTTAGCAGGATGCCTGCAGCCAGGTCACCGCCGACAAGAAGCCCAAAGTTCTGCACGACCAGGAAGACAATCGCGCCGAGACCGATCACAGCAAGAGCGGGAGCAAACAGCGTGGCCCACAGCTTTCCTGTTGCCTTTCTCCGGAAGAACACGAGCACCGAGAATGACGTGAGGGCCATCAGAACCACCACGCCGAGTGTTGCTGATCCCGAAAACCAGGTGTACGCCTGCGTCACCGGGTCTAGCCCGAGGAGCGCCTCGACCCCAAGCAGGGCAATTGCCACGACCGACACAGTCAACGAGGCCCTGGAAGGAGCTCGGTGTCGGGGATGGACCGTGCCAAGCCCGGAGGGGAGCACGCCCTGCGTTCCGAGGGTGAACAGGTAGCGCGTCAGCACGTTCTGGAACGTGAGAATGCAGGCGAAGAGGCTGCTGATCAGGAAGACTTGAAGGAGAGTTGCCAGGACAGGGGAGACGTACTTCGCGGCCAAACCGACCACGATGCTGGTGGGATCATTCGTAGCCACTTCAACGATGTTGCTGTCACCGATACCGGCCTGCATGGCCCATGCGGTGAACGTGTAGAAGATGCCGACAGCGAGGACGGCGATGTACGTTGCGCGCGGTATTGTGCGGTCGGGGTCACGCGCTTCGTTGCGGAAAACAGCGGTGGCCTCAAAACCAATGAATGAGAAGAAGGCAAACATGACGCCCAGCGGCGGGACACCTTCACCCAGACGGGCGGGGGACAGTGAGTCACCGCTCAAACCTTCCGCACCGCCGTGGACAACCACCCCGATGTTTACTGCCAACAGAACGACCGTTTCAATGACCAGGACCACACCCAGCACCTTGGCGGAGAGCTCGACGTCCCGGTACGCAAGAGCACCGCAGATCGCCATCAGCACCAGACTGCACAGCCACCAAGGCAGATCCGGGCCGCCCAGATCGTGAACAGTGGTCTGGGCCGCTGATCCCAAGTATGAACACAGCGCAAGAAACAGGAGCAGGTAAGTACCCAGTGCAAAGGTGGAAGCCCCTAGCCCCATGCCCCGGCCGAGGCCAGTCTGTATGTAGGTGTAAAAGGCCCCCGCATTTTTCACGAACGGCGTCATACGCGTGAAGCCAATCGCGAACAGAAACAGGATCGCCGTGGCGATGAGGAAGAACAGTGGACCGCCCGTGCTTTCCGAGGCAGATACCACCACAGGCCAGCCGGCCACGACAGCTGTCATCGGTGCGGCACCAGCCACAACCATGAACACGATTGATCCGACACCTAGCCCGCGGCCGAGTAACTTGTCGGGGGTCAGGAGTCCGTTGGGTCCGGCATCCACCGGCTCAAATTGAACATTATTAGTTGCCATTCGTCCCTCCCGGACGTTTGAAGCCTAGTCATTTCACGATGCTTTCGACAGGGCGAAAATGAGTAGCACCGCTGAAATCCAACTGCAGTCGTGGCCCCCTTGCCACGGCTGCTGTGAACTGGGTTACAGCCTAAAGTCGCTCCTTACACGCTGCTGTGTCAGCTCTGCACACTATCCCCACCGCTCATGGTCGCAATGCACAGTTTTGGCGCATGTCACCCCGGTGTGCATGTTGCACATGCCTGACATCGATGTGGTGCCCGTCGCACTCGCTCCCTGGCCGGAGCCCGGGCATGCTCGATACCAACGGAGCTTCCCAGACTCCACATGGGACTAGGAATCTTTGACGAAATCCACTCTCCTGAAGGAGCACCCGAGTATGAGCAGCATTATTTCCGTTTACAACCCCGCTACAGAGGAACTGATTGGTGAAGTCCCTTCGTACGACTTGGCTGAGGTTGACGCGGCCGTCGAGCGTGCCCGGAAGGCGCAGAGCATTTGGGCGCGGAAGCCTATCGCCGAACGCCGTGACGCCCTCTGGGCCATCGCGGACGCTGTCATCGCGCACACCGACGAGCTGGCCTTGCTCGAATCAACCGACGTGGGCAAACCGCTGGCCGCCGCCCGGCAGGAAGTGCTCGGAGTAGCCGAATGCTTCAAGTACTACGCGGGCATTATCGACAAGATCCTCGGCGACACCATTCCCGTCGACGGTGGCATCAGCATGACCTTCCGTGAGCCGATGGGCGTCGTAGCCGTCATCTCCCCGTGGAACTTCCCTCTGCCGATCGCGTCATGGGGTATCGCACCTGCCCTCGCCTGCGGCAACGCCGTAATCGTTAAGCCTGCGGCCCTCACCCCGCTGTCCACTGTCCGTCTTGGCCAAATCGTGAACGAACTGGGCGTCGTCGGCGACGCGCTGCAGGTCCTCACCGGCTCTGGGGCACGCGTCGGTAACGCCCTTGCCGAACACCCCGGCGTTAACAAGGTCAGTTTCACCGGTTCCACCGAAACCGGCCGGTCGATTATCCAGGCAGCGTCCAAGACGATGAAACGGGTCACCCTCGAACTGGGTGGCAAGTCCGCCAGCATCGTCTACAACGACGTAGACCTTGCAAAGTGCGTCCAGGCGGCGCCTATGTCTGTCTTCGACAACACTGGTCAGGACTGCTGCGCCCGCAGCCGTTTTCTCGTTCAGCGGGGAGTCTTCGACGAGTTCGTTGAAGGGTTCATCGAAACGACCCGCGCCCTGAAGATCGGTAACCCGCTCGATGCCACAACAAATCTCGGCCCTCTGGTATCGGCCAGCCACCGCGAATCCGTGTCCAGCTTCCTCGGTGACGGACTGAACGTTGTCACCGCAGGCGAGGCACCGGAGGGTCCCGGCTTCTGGATGGCACCGCGGATCGTTATTGCGCCGGACCCCAAGAGCCGGGTGGCAACTGATGAGATCTTCGGCCCCATCGCCTCGGTCATCCCCTTTGACACCGAGGAAGAAGCCATCGCCCTGGCAAACAGCTCCATCTACGGGCTCAGCGGCTCCATCTGGACCAACGATGTAGGCCAGGCACTCAGGACAGCACGGGGAGTGGAGTCCGGGGCTCTGTCCGTCAACTCCAACTCTTCGATCCGGATGCAAACGCCCTTCGGCGGCTTCAAGCAGTCCGGCATCGGCCGCGGACTGGGCCAGGCAGCCATCGAGGCCTACACCGAACTCAAAACCGTCTTTGTAAGGACTGATCGTGACAACTGAGACAGGGGAACTGGTCCGCACCGACCAAGGCATCTCTTCCGAAGTTTCCGGTGCAACAGACAGTGCTGTGCAGACCCTGAGCGTGCTTTACGGCAGCCAGACCGGGAACGCAGAATTCCTGGCATCCAAGATCGTGGACAAGGCAAACGCCCAGGGCTATGCAGCCGAGCTGATGAGCCTGGACATGCTCACCCCCGAAGATGCGGCGCGCAAGGACCGGCTGCTGATCGTTACCGCCACACACGACAACGGCCACATGCCCGATAACGCGCAACCGTTTTGGGATCAACTTCAGAGCGCTGGCGCAGACCTCTTTGAGGATGTGCCCTTCGCGGTCCTTGCCATTGGCGACTCGATGTACGAAGACTTCTGCAAGGCCGGCATCGACCTTGACACACGTCTTGGCGAACTCGGCGGCAAGCGGATCCTTGACCGCCTTGACTGCGATGTCGACTATGACCTGACGTCGGGCAAGTGGATCAAGGGCATGCTTGAGACCTTCAAGACAGTTGTTCCCAAGAAGCCAGGCAAAACCCCGCAAGCCTCCTCCGCCCCGGGAACAACGCCCGCTGAGCAGCCCAAAACCACCCGCCGGGAACCTGATACGGCCACTGTCGTCGAGGCCCGCCTCCTGAGCGCTCCGGAGTCTGAAAAAGAGGTCTGGCACTATGAGCTGGAGGTCAGCGGCGACGGCCGCAACTACCGGCCGGGTGACTCACTCGCCGTAATCCCGGCCAACTCCGGCGAGCTCGTCGATGACCTCCTCGCCTTTCTGGGCCTCGAGGGAAGCGAGGTGTTCGGTAACGACGGCAAGACAGTACGCGAGTCCCTCCAAAACGACTATGAGCTTCGGCTGCCTCATCTGGGCATCGTGGCCTGGCTGGTTGAAGATCTCGCGCCCGATCATCCCGTGCGGAACCTCGTCGAGTCCGGTGATCGCCTGGCGTTGGAGAATTGGCTGTGGGGACGGGACATGCTGGACGTCCTGCAGGAAACGAGATCAACAGATGTTGATCCGCACGAGTTCATCCCAATGCTGCGGCCTTTGCAGCACCGGTCTTACTCCATCGCATCCAGTCCACTTGCTGACGGTGACCGTGTCCACCTGACGGTCTCTTCCGTGCGGTACGAGGCTGCCGGGCGCCGGCATTCGGGCGCTTGCAGCGGTTTCCTCCAGTCCGCCGCGGAAACCAAGACGGCCATGAAAGTGTTCCCGCTGCCGGCCCACGAGTTCCACCTGCCCGACGACAGCTCAACTGATGTGATCATGATCGGCCCAGGCGTCGGAATTGCCCCGTTCCGCGGCTTCCTTCGTGAGCGCGAAGTCTCACAGGCCCGGGGACGGAACTGGCTGCTCTTCGGGGACCGTCACGAGAAGCCGTCCTGGCTCTATCAGGATGAAATGGAAGAACTGCAGACCAATGGAGTGCTGGACCGGCTCAGCCTGGCGTTTTCCCGGGATCAACAGGGCAAGGTCTACGTCCAGGACAGGATCCGCGAGGAAGGTGAAGACGTTTTTGCCTGGCTGTCGGGCGGTGCTTCGGTCTACGTGTGCGGCGGCAAACAGATAGCACCTGACGTTGACGAAGCCTTGCTGGCCGTGCTCATCAGCCACGGTGGAATGACGCCCGAATTGGCGCACGACTACCTGCAGTCCATGAAAGGCGAAGGACGTTACGTCAAGGACGTCTACTAAGCCTGCCTGCCCGCTCGGTTCCGGGGATTTTCGCACCCCTGGAACCGGGCAGGAACACAACAAAGCCTTGGCCTGAGTGCAGGGACGCGGTCTCAAATGTGACGTGGCTTACCGAATGCATGTAGCCGGCAATCATGATGTGCACTTTGCACATACGCCCGCGAGACCCCGCATTTAGTGTCTTTAGTAACCGATATCAATGAGGATAAAGAGGTACACAGTGAATCCGATCACACAGGTCCCGGAGGACCTCCAAGAACTCGAGGCAATCGACATGCAGGATAAAACCGCCGCAAGGTCAGCCCACGACGAACTGCAAAAGTTCGTCTCCGAAAACGACATCAAAACCTTCAAAGTGGGCGTCGTGGACCTGGACGGTGTGTGGCGCGGCAAGCGCATCCCCGCCCGGTACTTCCTGGAAAGTGTCGCTGAGCGCGGCACAAACATCTGCAACATCATCTTCGGCTGGGACATTCAGGATGAGATCATTTCTGATCTCAGCTACACGGGGTGGGACTCGGGCTACCCTGACGTGACCCTGCTGCCGGATCTCAACACCCTGAAGGTTGTTCCGGGGGAACCTGGGGTCGCATCCGTCATTTGCGATGCCTACGAAATGTCCGGCGAGCCGGCGGCGATCTGTCCCCGGAGCATTCTTAAGCGGGTTGTGAAGAAAGCCGAAGACCTCGGTTACTCGCCGGTCTGCGCCTACGAGTTCGAGTTTTACCTGTTCAAGGGGACTCCAACCGAGCTTGCCGCCAACGGCTGGCGTGACCTGACTCCCATCACGGCTGGCAGCCACACCTACAGCCTCGTCAGGGACACAGGCACCGAGTTCCTCATCGGCGAGATCCGCCGCCGCCTGTCTGAGCAGGGTATTTTCATCGAGGCCAGCAACAGCGAAAACGGCCCGGGCCAGTTCGAGATGAACATCCACTACTCGGATGCTCTCGCAGCCGCGGACAACGCCCTCCGGCTTAAGGCCACCGTCAAGGAGGTCGCAGCTGAAGCCGGCTACACGGCATCGTTCATGGCCAAGATCAACCCGGAGTGGGCCGGCTCCTCCGGGCACATGCACCAGAGTCTCTGGGATCCGGAATCCGGCAAGTCAGCTTTCGCCAATGCCGAGGAGCCCGGCGAGCTGAGCGCCGTCGGGTACAACTACCTGGCGGGCGTCGTCGAGACGGCGCCGGAGCTTACCGCCCTCTACCTGCCCACCATCAACTCCTATAAGCGGACCGAAGGCGGGCAATGGGCCGGATCCAGCGCCACCTGGGGCCTGGACAACCGTACGGTTGCCATCAGGTCCATCCCGTCAACGGGCAGTGCTGCGCGCATCGAAAACCGGGTACCTGGCGCTGACGCCAATCCTTACCTGGTCATCGCTGCCAGCATCGCCGCCGGCCTGCACGGCGTGGACACAAAGATGACCGCTCCCAAGCGGGTGGTAGGCAACGCATACGCCCTGGAGGAGGGACACCAGGTAAAGGAGCTCCCCGCAACACTCGGCCAGGCCATCGAACAGTTCGAGAAGAGCGAGGTCGCCAAGGAGTACTTCGGTGAAACCTTCGTCACGCACTACGTCCAGACGAGGCGCTGGGAGCTCCGCAAGCTTCAGACCAGTGTCACCGACTTCGAAATCGCACGTTACCTGGAACGAATCTAGCGCCCAGTGCAGCGCTGAGAAGCGTTCAATCCACCATTTTCCTTACCAAGAAAGAAGAAACACCCAATGACTACTCACCCCGGAAAGATCGCCGCAGTCACCGGAGCCGCGTCCGGAAACGGCCTTGCCATCGCAGAAAAGCTGCTCAAGGAGGGCGCTACCGTCGTAGCCCTCGACCGTGACGAGGCCGCGCTCGAGCGCCTGGTTGGCCAGCACCCGGAAATGGTTCCTGTTGTTATGGACGTCGCCGACGAGGCTTCGGTCGGCAGCGGCATGGCCGAGATCGATGCCAAGTTCGGCCGGCTCGACACCCTCGTCAACAACGCAGGCATCGTCAAGGGCAGCAACTTCGATGACCTCGGCGTTGCCGAATGGGACCAGGTCTTCGCCGTGAACTCCACAGGCCCGTTCCTGGTCAGCCAGGCTGCACGTCCGCTGCTGGAGAAGGGCGCCGCCGCCCGAGGCGACGATTCAACCAGCGCCATCGTCAACATCACATCAGTCGAGGCCCATATCGTCATCGCCAGCAGCGGGCACCCCCAGGTGCATTACAACGCTTCCAAGGGTGCACTCCTGATGTTCACGAAGGCTTTGGCCATCGAAACCGCGGCTTCCAAGATCCGCGTCAATGCTGTTGCCCCGGGCTTCATCGAGACCCCGTTCACCAAGTCCGTGCTGGAGAACCAAGAGGCCGTGAAGTTCCTCCTTGACCGTACGCCGCTCGGACGTATCGGCCGCCCGTCCGACGTTGCCAACGCCGTCGCGTTCCTGGCCAGCGACGAGGCCAGCTGGGTGACCGGTACCACCATCCACGTCGACGGTGGCTGGCTGGTTTACTGACATGAGGGCGCCCCTTATTGCCATTTCAGCGGCTCGGCAAACCGTCGATACCGCCTTCGGCCCGATGCCTTCAACAGTCCAGAACATGGCCTACGCCAACGGCGTCCTTGCCGCGGGCGGCCGTCCTGCCATTCTTCCGTCAACGGCAACAATCCCCGATGCGGCCCTTGAAGGGTTCGACGGGCTCATCCTCACCGGCGGCGGCGACATCAGCCCCCGACTGTATGGCGAGGACCCGATCGACACGGTCTATGACGTCTGCGATATCCGGGACGATTTCGAGATCGAGCTTTACAACGAGGCCATGCTTCGTGGCATACCGGTCCTGGCGACCTGCCGGGGAATGCAGCTTGTCAACGTCATTCGCGGCGGAACCCTGGTCCAGGAAGTAAGCCCGGACCGAGGGCACTGGCAGGACAACCCTTCGCACCAACCGTGGCACAGGGTGCAGCTGGAACCTGATTCCGAACTTGCCCGGATCGCTAAAGGCCTGAGCATCCCGGTGAACAGCTACCACCACCAGGGCCTGGGAAGGCTCGGGAAAGCCCTTCGCATTGTGGGACGGGAAGGCGATGTTATTGAGGCAATCGAAGCCGATGATGCCAGCCTGATCGGGGTGCAGTGGCATCCCGAACACATGGTCGATTATGACGAAGCCCAGAAGGCTCTCTTCGTGGATCTCGTGGAGAAGGCCGCGGCACACGCACAGTCAGAGCAACTACTTCAGGAGCAATTCTCATGAGCACAGAAACCGAGCGCGGGCTCAGCCACAACAAGTCAGACTTTGACTTCCACGGACGGGCACTCGACAACATTTTCGACGACTACCAGGACATGCTCGCCAACGGTCCTGTCGGTCACAGCGACAAGTATGGGGGCTTTTGGTACATCACCAAGAGCGAAGACATCTTCAATGCAGAGCAGGATCCTGACACTTTCGCTGTCGGTCCCTCCATGCTCCTCCCTGCCTTCGGCACCGATGTCCCCCTTATCCCGATTGACATCGATCCGCCGACCCACGCTGACTTCCGCAAGATCCTGCTGCCGATGTTCACTCCCATGAATGTTTCCAAGCTGGGCCCGGGAATGCGGGAGACCGCCCGGCAGCTCTGCCAGGAGGTCCTCGCGGCGGGCGACGTCGTTGATGTCTCGGCGAAGCTTGCCCGCCCGATGCCGACAATCATCTTTAGCCGCCTGGCCGGATATCCGGAGCAGGACTGGCCGATTTTCGACCGGTGGATCGATGAGATCATCTATGAGCGCACGGCCCATCCTGAAACGGCCTACGCGGCCGGACGCGAGCTCAACGATTACTTCGACCGCCTTCTCGACGAACGGGAAAAGGCCGGACCGGAAGCAGAGGCCAGCAACGATCTGATCACCCAGCTTCTGAAAGCGGAGGTGAAGGGACGGAAGCTCACGCGTGAAGAACTGCTGTCGTACTGCTACCTGCTCTTCCTGGCCGGGCTGGATACGACCGCCTGGGCAATCCGGTCCGCCCTTTGGTACCTTGCCGGCAACCCGCACGCCCAGCAGCAGTTGCGTGAAGACCCGGACCTGATCCCCACAGCTGCCGAGGAGTTCCTGCGGACGCTTTCTCCGGTCCAGGCCATGGCCCGCACAGCAAAAGCAGACACAGTTGTCCGTGGCCAGGAGATCAAGGCCGGGGAACGCGTCGTGCTCGTCTTCGGCGCGGGCAACCGGGACCCGGAGGTCTACGAAGAACCCAATGAAATCAAGATTGACCGTGAAGACAACCGCCATCTGGCCTTCGGCGGCGGTATCCACCGGTGCCTTGGATCGAACCTTGGCCGCGCCGAGATGGTTATTGCCATGGAGGAATTCCTGAAGGCTGTCCCTCACTTTGAACGGGCGAATGACGACGAGCCGTGGCACGGCGTCGGCCCGCTTACCCTCAAGATTGGAGCTTGATCACTATGGGAGAACTTTGGGTCGATGGAGGGCGTTGCCAGGGCCACGCCCGGTGCTGGGCGCTGGCACCCGAAACCTTCGAGATCGACGAGGAAGGCTATGCGCACGTCATTCCTGGCCGCGAAAACAGCGGCGACGAGCCGAACGTCCGCAAGGCCATCCGGAACTGCCCTGAACGGGCAATCCTTGAACGGGAATCGACCGAGGCCGGCGAAAAAGCCGCAGAGGTTTCGGCGTCGTGACACATCTGCCAGACCGGGTCGCGATTATTGGCGCTTCGGTTGCATCGGCGATGCTGATTGAACGCAGCCGTGAGCTTGGGTTTGCAGGCGAATTTATCGTCATAGATTCCGACCCGAATGCGCCTTACGACCGGCCCCCGCTGTCCAAGCAGTTTCTTTTAGGCACTGGTTCCGTCGAACCGGCCGAGTGGTGGCCGGAGGCTACGCCGATCCTCAACGCAAAGGCGATCGGGCTGCTCCCTGACAAGCGGACTGTTCTGCTGGACAAGCTCGGAGAAGTGGCGGCTGACGCGGTCGTCATCGCATCCGGAGCCGGTTCCATCAGACTGCCAAAAGAGCCGGCAGGCGTTCTCAGCCTGAGAACCGCCGAGGATGCCCTCGCCCTGCGCAATGCCGTGGATGCAGGGGCTGCCAGTGCGATCATCATCGGCGCCGGAACCATTGGTGCGGAGCTCGCCTCCACACTGGCCCAGCGTGGGCTTGCGGTCACCGTAGTGGATCTGGCTCCGCAACCAATGCAGCGCTTCTTTTCAGGACATCTGGGGGAAGAAGCAAAGGCATGGATGCACTCGGCCGGTGTTGTAACCCACTTTGGAGTTGCTGTGGAGTCCATTCAGAAAACCGATGCCGCATGGACAGTCCAGGTCAGCGGCCTGGACCTGCACGCCGACCTTGTTATCAGCGCTGTCGGCGCCCGGCCCAATACTGAATGGCTGACCTACAGCGACCTCGACATTTCCAACGGAGTCCGTTGCACTGCCGACGGGAAGGCGCTGCTGACCAGCGGTGAAATCGCTGACGGGATCTTCGCTATCGGAGACGTTTCGGCACGGCAGGCCGAGGACGGAACGTTTCGGCGGTTCGAGAGTTGGACTCAGGCGCAACGGCACGGTGCAGCCCTGGCTGAATACTTCGCCGGCTTCGAATCCATGGAACTGGAACAGGCTCCGTACGGATGGACGGAGCAGTTTGGTCGAAAGGTCCAGGTACACGGGATGCTTCCGCCGGAAGGCGAACTTGTGCAGGTCTACGCTGCCGAGGAACGCAACGCCGCCTTGTACCGGATCGGATCCGCGGAGGAGGAGGCGGCCTGGATTGGCGTCAACGCGCCAAGGCAGTTCAGTCGGGCCTCCATGGGCATGAGCCTCCTAAGCTGAAAAGATGAATACCCCTGCTGAGCCCGCGGCGCCGCAACCGAACGAGGTCCTGCCGGCTGACTATCGCCAAAAACTCCAAATAGCAGAGCTCCGGGCAGATACCCTGTCTGAGCTCACGCAGCTCATGATGGAAGGACCCGATCCGCTCGCGCTTGCTCAAAGGGCAGTGGACCTGGTTGCCAGGGCAACAAACTCAGCAGGGGTTTTCGTCTACCTGTGGGATGAACAGGAACAAGTTCTTGTTATGCGTGCAGGTACCGCTGGAGTGCAGAGCCAGCAAGTTGGAAGGGTCACCCTTCGCCTCGGCGAGGGGGTAACCGGCTGGGTGGGGCTTACCCGGCAGTCAGTTGTCCTTAACAAAAACATTCAGCAGGATCCGCGGTTCGTCAGCATCAGCGAACTGCAGGAAGAAGATTTCAACTCGATGCTGGTAGTCCCGATCGTGGCTCCGACCGGGACGCTCCTGGGTGTATTCAGCCTCTGGTCGTATGTCGAGGAAACCTTCACGTGGGAGTCAAAGCTGATTGCCGACGAGGTGGGCATGCTGCTTGCCAGCGGCCTGCTGCAGGCTGAGACTGTTGATGACTTGCGGCGTCAGTCTGCAGCAGCACATTTCCTTGTAGATTTCCCGATCAACTCCGCCACTTCGGTTCTGCAATGCGCTCAAGTGGCCGCCCAGTCGATCCTCAAGCACATGAGCTCCGACGGTTGCGTCATCGAATATTTCGGTCGTGGTCCAGCCACATCCCCGCCCACTGCCATCGCAATGGACAAGGGCGAGCGAAGCGGAACAGTGGTTCGAACCACTCACTCACGAACAGCAACCTCCGAATTTATCGAATCCAACTTCGCCGGACATGAGCGGATATCTGTTTCCTTCGGCCTGACGAGCACCCGGGGCATCGTCACCTGCTACCGTCCACGCCGCTATTCCGCCAGGGAACTTGACCGACTCAGCGCCATTTGCTCCCAACTGGCCGCCCTGTTTGAAGCAGTAGAACTGGAATCGGTAGGTTCCTCCCATGCTTCACGCCTGCTTCGAAGCGTCGGCACGAGCACATTCGCCCGCATTCTGGAGGAGTCAGGCTGGTCAAAGGGCCGCACACTGCCTGTCCTGGTACGGGTGAAACGGCTGAAATTCGACTCGGATGCGGTGTCCAGGCGCATTGCCCCCTACCTGCAGGAACTGGCCGGCCCACGGTCCCTCGTCTTCACGGAGGGACCCCTCAGCCTGCTCTTTATTGATACCCCCTCCGGTACGGGAGAGGAGATCAAGGCGAAGCTGGAGACAACTCTTTCTGAGCTCGACGAACACCGCGGCGTCTCAGCCTTCGCCGGCCTCGGTCCGGTGGCCCGCGATGTCGCTTCCCTGCAGCCTGCGCTTTCCGACGCCGAGACCGCACTGGCATGGACAGAACTGGTTGCCAGGACGTCCGGGAGACGGGTCACCTCTTTCAGCGAAATAGAACATCTGCAGGACGTGCCGCTCGTAGGGGAAGGGATGTCTGCGGAGATCAAGGACGTGCTCGCTGAACTCAGGTCCCTCATGCGCTACGACGCAGAAAATGGAACCCAGTTGGCCGAAACAGTTGCCATGCTGCTATCCAACAAGGGATCCATTGCGGACACGGTCTCCAAGTTGCACATCCACCGCAACACGCTCCGGCAACGCCTCCAGCGCGTAGAGCAGCTCATCGGTCATTCCTTCGAAGAATCCGGAGACTGGCTACCCACAGGCATTGCCGCACGGTTGGCGGTGCGGGAAGGCCAGCGCGCGGTTCTTCAGTGACGGCAACGGCCGCCCAAACTAAATTCCTGTTCAAGGACCGTCCCATGGTGTGAATAGTGTCGACCCCAGCCATCCGAAGCGCCAATGCCTCAGCTCTGCAAGCACACACATTCGGATCTCCATGTGCAAATGGCACTGCGGTCGCGGCGATGCCGTTCGCTACCTTGAAGTATTGGAAACTCCGATCGCCCGATAAGGAATTCGAGCATGACCTACCAGCCAGATCTTTCCCGAGGCGCCGGCACTTTGCAGGCCCTCGTCATACAGCCGGATCCCTATTGCCCGATCGACCGTCTCGGCCTGTGGCTGCACGATGAGGGTATAACCACCAGAATTGTCCAGCCATTTAATGACGACGTGATCCCGGAAATACTTCGGGAGGACGCCCTGGTGGTCCTGGGCGGTGACATGAGCTCGCTGGACGACCATGTCTATCACTGGCTTGCCCACATCCGCAGCCTTATGGCAGCTGCTGCCAGCCACAGGAAGCCCACACTTGGGATATGCCTCGGAGCTCAGCTGATGGCACAGACTTTCGGCGGTACGGTGACCAGGGGCGACCAGGGCCTCGAGGCGGGAGTCGTAGAGGTAGCATTACGGTCCGAGGCGGCCGGGGATCCCCTGATGGCCGGGTTACCGGGCCCTTTCTGCGCCGGGGCCATGCATGGGGACATGATCGACCACCTGCCACCTTCGGCGGTCTGGCTCGGGATGACCGCCCAATATCCGCATCAGGCTTTCCGGGTAGGCGAAATGTCGTGGGGAGTTCAGTTTCACCCTGAGCTGTCGCCGGCGGTCTACCGCCAGTGGCTATCCCTGGTCGACGAGAATGACGCGGTTGCCATGGAGCGGGCAGGGCATGGTATGCAGGCGTTCGAGAATCAAGACCAGATTGTGAGGGAGCATACTGAGGCAATGGCACGACGCTTCGCCCACCTGGTCCGAACGACCGCAACAGTGGCTTCCCAGTAGACCAAGTGGTGTGGCGGCGCTGCCGTTGCGGCTTGGACGTGTCCTGGACATCCGGCGCCGCGCCTCCTGCCCCCGGCACCAGTCATTCCAAGGGGGCGGGAACATGCCATATCCGTCGTGATCGGATGCGCCAGGTATGTGGCCCTTCGCAGATGAGCGTGGTTAGTGCTGGCTGAGACTGTCCCCGCCGGGCATTGGATGTTGTCGGTGCGGCGTGGTGCGGTGGGAATAAGGTCAGGGCCTCTTTGAATTGGTTGCGGCCAAGCAAACCAACACCCAAAAGAGACCCTGACATGAATAACTCTATGTCTTGTTCCGGTGGCCGCTGGTGCACGCGCGCCGGATGCGCTGCTCGGTGTCGAGGGCCTCCACATCAACTCCGTCACAGCAACCGCCAACGGCCTGGTTCTGCACGTCGAAACCGGTGAAACCCTCAGTGGCTGTCCGGGCTGCGGCGTCGTCGCGGTCGGGCACGGCCGCCGGCCGGTTCGTCTCCATGACACCCCGTGTTTCGGTCGTCCGGTGCGGCTGCTGTGGGCCAATCGCGTCTGGCGCTGCCCCGACCCGGACTGTCCGGGGGAACACCTTCACCGAGGAACACCCGTTGGCCGGGCCGCGGGCGAAACTCACCGCCCGGGCAGTGGCATGGGCGACCGACGCGCTGCAGCGTTTCGACACTTCCGTTTCAGCCCTGGCCCATCAGCTCGGCTTTTCCTGGCACACCGTCTGGGACGCCATCAAGGCAGAGGCCACCAGGCGCATCGGCATCACGGAACGGCTGGCCGGCGTGAACGCGCTCGGCGTCGACGAGCATGTCTGGTCACACACGGGCCCGCCGGGATCCGGCATGGTCACCGGGATCGTGGACCACACACGGGACGCCCGCGGCATAGTTCACGCCCGGTTGCTGAACCTCGTTCCAGGACGGTCCGGGAAGGCCTACGCCGACTGGCTCAAAGAGCGCGGTGCCGCCTTCACCACCGGCATCAAGACAGCGGCCCTGGATCCGTTCCGTGGCTACGCGAACGCAATCCGCGATGAATTGCCAGAAGCCATCACCGTCCTGGACGCGTTCCACGTCGTAAAACTCGGATCGGCCATGGTCGATGAGGTCCGCCGCCGCGTCCAGCAGGACACCCTCGGACACCGCGGCCGCAAGGGCGATCCGCTCTACGGCATCCGCCGGGCGCTGCAAGTCGGCGCCGAACACCTCACCGACAAACAAACCGCCCGGCTCGACGCGAAGCTCACCCTCGGGGACCCGCACCACGAGGTCACCCTGGCCTGGCAGTGCTACCAGAAGCTCCGCAACATCTACCACGCCAGACCCGAGCGAGGCAGGGAACTAATCAACGAAGTGATCGCTTCGTTCCCGTCCTGCCCGATCCCGGAAATCTCACGACTGGGCCGGACGCTCAAACAATGGAAGGCAGCGATCCTGGCCTACTTCGACACCAACGGCGCCTCCAATGGACCCACCGAAGCGATAAATGGCGTCATCGAAACCACCCGCAGAATCGCCCGTGGCTTCCGCAACTTCACTAACTACAGACTTAGATGCCTACTCGCCGCCGGCGGCCACCGCCCCTACCGGATCAAACAAACGAACCATGCCTAAACGCGAAGGGCCAGGTATGTTGAAGCGCCTACGTATCTTGAGCTCCTTGCAACAAACAAACGCACCCGTGTCTTCAGGTGTTTCCCAGCACCGGCCCCAAGCGGTGTCGAACAGGTTCCCTCAAAGACGACGTCACGGTACTTTCACGAAGGATGGTGCTCTCATGGTCAGCGGAGCCAGGGTCTCTCCGGCTGAGTAGCTGTCTGCGAAGACAGCCGCTCCTGCGCTGGTCAACGCTACCTGGACATTCGCCCACATGGTTACGCCGTCTTCCACCGACACCGCCGGCAAACGGAGATCGGCGAGCTGCACCGTCTCGTTTCCTTGCTCGATGGACAGGCATGCCCCGTCCGGCCCGACTTCTATTTTTGGGTTGCAAATTGCGACCGACATAAGCCCATGGTGGGCGAGGAAGCGCGCCTCCCCACCGAACTGGAGCACAAAGTGGTCACCGGCAGACTGGTCCAGGCTCTTGAACGGGAAATAGAACTGCCGGGTATTGGTCACGGCAGCACCGTCACGCAAGAGTATGCGTCCGTCATGCATGGACTGCACGTAGCGGACAAAGCTGTCTTTGACCGCCCATGCCATGCCGAGATCTGCTCTTTCAACAGTGAGTTCGGACATCAGGGTTCCTTTGTCGTTGCCAGGTTGCACAGGGCCGGTGGCGCTCCCCGCTCTCTGACACACCAGGTAGGGGAGGGGCTTGCGGCTGTTCATCTTCGACCATTTTCGTGGCGGTTCAGGTGATCGACATGTACTGCGGGCACATCATTCGCGCGGACCGTGTGCCTGGCGCCCATCGGAAAGGACGGTCGTTGAGGTTACGAGCCTGCTGGGGGAGCGCTGATGGGCGCGGCCCGTCAGGCCGGGTCTGAATTAGAGTGCCATATTCAGTCGTTCAGACGCGATGCACTCGTAGACGAGCCCGGGAGGAATCCGGTGGCAGAGCTCCAGGGTGTAGGACCAGGGGCCGTGCCAGGTGACAAGAACACCTGACGCTTCACTGTTGTCCCGTTGGGAACGCAGCCTGGTGATTGCTGCTGACAATTCATTATCACTGTGAAACCGTTCCCGATGCTGTACGTATCCAGCCGCCTTGGACTGCCCGCCCCTCATGATGCAGCCTCCCGCTGGAAGTCAGGGCAACGGCTGAACCTCTCGGTTTCCCACTTGTAGTCGACCCACACGTTGAAACCGTCTGCCCGGTGAAATAGCCGGCGGGGCTCAGCGCCGTCACTGTCGAGCCACAGGATTTGATCATCGTCGGTGACTGCATCGACAACTCCGCGCCGGATCTCCTCATCCTGAAGTTTAACAATGACCGGCTGGCCAATCAGCGGCTGCCACTTGGGTTGCAGGTGAAATGCCATTCGATGCTTTCCCTTCCTGTGAAGCGGGCCGTGTCTGCCTTCTATCGGGCAGACACGGCCGATGCCTTAAACCGTTACCAGGTCCTGCCAGTCGGCGAGGTCATGCCCGTGGGCATCGCTGACAGACTTGTGGGTGACCTTGCCTGCCGCCACGTTCAGACCGCCGGCGAGAGCGGGGAGCCGGTCGAAAGCACCCTTGACGCCGTAGTTGGCCAAAGCCACCGCGTAGCGGAGCGTGACGTTGGTCAGGGCGTAGGTGGAGGTGTTCGGGACAGCGCCGGGCATGTTGGCCACGCAGTAGAAGATCGTCTCGTGGACCTTGTACGTGGGTTCCTGGTGCGTGGTGGGGTGGGTATCTTCAAAGCAGCCGCCCTGGTCCACGGCGATGTCAACGAGCACCGAGCCGGGCTTCATCCGGGCCACGAGGTCGTTGGTGACGAGCTTGGGTGCCTTGGCGCCCGGGATCAGGACGGAGCCGATGACGAGATCAGCATCGATAACGGACTTTTCGATCTCGTATGAGTTGGACGCTACGGTCTTCAGGCGGCCCTGGTACTGGGCGTCCAGCTCGCGCAGCCGGTTGATGTTGATGTCCAGGATGGTGACGTCGGCGCCGAGGCCGAGCGCCATGGCCGCGGCGTTGGTGCCGGCGACGCCTGCACCGAGGACGACAACCTTGGCGGGACGGACGCCCGGAACGCCGCCGAGCAGCACACCCTTGCCCCCTGCCGGCGCCATGAGCGAGGTCGCACCGACCTGGACGGAGAGCCGGCCGGCCACTTCGGACATCGGGGCGAGCAGCGGCAGTGCCCGGCCTTCCTGAACGGTCTCGTACGCGATGGCGGTGACACCGGATTCGACAAGCGCCTGGGTCAGTGCGGGTTCCGCTGCAAGGTGCAGGTAGGTGAAAAGTAGCAGGCCCTCACGGAAGTGCCGGTATTCGGATGCCACGGGTTCCTTGACCTTCATCACCATGTCGGCCCGCGCCCAGGCCTCCTCTGCGGTCTCGACGATCTCGGCTCCGGCAAGGGCGTACTCCTGATCGCTGATGCCGGAACCGGCGCCGGCGCCGGTTTCCACGAGCACGTCGTGGCCGTTTGCTTTGAATTCGTGGACGCCGGCGGCAGTGATCGCGACGCGGAACTCGTTGTTCTTGATTTCCTTGGGGACGGAGATGATCATGACTCATGCTTTCTGAGGGGATTGATGCTTGTGGGCAAAAGAATGACAGAAAATGCGGAAACGTGAGCCCTGCTCGCAGGATCTGCGGCAGAATGGAAGCAGCTCATTAATTCCTGCATTGTGAGGAGCGTTACAGAGTGTCGGACTCGCAGAAACTGCAACAGGTGCCATTGGACGAAGTGGACCACAAGCTTCTTGGCCTGCTGTCCAATAATTCAAGGCGTACCAATCAGTCGTTGTCGGAGGCCCTCGGACTTGCGCCGTCAACCTGTCTTGCCCGCCTCAAGGCGCTCAAAGAGTCGGGGGTAATCAAGCGCTTCACCGTCGAAGTCGCACCCGAAGCAATGGGCCTGCCCCTCCAGGCCCTGGTCAGCGTGCGGCTTAGGCCTGGGGCCCGGCACCTGATGAATGCCTTCGGAAATGAGTTGCGGGACCTGCCCGAGATCAAGCAATTCTTCGTTCTTGGCGGTGCAGATGATTTCCTGATCCACATCACGGCCAGGAATACCGAGCACATCCGTCAATTCGTACTGGACCATCTGTCATCGAATCCTGCCGTCGCAGGCACCCAGACCAACCTCGTGTTCGAGCATGGCCACGGAACCGCCTTCGGACTCTAGGGATCTGGGACAAATGCCGCCGATGGCCCAAGCCAAAGGGCATCCCCGTTTTTCCCGACATCTGCGGCAGGCCCTGGTCGGCGAAACAGCAGGGACGCTGACTCCTTCCAGTCCATGTATTGCACTAGTGGGGGGCGGCCCCACCTGCTGCAATGGCAATACGAGACGCGAAAGAGTCGCTCATCAGGGAAAGGAGTCGAAGTGTCATCCTCAGATGCACATAACCCCGACTTTCAGAAAATCTTCGAAAGTCTGCCGAACCAATACATCATCGTCACCCCCGACAGAACGATCGTCGCTGCCACTGACTCGTTCCTTGCATCTACGGGAAAGAGCCGCGAGGGAATCGTCGGCATGGACATCCTCGAGGCTTTTCCGGACAACCCGGACAACCCTGACGCCAAGGGAACAGAGATTCTGCGCAGCTCCATCGAGCGTGTTGTCGAAACCGGCAAGATCGATATTCTTCCGCCTGTTCGCTATGACATCGAGAACTCAGACGGGATTTTCGAGCCCCGGTGGTTCCAGCCCCTGAACGCTCCGGCTTTCGACGATGACGGCAAGCTCGTCTATGTCCTGCACGGGGCGGAAGACATCACGGCTCAAATGACGAGCAAGAGCTGAACCCCGGCCGCCACCGACCCGATAAAGGACTGAAATTATGGACGACGTCAAAGCAACCCTCATTGGAGGACCGACCCTGCTCCTCGAGATCGCCGGCTACCGGATGATCACTGACCCCACCTTCGATTCCCCCCAGGTCTACCACCACCCAATCGCCGGACCCGTCATCAAGAAGCTCGCCCCCAGCGCCACCCCCGAGGAGCTTGGCCACGTTGACCTGGCACTCGCCTCCCACGAGCACATCGACAACCTGGACGTGGCCGGCCGGGGTTTTCTGACGATGGTGCCGCTTGCCCTCACCACGACGGAGGCTGCGAAGAACTTCGGCCCCAACGTCCGCGGGACCAGCGACTACGAGACTCATACCGTTACGCTTCCCGATGGCAGGCAGATGAAAATCACGGCAGTGCCGGCGCATCATGGCCCGGAGGGCGTGTGGGACGCACTCGGGCCCGTTATTGGCTTTGTCCTCGAAGCAGAGGGCATGCCGACGATTTACATCAGCGGTGATAACTCCGAGCTGGATATCGTGCGCGAAATTGCGGATCGTTTTCCAGCCATTGATATCGCTGTGCTCTTCGTCGGCGGCGCAAAATTCGATGTGATCGCAGATGGCGCGTACATCACCCTCAGCAATGACCGGGCCCTGGAGGCGGCCAAGATCATGGGTGTCAAGAAGGTCGTTCCAGTGCACGAGGATTCGTGGGAACATTTCAGCCAGAATGCGGACCAGATCAGCAAGCTTTTCGCCGATGCCGGGCTCAGCGAACTCCTCATCGCCTTGAAACCGGGGGAGTCTGCAGACATCCGGCTCTAGCAAACGGACCGCAGAATCGAAGGTTGGACGGTTATCGGCCAACCTTCGATTCTTGCTTAAAGGCAGAACCGGTGAAGGCCTGCGACGGACAGGCGGGCATCAACTTATGTGCGTGGCGCACACACAGCACCTCGAAGGGTCGGGAAGAATGGTGGCAGCACAACTCACGGATCGCTTGGAGCTCAGGGACGATGACGACCATTGCGGAGCAGTTCACCCGGGAACAAGACGACCTGGCGAAAACAGCAGGGCGCCCGAGTGCCGATTATTGGTCGATATCACAAGGGCTGCGGCTGCTGGGTGACCGCTGGTCCCTATTGATCGTGCGCGAACTCCTCTGCGGTGAAATGGGGTTCAACGATATGTCCCGGGCCCTGCCTGACCTTTCGCGGACACTGCTTTCCCAGCGGCTCAAGCGCCTGGTCCAGCTGGAGCTTGTCGTTCGCAACGATGAAACCGGCCCCCGCGGCTCACGACGCTACAGACTGACGCCGGTCGGCTACGCGCTGCGGCAGACCTTGGAGTCGCTGGGCCTCTGGGCGAGTCATTGGCATGCGCCCTTTGAGAATGACCTGCGGACAGGGCTTGGCACGCTGCTCGAACACATGGGCCGCAGCCTTGTGACAGATTCCCTGCCCAGGAAGTCGATTGTCCTGGGGTTCGAGTTCGACAACGTCAGGGGAGCTCCCCTTCATGGCTGGATCTGCACAGAGAACAGCAAGACAACCGCGAGCATCGGCCGCGCAGAACGTGTCCCGGATCTTCAGGTTCATGTCGCCCCGCGGGTGCTCTACGACCTCTGGTGGGGTCTGCGCCGCTGTGAGGAGGCGCGGCAGCTGGGCTCCATCGGGTTTGTTGGCCCGCAAGAGTGGGCTGCGGACTTCTCCGGCTGGTTCGCCCCTCGGGCAGCTTCCTAACGGTCAGCGCCCACCATACGGTGCCCCGCGGTTGACAGGCCCGCCGTTTCCCGGCTTCCTGCTATACAGGTACGTTGCACTGGGTCCTGTTTCTGGATGCCATGCAGGGATATGAAACAGGGTCTACACCCCTTAGCCGGGGGAGAGTAGGGTCAAGTAAACAGAGGTGCCGTCGCCCAAGCGTGTCTAAGAGACCACGTTGTGCCGGCGCTGCTTTCTTGGAGGAACCAGGATGGCTGGATGGAATGCTGACACGGCTGCCGGCCCAGTAGGGGCAGGGACCGTCACCCTGGTCGAGGAAACCTCGTTCTGCATTTCTTTGCCCAATGGCGACATTCATCCCGAGCACCCGCATGGCCTGTTCGTGCAGGACACCCGATTCCTGTCCCGCTGGAACCTGACAGTCAACAGTCATCCGCTTGAGTCCCTCGCTGCCGAGACGCGCGAGCCGTTCCGGGCCCTGTTTGCAGGTCGCGTTCCCCGTTCCGACGGATATGCCGACAGCCCGCTGATCGTGGAGCGCCTGCGGGAAGTCGGCGCGGGTATTCAGGAGCGACTTACCGTCCGCAATTATTCAACCAAACCCGTCGAATGCGCGATTTCCCTCGAGGTTGAAGCTGACTTCGCGGACCTTTTTGAAGTGAAGGAAGCCCGGATCCAGCGTGCGTGGGACGCAACCCGGTACGTGGATGGGGACCAGCTGACCATTTCCGGTGTCTGGCAAGGCATGCGAAAACGGGTCGTCATTCAGGCTCCGGGAGCAGAGGTGAAGCCGGAGGGGGTCACCTTTCTGGTATCTGTCCCACCGCAAGGGGACTGGAGCGCTGTCGTCAGTGCCCGGGTTGAGGTTGAAGGCTCTGGCCGGAGCGCCACCCTTGTCCACCCTGAGGGGGAGGAGTTGTCCCCCAGTGACCGGCGCCGCAAGGAATGGGTTGCCAGGATTCCCGTCGTTCGCATGGGTAACCGATCCATTGAGCGTACGTTACGGCGGAGCTACGACGACTTGGGTGCCCTCCGGATCGAGGATCCGGATCATCCCGAACGCGTTGTGGTGGCGGCAGGTGCGCCGTGGTTCATGACGCTCTTTGGCCGGGATTCCCTGTGGGCCTCGGAAATGGCGTTACCGGTGGATCCCTCACTGGCTTTGGGGACGCTGCAGACGCTGGCGGACCGGCAAGGAACCATCGTGGACCCGCTGACCGAGGAGGAGCCCGGCAAGATCCTGCACGAAGTAAGGCTTAGCCTCAATGCCGGTTTGGCCCTTGGAGGCAACTCAGCCTACTACGGGAGCGTCGACGCGACTCCGTTATTTGTGGATGTGCTCGGAGCCGTCAGCCGGTGGGGATTCGGAGCAGATATTATCGCCGGTTTGCTGCCCCACGCGGACCGCGCCCTGGAATGGATACGTCACTACGGGGACAAGGACGGCGACGGTTTCGTCGAATATGAACGGCTCAACGACCAGGGCCTGATAAACCAAGGCTGGAAAGACTCCTGGGACGGCATCAATTTTGCCGATGGAACACTTGCGGAGCCCCCGATCGCGCTCTGTGAAGTCCAGGCCTATGTCTATGCTGCGTATACCGCGCGTGCCTGGATGGCATACGACGCGGGCGACACGGCACGGGGAGATGATCTCGCCGATCGGGCGGCGGAACTGAAGCGGAGATTTAACGAGCAGTTCTGGATGCCGGACCGGGGGTACTATGCAATCGCACTCGACGGCAGGAAGCGACAGGTGGACGCGTGTGCTTCCAACATGGGCCACTGTCTGGTCTACGGACTCGTAGACGAGGACAAGGCTCCGCAGGTTGCCGAGCGGCTTATGTCTCCGGAGATGTTCAGCGGCTGGGGTATACGGACCTTGGCCAGCAACATGGGCGCATATAACCCGGCCAGCTATCACAACGGCTCGGTATGGCCCCACGACAATGCAATCATCGCTGCCGGTCTGTTGCGATACGGCTTCGTGGCGGAAGCACAGCGCATTACCACTGCGATATTGGAAGCCGCCGAATTCTCGGGCGGGCGCTTGCCCGAGCTCTTCTGCGGCTTCAGCCGTGATCAGTTCGCCGAACCCGTACCCTATCCAACGGCGTGTTCGCCCCAGGCTTGGGCAGCAACGGCCCCGATCCTCCTGGTGACGAACCTGATGCGGTACGACGTTCATGTCTCCCGTCGGGGACTGTGGATGGATCCTGTGCTTCCGGAAGCCTATGGTGATCTGCACATCACCAACGCACCTGTGGGTGGCGGCCGGATCACCATCGACATCGATAGGTCCGGCCCCTCTATTCAGGGCCTGCCTGAGTGGATGGAATTTCGACGCGGACATCGGCCATGGATTACGGAACTGGTCGAACAGGCAGACCGCCGACGACGGAAGTAGGCAGCCTGACTGTCGTCGACACCCTCGATGTTACAGCGCCGCCATCCCCTCTGGGACGAAGCCGGCGAACAGTTAGATGATGACTTCTGGCACGCCTCCCGTTAGGCGCGGCGACTTGCCCAACGGGAGACGTGGCATGATGAGCGCTATCTTCAGCGCTCATCGTGCCCGCACTTCACATGGCGCCTACGCGCCCGCTCAGTGCTCCGGCCAGTAGTCGTAGACGTCACTGGTCCCACGCATGAATTCGATAAAGACGCAGTCCCTGTCCCCGACGGTCCATGCTTCATGCTCCGGCGGCAGCATCATAAGATCTCCGGCTGAGAATTCCTCCTCGGATCCGGTACGCTGGCGCACCCCCAAACTGCCTTCCAGGATGTAGGCGACATGCGGCATGGGACACATATCCGTGTCGAGAATTCCGGTCTTGACCGCATCCTCCGTCACTGATGCTCCCACCGGGAAACGGACGAGAAGGGCGCTGGCCCCGTCAAGGGTCACCATCCTTTTCGTGATCCGCCCGATAGTAATGAGTTCGTACTTGTCCTCGTCGACAAAATTGGCCTTCTGCATACGTGTGAGGTCTACAGCCATAGTTCTTCCTCTGCTCCTTCGTCGTGTAAAGCGTCCGCAGTGACGCCTTGTTTCAATTCAGCGACCTGCTCTCTCTACCGGACAAGTACGAAAGCTGTACTGACCCCCATACCGCAGGCACGCATAAACGGCGCTCAAATCTACCCACGTTGCGCACTATACCCCCGGGGGGTATAGTGGATGCGTTGTCAGTGACAAGGCATGTCCCGGCCGGTGCCAACACCCGCTTTCACGGCCCGTCAACCCCAGCGCCCATTGATGCTCCATCAAGGAATGGAAACTGACATGTTTGAATCTGGAAACCGCACTGAGCTTCCCCTCGCCTCGAGTGCGGGATGCAGTTGCTGCACAGCCAACGTCTTTTCGCAGCCCACCTCCTCCGCTGCTGAGCTCACTCTCGAGGGCCTAACCTGCCGGCATTGTGCCCAGACAGTCGAGAAGGCCGTCCTGGTCCTTGAGGGAGTGGATTCTGTGGCTATTGAGCTCGTTCCTGGTGGCCTTTCCCGCCTCCTGATGGGCGGCAAAGCCGCCGCGGCTGCTGTACGCCAAGCCGTCATTGCCGCCGGTTACGTGGTTAGCGGCTAGTAATTCCCTGGAACTTCACGCCGCAAAAACGGCCCAGAAGTTGGCGCCCCCTCCCGAAACAGGAGGCATCGAAGCGCGCCCGCGGGCGAATGAATCCCTCCACAACTGGCCAGCGGGGTCCACCCGAACCCCAGCAGGCCGCGCAACCCCAAAAAACACCCGACTCGGGTACCCCCTGAACTTTCTGCGGGCTCTGCTGCCCGCCAATTTGTAGAGGACATGCTATGACCGGAAAAACAGGACAGCGGCGCGGATTGGTGCCGTTGCTGGTGATCGCGACCGCACAGCTGATGCTGGTGCTCGACGACTCCATCGTGAACATCGCGTTGCCTAGCATCCAGCAGGAACTCGGGGTGAACGCCGTGCATCTGCCCTGGATTGTGAATGCTTATAACCTCACGTTCGGGGCTCTGCTGCTCCTGGGCGGTCGGCTTGGCGATCTCTACGGACGGCGGCATGCATTGCAGGCCGGTCTCGCCCTCTTCGTCATCGCATCGCTGGCCGGGGGTCTTGGCCCCAACAGCGAGACCCTCATCGCCGCCCGAGCGGTTCAGGGGCTGGGAGCAGCACTGGTTGCGCCCAACGCCCTGGCCCTCATTGCGACAACCTTCTCCGAACGCAAGACCCGTGATGCAGCCCTGTCGCTGTACGGCGCGATGTCCGCTCTCGGAATTGTGGTGGGATTGCTTCTTGGTGGCGGCCTGACCGACACCCTCGGCTGGCGGTGGGTCTTTTTCATCAACGTACCCATCGGCATCCTCGTGCTCCTGGGCAGCCGGACCTTGGTGAGCGCAGGACGGCACGCCGGGAGTCTCGATGTCAGGGGCGCCGTATTGGGAACCAGCGGCATGGTCGCCCTGGTGTACGCAATTACCCGCTTTGGCGAGGAGGGTTTCGCTGACCCTCTGGGCCTTGGTCTGGTAGCCGCTGCAGCCCTGCTGCTGGCTGCCTTCATCGCCCTGCAATCCCGCAGCAGCACGCCGCTGGTCCCACTGGGGCTGTTCCGGGACCGTGGCCGCGCTGGCGCATACGCCTCCATGCTGCTGCTAGCCATTGGTCCCATGGGCAGCTTCTACGTGATCACCCTCTATCTCCAGCAGGTTCAGCATTACGGCCCTCTGCGGACCGGTGCCAGCTGGCTGCCGTTCGCGGCAGGGCTGGTGCTCGGGGCAGGGGCCGCGCCTAAGCTGCTGCTGAAGATGGCCACGCGCCTCATCGCAGCAGCGGGGGCACTGCTCAGTGCCGGGGCTGCCTTCTGGTTCTCCTTCATCCAGGTAAACACGAACTACTGGCTGCACCTGGCACCGGCCATGTTCATCCTCGCCCTTGGGTTCGGTCTCGGCATTATCGCCCTGACCCAGGCCGCCGTATATCACACGAAGGAAACCGAGGCCGGAATTGCCTCTGCGCTGCTGAACTCGGCCCAGCAAATCGGCGTTGCCCTCGGACTGGCCGTTTTGGCAGGCGTTGCTGCAACGGTCAGCAACAGCAGCCAGCATTCGGCCGTCACCGAGGCAGGCCAACTGGTCGCCGGATACGGCAGCGCACTTGCCGTCGCGGCTGGGCTGCTGGTGGCTGCAGGAATACTGGCTGCAGCTACCTTGCCTTCCCGAACCGCGGCACAGGCCAACGCCCCCGCTGCGGCCGGAATTCATTAGGCGGACCCGGACAGGGACTGTCTCCAGTGACGAGAAGGTACAGCATGCGCGCCCCTGTGCCTGGGCGCGCATGCTCGGCGACAGGTATCGTCCGCTCGAAAAGCGCAGCTAGAGCCTCGCCTAGATACCACCGGGTCACCGTTCAATAGCCGGCGGACCTCGCGAAACGCTTCGAAGCGGCGGTTGACCCGGGCTTCCCCGCCCCTGTGGGCAGTATTCCTGGCCGCTAACAACCCGGTGCTGCGCTTCAGGGGATCCTCCTCCGACTTTGTGTTCCGCCAGCCTAGCCCTGGTGTATCCCCATTCTGGAGGACATGCAACGGAATTTGTAGGTCTGCGGTACCCACGAGAACCCCAGAGCTGGTCGGACCGATCCTGGTTACCGTCCACCAATCAGCCAGAATTTCGATGTCAGCAGGGCGCGCACACATGGTCTTTACGCTTTCCTGCCACGCTTGCTGGTCCACCCATCGGTATGCTGAAAGGCGTCGATGACGTCCTGGTACGCCAGGTAAGTGACGTCCAAATCAATGTGATCATCATGGTCGGCCCGCAGGCGTTCCAGCCAGGCGGAGCCCGGCCGGGGGCATCCTGACCGTCTCAGATCGAGAGTCGTCACAGCCGAGTGACAGTCCCAAAACCAAGGAGAAGCATCCATGAACAAGAACGAGCTGGCCCAGTTGGGCCTCGACACGGATGGCCTTACGCCGGACGCCGACTACGTCCCGAACCCCTTCACCGCCGATGACGGTGTACACGTCGACCTCGTGTACCGCGCCTACCTGCAGCTCGAGCAGATCAACGCGCTGGGCGGCATCAACTTGCTCGGCGGCTCGCGCGAGCGGCTGGAGGAGATCTATGGCGGACTTGAGGATGGCATGGATCTGATGACGGCGGTGACGCGCTTTGGCGACGATGAGCAGCAGCATCGCGCCCAGCAGCTCATCGCGGCAGGGAAGATCAGCGGCTCCTGACAGGCCTCGACGGAACCCCGACAGCCCCGGCTGTCGGGGTTCTTTCTTTCGTCATGCAGACCGGACTGGCAAGAACCCTTGGATATGCCGAGGCCCGGCATGCGTCGCGCGGACATCAACTGAACCAGGCGAGGCCCACTCTTCCCCTGGACAGGGACCGCGGGAACCTCAGCATTTGGTTCCATAGCCGCTCATTATCCGTCCATGCCGCGGCTCCTGTCTCCCGGCGCGTCCATGCGCCTAAGCAGGAAGAAGTCCGACCCTGGTGTTCATGTGGTGTTCGCACCGTTCTGCCTGATAATGCAAGAATCGCAGCACCCTCGCTCACACCGTTATTCGCTTTCCTCCGGGTCTATCCCCTTAAGCATGTATGCGTGGAGGCGTACGAGCAGTGGCCGATTTGCCGTCAACCATGCGCGCGACATCTCGCGATCCTCCGGGAGATCAACGCCGTGGTCCCGTTTCAGGGAGAGGTTGGAGGACCCGAAAATCGTTGTCTGGTGTCACTCCCGCCGACCTTTGCTGCAGGTCCCGGCTAGGATGACGGTAATAGTTCTCAGGTCAGCTGGGGGAATGGCGCAAGAGTTCATCGCGGATCGGTATGCGGCGATCAGGGGTAGCCACAGGCAAGGTGGACAAGGCGATGTCTTCAAGGCCGTCGATCTGGACAGTGGTAAAGAAGTCGCGGTTAAGGTCATTCCAGGCACAAAGGATGCGGTCAACGCCATCTTTTTCACGAGGGAGACGGATGCACTTGCCCGACTCGACCATCCCAACGTCGCCCGGCTCCTCGACAAAGGCTTCGACGCCCAACGTGGTGACTACTACATCGTCCTCGAGTGGATTCCAGACTCCCTGACGGAATGGCTCGCAGCCCTGGGCGAGCCCCCAGGGTGGGATGATCTGTGCGAGACTATTGGGCTCCCCCTTTCGAGCGCGCTAGCCCACGCCCACGCCAACGGTGTGTTGCATAGGGATATCAAACCCACCAACGTCTTGTGGGACGGCCATGGACCGCTGCTTGCCGACTTCGGCATTAGCAAAATTAAGAACCAAGTGGCTGCACCGGGAGATGCCACAGTCGTGGACCACGCCTCCACGCCTTATGCACCGCCGGAAAAGGTTACGAAGGCGGCAGCGAACCGGGACGTCCACGGGCTCGCAGCCACGTTAGTCCGCTGTCTCGTCCCCTACGAGCTGCGCAACTATGCAGACATCTCACGAGCCTTGTCAGACGACGTAGACGGCATAGATGTCCCTGAACAGGTTATGGACCTGTTGAAGCGCTGTCTGAGCAATGACCCGAGCAACAGGCCCAAAGATGGCCAGGTCCTGGACCTCGAGCTCCGTAAGCTCCACTCCAACCGCAGCCGGAAATGGCGCGCCCAAACCGAGATGGCAGTCAACCTCACCACGCAGGCCCGCACGCAGTTGCTGAAAGCACGTGCTGACTCGATCCCTGAACGCTCGATCGAAACCCTCATGGGAACAGCCACGTACGCCGTCCCCCGCAGAGTCCAGAAGGGTTCAGCGGTCATCCTCAACCCGGACGAGTTCGAGCTCGTCGGCGACGAGCTCTGCCTCGTCGTCAAGTTCACGCAGGGAGGCATGGTCTGCACGCGAGCCGACGTCCGCGATTTCTACGAACTTGAGGCACGCCGTCGCTCGCCAGCAGCAGTCCTCCTGCCGTCAGATCAGTACATCTGGACCGCCCGGCAACCGGCGAGCCCGCTGGCTGCATACCGCGCGACCAACGAGCTTCACGAACTCCTTCGGCAGGCCATCCAGGATGCCGAGGACCGCGACAGCGAACGATTCCGCCAAAGCCGACTTGACGGCTGGTCACGACTCATCGAGGCCAAGGAGGAACTCGACAGGAAACTCGAAGACCCTGTCGGATACAGGCTCAACTCCCGTCACTGGAACACCGCAAACCTCCAACTGGACCACGAACCGCGTGAGGAAATCCTCGACCAGGACCTCTTGGCCCGCGAAACAGCCCGGCCTACGTCCGGAACCGCTGTTTCATGCGTCGTGGAGGAGATCGACGGAGACGAGGCGACCGTCCGAATCTCAGGAAACCCTGCCGATTTTCCTGAAGACGGAGTCCTGGTCAGGAACCGGACAGCCTCGAACACCGCAGTGCGGCGACAACGGGAAGCACTCGGCTCGCTCCGCGACCAAAGAAGCCTGCGCCCGGACCTTCGCGACCTGGTACTGGACCCCGCGTCGAGCTCTCCTGCCCAGCCAGTGGAGTTCGCGCCCATCAACGCGGACCTCGACGACGACAAGAAGGTCGCAGTGGCAAAGGCACTCGGAGCCTCTGACCTCTTCCTCGTCCAAGGCCCACCGGGCACCGGAAAGACGTCCTTCATCTGCGAGCTCGTCGCCCAGCACCTGAGGGCCCGTCCAAATGACAGGATCCTCCTCGTCAGCCAGATGCACGTTGCTCTTGACAACGCCGTAAGCCGTCTCGACAGGGCAGGAGTGGACGGCCTTGTCCGACTCTCGACGCGAGAAGACCAGGTAGCCCAGGAGGCGGTCCATCTCCTCCTGCCGAACAAGATCAAAGCCTGGACGGAGGAAGTGAGGCACAGGGCTGGCCAAGGGCTCGAGCAGCTGGCCGCTGCCGCCGACGTCTCCGCCCTGAGCCTCCGATTGGCCTTCGCCGCAGAGGAGGCCGCAGCCGCGCTGCGGCTCCGGGACCAGCGTAAGGCAGAACTCGAATCATTCGACCCACAGGACAGCGACGACGACGTCGAAAACGAACTGACGGATCGGCTGGACAGGGCTGAGAAGGCGGCAGCCCTCGCCTTGGACACGGTTCGACAGCAGGCCGGTGCCGTTGATGCCAATGTCGCCGAACAGGAAACCATCGAAACACTCACCCAGCTTTCCGCAGCGTGCCTGGATAGTAGGCCCGACGCTGCCCGCCTCCGGGACATCATGCGCGCCCAAGCCGACTGGCTGGCAAGCCTTCAGGATCCCCGCGCGGCCGAGCTGCTGTTCCTTCCGAAACAGTCCGTCATCGCCGGGACGTGCATGGGATTCTTGGGAAACCAGAGCGTCCGCGATATCGACTTCGACCTCTGCATCGTCGACGAGGCGTCACGGGCAACTTCCACCGAACTCTTCGTCCCCATGGTGCGTTCGCGCCGGTGGGTGCTCGTGGGCGACACGAAACAGCTCCCGCCGATGCGCGAAGAGGTCATGGACCACAGTGAGCTTGTCGATACCTACAATCTCGACGAACTGCTCGGCTCCGACTCGCTGTTCAGCATCCTGGTTGCAGAGTCACCAAATGACTGCAGAGAGAGCCTCGTCACGCAGCATCGGATGGCTCGCCCCATCGGACAACTGATCTCCAACACCTTCTATGACAAGCAACTGGTGCACGATCCGCATCCTTCACTCGACGGAGAAGCCCTCAGCGGGCAACCTCGCGTGGCGTGGTTCTCGACAAGTCGTCGCGAAACCCGACATGAAGACTCGGCCAAGGCGAAAAGCTCCTCGAACTCGACCGAGGTCGACATCGTCTGCCGACGACTTTCCCGACTGGAAGAAATGGCCGAAAGAGGCGAGCTCCACCGTCTGGACGGCAACCGGATCGAAGTCCTTGTCCTCACCGGATACCAACGACAGCTCCACATGCTGGACCGCGCAGTCCGGGCCCTTAATCTTCCCCACCTCGACACCAGCGTCAAAACGATCGACGCCGTACAGGGCAGAGAAGCGGACGTCGTAATATTCTCCGTCACCCGGAGCAACGCCCGACTCGAAATGGGTTTCCTCTCCGAGTCCTTCGGGGAAGGCCGCATCAATGTGGCTCTTTCACGCGCACGCGAACTCCTCTGGATTGTCGGAGACTCGGAATTCTGCACTGCGAAAGACGGACCGCTGAAAAGAGTGCTCCACCACATAGAACACACCGACGATTGCCGAATGGAGTTCGTGTGACCGACCCCCTCGCCCTCGCTGCCCGACGCCACGCCCACGTCATCCCTGGCCACCTCTTGGTGTCCGCAGAGCCCTGCGCCATCCCAGCCTCAGTGCTCACCGTCGACCTGCTGGCCGAAAGAGCCAGCGAGCTCGGCGTCGCCGAGCGATACACCCTCCGGGCCATCAAATTAGGTTTGAAGCGGATCGAGGAAATCTCCTGGTTCCTCGGACTCGATCAAGACGATACCGCGAATGTGATCGGGGCCCTGCTGCAGAGGGAGATGATCGACTACAGGGCGCTCGACACCGACCACCGCCACATACAACTCCTGCCCCCTGGGCAAGAGGCACTCGAGGATACTGTGGCAGAGGCTCCGAAAGTCGTCACCCTCTCGGTCATGTTTGACAGGATCGTTCGCAAACCAGTCGCCTGGACTAAACGATCCCTCACACGCGCAGCCGAGGTAGGGAACCGTGTAGGAATATTGGTCCTGCCGCCAGCGTCAGGCGAACCTGCAGCCGTAGACGAACTGTCCGCCGCCGACCTCACCGCAATTCTCGGGGGCAGGAACCAGGTCAACCGGATACTCGGCACTCTCGGTGTCACCGAGAACCGGAAGTACTTCAAAGAAGCCATCCTGCTGATCTATAAAGGAATCGACTCCGACTCGGTTCGTCTGGGCCTAGACATTGACGGTACGTGGAGTCCGGCCCACGAGGTGCAACTCGAGCGCCTTCAGACCGTCGATCGACTCGGCATCAGAATTGAAGGACCGCAGTCGCCCGCCGACGGCCAAACACGGACCGACTCACCGGAGCCCGGCGTTACCCCGACGATGGCGCGAGAAGAGGTTCTCACGCTCCAAGCGATGGCAGACGGTCCCGAAACCGGGACAGTGGGACCCCATCCGGATACCGGCGCAGAAGCCGGCCAGACTGTCGATTCGGCCGCGATACGGTGGCTCGGCACCTATGAGCATCCCTGGATTCTCGATGAAGCAGTGACAAAGGCCCGGCGGAGACTCCTCATCATCAGCCCGTGGATCACAAGTGCCGTGGTCACAAAGACCTGGATCAGGCAAATCGAGAAATTGGCTGCGAAGTGCCCTGTCATCATCGCCTGGGGATATGAAGACCAGCCTAAGATCGACGAGTCCCTCACCGAGCTTCATTCGGCAGCGCGACGGTCAAAACAGCTTGCCGTAGTGCGATTGAAGAACACCCACGCCAAGGTGCTCGTCGGCGACGACTTTTATGTCACGACAAGTTTCAACTGGCTATCGTTCAGAGGGGACAGGAGCCGACGGTACCGAATGGAGGAAGGAACGCTCGTCCGTGAACGCAGGCTTGCCGACCTTGCCTATGAGCGGTATCTGGACCAGGTCAGAGAGCAGGCATTGGAGGTGGTCGGCAACCTTCCCAACCCGTCCGGGGCCGCTCTTCCCGATGCCAGCACCTCGAGCACGTCGCCAAACGCTGCATCCGATGCCCAAGATGACAACAGTGAGGGCCACAGCAGCCGGCCACCACGGCACCGAAAGCCGAGGAAGACGCCTCCAGATGAGGCATGGGCACGGCTTCGCACCGGAGAGACGATTCCTGGCCGGATCCAAGGCTTCGCCGTCTTTGGAGTGTTCGTCACCCTCGAAAACGGCATCGTGGGCCTCATCCACAATTCGCGACTGCCGTCCACCATGCGAAGGCCGGAGGGGAACGGCCTCGCTATCGGAGGACGCGTCAATGTCCGGATTCTTGAGGTCCAACCCGAACGCAAACGCGTCTCGCTCGCACTGCAGGGCTAAAACACGGCCCGCTTCTGTATTGGCGGATCTAGGTGCATGGCTCCAGATCTGATTTGATCGACCCATGAGCCGCAAGTAGAAGCGCAATTCAACGCGCCCTGCCAATGGGATCCAATCCGACGTAAAGGTGGTCGCCAGTTCACCTGAGACGAAAAGGATAGTTGCCGTTCTTGGCGACATCGATGACGAAGCACACACTGCCGCACGGCACAGCTGGCCGGATCACCCGTCCCGCGAGTACGACTTCGACGCGGCGATCCTCACTCGCGGCATCAACGCGCTTAAGGGCATCCGTATCTTGGTTGAGAACGGGCATTGGGAGCTGGCACAAGGCGTGCTGCGCCAGCTGTTCGAGCTGGTCGTGAACATCGAATACCTCCACCATCAGGAGGACCGCGGCGAGGCCATGCGGCGGTATGTGAAGTTCGGTGTCCTGGAGAAGCTCGAAGCCCGTCGCGACGAGATGAGATACGACGCACAAGCCGGACACCCAGTTAACCTTGCGAAGCTTGATGCCTTGGAGAAGTACCTAGAGACTTCTGAATTCGATGAGTTCCGGAATAAGAAGGGTGATTTCATCACCAGCTGGGCATCGCGGAAAATCTGGGAAATGTGCGAGAAGTCGCCGTTGAAGATGCGCCAGCACCAGTACAAGCTTCTCTATAGCGCATGGTCCGAGCACGCGCATGCGACTCCGGGAGCCCTGGTCGATGCGATCCTGCGGAGCTCCGGACCTGGTTGGGTGGAAGAGGTCATGGCCGACGATGAGGCCAATATCCAAGAGTGCGTTCGGATGGGTGTCGCACTGTTTGTTGAGCTGCGAATGTACTTGCCTTGCATCGAACCGATTGTTCCCGAGATGGCCAATGGCTGGTTCCATCGGGTTCTTCCCTCCGAGCTTCGGGGTGGTGAGCATGGTGCATCCGTATGGGGTCCAGTCGCCCAGGTAAACATAAACGCCAGCGGTCTCGACCAGGTATCCGTATCCGAGAGCGGAGACTAGATTCGAGGTAAAAAATCCCCCAAGTGCGCATCGTTAAGGAGCGTGGGGGATATGTCAGCAGTACGAGCGTGTGTTCTGGCCGCTCTTCGTCCCCGAGGCCAAGAACATGCTCCGCTGGCGCGTCCGGCTGGAGTGCGGCTGCACTCACGAGGTCTTCACGCACGGGGAGGACGAGTTCCCGGACGATCGCAGCCACCTCGACCCCATCACCCGATGCCGACTTCCCGCCGGCGAGTATTGGTGCCCGTCCGACCTACCCAGATGCCCTACCGCGACATCGTCGAGTGGGTTGACAGGAAAATCACGGAGTTCCCAGCCCGATGCTGAGGAACCTGACTACGACTGGATGGACGCAGAGACCTGGGCGAAGATCCGAAAACCCCGGCCACACTCGTCTGCTTTCTGGAAGGTCAAGCTCGACTGCGGGCACCATCAGCAAGTCTGCACTGACGTGGATTGGAAGCCTGAGATGAGCCCAAGTTGTTGTCCGAGGAGCGCGTCGCGGAGATCCGCCGTGATTTCGAGGAGAGTTGGGCGACCCAGGGGAACACTGGCTGGCCACACGAGGGCCCCGAGCGCGACCACATCCGGAAGATGATCGGCGGCAGCCTTCATCAAATTTTTTCACTGCTCAAGCATGAAAGCCCGGTACGACATCCGGAGCTCCACTATGGTGTGAGACCGAGCCTCACCAAGGCCGCGCACGTGATCAGCCCTCCCCCTGCGACAGAGGCGAGTATCAGGGATGACTTCACGAGGAGGTGCTTCGTCCAGGCAATCTTGCTCATGCGGACCATCTGATTGGATAGGATTGGCAGCATATCGGCGTCTTTGATCTTGGCCGGCAGTTGTTCCAGAGGCCAGAACTTCAGGTGTCCGAAGTAGATAAAGTTGTCTCTCCACTCCTTCTTAACGTGCCACATACGCAACCGGGGGATAACCACCCACATTGCGCAACCGGCCGCCAGTATCAGGGCAATTCCAGCTCCGTAGTATGTGATCTCTTGGACCGGGCCTTCGAGGCGGTTGAACAGACGGTCCTTACCCGAGAGGGTAACTAACATCGCTAGGCCGGCTGATTCGAGTGCAAACGCGAAGGAGGCCTTCGCGTCAACCTTTCCAGTCCAGTCGACGAGAGCGCCGTGGATACGCCAGGCAGTATCCAGCGCATCCTTGTCGCTTTTGCCTGATCCGGCTTCTGCATTTTTGCCCCGACGCATCAGACCGACCAGCGATACGAGGATTTGTAATAGGAGTAGGTCTTGCCACCCATCGCGTAGCTGAACGGGCCGTGCCACATATTGACTCCTTTGCTCAGTTTGGCGGAGTCATTCAGGCCGTCATATGCGCCCTTGCCGATGAATGTGGTGAAGTGGTCCTGCCGTATGTCGCTCAGTTTCGCCGCAAGGTTTGGGGCTGTCCCCACGGAAATCATGTCGTCACTGCCCCTGAACCCTGCTCGGACGAGGAGAGACTTGCCGCTTGCTATTCCGCATGCGTGCTTGAGCTGCCAACCATTCTTCTTGATAGATCCAAACTGGCTCGCTATAGCGGGCTGCACCAGATTGTTCATAGCCCACTTGATCTGCAGAGCTGACTTGGCCGCTCTTGTGTTCCTGTCCGTGCCAGCAAAGATCCCCATGACCCGATCTCCATCAAAGCTGCGGATGTGGCCGTTGTTGGCGCGGATGATCCGCGTACTCACAGATAAGTAGGCTTTCATGACCCTGGCTACTGTGTCGGGGGGAGCGATGGCGACGAGCCCGGATGAATCCGCCATGTCAGCGTAGAGGTAAGTTGATGGCAGATACACACCCTGTGAGTACCCCATCTTGGCTGGATCAGGAACGGATTCAATAACACCGTCATTCCTCACTGTCGTCGTGAGACTCGTGTTGACCGTCTTCACGATGTCATCCTCGACGGCTGATCTCAGCGTCATGCTTCTCCTTGCTTCGCTATCTAGTAATGGATCCAAGCCTATGGGGAGGGGCTGACACTAACCGGCGACTTTGATTCATTCCCGGGCGGTCAGAGAATCTTGAGGCCGTAGTTAGACGTTCTGATCTCTTCTACGCGGCCACCACCGATATCTTTCGGGTACGCCAGACTCCACATAGCATTCCCCTCCCCGCTGCTATAACACGTTGAATAGGCCATCTCTTTCCACATCCGGTCAGTGATGGTCGTGCGTGCTCCGTGCAGGTCACTTAGCTTCGCGGCTATGTTCGGAGCGTCCCCGATGGAAACCAGGTCGTTACTGTTGCGAACGCCAGCACGCACAACGAGCGCATCTCCAAGATCGATTCCGGTCCTGCTGCTTAGCACCCAACTTGATTTGAGGTACTCGCTGAGGCGGTATGCCAGGCTGGGCCTGACTATCTCGTCCACTGCCCATTTGATTTCCAGGGCCGTCCTTGCAGCCACAGTCGGGGCGTTGTCTCCGATGAAAATGGCCATTACGCGGTCTCCGTCGTAGCTTCGGATCTCACCTTTGTTGTCACGAATTACTCGCGTGACAGCAGCCAAGAAAGCACGCACGATCTGAGCGGCCGTCGTAGCGGAGTGATTCTTGGCCAAACCGGAAGAGTCTTCCATGTCTGTGTAAAGATAAACCGCTTTCAGCCAGACACCCCCGTTGTTCAGATTTATTGAATCTGAGGTCGGCACCACTTGGCCCCGCCTTGTGTCCAGCTTGGTCTTGAGGAGGGAGTCTACCGCTGTGCTGTAGTCATCCTTGCGAGTCATGATCCCCATTTCAACGTAGCGAGCGAAAGCTTTAACAGCCTACTAACTGTCATGTTCTTTGGGCCTTGTGTCCAGCCGCCGGGGCCGAGGGCTTCCAGCGACCAGCGACCAGCCCATGCCCTCGATGAAAGCCACAGCGCGCTCGAACATGGCCGGGCTTCCCACGGACAGCTCGAGCCAAAGGCCCGGCCATATCCGCCGAGCCTGCTGTGCGTGACAGGGGAGGGGACGAGATATCTGACATCGCCTCAGTTTTCCAATCGCGGGAACCGAGCTCGCCAACCAGTATGTATGTGGTGATCGCACTGGGATGGGCCTGTTTGTGCTGATTTCGCAGGGATCTTTTCTCCTCGCTAAGTGAGCGTAAAACCTACCCTTCACATGGACCCCCGGGGACATGTCCTTAAGTATTCGCGTGATGTGTTCACTGTAACGACAGGAATTTCCTCCACTCGCACGTGGTGCTCATCGCTCCAGCGCTGCCCACTTAACGTGGGAAGTTGGGTTTGGTTTTCCGGAAGTCTAAGTGTCTATTGGCTCGCTGGGCACGCCTGCAAGCGATGCGAAACGCCGATCGTACGCGAAAAGTTCATGAATCGCTCCAGCCACTTTTGCCCGGTTTGCCAGCAAAATCGCTAGCTTGAGCGTCAGCGGAGGCCGATGAGCATATGGTGATCCAAGGGCGCGCGACCGTCACGTTGGGGATCCGGACGTGGCCGTGCTCGACTGCTCTTCCCATTGACATTCATGTTTTGCCGGCCGAGTGGTTGAGTCAGACTGGAACGAGGCATGATCAGTTTCAACGTCAGTGGTCGCGGCTAATGTCCATAACATCGAACGAATGGAGGAGGTACCATGGCGCTGAAGACGTCGCTGGCAGGGCGGGTGCGGAACACGACACTGCCGAAAACCCATGCGCTGCTCCCGCTGCACGAGGCGGTCGTCAACGGCATCCAGGCGATCGACGCGCGGTTCCCAGACGATGCCGCTGGCCGAGGGCGTCTCACCGTCCGGATTCACCGGGAGCGGCAGGGCGCGTTCGACCTTAGCGCGGGCTCTCCCGGCCGCGCACCGCTCAAGATCATCACCGGTTTCAGCGTCGAGGACAACGGCATCGGGTTCACGCCCGACAACATGACGTCCTTCGAGACGCTCGACAGCGACTACAAGGCCGGTATGGGTTGCCGCGGCGTGGGCCGGCTGCTCTGGCTGGTGGCGTTCGATCGCGTCGAGGTGCGCAGCGCCTATTACGAGGGTGGGACCCTTGCGGGACGTCAGTTCAGGTTCTCGGTCAGTCAGGACGTCGTGCGCGACGACGCGCCCGACGGACTGACCGATGCCGGCAGCTCTGTGTGTCTGGAGGGCTTCAAGAAGCCGTACCAGCAGAGCGCGGCGAAGACGGTTGAGGCCATCGCGCGCGAAATCTTCGAGCACTGTATCTGGTACTTCCTCCGCGACGGCGGCGCTCCCGACGTGTTCGTGTCTGACGACGATGAGACGTTCTCGCTCAAGGACTTTGTCGAAGAGCTCGGGCACTCCGAGACTGCAGCGTCGTTCGAGGTCAAGGGCCAGACGTTCGAGATGCTCAACCTGCGCCTCAAGACCTCGGCCCGCAACGCGACGCCGCGCCTGCACTGGTGCGCCGCGAACCGGGTCGTCAAAGACGAGAGCATCGCGGGGAAGCTGCCGGGCCTCTACGCGCGCATGAAAGACGGCACCTCAACCGAGTTCACCTACGTCTGCTACCTGTCCTCGACCTACCTCAACGACCACGTCAGGGCCGACCGCACGGACTTCGACCTGCCGGAGCGCATGGCGGGCGACGCCCTGATCGACGAGCCGACGCTCGACGACATCCGTACAGGCGTCCTGCAGGAGGTCTCGAAGGCGCTGACCGAGCCGCTGGCATCGGCGCGGGTCGCGAGCAAGGAGCGGATCCACCAATACGTGAGCACCAAGGGGCCGAAGTACCGCCCGCTCATCAAGCGCATCGAATCAGCCGGGATCGTCGTGGACCCGTCGATGAAGGACTCCGACCTCGAAATGGAGCTGCACAAGCATGCCCAGAGGATCGAAACCGATTTACTGGCAGAGGGCCAGGCCGTATTCGCGGATTCGAGCGGAGACAAGCCCGAAGATTACGACGAGCGCCTCGCCAAGTACCTCGTGACAGTGAAGGATTTCAACCAGTCCGACCTGGCGAACTACGTCGCCCGACGACGAACGACCCTCGACATCCTCGCGAAACTCATCGAGTCGGACGGCAACGGCAAGTACGCCCGCGAGGACCGTATCCATGAGCTGCTCTTCCCGATGCGGCAGGACTCGAACGAGGTCGGGGTCGACGCGTCAAACTTGTGGATCCTCGACGAGCGGCTCGTCTTCCACGACTACCTCGCGTCCGACAAGACGTTCAAGAATATGCCCGTCACGGACGATGCCTCGACGAACAGACCAGACATTCTGGCAACCCGCGTGCTCGAGCCGGACTTGCCCGTGCTCGCGTCCGAAGGACAGAAGCTGCCGCTGCAGTCGATCGTCGTCGTCGAGCTCAAGCGTCCCATGCGCAATGATGCGACGGCGGAGGATAAGAACCCCATCGCACAGTGCCTCGACTACGTCGCGCGCGTCCGTGAGGGCAAGGCGGCGACTGCAACTGGGCGACCGATCCCGTCGAGCGCGCAGGAGCCGCCGGCTTTCTGCTATGTCATCGCCGACCTGACGCCGACGATGGAGCGCATGTGCAAGCTGTCGACCCTGACCAAAACACATGACGGGCTCGGGTACTTCGGCTACATCGAGCCCTACAAGGCCTACGTCGAAGTCATCAGCTTCGACGGTCTCGTCAATGCGGCCACAGAGCGGAACAGGGCGTTCTTCGATAGGCTCGGCCTGCCGTCGAGCTAGGCGACGATCAGCGACATGCTCCTCCGCGTAGCACGGCTGCATGTCCGATGTTGTGGGACCTTCGGGGAGGTGTGCCAGAGCTAGTCAAGTGATGGAGGTCCCGATCGGCTGATCGTCAGGCTGGAGGCGTTGGACGGCAAGTTCGACCCCTGGCGTCCGGCGGAGATCCTGCTCCGCAATCCGGCGAAACTGGAGAAGCTCTCCCAGACAACGCTCCAGTGCCGGGGGTATGTCTTTAACCGAGTATGCGTGAAAGTGTGCGAGAGGTGGCTTATGTCGCGGAGGCGTTGGACCTGAGGTCTTGAGCCGGTGGGTAGGTGTCAGCGGTACCAGCCGCGGCGGGTGGGTACTTCTATCCGCGGGATTTCGTGCGGTTTCAGCGGACGTTGGGGAACCGGGCGGATGGTGTAAGGGGTGATGCGGTCCTCCTCGTGCTCCCTCTCGATCATTTCTGCGGTGCCCTTGTCAGTCCTGCGGATGTGGTCCACAGCCCATGTCAGGAGGACGTCGAGGCGATTGACTTCCGCTTCTGCAGCCAAGAGCCGTTCATGGGCCGTCACCGAGCCGTAACCGCACCATTGGCGGAGGATCTCATGAACGGGCTTTTGGCGGCGCAGGTAATAGTCGTATTCAAACTCGGCAGAAGTCGTTAACGGTTCCCGGGTTTCCCAGTTTTCAATTGTTCCGCCCCGTTTGGATTTTTCTCGAGCCACCGCTTCCTGGGCCATGACGAGGTCCAGGACCGGGGCCGGGTTCCTGCGACAGGCCAGCTCCACGACAGCCAGCGCCGCACGCGGCGATAGGAACACCTCGCCGTCGTGAACCAGCCAGGAAAATCGGGCTTGGAAGGCAGCCACGGTCTGTCCGGTGAGCGCTTCGAAGGCGACGTGATCGTGGACCGTCAACGAATCGTCGCTTGAAGCGACAGACAGCTCGGCGACCTCCGAAGGTACAACCAGCTCAAGGGCCGCCCAAAGGGCCGACGCCTCATGTTCGTCGATGGCCTCGGCCTTGAGCCGCCTCCAGCCATCCATTGCGGCATCGTACGGGACTACGTCTTCCCACGGTACCTTGAGCCGCGAGCGAGGGACGTTCTCCTCCCTGCCCGGTGGATGGCCGTGCATGTGACGGATGTCGACCCGGAATCTTCGACCCTCCTGATGCACCGCCACGATGTGCACCCGCTCGGACGGCGCATTGTCACGCTGCCTGTAGGCCCACTCTTCCCCCGGGCAGGGACTACGGGAAACCTCAGCATTTGGTTCCATAGCCGC
Organism: Paenarthrobacter sp. C1; assembly: GCF_049315185.1. NCBI lineage: Bacteria > Bacillati > Actinomycetota > Actinomycetes > Micrococcales > Micrococcaceae > Paenarthrobacter > Paenarthrobacter sp. C1. The sequence goes on along the minus strand of NZ_CP186052.1, from coordinate 2,837,141 downwards.
TCATTATCCGTCCACACCAGGCTGCTGTCTCCTAGCAGATTGGTGCCAACAATTAGCCGAACGAGAAACCATCAGCTGGAACTGCGCAGGACCGGGCTTTTGTTCAAAGCTACGTTTTCGGGATGATGTCCGGCTTGTTCCTAGACTTGGGTGACGCTGTGGACGAGCATTGAATAGTGAGCGCCGCCGACACTGCCCCGGTCGATGACCAGACACGTGAATCCGCAAGACTGCTGAAGCGAGTACCTGGGCGGGCGCGGCCTCAGAAGGAGGCCCTCCGGGAGTTCGAGGAGGGTGTCGCCCAGTTGCGTCAGCATTACGACCCGGTATTCTGGCCGCTCTTCGTCCCGGAAGCCAAGAACATGTTTCGCTGGCGCGTCGAGTTGGAGTGCGGATGTAAGCACGAGGTCAACACGCACGGAGAGGACAAGTATCCGGACGATCGCCGCTTCCCCGACCTCATCAGTCAGTGCAGGCTTCCCTCCGGGGAGTTCTGGTGTACGACTGACCACGGACCTGCTCAGAAGCCGTATCGGGACATCGTCGAGTGGGTCGATCGCAAGGTCACGGAGTTCCCGGCGGACCCTGTGGAGCCGGAATACGACTGGATGGACGCCGAGGACTGGGCGAAGATCCGGAAACCCAAGCCACACACGTCGGCGTTCTGGCGGGTCAGGCTCTCCTGCGGGCACTATGAGCAAGTCTGCACTGATGTGGATTGGAAGCCCGAGGACGGGCCCAAGCTGGTGTCCGAGGAGCGCATCGTGGAAATCCGCCGTGATTTCGAGGAAAGCTGGGCGGCAGCGGATAACCCTGGATGGCCTGAAAAGGGTGTCGAGCGAGACCACATCCGGAAGATGATCGATCTGCGCTGGCCGCGCCCCGAGCCCGAGAGGGACTGCTTCACGTGTACGCAGGTGCGGCGGATCACTGGCTATCAGCGGATCGGCTGGCTCGTTACGAGGACGACGCCGGCACCGCGTCCGTCGACGAACCTCGATCGGGAGAAGATCGAGGCTCGACTCGCCGCGGCGGAGGCTGAAGTCCAGCGGCTGCGCAAGCAACTCGACAACCCAGGCAACGCTTGAATTCACAACGACGCGATCTTGACTTCGTATTTTGGGAAGGGTCGCAAGAACTACACCCCCGATGGGAACGGGAAGCGGACCAAGGACGCCTATGACGAGTTCAGCGTTCGGCAGTTCATCGCGTTCACATCAGGGGATGTTCTATGAGTATTCGTAGGGCTATCCTCGGCAGATGAACCAACATGCAGTACCGACCGAACCAGGTCAATACATATTTGCGTTCAGCCTCAGCCGAGGGTGGCTTCGGATAGCTGGGACGTGTGCAGTTGCTGCGGTGGTTATGGCCGTCGTGGCAAACGCAACAGAGCCGTTCCGAGCCCCCTTGGGAATCGCGCTAGGCGTCCTCGCGATAACCCTACTCATCGCACTTGCCATCAAAGGTTCATCACGACGGCAGGCGCAGGAACCAGCGGCAGCCCGAGCCCGCACGGGCGGGCATCGGAGGTTGTTTGGCAAAATGCGGGGCAGAAGGTCCTTAGCGGCAGAACTGGCTCTCCTTGCAGAACTCCATGCGAAGGGTGCACTCTCTGACGAGGAATTCAGCGCCGCCAAGCTCCGTACCCTTGCGGACTGACATCCAGCGGCTGCTTCGTCAGTCTCTTAGCCACTTCAGGGGCAACTTCGGCCAAGAATTCGCCCATCGTGCCCCGCAGTGAGGGAAAAGAAGGCCCACCGATGGGGGACCGGCAGGCCTTCAGCACGCCACGCTACAGCAGCGCGCATGGAACATCGACTGGACTAAGAGGTGAAACAAACGAGTTCCAAGTTGTCGTTCTTCTCTTTGTCCGGGGCATGGATCGGGGTTGTTTCCGGCGTTGGAAACGCCGCCCGCCGCACGGGAATAACGCGTCTGTTCGGCTGCTGCTATCTGCCCGGCCATGGGGCTGGGCGCTCGGTCGTAGTGTCCCGGACGCTTTGAGGGGACATTGATACTCTGGGCAGAGGGGAAAAGGGGGAACACGGAAATGGGTCTTAGAAGTCTTTTTCAACGAAAAGCCGCAACCGCGGCACCCATAGGTCCAGTCGTGGCCGCAGGACCTGTCCCAGGCGCGCCCATGTCACCTGAGCTCCAAGCGGAACTGCGGGAAGCGTGGGCAGAACTAACTGAGGCCGCCAAGGCATCGAAAGTGACAAACTTCCACGCCTGTACACGTACGGCCCGGCACTGGACCGAGGACCCGGCGGCAGTCAGGGCCATAGCGGCCACACTCCGTGAATTCCCGGATACAGACAGCCAGCAGACGACATAGTGACCTACGGGCGTTCGATCGTAGGTCACTACAGCTCACCGGAAGGCCGGCGGTCGACATTTTCACTCAGCTCCTGGGACGGTTGCAGGGAATTGACATGCGGTGGGCGAGGATTGAGCCATGGTAAACGTATCCGCGGTTTAACCGCCGTGATCTACAAGCAGATTGAGTCCGTGTCGATGCTCCACCCTGTGTCCTCATGAAGAAGATGAGGCTCCGGTACGCCGGAGCGTGTCGGCTGTGCGGTGCATCTCTTCCGGCCGGGACGGAAGCGATCTACGAGAGCGAGACGAAGACCGTCCGATGCTTGGAGTGTGCCACCGAGACCCCGGAAACAACCCCCGACCTGGAACGACTTGGTGATGTGTCGTTGTCGGCTGTATCCGGAGTAGCTGGCTCGTCAGCCCGACGCGAGTATGAGCGTCGCAAAGCGAAAGACGAGGAAAAGCTCCGCGAGAAGTGGGGTCCATTCGGCGGCATCGCAGTCACCCTCTCTGACGAACGCCAAAGCACCAAGTCCTGGGATCGAGGCGCGATTGGCGAGGAACGCCTCGGCGCTCGGCTGGATGCCCTGGCCGCTGATGGCCTGGCCGTCCTTCACGACCGACGCATCCCCGGATCGAAGGCCAACATCGACCACATAGCCATCACTCCCAGTGGAATCTGGGTCATTGACGCCAAACGGTACAAGGGACGGCCTGAACTGAAGGTCGAGGGTGGCATCTTTCGCCCCCGCGTCGAGAAACTCCTCGTCGGCCGACGGGATTGCACGAAGCTGGTCGATGGGGTGCTCAAACAGATCGACGTCGTGCGAGACCTTATTGGGGATGTTCCGGTCACCGGGGCGCTGTGCTTTGTTGAAGCCGACTGGCCCTTGATCGGGGGCGCATTCTCGACCCATGGCATTCATGTACTCTGGCCGAAACGGCTGGCCAAAGTGCTTGTAGAAGAGCCCGCCGGCGACGTTGACGTGGCGAGGATGCGTGAGACGGTTGCCTCCCGGTTCAAGCCTGCTTGAGTCAGGTGGCCGCCTCGCCGTCGGAGCATCTTCCGCTGTCGCCTTCTACGCCATGCGTTGCGGTCTCCGAGTCGGTAGCACCAAGGTTCGCATGCTGTGTCGGTGCCGGACAGTATCTTTATAGCAATTGCTGACCACATTCGAAGCGTGCACTCAAGATCCAGGAGAACCTCCACATGACGACGATAGTCGGCGACGGACAACGCTCCGCGCTGCACCAAATGAGCCGAGGCACTGCGAATGCCCTGAGCGGTGATGTTCACAGCTGGACTCCTGATGTGCACGGAGCCATATGAACGATCGCCGCATGCGCCTAGGTGATTTCTCTCAGCTCGCCCGGCAATGCCGTGAGAGCGGGTACGGATTCGCCGAGTTCCGGCAGCTGGAGAGGGTCCACCAGCTTGGTTGGCCGGATGATGTTCTGGAGCAATGGGTATTTGACCACGCCGAGAATGTCTCGTTCCTGAATGACTACGGGGAGGTCGATCTCGCCCAGATCGATTGGCAGGTCGAAGTATTGCCCGTCGACGATTTCATGGTGATGCCGACAGGACCGTCCGACCGAGGAGCCATAGAGGATTTCGCAGAGAATCCGGACCACTGGGTCGCCGTTCGCAGGTACGGCGTACACATGGGTGTGGGGCTCTGTTGGGAAGTCCACGGCACCTGGAAGCGGTGGCCGATCGTGCTGGACCGGGACCTAGTCAACCCGGGAGATTTCAGTCTTCAGCTTGTCGAAGGGCGCACCCGTGTGGGCATCCTGCGCGGCCGTCGACTGTGTGGGAGTGTGGTGGCAGACCGGCATCTGGCATGGGTCGGCCGCCGACGAGCATGAGCGGCCAGACGACTGCCCTTGGAGTGGCGATCAATTCCCATCATGAGATGCCACGATGAAGTCCTCACCTATCCGGAAGCCCTCCACCATGACCTCGCCAGCCCAGCTCGCCACGATGATCCGCTTCTACCTCGAGACCCTTGGCGAGACCAACGCGCATCACCCGTTCGAGCAGCTGTGTCTCGGTCTGACCCGCCGTCGCATCGTCAGTAACGTCTTGCCTGCGACGGGCCCGGTCTCAGCCGGCGGCGACGGAGGACGTGACGCCGAGAGCTTCTGGAGCATGGTGGCCAAGGAGCTGCCGGACACGTCACTCTTCACCGCTCTTGCCACTGAGGATGCAGTCGTTCTCGCAGTAACTGCGCAGCGCGAGAACGTTCCGTCCAAGATCCGGTCTGATCTTGCGAAGATCTGCGGCAAGGGGGAGCCGGTCGACCGTGTCATCTATTTCACCGTCGCGCCTGTCGACACGGCGAAGAGGCATGAGCTCCAGGCACACGCGCGCGAACTGCATTCGATTGCACTGCAGATCTGGGATGCGCAGGCGATCGCGAACGAGATCGCCAGTGCGGACCTGTTCTACCTCGCCGTCGACTTCCTCCATCTGCCATCCTCCCTCGCGCCCGCGCGCGAAGAGTCCCGTGATGAGCTCCCTGACTGGTATATCGAGGAACGCAATCGCTGGCGAACACCTTCAGCCCGCTCAGGCTCGATGGGGGAGTTCGTCGACCTGCGGGAAGGCCTTCGGTTCTCCAGCCTGAATCCGGAGGCGCGTGCCGACCTGCCCGACTGGCTCGCTTCGGCGCGGGCACTGAGAGATGAGGCACATAGAAGAGACGATGTGCTCAACCGCATCGACTACGAAATCGTCCTCGCAACCGGGTTCGGGCTCAACACACTGAAGCCGGTCGACGGGATCCTCCGCGGCTACTTCGGGCGGCTAACCTCCCAAGCATCCGACTCCGGCGTGCTGGTCGACGCCATCACCCTGCTGCGCCTCGTGCAGGCGACGTTGCCGCGAGGCGGGACCACCATCACATCGGATGAAGCGGAGGCATGGACCGAGGACTTGGAGAGGGTGCTTGAAGCCAAGCTGCGTGCAGCGCCCGGGATGAATGCGAAGGCGGGCCTGCTGGCAGCCGGTGCGATCCTCGCTCTCGGTCCCCGGGGCTTCACGCCGGAGGAGCTCGACGAAGTCTCCGGACCTGGTCCGTTGATGTCGGAGATCCACCAGAAACTGAGCGCCGCCAAGCGGGAAGGACGCGGGCTTCCGGGTGTGCCGTCCGACGCGGAGCTGCGCGACCTCGAAGCAGGCATGAGGCATTTGGTCGACCTCGTGGAGACCCTGCCGGAGGCTCCGATGGTACCCCTGGATGAACTCATGTCGATCTTCGATTTCACATCGCCTGCCCTGATCGACCACCCTGACTATCTCAAGGTGCGCCAAGCGCTGGACGATGTAACGATCGAGCGCTCGGGGCGGGCTTCGGCAGGAGATCGGGCACAAAGCCGCGCCATGGCTCTGCTCCAAGGAGGCCGGGCCCTAGACGCCCTTCGTGAGATTCATTCCGCGAAGTTCAGCTGGCTCAACGGCGACGCTGCCGAGGGCGCGGCCATCATGATGCTGCTCGCGTCGGCCGTATACAGCGACCTCGGACTTCCGCTGGCCGCGAAGCAGTACGCGATGAGCGCGGTATCGGTCGCAAGAATGAGCGGCGGCCCCGATCTCGCCGTCCTCGTGGCCCGGGGCATCATCCTGACTGCGACGTACGAGCACCAGGCCGGCCAGTGGCTAACCGCCACCGAAACGTTCAAAATCGGGATCTGGGCGCAGGCGCAACTGGCGGGTGATCCGTGGAGCTTCGAGCGCTATCCGTATTTCATGGACATGCTGATCGACCAGTGCCACGTCCTGCGGGCCGCGTCTTCGCTTCGCCCCGGGCTGTTGCCTGCCATCGAACGCGTGGTCCAGTCCACCGAGCTCGATGAGCTCGTCGCTCCGATGCTGGCCTCGGTCGCGCACATTGAGCCCCCCGGAGAGGATGAGACCGCAGACGCGGCGGACCGCGGGGGCCTTGGGCGGCCCTTCTCCGATGCAGGCCCGGTGCGCGAGTACAGCTGGGCCGCGCTCGGCAATGTATGGGTCGTGACCGCCCCGAACGAGCGGGCCCACGTACTCGCGGCCGAGAGATTCGTGGCGGCTGTGCAGATCACCCTCGCTGACCTCGCCGGCGAGGACCTCCTTCTCGTGCCAGGTGAGATCCGCGTCGAGGTCGAAGTCTCGGACCGGCCCGTGGAGCCCGGATCGGTGTTCACCGCGGAGTCGGAGCGCGACCGTGGCACAGTCGGGCATCGGGTGATCCTCTCCCGTTCGGGAGCCTTGGCACCCGAAGCGGACCAGCTCGAGGTCACCTCCGCTGTGCTCCAGGCGATCGTCACCCAGTCGCTCCTCGGGCAGCCGGCATTCATCGCCGTGATGGAGCGGACCTTCGAACGCGGGCTTCCGCACATGCTGACCTGCGTGCGTCCCTACGACGACCTCGTCGACGTTCACAAAGATTCGTTCTACGACGGGATCAGCGGATTGTCAGGGGGTCTCATCGGAGCCGACAGGCCGCGGTCGCCAAAGCCCGCCACCGGACTGCGCAGGAAGCTTCCGGAACATGCATCGGCCTACGACCGTGCCGCGTCCATTGATGCGATCGCCGCACGATACGAGAAAATGCTGCCACCGGTGCGGCTGACGCTCCCGCGGCTTGCTGGGGACACGGACTTCATCAAACTTGTGACATCGCTGCGTGCCGAAGGGTGGAAGGACTGGCACCTTCTCCTCGCGGTCGTCAACATTGTGGTCAATGGACGCGCAGCGCAGCGCGGCCTGAACATGACAACCTCGATTACCAAGGCCGACGTCGAACGAGTCAGTTTGCTCACGCAGGAGGAGGAACGGGAGGAGGACCCGGAGCCGCCGCTGAAGATTTTCACCGAAGACAGGATGTGGTTTCACCTCTCGAACGCCGCGCTCACGACCGTACGTCGGTGGGGACTGGAGGTGCGCCTCAACCGTGTGGACCCACGATCGTTCCTCGGACTCCTGGGCGACCGCTTCAACTACTGGGACGACGACGTTGAACATGAGCCAATCTTCACGACGCCGCGCTGATCTTCCTGTCGCATGCGTCTCCTGTTCCGGCCAGACCCTGTTCAGCCCGTCAGCTACTGACAGCTGTGCGGGTGGCCGACTGTTGGGAGCGACGCTCGTGATGTGCCTGCAGAAATCGACGCGTGCCGCCTTGTGCTCATGCCGTTCGCCACGAACCGGACCAGCGGCTCGGCATCGTTCGTCAGCACGTCCAGAACCTCATCGGGCGTGTCAGGATTCAGTGCAACGAGCAATGCCAGGTCGACGCTGCGTGCCGCCAGATCAAGAAGTACGCCGGCAGGCGTAGCGCCGTTGAAGGCGACTGCCTGAAGAACAAGCTCGTCGCTGTCTTCGGCGAGGGAAGCGAGCAGGTTTGCCGGCGAGTGAGGATTCGCAGCCACGGCTCGTCGCACGTGTGTGCTTCGTCGTTCTCCGCCGAGGAAGGAGAGGATGTCCGCGTCTGCGTTCGGGTCAAAGGCCACCAGCAGCCGCACTTGGGCCCGGCTGTTCGCAGCCATTTCAAGGAGCATGGCGCGGTTCGTCGGTGTCGGGGCTTGTTTCTGGTTGAATTCGGCAACGGCATCATCGAACGATTCACCCCGGCGGTGGAACACCTCTCGTGCTCCAGGATTCGCTAATGCAATTTCCCGCACCTCTTGTGATTCGTCATTCAGCAGGCGCTCCAGCACGTCGAGAGGGAGATTGGCCCGGTCCGCTACGCCTTGACGCACCCTTGGCGACGCATCATGCGATAGTGCAATGATCGTCGCTGGCAGAGTCGATTCGTTTCCTGAAACCCGTGTTCGGACGTACTCGTCCGGGTCCATCGAGAGCTTCTCCAGAGCGTCGACCGGCGTGCGTGGGTTTGCCGCGACGGCCGCCTGGATGTAGCGGTCCGCAACGCGGGCGAGCCTGGTCAGCACAGCGGGCGGTGTTCGCTCGTGACTCGCTGCAACGTCGCGGACATCGGGGTCCCGATGACGGCTCTTGGACAGACGGACCAGAGCCTCCTCGATCACGCCCCCCGGTACCTCCGAAGACGCCAGATCGATAACCGCGGCGAGCACACCAGGAAGACGCCAGTCCGGCGCGTCGTGCAAAACCGAGGTCGCCGTATCAGCGATGAGCTCCGTGGGCGTGCTCGGGTTCTGAAGAACCTCAAGGCGCACCTCCCACTCCGGGTCAGAAGCAAGAGCAACCATAGCGCTCTGGGGGAGCCGTTCATGCCGTGCGACGGCGCAACGGACATCGAAGTCATCATCGGCGGCCAGCCGCATGAGCACGCCGAGCGGGAGGTCATCAAGCTCCGCAAGGAACACCCGTGAACCTGCATCCCGGCTCTTGAGCATCTTCTCGATGAGTATGCCTCGGTCCTCCGCGCCGACGGACGGGTTCGCCACCAGTCGCGCACGGATTGTCGGCGACGTGCTGGCAAGCAGCTGCTCCAGCACGTCAGGGGGAGTGGAACGATGCGAGGCCAGAACCGACAGCACCTCGTCGTTGTATCGTGCCCGATCCTGACGATCCATGTTATTGAAATCGCTGGATCCGTGCGTGCGGAACTGCAGCCGTGCAGCGCGTGATGTTCCGAGCTCAGTAAGCAAGGAAGCGAGGTGGTCGTCGACCTTGTGCACCGTCCGGCAGAGCGCGCGCCAGCGGATGGCGGGGTCAGGATCCTGCAGCAGGGCGTCACGTATTCCGTGATGATCGACAGGTCGTTGCCATGCTGCCGCTCTCCGCAGCTGCGCCGGACGGTCGGCGCTCATCAGATCCGATGCGATGTCATTCGGCAGTCCTGCCCGGAGCCATGCAGGCACCTCAAGCCGGCGTTTCGCCTGCATACCCCAGCGCCAGCTCGCGTCCGGAATCGGCAGTCTAGTTGCCCATATCGCTGACGCGCCGTTGATCATCATGATGAAGTTGCAGAGCCACGTTGCGTCCGACGTCGGGCTGACAGGGGCCCTGTCGATGCTCATGATGGTGCCCGCCGGAGCGGGCATCCCAGAAGGGCGCGCTCCTGGCTGAGACAACAGGACGACCGCTCCGTCGTTCGAGCGCGCCGTCCACTGCACGCTGGCGTCCGGATCCGACGCCAGGGCTTTGATGACTTCATGCTTCGCACGTGGATTCGCGGCGACAGCGCGGCGGACCGCGACGCTCTTGTCGCGCGCAAGAGTCAGCAGGATGTCATCAGGTGCCGCTTCGTTCATCGCGACGCCTTTGCGGACACTCCATGCGCGATCCGCGGCAAGCGCACGCACCGTTGCCTCTGGTGTGACAGTGTTGCGCCCGACGCGGCTCCGGATGCTTGGGTCCTCGCTCAGGGCCAGTTTGTCCAGCTTCTCAAAGTGCGTGTGCCGATTCTCGGCGAGGATCTGGTGTTTGTGGCGCTCGGGCACTGGCTCCTTGAGCGCGATCTGCTGGTTTCCGGTGGTGCGCACAAAGCCTTCCCGCAAGGAGGGGAGGAGCATCTCCGGGTCCCCGGAAAGCAGCCGCGTGAGGCTCCACGTCGGCATCAGACCCTGGCGCGGAAGCCAGATCCCGACCTGGCGGATGCCGAGACGGTCGTCGAGGTCGAGCATGACGTACCCGAGGAGCTGCAACAGGAAGCCGCGTAGCTCGGACACGCTGAGCCGGTTGTACACCTTGCAGTCGATCAGAGTGTCGCCGATGATCCAATCAGCGTCCGCGCCGCCCACGAGCTCCGACCCCGCGAACCCGGGGTTCGACGCAAAATCTGTTCCGTCTGCGATCTCGCCGCACCATTCCTCGAGCTGCATCCGGCCGGCCTCGACGAGAGAGCCGATGTCGGCCACCATCATCGGGCTGATCTGGTCCGCGAAAGAGGGTCCGTCGCTGGCATTGTCCAGCAGCTTCCCGGTTCTGCCGCTCAGCGCCCGTGCCCCGGACCGCAGGACACGCTCGCAATGGGCAAGAAGGACTGAGGCCCGATCAAGATCAGTGTCATTCGCCGGATGGTGCAGCAATGCCTGCGCGACGTCGAATGACTCAGCGAGAACTGACACCCGATGGTGACCGTTCTCGACCCAGGCAGTGTATTCGGCTGCCCGGGCTACGCCTGCCGCGGCGGCTGATGCCCGCGGATCGAAACCACCGAGTTCGATCCGTGCACGGAAATCGAAAGCCGTGCCTGAAAGTGTGCCATCAACCCCGGCCGCCCGCGGGATAACGACTTCAGCGTCAACGAGCGCGGTGAGTCCGAGTTCGCCGGCAGCAATCCGCGCGCCCGCGGTGTTGCCGGCCGAAGCTTCAAGGCGCGGTGAGACCCGCTCAAGGTAGGCCCGCACCGGTGAGCCGGAATCCTTCAAACAGTCAGTGAGGCTCAACTCTGGTCACGCTCTAAGAAACTTGGCCGTTGGTTCATGCCCTTAGCGTACGTGGGCCCTACGACACGAGAAGATCAGGCTGCCGAAGTCTTGCGTCGTCCGAGCACCGACTTCGCCGATTCACCGCGATGCTGATCTACCCATGAATCTATGATGATCCCGTGACGATTCCTGACTTGAGCGCACTTACTCTTTCTGAGCTGCTCCAACTGCAATCGCGCATCGGACAGGAGATTATTCGCCGCGGTGTCTCCCGCACATCCGGCAGTATTCAAGGTGAGGTCGGCGAAGCTCTGGCGCTGGCGGTCTACGGTGGCGTCCTTGCGCCCCCTGGGACGAAGGGATACGACCTAACTGACGCGCTGGATCGCAAGATCCAGGTGAAGACGCGTACGTTGCCGAGGGGAGTGGACCGCATGTTCCAGTTCGACTCGCTCGACATCGATCTGGCTCTGTGCATTAGATTCGACCGGGAAACGAACGCGTTGGATTGGGCGCTGGAGTTTACGGGCGAAGAGCTCCGGAATCTCGTCAGCCCTCACGCCCGTGGTCCGAGACTTCCGATGGTTCGGGCGCGCCGCAGTGGGATCGACGTGACGGCGAAGTTTCGGTCGGCTTACGAGGCACTGGCTGGCATGAAGGGTTGAGGTGTGCCGTTGATCTTCCATGATTGCTCCGCACCAGGCCGATGCTGCTCTCTCATCACCGACTCCACCAACGGTAAGCAATACATCGGGAAGGCGGACGGGGCTGAGCGTGTCCTCGGTCGGTGGACGAGCTACGCTGGCGATGGTCACGGCGGAAACGTCGCTCTCCGCGAACTTGCCTACGACAATGCAGCCGGAGAGACTACAAAGACAGACCACGCCCGGCACTTTGTCTTCAACCTTTGAGCGTTTTCGGACCCAGCACACCTTCCACGAAAGTGGATTCAGCGGAGTCGCACTACAAGGACGCGCTGATGACACGACAATTCGGCCCCGACAGAAACTGATCAATAGATGACACCACGTCCACGCCGTGCCTGGCGGGCGGCAGCAAAAGCCAAGCAGGAGTCCAAGGAATTGGGGGAGCTGCACGCGGTTGAACCAGCGTCGCGCCGTAGCGATGGTTCACCCAGGGTAGGCCCGGGCCAGGTTTACGCGGTGAGCTCGGGAAAGGTCTATCACCCGGCCTGGTGTAACTCAGTGGGCAATGTCTGGGACGAAAACCCGAAACGGCTTCTGGTCGTCGAGGAGACCGGTGTTGGCGGCCGGAAGGCCTGCAAAGCCTGCGACGAACCCTTGCAGGCCTGACTTTCTACATTTGGCGGCTAGCCGGAACACTAAGATCTTGTCGCTTCGTAGGCGGCTTCCTGGATGCCCCTAAGTATCTCACTGGTGCAGCGTCCGTTCCGGGTGGCTTGTCCTAGCGGTCCCGTGAGGGCGGAAACACGACAATGCCACGGACCGGGATGGGGCTGGACGGCGGCTAGTATCCAAGGATGGTCAAACAGATGAGGGACGCGGCCTTCAAAGCTGAGCAGTTCGCCGGTGTGCACCTTCCACACGTCACTGCAGTGAACCAGCTGGTCGAGTCCCTCCGGGAGCCTGAGCCTTCGACCGGCCGGGGGTGGGTGCCGTACGTCGCGCCTCTTCATGGGGGCTCGGAGGCCCGGATCCTGAGCATTTTGCGTGATCCCGGGCCGATGACCCACGAGACCATGGGCTCCGGAATGCTGTGCGTGGAGAACGACGACGATTCCGCAGCCCTCCAATGCCAACTGCTCGCCTCGGTGGACCTGACGCCTGCTGACCTGACCCCTTGGAACGCCTACCCGTGGTACCGCCACGATCAGTCCAGCGGTCTGAGGAGCCCGCAGATCACGGAAGGGCTGAACCCTTTGGCCCGGTTGATCGACTTGATGCCAAAGCTCGAAGTTGTACTCCTCCAAGGCGGCGAAGCGCAGACCCTGTGGAAGCGGTTCGCCCGCAAACACCCCCGTGTCGCTGCCCGATATGCAGCAGTGGAAACCTACCACCCCGGCAGGACGGCACTCAGAGACCCTGATCCGACAGTTCGGGAAGCCCGTGCCAACCGCCGTTTCGAAGCTTTTCGCGAGGTTCGTCAGATTCTGGACCGCGGGCAGGATGCCCGCTAGGTCGGGTACATGTGCAGCCATTTATCCATGCCCTCCACGAAGCCATCTGACTTCGGATACGGCAGAGCCAAGCCGCTAGTTGCGCTTTTCGGCCGGCCGGTACCTGTCACCAAAGGCGACCAAGGAGCTCTGGAGCAGCGTCATGCTGCCCAGTATGTCCACTGGCCGGGAACGGGTTTCTGCCGGCAGCGGGCTGACCATCCAGGCGGCGAACACGTTATGAGGAATCTTCAGGATCATCGCCTGATCAAAGAGACGCAGCACAGGTTCGTGGAAAAGCCCATCTTTGAGCTGGAAGCCCGGGCAGAAGGTTCCCTCGCCGATGATCTGTTTACCGGACTAAGTCGATGGTTAACGGCGCGTGTCGCCGGCCTGGGACGAGCCCTGTCAGCGTCATGCTTTGGTCATGGATGTCTCGGATCGCAGTGGGGATCGGCATCGAGCGGAGGGACTGACCGTCGCGAACGTCGGGCGGGTGATTCCTCGCTCCGGTGTTCCTGGGTTCGTGGTCCTCGACGCGTTGGGCGAGGAGTTCGCTCCTGCCACGGAGTATCTGCTTGAGCTGGCAGCGTCGGACCGTTCGACTCAAACGGTACGAACCTATGCCTTGTCGTTGCTTCGGTTCCTTCGATTTTTATGGGCCGCCGGGGTCAGCTGGGAGCAGGCAACGTCCCTTGAAGCGCGTGATTTCGTGTTGTGGGCGCGCCAGGCCGAGAAGTTCGTCGGGAATCGTAGCGTCCCGCAACGGCGGGGGAGCCGGAACCTTGTCACGGGAAAGAGGCATCTCGGAATGCGGTACTCACCTTCGACGATCAACCACACGACGACGGTGTGTAAGGAGTTTTACGCTTTCCAGCTTCGGATGGGTGAAGGGCCCATCGTGAATCCTTTCGAGCTGCGCCGCGGGCGAGCCCATGCGCATCATGATCCTCAGCGGGAGTTTGCCCCGGTGCGGCGCCAGCCCTTGCGTCAGCGCGAGGCGCACCGGGTGCCGCGATCAATTCCGGATGGAAAGTTCAATGATCTGTTCCGGCGTTTGCGGTCTAACAGGGACCGGGCGTTGGTGGCTTTTTATGTCAGCAGCGGTGCGCGGGCGAGCGAGCTGCTCGGGCTCACGGGTGACCGGGTCAACGTGGGTGACCAGCTGATCGGCGTTTCCCGCAAAGGTGGCCAGATGCAATGGTTGCCCGCTGCGCCTGATGCTTTCGTATGGCTTCGGCTCTATCAGCTCGAAGGAGGCGTCGCCGGCCCGGATGAACCGGTTTGGCTCACGCTGCGGGGCGAGCCCCGTCCTCTGACCTACGAAGCCATGCGCGCCGTACTGAGACGCTGCAACGACCTGCTCGGTTCGAACTGGACGCTGCACGATCTGCGGCACACGTTCGCGATCCGAGCGCTCGAGGGCGGGATGGGCCTTCACGAAGTCCAGGAGTTACTGGGTCACCAGTCGCTGACTACGACCACGGTCTATGCGGTTCCGCATATGGAGGAAGTCATCGAGCATTACCGGGCCCATCTGAGCAGCAGGACTTCCCCTGCCGCTGACAGTTCACCGGCCGGTCAGCCCTATAACCCCGATGAGTTGCGCGTGCTTTGGGGGAACCAGTGACAACTCCGCCCATCAATAAGATCCAGACCGCACGACGAAGCTGGAATGACCACACGCCGCCACCACAGGAACAACAACCGCCTGCACTGCCGCCCATCCCGCCTGGCCCGCTGACCAGCGCCAGCATTGAGGACATCATCAACCGTCTTGAGGACTGCAGCCCGTACTGGCCACAGGTGCATGAGCACAGGGCGCGCATTCGGCGCTTACTCGGTCATTTGAGGCAGTTGCCGGGTGAAACCTGGCAGGACCGCTGGGCGCTGTTCGAGGGCCAGGTCGGGCATGACGCTCTGACGTGGCGGCTCAGAATAGCCGGCGGTTCAAGCAAGAACACGAAGAATCGCAACGAGGTCGAAGGACTCAATGCGGTGATGGGACCGCTGCTGGCTCTGGACGTCATGCGCCCGTCCCACCGGTGGATCGCGGGTCAGCGCTTTGCCTTCTGGAAAGCACTCAGCCGGTTCCGGGATCCCGCCCACACCGCTGAACTCGAAAAGGCCCTCGTCCATGCGAAGGCTTCACCGGCCCAGGCCACTAGCGGGATCCTCACCTTAGGTCGCATTCAGGCCCATACAGGCAAATCGATCCGCCAGCTCACAGCCGAAGACATCCTCGACCTGACTACCCAGCTTCCCGGGAAGCTGATCGACGTCAGCCGCAGCGGGCTGACCGCCGTATGGCCCGTGCTGCACGGGCTGGGATGGATCAGACACGATTCCGGGACCATGCCCACACGGCTCCGCGTCGGACCGAAAACGGTGGATGAGATGGTCGACTACTACGACATCACCGGCCCCTGCCGGGAACCACTCATCCGCTATCTTCAGGTCCGGTCGGCTGGCCTCGACTACGCCTCGCTCTGTGCTTTGGGCAGGTATCTGGCCGGCCTCTTCTTCGCCGACATCGTCAAGCACTACCCAGGCCAACGCAGCTTCGCACTGACTCCGAAGCAGGCTGCTGGCTGGAAAGCCAGGGTCAAAGTCAAGGCCGACGGCTCGCCGCGCCGGGAAGTTTACAGCGTCTTCTTCTCCGTCCGCGCGTTCTATCTCGACATCAGCCAATGGGCACTCGAAGATGCCTTCTGGGCGCAATGGGTCGCCCCAAGCCCCATAACCTTCGCCGAAACCCGCGGTTACGTGAAGCACCGGCGCGCGACCATCGCAACGATGCAGCAGCGCACCCGTGAACTGGCTCCCGTGTTGCCCCGTCTGGTGGAGGCTGCCGAACAGGCCCTCCGCGCAGCAGAAGCAACCCTGGCGGATGCCAAGATGGCCGGCGCCGGCCAAACTATCGACATGGACGGCGAGGCTTGGGAAGTCTTCCAGAGCAGTGAACATGCGCATGTCCGGATTCGGCACAATGGAAAGGACCGGGACCTGTCCTTTGAAGAGGACAACGCCTTCTGGACTTGGGCGCTTGTTGAGACACTTCGACACACCGGTGCACGGATCGAAGAAGTCCTCGAGTTGGTGCACATGAGCATCCAGCCCTATAAGGTTCCAGGGGCCGGGGAGACCATACCGCTGCTGCACTTCGCTCCGAGCAAGACCGATACCGAGCGTCTGATGGTGGCAGGCCCCGAGCTCGTGCACGTGCTCTACCGAGTGCTTTCGCGTGTCACCAAGGACACGGGTGGTGCACCGCTGACACAGCGATGGGACTCAGCTGAGAAAGTGCTGAGCTCACCTCTTCCGCACCTGTTCGTCCGCCGCCGTGGCGCCGGACCGCCGAAGGTGATGACGACGGCCACCGTCTCCACGCTGCTCAATGACTTGGCGGGACGCGCACAGATCAAGGTCAGCGGTGTCGAGGTGAGGTTCACCCCGCACGATTTCCGTCGCATCTTCGCGACCGAGGCACTTGCCAGCGGCCTGCCTCCACACATCGTGCAGGTGCTGATGGGGCACGCCAGTCTGGCGACGACTCAGGGATACGCAGCGATTTATCCCAGGGACGTCATCCGGCACCACCGCACCTTCATCGAAAGGCGACGGGTCATTCGGCCCACCGAAGAATACCGCGAACCAACCGCCGCCGAATGGGACGAATTTGAAGCCCACTTCGTGCAGCGCAAACTCAGCCTAGGCAGCTGCGGACGCGCCTACGGCACCGGCTGCCAACACGAACACGCCTGCCTCCGCTGCGCCCTCCTCCGACCCGACCCAACCCAAATTAGCCGTCTCCAAGACATCATCGACAACCTCGAAGAACGCATCACCGAAGCCGAACAACACGGCTGGCTCGGCGATGCCGAAGGACTGCGCGTTACCCTCAAAAGTGCCGATCTAAAACTCGCCCAAATGTATAAGCTGCAGAACCACCACGGGACGGAAGTAGTCGAACTCGGAACCCCGCGAATCAGGACTATCAAGAAACAAACGACGGATGACAACATCCACTGAACCGGTCACCTCGGGTCGTTGTTGCTGTCTTCCTCTTCTGCTTCGTACCTGTACTCCTCCGGAAGCTTCCTCATCTGCCTTATTGAGAGGAAAGCGCACTACCACCGATGAGTACCAGGGCTGCGGCAATGAAGAGATGGTCCCGCGTCGGCTCGCGTAGTAGAAAGATGGGCCCCACGATCAATGCGATGACACCAATAGTGATTTGGACCCACCAAAAAATCCTGGAGCGCCTCTCCTGCGGATGAATCCAAGGCTTCATTGCGATTCGCTTTCGCCAACACATCGTTGTGGTCGTGCTGACAGCGTAACAGCGGCAAACTTTCGAGCACCACGGCCACGAGCGTGAAAAGGAGCCGGCGCGAAAGTCCACAAAGACCTAAGCCTGGGCGTCCCCAGCCCCACTAGTCCGGATAAGAATACCCGAACTGCCCGGCGCATGGCCTCCGGGTCGCCGAGGGATTGGAAATGCGTCTCCAGGTCTGCCGCTGTCGGCAGGGTGAATTCTTCGCGGATGCTGTTCCAGATATGCTCCGGAACAGCCGGCCAAAACCGCTCAGCCTTCGCATTCGACGCAGTAGGCATGGCCGTCCTTCTCGCGGGCCTTCTGCGAACGGTGGCGGACCAGGAAGCAGGACCAGCAGGTGAACTCATCGTCAGCCTGCGGGATGACCTGGACGACCAGCTCTTCGGCAATGAACTCCCCGCCAGGGGTCAGGCCGTCCAGGGCGTCAGCCTCGTCGAGCTCCTGAACCACGGATTTCGCATCCGGGGCTTTGGCGGACTTCAGGGCCTCCAGGGAGTTTTCCTGGGATTCCTTGACGTCGGTGCGCAGTTCATCGTAATCGGTTGCCACGGAGGTGCATCTCTTCTCTGTTGATGGGGATTACCGATCCTGCAACGTACAGGACACGGGAAGAATTCCATAAAAAAGCGGCTGCATGGGCACACAATCAGAACCCCAGGGAACATGAGCATTGCCGAGAGTCAGTCGCACACGTGGGGTTTCAATATCAGGAAGTGACACCTAGTCTGGGACAGAGCCGATGGCCGCGACATTTGCGGACCCAACCACCGGTTCGTTCGTCTTATAACTCTGGTCTTTGGGGGAACCTTGAGTGATCCGGAATACCCGCAGCAGCAACAGCCGCGCGTCTTCGATACTTCGTTCAACTACATGACCGACACCCCTCCAGGGACTGACCCGGACAGTGGCAGTCCGAATCTCCGGGCGGACCACGAGCTGCTGTGGACCAAGACGCTGAACTCCGGCGTCCTGTTCGAACCGACCGCGCCGCCGAAGCGTACGGACGGCTACCTCATCTTCACCGACCCCTCCAGAGCGATGCATTGGTACGGCAGTGACGCCATCACCCACTCCTACACCGGCCGGGCACGTACGGCGTCTCTGGCGAACGCCATCGCCTCGCTGAATGAGGAGCAGCGGGCCCGCTACCTGAAGCCGCCGTACACCATCGGCAGTGCGATGATCTGGCCCGTCAGGAAGAAGGACCGACCCACGATGAACCAGGCGAGGGGGCTCAGGTCGCTCATCGCCGACCGGATGGATCTGACCCTGGAGTGCATCCGGCGTCATTACGCAGGAGAACCGGAGAGCCCACTGGCCAATGTCATCAACGCGTACGCGGACTTCTTTGCGTTCTTCGACGGATTCAAGGAGTTCGTGGACTTCTTCCACTTTCAAGACCTCGTGACGCCCGACTACGAAGAGGTTCGGTTCTACCTTCCCTTCGACAACTTCAAGCGTTCCGGGATGCCGGCCACAAAAGACGAGTACGTAACGTACCGGGAGGCCACGCTGGAGTTCATCGCGGCACGGAACCGTCGGATGGCCGCTTGGGTCATGGAGAACCACCCCGGGATTGAGGTTCGCCATACAGACTGACTACCCAGCGACGTCGCAGGGTCAGTCAGGGTCATAGTCCGCGGATTGAAGCCATAGGGGGATTCATGGAACTACCAGCCATCCTGAAAGAAGAGAACGTCGAAGCCGCAGCCGAACTGCTCCGGCGCTACTACCTTGAACCGTCCAGAAAGACGGGGCTGCTCAGTACCGGCAGTTACTTTGATGAATGGGCGAACCGCGGCGACAACCCGCAGGTGAGGGACAGGATCACCGACAGCGACGCTGTCGCCGTGTCCATGCTCAGCGTCAAAGTGCCGGCCCAGGCCATCATCGGACTGCAGGAGGAGCTGTTGGCGGGGAAAATACAGGATCTCCTGGCTGATATACCCACCGACGTGAAGATGAGCGACCTCACGGTCGCGGAAGCGGAAGCCACTCTCGGGGAGGGCAGCCCCTCATGGCTGCTCTGGCAGGAGCTGAGACGCACACCCAAAACGCGCTGGGATGTCGGGGCCACCACAGCCAGCAAGATCATGGCGAGGAAGCGACCGCATCTCATCCCCATCTGGGACAAAGTAATTGGGGCAGTCGTGGGCAAAGACACCTCTGAAGGCCAATGGCTGAATTGGCACAATCTCTTCATGAAAGACCCCGACCTTGCTGGACGATTGGGGCGCATTCACAAGCTTTCTACGGTCCACACACCCATTTCCGAACTGCGCATCATGGACGCCATCCTGTGGCGCTACGGCAAGGACCATGGCATCAAGGGCGGGCGAGCCGGCAAACTCGGAATCGCCGGCTGAAGCACAGCGAAGCCACGACAAACTTGGTCGAATCTCGAAACCGCCCGCGCCAGCTTCGCAGCCGGCCGATGTCGTCCGATGAAGGAATAGCTACGAGTTCGGAGCTTCGTATGAGTACGGAAACGAGCCCCCGACGCGACCGGACAATGCAGTCAGCTCTGCCTCGGTTTCCCTGAACCGGATCACTTGAGGGCCCAATGTGTTGACCCCCTCCGGTCCCTTCACCACGAGGGTTCGCGCTATGGTCCTGCCCAGTTGATCCAGTTCCTGGTTGAGTCGCCGCAATTCTGCCTGCTCGAATTTGGAGCGCTTCATCACTTCAGGGTGCCTGTCGCATTGCGTGCAGCGTCCCCTCGGGCCCACATCAGCCATCATGGTCACATAGATGCCTCTTTGGCCGGATCGCCACTGACCATCCATGATCGAGCACCACTGAGTGTGGAACAGTTTCCCGGTTCGTGTGACGTACACCTGTCCGTAACCTGCCACAGGTGACCCGTCGTCACGGTGGCTTTGCGGCTCAACGCGAACGAGCGGCCGTTCCTTTGCCCGGTGCTCAGCTTTCGCTTCTTCTTTGAGTCGCAGCCTCTCTGCCCGCTTCTCCGCACGCTCCAATTTGGAGCGCTTCTTCTCTGCAGGGTCCTGGTCGCATTGCGGGCAACGTCCCCGCAGGCCCACATCCGCAAGCATGGTCAAGTAGATGCCTCCATTGGTGGCGCGCCAGTGGCCGTCCATGATCCCACACCATTGAGTGTGGAACAGCTTGCCCGACCGGGTCACATACGCCTGACCTTCACCTGCGATGGGCGACCCGTCGTCACGGTGGCTTTGCGGCTCAACGCGGACGAGCGGCCGTTTCGTTTTCGCCCCGTGGTCGGCTTTCACTTCTTCGTGTGTGGTGCTCACAACCCGTTCCTTCTCCCAAGACCTCTGCCATATCCTTCCATGATGGGGAGGTCCACCTCCACCATGCCATCGAAGGGTTGACGGGCAAGCCCGCCGAGTCCAGTACCTGCGGATCAGCACGAACCCGGTGAACGCACTCGACGACACACAATTCCTCGCTGATACCGTGGAAAGAGGGCAAATAGTCTCCTTTTGAAGACGTGTGTGAGTCGGGGGAAGCATGACGGAGTGGAAGCCGGGTTGGTGGGCACGCGCGTTCAGAGGTGCCGGGTCATGGGTGCTGTCGATCCGTGAGGGCCGCCTGCGCGTCTGCGGAATCCCCCGGGAGGTGGACGCTGATGTCATCGACGTCCTCAGACTCGCAGTCGATGAAGGCTCAGGGCAGCTCATCGTCACTCTCGTCCACGGGACGGAGACGGTGCTCAATGGGCTGTCTCGTCGCGCGGTGCGTGAGGTTGCCGCTGCGTACCGCTCCGAGCTCGATGAGCGACGGCATCTCGCCGCCCTGCTCTCAAAGGCTGAGGAGCAGGGCGAGGCGGCCGGCCTGTGGTGGTCCCGGGTCCGGGATGTGATGGACCGACTACGGTGGGCGGACCAGGACACGATCGCCGCGCTCGCGGACTCCCGTCCGGACGTCGCTGTGTGGCTGGCTGCCGACAGCGATCCGCGGCTCTCCGGGCTTCCCAGGGGCAAACGTGAGGACCAGCGTGCCGCAGTCGACGCCTGCTGCACCACTGACTTGTCAAGGTGGGCTGCCCAGCGCAACGAGGCGTTCCTGGAGTGGGAGAAAAACGACCTTGCCGACTTCTTCCGCAAGGTCGAGAAGTCGCCGTTGACGGAAGAGCAGACGAGGGCGACGGTCTGCTTCGACAACCGGGTGCGTGTTATCGCGGCCGCGGGCTCCGGGAAGACGTCGACGATGGTAGCCCGCGCCGGGTATGCGATCCGGCGTGGCATCGCCCAGCCGACGGAGATCCTTGCCCTCGCATTCAACAAGAAGGCAGCCGGTGAGCTCTCGGAGCGGCTTGTCTCCCGCCTCGGCGATGACGGTGCGTCGGTAGCGTCGAGCACTTTTCACGCCTTCGGACTGCGAGTCGTCGGTGAAGCCACCGGTCGAAAACCTTCAGTCCCCGATGACATCACCAATGGCAACGGGATCGGGCGGCTCGCGGCGATCGTTGATGGGCTCCGTGACCGGGACCCGGCCTTCCGGCGTGACTGGGACCTTTTCCGGCTCGTGTTCGGCAGGCAACTGCCGGACCTCGGGGACGAAGACGAGCCTGAGACGTGGGACAGGAACAAAGGTATTAACGGCTTCGGCACTCTCGCAGGGGAGGTCGTTAAGAGCCAGGAAGAGGTGATGATCGCAAACTGGCTCTTCCTGAACGGCGTCCGATACGAATACGAGCGACCCTACGCGCACGACGTTGCGGACGCGCACCACCGTCAGTATCAGCCGGACTTCTACTATCCGGACATCGACGTCTGGCATGAGCACTGGGCGCTCGGTTCAGACGGCAACCCGCCGCCAAATTTTGACGGGTATGCCGAGAGTATGGCGTGGCGGCGTCAGACCCACACTCGATACAGCACAAGACTTATCGAGACAACCTCGGCAACCATCCGGGACGGGTCCGGGTTCGAGCACCTCGAACAGGAGCTCCGCCGACACGGAATCCAACTCGAGGAAGACCCCTACCGGGAGGCGGTAGGGGAGTCTCCGATCACCGAACCAGCCATGATGACGCTGATGCGGTCGTTCATGGCCCACGCGAAGGGCAACCGCCTCACCCCTGACGTGCTGACGCAGCGGGCCGGCCGAACCTTGCGGGCCAGGCTCTTCACACGCCTGTACGGCGTCATCCTCGCCGAATGGGACCGTCAGCTCCGAGCTGCGGGCCAGATCGATTTCGAGGACATGCTGAATCTCGCAACCGATCACGTCGAGTCGGGCCGGTGGACGAGTCCATACCGGCTCGTCATGGTCGACGAGATGCAGGACACCAGCGCTGCACGCGCGGCGTTGGTTCGGGCGCTGATGAAGACTTCTGGAAACTACCTGTACGCGGTCGGCGACGACTGGCAGTCCATCAACAGGTTCGCGGGCTCAGACCTCGGTGTGATGACCCGCTTCGATAATTGGTTCGGGACAGCGTCCACCATCTGGCTGGACCGCACCTTCCGGTCCCCGCAGTCCCTGTGCGATGTCGCGGGTGGGTTCGTGATGAAAAACCCCAATCAAATCTCCAAGAACGTCCGATCTTCAGCGCCGGAGGCTGGCGAGACCGTATGCGCCGTCAGTGTACGGGAGCGCAGCCACTACGGATCGGCCGTCCGGCAGCACCTGACAACCCTTGACTCAGAGCTCACGGAGCCAGCCACTGTGCTGCTGCTCGGCCGGTACTCCCGGTCCAAGGACGATGTCACCTCGGCCCTGGAAGCCAGATACGCCAACCTGACCATCGAGTTCAACACCGTGCACGCCTCGAAAGGAAAGGAGGCAGACTACGTCGTTGTGCTCGGCCTTGAGAGGAACGGATTCCCCAGCATTGTCGAGGATGATGCTCTCCTGCAACTGGCCATGTCCGCCCCTGACTCCTACCCACACGCAGAAGAACGACGCCTGTTCTATGTCGCACTGACCCGTGCCAAGCGCTCAGCGCTCCTGGTCACGCGCGCCGGTAGGGAATCAGCGTTCCTCCTCGAGCTGGTCGGAGATCGTGTCGTCAAGATCCGATCCGCGACAGGCGACGACATCACCCCAGTGGTCTGCCCGAAATGCAAGAAACACACGATGAGGGAACGCAAAGGGCCCTACGGCCGGTTCTTCGGCTGCGCCGGGTACCCGACCTGCAATGGAACGATGAAACTCGCTGATAGTTAGGGACAAGGATGCCTTCCATGTTCCGAGGCGCAGGTTCTACGCTTGGCGATATTTTGGCCGACTGACGCGTCCAACCCACGTGGTCGGCCAAGCCGAGCCTTGCGGAATGCAGCACTTGCAGAGGCCATCATCACACCGATACGCAGACCACGCGGGTCACCACCCTTAAAAATGTATGCTTTACGGGTGCGAGCCGTTGCCTATATCCGCAGGTCCAAAGACCCCACCGAGGGCAACGCGTCGCTCGTCGACCAGCGTGCCTGGATCATGGCGGAGAGCCGGAAGCTCCACCACACGGTCGCCAAGCACGACATCTTCGAAGAAGTCGTCAGTGCCTACCGTGACCGGCACCGCCCCGAGCGCGACCGCCTCGAAGGGGTCCTCGCCGAAGGCGACGTCAAGGCGCTCTACGTCCGGGACCTCGACCGACTGGCACGGCGGTTGATGGACACCGCCCGCATCGTCGACACCTGCAACCGCCACAACGTCACGATCTACACCCATGACCGCGTGTTCGCCCCTCGATCGCCCGACACCATCCTGCTGATCTCCGTCCTCGGCGGCCTGGCGGAGACCGAGGCGGCGACCACGAGCAAGCGGCTGAAGCGCACCGCCGAGAACATCCGCCAGAAGGGCGGCTGGAACGGCCCTGCCCCGTACGGCTGGATGCGGCCCGAACAGCGCAACGCCGACGGCGTGAAGACGCTGAAGCTGCACCCGGAGGAGAGCAAGACCGTCCGCCGCATCGTCGAATGGCGGCTCGACGGACTCTCCGTCGCCGAGATCGTCCGGGAGCTCAACCAGCAGGGCCTGACCAACCGCGAGGGCCGGCCATTCCAATACCGCGCCGTCGCCTCCCTACTGCGCCATCCGCTCCTGGCTGGATACAACTCCCTCACGGCCAAGGCCGATGGACGCAGCGGCGGCCCAGGTCCGGACTTCCGCGACACGCGCAAGATCGTCATCGACAAGGATGGGCGTCCGGTCAAGAGTCATGAGGCGGTCTGCACGGAGGCCGAGTGGGAAACCCTGCGCCTGCTGATGAAACCCCAACCGCTCAAGCGGACCCGGGCCCGCGCCGGAGGCCTTCCCCTGGTCGGCCTCGTCTACTGCGCCGGCTGCGGCACCAAGATGACCAGCAACAGGTCGATGGGTGAGTCGGGATCGTACGTGTGCAACGGACGGATGCGCGGCGCTGACTGCCCCGGCGTTGCAATCAACCGGGAAGCCCTGGAGCGCTTCATCCGCGACGTCGTCGCCGGATCGCTCGACAGCCCCGAGGTGATGGAGCTGCAGGCCGAGAGGCTGAACCAGGCCGCGGAAGGGAGCGCGAGCTCGGAGTTGTCCGAGCTCCACGAACAGGCTGATGCCCTGGGGGACTCCATCCTGATCCTGCGGGCCCAGATCAACACCGCGCCGGCCAGCGCGATGTCGGCACTGCTGAACCGCATCGGTGAGGAGGAGGCCCTCAAGGGACAGATCGAGATGCGGATCTCGGAGAAGACCGAGGGGCGACCGAGGGCGATCCCCGACATCAGCGGGGCCGAGTTCCTCGAGCTCTCCGAGACAGAGCAGAAGTCGATCATCAGGGCCTTCCTCCGCAAGGTCGTGGTCTACGCCGACGACGGAAAGCGCGGGTCGGTCAAGGGGATGTTCGGCTCCCAGGGCACGAACCTGAGCCGGATCGGCTTCTGGTATCTCGGCGAAGCTGACGACCAGGAGCCGCGCCGCGGGGGCGGGTACTCGCTCATGCCCTCGAACGGCAGCTACCAGTGCCCCAAGTGCGAAGAACCCCGGACGTTCCGCTACCGGAACAACCTGCGCCACCACATGAACTACGCGCACCCGCAGCCAGTGCCGTGTCCTGAGTGCGGCCAGGAATTCCCTTTGCCCGGGCTGCCCAGCCACCGCCGCAACAAGCACGGGGTCAAGGGCTCACGCCAGTCCTGGAGCTGACTCTCGGGGACTAGGCGGCCCGACGGCGACCCAAGCGCGCAGGCTTGGCAGCCTCAGCTGCCCCCGCCCGCCGGATGGCCACCGAGGCCGCCACGGCGGCTCCGGCCTGGATGGCCTCCACCGGGATCGGGCGGAGGGCGATCGCGGCTGCAGCTGCCGCCGAGATCTGCACTGGCCTGCGCGGGGAGGCAGATGCAGACAAAGCCACACCGCGTTCAGCGGTGGTGACCTGTCCTGCCATGACTGCCTGCCTCAGATAGCTGTGCTTTGAATGCCTATCGGCACTCTATCAACTAATGAGTCAGAGGATCAATCGAATGGAATCTGATACGAGTCGAATCGTCACACTCGGGGATGAGTCGACGGGATGGAGCGGGCTCAGGCCGCGGCAGCCCCGGTGTCACTGATCCCGGCCAGCAGCCACTGCTCGGACAAAGGGTCGCGGCGCAGCTCGAAGGTTCGCAGCGCCGAAGTGGACGTCAACCGGACCTGAACCTGCCAGTGTTCGACGCTGATCAGGTCGCCGCTGCCCACCGGTGCCCGCTTGGCGGTGTTCCACCAGTCGGCACGGGTGAACCAGTGCACAGGTTCCGCGGCCACGGCCCAGATCCTGCCGTCATGCCTGACGGCCAGGGGAACCCCCTTCGCCGTGAAGCGGACCTCCACCGGAGCGTCCAGAGGTTTGCTATTTGATGCTGTTGCTGCCACGGGTCCGCTCTTCAAGATTCCTGTTCATCATTTCTTCCCGGCGGGTAACCGCCGAACTCCACACCCAGGTCCGGTACGTCACCGGCCCGTCCTTCCATGTCACTTCGACCGCTTTCGCTGTCCAGGCGAAGACCTCGCCGTCCACCAGTTCGGCGCAGTTCGGGAACCGGATCCATGCCTTGACGGGGATTCCGGGATACCCGTTCTTTGTCGGGAAGTGTTCGAAGTCGAGCTCTTCCACGGTCAGCCCGATCGGGCCGGCCCGCCGCGCATACTGCGCTTGCAGTGCAGCGGCGAACTCTTCGGAGGACATAACACAACCTTAGAACACATATTCGAATAGGCGACCCACAAAGATGGCGGCTACGGCCGGCCGCCTCGCTCCCGGGAATCACCATTGGTCCTGTTTTTCGATCCCCTGGGCACCAGGCTATAAAAGGGCTCCGACAACGTCCGGAACGGACTGATCCTGGTCCGCTGCCGGCTCGGCACAAAACGGCGTAGTGTCCGACAATGGGGACATGCCAGCTGCTTCTGCCCCCTGCACCGTCCACCACCTCTACTCCACACCCGGTCACCTCCTCCCCGCGTGCGGTGTAACCCCTGGCCCTGACGGGTCCGAGTGGCACACCGGACACGACGCCGGGGTCCTGCAGGTGTTCTCCGCGCAGGGATCCGCGTGCTGCTCTCTGTGTCTGGAGTTGTCCCTGTCATCTCCTGACTGACATGTGCAAGGTGGTACAGGTGGTACGTGGTCTGCCATACTGGTAGAGAAAACAGGTATACGAGTGGAAATCCTGCTCAGCCCCGGCTGAGCAGATCGTCCGTCCAGGCGGGCGTGGATAGTCCAGCTTCGGCTCCCGGGCTTGGCCTGGGAACGGGGGCTCGGGGAAACAGTTCTGAACTGTGGAGCCGAGACGCTGGACCTTCCGAACACTCATTGCCTGGACACAGAGCCAGGACGACAGGACCGACCAGAAGGACGAGAAGGCCATGGACATCACCAGTACCGCACACGTGACGCGGACGAAGCTGGCCGCGACCGCTGCAGCCCTGGCATGCGCCGCGCTCGTGCTCAGTGGCTGCAGCAGCTCCGGCGGGGACGGGCGGTACTTCGCCACCTCGGAAGGACAGAACGGCGACATCGTCGTCGTGGACGGTGACCAGATCACCTACTTCGACACCGCGAGCCGCCAGGACCTCGCCTGCCACTCCATCAACTCCGTCCTCGACGACCCTAAGGCGGCCGCGGCGAAGGGCGAGCTCAAGGACGCCTACACCGTCCGCGGCACCGGCAAGATCAACGAGTCCAAGTCCTCCGTGGACTGGACCGAGGCTGGCCGCAGCACCACCGAGACCGGCTCGATCAGCTTCGGCAAGGACAAGTCGACCATGGAGTTCGTCTTCTCCAACGGCGTCAACGACGTCGTGCTCGTGCCCGTCGACAGCGAGCAGGGCAAGGCCGTCAAGACCAAGTACTGCGGCTAAGGAGGCTGACCCCTTGACTGCCCCGATCGACCTGCAGCACCGGAGCCCCGTGGACCACGCGTCCGCGGGGCTCTGCCTTTTCTCTCCCGGGATGCGCCCGCGCGCCAGACAGGATGCAGGAGGTCGGACATGACGCTCATCGGACCGATCAGGTACTACAAGGAGCGGGTGGCGTACCCCAGCGACGAGCAGCTGCGCGCAGCAAGAGCCACCTGGGATTTCGACGACATCCGCCGGCCGACGGACGATGTCGACTGCACGCACATCCAGCTGATCGAAGTCTCCGGCCGCAACGCGGGGGAGCGGCGGCAGCTCGAGGAGGAGAAACTCACACGCTTCTTCGACTACATCGGCACCCGGGCCGGCTTCCGGGTGCTTACCCACCAGAAGAAGCCGGACTCGGCCACTTCGGCCTTCGTCTCGCACGAGATCGTCTACGTCATCGAGTCCCGGCCGACCAGGGGGTATGCCAAGCTCACCCTGCGCTCGGAGCTGCCGCGCAGCGGGACCGCCGGTGCCGTCTCGGACATCTTCAGCGCCGAGGGAATCGACCGCATCTCGCGGATCTTCGACAAGGGCCCCCGGAGGGATTGAGGCCGGTGCTGCAGTACGATTGCCGCCCGACGGGAAAAGAAGACCCCGTGGACATCACGTCCACGGGGTCTTCTCGTGTCTGACTGGCTGGCAGTCCCGTATGAGTCCTACAGCCGTCCGCCCTTCAGGCGCAGCGCCCGGTACTCCTCGATCGTCTCCGGCGGCCGTCCGTACTTTGGCGCATATGTCTCGACGAAATCGATCTCGGCCCAGGTGTCCCGGTGCCGGACCCGCGACCTGGCCAGCACCGCAAGCGCAGTTACTGAAACGACCACGTTGGCCAGCCACCACAAGATGGCGATGAGGACCGCCGCCTGGACCAGTCCCCGTTCGGAGGAGCCCGTCTGTGCTGCCACGGCCGCCAGGGCCGTTGAACTACCCAAAGCCATGCACCCGAGCAGGAGCCCTGCCGCCCAACCCTCCGTCGGCACCCGCCGGCGCACCAGATCAGCGGGGCTGTCGCGATCGCGGACCAGCCGCAGCGCCTCGCGCAGGAATAACACAGCAGCCATCGCGGCCAGGCAGTTCACCGCCAGCTCGCGCGCTCCCTCGAGCCACCAGCGCCCCGAGTGCCACCAGCCCAGCGGAAACTCGTCGCGCGCCTTGCCTCGCAGATTCATCCGGTCCATCCTTTCCCCCGTGGCAGGCAAAGGGCGGCGCACCCCTTGTCGGAGTGCGCCGCCCTCATCACCAACGATCAGTTCTTCGGGTCCTCAGCCGGCTTCCTCCGCGACACGGGATCGTCCGTGCGCTTCGGAGCCGGATCCGCCGTCCGCCGCGGCTGGGCCGGAGCCGGCTGCGACGGCTTCGGGGCCGGGGCCGGGGCCTTCGGAGCCTGAGCCGCCGGTGCCGGTCGACGTCCGCTGCGTGGAGCCGGCTGGACACCCTGGCTGCCCTGAGCGCCTCCGGTAACCCGGCCACCGACACGGGGCTGGGTAGGAGCCGGAGCAGGAGCCGGGGCCTGCGGACGCTGACCGGACTGGCCCTGCGCCTGCGCCGGAGCGCCGGTGCGGGGCTGGACCGGAGCCCGGTGGGCACTGCCCTGGCCGGTCGGAGCCTGGACCGGAGCCTGCGGGCTGCGGCGCTGGCTGCCGCTGGCCTGCGGGATACCCGGTCCTGCCTGCACAGCACGGGAGCCGGAACCCGCGTTGGCCTGCGGCTGCTGGCCTTCGGCGGCCCGCGTCGCCCGGGTGCCCGGAATCCCCGGGACCGCTGCGACGACGGGGTTCACCTGCGCGGGCCCGACGGTGCCAGCGGTGAAGCGCGGGCCCTGGCCCGAGGAGGCAGGAGCCGCCTGCTGTCCGGTGCCGAACTGCGTCGGTGCCGACTGGCCGGCGTCCGCCTTGCGGCCACGGCTGGTGTGCGCACCGCTATCGGTGCCGCCCGTGAGCCCGTCCCGCTTCTGGCCCTGACCCTGGCCATGGCCCGGCTGCCCGGTACCAGGAGCACCCTGCGCGCCGCCGAGCCCGAAGCTCGTCTGGCCGCCGGTGGCCTGGCCGCCCCGCGAGGAGGGACCCTGGCCGGTGCTGTAGCCGAGGTTCGACAGGCCGCCCTTGCCGCTCAGGGTCTGAGCAGTCTCCTTGTCGGAGCGGGAGCTCCCCGCCTTGCCGCCCGTGAGCTGCAGAGGACCGCCCTTGTCGCCGGGACCCTCGGGACCACCAGCGGACGGGCCGCGGCCGCCGCTGTCACCACCACCGCCGGGAACCGGACCGGGGCCGGCGGGGCTGCCGCCGTCGGGGCCGGCTTCCGGACCGTCGTTCGGACCGGCGGCCAGGGCCAGCGCGCCCTTCCCGGCAGCAAGCGACTTCTGCTCACCGTTCAGGCCGCCGGCGTTGGTCGACGAGCCCTTGCTGCCACCGGGGGTGCCGCCGGGCTTCGTGGCCCCGCTGCCGCCGAGCTTGCCGCCGACGCCGGAGGCGAGCTTGTTACCCATGGCCATGCCCGCTCCGGCCCCGGCTCCCGCAGCCAGCGCGGGGAGCATGCCGCTCTTGTCCGGCTTCGGTGCGGTGTTGGTCTCGAGGAACTTGTCCACGAGCTTGGTGAACACCTCGTCCATCGCCTGCAGCACGACCTTGCGCACCCGCAGGAGCGCCAAGGTGATGCCGATGATCAGCAGCGAGGAGATCAGGGTCAGGATGACCACAATGATCCCGCCGAGCATGCCTGAGCCCCACAGGCCGTCCTGGGACACCCAGGCCGACACCGGTCCGGAGATGATGTCCGGGATGGAGATCAGCAGCTCCGAGACGAACTGGTAGATGAACAGCGTCACCAGCACCTCGAGGATCAGTGCGACGGAGTAGACGATCACCTTGCTGATCGCGGCGATCGCGCCCAGCGTGGCGAACGGCACCGCGGCCACGAGGCTGAAGGTGCGCTTGACCGCGCCCACCAGCATGCCGATGGCGTACCAGAAGCCGAGCAGGACCATGCTGCCCAACACGACGCCGGCGTTCTGCCAGTACATGAACTTCGCCGGGCCCGTGCCGACCTGGCTGACCGCCATGTGGTCCTCGCGGGTCAGGCCGCTGGTGACGTTGTTCGAGCTGTACATCGTCATCGAGTCGGGGCCGAAGCCGGTGTTCAGGTAGTTGTACGCCGACAGCGCCGACATGTTGCAGGAGACCGGGGCGTTGTCCGCCCAGACCGAGAACCCACAGCCGTGCTTGGTGCCCTGGGTCGAGAAGCTCGTCGTGTTCCCGCCCGGGTTCGAGGAGGTCAGGCCCTTGCCGCCGGCCGCCAGCACCGGGTGGTTGGTCGGGATGTAGTCCGACTCGCCGTGCCCGCCGAAGTTGTCGCTGTCACCGT
Organism: Paenarthrobacter sp. C1; assembly: GCF_049315185.1. Lineage (NCBI taxonomy): Bacteria > Bacillati > Actinomycetota > Actinomycetes > Micrococcales > Micrococcaceae > Paenarthrobacter > Paenarthrobacter sp. C1. Next base: position 2,806,293 of record NZ_CP186052.1, on the reverse strand, counting down.
AGGACTTCTTGTCGATGAACCACTCCTTCTTCACATCGCTGTTGACCGGCAGGTTGGTAATCGCGCTCTTGATGCCCGACTCGAAGTCCGACGCCGATGTAATCTGGCCCGAGATGTAGCTGTTGAGCATGCCGAAGGTCTCGCCCACGGCGTTGAAGTCGCCCGCCGGGCTGCCCTCCATGCCGACCAGGCTGTTCTTCCAGGCCGTCTCGGCATTGGTCGCACCGGGGCCCACGCTGATGTCGCAGAAGGTCGAACCGTGCGCCTGCTTGTTGATCGCCAGTGCCGTCGTGCGCACCGACATCATCGCGTTGTTGCTGGCCTGGCCGTTGTCCCAGGCGATAACGGCCTCATCGGGAACGCCGAGACGGTCGTTCATCATCCAGGCCTCGAAGTCCACGTACGTGGAGAGCACCACACGGGTCGGGCCGGCGTGCTGGCCCAGCAGCGAGTCATCGAACTTGTCCAGGACGCCGGTGTACATCGAACCCATCAGCGGAAGGCCCACGCCAATGAAGACGACGCGCACGACGAGCTTCTTGATCGCCGAGCCGCGGTCCATCTTCTTGAACAGCACCAGGCCAATAATCAGGAATCCGATGAAGAGCGGGACCAGCGCCTCCCAGGCGATGGACTGCAGCAGGCCGTACCAGCTTGCGATCCAGTGCTGCAGGCCCGCCAGGGCACCGCCGCCGGCCTGGCCACCGGTCATCCCGTCGGCGAGGTCCTGCTGGTGCGCGCTGTTCGTATTGCCGCCGGAGTCCGCGACGCCTGCGACCGCCTGGTAGAACCACATGAACGGGTTCAGCACCTTCAGCAGCTGGATGATGAGATAGAACAGCGTGCCCACGGCCAGCGCCATCGCGTAGAGCAGCCAGATCGCGCCGCCGCCGATGAGCGACAGGATCTGTCCACCGATGCCCGAGGACATCGTGTCCAGGCCGAGGTCGGCGTTGGCCGCGCCGAAGTGGGCGTAGTCCACCATGCCGGAGTAGACGTTCTTGCCGCTGCCGCTGGCTGTCGCATTCAGCGTGTCGTACCCGATGGTCTGCGTGGAGCCCGTCGCCTCGGCGAAGAGCCAGCCGACTACGTTGAAGAGGCTGAATTCGGAGTCGGCGTAGCCGAGCATGTCGCCGCCCGTCGCCGGGTCGGCGGTGATCGCCCGCCAGTCCTCGTTCATCCGATCCTCGGGCTTGTCCTTGCCTTCGGGGGAGTTCTCCTGACTGAAGTACGTCGAGGCATTCGACGCCAGCTGGTACAGCGAGTAATTGTCGCGGTCCTCGTCGTCGGCAGCGTGCGCCGATGGCGCGAACACCGTCATCAGCAGCGGCACAACCAGTGCCACGAGCAGCGACAGAGCCAGGACGCACACCAGCCCGCCCCGGGCAGTCGCCGCGGCCCGGGCCCGCGCCGCGAGCGTGATGGTCCCGTTCATCTTTCCCTTCCTGTCTGTCGTGTCCGTGATGGCCGTCATGACTTGCCCAGCTTCCGCGGGGCGGTCCCGGCCTTCTTCATGGCCTTCCTGCGGTCGGCCCGCCCCACCTGGTCCTCAGAGCGGTCCTCCTCGGACTCGACGCCCTGGCGGGCGCTGGTGAGCTTCGCGCCGGGTGCCGGCTTGTCCTTCATCAGCTGGTCCATCCGGGCCGCCTCGTCGGCCTTGGCGGCCTCCAGGCGAACCTGCCTGCGCTGGGCCTCGCGGAAGGGGTTGATCCCCAGCGCGAGGTCGAGGTGGAAGACCACGTTCGACACGTCCCGGCGAAGGTAGGTAAGGTTCTCGCCCTTGGTCGTGATGAGCTGGGCGAGGTCCGGCGGGATCTGCTGGTGCAGCTGCTTCTGGTACTCCGCCACCGTGCGGTCGCGCATCGGCCCGAAGAGCGTGTAGTCCGCGGCGTCGAACTTGTTGAAGTCCGAGTCCGCGAGCATCTTGTCGACGTCGTTGTAGCTGTAGACCACGCGGCCGCCGCGCTCGTGCATGTGGTCGAACTGGTCGCGCAGGTACTTCTTGACGCGGTCGTCAATCTGCTCGGTGCCGTGGATCACCACGGTGTCCCCGAGCCCGAGCTTGCCGACGGCGAAGCCGACGATGTTGACCAGCTGGGCCATGGCCACGCCCTTGCCGCGGCGCATCAGCCGCGAGAAGTCGTAGACCACGCGCCGGGCATCCCGGACCCCGTCCACGGCCGATGCCGTGTGGTTGTTGAACAGGTCGCCGTTCGTGCTGAGCATCGTGTTCGCGATGCCGCGCAGCACGTTGTACGCGCGCAGCTGGTCGGGGTCGGTCTTGCTTGAGTTCAGCAGGGCTTTGTGCGCGGTGTCGAGGTACGAGACGAACATCTGCAGCCGCGGCACCTGCTGGTGCGGGATGTTGACCACGCGCAGGCGGTGCCGCTGGTCCTTGGCGTTGTGCCGCCACATGCCCTGCTCGACGTAGAAGTCGGTCGCCGTGTCCTCCAGCGCGGAGCGGATGATCGAGCCGATTGCCCCGTCCGTGGTCTCGTAGAGCTGCTCAAACATCAGCTTGAGCTTCTCCATCTGCGCGGCGAAGACCGTCAGTTCGTCGTCCTCGTCGCCGAACAGCTCGAAGGGGTTGACGTCACCGCGGTTCAGGTCCACGCGCGAGGTCAGCCGCTCGAAGTTCGGGCCGAGCTTGTCCAGGTCCGCCCCGTCCAGCACGAGGTGGACCACCGAGCGGTTGCCGAGCATGCAGGCCTGCGAGATCTTCGAGCACCACATGTTCGACACACGCTGGCGGTCCAGGTACTCGCTCAGGGTCGCGTCTGCCACGACAACGTGGTGCTCGTACCGGTTCACGTCCATGAGTACGGCCGAGTTGTTGACGTCGCCGACCATGTAGCCGACGTACTCGCCGCCCCGGTCGTTCAGGCCGTTAGTCACCAGCGAGTACGAACCCGCGAGCTCGGTCGAGGTGAAGTGGAAGCCCTTGCCGCGCTTCTTCTCGTTGTTCTTGAACAGGCCCGAGAGTTCCTGGCGCTGCTCGCCGGCGTACGCCGCAGCCTTCAGCGTGCCGAAGCGGTCGATGTACAGCCGCGTGACGCGGTCGACCGAGTCGTCCAGCGTCTCCAGGTCCGGAGCCTTGAGAAACAGGCGGTTGTGCACCGACAGGTAGCTCGCGCCGTCCTGGATCTCGCCGATGGTGACCTCAAGGTCGGAGGAGATCTTGGCGGCCTTGCGCTTGGAGGAGGTCGTGCCGGTCTCCTCCTGCTCGTTCGCGTCAAGGCGGTCGAGCTTCTCCGACTGCTTGGTGAACGAATCCACCCACTTCTCGTCCATCCGGCGCACCTGCTCCAGGACGACCGCGGTGACGCGCTCGTCGAGCCCGTCCGGGATCCGGTCGATGCCCCAGAACGCGGCGAAGTTGTCGTGCGCGGCGTCGTCGTGGAAGAACGCGAGCACGCACGCCACGGAACCGTCGACCTCGAAGTAGTCGGAGCGGAAGACGTACTTCTCCCGAGGCTTGAGCGCCAGCAGGTGCGGATACGAGTCGAACCGCCCCTCCAGCTTCTTCATCTCCTGGCGGCGCTGCCACCAGTTCTTCTTCGGCTCGGCCACCTCGGCCGGCTCAGCGGCGACCGCCGGCGCGGTCACCTCGGACGGCTCCGCCGTCCCGTCCGTGGCGGGATCGCCGTCGAGAGCGGCCTCCAGTTCATCCACGCCCGGCACGGCCGTCGCGTCCCCGCCCCGGGGCTTCTTCCCCGGAATGCCCAGCTGCGCGCGGGCCTTCGTCATCAGCGCCATGTCACCCTTCGTCCTTCCTTTGTTCGTCCAGCTCGGCCCGGTCAGTTCAGTGAGGCCTTGAGAGAGTGCAGGTCGTCCTCGATGCCCTGGTAGAAGACCCGCAGCATGGGCTCGGTCTCCTCGCGGTCGAGGACCGTAGCCTCCTTGATCATCAGCGCGGACCCCTCGACCTCGGACTGCAGCACCATGTGCGCCCGGCGCAGAGCGTCAGCGCTCTTGCCCTTGAGCAGCAGGTACTGGTGGATCGAGGTGAACTTGCCACCGACGTGCTGCGTGAGGATGTCATACTGCTCGTTCTGCAGCTCGATCAGGTCAGGGTCGCGGACCTCGAGGGCGTGGTTGCGGTGCTCGAGCGAGGCCACCTGGTGGTAAATCCGCTGCGGCTCCTTCGTGGTGACGAAGGACCACTCGCAGTTCGTGTCGATCTTGCGCCAGAAGGCGTCGACCCGGTCCAGGATGCCGATGCGGTCCTCGTCGAAGAGCAGGTACGACGCTGAGCCCACGACCAGGTAGACCTGCCCCTCACCGCCGTCGGAGAAGTGGATCCGGCCGTCCTCCTCGATGCCGTCGATGCCGACGATCGAGTAGAAGTCGCTCGGGTCCGAGCTGCGGCGGGTGAAGACGTTGCGTGCCCGGGACGGGGCGTACGCCAGCAGGGCGGGCACGTTCATCGCCCGCAGCTCCTTCGTCTTGGTCATGCCGCCGAAGTAGACGATCAGTGCCAGGCCCCAGATGACGAAGAGCGTGATGAACACCGGACCCGAGCTCGCCACGAAGGTCTGCGTCACCGCCCACAGCAGCGCCAGCGCGCCCCCGCCGAAGAAGAACAGCTGCTTGATGGGGGAGGGCTTCGCCGCCCAGCCGCCCTTGCTGAGCGTGATCTCGTGGTCGAGGAACGACCTGTTGAGGCTCGTCGGCACCTTGTACGACATCTTCGCCATGAATCTCTCCCTGCTGCCACCACTGATTTGTCTGTGCCTGTCCGAATGCCCTCATAGACGAGGGATACATGACTACTCTACCTTAGATAGACCTATCGAATCGAGCGTGGCTGACGCAAGAATGGCACCGCCCAACGGACTCGGACGTGCGATCCGATGCCGTCGGGCGGTGCCGTGGCGTGCTGATGTACGTGGACGGACAGTCTATCGGACTGACCTCCGAATAATCATTCAGGAACGAGTCTGCGCAACCTCAGCCGAAGGAGGGGACGAGCTTCCTCTTGCCGCCCTCGTCCTTCCAGGCCAAGGTCGCGTCGAACTTCTTTCCCTTGCTCGAGGTGAAGCCCGTACCCTTGATCGTCTTGCCCGCGGCCAGTGCCGCGAGCTGATCGTCGGTGAAGGCAACCCCGCACCAGCTCTTCGGCGGGGAGTCCAGGGAGGCCTCGAAGTCAGGCACGATCTTCTTACCCTCACCCTTCTTCTCCTCGCGGAAGAAGACCTTGCACTGGAAGCGGTTGCCCTTCTTTGAGACGAAGTCGCTGGACTCGACGCCCTCGCCAGCCATGAGGAGGTCGATCTCCTCGGGCGTAAAGGTGTAGTGGCACCAGGACGCCGGCGGCAGAGCGTTGCCGCTGGCGTCGCGGCGGCCGAAGCCGAGCTTCTGGAACCCGACGAACTTCCGGCCCTTGAAGGTGCCCTCGCCAAGCTCGCCGAAGACCTCATAGGCCTTGCCCGTGGTGCTCTTCGCCGAAAACTCGATCGTCTCCCCGGCCAGCAGCCGGGCGACCTCGTCGTCGGTGAAGCGGTGGCCGCCCCACTCACGCGCGAACACCACATCCTTGCCCGTCTTGGCCCAGGTGCCCTGCGCCCGCTCCTTCCGGGTGACGGCCTCCTCCTTGAGCCCCAGTGCGGAGCGCATCGTCGCGGCGTTCTTCTGCATGGTCGCGATGTCCTCGCGCACCCAGTCGGCCACGACCGCGAGGCGCTCCTCTGCGCTCGGGCCGGTGCCTGCGGCAATCTCCTTCATATCGGCATAGACCTTCTCGGTCAGCGCCAGGTCGCCGATCCGGGTGCCCGGAAGCAGCCGCCAGCTCATGTCCCCGGCCTCGGCGAGGGTGAGCTTGCGGCCCTTCTCCAGCAGCAGCGGGTACTTCGTCTTCGTCGAGGTCACCTCGGAGTACGTCGAGGTCCGGGTGGCACCCGTGCCCACGTCGCGCTTCTCCAGCTGCTTCATCAGCCACTTCATGCTCGGGTGCTCGGGGCGCTTGTTCGCACCCTCGAAGACGAAGGGCTCAGCGTTGGTGCCCAGGCCCTTGGCCGACTCGTTCTCGTCGCCCTCGGCGGTGTCGTCGCCGGCGTCCGGATCGAACACCGCCTTCCAGCCTGCCGACATGGGCACGTTGGCGATGCCCACGAAGTCCGGATAGTCCTTGACGTGGCCCTTCTGCTGCTCGTAGACGTAGTCCTCGGCGATCATCGCCAGGTAGTTCTTGCCCAGCGTCTCGTAGATCAGGCGGCCGGCCTTGCCGAAGCGCTGCTCGACCTCGTCCAGTGAAGCGGGCACCTTCGGGCCCGGCCGGTTCGCACCGTGCGCGCCCTGGGGCTTGACGTGCGTCTTGCGCGGCTGGCGGTGCGTCAGGAGCTTCACGTCCACACCCACGACCCCGGCAATCTTGTCCACCAGGGGCGCGAGCTCGTCGAACTGCTCGGGCGTGATCGTCACGTCGGCAGTGCGCGGGTAGCTGACGGCCTGGGCCTCGTACATGGACTGGTAGGTCGAAAGCACGAGCTGGGCCTTGATCCCCTTGCCCACCAGGAGCGAGGACAGTGCGGCCAGGTCCAGCAGCTTCGGTGGCGCGGTCTGCTTCGTCGCCTTGCCGTCGAGCACGACGGGGGAGGGGCCGTACTGGTTCGTCACCTGGTCCTTCTGGTCGAACCGCGGCTCCTCCGGGTTCGTGTACATCACGTCGTTCTCGTCACGGAACCGGTTCTGGAAGAACGGCTTCTTGACGTAGTCGTTGTACGCCTTCAGCTGGTCGCCGACGAGCTTGACCATCGCCGACTTCAACCGGCCCTGGCGCAGCACCGTGTCCTGCCCGGACTGGCGGGCCATGTTCGTGGCGATGCGGGTGAACTGCATCGAGAGCAGGTCGAACTGTGAGCGGTAGCGCGCCTTGCGGTACTCGTCGAAGTCCAGGAGTGACGGAATGACCTTGCGCGCGGCGAAGGCCTTCTGCAGCGAGGCCGGAGCCTCATCAGTGAAGTACATGCGCGACCACTTGCCCGGCTTCAGCCCCAACTCGAGGAAGGCATTGACCGCGATCATGCCGCCCTCGCCCGTGGGGTCGACGTCGGTGGCGATCACGATCTCGTCGCACTTGCACAGGGTCCGCTTCACGTCCGCGGCGACAGAGCTCGCGTTCTTGATCACCTCCAGGCTCCAGTCCAGCTGCTGAGGGTCCCAGGGCAGGTTGCCCAGGTCCCAGGTCCGGTACTTCCCGGCCACGTCCGGATCCGCCACCATCCGGTGCGGATCGACGAACTCGTACAGGTGCCCCCGGGCGTGGGCGATGACGAACTGCTCCCCGTTGTACGTGCCGTTCATGCCGCCGAGGGCTGCAGCGAAGTGCCGCGCCGCGCTCGGCTTCTCGGTGAGGATCCCGACAACCATCATGACTCCCTTTCGTCGGTGACTCATAAACCAGTCGACTCATAAATCAGTCACAAGTCTATCGACAGAACGAGTCGAATGGCGAGTCTGAGCGAGTCGCCCAGCGAGTCGAGTGGGAGCGGCGAGGGCCCGCGCCGGCACGCCGGTCAGAGAGGGCCTGGATCATTCACGACGACCCCGGATCGAGGTAACGTCTATAGAGTCGCCACCCGCTCACGCCCGACCCAGGAGCACGAATCCCATGGCCCTCGACCACGCTTTCCTGCGCACACCACAGGACTTCAGCAGCATGCTCATCGAGATGCAGGAAGGCAGCTGGCCGCCGGACGAGGCGGACATCATCCGTATCGCCCAGGGGTGCTCGATGCTGATCGAGTGCATCGACGCCTGGGAGAGCGCCACGCACGGCAAGAACGTCTTCGACGTCGCCCGCGGAGAGATTTGCACGGCCGACGTACGGCGGCTCCTCGCCCAGGAGGTCTCACTGAGCTACGAGGGCGACGTCGCGGTGCTGCTGGTGCCGCCTGCGGACGAACGTGTGCGCGTGGAAATCCGGGCCGACGTCGACGAATACCAGGGCCTGCTGCGCCGTCCGGAGATGGTCCTGGATTGGGAGCAGGATGGCAAGCAGCACGAGCACTACATCTCCCTCAAGCCCAAAGGCGCGCACTGGTACATGCTGTCGCAGCTGCGCGACGACATGAAGGAAGGCCGGCTCACCGTCCGGTCGTAGCGGCCAGGCCGTGGGCCTCCTTGCAGCCTCTGGAATGAAAATCAGCCCGTTGCCTGATGGCAACGGGCTGATCGTTTCGACTACAGAGGGGCGCAGGTCAGCGGCCCAGGTTCACGGGACGGCCGGTTTCGCCATTCCGACGCGCCGGAGAGCCGCATTCACTGCGGCGATTCTTCTTCAGTATCGTTGGCACTGCCTGTCAACTCTGCGCGTCGGGCCTCAAACAGCATTTCATTGATTGCGAACTCCGCGTTCCCTGACCACGCTTCGCTGCCGAATGCAGTGATGTCGTAGTACTCGGGGATGCCGTCGCCTTCCGGATCGGTAAAGCCAACCCCAAGGTCGTCGCATTTCAGCATGACCTTCCGCTCGCCATACGAAGCCGTCAACTCCCAGTTGCCGAAGTAACTGCCGTAAAGGGTGAGATCCAAGGGGACCCCGGCAACGTCTACCAGCAGATTGGAGGATTGACTCCTCCTCTGTTCCGGCCAAGACGCCAGACCATCAAGTTCGACGGTGATCCCCGGGACCAGAGTAAGAGCATCCATGACGTTGTCCAGCGCGTCACTTTGCTCCCTCCAGCCACTTCCACCTGCATCGACATAGCAATTTGTCACCAGCGCATCCTCAGCTGACGTGGACCCCGCGGGCAGGGAAATATCCGCTCGCAGAAGGGCCCTTGGAACAGTTGCTTCCTGCGTCCTGGTGCTTCCACGGCTCCACGGAGATTCCAGAAGACCTGCGATCCTCACCTCCGCAAGATAGAAGGCCGTGAACGTCAATGCAGTGGCGTCCTGCTTGGTGTGGTTGAGTCCGACGAGTTTGGCCGAGGCGGCATCGACGTCGAACGAAAGGGAGGAAATATCGTCGGGTACCAGATCCTCCCAGTCACCCATATTCCCTTCGCTGATCGTGACGTCCCGCAACAGAACATTGCCCTCGTAGGCAAGCCGCAGAGCCAAGCTGAGCCCGTCGGCATCACTTGGAACTGAACCAAATATCTTTTCGGTGGCCCTCCTGAGATCGCTGAAGATGTGGGGACCTTCGGTCCCGAGCCACTGCTGATAGGCGGTGCGGGTGTCCTTATCTGCCGAGACAACTACATACTCCAGGTCCCGGCTTCGCCCCTCATGGATGTACGCCCGGAGGTGAGCACTGTCGGCTGCGCCGGTTTTTACCTCACTCTTTCGTTTGGCCGGTCCTTCCAGCAGGATCTGGTCACGAAGAGCTTCATGGGCAAAATCTGCGGTACTGAGGACACGGATGCTGGACCCCAAGGATGTGATGACCCCGCTCAGGTCCAGCGCGATGTCTTTGGCTGTCTTTTCATCCGGGACCTCCACCGAAAACCCGGCACTGTGAAGCTTCTTTGTCGCAGCCCGGAGTGATACGTGGTGGCCGTGTAGGTGCTGGCCCCATTCCCAGATAACGGTGTCCGTTACCCAGATTTCAATGCGCCCGTGCTTATCAGCGCGGGAACAAAGAGACCTCAGTGTTTCCATGCCGGGCGCTTCGGCGAAGATGTTTGTGTCGAGCGCGATTGCTCCGACGCGGCTGAAGTTCGGATCGGACCCGGCAGCAGTTTCCATGCCCTGATCGTCGGGCAAAGTTCACCGATTCGACAAATTGTCCCGTCACAAGCCACCCTTTTTACGGTTCGCGGAGACGCACCCCAGGACCGTTCGCTGTATTCCAGTGCGTCACGGCGCTCATCGGATCGGCCGCCCTTCCCGCTCGCGCTCGAGCTTCGCCTGCTTCTTCGTCGCCTCCCGCACCCGGTCCCGGACGAAGACCGCGTCCTTGTGCGTGATCGGAGCCTCGTGGACATTGTGCGAGCCGCGCAGGAAGTTGCTCGTGCGGTCCGCGATCGAGTACGCGAGTGCCTGCTCGATCGCCGCGCTGGTCTCCTTTACCTCACCCAGCTGCCCGTGCAGCGCGGCCAGGCCCTGGGTCTGCTCACGGCCCCTCCGCTCCAGGGATTCCATGCGCGCCGCGATGCTGCCCAGCAGCGGATCACGGGAGCGGAACAGCTGCGCCGCGCGCCGGGTGGCAGCATCAGTCGCCAGTCCAAGGTCGAGCTGGGCCAGCAGAAAGGCCGTGACCAGGCTTGCCTGGCTCAACCGCTCGGCGAACTCGCGGGCTGCCGTGTCGCCGACACCGAGCTCACGGACGGCCGCTGAGCGCAGCTGCTCCCGCAGCGCGCCGACGATTGCCTCGGGCAGGGCCCGGACGGCAGGCTGGCTCTTCACGCCGTCGAGCCGGAAGCCGCTCTGTGGCAACGACTCGCTGCCCTCGTCCCCTCCGCCGGAGCCGCCCCTGGCCGCCGCAGACTGCACGGCCTCCTGATGGTCGGTGTGCTGGAGCGGGACGGGCGGGAGGAGGTTGGCATCTTCCGGCGGCGACACCGGGAGGGCCGCGGGGTGTGCTTCGGCGTCTGCGTCGTCGTGCACCTGCGGCATCGCTGCTTTGTCCACGGCGACGGCGTCGCTCTGGGCCGGGGGAGTGGCGCTGCCTGCTCCCGAGCCTCCACGCTGGCCGGCACCGGTGTCCCGGTCAAGGTTCTCGGCGCTCTGCTGCGGGGCCTCATCCTTCTCCGGCGTGTCCTGCTCCGGCTCCGCCGGCTGTGCCCCTTCCTGGGCCCGCTTCAGGCCCTCGCTCCCGCCGGTCCGGTACGCATCGAGGAAGGACGTGTCGACGTCCATCAGCTCGTCGGTGGACGGCATGATCTCGTTCAGCCCCTGGCTCACGTCAGCTCCCCGTTCTCCTCGTCCAGCAGATAGTTGTCGCCCCTGGTCAGCCCGAGCAGGGAATCGAAGCCCATGGTCACGACCCGCTCGAGGTTGGCGTTGTTCGTCGAAAGCGCCTTGAGCTCGTCGACGACCTGGTTGATACGCGCGGTGAGCAGATCAGGGATGTCGAAGTCGAGATTCTCGCGCCGGATCTTCTCGGCGATCGCCTCGGCGTAGTACTCGTTGGCGGAGGGGTAGCCGCGCCGCTGCGCCCAGTACTCCGCCCGCTGCTTCTCGTCCGAGGACAGGCGGGTAAAGACCCGCTCCCTGCGGTCGCTGCCGTTCTGGTCGATGCTCGGTCCACCGGACCTGGTCGCAGCCCGCGCAGCGGGAGGCGCAGCCTTCGGCTCGTCGACGACGGTCATGTCTGGCCTCTCCTGTCATATTCGACTGATGTACGAGTCCATTCTAACGTCATTCGATTGTCTGTCACGAATGATTGGGCAATGACTTGTGACAGACCTTTGCGGAGAGGTCGGGCAGAGAGGTGGAGTCATCTGCGTCACCCGGTCAGCGCCTGATCGCGTGTCCCAGGCGGCCTCGGTTCCTCGACCCCAAGGCCGGGGCCGCTGAACGTTGGTTCGCACCTCCCGTTCGTGCGAAAAAGAGAAGGCCCCGACGCGCATGAAGTGAACTGGTCCCCGGAAGTTGGACTGGTTTAGATAAAGGCTAGGCCGCGAGGGCCTGAGTTCGGTATTGCACCGGGCTCAGGCCCTCGAGCTTTGTCGAGATCCTCTCGTTGTTGTACCAACTGATGTACTCGTGCAGCGCTGCTTCAAGTGCATCGGTGCTGAGAAACCGGACGTGATGGAAGAGCTCTTCCTTGAGGTGGCCAAAGAAATTCTCCATCACCGCGTTGTCGTAGCAGTTGCCTTTGCGGGACATTGATTGGATCGCGCCGGCACCCTCCAGAAGGCTCCGCCACGAGGCATGGCGGTATTGGAAGCCCTGGTCCGAATGCACGAGCGGCTGCTGACCAGGCTCCAGACAGGTCAGGGCCTCACCCAACGAAGTGTTGGTCAGAGCCAGGTTCGGGGATGTGCCGATGGTGTGGGAGATGATCTGCCGGTCGAAGAGATCCATGACCGGCGAGAGGTAGAGCTTGCGGTCTCCGATGCTGAACTCTGTCACGTCAGTGACCCACTTCTGGTTCGGTGCCGCGGCGTTGAACTCTCGGTTTAGCAGGTTCGGTGCGGTGGTGCCTTGCTCGCCTTTGTAGGAGTTATAGCGTTTTCTCCGCCGGACCTTGCAAAGCAGCCCGAGTGCCCGCATGAGTTTCAGCACGGTCTTCTTCGCGACCGCCCAGCCTTGCTTGCGCAGTTCAGTGTGGATGCGGCGGTGCCCGTAGCGGGCATGGTTCTTTTTGAAGATGTCCGTGATGGAGGACTTGAGTTCCTCTTGCGGGTCCGGGGCCTGAAGGCGGGCCTGGTGGTAGAAAAACGTTGATCGGGCTAGACCTGAGACCTGCAGAAGCGCCGGAAGCGGGAAGTCAGCCTTGAGGGCGATAAGGGCCTGGACCTTCACCGTTGTTTTTGAGCCCTCAAGGCCCGCAATTTTCCCAGATAGGCGACTTCCGCCCGCAAGCGCTCGTTCTCGCGCCGCAACCGCTCTAGCTCTGTTGTTTCCGTCGGCGGTGGGCTGTCGGGCTTCCGAGGCCTGCCTTTGGCCTTCGGGCGCAACGCGTCGGCGCCATCGCGGCGATACACGCGAGCCCACGTCTTCACCAGCTCCGGAGAAGACAACCCAGCTTCGGCAGCGAGATCTGACGCGGCTTCGCCCGCCATGAACCGCATCACCAACGCAAGCTTAAAGTCGAACGAGTACGACTGTTTCGTCGGCTTGGTCACCAGCGCTCCCTGACCACGAATCCTCCACCGTCGATACAGTTTTCTGATCGGCCAGCGCGACACGCCCAGCAACCTGGCAGTGGCCGTGTCAGCAAGGCCCTTCTCAAACCACGCTACAGCGGTCTTGCGCTGATTCTCCGATAACGACCTGCTTGCACACATAAAACTGCTCCCCGGGAGTCCGAACTGAATTTCTCAGTCCAACTTCCGGGGAGCAGTTCAAGCGCACCGGGGCCTTTATTCCTGCCCGCAGTCCCAGAGCCCAGGCCTGTCCGGTCCGCCCGGCAGTTGCTCCACGTTGCGTGCCGTTCCCGCCCGGGCGTACGATTCCATCGAACATATGTTCGAAAAGGAAGTGGACATGCAGGCCTCGCAGCCAGAACCGTTGGCGCTCGACGAGCCGCTGATACTCCCGTTCGCGCCGGAAGCCGTCGCCTGCGGCTTCCCCAGCCCTGCAGAGGGATATTGGTCCGGGGACCTTGATCTTGTCCAGCACCTGGTCCGGGACCCAACATGTACATTTGTCTGGCGTGCAGCCGGCCATTCCATGACCGGAGCCGGAATCAATGACGGCGACCTGCTGCTCGTGGACCGGGGGATCGATCCCGTTCCGGGCAAGATCGTGATCGCCGTCGTTGACGGCGAATACACCGTCAAGCGGCTGGACGTCATCCAGGGACGTACCGTTCTCGTGGCAGAGAACCTTGACTATGCGGACGTCGTTCTCCACGAACACACCGAGATGTCAGTCTGGGGCGTGGTCACATGGATTCTGTCTCCTGCGAAAACCAAACGTGGTGTCAGACCCCGCCTATAGTCTCCAGCCGTGGCAATGACGACTCTCACCCCAGCATCCGATCAAATCGCTCTCGTAGACTGCGTCTCCTTTTACGCCAACGCGGAGCGCGTCTTCGACCCCACGCTGCATGACCGGCCGACCCTTGTCCTCTCGAACAATGACGGCTGTGTGGTTGCCGCGTGCCCGCTGGTGAAGGAGCTCGATCCTGACATCATGGGCAAGCCGTGGTTCAAGATCCGCGGCTGGTGCCAGGCCAAGGGCGTCGAAGCCAGGTCATCGAACTATGAGCTCTATGGCTCGCTGAGTGCACGGGTTGCCACCATTCTGGGCCGCTTCAGTGCGTGGCAGGAAGTGTATTCGATCGACGAAAGCTGGCTGAAGCTGCGGGGCGCTCCTGAAGAACTCGAATCACGGGGACAGGAGATCCGACGGACTGTCCTCCAGCTGACCGGAATTCCTGTCCGCGTCGCGATCGGTCCCACGAAGACCCTCGCCAAGGTAGCGGCTCTCGGCATCAAGAAAAACCCCGCGTTCAATGGAGTTCTCGATCTCCGGCGGTTTTCGGAGGAGCAGCTTGACCGGATCCTTGACTCCCTCCATGTGACTGACCTCTGGGGCGTCGCCGGGCGTAACGGCAAGCGCCTGGCTGCGCGCGGCATCCACACGGCCAGAGAACTGCGTGACGCTGATGCCAAATGGCTCCGCAAACGGTTCTCCGTCGTCATGGAAAGAACCATCCTGGAGCTGCGCGGGCAAAAATGTATCGGGCTGGAGACCCAGCCGCCGGCTGCCAAGGACCAGCTGATCTATTCCAGGAGCTTCTCGCGCAAGCTTACGGACCCTGACGAGATGCATCAGGTTCTGTCGATCTACGCCCAGCGGGTCTCAGCCCGTCTTCGGGCCCAGGGGTCCGTCGCCGGCGTGCTCTCGGTGTGGGCTTCGACCGGCTGGGCCGACGAAGGAACCGTCCCGCATTCAGCCCACCGGGCTGTTCCGCTGGCCATGCCGACCGATGACCCGATCGCGCTTACGAAAGCTGCCAGTGTGATCCTGCCTGATCTGTTTCCGACCGCCGGTATCCGCTACGCCCGTGCAGGAGTTGTACTCACGGGACTGCGCGCGAGTGACGGCGTTCAGTTCCTACCTGTGTTCCAATCCGAATTCGAAGATCGGGGAGTAGGGAAGGTACTTGACGAAATCACGAGAAAGCTCGGCGCGCAGGCAGTGGGTGTGGGCCTGGGTGGCATGAAGACCCCGCCGGCGTGGGAGATGAAGCGCGCCATGCTCTCGAAGCGCTGCACGACCCACTGGGACGAGCTGCCGGTCGCTGTGGCATAGCGGGGTAAGGGAAGCGCAGGACCTCAACAGCACCCGCGCCGGCAGCAAACTCGAGCAGCGACCTGCCACATTAAAGCGCGGCTTCGAGTTCCTCCGAGGAATACCCGAACATGTAATCCTCATCCTTACCGTGTGAGGCCCAGATCTGAGCTGCATCGTAAACACTCAGCGCCTCGCTGTCGTCATCGTCATCGTCATCTAGACCGTAGCGACACTCAAGGCAGTACATCTCGGAGTAAACAAACTTTTTCACCAGGGGCGTCCCACAGTTGGGGCACGGGGGCGTTTCACCCTCGTAGACATCGATCTCGTCCCAGCTTTTTTCCTTCTTCGCAAGGAAATCAAAGATACCCAAAGGCCCTACCGTCCCAATACGTCCCGCCGAAGCCGTTTCTGATATGACATAAACCGCTGACGACAAGCACAACCGCAATTTTCGACACGGTCAGTATCGCATGCGCCTGTTAGGTACTACCTCCACGCGAGTAAGGCGATACCTGGACGAACTTTGTCTCGGTGCCGCCGGGACCGTAGTGCTGCACGCGCTGGTGCCCGCTGACATTATGCTCGGTCGGAGACTTTCTGCTGGCCTCCTCGCCGATGCCCTCGAAAGCCGCCTCCGTGAACTCAGGGATTTTCTCCCAGACCGCCGCGCTGACCTGCTTGAATGCTTCGGGCGACCTCAGTGTCAACAACGTGACCGCGCCAGCAGCCGCAAGAGCGCCAACGGCGAGACCTGTCTTGAAAGCCGGATGATCCTTGATCCGCTGCCAGCGGGTCGGGCCCTGGCTCATATCCTGCTCGCAGGCTCCGGCGGCCTCAGGGTTGGGCACTTCAATGGGCTCAGACTGGACTGACTTGTCCTTGGGCTGCTGAAGACGTGATGGATTGAGCGGCTGCGCCCGATCGAACGGGCCTTCTTGATCATGACCGGGCACTCAGGCAGTCTAGCCTTTACCGGCAATCCCAGTCTCGCTCCGGTCTTAGGCAGGCTACTCACTGCGCATGCTGTTACTTGACAGCTTTCTCTTCTCCAACGGACAGAGGACGGCCGGGCAGGGCTCTATGCTCAGAGCTATGGAGGTTGAATTGACCATTGAAGATGCCCAGGGCGAAATGATGCGCGTCAGCGCGACAGGCCCCGACTATGGTACCACCCTGGCCGCGGCGAAGGCCAAAATCCCGGAAGGATCCCGGATGATCATCATTCGCGTTCCGGACCGTGAGGTGTAACCGTTTCAGTATGCTCCTCCGCCCGGATACCCTGCTGAATTCACCTGGCCCCTTCCCAGCAAGGTCCTGGTCCGGCCTGAAGCAAGCAGTCCGGAATCAGGAAGCACCAGCCATACAACCAAGACAGCGCCCGTCAAGGTTGGTCATTGCCAGGTCTGGCCACACCAGCAACGGCCCTCTTTGTGTTCCTGGATGACCAGGACCCGTTCCTCGCCGAGCAGAATGATGTCTTCGTAGCTGAGCATGCCTCCAGTGCAGCATCGGTTGCCGACTGCCGATAGGGGAGTCCTGACGTATGTGGAAAACCGCAGGGACGATCAAGCTCGTTCCGGTATGCCCAGCCGCCTCGATCCGGTGGCCTTCAACCTCCGTCCGAACCGGGCCTATCATGAGGGAGGGGGACACCTATTGGCCGCTTGTCGGGACAGGTCATGGCACCACACAACGCGAATAGGCGGGACAACCGCATCCCTGGAATTGCAACATTGCGCCCCGGGCACCGCATCAGGGAAATACGCCAGGACCTCCATGACCGACACCCTGCCCGGGCCCGCTACCAGGTCATTGCTGCGCAGCATTCGGTCGCCGGCGGGGCACCACTTGTGCCCCCGGCCTCGGATGAATACCAGATCCGTCTCTACACGCGGTCCCGCAGCGGAGACGTAAGGGTGCGACTCGCCGCGGTCAGGGAGGCCATAGCAACCTCGCCATATGTCTGGGAGGACCTCGCCGACGATTGCGTGCGGGAATGGGTTGAGCCTTCGATTGAGGACGATGTGCTGTTGTCGGCTGCACTGGTGTCTCTGGGAACTTTGAGCGCCGAGGAACGCCCTTATTTGGGCAAGTTCGTGGTCGAGGAGATCTACGAGATTCTGACAAGTGCAGAAGCGGAATACTGGCACCGGGCCGTATCCGGCAGACGGCGGCACTGACCGAATCAGCCTGGTTCCGAGATCCTAAGCTCTCAGAGCGGACCAAACATTGTTCTTGAACCTATGAAGCATGGGCCTCTCGGCTGAACTCTGCAAGAATCACGGCATGGTCGACCGCACTGCGTCCGATGAGCACTACGTGCTTGACCTGTGCGACGGCGTCCTCGGCATGAGCAGCTGTCGCCAAGCGACGTTCGATTGGCTCCGCGGCGACCCGTCCCCTTTGCGACCCCTCGGCACCAAGCTACCCGTGGACGGCTTTTGGTCCGATCTTAAGCTCGTAGTCGAGTTCCAGGAGGAGCAGCATTCGAAACCGTCACCGTTCTTCGATCGGCGGCAGACCGTCTCTGGTGTCGGTCGCGGCGAGCAACGTCGCCTCTACGACGAACGCAAGCGCCTTCTTATCCCCGAACATGGATTGAAGCTCATTGTGATCGAGAAGTCCGCGTTCATCGTCAAGTCGAAGCGGATCCGGCGCGACCCGACGAGGGACATTGCCGTGGTGCGCGCGCACCTCGGCAATGCGCAGCCAAAACGGCTCTAGTGCCGACGTCGCCATCGAAGTGCTGTGACGCGGACTCCGCTCTGGAATGCTGCCATCTGGGTCTTGCTATGACTTCGGCAGCTTTGTGACCAGGAAAAGAAGAACCGGTGCGAGTATGCACCGGTTCTTCTTTTTTGATCGGTAGAAGCCAATCAACGGCAGGACGAAAAGCCGCGATGGATGAGCCTCAGACGTTGGCGCTGGCCGTGCAGTCCACGAGTGCCGAGGTGAAGTCCTTCGACTTCCAGATCTTCTTGTCCTCGTCCTTCGGCAGGAAGTCCGAGATCGATCCGGCCCCTATTGGTGCGCCGCCGGCGAGGAAGCGCAGCGTCTCCTGCGAGAACCCCGCCTGGAAGACGACGCCCGCCAGGCAAGCGCCCGAGGCTGCATAGGTCTTCTTCTGATCCTCGTTCAGCGCATAGGCGGAGAACGTCGAAACGAGCCCCGCGGTCAGCTGCGAGGAGGAGCTGATGCTCGTGCCCTGGGGCACCGGGAACTTCGGCGTGAGATCCGGCTGCCGGGCTTGGGGGAGCTCCTGTCCCTGATTCGGCGGCACGTAGACCTGATCCTTGCCGTCCTTGCCGTCCTTGCCGTCCTTGCCGTCCTTGCCGTCCTTGCCGGTCGTGGCATCCGGGGCCGGGGTCGGCGGGATCACCGCGTCGACGCAAACGTCGAACTTGTCGCCCAGCTCAGGGGAGAGCATGATCGCGGCGTCCATCGCGCTGACCTCGCGCAGGCCATTTGCCACCGCGGCGATGTCGTCGCTGCCCTTGCCCACGATGTAGGCCTGCGCGGCGTCCGAGAGCTTCTTGTCTTGGGCGGCGCGGACCAGGCACGCGCCGCCGTCGGTGCTCTTGGCCCCGGTGCCCTGGAACACGAGCCGGTCCAGCGCCTTGCCGAGGTCCTCGCTCGTCACCTTCGCCGCGCTGGTGCTCGGGCTCGGCGACGGCTGCGCCGTCTCTGAGCCGGCGGAGCATCCGGCGAGCAGGCTGCCCAGCACCGCCAGTGCGGCGGCGGACAATGCCGCCTTCCTCGTCATCGGGGTCTTCATCGCCATGGCCTCTCCTGTCGGGTCGATGTCTGCGCCGGATGGCACAGAGCCCGCATCCGACTGGTCTTCCAGTACATCTTATCCGATAGACCAATCGAATGGTCTATCGGATGATGCGCGAAGAGCGACACAAAAGACGGCTGACAGAAGGTCTGCGCCAGGCCCTGGCGATGCCTGGTATCGCCAGGGGGCAGCTGGGCTGGGAGGGATCAACGGAGTTGATCCGGACGGGTGCTCGACGCGTCCCGAGCGCGTCACCCGGTCCCTGGGTGGGCCGGGTCGGGACGGCATGCCGCGCCCGGACGACGCCGACCCGAGAGAGGGACTGCCAATGACCCGGACGACTGTGCCGACGGACCTGATGCCGCGCTGCCAGATCGCGGACCCGCAGGTGCAGGAGCACCTGCCGTGCCAGCACCACGAGAGCGGCGGCGTGCAGTGCGAGAACCCCGATCCGCACACGGACGATCACTGGATCTCGGAGCACACAATTTCCCACGCGCTGGCCGGAAACGCCTACGCCTGCACGGCATTCGACCCCGCAGAGCCGGCCCGAGCCGTCCAAGGGCCTGTCCAGACCTACACCGAAAAGCAGATGGTCGACGCGCTCCTGCGCTGCGCCGCGGACCGGGACAGCCTCCCGCGCAACGACTACATCCGCCGCAGACACGACGACGAACCATCCGCGCCGCTGCTGGAGCGCCGGTTCGGCTCCTGGAATGCAGCCCTGGAGAGAGCGGGCCTGAACACCACCGAGCAGCCGCTGCACTTCCAGGGCGCGACCACGAAGTGGACCGAGGAGATGATCCTCGACGCCCTGCGCGAGTGCTGGATCAAGACCGGCTCCATCGCCGTGCTCGCCTACGAGGCCTGGCGCACCGGCGGCACCGACGGCATTTGCCGGACCCATGTCCCGCCGGCGGCCACCATCCGGTTCCGGATGGGCAGCTGGTCGCGGGCCACGCAGCTCGCCGTGGGCTGAGCCGGCGGCCCTGGCGCGGGTGGCTGCCATCCCGCTCATCCCACTGACCGCACACAGACCGAAGGACTCCATCATGACGATCGCCCGCCCCCTCCATGACGTCATCGACGACGCACCGCCGTCGGACGCCATCGCACAGCAGATCCAACTGCAGGCCGCCGCTGCGCTCCTGCCCGAACAGGAGTGGTGCGGCGGCTGCACCCCCGGGGACGATCCGGTGCCCGATGTCGAGGGCGGCATCCCTGGCATGCCGCAGGACGTCGTCCTGCGCACGACGGAGCCGCTGCCGCTGCCCGCGGACTGGAAGGCCGCCTGGGGCCCGGCCCCGCTCTACGACATCGCCTACCTCGCCTGTGGGCACACCGTTGCCCGCCGGGCCTCCTGACCCGGGGCAGGGATGCAGCGACGCAGCGCAGCTGCGCCGGGGGACTCATCGACTGAACCATCGACCAGTGAAGGAGCGTCCCGCTCATGCCCATGACACCACTGCAGAGCTGGGCCCTCATCGTGCTCCTCGCCGTCTTTGTGCTCGGGCTCATCTGCCTCTACGCCGAGGCCGAGGCTGCGCTCCGGCGCAGACATACAGACAAGGTGGCAGCACAGCAGCCGCAGGCCGAGGAGGCAAACAGCTCACTCGTTCCCATTCCTATACCCACCGCCCGCCCGACCCTTCGTCTCATCCAGGGGCAGGGCCAGGGCTCCGCGAGGTCCCGTCGCGGTCCCGCCGAGGTCTACGACTGGGCCCGCCGGGGAATCTAAAGAGACCCCTTCCGGCCCCTGGCCTCCTGCGGGGCTGGGTCAAGACTTCATGCGGCCCACCGCCGCACCACGAACAGCCCCGGGCCGTCGCGAGAAGCGCCGGACACACCGTTCCTGCCGCAGCCCGGCAACGAAGCCACGGCGGCCCGGGGTCAACAACCATTCACCTGCCCGTGCAGGCATCGAAAGCGAGAAGAACCATGGACCAGACCATCGCACCGCCCGTCATCAGGCACAGCGTCGCCGTCGACTTCGGCGTCATCGAGCTCACGGGCACCCTTCAGCACGCCGACGCCCAGCGCAGCCTCATACTCCTGACCGACGAGGCCCCCGAGCGCATCTCGGTGAACCTCGAGGCATATGGCCTCGTAGCCGGCCCGGGGCGGGTGTTCATCAAGGACTGGTCGGAACACGCTGGCCTGGCCGAGCGCCTGCAGGATGCGGGGCTCGTCCGCATTATGCGCTCCGTGACCGTCGGCCCGTTCGCCTCCACCGCCCACGAGGTCGAGGTGACGCTCTGATGGCCGCGGACACCCATGCGCTGAGCGTCCTGAAAGTGAACACCGGCCACCTCGAGAAGATCGAACAGCTCCAGGGGCGGATGCTCGCCCTCGGCGAGGAACAGCTGGAGGTCGAGCGCCGCCAGCTCGAGGCCCAGGACACGCAGAACGTCCTCGCCTGGCTGCAGCTGCAGCAGGCCCAGGGACATACACCCGACCCGACGCTCATGGACCTGGTCCGCCGGCGGCTGCGGATCTGAAGCAGACAGGAGAAACGCCATGGACAACATCATCGAGAGCACCGGAGTCCTCATCACCACTCTTGCCTTCATGATCTGCCTCGCGTGGCTGGGCTGGTTGCTGTTCCGGCGACGGTTCCCGAACCGGGACGGGCAGATCGCGTACCTGGAGGAGGACTACCGGCGGGCCTGCGAGAGCGGAGACGTGGCCGCGGCCGATCAGATCGAGGCCGAACTCTGGGATCTGGGAGCAGCACCGGGCTGGCCTGGGGCCGGGCGTACCGGGTTCGATCAGCGCAGCTGATGCGGGACCCGTGATGCAAGGGCATCTGGGATCAACGCAGTTGATCCGGAAGGAGCACTGAGGAGCGCTCGATCAGCACAGCTGATCCGAGTCTTCATTCGAAAGATCATCGTCTGATCAGCACAGCTGATCCGGATGGGGGTCTGAGAGACAACCGAACACTTCAACTCACCATCGCGCGCGGAGCAGGGACACTGCCCGCGCGTTTCGTGCACAACGAGGAGAAACACTCATGTCGAACCCCCGCAACTCCGCCACCGTCATCGGCCGCCTGACCAAGGACCCGGTCGTCTTCAACAACCAGGACGGCTCCAAGAAGGTCGCGTTCACCCTGATGGCCGACCACAACTACACCGACAGCCAGGGCAACCGCGGCGCTGACGCTGTGCCGGTCGAGGCTTTCGTGCGCGCGACCACCAACGGCATCGGCCCGTTCGCGAGCATCCACAAGGGTGACCTCGTGGCCGTGAACCTCAAGCTGCGCCAGGACCGCTACACCAAGAACGGTGTCGAGGTCTTCGAACTCAAGGCAGTCGTCGAGGACATCACGTTCCTCGAGCCCCGCTCGGTGACCCAGGCCCGCGTGAACGAGCGCGTCGCTGCCGCCGAGGCGCAGAACCAGGCCCTGCAGACCCAGCCGGCTCCGGCTCCCGTCGCAGCCGCTGCCGCACCGCAGCCGGCCGTCGCCAGCGCCGTCCACAGCGAGGAGCTGCCCTTCTCCTGAGAAGCGCGCCCCGCACCCAGCACAACCCACAACTGAATAACAACCGAATAGGCGGCTCACGCACGCCGACAGTCCCCGTCCGAGGAGCCTCGGGCTGCTCGGACGGGGATCTGCTTTCGCTGGCCGCCGTCCTGCCCTGCCCCCAACGTCATCAGCCAAGAGAAGGAGTTCCGCCATGCAGATCGTCGCCGACGCGACCGTCGAGGCCACCGATCACGACCAGGCCCTGCACGCAGGGCTCACCGCCGTCGTCGGCTCGGTGATCACCGACCACCCCGGACCGGATGTCGAGGCCATGGTCGACGACGTCGTCACCGCCGTCATCCAGAAGCTGCGCCTTCACGCCAGCCAGGTCTTCGTCGCCGATCACGGCGGCACCCGCCCCGTGGAGCGCTTCCGCACCGTCACCGGGCGGATGGACCTGGAGGACCCGGAATGAGCCTGGTCCAGCAGCTCGAGCCCGCCGCCGAGGTCCAGCCGGCTGCCGGGCTTCCCGCGGCGGCGCGGATCCTCGCCGAGACGTATCCCCGGATCGTCGACTTCGACCCCAGTGGGATGACGATCGAAGAAGTGCACTACTTCCTCGGTGAGTCGGCTGCCGTAGCCTTCTTCCAGTTCCTGGTCCTCACCAAGCGGTGCAAGGCCGCCGTCGGGATCCGGCGCTGAGAGCTTCCGTGCAGAGCGGTTCGATCCCTCCGTGGCTCCGGCCCCACCAGCGCCCCGCGCGCCCTGCCCTGCCCTCCCGGCAGCAGCGGCGTGGCGGGGCGCTGTCTTTTCGTTCAGGTTTCGTTCGTGGCCTGTGTGGAGGGGATCGGCACAGCCGATCCGGATCTGACGACGAAGGACAACGTCCCCGTCCTGCCACACTTCACTGGAGGTCCGCCATGTCTGGTCTCAGCTGCCCCAACGATGGCGCGCCGATGGAGTCCGACGCCCCCGCCACGGCCCGCGAACGGGCCGGCCGGCGCGGTTGCGCCTGCACCCACACCTGCCCGGAGTGCGGCTACTCCGAGATCCGCTGATCACCACCCATCGACCGAGGAGGGGCCATGTCGACCTCCGTGCAGCACCGTCATCACCGCAACCACGACCACACCCTCACCGGCTTCCTGTCCGCCGTCGCAGCGGTCTTCCAGGAGCTGAACGCCGCCGACGACGCCGACGAGCTCGAGCGCCACGTCGGCTGGGTCTCGCACTCGTGCGAGCCGGACTACCAGGTGCTCGTCGAGCTGATCGGCCCCGCGCCGGGCCTCGCCCTGCAGCTGGTCATCGACCTGGACATCGACTCGACGGTCGCCTCCGCGCAGATCGTCGGCACGGCCGATGACGAGTCGTTCACGACGGACGTCGAGGTCGGAGTCCGGTTCCTGTCCCATCTCGTCGAGCACCACCTCGCGCCAGCGGCCAGGCCGTGCGACGGCTGCACGGCTCCGGACTCCCTGCGGGCACCGACCTGGAAGTGAGTGGCGAACGGCTCCTCGTCCCTTTCCTCACAACCCCTCGCCGGCTCCTTCCCGGAACCGGCCCACGGCGCTCTAGCTCAGCGGCAGAGCACTCGGCGTTCTGACTGCCCGCGGTTCGATTCCGCATCAATCCCTGGTCGGGCAGACCCAGGCTACAGGCCCGTTGCAGGGCGACGCACGAGAGGTCACGGGTTCGATCCCCGTGAGCGCCACAGACCCAGGGTCGTACAGGCCCGCGCGATCCATCAGCTGCACCAGCCAGGAGGGCAATGCCATGACCGACACCATCACCCCCGCCTTCCTCGACATCGTCAAAGACGGCGGTCCTGCGGTCCAGGAGGCTCTGTTGCGCTCGACCGAGCGCCACCGCATCCTCGGCGGCAAGAGCGCCCGGATGCTGCGCCGGGGCGACCGGGTCGCGCTGCGCGACCTGAACCCTGATCTGGATGGCGGCACAGCCGTCGTCGAGCAGGTGCGGCCCTCGGTGGGCAGCACTGTCCACATCCTCACCGTCGGCGGTGAGGCCCACCTCGTCCGCGGCTCGCGCCTCGTGCTCGTCGCCCGCGGACCGGAACAACCCTGACCAGCAAGGAAACCGCCATGTACACCGGACCCATCAGCAACGGCATGCTGCTCGGCATGACGCACAAGGGACGCAGCGCATTGATCCGCGAGCTCAGCCCGGACGTGCGCCGCAAGCTCGCACACATCGCCTCGCTCGGTGCCGAACAGGAGACCAGGAAAGCCGCAGAGCACTTCGACGCTGGCCGGCGTGTCTGGGCCGGTAACAGGCTCGACCACGCCCAGTCACTGAGCCGGCTCGCTGCTGAGCTCACGGGCGAGCCCGACGGCGTCTTCATCGTCGAACCCATCGACTCCGGATCCGTCGCGGCAGGCAACTGATCTCTCTCACTGGACCCCTGGCACCGAGCGCATCGCTCAGGGCCGGGGGTCCTGTCTTTCTCTTTCCGGAACAGCCAGCACAGCTGGCTCGGGCGTGCCCGTGGAGAAGCACGCCTGCCACCCCGGCCAGAGCGCCCGACGACCACTCCAGCAAGGAAACCCCACCATGAAGCGCACCCCCTCCGGATCTGTCTTCGGCGGCCTCATCGCCGCCGTGCTCTGTATCGTCACGCTGACCGGCTGCGAGGACCTGCCGAAGGCCCCCGGCGTCCCGAGTACGCCGTCCACCAGCATTGCGGCAGCCCAGGACCCGGGACAGGTGTCCTCTGGCAAACCGGCGAGCGTGGAGACCAAAGTCATCCGTGTCATCGACGGCGACACCGTCGCCGTGCTGCCGGTGGCCGGCCTGCTCGAGGCGACCGACAAGCATATCGGGATCCCCGAGCACACAGTCAGGCTCCTGGGCATCGACGCGCCCGAAATGAACTATCACAAGGATGCCGAGCCCGAGTGCGGCGCTAGGGCCGCCACTGATCATCTTGGCGGCATCCTGCCGCAGGGCATGCCAGTGACCATCGAGTACGACCCCGGGGCAGACAGAACTGACCGTTATGGCCGTTCTCTCGCCTACGTCATCACACCGGCCCACAACGATGCCGCGCGACAGCAGGTCACCGACGGCTACGCCATGCCCTGGTTCCCCAAGGGCGAGCCGGAGCCCCAGCGGATCCCCGAGTACCGCACGGCGGCTGACAACGCCGTGGCACTGCAAGCCGGTGCGCACTCACAGTGCTCCTCCATCGGCCGCGGCTGAGCTGCTGCACTTACAGACTACGAACCAGGAGAACCACATGCCCATCCCTACAGCACCCTCTGAGCTGGACGAACTCCAGGTCGGCGACAAGGTCCTCGTCAAGAGGGTCCTCGACCACCCCGCCTGGATGAAGCAGGTCCCGTGCGATCCCCGCAATGGCTCCACCGCGAAGTACGTCCGCGACCCGCAGGTCGTGGAGGAGCTGGGGGTGAGCTGCGTGATGGACCGCCGGGCGGTACCCGCGATCGCAGCTGCCGGCAACTGGCCAGGACGTGAGGCGCACACGCTGGTCCGCCTGCCCAACGGCTTCTGGTACGACTGCGCCACCGGCCTGCAGGACGGGTCCGGATCCACGCGCATCGAACGCATGCACTGAGCCTGAACAGAGCCCGGCACGGGGGAGAGCCCCTGGTGCCGGGCTCGTCTCTTTCCTGGCGGCTCGTCAGATCGGCACAGCCGATCCGGATCTGGACTCGAAGGAGACACCCGCTCTTTCCTGACCAGAAGGAGCAGCACGATGAGCCACGACGACCAGAAGTGCAGCCTGGCCCAGCTGGAGCGGGCGCTCGAGGTGCTCGACGGAAAGCTGAAGCGCCTGGGGCTGAACGCCCCGGTGCAGATCCGTGCGATCGGCGGCTTCGCGCTCATGAAGTACGGCATCCGTGCTGCGGACCGGGCATTCACCGTCGACATCGACAGCGTCACCGGCGATTTCGCGCCAGAGGTCATGGCGGCAATCCATGAGGTGGCCGACGAAATGAACCTGGAGCGCGACTGGATCAACAACGACAACGTGATGGACGGTGACGACGCTGAGCTCGTGGCCTCGATATACCAGGCGCGCTGGATCGACGACGACACAGCGTACGAGTGCATCAGGCTTCAGCTGGCCAGTGTCCCCACGCTGACCCGCGCCAAGATCATCGCCGCGGACACCGCGGAGTTCTCCGGCCGTGCACAGGACCTGCCGGATCTCCTGGAATTGCTCCGATTCCAGGGCATCACCACCGCTGCCCGGTTCGATGCTGCTTACCCGGATCCCTACGACGAATACCCCGCCGCCCGCGAGGCCGTGCACGAGCACTTCGCTGCGGACAGGACGTTCGCCTGAAGAAGACCCCACCGTCAGAGCGCGTGCTCCGGCGGTGGGGTCTCTTTTTTGTGTCCGTGGTTTACTGCTGGCCGGAATCTTCGGAGTTACCTCCGTCGTCGATGTCCTTCAGCCGCTGTTCCAGCCGGGTTGCGTGGGCCTCTTTGACTTTCCGGTAAACCTTGACGCCACCTGCAATGACCAGACCTGCAGCCGCCAAGACCCCCGCGGCGATCAGGTCCTCTGTACGCGCATCCTGCTTGCCTGCGTGGTAGCCCTTGCCATAGACCGCGCTTCCCGCCACGAATCTCTCCCTTTGTTGAATTTTGAACTCCGCCGAAAGCCTATCCCAGGGTGCGTGGAGGGGTTGTGACGATGCTGCGGATCATCCGCGTTTTGCCGGCGCGGGGTTGGAACCTTGTTGTTGTTCTTCTTCATCTTCGATTCTCAGGTGCAGCCAGCGGTGGTGACAGCGGAGCTGTCACGGAGGAGTCATCGACGAAGGACGGCCTGCAGTGCAGCGCCGTGCCCCACAGGATTCCGAGGAGAACCGCCATGAGCACCATCGCCGCACCCATGCAGGACGCGCTGCCATTCGACTTCGGCTCTGATGTGCTGGTCGTCAGCGCGCCCGTCTACGGCGAGCAGGCCCGCCAGGCCGACCGCGAGCTGTGCCAGCGCTACGTCACCGGATGGTGCGGCACGGCATTCACGGCGGACGGCACACGGGCAGAACGCGCCGAGACTACCTTCACGGATTTCCAGGCGGCCGCCCGCCGTCTGGCAGAGGGCTGAGGAACCAGCGCAGCTGATCCAGGTCCGGCATCGAACAAACGACTTCATCAAACAGGAGGGGATCACCGTGTCCACTGCCACCACTTCCGAGCCCGACCTCGACGCTGAAGCTCAACGCGTTGCCGCCGTCCACCGGCTCGCCACGAGCAAGGCCTTCTACCCGGAGCTGCGGCGTGCCGAGGCTCAGGCCCGGGTCCCGCTCGCCGCCGCCGTCATAGCAATGGACGAGGTCGAGGACCGCATCGCCGCCGGCGAGAAGATCCACTCACTCTACGAGCAGGCTGCAATCGAACGGGCCAAAGACGCCTACGCCCAGGCGCTGGCTGATCTCGTCCGCGGCGAGTCCAGCGTTGAGGCTGACCCGTTGACTTCCCAACCCATGAACCAGGAGCACTGATCACCATGTCCTTCCTCGAGATGATCGGATTCGTCGAGACCGCCGAGCAGGAGGCCCAGCGCCTCGCGCAGTCGCCCGAGGGCTCGGCCAACCACGAACTGTCCAAGCTGCCGGTCACCATCGAGCAGTGGCCCCAGGACCTGCTCATCGAGCTGCCCTGGCACGCCACCGAGCGGGGCTCAGGCCACCGCGTCGTCGTGGTGCCCATCGAAAACCGCGGCGAGGCCCGCACCGAGGGCGAGGAAGAACCCCGTCCTCGCAAGCGCCACGCTGGTTGGTGGAACTGCGCGGTCGTCGCCAGCGACCACCCCAGCTACCCGGTCGGCGGTTACCGGCTGAGCATCCCCGCTGCCGAGCTCGCCCGCGGCAAGCGGATCGAGCTCTGAGAGAACACATCCCACGACGAAGGAGCGTGAACCACCATGCCTGACACGATGCAGACCACCGGCCGCCGCGAGCGGATCCTCCGGAGTGTCGGCAGGGCGCTCCTCGTCACGGGGATCGTGCTGAACGTCCTCGCCCTGCTGCCCGCGATCGCAGCCAGCGCCTGGACCGGCCACTGGACGGCGAGCGTGGTGCTCGTGGTCCTGTCCGGTGCTGTCTGGGCTGCTGGACTTCCGGGCCTGAAGACCTGGGCTGCCCGGCTACGCCGTCACAACGACACCCAGCCCAGCCAGCACCAATGACCAGTCGCCCTGCCTGATCCCACCAGAGCCCCGGCTCCTGCGCTCCGGCGCGGGGCCGGGGCTCTCACTCTGTCTCTGAGGCGGGTCCACGCGCTGCGGGGCAGCGCCTGGTGTTTTGCAACAGCAAGAGAACCATCCCGAACAAAGGAAGAGCCATGACCACCCTGACCACGACGCGTATCCCGCTCAAGCAAATGGACCCTGCGATGCTCGTGTTCGAACTCGAGCGGGAGATCCAACACCTCATGCCCGGCACCACGAACACGGAGCTCGTGACCCGCGCAGCTGCGACGGCCTCGTTCCTGCACCGGAAGCAGACCCGCTTCATCAGGGGAGACATGCCTCGCGTGCCGTACATCGAGCATCCGCTGCGCGTGGCGTTGCGCCTCCTGCGCTGGGGCGTCACCGACGCTGAACTGATTGCCGCAGCACTGCTGCATGATGTCGTCGAGGACTGCAGCAAAGAGCTGCTTGCTGCTTTCGGCCAGCCGGGTGAGGATCCCCTGGGCTGCCTGGCACGGCTGTACGGCCGGCGCGCCTCGGTGCTCGTTGGTGCGGTGACCACCCCTAACGGCAGCACCTCCTATGAGGAGCACCTCACGCGGCTTGCCAACTCCGGTTCCCGGGCGCTGCTCATCAAGGCCAGCGACCTGAAGGACAACGCCGGTTCGATCCGGCACCAGCTCGGCCACGGCCAGGATTCGCGCATGTACCGCATGCTCTTCAAGTACATGCCGGCCGTCGAGATCGTCGGAGCAGGTCTGCGCCGTTCGCTCTGCTGCCCTGCGACCCAGCAGTGCACCATGGCCGCCATCGCCGCGATGGAAGATCTCAGCCACGATCTCGCAGCCCTGTCGGCCGAGCATGGCATCGATTGACCATCCTGTTGACCTGGATCACCAGCACCGCAAAGACCTCCCTGGCGCAGCATCAGCTGCCGCCGGGGAGGTCTCTTTTTCGCCCGCGCTGTGCCTGCCGGGCGCTACGGCATGTTGTCCACCGGCAGCAAAGAGATGCCGATGAGGTCCACAGCTCCGGTGAGGACTCCGCCGAGCAGGAACACCAGCCCGGAGACCACCATCACGAGCACGGCGAAGACTACAGGTCGGTCCTCGTGCAGCTGCTGGAGCCGTGCGACGATGCCCGAGGGCTTCTCATAGGTCTGACGCTGGTCCTTCTTGGGTCCGTCGTGGGTCTCGTCGTGGTCGGTCATGGTATTGATCCCTCCTGGGGTGGGCTGTGGTCTGTTGTTGGTCGATCAGTGGTCTCTTTCGGGGCTTCCTGTGGTACCGCTCAGCACTGTGAGCGGTACCACAGGAAGCAGTACGCGATCGGCAGCCTGCACGCATCATCTCGATGCCGACCGCAAGCCTCTCGGGACCGGGCCACGAATGCATGATCGTCACGCCGCGGCCTTGCTGCGCTTGCCCTCGGGCTTCTGGACCTCGACGGCCTTCGCCGCCAGGTACAGGCCCTCGCGGTTCAGGTGGCGCGAGTACGCGGCGTCGAGGTAGAGCACCGGGATGCCGCCGGCGGCCTTCTGCAGGACAGTGCGCAGGATCTCCTTGATCGGGCCCGAACCGCCGCCGTAGACGTACACCACCTCGGTGGTGCCGCCGACCTCGGCGAGGACGTCCTCGAAGCGTGCGCCGATCTCCTCGGCCAGGTACTCGGCCTCCTCGTCGACGTAGCCCTTGGCGCGGTCAAACCTGCCCTGGAGGAATACGCTGGGCTCCTGCTGCAGGAAGTCGGCCAGCGCCTTGCGGTTCTTGAACCTCAGGTCCTTGTCTCCGCTGGTGCTCATGCGGTCCAGCGCGTTCGTCAGCGCGGTGCCGTAGCCCTGGTCCAGCGTGCTGGCCGCTTCGGAGTTGAACGCGCCGTCGGTGAAGACGGGGAAGTTCACGGTGCCCTCGCCGACGTCGACGCCGACGGTGTTGCGCACACCGACCAGCAGCTCGGCGGTGACACCCTGCAGGCGCGCGGCCTCCTCGGGGTCCGAGGCCCGAAGATCGTCCAGCAGAGCCTGCGCCAGCGGCGCGCCCTTGTCGGTGATCGCGAACTGCGCGGACGCGCCCTCGGGCAGGACCTGCACATCCTCGAACTGCAGGCGCACGGTGACCGGCGTGGAGAAGTTCTTCACGGTCACCAGGTGCACCGTGGGGTCGGCCGCGCCCAGGAGTCCCGCGAACTGGGCAGCATAGGCGCTGCGGCGCTGCACGTACTCGGCAATCGGCAGAGCCAGGCCTGCGCGCACCGTGGCGCGCAGCTCGCGGTCCGGCAGCGCGCCGTGCTCGCGGACATAGTCGCGCAGGGCCTTGGCGGCGAAGACGCCCAGGACGAGCACCGAGCTCAGTTCCTGGTCGGCCTTCGAGCGGGATCCGACGACCTCGAACTGCGTGAACTTCGACCCAGGGGTGCTCAGTGCCGCGCGGCCGAAGGTGCGCAGGTCCGAGTGCCCGATCAGGGGAGTGGTGAACGAGGCGGCGACGCGGTTGTAGAAGTCGTCCTCCACCACGATCTTGAAGGCATCCGAGTCAGCCTCGGGCACCTTGGGCGTGGAGCGCGAGGTGCTCACCACGGCAGAAGGAAGGTCGATCGTGTCAAAGACCTCCTTGCCGTGGACCTCGCCGCGGATGACGCCCTTGACGTATCCGTTGCCGACGTCGATGCCGCCGGTGAGCTGGATGGTCTTCTCGGCGGTGCGGGTGTTGCTCATGGTTGTGTCCCTCTCGGTCAGGAAGTCGGTGTCTCAGGAAGTGCGGTGCGGATCAGCGGGTGAGGAAGGCGTCCAGCCCCGAAGGGACAGAAGGCTCCTCGGCGGGAACAGGGTGGGGCTCGCGGACAGGAGGCGTGGGCGGCGGCTGAACAGCCTGGGCTGCCTCGACGCGCTGCACGGGCTCTGAAGAAACAGCAACAGGCACGGCAGCCTCGTCACGGCCTTCGCGACTCTCGTGCTGGCTTTCACTCCCGTCACGGCCGTCATCGCCGCGTTCCTCTCCTTCATGGGCCTCGCTGCGCCCAGGGTCCTGCTCGCCCTGCGGCGGGCGGCCGCGCCGGGGAAGATGCTCAACGGGACGGTTGACCACGTCGATGTAGCCGTCGCGCTGGATGGACTCGCGGATCAGCAGCTGGAGCGAGCGCGAGATGTCGTACTGCTCGTCCAGCCACCGGTTCGTCGACTCGTCGGCCCGCGGGACGCTCCAGCGCAGACGGCGTGGCTCGGCCTTATCGGTCATTGCGAGCACCCCCTTGCGCCCTCGTGCTGATGGACACTGTCCTCGGTCATCGCGGCCCCCTCTCATGCGCGGTCCCCGAGGCGCTACTGCCAGTCGGGGACCTTTCGACTCATTTATCAGTCATCATTCTACTGGTCTTTCAATGGTCTCTGCAAGGACCACGCCAAGACCAGCAAAAGGCCGCCAGCAGATCAGGCCTGCATCACCGTGAGCGACCCCTGGCCGCGGCGGGACCCGTGGGAGCCGCCGGCAGGACCCGCAGAAGGCCACGGGTCTGCCGGGGAACCAGAAGACACAGGACTCATCAAGGGCTCACCCGGGACCGGCACGCGGTCCGCTGCGGACCAGCAGAAGACCTCGATCAGGCCACGGCACATTGGAGGGCGCTCGGTGGTTCCACACAAAGCACAGAAGCGCCCTCGAAGAGACCAGCAACAGTCCACCGTCGCGAGCCGGACCAGAGCAGACCTGTAAGAGACCATCATGGGACCAGCAGTACGCCCGAAGCGGCCCCAAGGAGTGCCATCCGGAACTCAATGGGGCCTGAATGGCCTTTCTGGACTCTCTCGGGTCTTTTATGGGTCTGGTCTGTGTCCCTGTCTGGCCATGCCGGTGCAATGATCTGTCCACTCCGGGACCAGAAGGGGTCCAGCGATGCGGGCCCGGACCGGTACCTGGAACACCCGCCTGCGACACCTCTAGGCAGTCCTGGAGCAAGCGGAGGAGCTATCGGAGCAGGGTGGAGCAGCTGTGGTTGCGCCTGTGGCGTCACCGACCCGCCCGGGGGCCGCAAGGAGAGCGGAGGGAAAAGGCGAACCGGGTAGTAGGGCCCCGCATGGAGCGAAAGGGCAAAAACTCCGCTTCCTTCCGTGCCTCACGGGCGGTGGGGTCCAGAAGGTGAGAACCCGCGAGGCTCTCCAGGAAGCTGCACCTGGTGGGAGACCCGGGCGGCTCCGTGACGCTGGGAAGCGGGGGCTCCCGTTGGATCTGGGAGGCTTCATGCTTCCCGGGAAAGCTCCTCTTCTGATGCGTCCACGAGGGGCAGGCCGGGCGGTGGCCGTCGAGGACTCGCTGTCGCTCATCCGGGGGTGCAGCTGCCACCAGGAGGGGCAGCCGGCCGGCCCGGAACGGACCCCGGCAAGGAAGCGGTGTGGGCCCGCCTCGGACGCGGTGCGACAGATGCTGGCGCGACCGCGAAACAGAGCCGGAGTGAGCACCCGCACACGGGTGCGACGAGCGCACCGACAGATCAGTGCAGTGCTGTGACAGCAGAGTTTTCCACAGCCTGACGCGACAGGTCGCGGGGAGTGGTGGACCGCTGCGCTCCGGGTCTGATGCGCCTGCGGCAGCAGGATGCACCAGGGGGTGCGGACCGGGCTGCGCCCGACGTCGCTGACGCTACGTGTGAGGACCCGTACGGGTACCCGCTCGTGCCTCGCGGTGGTGCGGAAGATGCATCCGTACGGCGTTGCAGCGGACGGCAAAAGGGCTGTACACCCAAAAGCCCGTAAATCCAGCGGAAACGACATGACCCGTACACCCGCTGCGCGGATGGAGAGGGGGTGTACGGGTCAAGGGTGTACGGGGCGTTTCCCCTGATATTCCAGGCTTCCGCTAACGCTCCAGCCGTGGAATGGCGAAATGGCGGCAAGAGAGGAAAAGGGCATAAGGGAACCTGGCAACAGCGGTCCTGCGGACCCTCCGCTTCGCTTCGGTCTCTCGCTGCGCTTCGAGACGCTGTTGGTCGGCATAGCCGACAGGTTCCACCGCTCGCTTCGCTCGCCGGTCCGTCAGTCGCTGCGCTCCCTCCGGCTATGCCCAGCGCTGCGCTTGAGTGGAGGACGCCCCCGCCTGCCCCGCCGCATTTATCCACAGGTGGACGACGCAGCAAAGGGTGCAGCCAGGCGGTGGATCACCTGGCGCTGCGCACCAGGTTTGTCCGAGGAGGACGGCCCGTCGGCCGGCCCGCTGCGCGGCCCAGTCGGAGCAGTTCCCGACACGGTTCACCAGAAGGCCGTCAGGCCAGCGGAGCTGGCACGGGAGCTGGACCGTACATCGAGTCTCCGCGGACCCCTGGCGGGACCTGCACTCGATGCCCGACACCTACATCCCGAGAAACAGAAGAGGCATCGTCATGACACACGCCCGGAAGGCATCCAGGTCCGCACGCCGGCCACAGCCGCAGCTCTCGCCCTACGACACCGGAGCCAGGTGCGAGGCCGGGCCGTGGATCCCCCACGGAGAGCGAGTCACTGAGGCGACTCCGGCGGAGAGCTTTGGCAAGGTCGACTTCGACGATGAAGAGAGCGGCACGGTCGGCGTCGCCTACCTCCAGCGCGACAAGGACGGTGGATACACCCTTCACGTCGCACCGCTCAGCGAGGACCGGAAGGTCCGGGTGGCAATCCATTACGAACGCGGCGCTGCCAGGGTCAACAGTGCCCAGGCGTCGGCAGCTGCCGCGTAGTGACCAGCCGACTGAGAAGAAACACCGGGAATCATTCCGGAAAACATTGCGGCGAAAGAGGACGCGAATGATGCAGCGACAGACGAGTATCACAATCCGGACTGCCACCGCGGCGGCCCCGGCGGGATCTATGCCGATGACCAAGATGACCAGCCGGGAGGCATCGCGATGACCAGTGGATTCAGCCATGCGCTGCTCGTGACCGGTTCCCGGACCTGGGACGCCGCGGAGGCCATGAAGGCGGCTTTGAACGAGGCCTGGAGAGCCTGGGGACCGTCTGCGGTCGCCCGACCCGTGCTCCTCTCAGGGCACTGTCCCAAGGGTGCTGACGCCATGGCCGAGCGGCTGTGGCGGGCTGCCGGCTTCGAAGTAATTGAGTTCCCGGGCGACTGGAGCGCTGAGCCCAAGGCGGCGGGCTTCACCCGGAACCAACGGATGGTCGATGCCCTCGTCGCCATGCGCGCCGGGGGAGCGCAGGTCCGTGTCGCCGCCTTCCTGGACCTTTGCAGCCAGTGCGACCAACGCACCGGCCAGCAGCAGCTGATGCCCGGAACGCCAGGGCACTTCTCACATGGCACCGTGCACGCCCGTTCCCGCGCCCTGGCTGCAAGCATCGAGGTCGAAGACATCATCCACCCGCGCCTGCCTCCGTTCTGACAAGTGCACACCCCGGACATGACAACAGCCCTGCAGCTGGTGCTGCAGGGCTGTTGATCCTTGATTCGAATAGGTGGCCGGAAATCTCTCCGGTATGGCCCGAAAGACTGCGGAAAGGGTGGGCTAGAGAGTCCGCTCGATGCCGTGTGCCTCATCGTGGGCCTTCATGACAGCTTTCGGAATGCGACCGAACTCGGGCACTTCATGACCGTTCTCGCGCGCCCACTTACGGATCTCCTCGCGTTCCTCGGGCGTCGTCTCGGGCACGAGTCGCTTCTTCTCGCCCTTCTTAGTGGCCTTTCGACCCTTACTGATGTATTCCTTGAGATTCTTCTCAAGCTCTTTGCGCTCTTCGTCGGTCAGGTCTATCTCGAACCAGGTGTCGCCCAGTCCGAAGGTGACTGTGGCAGCATCCGGCTTGCCACTGATGTCCGACTCCACAATATTTCGAATAGCCATGTCTTGAATGGTAGACGATCCGAACCACCTTAGAGAAGTCTTTGGGCACGCCAGAACGACAGATCTTTCGAATGCCTTCATCATAGGCCGAAAACGCTGCTATTCCAGCATAATCCACCTGACACACTGCTAAAATCACACTGCCAGCGGGTGCCTTTCCCCACCCCTGTAAACCGACCATTCGACACGATCGAGAGGCCCCCCGCCATGACCATTCTCCAGACCGTCGACGACCATCCACTGACGGACGACGGCGTCGACCTGTTCGCCCTGATGTGCCAGCGCCGCGGCTGGACCGACGAGTACCTCCGCGAGATCGAATCAGCTGAACACGACGAGCTCCTGGGCCTGGCCGAGATGGTCGAGGCCCTGGAAGACGCCCGGGCCGCCGGCCACAAGGTCACCATCGCCCCTGACTTCGACATGGACGGGATCTCCTCCGGTGTGCTCGGCTACGCCGGACTGTCAGAGCTCGGCTTCGACGTCGAGCTGCACGTGCCCGACTACCGCCGCGGCCACGACCTCACGCCCGAGGACATCGCAGAGATCGCAGCGACGTGGCCGGACACCAAGGTCCTGCTGACCTGCGACGGGGGAGTGAACTCCCACCGCGGGATCGCCGCCGCCCGGGCTCTGGGATGGAAGACCCTGGTCACCGACCACCACGAGGAGCTCGAACCCGGTTCGAGCGCCGACGTCACCGTCGACCCCTGTCGGATGGACGAGACCTACGCCAACACCGGCATCTGCGGCGCGCACGTGCTCTACCAGGTGTTGGAGGCCTATGCCCGCGTCCACCGGCCGGAGAAGCTCTGGGAGATCCGCCTGCTGCGCCTGTTCGCCGGCCTGGGCACCGTCTCCGACGTCATGCCCGTGCTGTACGAGAACCGGCAGCTGGTGCGCGACTCGCTGTCCATCGCACGGCTGCTGTACGCGCCCGCGCCGCGCACGGTCCCGACCCCCTGGGGCTTCGACCCGGACCCCGAGGCGATCGACGTCGGGCGGTCGACGCTGATGCAGCTGCTGCGCGTCGACCCGCACCACCCGGCCTTCGTCCGGGCCTTCGAGGGCTTCGCGGTCCTGCTGAAGGCCTTCGGCCAGGCAGGCAAGGTCCGCGACATCGACAGCATCGACGAGGGCTTCTACGGGTTCTACCTCGCGCCGGCGATGAACTCCCCGCGCCGCACGGGCGACCCGCTCGCACCGTGCTTCGGCGTGTTCACCGCGCCTGACCAGGACTTGATGCTCGAGGCGGCACACCAGGTCATCGCGACCAACGAGAGCCGCAAGGAGCTTGTCGAGGTCCACACCCAGGAGCTCGAGGAGGGTGATCAGCCGCTGGCCCCTTGGGTCTACTTCTCCGAGGCCTACCCGGGCATGTACGGTCTGCTCGCCAACCGGCTGATGGAGCGCCACGGCCACCCGGTCGTCGTGCTCAACCGTCCCGCCGGGCCGGATGACTACGTCGGGGGCTCCGGCCGGGCACCGTCGTGGTTCGGCATCATCGACACACTCGAGCACCAGGACGGCATGCGCGCCATCGGCCACCAGCAGGCCTGCGGCGTCAAGGTCGACCGGGCGGAACTGCTCGACGGTCTGGTCGAAGCATTGCGGGAGGCCACGCAGGTTGCCCTGCTGGCTGTCGTCCAGGATGAGCGCCGTGCCGACCTGGTCCTGGGCCCGGACCGGGACTGCGATGCTGGCCTGGACGACCTGGAGCCTCTGGTCGGCTTCGTCCGGCGTGTGGAAGCGCTGCGGCCCTTCGGCCACGGCTTCGTCGAGCCGGTGGTCGAAATCGCTGTCGAGCCACTCGGGCTGCGGGTGGACCGGATCGGTTCCGATACTGACTGCGGCCATGAGCGCACCGACGCCAACCTGATGACCAACGCCCGCGGCTACCGCGTGTGCCGCCTGTGCAAGAAGCACCTGCGGCTGGTCACCAGGTCCGGGCTGTCCTGCCTGTGGTGGAACGTCGCCGAGGAGAAGGAGCCGGAGATTTCGGCTCTGACGCGGTCGGCCAGCCGCACCGAGGTCGGAACGCTGCGTTTCATCGCGAAGCTGCAGCTGAACACCTTCCGCGGCGAGACCCGCGTCCAGGCCGTCATCGAAGAGCAGATCCCTGCGTCTGTCTGACCACGGAAAGGAGGCGGGGATGCCCGCTCCACCCATCAAGTCCCGGCTCGTCTCCATCGCGTGGTGTGTCCTCGTGCCCCTCGGCGTGCTCGCCGCCTACCTGGGACTTGGCCTTGCCGTAGTTTCCGAGGTCGGCGAGCCCGTCCTGGGTACGGCGGTGCTCGGAGGCCTGGTGGCGCTGCTCGTCAGCGCTGCCAGGCTCTTCCGGCCCCGGTGGTTCGCCAACGCGCCAACGGTCCGACCGATGTCCGGAACACCGCGCTTTACCCGAACGGTGCTTGGGTGCCTGGCTCTGGCGTTCTTCGCCGGCCAGTCCCTGGCCTTGTGGCTCTATACCCTTAGCGGCTCGGCGGGATTCGATGAATCGACCCGAGCCAAGACAGACGCCGGTCCCGTCGTGGCCCTCCTGCTCGCACTGGTGGCAGCGCCGGTGGCCGAGGAGATGCTTTTCCGCGGCCTGCTCTACCCGCTGCTGCGGCGCAGGGTCGGCATCGTCGCGGCGGTGCTCGTCACCGCCGCGGGCTTCAGCCTGCTGCACGCCAACGTCGTCCAGTTTGCTGCCACGCTGCCCCTGGCGGTGCTGCTGGCGCTGGTCTACGAACGCACCCGCGTCCTGTGGCCGTGCGTGCTGCTCCACCTGGCCTTCAACCTCGCGGCCGTCCTTGTCCCCGCCCAGCTGCTGGGCGCACTGGCGAACCCCGTCTCAGCGCTGCTGATGACCGCGGCGTTCCTCGCGTGCGCCCTGGCGGTGTACCGCATGGCGGCACCCGCGTGCGGGCCTGCACAAGACGACAGGGAGGCCGGCGGGGAAGAATGCAGGGAAAGCGAGCCACAGGCCGCATAGCGGCCGGGCTCAACGTGCAGGACTGACGCTGGTGCCCTCCGGGCGACCTTTCGGCCGTGGGCCGACGGTCGCTCCGGAGGGCCTGCTCTCGGGTGACCGGGGTGATCCGGTCACCGGGGGATTGGCTGAAGGATTTTCGTCAGCCAGACCTGAGAGGAGGTGGATCCACCATGGCCGTCGTCAACAAGTGCGCGTATGACGCGCAAGGCCGGCTCGTGCGCCCCAGCGGCAGCGAAGTGCGCCGCGCGCGGTTCGCCAGCGACTTAGACACCGGTGAGAGGCCGACCTTCGATCGAGGGTCCATGCACTTCTTCACCATGAGCACCAGCGGCGGCACGGCGGAGCAGGCGCGCGAACGCGCCCGCGAGATGCTCGCCCGCTTCTTCGAACGCGCCGAGTCCGTCGCTGGCTTCCGCAAGCTCGAGATGCGCCGGAGGCAGGGTGTGATGCCCTGCAACCGCAACGTCTCCATCACCTACGAGATCCTGTACGCCGTCGAGGACGGCCACCGGGTCCGTGCCCACATACCCGAGTCCCCCAATGCGGGATACCGGCGAGGCCGCAGCGCGGCCGCCTTCTAGGCGGCCGGCGCACCCTGGGCCTCGCACCAGCGTGAGCGCGCAGAAAGGCCGGAGAGCTCCCTTCCCACGGGGATGCTTCTCCGGCCTTTCTGTTTTCACGTTCCTGTGACAACAACGCCTGGTGACGGTTCCTGGCCCTAACACCAATGCCCACTCTATCAGTGTCGATTCATCATGTGCAATGCAGTTGGCATCCCATTCCGGCGGCCATTCGAAGGTCTGTCTCGGAATCACTCGGAATCACTCGGAAGCCCGGTCGACCAGGACGCCGGACCCATCGCGGTCGCTCCCGTCAGGGCCGTCAGGGCCTGATGCTCCGCTGCACGGGAGGACGCAGCGCCGAGGTGTACCACGTGTCGTGGTACACCTCCCGATCCCAGTGCTGGCCTGCTCAAACGGCGGGTCAGGCGACCGCGGCCGAGGGAGTCTGTACCACGTGCCCGAGCGGACGTGGTACGCCGTTTTGCCTTGGTAGATCAGCGTTTTCGGCAGGTGTACCACGAGTACCACCAGATTCCGAGCGTTTACATATGTGCGCGAAGGACGCCTCCGATCGGTCATCCAGCCAGTAAGAGCTCTTATCCCCATGCGCGTATATCTAGTCTTTATTTAGTGGTACAAGTGGTACAGGGGGTATATAAAGCCCGTCTCACCAGGGCAAACGCCTGTACCACGTGCAAATCTCCATGTGGTACACCCCGTTTGGAGAAGTCCTGAAATCCCCGACTGACCAGGGGAAACAGGTGTACCACGTCAAGTGGTACACCTTCCGATACCCATAGGGGGTATACCGGCTCGCTGCTGCAGCCGGATCCCAGCTCTGGAGGTTCCCGGCCGGCCGGTCGGAAGAACTCCCCGAACCCCGACCAGGGGGTCGGGCGGCTCACGCCGCCCGCGGGGGAGTGCTCGAGCACGAGAAGCCAGCGGCTCCGTGGGGCATACGCCCCCGGAGCCGCTGTTTCTCATTCCAGACCGCACGCTCTCGTCGTGTCGTCGTGGCCTCCGGGTCTCGCGCGCGACCCCTCCGAGCCCCACCCGGGACCTCTGCCGGACCATGAGTCGGCTATCAGTCGACTCGTTGCGAAAGACCATTCGGATGGCATAGAGTCGTGAGCACGTTCCTATTCGATTACGAGACCAATCGGCTTCCCACTCACTGCCGGCAGGTACTCGACGCGATCGAGAAAGACAGCAGCATGACGACTCCTGACGACCCAACGCCCGTCTTCGACGAGGACTTCGACACCCCCTCGACCAACCCTGTCGCCGACGCCTTCACCGAGGTCATGACGTACTTCGCCGACGGCGGCGACATCGCCCCGCAAAACGAAATAGTCACGCGCGCGACCGAGGTCTACCTCCAGCTGATCGACCCGTCGGACCCGCCGGCACCGCGCCTGCTCGAGAAGCAGCTGCTCGCGATCGTGAACGGCGTCTCCAAGGCCGAGAACAGCAAGACCAAGGTGGCTGCCGAGAAGCTGCCCCTGGCCCGGCACCTGACCTACTGGCAAGTGGCGCAAATCCTGTTGAGCCTGCACCACGTGATCCGCATCGCCCCCAGCGCCAAGGACACTGACCGCGAGTACGACCTGCTGGCGATGTACCAGGCCACCGGCCCGGGCCGCGGCACGTACACCACCAGCGAGGACGACATCCGCACCACGGCACGCCGTTACAACACGCAGCTGACACTCAAGGAGTTCGCCGAGGTCCTGGCAGTACTCCGCGAGGACAGCCCGCGCCGGCACCAGTGCAGCCACAGAGACCTCATCGCCGTGAACAACGGCGTGTTCCACTACGGCCGCGAGGCCCGGGACATCCATGAGGGCGGCAAGGCCTTCCACTTCGAACCCAAGTCGCTCGTACCCTTCGACCCGGCACTGGTGTTCCTGGCCAAGTGCCACATCGACTACGTCGAAGACCCGGACAACCCGGTGATCGTCCACCCTGTCGACGGCTCGGTCTGGGACATCGAGTCCTGGATCCACGAGCTCTCCGACGAGGAGGGTATCCCCGAGCTGCTCTGGGAGGTCATCGGCGCGATCATCCGGCCGCACGTCAGCTGGGGCAAGACTGCCTGGTTCTATTCAGAACAGGGCAACAACGGCAAGGGCACGCTGTGCTCGCTCATGCGCAACCTGTGCGGGCCACGCTCGCACACCTCGATCCCGCTGAGCGACTTCGGCAAGGACTTCGCGCTCGAGCCGCTCGTGCGCGCCAACGCGATCATCGTCGACGAGAACGACGTGGGCACCTTCATCGACAAAGCGGCCAACCTGAAGGCGATCGTCACCAACGACGTCATCCAGATCAACCGGAAGTACCGGATGCCGATCGCCTACCAGTTCTTCGGCTTCATGGTCCAGTGCCTCAACGAGTTCCCGCGCGTGAAGGACAAGTCCGAAAGCTTCTACCGCCGGCAGCTGTTCGTACCGTTCAACAAGAGCTTCACCGGCATGGAGCGCAAGTACATCAAGGACGATTACCTCCAGCGCCGCGAGGTCCTGGAGTACGCCCTCTGGTACGTGCTCAACCGCGCCGGCGCAGCCGACCCGGGCAACTACTACCAGCTCTCCGAGCCGGTGGCGACCAAGGACGTCCTGGCCGAGTACAAGGAGGCCAACGACCCCGTGCGCGCCTTCTGGGAAGAGTTCCGCGAGCGGCTGGTGTGGGACCTGGTGCCTTTCACCTTCACCTATGACCTCTACAAGGCCTGGTTCGCAGACGTCTCGCCCTCGGGGTCGCCGGTGAGCAACAAGCAGTTCATCACGGACCTGGTTGCGATCGTGCGGCCTGACCCGCTGTGGCACTGCCCGGACAAGAACAAGAAGATCCGCCCCGGCCAGATGATGGCCACCCCCGAGACGACCATCGCCGAGTACGAGCTGAAGAAGTGGATGAACCCGCACTACAGCGGCTCGGACCCGAAAAAGAAGTCGCAGCCGGTCCTTCAGGCCAACTACCGCGGCCTGCTCCGGCACACCGGTCCCGCCGCCCAGGTGGACGCCGACGACGAGGACACCACAGGAGAGGACTGATCCGACCATGCGCACAATCGCCAGGGCCATCACCGAGCTCGCCCGGGCGGTGACCGACCTCGCCAAGCAACAAGGCAGGGCGAGCACCGCGCTGGCCGATGTCGCCCGCGAACAG
This sequence comes from Paenarthrobacter sp. C1, assembly GCF_049315185.1. Lineage (NCBI taxonomy): Bacteria > Bacillati > Actinomycetota > Actinomycetes > Micrococcales > Micrococcaceae > Paenarthrobacter > Paenarthrobacter sp. C1. The sequence goes on along the minus strand of NZ_CP186052.1, from coordinate 2,764,473 downwards.
CGGATCACCAACCTGATCGTCCGCTCGCAGATCAGTGCCGACCCGGAGGAGAAGCGGCGGCTCGTGGCTGAGGCCTCCAGTCGGATGGACGCCCCGCGCCGCCGCTCTCCACACAACCCGATCGACTGAAGGACGGATGTGCAGGAGAGGGAGTCTCACCCGGAAAGGAATGCGCCGACTGCATCGGCCAGCGTGAGCACTTCGGCTACTCCCTGGTGGGAGGTCGATGGGTCCGCGGTGCCCGGCCGGTCCCCGCGCCCGTCACAAGGAAGAAGCGCCGCCTAAGGCCATCCGCGGCAGCAGCCGGCACCCCGACCAGATAACTGCATACCCCGGCCGTGACGGCCGGTGACGACCGAAAGGCCAGACCCATGACCACCCAGCGCACCCCCGTCACAGCTGAGACCGCGCTCTTCACGTTCTACGACATCGAATCGCTGTCGAACGTCTTCACGCTGTGCGCCTACACCCCGCGGCCGGGCCGCGCCGTCCACGACCTGGAGATCTTCTTCCTGGCCGACGACCCGGCGCTGGTCGCCTCCGTCGACCCCCAAGCCCTCTACGACACCGTGATCCGCTCCAACCCGGGGCTGCCCGCGGTCAGCGTCCAGCTTTGGAACCTCGGCGGCGAACGGGGCAGCCTCCGGCTCGCCGAACTGATGGGCCTCTCGAACGCCGACCAGGTGTGCAACCACTCCGACCCAGGCGGGTACCCCGCGGCGCTGCGTCCGGTCTGCGACACAGACCCCGAGTACGACCCGGCAGTGCATCCGTTCCTTGCTGGCTACAACTCAATGAACTATGACACGACTATGGTCGCGCTCTACCTCAACGAGGCGTTTCCGGCCCCGGGCAGCGGTCGGCCGTTTCAGCCGACCACGGCCCGTACTCTGCGCGACCACAACGACCAGCTCTTCTCGTCCCAGCACATCGAGTACATGCCTGGCTACCTCGGCTGGGACGGGGCGGCTGCGAAGATCCGCCGCGCCATGCTTCACTCGGGCCGGCACCTGGACGTGGCCCGGCTGAACGAACTGCAGTCCAAGGTCAGCCTCAAGCGCCTGCTCGGGATGCTCGGCCGCCAGATCAAGGAATCCGAGAAGCTCAGCCATGACACGAGCATCGAGGCGGTAGAGGATCTCTATGAGCTGCTGGCCTACAACGTCTCGGACTGCCTTGGTCTGGCCCAGCTGTTCCGGCACCCGGCGTACGCGAGCAACTTCGATCTCAAGGCCGCTCTGCTCGCCCAGTTCACCGAAACGGTGTTCACCAATAACGGTGCGGTGCGCAAGGACCGGCTGGCAGTCGACTCCTCATCGGCAAAGTTCGTGGGCCGCATCCTCGCACCCTACGCCTCACTGGATGACATCGAGGCGGTGTCCTTCGTATATCCGCACCCCGAGGTCGCTAAAGAACGCGGGATCGAGCCGGTCAACGTGCTCGACGAGTGTGTGCGCTTCTTCGAGGAGAACGTCGCGCCCGACCCGGCCACCCACTCCGAAGTGACTGCAGCCCAGCGCGAGGCCCACCGGCAGTTCCTGCAAGTCGTGGCGTACTACCGCTCGATCGAGGGGCAGAACTTCAACGACTCCGAGGAGTACCGCGACAAGTTCAGCCTTCCGGCCCGGTCTCTGCGCGATGTGCCCAAGACCCCGAACAACGTGCCGTATTTCCGGGCGGACGCCTCGCCGTCGTCCTGCTTCGCCACGTTCTCCACCGGCGGCATCCATGGGGCCGAAGCCGACCTGTCGGTGTTCAACGCCGAGAAGGTCGAGCACAACGATCAGACCATGATGCTCATCCGGGCAGCGCAGGCCTTCCCGGACGCAAAGGACTTCGTGGCCGAGGCCAAGCGTCAGCACGCCATGCTCCGCCTGCCCGACGGCACCTTCGTCGACAAGCGGCTGGTCCTGCTGGGTTCGGACCCGGAGAAGGTCAAGTACCGCAAGCCGAAGAAGGACGACCCTGACCAGGCCGGGCAGCTCGCCCGCGCCCAGGCCCAGGTGCCTGACCCGGCGGACCTGTTGACCACCCAGCGGCCCGAGGCGGAGGCGCTGAACGTCGTCCTGCCCGACGGCGGTGTCCTGGAAGGCAAGGTGGTACTCGCCAACAGCACGGCCACCAATGCCGCCTACCGCGATGAGCCGGCCAAGAAGAAGCCGGAGCTGTTCATCGCCAAGGAAGACGGCTCCGACAAGTTGCACCCGAAGTTCGCACGTACCTCGGCTGGCCTGGTGATCCACGAGGACTTCACCAGCTACTACCCGAACCTGCTGCGCAACATGCGGGCGTTCTGGAACCCCGAGCTGGGTGAGGACCGCTACGCGAAGATCTTCTTCGACAAAGAGCGCTACGGCCAGGAGATCAAGGGGCTGAAGAAGCAGCTGGCGCAGCTTCCGGGCGACAGCCCTGAAGCTGCGCGGCTGAAGGCTCAGATCGCCGGGCTCGGCGTGCTGCGCAACGGCACGAAGCTGATCCTCAACTCGGCCTCGGGCGCAGGCGACGCAAGTCACCGGACGCCGATCCGGATGAACAACCGCATCATCTCGATGCGCATCCTTGGCCAGCTGTTCAGCTGGCGGATCGGACAGGCCCAGACGCTGGCCGGGGCGCGGATCATCTCCACCAACACCGACGGCCTCTACTCGGTCGTCGGCGGCGAGAACGGATTCGACGAAGCGACCAACAACCGGGTGCTCGCCGAGCAGCAGGAGGCCATCGGCGTCGACATCGAACCTGAGCTGATGTTCCTCATCAGCAAGGACTCGAACAACCGCCTGGAGCTGGAGGCCCCGGAACCGGGGCGGTCCGTGGCAGACAGTCCGATCATCGCCGCCGGTGGCGGCACGCTGGCCTGCCACGCGGGCCCGACTCCGACGAAGTCGCTGGCCCACCCGGCCGTGATCGACTTCGCCCTGGCCCGCTACCTGCAGACGGTGGCGAGCAGGGGGGAGTCGGCGATCGCGGAGCCCTTCGACCTGATGCTGGGCCGGAAGGTGATCGAGGAGGCGGTCCTGGAGGACGACCCGATCCGGTCGCTCCTGTTGTTCCAGAACGTCATCGCGGCCTCCCGCGGCTCGATCACCTACCCCTTCTCGGCTGCGCCCATCGACCCCGCCGTGGGTGTGAAGTTCAGCGAGCAGGGTCACGTGACCAACGTCCGCGACCCACAGGTGCTGCAGATGGTCAACCGGGTGTTCATCGTCCGCGAGGGCACCGAGAACGCCCGGAGCCTGCTCAACGCCGGTGCCTGGAAGGTCACCGCGGCCAGCCAGGCCAAGCGCCGCGAGGAGGACATCGGCCGGACCAAGCGCGACCCGGTCGCGCTGGAGGTGCTGCGCCATCACGGCTGGGCCCGCTCCCGCGCCGAGGCCAGCATGTCGGACGGGCTCGCCGTGCTCCCAGACGACCAGGACGTCGTGGTGCGGCGTATTAACGCCATCGACCCAACCTGGTCGATGGTCGTCGTCAACGACGACCTGCACCAGCTGCCGGCCGACCGGATCGAGCGGCTCATCGCCTCGCTGGACCTGGACACCTACGTCCGGATGCTCGAGGAGACGTTCACCAAGAACTGGATGAACGAGGCCGTCTGAGCCGATCCACCACAACCCGCACAAGGGGGCCGCGCACGCCGCGGCCCCCTTGTTCAACTCTGCGCACCATTGCGAATGGTTCCGCACAGATCATTCACTTCGAGTCATAATTGAGTAAGAAAGGCAATTCGGACTCGACGCGACACGACCACGAGAGGCCATCATGTCCCAGTCAACACTCCCTGTCCGCTCCACTGACCCGGAGACCTCCTACGCCGCCGCCGTGAAGGCCGCGCTCGGCGCATCCCGCGTCCGTCCCATCGTGCTCGACATCGTCCGCGAGAAGGGCCCGCTCACCCACGACGAGCTCATCGCCGCTTACCACGACCGCGTCGTCACCAGCCTCGGCGAGGTGCCGCGCTCCTCGGACTCCGGCATCCGCACCCGGCTCAAGGAGCTCGCCCACCAGGGCCTGGTGACCGTCGCCGACATCGACGGCTTCTCCAACTACGGCAATGCGGCCAAGCGCTGGGTCGTGGTCGACCCTGACGACCCGAGCTTCGTCTACGACCCGGACGCCATCGCTGCCTACATCGACGACGAGGACATCGTCGGCTTCGGGCACTTCCTTGACGGCGACGCCTCCGACGCTGCCGGGACCGACGAGGACTGAGCCCCCATGCCGAGGAAGAAGAACCAGCGGGAGAAGGCCGTCGAGCAGTACCTGCTCACGCAGTGCCGCCGGCACGGTCTGTTCTGCCTGAAGTTTGTGTCCCCGGCCCGCGGGGGCGTCCCCGACCGAATCGTCCTCACGCCCACCGGCACGGTCTTCGTCGAGGTCAAGCGACCCGGCGGAGACCTCGAGAAGCGCCAGCACGTCATGCACGCCAAGATGCGCCGTTTCGGTGCCGAGATCCACGTCGTGGATGACGAGCAGGCCGTCGACGCCTTCATCACCCACGTGCTCGGTTACCGCCGGATCGAGAGCCAGCAGAAAGCAGCATCATGACCGCAACAGCCACGGCCGCGGGCCCGGAGACAACCGCCCGCGACTACGAAACGAAAGACTCGGGATCACGCAGGGTCACCGCCTCCGGCATGCAGCGCGAGGTGAAGACAGGCCAGCCCCGCTTCGACCTGCTCGTACCCCTTCAGGTGCCCTACCAGGACCAGCTGCTCACAAGGACGGCCGCGCTCGTGGAGCGTGGAGCGCGCAAGTACGACTCGCGCGACTGGGAGCAGGCCAGCACTGCCGCAGAGATGGAGGAGTTCCGCGCCAGCGCCTTCCGCCACTTCATGCAGTGGATGTGCCGCGAAGACGATGAGGACCACGCGGCTGCCGTGGTGTTCAACCTCCTGGCCGCGGAAAGCACCCGGACGGTGATCGCCCGCGGTGACGCCGGAACCCCGGAGGCCGCCCGATGAGCGGCCGCGTCACCAAGGGCAACGGCCAGGCAACCTCGGCCTTCCGCCAGCTCACCCGGGCCGACCTGGGCACCTTCGATCGCGAGGCCACGGAGCTCGTGCTCGAAGCGATGCGGGCCGGCTGCGTTGGGCGTGTCTCGTCCCGGGGCCACGCCATTCTGCGCAACAACGCCGGCGGATCCGTCTCGGTGCCGCGCAACATGACCTCACCCAACCGCACGGCGCAGAACGCCCGTGCCGACATGAAACGGCTGCTCGGCGGGCACCGGGCCGACCATGCAGTATCCGCCGCAGACCGCAGGCCACGCGGGAAACGGCAGATGACCGTCGCGGTGGCCTTCGTTGAGCACCCAGCCGCCTTCTCCCGCTGGTTCGACGCCCAGCCCGAGGGCCTGCCTGCGGACCAGCTCATCGAGGTCTCGTTCGACGGGGCCGGGGAGCCGGCCTTCCAGGCCGTGCCCGTCGACGCGCCCGCACAGCCCGATGCACCGGAACAAGACCAGCCGGGGCCCGCGACGGCCCGGCCCACCCGCCGCCGGGGACACCTGATGATCGCGCCCGAGCCCGGGCAGGAAGCAGAGGACGACATGACCGCCGAGGCCAAGGAAGATCTGCCGCTTGCGACACGCATACCCGATTCGGCCGTCGGGGATGCCTCTGCCGAAGCGGTGCTTGAGCGCGTACGCACCGCACTGGGTGAAGACCCGCGTGTCACCGCCCTGCAGCGCAGGATCGTCGGGCTGGAGGCAGAGCTCGCCGCCCAGACACGCCGGGCCGATGACGCCGAGGTCCGCATGGGCCTTATCCGCGAGGCATTCCATGCCTGATCCCGACTACCGACAACCCACGAGAGGAGGCCGCACACCATGACCACGACCATCGCACCACCGCAGCCGTCACCCGCGCCCATCGTGCTCAAGCCCTACCAGCAGCAGATCCACGACTTCCTCGTCAGCCGCCCCTTCGCCGGAGCCTGGCTTGGTGTCGGAGCCGGGAAGACGCTTTCGACCCTCAGCGTCCTGCAGACAGTCCGGCCGATGGGCCACATCCTCGTCGTCGCACCGATCGCGATCGCACGCTCGACCTGGCTCGACGAGATCGACAAATGGGGATTCCCGATCCGAACCAAGTCGCTCATCGTCAACGAGAACGACCGGAAGCTGCCCAAGGAGAAGCGCCTGGAACGCTTTCGGGAAGTCTTCTCCGACCCGCCGACGATGTACTTCGTCAACCAGGAGTTGCTGACCCAGCCCTCCCAGGGTGCGCGTCTGCTCCAGCTGACCGGCGAGCCCACCGGCGATGCCATCGCCGCCGGGATCTCACCGGAGGCCGTGCGGCTGCGCGGGCTCATCGAGACGATCGGACCAATGGCCCAGGAGCAGCTGATCGGACACTTCCTGCAGCTGGCTGCCGGGCAGTCCGGAACCAAAGCCCCCACCAAGACCGCTGTCAAGGAGGCGATCAGCGAGCTCGTCACCCGCGGTGCGCTGGAGCGCGAGAGCCACGACTGTCGCAGCTGCGGCGGCGACGGCTGCGCGCAGTGCCGCTACGGCCTGGTCGACCAGATGCCGATCCAGTCCATCAACGGACAGGACACCCTCATCTGGCCGTTTCAGACGGTAATCATCGACGAGTCGCAGGGCTTCAAGTCCCACAGCAGCGCCCGGTTCAAGGCCTTGAAAGCGGTCCGCCCGGCCATCACGCGGCTCATCGAGCTGACCGGCACGCCGAGCCCGAACGGGCTGCACGACCTGTGGAGCCAGATCTACCTGCTCGACCAGGGCGAGGCCCTGGGCCCGACCATCACGGAGTTCCGCAACCGGTGGTTCATCCCGAAGATGGTGCCTGGCACCACCACCCCGGCGAAGTGGATCCCGACCCCGAACGCCGAGGCCGAGATCCATGAGGCCATCAGGCACCTGGTGATGAGCGCGCAGAACACCAACCTCAACCTGTCGGGCCTGACGATCCAGGACGCCAACGTCACCCTCCCGCCGGACCTCATGCAGGCCTACAAGGAGTTCAGGCGCGACCTCGTGCTCGACGTCGTGAAGACCTACCAGGACGAGGACGGCAAGCTCACCCAGAGCGTTGAGTCGATCGTCGCCGAGAACCAGGCGGTCCTCACCAGCAAACTGATGCAGTTCGCCTCGGGGACGCTCTACACGGCCGACCCGGAGGACCCGGCGACCAAGGGCCAGTACGAGGTTATCCACGACAAGAAGCTCGAAATGGCCGAGTACCTGGTGCGCAACAGCGGGGGAGACCCCGTGCTGGTCGCGTACCACTTCCGCTCTGACCTGGAGCAGCTGATGGCGCGCTTCAAGAAGGCGGGCATCGACGCGCAGGTCTTTGACGGCTCGCGGGAGATGGTCCGCCGGTGGAACGCCAAGCAGATCCAGGTGATGCTGCTGCACCCCGCGGCGGCCGGCCACGGCCTGAACCTGCAGGACGGCGGCTCGACGATGATCTGGTACACGCTGCCGTTCTCGCTCGAGCACTACCTGCAGACCAACGGCCGTCTCTACCGCACGGGGCAGACCAAGCCCGTGGTGATCCACCGGATTATCACCAAGGGCACTCAGGACGAGCGGATGCCCGGAGTCCTGGCAGAGAAGCAGCAGGTCCAGGACGACCTCATCTCGGCTGTGTCCGGCGAGGAGGCGATCCTCGTCGCCCTCGAGGAGGAGATCCAGGACGACCTCAACGACCTGTGGGTCTCCGAACGGGTCTGACCAACCCATTCCGACGCCGCGGAGCGCCAGCCACACGCCGGCGCTCCGCGGCGCACCACCCCGACCCCAGTGCCACCCGGCCCGAGGAGGACTGATCCATGAATGACCCGAAGCACCAGGCCTGGCCCGACGGAGCGCGCGTGCGCTTCACCGCCGAGGCCAGGGAAGCCATGCAGGCGCGGCCCGGAACGAAGCCGCTGCGCGCACCGGCCCTCGGGCCGAACACGGACTACACGATCGACAACACCGACGACGGCCTGCACGACGTCGTGCTGCGCGAGACCGGGGAACGCTACGGCGTGCTCTGGCTCCAGAGCGCAGAGCACGAACCCGTCGACCCCGACGTCGCGCTGCTCGAGGAGCTCTTCGACCGCGAGCTGCCGGCCAGCTTCGACCCCGCCCGGGGGACAAGGAGCGTCACTCGCCATCACGGAGCAGGGATGGCCACAGCCGGAGCCCGGCCCGCCACGACCGTAGTTCCGCGCGGCAACTGGATGCAGACCTACACGGGTCGCCGGTTCTACCCGCTGGACCCGCGGCCCGAGGACGTGGACATCGCCGACATCGCACACGCGCTGTCCATGCAGTGCCGCTACAACGGCCACGTCCGCCGGTTCATGTCCGTCGCCGAGCACTGCGTACTCCTCTCGCGACTCGTCGCCCCGGAGCATGCGCTCTGGGCGTTGCTGCACGACGCGACAGAGGCATACGTGGGCGACATGGTCCGCCCGCTGAAGCTTCACATGCCGGAGTACTGGGCCGTCGAGGACGGCGTCATGGTCGCCATCGCCCAGAAGTTCAGTATCGACCCCGCCATGCCCGCCGAGGTGAAGCACGCCGACTCGCGGATCCTGCTCGACGAGCGCGCGGCGCTGCTGGGCGAGCCGGCGGGGGACTGGGAGGTTCCAGGTCAGCCCTTCGGGATCGAGATCCAGGCCTGGAGCCCGGATGCTGCCGAGCTCGAGTACCGCCTGCGCTTCGCCGAGCTGACTGGAGACCCGGCCGGTCTGCCCGTCGGGCTGTGCGGAGACCGGGAGGACCACCTGCCCCACACCCACCGCAGCGCCTCGCTTGGCGGGCTCTGGTGCTCCGCTGACCAGGACTCCCGCCTCCCCTGGGCCGCCGAACGTCGGCAGACCCAACCCGGAAACGCAGGAGAACAGCCCCATGGCTGAGACCAGGATGACCGGGACGGAACGCATCGCAGCTGGTTCATGACCGACCGGTGACCGGCACCCTGCGGGTGCTGGTCACCGGAGGGCACAGCGTCGGGGTCGGCAGGGCCGACCCGGGTGCCGGGGCAGTGATGTCGGGGGTCGGGTCCCGGCCCGGTCCCCCCTCATTGCCACGACACCACAACGAGAAGGAGCGAGTCCCATGGCTGAGCAGCCCATCTACCGGCTCCCGCCTGCGGGCTGGTCGGACTTCGGCGCACACATAGACCAGCCGGAGGTCCGCCTCGAGTTCTCGGCCGAGACCGGCGAGGACGGGATGCCGCTCTGGGAGCGGCCCATCGACATCCGTCACGACGACCAGGAGGTCTCGCCATGAAGGCGTACAGCACGCAGACCGAACGCACCTACGATTCCTGGGAGGACCTGGTGGCCGAGGAGGCCAACGGCTACGGCGTCGTGGTGATGATGCAGGCCGAGAGCCTGAAGTCCGCCAGCCCCCAGACCTACTCGCGCCTGATTGGGCCGTTCGACGACCAGAAGAAGGCCCGGAACAAGGCCGCAGCCGTTCGCCGCGCCTGGAAACGCGCCAAGGACCGCGACCCCCGTATCCAGCTGCTGGGCGTCTCGGTCGAGCCCATCTGGCCCGACCTGCGCTTCGGCACCAGGAACTGAGACCTAATTCCACAACCAGCGCCACGGGCGCGCTGTCGGGGCCGACGCTCCGCAGACCATCAACGACACGACCGACGAGGACATCCGCCATGACCATGACGACCACCGCCCGCCCCGCACCTCCACGCCTGCAGGACCCGCTCGACGCCGTGATGCGCAGCTGCCTGCGCGATGACGCAGTCTGGGCCGAGGTCACCACCACGCCGGCCGGCCTCAACCAAACCGAGCACTGGCTGAAGACCACCGCCTCAAGCATCGACCAGCAGCTCTCATTCCGCCAGGACGACGCCGAGATCTGGCGGCTGTCCCCGCTGGATCACAGCACACAGCTGATCGAGTTCCTCGAGTGGCGCAAGGGCGCGCTCTACCTCAAGAGCCTCTGCGAGAAGCGCCTCATCGACATCAAGCGCCTGCGGACCGCCGACGAGGAGCGCGCCGAGGAGATGAAGGTCCTGCTGGTCCGCCTGGCGCAAGCCGTCGTCGCCCACGAGGGCGAGCTGATCGGAGACGAGGACCTGTACGGAGCCCTCGACCGGATCTCGCTCCCCGGCGCGGACGCGCCGACCCTGCGGGAGTACCTCCAGTTCCGCGACGGCTCGAAGGACTGACCCAGACCACACGACCGCAGCCTCGCCGCGGCCGGGTCCCTGTGGGACGGCGGCGCGACGGGGCTCCTCGATCCCGGGCCAAGCGGCCCGGCGGAAAGAACCGCATGACGCCCCAGACCACCACGACCACCGCAGAAGAGCTCGTCCCTGAGATCGAGCAGACCCTGCTCGATTCGCGGGCGGACCGTGCCCTGCACGAACGCCGTGGGGTGCACGAGCACTCCGAGCAGACGGAGCTGAGCGACCACGAGCGCACCGTGATGCTCGACGTCACCCTGGCGCTGCTCATCCGGCATCGGCTGCCCATCGACGCCGACCGCGCCGCGAAGGCGGTGGCCGCCGCGCAGACCGCCGATGCCCGCACGTGGGCGGCTGGCTGCGCCCGCCACATCGCCCGCGTGGCGGAGGAGAAGAACCCATGAGCCGAAAGCGCAGGCAGCACTACTCCACCGAGGGCTTCCGGCCGTCGGCGAATCCCGAACAGGCGCACTGGATGCGGGAACTCCGCAAGTCCAGTGCGACGCAGCGGCACACCCCCAAGCCCCGCAAGGGCACCCGCCGCGAGCGGGAGCGACAGGCGATCCGCGACCAGCAGCGACACCGAGGAGACCACCCATGACCGACAACAACCGAGGGCCCGCAACCGGAATCGCGCTCGACGCAGAGTCACTGCGCGCCGAGCTGCGGGAGGCCCCGGAGGCCCACGGCCTCGATCCGGAGCAGGCGGCGGAGATCGCAGCGCTCCCGGACGGACAGATCAACAGCTGGATACACGAGCTCGCCGCGCGCGACGACGCCTTCTGGGCGCTTTACGACGGGCTCCGCCGGCGCACCATCGCCCATCTCGCCGAGATGCACAGCACAGCCAAGGACGTGAAGCCGTGAACGCGCCCCTGCCCGACTGGTGGGTCGACGCGACGCCGGACGGCAAGTGCGCCAAGCACCCCGGCAAGCACGAGGTCTACGTCTACGGCCAGCAGCGCGCAGACGGCATGGCGTGCATCGGGTGCAGCTGGCAGCACAGCACGGTCATGTCGACACCAGCAGCCATCGCCCGGCACGACGCCGACCAACACCTCGAGCACGACCACGGGCTCTGGGTGCCCATCGATCGCGGCCCCCTCGCGGGCACCTGCCCGTGCGGGAAGCCCGGGCTGTACGCCGACTCAGTGCTGCGGACCAAGGTCCGCGCAGTCCTCCAGCAGGCGCAGCCGTGGAGCCCGACACCGGACCAGCTGGCGGACCTGCTCGTCGGCGCGCTCGTGCCCGACCACGGCATCCTCGTGGCCTTTACGGCCGAGCAGCAGACCGAGTCCGACTGGGAGCTGGGCTACAGCGCCTCGTACACCGACCTCGCTGCCCCCGAGGTGCTCGGCCACCGCCTGAGCGAGCGGGAGCTCGCCGAGCTGTACTTCCAGATCGAGGCCATGGGTGGACTCGGCGAGTCCGAGGCCTACCGCGACCTGGACAAGGCCGTCGAGCGCCTCGGCGAGGAACCCGCCCGGCAGCTGCGCGAGCGTGTGGCCCAGCCCGGGCTGTTCGACCTGGAGCCCGACGTCTGAGAGCCAGGGCCTCCACACCACAACGACCCCCAGCAGGGGAGAGAAGGAAACCAAGTCCCATGACCCCCACCACGATCGGCGACCTGCCCCGGACCGCCCACACCGCGCCGAAAATCACCATCTACGGGCCGGCGGAGTGCCCCAACTGCGACAAGGCCAAGAGCCTGTTCGATCGGCAGCAGCCCGCGATGCAGTACACCAAAATCGACATCGAGCAGGGCGATGAAAACCACCGCCACATCACCGAAGACCTCGGATATGCCCAGGCACCCGTGATCGTCGTCAAGCTGGCCTCCGGCCGCACCGTCCACTGGGGCGGGCACCGCCAGGACATGCTCACCGCCCTCGTCCGGCTGTGCACCAAGGGCATCGTCCCGGAGGACCGGAAGGCGGCGTCCTGATGGCAGCGGCGCAGCAGCGCCTCGGCCTCAGCATCACCGCCCGGCAGGCCGACATCCTGCTCGATACGCTCGTCGACAAATCCGTCGAGACGGACCACTACCTGCTGTCCTATCCCAAGGACGAACCCGACAAGACCGACACCTGCTGCGACGCGCACCTGGCCCGGTTCGAGCAGCGCGCACTCCAGCGCAAGGCGCTGCTCGAACGGAAAGCAGAGGTACAGCACCTCATCGCGCTCATCGAGGCGATCCGGCCGGCGTTCGAGGCCTCCGAGTCCTCCCCGGTAAGCACCACGGCCGTGGACCTGTCCGGCGTGACGCTCGTCTACCGGGACACGGCAGGCAAGACGCACGAGCAGCCGCTGGCCGACATCGGATCCGCCGGGACCCTCATCGACCCCGACACCGGAGACGACCTCGAGCTCATCGCCGCGCTGGTCGCAGCAGACCCCACCCGAACCAAAACCCAGGGAGCAACCCCATGAGCCTGCACATCGACAGCCTTGCCGACCTCGTCCGCGGAGCTGTGTCCGGCGGCGACACCACCCGGGAAGACTTCGAGCGTGCGCTCGACCAGGTCTTCCCCCGGGATCAGCTCGACCCGTTTGAGGGCACCGGCAGCGAGGAGTACCTCGTCGGATGGACGATCGACCAGGATGCTGCATCGCCCGCTGAGGCCGCCAGCAAGGTCTGGCGGGAGGTCTTCCAGCGCGGACCATGGCAGCCCAGTGCTGACGAGGGCTGCGTCTTCACGGTCTCTCGTGAGGGCCAGCGTGTCGAGATTGACCTCAGCGACGAACACTTCGCGCACCTTTTCAGTGACTAAAAGGAACAGCGGGAGCAGCGCGCGGCGCAGCCGCCCCGGAGTACAGGACGGAAGCCTCGCGCACAGAGCCCCGGAGGAATGGGATCCTCCGGGGCTCTGTGCCCGCACACCCCGAGAACGAAGTACCGACACACGCACGACAACTTCTAGGAGGAGCCACGGTGCTCGCACAGCAGAACACCCGCCTCCCGGCCGCACCGTCATGAGCGGTGAGGACCCCGACGAGAAGTGGCGCAGGGATGCCCTGTGCGCAGAAACAGACCCCGACGCGTTCTTCCCGGAGAAGGGCGGCAACACCACCGACGCCAAGAAGGTCTGTGCCCAGTGCGGGGTGCGCGCACAGTGCCTGGATTACGCGTTGAGCGCCGACGAGCGCTTCGGCATCTGGGGCGGACTCAGCACCGCCGAACGCGACCGCCTTATCAAGACTTCACCGGTGGCACACCGTAGCGCCGCCCAGGCGCAAAAGCAGGAACGCGACACCCTCATCGTCGCGATGGCCGGCAGAGGGATCGACCCCCGGACCATCGCCGACATGGCCGAGGTCACCGACCGCACCGTCTACCGGGTGCTCGCCCGGCACAAGGAGCGGGGGGACGCCGTCTCCGCCTGAGCGCAGCACCGTCAATTGAAAGGACCGCCATGCCACTGTTCCCGCGCCGCTTCAGGCAGCAGAACCTGCTGCCCGGGGACGCCTATCCCCCTGAACGGACTACAGGCGCGCCCATGCCGGCCAGGAAACGCGCCGCCATTGACCGCAAGCTCCGCCGGATGGTGAAACAGCATCGGCTCCCGGCCGAGCCGGGAGAGTACCTCGACGCAACGGGCGACCGCTGGACGCTCGACGCCCAAGGCGGCTGGACCGACGCCGGCGGCGTACACCGCGACGCCCGGTACGCGCCGATCATCGCCTTGTTCGTCCACAACTCCGGCCCGTTCACGCGCATCGAGAGCTGATGGCCACCCCCGCCGCAAAAGGAGCAACCATGCACCCCCGCATCGAAGACAGCCACCTCGACCCCGGACTCCTGCCGACCGTCAATCCACAGCAGCGCACCGACACCCAGCTCGTCGAGCCGGTGCTCCGGGCCATCCACGCCGCCGTCGCGGACTGCAGCGTGACCGCCGCCCAGGTCTTCGCCGGCCGGATCCACACGCGCAAGAACGAGGAGTGCACGACAGCGTTCGGCCGGCCGCCCAGCGTCGGTCACGCATCTGACGGTGACGACTTCTACTTGCAGATCGGCGTCCGGGTGCCCTCGTACGCAGCCGCACCGGTGCTCGAAGCGATCCACGCCGTCGAGGCCATGTCGGACGCGCAGGCGCTGCGCGAGGCGCGTGCCCGGCTCGCCGAGGCCAGGGCGCGCACCGCCGCGGCACAGAGCGAAGAAGCCCGGGTCGAGGCCGAGATCGCCCGCCTCGAACCAAACAAGGAGTAGACCATGAGTGCCATCCAACCCCTGGCCGCCCGCATGCGGCCCACCTCCCTCGACCAGATCGTGGGCCAGGAGCACCTGGTCTTTCCCGGCTCGCCGCTCGAGCTGCTCGCCCAGGGCGAGGGTGCGACCTCGGTCCTGCTCTGGGGTCCGCCCGGCGTCGGCAAGACCACCATCGCCTCGGTGATCGCCCGCCAGACCAGCCGCCGCTTCGTCGAGCTCTCTGCGACCAGCGCCGGCGTAGCCGATGTCCGCAAAACGCTCGCCGGAGCCCAGAAGGCCCTCGACGACGACCTCCAGACGCTCGTGTTCATTGACGAGATCCACCGCTTCTCCAAGGCGCAGCAGGACGTCCTCCTGCCCGCCGTGGAGGCCGGGGTCATCTCGCTCATCGGCGCGACCACCGAGAACCCGAGCTTCTCGGTCAACTCGGCACTGGTCTCGCGCTCAATCCTGCTGGTCCTACGCCCTGTGGAGGACGGCGAGGTCGTGAACCTGCTCTCGCGTGCCCTAGAGGAGGACCCGGTCCTCTCAGCCACCGGGATCGGGTTCGCCGACCCCGCGCTGCAGATCATTGCAGGGCTGTCCAGCGGCGACGTCCGCCAGGCGCTGAACCGGCTGGAGACCGCTGTCGCAACTGCGCAGGCCGCAGGCAAGAGCGTCGTCGACCGCGAGGTGCTGGAGCAGGTCACCGGCGCTGCGCTGCAGCGTTACGACCGCGATGGCGACCAGCACTACGACGTCGTCAGCGCATTCATCAAGAGCATGAGAGGCAGCGACCCGGATGCGGCCCTGCACTGGCTGGCCCGGATGATCGAGGCGGGGGAGGACCCGAGGTTCATCGCACGGCGCTTGGTGGTGCACGCCTCCGAGGACGTCGGCATGGCCGACCCCTCGGTGCTGGGCATCGCAGTGGCCGCCGCCCAGGCAGTCCAGCTGATCGGTATGCCCGAGGCGCGGCTCAACCTCGCTCAGGCAACGGTCGCAATCGCCACGGCCCCCAAGTCGCCGGCCGTCATCCGCGGCATCGACCAAGCGCTGGAAGACGTCCGGCGCGGCCGGACCGGGAGCGTGCCAGTGCACCTGCGCGACGCGCACTACCCGGGCGCGAAGGGCCTCGGGCACGGAGAAGGCTACTTCTACCCTCACGACTTCGAACACGGAGTTGTCTTGCAGCAATACCTACCCGATGCCGTCCGCGGCACACAGTATTACCGTCCTACCGGCAATGGCTTCGAACAAACAATCGCCAGACGGTTGGCTGCGATCGATCAGATGACCGTGGAGGACAGGAACCCCCTCGACTAGATCGCGGACCAGAGGTAGAACCGTGGCCGCATCATCCTGGATCGTCGCTGCATGGAAAATCACCAGCAAAGTCGTCGGCTTCCACAAGACCTACGAGAGGGGATGAGCATGATCAACGACAACACTGAACGCGCGAGGCAGACCCCGGAGTCCGACAAGCCCAGGACTGTGGACGACCGACTCTCAGCAGATCTTGGTATCGACGTCGCCGCCGTCGAAGCGCAGGCACGGTTGCATCTCGACCTGCTGCGCATGCAGCGCCGCGAGCCCGGCGAACTAGGCTACGTGCTCATCGACCGGGAGTTCCATCCCCGCACAGCTGTCGTCTTCGCATCTCCCACAGAAGCCCGCAGCGCGCTGGAAGGCCACCCTTTGATCGATGCCCTCTGTGAGGAGGACAGCGTCGATGCACGGGTCCCGGATCCGGCCGTTCTCTCCGACCTCGCCTCCCGCGAAGTCATTTTGCCCTGATCGCACGGAATCGCGAAGGAATGGAAACATGACCAACACCGGTATCTTCACCCAATCAGCAGCTTCAGTCCTGCAGGACGTCGAAGAGTTCTACTTCGGTGGCGCGCTTCCCTGGTACCACGGGAGCAAGCTGACAGAGGACGGCTTGCACGTGAGCATCACACTTGACGATCCAGAGTCTGATGACGAGTCCAAGACCAAGGACTACGAGCTGTCGGCCGCCCAAATCAAGGAAGCCTTTCGAAAGGCCAAGCAGAAGGGGTACCACCTCTGCTGCTCTGCCGCCATCGAGTCCGAACAGCTCGGATTCGGCTGCGTCCAAGACCTTGACATCATCCTTCAGACCGCTTGCTACGGCGAGCTGGTCTTCGGCTGACGCCGCACCGGCTCGACTTCACCAGTGGAACTACTTCCACTAGGATGCAATCTCAGAGCTACCCAGTGGACACGGACCCCAGCACAGCCGTCCTTGCTCCTTCGTGAAACCACCCTGCTGACCCTCACTTCACCGACCTCGACCGATAGGCTCCGATCACATGAACGACCAGGAAGTGCGCCGCGGCGCAGGTATCTACAGCAAGCCGGTGCTGGGCTTCTACGACCTGCTCGTCGTGAAGTTCTCCAATTCGCTGGCCTGGCGATGCCCCAGCCAGCTCATGCTAGACCAGTACAACCGTTGCATCGGCACCCGCCATCTCGATGTCGGTCCCGGCACTGGTTGGTACCTCGCCAATGCCGACCTCCCCGAATCTGCTGAGATCACACTCATGGACCTCAACGAAAACAGCGTGGAGCACGCAGCGTCCAGACTCGCCCACACCCACGTAAGCACCAGAGGTGTGACCGCGAACGTCCTCGAACCGATCCCCGAGGCTCTCGGCCAATTCGATTCCATCGCGGCGAACTACGTCTTCCACTGCGTTCCCGGCTCCTGGGCGGACAAGGGCGTAGCTTTCAAACACCTAGGGGAGCGGCTCGCTGCTGACGGTGTGCTGTTCGGCAGTACCATCCTGGGCAGTGGCGTGAGCCACAACCTCATCGGCCGCGGCTTCATGGCCCTGTACAACCGCCTGGGCATCTTTCACAACCGCGAAGACGACGCCGCAGGACTTGAGGCTGTACTGCGGCGAAGCTTCGACCAAGTGAAGGTCGACGTCATCGGTACCGTGGCGGTGTTCAGTGCACGAAACCCGTTGCGAAACGGCGGGGCAGGTGGACTCGACTAAAAGTCGAGCCTGATGACTGCATCCCGCCCTTCAGCCCCAGACCTGACTCCGGTGGCGGTGATGCGCACATTCTGCACGGAACCGTCGACCCGGCGAAGCGCCAGACCCATCGATTGAGAACGAGCGGTATCCCTCGCCGCAGCCGCGATGAACCTGTGCAACTCACCTGAAGCGTCAATGGCAAATTCACCAAGGCCGCCGACATACCCGAAGTCTTCCCGACGCCACGATGGCGACGTCATAAGAACATCCAGCGTTGCAGAGTCGACGACGGCCATCGGTTCCTTGGCCAGGGCCATGACTCCGCGAAGCACGTCGTCCACGCGCCCCGCATTGGCGTCTTGCTCGAAGGCCATATCGTGAAAAGTCTCCGGGGCCTCGTAACTGAAGCCCTGCAGATAGATCTTGTCGTGATCGGGCTCGATCGGCGGAATCACGCCGACCAGGCGCATGTGCCGACGGTCCTGTGAAGCCGTGCCGTAACCTGTGACGATGTTGTAGGTCAGGCACCGGACCTTGCCCGTTACGCCCATCAGCCCGTCCTGGATGCCGTCGCGGATGAGGCTGTTCACGCGCATCCGGTCGGACTGGTCGATGAGCTCGCTCGCCCATTCCCCGGCTTCCCAATAGCCACTGCGCTGCTGGGCGACGCTTGTGTCGACGTCATAGATACGAAACAGGTTCCGGTCCCAGTACGTGCGCCGGCGCAGTGTTGGTTGACCGTCGGCGTCACGCTCGATCTCCCATTCCCAGCCACCGACCAGCGGTGGTTCCGGAAGCGGATCAGCCGCTTTGGCCACGCCGGCGAGGACACCGATCACCGTGGAGGTACGTGGAGAGAAGACGGGCCGTACCTCAACTGCCCACTGCTCGTCCGCATGGGGGACTGTCTCGGAAATTACATTGCCACTGCGCATCACCTGGGCGATGCGGTTCTCATCAAGTAGAAGACGCCTGGGAATTGCACGCGTGGGCTTCCGAGCGGAGACCGGACCACAGGGCTTATCGTCCACCAGAACCAGCTGCTTGCCGTCGCTTCCGCAGAAAAGGCCCCAGGAACCTACATCCAGCTGGACCTGCATGATCAAATACCGCCTGAGACCTGCACAGTGGCCCCCGACATGTAGGTATTCTCCGCGGTGTGAATGATCGCCGAAGCGACTTCATCTGCCGTCCCGAACCGACCCAGCGGGATTCCTTCCAGCATTGCCATCCGTGCCTCCTCAGCAACATCAGCCATCATGTCCGTATCAGTTGCGCCGGGAGCAACAACGTTCACCCGGATGTTCCGGGCTGCGTACTCCCTGGCCATCGATCGTGCAAACGCTTCCAATGCCCCCTTGGATGCAGTGTAATTGCACTGGCCGACAACGCCGTACTTCACGGACATGGATGAAACCAGCACGATCGATCCGCCGCGCTGCCGCAGCATCGGCCCCAGGGCCGCCTTGCAGGCCAGCATCGGCCCGATCGCATTGACCTGCATGACCTCGATCAGGTCCTCCTCGCTCATCCGCATGAGCAGCTTGTCGCGGGTGATCCCTGCTGCGACGACGAGCACATCCAGACCACCCAGGTCGGCGGCAGCCGCCTTGACGCCAGCTGCGATCGAATTACTGTCACGCACATCCATCTCGAGGGGGAGCACCCCCTCGGGCACGGTCCCCCCGGTACGATGCGTACCCGCCGTCCGGTAGCCGGCGGAGAGCAGGGCTCGAGCCGTGGCCGCCCCGATCCCACGGGTTGCACCGATCACCAGGGCAGTTCTCCCCATGTCGCTCATTTTTTTCTTACCCTCCCAGGTTGTAAAGTTGTGACACGGAACTTTACTGGACTTGTACCCCTTCGTTGACAAACGACAGGCGGTGTCCGCTCTTCTCGCTATTTAGAGGAACGCTGATGCCTGCCTTTATTCCATCCGCTGCGACCGCCGATACGCCTCGGAACGGCCAGCCCCGTCACCCCCTGTTCGCCCGACTGATGCGCAAAGGCGCTGCCAAGGTCGGTGCCACCAGCTGCACCCCGAAGCCCGCTCAGCTCGACCTCTTCGACTGGCCGAACGAGTTGAGCCTCGAAGCACTCGGGAAAGCCATCGCCTCAGCTTGCGGCCTCGAGATCGTGATACGGCCCATCCCGGATGAGATGCGCCATTATGAGGTCAGCGGCCTCACCACTGTGATCGGACGAGTGGCCCACGTCTTCTACGACCCTGAGCTCCCGCCCCTCAACATTGAGCAGACAATCCTCCACGAGTTCGCCCATATCCTGCACGGCGACGTCCGGGCCGACACCGACTGCACCCATCTGCGCAGCATGTTCGACGATCCGGTGGAGAAGCGCGCCGAGACCACCGGCATGCGGCTGATGGATGCTCTGCACCGGAAGCGGCGGGCATCGGAAGAACGCAGCGAGGTCCTCGCCTTCCTGTCCGGATCAAACGAGGACGGTGAGATCTGATGACTGAGATCATCATTGTCGGTATCACCATGGGCCTGATCATCATCGTCTCTGCCCTGTATCAAGGACGCCGACGCCGGGTTAACCTTCTCAGGGTCACCTGTGCCGCCCTCTTCGTGGCCACGGTCTGCCGTGGCGTGGAGCCGCCCTTAGACGGACCTGCCGTCGACCTCCTCAAGCGCCTTGCCATCCTGACCGCCCAGGTATCCGTGGCGCTGCTCATCCTCACGTTCCGCGCGACTCCGCTTTCACGACGTGCAACCCGGTTCATCTACCTCTTCGCCGGGATCATCGCCCTGGGCGAGGCCGTGCTGGTGTGGTTCATCCCCGTCCATGCCGACGGCACCATCTACGACCGGGTCGACATCGACGCCGCCCTTGCCCGCGGCCAGGCTTGGGCACTGATCTCCTACAACTTCCTGTACCTCTCTGCATTCGCCGCGGCAACTGCCGTAGTTGCCGTCGGCTGTTGGCGGACCATGACGCAGAAGAACCAACCCTTCTCCGCCCGCCTTCCGGTTGCATTCGTCTTTACGGGGGCCATCGGATCTGCCCTGTTCATCGGCTCATCACTCCTGGACCTCTTTGGCAGTCCGGTCGTCGGCGGAACTGAACTGAGGACACAACTCCTCGTCACCGTTGTCAGCTTCTTCTTCCTGGGACTCGCAACAGGGGTCATCCGCCGCATCAGCATAGAAACGCAGGTGAGGCTCGCGCTCCGCCTCGCGCACGAGGTCGTCGTACCTTTGTGGCGAACGACCACCACTCTTCACCCCGACGTAAAGCTTCCGCCCGAAGACAGGCAGGGGTTCGATCAGCTGATGACGCTCTCAAGGCTCACCATCGAAACCCACGACGCGCTCAGACTCATCCGCGAGGACCACGACCCCGCACTGGAACCCCTGCACAGGCAGCACCCCGAGGATCCGCACCTGTCGGCGGGGCTGGTGCGCCATCTCAGCGGCGAGAACGCCGTTCCCAGCCTCGGGTGGTTCACACTCGCCCTGAGCCGGCTCCGCACGCTCAAGCTGAAAGACGACGAAACCTTGGCCGCCTCTGTGCAGAGCCTCTACGAGATCCGAGTAGCGATGAGTGCCATGAATGGGACGGACGGGCGATGACCGGGAACGGAACGAAAATACGCATCCCCGAGACCGGCGATCCTGCGGCCCGGGCCGCCCGGATCCTCAGTGACGTGTTCGCGCCCGCTGTGTCCGTGTTCCTCATCTGCGTCCTCTGCGGCGTCACAGGCCACCCGCATACATGGGTTGGTCTCGGATGGGGCATCCTGATCGGCTCTTTCTGCGCAGTGATCCCGACAGCAACCATCCATGTCGCCGTGCGGCGCGAGCAGCTCACCGATCGACACGTCACCCGGCGCGATCAGCGCTGGCGGGTCTTCCTGGTCTGCGTGGCGTCTGTGCTTGGAGGCATGGCAACGGCGGTGCTGCTGGACGCACCGCGCCCGCTGCTGTGGATCCTGCCGACGATGGTTGCCGGGCTCGTCCTTGCCGGGGGAGTGACCCTCCTGGGACCGAAAGTCTCCATGCACGCGTTCTGCTTCACCTCCCTCGTCGTCCTCGCGGCGATGCTGCTCTCGCCCTGGTGGCTGCTCGCCCTCCCAACCCTGCTGCCCGTGGTCGCCTTCGCCCGGCTGAAGCTAAAGCACCACACACGCCTCGAGCTCACACTCGGATCCGGCCTGGCGGCCGCCGTGAT
Organism: Paenarthrobacter sp. C1; assembly: GCF_049315185.1. Classification (NCBI taxonomy): domain Bacteria; kingdom Bacillati; phylum Actinomycetota; class Actinomycetes; order Micrococcales; family Micrococcaceae; genus Paenarthrobacter; species Paenarthrobacter sp. C1. The sequence goes on along the minus strand of NZ_CP186052.1, from coordinate 2,742,916 downwards.
GCTCGGAGCCAGTGCGTACATGCCCACGGCCGGCTAGGACTGCCCGCTGCTCCGGCGCAACCGGAAATGTGCCGATGCCACCGCATTGGAAGATCTTCCACTAGTATGAAGGTGTCGTCGCGTGCACCGTTCGCCTCGATGACTTCATGTCTGAAATCACGAGGAGGATCCAGCTCCGTGACCATCGCCCAGCGACTAGAACGCTTGTTCGCGGAGACGGCAGGACCACACGGTCGCCCCGTCACCCTGCAGGAAATCGTCCAGAGAATGGAGCAGCGCGGCATCTCCTCGATGTCGCTCAGCTACCTGCAGCAACTGCGCAAGGGGGAGGCCCACAATCCCCGCCTGCAGCACCTCCGAGCCCTGGCCGACGCCTTCGACGTCCCCCTGTCCTACTTCCTGGAGGAGAACGAGCCAGATAGCGCCACCGAGCAGGAGCTGACCCCGCAGGAGCGAACCATCGCCCTGCGTGTGCACGGGCTCAGCGACGGCGCACTGGCCAGCATCCGGGCCATTGTGGAGCTGGCGCGCAAGAGCGAGCAGCTCGACGACCCGCCCAAGAGCCCTGACTCCACTCGAGACTGATCCCGCCGCGGGGTCCCACCACCCTGGGGACGTCTTCCTCGTGCCGGCGTTTGGTATTTGAGTGGAATCTTTTCCACTCCTGTGGCAGGATGGGAACCACAGCCCGGCGATTCCGTACATCGTGATGTCCCGCCGGACTGAGGTGATCACGCCCGTGAAGGAGCATCAGATGGTCGATATGCAGCCCCCCTCCGACGAGTTCCGCGGATTCGACGAGGCCCGGTCGATCATGTGGTGCTACGAGGCCCGCTCACGCACCTATGCCCGTCTGAGCCAGACGGACTTTCTCGCCAACGACGCCGTGGCCGCCGTGCATGTCGAGAACACCTCCCGCGCCGACCGCGCCTTTCTCACCGCCTTCGACCGCTCCGGCGGGCTGCTGTTCGGCGACACGCTTTACATCGACGACCCGACACAGCGGCTCGACGTCACACCCGAGTTCGACCACGACTTCACCGGTATGGCCGTCGCCGCCGGCTCCGAACTTGAGGAAGCAGTCGAACGCGAGAACGGCTGGGTGGTCAACCTGGATGCCCTGCGCGACTACGACCCGCTGGAGGACCGCCGGACCACGCAGCGCGCGGTGCTCCTGGCGCACCTCGGAGACATGATGGCCAGCGGCCAGGCCCGGGGTTTCCTGTTTGACAAGCACGACGCTGCCGAGGATCCCGGTGAGGCCGACACCGACGCCGCCTGAGCGCGGCGCAGCACTTCTTCCGGCGCTCGGTCGACCCCGCCCGGCTTCGGCCGAGGCGGGGTCTTTTGCGTCCCTGGGGAACCGGTGGAAAGACCGTGGACCGGCTCACGCCGGTCCCGGGGGTCGTTCCGTGGTGGTCGCAGCCGCGCGGTGCGCGGCGCGGCCACCGTTACCGAATCGTCTGTTCTTGAGAGCCACGACCCACAGGAGTAGCCCATGACCGTCCCTCTCCGCGCAGCCCAGCTGCCCGTCAAGTACGAACGGGCCGAAGGCTCCGCCCGGCACGGCCGGACCATCTACGAAGTCGCCGGCTCCGGGCTCTACCAGGTGACTGCGGCCAGGGAAGAGTTCGCCGTCTCGACGCTCACGCAGTCGGGGTGGACGGAGCTGATCACGCTAGACGAAGGCGACGGGGTCTCGAACGCACTGGATGCCATGCAGATCTGGCTGGACATCCAGACCCCGACGCCCCCGGCCGGCGACAGCGCCGCAGGGCAAGGCGGCGATGCCGATGCCTGACCCGACCGGGACGATGGCGAACCTCACCGAGAAGGCCGCAGCCGCTGTCGTCACCTCCCGCGGTCTCACCCATGAGAACGGAGAATCCGCCCTCGCAGCCCTCGGCTGGGCCCAGGGCGCGGCGATCACCCACGAGGACGCTTTCCGGGCCTTCGCCCGGGCCCTGATCGACGAACTGGGCGTGCTGGACCTCCTCGCCGCCAAGATCGAGCTGCTCGCCGAGTACAAGCTCGACTACCCCCAGGACTACGCGCCGGACGACGTCGCCCCCATGCAGGCCGAGCTGGCGCGGCTGCGATCGCTGCAGCAGATGCTTGCAGGACCCGCCGACTGACCGTTTCCGGACACAGCAAGAGGCCCGGACTGCGCTGAAGGTCGGCGCAGTCCGGGCCCCAGGCCTGCTCTCACGCCGTGGGCGGGATGAGCAGCGAGGCCCCGGCGTAGATGAGATTCGGATCCTGGATCCGGTTCTTCTCGACCAGGGCCCCGATCGGCACTCCGGTCTCCGCCGAGATCTCCGTGAGGGTGTCACCCCACTGGATCACGTACACCCGCGGCTGTGGCTTCGGCTCGGGGACCTGCGCCGGCTTGTCCTCGTCGCCCTTGCCCGACGCCGAGGTGCCCGAACCCTGGCCGTCCGCAGAGCTGCCGTTACCGGCCTTGGCCTCGAAGGCGTCCGGGACCCCGTTGCGGTCCCGGTCCGGCAAGGTCACCGTCACGGTGCCCTCCTCGTGCTGGGAAGCTGCCGCCGCATCGCTCGCCGGGCTCCGGTCAGCAGTGAGGAGCTGCGTCGCGCCCCAGCCGGCGAACAGCAGCGCGCCACCGGCCATGATCCCGGCCGCCAGCACCGGTCCACCGCCATAGCCCAGGGGCCCAAGCCGGTCCCGCCGCTGCGCCGTCACCCGGGCCCAGGGAGCCGCATCAGCGGCCTTCTCCTCGGGCCTGTGCATCGTATCCGTCATCCCTGTCCCTCTCTATCCAGCTCACCATTTGCGACCATTCGAGTCCTTATGCACATTCTACTCGTAGTCCAGTGCATCTTGATAGAATAGGAGAAGGGATAGACGAGTCATAGACCAGTCCGACGGGCCGCCAAGAACCACCGAATCACTCAACAGAAGGAACCCACCACCATGGCCAACTACTCCATCTCCGCCAACCAGCTCACCGAGGGCACCAGCGTCTTCATCCGCGGCAAGCTCGCCTTCGCCCGGCTGACCAGCCTCATCGAGGGTGCCGCCCTCGCCGCCAGCGACCAGCGCAAGGTCCAGAACGGCATGAGCCCCGTGGGCAAGCCGCACACCACGGCGACGATCACCGAGGCCGAGGTGCAGTTCGCCGACCCGGCGAACCCCACGGTCGAGGAGCAGTTCGTCTCCGAGCGCCGCTACACCTCGAAGAAGAACCCAGCCTCGGGCGCGAACTACTCGATCGACTCCAAGGGCACGAACCTGCCGATCATCGCGATCCCGTCCGAGAAGGGTGATGGCACCTATGACCAGGACACCTCCGGCCAGGAGCTGGCACAGGGACTGGACGTGACGCTCGTGCTCCGCGTCTACAAGCCGAAGAACTTCGCCAACCGCGGCCTGTCGCTCGACCAGGTGATTGTGCACGAGACCCCGCGCTACTACAACGCCGGCGGCGTCGCCAGCGGGGAGCTCGCGGCCCGCGGCATCGTCTTCAACGCCCCGCCCCGCGCGGTCCAGGCCCAGCCGGGCTCGGGCTCCGCCGTCGGCAACGGCGAGGAGCCGGTCGCCACCGAGGTCGAGGACGGCTTGTCCTTCCCGGCCCCGCAGCCCGCCGTCGCGGCTTCAGTCGCGGGTCCGGTCCCCGCCCAGGCCCACGCGCAGGTCCTGACCGAACCGGTCGCGGTGACTCCGCAGGCGGCCCCTGCCGTGGCTCCGGTTGCCGCCCCGGTCCCCGCGGTGCAGCCGCAGCAGGAGACGCCCGAGCAGAAGCTCGCCCGCCTCGAGCGTGAGAACGCCGAGTTGAAGAACGCGGGTTCGGCCGTGGGTGCTCCCGCCGGCCAGGGCCCGTGGGGCGGCTCCGGCGATGCCCAGCAGGCCGGAATCACCTACCAGGGCTGATCCAAGGCCGATCCGACCGACCGAACCCCCAGACGAGACCCCCGTGCAGGCATCCATGCCGTACGGGGGTCTCGTCTTTCAGGGCCAGAGTGCAACCCGGCCCTGTTTTCATCCGCTCCCGACAAGAAGGCATTGATGTGACCGCCGTCGATCCCCGCGCGATCTTCCCCAGCTTCTATGACAACCCCGCGATTCGCGCCCTGGCGACCGCCTGCCGCTGGACCATCTCCGGCCGGCTCGGCGAGCTCGACGACGAGGACTCCGGCCGCAAGGCACCGATCGATGTGCGGCACCTGCTCGACGGCTGCAATCCGGGCTGCCGCCACGCAGGCCCCCTGCGCGGAGCTTTCGCCCTGGACGCGACCTGCCTGCTCACCCTCGACCAGCTGGCCGACACACTGCCGAACGCGGCGAACGCTGCCTTCTACCTGCAGGCCCCCTCCGACGGTCTGATCGTGATCGACGTCGAGCCCGGTTGCCCGCCGGACGTGGCCGCAGACATCCTGCGCCTGCCCGGAATCCTGTACTCGGAGCTGTCGATGTCGGGCCGGGGCTTCCACCTGGTCGCCCCGCTGCCTGCCAACCTCCACGACTTCCCGATCGCCGCTGACAAGCGCGTCCTGCGCGAGGAGCACGGCTGGTACGAGATCCTCCTGGACCATTGGTGCACGTTCACCCGCAACCCGGTGCCGCAGCGGATCGTCGAACACGTTGCGGCGCGACCAGCCTCCGACCGGTTCTCTTCGGTGGCGGACCTGTATGCAGACCTCGCCGCCAAGGCCAAGCCAAGCATCAGCATCCCCTCGACCGCCGTCGGCACCGACGGCGAAATGCCCGACATCCCGTACGCCGAGGCCATCGTCGAGCAGACACTCGCCGGCTCCCGCGACCGGCTGAAGACGCCCGAGGACTTCGACAACGACCGCTCCCGCTGGGAGTTCTCCGTCCTGGGTGTCCTCTACACCGGCATGCAGCTGCCGTTGCGCACCTACCGGTCCTTCGGCGCGCAGTTCTCCTCCGGTGACGAGGCCTGGCTGCTGTACAAGACCTCGCTGGCGGTGATCGAGCCTCGGCCCAAGCACGCCCAGATGCGCAACGGCAGGCCGTTCCTGCTGGACCGTGCCGCTGCCTTGGTGGCGGCACGGGAAGCCTCCGCCGAGGCGGGGTGAACCTTCGGGGGTTGCCCATCGGTTTGGCGGTGGAACAAGGACTGGATCGGGCGGAGCCCGATCGGGGATGGGGAGGCGGTGGGCTTCTGAGCCCGACCGCCCCCGTCACCGGGCCTTGTGGCCCTGCTTCCGACATGTCCCGTACGGCGCTCAGCCCTGCCGTGGGTCCGTCTCCCGTCTCACCTGCTCACAGCTCACCCACGACCAGAAAGACATTCCCATGAAGTTCAACGACACCCTGACGACTCTGATCCAGCAGTCCCTCGAGGTCGGGGCCACGCCCGCGCTCATGGGCGAGCCCGGCATCGGCAAGTCCTCCTTCGTCGAGGCCCTCGCCTACTCGATGGGCACCAAAGCCTTCGTCCTGCCCTGCAACCAGCTCGCCGACAAGGCCGACCTCACCGGCGCGCGCCTGGTGCCCTACGAGAAGACCGACGGGACACAGTCCTACAAGCAGGTCTTTTACCCGCACCAGGTCATTCAGGAGTGCATCGACTACGCGCTGGAGAACCCGCGCGAGTGGCCGATCCTCTTCCTCGACGAGATCAACCGCACGACCTCCGACGTGACCTCCGGCGCGCTCACCCTGGTGACCCTGCGGCGCATGGGCCACATCGAACTGCCGGAGAACGTGCGCCTCATCGTGGCGGGCAACGACAAGGGCAACGTCACGACTCTCGACGAGGCCTCGCTGTCGCGCTTCGCGATCTTCCACGTCGAGCCCGATGCGACAACCCTCATGTCCGTCCTCGGAGACGCGCTCAACCCCTGGGTGAAGAAAGTCCTCACCCAGCACCCCGGACTCATCTTCCAGAAGTCGACGCCGAACTCCATCGTGGCCGACGGCCGCGATGACGACGATGACGACGGCAACGTCACCATGGCCGAGCTGTTCGACGGCGGCGAGGAGATGAACCAGCTCACCACGCCGCGCACCATCGACCACCTCTCCCGGTGGCTGAACCGCGTCGACCGCCAGGAGCTGGCAAGCCACCTGGCGACCCCGGTCCAGATCGGCGGCCGCGACACCTCGCTGCTCAACGAGGCGATCGAGGCCTTCACCGGCGACACCATGTTCACCACCCAGCTCGTGGCGGTTATCGCCGAAGACCTCGCATCGAACTCGGGCGGCCCCGCACACAACCGCGTCAATGTGCCCAAGCCGAACTGCTACACGACCCTCAAGTCCGCGGGCACGGTCACCGACCTTGCCGCGCAGATCTCGGGCCTGACCCAGAACGAGGTCTCCGGCTCGCTGCTCTACGCGATGAAGGAGAAGGAGGACAACTCGCGCCTCATCGAGCAGCTGGCGCAGGCCGCCATCCAGATTGAGCCGGAGCACACGCGCACCCTGTTCGAGCTGGTGACGACCGGGCAGTTCGACCGGCAGAACCTGGAGGCCTTCCTCGAGGTCGACTCGCCGATCGTGGCCGCGGTCAAGCCGTCCCTGTCGGCCTTCCTCTGAGCCGACCCGGCACCGGGCGGCGGGGGACGCCACCGGCTCCGTTCCGGAGCGTCCCCCGCCATCCCACGACACCAGTCACCTCAGACCGCATTAGGAGACCACGATGACGATCACCGTCACGAACCAGAAGCCGGCGGTGCTCGACGCCCTGCACACGATCTCGTGCACGGGCGACTACGACCCCATACCGGCCATCCAGAAGGTCCTGGTCGACCCGCTGCTGGAGCCGCTGAACCCCAGCGCTCCGGCGAGCATCGTCGACGGCTCGGGCCACGGCATCACCGGCGACGTCCTGGACATCGTCATGCGCTGCCTCGGCGAGACGATGGACCCGGCCGCCGAGAAGAACGCCAAGGCGCTGCTCGGGCAGACCATGGTCAGCTATGACCAGGGCACGCCCCTGCCGGTGGGCGAACTGTTCGCTGTCCAGGCCGGGCAGCAGAACAAGTGGCCCGCGCCGTCAGCCCGGGTCCTGTACTCAGCCCAGAACGATGTCATCCCCGCGGCCAAGGGCCTGCTCGCAGGCTCCGCCGACGAGAGCGCCTTCTTCGCCTCCGTCGCCTACACCTACCACCCGAATACCCTCGGGTACTGGTTCCAGTCCTCTGCCGCGTTCGACGGCTTCAAGATCTGGCTGAACCAGCAGGTGCAGACGATGGCCGGCGCGAACGCGATGCCGGCGGACACCCTCCGGCTGCTGAACGACTTTGCGAACCTCTCGCTCAAGGGGCTGACCGAATCGCTGCTGCTGCGCAAGGACGACTCCGACGGCAACGACGAGTTCTCTTTCGCCCGGCTGGTCATCCGCATGCTGATGACTTACGTCGACCAGCAGCGCAAGGCCGCCTCAACAGGCGCGGCCGCCCTCGACACCGGCATCATGCCGTTTACCGTCGGGGAGCTGTTCTGCCCGCGGTCGCTGGTCCTGGTCAATGTCGAGGCCCACGCCCGCGCCACCGCCGCGAAGGTAACGGGGGAGTGGAACCTCATCAACCAGTCCCTCGCCTCACCCGTGAAAGTCGTCTCCAACGCCGCGCTGTCCAAGCTGACCTCGCTCCCGCGAGCAGCTGCCAGGGCCGCTGCCATGGGCGCACGGCAGCAGCCGGGACAGCCGGGCTCGCGCTCGGCCCAGGTGAAGTTCCGCAAGGCCCCGCCCACGAAGCTGGACCTGTTCAAGGACATCACCCGGGTGCTCAAGCGCATGGGCAAGGTCAACAAGTCCCAGAACGTCTACCGGACGACGAAGACGACCTTCCTCAAGGCCAACCGCCGCAACCCGGACGACTTCAACAAGCCGGGCCGGATCACCTCGGTGCAGTACATGCCCGACCTGCACGTCTTCATCGACACCTCCGGGTCGATCTCCGAGGAGAACTACCAGGAGGCGGTGCTGATGCTCATCCGGATCGCCAAGAAGCTCAACGTCAACCTGTACTTCAACTCCTTCAGCCACATGCTCTCCCAGGAGACGCTGCTGAAGGTCGAGAACAAGTCGACGCGGCAGATCTGGCAGGAGTTCCGGAAGGTGCCCAAGGTCACCGGCGGCACCGAGTTCAAGCAGGTGTGGGACTACATCAACGCCTCCCCGGTGCGCAAGCGCCGGCTGTCGCTGATGATCACCGACTTCGAGTGGTCTCCGCCCTCGAGACGCGAGGAGCACCCGCCGAACCTCTACTACGCCCCGTGCTCGGCCATGGACTGGAAGTACATGGTCCGTTCCGCCGAGGCGTACGCGAACGGCATGCAGCACATCGACCCGAGCATCCGGCAGAAGCTGCTGGGCATGGTCCTCTGATCCTGCTCCCGGCCACAGGGGAGACGCCGACCGGCCGAACCGGCCGGCGTCTCCTCCTCCCTCAGACCTACCCGTAACCCTGCCGGGCATCCCGGCGCGCCCACCCAGCGCGCCGCCCGGCGAACCCCACCGAAGGAGGGACCCGCGATGGGCCTCAACAACTTCACGTCGGGCTCCGACGACGACACGAACAGCGGCGGCACGCCTCCGAGCTTCCCGCGCATGGGCGGCATCCCCAGCCAGAGCGGCCAGTCCGACGACGCCGTCAAGGAGCTCCTCGTCGACTACAACGAGAAGTTCAAGAACGCCGACCCGACGATGTTCCGCGACGCGCTCATCGAGCAGGTCCTCTCCGTCCTGATCAGCCGGAACAAGCCGAACGTGCTCCTGAAGGGCTCCGCCGGCGTTGGTAAGACCCGGATCGTCGAGGACATCGCCCGCCGGATCGCCCTGGGCGACACCCTCATCCCGGACCAGCTCAAGGGCTTCACCGTCTACGAGCTGCCCATCACCAACCTCGTCGCCGGCTCCGGCATCGTCGGGCAGCTGGAGGAGAAGGTCCAGACCGTCATCGACTTCGCCTCAGACCCCAAGAACAAGGTCATCCTGTTCATGGACGAGATCCACCAGATCACCGGTGGATCCACCTCCCACACCGACTCAGTGCTGCGAAAGGTCTCGCAGGTGCTCAAGCCTGCCCTGGCCCGCGGCGACATGCGCGTCATCGGTGCCACCACCTCCACCGAGTCCCGGGCCTTCGACGACGACCCTGCCTTCGCGCGGCGCTTCACCCCGCTCATCGTCGACGAACTGACCGTCGAGCAAACCCTCACGGTGCTCGGCAGCGTCCGGCCGGGCCTGGTGGCGCACTACCGCCACCAGATCGCGGTCTCCGACGATGTCCTGGCGGAGACGGTCCGGATCGCGGAGGAGAATTCCCGTGCCGGGCAGCACCGCCCCGACAGCGCCATCACGCTGCTGGACCGGGCGATGGCCGACCGTGTGCTGGAGCAGAAGAAGCTCATCGTCCAGGCCGAGGCAGCCGGAGACACGGCACTCGTGAACACCTTGCGGTCGATCCCGCAGGTGCCGCTGACTACCAAGCGCGTCCTGGACGTGGCCAAGCGTCTGATGACCGGAAACGCCCAGCGCCCGGAGTTCGACGTCGCAACCCTCCGGGCGACCCTGCTGGGCCGCCTGCGCGGACAGGACGACGTGCTCGAGAAGCTCGTGGACCGCCTGGCCCGCGAGGAGCTGGACCTGTTCCCGACGTCGACCCCGACAACCTGGATGCTCGCCGGAGCCTCGGGCGTGGGCAAGACCGAGACCGCGAAGATCATTGCGGAGCAGATGACCGGCACCGAGCCGATCATCCTGAACATGACGGAGTTCCACACTCCCTCGGACACCGCGAAGATCGTCGGGGCACCTCCCGGCTACGTGGGCTCGGACTCCAACCGCGAGCTGCCATTCGACACGCTCGAGTCCAACCCCCACCGGGTGATCCTGCTCGACGAGTTCGAGAAGGCGGACAAAGCCGTGCAGCGGCTGTTCCTCTCGGCCTTCGACGAGGGCTACATCCGCAACGCCCACGGCAAGGTGCTGGACTTCTCCAAGGCGCTGGTGATCTGCACGACCAACGCCGCGCGGGAAGCCCTGAACCGCAAGCCGGTCGGCTTCGGCTCGGCCCCGCCGGCGGTCTCCCACCGGTCCCTGACCAAGGAGCTGGCTCAGTTCTTCGACGCAGAGCTGCTCGGGCGGTTCTCACTCGTCGTGGGTTTCAACCCGGTCGACGAGCAGGCCTACCGGGAGATCCTCGCGGCGGAGTACAGCCGCCAGCGCGAACGGATCCTGGACGCCAGGCCCCGCCTGGGCCAGACACTGCCCGCGTCGATCCCCGACGACGAGCTGCGTGCCGTCGCCGAGGAAACCTACGTCGACTCCCAGGGTGCGCGTCCGGCCGGCAAGGCCGTGCGCGTGTGGATCGAGGACCGGCTGCTCGCTGCCCAGGCTGCGTCGGCTGCGTCGACTGCGTTCATCCCACCCGCTGCCGCCGTCTCCGACGAGCCGGAGGCGCTGGCCGTCGATTGATCCCGGCACCACACTGCGTTCGAGCGCCCCTGTCCCGGATACCCGGGGTGGGGGCGCTCGTGCGTGCGCGTACCGCGTTCGAACACAGGAAGAAGGACGTCACTGCCATGACCACCACGACCACCACCGCCGTCGGCACAGTCCGTGCGGCACAGCCCGAAGACAGGAGCGAGCAGATCTGCGACGACGCACTGCTGCTGGTCTCCGCCCACTCGGCGGACGCGGCCGACTGCCGTGATCTCGCACTCATGCTCGGCCTTGTCGAGGTGGACCCCTCCGGGTCCGTCACCAAGGCCAATCCCTGGAACGCCGACTGAAGGTGCTTCCCGCCGGGCCTACCCAAGAGGTGAGCCTGCGATTGACCGCCGCGCGCATGGGTAGCGCGCGGTGTCCGGGTCCGCGGGGCTGACGCCGCCGCGCCCGGATTCAGGGGCCTCACGGCCCCTGACGGGTGGGTTGAGAGGAGCGCGGGAGGGCTCGTCGCCAGAGGCGAGCCCTCCCGCTCTCATGCCCGCGCCCGTGACCCAAGCGCTCGTCTACGAGCATTCGACTGACCATTCGTCTCCTGTGAGAATGGTCTATGCGGCTTCCATTCGACAAACCCTCTCGACCCGCCTACTGATTCGTTCGAAGAAAGACGACACCATGCCTATTCTGCTTGACGACATCGACCTTTCCGCAGCCGCCGTCGCTGCCCAGAAGACCGTCGACCCGAAGTTCTTCTCCTCGCGCCTGACCGGGTCCGGCAAGAAGACCGGCCTGCTCAATGAGAGCCTGCGGCCGATCAACACCGCGACCAACACCGCCTACGCGGTTGACCGCGACATCGAGGTCAAGCAGAGCTCGACCCACCACGACATCACCACCGCGCTGGTGCCGCTGGCCCCGATCACGCGCCGCTCCCTGCTCTCGGGCGGGTCGTTCACGCTGCCGGTACCGCATGTCGATGACCGCTTCGAGCTCGACATCGCCACGCCGACCAACTCCTGGGACGTGCACTTCGACATGACCCCCCAGGCCCTGACCGTGTACGAGGATAAGTCCGGCGACAAGATCCGCCGTGACCTGGTGATCCAGTACCGCCTGGAGCTCTACTTCCTCAAGCAGGGCTTGGCCGAGCCCGAGCGCGCCGTATCGGTGTCCCGCTCCATCGGCTACGGCAACCACGACGCGGCGGTGTTCCTGCAGTGGGACACCAGCCCCGCAGAGAATGCCCGCGACGTCATCGAGGATGTGCTCTCGGCCGCAGGGTTGAGTGCCACCAACCTCGACAAGCTCGCCGACTGGATGGACGAGTACCCGATCTACGAGCGCATCACGCGCCTGGCCCAGATCTGGGACTCCGAGGCCATCTCGGACACCGTCTGCCAGTACGTGCAGGACATGCCGGCCAGCCCCACCGAGGAGCAGCTGAACATGCTCGCGGTGCAGCTGCGCTACCTGGAGAACTACAACGTCCCGCTGGAGGCCTACCGCCGGATCCACCAGCAGCTGGACACCACGTTCTCCGCGCCGATCGCGGCGAAGCTGTCCAAGCAGAACCTCAGCCTGCTGATGAACCACACCCTCGACCACCTGGAGCGCATGAAGGGCCAGCTCCTCACGCCGCCCCAGCCGGCCACGGCCCCGGTCTTCCCGCCGCACCTGTCCAAGCAGCAGCTCGACGCGCTCAGCACGCACGAGCCGCTCGTGATGACGCAGGCCGGCGCGGGCACAGGCAAGTCGACCGTGATCCTTGAGCGCATCAAGTACCTCGAGACCTGCGGGGTGCCCGCCAGCGACATCACCGTCCTGTCGTTCACCAACGCCGCCGCCGACAACATCACGGAGAAGAACCCGAACGTCGGCTCGATGACGATCGCCAAGATGATCATCGACATCTATTCGATGAACCACCCGACCCACAAGGTCTCGGCCATCGACACGATCATCAACTCGATCGACATCTTCTACCCGAACAGCCAGTTCGCGGCGACGTTCCGACACCGCCTGCTGGAGGTCGACCAGAACAAGACCGGCGCGTTCACGGCCCTGAACACCTTCGTCGAGAACCACTTCGACGAGGTGATCGCGCTGCTCGACCGCATCGAGCAGACCTCGCTGGAGCTGCAGATCATCATCTGCTACCAGAAGATCGATGACATGTCCGAGCCTGCCCACGTGCAGAGCAAGTACCTGATCATCGACGAGGTCCAGGACAACTCGGTCTTCGAGTTCATCTACGTGCTGAAGTACATCACCAAGCACGCCCAGTCGCTGTTCATCGTCGGGGACGCCAGCCAGACGCTGTACGAGTTCCGATCGGCCAACCCGAGGGCGCTCAACACGCTGGAGGGCTCGGGGGTCTTCGCAACCTTCCGGCTCACGACGAATTACCGGAGCAACCAGGAGATTCTCGACTTCGCGAACGTCGTGCTTGGCGGTCTGGAGACCAACCAGTTCGCCAACATCCAGCTGCAGGCCAACTCGCTGGCGGTGCCCACGGCCGACTCCTTCCAGGAGAAGGTCACCCTCAACTACCACGAGGTGGCCCGCCTGACCGGCTTCATCGCCAACGACCTGCAGCCGCTCGTGCGCAACACGGTGATCCCGGAGTACGTTCAGGCCTGCCTGGACCGCGGCGAGCAGGTGGCCTTCCTGGCCTACGCCCGCCGTGAGGTGGCGCTGATCCAGGAAGTGCTCGAGAAGGCCTACCCGAACAAGCACGTGGCCTCGCTCGTCAGCGACCGCGTCTACGCCACGGACATCTTCTCGAAGTACATCAAGTTCTTCTGGAACGACGTCCTGCAGGTGCAGCCGGCCAACGCCTCGTTCGTGGTCTCGCAGGGGATCAAGGACAACATGGGCAAGCTGACGAAGAATGCCGGAAACGTCAACGTCGAGAAGGCAATCCTGCGCACCATCTCCGAGTGGTGGGTCGAGAACAGCGCCGCGATCAACGGCTGGGTGGCCCTGTGCAACCAGGGCAGCCTGCCTGCGAACGTGTTCTTCGACCGGCTCCGCGACAACCTCCTGTCCTTCGAGATCACGCGCAACCAGCAGAAGCTGAACGTGAACAAGCAGAAGAACCAGGAGCGCAAGCGGAAGAACCTCGAGTCCAAGGCCGATCTCGTCGTCTCGACGATCCACGGTGCCAAGGGCCTCGAGTTCGACAACGTCGTCGTCCTCTACAAGGAGGACGCGAAGATGACCCAGGACACCAAGCGGATGTTCTACGTCGCGTTCACGCGCGCCATGAAGAGCCAGTACGTGCTCTCCTACGGCACGGCGAAGAACCCGCCGATCCAGAGCAGCTACGAACAGATCGTCAACGCCCTCACCGAGCGTGACGAGAAGAACGCGCAGCGCGCTGCGGGCATCGACCCGACCCTTCTGGTCGACGACGAGGACGCCGGTACCGCCGGCGACCAGCAGCAGATCGCAGAAGCCGTCTGACCGACGGCACCGGCGCGGGCGCTCCACCTCCACGAGAGGTCGGAGCGCCCGCGCCTCCTGCTTCCCATCCCATAAACACAGCCAATGCAGCTTCGAAGGAGCACGCCATGACCGCCACTGGAATCCAGACCGGCTCAGAGGAGCTCGTGCCGGGCCCCGACAGTGCCTACGACCTGGTCATCTGCCACGACGACCGGATCGTCTTCCACGACCACTACCCCTCGCCAGCATTCCGGCTGCGCATGTGCGCGCAGCTGCTGACCGCCTCGGACGTCGTCCTGGGCGCAATCGACGCCTCCGCCGCGAACGAAGTGCACGAGCTGTACCAGTCCAGCTCCGGGCAGTGGGAGAGCGCCCCGGACAGCGTGGTCAACGCCATCGCCAAGCTCTGCCGCCGATGGGGCGTCCAGGTCTACGTGAGCACAACCCGCAAGAAGACCGAGGTTCCCGCCGCGCTCTATTCGGTGATCACCGAGTACGGCCCCGGACAGACTATCGCCGAGCACTTCACCTCCAGAGAGGCCCGCCGGGCCAGCCTCATCGAGCGTGCCGACATGTTCTTCAGCTCCCGCGGCAGCATCCCCGAGCGGGTGCTGGCCGACGAGCAGCGCCTCGCCGCGCTCGTGGGTGCGTTCCTCATGCCCGCCACCGTGCTCCTCACCGAGGCCGTGCTCGACGAGGCCGACGGCCACTACAAGCCCTCCGGCCGGCCACTGCCGATCCTCTGAGCACCGCCCGAGCGGACGGCCCCGACCACAACCCTGACCAGCAGACCCGGAAGGGACCCGCCATGTCCGCACCTGACACCGTCAAGCCCGAGAACCCGTACGCCCGTACGTACGCCGACTTTCTCGCCCAGACCCGGGAGCACGTCCTCGTCGTTCTGCACGACGAGGATCTCTACCGCCACTTCAGGATCCAGGCCCCAGGGACCCGCATGTGGTCCTGGGACGTCACCACCTGGCCCGGCCACCTGGCCACCAGCGGCGACATCGCCGACGGCTACATGTTCACCCGAGAACCCGACATGATCGGTTTCTTCGCGTCGGCCGGCAAGAGCGAGGGCTACTACTCCGACGGTGCGCCAAGCATCGACTTCCGCTACTGGGCCGAGAAGCTCTGCGGCGGCCGCTCCCGCGAAGTAAAGCAGTACGACTCGGATCTCTTCATCCAGCTGGTGCGGGAGCACCTCGAAGAAAGCGAGGGACTCGGCACCGAGGCCCAGGAGGTCCACCATCAGCAGTTGGCGCTGCTGGCGCGCCTGCACGAACTGCGCGGCCTTGACGGGGACGCACAGTTGGCGCTCTTCGAGGCCCACTGGAACGCCCAGGAGCACCTCGCGGCCACCGGCACCGTGCTGAACCACGAGCGCCGGAACGCGGCCGCTGCCGCGCGCGCTGCCCTCTGGAGCACCGACGGCATCCCCGACGAGAAGTTCGACCGGCTCACAGAGGAACACAACTGGATGGAGCTCGCCGACATCGAGGTCCCACGACATTCCCCTGCCGAGCGGCGCATGGAAATCATCGAAGACGCCCGCTGGCACGCCGACAGCGAGTCGGAGGCCCACAAATGGCTGGCTGAGCACGAGGACACCGTCGGCTCCGACACCTGGGAGTGGGACCTGCGCGACTGGGACATCCACTTCCTGTTCACCTGCTACTGCGTCGACCTGGCTGTGCGCCTCTACCGCGAGCACGCCGCCGCGAAGACACAGCAATCCGCCGCCTGAGCCGACCCCACCCACATCCCGACCCAAGGAGAACCCATGAGCGCCGATATGCTCACCGCGGCCATCGCCGTCCCGGCCGACCGCACCAAGCCGATCGACTTCGAACGCGGCCGCCTGATGGTCGAGGAGACCGCGGACCCTGAATCGTTCCGGTTCGACGACCCCGAGTCCCAGCTCGAGGAGCTGGTCGAGGACTTCGACCCCGACATGCACCTGGACGCCGAGGGCGAGCCGAGCCCGGAGGTCATCAAACGCGTCGGCCGCAGGGTCATCGACGAGCTCGAAGAGGCGCTGAACTCCAGCGAGACGGACACCATCGAGGTCGCCGGCTACCGGCTGCACCTCTCCGGCGGACTCTCCTCGGGCGATTCCCCCACTGACGCCGCCGACGCGATCTGGCACGCCCACCACCTGCCGGTGACCGTCCTGCTTGCCATGGGATTCATCCCCGACTGCCGCAGGCCGCTGTCCCGGACCAACGGCAACCCCGGACCTGTGACCGACACCGACATCGTCGACGCCATTGCCCTCGGCCTCGGCACCAAGCCGGAGTGGTCCGGTGCCGACGAACTGGAGTGGATCGCCAACGCGATCGGCTCCGTCCGGCCGCACCTGGGAGACCGGGACCCTGCCGAGTACCACACGGAGTTCACGGAGCGGCACGGCTTCGATCCGGTCGACGACAACTTTCTCATCGGCTATGTCAGCCAGTACGACAACCAGGAAGGCGGGGACTGACCTTGGCCAGCGGTGTTTTCATCCTCTGCGCGTGCTGCGCCCTCAAGCTCGTGAACGACGACGAGTCGGCTTGCCGCGACTACCACGGCCACGACCACGCTCCGCTGCAGGTGCCGGCTGGCACCGCGATCACCCAGGGTCCCCACGAATGGGCGGGCTCTCTCGAACTGACCTGCCATGGCCATGAGAACGGGACCATCCAGCCCCTCGGGGAGTACTGGGTGGCCCCAGCCCGGTCCCGCACCGGCCGAAGAAGGAGTGCGATGAGCAGCCGGACACCAGTGCCCGATGCGCTCTTCGACGCCGATCTCTGTCAGCCTCTCGGCCGCGAGGACTGGGTTGACCGCTTCGACTGGGTGATCATCGACAGGCGCGTTGTGCACGCGCCCGTCACCTGGACATGGACGTGTCCCACATGCGGAGAGTCCGGCGTCATGCCCGATGGTCCCGACCTGCTGGCAGTCCCGCACGGGTCACAGCATGCTGCAGGACTTTTCGGGACGATCGTCCCGCTCGACGTCGAGGCCGAGCGTCCGTTTACTGAATAGCCTCACCGCCCGGAAGGAGGGACCCACCATGACAGAAATCAGCACTGCCACGGCCGCGGTCATCTCGCCGGCCGTGATCGTCGACATCGACGGGACGGTCGCAACGCACACCCTTCCCGACGGACGCTTCATCAGGGGACACCACGAGTACCGGCTCGTCCCCTGGGACCTGCCCAACCCGCCAGTGATCGAAACCGTGCGCGCCCTGCACGCTGCCGGACTTGAGATCGTGTTCTGCTCCGGCAGGCCGGTCATGGACGACAACGGCTGGGACGTCGGCCGCGCGACCTACGCCTGGCTCATCGAACATGTGGGGGAGTGGACTGCCAGCTGCCCTCTGTTCATGCGCGGACAGGGCGACCGCCGGCCGGACGACATCGTCAAGCCCGAGATCTACGAGGCCTTCATCCGCGGGCGGTGGGACGTCCGGCTCGCGCTGGATGACCGGCCCAGGGTGATCCGCGCCTGGCAGGCCCTCGGCGTGCCGGTGTTCGACGTCCAGCCCGGCTCGGGCGAGTTCTGACGCATGGCCCGCGCCCTCGACCCGCAGTGGGCCGCAGGGCGCGGGCCTGCTTCTCTTCAACTGCCCCGCTACGCCATTCCCCAGCGACTCAGTGTCCATCAGGAATGGTGGGATATGAGGCACTGGCATCCCATTCGACCACGAATAGACTGGAACCATGACTGACGACAAGACCCCCCAGGCCCCGCGCGAGGGCTCCCTGCCGAAGTTCTCCGTGAACGTCGCCCCGACCCAGAAGATTACCGCCGCCGACCTGGGCACCCTGCTCGAGCGCTTCCGCGCCGGGGATGCCGAACCCCTGATCTTCGGTGACGGGAACGTCCCCGAGGCCGCCGTAATCCCGTTCGCCGACTTCGTCGACCTGCTCCGGCGGGTCCACGCCGACGAGGCTGCGTTCCAGGCCGAGCTCTCCCGCCGCATCCGTGCCTCCGACGCCTCCGAGGAGCCCGGCCTGACCCTCGATGAGCTCGGCGATGAGCTGGGCGAGCCGGCCCGGTCAATGATCCGCAAGGTGCTCGACGATGACTGAGGGGCTGCGGATCAAGGTCCATCTCAGCCCCGGGGCCCGCCAGGACATCGAACGGTTCAACCAGCGCGCCCTGAAGAATCCGCACAGCCGGGATGAGGCGCTCCTTGAGGCCACCATCGTCATGCTCCACCGGCTCAACGGCCGCCGCCACCCGACTAAGCCGCTGGACTACGACTCCCGCTTTGCCGACCTCTCCGACTGCGACACAACCTACGTCGGTGCGGATCCCCATGAGAAGCCGCCGCTGCGCATCGTCTCACGCGACATCAGGCCCGAGCCGCCCGGCGGCATCACCCGGCGCGAGATCGTCGCCATCGGCGCACGCCGCGACAGTGAGGTCTACCGGACAGCCGGCCAGCGCCTCGGGCGGCCCGTCGGGGTCACCCTCGACCAGCTCGCCGCCCAGCGCCGCGCATCCGCGGCGAAGAACCCTGCCCCGCAGGCGGGCAGGGGGCTCGACATACCCGCACCCGTCGGTGCAGACCTCGAGTTCGACTGACCATTGCGCCTCGTTTCTGTTCGTCATTCAGCCTTTCTCATAGAATGGGCATGAATGATGATTCGATGGAAACGGGATTAAGTGATGCACGACTGCGACACGGACCACCAGGCCTGGGCTCCGGCCGTCGAGGAACCACGCCGGGGGATGAGCCCGCGGGCGCAGCTGACAATCCGCCGGAGCCTTGCCCTGGCGATCGCCCTGGGAATGGCCTACGGCATCTTCCATGTGGTCTTCCGCACCGATGTTCTTGCGCCGGTGATCGCTTACGCCGAACCCGTCAAAGACGGGATCACATGGGTGATCGAGGACCCGAAGCGGGCCTGGCTGGCCTTCGCCGTGCTCGTCACCCCGCACATTGGGCTCTACTACCTGCTGTTCGAGGACCGGAAATGAGGGGACTGGCCATGCTCAAGAACACCAGAACGATCGTGGGGCTGTGCGCACTAAGTGGAGTCTCGGTCACCGCCGTCATCGGCTGGGCTACCGGCTTCTTCGCCTGGGCCGTAGGCTCCGTCCGTAGCCTGTGGGATGGCTTCATCGCCTTCCTCAACTCGCCGTTCAGCTGGGAGCACCTCACCGCCGGCGCGGGCGTGCTGCTCATCCCGATCATCATCATTATCGTGATCTTCGCCATCGCGGATAACTGAGTCGCGCGGCATCTTTCGCGGAACCCGCTCCGGCTGCCGATTCTTGCTTCAGCGGGCACAAATTGGGTGCTTAGGCCCGCGATAGCTCGGAATGCCGCTCGAGGCTGTACCGGATCAAATCCATAGCCGGGGTAAGGGCCCAGACAAGCAGCCTCATGGTCGGCCGGTTTTCCTTGGCGATGACATCATCCGGCAGAGAAGTTGACTGCGCCGGCTTCAGCACGGCATCCGCGGCCCAGCGCCTGCCGTGGGCAAAACCCGAGCACAGCTGCCATACGGACAAGGCGGACGTCCTGGGCACCAGGTCGCGGACCTGCGTGAGTATGTGCGTGCTGCTGGGGAGAATCAACTTTCCAGCGGCCCCGGAGGCATCGAGAATAGCCTGCAGTTGCGCCTTGTCGCTGTCGAAGTCCGGAAGCGTTCCCTGAAGATTCGGATGGCGACGTGCCAGTTCGCTGTACGCAGTCTCGCGGTCTTTGGCTACCTTCAGCGACAGAGACAGCGAACGAACTATCCTGGTCGCCTGTTCTTCTGGCGCTGAAATCCAGGCGGCCTGTGCGGCGCACTCAATGGCTGCCCTGACCAGCGAGAACGGGGCAAGAGTATGTGATGCTCCGGCACCAAGCATGATGCTGTCCAGCGCGTGCAAATGATCGATCGCGCTGACTACCGCATTGGCGATGTTGTGCGACGCCTGGTGGGGTTTGATGAGCCCATCGTCCTGCGCCAGACGGCTTCCGGCTTCCGGGATCCACGCCTCGTGGGAATCCCGGAAGCCCAGCCAGGTCCTCAGCTCCTGAAAATACGAGTCGGCAATCTCGAACTCTTCAGGTTCATCTTCTCGTCGCATGACTCCATTCTTCACATGGCTACATTCTTTATCGCCAGGCACGCTGGAAGCCTTCCGGGAGGGATACTTCCGTCGGCGACAACTCAGGCCTGACCCGTATGAGGCGGACTGAATGCCGGAATGCCTGACCCGACCAGGCTATGTCGGCCGAGACTTCAACCACCAACGGCTCCACCAAAGTCAAGCGAGTGGTGCCGCCCTCCTTGGTGAAGCGGTCCAGCACCCGTTCGCTGATTTCCTCCGGCCATGGATGCCTTCCCCGGGGAGGATGAAGATATATGGCCAGATCCCTTCCCGCACGAGCCGTCAAGGACGTGGACCGGCCGACAATCCGCAGCCGTCCGTGTACCGGCAAACCCACCACCGCTGCCCGCGGGTGCGCCATGGGACCTATGACCGCCGCAAGAACCACATCAAGGGCGCTTCTGCTCTTGACCTTCAGCCAAATTCGCCGGGGCTCGTACGTCTGCCCTTCACCCTTGATCACAATTCCTTCCACGCCCGTGGCGGTCATGTCACTGAACCACGTGGCCGCCAGGGCCCGGTCGCTGGTCGCCGGTGACAGATGCAGTGGCGGAACCCACCCGCGCGCCAGCTCCTCGAGCAGAGCCCGGCGGTCCCGGAATTGAAGCCCGCGGGTATCCTGCCCCGCCACTGCCAGGACGTCGAAGGCGATCAGCGAGGCAGGGCTTTTCATCACGAGCTCCGCAAGAGCCGCCTTTGAGCTCACCAGGCGCATCTGCAGCGCATCGAAATCCAGCCGCCCTTCGGACCACACCACAACTTCGCCATCGACAACACAGCCCGGAGGGATCTGCTCACGCACGGAAGCCAACACGTCCGGAAAGTACCTGCTCAGATCCTTGCCCTGTCTGCTGTAGAGCCACGCCCCATCCGAACCGACCAGACACACTGCCCGGAAACCGTCGAACTTCATCTCAAAGACTGAGCCGCCGGACAGTGCGTCACCGCGTGGTATCGACTCCACGGCCTTGGCCAAAGCAAGGGCAACAGGAGGATGCAGGGCGGCCGGCAAACCTTCGAACATCGTGGGCACAGCGTAAGCCCAGCGAAGCAGGGGTGGAAACAAGGCTTCCTCCCGGCTGGATACAGCACCAAGCACCGGGAAGCGTCACAGCAAAGCTGTGACCGGGTCCTTCTTCGATCAGGGAAACCAACCACATTCGAAACAGGAGTCGTCATGTCCACTGAAGCTGTTACAAACCCCGCTGGGTCTGCCGGGACTGCCGGTGGCCGGCGCTACAAGGAACCCACCTCACAGCAGATTGAAGATGCCGCGGCCCTGATGTTCCTGGCGGCGACAAGGAAAGCTCTGCGGGACCAGCAGCACATCTGGGATGTCGAACTGGAGTTGGAAGTCACCTACACCGTGCACAACCAGCGCAGGTACTGCGTGCACGCCAGCACCCGTACAGGTGAAAGCCTCACGGGCCCACACGGTGTTCTCGTGCATCCGGCCAACGGAACTGCGGAAACGGCTGCCTGGAGCATTGCCGCCGAGGTTCGCAATGCAACGGCAAAACGTCGGCAAAAGGCGGCCATCAAGATTGCGTGACTACTGGCCTTTACCGGGGCGGGGCTTCCGAGGACCTTCCTGGCGTAGCTTGTGTTTTGTCACTGCCGATCTTCAGCCAGAACCAACCCACATACCAAAGAATCGCCACCAGTCCGATGACAAAGCTGACAAGCAGCAGAATCTTGGACACGACGTCCAGGCCCTTGGGCTCAAAGGCCATCATGACCAAAGGTACGAGGATTCCCAGCGAGAGGAGGCCCAGCATCCACATGGCCGCAGCCACTCCCTCTGGCTTGCCGACGCGGGCCAGCTCTTCATTCAAGCGGTCCCGCTCGGCAACAGCAGCCCGCAGCTGCGTCTTCAGATCAGCCTCAGCGCGGATTTCCTCATCCTGTCGTCGCACGTCCGCTGCGATCGCCCAGTCCGGTCTCAACGCCGCTGCCAGATTTGAGTAGTCGAAGAGATCTGTGGATCCAAGAATCGATAGTGCGGGAGGTTTTGGCAGGAAGGCGCGCCGGCGCTTGAATGCCTGTTCATAAAGATCCTGGTGGGCGTCCGGGATTTCCAGACCGCGCTCGACGAGATCTTCAAGGTCAAGATTCCTGGTATCGCCTTTTCTGAGCTTCAAATTGATGGCCTGCACTGCATTTTGCACCCGTTGCCGGAGTGCAACCGCGTACGGTTTGAGCTCTTCTTCTGCCGTTCCCCGTGCGACACGCTCTTGAATCAGGGCATCCAAGTCCAAGGACGGATTTTCAAGCAGTTTTTCCACTGCCACTTCGTAGAAGTAGCGTTCCGCCCTGTCCAATCGGGTCCGATGGGCCTCTTTCAGGTCCGCCTCAATGTGCCCAATGCGTCCAGCTGCTGCCTCCACCAGCCTCCTGATGCCCTCGCGTTCGCTGGAGATCGCAACAAGCCTGCTGACAAGGAAACCTCCAATGATGGCGACCAGAACGGCCGACGCCTGGCTGAGGGCGGACAACAAAGTGCTCGGGTCCCAGTCCTGTTCCGCCGACCTGACAATCACGCCAAATGGATCGCATTGCACCACTGACTGGAGCAATGGCACATGGGAGGTACAGGTAAGGAATTCAGACGAGATCACCGAGCGATCATAAGCGACCCCTGACGATGCGCCGTGCACAGGGACCGGTCCTGGCACCTGCAGCCCCTTACGGACACAAGAACCCCGGTGATGCTTCCGCATCGCCGGGGTTCTTCTTTTTTTCTGTCAGCAGCTGTCCGTCGTCTATCCCGCCACCCGGGCAAGGACCTCCTCAGCCTCGTCAAACTCGTCGATCAGCCGCAAGGTCTCCGGGCCACCCAGGTCAGCGTCCGGATCGAGCCGTCGATTGATGCTGCGTGACGCGGAGAACTTCAGCACCGAGTAGTCATCCACGTCCTTCTTGCCGAACCGGACCTTGTGGCCTTTGTGCGTCTGCCGGGCGAAGCGGCCAAAGCCGGTGAGCACGACGGTGTCTCCACGGCGCACGGCGTCGGTGAGCTCCGCGATGAGCGACTCGTACACCTCACTCACCACCCTTATCGGCTGTCCGCTGCGGCCGGCCACCTTCGAGATGAATCCACGCTTGCTGATCCGCGGATGAACCGTCGTCTTCATGCCCACACCTTTGTCCTATCATCCCTCGTCGTCCGCTTACTGCTTGAAAACCAGTTTATCCGACAGGCCTGTCGAAAAGCGATCCACAGACCTGTCGGTATCCATTCAAACTAAAGCTCGAAATCCGGATCAATGGACTGGCGGTCGTCCTTGTACTCGTAGTCAACTGACTCAATAATCGACCGAGTCTTCGGATCGCGCCGTGTGCTGACGATCTTGTCGTGGGACTCGTCGAACCGCTGCTGGTCGGCGATCCGGTGGGCCGCGTTGAGCTTGGCGTTGATGTTCTTGTCGCCGAACTCCATCATCGAGCTCACGGAGGACTTCGCACCCTGCTTGGTTGCGTTGACGTTCTTCTTGTTCTGCGCACGCTGCTGCTCCCAGCGACCGCGGTCCTCGGGCGTGACGTACCCGAACATCTGGGCGAGCCGGGAACCGTACCGCTCCTGCTGCTCTACCTGCTGGTCGTCGCTCATGGTCCTGTCTCCTTCTCGTTCGTTTCCGGACTATGCCGGCTGGTAGTCCTCGGCTCCGCGGTCGCGGCTCCACTGGCCCTCCGGCCCCGGCCGGGCCGAGGGGCCGGGCCCCTGTCGGAAGGGCTGGGGCCGCGTGCGCTGCGCCGCCAGGAAAGTAGCGGGATCGTCGACCGCGGCCCGCATCGTGTCCTGCCAGTCCTCGCCGAGGGCCAGCTTGAGCTCGTGCTCAAAATCCGGGTCCTCCTTGTTCAGCTCCTCGATGGCGTCCACGTAGGCGTTCGAGTAGACACGCTGCTGCTCCTCGTCCGAGAGGCCATCGATCTCCATGCTTGCGAGCATGCTCTCGGACTGGTCGAGGCGCTGCTGGAGGTCCTCGGGCAGCCCGCGGGTGTCCAGGCCCTGCTTCTTGGCCGCGAAACCGATCATGTAGCCCATGACACTGCCGCCGAGGGCCTGTCCGTCGCCACGCTGGACGCCGTCCAGCATCGCCGCCTTCATGGTTTCCGCCAGCTGCACCTGGTGCTCGTCCGGCTCCATCGGCAGGCGCAGCGTGAACATGCCCTCGTCGGGGATCCGCCGGCCCAGGTGGTCGTCGAACTCCCCGGTCCAGACCTCGCGTACCCTGTCGGTGCCCGCGAGGCGGGCCTCGTGCGGCGGGGCCTTGACGATGCGGCCGTGCGCGACGCCGTTGAACATCAGGCGCAGCTCCGGCTCGGACTCCATCCGCTCGCCGATGATCGTCCGGGCGCGCTTGACCACCTCGGCACGGTCGAGCCCGTCGTCCTCCATCTGCTGGCGCAGGCGCTTGCGCAGGGCCTTGTAGCTGGCGTTGATCTGCTTCGCGTCCTGCTCGAGGTCACGCATCTTCCAGAAGGCGTTCTCCATGAGTGCGACCTCGGTCATGGCCGCCGACTCGGGAGTAAACAACTCACGGTTGCCCCGCTCGCGGCGCTCCAGGTCCTCCAGGCGGGTACGCCAGCGTCGGGAAAGGAAGTCGTCCCTGCTGGTGCCCCACCGCCCGCCCGACTTCCCGGACTGCTTCCCGCCGTCGTCGCCGGCGGCCTCCTGCGCCTCCGGCGCGCCCCCGAACAGATCTCCGACCAGGGCCGCCTGGCGCTCGGCCCTCTCGCCGATGTGCCGGGTCTTCGCGTCGATCCGGTCCTGGACCTTGTCCTTGAACGGCTGCAGGTAGGAGTCCATCTCCTTCCTGAAGTCAGGAGCGAGCATCCGCATTGCCATCATCATGCCGGCGGCCTGGATGACCGAGTTCGGGTTCACGCCGCGGGTGAGCGGACGCAGGCAGCCCTGCATCATCATCTGCATGTAGACCGCGTGCATCGCGTCGAACTCCTTCGTGCGCTCCCCGTCGTTGAAGCCGGGCACGAGCAGCTTCGAATCGCGCAGCGTCTGCATGTACGCCTCGCCCGCCAGCCGCGTCTCCGCCCGAAGCTTCAGCAGCCGCTCCCGGTCGTCGAGGCCGTCATCGTCGGCCGCAGCGCGCTTCTGGTCGCGTGCACGCTGGCGCTCCCGCTCCTCGGTCCGCTCCCGCGTCGTGGCCCCGAAGAAGCCGCGGGCACGGTCGCGCAGCCGCTCGCGCTGCCCGCGTGAGGTGTCGTGTCCGGCCTGCGTCTCCGGCTCGTCGACAATCTCCGCGTCGATGATGTCCTCCTCCCCGCCGTCCATCCCGTACACGGCATGGACGTCGCCCAACGGGTCGACAGGCAGTGCCTTGCGCCCCCGGCCCCTGCCGCCCGGACCCATTTCCTGCTCCGTGTCCTGTGTCATGTCAGCCTCCCAGTCCATAGTCGTCGTCACTCTGCTGCTGCCCGGTCTCGTAGCTCGGCGTCCAGGCCGGGCGACGGCCGCCCACGCCGACGGCGTGTGCCGAGCGCCGGCTGGCACCGCGCGCCCTGGCGGCCCCGTCCCCGGTCTGCGCGAGCACGTCACGCTTGAGGACCGCGGCATCCACCGCGGCCTCCGCGGACTCCAGGCCGTCCAGCCCGTCGAGGCCGTGCGCCGCGAACGCGTCGAGCTCGCGCGCCGCCGCGGCCCGGGCACGGCGGGTGCCCGCTGAGGCGAACTGCTCGTTCTTCTCGCCGTCGAAGACGCTCTCGCGATTCTTCGCAGCCTGCACCAGCGCCTCGAAGTCGCCGCCGTAGGCCATACGGTCCATCACCGTGCCCGCCAGGGACGGGTCCTCCTCGAGGTTGCGCACCAGGCCCGACTTCGGGTCCTCCAGCGCGCGGGCGACACGGGCGACGCAGTCCGGGTTGACCGAAACGTTGAACCCGTCCTTGGCCTCGTAGAACTCGACGAACTGGGCCTCCCACTCCTCGGCCGTGGCCTGGACAGCCTCGCCGTCGGCGAACTCGGGACGCCACTGGCCGGGGCCGGTGTGCTCGAGCTTGCGGCCGCGCCACAGATCGCGCCCGGGACCCTGCAGCATCTCGTACTTGTGCCGTGCCTCCGCAGCGTCGTGCTTGGCCTGCAGGATCGACTGGGTCACCGGATAGGTCACCTCAAGCACCGCCTTCAGGTCAGCGCCACGCAGGGCGCGCACCGCACGCTGGGAGAACGAGCCACCCAGTCCCGTGCCGTGGGCCTTGATCGCCGTGGCGAACATCGAGGCCTCCTGGTCCTCCTGCGTGATGCCCGGCGTGCCCTGCTCGTCGCCGAGGTTGCGGGCGTAGTCCCCGAGCTTCTTCTCGCTACCCTTGGCCCCGGTCTCGACGCAGACTTCGCGCACGCTCTGCAAGTGCGCCTCGCGGCTGCTGAAGGTCAGCGCCGAGCCGAACTCGCCGCGCTGTGCCGAGCGATAGAGATCGCTGAGCTCCTCGACGAGGACCTCGTGGCCGGCGGCAACCTCGTGCGGATCGCTGACGAACCGCAGGCGGTTCGCCTCCTTGACGACACTCTCAAGGCTCTCCGCCAGCTCCGGGCTCTTGGACAGCGCCACCTGGGTGTCCAGCGAGACCTGCATGGCCAGCGGGTGCGAGCCGTCGGCCTTCACCACGCCGGTGTCCAGGAGGTTCGCTCCGACCGAGAGCCTGGCCATCGCCTCGGCCTTGGCGGCCTCGCTGTGCAGCCTCACGACGGCGACCGCGTCACCGTCGAAGTCGCCGTCGAAGCACTGGTCCATCACCGGGTTGATCGCCGCGCCGGTGAGCCGGTCGTCGATCGCCACGCGCATGTAGCGCACGCCGGCGTCGCGCAGGACCGGGTCGCGCCAGACCAGCGCGTGATCGCCTTCGGCCAGGCCCAGCTGCTCGGCCTTGACCGAGCTCAGAGCGATCTGATCGATGTCCAGCCGAGGGTCGGCGGTCCAGACCATCGTGGCCGAGTCCGACAGGCGCGAGCTCATCAGCCCGGTCTTGAAGATGTTGTTCTTGCCGGTCAGCACGCGGTTCTGCACGTCCGTGGTGATCGCCTCGAAGGCACGCTGGGCCCGCGAGACAGACTCGCTCATGCCCCGGCGCACCTCGGCGCGCTTGTCCGGCGACAGGCCGTGGTCGTCCAGCTGCTCGGCCATGTACCGGTAGCGGCAGGCTTCGACGAAGACGTCCTGATAGCTGCGCGTGTAGTCATGCGTGACGGACGTGCCGTCGTCGAACTCCTGGCCGCTGCGCAGGTGCGAAGAGAGCACCGGCAGCTTCCACGAAGTCGCGCTGACCGTCTCGGTCAGCTGACTCGTCGGGTAGGTCAGCGGAAAGGGGATTTCCATGTCGCCGCCACGATCGCCGATCAGGTCGCCGAAGGACTTGCGCATGGCCGTGGTGTTCAGCCCCGGCGTCGCGCCTTCGCTGCGCGGCTGCGTGCGCATCAGCTCCGGCATCGGGATCAGACGGCGCTCGGGCCGCTCGTCGACACTCTCGGCCTGGCCCACGACACGCAGGGTGCCGTCGGCCTCCATGTCCAGTCCCGCCACCAGCAGATACTCGCGCAGGTTCGACTCGGCACCGGAGTTGTGGCCGTAGAACTCGCGCATGATCGCCGGGCAGTCCTGGGACTGCAGCGCCCAGGCCAGCTGCGAGGAGGCCTTGCGCCCCTTGCCGGCGCGCACCTGTTCGTCGTCGTAGATCTTGGTCTTCTCGTCGACAGCCATGTGGGTGACCACGAACCGCATCTCGCCCAACCCTCCGTCGACCGGCCCGGCATCGGGGCCCTGGACGGCCGGGCGGCGGATGTCGCCCACGGCACCACCCATCAGCTCGCGCGCCGATCCGGCGTTGCGGCGGGAGATCAGCGAGAACGGGCTCATCACCACGTCGATGCCCGGGTTCTCCCTGAACCAGGCCACCTCCTGCTCCAGGCCCTGGGCACGCGCCTCGTCCGGGTCCATGTGGCGGTCGACCACCAGAGAGACGACACCCTTGTTGCCGTGCAGATCGCTGATCTTGTCGCCCACGACGAGGTCGCGCAGCTGGCCACCGGCCCCGCGGATGCGATGCCGCTCGGAGAACTCCGTCGACACCACGATCGGGTCGTCGGCCGTCCAGCCGCCGAAGGTCATCAGAGCGGTGCCGGTCGGCTTCGTCACCTCGGAAGACTGCATGATCGTCGAGGCCGTCATCTGCTGGCGGTCGAACGGGTCATAGCGCAGCGTCTCCAGCTCCGGCCGGCTCATCAGCGGGGCGCGGGAGCCGGTCACGGTCTCCGGGTCACCCGGCTCAATCGTGCCGTCGGGGCGCACGGCGGCGTCCTCGGTGAGGTAGCGCACGATGCCCTGGTTGGTCGCGCCGCCGGTCATCACCGGATCGAAGAAGCCGCCGGGAGCCGTCACATGGTTACGGTCGGTTCCCGTGAGCACCGTCATGTTCCGTCCACCGGTGAGCCGCCAGGCGTCGAAGACGTTGTCGTCGGCCGGGTCGGTGCGATCGCGTTCGGCGCGGTACTCGGCGTAGATCGTCGAGCCCTGCTTGATCTCGTTGGAGTAGCGCACGCGCTTGGCCTCGGTCTCGAGGATCGAGGCCGTCCACTCGTCCAGTCGTGCGGTGGCCTTGCCGGTGGCGGGGTCGACCTCATACGTCGTGGCCCGTTCGATGAAGTCAACCGGGTGCTTGGTGCCGTAGAGCTGCGAGTACACCGCGTTCAGCGAGGCCGGCTCGCCGGTCCGGCTGCGGCCGGAGACGAGGTCACCGGCAAGCTGGTACTGGATGCGCTCGTGCATCAGCTGTTCGTAGCCGCGCAGCACCGTGCGCTCCTCGACCGACTTGGGGGCCTCGCCCGGGGTCTGGGCCTTGATCCGCGCCTCGTAGCCGGGGACGATCAGCGCGTTCTCGCCACTGGCGAAGCGCGTGACAATCTCCCCATGGCTGCCGACATCGAAGACTTGGCCGATCTCACCGGAGACCGGCGTGGCCTTGCCGTCACGACGCAGCTTTTCGGCGGTCCAGCTGATGACGCCCTGCGCGTCGACCAGGATCTCACCCGGCGTCGCGGCGTTGCGCTCGATGCTCTCCCGGACGGTCTGACCGATCCGACGCATGAACTCCGAGGGATGCTCGGCGATGGGGGCGGCGGTGGCCGTGTGGAAGGAGACGATCCGGTCCTTGAAGCGGGTCGCCTGGAAGCTGGTACCCATGAGCTCGGTGGGAGGCACCCCGCAGCGGCGCAGCGCCGAGGCGAGGTTGTCCAGGTTCGACCACTGGCCGGTCGGGCTGGTCATGTACTTGGCGACGCGGGCGGGGTCGAAGCGCTGGTCGAGCCACTCGCCGTCGATCAGGTGCGGCTCCGCATCCCAGGTGCCGACCAGCTCGAACGGAACGTCATCAGCGTGCGCACGGACCTTGTCGGCGGCCGTGCCACCATAGACGAGGTTGCCCAGGTCCGGAAGCTCACCGGCCTGCAGCTCGCCGATCTCCTCCAGGCGCTCCTGGTACATCTCCTCGGTCGCGCCCGGACGCAGCAGCTCGCTGCGCGCTCCGGTGAGTACGTCCCAGTAAGAGCGCTGGATCGCCGCGACCTCGGGGTCAGAGGCATACTCCGGGGGCTCGATCTCGTCGAGCGCGCCCCCGGTGCGCTGCAGCTCAGACTCCGCGCGCAGAATCAGCTCCTCGACGCCCAGGGCGGCGCGCAGGTTCTCCCGCGCGGTGTCCACGGCCTCGCGACCGTAGGCCTCGGCCGGCTCTGCATCCACGAAGAAGGTCGGCAGGGAGTGGTTCTTGGCATCCCGGCGCAGCATGACCTTGGACCCGGGGCGCGGGGCGCTCTCACCGGGGACGACATAGTCCGCGACGACGAACATGCTCTCGCGGTCGACGTGATAGCTGTCCGGCAC
This sequence comes from Paenarthrobacter sp. C1, assembly GCF_049315185.1. Classification (NCBI taxonomy): domain Bacteria; kingdom Bacillati; phylum Actinomycetota; class Actinomycetes; order Micrococcales; family Micrococcaceae; genus Paenarthrobacter; species Paenarthrobacter sp. C1. The sequence goes on along the minus strand of NZ_CP186052.1, from coordinate 2,713,090 downwards.
GTCGATGAGGGAGCGGCCGCGGCCATGCTCGGGGTGGCTGGAGCCGACGACGCCGACCACCGTGCCGGGAAGATCCTGGCGTTCGATGGGCAGGCCTTGGGCGAAACGCAACAGCCGCACGGCGTCCTCGGAAGTCGGGGCGGGCACGGCCATGCCGCCGGGCACCCGGTGATTGGTGCTGTAGCGCAGCACCGTTCCGTTGTCGTAGATGCGCGCCCCGGCGTACTCCTCCTGGCGCGTGTCAGTGAGACGGATCTCCATGCCGGTCCCGGAGATCCGGGCCTTGATCTGCCCGGGCTCACGGTCGCGCAGGACCTCGTAGGCCACGCCCTGGGACTTCAGCTCCTCGAGCAGCGCCGCCGAGCGCGCCACCGCCCGCTGGGACATGAAACGGTTGCGGTCAACGCGGCCGGTCTGCGGGTCGCGTCCGCCGTCGATGACCCACTCGCGGACCTGGTCGTACTCCTGGCGGCTCATCTTGTCCATGAGCGCCGTGAGGCCTGCGGCGTCGTCGTTGGTCATGGCACGGCCGGCCTCGTACGGCTTACCGTCCTCGTCGAGCCGCCAGAGCGTCATGTTCCCGCGGCGCGGCTCAGACAAGGACTCCACCTCGCCGCCGGCGTTCTTCACGATCGTCTCGTCGGGAATGTAGAGCAGCTCGGTACCTGCGCGCTTCACCGTCGCGCGCTCGGACCAGGCCGGGTCGTAAGGGCTGATCGGCAGCCGCGCCGAACGCGGGTCGATCTCCGCTCCGACGCCCGTGGCACGGGTGAACTCGCGCTGCAGCGTCTGGTAGCGCTCGTTGGCGGGGGAGTGGTCGCCGAACTGCGCCTCGTAGTCCGGGACGCGCTCGGAGAAGGCCGTGTCGATCGCAGTCAGACACGCGGTGACGCCGAGTCCGGGATCAGCCAGGGCGGTTCCGCGCTGGCTGAGGATCTGGTCGACCCGTGCACGGATGGCCTTCGCCTGGGAGATCGGAATGATCTCCCCGCTCTGCTCCCGGGCCTGCTCGACTGCCTTGTAGAAGACGTACTCGTAGAAGTACCGCCTCAGTCCGTGTGCCTTCTTCATTGCTACTCAGCCTCCTGTGGACGCTCGGGGACATAACTATGTATAGATCATACCCTTATGATTCCGAATGGAGGCGATAGACGAGTCAGAAACGAGCCAAAAGACGAATGCCGGGACAGTCGAATTGCATCGACTGTCCCGGCACGGAGCGAATAGACCCGCCGGCACTACCCCCGGGACTTCATCTCTACGGCCATGGCCCGGTCGAAAGCCCCGTCGGCCAGGACCTCCCAGCTGGGCAGCGAGGCCAGGTACGTGTAAAAGGCGGCGTGCACCTTGACCGTGGCCAGCGACCGCAGATCCTCCTCGGTCACGTCCTGCTCGGCGAACACGCGCGAGCCCTCGTCGCTGATCTGGCCGTTGATCCTGCGGGCGGCGTCGGTGTAGGCATCGGAACGGACCTGGCTGATGTAGGTCTTTGACCCGTCGGCGCTGCGCAGCTCGCCGTCCCCGCCGACTGAGAAGTGCTCGCGGTCCCGCTGCATCTCCACCAGCGCGGTCTTGTACGCCTCACCAATCTCAAGGTCCAGGGCCTTGACCTTCGCCGAGCCGTCGAGATTGATCAGCATCTCCTTGCTGACCGTGCCCTCGGCGTAGACCAGGCGCTTGTGGTCCTTCTGCGTCGCCTGGTGGGCAGCCACGGTCGCGGCCACCTCCACGTCCTCCAGGAACTCCTCGTCGTTGCCCAGCATCATGGCCTCGTAGTCGTCCGGGTCCACGACCACCGGGGCATTGGGATCGCCACTCTCGTCGGTGAAAACCATCCGCGTGATGACCTCCATGACCTCGTCCGAGTAGACGTCCGGGTCGAGGCGCTCGATGTCGATGTCCTTGTAGTCGTACGTCTCCTGGTAGAGCGTCTTGGCGTCGGCCGCCCTGACCGCCTGGGCCATGCGCTTGTCGAGCATCTTGACGAAGTCCGGCTGGTTCATGCGCACGTCGAACTCCATCGCGGAGCTGAGCGTGGGGATCGTCTGCAGCGAGTACTCGTGCCCCGGGTGGGTGATCGTGTTGCCGAGCAGCTTGAATGACATCGGCAGGATCGTCTCGTTGCGGTTCCAGACCGGCGCGTCGCCGGCGCGCAGCACGATCGAGTTGCGCGGCGAGAGGAAGGCGAAATCGTTGTACTTGATCAGCGGCTCCTCCTCCGTCGACCAGGTGCGCGAAATCGCTCCGTCCGTCTTCCCGCCGACCACCTTGTCCAGGTTCTGCGTGATCTGCTTCGAGCTGGCGTGGGTACGGTGAGTCTTGCCGCTCATCTTCTCCAGCGTCTCAATCATCGAGTCGTCGGTCGACTTGAGGAAGACGATGTTGCTCGTGTTTCCCTGCACAATCTTGTCGACCGACTCGCCGTAGACGTCGCGCAGCTGCTGCAGCGTCTGCAGGATAAGCGTGAACTGCTGCTCCTGGCCGAGGCCGATGGAGAGCATGGTCTCGAAGCCGGCGATGCCATTACCGTCGGACTGCAGGTTGCCGAGCTCGTCGAGCATGAACCGGGTGCGGTAGAGCGGCTTCTGGTTCGACTTGGTCATGTACGACTGGTCAAACGAGACGTCCACCAGCTGCTTGACCAGGATCAGGATCAGCTTGGCGTACTTCATCAGGTGCGGGGGAGTGACGAGAAAGACCGCCTTGGGCGACTCCGAGTACCGCGCCATCGTCTGCGTGATCGCGCGCGCCCGGACCTCGACCTCCTCAGGGTGCCCTCCGCCGGAGAAGTCCAGCTTGCGGCTCGGAAAGGTCGTGTCGCCGGGCTGGAACGAGAGGATCTTCCCGTCGCGGGTGCCACCCTCCCGCACCGGTCGCAGCTCGCGCAGCACGCCGTTCTTCACGATCTTCTTGCCGGTGACCGGCTCGACCACGAAGTGCCGGCCGTTGAGGGAGAGCTGGCAGCTCTTGCGGAAGTGGAAGTAGAAAGTGCGCACGAGCATGCCGCTCTGCGGGTTCTTCAGCTCCAGCTTCAGCCAAGCCTCGTCGCCGGGGAAGATTCCCTTGAAGTTGTAGCGCGCCCAGCCCACGCGGCCGACGATCTCCGAGTGCTCGAAGTCCTTGCCAAGGTTCTGGGTGAACATCGGGTCCGCGTACGCCGACCAGCTCGCCATCTGCCCGAGCAGGTGGTCGCGCTTCATGAAGTTCGGCGAGAACCGCACGCCCAGCCGCCGCGGGAAGGACAGGCCCGCCAGGTCAGTGTTCTGGCTCGGCTTGCCCGAGGTCAGGGTCGAGATCGTCGGGTCGGTGAAGAAGCTCATGCCCGTGATCGCGATGCCGTAGACCGAGGACATCATCTTCTCCGCACCGGCCATGGCGACCAGGGCGTTGTGGGCGTTGCCGACGAGCGTGCGCATCGAGTTGCGCGGCAGGGCCTGGGTGGCGTTGAAGTAGAGCGTGAGCAGGTCCTGCTCGGCCTTGCCCTCCCATAGGAAGTCCTTCTCGGCGACCTTGGCCTGCTCCTCGGCCAGGGCGTCCTCGTCCTCTTCGAACTCGCCGTTCTTGATGCGCTTCTCCAGCTCGGCAGCGGGGTTCTTCCACTTCTTCGAGGTCAGCTGCACGAAGAGCTGGTAGCAGTTGTACAGCGTGACCTTTCCCCACATGTCGTCCAGCCGCTGCTCCAGCGTGCCCGGGTCCATGCCGGTGGCTGCTGCGTACTCGCGCAGCTCACGCTCCTCCTCGAGGTAGTAGTCGATGAGACCGTAGGCGGCCCGTTTGAAGGCGTTGTTCGCCGCGTTCGGCCAGACCGGGTCCTCACCGCCGTCCAGCGGGAAGAAAACCTCGCCGATGTTCTCGATGTAGAGCGCGCACTTGGTCGAGTCGCCCTCGCGGGCGGCGTCGGCGGCCATGCCCAGCGGGTTGTAGATGTCGGTCTTCATCGCGTTGATCAGGTTGAACTGCACCGGCTCGAAGCCGCGCGTGACCAGCGGGATGTAATTCTTGACGAGCAGCTCGCCCTTGGGGTCGTTGATGACCATGTTCGAGGGCTTCTTCTCCCGCGACCACATGTCGATCATCGGCTCGATGTAGGTCTGACCCTTGCCCGCCCTGGTGATGGCCAGCACCATCGTGTTCACGGGAGCAGTGTCGACGATGTAGGCACCGGCAGGGCGCTGGACTTCGTACGCCGGGAACTCCCAGTCATCGGTGATCAGGTCCGACACCGTACGGTAGGGCCCGAGCTTGTCACGGTTCGCGCCCTGGAGCTTCCCAGGGTCCTTCGCCTCTTTGGCCTTGCGCCGGCTCTCCTCGGTCGGCGGGTTGTACGGGATCACCGTTGCGTCATACTTCCGGCGCAGCCGCTTGTCCCGGGGCAGGCCCGAGGCGTCAAAGAGCGCCTCGCCGAACTCCTCGTCGATCAGCGGCAGGGTCTCGACCAGCGGCTCGCCGTCGTCGCCGTCCATGACCTCACCCTTGTAGTAGACGATGTTGCCGTCCTGGTCAATCACGTCGGACTCTGCGCGCCGGGAGACCTTGACCGTGCCCAGCCCCTTCTTGCTGAGCATCATGTGACTGATCATCGAGCTGACCTGCACCCCCGAGTGCGCACCGGCGTCCGGGAACCAGTCATAGTTCTGCTGGACCTCCTCCGGCAGCGCGATGTGCTGGTCGTTGCGGTGGTCGTTGATGTCCGTGTGGTCGACCGTCGCGTTGTGCTTGGCGACCTGGCGTCCGGTCCAGGTGGAGATCACGATCATGACCAGCGCGCCCGATCCCAGCGTCAGGAAGAGCTTGAACCCGGTGACGGACCCCAGCTGCCCGCCGACGTTCGTCGCCGTGGGCGTGGCCCCCTGGTCAGCCTTCGGGGCGTCCTGGGCGGCGCTGCCTGCGTGGGTCCACCACGCTGGCACCGGGACGTCCTTGAGATCCGGGTAGCACTTCGAGCCGATCTCGGGGTTACCCTTCTCGTTGACGGCGCGGTAACACGTCATCGGGGCCCCGCCCTGGCCTGTCGTGGTGTCCTCCACGTAGTACGAGTCCGGCTTTCCGCCGCTGTTTCCGCCCAGGCCACCGCCCATCGTCGCCCCGAGCGTGAGCACTGCCGTAGCAATGACCGAGTACAGCACCCACGCCACGATCGCGACCAGCAGGCCCGCGACGCCGGCGAGCACGAGGCCCGACGTGTTCGACTTCTTGCTCAGCCGCTCGCCGCGGTCCAGCTGCTGGTCTTCATAGACGTCCCGGTTCGTCAGCGTCTCCTCCGGCCGACGCGCCGAGATCTTCTCCCAGCCGCTGGCCTTGGGCCGTGCCGCCCTGCGCTTGCTGCCTGCCATGGTTCTCCCTGCCTGTTTCCGCGTGTGTCTGTGTGTCCTGCGCCTGTTGTGATTGCGGAAGACGCCGACGGCGCACGGGGTGCGAGCCCCATGCGCCGTCAGACCCCGTCGATCTCCGAGTCGGATCAGCCGCCCATGGCTGCCCCGCCGATGAAGCCGGCGAGGCCGCCGAGCACGGGCAGCGCGACGATCAGGGCGATGAGCATCTTGTTGTAGCGGCTCTGGATCTCCGAAGCCCTTGCCAGCTCGCTGGCGTAGGACTCCTTGTCCGCAGCCATCTCCTCCAGCCGCGCCTCGTAACGGCGCTTGACCGAGTCCTCGACAACCTCCATCTGCTGCAGCAGGTCCGTGTTGCGCTGCGTGGCCGAGTCGGTCTTCTCCTTCTCGAGGGACAGGCTGTGCTGCCATTCCGTCTCGCGGGCCTGCATCTGGGTGATCGCGTCCTTGCGGTTGCGGTCAAGCTCGTCCTCCATCCGGCGGATGCGGTCGGCGTGCTCGTTGCGGATCGACTCCAGCAGCGCCTCCTGCTCGCGGCGCAGGACGCCGATCTCGTCGGTAGTGCGCTGGTGCTCTGCCAGAGCCTCGGCCTGGGCGATGTCCGCCTTGCGGTTGTCGTCGACGATCCGCTGGATCTCGGCCTTCCACTGCCCCAGACGCTGCTCCTCGGCCTCGAGGTAGGCCTTCTGCTTCTCGGCCAGGACCTCGAAGATCCGCGTAGTGCCGACCTGCATCTTCAGGGCGGCGTCGGAGCGGCGCACGCGCAGGATCTCCTGGCGGTCGTGCGAGTAGGAGTTCTCGAGCATCCGCTCGATCTCGGCGACAGCGTCGGCCTGCTCGCGCTCCATGCGGGAGCGGTTGCGCTCCTTGTACTGGATCTCCGCCTGGAGGGCGGCCTGCTCGGCGAGCTTCTTCGCCTGGGCCTCGTAGTCCTGGACGATCTCGGCCTTGCGGGTGCGGATCCGCTGTTCCTTCTCGGACTCCCGCTCGCGGTGCGCCGCCTCGGTGCCGTCCTTGAGTGCCTTGTAGCGCGAGCCCTCGCGGTCGGTGGCCACGTCACGGATGACCTGCTCGACGTGGGCCGACATGAGGTTCACGTACAGCGTGCGCAGTTCGTCCTCGTGCGCCCACCGCAGCTGGGCAAGATCGGCGTTGGCCTGCCGGTTGAGCTGGGCGACCTGGTCGCCGAGCCATTCGGTCGCACCCTGCGGCACCTCGATCTGCACGACCGGCGCGCCGATGGCGAAGGTCGCATTGAACTCGTCCAGGCGCACGTCGAGGTCCAGGTCCTCGGAGAGGAAGCGGCGGGCGATGACCTCGCGCACCTGCTCCTGGTTCTCCAGCAGGACGGCTTCCTCCTCAGCCGGGGCGTACGCCGTATCGTCGGCGGTCACGGGACCGGACTCCTCATCGAACTCCTCGAAGCCGGCCGTGCCGTCGAAGCCGGGCTCCGGCTCCACCGCAACCGGGGCCGCGTCCTCGTCTCCGAAGTCGACGGCTTCGTCGTCGAACACGGGCTCATCGCCCGCAGCGTCGAAGACCGGCTCGTCACCGGCACCCTCGTCCCCGCCGGGGATCGAGTCGAAGATCGGGTCACCCTCGTCGGCGGTATCCACGGCAGCAACAGCGTCCGCGTCCGACGCGGGAAGGGTCCCGGGCTCGTCGGTGGTGACGCCGCTGTGCTCGCGCCAGGCCTGCGCTCCGACAGCCTCCTCGAGGCTCAGCGTGCCGGAAGCGACCTCCTGGGCCTGCTTGAACGTGGCCTCGGCTACCAGGTCCACCAACAGCTCGCCGCTGGGCTTCTGCCAGACGACGGCCCAGGAGTACTCCGCGCCAGCCAGGAGCGAGTACTCCTCCATGCGCGCAAGCGTCTCCGTGTTGGGGATGATGCCGAAGACCTCTTCGCCCAGCATCTCTGCCGTGGCGACGGTCTTGATCTGGTCGGAGTCAATGAGCTCGATGAGCGAGCCCTTCGCCTCGTCGCGGCCGTGCCGCTTGCTCAGCCCTCCGATGGACTCGGCGGCCAGCACGAGCATGACCCACGCCGTGCCGCTGGGGAAGACGAACTTCGCGTTCGACCGCAGCAGTTCGACTGCTGCGGGGATCGCCGTCTCCCTGACCACGGACGACAGCAGCTCGTCAGGCTTCTTCTTCCGATCCTTGTTCCGGCTTCCCGCAGCCGTGCCCAGAATGCCCATTGGTGTCGATCCCTTCGATGATGAAACGCAGTTCGCCTGGTTTATGAGTATCCTATCGCTTATAAGTCGATAGGTGCAATGATAGGCAATCCGACACGACGCCGAATGGCCCGCAATGGCCGCTGGCGCAGATCAGCGCACGGCGCTCACCTCGATGCACGCTTCGGAGGTGAGCATGTCCTTGTGGTCGCTCGCCAACTCGCCGACGACGTCGATCCGGATCCGCCGCTCAGAGGGATGCTCGTTGATGAACGTCGCCACTCCGGTGGTGACCTCGTCGGTCATCTTCGCCACCGCGCCACGGGCACCGCCGGCATTGGAGTCGGTGTCGCCCTTGTCGTCGATGAGGTACTGCAGGACCCTCTGGTCGATGTCCACCCGCACGTTGTGCTTGATGAGGACCTCCTGCACCATGTGGCGCAGCTTGTTGCGCACAATCTTGCGCTGCGTGTCCTCAGAGAGCGGCTGGAACGGGACGATGGCGTCGATACGGCCCAACAGCTCGGGCGGAAAGCGGTTATCCGCCGAGGTCTCGGTGATCGAGCGGCGGATGAGCTTGTCGTACTTCAGCAGCTGCTCGCCCGAGCCCGTGTCGTCGGCCGCGTACTGCGCGATGGTCTTGTAAATCTCCGAGCCTGCGTTCGTCGTCATGACGATGTAGGTGTTCAGGAAGCTGACCTCGCGGTTGTTGTCGTCGGAGAGCCGGCCGTCGTCGAGCACCTGCAGCAGCAGGCGGGTGACCATCGCCGAGGCCTTTTCGACCTCGTCGAACAGCAGTACGGCGTGCGAGAGGTCCCAGACCCGCTTCGTCAGCTCGGAGCGGAACAGGTCCATCGAGGAGTCCTGGGCGTACTCGGACATGTCGAAGCGGATCAGGTGGCGCTGGTCGTCACCAAAGAGCAGCCGTGCCAGCTGCTTGGCAAGCTCGGTCTTACCCACGCCGGTCGACCCCGTGAACAGCAGCGAGGCCTCCGGCCGGCCCTTGTCGTTCAGGTCCGCGACCGACAGCTGCAGCCGCCGCGCGACCGCACGCGTGGCCAGGTCCTGGCTGAACACCTTCGAGTCCAGCTGCTCCTTGATCTTCGCGCCGTCGACCTTGAAGGCAACGTTGACGCCCAGGGACTCCTGGAGCACGTCCGAGAGCAGATCGCGGTTCAGCGCCCGCTTGGTGAGGCGGTGCCAGCCAACCATGCTGTCCAGCACCAGGATCGACTTGCGCGGCTGCGAGCTCGCCGGCATGTAGCGCTCGGTGTACTCATAGATCTGCCGGTAGATGTGATCGTCGTAGAACTGGTCGGCGACGTCGTAGTGCTCGGCCATGCCCTGCAGAATCCGGATCGTCGTCTCCTGGTCCGGCGGCGTCAAGTTGATGCGCTGCAGCCGTTCAACCAGCGGCTGATTCGGCGCAATGTGCCTGTGGAACTCGTCATAGGTCGTCGCGGCGATGATTCGGATGCCGCGTGCCCCGGAGGCCGCCAGCACCGGCTTGATCGCCTCAACCGCAGCATCGGAAAGCTGGATGATCTGGTGGAACTCGTCGATGAACAGGACCAGCTCCTGCTTCTCGTCCGCCACGAAGTGCTCGGCCTCGTCGAAGAAGCCCTTGAGCATGGCGGCCATGCGGTCCGAGTCGCCGGCCTCGGAGATCATCCGGGACGGATCGACCTCGAGATAGAGCCGCTCGGCGTCAGCGGCCATCGTGGCCTGGACGAGAGCGGTCTTACCCGTACCTGCCTCGGCCAGGAGCAGGGCGTTGCACAGCTCCGGCCTGCTCATCGAGGCCAGCAGCTGGAGCTTCTCGTGCTCGCGGCCGACGATCTCGCGCTCGGCCCTCTTGAGCGGGTCCGACAGCTTCGACAGGAGCGGATAGCCCTCATTCAGGTGCACTTCATGGAACATGCCGTGGAAGACCTCTCGCCAAGACTTGAATTCATCTGATAGATCAGTCGAAAGTCTATCATGGCACTATTCGGCTCGACTGCGATAGGACAGCGAAAGGCCCCCGGACTCATATCCGGGGGCCTCCTGGCCATTCACTCCGTAGGGGTGCTGTCACAGCCCCTGCTGGCGGTCCTCCTGGGACGAAGCCCCATCCTGCTCGAACTGGTAGTCGTACCGCTCGCTCAGCGGCCTGCTGGACTCCCGGTCGCGCCGTGCCCGCTCGTTCGCCTCCCGCTGCTGACGCATCGAGGCACCCACGCGGTCGACCAGTGCGCGCCCGGCCTCCGCCCACATGTCCTTGCCCTCGTCCGGGGCCGTGATCTCGTCCAGGCCCAGCTCCAGCAGGCTCGTGCCGCTCAGTGGGCTGGGATCGTTCGTCGCCATAGCCTTCTCCTCCTCCGCGCCTGTCTCAGGCCCCGCGCTGCTGCTCGGTGCCCTCGGGCCCGCCCTGGCCCTCGAACTGATAGTCGTACCTCTCGCTGACCGGCTTCCGTCCCTGCGGCGAGGTGCCCGGCAGCTGCTCCTGAGCACCACGGCCGACAACCGAGCCCATCCGCCCGACCAGGTCCGCCCCGGCAGCGGAGCCCTGGGGGGCCTTCTGTCCGCCATGTCCGGCCAGCTCCGTGTGCAGCCCGCGGGCTGCACCCAAGGCAGCTCCCCTGGCGGCGCTGGCGGCGACGCCCCTGGTCGATGCACCAGACTGCTGGGCACGTTGGGCGTGGGCCGCGGCATCCTGCATGGCCTCGGTGCCGAGCCGCCTGGCTCCCTCGCGGAGGCCCGCGGACTGCACGGCCTGTCCGACCTTCGACCCGGCGGCCCGCTGGGTGAGCGGGACCTTCACCGGACCCTGAACCGTGCCGCCGGCATGGGCCTGCTTCGCCTGGGGCTGCTCCTGCCGGGACGATTCCGGCTTCGGCACATCCGCTGAAGTGATCATCCCCGGTGCCGGCTCAGCCTGCGGGCGCGGCCGCCGCTCGACCACGTTGGGGTTGAACCTCGAGCCCGGCTGGCCGGGAGCGGGGGAGGAGGGCACGCTGTATCGGGGACCCCGCACCGCGCCGAGGCCCGCCTGCGAGCTCGGGCCCCGCTGCTCTCCGGTATCGGGGGTGGCCCCGCGGATCGCCGCCAGCTGCTCGGGCGTGTACGACGTCGGGCGCTGGCCGTGCTCCGGTCGGCCCTGGGAACTTTTACTGAGATCTGCCATGATGATTCGTTCCTCTCTATGCGAAAGGCCCCCGGAGAGGTCTCTCCGGGGGCCTTTCAATGAGTTCTGCTGAGCCGTGGATCGGTGTCAGCCGACCGCGGGGGCCTCGGCCTCGACGACCTGCTCGGCCTGGGCGGTCTGCTCCGGACCGGCCTGGCTCTGCTTGGCAGCCGCCTGGGCCTCCTTGGCCGCCTTCATGGAGGCGAACTGGTTGTCCAGGGTCTTGGCGTCGACCTTGAAGTCGCTGGCCTCCACGGACTTGGTGTTGACCACCAGACCGGTGCCGCGCGAGGCCGGCATCACGTTGCCCTTGAAGCCGTAGACGGTGCCGACCTTCTCGCCGTCCTTGTTGAGCAGCGGCTCCGTATTCGGGCCCGCGGCCTTGACGATCTCCTCCAGCTGGCCCACCGAGTAGGGGGCGGTGTTGGCGAAGCGCTCCTTGCCGTCCGGGCCCTTCACGCGCTCGGACTTCAGGTGCAGGTTGCTCTGCTCCGGTCCGCGCGAGTCGCGGGCGTCGACCTGGATGTCGGCGTAGTGCGACTTGCCGTCCTTGGTCGCGCCGTTGTCATAGACCTTGGCGATGAGGTTGACCCCGGTCATTGCGCCCTTGCCCTTGAGAAGTGCCATGATCTCGTCCTTTCGTCGTTCCGTCCGCCACTCGGCAGAACGGCCTTGATCATTCACGTCGTCCGAGCAAAGCCCCGAAGTGCAGTGCCGAACTGCTCTATACACTAATACTCCTATAGAGCATTCCGCAACCATTCGCGAATGATCTTTCGACTCGTGTCCCTACTCGTGCTGGATGCCGTCGGACCGGCCTGCCGGCTCCTGCTCGGGGCCGGGGAGGACCCCGGCACCAGCCACCGCGGCGTCGACCCGCTGCTGGACACGCACCACCAGGCCGGCGTCGAGCGAGGAGGCCTTCGAACGGCGCATCCGGGCCGCCTGTTCCTGCTCTTCGCGCAGCGCCGCGATCCTCGAACGCAGAACCGGCCGCGTGGAGCCGTCCTCCACCGGAACCAGTTCCCGCGAGACCCGGGTCATCGCGGCGATGTCGTCGACAGGGAGGTCGGCGATCGCCTCGGACTGGCCTGACTGGTCGAGGTACTCCATGGCCGCCAGCAGCAGCCGGCGGCGTTCGGCCGCGGCTGCGGTGAACTCCCGCCGGGCCCGCTCGCCGATCTCGACATCGGCCACGAAGTCGTAGCCCAGGTGATGCAGGTCCAGTGCCTTGACCTCGTCGAAGGGGTGCACCGTCCCGGTCTCGATCGACAGCTGGGTGGAGACCTCCGGATCCCCGCCGGCGACGGCGCGGCGCTGGTCAGCAGGACCGGCGACGAGCACCAGCCCCGAGTCGGCCAGGTCGGTGCGCAGCTCCTGGAGCCGTTCGTCGTAGACCTGCTTCATCGTCTCGATGCGCGCGTCCAGGACCGCCCGTCCGGCCTTGCCCGCGGTCAGGTGCCGTCCGCCGGGCTGGCCGTAGATCTCGCGGCCCATCTCCTCGGCCTGGTCGGCGTCCTTCATCCGCTGCAGCGAGGCGTCCTGGCGCAGCGCCATCAGCGAGAGCAGGCGCTGGCCGTACGCGGCGACCTCCTGCTGCTGGGCGTACCACTGGCTGGCGTCGCCGACAAACGGTAGGAAGTGCTGGTACTTGCTCATCACCCGCCGGTGCCAGTCCTCTTCGTAGCGGTAGAAGTCGTAGAGCGGCCGGGAGTCCTCTACGGCCACTTCGGCCTTCTCGGCACGCTCCCATTGCCGGGCCAGGTCGCGGTAGGCGCTGGCCTTGGACTTGTGATGCTGCAGGCGGGAGGCATAGCTGCGCAGCCGGAAGCCGAAGGAGACGACATCGTCCTCCGAGCTGCCGTGCTGCTGCTGGCGCTCTGCGGCCAGGGCGGCCATCTCGGCGTAGTCCATACCCATCACCTCAAGCATCGGCGTACGCACCCGCAGCTCCTCCTCGGGCAGGGCGCGCAGCATCTGGTAGACCCCGTTGACCGCCCGCTCGGTGATCTGGTTGCGGCCCGCGTCGACCAGGCGCTGCCACGCGTCGGTGGGCAGGCCCTCGGCCTCGCGGCGCTGATTGGCGTACTCCACGACCCTCTCCATTGCCGCCGGCAGCGGAGAGCCCGGCCGCTCCAGCTGCTCGGCCACCAGCTCGGAGACCAGACGGTTGGCTTTGCGCATCCGCAGATCGTTGGTTCCGGCGCGCCACAGCGAGCGGTCTGCGGGCAGGCAGGCCAGCAGGAACTGGGGGAGGGCCTCTGAGCGCATGCGCTCGTGTGCCCAGCGCTTGATGAAGGTCGTCACGTTCCTGCGCTCGTATCCGACGGCGCTGGACAGGTGCGCGACGACCTGCTTCTCGTCCAGCCAGGCGTCCACGCCGCGCCGCAACCGGGACTTGTGCCGATCCAGAAGCTTGCCCCGCTGGGTGCCGTCCTTGGCCAGGCGGCCGTGTCCGGCGTCGACCATCGCCAGGTGGCAGTGGACGTGCTCGGTGTCGACCTGGATCACGCCGACGTAGCGCAGGTCGTCGAAACCGCTCGTGCCCGAGCTCATCCGCTCCAGCCCGTGCATGATCGCCATCCGCAGCTTCATCTGGTCGATGTGGCCGCGGTAGTCCCCGCGGCCTTCGCAGTGAAAGTCCTCGCCGACGATGCGGTGCCGTTTCAGGTATTCCTCATCGAAGGAGAGCACGGTCTTCAGCACCGTCTTGCCGCTCTCGAAGTGTTTCTGGATGTCCCGGGACGCAGCCCGCAGCTGCTCGTCGGAGAGCGACACTGAGCCGTAGCCGAAGGCCACGCCGCCATCGCCCTGGGCCTGGCGCATTGTCGTCTTGGCCTCGACCCTGCTCGTCCCTGCGCGCTCGACCGCGCTCTCGCGGGCCATATAGCGCAGGATGAAGTCGTCCGTGCGCAGCCGCTGGATCGGCGCGAGCGACTCAGTCGCCTGCTCGCGCGCCATGTACCGGGTGACGTAGTCGCCGGGGGTGCCGCCCCGGGACCCCTTGCCGCCGGGCAGCGGCACACTGAACTCGTTGACGATGACCACTGACTGCTTCAGGCCCATCCCGCCTCATACCTCCGTCGTGTGAATGCACAGAACCCCGGCCGCTGTCCTCCAGCGACCGGGGCCCGTCCTGACTGCTCTGCCCGCCTCGGCCTCAGTGGCCCAGACCGTGCCCGTCTTCCTCGCCGAAGTCGAGGTCGGCGGCGCGGCGGGAGGCCTCGCGCTTGCGCTCCTCGAGCGTCGGCGCGGGCACCTCCTGCCCGGTGGCCTCCTCATCCAGACCAAAGTCCAGATCGTGGGTCGCGCCGGCATCCGGCTCCGCGTCCGCAGGGGCGGCAGTATCCTCCGGTCCGTCCAGGTGCAGGGCCGGGGCCACACGCTGGTGGTACAGGTGCTCGGGCGTGCCCTCAGTGCGCTCCAGCTCAGCCTGATACTGCTCGCGCTCCGCGGTGATCTCGGCCTCGACCGCCAGCAACTGCGCGGTGACGCCCTCGGCAGCCGGCTGCTGCGCCTCCGGCCGCTGGAGGTTCTCCGCCTGCGCGACCAAGTCGAGCTCGTCCTCGCTGAACAGCGAGTTGATCGCGTCGGAGCGGGCCCGCAGGCCCCGCTGGTCGACGACGGACTCAACCGGACCATGACCATCCTTGGAGCGATCAGCGAAGTAGGCCGCCAGGTCGTACTCGGTGGAGGCCAGGTCGATCTCGAGATCGGCGATGCGGTGCACGTTCATGAAGACCACGGGGGCATCGGCCTGGTCCCCAGACGGGGTGAGCACGAGGGCATCCACCCTGGCGGGCAGCTCCCACTCGATCCCCGTGAGCTGGTCGGGCACGGTGAACGAAGGGCTGAAGTAGCCCTTGGCCGCCAGTGCGACCAGCTGCTCGTCGTCGAACTCGTAGAAGGCGTCGACCTTCTCGCCCTGGCCGTGCGAGTAGGTCACCTGGGTGATCCCGTACGGCAGCGGCTCGGCGGGAGTGATCGAGCGCAGCTCGCCCACGACGTGCAGGTAGGGCCGGTAGTTCTCCTCCTTGCCGCGGTGCTTGAGCTCGACAGAGTCGACCAGCACCCCGATCTGGGCATCGAGGCCGTCGTAGCGGTGCGCCTGCACGCCACGCTCCCGCAGGGCCCGGTCGGCCCACACGTCGTTCATCATCAGTCCAGCAGTGCGCATCAGTTGCTCCTCTTCCGGTTGGTCTTCTTGCTCGGGCGGGTGGTCCTGGGGGCGGCGGTGGCCGGGGCCAGCGCCGGGGTGCGGGCGTCGCGCACAGCCTGGATCCGGCAGGTGGACCAGCGCCACATCCCGCGCATCGCAGCGATCTCCGCGGCGGCCAGCAACAGGACCACAAACAGCAGCGGGGCGATCCACATCGCGACGGTCCCGGCCATGGTCAGGTCGCCGCTTGCTGCGCCCGACTGCCGGTGCAGCCACGCGCCGAGCATCGGGATCACGACCATCGCAGTCATCGAGGCCAGCACGTAGTCGGCGATGAGCACGACCGAGCGGAAGAACACCGCCCAGATCAGCACCGGCGATCCGCCGGAGCCCTTCCCGGGGGCCAGGCGGCGCAGCGCGCCGGCCAGCTTCGAAGGGCCACGCCCGGCCTTCGGCTTGACCGGGGCCTTCTCGACGGGGACTGCAGTGGCAGCCTCCACGCGGGCTTCGTGCTCGGTCGCGCTGCCGGTCTTGTCCAGAGTCTGGATCGTCATTCGTCTCGTCCTTCGTGGTTGTCGTGTCGTGTCTGTGCGGGTGTCCCGCCGGTCAGCCGCTGTGGCTGGGTCCGGGGCTGGCGGTATCGGCCGGTGAAGCAGAGGCAGGTGGCCTCTGCGCGGCAAGCTGGTCCCGCGTCCGGCCCGAGGCCCGGTACGCTTCGAACGGCGACCGTGCCGTCCTGTCCGGTGGCGAAGGTGAAGACCACGTACTCACTTTTGGCCGTGGACTTGCCGTCGGCGGACACCGGGTCCAGGCGCGCCACTCCGATGTAGGAGTAGTCCAGGCCCTTCACCGCGGCAACGTCGACGTCGAAGTCGGCCAGCTGGTACGCCGTCCCCGCGCCCTTTCCGGCACCGGTCGCTGCCATCCACTCCGGGATGAACTCGGTGAGGGTCCGGGACGAGGTCCCGAGAAACCCGTACCGGGCGTCGAGGGCGGCCTGCGTCTCCTTGACGGTCCGCGAGGCGGCCGAAGAATCCGTCAGGCTCAGCAGCACCGAGCGCGCTGCGGCCCGGTCCCGGTCGGCCCGCTCGGCATCCATCCCCGGCAGGGCAGCCAGCAACCGGGCATGCTTGGTCTCAAGTGCCGCCTGCGCGTCCTCCTGCTTGCCCTGGAGCTGGACGATGAGCTGGTCGGCCTTGGCGTCGGCGTCCGCCGAACCGTCGGCCAGCAGCGCCGGGGCCAGAGAGAGCAGCGACAGCGCCAGCAGCGTTCCGGTGCTGCAGACCAGGACCTTCCCGGCCCTCGCGCGCACCCAGTCCTTCACGTCCTCGATCACGGTGCCTTCACCTCCTGCCGCAGGGCCTCGCCCGTGGTCGTCGTTCCGGTCTGGACCCCGGAGAAGCTCTTGCGGGTCATGTCGTAGTCAGCCCGGGCCCAGGCCAGTACCGCCGGGGCCTGCCCGGCCGCCGGGCGGGTCTGCACCGCCAACCAGGTGACCCGGATCGTGCCGTCCACCTCGACCGAGTAAGGGCGCTGGGCGACCCACTTGAAGCCGGAGTCGAAGCTCATCGGAATCTCGTTGCCCGCGGCGACGTCCTTGTCGGAGGCCAGCAGGTACCAGGGTTGGAGAGTGGCCTGCCCGACGTCGGGGGCGAAGTATGGGGTGAGGTTCCGGCGCGTCGGCTCGGCGGCAGCCTGGTCCAGCGTCCCGCCCGAGTCCGCCACCGAGGGTGTCAGGTAGCGGTACTCGTTCTGCAACCGGGCGATCTGTTCCGCAGCTCCCTGTGCCGTGACCAGGGCGCGGTCAGCGTCCTTGGCCTCCGGGAGGGCGTCGGTGCGCACCGCGGCGGTGCGGATCTGCTCGCGCAGGGAGACGATTTGCTGAGCCTTGTCTTGGCTGACGGTGGCCTCGCCACCAGAGAGACCTGCGCCGACCAGGAAGCAGAGCAGCGCAGCTGCCCCCGTGCACACCCCGCCGATGGCCGCCCGGCGGCTCATCAGCGCACCCGGGACATTTCCGTCCCCAGTGGGGTCGGCGTCGCCCGGTGCCGCACCGGCGTCCGGCGCGGCCACGAAGCGGGTCTTGCGGACAGGCTTGTCAGCCTGCACACCCGACTCGCCGATCTTTGTCGATGCCATTGCCCCTCAACTCGCTCTTCGTCTCGAGTACCAGTACAACTCTATCAAGAAGATGAGTCGAAAGGGAGTCGGATCATCTGGAATGACGAGTCGAACCGCCAGCGGGAATGGCGGACAGGCCAGAGACCTTCCCTTGCGCGTCGACGGTGAGGTACACCAGCACGGTCCGGTACGACTTGACCCGGTCCGGTGCCACCTTGTTCTGGGACACCGCATCGGAGGTAGCCGCCACCTCGATCTGCACGGCATACGTGTACTCGTCCGCGGTGACCTTCACGACCTCGAGGTCCGCGTCGGCATTGACCGCCGAGTTCAGCCCTTGGGTGTCGATGTAGTAGTAGCGCTTGCCCGCGGCGTCTTCGTTGAAGCGCGCCGGCGGCATGAACTGCTTCAGGAACTGCTCGTCCTCGGACAGGTGGTAGCGCTCTTTCAGGTCCCGGCGAGCGGCCTCGTAGGCCTGGCCGGAGTCCCAGGTGAATGCCGTCTTCACCAGGCGGTCCACGATCTGCGTGTCGTCGTGGATCCGGCTCTGGCTCACGCCGAGCGACTGCATGACATCCTGCTCGACCTGCTCGGACTTCGCGGTCCCGACCGAGGCAAGCTGGCCCTGAAGGCCCGTGATCGTCTGCTGCTGCTGATCCAGTGCACTGCGCTGGGACCCCCATGTCAGGCCGGTCACCGTCACGGCGGTAACCAGCAGTACCGCGACCCCGACCACCAGGGCGTTGCGCCGCATGAAGCCCGGTTCCGGCGCTGCCGTTTCGTCCGTGCCGTCAATCTGCTGCTCCTGCATCATCAGCCCTCTCCGCTTCCGTTACCCGTCGTCGATGCGCCCTGCTGGTGCTCCGCGCCGGCGGCGGTCACCACGACCTTGAGATCCGCGAAAGTCCCGGCCTTCCCGTCGTAGGAGTAGGCCGCGTTCGCCCACGCCAGCACCTGTCCACCCGCGGTGTCCCGGCACAGCCAGATCACCCGCGCCGTGCGCGTGGTGCCCGTGGCGTCCTGGGTGGCGAGGTCCGGCATTACCGACTCGACCGACCAGGCGTACGCTCCAGGCGAGGAAGCCTTCAAACCCTCGTAGCGCACGTACCAGGGGAACCGCGGGTCGATCTGCGTGCTCGGGTCGAACGGCGTCACAGAGGTCCGGGAGTAGGCCCCCTTCTCGTCGGCCAGGAACGAGCGCGGGCTGAACAGGGGTGCCAGCGTCCGGCGGTGCTCGGCGATCTGCAGTGTCGCCGCGTTCGGCGTACCGTTGCCCGCATTGGGCTGTGTCGCCGCCTCGTGGTGCAGCTGAGCGAAGCGCTGCTGGGCCTCCGCGACCTTCTGGGCGTCCTTTGCGGCTGCCTCCATCAGCCGCGTCATCTTTCCGGGCAGATCCGGGGCGACCGGAGTGCTCCTGGCATCCTCGATCTGGACCTGGAGCGCGGAGATCCGGTCGGCGTTTGCCGCGTGCTCCACCTCGAATCCCTTGCCGCTCACTCCCGCGGCCGCCGCGAGCCCGAGGATCGCCACGCCCATTGCGGCGCTCAAAACCAGGCGCGTCCGCCGCGCCGACTCCTCCGGAGTGCGTGCCTGCCGCTCTCCGCGCCGCTCGGAGCGCCAGCCCTCGAAGCGGGCCTCGAGTTCGACCCCGCTGACCCGCCTGCGGGTGGCGGGGGCCTTCAGCTTCTTCGGCGCGCCGTCCTCGTCCTTGACCGTGTCCCCGGCCCTGCCACGCGCATCATCGTCCGCACTCGTCACGATGCCCGCCCTTTCTCGCGTTGTCCTCATATATGACTCCAAGTCTATCTGTAATGGTCATTCAATAACGAGTCTGCCCCATTCGACAGGTCACTGCGCACGGATCGGGACGCAGAAAGGGCCGGTGCCCGGATCGTCCGGACACCGGCCCTGCTTCCGCCGGCTACGCCGGCAGGTTGCCGCCCGTGGTGATGAGGTCCGTGACGTCGACGAACACCCACCCCTCGGACTTCATCCGCTCCGCACTGTCAACGCGAACCCGGCCCATGAACGCGCAGTAGCCGGCCTCACCGAGGATGACCTTGTCGCCCTGCACGCCCAGCACCACGAGGGTGTGGCCCGCGGACCCCGTACCCGGCCCGGAACCGACCGAGTACGCCGTCGGCGTACTCGAGACCTGCTTGCCCGTCATGGACGCGATCGCGTGGGCTGTCTGGATGCCGTCGCCCGGCGGGTACTGCTGGAACGAGGTGTACTTGTTCATGAAGTAGACCGAGAACGACACGCAGTTCATGGCGTGGTTGTCGCCGCAGGAGCCCGGTCCGCTAGCGCCGTACTTGTCGTCCAGGAACTTGTCGCCCTCCTGGTTGTACAGGTCGATCAGCTGCCGGGCCTGCTCCTCGTTCATGCCGCCGTCGACGAGGCTGCCCGGGCGCACCTTGGTGTCGCTGTCGCAGTTGCCGAAGACGGAGCGGATCCCGCTGCCGACCGTGTCGACAATGCCGCCCACGATGTCCTGAACCCCGCCCACGACCGAGGTGTCGACGGTCCAGCCGCTCATCTTGCCGAACCACATCTCGGCGTCGGCCTTACGCTGCTGCAGCTGTGAAGCGTTGTCGGCCGAGCGCTCCCACTTGTCGTGGAAGTGCAGTGCAGCAGCAGAGGGAGAGCCCTGCGAGGTCTTGATCATGTCCTTGAACACGGCCACGTCCCCCGGGCTGTCGCCCTCCGCCATGAATGCCAGCTGGGCCTTGATGGTGTACCAGTCCAGGTTCTTGGACTTGGCATAATCCAGGAGCATCGTGGTGCGCCCGTTCGACCACTGGCCCAGACCGATGCCGCCGTGCGACTGGCCGGGGATGTGGGTGAAGTTCCCGTCCCAGGCGGTCTGCTTGCGCGGGCCGATCTGGTAGGGCTCGTTGTAGATGCCCTCCACGCTGGTGGGGTCCACGCCCGACTCCTGCGACCAGTTGCCCAGGATGCCCGCGATGTTCTCCTCGGGCATACCCCAGGTCTTCAGCACGGAGTAGACCGCCCGGGCGTTCGCCTCGGTGTTCGCCGGGACGTCAGCGCCGGGGCCGTTGCGGCTGACATTGACGATGCAGTTGGTCATGGTCGAGCCGCGGCCGCCATCGAGGCCGGCCTGGTCGAGCACACCCGTGAGGACCGTGCTGAGCACAGCCACCGCGGCAACGGTCGCAGCCACCCCGGATGCGGCCGTGGCCACCGGGGCGACGGTGGCCGTCACGGTGACCCCGAACACGGCTCCTGCCGCCTTGCCGACCAGCCCGCCCAGTGCGATGAACGGTGCGGCGATCGTGTGCCCGACCGCCTTGGCGATCCCAAGGATGAAACCCCAGATCATGCTGGCCGCGTTGGCGGCCATCGCGAGCATCGCGAAGAACATGGTCTTGAGCCACTTCAGGAAGGCCATGACCATGAGAAGCCCCGCAGCCGGGGGAGCGGCCGCCGCGGTGCCGCCGACGGCGACACCCCTGGCGGTCTTGGACAGCAGCTGGCCGTCCTTCTCCTTCTGCGAGGTCCGCTCGTAGCCGGTGCCCCCGGCACCGAGCCGCTTGTCGGCAGGCTCGGCGTCCGGACCTCCGCCGGTGACCTTGGACGCACCGTCGACAACATCCTTGCCGGTCTCCAGGCCCACATTCTTGGCAGCGCCGACCGCTGCCCCGGGCAGCGCGCCGACACCACCGGCGGCGGCTCCGGCCTGCGCCCCGGCGACAGCTCCCGAGGCAGCCGCTCCCGCGTACCGGCCGGCACCGCGGCGGACCGCGCTGCTGCCGTCACCCTCGACCGCCTTGCGGGCAGCTCCCCCGGCCGCCCCGGCGGCGACACCGTCGAGGCTCTTGGCAGCCTTGGCGGCCTTGCTGGTCTTGCTGGCTGTGTCGGCCGCACCTGTGGCCTTGCCAGCGGCAGCCGCTGCGTCCGGGGCCGGTGCGGCTCCCAGGTGCTTCGACCCGCGGCCCGCAGGCGTCGGGTCCACGGGCTGCGGCGCGGGGGAGGCCCCCGGGGTTTTCGGCAGACCCTTGGCTGCATCCCCGGACGGGGAAGGAGCGGAGGCCGCTCCGGTACGGGGCCCGGCGCGGCGTACGCCGGACCCCTCACGACGAGGTGGCTGCGACTCCTCCTTCGCACCCCCGTCGGCGGACCTGCGGTCCCCGCGGGGCGATGCAGCGCGCCGGGCCGGGTCATCCCGCCGCGTCGGCTGGTCGATGGCCATAAGCTTGTCCTTTCCGGCTCGATGCCTGGGTGGTGACTGCCCGCTCCGTGGAGCGCGCTCAGTGATAGACGGTCAGGAAGTCCCCGGCCGAGTTCGCAGTGCTGTTGGACTGCACATCGCGCAGCTTCACGTCCAGGCCGAGCAGCTCGAGCAGAAGCCCGGACTGGTACTCCGACTTGGCCTTGCCGTAGTCCTGGTAGGCCTGAGAGAGGTTGTTCATCACGTTCGTGAGCGGGCGCATCGTCACATCGGAGGACCGGTAGTCCTTCTTCAGGTCGGTGCCGTCGGAGAGGACCCACTTCATGTCCGAGACCTGCTGGCTCGTGCTGTCGCTGCCCTCGGCGCGCTTGTCGGCGAGGAACTGCACATAGCCCTTACCGGCGGGCACGAGCGTGTCGAGGTAGCCGGCATAGACGTTGCCCGCGCGCCAGTTGAAGTCGAATCCGCCGGGCACGACATGGCCCGTCTTCAGCTCCAGCGTCGCTTTCCCGTCCTTGGCCTCGGCCGCCGAGACACCAGCCACCTGATCACCTGCGATGGAGGTCGGAACGGCCGGCGGACGGAGGAAGAGCCCATCGACCTTGGTGGTCGCCAGGTCGGAGGTGTACGACTCGACCTGCTTCAGGCTCGTGCGCATCGCGAGCAGCTTCTGGTCGAGCTTGTCCCGCGTCTGCTGCTCCTGGGTCTTCAGCACGACGTCGTAATAGGCCCGGGCCGGGTCGAAGCTGGCCGCGTCCAGGGCCGGGATGTCGGTGGTGCCCGACGCACCCGGGTTGATGATCACGCGCCACTGGTCGTACTTCTTGAAGCTCGAGTCGCCCACGACCTGGTCATCCCTGCTCTGCTGCCGCTCGTCGTAGGTCAGCTCGGCGTTCGCGCGGACGGTCAGGTTGAGCACCTGCCGGTCGAAGGGCCGGTCCGCGTCCAGGAGGACCCCGACGTAACCGGTCGAGCCGAAAACGTGGAAGGTGCCCCTGATTCCGCTGGTACTGACCTTCTCGGTCTGCAGCTTGTCGTTGGTGCCCAGCAGGAAGGCCTGGTAGTCCGCCGCGTTGTACGAGATCGCCGCGCTGGCGGGGAAGTGCATCATGACCAGTGCCCTGTTGCCGGTGTGATTGGTGTAGACCCCGTCGACCGTGCCCTTGAGCTGGGTCTTCGAGGAGGTGAACTCGGTGTTGTAGAGCGCGGTGTGCGACACCGCGTCGCTGCCCGCCTTGAAGGCGGCGGCACCCGAGCCGGCCACCACGACCAGCCCCATCACAGCGAAGATGCCGAAGAACACCCCGAAGCGCTCGATTGCGTGGTGCGAGTCGAGCTTGAACCGCTTGCCGAAGGCCAGCGCCTTGTCCTTGATCCCCATGTCCGTTCCCGTTCGTCCTGTTCCTTGCTCTGCCTGTCCTGCTCGTCGTCAGCGCCCGTCGTCCGACCCCGGAAACGACGCACCGGGCCGGTTGAGGCCTGGTGACCTCAACCGACCCGGTGCGGTCCGTCGACGCTTTGTGTGCCCGGCCGTTGATTCCTGCCGCGCCGGGCTTAGCCCAGGACGCCGCTGGTCAGTACGTGGCTGACCGTCTGCACGAGGACAGAGCCGCCGCCGAGGTCCTCGAGGGTCTTCTGGCCGCCGGAGCCGATGGTGTTGATCAGCGACCACCCACCGGTGCCGAGCGCGCCGCCGACCAGGATGAGCAGGGCGATGGTGCCCCAGCCCTGCTGCTGGCCCGCGGACTGCGGGGTGGCCATCAGCTTCTTGATCAGGAGCACGCCGCCCCAGACCAGTCCGACCGCACCCAGGAGCATGAGCAGCAGCCCGCCCCAGAGCTGGATCTGGGACTTCGCGTTCTCCAGGAAGCTCGTCAGGTCCCAGGCCGCGGTGGGCAGGGCGACCCGCTCGAGTGCCGCCTCGTAAATCTTCGTCATGGTTCTTTCCTCTCGCCTATCGAATGGTCGCTTGCATGACATGTGTCACGAGGCGACTGGCACAACCGATTCGCCTAGATAGAGCACAGCGCCCTATCAATGGTCTCTCCCGATGCGACGTGACTCCCCGTTGAGCGGGACGACATGCCTGCAATCATGCGGCCGACCCCTCTCTAGGGACTCGTATACGTGCACATCTTCAGTGACCAATCTACATCATTCGAGTCATCAGTCATAGTCGTATCAGTGACGAGTCGGATACGAGTCCAGAATGTGCTCGAAGACCAGCGCAAACGAGGTGTCGGCGGGAGGACTGACGTTCTGCTCAAAAACGTGTAGATTTCACATGACGGGGCGCGCGGTGTGCGGCTCCGGCACGGCTCGGCATACGCTTCTTGCTGAGCCCTTCGCGCCCATGTACCCGACCAGGAGCCCAAACCAGATGAACGCCTTGCCCGGAGACCTCTTCGCCCGCCGACTGCGACAGGAGAGGGAACGCCTGGGCATCAGCCAGGCTGAGCTGGCCCGCAGGATTGCCGAGATCCTTGGAACGAACGTCGACCCTTCGGCGGTGACCCGGATAGAGCAGCAAATCCGCGCCGTCCGCCTGGACGAGGCGGTCGCCGCCTCCAAGGCCCTGGACGTCCCCCTGGCGATCCTGGTCGCCGAGGATCCGGAGGCAGAGAGCGAGGCCCAGCTGCAGCAGTACCTCGCCGACCTGGCAGCGGCCCAGCGCGAGTGGGAGAAGAACAGGCTGGAGGTGCTGCGGCTCTCCAAGGCCATTCAAGTGCTCGGCGGCGGCGCTCAACTCAAAGGTGTCGTCGACTTCCGCCTCATGGAAAGCATCGACGCCCGCGTCCCGGTCGAGGAGGACGACCAGCACGGGCACCGGGTTGCCCCCGGCATCGAGGGGTCTACAACCCCAGACGCATGACGCTGTTGCGTGCCGCAGGATTGAACTCGCGGTCGTAAACGTCTACCGTCGCTGCCCGGCTCCACCGGCCGGCGCGCATGATCTCCTCCGTGCTCGCACCGTTGCGCCGCGCCTGGGTGACGTGCCCGGCCCGCAGCGAGTGGAAGCCGTAGGCAGCAGGGTTCATCCCCGCCTCGACCATGCGCGAGAGCAGCATCGTGTGCAGCGCGTCGCCGCTCACCGCCCGTGCATGGATCCGGGCGTCCTTCCTGTTGCGGTACGTTGCCCGGAGCAGGGGCGCGCCCGAGGCCAGGTCGGCGCTGCTGATGAGCGCCGTCGAGCCGGCGGCTCCGCAGACGTGCTCCTCGAGACCGTACGAGAACAGCTGCTGCATGATCCCGCGACGCCGTGTGCGCGCGTCGTCCTGCCGGGCGAGCCCGAGCAGCACGACCCAACGGTGCACCGCACACGGGGGACAGGATGCCGGCGAGCTCCCGAACGGCAGCACGACCACGTCCGGCAGCGCGTTCTCCGGGTCGGCCTTCGAGGCCCCCACATGAACGTGGACACCATCGACCGGGTGCAGCTCGAGCCGGTTCAGCGTCAGGGCCGCCGCCTCGCTCCTGCGCAGGGCCCCTGCGAACCCGAGCCACACCGCCAGGGCGTCCCTGGTGGCTGACACGCCTGCCGGATATGTGTCGTGCTCCATCACCGCGATGATCCGGACCACGTCGTCCAGAAGCAGAGGGCGCTTGCGCCGGGGCCTGGTGGCCCGCAGCTTGGCCAGCCCGCGCACGAGATCCACCACGCCGCGGTGGGCCGTGGGATCCAGAAGCCCGCCGCGGAGGTGCCTCTCGCCGATACCGGCCAGGCGCTGGCGGATCGTCGCGACGGAGAACCGGGGGAGCCCGTCGTCATCGAGCTGCGTGGACATCCAGGCGACGTACCAGCGCACGGTCTCCGGATGCGCAGGCAGCGCCTCCAGCCCGTGGCCGGTACAGAAGTCATCAAAGGCACGCCACGCCGTGGCATAGGCGCGCCGGGTGGCAGCAGACAGCGTGTGTCCTTCCAAAGACCGCGAAATTTCTTCGAGCTCGCGCAGCTCGTCGTCCACCTCCGGTTCAGGTGGGACGGTGGGAGCGCTGAGCGCTGCGAGCCTCACCTGTACTGCCATGACTCCAGTCTCGACTCACTGGCCGGAGAATCCAAGTCGCAATGGTCTGTCAGTGGCGATTCCCCATACCCGCGATCGACGGGGCGGCTTCGAACCGGGTCTCTGGTAAGTGCGCTTATCGGGGCATGGAGAAGGACTGCCTTCGCGTGACGCGGTGAGGGGAAATCAGCAGCGGCCAGGTCCCGGATAAGATCACGAGGGGCAGTGTGTCCCGCCCTGCCATGTAAGGAGTAGCAACGTGCGTGAACCATGGTCTTACGCAGACGGTAATTCAGTCGGAGTCGAGGACAGGCGCATGAGTACCAAGCGCCCAGCGACCATTGACGGTATTGCATGCGCACAAGGAATTCGTACGTGGCGAAGCTAAATCTGAAAGCCATCGAAGAGCGCGTCGCACCACTCGCCGGCCGTGAGACGTACGACCGCGAGTTCATCTTCGATCTCCTGCTCGCCTACGGAAAGCCTCAGAGCAGCGTCACTCGCCTGCGCAACGGCGATCTGAACGTCGCAGCTGACCAAGGGGGTGAGGTCGCGCAGAAGAAGGTTGTCTACTTCAAGGAGACATCTGGCGACACGCTGGAAGTGCTGGAAGAACTGAAGACGTCCCCGGACGTCGTGCGCTACAGCACGCGCTTCGTGATCGTCACCGACTACGTCGAGCTCGTCGCCACGGACACCCAGACCGGCGAGACGATCGGATTCCCGATCAGGGACATCGATCAGCACTTCACCTTCTTCCTGCCCTGGGCCGGAATGGAGAAGGCGCAGTACGTCGCCGAAACGCATGCAGACGTCAAGGCTGCCGAGCGCATGGGCAAGCTGTTTGATGAACTGCTCCGCGCGAACCCTGATCTTCTTAAGCAACCACGTGGACGCCACGCGCTTAACCTGTTCTTCACTCGTCTGCTGTTCTGCTACTTCGCCGAGGACACCGGGATCTTTGCCGAGAACCAGTTCACCAACGCCGTAGGGTCTCACACGCTGGACGACGGCTCGGACACCGCGGACTTCCTCACAGACCTGTTCACGGCGCTCGACACCGCAGAGGCGTCCGGCAGGCCCAAACACCTCGCGGCGTTCCCCTACGTCAACGGCCGGCTGTTCACGATGTCTGAGCACCACGTGGTGCCCATGTTCACCAAACAGGCGCGAGAAGAGCTCATCAATGCCGGCAAGCTCATCTGGCGCGAGATCAACCCGGACATCTTCGGCTCGATGTTCCAGGCGATCGTCACACCGGGCAAACGCAGCGACCTCGGTCAGCACTACACCTCGGTTCCGAACATCCTCAAGACGATCGAGCCGCTCTTTCTGAACGCGTTGAAAGACGATCTCGACGAGAGCTTCGACTCCGTCAAGAAGCTTGAAGCGCTGCTCGACCGGATCAGCGCCATCAAAGTCTTCGATCCCGCGTGTGGCTCCGGCAACTTCCTGATCATCGCCTATAAAGAGCTGCGAAAGCTCGAGCACGCTGTCCTCGAACGCCTTGCCGAGCTGGACGACAAGCACCAAGTGCTATTCGCCGAGTCCAGAATCAACATCGAGAACTTCTACGGGATCGAGATCGACGACTTCGCGGTTGAGGTCGCCATTCTTTCCCTGTGGATCGCCAAGCACCAGATGAACACGGAGTTCAAGGAGAAGTTCAACGTCTCGATCCCGCTGATCCCACTCAAGGAAACCGGCCAGATCAAGCAGGGCAATGCGACGCGCGTCGACTGGAACGCGATCTGCCCGAACGACGACGGTGAGATCTACCTGATCGGCAACCCACCATATGTTGGCTCAAGTATGCAATCGCCTGAACAAAAGGCAGATTTTTCATACGTTTTTGGAAGTCGACCATTCTCGAAAAACCTTGACTACATATCTCTCTGGTTCATGAAAGGCTCCGACTACATCAACAAAACTCGTGCTCAACTTGCATTCGTCACAACGAACTCAGTCGCGCAGGGCGAACACGTCAGCCTTTTATTTCCTACGATCTTCAATATGGGGATTGAGATAGGCTTCGCATACACCTCGTTCAAATGGGAGAACAATGCCAAACGGAACGCCGGTGTGACCGTCGCAGTGATCAGCTTGCGAAACGAGACATCAGCTCAGAAGTACATATTTGCAGACGATCTCCAGATCTCAGCCAAAAACATCAACGGCTACCTAGCTGACGCGCCAAGCGTCATCGTCGGACGTCGAACGAAGCCGATTTCAGGATCTCTTCCGCCGATGGTGTTTGGGTCGAAACCAACCGACGGCGGCCACCTCATCTTGAACCAGGCAGACCGTGGCAGGTTGCTCTCGATGGCCCCCGAAGCTGCAACTTTTGTTAAGAAGTACATAGGCGCTTCGGAATTCATCAACGGTGACGAGCGTTACTGCCTCTGGATCCGCGACGATGAAGTCCAAGAAGCGCATAACATTCAATATATTCACGAACGTATGGCACTCGTGCAAAAGGCACGGGAGGCAGAGAAGGCTAGCAGTATCTCCAAGAAGTTTGCAGCACAGCCGCACCGTTTTCTTCAACGCGCATACAAGCTCACCGATTCTATTGTCGTGCCGAGTGTTTCATCCGTGCGTCGAGCGTATGTTCCCATAGGCTACCTAGACAAAGACACAGTCGTTTCAAATCTTGCGTTCGCAGTTTACGACGCTGAACCATGGCTGTTTTCACTCTTGACATCGGCAATGCACATGTCGTGGACCCGGGCTGTCGGGGGCCGCATGAAGACTGACTATCGGTATTCAAACACCATCGTCTATAACAACTTCCCCATACCGCCACTGTCAGATGCGACAACGGAGAAACTCACCGCCGCTGCACTCCGGGTGCTCGACGTGAGGGAGTACCACTGTGAGCAGACTCTCGCGGAGCTCTACGACCCTGACAAAATGCCGGGTGACCTGCGACAAGCTCACGCCGAGGTGGACTCGCTGGTCGATTCGATCTACTCCAAGCGCGGATACGAGACCGATGAGCAAAGACTGTCTGACCTCTTTGCTATGTATGAGGAGATGACAAACGCCGAGGCCGCAAGGGCCCCAGTGAAGAAGACCCGGAGGACCGCGAAGTGAACGCGATCAAGAAGCCCATAAACATCGTTGACGTCACCTATGCACAAACGAAAGCTTCGGTGAACACGGACGTGCTGGGTATGCGCGACATGCAGCAGCGGGTCTTCGCGAAGCGTGACGCACAACACCTCCTCGTCAAGGCCCCGCCAGCGTCCGGGAAATCCCGTGCGCTGATGTTCGTTGCCCTCGACAAGCTGTACAACCAGGGACGTAAGAAGGTCATCGTGGCCGTCCCGGAGCGCTCAATTGGCGCGTCCTTCGCCTCGACGGAACTGTCCAAATTCGGCTTCTTCGCAGACTGGGAGATCAAGCCGGAGCACAACCTCTGTGATGCCGGCTCTTCAGCGGGCAAGGTCGACGCGTTCATCAGCTTCCTCGAAGGGCCCGATGCAACGCTCGTGTGCACCCACGCGACACTCCGCTTCGCGTTCGAGAGGCTGGCACCGGAGTCGTTCAACGGCACGGTTCTCGCGATCGACGAGTTCCACCACGTCTCTGCGGACATCGAGTCGAGCCGCCTCGGCGCGCTCCTGCGCGACGTGATGAACGGGAGTGACGTCCACATCGTCGCGATGACGGGCTCCTACTTCCGCGGGGACTCCGTCCCGGTGCTCTCGCCGGAGGACGAGGCCAAGTTCACGCCGGTCACCTTCAACTACTACGACCAGCTCAACGGATACGAGCACCTGCACTCGCTCGGCATCGGCCACCACTTCTACCAGGGCCGCTACACCGACGCGATCGGCGAAGTGCTCGACCTCGACAAGAAAACCATCGTGCACATCCCGAATGTCAACTCGGGTGAATCTACGAAGGACAAGCTCGAAGAGATCGGTCGCATTATCGATGTCATCGGGCACGTCGAGGAGACCGACCCTGACACCGGCATCATCAGCGTGCGCCGGCAGGACACTGGAATCATTGTCCGCGTCGCGGACCTCGTCGACGACACTGACCAAAAGAAACGCGGCGACACCCTCCACTACCTGGCTCATACAGCCTCCAAAAACCGCGACGCGGTCGACATCATCATTGCGCTGGGCATGGCCAAAGAAGGCTTTGACTGGCCGTTTGCCGAGCACGCCCTCACCGTCGGGTACCGGGCCTCTCTGACCGAGGTCATCCAGATCATCGGCCGGGTCACCCGCGACAGCCCAGGCAAATCCCACGCCCAGTTCACGAACCTCATCGCCGAGCCCGACGCCTCACAGGGCGAAGTGAAGGTCTCGGTCAACAACATGCTCAAGGCCATCACAGCATCGCTCCTCATGGAGCAGGTCCTCGCGCAGAACTTCACCTTCAAGACGAAGAAGTTCGACGGCGACGATTCCGCGGTGCCGGGGCAGCTGAAGATCAAGGGCTTCAAGGAGCCATCGAGCGCGCGCGTGAAGCAGATCGTGGAGACTGATCTGAACGACCTGAAGGCGACGATCCTCCAGGACGACACCTTCGCGCGGGCCGCCGCCGGCTCAGTGGACGCGGAGACGACCAACAAGGTGCTGATTCCGAAAATCATCCGCGAGAAGTACCCGGACCTCACAGAGGCGCAGGTGGAAGAGGTGCGGCAACAGGTCGTCGTGGACTCGGTGATCAAGAACGGCGAAGTGCGCACTGTAGGGGACAAGCGGTTCATCAAGATGGCGGAGAAGTTCGTCAACATCGACGAGCTAAACATCAACCTCATCGATTCGGTTAACCCGTTCCAGCGAGCGTTCGAGGTCATCTCGAGGTCGGTGACGACTTCGGTGCTGCGGATCATCCAGGACCAGATCACTGCCACCCGAGTCGAGTTCACCGAGGAAGAGGCGCTGGCCCTCGTTCCCCGGATCAAGAACTGGATTAAGGTCAACGATCGGAAACCGGACCCGAGGGCCGAGGACCCGACTGAGAAGCGGTATGCAGACGCACTGCTGTGGCTCCAGCGGGCCAAGCAGAAGCTTGAAGCACAGAAGCGCGCGACTGAGATGGTGGAGAGCGAATGAGCGATTACGACGACGTCCTCGAAGCAGCACCGTCCTCCCTGCAGGACCTCATCGACAACGACCTCGACGGGCTCCTCGACGCGCCCGAGAAACCCAAGAAGATCACCTCGTCCGACCGGCTCGAGCGGGCGTTTCTGGAAATTGTGGAGTTCCGCCGGACGCACGGGCGTCTGCCTAGCTCGGCGACCCGAGAGGTCGCCGAGCGGAAGCTTGGGGCCCGGCTCGAAGGTATCCTCGCCAACGACGAGAAGATCGCAGCGCTCAAACACCTCGACACGGAGTTCGAGCTGCTGGCAATAGAGGCAGCTCCTGAGTCGCTGGACGATCTTTTTGAGAGTGATGACCTGGACGATCTGCTCGGCGACGACTCCGGCATCCTCGACGTGTCGGATCTGCCCGTGATCAAGCGTCCCGAGGCTCCGGACTCGGTTGCCCAGCGGGTGAAGTCCGAGGACTTCGACCTGTTCGAGCCGCTGTTCAAAACGAAGCACGCCGAGCTGGCCCAGGGCACGTACAAGCTGATGCCCTTCACTGGCATGGATCTCATCCGCGAGGGTGTGTTCTTCGTGCTGAGCGGCGTCATGTGTTTTGTTGCAGAGGTCGGCGAGGACGTCGACCTGATCGTTGGTGGTAGGCCGAGGCAGAAGCAGCGCCTGCGCGTCGTCTTCGAGAACGGCACGGAGTCGGCGATGTACAGGCAGAGCCTCATGACCCGTATGTACGAGGCGCAGGGCCAGGTCCTGGCGCGGACCGGCCACGATGCGGACGAGGTCCTCGACGCGGACGTGGAGAGTGGTCATATCTACGTGCTGCAGTCGCTCAGCGACGACCCCCAGATCGCGGGAATGAAGGACCTTCACAAGATCGGTTTCTCCACCACCAAGGTCGAAACCCGCATCAAGAACGCGGCGCATTCGCCAACCTACCTGATGGCACCCGTGAAGGTGCTGGCGGACTACCAGCTCTTCAACGTGCGTGCATCGTGGCTGGAGCATCTCTTGCACCGAGTGTTTGCCGAGGTGCGTCTGGATCTGACGCAGGTCGACCGGAAGGGACGCGATTACGACCCCTCGGAGTGGTTCGTGGTGCCGCTGGAGATCATTAACAAGGCCGTTGCGATGATTATGTCCGGCGAGATCACCGACTATGTCTACGACGCCCAGCTCAAGGAACTCGTCGAACGACAAAAGGGAATGACCAATGGCGGTTGAGATGGGCTTGTGGCGGGCAGAGGGCGGCCAACTCAGCCGGATCGTGCCGGTATCAATCGGCTTGGAATCCCAGTTGGAGGGCTACATCGAGTCTGACCCGTCAGTGCTTGGCGAGCCGCTTCTCGTCATTGGCCGGCAGGTTCCGACGGCACATGGGGGATTCGTAGATCTGCTCGCGCTGGACGAAACGGCGTCGCTGCACGTAATCGAACTCAAACGCGACAAAACTCCACGCGATGTTGCCGCTCAAACCCTCGATTATGGCTCGTGGGCAGCAACCCTTGGCCGAAGCGATATCGACAATATCTTCGCCACCTACCGTCCAGGCCTTGCTCTTGAAGAAGCGTTTGCCGATCGTTTCGGCGACACTCTTCCGGAAGAGGTCAACACTGCACAAGAATTTACAATCGTTGCCGCCAGCGTTGACAACGCTACCGAGCGCATCGTGCGGTTCCTCAATGAAGACTTCGATGTTCCGATCAACGTCGTCTTCTTCAGACATTTTCAGGACAACGGATCTTCGTACCTTGCCCGCAGCTGGCTGGTCGATCAGAGCGAACAAGCCAAGTCGTCCATTTCCGCGATCTCGCGGAAGAATAAGACACGTGAGCCTTGGAACGGGTCTGACTGGTACGTCTCATTTGGTGAAGAGCCAACAGGCCGGCAATGGGTCGACGGCATGAAGTACGGTTTCGTCTCGGGCGGCGGCGGCAAGAGATACTCTCAGACGCTCAAGAATCTGCCGATTGGTGCCAGAGTCTTCGCCTACATTCCCAAGATTGGGTATGTAGGAGTTGGTACCGTCGCCGGCGAAGCCCAGCGATACGACCAAAGCACGCTTCTCGTGAACGGGGCCGATCGACAGCTGCATGAACTCGACCTCTCCGGGAATTATCGCCACGAGGGCGATGAGAACGACGACAATGCTGAATGGGTTGTTCCGGTCGAATGGATACGGGCCGTTCCACAAGCGCAGGCCGTGCGGAAAACGGGTCTTTTCGCCAACCAGAATACGGCTACAAGGCTGCGAAACCAGTTCACGATCGAGCACGTGACCGCTGCTTTCGGGCTTGATGGCTGAGCATCGGCGGATGGCCCATCGAGAGTTATGCGGACAAGAGCGGTCGCGAGTAGCAGGCCTAACCCTCGCCTGAGGCGACGCTCGTGTCGAACCAAGCCACGATGGGAGAATCGTGAGGATGACGACGGCGCTTCCCGATCTCTGGACCGACTGGTGCTCCGTCACGGGCGTGCCCACCCATAAGATCGACGAGGTATCGCTCTCGTGTTTCTCGCAGCAGGCGCAGCCGTCCCAGGCTGTGCTCGCGGCTCTGCGCCGGCGGCTGGCTCCCATAGATCCCGTCGCCCCGGCCTGGCCGCGCGGGCACCGGGACGACCCTGATTCCCTGCAGCGGTTGATCCGGCGCGCAACGGCGATCATCCAGCACCCGGACACCCACTGGGTTTTCCGGCTGCGGCTGCGGCGGATGCTGTTCGCGGCGGTGCTGCTGGCACGTCGCACCCACGGAGGCCTCGGACTGGACAGGTCAGCTGCGCTGGGACTGCGGCCGGACGGAATGCACCGGGTGCGCGGGCAGATCGGTGTCGCCCCGGAACCGGATGCCTGTCCGGCATGCGCCACCTGGTCGTGGCTCGATGTGATCGGCACCAACAGCGGGTGGTCGCACGGCTCCGTCCGCGCCCTGGGGAACCGCCGCGACGAAGACGGCCCCGCGCACCGGCACCTGCGGCCGGACCCCAATCCGGACTGGCACCTCTGCGTCGGCATGCTGCCAGCCGTGGACCGCTGGGGATGGATCGATGCCTACCGCTCCATGCACCCATCCTCGCTGTCGGCGGTCATCAGTGCCGCAGCCCTGCTGCTCGACAGTCCGGAGCCCGCACCTGCGCCGGTGCCTGCTGCAGCTGCGATGCCGGCCAGCCCCAGGCGGCAGATGTCGCGCGAGGAGGAAGAGCAGATCCTCAAGCGCGCCGATGAACTGACCGCGCGCGTCGAGGCGATCCTTCGCGAGTTCGACACCGGCCGATAAAGTCGTGTGTATGGGATTCAACTGGGAGCAGGTCCTCGGGACCAATGGTGCAGGCCTCTCCGATACCTACGACCAGAGCGCCTCGGACGAGTTGTACCAGGACCACCCGAGCGCGGCTCCGCCAGCAGGTCCGGAAGACCCGGGCGATGAGGTCGTCCGCCTGCCGTTCGACGAGAGCTGAGCGCAGACCGACGTGAGGCATGACTGGCTCCCGGACCGCCACCTCGGCGTTGCCGCCACACTGGCACATGCAGAGGAGCTGATCGGACAGGTTTCCGCACTGCTGTTCGCCTACCAGACGCAGCCCGAGGGCATCTTCGGGCTGGTCGAAGTGCCCACGACCGCCGCGTTCAGCTGCACAGTCGTTGGGCGCGTGGCTCCGATCCCACGGAAAGTGCCGCTCCTCGTAGCCGACGCGCTCGTGACGCTTCGGGCTGCGCTCGAACACACCCTTTTCGCAGAGGCCGAGTTCCTGGACGGTGCGCCCCTCGACGCGAAGGCGGCCAAACTGGTCGAAGTGCCTGCCTCGGACACCTGGGAGAAATTTGAGGACTGGAAGAAAAAGCGGGCCCGCAATGGGCCTCCGTCGCTGCGAGGGCGGGGAGAGCTCGCCCGACGGCTGGAGGCCCTGCAGCCGTTCCACCGTCGGATGGAGCCGCAGTCCCATCCTCTTGCCCGGCTTGTGCTGCACACCAATCATGCGAAGCACAGGATGCCGGCGATCACCGCGGTCCGCCTGGCTGCCATGTACGAGGACGACCGGATGCCCCGTTCAATCCGTGATCTTGCGCCTCGGCCCGAGGAACCGCTGCGTGTCGGCGAGGTCATCGCCCAGACACCCATCGGCACGAAGGTCCCCGTCACCCTGTTCCCGACAGTCGGGATCAATCGGCCGGGTACTGACCGGTGGCCGGTGCTAATCGAGGAGCTGGAGGAGATCGCCCACTGGGTACGCACGCAAGCCGTTCCGCGCCTGATCACAGGGACCGAGCCACCCGAGCCTGGGCTTCCGACGCGCTACGAGATCTCCGTCGGACATGAGGACGAGCGCCAGGCGATGTCGGCGGGGTCGACGACATCGGCCGGGGAACGCCACAAAAAGGCCTTGGTTGCAGCATCGGCGCGTGGCGATCTAGCCGAGATGATCAGCATGATAGATGGCTCCCCGAGCGAACCGCAGATCGCCAGGTGGCTGGCTCAGCTGAACGATGAGGAGGTGCTCGAACAGATGTCGCGGCTGCGGGTGGCATTCGACTACGACCCCGAGGTCGAGCGGCACAATCTCGAAGTCCTGAAGGGCTGTCGAGATGCGGCGCTCAGGTTCGGGGACAGCGACGGGCCCCACAAGAAGTAAGCTGGGTCCCCTCGACGGGATGCCCGTTTTGGGACATAACCGCAGGTCAGGGCGCATGCACGCTTAAGTGTGCACTCCTCCGGGAGCCGGAAAGACCATGTTGGCCGAGAGGTTGCCTGGTCTACTTCCGGATTTGGCGGAGACAGCAGCAATGGAAGTGACGGCCATCCATTCCTTGGCAGCCGTCCAGGCATCCGCCGTGCGGCTCATTCACAGGCCGCCTTTTGAGAATCCCCACCACAGCGCCACTGCCGCGGCGATCATCGGCGGCGGCTCGGGACTTCCCCGGCCGGGCGCGGCATCGCGGGCGCAT
This sequence comes from Paenarthrobacter sp. C1, assembly GCF_049315185.1. Taxonomy (NCBI): domain Bacteria; kingdom Bacillati; phylum Actinomycetota; class Actinomycetes; order Micrococcales; family Micrococcaceae; genus Paenarthrobacter; species Paenarthrobacter sp. C1. The sequence continues at coordinate 2,677,934 of NZ_CP186052.1, read as the reverse complement.
CGGGGAGTGCTGTTCCTGGACGAGGCTCCCGAGTACGAGCGACGGGTCCTGGATGCCCTTCGCCAGCCCCTTGAGAGCGGTGAGCTTGTCATCCACCGGTCTGCCGGCACGGCGGCGTACCCCGCGCGCTTTCAACTCATTCTGGCGGCGAATCCCTGTCCCTGTGGCAAAGCAACCGGCAAAGGCCTGGACTGCACGTGCACGGCGATGATGCGGCGTCGCTACATCGGCAGAATGTCCGGCCCGTTGCTGGACCGCGTTGACATTCAACTGAACGTGGAACGGGTGTCCTTGGCGGATTTCGGCCATGCCGGGCAGGAGGAGGACACACGGACCGTAGCGGAACGGGTGCTGGCGGCCAGGGAGCGGCAGTTGCTGCGCCTGAAGAACACCGGGCTCGAAACCAACTCCCAAGTACCGGGAAGGATCCTGCGAGGACAGCTGCGGTTGCCTCCGGGAACCACGAGGATCCTGGACACCGCACTCGAGCGGGGAGTGCTGACCGCTCGCGGCTACGATCGCGTCCTTCGCCTCGCGTGGACACTCGCTGACTTGGACCGCAGCGAGCGACCGGATGCTGACCATATTGGGCAAGCGCTCGGCCTGAGGCAGGCCGCGGCGGCGACATGAGCGAACGACACGAACGCAATGAACGGAAAACGGCAGGAGTGGCAGGAATGAGCGTGCACGACAAAGAACGGGTAGCCCGGGCCGCGTTGGCCCGGCTGATGGAGCCGCAGGACTCAGTGGGACTGGCCCTGGTGCAGGTGGTCGGCGCTGTGGATGCGTTGAGGGTTGCCACGGGGGAGCTCGGGACCGGTCCTGGTATGGAGCAGGAGATTTCTGCGGTCCTCCGCGACGGGGGCGGACCCGCAACGTGGGCAGGTATGCAGGATAGCCTCAGGCGCTGGGCTCCGCGTGTTGCTGACCTGGCCCCTGACCGGGACCTGGAGACCATGCGGCGGTTGGGTGGCCGGTTGATTGTTCCCGGAGATGATTTGTGGCCGGCACAACTTTCGGATCTGGGCCTTCAGGAACCGCTGTGCCTGTGGTGGAGGGGGCACGAACAGGAGTTGCCGTCGGCAGGTCGGGCCATTGCACTTGTGGGTTCAAGGGACAGTACAAGCTACGGCGCGTCCGTCACGGGCGACTTCGCCTTCGGGCTTGCCCAGCGGGGCTTCAGTGTGGTCTCAGGCGGCGCCTACGGCATCGACGCGCACGCGCACCGCGGAGCACTCAATGGAGGCGTAGCCGGGCTGCCTACCATCGCCGTGATGGCAGGGGGAGTAGACCGCTTTTATCCCTCCGGCAACGAGGATCTCCTTCGGGCGGTGGCCGCGCAGGGAGCGGTGATCTCCGAAGTTCCTCCGGGGTCCGCGCCCACGCGTTACAGATTCCTGCAAAGAAACCGCCTCATTGCAGCCTTGTCCTCGGTCACTGTTGTGGTGGAGGCGCGTTGGCGCTCCGGCGCCCTGAATACCGCCCATCACGCCGAGTCGATAGGCCGGGTCGTGGCTGCGGTTCCAGGATCCGTTCACAGCGCCAATTCCGCCGGTTGCCACCGCCTGCTCAGGGACGGGGGAGCCGTTTGCGTCACGGATGTCGGTGAGGTCGCTGAGCTTGCGGGGGCCATCGGTGCATCCGGCGCCCAGGACGAGGGGAACCAGCAATACCAGGAACGCGGCGCAAACCAGGAATCCAGCGCCGCGGTGCACGATGGATTGTCCCTGGAGGATTTGATTCTCCTGGACGCATTGCCCCTTCGATCCACCAGCTCGGTGGAGAAGCTCACGGTGGTGGCAGGTTTGAGTCCGGAGTCCGTTCGCGCTGGACTCGGCCGGCTGGGGCTGTTGGGACTGGCAGTCTCGGACCGGGGCGCCTGGAAGCGTGGAAAGAATGCCTGACCCTCCCGCGAAAAGCATGTTGGTGCGGGCGCTGGGGGACGACTGCTGGCACAGTTGGAAAGATGGACGGACAATCACTACCTACAGCGCTGGCCGGCGCCGTCGAGGGCTTCCGGCGCTACTTGGAGGGGGAACGGGCGCGGTCCACCCATACCGTTCGTGCCTATATCGCGGACGTCGAGAGCCTGCTGGGTTTTGCTGTCCGGGAGGGGGTTGAAGAACTCCCGCAATTGGAGCTCGGATCGCTTCGGCGTTGGCTCGGCGCGCAGAGCGAAGCGGGGATGTCCCGGGCCACCTTGGCCAGACGCGCAGCAACTGCCCGGGCTTTCACCGGCTGGGCACTCCGGGAAGAACTGATCCCAACAGACCCGGCAATACGTCTGCAAGCTCCCAAACGCAGCAAGTCACTTCCCGGGGTCCTTCAGCAACAGCAGGTCACCCGCATGGTGGAGGACCTGAACATCGCTGCGGAGGATGGCGGCCCGATGGCTATCCGCAACCGGGCAATGGTTGAGCTTCTCTATGCCACAGGAGTCCGGGTCGGCGAGCTTGCCGGGCTGGACATCGATGACCTGGATCCGGACCGAAGGACCCTGCGCGTGTTGGGCAAGGGAAACAAAGAACGCACGGTGCCGTTCGGGGTCCCGGCTGCCGTGGCTGTGGACGACTGGCTCAGGCGTGGCCGCCCGGCCGTCGTGACCGCAGGCAGCGGCCCCGCCTTGTTTCTGGGTGTCAGGGGCAACCGCGTGGATCCGCGACAGATCCGCGCCGTGGTGAGCGATCTGCTGCATGCCTTGGGCGATACCTCAGCCACCGGACCACATGCGCTAAGGCACAGTGCGGCTACGCATCTGCTGGACGGCGGGGCAGACCTTCGCGCAGTCCAGGAGATCCTCGGTCACAGCAGCCTCGCCACTACCCAGATCTACACCCACGTTTCCGTTGACCGGCTCCGCAATAGCTATCAACAGGCGCACCCACGGGCTTGATCATGACCCTTACAACCCCCGCACTGGCGGAAACCGGCAGCGTACGGCAAAATGAAAGCACCATGGGGAAACCTTCAATGCAGGCTTGAGGGTTACTTCTGTGCCAAGATCGTCAAAAGGACCTACACAACTGAATAGCCTGTCAGGGCCATCATGAAATTCATGACATCCGGCAGCACAGGCAGACCATCCAAGCAGAGGTCGTTGGGGAAGACGTACCTACAGCTATGGAGGATGGAATGTCTGTTGCAACAACCCGCGGTGTCCTGTTCGTGCACTCGGCCCCTACGGCGCTTTGCCCGCACGTCGAGTGGGCCATTGGATCGGTCGTGGATAAGCGGACCGATCTTGAGTGGACCCCTCAACCCGCCGCGCCCGGAATGTTCAGGGCCGAGCTTTCGTGGACGGGCGCCCCTGGAACCGGTGCCCAGTTGGCGTCGGCCCTGAGGGGCTGGGCCCACTTGCGCTACGAAGTCACCGAAGAACCAAGCCAGGGGGTGGATGGCGCCCGTTGGTCCCATACCCCTGAACTCGGTATTTTCCACGCCGTCACGGACGTGCACGGAAACATCATGGTGACCGAGGACCGCATCCGCTATGCCTATGAGTCCGGCGCCGGGGATCCCTCAGCGGTCTACCACGAGCTGTCATTGGCCCTTGGCGAGGCGTGGGACGAAGAACTCGAGCCGTTCCGCCACGCCGCAGAAGGTGCTCCGGTGCGCTGGCTGCACCAGGTCGGCTGACAGCGACCCACGACAAATACCCCATAGCAATGAAGAGGGCCCCACCAACTGGTGGGGCCCTCTTCATGTCGCACGTTGCGGCAGCTGCAGATCCTGCTTAGACGTTGCGTACCGCGATGACTGCGTTGTGTCCGCCGAAACCGAAGGAGTTGCTCAGCGCGACGATATCGCCGGCGGGCAGGTCCCTGACGGAAGTTACGACGTCGAGCGGGATCTCCGGATCCTGGTTCTCGAGGTTGATGGTGACCGGTGCCTTGCGCTCGTAGACGGCCAGGACCGTCAGAACGGCTTCAACGGCGCCTGAAGCACCCAGGAGGTGTCCCATCTGGGACTTGGTGGCGGAGACCGCTACGTTGTCCACGTGGGTCCCCAGGGCGGCACGGAGGGCCGTGTACTCGGGCTTGTCACCAACGGGGGTGGACGTAGCGTGTGCGTTGACGTGCACCACGTCCTCAGCCTGGATCCGGCCGTCGAACATGGCAGCCTTCAGCGCCCTGGTGGCACCCAGGCCTTCGGGGTCCGGTGCTGTGATGTGGTAGGCATCCGCGGTCACCGACGTGCCGGCAAGCTCGGCGTAGATGCGCGCACCACGGGCGATCGCGTGCTCCTCGGCTTCAAGGACAAGGGCACCGGCGCCTTCACCCATGACAAAGCCGTCGCGGTCGATGTCGTACGGGCGGGATGCGCGTTCCGGCTCATCGTTGCGGCGGGAGAGGGCCTGCATCGAGGAGAACGCTGCCAGGGGCATCGGGTGGATTGCTGCTTCCGCGCCACCACACACCACAACGTCAGCCTTGCCGGACCGGATAAGGTCCAGTCCCAGGTGAAGTGCTTCGGTGCCGGACGCACAGGCAGAAACCGGCGTATGCGCTCCGGCACGTGCGCCGAGGTCGAGGCTGACCGCGGCAGCAACGCCATTGGGCATGAGCATGGGAACCGTCATGGGCAGGACCCTGCGGGGGCCTTTGTCCCTGAGGGTGTCCCACGCATCCAGGAGGGTCCAGACGCCGCCAATGCCGGTGGCGAAGGCCACAGCCAGCCGGTCGTGGTCGATGTCCTCAATCCCGGAGTCGGCCCAGGCCTCGCGGGCGGCGATGACGCCAAACTGCGTGGACGGGTCCATGCGCTTGGCCTCAACGCGGCTCAGTACCTCAAGTGCCGGGGTGGAGCACCGGGCAGCAAAGTGGACGGGGAGGTCGTACTTGGCCACCCACTCGTCGTCGAGCGTGTGGGCGCCGGAGACGCCTTTCAGCGCGTTCTGCCACATTGTGGGTACGTCGCCGCCGATGGGAGTGGTGGCCCCCAGACCGGTTATGACTACTTTGCGTGCCATGCGATCACTCTCTGTCGGATCAGCCATCCCGCCTGCAGGGTTCACAGGGGTAGGCAGGAAAATCTTTGGGCGTTATTGCGGCTGTGCCGGGCGCAGGGACTAGCGCCCTGGCCCGGCACAGCTGGTGTCAGGACTAGGCCTGTGCGTTGGCGATGAAGCTGACGGCGTCGCCGACGGTCTTGAGGTTCTTGACCTCTTCGTCGGGGATGCGGACGCCGAACTTCTCTTCAGCGTTGACAACGATGGTCATCATCGAGATGGAGTCGATGTCCAGGTCCTCGGTGAAGGACTTGTCGAGCTCTACGGCTTCGGTGGCGAGGCCCGTCTCTTCGTTGACGATTTCAGCCAGGCCGGCCAGGATCTCTTCGTTGCTAGCCATTGTTGGCTCCTTTTCTTGTTGTACCGGCTGCTGCCGGAAAGGGGGCAAACCGCGGTTACGGTTTGGGTTTTCAAGTCATATTCAGTTGGCTGGAGGCCACCGGGGCCGGTCCAGGTCTATGGCAGGACGACAACCTGGGCGCCGAAGACCAAGCCCGCGCCGAAGCCGATCTGCAGGGCAAGGCCGCCGCTCAGGCCAGGGTTCTCCTGGAGCAAGCGATGGGTTGCGAGAGGGATGGAAGCCGCAGACGTGTTTCCGGCCTGCGCAATATCGCGGCCGATCACAACAGACTCGGGAAGCTTCAGCTTCTTCACCATCTCGTCGATGATGCGCATGTTCGCCTGGTGGGGAACGAACGCAGCGAGGTCACTGGCTTCGATACCGGCAGCATCCAACGCCTGCTGGGCCACCTTGGCCATCTCCCAGACCGCCCAACGGAAGACGGTCTGGCCGTCCTGGCGCAGGGTCGGCCAAACATCCTGTGTTGCGGAAAGGATGGCGGGGTCGTCAATTTCGTCGGAATGCCTGGCGGATTCGCCAAGCTTCTTGACGTCTTCCAGCGAGTGGGTCATGCCGATTGCATCCCACTTGCTGCCGTCGGAGCCCCACACGGACGGGCCGATGCCCGGCGTGTCAGACGGACCCACCACGACTGCGCCGGCTCCATCGCCCAAGAGGAAGGAGATGGTGCGCTCGTGGTTGTCGATGACGTCCGAGAGCTTCTCAGCACCGACTACCAGGACGTACTCGGCCGCGCCGGAGCGGACCAGCGCATCAGCCTGGGCCACGCCGTAGCAGTACCCTGCGCAGGCGGCGGAGATGTCAAAGGCGGGTGCCGGCGTCGCGCCGAGGCGTTCGGTGAGTGCAGCGGCGGCGGATGGCGTCGCGTAGGGGTGCGTGACGGTGGAGACGATCACGGCACCCAGCTGGGACGGTTCGATGCCGGCCTGCTGGATGGCCTCCCTCGCCGCGCCTTCGGCCATGTCGATGACGCTCACATCGGCGGCTGCGCGGTGGCGGGTGATGATGCCGGTCCGCTGGCGGATCCATTCATCCGAGGAATCGATCCACTGGCAGACGTCCTCATTGGTGACGATGACGTCCGGGCGGTAGGCCCCGATGCCGAGAATGCGGGCATTCTCGTTGACGGTGGCTTTCTTCAGTACCGGCGTGCTCATGCCTGTCCCTCCAGTTCAGCAAAGAGTGCGAGTGCCGCAGACAGGTCATCCGGGGTTTTGACTGCAACAGTCTTCACGCCGGGCATGCCGCGTTTTGCCAGACCCGCAAGGGTTCCGGCGGGAGCAAGTTCGATGACGCCGGTGACGCCGCGCGCCACCAATGTCTCCATGCACAGGTCCCAACGGACGGGCCGGGAAACCTGGGCGATCAAGCTATCGACGGCGGCAGGGCCGTCGGTGACTTCCTGGCCGTCGTAGTTGGACAACAGCGGGACTGTCGGTTTTTGGGGCGACAGTGACGGCTTCAGCGCTTCCAGTGCGCTGACTGCAGGGGCCATATGCGAAGTGTGGAATGCGCCCGCAACCTTGAGCGGAATGACACGTGCCTTTGCCGGCGGGTTCTCTGCAAGGGCCTTGAGCTGTTCGAAGGTACCCGCGGCGACGGTCTGGCCGGCACCGTTGACGTTGGCCGGCGTTGCGCCGGCAGCTTCGATGGCTGCCAGGACCTCAGCTGGGTCGCCGCCAACCACGGCGCTCATTCCGGTGGGGGTGACGGCAGCCGCTGCTGCCATGCTGTTTGCACGCTCGCGTACGAAGGTCATGGCCTCGGACTCGGTGAGGACGCCGGCAAGGGCGGAGGCGGTGATCTCGCCGACGGAGTGGCCGGCGAGGATAACGGGAAGGGTGCTCAGCTCAACGTCGAACAGGGACTTCGCGGCCACAAGGCCGGCAGCAACAATGAGGGGCTGCGCAACCGCAGTGTCCTTGATGGTCTCTTCGTCCGAGGTGGTGCCGTGGGCCTTGAGGTCAATGCCTGCGATCTCGCTCAGGGCGGCCAGTTGGCCTTCGACGGAGGGGAGTTCCAGCCAGGGGGCCAAAAATCCGGGGGTCTGGGAGCCCTGTCCAGGGCAGACGATTGCAAGCACGTATCCAGCTTTCCAAATTGCCACGTGATCTACTGGTGTTTTGGTACACCAAGCTCACTGGGTCAGTTTGTAGGAAGTCTACAACGGTTCAGCTCTGCGAACGTGACGCATGACGTTCCGGAACGGCTTTCGGCGGAGCCGAAAGGCGGCCCACCACCAGGGCGGTTTGCAGAACAAACGCCTCCCGCGGAAGGAGGGGATCCCAGCCTGTCACGTCGCAGACACGCTTCAAACGGTAGCGCACCGTATTGGCATGGACGAACAGTTCCCGGGCCGTAGCCTCCAGTGAATGACCCAGTTCAAGGTAGGTGCCCAAGGTCTCCACGAGGCCGTTTGAGGCGGCCAGGAGCGGCCTGTAGATGTTCTTGATCAACGATCGCCTGGCTGCGTCATCGCCCGAGGCCACGCGCTCCGGTAGCAGATCGTCTGCTGCGACGGGGCGGGGCGCCGAGGGCCACGCACGGGCGGCCGTGAGGCCGGCGAAGGCGGCCTGGGCGGAACTGCTCGCTTCCAGCAAAGATCCGGCCTCCGGACCGTAAACCACGGCACCGGGGGCAAAGAGTTCACTGAGTTTGAGGTAAGCGGTGTCCCGGTCCTGGACGCCACCAAGGATCAGGATGAGCCGGTCGCCCTGGATTCCCACCAGCGCATCCTCGGCAAATCGCCCGGCAGTACGGCGCAGTTCGCTGACGTAGCTTGCACTGGGTTCCGACGGAGAGTTGCCCACCATCACGGTGAAGCGTTCCTGTGCTTTCCAGCCCAGCGCCGCGATCCGTGACCGCAAGGCATCTGTATTTTCCCCACGGAGGATGGCATCCACAATCAGCGCTTCCAGCCTGGTGTCCCACGACCCGCGGGACTCGGCGGCACGTGCGTAAACATCGGCAGCGGCAAATGCGACCTCGCGCGAATAGCGCAGGACGGCTTCGCGCAACGACGGCTGGTCGGACTCCGGGGCGATCACCGGTACCTGGTCCTCCACCACTTCCACCACGATGCGGATCAGCTGCAGGGCCTTTTGGAGGCTGATTGAGCGGGTGAGCTCGGTGGGGGCATTGCCGAAGACGTCCGTGAGGATCCAGGACGGTGAACTGGGGCGCTCATACCAGGTCACGAACGCCGCGATGCCGTTTTGTGCCACCAGGCCGAGCGCCGATCGTTCATCGGAGCTCAGGCGGCTGTACCAGGGGAGCGATTTCTCCAGTTGGCGCATGGTGCTGGTGGACAGTTGCCCTACGTTCGCGCGGAGCTGCCGGAGAGTTTCCGCCTTTTCCGGCGACAATGCCGGGGTTGCTGCCTTGCGCTTTGACGTTGTTTTGGTGGGCTCTGCCATGGAATGAGCATACGGCCCAGCCCGGTGAACCTCCATTTGTGCGAAGGCTACAACTAGCCTTGTTGCCCGTCACGTCCCGTCGAGCGCCTGCGTACAGCTTTAAACGCCCGACGGCGGCCCCCACCTTTTGGTGAGGACCGCCGTCGCGGATGGTGCTGGTGACGCGTGACGTCCCGGAAGAAGCCTAGGCGTCGCCGCCTGCTCCGCCGGTGGTGCCGGCGTTGACATCCAGGAGCCGGTACTTCTCGATCGCCTTTTCCAGTGCGCCTTCTTCAACCTCGCCCTTGGCGGCGAGGAGTTGGAGGGTTTTGGCGACGATGGAGTGGGTGTCGTTTTTGAAGTAGCGGCGTGCGGCTTGGCGGGTGTCGGAGAAGCCGAAGCCGTCTGCTCCGAGGGAGGCGAAGTCGTTGGGGATGAATTGTCGGATTTGGTCGGGGACGGCTTTCATGTAGTCGGAGACTGCGATGACTGGTCCGGTGTGGCCGTGGAGTTGTTCGGTGATGAAGGGTGTGCGGGTGGGTTGGCCGGGGTTGAGGAAGGCGTGTTCTTCGGCGTCGAGTCCGTCGCGTCGGAGTTCGTTCCAGGAGGTCACGGACCAGACGGTCGCGGCGACGCCCCAGTCGTCGTTGAGGATTTTTTGGGCTTCGAGGGCCCAGGGGACGGACACGCCGGAGGCGAGGATGTTCGCGGTGGGGCGGTTTCCGTTTCCGGTGGTGCTCTCGGGGGCGTCGGCGAGTTGGTAGATGCCTTTGAGGAGCCCGTTGGTGTCGAGGTTTTCGGGTTCGGCGGGTTGGGTGATGGGCTCGTTGTAGACGGTGAGGTAGTACATGACGTTTTTATCGTCACTGGCCTCGCCGTACATTTGTTCGAGGCCGTGGCGGATGATGTGGCCGATTTCGTAGCCGTAGGCGGGGTCGTAGGTGCGGACGGCGGGGTTGGTGGAGGCCAGGATGGGGGAGTGCCCGTCGGCGTGTTGGAGTCCTTCGCCGGTGAGGGTGGTTCGTCCTGCGGTCGCGCCGATGATGAAGCCGCGGGTCATTTGGTCCGCGGCGGCCCAGAAGGAATCTCCGGTGCGTTGGAAGCCGAACATGGAGTAGAACACGTAGATCGGGACCAGGGGTTCGCCGTGGGTGGCGTAGGCGGTGCCGGCGGCGGTGAATGCTGCGACGGCGCCGGCTTCGTTGATGCCGGGGTGGATCAGTTGGCCTGCGGGTGATTCTTTGTAGGCCAGGACGAGGTCGCGGTCCACGGAGAGGTAGTTCTGGCCTTTGGGGTTGTAGATTTTCGCGGTCGGGAAGAACGCGTCCATGCCGAAGGTGCGGGATTCGTCCGGGACCACGGGCACGAACCGGGCGCCGAAGTTTTTGTCGCGCATGAGGTCTTTGAGGAGCCGGACGAAGGCCATGGTGGTCGCGGCTTGTTGTTTGCCGGATCCGCGTTTGGCGACGTCGTAGGATTTGGCTTCGGGCAGGGTGACCGGGGTGTGGGTGCGGCGCCGTTCGGGCACGAACCCGCCGAGTTCGGCGCGGCGGTCCATGAGGTATTTGATTTCCGGGGCGTCCATGCCGGGGTGGTAGTACGGGGGCCGGTAAAGGTCGGCGTCGAGCTGGTCATCGCTGATCGGGATGCGCAGGTGGTCACGGAAGGCTTTGAGGTCTTCCATGGTGAGCTTCTTCATTTGGTGGGTCGCGTTGCGGCCCTCGAAGTGCGGGCCCAGGCCGTAGCCCTTGACCGTTTTGGCCAGGATCACGGTGGGTTTGCCCTTGAACTCGGTCGCTGCCTTGTACGCGGCGTAGACCTTGCGGTAGTCGTGACCGCCGCGTTTGAGGCCCCAGATCTGCTCATCGTCCAGGTCCGCGACCATGTCCTTGGTCTGCGGGGACTTACCGAAGAAGTGCTCACGGACGAACCCGCCGGACTCGGCCTTGTAGGTCTGGTAGTCACCATCGGGGGTTTCGTTCATGATTTTCACCAACGCCCCGTCCTTGTCCGCTTCCAGCAGGGAGTCCCATTCCCGGCCCCAGACGACCTTGATCACGTTCCAGCCCGCACCGCGGAAGAACGCTTCGAGTTCCTGCATGATCTTGCCGTTGCCACGCACCGGCCCGTCCAGGCGCTGAAGGTTGCAGTTGATCACGAAGTTCAGGTTGTCCAGGTTCTCGTTCGCTGCCAGCTGCAGCAGACCACGGGACTCGGGCTCGTCCATTTCCCCGTCACCAAGGAACGCCCAGACCTGCTGGTCCGAGGTGTCCTTGATCCCACGGTTCTGCAGGTACCGGTTGGACTGGGCCTGGTAAATCGCGTTCATCGGGCCGATACCCATCGACACGGTCGGGAATTCCCAGAAATCAGGCATCAACCGCGGGTGCGGGTACGAGGACAACGCGTGCCCGGCCTTGGACTTCTCCTGACGGAACCCGTCCAGGTCTTCTTCGCTCAACCGGCCTTCCATGAACGCCCTGGCGTACATCCCCGGAGACGCGTGACCCTGGAAAAACACCTGGTCCCCGCCACTGGGGTGGTCCTTGCCGCGGAAGAAATGGTTGAAGCCCACCTCATACAACGTCGCAGCACCGGCATAAGTGGAAATATGCCCACCCACACCAATATCGGAGCGCTGCGCACGATGGACCATCACCGCAGCGTTCCACCGCATATACGCCCGGTACCGGCGCTCGAACTCCTCGTTCCCCGGGAACGGCGCTTCCTGATCCACCGGGATCGTGTTCACATAATCAGTGGTCGTCACCATCGGCACACCCACCGACCGGGCACCAGCACGCTGCAACAACGAACGCATAATGTACTGAGCCCGCTCGGTACCCTGCTCAGCGATCAACGCATCAAGGGACTCAATCCACTCCGCGGTCTCTTCCGGATCACGATCAGGCAGCTGGGCAGTCAACCCGCTGAGGATGTGTGAGGTCTCTTCTCCTGCAGCCACGTCCAACCTTCCTTTAGGCGCATGCATCGGCGCCTCAGGTCTGGCAGGGTGACTGCCCGTCGTGAACGCGTCGTGTGCGACATCTCGGTTTCAACAGCCCGGTCGGATGCGCCGGGCAGGTCTTGTGAGCGCTTGGCTGCCCAGTAGAATTCTGCGGGGCGATCGCCCTGCAGCCAGAGCGCTCATGGCCACTCTAGCTTTCGCGGCGCTGCTATGCGTAGCCGCAGCCCCCGCAGGGCGTTGTATGTCACATCTGAACGGCTTCCGTGACGTAAAGCACGCATGTGCCACGGGCCCGAAACACCCCAGGTGGTGCGGAATGTGCCCCGGTGCAGGGAGAATGGCTTGAAGCAGGCGCCCAAAGGGTGTTGGCTGTTAGTAATGGAAGTCACTTCAAAAGGAGGAAACGTGAGCGAGGCCGACGCCGCCACATCGGTAAATGTGGCGGAACGAATGGGTTTCAAAGATGGGGATCTGATTCAGGAGCGCGGCTACGACGATGACGTCGACTTCGACTTGCGTGATGATATTGAAGATGTCACCGGCTCGGAATTGCTCGATGAAGACGATCATGACGTCGTTGATGCGGTCATCTTCTGGTGGCGCGACGGCGACGGTGACCTCGTTGACGGGCTCATGGATTCGCTCACTACGCTGAAGGAAGGCGGAGTTGTCTGGGTACTGACGCCCAAGTCAGGAAGGGATAACTACGTGTCTCCGGCCGATATCCAGGACGCAGCCCCTACTTCGGGACTTCACCTGACTACCTCCGCCGGGGTATCCAAAGACTGGAGCGCCACACGGCTGGTGCCCAAGAAGAACAAATGACGGAAGTCCAGCAGGCACCTGCTGCGGTCCAGGGCCCCCGTACAGGTGAGCCTGCACCTGATTTCGAACTTCTGAACCAATACGGTGAGCCTGTCCGGTTGTCGGACTATCGCGGCCGAAACGTCGTCGTTGTCTTTTTCCCTTTTGCCTTCTCAGGCATCTGCACCGGCGAGTTGTGTGAGATCCGCGACAACATTGCGCAGTTCAACGGCGCTGATGCAACAGTGCTGGCAATTTCCGTCGACAGCAAATTCGCTCAACGGGCCTACGCCGAACATGAGGGCTTCGAGTTCGATCTCCTGGCGGACTTCTGGCCGCATGGAGCTGTTGCCCGGGATTACGGAGTCTTCGATGAAGCCAGCGGAATGGCCCTGCGGGGAACCTTCATCATCGATGCGGCGGGCGTTATCCGTTACGTCGTGGTCAATCCGCGGGGCCAGGCGAGGGACTTCAACGAGTACCGGAGGGCCCTATCGGCCTTGGTGGAACAACAGCCATGAGCAACCGGGGGCCAGGCGTGGGGATGACGGGGTTCGCCAGCATGGCACCTGCGGCCGCAGTGCAGCTTGAACCCTCGGAGCTGGAAGCCTTGGATCCTGCGGTGCGCGTCCTGCAGGGCCAGCGCCTGGCTGTCCTCACGGGAGCCGGATTGAGTACCGACTCCGGGATACCGGATTACCGGGGACCGGGTTCTGCGCCACGAAACCCCATGACTTACCAGGAGTTTATTGGGAGCGAGGCGAACAGGAGGCGTTACTGGGCCCGCAACCACATCGGCTGGTCCCACCTCCGGCATGCCGACCCCAATGCCGGCCATGCCGCCGTCGCGCTGATGGAACGGCGAGGCCTCCTGACGGGGCTCATCACCCAGAACGTGGACAGGCTCCACGAGGATGCCGGAAGCGTCAACGTGGTGGATCTGCACGGGCGCTTCGACCAGGTGATCTGTCTTTCCCACGGACACACCTTCAGCAGGCAGCTGATCGCGGCCATCCTGGAAGAGATCAACCCAGGCTTCGTTGAAGCTGCCGTGGAGTCCGGCCTGGTGGAGATGGCGCCGGACGCCGATGCCACGGTGGAAGACCCCGAACTCATCACGTCGTTTGTCATGGCAGTGTGCCCGATCTGCGGCGGAATCCTGAAGCCTGATTTCGTGTACTTCGGGGAGAACGGCCCCAAGGACCGCGTAGCCCGTGCCTACGGCATGGTTGATGACGCGGAAGCTCTGTTGGTTGCAGGCTCGTCGCTGACGGTGCAGAGTGGCCTGAGGTTCGTCCGCCATGCGTCAAAAGCTGGCAAGCCTGTGGTCATCATCAACAGGGGGATCACCCGCGGGGACGAACTTGCTTCAGTGAAACTTGAGCTGGGCGTCAGCGGTGCATTGGACTACCTTGCGCGGGCTTTGCCTGATCTTCCGGCCGTTCCAGACTCGATTGGTGTTTCCGGCAGTTGATCATGTAGAGTCATTGTTCGTTGGTTGAAGCGCTGAGGAAGTCAGAGGCTGCTGAAACCGCAATATGGGTCTTTAGCTCAGCTGGTAGAGCGCCACGTTTACACCGTGGATGTCATCGGTTCGATCCCGGTAGGACCCACCAGGAAGCCCCGTCACTCACGGCCGCAAGGTTCGAGAGGGCGGGGCTTTTTCGTGCTCAATTCACGTTGTTGTTTCACGCCCGGAGCCTTTGTCCCCTCGGCGCCTTTATCCTCCCTGCGCCTTTGTCCCCTCGGTGCCGTCACTTGGAGTCTGGTGATCTGCCGTCAGTGCCTCCTTCCGCCGGTAGCGACCTCTCATTGTCGTAGCCTCCTCCTACGGTTAACTCCATGGAGCACGTTTACATCCGCACAACCGCCCAAGGCGAGCCGGCCGTCGTCGTGAGAGGAGGCCGGGAGTGGAAGATCGCAGTGGAGCCCGTCCGATGGTTCGAAAGGGTTGCCTGGTGGGAGGTATCGAAGCGGATGCCGCGCGGAACCGGCCGCGTGGATGTTGAGGTCCTGCAGGTCCAGGTGCGCTTGGGGAACAACGCCCGTTCCGCTCTCGCCACGTGGCAACTGGTGCGCGATGGATCAGGAGGGGGCTGGTGCCTTCGGGGTGAGGACGCCGCGGCAGCATAGGGAGCCTGTGCCGGCAATCAGCAGCAGACAGGAAATGGATGAGCTCTCCACCGCGACTATTGGGGGATGCCGCGGTGGAGAGCTCGAAAATGAATATACAGCCAACTTTTGGGTTTGGAAAGCCGGACAGGTCAGCGACACCTGGTTGCCACTATGATGGGTATTGTTCAGCAGATTGAACACTGAGTTGCAATGACGAAGGAGAATCATGGCCGATTCCCGCACCACCCGCTCCGAAGGGTTGGGCGCTTCGTCGCCGGCCCCCGCCGTCACGCGCGCCGCCGCCGTCCTGGAAGCCCTTGCTGATTCCCCTTCCGGCCGCTTGACCCTCAGCGATTTGTCCCGTGAGCTGGGCATACCGAAGTCATCAACATCGAACCTGCTGCTGGCGCTCGAGGAAGCGCGCCTCATCACCAGGCAGGGCGCAGATTTTGCGCTCGGGCGGAAGCTGGTGGAACTCGGAGCTGCGTACCTCAGCCGCCTCGACGAAGTGCAGGAGTTCTACAAGTACTGCGAGCAGGCTCCAACGCTCTCCGGCGAAACGGTCCGCATTGCGATGCTCGACGGCGACCACGTCATCTACCTGGCGCGTTACGAAGGGCATCCCGCCGTGCGGTTGACGTCCAATATCGGTGACAAGATGCCGGTCTCGCTGTGCAGTGTGGGCAAGGCGTTGCTGGCACAGCTGCATGACCACGACATCGAGGCCATGTTCCCGGACGGTATGGAATTGCCCACCATGACTGCCAACTCACTCCGGACGGCCGAGGAACTCAAGGCCCAGGTCACCACGATCCGCCAACAAGGCTTTGCTTTCGAGGATGAGGAGTCCACGGTAGGTGTCGTTTGCCTGGCCGTTCCTGTACCCACCCACGGCGCGCATGGGCCCAGCCTTGGTCTCTCCGTGACCGCATTGAAGGCCACATATTCGGAAGAGCAGGGAGCTCTCATGGTGAAAGAGCTCAAGGAGTTGGCGCGTTCGCTGGGCAACCCCATGGGCTGATTTTCATAAATCTGATTTTACCTTGGCATTGCGTTCAGCAAGCTGTACTCTGTTCATCATAGTGATCTTGGCGGTGATGCCATCACTATCTCACTGGGCCAACGGGGGCCCGGGGTGATTTTGAGGGAGTGCTTGTGACAACTCGTACTAAGACAAACTTCGCGGCGGAAGCTGACGAGGCCGTCGTTGAACCGGAGCAGCTCCGGCGGGCGACGCTGGCCAGTTCCGTGGGCTCCGCCCTGGAATACTACGATTTCTACATCTACGGCCTCGCTTCGGCGCTGATCTTCGGGCCACTGTTCTTCTCGCCGCTCGGTCCGGACGGGGCATTGATCGCCTCCTTTGCCACGTATGGTGTCGGATTTGCTGCCCGTCCCTTCGGCGGCTTGATCTTCGGCTACATCGGTGACCGGTTCGGCCGCAAGATGGTCCTGATCCTGACGATTGCCTTGATGGGCACGGCAAGCTTCGCCATTGGCCTCCTGCCGACTTTTGAGCAGGCCGGGATGCTGGGTGCGGTGCTGCTCGTGACCCTGCGTATCATTCAGGGGCTCGGTGCCGGCGCCGAGCAGGCCGGCGCAACCACGCTGATTTCCGAAGTCGCGCCGCGTCGTCGTCGTGGTTTCTTCGCTTCCCTGCCGTTCGTCGGCATTCAGCTCGGTACCCTGCTTGGCGCCGGCACGTTCGCTCTGATCACCATGGCGGACAAGTCGGTCCTGCAGGGCTGGTTGTGGCGGGTACCGTTCCTCGCCAGCTTCATCCTGATCGTGATTGCCATCTTCATCCGGCTCAAGCTCAAGGAAACTCCTGCCTTCCAGGAACTCGAAAAGCACAAGAACGTAGTCAAGAACCCTATTGGCGCTTTGTGGAAGCACTCCAAGAAGAATGTGTTGATCGGCATTGGCCTCCGCATGGGCGAAAACGGGAACTCGTCAATCTACTCTGCCCTGCTTGTCTCGTTCATGAGCATGCCCGCGGGAGTCTTCGCGGGCAACAACTCCATCGGTCCTGTCGGTCTGTTGATCGCCGCTGGATTCGCAGCAGTCATGGTGGTGACCTTCGGTGCGTTGTCCGACAGGTACGGTCGTGTTCCGGTTTACCGCTACGGCGCGTTGTTCCAGGCGATCATTGCCGTACCCGCCTTCTACCTGGTCACACTGGGCAATGTCACCTTGGTATGGGTAGTTATGGCCGTGGGAATCGCCATCGGCGTCCAGTCGATGCTTGGTCCGCAGTGCCCCCTGCTGCCTGAACTGTTCGGATCGCAGTACCGGTTCACCGGTGTGGCCATGAGCCGTGAAATTTCAGCCGTCCTCGCCGGTGGCCTTGCGCCGCTGCTCGGAGCGCTGATGCTGGCCGCCACCAACCACTCCTGGCTGGTACTCGCCATCTACTCCTTGGTCCTCGCGCTCATCTCCTTCGTGACCACCTTCTTCACCCCCGAGACGGCAGGCCGCGACCTCGTCAGCACGGAAGACGCCAAGTAGTCGCCGGAACCGCTGCTACAACACGCCTCAGGACGGCGTCCCTCCACCGGAGGGGCGCCGTCCTGTTTTCTTTGCGGCGTCCAACCCCGGAGTGCTGGAAATTCGCGGACCGCGGTGCAGAATTGGTGCAGCGATAGAGGAGCGTGTCCATGACGGCAACCAAGGGCGTGGCATCGCCGGAAAGCCCCGGCCAAATCCGGGGCTCCAGAGGCACCAGATTTCGGCCCGAGATCCAGGGGCTCCGTTCACTGGCCGTGCTCATGGTGGTGTCGTATCACATCTGGTTTGGCAGGGTTTCGGGAGGCGTGGACGTCTTCCTGCTGATTTCGGCTTTCCTGATGACCCTCCAGTTCGTCAGTCGGTATGAGGAGTCCCGGCCGGTGTCGCTGGTCCGGCACTGGCTGCACCTGTTCTGGCGGCTGCTTCCCGCCGTCGTCGTAGTGCTGACGGGTACATTGGCAGCAACGTTCGTTATCGTCCCCCGGACAAGGTGGACTGAGATCGTCAACCAGGCCTGGGCTTCCCTGTTCTACGTACAGAACTGGCTGCTGCAAAAGCAGGTGGTCAATTACTACGCCGCTGACCACAGCCTGGCGAGCCCCATGCAACACTTCTGGTCGTTGTCCATCCAGGGGCAGGTCTTCATCCTCTGGCCGGCGATCTTCGTCACTACCGCGTTGGTGTGCCGGAGGTTCGGCTTGCGATACCGGTCAATGTTGCTGGGAATCTTCGGGCTGATCTTCGTCGCGTCGCTGAGCTACTCGATCTACTTCACCAACGCCCACCAGGAACTGGCCTACTTCGACACTCTTGCCCGGCTGTGGGAGTTTGCGCTGGGTACCCTGGTTGCGCTGCTGCTTCCCTTCCTGCGCCCAGGGCGTGGCCTGGGTACCGTACTGGGTTGGGTGGGAGTTGCTGCGATGCTCAGTTGCGGTGTGCTCCTCCAGGTCCGCTCGGCGTTCCCGGGCTTCGTGGCGCTGTGGCCCACCCTCGCGGCTGTGGCTGTCATCGTGGCAGGACAGACGGGAAGCCGTTTCGGGGTGGACCGTATTCTTTCCTCCAGGTTGCTGGTGGGGCTCGGGTCTACCTCATATGCCCTGTACCTGTGGCACTGGCCGCTGTTGGTCATCACCCTTGTGTGGATCGGCGAAGACCACGCGGACGCACTGACGGGCGCGGCGATCGTGGGTGTTTCGTTGCTGCTGGCCTACCTCACCACCAGATTCGTGGAGCAGCCGCTGCGGTCATGGCGCTGGCCGGAGGCAAAGCGTCGCCGTCTGGCCGTAGCGGTATTGGTTTGCCTTGCTGTGGGAGCGACGCCGATGACGGTGTTCGGGTTCCAGCAGCAGCAAGAGAAGAACGCCATTGCCGGCCAGGACATGGATGACAACCCGGGTGCAAGGGCGTTGCTGCCAGGCTATGTCAACCGGGTGGGCAAGGACGCCAGGACGCTCCCGACGCCTGAGCAGCTTCCGGCGGACTGGGGCAAGCTTGACGGCCCCTGTACCGGGGAGCTGCGTCCCCAGGACCCGGTCCTGTTCGCGGAGTGCCAGCAGAACGACGTCGGCGCGGATGCCGCCAAGACCATCTTCGTTGTGGGGCAGTCACATTCCCTGCAGTGGCTCGGCGCCATCGGCCCCATGGCGAAAGAGCGCAACTGGCGGGTGCAGGCCATTACGTTTGGAGCCTGTCCATTCATGACTCAGACGGACGAGGTTGGCGACGAATGCAATGCCTTCAACCGGAATGTCCGCGAACACATTCGGCGTTACCGCCCGGATGCTGTTTTCCTTGTCGGGACCGCGGCTGTCCCGGATTCTCCGGATGAGGACCTTACGTGGGGACTTGATGAACTGGTGGGGGAGATCACCGATCAAGGTGTGGAGGTCATCGCCATGCGGGACAACCCACGGTTCTCCTTCAGCCCCAGCGAATGCGCCATGGCTTCGGGCGTCGACGATCCCCGTTGCCGTCCCGCCCTGTCCTCTGTGCTGGCCGCCGACAATCCGCTGGATCAGCTGGAAGGAACCTTCACCGGCCTGTCCATCCTGGATATGACCGACCTGATCTGTGATGGTGCCAGCTGTCCGGGGATCATTGGCAACGTCTACGTGTACCTGGACGACAACCACCTCTCGAGCACATACACCAGGAGCATGGCCGATGCATTGTCCGAGAGGTGGCTCAGCGCCACAGGTTGGTAGTCCGGTTTAGTAGAAGTGGACCGGGTCCACCAGGTGGGGGAGTTCGCCACCGTCCAGGAAAATGCGCAGGTTGTTGCGGAATCGTTCGGCGATGAGCCTGTTTTCCGCCGCGCTCAATGCCGAGGTGTGCGGCGACACCAGGACCTTGGGGTGGTTCCACAAAGGGCTGTCCTGAGGCAAGGGCTCCACTGCAAACACGTCCAGGCATGCGTATCCAACCTGTCCGTTGTCCAGTGCCGCGAGCAAGGCGTCCTCGTCCACTACCGTGCCGCGCCCCACGTTGACGAAAACTGTTCCTGGCCTCATGGCAGAGAAGATGTCCTTGTTGAACAGCTTTTCCGTGTACGGCGTGCCGGGCAGCGTGTTGACCACGGCGTCGGCGTCGGCGAGGAGGCCGGCCAAGCCGTCGTTGTTGGTGACTTCGTCGATTCCCTCAATGGCTTCGACGTTGCGTTTGGTTCCGCTGACCCTCATGCCCAGGGCGCGCGCGATGCGGGCCGTTTCCATGCCGATTTCACCGAGGCCCGCGATGACAACCTTGGAACCGTTGGCCAGCTTGGTGGGCGTCCGCAGTTCCGGCCAGAACCTGGCGGCCTGGTCCTGTGCCATCTCGGCGCTGCGCTTGAAGCCGTTGAGGATACCGAATGCCGAGAATTCCGCCAGCGGCAGGGCGTGGACGCCGGCAGAGGTGGTGACATGGAACTTCCGGAGCGTTTCGGTGTCCAGGCCTGAGGCCTTGACCGCTCCACCGGCGCCGGCTGCCATGGCGTGGATCCACTGCAGGTGCGGGTTGCTTTTTGCGATGCGCGCAAGGCCGGCGGGACTTTCGTTGGGGAAGCCATAGAGGACCTGGGCGCGGTTCAGCATGGCCCAATAGCGTTCTTCCTGTTCCGGCGACCTTTTGAACGCGGGGTCGCCCGCGTGGTCTGCCGGGAACCGTTCCGGAGGAAGCAGCTCCGGTTCGTAGAGAACTGTTACGGAGGGATCTACAGCGCGGATCTGCTCTACGTGCTCAGCTTCGAGCGGTACAGCGATGGCGATGGTAAGTTCATCAGTCGTCATGGTGTTCATCATACTGAATGGCGGCTAGGATATTGAACAGAATTTACGTAAATGACCACGACGAAGTGAGGTGTTACCTGCCATGACCACCAACCGCGTGGGTTTTGTCGGGCTGGGTCTGATGGGCGCGCCGATGGCCTCCAACCTGGCCGGCGCCGGATGGAACGTCACCGCCTGGAACCGCTCCGACGCCGCGTTCGAAGCTCTCCCCGGCATCAACCGGGCCGCCAGCGTGGCCGCGTTGCGTGACGAGGACGCCATCATCTTCATGCTTCCCGACCTTCCGTTCATCGAAGAAGCGGCAGCGGAGCTGCTCGAATCCTGGGGGAGTTCGGCGCCGCGCCCGGGGACCGCCGTCGTCGTCATGAGCAGTGTCTCCCCAACGGGTGTCCAGCGGTTCGGCGAACTGGTGCACCAAGCAAGCGGCGGCAACGCCGCCGTAGTGGACGCGCCGGTGAGCGGCGGAACTGCCGGTGCACAAAGCGGAACCCTTGCCATCATGGTGGGGGCCGATGAAGGAACCTTCGAGCAGCTTGGGCCGCTTTTCCAGGCCATGGGCACCACCGTGCGTCGGATGGGACCCCTGGGGTCGGGGTCGCTCGCCAAGGCATGCAACCAACTGATTGTCGGAACCACGACGGCGGCCCTCGCCGAAGCTGCGGAACTCGCCGAACGCTCCGGGATGGATGTAGGGGCTCTTTTCGAGGTGCTGTCCGGAGGACTGGCGGGAAGCCGGGTGCTGGACAACGTCGGTCCGCGCTTGGCAGCCAAGGACTACACACC
This sequence comes from Paenarthrobacter sp. C1, assembly GCF_049315185.1. NCBI lineage: Bacteria > Bacillati > Actinomycetota > Actinomycetes > Micrococcales > Micrococcaceae > Paenarthrobacter > Paenarthrobacter sp. C1. The sequence goes on along the minus strand of NZ_CP186052.1, from coordinate 2,656,726 downwards.
AACTGGACCGGCAAAATTCATGCACAAAGACCTCGGGTTCGTGATCGCCAGCGCTGCGGCAGCCGGCTCCGCCACGCCGATCGCTTCGGCGGCACATGACCTGTACGCCGAACTTAAACGCCAAGGGCTCGGCGACCAGGACCTCGCCGTCGTCCGGCAGGCCATCGCAAACCTGGGCCGGACGCCTGTCCCCATCACGTCCAACAGCAACTGAACCGTCGCAACTGAAGAAGGAATGACGAACAAACCATGAGTGCACTTTTCGATCTGACCGGGCGGGTTGCCTTGGTCACTGGTTCAAGCCGGGGGATAGGCAACGCCCTTGCCCGCGGCCTCGCCGATGCCGGCGCCACGGTTGTGCTGAACGGCATCAACACTGAACGGCTTGAGGCATCACACCGGGCGATGGCCGCAGAGTATCCGGATGGGAGAGTCCACAGCCGGGCTTTCGACGTGACGGACGCCGACTCTGCCGCTGAAGGGGTCGCCTGGGTGGAGCAAAACGTTGGGCCTCTGGACATCCTGGTGAACAACGCCGGCATCCAGCACCGGGTGCCCATGCTGGACCTTGATGTCAAGGACTGGGACCGGGTCATCACCACGGACCTCACCAGCGCTTTCCTTGTGGGCCGGGAAGCCGCCCGGCACATGATCCCCAGGGGCCACGGCAAGATCATCAACATCTGTTCTGTCCAGACGGACCTGGCCCGTCCCACCATCGCGCCGTATGTTGCCGCGAAAGGCGGCTTGCGCAACCTCACCCGGGCCATGACCGCCGAGTGGGCCGCATCCGGCTTGCAGATCAACGGAATCGCCCCAGGCTACATCCACACCGAAATGACGCAGAACCTGGTCGATGACGCCGACTTCAACTCCTGGATCCTGGGCCGCACCCCGGCCAACAGGTGGGGAACCACTGCGGACCTTGCCGGCCCCACGGTATGGCTCGCATCGCAGGCATCGAACTTCGTGAACGGCCAGACGATTTTCGTCGACGGCGGAATGACGGTGGTGGTCTGATGAGCATCATCCTCCCTGCATCCGGTCCGGCAGTTGTAGCCCATGGCAAAGGCGATCTTCGCATCGAGGACATCCCCCTGCCAGCACCGCAACCCAACGAGTCCATCGTGGAGATTGCCTACGGCGGGATCTGTGGTTCGGACCTCCATTACTGGCTGCACGGCGCCGCGGGCGAGTCCATTCTCAAAGAACCGATGGTCCTCGGCCACGAGATCGTTGGTGTTGTCCTCCAGCAGGCAGCCGATGGTACGGGTCCTGCAGCGGGCACGCCTGTGGCTGTCCACCCTGCCACCCCGGCACCTGGCGACGTCCGGTACCCCGAGGACCGGCCAAATCTCTCGCCGGGGTGCACCTACCTTGGAAGCGCGGCACGCTATCCGCACACCGACGGCGCCTTCAGCCGCTACGCCAATCTGCCCGCCAGGAAGCTCCGTCCATTGCCGGAAAATCTGGACCTTCGCACGGCGGCGCTTGTGGAACCGGCCAGCGTCGCTTGGCACGCGGTCTCCCGCGCCGGCGACGTTCGGGGAAAAACGGCACTCGTGATCGGCAGCGGTCCGATCGGAGCCCTGGCGGTGGCCGTGCTGAAGCGCGCCGGCGCTGCCCGGATTGTCGCCGTCGACATGCATGACAAGCCGTTGGAGATCGCCCGGTCTGTCGGTGCCGACGCCGTCCTCAAGGGTGATGACGCGGACGCCATCGCGGCGGTGGACGCCGACGTCGTCATTGAATCCTCAGGGAGCCACTACGGATTGGCCTCGGCCATCAAGGGTGCCACCCGTGGCGGCAAGGTGGTGATGGTGGGTCTTTTGCCGTCGGGACCCCAACCGGTATTCATTTCCCTCGCCATAACCCGCGAGCTGGAGCTCCTGGGCTCATTCCGCTTCAACGACGAGATCGACGACGTCATCGCGGCCCTGGCTGACGGATCCCTGTTTGCCGACCCCGTTGTGACGCACGAATTCGATCTCGCCCACGGCCTGGAGGCTTTCGAAGTGGCGAAGAATTCGGCCGAGTCCGGCAAGGTTTTGCTGAACTTCCGGAACGGCTAATTCCTGGCCACAGGGACGAAGACGCGGGGCTGGTCGTCCCAGCTGGGTGCCAGCTCCGCGATCGTCTGGCGCATGATCCTGGCAGCGGCGTCGCGGGCTACCGCACCGTCGCCGGCGTCGATGGCGTGGGCCACGTCCATGTGCCATTGGAGGGCTTCCTTCTGGGGATGCTCGGGCATGAGGCCGTGGACGGTCCGGCCCGTGAGGGTTTCGGTGACCTGGCCAATGAGGTTGGCGAACATCTCGTTGCCCGATCCGGACAACACCAGGGCGTGGAAGCGGATGTCGAGGTCAAGGAATCTTGCCATGTCCCCGGCGTCTCCCGCTTCCTTCATGGCGAGGGAAATGCCCACCAGTTCCTGCCGCAGGCTCTCGGGTGCGTTGCCGGCGGCGAGTTCGGCGGCTACGGGTTCGACGGCGGAGCGCAGCTCGGCCAACGACCGCAACTGCGCGCCGCGGCCTTCGCCCGCGAGGCGCCACCGGATGACCAGGGGATCGAAGGGATTCCAGCGATGGGCAGGAAGTACACGGATGCCCACCCGCTTGATCGTTTCCACAAGCCCGAGTGATTGGAGGACACGCACGGCTTCACGCACCACGGAACGGGAGACGTTAAGTTCGTCTTCCAAATGCTCAGCCAACATCACGTGTCCCGTGGGAAGGGCGCCACCCACAATCCGGGTCCCCAAATGCTCAACGGCGCGGTGGTGAAGGCTGGTTGACATAGAGGTAAGCATAGTGGCGCGGGGCGACCGGGGATGCCGGTATCCGTGCCGGGAACGCATTCCGTGCCGCCTCAGCAGCCGCCGGGCATCATAGACTGTTTATGACGCGGCAGCTTCCACAACGTGGGCGCCGCTTTCCCGCCCAAGGTTTATATACGTATGGTTTATTACAGCCCCTGGTTTTGAAATCGCTTCCCGCGTGCCCCCATGGCTACGTCGGGACTGTTTGCACACGAACGAATTGGAGTTTTGATGTCAGCACACATCGGTGTCACCGGCCTTGCGGTGATGGGCGCCAACCTGGCCCGCAACCTCGCACGCAACGGCTTCACCGTGGCTCTCCACAACCGCTCCGTGGAAAAGACTGACGCCCTGCTGGAAAAGCACGGCACGGAAGGCGACTTCATCCGCACGGAAACGCTGCAGGAACTCGTCGACTCCCTCGAAAAGCCCCGCCGCGTCCTCATCATGGTCAAGGCAGGCGCGCCCGTCGACAACGTCATCGAGCAGCTGGAACCGCTGCTCGAGGCCGGCGACATCATCATCGACGCAGGCAACTCGCACTACGAGGACACCCGCCGCCGCGAAGCAGCGCTGGCCAAGAAGGACCTTCACTTCGTCGGTGTCGGTGTTTCCGGTGGTGAAGAAGGCGCGCTGAATGGCCCCTCCATCATGCCCGGCGGCTCCCGTGAGTCCTACGACGCGCTCGGCCCGCTCCTGGAAAAGATTTCCGCCAAGGTCGACGGCGAACCCTGCTGTGCTTGGATCGGCACCGATGGCGCCGGCCACTTCGTCAAGATGGTCCACAACGGCATCGAATACGCCGACATGCAGGTCATCGGCGAAGCATTCGACCTTCTCCGCTCCGGTGCAGGTATTGAGCCCGCCGAACAGTCCAAGATCTTCGCTGAGTGGAACAAGGGCGATCTGTCCTCGTTCCTGATCGAAATCTCCGCTGAGGTTCTCGGCCACGTCGATGCCAAGACCGGCAAGCCGTTCGTTGATGTCGTCGTTGACGCTGCAGGCCAGAAGGGCACCGGCCGCTGGACGGTCATCTCCGCCCTTGAACTCGGCTCACCGGTCTCCGGCATTGCAGAGTCCGTGTTTGCCCGCGCGCTGTCCTCCCAGACCGAGCAGCGCAAGCTCGGCCAGGAGCTGCTCGCCGGTGAAGAGGCTTCCGTGGAAATCCCGGAGACGTTCGTCGAGGACGTCCGCCAGGCACTCTACGCCTCCAAGCTCGTGTCCTACGCACAGGGCCTGGACATGCTGACCTCCGCAGCCAAGGAATACGGCTGGGACCTCAAGCTGGACGAGATCGCTTCCCTGTGGCGTGCAGGCTGCATCATCCGTGCAGAGCTGCTCAAGGACATCACTAAGGCCTACGCTGCCGATGAGAAGCCCGCGAACCTGCTGTTTGCACCGGCCTTCACGAAGGCCATCGCAGAGGCACTTCCGGCCTGGCGCCGCGTTGTGGCCACGGCCGTGCAGCTGGGCATTCCGGTACCGGTGTTCTCCTCCTCCCTGGCTTACTACGACGGCCTCCGCCGCAAGCGGGTCGCCGCCGCCCTGATCCAGGGACAGCGCGACCTCTTCGGTGCACACACCTACGGCCGAGTAGACACCGAGGGCACGTTCCACACCCTGTGGGGCGAAGACAAGTCCGAGATCTCGGCTGTCGACACCCACTAATAGCCACGTGGGTCACTAACACCACCGCGCAAAGGCCGGTTCCTTCCTATTACGCTGGAAGGAGCCGGCCTTTGCCGTAACGGAGCTCCCGTTCAGGTGCTGGGCCACCAGCAAAGGACAGACAATGCCAGCCAGCATCGCACTTGTTACAGGCGCCTCCACGGGTATCGGATTCGCGACGGCCCTTGCCCTGGCAGGGGCGGGCTTCACTGTCTACGCAGGTGCGCGTCGCGTCGACATGATGGAGCCCCTGAAGGACCACGGGATAACCGTACTGTCGCTCGACGTGACCTCCGAGGAATCGATGATGTCAGCGGTCGCGCAAGTGGAAGCCGCCCACGGACGCGTGGACGTGCTGGTCAACAACGCAGGCTATGGTTCCTACGGCTCCCTTGAAGAGGTCCCCCTGGCCGAGGGGAGGCGGCAATTCGACGTCAATGTCCTGGGCCTTGCAAGGATGACCCAGCTGGTTCTTCCGCAGATGCGGGCGGCAGGGAAAGGCAGGATCATCAATGTCACATCCATCGGGGGAAAGATCTACGAGCCCCTGGGCGCTTGGTACCACGGCACCAAGTTTGCCGTGGAGGGGATGAGCGACTCGCTGCGCCTGGAACTGAAGCCGCACGGCATCGACGTCGTCATCATCGAACCGTCAGGGACCGACACCGAATGGGGCACCATCGCCGGCGAGGGGCTGCTGGCCACGTCAGGCGATGGCCCGTACGCCGATCAAGCGCATATTGTTGCCGCAGCGCTGGCATCCACCTCGGGTGACGGCCACGTGCTTTCCACTCCGGCAACGGTGGTGGCAAAAGCCATCGTCCGGGCAGCAAAGGCAAAACGCCCCAGGACCCGCTACCCGGTAGGGCGGGGGGCCTGGAGCGTTCTGGCAATGCGAAGGATTCTTCCGGACAGGGCGTTCGACGCCGTGTTCCTGAACTTCTGCAAAGGACTGGCCGGCTAGATGCGGTATTCGATGTAGTACTCGGCCGGATCTACTGCAGGCTTCGTCTCGGACCTGGCGTCCCGGTGCCGCCAGGTCGCCGGAATTCCAGTGATGATCGACTCCGGTGGAGCGTCCTTCACTACTACGGCATTCGCACCAACAGCACTGTCTGCTCCGATGGTGATGGGGCCCAATACTTTCGCGCCGGCACCAATGGTCACCCTGTCACCGATGGTGGGGTGGCGCTTGACCTTGGCCAGGGAGCGGCCGCCGAGCGTGACACCGTGGTAGATCATCACGTCATCGCCGATTTCCGATGTCTCACCGATGACGACGCCCATGCCGTGGTCGATAAAGAACCTGCGGCCAATCGTGGCCCCGGGGTGGATCTCGATGCCCGTCAGGAACCTCGCGAGCTGCGAAATCAGGCGCGCCGGAAAACGGAGCGCCGGGTTTTGCCAGAGCTTGTGGGTCAGGCGGTGCGCCCAGATGGCATGCAATCCGGAGTATGCGAAAAAGTTCTCAAAAGAACCTCGCGCCGCCGGGTCGTGGGACCGGGCGGCGTCGAGGTCTTCCTTAAGTCTTGCGAAGAAGCTCACAAAGACCTTTCTACAGGAAATGAAGGTGTGCAGGCGTTGTGTTAGCCGCGGATGTCATCGAACAGCACGGTGGAGATGTAACGCTCCCCGAAGTCACAGACGACGGCCACGATCAGCTTGCCGGCATTCTCCGGACGCTTTGCGAGTTCGAGCGCGGCCCACACGATGGCACCGGAGGAGATGCCGCCGAGGATGCCTTCGCGGGCACCGAGGTCCCGGGCAACCCGCACGGAGTCCTCAAGGGTGGCGTCAAGGACTTCGTCGTAGACGTTGGTGTCCAGGATTTCGGGCACGAAGTTGGCGCCGATGCCCTGGATCTTGTGGGGACCGGGAGCGCCACCGTTGAGGATGGCCGAATCCTTGGGTTCGACGGCAACAATCTGGACTCCGGGCTTGCGTTCCTTGAGGACCTGGCCCACGCCGGTGATGGTGCCACCGGTTCCTACGCCTGCTACGAAGATGTCAACTTCGCCGTCGGTGTCGTTCCAGACTTCCTCGGCCGTGGTGGCGCGGTGGATCGCCGGGTTGGCCTCGTTGGCGAACTGCTGGGCCCAGATGGAGTTCTCCGTGTTGGCGACGATCTCCTGGGCCTTCTCGACGGCCCCACGCATGCCTTCGGAACCCGGGGTCAGGACGATTTCGGCACCGTAAGCGCGCAGCATGACACGGCGTTCGGTGGACATGGTTTCGGGCATGGTCAGGATGACCTTGTAGCCGCGTGCCGCGCCCACGAGTGCGAGGGCAATGCCCGTGTTGCCTGAGGTACCCTCGACGATCGTTCCGCCCGGCTTCAAGGCACCGGACTTTTCGGCGGCGTCAATGATGGCTACACCAATGCGGTCCTTGACGCTGTTGGCGGGGTTGTAGAACTCAAGCTTGACGGCAACCTGGGCGTCAAGGCCCTCGGTGAGCCGGTTCAATCGAACCAGCGGGGTGCGGCCGACCAGCTGAGTAACGTCGTCGTAGATCCTTGCCATGAAAATTTACGCCTATCTCTGAAGAGGGATTGCTGAGGTCAGCCTAACCAGCCGGATCGAAACCCTGCTAAGCAGTAAGCCATGCAGAGTAATATTTCCTGGCCTTTGCCAGCTTGGGGTTAATGATCACCTGGCAGTATCCCTGGTACGGAAACTTTGCATAGTAATTCTGGTGGACTTCCTCGGCCTCGTAGAAGTCCGGGAGCGGCACCACTTCAGTCACAATCGGGTCGGACCACAAGGCCTGGGCGCGTTCGATGGCTTCCTCGAACAAGACCTTCTCCTCGGTGGTGGTGTAGAACATCGAGGACCGGTACTGGGTCCCGACGTCGTAGCCCTGCCGGTTCAGGGTGGTGGGGTCGTGCAGGGCGAAGAACATGTCCAGGATGACTTCTTCCGGAACAACAGTTTCATCGAATGTCACCGCAACCACCTCCGCGTGACCGGTGGTCCCGGAGCACACTTCGTAGTAATCGGGATTGCGGACGTGGCCGCCGGTGTAGCCGGAGACAACCGAGCTGACCCCGCGGGTTTTCTGGTAAACGGCATCCAGGCACCAGAAGCAGCCGCCGCCAAGTACAAAAGTTTTCATGTTCTCTTCAATGGTTGGGATGGCCTGATGATTCCCGCTTCACCTTACGGGAGAATTACGGCACCGGGCAGCTGCACAAGTGACCGGGACTGCCTGAACCGGCCCGGTAGTGAAGAATAGGGATATGGAAGCAGTGAACACTGGCATTTCTGATGCGGATTCCGTCGAAGATGACGAAACAGAACACGAAGAAACAGTTGGGGCCAGCGGCGAACCTACCCTCGGCCAGGTGTTGTTGGCTGTTGAAGAACTCTGGCCCGAGTCCCTCGCCGAGGATTGGGACGAAGTCGGCCTGGTTGTCGGGCGCCCCACGGTCCCGGTGACCAAAGTCCTCTTTGCCGTGGATCCCACCCTGGCCGTTATCGATGAAGCCATCGAATGGGGTGCCGGGCTCCTTATTACCCACCACCCCCTGTTGCTCAAAGGGGTGAACTCCGTTGCCGCAACGTCGGCCAAGGGCCTCGCTGTCCACCGATTGATTGAAGCGGGCACTGGCCTGCTTACCGTGCACACGAATGGTGACTCAGCCGTTGGCGGAGTGTCGGACGTCCTGGCAGATGCCTTCGGGCTGGAGAACGTGGCGCCCCTGACCCAGGCATCCAACGGATTGCCGGAAGAAGGAATCGGCAGGGTGGGCGATCTTCCGGAGCTTGAAACCCTGGGCGACTTTGCGGCCCGTGTCTTTGAAATGCTGCCCGCCGTGGCGGGCGGGGTCCGGGTTGCCGGCGACAAAGACGGCCTGGTGCGGCGTGTTGCCGTCTGCGGCGGCGCCGGGGACAGTTTGTTCGACGCCGTCCGGGCCAACCATGCCGATGTGTACGTCACAGCGGACATGCGGCATCATCCGGCCTCCGAAGCGCGTGAGGGGGCCACCAACGGGCGGCCGTACCTGATTGACGTATCGCACTTTGCGAGCGAATGGCTGTGGCTTCCAGCCGCCGCAGAAGCGTTGGGCAACGTGCTCGCTGACCAGGGCTACGACGTCGATATCCGCGTCAGCAGTACCAACAGTGACCCTTGGGACTTCATACTGACTCCCGGCGGCGACTAGAGTCTAGGAAAGGGCCGGACCTGATCTCCAGGACCGGCGGCGACAAGCGGAGGTAAGCGTGGCGAAAGCAGCACCGGCAGAACAATTGAAATTGCTTGAACTGCAGGGGCTGGATGCCAAGCTCAAGTCGTTGGCCGGCCGCCGGAAGGTGCTGGAAAACGATCCCCGCATCACTGACCTGACGGACGCCCTCAGTGTGGCCAACGGTGAACTCGGGGCGGCCAAAATCGCTGTCCATGACGCCGAAGCCGAACTGCGCCGCGCGGAAGCCGACGTCGAACAGGTTGCGTCCCGCATCGAGCGCGATGAAACCCGGCTGAACAGCGGAACCGGGTTGTCCAAGGACCTGGTGGCGCTGCAGAACGACATCGCCTCGCTGAACAAGCGCCGTTCGGACCTCGAAGACGTTGAGCTTGAGATCCTGGAGCGCTTGGACACCCTGCGTGAACGCCAGGCTGCCCAGCAAGCCATTGTTGACGACATCCAGGGTTCGTTCGGCAGCATCCGCTCTGAACTGGACGAAGCAATCGCGGAGATCGCGGCCGAGGAGACAGTGGTTCGCGGGCAACGGGCTGTATTCGCCGAGGCGCTGGACCCGGGGATGCTCGCGGTGTACGAGAAGACCATCGCCAAGCGCGGAGTCGGTGCTGCCCGGCTGTTCCACGGAAAGTCCGAAGGCTCAGGGATGATGCTCAGCCCAGGTGACCTTGCCGAGGTCAAAGCCGCAGCGGAGGACGACATCGTTTTCTGCCCGGACTCCGGCGTCATCCTGGTCCGTTCAGCGGAGTGGAACTGACCTGACCCGGGCACGGCCTTAGCTGGACAGAATGATGTTCAGGGCGTGTGGCTTCCGGGCAGTGCCCTCAACCAGTTCGGCGGTCCGGATTTCGCTGGCGGCCTTCAGGAGCTGATCCGGAGTTTCCGGAGCCTTGCCGCGCCTGGTCAGCAGATGCCGTGCCAACTCACCCCTGGTGTGCTTGGCGAAGTGGCTCACCACGGTGCGCTTGCCGTTCGCCTCGTTGAACACATTGACGTTCACCGTCTGTGCGGCCGGGGGAGCCCACGCTGCGGCGTAGGTGCTGGAGCGGCAGTCCACCAGCAGTTCGCCGTCGACCCGCTGGGCGAGGGCGGCGTTCAGCTGCGGCTTCCAATAGGAGGCGAGGCGTCCGACGTCGGGCAGTGCGGTTCCCATCGACAGACGGTAGGCGGGCACGTGGTCACCAAAGCCAATAGCTCCCCACAAAGCGGAAACAACCAGGATGGACTCCGTCGCCTTGCGGCGCTGGGCCGGCGTCATGCTCTTGAAGCCGAGGGCGTCGTACAAGACCCCTGAGTAGACCTGGTGCGCGGGAGCCGCCGGTTCGGCGTGCAGCCGGGTATTACGTTCGACGTCGTCCCGCAGCGAGGCGCCGACGCCCAGTAACGCCAGGGCGTCCTCGTGCGCGCTCACTGTCCCCAGAGCTTCAAGGACCTTGGCCCGGTACGGGTTCAGTTCCGGGAAGCTCAGCGACTCCCATTCGATGGCAGGTCCTTTGAGGGCGGGGGTTTTGCCTTCTGAGGGCGGCAGGAGAATCAGCACCAGTCGATATTACCGGTGACTTGGGCCGTCCTGGACGCCGGTAGACTGTACGGCGGATGGGTTGACCAGGCGGCCGCGCGTCACGAAAGTGGCTCGAGGAACGTCCGGGCTCCACAGAGCAGGGTGGTGGGTAACGCCCACTCGGGGTAACCCGCAGGCCAGTGCCACAGAGAACAGACCGCCTGCGTCCCGGTATTGCACCGGGGCAGCAGGTAAGGGTGAAACGGTGGTGTAAGAGACCACCAGCTCCCTGGGTGACCGGGGAGGCTAGGTAAACCCCACCCGGAGCAAGGCCAGACAGGACACGTTCGAGGGCTGCTCGCCCGAGTGTCCGGGTAGGCTGCTGGAGGGCGTCGGCAACGGCGTTCGTAGATGGATGGCCGCCTCTCTCTTTCCGGTAACGGAAGGGGATGACAGAACCCGGCGTATCGGTCAACCCATCCATTTATGACTCCCTGAATGACGGGCGTGTGAGTGATTTCACGCCTCCGGGACGACCATGCCCCGGCCTTCCCGCCTAGAATGGTTACTGAACGTAGATGTTCTGCCGCCGGGACTGCGTTCGCAGCCGGCGGATTTTCTTTGCTCTCGTTCAAGGCGCTGTGGGTGGACCGAAGCCCGCCGGCGCATGTGCCGCAGGACTACTCCGGGCGGCCGCCGCCATCCGCATACGAGGACGTATGTGGTTGACCCAAGGAAGGTAGTTCTGTGAGCCAGACGTCAGATTCTTGTCTTGATAAGTGGATGGGCCGGGAGGCTCTCGCCGAGGCCATGATTCCGGTGATCGGCCGGTTGTACCGGGAAAACAACGTGGTCACCAGCATCCACGGCCGGAGCTTGATCAACAAGTCCACCATGAACATCCTCAAGGCCCACCGCTTTGCACGCCGGATGAGCAACCACGAGCTCCTGCTCGAGGAGACGGCACCCCTGCTGAACGCCCTTTCCGAGCTGGAGCTCGGCGCAGCAGCCATTGATATTGCACGTTTGACGGAAAAGTACCGGGCAGAAGGCAATGGCGCCTCCCTGGATGAGTACTTGCGCTCCGAGCTCGCCGAGATCGTTGGCAAGCGCGGCGCTGACGACCGCACCAGCACCGACGTCGTTCTTTACGGTTTCGGGCGTATCGGCCGTCTGCTGGCCCGCATCCTGATCGAAAAGGCCGGTGGCGGCCACGGCCTGCGCTTGCGCGCCATCGTGGTCCGCAAGGGCGCCGACAACGACCTCGTGAAGCGCGCGAGCCTGCTGCGTCGCGACTCCGTTCACGGTTCCTTCGAAGGCACCATCCGCGTGGATGAGGAAGCCAACACCATCACCGCCAACGGCGTCCAGGTCCAGGTCATCTACTCGGACAACCCCGCAACTGTTGATTACACCGAGTACGGAATCAAGGACGCCCTGGTGGTCGACAACACCGGACGCTGGCGCGACGCCGATGGCCTCTCCCAGCACCTGCAGAGCAAGGGCGTTGCCCGCGTCCTGCTGACGGCGCCGGGCAAAGGTGACCTCAAGAACATTGTTCACGGCATCAACCACCGCGACATCAGTGACGACGACAAGATCGTCACCGCCGCATCCTGCACCACGAACGCCATCACTCCGGTGCTGAAGGCCATCAACGACAAGTTCGGCATCATTCACGGCCACGTCGAGACGGTTCACTCGTTCACCAACGACCAGAACCTGATCGACAACTTCCACAAGGGTGACCGCCGCGGACGCTCCGCTGCGCTGAACATGGTGATCACGGAGACCGGTGCCGCCAAGGCAGTGGCCAAGGCCCTTCCCGAACTGCAGGGAAAGCTGACAGGCAACGCCATCCGTGTACCCACCCCGGACGTCTCCATGGCCATCCTGAACCTCAACCTGGAGAAGGGCACCACGCGCGACGAGGTCAACGACTTCCTGCGTGAAATGTCGCTGCATTCCGATCTCCGCAAGCAGATCGATTACATCGATTCTCCCGATGTAGTCTCGACGGACTTCGTCGGCTCCCGTCGGGCCGGCATCGTCGATGGCCTCGCCACGATCTCCAACGACAAGAACCTCGTGCTGTACGTCTGGTACGACAACGAGTTCGGCTACTCCTGCCAGGTTGTCCGTGTGATGGAAGAAATGGCCGGCGTGAACCCGCCGTCGTTCCCGGCCCGGGATGTCATCGCTCCCATTGCCGTACTCGAAACGGCCGGCGCCTAGGTCCGCAGCAGTTAACACGGGTTTCCCGGCCGGGTCACTGGAAACGGCCGGGAAACCTGACCAGAATGGGTCTCATGGAAAACGAATCAACGATGGAACATGAGACCACGCTGGAGCACGCCCTGGACGTCGCCAAGGCCAACCATAAGCAAGCCCAGAAGCTTCTGGACCAAGCTGTTGCGGCCAATGCTGCCGGGGACGTCACCGACGAGCGCGTGGAACAACTGCGGGGCCTGCTGGCTCTTGCCGCCGAGGACCTCCAACGCGTGACGCGCGAGCAATAACCTGCTCTTTCACCCTCTGTGTAGTGTGACTTCTCCTACACATTGTGGATACCGACTCTGACTGTCGGGGCCGTGTCCTACGCTCGTAAGACACTGCCTGCCCCGTTGGATGGAGTCCCTTGAGCATCACCTGGTCCGCCTATAAACGCGCCCGCCGCCGTTCCCGTCAAGCGTGGGCGGTTCTGGCACTGGCTGCCGCTACCATTGTCGCCGGGCTGTCCTGGTTCTTCACCGTGGGCCAGTTTGAAGCAGCTCAACCTCCGCAGTCCGGCCCCAGCGAAGCCCCGGTTTACAACCCCGAATGGATGAAGCCTGTGCGCGGCGCGGCGGCGGTCATGCCCGAAAAGGCCTCCGAGGCCCTGGACCAGTTGCCGGTCAAAGGGCGGGCGCCGAAAACGGACTATGACAGGGCCGCCTTTGGACAAGCGTGGGCCGATGCGGACCGGAACGGTTGCGACACCCGCAACGACATCCTCCGGCGCGACCTGAGTGCAGTCAAGTTCATGGACGGCTCCTCCTGCAAGGTGGCCTCCGGAACGTTGAACGAACCCTACACGGGAAGGCAAATATCCTTCACTAGGGGCCAGGACACCAGCTCCGCCGTGCAAATCGACCATGTGGTGGCGCTGGCCGACGCGTGGCAAAAAGGCGCCCAGCAGCTGACCATCCAGCAGAGGCAGACCCTCGCCAACGACCCGCTGAATTTGATTGCTGCGGATGGTCCGGCAAACGTCAAGAAAGGGGCCGGCGACGCCGCGACGTGGCTGCCGGCCAACAAGAACTTCCGCTGCCACTACGTTGCCCGGCAGATCTCGGTGAAGACGGCCTACCGGTTGTGGGTCACCCAAGCGGAGAAAGACGCCATGAAGAGCGTTCTATCTTCCTGCCCGGATCAGCAGACGATCTACAACGCCAGGTGACCATGCCCGAGTTGCCAAGTGCCGCCGTCGTCGATTCTCTCCAGAACTACGCGCTGAAGTGACGTTTCCCGCGGGAGCTTCTCCAGGTCGTGCATGCCGCGCTGCCGGAAGGTGAAGTACACGGCATCCGTGGCTGCGTCCGTGCAGCGGTCCACGGTAAAGCGGCGGGCAAATGAGGCGATATTGCTCTCTGGCAGCCGCTTTGCCAGATAGGGATCGAGCATCCACGAGTCACAGGTGGCCACTGCCACCGGCTTGTCAGGAAAGTGGCGTGCGAAGAAATCCCGGGCCACTGCGAAACTCTCGTCCACCAAAGCGGGGGAGAGCCCGCCGTCTTCGGGGATATGCACACCCAGCACCCAGCCCGAGGCGTAACCCTCATCAGGCACCAGATGGAACTGCAGCCTGCCGAGCCTGAAAAGATTGCCGGCCATGTGCAGCGTCAGCCAGGACCAGGTGTCGAGCCCGAAACGCCCATGGACCCGGCGGTTGATCCGCATTTGCAGTCCGACGTCTGCCAGGGACGCAGCGGAGACCTCCACGCCGATTCCCAGGCCGGCATGATAGTCGTGGACCGACGGGGCGAAGCGAAGCAGTGCTTCTATCCAGGTCGCTTCCGATACACCCTCTGCCGTGATGCTGTGCAGCGGAAAAGCTCCCAGCCTGCCCTGCAAGGCGTCCAACGCGCGGACGACGTCCGCGGCCGGGGGAGTGGCCAACAGACGGGCGCACTCCGGAGCGTCCTCGGCGCTGATGTCCAGGAGCTTGAACAGCTCGGCGTGCGTGCTGGTGTCCATGCCCTAGTGTCCGAAGGGATCGGGATCGACGCCGGGCATCCAGGTCAGGCCGGGCTTGCCCCAGCCGTTCTTCTTGGCCTGCTTCATCGCTTTCCTGGCATAGCGGTCCACCAGGCGGTTGACGTAGAGCTTGCCGTCCAAGTGATCGTATTCATGTTGAAGAATCCGGGCGAACCAACCGGTCGCTTCAAATTCCACGGGGTTGCCGTCGCCATCAAATCCCTGGACCCGGGTCCAATCAGCACGTTGCAAAGGGTAGTACTCGCCAGGGAAGGACAAGCAGCCTTCAACGTCCTCGTCAGGATCCGGAAGGGCACCGGAAACTTTGGAAAGCGTAAGGACCGGGTTCACTACGACGCCTTGGGGCGGGACGTCGTCGTCGTTCTCGTACTTGTAGACGAAAATGCGTTTGCCAACGCCGATCTGGGGGGCGGCGAGGCCTACACCGTTGGCGGCATCGTTGGTCTCGAACATGTCAGCGATCAGGGTGCGCAGTTCGTCGTCGAAGACTTCGACTTCGCTGGCCCGGCGGTGCAAAACAGGTTCGCCCCAGATAGTGACTGGCAGGACGGTCATGTCAGTTCTTCCTTAGTGATCGCTATGGTCCGGGGCGCACCGGATCGGGTTAAAAGCAAAGGCCGCACCGGGTTACCGGTGCGGCCTTTGTGGAAACCGGCTCTGCAGCCAATCTCGGTGGGGTGAGCTACGGGGGTTGAACCCGCGACCTCCTGGACCACAACCAGGCGCTCTGCCAACTGAGCTAAGCCCACCATGTGCCTTTTCGGGCTAGTCCGTTGGACCGGCTTTCCTCGAAGGCAACGACAAATAGCTTACCTGCTGTTTTGGGGTGCAAAGTCCACTTTTGCCGGTTTTGGCGAAAAAACCTTCAAAAATGGCGCAGATCACACCGGATTGCTGGATCCCAGGGTTTCGGCGCTGGCCATGATGTCCTTGGAAATGCGCTGCGCCGTGGCGGTATCGGGCCCCGGAGCGGCGACGAACACTGCCTCGCGGTAGTAGCGGAGTTCGTCGATGGAGTCCTTGATGTCACCCAACGCGCGGTGCCCACCGTGTTTTGCGGGCGACTGGAAGTAGGCGCGCGGGAACCAACGCCGGGAGAGTTCCTTGATGGTGCTGACATCAATAACGCGGTAGTGGAGGTGCTCAACAATGTTCGGCATGTCCCGGGCCAGGAACATCCGGTCCGTTCCCACGGAGTTTCCACCCAAGGGGGCTTTGCGGGGATCCGGGACCCACTTCTCGATGTACTCCAGAACCTGGGCTTCGGCCTCAGCCATGGTCTTTCCGTGCGGGAGCTCATCAAGGAGCTTGGAGCGGGTATGCATGTCCCGCACAAAGTCATTCATTTGTTCCAGTGCGGCATCATCCGGCTTGATCACGACGTCCACGCCGTCGCCAAGGATGTTGAGCTCGGAATCCGTCACCAGGGCGGCAACCTCGATCAGGGCGTCGTTCTTGAGGTCCAGGCCGGTCATTTCGCAGTCGATCCAGACGATGCGTTCATTAGTAATAGGCACGCGCCTAGCCTATCCTTCAGCCGGTTCCAAGTGCTCCGATGGTACGATTTTTGAGCGCAGCAGTGTCGTTTCTTCCTGCTGTGGAAGCCCCGAAGACGCAGAATTTTTGTCCCGAATTTACCGGGCGAACGATTGGATGACGACTACATGACGGTGCCCGTACCCGCCGCCCAGAAGGCAGGGACAGCAGCGCCGACGGCGGATGCTGCAGCCAACGAGGTAGATAACGCACGTTCGCCGCTGATTGCCGGCTTCATCGGCTCGATGTTCATGGTGTTCGGTTCCTTGGGCGTTGGTTGGCTGGCTCCGGTATCCGAACTCAGGCGGCTGCCGCTTTTTATTTGGATGCGTACCGAAGGCGCGGGCGTCGCTCTCTCCATCGTTCTGCTCGCCATTGGTGGAATGCTGCTGGTCCGGGCCTGGCTGCGTCTGGGCCAACGGGTCCGGGTGTGGGGGATGGAAGCGCGCAAGGCCACGCTCCAGGCCGTTGGGGCGTGGGGACTGCCCATGATGTTCACGGTTCCGCTTTTCAGCAGGGACGTGTACGCATACATCGGCCAGGGGCGTCTGATGGTGGAAGGCATGAATCCGTACAAGAACGGGATCTCGGCCCTCCCTAATTATTTCCAACTGGGTGCCGACAAGATGTGGACGGAAGCGCCGGTCCCTTATGGGCAGCTGTTCTTGTGGATCGAACAGTTCGTGGTGTGGGTGACCAATGTCCAGCCCGAAGCCAGCATCATGCTTTTCCGGATGGTGGCTTTGGTGGGCATCGTGCTCTGCATCATCTACGTACCCAAGCTGGCTGAACTCCACGGTGTTAATCCGCATCGGGCACTGTGGCTGACAGCGGCGAATCCGCTCTTCCTGACCAACTTCATTGCCAGCGTCCACAACGACGCCCTGATGATCGGTCTCGCGCTGGCAGGTCTCTACTACTGCGCTACGCGTCGTGTGATTCTTGGCATCGTGCTGGTCACGCTCTCGATTTCGGTCAAACCGATAACCATTGTATTCCTGCCGTTTATTGGACTCTTGTGGGCCGGCAAGGGCGCCTCCTGGCCGCGGAAATTCCTGTACTGGTTCCTGACGGCCGGCATCAGCTTCGGGCTGCTGTACGCCCTGAGCCTGGTCAACGGTTTCGGATTCGGCTGGATCAACGGTCTTTCCGCTCCTGGCAGCATCTGGATCTGGTACGCCCCAGTGGGGCTGATCGGCTTGGTTGTGGCCTCGATTTTCAATGTCTTCGGCCTGGACGGTTGGGGCATGGCGAAATGGGTTTACGACGCCGGCAAGGTCCTGATGGTTGGAGCCGTCGCCTGGCAGATCTTCCGCGGCGACTACGACCGCTTGATGCGTCGACTCACGCTGGCGTTTGCGGCCATCGTTATCCTGGCACCCATGATCCAGTCCTGGTACGTGGTGTGGTTGATACCGCTCTTTGCAGTTACGGGTATCCGCAACGACTGGCAGGTCAAGGCCGTCTACTTTATCGTGTCGTTCTTCATGGTCTACGCCATCTCCGACCAATTGGACGTCTTCCCCTACCTGCAAAGCGAAGACCTGGGCCTGGCGCTCACGCTGGCCAGGAATGCGGCGGCCATCATTGCGCTCCTCTTTGCCGTCTACCTGATCTTTGTTGACCCGAAGACCAAGAGCCTGTTCCGCAAGCGCGACGAGCCGGGGCTGCGCCCCATCATTTGAGCAGCCGAGTGGCCTCCCGGGCGGACAAGGGGCTCAGGGCTTGCGCGTTCTCCTGGACGAATCCACGGACCCAGTCCGCGTCGGTCTTGCTGAACTCCCGTAGTGCCCAGCCGATGGCCTTGCGAACGAAGAATTCTTTGTCCGCCAGGTTTGCCGTAACGGCTTCAGCCAGCAGGACCCGGTCAGTAGCTGATTTCGCACCGAGCTGGGAAGTGATGGCTGCTCTGCGGATCCACATGTCTCCGTCTTCGGCCCACCGAAGCAGCACCGGGGTCATGGTGTCCCGATGGGCCAACAGCAGGGCGCAGATCCGGTGCGATACGCCATCAACGAGGTCCCACCAGGCGCCCGTCCGGATGATTTCTTCGTACACGGGCAGCATGAGCAGATCTTCCTTGACCATCCGCAAGCCGGTGAGGTCAATGGCCGCGTAGCGCTCCTCACGTGCCTCTGCCTCCCGCCACAGTGTCAGGGCGGCACTGCGCAATTCTTCCGGTGACGTCGGTGGGAATGCCTTGGCAGCCGCTTTTACGATTCTGCGCACCCCAGGCACTGTGACGCCGTATGAGGGCATTTCTGACTTCATGTACGCCTGTGCGCCACGTGCGCGCTCCGGGTCGGCCTCGGAACGCAGCTTTAAGCGAATGGACTCAACGAGTTCAGTAGTGGACATGCCCCAACTTTAGGGTCGTTGGCGGCGGCAAGGGCGAACCTTTGGTACCAACCCCGCAGGTCCAGTACAACCAGTACCACCACGACCGGTACCGGCACAGTCGGGGGCCGCCCTTGTCCGGAGCACTTGGCCGGCATCCGCCTGGACGGCCGGATGCCGGGCGGACATTTCAAGCGCCGGCACCCACCAGTTCGCCGGTTGTTGTGTTGACCAACAGGGAACTGTCGCCACCTGTACTGTGAAGCCCTGCGGGTACAGTTTCTTCCTCCGGGGGAGACTGCTCCTCGTCTTCGCCCTCCCAGTCGCTGCGATTCGCGGGATTGCCGGAGTCATCCACGGAGGGGCCCGAATCTACAGGTGCCGAGGCTCCGTTCATCCGGGTGAAGTTGGCAGAGCCCCACATGAGGTCGTGGCCAACAGATTCGGCATCGATCTCGGCCACATGGTAGACGCGGCCCTCGTGCTCCCATTGCCGTAGCCGCAGCTTGCCGACGACCAAGACCCGCTGGCCTTTCTTGATGCTGCAGCCCACGTGGCCGGCAAGGTAACGGAACGACTGCACTGTGTACCAGTTGGTGTTGCCGTCCACCCAGGTGTTGCTCGCGCGGTCGTATCGGCGCTCAGTGGTTCCGAGGCGGAACGACGCAGTAGCGGTACCACGGGTAGTCGTGGAACTTTTCACGTCCGAGGCCACAAAGCCCCTGACGGTGATCATGTCATTCATTGGTGGTCCTTCACGATGTAGGGAAGTGCCTGTCCGGCATCTATAGCCTTGTCCAGCGACGTTCCGGATGGGAGTGCGGTCCTGCGCTATGTGAATAACTTCGGGCCCAGGCCCGTTGTTGAGGAATGGAGGCAGCCAGCGTGGAGATGGCGGGTGACCCAGCGATCGCATGTAAACTCTTTGTGGCGCGAGCGGCCCGGGTGGTCATCGAGCCAGTGCGCCCCAGTAGCTCAGGGGATAGAGCAGCGGCCTTCTAATCCGCCGGTCGGGGGTTCGATTCCCTCCTGGGGCACCATTCACCCTCCTTGGATACTTCCAGGGAGGGTGTTTTTCCAGGGAGGGTGTTTTTTCAGGGGGTGGACTCCAGGAACTCCTTGAGGTTTCCCAGCACCAGTTGCCAGGTGGCGGTGGAAGACGCCACTTCTTCTTCGCTTGAGTTGTTCCCCTGGGTGATGGTCACGGTGGTTCCATCCGGTGTTCCCGCCAGGAGGTACTCAACGGTGTGGTGGTTTTCCGGTATATCGGCAAGTCCGGGGGCGGGACTGAAGTGCGTAGTCTTGAGCCTGACAGGAGGGTCGAAGACCAGGATGGTTCCTTTGTCTTCGTAGGTCTTGCCGTTGTACTCGCCTTCGTAGGTAATCGGCTCGCCCACGCGCCAGGACGTAGTGACGTTGGTCCCCAGGAAGTACTGCCTGATGAGGGCCGGATCAGTCAGGGTGTCCCACACCTTTTCAAGCGGCGCGTCGATCGTGGCCGACGCAACGGCCTCTGAAGCTTGTCCGCTCATAATGTGCACTCCATTTCCGCGTCCCGCCGTCGGGAACCCTTCCGGTGCACACGGTACGCCCGTCGAAGTCGTCTGTGAATGGCACAATGACTAGGTGATAAGCAGGGGAAGCACTTCGAAGTATCGCGGGCCGGCGCCGGCGTCCACCACCAAGGTCCGTCTGGCGGGGTGGTCAATGCTGGTCGCCGCTCTTGTCCTGGTTACAGGCTGCACGGCCACACCCGGGCCTCCAACCACCCCGGTGGGGTCCACCGCTCCGGGCGCCAGCAGTGGCGCAAGCTCGCCCGTCAGCCCTGGAGCCAGCGCGTCCGCCAGCGCCGCGGAGGGCCCTTCCAACACTGCGGATCCAGCTGTGGCTGCAACGACATCAACCGTCGAGTCCACGCTTAAGAACCTTGTGGCCGGCAATCCCAAACCGGACAGGGAGGCGCTGCGTGCCGCATTGGTATCTGCAGGAATTCCCCAGGAGAATATCGAGGTATCAGTCAGCCGCACACCCACCGGCCTTGACGTTGACGCCATGGAAGCGGCCACCCTGGCCGGGAAATCCTGCGTTATGGGGCAGATACGCGATGGCGGCGTTGTGGTCACGGTGTTGCCCGTGCTCTCAACCGGAAAATGCTTCGTAGGAGACGCCCGCTAGCCCGGCCTCAGGCAGCGAATGTGAGTTATGTACGCCTACCCATTAGATTTAAGGGCATGGCGGAATTCATTTACACGATGACCAAGGCTCGCAAGGCCGTTGGCGACAAACTTATTCTGGACGACGTCAGCATGTCGTTCTACCCTGGCGCGAAGATCGGCGTCGTGGGCCCGAACGGTGCTGGCAAGTCCACCATCCTGAAGATCATGGCCGGTTTGGACACCCCTTCCAACGGCGAGGCCCGCCTGAGCCCCGGTTACACCGTGGGCATCCTCCTGCAGGAACCGCCGCTGAACGAGGAGAAGACCGTCCTGGGCAACGTCCAGGAAGGCGTTGGCGAGATCTACGGCAAGATCCAGCGCTTCAACGAAATCTCGGAAGAGATGGCCAACCCGGACGCGGACTACGACACGCTGCTTGATGAAATGGGCAAGCTCCAGGAAGCCATTGACGCTGCTGACGCCTGGGATATCGATTCCCAGCTTGAGCAGGCCATGGACGCCTTGCGTTGCCCGCCTGCAGACGCCGACGTCACCGTCCTTTCCGGTGGTGAGCGCCGCCGCGTAGCACTGTGCAAGCTCCTGTTGCAGAAGCCGGACCTCCTGCTCCTTGACGAGCCCACCAACCACCTAGACGCCGAGAGTGTGCTGTGGTTGGAGCAGCACCTTTCCCAGTACCCCGGCGCAGTACTTGCCGTCACCCACGACCGGTACTTCCTTGACCACGTGGCTGAATGGATCGCGGAAGTGGACCGTGGCCACCTTTACCCCTACGAGGGCAACTACTCCACCTACCTGGAGAAGAAAAAGGCCCGCCTCGAGGTCCAGGGCAAGAAGGACGCGAAGCTCTCCAAGCGTCTTAGCGAAGAACTTGAGTGGGTGCGCTCCAACGCCAAGGGCCGCCAGACCAAGTCCAAGGCCCGTCTTGCACGTTACGAGGAAATGGCCGCAGAAGCGGAGCGGACCCGCAAGCTGGACTTCGAAGAGATCCAAATTCCGCCGGGACCGCGCCTGGGCTCTTTGGTCATCGAGGCCAAGGACCTGAAGAAGGGCTTCGACGACCGTGTCCTGATCGAAGACCTCTCCTTCTCCCTTCCGCGCAACGGCATCGTCGGCGTGATCGGTCCCAACGGTGTGGGCAAGTCCACGCTCTTCAAGACGATCGTCGGCATGGAACCCCTGGACGGCGGTGAGCTCAAGATCGGCGAGTCCGTGAAGATCTCCTACGTTGACCAGTCCCGTGGCGGCATCGATCCCAACAAGTCACTGTGGGAAGTAGTCTCCGAAGGCCACGACTTCATCCAAGTCGGCCAGGTGGAAATGCCCTCACGCGCCTACGTTTCGGCGTTTGGTTTCAAGGGCCCGGACCAGCAGAAGAAGGCCGGTGTCCTCTCCGGTGGTGAGCGCAACCGCCTCAATCTGGCACTGACGCTCAAGCAGGGTGGCAACCTCCTGCTCCTTGACGAACCCACTAACGACCTCGACGTCGAAACCCTCAGCAGCCTGGAAAACGCGCTTCTCGAATTCCCGGGCTGCGCCGTGGTGGTCTCGCACGACCGCTGGTTCCTGGACAGGGTGGCAACGCACATCCTCGCCTACGAAGGTGACGATGAGAACCCGTCCAAGTGGTACTGGTTCGAGGGCAACTTCGACTCTTACGAGGAGAACAAGGTGGAGCGCCTGGGCCCGGATGCCGCCAAGCCGCACCGCGTGACGCACCGCCGCCTGACCCGCGACTAACCACCGCCGCTGGCAGTACAGAGCAGCTGGCAGTACAGAACACAGGAAGGCCGGTCCCACGGGACCGGCCTTCCTGCGTGTGATTCCGAACTGCGTGAGCGTCTGAACGCTATGGAATCCGCACCATACCCTCCTGCGCCACGGTGGCAACATGCACGCCGTCGCGGTTGAAGATCCTGCCCGTGGCCAAACCCCGGGCACCCTGGGCGCTGGGGGACTCCTGCACGTAAAGCATCCATTCGTCCACCTTGACCGGCCGGTGCCACCACATGGCGTGGTCCAGGCTGGCTACGCTCATGCCCGGCGTCATCCAGGACAGACCGTGTTTGCGGAGGATGGGCTCCAACAGTGTGTAGTCGCTGGCGTAGGCCAGGGCTGCGATGTGCAGTTTGGGGTCGTCAGGGAGCGGACCCATGGTCTTCATCCACACCGCATTGGTGGCCACATGCTCGCTTGGCGGGGATACGTAAAGCGCGGGGTCGATGTGGCGGACGTCGAAGGGCCGCTCGGAGGACATGTGCCGGGCCAGCGGGTGGTCGAAGTGGGACAAGAGCTCGGCTGTGCTTGGGAGGGTTTCCGGATCCGGGATGCCTTCGGGCATGGTTGCCTGATGGTCGAGGCCGTTGTCCTCCACCTGGAACGAGGCGATCATCGAAAGGATCGGGACGCCGTCCTGGTAGGCGTGCACGCGGCGGGCGGAGAAGGAACGGCCATCACGCAGCCGTTCAACGCCGAAGGTGATGGGCTTGTTGGCATCCCCGGGACGCAGGAAGTAGCCGTGCATGGAGTGCGCCACCCTGTCCGGCTCCACGGTGCGCATGCCGGCCATCATCGACTGCGCCAGCACCTGGCCCCCAAAAACACGGTGCCGGGGCTGCTTTTGGGACGGACCAAGGAAGATGTCCTCATTGGTCCGGGCTCCGTCGAAGTCACCGAGGTCCAGCAGGCCGATAAGCACTTCCATGGGGTCTTCTGCGGGTGCTGCCACCTGGAGGCCAGTGTTCGTCTCAGTCATGGTTCGACTTTAGACGCCACCCCGACCCCTCTCAACCGGGGACATGCCGGTAGAGTCGATCATGTGACAGACGTCTTGACCCAGTCCTTCCGCTTCGCCGATCCCCGCGACCTCGCCGATTTGCGGACCTTCGCCACCCGGGCAAAAAGCATCGACGACGGCGCTATCCGCCTCCAGGCGGCAGGCAACGTCCTCGCTGCCTATGTATGCGTCTTGCGGCCGCGCATCCTGGGTGAATCCACGCCGACGATCCTTGGCTTGAGGACAATGGCGCTGGCTGAACCGGCTCACGCGGATGTCACCGTAACGCTCGCGTCCGTCATGGACCGTTTGGCCCGCTCCGGTGCCGATGATGTGGAACTTCCCATCCCGCCGTCGACCGTTTCGGAGTCATGGGCCGGAGTTGGTGCGCCACGCAGCGGCTGGGAGGCGCTGGGGACATTGTCCGACGCCGACCTCAAGTCAGCCGCGGAAGCAGGCATCGCGGAGGTGGCCGGCGTCATTCCGACCGCGGCAGGTGCTGCGGTGGTCAATACTGCAAGGGCTGCTGTCTGGGGCCGTGAGCTTCCCGACGGCGGGGGCCTGCCTGCCGGGTCCGCGTTTGCGGCCTTCGCCCTTGGATTCCTGGGCGATGGTGCGCAGCAGGTCTTCATGAATGGTCGGTGGTACCGGCTCAGCGGACCCCGCGGCCATGTGCTGGTACGCACAGGCGCGGGGCTCGGCCTCGGTTTTCCGGGCTAGTTCCGGGGAACTGCCGAAGGGCTGTTGACCATGGTCAGTGCGGCCCGTTCCATGTAGTCCCACAGGGTTCCCTCATGAAGGGGCGACAGGTCCAGAGCGTCCACGGCCGTCCGCATGTGGAACAGCCAACGGTCCTTGGCTTCGGGAGTCACTTGGAAGGGCATGTGGCGCATGCGAAGACGCGGGTGGCCGCGCTCCTCGCCGTACGTGGTGGGCCCACCCCAGTACTGTTCGAGAAACATCAGGAAGCGGCGCTTCGCCGGCCCAAGATCCTCTTCCGGGTACATGGGGCGCAGGAGCGGATCAGTGGCCACACCGTCGTAGAACACGTCGATGAGCTTCACGAACGTTTCATGGCCGCCGACGGCGGCATAGAAACTGTCCGTGTACGCAGGCTGGCTGAAAGGGTCGTTTTGCATCAGCTGGCGTCGGGGACCCGCCTGCGCCGGCTGGGGCTCCCCGCCTGCAGTGTTACTCATTGGACTTCTCCTCGGCTTTGGTGACGCGCGATGCGCCAGCTGTGACGGGCGCTGCTGAGGCGCCTGATTCGTCGCTGTTGTCGGGTGACTCCAGCGGCACGTAGTCCCCTTGGGAACGGTTTCCGACCCTCAGGATCTCACCGTTCCGCAGGTACCAGATGGCTCCGTCTTCCGCGCGGACGCGGGTGATCCTCAGTCCAACCGACTCAACGGTACCAACCACTTCGCTGGTGACGATCACGTCGCCGATCCCGTACTGGTCCTCGATGGTGATGAAGATGCCGGCGAGGAAGTCGCGGATGAGCTGTTGGGCGCCGAAGCCGATGGCGACACCCAGGATCCCCACGCTGGTCAGCAGGGGCGCGACGTCCACATTCATGAACTTGAGGACGTAGATGATGACGATCACCACCACCACGACGCTTACCAGGCTGGTGAGCAGCGAGCCGATGGTTTCGGCGCGCTGGGAACGCCGCTCATGGTCCAGGGCGCGGATGGCGGGCTGGACCCATTTGAAATGCGGCTTCTTGAAGAAGGAACTGCCGGCAGATACGCGCCGCGTGATGCGCAGGATGATGAAGCGCGCCACGATCCACACCAGCAGGCCGATGCCTACGGTAATGAGGATCGAAACGAGGTCGATCTTTTCGGGTTCGATGTTGATGGCTTCCGCAAGGGGGATAAAGGTCAAAGTGGAATAACTCCTTGTGGTCGGCCCGTGTTCGCCGGGCGCGGAACACTCTGTCCACGTTTAACCCTAGCGCCGTAGCGTGACGGTATGCGCATCCTGGTCCTGGGCGGCACCGCCTTCCTGTCAGCAGAAATCGCCCGGCAGGCAGTTGCCGCCGGTCATGACGTCACCTGTTTTGCCCGGGGTACTTCATCCAACCCGCCCGACGGCGCCACGTGGGTGCGAGGGGAGCGCACCTTGGGTGCCGCGGCCTATGCGGAGGTGGCAGACAGCTGGGACGCGGTGGTGGACGTTTCCAGGGTCCGGTCCAGGCACGCGAGGCCTTGGAGGTGCTGGGACCTGTCGCGGAACACTGGACGTTCGTCTCCAGCTGTTCGGTGTATGCGGACCACTCAGTACCTGGCGCGGATGAAAGCGCGGCCCTGCTGGAGCCGCTGCCAGAGGGGCATACGGCCGGCCCGGAAAGCTATGGCGAGTCCAAATCAGCCATCGAGCACCTGACACTGGGCCTGGTGGGGGAGAAGGCGCACATCGTACGGTCCGGACTCATCGGCGGCCCAGGGGACGGTACGGACAGATATGGCTACTGGCCGGCCAGGTTCGCTGCGGACAGTGACACGGTGTTGGTTCCGGACATTCCCACCGCCGCAACCCAGATCATTGACGTCCGGGATCTAGCAACCTGGATCCTGCGTTCGGCCGAAGGCGGGCTGACGGGAACGTACAACGCCTTGGGCGATGTTGTTCGCTTCGGTGACTACATCACCGAATCCCAACGGATTGCCGGGGCCGAAGAGAGTGATGTTATCCGTCCCTCCGAGCACTGGCTCGTTGAGCAGGGCGTGGACTACTGGGCGGGACCGGACTCACTGCCCTTGTGGCTTCCCCCGGGGCACGATGGCTTCCAAGCCCGCTCCAACCGTGCGGCACGGGATGCGGGAATGACCTTGCGCCCATGGCAGGAAACCCTGGCTGCCACGCTTGACGACGAGCGGATGCGGGGACTGGACAGAGAGCGAAAAGCAGGCCTTGGCCGCGGGACCGAACAAAGGCTCGTGGCGCTCTGGCGGGAGCTGCAGCGTTAGGCCGCGGCCGCCGTCGTGATCGGTTCATGGAGGACCGGGAAGTTGACGCTTCGCGCAATGAAGCAGACCTGGTTGGCCTCATGGTGAAGCTGCGGCATCAAAGCAGCGTGCGCGGCGTCCACGATGGTGACATGGGGCCGGAGCGTCACATTCTCGAATTGCCCGCTGCCGTCACGGTTGAGTTTCATGAGCCCTTCGGCGTTGTCCTCATAGCCGGTAACCACCACTCCGTGCTTGACGGCCACGTGCAGGAAGGACAGCATGTGGCACTGCGAGAGCGCAGCAAGCAGCAGTTGCTCCGGGTTGTAGCGCGTCCGGTCGCCATGGAACGTGGGATCGGCCGACCCCTTGAGTGTGGGAAGTCCGCTGATCTCGACGTCGTGGTCCCGTGAATATGCGCGGTAGCCCGCTGTGCCCTCTCCGAGGTTCCCGGTCCAGCGGACAGTCAGCGCGTAGTGGTGTTCGTTCAGGCCCATGCGGACAGTCTAGTCAGGCACAACCGACTGTCCGCATGGACCCCGCGGGCTGGTCCTAGACGTCGGCCGCCCTGGCGCGAAGGGCGCGGGCCACTCCGTCACGGTTTTCCAGCATCATGCGGCGCAGGGCTGCGTTTTCTTCGGGAAGTCCGGCCAGGAACGCGTCGGTGCGGTCCACCGTAGCCTGCGTGGTGAGCTGGGCCGGGTAAAGCCCCACCACGATCTGCTGGGCCAGTGCGTGGGTGCGTTCCTTGACGATCCCGGGCACGGCCTGGAAGTACTTCTCCGCGTAGGGTTCCAGCAGGGAAGTGTCCGGGACGCGCATGAAGCCCGCCACCGCTGACGACTGAAGTGCGTTGGACAGTTCTCCCTTGACCACGATCGACTCCCAGGCCGCTGCCTTGGCTTCCGGGGTGGGAATGGCCGCCTTGGCCTGCGCGGCAGCGTTCTGGCCGTTGGAGGTGTTGTCGCGGGCGAGTTCTTCGTCGATGCGTTCCTGGCCTTGGCGTCCGCCAGCCACCAGCGCGGTCAGGAGCTCCCAGCGCATGTCCTGGTCCACGGTGAGCCCTTCCAAGGTTTCGATCCCGTCCAGGAGGGCTTGGAGACGGTCCAGTTGTGCCTCGCTGCGTGCCAACTGGGCGTAGGACTTGGCGAATTGCAGCTGGGCGTCGGAGCCGGCTTCCACGCTCGAAGCAAGTTCCCAGAGCCTGTCCGCTGCTGCGATGGTGGTCGCGGCTTTATGTTCTGCGGCGACGTAGTAGGTCAGGGTGGTGGCGAGCTGGCGGAGCTGGACCAGGATGACCGAAGAGTCGGTCTCGTGGGCAATATTGGCCAGGATCAGGTCCACATAGCCGCGGGCCGGGGTCTCACCGTCGCGGGCTGCATCCCAGGCTGAGCCCCACACCAGGGTGCGGGGCAGGCTGGCTGCGAAGTCCTTCAGGTGTTCCTTGGCTGTGGCGAGGGAGTGCTGGTCCAGGCGCACCTTTGCATAGGCGAGATCGTCGTCGTTGAGCAGGATCAGGTCCGGGCGAGCTTTGCCCACCAGTGCGGGCACGTCGGTCCTGGGGCCGTCGACGTCGAGTTCTTCGCGATGGGTGCGTTCCAGCTTCCCTTCGCCGGAGAGCGTGTAGAAGCCGACGGCGAGGCGGTGCGGACGCAGGGTAGGTTGCTCATCGATGGCGGTCTGCTGGATTGAGAAGGCAGTGATGGTGCCTTCAGCGTCGACGGTTACCTCGGGTGCGAGGGTGTTCACGCCTGCCGTTTCGAGCCAGAGCTTGCCCCATTGGTCGAGGTCACGGCCCGAAGCGGCTTCCAGTTCGACCATGAGGTCTGCGAGCTCGGTGTTTTTCCAGGCGTGCTTGGCGAAGTAGGTCCGGACACCGGCCATGAACTGTTCCGGGCCTACCCAGGCCACCAGCTGGCGAAGTACAGATGCGCCCTTGGCGTAGGTGATGCCGTCAAAGTTGACCTCGACGTCTTCGAGGTTGTTGATCTCGGCGAAGATCGGGTGCGTGGTGGGCAGCTGGTCCTGCTTGTAGGCCCAGGACTTCTCCACCGAAGCGAACGTGGTCCAGGCCCGGTCGAATTCGGTGTTCTCCACGGCAGCTAGGTGCGACATGTATTCGGCGAAGGACTCGTTGAGCCAGAGGTCGTTCCACCAGCGCATGGTCACCAGGTCACCGAACCACATGTGGGCCAGTTCGTGCAGGACCGTAATGGCGCGCCGTTCGATCTGCGCGCCGGTGACCTTCCCGCGGAAGACGTAGCCTTCGAGGATGGTGACGGCACCGGCGTTTTCCATGGCGCCGGCGTTGAATTCCGGCACAAACAACTGATCGTACTTCTCGAACGGGTAGGGGCAGCCGAACTGGGCCTCGAAGAACTCGAAACCCTGGCGGGTCAGTTCAAAGATGTTGTCGGCATCGAGGTACTGCATCAGGGATTTGCGGGCGAACACTCCCAGGGGAACGACCCGGCCGTCGGAGCTGGTGACCTCTGAACGGACCGACTGGTAAGGCCCTGCGATCAAGGCAGTGACGTAGGAGGAGAGCCGGGGAGTCGGCGCGAATTTCCATACGGAGCGCGCGCTGCCATCTTCCGCGGCAGGAGCCTCAACGGGAACAGGAGTGGGGGAGTTGGAAACAACGTCCCAGTGCGACGGCGCCGTGACCGTGAACGTGAAAGCCGCTTTCAGATCGGGCTGCTCAAAGACGGCGAACATGCGCCGGGAATCCGGAACCTCGAACTGCGTGTAGAGGTACGCTTCCCCATCCACGGGATCCACGAAGCGGTGGAGGCCCTCGCCGGTGTTCATGTAGGGCGCATCTGCCACAATCGTCAGTTCATTCTCAGCAGCAAGCCCCGGCAGCTGGATGCGGACGCCGTCGGAGACCTCCGCTGGGTCCAGGTCAGTGCCGTTCAACGTCACGCTGTGGACGGTGTGCGTGATGGCATCGATGAACGTCGAGGATCCCGCCTCGGCAGAAAACCTGACCACGGTGGTGGAGCCGAAAACCTCCGGGCCGCGGGCCAGGTCCAAGGTGACGTCGTAGGAGTCGACAGTGAGCAGTTCGGCGCGGTTCGCGGCTTCATCGCGCGTGAGGTTCAGGCCTGGCAAAGTAGTGCCTCCGGAGATCGGGATGACCGGCCGGTCCGCCGGCCGCTGGTATGAAGTTATTCTTTCACTCCCACGACGGAAGGCAAGGAGTGGACACCACAGTGTCGCTCCCACGGAGTAGCGTTGGAATATGGGATCGATCCGGGAAAACCTCGACGTCCGCGCCTTAAGGTTCGCGGTGGCCTTTCCTCTGCTGCTTGCCATCGGCTTCGTGGTGTGCGCCCAAATGCTCCGCAATGATCTCCCCAACCCCGTGGCGGTCATGTGGAGTGCCGACGGCGGCACGTCCTTCGCGCCGTTCGGCGCCTATGTGGCAGTCGGCGCGGCGCTCATCACCTTGTGCGGTTGGGCAGTGTTCCTGCAGGCTGTCCCGATTTCCCGGCCCGTGATCATGCGGCGCGTCATGATGGGTATCGGCCTGATGGTCAGCCTGTTCATCACCACAGTCCTGGCGGCCGGCCTGGTGGGCCAAAGCGGGGCTGCCGACGCCCGCGAGTCCCATGTCGACCCGATCGTGCTGGCTATGGGCAGCGGAGCCGCGTTGGCCCTTGGAGTCGTCATGATGTTCGCTTTCAAACCGGACCCCCGGTGGACGCGGGAAGACGACGTGGCCCTCCAGAAAGAGCTGCGCCTCCTGGCGGATCCGGAGCTGGCCCACGACAGCCTCAGGATGTGGGTCCACGCCCGAAGTTCGGTGTTCGTCATGATCATCGTTTCGGCAGTGTTCCCTGCTGCTTTGATTGCGGTCGCAGTGCCATGGCTCGGCGCCCTCGTGGCCGCGGCGGCGCTGGTTGGTGCCTGTTTCCTGTTTGCCAGGGTGCGGGCGGACAGGGGAGGCCTGCAGGTCTTCGCAGGAGGCATCGTACGGGTCCTGACCGTTCCCGCCGTCGAGATCGCTGCGGCTGCTGCCGCGGAGGTCAAAGCCGCCGACTACGGCGGCTGGGGCTGGCGGCATCATGACGACGCCACCGCCATGCTGGTGGGAAGCGGCCCGGCCGTGGTGGTAAAGAAACTTAACGGTGGCCGCGTCGCTTTAAGCGCAGGTACGCGTGCCTCAGCCGACAAACTTGCCGGAATTCTCAACAGGGCTGCCCGTCGGGCCCACGATGACGGGCAGGCCCAACAACCGCGGTAGCGGTAACCTAGGTAGCGCATCCCTCAACGCCGCGCCCCG
This sequence comes from Paenarthrobacter sp. C1, assembly GCF_049315185.1. Taxonomy (NCBI): domain Bacteria; kingdom Bacillati; phylum Actinomycetota; class Actinomycetes; order Micrococcales; family Micrococcaceae; genus Paenarthrobacter; species Paenarthrobacter sp. C1. The sequence goes on along the minus strand of NZ_CP186052.1, from coordinate 2,626,213 downwards.
GCATGTGCTGTGCCGCTGCCCAGTGCCGAACCGGCGCGCCAGATAAGAATGGACTTCCCGTGACAACACCCCGCGTCCACATCGCTACGGACCACGCTGGAATGGAACTGAGCGCCCACTTGGTCAACCACCTCACTGCGAAGGGCTACGAAGTAGTGGATCACGGGCCCAAGGAATACGACGCACTGGATGACTACCCGTCGTTCTGCATCAACGCCGCCCTTGCGGTCGTCGCTGACCAGGAGGCCGGGGTTCACGCGCTTGGCATTGTCCTGGGTGGTTCGGGAAATGGTGAGCAGATTGCCGCCAACAAAGTGAAGGGTGTCCGCGCAGCCTTGGCCTGGAACCTCTCCACCGCAAAACTGGCCCGGGAACACAACGACGCCAACGTCGTGGCCGTCGGCGGCCGCCAGCACACTGTGGAAGAAGCCACGGAGCTTATTGAAGCCTTCCTGCAGGAACCGTTCAGCAACGACGAGCGCCATGTCCGCCGCATCGGCAAGATCGCCGTGTACGAAACCACCGGCGAAATCGTCCAGTAGTGCCGGAAGGACATTCGGTCCATCGGCTGGCCCGCCAATTCCAGGATGTTTTTGGCGGGCAGCGCCTGGAAGTCTCCAGTCCCCAAGGACGTTTCGTGGCCGGCGCAAGCCTGTTGACGGGACACACCTTGGAGGAAGCTACGGCCCACGGGAAGCAGTTCTTCCTCCGCTTCGATCACGGCCTGTTCCTCCACGTGCACCTGGGCCTGTACGGAGCCTGGAGTTTTGGCGGAGACAGCACATTCACTGGTTCCTCAAGCATTGGAGCTCCGCGCCGCATCGGGGAGCGGGAGAGCGGTTCAGGCGCGGACGGTGGTGACTACGCCGGTCCGCCGGAGCCCGTGGGTGCCGTCCGCGTCAGGCTTGTCTCAAAACACGGCTGGGCTGATCTTCGTGGTGCCACCACATGCGCGGCGATCACTGCTGCCGAGGCGGAAGCCGTGCTGGACCGCCTGGGGCCCGACCCCCTCCAAAACCGGCCCGGGGACCGCGAGGAGTTCATCGCGCGCCTGCGCCGGCGCAAGACCGCTGTAGCACTGCTGCTGATGGACCAGTCCGTGTTGGCCGGGGTCGGGAACATCTACCGCGCCGAAGTGCTGTTCCGGCAGGCGGTGGACCCATGGACGCCCGGAACAGGTATTGACGTCGAGACCGCAGGCCGGCTGTGGGACGACACAGTGGCAACCATGTCCGATGGCGTCCGCGATGGCCGGATTGTTACGACACCCCCGTCACTCTGGAGCGGCGGCGGCGTCTTGGCGCCCGACGCCGATGCCCACTTCGTCTATAAGCGCGAGGGAATGCCCTGCCGCGCTTGCGGGACGCTGGTGGGTGTGACGGAAATCGGTGCCCGCAAACTCTATTGGTGCCCCGGCTGCCAGGTCTAGGTTTCTGCCGGATCTGAACAGAAAAAAGCGCCCCCGATCCGTGGATCGGGGGCGCTTTGCCTGGAGGGGACGACGGGAATCGAACCCGCGTAATCAGTTTGGAAGACTGAGGCTTTACCATTAAGCTACGTCCCCAGGAGGAATATCCTGCTTGAGGACAACTTCCCGGCGGCTATTGAAGCCGGGTACAACTAAACCTAATTCCGGCGGCGGTGTCAAATGTGCATTCCCGGCCCGCTTGCCCGTAGACTGTCCTGTGCGTTCGGGGTGTAGCTCAGCTTGGCTAGAGCGCCTGCTTTGGGAGCAGGAAGTCGCAGGTTCAAATCCTGTCACCCCGACTCTGTGTTTTGTGTCCGATTCCGGGACACGACAGAACCCCATACCCACAAAATCAGGAGTACTTAGACTGTGAAGAGCGCTGTCGAGAACCTCACCGCAACGCGGGTCAAGCTCAACGTTGAGGTTCCCTTTGAGGAACTGAAGCCGAGCATCGATGCCGCGTACAAGACCGTTGCTTCGCAGATCCAGGTTCCCGGATTCCGCAAGGGCAAAGTTCCCTCCAAGCTCATCGACCAGCGTGTCGGCCGAGGCTACGTCCTGGAGACGGCCATCAACGATGGCCTCAACGGCTGGTACCAGGCTGCAGTCCAGGAAACCGGCGTCCGCCCGCTGAGCCGTCCTGAGGTTGAAATCACCGAGGTTCCGGATCCGTCCGCAACCGACGGCGAGCTCAAGTTCCAGGTGGAGATCGATGTCCGCCCCGAGATCGAACTGCCGGACTACGCCGGCATCAAGGTTGAGGTTGCTGCTGCTGAGTCCTCCGACGCCGACGTTGACAAGTCCCTCGACGAACTGCGCGGCCGCTTCGGCACGCTGAAGACCGTTGAGCGCCCTGCCAAGAACGACGACTTCCTCACCATCGACATCACCGCCACCATTGACGGCGAAGAGATCGATTCCGCTGCCGGGCTGTCCTACCAGGTAGGCGCCGGCACCATGCTCGAAGGCCTGGACGAAGCCGTTACCGGTCTGTCCGCCGACGAAGAAGCCATCTTCGACACCACGCTCGTTGGCGGCGACCACGCCGGCGAAGCTGCCCAGGTGAAGGTTGTTGTCAAGGCCGTCAAGGAGCGCGAGCTTCCCGAGGCCGACGACGACTTTGCCCAGCTCGCTTCCGAGTTCGACACCCTTGCAGAGCTCCGCGAGGACCTCGCCAAGCAGGCAGCCGACTCCAAGGTTGTGGAGCAGGGCGTCGAGGCCCGCGACAAGGTCCTGGACAAGCTCGTTGAGCTCGTTGAGGTTCCGGTTCCGGACTCTGTCGTCGAAGAGCAGATCGAGGCCCACTTCAACCCGGAGAACGCCCACGGCGAAGGTGACCACGACACCGAGGAGCACCGCGCCGAGGTCAAGGCCAACACCGAGCGCGCCTTCCAGAACGAAATCATCCTCGACGCCATTGCCGACAAGGAAGAAGTTGAAGTCAGCCAGAACGAGCTGATCGACTACATCGTCACCACGGCAAGCCAGTACGGCATGGACCCCAACCAGTTCGCCCAGATCATTGATCAGAGCGGCCAGGTCCCCATGATGGTTTCCGAGGTTCGCCGCCGCAAGGCCCTGGCCGTTGTACTGGGCCAGGCCGAGGTAGTCGACACCGAGGGCAACAAGGTTGACCTGACGGACTTCGTCCGCCCCGCCGGAGAAGCCGCAGCCGAAGAAGCTGCAGCTGTTGAAGCTTCGGAAGAAGCAGACGCTCCTGCCAGCGACGACCCCGCAGCAGTGAAGTTCTAATTCACGACGCAGGCCGACCCCGGATCAGTTGATCCGGGGTCGGTTTTCTTTAAGGCCGAACAGTGGCGCAGAAAGCAAACGTGCGCCGTCAGCGAACAGCGCGATTCCGGCGAACAAATCACCCCGGAAAACGGTTAGTGTCCAAGTAGTGAAGTTCAGTGAGGTCACTGGCACCAGCGAGAGGTAAGTACTTATGTCACAGCAATCAGAGGCTCCCCGGATGGCAACTGTCGATCCCGCAGCCCAGGACAACTACATCTACAACCGCCTGCTGAAAGAGCGCATTATCTGGCTCGGCTCTGAAGTGCGTGACGAGAACGCCAACGCCATTTGCTCCCAGCTGCTCCTTCTCTCGGCCGAAGACCCGGAGAAGGACATCTACCTGTACATCAACTCGCCGGGTGGTTCCGTGACGGCCGGTATGGCCATCTACGACACCATGCAGTTCATTCCGAACGATGTTGTCACCGTGGCCACCGGCCTGGCAGCTTCCATGGGCCAGTTCCTCCTTTCCTCCGGAACCAAGGGCAAGCGTTACGCAACCCCCAACGCCCGCATCCTGATGCACCAGCCTTCCGGCGGCATCGGCGGAACGGCCTCGGACATCAAGATCCAGGCGGAACTGATCCTGCACATGAAGAAGGTCATGGCGGAGCTTACGGCGGAGCAGACCGGACAGACCGTGGAGACCATCCTCAAGGACAACGACCGCGACAAGTGGTTTACGGCCGCCGAGGCATTGGAATACGGCTTCTTCGACAAGATCTCGGCGCACGCCGGTTCTGTGGCCGGTGGCGGCGGTACGGCCAACCAGTCGAACTCCGAAAACTAATCCGGCACCAAAGAATCACTGAAACCCCAGGAGTAAGAACATGAACTACAACTTCGGATGGTCTGCCGGTAACCTCCCGTCCAGCCGCTACGTCCTGCCCCAGTTCGAAGAGCGCACGCCCTACGGCTTCAAGCGCCAGGATCCGTACACCAAGCTGTTCGAGGACCGCATCATCTTCCTCGGCGTGCAGGTTGACGACGCATCTGCCGACGACATCATGGCCCAGCTGCTGGTCCTTGAGTCGACGGATCCGGACCGCGATATCACCTTGTACATCAACTCGCCGGGCGGCTCCTTCACGGCCATGACGGCCATCTACGACACCATGCAATACATCCGTCCGGAGATCCAGACGGTCTGCCTGGGCCAGGCAGCCAGCGCCGCCGCGGTCCTGCTCGCGGCCGGAACTCCCGGCAAGCGTCTTGCTCTGCCGAACGCCCGGGTCCTGATCCACCAGCCTGCCCTCTCCGGCGGCCAGGGCGGCCAGGCCTCGGACCTCGAGATCCAGGCTGCGGAGGTCATGCGCATGAGGACCTGGCTTGAAGACACGCTGGCCCACCACTCGGGCCGCACCTCCGAGCAGGTCAATAACGACATCGAGCGTGACAAGATCCTGACGGCGGCCGAAGCCATGAACTACGGCCTGATCGACCAGGTTCTTGACTCCAGGAAGATCAAGCCGCAGGCAATCGCCCGGTAGCACACGGAATACGACGCCGGTGCGGTTCGCGAAATATGGACCGCACCGGCGTTCTGTTTCCACGCAAGCAGCCCATTGTGACCTAGAGTGGATGGTGTCACGGTGGTGCCAACCGCGGCTTGGCCGCACACTTGAGTACGGCGCGGAGCCGCATCACCCGCATGCAACGAAGGGATTCCCACATGGCTCGGATTGGTGAGAGCACGGATCTGCTGAAGTGTTCTTTCTGCGGAAAGAGCCAGAAGCAGGTGCGGAAGCTGATTGCCGGGCCCGGTGTGTACATCTGCGACGAATGCATCGAGCTGTGCAACGAAATCATCGAAGAGGAACTGGCCGAGGTCTCCGATCTCGGAAGCTTCGAGTTGCCCAAGCCCCGCGAAATCTTTGATTTCCTGCAGGAATATGTCATCGGCCAGGAACCCGCCAAACGGTCGCTCGCGGTAGCGGTATACAACCACTACAAGCGCATCCAGGCCGGGCATGCACCCAAGACCGGCAGCTTGGGCGAAGGGCCCCATCACGAGGATGTGGAGATCGCCAAATCCAACATTCTGCTGATCGGCCCCACCGGCTGCGGTAAAACCTATTTGGCCCAAACCCTGGCCCGCCGGCTGAACGTCCCGTTCGCTGTCGCAGACGCCACGGCCTTGACCGAAGCAGGCTACGTCGGCGAGGACGTTGAAAACATCCTGCTCAAGCTCATCCAGGCCGCCGACTACGACGTCAAGAAGGCCGAGCAGGGCATTATTTACATCGACGAGATCGACAAGATCTCGCGAAAGAGCGAGAACCCTTCGATCACCCGGGATGTGTCCGGTGAGGGTGTGCAGCAGGCCCTCCTGAAAATCCTGGAAGGCACTGTGGCCTCTGTACCTCCCCAGGGTGGCCGAAAACACCCGCATCAGGAGTTCATCCAGATCGACACAACCAATGTTCTCTTCATTGTGGCGGGCGCCTTTGCCGGCCTGGAGGACATTATCGGCTCCCGGTCCGGCCGGAAGGGCATTGGCTTCGGTGCACCACTGAACGAAGCCAGGGACAATGTGGACACCTACGGGGAAGTCATGCCCGAGGACTTGCTGAAGTTTGGACTTATTCCGGAATTCATTGGCCGGTTGCCTGTCATCACCACCGTGTCGAGCCTTGATCGTCCGGCGCTGATCCAGATCCTTTCCACGCCCAAAAACGCGCTCGTGAAGCAATACCAGAAAATGTTCCAGCTGGACGGCGTGGAGTTGCAGTTCGACCAGGACGCCCTGGATGCCATAGCGGACCAGGCACTCGAACGGGGCACCGGCGCCCGTGGTTTGCGGGCCATCATGGAAGAAGTGCTTCTCCCGGTCATGTTCGATCTTCCCAGCCGGGACGACATCGCGACGGTGGTCATCACAGCGGATGCCGTATCCAAGAAAGCCCAGCCCACCATGATCGCCCATGACGTGGTGGCAAAGCGGCGGAATAAGTCTGCCTAAACTGCCGTTGGCAAAAAGGAGCGGCTTGGTTGCGAGCCGCCTTGAAAAAGCCACGTTTCCACTCTTCCGAGGAGTTCCCCTGTGTCCGAACAGCTTGTGTCTGAAGTGACCGCGTCCGACAACACCGTCAACAAGGCAGATTTCTGGTTCGACCCGGTCTGCCCGTTCGCGTGGATTACGTCGCGCTGGATCGGGGAAGTCGAACAGGTGCGCGGTATCGAGACCGAATGGCACGTAATGAGCCTTTCCGTCCTGAACGAAGGCCGCGATCTACCTGCCGACTACAGGGCCATGATGGACGACAGCTGGGGACCGGTCCGCGTGATCATTGCTGCGCAGGAGCTTCATGGCAGCAGCTACGTCAAGCCCCTCTACGACGCCATGGGGGAGCAGATCCACCATGAGGGCAATAAGGACCGCGCATCCGTGATCCAGAAAGCCCTGGCCGACACCGGGCTTCCCGCGGACCTGGCACGTTTTGCCACTTCCGATGAATACGATTCCAAGCTGCGGGCCAGCCACGAGTCCGGAATCTCGTTGGTAGGGCAGGACGTCGGAACCCCCGTGGTCGCTGTCAACGGCACTGCGTTCTTCGGCCCCGTACTCACCCGCATTCCGCGTGGCGAGGAAGCCGGGAAGATCTGGGATGCAACCGTGACCCTGGCCGGCTACCCGCACTTCTTCGAGTTGAAGCGCAGCCGCACCGAAAGCCCTGAATTCAACTAACCGCTTGTTGCCCTCCAGAGGACACGGCCGGGCTACTTGAGGAATCGTGAGGTCCGGCGGTCGGCCAGGATCTTGCCGTTGGTCTGGCAGTGGGGGCAGTATTGGAGGGAGGTGTCCGCGAAGGACACCTCCCTTACTGTTTCTCCGCACACAGGACACGGCAGGCCCGTCCGGGCGTGTACGCGGAAGTTGCTGCGCTTGGTGTCCTTGAGTTCGCTGGATGGCTTCCCGGCTGCCGCGTTGACGGCGCCGACCAGGACCTCCTGCAGTGACTGATACAGCCGCGCCACGGTCTCTTGGTCCAGCGACTTTGCTATGGCGAAAGGGGAGATCCTGGCGGCGTGGAGGATCTCGTCACTGTAGGCGTTGCCGATTCCGGCTATGACACTTTGGCTGCGCAACAGGCCTTTGATCTGCTGTGGACTGGACTTCAGAATCGCGGCGAATGCAGCCTCATCGAAGTCCGGGCTCAGCGGCTCGGGACCGAGTGTTGCGATGCCTGGAACTTCCTGTGGGTCCCTGACCACATAGATGGCCAGGCTTTTCTTCGTCCCGGCTTCGGTGAGGTCCATTCCGATGTGGGCGTCGTCGCTGGCGCGGTGGAACAGCAACCTTGCCGAAATGTTGCTCTTGCCCATCCGTAACCCTGCCGAAGACGGGTGCTCCGTGTAGCGGACCCAGCCCGCCTTGGCCAGGTGGAACACGAAAAACAGTCCGTCCAGGTCAACGCAAACGAACTTTCCGATCCGTTGCACCCCCTGGACTGTCCTGCCTTCGAGGGCGGTGTAGGGCGGGTCGGCGGTCTTGAGTGCCGAGAAGGAGTTGATGCGGACCTCAGTCAGCGTGGCTCCGTGGAGTTGGGCGTCCAGGTACATGCACAGGCCGTGCACTTCGGGCAGTTCCGGCATGGACATTACTTTGCCACAGGTGGTTCCGGATCGGCAGGATAACTACAGGATTGTAGTTATCCCGGAGCCCTTGCGTGTTGTCTTTTGCGGTACAACAATGGTTCTTACCCACTTCGAAAGAAGAGGGACACGGAAACCAAAGATTCAGTGATATGCAACCAACGCAGCCTTTGGCACAGTTGGAAGCAAGCTACCAGTGACGAGGTAGGAAGACCTGAAATTCCAAGGATTCCGCCAGACTGTCAAGTCGTCACCAGACAGCCGAAAAGTCGAAGCCCCACCAACGGCAAAACGCTGATGGGGCTTCCCCTTTGCCCGGATACTGCCGGGCTCACCTTGGCCTTAAGAGGCTGGAGTCTCCTCGGCAGGTGCCAGGACAACGTCGCTGACTGTCAGTTCACCTTCGCCGGACTGCAGCGTGATTTCCTGCGCGTTAGCGGCCGCCTTCAAGTCGCCCAGACCCGCCTTCAGCTGCGAGACCAGAATCTCCGAAGCTGTAATGGATGCTGAGAGAACCTCGGTGCGCTGCTTGACCTTGGCCTCGGACTTTGCCTTGCGGATGCCGCTCAAAGCGATTCCGACCGTGCCCAGCATGGTGGTGTCGCCGTCGGTGATTTCCAGGGCGGCGGGCCATTCGGCGCGGTGGACCGACCCTGTCCGCCACCAACCCCACACTTCTTCAGTGGCGAAGGGCAGGAAGGGGGCGAAGAGACGAAGCAGGGAGTCCAGGGCCGTTGCCAGCGCGGCCAGTACGGAAGCCTGCTCGGACTCGCCGGCCGCCCCGTAGGCGCGGTCCTTGATCAGTTCGACGTAGTCGTCCGTGAACTGCCAGAAGAACGATTCCGTGATCTGGAGCGCCCGGGCGTAGTCGTAGTTGTCGAACGCCTTGGTGGACTGCGCGACGACGTCGGACAGCTGCGCCAGCAGCGCACGGTCCAGGGGGTTCGTCAGCACCGCGAGGTCGGTGGTCACCACGGAGTTCTCGGTGGCCCCGAGGTTCAGCACGAACTTGGAGGCGTTCAGCAGCTTGATGGCCAGACGGCGACCGATCTTCATCTGGGCAATCTCGTATGCCGTGTCGGCGCCGAGCTTTGCCGAAGCGGCCCAGTAACGCACAGCATCCGAACCGTACTCGTTCAGCACGTCCGTGGGGACAACGACGTTGCCCTTGGACTTGGACATCTTCTTCCGGTCCGGATCCAGGATCCAGCCGGAGATCGCTGCGTGCTTCCACGGTGCGCTCTTCTGCAGGGCGTCAGCACGCACTGCTGAGGAGAACAGCCAGGTACGGATGATGTCGTGGCCCTGGGGGCGCAGGTCGAAGGGGTAGACCTTGGAGAACAGTTCCTCGTCACGGCTCCAGCCGCCCACGATCTGCGGTGTCAGCGATGACGTTGCCCAGGTGTCCAGGACGTCCGCATCGCCGGTAAAGCCGTTGGCCTGGTCGCGCTGCGACTCGTCGAAACCGGGTGCGGCGTCGGCTGCCGGATCCACGGGGAGCATCTCGTCCGAGGGCAGGATCGGGTGGTCGTAGTCCGGGTTGCCTTGCGCGTCCAGCGGGTACCAGACGGGGATGGGCACACCGAAGAAGCGCTGGCGCGATACGAGCCAGTCGCCGTTCAGGCCGGCGATCCAGTTTTCGTAGCGGGAGCGCATGAAGGACGGGTGGAAGTTGATTTCCTGGCCGCGTGCGATCAGGCGCTCACGGCGTTCCTCGTCGCGGCCACCGTTGCGGATGTACCACTGGCGGGAGGTGACAACTTCGAGTGGCTTGTCGCCCTTTTCGAAGAAGTTCACCGGGTGGGTGATCTTCTTCGGTTCGCCATCGAGCAGGGCTGCTGCCTTGAGCAGTTCCACTACGGCTTCCTTGGCGGAGAAGGCCGTCTTGCCCGCGATCGCGGCATACGCTTCCTTGCCGGCGTCGGTAGTGATCCATTCCGGGGTGTCGGCGATGATGCGGCCGTCGCGGCCCATGATGGCGCGTGTGGGCAGCTGGAGTTCGCGCCACCAGGTGACGTCGGTCAGGTCACCGAACGTACACACCATGGCGATGCCGGAACCCTTGTCCGCCTTGGCGAGCGGGTGGGCCTTGACCTCGAGTTCCACGTCGAAGAGCGGGGACTTCACGGTCTTGCCGAAGAGCGGCTGGTACCGCTCGTCGTCGGGGTTGGCCACCAACGCGGCGCAGGCAGCCAGCAGTTCCGGACGGGTGGTCTCGATGAAGATCTTTTCGCCGTCTTCGGTGAAGAACGGGTAGCGGTAGTAGGCGCCGGCGACTTCGCGGTCCTCGAGCTCGGCCTGCGCCACAGCGGTACGGAAGGTCACGTCCCACAGGGTGGGTGCCTCGGCCATGTAGGCGTCGCCCGCAGCTAGGTTGGCCAGGAAGGCGCGCTGGGACACGGCACGGGAGGTGTCGTCAATGGTGCGGTAGGTCAGGTCCCAGTCCACGGACAAGCCGAGGGTCTGGAACAGGTTCTCGAAGACCTTCTCGTCCTCAACGGCGAGTTCCTCGCACAGTTCGATGAAGTTCTGGCGCGAAACGACGTCGAAATCGCGCTGGTTCTTGGCCGGCTGAGCCGGGGGAGTGTAGTCCGCCTTGTAAGGGATGGCGGGATCGCAGCGCACACCGTAGTAGTTCTGGACGCGGCGCTCGGTCGGCAGCCCGTTGTCATCCCAGCCCATGGGGTAGAAGACGTTCTTGCCCGTCATCCGCATGTAACGGGCCTGGACGTCGGTCTGGGTGAAGGAGAACATGTGGCCCACGTGGAGCGAGCCTGAAGCCGTCGGCGGGGGAGTGTCGATCGAGTAGACCTGCTCCCGGGTGGTGTCCGGATTGAACTTGTAGGTTCCCTCTTCAAGCCAGCGCTGCGTCAAGGCAGCCTCAAGGCCTTCAAGGGCCGGCTTGTCGGGAACGTTAATGGGGGCGGTGGCGGGCGTGTCTGTACCCTGCGTTGATTCAGCCATGGACCAATTGTTTCATGGCCTGGCGTTACAACCCGCCGCCCCGGAACCTTGCACCCCCGATAGGGTAGTGCCATGACTTTGGCAGCGCACAATATCCCCGCAGGACAGAACAAGACGGCCGTGGTAACCGGAGCCAGCACCGGCATCGGCGAGGCCACCGTGAGGGCCCTGGCCGCCACGGGATGGAAGGTCTTCGCCGTAGCGCGCAGGGCTGACCGGCTTGGTGCCCTGGGTGCCGAAACCGGCGCCGTGCCGTTCCCGGCAGACATCACCGACGACGACGACGTCGCCGCCTTGCTTGCGGCTGTCACGAAAGCCGGGGGTGCTGACACGCTCATCAATATCGCCGGCGGTGCGAGGGGCTCTGACACCATTGCGAATGCCGATACCGAAGACTGGGAGTGGATGTACCAGGTGAACGTCCTGGGCACCATGAAAATCACCCGCGCCTTCCTGCCGATGCTGCGCGGAAACGGCCAAGGGACGGTCCTCAATCTCACCTCGACGGCCGGGCTGTCCGCCTATGAAGGCGGCGGAGGGTACAACGCGGCGAAGTTCGCCCAGCACGCCATGACCAATGCGCTCCGCCTTGAAGAGGTGGGCAATAACGTCCGTGTCATCGAAGTGGCTCCCGGCCTGGTGTACACAGAGGAATTCGCACTGAACAGGCTTGGAGACAAAGAGGCGGCAGCCAAGGTCTACGCCGGCGTGGAGAAGCCCCTGACAGCCGACGACGTTGCGGACGTCGTCAAATACGCAGTCTCACTGCCGCACCACATCAACCTGGACCAAATCGTGGTTCGTCCGGTGGCCCAGGCAGCCAACCACAAACTGGTCCGCAAGCAGGACTAGCCCGCAGGGACCTCCAACGTGGCGAGCACAGCTGCGTGGTCCGAACCGGGAACTTTGCGAACCAGGTAGCCGCTGCTGCCGATCCGTGGTGATGTGACCACATGGTCCAACACCGTTCCCGGGAGCTGCGGCCCTTCCATAGGCCAGGTGGGGGATAACCGCCCCGCCGCTGCCGTTCCCACGTCCACCAGCTTCGCTCCGTCCCTTCCGGAATCCAGCATCGCCCGGAACTCCGGGTGGTCGTAGGAGGAATTGAAGTCGCCCATCAGCAGATGGTTTCCTGGAGTCGAGGCCTGACGGCCGATCTTCCCAAGATCGCTCCGCCATTGTTCGATCCTTTCGTCCACCGGGGGCAGCGCATGGACGTTAGTGAGGTTCAAAGCCGACCTGGCACCGGAGGCCTGGTCCGACACGAGGACCCTCGTGACGGCCATGCGGAACGGGGTATCCGGCAGGAGACCATCGGGTTCAAGCGGGAACACGGAGTAGACGGCGCCGCCCGACGCGTCGTCGCTGGGCTCGCTGACACGGTGTTGAAGGATCGCCTCCAAGCCTTCCGCGCGGAGGCGGTCCTCCAAACCCTGGGTATGTTCCTGCAACGCCAGGATCTGGATGCCGTTCTCACGGACCAACTGCACAATGGTCGGTGCATCGGCCTCGCCATACTCGGTGTTCAGGCTCATGACCTTCACCGGAACTGTGACCGTTCCCGCGGGCAGTTCCATGGGCTTCCCGGCGTCCAGCGGAAAAAGCCAGAACAGCTGGACCGCCAGCAGGGCCGTCGTCGTGATGATGACCCAAATCCGCCGCCCCACCACAGCGAAGAGCAGCGCCACGGCAGCCGGGATGACAAGCCATGGAGTGAAAGACAACAGCTGGACCACCGGCAGGGGCCACTCGGCAGGAATCGCGCGGAACAGTGAGATGCCTGCCGTTGGTACCGCGAAGAGAAGTGCGAATACGGTCCATGCAAGGGAAGGCCGACGATGTGCTTTGCTGGCAGCCGGGACGGCAGGAGCGGGGTTCGACATGGACCCGAGTCTATGCAGCCCTCCCGCCCGGGACCGTCCTCCCCAGGGATGACTCTGCGAGTGGAGCAGGAGCCCCGGCTGCCGCTAGACTGTATGGACCAGCATTGACCCGGCCATCACCGGTGAGCTTCCGGAAGAAAAGCACCGAATGCCCTCAACGGCAAACAGTGCCCAGTAGAACCGGGCGGGTAAGCCCGTCACAGCAGTAATGAGAGGCCGGAACATCACGTTCCGGTAAGTGAGGTGGTACCGCGGTACCTGCGCAGCCGACAGGCAGCACAGAAGCCGTCCTCGCATCCTGACAGTCAACCAGCTATCACAGGATATGAGATGACCCACTACCCCAAGGCCTCAGCGTCTTCGTCCGGCACGCATGGCGTGTCCGCTTCCGTGAAGTTCCCGGAAATCGAAGAGCGCATCCTCAAATACTGGGATGAAGACGGCACCTTCCAAGCCAGCATCGACCAACGGGATGCGGGCAAGGACGGCAGCAACGAGTTCGTCTTCTACGACGGCCCTCCCTTCGCCAACGGACTGCCGCACTACGGCCACCTGCTGACCGGCTACGCCAAGGACCTCGTCGGCCGCTACCAGACCCAGCGCGGCAAGCGCGTGGAGCGCCGCTTCGGTTGGGACACGCACGGCCTGCCGGCTGAACTCGAAGCCATGAAGCAACTGGGAATGACCGACAAAACCCAGATCGAAGCCATGGGCATCGACAAGTTCAACGACGCCTGCCGTGCCTCCGTCATGAAGTACGCCAACGAGTGGAAGGCCTACGTAACCCGCCAGGCCCGCTGGGTGGACTTCGAAAACGACTACAAGACGCTCAACGTCGAGTACATGGAGTCGGTCCTCTGGGCCTTCAAGCAGCTGCATGAAAAAGGCCTGACCTACAACGGCTACCGCGTGCTCCCGTACTGCTGGAAGGACGAGACGCCGCTGTCCAACCACGAACTCCGCATGGACGACGACGTCTACAAGAACCGCCAGGACCAGACCGTCACAGTCACCTTCCCCATCAAGGCCGGCGCCTCCGAACTCTCCAAGGAGCTCGAAGGCGTCCAGGCGCTCGCCTGGACCACCACACCCTGGACGCTGCCCACCAACCTGGCGCTCGCCGTAGGGCCGGAGATCTCCTACGCCGTCCTGCCAGCTGGACCCAACGGCGTGAAGGCCGCTTCCGCGGAAGCTCCGGTGACGGGCAGCTTCCTGCTGGCAGCAGACCTTCTGGGTTCGTACGCCAAGGACCTGGGATACGACGACGCCGCTGCCGCGACTGCCGCGGTGGTGTCCACCCACAGCGGTGCCGAGCTGGAAGGCCTCGAGTACCAGCCTCTGTGGAACGACTTTGCCGATGCTGAGAAGTATGGGACGCAGAACGCCTGGCGTTTCCTGGTAGCCGATTACGTGACCACCACCGACGGCACGGGCATCGTCCACCAGGCTCCTGCCTACGGTGAAGATGACCAGAAGGTCTGTGAAGAGGCCGGCATCCCGGTGGTCCTGTCCGTGGACGAGGGGGCCAAGTTCCTGCCGCTGTTCGCCCATGGCGAGCTGGCATCCATCGTCGGCCTGCAGGTCTTCGATGCCAACAAGCCCATCACGCAGGTTCTGCGCGCCGACGGCCGCCTTGTCCGCCAAGCCAGTTACGAACACAGCTACCCGCACTGCTGGCGCTGCCGTAACCCGCTGATCTACCGCGCGGTCTCCTCCTGGTACGTCGAGGTCACCAAGTTCAAGGACCGCATGTCCGAGCTGAACCAGGAGATCAACTGGATCCCGGGCAACGTCAAGGACGGCCAGTTCGGTAAGTGGCTGGACAACGCCCGCGACTGGTCCATCAGCCGCAACCGTTACTGGGGCTCACCCATCCCGGTGTGGCAGTCGGACGACCCCGAGTACCCGCGCACCGACGTTTACGGTTCGCTGGCCGACCTCGAAGCCGATTTCGGCCGCCTGCCTGTCAACAACGAAGGACAGGTGGACCTGCACAGGCCCTTCATCGATGAACTGACCCGTCCCAACCCGGACGATCCCACGGGCAAGTCCACCATGCGCCGCGTCGAAGACGTGTTGGATGTCTGGTTCGACTCCGGTTCCATGCCGTACGGGCAGGTGCACTATCCGTTCCAAAACCAGGAATGGTTCGACACCCACAACCCCGCCGACTTCATCGTGGAGTACATCGGCCAGACGCGTGGCTGGTTCTACATGCTCCACATCCTGTCCACGGCCCTGTTCGACCGCCCGGCGTTCCGCAATGTCATCAGCCACGGCATCGTCCTGGGCTCCGACGGACAGAAGATGTCCAAGAGCCTGCGCAATTACCCGGACGTCTCCGAAGTCCTGGACCGCGACGGTTCTGACGCCATGCGCTGGTTCCTCATGTCCAGCCCCATCCTCCGTGGCGGGAACCTGATCGTCACCGAACAGGGCATCCGCGACGGCGTCCGCCAGGTCATCCTGCCGCTGTGGAATGTGTACAGCTTCTTCACGCTGTACACCAATGCCGCCAACGGAGGGGAGGGATACGAGGCCAAGCTGCGCTATGACGGTTACGCCGACACCCTTGACCAGTACCTGATGGCGAACACGGGTGACCTGGTCCGCAAGGTCACCGCCAGCCTGGACAGCTACGACATCTCCGGTGCCTGCGACGAGCTGCGCAGCTACCTGGACATGCTCACCAACTGGTATGTCAGGCGCAGCCGCCAGCGCTTCTTTGACGAGAACGTCGACGCCTTCGATGCGTTGTACACCGCCCTCGAAGCCGTGTGCCGCGTGTCGGCATCGTTACTGCCGCTGGTGACCGAAGAGATCTGGCGCGGCCTGACCGGTGGCCGTTCCGTGCACCTGGCCGACTGGCCTGAGGCTTCGCTGTTCCCGTCCAACCCCGGCCTGGTCGAGTCCATGGACCGCGTGCAGCAGATCTGCTCGACCGGTTCCAGCCTCCGCAAGGCAGCGAACCTGCGTGTCCGCCTGCCCTTGCAGGAGCTGACTGTCGTGGCACCCGGCGCGGACGCGCTGGAAGGATTTGCCGCCGTCGTCGCTGATGAACTGAACCTGCGGTCGGTGCGGCTGCTGGATGCCGCCACGGCTTCGCCCGAGGAGTTCGGCATCGAGCAGAAGCTCGTGGTCAACGCCCGGGCCGCCGGCCCGCGGCTCGGCAAGAATGTCCAGCAGGCCATCAAGGGTTCCAAATCGGGGGATTGGTCGGTCAACGACGGCGTCGTTGTGGCCGGTGGCTTGGAACTTGAGCCGCAGGAATACACGCTGGAAACCGTGGTTTCGGAATCGGCCGACGGCGGTTCAGCATCGGTTGCAGTGCTGCCGGGCGGCGGATTCGTGGTCCTGAACACCGAAGTGACTCCCGAGCTGGCCGCCGAAGGACTGGCCCGCGACATGGTCCGCGCCATCCAGCAGGCCCGCAAGGATGCCGGATTCAACGTCAGTGACCGCATCCGGACCACTGTGTCAGCTGCCCAGGATGTCGTGGACGCGCTGGAAGCCAACGCTGAATTGGTGAAGACCGAAACACTCACCCTGGAACTGGAGGTTCTTCCGGCCAGCGTCGATGAACCGCAGGTTACCGTTGCAAAGGCAGGGGCCTGAACCATGACTGACGAATTTTCCGTTGAGAGCGTCTACGCCGAACTCCTTGGCAGGGCGCCGGAAAACAAGATGGAACCGCGCCTTGCGCCGCTTTTCCGTGCCATGGACGTGCTGGGGGAGCCGAACAAGGCTTTCCCGATCATCCACATCACGGGCACCAACGGCAAGACTTCCACTGCCCGCATGATCGAAGCCGGTTTGCGCGCCCACGGACTCAGCACGGGCCGCTACACCAGCCCGCACCTGTCAAAGGTCACTGAGCGCATCAGTATTGATGGCGAGCCGGTACCGGACGCGACGTTCGTACGCATCTGGGATGAGATCCGCCCGTACCTGGAAATCGTTGACAACGAGCTCGTTGCGGAGAACCAGCCGCGCCTGACGTACTTCGAATGCCTGACCATTCTTGGCTTCGCGGTGTTCGCGGACCAGCCGGTGGATGTCGCAGTGATTGAAGTCGGCCTGGGAGGCATCACCGATGCCACCAACGTCGGAGACGGCCAGGTCTCGGTCATCACGCCGATCTCGCTGGACCACACGGACCTCCTGGGCGACACTACCGAGGACATTGCCTACGAGAAGGCCGGAATCATCAAAGCCGGGGGCTTCCTGGTAAGTGCGGCCCAGCCGGTGGACGCGGCCCAGGTCCTGCTGGAAAAGGCCCGTGAAGTGGACGTGCCTTTCCGCTTCGAGGGCGTCGAGTTCGGCGTCGAGTCCCGCAGTGTGGCCGTGGGTGGCCAGGTCCTGACCATCCAGGGACTCGCCGGGCGCTACGAGGATCTTCTGCTGCCGTTGCACGGTGCCCACCAGGCCGAGAACGCCGCTGTGGCCGTGGCCGCCCTTGAGGCATTCTTCGGCGGGGGAGAGAAGGAACTGGACGCCGAGGTGCTGAAGGAAGCATTCGGCACCGTGACATCTCCCGGCCGGTTGGAAGTCGTGAGGACCGCACCCACGGTAGTGGTTGACGCAGCCCACAACCCGGACGGCATTCGTGTCACGGCAGAAGCAATCCAGGAGGCATTCACCTTCAGCAAACTGGTGGTGGTGGTTGGGGTCCTGCGCG
Organism: Paenarthrobacter sp. C1; assembly: GCF_049315185.1. Classification (NCBI taxonomy): domain Bacteria; kingdom Bacillati; phylum Actinomycetota; class Actinomycetes; order Micrococcales; family Micrococcaceae; genus Paenarthrobacter; species Paenarthrobacter sp. C1. The sequence goes on along the minus strand of NZ_CP186052.1, from coordinate 2,608,830 downwards.
AGAAGGACGCGGAGGAAATCCTGAAGACCCTCAAGGAATCCCTCGGCGGACTCGCCGAGGAGTTCTGTTTCACGCAGTCCAACTCGGCGCGCGCCGTCCCGGCAGCGGAACTGGCTGAACTCGCCATCGATCTTGGCTTTGGCGAGGACAACGTGCATATCGCCGAGAAGCTCGACGACGCCATTGAGTGGGCTGTCGAACGTGCCGAATCCAACGATGACCTGGCGGGCGGTGTCCTGGTGACGGGTTCCATCACGGTGGTGGCCGAGGCTCGGATCCTGCTGGGAAAGGCGAGTGCCTAGCATGGCGAAAATGACCAAAGCGCAGCGCGAATGGCGTCCCGGCATGCCGAAGAAGCGCCGGTCCACCAAAGTGATGTTTGCGTCCACGGTGTTGCTGCTCGAAGCCTTCGTGGCTTTCTTCGGCACCTTGGCTGTGTTCGGCCTGAAGCGCGGCGAAGTCGATCCGGGCATCATCCTGGGCGTCGGAATTGCCCTGAGCGTGGTGCTGGTCCTTGCCTGTGCCGTGCTGTCCAGGCCGTGGGGCATCGGACTGGGATGGGTGCTGCAGGTAGTGCTGATCCTGACGGGATTGGCCGAGCCCATGATGTTCATTGTCGGCATCCTCTTTGCCATCTGCTGGTGGTACGGGATCCGTGCCGGCATGAGGATCGACCGTGAGGTGGCCCAGCGCGACCGTGAACAGGCGGAATGGGACGCTGCCCACGGTGAAGAAGCCGGCCCGCAAACACCGTAAACTGGCTGGGAAAACCACCGAACGTAAGTCACTGAACACATCACATTGGAGCAACTGTGAGCATTGAACGGACCCTCGTCCTGGTCAAGCCCGACGGCGTCGCCCGCAACCTGGGCGGGAGCATCCTCGCCCGCATTGAGGCCAAGGGCTACACCCTGGCCGAACTGAAGAAGGTCAACGCCACCCGTGAGCTGCTGGAGCAGCACTACGAGGAACACGTGGGCAAGCCCTTCTACGAGCCGCTGGTTGAGTTCATGCTGAGCGGACCGGTCATCGCTGCCGTCTTCGAGGGCCACCGCGTCATCGAAGGCTTCCGCTCACTGGCCGGAACGACGGATCCGACGACGGCGGCTCCGGGCACCATCCGTGGCGACTTCGGCCGCGACTGGGGCCTGGCGGTCCAGCAGAACCTCGTCCACGGCTCCGACTCCGTTGAATCGGCTGAGCGAGAGATCAAGATCTGGTTCGCCGGCTAACCACGCCGCACCGACCTGACAGCTAAGGCCAATGTTCGAGTCGAACATTGGCCTTAGCTGTCACCCCGCGGAGGGGTTTAGTAGCCGGACGTCCCAGCGAAAACGTGGATGAAGGCGAAGAAGATCGTGGCGATGACCGCGACATACAGCAGGGCCACAATGATCCACCCGGAATCGCCCAGCAACTTGGTCAAGCCCGGCGGTGCCTTGATGACGCCGTGGGAGATGTTCCGGATGGTCACCCAGACAAAGAGGGGGATCATGACGGCCCACACCACCATGCAGAACGGGCACAGTACATTGATGACGTACAGGGCCTGGGACCACAGCCAGACAACGAACACGAAACCGAGGGTCACGCCCGCCTGCAGTCCAAGCCAGTAGCCGCGCGAGAACCTGGCGCCGGCGAGAAGGCCCATGGCCGTGGTGATGATGACGGCAAAGGCCACAATGCCGATGAACATGTTGGGGAATCCGAACACGGAGCTCTGTGGTGTTTGCATCACGGCGCCGCAGGAAATCCACGGGTTCACATCGCAGACCGTTACATGGTTGGGGTCCTTGAGGACTTCCAGTTTCTCCAGGACCAACGCCCCGGACGCCAGCCAACCGATGACGCCGGTGACCAGGAGGAGCCAGGCGAAGGGCTTGTCGCGGACAGTCCTCGGCAACTTCTCCTGTTGAGCGGACGACTCTCCCGCAGCGGTGGAGGTATTGATGGCCAGGTTTTCCCTGGCGGTGCTCGGCATCGCGGATCGGATCCTTTTCGACGTTGTGCCCCGGCGGGCCGGGAAGGGTTCTTGGGAGGATTCTAACGCCGCTGGCTGTGGGCGGCGCCCAGATTGTGCCGATCCGGACGACACAGCGTCCTAACGGGCGATGTCGCGCGGGTGTGAGAGAATGAACATGGCTGGAAGCCGACCCACATTCGGATTCCGGTCCGGTGACTTGTTCCCAAGACCGCCAGTATGAGCTGGGCATGCCCGGATCACGTCGATCCTCGGTAGGCCCGCCATAACAATGGACGGCACCTGGTTGTGGCAGCAGAACAACGGGTTTCAGAACTAAGCCGCCGGCCTTCCAGGGCTGCCGCACCCCAATGATGGTGCGAACCGGAAGGCATACTACCGACTTCTGTCAACGCCTGCGGGTTTTGACAATATTTGCCCCTCTGGGCGCCGGATGTGGCGGTGTCGCTGGGGCAGGAGTGTTGCCACATATGGATAATGACCAGGTTGTAGCCGTTAATGATGAGGCAGCTCCCGCGGAAACTGCGGAAGCGCCCAAGAAAACCACCCGGACCCGGCGCAAGGCTGCGCCCAAGGCAGTTGCTGAGGTAGAGGCAACCGAGGCCCCTGCCACTGGGACGCCCGCAGTTGCGGAAACTCCCGAGGCTGACGCCAAGCCCGTACGCCGCACCCGGTCCCGCAAAAAGGTTGAGCCAACCGAGCCCTTGCCCGGCCTCGGCGATGAAACCGCCGCAGGCCAGGAGCCTGCTGCCGAAACCCAGCCCGAAGCCGTCCCTGAAGCTGCCCCCGAAAAGCCGGTCCGCCGTCGTCGTGCTGCCAAGCCCAAGGTGGAGGCAGAAGAGACGCCCGCAGCTGCTGAAGTTGTTGAAGAAACCACGACGCCGGAGGCCGGCACCCAGCCGGAAGAACCTGCCGCTGAGGAAGAGGCTCCGGCCGAGGAAGCTGCTCCTGCCGCTGCCACCTCGCTGTTCATGGAGCCGGTTTCCATCACGTCGATGATCTTCCAGGCCCCTGACCTCACCACTGTCCCGCGCGTTGCGGCCGTGGAAGAGACGGACGACGAGCCGGAAGACGACGCTGAAGCAGCCGCAGACGGTGAGCTGGACGAGGGTGGCAGTCGTCGCCGTCGCCGGAGCCGTGGCCGCCGCGGGCGCCGTGGCACTGAACGCGACGAGAACGACACCGAAGACAGCAATGACTCCGGCGACGAAGAAGCTCCCGCAGCTGAAGCCCTCGAGGAAGGCGTCACGTCGCGTCGCCGTCGTCGTCGGCGTCGTGGAGACCAGGACCTTGAACTGACGGGCGGCTCGGATGACGACCCGCCCAACACGGTAACCCGCGTTCGCGCCCCCCGGCCCATCACGGAAACGGCTCCTTCCAACCGGGTCGCCAGCGTCAAGGGCTCCACCCGGCTCGAGGCCAAGAAGCAGCGTCGCCGCGAGTCCCGCGAGACCGGACGTCGCCGCCAGGTGATTACCGAAGCCGAGTTCCTGGCACGCCGCGAATCCGTGGACCGGCAAATGATCGTCCGCCAGCGCGACGACAGAATCCAGATCGCAGTCCTTGAAGATGGCGTCCTGGCCGAGCACTTCGTGTCCAAGACGCAGCAGGACTCCCTGATCGGCAACGTCTATCTCGGCAAGGTCCAGAACGTCCTGCCATCCATGGAAGCTGCATTCGTTGATATCGGACGCGGCCGCAATGCGGTGTTGTACGCCGGTGAAGTCAACTGGGATGCAGTGAACCTGGAGGGCCAGCCGCGCCGGATCGAGAATGCGCTGAAGTCCGGCGACTCCGTCCTGGTCCAGGTGACCAAGGATCCGGTGGGTCACAAGGGTGCCCGCCTCACAAGCCAGATCTCACTTCCGGGCCGCTACCTTGTGTACGTGCCGGGTGGATCCATGACCGGCATCTCGCGCAAGCTGCCCGACGTCGAACGCAACCGCCTCAAGCGGATCCTGAAGGACCGCCTGCCGGAAAACGCCGGAGTTATCGTCCGTACGGCCGCTGAAGGTGCCTCGGAAGAAGAACTGACCCACGACATCAACCGTCTGCGCGCGCAGTGGGAAGGTATCGAAGGGCAAGCTTCCTCCACCAAGGTGCTGGCACCGGAACTGCTTTACGGCGAACCGGACCTCACCATCAAGGTTGTCCGTGACGTCTTCAACGAGGACTTCTCCAAGCTGATCGTCTCCGGTGACGACGCCTGGGACACCATCGAGGCTTATGTAACCTATGTTGCCCCCGACCTCGTGGGCCGCCTTGAAAAATGGACCAAGGATCAAGACATCTTCGCTGCCTGGCGCATCGATGAGCAGATCCACAAGGCTCTGGAACGCAAGGTCTTCCTGCCGTCCGGTGGCTCGCTGGTCATTGACCGCACCGAAGCCATGACGGTGGTGGACGTCAACACAGGTAAGTTCACCGGCAGTGGTGGAAACCTGGAAGAGACAGTTACCAAGAACAACCTTGAAGCTGCCGAGGAAGTCGTTCGCCAGCTTCGCCTGCGTGACATCGGCGGCATCATCGTCATCGACTTCATCGACATGGTCCTGGAATCCAACCGCGACCTCGTTCTCCGCCGCATGGTGGAGTGCCTGGGCCGCGACCGTACCAAGCACCAGGTTGCTGAAGTAACGTCACTGGGCCTTGTCCAGATGACCCGCAAGCGCATGGGCACCGGTCTCCTTGAAGTCTTCGGTGAGCAGTGCGAGCACTGCGCAGGCCGCGGTGTCGTGACGCATGACGAGCCCGTGGAGCACCGCCGCGCCAACACCGTGGCAGCCGAGCAGCACCGTCCGCACACCGAGGCACAGCAGTCCACGGCCCGCACCGAGCGCAAGCGTCGCCGCGGCAAGGGCGGCGCCCAGGGAACGGTCGAAGCACCGGCCCAGGTCCATTCGACGCCGTCCGCCCCTGTTGCGGCACCGGCAGCACACCCGGAAGCCCAGGACCCTGCCCGTCAGGCAAAGGCCGAAGCAACCCGGGCTGCACTGGCGACGATTGCAGCGGCCGCGCATGCCGCCCACCTTCACGATGACGAGCTCCACAAGGCAGAGGAGCAAACCCGGGCGGCCGGGGAGCATGGTCCCGACGCCGGTTCAGTCTCCGCTGCCCCGACGGCCCAGGAAGCCGCGGCACACGACGCCGCTGTCCGCGAAGGCCGGGCCACTCCAGTGCTGCGTTTTGGCGGCGAAGAGGTTGCCTTGCCTTTCGTTGAACACCACGATGAGCCGCAGGCAGCCCGGCCGGCCATGAGCCTGGACCGCCTGGCCGAAGCTTTCTCGCACCTTGGCGCGGCACCGTCGCCTGAGGACCAGAAAGCCAAGGAAGCTGTCGAAGCCCCGAAGGCTGCGAACACCCCGACGACTGAAGCTCCGGCTCCGGCCGCCGACGAAGCCCCCTCAGCATCGCGGGGTCGTCGTAGCCGCCGGAACCGCAGTGCAAGCAGGGCCCAAGGCGCGGCCAACGAGACCAGTGTTGAGCACCACGACGTGACCGCTACGGCCGCGAAGGGATCGGCGCACGAGTCCAAGGCGCCTGCGGAGCCGGTCAGGAAAGCGGCCCCGGACGAACCCATCATCCTGGGCGTCGGCGTACCGGCCTCCGAACTCTAACCGTTTGTGACCGCACCAAGGCCCCGCAGTTCCGCTACCAGCGGCAATTGCGGGGCCTTTTGCTGTCTGCCGGTGCGCTAGGCTGGGGGACTGACACGGGGTGCCAGGCGATGGGCCAGGCTGAGATCCAAACCCGTTGAACCTGTCCGGTTAGCACCGGCGAAGGGATGTCCTCATGGCCGCATTGTCATCTTCCGCTGTTTATCCGCTGGCGGAGGACCGCAGACGAACCCCCCGGGTACTTAGCATCGCGGGCTCCGACCCGTCCGGAGGAGCCGGAATCCAGGCTGATTTGAAGAGCATCGCCGCCCACGGTGGATATGGCATGGCTGCCATTACGGCTTTGACGGCCCAGAACACCCTGGGTGTCAGCGGTGTGCACGTACCACCCGTGGAGTTCCTGCGCCAGCAACTGGACGCCGTCAGTACCGATATCGTCATCGACGCGGTGAAGATCGGGATGCTCGGCGACGCGGCTGTTATTGACGAGGTGCGCAGTTGGCTCGAATCGGTGCGCCCCGCCGTCGTGGTTCTTGATCCCGTGATGGTGGCCACCAGCGGTGACCGCCTGCTGACCGAATCCGCAGGGGAGGCCCTTCGTTCCCTGCTTCCATTGGCGGACCTGATCACGCCGAACCTGCCCGAGCTTGCCATTTTGCTGGGGGAAACCGAGGCTGCTGATTGGGCATCGGCATTGGAGCAGGGCAAGCGACTGGCAGCTGAGTGCGGAAACACGGTCTTGGTCAAGGGCGGTCATCTGGCCGGCTCGGAATGCCCCGATGCCTTGATCAACACCAGCGGGCTGTTGCGGCAGGACGTCATCGAAGTGGCAGGTCCAAGGATTGCGACCCGGAACAGCCATGGCACTGGATGCTCGTTGTCGTCCGCCTTGGCTACCGTCCAGGCGCGCACGGGCGACTGGGAGGCCTCACTGCGCGAAGCGAAACCGTGGCTGCTCCAGGCCCTGAGGAGCGCAGGGGAGCTGGAAGTGGGCCGGGGCAACGGGCCTGTGGACCACTTCCACCACCAGCGCGTCCTCCAGCCTGGCGGATTTGCTGCCACTTTGTGGAAGGAAGCCATCCCGGAGCTTGAAAAAATCCACGGCCTCAACTTCATCCAGGAACTGCAGTCGGGGCATTTGCCGGAGCCGGCGTTCAGCTACTACCTTGCGCAGGACGCCATCTATCTCAATGGCTATTCCAGGGTCCTTGCCCGTGCAGGTGCGTTGGCGCCCACCGAGGAAGAACAGCTGTTCTGGGCCAAGAGCTCACGGCAGTGCCTGGAAGTTGAATCGGAACTGCACAGGAACTGGTTGAGCTCCCGTGAGGCTTCGGGCGTCACTGGACCGGTCACCAAAGCCTATGTGGACCATCTGCTGGCAACGTCGGCATCCGGCAGCTATGCGGTGGTCCTCGCGGCGATCCTGCCCTGCTACTGGTTGTATGCGGAAGTGGGTCAAAAGCTCCACGCCGCGTTCGTCGATGCCGGGGCCTCCGGCGGGCATCCCTATGCGGACTGGCTGCGGACGTACGCCGACGAGGACTTTGCCTCCGCCACAAGGATGGCGATCAACTTCACAGACGCGGCGGCCGTTGCCGCTTCCGGGCGTGAACGTGCGGAGATGCTTGAGGCTTTCAGGCAGTCCTGCCGCTACGAGACGGCGTTCTTTGATGCTCCGCGGCTCTACGCCCAGGGTGGCCCGGCCTGTTGAATCGGGACTGAACCGGGATGAAAAGCATGGCTTGTCCCGCGCGTCGCGGGCGTGATCACGTTAATCGCCGCCAAACCCTGTAGGCTGTATGGGCACGGTGCCGGGAGAGTCCGTTACACCTCGTGATGCAAGTCACGGGGTAGCCTCCGGTCCCGGCCTCATTTGCAGCTGAGGGTCAAACTAGCGTAATCTTGATCTTCGGTGCTTACGCCAACACTTGGGTTATGCCCCTTGGAATTGTTCATGGGATGACTCGCGGACTTCGAACAGAAGTCCACGGCGTTGAGGCACAGCGCGAACCAAGCCTGATTCCGGTGACAGGTTCCGCACGCAAATTTAGTTATAAACGTCGAGAGAAGTGAGTACCCAAGTGGTGTACGCGATTGTCCGCGCAGGCGGCCGCCAAGAAAAAGTTTCCGTTGGAGACTACGTAACGCTTAACCGCGTCCCCGGTGGAGCCGGTAGCACGCTTGAGCTGCCCGCCTTGCTCCTGGTTGACGGCGACAAGGTCACCTCCGCAGCAGCGGAACTGGCCAACGTCAAGGTTACGGCTGAGATCCTCGAAGACCTCCGTGGTCCGAAGATCGTCATCCAGAAGTTCAAGAACAAGACCGGCTACCGGAAGCGTCAGGGTCACCGTCAGGAACTGACCAAGATCAAGATCACCAGCATCGCGTAACTTTCGTTACCCGCTGTTCAGGTTTTTCAGTTTCCCCAGAAATTTAGAGGCAGGCATTTCACATGGCACACAAAAAAGGCGCGAGTTCCACTCGCAACGGTCGTGACTCCAACGCACAGTACCTGGGCGTCAAGCGCTTCGGTGGTCAGGTAGTCTCCGCCGGCGAAATCATCGTTCGCCAGCGCGGCACCCACTTCCACCCGGGTGCAGGCGTCGGTCGCGGTGGCGACGACACCCTGTTCGCCCTGCAGGCCGGTGCGGTTGAGTTTGGTACTCGCCGCGGCCGTCGCGTAGTGAACATCGTTGCTGCTGCAGCTGCAGAGTAACAACAAGTTCTGAACCGGTGGAGCGGGCCAAGCGGCCCGCTCCACCGTTCTTTTAACCGCATTACAATCGACTAGGGCGCCCTCAGGCGCGCTGGTTTTTGCAACAGCGCTGGCAACAGCAATAGAGGAGATCCACGTGGCGAGCTTTGTAGACCGGGTAGTCCTGCACGTATCCGGCGGAACCGGCGGCCACGGCTGTGTCTCCGTTAAGCGGGAAAAGTTCAAGCCGCTCGGCGGTCCCGACGGCGGCAACGGCGGCAACGGCGGCGACGTCATCCTCCGCGTGTCAGCCCAGACCACCACTTTGCTTGATTACCACCACGCACCCCACAGGCACGCCACCAATGGTGGCCCCGGCATGGGCGACTGGCGTGGAGGCAAGAACGGCGAGACCCTGATTCTTCCGGTCCCTGACGGCACCGTGGTCAAGACCAAGGACGGCGAAGTCCTGGCAGACCTGGTGGGCGAGGGTACTGAATACATTGCGGCCGCCGGCGGCCAGGGCGGCCTCGGCAACGCTTCCCTTTCTTCGCAAAAGCGACGCGCCCCGGGCTTTGCGCTCCTCGGCATCGAAGGCGAATCCAGTGACATCGTCCTGGAACTGAAGTCCATTGCCGATATTGCCTTGGTCGGCTTCCCCTCCGCGGGCAAGTCCAGCTTGATTGCTGCCATGTCCGCTGCCCGGCCGAAGATCGCCGACTACCCGTTCACCACCCTCATCCCCAACCTGGGCGTGGTCCAGGCCGGAGACGTCCGCTTCACCATTGCCGACGTTCCGGGCCTCATCGAAGGCGCCAGCGAGGGCAAGGGCCTTGGTCATAACTTCCTCCGCCACGTGGAGCGCTGTGCTGCCCTGGTCCACGTGCTTGACTGCGGAACCCTGGAATCGGACCGCGATCCGCTCTCCGACCTCGCCATCATTGAGGCCGAACTGGAGAAGTACGCCGTCGATATGAGCTACGCCGGCGTTGACGGTGAAGTTGTCCCGTTGAACGAGCGACCCAAGCTGGTAGTCCTGAACAAGGTCGACCTCCCCGACGGCAAGGATATGGCCGAGTTCGTACGTCCGGACCTGGAGGCGCGGGGCTACCGTGTCTTCGAAGTGTCGGCAACCAGCCACGAAGGCTTGCGCCAGCTCGGCTTTGCCATGGCAGAAATCGTCAAGGCTGCACGCGACGCCGTCCAGGCTGCACCCCCCAAGGTGGCTCCGCCGGTCCTTCGCCCGCGCGCCGTCAACGAGTCCGGTTTCAAGATCCGTCGTGAAGAGAAGAACCTCGAGCCGCTGTTCCGCGTACTGGGAGAAAAGCCCGTGCGCTGGGTCAAGCAGACCGACTTCACGAACGAGGAAGCCATCGGCTACCTTGCAGACCGCCTCGCCAAGCTTGGTGTTGAGACGGAGCTGTTCAAGGTTGGCGCCAAGCCCGGCGATACCGTCGTCATTGGCGAGGATGACGGCGTCGTCTTCGACTGGGAGCCCACCATGATGGCCGGTGCCGAACTTTTGGCCACTCCGCGAGGCACCGATATCCGTGTTGCTGACATCGGTGACCGTCCCACGCGTTCGCAGAAGCGCGAAGAGCAGATCGAGCGCCGCGAGGCCAAGGCTGCTGCGCGCGCCGAACTCGAAGCCGAGCGCAAGGCGGGCATCTGGACAGAGTCCGTCAGCGGGCGCCGTGCCCAGACGGTGAGGGAAAGCACCCTGGATTCCGGTGATGACGACTAGGACCATTGACGTTTCCGAGGACGCTGCCGGGCTGGAACGCCAGGGGATAGCCACCGCCAAACGGATCGTGGTCAAGGTGGGTTCATCCTCCTTGACCAGCATCAAGGGTGGCATCTCCGAGAAGTCCTTGACGCAACTCGTCAACGCACTCGCCGGAAAGCGAAATGCCGGAACCGAGATTATCCTCGTTTCTTCGGGCGCCATTGCGGCCGGGCTGGCACCGTTGGGCCTGGCAAAGCGGCCCAAGGATCTTGCCACCCAGCAGGCGGCAGCAAGTGTTGGCCAGGGTCTCCTGATGGCCCGCTACACGCAGGCGTTCAATGCACACGGGGTAACTGTGAGCCAGGTCCTACTGACCGCCGATGACCTCATGCGCCGGACCCAGCACACCAATGCCTTCCGGGCCTTGGACCGGCTGCTGAATCTTGGCGTGGTGCCTGTGGTCAATGAGAACGACACCGTGGCAACCCATGAAATCCGTTTTGGCGACAACGACCGCTTGGCTGCCTTGGTGGCGCACTTGGTCCGCGCCGATGCGCTGGTGCTGCTGTCCGACGTCGACGCCGTTTATGACGGTCCGCCGTCCCAAGGCGCCCGGCGCATCCCGCTGGTGCGCGGACCCCAGGACCTGGAGGACGTCACCATCGGCAAGGCCGGCAAGGCCGGTGTCGGAACGGGCGGCATGATGACCAAGGTCGAGGCCGCGTCGATTGCCGCAAGTTCCGGGATACATGCTTTGGTCACCTCCACGGCCAATGCCGCAGCGGCACTGGCGGGGGAGGACGTGGGAACCTGGTTCGCCGTGAACGGCAACCGCAAACCCGTCCGCCTCTTGTGGCTCGCGCACCTGGCGACGGTGCAGGGACGTTTGGTGCTCGACGACGGCGCCGTCAAGGCTGTGCGCGACAGGCACCGCTCATTGCTTCCCGCCGGCATCTCGGAGGTCGGGGGCGAATTCGAAGCTGGTGATCCGGTGGAGATGGTGGCATTGGACGGAAGCATCGTGGCCCGTGGCTTGGTGAACTACTCGTCGGAGGAACTTCCCCGCATGCTGGGCCGCACTACCCAGGAGCTTGGTCAGTCGCTGGGACGGGGCTATGACCGCGAAGTTGTTCATGTTGACGATCTGGTGCTTCTGCGCGGGCCGCGCTCATCTAAACTGGGTGCATGACTGAAGCGCTGACCCCTGACGCCCCTGTGATTTCCGACGCTACCGGCACTGCCGGCACCGCGCCGGAGAACCCTGCGGCAGGACGCGTTCCATTGACTCCGGAGGAACTCGAAGCTGCTGTCCACGCCATTGCCGACCGTTCCCGGAAAGCAGCACGCCGTCTGGGACAGGCCAACCGTGCGTGGAAAGACCGTGCGCTTCGTGCAATCGGGGCAGCTTTGCTTGAGAACCGGAAGCATGTCCTTGAAGCCAATGCCAAGGATGTTGCCGTAGGCCGCGCCAACGGCACGTCTGCAGCTCTCCTGGACCGGCTCACTCTTACTCCGGAGCGCATCGACGGCCTGGTGGCCGCATTGGAGAACCTGGCCGGCTTGCCGGACCCCGTGGGCAACGTGGTCCGTGGGCAGACACTGCCTAACGGTCTGCGCCTGCGCCAGGTCAATGTGCCGATGGGTGTTGTTGCCGCCATCTACGAAGCGCGCCCCAACGTCACTGTGGATATTGCCGGCCTCGCCCTCAAGAGTGGCAACGCCGTGATCCTCCGCGGCGGTTCCGCTGCCGCGAACACCAACGAGGCCTTGGTCCGGATCCTGCGCGACGCCTTGGACTCGGTGGGACTTCCTGCTGATGCCGTGCAGACAGTTGACCAGTATGGCCGCGAAGGTGCCAATGTCCTGATGCGTGCCCGCGGGCGGGTGGACGTGCTCATTCCCCGGGGCGGACGCGAGCTTATCCAGACTGTCGTGACCAACTCCTCGGTGCCGGTTATCGAAACAGGTGAGGGCAATGTCCATATCTTCATTGATGAGTCGGCGGGTGAAGAGATGGCCGTGGAGATCCTCCTCAATGCCAAGACCCAACGTCCGAGTGTCTGCAATACCGTGGAGACACTCCTGGTGCATTCAGGGTCGACGGCCCTGCCCGCAGTAGCGGCCGCACTGCGCAAGGCAGGCGTGACACTTCACGTCGATGACAGGATCGCGGCTGCCCTGGGCAGCGCAGTTGAGACTGTTCCCGCGGACGACGACGACTGGGCCACTGAGTACATGGACCTCGACCTGGCTGTGGCCATGGTGGACAGCCTGGATGACGCGGTGAAGCACATCCGTAAGTGGACCACCGGGCACACAGAAGCCATCCTGACGAACAACCTCGCCAACGCGGAGAGGTTCATCGCCGAGATAGACTCTGCGGCTGTGATTGTCAACGCTTCAACACGGTTCACCGACGGCGGTGAGCTTGGGCTTGGTGCCGAGGTTGGTATCTCCACCCAGAAGCTCCACGCCCGAGGTCCCATGGGCCTCACCGAACTGACCACTACAAAGTGGATCGTGCAGGGTGAAGGCCAAGTCCGCAGCTAGCAACGCGGTAACATAGAACAGAAGTCCGGAACGGCGGGGAGTCCCGCCGTCGAAATCCTTTGAGAACCAACTAGGGGAGAAGATGCTGTTTCAGCAGATCGCCACGTCCATTGCCGCCGAGACAGAAGGCGGCCACGAGGAACTCGCCCCGCTGTGGGCCGAGCCGTGGGTCTTCGGCGTCTCGATGTTTGCCCTGCTGCTGGTTCTCATGTTCGTAACCCTGTCCTACACCAACCTGGGTAACCGCCACGAGGCAGTGGAGGAGCACGCTGACCCGCACCGCCAGCACCCGAACAAGCACACCCACGGCCAGGGCCACTAACATTATTGCCGCAACACCTCGCGGGGAGTCGGAGCGCAGGCTTCGGCTGGGCGTGATGGGTGGAACCTTCGACCCCATCCATCACGGCCACCTTGTGGCTGCAAGCGAAGTCGCAGCCAAGTTCGACCTCGACGAAGTTGTTTTCGTGCCCACCGGTCAACCGTGGCAGAAGTCGCACAAGCTGGTCAGTGAACCCGAACACAGGTACCTGATGACCGTTATCGCGACGGCATCAAACCCACGGTTTACTGTCAGCCGCGTTGACGTGGACCGGCCCGGCCCGACTTTCACCATCGATACTCTTCGGGATCTTCGGGCCCAGCGCCCCGACGCCGACCTCTTCTTCATCACCGGCGCGGATGCCCTGGCCCAGATCCTGTCCTGGAAAGACGTGGACGAGCTCTGGTCCTTGGCCCACTTTGTTGGGGTGACCCGCCCCGGACACGAGCTGAACGACCTCGGCCGGACTGACGACGTAAGCTTGCTCGAAGTCCCGGCCATGGCCATATCCTCCACGGATTGCCGTATCCGCGTGGGTGCAGGCAACCCGGTGTGGTACCTGGTCCCTGACGGTGTGGTGCAGTACATCGCAAAGTATGGACTGTATGCACCTGACGCTGTACCAGGAGAACTGTCGCCGGCACTATCCGGATCAGACGACCAAGCACGTACTGAATGAGTTTGTAAAATGAGCAGCCAGGAACAGCGACCCATCCGCAGCAGGCGTGAGCTTCGCCGTGCCCGGGAACAGAACCCGGAAGTCCAGGCGGAGCCAACGGCCCCGCAGGAGACAGAGCCTGCTGACGGTGCAGAGCGCTCCAACGGACGCAACCGTCGCGCGGCGGATGCGCCTGTGGATGCGGTGGGTGCTGCGGCCCAGGAACGCTCGTCCCAGATCCGGGCGCGTGACCGCGCCGCACTGCGCACCATCAAGGAGCTCGCCGATAAGGAAGAGCAACTCTCAGGTGGCGGTCCGCCCACCCGGCGCCAGCTTCGGCTTCAGCAGCTTCAGGCAGAAGTTGCCACGTCCATGAACCCGGTTGTTCCCATGCCCGGCGCCAAGCCGAAGGCTGCGGACAAAGACGGGGAAAATCCGCCGACGCGGGATGAGCCACAAGCGTCCCCACAGTCGAAAACACCGGCAGCCACCGGGTCTGGCGGTGTACCAGCGGCCGAATCAGAGATGTCCGTGGAACAGGCCCTTGCTGTTCGCGAACTGATTGCCGCGCAGGTCCAAAACCAGACTTCCAAGCTCGAACACATTGCCGAGCAGGATCCGCTTGCCGTTGATCCCGAGGTCCTGGCCCAGCAGATCGCCCTGGCCGAACGCGCCGCGGTGCTGAACAAGCGCGCTGCTGCCAAGCAAAAGCTGGCAGAGCAGAATCAGGCCGAACGGAACCAACCCGGGCAGAGCGGGCCTGGCCAGAACCAGCCCGGGCTGAACCATCCCGGGCAGGGCAAGGAGCCTTCTACATCGGCCGGTCCTTCGACGGCGAACAACCTCGCCATGGTGACTCCGTTGGAGTTCGTCAAGGTTCCCGGCGTCGAACGCCCGGTGATGAAGCGTCCCAGCACTACCTTTGTCCCGTTGGTCACCTCGTCCGGCCCCAAGCTTGATCCGGTACAGGCACCGGCGAAGGAACGTGCTCCGCGTGGGCGTGCGGGGGTTCTTGCCCGCGCCGAGGCGGTTGCCCGGTCATCCAGGAACAAAGCCACCTCCACGGCAGAAACAAGCGAAGAAACACAGCGGCCTCCTGTGTCTGCCAGTACCGCCTATGGACTGGATCCGCTGGATGCCAGTACTGCCGGCCTGGCCAGGGCCCAACGGAGCCGCTTGCTGCAATACGGCGTCCTGGCATTGGGCCTGGTTGCCCTGATCGTCGGCATCATCATGATTACCAGCGGATAGTTCCGCCCCAACGGCTCACGCCATTTCCCGGCCACGCGCCATAACTAGGAGTTCCCTTTGTCTGCACATGAACAATCCATCACCCTCGCCCGTCACGCTGCCCGTGCCGCGGCGGACAAGCTCGCAGAAGACATCGTCGCGCTGGATGTCAGCGAGCGTTTAGCGCTGACCGACGTCTTCCTGATCGCATCAGCTCCCACTGAGCGCCAGGTCAACGCAATCGTGGACGGGATCGAAGAGGAACTGCTAAAGCAGGACCTTCGGCCCGTGCGCCGCGAAGGCCGCTCCGAAGGCCGCTGGGTCCTCCTGGATTACGCCGACATTGTCATCCACGTCCAGCACGCGGAAGACCGCGTCTTCTATGCATTGGAGCGCCTCTGGAAGGACTGCCCCGTGGTAGATCTTGAACTCGGTGATGACGCTTCCGCCAAGGCTGCAACCTCGGAGGATTCCGAGGCCTAGGACGCTGCGGCAAGCGAATATGCCCGATTTGGAATTATCGGAAATGCTGTTCTAAGATATTTGAGTTGCTTCGGCGCGGATGGCTTCCAAAGCCAAGCGTGAAGCAGCAAGAATATGGGGCTGTGGCGCAGCTGGTAGCGCACCTGCATGGCATGCAGGGGGTCAGGGGTTCGAGTCCCCTCAGCTCCACCCTATGAGGCTCCGCTTCTCTTCCTGGATCATCCGGTGAGGGAGGCGGGGCCTTTTTCGTGCCCGGATTCCCGGCACGAAGCTGCCGACCCTGGGGTGGGCTGAAAGACCCGCCCGGTGCCGGGCTAGTCCGGTGAGCCCGGTCGGACGGGAGACAGGGCCGGCAGCATGAATTCCCACATTTGCTCTATGCGCTGCAGCACGTCGTCGCGTCCGGTCAGTACGTCGGAAACCAATTGGACGCCGGTGAAGGAGGCCACCAGGTACCGGCCGAAGGCGGCGGCATCCAGGTCCGCGCGGACCGCGCCCTCAACCTTGGCCTGTCCCAGGAGGCCCTCTACCGTGGCGATCCAGTCCTCGTAAGGCCCGGACACGTCTGCCTCGAACGCTGAAGCTTCAAAGGTAAGGCGTATACCGGCCCGGACGATCGGTTCGTCCAGGAGTTGCCGGCCAAACATCCTGCAGAGCGCGATGATCTTGTCCAACGCAGGTGCGCTGGTGCCCAGGATGTCGGAACCTGCTGCCAGGACCTTGGAATGTTGTTCTTCGATCACTGCAAGCGCCAGGTCCCGCTTGGACGTGAAGTGAAAGTACAGTGCCCCCTTTGTCACCTCGGCGTGCGCGATGATGTCAGCCAGGCTCGCCTTCGCATAACCGATCCCGGCGAAGACCGATGCCGCCCCTTCAATGACGGCCAGCCGGGTTTCCTGCGCGCGTTGCTGCATCCGTTGTGAGGACCTCTCATGGTGGGCTGGCGGCGGAAGTAGCCGCCGTCGGGATTTCACAACGCTATCACCGCGCAAGTGCGGAATGGCAGGGAAACCGACTGGACGGTTTTGTTTTCCGGCGCGGGGATCCTAGACTCCTTGGAGCACGTCATTTTGGGAGACTCCGCACGGCCCGTTTTTGGGGGGAGGTGCAGTGGTTCGTTCCACGCACCTCGGTCGTGCGGGTCTCCCGGAGGACGGGCGCCCGGCGTGATGCACCTCACCTTCCGGCGATTTCTCTTCCGCTGGGATTGTGGTTAGTATTGACGAGTTGCTTCGACGGGAAGAGAAATACTTCCTGATGAAGTCAGCAAATCCGGGGCTGTGGCGCAGCTGGTAGCGCACCTGCATGGCATGCAGGGGGTCAGGGGTTCGAGTCCCCTCAGCTCCACTCCGGTAGAAAGACCCCGCTCAATCGAGCGGGGTCTTTTGCTTTCGGTCTGAACCGCAGCTCCAGCCCGGACGCCTACTTGAGGGCTTCGGCAAATTCGGCTCCGCTGACGAACTCGATGCCCTGGAATGGCTGATCTCCTACCACCCGGGCATTGTGTCCAGGAGGGATGGAGTAGGAGGACCCCGGGGAAATGCTGATCTTGCCGCCGTCGTTTGTTTCGACTTCCAAGGAACCGGAAACGCAGAACCCGACGTGGCTTAACTGGCACGAATCGGTGCCGGCGGCAGGCTTGATGCAGTCTGCCCACGTCCAGCCTGGTTCAAACGTCATACGGGCGATGGTGTAATCTCCCACAGTGACCAGGTCCACTACGGTTTTGTCCGCACGCCGGGTTTCGTCGGGAGAGTTGTGGGACTTTGCGTCCAGGTTCGTGACAACATTGACACTCATGGCTTCTCGCAAGGGAAAGTGGAGCCCAGTGACGGGTGGTCCCGGCGCCTGGCTCCTGGGGTCGCCGTGACGAATGCCGGCCACCTTCGGGGTCTTCTCACCGCGCGGAGGAGGACAGGTGTTTGCGTAGTGCCAGCTTAAGCTTCCTCCGAAGCACCCATAAAGTCGAGACGCCGGCAGCGGCCGGTTATTGAAGCAAAGAAAGCGGGAACCTCCTAGTGGCGGTATTGGATCTTGGGGCGCTCTTTGACTCATTGAGGAGGTTGCCGGACGTAGAGGCCGACAACTTGCAGGCCTACGACGCCACGGACAAGCTGCTCTTGGAAACCGCCGTCGAATTCAGCTCTCCCGATACCAGGATTGCCGTCATCGGCGACCGGTATGGTGCGTTGACCCTCGGCGCTTTGGCGGGGCTCGGCGTCGAACATGTCCGCGTCCACCAGGACCTTTTCTCCGGGAGGCTGGCCCTAAGGCGCAATGCGCAGGGGGCCGGTGCCGAGGGGAAATTCAGCCCGCTGGAGCTCGGCAGGGAACTGCTTGAGGATGCGGAGCTGGTGCTGCTGCAGTTGCCTAAAGCCCTGGCGGAGTTGGAGGAAATCGCCGACGCCGTTGCACGGTTTGCTGCCCCGGGTGCTGTTTTGCTCGCCGGTGGTCGCGTAAAGCACATGACAATCGGCATGAACAGTGTGCTGGAAAAGTACTTTGGCTCCGTCCAGCCACAGTTGGCCCGCCAAAAGTCCCGGGTCCTGGTGGCGCGGGACGCCAGGCCGGTCAATGCTGCCCCGCCCTTTCCTGTGGTTGAGCCCTTGCCCGAACTGGGAATCACCGTCAGTGCCCAAGGTGCAGTCTTTGCGGGGGCACGCCTTGATATTGGGACGCGCTATCTCCTGACATTCCTTGACCGCATGCCCCAGGCGCGGTGTGTGGTGGACCTGGGGTGCGGGACGGGTATCCTCGCCACCATGGTTGCCTCGCAGCAAAAGAAAGCACGGGTTATCGCCACCGACCAATCTTCCGCGGCCGCTGCCTCGGCAAGGGGCACCGCTATGGCAAACGGACTGGGGGAGCGGATCACCGTACTCCACGACGACGCCATGTCGTCGCTCCCCCCGGCCAGCGCCGATCTCATCTTGCTGAATCCTCCCTTCCACTTGGGCGCCAGCGTGCATGCCGGTGCCGCGATGCGGATGTTTGAAGCAGCCGCCCGCGTCCTGGCGCCGGGCGGGGAGTTGTGGACGGTGTACAACAGTCACCTGCGCTACCGGCCCACGCTTGAACGGCTGATCGGTCCCACCGTGGAAGAAGGCCGTAATCCAAAGTTCACGGTGACGCGCAGCAGGAAGCCTTGAGGGCTGTTCGTGACGTGTCAATGAACTGTGCTCGCATACAATGCAGTGTCATCGTTACCAACCCCTGACTTCCGAGCCAGCGTGTGCTCGTATCCGTGGGAGCAGTGGTGTCGTACGATGCACACAGAGACCAAATTCGACGAAGATTTTCCGAATGACTAGGGGCATCAGTGACTGAGATCCGGCAGCCGACACCGAGGCGCGGAACCAACCTACCCCGCATGGGGGACTTCAACCTGACCGTCATTCTGGAGGCGATCCGGCGGTCTTCGGGCGGACTCAGCCGTGTGGAACTGGCGCAGATCGTGGGGCTGTCGCCGCAAACGATTTCGAATATCTCCCGACGACTCCTTGACCAGCAGCTCATCGTCGAGGCAGGCAAAGAAGGGTCCGGTCCGGGAAAGCCGCGCACCATCCTGCGCCTCAACCCTGCGGGAATGTACGCCGTGGGAGTGCACCTGGACCCTGCAGTCATCACTTTCGTCGTTCTGGACCTGCTGGGCGATGTCGTCAAGCACTCCCGGATGGCTACTCCCGGTGGCGACCCCGCAGGGGTGATCACCAGCATCGCCGAACAGATCCAGTCACTCATCGAGGAGTCGGGTGTCGATGCGTCAAAGATTGCCGGGCTGGGTGTTGCAGTTCCGGGTCCGATCGACCTCGACGAAGGTTCCGTGGTGGAGCCGCCACTGCTGACGCGTTGGAACAGGGTGCGGATCCGGGAGGCACTGGCAGATGCAACGGGCCTGGAAACGCTGGTGGACAAGGACGTCACCAGTGCGGCGGTGGCCGAGACCTGGGCCGGCGGCGCGAGCGGCGCGGGAAGCTTCGTTTTCATGTACATGGGAACCGGCATAGGTTGCGGCATCGTCCTCAACGATGAGGTAGTGCGCGGGACCTCCGGCAACGCCGGCGAAATAGGCCACATCGTCGTTGACCCGGGAGGGCCGCAATGTGATTGCGGGCTTCAGGGTTGCGTCAAGTCATCCTGTATTCCGCAGGTGTTGGTGGCCGAAGCCGAAGCGGCAGGCGTCCTGGACGGGAACCGCCACGGGGCGGACGGTCCTGAAGTGCAGGAACGTTACGCGGAGTTGTGCGACAAGGCCGACGCCGGCGATGAACGCGCCATAGCGATTTTGGATAAGTCGGCAACGCTCGTGGCGCGGGCGGTCTCCGTGGTGACCAACACCCTGGACGTGGAGCGTGTGGTCTTCGGGGGCCCGTTCTGGGGCCGCATGTCACCTTATTTCCTGGATCGCGTTCCCAGCCTCCTGGACAAAAACAACGCCGCCCGCATGATCCACGGGCTCGAAGTCGTGGGTACCGGCGTAGGCGAAGACGTTGGTGCCATCGGTGCTGCTTGCCTGGTCCTGGAGCACATGCTTGCCCCCCGCGCCCAACGGCTTCTGCTGGAGGGCTGACCCAGCAGCGCACGTTTGACTGATTGGAGCACCATGCGCCCAGTGAAGACCATGCGATCCATGAAGATGGTTGCCGCAATTGCCGTAGCTGCCATTCTTGCCGGGGTGACGTCGTGTTCGTCCACGCCGGACGCAGCCGGGAAAACGACCCTGAAGATCGTGTACCAAAAAACCGATGCCTTCACAGCGCTCGATGCCGTGATGCAGGATGCCAAGAAGGAATTCGAGGCGGCCAATTCCGGCGTGACGGTTGACCTCCAGCCCATCCAGGCCAACGATGACGACTACGGGACGAAACTCGCCCTGGCGCAGCGGTCCCCGGACACAGCACCTGATGTCTTCTACGAAGACACCTTCAAAGTACGCTCCGACGTCGACGCCGGCTACTTGCTCAAGTTGGACAGTTACCTTGGGAAATGGGAAGACTGGGCGAAATTCAGCGAAGCCGCGAAGGCGGCCGGCCGTGCAGACGACGGAGGAATCTACGCGGTGCCGCTGGGCACGGATACGCGTGCGATCTGGTACAACAAAGCCGTGCTGCAGAAGGCCGGGATTGCTGTTCCGTGGCAACCGGAAAGCTGGGACGACATTCTGGCGATGGCCCGGAAGGTCAAAGCCGCCGATTCCACAGTGATTCCCTTCACCATGTACGCCGGCAAGGGTACGGGCGAAGGCACAGTGATGCAGAGCTTCTATGAGCTCCTCTACGGGACCGGCAGCACCCTCTACGACGAGGACCAAAGAAAGTGGGTGGTCGGTTCCCAGGGTTTCACTGACTCCCTGGCGTTCCTGAAGACCCTCTATGACGAGAAACTCGCCGTCAGTCCTGCGGAAGCGCTGGATGCCAATGTCTGGAAGAAAGTCTTCGGAGAGTGGTTCCCGCAGGGCAAACTGGCGGCCACCGTGGAAGGTTCCTACGCGCCGTCGTTCTGGGAAAAAGGCGGCGCATACGAGTGGGCCGGCTATGAACAGGACATGGCTGTGGCCGCCTTCCCCACCCAGAAGGGCCAGGAACCAGGCAGCGTCAGCATGTCGGGCGGTTGGACCTTGGCTGTGGGTGCTGGGACCAAGAGCCCCGATCTTTCCTTCCAGTTCCTCGCCACCGCGCTGAACAAGAAAAACGCCTTGGCGTACGACATCAATAACTCGCAGATCGCCGTTCGAACAGACGTGGCCGCTGAGGCGGGTTATCTTGCAGCGAATCCTTTCGTCAAGGACGTGTCCGCCTTGGTGGACGTGACGCGCTACAGGCCGGCGACTGCTGACTATCCGCGGATTTCCACCGCTGTCCAGGTCGCCACGGAATCGGTCATCACAGGCAGGCAGAGCCCCCAGGAGGCCGCCGCGGAGTACGATGCCACTGTCCGCAAACTGGTAGGTGAGGACAAGGTCCTGCAGCGATGAAGATTCGCCGCCTCTCGCGGCTCCTGCCAGTAGCCCCGGCCATTCTGCTCCTCCTGGTTTTCCTGCTCGCTCCCGTGGCCTGGTCGTTCTACGCCTCCTTCACGGACGCGGCCCTGACCGGAAAAGCGGCAAGGGAGCCGCAATGGGTGGGCGCGGAGAACTACGTCCGGATGTTTACCGACGACGCCTTTCCCATGGCTACGTGGCTCACCGTCGTTTTCGTTGCTGCTTCGGCCGTGCTGGGCCAGAATCTCCTCGGCCTGCTGATCGCCCTGCTCATGACACGCTCACGCAAAACCGTGTCGGACTGGGTGGGCACAGCCGTGGTGGCTGCCTGGGTTCTCCCTGAAATCGTGGCTGCGTTCGCGGCATACGCGTACTTCAACCGCGACGGCACTTTGAACCAGATACTGGCTGCACTGGGAACCCACGGCTTGGATTGGCTGTATTCGTTCCCGCTGGTGGCCATCATCCTGGCCAACACCTGGCGCGGTACGGCCTTCTCCATGCTCGTGTACCGTGCAGCGCTGGGGAATGTTCCCCGGGATGTCTCCGAGGCCGCGCTCATGGATGGTGCCCGGGGATGGCAGCGGCTCACGTTCATCACCCTGCCGCTGATCAGGAACAGCATCGCCACCAATCTGATGTTGATCACCCTGCAGACACTGGCCGTGTTTACCCTCATCTGGGTAATGACAGCGGGGGGACCCGCCAATGCCAGCACAACCTTGCCTGTTCTCGCCTACCAGGAAGCATTCAAGTTCGGGGACATCGGTTACGGCACAGCGGTAGCATCGGTCCTCATCCTGCTGGGAATGGTCTTTGGTGCGGTGTACGTGTGGCTGCTGCGTGAGCGGCGCGCATGAAGGGCTCCAGGGCCAGGCTTGGTGCCGACGTCGCTTTGCTGGTGATCGGCCTGTGCTTTGCGGCGCCGCTGCTGTGGCTGGTGCTGGCCGCCGTCGACCCTCAAGCGGGGTACCAGACCAAGGTGCCATCGGCGCCGTCGATGATTAACTTCAGCGCCGTCCTGACACCGGAGCTCTTGGGCCGTCCGCTGCTCAACAGCTTCGTCTTATCGGCCGGTACTGCCCTGGTGAACGTACTTGCAGCCGTCTTGGCCGCCTACCCGCTGTCCAGATACCAGTCCCGGTTCAACAAGCCCTTCATGTACACGGTGCTGTTCGGCACTTCACTGCCAGTGACCGCCATCATGGTCCCGGTCTACGGCTTGTTCGTTCAATTGCAGCTCCTGGACTCCATGGCTGCGACCATCTTCTTCATGGCCACCACCACGTTGCCCATGGCGATCTGGATGGCCAAGAACTTCATGGACTCGGTTCCCCTGGAATTGGAAGAGGCGGCGTGGATGGACGGGGCATCGAACCTGACGACGATGCGGACCATCGTTCTGCCGCTCATGGGACAGGGTCTTGGAGTAGTGTTCATCTTTGTGTTCATCCAGGCGTGGGGGAACTTCTTCGTCCCGTTCATCCTGCTGCTGTCCACGGGAAAGCAACCGGCGGCCGTGTCCATCTTCAGCTTCTTCGGCCAGCATGGCGCCATCGCCTACGGCCAGCTGGCTGCGTTCTCCATCCTCTATTCCGTCCCGGTGCTGGTTCTTTACGCGGTGGTATCACGGGGCATGGGGAACTCGTTTGCGATGTCCGGGGCCATGAAGGGCTGACCCGCGGGTAACTGCGACGGTTCAGTCGATGTCTTCGATGATCTCGCCGAAGGGAATTGACTCGTCCACGTGAGCCTGGTGCCCGGTAGGTCCCCGGTTGAAGGTGATGCGGACACCGTGCCGCTGGTCGGCTGCTGACTGGAGGAGAACGGGACGTACGGCATCGATGACGTGCTGGTCCTGCGATGCCAGATAATTCTGATAGGCGGCTGGTAGCTGATGCATGGCAAAAGGATAGACCTCCGGCGCCCCCATGGGGAGGGGTACCCATTGCGGCCTCGACCGGGGGCCGTTTGGATAGAGTGGCCGATGCAGGCGGAAACACAAAGCCCACCGCTTGCGGCACGACTCATAACGCCAGCGAGGGGACCCCAGTGCACCAGACCACAGCCACGGCCGGAATCGATGCACCGGACATGGCACGCGCCCAGCAACTAGTGGGCAGTATAGTCCGGAGCTTCGAAAACAAGGTAGTGGGCCAAACCCGGCTGCGGGAGTCCTTGGTGATCGGCTTGCTCACCGGCGGGCATGTGCTGTTGGAGAGCGTTCCCGGACTGGCCAAGACCACGGCAGCCCAGGCCATCGCGGAATCGGTCAGTGCCGACTTCCGCCGGATCCAGTGCACGCCGGACCTGCTTCCCAGCGACATCGC
This sequence comes from Paenarthrobacter sp. C1, assembly GCF_049315185.1. NCBI lineage: Bacteria > Bacillati > Actinomycetota > Actinomycetes > Micrococcales > Micrococcaceae > Paenarthrobacter > Paenarthrobacter sp. C1. The sequence continues at coordinate 2,585,258 of NZ_CP186052.1, read as the reverse complement.
GGGAACCCAGATCTTCGACGCCGCCAAGGGCACCTTCGTCACGCAGCTGGGGCCGGTCCACGCCAACATCGTCCTGCTGGATGAGATCAACCGATCCAGCGCGAAAACCCAAAGTGCCATGCTCGAGGCCATGCAGGAACGGCAGACCTCGATCGGCGGGGAATCCTATCCGCTGCCGCAGCCATTCCTGGTGCTCGCTACGCAAAACCCGATTGAGCAGGAGGGCACCTACCGCCTTCCCGAAGCGCAGATGGACAGGTTCATGCTCAAGGATGTCCTGGACTATCCCAGCCCTGCCGAAGAAGCCGAGGTCATCCGCCGGATCGACGCCGGCGTGTTCAGTGCCGGGCAGAAACCGCCGGCGGCCGCGTCCCTCGATGCGGTGGTTCAGGTCCAGGAACTCGTGCGTCGGGTCTACATCGACCCGGCCATCGTCCGGTACATCGTTGGTCTGGCCTATGTCACCCGCAACGCGTCACAGTACCTGGAACCCCACCTTGCCAACCTCGTGGAGTTCGGGGCCAGCCCGCGGGCCAGTATCGCCTTCAGCCAGGCGGCACGGGCCTTGGCCCTGCTCAACGGACGCGACCACGTCATCCCCGAGGACGTGAAGAACCTCGCCCACCGCGTCCTGCGCCACCGCATCATCCTCGGCTTCGACGCCGTCGTGGAGGGCGTTGCCGTGGAGACCGTCATCGATGCCGTCCTGGCGTCCGTGCAGACGCCGTAACGGGGCGGCAGGTGCCCAGCCTCATCAGACGCGTTAAGTCGAAGATGTTCATCTTCGCCCACCGCAGGACCCTCACCCTGCTCGACGGCGAGTACGGTTCGGTTTTCAAAGGCCGAAGCCTGGATTTCGATGAGCTGCGCACCTACGTCCCCGGCGACGAAGTCAGGGACATTGACTGGAAAGCCACAGCACGGCATGGCTCGCCCCTCGTCAAGCGCTACGTGGCCATTCGACGCCACTCAGTGCTGTTGCTGGTGGACACCGGCAGGAACATGGCAGCAGAAGCTCTTTCCGGGGAAAACAAAAAGGACATCGCTGTTCATGCGGCGGGAGTCATTGGGTACCTCGCCTGCCGTCACGGCGACGACGTAGGCCTCGTGCACGGAAATGCGGGCGGCTCCCGGTACAGGCCTCCCAAAAGCGGCGAGGAACACCTGGAGAGGCTGCTGCGGGAGATCGACTCAAGCATCAGTCCGGACGCCCGTCCCAGTGACATAGCAGAGCAGTTGGACTACGTCCTGCGGTTCATCAAAGGACGGATGCTGGTGGTGGTTGTTGCCGACGAGGTTCTGCCTGATGCCCGTACCGCGGACCTGATGCGCAGGCTACGGGCACGGCATGAACTTCTTTGGCTCACGGTCCGCGACGCCGACCTCGCACCAGGGCCGGACGCACCTGGTCAAGAGGACAGCATGGACATCGGTACCGGCTCCGGCATACCGCTCCCGCTTGCCGCAGACCGGGCAGTACGGGCCGCTTACAAGCGGGCGATGACCCAGCGTGCGGACCAGCGCAGGGACCTTTTCCGCCGCTTGGGTATCGCCGAACAACAAACCACCGGCAGCGATGACGTCGTCACGACGGTCTTCGCCCTCCTGGAAAAGCACCGCCAGGGAGCACTCGCTTCCCGGGGCGGGCCGAAAAGGGGTCAGGGTGCCGGCTGAAACCACGTTCTACGCACCACTTCAATACCAAGCCCAGTGGATGTGGCTGGGGATCCTCCTCCTTGTGCTGGTCGCAGGATGGTACGGATGGCTTTTCCGGCCACGACGGGCACCCGGGCCCGCCGGGCAGACGGGTGGACAACCGGACCTGGAAGCACTGCGGTCATCCTGCCTGGACGCGATAGAGGCAACCGCAAGGGATGCCGACGCCAGGCGGGTGCCGGAGCGCGACGCCCACCAGAGGCTCAGCTTCCTCGTGAGGGAGTTCGCGGGAGCTGCCACAGCACTGCCCGTCACCTCAATGACCCTGGCTGAGCTGCGCCGTCAGGGCTTCCATGGCCTGGCCGAAGGGATCGCGGAAATCTATCCCAGTGAATTTTCGGCCCAGCCGATTCAATCAGTAAGCCACTCTGCCGATATTGCCCGCCAGGTGGTTCAGGCATGGAACTGACCTACTGGTGGATCCTGCCGCTGGCAGCCGCAGCGGTGGCGGTCAGTACCCTGCTGTACCTCCGGCGCCGGCGGCCAGTGCTGACCCGGGCTATTGCCCATGGCGACCGGCTCACCGGCCTGCCCGAATACCGGCATGCCCTCCGCCGCTACCGGGTCCGGCTGGTCCTCGCCGCACTGTTGGCAGGCCTGTTCCTGGCAGCAGCGGCGATCACTGCCGCCCGCCCGGCCCAGCGCTCCACCGAACAACCGGAGATCCGCAACAGGGACATCGTCCTGTGTCTGGATGTCTCCGGATCAATGACCAGCACCGATGCGGCCTTGGCAGCTGTGTTCAAGGACCTCGCCAAGGAGTTCGACGGGGAGAGGATCGGCATGGTCATCTTCGACAGCAGCAGTGTCCAGCTGTTTCCCCTCACCGATGATTACGACTATGCCGAGGAGCAGCTCACCCAAGCCGAAAAAGCCTTGGCGGACGGTGCGGGCTCGTTCTTCGACGGCACCTGGAACGGGGAAGGCTCATCACTCATCGGTGATGGACTCGCCTCCTGTGTCCAGAGCTTCCCGGACACAGCCGGCAATGGCGTCACCGCGGAGGACACCAAGCGCTCGCGGTCCGTGGTGCTAGCCACCGATAACTTTGTTTCCGGTGCGTCGATCTTCTCCCTGTCCGAAGCGGGCGCCTTGGCCGCCGGCAAGAACGTGAAGGTTCACGCCCTCAATCCCAGCGACATGGACTACGGGGATGATTCCGGACAACCTGGTGCGCAGCTCAAGGCGACCGCGGAGGCGACAGGCGGCACCTATTCCACCCTGGACAGCCCAGATGCCGTGCCGCGTATCGTCCGCCAGGTCCAGGAGACCGAGGCCACCGCCTACTTGTCGGCCCCGCGCTCCGTTGTTGCCGATGCACCCGCCTGGCCCCTGGGCGTCGCGCTGTTGGCCGGGCTGGGAATGCTGGTACTGGGAAGGAGGCTCGATCGATGATGAACAACGCCCTGACCTTGGCCCCGATCCTGCCCTGGCCTGTCCTCGCAGCCCTGGGCCTGGGCGCCATCGCGTTCACTGTCTGGACGGCCTTCCCCCATATCAGGCACAACGGCGGCAGCCCGGTGCAAAGCCGGTCACGGCGCGCCGTGCGCCAGGCGGTGATCCGGTGCGTCGTCGTCGTGCTCCTCCTGCTTGCCGCCCTGCGGCCGGGCTGGGCCGGCGGGCAGGCCAACACCACGTCCGCGGACCTGGACGTCTTCTTTGTCGTGGACAGCAGCACCAGCATGGCAGCCGAAGACTACAACGGAACCGGCACCCGGCTGGCGGGAGTCCGCCAGGACGTCATGGCGATCGCAGAGGAGCTCGCCGGAGCCAAATTCTCCCTGATCACCTTCGATGACAAAGCCACCGTCCGCATGCCGTTGTCCCAGGATGCCAGTGCACTGCAAACCAGCATGGCTACGCTCCAGCCCCAGAATCCCCGCTACGCCAAGGGCAGCAGCGTGAGCGGAGCCGGTCAACTCCTCAAGGAAAGGCTCGCCGCCGCGCAGGAACAGCACCCGGGGCGGCCAGCCCTGGTCTTCTATGCAGGCGACGGCGAGAACACCAGTAATACGGCTCCGTCGCCCATGGATGGAGCCAACGTGGCCGGGGGAGCAGTCCTTGGATACGGGACTGCCGCTGGAGGGCGCATGAAGGACTCCTCAAAGAGCGCCCCCACCTACGTGAAGGATCGAAGCTCCGGCGGAGGCCAGGACGCGATCTCGACGATCGACGAAACGCAACTGCGCACCATCGCAGGTCAACTGAATGTCCCCTACACCCACCGGACCGGCACCGGACCCGTATCCGACATGCTCGAAAAAGCGCAGCCCGGAGCTGTCTCCGCGGGTGACGCGGATGTGCCGGGCAGGATCGAGCTCTACTGGTTGCTCGCACTGGCGGCTTTCGTCCTGGCCCTCCCGGAACCATTCAGGCACCTGGGCGCGCTTCGGGCGGCCCGGAGTCCGCAGTCGAAAGAGCAAAGCTGATGACCGCCATGAATCCACGACGCCGAAACCGTCGCCTCGCGCTCTGGTCGGCTCCTGTTGCCCTCCTGGCGCTCGCAGCCGCTGCGAAACTCCTGAGCGTGGGCATATTGGGTGGCGCGGCGGAAAGCTCCTTCACGGCAGGAAAGCAGGGCGGGGTGGCGCAGGCGGCATCGTGGCTTGGGGTGGCCAACGTGCTTGAATCCCATAAGGCCCCGTTCGCTGCCGGAGATGCAAAGGTCCTGGCCGGCGACTTTGCTGCTGCACGGGCGGACTTCGAGGCTGCGTTGAGGGCCGGCGGCGGAGTGGACGAGTGCAGGATCCGCGTGAACCTCGTGCTGAGTGTGGAGAAGCTCGCGGATTCGGCACCTGATCCGCAGGCCAAGGACAGGCTTGTCCGCGAGGCCTTGGCGGTGATCGACGCAGCGCCCGCCCAATGCCAGCAGCCCGGACCTGCGAATGCGGCGGGGGAGGGGGACGCCCTTGCGGCAGCCAAGGACCGGCTTAACGGACAGAAGGACCGAGGCGACGAGTCGAAGGACAACGCACCGCAACAGTCCACGCCGCCGCAGGACAAGCAACTCCAGCAGCTCGAAGAGAGTGCCCGGAAGGCCCAACTCGAGCGGGGAGAGGGCCAGGAGCGTGACGAGTATCTGCGCGGACCCGACGACAGTACCGGTGTGGAGAAGCCCTGGTGACCGATCCGGCGTCGAGGATTCACCATCCGCAGGACCGGTGTCGTTAAACTGCCATCGGCTCCTACCCGCCGTCGGGCGTCAAACGCCTTGTGCTACTCCCACAAAATCTCGTCATCCACCACGCCGTCTTCGTCCGCGGCGGCCACCAGCAGTTCGTCCGTGAAATGCGAGCCGAGGGTGAAATCGAGGACGAAATAGCGCTCGGGCTGTCCAGGATAGATGGCTACATGGCCGAGCTTGAGGGCTTTAAGGAAGACATCGTTGGTGAGCTGGTCCTTTTCCCGGACACCAAAGACTGACTCGAGCTGTTCCTCTTTGAGCTGGGAACAGTGGAAATGGAGGAATTGCTGGGGGTTGGTACCGTCCTGGTCAAGTTCGTCGGCGATCATCTCGCGCACCTGGTCCACCAGTTCGGGCAGGAAACGCAAACGGTAGTCCACCTTGCGCAGGGCCGCCTCGTCGAAGTGGTCATGCGCGGTGACATTCAGGTCCAGTTCCAGCTGGTTGCCGCCGAGCTCATGTCTGGCGACGAAGCAATGGTCGCGCCCGTGATTGAGCTCTATCTCCCCAAAATGTTTGCTCGCTACCTTGCCCATGTGATCAATCTAACCCCTACATCCAGTGCGTTCCAGCACTTGGGGATATTTCACGTGCGCCGTTGCGGACCCTTGACAGGAGTGGTTTTCAGGGGGTGGAGACCGCTCTTGCCCGCCGTGCCACGGAGGGTATCTGCCAGTAGCTGGGTGAAGAGTTGCACCTGGGCAGTCCGCTTTTCGTTGATCAACAAGGCGAAGACGTTTCGTGCCAGCCGGATGTCCGGAACATCAAGAACCACGACGCCGGCCGGCCGGTTCCGCAGTGCCAGTTCCGGTACCAGCGAGGCACCAAGCCCCGCCGCGGTCATTTCAAGGCTCGCGTGGAAGTCGTCGCTGTAGGCCACCACCCGGGGATGCAGGTTGCAGCTCGCGAACAGGCGCTCAATGACCAATGCATCGCTGGTGCCGGGGTGGTGGACGATCCACGGCATGTCGGAAAGGTGGGCGGCTTCGATCTCGGCATCCTCGCGGATTTTCCAGGAGGCGGGCAGGACCACGCGGAAGTCGTCGTCGCCGATCCACTGCCGTTCGAGCGAATGCGGCCACGCCAAACCGGACTGTCCCACCTGGTACACGAGGGCCACGTCGAGCTCGCCACCGCTCCGGAGTCCCTGGATGGTTTGCGCCGGTTCGGCTACGGACACTTTGAGTTCGATGCCCAGCCCGTTCCATCTTTCATTCCTGAGGATGTCCGGCAAGACATAGGTTGCCAGGCTGGGGAAGATGCCCAGGCGCAGTTCCTGGGCGGGGGAGTCGTTGGTCCGGGACGCTGCAGCCATGAGGGCTTCCACGTCTGTCAGCACCTTCGAGGCGTGCCGCGTCATGGTCACTGCGGCTTCCGTCGGCACCACGCTTCGTGCTGAGCGCTGGAAGAGCTCGACGCCGGTATCGCGTTCCAGCGCGGCCATCTGTTGGGAGACTGCCGAGGCTGTGTAGCCCAGTTGGGCGGCGGCGGCTGCGAAGGAACCCAGCCGGGTTACCTCCATCAGCGTCCGGAGGTGGAGAAGGTTGACCATCAGCAGATTTTAGCTGTTCGCCACGCCACATTTTCAAAGTGTCACGACACGCCGGACGGGGGCGACACGCTGAAGATTAAATGTGGCTAAGTAGTCCACAGGGTGTGGATGACATCTCTCAGTTTGGCGGAATTGCGGACATTTTGAACCCCTCGCCCTGTGGACGAGCGGTGGATTGAATGACATACTTGTAATACATCATCTTGGGGTTCCGGCGAGGCGCTTGCACTACATGTAGTATCGATTTACGGATTGAGCGGGAAACCAGCACAAGACTAAATAAGAGCGTGTTGGCTGTCACGGCAGCCTGCGGGCCGGTATCGGATTCAGTAGTTAGTTCCGGTTGAGCCCGCCAGATACGAAGAGAATCAGACTTCAACTTAGGGGACAGGGATCATGACCGTAACGGTTTACACGAAGCCGGCCTGTGTTCAGTGCAACGCAACCTACCGGGCACTCGACAAGAAGGGCATCGCCTACCAGAGTGTCGATATCTCCCAGGACGCCGAGGCCCTTGAACGCCTCAAGGCACTGGGTTACATGCAGGCCCCGGTTGTCGTAACCGAGCAGGACCACTGGTCCGGATTCCGCCCGGACAAGATCGAGGAACTGGCCCAAGCCGTTTCCTCCGTGGCCTAAGTTTCCATTCAAACTTCGCCACCACGCCACACCAAGAATTCCTATGTAGTTGAGGTGACTCCCATGGCACCGCTGGCCGCGGCTACCGCACGCAGAGCTGTGGAAGCTGTCACCACGAGGAGTCACCTCATCTACTTTTCCTCAACCTCCGAGAACACCAAACGATTCGTCCAAAAACTGGGCAGGGACGCAGCCCGCATCCCGCTTTATGCCCAGGACGCTCCGCTTCAGGCGCTGGAGCCCTTCGTCCTGGTACTTCCGACGTATGGAGGTACCAACGGTGAAGGTTCCGTACCGAAGCAGGTCATCAGGTTTCTGAACGATCCCCGGAACAGGGAACTGATCCGCGGTGTTATCGGAGCAGGGAACACCAATTTCGCGGACAACTACTGCGCAGCCGGAGACATCATCTCCGTGAAATGCAAAGTGCCGCATCTTTACAAATTTGAACTCATGGGGACGCCGGAAGACGTCCAACGGGTCAACGAAGGGCTGGAAAAGTTTTGGACACAACTGTCGCAGAAACAGAAGTAACCGGGGGCGCTGTGGACACGGCCAAGAAGCCGCTGCCTGAGGCCTATAAGGGCCTGGGCTATCACGAGCTCAACGCCATGCTCAATCTGTATGGTCCGAACGGTGAGATCCAGTTCGAAGCCGACCGCGAAGCTGCGCACCAGTACTTCCTGCAGCACGTGAACAACAACACCGTGTTCTTCCACGATCTCGAAGAGAAGCTCGACTACCTGGTCAAGAACCAGTACTACGAGCGCGAGACCCTCGACCAGTACACGATGAACTTCATCCGCGAGCTCTTCAACCGCGCCTACAAGAAGAAGTTCCGCTTCGAGACCTTCCTTGGCGCGTTCAAGTTCTACACGTCCTACACGCTGAAGACTTTTGACGGCAAGCGTTTCCTGGAGCGCTACGAGGACCGTGTCTGCATGGTTGCCCTGCACCTTGCCCGCGGCAATGAAGAGCTGGCCAACCGCCTCGTCGACGAAATCATCGACGGCCGCTTCCAGCCTGCTACCCCGACGTTCCTGAACGCCGGCAAGGCCCAGCGTGGCGAGCTCGTCTCCTGCTTCCTGCTCCGCATCGAAGACAACATGGAGTCGATCGCCCGCGCCATCAACTCCGCCCTTCAGCTGTCCAAGCGTGGCGGCGGTGTAGCACTCTCGCTCACCAACATCCGTGAGCATGGTGCCCCGATCAAGCAGATCGAAAACCAGTCCTCCGGTGTCATCCCCGTCATGAAGCTCCTCGAAGACAGCTTCTCCTACGCCAACCAGCTCGGTGCCCGCCAGGGTGCAGGCGCCGTGTACCTGCACGCGCACCACCCGGACATCCACCGCTTCCTGGACACCAAGCGCGAGAACGCTGACGAGAAGATCCGCATCAAGACGCTCTCCTTGGGCGTCGTCGTTCCGGATATCACGTTCGAGCTCGCAAAGAAGAACGAGGACATGTACCTCTTCTCGCCGTACGACGTCGAGAAGGTTTACGGTGTTCCGTTCTCCGACATCTCGGTAACCGAGAAGTACTACGAGATGGTCGACGATTCCCGGATCAAGAAGACCAAGATCAGCGCCCGCGAGTTCTTCCAGACCCTCGCGGAGATCCAGTTCGAGTCCGGCTACCCGTACATCATGTTCGAGGACACCGTGAATCGGGCCAACCCGATCGACGGCAAGATCACCATGAGCAACCTGTGCTCGGAGATCCTGCAGGTTTCCTCGCCGTCCATCTACGCCGAGGACCTCAGCTACGAGACCGTGGGCAAGGACATCTCCTGCAACCTGGGCTCGATGAACATTGCCAAGACCATGGATTCGCCGGACTTCGGGCTTTCCATCGAGACATCCATCCGCGCCCTCAGCGCTGTCTCGGACATGTCGTACATCAACTCGGTGCCTTCGATCGCCCAGGGCAACGCCCAGAGCCACGCGATTGGCCTCGGCCAGATGAACCTCCACGGCTACCTTGCCCGTGAGCACGTCCACTACGGTTCCGAAGAGGGCCTGGACTTCACCAACATCTACTTCTACACGGTGCTGTTCCACGCCCTGCGCGCGTCCAACCGCCTGGCCATCGAGACCGGCCAGAAGTTCGGCGGTTTCGAGAAGTCCACCTACGCAAGCGGCGAGTTCTTCGACAAGTACACCGAGCAGGAATGGGTTCCGGCAACGGAGCGTGTCCGCGAGCTCTTCGCCGGCCACCACATCCCCACCCAGGATGACTGGCGCGAGCTGAAGGCATCCGTCATGGAGCACGGTATCTACAACCAGAACCTCCAGGCCGTTCCGCCTACCGGTTCCATCAGCTACATCAACAACTCCACCTCGTCGATCCACCCGGTGGCCGCCAAGATCGAAATCCGCAAGGAAGGCAAGATCGGCCGCGTCTACTACCCGGCTCCGTACCTGACCAACGACAACCTGGAGTACTACCAGGATGCCTATGAAATCGGCTACGAGAAGATCATCGACACCTACGCCGCTGCCACGCAGCACGTGGACCAGGGTTTGTCCCTGACGCTGTTCTTCAAGGACACCGCCACCACGCGTGACATCAACAAGGCTCAGATCTACGCATGGCGCAAGGGCATCAAGACGCTCTACTACATCCGTCTCCGCCAGCTCGCGCTGGAAGGGACCGAGGTTGAGGGTTGCGTCAGCTGCATGCTGTGATCGACCTTCAACGGTTGATAAATTGCGGCAGTTGCCGCGCTCATAACTGAAAGCACGACGGCGGGTCACCACCCGCCGTCGTACGCTTACCTTAAGAACCCAACGCTAAAAGGGGATGAAATGACCGAAAAGGTCAAGCTGCTGACACACGTCGAGGCCATCAACTGGAACAAGATCCAGGACGACAAGGACGTGGAAGTCTGGAACCGGCTGGTCAACAACTTCTGGCTTCCGGAGAAGGTGCCGCTGTCCAACGACGTCCAGTCGTGGCACACGCTCACGCCGGATGAGCAGCAGCTCACCATGCGTGTTTTCACCGGCCTCACCCTGCTGGACACCATCCAGGGCACGGTGGGCGCTGTCTCGCTGATCCCGGATGCGATCACTCCTCATGAAGAAGCCGTGTACACCAACATCGCTTTCATGGAATCCGTGCACGCGAAGTCCTACTCGTCCATCTTCTCCACCCTGTGCTCCACCAAGGAGATTGACGACGCTTTCCGCTGGTCGCTCGAAAACGAGAACCTGCAGAAGAAGGCGCAGATCGTCATGGATTACTACCAAGGCGACGATCCCCTGAAGCGCAAGGTCGCTTCCACTCTGCTGGAAAGCTTCCTGTTCTACTCGGGCTTCTACCTGCCCATGTACTGGTCTTCACGCGCCAAGCTCACGAACACCGCCGACCTCATCCGCCTCATCATCCGTGACGAGGCCGTGCACGGCTACTACATCGGCTACAAGTTCCAGAAGGGCTTGGAGAAGGTTTCCGAGGCCCGCAAGCAGGAAATCAAGGACTACACCTTCGAACTGCTCTTTGAGCTGTACGAAAACGAAGTCCAGTACACCCACGACCTCTACGACGGTGTCGGCCTGGCCGAGGACGTCAAGAAGTTCCTGCACTACAACGCCAACAAGGCACTCATGAACCTTGGCTACGAGGCCATGTTCCCGGCTTCGGTCACCGACGTGAACCCGGCCATTCTGTCGGCCCTGTCCCCGAACGCTGACGAGAACCACGACTTCTTCTCCGGCTCGGGCTCCTCCTACGTGATCGGCAAGGCCGTCAACACGGAAGATGAGGACTGGGAGTTCTAGTTCGTCCAAGTGATCGGAAATCTGCTCGGGATCAGCTGCGGAAGCGGCTGGTCCCGAGTTTTTTTGTGCTCTGAGCGGCCCGGTGACCGCCAAGCGTTTGAAGTATTAGGTCATGTAAGACTTGCGTAATTATGGTGATACTGATCACTTTTAGGCCATCCGGCTTTGCAGGTAGGCAAGCCTTACCTACTCTTACAGGAGCACGCCTTCCCAACACTCAGGCCTGCACGGACGAAGGTCCCCAAGAGTTTTTGTTCGCAGAAAGAAGTCCCCCATGAACATCCCCAAGAAAGCGCTGGCCGGAATCGCCCTTGCGGCAACCGCAGCACTTGGCCTCAGCGCCTGCGGCTCCAACGCCGGCAGTGCCCCCGCTTCTTCCGGTTCCGCCTCCGGAGGCGCAGTCTCCGGTGAAATCACCGTCTACAACGCCCAGCACGACACCCTGACCAAGGAATGGGTGGATGCCTTCACCAAGGAGACCGGCGTTAAGGTCACCATCCGACAGGGCTCGGACACGGAATTGTCCAACCAGATCGTCCAGGAAGGCCAGGCTTCCCCGGCTGACGTCTTCCTGACTGAGAACTCTCCGGCAATGGCGCAGGTAGAGAACGCAGGGCTTTTCGCCGACGTGGACAAGGCAACCCTTGAGCAGGTCCCCGCTGAATTCCGTCCGTCCACCGGCAAGTGGACCGGCATCGCTGCCCGCTCCACCGTCCTGGTGTACGACAAGAACAAGATCAGCGACGACCAGCTGCCCAAGTCGATGCTCGATTTGGCCAAGCCGGAGTGGAAGGGCAAGTGGGCAGCGTCGCCGTCCGGCGCCGACTTCCAGGCTATTGTTGCCGCGCTGCTTGAGCTCAAGGGCGAAGCTGCAACCGAGGAATGGCTCAAGGGCATGAAGGAAAACTTCAAGGCCTACAAGGGCAACAGCACGGCCATGAAGGCAGTCAACGCCGGTGAAGTCGACGCCGCGCTGATCTACCACTATTACTACTACGGCGACCAAGCCAAGACCGGCGAAAACTCAAAGAACGTCACCCCGTACTTCTTCAAGAACCAGGACCCGGGAGCTTTCCTTTCCGTCTCCGGTGGCGGCGTCCTCAAGTCCGCCAAGAACGCGGCCGCTGCCCAGGCATTCCTGAAGTTCATCACCGGCAAGCAAGGCCAGGAAGTCCTGAAGAACGGCACGTCCTTCGAATACGCCATCGCCTCTCAGGTGGATGCCAACGCCAAGCTCGTCCCGATCAAGGACCTGCAGGCTCCCACCGTGGACCCGGCCAAGCTGAACTCCGCCAAGGTCACCGAGCTGATGACCAAGGCAGGGCTCCTCTAGTTCTGTGATCACCGACCTCCCGGCTTCCCGACCACAAGGAACGGAAAGCACGACGACGGCGGGCAAGGGCAAACGCCCTCGCCCGCCTTTCGGCGTTTCCACCGTGTCCATCCTGGCAGTGCTGATAGCCCTGTTTTCGCTTCTTCCGCTGGGCTACGTCGTCTACATGACCGTCGCGACCGGCTGGGACACCGCCGTCCAGCTCATCGTCCGCCCGCGCGTGGGTGAGCTGCTGCTCAACACGATCCTGCTGACCGTCATCACCATCCCGCTGTGCTTGCTGCTGGGGGTCGGTGGTGCGTGGCTGGTGGAGCGGACAACGCTCCGGGGGCGCCGCTGGTGGGCCGTTGCATTGGCTGCCCCGTTGGCTATCCCTGCATTCGTCAACAGCTACGCCTGGGTTTCGGCCGTGCCGTCCCTTGAGGGGCTGTGGTCCGGGGTGCTGATAGCGACCCTTTCCTACTTCCCGCTGGTGTACATACCCGCCGCTGCCACGCTTGGCCGCCTGGACCCGGCGATCGAGCAATCCGCCGCCTCCCTTGGGCTGGGTCCGTGGGCAGTGTTCTTCCGGGTGGTCGTGCCCCAGCTCCGCATTGCCATGACGGGCGGGGCCCTGCTCGTTGGACTGCACCTCCTGGCCGAGTACGGCGCCTTCGCCATGATCCGCTTCGACACTTTCACGACGGCGATCATGGTCCAGTTCCAGTCGACGTTCAACGGTGCCGCCGGCAACATGCTGGCCAGCGTCCTGGTGGTGCTCTGCCTGTTCCTGCTCCTTGCTGAAGTGAAGAGCCGCGGAACGGCGCGCTATGCACGCATCGGATCGGGTGCCCAAGGCAAGACCACGCAGCTGCCGCTGGGTGGTTACCAGCTGCCGGCCCAACTGAGCCTCTTGGCGCTCACTGCGCTGGCATTCGGGTTGCCGCTCTGGTTTGTCCTGAAGTGGGTGATGGCAGGAGGCGCCGAGGTCTGGGAGGCGGAGGAATTCCTTCCGGCACTTCTTCAGACCCTCCTGTACGGGGCTGTCGGAGCGGCTGTGACCACTGTGGTTGCCTTCCCCATGGCTTATCTGGCTGTCCGGCACCCCAGCTGGTTCAGCAAGCTGCTTGAACTCTCCAACTACGTCACCAGTTCCCTTCCGGGAATTGTCGTTGGCCTGGCCTTTGTGACCGTCAGCATCCGGGTGGTGCCAGGTGTCTACCAGACGGCAGGAGTCCTCGTTGCGGCCTACGTGTTGCTGTTCCTTCCCCGGGCGTTGGTCAACCTGCGCTCCGGCCTCGCGCAGGCTCCCAAGGAACTCGACGAAGCTGCGCAATCCCTGGGCAAGGCCCCCTTGGTGTCGTTCTTCAAGGTGACGCTGCGGCTCACGGCCCCGGCCGCTGCCGGGGGAGCGGCCCTGGTATTCCTGGCCATTGTCAATGAACTGACGGCCACGCTGCTCCTGGCGCCCAACGGTACACGGACCCTGGCCACCGAATTCTGGAGCAAAAGCAGCGAGATCGACTACACCGGGGCAGCTCCCTATGCCTTGCTGATGATCCTGCTCTCGGCTCCCATGACATACCTGCTTTTCCAACAGTCCAAGAAAGTAGCCGGACAGTGACAGAACAAGCCCCTTCCCGACTGCCGTCGCCCCGGGTGGCACCCTCCGTGGCCCCGACCACGAACTCACACCTGGACATTTCCGAGGTCACCAAGAATTTCGGTTCCCAGGCTGTCCTTAAAGGAGTGAACCTCTCGGTCGCCCGCGGCGGGACCACCGCCATCGTTGGCCCGTCCGGCTCCGGTAAAACCACGTTGCTTCGGCTCATCGCGGGCTTCGAACATCCGAACACCGGTTCCATCAGCTTGAACGGCCTTCCCGTGGCAGGAGAAGGAGTCAAGGTCCCGGCGCATAAACGCCACGTCGGGTACGTTGCCCAGGACGGTGCACTGTTCCCGCACTTGACCGTTGGACAGAACGTCGCCTTCGGTTTGGATGCCGGCAAGCTCGACGGCGGCCGCCGGGCTGTGCGGGCCCGTGTGGAAGAACTGTTGGACATGGTCTCCTTGGACCCCGCCATGGCAAAGCGACGTCCGCATCAGCTCTCCGGCGGGCAGCAGCAACGCGTCGCCTTGGCCCGTGCGCTGGCACGCGAACCGGAACTGATGCTCCTGGACGAGCCCTTCTCGGCCCTCGACGCAGGCCTGAGGGTGGCCACCCGCCGTGCCGTGGCGAAAGTTCTCAACGCCGCAGGAGTGACCACCATCCTGGTCACCCACGATCAGGCAGAGGCCTTGTCCTTCGCCGACCAAGTGGCCATCATGCGTGGCGGGCGGCTGGCCCAGATCGGCAACCCCTTCGTGGTGTACACCCGTCCGGCAGACCGGGCCACGGCAGAATTCCTGGGCGAAGCAGTCATTCTCGACGCTTGGATGGAGGGCTCCCTGGCGACGTGTTCCCTCGGTGGCATTGCCGTCCGGCGACCACCGGCCCAGGGGAAGGTCCAGCTCATGCTGCGCCCGGAACAAATCCGGATTGCCCCGGATGGCCCGATCCGTGGCGTTGTGGTCGATACCGACTACTTCGGACCCGAAACAACGGTGCGCATCAAGCTGGGCGCTTACACGGCCCTGGATGGGGCCGGGCAGGGCCAAAGCCATCGCTACCCGGGCGGTGGCGAGATCATCACCATCCGGCACTGGAACGCGTCGATCACCAGGCCGGGCACGGAACTTTGCCTCCGTGTGGTGGGTGAAGGAGTGGCTTTCCCTGTAGGGGAGTAGCCAGCTCAGGTGCCACCTGCCGTGACACGCAGGTGGCCCGGCAGGGGAGGAGCCTGGGAACGGTAGCTATGCCCGGTGGGCGTCCGGACTTCCAAGGTATGGACGGAGTCGGTGTCGTTCCGGCCCGGCTCTGTTTTGCTGCTCCAACCCGGGTTTTCTTTAGTGTGGTTGCAGGCTTCGCAAAGTCCGGCGCCGTTGTCCAGCGAGGTGGATCCGCCACGACGCCAGGGGACTATGTGGTCGATGTGCCGAATGGGCGCGTCGCAGTACGGTGTCCGGCACAGGTTGTCACGAACCTCAATGAAGCGGCGCATTCCCTGCGGAAAGAAGCGGGACCGCGAGTCCTCGGCGATGAGCTCCCCGGTGCCGGGGGCTGTGTAGAGGCGGCGAAGCCAAACATGGAAATCACTGTCGGGATCGCCGAGGGTCTTCGTTGTGGATACAAGGTCTCTGGCCCACTGGGCGGGGACAACCCCATAGCCGGTCAGCCGCGCCGGTTCGGAGTCGTTGGCCAGGAGGGTGCGGTCTGTCATCACCAGCTGCAGGTCAATCCCGGAATAGCCGGCGGATGAACCGGTGATCCGCTCAACCAGGGTGTCGGCCATAACTTGGCCCCGACCGCGTTGCTCACCACCAGGACGGGACCGGGCTGAGTCGGCGGACCGCGTGAGTGCCGAGTAGGCTGCGACGCCTTGGGCTACAGGAAGCAGGGCGGTCAGGATGGTCATAGTGTCAGGTGCCGGCCGCAGACTCACGGTCCTCTCATTCGCGGCACGTGCAGCCCGCTGGGTTACCGAACGCGGATCACGGCGATAGGCTGCGGCTTTCGCAGCGGCAACGATGGCCTTGTCCCCGGCGCCTTCGAAGGTTCCGGTATCCGGCGCGAGCTCTTCATCCACGGCCGCCCGATCCTCAACGGACAAGCAGGCGGTCTCCTTGAGGAGGAGGGTGGCTCTCCACTCATTCAACGGTCCCGCATCCACGGCGGCCATGGTGTGTGGCATCTCCGTGACCAATGCCCGGGCCAAGCCAAGGAGTCGGGAGCCACGGTTTGGGGATTCCCGCCGGGCGAGCGCCACTTGCGCGCCTACACCCTTGCCACGTTCGGAAGCCGGGACTCCGGCCTCAGCCTGCTCAGCGCGTTGGGCAAGGTCGAAGCCACAGTGATTTTGGCCTGAAGTCCCGAGATGGCCGACTTCAGTCTTCCAGTAGCCGCAGTTGGTTGATCAGATCCCTGCTTATCGAGCTGGGAGTGGCTGAGCCTGGAACGGCGGGAAACTCCCGGTCAGACGGAACCGGCATCAGCGCGGCGCTGACTCCTGCACCCACTGGTGTCTCCGGCTTTCGTCCCGTGTTCCTACTCTGACAGGAGGCACCGACATTATTAGCCGACGGGCTAACCCCGTAGCCGGGCAGCGTCACTTGCCAGCTCGGCTTCCAAGGCCTCAATGCTGGGCAGGCTCGCAACCAACTCCTCGGGCAACGAGTCGGCCAGGGAAGTCCGCCACTCCGCGATGCCCACAGGTGCGCTGAAGCCGCGTAAGGCGTACTCGGCCACGACGCTGTTCTTCTCCTTGCACAACAGCAACCCGATCGTGGGTTTGTCGTCAGGGTGCGCCATGAGGTCATCCACCGCTGCCATGTACATACCCAACTGGCCGAGGAAGCCGGGCTCGAACTTCACGGCCTTCAGCTCGATCACCATGTAGCAGCGCAGTTTCAGGTGGTAGAACAGCAAGTCGGCGAAGAACTCGTCACCGGCAATCTCCAGACGGACCTGCTCGCCCACAAAAGCAAAACCCTGGCCCAGTTCCAAAAGGAATTTCTCCACGTGCTTCACCAACTGCAGCTCCAGGTCCCGTTCGGTGTGACGGTCAGTCATGGATAGGAAGTCAAAGACATAGGGGTCCTTGGTTGCCTGCTGGGCGAGGTCCGAGTCCGCGGGGACCATGGTGGCCTTGAAGTTGGTGATCGCTTGCCCTGACCGCTCGTGCAGGCGGGTGGAGATCTGGTGCGTCAGCACGTTGCGCGACCAGCCATGCCGGGCAGCCGCCGCTGCGTACCAAAGCCGCGTTGCGGCGTCGTCGAGCTTTTCGAGCAAGGCGATCTGGTGGTACCAGGGCAATGTTGCAAGCGGCGCTTGCAACATTGGAAAGTCGGGCCATGCCTGGGCGAAGCTCTTCATGTAGCGCAGGTTCCTGGGGGAGAAGCCCTTGGCTTCAGGGAATCTGGTGCGGATGTCGGCGGACAAGCGGGTGACCACCTTTGCTCCCCAGCCTTGCTCGGATTCACGCTCGGCGAGCTGGCGTCCGATGCTCCAGTACGAGTTCAGCAACTCCGAGTTGGCAGCGGCCTGGGCGCGGGTCCTGCCCACCCGGATTTCCCGGGCCACGGTGTTGAGCAGTGTGGGGTACCAATCGGGCATGGAGGACGCAGCCGGCACGCCTGGAAACGAGGCCTCGGTTGCGAGCTCTTTGGACGGCATGTTGCTCCTGTCGATTGCTGGTGTCATCACGCTAAGACCGGGCACTGACAAAATAGACGGGTGAGTGAAGCTGGCGAATTCGTGGACTACACCCTGCAGATGGAATCGACGTGGGAGCGGGCAGAAGAGGCCAGTGCGCGTCTCGGCGAAGCCTTGAAAGTGTATGGCGCCTCCGTGGGGGCCGTTCGCGGGACAATCCGGGATGCGCTGAAGCGTTACAAGAACCTCGGCCATGACGAGATCACGGCGCTCAGCTCCGAATTGTGGGAACAGCCGGTCTTTGAGCGCCGTCTGGCCGCGGTGGTGTTGCTGCAGAGCAAAGTAGGTGTCCTCATTAACACAGACCTCACCCGGATCGAAGGCTTTATCAGGCAGTCCGGCACCAGGGAGCTGGTGAACCCGCTTGCCACTGATGTGGTGGGTCCGCTGCTGGCACGGCTGGAAGGCCGGGCAAGGGAACGCGCTGAACGCGTGCTGGAGCGCTGGGCTGAAGATCCCGACCCTGAGCTTCGGCGAGCAGCGGCATTGGCCTCAGGTGCTGCCACCCCTTGATAAGCATCAGAGACCGGCCTAGCGTTTCCCTACCGCGTGCCAGCGGAATTGAGAGGCAGGTCGATCCATGAAATCGCTGTGGTTGGACAGGGAGTCCCGCTTTGCATCCGATGCCGTCCCCGAAGAAAAGCACTTTGACACGATAGTTGTGGGTGCCGGGTTGACGGGCATGGTGGCGGCTTTGTTGTTGTCCCGTTCCGGTCAGCGCGTGGTGGTCTTCGAGGCGCGCACCTTGGGGGCGGTGACCACCGGCAACACCACGGGCAAAGTGAGCCTCCTGCAAGGTGGGGCGTTGTCGGCCCTGCGCGGCCAATATCCGCTCAAAGTGGTCCGGGCCTATGTCGAAGCCAACAAGACGGGGCAGGCGTGGCTCACCCAGTACATGGAGCAGCAGGGCGTCCCCTTCCAGCGCCGGACCGCGGTCACCTTCGCCACCACCGACGACGGCGGCCAGCGGCTCCGGAAGGAAGCTGCCGTTTCGCGGGACGCGGGTTTGGATGTCCATTTCAGCCGCGATCCCGGATTGCCGTTCCCGGTTGTGGAGGCGCTGGAGCTGGAAGACCAGGCCCAGATCCACCCCATGGATGTCCTGGAGACCCTCGCCAGTGATATCCGGGAACACGGTGGCCTGATCGTCGAAGGCGTGCAGGTCCGGAATGTGGGCTCAGAACTGCCCCTTGGGGTTTCCACCAGCCGGGGCACGTTTACGGCCGACACTGTTGTGGTGGCCACGGGAACGCCCATCCTTGACCGCGGCCTGTACTTCGCCAAGCTGGAACCCAACCGTTCCTACGCGGCCGCCCTTCGCATGCCGGGCCACATACCCCAAGGGATGTACCTGTCCATCGACGCGCCCACCCGGTCCCAGCGTACCTATCCCGCTCCTGACGGCGAGTTGCTCCTGGTAGGCGGGTACGGCCACACCGCGGGCCGCGCGATGTCGCCGCAGTCGCATCTCGATGACCTGCTGGGATGGGCCAACCAGCACTACCCCGGCGCCGAGGTCACCCACAGGTGGTCGGCACAGGATTATCAGGCAACCAACCTCATGCCGTTCTTCGGCAAGCTGCCCCGTGGACGCGGAAGGATCTTTTTCGGCACCGGCTACAACAAGTGGGGGATGAGCAACGGCGTCGCCGCTGCATTGTCCATCACCTCTGACATTCTGGGCGGTCAGTCCGACTGGGCCACCACCATCCATCACCGGGTGACGTCACCCCAAGGGGCCCTTCAAGCCGTGAGGCTCAACGCCAGTACCGCGAAACGAATGATCGAAGATAAGGCGAAAGTCAGAAAGAACCCCGAAATTACAGACGAGACGCATCCACCCGAAGGGACCGGCGTCGTTGGGTTGTACAAAGGCGAACCCGCCGCGGTTTCCACCGTGGACGGCAAGGTCTGCATGGTCTCCGCCAGCTGTGCCCACTTGGGCGGCCTGCTGACCTGGAACGACGCCGAGAAATCATGGGACTGCCCGCTTCACGGTTCAAGGTTCACGCCCGAAGGGACATATCTTGAGGGGCCGGCAACCCATGACCTGGACAAGACGGTGGGCAAGAAGACGAAGGGCTAGCCAAGCCGGTCGACGCGGCGCTGGGCCTGGTCTGCGCTGCGTCGGAGTTGGGTTGCCGTCCTGACTGCGAGCTTCTTGCCGGACTCCGCGGAGTCCGCATCACGCGCAAGGCCAATGAGGTCGGCTTCCAGCGACGCCAGGCGTTTCTTCACCTCGGCAATTTCCGCCTCGACGTCCGAGCGCCGGCGAGCCAGCTCGTTGACGGCCTCCCACGCCGCGGAAGCCTTCTTCTCGGCGTCCTGTGCCTCCCTGTCGGCGGCCTGGAATTCGTCCTGGGCCTGCTTCAAGGCAGCCTGACGTTTTGCCGCGCGGCGATCGGCCAGGGAAGTTGCTTGTTCCTTGGGTGCTTGTTCCTTCGGTTCCTTTTCCTTGTTTGCCGCTTCCTTGGCAGCAGCTGCTTTCTTCCGGACTGGCTCCGCGGCCGGCCCTGCTTCGGTCCCCGCCGCGCTGCCGGAGCCAGCGATGTCCTCCGCAGAGGCCGCTGCGACGGCGTCCGTCAGGTCTACGGACTCGAAGCCACTTCCGCTCAGCCCCCGCACCAGCCTCCCCGTGCCTACGGCCCGCGCGGCTCCGGCGTCGGCCATGGCTGCCCTGAGTGTTTGTTCCACGTCCGATGCCGCGGCCGCGCTCAGTGGCGCGCCCAATTCATCGGCAAGTTCCTTTGCGGCGTGGACGGAGGACGTCAATTGCCCCTGCCGCTGCTGGCTGAGCTCGCGGAACGCCGCGGCATCCGATTCTTCCTGGGCGGCGCGCAGGGAGGCGCCGAAACGCACGACGCCGTCAATCACCTCCGGCCTGTGGGCTGCCAGCATGTTGATGGCCCAGGCGCCGGCGGCCGGCTTGGGCAGGCGGCCAATCTCTTGTGCGAGTTCCTTGTTACCGTCTTCTTTGGCCACGCGCACCAACGACGTTCGTGCGGAGGTGAAGTCGCGAGGCAGCACGGCATACAGCTCCTGGGCGGCCTCATGGAGATCCATGGATCCATCCTAGGGTTCCGTTACTGCCGTTGCCGTGAGCGAATCTTCAAAGCGCCGGGGCTTAGGGTAGCCTAAGTCGAGTGGACCAGATCATGAGTTTGCCCTTCGGCGTCGCCTTGGCAGCGCTGTTCGCCATCGTCATGATCCGTGTCAATGTCACGTACTGGATTGGTCGTGGGGCAGTTACCGGCTTTTCCCATACCCGTTTCGGCGCATCGCTGGAGCGGCCCAAAGCGGCCCGCGCCCAAGTCCTCATACAGCGATGGGGACCCTACGCCGTCGTGCTTTCTTTCCTGACCATCGGCCTGCAGACGGCCATCAACCTGGCCGCCGGAGTGGCGCGCATGCCGCTGAGGCGCTACCTGCCGGCCGCCATAGCGGGATCGATGATCTGGGCTTTCCTCTATGCGACCATTGGGCTCGCAGCGCTTGAGGCATGGCTGGCTGTCGCCGCAACATCGCCGCTTGGAGCGGCCATCGGCTTGGTTGTGGTGGCTGCCGCGGTTGTCTGGGTAGTTGTGATCCGCAGGCGTCGGGCGGCACGCAAATCACCGGATACAGTGGTCTGAGTTCTACTGCTGGATCGGCGAAAGGCTCGGATTGACTACTGCATTACCGGAACTGGCGGACGGTGATTTCTACTACGAATCATTGGGTGATGGCCGTTTCCGCTCGACGATCCACGCCCAAGGCGCCTGGAATCCGCACGAACAACACATGGCACCGGCCTCGGGCATCCTCGCCGATGCCCTGGTTCGGCATGAGCCCAGGGGCGATGTCCGTCTTGCCCGGATCAGCTATGAAATCCTGGGCCTCATCCCCGGTGGCGAGTTTCAGGTCACCACCTCGACGCTGAGGCCGGGAAAGACCATCGAACTGATTCAGGCTGAACTTTCAGCAGCCGGTCGCGTGGCCATTCGGGCTGCGGCCTGGCGGATGATCACCAGCGATACCAGCGCGGTTGCGGCGGTGGAGGACGAACCCCTGCCTGCCCCGGACGAATGCAAGCCCTGGGATGGTGCCAGCGTTTGGCCAGGCGGGTATATCCGGTCCCTGGAGATGCGTCTTGCCGAGGGGCACCGACCCGGTTCGGGAAAGGTCTGGATCCGGACGTCCCATCCGCTGACGGACCAGGCGGACAGCACGGACCTGGCCAGGCTGATGGGCCTCGTGGATACTGCCAACGGTATTGCGGCACGTGTTCCGCCTGGCGAAGACAGCTACATCTTCCCGAACGTTGACCTGCAGATCCACATGTATCGCTCGCCCTCCGGCGAATGGCTGGGCATGGACAACAAGGTCTCGTTTGGCGCCGATGGAATCGGGTTGACCTCCACGGTCCTTCATGACGTCCACGGGCCCTTCGGCAGGGCCGAGCAGATCCTGACGCTGAGGAAAAGCTGATGCAGGCAGCCGCCGAAACCCCCAAGCAACTCACGGTTTACCGGCAACAGGAATCCCTCGGAGCTGCCGGCGACCTCGATTTTGCCCTGGAACTGTTGAAGCGTGCCCGCGGTGGCCAGCTGGGCCCTTCCCTTCGCTTGTACCGTCCCGAACCCACGGTCGCGTTCGGCCAGCGGGACGCCAACCTGCCGGGATTCGCCGCTGCGGAAACAGCCTGCCGGGAGCTGGGCTTCGAGCCACTCATACGCAAGGCAGGAGGCCGTGCTGCGGCCTATCACCAAGGCAGCCTGGTGATAGACCACATCGAGCCGCATCCGGACGCCATTGTCCGTGCAAAGGCGCGCTTCTCGGAGTTCGGGGAGCTGCTGGCCAGTGCCCTTCGCAGCGTTGGCGTCCATGCCGCCGTCGGCGAGATCCCGGGGGAGTACTGCCCGGGTGAGTTCAGCGTGTACGGCGAGGACCCTGATTTTCCCGCCCACCGGATCAAGCTCATCGGCACCGCCCAGCGGGTGGTCTCCGGCGGCTGGTTGTTCAGTTCGGTGATCGTGGTGGAAAACTCCGGGCCCATCCGGGACGTGCTCACAGCCAGTTACGGCGCACTCGGCCTGGAGTGGGACCCGGCAACTGCCGGCGCTGCCAATGATCTGGTGCCGCATCTGGATGTCACCACCGTGGAGGCCGCCGTCGTCGAGGCTTACCGCGGTTATGCGGACGTGGTCGACGGCGACTTCCGCAGTCTTGCGGGTTGACCGCCTCAGCTTCGTTGAGCCTGTTGCACGCCGGGTTTAGGCTGGGGTGATCAATTACCCAATCACGCGAATCGCGGTGTAGCGATGGGCCGGAAACAGCATCCCATAGAGGATTCCGACGCGGAACTCAGCGTCGGTCCACCCAAACGGTCCGCTGGTGGTTTGCCGAGCTTGACTGAGACACTGCCGCACGCCATGTCGTCCATGGGGCCGGTGAGGGCCTGGAAGACACTCCGGGCTGTCAACCAAAAAGAAGGCTTTGACTGCATGAGCTGTGCGTGGCCCGATCCCCCCGAACGCAAACGTGCTGAATTTTGTGAGAATGGCGCCAAAGCCATCGGCTGGGAGGCGGAGCCTCTGAGGATCCCTGCCGCTTTCTGGGCGGAAAATACCTTGGCTTCGTTGGCGCACCGGCCGGAGTATTGGCTCGGCCAGCAGGGCCGTCTGGTGGAACCGGTGTACAAAGCTGCAGGCGCGGACCGGTATGTGCCCATTGGCTGGGACGAGGCGTTCGGAATCATCGCACAGGAGTTGAACGCCCTTGAGTCGCCGGACCAGGCTACGTTCTATACGAGCGGGCGGACCAGCAACGAGGCCGCCTTCCTCTACCAACTGTTCGTACGGGCTTTCGGGACGAACAACCTTCCCGACTGCTCAAATATGTGCCACGAGTCCACTGGCGTTGCCATGGGCGAGACGATCGGTGTAGGCAAATCAGCGATTACGTACAAGGATTTCGCGGCATCGGACTTGATCATCATCATGGGACAGAACCCGGGCACCTGCCATCCACGGATGCTGACCGCGTTGGAAGAGGCCAAACAGGCGGGCGCGAAGATCGTGGCCGTGAATCCCCTGCCGGAAGCGGGCCTGATCAATTTCCGGAACCCCCAGCGTCCCCGGGGCCTGGTTGGAAAGGGCACGGACCTGGCGGACCAGTTCCTGCAGATCCGCTTGGCCGGCGACATGGCGTTGTTGCAAGCAGTATCCAAGCGGGTCCTTGATGCTGAAAGCGCGGCGCCCGGGACAGTCCTGGACAGGGCCTTCATCGATACCCAATGCCAGGGTTTCGTGGGTTTTGCCGCGCACCTGGCAACACTGGGCGAAAGCGAAGTCCTTGCCGCGACAGGGCTGAGCAGTGACGAAATCGATGAACTCGCTGGAAGCTACCTCCACGCCGGAAAAGTCATCATCACCTGGGCCATGGGGCTGACCCAGCATAAGAAGGCCGTGTCCACCATCAAAGAGATCATTAACCTCCTGCTGCTGCGCGGTAACATCGGCAAGCCGGGGGCCGGTCCGTCTCCCATCAGGGGCCACAGCAATGTCCAGGGCGACCGGACCATGGGCATTTGGGAAAAGATGCCACCACGGTTCCTTGCCGCCCTGCGGGATGAGTTCGGCTTCGATCCGCCCCGGAATCCCGGCGTTGACGCAGTGGACAGCATCCGCGGTATGCGGGACGGCAGGATCAAAGTGTTGGTGGCGCTCGGTGGCAACCTCGTCCACGCGATTTCGGACACCGCGGTGGCGGAGGAAGCCGTCAGGCGGACGCGCTTGTCCGTGCAGATCTCCACCAAGCTGAACCGGTCACATGTGGTGGTTGGTGAGCAAGCGCTGATCCTGCCCGCTTTGGGACGCACGGAGATAGACCGGCAGGCTGGGGTTGCGCAGTTCGTCACTGTGGAGGACACGGTCTGCGCGGTGCACAGCTCCGCCGGTACGTTGGAGCCGATCGCTGCCGGCGTGATGTCCGAGGTCGCCATTGTTACCCGTTTGGCTGAAGCGGTCCTTGGCGGCAAGGTGCCGGTTGATTGGTCGGGTTTGCGGTCCGACTACGACGCCATCCGCGACCATATCGCGCACGTTGTGCCAGGTTTTGACGGCTTCAATGATCGTATTCGCCAGAAAGATGGCTTTGTTTTGCCGCACGGACCCAGGGACAGCCGGACGTTCCCGACCCCCTCCGGAAAGGCCATGTTCACGGTCAATGATCTGGAGACCATCGAGCTGCCGAAAGGGCGGCTGATTTTGCAGACCATCCGGTCCCATGACCAGTTCAACACCACGATGTATTCGTTGAACGACCGCTACAGGGGTATCAGGAAGGGGCGCATGGTTCTGTTCGTCAATCCCCAGGACCTTGGGGAGTTGGGTCATGAGGACGGCTCCTACGTGGACGTTCACAGCGAGGCCGACGACGGCGTGGACCGGGTTCTGCGTAAACTGCGGGTGGTTGCGTACCCGACCGCCAGGGGCTGCGCGGCTGCGTACTACCCCGAAGCGAACGTTCTCGTCCCGCTGGACTCGACAGCAGACGAAAGCAACACACCTGCTTCGAAGTCGGTGATTATTCGCCTTGAGCCGGCCGCCGCCCCGGAGTTCGAGGGGGCGGCCGGCAAGGAGGGTTGAGGCGCAGTGTCAGTGGCCGCGAGCTATCCATTCATCCAGGTGCGGTTTCTCCGCGCCGATGGTGGTGGTGTCGCCATGGCCCGTGCGGACAACGGTCTTTTCGGGCAGTGTCAGGAGTTTGGTCCTGATGGACTCGATGATGGTGGGGAAGTCGCTGTAGGAACGCCCTGTTGCGCCTGGTCCGCCCTGGAAAAGGGTGTCTCCGCTGAAGAGCGTGCCTTCGCTGGGCAGGTGGAAGGACACCGAGCCGGGTGAATGACCGGGCGTGTGGATTGCCGTGAGCTGTGTACCGGCCACAGTGAACTCCTGGCCGTCCGTGATGGCCGCGTCAGGGTTCTGCCCGGGGAACACCGTTTCCCACAGCATCCAGTCGTCCTGGTGCAGGTGGATGGGTGCTTTGACCAGTTCGCGGAATTCGCCTGCCGAGCTGATGTGGTCGTCGTGTCCGTGCGTGAGCAGGATTGCTGTGACCGTGCGGCCGTTCACGGCGTCCAAGATCGCGGCAGGGTTGTGGGCGGGGTCTATGACGATGCATTCGGAGTCGTCGCCGATGATCCAGACGTTGTTGTCCACGTCCCAGGTGCCACCGTCCAGGGAGAAAGTTCCGGACGTGACGACGTTGCTGATGCTGAGGTTATCGGTGCTCACAGTTCAACCACCGATCGCAGGACGGCGCCGTGGTGCATTTTGTCGAAGGCCTCTTCCACCTGGTCGATGGTGATGCGTTCGGTGACGAAGGCGTCCAGGTCCAGCTTGCCTTGTTTGTAGAGGTCCACCAGCATGGGGAAATCGCGGGACGGCAGGCAGTCGCCGTACCAGGAGGATTTGAGGGACCCGCCGCGGCCGAAAACGTCCAGCAAGGGCAGTTCGAGGGTCATCTCCGGCGTGGGAACGCCGACAAGGACGACGGTGCCGGCCAGGTCGCGTGCGTAGAAGGCCTGCTTGTAGGTTTCGGGACGTCCGACGGCGTCGATCACCACATCTGCGCCGAAGCCGCCGGTGAGAGCACGGATTTCCTCGACGGGGTCCCCTGCGGAGGAATCAACGGTATGCGTGGCGCCCAGGTCCTTGGCGCGTTCGAGCTTCTTGGCGTCGATGTCCACGGCGATGATGGTGGTGGCGCCGGCGAGCGCGGCGCCGGCGATGGCTGCGACACCCACGCCACCGCAACCGATGACGGCGACTGAATCGCCGCGTTTGACTCCGCCGGTGTTCAGGGCTGCGCCGAGCCCTGCCATGACACCGCAGCCGAGCAGTCCAACGGCGGCAGCGTCGGCGTCGGGGTCTACTTTGGTGCACTGGCCTGCGGCGACCAAGGTCTTTTCGATGAAGGCTCCGATGCCCAGCGCCGGGGAGAGTTCGGTGCCGTCTTCGAGGGTCATCTTCTGGGTGGCGTTGTGGGTGTTGAAGCAGTACTGGGCCTGACCGCGTTTGCATGCGCGGCAGTTGCCGCAGACGGCACGCCAGTTCAGGACAACGCGGTCGCCGGGGGCTACTTCCGTGACGTCAGGGCCGACCGCGCTGACCACGCCGGTTGCTTCGTGGCCCAGCAGGAAGGGGAAGTCGTCGCTGATGCCGCCGAGCTTGTAGTGCAGATCGGTGTGGCAGACGCCGCTGGTGAGGATGTCCACCAGGGCTTCGCCGGGGCCGGGTTCGGGCACAAGGATGGTTTCGAGGGTTGCGGGTGCGCCTTTGGAGCGGACGACGACGCCTTTGACTGCGTGGACCATTGGAGTGGTTCCCTTCGGGCTCGCGGAGGGCGGGCCCGGTTAGTGCAGCAGGGCCCGCTACGGATTCCCATTCTGTCTATCACAGGTGGCAGACAGTGTGCGGATTGTTCCGAGCGGGCCCAGCGGCCGTATGCGGATGGACCTAGGCGGCGAGGCGGCTTTCCACCTCGGACGCCGAGGGGTTGGTCGCGGCCGTGCCGTCCGGGAAGAGGACGGTGGGTACCGTGCGGTTGCCTCCGTTGAGCTGCTCGACGAGTTCGGCCGTGCCATCTACTTCTTCGATGTTGATCTCGGTGTAGCCGATGCCCTTGGCGTCCAGCTGCTTCTTCAAGCGGTTGCAGTAGCCGCACCAGGTGGTCGAGAACATGGTGATGGTGCCGGAGTCGGGAGTGAAATCCACAGAGCTCTCCTCAGTATTTGTCGTTTGCACGGAGTGGTTCGTTCGTAACAACGGTAACCCGGTGCCGAATAATTCCCGTCCGGCGACGAAGACGGGTTGCCTCACAGGCCCACGCTGGTGCGTTTTCCCGGGAAAGGGCAGACTGTTGCCATGTGTGGACGTTACGTAATGGCCCGTGCGGTGGGAGACCTGCTTGCCGATTTTGATGCCGAACTTGAGAACGAGATCGCCCTGGAGAAGTCCTGGAATGTTGCCCCGACGGACGCGGTTCCGATCGTTTTGGAGCGGTTGGTCGATGACAACGTCAAGAGGCAGCTCCATGTAGCCAAGTGGGGGCTGGTGCCTTCCTGGGCAAAGGATCCCAAGGGCGGGGCGCGGCTCATCAATGCCCGCAGTGAGACCCTTCTGGAAAAGCCTTCCTTCAAGAAGGCTGCTGTGGCCCGCCGGTGTGCGGTGCCGGCTGACGGCTACTACGAGTGGAAGAAGGGCGAGGGAAAGAACAAGCAGCCCTATTATGTTCATCCGGGCGACGCGCACGGTCTGGTGTTTGCCGGTTTGTATGAGTGGTGGCGGGACCAGGCGGCACCGGCGGACGATCCGGGCCGCTGGCTGCTGTCGATGTCCATCCTCACCGCAGACACTCCGACGGCGGACTCGGCCCGAACACGGCGCAGCGCCTCCGTGTTCGACGAACTCACTGCGCTCCATGACCGTGTTCCGTTGCCGATGAGCACAGAGACAATGGAGGCATGGCTGGATCCGCGGGAGAAGGACGCCGCAGGGCTGGTGGACATGGTCCGTTCGAGGGCGCACGATGCTGCTGCTGACTGGACGCTGGACCCGGTGGGGACCGCCGTCGGAAATGTCCGCAACAACTCACCGGAACTTATCGAACCGGTGGAAGGACTCTTCTGAGAGTCAGAGTGCTTCGTTCACCGGTACGCCGGACTGGAATTCCCGGCCGTCAGCTTCGCTGAAGGCGGTCATGACGTGGCCTTTGCTGAGTCCGTGGATGGCGGACATGGGGAAGTTCCCGGTGATGACGTTGCCGGAATGCTCCACGCCTTTGATGTCGTAGTTTTCCTCCGCGCTGAGCGAGTGGTTGAAGGAATAGAACGAAATCGCTTCGCCGTTCATGAACTCGATGCCGAGCCGGCGCTGTGAGGAGTAGTCTTCGCTGGCAGCAACAAGGCCCACGACGTAAGCGCCGGAGCCTGGTATGTTGCCGTCAATTTCGAATCGGGCCACGAGGTGGTCGTCCGCGGCGGAGATGTTGACCTGCTTCAGGAGTGCGTCATTGGTGCTCATGCCACAATCCTGCTCTGCGGACCGGCTGCCGTCCACCCCTCCGGGTCATCCAGGGCCGCTCACCCTTCCAGGAGCAGTTGGATGTTCTTGGCGACAGCTGCCTTGTCGACGCCTTTGCCCTTGCGTGCGGTGAGCAGGTGCAAGGCCAGGCCGTCGCTGTAATCGGATACCGCTTCGGCGCGGGCCCGGGGATCGGATAATCCCAGGCGTTCGAGCAGCTGCGCCAAAGCGGAGACCAGCCGCTCATGACCGGCGGCCACTGTTTCGGGCTGGTCGAGGGCGAAGACGAATCGCGCCCTGGTGAGCGGGGCGTTCGTATCGGTGAGTCCCATGACCGCAGCGGCGAGCTGCTCCGCCAAGGCCGCCGTCGTCGTCGGAAGCTCCCTGTGGTCACCTTGCAGCAGGAGGCTGTCCAGTTCTTCAACGCGGTCGACGGCGGCACCCACCAGGGCGGCGCGGTTGCGGAAGTAGTTCGACGTGGTTCCGAGGGCGACGCCGGCCCGGGCATCGACGGCACGGTGGGTCAGTCCTTTGAGGCCCTGCTCGGCGACGACGGCGAGCGCGGCGTCGGCTAGCTGGGTTCGTCGGTCGGCCATGGCCAAAGTCTAGCTTCACTCCCTGTTGTTACTACAAATGTAGTAGTATAGTGTGGGCATGAAAAAGGTGAACATCATCGGTGGGGGCATTGCCGGCCTGGCGCTCGCAGCAAGACTGGACCCGGGCGCGTTCGATGTCACGGTGTACGAACAAAGGCCCCAGCTGCCAACCGTGGGGACAACACTGGCCATGTGGCCCGGAGCCCAGGATGCCTTGTCGAAAATCGGAATCCTCGGTCCTGTGCGGAGCCGGGGATCCGTCATCACAGCCGGAGCCCTGCGCAGCCCCCAGGGAGAAGCGGTGCTGTCCATGGAAGGGGGAGGGCTGGTGGGCATATCCCGGCCCGAGCTGCTGAGGCTGTTGAGCACGGCGGTGCCGTCATCGGTAAGCCGCGTGGTGGGCAGGGTTGACAGTGTTCCGGGTGGAGCGTGGCTGACCGTGGGTGCGGACGGGGTCAACAGTGTGGTCCGGCGAAGCCATTGGGGCCAACGGAGCGCCGCCAGGCCAACCCCGTACCTGGCCGTCAGGGGAGTGGTCCCAAGCACGCCCCAGGCCGGTGATGTCGGCGAGTACTGGGGCAGGGGAGAGATCTTCGGCCTGGCACCAGCGGTAGGCGGAACCAACTGGTATGCCTCCTACCGGTCGGATCTTGGACCGGACAAGGTGGATGTCCTCGAAGCCCTGGACGTTACCCGGCGCCGCTATGCCGGATACTCGGAGGCCGTAAAGGCTGTTCTTGCCCAGGCGTCACCGGAAACCTCCCTGGCCCAACGCATCTGGACAACCCCGCCATTGGCCCGCTACTCCCGGGGCAACGTGGTGTTGGTGGGGGATGCTGCCCACGCCATGACACCAAACCTGGGCAGGGGCGCCTGCGAAGCGCTCATCGATGCCGTGACGTTAGGGGACCTGCTCAACGAACAACCCCTGGATTCCGCGCTCGCCGCCTATGGCAGAAAGCGCGTCCTCCGCACCCAGCAGCTAAGGCTCGCCTCGGCCCTTATGGGAAGAGTCGCGCTGGCGCAAGGAATGCAACCGTGGCGTGATGGCTTGCTGAGGCGGGTTGGAAAGCGTGTCTCCAAGGCTTCTGCACAGGCGGGAACTTCGAAGTAGGTTTTGCCCGTACGTCGGCGTAAACTGGAATTGTTCGAACATACTTTCGAATCAAACCGGACCGGCGTAACGAGGTGTGAAATGGGGCTGTTCAGCGAGTCCGTCGGAGTGATCTGCACGGAAACAGGCCAGCCACAGGAAGTTCAATGGAAAGGGGCGCATTACACCGTCACCAACGAGCCCGTCCGTTGGTTCGAACGCCGCCAATGGTGGGTCGAAGAAAACCGTGCACCCATCGGCGGCGGCGCAGGCCTGGTCGACCACGAGATCTGGCGGGTCCAGCTTCAACCACAACAGAGCGGCCAAGCCATCACACTGGACCTGGTTCGGCACCTCGGCAGCGGCCGGTGGAGACTGCTCCGCATCCACGACGCCGCCCCGGCCCGATCCGTCGAACCAGACGAAGCAGCGTGAACCTTGAGCTTTACCCACCTGCACGTCTCAACCGCCTTCAGCGCGCACTACGGCGTCTCCTGGCCCGACGAACTAGCCCAAACAGCCGCAGCCGACGGAGCAACGGCGCTCGCCTGCACAGACAGGGACGGCCTCTATGGCACCGTCAAACACCTCAAAGCCTGCATGGACGCAGGCATCGACCCCATCGTCGGCGTTGACCTGGCAGTCTTCGACGACGACGGCGACCACCGCACCCAGGTCGCGGGCCGCGTCGTCGTACTGGCCCACGGCCATAACAACGGTGCCGGATACCGGGCACTGTGCCGCTTGGTATCGGATGCCCACGCACGCACCTCGGGAAAAGCCGGAGGAGCAGTCCCCGTAGCAGTAACCAGGGGAGAACTTGCCTCCAGGACCCTGGACCCCACAACCCTCAAACCCGTCCTCACGGTCATGATCGGACCGGACTCCGATGTCGGAAGAGCCATGGGCGGACGAAAATACCTGAGGCCCAGAACCCTCTTCAAACAATGGATCGACGCCATGCCACCAGGCACCATCGTCGCTGAAACCGTGTCCCACCTCAGCGCACCGGGCGAACCCCTCAGCACAGCCCATGCCGTCCGCATGCTCAAACTCGCCCTCGAATACAACGTCCCGGCCATCCTCAGCAACGCCGTGCGCTATTGCGCCCAGGACGGCGCGGCAACCGCCGACGTCCTCGACTCAGCACGCACCCTGAAATCCCTCCCCGAGCTCTCCACCGCGCCCATGCTCCAACCCACCGGGCAGGGATGGCTGAAAAACCGCCACCACATGCTCCAGCTCGGCAAAGAAATCATGAACGCAGCAGGCCTTGGGCAAGCAGACTTGAACAAACTGCTCACCAACACTGAAGCGCTCGCCGACAAATGCCGGATTGACCCCGTTCCGGACATGGGATGGAAACAACCCGTCGTGCCCGAGGCCTCCATCATTGGCATCGACAACCACCCCATGGTGGAACTGACCCAACGCTGCGAAGCAGGAATCACCAGACGTTTCCCCGGCCTCAGCACGGAAGCGGAGAACCGGGTGCGCTCGCGGTTGGAGCACGAACTCGGGATCATTGGCAGGCTCGGCTTCGGGTCCTACTTCCTTACCGTGGCAGAGGTTTCCAAGATGATCCTGGACATGGGCGTCAGGGTTGCCGCACGTGGCTCAGGGGCCTCCAGCCTGGTCAATTACCTGATCGACATCAGCCAGGTTGATCCCATCCGCCACGACCTCATTTTTGAACGGTTTCTGTCCGGACGCCGGTCAACACTTCCTGACATTGACATCGACGTCGAGAGCGCGGAACGCCACAACGTGTACCGGAAGATTTTTGATCGGTTCGGGTCTGAACGGGTGACCCTCATGAGCATGCAGAACGGGTACAGGGCGCGTGGTGCTGTCAGGGATGCCGGTATGGCGCTGGGGATGGATGAAGGCGAAGTCAGCGATATCGCCAAGCAGCTCTGGAGATTCTCCGCAAGGAAATTCCGCGAAGCGCTGGTGGAAAAGCCTGAGCTTCGTGACTTTGCTGGCCGGGTGGAACGCGGAGGAATGGAGGAGAACCAGCAACTCGACCTCCTGGTGGACCTGACCGAAAGGCTGGACCGGCTGCCCCGGCACATTTCCATGCACCCTTGTGGCGTCATCCTGGGAGATGCCACCCTCCTTGACCGGACCCCTGTCCAGCCCAGCGGCCTTGGTTTGCCCATGAGCCAGTTCGACAAACACGACATGGATCCCATGGGCATGCTCAAACTGGATGTCCTGGGGGTACGGATGCAAAGCGCAATGGCCTTCGCCGTAAGGGAGGTAATCCGGCTGCATCCTTCCAAAGCCGAAGTGGTTGCTGCAGGAAGGCACCCGGCAGGACCGGAAGGCTCAGGGCCGGACTTCATTGACGAGGACGGGAGGATTGAGCTCAACGCCGTTCCTTTCGACGACGAGCCAACGTTTGAACTGATCCGCAGCACCCACACATTGGGGTGTTTCCAGATCGAGTCGCCGGGTCAACGGGAACTCATCGGGAAGATGGCCCCGCGTGAATTCAACGACCTCATCATTGATATTTCTTTGTTCCGGCCCGGGCCCATGAAGTCGGATATGGTGCGTCCCTTCCTGGAGCACAGGCACGGTTTTGCACCTGAGGTGTACCCGCATCAGGACCTCAAACCAGTTTTGGAGGAAACCCATGGTGTGACGGTGTTCCATGAGCAGATCCTGAAGACCTTCGATGTCATGACCGGGTGCGGACTGGCAAGGGCTGATGAATTCCGGCGGGCACTCGGTGATGAAGTCCGTGAACCCGAGGTGGAGAAGTACTTCCGTAGGGAAGCGATCAGGAACTACACCCCTGAAGTGGTGGACAAGGTCTGGGGCACGCTCAAGGCCTTTGGCAGCTTTGGGTTCTGCAAGGCACACGGGGCTGCCTTTGCTGTTCCTACCTACCAGTCGGCCTGGCTGAAAGCCCATCACCCCGAAGCCTTCCTGGCGGGCCTGTGGGAGCATGATCCCGGGATGTACCCCAAGCGGCTATTGGTGGCTGAAGCCCGCAGGCTCGGTATTCCCATCCTGCCGCTGGACATCAACCGGAGCCAGGCTGAGTACAGGGTTGAGAAAATCGTGGAAGGCCCGGACCATGGCAAACTCGGCATCCGGTTGAGCCTGTCGGGTATTTACGGGCTCTCAAAGGCTGAGCTGAAGAGGATCGTTGCCGGGCAGCCCTTCGATTCTTTGGCCGATCTGAGGACCCGGGCCAGGGTGAGCAAGCCAAACATCAAAAGACTGGCCCAACTCGGCGCCTTTGATGCCCTGCACAAAGACTCCGGTGGAAAGGCGAACCGTGCTGACCTTGTTCAGCATCTCCAAGCCATGCAGAACAATCCCTCAAAAAAACCGAACGGTGTCATCGAAGGGCAGTTGTCGTTTGCACTGGGAGATGTCGAGCTGAAGAACCTCGCCCCGGAACTTCCTCCCACCACAATGATTGAAAATGTCAGGGCAGAGCTTGACCTCATGGCCGTGGATGTCAGCGAACACTTGATGGAAAGCCACCGGCCCCTCCTGGCGAAATTGGGAGTGACGACGGCCGACCAACTCCTTGGCTTGCGCAACGGAACGGAGGTCCTGGTGGCCGGGGTGCGCGTTGCCACCCAAACCCCTCCCATGCGCGGTGGGCGGCGGGTGGTCTTCATCAGTATCGATGACGGCACTGGATGTGTGGATTCGGTTTTCTTTCACGAAGCCCAGGAAGAATCGGGACCGTTGCTGTTCGGCACACGCTTGCTGCTGATCCGGGGAACCACCAGGAGGACAGGTCCCAGGGGAATCAGCCTGAGCGCGAGCAAGGCCTGGGACCTTGGCCGGCCCGAATCGCTTCCTTATCCGGAACTCATCCGCGGCGGTGAAGTGCCGACAGACGAATACACGATTCCCGGCCCCCTCCACGGCATTTCACGGAACCTTGCCATTACCGGGCTGGGAAGCTGAACACCCTGAATCCCGGCCCGGCGTGCTGCTTTGGCCGCCCTCGCCGGAGCGGATACGATTGACGGTGGCTGGCTGTGGTCCCCGTACGCCACAAGCTATGAAGCCTTAACTATGAATAGGAGACACCCGTGTCAGATGCCCAACAGATCACCCTCATCGTCGATGGCGAAGAGACAAAGGTGACGGAAGGGACTACCGGCGCGGAACTCTTCTTCGAGCGCCGCGACGTCGTTGTAGCCCGTGTCAACGGCGAACTCAAGGACCTCGACCAGGTCCTCCCCCCCGACGCCGACGTCGAAGGTGTCACCATCGAATCTCCCGATGGCCTCAACGTCCTCCGTCACTCCACCGCGCACGTCATGGCCCAGGCCGTGCAGCAACTGCGCCCTGATGCCAAGCTTGGCATCGGCCCGTACATCACTGACGGCTTCTATTTCGATTTCGATGTCTCCGAGCCCTTCACTCCGGAAGACCTGCGCCAGCTGGAAAAGATGATGCAGAAGATCATCAACCAGAACCAGAAGTTCGTCCGCCGCGTGGTCACCGAAGACGAAGCGCGCGAAGCCATGGCCGGCGAACCCTACAAGCTGGAACTACTCGGCAAGAAGAACGACGCCTCCGACGCCGCTGAAGGCGTCAACGTCGAAGTCGGCGCCGGTGACATCACCATCTACGACAACGTGGACAGGAAGAGCGGCGAAAGCGTTTGGTGCGATCTGTGCCGCGGTCCGCACCTTCCGAACACCAAGATCATCGCCAACGCTTTTGCGCTGACGCGTTCTTCGGCCGCCTACTGGCTGGGCAACCAGAACAACCAGCAATTGCAGCGTATCTACGGAACCGCGTGGCCTACCAAGGAAGCACTGAAGGCCTACCAGGAGCGCATCGCCGAAGCTGAGCGCCGCGACCACCGCAAGCTCGGTGTCGAGTTGGATCTGTTCTCCTTCCCGGATGAACTGGGCTCAGGCCTCCCGGTGTTCCACCCCAAGGGCGGGATCATCCGCAAGGCGATGGAGGACTACTCCCGCCAACGCCACGTGGACGCCGGCTACGAATTTGTCTACACACCCCACATCACCAAGGGTCACCTGTACGAGGTCTCAGGCCACCTGGACTGGTACAAGGACGGTATGTTCCCTGCCATGCAGGTGGACGCCGAATTCAACGAGGACGGCACGGTGCGCAAGCCGGCCCAGGACTACTACCTGAAGCCGATGAACTGCCCCATGCACAACCTGATCTTCCGCTCTCGCGGCCGGTCATACCGTGAACTTCCGTTGCGCCTGTTCGAGTTCGGTTCGGTGTACCGGTACGAGAAGTCCGGCGTTGTGCATGGACTGACACGTGTTCGCGGCATGACACAGGACGATGCCCACATTTACTGCACCCGCGAGCAGATGAAGGACGAGCTCACTACCACGCTGAACTTCGTCCTCGGCCTGCTCAAGGACTACGGCCTGGACGATTTCTACCTGGAACTGTCCACCAAGAACGAAGAGAAGTTCGTTGGTGACGACGCCGCCTGGGAAGAAGCCACCCGTACTCTTTCCGAGGTTGCAGCCGCTTCCGGGCTGGAACTCGTGCCGGATCCGGGTGGAGCCGCGTTCTACGGCCCGAAGATTTCGGTTCAGGCGAAGGACGCGCTGGGCCGGACCTGGCAAATGTCCACCATCCAGCTGGACTTCAATCTTCCCGAACGCTTCGAACTGGAATACCAGGCGGCCGACGGAACGCGCCAGCGTCCCGTCATGATCCACCGGGCGCTCTTCGGTTCTGTTGAACGCTTCATGGGTGTGCTCACCGAACACTATGCCGGGGCCTTCCCGGCCTGGCTTGCTCCGGTCCAGGTAGTTGGCATTCCCGTGGCCGAGGCATTCAACGACTACATGTTTGACGTCGTCGGGCAGTTGAAGGCTGCAGGCATCCGTGCCGAGGTGGACATTTCCTCGGATCGCTTCCCGAAGAAGATCCGTACAGCCAGCAAGGACAAGATTCCCTTTGTATTGATTGCCGGCGGTGAGGATGCCGAAGCGGGCGCCGTGTCATTCCGGTTCAGGGACGGCAGCCAGGATAACGGTGTTCCCGTGGAAGAAGCGGTCCGCAGGATAGTCGACGCCGTAAAGAACCGCGAGAGCTGACGGAACGGAAAAGTGACGGTGCAGGAGAACACAGGCGCGGCAGCTGACCTTCCGGGCGACGCAGACGTAACCGATGATTTCGGACTCGCAGGCGTTCCGGATGCGTTTCAGCGCCTGTGGACTCCCCACCGCATGGCCTACATCAAGGGCGGGCAGGATCAATTCAAGAACAAGGATGACTGCCCGTTCTGTGTAGGGCCGACCCGCTCTGACGAGGAATCGCTCATCGTCCACCGGGGAAAGACCTGCTACGTGGTGCTCAACCTGTTCCCGTACAACCCGGGCCACCTGCTGATTTGCCCCTACCGCCACGTCCCCGACTACACGGATATTACGGTGGAAGAGACAGCGGAGTTCGCTGATCTTACCCAGACCGCCATGCGTGTGCTCCGGAAGGTTTCGAATCCCAGCGGTTTCAACCTGGGCATGAACCAAGGTGTTACCGGCGGCGCGGGCATCGCTGCCCATCTTCACCAGCACGTAGTTCCGCGCTGGGGCGGGGACGGCAATTTCTTCCCCATCATCGCCCAGACCAAAGCCATCACGCAGACCTTGGACGAGGTCCGGAAACTAGTGGCCGAAGCCTGGCCGGGGGAGTCGAATGCTCAATAGGCATGCGCGCGGCTTCTTCACTTCACTCTTTACCCCTTTGGCGCGCTGGCTCCTGAGGATCGGCGTGTCACCTGACGCGGTCACTATTGCGGGCACCGCCGGCGTCATCCTGGGCGGACTCATCCTCTACCCCTTGGGCCACTTGTGGTGGGGTTCTGTGGTGGTTGCGTTCTTCGCTTTCTCGGACGTCGTGGACGGCATCATGGCCCGGCTGCAAGGCAGAAGCGGCGGTTGGGGAAACTTTCTTGATTCCACGTTGGACCGCCTGGCCGACGGCGCCATTTTCGCGGGCCTCACTATCTGGTTCTTCACCGGAGGCAAGGACGCCGCAATCGGGACGGCCGCCGTCGTCTGCCTTGTCCTCGGCATGGTTGTCTCTTACGCGAGGGCCAAAGCCGAATCACTTGGCTACCACGCCAGCGTTGGGATTGCAGAACGGGCCGAACGACTCGCATCGGTCCTGTTGATTGCCGGGCTCACGGGCCTGGGACTTCCACCCGTGGTGCTGTTTGCAACCCTGGTCCTGCTGGCACTGGCCAGCGTTGTCACGGTAGTCCAAAGAATGGCTACGGTCCGCAAGCAGGCCATGGCAGAGGCCGAGGGAACTGGCATCTGACCAGAGTCGGCTCCCGCCGATTGTGCAGGTGTCCTACCACACCCCTGTTTGTTGCCCTGCAAGGCGGTAATGAATGTACTGCCGCCATGCAACGTGCGACTACTATTACTAGTACTTGGTCACCTTGACCTGAAACCCGGTGTGCGCTGAACGCGGTCGTGTGCTGCGCGTGCCTCCGGCAAGAAGGTCGTTTATCTACCCATAGGGGTTTTTGTGTCTACACCAGATGTAAGCAACGAAGCCGGTTCGTCCGCGAACAGCGTCACGGGCAGCAGCCGCGTTAAGCGGGGCATGGCTGAGATGCTCAAGGGCGGCGTCATCATGGACGTCGTTAACGTCGAGCAGGCCCGCATCGCCGAGGATGCCGGTGCCGTGGCTGTCATGGCGCTTGAGCGTGTCCCGGCTGATATCCGCGCCCAGGGTGGCGTGTCCCGCATGTCCGATCCGGACATGATCGATCAGATCATCGCTGCCGTGTCCATCCCGGTGATGGCCAAGGCCCGTATCGGCCACTTCGTCGAAGCCCAGGTCCTGCAGTCCCTCGGTGTTGACTACATCGATGAGTCCGAGGTCCTGACCCCGGCGGACTACATCAACCACATCGACAAGTGGAACTTCACTGTTCCGTTCGTGTGTGGTGCCACCAACCTGGGTGAGGCTTTGCGCCGTATCAACGAGGGCGCGGCGATGATCCGGTCCAAGGGCGAAGCCGGTACCGGGGATGTTTCCAACGCTACCGGTCACATGCGCAAGATCCGTTCGGAGATCGCCAAGCTCGCCGCCCTGCCCGAGGACGAGCTGTATGTTGCGGCCAAGGAGCTCCAGGCCCCGTATGAGCTGGTCAAGGAGATCGCTGCCACGGGCAAGCTTCCGGTGGTGTTGTTCACTGCCGGTGGCATCGCGACCCCGGCTGATGCTGCGATGATGATGCAGCTCGGCGCCGATGGCGTGTTCGTCGGTTCCGGTATCTTCAAGTCCGGCAACCCGGCAGAGCGTGCCGCCGCCGTCGTCAAGGCCACCACGTTCTACGATGACCCCGATGTTATCGCCAAGGTCTCCCGCGGCCTGGGCGAAGCGATGGTCGGCATCAACGTCGACGAAATCCCGCAGCCCCACCGCCTCGCAGAACGCGGCTGGTAACAGCTAACCGTACGGCGGCGGCCGGCCACCCCCTCAAGGGTGGTCGGCCGCCGTCGTTCCTAGTCGAGGCCGCGGCGCTTCAGGAGTGGTGCCAGTTCGGCGTCGCGTCCGCGGAACAAGCGGAATGACTCCAGAGGGTCACGGCTGTTGCCCCGGGAGAGCAGTTCGGACCTGAACCGGTCACCGTTGGCGCGGGTCAACCCGCCGTTTTCCTTGAACCATTCCACCGTGTCCGCATCGAGGACCTCACTCCAGATGTACGAGTAGTACCCGGCTGCGTAGCCCGCTCCGGCGAAGATGTGCTGGAAATAGCCGCTGCGGTAACGCGGCGGGATCAAAGGGTGGGCAATGGATGCCTCGGCAAGTGCCTTGGCTTCGAACGCCAGGACATCCCCGGGTACGTCGGCTTGGGAAAGCACATGCCAGAAAAGGTCTAGCAAGGCGGCGCCCAGGTATTCTGTCGTCGCGAAGCCTTCGCCCCACAACAATGAGTCGTTGAGCTTATCCACGATGACTTGGGGGAGCGCTTCCCCGCTGCTGTGGTGCCGGGCGTAGTTGGCCAGGACCTCGGGCCACATGATCCACATTTCGTTGACCTGCGACGGGTATTCCACAAAGTCCCGGGGCACGGATGTCCCGGAGAAGCGCGGGTACGTAACACTGGAGAACAGACCGTGTAGCGCATGGCCGAATTCGTGGAACACTGTCCTGACCTCATCCAGGGACAACAGCGTGGGCTCGCCTGGAGCGGGCTTGGTGATGTTGAGGTTGTTGATCACCACGGGGCGCGTACCCAAGAGGCAGGATTGTTCAACGAGGGAGTTCATCCACGCCCCGCCACGTTTGCTCTCCCTGGTGTAGTAGTCGCCAAGGAAGAGGCCGAGGCCAGTCCCGTCTTCGTCGCGGACTTCCCACACGCGCACGTCGGGATGGTATCCCTCGAGGTCTTCGCGTTCATG
Organism: Paenarthrobacter sp. C1; assembly: GCF_049315185.1. Taxonomy (NCBI): domain Bacteria; kingdom Bacillati; phylum Actinomycetota; class Actinomycetes; order Micrococcales; family Micrococcaceae; genus Paenarthrobacter; species Paenarthrobacter sp. C1. The sequence goes on along the minus strand of NZ_CP186052.1, from coordinate 2,545,603 downwards.
GAACGTAATGCCATACAACTGGGTCGCAGCGTGGAAGACGCCGTCGTTCAGCACGCTTTCCAGGGCGAAGTAGGGGCGGATCGCCTGCTCGTCCACCTGGAATTTTTCCTTCCGGACCCGGGCTGAGTAGTAGGCCCAGTCCCACGGCTCGAGGTGATGTCCCGCGGTTCCGGCCAGGGCGTCGGCCTCGGCTTGTGCGTTGCGGACGGCTGCGGGTGCCAACCGGCGCAGCATGGCCTGGACATCGCTGAAGTCCGGCGCGGTCTGTTGGTCCACCACGAGTTCGGCAAAGTTGGCGAAGCCGAGCAGGGCTGCCTTTTCCGCACGCAACCGCACGGTCGCCGTCACAATTTCCCGCACGTCCAGTGGTCCGCCATCAGTGCCGCGCGACAGGGACGCTTCAAACAAACGGCGGCGGATGGTCCGGTTTTCGAGGGACGCGAGAGCGGGCTGGTTGCTGGGTTGGATCAAGGTGAGGAGGTACTTGCCGTCGTGACCGGCGGCCTTCGCAGCTTCAGCGGCTCCTGCGACGTCCTCTTCCGGCAGGCCGGCAAGGTCGGCCGGGTTGTCGAGAAGCAGGGCGGAGGCTTTCATGGCTTCCTTGGTCCGCTGGCCGAATTCAGTGCCCAGCCGGGAGAGTTCGGCGTTGACTGTACGGAGCCGGTCTTGTCCGGCGTCATCGAGCTGGATGCCGGATTGGCGGAACTCCTTGAGGTATTCCTGCACCAGCCGGACAGACTCAGCATCGAGGCCGTCGACGTCGATGGCAGAGAAGCGTTCGTAGAGGCCGCGGTTCATGTATACGGCGTCCTGGTGGGCCGAAAACCTGGGGGAAAGTTCAGTTTCAAGCGCCTTGATGTCATCGCCCGCATCCGCTGAGACAAGGGTGAAGAAGGCCGCTGCTGCCCTGTTCAGGAGAAGGCCGGAGCGCTCCATTGCCACCGCTGTGTTCAGGAAGGTGGCAGGGGCCGCATTGCCGGTGATCGCGTCTATCTCCTCCAGGTGAGCTGCCAGCCCGGCCTCCACTGCCTCGGCATAGTGGGCCGCAGAGATGTGCGCAAAGGGCGGCAGTCCGTACGGCAGGGGGCTGGGGTCAAGCAGGGGATTGGTCATGAAGTGACTCTTTCACGTAAGAATCGTGTCCTCAAGAGCGGCACGCCTGCTTCGGCACGACTTCGCCGTAGGATGAAAATCATGGGGAATCTCACATCTGCGACGAGATGGATCCGGCTTCGCCGATTGGCAGCGCCTGCCATGGTGGTCGCCCTTGCGATGACCCTTGGCGCCTGTGGCGTCGTAGCCGAGAACACAGATCCGGACCGGAGCACCGCAGCAACGTCGCCCGCGGCGGAGTCGCCGATGCCCACACGTACGCCCGCTCCGAATCCAACTCCAGGCAAGGGACCTGCCTGCCCTGAACTCCGCTGTACCTCCATCACCGTGACGGGCGACATGCTGGTCCACACCCAGTTATGGCAGCAGGCAAGGGCAGACGCCTCCGCCGCTGGCTTGCCCGGCTACACCTTCGTCCCGCTCCTCGAAGGACAGCGGCGCTACGTCAACAGCAGCGACCTCGCCATCTGCCACCAGGAGACCCCGGTGGCAACGCCCGAAGGGCCTTTCTCGGCCTACCCGTCGTTCAATGTACCGCCGCAGATTGTCACCGCTTCGAAGGACATTGGCTACCAGGCCTGCACCACCGCGAGCAACCACACCATTGACCGCGGCACTGAGGGTCTGCTCAGGACCCTTGATGCCCTCGATGCCGCAGGGCTGAAGCACACCGGCTCCTACCGGACGGAGGCTGCCTCCAAGGAAATCCTGATGCTTCAGACCGACGCGGCCAAGGTCGCGGTCATCATCGGAACCTATGGCCACAACGGACAGATTCCGGAATACCCCTGGCTTGTGGACGAACTCGACCCTGCAACCATGATTGCCAAGGCGACCCAAGCCAGGGCCCTCGGTGCTGACATTGTCCTGGGAGTCATGCACGCGGGTGACGAATACGCGAGCGAACCCAATGCCCAACAGCAGGATGTGGCGCATGCACTCGTGGACAGCGGGCAGTTCACCATGATCTACGGGCATCACACCCACTCCGTGCTGCCCATCGAGAACTACAAAGGCACCTGGATCGTGTACGGGCTAGGCAACGGCATCACGGAATTGTCACCGTGGTACGTGGTCAACAACGAAGGGCTGCTGGTCAGGGCACAGTTCAGCCAAAACGCTGCAGGCACCTGGACTGCCTCCGACCTCGCGTGGGCGCCCTCGGTGATTGTCCGGGACCCCTACCGTTGGTGTTCAGTGGCCAGCGATGCCCCGCAGGGCGTGTGTGCCACACCCGCGGCCGACGCCGAAACCCGCCAGAGGACCCAAACCGTTGTCGAATCCATGGGCGCAGCCAGTGCAGGTGCACATGAACTGCTGATCACCAAGGAGAAATAGCCCCTAGCGGGGACGGCGGGCGGCGTGTTCCCGCGCGAGGCGGGCGTAGTCGTCGTCGGGCGATCCCGGCACGAAAGTGCCGAACTTGCGCTCCGCAGCCGTGCGGATCAGGAAGTCGGCGATGGCCGGGTTCTTTGGCAGCAATGAACCGTGCAGGTAGCTGGCCACAACGTTGTTGTACCTGGCGCCCTCATGGCCGTCCTTGCTGTTGTTGCCCGCACCTTTGGTCACTGTCCCCAGAGGTTGTACGCCAGGACCCAAGGTGGTCTGACCGCTGTGGTTCTCGTAGCCCATGATGTCGCCGAATTCGGCGGACTTCATGATCACGTTGCCGATGAGGCGTTCATCCGTACCCTGGGTTTCGACATCCAGAATCCCGATCCCGGGGATAGTGGGTCCGGTGCTGGTCTTGAAGAACTTTCCAAAGAGCTGGTAAAGGCCGCAGATCACCAACATTGGGGCGCCGTTGTCGGCCAGCTCCCTCAACTGCTCCGCGCGCGCCTGAAGGTCGTCCTGGATGACAAGTTGGCCGCTGTCCTGCCCGCCGCCGCCCACAATGATGTCGACGTCGTCCGGGAAATCATCTCCCACGTTGTACTCCAGGAGCTCCGGCGTGTAGCCATGCCACTTGATCCGTTGCTTCAGCACCAGGGCGTTGCCCCAGTCGCCGTAGATGTTCATTTCGCGCGGGTACAGCTGGAGGACGCGGATAGTGCCCTTGGTGGACTGGCCACGCTCCTCCGGTGAATGGGCGGTGGGCTGGGTTTCCGAGGTCATGAGACCACCTCAACTATGGTGATTTTGGCGAGTTCGCGGCGGATGGCCAGCATTGATGTGTACGTGCAGAAAATGCGCTTGGGCTTGCCGCGGGAGCCGTCGATAAAGGTCCGAAGTGCTGCTGTTATATCCGGCTCCACGGCGCCGAAGGGCACGTCGTCGTACTGCAGCCGGAGGGCCATGTCGTAGGCCCTGACCCCCGTAAGAACCTCTACTCCGCCTTCGCGCAGGGACTCGAACTCCACGTCCCACAGCCACGACATGTCCCTGCCGTCGGCATAGTTGTCGTTGATCGCGATCATGGTTGCGTAGCCGCCGGCCGGGAACGACTTCAGGCCGAGCCGGAAACCGCTGGGATTCTTTACCAGCACGAGTTCGAGCGGTTGGCCATCCACCGTGAGGCTTTCACCGCGTCCGAATGCAGGGGCGACGTCGCCAAGGGCTTTGACGAGCTTTGGGGTGTCAATGGGGCCGGTTCCCAGAACTGCGCGGGTCAGCGACAACGCCGCGGCAGCGTTGAAGATGTTGTAAACGCCGCGCAGCTTCATCGTTGTGGTCACGGTCTTGCCGTCGAACTCAAAGTCTGCGTCCTGGGCACCTACCCGGCGAAGCACGACGTCGGCATCCGGCAAGTCGACTTCCTCACCGGACGCTGCGGCCACGGACGTGCCGGACGGTGAGGGTCCACTGCCTGTCCGCATTTCGTCGTCGTTCGGGAAGGTGCTGCGGAGTGACTCGTCCAGACCGAAGTACCGCACCTCGGGGTGATGAACGGCATCGAGGCTGTTGACGATGTTGGCTATCCGCGCAACACGGGGGTCTTCCCGGTTCAGGACGACGGTGTCGGTGGTCTTGGATGCAATGTGCTCCAGGAGCCGGGCCGTTTTGTCGATCTCGCCGAACCGGTCCAGCTGATCCCTGAGGACATTCAGCAGCAGGCTGTAACGGGGAGGAACCTTGTTAACGAAGTGGACGGAATGTGCTTCGTCGAGTTCAAGAATGGCGATATCGGCGTCAAGCCGTCCCCGCCAATCGACCTCTCCGAGCAGGGACGCAGCTACTCCGCGGGTGAAGTTGCTGCCCGAACGGTTCGTGAAGACCTTCAGGCCCTGGCTTTCGAGGAGTTCCACCACCATCTTGGTAGTTGTGGTCTTGCCATTGGTGCCGCTGACAACAGCGACACCGTGTGGCAGTGACGCCAGCGTTCGCTGCATGAACCGGGGGTCGATCTTCTCGACCACAAGCCCGGGAAACGCCGACCCGCCGCCCCGCAGCCGGGACAGAGTGCGGACCAGCTTGCCGAGGGGAACGCTGAAGGAAAGCATGCTCTGTAATATATCCCAGACGCGGCATGGAACCCGGGTCGCCTCAGATCGCAGAGCACTGACCAAAGCCGGCCGCGCGGGCGGGAGCACTATGATGGTCCAATGACCAACCCCCTTTCCGACGCTTCGTCACGCGTGGGTACAGGCCTCCGGATCGGCGTCCTGGCACTCCAGGGCGATTTCCGTGAGCACATTCATGCCGTCGAGTCCGCTGGAGCTGTAGGCGTGGGTATCCGCCGGCCTGCCGAGCTGGACGGGATCGACGGCCTGATCATCCCCGGTGGCGAATCCACCACCATCGACAAACTGTCCCGGATCTTTGAACTCCGTGATCCCATCCAAAAGCGTATAGCCGACGGCCTTCCGGTCTACGGCTCCTGCGCGGGCATGATTCTGCTGGCCGAAGAGATCGCAGACCCTGCCACCGACTTGCAGGGAAACCCGCAACAGACGTTTGGCGGCATGGATATCACCGTTCGCCGCAACGCTTTTGGACGGCAACGGGAATCCTTCGAAACGGACCTCGATTTCAAGGGACTGGAGTTCAGCGCCGACGAGGACGGAGTGGACCCTGTCCATGCCGTGTTCATCCGCGGACCTTGGGTTGAGCGGGTAGGTCCTGGAGTAGACGTCCTGGCACAGGTCGATCCTGACCATGCCGGCCACACCGCCGCTTTGCATGGAGTGGCTAGAATTGTTGCAGTGCGCTCCGGCCATTTGCTGGCCACCTCCTTCCACCCGGAAGTGACAGGGGAGAAGCGTGTGCATGAACTCTTTATTCGAATGATCAGAGGAGAAGCGTAAAGCATGTCAGGCCACTCCAAATGGGCGACCACCAAGCACAAAAAAGCCATCATTGACAGCAGGCGTGCAAAGTCGTTCGCAAAACTGATCAAGAACATCGAAGTTGCTGCCCGCATGGGTGGACCGGACCTGGCCGGCAACCCGGGCCTGGAACTCGCCGTGACCAAGGCCAAGAAGACGTCGGTGCCCAACGACAACATCGACCGCGCCATCAAGCGTGGCGCCGGCCTCACCGGCGAGGTCGTCGACTACACCGAGATCATGTACGAAGCCCGCGGACCGCAGGGCTCGGCCTTGTTGATCGAGTGCCTTACCGACAACAAGAACCGTGCGGCCTCCGAGGTGCGCCTGGCCATCTCGCGCAACGGCGGGACCATCGCCGACCCCGGATCCGTCAGCTACTTGTTCGCCCGCAAGGGCGTGGTGGTTCTGCCGAAGAACGGTCTCAGCGAAGACGACATCCTGATGGCCGTCCTGGACGCTGGTGCGGAGGAGGTCAAGGACAGCGGGGACAACTGGGAGATCCATTCCGAACCCTCGGACCTCCAGGCCATCCGTGATGCCCTCAAGGAAGCCGGGATCGACTACGAAACCGACGAAGCAGAGTTCGTTCCCTCCATGCAGGTGGAGTTGGACGTCGATGGTGCCAAGAAGTTCATGAAGCTCGTCGACGCGCTCGAGGACCTGGACGATGTCCAGAACGTCTACAGCAACGCGGACTTCAGCGAGGAAGTGCAGGCTGCCCTCGACGCCGAGTAGGCGTGGCAGCACCCGATTTTGATGACAAACAGGAAGGCCCGGACTTGACTCTTCGCGTATTGGGAGTCGATCCGGGCCTTACCCGTTGCGGCATCGGTGTAGTAGACATCGAGCGGAACCGGCGGGCCACCATGGTCGCCGTCGGAGTGGTGGGTACGTCCGCTGAACTAACGCTGGACAAGCGCCTGCTGGTCATAGCCCACGCCATCGATGAGTGGCTTGACCTGCACAAGCCGGACGTCGTCGCCGTCGAACGGGTTTTCTCCCAGATGAACGTCAGCACTGTCATGGGCGTTGCGCAGGCCTCCGGGGTCGTCATTGCCGCCGCGGCCCGCCGCGGCATCCCTGTGGCGTTGCACACCCCGTCGGAAGTAAAAGCTGCGGTGACCGGCAGCGGTACAGCCAACAAGGACGCAGTGACCAAGTTGGTGACCAAGATCCTGCGCCTGGACGCCCCGCCCAAGCCGGCAGACGCCGCGGACGCACTCGCGTTGGCTTTGACGCATGCCTGGCGTGCAGGCAACGGAATGGGTGCTGCGTCCGGCACCGGATCCCTGACGCCGGCGCAAAAAGCATGGGCAGACGCCGAAGCGAAAGCGCGCCGCAAGCGGTGATTGCCGGCTGCGCTTGCTAGGGTATTCGTAGATATGTTCGGATAGTCCGCTTTAGCCGCAATAACGCTGCAATAACTCAGGAGCCGGGTCTTGATCAGTTTTCTTCGTGGAACCGTTGCCCACGTTGGTTTGTCCACCGCCGTCATTGACCTCAACGGTGCCGGCATGAGCGTCTACGCCACACCACAGACCTTGAGCCACCTCCACGTGGGCACTGAAGCCAAACTTTTTACCTCCATGATCGTCCGGGAAGACTCCCTCACGTTGTTCGGCTTCGCGGACGACGACGAACGCGAAGTTTTCGATGTCCTGCTTAGTGTCAGCGGGGTCGGCCCGCGTTTGGCCCTCGCTGTTCTGGCGGTGCACGAGCCCGAAGCCATCCGCGTCGCGGCGCATACCGGCGACAGCAAGGCCTTCACCAAGGTGCCGGGCATCGGACCCAAGGTTGCGGGCAGGATTGTCCTTGAACTTGCCGGGAAGCTGGTCCCGCACGGTACCGGAAGTGGTGCTGCTCCGGAATCCGCCATCAAGGCTGAGTGGAAGCCGCAGGTTGTTGCTGCGATGACCAGCCTGGGATGGTCGGAGAAGGACGCCAACGGAAGCATCGACAAAGCCATGGCTGATTCGCCCGAACTTGTGGAGGCCGGCAACGTCGCGCAGATCCTCCGGGCCACCCTGCGTTGGCTTGGCCAGGACGGTGCACGCGCCGGTAACCGCGTAGGCTCCCGTGGCTGAGCAGTCACTGGTCAGCGGGGGAGAGGAGCCGGAAGAGCGGGTCATTGAGGCCGCGCTCCGTCCGAAGAACCTGCATGACTTCGTGGGCCAGCACCGGGTCCGCAAACAGCTTGCCTTGGTACTCGAGGCGTCCAAAATGCGTGGACGCAGTGCCGATCACGTGCTCATGTCCGGTCCACCGGGCCTGGGCAAGACCACCTTGGCCATGATCATCGCGGCGGAAATGAACGCGCCGCTGCGTATCAGCAGCGGTCCGGCCATACAGCATGCAGGTGACCTGGCGGCCATCCTTTCCTCCTTGTCGGAGGGCGAGGTGCTGTTCCTTGACGAAATCCACCGTATGTCCAGGCCGGCAGAAGAAATGCTCTACATGGCCATGGAGGATTTTCGTGTGGACATCGTGGTCGGAAAGGGTGCCGGCGCTACCGCCATCCCTCTGGAGCTGCCGCCCTTCACCCTGGTGGGTGCCACCACGCGGGCAGGGCTTCTCCCCGGCCCGTTGAGGGACCGTTTCGGTTTCACCGGGCACCTCGAGTTCTATTCCGTGGCTGAACTTGAGCTTGTCCTCCGCCGGTCGGCCGGTTTGCTGGACCTCAAGGTCAATTCGGCCGGGTTCACGGAAATAGCAGGCAGGTCACGCGGTACACCGCGTATCGCCAACCGGCTGCTTCGCCGGGTCCGCGACTGGGCTTTGGTCCACGGTATTGATCAGATCGACGCCCGGTCAGCGTCCGCTGCATTGGATATGTATGAGGTGGACCAGCGCGGCCTTGACCGCTTGGACCGTTCCGTCCTGGAAGCCCTGATCACCAAGTTCAACGGCGGCCCCGTGGGACTGTCCACCTTGGCGATCGCTGTTGGTGAAGAACCGGAGACTGTCGAGACAGTGGCGGAGCCGTTCCTGGTGCGGGAAGGGCTGCTGGGGCGGACACCGAGGGGCCGGATCGCCATGGCTTCGGCCTGGACCCACCTGGGGTACGCGGTACCGACCGGCGTGTTCGGACAAGAGACGCTTGCGCTCTTTGACGTGGACGAAAACCACGCCGAAAGCATCGATACAGCCGGTTAACACGCTGTGTTCAGCTTTTCCCTCTAGACTGGTATGACGCTCGGCACGTTCGAGTCCTTGATCCATGCGCCAGCCTCGCGGATCTGCCAGGGACGTTGCCGTGGACCAAAACGTAAGTACAGAACGGAACTTCCCTGTGGATCCAATGACCATATTGCTGTTCGTCATGCTTGGACTTTTTGTCTTCATGATGTTCCGCCGCAACAAGAAGACCCAGCAGCAGCAGGCTGAGATGCAGTCCAAGTTCGCTCCGGGCGTCGACGTCATGACCAGCTTCGGCCTTTTCGGCCGGATCGTGTCCATCGACGAAGCGGAAAACAAGGTCGTTATCGAGCTTTCGCCGGGCAACCAGGCCACAGTCCACCGCCAGGCTGTCACCAAGGTGGTTGAGGCTGCTCCTGAGGAAGCCCCGGTGGTTCCCGATGACGCTTCTTCCTTGACCGTTGCGGGTACTGAAACCCCTTCGGCAGTCGAGACTCCGGAAGAGACCATCGCGCGCCTCAACAAAGAGGACAAGAAGGACAACTAGCACCGTCAGTCGCGGCATCACCGCGCAAGGAAACTTCTACGGCAGCGGAGAGCCGCCGGCAGACGCTTACCAGCGTCCGCCGGCGGCTGTCCGGCGATAACAGGAAGATCGATAATGGCACGGACCGGCCCCAAAAACTCAGCCCGCAGGGTGCTGACCTGGCTTGGAGCAATTTTCGTTGTACTCACCGCTGTCCTGGCTGGCGGGGTGATGACCGGCCATGCGAGCTGGGCGCCCAAGCTCGCATTGGACCTCGAAGGTGGAACCCAGATGATCCTGGCACCCCGGGTGGAGGGTGCAAGCGACATCAATGAGGAGCAGCTGAATCAGGCTGTGGCGATCATCCGCCAGCGTGTTGACGGTTCCGGCGTCGCTGAGGCCGAGATCAGCACGCAGTCCGGCCGCAATGTGGTGGTCAGCCTGCCAGGCACTCCCTCAAAGGAGACCCGGGACCTCATCCAGGCATCCGCGGACATGAACTTCCGCCCCGTTATCGCCGCTGGTGACCCCGCCGCCGTTCCCGCAGAACAGCGGACACCGGATGACAAGCTGCCCAAGCCGACCGCAGAACCGGCCAACGCCAGCGACAACAACTGGGTCACGGGCGATGTCGTCAAGGAATTCGAAGCGCTGGACTGCGTCAATCCCTCCACGGAGAAGCGCGACCGCTCCGATCCAGCCAAGCCGCTGGTGGCCTGTGAGCCTGCCACTGACAAGACTCCCGCCGTCAAGTACATTCTTGGCCCGGTAGAGGTCAAGGGCCAGGACATCAGCGATTCCACCTTCTCCCAGGTTCAGGGTGCACAGGGTTCGGTGACCAACTCCTGGGGTGTGAACATCGTCTTCAACGGTGACGCCACTGCGAAGTTCAAGGCAGTCACCGAACGGCTCAACCAGTTCTACGTGGCCGCCCAGGCGCAAGGCACGGAAGACCCGAAGTCCCAGTTCGCCATTGTCCTCGATGACAAAGTGATTTCAGCACCGCGTGCCCTTGCCGTCATCACCGACGGAAAGCCCCAGATCACCGGCAACTTCACCCAAGCCAGTGCCAAGGCCCTGTCCGACCAGCTGCGCTACGGTGCCCTCCCGATCAGTTTCGAGATCCAGTCCCAGGAGCAAATCTCGGCCACCCTTGGCGGGGATCAGCTCCGTCTTGGCTTGCTTGCCGGCATGATCGGCTTGCTGCTGGTGGTTGTCTACTCGCTCTTCCAGTACCGGGCTTTGGGACTTGTTACCATCGCTTCCCTGGTAGTGGCCGGGTTGCTGACGTACCTTGCCATCGCAATCCTCGGCTGGACCGAGAACTACAGGTTGTCCCTGGCAGGTGTCGCAGGTCTGATTGTGGCTATCGGTCAGACCGCCGACTCGTTCATCGTCTACTTCGAACGTATCCGTGACGAACTGCGCGACGGGCGCGGACTGGTGTCCGCCGTCGAGAACGGCTGGAAGCGCGCCAAGCGCACGGTCCTGGCTTCCAAAGCCGTCAACCTTCTGGCCGCGCTGGTCCTGTACTTCGTGGCTGTCGGAAACGTCCGTGGCTTTGCCTTTACCTTGGGCCTGACGGCCCTTGCCGACCTCCTTGTTGTGTTCATGTTCACGCACCCGATGCTGCAGGTCCTGGCCCGTACCAAGTTCTTCGGCGAAGGACACCGGTTCTCCGGACTGTCGCCCGACCGCCTGGGCGCGGTACCGCTGTACCGGGGGGCCGGACGGCTCCGGACCCCGGATGACAAGCCGACGCCGGTCCGCCCCCGCAACGCCGGGGCGGCCGCTGAAGCGGAACGACGCATGACCATCGCCGAACGGCGGCTTGCCGCGAAGGGCCAACTGACTGGTTCTTCCAACGGCAGCAAGGAGGAGAAGTAATGACTACGAGCTTCGCAACCTTCGGCCATGAGCTCTACACAGGCAAACGTTCCTACAACTTTGTCAATTCAAAGAAGATCTGGTTCATCATCGCGGCCGTCGCCGTGGCGTTGTCCATCCTGATCCCGGTGGTCAAGGGTGGCTTCAACCTCGGTATCGAATTCCGCGGCGGTTCGGAGTTCACGGTTTCAAACGTGAGCACCACAGACGCAGCGCTGGGGGAGCGGGCAGTCCACGATGTCGTGCCTGATGCCATTCCGCGTGTCGCAAACGTGGCCGGCAACACCATGCGCATCCAGACGGACCAGCTGACCGATGACGAGACCAACCGCATCAAGGACGGGCTTACAAGCGCCTATGGTGTGAGGGAGAACGAAGTCACCTCCAACTTCGTCGGACCGACTTGGGGCCAGGATGTGACCCGTCAGGCCCTCATCGGCCTGGTGGTCTTCGTCGGTTTGGCCGCGGTCCTCATGGCCCTGTATTTCAGGACCTGGAAGATGTCCTTGTCGGCCCTCGTCGGCATGCTCGTCACGATGTTCACCACTGCGGGCGTCTACGCCCTGAGCGATTTCGAAGTGACGCCGTCGGCGATTATCGGCTTCCTGACCGTCCTGAGCTACTCGCTCTACGACACCGTGGTGGTCTTCGACAAGATCCGCGAAAACACGTCGGACATCACGACGTCCACCCGCCGTACCTTCGGCGAAGAGGTCAACCTGGCCGTCAACCAAACACTGGTCCGATCCATCAACACCATGATGGTGGCTGTCCTTCCGGTGGCCGCGATCCTCTTCATTGGGGCAGGACTCCTGGGCGCGGGCACCCTGCGCGACCTGTCGCTGGCCTTGTTTGTGGGTATCCTCATTGGCACTGCGGCAACGATCTTCATCGCGGCCCCGCTCTACGCCTGGCTGCGCCAGGGCGAGCCTGAGCTCGTCAAGCAGGCCAAGAAGGTAGCCCACCGACGCGCCGAAGCCACCGTCTAGGCGGCAACGGAGCTGTATTTGTCCAAGGGAGCCGGTCACCGCCACAGTGCGGTGGCCGGCTCTTTGACTTGCCGGCCCGATCGTCATGTGCTGTCCAGTTGCAGAAGCATTCGCTTCCGGGAATAGACTGGGAGAATTAAATCGGTTGTGAGGGGTACTTCTGTGGAAGAACGTGCGACGTCGGCACCACCAGCGGGCGGGGAAGACGACCGCAAAGCTGTGGCGGTCCCTGTAACGGGCGTGCCCGCCCGGGCCTCCGGCGCAGTGCCGGTGGACATGCCGGGAGCCCGTCCCACGTTTCCGGGCCGGCGGGAACGCACGCGTTCGCGCCTCGCGCGCCTGACCGGGCGGGGCGTAGCTCCGTACTCTCCGATCCTTGAGCCGCTGTTGCGGACCGTCAGGGCCAACAACCCCAAGGAAGATTTTGACCTGATCCAACGGGCGTTCGCAGTCGCCGAGCGCAGCCACCAGGGACAGAAGCGCAAGAGCGGTGATCCTTACATCACCCACCCCGTGGCCGTGGCGACCATCCTGGCTGAACTTGGCATGACAGGCACCACGTTGGCCGCTGCCCTCCTCCATGACACCGTGGAGGACACTCCATACACCCTGGCGGACCTGACACGGGATTTTGGCCCTGAGGTTGCCATGCTGGTGGACGGCGTTACCAAGTTGGACAAGGTCAGCTTTGGCGAGGCAGCCCAGTCTGAAACCGTCCGCAAAATGGTCGTGGCCATGGCCAAGGACATTCGGGTCCTCATGATCAAGCTGGCCGACCGCCTGCACAATGCACGCACTTGGCGCTTCGTTTCAGCCGAGTCTTCCTCCCGCAAGGCGCGTGAAACGCTGGAGATCTTTGCCCCGCTGGCTCATCGCCTGGGCATGAACACCATCAAGTGGGAGCTTGAGGACCTGTCGTTCGCAGCCCTCTACCCCAAGGTGTACGAGGAAATCGTCCGGATGGTGGGGGACCGCACGCCGGAGCGCGAGAAGAGCCTGAGCGTCATCCGGAACCAGATCGCCGACGATCTCCGGACTGCCAGGATCAAAGCGACCATCACGGGCCGTCCCAAGCACTACTACTCCATCTACCAGAAGATGATCGTCAGGGATAAGGATTTTGACGACATCAACGACCTCATGGGGGTCCGGGTGCTGGTGGACTCCGTCCGCGACTGTTACGCGGCCCTTGGCACCCTGCATTCGCGCTGGAACCCTCTGCCAGGCAGGTTCAAGGACTACATCGCGATGCCGAAGTTCAACATGTACCAATCTCTGCACACCACGGTGATCGGTCCGGGCGGCAAGCCTGTTGAGATCCAGATCCGCACGCACGAGATGCACCGCCGCGCAGAGTATGGCGTGGCCGCCCACTGGAAGTACAAGGACCAGCCCAACCGGACGGCACAGGGCCCGGGCAGCCCTCGCGACGGCGACATGGGCTGGCTTCGTTCCCTGGTGGACTGGCAGCAGGAGACCTCCGATCCGGGCGAGTTCCTGGATTCCCTGCGTTACGAGATCAACGCCCGCGAAGTCTTCGTATTCACACCCAAGGGCGAAGTCATGGCGCTGCCAGCGGGTTCAACCCCTGTGGACTTTGCGTACGCCGTCCACACGGAAGTGGGACACCGCACCATCGGTGCACGGGTCAACGGCAAACTGGTGCCGCTGAACAGTGAATTGAACCATGGCGACTGGGTGGAGATCTTCACCTCCAAGGCCGAAGGTGCCGGGCCGAGCCAGGATTGGCAGCACTTCGTCAAATCCGCGCGTGCCCGCAACAAGATCAGGCAGTGGTTCACCAAGGAGCGTCGCGAAGAAGCGATCGACCGGGGCAAGGACATGCTCACCCGCGCCATGCGGAAGCAGAACCTTCCCCTGCAAAGGCTCATGACCCATGATGCTTTGTCTTCCGTCGCCGAGGATTTCCACTACGTCGACATCTCCGGACTGTATGCGGGCGTTGGTGACGGTCATACCTCGGCCCAGTCAGTCATGGAAAAGCTCATGGAGCAGTTGGGCGGCCATGAGACTCCGGATGAGGATCTTGACGAAGTCAGCATCCCCACCCAGGTAGCGAAGTCCAAATTCTCGGACTCTGGCGTCATCGTCAGGGGCGTGGGTGACGTATGGGTCAAGCTGGCCCGGTGCTGCACACCTGTGCCTCCGGATCCCATCCTTGGCTTCGTGACGCGCGGTTCCGGTGTCTCCGTGCACCGGACAGACTGCACCAATGTCTCGGGGCTGCGTGACCAGCCTGACAGGATCGTCGACGTCGAATGGGCACCTACGCAGTCCAGCGTGTTCCTGGTGGAGATCCAGGTTGAAGCACTGGACCGCAAATCGCTTCTTTCGGATGTGACGCGGATCCTCTCGGAGAACCACGTCAACATCCTTGCTGCATCGGTCCACACGTCCAGCGACAGGGTGGCGATCTCGAAGTTTGCCTTCGAGATGGGTGATCCCAAGTACCTTCACCACGTGTTGAATGCTGTGCGCCGCATTGACGGTGTTTTCGACGTCTACCGCACCACGGGTAACCGCCGCCGGAGCTAGAGGTTTGCTGCTAGCCGATAGCATTTGCCGGCATCAACTGTGCCAGGGTGGCCAGGGCGCGCTTCTTGTGGGGGACCCGGGGAGCTGCCTCGACTGCCAGGACAAGAAGTCGCAGCCGTACACCCAGTTCCTGTCTGTCCAGGAGCCGACGCAGCACCGGCAGGGCACGTTCAGACTCGACGTGGAGCGCAATGTCCGCCGCGGTACGCAGCGGGGTGCTCACCAGCATCCCGCCGAGACTGACGACATCCATCTGCCCCAGCCGTACTTCATGGAGGCTGCAGGGCAGGGTGCCGCGAAGGCTGGAAATGCGGTGCTTGGCATCCACAAGCAGGGACAACTTCTCCGGCGGTTTGGCACAGCCATAGATCCAGGCGGCAGTGAGCCTGCCGGCCACAACTTTGGTGCGGATACGTTCAGGCACGCTCAGTGCGGCTGCGCGGGCGCGCAGCCGGTGGGTGATGGCCACACCAGGGGAGGAATAGTTCTTGCCGTAGAGGGGCATCAGGATGCCGTCGAACGCCATGCCCTGCAGTTCATTCCACGTGAAGATGCGGCCAGGGGCATAGAGCTCCGGAATAACCGGGTCCAGCAATTGCGGGGATGTGAGAGCGGGGACCATCCACCGATCATTTCGTGGGGCCCCCTACGAGTACAGGCTCCGATCCGGCTATGTGGATAACCGGATCGGAGCCTGCAACAGCGTCAGAAGGAATTATGCGAGGTCGCTGGCCGAACGCTGGATCTGGTCGAGCCAGGCCTGGCGTGCTTCCAAAGCTTCACGAGCAGCCTTGATGCGTCGCTGGTCGCCGGCCTTTTCAGCCTTGTCAAGGTCGTCCTTGAGGCCCGCGATGGCTGCTTCGAGCTGCGTCAGGGCACTGTTCGTGCGTGCCTTGGTTTCCGGGTTGCTCCGGCGCCACTTCTCTTCCTCGGCTTCACGGACAGCATCCTCCACCTTGCGAAGGCCTGCCTCGATCCGGCCCATGTCAGCACGCGGGACCTTGCCGGCATCTTCCCAGCGATCACGGATGGACTGGAGGGCCTTCTTGGCGGCGTTGAGGTCCTTGATGGGCAGCAAGCCCTGGGCCTCGACCACGAGTTGTTCC
Organism: Paenarthrobacter sp. C1; assembly: GCF_049315185.1. Classification (NCBI taxonomy): domain Bacteria; kingdom Bacillati; phylum Actinomycetota; class Actinomycetes; order Micrococcales; family Micrococcaceae; genus Paenarthrobacter; species Paenarthrobacter sp. C1. Next base: position 2,530,023 of record NZ_CP186052.1, on the reverse strand, counting down.
TTGACGGCCAGATTCGCTGTGTATTCCTGGTCAATCTGTTCATTGGCGGCCTGGCGATTGCTGAAGAAGACATCCTGGGCGGCACGGAAGCGGCCCCACAAGGCGTCGTCATCCTTGCGGCTGGCGCGCGGGGTGGCCTTCCACTGGTCCATCAGCCTGCGGTATTCACCGGCGGCGTAGCCCCAGTCAGTGGACGAGGAAAGAGCCTCGGCCTCTGCGATCAGGGCCTCTTTGGCGGACTTGGCAGCAGAATTGTTGCTGTCCAGCTGGGAGAAGTAGGCGCGGCGGTGGCGGTCGAAAACGGTGCGGGCCGAGCGGAAGCGCTTCCAAAGTGCGTCCTCGTTGCTGCGGCCGAGCCGGACGCCGCTCTTCTGTGCGGACTTCCAGGATTCGAACAGCTCGTTCATACGCGCGCTGGAGGTCTTCCATTGGATCTGCGCAGGATCCTGACCGGCAATGGTCTCCGCCTCGGCCACGATGGCCTCCCGCGCGGCAAGCTCACTGGCCCGAACGGCCTCGTGGGCAGCCTTCTCAGACTTCTCCAATTCCACGATCTGCGTTGACAGGGCATCCAGGCGGGCCTCGGCGGAACGGATATCGCCCACCATGTTGCGCTCGGCCAATTGCTCGCGCAAGTGCGTGACCGTCTTCTGCATGTCTGTTGCCGGCGCCTTGGACTCCACCCGGTGCTCCAGGAGGACTACCTGGGCGATGACGTCGTCGAACTTCCGGGCGAAATAGCCCAGGGCTTCGTCGGGGCTGACTCCCGGGTACTGTCCGACGGCGATTTCCTCACCATCGAGCGTGAGGAAGACGTGGCCGTCGCCTTCTGCCCGTCCCCACTTTGCTGCTTCTGCCAGCGACGCGGCAGATACTGCGGGTGCGGCAGGAACAACAGCAGCGGGTGCCTTGGGGCGTGCCGCAAAAGCCGCGGGCGACGGCGCTGCCGACGGCGCGGGGCGGGGTGCCGCGGGTTCATTGGGAGCCGAAGCGGGGGATGCTTCGGGGGAAGCGCCGGCATCCGTGGCTTCGATCACCTCGACCGCTTCATCGTTGGCCACTGCTGCTGTTTCGTCGGATTTCTGACTGTCTGTCACCGCTAAAAGTCTTTCGCTTGGAGGGACTGCTAAGGCAATGCACCCCGGGCCTGGGCCCGGGGCTGGTTACTTCAGAGAAAACGAGTCTATCGTGACAGGTGCCACAGGGGCGCCGTCGCTGCTGTTTCCGCCGGCTTTGAGGCCGGCAGCGGCGATCTTCGTCACGACGTCCAACCCGCTGGTGACCTTGCCAACAACGGTGTATCCGCCAGCCGTGTCGGCCGGGATGGTGGTGTCCTTGTAGACAATGAAGAACTGGTGCCCGTTGCCGTAGGCATTGTTGCCCGTACGGGCGACGGCGATGGTTCCGGCAGGGTACTTGTTGTCTGCCGGCGTGTTTTCGAGTGGACCCCAGCGATAGTTGGGGTCGTCTGCGCCGTCCTCTGATTTAGCGCCGCACTGCAGGAGGCCAAAGGTCTCGGAGGTGGTCAGCCGGTGGCAGTTGGCCCCTGTGTAGTAACCGGCATCAGCGAGCGACTTCAGGACAGCAGCCGCCTGTGGTGCCGCTGTACCGTTCAATTCGACTCCCACGACGCCGCTGTTCAAGGCAAGCTCGCCCGTGAACGTTTTGCCGGCTGCTGTATCCGGGCTGGGAATGTCGGCACCGTTGGACGCTGCTGGGGATGCCGACGGCGAATTCAGGCCCGCCTCCGCGGCAGCGAACTCGTCTTCCGTGGGGTTGGAGCTGAAGACGGTCAGCTGGAGCACCACGGCAAGGACCACGGAGGCAGCACCGGCGCCGATGGCAATGATGTTGTCGCCTTTGCGGCGCTTTCCCTGTTCCTGCCGCAGGGCGCGCTTGGCTTCCATTTGCCTGATGCGACGTTTCGCTTCGCGGTCATCCCGCGACCTTGTTGCCAAGAGTCCTCCTGATTGTGTCCGCTTCGGATGGCTGCCGACAGGAACCCGGCATGCTGCATTAGATGTGCACGCGCGGAAAGCATAAACTGGCTGCCGCACATAGTTTATGCATGACCGGCTGGACGCCCGCCCTCTAAACGCCGAACGGGCGCTTAAAGCATGGCGTCGAGGCCCGGGTCAGCTTTCTTTGAGGAGACAATTCCACCATGGCACGTACCGCCTCCCTGTCCGGATTCCCCGAGTGGCTTCCCCAGGAACGGTTGGTGGAACTCCATGTGCTGGATACGCTCCGGAAGACATTCGAGTTGCATGGTTTCTCTTCCATTGAGACACGCGCGGTCGAAACGGTCGGCCAGTTGCTCCGCAAGGGCGAGATCGATAAAGAGGTCTATGGCCTGAGCCGTCTCCAGGATGATGAGGGCGAGGCTGCGAAGCAGGGCAGTTCCGATAAGTCCGACCCCAACGCGCTTGCACTGCACTTCGATCTGACCGTTCCGTTTGCGCGCTATGTCGTGGAAAACGCCGGGTATCTGGCTTTCCCGTTCCGCCGCTACCAGATCCAGAAGGTGTGGCGCGGTGAACGCCCCCAGGAAGGCAGGGCCCGCGAGTTCACCCAAGCTGATATCGATGTGGTAGGCGACGGCGAACTGCCGTTCCGCTATGACGTTGAGATTGCGCTGGTCATCGCTGAGGCCCTGAGCGCCCTTCCCATTCCGGACTTCCGGCTCCGGATCAACAACAGGAAGCTGGCCGAGGGTTTCTATCGCGGCATTGGCCTGACGGACACCGCCGGCGTGCTGCGCAGCATCGACAAACTGGAAAAAATCGGTGCCGACAAGGTAGCCGGTTTGCTCAAGTCTGAGCTCGGCGCCACGGATGAGCAGGCGGCCCTGGCCCTGCAACTCGCCACGATCCGCACCGAGGACACCTCCTTCGTCGAGCAGGTCCGCGCACTCGGGGTGAAGGATGACCTCCTCGAAGAAGGCCTGAGCGAGCTTCAGCAAGTCATCGAAGCAGCCGTTCAGCGTGCCCCGGGCAAGGTGGTCGCTGACCTGAGCATTGCCCGCGGCCTGGATTACTACACCGGCACCGTCGTCGAGACCGTCCTTGTGGGACACGAGCAGCTCGGTTCGATCTGTTCCGGCGGCCGATACGATGCCCTGGCGAGCAAGGGCAACCGCAAGTTCCCCGGCGTCGGGCTTTCGATCGGCGTGACGCGCCTGGTGTCCCGCATCCTCAGCCAGGAACTTGCCACGGCCTCACGCGCTGTGCCGACTGCAGTGCTGGTTGCTTTGAATAGCGACGACAGCTGGTCTGCGGCCCAGGACATCGCGGCCCAGTTGCGTGGCCGCGGCATCGCTACCGAGGTCGCAGCCAAGGCCGAGAAGTTCGGCAAGCAGATCAAGTTCGCCGACCGGCGCGGCATCCCCTTCGTCTGGTTCACCGATGACGACGGAAAACACCAGGTCAAGGACATCCGTTCCGGCGAGCAGGTTGATGCCGATCCCACGACCTGGACTCCTCCGGAGGAAGACCTCCATGTCCGGGTGACCACGGCCTGATCCGACCATAGCTTCTCCCGCCCTTGGCGGGAGCCGCGGCCGGGGCGGGTAAACTCGGACGGGACCGCCTTTGCAGCGGTCCTTCTAAATTTCATGCTGAAAGGAATGCTGTGCTGCGCACACATGACCTCGGATCACTTCGTTCCGAGCACATTGGACAAACCGTTACCCTTGCCGGCTGGGTGGGCCGGCGCCGTGATCACGGTGGCGTTGCATTCGTTGACCTGCGCGACGCGTCCGGCGTTGCCCAGGTGGTTGTCCGTGAGGAGGAGGTCTTCCACGGCCTCCGGAACGAGTACGTCCTCCAGGTGACGGGCACGGTCAACAAGCGTCCCGAAGGCAACGAAAACCCTGCCCTGGCGACGGGTGAAATTGAGGTCATCGCCGACAACGTGGTTATCCTCAACACTTCCGAGCCCCTTCCGTTCCAGATCGACGAGCACGTTGAGGTTGGCGAGGAAGCACGTCTCAAGCACCGCTACCTCGACCTTCGCCGCCCCGGCCCGGCCCGCAACATGCGCCTCCGTTCGGAAGCCAACCGCGTAGCGCGTGAGCTCCTCCACCAGCGTGGTTACGTCGAGATCGAAACACCCACGCTGACGCGTTCGACGCCGGAAGGCGCCCGTGACTTCGTTGTTCCGGCCCGCTTGGCCCCGGGTTCCTGGTACGCCCTCCCGCAGTCGCCGCAGCTTTTCAAGCAGCTTCTCCAGGTGGGTGGCTTCGAGAAGTACTACCAAATCGCCCGCTGTTACCGCGATGAGGACTTCCGCGCAGACCGCCAGCCGGAGTTCACCCAGCTGGACATCGAAGCCAGCTTCGTGGACCAGGACGACGTCATTGAACTCGGCGAGGCAATCGTCAAAGCACTGTGGCAGCTGATCGACGTCGAAATCCCTACGCCGATCCGCCGCATGACGTACCTGGACGCCATGGCCAAGTACGGCTCCGACAAGCCGGACCTGCGTTTCGGTGTTGAGCTGACTGAACTGACCGACTTCTTCAAGGACACCAACTTCGGCGTCTTCAAGGCCCCTTACGTTGGTGCTGTCGTGATGCCGGGCGGCGCGTCCCAGCCACGCCGTACCCTGGACGGCTGGCAGGAATTTGCCAAGCAGCGCGGTCACAAGGGCTTGGCCTACGTGCTCTACAAGGAAGACGGCGAACTGGCCGGTCCGGTCGCCAAGAACCTCACCGAAACCGAGCGTGCAGGCCTGGCGGACGCTGTTGGTGCGAAACCGGGAGACTGCATCTTCTTCGCAGCCGGCGAGAAGTCTGCCGCCCGGGCACTGCTCGGTGCCGCGCGCGTTGAGATCGGTCACCGTACCGGCCTCATCGATCCCAACGACTGGGCCTTCGTATGGATCGTGGACGCCCCGATGTTCGAGCCGGCCGCCGCTGCTGTCGCTTCCGGTGACGTGGCAGTTGGCGGTGGCCAGTGGACAGCAGTGCACCACGCCTTCACCTCGCCCAAGCCCGAATTCCTGGACACGTTCGACAAGGACCCGGAGTCGGCCCTGTCCTACGCCTACGACATCGTCTGCAACGGCAACGAAATCGGCGGCGGTTCCATCCGTATCCACGACCGGGCCGTGCAGGAACGGGTGTTCCAGCTCATGGGCCTGGACAAGGAAGACGCTGAGACGAAGTTCGGCTTCCTCCTGGAGGGCTTCAAGTACGGCGCACCTCCCCACGGCGGAATGGCGCTCGGCTGGGACCGCGTCGTCGCGTTGCTCGCCGGTGTGGAGTCCATCCGCGACGTCATCGCCTTCCCGAAGTCGGGCAACGGCTATGACCCGCTGACTGCGGCGCCTGCTCCGATCACGGCACAGCAGCGCAAGGAGGCAGGCGTCGACTTCAAGCCGGAGGCCAAACCTGCGGCCAAGCCGGCAACCGCGTCCGAGTAAAGTCCTGGCCAAAAGGCTCTCCACCATGGTGGGGGGCCTTTTGGTGTTCGTGCCACATAATTTCCCGCATATGAGAGGTGCCGCAGATGATGGAGCAAGCACTCCTTGAAGACCTCATGGATAAGGCCTGGCCTGCCCTTGACCGGGAGGAGACGGGGGAGTGGGTGCTGCGCGCTTCGGAGGGAGTGACGCAACGGGCAAACTCAGTGTGGCCCAGGGTGTCCCACCAGACCGGACACGACGGCATCAGCCGGTCGGTCCAGGCCGCCGCGCGCTGGTACCGGGACCGGCGGCTTCCCCTGATCTTCCAGGTCTTCAACGATCCCCGCAGCGAAGACCTCAATACCGTCCTGGACGAGCAGCGCTTCACCCGGCAGTCAGAAACCAGGATCATGGTCAGGGACGCTGCCGGGACATCCGCGGCTGCCCCCGGGCCTGGCGTAGAACTCAACGACCATCCCACCCGGGAATGGTTGGACCTGTGGTGGTCGGTGGATGGCCGCGGCGGCGAGGCAGAGCTGTCGGTCGCCCACAGAATTCTTGCCGCCTGCCCCTCGCTCTACGCCCTGCTGAGGGACGACGACGGCGTTCCCGCCGCCGTCGGGCGTCTCGCCTTGGTGGACGGCTGGGGCGGTATCTACAGCATGGCGACATCGCCGGCGCACCGCAGGCGTGGATACGCTACAAGGATTCTGGATGCGTTGTTGCGCGCCGGAAGCCAACGGCGACTCGAAGGGTTCTGGCTGCTGGTTACCGCGGCCAATCAAGGAGCCCGGGACCTCTACTTGCAGGCGGGTTTTACTGACCAAGGTGGCTATCTTTATCGTCAGGCGCCGCTGAAACGAGCGCCCGGCGGCTGCTGAGGCGGTTGCTGAACAGGTGCATCCGACACCGTAATCCGGACGGAGCAGGCGTCAGCTGCAGCTTTTGGCAGTACGGCTGACTTCGGTTCCTGGACATCCAGGAAGGCGAGCCTTGTCCGGCCGGCAACTGCCTTGAGGGATGCGTGGGCGAGGACCTGGTCCACCAAGGTCCGGTCACCGCCGGGAACGATGTACTCAATCCTGTGGCCGGAGAAGATCCGTGCGGCGTGTTCCGCCGTGGTTTTGGCGTCGATAAAGCGCGAACCGCTTTTCGAGGCCAAGATGGTGGAACCGCTGGCAGCAGCCAGGGCGTAGCCACCCCTCCGGACCAGCAGCAGCCCGAGACCGCGCTCCTGGGTGGCGAGCGAGGCGAGCCGGTCCAGCTCTGTCGCCCCGCGCCCCGGCCTTCCGTCAGCAGGCCACGGCGGTCGCAGCAGGGCCTCACTTCCGTCGGCCGCCCGCAGCAGCAAGCCGCCGTCGTCCAGGTCTTCCTCAACCGGGCCGTGGCTTGAGGCGAACCGGGCCACCCACCCTTGCAGCCTTTCCCCGGGCACTAAGGCGGTCCTGCTGCCGCCCCTGCGTTGCGGGGCTGATGCTGGGCGGTGCACGTCGATGTCTCCTTTGCTGGAACTATGAGTAGCCTATCCATGTGGAAGATCTCTTTGGTGCCGGCGCAGTGGACGACGACGAGTCGGAGGAGCAGCCTGCCGCAGGGGGACCCTCGGACGCCAACTGGATGGCGTCCCAACGCAGTCCGCTGGCAGTGCGGATGCGGCCACGGACCTTGGACGACGTTGTGGGACAGCAGCACCTGCTCGGGCATGGTTCCCCGCTCCGGCAACTGGCGGCCGGCGCGGAGGCTGCCGGTCCGGCCGGCCCCAGCTCGGTGATCCTTTGGGGGCCGCCTGGAACAGGAAAGACCACCCTGGCGCATGTGATCGCCCGCGGTCCCGGCCGGAAGTTTGTTGAGTTGTCTGCGATCACCGCCGGCGTCAAAGACGTACGCCGGGTCATGGACGAGGCCCTGACGGCCCGTGACCTGTACAAGAAGACCACTGTCCTGTTCCTGGACGAGATCCACCGCTTCAACAAGGCCCAACAGGATGCCCTCCTGCCGGGGGTTGAGAACCGCTGGGTCGTGCTGGTGGCAGCAACCACGGAAAACCCGTCCTTCTCGGTGGTCTCGCCCCTGTTGTCGCGTTCACTGCTGCTGACGCTGAAGCCGCTGACTGACGATGACATCTCGGGACTGCTGCAGAGGGCAGTGTCCGACGCCCGCGGACTCGCAGGCCGCGTTGAGCTCAGCCCGGAAGCGCTGGATCATCTCGTGCGGCTGTCCGGAGGCGACGCCCGGCGTGCGTTGACGGCATTGGAAGCCGCTGCCGGGGTAGCTTTCGGTGACTCAACCGCCGTCGACGACCCGGCCGCCGTCGAAGCCGAAGCGCCGGACGCCGCGGTGCTGGTGGAACTCCGCCACACGGAACGGGCCTTGGACGCTGCGGCGGTGCGCTATGACCGCGCGGGGGACCAGCATTATGACGTCGCCAGCGCGTTCATCAAGTCCATCCGCGGCTCGGATGTGGATGCGGCACTGCACTATCTGGCCCGGATGCTCGAAGCCGGGGAGGACCCGCGCTTCGTGGCCCGACGGATCGTGATCTCCGCCGCCGAGGACATCGGCATGGCCGACCCCACCGCATTGCAGACCGCCGTGGCAGCGGCGCAGGCTGTGCAGTTGATCGGCATGCCTGAGGGCCGCATTGTGCTGGCCGAGGCCGTGGTGCACCTTGCAACGGCGCCTAAATCCAACGCCGCCTACATGGGCTTGAACAAAGCGGTGGCGGATGTGCGTGCAGGCTATGGCGGCGGCATTCCGATGCATTTGCGGGATGCCCACTATCCCGGTGCCAAGCAACTGGGCCACGGCACCAGCTACAAATACGCCCACGATGAGCCGCACGGGATAGCCACCCAGCAGTACCCGCCGGACGACCTCGTCGGCAAGGACTACTACCAGCCCACCAACAACGGCGCGGAGCGGGATATTGCGGCCAGGTTGGAGCGGCTCCGGAAGATCGTCCGCGGCGAGTAGCGGAGGCAGGGCGGTTCCAACGCCCGTGGTAGCATTGATCCTTGTCTGGCATGACCCGACGCCAAATCCCTTGAAGATTTCTTCAACGGTGCTGCGCGCCCGGGCCAGTAGCAAGAGGCAGCGGTTGGCCGATGCTCTCCCTGATGGAGGCCAGTAACACAGATACACCGCAGTAATTGGAAGGACACAAGTGGCTAACAACACTCGTGCTCGCCGTACCGCACGCCTTTCGCGTGCACTCGGCATTGCTCTGACCCCCAAGGCCGCCAAGTACATGGAGCGCCGCCCGTACGGCCCCGGTGAGCACGGCCGTGCCCGCAAGAAGCAGGACTCCGACTACGCCGTACGTCTGCGCGAAAAGCAGCGTCTGCGCGCCCAGTACGGCATCCGCGAAGCCCAGATGACCCGTGCCTTCGAAGAAGCACGCCGCACCAAGGGCCTGACCGGTGAAAACCTGGTCGAGCTGCTCGAAATGCGTCTGGACGCCCTCGTGCTCCGTGCAGGCTTTGCCCGCACCATCGCACAGGCACGCCAGCTCGTCGTGCACCGCCACATCATGGTTGACGGCGTCCGCGTGGACCGCCCGTCCTTCCGCGTTGGCGAAGGCCAGCTCATCCACGTTCACAGCCGCTCCGAGGTCATGGCACCGTTCCAGGTCGCCGCTGCCGGTGCACACGTCCTGAACAACGTGCCCGCATACCTGGACGTCAAGATCGACGCCCTGCAGGCACGCCTGGTTCGTCGCCCGAAGCGCTCTGAGGTCCCCGTGATCTGCGAAGAGCAGCTCGTCGTCGAATTCTACGCTCGCTAAATTCAAGCAGCACAGACAAAGAAGCCCGTGGCAACCGCCGCGGGCTTCTTTGTCTATAAGGTACCGGGCCACTATAGGTAAGGTACTGGGGGAGGCCTTGGCCAAAGCCGCGATGCGGCTGGTGCAAGGCAGCGCAACGATCCTAGGAGAAGTGTTCTATGTCTGGTGGCGACATTGCCGGCCTCATCGCAGCAGGAGTCTTCGCGCTCCTGGTTCTGCTGTTGGCTGTGCCCATTCTGAAGTTGGGCGGCGTTTTCGATGAGGTCCGCACCTCCATCCGTTCCATCAGCGACGGCGCCACGCCTTTGATGGACGAAGTGACTGCCACGGTCACTACCACCAACCAGCAGCTGAAGAAGGTCGATGGCATCGCCTCCAACGTCTCGGACGCGTCAGCCAACATCTCCGCGCTGTCCTCGCTCGTGGCCGCCACGGTTGGGTCGCCGCTGATCAAGGTGGCTGCTTTCAGCTACGGAGTCCGCTCGGCTTTCGCCGCACGCCGGACCCCTTCCTCCGGCCGTCGCAGCCGCTGAATCAACGGGAGACCATAAACCGATGAAGAGAATTGTTTGGATGGGCATTGGCGTCGCAATCGGCGTCATCGCCTTCCGTAAGATCACCGAGGCACAGGCAAACCTGGGCCCCGAAGGTTTGAACCGTGCGGTTGGCCGGATGGCTGACGGGCTGTTCGACTTCGCCGACGCAGTGCGGTCCGGCATGCACCAGCGGGAAGAGGATCTCCGCGCAGCGCTTGGAATTGACGACGCCGTAGCAGGCGGACGGTAGCGGAGCGGTTCGCTCCCAGGCCCTCAACAGGGCAGAATGGAAAGCTGCGGAACGGCACCAGCCGGTACCGCGCACATCGTGTGCAGTGAATTGAGAAGGGTAAGTAATCAGCTAATGAAGTCGCAGGAGATCACCAAGCGCTGGGTGGACTTTTTTGTCAGCAAGGGCCACACCGCCGTTCCCTCCGCGTCGCTCGTTTCCAGCGACCCGTCACTTCTCTTCACTGTGGCCGGAATGGTGCCGTTCATTCCCTACCTGACCGCCCGCGAAGAGCCGCCCTACAGCCGTGCCACGAGCGTCCAGAAGTGCATCCGCACCGGTGACATCGAGGAGGTAGGCAAGACTGCCCGCCACGGAACGTTCTTCCAGATGTGCGGCAACTTCTCCTTTGGTGATTACTTCAAGGAAGATGCCATCAAGTTCGCCTTCGAACTGCTCACCACCAGCGTGGACGACGGCGGTTACGGACTGCCTGCCGAGCGCCTCTGGGTGACGGTCTACGAAGAGGACGACGAAGCCAAGGAACTGTGGCTCAAGAACACCGGCATCCCGGCTGAGCGTATCCAGCGCATGGGCAAGGCTGACAACTACTGGTCCACCGGGCAGCCCGGCCCCGCCGGCCCATGCTCGGAAATCTACTACGACCGCGGCCCGGCGTACGGCATCGAAGGCGGCCCGCTGGCCGACGAAACCCGGTACATCGAAATCTGGAACCTTGTGTTCATGCAGTACCAGATCGAAAACGTCCGTTCAAAGGTGGACTTCGATATCGTCGGCGAGCTGCCGAAGAAGAACATCGACACCGGCCTGGGCATGGAGCGCCTGGCGATGATCCTCCAGGGCGTCGAGAACATGTACGAGACCGACCAGGTCCGCCCGGTCATCGACAAAGCTGCCGAACTGTCCGGCCGCGAGTACACTTCGGCCGAGTCGCCGGAGGACCCGCACCACACCGATGACGTCCGCATGCGCGTCGTCGCGGACCACATCCGGTCCGCCCTGATGCTCATTGCCGATGGTGTGGCGCCGTCCAACGAAGGCCGTGGCTACGTGCTGCGCCGCCTCATCCGCCGGGCTGTGCGCGCCATGCGCCTCCTCGGTGTCGAGAAGGCATGCCTTCCTGACCTTCTTCCCGCCTCCCGCGACGCCATGAAGGGCGTTTACCCGGTGGTGGAAACCGACTTCGCGCGCATCAGCCGCATTGCTTACGCCGAGGAGAAGGCCTTCCTCCGCACCATTGCTTCGGGAACGGCCCGCCTGGAAGACGCTGTGGCCGAATCGAAAGCTGCAGGAGTTCCGTTGTCCGGTGCCGATGCCTTCGCGCTGCACGACACCTACGGCTTCCCGATCGACCTGACCCTGGAAATGGCCGAAGAAGCCGGCCTCAAGGTTGATGAGGCAGGCTTCCGCGCGCTCATGCTTGAACAGCGCCAGCGCGCACAGGCTGATGCCAAGGGCAAGAAGGGCGGCCACGCCGACCTCAGCGCCTACCAGGAGCTTCTCGGCAAGGGTGAGACCGTCTTTACGGGCTACGACGAACTTGAGGGCGAAGCAAAGGTCCGGGGCATCGTCAGCGCAGGCCGTGCTGTCGCACATGCCTCCACGGGTGACGAAATTGAGCTTGTCCTCAACGAAACCCCGTTCTACGCCGAAGCAGGCGGCCAGTCAGCAGACACCGGCCTCATCACCGGTGACGGCTTCGTGGTGGAGGTCCTTGACGTCCAGCGTCCCATCAAGGGCCTGAGCGTCCACAAGGCCATCGTCCGCGAGGGTGAGATTGCCTCCGACGCACTGGTGCGGGCCGCCGTCGACCGTGAACGCCGCCACGCCGCAGAGCAGGCCCACACCGGAACGCACATTGTCCATGCCGCCCTCCACCAGATCCTTGGGCCCGAAGCTACCCAGCGAGGCTCCTACAACAAGGCCGGCTACCTGCGCTTCGACTTCGCCTGGGGTGAGGGCCTCAGCCCCGCCACGCGTTCCGAGATTGAAGAAGTCTCCAACATCGCCATCCGGAACAACTACCGCGTTGACACCAAGGTGATGGGCCTGGCAGAGGCCAAGGCGCTGGGCGCCATGGCCCTCTTCGGCGAGAACTACGGCAGCGAGGTACGGGTCGTCGAGATCGACGGCGCCTGGTCACGTGAGTTGTGCGGTGGCACCCACGTATCCAACACCTCCCTCATCGGCAGCCTTTCGCTGCTGGGCGAGCAGTCCGTAGGTTCGGGAAACCGGCGCGTCGAGGCCTTCGTAGGCTTGGACGCGTTCCGTCACCTTGCCGCGGAGCGCGCACTGGTGACTGAACTGACCGAGCTTTTGAAGGTCCCGTCCGGCCAGCTTGCCGATCGCATCTCGAGCACGCTGAACAAGCTCAAGGCCACGGAGAAGGAACTCGACCGCCTCCGCAAGGAACAGCTCACGGCAGCAGCCGCCAACCTCGTCGGAACGGCAAAGGACGCAGCCGGCGTGCGCGTAGTTGCCCACGACGCCGGCCAGGTGGGCGGCGCAGATGACCTGCGGAACCTTGCCCTGGACCTGCGCAGCCGTCTCGGTTCGGACGCCGCCGCAGTGGCCGTTGCCGGGGTCAGCAACGATCGCCCGGTCATCCTCATCGCCACCAACGAAGCCGCCCGCGAGGCCGGAGTGAAGGCCGGTGCGCTGGTCCGCCTGGCTGCAGGCATCCTCGGTGGCGGTGGTGGCGGCAAGGACGACGTCGCCCAAGGCGGTGGCACCGACGCTGCGAAGGTCTCTGAGGCCCTCACAGCGGTGGTGGACGCGATTGCCAAGCGCTGACGGTGTCCGCCCGTACTAACGATGACGTCTACCCCCGGGGTATCAAGCTGGGGGTAGACGTCGGTACCGTCAGGGTTGGCCTTGCCCAGTGCGATCCTGACGGCATTCTCGCCACGCCGTTCAAGACGGTAGGGCGCGATGCCAAAAAGAACTCCGATGTCCGTTTGGTGGTCAAACACGCCGCTGAGCTGCCTGCGGTGCAAATATTTGTGGGCCTTCCCCGCACCATGAAGGGGGAGGAGCGCGGCTCCGCGGCCATGGCTGCCGAGTACGCATTGCTCCTTGTGGAAGAGCTGGCCCGCGCCGGTCTGGACATTCCCGTGAACCTCGTCGATGAGCGGCTTTCCACTGTTACGGCACACCGCAACCTGCACGAAGCTGGCATGAGCAGCAGGAATCACCGTAAAGTGGTTGATCAGGTTGCTGCTGCTGGAATACTCCAGCACGCGATCGACATGCAAAAAGCCAGAGGAACGGACATCGGCCGCCGAGTGCAGGCACCGGCGGAGTCCGAAAAGCCCAGCAGTGCCCCAACGCTGCAGGCTGCCTCAGGCAGTGAACCCGATACTTCAACGAGGGGACTGCAACTGTGAGCCCGGTCAACAACGACCCCTCCAGCGGTACCGCCGGCGGCGGCATGCCGCTGACCCGCAAAGAGCTGCGGGCGCGGGAACGATTCCTCGCCACGCAGAACCACAACGTCGTACCCGTTCCCGAAGCGACCCCCGGCGAAGATTCCTTGTCGGTCGAAACAGAGGCGGAACTTCCACGTCCCGTTCCTGCTGTTCCAGCTCCACGCGTCCCCGAAGCGCCGCCGGCATCTGCAGCCCCGCCTGCCGCCAACCCTCCGGCAGCAGCCGCCCCGCCGGCAGCACCTGCCGCCCCGCCGGTACCCGCCCAGAAGCCGGTAGCCGAGCTTCAGAATGAGCGCGGGAACGTCGAGCATGATGACGTGGTGCACGCGCCGGTCACCCCCGAAGCAGCCCCTGCGCCCCAAGAACACGCACCGGACCATGAGCCTGCACCGGACCACGAGCCTGCGCCGGACCATGAGCCTGCGCAGCACCATGAGCCTGCGCCGGACCATGAGCCTGGATCGATCAACCATGACGGGTTCGACCACCCCCATGCCGGGCATGGTGAAGGGGAACTGGTCCACGCTGAGCATTCCGCGTTACCCCTCGAAGCCCATGAGTACGCCGAGCATGACGCGCACTACGGCGTAGCAGCCCATGATGGCTTTCACGACGGGCTGCACCCGGATGAGCTCCACCACGATGAGCTCCACCACGATGAGCTCCACCACGACGATCATCCCCACGAGTTGTTGGCGCCTGCAGTGACCACGGCGGCGGCCAAAGCCGCCGCGAAGAAGGCGCGCCGCCGTCGTCGTGTCCTTGCCCTCCTCCTGACGCTGGGAGTGTTCGTCGCTGCCATCGCCGTTGGCGCGCAGTTCCTGAAGCCGTTGCTGGGAATGGACAAGGTTACCGACTACCCGGGACCCGGCACGGGTTCCGTCGTCGTCACGGTGCCCCAAGGCTCTGGACCCAAAGCTGTAGCCAACGACCTCGTGCAGAAACATGTTGTGGCGGACGCCGATTCGTTCGTCAAGGAGTTCGCGAGCCAGGGCGGTGAGTTGTCGCCCGGTGACTTTACATTCCGGACTGAGATGAAGAACTCGGACGCCGTTGCGGTCCTGGTGAACAAGGACACCTCCAAGGTCATGTACTTCGCGTTGAGCGCTGGATTGCGTATCACCGAGTCCCTGGAAGCCATTTCCAAGGGCTCAGGCATTCCGATGGAGCAGCTCAACGCCCTCAACCAGGCTCCTGGGCAGTTCGGCGTTCCGGCCAAGGCCAAGAACCTCGAAGGCTTCCTGGCACCGGGGGAGTATCGCTTTGAACTCGGCACTTCCGCCAAGGACATCATCCAAAAGCTTGTCACCACCACTTTGGATGAACTCAAAGCCCAGGGAATCACCGATCCCGCCAAGCAGTACGACACCGTGACCATCGCCAGCATCGTGCAGGCGGAGGGCGGACAGGCGGACTACGGAAACGTCGCGGGCGCCATCTACAACAGGCTCAAGCCCAACAACGTCGAAACCAGCGGGCTCATCCAATCCGACGCCACGGTAACCTACGGGCTGGGCAGGAAGTCCTTCCATGTCACGGAAGAAGAAAAGGCTGACAAGTCCAACCCGTACAACACGTACGCAAATGTGGGTCTGCCGGTGGGTCCCATCGGTTCTCCGGGCAAGACCGCGATCGATGCCGCGGCCAAGCCGACGCCCAACGACTACATGTACTGGGTAACGATCAACCTGGATACCAAGGAGACCAAGTTCTCCAAGACGCTGGCTGAGCACAACACCTATGTTGAGCAATACAACGCATGGTGCCAGGCCAACGCGGGACGGTGTGTGTGAGTCGTCGGGCTGCGGTCCTTGGCCATCCGATCTCCCACTCGAAGTCTCCGGCGCTGCATACTGCTGCCTACGCCAAGCTGGGTGTGGACATCGGGTACTCGGCCATCGATGTCACCGTTGCCGGCCTTCCGGCCTTCATGGAATCGCTCCGGGCAGAAGACTCCTGGTGTGGCCTGTCCGTAACCATGCCGCTGAAGTCGGCCATGGTCCGTGAAGTCGATGAGGTCCGGGGCGCCGGCGCCCTTTTGGGCGTCATCAACACAGTCGTTTTCGAGTACGACGGCGGCGCGGTGCGTCGGGCGGGATACAACACCGACGTCGCGGGCATCGTGGAGTCGGTCAGGTATGCCGGCGTTGCCACCACCCCGCACGCCGCCATCCTCGGTGGTGGCGGTACTTCCGCTGCTGCGGTCGCCGCCGTCCATGAACTTGGCGCGGACCACGTGGACGTCTTCGTCCGCGACGCCGGTCGTGCCGGTGACGCCGAAGCCGCCGCGGCCGCCGTCGGGATCTCCCTCTCCGTCAGGCCGCTGACGGAGGCCGCCACGGCTGTAGCGGGCACGGACCTGGTGATATCGACCTTCCCGCCCCGCGCCGCTGACGATTTGGCCGAGGAACTGGCGGCACTGCCGGGAACCGGGGCCGGTGTCCTGCTGGATGTCGCCTACGATCCTTGGCCAAGCCGCATTGCGGAAGCCTGGCGCGGCCACGGGGGAGCGGTAGTCCCGGGGCTGGAGATGCTGATGTACCAGGCGGCAGAGCAGATACGGCTCTTCAGCGGCTGTGACGTTGATACCGCCGTCATAGATGTGATGTGCGACTCAGTCGGGCTTCCCCGGCGGGTGTTCTAGAGGCCCTACATGGCAGGATTGGTTATATGTTGCGTTGGTTGACTGCCGGTGAATCCCACGGTCCGGCTCTGATCGGAATTGTTGAAGGCGTGCCTGCCGGTGTTGAACTCACCAGCGGGCAAATTCGTGACGCGCTGGCGCGTCGCCGCCTCGGCTACGGACGTGGCGCCCGCATGAAGTTTGAACAGGACGAGGTCACCATCATGGGTGGCGTCCGGCACGGGCTCACCCAGGGTGGGCCGGTAGCCATCCAGGTTGGAAACACCGAATGGCCCAAGTGGGAGCAGATCATGTCTGCCGATCCGGTGGACCCGGAGATCCTCGCCGACCAGGCCCGTAACGCCCCTTTGACCCGTCCCCGCCCCGGGCACGCGGACTTCACGGGTATGCAGAAGTACGGCTTCGACGAAGCCCGTCCGGTGCTTGAACGCGCCAGTGCACGGGAGACTGCCACCCGCGTTGCCCTCGGCACCGTCGCTGCGCAGTTCCTGAAGCAGCTGGGCGTGGAACTGGTGAGCCACACTGTGTCCATTGCCAGCGTCACCGTTCCTGAAGGCAAGCCGTTGCCCGGACCCCGGGACGTGCTGGCCCTCGACGCCGACCCCCTTCGTTGTTTTGACCGCGAGACATCCAACGCGATGGTCGCCGAGGTGGATGCAGCCCACAAGGAAGGCGAAACCCTCGGTGGCGTGGTTGAAGTACTTGCGTACGGCCTGCCGCCCGGACTGGGCAGCTACGTCCACTGGGACCGCCGTCTTGACTCGCGGCTTGCTGCTGCGCTTATGGGTATCCAGGCCATCAAGGGCGTTGAAGTCGGCGACGGGTTCCTTACGGCTGCCCGCCGCGGCTCGGCAGCCCACGATGAAATCGTCAAGGACGACGACGGCCGGATTGTCCGCCAGACCAACCGTGCCGGTGGCATCGAAGGCGGCATGAGTATCGGGGAAGTGCTGCGTGTTCGTGCAGCCATGAAACCGATCGCTACTGTTCCGCGCGCACTGCGCACCATCGACGTGAGCACGGGCGAGCCTGCCAAGGCGCACCACCAGCGTTCCGATGTTTGTGCTGTTCCCGCCGCCGGTGTCGTTGCCGAAGCCATGGTTGCCTTGGTTCTCGCGGAGGCTGTTGCCGAGAAGTTCGGTGGCGATTCCGTGGCGGAGACCCAGCGGAACCTGCAAAGCTATCTTGACAGCATTCCGGCCACCTTGGACTCGGTCGGCCGCTAGTGGTCCGCTCTGTCCTGGATGGCTGCTCCGCCCGTCCCGTTGTTTTGGTGGGGCCCATGGCTGTTGGCAAGTCGGCCATAGGCCAGCAGTTGGCCCAGCAGCTTGGTCTTCCGTTCGTGGACACCGACGCAGTGGTGGTTGCTGCCCATGGGAGCATTGCGGACATCTTCGCAGGACGCGGCGAGCACGCCTTCCGGGAAATCGAAGCCAGGGCAGTGGCGAAATCGATCGAGTCCGCCAAAGCACAGCCAGCGATCATTTCCCTGGGCGGCGGAGCAGTCCTTGATTCCGGAACCCAGCAACTGCTGGGGGAGTGCACCGTGGTTTACCTGGAATGCGACGCGGAAACCGTGGCGGACCGGATCGCGCGAAACACGGGAAGGCCCTTGCTGCAGGGTGACGCAATGGCCCGGTGGGAAGCACTCTTTGCCACCAGGCGGCCCGTCTACGAACGGCTCGCAGACATCGTCATGGATGTGCGTTCAGGATCCGTGGCGGAAATCGGCCTCCATTTGGAGGAACGGCTGCGCCAGCATGCAGCCTTGAAAGAGGAAGTTGAAAAGTGAGCAACGAAGCAACTGTCATCAAGGTGACCGGCCAGTCAGTCAACGAAAACTACGACGTCGTGGTGGGCCGTGGCCTGTTGCAGACCCTTCCCGAAAAACTCGGTGAACGCGTCCGGCGGGTCCTGGTCATCCACCCGCGGGCCCTTCGGCTGACGGGCGACACCGTTCGCGACGAGCTGGAGAGCGCCGGATTCACCGCGCTTACGGCCGAAATCCCGGACGCGGAGGAAGGCAAGCACATCCAGGTTGCCGCGTTCTGCTGGCAAGTGCTGGGCCAGAATGACTTTACCCGTTCGGACGCCATCGTGGCTGTCGGCGGCGGTGCTGTCACCGATCTCGCGGGCTTCGTGGCAGCCACCTGGCTGCGCGGGGTCAAGGTCATCCACATGCCCACGAGCCTGCTGGGAATGGTGGACGCCTCGGTTGGAGGCAAGACGGGCATCAACACCGCCGAGGGCAAGAACCTCGTGGGGTCATTCCACCCGCCCGCTGCCGTCCTGGCCGATCTGGATACTCTCCAGACATTGCCGAAGAACGAGCTCATCTCCGGCATGGCGGAAGTCATCAAATGCGGATTCATCGCCGATCCCGCGATCCTCGAACTGATCGAGAAGAACACGGACGCCGTGATGAATCCCGGTTCCGATGTCGTCCGCGAACTCATTGAGCGCGCCATCGCTGTCAAGGCCAATGTCGTATCCCAGGACCTCAAGGAATCCGGCCTGCGCGAAATCCTGAACTACGGCCACACCCTTGGCCATGCCATCGAACTGGTGGAGCGGTATTCCTGGCGCCACGGTGCTGCCGTTGCCGTGGGCATGATGTTCGCTGCCGAGTTGTCCCGCAGTGTCGGCCGTTTGTCCGATGCCGATGCCGACCGGCACCGCACCATCCTCGAAAGCCTTGGCCTGCCCATTACCTACCGAAGGGACCGCTGGCAGGGCTTGCTGGACGGTATGCGCCGGGATAAAAAGTCCCGTGGTGACCTCCTCCGCTTTGTCGTCCTCGACGGAGTGGCCAAGCCCGGCATCCTGGATGTCCCCGATACTTCCCTTCTCTTTGCTGCCTATCAGGAGATCGCATCATGACGATTGCCTTGCGCGAAGGGGTCAGTGACTGGCCAACAGCCGGGTTCCCCGGTGTCCGGATGAACCCGGACACACTCCTGCCCGTGGTGGTCAATGAGGAAGTCATGGAGACTGCTCTCGCGGCTTCGGATGATCCTGCGGACCGGATCATGGCCCTCCTGCTTGAAAACCAGCCAAAAGAGGCAGCTGAACTTCTGGCAGAGGCCCGCTATAAGGATCCTGAGTCCTTCCGGCTCAGGATCTTTGAGGCCGAAGTCCACCGTGCCACCAACCGCCATGACCGTGCCGTCCAACTGTTCCGCCACCTGCTGCACGAGGTCCAGGGTACGTCCAAGGAAGCAGTAGTACGCCAGTATCTTGGCCGCGCCTACTTCGTGGGCGGCAACGCGTTGGCCGCAGCCGAGGAGTTCTCCAGGGCACTTGACCTGAGGGTGGCCATGGCCGCCGATGCGGCACTGATCTACTCGTCCGCTGTGGCCCTGCAACGGGCCCGGGATGTCCTGGAAGTTGCTTCCTGAGAGCCGCCTGTAACGCTGCCCGCAAGGTCATGCCGCATTTGCCGGTAGAATGGTTTTTGGATTTTTGATAAATACGCGCTGGCGCGCCGAAAGGCACGCCTGCTTGGCATAGATAGCTGGCAGCTAGAACCAGTGCGATTAACCAGAGGATACGAGTGGCAACCACAAACGACATCAAGAACGGGACCGTACTGAAGCTCGAGGGCCAGCTCTGGAACATCATCGAGTTCCAGCACGTCAAGCCGGGCAAGGGCGGTGCCTTTGTCCGCACCAAAATGCGCAACGTCATGTCCGGCAAGGTGGTCGACAAGACCTTCAACGCCGGCCTGAAGATTGAAACCGCAACGGTTGACCGCCGCGACTACCAGTACCTGTACCAGGATGGCGAAGACTTCGTCTTCATGGACACCCAGGACTACGACCAGATCACCGTTTCCGGTGCAACAGTCGGCGACGCCACCAACTTCATGCTCGAGAACCAGATGGTGAACATCGCCATCCACGAAGGCACTCCGCTGTACATCGAGCTGCCCCCGAGTGTCGTTCTCGAAATCACCTACACCGAGCCCGGCCTGCAGGGCGACCGCTCCTCCGCCGGAACCAAGCCGGCTACGGTGGAAACCGGCTACGAGATCCAGGTGCCGCTGTTCGTTGAGCAGGGAACCAAGGTCAAGGTCGACACCCGCGATGGCAGCTACCTGGGCCGGGTCAACGACTAGTGAGCGCACGCGGTAAAGCCCGTAGCAGGGCCTTGGAAGTACTTTTCGAAGCGGAGCAGCGCTCAGTTTCGGCTTTCGACGCAATGACAGCGCGTCGGGAGAAGACAGACCTCGTCATCAACCCCTACACGGTGGAAATAGTGGAGGGTGTTGTCTCCATGCAGGCAACCATTGATGAGTTCCTGGAGACCTACGCACAAGGCTGGACCTTGGAGCGCATGCCCTCCGTTGACCGCATCATTCTTCGTATCGGTGCGTGGGAACTTCTCTACAATGATGAAGTTCCGGACGGAGTGGCCGTAAGCGAAGCCGTGGCCCTCGCCAAGACGATGTCCACTGATGAGTCCCCGGCCTTCATCAATGGCTTGCTGGGCCGTCTGCAGAAGCTCAAGCCGTCGCTGCTGGCCTAGCCGGCAGGACAGTATTCGAAAATGGACCCTCCTCCCCGGAAAACCGGAGAGGAGGGTCCATTTTTTCGGGCAAATACCGGAACTGCCCCGGGACCTACTGGAGGACAGCGGCCCTCAGTGCGGGGATGAGCCGGAGGTGTTCGATTTCGTCGTGTTGGTGCCCGGGGACGTCGCGGCCACTGAGTATCCGTTGGCGTGTGAAAGCCAACGCGGTTGCCCCCTTGATGAATGCCTTCATCTGCCCGCCCCGGCCCCTCGATGCAGCCCAGCGAAGTGCCTGGCGCCTGCCCCGGGAGGTCGCCAGCATCTCCACCTCTGCCGGCGTGAACCAGCCAGCGCGGGCGTATTCCAGAAGCCGTTGACGGGTCAGCTTTCCCTCGGCGACGCGAAGCAGGATCACGCCGACGACGGCAACCAGGAAGATTGGTACCTGCACTGCGAAGTACTCCACCAGGAAGTTCTGCCCCATGCTGTTCCAGCGGTTGTGCAGGAACATTGCCGGCAGCAGGCCGATGAAGAAGGCCAGGACCGCATATCCTGAGTGCCATTTCCTGGCAGCGAATCCCATGATCAAACCGGTCGTGCCCGTGAATACTGCGTGGGCAAAGGGAGACATGACGCCACGAAGGATGAAAATGCGTACCAAATCGGTCCCGGGATCAGTGGAAGAAGCGATTTCGCGCCCGAAGTAGAGGATGTTCTCAGTGAAAGCGAACCCCGCCGCAATGGTGAACGCGAACACCACGCCATCCACGGGACCGTCGAAGTACTTGCGGGCTGCCAGGATCAGGACCAGGAGTCCCAGTGACTTCGTGAATTCCTCCACGATCGGGGCCTGGACCGTCGCCATGAAATAGGCGAAGGCCTCTTCGCTCCCGGTGGGAGCGGCAAGCGCGAAAAGCGGTTGGATCAACAGCGTGCCGGCTATGGAAACGGCCGCACCCCACGTAAAGGCGAACCAGAGCAGCCGCGGCGGTTCGGGCTCCCACCGGTCTATGACGCGCACCGTCAACAGGACGATGGACAGTGGGATCAATGAGACCAGGAAGCCGATGATGAACCCTGCGATCCCCGTATTTCCCAAGAGGAACGGCACTACCAACAGAAGACTACCCAGGACCAGGACGGTGCCGACGATCAGCAAGGGAAGGGTGCCCCAGCTCCGGCGTGCAGGCCGTGCCGGTGGCGTGGCCCAGTTTTGCTGTGGCAGGGACGCCGGGTTTCCCGGGGCTGCCTGGTAGTTTCCCGGCTGAACGCGACCGATCCACGTGGGGTTGGCACCTGGCTCCAGGTAAGGCCTTGGATAAGGATGTCCGCCGTGCTGGCCGGGGTGGTTCATGCTCATGAGAAAGAGCCTATTCCACGCTCGGAAATGTGAGCTTAAACTCACCCACCTGCCAAGGACCCGCGCGGTCGTCCCATGGCCGCTGTGATACTTTTGGAGAGCAAATATTCCTTTTTTAATTCCGTCCCGTGAGGCGGGGAAAGGGGAGACGAGCGATGACTGAAGTCACTTCTGCGCACGTGCCGTCGCGGGTTGTCCTCAACCAGGCGGATATCGATCGTGCGCTTACTCGTATCGCCCACGAGATCCTCGAAGCCAACAAAGGCTCGCAGGACCTGGTTCTGTTGGGCATTCCCAGCCGCGGTTATCCGCTGGCCGTGCGGCTCGCCAATAAGATCGCCGCAGCCGACCCCACGGTTAACGCCGGGGCCATTGTCGGCCAGCTGGACGTCACCATGTTCCGTGACGACCTCTCCCACCAGCCCACCCGGCCTCCGCACCACACCCGGCTTCCGCTGTCCGGCATCGACAACAAGGTTGTTGTGCTCATTGACGACGTCCTCTACTCGGGACGCACCATCCGTGCAGCCCTGGACGCCCTTGTCGATCTCGGCCGTCCACGCATCGTCCGCCTTGCGGTCCTGGTAGACAGGGGCCACCGCGAACTTCCCATCCGCGCCGACCACGTGGGTAAGAACCTGCCGACCTCCTCTGCGGAAAAAGTCCGGGTACACCTCGAGGAAACTGATTCCGTAGATGGCACACCCGTCAACGAGGTAGTAATCGAGGCGGGCAAGTGAAGCACCTTCTTTCCACGGAAAACCTGGTCGCATCCGACGCCATCCGCATCCTGGACACCGCGGAAGAGATGTCCGCAGTGGGGGACCGCGAGGTCAAGAAGCTCCCCGCGCTCCGCGGCCGCACCGTAGTGAACCTATTCTTCGAGGACTCCACGCGAACCCGGATCTCCTTTGAAGCGGCGGCCAAGCGCTTGTCCGCCGATGTCATCAACTTCGCAGCCAAGGGATCCTCCGTATCCAAGGGCGAGTCCCTCAAGGACACCGCGCAGACCCTCGCGGCCATGGGCGCGGACGCCGTCGTCATCCGCCACTGGGCTTCGGGCGCGCCGCACCGCCTGGCCGCTACGGACTGGATCGATGCCGCGGTGATCAACGCCGGCGACGGTACTCACGAGCACCCGACACAGGCACTTTTGGACGCCTTCACCATGCGCAGGCACTGGTCGAAGCTCAACGGAGTCGCATCCACGGGAGCGGACCTGGCAGGCATGCGGGTCGCCATTGCGGGGGACGTGCTGCACTCGCGCGTGGCCCGCTCCAACGTCTGGCTGCTGAAGACCCTGGGTGCCGAGGTCACCTTGGTTGCGCCACCCACCCTGCTGCCCATCGGCGTCGAGCACTGGCCCTGCAAGGTCAGCTACAACCTGGACGAAACCCTCCAGTCCGGTATTGACGCCATGATGATGCTGCGCGTCCAGGGTGAGCGGATGAACGCCTCGTTCTTCCCGTCCACCCGTGAATATTCGCGCCGCTGGGGCTTCGACGACGCCCGCCTCCGCGCCTTGGATGACCTGGGCATGAAGGACACCATCATCATGCACCCCGGCCCCATGAACCGTGGCCTGGAGATTTCATCCGCCGCCGCCGACTCGCCCCGTTCCACCGTGCTTGCGCAGGTACGAAACGGCGTTTCGGTCCGCATGGCGGCCCTGTACCTGCTGCTGTCCGGAGATACCCGCGAAGCAGCCCCACTGAACATTGTCACACCGGCTTTCGCAAGCCCGTCCAGCAAGGAGAGCAACTGATGGCCGAGAACACTTACTTGATCCGCGGGGCCGCCATCCTCGGTGGCGAGGCCCAGGACCTGCTGATCCGCGACGGCGTAATTGCCGCCCGGGGTGCGGACCTTTCCGATGAGGGCGCCACCGTGATCGACGGCAAGGGCCTGGTGGCCCTGCCGGGCATGGTGGACGTCCACACGCACCTGCGTGAACCCGGTCGCGAGGACGCCGAAACAGTGGAGACCGGCACCCGGGCTGCTGCCCTCGGTGGCTTTACGGCCGTCCACGCCATGGCCAACAGCAACCCCGTGGCTGACACCGCCGGTGTCGTCGAGCAGGTCCACAGCCTGGGCCGTGCGTCCGGCTGGGTCGATGTTCGTCCTGTCGGCGCAGTCACCGTGGGTTTGGCCGGCGAGCAGCTCGCCGAGCTTGGCGCCATGGCCGACTCCCGCGCGCAGGTGCGGATGTTCTCCGACGACGGCATCTGCGTTCACGACCCGGTACTCATGCGCCGCGCGCTTGAGTACGTCAAAGCGTTCGACGGCGTCGTGGCCCAGCACGCGCAGGAACCCCGCCTTACCGCCGGGGCACAGATGAACGAGGGCACAGTCTCCGCAGTCCTGGGACTGACCGGCTGGCCTGCCGTTGCCGAGGAAAGCATCATTGCCCGTGACGTCCTGCTTACCCAGCACGTCGGGTCCCGGCTGCATGTGTGCCACGTTTCCACTGCCGGGTCTGTTGAGATCGTGCGCTGGGCGAAGGCCCGTGGCATCAACGTCACCGCCGAAGTGACCCCGCACCACTTGCTCCTGACGGACGAATTGGTCCGCAGCTACGACCCGGTCTACAAGGTCAACCCGCCGCTGCGGACGGACGCCGATGTGCAGGCCCTGCGTGAAGGACTGGCCGACGGCACCATCGACGTCGTCGGAACCGACCACGCCCCGCACCCCAGCGAGCACAAGGAGTGCGAGTGGGCGCAGGCGGCCATGGGCATGACGGGCCTTGAAACCGCGCTCTCGGTGGTTCAGGAAACCATGATCGAAACCGGCCTCATGACCTGGGCCGACTTCGCCAGGGTCACCTCGTTCACCCCCGCCGTCATCGGCCGCGTGGCCGACCAAGGCCGTCCGCTGGAAGTTGGCGAGCCGGCCAACGTCATCCTGGTGGACCCGGCTGCGCGTTGGACGGTCGACCCCCATAAGATGGCAACCATGGGCCGCAATTCACCGTTCAAGGGCAAAGAGCTGCCCGGATCCGTGGTGGCTACCTTCTTCAAGGGTCACCCCACGGTCCTCGACGGCCGGCTCAACACGCCCTACCAGCACCCGGCAGTCAGCAACTGATGAGCAACCAGACATTGACTGTGCTCACCACGGTGCCGCTGATCGTTGCCGTACTGGTGATGATCTGGCTCGGGTGGCGGAACCGGCTGAGGCGACAAGCCGACGTCGAACGTCTGCCTGCGGTGCCGGAACAGCTGACGCCGGCGAGCGTCGTCGCTGATGGCCAGTACGTGACCACCACGACGGCGGGCGACTGGCTCGACCGCATAGCGGCCCAGGGCCTGGGCATCCGGACCAACGCGGAACTGAGCATCCACGCCGAAGGCGTGTTGTTCGACCGCTCCGGTGCCGCCCCCGTCTTCATCCCGCGGCGGTCCCTCGTGGACAGCCGCGAAGCCAACGGCATGGCCGGGAAGTTCGTCGAAAAAGACGGCCTCCTTGTCATCAGCTGGAGGCTTGGCGCCCGGGAACTCGATACCGGATTCCGGTCCCGGCACTCAGCCGACAAGAAGCTCCTCCTTGAAGCCCTCCAGGAATTGATCTCCGCAGCCCCTCAGGCAGATGCCGATAGTGGAAAGTAATAAAGTGACGGAAAGTAACGCAGCCACCAAAACCACCCCCTCCGCAGCAGTACTGGTGCTCGAAGACGGCCGCATGTTCCGCGGCCGCAGCTACGGCGCCCAGGGAACCGCACTGGGAGAGGCCGTCTTCGCCACCGGCATGACCGGCTACCAGGAGACCATCACCGACCCCTCGTACGCCCGCCAGCTGGTCGTCCAGACTGCGCCGCACATCGGCAACACCGGGGTCAACAGCGAAGACGCTGAATCCCGCCGCATCTGGGTGGCCGGGTACATTGTCCGTGATGCCGCGCGCCGGCCCTCCAACTGGCGCTCGGAGCGAAGCCTGGACGAGGAACTCGTCGAACAGGGCATCGTGGGCATCCAGGGCGTGGACACCCGTGCCATCACGCGCCACCTCCGCGAGCACAAGACCATGCGGGCCGGTATCTTCTCCGGCGAGGCCGCCTGGGCCACCGACAAGGAATTGTTGGACGCCGTCCTGGCCAGCGCGCCCATGGAGGGCGCGGCCCTGGCCGAGGAAGTCTCCATCGACGAGGCCTACGTGGTCGAACCCAAGGACCACGGCTGGGAAGGCGAACCCCGCTTCTCCATCGCCGCTGTGGACCTCGGCATCAAGGCAATGACTCCCGTGCGTTTCGCCGAGCGCGGCGTGCGCGTGCACGTCCTGCCTGCCACGTCCACGCTTGAGGACGTGAACGCGGTCAAGCCCGATGGCTTCTTCATGTCCAACGGCCCCGGCGACCCCGCCACTGCCGACCACCAGGTTTCCCTGCTGCGTTCGGTGCTGGACGAGAAGCTGCCGTACTTCGGAATCTGCTTCGGCAACCAGATCCTGGGCCGCGCCCTGGGCTTTGGCACGTACAAGCTCCGCTACGGCCACCGCGGCATCAACCAGCCCGTGATGGACCGCCGTACCGGAAAGGTCGAAATCACCTCCCAGAACCACGGCTTCGCAGTGGACGCGCCGCTGAACGGATCCACGGTGGCGCCGGAGGAGCGTTACGGCCGTGTGGAGGTCAGCCACGTCTCGCTGAACGACGACGTCGTCGAAGGCCTCGCCTGCCTCGACATCCCGGCCTTCTCGGTCCAGTACCACCCGGAGGCTGCAGCCGGCCCGCACGACGCCGCGTACCTCTTCGACCGCTTCATCGACCTCATGGCCGATACCAAAGCCGCCGCTCCCGCAAAGAACAACGACTCCAAGACTGAGGACAAGAAGTAATGCCCAAGCGTACAGATCTCAAGAGCGTCCTTGTCATCGGTTCCGGTCCCATCGTCATTGGCCAGGCGGCCGAGTTCGACTACTCCGGCACCCAGGCCCTCCGGGTCCTGAAGGAGGAGGGCCTCCGGGTCATCCTGGTCAACTCGAACCCGGCCACCATCATGACGGACCCCGAGTTCGCCGATGCCACCTACGTTGAACCCATCACCCCTGAGGTGGTGGAGAAGATCATCGCCAAGGAGCGCCCGGACGCCATCCTGCCCACCCTTGGTGGCCAGACGGCCCTGAACACGGCCATCGCCCTGGATAAGAACGGCGTACTGGAGAAGTACAACGTCGAACTCATCGGTGCCAACATCGCCGCCATCGAACTCGGCGAGGACCGCGAGAAGTTCAAGGGCGTCGTGGAGCGTTGCGGTGCCGAGTCGGCACGCAGCCACATCATCCACACCATGGATGAAGCCTTCAAGGCAGCCGAAGACCTGGGCTACCCCATGGTGGTCCGGCCGTCCTTCACCATGGGCGGGCTGGGTTCCGGCCTCGCGTACAACGAGGACGACCTCCGCCGCATCGTCGGCCAGGGCCTCCAGTACAGCCCCACCACCGAGGTCCTGCTTGAGGAGAGCATCCTTGGCTGGAAAGAATACGAACTCGAGATGATGCGCGACAAGAACGACAACGTCGTTGTCGTCTGTTCCATCGAGAACTTCGACCCCGTCGGTGTGCACACCGGCGACTCCATCACGGTTGCTCCTGCGTTGACCCTGACGGACCGCGAGTACCAGAAGCTGCGCGACGTCTCCATCGCGGTTATCCGCGAAGTCGGCGTCGACACCGGTGGCTGCAACATCCAGTTCGCCATCGACCCCGCCACGGGCCGTGTGGTGGTCATCGAAATGAACCCGCGCGTTTCCCGCTCCTCGGCGCTGGCCTCGAAGGCAACCGGTTTTGCCATCGCCAAGATCGCCACGAAGCTCTCCCTGGGATACACCCTGGACGAGATTCTGAACGACATCACCCAGAAGACCCCGGCTTCCTTCGAGCCGACCCTTGACTACGTGGTAGTCAAGGTTCCGCGCTTCGCTTTCGAGAAGTTCCCGGCAGCAGACAACACGCTGACCACCACCATGAAGTCGGTGGGCGAAGCGATGGCCATGGGACGCAACTTCACCGAGGCCCTGCAGAAGGCCCTGCGTTCATTGGAGCAGAAGGGCTCCCAGCTGGACTTCAGCTCCGTCCCGGAATACGAAGTGGCAGAGCTCATCGAGAAGGCCAAGCGGCCTACCACGGAGCGTCTGCACCAGGTACAGCGGGCCCTCCTTGGCGGTGCCACCGTTGAGGACCTTTTCGAAGCCACCAAGATCGACCCCTGGTTCCTGGACCAGCTCCAGCTGCTCAATGAGACTGCCCAGGAAATCCGCAAGGCCGGCGTTCTCACCGAGGAAATGCTGCGCAACGCCAAGCGCCACGGCTTCTCCGACGAGCAGATCGGTGCCTTGACGCACAACAACGAGGCCGTGGTCCGCGGTGTTCGCCAGGCCCTGGGCATCCGCCCGGTCTACAAGACGGTGGACACCTGCGCCGCCGAATTCGCCGCCTACACCCCGTACCACTACTCCTCCTACGATGAGGAGGACGAAGTAGGCCTGCACTCCAAGCCCTCCGTCATCATCCTCGGCTCCGGCCCCAACCGCATCGGCCAGGGCATCGAGTTCGACTACTCCTGCGTCCACGCTTCCATGGCCTTGCGCAAGGCCGGCTACGAGACCGTCATGGTCAACTGCAACCCGGAGACTGTGTCCACGGACTACGACGTTTCCACGCGTCTGTACTTCGAACCGCTGACCCTTGAGGACGTCCTCGAGGTCATCGCTGCGGAGGAGCGCACGGGCGGCGTCATGGGCGTCTTCGTGCAGCTTGGCGGCCAAACCCCCTTGAAGCTGGCACAGCAGCTTGCCGACGCAGGTGTTCCCATCCTGGGCACCTCGCCGGAAGCGATCGACCTCGCCGAACACCGTGGCGCCTTCGCCCGGGTCCTGGACGAGGCCGGCCTGACCTCCCCGAAGAACGGCACCGCCGTTTCGTTCGAGGACGCCAAGAAGATCGCCGACGAAATCGGCTACCCCGTGCTGGTCCGCCCGTCCTACGTGCTGGGCGGCCGCGGCATGGAGATCGTCTACGACGAAGCAAACCTTTCCCGCTACATCGCGAACGCCACCGAGATCACCCCGGACCACCCGGTCTTGATCGACCGCTTCCTTGAAGATGCGGTGGAGATCGATGTCGATGCCCTCTTCGACGGCACGGACATGTACCTCGGCGGCATCATGGAGCACATCGAAGAGGCCGGTATCCACTCCGGTGACTCCGCGTGTGTCCTGCCTCCGATCACCCTTGGCAACAACGTGATCGAGCGCGTCCGGACGGCAACCCGTGCGATCGCCGAAGGCGTGGGCGTACGTGGCCTCATCAACATCCAGTTCGCCCTTGCCTCCGACGTCCTGTACGTCCTGGAAGCAAACCCCCGCGCCTCCCGTACCGTTCCGTTCGTCTCCAAGGCAACGGGCGTGCAGATGGCCAAGGCCGCTGCCTTGATCGGTACCGGCGTCACCATCAACCAGCTCCGCAGCGCGTACAAGATGCTGCCCGAAAGCGGCGACGGCTCAACGCTGCCGCTGGATGCTCCGGTGGCCGTGAAGGAAGCCGTGCTGCCGTTCAGCCGCTTCCGTACGCCGGAAGGCAAGGTCGTCGACTCCCTGCTCGGCCCGGAAATGCGCTCCACCGGTGAAGTCATGGGTATCGACAAGCACTTCGATACCGCTTTCGCCAAGAGCCAGGCAGCAGCCAACAACGCGCTGCCTACCGAAGGCAAGATCTTCGTTTCCGTGGCCAACCGGGACAAGCGTTCGGTGATCATGGGCGTCAAGCGGCTCTCGGACCTTGGCTTCGAGATCGTCTCCACCGGTGGCACCGCCGACGTCCTGCGCCGCAACGGCATCCAGGCGACTCCGGTCCGCAAGGTTGCCGAGGGAAGCAGCGCCGAAGGTGAGGGAACCATCGCGGACCTCGTCATCGCCGGCGAGATCGACATGGTCTTCAACACGCCTTCCGGTGGCGAAGCCCGCAGCGATGGATACGAACTCCGCGCCGCAGCGACCTCCATCGGCATTCCATGCATCACCACCGTTGCCGAGTTCAACGCGGCAGTCCAGGCGATCGAGGCCCTGCGGACCTATGAATGGTCGGTGACCAGCCTGCAGGAGCACGCAGCCAACCTGTCGGCAGCCATGGAAGCCGCACATGCCTGAGTCTGCAGCATCACAGCAGGCGCAGCAGCCGGTCCGGGAGTCTTTCGGCTCCCGGCTGGCTGCCGCCATGGCCTCCCGCGGTCCGCTGTGCGTCGGGATTGATCCGCACCCGCAGCTCCTGGCGGACTGGGGTTTGAACGACGACGTCGCGGGGCTGGAGTGCTTCTCGCTCTCGGTGGTTGAGGCGGTGGCTTCCCTAGCTGCCGCGGTGAAGCCGCAGGTGGCGCTGTACGAACGCCACGGTTCGGCCGGCATGGCTGTGCTGGAACGAACGCTTGCGGCCTCAGCGGACGCCGGGGTGCTCAGCATTGCTGATGCCAAGCGTGGCGATATCGGTTCCACCATGGCGGCCTATGCGGATGCCTGGCTGCGGGATGGGTCGTCGTTGGCTGCGGATTCGGTGACGTTGAGTCCGTACCTGGGATTTGAGTCGCTGCGTCCTGCCCTGGATCTCGCAGCCCGGAACGGTCGGGGAGTGTTCGTGCTTGCGCTGACATCGAACCCCGAGGGAAAGTCGGTTCAGCACGTCGGAGGCGAACACTCCGTGGCCCGTAGGATCGTGGCCGCAGCCGCTGCGGAGAACCAGCGTTATGAGGGTGCACTGGGATCGGTGGGCCTGGTGGTCGGTGCCACGATCGGCTCGGCGCTGACAGATCTGGGCATCGAGCTTGGCCCGGTCCGCGGAGCCATCCTTGCGCCGGGACTCGGAGCCCAGGGCGCGACGCCTGCCGACCTCCGTGCAACCTTCGCTGACGCGTATCCGCAGGTCCTGGCCACCTCCAGCCGGGGAATACTGGCAGCAGGTCCGTCCATTCCGGCTTTGCGCGCCGCAGCCGGGGAGACCCTGGCCGGGCTTCGTTCCTAAGGCAACGCGGGGTCACTTTTGGCCCATGATGGGCCTGACTACCGGCCATAAGTGACCCCGCGTTGGTCCAACTCATTGCGCAACTGCGCCCCTGGCGGTAGGTTCAGGATCAGTCGCGTGATCTGCATCACAAACTCGATCTGACGGGGGTTCGGCAGTGGGCCTGAAAGAGCTGACACCGCAAGAGCGTGCCGATGCGTTGGAAAAGGCTGCCAAGGCCCGGGCCGTGCGGGCCGCGGCCAAGGAGCGGCTGAAGCGTGGAGAAGTGAGCATCGCGGAGTTGATCTCCTCAGGCGCCACTGACGAAGCGATCGCGCGCATGCGTGTGGTGGAGTTGCTGGAAGCCCTGCCGGGGATTGGTCCCGTCCGGGCGGCCGGGATCATGGCGGATATCGGCATTGCCGGATCCCGGCGTATCAGGGGGTTGGGAATCCACCAGGCCCGGGCGCTGGTAGATTTTATGGATACCCAACAAAGCGTTTGACGCATCTCCCCGAAGGAATCCGTGAGCAAGAATCCTGGACTGACCGTCCTTGCAGGCCCCACTGCCGTTGGCAAAGGAACCGTATCCACGTACATCAGGGACAACTATCCAGAGGTTTGGCTTTCGGTTTCAGCCACCACCAGGGCCGCCCGTCCGGGTGAAAAGGATGGTGTCCATTACTTCTTCAAGTCAGCCGAAGAGTTCGATGCCCTGGTAGCCGACGGCGAACTGCTGGAGTGGGCCGTAGTTCACGGCCAGAACCGCTACGGCACCCTTCGCAGCACCGTCAACGCTGCGATCGCCGAGGGCAAGTCCGTCCTCCTCGAGATCGACCTCCAGGGAGCGCGGCAGGTCAAGGCGGCTGTGCCCGACGCCAACTTCGTCTTCCTGGCCCCGCCCAGCTGGGACGAAATGGTCCGCCGGCTGGTTGGCCGCGGCACGGAAACCGCGGAGGAACAGCAGCGGAGGCTGGAAACCGCTAAACTGGAACTTGCTGCTGAACCGGAGTTTGACCACACCGTCATTAATGACGACGTTCGCCGGGCAGCGGACGAGCTTGTTTCACTCATGGGGCTTACCCCGCACGGGCGCTAAAGCGCCTGTTTGTTGGCCCGCTAGAATTTGGAGAATTCGTGTCCACGAACCTTGAAGGCATCATCAACCCGCCGATCGATTCGCTGCTTGAGGCTGCCGATTCCAAGTACGGCCTGGTGATCTTCGGCGCCAAGCGTGCCCGCCAGATCAACGCTTACTACGCCCAGCTGCACGAGGGCCTGTTCGAGTACGTCGGTCCCTTGGTTGACACCAAGCTGAACGAGAAGTCGCTCTCGATCGCCCTCCGCGAGATCAACGAAGGCCTTCTGGTTTCCACGCCGATCGAGCCCGCAGAATAAAGCAGACTGCCTGTTGACGGAGGTCACGTGCGCATAGTCCTCGGAGTCGGGGGAGGGATTGCAGCCTACAAGGTTGCATCGCTCCTCCGGCTTTTTACTGAAGCCGGCCATCAGGTGACGGTCATTCCCACGGAAGCAGCCACCCGTTTTGTTGGGGTTGCCACGTGGGAGGCCCTCTCCGGCAACCCGGTGAGCAACAGCGTCTTCGACGACGTCGACAAGGTCAACCATGTGCGCCTGGGGCACCAGGCCGACCTGATCGTCATTGCACCCGCCACCGCTGATCTCCTGGCCCGGGCGGCCACCGGGCAAGCAAACGACCTCCTCACCAACACCCTGCTGATGGCCCACGGCCCGGTGCTCTTCGCGCCCGCGATGCACACCGAAATGTGGCAGCACGCGGCGACCCAAGCCAATGTGGAAACGTTGCGCAGCCGGGGAGCAACGGTTCTGGAACCTGCTTCCGGGCGACTCACGGGTGCCGATTCGGGTCCGGGCAGGCTCCCGGAGCCGGACGCCATCTTTGCTGCGGCCATTGCCTTGGCAGGGGCCTCCGGTACGTCGGATAGTGCCCCACCGACGTCGGCGACGCACGCATCACTCGTGGGCAGGACAGTTACGATTTCCGCCGGTGGAACCAGGGAAGCCCTGGACCCGGTCAGGTTCCTGGGCAACCGTTCCTCGGGCAAGCAGGGCGCTGCCTTGGCCGCCGCTGCCTTGGCCGCCGGCGCCAAAGTCCGTTTCCTGGCCGCGCACATGGATGTAGAGCCGCCGGCCGGCGTCGAGCTTGTCCGCGTTGAGTCAGCCCTGGAACTGCGCGAGGCCGCGCTGAAAGCGGCAGTGGATTCCGACGTCGTCATCATGGCTGCGGCGGTTGCCGACTTCCGTCCGGCAGAGGTTTCGGACACGAAAATCAAGAAGGTCGACGGCGAGGACGCACCTGTTGTGCGCCTGGTCCGGAATCCTGACATCCTGCGCGAGCTTGTCCAGAGGCGGACCGCTGAAGGCGGCCGGCAGTTGATTGTCGGCTTTGCGGCGGAAACCGGGGACGCGCAGGGCGATGTACTGGAGCATGCGGCAGCCAAACTCAAACGCAAGGGCTGCGACCTCCTCGTTGTCAATCAGGTGGGTGTTGGCCGGGTCTTCGGGCAGGACGACAACTCTGTGGTCATCCTTTCCGGCCATGGCGCTGAGCCGCAGTCCGCTGCCGGGTCCAAGACAGACGTCGCCGCCGCAGTGATTGACCGGGTTGGCGCCGAACTCGCACAGGTCTTCCCGGCCATGTGACTGAGCCCACGCCTGAATTCTTCGCATAGGGACACACGGCAGATCACGTGATCCCGCAACCCAGTAAGGTGGTCGAGTGACTTTACCGCTGCACCATGAATACCATGGCACCCCGTCCAAGCTCCGCCTCTTCACTTCCGAGTCGGTTACTGAAGGGCACCCGGACAAGATCTGCGACCAGATCAGCGACTCCATTCTTGACGCGTTGCTGGCCGCGGATCCTGAATCCCGCGTGGCCGTTGAGACCATGGCCACAACCGGCTTGGTGCATGTGGCCGGCGAGGTCACCACTGATGCTTACGTCGAAATTCCGCAGATCGTCCGTGAGACCATCCTCGGGATCGGCTATGACTCCTCGGCCAACGGTTTCGACGGCGCCCGCTGTGGCGTTTCGGTCTCGATCGGCCAGCAGTCCAACGACATCGCGGGCGGGGTCTTCAACTCGCTTGAGGCCCGTGAAGGACGCCAGGAGGACGACTACGACCTCCAGGGTGCCGGCGACCAAGGCATCATGTTCGGTTACGCCAGCGATGAAACGGCGTCCTACATGCCGACTCCCATCTGGTTGGCGCACCGCCTTTCGGAGCGTCTGACCGAAGTCCGCAAGAACGGTGAACTTGCCTACCTGCGGCCCGACGGCAAGACCCAGGTGACGGTAGGGTACGACGGCGACCGGCCGGTTTCCGTTGAAACCGTTGTGATCTCCAGCCAGCACGCTGAGGAAGCAAGCCTAGATCAGCTCCGCGCGGACCTCGCAAGCTACGTCATCGAACCCGTGCTGGCAGCGTCCAACCTTGACCTCTCCCGCACGGTCAACATCCTGAACCCTGCAGGCGCTTTCGTCATCGGCGGCCCCGTCGGGGATGCCGGTCTGACCGGGCGCAAGATCATCGTGGACACCTATGGCGGATTCTCCCGCCACGGTGGCGGTGCGTTCTCCGGCAAGGATCCGTCGAAGGTGGACCGTTCTGCTGCCTACGCCATGCGTTGGGTCGCCAAGAACGTCGTGGCTGCCGGTCTTGCCAAGCGCGCCGAGATCCAGATCGCCTACGCCATTGGCCAGGCCCGGCCCGTGGGAACCTACGTTGAGACCTTCGGCACGGAGACTGTGGACCCTGCCCGCATCAGCGAAGCGATCGACGAACTCTTTGATCTCCGTCCCCGCGCCATCATCGATGCCCTGGACCTCAAGCGGCCCATCTACGCCAAGACTGCTGCACACGGCCACTTCGGACGGGATGAGCCCGACTTCACCTGGGAGCGGCTGGACCGCGTTGCGGACCTGAAGGAATACTTCAACGCCTGATGTGTCCCGCGGAATGCCTCGATGTTGTTTTGTCGGTGGTTCGTGATTGGCTTTAGCCAGAGAGATGCCCGCAGCGGGTCAATCCCGCTGCGGGCATCTCTCGTTGACAGTGAAGCGGTCTTCCGTGTGATGAGTTGGAGGTGACGGGCATGGCAGCACACGATGTCCAGCCATCGTTGCTCCAACCCTCGCTGTTGCAGGGTTTCCCCGACCGGATGCCGGCCAGTGGACCTCCGCTGGCTGCGTCGAATCCGGTAGCGCGCGTCATCCTGGAGTCATCCCTGCCCCATTTGGACAGGCCCTTTGACTACAGCGTTCCCGCCGAACTCGCTGATGCGGCTTCTCCCGGCGTTCGGGTGAAGGTGAAGTTCAACGGCCAGGAACTCAACGGCTACCTCATCGAGCGCCGCGGGTCCTCGGATGCGGCCCACCCGCTCATAGCCTTGCATAAGGTCGTGTCCCCGGTGGCGGTCCTGACCCCAGCCGTCTCCGAGTTGGCGGCCACCGTGGCTGCACGCTACGCAGGTACCCTGAGCGACGTTCTCCGGACGGCTGTGCCTCCCCGGGTGGCCAAGGTGGAGAAGGAACTTTTGGCCGGGGACTTGGACGCCGATGTCGCGGAGCTGAAGCCGTTCACGGACGCTCACGAGTGGGCGGTGTACTCCAACGGCAAGTCCTATCTGCAGCACCTCGCCAGTGGCGGTTCGCCCAAGGCTGTCCTGACGGCCCTCCAGGGTTTCGGAGCGGCTGGCTGGGCGGCCCTGGTCGCATCAGCTGTAGCCACAGTCCGCTCCTCCGGACGGGGCGCGGTGGTGGTGGTTCCGGACTACCGCGACCTTGAGCAGTTGGAGTCCGCCCTGGCCAAGGTCCTGCCGTCGTCTGACGTAGCCAGGCTCACCGCGGACGATGGGCAAACGCCCCGTTACCGGAATTTCCTGCGGCTCCTGAGCGGTGCGGCTGGGGTGGCTATCGGCACCCGCTCTGCTGCCTACGCGCCGGTCAAGGATCTGGGCCTGGTGGTGTGCTGGGATGACGGCGACGACCTCCACATCGAGCAACGCGCTCCCTACGCCCATTCCCGTGAGGTGTTGTTGCTCCGGGCCGAGCAGGAGGGCGCGGCTTGCCTCATGGCCTCCCACAGCCGCAGCACAGAGTTGCAGCGACTGGTGGAAATGCAGTGGGCGGCGCCGATCGAAGCGCCCCGCACCACAGTCCGCTCCACGGTGCCGCGCGTCCTCAACACCGCTGACAGCTTTGAGCAGGAACGCGACCCCCTGGCCCGGATCGCCCGTTTGCCGGGTGCGGCATGGCGGGCGGCCAAAGAAGGCCTGGAGCGCGGCCCCGTCCTGGTGCAGGTGGCCCGCGCGGGATACGCGCCGTCCTTGGTGTGTGAGACATGCCGTGAGCTGGCCCGCTGCAACGCCTGCCAGGGGCCGTTGGCGGTCTCCAGCAGTTCGGCCATTCCGGCGTGCCGCTGGTGCTCCACACCGGCTCCTCAGTGGCGCTGCACGCACTGCAGCGGAACCAGGCTGCGCCGGGGAGCCGCAGGTGTCATGAGGACCGCGGAGGAGCTGGGCCGGGCGTTCCCCGGCAAGCCGGTGGTCACCTCGTCCGGCGAGAACATCAAAGCCATGGTCCCCGATACTGCTGCCTTGGTGGTGGCCACGGTCGGCGCAGAGCCGGTTGCTCCCGCCGGATATGCCGCAGCCCTGTTGCTCGACGGCAACTCCTTGCTTCGTCGGGAAAACCTGCGTGCGGGGGAGGACACCGTTCGCCGCTGGTTCAATGCCGCTTCCCTCGTGAAGCCTGCCGGCCAAGGCGGACTGGTAGTGATCACCGCGGATGACACCGCCGCTACGGGCGCACTTTTGCGCTGGGACGCTGCAGGATATGCCTCCAGGGAGCTCGCGTTGCGTAGAGAGCTCCAGCTGCCGCCCGCGGTCCGGGTGGCTTCCGTCACCGGCTCAAGGGCCGACGTCGGGCATTTCTCCGAGGCTTTCGAGGCCAGCGCTCCGCTGGCCTCCGGCGCCAAACTCCGCAGCGCCGGACCGGCCCCGGTGCAATTGTTCACCGGCACGTCCCCCTCTGCGGCCGAAGAAGCCGATGCTGATGTCAGGACGCTGTACTTCATTCCGTATGCCGAAGCCGCAGAAACGACTCGCGCCATGCGTGCTGTCAAAGCCGCGAACGCTGCCAAGCGCACGGCCGGGCCGGTGCAGCTGCGCCTGGACGGGGTCGACGTCCTCTAGGCGCCAAGGTGCCGGACTCAGTACAACCGAGACTTGCGCCGGCGCAGGCTGACGACTTCTTCAGCCGCGGCGAGAAGTTGCCGTGCCGACTCGTCCCAGTTGAACTTCGATGCCCGTTCCACCGAAATGCGGGACCGCTGCTGCCACAATTCCCCGTCACCGAGGGCGGTTACTGCAGCAGAGAAGTCAGTGGGCGATTCAGGATCAACGTAACTGACGGCCTCGCCACCGACCTCCCTGAAGATCGGGATATCGCTGGCAATCACCGGGGTACCGAGGGCCATGGCCTCCACCAGCGGCAGCCCGTATCCTTCAGCGCGCGAAAGGCTGATCAGTGCGGTTGCCCGGAGCAGGAGGTCGTCGTATTCGGCGTCGGTTACACCGTTGTGGAAGATGACCTTGGCGCCGGCGGGAACGATGGCTTCCAGTTCTGCCCGGCGGTCCGCAGTGATGCGGCTCAACAGGTGCAACGTAAATTCCGGCAACCCGGCCATTCCCCGGATCATGGTTTCCACGTTCTTGTAGGGCATGAACGAGCCCATGTACAGCAGGGTCTTGTCGGCACCTGCTGCCGGATCCCGTGGTGTTTGTCCTGGCTGCGGAGCATTACCCACAATCCGGACCGGCCGCTTGGTCAGCCTGTATTTGGCCATCAGGGCTTCGGTGGTGTGGCTGATGGTGGCGACGATGTCGGCCCGGTTCAAGAGCAACCGTTGGGGCCAGAAAGCCTTGTGGTACAGCCGCCACAGGAGGCGGACCGGGGCGGGAAGGAAACCCGGGGGAGCGGGGTGTTCGTAGTAGATGAGGTCGTGGAGGGTGAGAACCAGTCCGTACTTGCGCCCCAACGTGCCCATGGTCTGCATCGGGCAGACCACCACATCGGCGCCCAGGGGGTTGACCTTCCGGGCAACGAACAGCTCCAGTGGGGAAAGGGGGCTGTTGACCATCACATACGGAACGTCAGGCAGCAGGGCGAGTTGGCGCTTGTCGCTGACCAGCATGGTGACGTCCGCGAGTTTTGACGTGGCGGCTATGAGGCTGGAACCGTAGCGGCTGATGCCATCGTGGTGGTCCGTTCTGGTAAAGCGGGCGTCGATGACAATTTTCACGCGGGGTGTTCCTCCAGGAAGGTGCGGATCGCTGCTGCTGCGGGGGCCGGGGTTTCGTAGTGGATCAAATGCCCGACGTCGGGAATCACTTCCAGCGTAGCGTCCGGCAGCCGCTCCATCAGCTTGTGCTGGTTCGGAAGGGTGGCGATCTCATCCTTTTCCCCGGCGACGAGAAGGACCGGGAGCTTCAGTTGTTCGGCTACTTCTGCTACGTTGCCCGAGACCGACGCCTTGAAGGATTCGAGCAGGCTTTTCCTGTCCGCGAAGGCGCTGAAGTAGGCATCGTGCTGGCCGTGGATGAAGCGGCGGAGTGCTTTGTCCTTGGTCTTTGCCATGGTGATGCTCATGACGCGGACGATCAAGCGGTTTCGGAGGACAGCGAGTCCCACTCGGCGGGGAAGCCTGGCGGATGCCTGGTAGTACAGCACGGCAAGCTTGGTCATGATGCCCTTGGGACCTTCCAGAGCCGGAGCGGCAATGGGGTTGATCAGGATCAACGGGTAGATGGCATCGGGATGCGAAGCAGCGAAGTGGCTGGCCACGATCGAACCGAAAGAGTGGCCCAGCAGGACGGTCCTGGGACCCAAGCCGAGCGCGGTCATGAAGCTGGAGATGAATTGCCCGTAGCGCTCAACGGTGTGTTCATCATCCACGAACGGCTCCGAGCTTCCGAACGCCGGCAGGTCGGGCATGATGATGCGCATTTCCGGAAGCTGGTCCACAACGCGCAATAGACCGTGATGGTCTCCCCTGAAGCCATGGATGACCAAGATGGTGCGGGTCGTGGACGTGGCCTTGGCTGGTTCGTACGTCCAGTAGGCGACCGTGCTGCCGTCGATTTCGATATCCGAAGCGGTAGTCCGTCCGGCGAGGGCTTCACTGAAGAATCCATTGGGGGCCTGCGAGCCCTCGGGGGAGTGCGCGGTGTCCACTTTTTCCATGGAGGTATTCCCTAGTTCACGTTGTCCGGGTGTGAGCCGGTTCGATGGTGTCGTTCGAGTCCTGCCATGCCGTCCATGTCGGAAGGATCCAGCTCAAAATCGAACACGTTGAAGTTTTCCTTGATCCGTCCCGCAGAGCTCGCTTTGGGGATGACGAGGTTTCCCAGTTGGAGATGCCACCGGATGATGACCTGGGCAGGAGTTTTTCCATGCTTTTCGGCGAGCGAGATGATGGCAGGGTCGGCCAGGACCTGCCCGCGGCCGAGGGGACTCCACGCCTCAGTGGCTATTCCCAGCTGCTGGTGGAGTGTCCGTAATCTGCTTTGCTGCAGCCAGGGGTGCAGCTCGATCTGGTTTACTGCCGGGACGACTTCGGCTTTCTGCATCAGTTCGTCGAGATGGCCGGGCTGGAAGTTCGATACCCCGATCGCCCTTACTTTGCCCTCCCGATAGAGGGTTTCCAGCGCCTTGTATGTCTCCGTAAAAAGCCCGCGTCCGGCGCACGGCCAGTGGATGAGGTAAAGATCCACGTAGTCAAGCCCGAGGTTCGCAATCGAGGTGTCGAAGGCCCGGAGTGTGGACTCATAGCCTTGGTCGTCGTTCCAGACCTTGGTGGTCACGAACAGGTCCTCACGGGAAAGGGCGTGCACGGATTCCCCTGAACCACCCGTGCCGCCGTTCGCCCGGGCAGCATCGCCAATGGCACCGCCGAGCGCTCGGCCGACGCCCACCTCATTGCCGTACATCGCTGCTGTGTCGAAACGCCGGTAGCCCTCGCCCAGGGCGGTCGCTACCAAAGCTTCGGCGTCTTTGGGCGGCACCTTGTAGAGCCCGTATCCCAAGCGATCCATTTGTACGCCGTTATTCAATGTCAGCCGGGCCGGGAATCTCATAGCAACGACTCTACCCATTTCCTGCACGAATGCTTCAGGAGTGGCCATTGAAACTGACCAAGCGTCGCGCGGAAGCTTCGTCCAGGATGAGGTCGGTGGCCAAACCCGCAGCCAGGGCTCCCTGCAATCCGTTGATCTTGGAGGCGCCCGACACCACGCAGATCCTGCGCCGGACCTGCCGCAACTGTTCGTGGCTGGGTCCTGTGGAGCGCTCGTTCAGCGTGATGCCGTCCGAGGAGCCGTCACTCCGGAAGAACACAGTCGCCACGTCGCCCACCACGTCGTCCGCTGCCAGCATGGAGAGGTCGCGTTCATCCAGGTAGCCGCCGGCATACACGTGGCTCGGGTAGTCCGAATCAACGGATCCCACACCGAAAATAGCTATGCTCATGCGTGCCTGCAGATCAAGGATCCTTTGAACGCTGCGCTCATTCCACATGGCGGTCTTCGTGGCGGCGTGGTCGAAAAAGGCGGGAACCGGGAACTGTTCAACCCTCGCTCCGTAGGCACTGCCGAAGCGTCGCATGATGTCGCTTGCATAGGTAATGCCTGTCGTTTGCATGTTCCCGGCACCGTTGAGCTGGACCACGATGCTGTCATGGGTCACCTTGCGGGTGAGGTGACGGCTGACGGCGCTGAGCGTGGCGCCCCAGGCAACGCCGATGATTGCATTCGAATCCACCAAGGGTCCTATGGTCCTGGCAGCCTGCATGGCGACGCGGTCCAAGGTCTCCGCTTCATTCAAGGTGTCCAGCACCGGAACGACGTGGACGTCCACGCCGTACTGGTTCCTGATCTGGCTCTCAAGCTCAGGGCCGGTATCGAACGGACTTCGAATCTGGACCTGCACCAGGCCTGTTTCCCGGGCTGAGGACAACAGCCGGGACACTGTGGACCGGGACGTCCGCAGCTCGCGGGCGATCGCATCCATGGTCAGATCCTGCAGGTAGTACATCTGTGCAGCCCGGAGCGCATCCGAGTGACGTGATCGTGCCATCTCATTTCCTTACTGCACGTTTGTGCAAATAGCTTGACTCCATTTTCCACCTTCGCAAGATTAGTGGTGAACGGTGCAGCAGCGAGTGGCGCGGCGCACGAACCAAGCCCAAGGGAGCAGTTTTGGGACACAACAGGAATTCCGGTACTTCACAGCACGCACAGCAGCGTGACTCCGTCGTTGCACTGCAGGAGCGGCCCACGGCGAAGGTCCTCATTATCGGCGGTGGCATCAATGGTGTCGGAACGTTCCGCGACCTCGCGCTCCAGGGCGTCGACGTCGCCCTTGTTGAACGCGGTGATTTCTGCCAGGGCGCCAGCGGCGCTTCCTCCCACATGATCCACGGCGGCATCCGCTATCTCGAGAACGGCGAATTCCGCCTGGTCCAGGAATCCGTGGTCGAACGCAACCGACTCCTGCGCATCGCCCCGCACTACGTCAAGCCGTTGCAGACCACCATCCCGATCTTCAGCACTTTCTCCGGCATCCTTTCCGCGCCCATGCGTTTCCTTACCCACAAGCAGGGCAAGCCCAAGGAGCGCGGCGCGTTCCTCATCAAGGTGGGCCTGAGCATGTACGACTTCTTCTCCCGCGACGGTGGCAGCGTTCCGCGCCACCAGTTCCGCGGCCGGACAAAGGCCTTGGCTGAACTTCCCAAGCTGCACTCCGGAATCAAGTACGCAGCGACCTACTTTGATGCCTCAGTCCACAACCCCGAGCGTCTGACCCTGGACGTCCTGCAGGACGGCGAGAAGGCCGGCCGCGGGGGTGGGCTTCCCGGAGGCAGTGCCCGCGCCAGCAACTACGTCTCGCTCGTATCCATGGGTACCAACGGGGTCCGGCTCCGTGACGAGCTGACCGGCAAGGAATTCGACTTCCAGGCAGACGTCATCGTCAACACCACCGGCGCATGGGTTGACCTCACCAACCAGGCCATGGGTGCTGTGAGCAAGTTCATGGGCGGCACCAAGGGTTCCCACATTGTCCTGGACCACCCCGAACTCCTTGCCGCGTGCAACGGCCGGGAGATCTTCTTCGAGCACACCGACGGCCGCATTGTGCTGATCTACCCGATGGGAGACCGCGTGCTGGTTGGTA
Organism: Paenarthrobacter sp. C1; assembly: GCF_049315185.1. Classification (NCBI taxonomy): domain Bacteria; kingdom Bacillati; phylum Actinomycetota; class Actinomycetes; order Micrococcales; family Micrococcaceae; genus Paenarthrobacter; species Paenarthrobacter sp. C1. Next base: position 2,487,840 of record NZ_CP186052.1, on the reverse strand, counting down.
CCACGGATGTCGACGCCGACATGTCCGAAGACGCCGTCTGCACGGAAGAAGAGATCGACTACTTCTTCGACCTCGTTGGCCATGTGTTCCCCACCATCAAGGTGGAGCGTGACCAGATCGTCTACAGCTTCGCCGGCGTTCGTCCCTTGCCCCGCCACGATGAAACCCAGCCGGGTTTCGTTTCCCGGGACTACCGCATCGAACGTAACGTCCGCACCGGTGACGACGCCGTAACAACACCAGGCGGCAAGGCCGCCGTCGTACTCAGCCTGGTAGGCGGCAAGTGGACAACCTTCCGTGCGTTGGCTGAACACATGACCAATGATGTCCTGCGCGAACTGGGCATGGAGCGCAAAGTCTCGACGGCGAAACTCGCCATCGGCGGAGGTGCCGGCTTCCCGGATACGGAACAGGGCGAACAGGAATGGATCAAGAATCACATGGGCCCGGGCCTGGATGCCGACCGGGTTGCCGTCCTGCTGACCCGTTACGGGACTCGTGCGGAAGAGGTCATTGAGTACCTCAACGCCGGCCAGGATCAGCCGCTGCGGTCAACCCGCGAACTCAGCGTTCGCGAACTGGCCTTCATGGCCGAGCACGAGCAGATCGGGCACCTGGTCGATGTCCTGATCCGCCGGACGTCACTTGCCTTCCGTGGCCTGGTGACCGGGGAGCTTCTCAATGAGATCGCCGCGGCCCTTGCCGAGCCGCTTGGCTGGGACGCAGCAACCCGTGAAGCCGAAATCCAGCACGCGCAGGATGTCCTGCAACGCTTCCACAAGGTTGACGTCCACAGCCTGGTGGCCTGAGGCCGGCAGCGGAAACAGCTTGACCGTCCCGGAGCGCGGCAGGGACGGAATGGGGTAGGTGGGCCCGACAGGGGCCCACCACACCGGGGCGGTTCCGGAGACAACGGAACCGTCCCAACAGCCTCTTCACCCGCGATGAGGCTGACAACAGAAAATAGAGGAGTCAAAGATGTCTCTTGGAATTGTTTTCCTTTCCGAAGTATTCGGAACCATGATGCTCACCCTGCTGGGTTGTGGCGTCGTGGCCAACGTTGCGCTCAAAGGCACCAAGGGCAACAACGCTGGATTCTTGATGGTGACGTGGGGCTGGGGTATTGCGGTCTTCGCGGGCGTTTTCGTGGCCGCCAAGTCCGGTGCGCACCTGAACCCGGCAGTCACCCTGGGCCTGTTGGTCAATGGAAAGGCGGAGTACGCGCCCGACGTGGCCGTAACGTTCGGCTCGACCCTGACCTATTTCGGCGGTGAACTGCTTGGTGCTTTCCTTGGCGCAGTAGTCTGCTGGCTCGCCTACAAGCAGCACTTCGATGAAGAGCCCCTGGCGGCAAACAAGTTGGGCACTTTCTCCACCGGCCCGGCCATCCGCTCCACCCCCTGGAACCTCATCACCGAAATCATCGGCACGTTCGTCCTGGTCTTTGTCATCCTGACCTTCGGAGGAACCCCCTCCGGCCTCGGCCCGCTGGCCGTAGCGCTGCTCGTTGTAGGTATCGGCGTGTCCCTCGGCGGTCCCACCGGTTACGCCATCAACCCCGCACGTGACCTCGGCCCCCGCATCGCACACGCCGTCCTTCCCATCAAGGGCAAGGGCTCCAGCGACTGGGCGTACTCCTGGATTCCGGTGGTTGGACCGTTGGTTGGCGGTACCTTGGCCGGGCTCGTTGGGCTGCTGGTACCCGGCATCATGCCTGCGCTTGCCGGCTGACCTGCCCACAACAATCTCCCTTATCCGCACACTGCTGACCATCACTGATTAACCAACAACACCAGACAAGGACGTCACCATGAATCAATACGTCATCGCCATTGATCAGGGCACCACCAGCTCGCGCGCCATCGTCTTCGACCACTCGGGCAACATTGTGTCCACCGGCCAAATGGAACACGAGCAGATCTTCCCGCAGGCGGGCTGGGTTGAGCACAACCCCGCAGAGATCTGGAACAACACGCGCGAGGTCATCGCCTCAGCACTGTCAAAGGCGAACCTGACGCGGCACGACATTGCCGCCGTCGGCATTACCAACCAGCGTGAAACCGCGGTTGTCTGGGACAAAAACACCGGTGAGGCCGTCTACAACGCGATTGTCTGGCAGGACACCCGCACCCAGCCGATCGTTGACGAGCTGGCACAAGACGGCGGGCTTGAGCGGTTCAAGCAGAAGGTTGGCCTTCCCCTGGCCACATACTTCTCCGGAACCAAGATCAAGTGGATCCTGGACAACGTCGACGGTGCCCGTGAAAAAGCCGAGGCAGGCGACCTTCTCTTCGGGAACACCGACGCGTGGGTCCTCTGGAACCTGACCGGCGGCGTCGACGGCGGCGTGCACGTCACGGACGTCACCAACGCTTCCCGGACCCTGTTCATGGACCTTGAGACATTGCAGTGGGACCAGGAGATCCTGGACGTCTTCGGTGTTCCGGCTTCCATGATGCCCACCATCAAGTCCTCCTCCGAGGTCTACGGCCAGGTCCACACTTCGCAGTTGCTCCGCGAGACCCCCGTGGCCGGAATCCTGGGCGACCAGCAGGCAGCTACCTTCGGTCAGGCGGCATTCCAGGCCGGTGAAGCGAAGAACACCTACGGCACGGGCTGCTTCCTGATCTTCAACACCGGCGAGGACATTGTCCACTCCAAGAACGGTCTTCTCACCACCCTCGGCTACAAGCTGGGTGACGCCAAGCCGCACTACGCCCTCGAGGGTTCCATCGCCGTCACCGGTTCCTTGATCCAGTGGCTTCGCGACAACCTGGGCATGATCAGCTCCGCGCCGGAAGTTGAGGAACTCGCCGCCGCAGTGAAGGACAACGGAGGCGTCTACATCGTTCCTGCGTTCTCCGGCCTCTTCGCCCCCTACTGGCGTGCGGATGCGCGTGGCGCCATCGTTGGCCTGACACGATTCGCCAACAAGGGCCACATCGCCCGTGCGGCGCTGGAAGCCACCGCCTTCCAGACCCGTGAGGTGCTCGACGCCGTCAACGCCGACTCGGGCGTTCCGCTCACCGAGCTAAAGGTCGACGGCGGCATGGTCGCCAACGAGGCACTCATGCAGTTCCAGGCGGACATTCTCGGCGTGCCTGTGGTTCGCCCGAAGGTCGTCGAAACCACGGCTCTCGGTGCTGCCTATGCGGCCGGTCTCGCTGTCGGCTTCTGGAAGGACCTGGGCGAACTGAGCGCCAACTGGAACGAAGACAAGCGCTGGGAGCCGCAGTTGCCGGCAGAGGAGCAGGAGCGCCAGCTGCGTCTCTGGAAGAAGGCAGTCACCAAGTCCATGGACTGGGTCGACGAGGACGTTAAGTAGCCTGACCTGACGTTGACGGCAGCCGCGCCTGCCCCGCCCGCTTCGCGGTGCCCACCACACCCGGGCGAGGCGCGGCTGCCGTCAACTCAACCATCAGTCCTGTAAGCCGCTCGATGCGACTTGGGAGTTTGATCGTGCGCTATTGTAGATCTATGCGTGCGATCCTTCTGCTTAGCTAGCCGCCCGGCTTTCAACAGCCGTGCGGCCGCCCCTCCATTGTTGAGGGGCTTTTGTGTGTCCGGGGGTATCCGGGACCGCAGCAGGAGGTAATACCGCCATCGAAGAACAGAAGAGGGCAGCAGTGAGCGTTCAGCCGGAGACAGAGACCGGAACAGCACAGACAGCCGCAGCCGAAGCGCCTGAAGAAGGCGTCTACAGCTTCGCTGCGATGGAAGCCAAGTGGCCGCAGGTCTGGGAAGACCTCAAAGTCTTCACGCCTGCCGACGACGGCTCGCGTGAACGCCGCTACGTTCTGGACATGTTCCCCTACCCCTCGGGCGACCTTCACATGGGCCACGCCGAAGCGTTCGCCATGGGCGACGTCGTCGCCCGTTACCTGCGCCAGAAGGGCTTCGACGTCCTGCACCCGATCGGTTGGGACTCCTTCGGCCTGCCCGCCGAGAATGCGGCCATCAAGCGCAACGCGCACCCCAGCGAGTGGACGTACGCGAACATTGAGACCCAGGCGGCGTCGTTCAAGCGATACGCCATCTCGGCTGACTGGTCGCGGCGCATCCACACCTCCGACCCTGAGTACTACCGGTGGACCCAGTGGCTGTTCAAGCGCTTCTACGAGCGCGGCCTGGCATACCGCAAGGACTCTCCGGTCAACTGGTGCCCCAAGGACCTCACTGTCCTGGCCAACGAGCAGGTCGTCAATGGCGCTTGTGAACGTTGCGGCACGCCGGTCACCAAGAAGTCCCTGAATCAGTGGTACTTCAAGATCACCGACTACGCCGACCGCCTGCTGGAAGACATGGACCAGTTGCAGGGCCACTGGCCCGAGCGCGTGCTGGCCATGCAGCGCAACTGGATCGGCCGGTCCGAAGGCGCACATGTCAGGTTCGTCATCGAAGCCACGGAGGACCGGGCTGAGCGCGAAGTCACCGTGTTCACCACCCGTGCCGATACCCTCTACGGCGCAACATTCTTCGTCGTTGCAGCTGACGCGCATCTGGCGCTGGACCTGGTCACGCCTGAACAGCACGACGAACTCATGGCCTACCGCGAGAAGGTCAAGGCCCTGTCCGAAATCGAGCGCCAGTCCACCGAGCGTGAGAAGACCGGCGTCTTTACCGGCCGTTACGCAATCAACCCGTTGAACGGCGAAAAGCTGCCGGTCTGGGCTGCTGACTACGTACTGGCCGACTACGGTACGGGCGCCATCATGGCCGTGCCCGCGCACGACCAGCGCGACCTCGACTTCGCCAAGGCCTTCGACCTCCCGGTCCGGGCCGTCCTGGATGCCGGCGACGAAGACCCCGCTGCTACCGGTGTGGCCACCTCGGGCGAAGGAACGCTCAAGAACTCCGGTGAACTGGACGGGCTGTCCAAGGCCGAAGGCATTCCGGCTGCCATCGGGATCCTCGAAAAGCTGGGAACCGGCGAGAAGTTCGTCAATTTCCGGCTGCGAGACTGGCTGCTGAGCCGCCAGCGCTTCTGGGGCACGCCCATCCCCATCATCCACTGCGGCGAATGCGGCGAAGTGCCGGTCCCCGACGACCAGCTGCCGGTCAGGCTGCCCGATAACCTGCGAGGCGAAGCTCTGGCCCCGAAGGGGACCTCTCCGCTGGCCGCCGCCGTCGAATGGGTCAACGTCGAGTGCCCCAACTGCGGCCGCGCCGCCCAGCGTGACACTGACACCATGGACACCTTCGTGGATTCCTCGTGGTACTTTCTGCGATTCGTCTCGCCCGACTACACCGAGGGCCCTTTCGATCCTGAGAAGATCAATGACTGGATGCCGGTGGGTCAGTACGTGGGCGGCGTGGAACACGCCATCCTGCACCTGCTGTACGCGCGCTTCTTCACCAAGGTCATCAAGGACATCGGGCTGATCGAGGCAAACGAGCCTTTCTCGGCGCTCCTGAACCAAGGGCAGGTGCTCAACGGCGGCAAGGCCATGAGCAAGTCCCTCGGCAATGGCGTGGACCTCGGCGAGCAGCTGGACAAGTACGGTGTCGATGCCGTCCGCCTCACCATGGTCTTTGCTTCCCCGCCGGAAGACGACGTCGACTGGGCGGACGTTTCGCCGTCGGGCTCGGCCAAGTTCCTGGCGCGCGCCTGGCGCCTCGGGCAGGACGTCAGCAGCGAGCCCGGCGTTGATCCGGCCACCGGTGACCGCGCCCTGCGCACGGTGACCCACAAGACCATTGCCGACGCCGCCGAACTTCTGGACAACAACAAGTTCAACGTCGTTGTGGCCCGCCTGATGGAGCTGGTCAATGCCACCCGCAAGACCATCGACTCAGGTGCCGGTGCAGCCGATCCTGCTGTTCGCGAGGCGGTGGAAGCTGTCGCTGTCATCCTGAGCCTGTTCGCTCCGTACACGGCCGAAGATCTCTGGAACACCCTGGGACACCCGGCGTCAGTGGCGAACGCGGGTTGGCCGGCACACGATGAAGCACTGTTGGTGCAGGACACCGTCACCGCCGTGGTCCAGGTCCAGGGCAAGGTCCGGGACCGCTTGGAAGTCTCCCCGGACATTGCCGAAGACGAGCTGCGTGAACTGGCCTTGGCTTCGGAGAATGTTCAGCGGGCATTGGACGGCCGCGGCATCCGTACTGTGATTGTGCGTGCACCTAAACTGGTGAACATCGTTCCTGCCTAGCAGGGACTGTGAGGCCGCCGGCACTGTGCCGGCGGCCGGCCATCATCTATGGAGGTTGCGTGCCTGAGCGAGAACCACCGGCCTGGATATGGCTCAAGGAAAGAGTGGCGCGTCTTCGGCAACCGGCGGCGCCGGTTCCTGTCGCTGACGAGCCACTTGCCGCCGTCGTCAAGACTGCCGTGGTCACCGATTCAGCGGCCGCGTTGCCCGCCGACTGGGTTTCCGCCTTTACCGCTGACGGTCGTTTGGCCGTTGTTCCCATGCCTGTGATGGTCGGCAATGAAATTTACGGCGAGGGCGAAGACGACATCACCCGGACATTGTCACTTGCACTTGCTTCGGGAGCTTCCGTCAAAACCTCCCGACCATCACCGGGCCAGTTCGAGCAGGCGTACCTGGCAGCCCAGCGGCGCGGTTTTGAGGCTGTGGTCTCCATTCACATTTCGTCCGAACTCTCGGGGACGGTGGACGCCGCCAAGCTGGCCGCTGAACGTGTCTCGATACCGGTCGAAATTGTGGACTCCCGCACTGTCGGCATGGCCCAGGGAATGGGCGTCCAAAGCGCGGTCGTTGCCGCAGCGGACGGGCGCGGACCGGCCGAAGTCCGCGGCTTCGCGGAACAGCGCATGGAACGCACCAAGGTGTACTTCTACGTTCCAAGCCTGGAACAGCTGCGGCGGGGTGGGCGTATAGGCGCGGCTGCGTCGCTCCTGGGTACGGTCCTGGCCATCAAGCCCATCCTGGCGGTCGACGGCGGCAAGATCGTGCCGCTCGAAAAGGTCCGTTCCGCTGTGCGCGCCATAGCCCGGCTTGAGGAGATCGTCGCTGCCGACGTAGCCTCCCGTCCCAAGGGGCAGCAACGTTTGGCGGTCCACCATTTCGGCAACCAGATTGAGGCCGAAGCCCTGGCAGCCCGGTTGAATCAAAGTTGTCCGGATTGCCCGGCTCCCCAGATCAGTGCTTTGCCGGCTGTCTTGGCCGCGCATGCCGGGCTCGGCGTTCTTGCTGTCATTGTGGGGGAGAGCAGTACGCCTACGGGCTGAGCCTGGACCTGCGGATTCATGCTCATGGACTGGATGAGGGTAGTGCGCCGGCGTGCCTGGTCTGCTTGCATCTGAGCGCAGCCACTTATCCACATAGCCATGGAAGCTCGCCCACGTGCCGCGCCGCCGACCGTAGGCTCGATTCATGCCACGCCGGAGCCGGGACCTGTCCCCAGATGCCGCAGCGCAGGCCGCGCGGGAACGGTTCGCCGCACGGATGATCCCAGACCACAGCAGTCGGCCGCTGCTGGATCTATCCGGGGATTCAGGCGCAGAAACAGATGATCTGGCGTCACTCTTCGCAGGCGAGGCAAATTCGGTTCCGGCTGTCGCCCGGCTGCGTTGGCGGACATCGTGGAGGGTAGCTGCGCTGGTTGCCGTGGTGGCGGCCGTGCTCATGGCGTGGTTTCTCTGGCGACTCGCGGACGGTCGGGCAACGTCTGAGCCCCTGGGTCCTTCCGTATCCGCCGGCCGCTCAGATGGTCCTGATGCCGTAGATCCTCCGGCCGAAGGCGTGCAGCCCGCAGAAGTTGCTGCTCCGCCTGCGCAAGGTGGGCCAGGAGTGGTCATGGTGCACGTTGCCGGTGCGGTGGGCAAGCCCGGTGTCGTCTCATTGCCTCAGGGGAGTCGCGTCTTCCAAGCCATCGATGCGGCTGGCGGGGCGGCGCCCGGCGCCGACCTTACCGCCCTCAATCTGGCGGAAGTCCTCACCGACGGAATCAAGGTCTACATACCCGTTGTCGGAGAGACACCCCCTCAGAGCTCGCCGGTTGCGGGTGCTGGCGCAGTTTCCGGAGCGGCCAGTGGAACAGCCGGCCCTGCCGCGGCAGGTGCCAAGGTCAACATCAACACAGCCTCGCTGGAGGAACTAGGGACATTGCCCAGGGTCGGACCGGTAACAGCCCAACGCATCCTGGACTGGCGGAAAGAGCACGGAGCATTCACGTCCGTGGATGAACTTGACGCTGTGGACGGCATCGGGCCCAAGCTTATGGAGTCACTGAAGGATCTTGTGACGGTGCAAGGTGGCTGACGCCGGCGCCGGGGCGGGGTCGGCCGGACGTACTGACCTCAGGTTGGTTCCTACTGCAGCCACTGCGTGGGGAGCGGCGTTCGCAGGCACCTTCAATGAGGCTGTTTGGTCCTGGGCTGCGGCAGGTTTCCTGTTGATCGCAGGCGCGGTCTTGCTGTTCAGTGGGCGGCAGCGGCGGTGCGCCGGGGTGCGGGCCCGGACAATGCCCGCCACTTTTGCTTTGGCATGTTTCTTCGGGGCCACAGTTGCGGTCCATTGTGCAGCCATGGCAGTCCAACGGGAAGAGGGACCGCTGGCGCAGGCGGCTGCGGACCATGACGGAGTCGCCATCGAGATACGGATTACGGGCAGCCCGGCCCCATCGATGGCACCTGGCCAGTCCGGAGGTAACAGGTGGACTGTGACAGCCGAATTGTTGGCCGTAACGGCGAAGAGCACTGTTGCGCGGGGGACGGCGGATGTCCTGATCGCCGGCGGCGATGGTTGGGACAAGGTACAAGCAGGCCAAGTGGTCAGGACCACCGGGACCCTCAAGGAAGCCCGCGACGGCCAGGGCCAGGATGCGCTCCTGTCGGCGTCCTCGTGGCCGGTGGTGCTCGACTCCCAACCCGATGTCCGGCAATCCGCCAGCGAGCTTAAGCATGGCTTCAGTGCCGCGACAAGGTGGTTGCCTCCCGATGCAGCCGGGCTGTTGCCAGGCATGGTCACGGGAGACACAAGTGCCTTGCCGGAGAGTCTCGAAAAAGACATGAAAACGACAGGGATGACCCATCTGACAGCTGTCAGCGGTGCCAATTGCAGCCTCGTTCTGGGAGCATTCATTCTGCTGGCCCGGTCACTTCGGCTCTCTCGCCCGTTGGCGGCCGCCATTGCTGCATGTGGCCTGGCTGGGTTCGTCCTCATGGTCGGTCCTGACCCGAGCGTCGTGCGTGCCGCCGTCATGGGAGCTGTAGGGTTGGCCGCCATGGTGGGCGGCCTTCGGGGGCGTTCCCTGACGTTCCTTTGCGTCGCCACAGCGATTCTGTTGCTTCTTGACCCGACCATGGCAGCGAACGCGGGATTTCTCCTGTCCGTACTGGCAACGCTCGGGATAGTACTCCTGGCCAGCCGCCTTGCATCCTGGATACCCTCGCGCGTTCCCCGATGGATGGCTGCCGGAGTGGCCGTTCCGTTCTCCGCCCAGCTGCTGTGCGGGCCCGTCATTGTGGCACTTCAGCCACAATTTACTCCGTATGCCCTCATCGCCAATGTCGTGGCCGGTCCTTTGGTTGCCCCAGTGACCATCATGGGAACGCTCGCCGTGCCGTTGGCGGTGATGGCGCCTTGGTTGGCAGTGGTGCCCGTCGCGGTGGCTGGCGGATGTGCGGCCACTGTTGCGGGAGTTGCCAGGTTCTTCGCGGGTATGCCCGGCGCAACAATGCCTTGGGCCGAAGGCCAGGCCGGTGTCGCCGCCATGGTGCTGTGCTCGGGCGTCAGCATCACGCTGGTCTGGATGGTCCTGCAATCGGAACGGGTTCTGGTGCGGGTTGTGGCTTTGCATGCCGGGGTGGTGCTGTTCCTGGGCCGCATGTCAGGGCGCAGGCATGGCAGACTTGATATCTGCAAGGAATCATCCGGAAGGAAACACCAGTGGCTGCTGCCCAAAACACCCGGGCCAAGAACGCCGCGGCGAACACCGTCAGCTGGCGGGACGCAAGCCCGGCCGCCGTAGTACTGATCACCGGGCCGGAAGAATACCTTGGTATCCGTGCCATGGATCTGATCCGCACGCAGGTGCGGACTGCCACGCCGGACGTGGAACTTAGCCGTCTCAACGCCGGCTCCTACGAGGCAGGGACGCTGGCGATGACAGTGACTCCGTCCCTCTTCGGGGAAGGCAAGCTCATTGAGGTCGAGGGCCTCGAAGCCATGAATGACGCGTTCCTGGCGGATGGTCTGGCCTATCTCCAGCACCCTGACCAGGACGTCGTCCTTGTTCTTCGCCACGGCGGTGGAGTACGCGGTAAGAAGCTGCTTGATACCGTGAAGGCCGGGGGATGGCCCGTCATCGACTGCCAGCCCCTGAAGAAGGACTCGGACAAGACCGCCTTCGTTGTCTCGGAGTTCAAGGCGGGCGGACGACGCATTGAAGGCGAAGCCGTCCAGGCCCTGGTAAACGCGGTCGGTGCCAATCTTTCAGAGCTCGCATCAGCGTGCGGCCAGCTCATCACTGATGCTACTACTGCCGTGACGGCAGAGACCGTGGAACGTTACTACGGAGGGCGGGTTGAAGCCACAGCCTTCAAGGTGGCAGATGCTGCCATGGCAGGCAACGGGCCAGTAGCACTTTCCACTCTCCGGCACGCCCTGGCCACCGGCGTCGATCCCGTTCCTCTCGTAGCTGCCCTGGCAGCCAAACTTCGGACCCTCGCCAAAGTAGCCGGGGCCAACGGGTCTTCAGCCACCATCGCCAGGAATCTGGGAATGCAGCCATGGCTGGTGGAACAGGCCCAACGTGACGTTCGCCGGTGGACCCCCGAAGGCCTCATCCGTTCCATCCAGGTCATTGCCGAGGCGGATGCCCAGGTGAAGGGCGAATCGCGTGATCCCGTGTACGCAGTGGAGCATGCGGTAACGGTAATCGCCACGTCAGCCAGTCGTCGCTGAAGTCGGCCTAAGAAGTACCCGCCGGAGAAATACCGGCCGTTAAACCCAAAGGCCGGCACCCAATGGGTGCCGGCCTTTTGATCAGCTCAGTCGAACTGGAAAAACCTTAGAGTGCGTTGACCTTCTTGGAGATCGCCGACTTGCGGTTTGCAGCGTTGTTCTTGTGAATAACGCCCTTGCTGACAGCCTTGTCCAGCTTGCGGCTGGCAGCAACAAGTGCAGTTCCAGCAGCATCCTTGTCAGCAGACTCAACGGCGGTGTTGACGGCGCGGATGGCCGTCTTCAGCTCGGACTTGACAGCGTTGTTACGCAGGCGAGCCTTCTCGTTGGTGAGGATGCGCTTCTTCTGGGACTTGATATTAGCCACGTATGAACTCTCTTTTTAATGCGGAAATGGTCTAGAGGGTTTTCAGGTTGGCCATCGACTGAGCGGCGTGGGGATGCCTATGGCAGCCAACCATGAGTGGCCGTCGACCTGCACGGACACACAGCTATAAAGGATAGCAGATACTCACGGATAACGGAGACCCGCAGTTCAGCGCACGCTTTGATAGGCCCTGAGGCTCCGTGAAACGTCCTGGAATTGCCGCTTGCCCAAGACCGCGCCTTCACGCCGCACGGCCCGGGGGTCCAAGCGGATGATGCGCTGTACATTGACCTCGCTGGGCCGGCCCTGTCGGTCCCAAGGGCCGGCGCCAATGTCGACGTAGCTATCCGCGCGTGCTCCGTTGTCGTGGTCTTTCGAGGTCAACATCAACCCAAGCAACCATTCTCCGTCCCGCCCGATAAGAAGAACGGGGCGGTCTTTGCCCTGCGAGTGGTCCTCTTCATAGGGGACCCAGCCCCACACAATTTCGCCAGGATCCGGCCTGCCGTCCGGCTTGGGGGAGTAGCTGGGCTTGACGGCTCCGCGGAAGTCGCCGGGGTAGCGGCCCGGTGGCTGCCCGACGGCGGTACGCCGGGTGGGTTTGCCCGCCGTCGCCGATGGCGCGGCCGGCTTGGAGCTGCCGCCTCGCAGCGCCTTGAGTGAACGCAACAGAAATTTCCCCAGGGGGCGCACGTCAAAAGCCATAGGAACACGCTACATCCGACGTCGCCGGACAGCAGGGCGCGCGATGTACGGCGAAGCGCCGGTTCGTGGGAGACTAGAGGATCAGATGCGCGGCATGTTCGGGCTGGCTTATGCCCAGTCCGGGTAATTGCCGTGTGAGTGTCGACAGTAAGGATCCTGCGTGTCTCCCATGGCCCGCACCGCACCGGTGCCCGCCGCAACAGATCCGGCCATCATCCGGAACTTCTGCATCATTGCCCACATTGACCACGGTAAATCCACCCTGGCCGACCGCATGCTGCAGTTCACCGGCGTCGTTCAGCAACGCGACATGAAGGCCCAGTATCTGGATCGCATGGATATTGAGCGCGAACGCGGTATCACCATCAAGTCCCAGGCTGTCCGCATGCCTTGGGAACTGGACGGCACCAGCTATGCCCTGAACATGATCGACACTCCGGGTCACGTCGACTTCACCTACGAGGTTTCCCGGTCCCTGGCAGCCTGCGAGGGCGCGGTTCTGCTGGTCGACGCGGCACAGGGCATCGAGGCCCAAACCCTTGCCAACCTGTACCTGGCGATGGAAAACAACCTGACCATCATTCCGGTCCTGAACAAGATCGACCTCCCTGCGGCCCAGCCCGAGAAATACGCGGCTGAGCTCGCCAACCTCATCGGTGGGGACCCGGAGGACGTTCTGAAGGTTTCCGGCAAGACGGGCGTGGGCGTCGAAGCGCTCCTGGACAAGATCGTCCGCGATTTACCTTCCCCCGTAGGCGATCCTGACGCTCCCGCCCGGGCCATGATCTTCGACTCGGTCTATGACACCTACCGGGGCGTCGTGACTTATGTCCGTGTTGTGGATGGCATGCTGCATCCCCGCGAACGTATCCAGATGATGTCTACCCGTGCAACGCACGAGCTTCTCGAAATCGGTGTGAGTTCCCCGGAGCCCACGCCCTCGAAAGGCTTGGGCGTTGGCGAGGTGGGCTACCTGATCACCGGCGTGAAAGATGTCCGTCAGTCCAAGGTCGGCGACACCGTCACCAACCTGGCCAAGCCGGCGTCGGAATCCCTCAGCGGTTACGCAGATGCCAAGCCGATGGTCTTCTCGGGCCTGTACCCCTTGGATGGCACGGATTATCCGGTCCTTCGCGATGCGCTCGAAAAGCTCATGCTCAACGACGCCGCCCTGGTGTACGAGCCCGAGACCTCCGCTGCGCTGGGCTTCGGTTTCCGTGTGGGCTTCCTGGGGCTTCTGCACCTTGAAATCACGCGTGAGCGCCTCGAGCGTGAATACAACCTGGACCTCATTTCCACTGCTCCGAACGTGGAGTACGAGGTCACCCTGGAAGACAAGCGCGTCGTCCACGTCACCAACCCCAGCGAGTACCCCACAGGCAAGATCTCCGAGGTCCGCGAGCCGATGGTCTCTGCCACGGTCCTGGCGCCCAACGAGTTCGTTGGCGCAATCATGGAACTGTGCCAGAGCCGCCGCGGCCAGATGAAGGGCATGGATTACCTGTCCGAGGACCGCGTGGAGCTCCGATACTGGATCCCGCTGGCCGAGATCGTGTTTGACTTCTTCGACCTCCTGAAGTCCAAGACCCGCGGTTACGCCTCGCTGGACTGGAAGGCCGACGGCGAACAGGTCGCCGACCTCGTCAAGGTCGACATCCTGCTACAAGGTGAACAAGTGGATGCGTTCAGCGCCATCACCCACCGCGACAAGGCCTACGCCTACGGTGTGATGATGACCGGAAAGCTCCGCGAGCTTATTCCCAGGCAGCAGTTCGAAGTGCCCATCCAGGCAGCCATTGGCTCCCGCATTATCGCCCGTGAGAGCATCCGTGCCATCCGCAAGGACGTTCTTGCCAAGTGCTACGGCGGTGACATCACGCGTAAGCGCAAGCTGCTCGAAAAGCAAAAAGAAGGCAAGAAGCGCATGAAGATGGTGGGCCGCGTTGAGGTTCCCCAGGAGGCCTTCATCGCAGCACTGACGACCGACGAGTCCAAGGACAAGGCCAAGAAGTAAATGCCCAGCGTCCTTCCTTTGGGCGATCCGGCACCTGCGGATGGATTATTGCCACCGCAGGTGCTGGACGGCGTCGAGCAACGCAAATTCGGGCTCTACGTGCACATTCCGTTTTGTGCCGTACGGTGTGGCTATTGCGATTTCAACACGTACACCGCCACGGAGCTCGGCGGGGGAGCGTCGCAGGATGCCTATGCTTCCACGGCTGTTTCCGAAGTCGCTTTCGCGGCGACGGCCCTTGAGGCTTCAGGCCTTCCGCATCGTCCACTAAGCACAGTATTTTTTGGCGGCGGTACGCCCACGCTCCTGCCTGCGGAGGATCTCGCAGAGATCCTGCGCGCCGCCGTCGGCTACTGGGGCTTGGAGCCCGGCGCTGAGGTGACCTCCGAGGCCAATCCGGACTCTGTAACACCCGAATCCTTGAAGGTGCTTGCGGACGCGGGCTTCACCCGCGTGTCCTTCGGCATGCAGTCTGCGGTTCCGCACGTGCTGAAAGTGCTGGACCGCACCCACACTCCCAGCCGGGTGCCGCTGGTGGTGCAATGGGCCCGCGAAGCAGGCCTCTCCGTCAGCCTGGACCTTATCTACGGGACACCAGGGGAGTCCATGGAGGACTGGGAGTTCTCACTCAAGACGGCACTCTCGTACGGGCCGGACCACATCAGCGCCTACGCATTGATAGTCGAGGATGGCACCAAACTTGCCGCGCAGATCAAGCGTGGCCAGGTGCCCGGAATCGACGACGACGACCACGCCGCCAAGTATGAACTGGCGGACAAGTTGATCTCCTCGGCCGGCTTGAACTGGTACGAAGTCAGCAACTGGTCGAGGACTCCGGATCAGGCGTGCAAGCACAACCTCGCGTATTGGCGCGGAGACGATTGGTGGGGAATCGGCCCCGGCGCGCACTCACACGTGGGCGGTGTCCGGTGGTGGAACGTCAAACACCCCACGGCCTACGCATCACGATTGGGGGCAGGGACCTCACCTGCCGCAGGGCGCGAAACCCTCGACGCCGGCACCCGGGAAGTCGAGCGGATCATGCTGGAGGCGCGGCTCGGAACGGGACTTGCCGTAGATGCCCTGGATGCGATTGGGCGCCACGCGATGGCGGGCCTCATTGCTGACGAACTGGTTGATCCGGTTCAGGCATTCAAGGGAAGACTGGTTCTTACCCTCAAGGGCAGGTTGCTCGCAGATGCCGTAGTCCGCAGGATCCTGCCGGACTGACCTTCGCCTGGGACTGACAGTCCGGTACCGTACCCCCCGGACCCCCCGGATTCATCGGGCGGATCGGGGTCCTACTTGATCCAGCGCAGGTTGAAACGGTAGCGGTGGGGCTGGCCGTGGTTGACCCGGATGCCCGCTGAAACAGAGAAGCACGTCAGTGCCACCCAGATACCCGTGGCAATGACGGCAAAAATGTTTCCCACCACCGGCAGCAGAACAAGGATGTTGGCCAAGACGGCGGCAATGGTGGGAGGCAAAGTGAAATTCAGTGCCTCCTTGGATTCCTGCGCAGTGAACGGCCCGCGGTCGCGGAAAATCAGGTAGATCAGGAGAGCCGGCAAGCATCCAAGGATGCCGCCGAAGTGCGCCAAAGTGGCCCACTGCCTGTCCTCGCTGGCTGTCAACGGGAGTGCGTTGGCAGGGGCGCCATGGTACTGGGGCCGGCCTGCGGCGCTGCCCGGTTCTTCAGGAGCGTTATCTGCCACGGTGTCTTCCCTTTGCTTTAAATGCTTTAAAGATGCTGCTGTGTTGCTGTCCAAGAATACCGGGCCGCGCGTCCTTCCCGGGACCAACGCCCCGGAAGCATGCCGGATCCTGATGATCCGGACCGTGGACTACGGGACGGTGAGGAAGTCGATGACTTCTTCCACACGCCCCAACAACGATGCCTCAAGGTCCGCATAGCTGTGCACTGCGCCCAGCAGGCGCTGCCAGCCCAGCCCGATGTCCTCCGCTGTTTCGTGGGGCCAACCGAAGGCCGTGAGAATCCCGGTCTTCCAATCAGTGCCGCGGGCAACGGCGGGCCATTGCTCGATGCCCAGGACCTTCGGCCGGATGGCCTGCCACACGTCCACATAAGGGTGGCCCACGATCAGGACGTTGCCTGCAGCGCCGGGGACAGTCATGGCCTCGGCCGCGATCCGGGACTCCTTTGAGCCCGCCACGAGGTGGTCCACCAGGATGCCAAGGCGGCGGCCGGGACCGGGTCGGAAGTCGGCAATGGCGGACTTGAGGTCGTCCACGCCGTGGAGCGGTTCCACCACAATTCCTTCAACACGGAGGTCGTCACCCCAGACTTTCTCCACGAGTTCAGCGTCGTGCTTGCCCTCCACCCAGATGCGGCTGGCCTTCGCGACCTGCGCCCGTTGCCCCTGGACCTTTACCGAACCCGAGGCCGTGCGATTCGCCTGAACCGCTGAAGCGGGCCGGCGAGGGGCCGGAGGCATCAACCTGATCGCTTGTCCTTCGAGAAGGAATCCGTACCCGAGTTGGAACGACTTAGTTTTACCGCGCCTGTCCTCGAGCGACACGATGTGCATGCCACCGGTCTTTTCCACCCGGGTGACTTCGCCCACCCATCCTGACTGGACGTCTTCGAGGACCATGCCGCGTTGCACCGGCACCTCAGGGAGCTGGCGTTTGGCTGGAGCGGTCAGGTCCTGCGGGCCCCAATTGTCGAAAGCCAAGGAATTCCTACCTCTGTGGTGATGTGAAAGGGGACAGGGGCGGGTTGCCGTCAGCCGGTATCGGGACGCCGCCCTGGATGCAGTCCTCGGACGGTTTCAATGCTAACAACGTGGTGGCTCATACTAGACTTGTTAGCACTTGGGCATGTTGAGTGCTAAGTGTGCGGTGATCCATTGGAGGTCCCGCGGGGACCGGTCCCATGGACCATGGCAGTCGTCAGGAGGTGTAGCAATGAGTGAGCCACGCAAATTGGAAGTGCTGCGTGCCATCGTTGAGGATTACGTGCATTCCCGGGAGCCGGTGGGATCGAAAGCCCTCGTTGAGCGTCATCACCTGGGTGTTTCCAGTGCCACCATCCGCAATGACATGGCTGTCCTGGAAGAAGAAGGTCTCATTGCCGCCCCGCATACCAGCGCCGGCCGAATCCCCACTGACAAGGGCTATCGCCTGTTCGTTGACCGCATCTCCCAGGTCAAGCCGTTGTCCGCCGCCGAGCGTCGGGCAATTCATTCGCTGCTTGAGGGACCCGACGACGTCGATGACATTCTTGAGCGCACAGTACGGCTCCTTTCCCAGCTGACCAACCAGGTCGCCGTCGTGCAGTATCCGCACTCGCACCGCGCATTGGTCCGCCACGCGGAGTTCGTTCTGCTGGCCCCCAAACAGGTGCTGGTGGTCCTCATTGCGGACACCGGGAGCGTCGTGCAAAAAGTCATCGACGCCGGTTCGGACGTGGGGAACGAGGCTTTGATGTTGTTGAGGTCACGATTCCTCGGCAGCATCGCCGGCACCCAGCTGGCACTCCTGCCGCAGGTGTTACCGTCGGTGGTGGCCCTTTGCCCGCCGGATCTTCGTGCCCTCGCCCAAAGGCTGGCCAATGGCTTGGAATCCCTGAGCGACACCAGCCGTGAGGAACGCATTCTGATGGCCGGTACGGCCAACCTCGCACGTTCCAACGTTGACTTCCCGCTAAGCATCGGTCCCGTGCTTGAAGCCCTTGAGGAACAAGTTGTCATGCTCCGGTTGTTGTCGGACATGGGAGACGATCCCCGGGGCGTGACAGTCAGCATTGGCCGGGAGAATCCGTACGACGGCCTGGCCGAGGCCTCTGTAGTGGCCACCGGCTACGGTTCCGGCGCCAAGGTGGGAATCCTTGGACCGACCCGCATGGACTATCCCACCACCATGGCAGCAGTTCGTGCCGTGGCCCGTTACCTTTCCCGCATTCTCGGCGGCTGAACACCGGCCCGGGAAAACATCCGCAGTACAACCAGGAAGAGATACCGACTTTGAGCAGCCACTATGACGTTTTGGGAGTCTCGCCGGAAGCCACCGGGGAAGAGATCAAAAAGGCGTACCGCAAGTTGGCGCGGAAACTCCACCCGGACGTAAACCCGGGTGAAGATGTCGCGGAGCAGTTCAAGGCCGTGACGCACGCTTACGAAGTGTTGTCAGATCCCCAGAAGCGTCGCGTCTACGATGCCACGGGCAACGAGAACGGCACTGATAACGGCTTCGGCGGCGGCTACGCCGGCCAGGGCTTCGCCTTCCAGGACATCTTCGACACGTTCTTTGGCGGCGGCGGTGGACACGGAGGGCCCGCCTCCCGCGTACGACGTGGCCAGGACGCCCTTATCAGCGTTCGGATCGACCTCAAGGATGCCGTGTTCGGCGTCAACAAGAAGCTTGAAGTGGACACAGCCGTGGTCTGCCCCACCTGCGACGGCAGCTGCTGCCGCCCGGGCACCCACCCTGAACGCTGCGACATCTGTGGTGGCAGCGGCCAGGTTCAGCGCGCCGTCCGCTCCATCCTGGGGCAGGTCATGACCACCGCCCCCTGTGGTTCCTGTGAAGGCTTCGGCACCGTCATCAAGGATCCCTGCAACGAATGCAACGGCCAGGGACGCATCAGGAGCCGCCGTTCGCTCACCATCAAGGTTCCCGCCGGCGTCGCTACCGGTACGCGAATCCAGCTGTCCGGCCAGGGCGAAGCAGGACCCGCAGGTGGTCCGGCCGGTGATCTCTACGTGGAGATCCGCGTCAACAACGATTCCACGTTCGTACGCGAAGGCGACGACCTCCACGCCACCCTCAGCGTGCCCATGACGGCTGCTGCCTTGGGGACCGACGTGCAGCTTGAGACGTTCGACGGCGCACAGGACATCGAAGTGAAGGCAGGCACGCAGTCCGGAGAGGTCATCACCCTTCGTGGCCTCGGCGTAACGCACCTGCGGGGCTACGGCCGCGGCGATCTCAAGGTTCACCTGCATGTGGAAACACCTACCAAACTGGACCATGCACAGGAAGAACTCCTCCAGCAGCTTGCCAAGCTCCGCGGTGAGCAGTTCACCGAAGGAAAACTGGTGGCCAGTGGTGGCATGTTCGCAAAGCTCCGGGACAAGCTCGGTAACCTGTAGCGGTGAGCAACCCCGTTTTCTTTACGCCGGCCGGTAGCCTCAGCCACGTAGCGCCCGGTACTAATTTTGTCCTGGAGGGTCCGGAGGCCCGTCACGCAGTGACGGTGAAGCGCTTGGCCGTCGGTGAGTCCGTTGACATCGCCGACGGCGCAGGTGCCCGTCTCACTGGAGTGGTCGCCGAAGCGACGCCCGGTGCCCTGACGGTCACCGCCACCGACATCGTCTTCGAAGCCCAGCCGGACGTTCGATTGGTACTGGTTCAGGCGTTGGCCAAGGGTGATCGCGACGAGCTCGCAATCGAGACGGCAACGGAACTGGGCATTGATGCCGTGATTCCCTGGCAGTCGGAGCGATCCATCGTGCGCTGGAAAGCGGAGCGGGCAGCCAAGGCGCATGCGAAATGGGAGTCAGTGGTCACTGCGGCTGCAAAGCAGGCGCGCAGGGCCTGGGTACCTCCAGTCCGCCCGATCGTCGACTCCAGCGGTTTGGTGAAAGCCGTTGCCGAGGCCGACTTGGCCGTCATTCTTCACGAGGACGCCAAAAACCCTCTGCGGGAGGTCCTGGAGAGGCTGGATGTCAACGGCGCTTCACCCAGTGAGGTTCTGTTGATCGTGGGGCCTGAGGGCGGGATCTCGCCGCGTGAAGTGACGCGGCTTAGCGATGCAGGGGCCGTGACGGCCCTCTTGGGTCACCATGTCCTGCGGTCGTCGACGGCGGGACCCGCCGCCGTCGTCCTGGCCAGCGACGTCCTCGGTCGCTGGTAGCCGGCGAACGTCGAATCAGGCCACGGTGAACAACCGGGTGTCCGTGCTCGATTCGATGGCCTTGCCGGCATCGTCGACCTCGGTTACCCGCAATTCATATTTTCCGGGTTTCAGTGTCGCGCTGAAGCTGAACAGACCATACTGCCCGGGTTCGCCGGTTGCTTTGGTCTGGCCCGTGAGCAGGCTCGACTTCTCACCCTTGCCGTTGTCCTGAAGGATCTGCCAGCTGATGGGCCGTGAATTGTCCGTGGTGCGCCCGTTGAACTTGATCAAACCAGGGGGCAGGGACACGTCCTCCTGCGGATCGATGATCCACAGCGGCGCCACCAAGGAAGCATCACGCGTCATGGGTTCGCCAAGTTTCACTTGCCCGAACGCCATGTAGTCCTTGTGTCCGTCAACGAGAATGACCACTTGGATCTGCTGTCCGGAGTTGATGAGTCCGGAGGACGATGCCGCGGCCGACGCGGTGTAAACCAGCTGCTGGATGGCCCGTTGCGCCATCCCGGCATCGAGGTTTGAGTTGAAGGCGTCGCGGGACACATCAACGGTGATCACGTTTTTCCCCGAGATGGAGGTCGCCAGGCTTCCTGGTTCCTGCCAGGGCGTGAAGAAGTCGTGATCCAGGGGCTTTTCCGCCATCATGATCCGCAGGGCCGTCGTCACAGGATTGCCGTCACCGGAAATGTCCCGGAACTCACGGTAGAGGTAGACCTCCTCCTTGCTCCGCCCGATCCAGTAGACGGGAATCTTGGTGGACGCCTGCGTCGTTTCCAGTGGTGCGTTGCTCGCAGGGGCGTCCTGGACTGTCATCGGAGGCGAGCTCTGTGTCGCCTGGCTGCCCCCTCCGCCGTTTGCGATGCAACCAGTGAGCAGCATGACAGCAAGCATCGCCGGCGCAACGACGGCGGACTTGGTCCGCTTGCGTGCGCCGCTTCCGTTGCTCGCTGGCTCGGTGATGGCGTTTCCTGTCTTACGATGCAAAACGCGGCCGCCTATGGGGCGGGCCGCTGGGGTCGGAACTGCGGGGGCTCGACCACCCCCGCTATGCCAGCTTGGCACATCGTCGACGGCGTCCGGCCGGGTTTCTGCGGACGCCGGCCAACTGAAACATGATTGATACCGGCTTGATGCCGAGTTGAGACAAAATGTCGGCAGTGCAGCGGCGGCAGTGATCCGGACCATTGGCGAGGTTCATCCCGGGCCGCGCTGGCGTAGGATTGCGTCATACGATCAACCGGAGGAGAACAGGCCGTACGGCCAGCACTATGAGTGAATCTTTGAACGGGCGGCTCAGGACCGGAAACGGGAACCAGCCGACCACCGAGTTCCCGCACACCTTACCGGGCACGCGCACGGAAGTTGTCACCTTCGACAACTCCGACCAGATGGTTCACTCGCTGGGCAGCCACGATGAAGCCCTGCGGTACATCGAGGAACAGTTCCAGGACGTCAACTTCCACGTCCGGGGCAACGAGCTTTCCATGACAGGTCCCGCAACCGTCATTCCCCGCATCATGCGCCTCCTTGAGGAAGTGCGCGGTCTTGTGGCGA
Source organism: Paenarthrobacter sp. C1 (assembly GCF_049315185.1). Taxonomy (NCBI): domain Bacteria; kingdom Bacillati; phylum Actinomycetota; class Actinomycetes; order Micrococcales; family Micrococcaceae; genus Paenarthrobacter; species Paenarthrobacter sp. C1. Next base: position 2,466,445 of record NZ_CP186052.1, on the reverse strand, counting down.
AGGGGACATTGGTAACGCCTGATGTGCTCCAGCAGTTGGTGTCCCTCCTGCGGACCCAGTCTGTGCAGAACCCTGCGGACGTCCTGACCCACAACATTCTTTCCAGCCGTGGCAAGACCATCAGGCCCAAGACGCTGAACCAGAAAAACTATGTTGACGCCATTGACGACAACACGGTGATTTTCGGAATTGGCCCTGCAGGTACGGGCAAGACCTACCTGGCCATGGCCAAGGCCGTCCAGGCGCTCCAAATGAAGGAAGTCAGCCGGATCATCCTGACGCGGCCCGCCGTTGAAGCGGGGGAGAGGCTGGGATTCCTTCCAGGCACTCTGAGCGACAAGATCGACCCCTATCTGCGCCCCCTTTACGATGCCCTGCACGACATGATGGATCCGGAATCCATCCCGCGATTGATGGCGGCGGGCACCATCGAAGTGGCTCCGTTGGCCTACATGCGTGGTCGGACCCTCAACGACGCCTTCATCATCCTTGATGAAGCCCAGAACACCACTCCGGAACAGATGAAGATGTTCCTGACCCGGCTTGGCTTTGGCTCCAAAATGGTGGTCACCGGTGACGTCACGCAGATCGACCTGCCCTTCGGAGCAACGTCCGGGCTGCGTATTGTCCGGGAAATCCTGACCGGGATCGACGACGTGAATTTCTCCATCCTCGAGGCCGCAGACGTAGTACGGCACCGCCTGGTGGGCGATATCGTCTCCGCCTACAGCGCGTGGGATGATGCCCACCGCGCAGAGGCAGCACACACACCTAAACGTGGAGAACGTAAATGAGCATTGAAGTCAACAACGAGTCCGGCGTGGCAGTGGATGAAGCGCAGCTGGTGACGTTGTCCCGCTTCATCTTTGAGCGCCTGTATATCCACCCCCAGGCAGAGCTGTCCATCCTGCTGGTGGACGAACCCGCCATGGAGAAATTGCACATTGAGCTGATGGACGAGCCGGGAGCCACCGATGTGCTGTCCGTGCCCATGGACGAACTGACGCCCGGCACCCCGGACAAGCCAACTCCGCAGGGCATGCTCGGAGACATCGCGATCTGCCCGCAGGTGGCTGAAGTGCAGGCCCGCAACGCGGGCCACCCTACGCAGGATGAAATGCTGTTGCTGACCACGCACGGAATCCTCCACCTGCTGGGCTTTGACCACGCCGAGCCCGATGAAAAAGAAGAAATGTTTGGCTTGCAGCGGGAACTGCTGTCTGAATTCCTGGGCAAGGATGCCCCCATGGAGACCATGCAGTGACGTCGATCATTCTGGTCGGCATGGCGCTGGTATTCCTCAGCTTTGTTGCCCTGCTGACTGCGGCCGAGGCTGCGTTCAACTTCCTGCCGCGGCATGAGGCCGAACAATCCATTGGCCGGAGCAAAGGCAAGGCCCTGGCCGGCATCCTTGAAAACCCGATCGCCCACATGCGGGCCCTGCGCTTTTGGCGTGTGTGGTTTGAAATGGCAGCGGCAGTGGCCGTCGCGGTTGTCCTCCACAGCCTGCTGGACAACGTCTGGCTCGCCGGGCTTGCGGCAACAGGCATCATGGCCGTGATCGGCTTTGTGCTCGTCGGCGTTTCGCCCCGGCAATTGGGACGCGCGCACTCCGGACCCGTGGTGCGTTTCACGGCACCGCTGATCAGGTTCCTGTGCTGGATCCTGGGCCCGATCCCAGGATGGCTGGTGGCGCTTGGCCAAGCAGTAGCCCCAGGCGCTCCCAGCGGTGACGACGCTTTTGTCAGTGAGGAGGAGTTCCGCGAGTTTGTCGACCGTGCGGCAGAGTCGGACATGATCGAAGACAACGAAGCGGAGCTCATCCATTCGGTCTTTGACTTTGGCGACACTTTGGTGCGTTCCGTCATGGTTCCCCGCACGGACATCGTCAGCATCGCTACCGGCGCGGACCTTGAAACTGCCATGGGCTTGTTCCTGAGGTCGGGGTACTCGCGAATCCCTGTCATAGGTGAGAACACGGATCAGATCCGAGGCATTCTGTACCTCAAGGATGTTGCCGCAGCGATGTACCGCGGCGAACCGGGCTTGCAGGCGCACGACGTCGATTCGCTGGCCCGAGATGTCCGATACGTCCCCGAGTCCAAGCCGGTGAGTGATTTGCTGAGGGAACTCCAGCAGGAGTCCACCCACGTGGCCATTGTCATTGATGAATACGGCGGAACCGCCGGCCTGGTGACTTTGGAAGACCTCATTGAGGAAATCGTTGGTGAAATCGTTGACGAATACGATGCCGCAGCGGAGGAAGCCGTCGACCTGGGCGAAGGGCAGTACCGGGTGAGCGCGCGAATGAGCATCGATGACCTTGGGGAACTGTTCGATATTGACCTCGACGACGACGAGGTGGACACCGTTGGCGGCCTCCTCGCAAAGGCGCTTGGCCAGGTTCCGATTGTTGGAAGCTCGGTTGAAGTGAACGGCGTGTTCCTTAAGGCAGATAGGCTGGAGGGTCGCCGAAACAGGGTCAGCCATATCATTGCGGCCGCCATGCCAAAGGAAGACACTGACCTTGAAGACCTTCTCGACGACGCCGACTCAACGCAACAGGGAGTTCCACGTGAGCAAGCAAAATAAGAAATTCGACGCCGATAGCGACTTCGGCGGCTTTCACGCGGGGTTCTCGGTGCTGGTGGGCCGGCCGAATGCGGGCAAGTCGACCCTGACCAATGCCTTGGTGGGCCAGAAGGTGGCCATAACCTCGGCCAAACCGCAGACCACGCGTCACACCATCCGCGGTATCGTCCACCGCGAGGACGCACAATTGATCCTCGTGGACACCCCGGGACTTCACCGTCCACGGACCCTTTTGGGAAAGCGCCTCAACGAGCTTGTCGCCGATACCCTGGCCGAAGTTGATGCCATCGGTTTCTGCTTGCCCGCCAACGAAAAGATCGGCCCCGGCGACAAATTCATCGCAGCCCAGCTGGCCGCCGTCGGGCGCAAGCCGATCGTTGCTTTGGTGACCAAGACAGATCTTGTCGACCGGCAGGCTCTCACGGAGCAGCTGCTCGCTGTCGCAGCGCTCGGCCGTGAGGTTCTGGGTGAACAAGGCTGGGCCGACATCGTTCCGGTGTCAGCTGCCGATGGCTTCCAGGTTTCCACCGTCGCCGACGTCCTGATCAGCCACATGCCTTCCTCCCCGCCGCTTTATCCGGATGGTGAGCTCACAGATGAGCCGGAAGCGGTCATGATCGCTGAGCTCATCCGTGAAGCCGCCTTGGAGGGTGTCCGGGACGAACTTCCGCACTCCTTGGCAGTTGTGGTGGAGGAAATCGTTCCGCGTGAAGGCCGGTCCGAGGACAACCCGCTCCTGGATGTCCGGGTGAACCTCTATGTCGAGCGTCCCTCGCAGAAGGCGATCATTATTGGCAAGGGCGGAAGCCGTCTGCGCGCAGTGGGAACCAATGCCCGCAAGGGTATTGAAACCTTGCTCGGCACGCGGATCTACCTCGATCTGCACGTTAAAGTCGCCAAGGACTGGCAGCGGGACCCCAAGCAATTGGTCAAACTAGGATTCTAGCCAGCAATGCTGGTTCCGGCGTGGCTCCCGGCCCGATAAGGAACTTCCCAGAAACGGCAACTATGATTGCGGGGATCGAGCAGTTTAAGGAAAGGTAAACCGAATAGTGCGACGTCGTGACGCCCGCCCAGAGGGCACCGGCACCGCAGGCCCCGTTGCGGCACGCCATGGAGCGGATGCTGACGGCACTCCGCGCCATATGAATGAACGCAAGGGACTGCCGCTCTGGTTGAAGATTGTCACCGGTGTGGTCTCGGTTGCCCTGGTTGCCGGCGTCGCCTTCGCTGCTTTCTGGTTCATCCGGCTGCAGACCAACATCACCAAGGCGCCGCTGAGCGCCGCGGAGTCACGTAACGCCGGCGATGCCTTGGCCAACGACAAGACAGACCGCCTGCAGATCCTGATCCTTGGCTCCGATACCCGTGACGGGAAGAACGCCGAGTACGGAAGTACCGAAGACTCCACAGGCTATGGCCACTCGGACGTCATGATGCTGCTGGACATCTCTGCCGACAACAAGCGCGTCAACGTCCTCAGCTTCCCCAGGGACTTGTTGGTGGACGTTCCCCAGTGCACTGACCGTACCAACAACCAGACCTTTCCGGCCCGCAGCGGCGTGATGATCAACGAGGCCATGGCAGAGGCCGGCATCGGCTGCGCCGTGGATACCATCAATAAACTGACGGGCCTGGAAATCGACCACTTCATGATGGCCGACTTCAACGCCGTCAAGGAGCTTTCCCACGCTGTGGGTGGCGTCAACGTATGCGTCAGCGACCCCGTCTTTGATCCGGATTCCCGGCTCCGCCTGCCCAAGGGCGACTCCCTGGTCGAAGGCGAACAGGCCTTGGCCTTCCTACGGACCAGGCATGCGTTCGGCGATGGTGGAGACCTGGGCCGCATCAAGGGCCAGCAGGCATTCCTTTCTTCCCTGACGCGAAAGCTGAAGAGTGAAGGCACTCTGGGCAACCCGCAGCGACTCCTCCAGATCGCAGACGTAGTCACGCAGAACCTGACGGTCGACGAGGGCCTCGCTTCTGTACCGTCGCTGCTGACGATTGGTGGCCGCCTCAAAGACATTGATGTGTCCAAGGTGGCTTTTGTGGCCGTTCCCACGCAAGCTGCAGCAGTGGATCCAAACCGGCTGGAACTCGTTGAACCTCAAGCGTCCCAACTCTTCGCAGCACTGCGCGCGGACCTGGACCTGACCACGCCCGGGGCTACATCAACACCCACGCCTTCGGAAACCCCGGCACCCCAGCCCACGGCCACCACGCCTCCGGCGCCCGCCTACGACAAAGCCATCCAGCCTGTCTCTGTGGCCAACGGCAGTGGCGTGGGAACCAGGGCGCAGGAATTGATGACTGTTCTCACGGGCGCTGGATTTACCCAGGCAGTGACTTACCTGGCCAACCCGGTGGACCAAACCGTGCTCTACTACGGGCAGGGATTTGCCGATGTGGCTGCAGATGTGGCTAAGCTCTACGGCATCCCGGCTGCCCAGGTCCAGGAGGCCCCCGGAGTGGCTGGCGTGCAGCTCTATGTGGGTACGGACTTCACTACCGGTACCGCCTACGGAGCAGCTTCGGTCCCGTCCAACGTGGTCAACCAGACCGCCAGCGACGCCGTGTGCCAGCAGGTGAACCCGCTCTACATCGATCAGTAAGCGAGGATCAGTACCTCAAGAGCCATTGCCGGTTCAAAGCGAAGGCCGGGCCAGTTGCGTAACTGGCCCGGCCGTCGTCGTCCTGCTTCCTACCAGATGCTGACGCGTTCCCCGGGTTCCGCCCACATACCGTCCGACTCAGCCACTTCGAAGGCTTCATGGAATGCATCGAGGTTCCTGGCGATTGCGTTGGTCCGGAACTCGTTGGGGGAGTGCGGGTCCGTGGCAAGCCTGCGGATTGCTTCCTCGGTCCGGATTACCTGACGCCACCCGGCCGCCCAGGACATGAAGAACCGTTGCGGACCGGTGAAGCCATCTATAACTTCCGGTTCCTTGCCATCAAGGCTGAGAAGGTAGGCCTTGTAGGCGATGGTGAGGCCGCCCAGATCGCCAATGTTCTCACCCAGGGTGAGTTTGCCGTTCACCTTGTGCTCTGGCGCGGCATACGGTGAGAGAGCATCGAATTGCGCTACCAGCTTGGCGGTGAGTGCTTCGAATGCTGTGCGATCCTCCTCGGTCCACCAATTTCGCAACGCACCGCTGCCATCGAACTGCGATCCTTGGTCGTCAAAGCCATGGCCGATCTCGTGTCCGATCACTGCCCCGATTCCACCGTAGTTCACAGCGTCGTCCGCCTCGGCGGTAAAGAACGGCGGCTGGAGGATTGCCGCCGGGAACACAATCTCATTCAACATCGGGTGGTAGTAGGCGTTGACCGTCTGGGGCGTCATCAGCCACTTCGTCAGGTCGACGGGCTTGCCGATTTCGTCCAGATGGCGGTCAACGTCGGCGTCATGCGCGCGTTCAACATTTCCGAGAAGGTCATTGGGGTCAATCTCCACTGCGGAATAGTCGATCCACTTTTCCGGGAAGCCAATCTTGGGACGGAACGCATCCAACTTCTTGAGGGCTTCCTTCTTCGTCTCCTCACCCATCCAAGCCAAGGAAGAGATGCTCTCGCGGTAGGCCGCAATCAGGTTGGCCACCAAGGATTCCATCCGGGCTTTGTGACCGGGAGGGAAGTGCCGTTCGACGTAGATCTGACCGACTGCCTCACCCAGCGCAGCTTCCACGACGGCGACTCCGCGCTTCCAGCGTTCTTTGTTTTGCGGGGTACCGCTCAGGGTGGTGCCGTAGAAATCGAAGTTTGTGTCCACGAACGCAGACGACAAATAGGGGGCGGCCGAACTGAGGACGCGGAGTGTCAGCCATTCCTTCCAGGCCTGCAATGGTTCGGACTCCAGCAGCCCGGCGGCGCCAGTGAAGAAGTCAGGGGTGCTGACAACGATCTCCCGCCGTTTCGCCGCGTCGACCCGAGCTGCGTTGAACCACGTGTCGAGCAAGGGGAACAACTCTGTGGCCTCTTCCGCAGATTTGAGGTTGTACGTCTTCTGGGGATCCCGGAGCGTGACGTTGTCCCAGTGATGCGACGCCAGTGCCGTCTCAAGCGCGACGACGCGCTGTGCAGCCTCGGCGGCATCGGGAATGGAAGCGAGCGTGAAGAGTTTTTCGATGTAGCTGCTGTACGCCGACACAATGCCGGCGAACTTGTCGTCGCGGTAGTAGGACTCGTCGGGCAAACCCAAGCCGCCCTGCCCGATGTACAGCAGGATTCGTTCCGGGTTCCCGGCATCCGGCGCGGGATAGATGGAGAAGAGGCCGGACACATCCGAACGGAAAAGACGGCCGATCAAAGCCGCCAGGTCCTTGGGAGAGCTCACTGCGCTGACCTCGTCAAGGCGGCCCCGCACGGGTTCGAGTCCCTTTGCCTCTGCCGCAGCCTCGTCCATGAAGCTGGCGTAGAGGCCGCCAACCTTTTGTTCAATACCGGTGGCCGATTCGCCCTTGCCGGCGGCTTCTTCGATGATTGCCTTGACTGCGAGTTCGGCCCCGTCACGCAGGGCGGTGAAAGTTCCTTCCAACGGCCGGTCATCCGGAATCGTAGTGCTGTTGAGCCACGCGCCGTTGACGTGCTGGTATAGGTCGTCCTGGGGCCGGACGCTGTGGTCGATATTCGAAAGAGTGATCCCCGACTGTGGCACTGTGGCTCCTTGTGTGGACGCTGCAGCTGGTGTCGCCACCGCCGCGGTGTCTGCATAGTGGACGTTGCATGAGGTGTTGCACTGTCATCATACGCACCGTGTTACTGTAATTTTGTGCGTGCGGAAATGCTTCTTCTTAGCTGCCGCGGCGAGGCCTGAAAGCTATCTGACGCTGGGCCATCCTCGCCGCGGAGTTTCGTTGTGTCCGGCTAAGCTTTCATTCAGTTCTTAGAGAAAAGGCCACACGTCATGCGTAATGCACAAAAGCCCTCCGGTATGCCCACCCACCGTTACCTGCCGTTCCAGGACCAGATCACGGTCGAGGTCCCGGACCGCACTTGGCCGGACAAGGTCATCACCAAAGCTCCGCGCTGGTGCGCCGTTGACCTGCGGGACGGCAACCAGGCGCTGATCGACCCGATGAGCCCGGCACGCAAGCTGAAGATGTTCCAGCTGCTGGTCAAGATGGGCTACAAGGAAATCGAGGTCGGCTTCCCGTCGGCATCGCAGACGGACTTCGATTTCGTCCGCCAGCTCATCGAGGGCGGCCACATCCCTGACGACGTCACGATCCAGGTATTGACCCAAGCGCGTGAGCACCTGATTGAACGGACCTACGAGTCATTGGTAGGTGCCAAGCAGGCGATCGTCCACCTGTACAACTCCACCTCCGTATTGCAGCGCAGGGTGGTCTTCAACCAGGACGAAGACGGCATCCTGGATATCGCGCTGCAGGGTGCGCGTTTGTGCAAGAAGTACGAAGAGACGCTGACCGACACGCACATCACCTACGAGTACTCGCCGGAGTCCTTCACGGGAACCGAGCTCGAGTATGCTGCACGCGTTTGCAACGCCATCGCCGACGTCTTTGAGGCCTCGGCCGATAAGCAGGTCATCATCAACCTGCCTGCCACGGTGGAAATGGCTACGCCGAACGTCTATGCCGACTCGATCGAGTGGATGCACCGTAATCTGCACCCGCGCGAAGGCATCATCATTTCGCTCCACCCGCACAATGACCGCGGCACGGGAGTTGCTGCAGCCGAACTCGGTTACCTGGCCGGTGCGGACCGTATTGAGGGGTGCCTCTTCGGCAACGGCGAACGCACTGGCAACGTTGACCTGGTCACGCTGGGGTTGAACATGTTCGTGCAGGGCGTTGATCCCATGATCGATTTCTCCGACATTGATGAAATCCGGCGGACAGTGGAGTACTGCAACCAGTTGCCTGTGCCGGAGCGCTCTCCCTACGGTGGCGATCTCGTCTTCACGGCCTTCTCGGGATCGCACCAGGATGCCATCAAGAAGGGCTTCGAGGCTCTGGAGAAGGACGCCGCCGCTGCCGGCAAGCCCGTGGATGATTTCACCTGGCAGGTGCCCTACCTGCCGATCGATCCCAAGGACCTGGGCCGCAGCTACGAGGCTGTCATCCGCGTCAACTCCCAGTCCGGCAAGGGTGGCGTTGCCTACTTGCTGAAGAACGAGCACAATTTGGACCTGCCGCGGCGTGCCCAGATCGAGTTCTCGGGAGTTATCCAGCGGCGCACGGACGCCGTGGGTGGCGAAGTCAGTGGGTCCCAGTTGTGGCAGATCTTCCAGGATGAGTACCTGCCCTCGGACGAAGAGCAGGCCCAGTGGGGCCGTTACACCTTGGGAAGCGTGAGCACCGAGACCGACGAGTCCGGCGCAATGACCATGAATGCGAACCTGCGGATCGAGGGTACTGAGGTTCGGCGCACCGGGCATGGCAACGGTCCTATTGCGGCCCTGTTGGACATACTGCACCAGGACGGCGTCGATGTCCGGGTTCTCGACTACAGCGAGCACGCGTTGTCGGAAGGCGGCAGCGCCAGTGCCGCCGCGTATGTTGAATGCGCCGTGGGAGAGCGTGTCCTGTGGGGAGTGGGAATTGACCCGAGCACCACAACGTCGTCCCTCAAGGCACTGATCTCGGCTGTGAACAGGGCCGTTCGGGACGCGCAGGCCTAGGCTCCGGCCGTGTGGTGACAGGAAACTCTGTCACCACACGGTCCGGCAACCGTCCCGGGTCCAGGCATAGTGCGAAGATTAGATGTGGCCAATCCATCGTTTGCAGCCCGGTCCTACCGGGACGATGCCGTGGTTCTCCGTACCCACAAGCTGGGCGAGGCGGATCGCATTATTACCTTGCTGACCAAGCACCATGGGCAGGTCCGTGCCGTGGCAAAAGGGGTCCGCAGGACCAGCAGCCGTTTCGGCGCGAGGCTTGAGCCCTTCATGGTGGCCGACCTTCAGCTGGTATCCGGCCGCACGTTGGACATCGTCACCCAAGCAGTGGCGAAAGGTGCCTACGGAAGCAGCATTGCTGCCGACTACGGCAGATTTACGGTGGCTGCCGCCATGACGGAGACAGCAGAAAAGCTGACCGACGCAGACACGGAATCGGGCACGGCCCAATACAACCTTCTGGTAGGTGCGCTGGCGGCCCTGAGCCGTTCGGACCACCCTCCGGAGTTGATCCTGGATTCCTATCTTCTGCGCGCGTTGGCCACGGGAGGCTGGGCCCCCAGCTTCACGGCCTGTGCACGGTGCGGTAAACCGGGACCCCACACAGCATTTGCTGCTCCGGTGGGCGGAATGGTCTGCGGCGACTGCAGGCCACCCGGATCACCGGCGCCGGCGGCTGAGACCGTGGTACTCCTGGGCGCTTTGTTGACAGGCAACTGGGAGGTCGCGGACGTTTCCGACCCGCGGCACCGCAGGGAAGCCGCCGGGCTGGTGGCGAGTTACCTGCAATGGCATTTGGAACGGGCCTTGAAATCACTCAAACACGTGGAGCGAAGCTGACAGTGGCACTTGGAAAGAAAAGCAAGACAACAGCGGCAAGGACTGCGCCGGTCGTCGCTCCTTACGGGCATCCATCCGGAGCGGTGCCGCCAGCAATTCCAAGTGAGCTTATCCCGCAGCACGTGGCCATCGTCATGGATGGCAATGGCCGATGGGCGAACCAGCGTGGATTGCCACGGATCGAGGGCCACAAGGCCGGCGAACCTGCCCTCCTTGATGTGATGGCCGGAGCCATCGAACTGGGGATCAAGTACGTCAGCGTCTACGCTTTTTCTACAGAGAACTGGCGCCGTTCGCCCGAGGAAGTCCGCTTCCTCATGGGATTTAACAAGGATGTGTTAAGGCGGCAGCGGAACCAGCTGGACGACTGGGGCGTCCGGATCCGGTGGGCCGGCCGGCGGCCGCGGCTTTGGGGTTCGGTCATCAAGGAACTCGAAGAGGCCGAGGAATACACCAAGGGCAATAACACCTGTACCTTGACCATGTGTGTTAATTACGGCGGGCGGGCCGAGATTGCCGATGCCGTATCGGCCATTGCGCAGGACGTCGCAGCCGGCCGCTTGAAGCCTGGCTCTGTCTCGGAGAAGACCATACAGAGGTATCTGGACGAGCCCGATCTCCCGGACGTGGATCTCTTCCTCCGGAGTTCGGGGGAGCAGCGACTGTCCAACTTCCTGCTCTGGCAGTCCGCCTACGCGGAGTTCGTCTTCATGGACACCCTGTGGCCTGATGTGGACCGGCGCACCTTGTGGGACGCCGTCGAAATCTATGCCAAACGGGACAGGCGCTACGGCGGGGCCGTCGATGCTGCCCCGGCAGCGGAATAGCACACGTGGGCTAAATCAATACGGGTAGGCAGCCAGCCAGACGGCGACGTCCCGGTACGCCTGCTGCCGGACAGTGCGACGGGACAGGAAGACGTCGTGGAGCGCACCCGGATACCGGAACACTGCTGTCCGCCGGGCCAGGCCGAGAGCACGCCGGGAGGTCTGTTCGACGTCGATGACGGCGTCTGCGCGCATAAGGTCCGAGGTCCATTCCGCCTGAATCCTGGTGCGACCCGACAGGAGAACCAGGACAGGTGCGTCAATGTTCAGCTTGCGCTCCACTGCCGCGTGCCCCGCCAGTACTGCCTTGGTCCAACCGGCGCGAATGGGGAAGGATGTGCGCGGACGCCAGACCGGGTCCAACATCCATTCGCCGTGTGCCTCATTGCTGACGCTCTCCCAGTACGCCGGCATTTCCGGGAAGCGGAAGGGTCGTTTCGGGTCCGTGCGGGCAAAAGGTTCCACCAGGTGCATGGCGATGCTGCGGACGAGGCTGCTGCCCTGGAGTTCCAGCCAAGGGGAGTTAAGTACGAGGGTGCCGACCTTGCCCGGGTTGCGGTCGGCCCAGAGTGCCGCGATCAGCCCGCCAAGGGAGTGGGCAATCACGTGGATCGTAGGCGGAACAGGGTTGTTGGTCCGTTCTGCCACATCCGCTTCAATCGCCCGGAGGGCCGCGGACAAGTCTTCGTCGTAGACACCGAGATCCGAGGTGTAGCCGGGGGTTTGTCCCGGGAGCAGGCTTCTGCCGAATTTGCGGAGGTCCAGGGCATAGAACATAAAACCAGACGCGGTAAGGTACTCGGCCAGCTCGGTTTGGAGGAAGTAGTCTGCCCACCCGTGGAGGTAGAGCACCGCTCGCGGCGCCCCGCCGGACTCGGGCGGAGTACGGCGCTTTCTTTTTGCGAAGGTCGTCAGGAAGTCGAGGATTCCGTGCGGGGCGGTGTCCCCGGTGGGTGGCGTGTGCCGCACCAAGGTGGCTTTGACCGGGCCCTCTTCGTCAGACCCCAAGGGCAAATCCAGGCTCTCGTAGTTGTGGCCCAGTACATCCGGCCCCCACTGTGTTCCGGCGTTACCTGTAGCCGTCATGCATCCCCCTTCTGTTGGTGTTCCCTGCTGTGGTGTTCCTGGGCCGGCTGCTCCGGCACGGTGGTTTCCGGCACGCTGGATTCCGGCACGCTGCCTTGCGGGCCGCCATAGCGCATGTATCCACTGATCCAGCGGCCCAACCTTGCATAAGCGTCCTGCCGCACTGCAGGTGCCGAAAGGAAGACATCGTGGAGCCCGCCATCAATGCGTTCCAGGGTGACTGTCCGGCCCAGTGCCATGGCCCGGAGGGCGATAATGCCGACATCCAAGACGGCATCGGAGCGACGCATCGATTCCTGCCACACCATGCCATTGGCGCTGGCCGCAGATGTAAGGACCAAGACCGGCATCTGCAGGTTCAACCCTTGCGATACCAGCGCATGGCCCGCGAAGACGGCGCTGAGCCAGCCTGCCCGGACAGGGAAGGCAAGCGGGGGCCGGTACTTCTCGTCCAGCGCCCATTCACCCTCGGCGCTGCTGCTGATGCTCCGGAAGTAGAAGCCTCTCTCCGGCAGCCTCAGTATGGTTTCAGGACGAAGTTTGGCCAAGGGAGCCAGCACAGTGTGCACGGCACGACGAACCAACGAATGACCGTGCATTTCCAGCCATGGACTGTCGAGGACCAGGAATTGGAGTTTGTCCTGATGCCGGCTTGCCCATAGCGCTGCAATCAATCCTCCGGTTGAGTGTCCCATCAAGGTCAGACTGCCCGGAGGGACGCCGGCACGGTCAGCACGGATGAGTTCCAGGGCTCCGTCGATTTCGGCGTCGTAGTAGGCCAAGTCAGCCACGTAGCCACCCGGGCTGTCCGATCGAAGACTTCGTCCGTGGTTGTGCATGTCAAGGGCATAGAAGTCGTAACCCTGGCCCGCCCAGAACCGGGCCAACTCCGTATTGAAGAAGTAGTCGCTCCAACCGTGCAGGAACAGCACGGCACCATAGGGGGCGTTTCCAGCCCCCGGACCTTCGTGCGGCCGGGCAGGCAGTTCCGCCCTGTGACGGATCAGAGTGGCGCGGCGGACGACGCCGTCAGGCCCTGCCGCCTCAAAACTGCAGGATTGAAAGTCCTTTCCCAGGATGTCAGGGGTCCACTCCATGGCCCTAGCTTAGACACTGGCGGCGGCTTCCCGCCCCGCGGCCCTCCCGCTGAAGAGACAGCCGCCGAGGAAGGTTCCTTCCAGGGCACGGTACCCGTGGATGCCGCCTCCGCCGAACCCCGCCGCCTCGCCGGCAGCGTAGAGGCCCGCTATGGCTTGACCGTCATCGTTGAGCACCCTGGACTTCAGATCCGTCTGGAGGCCGCCAAGGCTCTTTCTGGTGAGGACGGACAGGCGGATGGCTATTATGGGGCCGTGAGCCGGGTCCATCAGACGGTGCGGGGGCGCGACGCGCATCAATTTATCCGTGGCAAATCGCCGTGCAGCCCTGATTGCCGCGAGTTGGGGGTCCTTTCCCAAGCCGCTGGACACTTGGCGGTCACGTGCTTGGACCAGGGCCTCAAGGGACCCGGCATTGATCAGCTGGTTGCCGGTTAGTTTGTTCATCCCTGCAGCGAGTTCCCGCACCGATGCGGCCTGGATGAAGTCTTCGCCCTTGTCCAGGAAACGCTGGATGGGGGAGTCGGCGCCGGGTTTCAGGCGTGAAGCCAACAGACGGACATCCTTGCCGGTCAGATCCGGGTTCTGTTCCGATCCGGACAGGGCAAGCTCCTTGAGCGCGATGGTCCGATTAAGGACAAACCAGGAATACCCGTGGTTGGTCGCGACAATGTGGCGCAAAGCGCCCAGTGAATCGAAGCCGGGAAACAGCGGGGCGGGCAGCTGGGCTCCGGTGGCGTCCAGCCACAGGGACGACGGGCCCGGAAGGATGCGGATGCCGTGCTGTGGCCAGACGGGATCATAATTGCGGATTCCCTCCGGGTAGTGCCACATCCTGTCACCGTTGATCAACGAGCCACCCGCTGTCGCTACCGCCGGAAGGAACCCGCCGTCCACTGACGCGGGCACACCGCTGAGCATCTCCGCAGGCGCCTTTCCCCCTGGCCATTGCCGCCTGACAACCTCGTGGTTGCCGCCGATCCCTCCGGTGGTCACCACCACCGCCCCCGCATTCACTTCGAAGTCTCCGACGGTGACCCTGGACGATGCCTGGCCCCGGACCGCCGTCGACTGTTCCAGGACCTGGCCGGCCACCCCGGTGACCTTTCCCGCCGTCGTCGTCAGGGCTGCGGCGCGGTGCCTGAAGCACATCCGCACCTTTCCCGCGGCTACACCCTCCTGCACTTTGGCCAGGAAGGGTTGGACGAGCGCCGGACCTGTTCCCCACGTGACGTGGAAGCGGGGCACCGTATTGCCATGACCCTGCGGTCCGTAGCCTCCCCGCTCCGCCCACTGGACCAATGGAAAGATGCCGACGCCCAGGTTCCTGAGCCAACTCCTCTTCTCGCCGGCTGCGAAGTTGACATAGGCCTCGGCCCAGGCCCGCGCCTGCGTATCGGCGGGCCGGTCGAAAGCGGCGGAGGCGAACCAGTCAGACAACGCGAGCTCGGTACTGTCCTTGACGCCGAGCCTGCGCTGTTCCGGGGTGTCGACCATGAAGAGGCCGCCGAAGGACCAGTGGGCCTGACCGCCGAGCGAGGCTTCCGGCTCCTGGTCCAGCACGATGACGCTCTTTCCGGCGGCATACGCTGTGGCAGCGGCCACGAGCCCCGACAGGCCGGCGCCGACTACTGCGATGTCGGCAGTCATGGGCTGATGTTCATGATGTGCGTCACTATCTACCGGCGGCATGCGTACATGCTAGCGGCTTCCATGGTCACGGGTTTGGCGAGTAGTCCCCGAACGGCAAAACTAGGATCATGCGTGTTTACCCCACATTCTTCAAGTTGGCCTTTTCCTGGATGGATGCCGAGAAGGCCCACAAGATCGGTTTCCAGGGAATCCGGCTTGCCCACCGTTCGGGCGCCGGCCGGATCCTGGCAAAGCTGACTGCGCCTGATGCCTCCTTAAGGACGGAGGCGTTGGGCCTCACTTTTCCGTCGCCGTTCGGTTTGGCCGCCGGCTTCGACAAGGAAGGCCACGGCATTGAGGCCCTGTCCGAGCTCGGTTTCGGCCATGTGGAAGTTGGCACCATCACCGGACAAGCTCAGCCGGGCAACGAGAAGCCCCGGCTGTTCCGCCTGATCGAGGACCGCGCTGTTATCAACCGCATGGGATTCAACAACGACGGCGCCGCGGCAGTTGCGCCGCGGCTTAAGTCGGCACGGGCTGCTTTGCAAAGGCAGTACCGTGACACACGGCCAATCATCGGGGTCAACATCGGCAAGACCAAGGTAGTGGAGCTGGAGGACGCCACTGAGGACTACCTGGTGAGTGCAAGGACCCTGGCTCCGGCGGCGGATTATCTGGTGGTCAACGTCAGCTCACCGAACACGCCTGGCCTCCGTCTGTTGCAGAACGTCGAAACCCTCCGCCCGCTCCTGAGGGCCGTCGGCGACGCCGCCGATGAGTCCGCGGGGCGGCATGTGCCGCTGCTCGTCAAGATTGCTCCGGACCTGTCCGATGAAGACATTGACGATGTCGCCCGCCTGGCGTTGGACCTTAAGCTTGATGGCATCATCGCCACCAACACCACGATTTCCAGGGGCGGCCTCATGTCTGATCCCGCAAAGGTTGATGCCCTCGGTGCCGGTGGATTGTCCGGGGCGCCCCTCAAGCAGCGCTCCCTGGAGGTTCTGCGCCGCCTCAAGGAAGCGGTCGGCGATCAGCTCGTTCTCATCGCTGTTGGTGGCGTAGAGACACCCCGCGATGTGCAGGACCGGCTGGATGCCGGAGCAACCTTGGTGCAGGGATACACGGCCTTCCTCTATGAAGGTCCGTTCTGGGTTTCCCGCATCAACAAGGGCCTGGTAAAGCTCCGCAAACGGCCATCCCGCTAAAGCGCAAAAGCAGGAGACCCCGGACCAATGGTCCGGGGTCTCCTTTTGAATGGTGTGGCTACTAGGCCGGGTACTGCCCGCGCTTCACCTGTGGCTTGGGCAGGCGAAGCTTGCGGAACTGGAGCGCACGCATGCAGCCGTACCAAACGGATCCGCGCTCAACCTCGCCGAATTTTGCTGTCAGCTGCTTGCGGAGCTTGCGCGACAGGATGAACACGTCAACGAAGACTGCGAGGAACATGATCCAGAAGCCGACAAGGACGTAGCTGATGCCGGCGCTGGTGGGCGGAATGATCAGCGAGATCACGACGAACAGCAAAGCTCCGAACATGAGGTATTCGCCCAGGCTGAAACGGGCATCGACGTAGTCGCGCACGTACCGCTTCTGGGGTCCCTTGTCCCGTAGGGGGAGGAACTTCTCGTCACCGGTGTCCAGGGCCTGGCGCATTTTCTGGCGCTGGTCCTGGATTGCCACCCTTTCCGCAGCCTTCGAGGCCTTGCGGTCGGTGGGCACCAGGGGGCGTTTCCGGGCTGCTTCCTGGGCCTTCCGCTTGGGCGTAGGGGTGCCCTTACCGGCACCCGGTCCCGGGGCGGTGGCGTAGGCCTGGTCTACTACTGACTGAGCGCTGGGCTCTTCCTTTTTACGTCCGAACACCCATACAGAATACCCTCGGCAAGGTGGCGCACGTTACCTTGGGGGAGGTTGGCCGGGGTTATGGGTCCGGTCAGCCCGGCCTTGCATCCCGCCGGGGCTTGTTACCCGGAGGTAAAGTGTGGGCCATGACTTCAGCGCATGCGGAGAACCCGCAGAACAAGCAACAGCACTCCGGCGACATCCCGGTCGAGGAACTGGAGAAGGCGGTCAACGAGGCCTTCAACTCCACCATGGATTCCCTGAAGAACCTGGTGTCCATTCCCGGCATTGCATGGCCCAGCTTCGACCCCAATGAACTCGATCGAAGTGCCGAGGCCGTATCTTCCCTGGTACAGGCCGCCGGCATGCCGGACGTCCGTATCCTGAGGTGCAACAAAGCCGACGGTACCCCCGGCGGCCCTGCCGTCGTCGCCCGTCGACCCGCCGCGGACGGCAAGCCGACCATCCTTCTGTACGCCCACCACGACGTACAGCCGCCGGGCAACCGGGATCTGTGGACCTCTGAACCCTTTGTGGCGGAAGAACGGGACGGCCGTCTGTACGGGCGCGGTGCGGCCGATGACAAAGCAGGCATCATGGCCCACCTGGCTGCTTACAGCGCCGTCAGCGAAGTTCTTGGCGAAAAGTTCGGCCTCGGCGTGACCTTCTTCTTCGAGGGCGAGGAAGAGGCGGGCTCGCCCACTTTCCGCACCTTCCTCGAGGAACACCAGGAGCTGCTCCGGTCCGATGTCATCGTGGTGGCCGATTCGAGCAACTGGAAAGTGGGTGTTCCGGCCCTGACTACCAGCCTCCGTGGCTTGGTGGACGGCACGTTCGAAGTCCGCGTCCTGGACCACGCCGTCCACTCAGGGATGTTCGGCGGGCCGGTCCTGGACGCTCCTACGCTTCTGTCACGCCTGATCGCCACACTCCACGACGACGACGGCAATGTGGCAGTCGCCGGGCTGGTGGGACGTGATGACGTGGTGGTCGACCTCACCGAAGAGGACTACCGCGCCGACGCGTCAGTGCTCGACGGCGTGCGGCTCGCCGGGAGCGGGACCATCGGTTCGCGCCTCTGGACCAAGCCGGCATTGTCCATCATCGGTATGGATGTACCGGCCGTCGACGTGGCCTCCAACACCTTGATTCCCGCAGCACGTGCCAAATTCAGCATGCGCCTGGCCCCTGGCCAGGACCCCGAAGCTGCCATGGACGCTTTGAAGAACCACGTTGAGTCGAGGGCGCCATTCGGAGCCAAGGTGACATTTACGCCGGGGGAGCGCGGGAACGCCTTCAGCACCGACACGACCTCATCTGCCGCCCGTGTCGCTTTGTGGGCCTTGGAACAGTCCTGGGGCGTGAAGCCTGTGGAAATGGGAATCGGCGGGTCCATTCCCTTCATTGCCGACCTCCTGGAAATGTATCCGGACGTCCAGATCCTGGTGACAGGGGTGGAAGATCCCGATTCCCGCGCGCATAGCGCCAACGAATCCCTCCACATCGGCGACTTCCGCCACGCAGTGTTGGCTGAGGCGTTGATGCTTGCACGCCTGAACGCCGAGGGGCTGGGGGCTTAGTCCCTGTTTAGCCGGGAACAAGGAAATGCTGTCAGTGGTTACGTCTGGAGTTATAGCAAAGCGTCTGCGCGACGTAGCATTAGCTATAACCCGTATGTAATTGGGTAAGGGCAGGCAGCGTCCCGGCGCCGCCTCCAGAAGCTTCATAAGAAGGTAGGCCAATGAGCACTGCAACCAACGAAAACAGCACCGGAACACAGGTCGTCACCAGTGACGAACTGCCCACGCACGAGGTCAATCTGACCGACGTCGCAGCAGGCAAGGTCCGCAGCCTCCTCGAACAGGAAGGGCGCACCGATCTTCGGCTGCGCGTTGCAGTCCAGCCTGGCGGATGCTCCGGCTTGATCTACCAGCTCTACTTTGACGAGCGCATGCTCGACGGAGACGCTGTGCGTGACTACGACGGTGTCGAGGTCATCGTGGACAAGATGAGTGTCCCTTACCTCAGCGGTGCAAGCATCGACTTTGAAGACACCATTTCGAAGCAGGGCTTCACCATTGACAACCCGAACGCCGGCGGGTCTTGCGCCTGCGGTGATTCGTTCCACTGATGTGAGCCATCGCCGCATGTCGGCGCCCCTCCGGGCCGCTTCAAAAGCGTTCGGAGCCACGGCGCTGACATGTGCGCGAAAACCGCCTGATAGCGGTAAGCTCTACATCGGGTAGTAAAACTTTTAGTGTGCCCGGTGAGCCTTCGGCCTGCCGGGAGACAGCAACAAGAGGAAGGGCCGTCTGTGAGTTCGCAGAACCGAACCGGCAGCCGACGCATAAAGATCACCTCGATCACTGGCTTGGCACTCGCCGGCGCGTTGGTTTTGACCGGATGTTCACCAGAGGTAGAGAAGGGTTGGCTGCCTACAGAGCGCGGCACGACCAACCACACTGACCGGATCATGGACCTCTGGGTCAACTCATGGATCGCCGCCTTGGCAGTCGGTATCATCACGTGGGGCCTCCTGGTCTGGTGCATCATTGCTTACCGTCGCCGTAAGGGCACCACGGGATTCCCCAAGCAGCTCAGCTATAACCTGCCGCTCGAGGTCTTCTACTTGACCATCCCGCTGTTCATGGTGCTGGTGTTCTTCTACTTCACCGACCAGGACCAGCGCGCGATCGACGATCGTTCACAGCCTGCAGATGTCGTTGTTGATGTCCGCGGAAAGCAGTGGGCCTGGGACTTCAACTACAAGCAGGGCCAGGTCATCTCCGAGGACCTCCACGAAGCCGGCGTTCAGGCTCACCTGACGGGCGCCGAAGTGGACAAGGAACTGCTCCCCACCCTGTACTTGCCGGTTGGCAAGTCCGTGGACCTGGAGCTGAACTCCCGCGATGTCATTCACTCCTTCTGGGTTCCCGCCTTCCTTCAGAAGCGCGACATGATCCCCGGCAAGACGAACTACATCCGGTTCACTCCCACCAAGGAGGGCACCTTCGATGGAAAGTGCGCCGAACTCTGCGGTGAATATCACTCCGAAATGCTCTTCCGCGTCAAGGTTGTCTCCGAGTCTGAGTTCAAGGCCCACATGGACAAACTCCGCCAGGATGGCAACACGGGCCTGCTCGGTGCGGAATACGACCGCAATCCGAACCTGAACGAAAAGTAAGGGGAGCGACGTGGCTACTTACACTCAATCCGCCGGGACCCTTGAGGCTCCCGTAGTTCCTAAATCCAAGGGACGCATCGTCGTCAACTGGATCACCTCCACGGACCACAAGACCATCGGGTACATGTACCTCATTGCGTCGTTCGTGTTCTTCTGCCTCGGTGGCGTCATGGCGCTCCTGATCCGTGCAGAACTGTTCGAGCCGGGCATGCAGATCCTGCAGACCAAAGAGCAGTACAACCAGATGTTCACGATGCACGGCACAGTGATGCTGCTGATGTTCGCAACCCCGCTGTTCGCCGGCTTCGCCAACGTCATCATGCCGTTGCAGATTGGTGCCCCGGACGTTGCGTTCCCGCGTCTGAACGCCCTGGCGTTCTGGTTCTTCCTCTTCGGCTCCACCATCGCCGTATCCGGCTTCATCACCCCGCAGGGTGCTGCCAGCTTCGGTTGGTTCGCTTACGCACCGTTGTCGAATACGACATTCAGTCCGGGTGTCGGTGGTGACCTGTGGGTCTTCGGGCTCGCGCTCTCCGGGTTCGGAACCATCCTTGGTGCCGTCAACTTCATCACCACCATCATCTGCATGCGCGCTCCGGGCATGACCATGTGGCGTATGCCGATCTTCACCTGGAACACCCTGGTGACGGCAATCCTCGTCCTCATGGCCTTCCCGCCGCTTGCAGCTGCACTCTTCGCCCTTGGCGCTGACCGCCGCTTTGGTGCCCACATCTTCGATCCCGAAAACGGCGGTGCCGTCCTCTGGCAGCACCTGTTCTGGTTCTTCGGCCACCCCGAGGTGTACATCATCGCCCTGCCGTTCTTCGGTATCGTTTCCGAGATCTTCCCGGTCTTCAGCCGGAAGCCGATTTTCGGTTACAAGGGCCTCGTCTACGCAACCATCGCCATTGCAGCTCTGTCCGTGACCGTGTGGGCCCACCACATGTACGTGACCGGTTCCGTCCTGCTTCCGTTCTTCGCTTTCATGACGATGCTGATCGCAGTACCGACGGGCGTGAAGTTCTTCAACTGGATCGGCACCTTGTGGCAAGGATCCATCACATTCGAAACGCCTATGCTCTGGAGCATCGGCTTCCTGGTGACGTTCCTCTTCGGTGGCCTGACGGGCATCATCCTGGCATCGCCGCCGCTGGACTTCCACGTTTCCGACTCCTACTTCGTGGTCGCCCACTTCCACTACGTGGTCTTCGGTACCGTCGTGTTCGCCATGTTCGCCGGCTTCTATTTCTGGTGGCCCAAGTGGACCGGCAAGATGCTGAACGAACGTCTCGGGAAGATCCACTTCTGGCTGCTGTTCCTCGGCTTCCACGGCACGTTCCTGATCCAGCACTGGCTGGGTGTTGAAGGTATGCCGCGTCGCTACGCCGACTACATGCCGCAGGACAACTTCACGTGGATGAACCAGTTCTCCACTATTTCCTCCTTCGTCCTGGGCGCTTCGCTGCTGCCGTTCTTCTGGAACGTCTACATCACGTGGCGCAGCAACAAGAAGGTTGAAGTAGATGACCCGTGGGGCTTTGGTGCTTCGCTGGAATGGGCAACCTCGTGCCCGCCGCCGCGCCACAACTTCACTTCCTTGCCCCGTATTCGCTCCGAACGCCCGGCCCTGGATCTCCACCACCCGGAGTTGGCCCAGGTGCACACCGCCGAGGCTCCGTCGCCCGCAGCAGCAGTTCTGGGTAACGCCGACCAGAGGGACGTCAGCAAATGAAAATTGAATCGTGGCTCTTCGGAGCCGGAGTCTTCTTCTTCGTACCCGTAGCGATTGCGTACGGCTTCCTGACCGAATGGTCCGAGTGGGTTGGCGTGCTCGGCATCCTGCTCGTAGGTGGCCTCGCGGGCATGATCGGTGCTTACCTTGGCTTCACAGGCAAGCGCATCGGAATGCGCCCGGAGGACCGTCCTGACGCAGAGATCCACGAGGGTGCGGGGGAGCAGGGTCACTTCAGCCCCTGGAGCTGGTGGCCCCTGGTTCTTGGCCTCTCGTGTGCAGGTGGATTCCTCGGCTTGGCCGTAGGTTTCTGGGTAACCTACGTGGCCGGTGGCCTGGCCATCGTTGCCTTGATCGGCTGGGTCTTCGAATACAGCCGCGGCGACCACGCCCACTAGCAGTTCCAGAACGGCAATAAGGATGGGCCCTACCGAAAGGTGGGGCCCATCCTTGTTTGTGTATTCAGGGTTCTCTTCCGCGTCCGGCATCCCCGTGTGATGGGTGGTCCGCGCGTAACGTAGCCTCAGCGGGCCTCAGGAGCCTCCAGGACGGAGGAAAGAGCAGCAAGGGCATTCCGTGCCGTCCAGAGAGTTTGAGAGTCCGTGAGCGCATCGGGGGCGACCTCAAGAAGAACTTCACATCCGTGGCCGAAGTCCTCTGTCATGACCTCGAGCAGAGATCGGGCGTCGACCGGCTTGCCGTCTGTCTTCCGGATTGTCACGGGCAGTCCTGTCTCCGTGAC
This sequence comes from Paenarthrobacter sp. C1, assembly GCF_049315185.1. Lineage (NCBI taxonomy): Bacteria > Bacillati > Actinomycetota > Actinomycetes > Micrococcales > Micrococcaceae > Paenarthrobacter > Paenarthrobacter sp. C1. Next base: position 2,444,231 of record NZ_CP186052.1, on the reverse strand, counting down.
GGCACGGACAAAAACTGCTGCCGCGCGGGCATGAAGGCCGATCTCAGCGGCGACTAAGGCTTTCTGCTGCGGCAAGCCAGCTCCTTTGCTACGGCGGTTTACTCCGCCAGGAAATGATCCATACAAGAGTAGCCGCCATCCCGTGAAGCCCACCAGTTCAATGTCCGCTGGTCTAGACCTGTGGCTGTCTGTCTTATCCTTGAAACATGACTCAATTGCTGGATTTCTGCTGTGGCTGACGCAGCCGGCATTGCTGGCGAGATTGACCGTTCCAGCAGCACGCCCATCTACATTCAACTGCGTGAAATCCTTCGTACCTTCATTGGGCAGTCGTGTCCGCCGGGCTCGGCCCTTCCTTCCGAACGGGATCTCTCGGAGCGTTTTGGCCTGGCACGCATGACTGTTCGACAGGCAATCGACGCGCTGGTCGGCGAAGAAGTCATAGAGCGCGTCGTAGGCTTGGGAACTTTCGTGAGGAAGCCCAAGCTGGACCTTCAGGTGAAGCTGACCTCCTACAGCGAGGAAATGCAGCGGCGCGGCATGGTCCCGGCAGCCAAGGTTCTGAGTTTTGAACAGATTGCAGCCAGTGCGTTTCTGGCGCGGGAACTGCAGCTTGACGAGGGAACGCCCCTGGTTCGGTTCCGGCGGCTTCTCCTGGCCGATAACGAGCCCATGAGCGTGGACGAGAACTTCATTCCGGCACACCGCGTTCCAGGACTTCTCGATGAGGCCCCGCCAACGTCGCTGTACAACGTTCTGAGCGAACGGTATGGCCTGGTCATGGAGTGGGGGGAGGACATGATCGAGGCAACGGCTGCGTCACCGTCCACTGCAAGGTTGCTGAACGTGGACGTCGGATCGCCGCTGCTGAAGATCCAGCGCCATGCCTTCGTTGCGCGCGCAATGGTGGACTATTCCGTCTCCTACTACCGTGCGGACAGGTACAAGCTGTGGGTACCCTTGCAGCGGCCTGGAGTGCGTCCAACGCGCAATCATGCATCGGGATACCGGACCACCCAGTAGACCTGACCCGGCGCGCCGTCGGGTGGCTGTCGGGTGGGCCTCCGCACCATCGGTGTGGGACTGGACATCCGACCCCTTCCAGCGTTCTTTGAGATCCAACAACAGAAGGGGCACAGTTCGCATGGACTGTGCCCCTTCTGTTGTCGAGGTCCGGGCCGTTAGTGGCTCAGGCTCTTTTGCTCGTCGGCCGCTTCGATGGCCTCGTGGTGGCCATGTGCGTGCGCGGCTTCAAGTTCCGCAGGCGTTGCCGGAGCAACGCGGTCTTCGAAGAACCAGCGGGAAAGCGCTGCACGGCGCTTTTCCTTGCGGGTTACTACGCCATGCTCATTCGGCTGCGCCGGCAGGGGAGCCGGTGATTCGAAGCCTACGAGCTTGTAGCGCTTGTACTCGTCCAGGGGTGCGTGGACTTCGATGAACTCGCCGTGCGGGAGCCGAACGATACGTCCGGTTTCGCGACCGTGGAGTGCAATTTCGCGGTCCTTGCGCTGGAGAGCCAGGGCAATTCGCTTGGTGACGATGAAGGCGATGATCGGGCCGATGAAGAACAGCGTCCGCAACCAGTACGTCACGTCATTCAGTGACACGTGGAAGTGAGTGGCAATGAGGTCCGAGCCGGCCGCGGCCCACATAACGCAGTACCAAGTGAAACCGGCCACGCCGATCGCAGTGCGGGTGGGTGCATTGCGGGGGCGGTCCAGAACGTGGTGTTCACGGTTGTCCTTGGTGACCCAGCGTTCGATCCATGGGTACATGAACAGAACGGTGAAGATGATTCCCGCAGGAACCAGGGCCGGAAGAAGCACGTTCAGCGTGAGCGTGTGTCCAAAGACGATCCACTCGAAGTGGAAGTTGTTGATGACACCCGGCATAAGGCGAAGGGCGCCGTCGACGAATCCGATGTACCAGTCAGGCTGGGTGCCGGCCGAGACAGGGGAGGGGTCGTAAGGCCCGTAGTTCCAGATCGGGTTGATGGTGAACGCTGCCGCCATGAGCGCCAGAACACCGAACACGATGAAGAAGAAGCCACCGGCCTTGGCCGCGTAAACCGGGCCGAGGGGGTAACCGACGACGTTGCCGTCGTTGCGGCCCGGGCCAGGATACTGCGTGTGCTTGTGGACAACCACCATGAAGAGGTGGATCACGATCATCAGCAGGATGAGGGCGGGCACCAGGAGGATGTGGAGCACATACAGGCGGCCGATGATGGCCGTACCCGGGAACTCCCCACCGAAGAGGAAGAAGGAGATGTACGTTCCGATGACCGGAATCGACTTGATCACGCCGTCGATGATGCGCAGGCCGTTACCGGACAGCAGGTCATCGGGGAGGGAGTAACCGGTGAAGCCGGCAGCCATGGCGAGGATCAGCAGGACGCCGCCCACAACCCAGTTCATTTCGCGGGGCTTGCGGAAAGCGCCCGTGAAGAAGACACGCAACATGTGAACGCCGAGGGATGCCACGAACAGCAGTGCTGCCCAGTGGTGTACTTGGCGCATGAAGAGACCGCCACGGACATCGAACGAGATGTTCAGCGACGAGTTGTAGGCAACAGACATTTCGACGTTGTACAACGGCGTGTAGGAACCCTGGTAATGGGTTTCTGCCATGGACGGATCGAAGAAGAAGGTCAGGAAGGTACCCGACATCAGCAGGATGACGAAGGAATACAGCGCCACCTCACCGAACATGAACGACCAGTGGTCAGGGAAGACCTTCCGGCCGAACTCGCGCAGGATGCCGGAGCCGCCAACACGCTCGTCTACAAAGTTGGTGAAACTACCAACCTTGGTCTTCGGAACGAAGGGGGCTTCAGCTGTTGATGAGGCGCTCATGCTCGTCACGCTCCCAGTAACTCGGTCCTACAGGTTCTCTGAAGTCGCTGGTAGCGACGAGGTAGCCCTCTGCATCAACCGCGATAGGCAGCTGGGGAAGCGGACGGCTGGCCGGCCCGAAGATGACCTTGCATTCCTGCGTGAGGTCAAAGGTGGACTGGTGGCACGGGCACAGAAGGTGGTGGGTCTGCTGCTCGTAAAGAGCGACAGGGCATCCGACGTGCGTGCAGATCTTGGAGTAAGCAACGATTCCGTTGTAGCTCCAGCTTTCGCGTCCCTCGGAAGGATTCAGCGAGTTCGGGTCCAGGCGCATCAAGAGGACAACGGCCTTGGCCTTTTCGTTCAACTTGCCCTCGTGGAGCTCGTTGAGGCCCTCGGGGATAACGTGGAAGGCCGAACCGATGGTGACATCCGAGGCCTTGATGGGTGTGCCATCGGGGTCGCGGGTCAGGCGCTTGAGCTTGCCGCCCTCCGGAGCCCACATGGTGTGCGCCAGAGCCTTGTCAGGACGCGGACCCAAGTCGCCAAAGATGGCGAGAGCGGGCAGGGGAGCCAAAGCGACAGCACCAAGAAGGGTGTTGCGGATCAGCGGGCGGCGCTTGATGCCGGTCTCCTCGACGATGTCGTCGACGATGCGCACAGCTGCCTGGCGGTCCTCTTCGGTACGGATAGCGTGGCGCTCTTCAGAGACTTCGTGATCGGGCATCAGGGCCTTGGCCCAGTGCACGATGCCGGTGCCGATACCGAGCATCGCGAAGGCCGTGCCGAGGCCCAGAAGAAGGTTCTGGGTGCGGATGGTTGCAATGGTGGTGTCGTCGCCAAGGTCAATGGCGAAGTACGCCACCAGGAAGACCAGCGTTCCGATGACGGAGGTGCCAAACAGAATGGCTACCTGACGCTCGGCGCGCTTTGCGGCTACCGGGTCCGTGTCAGCCAGGCGCAAACGATGCGGAGGGAGTCCAGGATCCTGGAACTTCTCCACCTCATTCTGACCAGCCGTAGCTACGGTGCCCGAGTGGTTCGGACTGCCGTCACTATGGTTGCCCATAATTCGCCTCATCCTTCTCTCGTCGTCTCGGCCGGGGCCGAGTTATTTTCAGTTTCAAACTGCTGATCGTGCAGCAGAAGTTTTCGTTGCTTCGCGATCAGGACGTGCGGGACGTCAGCCAGATCGTGAATGCGATGATGACACCCAAGCCGGCAACCCACACGAACAGGCCTTCGGAGACCGGGCCGAGGGATCCAAGGTCAGCGCCACCCGGCGAACCATTGGCTTCAATGGTCTTCAGGAAGGTGATGATGTCGCGCTTGTCTTCAGGGGTGACGTTCGAGTCGTTGAACACGGGCATGTTCTGCGGGCCCGTGGCCATTGCCTCATAAATGTGCTGTGAGCTGACGCCTGCAAGAGCCGGAGCGAACTTGCCGCGTGTCAGGGCTCCACCAGCAGCAGCTGCGTTGTGGCACATGGCGCAGTTGACGCGGAAGAGTTCGCCACCCTTGGCAGCGTCTCCCTTGCCATCGAGGAGGTGTTCCTCGGGAATGGCCGGACCTGCGCCGAGGGATGCAACGTAGGCAGAGAGCTGCTTGGTCTGCTCTTCATTGAACTGGGCGGGCTTCTGCTGGGCCTGCGGGCCGTTCATCTGCATGGGCATACGACCGGTACCAACCTGGAAGTCAACCGCAGCAGCACCCACGCCGACCAGCGAGGGGCCGTCCTGGGTTCCGCTGGCACCCACGCCGTGGCAGGTGGCGCAGTTGGCGGCGAAAAGCTTGCCGCCTTCTTCTACGTCACTGGCGCTGTAGCTTGTGGTGTCGGCCTTGGCCTGGTTGACAGATGTGGCAACGGCGTACAGCCCACCAGTGAGGAGGAGGCCCATCAATAGCAGCGCTATGGCTGCCAGTGGGTGACGTCGCTTCTGCGAGAGTGCCTTCACGTGGTGGTTCCTTTATTCGATCCTGCGTCGGCTCCGTGAGCCGCTTCTTGAAATTCTGCCTCTTGTAGAAAAAGAGTCAAGCCGGGCTTACTTGAGGACGTAGATGACCAGGAAGAGGCCAATCCAAACAACGTCAACGAAGTGCCAGTAGTACGAGGTGACGATTGCCGACGTCGCTTCAAAGTGTCCGAACTTCTTGGCCGCAAACGCACGGCCGATGATGAACAGGAAAGCGATCAGGCCGCCGATGACGTGGAGGCCGTGGAAGCCCGTGGTCATGTAGAAGGCGGAGCCGTAGGCATTGGAGGACAGGGATACGTGCTCGGATACGAGCATGGCGTATTCCGTCGTCTGCCCGGCAACGAAGAAGGCACCCATGATGAAGGTGAGGGTAAACCATTCGGTCATGCCCCAGCGGGTGAACTGCAAGAGCCCGCCGGTGCGGCGGGGTTCGAGCCGCTCGGCGGCAAAGACGCCCATCTGGCAAGTAAAGGAACTTGCCACAAGGACGATGGTGTTGACGAGCGCAAACGGGAAGTTGAGCTTGGCCGTCTCCTCGGCCCACATCAGTCCTGATGTGGAGCGCAGGGTGAAGTACATAGCAAAGAGGCCGGCGAAGAACATCAACTCACTGGACAGCCAAACTACGGTTCCAACAGAAACCAAGTTAGGGCGGTTCAGCGTCGGGTGCGCCGGGGTACTGGGGGCATGGGTCGCAGATGTCACAAGGACATTATGTCTGTAAAAGTCCAGAGTTCCCAATGCAAACCACCGATTCGGGAGACTTTTTCTACAAAGACGCGAAATCGCGCGGAAAAGTTCCCGGCGTGGTTCACATTGGTCATCGGCGTGGCTGGCTCGATAGCATCAGGGAGTGACTTCTCCGGCATCGGCACCTGCAGCCAGCAATACCTGGCCAGGGCTCATCTCAGCACTGATCAACGGCGACGACCTTGCAGTGGACAACACAGCGTGGGCCATGAACACGATCATGTCCGGAGAAGCTACTCCATCGCAGATTGCAGGCTTCCTGGTGGCCTTGCGGGCCAAGGGCGAGACCGTTGAGGAGCTTGCTGGTCTGGTGGAGGCCATGGTCCAGCATGCCAATCCCATTTCGATCTCGGGTGAAAAGCTGGACATCGTTGGAACCGGCGGGGACCGCCTCAACACTGTGAATATCTCCACAATGGCGGCACTGGTGGCTGCGGGCGCCGGAGCCAAGGTTGTAAAGCACGGCAACCGGGCTGCTTCATCGACCTCGGGCTCGGCGGATGTCCTGGAGGCACTCGGTGTGCGCCTGGATCTGTCCATCGACCAGGTGGCGCGCAACGCGGAAGAGGCCGGAATCACGTTCTGCTTTGCTCAAGTCTTCCACCCCTCGTTCAGGCACACGGCAGTCCCTCGGCGGGAATTGGCCGTTCCTACGGCGTTCAACTTCCTGGGTCCCATGACCAACCCCGCACATGTCCAGGCATCTGCCGTGGGCGTGGCAAATGCGCGGATGGCGCCCCTTGTTGCCGGCGTGCTGGCCCGCCGCGGTAGCCGCGGCCTTGTCTTCCGTGGAGATGACGGGCTTGATGAACTTACGCCAACGGGGCCATCCACAGTGTGGGAGATCAGGGACGGTTCCGTGACAGAAGAGGTGTTCACACCTGCCGAGCTCGGTATCAAACCCTCCACCGTAGCGGACCTCCGTGGTGGGGATGCCACGGTGAATGCAGGCGTCGTACGCGAAGTGCTTGACGGCAAGCCCGGTCCCGTCAGGGACGCGGTGCTCCTCAACGCAGCTGCAGGGTTGGTGGCATTCGATCTCGACGCTGACGGAAGCCTGCTGGACCGGATGCGGGCTGCCTTCGGCAGGGCAACTGAGTCCATTGATGCCGGGTTGGCTGCCGGAGTGCTGGCCAAATGGACGGCCCTCAGCCAAAGCTGATTTGGCTCACGTTCTTCCCGTGCCCAGGCTCAGTCCTTATTCAAAACCGAGGGCAAATGCGGCGTCCAGGTCATGCTGTGAGTAGGCGCGGAACGCAATGTGCGTGGTGGTATGGACCACTGAAGGCACCTTGGACAAGCGATCTGCAATGACGTCCGCGAGATCCTCGTGCTTGGACACCCGGGCAACAGCGATGAGGTCCCATTCGCCGGTGACTGAATAGACCTCGCTGATGCCTTGGATGGCCGAGATTTGTTCGGCGGTTTCCGGGATGCGCGAGGCATCGGTCTTGATCAGGACAAAAGCGGTGATCACGTGGGGCCTTTCCGGAAAAGCATCGTTGCGGACGCTCCCCAGCCTAGTGCATGCGCTGGTTGGAGTATCGGATCAGGCTCGGCGTTGCCGGCTTGCCGACACCCGACGGACCAACGCAATCAACGCACGGAAGCCAAGCAGGAAAACACCCAGGGTGATCAGCGCAACAATGACAAACGGCAGGACGACGGTTTGTCCCGTCACGGCCCTCAGCATCATGCCGACGATCACGGCCGCGAGCCACACTGCCACGCCGGATGGCCAGACGGCGAACGGCGCACGCCGCACCCGCAGGACAAGCCAGCCGAGCAACGCGCCTACCAGGAACGGCCATGCTGTGATGAAGGCGCCGGAAATAATGTCTCCGCGGGCATGGGCGTCACGGCCGATCGCAGCGAACACGAGAATCAGCAGAAGATCGGCGGCCGCGGCTGTAAGCCAGGATTTCGAGGTTGAAAGCATGATCCTGACAATATCGGGGGAGGAGGGCCACCGCGAAGTTGAGCGTTCCCTGAAAGTCGGAGTGCGGTGGACACTTGCGTGTAGTGCACCGCTGAGGCGACGATGACCGGGAGGGGCCGACAGCAGCCCCCGCTCCGGGAGGTCGAATGAAACTGCTCCAGGTGGCCCAGCACGCCGGCGATCTGCAGCGGGCAGCTGCCTTCTACTCGGCACTGTTGGGCTCGGAACCGAAGGCGCTGTTCGACCCTCCCGGACTTCTGTTTTTCGATGTTGGCGGCGTGCGGCTGCTTCTGGAGGAGGCCGCGCCCTCATCCCTCTTGTATCTGGAGGTAGGTGACCTCCACGGCTTGGTGTCAGGTCTTAAGGAGCGCGGCGTCCGGGTCATATCTGAACCCCACATGATTTTCGCCCACGAAGACGACCTTTTGGGTCCTGCGGAGTCGGAGGAGTGGATGGCGTTCATCGAGGACAGCGAAGGCAATACGGTCGGGCTGGTCAGTCGGGTCAGGCCGGCGGGCGACTGACCTGCATTGGATGGTGCGCCCCCTGTTGCGACACTGTGCGGTGGGACCTGCGTGCCAGTCTCCACCCGCCGTCGGGCATTGTTTGGACGAAACGGGGCTATTAGCCTCGTGTGGGGACGATCGGTTCCCGAGACCTTTGGAAGGTTGGCAGGATGCAGAAGATTTCCACTTGTTTGTGGTTCGACGGCCAAGCGGGGGAGGCAGCGGAGTTCTACACGTCGACGTTCGCAAATGCGTCCATGGGGCAGCCAATGCCGGGTCCCGATGGCACGGTCATCATGGTCGGATTCGAAATCGGGGGCCGGGAGTTCATGGCATTGAACGGAAGGCCGGGACTTGGCTTCACCGAGGCCATCTCCTTGGTTGTGAACTGCGAAAACCAAGATGAGGTGGATCGATACTGGGACGCGCTGGTTGATGGGGGAGAGGAGGGCCGGTGCGGGTGGCTCAAAGACAAGTTCGGTGTCTCCTGGCAAATCATCCCGACCGCCATGCCCGAGTTTTTGAACGGTCCGGATGAGGCCGGATCCCACCGTGCCATGGAGGCCATGATGACGATGGGAAAACTTGACCTGGCGGTGCTGAAAAAGGCCTACGACGGCGACTAGAAAGTTTGGGGGACAGGCGCCTCTGGGCGCTGTTAGCATTGCCGCACGGTGACGTGCGCACCCTTCATAACCATGAGGAGAACTGACTGATGACCACCCGCCTCAATCCATACATCTCGTTCCTCGACAACGCCAGGGACGCAATCAATTTCTATGAGTCTGTCTTCGGCGGCGAATTGACTCTTAGCACCTTCGGGGACTTCCAGGCCAGCCAAGACCCTGCGGAAGCCGATAAGGTCATGCACGCCCAATTGACGACGCCGAACGGCCTGACGCTGATGGCGGCAGATACGCCCAACGGCATGGAGTACAACCCGGGTAACAACATGTCTGTCTCCTTAAGTGGTGAAGCTGCGGACGAAGCGGAGCTGCGCGGCTACTGGGAGAAACTTGTCGACGGCGGCACGGTCACCGTGCCCCTCGAGAGCGCTCCGTGGGGCGACACCTTCGGCATGTGCGTGGACAGGTTTGGCATCGCATGGTTGGTCAACATCGCCGGGGAACAACAGGCCCAATAGCGCCACTCTCCATGCCCGCTACGGCCATGCCGTAGCGGGACGCGACAGGGATGCCCGTCCGGTAACCGGACGGGCATCCTTTTTTTGCTGCACCGGATGCGCCTTACTCACTTGTCACATAGTCAGTTGATAAAGTCACGAAAGTCGCATAGTTGTCATAAACGAGACAATACTGTCGCGTAAATAGCAGGCTAACTCCTTGTAACTGAGGCACTTGAAGCTTGTTTGGATAGTCCCACGGTGATAGCGTTTCGCTGGCTGGACATATGGGGGATTCGGCAAGCATATGGCTAAGACTTTTAGCGGCCCAATCATCACTTGAAATTCTTCATTAACCCAGGGGAAGCAAATGAGAAGAACTATTGCGACAATTGTGCTCGCAGGAACTGTCATGTTCGCTGGAGCCACGTCCTCCATGGCCAGTACCTACCCGGCGCCCGGCAATGAGCAGGGAACCGTTTCGGACGGCACGATCGATCGTGGTGAAACAATCACCTTTTCCGGCGGCGGATACATCCCAGGCGAGACTGTCAACGTTAGTTTCGAGAAGAGAGGTGGCCCGCGGGGGAGCGCCCCAGCCAACTTCGGCGTCATCGCCGACGGCAATGGCACCATCTCCACAAACATAACTTTCGAGAACGCCGGCAATTACATGATTTCCGCCGTCGGTGCCACATCCGGCAATATTCGTTCGGCGCGCGTGGCAGTGAATAACGGCAACCACGGACGCGGAAATAATGGCAATGGCAAGGGCGGCTCTGATTTCGTTGCTGTCTCCAGTGTTACTGATGCTGGAGCGGCAGTTGGTGTGGCGGACTCGAGTGCCGACTCCGGCATGGTCATATGGGAGCTGGTTGGTGCCGGTGTGCTGGCGGCGGGCGCGGCGTCCGTGGTGGTCGTGCGTCGTCGTGCGGGTACCAGTACGACAGATTAGAAGACTTTCATAACGCGGGGTGGGTGTTCCTTGAGGGATCACCCACCCTGATCACTTTCAACATTGGAGTGAATTCCCGTTTTGATTTCTTTTTGCGTTCGTGCGAAGACCATCGCTGCGCATTCTTTGTTATTACTGATTTCGTCAATATAACCGGATGGCTGTAGTGCCGGGCGACCCTCTGGTTTCCAAGCGGCGACTCGATGTGGCGCATCGTGGCGGTAACCGCGGAGGCGCGGAACGGGCGCGAAGATCGGTGTAGGCGGGGAGCGGAGAGTCATCCGTCTAGCCGGGCCCTCTGAGACTTTACTTTACATAATGCAGATTATCGGCGTTCGAGACTAGGGGGTAGAAGTAGCTTCGAGAACTCCCGACTTCAGGATTTCGTTTCCTAATGCCTGCCTGCAACACAAACCCCGTCACTGCTGCACTAACTCTTCGGCGGTATCGCTGTGGTCACGTTGAGGAGATGAATACGGTGGAAAGACGGCTGGTCAGAGACGCTCTGCGCATCGGGGTGTTGGTTCCCTGATGACTCGAGTTCTGGAATCAGGTCCACGAAGCGAACTACGCGTTCGGCTCAGTGAATCGGTGGGTGCATTGCTTTGGCTGTTGTGGCGGCCTTCTTCCATGACGATCCTCCTGGCATTGCTGGCGGTGCTGCTTCGCGTCTACGGCGTCCAGCAAGCCAATGACCTGTTCATTGACGAAGTAACGTATGCGGAAATGGCCAGGCAGATGGCGGAGGGCCAACTTCCGTCTATTCTGGGGTCTCCTTTCTTCCTTCATCCCCCGGGGCTGTTTGCGCTCGACGGAATGGTCATTAGAGTGTTGGGGCTAGGTGGCGGCCCCATGGACCTGGCCCTGCAGTTGCGGTGGGTCAACGCAATTGTGGGCGTCATGACGGTAGTCGTCTGCGTTCTGCTGGTGCGCCGGCTCGTCGGCCTGGTACCTGCAGTTTTCGCCGGTGCGATCCTTGCAAGTGACCCGTTTGTGCTGCGCATGGACGGCCGCTTGATGATGGAGACCCCAGCGGGACTGGCCGTACTCACAGGTTGGCTGCTGGTCCTGATGGCTCTGGGTCAAGCGCCAGGTCGCCGGCGTGTGCTGCTGGAAGTTGCCGGCGGATTCGCTTTTGGACTGGCACTGGTGACCAAGGACATGACTGTCATGTTCACGGTGGTTCCTCTCCTGTCTGCCGTGCTGTGGCGCCAAACGCTTCGAGCAATGACCGCCATGAGGATCTTCGCCTGTGCACTGGTCCCCTACCTGGTGTATCTCTGCGTGATTGCCTCTGCAGGTTTGCTTCCTGCGTTCGTGGACCAGAAGACAGTAGGTGTCCTCAGAATTACCGGTGTTATGCAAATGACCGGCTTCAATGCAGTGACGGGCACGGACCTCACCGGACGTCTCGTGGAACTCGCCGGCCGGTTCGGCACCAGTTACATACTCCTTGGACTGTCGCTGGTGTCCGGCGCACTGGCGGTCTTGTCCCGGGTCCAAATTCGCCGCATCATCGGCGTGTACTCGTTCATCAGCGGCATCGTTGGCGCATATTCCGTCTTCTTCGGGGCTGCCGAGGAGCAGTTCGGCTATTGTGTGGTGCTTGCCTCACTGATTTCCACTCCTGTCGCCGCGACCATGGTGCTCGAACGGCGACCCGCAGCCCGAACTTTTCTCGTTACTGCCGCGGCGCTGATGAGTGTCATCAGCCTTGCCCTCGGATTGCAGGCAAGGCTGACTGTTGATGACGGGCTGGTGCGCGCACGCGACTTCCTGACCACCCGGCTGCCTTCCGACTCACAGGTGGGCCTGACCACCGTGACTGAAGAATTCGCGCTGCTGCCACACACTAACTGGGAGGTCCTGCCTTCCTTGAAGTCGCTAAGCGACCGGGGCGCTGAATATGTCCTGACCCAGGGCAGGCAATTGCGCGAGGGGTACGGCTACGCAGCTCCTGAGCTCGTGGAGTGGCTGAAGGCAAACGCTGAACCGGTCTACTCCTTTACCGGACCCACCTCGGGCGAGACTGTTGTCTGGCGCCTTGACCGATCGAAGCTGGACGCAGCAGTCGAAGCCGGGCACACGATCCCGCCTGTGACCGGCGGCTATCCATAGCCCGCCAGGTCAAACAACAGAGGTCATGCGCCTACGTAAGCGGCCAAGTGTTTGCCGGTCAGTGTTGCTTTTCCAGCCACAAGCTCAGCCGGCGTTCCTGCGAAAACAATCCTGCCGCCGTCGTGACCCGCACCAGGGCCAAGGTCGATGATCCAGTCGGCATGAGCCATGACCGCCTGATGGTGTTCGATAACAATGACGGATTTCCCGGACTCGACCAAGCGGTCCAACATGCCCAGCAGGTTTTGGACATCCGCCAGGTGCAAACCCGTGGTGGGCTCATCGAGGATGTAGATGTCGCCCTTCTCGGACATCTGCGTGGCCAGTTTGAGCCGTTGCCGCTCACCACCTGACAACGTGGTCAATGGCTGGCCCAACGTCAGGTAGCCAAGCCCGACATCGGCGAGCCGGTCCAGGATCTTGTGGGCCGCAGGCGTTCGCGCTTCCCCCTCGCTGAAGAAGCCCTCAGCCTCGTTGACCGACATTGCAAGCACTTCTGCAATATTGCGCTCCCCCAGCTTGTACTCCAGAACGGAGGCCTGAAAGCGCTTTCCTTCACATTCCTCACAAGTCGATTCGACTGTCGCCATGACGCCGAGATCCGTATAGATGACGCCGGCGCCATTGCACGTTGGGCAGGCGCCCTCGGAGTTCGAACTGAAGAGGGCCGGCTTCACGCCGTTGGCCTTGGCAAAGGCCTTGCGGATGGGTTCGAGCAGGCCGGTGTAGGTCGCAGGATTGCTCCTTCGGGATCCTCGGATGGCACCTTGATCGATGACCAGTACGCCATCGCGCTTGGCCACCGATCCGTGGATCAGTGAACTCTTTCCGGACCCCGCAACCCCGGTCAGGACGCACAGGACACCAAGGGGAATATCCGCGTCCACGCTCTGAAGGTTGTTGGTTGAAGCGCCGCGGACTTCCAATTGTCCTTTGGCCTTACGGAATGTGGCCTTTATGGAGGCGCGGTCGTCAAGATGCCTCCCGGTAATGGTGTCACTCCCCCGCAGCCCGTCCAGGTCGCCCTCGTAGCACACCGTGCCGCCGCCGGTACCAGCCCCCGGACCAAGGTCGATGATGTGGTCCGCGATGGCGATGCTTTCCGGCTTGTGTTCGACCACCAGTACGGTGTTGCCCTTGTCCCGCAGTTGGAGCAGCAACTGGTTCATCCGCTCAATGTCGTGGGGGTGTAGCCCGATGGTTGGCTCGTCGAACACATAAGTGATGTCGGTCAGGGACGAACCCAGATGCCGGATCATCTTGGTGCGCTGGGCCTCACCCCCGGACAGGGTGCCGGCCGGCCGGTCCAGCGAAAGGTAACCCAGGCCGATGTCCGCGAAGGAGTCAAGGAGGTGCTGCAGTCCTTTGAGCAGGGGTGCGACTGAGGGCTCATCGAGCTGGCGGATCCACTCAGCGAGATCGCTGATCTGCATTGTGCACACGTCAGCGATGCTCTTGCCTTTGATCTTGGAAGACCTGGCCTCCGGACTCAGCCTGGTGCCCTCGCACTCAGGACAGGTGGTGAACGTGATGGCCCTCTCCACAAAGGCGCGGACGTGGGGCTGCAGAGCGTCAACGTCCTTGGAAAGCATCGACTTTTGGATCTTCGGGATCACGCCCTCGTAGGTGAGGTTGATTCCTTCCACCTTGACCTTGGTGGGCTCCCGGTAGAGAAGGTCGTGGAGTTCCTTTTTGGTGAATTTGGCGATCGGCTTGTCCATGTTGAAGTAGCCTGTACCGCTGAAGATGCGTCCGTACCAGCCGTCCATGCTGTAGCCGGGAATCGTGAGCGCGCCTTCGCTGAGCGATTTGCTCTCATCGTAAAGAGCAGTGAGGTCGAAGTCGTTGACCGAGCCCATGCCTTCGCAGCGTGAGCACATTCCACCGAGGCGGTTGAAGGAGGCTTTCTCCGTTTTGGTCTTGCCCTCGCCGCGATCCACAGTGATCGCCCCGCTCGCCTTTACCGTGGGGACATTGAAGGAATAGGCGTTGGGAGATCCAATGTGGGGCTGTCCGAGGCGGCTGAAGAGAATGCGGAGCATGGCGTTGGCATCTGTGGCCGTGCCCACCGTGGAACGGGGGTTGGAGCCCATCCGCTCCTGGTCCACGATGATCGCCGTCGTCAGTCCTTCAAGCACGTCCACATCAGGTCGTGCCAAAGACGGCATGAAGCCCTGAACAAACGCGCTGTAGGTTTCATTGATCATGCGCTGCGATTCGGCAGCAATGGTGGCGAAAACCAGGGAGCTCTTGCCGGATCCCGAGACGCCGGTAAACACCGTCAGCCGTCGCTTCGGAATTTCGACGCTGACATCTTTCAGGTTGTTTTCGCGGGCGCCCTGGACCCTGATGAGGTCGTGGGTATCGGCAATATTCATCGCGGGAGATTGCGTGTCCGAACCGGCAGCAATAGTCATGGTTTCTCCGTCCGTTGGGCGACACTGTCCAACAGTCCCCCGTCGGCGTCGCCTGGCTCTCCTTGACCGACCTCGGTCAATACGATTGATTCTGCCATTGTCTTCCCGGCTTTACTCACTAAGAATGAAGCATGCCGGTATACATGAGGTCCCTCGAAACCGCAGTTCCCCCTACGATTCTGGTCCAGGAGCAGGCGCGTGAGGTGTTTGCCGCCCAGCCGGGCCTGACGCGGCTGGGTACCCGGCTTGTCACCACTTGCTTTGATTCGGCCGCTATCGACACCCGTTTCACCGCCGTTGAGGAGTTGAGCCTCGATGCCAACCCCGAAAATCCGAAGTTCTTCGATCCTGAAACCAACAGGGTCCTGAGCCCCAGCACCAAGGTCCGCAACGAAATCTTCGCCACCGAAGCAACCAAGCTGTTCGTTGAGGCCGGCAAGACAGCGGTCGCGCAGGCCCAGGGCATCGATCTGGATGACATCACGCACGTGATCACCGTGTCCTGTACCGGCTTCTTCAACCC
This sequence comes from Paenarthrobacter sp. C1, assembly GCF_049315185.1. Taxonomy (NCBI): domain Bacteria; kingdom Bacillati; phylum Actinomycetota; class Actinomycetes; order Micrococcales; family Micrococcaceae; genus Paenarthrobacter; species Paenarthrobacter sp. C1. Next base: position 2,429,090 of record NZ_CP186052.1, on the reverse strand, counting down.
TGGACCCGACTACAAGGTGGTCCGGGCGCTGGGCCTGAATCCGGCAGTTCAGCGCTACCACCTGGGCTTTATGGGCTGTTATGCCGCATTCCCCGCCATGAAGGCGGCAAAGCAGTTCTGCCTTGCTGACCCGGAGGCGGTTGTCCTGGTGATCTGTGTTGAACTCTGCTCGCTCCATGTCAGGACATCGAACGACCCGGACACCATCATGGGTTCGGCCATCTTCGGCGATGGCGCGGCAGCGGCGGTCATTTCCGCCAGGGAGCCGGAGGGCGAAGAGCCAGTGATCCGGCTGGACCACTTCGAAACGGTTCTGACGCCGGTCGGCGAGGAAGCCATGGCATGGAACATCGGAGACGAAGGTTTTGAGATGGTCCTGGGCTCCTATGTGCCCCACATCATCGAAGAACACATCACCGGCGCGCTGGAGCCCTTGCTGGCCAAGGAACCGGAACTGGCCGGTTCGCCCTACAGGGACATCACCCACTGGGCCATCCATCCCGGCGGGCGCAGCATCCTTGACAAGGTCGAGTCCAAACTGGAATTGACGCAAGAACAGTTGGTACCTGCACGGGAGACTCTCAGGGAATACGGCAACATGAGCAGTGCCACAGTGTTGTTCGTCCTGAAGTACATGATGGGACAGGCGGCCAGCCAACGCGAGGAGCGGATCTGCTCCATGGCGTTCGGCCCCGGCCTCACGGTGGAGACGGGCCTCTTCACGCTGGTCTCCCCCGCTCTGTGAGTCCCTGGGGGTCCCTCAGGGAAAGGGATCTGGACAGCATTGAGGACATGGACAGGCCGGACTGCGATCCGCTGCTGCTCAGCCGAACCTATGCCAGGTTTCCCGTCGTCAACAGGCTGCTTTCAGGATGGCGCCGGACGTACAAGCGCCGCATCCGTCCGCTGCTGGCGGAGACGGGTCATGCATCCTTGCTGGACATAGGAAGCGGCAGCGGTGACGTGGCCCGCAGTCTGGCGCGATGGGCGCGCCAGGATGGATTCGCGCTGGACGTGACGGCGGTCGATCCGGATCAACGGGCCCATGATTTCGCCACCCGTGTATCGGGGGCCGGAGGGGTGACATACCGTATGGCCCACAGTTCCCAGCTGGTGGCGGAGGGGTTGACCTTCGATGTCGTGATCTCCAACCACATCCTTCACCACCTGGATGCCCGACAGTTCGCCGCGGTCCTGCACGATTCGGAACTGCTGTGCACGCGACTGGCGCTGCACAACGATCTGCAACGAAGCAACGTCGCCTACGTTTTGTTCCTGGCCGGCTTTTGGCCTCTGGGCTGGGGCTCGTACATCGTCAGGGACGGCTTGCTGTCCATCAGGCGGAGCTACACGATGGCTGAATTGCAATCCGCCATCCCGCCCGCATGGACAGTCGAAAGCAACGGACCATGGCACAATATGCTGGTCCACCAGCACCAAGGATCGGGGAACCGCAACCGTGCTTGATGTGGTGATTGTCGGAGCGGGTCCGGTGGGCTTGTTTATGGGCCTGCGGCTGCTCCGGAGCGGCCACAGGATCCGTATCCTGGAACGCAGGAGTGCCGGAAGCGCACGTTCCCGCGCCATCGGGATCCATCCTCCGGCCCTGGCAGCGTTGGAGCGCGCGGGAGTCTCCGGGCAGCTGGTGCAGGCCGGGGTCAGGATCAAACGGGGCGTTGCCTACAGCCGGGGTCGTAAAGTTGCCGAACTTCCCTTCACCGGGGACTCCGCGTTTCCTTTCATTCTGGCCGTTCCGCAGGCGACCACGGAGAAGGTGCTGGAGGATGCGGTGCTGGCAGCCGACCCGGCAGCGATCGTCCGAGGCATCGACGTCCGGGAAACCCGCGACGACGGAACTGCTGTTCGCGTTCTGGCCCACCCGACGCCGGGGAGCCGGGAGTACCGGGCCCGGCTGGTGATTGCTGCTGACGGCGCGCATTCATCACTGCGACGGCGTCTTGTCCCGGACATCGCACCGCGGACTTATCCGGACTCGTATCTTATGGGAGACTTCCCTGACGCCACTGGGCATGGCGCTGATGCGGTGCTGTATCTGGAGCCGGAAGGGATCGTTGAATCATTCCCCCTGCCGGCAGGTGTCCGCAGATGGGTGGTGAGGCTCGGTGCGCCGGCAACGGATGCGACGGCGGCCGGGCTGGCTCGGTTGGTCGAAGCCAGGACGGGTGAGGTGCTGGAGGTAGCCGGAAATACGATGCTCAGCGCTTTTGACGTCCAGTCGCGCTTGGTCCGTCAGATGGTGCACGGGCGGGTGGTCCTTCTTGGTGACGCCGCCCACGAAATCAGCCCCATCGGCGGCCAGGGCATGAACCTTGGGTGGCTGGATGCTGCAGCGTTGGCTCCCATCGTCGATGCCGCATTGGCCGGAAACGGTGTCGGGAAGGCGCTGCAGGTCTTCGAAGGGGTCCGGAGGAAAGCCGCGGTCCGGGCGTCGCGGCAGGCCGGGCTCAACATGGCCTTGGGCCGGCCACTGCCACCAGCTGCCATGGCGGCGAGGAACAGGGTGTTTGCGGGTCTTTTGGAGATGCCCGGCGTGGCCGGGGTGGTGGAGCGGCGCTTCACCATGCGGTAACTATTCCGGTGCCGTGTAGTAGCAGTCGTAGGTGTCCTGGCTGATGATCAGGCCATCCCGTAGCTGGAAGATGGCCGTGCTCCTGGCGCGGATGGTGTCGCCGCGGTCCCAGTGCGGGAGATCCAGGAGCAGCGTTGCCGACCAATTCATCTCAAGGACGACACGGTCTTCCTCAGTGGTGGTGCGGACAATCTCGAAGCGCTGGTCCGCCACGATGTCCTGGCTGTGGTCAGCGCCGGAGAGGGTTTCCGCAAGGTTCCGTGTGGAGCCTGTCTTGGACAGCGCGTGGGGCCATTCGGTGAGCTTGAAGTCCTCAGCCAGGAAAGGCCGCAACGCAGCTGAGCCACCGCCGGCTTCAACTGTTCGGACGAACCCGAGCACGTGTTCCAAAGGCGTGGGATTGGTCATTCTTCGAGCCTAGCCCACTGACAAAGACACCCACGGATATAGGCTCGTTCCATGACGCATCAACCCCATCCCGGAGCTTCAAGCCCCGCTGCAGATTTCAATCCCCTCCAGATCCGGGATGCCGTCCGACGGTTGCTCGATAGTGAGGAACTCCCGGCCATCGTCCAGGCGGGGCACCCGGTGTTGCGTCAGCATGCCGCGCCGTACGACGGCCAGCTCGACGACGTCGAACTGCTGGCGTTCATTGACCGGATGCGCGATGCCATGCATGCAGCCCCAGGGGTCGGCCTCGCCGCGCCCCAGGTGGGCATCCCGTTGCAGTTGGCGGTCCTGGAGGACAAATACGAGATTGATCCGGTGTCCGCCTCCGTGCGGCACAGGGAACCGTTGGAGTTCTTCGCCATTGTCAACCCGAAGTACCGTCCGTTGGGCACGGAAACCTCGGCATTTTACGAGGGATGCCTCTCAGTCCAGGGCTACCAGGCAGTTGTGGACCGGCACAGCAATGTTGAGTTGTCCTTTGTGACCCCCGCCGGCGAGCCTGTGGAGGAATGGTTCTCCGGATGGCAGGCCCGCATTGTGCAGCACGAGACCGACCACCTTCATGGCGTCCTCTACCTGGACCGTGCCGAGATCCGCTCCCTGGCCAGCAACGCCGAACACACCGCGCGTTGGGCCTCGCCCGACATTGATGAGGCACGCCGGTCGCTCGGCTTCCTTCCTTAAAGCCGGGCGCACTTCCGGTTCCCTATTCCGCAGCTTTGTTTCCTGCGGTCGGGAGGTACTTGGCCCACCAGTTGAGGATGTGCTCAAAGCGTTGTCGGCGGTGGTGCGGTGTACCCGAACGGGACAACTCGTGGTCCTCACCCGGAAAGACCAGCAGGGCGGTCTCAACCCCTTGCGCCTTCAACTGTGCATAGTAGCGCTGGCCTTGTTCGATAGGGCAGCGAAGGTCATTTTCGCTGTGCACCACCAGCGTCGGTGTTTGCACATCCGCGATGAAGGCCATGGGGCTTTGGGCCAGCATCTGCTCCATTGACCCTCCGGTGTATTCCCTGCCGAAGAACCAACCAATGTCCGAAGAACCCGCAAAGCTGACCGGGTCCAGGAAACCCCGCTCCACGATCGCAGCCTTGAAGCGATGATGATGCGCGATGATCCACGCAGTCAGGTAACCGCCGTAGGAGCCGCCCATGATGCCCACATTCCCGGGGTCCAGGGATTTCCGCGATGCCAGGGCAGCGTTGAGGAAGGCCATCACATCCTGCATGTCCAGGGTGCCCATGCGCCCCTTGATGGCTCGCCCGTGCTCCTGTCCATAGCCGGACGACCCGCGGGGATTGCACATCACCACCGCGTACCCGGCCGAGGCATAAACCTGGGCCTCGTCGAAGAGCGCTCCCGTGTACTGGGCGAACGGTCCGCCGTGGATGTTCAGAAGGACCGGATGCGGTCCCGGGCCCTCCGGTATGACGAGCCAACCGTGGACCGCATGTCCGTCGCTGGATTCAGCCACGAAATCCAGGGGCTCAATGACCGTGGAGTTGTTCCGAAGGGCTCCGGAGAAATCCGTCAGGAGGCGAAGCTCGCCACGCTCCAGCGTTGCGACATCTCCAGCAGTGGACGCGTCGGAGAGGCTTACCGCGATTTCTCCGTTTGCGGCAACTGAAGCCCCGATGACAACCCGGGCGCCGTGCACCAGCGGGGTGATGTCGCCGTTCGCGATGACTTCAAGGAGTTCAACGCTGCCCAAAGCCGTGTTGAGGACCAGGACACGGTCCGGTCCGCTTGGTTCCAGGGGCCCGGAAACATCCAGGTGCTCCACATCAGTCAGGGCTACAGCCTCTCCCCCGGCCGACGGCATCACGTAGAGCACGGAGTTCCGCGCCACAAAGTCCCGGCCGGTATCACCCAGTTCCTGGGCGATGTAGAACAACCACTTGCCGTCCGCCGAGGGGCGCACATCGGTGACGGTCTGCGGTGTCCGGTTGGCGGGTTCGACGACGACCGGCTCGCCGCCGGCAGCATCAACCCTGTAAACAGAGGTGACCAGATCGTTGTCGTGTCCTTCATGCAGTGCCGCTACGAAGTAGAGCCGGCCACCGTCCGCAGAAAACGCCGGCGATGTGTGGTCGGCGTCCCCGAAAGTGAGCTGCAGGGCGGCGGGCAGGCCGGGCAGCTCCAGAGTTGGCTGCTCGTGGGCCGCCCTGCCGCGCGGAAGGACTGCAGGTTCGCCGCCCAATTCGGGGACCTCGACGACAAACAGCTGTTGGCGCTGGTCGGCGGTGTATCCAACACCGTTCATCATGTATTGGTTTGCGGTGATAAGGCGGGCATCTTCGGCACCAGGGGCCACGTCGGCGACCGTTCCGTAGCGTCCCCGTTCGGGGACCCGCGCCAGGAAGGCGATTCGGTGCGAATCCGGCGCCCAAACGAAGCTGTCAACCCCCGCAGCTTGGTTCGTGATCCGCTGTGGTTCCCCGCCGGCCGATTCCACCACGAACAGCTGGGGTTTACCGCCGGGGTCGCTGCGCAGGAAGGCCAGGACCAGCCCATCCGGTGAGAATGACGGTGCAGTGTCGCGGAACCCCCGGGTGATGCGGCGCGGGTACTTGGCGTTGTCCAAAGGCACTGACCAAAGCTGGCCTACATAAGTGTCAGCGTCAAAATCCGGCCTCGTGACGGACACCACCGCCTTGGTCCCGTCGGGGTGGATGGCAGGGGCGGACACGGAGTTCAACAGGGGCAGCTGCTCGGGTTTCACGTTGGTGAGCCTAGCCCGGCGCCTCGTCCCGCGGCTCCAGACACTCCGTCCCACCGTAGGATTGAAGCCATGTTGTCCGACGCCGTCCCCGCCTTGCGCTGTCCCGTGTGCCAAGGACTTTTCGAGTTAAGGGAAGGCCGGCCGGCCACGCTTGCCTGCCGGAACGGACACCTGTTCGATGCCGCCAAGCAGGGCTACTTCAATTTCCTGACCGGGAAAGGCACCGTCTTCGAAGCTGATACGGCGGAGATGGTCGCTGCCAGGTTCCGGTTCCTGGAAGGCGGGCACTATGCGGGTCTGGCCGCGGCGTTGGCCGGCATGGCGGCTGAGGCGCTTCAGGGGCCGGAGACACTGGTTCTCGACGCCGGAACGGGCACCGGCCACTACTTGCGCAGCGTTATTGAAGCGACAGGCGCAACCGCCGTCGGCATGGATATTTCCAAATTCGCGCTTCGTCGTGCAGCCCGCCTCAACCCGCAAGCGGCCAATGTTGTATGGGACATCTGGCGTCCATTGCCCATGGCGGACAACTCGGTGGACGTGCTGACGGTTGTGTTCGCCCCGCGGAACCCTTCGGAGTTCGCGCGGGTGCTTCGGCCCGGAGGAAGCCTCCTGGTGGTGACTCCACGGCCTGGCCACCTGCAGGAGATCGCAGCCAGGACGGGAATGCTCAGCATCGAAGAAGGCAAGGAGGAACGGCTGGCGGAGTCGATGAGCGGGTATTTCGATTCTTCGGCGAGCCACTGCCTTGACTTGCCCTTGGTGCTGGACGGAAACGAGGTAGCCGACCTCGCCTTCATGGGCCCTGCCGGCCACCATTTGCAGCAGGAACAGTTGTCGGGGCTGGCAGCTTCCGAGGAGCCGGTGCCCGCCACCGCGAAGTTCCGGATCAGCGTGTTCACTGCGTCCTGACGCGCGACGACACGTCGGGCTAGGATGGAGGAACAGCGACTGTGATCCCGCTCGCGGGATCCGGGACCAAGGGGGAACGATGTTTGAATGGCTCGGCGAGAATTGGTGGGCTCTCTGGCTCACGGTCTTCCTCGCGTTCGCAGTGGTGGAGATGCTGACTCTCGACCTCTTCTTCATCATGCTGGGCGGCGGTGCGCTGGCAGGCCTGATAGCGGACTTCGCCGGCGCCGACTTCTGGCTGCAGATCGTCATTTTCTGCGTGGTTTCCCTTTTGATGATCGTTTTCGTGCGGCCAGTGGCTTTGAACCACCTGCGCAAGGGACCCACAGAACAGCTTTCCAACATAGACCGGCTCATCGGCCAGCCTGCCCTCGTCATTGAAGCCGTGAGCAGCACCAGCGGGCTGGTAAAAATCGGCGGCGACGTGTGGAGCGCGCGCAGCGCCGCCGGCGTCATTGACGCCGGGGCCACGGTCCAGGTCACCAAGATTGACGGAGCGACGGCGGTGGTCGCTTCGGCTGCCGACAACAGCTCCCGCTGACGTTTAGTCGCACTCGGATTTCAGGCCGTTGCCGGACCGGGGCAACCTGCCCGCGCACAGCCTCATCAAACCACGCAATTGGGGAACGAAGGAGATGTATGGACGGCTTAGGAGGAACAGCAGCGGCAATTGTGCTGATTGTTCTCGTTATTTTTGTCATCATCGTGTTGGTCCGTTCGGTAAGGATCATCCCGCAGGCACGTGCCGGCGTCGTTGAACGGCTCGGAAAGTACCAGCGCACGCTCAACCCGGGACTGACAATCCTGATTCCGTTTGTCGACCGGCTCCTGCCGCTGCTCGACCTGCGCGAACAGGTAGTCTCCTTCCCGCCGCAGCCGGTCATTACCGAGGACAACCTGGTGGTCTCGATTGACACCGTGGTCTACTTCCAGGTCACTGATCCCAGGGCCGCGACATACGAGATCGCCAACTACATCCAGGCCGTTGAACAGCTGACAACCACCACGCTTCGTAACGTGGTGGGTGGACTGAACCTTGAGGAAGCACTCACATCCCGCGACCAGATCAATGGTCAGCTGCGTGGCGTACTGGACGAAGCAACAGGCCGCTGGGGAATCCGGGTGTCCCGGGTGGAGCTGAAGGCGATCGACCCGCCCCACTCCATCCAGGACTCGATGGAAAAGCAGATGCGTGCAGAGCGTGACCGCCGCGCAGCCATCCTGACCGCCGAGGGTACCAAGCAGTCGCAGATCCTCACCGCGGAAGGCCAGCGCCAGGCTGCCATCCTCGCAGCTGAGGGTGACGCCAAAGCCGCCATCCTCCGGGCAGACGGTGAAGCACAGGCCATCCAGAAGGTCTTCGATGCCATCCACAAGGGCAACCCGGACCAAAAGCTGCTCGCCTACCAGTACCTTCAGACGCTTCCGAAGATCGCAGAGGGCAGTTCGAACAAACTCTGGATCATCCCGAGCGAAGTTGGCGAGGCCCTCAAGGGCATCGGCGGTGCGCTTGGTGGGAACAGCCCCGACTCCCCTGTCGCGGGCCTCTTCGACGGAGGCTCGAAGACCCCGGAGCCGGTAGGGACAGTGGAACCACCACGTCCCGCCGAGTAGTTCCTGTCCCTTAGGGACAACGCGAGCGGCCAGCCATTCCGGCTGGCCGCTCGCGGCGTCTCCGGGCTTTTGAGTACTCAGCGAAGATCAGCGTATAATGGGATATTTGTCCGGCTGGTTCAGCGTGGACGGAACATTAAAGCTTGGCCAGGCGTTGCAATTAGTGATGCAAGGTGTGCAGAAGTAGTCCGTAGGGATCGTGAAAACGGCTTACGGCTAGCGCGGAGTTCCTGCTCCGCGAACAGACAGAGGGAGTAATCATGAGCGATCGCAGCCTGCGGGGTATGCGTCTTGGCGCCCAAAGCATGGAAACTGAATCCGGCGTTGAACCGGCACCGCGTCAGCGGGTCGAGTACCGTTGCGAGGATGGCGAGCAGGTCTTCGTAACCTTCTCCTCCGAAGCAGAGATCCCTCCCGTTTGGGTTTCCAAAACGGGGAAGGAAGCGCTCCTGGTCGATGGCGAGCGTCCCGTGGACGCCAACGAGAAAGCCGTCCGTACCCACTGGGACATGCTGCTGGAACGCCGCAGCCTTCCTGAGCTGGAGCAGATCCTCGAGGACCGCCTCAATATCCTTCGTGAGCGCCGTGGAGAACGCCGCTCCGCATAGCCGCTAAACGGCAAGCCTTTTGGGCATAGTCTCCAAGACAACAGCAAAGGCCGGGTCTGGTTCCTGATGGAACCGGACCCGGCCTTTCCTGTGCCTGCTACTTCGCGGCTTCGGGTGACTTGCGGGTGATTTTCGCCCAGCGTGCAGCCAGGCCCCACTTGGTGACGTTGATCATGGCTTCCACCACGATGTTGCCACTCATCTTCGAGGCTCCGAGCTCCCGTTCCACGAACGTAATGGGGCGCTCCTCGATGCGAAGGCCAAGCTTGGCCACTCGCCAGGCCAGGTCAACCTGAAAGCCGTAGCCAACTGACTCGACCTCGTCCAGGTTCAGTGCCTCGAGGGTGCTGCGGCGGAACGCCCGGTATCCACCGGTGACGTCCTTGATCTTGACGCCAAGCATGATGCGGGCGTAGGTGCTGCCGACGCGGGAGATGGCCTGGCGGTAGAGGGGCCAGTTCACGACACTTCCGCCAGGAACCCAGCGGGAACCCATGGCGAGATCCGCACCGTCCCGCACGGCGTCGAGGAGGAGGGGAAGCTGCTCGGGCTTGTGCGAACCATCCGCGTCCATTTCGACGAGGACGTCGTAACCGGCGGCCAGACCCCACTTGAAGCCTGCGATGTAGGCGGCCCCCAAGCCTTCCTTGCCCTTGCGGTGCAGGACATGAACCTGGCTGTCTTCAGCGGCGAAGTCGTCGGCAAGCTTTCCCGTGCCGTCAGGGCTGTTGTCGTCGACCACCAGGACGTCGGAGTCGGGTACCGCTGCGCGCAGCCGTCCCAGCGTCACGGGGAGCGATTCCAGCTCGTTGTAGGTGGGAATGATCGTCAGGACACGCAAGAAGAGGCCTTTCCTTGATGGAGCGGTCAGTGTGCCGGACCAGCCTGGCAGCTGGCGTTCTGGCGCAACTCTCCATTATAGGACGACGGCGGCCATGACTTTTGCGTCTGTGGTGCCGGCCACAGGGCACAAGTGGCAGTCCCTGATCTTGGCTTGCAGACGGAACGACTAGACACGAAGGGATTCGTGGGCGAACAGTTCACGTCCCTCACGGACAGTTTGGAGGCAGCGGGGGTCCGACCCTGTGTCGAGGGCGGGCAGGAGCGGTGTCCGAGCACGGGGATCCGTGCTCCATGACTGTACCCGGCTGTCAGCAACCTGGACCATCAGCTCTTCCACTTCCCACACGGCGAAACTGGCCGGTGCGCCAGGTACGAGTTGCCCCATTAGGGGGTTCCTGTGCTTTGCCGCCCGCCATCCTGCGCGCGTGTGCCCCAGAAACGCCGCACGCGCCGAGATGCGTTGTTCCGGGTTGCTGTGCTCGAGGCAAGCGCGCACGCTGGACCAGGGCCGGAGTGCAGTGACAGGGCTGTCGCTGCCAAAAGCAATCGGTACGCCACTGGAGTAGAAGGACGCGAACGGGTTCATGCCGGCGCTCCGGCTGCCAAGGCGTTGCTCGTACAAGCCACCAGCTGCGCCCCAGGCGGCGTCAAAGCCAGGTTGGACGCTGACTGTCACGGAGTACTTCGCCAGCCTGTCTATGGCGGACTGGTCAGCCAGCTCCACGTGTTCAAGCCTGTGCCCCGCTGCCCGGATGCGCTGCTCCCCCACTTCTGCCGCCGCGGCGTCCAGGGCATCCAGTACCGCCGCCAGGCCGGCGTCGCCGATCACATGGAATCCTGCCTGCACGCCCAGTGCCGACGTGGCGGCGAGGTGTTTGCTTGCCTCGTCGACCGAAAGGTAGAGGCTGCCGCGCTGCCCAGCGGCGTCGGAGTAGTCGTCCAACAGGGCAGCTGTGCGCGAACCGATGGAGCCGTCCATGTTGAGGTCCCCGGCGAGGCCAAGGACGTTGGTGCCCAAGTCATCCAGGATGGCCTTGGCGTGCTCCTGCGAGGACGCCAGTTCGCCCCAATAAGGGAGCACCTCCGGTTGGTCCCCGCCGTCGTTCCAGGACACGGCGGTCCTGAGGTCCTCGGGACCGCAAATATGTGGCGCGGACATCTCGGCCATGGCTACATAGCCGTGCGCAGCGGCTTCCCGCAGCGCTTGTTCCTGGTACCGGCGCCGTTCTTGCTCCGGGAAGTTCCGCGCAGTCAGGCGGGCCGCTGTATGCGCTGCCCGCACCACACGAGCAGTGCCTGTGAAGCCGTCGAGTCCTTCGAGTCCGGCGGCAGCGGCAAGTGAGGGTGAAACCAGTGCAGAGTGAACGTCGACGCGCGACAAATATACGTGCCGGTCACCTGCGGCCCGGGAAATTTGTTCAAGGCTGGGCAGTGTGGGGTTGTCCCACTTCGTCTCATCCCAACCATGGCCAAGGATGGTGCCCGTACCACCCGCGGTGGCAACGGCGTCGAGCAGTTCCGCAGCGGAACGGACGGTGCCGAGCTGGAGGCCTGCGAGGGCCACGCCGGTTTCCGTCAAATGGACGTGGGAGTCCACAAACCCGGGGGCCAGCAGGGCGCCCCGAAGATCGATGATCTCCATGGACGAATCGGCAATGGAGGTCGCAGCTTGTTCGGAGCCCACCCAAGCCACGGTGTCTCCGTCCACCACCATGGCCGTTGCAAAGGGATCCGCCGCCGTATAGATAGAACCATTGCGGTACATGGTGACCTTGCGGCCGGATCCGTTGGGGTGCTGGCCGGCAGACGCGCCTGGCTGGTTCATGCTGTGGGCTCCTTGAGCGTTGTCAACAAATCAATCATGGGACGGCCGGCTAGGCCACCGTGGAGTATGCCACCACGCCGCGGCGGACCAAATCGATCGCCTCACGGCAAATCCTGGCCAAGCGGGGGTCGAGCTGCGGGATTTTGGCGAGCTGGTCCAAGAGGTCCACTACCTGCTTGGCCCAGCGGACGAAATCTCCGGCCGCCAGGTCTGTTCCGCTGAGCACCTCCTGGAGATGGCGGCCCTTGGCCCACTTGTACATGGGCCACATCAAACCGAGTTCCGGCTCGCCGGTCAGCGGGAGCCGGTGCTGCTCCTCGGTGTCCTCCAGTCGAGACCACTCACGGACAACCACGTCAACGGCCGTTTCCAGCGAGACGGTTGGCATCTTCGGGCGAAGCCCGCGGTCTTCACGCTTGGCCTGGTAGACCAGCGTACTGGCGAAGGAAGCCAGTTCTGCCGCATCGAGGTCGTTGATGGCACCCTGCCGGATGGACTGGGAAATGAGCAGGTCTTTCTCCCCGTAGATCCGGCGAAGGCGCTGCCCGTCGGCACTGATGGTGACGTCGCCGGCGTCGTTTGTTTCCAGGTACCCGTAAACGGAGAGGACCTCACACACACGGTCGAAGGTTTTCGCGATGGTGTTGGTACGGCCTTGAATCTGGCGCACCAGCCCGTCGGTCTCCTTGCGGAGCTTCCACCAGCGCTCGGACCACCGCGCATGGTCCTCCCGCTCGCTGCAGCCATGGCAGGGGTGGGCCCGGAGTGCGCGCCGGAGATCCGCAATCTTCTTCTCCTGATCCGGCAGGCGGGCCCCCAGGCCGAAGTCCTCATGCCGGCTGTTCCGGTGGCGTTGGGGTGCGTCCTCACTGATGGCATGGCGCATGGACGAGGCGAGGTCGCGGCGGGACTTTGGCACCTTGGCATTGAACGACTTGGGAATGCGGATCCGGGTTACCGGTGACACGGGACCGTCGAGGTCGTGGACACCGATCCGGCGGAGCTGGTTGTCCTGGGTCAGTACCGAGGGCCGTGGTTCGCGGGCGTTGGGGTCAACATCAAGGACCACCGCGTGCCCCGCGAGCCGGCCGCTGTAGACGCTGATGACGTCACCCGGGATCAGCCGTGCCAGCGAATCAGCGACGCGTGATTTGCGCGCCCGTTGGTGGTCGCGGGCGGCATGGTTTTCGGCGTCGCTGAGTTCGCGCCGGAGCTTGGCGTACTCGGTGAAATCGCCCAGATGGCAGCTCATGGAATTGGCGTATCCCGCCAGTGACTCTTCCCGCCCACGGACCTGTCGGGCAAGGCCCACTACGGATCGGTCGGCCTGGAACTGCGCGAAGGAGGACTCCAGGATCTCCCGTGCCCTCACGCGTCCGAACTGGGCAATGAGGTTGATGCTCATGTTGTAGGTGGGCCTGAAGCTGGAGTTCAGGGGGTAGGTGCGTCTGGATGCCAGGCCGGCTACTGCCGCGGGATCCGTCCCGGGTTGCCACAACACAACGGCATGGCCTTCGACGTCGATCCCCCGCCTTCCGGCGCGACCCGTCAGCTGGGTGTACTCACCCGCTGTGATGTTGACGTGTGCTTCGCCGTTGAACTTCTCGAGCTTTTCCAGGACCACGCACCGGGCGGGCATGTTGACCCCCAAAGCGAGCGTTTCCGTGGCGAAGACCGCTTTGACCAGGCCGTCGGCGAAGAGCTTTTCCACCACTTCCTTGAAAGTGGGGAGCATACCGGCATGGTGGGCGGCGAAGCCCCTGACCAACCCGTCACGCCAGCCCCAGAAGCCGAGGACATCGAGGTCGTCCGCAGGGATCTCGTGGCTCGCTTCGTCCACGCGCTGGGCGATGATCTGTTGCTCCCGCTCAGTGGTGAGCCACAGGCCGGACGCTGCGCACTGGGCCACGGCACCATCACAGCCTGCGCGGGAGAAGATGAAGGTGATGGCAGGCAGGAGGTCCTGCCGCCGGAGGCTTTCGATGACCTGCGGGCGGCTCGCCTTGCGTACAGGACTGCGTTGTTCGGACTGCTGGCGCTCGTCACGGTTCCGGTCCTGACGACGGCGGCTGCGGCCACCATGGCCGAACCGTCCGTTCATGTTCATCCGGCTCTCTGAACGTGCCATGGCCAGGAGGTCAGGATTGACCTCGAATTCGGGTCCGGTCACTGCCTGGCGCACCTTCGTGGCGGACGCTTGCTTGGAAGAGACGCGGCGGCCATTGCTCGGTTCGCTGGATACCTCGCCGGCTTCCGAGAGATCGGGCGCGTCGGTTTCCTGGGCTCCCGGGGCAACCGGCGCGATTTCGTCGAAAGTGGTATCGCCAGCGAAGAGATCCACGATTTCCCGGCCCACCATGACGTGCTGCCACAGAGGCACGGGACGATGCTCGGACACGATCACGTCAGTATCGCCCCGCACAGTGTCCAGCCACGCACCGAACTCTTCGGCGTTGGATACGGTGGCACTCAGTGATGCCACCTGGACCTCGCTGGGGAGGTGGATGATCACCTCTTCCCAGACTGCACCGCGGAAGCGGTCGGCCAGGTAGTGGACTTCGTCCATCACGACGAAACCGAGGTCGCTAAGCGTCTCGGAATCCGCGTACAGCATGTTCCGGAGGACTTCGGTGGTCATCACCACTACCGGTGCTTCACCGTTGATGGTGGTGTCGCCTGTCAGCAGACCGACGTTGGCCGCACCGTACTTTTCTGCCAGTTCCGAGTACTTCTGGTTGCTCAGGGCCTTGATGGGAGTGGTATAGAAAGCCTTGAGCCCCCGCTGAAGGGCCAGGAAGATGGCGAATTCCCCGACGATCGTCTTGCCGGCACCGGTTGGGGCTGCCACCAATACTCCCCGGCCCTCCTGCAGGGACTTGCAGGCTTCGCGCTGGAAATCATCCAGCTCGAAGTTGAGCGAGCCGGCGAAAGTACCGAGATAGGTTTTAGCCTCGGCCGCCCTCTGGGCTGCCGCCTGGTAACGCTCTGATGGAGAAGGAGACCCGGGAAACGAAGACATGCATCAAGCCTAGTGGCCCAAGGTCTAGAGATTCTCCAGATCGGAGGCCGGGGTGGCGATATCCGCAGTGGCCTCCGTCTCGGCAGCCCGCTTGATGGCGCGGCGTTCACGACGGCGGTCGTTGAGGAGGCAAACCCCAATGGCTGCGAAAAACAGCAACAGCATGGGTGCTGCCAGGTAGAACATGCTCATGGCATCCGCGCCCGGGGCGGCCATGGCGGCGAACAAGCACACCAGGAAAATGGTGATGCGCCAGCTCTTGACGAGCTGCTTTCCTTTGACGATGCCGGCCAGGTTCAGACCAACAAGCACCACCGGAACCAGGAAGGCAATGCCGAACGCCAACAGGAGCCGGAGGACGAACGCAAGGTAAATTTCGGCGCTGATGAAGTTTGAACCGCCAATGGGGGTGAAATCCGTCAGGACCCGCACGGCGTTGGGCAGGACAAGCCAGGCAAGAAGAACGCCACCGATAAACAACGGGACCGCCGCAGCCACGAATGACAACGCGAGTCGACGTTCTTTCTTGTGCAGGCCGGGCACAATGAAAGCCCAGAGTTGATAGATCCATACCGGGCTCGAAAGCAGCACGCCGAGGAATACCGAAACCTGGACCATGAGGTCGAACGAACTGGCTACGCCATCGAAGTTCAGTGTCGCAGCGCGACCCTCTTTTTCATTGAGGTCTTTGATCGGCTTGATCAGCGCCTCCAGGAGCGGCTGGTAGACAATGAAGCCCACCACTGTCCCGAGGATCACGCCGATTGCAGCCTTGAAGAGCCGGTTCTTCAGCTCCTTGAGATGGTCAAGAAGCGCCATCCGGGCTTCGGGGTTGGCCTTGCGCCCCTTCGTCTCTACCACTTCTCTTTAGACGCGGTTGGAGGGCGGAACGTCGGTCTCGCCGGTGTTCTGTGCCTTCACGTTCTGTGTCTTGGCGTCCGGGTGGCCCACGACCTTGCCTTCAACGGCGTCGGAACCGTCCTGGGAGTCCTTCGCCTCTGAAGAACCGTCCTTCTTCATTTCCCGGACTTCAGACTTGAAAATACGCATCGACTGCCCAATGCTGCGCGCCATGGACGGCAGCTTCGGTGCGGCAAAAAGCACCAGAGCCAGGACGATGATGATGATGAGATGCCAGCCTTCGAGCCTCATGTGGGGAGGTCCTTTCCTTTTGGATACATCCTACGTCTATCTGAATTCAATGTCGTGCAGGGATTGCGGCTGACCCCGCTCCGCTTTGCGTTGGACACGCTTTTGGCGGCGAACTTCCTGCCGGAAGGCTTTGGCCGTCAGGTAATCATGACGCATCTGATCCGGGGAGGCAAAAATTGCGGATCCCGGTGCGGCGCGGTCTTCGGCGACCTCCACATCGGAGGTTTCCGCGGCAGGAGAAAGGTTGCTGAAACGTTTCCCGGCGTCGCCCAAATCATGAACAGTGGCCATGAATTTCCTGAACAAGCGATAACCCAAGGTCAAGTGAAGGAGCAGGGCAAGAGCTACGAGTGCGATCCACAACAGGATCCAGAACCACCAAGGCATCTGAGTAGTCTAGCCAGCCTGGGCGTCGGAAGCAGAGTCGTACTGCGCCAGGGCAGCCCCCACCCAGGCGAGGGCCTTGTCTTGCAGGGCCTTTGGCTGGAGGATCCGTACCGTTCCACCATGCTGTGCCACGAACATGGGCAACCACCCTGCGTCACCGAACCGCACCTCGGCGAGCAGGCCGCCGTCGGGCAGTTGGGCGGTGCGTTCCGCATAGTAGTCATCGGCAAGCCCGGCACCCTGGCGGGTCAGCTGGAGCACCACCTGGAGGTCGTCGTCGCTGGGGGTAAACAGCCGCGCGGGGAAGTCCTGGCCGGTCGGTGCGGGGCCCGCCACGGCCCGGCCATTCGGTTCCAGCGACTCCACCCTGTCCAACCTGAAATTCCTGATTCCGGCCTTGCTGTGGCAGTAGGCCTCGAAATACCAGGTGTTGTCCATCGAATAGAGCCGCAAAGGGTCGACGTCCCGCTCGGTTACCTCATCACGCTGCAGCGACAAATACCGCAGACGCAGCTGTTGCCCGTCCCTGATCGCCTGCGTGATGGTGGCAAAGGCCTCGGACTGTTCCGGTGCCACCGACTGGCCGGCCACTGAACCGGCCAAGCGGCCGGCCTGCCCTGCAGCGCCGGTCAGCTTGATGGTGACAGATTCCAGTGCACTGCCGGCTTCGTCGCCGGCCACGCCAGCCAGTACTGGCAGATCCCCCAGCATGGCCAGGCCGGTCAGCAACGCGGCGGCCTCGTCCTCACTGAAACGGACCGGCCTGTTCAGGTCCAGATGCTCCGAGATATACACATGATCGTTTTCCCACTGTATGTCCAGCAGATCATCCGGGTAACCTTCGGGAAGGCCCGAACAGATGAGGATTTTGAGGTCATCGATCAGGTCCTTGCGGGAGACGCCGAAACGGTCAGCGACCTCCTGGATATGCAGGCCCTGGTGATGGACCAGGAACGGCACCAACTGCAGCATCCTTGCCAACTGGTCTTCCGAAGTGCGCTTCCGGGCGCGCGGTGCGCGTCCCGCTTCGGGGAACCCCACCTCCACTGCCGGTGCGGCGCCAAAGTCCTCTGCAGCCTTCAGGCGTCGGACGACGGCGGTGCGCAAGTCGGCCGGTTCTGCCACCTTCACCTGCGGGCCGTAGGACGCCAGCTCCTCGGCGAGTTGTTCGGGATCCCTGAAATCAACCTGGATCCGGTCACGGACTCCTCCGTCAGCGGACTGTCCGGTGGCGATTGCCCTCTTGCGCAGCGCCAGCAAGCGGTCTTTGTCCACATCCAGGATGGCCTTTTGAAGTGGCAGCTCGTTGAGCGCAGCGAGCTCAGCCTTGGCGTTGAAGCCTGCCGGAGGTTCAAAACTGCTGCCCGCCACCAAGGTCAGTGCGGTGGTCATCCGCGAGAGCCGGAAGATTCTCTTGGCGCCTCTCCCCCTGTCGAAGCCCACCAGGTACCACTGGCCGAAGCGGCTGCCGAGTCCCCATGGCTCCACCTCGCGGGTTTCCTCGCGGCCGGTGCTGATGGCGAGGTAGCCGAAACGGACGGGGTGCCTGCCATGCATGGCGGCAACGACGTCGTCGAAAGCCTGTCCGGCTGGTTTGATCCGCGGCTGAACCCCCGCAGGAAGTTCGACGTCGGTGAATCCGCCGGCGGCCTGCAACTTACGGACGGCATTGGCGGCAGCATTTCCCAGGGCAGCGCGCTCCCACAGTTGGGCAGCCAGAAGGAGGACCGTGCACTCTGCCGGAGTCAGCTTCACTTCCGGCAGCCTGTTGGAGTCCTTACCGATCCTGTAGCGCGCTGAGGCAGGGTCATCGGCGCCGAAGCTGCTGGGGTCCATCAATGTCTCCACCTCGAAGCCGAACTGCTTGAGGTCGGCCTTGTCACGCTCAAACATGCGCCCAAAGGAGACATCGTTTCCGGCGGTATCGTGGTAGACCTTTTCGCGCAGCACGGAGCGTGAGAGCCCCACCTTGGTGTTGAGCAAAGCAAGGAGAAGGTTCAGGAGTCGTTCAGTGCGGGATGCGGACACGGTTGCTACGTTACTAAAGTCCAGCGGGAAAACAGCAAGGCGCGTCACCTGCCGGTTGAACCGGGAGATGACGCGCCCTGCAGAACAGCTGGTTCCTAGCGGACAGCTACGAGGTCAACCACGAAGATCAGTGCTTCGTTCGGCTTGATGGCTCCACCGGCGCCGCGGGAGCCGTAGGCCAGCTCCGAGGGGATTTCCAGGCGACGGCGGCCGCCAACCTTCATGCCCAGGAGGCCCTGGTCCCAGCCCTGGATGACCTGGCCGACTCCGACGCGGAAGTCAAGGGGAGCCCCACGGCCCCAGGAAGCGTCGAACTCTTCGCCGGTGGACCAGGCAACGCCAACATAGTGGGTGGACACGGTGTCCCCGGCCTTGGCCTCAGGACCCGTGCCCTCGATGAGGTCCGTGATGACGAGGTCCGTGGGGACGTCGCCTTCGGGGAAATCGATCTCCGGCTTGGTGCGGTCGAAGTCACGCTGACCAAATGACATGGGTACTCCTTGGTGTCAGTGATGAATTGGTGTCAGGAACCAGCCTAAGCCAGTGCCTGCATTTTCCGCTGGGGTTACTTAACGCCCAGGATGTCCACGACGAAGACGAGGTCGCCCTTGGCTTCGCCCTGGCCGGCTGCGCCGTAGGCGAGGTCCTGCGGAATCACCAAGAGCACGCGGGAGCCGACAGTCTTGCCCTCCAGCCCCTGGGTCCAGCCCTTGATTACGCCGGTGAGCGGGAAACTGGTGGACTTTCCGCGGTCGTAACTGGAATCGAACTTGGTACCACCCACGAGGTTCACGCCTACGTAGTTCACGGTCAAGGTGTCGGTTGCCTTGACGACTGCACCCTTGCCCTTGATGAGATCCTGGGCAATAAGTTCCTTGGGCGCAGCAACACCGTCAACGGAGATCTGCGGGATTCCCTTGTCGTCTTCCTTCACCGTCGGCAGACCGGCGGGAGGAGTGACAGTATCGCCTTCGGGCTTGTCCAGCACGGGGGCCGGATCCTTGGCCGAGAGCAGCTTGAAGACGACCAGCTGCGTAGAGGCGGCCGGTGAAGCCGAGGCGTTGCCGGGAGCTGCGAAGGCAATCTGTGAGCCGATCTTGGCTCCAACGATTGCGTTGTAGATCTGCTGGTTGCCGGACTTCAGTTCGTCCGTCAAGTCGATCGGCTGAGGCCCGTTGGTGTAGGCGTCTTCCACCGTCTTGCCGTCGTTGCCGTCGACGGCCACGTAGACAAGCTCAGCCGTCTGGCCGGCCTTTACGCGCTCTCCGTCACCTTCGACAACCACCTTGACGGTGGGCTCGGTGACGCTCAGCGGCTTCGAGAACTCAACGCCGGGGGCCTTGTCGTTACCGTTATCCGTCACTTTCACGGAGTCGAGCTTGGAGAGGTCACCGGCGGACTGGCTGGTGGGCTCGGCGGCCGGGTTGCTTCCGCCGCACGCGGTAATGAGCAGCAGGGCAGGAAGGAGAATTGCTAGGAGTCGGCGCACAAAAAAGACACTTTCGTCGGGGCAAGGGACACTCGGAACAGCGCAAGGCGCCTCCAAGCAGGTTGTCTCCTGGAAAGAGACCACTATCCAGAATAGCCCGGAAAGCTGGGAGCCAGCTTATAGGGACGTTCAGCCCATGGAGTCCAGGAGGGCATCCACCCGCTCATCTTCGCTCCGGAAGGGATCCTTGCAGAGGATGGTCTGGTGTGCGCGGTCGTTGAGCTTCAGGTGGACCCAGTCGACGGTGTAGTCACGGCCGAGCTCTTGTGCCCGACGGACAAAATCCCCGCGCAACTTTGCACGGGTGGTCTGCGGTGGTGCGTCCACGGCGTCCTTGACGTCGGTCTCCGTGACCAGCCTGCGCGCAGCTCCCCTGGACTGGAGCAGGAAGAACAGTCCCCGCTGCCTTGAGATGTCATGGTAGGTCAGGTCCAATTGCGCGATCCGCGGCGAATCCAGGCTGAGTCCATGCCGCCGCATATAGCTGTCCATGAGCTTCTTCTTGATGGCCCAGTCAACCTCGGTGTCGATGGTGCTGGTGTCACCGGACTCGATGGCGTCCAGCGTTCGCTTCCACAAGTCAAGGATGAGCGGAACATGCTGATTGTGGGCGCCGTTGGCCGCCACGAATTCCGTGACTTTGGTCAGGTACTCGCGCTGGATATCAAGGGCCGTGAGTTGCCTGCCGTTGGCGAGCCGGACGAGCGCCCGGCCTGTGAGGTCATGGGAGATCTCGCGGATGCTGCGGATGGGGTTTTCCATGCGCATGTCCCGCATGATGACACCGGACTCGATCATGCGGAGGATCAGGTCGACGGTGCCGACCTTGAGCAGAGCCGAGGTTTCGGACATGTTTGAGTCCCCCACGATCACGTGAAGGCGGCGGTAGAACTCGGCATCCGCATGGGGCTCGTCGCGCGTGTTGATGATGGGACGTGATCGGGTGGTTGCCGATGACACGCCTTCCCAGATGTGGTCGGCGCGTTGGGAGAAGGCAAAGGTGGCTCCGTGCGGAGTCTTCAGGACCTTGCCCGCCCCTGCGATCAACTGACGTGTGACCAGGAACGGAATCAGGATCTCCGCCAATCGGGAGAATTCCCCGCGGCGCGGAATCAGGTAGTTCTCATGGCTGCCGTAGGAGTTGCCGGCCGAATCCGTATTGTTCTTGAAGAGATAGACGGTTCCGTTGAATCCCTCTGCGGCGAGCCTTGTCTGGGCTTCGTCCACGAGGTCGTCGAGAATGAGCTCGCCCGCCCGGTCGTGCGCGATGAGCTGGGCAAGGTCATCGCACTCGGCTGTGGCATATTCCGGGTGCGAGCCTACGTCCAGGTATAGCCGCGAGCCGTTGGTCAGGAAGACGTTCGAAGACCTTCCCCAGCTGACGACCTTCCTGAAGAGGTACCGGGCCACTTCCTCAGGCGCCAGCGGGCGTGAATCCGGGCTGGAATAGGAAATCCCGAACTCTGTTTCGATGCCGAATATTCGTTTGTCCATCTCAGGCCTCCTCGTTGAGCAACCGGGTCATGTCCTCGGGCAGCAGGCGCCGGAACGCCCTGCGTGATCCGCGGTGGCTCTCCGACGCGCGGTAGAGGACTGCCGCCTCGACGGCGGTGGCCGGAAGGGCTTCCACTTCCTTGTCGACTGCCAGCGCGCGCAGGGCCAGACGCATGGCGCCGGCCAAACTGAGCTCGGACTCCCAAGCCCCGCGGACGACGTCGGAAATTTGATCTGCCAGGCCGCCCATGACCACGAAACCGTTCTCATCGGCGATGGAACCGTCGAAGGTCAGCCGGTAGAGGTGGTCCTGCTCCTGTGCCGCACCGACCTCCGCCACCGCCAATTCCACCTCGAAAGGCTTTTGTTCTGCAGTGAACACAGCTCCCAGGCTTTGTGCGTACACGCTGGCCAGCCCGCGGGCCGTGACGTCTTCGCGGTCGTAGGAGTAACCGCGGACGTCGGCATAGCGGACCCCGGCTTGCCGCAGGCTCTCGAACTCGTTGTACTTGCCCACCGCTGCGAAGGCAATTTTGTCGTAGATCTCCCCGATCTTATGCAGGGATGGTGACGGGTTCTCCGCGATCAGGGCGATGCCGTCGGCGCAGCTGATGACCACTACGGATCGGCCACGGGCGATGCCCTTCCGGGCGAAGTCCGCGCGGTCCTTCATCAGTTGTTCCGGAGAAACATAGAACTGCTGCGTCATGTCAGGCCTCCCGTCCGGCGATGGCGCGCGATTCAACGATTGCTCCGGCGATTGCTGCGAGGTCGCGCTCCGGGACCCTTCGGTTACCGGCTCTGTTCACGGTATAGACCACCGGCCAAAGTTGGCGGACAGGGTCCGGACCGCCGGTCGCGGAATCGTCGTCCGCGGCGTCGTACAGGGCTTCGACTGCAACAGCGACCGCGTCTTCCTCGGAGAGGTTGGGCTTCCACAGCTTCTTCAGGGCGCCCCTGGCAAACACCGATCCTGAGCCTACTGAGTGGTGTTCCTGTTCTTCATAGCGGCCGCCCGTGACGTCGTAGGAGAACAGGCGGCCAATACCGCTGACGTGGTCGAATCCGGCGAACAGCGGGATAACGGCCATCCCCTGCATCGCCATCGGGAGATTTCCGCGGATCATGGCGCCCAGGCGGTTGGCCTTGCCCACCAGGCTCAGGAGCGTTCCCTCTATTTTTTCGTAATGCTCCAGCTCCACCTGGAACAGCCTGGTGATGTCGATGGCCAGGCCGGCCGTGCCAGCGATGCCCAGCACCGAATATTCATCGGCCGGAAACACTTTCTCTATGTGCCGGCTGGCGATGACATTGCCCATCGTGGCGCGGCGATCGCCCGCCATCAGCACGCCGCCCGCATACGTCAGTGCGACGATCGTGGTGGCGTGCGGCGATGACGGCACGGTGCCGGCGGGAAGCGCCTGGCTGAAGGGAAGGAGTTCAGGACGAGAGCGTTGGAGATGCTCGGTAAATGAAGACGTTGCCTGGGTGGCCAGGGGGCCGTTTGATGGGTCCTGCATTGCTGCACTCCTTCGACTCTGCGTTCCGGTGCCCGGCGGCCTCACGCCGTCCGGGTTGTGAATCCTTGTACGGGCCGGTTACTGGCCGCCCTTTTGGACGAAAGCCCTGACGAATTCTTCGGCATTGGATTCCAGCACGCCGTCGATTTCGTCGAGGAGATCATCCACGCCCTGTGTTGCCTCGGATGCCTGGGCTTCGGGCGCTGCAGGCGGAGCCTCCGGGACGTCCACTTCTGCTTCGGTTTCCCGTGACTGTGGTTGTTGCTGTTCCTGAGCTGCCATTTTCTTTCTCCCTACTGTCAGTCCCCTGAAATTGGGGACTTCCTACTGCCATATTGCCACGCTGCAGGCCGCTTCGTACGGCTTTGGACAAGTACGAATGTTGCTGTGCCGGACACGTTCTCAGGCCCTTGCCGCCGGCGGATTCTGGCCCAGCAATTCGGCCAGGAACGCACCGGCATCCTGGTGGCGGTCGAACAATGCGCCGGTCAGGGCCTGCGTCCCCCGCAAGGGCTCGCGGGTTGGTACCCGTTGGAGCTTTCCCAGCCCGGGAACGTCGAAAATGACCGAGTCCCAGCTGGCGCCGACAACGTCCCGGCCGAACCTCGAAACGCACCGGCCGCGGAAATATGCGCGGGTGTCCGACGGCGGCTCCGTCACCGCCCGGGCGATGTCGGCGTCGTCCACCACGCGCGTCATGCGGTTGTTGGACAGCAGCCGGTAGTACAGCCCTTTCTCGGGCCGGATATCGGACCACTGCAGGTCCACCAGGCCAAGCCTGGCATCGTCCCAGCCCAGTCCGTCCCTGTTCCGGTACCCTTCCAGGATCGATTTCTTGGCCACCCACTCCACGGAAGACGCCGCAGATCCGACATCGGATCCCAGAGCAGTCAAAGTGGATTCCCAGCGCAGGAGGACGTCGTGGGTGTGGCCGTCTCCGGTCACCGAATCAGCCACGCCCGTTTCCTGGGCAAGTTTTGCCGCGGCCTCGTAGTACATCCATTGAAGGTCCAGGGCCGTCACCCTGCGTCCATCCAGCAGCCGGACTGTAGCAGCAAGCGTTGTGTCATGGCTGACGGCCTGAAGCGCCTGGACCGGCTCGTGGACCTCGATTTTGGGCGCCTGACCGGCTTCGATGAGGCTCAGGACCATGGCTGTGGTCCCGAACTTGAGGTAGTTGGAGGCCTGGCTGAGGTTCGCGTCCCCGATGATGACGTGCAAGCGGCGATACTTGTCCGCCGTGGCGTGCGGTTCGTCCCGGGTGTTGATGATGGGACGGCGGATCGTGGTCTCCAGCCCCACCTCCGCTTCGAAGAAATCGGCCCGTTGGCTGATCTGGTAACCGGGGGTGGAACTGTCCTGCCCCAAGCCAACGCGACCAGCACCGCAGATCACCTGCCGGGACACGAAGAACGGCGTCAGGCCCCGGATGATGTCACCGAATGGAACCGAACGTGGCATGAGGTAGTTCTCGTGTGAGCCATAGGAGACCGACTTGTTGTCGGTGTTGTTCTTGTAGAGGTTTATGGCAGGCAGGCTGGTATCAGCAGCAACCTTCCGGACTGTGGCAAGCGCTACGACGTCGCCGGCTGCATCCCAGGTCACGGCATCCCTGGGGTTGGTGACCTCCGGGCTGGAATACTCCGGGTGCGCATGGTCCACGTAGAGACGCGCACCGTTGCCCAGGACCATGTTCATCAGCAGCGAACCGGATTCATCCGCGCCATCCAGTTCCAGTTCCTGCCGGCCGTACGCCAAGGCGACGGCTTCGGCGTCGAGAACCGGTGGCTGGTCGGTGAGCTGGCTGGGGTCGGCAGCCGCGCGGTCCACGGTCCAGCCCCGGGCGTCGTGCAGCGGCTCTTCGTCGGTGTAGTCCCAACGCGTCTCCGCTCCTCCTGCCGCCCGTTGCCGGGTCACAGTGGCGTAGGCCTGGATGATCCTGGCGGACATCATGGTGGCGTTCGCGCCGGGTGCCGACGGCGCGTGGACACCGTATTCCGTTTCCGAGCCCATGACACGCATTGCACCGCCTGCAGGCAAGCTTCCGGCCTGTGTACCTTCGGGTCTTGCTGTCACAGGTACTGGCCCGTGTTGGCTGTGGTTTCGATGGACTTGCCCGGTTCCTGACCGGCCTTGCCCTGGACGATGGTACGGATGTAAGTGATCCGTTCACCCTTCTTGCCCGAAATCCGTGCCCAGTCATCCGGGTTCGTGGTGTTCGGCATGTCCTCGTGCTCGCGGAACTCATCCACCACCGCGCGCAGCAGGTGCTCGATCCGAAGACCCTTCTGGTTGTTGGTCAGAAGGTCCTTAATGGCGTACTTCTTGGCTCTGTCCACCACGTTCTGGACGACGGCGCCCGAATTGAAGTCCTTGAAGTAGAGCATCTCGGTGTCACCGTTGGCGTACGTGACCTCGAGGTATTCATTGGACTTCTCGGTGGAATACATGGCTTCCACGGTGCGCTGGACCATGGCATCCACTGTGGCCTGGACGTCTCCCCCGTACTCGGCGAGGTCCTGGGCATGGAACGGCAGGTCCGTGGTGATGTACTTGCCGAAAATGTCCGCCGCTGCTTCGGCATCAGGCCGCTGGATCTTTACTTTTACGTCCAGCCGTCCCGGACGGAGGATGGCGGGATCGATCATGTCCTCGCGGTTGGAGGCGCCAATGACGATCACGTTGTCCAAACGCTCCACGCCGTCGATTTCGCTGAGCAGCTGCGGCACGATGGTGGTTTCGACGTCGGATGAGACCCCGGTGCCGCGGGTGCGGAAGAGGGAGTCCATCTCATCGAAGAAAACTACGACGGGGCTGCCGTCCGAGGCCTTTTCGCGGGCCCGCGCAAAAATCAGGCGGATGTGGCGCTCAGTCTCGCCCACGTACTTGTCCAGGAGCTCGGGGCCCTTGATGTTCAGGAAGTAGCTCTTGAGGTCGGTGTTGCCGGCGCGTTCTGCCGCGCGGGCCGCAAGGGAGTTTGCCACCGCTTTGGCGATGAGGGTCTTGCCGCAACCCGGAGGGCCATAGAGCAGGATTCCCTTGGGGGCCTTCAGGCCATGTTCGCGGTAAAGGTCCGGATGCAGGAACGGCAGTTCGACGGCGTCGCGGATCTGTTCGATCTGGGGACCAAGTCCGCCGATGTCCTGGTAGGTGATGTCCGGGACTTCCTCCAGGACCAGGTTCTCCACTTCGGCGCGCGGGACCTTCTCCAAGGCGTAACCCGTCCGCGAGTCCAGTGACAAGGCGTCGCCGACCTTCAAGTGAAGTTCCTGGAGGGCACCGGAGAGCCGGACCACCCGTTCTTCGTCGGCGCGGCCGACCACCAAGGCGCGGTCCTTGCCCAGCATTTCCTTCAGGGTGACCAGCTCGCCGGCCCGCTCGTATCCGAGCCCTGCCACGATAAGGAGCGCCTCATTGAGCAGGACTTCCTGGCCGACAGCCAGCTGGTTGAGGTTCACCAGCGGGCTGACGCCCACCCGCATCTTTCGGCCCGCATTGAAGATGTCCACTGACTCTTCGGTGGCCGCCTGCCCGGAGTTACCGGGGGCCGGCTGCTTCCGGGGGTTGATCTGGAGCACCGTGCCGAAGCTGTAGGGCGGCTGTCCTTCTTGCTCCAGTGCCCCTTTGAGACGAAGTATTTCGGCCTTGGCCGTTTCCAGCATGCTGACAAGCTTGCTGTTGTTCTGCGTGGCGGCAGCCAGCTGGCGGTCAATGTGGCGGAGTTTGTCCCGAAGGATGTTGATCTGCCGTTCGGCAACAGTCAGGTCCGTCGAAGGTTCCTGCGGTTGAACCGGGGCGGGACCCCGGTCCGCCCTCTCCTCTGCCGCTGTGTTTGCATCCTCCGGCGTCGGCCGTCCAAGGTCGTTGTTTGGCGTATCCACGATTCATCAGCCCCTTCCTGCGCTTAACAAGACCTTAGTCCCGAAAAGCGCAGGGTGCTGGGTGACATCCGGAATACGGACCCTATTGTGACCTTTTCAGTTTGTGACCGTGGGGTCGTCCTGGACGTTGGTCCCGGCGATGGCGTCACGGGCGGCCCGGCGGAGCTTTTTGTCCGATACGGAGCGTTCCCCGACTGCGCCGGGGGTCCAGGCGTTGAGGTCCTCTTCGCTGAATTCGGTCTTGGAAGGACGACGCTTCACGGAAATCCCGGTTACGCCATCAGCCAGCCGGCGGGTGACGAGCAGGAAGCCGGTGTGGGCCACCATGCGGTGGTCGGGACGGACGGCCAGGCCTTCGAGGTGCCAGCCGCGGACCATGGACTCCCAGGCGTCAGGCTCGGTAAAGCGTCCATCAGCGCGGATGGCCTCAGCTGTGCGCGACAACTGGGTGACAGTGGCTACGTAATTGATCCAGACGCCGCCAGGGGCCAGGACCGTTGCCACCGCGTCCAAGCACTCCCACGGGGCAAGCATGTCCAGGACGACCCGGTCCACGGACCCGGGTGCTTCGGCCTTGACGACTTCCTCCTGGAAGTCACCGAGGGAAATCTGCCAGGCAGGGTGGGGGCCGCCGAAGATTGTCTCGACGTTACCCCTGGCAATGTCCGCGAATTCTTCGCGGCGTTCGAAGGAGTGCAGGTAGCCACCATCGCCAACTGCACGGAGCAGGGAAATGGACAGCGCGCCGGATCCAACGCCTGCTTCCACAACCCGTGCGCCGGGAAAGATATCGGCCATGGTGACAATCTGGCCGGCGTCTTTGGGGTAGACAACTGCGGCCCCACGCGGCATGGACAAGACGAAGTCGGACAACAGCGGGCGCAGAGTCTGGTACTGCTGGCCGACGTTGTTGCTGACCACGGAACCGTCCACTTTGCCTATGATTTCATCGTGGTTCAGGAAACCGCGGTGGGTGTGGAACGCCCCGCCGACTTCCAGGGTGATGGTGTTCATGCGGCCGCGTTCGTCAGTGAGCTGGACCCGCTCGCCCACGCGGAACGGCCCGCGACGCCGCGCAGCGCCCGTCGGCTGCGGGGCGGAGCCTGTGGCTGCCTCGTCAGGGCCTGCGCTGGCCTCGGGGGCGGCGGTTTCGCTGCTCATGTGGTTTTCCTCGCTCTTGTACGGCTGGGCCGCGACGTGTTGCTGGCTGGTGGCGCCAGGCACAATGGGTTCTTTGCTTTGACGACCGGCATGTAACTCTACCGGGCGCATGGTCAGGGGCGACCGCTCCTGCGGGCTTCCTTACCTGTTATGGCTGTCACTACGGCCTCCTGGCGGAGAAGGCCGGTGACGATTCCGTTATGGTCCACCACAGCGTATTCGCCGCCCTCCAGACGAGCCAAGTACTGGATCAGTTCCTGCCCCTTTGACCATTCCGGGACGTAAGCCCCTGCTGCCAGGGCGTGGGCAACCGCGGTGACGGGCGTCGTCGTCGTGGCTTCCGGCGGGACGCTGGCGGTGGCACCGCTGTCCACCACTCCTTGCGGCCTGCCATCGGGGCCGCAGATCACGACGGCGGGACTCCCCGCGGGTGCGATGGCCAGGACATCAGCCACGGTGGCCGTGTTCGGCACGCCGACAGCGGGCTCTGCCAGACCGGCGGCACTGACCAGATACAGCCTGCTGCGCAGCTTCGCGTGATGGATGGAGCTCGAAGCGCTCATCCAGAGGAAACCGCAGACGAGGACAGTAATAACCGTGTACATCAGGTTGGGCAGCTGCCCTTGCAGGAAGGGCACAACGATGAACCAGATGACCAGGGCAACCACGATGATCCGACCCGACCAGCCGGCTGCAATGGTTCCCTTGTCCTGGCTGCCGGTGGCCTTCCATACAGCGGATTCCACCAGCCGGCCGCCGTCCAGCGGCATACCGGGCAGGACGTTGAAGATACCGATCACCAGGTTTGCCAGTCGCAGGATGTCCGCGAGCATGGCGGGTACGCCGGTCAGGGTGTCCGTTGACAGAATCGCCCACATCACTCCGGCGATGACGAAGTTTGAAGCCGGTCCCGCCAGGGCAACGGTGACGGAGCGGCCCGGGGAAGCCGTGAAGTTCTCGAACTGCGTGTGCCCGCCCCAGAGATTGAGGACGATTTTCTCGCTGGGCCACCCGAACGCCCGGGCGCTCAGCGCGTGTGCCAGTTCGTGGATCAGCACCGACACGGCAAGCAGCAAGGCGATGGCCAGCCCAACCAGGTATCCCCAGTTGCCAATGCCCGGGAACAAGTCGATGACAACCGGGCCGTAGAAGACAACGGTGATGGCGGCGATAACGAACCACGAATATGCCAGGTACACAGGAACGCCGGCGATCCTGCCCAGTGGGATGCCTTCCCGCTTTGTCACAACATGGTGCGGAGTGGTGGGACTGCTCACCTAGTTGGCCCCTTCAACGAGGTTGACTGACGGGAAGCGGTCGAAAACCAGCTGCTCGACGTCCGAGGTGGTCCGGCCCGCGAGAGTGGGCCACGTGATCATGCGGGGGTCCTCCGGCAGGGGTACCTGATGCGGAATTCCCACCGTTATGACGCCTGAAGCGATGGCGGCAGTAGCGCCGGGTACGGAATCTTCCAAGGCCACGCAATGGTGGATGGTCAGGGAGGGGTCGTCCAGCCTAAGGCGTTCGACCGCCGTCAGGTAGGCCTCCGGGTGCGGCTTGCCGTTGGTGACGGTGTCGCCTGTGACCATGAACTCGAAGTAGGGCTTGGGTAGGCTCTCCACCACCACGCCGGCGAGGGGGCCTTCCGACATGGTCACCAGCGCGCAACGGATGCCCGCGGTGTGAAGCTCATCCAGCAGTTCACGCGCGCCTGGCCGCCACGGGACTTCCCGGCGAACCTCGGCGATGACTTGCGCGCTGAGGGTGTCCACGATTTCACGGGCCTCAAGCCCGACACCGGCGGCCTGCAGAACGGCAGCCGAATGAAGCAGGGACTGTCCCACCAGCTGCATGGCCTGCTGGTGCGACCAAGTGCCGCCATACGACTCCACCAAGGCTCGTTCGGCAGCGATCCAATAGGGTTCGGTATCCACGAGTGTGCCATCCATATCCCAGAGCACGGCTTTGAGGAGGGGCTGGCTGGGTAACGAATGCATGGTTTCCAGTCTACGTGGAACCTGGTGGTCGACAGTCCTGGCGTTGTGCTGTGGGCGAATATGGGACACGCGTTGACACGAAATGCCATGCATCCATCAGGGTCTTCGACGTAGGGTGAGTGGATGAACAGTGTGGACGGGACCCCCGAAGGGCAGGACATCACCGCGGAGCCCGAGCGTTTCCTGAAGGAACCCGCGGAAGGCCAGCGTGTCACCGTAATGATCGCTGCATTTGAGGGCTGGAACGACGCCGGTGAAGCTGCCAGCGATGCCCTGCACTACCTGAACAAACTATGGGACGGCAAGAAGGTTGCCACCGTGGACGCCGAGGAATATTACGATTTCCAGTTCACCAGGCCCACCGTGCGGCGCACTTCTTCAGGTGCCCGCAAAGTTAAATGGCCATCGACCCGGATCTATAAGGCAGCCGTTCCCGACAGCAACGTGGACGTCGTTTTTGTTCTTGGGACTGAACCTTCCTACCGGTGGCGCGCCTACACAACCGAACTTTTGGTGCACGCTGAAGCGCTGAAGGTGGACGCCGTCATCCTGGTGGGCGCGTTGCTTGCGGACGTTCCGCACAGCCGGCCCATTCCGGTCAGCACCACCACCGAAGACAACTCCTTGCGGGAACGCCTCAACCTGGAAGCATCACAGTACGAGGGTCCCGTAGGCATCGTGGGGGTCCTTGCCGAATTCGCCTTGCTGGCGGGCCTGCCGACGGTATCCCTGTGGGCCGCAGTCCCGCACTACGTTGCGCAGCCGCCCTCCCCCAAAGCCCAGCTTGCTATCCTGCACCGGATTGAGGATCTGCTCCAGGTACCACTGGACAGCCATGCACTCGCCGAGGAGTCTGAGGCATGGGAACGCGGGGTGGATGAACTTGCAACGGAAGACCCTGAAATTGCCGCGTATGTGCGCCAGTTGGAGGAAGCGAAGGACACAGCAGACCTTCCGGAAGCCTCCGGTGAGTCCATTGCCCGGGAATTCGAGCGTTACCTTAAGCGACGCGGTAAAGAGCGCCCGTAAGGACCCCGTACCGCAAAAGGAACGGCCCCGACATTCGTCGGGGCCGTTCTTTTTGCCGGGGTTCGGGACTTAGAGTTCCACCCCGAGTAAAGCGTCGATGGCGTCGGAAACCAGTGCCGCGTCCTGGGCGGACGCTTCCGCCCCGTTGCTTACGGCGTCCTTGGCCCACTGGTCGACGGCGGCCAGCGCGCCGGGGGCGTTGAGGTCGTTGGCCAGTTCCTCCCGCATGGCGGAAACGAGGTTGCCCGCCGAACCGGCCGTGGCCTGTTCCAGGGCTGCCCGCCAGAGTGCGAGCCTGTCCTTGGCTGCAGCAAAACCCTCATTGGTCCAGGACCAGTCCGAGCGGTAGTGGTTGGCAAGGATTGCCAGGCGGATGGCGGCAGGTTCTTCACCGGCTGCGCGGAGTTTGGAAACGAGCACCAGGTTTCCCTTTGACTTGCTCATCTTTTCGCCGTCCAGACCCACCATGCCGGCGTGGCAGTAGTGGCGGGCCAGCGGAACGCCGGAGAGTGAATAGGCGTGGCCGGCTCCCATTTCGTGGTGGGGGAAAATCAGGTCCGATCCCCCACCCTGCACTGTGAATGGCGCAGGGAGGTACTTCTGCGCGATCACGGTACATTCGATGTGCCATCCGGGCCTGCCGGCTCCGAGACCTGCTCCCGGCCAGCTGGGCTCACCGTCACGGGCGACCCGCCACAGCAGGGGGTCCAGCGCGTTTCGCTTGCCTGGCCGGGTGGGGTCTCCCCCGCGCTCGGCGAACAACGTGAGCATTTCGGTTTCGCCCAGGCCGGAGACCTCGCCCAGCTTCCAGGCGTCAGTGGCGCTGGAGCGCTTTCCGGCGGTTTCGACGTCGTAGTAGACGTCGCCGTCGGGCTCGCCGTCGCTGCCCTGGACGCGATAGGCGACACCGTCGGCGATGAGTTTCTCGATGGCGGGCACGATGTCGGGGATGGCCTCGACGGCACCGATGTAGTGATTTGGTGCGAGAACGTTCAGGGCATCCATGTCGGTTTGGAACAGGTCGATCTGGCTTTTTGCCAGATCACGCCAGTCAACGCCAGTTGCGGTGGCCCGCTCCAGGAGGGGGTCGTCGACGTCCGTAACGTTCTGGACGTAGGAGACCCGGACGCCCGCGTCGCGCCACGCCCGGTTCAGCAGATCGAACGAGACATAGCTTGCAGCATGGCCCATGTGCGTAGCGTCGTAGGGCGTGATGCCACAGACGTACATGGATTGTTCCGCCTGCCGCTCCACCTCCACGACACGGCCGACGGCGGTGTCGTACAGCCGGATGGGCGGCATGCTGCCGGGCAGCTCAGGTACAGGGCGGGAGATCCACGATTTCACGACTCAACCTTAGTGCTAGGCACTGATCACACCGAAACCGAGCAAGACATACAAGGCCAGCCCGAGAAGGATCCGGTACCAAACGAAGAGCCGGTAACTCCGCGTGGACACGAATTTCAGGAACCAGCCAATGATGACGTAACCCACAACGAAGGCAATGACGGTGGCCAGGGCCGTTTCGGGCAGGCCGTAAGGTCCAGCCAAACCTTCATTCGAGACTGTCTTGTAAAGCTGGTAGAGCCCGCTGCCGAACACGGCCGGAATGGCGAGCAGGAAGGAATAGCGTGCTGCTGCTTCACGGGTGTAGCCCATGAGCAGGCCGGCGGTGATCGTGCCGCCGGAGCGTGAGACGCCCGGGATCAGGGCCATGGCCTGCGCGAAGCCATAGAGAATGCCGTGCTTGTAGCTTAATTGCGTCAGGTCGCGCTCCTGCCGCCCCACGGCGTCGGCGACGGCCAGAATCATGCCGAAGACAATCAACATGGTGGCCACAATCCACATGCTGCGGAGCACAGACTCGATCTGGTCCTGGAACAACAATCCAAGAATGATGATGGGCAGGCTGCCAAGAATGACCAGCCAGCCCATGCGGGCATCGGGGTCGTTTCTTTCCACCTTGCCCGTCAGCGAGCCAAACCAGGCCCGCACAATACGGACGATGTCGCGCCAGAAATAGACGATCACGGCGGTCTCGGTTCCCAACTGCGTAATGGCAGTAAAGGCCGCCCCGGGATCGGCTGCATTCGGAAGGAATGAGCCGACGATCCGCAGATGCGCGCTCGAGGAAATCGGGAGGAATTCGGTGAGGCCCTGCACAAGGCCCAGCAAGGCTGCTTCTATCCAGTTCACGTGAATAGACCCTACGTCATGAAGACTGGTAACTGCCCGTAAGCTAGCAGCTATGCAGCAGCGTTATGTCGGGAACAGTGGGTTCCGCGTGTCCTCCTTGTCCCTCGGAACCATGTCATGGGCCCAGGAGACCGATGAACAAGACGCTGCCGAATTGCTCCACGCATTCGTTGCCGCCGGAGGGACGGTTGTGGATACGGCAGCTTCCTATGCGCAGGGCCAGGCCGAGGCAATGCTGGGTTCCATGCTCGGCGATGTTGTAGCCCGTTCCGAGGTGGTGATCTCCACTAAGGCCGGCGTGTCGTCATCAGAAACACGCCGCAGCGTCAACGCTTCCCGGGGCGCGTTGCTTTCTGCCCTGGATGCGAGCCTGGCGAGGCTCGGAACGGACTATATCGACATCTGGTTCGCCCAGGAATGGGACCCGAACGTGCCCCTGGAAGAGACCCTCTCCGCCCTGGAATTGGCCCAGCGGAGCGGGCGGGCGCGCTACGTGGGCATTTCCAACTACAACGGCTGGCAGACGGCCAAGGCAGCGGCCGTGGCCGGATTCACGCTGGTGGCCAACCAGTCCGAATACTCACTGGTCAACCGCAAAGCCGAAGAAGAACTGATCCCTGCCGTGGAGGACGCAGGCCTTGGCTTGATGGCCTGGGCCCCGCTGGGACGTGGTGTGCTCAGCGGAAAGTACCGCGGACAGATTCCCGCTGATTCCCGCGCAGCACAGGGCAGGCTTGCCGGTTACGTTGAGCCTTATCTGGAACCTCGAGAGTCCCGGGTCGTGGAAGCGGTGGCAATGGCCGCACGTGGTCTGGGCCGGTCACCGCTGGATGTCTCATTGAGCTGGCTGCTTTCCCGGCCGGGGGTTTCCTCCGCGGTCGTGGGACCCAGGAACGCTGTCCAGCTCAAGGAATTGCTGGACGCGCAATTGTCCGTGCTCCCAACGGAAATTGCCAGGGCCCTGGAGGACGTTTCTGCAGCCTAGCGCTGTCAGCGCCGGTCCAGGATGTCCAACAGGTAGCTGCCGTAGCCGCTTTTGGCCAGTTTCGCGGCTTGCCGGCGCAGTTCGTCGTCGGTCAGGTATCCCATCCGCCACGCCACCTCTTCCGGGGCCCCGATTTTCAAGCCCTGCCTGTTCTCGGTGGTCCGGACGTAGTTGGATGCATCGTTGAGGTCGCTGAAGGTTCCCGTGTCCAGCCAAGCTGTACCCCTCGGGAACTTCTGCACATGCAACCGTCCAAGTTCCATGTACTTGCGGTTGATGTCAGTGATTTCCAGCTCCCCGCGCGGAGACGGCTGAAGGTCTTTTGCCATGGCCACCACATTGTTGTCATAAAAGTAAAGGCCGGGAACCGCGTAGTTGCTTTTGGGAACGGCAGGCTTCTCTTCAATGGAAACAGCCAGGCCGTCGTCGTCGAATTCCACCACGCCGTAAGCGGACGGGTCCTTGACCCAATAGCCGAAAATTGCACCGCCGTCGACATCGGCATAATGCCGGAGCTGGTTGCCCATGCCGGGGCCATTGAAGATATTGTCGCCGAGGATGAGCGCCACTTTGCCGCTGCCGATGTGTTCCTCGCCCAGGATGAACGCCTGGGCGAGGCCATCGGGAGTGGGCTGACGGGCGTAACTCAGATTTACGCCGAATTGCGAGCCATCCCCCAAGAGATTTTCGAATTGATGGCCGTCGGCAGGCGTAGTGATGATCAGGATGTCCCGGATTCCCGCCAGCATCAGGGTGCACAGCGGGTAGTAAATCATCGGTTTATCAAAAACCGGAACCAATTGTTTACTGATGGCGAGCGTAATCGGATGAAGCCGGGATCCTGTGCCACCGGCAAGAATAATTCCGCGCATCTAGCTGTCCTCTCCCGCTGCACATCACCGTCCATGACGGTTACGCTATGGCCATGCAGAGAATCCTTGTCACCGGCGGGGCCGGATTCATCGGATGCAATTTTGTTCACTTCATCATGGAGCACACCGGCCTCCATGTCACGGTCCTGGACAAATTGACCTACGCCGGCAACATGGAATCCCTGTCGGGGCTGCCGTCCGGCCGTTTCGATTTTCAAAAAGGCGATATCTGCGATGCCGGCGTTGTGGACGCGCTGACATCCTCGGTGGACGCCGTCGTCCACTTCGCTGCAGAATCGCACAACGACAACTCCCTGGCGGATCCACGTCCGTTCATGGACACCAACCTGGCGGGAACCTTTACCCTCATCGAGGCTGCCCGCAGGCATGGAACACGCTTCCATCACATCTCCACGGATGAAGTGTATGGAGACCTGGCCTTGGACGAACGCCGCAAGTTCACTGAAGACTCCGTTTACCGCCCGACGAGCCCCTACTCGGCCACCAAGGCAGGCTCGGATATGTTGGTGCGGGCATGGGTGCGTTCGTTCGGCCTGAAGGCGACCATCAGCAATTGCTCCAACAATTACGGTCCCTACCAGCATGTTGAGAAGTTCATTCCGCGGCAGATCACCAACATCCTGGACGGCGTGCGCCCGCGGTTGTACGGGCAAGGATTGAACGTCCGGGACTGGATCCATGTGGAAGACCATTCCTCCGCGGTTTTGACCATCCTTGAACGTGGCCGGGTGGGTGAAACCTACCTGGTCGGGGCAGATGGCGAGCGATCGAACCGCGAGGTAGTGGAAATGCTCCTCGCCCTCGATGGACAACAACCTGACGCCTACGACCTCGTCAAGGACCGGCCCGGGCACGATCTGCGTTACGCCATCGACTCCACCAAGCTGCGCAGGGAACTCGGCTGGACGCCCCGGTTCTCCGACTTTGCCTCCGGCCTGGCAGAGACCGTGCAGTGGTACAGAAGCAACGAAGACTGGTGGCGTCCTCAGAAAGCGGTCACGGAGTCAAAATATGCAGGTCAAGGGCACTAGGCCGTGGACCCGCGGGAACTGGCTTCCACCCCGACTCCGATCCCGGGGTTGGTGCTTTTCGAACTCCCGGTCCATACCGACAGCCGCGGTTGGTTCAAGGAGAACTGGCACCGCAGGAAAATGCTGGCCGCCGGACTGCCGGACTTCGGGCCAGTGCAGAACAACATATCCTTCAACGCCGTACGCGGCACTACGCGGGGCATCCATGCCGAGCCGTGGGATAAGTTCGTCTCCTTGGCCTCCGGTCGTATTTTCGGGGCCTGGGTGGACCTCCGGAAAGGACCGACTTTCGGTGTCCTGTTCACGGCGGAGTTGACGCCTGGCCAAGCCGTGTTCGTGCCCCGTGGCGTGGGCAACGCCTTCCAGACCCTGGACGCCGACACCGCCTACACCTATCTCGTGAACGACCATTGGAGCCCTGAGGCCCAGCAGAACTACACCTTCCTGAATCTTGCCGACGAACAGGTCGCTGTTCCCTGGCCGATACCCCTCAGCGAGGCCATCCTTTCGGACCAGGACAAGAACCACCCGCGGCTGGCCGGCGTCAGTCCGATGGAGAAGCGGCGCACGCTCGTGCTGGGGGCCGGCGGCCAATTGGGCGCTGCGCTCCGGCAAGCATTCGACGGCGACACCACCGTGGACTTCGCCGGCCGCCGGGACTTTGACATCACCAGCGAGGATTCCTACCGGTCAGTGAACTGGCGCGATTACTCCACGATCATCAACGCCGCGGCATTTACCGCGGTTGACGCTTGCGAAAGCCCTGAAGGCCGTGCAGCTGCCTGGACAATCAACGCAGCCGCCGTATCCCGGTTGGCGGCCACCGCCGTCGACCATTCTCTAACCCTGGTCCATGTATCCAGCGATTACGTCTTTGACGGGACCGTCAAGCCTCACCGGGAGGACGAACCCTTCTCACCTTTGGGTGTGTACGGACAGAGCAAGGCCGCCGGTGACATCGCCGCGGGTACCGTGCCGCGGCACTACATCGTCAGGACCAGTTGGGTGGTCGGCGACGGAAAGAACTTTGTTCGGACCATGGCCGGCCTTGCTGCAAAAGGTGCATCACCGGGAGTGGTCGATGACCAGCTTGGCCGCTTGAGCTTTGCCGAGGACCTCGCCGCAGGGATCCGGCACCTGCTCGACTCCCGGGCCCCGTATGGAACCTACAACCTCAGCAACAGCGGCGGCAATCAGAGCTGGGCAGATGTTGCTGCGGACGTCTACCGGCTGTGCGGAGCGGACCCGCGCCTGGTGCGCCCGATCAGCACAGCCGAGTACAACAAACCGGAGATGGCACCGCGGCCGGCCAACAGCGTCCTGGACCTCGGCAAAATTTCGGCAGTGGGCTTCGCTCCCCCGGACGCCTCACAGCGGCTGGCCGATTATCTCCAACACATGACTGGACAAAGGCCCTCCTGAACGCGGCCCGCACCAGGGGCAATTGACGACGGCGGGTTACGGATTCGCGAAGCTGGTGCCATCCTTTGAGGTACTCATCATTGGGTTGCGGAAGAAGATGACGCTATGCGGGTTCGCTACTTCACCACGATGGCCTTGACGTTTGGCCTGCTGTTCTGGGCGAGCACGATACCTGGCACCGTACCCAGGACAGCTGCTCTTCCGCAGCCGGACCCCACGGCAGCCCCCGTGGAAGCAGCGGACGCGCTCCACGAGCTGCCCAGGATTCCGTGGGAAGGCGGACCGGCGTACTGGAACCAGTTTGCCAAGGCAACCGCAGCCGGCTGGAGCGATCCGTCCTTCTTTCCCATCGCGATCTGGTACGGGTCCCCTGGAAGCGATGCGCAACTGGCCTACGACAAATCGCTGGGCATCAACACTTACGTCCAAGGGAACCCGGACGCGTCCAGTGCAGCCATCTCCGCGCACGGCATGTTCACCCTTTTCGCGACCAAGGACGCACCGGCCGGCTGGGACCGGCAGGTGGGGAGCGTCCTGGACGACGAAGTGGACGGCAGGTATGACCCCGTAGCCGGGCTCGCCCACATGAAGCAGTTGGCAGCCCAGCATGATCCCGCAGCCACGGGCAGGTTCACCTACGCGAACTGGACCTCGGGGATCATCACCTATGACGTGCCCATGCAGTTGTCGATGGACTATTTCAGCACTGCGAACGTGAACTCCGTGGACCAGTACTTCTACGCCGTCCCCCAATGCGATTGGGGCGACGGGACGCTCAGGTGGCGGACTCCCAAGGAACAGAATCCCATCGCCCCAGTGAACTGCCGCACGGCCTCGAGCTACGGCAAAATCATGCAGCTCCAGCAGGAAATCAATGCCGCGCGGGGCGTACAGGCACCACTCTGGGCTCTGCCCACTGTGATCAGCACCGGCGGTTCCACAGGCGGTTACAAGCAGTTGGGCCCCGAGCAAGTCCAAGCCCAGGTGTGGGCGTCGATCATCCATGAGGCCCGGGGCATCGTATGGTTCAGTCAGTCCCCGGACCAGCAAAACGTCAACGATTGCATCAGCGGTGACGCTTTCCAGGACGCCCGGATACACAGCGCTGCCTGCTTGAAGGACCAAGTGGCTGCAGCGGGGGTCGTGAATCACGCCATCACTTCATTGGCGCCTGTCATCAACACCCAGTCCTACGTTTGGGATTTTGGCGAAGGGACCGACACGATGCTCAAAGCCAAGGACGGAAGTGCCTATATTTTCGCGATGACGGACGACGGGCTCACCGGAAGCAGGATCTTCACGCTCCCGGGCGGGATCACCGGGTCCACCGTGGAGGTGTTGGGCGAGAACCGGTCGATTCACATCCAGGGCGGGAAATTCACGGATGCTTTCCCGAACGAATACACGCACCATGTCTACCGCATCGCGCTTTAAGGCGCGTACTGTCCCGGCAAAGGCCGCCCAGGGCTCTGGCGGACTCCGGAAAATCGTCCTAAAGTAGCCCTACGGCAGCCTCTGGCAGGAGGCCGGGAGACAACTCAAGTGAACATGTCGATGTGGCGGCGTTTGTCCGCCATCCACGATCCTGGCAGTGCAGCAGCCACGGATCGTGGGCTACATGGTTATGCCTTGAGCTTGACCCGAGCCTGGAGCCAAGAATGCTGCTACCCAAAGTCCTGCCCACCCGAAATGCCCTCCACGGTGCAGTCCGCCACCGCCCCCTGACAAGCGGGCTCAGTGGCCGCAGCCTCCTGCTTCAGAGGCCGATGGACGACGGCGGGACGCCCGCCGCCACGTCCCCGGAGCGCTGGGTCAATCTTGGCGGCGTCCCCGTAAAGCTCATGGAGTTCGACCCGGCAATTCAGGAGATCCTGGGCAGGGCAGGCGCTACAGGCGCACCGCCCCTGGGAGTGTGCTCAGCCAATTTGGACCACATACGTCATTTCGGCTCCGGGAGCCGGTGGGAGGAGACCCTGGAACGGTCCCGGTCCCTGGAGTGGTTGACGCTTATCGACGGCGCCCCGCTGGCTACTGAGGCCCGGCGCCTCACCGCACGGACATGGCCGAGGCTGGCGGGCAGCGATCTCGTGGGCCCGTTGTTGGATGAGGCAGAACGAAGGGGCCTCAGTATCGGGTTCCTTGGCGGGTCGGTTCAGACCCAGGAACGGATACGGGCCAAATTCGCGGTGGAACGGCCAAAGCTTGCGGTCACTGGATGGTGGGCACCGCCACGGACCACTCTTGGCGATGACCACGCTTCCCGGGAGCTGGCAGCAATGATCGCGTTGACAGCCCCCGACATCCTGATCGTCGGCTTGGGAAAACCCCGGCAGGAACTTTGGATATCAGAGTACGGAGCCCTGACCGGAGCCAAGGTACTGCTGGCTTTCGGAGCGGTGGTGGACTTTCTGGCAGGCCACATCCGGCGGGCCCCTTCATGGGTGAGTTCCAACAGCCTTGAGTGGGCTTGGCGGCTTGCGTTGGAACCACGCCGCCTTGCCCGGCGGTACCTCCTGGAAGGCCCGGAAGCCTACGTCCGGTTGCGCAGGGACAGCGGCTTATCCCTGTCGTCCAACAGGTCCTTGCCATCCAGGGATGTCCCGGAGCGTGCGCCCAGCCGCGCTCCGGGGTCTTTCCTCCCTGCCAGGGCTGCAGCCGATGTCGCCGTCGTCGTCGTCACTTACAACAACGAGGACGATATCGGGCCCTTGGTCTGGGGCCTGCGGAAGGAGGCCTTGGGCCAGTCGATCAAGGTGGTGGTGGCCGACAACTCCCCCAACGACCACACGCTTGAGGCGCTGGCACAATTTCCCGACGTCATTGCCATAAAAACCGGAGGGAACCTCGGATACGCCGGGGGCATCAACGCCGCACTTTCAGAAGCCGGAGAAGCGGCCACCTACCTCATCCTCAATCCCGATCTCCGTATCGAGGAGGGTGCCATCAGTGCAATGCGCAGACGCATGGTACGGTCCGGCGCCGGGATGGTGGTGCCTGTCCTGCTGGACGACGACGGGAGCGTCTACCCTTCGCTGCGCCGTGAGCCGGGAATCCTGCGAGCGCTGGGTGACGCCGCGCTGGGCAGCCATGTGAGGAAACGCCCTGGGTGGTTGTCCGAGATGGACTTTGATGAAGAGAGCTATTTGCACGGGCATCGGGTTGAGTGGGCAACGGGTGCCGCGCTTTTGCTGGATGCCGCTGCGGCTAAGGCCGTGGGAGCCTGGGATGAACGGTTTTTCCTGTATTCGGAAGAGACGGACTACTGCCACCGTATGCGGGAGGCGGGGTATTCCATCTGGTTTGAGCCTTCCGCGCGGATGTGGCATCAACGCGGTGGGTCCGGGGCTTCGCCGCAGTTGACTGCCTTGATGTCTGTGAACAGGGTCCGTTATGCGGAGAAGTATCTTGGGCCGGGTCGGGTCATGGCGTTTCGCGGTGCCGTTCTCGCCGCTGAGGTGGCCCGGTTGGGAAAGCCGGGTCATCTGGAAGCTGCCTGGGCAGTGGCCAGCCGACGGCGGTGGGATCGCCTGCCGCATGCCGTACGCAATGTTGGCGGGGTCCTCTGATGGTGGGCGCGTTCCCCTCGGGCGCTGTG
Source organism: Paenarthrobacter sp. C1 (assembly GCF_049315185.1). Classification (NCBI taxonomy): domain Bacteria; kingdom Bacillati; phylum Actinomycetota; class Actinomycetes; order Micrococcales; family Micrococcaceae; genus Paenarthrobacter; species Paenarthrobacter sp. C1. The sequence goes on along the minus strand of NZ_CP186052.1, from coordinate 2,388,247 downwards.
ATTATCCCCGCCCATAATGAGGCTGCCGTCATCGGGCGTACCCTTGGGTCGCTGCGGGAGGTCATTGGGTGGGGCACGGTGGATGTTGTGGTGGCCTGCAACGGCTGTAGCGATGGGACGGAGGCGATCGCGTCCCAGTGGCAGGGGGTTTCGGTACTTCAGGTGCCGGAGGCGTCAAAGACGGCAGCGCTCAATGCCGGCGACCAATGCACCCGGTTGTGGCCCCGCCTCTATCTGGACGCGGACATTGAGGTCAGCGCCACGGCCCTTGCTGAGGTGTTTGCAGCGTTGCAAGATGGGACCTTACTGGCTGCCCGGCCGGCCTTCCGATACGACACACAGGGCGCTTCTGCGCCTGTCCGGGCTTACTACCGTGCCCGCAGCAGGATCCCGGGCAATGCGCAGGGTCTGTGGGGTGCTGGTGTCTATGCCCTGAGCCACTCAGGGCATCTCCGTATGGGGGTCTTTCCTGCGCTCACGGGTGATGACTATTTCGTGGACAGGCTCTTCGATGAGCAGGAGAAGGCGGTTCTTGCTACGGAGCCGGTGGTCGTCCGGACGCCCAGGACCTCTGGCGCCTTGTTGGCTGTCCTGCGGCGAACGTATCGGGGAAATGCCGAGCAGGATGTGGTGACTGGTGGGGCGTCCTTGTCACGGACCGTGCGGCAGTTGCTTGCCTCGGTGCGTGGGCCGCGGACGGCTTTCGATGCGGCCGTCTATGCGGTGTTCGCGGTGGCGGGTCGTCGTCGTGCCGGGGTCCCCGGCACCTCTGCTCCTGTGTGGGAGCGGGATGAGAGCCGCCGATAGACGGTTGCCCTGCCTTGATCCCGTCCCAGCTGTCCCCTGTCTCAGCTGTCCCCCGAGGTTGCGGCTTTCTCCTGGATCTGTGCCTCCGTCGTTTCCCTGCGCGATATGCGCCATAGCGCCCCGGAGATGCCCAGCATAAGGAACAGGAGGCTGGCTGCCATGGGGAAGGCGAAGGCGTCGAAGAATCCGAAGGCCAATGCGGCTGCGGCGACGCTTGCAAGGACTGACTGGCTCATTTGGCGCAGTTCGTTGTCCCTGGCCGACTTCCTGGCCTGCCAGGCGCAGAGGATGCCGGCAAAGACCAGCAGCAGGAAGGCGATCAGGCCTGCTATGCCGAGTTCGACCAGAAGCCCCAGGTATTGGTTGTCAACGATGACGTACGCGGGGAGGAAGGTGCCGAAGCCACGGCCCAACAGCACGTTCTGGCTCGCCATTCCGAAGGCGGTGGAGTAGCCGTTGGTTCTTGAACTGATGCTGGGGTCGTCGGTCCCTATGGTGAAAAGGCCCAAGAGTGTTCCGATCATGCCTGGCGTCACTACGTAGATCACTGCCACCAGGAGGGCTGAAACCATCACGGCCTTCCGCCGGAGCTGTTTGGGCCATACCGGCAGGAGGATGAGGAAAGCCAATGCCATGCAGATCAGTGCGGCCCGGGAGACGGAGAGCATGGCAGCTACGGATATCAGGCCAACGGGGAGCCACCACAGCAGCCGGCGCTTGGTGGTGTCGTTGAGGGCGAGGGTGATGGCTATCGGCAGCGAGGTGGAGAGGACTACCCCGTATTCAAGGGGATGCAACGACATGCCGGCCGCGCGGACAAAGCCTCCCCGGGAATCGATGTTTGCCAGCTCCGAGCTGACGCTGAGGCCCGGTATCCTGATCCATTCGATGAGGGACGAGCCGGTGGCGAACTGGAGCAGGCCCAGCAATGCTGTCAGTCCCCCGGCCAGGGCGATCCTGCGGAGCAGCGTCCTGACGCTTTCGCGGGTTGTCAGGCCGTCAGTTGCTATGAGCAGGATCCCGGCCCATCCTGCGAGCCGTAGGAGGCCCGCGTCTGCGGGGCTGGCTTCGCTTTCCGGCAATCCCCTGACCATGGCGTAGGCGTAACTGGATGCTGCGACGAGGAGGAAGGCTGCCAGTGCCACCCGCAAGGGATGCCACCGCCTGATTGATGGTGTCGTGCGGCGCAGCTGGTGCAGGATCCACCACGCGAGGGCCAGGAGGGCGAAGAGCGTGCTTGGCCGGCCGATGGACCCCAGGGACGCTATCACCATGATTGACGGCAGGGCACATGTGAGCACCAGGTAGATGGTGAGGAACAGGGGCGCATCGGACTTCCGGGCCACCCCCTGGATGCCGTCTCGATGTAGTAACCCGTTAGCCCGGTACACGGGAGGTCACCTTTGCGTGCGGGATGTCGGGACGTTGGACGCTTGAGCCGCCCTTGTGCAGGATTCTGCGGCGACGGGGCCGTGAATCAACAATGACTGCGGCCAGGATGGAAAGTGTGGCGGCTAGGCCAACCCAGAATACTGCGCCTTTGACGCGGTTGAGTTGGGTGCCTCCGCCGAACACGATCTCAGGGCTGGACGGCGACGTGAGGGTGGTGATGAGGGCTTGTTGGACACCTGCCTCCTGCTGGAGGGCCAGGGAAGCGTCATTGATGCCGTCGACAACGTTTTGGAGCACGTCCTTCACCTTTTGTGCGCTGGAGTCGACCACCTGCACGGATAGGACCGGCCATCGGAAGCTCTTGGCCCATTGGCCGCCGCTGTTGAGCAGGGTCACTGAGTAGCCGTGCCGGACCCCGGCACCATAAAGGGTTCCGCTGGAGAGCGTGAGATCCACAGATGCTGAGTCGTAGTTGACACGTCGCTCCACCATGGCCGCGAAGTCCACCAGCGACGCGTAGTCGTCACCGGGTATCCAGTAGGCCGGTTCGCGGTCCGGAGCGACGAACGTAACTTCCGCCTTGGTCCAGTAGACAGGCTCAGCGGACCGGACCGCGCCCAGGGACGCCAGTCCGATGGCTATCCCGATAGCCACGATGTACCAGCGCCTGCCAAGGATGCGGAGAAGGATGGCTGCGGTCATGGTTATCCCGGCCTGTAGGAACTGGGTACGACACTGGCAGTTTCACCCGCGAGGTGTGCCGGTTCGTCCGTTGTGGGCCGGTTGCTTGAAAACCGTTCCGCCGAGGAAGGTTTCCTTTGCCTGGTAGCCGGCGGCGTGGGCGGTTTGGATCCGGCGGGCTTTTCGATTGGTTCTGTGCTCTTGCGGTGTTTCCGGGACAGGAGCAACCCGTCGATGAGTACGGTAAGCATGATGCTGAACGCCACGCCGCCGGCAGCGGTGACCAGGAGCAGTTGCGTCCGGGCTTTGACCTCGGGAACAGCTTTGCTGTCCTCAAGCAGTTTCATCGTGGAAATGCGGGAAGTTGTTGGCACGTTGAGGACGTCCTGCAGCTCGGTCAGGGCCACGGGTGCCTGGTTCATCACAGTATCCAGGATCTTGAGGGCCTGGCCGGAGTCGGGTGAGGAGGCTGTGATGAGGAGGATGGCCCCGCTTGTTCCTTTGTCGGCTTCAGCTGTGAAGGTGCTGGCCCCGCTTTGTTCACGGATGGTCTCCTTGAACTCCTCGGAGGACATCTTGCGGGTGAGGATATCCAGGGCCTCGCTCATGCCGCCCAGCCCCAGATATGGATTACCGGCTTCTCCGACGCTTTTGGTGGAGGGCAGGAGGACCAGGCTCGCCTGGGCTTTGTAGTTGTCGGGCGCGTTCTGCTGGAGGAAGAAGCAGGCGCCTGCGGTCACGGCAAGACCCAACACGACGATGAACCATCGGCGTATCAGGCTTTTCAGTATCTTTTGTACCTGCATGTCCTGCTCTTACCTTTCGTTGAGTGTCTTTGGGTTTGGACCAGTCGTACGGCTCAGGTCCTGGACACTGTGCTTCTCCGGTTGGCAAGCAGCGTCTTGACGCGATCGATGCCCTGGGTTCCAAGCAGCGCGATGGTCACGGCCTTGGCTCCCTTCCGGGCGAGCTCCCGCAACGCCCGGAGGGGAGACTCAAAGACCCGGTCCACGATGATGGAACTTGCAGTCGGGATGGGAGCATCCGCCAGAAGGGCCGGGAAAAGTGCCCTGTAGGGCTTGGGGGAAACGCGCCGGCCGCGGATTCTGTTGCTGACATTGTGGTCGTGGACCAGCTGCAACCACCCAGGTGCACCGCGCAGCGATGTGACCTTCATGGATTGGCCCAGCCGGTTGTGCCATGCAGCCCAGCACGTCACAGGAGCGGACCAGGGGGCGCTGACGGAGCAAAACGCGTTGTGGGGGTCGTTCCTTAGGAAAACAGAACCCTTTCCCATCACCAGGCCGGATACGAGGTAGATCGCTGAGTTTCCAGCATCGTGGGCCGCTTTTTGCACCCGGTCCACGAAATCGATGGCCAACCCGTCGTCGTTGTCCAGGTTGGTGGTGAGCAGTGTGCCACGTCCGCCCCCTGTGACTGTCCTGATGTCCTCAAGCAGTTCGGACGGGCTGACTTCTGTCCTGAACAGGGCCACGAAGGTCCCTTCACGGTTCAGCCCATGCACGCGGTCCAGCAGCCAGGCCGGACTCTCCGGGTCGAAGTAGATGATCCACCGGAAGTCGCGGTTGGTCTGTGCCTTCACGGAGGGTAGACAGTAGCGTTCGAACAAAGCAATCCGGTCCCTCAGCCAGCCTTCCTGGGCCCGGACCAGGCTTTCAAAGCCCCGGGAAGGAAGATTGAACCTAGTGAGCAACACGTGGTCAATACCCGACGGCGGGTTCCCCGGCTTATCAACGTTCACGGCTTGCTCCTCGAACGGATTGAACTGTGGTGCGCAACTTGGTGTTGCGCCCGCCTCCCGGTTGCCGGCACAGATCCCTGATATTGGCGGCCCGCACGTTCCAGGAGTTCGCCTCCGCGACGCGCCGCATCTCTTCACGTTGCTCCCGGTCCGGAGGCTCCTGCAGGGCAGCCCTGACCAGATCCACGAATGCCGCACGGCTGCTTGCCACAGCTAAAGCGCTGCACTGCAGCGATCGCACGGAAGGCAGGTCCGTGGCGACCACGGGCAAGCCCGACGACAGGTATTCCAACGTTTTCAGGGGGAAGCTGGATCTATTGAATTCCGTGTCGGCATAAGGGGTGATCCCGGCGGCTGCGGTTTGAAGCTGCCGCCGTACGTCATCAGGGGCCAGAGGTCCACGCCAATCCACGTTGCTTCGCTCCAGAAAGGCGTCCAGCCTCTGCCTGGTTACGGGGTTGGACTCAGTCCGCGGACCAATGACCAGAAGGCTGAGCCCGGCGTCGGCCAACGACTCCAGCACGTCAAGGTCCAATCGTTCGTTGAGTTGTCCCACCAGGACCGCGACCGGCCTCCGGTGCTCGTCTGTGGACGGGCCGGCCGGTGGACGGCACCCATTCGGAAGAACCTGCACGGGCCGTCCCGAGAAATGGGACATCTTGGCGGCCAGGCCTGCTGAGACAGCAGTGATGACATCGGCCGTCCCGATGTTGCGTTCCAGGGAGCGCCTCAGATAGCCGGAGGGAAATCCGATCAATTCAGCTGCGGCCAGCCAGTCATCCGTCAGATGCAGCAGCCGCACGCCGCTGCCACGGTCAGGGAACGCTACAACCGGGGAGGCATTGACGACCGCCGACACTGGACCGCCTGCGGTCTTCATGGCGTTGTCCATGCAGTGACGTGCAATGGCTTCGGTCAGGGGCCGGCCAAGCGCGCTGCTGAAGAACGGCGGAGCAGGAAGCCGCAAGCGCGACAAATGCGGTGTCATGGTCTCCGGGATCCCGCGAAGACTTCTCACCGTGTGGTTCCGGACATCTGCGAACCGGAAGACAGGCGCAGGTTGGTCAACCCAGAGGACCGGGCCTGTCTCTGCCAAGGACTCAGCCAGCAGCCGATCAGTTCCGGGCAGGCCATCCCATTGGCCACCGGAGATGTACATGATCGTGTCCATCACGCCTCCCCTGAGACGAGTTGCCCGGCCGCGGCAGCACGGACGGCGACAGGACGGGCGTTGAAGTCTTCTGCGGGCTGGTGGCCACGGAGGCGCTGATAACGTCGGCGAACCACATAGGAGGAGTACTGCACCCCGGCGATGGTTTCAGCCCACAAACGGGACCGCGTCGCGGGAGCACCGGCCAGGAAGCGCTGGTACAACTCGGTTTGGTGTTGCGCCGCGGAAGTGAGTGAAAACCTGTCTTCGACCACCGATCGGCCGAAAGAGCCTAATGACTTCCTCAGCAGCTCGTCCGTGTGGAGAGCCCTCAAGATGGTTACCAGCGCGTCGGTCCCGGTACCGGTCGAACCCGGACCGGAACCATACCAGCCCTGCCAAAGGAACACCGGCAGGGACTCTGGAGTGAGAAGTTCCCAGAAGCCTCCTTCGCCCTGGACAACGAGCGGTTTGGCGAACGATAGCCCCCGGAGGGCGGAGCCGCCCATGCCCAGGACGACGTCGGCAGCAGCGTAGGCCGGCCTGGGGTCAGCAAGTTCACCGGTGAGAATAACCGTGTTTTCCCCTGTCGCCGCGTTGACGCGTTCGGCTTGGGCTCTGACCACGGATTCCGCCGGGCCTGAACCTGTGATCAGCAGATGCACCGGGAGATCCCGGGCGAGTTGTCCCGCGGCATCAATCGCCGACAGGATGCCTTCAAGCTTGAGTTCCTTGGCCAAGCGGGAGACGCAAACCATCGTGAAAAAGTCGCCATGCAGTCCCCACCGTGCGCGAAACCCTTCCAGGTCCGCGTCATCGACCACGCGGTTGGCCATGATGTCCACGGGCGGTTCCAGCAAATGGACACGGTGGCGTCCGGAGGACAGCTCGCCCTGCCGGATCTGTTCAGTGCCCACCATCAGCGGCATGGACCTGGGGATGAACGGAGCCACTGCCATGGACATCACCGTGGCCACCGCGGTGGTGTCCGGCACCAGCCTGGAGGCCGCCAGGCACTCCAGCGCCGGGGGCCATTCGTAGCCGTGAACGACGTCGATCCGGCGCTCGCGGACGGTGTGCACCAAAGTTCTGATGACCGATGGGGAAGGTCGCTTCCCTGGTGCAGGTGCGGGGACAAACTCCAACCCAAGCTCTGCTCCCCTTTCGACGAGGGGCCCGGGCTGTCCAAAGAGAATGACCTCATGGCCCAGTTGCTTGATTGCGGCACCGAGTTCGATGGCGTTCAATTGGCTGCCGCCCATGCGCAGATCGTGCGGGTAGATCAGGATCCTCATGTCGCGGCCACCTCCCGTCCACGCCCCCACATCCGGACGTCCCGCAGGTCCTGCCGTCGAAGCCCCATGATTGCCGCCATCGCGACGACTCCCAGTCCCGTGGAAACGAGGACAGCGACCACAGGGGAATCCAGGAACCGGGTGATTGCGTAGCAGCCGGCTGCAGTCAGTGCTGCCATGACCGTGGGAAGTCCCAAGCGTTTTCCCACGGCCAGGAGCGGCACACCTGCCTTCCGGAGAGCCCGGAGATACAGCGGCGAGGTCACCACCAGGGCCACCAGCACAGGAGCCGCTGCCAGCCCAGGCATCCCTGCGAGCGCACCGCCTGCCAGCAGCGCCGGAACGAGCGCGATCAGAGCCACGAGCTGCACATTCAAGATGGACAGGGACGAACCCAGGACCACGAGGTAGTCGTACAGCAGCTCATGGAGGATACGGAGGACCGTGAGGGGCGCCAACCACATCAGCGCCATGCCCGCCGGGGCCCAGGCTTCACCGTAGACGACTTTGACAAGGGGAAGGGCGCACCCCACCATCACCGCCGAGACGGGCAACACCATGGCCGACACTGCTCCGATCATCGCCAGCAAGGCCGCCCTCATGTCATCCGGCCGGTCCTGGAGCCTGGCGAAGGTCGGCGGCGCCACGCTTCGCAGGGGTTGGGACAACAAACTCGAGGGCCACCCGGCCATGTTGAAGGCCATGACATAGAAGCCGAGGACCACCGGGCCAAACAGCCGCCCGGCGATGAGTTGGTCGACGTAACCCACGGCAAATACCACAGCGCTCGCACCTGCCAGGGGAAGTCCGAAAGCCAGGAGCTGTTTCGCGGACAGCGCTGAGAATCCGAACCGGTACGGCAGGGGCGAGTAAACAAGGAACAGGACGGCCGCTACGAGGCTGGCCAGGACCCGGCCCACTGCCAGGCTCATGGCTCCCATTCCGGCGATCACCAGGATCAACGAAACGCCCGCCCCGAGCCACACATTGACTTGGTCGATGACCATCCGTTGTCCCTGGCGGAAGTTGCGCTGCAACAGGGCCGCGGGCGTGGCCACCAGCCCGTTGAGCACGATGCAGAAGGCCAAGGCCCTGACCACGTCCGTTGCTGCCTCGTTTCCCATGGCCGCTGTGAAGAGGGGTGCAACCGCGTACGAGAGCCCGAACAGCAGGACACTGCAGACTACGGAGATGGTGGTGACGGTGGCGGCTATTTCCTTGGGGTCCCCCGGCCAGCGTACGATCGCCAGGCTGACGCCCAATTCGTTGAAGCTCAGGACGGCGACGAGTGCAATGAACGCCACCGCGTAGGTCCCGAATTCCTCAGGCCCCAGCAGCCGCGCCAACGCTATACCAATTCCAATGGTCCCCAGCTTGGTGATGAAGGCGTTGACGACGCTGATCACGAACGCCCTTGTGGGGGTTGGTCCCTTCCGCTGGGTAACCGGGCTCTTGAGCGTCACTGGGCCCCCTCCAGCGCAGGCGTATTGCCGCGCCTGATCACCCGGGCCGGGACACCGGCCCAGGTCTCGTCGTCGGGAACATCGTTCAGGACGGCCGCTCCCATGCCAATGGTCGCTTTGGCCCCGATGGACCGGCCCTCCCGGACACTGGCGTTCATGCCGATGTAGGCCGCCCGGCCGACCCGAACGTTGCCGCCCAGGGAAACGCCTGATGCGAATGTGGCGAAGTCACTGATGACGTCGTCGTGGGTGAAGGTGACCCCGGGCATGGCGACAACGTGATTGCCGATGGTCACTGACGCCGTCATGCTGACGTGGGCCAGGATGATGCTCCCCCGGCCGATCACGCACCCCTCCGGAACGTTGACTGAGGGATCTATGGCTGTGGCGTAGCGTTCTTCGTCAAGCCCGAGGCTTCGTAGCCGCATCACCACACCCTCGCGGCCGCTTCCTGATCCGATGCAGACCAGCAGCAACGCGTGGGGGAACTTCAGGGCGTCACGGATGGGCCCAAGGACGTGTGCGCCGTCGACCACCCGGCCGGTCTTGTCCTCGTCGTCGTCGAGGATTCCGATGACGTCGAACGGGCCGCTGCTGCGGACCATGGCCAGTACCTCACGGGCAAGGCCGCTGGCAGCGATGAGGAGAAGTTCGCTCATTATGGGTGCCTCGATGCCCGCAGGACCGAGTCGATGACCCGGACCTGGTCGTGGAGGGCGAGCTGGTGGTACAGCGGCAGGATGAGCGTGTGGTCAGTCAGCCAGTTCGTGACCTCAAGGGACGCCCCGCCGGTGTCCTTGCCCGCGTAGGCGGGTTGGCGGTGGGCTGCCATGATGCCCCGCCGTGCTGAAATGCCGTCCTGTGCAAGGTGGCCCATCAGTCCGTCCCTCCCGAGGGGAAACGCCGGCCCGATTTCCAGCCAGCAGGATTGGAAGTTGCCGGTCCCGTAGTCGGGGTCGCCGACCAGGCGGAGGCCTTCGACGCCGGCAAACGCGTTCGCGTAGTTTGCGGCCAGTTCACGACGCCGTTGGACGGCTTCCCGGAGGCGGCCCAGTTGGACGAGTCCGACGGCGGCCTGAAGGTCGGTCATGCGGTAGTTGAACCCGATTTCGAGGTACTCTTCGGCCGGTGCGAGGATGCTGGCGTGCCGGTCCGAGGCCGAAACGCTCATGGCATGTTCCCGGAGGCGTCGTGCCCTGTCCGCGAAGTCCTGCCGTGGAGTTGAGAGCATGCCGCCCTCTCCCGTCGTGAGGATCTTGCGCGGGTGGAAGGACCAGGCTGCCACCTCCGCGCCGGCACCGACAGGGCGGCCGTGGTAGCGGGAGCCAATGGCGCAGGCTGCGTCTTCCACCACGATGATCCCGCGGGGCTCACACAGGGCCCTGATGGGATCCAGGTCAACGGGCACCCCGCCTTGGTCCACGGCGATGACTGCCTTGGTTTCCTGAGTCAGGGCTCTTTCCACGGTCTCGGCTGTCACGCACCCTGTCTGGAGGTCGACGTCGGCGAACACAGGGCGTGCTCCCATGTAAGTAGCCGCGTTCGCTGTGGCAATGAAGGAAAATGACGGGACAACGACGTCATCACCCGGTCCAACGCCGGCGACCGCGAGCGCCAGGTGCAGGGCTGAAGTGCAGCTGGAGGTAGCCACTGCGTGACCTGCCAATTGCTCCGCCGCGAAGGCTTCTTCGAACTGGCGGACCTTGGGTCCTTGGGCCACCCACCCGGAGGCAATCACTTCGGCCACTGCTTGGGCTTCCTCTTCGCCAAGCCAGGGTTTCATGACGTCGATACGGGCCAGGCGCGTCTCGGAGATGGTCATCGCGCACCTGCTGCGGGGACGGCGGGATGGGCCACCAGGCGGGCGGCTGCTATTTCCGCACGGAGCGGCCGCCACCATGAGACCAAAGTACGCAGACCGTCCTCCAGTCCAATGGCTGCTTCGAAACCCAGGTCTTTACGTGCTGCGGTGGTGTCCGCCAGGCGCCGGGCCACGCCGTTGACGGCACGCTCCGGACCGTGCTCGAGATGCAGGCTTGAACCCATGACATTCAGGAGGGTCTGCGCCAGCTCAGCCAGGCTGGTTTCGGTTCCGCTGGCGACGTTGTAGACGCCTTCATGCACATCGCTGACAGCTGCCAGGATGTTGGCCCGGGCGACGTCGTGGGTGTGGACGAAGTCCATGGTTTGGTCACCGCTGCCGAAGATCATGGGTGGCTGGCCGTCGTCGATCCGTTCCATCCAGCGCACGAGGACTTCGGTGTAGAGCCCATGGACGTCCATGCGGGGTCCGTAGACGTTGAAGTAGCGCAGCAGGACGTAGTCCAGGCCGGACATGGCCCGGAAGCTCCTGGCCATCCCTTCGTTGAAGGACTTTGCCGCGCCGTAGAAGGTGTCGTTGTTGTGGTGGTGATGGTTTTCCCTGGTGGGAAACTGTTCAGCCATCCCGTACACGGACGCGCTTGACGCGGAGACGAGTTTGCCTACTTTGTGGTCCACGGCTGCTTCGTAGACGTTGAAAGTGCCGTCCACCAGCACTTCGAGTGCCAGGCGTGGTTCTTCTGCGCACTGGGTGATGCGGATGGCGGCCTGGTGGAACACGAGGTCTTTGCCGCGGGTGAGGTCGTTGACGAGGTCACGGTCCCGCAGGTCGCCTTCGACCAGGGAGACGCGCTCGCTGCCCAAGGCCTGGTCCAGGTTCGCGCGTCTGCCGCGCACCAGGTTGTCCAAAACGTCGACGTGGGCCGCGCCGGCGTCGAGCAGTTGGTCCACCACGGTGGAGCCGATGGTTCCGGCGCCTCCGGTGACCAGCACGTTGGCGCCCAAGAGCTCTTTCATCGCACAACCTGGAGATTCGTCTCATTGCCGGCCACGATGGTGGACCGTCCATCCGTGCCGAGGCTTTGCGTCACGGCCTCCAGGACGGACAAGACCCTGAGCCCGGATTCGCCGCTGGTGCGGGGCATCGTGTGGTTCCGGATGGAGGTAGCGAGTTCAGCCACCACTTGTCCCAGCGGTTCGCGCTCTTGGAGGGCCGGTGACCACGTGTCGCCAAGACGGTACGAGATGGCCGAAGCTTTCTTGTCTGCAGCCGATCGGGGTTGTTGCTCCAGGCTGACGCCGCGGTCGTAAACGCTGAGCCGTTGCTGCGGATTCAAGTCATCCCAGACGAGGGTCCTCTTTGACCCTCCGATGATCATCTGCCGGATTTTGGTGGGGCTGAGCCAGTTGACGTGGATGTGGACCATGGCGTCATTGGGCAGTCCGAAGGTCAAGTGCCCGACGCAGTCGCGGCCGGTACCGAGGGGATCCGCGCCGTGGGCCGAAATTTCGGTGGGGTGCAGGCCACCCGGCAGGACAAAGTCGAGGATGGAGAGGTCGTGGGGCGCCAAGTCCCAGAACACGTTGACATCGGGTTGGACGAGCCCGAGGTTGATCCGGACCGAGTCAACATAGAGGATGTCGCCCAAGGCGCCGCTGGCCACCAGTTCCTGGATTTTGAGGACCGCCGGGGTAAAGCAGTAAGTGTGGTCGGCCATCAGCACCAGTCCCCTGGCTTTGGCTTCGTCCACCATTTCCAGTCCCTTGGCGCGGCTGTCAGCCAGCGGTTTCTCCACCAGGACGTGCTTGCCCGCGCGCAGGGCCGTCATCACTACGCCGTGGTGCGTGTGCGCCGGGGTTGCGACGGCCACGGCGTCCAGGTTGTAGTCGTCCAGCAGTTCGTCCAAAGACTCGACGACGGCCACCCCACCCACCGATTCGGCGAGCTTCATGCCGCGCTCAACGTCCAGGTCGCAGATCGCTACGAGATCCCAGTCCGGGCTGGCTTTGAGGTTCCGTGCGAGGTTGGGACCCCAATAACCGGCGCCGACCACCGCAATGCGCAGCTTGGGCCGGTGACCGTTGCCGTTGAGTTGTCCAGATGGAATAGTTCGTATGCTCATTTCCCACTCGGATTCTGTATAGGTAGCAGGTTTCTTGTTGCCTTGCCTTGCGGGCGGTGGCTAATAGGCACCCGATGGCCGGATCATGGCCCGGAAAGTGCGCCACATGATCATCAAGTCCCCGGCGATGGACCAGTTCTCCACGTAGTAGAGATCGAGCCGGACAGCCTCATCCCATGGGAGGTCGGACCGTCCGTTGATTTGCCAGAGCCCGGTGATGCCGGGCTTGATCAGGAGCCGGCGATGGGTGTGTCGTTCATACCCATTCACTTCCCGCGCCAGCGGTGGCCGTGGGCCGACCAGGCTCATGTCGCCTGCAAGGACGTTCCAAAACTGCGGCAGTTCGTCCAAGGAGTACTTGCGCATCCACCGGCCACAGGTCGTGACGCGTGGGTCACCGCGGATTTTGAAAAGTACACCTGCTCCTTCGTCCTGGTTGTCCAGTTCCTCCAGGCGCGCTTCGGCGTCAACCACCATGGAACGGAATTTGAGCATCTGGAACGTGGTGCCTTGCTTTCCTATGCGTTGCTGGCGGAAGAGCACAGGACCGGGACTGTCTGCTTTGACGATCATGGCAAGGGCCAACAGGACCGGCGAGAGGACAACCAGTGCCAGGGAAGAAACGGCGATATCCATCAATCGCTTGAGGGTGTGCTTGCCTCCGGAGTAGTGCGGAATGTCCACGTGCATGAGTGGCAGGCCTTCCACGGGCCGCCAGTGGATCCGGGGGCCGGCCACATTGGTCAGCGTTGCGGCCAGGACGAGTTCGGCGGCGTCTTCTTCCAAGCGCCAGCCGAGTTCCTGGATGAATTGGTTTCCGCCGGGCAAGGGTCCGGCGACGATGACGGCATTCGCTCCGGTTTGGCGGACCGTGTGCGCTATCCCGTAGATGGATGACAGAACGGGGACACGGACCTGGTCTACGACCAGCACCGCCCCACGCCTGGCCCCCGGGAGGCATGCGCCGAGGATGTCGTAGGGGGCACCTGACTTCCGGTTGATCTGCTTGATCACGTACCGGACGTCCTGTGGTTCTCCCACCACGACGGCGCGGGTCAGGCAGCGCCCCCGTGATTTTTCGCGGGTCAGCCACTTACGGAAGCCCCATCTGCTGCCTGTCAGCGCCACGATGCCCAGTGGCAGGGAGACAAGAACGTAGGAGCTTACCGATTCAACACGGAAAACCACTGCGACGATTGCCAGGAAGCCGAACACCCTGAAGCTCGCTGAGAGCACGCGTTTGTATTCTTCCGGTCCAACTCCCAGTACTTTCGGATCCCTGGTCCGGTAGACCTCCAGGGCGGCGAGCCAGATGATGCCCAGGATCACCACCAGGGTCAGTTGGCGCGGGAACCCGGAAGTTCCGTCTGTGAAGGGCAGTCCCCCGGTATTGAGTGCATAGCCGGCTGAGACGGCGGCTGAGACCAGTATGGTGTCGGAGACTGTCAGGGAGGTGGTCAGGAAGCGCGTCCAGCCCAGCCGGTTCCGGTGCGGGGGCTTGACGCGTGAGTGGCGGTGGGTGACTGGCGGCACGAGGTCCAGGGTGACATCCGGCCTGGGCGCCGCCAGTCCCGCCTTTTCAGTCCGTTGTGCAGCAACGGACTTGTCAATCCAGGGAGACACCGGCGGATTGACGTGGGCAGTGACCGGGTCCACTGGGAAGGCTGGTCCCACGGCAGCACGGCCCGCACCCTTGGGTGCTGCCGCCTTGCCTAAACGTACGACTGGAACTTTCACCTTGTCAGCCTTCTTTGCAGACCGTCCATTGCCTACATATCAGTGAAGCTTTGGCCGCAAGGGGGCGCACCAGTAGTCGGTACTCAAGTTTGCGCAGTATTGCCCAAGGGTCCTACGTGCGAGTACCTAGCTGGCCGTCGGGGCACTACGTGTTTTGCTTGACCGCGAGGACAGGGAAAAGCCCGGAAATCCGCACCGTTTCACCAAGGCCGAACCCGCGAAAAGGGCACAAAAAACCGGCCGCCGTGTGGCGGCCGGTACAACGGAAAATCAGTCGTCTACGCTCTCGAGCGCCTCGTCTTCGTCGTCCTCTTCCTCATCTTCATCCTCATCCTCGAAAACCTGGAGGGGCGTGACCTCTGAAAATGACTCGTAGAGGGCGTCTTCGTAGACTTCGAAGGCGTCAGCAACGGCGAAGAAGGCGGCTTCGACGGTGGGGTCGCCCTCACCGCGTCGTGCCGATGCAGCGGCGAGATGTTCTTCCAAGGCGGCGGTAAATGATTGAAGCGCGACACGCGGATCGATGCTCATGACTTCACGTTAGCCGGAAAAAGACGAAAATGGAGAGGGATGAGAGAACAATTTCCAGGCAGCTCCGTGGAGCGCCAACGAGACTACGCACGTCAGTACGAATACCTCGTACTGACGGTGGGGCCTGATGATTCACTGCCCGACGCCCGGCGCCGGCTGGCCGAGCACTCAGAGTACGGCAAGTGGGAACTGGAGCGCAGCGTCCTCTATCTCGGTGGCGGACGACGATTCTGGCTGCGCCGCAAGGTCTACTCCGTGCAGCGCACCGTCTAGGTGCCCAAGCTCCTTCGACGCACGCAGTTCGTTCGACTAGCCCTCGAGTGGTCCCAGCCAGGCGCTGGCAACCGTGTTGTGGGCTGATTCGTCGTTGGATGGATGGAAGATTCCCGCCAGGACGTCCCTGTACAGCCGCTCCATCTCGGAGCCACGGAAGTAGCTTGATCCTCCGGTGACCCGGATGGCCAGGTCCACCACATGCCGGGCGTTTTCGGTGGCGCGGGACTTGATCCCCACAAGCTTGGGGAACCATTGGGCCCCGTGGTCCACCATGGTGTCGACGTCGCGGGCCACCGCTGAGATCTGAGGGTAGATCCCGTCCATCGCCAGAGCAGCGTCGGCCACTTTCCACCGGATGTCCGGGTCCTGCGCGTAACTGCGGCCACCGTATTTCGCCGACACGCGACGCTTCACATTCTCCACCGCAAGCGTGAA
This sequence comes from Paenarthrobacter sp. C1, assembly GCF_049315185.1. NCBI lineage: Bacteria > Bacillati > Actinomycetota > Actinomycetes > Micrococcales > Micrococcaceae > Paenarthrobacter > Paenarthrobacter sp. C1. The sequence continues at coordinate 2,372,774 of NZ_CP186052.1, read as the reverse complement.
CGCCCTCTCGGCAACGCCTGTATAGACGGCGGCAAGCAACGTCTCAAAGCACGCGAAGATGGCGAAGATCAGCAAGTCCTTGTTGGGACCCACAGGCAGTTTCCGGAAGATGCGTTCGGCCGGGATGACCGCTCCATGCAGCAGCGTCGTGTTCGAAGCACTGGCCCGCATGCCCAGGGTGTCCCAGTCGCTGAGGGTCTCATGCCCGGGTTCCTCACGGCGGAGGAAGCCGAACACCAATTCGCCCTCACCCTCCCTGGCTTCCGGGTCCTTGCCGAACGTCCCCAGCCGCGTCCAGCCACGCGAGAGGCTGGTGAAGATCTTCCGGCCGGTGAAGCGGTAACTGCCGTCAGCCAAAGGTTCGGCAACGGTGCCCGAATCAAACAGCATGGAATCATTGCCGGCCTCCGAAATACCGAAGGCGAAGATTTCGCCCTTCCCGGCTTCCTTGAGGACGAAGTCCAGGGAATCGTCACCCCTGGCCGCCATGACGCGCGCGACGCCGGTCCACACCAAGTGCATGTTCACCGCCAGGGCGGTGGCCGGGGCAGCCGTTGCGAGCCGCTGCTGCAGCGCAGCTACCGCTTCGAGACCAAGCCCCAAGCCGCCGTCGTGCTCCGGCACGAACAGCTTGAGGTAACCGGCGGCTGCCAGTTCTTCCAGGTCCTCATGGAAGAACTGGTTGTTGTGGTCGTACCCGGCAGCACGGCCCCGCAGTCTTTCCAGCAGGGCGTCGGGAAGGATTTCTTCGGGAGTCAAAGCAGGGCCTCCTTGTGGTGGGTGCCGTTTAGTAGTTGCTCAGCAGCGTATTCAGGACGCGGGCGCCGAACTGGAGTGACTCTGCGGGCACCCGCTCGTCAACACCATGGAACATTCCGGTGAAATCGAGCTCGTCCGGCAGCATCAGGGGCGCAAAGCCGTACCCGGTGATGCCGATCTTGCTCAGTGACTTGTTGTCCGTGCCGCCGGAGAGGGTGTAGGGCAGGACCTTGGCCCCAGGGTCCTCGGAGTGGAGGGCATCGATCATGGAATCGACAAGGTTGCCGGCAAAAGGCACTTCCAAGGAAACGTCCTTGTTGACGTAGCTGATGTCGATTCCGTCGCCGGCAAGTTGCTTGATGGTCTCGAACACCAGCTCCTGCTGCCCAGGCAGGGTACGGCAGTCGACGAAGGCCTCGGCGGACTCGGGAATGACGTTGTGCTTGTAGCCCGAACGCAGGAAGGTGGGGTTGGACGTATTCTGCAAGGTGGCACCCACGAAGCGTGAGACCGTGCCGAGCTCCTTGAGGAGGATGTCAGGGTTGTCAGCGTCGAACTCGACGCCGGTCAGTTCAGTCACGCCGTCCAGGAATTGCCGGGTGGTAGGGGTCAGCTCAACAGGCCATTTGTATTCGCCAATACGGGTAACCGCGGCTGCCAGCCTGGTCACAGCGTTGTCAGTGTTGATCTGGGAACCGTGTCCCGCCCTTCCGTGGGCCACCAGCCGCAACCAGGACAGGCCCTTCTCGGCAGTTTGGAGCAGGTAGGTCCGCTGCCCGCCGATGGTCGCGGAGAAACCACCCACTTCGGAGATGGCTTCCGTGGCCCCGTCGAACAGCTCACGGCGGTGCTCCACCGCGTACCTGGCACCGTAGGTGCCGCCGGCCTCTTCATCGGCGAAGAAAGCGAAAATGATATCCCGCTTTGGCTTGCGGCCGGTCCGGGCGAAGTCACGCATGACGGACAGGATCATCGCGTCCATGTCCTTCATGTCCACGGCTCCGCGGCCCCACACCAGCCCGTCCTTCAATTCGCCGCTGAAGGGATCCACGCTCCATTGGTCCTTCAGCGCGGGCACGACGTCCAGGTGTCCGTGCACAACCAACGCATCCGCACCGGGATCTTCGCCTGCCATGCGGGTTACGACGTTGGCGCGGCCAGGGGCCGATTCGAAAATTTCCGCTTCCAGGCCTACTTCAGTGATGAGTCCGGCCGTGTATTCGGCTGCTGCCCGCTCCCCGGGACCGGTGTCGTCGCCGTAGTTCGAGGAATCGATGCGGATGAGCTCCTGGCAGATCCTGACAACTTCGTCTTCAGGGCGGATGGCAGACATGGAAACTCTCCTTGCGTGGCTGGGCTGCAGGTTCCGGCGACGCGGACTGCTTCATCCGCAGCCCGTCCCGTGTACCTTTAGCCTACTCACCAGTTGCGCCCCGAGTCAGGAACTCCACGGCCCCAAGGGTGCCCGGGGCCTCACCCGTGCCTGGCGGCTCCTGCCGATTTTTCAGGCACCTGAAACCGTGTTAGAGTTTTTCTCGCTGCTTCGGAGGAATATGAAGCGCCGCAAGGTGCTTACTGCTCCTGCTGAACACCACCTGCGCGGGTGGCGGAATGGCAGACGCGCTAGCTTGAGGTGCTAGTCCTCGAAAGGGGGTGGGGGTTCAAGTCCCCCTCCGCGCACCACAATAACAAGGCCTGGAATCCACGGATTCCAGGCCTTGTTTGTTTCCATCACGAACTGCTGCGAGCCGTAGTCGAGGCCGCCTCTGAGACGTTGGTCACTATTGTTTCTTCATTTGTCGATCAGGTAAGCGGCGCCCACCGAAGGGGCCGCCGCTTACCGGACATGGTTCACGACAATGCTGAAACGGAGCCCAGGAAATGGCGCCTACCGCTGCGCGGATTCCAAGCTATGTACTCCGAGCGCTCCCACGCCCCCGACGCGGACTGGACTGTCGCAATATCCAAGGCCACCCGTGCAGGAAGGAAAACAGGAGCTTCGAACGTGACCTTCCAGGTAAAAGCCTCCGACTTGGCAGCTCCAACGTCTGCCAACGCCCGGGAGGCCAGATACATCCCATGGGCAATCGAGCCCCTCATGCCCAGTGCTTTCGCTGACAGGACGCTCAGGTGGATTGGATTGAAGTCACCCGACACCGCGGCATAGTTCCGCCCGATGTCCAGGCCAAGCTGCCAGAGGGCTGTGGGATCCGGAGGTGAAAAATCGGCTGGGGCGGAAGATCCATGTGCGGTTCCCGCCTTATCGATGCCGGGCAGGAAAACGCCTTTGGCGAGGTAGGTGGACACCCCGCGCCACAGCAGCGTCCCATTGGAATCGGAACGGACTTCAGCAACAACGTCCAGCTGGGTCCCTGCGCGATGCCCTGTCATGTTCTCCGCCCAGGACTTGATGTCCAGGGATTCGGTGAAGTGGATGGGCATGTGCTGCTCCACATGGTTCCTGAGGTGGATCATGCCAAGGAGCGGTAAAGGGAAATCGTCCCGGTTCATCACACTCATGGACACCGGGAACGCCAGTGCATGGACATAGCCGGCCGGGAGGGTGTCGCTGGCCGTCTCCCCCACCAAGTGCTGGTAGGCGGTCAGGTTTTCGACGTCGGCCCTGACGTCCCGGACCTCGTGGCTGACCGCCGGCAACCTGGTTCCGCCTGAATTTGCGCCCAGTACGCGCCGGCGGGCCGCCGTCGTCGCTGCGTTGACGTAAAGCCGGGACAGCGACGGAAGCTCCTCAAGAACCACCGCTTGCGGCGTGTTCATGCTCCCACCAACTGTTGCCCGCAGACCCGCAGCACTCCTCCGGAGATCCCGCCGGCGGCGTCGCTGGCGAGGAAGGCAATTGCTTCGGCTACGTCCTGTGGTTGGCCGCCTTGTTTAAGGGAGTTCAGCCGCCTTGCCGCTTCGCGGATGGCCAAAGGCATCTTGGCCGTCATCTCGGTTTCAATGAATCCAGGTGCGACGGCATTGATGGTGCCGCCGTATGGCTCCAGCAGGGCCGCCGTCGACCTGACCATGCCGATCACGCCACCTTTGGACGCCCCATAGTTGGTCTGGCCCCTGTTGCCGGCGATGCCGCTGGTGGAGGCCACTGAAACGATGCGCGGAGAGGTCCTGAAGTGCTCCGATGCCAGAAGGGCCTCATTGATCCTCAGTTGCGCCGCGATGTTGACCGCCATCACGGACTGCCACCGGCCCTCGTCCATGTTGGCCAGGAGCCTGTCGCGCGTGATTCCGGCGTTGTGCACCACGATGTCCAGCCGGCCGTAGCGTTCCACGGCGTGTTCTATGATCCGATGCCCTGCGTCGTCACGGCTGATGTCGAGCTGGAGCGCGGTGCCCATGACGTCATTGGCGACAGCGGCCAGATGGTCGCCGGCCGCCGGAATGTCCACCAGGACCACTTTCGCCCCATCGCGGTGCAGGGTGCGGGCAATGGCAGCACCGATGCCCCTGGCAGCTCCGGTAACAACTGCGACCTTGCCGGCCAACGGCTTGTCGGAGTCCGTAGGCAGCGCCCCCGACGTCGAGGAGACCGTCAGGAACTGTCCGTCAACGTACGCCGAGCGGCCCGACAGGAAGAAGCGCAGGGCACCGAGCGCAGACGGACTGGTTGTTGCCAGCTCGTCGTCGAGGAGTATTCCGTTGGCTGTCGCCCCGGCCCGCAGCTCCTTGGCCAGGGAGCGCAGGAGTCCGTCAATGCCTTGGCGGGCGGCCGCCGACGCCGGTGACGGTGCGGACTGGGGGCTCCGCGAAATCGTCACCACCCGGGCGTTGGGAGCGAGGTCCCGCAGGGAGGCGGCCGCCTTGAGGACAGGCTTGCCAAGGTCCTCCGGGTGCTGCACAGCATCCAGCACAAGGATGATGGCGCCCAGTTTTTCCTTGGGGAGCGCATTCCGGCGGACGTCCAGGCCCCAGCCGAGAAGGGTGGTGGCGATGTCGTCGCTTCCGGCGCTGTCACCGCTGACCAGTACGGGGCCGGTTATCAGCGGTGCTCCGGGTTGGTAGCGTCGAAGCTCCACCGGCTGTGGCAGTCCCAGTTTCCGGGCGACGTTCCTGCCCAGTCCGTGGCTGACGATCTGTGTGTACTTGTCTGTCATGGAGTTCCCCCTAGGCTGCTTCCAGAATCGCGACGACGCCCTGGCCGCCTGCGGCGCATACGGAGATCAGGCCGCGCGCAGGGCGCCCGTCCACGGATCCCTTTTCGTGCAGCATCTTTGCGAGGGAGGCGACGATCCGTCCGCCGGTAGCGGCAAAGGGATGCCCTGCGGCCAGGGATGAACCGTTGACGTTGAGCTTGGCCCGGTCGACCTTGCCGAGGGCGCCGTCAAGCCCAAGGCGCGTGCGGCCGAATTCCTCGTCCTCCCAGGCAGCCAGGGTGCTCAGGACGGTTCCGGCGAAGGCTTCATGGATTTCGAAGAAGTCAATGTCCTCGAACGTCAGGCCGTGGCGGGCCAGCAGGCGCGGGACGGCGAAGACCGGAGCCATCAGGAGCCCGTCCTTGCCATGGACGAAATCGACGGCGGCCGCCTCGCCGTCCAACACGGTGGCCAGTTTGGGCAGGCTGTGCTCATCGGCCCATTCTTCGGTGGCGAGCAGTACTGTTGATGCGCCATCAGTCAGCGGCGTGGAGTTGCCGGCGGTCATTGTTGCCTCGGACCCAAGGTTCTTGCCAAACACGGGTTTCAGCGTTGAGAGCTTCTCGAGCGTGGTGTCCGGGCGGAGGTTGGAGTCACGGCTGAGGCCCCGGTACGGGGTCAGGAGGTCATCGAAGAAGCCCCGTTCGTAGGCGGCTGCGAGGTTGCGGTGGCTGTTGAAGGCCAGCTCATCCTGTGCCTCGCGGCTGATGTTCCACTGGGCTGTGGTGAGGGCCTGGTGTTCTCCCATGGACAGGCCCGTGCGGGGCTCTCCGGTGTTGGGGGCATCGGGAGCCAGATCCTTGGGGCGGATGCGGCCTATGATCTTCAGCTTCTGAACCGGAGTCTTGGCGCGGTTAAGGTCCAGCAGGATCTCCCTGAGGCCTTCACTGACCGCGATGGGCGCATCGGACGCCGAGTCGACGCCACCGGCAATGCCGGACTCTATCTGGCCCAGCTTGATCTTGTTCGACAACCCCAGCACGGTCTCCAGGCCTGTTGCGCAGGCCTGCTGGAGGTCGTAGGCAGGGGTTTCCGGTGACAGGGCCGAGCCCAGCACGGCTTCGCGGGTGAGGTTGAAGTCCCGTGAATGCTTCAGCACCGCCCCGGCGGCTACCTCGCCGATGCGTTCGTCCTGCAGCCCGAACCGTGCGATCAGCCCCTCAAGTGCTGCTGTGAGCATGTCCTGGTTGGAGGACTTCACGTAGGCTCCGCCGGTGCGGGCGAACGGGATGCGGTTGCCGCCCACAATGAAGGCGCGGCGCGTTGCCGCGGGTGTCGTAGTGCGCTCGGGGTTCTCGCCCGGGGTCACGTCTGCTGCAGCCATGCTTGTCTCCTTCGATCAATGCCAGTTACTGATACCCAGCGTACCTGATACGCTGGGTATCGTGAACAGCCACCGTCAGGAAATCCCCACCGCCCCCGAGGTTCTCCCGGGAGAGGCTCCCTCCGCCGTAGACGGCAGGGCCGCGCGATGGCAATCCCACCGCGAGGAACGTCGTCGCGAACTCATCAAGGCAGCCCGCAGGGCCGTCCACCGGCTGGGAAGCGATGCCTCGATGGAGGACATCGCCGGCGCGGCGGGCACTTCCAAATCCGTGTTCTACCGCTATTTCGGTGACAAGGCCGGGCTGCAACAGGCCATGGGAGAAGTAGTCCTGGGCCAGATGCAGCGCCGGATGAAGGAAGCTGCGCAACTGGCCCAAACCCCCCGCGAGGGACTGTATGCGATGGTTTCGGCCTACTTGCAGATGGCTGAGTCCAGTCCCAACGTTTATGCCTTCATCACGCGCCTGTCTCCTGGCGAAGCTTCCGCGCAGGACGCGATTGCGGCTTCGGGAGCCCTGGGCAACTTCTTTGAGCAGATCACGGAGATGATCGCCACCCCCATGCGTGAGCACCTGGGTGAAGAAAAGGAATCGGTGATCGTCTACTGGCCCACTGCTGCCATCGGGCTGGTGCGAAACGCCGGAGAGATGTGGCTGGGGAGCCCCGCAGGCGCCGGCAAGCCCGACCAGGCGGCCATGGCCGGGCAGATTACCGACTGGCTTTGCCTCGGCATCGCACCGCAACTCAAGACCACCACCTGACACCAGCAAATGACTCATCAGTTATCGGAACCAAAGAAGGAAACAACATGACTGAAGTAGTGGACCGGGCCTCATCGGCCAACAAGCCGGCAAGCCGCGACGTTGCTGCCGCCGAACCCGTGGTCGATGTCGCGGCGCTCGGCGAGCAACTCCTGGGTAAATGGGCTCATATACGGCATCAGGCCCGTGAGGTGGCGGGCAACCCCGCTGTGCAAAAAATCGAGGGGCTGCACCATACGGAGCACCGCGCCCGCGTTTTCGAGCAATTGAAGTTCCTGGTGGACAACAATGCTGTCCACCGTGCCTTCCCCACGCGATTGGGTGGCTCGGACGACCACGGCGGCAACATCGCCGGCTTCGAGGAACTGGTCACCGCCGACCCCTCGCTGCAGATCAAGGCCGGTGTGCAGTGGGGCCTCTTCGGCTCTGCCGTCATGCACCTGGGCACGTCCGAGCACCACGACAAATGGCTTCCTGGCATCATGAGCCTGGACATTCCCGGCTGCTTTGCGATGACGGAGACCGGCCACGGCTCTGATGTTGCAAGCATCGCCACTACGGCCACCTACGACGACAGCACCCAGGAGTTCGTCATCAACACCCCCTTCCGTGCAGCATGGAAGGACTACATCGGCAACGCGGCCAATGACGGCCTGGCAGCCGTGGTGTTCGCCCAGCTGATCACCCGGAACGTCAACCACGGCGTCCACGCTTTCTATGTGGAACTCCGGGATCCCGCCACCAAGGAGTTCCTGCCGGGCATCGGCGGTGAGGATGACGGCATCAAGGGTGGACTGAACGGCATCGACAACGGACGCCTCCATTTCACCAACGTCCGGATCCCGCGCACCAACCTGCTAAACCGCTACGGCGATGTCGCAGTGGACGGCACGTACACCTCCACTATCGCCAGCCCCGGCCGTCGTTTCTTCACGATGCTGGGAACCCTGGTCCAGGGGCGTGTCTCCCTCGATGGTGCAGCCGTTGCCGCCAGCAAGGTAGCCCTCAAGACGGCCATCCAATACGCCACTGAGCGCCGGCAGTTCAATGCCTCCTCCCCCACGGATGAAGAAGTGCTGCTGGACTACCAGCGGCACCAGCGCCGGCTCTTCACGCGATTGGCCACCACCTACGCGGCAAGCTTTGCGCACGAGCAGTTGCTCCAGAAGTTCGACGACGTGTTCTCCGGCGCCCATGACACCGACGCCGACCGGCAGGACCTCGAGACGCTGGCAGCTGCACTCAAGCCGCTGAGCACCTGGCACGCACTGGACACACTGCAGGAATGCCGTGAAGCATGCGGCGGCGCGGGCTTCCTGATCGAGAACCGCTTTGCTTCCCTGCGTGCGGACCTCGACGTCTACGTGACGTTCGAAGGTGACAACACCGTCCTGCTCCAACTGGTCGCCAAGCGTCTCCTGGCCGATTACGCCAAGGAATTCCGCAGTGCCGACTTTGGCGTGCTGGCCCGCTACGTCGTGGACCAGGCCGCGGGTGTCGCCCTGCACCGGACAGGCCTGAGGCAGGTTGCCCAGTTCGTGGCCGACACCGGCTCGGTGCAAAAAGCCGCCCTGGCCTTGCGCGACGAAGAAGGCCAGCGCACACTGCTCGCGGACCGTGTCCAGTCCATGGTTGCCGAGGTCGGCGCGGCGTTGAAGGGAGCCAATAAGCTCCCCCAGCACCAGGCGGCGGCCCTCTTCAACCAGCACCAGGACGAACTGATCGAAGCAGCCCAGGCCCATGCCGAACTGCTCCAGTGGGAGGCCTTCACCGAGGCCCTGGCCCGGACGCCTGACGAGGGAACCAAGCGGGTGCTCACCTGGTTGCGCGATCTCTTCGGCCTGTCCCTCATTGAGAAGCACCTCTCCTGGTACCTCATGAACGGCCGGCTTTCCATGCAGCGCGGCAGGACCGTGGGTACCTACATCAACCGCCTCCTGGTGAAGATCCGTCCGCACGCGGTCGACCTCGTTGATGCGTTCGGCTACGGCCCCGAGCACCTCCGGGCCAGGATCGCCAGCGGCGCAGAAGCGGAACGCCAGGATGAGGCGCGCCGGCATTTCCGAGAAATGCGTGCCAGCGGCAGCGCTCCCTCGGACGAGAAGGCGCTGCTGGCATTGAAAGCGGCAAAATCCCGCCCGTCGAAGTGACGCACCTTCCGGCAAACAGCCTGGGAAGTTAAACCGCGACGGCGCCGTCCCCACCGAGGGGGCGGCGCCGTCGTGGTTTGGCGTGCTTTCGGGACGGACCCGGGAAGCCGGGCGTCAGCGCAGCACTGAGCGGTACACCTCGAGGGTTGTCTCCGTAATGGACTCCCAGGAGAAGTGGTCCTCGGCCCGCCGCCGTCCAGCGATACCCATCTCCCGGGCGCGCGCGGGATCCGACACCACCTGGTTGAGGGCGGCGGCGAAATCACTGACGAACTTCTCAGGGTCCAGCGGAGTGCCGGTGCCGTCGGTGACCTGCTCCAAGGGAACCAGCAGGCCGGTTTCACCGTGCTGGACCACTTCCGGAATGCCGCCGGTGGCGCTGGCCACGACGGCTGCGCCGCAAGCCATCGCTTCCAGGTTCACGATGCCCAGGGGTTCGTAGATGGAAGGGCAGGCAAAAGCCGTGGCATGGCTCAGGACCTGGATCAGCTCCCGGCGCGGGAGCATCCGTTCGATGAGAACCACACCCTGCCGCTTGGTCTGCAGCTCCTCGATGAGCCGTGCCGTTTCAGCGGCAAGCTCGGGAGTGTCCGCCGCGCCGAGGCACAGCACCAACTGGACATCGTCGGGGAGGCTCGACGCCGCGCGAAGCAGGTAAGGAACGCCCTTTTGGCGGGTGTTGCGGCCGACAAACACCACGCTGGGCTTGGCGGGATCAATGCCCAACGCGCGAATGGCATCATCTTCCTCGTCGCGCTCCCACAGGGAGACGTCAATGCCGTTGTGGACCACGCGCACCTTGTCGGGATCGACGTCGGGATAGCTGCGGAGGATGTCCTGGCGCATGCCATCGGAGACGGCAATGATGGCGGCGGCAGCTTCGTAGGCTGTCTTTTCGACCCATGATGACAAGGCATACCCGCCGCCGAGCTGCTCGGCTTTCCACGGGCGCAGCGGTTCCAGGCTGTGGGCGCTGAGTACATGGGGTATGCCATGCAGCAGCGATGCCAGGTGACCGGCCATGTTGGCGTACCAGGTGTGCGAGTGGACAAGGTCCGCTCCCGCAATGTCCGGAACGATCCTGAGATCAACGCCCAGGGTCTGGAGTGCAGCGTTGGCACCGCCGAGGTCTTCGGGAGTGGCGTAGGAGGCCACGGTTGCCCCGTGGTAGTCGGCATCACGGGGCGCGCCGAACGCCCTGACATGAAGGTCGACGTGCTTCGCCAGCACCCGGCTGAGCTCGGCAACGTGGACACCGGCACCGCCATAAATTTCCGGAGGGAATTCTTTAGTCACAATGTCTATTCGCACGCTAACCAACGTAGTCGTTCCGGCGTATGTGTTCTAGTGTGAAAGGGTCCGGAAAATCGGACTTTTGGGGGATACGAAGACGTACGGGGAGCTGTGACCATGGCGTTGAAGAAAGTTTTGGCAATCGTATTGGCAGGCGGCGAAGGCAACCGACTCATGCCGCTGACGGCGGATCGGGCCAAGCCGGCCGTTCCGTTTGCTGGCGGCTACAGGTTAATTGACTTTGCGCTGTCGAATCTCGTTAATTCGGGATATTTGAAAATCGTGGTATTGACTCAGTACAAATCACACAGTCTTGACCGGCACATCTCGGAAACGTGGCGCATGTCCACGCAGCTGGGCCGTTACGTGGCTTCAGTTCCGGCGCAGCAGCGCGTGGGCAAGAGCTGGTTCCTTGGCAGTGCCAATGCCATCTACCAATCGCTGAACCTCATCCATGATGACGCCCCGGACATCGTGGTAGTGGTCGGCGCGGACCACGTTTACCGGATGGACTTCTCCCAGATGGTGGAGCAGCACATCGCAAGCGGCGCGAAGGCCACGGTTGCGGCGGTACGCCAACCGCTCAACATGGCCAATCAGTTCGGTGTCATCGAAGTGGACCAGAACGACCCGCAGAAGATCGCCGCCTTCGTGGAGAAACCTGCCAGCACCCCCGGACTGGCAGCCGATCCCTCGCAGTTCCTGGCGTCCATGGGCAACTACGTCTTCAATGCCGATGCCCTGGTTGAGGCGCTGCATGTCGACGCTGAGCGGCTCGATACCAAACATGACATGGGTGGCGACATCATCCCCTACTTCGTCGATCAAGGCGAAGCGGGAGTTTACGACTTCACGCTCAACGACATTCCCGGTGCCACCGACCGTGACCGTACCTACTGGCGTGATGTCGGTACCATCGACTCGTTCTATGACGCGCACATGGACCTGATCTCCCCTGTTCCGGTGTTCAACCTTTACAACTCCGAGTGGCCGATCTACACCCGTCAGAGCATCTCTCCGCCGGCCAAGTTTGTCCGCGGCGGGAACAGCACGGTGGGAACGGCCCTGGACTCCATCGTGGCCAGCGGCGTCGTTATTTCCGGTGGCATCGTGGAAGGCTCCGTCCTGTCCAACGATGCCTACGTTGCGGCAGGCAGCCGTGTCCAGGACTCGGTGTTGATGGACAAGGTCTATGTCGGTGAAGGGGCTGTGATCAAGCGGGCCATCCTGGACAAGAACGTCAAGGTGCCCGCGGGTGCGGCAATCGGGCTTGACCCCGCCTTGGATAAAGCCCGCGGGTACAAGGTGACGGAGTCGGGCATCACCGTCCTCGCCAAGGGACAGCTGGTTCCGGAACCCGGTGAGGCGGAGCTCGCGTTGTCTGCCCAGTACCGCCGCGGGCTGCCTGAGGCCGTCAAGGCAGCCACTCACCACGACCCCGACATTCGCGACTCCGCAGAAAAGGTGGCCGCAGGGATCCAGTCCCGCGTGGCCGGGCCGGCATCGCAGGGTGCCGCGAACTAGGCTGCGCCCATCGCGCTGACCCGGACAGAACCCGAGGCAGGCCGGACACTCCCAAGGCTGTAAAATCAGGTCAATGAGCTCCACCGATCTGACGCCTGAAGAGATCCAGGCCTGCCTCAAGGTTCTGACCACGATCCACGTCTACGACGAGGAGCACCCGGACTACGTTGCTGTCCGGCGTGCCACCGGCAAGATGTTCAAAGCCGTCAAGCGCCATCGCCGCGTCACCAAACGCGATTCCATTGCCGAGGCCGACCGGGCAGTCATCGCTTTGACGGCAACAGCCGCCCCGGACCGGATCGACGACGAGACCCGGGGCAACAAGCTGGCCCCGTCCGCAACCGGCGAGATTGCCGGACACCTGATCCGCTCACGGCCCTGTTACATCTGCAAAAAGCACTACACCCAGGTGGATGCCTTCTACCACCAGCTGTGCCCTGAATGTGCAGCATTCAGCCACAGCAAGCGGGACGCCCGCACGGACCTCACGGGCCGCCGGGCCTTGCTAACAGGCGGCCGCGCGAAAATCGGCATGTACATTGCCCTGCGCCTTCTCCGGGATGGCGCCCACACCACCATCACCACGCGCTTCCCGAAGGACGCAGCGCGCCGGTTCGCAGCGATGGAGGATAGTGGCGAGTGGCTGCACCGTCTCAGGATTGTTGGCATCGACCTCCGCGATCCGGCACAGGTCATGGCGTTGACGGACTCCCTCAACGAAGCCGGTCCCCTGGACATCATCATCAATAACGCGGCCCAGACCGTGCGGCGGTCAGGAAATGCCTACAAGCCCCTGGTCGACGCCGAAGATGAGCCGCTGCCTGCCGAGCTTGACGCTGCCAATGGTGGCCCTGAGCTGGTGACGTTCGGACATGCCCACGACAAGCATCCATTGGCGCTGGCCAGCAGCGTCACCGAGCACCCGGTCCTGGCAGGCGACGCCATTACCTCGCTGGCGCTTTCCACTGGTTCGGCGTCGCTGGAACGGATTGAATCAGGGACGGCGATCGACGCCGGCGGCCTGGTCCCCGACCTCGCCTCCATCAACAGCTGGACCCAGGTTGTCGATGAAGTGGATCCCTTGGAGATGCTGGAAGTCCAGCTCTGCAATGTCACCGCGCCCTTCCTGCTGGTCAGCCGGTTGCGGGACGCGATGAAGCGCTCCACGGCCCACAGGAAGTACATCGTGAACGTATCGGCCATGGAAGGCCAGTTCTCCCGGGCCTACAAGGGACCGGGGCACCCCCACACCAACATGGCCAAGGCTGCCCTGAACATGATGACCCGCACCAGTGCCCAGGAAATGCTGGACACTGACGGCATCCTGATGACGGCTGTGGACACCGGATGGATCACTGACGAGCGTCCCCACTACACCAAGGTCCGGCTCATGGAAGAGGGGTTCCACGCTCCCTTGGACCTGGTGGACGGTGCGGCCCGCGTGTATGACCCTATCGTCATGGGTGAAAAGGGCGAGGACCAGTACGGCGTCTTCCTCAAGGATTACAAACCGTCTCCCTGGTAAAAATGTTTATAGACAAGCAAGGCCCTTAAGAATGCTTCTTAAGGGCCTTGCTTGTCTATGGATTCCTATGCGAGCCGGGTGATCTCCACGGACACGGAGAGCCCGGATCCGCCGCCGCCGGAGAGGATGCCCTTCAACGGTGGCACATCCCTGTAGTCGCGTCCCCTGGCAACAGTGACGTGGTAGTCGCCCGCGGGCTTGTGGTTGGTGGGGTCCCAGCTGCGCCATTCCCCGTCCCACCATTCCAGCCAGGCGTGGGACTGGCCGGCCACCGTCTCCCCGATGTCTGCCGAGGACCGGGGATGGATGTAGCCGGAGACGTAACGCGCCGGGATGCCACTGCAACGCAAGGCTCCGATGGCAAGGTGGGCCAGGTCCTGGCATACCCCCTGCCGTTGAGACCACGCCTGTTCTGCGTTTGTCGTCACCCCGGTGGTGCCCTTCATATAGGTCATCTCGCCGGCCATCCATGCGAAAACCGCCAGTGCGGCTTCGTGGGGATTCTTGCCGTCGACAATCCCGGGAACGATGCCGAGGACTTCCTCCCCCGGCCCGCTGAGCCGTGACTGCGGAAGCCAATCGCTGAATTCGTCCTGGATTTTTTCGGAAGCCATGACGTCCCATCCCACGATGTCGTCCTCCACGGCGACCCGCTCTGTGCGGTGCACTTCCACGGTGGCCGTGGCAAGGACCTCCAGGCTCTCGTGGGGCATCTGCATGTCGAAAGCTGTGACGCGGGTTCCCCAATAGTCGCGGTAGGTGCTGACCGAGGCCTGGTTGGGAGAGACCTTGAGTGAGGACTCCAGGACCACCTGCTGGCCGTCGGTCAGCGGTGTCATCCGGGCCTCGTTGTAGGACAACGTCACGCGGCGGTTGTACTTGTAAGCCGTCTTGTGGACGATGCTCAGCCGGGTCATGAAACTTCTCCCACCCAGGCGTGCTCATCAGCCTGATTGAAGTACTTACGGGAAATCGCGTCCGATGCCTGCGTCACGGCCTTCTGCACACGTTCCATGTGCTCAGGCAGTTCCGACATGAGGTCATCGGTGCGGTGGAACTCGAGGAAGGTACGTGCCTGTCCCACAATGCGGCGGGCATCGTTGATGAAGCCGACGCGCTGTGCCGAGGGGTCCAGTTTCGCGAGGCACTCATCGGCATCGCGCAATGCGTACACGATGGAGCGCGGGAACAGGCGGTCCAGGAGCAGGAATTCGGCCGCGTGCTGGTCGCCGAACGCCGCCCGCCTGGTGCGGATGAAGGATTCGTACGCGCCTGCGCAGCGCAGCATGTTCACCCATGACATACCAGCGGACTGGACATCGCGGGTGGACAGCATGCGGGCAGTCATGTCCGCACGTTCCAGGGAACGGCCCAGCACCATGAACAGCCAGCTTTCGTCGTGGCTGACCGTGGTGTCGGCAAGGCCGCGCACCATGGCCGTTCGTTCCAACACCCAGTTGCAGAAACGATACGTTCCCACCACGTCCTTGCGATGCTGGTTCAAGCCGTAATAGGTAGTGTTCAGGCTCTCCCAAAGGGATTGGGACACCGTTTCCCTGGCACGACGTGCGTTCTCACGGGCTGCCCCGAGGGACCCTGCAATGGACGAGGCACTCTGTTTGTCGTAGGCCAGGGCATGAAGCAGCTCAGGCAGGCCGAAATCGTCGCTCTGGGGCTTGGCGCCCATGACAGCGAGGAGTTCCCTGGCTACGCTGCGCTGCTCCTCAAGGGGCAGGTGGTTCAGGCGCTCCAGGTGCACATCCAGGATCCGGGCAGTACCGTCGGCCCGCTCTACGTAGCGGCCGATCCAAAAGAGTGACTCAGCAATACGGCTCAGCATGCGGCTGTGCCTCCTTCGCGTGGTGCATGTCGAAGTTCAAGTGGTGGTTGGAACGGGTTCACTGCTGCTGCTCCGTTTGGCGGTCGCGCCAGTTGCTTTCGACCGGCCATACGGAAACCTGTTCACGCAGGGTGACAGACTGCCGCGGGATCACCTCGGCCGGCATCTGGGGCGAGTTCGCCAGAACCCAGGTGTCTTTGGAACCACCGCCCTGGCTGGAATTGACGATCAGCGAGCCCTCCTTGAGGGCAACCCGGGTGAGGCCGCCGGGCAGAACCCAGACGTCGTCGCCGTCGTTCACTGCGAAAGGCCGCAAGTCGACGTGGCGGGGCCCGAACTTGTCTCCGGAGAGTGTCGGAACCGTGGAAAGCTGGAGCACTGGCTGGGCAATCCAGCCGCGGGGATCGGCGATGACGCGCTTGCGCAAGGCGTCCAGTTCTTCCTTGGAAGCGTCGGGACCGATGACCAGCCCCTTTCCACCCGAACCGTCGACGGGTTTGACCACCAGTTCCTCGAGGCGGTCCAGGACATGTTCCCTGGCTTCCTTTTCCTCAAGCCGGAAAGTGTCGACGTTGGCGATGATGGGTTCTTCGTGGAGGTAGTACCGGATCAGGTCAGGCACGTAGCTGTAGACGAGTTTGTCATCGGCCACCCCGTTGCCCACCGCGTTGGCGATGGTCACTCCCCCGGCACGGGCGGCGTTGACCAGGCCAGGGCAGCCGAGCATCGAATCCGAGCGGAACTGCAGGGGATCGAGGAAATCGTCATCGATGCGTTTGTAGATGACGTCCACACGCTGTTCGCCGGCCGTGGTCCGCATGTAGACGCGGTTGCCGCGGCAAATGAGGTCCCGGCCTTCCACCAGCTCCACGCCCATCAGCCCGGCCAGGAGTGTGTGTTCGAAATATGCGCTGTTGAAGACACCCGGGGTCAGGACAACCACTGTCGGATCATCGACGCCGGCGGGTGCGGTCTTGCGCAGCGCCGACAGTAGCCGCCGCGGATACTCTTCAACCGGCCTGATGTGCTGCTGCCCGAAGGCTTCGGGCAAGCCTTTCGCCATGGCCCTGCGGTTTTCCAGCACGTAGCTGACGCCGGACGGGACACGAACATTGTCCTCGAGTACCCGGAACGTGCCGGCAGCGTCACGGACGACGTCGATGCCCGAAACATGGACGCGGACGCCGCCGGAGGGTTCAAAACCGTGGACCGCCCGGTGGAAATGGGCGCTGGTGGTGACGAGCTGGCGTGGAATCACGCCATCGGCCACTACGGCCATCCGCCCGTAAACGTCGTTGAGGAATGCTTCAAGTGCTTTGACCCGCTGGGCAACTCCGCGTTCGAGCACATCCCACTCGTCAGCCGGGATGACACGCGGGACGATGTCCAGGGGGAAGGGACGCTCCTCCCCCGCGTAGTCGAAAGTGACGCCACGGTCCAGGAAGGTCCGTGCCATGGAGTCGGCACGGGCGGTGACATCTGCGAGGGAAAGCTCGCGGAGCGCACCGGAGACCTGACCGTAGGATTTTCTGGCAACGTGGCCGGGGGCAAACATCTCGTCGTAGGCTCCACTGCGTGCAGCGGCCTCGGAGTAATCCTGGAATAGGTCAGACATGGGATTCAGACAATCACCTTTTTGAGTCGAGCGCATTACGCACTGATTGTGTCGCGGTTTCCGGGTGCTCCCGGTTTCGCCTTCCGTGCCCCCATCCGGCAGGGTTGAGGCATGCCCTTCAACAGACTCGCGTCCCAGCTGTCACGGCTGGGGCCAGGGTTGGTCCTGAGCGTTGCCGCGACCGGCCTTGCCTTCGCCATGCACGCATTGCTGCCTGCGGTTTCAGTCATACCAGTCATGACGCTTGCTGTTGCTTTGGGTTTGCTCTCAGCAAATATACCGGGCACGGCGGTGGTCGTTGCGGGGCGCGCCCGGCCCGGCCTGGACTTCGCCGGAAAGCACCTGATGCGTGCGGGCATTGTGTTGCTCGGCCTCAAAGTCAGTGTGGGTGACGTGTTGGGACTCGGCTGGTTGTCCCTGCTCCTGATAGCCGGGGTGGTCCTGGCCAGTTTCGCCGGAACCTACGGCCTAGCGAGATTGCTGCGCCTGCCCGGTGAGGCTTCCTTGCTGATTGCTACGGGCTTCTCCATTTGCGGGGCCTCCGCCATCGGCGCCATGGCCGCAGTGCGGCGCATCAAACACCAGGACACGGTGCTGCCCGTCGCACTGGTCACCCTTTGCGGGACCTTGGCCATTGGCGTCCTGCCCCTGCTGATGCATCCGTTGATGCTGAGTCCGGAGCAGTTCGGGGCATGGACGGGCGCTTCCGTGCACGATGTCGGCCAGGTGGTGGCCACAGCGCAAACGGCAGGAACAGCGGCCCTGGCGATCGCCGTCGTCGTTAAGCTGACGCGGGTGATCCTCCTGGCCCCCATTGTGGCTGCGGCAGGCTTGCATCAGCGGGTCCAGCATGTCCGTCAACGCGCCAACGGTTCAGCGGATGCGGACAATGCGGACGGCCGTTTCCCGCCCATCGTGCCTCTTTTCGTGGTCGGCTTCATCGCCATGGTCGCGGTCCGCTCGCTCGGATGGACGCCTCCGGAACTCCTGGAAGCGGCGGCGGTGGCACAGGACATTTTGCTGGCGTCGGCGCTTTTCGGTTTGGGCTCTGCCGTGCGTGTCAGGACGCTGATCCATACCGGGGGACGTGCTGCCGTGGTGGCACTGGGGTCCTGGCTGATCATCGCTTCACTGGGCCTGGGGGCTGCCTGGATCATGATTAGATAGCTGTGTGTCGAATCACAATCTGTCGCGCGATGAAGCCGCTACCCGTTCAGCCCTGATTACCACCCACAGTTACGACGTCACCCTTGATGTCCGGGATGCGGCGGATCCCGCAGTCATCGGATATCCAAGCTCCAGCACCATCACTTTTTCGGCCCGGGCCGGCTCCGACACCTTCCTTGATTTCATCAGTGGGGGCGTGCAGTCCGTGGTGTTGAACGGACGCGCCTTGGATGTAGGAACAGTGGTGGACCAGGACAGAATCATCCTGGAGGGCCTCGCAACGGAGAACACCGTGACGGTTACAGGGACAGCCCTTTACAGCCGTTCCGGTGAGGGAATGCACCGTTTCGTGGACCCTGCCGACGGGCAGTGCTACCTCTACACCCAGTACGAACCGGCGGACTGCCGGCGTGTTTTCGCCAACTTCGAACAGCCCGACCTCAAAGCGGAATTCACGTTCCACGTCATTGCGCCGTCGGGCTGGGAAGTCGCGTCCAACGGCTCGGAGGCCGCCCGGTTCCCGGTGCCGGGCTCTGAGGACGTTTCCCAGTGGGACTTTGCCACCACTGAACGGATGTCCACCTACATCACCACTGTGCTGGCGGGCCCCTACTTCAAAGCCACCGACCACTGGAATGCAACGCTCGACGACGGCACCCGCCTGGATGTTCCGCTGGCACTTTACTGCCGCGCATCCTTGGCGCCGTCCTTCGATGCCGAGGAACTGTTCCGGCTCACCAAGAGCGGCCTGGCCTTCTTCAACAAGCTTTTCGACTATCCGTACCCTTGGGGCAAATATGATCAAGCCTTCGTGCCCGAGTACAACCTGGGCGCCATGGAAAACCCCGGGTTGGTGACCTTCACCGAAAAGTACGTCTATGCCTCACGTGCCACCGATGCCCAGTACCAGGCCAGGGCAAACACCCTCATGCACGAGATGGCGCACATGTGGTTCGGCGATCTCGTGACCATGACCTGGTGGGACGATCTGTGGCTGAAGGAATCGTTCGCCGATTTCATGGGAACCCTGGGTGTGGACCGGGCCAGCGACTGGGACACAGCCTGGATAAACTTCGCCAGCAAACGCAAAGCGTGGGCCTACGTCCAGGACCAACTGCCCACGACGCACCCGATTGTGGCGGATATTCCGGATCTTGAGGCCGCAAAACAGAACTTTGACGGAATCACCTATGCCAAGGGTGCCTCAGTGCTGAAGCAACTGGTGGCTTACGTGGGCTTCGATGCCTTCATTGCCGGATCCCGGCAGTACTTCCGGGAGCATGCCTTCGGTAATACGTCCCTGCAGGATCTGCTGAAGGCCCTCAGCGAAGCCTCGGGACGGGACCTTGGCAATTGGGCCAGGCAGTGGCTGCAGACCTCCGGTATCTCGACCATCACGGCCGACATCGTGGATGACGATGGTGTGATGGGCGCGGTGATGCTGGAGCAGGAAGCCATCGATCCGTTGACCGGCCACCAGGAACTCCGGCCCCACCGTATGCGCCTTGGACTGTACGACGCCGACCAGACCGGCGCTTTGCTCAGGCTGGAAAGCCTGGAAGTGGATGTCGCAGGTCCCAGCACCCTCGTCTCCGGGCTTGCAGGCAAGAAGCGTCCGGCTTTGTTGCTGGTCAATGATGACGACCTGAGCTACGCCAAGGTACGGCTTGATCCTGTCTCCGAGCGCACGGTGCGTACCTCGCTGGATAAAATCCAGGACCCCATGGCCCGGGCGTTGTGCTGGACGGCACTGTGGGATTCTGCCCGGGACGGCGTGAGGCCTGCTGCACGGTACGTGAGCGCGGTGGAGCAGTTCGCTCCGGCAGAATCCGGCATCGGAGTCCTCCAAAATGTGCTCGGAAACGCCTCCGGCGCCATTGAACGCTTCGTACCCCCACGGTCCAGGGACAGCGTTCGCACCGATTTCCTGGCTGTCGCGGCTCATCAACTGCGGGCTTCGGCTCCCGGCTCCGACGCGCAGCTGGCGTGGGCCAGAACGTTGGCAGAGGTCTCACGCCACGGTGACAGCCAGCTCCCCTTGCTGCGCAGCATCCTTGACGGCACCACCGTAGTGGAGGACTTGACTGTCGACGCAGAGCTGCGATGGAGCTTCTGGCAGGCCCTGGCCGCGCACGGCGAGGCATCCCAGGCCGAGCTGGACAGGCAACTCGAAGCGGATAAGACAGCGTCAGGCAAGGAAGGGCACGCGTTGGCGTCCGCTGCCCGCCCGGATGCTGCCGTGAAGGCGGCAGCCTGGGACCTGGCCGTCAACACCACGGGCCTCTCCAACGAGATCCTCAGCGCCACAATTGCCGGCTTCGCCACTGCGCCCAGTGACATGCTGGCGTCCTATGTCGAGCCCTATTTCGAATGCCTTGAGCGTGTATGGGCCGAGCGGAGCATTGAAATTGCCGGCAGGATCGTCAGGGGCCTCTTCCCGGCGGCCCAGGACCTCGCGGAGGGAATGGAGCCCTCCGGCCATCCGGTCGTGCTCAGGACGGATGAATGGCTCCACCACCACTCTGATGCCCCGCGCGCGTTACGGCGCATCATCATTGAGCAGCGGAGCCACCTCCTGCGGTCCCTCACAGCGCAGTCGGCAAACACAGCACAGTCGGCACAGGTTTAGCTGTCATTCAGGACCGGACCCAAACCCGTTCCTGCTCCTGTAGGCTGCGCAGGCTTTCCGCGCCGGCGGTCCAGGAATGCTCTTCAGTTGTTCCGGGTAGCTTCTGACTGAATGGCCCTGGCGAGGTCGCGGGGACGGCTCCACATGGGCCAGTGCCCCGTGGGGAGGTCAAGAACGTCGAGGTTCTCGATGTGCGCGACTTCGGCAAACATGCCATGGCCTGAGAGGGCGAGCTCCAACACGGTCGTGCCGGGTATCGAGCAGCACACCAGTGTGGTGGGGACCTTGCGGCGGGCGTCGTTCGTGAGCTCGACGGGCTGACGAAGCACGGGGCCGGGTTCCGGGACGGCCCTGGCCTGGAAGCGCTCAAGGTCCCCGGTGTTCAGGCCTTCCAGGCTCGCTTGGCTTGCGAGGACATCGATGGACGGCAACGGAAGCTCCGCCAAGCCGTCCGGAAAGTCCGGGGCGAAGATACTTCCCGGCGCCAGAGGGCCCGAGTCTACCCAGACCATTCGGTGGATGAGCTCAGGGCGTCGGTCCAGGACGAGGCTGGCAGGTGCGTTTGCACCACTGTGGGCGACGAGGACCGCCGGCTGGTCTTCGGATACCCCGAGTCGCGCCATGGCGTCCAGGATCGCTGCTGCCTGATCGTCGAGGGTCCTCGCGGCACGGTCGGGGTCGTCGGGATCGAGGCCGGGCAAGGTCAATGCCGTCGCGCGTGAGTCATGGGACCCCAAGTGTTCCAGGACCTCGTCCCAGGCCCAAGCGCCCAACCAGTGGCCGGCGAGGAGAATGATGGTTGGGCGGTTAGTGGAAGTTGTCATGACACCACCCTCGCAGGCGCCGTGGACAAGGGTATGTCACTATTTGTGTCATGAATTTGGGAAGATTCGAACAGTGAGAAGAGTCGAACGCCTCCATGCCCTCTCTGAGATGTTGCGCCGCAGCGGTGCTCGGGGGGTCTCCGCCGACATGCTGGCCAGGGAGTTCGCGGTATCCGTACGCACCGTCAAGAGAGACCTTGATGCCCTGGAGAACAGCGGGGCGCCCATCTGGTCCCGCCCAGGTCCCGGCGGTGGTTACGGACTGGCTGCAGGGTCCGCCCTGCCGCCCGTCACCCTGTCCCCGGCGCAGGCCGTGGCCCTCATGGCGGCTGTGTCCGCAGCGCCCGATGCGCCGTACGCAGACCTGGCCGCAGCGGGTATCCACAAAATCCTGGACGTCCTCGATCCCGGAACCAAGGCTAAAGCAGACGAACTGGCCGGTCGCATCTGGGTCAATGAGGTTCGCTCCCCGTCGCGCAAAACCAGGTCAGCGCTGGAGGAAGCAATGGCCGCGCAGCGAGTGGTCCGTATCAGTTACACCTCGGCAGACGGGACGACGACCATCCGCGACGTGGAACCTGTGCTTTTCGCCTCCACGAACGGACGGTGGTACTTGGTGGGCTGGTGCCGGCTGCGCGATGCCATGCGATGGTTCACCGTGTCCCGCATCGACAGGGCCAGCGTCACTACAACTGCCTGCAGCGGCCATACCATCGACGAAGTTGGCGAGCCCCCGGTGAACGCCCGGCCGGTGCATGGGCGTGCGCAGTGAACCCGACAGTATCCAGAACCCGGCAGTTTCCAACTCCGGTCAATCCAACTCCGGTCATGATGATCAGGGAACCCGGTTCAGCCATTCACTGGTACCGAACTTGGAGTCCACGCGTTTCCTGGCTTCTGCAAGCTCTGCTTCAGTGAGCACGGACTCTGAGGCACCGTATCGCTCGGTAAAGACCTCCTGCATGGCCTGCAGGATTGCGGCCCGCGCCATGCCGGTCTGGCGACGCAAGGGGTCCACGCGTTTCTTGGCGCTGCGGGTGCCCTTGTCCGAAAGCTTCTCCTTGCCGATCCGCAGCACTTCGACCATTTTGTCGGCGTCGATGTCGTAGCTCATGGTGACGTGATGGAGCATGCCGCCGTTGGCAAGCCGCTTCTGGGCGGCTCCGCCGATCTTGCCCTGGTCCGTTGCGATGTCATTGAGGGGCACATAAAAAGCGGTGATTCCCAGCTTCTCGAGTGCTGCCATGACCCAGGCATCCAGGAACGCGTATGAGTCGGCGAAGCTGATGCCGTCCACCAGGGTCTGTGGCAGGTACAGGGAATACGTGATGCAGTTGCCGGCCTCCATGAACATGGCTCCGCCGCCGCTGATCCGGCGGACCACGGTGATGCCGTGGCGGGCAACGCCCTCAG
The DNA here is from genome assembly GCF_049315185.1 of Paenarthrobacter sp. C1. Classification (NCBI taxonomy): domain Bacteria; kingdom Bacillati; phylum Actinomycetota; class Actinomycetes; order Micrococcales; family Micrococcaceae; genus Paenarthrobacter; species Paenarthrobacter sp. C1. The sequence goes on along the minus strand of NZ_CP186052.1, from coordinate 2,349,794 downwards.
GATCAACCTCGTTCTTGACCGACTGGAAGCTGCCGATGACTACTGATGGCTCCTCCCAGTCCCAGAACCTTAGCGTGGGATTACGCAACCCGGCGCCGACTTCTTCGGTCAGTACTTCGTCCAGTGCGACGTTCACATGGGTCGGGAGAACTGACGGCGGGATGACGTCCCACTGGTGGTCGTCCCAGCTGGTGGCTTTGGACAATGCGCGTCGGACTGTAATGGCCACAGCCTCTGCGGAGAAACCGAACAGCGTTGCGCCGGCGGGCAATCCGGCGCTGACCGCCGCGGCAATATCTGCTGCTGTTGAGTTCCCGGGAAGTCCTGTCAGTGCCCCATTGATGTCCTGCAGGGCTTCATCGGGTTCGAGGAAGAAGTCGCCGCTCAGCGAAACGTTGGCAAACAGGCCGTCCACCACATCCAGGTCCACCACCACCAGTTTGCCGCCGGGAACTTTATATTCGCCGTGAAGGCGGGTCCCGGCGTCGTCGTTATCGGTTTCAGGTGTCGGCTGGGAAGTCATGGTTTCCATCTTGCCGGAAAACGCAAAAGCCCGCATTGCCGGAGAATCCGGTAATGCGGGCTTTTGAAAGCCTTGGGGTGAAGTGGTTACTTCTTGCCGCCGAAGCCCTTGAAGCGGGCGTTGAAGCGCTCGACGCGGCCAGCGGAGTCCATGATGCGCTGCTTGCCCGTGTAGAACGGGTGGGACTCCGAGGAGATTTCGACGTCGATAACCGGGTAGGTGTTTCCGTCTTCCCACTCGATGGTCTTCGAGGAAGACACGGTGGACTTGGTCAGGAACTGCGTACCGGAAGCCAGGTCGTTGAATACAACAGCTTCGTACTTCGGGTGGATATCAGACTTCATAATGGGACCTTTTGTTCACGCAACTGGATTTTGCCAGCTGCCAGGTATGAATGGAGGTGGTCCGTGGGCTGCAATGCAACATTCCAGCTTCCGGGCCAACAACCAATCATAGCCGAAACGAACACGCCATACGAACCAGCGTCAGCCCCGCGGACGGAGTTCCCAGAATGCCACGGCGGAGGCAGCTGCCACGTTGAGGGAATCGACGCCGGCGCGCATGGGGATCTTGACAGCGAGGTCGACGGCGGCAAGGGTCTCTGCGCTCATGCCGGCACCTTCGGTTCCCAGCACCAGCGCCAGTTTCGGGAGCTCCCTGGCGGCGAGGTCGTCAAGGTCCAGGGCGTCGTCTGTCAGTTCCATGGCTGCCACCGTGAAGCCCTGTTCCTTGAGGCGTCCCAGGTCCTGTGGCCAGCTCTCCAAACGTGCCCAGGGGACCTGGAAGACCGTGCCCATGCTGACGCGCACGCTGCGGCGGTACAACGGGTCGCCGCACCGTGGCGAGACCAGGACGGCGTCCACCCCCAGTGCAGCCGCCGACCGGAAAATAGCCCCCACATTGGTGTGGTCCACGATGTCTTCGAGCACGGCGACGCGCCTGGCGGATGCCAGGAGTTCCTCCAGCGGGACGGGAGCCGGGCGGTGCATGGCGGCCATGGCTCCCCGGTGGAGGTGGAAGCCCGTGATTTCCTCCAGGAGTGCCGCTTTCCCAATGAAGACCGGCACCTCCGGATAGGCCTGGAAGACGTCGGTGAGGTCCTCCAGCCACTTCTCGGCCAGGAAGAAGGAACGCGGCTGGTGGCCGGCGGCCAACGCCCTGCGCAGGACCCTGGAGGACTCGGCGATATACATGCCCTCGCGAGGCTCCCGGAGCTTCCGGAGGTGCACATCGGTAAGTGTTGTGTAGTCACTGACGCGTGGATCGTCAGCGGACTCAAGGTAGTGGAATGTCACCCCGGGATCACTTCAGGAGGTTGGCGATCATGAAGCCAAGCGCCACAATACCGAGGGTGAAGATGACGCCGCGCAGCACCTTGGGCGACAACTTCCGGCCAACCTTCGACCCAAGCAGCCCGCCGATCGTGGAGCTGACGGCAATGAGCAGGACGACCCACCAGTTGATTCTGTCGAAGGCGAAGATGAGATAGGAAACAGCGGCAACCATGTTCACCGTCAGGGTGAGGATGTTCTTCATGGCGTTGGCATTTTGCATGGTGCCGGAGAGGAAAACTCCGAGGATCCCCACCAGGAGGATTCCTTGCGCGGCCACAAAGTAACCGCCGTAAACCCCGGCGAGGTAGATCAGGACCACCAGGAGGATGCCGTGGCTCTTGTCCTTGATGGCATGCTCGGGGTTCTGTTCCCTGTTGCGGATCCATGCCTGGAGTTTGGGCTGGAACAGCACCATGAGCAAGGCAGCGACCAGCAGCACAGGTGCCACGTAGCCAAACACCTTTTCCGGCAGGTGGAGGAGCAGCCATGCGCCGGTGATGCCACCCAACAGCGATGCCGGCATCAGCTTGAGCAGCTGCCCGCCGCGGCCGGCCAGTTCGCGGCGGTAACCCCAGGCGCCGGCGGCCGTACCGGCTACGAGACCCATCGCGTTGCTCATGGAAGCGACGACGGGCGCCACGCCCAGGGCGATCAGCACGGGGAAGGTCACCAAGGTGCCCGAGCCGACTACTGCGTTGATGGTGCCGGCCCACAAGCCCGCAAAAAAGACCAGGATGCTGCTAAGAATCTCCACGTTTGTCCCGGTCCGCCCTAGCGCCGTGCGGTGGCTGTGTAGCGCCCGGCGTTTTCGGAAACGTCCAGCGCCAGGCCAAAAGTGTTGCCGAGGTGCTCGTCAGTGAGGACGTCCTTGATGGGACCGGCAGCCACCACGCCCCCTTCCCGGAGCAGCATGGCGTGGGTGAATCCCGGAGGTACTTCTTCAAGGTGGTGGGTCACCAGGACCATGGCCGGCGCGGCCGGGTCGCTGGCGAGTTCGCCGAGTTTGTGAACCAGCTCTTCGCGGCCGCCAAGATCAAGGCCGGCGGCAGGCTCATCCAGCAAGAGCAGTTCGGGGTCGGTCATCAGGGCGCGGGCGATCTGTACCCTCTTCCGCTCACCTTCAGACAATGTTGCGAAGGTGCGGTTGAGAAGGGGGCCCATCCCCCAGTCGTTCAGGAGGCCAAAGGCGCGCCGTTCGTCGTCGCGCTCATAGCCTTCCCGCCAGCGGCCGGTGACGCCGTACGCTGCAGTGACCACTACGTTCAGGACGTTCTCATGCTCGGGGATCTGGGTAGCCAGCGCTGCGGAGGAGAGTCCGATCCGGGGCCGGAGTTCGAAGACATCGACACGACCCAGGGTTTCGTCGAGGATTCCGGCCTTGCCGCTGCTGGGGTGGAGGCGCGCGGCCGCAATCTGGAGAAGAGTCGTCTTGCCCGCGCCGTTCGGACCAAGGATGACCCAACGTTCGCCTTCGTTGACCTGCCAGTCCACCTTGTCCAGCAGGGTCTTCTTGCCGCGGACAACGCTGACGGAGGCCAATTCCAGAACATCACTCATAGCAGTAGACACTAGGACAAAACTGCACATGACTGATAACTGATGTTTCTGCTCGTATATGAGTCGAAACAGTTTCGGGTGGACGGAGCGCCCTCAGTAGGATTGAAGCCATGACTTCGAACTTGGCTGCGGTCAGCTATGGCGTGAAACTATCCCCCGATTCGCTTGAGGGCGTGCACAAGGTACTGGCCGACGCAGGCGCAGAAGTGTCAGCGGAATCACACAGCGGCGATGACAGGTTCGGCGTCTTTACGTCTGAATTGAACGTGCGGCTTGATTCGCCCGCCGAGCTGTCCAATCTTCGACGCCGGGTGGCCGAAGCTGCCGTCGAGGGCGCCGATACCGCCCTGGTACCTGCAAGCCTTCGGCAGGCAGGGCGCAAGCTGCTCATCATGGATGTGGATTCAACGCTCATCCAGCAGGAAGTCATCGAGCTGCTCGCAGCATATGCGGGCAAGCGCGAAGAGGTCGCTGCCGTCACCGAAGCTGCCATGCGGGGTGAATTGGATTTTGCGCAGAGCCTCCATGCCCGTGTGGCCGTGTTGGCGGGCCTGCCGGCCGACGTCGTGAATTCCGTCCGCGACGAGGTACGCCTCAGCTTGGGGGCGGCAGAACTCGTGGCCGCGTTCAAGGCGGCCGGCCACGTGGTGGCTGTTGTTTCCGGTGGCTTCAACCAGATCCTTGGGCCCATCGCAGATGATCTGGGCCTTGATTACTGGGTTGCCAATGAGCTTGAAATCGTCGACGGCGCGTTGACCGGCAAAGTCCTGGGGGCCGTCATCGATCGGGCTGCCAAGGAGAAGTACTTGAGGCAGTGGGCTGCGGCCGAGGGAATCGAGTTGGCGCACACGATCGCTGTCGGTGACGGCGCGAACGACCTCGACATGCTGGGCGCGGCCGGGATCGGTGTGGCATTCAACGCCAAGCCTGCGGTCCGTGCAGTGGCGGACGCCGCGATCAATATGCCCTACCTCGACGCTGTGCGGCACATCGCCAACGTCTGACCCTGCTCGACGGACTTCCCGGTTTTTTCGCGACACGATCGACGCTGCTGTCCCACCTATTGGTGACTCACAGCAACCAGATCCCCAGGAGCGAAAGATGGTTATTCAGCAAACACACGTGGGAGCGTCCGTTGGCTTGGCCGGCCTTGACGCGACGATTGTCCAGATCGGCCTCATGGCCATACTCATTCTTGGTGCGGCGATAGCAGCCCTTATCGGGTCCTTCGCCGTGCTTGTCCTGGTGCCGCTGGCGGCAGTCGTGGTTCGGAGGCACCACGGAAGACGCGCACAGCCTTCCCGTGGGCCAGGGACGACGGACGAAACCGGTCCTTTTCGGGGTGTCGGACCCCGGCATGCGAATGTCACAAGAAACACGTGACTCGATTTCGTGACGCAAGAAATCGAATACGTAATTTGATTGTTACGCGCGATGGGTCGAGCGCGGATTATTCACGAAATCTTGGAATCGAGCTGCTTTTTAATCGGCGAATGTGCCTACCCTGTTGGAGGAATCGAGGGCAAATGTCCATCTCCCGTATTCCACTGAAGTCATTACCAAACAGGAAGAATGCAACATGAGCACGCTTGATGAAGCCATAAAGCAACTGCTGTCCATTGAAGGCGCTACTGGCGCGGCCGTCGTCGACTATTCCAGTGGCATGGCACTCGCGCAGGGAGGAAACCCCGGATTCGATCTCGGGGTAGCGGCGGCCGGAAACTCGAATGTGGTGAGCGCAAAGCTGCGCACCATGGCTGACCTCAGCCTGGACGGAGATATCGAAGACATTCTCATCACCCTGGGTGGGCAGTACCACCTCATCAACATCCTGAATTCACGTGACTCCAAGGGATTGTTTGTGTACTTGGTGCTCGATCGTACCTACGCAAACCTCGCCCTGGCCCGTCACAAACTCAACAACGTAGCCAAGGGAATCACCATCTGATCAAGGTCGTCAGCATGGGGACGGCCGCTTGACCGCGGCCCTCCCTTATCAGTGGCTGTCCCCTGTTAGTGGCCGTCTTCGGACACTGTCTCCAGGCGCTGGCTCTTCACCCTCCGGGCACCACTGTTTGCCGAGGCGACGGCTTTGCCCAGCATGTGGTAGACCAAAACGTCCTCATTGGTGTTGGCGTTTGCCTCGATGGTGACAAGCTCACCATCGCGGACTACTCCTATCCGGTGGCACCAGTTGACTAGTTCCGTGAGATCCGAGGACAGCAGAATGATCGCGACACCTGTCTCCCTCAGTTCGTTGAGCATCTGGTACACAACGTCCTTCGCCCCAATGTCGATGCCGCGGCTCGGATGACTCAGGATCAACACGTCACAGCCGCTCGTCATCCATTTGGCGAGGGAGACCTTCTGGCGGTCCCCGCCTGACAGGTTTGTAACAGAACCGTGGATGTTCGTCGTGCTGATGCGCATGCGGCGCACAAGGTCTATCACTCCACGGAGCCCGGCAATCTCGTCCTGCAATCCTGCTTCGACAGAATCCTCACGCAGGCCGGTGGCAATGCTGGTTGTTGTTTCCACGTGTCCGGCGTCGTCCGAGAGGTAACCGATCCTGTGCCGCAGGGCGTCCTCAGGACCCTGGATGTCAATGGACTGTCCATGCAGGAAAAGCTCTCCCGAGGTGCGGGGCCTCCTACCCACCAATGATTCGAGCAAGTGGTAGACACCCGATTGATGGGTTCCGAGCAGTCCGAAAATTTCGCCTTTGCCGACGCTGAAGGTCACGTCCCGGACTGAGTCCTCAACATTGAGGTTCATGACCCGCAGCACCTCGTCATCGCCGGCCGGCTCCGCAGGCCGCTGGCCGCCCGCCGGTTTGTGCTGCAGCAACAGGAAAGCCAGTTCATCGGCGTCGGTCCGGCTGGCCTCAACGACTCTGTGGACCCTGCCATCGCGCAACACGGCAATGCGGTGCGCGATTGAATGGACTTCATCGAGGCGGTGGGTGATGTAGATGATCGCCCGCCCTTGGCTGATCAGCATTCGGAGGACCTGGTGCAGGGCGGCGACGTCGTGATCAGGAAGGGAAGCAGCCACTTCATCCATAATGACCAGTTGTGCTTCCTCAGCCACCATCCGCAGGACTTCAACGAGCGTTTGTTCGGCCCGGACCAGGGTGCCCACTGTCGCGTCAGGATCCAGGTCCAAGCCGGCGTCCTTGATGAGTTTCAGGGCGGGACCCCGAAGTTCCGTATGGGGCTTTCCGGATTGGAAGGTGCCCCGGTACACGGCCTCGGCCACTGTCATGCCGGGATCGAGGCGGAAGTTCTGCGGAACAATCCCCACGCCACAGGCCTGCGCTTCTTCGCGCGAATCGGGACCGTATTTTTCTCCCGCCAACGTCATGGATCCGGACTCGTGCCTGAGCGATCCCGACAGGACATCCATCAGGGTGGTCTTCCCTGCCCCGTTGGTTCCGATCAGTCCAAGTATCTCGCCTCGATGCAATGAGAAATCGACACCCTTGAGGATGCGGCGCTGGTCATGTGAGGCATGAATACCATCCGCATGCAATAGCAGGTCCACAGAAGCTCCTAATCCGCACTAATGCGTGAACGGCTGTCGAAAGGCCGTAATGCGCAAAGCATCCAGAAAAGCACTGAAGTTATAAAGGGTCCGGATGCAGTGCTGAGTCAATCAGAAGACCTAACAAAAGGCAAAAAAGAATAACAAAACCATCACTGGCAATTCGTGACGCGAGATTTATCAGAATTTATCAAAATGTCATCATCTGCTGCTTAAAAGGAAGCGGCCCGGGACAAGTCCCGGGCCGCAACGAAAGAAGCCGCAGTTACTCGGCGTTTTTGCTGAAGTAGTCCGCGCCGCCGACATACTCGGTGTGTCCGGATTCGACATCGGCTGTCACCATCTTGGCGACCTCAGCGGCGAACTCTTCCACGGAGTACAACTTGCCCGCTTCTGCGCGGCGGGCCTCGATGGCTCCCGGGTTGGACCGGTCAAGAAGGGTTGCCGTTACGGTCCCCTCGATCATGTCGCCGGAAACCACTACAAGAGAGATGCCCTTGTCTGCGAGGCTGGGCAGCAACGCACGGAGGGCGTCTTCACCAGCGCGCTTGCTCTTGGCCACGGGCTCGTACTCAGGCATGGTGGGAACGGTCTCCACGAAGTGAGCCTGGTGACTGGTCACGAAGACCACCCGCGAACCTTCCGGCATGAGGGGCACGGCAGCGTTGAGCATGTTGATCTGGGCGTCGCGGTTCAGTTTGAGCGCGTAGCCCTCCTCCATGCCGCTTTCCATGCCTCCTGAGGCATTGAGCACGAGCACGTCGAGGGAGCCGAACTGCTCCATGGCTGTGCTGGCCAGGGCATGCACGCCTTCGTCGGTGGTGAGGTCTGCGCCAACCGCAGCTGCACGACCGCCGGCCGCCTGGATTTCGGCCACCACCTTGTTGGCGCGGGGTGCCTTCTGGCGGTAATTTACGACGACGGCGGCACCCTCGCCAGCGAGGATCTTGGCAACTTCAGCGCCGATTCCGCGGGAAGACCCCGTGACGATGGCGGTCTTGTTATCCAGCGTTCCCATTCGTGCTCCTTTTGTTCAGTTCATCCAAATTCCGTGGGCTCGGATTCCATCATGCCAGCGGCAACGATGAAATCCGTTGTCGGCCCCGGACAAAAACTACCGTTTGCGGTAGTGGGTCAGTGGCCCATTCCCAAGCCGCCATCGACGGGGATCACGGCGCCCGAGATGTAGGCGGCCTCATCACTGGCCACCCAGCGGACAACGTTGGCCACTTCGGATGCCTCAGCGAAACGCCCGGCCGGGACGTTGGCGAGGTAGGACTTCTGTGTGTCCTCCGGCAGTTCGGCTGTCATATCCGTGTTGATGAACCCGGGTGCCACTACGTTGGCGGTGATGCCACGGCTTCCCAGCTCGCGCGTCAGGGACCGTGCGATACCCACCATTCCGGCTTTGGAAGCGGAGTAGTTGATCTGTCCGGGAGCTCCGTAGAGGCCGGATACGGAGGAGATAAGCACCACACGGCCCTTGCGGAGCCTGATCATGCCCTTGCTGGCGCGCTTGATGACCCGGAATGCTCCCGTCAAGTTGGTGTCGAGAACCGAGGTGAAGTCGTCTTCGCTCATCCGCAGCAGGAGCGTGTCCTTGGTGATGCCTGCGTTCGCCACCAGAACCTCAACCGGCCCGTGCGCCTCTTCGACAACCTTGAACGCCGCATCGATCGAAGCTTCATCAGTGACATCGGCCTTTACGCCCAGGATTCCCTCAGGGAGTTCTGTTTCACTGCGGTAGGTAACAGCCACCTTGTCGCCGTTGGCAAGGAATGATTCCGCGATGGCCAGGCCGATGCCGCGGTTACCGCCAGTGATCAGGACGCTGCGACCGGTGGATACTGCTTCAGACATGCTTTTGCTCCAGGTTCTGCGGTCATCGAATGCCGCGTGAAGAGGGATTTTCCTGTCTCGATCTTATCCGCCGCCTGCAGCAACCCGCGGGTAACCGGCACGCTGCGCGGTTTGGGCGGGCTATGGCCTTGGTGAGAGAATTGGAAGAGGCCTTTGGAGCGTGATGATTCAGCTGTGACACGAGAGAACAGCCCCCTGCAGCAAGTGCCCGGGGAACCGGACGCGGTCTCCAGCGACCCCGAAGTCCACAGCATCACCGATGCCGCTGCCGCGCACTCCGAGGACATGCGCGAACGAATGATCAAGTACGCCGTCGCCATGGGGATCCGCATGGTCTGCATCGTCCTGATTTTCGTCGTTGACGGCTGGTTCAAGATCATTGCCATTGCAGGCGCGGTCTTTCTCCCCTGGATCGCCGTGGTCATAGCCAACGGCAACGACAAAGCCGAGGACCACAGCGATTCACTGCTGGACTATGTGGCAGTTCCGGAACTCGAGCGGTCGGACCTGCCTGACGATGACCAGGACGGCGACGCGCCCACGGTGCTTCAGGGCGAACTGGTGGACGACCCACCGGCCGACGGAGAAGCAGACCCCGGAACGAATGACCACGCAGGAGAAGCCGGCAACCCCGGCGACGGACGGACGGCTTCATGAATATCTTTAATCTTGGCAGCGCAGGCTTGGGCAGCCAGGACTCCGGTCGCGCCACAGCAGCGGCCACATGCTCCCGGAAGGGATGCCGCCAGGATGCCGGGTGGCAGCTCCTGTGGAACAATCCTCGCATCCACACGCCGGAGCGTCGAAAGGTGTGGCTTGCGTGCGATGAGCACCGTGAATGGCTTGAAGACTACTTGCAGACCCGGGGCCTCTGGAAAGAGACGGTGCCGTTTACCGATGATCCGGCAGTGAACGAGGCCCGCTGAATGTACCGTTTCCTCTTCTCCAGCAAGTGGCTGGGGTACTTCGTTTTGGCCGTGATTTTCGCGACTGCCTGTGTGTTTTTGGGGCGCTGGCAGATGGACCGCAGGGCTGAGACGCTCGCCGAAATCAATCGCGTTGTCAGCAACTATTCCGCGACGCCCATCCCCTATTCCGAGATCAAGGACCAGTTCAACGCGCTGGATCCCGAACGGGAATGGACGCAGGTCCAACTCCGCGGCAGCTACGACATCGACGGGCAGCGCGTTGTCCGCAACCGCCCGTTGAACGGCCAGCCAGGCTACGACGTCGTGGTTCCTTTCCGCCTCACCACCGGCGAGGCGGTGGTGATCGACCGCGGTTGGCTGCCGATCGGCAACAACACACCGGGCCGTCCCGACGTCGTTCCGGCGCCTCCCACAGGCGAGGTCACCGTTGTTGCGCGCCTGAAGCCCGCCGAACCGAAGCTTGACCGCGGGGCGGTGGATGGGCAGCTTGCCTCCATTGACCTGGCAAGCTTTGCCACTGAACTTTCCTACCCCATCGCCACCGGAGCCTACGGACAGCTGGCCAGCGAGAACCCTGCCGTGCAGCCCATGCCGACACCGTTCCCCAAACCGGCCACCGAAGAAGGAACCCACCTCTCCTACTCCCTTCAATGGTTCGCCTTTGGAGTCCTGATGTTCATTGGGTTCGGCTACGCCGCGCGCCAACAGGCCCGCAACGCTGCCATCGACGCCGAAGACGAAGAGGACGAGCAGATCATGGCCGCCGGCGGAAGCCCGAAGCGCCGTGCCCCTGCCCCGCGCAAGAACAAGCGGCCCACAGCCGAAGAAGAGGAAGACGCAATCCTGGATGCACAAGGCTACTGAACCGGCTACTGATCCCGTGGACAACGTGCGGTCGGCCCTGATAGCCGCCGGCGCCAAGGACACAGTCCAAGTATTCGATGACGAGGTGCCTACGGCCGCAGCTGCAGCGGCGGTCCTTGGCTGCGAGGTGGCAGCTATTACCAACAGCCTGATATTCGATGTCGATGGCGAACCGCTGCTGATCCTTGCCAGCGGCGCTGCCAAGGTTGACACCGCACTCGTGGCAGATCAGCTTGGGACCGGCAGGATCCGGCGCGCCAAGCCTGCATTCGTGCTGGAGCACACGGGTCAGGAAGTGGGTGGAGTGGCCCCGCTGGGCCACCCCGGCAGGATCCGGACCATCCTGGATGCCTCGCTGGAACAGCACCCCGTCCTCTGGGCCGGCGCCGGCGACCACAACTCCATGTTCTCCATCAGTTATGAAGAACTCCGCAGGATCACGAACGCCGAGGAACTCCTGGTTCGGTAGAGCGATGCATGCGGGGCACCGCCGGCCCTTAGGCCAGGGTGATGAGGTCCAGGTAGTCCTCGTTCCAGTGGTCCTCGACACCGTCCGGGAGCAGCACTACCCGCTCCGGGTTCAAAGCTGACACTGCGCCTTCATCGTGGCTGACCATGACGACGGCGCCGCTGTAGTTCTTCAGCGCACCCAGGATTTCGGCACGGCTGGCAGGGTCAAGGTTGTTCGTGGGTTCATCAAGGAGCAGCACATTGGCGCTTGAAGCCACAATGGTGGCAAGCGCCAGGCGTGTCTTCTCGCCACCGGAAAGCACTCCCGCGGGCTTGTCGACGTCGTCTCCGGAGAACAGGAACGAACCCAGGATCCCGCGGACCTCTGCGTCCTTCATGTCCGGAGCCGAGGACCTCATGTTTTCCAGCACCGTACGTTCGTGGTCCAGCGTTTCGTGCTCCTGGGCGTAATAACCCACCTTGAGTCCATGGCCCGGGATGATGTCGCCCGTATCAGGCTTGTCGACTCCGGCCAGCATACGCAGGAGGGTGGTCTTGCCGGCACCGTTGAGGCCGAGGATGACCACTTTGGAGCCGCGGTCGATGGCCAGATCCACATCCGTGAAGATTTCCAGGGAACCGTAGGACTTGCTCAGGCCCTCCGCGGTGAGCGGGGTCTTGCCGCACGGTGAAGGATCCGGGAAGCGCAGGGCGGCCACGCGATCGTTTTCACGAACCGCTTCAAGCCCGCCGAGAAGGCGTTCCGCACGTTTGGCCATGTTCTGAGCGGCAACGGCTTTGGTGGCCTTGGCGCGCATCTTGTTTGCCTGGTCGATCAGGACCTGGGCCTTCTTCTCTGCGTTGGCACGCTCGCGCTTACGGGCGCGCTCATCGGTTTCGCGTTGCTGGAGGTAACGCTTCCAGCCCATGTTGTAGTAATCGATCTGGGCGCGGTTGGCGTCCAGATGGTAGACCTTGTTGACCGTGGCCTCAAGCAGCTCCACATCGTGGCTGATCACGATCAAGCCGCCTTGATGGTCTTTCAGGAAGTCCCGCAGCCAGGTGATGGAGTCGGCGTCGAGGTGGTTGGTCGGTTCGTCAAGCAGCAGCGTTTCGGCCGAAGAATACAGGATGCGGGCCAGTTCCACACGGCGGCGCTGGCCACCGGACAGTGTCTTGAGCGGCTGGTTGAGGATGCGCTCCGGAAGGGCCAGGTTCGAGGAAATGGCGGCAGCCTCTGCCTCCGCGGCGTACCCGCCACCGGCCAGGAACTCCGACTCCAAGCGGTCGTACCGGTTCATGGCCTTCCGTTGGATGGACGCGTCTTCGCTGGCCATCTCCTGCTGTGCCTTCTTCAGCTTTCCGACCACCACATCCAGGCCGCGGGCCGAGAGGATACGGTCGCGGGCGAGCTGTTCCATGTCAGGCGTCCGGGGATCCTGGGGCAGGTAGCCGATCTCGCCACTGCGCGTCACTTTGCCGCCTGCGGGAAGACCCTCCCCTGCCAGGACGCGCGTCAGGGTCGTCTTGCCGGCACCGTTGCGGCCGACCAGCCCGATCTTGTCCCCTTTGTCCACCCTGAAGTTGACCTGGTCCATGAGCAGGCGTGCGCCGGCGCGGAGTTCGAGTTCCTGGACGGTAATCAATTCGGGTGATGCCTTTCAATGGGGAACGCCTGCGGGGGCCGGTGGGCCCGATGAGTGCGGCGGGGTGCGGCCGTGAGAACAGCCTGTTCAAGTCTACCGGCACCCAGGGCACGGACTGACATCCTCTTCCAACAGCGGAAACTGTGCCAACGGCCAAAGATTCCCCGAGCACCCTTGTAGGGAGGCTCCAAAATCCACGTCGCCCCGCATCCGTATTGTCGAAGCCAGGGGAAACAAGTACTTTCATCGCACCCATCTCATCCGTTAGGACCCGTCATGAGCAAGACCGATGCTGTCACTGTGCAGCGGCCCACCACCTCACGCAAACGCTGGAACGCAACCGATATCGGTCTCATCGCCGTCTTTGCAGCCCTCGTGGCCGCGTCGTCGATCGTACCCGGCATTCCGGTGGGCGCCCTTGGTGTGCCCATCACTTTGGTGACCCTGACCGTGATGCTCAGCGGACTGGTACTTGGCGCCGGTCGCGGCTTCGCCGCCGTCGGACTCTATGTCTTGTTGGGCCTGGCAGGTTTGCCCATCTTCAGCGGAGGCCGCAGCGGCCTGGGTATCCTCGCGAGCCCTTCGGCCGGGTACATCATCGCTTTCCCGCTGGCGGCGGCGGCCACAGGCTACCTTGCCGCCGTAGTGATCCGCAGGACCATCAAATACCGGGGACTTTGGCTGTTCGCTGCCACCATGGCCAGCAGTCTCGTTGTTGTCCATGGCCTGGGCGTCCTCGGCATGATGGTCAACGCCAAACTCGACTTCAGCAAGGCACTGCTCGCTGACCTGCCGTTCCTTCCCGGGGACACCCTCAAGAACGTCCTGGCCGTGATCATCGCACTGGCAATTCACAAGGCATTCCCGGATGTCCTGGTACGTCGGGTTAAGCAGGGAAGTTGAACAGCATCAGTTTCAATGGGGTCTCGGTGCGCGTGGCTGTGGACACCGGCGACGCACCCAAGACACTGCTGCACCGGTTTTCCCTGGAGCTCACGGAGTGTCGTATCGGTGTGATCGGCGCCAATGGCTCCGGCAAGTCCACCTTTCTCCGGCTCTTCAACGGTCTGGTGGCTCCCACTGATGGAACAGTCGTGGTGCATGGCCGCAGCACGGATGCAGATGTCCGCCGGGTGCGGGCGAACGTAGGTTTCGTTTTCACGGATCCTTTGTCCCAGCTGGTCATGCCGACAGGGCGGGAGGATGTTGAGCTGTCCCTGCGACGTTCCGTCAGGAACCCCAAGGAACGTACTGCCAGGGCTGAAGCCGTCCTCGACCGCTTCGGGCTCCTCCGCGTCGCCGACCAGAGCATCTATGAACTCTCCGGCGGAGAACGCCAGCTGCTCGCACTGGCCGCGGTGCTGGCCGTCAACCCAGGGGTTCTGGTCCTTGATGAACCGTCCACCCTGCTGGATCTGCGCAACCGTGAGCTCCTGCGCCGAACCATTGCGGGGCTGGACCAACAGGTCATCATGTCCACGCATGACCTCGACCTGGTCCTCGACATGGACCGGGTCCTGGTGGTGGAGGACGGTCGCATAGTGTTCGACGGCGGCGCGGCCGAAGCCGTGGCCCATTACCGTGCGCTGTGCGAAGGTACAGCAGTTGAAATGCCCGTGGAAGGGTTACCGAGGTGAGGGGCCACGGCCACCTGCTCGCACAGCACGTCCCTGGCAGTTCCCTGATACACCGCACTCCCCTGTGGCTGAAATTCCTTGTGGTGGCGGCCTGCGGAACGGCGTCGTTCCTGATTGTCGACTGGGCAGTATCCCTGGCCGTCTTCATCGTCATGTGCGGGCTCTTCCTGCTCAGCGGTGCTGGAATCAAACGACTCCTGGGATCCCTCTGGATGGTCACGCCCATCCTTCTGGCCATCGGTCTTTTCCAGTGGTGGCAGTTGGGCGGACCAACAGCGGCGCGCATCGTGCTGAATGTACTGGTATGCGTCGTGGCCGCTTCAGTGCTGACCGCCACCACCCCCGTGCAGGATTTGCTGGATGGCGTGGTGTCCATCTCCAAACCGTTCCGCCGGTTCGGCGCCGATCCCGAACGTTTCGCACTGACCATTGCCGTGATGCTCCGCAGCATCCCGTTTATCGCCGGCGCCTTCGCCGATGTCCGCGATTCCGCGCGCGCCCGGGGCCTTGAACGGAACCCCAGGGCCTTGGTCCTGCCCGTGTTCATCTCGACCGTGGCCTATGCACGACAGACCGGCGACGCCCTAGCTGCCAGGGGGCTGGGCGAAGCCGACGAAGCACCCTTGAGTCAGAGCCGCGAGTAACGCAAAAGGCTGGCGGTGCCCATGCCGCCGGCGATGCTGATCATCGCCAGCCCGAGGGTCCCGGACCCAGTCTCGCGGTACCGTCTCCTGGCCTGCGCCAAGAGCCGCGTCACCAGAACCGCCCCCGATGCACCGTACCCGTGACCCAACGCCAGGGCACCGCCTTCACGGTTCGCCCGGGCAGGATCCAGGCCCAAGTGTTCCAGGCATGCGATGGTTTGCGATGCGAACGCCTCGTTGAACTCGATGAGGTCCAGCGTGTTTGCTGCCACACCACGACTGGCGAGCAATCGTTCGGCAGCATGGGCGGCACCAATACCCAGCAGGTCCGGATCAACGCCTGCCGTGTCGTTGCCAAGCACCTCGAGTCCGTCCACCACACCCATCGCGCGTGCCCGCGCCATGGAGGTCACCACGACGGCGGACGCGGCGTCCGCGTCGAAGCACGAGTTCGCTGCCGTGACTGTTCCACCGGTCACGAAGGCGGCCGGGAAACGGGCCATCAAAGCGGGTCGCAGCGAAGGCCTGGGACCGTCGTCGGACATCACGGGCCCATCAGTGCCGCTCAGCGGGACGATTTCGTCGAAATATCGGCCCGCAGCGGCAGCGTCCACTGCGCGGCGGTGGCTGCGTAGGGCATACTCGTCCTGCCTCTCCCTGGTCACGCCGAAAGTCCTGGCAACATTTTCCGCAGCGACCCCCATGTCCGGGTCTCCGAACTGTGGCGGCACGAAGGTGGCCCGGGAGTAGAACTCCAGTCCGCCGTCGTGATCCTTGTTGGCCCTGGCCGGGGCCGTACTGATGCTTTCGACGCCGCCGGCCAGGAACAGCGGATCACCACCGGCGGCAACCAGCCGGGATGCCAGCGCTATGGCGTCCAGTCCAGAGCCGCACTGACGGTCAACCGTTAGCCCCGGGACGGTGACAGGCAAGCCGGCCTGGAGCGCGGCGTACCGGGCGAGGTTTCCACCCCCGCCCACTGCGTTGCCGATGATGACGTCGTCCACGTCCGAGGGTTCCACCGCCGTGGACTCCAGCAGCGAAGCCAGGACCGGTGCCAGGAGATCCGGCGCGCGGAGATGCTTGAGTTGCCCGTTGGCGCGGCAAACCGGCGATCGAAGGGCCGCAATGATGACAGGTTGCCGGGCGGGGTCCGTTTGCGTCGCCGTGCTAACCAAGGGGCTGTGCCCTGGAATCATGGTTCTTGATCCAATCCAGCAGCACCTTACGGCTGACTTTGCCACGATCCGTTATTGGCAGTTCGGAGAGCAGGTAGAACTGCAGCGGCCACTTATCCCGCGCCAGCAGGCCGTCGAGCCCGGTGCGGAGCTGCGTCGCCGTCACGGCGCCATAGGCAGGAACGACGCCGGCAATCACCTTTTGACCGCGGATGTCGTCAGGTGCGCCGGCGGCGACCGCCACCTCGATGCCCGGCACACAGGCCATGGCCAGTTCCACCTCGTGCGGGTACACGTTCTTCCCTGAAGTGACGATCATGTCCGAACGCCGGCCAAGGATGTGGAGGACTCCCCCTCGGAGGTAGCCCTGGTCCCCTACCGTGTACCAGCCGTTGAGGCAGCGTAGGGCGTGCCCGTCGTCGCCCCACAAGTAGCCATTGCTGACCATTCCGCTGCGCACGCTGATGTTGCCGTGGGTGCCTTCGGGCAAGACGTTGCCGGCGTCGTCGAGAATGCTGAGCTCCACGCCCGGGAAGGGGGTTCCGATGCCCGTGCCCCCCACATCCAGCGGTTCACCGGCGGCCAGCCGGGTACCCGAGACGAAACTCAACTCCGAAGCGCCGTAGTACTCATAAATGGCAGCATGCGGTGCCCAGCGCCTGGCAGCCTCCAGGGTCCGCGCGTCCAGCTTCGAACCGGCGCAGATGATACTGCGGATACCGGAGGCGTCCACGTCGCCCGCCAAGCCCCGTTCGCTCAGCAACCGCAGCATGGTGGGGGCAAGGACCAAGCGGGTGATGCCGTCATGGCTGATGGACGCGTGGGCGTCTCCGACATCGAATGATTCGAGGGTGTGGAACGCGGCCCCCGCGTAAAGGCACTCGGAGAGGGCATAAAGGTTCAGGCTCGCGGAAAGCGGGCCCGGCGCCAGCGTGTGGTCATCCTGCGAGAGTCCGAAGAATTCGATGGAAGCCTCGAACGAGACCTGCCACGAGCGGCGGGAACGGGTGAAGGCTTTGGGAACAGAGGTAGTACCCGAGGTCAGGCCAACCAGGAACGTGCTTGAAGGATCTCCGTCATGCAGACCGCTCCCCATTGCGGTTCCGGCTGTTCCGGCAGTTTCGGCTGCGCCGCAGTCGCGGGATTCAACAAGGCGCGAGGCTACGTCTTCAATCATTGGAGCAGGCCAGAGGGGGTCAAGGACTGCGCAGCGTCGCTCCCCCGCGACGGCGGCAGCGTACCGCTCAACGAAGTCAACGGAGTTTGGTTCGGCCAGCACCGTCGTGGAGCCGGAGGCGGCCAGCAGTCCTGCTGCGCCGTCGCGAAGTCCGGCCCACGTGATCCGGCTGCTGCCCACGACGACGGCGGTGTCGTGCGGGCGCTCATCAGCCCAGATGTGAAGTTTGTCCAGGAAAGGCATCCGCCAATTTTACGGCAGTGTCCGCACCCTGGCATCAAAAGTGACGTCTATTCTGACAGTATGAGTTTCAACGATGGCGCGCAGCTTGACCCGTCCCAAGTCGAGGACCGACGTGGCGGTGGTATGGGCAGAGGGACCAAAATCGGTGGTGGCATCGGTGGTGGCATCGTGGTGCTGCTGCTCGCCCTCTTCGGTATCAACCCCAACATCCTCGGAGACCTGAGCGGTGGCGGGAGCGCGCCTCCCGCCGTCGAAAGCGGAACCGGAGCAGGGGGCGTGCAGGAGTGTCAGACCGGGGCTGACGCGGACAAGCGTCTCGACTGCCGCATCACCGGAACAGTTAACAGCCTCAACGCTTTCTGGCCCGACTACCTGGCCCAATACAATGTGAAATACTCGCGGCCAGGAACGGTCATCTTTGACCAGGCCACCAACACCGGATGCGGTCCGGCCACCACGGCTGTTGGACCGTTCTACTGCCCCGCCGACGTGAAGGCCTATTTCGACCCCGGGTTCTTCGATGAACTGGTGACACGGTTTGGCTCTTCGGGCGGCCCGCTCGCCCAGGAATATGTGGTGGCCCATGAATTCGGTCACCATGTCCAGAACATCCTGGGCAACCTCGACCGGGCACAGCAGGATCCGCAAGGACCCCAGTCGGGAGGCGTTCGGGTGGAACTGCAGGCCGATTGCTATGCAGGGCTGTGGGTTCGCCACGCCACCACGCAGACTGATGCCAGCGGCAAGCCCTTCCTTGATCCCCTCACCGAGCAGGACCTGCAGGACGCGCTGTCGGCTGCTTCCGCCGTCGGAGATGACCGGATCCAGGAAGCGGCCACTGGACGGGTCTCCCCCGAATCGTGGACGCACGGATCCAGCCAACAACGGCAGAAGTGGTTCTATCAGGGCTACAGCACAGGTGACATCAACAAGTGCGACACCTTCGGAGTGGCAACCCCATAGCTTTCACGCTTAAAGAGCAGAAGGGTTCCGGGCATATAGCCCGGAACCCTTCTTTATGCCCGCATTAGCGGGCGGAAATCCCGGATCAGATGTTGAAGCCGAGGGCCCGCATCTGGTCCTTGCCGTCGTCGGTGATCCGCTCCGGACCCCATGGCGGCATCCAGACCCAGTTCAGGCGCCAATCGTCAACAACTCCGTCGAGGGACTTGCCTACCTGTTCTTCAAGCACATCCGTCAGCGGGCAGGCCGCCGTGGTCAACGTCATGTCGATCAGGAGGGCGCCGTCCTCGTCCGAGTACTTGAGGCCATAGAGGAGGCCAAGGTCCACCACGTTGACGCCGAGTTCGGGGTCAATGACGTCCTTGAGCGCTTCCTCGACGTCCTCGAGGCTGGTACGCGCCGCTTTGATTTCGGTCATGGGACGATCCTAACTAGGCCTGCACGGCAGGAGCAACGGCAACGCCGGCGCCTGGCGCATAGCGGTCGTAGCCCTCTTCTTCAAGGCGGTCGGCCAGCTCGGGGCCGCCCTCCTCGACAACCTTGCCGTCCACGAATACGTGTACGAATTCCGGCTTGATGTAGCGCAGGATGCGGGTGTAGTGGGTGATGAGCAGGGTGCCCATGTTACCGGCGTCGTGCGCACGGTTCACACCTTCGGAGACAACCTTCAAAGCATCGACGTCGAGGCCGGAGTCGGTCTCGTCCAGGATGGCGAACTTCGGCTTGAAGAGTTCCAGCTGCAGGATCTCCACGCGCTTCTTCTCACCACCGGAGAAGCCTTCGTTGACGTTGCGCTGGGCGAAGTCGGCGTCGATGCGCAGCTGCTGCATGGCAGCCTTGACGTCCTTGGTCCAGGTACGAAGTGCCGGTGCTTCGCCGTCGATTGCGGTCTTGGCGGTGCGCAGGAAGTTGGTCATGGTCACGCCGGGGACCTCCACCGGGTACTGCATGGCCAGGAAGAGGCCGGCGCGGGCGCGCTCGTCGACGCTCATGTCCAGCACGTTCTCGCCGTCCAGCGTGATGGTGCCGCTGGTGACCGTGTAGCGCGGGTGGCCGGCGATCGTGGAGGCGAGGGTGGACTTGCCCGAGCCGTTGGGGCCCATGATGGCGTGGGTTTCGCCGGTCCTGATGGTCAGGCTGACGCCCTTCAGGATCTCCTTGGTGCCCTGCTCCGTCTCAATGCTGACGTGCAGGTCGTTGATCTCAAGAGTAGACATGCTCTTCTTTCTTTTCGTTCGTAAGTCTGGCGGTACTGGGCGCTCAGTAGTTCTCTACCGAAGCGCCGTTCACAACGTTGGTCACGTCCACGTAGACGTCTTCGCCGTCGAGGGTGACGGCGAACACGGGCACGGGATCGTAGGCGGGCAGCTGGAGGGGTTGTCCGCTGCGGAGATCGAACTGGGAACCGTGTCCCCAGCATTCGATTGCGCAACCTTCAACTTCGCCTTCGGACAACGAGATATCCGCATGCGAGCAGGTATCGCCAATGGCGTGGATTTCGCCCATGGAATCCCTGACGATCGCTACGGGATAGTCGTCAATGAGAACCCGCAGGGCCTGCTTGACCTGGATGTCATTGGCGTTGCATACCAGTTCGCCCTTGGTTTGTTCACTCATGCTTGTCCGGACTGCCTGTCTTTGTTGGGTTCGTCGTTAGTTCTCGGTCGCGGCGAGCTCGCGCTCAACAGCGTCCGTCAGGCGATCTTCGATGGCCGGTACGTTGATCTTCTGGATGATCTCGTTGAGGAAGCCGCGGACTACGAGCCTGCGGGCAACTTCTTCCGGAATACCGCGGGCCATGAGGTAGAAGAGGTGCTCGTCGTCGAAACGTCCGGTAGCGCTGGCGTGGCCTGCACCGGCAATGAGACCCGTCTCGATCTCCAGGTTCGGCACGGAGTCGGCGCGGCAGCCATCGGTCAGAACCAGGTTCTGGTTCTTCTCGTAGCTGTCGGTTCCTTCGGCATTCTTCTGGATCAGGACATCGCCCACCCATACGGTGTGTGCACCCTTGCCTTGCAAAGCACCCTTGTACAGCACGTTGGACACGCAGTTCGCCTGACCGTGGTCAACAAACGTGCGGTGCTCAAGGTGCTGGCCGGCGTCTGCGAAGTACAGGCCGAACAGTTCAACCTCGCCACCCGGAGCAGCAAAGCGTGCAGTCGGGGTGACACGGACGAGGTCTCCACCGAGGCTGACCACGATGTGCTTGAACTTGGCATCGCGGCCGATCTTCGCCTGCTGGGACGAAGCATGAACGGAGTCATCGTTCCATTCCTGCAGGGACACGACGGTCAGCTCTGCGCCGTCCTCAAGAACGATTTCCACGTTCTCCGACACAACGGCAGAACCTTCGTGGCCGAGAACCAGGACACCCTTGGAGAACTTCTCCGCCACCACAACGATGTGCTGGGCAGCGGCATCGGTACCGGCGCCGGTCAAGGTAACCGTGATTTCCGACTCGAGCGTGGTCTCCGAGGGAACCGTGATCACAGTGGCTTCCTTGAAGCCGGACCAGGCGTTGGCAGAAACACGGTCTTCCGGAATGCCGGCCAAGCCGATGCGGCGGTCATCACGGCCGACAGTTTCGACAGTGACGTCGGCGGGTGCGGAAACCGTGACAGCCGGCGCCGCGCCGATAAGGGCTTCGGAGTGCAGCCCACGGAGACGACGAAGCGGAGTAAACCGCCAGTCCTCTTCGAGTCCGGTCAGTGCCTTGAAATCGTCAAGGTTGTACGAGGTGAGACGGCCGGCGCGGGAGCTGTCCGGGACGCCTACCCCGCCACCGTGGGAGTGGCTCTTGGACGAAGCGCCCGCGAGCGGACCCGCCGACGGCTTTGCCGCCGTCGAACCGTCAGCGTTGATGGGCGAGAGGTTCTCGCCTTCCTCCGTGAAGCCGTCGATAAAGGGCTGTGCTGAAGGCGCGCCGATGCGGGCCTTTTCAGTAGTGATATCAGTCATTATTAACCGACGGATCCTTCCATCTGAAGTTCAATCAAGCGGTTCAGCTCAAGGGCATATTCCATGGGCAGCTCGCGGGCGATCGGCTCGATAAAGCCGCGCACGATCATGGCCATGGCCTCGTCCTCCGGCATTCCGCGGGACATCAGGTAGAAGAGCTGTTCTTCGCTGACACGGGAAACGGTGGCCTCGTGGCCGAGTACGACGTCATCCTCACGGATGTCGATGTACGGGTACGTGTCCGACCGCGAAATGGTGTCCACCAGCAGCGCGTCACAGCGGACCGTGTTGGCAGAGTGCTTGGCACCCTCGCGGACCTGGACCAAGCCGCGGTAGGCAGCGCGGCCACCACCACGGGCGACAGATTTGGAAATGATGGAACTCTTGGTGTTCGGCGCGATGTGGACCATCTTTGAGCCGGTGTCCTGGTGCTGGCCCTCGCCTGCGAAAGCGATGGACAGCGTCTCACCCTTGGCGTGCTCGCCAACGAGGTAGACGGCCGGGTACTTCATGGTCACCTTGGAGCCGATGTTGCCATCGACCCACTCCATGGTGGCGCCCTCTTCGCAGATGGCACGCTTGGTGACCAGGTTGTACACGTTGTTGGACCAGTTCTGGATGGTCGTGTAGCGGACGCGTGCGCCCTTCTTCACGATGATCTCCACGACCGCGGAGTGCAGCGAGTCCGAGGTGTAGATCGGAGCCGTGCAACCTTCGATGTAGTGAACGTAGGAGTCCTCATCGGCGATGATCAAGGTGCGCTCGAACTGGCCCATGTTCTCCGTGTTGATACGGAAGTAGGCCTGGAGCGGGATGTCGACGTGCACACCCTTGGGCACATACACGAATGATCCGCCGGACCAAACAGCCGTGTTCAGCGATGCGAACTTGTTGTCGCCCACGGGGATGATGGTGCCGAAGTACTCCTGGAAGATCTCAGGGTGCTCACGCAGCGCGGTGTCGGTGTCCAGGAAGATGACGCCCTGGGCTTCCAGGTCCTCACGGATCTGGTGGTAGACAACCTCGGACTCGTACTGGGCGGCCACGCCCGAGACGAGGCGGCTGCGCTCAGCTTCCGGAATGCCCAGTTTCTCGTAGGTGTTCCGGATGTCCTCGGGAAGGTCTTCCCAGGTTGCCGCCTGCTTTTCGGTGGAGCGCACGAAGTACTTGATGTTATCGAAATCGATGCCCGAGAGGTCCGCACCCCAGGTAGGCATGGGTTTGCGGTCGAAGTACTTCAGGCCTTTGAGGCGCAGATCGAGCATCCATTCGGGCTCGTTCTTCTTCGAGGAGATGTCGCGGACGACCTCCTCGTTGAGGCCACGACGGGCATTGGCGCCTACGTCGTTCTTGTCGGCCCAGCCGTACTCGTAGTTTCCGATACCGTGCAGTTCGGGATTCTTCTCCAGAATCTCCGAGATCACAGTGCCGTCGGCTACCGCTTTCTCTGCTATTTGGTCCGTCATCACGGCCTTTCTTGCTGGTTGTTAGATTCCTGATACGGGCTTTTGGGTTGCACTTCAGCGCCTGGGGGCACCGTGGCAGCCAATCGCCCGGTAGGTATGTGGGTGGTGCAAACATGTCCGCCCTGCGCGAGCGTCGAGAGGCGCCGGACGTCGACTCCCACCAAACGGGAGAAGACCTTGGTCTCGGCATCGCAGAACACCGGGAACTCCGCGGCGAGGCGTTGAATGGGGCAATGCCCTTGGCACAGCTGAACGCTGGACAACGCTGCGGGCAACGGCGCCTTGGCTTCGATGGAATGGGCGGAGGCTACAAAGCCGTCGCGGCTCAAAGCCTTGGATAGCGCCATGGCCCTGGCGGTGATGTCGTCCCCTGCGGCCTGGACTTCCGGTGCATAGCGCCTTTCCATGTCCGCGAAACGCTCTTCCGCATACTCCCGGACAGCGTCCTCGCCCGCAAGTTCCTGGAGGCGACGCAGGGCCGAGCTTGCGATGTTCAGGTAGTCATCGCCCAGCTTGGACTGCCCCTGTGAACTCAGGACATAGCGACGCGCGGGCCGACCGGCACCTGAACCGGCCTTGGCAACACGCTTGACCTCAATGACGCCATTGCGTTCAAGATGGTCAAGGTGCCTGCGAACGGCGGCGGGAGTAAATCCGAGGAGATCTCCCAGCTCGGCTGCGCTGACAGGACCATTCTCGAGCACGGCGCTGAGGACGCGGTCACGGGTGCGGTCATCCGCGTCCGGCAGCGAGGGTGAGGCAACAAGGGCCTCTCCCGCTGCAGCATGCCGCTTTTGGGGCATGGATACTGGACTGCTCATGGAATACACAACACAATCATGTCGTAATTTGTTTCACGCATCCAGTAAGGCAAGACTGACCTTGGCTCCGCGCCAAGTGTGACCGTACTACTTCACGTAGAATACTTTGGTGCGCTCACCCGAATCTCCTGTCCTCACCATAGACGGACTCATCAAGGATGTAGGCCCTTTGGCCTCCCTCGACGGCAAAATGTTACGGGTGGTCAGTGGACTGTCCCTGGTGGCAGAGCGTGGCCAGGTAACCGCACTTCTTGGTGCGAACGGGGCCGGCAAGACCACCACGCTGGAGTGTGCCCAGGGCCTGCAGAAGCGAACCGGCGGCTCCATCACCCTTCTGGGGGCGGATCCGGATACTGCAGGTGCTGAACTGCGCGCCCGGGTAGGCGTGATGCTCCAGGACGGTGGCCTGCCGCCGTCGGCCCGTCCGATCCCGCTGTTGCGCCACGTGGCCGGCATGTACAAGAACCCCATGAACGTCGATGCCCTGGTGGAGCGGCTGGGCATCAACCAGTTCAGCAGGACCGGGGTGCGGCGCCTTTCCGGGGGTCAAAAGCAACGGCTGGCGTTGGCGGCAGCCCTCGTTGGAAACCCGGAGATCCTGTTCCTTGATGAGCCCAGTGCCGGGCTCGATCCGCAGTCGCGGCAAATGGTGTTCGAACTTATTGCCGAACTGCGGGACGCGGGCATGGGAATCGTTCTCACCACGCATCTGATGGACGACGCCGAGCGGCTGGCGGACTACGTCTACATCATCGACGGCGGACACAACGTGGCGGAAGGGACAGTGGCTGAACTCCTCAGGCATGACCATTCCACCGAATCCGGAGCGTCAGACCGGACTCTGTACTTCGATGCTCCTGCAGGTCTCGACTTCGCAGGCGTAGTGGGAGCCGGGCTCCGCATCACCGAGTCCCGCTCCGGAAGTTACGCCATTGCCGGCGCCATAACTCCCGCTGACCTCGCCGGGCTGACTGCCTGGTGGGCAGAACGGAACATCATGCCTGCATCGCTGCGCCTGGAATCACGAAGCCTCGAGGACGTCTTCCTCGACATCTCCGGAAGGGACCTCCGATGACCGGCCTCCTCGCTCCCAACGCAGGTCCGGCGTCCCTGCCCCGCCGCATCATGCAGCAGGGACGATACGAAACCATCACCATGCTGCGCAACGGTGAGCAGCTCATCCTCGCCATCGTCCTGCCGTTGATGGCCTTGGTGGGCCTGGTGGTGACCCCGCTGCTGGACGGTCTCGGTCCCTCGCGGGTCGATACCGCTACGCCGGGCATCCTGGCTCTTTGCGCCATGTCCACCGCGTTTACCGGACAAGGCATTGCCACAGGATTTGATCGCCGCTACGGGGTGCTCCGCTTCCTCTCCACCACCCCGCTTGGCAGGGGCGGCCTCATTGCAGGGAAGATCCTTGCCGTGCTGGTGGTCCTTGCCCTCCAGGTCCTGGTGGTTGGCGCCGTGGCAGGTTTCCTTGGATGGCAGCCACGCCCGGAAGCCTGGCTTCCCGGGCTGGGCCTGCTCGTCCTTGGCGCAGCAGCTTTCACGGCTCTCGGTTTGCTGGTGGCCGGCACTGTGCGGCCCGAGGCTACGCTCGCCATTACCAATCTGCTCTGGATCCTGCTTGGTGCGCTGGGCGGAATCGTCGTACCGGCCGATCGCCTGCCGGCGGTTCTGCAGGGCATTGTGCATTTCCTGCCTTCCGGGGCACTTGGGCAAGGACTGAGGGATGCCTTCCTTCAGGGCACCATTCCCTTGTCTGCCGTTGTGATCCTGCTGCTGTGGACCGTGCTGGCAGGCGGCGCGGCCATCCGCTGGTTCAAATGGAACTAAGCAAATCCGAGCAAAACTGATCCGAGCAGAACTAAGAAGTGAGAAAACTGTGAGCACGGCATCCCGCCTCCCGAAAACCGTCCAGCAATGGACATCCAAACTGCCCACCGAGGTCAACTCGGCCGTACGTCGCTTGGCGTTGCTGTCGCTCATCGGGCAGACCATCCTGGTGGTGACAGGGGGCGCCGTACGGCTTACCGCATCCGGTTTGGGCTGCCCTACATGGCCCCGCTGCACCAACGACTCCTTGGTCAATACCCCCGAAATGGGTATCCACGGTTTCATTGAGTTCGGCAACCGCCTGCTCACCTTCGCCCTGGCCGCCGTCGCCGCGCTCATGCTGGTGTACCTGTGGAACCTCCGCAAGCAGCGCCGGGACCTCTTCCTGCTGGCACTTGGCCTTCTTGCCAGCATCCCGGCGCAGGCCATTATTGGCGGGATCACCGTGCTCTCCAACCTCAACCCCTGGGTTGTGGGCCTGCATTTCCTTGTCTCGATGGCACTCGTTGTCTTCGCAACTTTGCTGGTCAACAGGGCCTACGGGCGAACGGGCCGATTCATGAACAGGACCCTGCCGGCACTACCTTCAGTAACTCGTCCCCTGATGATGGCGGTTGCCGTGTTCTCCGCCATCGCTGTCATGCTCGGCGTCGTGGTCACAGGAGCCGGCCCGCACGCCGGGGACGCCGATGCTCCGAGGAATGACCTCGATTGGGATCTCTTCTCACACATCCACGCCATTCCCGCCTACCTCATCACGGCCGGCACCCTCCTCGCCGTGTTCCTGGTGGTCCGGCGCAGGATCAGTGGTCCGTTCCGCACTGCTGCCTTCCTCTTGCTGGGCGTGACGTTGCTGCAGGCAGTCATTGGCTTTACCCAGTACTACAACGGCATTCCGGCGCTTCTGGTGGGCGCGCACATGCTGGGCGCTGCGCTGCTGATGAGCGCTGCCACGAATGCAGCAGACGTCGCCAAACACAGTCCGGTCGGCTAGGCGTACTTGTCGGGTTGGGAACATGCCCTCGGGTAACGCGCTTCTGGTAGCTGGTTACCTGCCAGTGGCTAGAGGCGAATCAACTGGGCTGGGTCGGCCCTGGATGCAACGAGGGCAGGATACGCGGCAGCGATGGTGCCGCTCAGGGTGCCTGCGCCGATTCCCCAGAGTGCGGCAAACCCTGGAATGGCCGGCACCCAGCCCTCACTCGCCGCATAGCTAAGGACAGCGGCCATTCCAATGGCGGCCCCTGCTGCGCCGCCGATCGCCCCGACGATGGCCCCTTCCAAGAGAAACATGCAGCCCAGCGGCCAGCGCCGCATACCGAGGGCCCGCCTCAAGGCGATCTCATTGAACCTCGCTGTCACTCCGAGATACATCGTCGTGCCTGCGCTGAGGCACGCGATGGCCAACAGGACGACAGAGACTATCGCTACCAGTCGGCCGAGATCCGAATTGATTCCTTGCTTGAGTTCGCGTAGGTCAGCCACAGTCTCAATCTTGACGGCGCCCGTTTCGGTGGGATTTAGCGCCTTGGGAATTGCCTCCGCAATTGCGGCAGGCATTCCGGGGTCCGTGCGCAAAACCAGGCTGGCCGCCATTCTGTCTGTGACGGAATAGGATCCGAGTCCCGCCACCACAGCTTCGGTCAGAATGGGGTCCCGTCCCGGGTCCGTAATGAGGCCGACCACCGGAACAGGTTGCCCAAAGAGCCAGACGACGGCGCCGGGCCCAGGGGTGCCGATGCCCAGATCCTGCGCTGCTCCTCGACCGATAAATGCCACTGGACCACCAAATGATTGATCGAGCAGGGCCGGGTCACCGAACGAAACCGTTGCGCCTTGTATCGCCAGATAGCCGGAGTCCGCCACTCTGACTGCCCCACCAAATACGGGTTGATCAGGAAAAGTGCCTGGGCGGAAGGTTGACGGGAGGACAACCGAAGCCGATAGCTCGGCGACAATTCCGCCTCCCCGGACTCCCTTAAGCTGCTTTGCTCGTCCGAGGTCGGATCGGACCGCATCCCAGGATGGGTATCCGCCGTCGCGGTTTACTCGGACTTCATCGCTGGCGGCGTCGTCAATGCGGTCCGCGACCTTAACGGCGGCGCTTTCGCTAAGACCGATGGCTGCGACCAAGCCACCGCTGCCGATGAGAAAAGCCAGAATCAAGAGCAGTGCCTTCCCGGGTCGTCCGGTAAGGGCGGAGAGTGCCTCGGCAACGAGGTCGGTGAACTCACTTATGCGCTGACGCTTGAGGGCGGACGCGGATGGGGAAACCTGTGCGTCCGTCGCCGTCGCTTGACGGATCGCCGCTCCTGTATCGCTGATCACCTGGCCGTCCCGCATCGTGATGACTCTGTCTGCGGAGGCAGCAATGCCCGGATCATGAGTGACCATGATGACGGTGGTCCCGCCCTCGTGAAGCTCGCGTAAGTGCTGCAGCACAATCGCGCCGTTGGCTGTGTCGAGGCTCCCAGTGGGCTCGTCAGCGAGGATAACGTCTGGATCACCGACGACAGCGCGGGCGATTGCGAGCCGTTGCCGTTCACCGCCAGAGAGCATCGCCGCCGGTGTGCCCACGCGATGGTCGAGGCCAAAACGATGTAATTGCGGCCAGACCAGCGATTTCTGAAGCGCCGCCTTTATCCCCCGGGCGCGAAGACCCAGCGTGGCGTTGCGTGCTGTTGAGTCGCGTCCCACCACATGGGAGTCCTGAAAGACAAAGCCAAATGTACGGGCCCTGCTTTCAGCGCGTTGGCCCTCGTTGAATCCTGCCGTGTTCGCGCCGCTAAGGAGGTAGGTGCCGCTGGTCGCCGTATCCAAAAGGCCCAGGATGTTGAGGAGCGTCGACTTGCCGGAACCTGAAAGTCCCACGATCGCTACAAATTCCCCCGCATGGATATCCAGGTCGATGCTTCTGAGCGCTTCCGTTCCCGAAAAGGAGCGGGTGACCCCACGCAGGCTTAGGAGCGCCGGCCGACCGTTCGGGTCGCACTTTGCTGGTTCAGGCACAGTTGTTCGATCATGGGAGTCGGACATGATCCCCTTCCGCAATGGACGGGACATCTGCCAGGGCGGCCCACCCGTCGGCTTGGCCCGTCACAGAGACATCCACGCGTCGGACATCTGGGCCGGCCTCAACCTCAACGAAGGCACTGCCTCGCTCCTGACGGATTGCGATCAGAGGGACCGCCAAGGTTTCAGGGGCCGCGGTGATGGCAGTGACCGTTAGTGTCTGCCCGGCCGAAAACCCTGCACTGCCGGCCGTCAGCGGCAGCGTTATGTCCTTTCCCGGAATGTCGCTGCTGTCTTTTCCTCCTGCGATGAAAGCACTTACTCCGGCAACCTTTGTGTCAAGGGTTGCCGATCCGGCACGGACTGTCACAGCTGCACCCACGGGGAATGACTCCGCCTGCAGCACGTCGGCACGCGCGACGATGGTGTCAGGGGCGATGGTTACGTTGGCGACGATGCCGTCCTCTCCGAGGACAGTTCCCGGTTGTGCAATAGTTGCGATCTTTCCAACATCGCCAGGGATCTGGACGAATTCCTGCCAGCGGAAGATGACAGCCGAGGTGTTGGTATCGTCGCCGTGATTATCGGCCGCCACCTCCGTGGGCGCCTTTGATCCAGCAGCCAGGTACCAATTGGAGAGTGCCAGCTGGGTTCCGTGGTCGAATACACCGCTGGCGGGCACAGGAAATCCAAAATTGGTGAGCGCCTCCTGAAGACCTTTGACGTCAGGCCCGGACTGACCCGGTGAAATGTCCCGGTAGAGCGGGACGGCGGACGGCATGACAAGGAGTGGGCGGCCGGAGACGACGGCCACAAGTTGCCCCGGTACGAGCTCGTCGCCAGGTGACTTGGCAGCCGACGTCACCACCAGGCGGGCAATTCCGCTGGAGGCGGCAGCCTTGATGGTTGACTGCGTCCCAGGGACGACCTTGCCGGACAAGACGACCTGCTTAACGACGGCACGCCTCTCCACAGTGGCGGATACAGGAACCGTTTGCTGGGAGGCCTGAGGTGACTCGGCACTCTCCGCCGCGCTGATACCTGCCCAGTAGGCGGCCCCCAGCCCGCCCACGACCAGCACCAACACGCACGGGAGGAGCCACCATCGCGGAATGCGCCGCATTGCAGAGTTGAGCTGGGTTTCAGAGTTCTGCATGGTTTCAGAGCGTGGCATCGGCCACCCCGTGGTCCCTCAGCACCTGCTTGGCCCGTTCGACGGATGCAGCTTTCTGGCTAGCGACTTCATTGAGCTCGGCCTGATGGTCCTTCATTTGCGCGGCCTCGTACTGCGCGAGGATGTCATACGGAAGCTGTGCCCCGCCGCTGGAGTCCTTGCATTCGACATCAAGCAATGCCATCCGAACTTCCTCTTCTTTGGACGCTGCGCCTTGGAAAGAACACGAATCCGAGCCGGCGAGCTTCAAACCCTTGGCCGCCACGCAGTCCTCCCATGCCCGCCGATATGACAGGTAATCCGGGTCTCGATCAGTTAAGGCCAAGGAAGTCTGAACTATCCTGTTCTGAACCGACTGATCGACGGCCAATCCTTCGAGGAGCTCCGGAAACCCCGCCCGTCCAACAGAGTTGTAGCATTTGGTTTCGGCTTCCTGTTGTCGTGCAGTGACGGGAGATCGCTCGGGCTGCGCGTCCAGCACGCCCGGGATTTTGCGGATTTCCGGGCTGAACCCGTTCCTCGCGGCAAGGGCCCGGGACCACTGACCGTAACTGCGGTCCTGCAGTGCCTTACCGGCTCCACCCCGCGGAGCCCCGCCGAAGCCCGCATCTTCGACGCAATCGTAGATAAGGAATGCGACCGCGGTGTTGACGATGAGGTTCTCTCGATCCGAGTACCAATAGCTGCTCATGGGGAGGAGGACTTCGCCGGTGATCTCGTTGAGAGAAGCCCTTGCCCCCGCTCCGTCAGAACGGTCGACGATCGGAAGGCTGCCATCGGAACCGCGGTCTGGCGGTGAAGCTGGAGGTGCTGAACAAGCCGCTCCCAACAGAGCCACTATCGTGACGATGACAGCAAAAACCGCGGCGAGACCACCGGCCCGGGTCCTCAAGAACTCAGCCCCAAACACTTGAGATTTCGTCATCCCAATTCACGCTGGGAATCATGGCACTGCCACGCAGATCATTCATTGCGTTGCCGCCCCGGAAGATTATGGCGTGGCCGTCATAGTTGGCATCCCGATAGAAGTACACGTAGGGCGAGGCCCAGTCTGACGGCGGCCCAACTACCAAGGAACTGGCTTGGTCATTTGCGGCGTTGCCGACGTAGGAAGTTACCCAGCCGAAGGGGCGCGGGGTTCCCAGGAACCAATAATCGTCGTAAAAGCAAACGCGGGCCGTGGAGCAGGCAGGAGCGGCTTGAGCTGCGCTCACTCCTGTCAGGACCGAGGCTGACGCTACTGCCAAAACACCCGCTGTGCGAAGTACCGCTTTCATGATTTCCCCAACTCTCCATTTGAATTGGAACAACTTTGATCCTCCACGAACGGTAGGTCTCCAAAGGCACCACCTAGACGCAAAAGAGGCTTATCTAGGTGGTGATTTCATCAACTTTGAGTGGTCAGATCACCAAAATAGGTGGTGTGAGCACTCCATCTAGGTGCTCAGCGATGGGTCCAAGCGGTAGGGATGTGAGCGAGCGTTGGGCTCAAGCGGTAGGGATGTGAGCGAGCGATGAGGGAAACGGAACGACGTCGGCACTCAGGTGAGTGCCGACGTCGTCGGATATTGCTGCGAGACGGAGGGGTGGAATCAGCCGCCGATGATCGGGGAACCGATGAACGGATCCACAGCCAAGGCGATGAAGAGGAGTGTCAGGTAGCTGATGGAGCCGTGGAAGACCTTCATGGCGCCCTTGTTGGAGACATCGCCGCCCTGCGCACGCTTGTAGAGGGCGTGGCTTTCGTAGAGGAACCATGCACCGGCCGCCACAGCAACGATCGTGTAGACCCAGCCCGCGCCTCCGACCGGAATCATCAGCAGCGAACAGGCAACCATGGCCCAGGCGTAGAGGACTACCTGCACCGAAACGACCTTTGCACCGGCGATCGCACCGAGCATCGGTACCTTGGCGTTGCGGTAATCCTCGCCGTAACGCATGGACAGGGGCCAGTAGTGCGGAGGTGTCCACAGGAAGATGACCATGAAGAGGACGATTGCGGGCCATTCGACAGTGTTGGTGACCGCGGCCCAGGCAATGAGGACCGGGAAGCAGCCCGCCGCGCCGCCCCAAACAATGTTCTGGGCTGTGCGGCGCTTGAGGATCATCGTGTAGATGACCACGTAGAACACGATGGCGCCGAGTCCAAGCCAGGCGGAAAGCGGGTTTGCGCCGAACCACAGGATGGCGATGGACGCGGCACCAAGGATCCAAGCGAAAACGAGGGCTTCCCGGGGGGAGACTTCGCCTGTCACCAGCGGGCGCTTTTCGGTGCGGTGCATCAGTTTGTCGATGTCGCGGTCGATGTAGCAGTTGAACACACCGGCGCTGCCGGCTGCGAAGGCGCCGCCGACGAGGGTCGCCAGGATCAGGCCGATGGAGGGGAAGCCGCGCTGCGCAAAGATCATGGTGGGCAGGGTGCTGACCAGGAGCAGCTCGATGACACGGGGTTTGGTCAGAGCCAGATACGCCTTTAATTTACGGGAAGTTCCGATGCTTCCCCGGGCCGGGGAAGCGTTGACGGGCGTATCAGTTGTGCTCACGGCGGCAGTCACTCTGTTCTATGCTCTGGGGTTCTCGCAGCGGATGTCGTCCCGGCTTTCGAAAGCAAACACGGGCGCATGAACCGCTGGTGGCCTCCAAATATCATACCGTGGCCGGAAGAGGCCCGATGTCCGCAAAATACGCCAATGTTTCCGAATCTTCACTGCTCCCGGGGGCAATCGTGATTCATATAAGGGAATTTCTGTCCAGTTAGTGGGATTCCCTGAGTTCCATGACACGTTTGGGGCTAAGCTGTTGAGCAGAACAGCACACGTTGATCATCCGGGAAACCGTATTCTCGGATATCCGTGGGTCTGGATGAGAGATCAACGTTTCAATGGTGAACGGCTGGTAGACACATTGCAGCGGGCGCCATCCTGTGCTTCCTGCGTGCCGTGTCCATACTCCTGCCGTCAGCACAGAGAGGGGCTCGGTTTTCGTGCCACATTTGGAAGAGCAAGAACTGTCATGGACCGATCTGGACAAGAAGGCTGTTGACACCGTTCGCGTGTTGGCTGCTGATGCCGTGGAGAAGGTCGGAAACGGCCACCCCGGCACGGCGATGAGCTTGGCTCCGGCAGCATACCTGCTGTTCCAGAAGCTGATGCGCCACGATCCGAAGAACCCGGACTGGCTGGGCCGCGACCGCTTCGTGCTGTCCCCCGGTCACACGTCGCTGACCCTTTACATCCAGTTGTTCCTTTCCGGCTACGGCCTGGAGCTGAAGGACCTTGAAGCACTGCGTACCTGGGGTTCGCTGACCCCGGGCCACCCGGAGTACAAGCACACCGCTGGCGTGGAAATCACCACCGGCCCGCTGGGCCAGGGCCTGGCTTCGGCCGTCGGCTTCGCCTACTCGCAGCGTCGCCAGCGTGGATTGTTCGACGCCGATGCTCCCGCCGGCGAGTCGCCGTTCGACCACACCATCTGGGTCATCGCTTCCGACGGCGACCTGCAGGAAGGTGTCACTTCCGAGGCATCCTCGCTTGCCGGACACCAGGAACTGGGCAACCTCGTTGTGATCTACGACGAGAACCACATTTCCATCGAAGACGACACCGACATCGCCTTCACCGAAGACGTCCTCAAGCGCTACGAGGCCTACGGCTGGCACACCCAGCGCGTTGACTGGACCAAGACCGGCGAATACGTCGAAGACGTGCAGGAACTGTACTCGGCTCTTCTGGCTGCCAAGGCCGAGACAAACAAGCCGTCCATCATCTCGCTGCGCACCATCATTGGCTACCCGGCCCCGAAGAAGCAGAACACGGGCAAGATCCACGGCTCTGCCCTGGGTGCCGAAGAAGTCGCTGCACTGAAGAGCGTGCTCGGCTTCGATCCGGCCAAGTCCTTCGACGTTGACGAGGAAGTCCTGGCCCACGCCCGCAAGGTCCTTGACCGCGGTGCCGAGTCCCGGGCCGCATGGCAGGCATCGTTCGAGGCATGGCAGTCTGCCAACCCGGATGCCGCTGCCCTGCTCGAGCGCGTCGAGGCGAAGAAGTTGCCGGCCGAGCTTGACGCTGCGCTTCCTGTCTTCGAAGCCGGCAAGGACGTTTCCACCCGTGCGGCATCGGGCAAGGTCCTCAACGCCATCGGTCCGGTCCTTCCTGAGCTTTGGGGCGGTTCGGCCGACCTCGCCGAGTCGAACAACACCACCATCGAAGGCTCGCCGTCGTTCATCCCGACCTCGCGCTCCACGGATGCCTGGAAGGGCAACCCGTACGGACGTGTCCTGCACTTCGGTATCCGTGAGCACGCTGCCGCCTCGATCGTCAACGGCATTTCCCTGCACGGACGCACCCGCGCGTTCTCCGGCACTTTCCTGATCTTCAGCGACTACCAGCGTCCGGCTATCCGTCTCGGCGCACTGATGGGCGTTCCGTCCCTGTATGTGTGGACGCACGACTCCATCGGTTTGGGCGAAGACGGACCTACCCACCAGCCGGTGGAGCAGCTCGCTTCCTTGCGTGCCATCCCGGGCCTGGACGTTGTCCGCCCGGGCGATGCCAACGAGGTCTCCGCTGCATGGAAGGCCATGCTGGAGAACCACGAAAACCCCGCCGGCATTGTGCTGACCCGCCAGAACATCCCCACCTACGCCCGCGGCGAAGGTGAAGCCGCCGGTGACACCTTCGCTTCCACCGCAGGCGTTGCCAAGGGCGGTTACGTCCTGGCCGAAGCCTCCAAGGACGGCGAGACCGTTGACGCACAGGTCATCCTGATCGGCACCGGCTCGGAAGTCCAGCTCGCAGTCCAGGCCCGCGAAGCCCTCCAAGCAGAAGGCATCGCAGCTCGCGTCGTGTCCATGCCCTGCGTGGAATGGTTCAACAAGCAGGACGAGGCCTACCGCGAATCCGTGCTGCCGGCGGCCGTCAAGGCCCGTGTTTCCGTCGAAGCCGGCCTCGCCCTTGGATGGCGCGAATTCGTCGGCGACGCCGGCCGTTCGATCTCCCTGGAGCACTTTGGCGCCTCGGCTGACTACAAGCGGCTCTTCAACGAATTCGGCATCACCGCCGAAGCCGTCGCCGCCGCAGCCAAGGACTCCCTCGCAGACGCCAACGCGTAACAGCCTGATACCTCACAACAGGAGAAACCACATGTCTACAACTCCCACGCAGCAGCTTTCCGACGCCGGCGTTTCGATCTGGCTCGACGACCTCTCCCGCACCCGCCTGGAAACGGGCACCCTGCAGAAGCTCATCGACGAAAAGAACGTTGTTGGTGTCACCACCAACCCGTCCATCTTCCACGCCGCGATCACCTCCGGCACGGACTATGACGCAACCATCGCGGCCAAGGCGGAAGCCGGGGCCAGCGTCGAAGAGACCATCTTCGAAATCACCACGACCGATGTCGCCGATGCCTGCGATCTCTTCGCCCCGATTGCCGCGGCCACCAACGGTGTCGACGGCCGCGTTTCCATCGAGGTGGACCCCCGCCTTGCCTGGGACACCGAGGGCACCATCGCCGAGGCCAAGCACCTCTACGCGAAGGTCAACAAGGACAACGTCCACATCAAGATCCCGGCTACCTTGGAAGGCCTCGAGGCCATCACGGCCACCCTGGCCGAGGGCATCAGCGTCAATGTCACTCTGATCTTCTCCTTGGAGCGCTACCGCGCCGTCATCAACGCTTTCCAGTCCGGCCTGGAGCAGGCCAAGGAAAACGGCCACGACCTCTCCAAGATCCACTCCGTTGCCTCGTTCTTCGTCTCCCGCGTGGACAGCGAGATCGACAAGCGCCTGGATGCCATCGGAACCGAAGAAGCCAAAGCACTCAAGGGCAAGGCCGGCGTTGCCAATGCACGTCTGGCCTACCAAGTCTACGAAGAGCTCTTCTCCACCGAGCGCTGGGCAGTGCTGGCTGAGGCCGGCGCACTCCCCCAGCGTCCTCTGTGGGCTTCCACCGGCGTGAAGGACCCCGCTTACCCGGACACCCTCTACGTCACGGAGCTCGTTGCTGCGGGCGTGGTAAACACCATGCCCGAAAAGACTCTCGATGCCACGTTCGACCACGGCGTGGTCACCGGCGACACCATCACCGGGACGTACGACGAAGCGAACGAGACCCTCAACGCCCTCGAAGCGCTGGGCGTCTCCTACAACGACGTCGTGACCCTTCTTGAGACCGAAGGCCTCGAGAAGTTCGTGGGCTCCTGGAAGGAACTCCTCGCCGACGTCGAAGGCGCACTCGTCACCGCACGGAAGGCCTCCTAAGCGACCATGAGCACACTCAGTTACGACGCCAGCGGTGCTGCGCAGCAAGCCATCGCCAAGCACATCGACGGCCTGGTCGAAGACAGGATCGCCACCCGCATCTTTGCCAAGGACCACACACTGTGGGGTCCCGACGCGGAGTCCGAGGCGGCCATCCGTCTCGGTTGGGTAGAAGCGGCCACGGTTTCCCAGTCCCTGGTTGGCGACATCCTGGAGCTTCGTGATGCCCTTCGGGCCGAAGGCGTCTCGCGCATTGTCCTGTGTGGCATGGGTGGGTCCTCTTTGGCTCCCGAGGTCATTGCCGGCACCGCTGGCGTCGAGCTGACTGTGCTGGACAGCACCGACCCTGAACAGGTCAGTGCTGCGCTGGCGGACCGTTTGGCTGAAACTGCCATC
Source organism: Paenarthrobacter sp. C1 (assembly GCF_049315185.1). Taxonomy (NCBI): domain Bacteria; kingdom Bacillati; phylum Actinomycetota; class Actinomycetes; order Micrococcales; family Micrococcaceae; genus Paenarthrobacter; species Paenarthrobacter sp. C1. The sequence continues at coordinate 2,313,323 of NZ_CP186052.1, read as the reverse complement.
GTTGTCTCTTCCAAATCCGGTTCCACCGTGGAGACCGACTCGCAGCGCCGGGTCTTCGAGAAGGCGTTCAACGACGCCGGCATCGACGCCAAGAGCCGCATCATTATCGTCACCGACCCCGGTTCGCCGTTGGACAAAGCATCCCGTGAGGCCGGCTACCGTGCCGTTTTCAACGCGGATCCCAACGTAGGCGGCCGCTTCTCGGCCCTGACCGCTTTCGGCCTTGTCCCTTGTGGCCTGGCTGGCGTGGATATCCAGGCGTTCCTGGATGAAGCAGAAGAAGCAGCCGAGATCCTGAACGAGGATTCGACCGACAACATCGGTCTTGCCCTCGGCATTGCCCTGGGTGGTACCTCTCCCTTGCGCAACAAGATCGTCATCGCCGAGGACGGCTCCGGCATTGTTGGCTTTGCTGACTGGGCTGAACAGCTCATCGCAGAGTCCACGGGCAAGCTGGGCACCGGTGTCCTGCCCGTGGTTGCCGGTCCGGACTCCCCCGAAGCCCTTGGCGGCGCCGAGGACGTCCTGGTGGTCCGTCTGGTAAGTGCCGATGCCGACATCGAACTTCGCGAAAACGAGGTGGCGATTGCCGGCGGGCTCGCCTCCCAGATGTTTGTGTGGGAGTTTGCCACGTCCGTGGCGGGCCGTCTGCTTGGCATCAACCCGTTCGACCAGCCCGACGTCGAGGCAGCCAAGGTGGCTGCACGCGGCTTGCTGGATGCCCGCCCGGAACCCACGCCTGCAGCGTTTACCGACGGAGCAGTGGAAGTACGCGGAGGCGAATGGCTCGGCTCTGCGGATTCGGTAACTGATGCCGTGCAGGCCCTGCTCGGCCAGCTTGGCTCGGATGGCTACCTTAGCGTCCAGGCCTACCTTGACCGCATCACCCATGCTCCGCTTGAGGGTATCCGGGATGAACTCGCAGCTGTATCGGGCCGTCCGGTGACCTTCGGCTGGGGACCGCGGTTCCTGCACTCGACCGGCCAGTTCCACAAGGGCGGACCGGCCATCGGTGTATTCCTGCAGATCACCGCGGCCTCGTCCACTGACCTCGAGATCCCAGAGCGTCCGTTCACCTTCGGCCAGCTCATCACTGCCCAGGCGTCCGGTGACGCCCAGGTCCTGGAAGGCCATGGCCGCCCTGTGCTTCGCCTGCACCTCACCGAGCGCGCTGCCGGCGTAGCTCAGCTTCAGGAAGTCGTCGCTGCGTTGGCCGGCCAGACCAGCTCACTCGAAAGCTAAGGCACATAGAAAAACATGCCAGAAACTGAAAACGGCAGGAAGAACGGCGGCCTGCGGAACCCTTTGCGGGATCCGCGGGACCGCCGCCTGAACCGCATCGCCGGGCCGTCGTCGTTGGTCTTCTTCGGAGTGACCGGCGACCTCGCCCGCAAGAAACTCATGCCGGCGGTCTACGACCTCGCCAACCGGGGCCTGTTACCGCCGAGCTTTGCACTGGTGGGATTCGGGCGCCGGGACTGGGACAACGCCGATTTCGCGGCTGAGGTCAAGGAAAACGTCAAGGCCCACGCCCGTACCAAGTTCGACGAAGGTGTCTGGGAGCAGCTCGCTTCCGGTATCCGTTTTGTTCAGGGCGAGTTCGACGACGACGACGCTTTCGAGCGTTTGGGCGATGTCCTGGACGAATTGGACGAAACCCGCGGCACCCGCGGCAACCACGGATTCTACCTGTCCATCCCGCCGAAGGCGTTCGAGCAGGTATGTCGTCAGCTTTCCAAGCACGGCTTGGCGCAGGCCCAGCCTGGCCAATGGCGCCGTGTGGTGATCGAGAAGCCGTTCGGCCACGACCTCGAATCAGCCCGCCAGCTCAACGACATCGTGGAGTCCGTGTTCCCGCCTGATGCGGTGTTCAGGATTGACCACTACCTGGGCAAGGAGACGGTCCAGAACATCCTGGCTCTTCGCTTCGCGAACCAGCTGTTCGAACCCCTCTGGAATGCCAACTACGTGGACCACGTCCAGATCACCATGGCCGAAGACATCGGCACCGGTGGTCGCGCAGGCTATTACGACGGTGTCGGTGCAGCCCGCGACGTCATTCAGAACCACCTGTTGCAGCTTCTGGCGTTGACTGCCATGGAAGAGCCGATCTCATTCAACGCAGATGACCTGCGTGCAGAGAAGGAAAAAGTCCTCGCAGCCGTTAAATTGCCAGAGGACCTCTCAACGCACTCCGCCCGCGGCCAGTTCACCGGCGGTTGGCAAGGCGGCGAGAAAGTCCTCGGTTACCTGGACGAGGACGGGATCCCGGCAGATTCGAAAACCGAGACGTACGCCGCGATCCGCGTGGATATCAATACCCGCCGGTGGAACGGGGTTCCGTTCTACCTGCGCGCCGGAAAGCGCCTGGGCCGCCGAGTCACCGAAATCGCAGTGGTCTTCAAGAGGGCACCCAACCTGCTCTTCCGTGACCACGGCGAGGACGACTTCGGCCAGAACGCCGTAGTTATCCGTGTCCAACCCGACGAGGGCGCCACGATCCGCTTCGGCTCCAAGGTGCCGGGCACGCAGATGGAAGTCCGCGATGTCACCATGGACTTCGGCTACGGGCACTCGTTCACAGAGTCCAGCCCCGAAGCGTACGAGCGTCTGATCCTGGACGTGCTGCTCGGCGAGCCGCCGCTCTTCCCGCGCCATCAGGAAGTGGAACTATCCTGGAAGATCCTGGATCCGTTCGAGGACTACTGGGCCGGGCTTGATGAGCAACCGCAACCCTACGCACCCGGCAGCTGGGGACCGGCATCGGCCGATGCCCTGCTGGCCCGTGACGGACGAACCTGGAGAAGGCCATGATCGTAGATCTTCCCGATACGACAACTTCCAAGATCTCCAAGAAGATCATGTCGCTGCGCGAACAGGGTGGCGTAATTGCCTTGGGCCGGGTCCTGACGCTGGTTGTGGTGACCAAGTCCGGGCAGGAAGAAGAAGCCATCGAAGCGGCCAATGAAGCCAGCCGGGAACACCCCTGCCGCATCATTGTGCTCGCCGACGCCGGGTCTGAAGGCCCCGATCGTCTGGACGCCCAGATCCGCGTCGGTGGAGACGCCGGCGCGTCGGAAGTCATCGTCCTGCGCGGCCACGGGCACATGGCCCACGAGAGCGAATCCCTGGTTTCGGCTCTCCTCCTGCCGGACGCTCCGATCGTGGCCTGGTGGCCGCACGGAGCCCCGGAGAGCGCCTGTGAAACCTCGATAGGCCGGATTGCGCACCGCCGCATCACCGACTCCGCCAACGAGCCCGATCCCCGCCTGGCATTGGAGAACATCCGTGCTACGTACAAGGCCGGCGATACCGACCTCGCGTGGACGCGCCTGACCAATTGGCGCATGCAGCTCGCTGCAGTCTTCGATCAAGTGGATGGTGACCCTGTCTCCGCCGTCGCTGTGGAGGGTGCCTCGGACTCCCCCAGCACCTTGCTCTTGGCGGCATGGCTGAGCTTGGCCCTGCAGGCGCCTGTCACGATTGTGGCGGACCCCGCGGGCACCGGCATTCGCCGCGTTCGTCTCACCCGCGCCAGTGGTGACGTGCAGCTTTTCCGTCCGGGCTTGTCCGTCGCGGAGCTGACGCAGCCGGGACAGCCGGCGCAGCGTATCACGCTTCCCCGGCGAAGCCTCAAGGATTGCCTCGCTGAGGAACTCCGGCGGCTGGATCCGGACGAAGTCTTCGGAGAAGTGATTACGATGGGACTGCCACTTACCAGCCAGAGGAGAGTCCAAACCAGTGCACGCTGAGCCAAGAGTAAGCATCCACCCGGATTCAAAGGTGTTGATGGCCGCAATCGCGGCGCGACTCATCACCAAACTAGTGGATGTCCAGGACAAGCACGGCGAGGCCACAGTGGTGCTCACCGGTGGCACGGTGGGCATCGGTACCCTGAAGGCCGTTGCCGACTCCGCCGCGGCTCCGGCCGTGGACTGGTCGAGGGTCAACTTCTGGTGGGGAGATGAACGGTTCGTTGCCGCTGACAGCGACGACAGGAACACCCGGCAGGCCCATCAGGCGCTCTTGTCCCACCTGCAGGTGGACCCGGCCAGGGTGCATGAGCCCGGCTCAACAGATCAATTCGCTACGGCGGATGAAGCTGCAACGGCCTACGAAGCCGAGCTCAAGGCGGCTGCGGAGGCGGAGCACGCCGCGGACATGTCGGACGACAGGCCTGAACAGCCTGGAAACCTGCCGCGTTTCGATGTCCTGCTGCTCGGTGTAGGACCGGATGCGCACATTGCCTCGCTCTTCCCCGAGCAGGCGGGCATCCGCGAGAAGACCCGCACCGTGGTTGGCGTCGAAAACTCGCCCAAGCCCCCGCCGTCGCGTATTTCTTTGACGTTGCCAGCGATCAATACCGCTCAGGAAATCTGGATGGTAGTGGCGGGTGAGGACAAGGCCGGCGCCGTGGGCTTGGCTTTGGCCGGTGCCAATCCGGTCCAGGTTCCCGCTGCGGGGCCGGCAGGACGCACCAGGACTCTCTGGCTCATTGACGAGAACGCAGCCTCACGTGTCCCCCAGCAGTTGGTCCGAAAGGATCCCGCGGGCGCGTAGTCTTTCCAACGCTCCGGCCAGGACAATTTCAGCGTCCTGGCTGGAGCGTCTTTCTTTAACGTAGTCCAGATGGGATTTGAAGAGTTCGTCTTCCGGTCGTGGATTGGCTGGACTCTCAGGATCACGTGACGCGGGCATTCCGCACTTGGGGCAGTCCCAGGTCTTCGGGATCTGCTCGTCGGGAAGCTTAAGAAAAACAAGCCGCGTTTCGTGTCCCTTGGCACACCAGTAGGGAACCCGAATACGCGGCAGTTGCTCGCCTTGGCCGTGGTCGCTGTGATTTCTGGGTTCAGACCCCTGGGCCACACCCACGCGGGTGCCCCGATAACCTGGCGTGCCATGAACCATTTTCGAACCCCTAGCGACTCGGTGGTCGGCCGTCACGGCCCTGGAAGCTTTACAGCCAACAGGGACAGTCTAATGCGAGGGGCCCGACGGCGGCACTGGTAGTTGCGTGCCGATCCGGACACAAAAATGGGGAGGCTCCCGTCAAGGAACCTCCCCACCCTGTGGCTGCTAGGAGTCGCCGCCCGAGGTGAAGCGCATAATGAGCCCCAACCCGATGATGACAACGCCCCAAGTGACGCCAAGAATGATGGTGAAGCGGTTCAGGTTGCGCTCGGCAACACCGGAGGAGCTCAACCCCGAACTCATTCCGCCACCGAACATGTCGGACAAACCGCCGCCACGTCCCTTGTGCAGGAGGATAAGCAGCGTCAGCAGAAGGCTGGTGATAGCCAGCAGAATCTGCAAAATGACTTGAAGAACGTCCACGACGGCCTTTCGAAGAAGCGGAAAACGGGAGCCGGACTAGTCCGTGACGAGGTGGCTCTCGAACCTGACAATGTTAGCAAATTCTGCGGGGTCCAGGCTGGCGCCACCCACAAGCAGTCCATCAACGTCGCTTCCAGCCATAATGGCGGCGGCGTTGTTGGCCTTGACGGAGCCTCCGTAGAGCAAGCGGGTCTTGGCCGCGACAGCGTCATTAAAAAGCACTGCGAGTTCTGCGCGGATGGCGGCGCACATTTCCTGCGCGTCCTCCGGGCCCGCTACCTCACCGGTACCGATGGCCCAGACGGGCTCATAAGCCACGACGAGATCCGCGGCTTGTTCGTCAGTCAGTCCATCAACCCCCGCACGCAGCTGCGCGAGAGTGTGCTCAACGTGGGTGCCTGTCTGGCGGATTTCGAGGCCTTCGCCCACGCAGAGGACGGGAGTGACCTCGTGGCGGAAGGCTGCCTTGACCTTGGCGTTGAGGACCTCGTCCGATTCGTTGTGGATGGTCCGTCGCTCGCTGTGACCCACCAAAACATAGGAACATCCCAGCTTGCTAAGGAACTGGCCGGAAATGTCGCCCGTGTAGGCTCCCGAGTCGAACTGCGAAAGATCCTGGCCGCCATAGACGATGTCGAGCTCGTCGCCCTGGACGAGGGTTTGGACTCCGCGCAGATCGGTGAAGGGGGGGAACACGGCGACCTCAACGCGGTTGTAGTCGTGCTTGGCGTCGGAGAGGGTCCACGCGAGCTTCTGCAGCAAGGTGATGCCTTGCACGTGGTCCATGTTCATCTTCCAGTTACCGGCGATGAAGGGCTTACGGACGAAGTTGCCGTTGGCGGAGGTAGTCACATGTACTCCAAAAGAATGCGTTGGGATGTGGAACGGCCGGCAGGACGCAGTGGCGTCCTGCCGGCCGGTTTGTTGCTTTAGCGGTCCAGGACGCTCAGGCCGGGAAGTTCCTTGCCTTCAAGGTATTCAAGGCTGGCGCCGCCACCTGTGGAGATGTGGCCGAACTGCGAATCCTCGAACCCGAGGGTACGGACTGCGGCAGCAGAATCGCCGCCACCCACCACGGTGAAGGCCACGGTGTCCGTCAGCGCCTGGGCGATGGCCCGGGTGCCATTGGCGAACGCTTCGAATTCGAAAACGCCCATGGGGCCGTTCCAGAAGACAGTCTTGGCGCCCTCAATCTGGGCAGCGAAAGCCGACGCTGATTCAGGTCCGATATCCAGGCCGATGCCGGAAGCGCCAAAGGTGCTCTCCTCGATGGCATCTGCTTTGACGACCTCATGCTCAGCATCCGCTGCGAAACGGCTGGCCACAACAACGTCAGTTGGAATGACGAAGGAGGTGCCTGCATCGGCAGCACGCTTGAGGTAATCCTGGACAACCGGAATCTGGTCTTCTTCAAGGAGGCTGCCAGCAACCTTATGCCCTGCTGCTGCAAGGAAGGTGAACAGCATGCCGCCACCCACAAGGATGGTGTCGGCCTTGCCCAGCAGGTTGTCGATGACGGCCAGTTTGTCGGAGACCTTGGACCCGCCAAGAACCACGACATACGGGCGCTGGGTGTCAGTGGTCAGTTTCCGCAGAACTTCCACCTCGGTATGGACAAGATCACCGAGGTACGACGGAAGCCGTGTGGCGACGTCGTAGACACTGGCGTGCTTGCGGTGGACTGCACCGAATGCGTCGTCCACGTACGCTCCATTGATGCCCGTCAGGGCAACCAGCTCATCAGCGAAGGCGCCGCGTTCGGCGTCGTCTTTGCTGGTTTCGCGGGCGTCAAAGCGGACGTTCTCCAGGACAAGCACGTCGCCGTCCTGCAGCGCAGCGGCATGCTCCTTGGCGGAGTCACCGACTGTATCCGCAGCAAGCTGGACCTTGAAGTCAGCGAGTTCGGCAAGGCGCTCCACTGCGGGCTTCAATGAGAACTTGGCTTCAGGCGCGCCCTTGGGGCGTCCGAGGTGGGCTGTCACGAGCACACGGGCACCGGCGTCCGAGAGCTTCTTGAGGACCGGGAGGGAGGCCTTGATGCGGCCGTCGTCGGTCACTGTAGAGCCGTCGAGCGGCACATTCAGGTCACTTCTGACCAGAATGTACCGCCCGCGGACACCTTCAGCGATGAGTTCGTTGAGGGTGTGAGATGTCATGTGTCTACCCTAGCCCAGCTTGGATGCAACGAGCTCCGTGAGGTCTACGAGGCGGTTGGAGTAACCCCACTCGTTGTCATACCAGGAAACAACCTTGACCTGGTTGCCGATGACCTTGGTCAGGCCGGAGTCGAAGATGGACGACGCCGGGTCCCCGACGATGTCCGACGAAACGATCGGCGCATCCGTGTAGGACAGGATGCCGGCCCACTGCTCGGACTCGGCTGCTGCCTTGACGGCTGCGTTGACTTCCTCAACCGTGACTTCGCGGGAAACGGTGACCGTGAGGTCCGTGGCCGAGCCGGTGGGGACCGGTACGCGGATGGCGTAGCCGTCGAGTTTGCCCTTGAGCTCCGGCAGGACCAGGCCAATTGCCTTGGCTGCACCGGTTGAGGTGGGAACCATGTTGATGGCTGCGGCGCGTGCGCGGCGAAGATCGCCGTGAGGGCCGTCCTGCAGGTTCTGGTCAGCCGTGTAGGCGTGGACCGTAGTCATGAGGCCACGCTCGATGCCGAACGCGTCGTTTACGACCTTGGCCAGCGGGCCGAGGCAGTTGGTGGTGCAGGAGGCGTTGGAGATGATGTTGTGCGCCGCGGGGTCGTAAAGCTCGTCGTTGACGCCCATGACGATGGTGATGTCTTCGTCGCTGGCAGGTGCGGAGATGAGGACCTTCTTGGCCCCGGCATCAATGTGCTTCTGCGCTGCTGCGGCCTTGGTGAAGAAGCCGGTGGATTCGATCACGATGTCGACGCCGAGATCGCCCCAAGGGAGGTTCGCGGGATCGCGCTCGGCAAGCACCTTGATGGACTTGCCGTCGACTACCAGGTTTCCATCGACAACTTCCACGGTCTGGGCGAGGCGTCCACCGACGGAGTCATACTTCAGGAGGTGGGCGAGGGTTTCAGGGCTGGTGAGGTCGTTGACTGCGACGATCTCAAGGTCTGCGCCCTGGGCCAGTGCTGCGCGGAAGTAGTTACGGCCGATGCGGCCGAAGCCGTTGATACCAATACGGGTGGTCACTATGTGTCAATCTCCTTGGTGCTCTTGCAAGCACGCCTAGTGAGTCGGATCAAATATTTCCAACTAACAGACCCCGCACGTCGTTGGGCAGAGGTGATTATCAGATCGGAGGGCGACCAGCCACGTTGCTGAAGGCTAACCGCCTTCCGTGATCCATCTTACGTTTAATTGAGCCTGCCCCCGCAACTGCGGAGGCAGGCTTTTCAGCATTTCGCTTCAATTCACGCCAAAAGTGACTTTTGTTACATCGGCGTGAACCGAAGCTCACCAGCTACAGGACGATGAGGCCCGTGGCGTTGGTGCGTGCGGCTTCGAAGCGCTTGGCGACATCGGCCCAGTTGACGATGTTCCAGAAGGCCTTGACGTAGTCAGCCTTGACGTTGACGTAGTCCAGGTAGAACGCGTGCTCCCACATGTCCAACATCAGCAGCGGGGTGGTGCCAACGGCTACGTTGCCCTGCTGGTCGTAGAGCTGCTCGATGAGGAGGTTCCCACCGATGGGCTCGTAGGCCAGGAAGGCCCAGCCGGAGCCCTGCAGGCCCAGAGCGGCTGCAGTGAACTGGGCGCGGAAAGCGTCAAAGGAGCCGAAGGCGTCATCGATGGCTGCGGCCAGCTCACCCTCGGGCTTGTCGCCGCCGTCCGGGGAGATGTTGTTCCAGAACACGGAGTGGTTGATGTGGCCGCCGGTGTGGAACGCGAGGTCCTTGGAGAGGCGGTTGATGTTGGCGAAGTCACCCTTGTCGCGGGCCTCGGCCAGCTGGGCAAGGGCGTTGTTGGCGCCTGCAACGTAGGCAGCGTGGTGCTTGCTGTGGTGCAGCTCCATGATCTTTGCCGAAATGTGCGGCTCAAGTGCTGCGTAGTCGTAGCCGAGCTCGGGCAGAACGTACTCTGTCACGAAATCCTCCAATGTAATGGACTAACGTCCGGTTTGGTAACTCTCGTTATGTTCATCCGACCGGCGGACCAGCCGGAAATCCTTGGGGAAGTAAACTGCTCTTGCCTCCACCGGGGTCAACCAGCAGTTGCCTCGCAGTATTTCCTCCACACTTTCCCGATTCTATGGGTGCTTACTACTCGTCCATCATTTCGGGAGTCACATTTGCCTCAGTCCCGGGAATTCCGAGGTCCAAAGCACGCTTGTCGGCCATGGCGAGAAGACGGCGGATGCGCCCGGCAATGGCGTCCTTGGTCATGGGCGGGTCCGCAAGCCGGCCCAGTTCATCCAGGCTGGCCTGCTTGTGGGCCACGCGTAACTCCCCCGCGTACTTAAGGTGGTCCGGGACGTCGTCGCCCAGTATCTCAAGGGCCCGGTCCACCCTGGCACCGGCCGCCACTGCAGCCTGGGCCGAGCGGCGCAGGTTGGCGTCATCAAAGTTCGCCAGCCTATTGGCGGTAGCCCTGACTTCCTTCCGCATCCGGCGTTCCTCCCAGACCATCAGGGCATCATGGGCACCCATCCTGGTCAGCAGGGTAGCGATGGTGTCTCCGTCGCGGATGACCACCCTGTCCACGCCACGGACTTCGCGTGCCTTGGCCTGGATGCCCAGACGGCGGGCAGCGCCCACCAGCGCAAGCGCGGATTCAGGACCCGGGCATGTCACCTCCAGGGACGAGGACCGCCCTGGCTCGGTGAGGGAACCATGGGCAAGGAAAGCTCCGCGCCACACGGCTTCAGCGTCCGCGGCAGAACCGTTGACCACTACCGACGGCAGTCCGCGCACCGGCCGTCCACGGCCATCCAGAAGGCCTGTCTGACGTGCCAAAGCCTCTCCGTCACGTACGACGCGGACCACATAGCGGCTCCCGCGGCGCAGGCCTCCCCCGGATACCACGATGATTTCGCTCTGATGTCCGTAGACCTCGGCGATCGCGGCGCGCAGGCGCCTGGCGGTCGAGGCGAGGTCGACCTCTGCCTCAATGACGATCCGGCCGGAGATGATGTGCAAGCCACCCGCGAAGCGCAACATTGCAGAGACCTCTGCCTTGCGGACCGAAGATTTCTTGATGTCCAGCCGGGACAGTTCGTCCTTGACCGACGCAGTAAGTGCCATCGCGTATTCCTAACTGTTCCCGAAAATATCGTGGTAAGCCGCTGCCAGCAGCAATGGGTCATGGACTGGGCGGCGCCTCGACGCCCCTACTCTACCCAACACCACTTCGGCTCCGATCATCCCGGCGGCCTTTTCAAAGGCCTTGAGGTCCTGGATGGCAGCCGGGTCGGCAAGCACGACGTCCACACTGAACTCCGGGGCGTAGCGCCGAAGGACGTCCAGGTGGTCTGCGGCGGTCATGCCGGAGGTCTCTTTGGTCTCCACGTCCAGATTCATGGTCAAGCAACGCTTGGCGGCGGTGTCACCGAGCGCTTGGCGCAGCTCGGGAAGCAGCAAGTGGGGCAGCACGGAGGTGTACCAGGAGCCAGGTCCAAGGATCACCCAGTCTGCGAGCTCTATTGCCGTAAGGGCTTCCGTGCATGCCGGGGCATCCTCGGGAAACAGCTTGACCTCTTCCAGTTTGCCCGCGACAGCGCACTTCGCTTGCCCGCGCACAGTCTGCAGTTGGTGGCTCCCGTCGGGAAGTTCCGTGCGTGCCTTGCCCTCGATGGTCAACGGAATGCTGGACATAGGAAGCACCTGGCCGCGGGCGCCCAGAAGGGCACCGGCCCATTTGAGGCCGGCAACCGTATCCCCCAGAAGCTCCCACAGCGTGACGATGAGGAGGTTGCCCATGGCGTGGTTGTCCAACGAGCCGCCCTTGGCCTTGCCTCCGGCGTCGAAACGATGCTGCATGACATCACGCCAGGTGCGGCCCCAGTCGGTGTCGTCACAGAGGGCGCTCAGCGCCATCCGCAGATCGCCGGGCGGGAGGACGCCGTACTCCTCACGCAGACGCCCGGACGATCCGCCGTCGTCTGCCACCGTGACAATGGCAGTCAGCTCCGAGGTAAGCAGCCGGAGGGCCGAAAGTGACGCTGCCAGGCCGTGCCCACCGCCGAGAGCCACCACGGACGGGCTCTTCTTCTGCTGGCTGCCGGGGACTCCCTTGGGCGGTATGAGGGGCAGCGGGCCCGTCAGGACACCCACTACTCACGTCCCAGGTCGCGGTGGGTGGTGGTTACGGTCACGCGGGGAAACTGGGCCAGGCGCTTGGAAAGCTCGACGGCGACAGCCACCGAACGATGCTTTCCTCCTGTGCAGCCAACGGCAAGGGTTGCATAGTGCTTGTTCTCCTGGCGGTAGCCGTCCAGAACAGGCTCCAGGGCCCGGACATAACGATCCACGAATTCCTGCACGCCCTCTGCGCCGAGCACGTAGTCACTTACGTCCTCGTCCAGGCCGGTGTGGGGACGGAGTTGCGGCACCCAGTGGGGATTGGGGATAAAGCGGGCGTCGGCCACGAAGTTTGCGTCGACAGGCAGTCCGTATTTGAAGCCGAAGCTCATGACATTGAGCCGCAGAGTCACAGGTCCCGTGTCGCTGAAGAGCTCGGTGATGGCGGTAGCCAGGCCGTGGACGTTGAACTCCGAGGTGTCCAGCACTACATCGGCGTGTTCGCGCAGTTCGCGCAGGACCTCCCGCTCGATGCCGATCCCGTCGAGGATCCGGCCTCCGCCTTGCAGCGGGTGCGGACGCCGGCCCTGCTCGAAGCGGCGGACGAGGACATCATCATTGGCATCGAGGAACAGCACGCGGAAAGTAATCCCGCTGGCGCTCAACGCACCCAAGGCCGTTTGGATGTCCGTGAAGAGATCCTTGCTTCGGACATCCACCACGACTGCCAGTTTGGGAATGGACTTGGGAGCATGCGAGACAATCTCAGCCAAGGTGCCCAGCATCTGGGGAGGCAGGTTGTCCACCACATACCAGCCGTGGTCCTCAAGGGCATCGGACGCAGTGCTGCGCCCCGCTCCCGACATGCCGGTGACGACCAGGAGCTCCGCCTCCGGTGGCTTGACTGGCGTCAGGCCGTCCTGCTCCGTGCCGGACCCAGCCATTGCCTCATCCATCAGTTGTCCCCGTTTCTTCGGAAGTGTCATAGCTGCCTGTGCCACCCGCCGGACACGGCGGAGCACCCCTTGACCGCAGCGCCGGAAATTGCCGCAGCGGCCAAGTTCTTACCCTAGCTAAGATTCGATGATTTCGCCGGTTGTCATGTTCACTGCGGGAGTGGTCTCCCCATCCGCGGCAGTGGAACCCAAGTGCTGGACCACTGCGGCGGCCAGGGCTGGACCGATGCCCTTGGCGGACGTCAGTTCCTCGACCGAGGCTGCCTTGATTTTCTTAAGCGACCCAAAGTGCGACACGAGGGCCTTCCGCTTGGCCTCACCGAGGCCAGGCACTCCGTCCAGGACCGACACCGTCATTGCCTTGCCGCGTTTTTGCCGGTGGAAGGTGATGGCGAACCTGTGCGCTTCATCGCGGATACGCTGAAGGAGGTACAGCCCTTGGGAAGTCCGCGGCAGGATGACCGGGAAGTCGCTGTCGGGAAGCCAGACCTCTTCCAGTCTCTTGGCGAGTCCGACGACGTAGACGTCGTCGATGCCAAGTTCGGCGAGGGCTCGCGCGGCTGCGTTCACCTGCGGCTGACCGCCGTCGACCACCACGAGGTTGGGCGGGTAGGCAAACTTGGCCTTGGGCGCCGGGATCGTGGCATCCGACGTCGATGGGTCCGTCATGCCGCTGGACACGGACCGGGTGGGGTTGACGATCTCGCCCGAAACGACCGGTACCTGGGCGGCCTTGTCCGTCAGGTAGTGCTTGAACCGCCGCGTGAGGACGTCGTGCATCGCCGCGGTGTCATCGGCAGCGGCCGCGCCCGTGATGGAGAACTTGCGGTAGTCGGCCTTCTTGGGAAGCCCGTCTTCGACCACCACCATGGAAGCCACTACGTTGGTGCCCTGGACATGGGAAATATCGAAACACTCGATGCGCAGCAAGGGAACCGGAATGTCCAGGGCTTCCTGGAGTTCCTGGAGCGCGAGGGACCGGACGGTGATGTCTCCCGCGCGCCGCGTCTTGTGGAGTTTGAGGGCTTGTTCGGCATTTTCACGGACCGTGGACATCAATGCGGCCTTGTCCCCGCGCTGCGGAACCCGGATGTCCACTTTGGCGCCACGGAGTCCGCCAAGCCATTCAGTCAGTTCGGCATGGTTGCTGGGGTTCTCCGGAACCAGGACTTCCCGGGGGATCCTGCCTTGAACCTCGCTGTCTTCGCCGTAAACCTGCTGGAGAAGATGTTCAATCAGTTCCGGGGTGGTGGCATCTTCCACCTTCTCCACCACCCAGCCGCGCTGGCCGCGGACCCGGCCTCCACGGACGTGGAACACCTGGACTGATGCTTCCAGTTCGTCATCGTGCAATGCGAAGACGTCGGCATCAGTATCCTCTGCAAGGACCACGGCGTTGCGCTCGAAGACCTTGCGCAAAGCAATGATGTCATCACGGAGCCCGGCAGCACGCTCGTAATCGAGTTCCGCCACGGCTGCTGCCATGTCTTTTTCCAAACGGCTGATGAAGCGCTTGGCCTCGCCGCCCATGAAGGAACAAAAATCCTCGGCCAGCCCCCGATGCTCGTCAGGAGTCACACGGCCCACGCAGGGCGCGGAGCATTTGTCGATATACCCCAGCAGGCAGGGGCGCCCGCTGGCTTCGGCCCGCTTGAAGACTCCCGGGCTGCAGCTTCGGACCGGGAAAACCCTGAGGAGCGTATCCATGGTTTCCCTGATGGCCCCCGCCGTATAGGGACCAAAATAGCGGGTGCCCTTCCTGCGTTCGCCACGCATGACCTGTACCCGGGGGAATTTCTCCCCCATGGTCACGGCCAGGTAGGGATAGGTCTTGTCGTCGCGGAAAACAACATTGAACCGAGGCTTGAATTCCTTGATCCACGTGTACTCAAGTTGCAGGGATTCCAGCTCGCTGCCCACCACGGTCCATTCAACACTGCTGGCTGCATGGACCATCGCATGGGTCTTGGGGAGCAGCCCCGCAGGGTTGGCAAAGTAAGAGTTCAGCCTTGAACGGAGGTTCTTCGCTTTGCCCACGTAGATGACCCGGCCATGGGGGTCACGGAAGCGGTAGACACCCGGGGTAGTGGGGATTTCACCGGTCCGGGGTCGGTAAGTTGATGGATCTGCCACACGTCCAGTCTAGTGAACCGGACTGGCTGCTAAACGCCAGTGCAGTGCGCGGGAAGCCTAGTCCACCGACTTGCTCTGGTTGTAGCTGCCAGAACGTTCCTGCCCGCTGAGCAGTGCAATCGCGTCCATGATCTTGTCAGTGACCTCCCGGCGGGCCGGGAGGGAATGGTCAGGACCCGTCTTCTCGAAATAGAGCGGTTCGCCGACCTTCATGGTGAAGTGCTGCGGTCGGACGGCGTTCTTGTCCGCAGGTTGCAGCTTTTCCGTGCCGATGAGGCCAACGGGTATCACCGGGGCGCCCGTGGTCAAGGCCAGCCAGCCTACTCCTGTTCGGCCGCGGTAAAGGATCCCGTCCCGGGAGCGGGTACCCTCGGGGTAGATGCCGATGCCCTTCCCGGCTTCAAGGATGTCCAGGAGGGTCTTGAGTGCCTGCACACTGGCCGCCTGCTCCCCGCGCTCCACGGGAATTGAACCCACGGCTTCAAAGAACGACTTCATCACGGCGCCCTTGACACCTTTGGTGGTGAAGTACTCGGCCTTGGCAAAGAACGCAACGGGCCGCGGCATCAAGGCCTGGACGATCACGCTGTCCAGAAAGGAAAGGTGGTTTGGTGCCACGATGAAAGGTCCGCTTTTGGGGACATTTTCAAGTCCGATGACTGTTGGCCGGCATGTGGACGAGATCAGTCCGCGGGTTGTCCACCGGATCGCATCAAAGACTGCCATCGTTTTGTACCTCGCTAAGGGCCGCCGCACGGACAGCATCAAGTTCTTCAATTCGCGTACGCAGTTCAAGGGCCGTGCTGACAACAGCCACGGCGCCCGCTTCTTCAAGTTCGCCGTCAGGTGCGAAACCCCAGCTGACGCCGATGCAGTCCAATCCGTTGGCCATCGCCCCGGCGACGTCCTGATGCCTGTCCCCCACCATGACCGCTGGTTGGGAATGCAGATCGGCAAGGGCTGCCCCGACGATCGCGACCTTCCCCGGTGCCGTGTTTGCCTTCGCGGACTCGTCATCAGCAGCACCACGGATTGAAACAAAGAAGTCCGCGATCCGGTGGTGGTCGAGGACGAGCCGCGCAATGGACTGTGGCTTTTGCGTGGCCACCGCTACGGGGCGGCCGCTTTCGGCAAAGAACTCCAGGAGGTCGAATACTCCCGGATAAAGCCGGCTTTGACCAATACCGGTTTCCTTGTAGTGACGCCGATAACGGTGAATGGTCTCATCCACCAATTCGCCGGGAACGCCAGCCAAATGCAGAAGGGAATCACTGAGCTTGGGACCCACCATGGAATTCAGTACGGCCTGTTCCGGAACAGGAAGGCCCATTTCCTGGAGGGCGAGCGAAATGCCTCCGGTGATACCGCCGGCAGGATCGACAAGGGTGCCGTCCAGATCGAATATTACGGGCACCTTTGTTTGAGTCACCGGGTTAGTTTCTCACGAGTAGCGGCATGCCTGAAACTCGCATGCCGCTACCGGAATACTTCTAACCCAGAATCTCAGCCAGGAAGGTGGCAGTGTGGCTCTCCGTGGATTTCGCTACTTGCTCCGGGGTTCCGGTCGCGACGATTCGTCCGCCGCCGGAACCACCATTGGGGCCAAGGTCCACGATCCAGTCCGCCGACTTGATGACGTCCAGGTTGTGCTCGATGGTAATGACGGTGTTGCCCTTGTCCACAAGGCCCTGGAGGACCATCAGCAATTTCCTGATGTCTTCGAAATGCAATCCCGTGGTGGGCTCGTCCAGCACATAGATGCTGCGGCCGTTGGAACGCTTCTGGAGCTCCGCAGCCAGCTTCACGCGCTGGGCCTCGCCGCCGGAAAGTGTCGTGGCGGGCTGGCCGAGCCTGACGTAGCCAAGTCCAACGTCCACAAGGGTGTTCAAATGCCGTGCGATCGGGGTGAAGGCGGCGAAGAACTCCGCACCTTCTTCAATGGGCATGTTGAGGACGTCCGCGATGGTCTTGCCCTTGTAGTGGACCTCCAGCGTCTCGCGGTTGTACCGGGCCCCATGGCAGACCTCGCACGGAACGTAGACGTCAGGCAGGAAGTTCATTTCGATCTTCAGCGTGCCGTCGCCGGAACAGGCTTCGCAGCGGCCACCCTTGACGTTGAAGGAGAAACGACCGGGCTGGTACCCGCGCACCTTGGCTTCAGTGGTCTCCGCAAACAGCTTGCGGATGTTGTCGAACACGCCCGTGTAGGTGGCGGGGTTGGAGCGCGGCGTACGGCCAATGGGGCTCTGGTCGACGTGCACTACCTTGTCCAGGTGCTCCAGGCCGGCCACGGAGCGGTGGCGTCCGGCTACCTGCTTGGCTCCGTTGAGCTTATTGGCGAGGACCTTGTACAGGATCTCGTTGACCAAGGTGGACTTGCCCGAACCACTGACACCCGTGACCGCAGTGAACAGACCGAGGGGGAACGTAGCGTCAACGTTGTTGAG
Source organism: Paenarthrobacter sp. C1 (assembly GCF_049315185.1). Taxonomy (NCBI): domain Bacteria; kingdom Bacillati; phylum Actinomycetota; class Actinomycetes; order Micrococcales; family Micrococcaceae; genus Paenarthrobacter; species Paenarthrobacter sp. C1. The sequence continues at coordinate 2,296,230 of NZ_CP186052.1, read as the reverse complement.
GTTGTTCTCCCTGGCGCCAACAACCTTAAGCTCCCGCTTCTTGTCGTACTTGCGGCGCTTGGCAGGAATATCGATCTTCCGGCGTCCCGCGAGATAGTCACCGGTGAGGGACTGCGTGTTTTCGAGGAGTTCCTTGTAGGTACCGGAGTGGACGACCTGGCCACCGTGCTCGCCGGCGCCGGGTCCGATGTCCACCACCCAGTCGGCCTCGTGGATGGTGTCTTCGTCGTGTTCGACCACAATGAGCGTATTGCCCAGGTCCCGAAGCCGTGTGAGGGTCTCGATAAGGCGTCGGTTATCGCGCTGGTGCAAGCCGATGGAGGGCTCATCCAGGACGTACAGGACGCCGACCAGGCCGGAGCCAATTTGCGTGGCCAGCCGGATGCGCTGGGCCTCGCCGCCGGACAGTGTGCCGGAAGGGCGCTCGAGATTGAGGTACTCCAGGCCAACGTCCAGAAGGAACGTCAGGCGGGCCTGGATCTCCTTGAGAACCTGGTTGGCGATCTGGGCTTCCCGGCTGGTCAGCGTCAGGCTTCCGAGGAACTCTGCGCATTCCCGCATCGGGAGCGCGGCCACCTCGGCGATGGACTTCCCGTTGATCAGTACGGACAGCGATGCCGGGTTCAGGCGGGCTCCGTTGCACTCGGGGCAAGGAATTTGGCGCATGTACTCTTCGTACCGGTCGCGGGCCCAGTCAGAGTCCGTTTCACCGTGCTTCCGGTGAACGTACTGGATGGCTCCTTCGAAGCCGGTGCTGTACTTGCGCTCACGTCCGAAACGGTTCTTGTACTGGACTACGACCTTGTGGTCCTTGCCGTGAAGAACCGTGTTCCGGACATCCTTGGGGAGCTTCTCCCACGGGGTCTTCATGGAGAAGCCGAGTTCGTGTGCGAGGCCTTCAAGGAGGCGGTTCCAGTACTCCGTGGTCGCTGTACCCAGGGACCACGGAGCAATCGCGCCTTCGCCCAGCGAAAGTTCCGGGTTGGGAACGATCAGTTCCTCATCGACTTCCAACTTGGTACCGATGCCGCTGCAGGCAGAGCAGGCACCGAAGGGGTTGTTGAAGGAGAAGGATCGCGGCTCGATCTCGTCGATGGCCAGAGGGTGCTCGTTGGGGCACGCCAGATTCTCGGAGTAGGCACGGATACGTGCGGGATCTTCAGCATCCAGGTCCACGAATTCAACCAGGACACGGCCTTCGGCCAGGCCCAGTGCAGTCTCCACGGAATCCGTGAGCCGTTGGCTGATCTCTTCCTTCACCACCAGGCGGTCAACAACGACTTCGATGGTGTGTTTGTACTGCTTGCCCAACTTGGGCGGATCGTTCAACTGGACCAGTTCGCCGTCAACCCGGGCACGGGAGTAACCCTTGGCCGTCAGCTCCTTGAAGAGGTCAACGAATTCACCCTTCCGGCCGCGGACGACCGGAGCGAGGACCTGGAAACGGGTGCCGGTTTCCAACTCCAGGAGTTGGTCGACGATTTGCTGGGGTGTTTGCCGCGTAATCGGCTCACCGCAGACCGGGCAGTGCGGGCGGCCAACGCGCGCCCACAGCAAGCGCATGTAGTCGTAGATTTCGGTGATGGTGCCCACAGTGGAACGCGGGTTCTTACTGGTGGACTTCTGGTCGATGGACACCGCAGGCGAGAGACCTTCGATGAAGTCAACGTCGGGCTTGTCGACCTGACCAAGGAACTGGCGTGCATACGCCGACAATGATTCGACGTACCGGCGCTGGCCTTCGGCGAAGATGGTGTCGAAAGCCAGGGAGGACTTACCGGAACCAGAGAGTCCGGTGAAGACGATCATGGCGTCGCGTGGGAGGTCGAGATCCACGTTGCGCAGATTGTGTTCCCGGGCTCCCTTGACCACCAGGCGGGACAGATCCGGCTTGGCTGGCTTGTTATCAGAAACGACGGAAGCGCTGTTCAGGGAATCGATGGCTGTATCTTCAGCTAAGGCTTTGGGCACCCACCAATGCTAATCGAAAACTTCTTCGAATTTCCATGTCGTGCCTCACATGCTACCGATCGGTATCAATCGGCGTCGTAAGCGGCAGCGAAAAGCTGCACTGCCTCGGCGAAGGAAGCGCCTTGGGCCTTGGCAGCAGCTGCGTACTGGGCGGCAACTTCGGCCAGTGCCCCCCAACGGTCATCGCGGGCACACACTACTGTCCCGTTGCGTCCACGGGTAGCGACAACGCCGGCTGCTTCGAGCTCCTTATATGCGCGGGCGACTGTATGGGGTGCCACGTCCAGTACACCTGCCAGGTTCCGGACAGGCGGCAGTTTCGACCCCACGGCGAGAACGCCTGAATCTGCGAGTTCGATGATGCGGAGCCTCAACTGTTCAAAGAGCGCCACAGCACTGCCGGCGTTGGGTCGCCAGCTCCCGGGGAAATCCCCTGCGGGCGTCATGATGAGCTCCTGGCAGGCACGTGCGCCACCGTCGGCGGCAGATCCGGATTGCGTCCTTGGTCCATGCCGAGAATTAGACCAGCGGCACCACCATGGGACAAGACATGAGGGTGCGTGTTCCTCTGGCCGGTCATAAATGTATGTCGGCTCACGCGTGCTTCCTCGCCACCGCAAAAATACGGCGGAACGGAAACACCGTACCGTGGGCCGTCGACGGGTAGGCCTGGCGCAGCATGGCTGCGTATTCCTTTTCGAAGGCGTCGGCTTCGGGCGCGGGCAGGGCGGAAAGGACGGGTCGCAGTCCTGTGCCCCGTACCCATTCCAGCACCGGTTCCTCCCCCGTAAGTACCTGCTGGTAGGTGGTCTCCCATGCGTCAGCCGAGCATCCGGCGTCGAGCATTATGCCCAAGTAGTCCGCGGGGCTGCCCACCGCGTCATCGTGCCGCAGAACCCCATCCAGTCGCGTCCGCCATCGCGGCGAACCGGCGAGTTCACGCATCAATGCGTGGGAGGGCGACGAAAAGTTGCCCGGGACCTGCAGGGCAAACCAAGCGCCTGGCCTTAGCACTTCGAGCCAGGCGGCGAGCATCTCCTGGTGCCCGGGGACCCACTGGAGGGCAGCGTTCGTCACCACGACGTCGACATCGTTGTCCGGCATCCACTCAGCAATGTCGCCCTGGTTGAAGGACAGCCCACTGTAATGACCCGTCAATGACGCGGCTTTGGCCAGCATTTCCTGCGACGAGTCAATCCCAACAACGTGTGCCGCGGGCCAGCGGTCCGCCAAAGTGGCAGTCATGTTGCCAGGGCCGCAGCCCAGGTCCACCACGTGGCCGGGCTTAGCGGCTTGGATTCTCGCCACCAGGTCATGAAACGGACGGTCCCGATGATTGCCGAACTCGGCGTACTTGGATGGATTCCACTTCATAAAAGCCTCCTGGAGCCGGGCAACACTGCTGGGCTGAGCCTAAACTGTCCGGGCACTAAGCTGGAAACCAATGAAACTTCTTGAGCAGCTTCCTGGTTCCACCGCCACAGGTCCCCTGGACCCGGATGACGTTTACACGCGGTTTGTCGAGTGGACTGAAAGCCGTGGCCTGCAGTTGTACCCGGCCCAGGATGAAGCGATCATGGAACTCGCCTCCGGCGCCAACGTGATTCTTGCCACGCCCACAGGTTCCGGTAAGTCCCTGGTGGCCATCGCCGCCCACTTCGAAGCCATGGCCCGTGGCCAGCGCAGCTACTACACGGCGCCCATCAAGGCACTGGTATCGGAGAAGTTCTTTGCCTTGTGCGACATCTTCGGTGCGGAAAACGTGGGAATGATCACCGGCGATTCCGGCGTCAACCAGGATGCACCCATCATCTGCTGCACAGCGGAAATCCTGGCCAACATAGCCCTCCGCGAAGGGTCAGCGGCCGAACTCGGCTCGGTGGTCATGGACGAATTCCACTTCTACTCCGATCCCCAGCGCGGCTGGGCGTGGCAAGTGCCGCTCCTGGAACTCCCCCAGGCCCAGTTCCTCCTCATGTCTGCCACCCTTGGCGACGTCTCCCGCTTCGAAACAGGCCTCACGGAACTGACCGGCCGGACTACGACAACGGTAAGTTCCGCGGAGCGGCCTATTCCGCTGCATTACTACTACCAGCTGACCCCGGTCCACGAGAGCCTGGAAGAGCTGCTCTCCACCAAGCAGGTTCCCGTGTACGTGGTGCACTTCAGCCAGGCCGAAGCCATCGAACGTGCCCAGAACCTCATGAGCATCAACATGTGCAGCAGGGCCGAGAAGGATCGTATCGCCGAACTGATCGCAGGCTTCCGGTTCGCGGCAGGCTTTGGAAAGACACTCAACCGGCTGGTGCGCCACGGCATCGGAGTCCACCACGCGGGCATGCTGCCCAAATACCGCCGTTTGGTGGAACAGCTTGCCCAGGCCGGGCTGCTTAAGGTCATTTGTGGCACGGACACCCTGGGCGTGGGCATCAACGTTCCGATCAGGACGGTGCTCTTGACGGCCTTGAGCAAGTACGACGGCGTACGCACCAGGTCTCTTAACTCGAGGGAGTTCCACCAGATTGCCGGTCGTGCCGGCCGCGCCGGTTACGACACCGCAGGCACCGTTGTGGTGCAGGCGCCGGATCACGTGGTGGAGAACACCAAGGCCATGGCCAAGGCCACTGCCAAGTTCGGTGATGACCAGAAGAAGCTGCGGCAAGTCGTCAAGAAGAAGCCCCCGGAAGGATTCGTGTCCTGGGGCGAACCCACGTTCAAGAAGCTCGTCGAGTCCATTCCTGAGCCGCTGACGTCCAGCTTCACCGTTACGCACGCGATGCTGCTCAACCTGATGGAGCGTCCGGGCGACCCCTTCCAAGCCACCCGGCGGTTGCTCAGCGAGAACCACGAGAGCCGCCCTGCACAACTTCGGCTGATGAAGAAAGCACTGGGGATCTACCGGGAGCTGTTGGCTGCCGGGGTTGTTGAACGAATCCCCGAGGACGAGCAGGAAGCTGAAGGACGGTCGGTTCGGCTGACGGTTCACCTCCAAGCCAACTTCGCCCTCAACCAGCCGCTGTCCCCCTTCGCTCTAGCAGCCTTGGAACTGCTTGATCCGGAGTCGCCTTCCTACGCACTGGACGTCGTTTCAGTCATTGAGTCGACCTTGGAGAAGCCGCGCCAGATTCTTTCCGCACAGCAGAAGAAGGCCCGCGGGGAAGCTGTTGCCGCCATGAAGGCGGACGGCATCGAATATGAGCAGCGCATGGCCATGCTGGACGAAGTGACCTATCCCATGCCGTTGGCCGGGATTCTTGGTGAGGCGTTCGAGGGCTATCGAAAAGCTGCGCCGTGGGTTGGCGACTTCGAACTCGCACCAAAATCGATCATCCGGGACATGTACGAGCGCGCCATGAACTTTGGCGAGTTCGTGCAGTTCTACGGCCTGGCACGCTCGGAGGGCATCGTCCTGCGATACCTTGCAGACGGTTTCCGGGCACTTCGGCAGACCGTTCCCCAGGACCTGCTGCGCGAGGATCTTGAAGACCTCATTGCCTGGCTCGGAGAACTCGTGCGTCAGGTTGACTCGAGCCTGCTGGACGAATGGGAGGAACTGACCTCCGGGCTGGCTCCGACACCGCACGATGCGCCTCCTCCCCCGCCGCCACTGTTGACCTCGAACATCCGGGCCTTCCGGGTGATGGTCCGGAATGAGATGTTCCGCAGAGTTGAACTTTTCGCAGACGAGGATTCCAGTGCCTTGGGAGAACTCGACGCCGACGCCGGCTGGGACGCCGGGCGGTGGGAAGAAGTTCTGGACGACTACTTCGACGAACACGATGACATCGGGACCGGCCCGGACGCGCGTGGACCCGGTTTGCTGATTATCACGGAGGAGCCGGGCCTGTGGAAGGTCCGACAGATTTTCGACGACCCCGCGGGAAACCATGACTGGGGTATCTCGGCCGAAGTGGATCTGGCGGCGTCCGATGAGAGTGGCACAGCCGTAGTCCGCGTGACCGACGTCAACAGGCTCTAGCCCGAAGAAGCCATGGAACCCGTCCCCGACCTGACCAGCAGCCTGCGCAGCCTGGAGGCCTTGCGCTCGGTAACCCCCGTGACCCCGATGATCCTGCCGGGTTTGAGAAGCTGGTGGGAAGGTGCGCTGGATGTCGAGGGCCTTGCATTGGGTTCAGTGTTGGCAGCAGCCACTGCCCTGGAAGCCCTGACAGGCTGTGCGGGCAGGTATTCAGCGTCATCTGAGCCGGTGGCTGCTTCGTTCGATTCGCTGACGCACCTGCGGATCGCGGGCACCAAACCCCAGGGCTTCGCACCGGCGTCGGGTTTTCGGCGGACCTCGGACGGCTGGATCCGCCTTCACGCGAACTACCCTCACCACGCAGCGCGGCTGATGGAAGCGATGGGCGCGAACAGCGCCCAGGACGTGGACGACGCACTCCTGACCATGACCTCCCTGGACGCCGAGGATGCCATCAACGCCAACCGGGGCGTGGCAACGGCGGTCCGACGCCGTGGCGAATGGGTCTCCTCCGCCATGCACCGCGCGCTCTCTGATGAACCGTGGATCCGGTTTCTCCCATCAACCGCCCTGCAGATGTCGTCAACCACCTCACCAGTTTCTTCTGCCTCAGCCGCGTGGAAGCCATCCAAGGACCCTGAACGGCCACTCACCGGCCTGCGGGTTCTGGACCTGACCCGCGTCATTGCAGGCCCGACGGCGACCCGGCTCCTCGGAGCGCTCGGAGCCGATGTCCTGCGGATCGATCCTCCGGGCCTCCCGGAATTGGAGGAGGCTTTCGTGGATGGCGGTTTCGATAAGCGATCTGCCGTGGCCGACCTGGGGAACGCTGCCGGACTGGAGACCGTCAAAGACCTGATCTCCACCGCGGACGTCGTCGTGACGGGTTACCGCAACGGCGGTCTGGACAGATTTGGCCTGGGAGCTGAAACCCTGTTGGCCGGGAAGCCGGACCTCGTGGTGGCGACCCTGTCGGCTTGGGGAAGCGCGGGGCCGTGGAGACAACGGCGCGATTTCGACAGCCTGGTACAGGCGGCCTGCGGCATCGCCGAAGAATACGGGCATCTGGACGACGACGGGTGGAAGCCAGGTGCGCTGCCGGTGCAGGCCCTGGACCACGCCACAGGCTACGGAGTGGCGGCTGCCGTACTGGCCCTGTTGGCAGAGAGGTTGAGGACAGGGGCAGGAGGAATGGCGGCTTTGTCGCTGGCACGCACCGCCGAGGAACTGTTCAGGTTGCCGGCCCGTCAAGCTGACGTAAAGGCCGCCCGGCTGCCCCAACCTGCGTATCGGGAGACCCCGAGTGCGTATGGCCAGCTGCGGTTCGTGGGGCCGCCGCTGTTGGTGGACGGCGTGCAACTGCAGTATCGCCGGCCGCCTGTGCGGTATGGAACATCCCCGGTGGCGTGGAGCCAGTAAGGCGGGCTTCCTTTAGTAAGCTCGAATGCATGAGTGTTATCCGCCAAGCCACTGTTGACGATGTCCCCGCGATCCTGCGCATGATCCACGATCTGGCGATCTATGAAAAGGAGCCGGACGCCGTCAAGAACACCCCGGAAAAGCTCACGGAGGTGCTGTTTGGCGAGAATCCGCGGGTCTTTGCCACGATTGCGGAAAACGCTGCCGGCACCGTGCAGGGGTTCGCGCTGTGGTTCTTGAACTACTCCACCTGGGAAGGCGTCCACGGCATCTACCTGGAGGACCTTTACGTCGAACCCGACGCCCGTGGTGAGGGCCATGGGAAGGCGCTTCTTCAGTACTTGGCAGCGACCGCCGTCGAACGTGGTTACGCCCGTGTGGAATGGAGCGTCCTGAACTGGAACGAACCATCCATCAATTTCTATAAAAAACTCGGCGCGTTCCCCATGGAGGAATGGTCCACTTTCCGCCTCACCGGAGAGGCCCTGGAAGCTTTCGGCACGAAGGCCGGACAGTCAGAGGAATCGTTTGCCCGTGGCTGAAACGCACTCCTCAATGCCGGAACACACCGTCCTGAACCGCCACGAATTCCGTGGCGTACGCACGGTTGAACACTACTTCACCGTCCCCCTGGTGCATTCCCCCGGTGCCAACGAAGCCACCAGTGAAACGATCACTGTCTTTGCCCGGGAGTACTCCTCCACGGCGCATACCGCGGACGAAGCGTCCAAGCTGCCGTGGCTGCTGTTCCTGCAGGGAGGTCCGGGTGGACGCGGGAACCGGGTAACCTCTCTGGCCGGCTGGATGAAGGCAGCCGCGCGGGATTTCCGCATCCTGATGCTCGACCAACGCGGCACCGGTCTTTCCACCCCCGTTGAACGGCAAACGCTGGAGCTTCGTGGCGACGCTGCTGCCCAGGCTGAGTACCTGACGCACTTCCGGGCCGATTCGATTGTTGCCGATGCAGAATTCATCCGTGGCGTCCTGGGCTCGGGCCCTTGGACCGTCATGGGCCAATCCTTCGGCGGGTTCTGTGCCTTGACCTATCTGTCCTTCGCGCCGGAGGGTTTGCGCGAGGTCCTGATCACCGGAGGCCTGGCTCCCTTGGAAGGACCCGCTGACCGGGTCTACCAGGCGACCTTCAAGCGCGTTGCTGCACGGAACGCCGAATACTTCGGTTGGTACCCGGAAGACCGTGAACGGGTCACCCGGATCGTCCGGCACTTGGAAAAGACTCCCGAGTTCCTGGCAAGCGGTGAGCGGTTGACCCCGGAACGGTTCCAAATGGTCGGATCGTTCCTGGGAGGTAACACCCGCGTGGATTCGCTCCACTATCTGCTGGAGGATGCGTTCATCGACACCTTGAACGGGGAGCGACTCTCAGAAGTGTTCCTCGAGCAAGTACGAAGCCTTGTCAGCAGGGCTGCCAACCCCCTTTACGCTGTGCTGCATGAATCAATCTATGGCCAGGGCGAGGCAACCAACTGGGCGGCGTGGCGGGTCCTGGAGGATTATCCGGAGTTCGAGCCAGGCGCCGAACAGCCGCTGCTCACCGGGGAAATGGTTTATCCCTGGTATTTCGAACAGGACCCCTCCCTTGCACCCCTGCGCGACGTAGCGGAAATCCTTGCCGCCCGCAAAGACTGGAAGCCGCTGTACGACACCGCCGCCTTGGCCGCGAACCCGGTTCCCGTGGCTGCGGCAGTGTACAAGGATGACATCTACGTGGACCACGATTTGTCACTTGAAACCGCTGCGGCCGTTCGCGGGCTCCAGGCATGGGTTACGTCCGATTTCCACCACGACGGTATCGCGGAAGATGGTGAAGGCATCTTCAAACGGCTTTTGGGCATGGTCCGTGGCGCACGCTGACCGCTTGGCTGAGCTTCAGCGGCTGCTCACGCCCGGGCGGCGCCGAAGAGCCATGGCCAGAGTCAGGGCAAGGACTGCTGCAGCCACTAAGCTGGACGCCACGTTGAGGCCCTGGTAGCCAATCCACGCGAGGAGAAGGCCGGAGGTGGCGCCCCCGATTGCCCCCGCAGCGCCCATCAAGGTGTCCGAGACTCCTTGGACGGTGACCCGCTCATCCTGGCTGACGCTTTCAGCCAGCATTGTCGAACCAGCGATGGTGGCTGCGGACCAACCCAGGCCCAGAAGGATCAATCCTGCAGTGACAAGCGTGGGTTCGTGCTGCCCGAAGCCGGCGATGAACACGGCCACCAGCAGCAGGCCGTGCCCGATGGCAATGGTCTGCAGCCGGCCGGCCTTGTCCGTCAGCCATCCCCACACCGGCGACAAGGCGAACATGCCGGCAATATGAAGCGAAATGGTGACCCCGATAATCACCAGAGCATCCGTACTGTCGGTGGTTCCCCCGTGGTGGCCGGCATGGGATCCGTCCACCAGCTGCTGGAGGTGAAGAGGCGTCATGGACATGACCGCCACCATGACCCCGTGGGCGGCGATAACAGCGGCCAGTGCCAGAAGGGCCTGCGGGGAGGAACGAACGGCCCGTAGGCCGGACCTGACAGTGCCCCTGACGGGGATGCTCCCGGTACCGCCCGAATCGTTGGCGCTTGATGCCAGCCGCCGGGCAAGCAACAAGGGATCCGGCCTGAGCCCCAGGAACAGAAGCAGCGCCGCCAGCAAGAGCCCTGCCGCGGAAAAGACAAAGGGGCCTGCAATGGGCGGCAACCCCAGAGCCTGTCCCACCAAGGCACCTGGCTGGATGAGGTTCGGCCCGGCAACCGCTCCGATGGTGATGGCCCAGACCACTGTGGACAGGGACCTGCCGCGATGTTCGGGTTCGGCGAGGTCTACGGCAGCAAACCGCGCCTGGAGGTTTGCCGCAGTGCCCAGGCCCAGGAAGGCTGCCCCCAGTACCAGGACGGGGAATGACCTGGCCATCACGGCGACTATGAACAGGAGTGCCCCGATCATGGCAGCTACCAAGCCGGTGACCAGCCCCACCCGGCGTCCACGTGCTTCGGCCAGCCGCGCCAGCGGAAGGGCGGCAATGGCGGCCGCCAGGGTTAACACGGTAGTGATGGAACCTGCCCATGCCTCGGAGCCGGACAGATCAACAGCCAGCAGGGAGCCAATGGAAAGCGTCGCTCCATTGCCAACTCCGCTGAGGAGCTGGGACGCACTGAGCAGGAAAACACTACGGCGCTGAACCCGTTGTGGGTCCAGCGCCGTAGTTGGGGAGGTAGTCACCCCATGAGACTACAACTTTCGATGAAGTTACTCTGCTTCGCTCAAGCTCTTTCGTGCGTCTTCCTCAAGCCGGGCATCAATCTTGGCCTGGCGTGCTGCGGGGCTGAGAAGGCTGGCCACTACGGCCACGACGATGGTACCGACGATGACCGCCAGCGACACGTACGTAGGGATCTCCGGAGCCCACTCGATGTGGTGGCCGCCGTTGATGAAGGGAAGTTCGTTGACATGCATGGCGTGCAGGACAAGCTTGACGCCGATGAACGCCAGGATTACCGACAAGGCGTGCTTCAGATAGACCAAGCGGGTCATGAGTCCGCCCAACAGGAAGTAGAGCTGACGAAGGCCCATCAACGCGAAAATGTTGGCTGTGAAAACGATGAATGCACTTTGGGTCAGGCCGAAGATCGCGGGGATGGAGTCCACGGCGAACAAGAGGTCGGTCAGGCCGATGGTCACGAAGACGATCAGCATGGGGGTGAAGACCTTCTTGCCGTTGACAGTGGTCCGCAACTTGCCGCCGTCGAACTTCTCGGACATGGGAAGCACCCTGCGAAGGCGGGCAATCAAGGGGTTCTCGGCCCCTTCTTCCTCATCCTCACCGGAGTCCTTGGCTTGCTTCCAGGCGGTCCACAGAAGGAAAGCGCCGAAGATGTAGAACACCCAGCTGAACTGTTCGATCACCACGGCGCCCAGGGCGATGAAGATACCTCGGAGCACCAAGGCGATGATGATGCCCACCATCAGCACTTCCTGCTGGTACTTACGGGGCACAGCGAACCGGGCCATGATGATGATGAACACGAACAGGTTGTCGATGCTGAGGCTGTATTCAGTCACCCAGCCCGCAATGAACTGGCTTCCGTACTCGGGGCCCGTGAAGTAGAACATGGCTCCGGCGAACACCATGGCCAAGGCCACGTAGAAAGCGACCCACAGGCCGGCTTCCTTCATCGAGGGTTCGTGGGGGCGCTTGACGACCAACAGCAGGTCGACAGCGAGGATAATTCCGAGGACGACAAACGAGCCGACCTCGAACCAGACAGGGAGCTCCATTAAAGGGCCTTTCGCAGGGTACGGGAAAACGGTGTAAGTCTCTCCGGCCGCCTTGGAGCGTTTGATGCTCTGACATGGCGACCCGCTAGGCCCGGCGAGGCAACCATGCCTTGCGTGCTGACGAACCTAGCGCTTGGGATACTCCCCTACGTGGCTTAAACCTTACCCTAGGCGTGACCGGCGGACTGCATCTGGCGTAATTCGCGCTTCAACTCCTTGACTTCGTCACGGATCCTTGCTGCGACCTCGAACTGGAGTTCGGCGGCGGCACCATGCATTTGTTCCGTGAGCTGTTCGATGAGGCCCACCAAATCCTCCGCCGGCGCTGCTGCAAGGCCGTCCTGCCGGACAGTTGCGGCGCCCTTCGCGGACGTCTTACCGCGTTTGCCGCCCTTGGCCAGCCGGTTGTTGTTGAGCAGCTCCTGGGTATCTGCGTCTTCCTTGGCCAACTGGTCGGTGATGTCAGCGATTTTTTTGCGCAAGGGCTGCGGGTCGATGCCGTGCTCAGTGTTGTACTTGACCTGGATGGCGCGGCGCCGGTTGGTCTCATCAATCGCGTGCGCCATGGAGTCTGTGATCCGGTCGGCGTACATGTGGACCTGGCCTGACACGTTACGGGCGGCACGGCCGATGGTCTGGATCAGCGACGTGGAGGAACGCAGGAAGCCTTCCTTATCGGCGTCGAGGATACTCACCAAGGAGACCTCCGGAAGGTCAAGGCCTTCCCGGAGCAGGTTGATGCCCACCAGGACATCGAAGACACCCATGCGCAGTTCCCGGAGCAGCTCCACACGCCTCAAGGTGTCGACGTCCGAGTGCAGGTACTCCACCTTGATGCCGTGTCCCACAAGGTAATCGGTCAGGTCCTCGGCCATCCGCTTGGTCAAGGTGGTCACAAGAACGCGCTCGTTCTTCTCCGTGCGGATTCGGATCTCCCCCAGCAGGTCGTCGATCTGGCCCTTGGTGGGTTTGACCACCACCTCGGGGTCGATGAGGCCCGTGGGTCGGATAATCTGCTGCACATAGCCATCGGCCTTGCCGAGCTCGTACTTTCCGGGAGTGGCCGAGAGGTAGACCGTCTGGCCGATGCGCTCAAGGAATTCGTCCCATTTCAGGGGCCGGTTATCCATGGCAGAGGGCAACCGGAAGCCGAAGTCCACGAGGTTTCGCTTCCGGGACATGTCGCCTTCGTACATGGCGCCGATCTGCGGAATGGTCACGTGCGATTCATCGACCACCAGCAGGAAGTCATCCGGGAAGTAGTCCAGGAGGCAGTGAGGTGCCGTGCCGGGCTCGCGGCCGTCGATGTGCACCGAGTAGTTCTCGATGCCGTTGCAGAACCCCATCTGCTGCATCATTTCAAGGTCATAGGTGGTCCGCATGCGGAGTCGCTGGGCTTCCACCAGCTTGTTCTGGGCTTCGAGGACCTTCAGGCGGTCCGCCAGTTCGTCTTCAATCCGCTTGATGGCCCGCGCCATCCGTTCGGGACCGGCCACGTAGTGCGAGGCCGGGAAGACGTACATCTCTTCCTCCTCCCGGATGACCTCGCCAGTCAGCGGATGGAGCGTCTGGATGTTCTCGATCTCATCGCCGAAGAACTCAATCCTGATGGCGAGTTCCTCGTACATGGGAATGATTTCCACGGTATCGCCACGGACCCGGAAGGTTCCCCGGTGAAAGTCCATGTCGTTGCGGGCGTACTGCATGGAGACAAACTTCCGCAGGAGATGGTCGCGGTTCATTTCCGCTCCCTTCCGGAGTGTCACCATCCCGGCGATGTACTCTTCGGGCGTGCCCAAGCCGTAGATGCAGGAAACGGTTGCCACCACGATGACATCGCGGCGGGTCAGCAATGCGTTGGTGGCAGAGTGGCGCAGCCGTTCGACTTCCTCGTTGATGGACGAGTCCTTCTCGATGAAGGTGTCCGTCTGGGCCACATACGCTTCCGGCTGGTAGTAGTCGTAATACGAAACGAAGTACTCAACCGCGTTGTTCGGCAGGAGCTCCCGGAACTCGTTGGCCAGCTGCGCCGCCAGGGTCTTGTTCTGCACCATCACCAAGGTAGGCCGCTGGACCTGCTCGATGAGCCATGCCGTGGTGGCGCTCTTGCCCGTACCCGTGGCACCAAGGAGGACTACGTCCTTCTCACCGTTGTTGATGCGTTCGGTCAACTCTGCGATGGCGGATGGCTGGTCGCCTGCGGGCTTATACTCACTGACAACTTCAAAGGGTGCGACGACACGGTTGATTTCCTGGGCAAGGCTCATACATCAAATCTACCCCCGACCCCGGACAGCTACTGTCCGCGTTTGCGCTCAGCGGAAGATGAATACGACGGCGGTGCCCAGCCGGTGCGTTTGGCCCACTCCTCCATCTGCGGCCACGCCACGTCAGTGAACCACGGCTCTTTGGCTTCGGCATAGGCTGCACTGTCCTTGTCCCCCGCATGGGCCCCGGCCAAGCCGCGTTTGTGGGCCTCATACTCAGCGCGGGCTGCAGGGTCGGCGCGCAGCCAGTCCCGGAACAACAGGGCGTAATACCAGCCGGGCGATCCAGCCTTCCGAACGTGAAGATTCACAGCCCGGCCGGGATCGGCGTTGGCATGGAACCGCTTTTGCCAGGATTCCGGAGAAGGGTGGGAGGGCTTTGGAGTGTCCCCGCGAACGTGCTGCACTGCTGGGAATCCGGCTGCGCCAAGCAGGGGCGAGACCCGGTCGGCCGTCTCGAGATCGCGCACCGTCAGTTGAAGGTCGATGACATCCTTCGCGGCCAGGCCCGGCACAGAGGTTGAGCCGATATGGTCAACGGCCAGAATCGCATCCGGAGCGGCCAGGGCGACGCGGGCTGCCAGCCGTTCGGCCTGCCGTGCCCATTCCCCATTCGAGGCAACAAGGACGGGGCCATCGGTCCGGGGCGCGCGGACACCACGCTTGATGTTTTCCGCAAAAGGCACCAGACGCCGCTCCCACAGTGCATCAACCGCGGCAAGTAGATCCTCCCGACTGCCGGAATTGTCCAGGATGACGTCGGCTGCAGCTTGGCGCTCCGCCCTGGAGGCCTGCGCGGCCATGCGGGAACGCGCGTCCTCCGGCGTCATGCCTCGAAGCTCCACCATCCGTTGGACACGCAGCTCATCAGGCGCATCCACTACCAGCACCAGGTGGAAGGTGCTGCCTTGTCCGGTTTCCACCAGCAGAGGAATGTCCTGCACCACGATGTCACCCGCACCGGCGCTGTTCATGATGGCGGCCGCGGACTTGCGGACGAGCGGGTGGACGATGGCGTTCAGGATTTCGCGCTGAGCCGGTTCCCGGAACACGATGGAACCCAGCTCCGGCCGGTCGAGCCCGCCGTCGTGATCCAGGATGCCAGGACCGAAGGCTTCAACAACCTGTTCCAGCCCC
Organism: Paenarthrobacter sp. C1; assembly: GCF_049315185.1. Lineage (NCBI taxonomy): Bacteria > Bacillati > Actinomycetota > Actinomycetes > Micrococcales > Micrococcaceae > Paenarthrobacter > Paenarthrobacter sp. C1. Next base: position 2,281,185 of record NZ_CP186052.1, on the reverse strand, counting down.
GGTGTCCCGGGTTCCACTACTTGCCGGGCGATAACATCCGCGTCTATGAGCAGTGCCCCCAGCTCCCGGAGCCTGGATGCCACCAACGATTTGCCTGAGGCGATGCCGCCCGTCAGTCCGATTTTCAGCACCCCTCAACACTAGACTGAAGCGGTGGAAATTGAGGAAGAAAGCCGTGCGACCCGGTACACGACGCTCCGGGCAGGGCCCGACTTCCGCCACGAACTGGAAATCCGGCGGTCGCGTTTCATCACCGTGCTCCGCAGGGTGCCGGATGAGGATTCCGCCCGCGCGTTGGTGGCCGGGCTACGGCGCGAGTTCCACGACGCCCGCCACCACTGCTCGGCGTTCGTCATCGGACCGGACCGGATGATCCAGCGATCGAACGACGACGGCGAACCCTCCGGTACCGCGGGCATACCGATGCTCGAAGCCCTTATCAAACGTGAGTCGGCGCCCGGGGTGACCGACCTCAGCGACGTCGCTGCCGTCGTCGTACGCTATTTCGGCGGAATTCTGCTGGGGGCGGGCGGGCTGGTCCGTGCCTATTCGGAATCGGTCTCGACGGCCCTGGACCTGGCTCCCCTGGTTCAGCGACGGCGTCTGCGGCTCTGCGCCGTAGAGGTCGCCCATGCCGAAGCCGGGCGTTTGGAGAACGAACTCCGGAATGCCGGATATGTCATGGCTGAAACCGCGTATGAAGCACGGCATGCGGTCCTGCGCATAGCGCTGGAGGACTCAGCCACTGAGATCGGCGATGCCCACGCCCGGGTGGCGGCACTGACCGCAGGCAGCTCACTCCTCCGTCCCGAGGGTACCGAATGGATTGACGTTCCGGCTTAAGGATGCGCCAACAGATTGACCGCAAAACAGAAGGACCCCTGCCCGGAGGCAGGGGTCCTTCTTTGGCTATTCAGCACATCCCGTGAGGGCGGCGGAATTAGTTGCCGGTCAGCTTCTCGCGCAGTGCGGCGAGTGCTTCGTCGGACGCCAGGGTGCCAGCGTTGGACTCAGCAGCAGCCGGCTCCGAGGAGTAGCTGGTGGTGCCGGAATCGCTCTCACCGGACGTTGCAGCAGCAGCGTCGTCGGCAGCGTGCTGGGCAACCTGCTTCTTGTGGGCTTCCCAACGGGTCTGGGCGTCAGCGTACTGCTGCTCCCAAGCGGCGCGCTGGGTCTCGTAGCCTTCGAGCCATTCGTTCGACTCGGGGTCGAAGCCCTCAGGGTACTTGTAGTTGCCCTCTTCGTCGTACTCAGCGGCCATGCCGTACAGAGCGGGATCGAACTCGGTGCTGTCAGCGTCCACGCCCTCGTTGGCCTGCTTGAGGGAGAGGGAGATACGACGACGCTCGAGGTCGATGTCGATGACCTTGACGAACAGTTCGTCGCCAACGGAGACAACCTGCTCGGCGAGCTCCACGTGGCGGACAGCCAGCTCGGAGATGTGGACGAGGCCTTCGATGCCGTCTTCGACGCGAACGAACGCACCGAACGGAACCAGCTTGGTGACCTTACCCGGAACAACCTGGCCGAGGGCGTGGGTGCGGGCGAAGGTCTGCCACGGATCTTCCTGCGTAGCCTTGAGCGACAGGGAGACACGCTCGCGGTCCAGATCCACTTCGAGGACCTCGACGGTGACTTCCTGGCCAACCTCGACAACCTCGGACGGGTGGTCGATGTGCTTCCAGGACAGCTCGGAAACGTGAACGAGGCCGTCTACGCCGCCAAGGTCCACGAATGCACCGAAGTTGACGATGGAGGAAACAACGCCCGGACGAACCTGGCCCTTTTCCAGCTTGTTGAGGAACGTGGAGCGAACCTCGGACTGGGTCTGCTCGAGCCATGCACGGCGGGACAGAACAACGTTGTTGCGGTTCTTGTCGAGCTCGATGATCTTGGCTTCGATCTGCTGACCGATGTACGGAGCGAGGTCGCGGACGCGACGCATCTCGACGAGGGATGCGGGCAGGAAGCCGCGCAGGCCGATGTCCAGGATGAGGCCACCCTTGACAACCTCGATGACGGTACCGGTAACGACGCCGTCTTCTTCCTTGACCTTCTCGATGTCGCCCCAGGCACGCTCGTACTGAGCACGCTTCTTGGAGAGGATCAGACGGCCTTCTTTGTCTTCCTTGGTGAGAACCAAAGCTTCGACCTGATCGCCAACGGCGACAACGTCACCGGGATCAACATCGTGCTTGATGGAAAGCTCGCGGGAAGGGATGACACCTTCGGTCTTGTAACCGATGTCGAGCAGAACTTCGTCGCGGTCGACCTTGACGACGGTACCTTCGACGAGGTCTCCGTCGTTGAAGTACTTGATGGTGGCGTCGACAGCTGCGAGGAAGTCCTCAGCGGTACCGATGTCGTTAATGGCGACTACGGGGGTACCGGGCTTCTCGGTGGAGGTGATGGTCATGTAGTAGGGGCTCCGTTGTGGATAGTTAGTCGGTCAGGCAAACCGCTGCCGCCCGGGTCCGGACGGCAGAACACGGCAAAGCGCCGGGTCATCCTGATTTGTGGATTAGTACAAAATGGATGCATGCACGTAGTACACGCCCGTTTATTCTAGTCGTATTGGCAAAGCAGGGTCAAAAGCGGTGTCATGGCTTCAGGACATCCCCGAGCCGCGCGAAGGAAATACCCTTGTCCAGCAACCGCGGCAAGGCGCGCCCATAGCCTTCCGCTGTTGCTCCCGCCGGCTTATTGAAGTGCGAAATGACAATGTCTCCGGGCCCGACCCGGCCCACCTCGGTGGCGACGGTGGCCGCCGGAAAGGTAGCGCCGCCGTCGCCGTTGACAGTAAAGTTGACCGGCAGCATGCCGAGCCTGCGCGTCATGGCCGCCGTGACGTCGTCGTAAAAGGCCGTTCCCGGACGGAAGAACCGCGGGGACTTCCCGAAAGTGTCCTGCATGATTGCCTGGTTGCCCATGAGTTCGTCGTACGCCGCGGACGCTGTGGCCGTTCCGGTGATCCCATAGGCTGACTTGCCGCTGACCGACAACGGAAGGTGTGATGTCCCGTGGTTGGCCAGTTCGAACAGCGGGTCCGCTGCCAGCTCCGCGGAAAGTCCGGGATTGGCCTGGATCCAGCGGCTGTTGACGAAGAGTGTGGCGGGTACGTGGAGCTTGCGCAGGGTCCGCAGCAGTTCATGGTCGCACCCTGAACCCCCCGGCCCGCCGCACGCATCGAACGTCAAGGCCACTTGCTTGGCCGGAGAGTCGTTGACGACTCCGGTGACATGCAGTCCCCATTCCTTGGGCTGCCTGCCTGCAAACTCAGCAAGGATTTTTTGTTTGTCCGGCACCGCCGGGGTCTTCATGGTCGGCTGCGCGAGGGCGGCTGCAGCCTGTTCGCTCGACTTGGCAGAGACGGACGGAGGCGGCGTAGCGGGACCGGTTGGCCGCAATTGCTCCGTTGCCACATCCTTTTCAGGAGCGCCCGGCAAGGACCCGGTCCCGCTGTCTGCACATCCTGCCAGGACAGCAGTTGCCAAACCTGCCATTCCAAGCAGCACTGATCGCCGGCCAGCCAATGGCCGCCGCTTGGAATCCCCCATGGATGTCCTTACTGACGTCGTAACTATGTGGTTGTAGTGAAGTGGTACTGCCTAGAAGTGTGTCAGACAGTGAGCGGAACGTTCCACTGTGAACAACTGCTGGGCCAGGAACGCGGCACCCGGGGTGTTCTCGCGGATGCGGCCGGCGGCTGCCAACGTCACCGGCGATACCGCACCCAGGTAAATGGAGGCGAGGCCTGCGGCGTCCATGCTGAGGTCCGGCGTCTCACCCGAAGCATCCTTGACGACGGGGGCAGCACCGCCGTCGGATTCCAGAAGCCAGGTGCCGCCCGCCAAGCCCAAGGAGTCGGTGACCTCAATAACCAGGCGGCCGGCTGCAGGGAACTTCCGGGCCTCCAAAGCGGCCTGGGTATCCAGGATCCTGAGCCACAGCATGTCACGGACTTCGGATGCCTCAATGCACCTCTGGTCCTCGAGCGCCCATGCCAGCGGATCATCCACGGGGGCCTCGGCCCACGTGACTTCGTCGATGAGGTCGATGCTGCCCAGGAAGCGCCACAAGTCGCGGTAGCCGGCGTTGGTTGCGGCAACGAGGTCCACGATTTCCATGGTGTACGGCTTGTGGTCCCAGCCCTTGAAGCGGTAGGAAACGTAGCCATCCAATGTTCCGGAGGGGTCGTAATGCAAGGCGCAACGCACGGAGGCATCGGGCTTGCCGTCATGGCCGATTGAACCGGATGCCACCAAGCGGTAGTACTCCTGCCTGTCGACCGAACCCGGAGAAAGCCGCTGGACCCGCTCAAAGACCTCTGGCGCAACGTCCAGGAGGACTGAAGGATCGGCGACTTCGACCACGCCTTCAGGCTGTCCCTTGAGCCGGAATCGCGGACCGGTGTCGACTTTGATGCTGCGTTCAAAAGTGGCCACACCAAAGCCGAATCGTCCGTAAATGGAACCTTCGGAGGCCGTGAGCGCCGCCATGGCGAGGCCGTCGTCCTTGGCGCCTTGCAGGTCGGCAGTGATCATGCCGCGGAGGATTCCGTTGCGCCTGTGGGTTCCACGGACGGTTACGGCAGTAATCAGGTTGGACTCCAGCTGGCGCCCGTAGCCGATGTTGAGAGATTTGCGCATGGTGGCATAGGTGGCCACCGGGACATCCGCGCCGAGCGAATGATCGGGAACGTCCGCGTTGACATAGACACCGGTCAGCTCGCGCTTGTCGGTCCGGTAGGCAGCCAGGGTTTTGGCCAGGTATTCGTCGTCCCGCCGCTCCTGGTGGAAGCCGTGCGAGACGGCCTGCACCCAGGTGGTGCAACGGCTGTAGCCTTCGTCAGTCTTGTCGGCGACAACAGGGAATCGTTGGACAGAGTACTTTTCGGAGTTTCTTTCATTGGGATCAGCCACGCCTTCGAGCCTAGCCAGACGCCTGAGGGCGCGCCACCACCACGGCGGCGCGCCCTCAAGCGGTTACTCGAAAGCTAGTGTCCGGCCTCGTACCAGCTTGATCCGACGCCGATCTGGACATCGAGCGGAACTGACAGGTCCGCGGCAGAGCCCATTTGTTCGATGACCAGTTTCTCCACGGCTTCGCGCTCCCCTGGGGCTACTTCCAGGACGAGTTCGTCGTGGACCTGCAGCAGCATGCGGGACTTCAGGCCCTGGCTGGCGAGCTCGGCCGATACCCCCAGCATGGCCCGCTTGATGAGGTCGGCAGCGGAGCCCTGGATCGGCGAGTTCAAGGCGATCCGCTCTGCTGCTTCCCTGGCCTGGCGGTTGGTGCTGGTCAGATCCGGCAGGTAGCGGCGGCGGCCTTCGATGGTGGCGGTGTAGCCGTCGGTCCTGGCCTGGTCCACGACGCCCCTCAGGTAGTCCCGGACACCACCGAAGCGGTCAAAGTAGTCCTTCATGAGCGTCCGGGCCTCATCGACGGAAATCTCCAATTGCTTGGACAGGCCGAAGGAGGTGAGGCCGTAGGCCAGCCCGTACGACATTGCCTTGACCTTGGAGCGCATGGCGCTGGTGACTTCTGCCGGCGCGACGTTGAAGATCCGGGAGCCCACAAAGCGGTGAAGGTCTTCGCCGTCCCGGTACGCCTGGATCAGTGCCTCATCGCCCGAAAGGTGGGCCATGATCCGCATTTCGATCTGCGAATAGTCAGCGGACAGCAAGCACTCGTAACCTTCGCTCACCACGAAAATACCGCGGACCCGGCGCCCCTCTTCGCTGCGGACCGGGATGTTCTGCAGATTCGGGTTGTTGGACGAGATACGGCCGGTGGCGGCGATGTTCTGCGCGTAGGTGGTGTGGATTCGCCCATCGTCAGCGACGGACTTCTTCAGCGTCTCCACCATCTGTGCCAGCTTGGACGACTCTCGGTGCGCCATGAGCTGGACCAGGAACTCGTGGCCGGTCTTTTCAAGCAGAGCCTTGAGGGAGGCAGCGTCCGTGGTGTAGCCGGACTTGATCTTCTTGGTCTTGGGCAGGCCCAGTTCCTCGAAAAGGACTGTCTGCAGCTGCTTGGGCGAACCGAGGTTCACCTCGTGCCCGATAGCCGCAAACGCCTGTTCCTGGGCGGTCTGGATCACCTTGGTGAGGTCCGCCAGCTGTTCATCCATGCGGTCCGTGGAGACGAAGATGCCCGTCAGTTCCATTTGGGCCAGGACGCGCGCCACTGGAAGTTCCAGCGTGGTCAGCAGGGCGTCGGCTTTGCGGTCTGCAAGCTCCTTTTCGAAGTGCTTGCTGAGCGCGTGCACGACGGCGGCATGCTGGACGAGCGCGGCAGCGGCAGCCTGGTCCGTATCACCGGAGAGGTCGAGTTCCAGCTGTCCGGACTGGGAAGCGGCCGTGGCCAGGGAGATTTTGAGATGGACCTGTGCGAGTTCGGCGAGGTCGTAGCTGCGGCGGTCGGGCTGGATGAGGTACCCGGAGATGGAGGTGTCATCCACGACCCCTTCCAGGCCGAGGCCACGGTTGTGCAGGGCCTTGAGTGCCGCCTTGAACTCGTGCAGTACTTTGGCTTCTTCGGGGTCGCGCAGCCAGCGGGCCAACACTCCCTCGGCCTCGGCGTCCAGGCCCGTCAGTTCAATGAAGGCTGCACCGTTGGCGCGGACGACGGCCAAGGCACTGGCGTCCTCGCCCACCCGGCCGGGGACCATCTGCACAGCCAAGGCCGAACGCATGCCGGATCCGGCGGTGAAAAAGGCTTCCAGCCCGGAAGCATCCGTGAGTGAGTCGAACTCGGGGGCATCGATGGTGTCCGGAGCAGCCCCCGTTGTGTCGTCACCATAGAGGTCGAAAAGGCGCGTGCGGAGGGTCCGGAATTCGAGCTCTTCAAAAAGCTCTTCGATGGCCTGCCGGTCAGGACGCGGTTCGTGGAGATCCTCCAAAGTGATGGGCAGCTCCAGGTCCGTGAGCAACTGGTTCAGCCTGCGGTTGCGCTTGACGTTTTCCAGGTTCTCCTTGAGCGCGCCGCCCACCTTGCCTCCAATGGAATCAAGGTTCTCCAGGATGCCTTCCAGGCCGCCATAGAGGTTGATCCACTTGGCCGCAGTCTTGGGGCCAACGCCCGGAACGCCGGGCAGGTTGTCGGCGGATTCGCCGACAAGCGCGGCGAGGTCGGAGTACAACCCGGGCTTAACGAAGTACTTCTCCTCGATGGCGGCCGCGTCCATCTTGGGAATGTTGCTGACACCCTGCTTCGGATAAAGCACAAAAACGTTGTCGTTGATGAGCTGGAAGGCGTCCCGGTCACCGGAAACCAGCAGCACCTCGAAACCGGCAGCATCAGCCTGCGAGGCCAGCGTCGCAAGGACATCGTCAGCCTCGTATCCAGGCATGGCGATGGTCTTGATGCCCCATGCCTCCATCACCCGCGCAATGAGGCCTATCTGGCCGGCGAACTCAGCCGGAGTGGCGTTTCGGCCGCCCTTGTACTCGCTGTACTCCGCCTTGCGGAACGTCGTGTCGTCGGAAACGTCGAAAGCGACAGCCACATGCGTGGGCTTCTGGTCCTTGATCAAGTTGATCAGCATGGACGTAAAACCGTGCACCGCGTTGGTGTACTGACCCCGGGCCGTGGAGAAATTCTCGGCAGGAAGGGCGTAGAAAGCCCTAAACGCCATGGAGTGGCCATCCAGGACCAGCAACCTTGGCCGGCCCTCCCCCGCGGAGACGCTGGAAGCAGTGGCAGAAGGGGCGGGTGCTGTTGCAATGGCAGCAGCTTGGGCCGTTGGAACCTGGTCCGGTTTGGTTGTTTCACTCACAGGTGCCAGCCTAGTTGGCATGATGGACAATTTCACGCCGAACAGCTTTGTCGACCAACTCAATGAGGCCGGGGTGCCCGAAGAATTCCACGATTGGCTTTCCGCGCACGGCGTGGGAACCCTGGTGGTGAAAATGGGTATCCGTTTCACGGAGATGAGTGCGGAACGGATGGTGGCCACCATGCCTGTGGAGGGAAACACCCAGGTAGCAGGCATTCTCCATGGTGGAGCCCACGTTGTGCTGGCGGAGACCCTTGGCTCCTTTGCGGCATCGTTGCACGCCGGAAGGGGACGCCACGCCGTCGGCATTGAAGTGGGCGCAACCCATCACCGTTCAGTGGCAACGGGTACCGTCACCGGCACGTGCACCGCGATCCACCTCGGCGGCACTTTGGCCACGCATGAAATCGTCATCACTGACGAGAAAGGCCGGAGGCTCTCAACAGCCCGCATCACCAACATGATCCGGGACAACCGCCACTGATTCCGCTCGGGCCGGAAACCCGCCATTACCGTGCGGATTGCTGCAGCCGGTAGCGCAATTCCACCGCAGCCCCACCAAGCGTCCTCGACGAGACCAACTCGAGTGGCGCCGTCGGGCCCTTCAACGGCAACAGCGGCTTTCCGGCGCCCAGTATCACAGGCACGATGGTGACAATCATTTCGTCGAGCAGTCCGGCGTTGGCAAATTGGGCCACCAAGTCACCTCCACCGACCAACCAGACGTTCTTGCCGTCGGCGGCCTTGACCAGGTCGGGAGCGAATTCGCTGACCTCGCCGCGGACGAAGGTGATATCCGATCCCGCGGGTGCGGAGTACTCGTGGTGGGTGAATACCCAGCACGGGATGTCCGGATACGGCCAGGTGCCGGGTTCGTGCTCAATGAGCCACCTGTAGGTGTCTCCGCCCATGGCGATGCAACCAACGCCGGCCATGAACGAGCCAATGCCCTCGTTGACTTCGTCGACGCTGTCGAACTGCAGGAGCCAGCCGAGGTCGTCGTCAGGCGAAGCGATGAAGCCGTCGATGGTGGAAGCTACGTAGTACTGGAACGTCGACATGGCCCCAGACTAGTCAGTCCGAAGCAGGGTTCCCATACTCCACGCGGACACTCCCGTTATCCGGCAGGACCACCACCCTGCCGCGGTCCAGCGACCATCCGTCGTTCAGCAGGAAGATCCGTCCGCCGCTGACCACCAGCAAGCGCAGGCCGGTGTAACGGTACAGGGGTGCCGCCTCTGAGCCGGCCGACTCCTCCTTGACGTTAGGCACAGTAACGGCCAACCGTTCCTTGCTGTAAACGACGGCGGTGGGCAGCAGGTGGGAGCGCTCCTGGTAGTCCACCGCGGCGCCCCGCCCCAGCGCCTGAGCGTAGTCGGAGGTTCCCCAGAACAGCAGGAGCGTCACCAGGACAAATACCAGCCACCCTTCGAGGGCGCCGTTGCCGGCGCGCGGGGCCTGCGCTGACAGCCCGGCAGCCCGGCGTCGGACCCGCAGGCCCCAGGCGCCGACAACGAGCCCCGCCGCGATGAGGAACGGCGCATAGAGGACAGTCTGTTCAGGGCGCGCCGTCACCGCAAGCCACATCACGGCGGCATAGGCGAAAGCGAGGAAGAGAATTACCGTGGCGGTCAACTGCACCCGCCTCCGCTGCCCGGGAAATTCGAGGAGGCGTGCCACTGCCCGGTCCAACATCAACCACAACAAAGCGATGACCACCAACCACGCCAGGGGCTGGAACAACGACTGGATACTCCGCAGCATGAAGTCCTGGACCGTGTAGCCGAACAGGCTGACATCCAAGCCCATCGCCTTCGCCTGGGCATCGGTGCGCGCCCATCCGAAATAGACCAGCAATGCCGTGACAACCGTCAACGGCGGACCGACGACCGAGAGCACCTCGAGGGTCCGTTGCCATCGGGTGTTGCTTCGGTCTGGAGTCGCCGTTTCTTCGCTCACGGTGAGGCCGTGGGGGTTGCTTCAACGGACACCGTGGGGGTCCCGGTGGCGGTAGATGGACCTCCTCCGGTTGCCTTAGGGCTCGGGGTAACTCCGGCGTCGTCGTAGAAGAACGTCACTGAACCGGCGATATCCACGGTGTCCGTGACCGATATCCGGACTGACTTCCGCCCTTGGGCGGGCGGCATCCGCAAGTAGAGCGTCCCGTAGTCTTCCCTGTCCCCCACGAATTCGACGTCTGCCGGAACGCCGTCGAACATGACCTCGCCAACGCGGACGTAGTAGCCGTCGAGGCGGACAATGGTGCCGCCGGAACTTGGGCCGGAGGCCCGGGGCGTCCCCGGAACCGGCCTGAGCTGTTCGTCCACTACCGTCAAGCCCAGCAACTGGCGCGGACATGCCTCGCCCAGCCCCGGTTCCACCTTGAAGGCAGCATCAGGGTTACTGCGACGTTGGGCCACCAAAGAGGCCGACATGGCTGCAACCCTGAACTCCAGGCACTGACTCTGTGGAATCCGCGGCATGGCCGAAACCGCGTTGGACGCCCTTTCCCAGTCCCCCCGGCTGCCGCTTAGCACGGCGCGGCAGACAGCGGCACCGGCCACCCAAACGGCCGCGTCCTCCGCCCCTTCGATGCTGCGGTCCAGGGCGTCGCACTGGAATTGCTGCAGAAGGAGGTATCGCTGACCGGAGGTGGGATCGTTGGGCCCGACTGGCCCTATGGGAATCCATCGCACGACGGGCGCGTCTGCCTGCGGCGCTGCGGGACCGGCAGGGCCGGCAGGTTGTGCCGCCGTCGGATCGCCGGCCGTTGGACTGGCCTGTCCGGAGGTTGCGGCCGTTCGCGCCCCGGACCCCGGCTGCGGGGAAAGGCCTTCAGAGGACGGCGGCAAGCAGGCTGAAAGGACCAGCAGCAGGACCGGGACCAGGGCAAGTCCTGCCGGGCGGCTTCGGGATTGGCACTTCATGACAGCCCCATATCTGCCGGATCACGAACACGCAGTCATATTCATGGCTACACTGCCGATTATTCTCCCGAATGGACGAAGCTGCCAGAGTAGTTGCTACCCGCAGTTGCTACTTTCCGAAGTACGGAACAATCAGGTAGATGCCGAACAGGACGGCCACCCCGCAGAAGCCAAAGCAAATGTAGGCCAGGGACCGCATCAGGACCGGGGACTTCTGCTGGGCGTCGCCGGCAATGGCAGTAAGCCGCACGCCCAGGGAGTACAGGACCACGAGCGTCACGGCGGCAAGGAGGGTAACGCCGGCTACCTGCAGCAGTTCCAACCATTTCATCGCTGCACGTCCTTGCTCGGGGTGTTCTTTCTGGACTTCTTCTTCTTGCGGAACCGGACGGCGTGGCCGGCCTCTTCAACCTCGACGGCGTTGTGGTGCCCAACGTGCGATTTCCGGGATACAACGAACATGAAGACGATGGCTGCCGTTCCGGCTACTGCGGCGATCACGACACCCACGACGCCGACCCCAACAAGCAGGGCGGTCAGGGCACCAACGATCGCCGATGCCGGGAGGGTAAACAGCCATCCCAAGGCGATCTTGCCTGCGGTGCCCCAGCGGACGGAGGTGCCTTTGCGGCCCAGGCCGGAACCGATGACGGAGCCGGAGGCAACCTGCGTGGTGGACAGGGCGAAACCCAGGTGCGAGGAAGCAAGGATCGCGGAGGCTGTGCTGGTTTCAGCTGAGAAACCCTGGGCGGGCTTGACCTCGGTCAAACCGGATCCCATGGTGCGGATGATGCGCCAGCCACCGGCGTAGGTTCCGATGGCAATGGCAAAGGCACAGGCGGCGATGACCCAGAACTGCGGTCCGCTGCCAGGTGTCTGGGTGCCCCCGGCGATCAGGACCAGCGTGATGATGCCCATGGTTTTCTGCGCGTCGTTGGTACCGTGCGCGAGGGCCACCAGGCTGGACGTGAAGATCTGGCCCGTGCGGAAGCCGCCTCGCTTTTGCGTGAGCTTGTCGCCGGTTTCGGGATCATGCCGTGAGGTGAGCGCGTAGGCCAGGCGGGTACAGATGTACGCCACCACGCCAGCGATCAGCGGCGCGAAGAGCGCAGGAAGGATGACCTTCTGCAGAACGGTTTCGAAGTTGATGGAGTGGAATCCGATGCCCACAACCGCGGCGCCGATCAGACCGCCGAAAAGCGCATGCGAGGAACTCGACGGCAGGCCCTTGAGCCAGGTGATCATGTTCCAGAGAACGGCACCCATCAGCCCGGCAAAGATAATGTCAGGAGTGATGTGGATGCCGTCGGAGCCTTCGCGGATCAGGCCACCGGAAATGGTCTTGGCCACTTCAGTGGACAGGAATGCGCCCACAAGGTTGAGTACCGCGGCCAAGGCAACGGCCGTCTTGGGCTTGATCGCCCCCGTAGCGATAGGCGTGGCCATCGCATTGGCTGTGTCGTGAAACCCGTTGGTGAAGTCAAAGAATAGGGCCAACGCTATTACCAGCGCGACCATGAAGGTGATATCCACCTGTTGCCCAATCTGCAGAGTCGACGTTCAGCAGTTTCACTTCCCCATACCTGCCATCCACAGCATAGTTCAGCAATTGTTCAACTGACCCTGCTTGCGGGATTCACTCTGGCGGGCTTGAAACCTTAAGAATCCTACGTGTCATCCACTGAGCAGCCAAACGTATGGGATCCCCGGTTCACCCCAGGTACCTGCGCACGGCCGCGAGTTCGCCCCGGCTCAACCCTTTGCGGGGATCCGGTGAGATGCAAAGCACACGATCCTGCTGGTATTCGGCCCACGAGCGGGCATCCGACTCCTGGCTGAGCTGGTCGTCAAGCCAGATAATACGTTCACTCCCGGTCGCTGCCAGGTCCTTCTGCAGGGCTACCAGCTTCCACCATTCCGGCCCCTCATCCCAGCCTTGGCTTGAAAGTACCGGCCAGTCCTGGCCGTTCAGGCCGATAGCGGGGCACAGGAACTCCGGCGCGAGGCGCTCCCACGTCGTCAGCCACACGAACCTGGCGGAGGGATGTTCAGCGAGGTCGTTGAGCTCGGCCACGGCTTCAGGCGCAAAGGCAACCTCCAGGATGCCGGCGTCGGCGATGCTCCATTCGCCGCCCCAGTCCGTGGTTCCCATCGGACTGAAGGGGTTCACCACGCCGTCGACGTCAAGGTAGATGGACACGGGCCTCACGGCGTCCCCCATGGAATCCACAATCGTCCCCTCCCCAATAGATGGAAGCCAGCCTACGGGAACGGGGTTTGTTCGGATGCAGCGAGCCGATAATCATTCTCTTGACGTGCGTCATGGAAGTGATAATCTCGAGTCATGGAAAAGCCCCCAGTCCACTCCGCCCAGAGCGTCCGCGACATCGAGGACACCGTCCGCACCGATTTCAGGCACGCCATGTCCTACGGCGGGTATCTGGACCTTGATCGTTTGCTTAGTTCCCAGCACCCGCTCAGCAAGCCGGAACACCACGACGAATTGCTGTTCATCATCCAGCACCAGACCAGCGAACTCTGGCTGAAGCTGGTGCTGCACGAGTTGTTGGAGGCCAGGCGGCTTTTCGACGCTGACAACCTCGGCAAAGCGCTCAAATGCATCGCCCGCGTGAAGGCAATCCAGCGCACGATGACGGAGCAGTGGTCCGTCCTGGGCACCCTTACGCCGCGCGAGTACGCCCAGTTCCGCGGGTTCCTGGGCAGCTCCTCAGGCTTCCAGTCCTACCAATATCGCGGGGTCGAGTTCCTGCTGGGCAACAAGAACCGCGGGATGCTGCGCGTCTTTGAAAGCGAACCCGAAGCCCACGCCCTGCTGAGCACCCTCCTGGAGGAGCCCACGCTGTACGACGCGTTCCTCGGGGTCCTTTCCCGTGCCGGCTATGACATCCCGGCGGACATCCTGAACCGTGACACGAGCGAGCCGTGGATCTTCCGCAAGGATCTGGTTCCCATCTTCCAGAAGATCTACGAATCGGATGACACTCAGTGGGGACTCTACGAAGCCTGCGAGGACCTTGTGGACATCGAAGACAACTTCCAGGCCTGGCGCTTCCGTCACCTCCGGACCGTCCAACGCACCATCGGCTTCAAGGTCGGTACCGGCGGATCCTCCGGCGTGGACTTCCTCAAACGCGCCCTGGACCTGACGTTCTTCCCCGAGCTCTACGCCGTCCGCACCGAAATCGGCAACTAAGCACACCACCCCCGGGCAGCGCCGCCCAGACCTTCCGCAGGAGAAGCCATGACCACCCCACTGCAGACGTCGGCCGAACTGGACGCCGCTGATCCCCTCGCCGCCCAGCGTGAGGCCTTTTACGCCCCCGACGCCGATCAGCTCACCTCGTACCTGGACGGCAACTCGCTCGGACGCCCCCTGAAGGCAACAGCGGCGAACCTCGCCTCCTTCGTCCACGACGCCTGGGGCAGCCGCCTCATCCGCGGCTGGGACGAACAATGGATGGACGAGCCCACCGCTGTGGGCGACCGCATCGGCGAAGTGACCCTCGGAGCGGCCCCAGGCCAGACCATGGTGGGTGACTCCACCTCCGTAATGCTCTACAAGATGATCCGCGCCGCTGTCGACGCTCAGCCAGGCCGCGACGAGATCATCATCGACCGTGACAACTTTCCTACTGACCGCTTCATCATCGAAGGGATCGCCAAGGAACGCGGGGCAACGATCAAATGGATCGCGGCCAACCCCGCCAGCGGCGTCCGCGCCGCGGACCTCGACGGGCTCCTCGGTGAGCGGACCGCCGTCGTGGTCCTCAGCCATGTCGCCTACCGCTCAGGGTTCCTGGCGGACGCTAAGGGAATCACCGCCACGGTGCACCAAGCCGGTGCCCTCATGCTCTGGGACCTCTGCCACTCTGTGGGCTCCGTACCCATGGAACTGGATGCGTGGGGCGTGGACCTTGCCGTCGGCTGCACCTACAAGTACCTCAACGGCGGACCCGGCTCCCCTGCCTTCGCTTACGTCAACTCCTCGCAGCAGGACCGCCTGCAGCAGCCCATCTGGGGCTGGATGGGCGCCGACAACCCCTTCGGCATGACCGAGGCCTACCGTCCGGCGCAGGGCATCCGCCGCTTCATAACCGGCACACCCCCGGTCCTGGCCATGCAACCCCTCAAGGACATGGTCGAACTTATCGCCACTGTGGGAATGGACGCCATACGGGAGAAGTCCATCAAACTCACGGAGTACGCCATCGCGTTGTCCGAGGAACTCCTGGTCCCGCTCGGAGCAGAGATTGTCAGCCCCCGGGACCCGGCAGAACGCGGTTCTCACATCACCGTGGACCACCCGCTCTTCGCCGACGTCACAGCCAAGCTATGGGAAAAGGGAGTCATCCCCGACTTCCGCCCCCCGCACGGCCTCCGCATCGGCCTCTCCCCGCTCAGCACCAGCTACGCCGAGGTTGAGCTGGGAGTGGCAGCTATCCGCGACGCCCTCGCCGAATTGCGGTGAGCCGGGAATGAGCGCCGTCCTCGATGACATGGACTCCCGTCCAGGGAGCACAACCTCATTGCTGCGCACCGTCATCGGCCTGTACTTGCGCGACGCGGGCGGATGGATGTCCACCAAGGACATTGTGTTGCTCATGGACGCCCTGGGGACATCGGGAACAGTCACGCGGACGGCACTGGGCCGCTTGCGGAAGAAGGACGTGCTCGTGCAGGAGAACCGGGAGGGCGTTCCAGGCTTCACCCTGACAGAAGGTGCGGCCACCATGCTTGCCCGGGGCGATCGGCGGATCTACAACCCGCGGACCATGTCGCCCACGGATCCCTGGTGCCTGATTTCGTTTTCGATCCCTGAGACCGAACGTGAGAAACGTCATCAACTGCGGCGCAGATTGCACTGGATCGGCTGCGGGACAGTGGCCGCCGGCCTGTGGATCTGCCCGGATTCCCTCCGGGTGGAAGTGGAGGAAATACTGTCGGACCTGGGGCTGCGCAACGTAACCACAGTCTTCGTGGCCGGTACACCCATGGTGGGCGGCAGCCTCCGGGAAGCGGCGTCCAAATGGTGGGACTTGGAAGCAGTTGCTGAACTCCATAGGGATTTCATCCGTGAACACGCAGCAGCGGTCATTGATGCCGCACCGGAAGTCGAATCCGGCGCCTCCGCCTTCGCTGCCTACGTCCGGTGCATCGACCGGTGGCGCATCATTCCCTACCTCGACCCCGGGTTGCCGCAGGCATTCCTGCCCGCCGACTGGCCCGGGGCCGAAGGTGCCGAGTTGTTCAAACGGATCCTCGCAGCTTATGCGGAACCCAGCTCGGAGTTCGTCCGGCGTTCCCTCCAGGACACCGTGACGGTCACGGCTTCCTGACAGCAGTTCCCCGCCAGTAGGGCTCCCCCAGCTCTCCTATGGGAGTCCTGGCCGTTTCCCGGGAGAAGAAGGCGGAAACTCCGGCGATGGCCATGCACAGTACCGCGAAACCCGCTACGGGAAGCCAGCCGTCGTGGCCCTTGCCCAGGAGCAGTCCTGCGATGAGGGGAGCAAACCCAGCCACCACCAAACCCAACTGGTTCCCCAAAGCCATGCCCGAATACCGGACCGGTGCCGCGAACAGTTCGGCAAAGTAGGCAGGCCAGATCCCGTTGAAGCAGGAGTAAAGCAACGTCATGTTGATGAACGCTGCGGCGAAGACCAGGAAGATGTTGCCCGTGGACAAAGCCGCGAAGTAGGCGAAAATCGTCACCGAGCAGCCGATGGCCGCAGTCAGTAGCAGCGGCCTGCGTCCCAACCTGTCGGAGAGTTTCGCAGTCAGGGGCATCACGAACATGGACAGGCCAATGGCTACCGCATTCACAGTGAGGATGGGTGCCTTGTCGAACCCTGCCGCACCGGTGGCGTAGGACAAACCGAAGACCGTGAAGATCGTCTGCATCACTGACATGATGGACATGCCGATCACCCTCACCACATCCGCAGATTGGAAACGCAGGACTTCCCGCAACGGCAAAGGAGCCACAGCCTTGCGGTCCTTTGCTTCTTCAAAGATCGGAGTCTCATCCAGGTGCGTACGCACCCAGTAGGCGATGCCCAGCACCACAATGGACAACCAGAAAGGGATGCGCCAACCCCAACTCATCAGCGCCTCAGTGGGCAGAGCGGACACAGGAATAAAGACAATCGTCGCGAGCACCATGCCGGAGGCATAGCCGGTCATGACGAAGCTGGTAAAGAAGCCACGTCGCCCTTCCGGTGAATGCTCCAGGGTCAAGGTGGACGCGCCTGCCGATTCTGCCCCTGCGGAGAAACCCTGTGCCAGGCGGCCAATGACCAGGAGAACCGGAGCCCAGACGCCGATCTGGCTGTAACCCGGCAGGAACCCGATGCCAAGGGACGACAGTCCCATCACGGCCAGGGTGATGAGCAGGATCCTCTTCCGGCCCAGCTTGTCACCGAAATGTCCCATGACCAGGCCGCCGACCGGCCGTGCCACGTAGGCCACGCCAAACGTGGCGAAAGCCCCGATCAGGCCAACTGCGGGATCATCGGAAGGGAAGAACAGCGGGCCGAAGACCAGTGCAGCGGCTGAGCCGTAGATGAAAAAGTCGTAGTACTCGAGGGTGCTTCCCAGAAACGAGGCCAAAGCGGCTTTTCCGCGGGTTTTGCGCAGCGTCGTTGGCTGCGTGGCAGTTGTATGCATGGCTGTTCTCCTTTGAACGGCGTCCAGGCGTTGATTCAGAGGTGGAAATCGACGGCGATGATGTGTTCGCTGTTGGGAAACGAATACTTCTTGAGGGGCTCGTGCAGCGGGTGTGTGTTGTAGACCTCGATGTCTTCCGCCGCGGCGAAGTCGGCAACGATCGCGTAGTCGAAGGAGCGTTCCTGCTGCAAGATGTCAGCGCCGTGGGTCAGTTTCAGGAGGCCGGGAATGTTGCCGTCCATGGCATCCAGTCCCGCCATCCACGCGGCTTTGTCGGCTGTGGGAAAATCCGGCTTGAACTTGAACAGCACTGCATGGCGGATCATGCTTCCACCCCTGTCATGACGCTTTCACCCGCGTATTCGGCCGGTTGGCCCGCAATGGTCCGGCCCGCCAGGTACCCCATGGTCATGATGGGCCCCAGGGTGGCACCGGCACCCGGGTACCCAGCGGCGTAGGCATTTTCGGTGGTGTTACCGGCAGCGAAAAGGCCCGGAATGGGTTGTCCGTCGACGTCCAGGACGCGTGCCCGTCCGTCCGTGGCTATGCCTCCATTGCTCCCAAAGGCACCATTGACCACTTCCATCGCGTAAAACGGGCCGGTCACCAGCGGGCCGAGCGATGGGTTGGGCCAAGGGCAGTCGTCGTCGCCCCAGTACTTGTCGTAGGCGCTTTCACCCCGGCCGAAGTCCGGGTCCTCGCCTTTGACGGCGAATTCGTTGAAGCGGCTGACCGTAGCCCTCAGTTCCCCGGCAGGAACACCGATCTTTGCGGCCAGTCCCTCCAGCGTGGGTGCTTCCACGAGGTATTCGGGCGTGGGCTGGCCGGCCCGGTGTGCAAGGACGCCGTAGCGCTCCAAGTAGGCGTGGTCGAAGACCACATGTGCCGGTGTATTCAAGGTCTGGTTGTTGGGCGAATCCCAGGACTGAAGGCAGCGCGCAAGGTCGTTGTAGTTCTGTGACTCGTTGGCGAAGCGGCGTCCGTGCCGGTTGACCATGAGCGAGCCGGGCCCTTGCCGTTCGAACCTCAGCAGTGTGCCCACGGGTGCCCCGTCCCGGGTGTCTCCCGTTATTGACATGGGGGCCCACCAGGCTTCGCGGGTTCCGCGGGTCTGTGCCCCGATGCGTTGTGCCATCCTGAGCCCGTCGCCTGTGTTGGAGGGCGGTGAGCACATAATGTAGAGGCGCGAGGCCAGCAACGAATCGGCCAGGGCCTTGTCCCATTCGAATCCGCCGGTAGCCAGTACGACACCATCGTTGGCAAGGAACGTTTCTCCCGATTCGAGTTCGACGCCCGCGACCCGGCCGCCGTCGAGCAGCAATCGTTGACCACGGGCGCCAACCACCAGCGCAGCGCCGTCCCGGACCAGGCTTGCGAGCAGCATGCCAATCAAGGCGTGCCCCTTGGCCACGAGCCCTTGGTCCTGGCGCCGGTTGAGTTGAGCCCACGGAAATTTGGTGAAGGCGCCCCAGTTCTCATACTCCTGCATAGTGAACGGTGCCCTGCCATCGGAGCGGACGTGGCGGGCGAGGTCGCCGAGTGCCTCCCGGATATTGAATAGTTCAGGTTCAACAGTGCGCCCGCCTTCAACGGAACCGGGTAGGTCCTGGCGGTAGTCCGGAAAGTTATCCAGGAAGATGAAGCGCAGCCCGCATTCTTCCTCGGCAAAACGGAGCATGGTGTCTCCAAAATCAAGGGCAGCGTCCAGGAGCTCTTCGCGGCTGCGTCCACGCGCCACGGCCCGGATGTACCGGGCGGCCGCTTCCTTGGAGTCGTCCAGGCCCGCTTGGCGGGCATGGTGGTTGTCAGCCACCCAGAGCATGCCGCCCGAGACGGCAGTGGTTCCGCCGAGAAGTTCGGTCTTTTCGAGCACGACGACGGACTTGCCCGCCCGTGCGGCGGTGGCCGCTGCTGTCAGTGCCCCTGCGCCAGAGCCGACGACGACGACGTCGTAGGTACCGGCCTGTGTGCCGTTGAGAAATTTCACGAAGAATGCCTTTCAGAGGGGAATTGTGGTTCAGTTGCGGATGCTTGGGCTCAGACAGCGGTGTAGCCGCCGTCGATCACCAGCTCGGATCCCGTGGTGAAGCGGGACTCATCGCAGGCAAGGTAAAGAACGCCGTAGGCGATTTCGTCCGGTTCCCCCTGCCTGGGGAGGGGGCTGTTGCCGACCAATTGCCGGTAGTAGGCCTCTGCCCCGATCGCGGACTGTTCCGCTGAACGGCGGCTCATCCTGGTGTTCATGGAACCGGGGTGTATCGAGTTCACGCGGACACCGTGAATTCCGTAGGTAGCGGCGTCGGACTTGCTGAGGAGCCGGACGGCACCCTTCGTTGCGTGGTAGAGGGGCACGTTGCTTCCACCTGTTAGTCCATGAATGGACGAAAAGTTGATGATGCTCCCGGACTGCTTTTCGATCATCCCCGGAACGATGTATTTGGTCATGAGCCAAACCCCCTTGACGTTGACGTCAAAGATGGCATTGAAGTCATCCATGGAGGCGGTGTGGCTTGCTCCGGCGGCACCGATTATTCCGGCCGCGTTGACCAGGATGTCCGGGGTGCCGAGTTCTTTGCTGAGTCTCCCGATCGCTGATGCGACGCTGGACTCATCGGTGACATCGACGTCGTATTCGGTGATGCCCGGGCGGCCGCCTCCGGACGGTGCCCCGGCGCGGTCCAACGACGCCACCAAGGCTCCATGGTCCGCCAACAGCCGGGCAGTCGCGCTCCCCAGGTCGCCCCTGCCGCCGGTAACCACGGCCACTTTCCCGGCCACGCGCCGGGCCGCATCGGCCGGCTTTCCGCGTCTTTCTGAATCCATGATCAAACTCCTCCTGCCGCGGCATTGCGGCGTTCAAACATCACTGCGGCGCAGGGCAGCACGGAAGAGAGCCTCAAGGGGCTGATCGTGAACTTGGGCGAAATGCCGTGAGGGTCTGAGTCCTCTTGGATGGCTCCGGACGGTGGTCCTGTCCGCAGTGCCCTGCTGTGTCCTCCACTTTGCCAGCGGCCCTGTGAGTAGAGCCACAGCGTTACCGATGAACGGGAATCAGATGCTTCCGTTGCTTTGGCGAAGAGCGCCCTTGAGTTCGCCGCGCCAACCGAGGGCACGCGAAATACCCCTTGCTGCCGTCATTAAAACGGGCACACGGACGGCGGCGTTTTCTTCATTCCTGGGCACCACCACACTCAAGGCCGCCACGACGGCGTTGGTGCGGTCGAAGACAGGCACGGCGATCCCACTCGACTCCGGCACGATGATCCCAGGCATGGACGCGAATCCCCGCTGGCGGATCGCTGCCAGGTGGCGGCGCAGTTCGGCTGGATCGGTCAGCGTGGCGTCAGTGAACTTTTCAAGCGTCCGGGAGAGGAAGAGCTCCTGATAGGCGGCTGAGGAATACGCCAGCAGGACAAGCCCGGAGGATGTGCCGTGCACGGGCAGACGTCCGGCCACCTTGGTGATGTCCACCATCGAATCCCTGAAACCAATCCGCTCGATGTAAAGGACTTCATCGGACTCCAAAATTCCCAGCGTTGTTGAATGCCGGACCACAGACTGCACGTCTTCCATGAAGGGCAGCGCGGCCTCACGCAGGCCAACCATCCGGGAGCTTCTGGACACAAGCTCCCACAACCTCGTGCCAATGCGGACCTCGGCATTGGCTTCCCGTTCAAGAAGGCCCTCGGCAAGCATCTCGTCCACCAAGCGGTAGGTGGTGGTTACGGGCAGCCCCGAGCGGCGGGCCAGCGTGGCGACGCTCATGGTCCGATGGGAGTCGTCGAACGCGCCGACAAGCCGGACAACCCGACGGATGACGGACTCGCCGGAAGTCGGGTTGGCCACGCTATTCCCCTGATTTCACGCGCGAGACAAACCTGAACCGGTCACCGCGGAAGGTACTGTGAGTCCACTCAACGGGCGCCCCTTTCCCGTCGCGCGCCAGCCTGTTGACCACCAGAAGAGGGGCCCCCATTTCAATCCCCAATATCCGGGCGTCACCCGGGCCGGCCAACGCAGTTTCCACCGTATCCTCGACCTCGGCAATGCTTATCCCGTAAGTGTCCCGGAGAGCGGCATACAGCGAACCCGCCTTGGCAAGGCTGGCCTTGAACCGTGGAAGCCTTCCCGGAAGCCATGCGACCTCATGGGCCAGTGGTGCACCATCGATCAGCCTGATGCGTTCCAGTCTGGTTACCAAGCCACCCTCCGCGAGCCCGAGGTGCGCAGCGACCTCCTGGCTGGCCTTGGTGACATCCAGGGCCACCAGCGTCGAACCAGGTTTCAGTCCCTGCATCCGGGCGTCGTCGGAAAATGAGGTCAACTGCCGCACATGGGTCACCTTGGGGGGTGCGACAAAAGTGCCATGCCCCTGGATCCTCCCCAGCTTCCCCTCGGCAACAAGCTCACTGATGGCCAGGCGCACCGTGGTGCGGGACGTTGCATACGTCTGCGCAAGAGCCCTCTCGGTGGGAATGAGGGTACCGGGCTTCAACCCCGTGATGCGGGCAAGGATTTCGGTCTTGACCATGTAGTACTTGGGTGTTGCCGGAGCTGTATCAGCGGACATACGGACAAACTACCTGTAGACAAGGGGATTGGTCTATGCCAATCTAGGCGGAGTGCCAAACTTGGCGTGAGACGAAGGGATGTCACTTGGAGGAAATGCAGCAGTCCGGGAGCAACAGCGCCACAAACGCTGCCCCGGTTGTCCTCGGGCTCCACATCGGCGGTTCGAAAACCCACGCGGTTCTCGCCGACGACACCCGCTTCTCCGGGGCGGACAATGATGCCCGCATGGAGATCACCGAAGCACGTGCAAACCTGTCTTCCGTGGGGCACCAGGGCGCGGACGCAGTGCTGCGGCGGATTGCGGCACGTGTGGGCGGTAGTGTCGCAGCAGTCTGTGCGGGAGCGGCCGGCGCCGACACCCCTGCGAGCCGGGCCGTTCTGTCGGCCCTCCTCTCGGAACATTTTCCCGGTGCCAAAATCGAGGTGGTCCATGACACACGCATCATCCTCGCCGCGGCCGGTCTCGAAGCAGGCGTGGTCCTGGTGGCCGGAACCGGCTCTGTGGCCTGGGGCAGGAACCGTGAGGGACGGGAAGCCCGCAGTGGAGGATACGGCTATCTCCTCGGCGACGAGGGTGGTGGATACTCGGTAGTCCGGGACGCCGTTCGCGAGGCCTTACGGGAGTACTACGCAGGACTTGAACCGGGCCCGCTGGTCCAATCGTTGATGGCAGCCACGGCCAGTGTGGACGCCCTGCAGCTCATGGACTTCTTCTATGCAAAGCCGGAACCCGACCATTGGGCTGGACTGGCCCCGCTCGTCCTTGAGATGGCGCAGGACGGCGACCCTGCGGCGTTGCGGATCCAGGCCGAGGCAGCCCACTCCCTGGCGTCCTTGGCCAGGCAAGTACTGGGCGAACTCGGATTGGATCTTCCCTTGGTGATGGCCGGCGCTTTGCTGGTCAACCAGGACCAACTCGCTGCGGCTGTAGCGCGCAAAGTGTCCTTGGAGGATCCGTCGTTGGTCCGGATACTCCCCCAAGCCCCCGTTTTCGGCGCAGTCAAACTTGCACGGCAACTGATCCAGCAGTAACGAACCACGAGTGATCCCGACGGCCAACGGGAGTAATCTGGACTCATGCCTTTGATGTGCGGTGGCCGGTAGCAATGACCCGGGCCAGGCGGCGGTGGCTGCCGGCGCTCCTGATAAGCCTTGCCATGGGCATGGCCGTGCTGTTTGGTGCAGTCCAAGCGGGCGCAAGCGGCTCCCTGCCACCCAAAACCGCAGACGAGATCCTGGCCATGATCGCGCGCACCCAGGTCCGGGAGCTGTCCGGAACACTGGAACAAACTGCCGAACTGGGACTTCCCGAAGTTCCAGCGGCCGGCCCCGGGGTTGCGCCCGGAACCGCCTCCGCTTTGGAGTTCCTGACAGGCTCGCACACTGCGAGGGTCTACATTGATGATCCTTCCAAAGCACGCGTACAGATCCTGGACCGGATGGCCGAGCGCGATCTTGTACTGAACGGCGAGGACGCGTGGTTCTATGACTCCTCGGACAACAGTGCTACGCATGTGAGCATCCCCCGTCCACCGGTGGGAGCACCCACCGAGTCCCGGGTACCAGAATCACCGCGCCCCACCTTCCCCACTCCCGAGGCTTTAGCGTCGCGCTTCCTGACAGCCATTGACGCCAGCACTGAAGTAAGCGTCGGGAATTCGTCCTCGGTGGCCGGGCGCAGCGCCTACAAACTCCTCCTGAAACCCCGCACGGCTGGCACCTTGGTGGACGCTGTGGCGATTGATGTGGATGCCGAAACCGGCTTCCCCCTCGGTGTCGAACTGAGGGCCAAAGGGCAGGCCGAGCCCGCCTATTCACTGGAGTACACGCAGCTGGACCTGACTGTCCCGGACGCCTCGCTGTTTGAATTCGTACCGCCGCAGGGCGCATCGGTCAGCGAAAAGACGATCCCCGCAGCACCCATTCCTTCCATGACACTGCCTGCGCCCTCCGGACCAACGACCCAGCCGCAACCGACCCATACACATCCGACCCAGCCACATCATGGTGCAACGGTTACAGGCGCCGGCTGGGACGCCGTGATCTCCCTCCCGGCGGGAACCGCTCCGGCCGGGCTCACCGCCAGCCCGCAACTCACGCAAGCGCTCCAAGCTGTTCCGGGCGGCCGCGCACTGACGACATCGGTGATCAGCGTGCTGATTCTCGACGACGGCCGCGTCTATGCGGGCATGGTGCCGTTGGAGCGGCTTCAGGCAGTCGCCCAACAGTTAAACGTCCCCGCCCCGTGACCGACCCAGCGACCAGCCCGCTGACCGGCCCTGCCGTCCTGGCAAGCCATCCAGGCACCGGCGACAATCTTGCCATCGAAACACGTGGACTGGTGAAGCGCTTCGGCCGCCGCGCCGCCGTCGACGGCATTGATCTGGCCGTTCCCCAGGGGGCGGTCTACGGCTTCCTGGGGCCTAACGGCTCGGGAAAGACCACCACCATCCGGTTGTTGCTTGGCCTCGCCACGGCGAACAGCGGCGACATCAGCGTTTTGGGCAAGGAGATGCCACAATCCTTGACCTCCGTGTTGCCGCACGTGGGCGCCTTGGTTGAGGGCCCCGGTTTCTATCCGTTCCTCACCGGCGAGGCAAACCTGATGCGCCTGGACTCGGCCGACCGCCACGCACCCTCAGCCACCAGGCGGCAACGTGCCCACGAGGCCCTGGACCGTGTGGGGCTCGGCCATGCTGCCGGAAAGAAGGTCCGCGCCTACTCATTAGGCATGAAACAGCGCCTCGGCCTGGCCAACGCGATGCTGCGTCCCCGTGAACTGCTTGTCCTCGATGAACCGACCAACGGACTTGACCCCCAAGGGACGCGCGAAGTGCGCGCCCTGGTTCGTTCTCTTGCCGCAGGTGGCACGACGGTCTTTGTCTCGAGCCACCTGTTGGCCGAGGTCGAGCAGATGTGCACGCACGCGGGCATTATGAGCGCGGGAAAACTGGTGGCCCAAGGGCCACTGGATGAGCTGCGCTCCTCCGGGGAGTCGCACGTCCTGATCCACACACCCGACGTCGGCGTGGCCGTAGGCGTCCTGTCCCGCCTTGGTGTGGTCCCAAGTGATGCGACAGGCAGGGGCGACGACACGCTGATAGGCACCGGACTCAACGGCATGGCCCCGGAGACGATTGTGGCCGCGCTGGTTGCAGGAGGCGTGCGCGTCCGCGGATTCACTGTTGGGCACGCAAGCCTGGAAGAACGGTTCGTGTCCCTTACTGGAGAGGGGTTTGACGTTGCCGGCTGAAACCGCTGCTGGTATTCCATCTGCCACCGAGCGGTCCGGGGCAGGGTGGGCACTCCTTGCCTCTGAACTGTCGGTACTCT
Organism: Paenarthrobacter sp. C1; assembly: GCF_049315185.1. Lineage (NCBI taxonomy): Bacteria > Bacillati > Actinomycetota > Actinomycetes > Micrococcales > Micrococcaceae > Paenarthrobacter > Paenarthrobacter sp. C1. The sequence continues at coordinate 2,255,889 of NZ_CP186052.1, read as the reverse complement.
TCCGCAGGCTCCGCACATGGGCCATGCTGGTCGCGTTGGCCGTCGTGCCCATGCTGATTGCAGTCGCGGTGAGGTTGTCGTCGAGGCCCGCAACTCCTGGCCGCGGCCCGCTGTTCCTGGACAGAATCACCCAAAACGGGCTCTTCGTGGCGGTCACGGCGCTGGTGGTATGCGTGCCATTGTTCCTTCCCCTCACCATAGGTGTGGTGGCAGGAGACACGATCGCAGGGGAAGCGAACCTCGGAACCTTGCGGTACCTGCTGTTGGCACCTGCGGGGCGCATTCGCCTGCTGTTGGTCAAGTACGCGGGAACGGTCGCCTTCTGTTGTGCCGCGACGGCAACTGTGGCAGCGTCAGGCACCCTGGCCGGCGTCGTCCTCTTTCCCGTGGGGCCGGTCACCCTGCTGTCCGGCGACACCGTCAGCGTGGGCGATTCCGTACTGCGGTCGCTGCTGATCGCTGCCTACATCACGGTGTCCCTGATGGGGTTGGGGGCGATCGGCCTTTTGATCTCGACCTTCACCGATGCGCCTGTTGGTGCCATGGCAGCCACGATTGTCCTGTCCGTCGTGTCGCAGGTCCTCGACAACCTGCCACAGCTGGAGTGGCTGCATCCGTGGCTTTTCAGCCACCACTGGCTGGACTTCGCTGATCTGCTCAGGCAGCCCATCGCCTGGACATCGTTTGGTGCGAACGCGCTGCTGCAGTCCGGCTACATAGTGGTGTGCGGCGCCTTGGCGTATGCGAAATTCTCCAACAAGGACGTGTTGTCGTAGCTTTGTCGTAGGCTCTTTGCATGGCCAGATTCTTTGATGTGCACCCGGAAGACCCTCAACCACGCGCCATCGGCCAAGTGGTCAATATGCTGCGGGACGGCGGCTTGATCGCCTACCCTACCGACTCCTGCTATGCCTTGGGCGCCCAGATCGGAAACAGGGAAGCGCTGGACCGGATACGCACCATCCGGCATCTGGACGGCAAACACCACTTCACTCTGGTCTGCAAGGACTTCGCCCAGATGGGCCAGTTCGTCATGCTGGACAACGACATCTTCAGGAGCATCAAAGCTGTAACCCCCGGCAGCTACACGTTCATCCTTCCGGCCACCCGGGAGGTTCCGAAGCGGCTTCTGCACCCCAAGAAGAAAACAGTCGGCGTCCGCATCCCGGACCACAAGGTGGTGCAGGCACTTCTCGCCGAATTGGGAGAGCCTCTGCTGTCCAGCACGCTCCTGCTGCCGGATGAGGAAGAACCGTTGACCCAGGGCTGGGAAATCAAGGAGCGTTTGGACAACCAGGTGGACGGCGTGATCGATGCCGGAGACACAGGTTCGGAACCAACCACGGTGATCGACTTTTCGAGCGGGGTGGCCGAGGTGGTACGGCGCGGTACGGGCGATCCTTCCCGCTTCGAATAACGGTCAAGGCCGACGGCGGTGGCGTGCTATTCCGGCTTTCGCGCCCGGCTCGGCTGTACCCGCATGGGTTCACCGGGCATTTTGGGAAACTCCGGCGGGAAAGGCATCTCGCCCTGGCCGTTCTCGACATCGCGTTCCCACCATGTGAGCAGGACGTCAATGTCACCTGGATGATCGTGCATGGCCGCCCAAGGATCCCCCACCTTTTTCAACCGGTCGGGAACAGTGGTGATGGTGTACTTACCGGGGTCCGCATTCTCCAGTTCCTCCCAGGTCAAAGGGCAGGACACCTGCGCTGTCGGTACAGCCCGCGGGCTGTAGGCGCCAGCGATGGTCCGGTCCCGGTTGGCTTGGTTGAAATCCACGAAGATCCGCTTTCCGCGTTCCTCCTTCCACCACGCCGTGGTGACCTTGTCGGGCATGCGGCGCTCAAGTTCGCGTCCGGCAGCGATCACGGCGTGGCGGACCTCGAGGAACTCGTGCTTGGGATGGATGGGGGCGTAAACATGCAGACAGCGGTTACCCGATGTCTTGATGAACGCCGTCAGCCCGGCCTCCTGCAGGACAGAGCGAAGCTCAATCGCAGCCGGGATGGCGTCGTCGAAATCCGTCCCGGGCTGGGGATCCAAATCGATCCGTAGCTGGTCCGGGTTATCGGGATCGTTGGCACGGGAAGCCCAGGGGTGGAATACCACTGTGTTCATCTGGGCTGCCCACACCGCTGCCGCAGGTTCGTCGATGACCAGTTGGGGGTGTGACCGCGCACTCGGGTAGGTAACAGTGACGGCGCGAACGTACTCAGGGGCGCCCTTGGGAGGGTTCTTGGAGAAAAACATCTCTCCATCGATGTTTCCTGAGTACCGTTGAAGGCTCACAGGCCTGTTGCCGTTGGCGGCGACAAACGGCTCGCCGACATCGATCAGGTAGTTGGCGAGATCGAGCTTGGTAAGCCCCGCACCCGGCCACATGACCCGGCCCGGACTGGAAATCCTGACCTCACGTGGGCCGTTGGGACCGGGCACGGTTACAGTGGTTGCTTCACTCGCCATGGGCACAAGCTACCCCGTAAAGGTACGCCGCGTCAGCACCTTGTGCCTGATGCCCGAGGGCGTGTTTCGTGATGGGCTCTTCTCCTGCCGCTCCGGTAGGTAATGATGTTCATATGCCCACCGTCGAGACATCCCTGACCGTCGCCGTCGCTGATACCCGTGTTTCCGCCCTCCATGTCCAGCCTGAGGACAGTTTTGCCACCTTGGTGGTGGCCCATGGCGCCGGGGCCGGGATGGAACATCCCTTCCTGCAGGGCTTCGCCTCGGCCATGGCGCAGGAGGGTGTGGCTACCCTCCGTTTCAACTTTCCCTACCGCGAAGCCGGGCGTCGCTTCCCGGACCGTCCGCCACTTGCCATCGCAACGTGGCGGGCCGTGATGGAGGCAGCTGCAGAGTTGTCGGACGGCAAACCGTTATGGGCCGCAGGCAAATCGTTCGGCGGGCGCATGGCGTCCATGGCGGTGGCCGAAGGCATGCCCGCGCAGGGACTCGTCTACCTTGGTTATCCGCTACATGCCCCCGGGAAACCAGAGAAGCTCCGGGATGAACACCTTTACGGAATAACCGTGCCGATGCTGTTCCTGCAGGGCACGCGGGACACCTTCGCCACTCCTGAAATCCTGGAAGGCGTGGTGTCCAGGATCGGCCCGACGGCGAGGCTCCAGTGGTGCGAGGGCGGTGACCATTCATTTGCGGTCAAGGGCCTCAAACGGACCGCCGCTGAAACAGGTGCTTCGCTGGCACCCGAGGTAGCTGCGTTCTTGAAAACGGGTGCCTGATCTACTTGGGCACTGGCACGTGGCGAAGGTACGATCTCCGGAAATGTCCTGTGCCGGCCGTGAGGGCGCGGAGTTCGATGGCGTAACGCAGCAGTTCCTGGTCCGGCACTTCCGCAAGGATCTCGGTACCCTCGTTGTCGGTGGCATTGGTGCCGTTCACCCGCCCTCGTCGCCCGGAGAGGTCGCTCATGACAGCTCCGACGTAATCGTCGGGCACGCTGATCACCACGGAGGAGACAGGTTCAAGGAGTTGGATTTTCGCGGCGGCGGCAGCCTCCCGCAGCGCCAAGGCGCCTGCTGTCTGGAACGCGGCATCGGAGGAATCCACGCTGTGGGTCTTGCCACCCACCAGCGTTACCTTGATGTCCACCACCGGGAATCCTGCAGACACCCCCTTGAGCATTTGGGCCCGGACCCCCTTTTCCACGGACGTGACAAACGTTCCCGGAATGACCCCGCCAACGATCTTGTCCGTGAACGCAAACCCCTCGCCGCGTGCCAGCGGTTCCACCTCGATGTCGCAGATGGCGAACTGGCCATGGCCGCCTGATTGCTTGACGTGGCGGCCGTGTCCGGTTGCCTTGCTGGCGAACGTCTCCCGCAGGGGAGTAATGATATCCACGGTCTGCAGCTTCACGCCTTGGTTTCGCAAGCGGTCCATGATCACCTCGGCGTGCGCTTCGCCCATGCACCACAAGATGAGCTGATGGGTGTCCGGGTTGCGCTCAAGCCTGAGTGTTGGATCGGCGGCCGCTACCTTTCCAATGCTCTTCGCCAACGCGTCTTCGTCGCTTCGTGATGCGCCCTCCACGGCGATCGGCATCAAGGGTTCGGGCATGTTCCAGGTCTCGATCAGGAGCGGGGCTTCGCGGTCCGAGACGGTATCGCCTGTTTCGGCACTTGCCAGTTTGCTGATGGCACAGATGTCACCCGCGATGCACTCCGGGGCGGCTTTGAGGCTGGATCCCACCGGGGAGTACAGGTGTGTGATGCGCTCATCCGCGTCGTGGTCCTCATGTCCCCTGTCCGCCAGTCCCCTGCCGCCGATGTGAATGGACGAATCCTCGCGCAGCGTTCCCGAAAAGACCCGAAGCAGGCACACCCGGCCGAGGAAAGGGTCCACGGTGGTCCGCACGACTTCGGCGGCGAGACGGCCCGCGGGATCGCAGTGCAACGTCTTCAGCGATGAACCGTCGAGCGTCATGGCTGCAGGTGGCGTCCGTTCAAGGGGCGATGGCATGGCGTCGGTGAGCAGGGCCATCAGTTCCGGCAACCCAAGGCCCGTTTCGGCCGAGGTGGGCAACACGGGAAAGAAACTGCCGCGTGACACGGCGGTTTCAAGGTCGTTGATGAGGTCGGGCACCGGCAGTTCTTCACCGCCCAGGTACCTGTCCATGAGGGTTTCGTCTTCGCTTTCGGCAATGATTCCTTCCAGCAGGGCATCCCTTACTGATTCCACATCGGCCGTGGGGGTCAACTCCTCCGCGGCGCCGTGAAGGACACCGATGAGGCCGGCGTTACCCACTGCCGGAACGTACAGCGGGAGGACAGATTCTCCGAAGGCTTCCCGGCAGCGCTCGACGGCGGCGCTGAAGTCTGCGCGGGGATGGTCCAGTTTGCTGATCACTACTGCGCGGGGCAACCGGATCTTTTCGCATTCGCTCCACAGCGCGACGGTGGTGCCGTCGATTCCCTCCACGGCGGACACAACAAAAAGGGCCGCGTCGGCGGCCCGCAAACCAGCCCGCAACTCGCCTGTGAAGTCGGTGTAGCCGGGGGTGTCGATCAGATTGACCTTGATGTCGCCAATGAGGATCGGTGCGACGGACAGGGTTACCGAGCGTTGTTGATGGATGGCTGAAGGATCAGCATCGCTGACAGTCGTGCCTTCGCTGATGGAGCCCATCCTGGTAATGGCTCCCGTTGCCGCGAGCAGCGCTTCGACCAGCATCGATTTGCCGGAGCCCGAATGCCCGACCAGTGCCACGTTGCGTATCCTGGCGGGGTCTCCGTGTGCAGAAACCACGCCGTTCCCACTGCGCCTGGTTTCATTCGCGGTGGGGCTTGTAGCTTTTCCCGCATCGCGCGTGCCCTTTGCAGACATGGCATCTCCTGAGGTTCTCCCGCCACGGAGCCCGAACGCTCATGGTTCGCATCCAGAGCTCCGAATCTTTAAGAGGATTGGACACCCTGAGGCGACCACAGGGCAAGTGCCTGCAGCCACTGAACCAAAGCCCGCGGCGTCGCACGTCCCCCGCTGTCCCTGATGCCGGGCTAAACGGTGAGTAGCCCCCACAGCAACCACGCTGACGCCGCCACGCAGCCGGCAATGACGACCGTGAACCCGGAGACCCACACAAACCCGGGCACGCCAGTGGTCCGGCCCAGAATGAAAGCGTCTGACGAAGCGAGGCGTTCACGGCGTTTTGTGTGGACGCCGGCCAGCTTGAAGAGGTCACGCACCCCTCCTACGGTCAGGGCTACGCCCAGGGCCAACACGACGTAGTTGACTACGTCGGGAGTGGCGAAAAGGAGCAAAACCTGGGCAATCCCTGCGCTGGCCAGAGCCACCAGTATCCCCGTGAGGTTGCGCAGGAAGACCAGGGAAACCAACAGGATCAAGGCCCCGACCGACATGGCAGCGCCGGACCGCCCGGCGCTGACCGCCGCAATCAGGCACAGTCCCACGACGGCCGGGGCAGGATAACCCCAGAAACCGGACCACGCCGCACCGAAGGCGCTCCTGCCACTGCTGACCAGGCGGCCGGAGTGATCGAGCCCGATCCGGAGTCCATGGACGAATCTTCCCGTCATGAGGGCTGCGTAGGCATGGCCCAGTTCGTGGACGAAGGTGACGTACAGGCCGAACCATCGCCACGTCGCGCGCGGGATGCTGAGGACCACAGCACAGGCGAGGATGCCAACGAGGACAGGCATGGGTACGGCAGTGGTGTGGGTCTGGGTGAAACCACGGACCACCGCCTCCCACCACATTTGCAGAAAGTTCACTGAACCGCGGTCCGCAGCCGGGACTGCAAGCCCGCGATGAGGATTTCCAAACCGAATTCGAAGGCCGCTTCGCCCCGCTCATCGGCAGGTCCCGCGTTGGCCAAGGCGCCGCTGAGGGCCGGGAAGCCCTGCTGTGGAGGTGCCCAGACAACGTCCGGGGCTGCCAGATCCAAGGCAAAACCCAGTGCGAAGCTGTCGATGGTGGAGATCGCGGACAATACGTCGCGGCCGCGGAAACCGGCGGCTTCCAGGGCCAGTGCCAGGTCCTCGTAGAGCCCAAGGACCTGGTGGTCCTGCACCGTCTGCAGTACCAGCAGCGGAGCGAGCCTGGGGTGCCGGGCAAAGGCATCCCGGTAGCTACGGACAATCGCGCGAAGGGCGGCCTCCCAATCCTGCCGGGCGTCGAGTTCGTAAGTGCTTTCGGAGATGATGCGGCCCCGCATGAGTTCAAGGATCTCTTCGCGTCCAGTGACGTGGTTGTAGATGGAGGACTGGCTGACGCCGATCCGTTTGGCCAGTTTGGGCAGGCTGAAGTCCCCGGCCTCGTCCACCAACTCCAGGGCGGCGGTGACGAGTGCGTCGATGGATATCAGCGGGACCAGCGGGCGTGCCATACGGGGTACTCCATTCAAGGTTGTTGTTACGACTCTAGCCAGAAGTTGCCCGATGGGTATTGTGCTGCGGATCACAAGACCTTACGATAAACGAAAGGCTTTCGCTTAAGTCTCCCTCCCCCAGTTTTCCCCTTCACCCCATAGGATCCCCATGTCTGATCTGGAAACCCGACCGCCAGCAGCCGATGCTGGAAACGGGCTCAAACGGAACGCCATCGGCACCGGCGGCATCGCCTTCCTGGTGATCTCCGCAGCGGCCCCACTTACCGTCATGGCCGGCGTGGCCCCCGTAGCCATTGGAATCGGGGGCATCGGCGCCCCCATGGGCTACGTCGTCGCCGGCGCGGTGCTGTTGGTATTCGCCGTCGCTTTCATGGCAATGACCAAGCACGTCAAAGCCGCCGGCGGCTTCTACACCTACATCACCTTGGCCATGGGCAAGACGGTGGGACTTGCCTCGGCAATCCTCGCGATCGTGTCCTACAACTGTCTGCAAATCGGGGTCTACGGGCTGTTCGCGGTCCAGACCCAAGCCATGCTTCGAACGCTTTTCGGCCTGGAAGTCCCTTGGCCGCTGGTAGCCCTGGCCGCGATAGCGGCTGTTTGGTTCCTCGGCTACCGCGGAATTGACGTCGGCGCCAAGGTGCTGGGCGTCTTGCTCATCGCTGAGACCGCGATCCTCGCCATCATGGGTGTTGGCATCCTGGCCCGCGGAGGTGCCGAAGGTATCAGTTTCGCTTCCTTCTCCCCCGAAAACGCCTTCACTCCCGGAGTCCTGGCCATTCTCGCTATCTGCTTCGCGGCGTTCATGGGCTTCGAATCAACGGTCCTGTACCGGCGTGAAGCACGTAATCCGGACAAGTCCGTCCCCAGGGCGACCTACATCGCCGTGGGATTCATGTCCGTGTTCTACGCCTTCATTGTGTGGACGGTCATCCAGGCATTCGGCAACGGGAACGTCGTGGCTGCTGCCGGTGAACTCGCCGACGGGATGTTCTTCGCCACCATTAACCAGTACGTAGGCCCCTGGGCCGAGGTCGTCATGTATGTGCTGATCGTGACAAGCGTTTATGCCTCCCAGCTGGCCTTCCACAACGCCATCAACCGCTATGTCTACATGCTGGCCAAGGACGGGATCCTTCCCGCCTTCCTGGGCAGGACACACCCGAAATACAAGTCACCGCACCGTGCGGGACAGATCCAGACCGTGCTGGCCGCCGTCGTCATCCTGATCTGTGCCGTGGCCAATGCCGACCCCTACAAGCACCTGCTCATTTGGGTCAACACGCCAGGCATCGTGGGGATCGTGGCGTTGCAGGGGCTTGTTTCGGTGGCCGCGTTCATCTACCTGCGCCGGAACCCCGCCGCAGTGACCAACCGAGTGCTCATTCCAGTGAGCATTGCATCGGCCTTCCTGCTCTTCGGGGTCGTGGCGCTGATCGCCGTCAACATCGAACTGTTGACCTTTGCCGATGCCGTCACCAACGCCATTCTCCTGTCTGTCACACCCATCGTTTTCCTCGCAGGCCTGCTGATCGCCCGCCGCCTGCGCACTGCCCGCCCCGACGTCTTCGCCCGGATTGGAAGCTTTGAAACCCATGACTCCTGACCTCATCGTCCTCGCCGATACCATCCACACCCTGGACGAGCACCCACAGCGTGGGCCCGTCCAAGCAGTCGCGGTCAGCGACGGCACCGTGACCGCCGTCGGAAGCCGCGCTGACGCCCACGACTGGCGACAGGCGGGCACAAACGTGGTGGACTTCGGCAGCGCGACACTCACGCCGGGCCTGGTTGACTGCCACATCCATCCGGTATTCGGCCTGGACCTCACCGTCGGCGTGGACCTTTCCGGTGCGTCGACGCTTGATGAAGTCCGGGCGCTCCTCCGCGCCCAGGCAGCACACGACGACGAGTGGTTGCGTGGCTGGGGCCTAAATCCGAACGCGTTCGGCACGGCGCCCTTGCACCGCAGCATGCTGGACGACGTCAGCGGCGGCAAACCGGCACTGATCCGGTTGTTCGACGGGCACTCGGCCGTGGCCAACAGCCGCGCCCTGGAGGTGGCCGGCGTCCGTGGCAGGTACGCGTTCGAGCAAGCCTCGGAAGTGGTCTGCGACGCCGAAGGAGTTCCTACCGGCCTCTTGCTCGAAGCCGCCGCCATGGAGCTCGTGCAGCGCCACATCCCCCAGGAGTCCTTTGCCCGGCGCAAGACGAGACTGGCCGCGTTGCTCCGGGATTTTGCGAGGTCGGGACTCACCGGCGGCCACATCATGGACCACAGTGCAGAATCCGCAGCGCTCTTCCACGCACTCGAGGCCGACGGTGAGCTGCCGCTCCGGCTGCGCTCTGCGCCGTGGTGCATGCCGGGCACCGGAGAGGACGACTGGAAGGAACTCGCCCGTACCTTGGGCAAGGGTGGGCGCCGCTGGTCCGTTGAAGCCATCAAGCTGTTCGTAGATGGAACGGTGGACAACGGAACGGCCTGGCTCTACGAACCCGATCTGTACGGCGAATCCACGGCGCCCTTCTGGCCGCGGCCAGAAGAATACTCAGCCGCCGTCCGCTACTTCGCGACCCGCGGAATCCCGACGGCGACCCACGCGATCGGTGACGCCGGAGTGCAACACGTGCTGGAGGCGATGGAGTCCCTCCGCGATGTTGTGCCGCCGGATGTCCTCCGCCGGACCGTCCACAGGATCGAGCACCTCGAAACCGTTCCGGACGAACTCGTGGCGCGCTTCAAGGATGCGGGGGTGGTGGCGAGCATGCAACCGACCCATTGCACTCACTACTCCCTGGCCGACCATAGCGACAACTGGTCCACCAGGCTCGGTCCCGAGAGGGCCGACAGGGCGTGGCGCTGCCGGGATCTTCGCGAAGCCGGTGTCGCCCTGGGGATTGGCTCCGATTGGCCAATCGCTCCTTTCCCGCCGTTGCCCATCATGGCGGACGCACGCCTGCGGCGCCGTTCGGGCCACCCGGAGCAGGACCCCATCGCTCCCGCCCAGGCACTTACGGCGCTTCAAGCGCTTGAGGGCTACACCTCGCACGCAGCAAAAGCCGCAGGGCTATGGGATGTTTCGGGGTCCATTTCCAAGGGCAAGCGGGCGGACTTCACCGTCCTTGAACTGGACCCTCTTAGCGCAGCGCCGGACGAGCTGGCCGCAAGCCGCGTCCTGGGAACGTTCGTGGACGGGGAAATCCAGTTCATGCTGGACCGTTCGGCCTAGCAGGCCGCCCTACATCCGGTTCTTGGTCCTGGCGGTAGCCGGTGCGGTCCACGGGTCTTCGGGCCAGGGATGCTTGGGATAACGTCCCCGCATCTCTGCCCGGACCTGTGCGTAGGGGCCGGACCAGAAAGACGAGAGATCATCCGTGACGGCCAGGGGACGCCCTGCCGGGGACAGCAGGTGAAAGAGCACGGGCACCCTGCCGTCCACCAGCCGGGGCGTGCTGTCCCAGCCGAAGCACTCCTGCAACTTGACCGCTACAACGGGACGACCGCCGTCGTCATCCACGTCCGGATAGTCAAGGCGCACCAGCGAACCGCTGGGCACCGCAAGTCGTTCGGGAACAAGAACGTCCAAACGGCCGGCATCCGGCCATGGAAGGAGGCGGCGCAGCGGATCGGCAAGATTCACGGCACTGGCAGCAGTGCCAGTGGCCATCGCCTCCAACTCGGGGGCCAACCATTCTTCCATCCTGGCCAACAGGCCTGATTCCGTGACATCGGGCCAAGGATCACCGAGCTCACGGTGGAGCAGGGCCAAACGCCGCCGGAACGCATCGGCGTTGCTGGACCAATGCAGCATGGATAATCCGTTCTTGCCCAGGGACTCTGCTACTGCCCTTCGTCCGGACGCGACGCTGGGACGTACCGGCGTTGAGGACAGCACAATCGCCCCAAGCCTCCGTTCCAGGCGGGCGGTCACGCGACCTTGGTCAAAGGTGGCGTACTCCTTCCCGGTCAAGAGGTGGGGGGCCGCGGCCTCGGCCAGTTCCGCCGAAAGCGGCGCGGCCGAGCGAATAACCGCACCTGTCCCGGCAGCGTCGCGGCCCTGCGCGCGTGAGACCTCAGCAACCGCCAGCCAATCGTGCCCTGACAACGGACTCCCGGCCGGCAGTCCCGCCCGCGTACCCGAGGTCAGCAGATAGCTGTCCGGGCCACTCCCCGTAACGCGTTTGGCCATACGGTCCGGGAACGCCAGCGCCACCACGAAGCCGGGCGCCTCAGCCGCCGTGATGTGGCGGGCATTTGGTAAGGGCACGACGGCGGCCGCCTCCTGCCGCGCGACGCTCTCCATCCGCTTCACGTCTTCGGCGAAACGCCGCGCTGCGGGATCTGATCCGGAACGCAGGTAGCCCAGTAACTTGGTCAAGTCCGCCCCTGGAGCACGCTGATCGCCGGCCACCATGGCCACCGTCTCGGCTGCGACGCGTCGGCCCACAACTGCTGATCCGTCCAGCAGGGCCCGGGCCAGACGCGGATCGGCGGGTACGCGCGAAAGAGTTTTGCCCAGGGCGGTGGCTGTTCCGTCTTCCGTCACGGCGCCCAGTTCCCTGAGCACTTCCATAGCGTCGTCCATGGCGGCAGAGGGCGGGGTATCCGGCAACGCCAGCCCCTTGCCGCGGGGCGCGCCCCAGCACGAGAGCACCAACGCCGCTCCAGTCAGGTCAGTGGCCAGGATCTCCGGGGTTTGATGGGCAGGGGCGGAAGCAAAGTCCCGTTGGTCGTAGCAGCGGACCACGGTACCCGGGCCCTGCCGCGCCGCGCGCCCCGCACGCTGATCCGCCGATGCACGTGAGCAGGAGACGGTAACGAGACCGGACATGCCGCGGCCGGCATCCCTGCGCGGTTCACGGGACAGCCCTGAGTCGACGACCAACCGGACTCCCGGAACGGTGAGTGACGACTCAGCCAGAGACGTGGACACGATGATCCTTGCTGCGCCTCCCGGCTCCCGCCCGGATACTGCGCGGTCTTGGGCGTCAGGACCTACTTGGCCGTGCAACTCAAGAACCTCAACGTTCCCCGACACCTCCGCCCGTAGGCGGGAAGCGACGTCGGACACCTCACGGACGCCCGGGAGGAACACCAAGGCATCCACGTCGGGGTTCCCGGCCACGGCGGCTGCGTGGGCCTCCACCGTGGTGCGGGCAACGTGATCGAGGAAGGCACGGGCCACTCCCCGTTCGTCCAAACGGTGTTCCCGGAACGGACGCCACTGCACGTCCAAAGGGTGCATTGCGGAAGGGCAGTCGATAACGGGAGCCGGCCCGCCGCCGTCGTCCCCGGTTCCCAACAACGCGGCGAACCGCCGGGCATCAAGGGTTGCCGACATGGCGACCAGTGTGAGGTCCTCGCGGAGTTCGCGGACCTCGGCGAGCATCCCCACCAGAAGATCAGACTCGAGGCCCCGCTCATGGACCTCGTCCAGGACCACCGCCTGGACGCCCTCCAAACCGGGGTCGTTGAGGAGTCGCCGGATGAGTATCCCGGGAGTAACGAACTCCACCATCGTGTCCGGACCCGTCCTGGACTCGCCGCGGACGGTGTAGCCCACCTTGCTGCCCAACCGGGTTCCGTCCAAGGAAGCGAGCCGCCGTGCGGCGGAACGTGCTGCGACCCTCCGGGGTTGGGTCACGACGACGCGTGGCTGCCCGGAATGCCACTGACCAATGAGGTTCGCCAGCAGCGGCGGCACCAGCGTGGTCTTTCCCGTACCTGGCGGCGCCTGCACAACCGCAGTGCCGCCGTCGCCCTGCTGCGACAGGGCCGCTGCAAGGTCCTGGATGGAGTCGGCGAAGACCAGCCCCCTGCCAATGGTGTCCAGTCTGAAAGTCACCAAACCATTGTCGCTGTTTTTTGGCAGCGTCCCGGCAGCCGAAAGGCCGCGCCCTTTTGGAGGGCGCGGCCTTTCGAGACGTTCGGTCTAGCCGATGGTGGAGGCGTCGATGACGAAGCGGTAGCGGACGTCCGAGGCGAGAACTCGTTCGTAAGCGTCATTGATCTTGCTGGCAGGAATGACCTCGATCTCCGCACCAAGGCCGTGCTCGGCACAGAAGTTCAACATCTCCTGCGTTTCGCGGATGCCACCGATCATGGAGCCGGCGAAACGACGGCGACCGCCGATCAAGGCAAAGGCGTTCACCGGGAGCGGTTCAGCGGGCGCGCCGACGTTGACGAGCGTTCCGTCGAGCGTCAACAACTGGAGGTAGGCGCTGATGTCGATTGAAGCGCTGACCGTGTTGATGATCAGGTCGAACGTACCGGCAAGCTGTTCGAAGGTGGCGGGGTCACTGGTCGCGTAATAGTGGTCTGCGCCCAACTGCAGGCCATCTTCCATCTTCTTCAGGGACTGCGACAGAACCGTCACCTCGGCGCCCATGGCGTGGGCAATCTTGACGCCCATGTGTCCGAGACCGCCCAGCCCGACAATCGCTACCTTCTTGCCCGGACCCGCGCCCCAGTGATGCAGCGGGGAAAAGGTGGTGATACCGGCGCAAAGCAACGGAGCAGCAACATCGAGGTCCAGCCCTTCCGGAATGGTCACCACGAAGTCTTCATTCACCACGACGTTGCTGGAGTAGCCACCCTGGGTGATGGTGCCGTCGCGGTCCACCGCGCCATAGGTGCCCACGTTGCCCTTCAGGCAATACTGTTCCTCGCCGGCCAGGCAGTTCTTGCATTCCTTGCAGGAGTTGACCATGCAGCCGACGCCGACGCGGTCGCCCACCTTGTGCTTGGTCACCTCGGCGCCAACCTCGGTAACGATGCCGGCGATTTCGTGGCCCGGCACCAAGGGGTACTGCTGGGGACCCCAGTCACCGCGAACGGTGTGGATGTCCGAGTGGCAGATACCCGCGAACTTGATATCAATATGGACGTCGTTCGGGCCAACTTCGCGGCGTTCAATGGTGGTCAGGGTCAGGTCGCCCGTGGCCGAGGGTGAGGCAAATGCGGAAGCGGTAGGCATGTTTCTCCAACGTGTCTGTCTTTAGTGGATGTTTCCATCTAACACGCTTTGGCTGAGTGTAAGCAGTCACTGCTGTTACGGGTACTGGCAGAAACCCTCTCGGCATGATGAGAATGTTGCCGTTGGAGGCTCTGTCAGCAGGAGCTGGATGGGTGGATTTTCGGCTTCCAAGACCGGCGGATTCAAGGACTTTTCCACATAGCCCTTGAGGGGGCTAATCGCCGGCGTCGGGCCATGACAGGCTCGTTGCATGGACACAAACGGGCAGGTTCTCAGTCGGCCGGGCGAACCGTCCGACGTATCCTTCCGTTCAGGGAATCCGCAAACCGGGCAATCGGGCTCCAGCGATTTGTCCCCGAGCGATCACAAGAGTAAGAGGCTTCCTGTCAGCTGCGGACCCACGTCCGGCTCTGGAGGTGCTCCCTCAGAACACGCACGGTTGCTTGACGATGCTTCCGAGGCGTTGGCCGAGCTGGGTAGTTCGGTCGCTGCCGATGCCCGGTTGTTTGGCTTTGGGGAGGCTGCTGATTTTGCGGGCCGCGTAGAGGATCTGTCTCGGCAGCTGGAGTACCTCCAGGTCGTCGCGGCGCAGGCTGTGGAGCGGACCCGGACCGAGGCGCAGCGTGCGGTGCCGGCACCGCAGCCCGGACAGTCCCCGGCGTCCGGCGCCCAGGAATGGCGGACGGGGTGGACAGAACCAGCCGGTGAGTCAGAAGGTGGCGGTGGCGGTGACTCCGTCCCGGCTGCTGCTGCTGATGGTGGTGGTGCTGGTGGTGGTGGCAGTGTTTTGGATGATGGGTACCGGAACGCAGCGGAGTTCCTCCGAGCCCGGTTGCGGATCGGGATCGGCGAAGCACGGCGCAGGCTCGCCCTCGCGAACGAGATCCTGCCCGGAGCCGGAATAACCGGCCAGGAAATCCCGGCCCGTCGACAAAGACTCGCCGACGCCCTCCACACCGGACAGGTCCCATCCCGGTCCGCGACGATCATCAGCACCGCCCTGGACAAAGCCCAACACTTCACCGACCCGGACACCCTCACCGGCATGGAACACGCCCTCACCACCACCGCCACACAATCCGACCCCGACTTCGTCACCAAAATGGCCAACCGCTGGATCGACCACATCGACCACAACGGCCCCGAACCCACCGAAGAAGCCCTCCGCCACGTCCAAGGCGCGTTCCTCCGACGCCAACGCCGCCACGGACTCCACCACCTGGAAATCTTCGCCACCACCGAACAATACGAAACCCTCACCACCGCCATGAACGCCACCACCAACCCACGACTCACCAACACCACCGGCCCTGACCAAGGCGCGGTTCAAAGCACGGTTCAGGGCACCGCCCTAGGCGCTGACCACGGCACGGCTACCGCGTCGGCAACAGCTGCAGGTGTTCCGAACGGTGCGGGCCCCGGGCTGGACCGGCGCTCCCGCGCCCAGAAACTCCTCGACGGCCTCATCGGAGCCTGCGCCGTAGCCATGACCACCGGGAAACTGCCCAGCAACGGCGGACTCCGACCCCAACTCACCGTCACCATCGACCACCACGACCTCTTCCAACACCTCACCCACACCACCACGAGCGCCACAAAAGAAACCAACACCCCGAAGCAGCCCAACGCGACACATCAGCCGCGCCCCCGGAACACTGTCAGTACCGGCACCGCGACCTTCACCGGCCCGATCCACCCCAACACCATCCGCAAAATCGCCTGCGACGCCGACATCCTGCCCGTCCTGCTCGGCACCGACTCCCAAATACTCGACATCGGCCGCACCACCCGGATCTTCCCACCCCACATCCGCAAAGCCATCACCGCCCGCGACGGCGGCTGCGCGTTCCCCGACTGCACCCTCCCCGCACCCTGGTGCGAAGCCCACCACATCACCTACTGGTCACAAGGCGGCACCACAGGAACAAACAACGCCACCCTGCTCTGCTCCCACCACCACCACCTCATCCACAAAGAACACTGGCGCATCACCATCCAAAACGGCGTCCCCTGGTTCATCCCCCACCCCACATCGACCCCCACCAAACACCCCGACGCAACCACCACCACACACCACCCAAAACATGACACCGGGCGGGAAAACCAGCATGCTGCCCATCACACGACGTGACTATGCCGTGCATTAGACCTGGCTGGGACGTCCCTGCCTCTAGACCCGGCTGGAATTTCATTCTCCTGAGAATCCGGGACTGCGTCGGCCGGCAACACGGAATGATTCATCAATCACGTGACTTCGGTCAGCTCTTACCGAGTTGCGCGATCTTTCGCTCCAGGGCAGTCCGTTCGGCTGCGTTCGTGCAGCGGTCGAGGGCCAGTTTCAGTGATTCTTCGGCGTCTGCGTAGCACCCAAGCCGTGCCAGCAACTCTCCCTTCACTGTTGGCAGAAGGTGAGATCCTTCCAACTCGCCCCTGGCTGCGAGCGAATCCACGAGCTTCAGGCCGGCAGCCGGCCCTGCGGCCATGGCCACGGCCACCGCGCGATTGAGTTCAACGACAGGCGACCCGGTGAGCCGCCCCAGCGCTTCATACAGGACGACAATGCGTTGCCAATCTGTCTCGTCCGCAGTGCGGGCGATGGCATGGCATTCGGCGATCGATGCCTGCAACCCGTACGTACCAAGACCCCGTCCAGTGCTCACCGCAGTCGCGAGTGCCGCCCTGCCGCGTCGTATCGCTGACTGGTCCCAGCGCCGTCGATCCTGGTCGGCAAGGAGTACCGGGTTCCCGGCCGCGTCGATCCTCGCCGGGAATCGGGCGGCCGTTAGTTCCATCAGCGCGAGTAGCCCGAATACTTCGGGTTCAGGCGCCAGCCGGACAAGGACCCGGGCCAGCCGCTGTGCTTCGCCAGCGAGTTCCGTCCGCATCCACGAGTCCCCCGCAGAAGCGAAGGACCCCTCAGTGAAGATGAGGTAGATGACGTGAAGCACGGATCCAAGCCGTTCGGGGATCTCGTCGCGCTCCGGCACGGCAAACGGTATATGGGCGGCCGCGAGGGTCTTCTTGGCGCGGGTGATGCGGGCCTGGACGGTAGGTAGCGGAACCAGGAACGCCTTGGCGATTTCATCGGACCCCATGCCACCAACCACCCTCAGTGTCAGGGCGATTCGCGCTTCCTTCGAGAGGACCGGATGGCAGGAGATGAACATCAAGGCCAGGACGTCGTCATCTATCGCATCCGTGGTGAACAGCGCGTCCGCTCCTGCCGCCTCTTCAGTCAGCTCGCGGGCCAACAGCGCGTACTTTTCGTCCTGGGCGGAACGTCGGCGGAAGGTGTCAATGGCCCGGCGTCGTCCGGCAGTCAGCAGCCAGCCCGCAGGTTCCAACGGAATACCCTTGACGGACCACGACACGATCGCTTCTGCGAGGGCTTCCTGGGCAAGGTCCTCGGCCAGCGGGAAATCGCCCGTATAGCGGGCAAGGGCGCCGACGATGCGGGCAGATTCGCTCCGCCACACTGCCTCGACGGCGGCCCTTGCCTCGTTGCTGCTCACGCGCGATGCCGCTTCCAGAGAAAAACAGGTCGGAGTTTCAGAGTTGGCCGGTCTGCTCGCGCCATGCACGTTCCTTTTGAATCCATTCGTTGTCCTGGGGGAACTCGTCGATGCTGGTTACGCGGCGGATTTCGGTTTTGGTGCCTGCTGTCATGGGCGCCCTCTTGGCCCATTCGACGGCCTCCTGCTTCGAGGCGACATCAAGGATGTAGAAGCCACCGAAGAGCTCCTTTGTTTCACCGTAAGGACCATCAGTGACTACGGGCGTTTCGCCGGTGAAATCAACCACTACGGTCTCCTTCGGATCCTCCAGACCTTCGGCGGCCAGCAATACTCCCGCCCGGATCAGTTCGTCATTGAATTTACCCATGGCTTCGAGGATGTCGTTGAAGTCGATGTTCTCGAACTTGGCGTAGGAATCGTCGTCTGCCCGCATGATCAACATGTACTTTGCCATTTGGCTCAATCTCCTATGTTGTGGAAGGTCGCCCTTCGACCTTCTCACCCATAGGTCGAACGGTGCGAGGTCAAATCGACAAGGGTTCTAAAAAAACTTCCAGCGGCACGAAAAAGGATCCCCCGGACAACTCCAGGGGACCCTTTTAGTGCCACAAAAAGGGCTTGTCACGGCGTACTAGCGCCCGCCACCTCCGATAACGCCTGCCTCAACGGCCTTGGTTACGGCGTCGGCTTCGGCCTGCGTCAGCTTTCCGTCCGTCACGGCCTTGTCGAGCCGGGTTTTCAGTGCGGCAGCACGCTGGGCCTGCCCCTCAGAACGGATCTCTTCCAACGCCGTGGTGACCTTGGCTTCGTCAACGCCGAGCGCCGAAGCGAGGGACTTCGCCAACGCGGCATCGCGGGCCGAGGGATCCGGCTTAGTGCCCTCTGTTCCCTCGGCAGGCGGGGTGGTGGGCTTGTTCGCTTCGCGGAAGGCCTTCAGCGCGTCGGAGACTTTAGTCTCGTCCACACCCAGCTTGGTTGCCAGTTCGGACGCAATCTTGCCGCCGTCCCGTCCGTGTCCATGCCCGCCGGGCCTTCCACCCTGGTCCGATGGAGTGGTCGCATCAGCGGAAGATGTAGCACTCGGCGTCGGCGTGGTCGCTGCTGTGGCGATGCTGGTCACACCCAATCCGGCACCCAACGCAAGCGCTCCGGCTGCGACCCCCAGGGTTATTCTCTTGGTTTTCGACATATGCCTCTCCTCAATCCCTTGCTACGGGTGTTGTCTGAGGGACGGTCCAATGTGCCGTCCTCCTAACACGATGAGGGGCCAACCCCAGACCATCCTGTCCCGTACCTATGACGAAGCTGTGAATGCATGTTGGTTCGGTTATCGGGCGGTAACGTCAGCGGACCCGGTCCAGCGCATCGAGGAGTCTTTTGACGGAGCCACCCAGGTTCCAGTCGTTGGCCAGCTGCTCCAGCTCGGAGCGGGCAGCGCCCGCTACAGGTGAAAGTTCCGCGCCCGCTTCCTCCAAGGACGGCAGCTGCAGGTCGCGGACAACATTGACGACGGCGGGCGCAACCTTGAGGTAGTCCGCGGCACCTGACAGTTTGGCTCGGACGGAAGCCGACAAACCGCCGTCGGGATCCTCTGCCGCCTCCAGCAGCCCCTGCAGGGTGCCGTGCTCGCCGAGCAAACCAGCTGCGGTTTTTTCGCCGATGCCGGCCACTCCGGGAAGCCCGTCGGAAGCGTCGCCGCGGAGGGTGGCAAAGTCTGCGTACTGCTGCGGCAGAACCTTGTATTTGCCGACAACTACTACCTCGGTGACCAATTCCAGGTTCTTCATCCCGCGCGCTGTGTAGATTACCCGTACACCGCGCTGGTCATCGACGAGTTGGAAGAGGTCGCGATCGCCGGTCACGACGTCAGTGGGGAACGCTGCCTGGCTGGCGTAGGTACCCACCACGTCATCAGCCTCATGCTCATCGGCGCCCACCACGGCTATCCCGGCGAGCTCCAGTACTTTGCGGATCATGGGGATCTGCGCTTCGAGCGGATCCGGGACGACCTCGACGTCGGGGCCGTTCGGAACGATTTCCGCGACACGGTGGGACTTGTAGCTGGGAATCAGGTCAACACGCCATTGAGGACGCCAGTCGTTGTCCCAACAGGCCACCACGTGTGTGGCCTCGTAGTCCGTAACGAGGCGGGCGATCATGTCCATCAGGCCGCGCACGGCGTTGACCGGAGTCCCGTCCGAACGCCGGATGGAATCAGGCACACCGTAGAAGGCGCGGAAGTACAGGGAGGCTGTGTCCAGGAGCATCAGTCGAGGCATACCTGATCCTGACATGCCCCGGGCAAAAACCACAGGAACCCGTCTCCTTCCAGCGCTCTCCGTCAGATGACTTGAAGAGCACTGTGACCCGCATTACGATATAACGAGCGATAATAGAACAGCATGTTCTATTATCGAACACCAAGTCATTCCACCAGCCCACAAAGAAGTGAGGAAAGCCCGTGCAGTTCCACCACCACGGTTATGTATCAGGTGACCCGCGGGTCGAGCCGGCCGCCGGCGTCGGAATCAACCGGCCGTCAGCACTTCCGGATGAAGTCGATGTCCTCATCGTGGGCACCGGTCCCGCCGGGATGTTGACGGCGGCCCAGTTGGCCCAGTTCCCCGGAGTCACTACGCGCATCATCGAACGCCGCCCTGGCAGGCTCGCCATTGGCCAGGCCGACGGCATCCAGGCCCGGAGTGTTGAGACCTTCCAGGCCTTCGGGTTTGCAGAGCGGATCACAGCCGAGGCATACCGCATCACCGAGATGGCCTTTTGGAAGCCGGACCCGGCCGATCACTCTCGCATCGTCAGGGCAGCCAGGGCGGTGGATGATCCCGCCGGGATCAGCGAGTTCCCGCACTTGATCGTCAACCAGGCCCGTGTCCTGGACTATTTTGCGGAGTTCATGGCGAACTCCCCCACGCGCATGGTCCCTGACTTTGGCTACGAGTTCCGCAGCCTGAAGGTAACCGGCGACGGGGACTACCCGGTTGAGGTGACCCTCGGCCACACCGCCGGTGCCGATGAGGGCCAGGAGTGGGTTATCCGCGCCAAGTACGTAGTTGGTGCCGACGGCGCCCGCAGCAAGGTCCGCGAATCGATTGGCTGCCATCTGGCCGGTGATCAAGCGAACCATGCCTGGGGCGTCATGGACGTCTTGGCGGTCACCGATTTCCCGGACATCCGGACGAAATGCGCTATCCAGTCCGGCAACGGCGGCAGTATCCTGCTGATTCCCCGTGAGGGCGGGCACCTGTTCCGCATGTACGTGGACCTCGGCGAGGTCGCAGCGGATGACCACGGGGCGGTGCGGAAGACCACCATCGAACAGATCATCCAGAAGGCCAACGACATCCTCCACCCGTACACCTTGGATGTTCGCAACGTCGCGTGGCACAGCGTTTACGAGGTCGGCCACCGCCTGACAGACAGGTTCGACGACGTCCTGCCGGAGGAGCGCGGAACGCGTACCCCACGGGTGTTCATCACCGGCGACGCCTGTCACACCCACAGCGCCAAGGCCGGCCAGGGAATGAACGTCTCCATGCAGGACGGCTTCAACATAGGCTGGAAGCTCGGTCACGTCCTCGAAGGCCGCAGCCCCGAAAGCCTGCTGGACACGTATTCCGCGGAGCGCCAGGTGGTCGCGAAGAACCTAATCGACTTCGACAAGCAATGGTCCACCCTCATGGCCAAGAAGCCCGAAGAGTTTGAAGACCCCACGGAGCTGGAGAACTTCTACACCAGCACCGCAGAGTTCCCCGCAGGTTTCATGACCCAATACGCTCCCTCCCTGGTCGTATCGGAGCCGCGGCACCAGGAACTCGCAACCGGCTTCCCGGTAGGCAAACGCTTCAAGTCCGCCCCTGTCCAGCGGGTCTGCGACACCAACCCCATGCAGCTGGGCCACCACGCAAAGGCGGACGGCCGCTGGCGGATCTACGTCTTTGCCGATGCCGCCCAAGCAGGCGCCGAAGGCCCGGTTGCCGACTTTGCCGAGTGGATCGCGAACGCGCCGGACTCGCCGCTGGCTGCGACGCCGTCGAACCTTGACCGGGACGCTTGGTTCGATGTCAAAGTGATCTACCAGCAGGACCACACCAACGTGGACATCAACGCCGTCCCCGCGGCATTCAAGCCGACCGTGGGACCGTTCAAGCTCACGTACCTTGAGAAGGTCTTCGGCGCAGATCCGGCCAACGACATCTTTGAGCTGCGTGGCCTCAGCCGTGACGGCGTCGTGGTCGTCGTCCGCCCGGACCAGTATGTTGCCAACGTCCTGCCGTTATCGGCGACGGCGGAACTTGCGGCGTTCTTCGCTCCGCTCCTTTCTGCGCGGCGCCCCGGGATTACGAAGGCGGATGCAGGGCTGGTGAGCAACCCGGCCTAGGGTGACGATAAGTGCCAGGGACCCCCACAGGGTCCCTGGCACTTGTCGTTTAACGCCCGCCCATGCCCTCGGGTGGAACTTTTACATGCCTGTAACGCAAACCACTAGCTGCAAACGAAATTGCAGAGTATGTTAATTGCAATCGAGATTGCCAAGTGATCTGCGTTACAAGGAGTTTGAGTAGTGACAAGCAAGCCAGACGAGTCGGGTCCCAGCACTGTGGCGCGCGAGCCTGTGGACCACGCCTGGCTGGGAGACGCACTTCCCGACGTCGCATTATCCAAGTCCCAGGCACGGGTGGTGGAGGTCATTGCACGCAATCCGCAGTTGTCCTCCTACGCTGACATCGCCGAAATTGCGCAGCGCTCAGACGTCAACAACTCCACAGTTGTACGCACCGCCCAGCGTCTGGGCTACCGGGGCTGGCCTGACCTCCAACGCGAACTTCGCTCCCGGTACCTGGTGATGATCTCCACCGAGGACACCCTCCTCGAGCACGGTGAACACCACAGCCCCCTCCACGACGCACTGAACCACGACATCGAAAACCTGCGGCTCACCCTTGACTCGAACACTTCCGAGGACGTGGAAGCCGCCATCGCCGCCCTGGCCTCGGCAAAGTCCATCACCACCATCGGCATCGGCTCTTTCGCCGGACCGGCAAGTGTCATGGCGCACCTCGGTTCCACCATGGGGTACCCCATTACCTTGGAAAACCGTGGCGGCGTACATCTCGCTTCCGCAGCCAACAGCCTCGGCCCCGGCGACGTGCTGGTGGTGGTCAATATGTGGCGGTCGGTCCAGCAGATCATCGTCACTGCCGAAGCCGCCAAGCAGTCCGGAGCCACCGTCGTCGCCATCAGCGATATGCGCCGCGGGCGCCTGGCCGCCGCGGCTGACCACCTGCTGATCGTTGCCTCCGAGGGGATCTCCTTCTTCCAGTCCGTGACGGCGGCCAATTCCATGGTCTACGGCCTTTTGGCCGGCATGGAAGCGGCGCACCCCGAACGGAGTCGATCAGCCATCCGGCGCACCCAGCAACTCTGGAAAGACCTGGACATCTACCTGGACTGACCCGCCCTGCGGCCACCACATTCTTCTTCCCCCCACAATCCCCACCTAGGAGCATTCATGAGCAACACCCGCCGCATCGCCGTCGTCGGCCTCGGATCCATGGGAGGTGCGATGGCGTCCACGCTGCACCGCGCAGGCTGGGACGTCACCGGCTTCGACCCCTCGGACGTTGCCCGGAACGCGGCTGCCGCAACCGGAATTTCCACCATGGCAGAACTCCGGGATCTAGCCGGCATCCCATATGCTGTGCTGTCCCTGCCCTCGGCCCACATTGTCGAGGCAACAGTGCCGGTACTCCTCTCGGGACCCGGGACCATCGCAATCATTGACACCACTACCTCCGAGCCGGGCACGAGTACGTCCATGGCAGCGCTGGCGGAATCCCACGGCGCATGCTTTGTGGACGCGCCGGTCTCCGGTGGACGCGAAGGCGCAGCCACCGGGACTCTGAGCGCGTTCGTTGGAGCAACGGACACAGCTGCCGCGGCTGCACAGCCCGTCCTCGAAGCCCTCACCGGCGGAAAGTATGCCCGCATCGGCGGGCCTGGCAGCGGAAACGTCGTGAAGCTGTTGAACAACATCCTGGCCGCCGCCAATCTGGTGTCAGTGGGCGAGGCGCTCGGCGTTGCAAAGGCCTACGGAATCGATCCCGCAGTGGCCGCCGCGAGCATCAGCAATGCCTCCGGGGGCAGCAAAGTCTCCTCCGCGATGTACCCGAACTGGATCCTGTCCGGCACCCACGACTCCGGCTTCTCCCTCGGCCTGATGGCACGGGACGCATCCCTGGCCGTCGACATCGCCCGGCAGGTCGGCGAACAGCCGGAACTCCTGGCTGCCGCGGCCGATCAGTGGCAGGCCGCCCTGGCATCCCTCGGCCCGGCCGCCGACTTCACCGAAATCGCCAGGACCGTAGCGCCCGCTGTTACCCCCGCCGGCGCCCCCGGCACCACGCACATCGCATAGCGCCCCCAGCAACAGAAGGACATTACCTTGAGCATCACCACAGCCCCCGCGGCTTCCTCTACCGCAACAGCCCGGACCGTCTTGGACTCCGCCTTCCCTTCAGGGCTTGGCGCGTTCGTCGACGGCGAAGTGGTCGCCGGCTCCGGCGCTTCCGTCACCCTGACGTCAGCGGCCACGGGCGAAGCCTTTGCCACCTATGCCGACCCTGGCACCGGGGGCGCCGATGCCATCCTGCAGAGCTCCGTCCGGGGCGCAGCGGCGTGGGGATCGCTGAACGGCTTCGAACGCGCCGCCATCCTTCGCAACGTCAGCAGGATGGTCGAAGCACACACCGAAGAACTGGCGATCCTCGAATCGGCCACCACGGGAAAGCCCATCCGCGACGCCCGCGTTGAAGCGTCCAAGGTAGCTGAAATGTTCGGCTACTACGCAGGCTGGGCCGACAAACTCACCGGCCAGACCATACCCGTGCCCGGCCCGTGGCACACCTACACGGAGCGGGTTCCGTGGGGCGTCGTCGTCGCCATCACGCCATGGAACGCCCCGCTGTTCACGGCCGGTTGGAACTCAGCCGCGCCGCTGGCGGCGGGCAACGCCGTCATCATCAAGCCCAGCGAATTCACCCCGGCTACAACCGTGCGGCTCGCACAGCTGGCCCACGAAGCCGGCCTTCCCGACGGCGTGTTCAACGTAGCCGTGGGACTCGGGCAGACAGTCGGAGCCACTCTCACGTCTGATCGCCGGGTCGGCAAAGTCAGCTTCATCGGTTCGGTTCCCACGGGCCGCCGGGTTGCCGTAGCCGCCGCGGAAGCCGGAATTCCGGCCCTATTGGAGCTTGGCGGCAAGAGTGCCAATATCGTCTTCGCCGACGCCGACCTCGAGCGCGCCGCCGACGGCGCCATCTCCGCCATCTTCTCCGGCGCCGGGCAATCCTGTGTGGCAGGGTCGCGCCTACTGGTCGAACGCAGCGTTCACGCCCGGTTTATTGACATGGTGGCCGAACGTGCTGCCCGGCTTCGGGTCGGGGATCCACTGGACGCCGCCACCGAAGTGGGGCCGATTATCACCGCGCCCCAGTTCGCGACCGTCACTTCGCTGATTGAACAGGGAATGAACGACGGCGGCCGCAGGCTCACGGGCGGAACGTTGCCTGAGTCCTTGGCCGGGTCGTCTCTGGCTGGCGGCCACTGGGTCATGCCGACGCTGTTGGATGGCGTGACACCGGCAAACCGCCTGGAGACCACTGAAGTCTTCGGACCAGTAGTCGGTGCCGACGCCTTTGACACGGAAGCCGAAGCAATCGCCCGTGCCAACAACACCAACTTCGGACTGGCCGGCGCTGTGTGGACCTCGGACGTTTCCCGGGCCCACCACATCGCCCGTGAGGTGAAGGCAGGGACGTTCTGGATCAACTCGTACAAGACCATCCACGTTGCCGTTCCCTTTGGCGGTTTCGGCGATTCCGGCCACGGCCGATCCTCCGGGCCCGGCGTATTGGACGAGTACACGCAGACCAAGGCGGTTTGGGTTCCCACCCGGGCAGCCGGATCCCCCTTCCCGTCCCTGTCCTACTAGCAGGAAGAATCATGGAAATCACCACTACGGCCTCATCACTTCCGCTGCGTCAAGCCTTGGCGGACGGCGTCACGGCCTGGAAACCCCGGGTTCAGGCACTCTCGCAGGAGCTGCATGCCAACCCCGAGATCTCCTTCCAAGAAGTCCAGGCCGCAGAGTCAATAACCTCCCTGCTCGCCGAAGGCGGCTTTGACGTCACCCAAGGAACGTCCGGGCTTCCAACAGCCTTCACCGCCACCGCGGGAACCGGTGAACTCACCGTTGCCCTGTGCGTGGAATACGATGCCCTGCCCTCAGTGGGTCACGCTTGTGGCCACAACCTCATCGCGGGAGCATCGATAGCTGCGGCACTGGCCCTGCTCCCCCATGTGGACGAACTCGGCATCACGTTGAAGGCGATCGGCACGCCGGCCGAGGAACACGGAGGCGGCAAAGTGCTGATGCTGGAGCGGGGCGCCTTCGACGGCGTCGGCCTTGCTTTGATGGTCCACCCGGTCCAGGACGGCGTCACGTACAACCCCGCCGGGACAACGGCTCAAGCAGTGGGCCGTTACGAGGCCGTGTTCACCGGAAAGGCTGCCCACGCGGCTGCCGCCCCGCATCTGGGCGTCAACGCCGGGGACGCAGCCGTGCTCAGCCAGGTGGCGATCGGCTTGCTCCGCCAGCAAATTCCGGGAGACCACCGTATTGCCTGTTACGTGGCGGAAGCCGGACACGTCACCAACATCATTCCGGACCATGCCGTGGTTCCGTTCGAATGCAGGGCCTTCACGCTCGCGGAGTACGAGGCACTGCTCGAACGGGTCAAGCGCTGCTTCGAAGGCGCCGCACTTGCAACCGGGACCACCCTGGAGATCACGGCGGCGGAACCGCTCTATGAGCCGCTGATCCAGGACGGCGAACTTGCCGCACACTGGACCGAAGCCATGGACGCGTTCGGCAAGGACACTTCCCCGGCGGCAGGAATGGGCGGCGGCTCCACGGACATGGGCAACATCTCCCAAGTAATTCCCTCCTTGCACCCGTGGCTGAGCATTCCAGGAGCCAACGTCCCCATCCACTCGCACGGCTTTGCAGCTCTTGCGAACACACCCGAGGCATACGCCGTGATGTTCGAGGCAGCCACCGCGCTGGCTTGGACTGTGGCGGGTGCCGCAACCAATCCCCAGCAGAGAGAACGCTTCGTCAATGCGGCCTACCGCAGTGAAGCCCCGATCCAGGAAGCAACATCATGAGCACCAGCACCGAAACCGCGCGGACGGACAAAGCCGGAACACGGCTTACGCTTCCCATTGCCGCGCTGGCGTTTGTCATCGCCCTTGCGGTCCAGTTCATTGGCCAGGCCAAGATTGATCTTGGCATTGGCGCGATCATCATCTTCCCCATGGTGTGGGGACTTATCCTCGGCCTGTTGGTCTCCATCCAGAAGTTCAAGCCGCTCGGCCTCGACCTCCAGCGCGTCGCGGCGGCCCTGGTCGGCGTCGCGGTTCTGCTCCTGGTGGCCAGGCTCGCCTTCAACATCGGGCCGAGCCTGCCGAGCCTCATCAAGGCCGGCCCCGCACTGCTGCTGCAGGAAGTGGGCCACTTGTTGGGAACCATCGTGTTGGCGCTGCCCCTGGCCGTACTGCTTCGCATGGGTAAGGCAACCGTGGGCGCAACGTTCTCCCTTGACCGCGAGCCCTCCTTCGCCATGGTCTCGGAGAAGTACGGCCCGGATTCCGATCAGTACCGCGGCGTCCTGGCCATGTACGTCTTCGGCACCCTGTTCGGTGCCATCTTCATCACCTTGCTGACCTCGTTGGTGGCCAACTGGAAGATCTTCGATCCCCTGGCCCTGGCCATGGGTGCGGGCGTTGGTTCCGGCTCCATGATGGCGGCCTCGGCGGCGAGCATCATCGCAGCCTACCCCGGCGACCAGGAAGCCATCCTGGGCATGGCCGCCGTCTCCAACCTCATCACCACCATCCTGGGTGTCTACGTTGGCATCTACATTGCCTTGCCCGTGGCCGACCGCTTCTACAAACTGCTCACGCGCAACAAGGAACCGCAGAAGGTTGCCGCCGGCACGGCTGCGGCTCCCCAAACCCGCACCGCAGCTGAGGTCGAGCAGGACGAGGTCCAAGCAGAAGAGAACCGCCGCTTCCGCGAAGAAGTCGCTAAGTCCTCGGCTGCCATCAAGTTGCCGTTGTGGCTTTCGCTGTCCGTCCTGACAGTGCTGGGCATCGGTACCGCATCGGTGGCCGCCAAGGGCCTGAGCCTGTCAGTCATTGCCGGCTACGGCATCATGCTCGCCTTGGTGCTCGTCAGCTTGTTCCTGGCAAAGGTCACCAGGAAAATCTCTGCCATAGTCTTCATCACGACCATCGGCGCCTACATTTCCAGCCCGTGGTTCTTCGGTGCCGGCGTCTTGAATGAGGCTGTGAAGACCGTGGACTTCCTGTCCATCGCCACAGTGATGCTGACGTTGGCCGGGCTCTCCCTCGGTAAGGACATTCCCCTCCTGCGCAACATCGGCTGGAAGATCATCCCCGTGGGCCTGGTCGCCATCACTGCGTCGTTCATCCTCTCCACAGTCATCGCCGAGTTCGCCTTGGGACTCTGGCACTGACAAACGGCTTCGGCCCGGATCCCCGCCTCGTGCGTGGATCCGGGCCGCTTCTGTCAGCGGCCGAAAGCTGACTGCAGACGGATCTGGCGGAGCGAAGCAAACGGGGCGAGAATAGGCACGTGGCCCCTCCACGCGCCCGCGGGACCGGCGACACCCTGAACCAGGACGCCCGCAAAATCCAACGCGTCTACCTCACATTGACGCTCGGCAATACGGTTGCGGCGTCTTTCATCTGGGGCATCAATACCCTGTTCCTGCTGGACGCCGGGCTGAGTAACCTTGAGGCCTTCGCCGCCAATGCTTTCTTCACAGCCGGCATGGTCCTCTTCGAAATACCCACTGGCGTAGTGGCCGATGGCTGGGGACGGCGCACGTCGTTCCTTCTGGGGACCGTCACGCTGGCGGCATCCACCTACTTGTACTACCTTCTGTGGCAGATCTCGGGTGCTTTCTGGATGTGGGCTGTGGTCTCCGTCCTCCTGGGCCTGGGATTCACGTTCTTCTCCGGGGCCGTTGAGGCATGGCTTGTTGATGCCCTTCGTTTCTCCGGCTATGAAGGCGGACTTGAATCCGTACTTGGCCGGGGCCAGATGGTCCAGGGCGTGGCGATGCTTCTGGGTTCCGTGGCCGGCGGCGTGATCGCCCAGGCCACCAACCTTGGGGTGCCGTTCCTGCTCCGCGTCGCGGTGCTGCTTGCCATGTTCGCCGTCGCCTTCGGACTCATGCACGACGTCGGCTTCTCACCGGAGCGTTCGACGCACCCGCTACGGGCTACCCGTGCCGTACTGACGGCGTCGATCGAGAACGGGCTGAAAAACCCGCCCGTACGATTCGTGATGCTGGCCGCGCCCTTCAGTGCCGGCGTCGGCATCTATGTCTTTTATGCGTTGCAGCCCTATCTTCTTGACCTCTTCGGCGACCCGCAGGCCTATTCAATCGCCGGTCTTGCCGCCGCGATCGTGGCCGGCTCGCAAATCCTTGGCGGTTGGTTGGCACCTCACGCCCGGAGCCTTTTCCACAAACGCACTTCTGTACTGATCCTGGGCGGGACGGGTGGCTGCGTGATCCTGCTGGTCTTAGGGATCACCCACAATTTTTGGATCGCCTTGGTACTGTTGGCGCTATGGGGCGTGGTGGGATCTGCCGTCACCCCGGTCCGGCAGGCGTACGTGAACGACATGATCCCTTCCAAACAGCGGGCAACTGTCCTCAGCTTCGATTCTCTGATGGGCTCGAGCGGTGGCGTCGTCATTCAGCCATTGTTGGGCCGTGGCGCAGACCTGTACGGATATCCGGCGTCGCTGGCCATGGCCGGAGTCATCGAACTGCTTTCCGTGCCGTTCCTGTTGGCGAGCCGCAAGCAGGGCGCAGCGGCAGACCGGTCCAGCACTCCCGATTCCAACCCGAACAATGAAAGCGCGGACACTACGTGATCTCACTGCACCAGGACGCCCAAGGCTTCATCCGCATGAAGCGGCACTTCCCATCAAGCGTTACTGTGGCCATCGAGTTCACCGACGGAACTCGGGAAATCTTCGCCGCAAGCCGACTCAACGGGATCTTTGATGAGGCGTTGGCGGCCTACAGGGCTGGAAACCACCTCGACGCCAAAGGCTTCAAGCGCGGGCCCGTCAAAAAGCAGCAACAGGGAATCGAATTTGTCCAGGTCTCGCCGGGAATGGGCCAACCTCTACCTTCGCCCTGAGGCATGGTCAACGCAGAACGGCGTCCATGGCCTGGCTTCAAGCCGGCCTTCCGGGATGTCCACCCCACAGACTTCACAGCGGCCATAGGTGCCGGCGGCGATCCTCGCCAGGGCCGCATCGATGTGCTGGAGGCCCTCCTTGCTTTGGTCAAGGAGGGCGGACGCCTGCGACAGCTCGAAGGCTATGGTGCTGCCCTCCGGATCATGTTCGTCGTCCACATTGGAGTCCTGGCGGGCGGCATTGACCGACGTGATGTCGCTCCGGAGATCTGAGAGCAGCAATAGCCTGCGTTCTCGTTCTTGCTCAAGGACAAGCCGGAACCGTTCCGCGTCAACCATGTCGGCTCACAGTTCCACGGTGTCACTTTCGCCCACGCTGAAGCGTGAGTTGGTTACTTTGGACTTGACCCACTGGAGTACCGTGGCTGCGGTACCACCGGGGCTGGTCCAGTATTCAGCGGAATCTGAATCCACGTGCAGGAGGCAAACCTCGGGAGTGTCAGGGCCGTCAGGGAACCACGCCTCCACAACCTGGTTCCAGAGCTCATGGATTTTTGCGCGGTCCGTGACAACCTCGGCAGTTCCGGCGACGGAGACCCACTCCGTATTCTTGCCGAAGGAAACGTTGACGCGGGAATCCCGGCGTATGTGGGCAACCTGGGAGGTGCCCAGTCCTGTGAAGAACCACATGTCGCCGTCGCCCTTGACGTCCTGGACAGCCAGCGGCCGGCTGACCAATGCGCCTTCTTCATTGATGGTGGTCAACATCCCGATCCTGGAATCGTTGATGATGCCGGTGACTTTGCTGATGCCCTGCTCTTCAGTCATATTCCGCTTCACTTCCTTTTCCTCCGGGGACTTTCCCCACTCGGACAGCCTATTAGTAAGTTTCCTTATTTACTAGGCGGCCGTGTAAAAGCCGGCACGGAGAACAAGGAAGGGGACTTCTTGGGAATCATGACGGCGCCCCATCCGTTCTGTTGATAAGAGGCGTGCCGATCGCAAGCCTGCCCGGCATCGGGCGAACATCGTACGAGGAAGTTTGGGGACTGCCATGATGTTGAATGAAACCATTGCCCACCTCCGTGCCGCGCACCTGATGGTCCGGGACGCCGAGGAATGGGACGCCTTGTCGACAGCCCTCACGGACGCCTACAGCGCCAACGATGAAGACCTCATAGAGCAGCTCCAATCCCCGTTTCTGCAATCATGGCGGACGGTCACGCGATATGTCCTCCGAGACACCTTCGACAACGCCGGCATCTCTGTTGCCGAGCCCAACGACCCATGGGGCATCGCGATTCTGACTTCACGCGGAGTGACTGCCGAACCCGTTCTCTGCACAAAGGCGCCGACAGGACGCCACAGCGCTTTCGAAGCGCCGGCCAGTCCGGTCGCCGGGGCTCTCTCAGGCCTGCGCCTGATGACATTCCCGGAGACCATGGACCACTACGCCGAGTCCTTAAGGCCTTTGTTCAGCGAACTGGATGCCCGGCAGGTCGGTTAGCCTCCACCACCTCTGCCGAGTGGAGTATCGATAACGCGGGGAACGTACTCCAACATTTGAAGCCGGCCATCAAACGTCCGGCTCTCCACCATGTCCAAAGCAACATCCGGGTAGCCGTCGTAGATCCGCTCGCGGCCGGTCTTGCCAGTGATCACCGGGAAGACCACCAGACGGTATCTGTCCACCAACCCGGCTGACAGCAAGGATCTGCACAGACTCAAACTGCCCAGGGTGCTTAAGGTGCCGGTACGTGTCTGCTTCATTTCCCTTACCGCTTCCACGGCGTCCCCGGAGACGAGTTCGGAATTCGGCCAGGCCAAGGGCTCTTTCAAGGTGGAGGAGAAAATGACCTTGGGCACGGCCGCCAGGCCCGCCAGGCTGTCGCCTTCTTCCTTGGAAAATCCGGAGTCCGCCTCGCCGGCCTGCCCGGACATGCCCGACATGAGCCGGTAGGTATTCGCTCCCATGAGAGTGGTGACGTCCTTCTTGGCCTCTTCATCGAGCCAGGCAAGGTATTCCGGACCCTCAAGGCCCCACCATCCCGGCCACCCCTCGGCCGAGGCATAGCCGTCCAGGGAGATAATCAGATCCACCAGCAGGGTTGCAGTGTGATCGCTCATGGCAGTCCTCCCGGTACGGCGGTCAACGAAAGCACGCGAACGAAAGCCCGCGCGCAAATGCTAGCCCCGCGCCGGACAGCTGTTCAAGGGGGAACGCTAAAGCGCCACCAGCACGAGTCCTCCGAGCGTGCTGACAATTCCAATGCCCGTGAGGATCCACCCCAGAATCAAC
Organism: Paenarthrobacter sp. C1; assembly: GCF_049315185.1. Lineage (NCBI taxonomy): Bacteria > Bacillati > Actinomycetota > Actinomycetes > Micrococcales > Micrococcaceae > Paenarthrobacter > Paenarthrobacter sp. C1. The sequence continues at coordinate 2,223,906 of NZ_CP186052.1, read as the reverse complement.
ACTGTATGGTCGAACCGCGGCGGCTCCAGCGAGCACCGTGAAGGATGGCAGGCATCGTAGTGAACCACCACGGGACCGGAATCAACCCCGCCCTCCGTGGCCGCAACGTCCAGCAGGACCTTCCGCTCCTCCTGGTCCTGGTCCATCCACTGCAGCCCCAGGTAGCCTCCAGCAGCGAACCGCTCGCCGTCGGCAGTGACCCATGTGCACCGGCGTCGGGCGATGATCCATGCCCAGACCAGCAAGGGCACGCCGGGGACGAACCCCACCCACGTCATCATCTCCAGGATGGGGCCCAGAAAATCCACGGGCCCGGTCATGACTCGATCCTAGAGGGGGCAAGTGAACATCGGGTATTCGGCGGGGTGGAAGTCCGGGCCCGGGCAGACGTGCAAGGCTTGTTCAATGGACCTGGAAATCTCCCCATCCCTGACGATTCCTTCATGGGAGCTGAGCTGGCGGTTCTCGCGTTCTTCAGGGCCGGGCGGCCAGCACGTCAACACCACTGACACCCGGGCCGAGCTGACGTGGGATGTTGCTGCTTCTGCTACTTTGACCGACGAGCAGCGGCAGTTACTGCTCAAAAGCCTGGCAAAGCGTCTCGTGGCCGGCGCTGTTACTGTGACCGCTTCCGAGGACAGATCACAGTTGCGGAACCGTGAGCTCGCGCTCGCCAAGCTGGCCGGGCTCATCAGGGCTGGATTGGTTCCCGCGACGGTCCGGCGTGCGTCCAAGCCCACCCGCGGTTCGGCACGCCGTCACCGGGTGGCCAAAGAGCACCGATCCGCAACCAAGCAACAACGACGGCGGCCTGCCGCAGATTAGTGCGAACTCCCCTGTTGGTGAACGGATCCTGGTGGGACCATACAGTCATGGCACCCATACAGCGCATCCGTCCCGAGGGGCTTGTCTCAAGCCCGGCCTTCAGCCACGTTGCCGTGGTTCCGCCGGGCGCGACCACCATCCACATCGGTGGCCAGAACGCCGTTGACGCCAGTGGAAGGCTCATTGGCGAAGGGGACGCGGCCATCCAGTCCGCGCACGCCCTCGACAATGCTGAAACTGCCCTGCAAGCGGCAGGTGCCAGCCTTGGTGATGTCATCCAGTGGAATGTCCTGTTCGTTGAAGGAGCCGACCTCGCGGCAGGATACGGGGCAATTGCGTCCAGGCTTGCCTCAGACGAACCACCCTTGGTGACCGCGGCCTTTGTCGCCGGCCTGGGTGTACCCGGCGCCTTGGTTGAGATCAGCGCTGTGGCCGCCATCGAGCGCGACGACTAAGACCGGCGGCCGGCTATGCCCCCGGCTGCGCCCCAGGCCGCATGGGCCACACAGTCCGTCAGGCCGATAGAGTCGTACCAATGGACAGTAAACTGACAATCGCCAGCGGGACCGAAGCCGCCCAACCGCCCCTGAACTCCGGCGACCTTGACGGTGGTTTCGTCCAGGTGCGCGGAGCCAAGGAGAACAACCTCCGCAACGTGGACGTCGATGTTCCCCGCGACGCTATCGTGGCCTTCACTGGAGTGTCGGGATCCGGAAAGTCCTCCTTGGCTTTCGGCACAATCTTCGCCGAGGCCCAGCGACGCTATTTCGAATCCGTCGCCCCCTACGCCCGACGCCTGATCCAACAGGGCCACAACCCCAAGGTTGAGTCAATCACGGGGCTGCCGCCCGCCGTCGCGCTGCAACAACGCAGGGGAACGGCAACCGCCCGGTCAAGCGTCGGCACGCTGACAACACTGTCCAACTCGCTGCGGATGCTCTTCTCACGTGCAGGCAGGTACCCGGAAGGGGCAAGCCAGCTCGACTCCGACGCTTTCTCGCCGAACACGGCCGCCGGCGCCTGCCCCGAATGCCACGGCCTGGGCGTGGCCCACACCGTAAGCGAGGAATCCCTCGTCCCCGATACGTCCCTGAGCATCAGGGACGGTGCCATCGCAGCGTGGCCGGGAGCCTGGCAGGGCAAGAATCTCCGCGACATCCTCAGCCACTTGGGATACGACGTCGATACGCCGTGGAAGAAGCTCCCCAAAAAGGACCGCGACTGGATCCTCTTCACCGACGAACAACCGGTGGTGGAAGTGACGCCGCAAAGGGATCGTGTGGCCAAGCCGTACAAGGGCCGTTTCTGGAGCGCGAAAAGCTACGTCCTGCACACCCTCGCGGATTCCAAGAGCAGCACCATGCGAGACCGCGTACTTCGTTTCATGGAGACCGGACGGTGTCCCATGTGCGGAGGCAGCGGACTCAGGCCGGAGGCGTTGGCGGTAACTTTCGCAGGCAAGACCATCGCCGAACTCAACGCGTTGCCGATGACCGAACTGGCCCGTCTGATCCGTCCCATCACGGAGGCCACCTCGGCCAGCACAGCATCCCGTACCCAGACCTCCGGCGAGACCAACGAGGTAGCAATCGCCATAACCCGTGATCTCCTCAACCGCATCACCGTGCTGCTGGACCTGGGCCTGGGGTACCTCGCCTTGGGCCGTCCGACGCCCACTCTCTCCCCCGGCGAAATGCAACGCCTCCGGATCGCCACACAGCTCCGCTCCGGCCTTTTCGGCGTGATCTACGTCCTGGACGAGCCCTCCGCAGGCCTCCACCCGGCCGATGCCGAACCGCTCCTCGCCGTGCTGGACACGCTCAAAAGCTCCGGTAATTCGGTGTTTGTGGTCGAACACAACATGGACTTCGTTCGCGCCGCTGACTGGTTGGTGGACGTGGGGCCGCACGCCGGCGAAGGAGGTGGCCAGATACTTTACAGTGGCCCTGTGGCGGGGCTGGAGGCTGTGGCGGATTCCGTCACCCGCCCGTTCCTTTTCCCTGACGGCGCCAGCGGCGACCGAGCCAAAGAAGCGGCCGACGACGGCCATGTCGCCACCGGGACCGGACACACGCCCCGGGAAGCAAAGGAAGCCCGGGCAGCCAGGGAAACCACCAACTGGCTGCAGCTCAAGAACGTCCACCGGCACAATCTGCGGAACCTGGACGTGGATTTCCCGCTGGGCGTGATGACGGCGGTAACGGGCGTCTCGGGATCCGGGAAGTCCACCCTGGTCAGCCGGGTACTCGCAGACGTGGTGGGCGCCGGGCTCCATCCGGAGTCACCCGGCGACGCCGGTGCTGGTGGCATCGAAAACCTGGCCGTGGACGCCGGGGCCGCGGACGCACGGGCCGCGGACGCGCCTGCATTGGTGTCAGGCCTTCACCAGCTCGACCGGCTGGTCCAGGTCGACCAAAAACCCATCGGCCGGACCCCGCGTTCCAACCTGGCCACCTATACCGGGCTGTTCGACGGGGTCCGGAAGGAATTCGCGGCCACCGACGACGCACGCGCCCGCGGCTTCGGAGCCGGCCGGTTCTCTTTCAACGTAGCTGGTGGCCGCTGCGAAACCTGCCAAGGCGAAGGGTTCGTGGCGGTGGAGCTCTTGTTCCTCCCCGGCAGTTACGGCCCGTGCCCGGAATGCCACGGTTCGCGGTTCAACCCCGAAACACTCGAGGTCACCTACCGTGGGAAGAACATCGCCGACGTCCTGGGCATGACCGTCAATGCCGCAGCTGCCTTCTTGTCCGATCTGCCGTCCGTGTCCCGCAGCCTGCAGACCCTCAAGGAAGTTGGCTTGGGATACCTGCGGTTGGGTCAGCCCGCAACGGAACTCTCCGGCGGTGAAGCCCAACGCATCAAACTGGCCACCGAGCTCCAACGCGTCCAACGCGGCCACACCCTGTACCTGTTGGATGAGCCCACCACCGGCCTGCATCCCGCCGACGTCCAACTCTTGATGGCGCAGCTGCACAGGCTGGTCGATGCCGGCAACACGGTAGTGGTGGTCGAACACGAGATGGACGTGGTGGCCGGGGCGGATTGGGTCATCGACCTGGGCCCCGGGGGCGGCGACGCCGGCGGGGAGATCATGATCGCAGGGCCGCCGGCCGTCGTCGCGCGTTCCACTTCGGGACGAACGGCGCCCTACCTCGCCGCCGCCCTGGGCCAGTAGGCCTAACGCCGGGGAATGTTCCGGAGATTGCTGCGTGCCATGCTCACGGCTTCTCCGGCGCCCCGGTTCAGGACCACCTTGGACATGGCCGTGGCGAATCCAATGACCTGGGATCCGGAAATCTTCGGCGGAATGGACAGCGCATTGGGGTCGGTGATGAGTTCCACCAAGGCTGGCCCGGGATGGGCGAACGCGGCGCGGTAGGCACCTTCAATGTCGGCGGGGTCCGTGACCCGCACGGCGTGGAAGCCCAGGGCCTTGGCTACCGCGGCATAATTGGCGTCGGGAACATCCACGCCGAAGTCCGGCAGCCCATCCACCAGCATCTCCAGCTTCACCATGCCCAAGGTGGAGTTATTGAACACAACCACCTTCACAGGCAACTGGTGTGCGGCCACGGTCACGAGCTCGCCGAGCAGCATTGAAAGGCCTCCGTCACCGGAGACAGACACCACCTGTCGCTCCGGATAGGCCACCTGGGCGCCGATGGCATGCGGAAGCGCGTTGGCCATGGACCCATGGAGGTAGGAGCCGATGAGGCGACGGGTCCCCAGGGGATTGATGTAGCGCGCCGTCCAGACGTTGCACATGCCGGTATCGGCGGTGAAAACCGCATCTTCGGCCGCTACCTGGTCCAGGAGCGAAGCGGCATATTCCGGGTGGATGGGTTGTTTCTTTTCTACTTTGCGGGTGTAGGCCCCCACCGCCTTGTTCATCAGGCGATCGTGCTTCTTGAGCATCTGGTCGAGGAAGCGGCGGTTCTTCTTGGGCCGGACCAGTGGCAGGAGGGCGTTCAGGGTAGGCAGCACGTCACCGTGAACGGCAATGTCGACGTCGGTGCGTCGCCCCAGGCGCTGCGCCGCCCGGTCCACTTGGGCTGTCCGGGTGTCCGGAAGGAACTGGTCGTACGGGAAGTCCGTCCCGAGAAGGATCAAGAGATCCGCGTCCTCGATGCCTTCCGCCGCAGCTCCGTAACCCAGCAAGCCCGTCATGCCGATATCGAACGGGTTGTCGTACTGGACAAAGTCCTTGCCCCGCAACGAGTGCCCAATGGGCGCGTTGATCAGCTCAGCCAGTGAGATCAATTCGTCGTGGGCGCCCGCAACGCCTGCTCCGGCGAAAATGGCCACCTTTCCGGCGTCGTTAATGGCATCCGCCAGCTCTCGGACACTTGCCTGGTCAGGCACCAGACTGGCGGGACGGAACGTCGCCGGAAGGGGCGTCGGTGCTGCCGCCTCAAGATCTGCAATGTCGCCGGGAAGCGTCACGACGGCCACTCCCCCCAAGCCAACCGCATTCTGGATGGCGCTATGCATGACACGTGGAGCTTGCTCGGGGGTGCTGATGAGCTCGGAGTACACGGAGCACTCGTTGAAGAGCCGGTCCGGGTGGGTCTCCTGGAAGAAGCCGCTGCCAATCTGCCTGCTCGGAATATGTGACGCAATGGCCAGGACCGGAGCGCCGGTGCGGTTGGCGTCGTACAGGCCGTTGATCAGGTGAAGGTTGCCTGGACCACAAGATCCTGCGCAGACGGCCAGCTTTCCCGTTAGTTGCGCTTCAGCCGCAGCAGCAAATGCAGCCGCCTCCTCGTGGCGGACGTGGATCCAGTCAATGCCCCCGTTTTTCGAGCCGCCTGTCTGACGGACAGCGTCAACAATTGGATTGAGGCTGTCGCCCACGATTCCATAAATCCGCTGCACGCCCGCAGCTTGGAGTTGTTCAATGAGTTGGGTGGCAAGTTCTTTGGCCATGCTGTGCAAGCTCCCTCAATTGTGGTGGTGGGCTGACATGGCCAATATAGTCGGCCAGCCTCATCAACGCCTGGGAGCAGGTCCGGCCTACGCCGCCAGCCGGACCTCGAACAGGCGCTCCGCCAGGCCCACGAGGTAGTCGGGGACGTCCTCCTCCAATCCCCCGGTTCCGTGTCCCAGGAACACGGCATTGCCGCTGACGGTGCCTTCCAAGGACGTGCCCGCTTCACGCATCAGGACCTCTGCGCGCGGATTCAGGGGCAAAGGAATATGAATTGCCTGGTCGTTCAGAAGGACATGCCAGCCCTGCCCGTCTATTGCTTCAACATTTCCTTCGACGATTGACTGGCACGCTTCCACTGTTTGTCCGATATCCTCCAGGCGAACCCGCTCACCCAGGCGGGCAGGCACAATCAAGGCAACTATCTTTGGCAAAATCTGGTTTTCCATTGCTGCAACTCTCAATTCCAAGCGACAGTAACTGTTCTCTATGAAGCCCGCCGAGGGTTGGTGCCACCTGCTAACGGCCGAGGCCCCACGCCATTGTGGGCGGCCTCGGCACGGCTTATCGTTGGTTTTTCCTGGGCTTGGAAAAGACGGTGTCGCTTGATTCAGCCTTTGCCCGCTTTTCCGCACGCTTTTCCAGAATGGTCTTGCCCTGCTTTTTCATTTTTGCACCATTGGGTGATTTACCGGACATTTCCATCTCCTTTCCATCTCCTTGTTCTTTGCTTATGACAACACCATACCTACTTATATTTTTAAAGCCAGTCCGCGGATTATCCCTACGCAGCAGACAGCCAAGGTTTCGATTTTTCCTTCCCCGTGCTCTGGTTGGATCCGATGTTCATTGCTAGCGTGACCGCATGAGCCCCTCCAAGACACCGGCGGAGATACTCGACATTGGCGGCGCCGAAGTCCGTATCTCCAACCCGGACAAAGTGGTCTTTCGCGAGCCAGGGTTGAGCAAGCTCGATCTTGTCCGCTATTACCTGGACGTTGCCGAAGGTGCACTCCGAGGGGCTGCCGGCAGGCCGATGGTGCTGAAGCGCTTCCCAAAAGGCATTGACGAGGAGCCTTTCTTCCAAAAACGGGTCCCGGAGAACCACCCCGGCTTCATCGACACTGCAACGCTGCACTATTCATCCGGGACGTCTGCGGAGGAGACCGTCATACGTGATGCCGCGGGCCTGGCGTGGGTGGTCAACCTGGGGTGCCTGGACCTCAACCCGCACCCGGTCAGGGCAGAAGACCTGGAACACCCCGACGAACTCCGTGTCGATCTCGATCCCATGCCTGGGGTGGACTGGTCGCAGATAGTGGACACCGCGTATGTTGCGCGTGAGGTGCTCGGCGATGTCGGGCTGGTTGGCTGGCCCAAGACAAGCGGTTCACGCGGACTTCACATCCTGGTCCGGATTGCGCCCCGATGGACCTTCAGGGACGTTCGGTTGGCCGCCGAGACCCTCGCACGCGAGGTGGAGAACCGGGCGCCAGGGCTCGCCACCGCAAGGTGGTGGAAGGAAGAACGGGGTGAGAGCGTCTTCGTGGACTTCAACCAAAATGCCAAGGACCGAACGGTGGCATCCGCCTACTCCATCCGGTCGCGGCCCGACGCCCGGGTCTCCATGCCGCTCACCTGGGATGAAGTCCGCTCCGCGCGCCCGGAACAGTTCACGGTACTAACTGTTCCGGAACGATTCGCCGCGATAGGTGATCCGCATTCGGGAATCGATGACGCGGCCGGCTCGCTGGACGGTCTGCTTGCCTTGGCCGCAGAACTCGGCCCGGCTGAGAAGGCACCGCGTGCCGGTGATGGTTCCGGCCGACGGACATCCTCAATGCCTCTGATCGAGGTAGCGCGGACCAAGACCAAGCCTGAAGCGCTTAAAGCCCTCGAGCAATGGAAGGAACTTCACGAAGGCGTCGTTCCCAAACTGCATCCGGCAGACGTTCTGATCGACGGCATGCGCGGATCGAGCTCGCTGTGGTACCGGGTCCGGGTCAACCTGCAGCACGTTCCGGAACCGGACCGTCCCCCACAGCAGGAGCTTATTGCCGATTACGACCCCTGGGCCGGCCGGGAATGGCCCGGAAAACCCTGACACGCCACGTCCCCCGGTGGGAGTAGAGCTGTGCGCCAACATCACCTGAAGCGGTCCGGAAATCGAAGGCACCCGTGATGCAAAGCTTGTCCGTGTCCCTGGTCCTCATCGCGGCCATGGCCGTCGCGGCACCCCTCGCCGCACGCTTCGTGGAGCGCGCGGTGAAAGTGCCAATCGTGGTTTTCGAGATCGTCCTAGGCATGCTCCTCGGGCCCAGCCTGCTGGGTTGGGTCCAGTCCACCCAGTTCACGGATACCTTGGCCGACTTCGGGCTGGCCATGCTGTTCTTCGTCGCCGGCAACGAAATCGACTTCAGGGCGATACGCGGCCGTCCCCTTGGCCGGGCTTCCGCCGGCTGGGTCATCTCCCTGGCGGCCGGCGTGGCTGCCGGCTTTGCTCTGACGTCCGCCGCCGAGCCGGCGGTGATTATCGGCGTCGCGCTCTGTTCCACCGCGTTGGGCACCCTGCTGCCCATCCTGCGGGACGCCAGCCAGGCGAAGACGCCGACTGGCATCGCCGTCACCGCTTTGGGGGCCGTGGGCGAGTTTGGCCCTCTGGTCGCCATCTCGCTCTTCTTCAGCGGCAGGCAGCTGGGAGCAGCATCCGCAGTGCTTCTTGGATTCGTTCTCCTGACGGCAGCAGCGATATTCCTGGCCTCGCGCTCACGGCACGTACTGTTCCATTCGCACATCACCCGGACGCTCCACACCAGCGGACAGTTCGCCGTACGGTCCATCATGCTTATCCTCAGCTTGCTGGTGGTCCTAAGTACGCTGCTGGGTCTTGACATGTTGCTGGGGGCTTTCGCGGCGGGGGTGCTGTGGAAAGTTGCCATCGCCCGGGCGCCGGAGGCGGAGCGGACCGTCATCGAGAGGAAAGTCGACGCGATCGCCTTCGGGTTCCTGGTCCCGGTCTTCTTTATCGACACGGGCATTGACTTCGAGCTGGCTTCCTTGACGTCGAGTCCCCTGGCCTTGGCGATGGTTCCGTTGTTCCTCGGCTTGCTCCTCCTGGTCCGTGGATTGCCGTGCGTGCTGGCAGCGCCGGTGGGCGCCACGGCGGCCGCGAAGCGCGCGATCGTTCTTTTTGGTGCCACGGGTTTGCCGGTCATCGTGGCTGTCACGGCCATTGGCAGGGACCACGATCTGATTTCGAGTGGCATCGCATCAGCGTTGGTCGGCGCAGGAATGCTTTCCGTCCTGCTGTTTCCGTTGCTGGCTCTTCGCCAGCTCCAGGGCACCTCATTGCCACGGCCGGCCCCGGAGAAAGAGAAACCCTGACCGTCGGGCTATTTCACCTCGGTGAGCGCGGAACCCTTATGGGCCGCCCGCGCTCCGGTTTTGTCCGATTCCACCACGTATTGCGGCTCGTCTTCGCTGGCGCGGTGGGTGTTGCCATCCAGCTGGAAGTCGCTGGTTTTCTTTTCAATTATTTTGCCGTGTGTCTTGCCCTGGGGAGTGTTCCACTCAACGTGGGTTCCAGCTTTCAGTGCCATGTCAGCCCTTTCGGTAGAGGTTCAGCGTACTGTCCAAGGCGGCGCTCCCGCCGCTGCCCGGCTTGCCGCCCCGCCCCTTCCCTGCCGTAATATTCTGCAAGCCTGGCCAATCCCTCGTCGAGGGACACCTCCGGCGACCAATCGAGGAGCCGGCGGGTTTCACGCTGGTCAAACCAGTGGGCTGTTGAAAGCTGCTCGGCAAGGAACCTGGTCATGGGAGGTTCCTCCTCACGGGCTGCCCAGGTCCACAGTTTCTCAACCAAGACTCCTGCCGCCCTCGCTGCAACACCCGGTACTGTCCACGACGGCGCCTGCACGCCACCCGCAGCACAGATCCCTGCCAGCAGCTCGCCGATGGGTCGCGGCTCACCGTTGCTGACCACCACGGCCCTGCCATGAACAGCATCCATCCGGTGCAGGGCGGCAACAATCGCAGACGCAGCATTGTCCACGTAGGTAGTGTCGATGAGGGCTGCACCGGCATCCAGGAGGGGCAAGCGGTTGCTATTGGCCCGCGCCAGGACGCGCTCCACCAGCTGCGTATCGCCGGGACCCCACACAATGTGTGGCCGGACGGCGGCAACCCGGAAGCCCGGAGAATCCGCGGCCAAGGCAAGCAGCTCTGCTTCCGCCTTGGTGCGTGAGTAGTGACCGTGGGCGCGCAACGGGTCGGCCGTTTCCGCGCCGAGACCGGCGATCGCCTGCCCGGAGTTCGCAACCGATGGAGAAGAGACAAACACGGTGTCCCCCACTCCGGCCGCCTGCGCGGCGTCAATCAGACGCTGGGTTCCTTCGACGTTGATGGCATGGAAGTCCTCGGCACGGCCGGCGAACGAGACCTTCGCAGCCAGGTGGATGATCCCTTCCGTGCCGTCCACGGCGCGCATGACGGCGGATCCATCCGTCACAGATCCGCAAACATCCACAGCGCCGACAACTCCGGAAGGCCGTCTCTGGAAGGTGGTCACGTCATGGCCCTGCCGGACCAGCAAGCGGGCTACTTCGCCCCCGAGCAGCCCGCTGGCACCGGTGACAAGGACCCTCATGGCGTTCCCGGACGGCCGCCGGCCAGGACGCGCGAAGCCCATCGGGCCAAGCGGGCCCTGTCGATCTTCGCGTTGTGCCGGATATCGGTCGGCTGGGCAGGTACCGCCAGGACGGCCGACACCTGGACGCCGGCATCATGCGCCGCGCGCCTGACGTGGCCGGCAAGTTGCGGCGTGGCCGGACCCGCTTTGCGGACAGGCGGGACAGTTTCGACGACGGCGGCAACAGCCTGGGTGCCGGCCGGCCCCACTCCCACGATCGCAGCCAGGCGGATGCTATCCAACCGTTCAATGGCTTGCTCAGCGCCCACCGGTGTCACCACAGCGCCGGGCGCGGTCACGACGTGGGCGAGGCGGCCTTCCACCCAAAGCCGCCCAACGGCGTCGAAATGGCCTACGTCACCGGTGCGGTGCCATCCAGCAGGATTGACGCTCACCTGCTGGGTGAGCCAAAGCCTGTCATAGGCTTCCTTGACGTGCGGCGCGCTCACCAGGATTTCGCCGGTTACGCCCGGGCTTGTCACGGGAACCGGCCCGGACGCCGTACCGTCCGCTTCCAAGGGGATGATTGCCAAGCGGGCACCCTGCACCGGCGTTCCGACGCACACGCCGTTCCCGGCACCGCGAACAGTTTCGGCTGCCGCTTCCGCTTCTGCCGCCTGGATTTCCTCGAGGCTGATGTCCGTGACCGGGAGTGCCTCCGTCATGCCATAGGGGGTGTGCAACGACGCTCCCGGCAGGATCTTCTGCACGTCAACAAGCAATGGTTCGGGCACCGGCGCCCCGGCGGACAAGAGCAAGCTGACACGGCCCAACGCCGCACGCCCTGTTTCGTCCAAGGCGTCGCCGGTGGCCACGACATTGTGGAGGGCCGCAGGCGCGGCGAAGACCACCGTAGCGTCGATGGCAGTCACAGCATCAGCCAAGGCCCGCGCCGTCAGGGTCCGGGGGGCCGTAACATCCATGTCCGGAATGACGGAAACCGCGCCAAGCGCCGGGCCCAAGAGGGCAAACGGTGCGAACCCCGCAACGAGCCGGGACCCTTCCTTGATGCCGAACGTCCCGGCTACGGTATCCCGCATTGCCGTCAATTGGCGGTGCGTGTAGAGGACCCCTTTCGCGGGGCCGGTGGAACCGGAGGTGAAAAGCACTGCGGCCGGCGCATCGGGATCGCTTGATTCCGGTGATTGTGCTGCCGGTCTCGCGGCTCCCCGCCGCATTAGGGCGTCCAGTGAGGTTTCCACCCCGAAGGTACGACGCCGCACGGCCGGCAGGTCGCGCACGCTGATCCGCCGTCCGGGCCACCCGAGCAGCGATGCCGCGAGCAGGGCCTTGTCGATACCGACGATGAAGTCCGCGGTTGCACCCTTCACCGCCCGGCTCAGGCCTTTGGTTCCCAGACCCGCATCAGCAACCACTACCACGGCGCCGAGGCGCAAACAGGCATACAGGGTGACCGTGAGATCCACACCGGGAGGGACCATCAGGCTCACGCGACTTCCCTTACCGACGCCCATGTCCCGCAGTCCTGCCTCGAGGTCCAGAATGTTCCGGTGCAGCTGGTGCCATGTCAGCGAGCGGCTGACAGTGCCGTCCGGACCCATTTCGGCCACAGCAGTTTCTGCACTGGCCGTTCCCGTTGCCAACACGTCAACAGAATCCCAGAACGGACGGAACCGGGGCGGGCCGTTCCCCTCGGCACTTTGCTGGCCTGGGTCGGGCAGGCTTGAGTGGCTGGAAAGAGCCTGTTGGCTTGAAGGGGTCGGTGCATTCCCGGCGAGCCACTGAAAGAGTGGTGACGCAATGTCCCGATCCTCGGCCACCAGGTGGCCGGCACCTTCAAAGCGGTGCACATCCGCGTGCGCGAGCCGGTCGATGAGGTCCTTGAGGTACCTGTCGGAGAAGATGGGATCCCTTGGGCCCCACATCATGAGCGCCGGGACCTTCAGGCCACGGAGGCCCTCCGCGATACTCTGCAGAGCCGGGAAACTGGGGTGCGTTGCATCTACCGGGATGTCGGCTACGAAGTTACCCACCCCGGCCCGTCGTTGCACGCCACGATAGGGCGCCATGTAGGCCTTGCGAATATCGGCAGCCAGTGGTGGGTGCGCGAGGGAATGGGTGACACGCAAAAAGGCGTCCGATGTCGTGGTTCCCCAACGGTGCACCGCAGGGTGCAAAGCGAGGCGAAGTGCCGGCGGGATGGGCGAACCGGACGGCTGATGGACCGCGGTATTCGTCAGGACCACGCCGGCCAGCTGTTCCTGGTGCGCCAGCGCCCAGCCGAGGCTGATCACTCCACCCCAGTCGTGACCTACTGTGGTGACCGGTCCTTGGAGGTCCAAGGCATCGCTCAGGTCGCCAAGATCGTTGATCCGGTCCTGCAAGCGGCGGAAGGTGCCGGTTCGCTCGGAAAACCCCATGTCCAGTTGATCAACAGCCACTACCCGCCACGGATGGGCCGGGTTGGATCCGGCAGACAACAGAGTCCGCCACAAATAGGACCAGGTTGGGTTGCCATGAACGCACAGCAGCGTGCCAATGGGGGTCAGTCCCTGTCTGGCAAGCTGGGCACCGTTGTCCAGAATGTGCCAGCGCCGCGTGATGCCGGGAGCATCCACTGCCGATGTTGACGTGACGTCAATTGACCGGGACCATGCAGGATCCACGCCTGGCCAGCTGGTGGCTACCAAACGATCTCCACCATCCCCGCGTTAAGACCGGAGCCCACCCCCATGCACAAGATCCGGTCACCGGAACTCAGCGACTGGGCCTCAGCCGCGAGGGTCATGGGGAGGGAGGCAGGCCCAACGTTGCCCCAGTGCGGGAAGGTAATAGGGACTTTGTCGGGATCGAGATCGATGGCATTGATGATGGCCTGCGTATAGGCATTGCTGACCTGATGGGTCACGTAGCGGTCCATGGCAGCCCAGTCCCAGTCGGGCATGGCCTCGTGCCAGGCATCCACCACCAGTTGAAGGCCGCCGTCAAGCAGGCCCTTCGTATCGGTGCTCATGCCGTCAATGCCGCCCACACACAATTCGTGGTGTTCGGTGCCGGCCCTCATCACTCCGCCCACCAGCCGATGCGCACCCGGGTGCTCGTTCGCGGGGCCGAGGACAGCGGCGGCGGCGCCGGATCCCAGTGTCAGTGTGGCGAATTCGCGGTTGAAATCGTCCCGGGTGGTCTCCGGCCGCTGCAGGCGCGCCAAGGTAGCTTCCTGGGTACTTTGGGCATCTTCACCATTGACGATCACGGCGTACTTAATCTGGCCGGAGTCGATCATGTTGGCCGCAAGGATCAAGCCGTTCACGAAACCCAGGCAGGCATTGGCCAGGTCAAAGTTCATGGCCGACGACGGCAGGCCCAGCTCGTGGTGGATCTTCACGGCAACAGAGGGTTCCAGGTTGCGCCTTGTCACCGAGGTGTTGATGAGCAGGCCGACTTCGGAAGCTTCGACGCCGGCCTCGGCCAAGGCTTTTGCCCCGGCATCCACTGCTGCATCGTCGAAGGACGTACCGGCTGCCCACCACCTTCGATGCGTCACTCCGGCCACGCGCTCAAGCAACCGCGGCGGAAACTTCAGCCGTTTCAGCGTGGCAGCCAACCTATGGTCGAAATCCGTCGAACTCACAATTCTGGGAGCTTCAACGCTGCTCACCGAGAGCAATGCGGTATTGCTGTGCCGGAAGGTTGCATTCCCTGCCAAGTCGAGCCCCTGTTCGTTTCCGTCTTGCATTCTTGCGGTGACTGTACCCATCGATGCAAGCCCAAGACATTAACTATGCAGGTGAAAACCCCGTCGCGCATATTTGGCACCCGTTTTCATGCGTGACGATCCCCACGGCGCCCCTTCCACGAGGACTTTCTGCTGGCATAGTGTGGGCAGACGCCCAGGGAGGAGAAGCCATGTTGATCTGCGCAGCGTGCGCTGTCGAACGCGAGGAACCCGTACCCGATCTGTGCCCCATCTGCACCGACGAACGGCAATACGTGCCCGAAGCCGGACAGCAGTGGCTTTCCCTGGAGGGGCTGGCCACTGCCGGCCAGCAATCAGTCTTGGTAGATAACGAACCAGGACTAATGGGAATCAGAACGCAACCGAAAGTCGGTATCGGCCAGACGGCCCAACTCGTCGTGACTCCCGCCGGTTCGCTGTTGTGGGATCCACCCGGATACCTGGACGACCACGCGGTGAACATGGTCCTGGGACGCGGGCCGGTCCTGGCCGTCGCGGCCAGCCATCCGCATATGTACGGAGTACAGGTGGAATGGTCACAACGGCTGGGCGGAATTCCGGTTCTGGTGCCAGAAGCGGATAGGGAGTGGCTGGGACGCCAGGATCCCGCGATTTCCTTCTGGTCCGGAACGTTCGACATTGCCGACGGGCTGACACTCCACCAAACCGGAGGCCATTTTCGCGGCAGCGCCGTGGTGCACTGGGCAGCCGGGGCCGAAGGTCGAGGAGTCCTGCTGTCCGGCGACAGTGTCTTTCCCAATCCGGACCGCCGATCCGTTTCCTTCATGCGGAGCTACCCCAACCACTTGCCACTGTCAGGTTCTGTGGCGTTGCGGATCGCCGCCCAGCTGGACGAACTGACCTTTGACCGGATCTACGGCAACTTCAACAACGTCATCCGGTCCGACGCAAAAACTGTTCTTCGGAACTCCGCCGCGCGGCATGCCGCGTGGGCGCGGGGCGACTTTGACCACCTGAGCTGACAACGCGGTTGCTCCAAAGCATTGCACGAACGATGTGTCGCATGTCATACTTTTCTCGATACGCATCGACGATACGTATCGACAACATCATTTTTGTTCACTGGACATCACCGTTCAACAGAGCTTGAGGAGGCCTGGCAATGCCCACCAGCAAGGACGTTGCCCAGGCCGCCGGCGTTGCGCAGAGTACGGTGTCGTACGTCCTGAGCGGCAAGCGCCCCATATCCGAAAAGACCCGGAAAAAAGTCGAAGCTGCCATCGAAGAGCTGACGTACCAGCCGAACGCCGGGGCCCGCGCCTTGGCCGGGCGCAGGACGCGCGTGATCGGGTTGGTCATCCCCTTCATTCCAGAGCTGGAAATGGCTTCCCTCATGGAATTCGTTTCCGTGATTGCCTCAACGGCAAGGCAGTTCGACCACGACATCCTGCTGGTCACCGAGGACGAAGGCGCTGCAGGACTCCGCAGGGTGGTGGGCCAGCAGATCTGTGACGGCTTGATCCTGATGCAGGTGGAGGACGAGGACGAACGGCTTCCCGTAGCGAGGACACTCAATGTCCCCGTGCTGCTCATCGGCATCCCCCGGGATCCCTCCGGACTGGTCTGCATCGATGCGGATTTCGAGATGGCAGGCAGCCAATGCGTCCGTGACCTGGCAGCCGCGGGACACTCAGTCATCTCGATGATCGAATGGCAGCCGGCGGTCGTCAACCGCCACGTGAATTACGTTGACCGGTTCATGCGCGGAGTTGACCGAGCAGCCGAATCCGTGGGGGTATCCGTACAGCACTTCCCGGGAGGGGCTGACGTGGCAACCATCACGGATTCCGTGGACAAAGCGCTGGCCGCCACGGAGGGTGTGCCGGCCTTCATTGCGCCTGACCGCACCATCCAGGACATCCTTCGCCGCGCACTCGCAGCGCGTGGGCTAACGCCCGGCAAAGACGTTTCCATCATCGGCAGCGCTTCTCCCACCCTTGCCGAACTGCAGCCCGTGCCACTTTCAACCATCGATCTGCGCCCGAAGGAAGTATCCCGGCGCGCTGTACAAATTATTTGCGAACTCCTCGAAACCGGAACTCCGGGACCACACGAATCCCTGGAACTGGTACCCACGGTGGTTACGCACCGTGGCAGCACGCTCCGTCCACCCCACGGCAGCTAGCATTTCCCCGCATTAACCCTGCCCCATTCCAGTATCAACAACTTTATCGATACGCATCGTCGATACGCATCGATGATGCCGCAACTACCTTGATCACCCGAAGAAAAAGGAACAGACAATGAAGTCAGCACATAGGAAAACCCGCCCCACCGCCTTGGCCGTCGCTGCCTTGGTTGGATTGCCGCTTGTCCTCTCCGGCTGCGGTTCCTCCTCCGCAGCATCATCCTCGGAAGCCGTCACCGAGGTCTCGGTCATGGACTACTACAACAACGAACCGGACAAGTCATTCATCGGCGATGCCCTCACTGCTTGTGGTACCAAAGCAGGGGTCACCATCAAGCGTGAGACCGTCCCCGGCAAATCACTCATATCCAAAGTGCTCCAGCAGTCGTCGTCCAAGACCCTGCCGGATGTACTGATGCTGGATAACCCTGATTTGCAGCAGATAGCCGCGACGGGTGCCCTGGCTCCCTTGGCGGACTTCAAGATCAGTACCGACAACTTTGCCGAAGGCGTCCTGAGCGCCGGAACGTACAAGGACAAGGTCTACGGACTGGCTCCCACAGTGAACACGATCGCCCTGTTCTACAACAAGGACATTCTGGATAAGGCCGGCGTTACGCCTCCCACCACTTGGGACGAACTCAAGGCCGCCGCGGCGAAACTCACCGCGGGAGACCAGTACGGGCTGGCCTTCAACGCCAACCCCACCTACGAGGGCACCTGGCAGTTCCTTCCGGTCATGTGGTCCAACGGCGGCGACGAGAAGAAGATCGACACCAAGGAGACGGAGCAGGCGCTCCAGCTGTGGACCGACCTGGTCAAGAGCGGCTCAGTATCGTCATCGGCACTGAACTGGACCCAGGCGGATGTGAAGGACCAGTTCATGGCAGGAAAGGCGGCCATGATGGTCAACGGTCCGTGGCAGATCCCGGCCCTGGACAAGCAGCCAACCCTGCAATACGGCGTCGTGAAGATCCCCGTCCGTGAAGCCGGGCAGACCGCGGTTGCCCCTCTCGGCGGTGAAGTATGGACCGTGCCCCAGACGGGAAACAAAGCCCGCCAGGCCAAGGCTGCCGAAGTGGTTGCCTGCCTGAACAGCGACGAGAACCAGTTGGCAATGGCCAAGGTCCGTAACACGATTCCGTCCAAGACCACCTTGGCCGACAAGTTCGCCAGCGAAAATCCCAAGCTCGCAACGTTTACTGAACTGATCAAGACAGCCCGCGCACGAACCGGAGAACTCGGCGAAGAATGGCCGGCTCAAGCCACCAAGATCTACACCGCCATCCAAACCGCACTGACCGGCAATGCCTCCCCCGCTGATGCCCTCAAGCAAGCCCAGGGCCAGTAAGCAGCCGGCCATGTCATTGACAACGGATGTATCTGAAACAACGGGACTCCCCCCGGGGAGCCCGCCCAAGGAGCACTCACGGGTGACCCCACGGGGTCCGCGGCGGTTTGGCCGCCAACGCAAGGAACGTTTTTTCCAGTGGCTGTTCCTCGTACCGGCCGTCATCTACATGGCATTGTTCTTCGGCTACCCCGTGGTCAAGAACGTCGTCATGAGTTTCCAGGACTACACCACGGCCACGTTCTTCACGGGTGAAGCCCCGTGGGTGGGGTTCGCCAACTACGTGACGGTACTGTCGTCGTCGTTATTCTCCACGTCGTTGCTGAATACCGCACTGTTTACCATCGGCTCCATCCTTGGGCAGTTCGTGATCGGGCTCGCATTGGCGATCTTCTTCCAGCGCAAGTTTCCGCTCAACGGCATCCTGAGGTCCCTGCTTCTTCTCCCCTGGCTGCTGCCGCTGATTGTCTCCAGCGCCGTGTGGCGTTGGATCCTGGACAAAGACAGCGGAGCACTGAACCGCTTCCTGGGAGACATCGGCATCATTGATACCGGCGTTCCATGGCTGACCAGCACGTCACTGGCCCTGATTGCCGTGGTGGGTGTGAATATCTGGATCGGTATCCCGTTCAACCTGACCATTCTTTACGGAGGTCTTCAGGAGATCCCGGATGAGCTCTACGAGGCCGGATCCCTTGATGGTGCCACCGGATGGAAATCGTTCCGGCACATCACCTGGCCCATGCTCCGCCCGGTGGTCAGCGTGGTCTTGGTACTGGGGGTCGTGTACACACTCAAGGTGCTGGACATCATCCTGGGCCTGACCAACGGGGGCCCGGCCAACTCCACCCAAACCATCGCCACGCAGTCCTACGATCTGTCGTTCCACGAGTTCAAGTTCGGTGAAGGTGCGGCTTTGGGCAACGTGCTGGTAATCATTTCCCTGGTCTTCGCGGTCTTGTACCTGCGGGCCAGCCGACGCGCCGTGGACGAGTGAGGACCCCATGACAACCGCACTGCATGCATCCATACGCCGCAAGGCAGCAAGCACCCCGGGCCGCAGGAACTGGGGCTACACGGCGCTGGCCCTGTTCTTCCTGGCCATCATGCTCTTCCCCGTGTACTGGATGGTCAACGCTTCGCTCCAGCCCAACGGCACCACCCTGGAGACCTCCTGGATCCCGTTGAAACCCGATTTCACCGGCTACGCCACGGCCATCAGCGAACAGGCAGGGAACCTCGGGACGAGCCTGATCATCTCGCTGGGCAGCGTGGCATTAAGCCTTGCCATCGCGGCCCCGGCCGCGTACGCCTTGGCCTATTTCAAGGTCCGCGGCGCCGGAATAGTCCTTTTCGCGATCCTGATCAGCCAGATGATTCCGGGGATCGTGGTGGCCAACGCCCTGTACACCGCGTACAACGACCTCGGTTTGCTCAACTCCATCCCGGGCCTGATCCTCGCGGATTCGGCGCACGGCATTCCCTTCGCGATCCTCATTATCCGCGCCTTCATGAACGGCATGCCGTCCTCGGTGATCGAAGCGGCACGGGTGGACGGCGCCGGACATCTCCGGGCGTTCTGGTCGATCGTCCTTCCGCTGAGCCGGAACTCGCTGATTACCGCGGGCCTCTTCACGTTCCTGTTCGCGTGGAGCGATTTCCTGTTCGCCCTCACCCTGACCACTACGGAGGCCGTCCGGCCGGTCACGTTGGGCATCTTCCAGTACATCGGCGCGTATGTGAACGACTGGAGTTCGGTCATGGCGACGGCGGTACTCGCCTCCATCCCGGCCATCGTCCTTTTGGTCGCGGCCCAGAAATACATTGCCGCGGGGACCACCGGCGGCGCGGTCAAGTAGACCGCCCCTCATCACTAACAAGGAGCATCACCATGTCTGACATCAAGCCCATCCGCGTCACCGTGTGGAGCGAGAACCGGCACGAGAAGCGCGACGAACTGGTCGCGAAGCGCTACCCCGAGGGAATGCACGGCGCCATCAAGGCAGGTATCGAGGAGAACCTGGGCTCCGACGTCGAGGTCCGGACAGCGACGCTGGACGAAGCGGAACACGGCCTCACCGAAGAAGTGTTGGCCTCCACCGATGTCCTCACCTGGTGGGGCCATATGTCCCATGCAGACGTCGACGACGACATCGTCGAACGCGTTCACCGGCACGTCCTGGCCGGCATGGGGCTGATCGTGCTGCACTCGGGCCACTGGTCCAAGATCTTCACCAAGCTCATGGGGACTTCCTGCACACTGCGGTGGCGCTCCGAGCAGGACCGTGAACTCGTGTGGACCGTCGACCCCACCCACCCCATCGCCAAGGGAATTCCGCACCCCATCGAGATACCCCAGCAGGAAATGTATGGCGAGTTCTTCGACATCCCCACGCCCGAAGAACTCGTGTTCATCAGCTCGTTCAGCGGCGGCGAAGTATTCCGTTCCGGGTGCACGTTCCGTCGGGGCCACGGCAAGATCTTCTTCTTCAGCCCCGGTGACCAGGACTACCCCGTCTACCACCACAAGGACATCCGAAAGGTAATCGCCAACGCCGTCGAATGGGCCGTCACCGATCGCCCGGAACGCGCCGTCCCGGAACTGCTCCGCTACGACACCAACGACTTCTTCAACGGCAAGAGCTACCAGGGAGCCAACGCGTGAACACCCCCTTTGCCACCATCCCAGACGACGGGAACCGCCTTCGCGTCATCGTTGTCGGCGCCGGAGGGATGGGCCAGGCATGGCTCCGTACCGTGGAGGAATCGACCCTGGTGGAGCTCGCCGGCATCGTTGACCTGGACCTTGAAGCCGCGCGTGCGGCTGCCGCGTCCTTGGGCCGTCCCGACCTCCCGGTCGGTGCACGCACCGCACAGTTGGCGTTCGACGTCGGCGCCCAGGCAGTCATCAACGTCACCGTCCCGGCGGCCCATCACCCGGTCACCACGGAAGCGCTGGCTGCCGGACTGCCGGTCCTCGGCGAAAAGCCCGTGGCGTCCACCGTGGCGCAGGGTCTTTCCCTGGCAGCGGCCGCGGAACTGCATGGCCAGTTGTTCATGGTCAGCCAGTCACGCCGCTACAACAAGCACCTGTTTGAGGCCAAGCATCTGTCATCGTCCGTGGGGCCGGTCGGCATCGTCTCAGCCGAGTTCTTCAAGGCACCGCACTTCGGCGGGTTCCGTGACGCGATGGACCATCCGCTCCTGCTCGACATGGCCATCCACCAATTCGACATGGCCCGCTTCCTCCTCGACGCCGATCCCGTTTCGGTGTTCTGCGAGGAATATAACCCTTCCTGGAGCTGGTATCGCGGCGATGCCGGGGCCACCGCCATCTTCGAAATGAGCGGCGGCGAGCGTTTCGTGTTCACCGGCAGCTGGTGCAGCCCGGGACAGGAAACGTCCTGGAACGCCTCGTGGCGGATCAGCGGCGAACACGGAACTGTGCTCTGGGACGGTGACACGCACCCAACTTCCTCGCTTCCCGGCACCTTCGAACCAAAACAGGATCCGGGACAGGAAATCGCTGGGTCATTGCGCGACTTCGTCTCTGCTGTCCGCACTGGAAGCAACCCCATGGGACGCGTCCACCGGAACATCATGAGCCTGGCCATGGTCGAAGCAGCCATCCTCAGCGCTTCTTCGGGTGCCCGCATCTCCGTGCATGAACTGCTGGAAGATTCCTACCAACAGGCGCTCCGCGCCGAACTGAATTCCGACGTCCGGGGGGTCCTGCAATCGTGGCCCTCGGTTCGCAACGCGTTGACGGATCAAAGCGTCAGGCTGTAGGCGGTCGACGCACGACGGCGGCAGGTCGCCGTCGTGCGTCGACGGCGGCTCGCCAGATGCGTTGACGGCAGCTCGACAGGGCGACCGGAACCCGTCAGAGGTACTCGCCGGCCCGCTCGCGGGCGATCTCAAGAAGCGTGGTGTGGAATGCCACTTCCGCCGGCGCGTACACCTTGTCCTGACGTTGGGCCAGCAGTACGCGTCGCAGGGGCGCGCCGGCGCCAAGGCCCAGTACCCTGACGTCGGGATGCTGCAGCGCCACAGCTGTCTTGGGCACCATGGCTACGCCCATTCCGACGCTCACCATGGCTTGGGCTTCCTGGTAGTCATTGGCCAGGAAACCAATGGTGGGTTCAAAGCCGGCGTCGTGTGCGGACCGCTGGAGAACCTCCACTACGGGGTGGGCATCAGCGCGGACAATCCACGACTCTTTCCTGAGTTCGCCCATGGTTACTTCGTCACGGTCGGCCAACGGATGTCCTTTGGCGACGAGGATGACGGTGCTCTCCTGGAAAACCTCGGTGGTCCTGATGGAGTCGTCTTCGAAGGGGTTCCAAGGGTAGTCCCAGAGCAGGCAGAGGCCTGTTACTCCGGACTCGAGGTCCGAAACCAACTCATCGAACCGGGCACTTCGAACCGACAGGCTGATGGCCGGGTACCTCTTCTTGAAGGCGCGGATCACCACGGGGAGGAAAGATCCCGCGAGCGTGGGAAAGGTACCAATCGTCAGGGACCCCCGCCGCAGACCCGCGATCTGGTCCAGGTCCGACTGTGCTGCCCGGATCTGCCCGACGATCTTCCGCGCATGGCCTGCCAGTACTTGGCCGGCTTCGGTGGGAACCACACCACGGGAGCGTCGGTTCAGCAGCGGCTGCCCCACCTCTTGCTCGAGCTTGCGCAATTGCTGCGATACTGCCGACGGGGTGTACATCATGGTGTCTGCCGCGGCAGTGATGGATCCCTGCTCGACAACCTCCACGAGCAAGGCGAGCCTGCGGAGATCATATAAATCACGGGCTTCATCGTTAAGCATTTCTGCACCCTTCTGAATGATTGGTTCATTCTATACACGCCCCTGCCTCTGCGCGCGGCAGAAAGCCCGATCAACTGTCCCATCTCCGATGAAGATCATCGATTCAGCCATGCTCCATCAGTGAATGAAGCGATACTACATACTCCTTCAGATATTGCACATTGTCTTCATGTGTGATCCGGCTCATGCTGATTGAAGAGTCCGCCGGGTAACGGCAGAAGGAGTGCAGGACAGATGAAGATAGAAGCGGAATGGATGCGTGGAGGCACCAGCAAGTGCTGGGTCTTCGAGACCGAAACCCTGAACGAAACGAGCATCGACCTTGACGAATTGCTTCCGCGACTTTTTGGAAGCCCCGATTCACGGCAAATCGACGGGGTGGGCGGCGCTACCTCCACCACCAGCAAGGCGATGATCCTTCGCCGCCCTTCAGACCCCTCCGTTGACGTGGAATTCACTTTCGCCCAGGTAGGGATCGAAGAAGCCACCGTGGACTGGGGCAGCAACTGCGGAAACTGCTCAGCAGTAGTGGGTCTCTATGCCATCGAAAAGGGCTGGGTCACCCCAAAAGGAGACACCACTCGAATTGTCACCCGCAATACCAACACCGGGCAGCTCATCATCCAACAGGTGGCCACTCCCTCCGGAGCCTTGCCCATCGTTCCGGACGCGCACATGCCAGGCGTTGCCTTTCCCGGTTTCAAAGTGGGCCTCGGCTTCCAGGACCCGGCAGGCAAGACCACCGGAGAGCTGCTACCCACGGGAACGGCAAGCGAAACGGTCCTTGCCGGCGGGAAATCCTGGACAGTATCGATGGTGGATGCCGGCGCCCCGGTCGTCATCGTCCGTGCCGAAGACCTCGGACTCGACATATCCCGCTACGACACGTGGACGGAACACGTGGAGCAGCATCTGGAAACACTGGACGCCATTCGCCGCCAGGCAGCAGTGCGCATGGGGATGGCAGCGACTCCTGCGCAAGCAGCCCGCGCCGTACCCAAATTGGCAATCGTCGGCGCTCCCGGCGATTCAGGTCCAGACTGCGACGTCAACGTCATGATGCTCTCCATGGGCAAGCCGCATCCAGCCTTGGCCATCACCGGCAGCATCGCCCTGACGCTCGCCGCACGCACACCCGGAACAGTACTCAACGCCATCACCGGCAACGCAGTCCATCCAACGCTGAAGCTCCGCACACCTGCCGGTGTCATCGAAACCTGGAGCGAGGAGCACCAAGGCTCCATCCTGGTAGGCGTTGACCGGACAGCCCGCACCATCGCCACCAGCATCATCCACCTCCCGGAGACTCTCGGCAACGCCGTCGAAGCCTCACTGGAAACAGCCACTCGATGAGGAGAGAACACCATGGCTAAGACTATTTACCAACCAGCTCCCGACGCCGAGAGCGATATCAAGGACGAGAGTTCCAAGCGTCCCACTACGCGCCGCCGTATCCTGCTGGTAACGGTTGCCGCTTCCGTCATCCTGGGTCTGGTCGCCATCCTGTTCGGGGGTGCCCTGTTCAACCCGGCGGCCACCCCTGAATCGGAGCCGACCATGACCGCCACGCAGATCATCCCGCTGGTCATACTCGTGTTGATGTTCGTCGTCGCCACGAAGTGGCCTTTGAACATCGGAGTGATGGGGCTGGTAGCCTCCTTCGGCGTCGGCTACTTCATGCTTGGCATGAGCGACAAGGAAATCCTTGCTGACTTCCCCGCCAACATCGTCATCACTATCATTGGCGTGACGTACTTCTTCAGCATGGCCCAGCGCAACGGCACCGTTGACATCATCGTCCAGACCTGCGTCCGGCTGGTCCGGGGCAAAACCCTGCTGCTGCCCTGGGTGTTCTTCCTTCTGGCCGCAGCCCTGACGTCACTGGGCACCTTCTCCCCCGCCGCCGTCGCCCTGCTGGCCCCCGCAGCGATCGGACTGGCCTACGAATCACGCATCCACCCCGTCCTGATGGGCGCCTTCATCATCAACGGCGCCCACGCGGGTGGATTCTCCCCGCTGTCCGTGGCCGGCGTCCTGGTTCACGACATCGCAGTGAAGAACGGCTTCCCCATCTCGCAGGGTGCGCTCTTCGGGGCAAGCTTCGCGCTCAACCTCATCCTTTCCATCCTCACCGTGGTTCTGTTCGCCCTGCTCGGAAAGCTCCGCGACGGCGCGGCCGGCCAGCACGCCGACCTCGACACGACGCGCACTGCACGCCCCCACGGCCAGCAGCTCCTCACGCTTGCACTGATTGCCGCCATGCTCGTCTGCGCCTTGGGCTTCCACATGCCCATCGGCTTCGTGGCGCTTTCCGCCGGACTTCTGCTGGCCCTGGTCAACATCAAGGAACACCGGACCTTCATCGGCGGGGTCTCCTGGTCGACCGTTCTTCTGGTCGCAGGCATGATCACCTACGTCTCACTGCTCCAGCACGTGGGTGTCATTGACACCCTCGCCGAACAAGCGCTCGCGCTCGGGGCACCGCTGCTCATCGCACTGGTCCTCTGCTACGTGATCGGCGTCGGTTCAGCTTTCGCCTCTTCCACCGCCCTCCTCACGGCTTTCATTCCTTTGGCCGGACCGCTGCTGGCAACAAGCTCGCTCAGCGCCTCGGGGACGGTGGCAGCCCTTGCCATTGCGGCAACCGTGGTGGACGTGTCCCCCTTCTCCACTGACGGAGCACTGGTTGTGGCCAACGCCCGTGAAGACGACCGCCAGCGCGTCTACAAGCAGCTCATGGCCTACGCGGGCGGCGTGGTCCTCGTCGCCCCGGCCCTGGCCTGGGCACTGCTGGTACCGACCGGAATCATGTAGGGGACTCCGGCGGCACCGAGCCTCCAAGACCCGCCGAAACAATCACTCCCGGCGGGCGTTCGGAATCACATCCTGCACACCATCGCAACAGGTAGCCCGAAGGACGGGCGCAGGACTGGATGCCAACGCACCTTTGGCAGGGCCACCACACGGTGGCCCTGCCAAATGCATGTTCAACCCCGTTCAGCTCTCCCTGGCCTTCCGTGTGGCCGCGTCATTGGCCTTCTGCAGCGCCTGCACGAGTTCGTCCTTGGACATCTTCGAACGGCCACTGATCCCAAGCTGTTGCGCCAGTTGGTATAGGTGGCCCTTGGAAGCATTGGCATCAACTCCCCCTGCCGTTGGCATGGGCGAATCGACGCCCCCTTCGGCGTGGGCGTCCGAAGGACCTCGCTCTTCCTTGGGCTCCCAGTGGTCCCCCACCTTCTCGTAACCAAGCATGCTTGGTACTTCTCGACAAGCGTCCACGGATGGCCTCTGCGCGTCCCGGTGCTGCCTGTCCTGGCTGTCCTGTTCTCCGTCAGTTGATGATCTCGCCGCGCTCGTCGGCAAGGATTGCTGCCAAGCGGTCCTTCCAGGCTTGCAGGGCCTCCGGCGCGAGCCGCGTCCAGTCCGTGACCTCACCGACCACCCTCAGCGGTGCAGTGCTCCGATAGGACCTGGTGGGATTTCCCGGAAATTTCTTGTCCGTGACGTTTGGATCGTCCTCGAACGTCCCGGTCGGCTCCACCTCGTACACCCGCGGCTCACCCTCACCGGCCGCGAGTTCCGCAGCGAGACCTGCCCCGTCCCGCAGCGCCGTGAAATAGATATGGTTCATCACTACTTCGGGACGGTAGTTCGACCTGAAGCCTGCCCGCAGCAGGTCTCCTGTGCGGAGCTTGGCTTTAGTGCCGTGAAAAAAGGGGCCAGTATCCGGAAGCTCGTTCACAGCTACAGCCTATTGGGTGGCCGGAAGGGGCGAAAAGCGCGCTTCTTTGGTCGTTTCGTCATGCCGGACGAGCGTTTTGTACCTAGGGAACTGACACTCCCGGGTTAGAGGCTTGAGGAACAGCATTACCGCCCTATCAAGGAGATCATTGTGACGACGTACAACCTGGCCCTGATTGGTTTCGGAGGCGTGAACCGCGCCTTGGCCGAGCTGATCCGCGATGAACCCGGACGATTCGCTTCCCTCGGCTTCGAGCTCCGTGTCGTAGCGATCACCGACCTGGCTTTTGGTTCGCTTGTCCAAGGTGAGGGCATCGACCTGGCCTCGGTTCTGGCCATGCCGCGAGGCTCGACCTTCGAGGGTCTCCCCGGCGGCAGCCCGGACCCGCGAAACGAGGACGTCATCAAGAACAGCCCGGCCGACATCGTCGTCGAAGCAACTTTCACCAGTCCCGTTGACGGGGAACCCGCCGTTTCGCATGTGAAGTGGGCCCTTGAGTCGGGCAAGCATGTGGTGACCACCAACAAGGGTCCTGTGGCCTTGCACGGCCAGGAACTTCGCACACTAGCAGCGGAGAACGGCGTCCGCTTCGAGTACGAAGGCGCTGTCATGAGCGGAACACCCGTCATCCGTCTGGCGCACAAGATGCTCGGAGGTCTGGAACTGAACGCGGTTCAGGGGATCCTGAACGGGACCAGCAACTACGTGCTTGGCCGCATGGAAGCCGGATTGGGCCTGGATGAAGCCATTTCCGAAGCCCAGGCTCTCGGTTATGCCGAGGCTGATCCGACCGCCGACATTGGAGGCTCCGATGTCCGGTTGAAGGTCGCGATCCTGGCCAACGAATTGCTGGGGGCAAGCATCCGCCCCGGCGATGTGGAGACCACCGGTATCCAGGACATCACCAGCGACGACGTTACCCAGGCCTTGGCGGGCGGCTCCCGGTGGAAGCTGATCGGCGAGGCACGCCGTGAAGAAGATGGCCGCATCGTCGCTACCGTCCAGCCCGTAGCCCTCCCGGCGGATCACCCGTTGGCTGGCATTTCCGGTGCCACCAATGCAGTGTCCTTCACCACCGACCTGCTCGGTGCAGTTACCGTGTCCGGCCCGGGCGCTGGTCGCGTCGAAACCGCCTACGCCCTCATTTCCGACATCATCGCCGTCGACGAATTCGCCAAAGGAGCCGTCCGTGCCTGAGACAGCCATTGCCGAGTCTCCCGTGAAAGCCGTCGCCGAGCACTTGGTGGTGCGTAACAAGTTCGACGGCGGCCCCCTGGCCACCCTGCCCCAGTGCACTGAGGCGGAGGTACGTGTCGAGCTCATCCGTGCCGCGGCCTCCGCTCCGGCAGCGGCGGCCATGCCACGCCACGAGCGTGGCAGGATTCTGGATTCCGCTGCGGAACTGTTGCAGCAGCGGTCGCAAGAGGTCGCGGAGCTGATTGTCGCCGAGGCAGGAAAAACCATCAAGCAGGCCCGCAAGGAAGTCTCCCGCGCGGTGAACACGCTCAAGCTTTCAGCGGCGGAAACCCGACGGAACGTCGGCGAAGTCGTCCCGTTCGATTCCTTCGCAGGTTCGGAGAACCGACAAGGCTGGTTCACCCGTGAACCACTTGGGCTCATCGCGGCGATTACGCCCTACAACGATGCGTTGAACCTGGTGGCCCACAAGCTCGGCCCTGCTATCGCCGGCGGCAACACGGTCATCCTCAAGCCCTCCCAGTTGACACCCTTGACCGCCATTCTCCTGGTGGACCTGTTGCGTGAGGCCGGTCTTCCCTCAGACTTCGTCACCGTTGTCCTCGGTGACCGGACAGTCGCGCAAACCATCATCTCCTCCAAGTTGGTCCGCATGGTCTCGTTCACCGGAGGATTCGCCACGGGCCGGGCCATCGCCGCGAACGCCGGAATCAAGCGCCTTTCCATGGAACTTGGTGGTAATGCCCCCGTCATCGTCTTCGACGACGCCGACATCCCAGCAGCCGTCGAGGCCAGTGTGTCCGGTTCGTTCTGGGCAGCCGGTCAGAACTGCATCGGCGCGCAGCGGATCCTTGTCCAACGCCCAGTGTTCGAGACCTTCCTGGAGGCCTTTGTCACCCAAACCGCCGCGCTGAAAACCGGCGACCCCCGCAACGAACACACCGATGTCGGACCGATGATCAGCCACGACTCCGCCGCCGAAGCGAAACGGAAGATCGATGAGGCCGTAGCGGCCGGGGCGAAACTGCTGACCGGGGGGACCCTTGACGGGCCGGTCCTCACCCCTGCCGTGCTCACCGGGGTGCCCCGGACCTGCGAGGCCTGGAGCGAGGAACTGTTCGCACCGGTCGTCCTTATTGAACCGTTCGACACCGCTGAGGAAGCCATCGAACTGGCTAACGACAGCGAGTACGCGCTGCAGGCCGGCGTGTTCACCAAGGACCTCAACCGGGCCTTGCAGACCGCCAAAGCCATCGACGCCGGCGGTGTCATGATCAACGATTCCTCCGACTACCGACACGATGCCATGCCGTTCGGCGGCTCGAAGTACGGCAGCATGGGCCGCGAAGGGGTCCACTTCGCCTACGAGGAAATGACGCAACCCAAAGTCATTGCGATCGCCTCATGAGCACCAGCACCGGACATGAAACCAGGATCAGGATCGAACGGGACAGCCTGGGCTCCTTGGCCGTTCCTACATCCGCCCTCTGGGGCATCCACACCGAACGGGCGATCCTCAATTTCCCCATCAGCGGCATCCAGCTCGGAACCCACCGTCACCTCGTCCGCGCCCTCGCGGTTGTGAAGAAGGCCGCGGCCCTGACCAACACCGAGCTGGGCCTGATCCCGGACGATATTGGCCTGGCGATCGCCTCGGCCTGCGACACAGTTGCCTCCGGCGAGGTCGACGATGCGTTCCCCGTGGACGTCATCCAGGGCGGGGCAGGAACCTCGACGAACATGAACGCCAACGAGGTCATCGCCAACCTGGCCCTGGAGTCCCTGGGCCACCCCCGGGGGTCCTACGAAGTGATCGACCCGATCGGGCACGTCAACAAATGCCAGTCCACCAACGACGTCTACCCGACAGCCGTGCGCTTGGCCCTCGTGTTCGCACTCGAAGACCTGCTGAAACAACTGGCCCTGTTGTCCGAATCGTTCGCCGAACGCGGCCACGCGTTCGCGGACATCCCCAAAATCGGACGCACGCAATTGCAGGACGCGGTGCCCATGACGCTCGGGCAGGAATTCACTGCCTTTGCTGTCACGCTCGAGGAAGACCAGCGCCGCCTTCGCGAAGCAGCCGCCCTGCTGCGCGAATGCAGCCTGGGCGCCACAGCGATCGGCACCGGCATCACTGCGGACCCGCGGTATGTGGAGCGGGTCATCGACAAGCTTTCTGCGGTCAGCGGGGTCCAGTTGACCCGTGCCCACGATTTTGTTGAAGCAACCTGGGATACCGGGGCGTTCATGACGTTCTCCGGGGCACTCAAACGCACTGCCATCAAGCTCTCCAAAATCTCCAGTGACCTGCGCCTGCTATCCAGCGGACCCCAGACAGGGCTCGCAGAGATCCGGCTGCCCCCGCGGCAAGCGGGCTCCTCGATCATGCCCGGCAAGGTCAACCCGGTCATCCCCGAGGTCATCAACCAGATTGCGTTCTTAGTCGCTGGCGCCGATGTCACTGTCACCATGGCAGCCGACAACGGACAGCTTCAGCTGAACGCGTTCGAGCCGGTCATCGCCCACGCCTTACTGCAGTCACTGAGTTGGCTGACCAACGGCTGCGACGTCCTGCGCGAGCTATGCGTCTCCGGCGTCGAAGCCAACGAAACGCTGCTTCGGTCCAGGGCACGCGCGTCCACGGCCCAGGCCACGGCGCTGCTGCCCGTCCTGGGGTACGCGGTGGCAGCCGGGGTCGCCCACAGGGCACTCGTCTCGGGGCAGAGTGTCATCGACATCGCTGTCAGTGAGGGCCTGCTCCAGCCCGAGCAGGCGGAAAGATTGATGGCCACCGATTCCTGCGGGGATGCGATCAGCGTGGTGACTGCCTGTCAATGACCGTCGAGAGTGACAACGCGGTAGTGATGTCACGGACTCCGGGCAACTCAGAAACCTGCCTCCAGATCTCCTGGATCCTTGCCGCGTCCGGAGCCTCGACCCGGACGATGAGATCGAGCTCGCCGCTTACCACATCACAGGTAGCGATTTCGGGAATGGCCCGCAGGCCGGCGATGACATCACTGCCGCGCATGCGGTCATGCCGTTGGATCATCAACACGGCATTCACGGTCCGGGTGGCCTCAGCTGCAGACTCCCTGATGGTGTAGCCCTTGATGAAGCCATCACGCTCCATCCGCTCGATCCGCTGCCGCACGGCATTGCGGGACAGGAGTACCTTCTCGCCCAGCTGCGCCAGGCTGATGCGGGCGTTGCGCCGAAGCTCCGCCAGAATCTGGGCATCTATGCCATCACGTGGGCTTCCGGGCACGGGTACTCCTGACTCAGGGTTTTGCATGTCACTGGCCGGATCCCCACGTGCGTTGGCGACGAGGGCGGCGCACAACAACATATCCCATCCGGGCAGCCCCGCCGTGCCACCGCTTCCTGATACCACCGGACAGAACGCAACGCTGTCAGTGGTGCAGTTGCATGCGTTGGAGGACGGTGGCAGAAATTTCCTCCACGGACATGGAAGCGGAGTTCACATAGGGAATGTTGTTGGCCCGGTACATGTCTTCGGCGTTGCGCAACTCAAAGGTGCATTGGTTCAGCGATGCGTAGCTGCTGCCCGGCCGGCGTTCCTGACGGATCTGGCTCAGCCGGACGGGTTGCGACGTCAGTCCAAAGCACTTGCTCGCGAAAGGCAGCAGGGGCGCAGGTAGGGACATGTTGTCGAAATCTTCCTCGACCAAGGGGAAGTTCGCGGCAAGGATGCCGTGCTGCAGGGCCAGGTACATGGTGGTCGGAGTCTTACCGCAACGGGAAGGAGCGATAAGAATCAGCTCGGCGCGTTCGAGCGCCCGAAGTGACTGGCCGTCGTCGTGTTCGATGGCATATTCGACGGCGGCCATGCGGGACTGATAGCGGACGGCATCCCCCACGCCGTGGGCCTGGCCCGGTTTTCCGTTGGCCGTTGCGCCGAGGGTCTGTTCAAGTTTCCCGATATGCGCACCGAACAGGTCGAAAAACTGCCCGCGGCTTTTGGAGAGAACCGCACGGATGTCCTGCCCGACGGCCGTGGAAAAGATGATCGGGTCAGGACCTGTGGCCGCAACCCGGTCGATCAGCGCAACGACCTCGCGCGCCTGCTCGATGGTAGTGATGAAGGGGATGGTGCGCCGCTCGAGCCGTTGGCCAGGAAACTGGGTGAGCAGCGTATTGCCGAGCGTCTCGGCCGTAATCCCGGTGCTGTCGGAGAGAAAGAACACCGTGGGGGAAGGCACGGAGCCTGCCCCCACGGTTTGATGCTCGGTCATTTAGACGGTGGGGCTGGTGACGTTGGTTGAGCGGGCCAGGCGCAGCCAGGTCTCAGTCACCGCGTCCGGGTTCAACGAGATGGAGCTGATGCCTTGCCCCAGGAGCCACTCGGCAAAGTCCGGGTGGTCGCTGGGTCCCTGACCACAGATCCCGACGTACCGTCCCTTGGCCCGGCAGGCGGCAATGGCCATTTCCAGCAGTTTGGTCACGGCCGGATTGCGCTCATCGAAGCCTTCGGCCACAAGAGCGGAGTCACGGTCGAGGCCCAAGGTGAGCTGGGTCAGGTCGTTGGAACCGATCGAGAAGCCGTCAAAGTACTCCAGGAACTCATCGGCCAGGAGCGCGTTCGCGGGCAGTTCGCACATCATCACGATCTCCAGCCCGTTTTCTCCCCGCCTCAGCCCGTTGGCCGCGAGCAGCTCGGTCACGCCGCGTGCCTCGTCGAGGGTCCGCACGAACGGAACCATGAGCTTGATATTTGTCAGGCCCATCTCGTTGCGCACAAACTTCAGTGCTTCGCATTCGAGTTCGAAGGCCTGCCGGAAGGCCGCAGAGAGATACCGGGAGGCGCCCCGGTAGCCGATCATCGGGTTTTCTTCTTCGGGTTCGAAGGCCGGACCGCCCACCAAGTTGGCGTATTCGTTCGATTTGAAGTCCGAGAGCCGGATGATCACCGGCTCCGGTGCGAAGGCCGCGGCGATGGTCGAGATGCCCTCGGCCAGGCGCTTGACGTAGTAATCGCGGGGGCCGTCGTAGGCGGCGATCTTTTCCTGGATGAGACGGACGGTGTAATCGTCCAGTGTTGCCGGGCGCTCGATCTCTCCGGCCACTGCCAGCAAGGCGTTGGGGTGGACACCGATCTGGCGGTTGATGATGAACTCCAGCCGGGCCAGGCCGACTCCATGGTTGGGGAGCTTGGCAAAACTGAATGCCTGCTCCGGGGTTCCGACGTTCATCATGATCTTCACCGGAGCCTCCGGCATGGTCTCCAGGCTGG
Organism: Paenarthrobacter sp. C1; assembly: GCF_049315185.1. Classification (NCBI taxonomy): domain Bacteria; kingdom Bacillati; phylum Actinomycetota; class Actinomycetes; order Micrococcales; family Micrococcaceae; genus Paenarthrobacter; species Paenarthrobacter sp. C1. Next base: position 2,191,249 of record NZ_CP186052.1, on the reverse strand, counting down.
TCTCCTGGAGCGTGTAATCCAGCAGGCCTTCATACACGAGCCCCGCTTCGCCCTCGGCACAGGACACCGTCACCGGGGCGCCGTCCTTGAGGATCTGCGAGGCGTATCCTGTGCCGACGACCGCAGGGATGCCCAGTTCGCGGGCGATGATCGCAGCGTGGCAAGTCCGCCCGCCACGGTCCGTGACGATCGCAGCAGCCTTCTTCATGATCGGTTCCCAGTCGGGGTCCGTCATGTTCGCGACAAGAACGTCGCCCTCCTGGAAGGAGGCCATCTGATCAATCGAAGACAGTACCCGGACCTGGCCGGCGCCTATGCGCTGACCGATCGCGCGCCCCTCGACCAAGACTGTGGACCGCTCGGTGAGCGTGTAGCGGGACGTGACGCCCGCTGCCTTGCGTGACTCAACCGTTTCCGGGCGGGCCTGCAGGATGTAGAGCTCCCCATCCACACCGTCCTTGCCCCACTCGATGTCCATGGGACGGCCATAGTGCCGCTCGATCGCCACGGCATGGCGGGCAAGCTGCTCGACCTCCGCGTCGGTCAGGCTGAACCGGCTCCGGGAATCCTGCGGCACGGGGATGAAGTCGACGGTCCGGCCGACCTCTTCGGATTCCGTGTACACCATCTGCACGGCCTTCCCGCCCAGACCGCGCTTGAGAACTGCCGGCCGGCCTTCCGCCAAGGCAGGCTTGTAGACATAGAACTCGTCAGGGTTCACTGCCCCCTGGACCACAGCTTCCCCCAGTCCGTAAGACGACGTGATGAACACGGCGTCGGTGAAGCCGGTTTCGGTGTCCATGGTGAACATGACGCCGGAGGCGCCGACGTCGGAACGAACCATCCGCTGAATACCGGCAGAGAGCGCTACTTCCGAATGCGTGAATCCATGGTGGACCCGGTAGGCAATCGCCCTGTCGTTGTACAGCGACGCGAAGACGTCCTTGATCGCGTGCAGGATGTTTCCGATTCCACGGATGTTCAGGAATGTCTCCTGTTGCCCGGCAAAGGAAGCATCGGGGAGGTCCTCGGCCGTGGCGCTGGAACGCACCGCCCACGACACGTCCGCACCATGCTCCCCGGTCAGGCGCTCATAGGCGGTCCGGATGTCTTCTTCCAAACCCGCGGGGAACGGGGTCTCCCGGATCAGGGTACGGATTTCCTGGCCAACCTTGGCCAAAGCGGCGACGTCGCCGCTGTCCAGGCCCTCAAGAATCTGTTCAATCCTCGCATCCAGCTTCGACTCCGCCAGGAAACGGCGGTAAGCGTCCGCCGTCGTCGCGAAACCGCCCGGAACCTTCACCCCTGCAGAGGCGAGATTTCGAACCATTTCCCCAAGCGATGCATTTTTGCCGCCAACCTGGTCAAGGTCGGACAAGCCAAGCTCAGAAAACCAAAGAACGTTAGTCATAAATTGTGTCCTCCATTGGGCACGCTCTGACAAGCGCTAAAAAAACTAGGTCTTGCAAGGATCAGGGTCGCTGGGGCTGGATGCAAACAAATGTGACACGTTCAACAGAAATGGACGGTAACGGGAGATCGCCCACCCATGACGTCAAGGGAAACCGGCTTGCGGCCCCTTCTGTCGGTTCCAGGGAGCCCATTTGGACCAGGGCGTAGTGTTGGCGGTGGACGAAAGGAGCACTTCATGAAGAAAATCCTCATGGTACTGACCAGCGTTTCGGAGCTCGGTGATACGGGCGAAAAGACCGGCTACAACGTGGCCGAAGCCGCACATCCGTGGAAGGTCTTCAAGGATTCGGGCCACTTCGTCGATTTTGCTTCCATCAAGGGCGGCCAGCCTCCCAGCGACGTAGTAGACACCGATGATCCCGTCCAGGTTGCTTTCACGCAGGACGAGACGACGCGCGCCGGGCTCTACAACACTGCCCGCGTCGACGTCATAGACCCGGAGCAATATGATGCCGTCTACCTCGTGGGAGGTCACGGCACCATGTGGGATTTCCCCGACAGTGAAGGACTGCAGCGGCTGGTAGCGAGCGTTTACGACGCCGGTGGCTTGGTGGGCGCTGTCTGTCATGGTCCCGCCGGGCTGCTGAATGTGGAATTGAAGGATGGTTTCCGGCTCGTCCAGGGTCGGGACGTGGCCGCATTCACCAACGACGAAGAAGTTGCCGCCGGGAAGGACAAGGTCATCCCGTTCTTTCTTGCCGACCGTTTGGAAGAACAGGGAGCGCACCATGTCTCCGCAGGTGTCTTTGAAGAGAAAGTCGTCGTGGATGAACGGCTGGTAACCGGACAGAATCCTGCCTCGGCAGCTGGTGTGGCGAAGGAAATGGAGAAGCTCTTCGCCGAGGTTATCCACCATGAAAAAGCTGAGGAGCAGCACGAGGCGGAAGCGCTGCGCGCTGAGAAGGACGCGGAAAAGGACGCCAAAAAGAAAGCGGCGGCCGACGCCGGACACTAGGTAGCAGCATTCGACCGAACGGCCCTCCCAAGTGGGGGCCGTTCCGTCTGCCGAAGTTGCTGTCGCTCACTGCAGGACGCACTCGGCGGCCGGGCAGTTGGCCGTAAATCTGAAGGCGGCGTTGCCTTCAGCGACCGTGAACTGACCGCGGTGACAGCCGCCGTCGGGTATCTCTTCACCCGTCGGTTTAAGGTTGGGGTAACAGTCAGAGCGCGATTGTCTTGAAAATGACTGTCTTGAAAAAACAGGAATGGTTGTCCTTGGTGCAGCCGAGCCATCACATGAGAGGTGACACAGCGTGCCTGAAGTGACCTCAGCGCCAGGGCACGGTCCCCACGGCGACCTGTGTTCTGCATTCCTCGAGGAACTGCCCATCGCCGGAGCGTCAGTGTCGATATTCGGAGGTTCTGCGGCCGAAACCCTGATGTGCGCATCCGACGCTACAGCTGCGCGGCTTGATGAGCTTCAGTACGATCTTGGAGACGGACCACGGTGGGATGTTTTCCGTACCCATCTGCCGGTCATGATCAACGATCTGAGCCACGCTGGAGTCCGCTCGTGGCCCGCCTTTGCAGAAGCAGCAAGCAGTACTGATGCAGAGGCGCTCTTCGTGTTCCCCTTGCTGGCCGGCGACCTGGTTATCGGCGTCGTGGAACTTTACTGCACCTCACCGCGCGAACTCAGCACTGAGCAGGGCGCCCGTGCCGCCCGGATTGCCAACCGGACGGCATGGACATTGCTGCGGGGATTACTGCCGGACGGTGACACCGGGACTGCCACCGTTCCGCTGGCACGGCGGGAAATCCACCAGGCTACCGGGATGGTGCTGGTCCAGACAGGAAGCACCGCCGACGAAGCGTTGCTGCTGCTGCGAGGCCACGCCTTCGCCAGCGGACGTTCTTTGCAGGACACCGCAATGGACGTCGTGAACAGGCGGCTTGATTTCACGCCGGCAGCGGGCGCCAGTGATACCGGCCCACAGTAAAATGCTGACATGGTAATAAAAAGCAGAGCCGAGCGTCTTAGCGACACATTCGTGAAGCTTACCGACACGCTCGTTGCCGACTACGACGTCCTGGATCTGCTTCACACACTCGTGGAAGACGCCGTCGATTTGCTCGATGCTGCCCAGGCAGGGCTGTTGCTCTCTGACGCTGACGGGAACCTGCAGCTGCTGGCTTCAACCAGCGAGCAAAGCCAGCTGGTGGAGTTGCTCCAACTTGAAGCCGGCGCAGGTCCCTGCGTGGAGTGCTACCGGACTGGAGCTGTCGTCACCGTCGACGACATCAGGGACCTTGGCGAACGCTGGCCAGCCTTCCAGCAAATCGCCCTGGACATGGGTTTCCGGTCAGTGCATGCAGCACCAATGCGCGTCCATACAAGGGTTATCGGTGCCATGGGTCTGTTTGGCGCCGAAACGGGTGCCTTGAGTCCCGAAGACGCGGCCATAGCCCAGGCCATGGCCGACGTAGCAACCATCAGCCTTCTGCAGGAACGGACTATTCGGGAAGCGGGCATCCTTAACGATCAACTGCAACGGGCTCTGACCACCCGGGTGCTCATCGAGCAGGCCAAGGGTGTCATTGCGCAGACCAAGAACCTTGACATGGACAGTGCCTTCAACGTGCTGCGCGCACATGCACGCTCCACCCGGCAAAATCTCCATGACGTTGCTGAAAGTATCGTCAAGCGCACCCTGATGATCTAGCACTCCCGTTGGGACAATTCGAAATGGATCGCGCGCCGTAGTCCATTTCCTATGGACTCACGGAACCTTCCGTGCCTACGCTTGAGTTGTTGCCCCAGACCTCGGCATTGCTTGCCAGCGCACCGCTTTTTCAGCGCACCGCTTTTCCAGCGCATCCGAGGAGGCAACACCTTGTCGCTCATTAACCAGCCGCCGCCGGTGGTTCCCCCACGTTCGCCTTCCCCCGCGCAGGCATCGTCGGGAGTCCGGGTCAACAAAGTCACCAGCAGCTATGCGGGGCTCTTGACATTGATCAAGGAAGCCGGATTGCTTGAGCGCTCGCGGCGTTACTACCTGGTGCTGCTGACGCTGCTTGCCGTTTCGGGCGCCGGCGCCTGGGTGGCGTTCTTCCTCCTGCGCGACTCCTGGCTCCAGCTCGCCATCGCCGGCGCGCTCGGCGTCGTTTTCACGCAGTTCGCGTTGCTCGGCCATGAAGCAGCGCATCTTCAGGTGTTCTCGTCCCGCGCGGCAAACGAATGGACCGCCCGTCTGCTCGCCACCCTGATGGTGGGCATGAGCTACGCCTACTGGACAGACAAACACTCACGGCACCATGCACGGCCAAACGTGGTCAACAAGGACCCGGACATCGCTCCAGGCGCCATCATCTTCCACAACGAATTGCCGGGCAACCGTGGTCGGTTCTCCAGGGCCTACGGCAAACGACAGGGCTATCTCCTGTTCCCCCTGCTTTTGTTCCTTGGCTGGACTCTGCACATCGACTCGCTGAAGTATTTGCTGCGTCGAGGGCCGGTCAAGTTCCGGTGGCTTGAGCTGGGCCTGCTGGGTCTGCGTTTCGGCACCTATCTCGGAATATTGTTCCTCGTCCTGTCCCCGGGTATTGCCGCTGCGTTCATCGCGGTTCAGGTCGCGGTCTTTGGTTTGTACATGGGCGGGACCTTCGCGCCAAACCACAAAGGGATGCCGATACTTCCTGAAAACAGCCGTGCCGACTTCCTGACCCGGCAGGTGCTCACTTCCCGCAACATCACGGGCGGGAAGTTTGTGACGTTCTTCATGGGTGGCCTCAACTACCAAATCGAACACCACCTCTTTCCGGATATGCCCCGCAGGCACCTTCGCGAGGCGAGCAATATTGTCAAAGCGCACTGCCTTCTCCTGGATATTCCCTATACCGAGACCGGGCTGATGCGCTCATATTCAATCGTCATCCAGTACTTGAATAAAGTTGGCCTCGCCGCTGCCGACCCCTTCACCTGTCCCCTCGCCGGCCAACACAGGCCATAACGGTGCGACACTCTTGACCCTGCCAAAGCCAAGACTTCACGACTCAAGCAATCCATTACCGGACCCCTCCTCTTCCTCTTCATCCTCGGCGATGTGTTGGGTGCAGGGATCTACGCACTGGTGGGCAAGGTCGCGGGCGAGGTGGGAGGGGCCATCTGGATTCCCCTTGCCCTGGCGCTTTCCCTCGCAATGCTGACGGCGGGGTCCTACGCAGAGTTGGTCACAAAATACCCCAAGGCCGGCGGAGCAGCCGTCTTTGCTGAACGGGCCTTCAAAGCACCGGTGATTTCGTTCCTCGTTGGTTTTTCCATGCGGCCTGATCCACACCATCCACGGGCAGATGGTTAGGCTGGGTGGATGGCGACACTTATCCTCGTGCGGCACGGCCGCACCACTGCCAATGCCTCCGGTCTGTTGGCCGGTCGCGCCGACGGAGTCAGCCTGGACCAGGTCGGGCGTGACCAGGCGGCCCTGACCGGAGACCGGCTCGCCGCGGTTACCTTGGCGGGGGTGGTATCGAGCCCCCTTGAGCGTTGCCGGCAGACCGCCCAACTCATCCTCGACCGACAGTCCAGCGCGCCGTACGCGCCGGTCGAGACCGATCTTACTGAGTGTGACTACGGCCAGTGGCAGGGCCGGAGGCTTAGTGATCTCGCGACTGAGGACCTATGGTCTTTGGTGCAGTCCCAACCATCCGCCGTCGTCTTTCCCGGCGGTGAGTCCATGGCCGCCATGCAGGCCCGGTCGGTGGCGGCGATCCGACGCCACGATGCGGCCTTCGAGGCCGAGTTCGGGCCGGCGGCCGTATGGGCTGCCGTCAGTCATGGCGATGTGATCAAGTCAATCCTCGCCGACGCCCTCGGCATGCACCTGGATCTGTTCCAGCGCATTAACGTCAATCCCGCCTCCGTATCAATCGTCCACTACGGTGCTGACCGGCCAAGCGTCTACGCAACCAACACGGAAGCCGGGGATCTGTCCTGGCTCTCGAATGGCATCCGTTCCGCCGACGCGCCGGTGGGGGGCGGGGCCGGTCAGAAGACGCCATGAACCGCATGTGCCTAAGATACTGACATGCCTACACGTGTTCACGAGTTTGCCTGGCCCGATCGGGTTGTCATCGGCACCATTGGCCTTCCGGGAGCCCGCACGTTCTACTTGCAGGTACGCGCAGGGGCGGAAATCGTCAGTATTGCCCTCGAGAAGCAACAATCGGCCCAACTCGCGGAGAAAATAGACGAAATTCTCGACCAGCTCAGCACCATCGAAGGCAACCCTTTCAGCATTCCCACAAGTACTCCCATGGAACTGGTCGACAATGACCCGCTTGAGGCCCCTCACGAGCAGTTCCGAGCCGGTGCCATGACCCTGGATTGGGACCCGACCACGGCACAGATAGTCGTCGAGGCCTACCCCATCATCGACGTCGATACCGACGACGAACCGCGCGAAGACAACGCCGGCGACACCGAAATGATGCTGGTGCGAATGCCGGTGGGTACAGCACGCGCGTTTGCCAAGCGCACCCGTGAGATCGTGGATGCCGGGCGTCCGATGTGCCCGCTTTGCGGGTACCCCATGGATGCAGATGGGCACACCTGCACCGTTCCCGAGGTCTGATGCCGACGCCGGATCTCGCGACCGCCGAACTGAAACTCACGGGCCGCATCACCACGGCCTCAAACGCCACTTTCCTGGGGAGCATCGGCGACACCCAAGTGGTCTACAAGCCCATAGCCGGTGAAAGTCCACTGTGGGATTTTCCCCATGGCACCCTCGCTCACCGGGAGGTGGCCGCCTACCTGGTTTCGCAGGTGCTGGGCTGGAACATCGTCCCGAAGACCTGGCTGCGCGATGGTCCCCTGGGGGAAGGAATGGTACAGCTCTGGCAGGAGCAGGACCCGACCCAAAGCCCCGTGGACCTGGTGTCAATGGACGAAGTACCGGAGTCGGGCTGGAAACAAGTTCTCGAAGGCCAGGATGAGAACGGACAGATGGTTGCCCTCATCCACGAAGATTCCCCGGCCCTGCGGCGCATGGCCGTGTTCGACCTCGTGGTCAACAACGCTGACCGAAAGGGCAACCACATACTGCCCATGCCGGACAGACACCGGCACGGCGTTGACCATGGGCTCACCTTCCATAGCGACCACAAGCTGCGGACCGTGCTGTGGGGCTGGCTGGGAGATGCACTGACCGTAGAGGAACTCGACGGCATTGATCGTGTCAGCGATGAACTGCCGGGTACCTTGGGCCAAGAGCTGGCAGAGTTGCTCAGCGACGAGGAATTGGAAGCGCTGGTTGCGCGCTGCACCCGGTTGCGCTTGGCAGGGCGTTTTCCTCCGCCGAGCGGTGACATGCCTGCGGTGCCCTGGCCCCTGTTCTAGAAGAGTTGTCCAAAGGAATCAGGCGTGCTGCTGCCGGGCCGGTCAGGCCAGCCAGCGCCACCAGCGCGGCCGTTCCACCTCATCGGCTTCTTCCGGCTCCGGCTCTTCGCCCAAAGCCAGTGCCGCCTCGACGATGTCATCAGCGGTGAGCGTCATGACGGCCTCCCGGTCAAGAGCATCCAGGCTTTGTCCTTCGTCCAAGGACAGCCGCAATGCCTGCCGGTTCAGTGCCTGCTCGAACAGCGTGCGGGCGAACCGTGCGTTACCGGAGTCCTCGCTCGCATGAAGCCCGGCGAGGATTCGACGCAGCATCTGGTCCGCACCCGGCTCCAACATGTACTGGTGCTGGGCAAGCATTTGGTGAAAAATCGTTTGGAGTTCGTCCACCGAGTAGTCAGGGAATGTGATCTCCCGGGCGAACCGGGAGCGCAAGCCAGGGTTGGAGAGCAAAAAGGCTTCCATTAACCGGGGGTAACCGGCGACGATCACGACCAGCCGATGCCGATGGTCCTCCATCCGCTTGAGCAGGACTTCAATGGCCTCCGGGCCGAAGTCCGTCCGCCCGTCCTCCGGGGCCAGCGCATAAGCCTCGTCGATGAAGAGGACACCGTCCAGCGCACGCCGGATCACCCGGTCCGTCTTGATGGCGGTCGCTCCGACGTATTGCCCCACCAGGCCCGAACGGTCGACCTCAACCAGGTGTCCCTTCTGCAGCAGACCGACCGCGCGGTACATCTCCGCCAAAAGCCGCGCCACGGTGGTCTTGCCCGTGCCCGGGTTTCCGAGGAACACCAGGTGCTGGGAGGTGGCCACTTCCGGCAGGCCGTGCGCCTTTCGGCGGGCCTGGACACGGAGCATGGCAACCAGGGCACGAACCTGTTCCTTCACGGTCTCCAGTCCGACCAGCGCATCGAGTTCGGCCTGCACTTCGGACAGCGGCCGGGCCGGCCCCGGCTTGACTCCGATGAGGTCGCCGACCAGGTCGTCGACGCGCTCCGAACCGGGCAGCTTGAGCTGATTGGCCAGATGGCCAATGGTCTCACGCAGGTCATCGAGCGGATTGCGGCTGGCAGCCATACACCCACTGTAGACCCCGTACCGCTTGCTGGTTATGGTGACGGGTCGCCACGAGTTGGCGTAGGCTTTTCGCCGTCGTTGTCCTCCTCTGAAACACCTGACTGCGGAAGGGCGGCCAACAGCCTCCCAAGCAGCTCCAATTGTTCGCTGTTGATCGCCATCAGCCGGTCGATCTCCGCTTTGGCCTGCACGTCTGTGTCGAAGTCGTGCTGTGCCATTGCTGCCGCTATGGCATCCTGCCGTTTCGCTGCGATCAGCAAAATGGCACCTTGAAGGCCGGCAAGCATCGACAAGAACAGGTTCAACAGGATGAACGGGTAAGGGTCCCAGGCGTTCCCGGCCAGAAGGTAGGAATTGATGGCGGCCCAAACCACCATCGCCAAGACGAAACACCCGACGAAAGTCCAGCTGCCCATGCCGTTGCGGAGGTAGTCCGCTGCTCGCTCACCCTTGCTCAGGCCCGCGAGGTGCTGACCGTGCCAGGTCTTATCGTGTTCACTCATGAGCACAGTGGACGAGGTTGAGCTACTGCTGCGTCCATACCCAGTCCCGGATTTCCGGAAGGTCTTCAAAGTGCTCCCGGATGTAGTTGGCGTGGGCTTCCAGTTGGCTCTGGCAATGCTCCAGGAGGTGCCCGGCTCCTGCGAATTCTCCCTTGGCCCGGTGCAGTGCTTCCATCACCAGGTGATACCGGCTGACTTTGTTCAGGACCACCATGTCGAAAGGCGTGGTGGTGGTTCCTTGCTCGTTGTATCCACGGACGTGGAAGCGCTCGGGCTCCGGGCGGCCGTGCAGAAGTTGGTGCAGGGCCCGCGCATAACCGTGCCAGGCCATCACGACGTCCACGTCGGCAGTGAAGAGTTCCTGGAACTTAGCACTCGAAAGCCCGTGCGGATGGGTACCCGGAGGCGGCAGGACCATGGCATCCATGACGTTGACGACACGGACGGACATGTCCGGGACATGTTTTTTGAGGAGCCAGGCAGCCGCCAAAGTCTCTTGCGTGGGTACATCACCGGCGCAGGCCAGGACGATGTCAGGTTCCCTGCCGCTTGGGGTCCCCGGGATCTCATTACCGGCCCAGTCCCATGCCGATGCGCCCACAGCTGCGTGCTGCCTCGCCTCTTCGAGCGACAAGTACTGCGGATGTTCCTGTTTGTCGATCACCACCAGATTCACGTAGTCCTTGCTCTTGAGGACGTGTTCCGCCGTGACCAGCAGGGTGTTTGCATCCGGCGGGAAGTAGACCCTGACGACCGTGCTTGACAGTGAAATCACGGCATCGATGAGCCCTGGTCCTTGATGGCTGAATCCGTTGTGGTCGTTGCGCCAGCAGGTGGAAGTCAACAGGATGTTCAAGCTGGGTACGGGTTCCCGCCATTCCAGGTCCCGGGAATGCTGGAGCCATTTGGCGTGCTGGATGGTCATGGAAGCGCTCACCATCGCAAATGCCTCGTAACTGGCAAACAGGCCATGCCTGCCTGTCAGCAAGTACCCTTCCAGCCAGCCCTGGCACAGATGTTCGGACAGGACTTCCATCACCCGCCCGTTGACGGACACGTGGTCCGCTGCAAGCGCGGCAGCACTGCTCGCGGCCGGCTCCATGAGGCCCCTGTCGGTGGCTTCGAAGATCGCGCCGAGTCTGTTGCTGTTGGTCTCGTCGGGGCAGAAGAGCCGGAACCTTGGATCGTCGGCGGTGTCGAGGTAAATGTCCCGCAGCATCTCCCCCAACGGTTTGGTACTCTCATGCATCACTGCGCCGCGGGGAACCGGCTCTATGGCGTATTGCTTGAGCTCGGGCGTGGCGAGGTCGCGACCCCCTTTCCCACGGCTGGCGGGCAGCGACCCCATGCGCAGATCGCCCTCGGGGGCCAGCCCGGACAGTTCGGCGATCAGCCGCCCATCGGCGTCGAAAAGTTCTTCCGGCCTGTAGGAGCGCATCCATTCCTCAAGTTGCCTTAGGTGCCCGGGGTTGTCCCTGACCCCGGCCAGCGGGACCTGGTGGGAGCGGTGGGTTCCCTCCACGGCTTTCCCGTCCACGGTCGCCGGCCCGGTCCATCCTTTGGGCGTCCGCAGGATGATGGCCGGCCACCGTGCGGGGCCGGTGACTCCCTCCTTACGCGCATGGGATTGGATGGCGCGAATGGAGGCGTAGGCGGCATCCATCGCTGAGGCGAGAGCGGGGTGGACCAAGGCGGGGTCATCGCCTGACACGATGACGGGATCCCAGCCGTGTGCTTCCAAGAGGGAGGCTACGGCAAGGTTTGAGCGTCTGCCCAGCACAGTGGGTCCGGAGATCTTGTGCCCGTTGAGGTGGAGGATGGGAAGTACCGCCCCGTCCCTGAGCGGGTTGATGAACGATGGCGCTTTCCAGGATCCCTCCAGCGGCCCGGTTTCAGCTTCCCCGTCGCCGACGACGCAGGCAACAATCAGGTCCGGGTTGTCCATTGCCGCACCGGTGGCATGCATCAGCGAGTAGCCCAGCTCACCGCCCTCATGAATGGATCCGGGCGTCGCCGGACCGACGTGGCTGGCGATGCCTCCCGGCGTCGAGAACTGCCGGACCAGGGTCCGGAGCCCTTCCAGGTCTCTGCCGACGGCGGGATAAACCTCCGAGTAACTGCCCTCCAAGTAGGTATTGGCGACGACGGCGGGGCCACCGTGGCCGGGTCCGGTCACCATCAGGACCTGGGCACCCGTGCGGCGGATAACGCGATTGAGGTGAGCATAGATCAGGGACAGGCCCGGGCTGGTGCCCCAATGGCCCAGGAGCCGGGGCTTGATGTGCCGTGTTTCCAGTGGTTCCTGCAGCAAGGGATTTTCCTGGAGGTAGATTTGTGCCACCGTCAGGTAGTTCGCCGCGGACCAGTACCGGTGCAGGAGGTCAAAGTTCTCTTCTTCAGGCTTAGGATCGGTATCGGTGGTGTTCAAGTCCCGGCTCATGTCGCGATCAACCTTCCTCAGTTGGCATGGCGAGCAAAGCCGCCGTCGATTCTGCAATGGCACGTTCTTCGTCGCTGGGCACTACGAGCACCGGAAATGTGGAGTCCATGGTGCTGATCACGCGGATGCCGTCCCGGGCGGCCGTATTCAGGGCCTTGTTATTCGGGGCCTTGTTATTCAGGGCCGCGTCGATGCCAAGGCCAAGTGGTCCCAACCAGGCGACCACCTTCTCCCGGAACAGCGCAGAGTTCTCGCCCACTCCCCCGGTAAACACCAGGGCGTCGGGTCCGCCAACCACCATGGAATACGCGGCTACGTATTTGGCGAGGCGGTAGGCAGCTATGTCGATGGCCAGACGGGCCCGGGGCTCGCCGTTGCGGGCAGCCATCCCAACAGTCCTCATGTCCGCGGATCCAGCAACTGCAAGCAGCCCCGATTGGTGGTTCAGGATGTGGTCGACTTCATCCGCGGTTGCTCCGTCCTGCTGCAACAGCAGGACCACGGATGGATCCAGGTCTCCGGAGCGCGTGCCCATGACGAGCCCCTCCAAAGGTGTCATTCCCATGGAGGTATCCACACTGCGTCCATGCCCGACGGCGGTGACGGACGCTCCGTTGCCGACGTGGGCCACCACAGCGCTCAGGGTGGAAACAGGCCCGTCGAGAAACGCGGCTGTGTCCTGGCAGGCCATCTCGACGGAGATTCCGTGAAAGCCGTATCGCCGCACGGGATAATCCCGGTATAGATCCTCCGGAATGGCATAACGGGCGGCAAAGTCCGGAATGGAGCGATGGAAGGCCGTGTCAAAGACCGCAACCTGTGGCAGATCGGGCCATCGTTGGCCGGCCGTCTCGATACAGGCAACGCTGGCCGGATTGTGGAGCGGCGCCAAGGGACTGAGCCCATCAATGGCCGCTGTTACTTCCGCGGTGACACGAACCGGAGTGCTGAACTGTGCGCCGCCGTGGACAACGCGGTGTCCGATTGCTTCCGGCGCGGATCCAACGCTTTTGATGGTGGCCTCCAGTTCGTCAAAAGCGGTCTCCAGGCGATCCGGGCTGGAGCGCTCCCCCGGTGGCCAGTCAACCTGTCCTGACAGCAGGATGCCCGCAGCCCGGCCGGCATCGGCGGTCTCCCGAAGGTGGTACTTCAGCGATGAGGAACCTGGGTTCAGTACAAGGACGCGCATGTTCTCCTCTCGTCACCGGTACTGCAACGGATCGTGCCCTCCCTGTGGACCCTAACGCACTGTGCCGCACAGTGGGAGGGCCTTCCGGCCCTTGCGACGGCGGCCTGTGCCACCGATAGTGGAGACCATCACCGTTGGCAACCGAAGGGAACTCCGTTCGTGAAGAATCAGATCCTGGTTGCGCTGGACGGTTCCCGGGCCGGTGGACATGTTGCGGACTGGGCTGCTGCCCGGGCGGATTCGATGGGTTCCGGCCTGGTCTTGGTGCATGTTGTTCCCGGAGAATGGCTCTATCCCAAGGAACGCGACCGGCAGCTGGCGCAGCGACGTGGCGATGACCTTCTTGAAAGTGAAGCGGCCCGCTTGACGTCGGCCTTCCCGCGCTTGAGCGTCGTCCACCGCCGGTTATCAGGTGAACCTGCCGAAGCGATCGCCGCGTTGTCGGCCGACTACGAGTTGGTGGTGGTGGGAACGGACCGTGGACCAGGCACAGAAGGGCAAGGGTACGGTTCGGTCAGTTTCCAGGTGGCTGTCACAGGCAAGGGCAACGTCGCCGTTGTTCCTGCCGACCACCCGCAGGGTCGGTCCGGCGTGGTGGTAGGTGTTGACGGTTCGGCTGAATCTCTCTCCGCCGTGGAGTTCGGCGCTGCGGAAGCTGCAAGGCTGGGTCAGGAGTTGATCCTTGTCCACGCCACGGGCCCCGATGCGGCGTCTTCCGTGGACGCGGATGTCCTCCGCGCCTCCGCCCAGCACGCCGGCCGGCAGTTCCCGGACATCATTGTCAAGGAAAGTTCCGACGCCGGAAAAGGCCCCGGGGATGCGCTCGTGGACGCGGCCCGGCATGCGCAAGTGCTGGTCATGGGGCGCAAAGGCCGCGGAGGATTGCGCGTACTCCTCGGCTCCGTCGCCCAGCATGTGCTGCTGCACGTTCAGTGCCCCACCATCCTGACGCGCCCCGGAGAAAAGGGACCTGACGGCAGTTAGCGGGTATCGCCGTCGTGCCCGTCGGCAGCGGAGGGATCCAGCGGCGGCCACCATTTGGACGGTGGGCTGATGACGAACCGGCGTCCGCTGATCTCTGTTGGCGTGACCCTGACCAGGACGTCCTTGGCACCAGGCTGCCACGGGGAAAGACCGGCTTCGACGGCCTCCTGGATGTCCTCTAGCTGGGTGACAAATTCGGGGCTTCCTTTGAGGATGACGCTCCAGGCGACGGTTCCGTAGCGGTTGAATCCATCGGCTTCCAAGGAAAGGGCGGATCCCTCCCGGAGGGCGTCGAGTTTCGTTCCCGGTCCGGTCCTGAAAAGGACGGTTCCAAACTTCGGGACAAAGTTCACCGGGAAAATCTCCGGCAACCCGTCATTGATGAGGGCGATCCTGGCGATGGACACCGACTGCAGATACTTCCAGCAGTCGTGGACGCTGAGTTCCTTGGTGTCCTCTGCCGTTGATGTGTTCTCCATAGCGCCGAGCCTAGCGCCTTCGAACCGGCACGTGTAGGGCATAAGGTCCCCTCTGCCGACGGTCGTCCGGGCTTCTCCCAAGGACTGCCCGGGCGCCAGAGCCGAAGGTCATGGTGCAAGGCCGCGGGACCTTCGGCCCTGTCGTGGCCGATGTGCCCGCCATAGGATCACGTTCATCAGCTCTCAGCTGCCCACCCGGCGCTGTGGCCCCTACATCACGCAGGAGAAACACCGTGGAAAACGACGAACGACCAGGCACCGTCCTCTCCGAAGCAGACTCGTGGAAGGTGCTCGAACGGAACCAGCATGGTCGCCTGGCCGTCAGTGTCCTGGGAGAGCCGGACATCTATCCGTTGAACTTTGTCGCCCACGAAGGTCGATTGCTCCTCAGGACGAATCCGGGAACAAAGCTGGCCGAACTGACCGTCAACGAGAAAGTTGCCTTCGAGGTCGAGGAGATCGTCGGGTCCGAGGCCTGGAGTGTTGTCCTCAAAGGCAAGGCAAGGGTGATCGAATCCCAGACAGAAATCGACGAGGCGGACAAACTTCCGCTCAAACCGTGGATCCCCACCCGCAAATACACCTACGTGGAGATCACCCCTACAAGGGTCCACGGCCGCTACTTTGAACTTGGGGACGAGCCTGAGCGGTACTGACTCCTTGGCCCTGCCGCTCGCGGGACATCTTTGAGGCACGCGGACCCAGTGCCCTGAGCGCGTTCAGGATCGTCGCCAGATCCACGAACTCCTGGAGCAACGCCCCTGCTACCGCCGGGATGACTCCCGCCATTGCCACCACCATCAGGCCAAGACTGAGCACGATGCCCGTCCAGATGCTGGTGCGTGCGATCCGCATGGTGTGTTGGCCGATATCCACGGCCAGCGCGGCCCGTGACAAGTCATCGAGCATGATGACCACATCCGCGGACTCGCTTGCCGCAGTGGCACCTTTGGCACCCATGGCAATGCCGACGTCGGCTGCCGCCAAAACGGGGGCGTCGTTGACGCCGTCGCCGACCATCATGACCGGCCGCAGCGTCAGCGCCTTGACGGCCGCGACCTTGTCCGGCGGCAGGCACTCGGCCACCACGTCGTCAATGCCGGCACTTTGGCCGATGTGGCGGGCCGTGGACGAGGCGTCCCCGGTCAGGAGCATGGTGTGCCGCACACCCAACCGGCCAAGTTCCGCCAGGGTCTCAACGGCATTGGACCGCAAGGGATCGCTCATGATGAGCGTTCCGGCGAACTTTCCCCCGACCCCCGCGTAAACGGCGAGCTGTCCGCCTTCCAGCCTTGCGCTCTCAAAGCCGGTGGTGTTCTCTTCCACGAACGCGGGCTTTCCCACAACGACCGGCACCGACCCGACCTCGGCGCGCACGCCATTGGTGGCGTGTTCGCTGGCACCTGTCGCCGGCAGCAGCGACAAACCGCGTCCGCGGGCCGCCGCAATGACGGAGGCGGCGAAAATGTGCGATGAATACTGCTCGGCAGATGCCACCAGCTGCAGGAGATCATCTTCTGACAGCCCTGTCCCCGGAGCGAGACGAATCCCGGCCAGGACGGGTTTTCCCTGCGTGAGTGTCCCTGTCTTGTCGAAGACCGCCGACTTCACCCGGCTGAGATGCTCCAGCGTGCCTGCGTTCTTGATGATGATCCCCGCCTTGGCGGCCCGGCTGGTCCCGGCCAGGAAGGCCACTGGCGCGGCGATCAGCAGGGGGCACGGTGTGGCCACCACCAGTACCTGGACAAAACGGACCGGATCCTGGCTGAGCCACCAGGCCACGCCCGCCATGACGAAGGCAACCAGGGTGAAAGGCACAGCGTACCTGTCAGCCAGGCGGACAGTCGGGGCGCGGCTTGCTGCGGCCTCCCTCACCAGGCCGATGATCTGGTTGTACTGGGAATCGATCGCGGATGCCGTGGCCACCATGCGGATTGCGTCGGCCCCGTTGACGGAGCCGCTGAGTAGCAAGTCACCGGTCAGCCGCTCTGCCGGAAGGCTTTCGCCGGTCAGTGCGGACTCGTCGAAAGTCCCGACGTCGGACAGCAGCCTTCCGTCGACCGGGACGGTTTCAGCCGGCTTGACAAGAAGGACGTCTCCGGGCGCGACCAGGTCAACGCCGATATCCTCCACCCGGCCATCCGCCTCGCGGTGGGCGTGGCGTGGTGTACGTTCGAGGAGGGCACGGAGCTCCTTGGTGGCACGGCCCTGGGCGAAGTCCTCCAGGGCTTCACCCCCGGTCAACATGAGGACAATGACCAAGGAGGCGATGTACTCTCCCACTGCGGCTGTCGCGCCGATGGCGGTGACAGCGAGCAGGTCGATGCCCCACCTGCCGTGGAAAAGGCCCTTGACCATTGTCCCGGCGCGGTAAAGCGCCACGGAGAGGGCGTAGATGGTCGCTGTGCCCTGTGCTGCGGCGCCGTTTCCGCTGAGCAGCAGTGCCCCCACGGCGAGCATGGCCAGTACGGTACCGGCGACCAGCGGGAACCGTGCGAGCAGTGTCACTGGGCGTGCCCCCGCGGCGGGCGGTCACCCACGGTGATTCCTGCTGAGGACCACTTTCAACGCTTCGGTCTCGGTGGCCCGGGAGAAGGTGTCGTAGGCGTCCATGAATCCGTCGAGGGGGAAATGGTGGGTAGCGAACTTGTCGGCCGGCAGTTTGTGCTGGGCCACCAGCCGGAGCAGCATCGGGGTGGTGGTCGTGTTGACCAGACCCATGCTGATGTTGATGTTGCGGATCCACAGGTCCTGGAGAGGCAACTCGACCGGTTTTCCGTGGACGCCGATGTTCGCTACGCTGCCGCCGGGGCGCACCAGGCGCAGGGCCATCTCGAAGGTCTCCGGAAGCCCTACCGCCTCCATGGCGACGTCCACGCCGGCTCCGTCGGTGAGAGCCAGGACGTCGCTGGCCCATTGCGGGTTCCCTGGGTTGACGGTGTGGGTTGCCCCGAAATCGGCTGCCCGGGCCAGGCGGCTGTCATTCGGATCAATGGCGATGATCGTTGATGCTCCGCAGAGCCCCGCCGTCGCCATTGCCGCAAGGCCAATGGGCCCGGCGCCCACCACGGCGATGATGTCCCCAGGGGCCACCCGGCCGTCGAGTACGCCGATTTCAAAGGCAGTGGGAAGAACGTCTGACAGCATGACCGCCTCGTCGTCGCCGACGCCGGCCGGCAGCTTGTGCAGGGAGTTGTCCGCGTAGGGTACGCGGACGTATTCAGCCTGGGTTCCGTCGATGAGGTGACCGAAGATCCAGCCCGTGCCCACCTGCCCTTCGCTGCCCAGGCAATGCGAGAAGAGTCCCTTCCGGCAGTTGATGCAGTGCCCGCAGGACTTGATGCAGGAGATGATGACACGGTCACCCTGGCTGATGCCGCTGACGGAACTACCGGTTTCGGTGACCGTACCAACAGCTTCGTGTCCAAGGATGCGGCCGGGTTGAACGGCGGGGACGTCGCCCTTGAGGATATGCAGATCCGTACCGCAGATCGTGGTTGTATCAACGCGAACAATGGCATCGCCGGGCCTGGTGATGACCGGATCCGGAACATCCTTCCAGGCTTTGACGCCTGGGCCGCCGTAGACGAGGGCTTTCATGACATGAGGTCCGTCCTGTGTGAGGCCCCGCTACAGCCCTTAACCCGGGTGCGGGGCGGTTTGGAGAAGGCGTCAGCGGAATACCTGGGCGCGTGCGTCGTTCAAGGGGGTTCCCCAGAGATCCGGCCGTTTGGTCTTGAACCTCCGGCCGGTGAGTGCTTCAGGCGCCAGGCGCAGGTAGTTGTCCTTGGTGCCCGGCTGCCAGGGATCAAGTCCGAGTGCGTCGACGACAGCCTTCTCCCGGCGGTCCAGGATCACGTGTGCCCGTCCACGGGCCACCACGCTCCATGCCTTTTCGCTGACGGGCTCGTAGCCGTCGATCTCCAAGGCACACGAGGTCGTCATGGTGCTCCAGAACTTGGTGCCCGCACCTGTGCGGAAGACAATGCTGTCGCCGTCCAGGACGTAGTTCACCGGAAAGACATCAGGATGCCCGTCCACGAGTACGGCCAGCCGGCCCACGTTGGTTTGATCCAGGAGGTCCCAGCAGTCGTCCGGGGCAAGCCGCTCAACGGCGGCAGCAGGCTTTGTGTTCATGCCCTTGACGCTAACGGCGGCAGGCCGCCGTCGTTAGGGCCGTTGGTCCCGGCTTCCCCCACATGCCGGCTACTCCAATGACGCCCGGGTAGCGTCGTCCAAGGGACTCCACCAGGTCAGTGGCGGCGTGACCTTGAAGCGTCGTCCGGTCATGGCCGTCGGAACGATACGGACAAAATGGTCCTTCCGGCCGGCCTGCCAAGGGAAGAGCAACAAACCGACGGTGTCCAGCACTTCCTGCGTCAGTTTGATGCTTTCCGCTGTTCCCTTGACGACGACGCTCCACGCGACACCAGTGTCGGAATCCACGCCATCTGCTTCGATGGCCACAGGTGTTGCGCCGAGGGCCGCGTGCAGCTTGGTGCCTTCTCCTGTTCGGAAAACCAAGGTTCCGTGATCCACCTTGAAGTTGACGGGGAAAATGTCGGGATGATCGACTGCCCATACTGCCAGGCGCCCAACTGAGACACTGCGGAGAAGCTGCCAGCATTGGTTGGCGTCGAGCTTCTCCGCCTCGGGAATTGCAGGTTTGTTCATCATGCGACGACACTAGGACGGCCGACGGTTCCGTGACAGGGTACAAAGACCCCCTGCCTGATCGACTGATGGGGCGTCCGCTGATGGAAGGCCTAACGAGTCCCGGAGTAGGCTGGCACCCAAGGAGCCGGGATGCCTCGGAGAGGGTCGCCGGCCTTGGTGAAAGGCAGCGATGAACGACACTCCGGACCCACACGGCACACCACCGGGCGTACCCGGCGTACCGCTGGAGGAACTCCTCAAGGACTTCGTGGCGAGGGCCGGAGAATTGCTCCAGGCCCAGGAAAGAACGCGAGGTCTCCTCGAAGCCGTGGTGGCGGTGGCCGAAGACCTGGGCCTGGAGTCCGTGCTGGAACGCGTGGTCGCCTCAGCCTGCGACCTGCTCCGGGCCCGCTACGGCGCTCTGGGAGTAATAGGCGAAGATGGCGGGCTCAGCCACTTCATCACAGTCGGCATCGACGAAGACCTGGCAAGCCGCATCGGCCCTCTCCCCACCGGGCACGGAGTCCTGGGGCTGCTGATCACCGATCCCATGCCGCTGCGGCTCCACGATCTCAGCCGGCATCCGAACGCTTACGGTTTTCCAAAGCATCATCCGCCGATGAAGTCATTTCTCGGAGTGCCGGTCCGGGTCCGCGACAAGGTCTTCGGGAACCTCTATTTGACGGAGAAGGACGGCGGAGAAGACTTTACCCCCGAAGACGAGGATCTCGCCGTCGCCCTCGCCGCGGCAGCCGGGGTGGCAATAGAGAATGCCCGCCTCTACGAAGACGCCCGCAGGCGGACCTCGTGGCTCGAAGCCTGCATGGACATCACCGGCAGGATGCTCGACGACGGCCAGCCTGAAGGTGCCTCCCTTGACCTGATCGCGGAAAGGGCAATGCGCGAATCCGGAGCAGAACTGGCCTTGGTGCTGCTGCCTTCAGCGGAGCAGGCCGGGGAATACACCGTTGAAGGCCACGCCGGCAGAGATGATGGCATGGCCAATGCCGCCCCGGTTAAGGGACGTGTCCTGTCCGTGGCCTCCACCGGCATTCAAGGCCGCAACGATGGATCGTCCTCAACCGTCCAGGACCCCTGGCGCCTCTTCCCCGTCGACCGGGCCGGGCAGCCGGGAACCCTGCTGGCAATGGACCTCAGCGCCCAGGGCGACCATCAGGGGATCCTGGTCGTTGGCCGATCATCCGGAAAGGGGGCTTTCTCCACAACCGACGTTGAGATGGCTTCGGTGTACGGCTCACACATCGCCTTGGCCCTCGCCCTTGACCGTATCCACCGCCTGCGTGAACAACAGGTGGTCTTTTCTGATCGGGACAGAATTGCGCGGGACCTCCACGACCTGGTCATCCAACGGCTTTTTGCCGCAGGACTCAGCATCCAAAGTTTGCGGCGCTTTGGCGCAGCACCGTCGGTCGAAGGACGCATCAACGCCATCACGGACGAGCTGGACACCAGCATCAGGGACCTCCGCAATACCATCTACTCCCTCCGGGCCACCGGAGACGATCGCGAGCTCCTGAGCACCCGCATCATGCAGACCATCCAAACAGGAGCCAAAGCGCTCACGCACGCACCGCACCTGACGTTGACAGGCGCGATCGATTCCCTTGAAGACGACGTGCTGGTCGAGCACCTCCTGGCGGTCCTGACCGAAAGCCTCAGCAATGCCGTGCGCCATTCCGGCGCGGAAACAATCACCGTCTCCGTGGCTGTGGAAGATGACGCCTTGACGATGGAGTTGGCGGACGATGGCTGCGGCTTCAGCGAAACAGGTTCCGGCAACGGACTGGACAATATGGTCCGCAGGGCGGCGGAACTCAACGGTTCATGCATCATCACCAGTACGCCGGGCAAGGGGACATCCCTGACGTGGACCGTCCCGCTGCGCTGAGCGGGACCGGTATCAGCGGCCCTTGCCGGCATTCGCCCCTGGCGCATTGGCCATGAAGACGGCGGCTTGGGTCCTGCGCTCGAATCCCAGCTTTGCCAACAACGACGACACATAATTCTTGACGGTCTTCTCCGCCAGCAGCATCTCCTCGCCGATCTGACGGTTGGTCAGGCCCTGCCCCACGAATTCCAGGACCCGCCGTTCTTGTGGAGTCAGGGACGCAATCCGGGGATCAAGCTTCTTTGGTTCAGTAAGTCCGCGGATAATCCGCGCTTTGACGTCTTCATTGAACAAGGATTCACCCTTCGCTGCCCGCCGCAGCGCACCCAGAAGGTCAGTTCCCCCGATTTCCTTGAGGATGTAGCCCGCCGCGCCGGCCAGCACTGCACCCCGCAGCGCCTGCTCGTCGTCGTAACTGGTCAGGATGAGGCAGTTCAGCGCGGGGTCGATGGACCGGACGTCCCGGCATACCTCAATTCCGGTGCCGTCAGGCAGCCGCGCGTCCAGGACGGCGACATCGGGATGGAGGGCCGGTATCCTGCGCGTCGCTTCCTCCGCCGACCCGGACATACCAACGACTTCGAAACCTTCACTTTCCAACAGTTCCTGCAGCCCCCGACGAACCAGTTCGTGGTCATCGAGGATGAACACGCGGATGGGCTTCGCCGTGACGCCTGTCGGGCCGGGTTCCTCAAAACGATTCATGGTTTCCTCTCCGGCGGGGGCGGCACCGCACATGCCGATCTTTGAACACCTCCAAATTGTTGCCGACGTGTTCGTCGGGTTACAAGGGCCTAATGACCCTGCACAACCTTCGTGACTTTTGGCCCTGTTGCCGTTCGGCGATTAAACGGACGCTGGAACTACGGGAAGACCGGACGCCACCTTGCAGGAGCTTGGTGGTTCTATCAAAGAAAAAGGAGCAGTATCACCATGAAGAAATGGACGCGATGGCAGGACTGGACAGTGGTCGCCGCTGGAGCCTACGCGGCCCTCTCAGTGCTGTGGACCACGCAAACTGGATCCTCGACGGCGGTAATGGTCACCTTGGGCATTCTTCTGGTCATCGGAGGAGTCGTTAACCTGGCCGCCCCGGGAATGCCCGCCGCGGAATGGGCGCAGGCCATTATTGCTGTGTCTTTGCTGCTGGCCCCGTGGGTTGCCGGTTTTACCTCCGCTACGGCCACTGCGTGGAGTGCATGGATACCAGGGGCGGTGGCTTTGGTAGTTACAGCGCTGGCCATAAAACCAAGCACGGAGGAATACCGGCACCACCACGTCATGCCCTCGGCATAACCAATCCGGAATCTGGCGCCTGAGCACCGCTCGGCGCCAGATGCTTACCCGATTACTTTCCCCTTTTCCAGCCGGCCCGAATGAGTGGACAGGTCACCATGCAGAACAAGCAAGCAGCCAGGCTTCGGTTCCTCGGCGCAACAGACTCCGTCACGGGTTCGCGGTATCTCATTGAGTTCATGGGCTCACGGGTACTGGTGGACTGTGGCCTCTTTCAAGGCTACAAGCGGCTCCGGGAACGCAACCGGCGGCCCTTCCCGGTCTCACCGTCTTCCGTTGACGCCGTTGTCCTGACCCATGCCCACTTGGACCATACCGGTTACGTCCCTGCCCTGGTCCGCGACGGTTTCCGAGGCCCCGTTTACGCCACGCACGGAACGGAGCAGCTCTGCAAACTCCTGCTGCCCGACAGCGGGCACCTGCAGGAAGAAGAAGCCCGCTACGCAGTCCGGACCGGTTCATCAGTGCACAAACCTGCCCTTCCCCTCTACACCGCGGCTGAGGCCGTCAAGTCGCTTAACAGCTTCAGGCCCGTCGACTTTGACACAGCCATCGAAGTTGCCCCCGGAGTCCGGGCCACGTTCGTCCCGGCCGGACACATCCTGGGGGCAGCCCAAATACGGCTCGAGGTGGGAGGGCGGTCAGCCCATTTCACTGGAGACCTGGGCAGGACGGATGATCCGTTCATGTACCCGCCGCGCCAACTTGGGACGGTAGACGTCCTGGTAACAGAGTCCACCTACGGCAACCGGCTCCATCCAAAGGGCAGCCCGGAGCACGAACTGGCTGATGTGGTCAACAGGGTCGTCAAACGAGGAGGCGTGATTCTAATAGCGGCGTTCGCTGTGGGCCGCGCAGAGACACTGATGCTCCAACTGTCCCGGCTTCGCCACAAGGGACTCATTCCGGATGTGCCGGTCTACCTTAACAGCCCCATGGCCATCGATGCCTCCTACATGTACCAACAGCATCCTGAGGAGCACAGGCTGCGTCCTGAAGAATTCACCAGCATGTACCAGCTGGCCAAAATGACCCGCAGCGTGGATGACTCGAAACTTCTCAACCTCCGCGGAGGCCCGATGATCATCATTTCCGCCAGCGGGATGCTCACGGGCGGCCGGATTCTCCACCACGTCGAAGCCTACGGTTCCGATCCCAGGAATGCCCTTGTCCTGAGCGGCTACCAAGCGGCTGGAACACGGGGGGCGGCCCTTGCCGCCGGTTCCCGCGAAATCAGGATCTATGGAAAGAATGTCCCGCTGCGGGCCGAGGTAGTTCAGCTCGAGGGGTTCAGTGCCCACGCCGATGCGGACGCGATCATCCAGTGGATGCGCTCCGCTCCCCAGGCACCGGCAATGACTTACATCACCCATGGGGAACCGGAAGCCTCCGACGCCTTGCGTTTACGCATCAAGCACGAACTCGGGTGGAACGCACGGGTCCCGGAATACTTGGAAGAGGTCAGTCTGGATGCCCCGGACTAGCTGCACAGCCAGGGACGTTGGGGTAATCAACGTCCAACAGCGGGACTTCCGGCCCTAACTCCCGGAGACGGGACACAGGAAACTGGACATGCAACCCCCGGACCCATCGCTCCGGGACATATCCAAGAAGAACGGGACAGCCATGAAGGAAGCAATTGTCGTTGGTGTCAACGATTCGCCCAGCAGTGACGCCGCAGTACGGTGGGCCATGCAGAGGGCTGCGGCCCTGAAGCTGCCCGTACAACTTGTCCACGCCGTCGACGACCGCTGGGCCTATGACGCCGTCGGATATAACGAATGGATCCGGGAGTCCGGCGAGACTCTTCTCGCCGCCGCGAAAGACCACGCCAGCAAGCTGGAACCAACTGTGGAGATCTCCACCGACCTGGTCTCAGGGGGGTCGGGCTACGCTCTTGGCAAGAAGTCCAAGAAGGCCTCCATGGTGGTGGTCGGCTCCGGGCACGGTTGGGTTGGTGGTTCTCTGACGGACCGGGCCTTGCAGGTAGCCACGGTGGCCCAGTGCCCGGTGGCGGTCATCGGCGAGCATGACATGTCGAACCGGCACGGCGTCCTGGTCGGTGTTGACGGTTCGGAAGAATCCACGCAGGCGGTCGCGTTCGCCGCCGCTGAGGCGGATCGGACAGGCCAGGAGCTGACGGTGCTGCATGCCTTCCATTTACCGGAACCAGTGGTGAGCCGCGGCATGCCCCCCGGTAACTACTCCGAACTCGTTGCCGAACAAGAGCGCGTGGTCTTGTCGGAAACAGTTGCGGGTCTGGCGGATACCTATCCCGACCTTGCGATCCACCAGGTCCTCGAAACCCGCATGCGACCGGCGGAAGCACTGCTCGCATATGCGGCCACCGCGCGCCTGCTGGTTGTCGGCAGCAAGGGCCATGGCGCCTTCAAACGACTGCTGCTCGGATCCACGGCGCATGCGGTGCTCGGCAAGATTCCCTGTCCGACCATCATTACGCGTCTTCATACAGTGAAGCACTCCGAATAGGACGGGCGGCCCTGGCGCAGTGGTCCGGCCATCGTGATCCAGGGCCTCCGCACTGTTCCTCGCCGGACATCACGTCATTCCCTGCCATCAGGCCGGCGGGTGCCTGACGACTATCACCGGACAACCGGCGTGATGGAGAACCGCATGGGCGGTTGAGCCAAAGCTGCCACTGACTGCACCTTGAGCAGAGGTGCCCACGACCACAACCTGGGCACCCCCCGCTGCCCCCACCAGCGTCCCCGCCACGGAGGTTCCCGACAGGAGGCGGTCCCGGACCTCCAGACCCGGCCAGGTGTTGCGTACTGACCGCAAGGCCGAGTCGAGCATCTCCCGCTTTTCGGTTGCACCCGCTTCGTAGAAAGCGTCTTGGTGAAATCCGTGGTGTCTGTGGACGTGCACGATTTTGAGCACAGAGTGCGCCAAAGAGGCGAAGTTCGCCGCATAGCGGAGAGTGGCCTCCCAGCCTTCGTCAGCTATGCCGACGACGACCGGCCCATGGGGTCGTTCCGAACCTCCGATGACGGCCACAGGGCAGGCTGCCGTGGAAGCCAATTCGAGGCTGACCGACCCAATCAACAATCCTGGAAATCCTTGCGCACCACGGGTGCCGACGACCAGGAGGGAAGCTGTTGCCCCCAGCTTGCGGAGGTTCTCAGCCGGCCACCCATAGACCAGGCTTGTTGCGATTTGCGCGTCTGCAAACACTTCGCGGGCGAGAGCCACCCCATCGGAAACAATTGATTCCGCTGCGTGCCTCAGACCGCTGCCTGCTATACCCGGAACCGGCCCCATGTTGTGGGTAAACACCGGCCAGAGCGAACAATGCACCACATTGAGGATGAAGCCGCTCCTGCGCGCCTGCATGGCAGCCCACCGCACAGCTTTGCCCGCCGCGTCGGAACCGTCGTACCCGACAACGATCCGTTCCTCCTCATTCATCGCCGCGTCCCTGGCACATCATAGTGGAAGGCAGCCGCTCTCAGGCCAGGAAGACGTGCTTGCCCGTGACCTCTGCGGGCTGAATCCGGACGAAAAGGTCACGCCCTCCACCTGCCCATGGTTCAACCAGGGCCTTTCCCCAAAGTTGGGTGAGCAACGCGGGCTCGACTACCCGGGAAAACGGTCCGCTGAACAGCACGGACCATCCTTCGCTACGATCCGACCGGAAATCATCCACCTGGAACGAAACCTGAAGTCTGGCGACGGGCGTGCCGATCATGCCATCCGCAGAGGTGCGGAAGTAGATGCTGTTCTCATGGACCAGGTAATTGACCGGCAGGATCATGACCCTGCCATGGTGCACAAAACCAACCCTGCCGGTTGTCCGTGAACGCAGGAGCTCCCAGCATTCCTCTTCCCCGAGATCCTCATTGACGTGCCGGGCTCCATCTATCCGGCCTGGTTCCATGCTGGGCAGGGTCATCGCTCATCCTTTCGTGGGGTGCGCCTTGGCTCTCTTCTTTGATTGAGAGCCTATGAAGCCCCACCCGGGAGGCGTAGGGCCAAAAGGCCCCAAGCTACGGTTCGCTCTGCCCCGATGCATCCTTATCCGGGTTGTGGACCACGAGCACCGGGCAATGGGCATGGGCCACACACGCCGAGCTGACCGAACCGAGCAGCAACCCTCCGAAACCCCCATGTCCGCGGCGTCCAACCACGATCATGTCCGCTTCGCGGCTGGCCTCAATCAAACCTTGCCTGGGATGATTCCGGACAAGGCGGGAGACAACGTTGTCCGGAAGCGCGGGCCCGAACGCCTTTTCGACAGCCTTGCCAAGGATCTCTCCTGCGGCTTTCTCGAAGTCCGTTATGCCCATGGCCACGTAGCCGTCGTAAACACGCGGATACTCCCAAAATGCTGTGGCTACCACCTCGGCGCCCAGGGGCCCGGCGAGCTGTTGGGCCACGCGGAGAGCCGTGATGGATGCCTCGGAGCCGTCAACTCCAACGATGATCTTTCCCGTCGAATCCTCGCGGTCCATGACCGTCCTTTCGCCGAACCAACCTTCCTGTCTGCTGCAAAATACCCTTGAATTGCCGACGTCGACCAGAGTCTTAGGTCACGATGCTGCGGTCCGGTCGTCCCGGGAGCCTTCCGAGCGAAGCTGCTCAATCGTCCGGCGAAGAGTGCGGATGATGTCATCGAGCTCCGACGTCAAATTTTCCATCCGGTCCAAAGCCGAGGGGTCGCCCATGAAGCGTCGCAGGTTCTGGATCCCCAGACCGGCAGCGAACAAACGCTGGATCACCAGATCGTGCAGGTCGCGGGCGATCCGTTCCCGGTCAGTCAGCAGCAACGACTGTTCCCGAAGCGCACTCACGCGTGCCAGATCCAAGGCAAGCCCGACCCTGCTGCCAAAAAGCTCACTTGATTCAATATCCGTACGCGTGAACAGCCGCCCTCCGGCGGGACGGGCCAGCAGCAGGACCCCGTTCTCGGTTCCCCTGTGCCCGAGCGCGAAAATCAACACCGGTCCCAGCTTGTCCGACACTTCGGTCCCGAACACCTCAACAGGGTCCCGCACGATGTCGGATTCCCCTGTGGCCAGTACCGAGGCCACGGCATCTGTCACCGGAAGTTCTTCCCCCGGGTAGACGCCTTGCACCCCGACTGCGGACCGGCAACGCAATACTCTGCCGCCCGCAGGCACCGCGACCACACCCAATGCTGAGTCGGAGGCACGCAGCGCCGCTTCCGCTACACGATCCAGATTGCCGCGGTCTTCGTCGAACTGGCTGGCAATCAAGCGGCTGCCCAAGTCAATTCCAGCTTCCAGCCATCGTTGCCGGCAGCGGCTCTCATCGAACAGGCGGGCGTTTTGGATAGCTACGCCGGCCGCCGCTGCCAAGGCGATCGCCAGCTCCTGATCTGCGGCCGAGAAATCCTGCCCGTTGCTTTTTTCCGTCAGGTACAAGTTGCCGAAAACGACATCACGCACCCGGATGGGCACGCCGAGGAAGGTCTTCATGGGTGGGTGGTTCTCTGGAAAGCCCACAGCCATGGGATGCCGACGCAAATCATGGAGCCGAAGGGGCTCCGGCTCCCGGATAAGGTGACCCAGTACGCCGTGCCCCGTGGGAAGTTCACCGATGGACCTGATGCCGTCGTCGTCGATGCCTACCGTAATGAAATGGCTCAAACGCTGGTCTTCGCCGATGACGCCCAAGGCACCATACCGTGCGTCCACCAGGACGCACGCAGACTTGACCACCCGGTCCAGGACAGCCTCCAGGCTGAGGTCCTCGGCAATCGACACGACTGCTGCCAGCAAATCGTTCATTTGCTCCTGGGCGTGCAACAACTCGTCGGCACGCTCTACGAATTGCCGGAGGAGAGTATCCAGGCGTCCATCGGCCGGAGGTTTCCAGTGGTGCTTGTCGCTCGTCATAGCCGGACTCCCTTGCAACGATCCGCCAGTGTCCTGTGGTTGAGTCTAGGGGAACTGGCCGAAGTGGGCAGGTAACCTTCGGCTTTGTTCGGTGCCTGTCTTGCGTGCCAACCTGGCGACGTTCCCTGTCTGTGTCATGGCAAAGACAGATCCCAAGGAGTGGGCACTCCAACAGAAGGCTCACATGCTGATTGCATGCCTTGCTCCCGCACTGGCGGACACGGCTGAGCCGGGCCTTCCAGCTCCCGGCCCGCTGTGACTTTTGGCCCTGTTTGAAGGACCGTCGGCCGCCCATGCTGGGACTGGAGGACAGGAGGCAAACCATGGAACTTTCCAACTTCGAGAAACTTGAATTGGACAAGATCGCCAAGGGACTCGAGGAAGAGGATCCCAAGCTGGCTGCGCTCATGAGCTTGGAGGACTTGGGACGAATCCGCTGGACGCAGACCGTGCGTGGAGTCCTCGTCGGACTGGCCGGACTCGGCTTGTTGCTCACCGGCGTCGCCCTCAGTGAACCGGTACTGGGAATAACAGGCTTCATGGTGATGGGCGGTGGCACCTTCTGGGCAACCCTCTTCATGGATGCCCGTCCCGGCCGCAGGAAGACAACCGCCTCCAAGCAACGTCAGGGAAAAGATAAGGAAACACCGTGAAAGCACTGATTGTTTACGATTCCGCTTACGGAAATACCAAGGCAATCGCGGAAGCGGTGGCTTCGGGTCTTGGCACCGCCAACGCCAGCACAGTACCAGTTGCCCGGTTCCGGCGTGCTGATCTCTCGGTAGGAGACCTGCTGGTAGTAGGAAGCCCTATTAATGGCTGGCGCCCCACTCCAAAGACCATGGAAACACTGACCGCCGTCGAGTCCGAGGGACTCATGGGGGTGTTGGCTGCTGCTTTCGACACCCGGGTCAAGCTGTTCATCCACGGTGACGCTGCCGGGAAGATTTCGAGGCACTTGAAAAAGGCGGGAGCCACTCCCGTCAGCAAGCCCATGCCTTTCTATGTCGGAGGCACTGAGGGACCCCTCCTTCCCGGCGAAACCGATCGCGCGAAAACCTGGGGCGCGCAGCTGCTGTCCCTGATGAAGTCCCAGGCCGCGAAGAGGAGCCAGTGATGGCCGGGCGTTTGGATCCCAGCAAGGTGATCGTAGGGGTCGACGGGTCTCCCGCTTCAGTTGAAGCCCTGCGTCAGGGCCAACATCTGGCCATGGCCCTCACTGCGCCTTTGGAAGCCTGGGCCTGTTGGGAATTGCCCGTTGGCTACGAGGCCTACCTGGCAATGGGGATCGACGGTTTTGCCCACGACGCCGAGCAGAACATGGAGGAGGCCCTCGCGAAGGCCTTCGGGGCGGACCTGCCGAAGAATGTGAGCAGGCGTCTCGTTCAGGGATCCGCACGCGCCGCTTTGGTGGAGGGAAGCAAGCATGCAGCGCTCGTCGTCGTCGGCCGCCGCGGACACGGGGGCTTTGGCGGACTCCTATTGGGCTCAGTGAGTTCGGCCGTCGTCGCCCACGCGCATTGCCCGGTAGTCGTGGTTCATACACACGAAACCACCCCCTGAGATGGAACCGGACCAGGCGACGCGGCTCACGGCAGCCGGCACGACCTGCCGGCGTTGGCGGCAACGGCAGCGGGACTTTGGGCCCTGTCGAGGCGGATCGCACCGCCATAGGATCGCGGCATGACAGACAACAACATAGTGCCTGAGGCAGAAGTCCTCGGAGCCGACGATTGCTGGAGGCTTCTGGGCGAAACACACGTTGGCCGTCTCTCGGTCATCGTGGACGGACACCCGGACATCTTTCCGGTGAACTTTGCGGTAGACAACGAGACGATTGTCTTTCGAACCGGGATGGGGACCAAACATCAGGCCATGGAAGCCGACTCCGTGGTGGCGCTGGAATCGGATTCGGTGAGCGGGGAGTTCGGCATCGCCTGGAGCGTTGTGGTGAAAGGTGCCGCCGAAGCAGCCGGGCCGGGCAGCCCCACCATGGACGAATTGCGGCGGGCCCTCTTCCCTTGGCAAGGAATTGGCCAGGACTTCCTCTATCGGATAGTTCCCCGGTCCATCACCGGCAGGCGCTTTGATCTTTCAGCACCGATGTCCCTGCAAACCCCGCTCGACGACGCCACGCGGGCAGGCTTGGAATAAGTCCCGGCCGTCCGCTATGCCCCTTCCTCTCAGGAAGCAGGCGACGTCCGGGCCGGTTCTTCCTTTGACGCAGCTTCCCTTGCGCACAAGCGTTCGGTGCACTGCAGTTAGCCCGCGCGTCGGTTGGTCCGGTTGTCTTTATTGGCTCTCCATGCGACTCCGAGGGGAGGCATGGATGGTGCCTGGGGTGCATGGCTCGGAACGTTCGCTCAGGGCCGTTGCCCGCGCCGCTGCCGAGTCAGACGAGGAAGGGCAAGAGCTCACCGTGAATATCGGGTGACCGCCGGGTCCCGCTCTTCACTGCCGGTGGAGGTCGCCACGGGTGAGGCTCCCGGTCTGTTCATGCACATTTTTGCTAGATAGACTTGCATCTTCAGATTAGAAGTAACTGAGGTGCGTGATGAACGGCTTCGACCAGCAGGCGCTGACGAGGGCAGCCATTGATCTGCTCGCCCTAAGTCCCGACGACGTTTGGGTCGCACAACTCGCCAACGGGGGCAATGCGAGCAGGGGGGAGATCGCTGCATATTGCGCTGCAGAGGCCGCGCTCAGCGGTGACGCCAGGGACGCGGTGTCTCAGGCCGTCAACGAACTGATCATGGATTTCGACCTGCCCCTGCGGGTTCCTTATAGCTTCGACCCGGAAACGGGAAGCGTCGAACCCCGGGAGTAGTTGCAGGCAGCCGGCTGTGGATGTTCCTTTTGTAGCGTCCGGACATCTGATGATCTGCCAGAACATGTGGGGCCTTCTGATCAACCAAGGATCTGCGCACCGGTAGTTCCTGCACCCGGCACTTGGAGGCTGAGGTACTAGCGCGCCGGTGGTGGTTTAGTGGCCCGCTTGTGGCGCAGTTCGATGTTGAGGGTTTCCTTTTCCACGAAGTCCAGGGCACTTCGCACCGCACCCATGGTCACCACGGAATCGCCCAAAGGCGACACTGCCAGCGACGGGACCGTAGCGGGAATTCGCGGGGAGCCGCACTGAAATTGGTTCGAGCAGGGCGCCGGCCGACCTGGCAACTGCACCACCTATCACCATAGGTTCGGGGTTGTGGATGGCGGCGACCGCTCCTTATGTCCCTCGCCATCCGGTCCGCCAGCCGTTCAAGAATCCACCGTGCCACGGCGTCGCCTTGGAGCGCGGCGGCGAAGACGTGTTCAGCCTCGACAGCTCCGGGACCAAAGCGCTCACTGGCCAGAATAACGACGACGACATCCACCCCGACCGCCGAACCTTGCCCGCGATCGCCCAAGGCCGCAAGGTTTCCGTCGTTGGCCAACAAAGTCGTTGGCCAACAAAACGGTCCACCCGTGGAGTTCCTTAAGGGCCCGATATCAGACCGACATCAAAAAGGGCCTAAAAAGGTTGAGCCACCAGAACATCACCGTTCCGGCTTACCGGAGCCGCGATTCCTGCGGAGTCGACACGGAGGGCGTTGCGCTCATTGGCTCTTGACCTCCCTCCCGCACAGGTCAGATACTACTTCAGGCACTAAATTTTGATCCCAAATAAACTTCGGAGACACAAAATGAATGCAAGCCCCGACCACTCAGGCAGCCACGCCATCGATGCCACGACAGATCGCTGGACCTCACTCTGGGAGCCGGCCGCCCGCCGCTACCAGCCTCTCGTCGATCAGACGACGCCGACTGTACCTCCCGCGGCCTCCCCGCTATCCGGCGCGGCAGCCCAGGCTTAGTCCGGACGAAACATTCCGGGCCACCCGGCGTCGTACGACCTCGGCCGCGACGGTGGGCCGCTTGTCCTCGCCGAGCCTTGCCCTCGGTTCGCCATTTCTACCTTTTGGTTCGCCTACAAACGCTTCCCGTCGAAGCCATTTGCTATTGCTTGATGATCCGTCTCCGCCTCTCTTGATGGATCGCCGTCAACGTCGTGCGGCCGCCCGAGTTCCCGCGGCGACGCCGGCAGGTGTCGGTATTCCCGGCCTGCAGCCGCCCATCCATGCTTGCGGCCGAAACGCCCCTTTAGGGGTCGCCGCTCCACCATCCATCACGGCGAACACCTGTGGACGCGTCGTTCCTCGCGAGCTTGCCCTTCTTCACTATTAATGATTCAGTAATACCATGTCCAGAATTCAGGCCCAACAGGACGCCCAGATGCTTCGGGCCGTCCTGCCCCTATTGACCCTCACTTTGATCGGCGAGAACGAATCTTATGGCTATCAACTTGTCGAACGGCTGGCCGGCCTGGGGCTGGACGTATCAACCGGATTGGTCTACCCCGTGCTTAGCAGACTTGAGCGCGATGGCCTGGTCAGCACGAGAAAAGTCACGTCCAGCAACGGGCCGCCCCGCAAGTACTTTGCACTCACTGCGGCCGGCACAAAAGCCAGGTCGGCCGCGAAAGAGCAGTGGCTCCTGGTAGCCGCGGCGGTCCACCAAGCAACCGAGAAGGAGCACCTCCAGCCATGACCAGCAGCACCCTGCAGACAGAGGATCCCCGCCCATCGTTTCCTGCCCGCCTACGTACGGAGACGTATCTTGCCCGTGTCGACTGGCACCTTGAGGCCGTCATGAACGGCAAGCACCGCAGGTCGACAATCAGGGAACTACGGCAAGCAATACTCTCCGATCCCCGCGGCATCGACGTAAGCCTCGACGACCTCGGATCGCCCAAGTCGCTAGCCCGGCAATATGGCGACGATGAAGACCTCCAACCTCTATGGTCAATCGGCGTCATCTCAGCAGGGTCGATGTTGTTCGCTTACTGGATCCTCTTCCTGACCTTTGCTTTTGGCATGCTGGCAGCGACGGACTCAAGCACACCCATGAAGGCGCACGCGGAATTCCTGTTCGTCGATGTCACCACCTTCTCTACAGCCGAGGCGGTTGGCATTGAGTGGACCAGCGGTTGGGCATGGCTGATCGTACCGGCGATCATCGGCGTCGTTTCTTTCTTGCTGGGCGCGCGCTGCTGGCGTCTTTTCGGCCGTTCGGGAAGACGTACGCCCTAGCGTCGCCACTGCGAGGTTCAGGACAACGGCGCCCGTACTGTCCGGCTTCCACGACGAGCCCGACATTTGTTACTGGTCCCGGCCCCTCACCAGTGAAGCCACGACTAACCGCTTCCCTGCAAGCGCGATACCCCATGGCGGCGCTGGTCCAGCCAGTCGACGCCCAGCCGAAGGCGGAACCGGAGCCTACAGCGGACGACCCCTCCACGATTCCTCGTCGACGCGTCTGACTTGCCCAGCCGGAAACCACTCCACATGATAAACGCGCCGGTCATCCACCCACTCAACAAGCCCAAAGGTCCTCGTATATTTGATGGCCCGGCCATAGATCTCCCCCACCCGGACCAGCGGCTGACTGCCAGGCTCCAACTCGATGATCTTCCCGTCATCAGGCCTGGGGTGGCTGTTATCGGCATCTATCTGCGCCAACATCCGGGCAAAGGCGGCGGAGTCTTGCTTCGGTCTCATGACAACAAGACTAGAACATATATTCGAATCAGGAATCCCTTTCCCGTACCGCACGACATCGGAGTGGTTGGGTTCGACAATTGGGAACTCTTCAGCACCACGTCCCACCCCCCGCTGACAACAGTGGACATGAACCTCGAGGACATGGGCCGCGCCGTGGCGGAGGAACTCCAGGAGGCCGTCTCGGTGCAGCCCCGGCCAGGTCGCCGTCGTCCGTGCTTCACCGTCCGAAGCTGTCCCGCAAAACGGCAGTTACCCGTGGAATATATTCTGAGCACACTCAGTTATGAGTACAGTCACCCGGGATCCCAAGGCGGGCACTTGCCAAACCTCTCCCGGAACCGTCCAGCCAGCTGGCCACGACGGTAACCACAACAGAAAGTTCGTGAAAATGTACTCACTCAAGGGAGCAGTTGTCCTCGTCACCGGCGCGAACGGCGGGATCGGAACCCACTTCGTCCACACCGCCCTGGCGCGGGGCGCCAGCAAGGTCTACGCCACCGCGCGAACCCCGCGCACCTGGGACGACAACCGAATCGTTCCGCTGACTTTGGACATCACGGACCCGTCGTCCATACAGGCCGCAGTCGAGGCTGCGCCCGATGCAACCGTCCTGATCAACAACGCTGGAGCATCCGTGGCCACCTCGGGCATTCTCAGCCACACTGATGCGGAGATCCGGGCCAATGTGGAGACGAACTTCCTGGGCCCGCTCTTCCTCGCCCGCGCGTTCGCGCCGATCCTGTCGGCCAAGGACAATGCTGCGATCGTCGATATCCACTCCGCCATGAGCTGGTACGCCGTCGGTGGCATTTACAGCGCAACCAAGGCCGCCCTGTGGTCGGCCACGAATTCGCTGCGCCTGGAGCTCGCGCCCGAGGGCGTCCATGTGGTGGGCGTCCATGTGGGGTATGTGGACACGGCGATGGCCGCACACACCACCGACCCCAAGATGGACCCGGCCGAACTGGTCAACAAGGTGCTGGACGCCGTGGAGGCCGGTGAATACGAGGTACTCGCCGACGAGACATCGGTCCAACTCAAGGCCGGGCTCAGCGCGCCAATAGAGGCGCTCTACCCCCAGCTCTCCCCCAGCAAGTCCCGGTAACAACAGCCGCGCCGTGGTGATGGATCAGCCCCATCGCCACGGCGCTTTCTCCCTTCACGCTTGACTACAAAACTGAGTCCACTCATAATTGAGTTAAATCACTTAGTAAAGGAGTACCGCGACATGCGCGCATTTGTTGTCACCAAATACAAGGAACCCCTCCAGGAAGCCGAAGTCGCCGAACCTGTCATAGGCGACCGTGACGTGCTGGTGCAGGTCCACGCTGCCGGGCTGAACCAGCTGGACGAAAAGATCCGATTGGGCGAGTTCAAGCAGATCCTTCCCTACAAACTCCAGCTGATCCTCGGCAACGACGTTGCAGGCACAGTGCTTCGCGTGGGACAAAGCGTGAAGGGATTCAAGCCCGGCGACGAGGTGTACGCCCGCCCCCACCAAGACCGCATCGGCACCTTCGCCGAACGGATAGCAATCGCGGAGGAAGACCTCGCGCTCAAGCCCGTAGCGGCCAGCATGGAGGAAGCCGGCTCGCTGCCACTTGTAGCGCTGACGGCATGGCAGGCCCTCGTAGAACAGGGCAATGTGCAACCAGGGCAGAAAGTTCTTATCCATGCCGGCGCGGGCGGGGTGGGATCCATCGCCATCCAGCTCGCCAAACATCTCGGAGCGACCGTTGCTACCACCGCCAGCAGCTCCAACGCCGGATTCGTCCGCGACCTCGGCGCCGACGTCGTCATCGACTACCGCAACCAGGACTTCGAAAAGCTTCTGAGCGGATACGATCTGGTGCTCGATAGCCTCGGAGGCGAAAACCTCCAGAAATCACTGCGCATCCTCAAACCAGGCGGGAAGGCGATAGGGATCGCCGGCCCGCCCGATCCGGCCTTTGCCCGCAGGGCAGGCCTCAACCCCGTGCTGCTCTTTGCGACCACTGCACTCAGCAGCAAGATCCGCCGGAAAGCAAGGAAGCTCGGCGTCAGCTATGAATTCCTCTTCATGCGGGCCAGCGGCGATCAACTTCGCCGAATCAGTGCCCTGGTGGACGACGGCGCACTGCGCCCCATCGTAGGGAGAGTCTTCACCTTCGGCCAAGCTCCGGAGGCACTGCAATCCCTGGCCGCAGGTGGCTTCCGAGGCAAAGCAGTTCTCAGCGTCACCGCCTGATCCACCGCTGCTATCCGCCCAGGAATTAATCCAATAACCCAGGAGAACCATCATCATGGACTACACCGACGCACCCAACGAGCCGGTCATCACCTCATATGCGGAGGCACCGGCCCGAACCATCACCGCCGGCGGCATCAGCTTCGCCTACCGCGAGCTTGGGCCCAGGGGCGGGATCCCCGTCATCTTCTTCGTGCATCTCGCCGCCACGTTGGACAACTGGGATCCCAGGATCATTGACCCCATTGCCAGGAACCGCCACGTCATCACCTTCGACCAGCCTGGAGTCGGCGCCTCCACAGGACACGTTCCCACCAGCATCGAAGCAATGGCCGACGACGCCTACACCTTCATCAAGGCCCTGGGCTTCACAACCATTGATGTCTTCTCCTTCTCATTGGGCGGCATGATCGCCCAGGACCTCATCTCCAAACACCCCACCCTTGTCCGCAAACTGGTCCTGACCGGAACCGGTCCCCGCGGTGGGAAGAACATCGACAAGGTGGTCCGTACCACCTACTGGGACATCCTGCGCGCGACCGTCACCCGTTCCGACCCCAAGGAATTCCTCTTCTTCAACCGCAACGTCGCCGGCAAGACCGCTGCGAAAGCCTTCATTAAACGCCTGCAGGAGCGGACCGGGAACCGTGACCAACCAATCACCACCCGCGCGTTCCAAACACAGCTCAAAGCAATCCGGAGGTACGGCCGCTCTGCCCCGTCTGACCTGTCCTTGCTCACCCAGCCCACGCTGATCGCCAACGGCGACAACGATCGAATGGTGCCTTCCAGGCTCTCCGAGGACCTTCACCGCCGCATCAAAGGTTCCCAACTGATCATCTACCCAGACTCCGGCCACGGCGGTATCTTCCAGAACCACGCCACGTTCGCACCCGCCGTCGTCGAATTCCTCACCCCCTGACCAGTACGCCGGTCAAGGCACTTGGCCCGCACTTCGATACACTCATTAGTGAGTCGAGTCATTTTGATTTCGGAGGAGCCCCTTGCCTGTCACATCCAAGCCTCTCGGACGGCGCGAGCGGAACAAGCAGGAGAAGCTGGACCGGATCACCGCCGCAGCCTCTGAACTCTTCGCCCAATATGGGGTGGAGGAGGTCACCACCCAGCAGATCGCCGACAAAGCGGACATCGGCACCGGAACCCTGTTCCTCTACGCCAAAACCAAAGGCGAACTGCTCCTCCTCGTTCAGAACGCCAACTACGCCGCAGCCCTCGAACGCGGCCGGGCCGCAGCGGAAGAAACTCCCGGCGCCCTGGATGCGGTGATGTCCATCGTGAAGCCGATCGTGGAGTGCAACCGAACCCAGGTAGACAACGGACGCTTCTACCTGCGCGAAATGGTATTCGGAGACCCCACAGAGCCGCACCACAGCGCAGCCCTGGCGATCGTTGGGGAAACCGAGGAAGCCATCGCCACCGTATTCACCCGGGAAGGACTGGCTGATGCCCAAGACGCCGCGACGAGAGCACGGGTTGTGTCTGCGGTCATGTTCATGACCATGGCAGCAAGTGACAAAACCGGCATTGACATCGAGGCCCTGGTGCAGGACATCAGGACCCAGATTCGGCTGTTGATACCACGCTGAAACGGGCCGGGTCCCCTGCTTCCCGCTAGAGCGCCGCCCGGATCTTCTTCAGGTGCAGCCCCCGGCAAGGGATGGCTGCTGAGACGAGGTCTTGGCTGTGCTGGTGCTGCGGATCGGCGAAGAACTTCTGGGTGTCCGTGAGTTCAACCAGACGGCCTTGGAAGAGGACGGCGACCCGCTGGCACATGTGCCGGACCACGTCCATGTCGTGGGTGATGACCACAAGGGTCATGCCGCGCTCCCGGTGGAGGCGTTTGAGCAGGTCCAGGATGGTTCGCTGGGTCAGCGCATCCAGGGCCGAGGTGGCTTCATCGCAGATGAGCACCTCGGGTTCCAGCAGCAGTGCCCTGGCAATCGTGATCCGCTGCAACTGGCCGCCGGAGCACTGGCTTGGGCGCCTGTCCAGCAGGTCAGGGTCCAGCTCGACCTCCTCCATGGCTTCCCTGAGCAGTTGGCTCCGTTCGGCAGATGTCAGTTGTTTGCGGGGTTGAAGCGGGGCTTCCAGGCTGGCGCGCAGCGTCATCCGGGGATCGAAAGAATCGTGCGGTTCCTGGAACACCAGCTGCACGGCGGTGGGGGCACTCGTTCCCCCTGCAAGCGTCCTGTCGATGCTCCCGCTGCTGATCTCTTCCAGCCCAACGATCGCCCGGGCAAGGGTGCTCTTCCCGGACCCGGATTGGCCAAGGACGCCCAGGATCTCCCCCTGCTTCACATCGAGTGAAACGGAGTCCAGCGCCGGGTGGTCAACGCCACCCCCGCCCCAGCGTCGTCCGGAGCCGAAGTTTTTGACCACGTTTTTCAATGTCAGAACGGTCCGCTCGGGTACCCGGGCATCTGAGGTGCTGGTGGGCGACAGGTTGGACGCATCACGGAGGCTGCGTGCATAGGCAGTCCGGGGACTCCCAAGCACAGCTTCGGTGGTGCCGGACTCCACGATCACTCCGGCTTCCATCACCAGCACCCGGTCAGCGAAGGCGGCCACGGAAGCAAGGTTGTGCGTGATATAGAGGATGCCCAGCCCGCGCTGGATCCGTTGCCGGTCGAGCAACTCCAGGATTTGCTGCTCCAGCACCTTGTCCAGTGCGGAGGTCGGCTCGTCAGCGAGGAGGATGTCTGGCTGACCTGCCAGGGCCATGGCTGTCATTGCCCGTTGCGCCATCCCGCCGGACAACTGGTGCGGGTACGCCCGCGCGCCCCGGGCCGGATCCTCAAAGCCGACATCGGCAAGCAATTCGTGCACCTTCGCATCGGCCGCCCTGCCTCGCAAGCCACCGTGAAGCTTCAGTGGTTCCTTCAGATGCCTGCGGATGGTTCTGTTCGGGTTGAACATCCTTTTGGGTTGCTGGAAGAGCATCCCCAGCCGACCGCCCCGGATTCGGTTAAGTTCAGTCTCCGGGGCGCGGGCCACGTCCACAGCGCCGAGCCTGATGGAGCCGGAGGCCATCTCCAGTTGCCCGGGCAGTAGCCGCAGAATGGACTTGGCAGTCATGGTTTTGCCGGAGCCCGAACCACCCACCAAGGCGACGAACTCGCCCGGCTTAACCGAAAGACTGACCCCCGACAGCACATTCCGTTCGGTACCGGCGTTGCGAACCGTCAGATCTTCGATCACGAGCTCAGGCATGCTGACCCTCCACCACAAGAACGTCCACGGGATCCGCGGCCCGGCGGGATGCCCGCTGGCCAATAAGGGTGACGCACAGAGCCACCAGGAAGATGGCAAGACCAGGTGCGATGATGCCCCACGGAGCCCTCTCCGCGTACGGCTGGGCGGCAGCAAGCATGGATCCCCAATCAGATTGCGGCGGCTGGACGCCAAGCCCCAGGTAGGACAAGGCACCCACGCTGATCAGCAGCTGCCCGAACCGAAGGGTCGCCTGCCCCAGCATCGGTGCGGCCAGATGCGGCAGGATGTGTCGGAAAATAATGAACGACGGCGGACACCCCACCACACGCGCCGCTTCAATGAAGCCGCGTGAGGACACGTCATAGGCAAGAGTCCGGGCAAGCCGGGCAAAGGGCGTCCATCCAGTGACGGTCAGGGCCACCAACAACGACGTGAAGCCGGTACCCATCGCAGCCACAATGAAGAGCGCTACTACCATCTCCGGCAGGGCCAGCAGGACGTCGTTGGTGCGCGTAAAGAATTCATCCAGCCAACCCTTGCGGCGCGCACTAAGCACACCGATCGCCAAGCCAATGACCCCGGTCAGCACGGTTGCCAGTGCCGCCACCACCAAAGAAAAGCGACCGCCGTCGAGCAAGCGGCTTAGTGTGTCCCGGCCCAAATGGTCCGTTCCCAACCAGTGGTCGCCGCTGGGCGGCGCCAGGCGCGCAGCAAGGTTTTGCGCATCCGGCGGGAAGGGCACCAGCCATGGGGCGGCCGCTATCGCTGCCACAATCAGGGCGAGGACGACGACGGCGGCGCGGTCGATCACTGAACTCCTACGCAAGGGCGCCACTCACCTTGGGGCTGAGTATGCGGTGGACGAAGTCAGCGAGCGTCGTGATCGCTACTGCGAGGGCCACCACAACCACTACGCCTCCCTGAGCCAACGGAATGTCACTGTTGACCACAGCGTCGTACAGGAGACGCCCCATGCCCGGGATGGCAAAAATGACCTCAACAATTACCGACCCTCCCAAAAGTCCGGCGAACCAGACGGCGAAAAGTGTGGACAACGGAACCAGTCCGTTGGGAATCACATGCCGCCAGACTGTTTGCACGCGGCTCAGGCCACGGGCCCTTGCAGCCTGGATGTGTTCGGCGTCAAGGGCGTCGATCATGCCTGCACGGACAGCCGAGGTGAAGAAGCTGATGGGCCGCAATGCCAGCGTTACCGCCGGCAGGACAACGGACGATGCTGTGTTCCATCCTGCGGACGGGAACACTGACAATCTAAGCGCGAATACCAGGACCAAAAGCGGCGCCAACCAGTATTCCGGCATCGCGATGAAGGATTGGGTAACTGTGGTGATGAGCTTGTCGGTCTTGCCGCCCTGCTTCAGCGCCGCAACAATCCCCAGCGGAAGCGAGACCACCACGGCGGTCCCCAAGGCCACCAGCACGAGGCTGAGCGTGATGCCCAGCGCCGGCATGACCTGATCAACCACGGGCGTGCGGCTGATATGTGAGAGCCCCATGTCTCCGGTGAGGAAGTCTCGCAGCCAGCGCAGATACTGAACGGGAAGAGGGTCCTGGAGCCCAAGGCTTGAACTCAGTGCGTGAACGGTCGAGTCGTCCACGACGTCGCCGGCGACGCGGGACCTGATGATCTTTCGGACGGGATCGCCAGGCGTGACGTAGGGAATAAGGAAAACGGCGAAAGACGACAGCAGGACGGCGGCCACGAGGGTCGCCGTCCGCTTCGCGAGGAACGTGATCATGCGTTTTGGTTCGCTGGTCCCGGATCCTCAGGAGCCGGACTTGGCTGTATCGGCCGTCAGAACGTAGCGGGACAGGGGGTCCTGCACATAGGAAAGCACGTTGCTGCGGACGGCATCCGTCGCTTGTTCGTTGACGAGCCAAAGGTTGACGGCCTGGTCGTCCAGGATCCCCCCGGCCTGGGCATACAGCTTGTAGCGTTCTTCGGTGTTGGCCGTTTGGGCCGCCTTCGCGATGAGCTGGTCGTACCCGTCGTCGCAGAAGTGGCTGAGGTTGTACGTACCCTTGCAGGTGTAATCGGCCGTCAGGAATCCAATGGGGTCCGCAATGTCGATCAGCCTGTTGCGTTGGCTGAGGATCATGTCGTAGTTGCCGGCAAGAACGTCCGGCTCGGCTGCGGCGTATTCCTTGGCCTGGATGCTCACCGGGACACCGATGTTCTTCAGGTTGTCCTGGATGACCGTAGCGACGTCCGCGAACTCTGCCCGCTCCACGATGGCGATGATTTCCAAGGGGCGGTCCGCGGAGTACCCGGCGTCCGCCAGGAGCTTCCTGGCTTCCTCCACGTTCTGCTTGGGCGAACTTGCCTCGGGTGAGGCCCACGGTTCGGAGGACGCGAAGGGACCCGCTGCGGGAAGTGCCGCACCCTCGTAGACGCTGGCGGACAGTGCTTCGAGGTCCAGGGCGGACCGAAGTGCCTTGCGGAACCCGAGGTTATTGAACGGTGCCCGACCGTTGTTCATGTAGAGCGTGGCCGTCCGGGGAGAGTCTGCCTTGAGGACAGAAACCCCGGGCGCGTTCTGCAGGGAGGACAGGGAGGCGGCAGGGATGGAGAGCGAAATATCGGCTTCCCCTGTTTGGACTTGGGCCGCGCGCGTGGCGCCATTGGTAATGAACCGGACCTCTGCCCCGGCGAGTTTGACCTCGCCGCCCCAATAATCGGGGTTGCGGTCGAGGGTCAGGGACTGCTTGGCCTTCTCCGAGACGGGAGTGAACGGGCCGGTGCAGTGACCGAAGGGATCGACCGTCGCGCCCTGGTATGCAGCCGGTGCGAGGATGCCGGTGTTGACGCTGGCGAGGCGGAACGGGACGAGCGGACTTTCCGCCGGCGTGGTCACCCGGACGGTTCTGGCGTCCATGGCTTGGACGCTGCTCACGGTGCTGGGGCCGAACGCCCTGGCGGGCACCTTCGCTTTGAGCACGGAGTTCAAGGACGCTGCCACTGACTCGGCTGTGAGTTCGGTACCGTCCTGGAATTTGACGCCGTCGCGGATGGTGAAGTCCCACTCAAGGGGTGAGACCTGCTTCCACTCCTTGGCGAGGAACGGCATCACTTTGCCCTGGGCGGCATCATACTTGGTCAACGTTTCCAGGCAGCCGGACAGCGAGAGGATGTAAGCAGCGTCGGATTCCAATGCCCAATTGGCTACAGGGGCACGAAAGTTGTCCACCACGATGCGCTGGTTCGTGTCGGCCACCTTACCCTCAGTGCCGGGCTGGCCTCCGCTCAGGCCGCAACCTGTAAGGGTAAGGAGGGCGGCAAGCCCTGTCACGGAGAATCGGCTGAGTTTGCGCAAAGGAACCGCCTGCTGAGAACGCCCGAACGGGTGGGCTTGAGGAAAATGAAGACTATTTAGGTTAGCCTTACCTCATTCTACCGCGAAAATGACGCGCCCGTTCCTCCGTAACAATGTGCGCAAGCCCACAGGCTGTTGTCAGAGCGTGCCGGCGTCTATGACGAAACGGTAGCGGACGTCGCTCGCCAGCACCCGCTCGAAGGCTTCGTTGATCTGTCCGGCGCGGATGACTTCCACCTCTGCTCCGAGTCCATTGGCGGCACAGAATTCCAGCATTTCCTGAGTTTGGCGGATGCCGCCCATCTTGGAGCCCGAGAGGTTGCGCCGCATTCCAATGAGGGACCAGGCGCGTTGACTCAATGGTTTCGAAGGCAGGCCTACCAAAACCATGGTGCCGCCGAGGGAAAGCAATGAAAGGTAGGCGTCAACATCGATGTCCGCAGAAACAGTGTTAATGACCAGATCCAGTTGCCCCTCGAGGTACTTGAACGTTTCGGGTTCCGATGTTGCGTAGTACTGCTGGGCGCCGAGCCGGAGCGCGTCCTCCCTCTTCTTCAGCGACTGGCTGAGGACGGTCACCTCGGCTCCCATGGCGGCGGCAATCTTGACGCCGATATGGCCAAGGCCGCCCATGCCGATGATGGCTACGCGTTTCCCCGGCCCTGCCCGCCAGTGACGCAGCGGGGAATACATGGTGATGCCCGCGCACATCAGGGGTGCCGCATCCTGAAGGGAAATGCCGTCGGGAATGTTCAGGACGTATTTCTCGTCCACAACAATGCTGGTGCTGTATCCACCGGCGGTGGGGAGCCCGTCACGTCCGAACGAGTTGTAGGTGCTGGTGGAGCCTTGCAAGCAGTACTGTTCCTCGCCCGCACGGCAATTGGCGCATTCCCTGCAGGAATCAACAAAGCAACCCACGCCAACCCGGTCTCCCACGAGGTGGCGGGTGACTCTTCGTCCGACCGCTTCCACCACGCCAGCTATCTCGTGACCGACTACCAGTGGGTACCGAACCCCTGACCACTCTCCGCGGGCAGCGTGGATGTCTGAATGGCAGATCCCGGTGTACTTGATGGAAATTCGAACGTCGTAGTCACCAGGATCCCGCCGTTCCACGGTGCCGGGCTCAAGGCCGGATGTTGGGGAAGAAGCTACATAAGCCTGGGCAATGGTGGGCATACCAGCGGCGTCTTTCAGTATCGGGTCAGGTGGAGGGAAGTCGCAGAACTCAGGGATACGGGACGAACCCGAGCTTTTTGTCCACAATGTTCCGCAGTGGCAGGCCACGGCTGAACCGCCAGAGGTTCTCCACGAACAGCTGGCCGAGATCGTCGAGGTAGTCCTCGGTATCGCCAC
Organism: Paenarthrobacter sp. C1; assembly: GCF_049315185.1. Lineage (NCBI taxonomy): Bacteria > Bacillati > Actinomycetota > Actinomycetes > Micrococcales > Micrococcaceae > Paenarthrobacter > Paenarthrobacter sp. C1. Next base: position 2,147,272 of record NZ_CP186052.1, on the reverse strand, counting down.
TCATGTGCGGAGTAAGAATGACGTTGTCCATGCTCCACAACGGATGCCCGGCAGGCAGTGGTTCGGGATGAACCACATCCAAGGCCGCCCCGGCAATGGACCCGGAGGTCAGTGCCTGCACCAAGGCATCAGTGCGGACCAGTTCGCCGCGGCCGACATTGATGAGCTGGGCGGTAGGTTTCATGGCCGCGAGCACATCGGCGTCCACCAAGCCCCTGGTGACTTCCGTCAGCGGTGCGGCCAGCACGAGGTAGTCGAAGCCGGGAACAACCAGGGCAAGGTCTTCCGAGGAATGGATCTCATCGAAAGACGCGTCCCCGGGTCGGCTGCTGCGGCCGGCACCGCTGACACGCAGGCCCACGGCACGGAACAGGGACGCGATCTCACGCCCGATGGATCCGGTCCCAACCACCAGTACGCGCTGGCCCTGAATCTTGCGAGTGACGCGGTGCTGCCAGCGCCCGGCCTGCTGGAGCCTCAGCGAACCCTGCGAGTCCTTTGCGATGTCCAGGACGAATCCCAGCGCGAACTCGGCAATCGCGCGGCTCAGGACCCCACGCGAATTCGTGTAGACAACCCCGCTGTTGATCAGGTCATCGAAGAGGAGCTGGCTGATGCCGGCCGCCGACACATGGACCCATTTCAGCGACGAGGCCGCGGCCCAGTTCTCGCGCAGTGCCGGGGAGAATGAATGCCATTGGTACAGCACGTCCGCGCCGTCAAGCGCCTCGGCCAAACCGTCCGCCTTGGTCAGGCGGAGCTCAGCCAGCTCCTGGACTTCGTCCAGCCGGGGCGGCAGGTCCTCCCGGTACAGCACAGCGACGACCGGCCTTTTGGGTTCGGCGACCGTCATGACGACGACGCCGCTGCTGCCGCCGGCTTTCCGGAAGTCCCCGTATCCAGGGAGTCAGCGGCGTACAAGTCGTCGATGGCGGCCAGGACCGCCGCCGTGAACTCCGACGTCGACGATGGTCCCCCGACATCGCGGGTGCCAAGGCCTTCGCGCAGTACCGACTCGAACGCCAGCTGCAAGTGCCCTGCAGCCTCAGGATGGCCCAGGTGCTCAAGCATCATCGCTCCGGACCAGATCTGACCCACCGGGTTTGCCAGCCCCTTGCCTGCAATATCCGGAGCTGATCCGTGCACGGGTTCAAAAAGCGACGGGTAGTCCCCGTCCGGGTTCAGGTTGGCACTGGGGGCCACGCCAATGGAGCCGGTAACGGAGCTGCCGAGGTCAGAGAGGATGTCTCCCAGCAGGTTGGAGGCGACAATGACGTCATAGGTCCACGGCTTCAGGACCAAGTGCGCAGCAAGCGCGTCCACCAGTTCGCTGCTGAGCGTCACATCAGGGTAGAGCCGGGTGGTTTCCTCCACCACTTCGTCCCAGAAGGGCATGGTGTGGATAATGCCGTTGCTCTTGGTTGCCGAGGTCAGGTGACCGCTCCGCGAGGATGCCAGCGATGCAGCGTAGTGTGCTGCCCGCGATACGCCCAGCCGGGTGAAAATCGTTTCCTGGACCGCCGTCTCGTGCGGCAGCCCGCGGTAGGTGCGGCCACCAACCTCCGAGTACTCCCCTTCGTTGTTTTCACGCACGATGAGCACATCGATCGGCGTCTTGTTGGCCAGGGGCGACTTCACGCCGTCGAGCGTTTTGACCGGACGGAGGTTGATGTACTGCTGGAATTCGCGCCGGATGGGGATCAACAGCCCCCACAGCGATTCGGCGTCCGGGACCTCAGGTGAGCCGACGGCGCCAAGGAAGATGGCGTCGTGCTTCGCGAGCACTTCCAAACCGTCAACGGGCATCATCCGTCCGTGTTCGCCGTAGTAGTCCGATCCCCAGGGCAGGTAGGTGAATTCACAACGGATTGAGTGAAGCTGCGCGATCCGTTCGAGGCATTCGATGGCTGCGGGAACAACTTCCTTACCGATTCCGTCGCCGGCGATGACTGCGATTTTATGGGTAGTCATGATGCATTCCGTTCTGAGGTGGCGGTGAGCTGCTGCCATCGGGTGGCGGATCCGGCCAATTTGATGATGGTGCTTTTTGGTTCGGTCATCTCGCGTACTGCGTGCTTTACGCCTTCACGGCCCACACCGGACTTCTTGAAACCGCCAAAGGGCATGGAGTCAATCCGGACATCGCTGGTCTCGTTGATGACCACAGCCCCCACATGCAGCTTGTCGGCAATGGCCAAGGCCAAGCCGATCGACTCAGTAAACACCCCGGCCTGAAGCCCGTACTCTGAAGCATTGGCGGCGTGGATGGCGTCATTGACCTGGATGAAGGGCGCGATGCTGACGACCGGGCCAAACACTTCCTCCCGGATGACCCTGGCGTCTGCAGGTACATCGCTGAGAACGGTCGGCTGGTAAAAAGCGCCGCGGCGCTGACCGCCCACGTGCACAGTGGCGCCGGCTGCCTTGGCCTCCGCCACCCAGTCCTCCACCCGACGGGCCTCCGCTTCGGTAATCAGCGGTCCGATGTCCGTAGCCCGGTCAAATTTCGCTCCGGTTCGGAGGGCGCTGGTCCCGGCGACCACTTTTTCAAGGACTTCTTCGAACAGGGAGATGTGCACATAGACCCGCTGCACGGACAGGCAGTTCTGACCGGCCACGCCGAAGGCACCGGACACGATTGCCTTGGCAGCGGCCCCCGCGTCAGCGTCTGCGCAGACGATTGTGGCGTTGTTGCCGCCGAGCTCAGAAAGGATCTTCTTTGATCCCGCGGCGGCAGCAATACGATCCGCCGTCTTTGGTCCGCCGGTGAAGGAAATGAGGTCCACGTGGGGGTCGGTCACGATCGCCTCGGAGACGCCCGGCCCCGAGACGACAGCGGCGAGCCTGCCGGCCGGGACGCCCGCGTCCAGCAACAGCTGGACGAAGGCAAGTCCCGTCAGGGGCGTACGGCCGGAAGGTTTAAGCACGACGCCGTTGCCTCCGATCAGCGCCGGACCCAACTTGTGTGCCACCAGGTTCAGCGGATCATTGAACGGGGTGATGGCCGCGATGATTCCCACGGGTTTCCGGTTGTACCAGCCGATCTTGTTGGCCCCGGCCATGCTGTCTTCAAAGGCGAGTGTTTCTCCAACGAGTTCGCTGGACGCCGCAGCGGAAAGACGTAACGTCTCGATGCACCGGCGCACTTCACGCTCAGCTTCGGTGATGGTCTTGCTGCTTTCGGCTGCAATGATCTCCGCGAAACGCCCGTCCTGCTCGGCAAGCAGCGCTGCGGCCCGCTCCAAGGCCTCCCGGCGGTCCCGGAGAGCCCAATCATCTTCCTGGAGGTGACGATGAATGAAGGCAACGGCCCTGCGGACATCCTGCGGGGACGATGAACACACTTCCCCCAGCAAGAGTCCATCTTCGGGATCCCGGACCTCTACGGTCATCCCGGCTGTCTCCCAACGGCCTTCGATGAACGCGCCACCTGGCAGTGCGGCGATGCTTGCCCGCCTGTAGGCGGTCTCCTGAGCCGGTTTTGGGCGCTCTCCAGCGACTTTCGTTGATGAACTCATGGATACCTTTGTCCTGCTTACTTGATCCGGTCGATGACTTTTGCCGCTGCCCCGATGAAGGGCAGGAACCATGGCGGCCCGAAGTGGCCGGGCACTGGCGGGTTCTTCAGGTCTTCCCAGACGTTCGCTTGCTTGTCCCCGGCCATGTAGTGGGCCATCCGCTTGCCCATGTGGGCTGCCATCTGCACGCCGTGGCCGCTGTAGCAGAGCGAGTAGAAGAGACCGTCGTGAACGCCTGCGTGGACCATCTGGTCCATGGAGAGGTCAACCAGGCCGCCCCAGATGTAGTCCACCTCCACGTTCGCCAGGTACGGGAAGAGTTCCGTCATGGCCTTATGCAGAATCCCGGCACTCTTGACATCGGAGTCCGGGCTGGAGAGTGCAAAGCGTGCCCGGCCACCGAACAGCAACCTGTTGTCTGGAGTGATCCGGAAGTAGTAGGTGAGCATCTTGCTGTCGGACGCCTGGCGCCTGTTCGGAAGAATCCGGTTGACCACGTCTTCGGGCAAAGGCTCGGTGACGATGATGAAGCTGCCCACCGGGATGACTCGGCGCTGAAGCCACGGAGTGACATTGCCTGTGTAGCCGCTGGTGGCAACCAGCACCTGCTTGGCCCTGGTGATCCCCCGGGTGGTGTGGACATCGTGGACTGTCCCCGCAACCTTCTTCAGCTCGGTAACACCCGCGTTTTCGCAGATCGATGCTCCGTTGTCAGCGGCCACCTTGGCCAGCCCATGAACGAACTTCCCCACATGCAGGCCCGCACCCAGGGGATCCATCATGGCGCCCTGGTAAAAGTCCGTTCCAATTTCGCTGGGGATTTCCGACTTCGGGATGACGTTCACGTGGTGGTCAACAAGGTTGGCGAGCAGTTCCTGGGACTTCAGGAATCCGTCGTAGTGCGACTTATGGAACGCAAGCGAGAGCTTGCCGAATCGCTGAAAATCACAATCGATGCCGTTGTCGTGTACCAGCTTCTCGATGGTTTCGATGGCGTCGTTGTATTCGCGGAACATCTCTACCGCGCGCGGCGCCCCGTATCGCTTTACGGCCGTACTAAAGCCAATGGCCAAACCAGTGGTTGCCATGCCCCCGTTGCGGCCCGATGCGCCCCAGCCGACAGTGTGGCGTTCGAACACAGCAACACTGGCGCCTTGCTTGGCGAATTCAAGGGCAGCGGACAGTCCGGTAAAGCCGGCGCCGATAATCGCAACATCAACGTTCTCGGGGACCGGAGTGCGGCGGTAGTCGCCGGAGGGCTCTGCAGTATCTAGCCAGTAGGGAACAAGTTTCACGGTTTGGCCTTTCGCCTCGACGTCGGTTCAGAGACCGAGGTATGTGTTGATCTCATCCAGGGACTTGGCCGTGCGGAGGTCGTAGCCATCACCGATGGGGTCGTAGCCGCGGTCCAGCATCCAGAGGTTCCGGAAACCCATGTCGTGCATGGGATGCATGTCGTAACGGGTGTGGGAGGAGATGTGCAGGAAGTCCTCCGGCTTGGCATTCAGGGTGTCCAGCATGTATTCGAAGGCCTGGTAGCGCGGCTTATACGCCTGGGCTTGCTCGGCGGTAAGGACGGAGTGGAAGTTTGCGCCGAGCCTGGGAATGCTGATGTCCAGGAAGCTGTCGTCGGCGTTTGACAGGGCCACGAGCTGGAAGTTGTCGCCCATGAGTTTGAGTGGGGCCGGCACGTCGTCGTGGGCACCCCAGCCGCGGACCGCCTCGGCAAACGCTGCGCCTGCTCCTTCGGTGGGCCCAATGCCCCAACGCTTGCACACGCGATCAAAAGAATCCTGAAGGATCTGCTCATAGGGCTTGAAGTCCCCCAGGACCTCGTCAAACCTGTATCCGCGGAACTGCTTCTTGAACGTTGGCCACTGCTCTTCAGAGATACGTCCGTCGAGCAAGCGCCGGGTAGTGGGATCGATGTCGAAGTTGATCAGCGTGCCGTAGATATCAAAGGAGATGTACTTCGGCCGGAAGTTGCTCTCTGCCATGTCGATTCCGTTTCTTGTCGGGAGATTGAAGCGGGCGGGCCGCTGGTGAAGGTGTCGGGCGAGGCTGGATTCCGCCGCAATTGCAGGGCGGGCGGGGTGCGGGCTGCTCGACCGATGACTCGACTCTAGGGCGTTAAATTGTCAATTGTCAACAGTTTCTCACGGCAAATCAGAACGGTTCTCATCGGGCAGATTTCAGGAAAAACTTTCTGTAAATTGTTGACAATCTACTTTTGAGAGGGTTGCATTGCTGTAGATGACGGAGAGATCCGGATCACATTTCAACTTAAAGACTCCCCCTCCCCCACCGCCCGACCCCTCGAAGGGAAGCACTATGAAGATTCGCACGAAAGCTCAGACGGCCGCTGCCGGACTCGCCGTTCTGCTGGCGCTGAGCGCATGTGGCGGCACCGCCAACAGCGACTCTGCAGACAGCAGCAAGACAGCCAACACCACCGACATTTCCGAGGGCGTCCAGCCTGACGAAAAGGCCGTGAGCCTCTTGCCCGCATCCTATAAGGAGAAGGGCGAACTGACGGTGGCAATGGACCTTCATTACCCGCCGACAACCTTCCTCGCCGAAGACAACTCCACTGCGATCGGCCTGAACCCGGACATCGCCCGCTTGGTAGCCAAGAAGCTCGGCTTGAAACTGAAGTTCCAGGACACGAAGTTCGACACCATCGTTCCCGGCTTGGATGGCGGACGCTACGACTTCACCGCCACGACCATGTCCAAAACGGATGAGCGCCTTAAGGTCCTGGACATGATCGACTATTTCAAGGCCGGAAACTCAGTAGCCGTAAGCGCGGGAAATCCCCTGAAGCTCACCAACGAGACCCTTTGCGGTAAGAACATTGCCGTCACGCAGGGTTCGACCGGCCAGCTCAAGCGCCTCCCGGCCCTGAACGAGCAGACCTGCACGTCCAAGGGACAGCCGGCGATCAATGCAGTCACGCTGCCCAATGTCCAGGAAGCCTTGACCCAGCTGGCATCCAAGCGCATCGATGGCATCTTCTACGACACCACATCCCTCGCATGGGCCGGAAAGCAGCAGCCCAACGCCTTCACTCTCCTGACCCCGCAGGTTAACGTCGGCTCGAGCGACCTTACCGCCATCGGCGTCAAGAAGGGCTCGCCCCTGACCCCCGCCCTTCAGGCAGCCATCCAGTCAGTCCTGAACAGCCCTGAGTACAAGAAATCACTGGAGACCTGGGGACTTGAATCCGGCGCCATCACTGACGCCAAGTTGAACTAGCGGGTCACCGATGAGACAAGCAACTATTGAGAGAAGCAAACCGGCAATGAACGGGATGGACGCGACACTCAAACCTCGAATCCGTCGCAGGAGCACCTTTGAATACGTCGCATGGGTCCTCTGCATTGTGCTTGGCCTGGGCATCCTGGCCTCCGTAGCGACGAACCCGAATTTCAAATGGGACGTCGTGGCGAAGTACTTCACCCACGAGGCGATCCTTCGCGGGCTGATGCTCACCATCTTCCTCACCGTGGCCAGCATGGTACTGGGTACCCTCCTGGGCCTGGTCATCGCCATCATGAGGTCCTCGAAAATCAAGCCGATCGCGGCCACGGCAGGTCTCTTCATTACCTTGTTCCGCGGCACCCCTGTCCTGGTCCAACTGATTTTCTGGTTCAACATCGCAGCCCTCTACCCGAACCTGACCATCGGTATCCCGTTCACCAACATCGGCACTGCGATCGATACCAACGCCCTCATGGGCCCAATCACCGCAGCCCTGATCGGCCTGACCTTGAACGAAGCGGCCTACATGGCGGAGATTATCCGCGGCGGATTCTCTTCGGTGGGCAAAGGACAAATTGAAGCGGCCGACTCCCTGGGCATGAGCGCATCCATGAAAATGCGTAAGGTCATCATTCCCCAAGCAATGCCCTCCATCATCCCCGCTACAGGCAACCAGGTCATCGGAATGTTCAAGGAAACCTCCCTGGTCTCCGTCCTGGGTGTGGCCGAACTCCTCCAGAGCGCCCAGCTCATCTACGCCCGCACCTACGAAACCATCCCGCTGCTGATCGTCGCGAGCCTCTGGTACCTCGTCATGACCCTGCTGCTGAGCTACCCCCAATCCAAGCTCGAGCAGAAATACTCCCACACCTCCGTACGGGTCCCCCGCAAGGCCCGCAAGGTGACACTCACCGCACCGGAAGGCATCGCACGATGAACGCTGACGGCACCATCCACGCCCGCCGAATCCGCAAATCCTTCGGACCCAAAACGGTCCTTCACGATATCGACCTCGACATCGCCAGCGGTGAAATCTGCTGCATCATCGGCCCCAGCGGCTCCGGCAAGTCCACCCTCCTGCGCTGCATCAACGGCCTCGAGACCGTCGACTCCGGAGTGCTCAAAGTCAACGGCGACGACTTTGGGTACTACGAAACCGAGAACGCCTACCACGCTCTGCCACCCAGGAAACTGGCCGAACAGCGCACCCGTGTCGGCATGGTGTTCCAACAATTCAACCTCTTCCCCAACATGACAGCCCGCCAGAATGTCATGTCCGGACCGGTCCTGGTCAAAGGTGCCGACAAGAAGCAATCCGCCAAACGCGCCCAGGAGCTGCTCACCAGCGTCGGCCTTGGAGCCTTCGGCGACCGCTACCCTGCGGAACTCTCCGGCGGCCAGCAGCAACGCGTGGCCATCGCCCGCTCACTGGCGATGGATCCCGAAATCATCCTCTTCGACGAACCCACCAGCGCCCTGGACCCCGAAAAGGTCGGGGAAGTCCTCAGTGTCATGCAGGACCTCGCCAAGAAGGGCATGACCATGGTCGTTGTCACCCACGAAATGGGCTTCGCCCGCGAAGTAGCAGACACCCTGCTTTTCATGGACGAAGGTTTCGTCGTAGAACGCGGCGACGCACGCGAGATACTTACCGATCCAAAAGAACCCCGTACCCAAACCTTCCTGAAGCAGGTGCTCTAAACCATGGATGGAAAACTTGCAGTCATCGGCCTGGGCAGCATCGGAAGCATGGCCCTGTGGCAGGCCTCGCGGTTGTCCGATTCTGTAGTGGGTTTCGAAGCGCAAGCCCCTGCCCACGCGCGCAGTGCAGCCGGCGGAGACACCCGACTCTTCCGCATGATCTACCGCGGCAACCCTGCCTACTATCCCATCCTGGCTCGTTCCCGCGAACTATGGGCAGAACTTGAAGCAGAGACCGGGCAGAGCATCCTCACCCGCTGTGGTGGTCTCTCCATCGGCACCAACGACGGACCATACCTCCGCAGCCTGCTCGAGACGACACGAGAAACGGGCGCTGCCCACCACGTCCTCACCCGTGAGGAAATGGCTGCACGCTACCCCCAGCACAACCTCCGCGCCGACGACATCGCCATCCATGACCCCAACGCAGGCGCCCTGCGAACCGACCGCGCCATCACCGCGGCCATCACAGCAGCGGAAGCCAACGGCGCATCCGTCAACACCAACACTCCTATCGAGAGCATCACTGACACCGACGACGGCGTCGTTGTCACTTCCGGTGCAAACTCCTGGACTTTCGAACGGGTCATCGTCGCCTCGGGCGCCTGGTCCAAGCAGCTCATGCCGGAATATCTCAAACGCCAAACGGAAACCAGGCGGATCTTCCTCTCGTGGTTCGTCGCCCGGGACGCGGAGCAGTTCTCCCCGGAGAAATTCCCCGTCTTCATCAGGATTTCGGGTGATCGTTCCATGTACGGCGCTCCCGCAGTGGATGGTGTCACCGTCAAAGCCACTCTGGACGGTCGCGGGGCACCCACACCCGCTGCCGATTCCGTGCCCCGCGACCTCAGCACAGCGGAGATCAAGGAAACCACGGAGACGGTTTCGGAATTCTTCCCGGGTTTGATCCCAAGCATCGTGCGTTCGGATGCGTACCCGGACCTCTTCACCTCCGATTCCCACCCGCTGATGGGTTTCCTCGGCGGGTCCAGCAGGATCTACTCGGCCACTGGCTATTCGGGAGCCGGCTTCAAGATGGCCTCCGGCTACGGAGAAATCGCGGCCAGCGAAGCACTCGGTAAGCGCTGGTTCGATGATTTGGACTTCCTGCGCCCCCAGAGGTTTCAGCAGACCCAGTGAGTATCGCGCTGATCAGGACATCCGTTCGGATCGCGTATTGTTGACAATCTACAGTTCCAAAGAAAGTATGAAGCCATGGCAACACTTAGCCCGATCCTGAAGCAGGCGACCCCCGTGGTTGTCGATCACGCCGCAGGTAGCTGGATCCACGCGACCGACGGGAAAAAATACCTCGATTTCACCACCGGGATCGGCGTCACCAGCACCGGTCACTGCCATCCCGATGTTGTGGCCGCCGCCCGCGAACAGGTGGGCAGGATTGTCCACGCGCAATACACAACCGTCATGCACAAGCCCCTGTTGGAACTCACCGAGCTCCTCGGCACCGTATTGCCGCAGGGTCTGGACAGCGTCTTTTACGCAACGTCGGGCTCGGAAGCAGTGGAAGCCTCCATCCGGTTGGCCCGCATGGCCACCGGCCGGCCAAACATCATCTCCTTCCAGGGTGGTTTCCACGGCCGGACCGTCGCAGCGGCCTCCCTGACCACTGCGGGAACAAAGTTCCGCTCAGGATTCTCGCCCATCATGGGCGGCGTCCACGTAGCCCCGTTCCCGCATTGGTACCGGTACGGCTGGGACGAAGCCACCGCCGTCGAATTCGCACTGAAGGAACTGGACCACCTCCTGCTGACCATCAGCGCCCCGAGCGACACGGCCGGCTTCATCATCGAACCCGTCCTCGGCGACGGCGGCTACATTCCCACCCCTGTTGCCTTCCTCCAAGGGCTGCGCGAGCGCGCGGACAAGCACGGCATCGTGCTGATCCTTGATGAAGTCCAGGCCGGAGTCGGCCGCACCGGCAAGTTCTGGGGACACGACTGGGCGGGCATAACGCCCGACGTCGTCATCACCGCCAAGGGCCTCGCCAGCGGCTTCCCCATCTCGGCAATCGCCGCCTCCAAGGAACTCATGGGCAAGGCCTGGCCTGGCTCCCAGGGCGGAACCTACGGAGGGAACGCCGTCGCGGCAGCAGCCGGTGTCGCCACTCTCGGCGTCATCAAGCGCGAAAACCTCGTGGAAAACGCTCGTCTCCGCGGCGAGGAACTACGGGCAGGGCTGGAGGCGATCCAAGCCGGATTCAGCGGAATCGGCAACGTCCGCGGCCGGGGCCTGATGCAGGGTGTCGAATTCACAGCAGCGGACAAGACCCCCGATGCCGCTACTGCACTGGCTGTCCAACAGGCAGCCATCAAGGAAGAACTCCTGCTCCTCACCTGCGGTCCGCACGGCAACGTCATCCGCCTCATCCCAGCGTTGAACGTCAGCAGCGACGAGATCCAAGTTGCTTTGTCAAGGTTCTCGCAAGCGCTCAAGTCGGCCACCTCCTAGTCCCCCTTGATTACTGAAAGAGCCACGATGTCCCACACACTTGATCCAAGCTCACTGCAGACAGATCTCTTCATCGACGGTCACTGGCAGCCGGCCGCAAATGGCGCCACGTTTGCCGTGGAGAACCCCGCAACGAACGAAGTCATCGCCCACGTCGCCGACGGAGGCCCCGACGATGCCGCCCTGGCCATTGAGGCCGCCGGAAGGGCACAGGCAGCGTGGGGCAAATCCACTCCCCGCGAACGGGCGGACATCCTTCGCCGGGCGTTCGACCTCGTCATCGCCAATACGGAGAAATTAGCGGCAATCATGACCGCCGAGATGGGAAAGCCGCTCGCGGAGGCAAAAGGCGAGGTCGCCTATGGCGCGGAGATGCTCCGGTGGTTCTCTGAGGAAGCAGTCAGGATCGGGGGCGACAACGCCACCTCCGTGGATGGCAACACCCGCATCCTCATTACTAAAGAACCAGTAGGGCCCTCGGTCCTGGTGACTCCATGGAACTTCCCACTTGCCATGGGTGCGCGGAAAATCGCTCCTGCCATCGCTGCCGGATGCACCATGGTGTTCAAACCGGCGGAGCTGACGCCCCTCACGTCGTTGGCGCTCGTTGAGATCTTCAAGGAAGCAGGACTTCCCGACGGCGTGCTGAACGTCGTGACGACGTCGGGCGCTTCCAGCGTGGTCCAGACCTGGACGGACAGTGGGATCGCACGCAAGATCAGCTTCACTGGTTCAACTGAGGTGGGAAAGATCCTGCTACGGCAAGCTGCCGACAACGTGATGCGTTCCTCCATGGAGCTCGGCGGAAACGCACCCTTCATCGTGCTGGCCGACGCGGATATCGAGAAGGCTGTGGATGGAGCCATGAAGGCCAAGATGCGGAATATGGGAGAGGCCTGCACGGCCGCCAACCGCTTCTTTGTCCACCGCTCCGTCGTGGAAGAGTTTGGCGGGAAGTTCGCCAAAAAAATGTCAGAATTGCAGGTAGGCAATGGCGCTGTAGCGGGGACCGACGTCGGACCCCTTATTGAGCAGAAGGGTCTGGATAAGGTCGAAAGCCTGGTTGCAGATGCCGTATCCAAGGGCGCGCGGGTCTTGACCGGGGGAAGCCGTCCGGAAGGTCCGGGGTACTTCTACTCCCCCACCGTACTGATGGACGTGCCCACGGAGGCCGCCCTGATGTCAACGGAAATCTTCGGACCGGTAGCGGCGATCACGCCGTTTGACAGCGAAGACGAAGTCCTCCGCCTGGCCAACGATACCGAGTGGGGTCTGGTGGGGTACGTGTTCACGGAGAGTGTGGAGAAAGCAATGCGGTTCTCCGCCGACCTGGAGGTGGGAATGGTTGGCCTGAACACTGGCCTGGTGTCCAATCCCGCCGCACCATTCGGCGGTGTCAAGCAGTCCGGATTGGGTCGCGAAGGCGGCAAAATTGGGATTGACGAGTTTTTGGAATACAAGTACACCGCAGCAGCGGTCTAATAGGTTCAACTTGCCGAAGCATGGAATGAGGGGATGTCAATGGCGGCACCGGAGGGAATGTTCGTGTTGGAGGGCCGGCCCACGGCGCAGCTGATTGCTGACCAATTACGTGAGCTGATTGTGCAGGGAGCTTTCACGCCTGGACAACAGGTCAACGAATCAGCGCTGGCCAGCCAGCTCAGCACGTCCAGGGGCCCGCTCAGGGAAGCGCTACAGCGGCTGTGCCAGGAGGGCATCCTGGTCAGCAAGCGCAATCGTGGCGTTTTCGTTCTGGAGCTCTCTACAGAAGACATCCGGGAAATCTACGCCGTCCGCGAGGCGGTGGAGCTGGCGGCCGCCAACACACTGCTGGACTCGGAGCCGGATCAGGTCACTGATACCTGCAGGGAACTGAAGGGCATCATCCGAGGCATGGCCAAACAGGTCGCTGCGTCTGACTGGCAAGCTATCGCGCGGCTGGATATGCAGTTCCACACGGCCTTCGTTTCAGGAACCGGCAATACGCGTTTGATCCGGATCTATGAAACCCTCGCAGCGGAATCCCGCATGTGCATTTTGAGCCTTGAGGTGGCCTACCCCCGCATCGATGCCCTGGTGCAGGAACACCAGAAGATCCTGGACCTGCTCGAGGCCCGTGACCGAAGTGGTCTTCAGGATGCCATCAAACGGCACATGCAAAAGGCCGTCGAAGACCTCACTTCCAAGCCTGAAGTAACGGAAATTACCGCTTAGGCTTTTAAACTGCTTCGCACTAAGAAGGGCCCGGTTCGCGGCGGTTTCTAGGGGTCGTTGCAACACCTGTTGGTTAGGTGGTTAGTAGTAAATCACGTAAACGCTCGGCTGGAGTATTCCAGTCGAGCGTTTTGCGTGGGCGGCCGTTGAGTTCCTGTGCTACGTGCTCGAGGTCTTCGGGTCCGTAGACGGACAGGTCGGTGCCTTTGGGGAAGTACTGGCGCAGCAGCCCGTTGGTGTTCTCGTTGGAGCCGCGTTGCCAGGGGCTGGCTGGGTCACAGAAGTAGACCTGCATGTCCGTGGCCATGGTGAAGGACTTGTGGCCTGCCATTTCCGCGCCCTGGTCCCAGGTAAGGGAGCCTCGCAGGTGAGCCGGCAATGTGGCCATGGTTTTGATGAGGCCCTCGCGGACTGTTTCGGCGGTGTGGTCGCCGGGAAGGTGGACGAGCATCACGTAGCGGGTGGTGCGTTCGACCAGGGTCGCGATCGCTGACTGGTTGTGCGCGCCGGTGATGAGGTCGCCCTCCCAATGTCCGGGGATGGCGCGGTCCTCGATCTCGGGCGGACGTTCGGAAATCATGACCATGGGGTCGATGAACCTGGGGGTGCGTTGCTCACCTGTCGTGTGGGGTTTGCGGCGCGTCCGGCCGGTGCGCAGTGCTGCCTGGACCTCGCGTTTGAGTCCGCCTCTGGCTTGGATGTAGAGGGCTTGATAGATCGTCTCTGGACTCACACGCATCTCCGGGTTGTCGGGGAACTCTTCGACCAGCGTGTTGCTGATCTGTTCCGGAGACCAGCGTATGAGCAGTTTGTCCTTCACATAGTCACGCAGGTCCGACTCAACGGCGAGTTTGGCCGTCTTCGGCCGGGCCCGCCGGGCAGCGGCTTTCCGGTGCGCTCCGTGGGGCAGGTAGCCCATCCGGGTATCGGTATTGCGGGCAAGTTCCCGGCTAACCGTTGAGGGCGATCTGCCGAGGGTGTGAGCGATCGCCCTGATCGAGGACCCGGCTGCTTGCAGGTCCCGGATCAGCTCCCGCTCCTGGACGTTGAGGTATCGCCGGTCGATTGGCTTCTCCAGCGCTGATACCGGGACCGGTGTCGTTCCGGTCGCGCCGCCGGGGGAGGTCATGGTGGTCACACCACGTTTGTAATCGACGACCCTGCCATCTGGGTAAATGCGTCGCCCGCCAGTCTTCCGGATTCCCTGATCCCACTCTTCGGCGGTCCGTAAATGAATACCCACCGCCGCAGCGGCTTTCCTCCGATTCACGCCGGTCTTGCGCAGCCGGAAGTACTCATCCCGCCCAGGATGAGGGCCCGCGCCCGGCTTTCCCTGGCTTTTCAGCCCGGCTTTACGAACCCACCCGGCGCATGTATCAGGGTTAAGTGCGAGTTCTCTTGCAGCCTTCCTCGTGCTCTTGACCCGGTCGAACACTCTGAAGAACTCCGCTTTCTGGGCGGATGTGTATTTCCGCTGCCCAGCCTTACGATCCCGGAGGGCCGGCTCAGGGAGCCGAGATTTATGGACCCATTGGTAGCACGTCATCTGATTGAAGCCGAGCTCCGCGGCGGCCGCGCTCACGCTCCCACACCGGTCCCATACGAGAAAAAACTTAGCCTTCTGCTCCGGCGTGTATTTCCTCCGCCCGGCAGATTCCTCCGTTAAAGACGACACGGTCGTTGCAACTCCCAAAAGTTCTGGGTGTTGCAACGACCGCTAGAACCCGCCCGCATGTGAACCGGGCCCTTCCTTTCTGCCTCTAATTGGTCGGGACGTCAGTCACGACCCACATTTTCCGCAGCGTCTCGTGAATGGTCCACGTACCCGTCCAGCCGGCCGGCGTGACGAACAATGTGCCAGGACCAATCTCAAAGCTGCTCCCGTCTTCTTCAGTGATTGTCCCTTTGCCACTGAGGATCTGGCAGATTTCGTCGTAGCCGGGACGAGTGCTCTTGAATACTCCTGGCGTGACCTCCCAGATGCCTGTCTTGTGTCCCTCCCTTGCCCACAGCCGGAACGAGACCTCGGTCTGCCCTGGTGTGCTGCTGGTTGCCTTGCTTATGTGCTCCCCGGGGTTGGCGGTTAATGCATCGTTCATCACAGTGGCCTTGACCATTGCTGCTCCTTCCGGGCCTGGGCCCGACGTCAATGGGCCCGCCATCTTTGGCAGGCCGATCTCTATTTTAGCAATTGTCAACAATTGACGATATGTTTTGCCAGAAGTGACCACAGGGCGGACGCCCCACACCAGGGCGGAGACCCATTCACCGAGGAACAAGCGAGACCTTCATCGCCGGCTGAAACCGCCCCGACCCCGGGTCTGGCCCACGACGCCGAGCAGGAGTAGCGTCGCTCTGAGCAGGTAGCAGAACAGCCAAAGGAGCCAGACATGGCTGGATGGAATGCCGATACCGCCGCCGGCCCCCTGGGCGCGGGGACCGTCACGCTGGTGGAGGGTACTTCCTTCTGCATCTCCCTGCCCAGCGGCGACATTGGTCCGGATCATCCGCACGGCCTGTTCTTCCAGGACACGCGCATCCTGTCCGCCTGGAGCTTGACGGTGAACGGTCAGCCCGTGGAACCCCTGACAGCCCAAACGAAGGAACCGTACAGAGCCATCTTCGCCGGCCGCATCACCATGTCCGACGGATATGCGGACACCCCGCTGATCGTGGAACGTGTCCGCGAATTGGGCGTAGGAATGGTGGAACGCATGACCGTTTGGAATTATTCGATGAAACCCGCGGACTGCCTGATGGAAATCACGGTCGGTGCGGATTTCGCCGACGTCTTCGAAGTCAAGGAAGCGCGGGTTCTGACGCAGTGGGAGGAAAGCTGCGAAGCCGATGCCAACACACTGATCCTTCGCGCCCGCTGGCGGGACATCCGGAAGTCCGTCGTCGTACGTTCCGATGTTGCCCAAGCGAGCCGTGAAGGTTTTAGCTACAGGACCACTATCCCGCCCAGGGGCTCTTGGAGCACCGAGCTGACCGTGATGCCCGGACTTGAAGGGTCGGCGCCGTCAGCGCCGGTGGTGCATCCCGCCGTCGGCGAATTATCCCGAAGCGATCAACGCCGACAGGAATGGGTGGCCAAGATTCCCGTCCTGCATATGGGCAACCACTCAATTGAGAGGACCTTGAGGCGGAGTTACGACGATCTGGGAGCCCTCCGCATCGAGGATCCAGCCCACCCGGAGAGGGTGGTTGTGGCGGCGGGAGCCCCGTGGTTCATGACCCTGTTTGGCCGGGACTCGTTGTGGGCATCGGAAATGGCCATGCCGGTCGATCCCTCGCTGGCCTTGGGAACCTTGCAAACATTGGCTGAGAGGCAGGGTTCGGTAGTCGACCCCGTGAGCGAGGAAGAACCGGGCAAGATTTTGCATGAGGTCCGCCTGGATGTCTCCAGCAGCCTGGCCTTGGGTGGCAAGTCAATCTATTACGGCAGTGTCGATGCCACTCCGCTGTTCGTGGTGGTTCTGGGTTCGGTCAGCCGTTGGGGTTTCGCCAAGGACACCATTGCCGCGCTGCTGCCCCACGCAGACCGCGCCCTCGGCTGGATCCGGGACTACGGCGACAGGGACGGCGATGGGTTCGTCGAGTATGAGCGGCTCAACGATCGCGGGCTGATCAACCAGGGCTGGAAGGACTCATGGGACGGGATCAACTTCGCGGACGGAAGGCCCGCTGAGCCGCCTATCGCGCTGTGCGAGGTCCAGGCATACGTCTACGACGCGTACATGGCCCGCGCCTGGATGGCATACGACGCCGGCGACTCACCCCTGGCGCGCGAACTCGCCGATCGTGCCTCGCAATTGAAAGCCAGGTTCAATGAGGAATTCTGGATGCCGGATCGTGGCTATTATGCGATCGCATTGGACGGAAGGAAGCGGCAGGTGGATGCCTGCGCATCCAATATGGGGCATTGCCTCTGGGTTGGCCTGGTGGACGAGGACAAGGCGCCCCTCGTAGCTGAGCGGCTTATGTCACCGGAGATGTTCAGCGGCTGGGGCGTACGGACGCTGGCAACCGATATGGGCGCCTACAACCCCGCCAGCTACCACAACGGTTCCGTCTGGCCGCACGATAACGCAGTCATCGCAGCAGGTCTGATGCGCTACGGGTTCGTGGAGGAGGCTCAACGGATTGCTACAGCTTTGCTTGATGCGGCCGACTACTCCGAGGGCCGTCTTCCCGAGCTGTTTTGCGGGTTCAGCCGGGAGCAGTACAGCGAACCAGTCCCCTACCCCACCGCCTGCTCACCCCAAGCCTGGGCAGCCACCTCGCCCATCCAACTGATCACGAGCCTGATGAGGTATGACGCCCACGTTTCGCGCGGCGGCTTCTGGATGGATCCCCGGTTGCCTGCCTCCTACGGCGACCTGCACATCACCAACGCGCCCATGGCGGGCGGCCGGGTGACCATCGACATCGCCGATTCAATTCCCAGGGTGCAGGGATTGCCGGATGGCATGAAGTTCCACCGGGGACACCGGCCCTGGTTGACCGAACTCGTGGGGCAGGCGGGCTTGTGGAACGACCTCGATGCCAACAGCCGATCGCATGGCGGCCCGGGCAGGGACCCCCAAAGGAGCTAACGTTCTAGAACGCCGCGCGCAGGGATGTCGCAACGAAACGGCCGCGGCCGGCCGCCTCGCGCAGAATCCAAACAGCCGGAACTCCGCCCACGGCGGGCATCACCTGGCCCTCGGCAATGAACATCGGGGCAGCTTCATGACCTACGGACCACCACCCCGCCTGCGGGCAGTGGTGACCAGTGCTCGCCGTCTCGGACTCGTTAGGGGCTGGGGCAGCAGGGCGGCGCTTCTTCATGGCAATTCCTTCTCCGGGTAACGCCCCGTGGATGGGGCGAGGACATGAATAGAGCCTAGCAATTGTCAACAATCTACGAAAGGGTGAGGGTCTGTAATTTTTGGGTCCACCCCTGGTGCCGCTTTCCCGACCTCCTTATCTTGTTGACAATCCGGCTCGAACAAGCGTATTGTCGACAATCAACGAAGGCGTGAGCGTGTTTCGTCGACAATCGACATCACTAGAACCGGAGGAAACATGGCATTCGCAACCAACCCAAAATTCGTTACGTTCGACATGAACGGAACATTGATCAAATTCAGCATCAACGATGCGATCCGTGACGTCCTGGCTGACCGGCTTCCGGCCGACATCGCTGATCACTACCTGCGGGCCTGCAAGGCATACCGCATCGACGAATGCATGGGCGACTACAAGCCGTTCCACCAAATCATCGCCAACTCCATGGAACGGGCTTCCCGCAGGGTTGGCATCGATTACAAATCCGCCGACGCCCGCGCTGTCTACGAGACCGTCCCCGAGTGGGGCCCCTACCCGGGCGTCACCGAGGCGCTGAACAAGCTGGCTGAGGCCGTTCCGCTGGTCATCATCACCAACAGCGACACTGCGCACGCTACTCGCCTTTCCGAAAACCTGAAGGCACCGTTCGAAGCTGTTATCAGCGCCGAACAAATGGGCATGTACAAGCCTCGGCTCGGCGCATTCGAGTACATGTTCGACAAGCTCGGCGTGACGCCGCACGAGATCGTGCACGTTTCCGCGAGCCCGATGTACGACCTGCGACCCGCAGCCACCTTGGGTATCAGCAACAAGGTCTACGTCGACCGCGGCTTTGAGCACGACGAGCACTGGCTCGGCTACGAACGAATCACTGAAATCGCCGACCTGCCGGTCCTCTTTGGCCTGCAGCGTCCAGCAGCCACATGAGAAAGCCCGCATACAGATGAGCGCCACAAAGACCGGGCCGGCTATCACCAGGCTCCAGGCTCTTGGCCTGGATCTTCCCACCCTCGCCGACAACCCCCATTACGTGGATCACCGGGCCGTTCATTCGAGCATTCATATTTCCGGCCAGCTGCCATTCAAGAACGGCGCCCTCCTGGGGCAAGGCATTGTTGGACGGGACGTGGAGCTGGAGGCAGCGCGGGAACTCGCACGCCACGCCGCACTGAACTGCCTCGCCGCCGCGGAACAAGCAGTGGGAGATCTGAACCGGGTCCAGATAATCCAGATGCTGGTCTTCGTTGCCAGTGCACCCGACTTCGGACTGCAATCGCGGGTGGCCAATGCGGCCAGCGACTTGCTCCTGGAGGTGCTGGGCGAGAACGGACGACATGCACGCACCGCTATTGGCGTCGCAGGGCTGCCGCTCAACGCACCAGTCGAGATCCAAATGGTCTGCACGGCCGTTGACGAATAAGGAGAACACCGTGAACCGGCTTCAACAAGCCTTGGACAGCTTGCAGGATCGGATCGACACCCCGGCCCCGATCGTGTTGATCGATGTCATGCAGGACAACATCGATCGCATGCAGGCCTTTGCCACTCATCGGAACCTCGACGTCAGGCCGCATGTGAAAACACACAAGTGCTTGGAAATAGGCCGTCGCCAGGTAAAAGCCGGCGCGGTGGGCATCACCGCAGGCAACGTGGGTGAGGCCGAAGTGTTTGCCGCGGCCGGCTTCGACGACATCTTCATCGCCTACCCGATCTGGCCTTCAGTGACGAAAGGCCTGAGGATCCGAAAGCTTGCCGCCACCACCCGGCTGCGGGTCGGCGTTGACAACTTTGCGGCAGTCGACGCTCTTGCCGACGCGATGGGCTCTGAGGCCGATCGGCTGGAAGTCGTAATCGAAGTCGACTGCGGTGCCCGTCGTTCCGGAGCACCTCCGGAGGCAGCAGGCTCCCTCGGGTCGGCCGCCCGCAAGCGAGGCCTGGTGCCGGTGGGCGTGTTCACCTACCCAGGCCACGGCAGTCTGAGTCCGGACGCCCGCAAGCGTGCCGCCATGGACCAGGAGGCCGCGCTCACCACCGCCGTGCGCAGCTTCAATGCCGTAGGGATCAGAGCCGACGTGGTCAGTGCAGGATCGACACCCACCATCGAATTTGCAAGCAACAGCATCATTACCGAAATCCGGCCTGGCGAGTACGTCTTCAACGACCTCAACAACAGTAGGCTGGGCGCCTGCACCGAGGAACAGATCGCGCTTTTTGTTGCCGGGACCGTGGTGAGCGACTGGGTATCCGATCAGGTCATACTCGACGTAGGCACCAAAGTGCTGAGCCGTGAAGGCAGTCCTGAAACCGGCTACGGCGCCGTCGCCGGCACACAGGCAGTCCTGTCCAAACTCAACGAATACCACGGCTTCCTCGCCGTGCCCCCAGGCGATTTCCATCCCGGCATCGGCGCTGTGCTTCCGATCGTCCCCAATCACGTCTGCCCGGTAGTCATCAATTTTGACGAGCTGATAGTCACCGACAGCGCTGGCGCTTTCCTGGAGCGCTGGACAGTGGATGCCCGCGGATTCCTCAGCTGAACCGCCGCCAGCGGGCCGAAGGCATACCCGTCCCAACAATCACCGACTTCACGGAGATAGACACCATGAGACTCGAAAACAAGACTGCTGTAGTAACCGGAGCAAGCAGCGGAATCGGCGAGAGAGTGAGTTCGCACTTTCACCGCGAAGGCGCCCGTCTCATCCTCACTGGCCGGAGGGAACAGCTCGATAGCGCCCTGCCCGAGGACCTGTACGTTCCCGGCGACCTCAACGACGAAGCGTTTGTCGAAAGCCTGGCCCGTCAAGCGGCAGAGTCGTTCGGCACCGTAGACGTGGTTGTCCTAAACCATGGGCTGCAGGTCAGCGGCCCCCTGATAGAGATGAGCTACGACGACGCCAAGAACGTGCTTCACAGCAACCTGCTCAGCTCGTTCCTGATGATGAAACACTTTGCGCCCTTGTTGCCGGCTGCCGGAGGTTCATTCGTCTTGGTCAGCTCACGGCTGGGTATGGTCGGAAAGCCTGATGAGGTCCTGTATTCCGCAGCCAAAGGGGGCCTCATCATGCTGGCCAAGGGCGCAGCGATAGAGTGGGCTCCCCGAAACATCCGGGTCAACGTCGTAGCTCCAGGACTGACGGCAACCCCTGTCATCGAAGCATCGTTCCGCCGCAGGGAGGACCCCCTGGCCTATCGTCGGGAGCGGGAAGCACAGATCCCGCTACAACGCCTCGCTTCCCCCGAAGAGATTGCCGACGCCATCCTCTTCATGGCGTCATCGGAATCTTCTTACGTCACCGGCGCGGTTCTCCCTGTCGACGGCGGTTACACCGCCTTCTGACCACCACGTCCCCCAATGCACGACATCACACACAAAGCAGGACCAAAATGAATGCCCTTTCAGCAACCCCCCGCAACGGAGACCTCGGCTTCTGGATGGCCGGCCGCACAGACAATAGACCCACTTGCCCGCAATTCACGGGGCAGGACACTGTAGACCTGGCCATCATAGGTGGCGGTTACACAGGCCTGTGGGCGGCCTATTTTGCCAAGAAACTCGAACCCTCACTCAAGGTAGCGGTATTCGAGGCAGAGCAGGTCGGCTATGGCGCCTCCGGTCGAAACGGCGGCTGGCTCTCAGCAATGCCTCCGGGAAACCGGGCAACGTTCGCCCGCGCATCAGCAGGTGGCTTGGAAGCGAGCAGGGCTTTGCAGCAGGAGTTTGTGGCGGGCGTCGATTCCGTGCTGGACATTCTCCAGGCCGAAGGCATCAACGCGGACCAGCACAAGGGTGGTGCCCTGGTGGCTGCCCACACCAGGGCGGGGCAGGGCCGACTGGTGGCCCGCCGCGATGCCGACCTGAAATACGGCCTGACCGAAGACGAAATCCAGATGTTGGACCGCGATGACTTTCAAAGCCGTATTAATATCTCCACGGTCCACGGAGGGCTTTACTACAAACACTGCGCCCGGTTCCACCCTGCGAAGCTGGTTCACGGGCTGACAGACACCCTGCAGTCCATGGGGGTCAGCATCTACGAGGACAGTCGGGTAGACAGTGTCGGGCAGGACACCCTCACCCTGGCGAACGGGCGGGTCAGCGCTGCCAAGACCTTCATCTGCACGGAAGGGTACTCAGGCCCGCTGCTTGGAACCCGAACCCTTATACCGATCAATTCCTCCATGATCGTGACTAAGCCGCTCCCGGACGAAGCCTGGCAGCACATCGGATGGAAGGGACTTCAGTGCCTCAGCGACTCAGCACACACCTTCATCTACGCCCAGCGAACAGCGGACGGCCGTATCACCATGGGAGGGCGGGGAGTCCCCTACCGCTACAGCTCCGGCACTGGAGGAAGCGGTTCAACAGCACAGTCCACCGTAAATCTGCTTGCGGAGAAGCTCCGGACATTCTTCCCGGATGTCCCCTTCGAGGTGGACCATGCCTGGTCCGGTGTTCTTGGTGTAACCCGTGACTGGAACGGCGGTGTCCACTGGGATCCAGCGGCCGGCGTCGGCTCTTCAACGGGTTATGCGGGACACGGCGTCACGGCAGCCTATGTCGGTGGGCGAACCCTCGCCGAGCTGGCGTTCGAACGCGAGACTGAACGGACTTCACTTCCCTGGGTGGGCTACCGCGCGCGGAAGTGGGAACCGGAGCCCATCCGCTGGTTGGGTGTTCATGGCATGTACCGTCTCTTCGGACTGGCTGACCAATGGGAAGAGCGCCGGGATTCAACCAAAACTTCACTCTTGGCCAAATTCGGCAGCAGGCTCGCCGGACTCCATGAATAGCGCATCTGCCAACGCTCTGGCTAAACCCTCGAAGGGAAGCATCATGAAAACCGGTTCCAGACGCCGGCATGGGCCTGAAACAGGGCGCGGCGCCAATACCAGCCCGGCAAAAAACCAAGCTTCAGGGAGGGCCTGACCATGGATGGAAGACTCGCAGTCATTGGACTCGGCAGTATCGGCAGTATGGCGTTGTGGCAGGCCTCCCGGATGGCCGGCCCGGTCACTGGGTTCGAGGCACAATCCCCTGCTCACGGGAGAAGCGCCGTGGGCGGTGACACCCGCTTGTTTCGCATGATCTACCTCGGGACCCCCAGCCTCTACCCGATCCTCGAACGCTCCCGTGATCTTTGGGCTGAGTTGGAAACAGAAAGCGGGCAGGACATTCTCACACGGACCGGAGGACTGTCCATAGGCACCGCCGGCGGCCCGTACATCAGCGGCCTCTTGGAAACCGCACGACTCAACGGGGCTGCCCACGAAGTCCTCAGCCGCGAAGATCTCGCCGAACGCTATCCACAGCACAACCTCCGCGCAGACGATGTCGCCGTTTACGATCCGAATGCGGGGGCCCTGCGCACGGACCGCGCCGTCACAGCCGCCATAGGCGCAGCACGGGCCAATGGAGCTACGGTGCACATCAACACCCCTATCGACAGCATCTCCGAAACCGACGACGGCGTTGTTGTCACCTCAGGTGGGAATTCGTGGAGCTTCGAGAACGTCATTCTCGCCTCGGGCGGTTGGTCGAAACGACTCATGCCTGAGAATCTGAAGTCGCATGTTGAGACGCGCCGGGTGTTCCTGTCGTGGTTCGTGGCCCGCGACGCAGCCCGCTTCACCCCGGAAACGTTCCCCGTTTTTAGCCGCATGTACGACGACCGCGCCATGTACGGCGCGCCCGCCGTCGATGGGGTAACGGTCAAAGCCACCTTGGATGGGCGGGGAACAGTGGTCACCGACGCCGACCGTTTTCCCAGGGAACTCTCGGAAGCCGAAACCACCGAGACCTTGAAGACAGTCTCGGACTTCATCCCGGGCCTGGTTCCGTCGATCGTCCGCTCAGACGCCTTTCCGGAGCTGTACACCAAGGACCGGAACCCTCTGTTGGGATGGCTCAGCGAATCGAGCCGGATCTACTGTGCGACGGGGTTCTCCGGAGGCGGTTTTAAGAACGCCACAGGGTACGGTCACATCGCCGCGCATGAAGCGCTTGGCAAACAACCAATCGAAGGCCTGGATTTCGTGCGTCCGGAGCGGTTCACCACCGGCGCCTGATGAGGGCACCCCAGCTCAGAAACCTTCCCTGAGTAGAGCCCACCACGGACGAAATCAACACCCCCTGTATAATCGACAATCGACGAGGAGGCCCAGGGTGGATCGCAGGTTTGAGTGGCAAGAGCAGCGAACGACCACGCCTGACGGCGTCTACCGGGTGCTCCGCACCGCCATCTTGGATGGAACCGTCTCTCCCGGGGAACAGCTGCGGGAAACGCATATCGCTACGGATCTCGGCATCAGTCGTTCGCCACTGCGTGAGGCGTTGACCAAGCTTGAAGAGGAAGGCCTCGTGGTGAAAGTCCCCTTCCGTGGTTCTTTCGTTGTGGAGGTAAGCGATCGGGACGTCTCCGAGATCGCATCCATCCGCCTGCTGGTGGAGCCTTATGCCGCCGAGCTCGCTGCCCCGACACTGCGGGATGCGAAACGGCCTCTTCTCAAGCAGACCATCGAGGAACTCTACCGGGCAACCGATGCGAACGATATCCCGGCGAGCATTGATGCCCACCTTAGGTTCCACCGGCTCTTCTACGAACACTCCGGTAACGCGGCGCTTTACAGTCTGTGGAGCGGTTGGGAGAACAAGTTGCGTCTTTACTTCGCGGCGGACCATCCCACGTACAGCGATCTTCATCAAGTTGCCGTCGAACATGAAAAGCTGGCGGAGCTTGCTTTGAACGGTGACATCGAGGGCTACCGCAAGGAAACGCTCAGCCAGTTCCAGAACGCTTTAGGCGCCGAAACCGCAGACCCGGCCTGACGTCAACTCCGGAAAAGCCCGCCGGCAACGCCGGCGGGCTTTTCGCGCTATGGCGTGACCTTGAGTTCCCGGATGGTCAGTTCCCGGAACGTGGCCGCACCTTCGTGGGCGTAGAGGCGGATGCCGTCATCGCCGTCGAGCGGGAAGACCCGGTGCGAATGGACCAAGCGCCCGTCGCCGACGAACATCTCTACACTTGTCCGATCCACCAGGATGCGTAGCGTGAGTCTTCCGGCGGCGGGGTCCACCGGGGTTTGGGATTCCCCGGCCGTGGGGTTGACGGTGGGACGGCGGTTGACGTAGGCGAAGGGCCCGCGCAGGTAGGCGCCTGCTGCAACGTGTCTGCCTCCTCCTGGTGCGCGGCATAGCTCGAAACCGAGATTGGCCGGTGGCGCAGCCGGATCCCACACCACCTCGCAGCTCAGATCGTACGCGTTCGAGCGGACCTTCAAGTCGTATGTACCGGCAACTGCCACATCACCCAGCCGATGTGTGCGCTTCACGTGGTTACCCAGCGCGGACGTGGGGGTGGAGGAAAGGTAGTAGGCGCCATTTCCACGCTTGAGCCGGACGTCACGCACGATCATGTCGTCGCCGTTGTAACCGTCAGCGGCAAGGGTGGGCGTGTTGTGGGGGTAGTCCCAGAAATTGGCCCATCCGATCGCCCGCCGCAGGGTTGGGTCCTCCGCACCCGATTCTGTGTGATGCGGGTAGGTCACAGCGCCATAGAAATCGAAGCCGTAATCGAGCCATTCCGGCTCGGCATGGTCGGGCGTAAAGGAACTGCCGTCGAAAGCGCCGGTCCAATACGCATACGTCGCGGGCAATCCGCGGCCCTTGCCGTTCGCGCTGGTGCCCAAGACCCAATGGGAGGTGCCGTCGTCGGCTGTCATCCGAAAGAGGTCAGGGCACTCAAGAAGCCCAAGGTCGGTGCGGACAAACTCCCCAACACGCTTCCAGGTCCGCAGGTCCGGTGAGGCGTAGAACCCGAGCTTCTGCCCCTCGGCGTTGGCCATGAACCACCGCCCACGGTCCGCGTCCCGGATCACCTTGGGATCACGGAAATCGTGCACGCCGGGGTTGGGCAGCACCGGAGCCGCGCTACCGGGCTTGAACGAACGCCCCCTGTCAGTCGAGTACCAAAGGTACTGCGCCTGGCGCCCTTCCGGTGCCTGGGTGACGAGTGCTATGACCGCCCCCGCACCGTATCCCGCAGTATTTCGCTCATCCACCACCAGGCATCCGGACCAACAGTCACCGTTGCCGTTGCTGAACTTCGGGATCGCGACACCCCGGTCCCGGAACGCTACGTGATCGGTTGTAGTGGCCCGGCGCCAGGACGTGCCGCCCCCGCCGGTGATGTAGTCGGCGTTGTACAGGTAGTAGTAGTGGTACTCCCCGTCCAGGTAGATGGGTCGTTGGGGATCGTTCTTCCAGTTGTCGCTGACGCTGAAGTGATAGTCGGGGCGCATCCGGGTTGGTCCTTTCGAGGGGCTGCCTGCCGCCGACGCGGGGCCGGACAGCGCCAGGGATCCGCCCAAAGCAACCGCACCGGCGCCTGTCAGTAGTCCGCGGCGGGAGAATGATGATGAATTCTTCATGGGTTTCACTTCCGTTCCGGCAGGAGGCTGCGGGTTTCTTCGAACACCCCGGCCATGGTCCAAGCATCAAAGGAGAGGAGCCGCACCGTACCTTCGGTGGCGGCCAGTGTTACGCGCCCGCCGCCTTGGGTCGGGTAGACGCGGGCAGTCAGCGGCTTGCCGTTGGCGAAAATTTCGACGGCGGACCGGTCCACCAGAATGCGTAGGCGAACCCAGCCGTCCGTCATGGGAAGGGGGCCGGACTTCTCCTCCACATCAACGGCCAGGTCCAGGCTGCTGCGCGTGCGGTCCAGATGCAGCATGCCGGTGGCGCCTCCGTCGGCCGAGCGGCCCAGAATGACCACCGTCTCTTCAGCGCCGTCCACAGATCCAAGCAGTCCGAGTCGCAGCTCCGCACCTGCGGAGAGCTGCAACTCCACCTCAAGGTCGAGTTGGTTGCCGGAAACACCGGTATCCATGGCCGTTCCGGCCACCAGTACCTGGGCAGGCATATGGGTGTGACTCCTGCGCAGCTTCCCGATTTCGGGCACTGGTGCGAACTCCAGGGTTCCGTCGTTGCCCAACGTGGCGACCCGCGGCAGACTCATGACCCCGGACCACCCGGCTTCCACCATGGCTGCGTCGCTTCGCCCTTCCTGCATCCAGCCGAACATGACCCGCCGGCCGGATTCATCCTGGAAAGACTGGGGCGCGTAGAAGAAGCGGCCGCCGAAATCCAGCCGGTGCAGCGACTTGGGGTCGAAGGTGTCGCCGGCGTAACGACCCGTCCAGTACAGCGGGTGGCGGGTTTCGCCGTCGTTCCACGCGGAAAAGACCAACACATCCGTCGAGTCACCGGCATGTGGAGATCCCAACGATCCTTGTCCTGCACGGAAAAGATCAACACATTCCCACATGGTCCCTGTCCAGTCAGGGCCTTCAGGATCACCTTGAGAGGCATCCCCGATGAAGAGTGGCCCGAGATAATCCCAGGTGCGCAGGTCCGAGGACTCGTAAAGAAACGCCGTGCCGCCGACGTCCCGGATCCCAGAACCAACCAGCTGCCGCCAAACGCTTCCCTCCCGCCATACGCAATGATCGCGGAAGGCAGTGATGTCCACACCGGCCGGCGGTGCGCCAATGACCGGGTTTCGGGGGTCCTTGGTCCAGTCCTGCAGGTCCGGAGTTCCTGCGGCGACGCAGGGCAACTCCTTCCCGCCGGACCGCCCGGAGTACACCAAGGTGGGCGTGCCGCCGTCGTTCACCAACACCCCTGACCAGCAGCCCTCGGCGTCCGGTCCCGCGGACGGTTCCAGAGCTACGGGTTGGTCACTCCAGGAGACCAGATCGGTGCTGGTGGCGTGGCCCCACTGGATGCGGTGGTGGAAGGCACCCTCCGGGTTGTACTGATAGAAGAGGTGGTAGGTGCCGTTCCATTGGCTGACACCGTTGGGATCGTTGAGCCAACCGGCCGGCGAGACGAAGTGGAAACGCGGCCTTAGTGGATCTGCTTCGGCACGGCCCACTAATTCATCCTGCGGAACCGTGGCGAGCGGATGGGTCACTTCAGTCATGCGGAAGCCCCATCTTGAGCGGTCGACGCCGGGTGGCCGGGTTGGATTGGTTCACTCGCCAGGGCGTGGCCGCCGGCAGCGGCCCATGGACGGTACAGGTGGCAGCGCACCCAGTGACGGTTTTCGGGGTCCCCCACCCGATGGCGGACGGGTTCCTCGGCCGAGCAGGCCTGGTCCGGGTCGCCGTCGAACATGCAGTGCGTCGAGGCCATGACCGCCTGCCTCAGTTCGGCCCGGCGGACGGGATCGTACGAGCCGGCCCGGGCCGGATCCGGCACGGCCGAGACCAGCAGTTGGGTGTAGGGGTGCGCAGGGTTGGCCAACAGATCCAAGGACTCGCCCTCTTCAACGAGCTCTCCGGCGAACATGACCGCCGTCCGGTCCGCCAGGTAGCGGGCGGAGGCGAGGTCGTGGGTGATGTACAGCATGGAGATGCCTTGCTCGTCGCGGAGCTTGCGCATCAGGTTCAGCACGCCGATCCGGACGGAGACGTCCAGCATGGACGTCGGCTCGTCGGCCAGGATGACCTGCGGTTCAACGGCCAGGGCCCGGGCGATCGCAACGCGTTGGCGCTGACCTCCCGAGAGCTCGTGCGGGTACGAGTTCAGCATGTCAGCTTCCAGGCCGACGGTGGTCATAAGTTCTTCCAGGCGGTGCCGGGTCTGCTCCTCGGAACCGCCCTTGCCGTGGATCGCCAGGGAACGCCGCAGGAAATGCTCGATCCTGTGGGCCGGGTTCAAGGAGCCGAAGGGGTCCTGGAACACCATCTGCAATTGGGACCGGAAGGCCCGGGACGCTTGGAAACGATCCCGTTTGAGGACATCGACGCCGTCAATGAGGATCTCCCCCGAACTCGGCTTCTCGAGCCGCGCCACACAGCGGGCCAGGGTGCTTTTGCCGGAACCGGACTCTCCCACGAGGGCTACGATTTCGCCCTTGCCGATGGTCAGATCGATGTCGTGCAGGGCGCGGACGGAGTCGCGGGAGAACAAGCCGCCAATCGGGAACGACTTTCCCAGTCCACGGATTTCAAGGGCAGGGGTACTGGTTTTGGACGCGGCCGAGGGGGTCATCAGGGAGTGGCTCATCGTGCAGCTCCTTCGAAGTCAGTCGAATCAATCACCGAAGCGTCGGCACCAAACGGGGCCACAAAATGGCCGGGTGCTGCCTCGGTGAGGTCCGGGATGTCCCGGAACTTCACGCCGTCGGGCAGTCCCGTCAACGGAACGCGGGGACCGGTAAGGGGCGGAAACGCGCCCATCAGTGCCTGCTGTGGGCCAAAACGGCTACGTGAAGGGAAGTGCGGATATGGGGATCATCAAGACTCACTCCCAAAATTTTTTCGATTTTAGCTAGGCGATCGTACAAAACTGTTCGCGATAGCAGGAGTCGCTTAGCGGCAGCCGCCTTCCCATCTGGCGTCTGGAGCACAACAGCGAGTAGTTCGAGTAACTGGGTGCCGTGCCTGGCATCATAAGTAACGAGTGGCCCCAATTCGCGCCGTACGAAAAGGTTTAGCCGGTCGTCGTCGCGTAGTAATTGAATAAGACCGCGTAGATGTACATCCGCCAAGGTAACCCAGGATCTCGGATCGTCATCCGTGGTGGCGCCCAGGATATTCCTGGCATCGATCAACGTTCGGAATACCTGTTCAATGCTCTCCACAACCTCGCCGCGGGCCGCAACAAATCCTCCGGACCTTCCCAACTCCTGTGTGAGCCCTCTCAACACGCCGTCTACCGAGGTGTTCAGCGGTGTACTGACCAGGCCGAGAACATGGTCCGTGTCGAGTCCGACAAGCATTGACAGTCCAAGTGCCCGCGCTGATGATGTCAGAAGCATTGCAACGTCCGATGGCTGCCACTGCTTGGACCCGTCCACGGGGATTCGTCCTCTGATCCCTATTGCAAAAAATTGCCGGGACTGCACGGGAAATTGAACTGCTTCACAACGCAGTGCGAGCTCCGGTGACATACGACCGGAACGAAGGTCTACGAGCAGGTTCGTATGCGTATTGCGTTCGATACTGTCTCGGGCCCGTGTCCGCATCTGGTGAAGAACCAAGGCACCTGCTGCCCGTTCCAGGAGAACGTAGTCGCGGCGGCTGGGCAACGCGTCCGTCATGAGCACAAGCCGGCCCCAGTCGTCGCCGCGTGATCCAACAACAGTCATCAGCCACCCCCTGCGACGGTCGTATCCGGTTCGTCCGAATGACACTGCCGCCCTTGACCTCCGCGTCCAGTCCTTGAGGATGTATGTGGTGTTCCTCCCAGCGCTGTCAAAACCGATGACTTGGTGCCGCGTGGTTTCCAAAACCACTGGGAACCCGGCTGACCTTGCAACAGCGCCGAGAATTTCTTCCGGTCCCGATGCCTCCAAATCCAGCCGCGTAAAAGTTTCATGGACCTGGTCAACGGCCCTTAGGTCTTCAACCTGCGATTCAAGGATGAGCCCTCCGATCTGCTCAGTGACTTCGGCGAAGCGTACTTCCCGGTGCAGCGCCACGAGGAGTAGCTCGACCTTGGCGCAGGCGTTGGTGAGGGCCTCAGGAACTTCTTGCCATTTCCTCCCGAGCTCAAAGAGAAGTCCCGCGGCTCCGGCGGCAGCCAGCGATTCCGCGTATGCGCCAAGGCCTTGGTCGTCCGCGGGAAGAAATGAGCCTGTCGTCATCACTAGTTCGTCGCCGCGTAGCAGGTGGGCGATATCGGACACTTCTGCTGGATGTATCCAACGAACTGGGCGGTCGAGTTGGTGTGCAGCAGCGAGAATCTCCGGTTCTGCGGAGGCCAGAACCTGAGTGGCTAGCACTTGCCTCACTGTGGGCAACATATTCCTCCTCGAAGAACGTTAGGAATTTTGCACTGGCCCAGCTGCACGGCGAAGCCATGCTTCTTAGAAGCCAGATTGTAGTGAAAAAGCCTGATTTCCTACATTGCGTCCCGGCATTACTTGACCCGTCCACCGACAGTTGACTTGTGGTTTGGCTCAATTACGGCAGTTGAGCATGCTGGAGCTTGACCTTAAACGATGTCGGCCGCAGATACCAACGCATCCGATGCTAGTCGAGACATGGTGTTGGGAAACGCGTCTGAAACAGACAACCTGTCGCTTCGTTCCGCTTCTCTCTTCAGCGATTCTGGACTAAACAGCAAGCGGAAGACGCCGAGTGGGGACAAACGTGAAGAGACGGGAATCAGTGAGCATGAACGACACCAGCACAGCGACCGAAACAGTGCCGGCCCGAGCATATCGCCTGGACCGTGAGCATGTCTTTCACTCCTGGTCAGCCCAGGACACCTTGCGCCCTATGGTCATCACAAAGGCTGACGGAAGCTATGTATGGGATGCTGACGGCAACAGCTACTTGGATTTTTCCAGTCAACTTGTCAATATGAACGTCGGCCACCAGCACCCCCGTGTCGTCAGGGCCATTCAGGAGCAGGCAGGGAAGCTTTGCACGCTGGCTCCACAGTACGCAGTGGATGTACGAAGCGAAGCAGCACGCCTCATCTCGGAACGGTCACCCGGCGATCTCAACAGGATCTTCTTTACTAATGGCGGAGCGGATGCCAACGAGCATGCAGTGCGGATGGCACGCCTCGTCACAGGTCGTTACAAGATCCTGACGACCTATCGGTCGTACCACGGGGGAACCACCACTGCGGTCAACATGACCGGCGACCCCCGCCGTTGGGCTAACGACTACGGAAATACCGGGACAGTCCACTTCTGGGGGCCGTTCCTGTACCGGTCAGCGTTCCACTCAGAGACAGAAGAGCAAGAATGCAAGCGCGCGCTTGAACACCTCGAACGCACAATCGCCTTTGAGGGACCCACGACCATCGCGGCCGTTGTTCTGGAATCAATTCCGGGTACGGCTGGCGTCATGGTGCCGCCCGCGGGTTACATGCAAGGCGTGCGTGAAATCTGTACCACGTTTGGGATCAAGATGATTGCCGATGAAGTCATGACTGGTTTCGGCAGGGCAGGATCTTGGTTTGCCATTGGCGACATGGGAGTCACGCCCGACCTGCTGACTTTTGCCAAGGGCGTTAACTCCGGATATGTTCCCCTAGGTGGCGTTGCCATCAGCGACGAAATCGCATCCTACTTCGGCTCGCGCGCCTATCCAGGTGGCCTGACCTACTCGGGCCACCCTCTCGCTGCCGCCTCCGCCGTTGCTGCGATCAACGTCATGGAGGACGAGGGCCTCATAGACAATGCGCGCCGCCTGGGACAAGAGGTTATCGGACCACGACTGCATGAAATGGCTCGCTCGCATCCCAGCCTTGGCGATGTGCGCGGTAAAGGCGTCCTGTGGGCACTTGAGCTGGTGAGCGACCCAGCTACTCGTGCGCCAATGGCACCCTATGGCGATTCAAGCCCTGCCATGAATGAAGTCTCTGCGTTTTTGAAGACTAAGGGAATGTTGCCGTTCGTCAACTTCAATCGAATTCACGTGGTTCCCCCTTGCAACATCTCAGATGCGGATACGCACAAAGGACTGGACATGATCGATGCTGCCCTTGCACTTGCGGACAACTATGTAGTCGGCAGTGACAGCTGACGACATGAAGAGGTATCCCACCCTAGCCCCGCTTCACCACATCAGCCATTCACAAGGAGTCATTCACATGCTGCGCGAGCTTTCACACTACGTAGACGGCCAGAGGATTGACGGCACATCGGGCCGGTTCAGCGATGTCTACGATCCCTGCACGGGCGAAGTCCAGGCCCGGCTGCCGTTGGCCAGCGCGGACGAGGTTCGCAATGCCGTCGCGAATGCCGAGAAGGGCCAGCTCGAATGGGCGGCCATGAACCCGCAACGCCGTGGACGCATCCTGCTCAAGTTCGTGGACCTGGTTAACGAGAATATGGACGAGCTCGCCACGCTGCTCTCCTCGGAGCACGGCAAGACTTTCGCGGATGCCAAGGGAGACATCCAGCGCGGCATCGAAGTCGTTGAATTCTCCGCGGGTGCCCCGCATCTGCTCAAGGGCGAGTTCTCGGACAACGCAGGCCAGGGGATCGACGTCCACTCGCTGCGCCAGCCGTTGGGCGTCGTCGCGGGCATCACGCCGTTCAACTTCCCGGCCATGATCCCGTTGTGGAAGTCGGGCCCTGCGCTCGCAGCAGGCAACGCCTTCATCCTGAAGCCTTCGGAGCGGGACCCCTCGGTTCCGCTGCGACTGGCCGAGCTGTACAGCGAAGCAGGGGTTCCGAACGGCGTCTTCAACGTGATCAACGGTGACAAGGAAGCCGTGGACGCGTTGCTTGAAGATCCGCGTGTCAAGGCCATCGGCTTCGTGGGCTCCACGCCGATAGCCCAGTACATCTATGCCACCGCAGCGGCGCATGGCAAGCGCGCACAGTGCTTCGGCGGGGCGAAGAACCACATGGTGATCATGCCCGACGCCGACCTCGACATGGCAGCCGACGCCCTGATTGGTGCCGGGTACGGTTCCGCGGGCGAGCGCTGCATGGCGATTTCCGTTGCCGTGCCGGTGGGTCAGGAAACCGCCGATGCTTTGGTGGCCAAACTGACCGAACGCGTCAAGGACCTGAAGGTGGGCCACAGCCTGGACAAGGACTCGGACTTCGGGCCCGTGGTGGCTGCGTCAGCCAAGGAACGGATCGAGGGCTACATCCAGTCCGGCGTGGATGAAGGTGCAACCCTGGTCACTGACGGGCGAGGCCTCACCGTGGACGGGTACGACGGCGGCTTCTGGGTGGGCCCCACGCTGTTCGACAACGTCACCAAGGACATGAAGATCTACAAGGAAGAGATCTTCGGACCCGTCCTCAGCGTGCTCCGCGCAACTGACTACGACGAAGCGCTGAGGCTCTGCAGCGAGCACGAGTTTGGCAACGGCGTCGCGATTTTCACCCGCGACGGCGACTCCGCCCGCGACTTCGCCAGCCGCGTGGAGGTGGGCATGGTGGGCATCAACGTGCCCATCCCCGTGCCGATTGCCTATTACACCTTCGGTGGATGGAAGGCGTCCGGCTTCGGCGACCTCAACCAGCACGGCGCCGACGCTTTCCGCTTCTACACGAAGACCAAGACCGTGACGTCGCGGTGGCCCTCCGGCATCCGCCAAGGCGCCAGCTTCATCATGCCTGAAGGAAGCTAGCCTTAGTCCATCTATGACAGCACGTAGTGACCAGCCGCCCTCAACCGACGCTACCGCCAACCCCGCAAGGAGTCAGTTCATGAACGACTACACGCCCATTGGAGGTAGCCGCCCATGATCAAACGGCAGGCATCCCCGGAGAAGGTAACCGACCCGCCACCGGCGGGCCGGGCGCGGCGTCGCCACAACTTGATGGTGCCAATTCGTGACGGTGTCGAGTTGGCGTTGGACGTGCTACTGCCGGCCGGCGAAGGGCCATTCCCGACGGTGCTGATCCGCACTTGCGACAAGAACAGGCACATCGACACGCCACGTCCGGTACTGCAGGCGCTGCTCGGGGCGGGCTACGCGATCGCGGCTCAGGACGTCCGAGGCCGGTTCAACTCTGACGGTAGGTGGGGGATGTACTTCGCCGAATTCGACGACGGGTTCGACACTCTGGAGTGGCTGGCCGGCCAGGCCTGGTGCGACGGCAACATCGGCATGTACGGCGTCTCCTGCGAGGCGTCGGTGCAGTGGTTCGCGGCCCGCAGCGGCAGCGAGCACCTCAAAGCCATCGTTCCGATGGCCGCGACGCCGAGTTCGATGTGGAACAACGGAGCCCCTCCGCGGCGGGGCATTCCTGGCGCCGAGGGTGCCGTATGCGGTCGACATGGGGTATCGCTGTTTCCAGAGTATCGACTTCGGCAGCACGCTATGGGCCGAGGACCGGCCATCGTCGATGCCATTTGCCGACATTCCCGCAGCCCAGGGCTCGCAAAGCACATGGATCGCCGAGATGCTGCAGCACCCCACGCTGGACGAGTTCTGGGCGCGTGGCGACTTCAGCTACTCGGATCAGATCCGCATTTCCGGGGCAGGCCGCTTCTTATTCGGTCCTTGCTATCTACTCCCGCCACATGGTGGCTTGAAGTGTCGAGGAACGCGAAGCAGACCACCTCGCCACGGAGATGTTCGAAACCGCTATCGCCCTCCATGGAGCCCCGCACACAGTCCGGACCTTGGGTGTTCACCGAGGTCTTCCTGCGACCCGTTAGTCACGCTGGAAACCGGAACCGCGACACGTAGACTTCGACTCATCGGTTGCAGGCATCGATTGGGTCGAAGTCGATGTGAAATTTCTTTAAACGTGGTTGCACAGCTGTGGGGCTCGGTGGATTGAAGACCACTCGCCCAATGACGGACGCTACGTGTACATACCACTGGAAAATCGGATTGCCTTTTCTGAAGCTCGAGATGTCGTCGAGGCATTGGGCGCCCAATACCGAACATTGACAAAACGCCGCAGCAGAACATGCTTCACGGTTGCATTCGGCCCCCCGGTTCACCGCACAAGAGTGGCGGTTACCAAGAACTCAATATGAGCCTCAGCATGGCCTACGACGTTGCGAAACGCCCAAACAGGGACCAAGAATGGGCAACAATTCGCGCAGATTTGAAAGACAAAATCGCTGGCGTACGAGCGCTGAGACTGGAGCAGCCACTCTCAGTGAATAACGAAGCTCTTGAAGCCCCCGAATTGACCGGCCGGATGTCCAGGTCAATGCAGCAGATCTCGCCTCTCGGGCCTGTACGACGCGAAACGGTACGCCCCTGTTTCAGAAGCCCGGCAGGCAGTCCTGGCGGCAGACAGGTCCGCCCCCGTGGAGGTTTTGGTCAAGACCAAGGCCATCCTCCGGACCGTTGGCCGCACTACCTGCGTGTCTTCCGTGTAGTTGGCAGCGTAGCCGGGAACGCTTTGTTCTCAAGTGGGAGCTTAAGGACGGAGACGCGATGGAACACGAGTAGTCACCTGACTACCAACTGCGCGGGTTTGTCGTCTCGGGCTGCGGCCACGCAGGCTCGATTGTAGGATTCGCCAACTCCCACGGCCCATTTCTTCGGATCGACCAATGAATCAACCTCCTTTCCGCGGCAGGCTATCCCCAAGGCCCTGCGGCACCGGCGCCCGGCGGACGCCGATGGATCGTGGAGGAATCATGAATCGCAAAATAGCACCCTGGCGCATTTTGGCTCCCGTGCATACTCCGAGTGAAAGAGGAAACCTTGTTTGAGCCGCTGATGACTCTCGCCGTGGTGGAGAAATTCAGTTGCGAAGCCCGCGTGCCGACGAGCAAATGGAACCTCCAGGTCGGCTGCGGCGCCGACATCGTTGTCTTCGATGCTGAAAACATCCGGGATGTCGCCGATTACGGCAATGGTGCGCAGCCGTCCGTGGGCGTATGCGAACTGCTTGTCGGGGACCGCTGCGTGCTTTCCGGCGGCGAATTGAAGGAAAATATCTTGCCCGGCCGCGGCGTCTCCGGCCGCTACCACGCGTGATTCGCCCGTAGGTGTCCCCTCGACGGCAGCCGCGCTCACCTGATTTGAAAGGCCCCACCATGTCCCAACACAATGACACAACACGGACATCAGTCCTCACAACGGCCGTGAGTAAGGCTACCGTCCGACTCGTTCCACTCCTCGGGCTGATTTACTTCATCAGTTACCTTGACCGAGTTAACATCGCATTCGCAGCATCCAGCATGAAGGCTGACATTGGCCTCAGCACCGCAGCGTACGGTCTCGGCGCTGGAATTTTCTTTATTACCTACTGTCTCTTTGAGGTGCCGAGCAATATGCTCATGTACCGTCTTGGCGCCCGGTTCTGGATCGCCCGCATCATGCTCACGTGGGGCGTGATCTCCGTGCTCATGATGTTTGTCCAGAACGAGACCTGGTTTTACGTGCTGCGCCTCCTGCTCGGCGCCGCCGAGGCCGGATTATTGCCGGGCATCGTCCTCTACCTGAGCCACTGGTTTCCCGCGGGCTACCGTGCTCGGGTTTCGGCGGGCTTCCTGGTCGCGCTGCCTATTGCCATGGTGTTCGGATCACCCTTCTCAACATGGATCATCGAGGTCGGGCACGGCGCTTTCGGACTGCAGGGCTGGCAAGTCATGTTTTTCGTCGAGGGCTTGCCGGCTGTCCTGATAGGTTTCTACGTGCTGGCAAAGCTGCCATCCAAGCCCCAGGACGCCCGCTGGCTCAGTAATGAGGAGCGGGAGGCCCTTACGCAAGTCCTCGCCGCCGAGGACCGAGAGTCTCCTGCGTCGGCTATTGGAGGCCTCATCGCCGCGCTCCGCGAACCCCGGATCTATATCCTCGCCGTGATCGGTTTTTGCTCCTCATTCGGCATTTACGCGTTCAGCTTCTTCCTGCCACAGCTCGTAGGAGACATGCAGGCATCGTTCGGAATCCAGCTTTCGCCGATGCAGATCGCCCTCCTGACGGCCATCCCCTTTGCCGCCGCGGTCATCTCGATGCTGATCATCAGCCGGCATGCCGACCGCTCGGGGCGCCCCATAGGTTTTGCCGCGGTACTGCTGGCCATCAGCGGGACGGCCCTCATATGTTCGGTGTTCCCATCGTCGCCGGCGATTAAGATCACCCTGCTCTCGGTCGTGGTCGCAGCTGCACTGCCCGTAACGCCGCTGCTCTACCATCTGCCGAAGTACTTCGCCGGAGGAGCCACGTTTGCTGCGGGCGCAGCCCTAGTGTCAACGCTCGCCAATCTGTCCGGTCTCGCCGCACCTGCCTTGACCGGCGTACTCAGGGAGGCAAGTGGCGACTTCAACTCGAGTCTGTGGGTTATGGGCGGCCTCCTGTTCGCCGGCGCACTCCTACTGATCCTGCTCGGGCGCCTGCTTCGCTCAGCCAAGTTGTACCGGCAGCCCGCCTCTACAACGGCTGCGGACACCGCGCAGGGCCCCAAAACCACCCAACTCTCTGTCTGAAACGACTACTCATGACGATCCCTAGTTCATCGCCTGCGGCCAGCGAACGGCCCTATCCCGTAAACCCCCACTTTGTAGGAGAAGTTATGCCCTCTGCCGCGACAAAGCGCCAGCCCAACATCGTGGTCATCGTTTCCGATGACCACGGCTATGCGGATCGTTCCGGCCTGGGCATCCAGGACGACGTGAACACGCCCGCGCTCGACCGTCTGGCACAGGAGGGCACCTCCTACTCGAACGCGTATGTGACAGCGCCGATTTGTTCGCCGTCGCGGGCGGGGCTTGCGGCCGGGAGCTACCAGCAGCGGTGGGGTGCGCGCTGGTTCACGGACTCGGAAATCAGCCCCGAAAACGTGCCAACCATTGCCGAGCTGCTCCGGAATGAGGGCTACACCACCGGGTATTTTGGCAAGATCCACTACGGCAGCGAGCACCACGGAGACCGGGGAACGCCACCGCAGCACGGCTACGACGTATCTTTCTACGGGCTGGCGGGGGAATCGATGGGCAGACTCAACTACCTCCATCACTCGGAGGAGGCAGTGGAAGAGTACGGTGAGGAGGCGGCGTTCCGCATGGCCGTCCAGCCGCTGTGGAACGGCGAGGAGCCACAGGAATTGGAAGGCTTCCTGACCGACGCCATCGGCGAGCAGACGCGCAAATTCGTGGCAGACCACGCAGACAAGCCCTTCTTGGCCACCGTGGCCTTCAACGCCGTGCACAACTTCTGCTGGCAGCTGCCCTCCGAGGAACTGGCCAAGCGAGGCCTGCCCGCCTACGAGGACTGGAACCCTGGCGCTAGCAAGTACATTGATTGGTACGACGGTGCCATCAGCCCGCATCTGGAGAATGGCCGCGGCTACTATCTGGCGCAGCTGGAACTCATGGACGCGCAGATCGGGCTCATACTCGACCAACTCGACGAACTTGGCCTTGCGGAGGACACCATAGTGGTCTACCTGACGGACAATGGTGGTTCCACTTGCAACTATGGCCGCAATCTGCCCCTTCGCGGGACCAAGTACACGCTCTGGGAGGGTGGCGTGCGGGTGCCGTTCCTGCTGCGTTGGCCGGGCCGAATGCCAGCCAATTCCGTCGATGAGGGACTCACGAGCTCAATGGACATACTGCCCACCGCCATGGCTGCCGCCGGCGCAGACCCTGCGGCCTACGCACACAGCGACGGCCGGGACCTGCTCGCCACCAGCGGCCACGAAGCCCTGCACTGGGACTGCGGCTGGCAGTGGTCGGTGCGCCGGGGCGACTGGAAACTGCACTGGGTGGAACCGGGCTCACCGGTGGCCGAGCATATTCGGGACGTGGAGCATACCGAAGCCGGCAGCGGCTTCTTCCTGTGCAACCTTGCCGCGGATCCTGCCGAAACCACCAACCTGTACGACGCCGAAGCAACAGTTGCCGAGGAACTGACCGCCTTGCATGAAGCCTGGGCAGCAGACGTGGGGATCGGGGAGACTGCCGCCCGTCGGGAGTCGGAAATCAATTCCTAACGCCCCGTTTTTCCTGATGCCATTGGGCGCATTCCCGAGAGATGGACGGTCCCTGGGACAGGCGCCGGATCCGCCGAGAGCCCACCGTTGCGGAGATGCTCGCGGCTGCCGTCGGCCTGTGACGCGAGATTGGGCGGCCGGCATGTCGCTGTCCGCTGTGGCCCGCGGCGTGGGCATGAAGCCTCCGTCAATCGCTCTACGACGACCTCTATACCCCCAGGGGTGGCAGCACTTTTTGGCTACCGTGCTCGCGACCGGGGACCACGCACCTGACACCAGGGCGAACCCGTGGACGCACTGGCCCCTGCGCCTATGGTGGCTGGTTGCTGGCACCCCCTCGAGGAGTCCCCACAAGTAACCGGGAAAATCGGGCGAATGATGGGGGCTGGCGGCCCGGACTTGCGCGTTCGCCCTCGGTCTAAGATACGGTCACCAGCACCCCGGAAGTCGCCAACGCACCCAGTCCAAAGCGCGCTTCATCAATTCCGCCTGCCGTAAATCGTCGCCCTGGGCCTCACGTGCGGGCGATTTTTCGGCTGCTTTCAGCGCAAGACTAGGTAACCACCCACACGTAGCCATCGCGCCGTCATCATCAGACCCGAGTGGCTTGCAGTGCACGTGGCTAGCAAGACTTACCTGATGGCCTTGATTTAACTCTTCGTGGCCCACGAGGCCCTGAAACAACAGCCGGGATCGATGGGAGCAGGCGACTTAGTGGTATTCGAACCATGTCAGGATCGCTCTCACGCGACGGTTGTCTTGGCCGGGCGGCATCCCCATTTTGAGAAATACGTTCGCCACATGCTTACTTACGGCGGCACCTGACAGAAAGAGTTCCTGGGCAATTTCCGCGTTTGAACGTCCCTCCGCCATCAAGGCCAAGACCTCCTGTTCACGAGGAGTGAGTCGTGCCAAGGGGCCGTGTTCTAATCCTGTATGGGTGATATGCCTGACAACTTCGGGATCAATAACCACCCCTCCTCCTGCGACAGTGTCCAGTACACGAAGGAAGTCCGCAATGCGACCTACCTTCTCTTTCAACAGGTAGCCCACTGCCCCGTCTGCGCCCGGTCCTTTCAATAGTTCCTTCACATATGGGCCTGTGACGTAGGCGGACAGAACGAGGATGGGCAACCCCCGATGCCGGGCGCGCAGCTCGATGGCCGCGCGAAGTCCATCGTCGGTGTTACCTGGTGGCATCCGTACGTCGGTCAGTACGAGTTCCGGCAGTTCCGCGGTGCGCGCGAGTGAATCGACAGCAAGGATAAGTTCGGATGCGCTTTCGCACTCACGAATCACATCGTGACCGTTGGACATCAATATTTCGCGAATGCCGGCCCGCATCAGCAGGCTGTCATCAGCCAGCACAATTTTCATGGGTATATCCGCTGCAGCAGAAAGAAGGTCTCCATATTTACCATGTTGGTTCACACGGTGCCGAGGCTGTCACTTCTGTGCCACCGCCTGCTGGACTGTTGATTTCGAGATCCCCACCGATGCTCCTCATCCGCTCCCTTAGCCCTGCGAGACCTGACCCCGCCGCAATGTCGACTCCACCCCTGCCTTCGTCACGCACCCGCGCCCAGACCCCAGCGCCCCCGCAGCGTATTTCGATCCAGGCCTGGTCCACCTTCGCGTGCTTCGTTACATTCGTGAGTGCCTCCGAAATGGAAAAGTAGATTGCCGCAGCTGTAGGTGAAGACAACAGGGAATCCTCACCCGTTGCCGTGAATTCGATGCCTAACGGTGAGCGTGCAGCGAGTTCTTCAACGGCAACTTTCAACCCGAAATCGCTAAGTTCCCGGGGATGGATGTCACGCACAGTTTGTCGCAGGCGCTCCAGCGCGTGCTCGGCTTGCTCTCTGGCACTCGTGGCTTGCCTGGAGATGGAGGTTTCTTCCTGGGTCAGGGCTGCGGCCTCTAGGATTCCCAAACGCAACACGACTGCCATAAGCTCCTGTTGCGCCCCATCATGAAGATCGCGTTCGATCCGTTGGCGCTCAGCTTCGAATGCCTCAGTCAATGAGGCCCGACTGCTGCGTAGTTTGTCGAGTTTGGCGATCAGGTCTTGCTCCGAGGCCGTGAGGAACGCCTTGAGGGAAGCATCGCGTAGCAACGAGATTGCCGTCAGGATGGCCGCAGTTACGACTCCGAGAAGTAGACCTACCGGTACAGCGACCCAGGCCTGTAGCAAACTCATTGGTTTGAACGGTCCAACTACTGCTTCGATCCCAAAGGCCCAGAGCGCGGGATTGAAAACGAGCACCGAGGTGCTGATGAGTCCGAAGAACGAAACGATCAAAGACAATGCACACAACACGAGTGCGGTAAGGAAGACGGGCAGGTCCGTGCGCCACAATGCCCAATCTCCCAGGCGAAAGCGGATCCACGATCTCCAGCTCTGCCCAGCTGGGCGCAGCGGCATGGAGGGTGCACCGCAAAACAGGGCACGACGTCGGTCGGCCTCGGCTACAGCGATCGCCGAAATTGGCAGGACGACCACGCTGGCGAGTATCACCGGAAAAACCGCACCCGCGATGATCTCCGTGAGCACACGACGACCAGAATGAAAGTGCGGCATTCCCCCATTTTACAGGGGGTCCCTCGTGCTGAATGTAGAGCCAGCTCTACCACCCTAGGGGGCTAATACCCGTGCCCTGACTCAAAATAAAGCGTTGGATGAGTACATGCCACACAACATTAAGTCCCTCAACCCGTGCATCCGTTTGCGCGGGGTCAACATGGGGTTTCCCGTGCCCGGACGTCGTCGGGAGATCACACAAGTCCTTCAGAACATCACCTTGGACATCCCGGAGGGGCGCCTCACGGCGATCGTGGGCCCCTCTGGCTCGGGCAAATCCACGCTGCTGCTGTGTGCTGCGGGACTCGAACAAGCGACCTCCGGCTCCATCGAAGTCCTCGGCACGAACACGCTCGCACTCAAACCCCGTCAACGCGCCGCGTTTCGCAGCCAAAACATTGGCTTCGTCTTTCAGGAATACAATCTGGTCAGCTCACTGACAGTCGAAGACAACATCGCACTTCCCGCACGGTTGGCGGGACACCGAATCCCGCGTGCCGCGGTCTCTGAGGCCATGACCCGCCTAGGTATCAGCAAGCTTGCGCGTCGCCGGCCCGACCGTTTGTCCGGAGGTGAACGTCAACGCGTAGCTATTGCACGGGTTGTCGCCAACCAGTCGCGGATCGTGTTCGCGGACGAGCCAACCGGTGCGCTGGATCTCAAGTCCGGCCATTTGGTGCTGGATTGGCTGCAGGCACTGCCTGCCCAAGGGACTTCAGTGGTGATGGTCACCCATGATCCCCACGCCGCGGCCCGCGCAGACCACGTGGTGGTTTTGGGCTCAGGCCGCGTGCATCGGATCCTCCCGGGAGGCGATGCTCATGCCGTGGGCGAAGCGGTGCTCGCCGCTCAATCTGAGGACGAAACAGTCGGATCCAGCTCATGATCCGCCTCGTCCTGGCCGACATTCGGATGCAGGCGGCCATGTGGTTGTGGGCGCTGTTCTGCGCACTCATCGGTGCCGCATGTGCGGCTGGCTCACTCATCGCCATGTTCACGACAATCTCGGCCGCCCAGACTGCCGACGATTCGAGAATGGTCTCGGCTTCCATTGCACTCGGGGGAAACATCGTTTTCTTCACGGCGCTCGCCGCCATGGGTGTCATTGCATCAACCGTCGGGCTGACCTTGACGACGCAACGCAGGGAGCACGCGCTGTGGCTAATCCTAGGGATCCCGCGCCATCAGGTCAGGGCCACTCTTCGCATCGAGCTCCTGGTGCTGGGGCTGATCGCCGGCACGCTGGCCATTTTGCCAGCCCATCTGGTGGCTGGCATCACCATTCAGCAATGGGCCAATACCGGGCTCAACCTCCACAACGCCTCTGTGGCATTCGAGTTATGGCACGTCGGTATTAGTCTGCTCTCCGGGATCATCCCCTGTTTGCTTGGCGGATGGGGCGTAACCACAAGGGCTGCGCGAACACCCGAAATACGAGCATTCCGCGACGCTACCGATTCAGCCGCCAGCCCCGGGATCGCCCGCAGCATCTTCGCACTGTGCCTCGTTGCCGGTGTAGTCGGCATGTGGATTCCCG
The DNA here is from genome assembly GCF_049315185.1 of Paenarthrobacter sp. C1. Lineage (NCBI taxonomy): Bacteria > Bacillati > Actinomycetota > Actinomycetes > Micrococcales > Micrococcaceae > Paenarthrobacter > Paenarthrobacter sp. C1. The sequence goes on along the minus strand of NZ_CP186052.1, from coordinate 2,103,763 downwards.
GGCTCGGACTGGAACTCGAGGGCGGCTTGGCTCAACGAACTGCCTTCGTATTCGCCGGAAATTTGTTCCTCATCTGCCTGCTGCTTCTCATGGGACCCTGGGTATTCACACCCCTGATGAAGCTGTGGACCGCTTTAGTACCATCGCGAAACGTAGCGTGGCATCTTGCCGTGCAGTCGTGCCGCACCCGTGCCGCACGAAGTGTCACCACCGTGCTGCCTTTCGCGCTCTCCCTCTCACTCGTCGGGCTTTTCATCGTGATGGGAAACGTGATGCCAAACAGCACCGCAGGCTTGGGAGACGTCCTGGTGGTACTGGGATGGGTCTTCGTTGTCGCGTGGGTGGGTGGCCTTGCCGTTATCGCTTTGGTGGGAAAGGAACGACGACGCGACTCGGCACTGATCAACGTCGCAGGCGCCCCGCCCGGAGTCACTGCGCAATCAGCAATCCTTGAAGGCGTCATTTACGCCGGCACTGCCATCGTTTTCGGCGCGCTCACTCTCGCCATCACTGGCATCACCATCGCCACAGGTGCCCGGCTCGATCCCTTTGACCTGTTTGCCGGGATCCCGTGGATCCTTCTTGGCGGACTGGCCCTTGCAACGCTGGCCACGACCTGCCTGGCGCTCGCAGTCCAATCCGCCCAAGCCTCGAGAACGATCGCCGTGCGCGTCCTTCGCACATGAACGCCTCCAACGCGCGATTTTCCATGGCGATCACCTTGCGGAGATTCAGTTCACGCAGGTCGCAATCCACAATTCAGTCCAAACCCGCCCCATGATCCGCGTCGAACTCAAAGATCCCAAGGAACCCCACACATGACTACTGGATACCGAGCCCTGGCCGCAATCCTCGCAGCCTGCACCATCTCACTCGCCGTCACCGCTTGCAGCAGCGGCGATGAGTTCGCCACCGCTCCCAAGGAGTCAAAAACTTTCGATTTCACGGGCAGGAATCTCTCGATAGAGGCCAATGCCTCGGAGCTAAAAGTTGTTCCGGCGGATATTCAAGATATCCAGGTGGAACGACAAATCAGCGGCTCTGTCAATGGCAACGCCCCCGAGTCGGAATGGGGCCTCGCAGGAAACACGCTGACGCTCAAGACCGACTGTGCAGGAGTGTCGATCACCTGCAAGGCCCGCTACCTGGTCAAGGTCCCCCAAAACGCCGTGATCAGTGCTGAAAACACCGACGGTTCAATCCAGGCTTCCGAAATCAGCACAGATCTAACTGCAACCACGGGCAAGGGAGACATCCGGTTGAACACCTTCAGTGGCCACAAGCTTGATCTGACAAGTGACAACGGAAACATCGCCGGAGACATGATCTCGGCGCCGTCCGTCACCGTCAACTCGGACAATGGCGACGTTCAGTTAGGCTTCGGGACAGTCCCGGACAACGTCGGTGTGAAAAGTGATGATGGAAACGTCGAACTAGCCCTTCCGGAGTCGGACTACCGGGTGGACACGAAAACGAAGAATGGCAAAGTGACCGTAAGTGTCGCCGAATCCAGGGCGAGCATGCGCGCCATTCAGGTGGACACTCGCAACGGTGACATCTCCATAGTGAACGGCCAGTAGGATTCACCTTGTCCGCGACCGAGTGGAGATAAACCACTTGCGTGCCAGCCGAGGAAAACCTCACCGAAGGAGCGGAACGCCGATTTGCGGCACCGCGTTAGCTCCTGCATATAGGGGTCCTGGGGGTCGTCAATGACTTGCGTGCGGGGACCTGTTCAATCACTTCGGCCACTTCGGCGCGTTTCATGACCACAGATCATCGCCGATACGGCTCACAGCCCTGCCCCTGTCACATCGACTCCCCATCAAGGAGAACCTGCCCGTGAGCTGGTTCATGGAACCCGGCGGCGGTTCTTGCGACCGCAACTTCTCTGTCCAAATCGGGTGTCTCTTGGCTGACCGCTGTAGTTTGGAAAACGATGACCTCAGGGATGGTGGTGAACGGCTGGACCTTGGGCGCATTCATGCTGGGAACTGCATTGATGAGTGCTTTGGTGTACGCGTGTTGGGCTTTGCCTGCCACGAGATCTGGAACCTTGATGTCCTCAACAAATGAGCCTTTGTACATCACGAGCAACCCGTGAACAGAGGCCTGTGACAACGCAATGTCGTAGGAAACCAGCAGGATCGCGGCTGGGTCGCCGTTCAGGATCGGGGACTGTGTAAGTTCCGAGCCATCGAAGCCGACGCTGCCCGCGCTGACGTCAAGCGGGTCCTCGAGAAATGCGGCCACAGCCATACGTCAGCGACTTTTCTGAACCAGACTCCCCACGAGGCCAACGATTTCGCCGCGCTTCACCTGGAAGCTGGCATCGTTGACCACCGTGTTCCAGCCCTGTTCCTGAGGTGCTGCGACCGTCAAGTTACGAACATCAACCACAGTCTCTGCGGGATCAACGGTTGCCGCTGGTGTTTGGCTCGATGCATCAGGGGGCTTTGATTTGAGTCGGCGCCCCGGAATCGTCTCAATACCAAAGCCCCTCGAGAGCGTCTCGCCAAGCAGGGTAAATACGACGCCGACAAACACTACGGCGGCAGCAGGAGCCAATGCTGTGGCCGGGTTGACATAGTTCTTGTCCAGTCCTTCGTTAAGCAGGCGACCCCAGTCAAACGCGGGAGCCTGAACGCCTAGGCCAAGGTAGGAAGATCCTGCGAAGGCTACAAGTGAGCCACCAGCTGCCAGGCTTGCAGTGACTGTCAGGGTCTCCGACATGCGTCCAGGCCACTCATCGCTGCATCATCGGGTGACTTACGGTGAATGCGGACCATCCACATTTGTCGGCGCATCGAACACGCAGAATGCGCTCAACTCCACTGGAGCATCGGTTTCTCCTGGGCCAGAAACGCGTGATCCCGATATTCGGCTCGACGCTTAGCTCCGTCCGAGTTTTCCCCTAATCGTTGGCTACAAGACGATCCTGATTTTGTCGTTCCGATCGTGTCCACAGGCTGACATGGTAGTGGCCATGTGGCCGGTCGGCGGGATGGCGCCTATGTGGTTCAACCCGACGATGTCGCCGGGTGACAATCGTCGGAATCACCAATTGGCTCGGATCCGATCTCTGCCAAGCTGGCTCAATGCGGATACTTCTTAGGGGCGGGCGGGTCATCGACCCCGGCACCGGCCATGACCAAATCGGCGATCTCCTTATCGAGAATGGCCGCGTAGTCGCGGCCGGGGCCCAGCTCTCCCTCGCCGAGACCGAAAGGGCCACGGTCATCGACGTCAGCGGATGCATTGTCGGCCCTGGCTTCGTCGACCTCCACAGCCACGTTCACTCTATCGCAGGGCAGCGCCTGCAGGCGATGGACGGAGTCACAACGGCACTTGACCTCGAAGCCGGGCTGGCCCCCGTCGCTGCGGCAATGGCCAATGCAGCCCGCGAGGGCCGCCCCCTCAACTACGGCTTTTCGGCCTCCTGGACGCAGGCGCGGGCCTTTGCTCACCTGGGAATGGCGCCGATCGCCGATGCGCACAACGCCCTGGGCCTACTCGCAAAACCAGAGTGGCAGCGCGGTTCGACCCCGCGTGAGTTGAACGCCTGGCTCGGGCAACTCGAGACAGAGATCGCAGACGGCGCTCTCGGAATCGGCATCCTGCTCGGCTACGCGCCGCGCACCGATCCAGCAGAGTTCCTTGCGGTCGCGCGTCTCGCCGCCGCAGCGAACGCTCCCACATTCACCCATGTGCGGGAACTGATCGAGGCCGATCCGACGACACCGATCGACGGCTCATCGGAAATCATGATTACCGCTGCCGAGACCGGCGCGGCCATGCACCACTGCCACGTCAACAGCACCTCCCGCCGACACGTTGACCGTGTGCTTGGCATGCTCGAACGCTCCCAGGCCGAGGGAAGCCGGGTCACTGTGGAGACCTACCCCTATGGCGCGGGCAGCACAGCGATCGGCGCATTCTTCCTTGCCCCGGAACGCCTCGGCGCCTGGGGCATCAAACCCAGCGACATCACGATCGTCGCCACCGGTGAACGGGTCGCGGATGCCGGGCGGCTGAGCGAGATTCGCCGCACCGACCCGGCCGCCGAGTGCGTAGTCGCGTTCCTCAATGAAGAGGATCCGGGCGACCGGGCACTGCTTCAGAGCGCCCTCGCCTTTCCCGATGCCATCGTCGCGAGTGATGCCATGCCCGTCAATTGGGGCGGAGAGGTTCGCGAATCGCTTCAATGGCCGCTACCGGCCGGCGGCGCCACCCACCCTCGCACGGCAGGAACGTTTGCCCGTTCAATTCGCATGATGGTGCGCGAGACCGGCGCCTGGAGCTGGCTGGAGGCGTTCCGGCGCTGCTCCTACTTGCCGGCGCGAGTTCTCGATGATGCAGCATCCGGCGCACGGACCAAGGGCCACATCGGTATCGGTGCCGATGCCGACATCGTCGTGATCGAACCGGAGCGATTCTCCGACGCCGCAAGTTACCTCGATTCCACCCGTCCCTCAGTCGGTGTGCGCCATCTCTTTGTTGGCGGTACCGCCGTGGTGCGGGACGGTCTCATGCTGACGGACGCGTTCCCCGGCCGCGCACTCAAGGGGGACCCCCGATGATCGACACCTTCTTAGCCCGGGATCGGCGCGGCCCGACGCACCCAGCGGCGAGCTCGGCACCTTGTCCGATCGAACCAAAATGCACACAAGTCTCGTCGTTTGCTACCCGTTTTAGTGAGGCTGCAGCGAATAGGCTCAGCGAAATCGCATTCTCAACGCGGAGGAATTTTCATGGTTGAATCACTGTCTCAGATTGGTGCTTGGGTCGAGGAAAGGCTGCCCCACCTCATCGCCAAATACCAGGTACCCGCCGCATCCGTGGCGATTCTCAGTGATGGAGACGTGGTCCGGGCCGCGGCAGGCATCTTGAATAAAGCGAGCGGTGTTGAGGCCACCACCGACTCCGTCTTCCAGATCGGTTCCATCACCAAGATCTGGACAACCTCGCTCGTCATGCAGCTGGTCGATGAGGGACTCGTCGACCTCGACGCGCCCGTTCGCCGCTACGTCAAGGACTTCGTCCTCGCCGACGAGGCCGCCGCGGCGAAGATCACCGTTCGTCAACTCCTCAGCCACCTGTCCGGTTTCGAGGGCGACATCTTCACCTCAACGACCGAGGGCGAAGACGCCGTCGAGAAGTTCATGCCGATCCTCGCCGATGTGCCTCAGCTCTTTGAGCCCGGCGAAATGTTCTCCTACAACAACGCTGCCTTCTCGGTTCTCGGCCGCATTGTCGAGGTTGTTCGCGGGAAACACTATGAGGCTTGCCTGCGCGAACACCTCATCGGCCCGCTGCAGCTCACGCATGCGGCCACGGGTGCCGGCGAGGCAATCAGGTTCCGTGCAGCGCTTGGTCACATCAGCCCTGCCGAGGGCGCCGCCCCGGAGCCGGCTCAGGTCTGGTCGCTTGTGCGTTCGAACTCTCCGGCCGGTTCCGTTTTCGCTATGAGCGCGAGCGACCTCATCACCTTCGCGAGGATGCACATCGACGGCGGAGTTGGCCCGGATGGCAAACAGGTTCTGAGCGCCCAAAGCGTTGCCGCAATGCAGGAACAGCAGGTCAAGCTTCCGGAGCTTCGTGCCACGAGCGACGGCTGGGGACTTGGTTGGGAGCTGTTCAATTGGGAGGGTGGGCCGGTCATCGGCCACAACGGAGGAACGCTCGGCCAGAGCGCGTTTCTCCGCGTGATCCCCGGGCATAAGGCTGCGATTGCAGTACTGACAAACGGCGGCCACGCTGTTGGCCTGTATAAGGAGCTCATCTCCCCCGTCATCAATCGCCTCACCGGCATTGTGGTGCCGGAGCTTCCCAGCCCCGCCACCGACGTCCACCCCATTGATGCCTCGCGCTACGTCGGCACCTACGGTTCCCGGGTCGCCGACTCCCACGTCACCCAGGACGCAGATGGGCGCATCTGGATCGAGCAGAAGATGAAGGGAATATTCGCCGGGCTTGCCCCCGATCAGCCGCCGGTGGAGCTCGTGCATTGGAAGGGCGACACTCTCATCGCACGCCAAGCACGTCAAGGAATGCACACACCGCACGCTTTCGTCGGCAATGACGGCAACGGCAACGCACTGTACCTGCACACCGGTCGAGCCGACCGGCGGGTGTCAGCATGAGCGGCGCAATCTCGGACGTCTTCGCGCGGGTTGGAGCCACCGGTTTCCTACACGCACGTGAAATCGGGGCCGACTACGGCCGAGAAGTTTCCGTCCGATCCGACGAGCCCGTAGTTCTCGCGTCCGTCTTCAAGGTCATTGTCTTGGTTGCCTACGTCCGCGCGGTCGATGCCGGCCTGCTGGATCCACGCGGGCGGACAGTTGTAAGTGCCCGCTACCGCATCGGCGGGGTCGGCGTCGCCGGCTTCGCCGACGATGTCGAGGCCAGCTGGCGCGACCTTGCCCACAACATGATGACGTTGAGCGATAACGCCGCAACCGACATCCTTTACCACCGACTCGGTCGGGAGGCAGTTGAGCAGGTCGTAAGCGACCTGGGGCTCAGCCAGACGCGACTGATTGGCTGCTGCGAAGACTTGTTCGCTTCGGTCGTCGAGGACCTGGGCGGCGGCACGAAGAGCGACTTCAAGGATTTGCTGGAAGCAGCGACGGCCGAGCAGATCCGGGGCCTTTCGGTCCTTGATCCGCTGCGCACTACCGCATCGACTCCGCGGGATATCACAACACTCTTGAATGCAATCTGGACCGACACCGCGGCGTCTCCAACTGCCTGCAGGATCGCCAGAGACATCATGGCGCAGCAAGTCTGGCCGCACCGGCTGTCGTCAGGATTCCCAAGTGATGTACGGATTGCCGCGAAGACAGGAACCATGCCCGCAGTGCGCAACGAGGCGGGCGTCGTCACCTACCCGGACGGGCGGCAGTATGCGGTAGCGGTCTTCACCAGAGCCGACTCGCTGGCAGACCGGTTGCCCCCCGTCGACGCCTCCATCGGCGTCGCCGGTCACCTCGCGGTTGAGCACCTCCGGGCGCTCTCCTTGTAACTCTAGGCACACATCCCACCTCAAACACGACCAACTGGAGAAATCCCATGCGTTCCATCACCCCATTCGTCGCCCTCGCTGGGGCCGCAGCACTCACTCTCAGTGCTTGCACCACGCCCGGCGTTTCCGGCAACGAAGCCGGCAACGAGCTTGCCGTCGACAGTACCTTCACGATGGCAATCGGCGCCGACCCTGGAAACCTCAACCCCATGATCACCGCGATGAGCGGTGCGCGCACCATTGACCGATTCCTCTATTCGCGCCTCATTGAGGTGGGCAAGGACGGCACCATCCGTTCCGGGCTCGCGAGCGCGTGGAAGGCCGACACCACAAAGGCCACCTTCACCCTGCGCAACGACGCCACCTGCGCTGACGGGACCGCGATCACGGCCTCAATGCTCGCCGAGAACATCAACTTTATTGCAGACCCGAAAAACGGCTCACCCCTCATCGGGGTGAACGTCCAGGCCGGCACCGTCGCGACAGGCGACAACGCCACTGGCATGCTGAGTGTGACGAGCGGTGCGCCCGACGCGTTCCTCCTCGAAAACCTGGGCAACGTGCACATGGTCTGCGGACCGTCTCTGGCCAACCCGGACGCCCTCGCCAAGGGCGAAGGCGCAACCGGCATGTACACGATGACGGAGATCGCCCCGAACTCGCAATACACGCTGACCCGGCGCAAGGAGTTCGTTTGGGGGCCAGACAACTGGGACTCGAAGCAGGCCGGCATTCCCGCCACCGTCATCTTCAAGGTCATCCCCAACGAGACAACTGTGACAAACTTGCTGCTTTCCGGCGAGCTGAACGCCGCACAGGTTGGAGGGCCCGATTCCGAACGGCTGCGCGCCAAGAAGCTGTTCTCCAGTGATGTCCAAGCTGGTTTGGGACAGGTTCACTTCAACAAGAACCCAAAGAAGCTGCTTTCCGATGAGGCACTTCGCGTTGCCCTCACCCAGGGCCTGGACCTGGAAAAACTGCGCTCGGTTCTCACGAGCGGAACGGGCGTCGCGCCGAGCAACCTCGTCAACATGGCACCGAACCCCTGCAATGCCGACGTGGCGGCGGCCAACACCCCGGCATTTGATGTGAAGGCTGCAGCTGAGGCGCTCGATGCTGCCGGCTGGAAGCCCGGATCCGACGGCATCCGCCAGAAAGACGGGGCCAGGCTCTCACTCACTGTCATCTACCCTTCGTATGTTTCCGCCACTTTCGGCCCGACCTCAGAACTGCTGCAGTCAATGTTGAAAGAGATCGGTGTTGAGGCGACGCCCAAGGGTGTCGATGCCAACGGCGTGAGCGAGGCGCTCTTCAGTACCGGCGACTGGGACCTTTCACTCATCCCCTTCGGCGTTGGCCTGCCCAGCCAGGTCGTGCCATTCTTCTCCGGCAAAACCCCGCCGAACGGCTCAAACTTCGGCTACACCAATAACGCGGACTACATCGCGGCCGCGAGCTCGGCCGCGACGAAACCGGGCAAAGAGGGGTGTGAGGACTGGTCGAACGCCGAGGCAGCCCTGATCGGCGCCGCAGACGTCATCCCGTTCGCGAACTCGGTTTTGTCAGTGTTCGGCAGCAAGGCTGAGTTCACTGTGAACGACACCCTCGAGCCCGCGTCAATCCGTCTGTTCAAGTAACCCAAGAAACGGCTAGCCCCATGACCAGCACCATGACCGAAACAGTGGCCGCACCCGCCGCCACGCCACTGGGAATCAGCCCCTGGCTGACCTTCGCGCTGCGACGCGGCGGACAGTTCATCTTCTCGCTGTGGGTGCTGATCACGGCGGCCTTCCTCATGATCCACCTCGTGCCCGGCGATCCGGTTCGCGCGGCACTCGGCATGAACGCACCAGCCGAACTGGTCGAGGCCCGGCGCGCTGCGCTCGGTCTCGACCAGCCGCTGATCGTGCAATACGTGAACTACTTCGCCAAGCTCTTCACCGGCGATCTCGGAGTTTCCACCATCACCAACGAGCCGGTCGCCCACATTATCGCGACACGGTTCCCTGCCACCCTGCAGCTCGCCCTGCTCGCATGCCTCCTCGTTCTGCTCGTCGCGCTTCCGGTCGGCGTCACCACGGCCGTGGCGACCCGCAGCGGCCGCAGACGCGGGCTCGAACTCAGCTTCGCCATCATTTGTGTGGTGTTCGCAGCAATCCCCGAGTTCCTCCTCGGTGTGGGGCTCGTCTACATCTTCGCGGTCAACCTCGGGTGGTTCCCGATCGCCGGCAATGACAGCCCATTGGCGCTGGTCTTACCTGTCGTCGCACTGGCAGTCGGGCCAATCGCAGTCTTCTCGCGCATCATCCGCGTTGAGGTCCTCAGCGTCCTCGGCCAGGACTTCGTGCGCACCGCCCGCGCCAAGCGCTTGGCACCGCGCAAGATCTATACACGCCATGCCCTCCCCAACGCCATGACGGCGACGCTCACCCTGACCGGTCTACTCCTCAGCGGCATGGTCGCCGGCACCGTGCTTGTCGAGAACATTTTCGCCTGGCCGGGCCTGGGGACGATGATCGTGCAGTCCATCCTGTCCAAGGACTACCCGGTGGTGCAGTCCATCGTGCTCATCTATGGAATCGGCGTACTTCTCGTCAACCTCCTCATCGATATTGTGCTTGCACTTCTCGATCCACGCTCAACAATCCGGGAGTCCTGATGCCCACTCGTCTGAAGTGGCTTTCCATTGTCCGTAGCCCGGTCGGGGCCACCGCCACGGTCCTCGTCCTTCTCTTAGCCCTGCTGGCGATCTTTGCCCCCCTCGTCTGGGGCGCACAGGCCCAGGCCATCGACACCTCCGGCACTCAGCAGGGTCCAAGCGCTGAGCACCTCCTTGGAACGGATGCGCTGGGCCGCGACGTCCTGGCCCGCGTGTTGGTTGCCACCCAGCTCTCGGTCACACTCGCCGTCATCGCCGTCGTGATCGGCGTCACGGTCGGAACCCTGCTCGGTACGGCCCCCTCCGTGCTCCCGCGCTGGGCCGGACGCATCGTGGTCGGCATCGTCAACATTGCCGTAGCCTTTCCAGGCCTACTCCTCGCGCTGTTCTTCGCCGTGATCTTCGGCGTCGGCACCACCGGGGCTGTGCTGGCCATCGGCTTTGCCATGGCCCCGGGCTTCGCCCGCCTCACCCAGACCATGTCCGCCGCGATAGCTGGCCGTGACTTCATCTCCGCCGCGCGCACCGCCGGTGTCTCGCGCCTGCGCATCCTCGTCCGGCACGTACTGCCTAACATCGCCGAGCCTCTCATTGTCAACGCAACCGTTGCCGCCGGCGGTGCGCTGCTGGCCTTCGCCGGCCTCTCTTTTCTCGGTATCGGCGTACAACTTCCCGCCTTCGACTGGGGCAGGATGCTCAGCGAGGGACTCAACCGCATCTACATCAACCCCGCCGCAGCCTTCGGCCCGGCAGCCGCCGTCGTCATTGCCGGTCTCGCGTTCAACCTGCTCGGCGAGAGCGCCGCCTCCGTTGCCGGTGGCCGCGTCGCCATTCGCCGTTCGGCGTTCCTGCCGCTGCCCACCACCCACGCGGTTCCCACCGAATCCACCGAATCCACCGACACGATCCTGAGCATCGAAAACCTCCGAATCTCGTACCCAACACACAGCGGCCCGGTACACCCCGTTCGGGGAGTCAGCTTTGAGATCAGGGTGGGTGAGGCGCTGGGAGTGGTCGGCGAATCCGGCTCAGGCAAGAGCCTGACCGCGCTGGCCGCCTCCCGACTCATCGAACCACCTGGGGTCGTGACCGCCGATCGCCTTGAGTTCAACGGCGTCCAGATACTGACCGCACCGGAGAAGACCGTTCGCAGGCTGCTCGGCACGTCAATGGCCATGGTATTTCAGGACCCACTGACCTCCTTCAACCCCGCCCGACGCATCGGCAGTCAACTCGCCGAAGCCGCACAGGAACATCAGGTCATGAGCCGACGGAACGCCATGGAACGCGCCGTTGAGCGGCTCCAGGCAGTGCGGGTGCCCGCAGCCGCCCGCCGCGCCGAGCAGTATCCGCACGAGTTCTCCGGCGGGATGCGACAGCGGGCGATGATCGCCATGGGCCTCATGAACAGCCCCAAGCTGATCATCGCCGACGAACCAACCACCGCCCTCGATGTCACGGTGCAGCGTCAGGTGCTTCGGCTCCTCAATCGGGTGCGCACCGAGACCAACGCGGCGATCCTGCTGATCAGCCATGACATCGCCGTCGTCTCGCAAAGCTGCGAGCGCGTGCTTGTCATGTACGCCGGGCGCATCGTCGAAGACCTTCCGACGGCGGAACTCTACACGGGCGCACGACACCCCTATACCCGCGCCCTGCTTGAGGTCGTGCCCGATCTGGACACCGACCGCGGACAGCCTCTCGGTGTGATCCCGGGCCGGCCGCCGGCACCCGGGGAGGTATCGCCCGGATGCGCCTTCGCTGCTCGTTGCCCGCTGGCGACGGCACAGTGCCTCGAATCCGACCCCGAACTCGCGATCCACAGCGACAAGCACCGGGTCGCCTGCTGGAACCCCGTGGAGGGGGCTACCCGCCTGACACTGCCGGAACCAAGCACCGCCGCCGCGCACACACAAGATTCGCCGATCGCAACTTTGGGAGGTACACGGTGAGCGAGCTCCGCTTTGATCATGTCAGCGTGAGATATGGATCCCGCAGCACCGGCCTGACCGCCGTCGATGACGCCTCGCTGACTATCCCCTCCGGGTCCGTCGTCGGCCTGGTTGGCGAGTCAGGTTCCGGCAAATCCACGCTTGCCCGCGCCGCCGTCGGGCTCGCCCCCGTTACGGGCGGCTCGATCACGCTCGACGGTTTGGATGTCAGGAAACTACGTGGCCGGCATCCAATTCAGATGGTCTTCCAGGACCCGTTCTCCTCGCTCGATCCGCGGATGACGATTGGCGAGTCCATCTCCGAGATGATTCCGCGCGGCACGTTCTCCTCAGCGGCAGCCAAGCGCGCCGAAATCGGGCGCTTGCTGGAGCTTGTCAACCTTGACCCCGCCCGTGCGGGTTCGCTCCCTGGCGACCTCTCGGGCGGCCAACGCCAGCGCATTGGCCTGGCCCGGGCGCTGGCCGCCCGACCCGAGGTCATCATCGCCGATGAGATCACCTCTGCTCTTGACGTCTCGGTACAGGGCTCGGTGTTGAACCTCGTGCGTGATGTCCGCGCTGAGCTGGAGCTCACGATGTTGTTTATCTCGCACAACCTCTCGGTCGTGCGCTATCTGAGCGACTACATCGCCGTGATGTACCTCGGGAACATCGTCGAGCTTGGACCGGTAGATGAGGTGCTGAACAATCCCAAGCACCCGTACACCCGCGAGCTGCTCGCATCAGTGCCGACCCGCCATGGCAACCTTCTTGCCGTGGACCCGGCCGCACTGGTGGACGTCGAACCCGCAGACCCGCATCACCCCCCGAGCGGGTGCCGCTTCAACCCGCGTTGCCCGATGGGGCCGCTGGTCCACCCCGAGCGTCAAATTTGCGTGCAGAGCCCGCCCCAGCTTCCAACCACGCCGCAACACGCCGCAGCCTGCCACTTCGCTGAGCTCACCAGCTCCGCCGAGCCGGCACTACGTACCCACTGAACAGGAGACCCACAAGATGGCACAACAACGTGTAAGCATCGACGACCTCGTTGCCACGCAGCTCCCAGAGCAGCCCGCTCTGTCGCCGGATGGCGGCACCATCGCTTATGTTCTCAAGACCACCAACCGCGCCGAAGACCGCGACGAACGTTCGCTGTGGCTCGTGGCCGCTGACGGCGGCGAACCGCGCCGGTTGACCCGGGGAACTTCCGACTCGACACCGACGTGGAGCCCGGATGGGACACGTCTCGCCTTCCTGCGCGCCCAGGATGGTCCGCCTCAGATCTGGGTCCTGCCGATCGGCGGCGGCGAAGCCGAGCAGGTCACGACCCAGGCTCTCGGTGCTGGCGCCCCCGTGTGGAGTGGCGACGGCACACGCATCGCGTTCTCCGGCCCCATCGACGCTGCTGCGCTGCCGGGCGAAGGCAGCGATGACGTCGCGAAGCGCCGGACAGCACCGATCGTCACCAACAGGCTTGGCTACAAGGCCGACGGCGCGGGCTTCCTTGGCACGCTGCGCCGGCACATCCATGTGGTGAGCCTTGGCAACGGCGAGATCACGCAGCTGACCCGTGGCGACTGGCACGCTGGCGATCCGGTGTGGTCGCCGGACGGCGAAAGGATCGCCTTCTCCACGGGCAAAGAGGCCGATTCAGACCTCACCTTCGAGGTGGCCGCATACGTGACGTCCTCGAGTGATGCCAATGCCCGGCCGCGCCTCGTGGGTGCCGCCGATGTGCAGCTCTCCGTCACCGGCTGGACGCCTGATGCAACCTCTCTTATCGCCGTCGGGCGTACCGACGCCGAGGTGGGAAACGCTAGCGTGCTGCTCCTTCCCCTCGACGGCGAAACGCCGCGAGACATCACTTCGGCCCTCGACCGCAATGTCATGCCGGGAGGCCCGGGGTACCCTGGTGCTCGCCCGCAGCTGAGTTCCGATGGCCAGACCGTCTTCTTCTGCCTCCGCGACGGCGGATATGTCCACCTTTACGCTACGGGCATCGCCGGTCAAGCGCAGCGTGTCATCGTCGGTGGAGCGGCCAACGTATCGGGCGTTTCCGTCGTCGGTAACACCGCCGCTTTCGTCCTCACAACGGAATCGTCCTTCGGTGAAGTATCTACGGTCGACCTGCGCTCTGGCACGGTTACAGTTCTCACCAGCTACTCGCCGGAGGAGACCGGCGTCATCGTCCCCGAGGCACGGAGCTTCACAATCTCGGATGGCGTCGTCGTACACGGCTGGCTGCGCCGCGACCCGGCACGCACCGGCCCCCTCCCACTCCTGCTCGATGTTCACGGCGGGCCGCACAATGCGTGGAGCGGGGCCGCTGACCCCGTCCATGCCTACCACCACGAACTCGTTGCACGCGGATGGGCTGTGCTCACGATCAACCCACGTGGAAGCGACGGCTACGGCAACGACTTCTTCCGCGGAGTTCTCGGCGCCTGGGGCACGAGCGACGCCAAGGACTTTCTCGAGCCGATCGACGATCTCATCGCCGAGGGTGTTGCCGACCCAGCACGCCTCGCCGTCACCGGCTACAGTTACGGCGGCTTTATCACCTGCTATCTCACCTCGCGCGACAACCGCTTCGCCGCTGCTGTCGCCGGCGGGGTTATCTCCGATCTGACGAGCGTCGCGGGTACATCGGATCTCGGCCACTTCCTGTCGCGCCTCGAGAGCGGTGCCCTGCCGTGGAAGAACCCGGAACAGCTTGCACCGCAATCGCCCTACAGCCAGGTGGGCCAGGTTCGCACTCCAACCCTCATCGTGCAGGGCGGCGAGGACCACCGTTGCCCAGTCGGGCAGGCCGAGCAGTGGTTCACCGCCCTCCGCGAACAGGATGTGCCAAGCGAACTCGCGCTCTACCCGGGCGGCTCGCACCTCTTTATTTTCAGCGGGCCGCCCTCGCACCGCGCCGATTGGAACCGGCGCATCGTCGACTGGGTGGAGCGCTATGCTCCGGCCGCCGGCGCCCCCGTTCGCAAGAAAGCCCTCAACGCCGCACACTGGCAGCAGCGCCTGAGCGAGCTGGCCGCCGCCCACAAAGTTCCTGGGGCCACGCTCGGCATCCTGCGCCTCGGCGAGGAGCCTGTCCTCGCAAGTCACGGCGTTCTCAACATCAACACCGGTGTCCAGACCACTGACGACTCCGTCTTTCAGATTGGCTCGATCTCGAAGGTATGGACGGCGACCGTCATCATGCAGCTTGTCGACGAGGGCAAGCTCGACCTCGATGCTCCGATCATCGACGTGGTGCCCGAGTTCCGGGTCGCTGACGCCGAGGTGAGCAAGACCGTGACGATGCGCCACCTGCTGACCCACACCAGCGGCATAGACGGCGACGTTTTCACTGACACCGGCCGTGGCGACGACTGCCTCGAAAAATACGTCGATGCGCTTTCCGAGGTCAAGCAGAACCACCCCATCGGGGCGACCTTCTCGTACTGCAACTCCGGCTACGCAGTCATGGGCCGCGTGATCGAGAAGCTCACCGGCCTTAGTTGGGATGACGCCCTTCGCGATCGCCTGTTCACACCGTTGGGCCTCAAGCACACTGTGACGCTGCCGGAGGAGGCTCTGCTCCACCGTGCCGCCGCCGGCCATGTGGGCGCCGATGAGAACGGCCCCCTTCTCGCCCCGATGTGGTCACTTCCACGTTCCCTTGGCCCTGCCGGGCTCATCGATGCCAGCGCGGCAGACGTGCTCGAGTTCGCCCGCATGCATCTGAGGTCCGGGCTGGCGACGGACGGCACCCGCATTCTCTCAGCAGAGAGCGCCGAACTCATGACCACGCACCAAAGTGACGTTCCCGACCCGTACGTGCTCGGCGATTCATGGGGCCTGGGCTGGATTCGCTTCGACTGGGGCGGAAAGCGTCTCTACGGTCACGACGGCAACACCATCGGCCAGGCGGCCTTCCTGCGCATCCTGCCAGAAGACGGCATCGCCGTGACGCTGCTCACCAACGGCGGCCACACACGGGACCTTTACGTCGAGCTCTACAACGAGATTTTCGGCGAGCTGGCCGGGATTTCGATTCCGGGATCGTTCGGCCCGCCAACGGAGCCTTACAACGGCGACATGTCGGCGTACCTCGGTACCTACGAGCGTTCCGGTCTCCTCATGGAGATCTTCAAGGAGGAAGAGGATGTTCGCATGCGCACGACCATAAGCGGCGGCGTCGCCAATTCCCTGCCGAATCCCGTAGAAGAGTACACCCTGACGCCGGTAAGCGATGGCCAATTCGCGCTCCGGGCGCCCGGCACCCAGGGGTGGCTCTCCCTGGTTTTCTATGCACTGCCGACCGGCGAGCAGTACGTGCATTTCGGTGCCCGGGCAATGCCCAAGGTTGCGTCGTGAACGTCGACACCAATCAGATGCTCGAAGACCTGCGTACAGTCATCGAATGCGAGTCGCCCTCCACAGACCTGGTTGCGATCGCCCGCAGCGCGGACACGATTACCGAGATCGGGAAACGGCTGTTCGGCTGCCCACCAGAGCGGATCGTGATCGAAGGGCGCACGCACCTGCGTTGGCGCTTCGGGATCCCCCGGGTTCTCGTACTCTGCCACCACGACACGGTCTGGCCGATTGGATCGCTCATCGAGCATCCGTTTGAGATCGACGGCGACGTGCTGCGCGGGCCAGGCTCTTTCGATATGAAGGTGGGACTCGTGATGGCGCTTCATGCCATCGCGGCCCTTCCGAACCGCGAGGGCGTGAGTCTCCTGGTGACCGGGGACGAGGAGCTCGGTTCGCCCAGCTCCCGGCAGCTCATCGAAGACGAGGCCCATGGATGCGGCGCTGCCCTGGTTCTCGAAGCATCGGCCGACGCGGGCGCCCTCAAGGTTGCCCGCAAGGGCGTCTCACTCTATGAGGTCGTGGTGCAGGGGCGGGCGGCGCATGCCGGCCTCGAGCCCGAGCGGGGTGTCAACGCTTCGATCGAGGCTGCGCATCAGATCCTTACCGTCGCCAGCCTCGGCGACGCGGCCCTCGGTACGACGGTCACGCCGACATTGCTGCGCTCCGGCACGACCACAAACACCGTCCCGGCCGCCTCCAGCTTCGCGGTGGACGTGCGCGTACGCACGCTTGCCGAACAACACAGGGTGGACACCGCAATTGGCGCGCTCGCGGCGAGGTTACCGGATGCCGTGCTGAACATCACCGGTGGGGCTAACCGCCCGCCCCTTGAGGAATCGGCCGCGATGGAATTATTCGCCCGCGCCAGCCGGTTGGCTGAGGAGCTCGGGATCGGCCGTCTCCAGAGCGCCTCTGTCGGCGGAGCTTCCGATGGCAACTTCACTGCCGGGATCGGCGTCCCAACGCTCGACGGTCTCGGCGCAGTGGGTGGTGGTGCTCACGCGATCAACGAACACGCGCTCGTTAGCGCATTTTTCGAACGTACTCGCCTTGTCCACGCGCTCATCGCCGAACTCATCCACGAGTTTGCGCAGACGGGTCCCACAGCATCGGAATCGGCACGATGACCCCAATGAGCGCCATCGGAGCAAGCGAAGACCTCGTCGAGAACGCCCGTCATGCGGCGCGTGCCGCAGCGGACTCCGCGGGCATCACGATCCGTCTGCTTCACCACGTTGAGGAATTCTCCGAGGTAGTGGCGCTTTTTGGGCGCATTTGGACCTCGGATGGCATTCAGAGGCCGGTCAATACGGAAACCCTGCGGGCAATATCCAAAGCGGGCAGCTATCTCGCTGGAGCCTACGACGGCGACAAGCTGGTCGGAGCATCCTTGGGGTTCTTTGCCGCACCTTCGCAGAAGGCACTGCACAGCCACATCGCGGGTGTCGACGGTCAAATGCGTGGTCGCAATGTCGGCTTCGCGATCAAAGCCCACCAACGTGCTTGGGCGTTGGGCGAGGGTATCCATGAGATTTCGTGGACCTTCGACCCGCTCATCAGCCGCAATGCCCACTTCAACCTCGTGAAGCTCGGCGCCCGCGCGAACACCTACCACCACAACTACTACGGGCAGATGAACGATGTTCTCAACGGTGGCGATGACACCGACAGGTTACTCGTAACGTGGGATCTCCTCTCGGCTAGAGTGGCTGCGGCCTGCTACGGAAAGCCTGCGACTCCCGAACCGGGCGAACACAGTGCCGATGACGCCAGGACGCTGCTCGAACCCTCGGCGCACGACGAGCCGACCGTGCGAAAAACCGATGCGGCGCTCGTGCTGGTTCGCCTCCCGAATGACATCGAGGAGCTCCGCCGCAGTCGGCCGGAGACCGCTTCGCGATGGCGGGCCGCCCTGCGCCACAGCCTTGGTGCGCTCATGGGTGATGGTGGGCGTGTGCTCGGGTTCGATTCCTCGCGCCGCTATGTCATCGACACCCAGGCGCGGTCCTAGCCCGGGTGCCCCGATCGCCCTGATACAGTCGGTCCCGACTCCGTAAAACCCGACGAAACCGGAGTAGTATTTCGTCGTGTACAACAGCGTAGATTCGTTCCGTCCGCCCGTAATGTGGGGGGCGTGATCATGTCAGTGACGAAGCGGCCGCGCTCAAGCCTTGGCCGGGTGCTCGAAGACCTCGGAACGACCCTTCTCGAGCTCGTCTGCGGAAACGCGGAAGGGCAGAAGCAGATCGAGACGGTCATCATCCACGACTCCCTCGACGATGCGCTTCCCTCACACGGTGCGCTCGTGCTCGGCGTTGGGATGCGCGAGACCGAGGAGATCGTCGAGCTGCTCGCAACACTCGCCACGCAAGATGCCGCCGGCCTCGTTCTCCGGGCGCCAGTAAGTGCAGACCCGGCGATCATACGCGCCTCCGAAGAATCCGGCATTCCCGTGCTCGCGCTGACCCGCGGTGCATCCTGGGCCCAACTCACGTCGATGCTGCGCTCGCTCATCGCGGAGGGCGATGTCGGGGAGAGCGGACCACAAGGTCTCGGTGGGATGCCCGCCGGTGATCTCTTCTCGCTCGCGAATGCAATTTCGACGCTCCTCAATGCTCCCGTCACGATCGAGGACCGAAACTCCCGGGTGCTCGCTTTCTCCGGCCAGCAAGACGAAGCCGACCCTGCCCGTGTGGAGACTATCCTCGGTCGTCAGGTTCCCGAGCGCTACCTGCGCCAATTAGAACAGCGCGGCGTGTTCCGCGAGCTGTATCGCAGCACCGAGCCCATCCTGGTCGCTCCCGTCGACGTCGACGCCCAAACGGCCTCCTACCCCCGGGTGGCCATCGCGGTGCGTGCGGGGGACGAGATTCTCGGCTCCATCTGGGCTGCGGTGCGCGAATCAATGCCCGAAGAGCGGGTCGGGGCGCTGAAGGATGCCGCGAAGATCGTCGCGCTGCAGATGCTGCGGATCCGCGCCGGCGCCGACGTTGAGCGCAGGCTCAGGGCCGATCTACTGGCCACGGTACTTGAGGGCGGGCCGGGCGCGGCCGATGCCGCCTCCCGTTTGCGCCTCACCGATCACCGCTGTGTGGTGCTGGCGCTCGCTGCCGCAGATTCGGAAGAGGACGGGGAGGCCGGGGAGGGAGGGGCCGCACAAGCGCGCCTACTCGCCACACGGCAACGCATCGCAGACGCCCTCTCGATGCATCTGGGTGCGGTATACCCCCGCTCCGCGGCCGCCCTCATCGGCAACATTGTCTACGGCGTCGTCAGCGTTCGCCCGGGGCAAGCGGATGCCGATCGACGCGCCGCTCGAGTTGCCCACGAATTCCTCGCGCGCCTCGGCGGCGACCGGCGCCTGTTCCTCAGCATCGGCACAATCGCGGACGACCATGCGGCAATCCCCACTTCCCGAGTCAGCGCGGATCGCGCCCTGCGCGTGCTTCAGCTCGGTAAGTCGCATGCGCAGGTCGTGATCTTCGACGATGTGCAGGTTGAGGCGCTTCTCGTCGAGCTCGGAGACCTCGCGGCCGCTCGCGGCGACCGCCCGAGCGGCCCGGTCGCACGTCTCCTTGAGTACGACCGGGCGCGTAACGCACAACTCGTTGAAACTCTCCGTGCCTGGCTGGATGCCTTCGGTGACGTTACTGCGGCGTCCGCGCTCGTGTACACCCACCAGAACACCTTCCGCTATCGCCTGCGCCGGCTTTCCGCCATTGGTGGGATCGACCTGAACGACCCGGAAGCGCGCTTCGCAGCCATGATTCAGTTGCGCTTACTTACCGACGGCGAACGCTCGCTGTAGCGTCCAGGTTCACCTTGGGGCGACAGTGACGGTCGCTGTCGTCGCCTCCGCGAGTACAGCAGGGATCGGGTCGACACCGATGCCCGGGCCGTCAGGGATCCGGATCCGGCCCCCTTCGAGGCGGAAGGGTTCGGTGATGTCCTGTGTGTAAAAGCGGTCGGATGCTGAGATGTCTCCGGGCAAGGTGAATCCGGACAGGCCGGCGAGTGCGGCATTTGCCGCACGGCCGATTCCGGTCTCGAGCATCCCACCGCACCACACAGCCACTCCATGGGCCACGGCGATGTCATGAATGCGCTTGGCTTCAAGGTATCCGCCAACGCGTCCGGGCTTAATGTTGATAATTGCTGCAGCTCCCATCGCGATGGCGTCGGCAGCGGAGGCGGCAGAGACAATCGACTCGTCAAGGCACATCGGTGTCGAGATTTCACGGGCGAGGAGGGCATGCTGGCGCAGATCGTCCTCAGCAAGCGGCTGCTCGATCAGCAGCAGGTTGAAGGGGTCGAGCTTGCGCAGGTGCGGGGCGTCGACGAGCCGGTAGGCGGTATTCGCGTCTACCTGCAACGGGATATCACCAAAGCGCTCCCGCACTGCACGGACGGGCTCGATGTCCCAGCCCTGCTGAATCTTAAGCTTGATGCGCACGTACCCCTGGTCGACATAGTCGCCTACCGCGGAAAGCAGGTCCGGGATTGATTTCTGAATTCCGACCGAAACGCCGGAGGGGACCGTGTCCACAGTCGCGCCGAAATATGTGGCGAAGGAGATGTCCGTCGCCCTCAGCTGGGCATCGAGGATCGCCATCTCGAGCGCAGCCTTCGCCATGCGGTGGCCGACAACGTGCTCGAGGACGTGACCGACAACCTCGGCGGTCAGCACCTTTCCCTCATTCTGCCAGGCGTAGAGCGCAGGAATCAGGAAGCGCCGCAACACCTCGCGCGCGCCATCGAGGTACTCGGGTGAGTACACTGGTTCGTCGAGGACGACGCACTCGCCCCAGCCGGTGACCTCACAGCCATTGTGCGCGGCCGTCACCTTGATGAGCAGTGGTGAACGCGAGGTTTGGGTGCTGAACGAGGTGGTGAACGGTGATACGAGGGGCAGGTTGATATCGATGAGGTCAATGCTGAGAATCCGCACGGGCGGGGGTCCTTTCGAGAATGTAGTGTCCTCGGCGGGCGAAGTCGGTGACCTGCCAGCCGTTGTTCATGAGTGTTGCGAGGGCTTCACGGAGCGCGGGACGCCAGCAAGCGGCTCGATCGGGATGCTCGATCCGCATTGTTTCTACGTCGGAGGGGATCTCCACCCGGACGCGCTGCGCTGAACCTATGGATTCGAGATTGAGGTGCGGCACGCCGTCCTCGTTGTGCAGGACACAGGCTTCCGGCTCCGGGGTGTCCGGCGGGATGCCGGCACCGGACTCCCGCAGCAGATCCCAGGCGAGTAGCATCCGGTCGGTGTCCTGGCCGCGGTTAATGCTGTCTGTCATCTGACCGTAAAAGTTGGGCAAGTATTTCATGGCAGCAGTCCCGAGCCTGTGGATGTTGAAGTAGGCGTTGCGGGCAATGAGCGGATCAAAGGTCCACGTTATGGTGTCGGTCCCGCGGCTGAGGCACCAGGCCCGCTGATGGTGTTTGAGGGCCTTGCCAACTCCGGCGCCGGCGCTCCCGCCCCGGACACCCGCGATGTGTGAGTGCAGCGCCCGGTCGGGCGGCGGGTGGAAGAACCCGACGCATGCGCCAATCAGCTCCGCGCCGCTGTAAGCGCCTGCCACGTAGTTGTGCGCGTGGGCGAGCGCGATGAGAATGCTTGGGTCAATGTGCGGCTTGTTTCCCTCAGCCTTCCAGATTGTCGTGAGCAGAGCTGAGGCCAGCTCCATGTCTGCGGGCTCGTGCAGGATGCGTATGCTGACGCCGCTGGCCGCAGCCAGTGACTCTGCCTCGGCCTGGGCAAGTGAGGCGACCTTGTCGCGACTGGCCTCGTTCGTAGGGAATCTACTTATCACGAGGCGTCACCGTGGGGCATGTAGCGGTAACCAAGGTAGGCGCCCTTCTCCAGCGGACGGAATTGTGCCCAGCCCGCGGTATCGGGCGTGGTGAAGAGCAGGACGCCGGGCTCGGTGGCAGGCACAAGCTTGAGGGTGGTTGCTTCGGGCTCCGCGCCGTTCTGCATAATGTCGGTGAGTTCGCGCATGGTAAGCCGCGGATTATTCTCGGCGCTCTCGAATGTGAGCGCCGCTCCGCCAGACGCGTAGTTGCGTGGTGTCAGGGCAATCTCTCCGGCAAGCGCGGTGGACGCTTCGTTCGAGTTCGCCTGCAAGGCAGCCGGAATCCGAGCCGCGGACATGGCACTGGCGGCATCGCCGAACAATTCCCGGTAGAGGCCATCCGACTGGCCTCCGGTGGTCAGCAACGCGAGCGCGAACCCGTCCTCCGGGAAGACTCGGAGGTAGGCGCGTTGCCCGATGGTGCCCCCATCGTGTCCGTAGACGAATGTTCCCTGCCAGTCTTCGAGGAACCAACCGAGCCCCCAGCCAGTGGTCGAGGGCGACACTGCGCGCAAACTCACCTGCTCTTCGACCATGGCTTTGGCCGATTCGGCGGAGAGAATGCGATTGCCGTTGGGTGCAACACCGCCACGGAGCGCAGTTTGGGCGAAGCTGAGCAGATCCCCGATGCTCGCCGTGATCAGGCCGGCAGGTCCCATGGAACGCGTAATCGACCACTTCGGAACCGGCACGGCTGCATCGCCGAATCCGGAATGCCCCGTTGCGGTGGCGAAGCGTGGGGCGTCCGAAGCCAGGGTGATCGTGTGTTCGAGTCCCATGGGGCCGATGATGTGCTTTTGTAGCGCGGCATCCCAAGTGGAGTCCCGAAGCACCTCGATGATCCGTCCCGCGACGACGAAGCCTGCGTTGCAGTACGAGAAGCGCTCATCGATCGGGTGTACCTGTTTGGCGCTCTTCAGCGACTCGACGTAACGCTCGATGCAATCGTCGCCGGGGCCGGTGTCGGTGAACAGATCCCCATCGATGCCGCTGGTGTGAATCAGCAGGTGTCGCACGGTGACGGCGGCAGCGGTGGCGTAATCCGCGAGGGCGAAATCGGGCAGAATGCTCTGCACCGGAGCATCCAAATCCAGGCGCCCCTCATCGACGAGTTGCATGATGAGAACCGTTGTCCAGACCTTGGTGATAGAGCCAATCTGGAACAGTGCCTCATCCGTCGTGGATACACCAGAGCTTGTATCAAGCACGCCCGAGCTCGCCGTGGTGCGCTCAATCGGGGCACCGTTCTCGTTGAGCCGCACGATGCCGAACTGTGCAGCCGTGACGCCGTAGCGTGTGCGGAGAACGTCCAGGCGGCGGCGCCAGAAGCCGGCACCGCGACCGGTCGCGGTGAGACCGCGCGGCCGCGCAGGCGAGACGGGCCGCGCGTAGCTTTCGAGCCACTCGATGAGACGACGGTTGTAATCGATACGATGCTCGATCGGGCCGTCCAGGATAAACAGGTGGCTCCCGCCCGGGTAGACAACAAGCCGTGTTGGCACATGGGACAGGCGCAGAGCTTTGAACCATTCCTCTGCCTGCCCGACGGGGCAGCTTGCGTCCTGGGCCCCGTGCAGGATGAGGGTCGGCGTTTTTACATTGGTGACCCGGGCGATCGGAGAGCCGTCCAGGAGCGCGCCGTAGTGTCCCAGTGGCGCAACTCCGGTGCTCATCTCGGAGAAGAAGGCGGCGTGCTCGCCATCGGCGGCCATGCTGGAGAAATTGCAGATCAGGCCACCGGCGACGGCCGCTGCAAATCGCGTGGTCGCCGCCGTGAGCGCACAGGTGCCGAAGCCTCCATAGCTGTAGCCGGTCACGGCGAGTCGATCGGGGTCGGCGAGACCCTCAGCCACGAGCGTGTCGATCGGTTCGAGGAAGTCGCGTTCATCGGCGGTACCCCAGGCCCCGTTCACGGCCCGGTAGAAGGCATCCCCGTAGCCATCCGAGCCGCGTGGGTTCACCATCAGGATGCGCCAGCCTTTCGCTGCCAGGACCTGATGGTACAGATGAACACCGTCTGCGACACCGCTCCAGGCGTTGTGGGGGCCGCCGTGAATGTCCAGCAGCAGGGGTGCCGCACCATCGGTGTCCGGGGCCGAGAGTAACCAGCCATGAATGCGCGTGCCATCCGAAATGGTGAACTCGCGTTCTTCGGCCTCGAACAGCTCAATGTCGGCCAGGGTGCTCTCGCGCAATCCCGTCAGCACTGTGAGGACTCCCGTCGACAAGTCGAACGTCACGACTTCACCCAGGCTCTGCTGGGTGGTGAGTACGAAAGCGACACGTTCGCTGGCGGACGCCACGGACAGGGCAGAGACCACCTGGTGGGGCCCTGCGACCAGTGCCCGTGAGCCCGTGCCATCGGGGGCGACTGCGTGAAGCCGCGTCCAGCCACGGTCCCGTGCGCAGTAGAGGACTTCGGAGCCGTCGGCACGAAACGCCGGGCGGCCGCCCGGGTAGGCCGGGAAGCCGGCCATGACATTGCGATCCAGCGGGGCAGTGAGCGAGGTGTCGGCCGTATCCGTGCCGACGTAAAGACGAAGGAGCTCGGCGTGGCCGGTGCGCGGGGCGTGGTTCCCGACCGCGATCACGGAGCCACCATCCGGTGACCATGTGAGGGCGCCGGTCACGCTCATGGCCTGACCGACGCGGCGCGGCGACGGCATTTTGGCGTCGACGTCGAGCACGTAGGCGCCGCTCGTCCAATCGAGGTCGCTGTCCGGTTCAATGGCGGCCGTGAAGGCGATCAGCAGGCCGTCGGGCGACCAGCTGGCCTCACTCGCGTTCCAGTCGCCGTCGCTAAGGCGCCGCACCCGGCCGGATGCGATCTCGCTGACAAAGATGTGCTGTCGAACGGCAGCGTTCCAGCCGAGTCCATCGGTTTTGTAGCCGAGCCTGTCGATCACGATCGGCTCTTCCACCGCCGATACCGTTGCGCTGCGCGAAACCGGGGCGGTGATTGCAAGGCGCAGGCCGTCGGGGCTGACGCGTGCGGCTGCAACGCCCCGGGGGAAGTCGGCGGCGCGGCTCAGGGCCCGCGCTTCGCCGCCTCCGATTGGTAGCAGGTACACCTGGGCCGGTCCGTCGGATGCTCGAAGGAAGAGAACTGCGGAGCCATCGGGAATGAACTGCGGCGCGGAATCGGCCGGGCCGCTCGTCAGAGGGCGGGCCTCGGAGCCCTCGCTGACCACCCAGAGTGAGCTGTGCGCGTTGCCGTTCAAGGTTTCCGTGCGGGTGAAAACCACGAGCATGCCATCTGGCGAGATCGCTGTCTCGGCTGGAACCACGAAGCGCGCCATATCCTCGAGCTCAAGCGGGCGGTTCGTAAAGGTGTTGGGCGTCACGGTGATTCCCCTTCTCATGGCGTTGACTCCACTGATGTCTTGTCCCTCTACCTTCGACGCTTCACCGCCCCCGCACTTCGTCGGATCGAACAATTCTGACGCCCTGTTTCGTTTCCTAGGCTCAGGTGCGGCTGGGAGTTTCGCCGCAATACTGAAACTTCATAGGCGCAGTCCTGTCGGCGCGCCCCACGCCCCACATTCGAAGGAGACCTCGTGAACTTCAAAGTATTCATCTCTAGCGACGTGGAGGGCGTCGCTGGCATCGCGACGTATGACCAGGTGGCCCGTGGCGGCCATGGCTATCCGCGCGCGCAGGAATTGATGACGCTTGAGGCGAACGCCGCAATCGCGGGCGCCCTCGATGGCGGTGCGGATGAGGTTGTCATCAACGATTCGCACGGCACATGGACAACCTCGTCCACGAGCTTTTGGACCCCCGGGAAATCGTCGTGTTCGGCAGTCCGAAGGCTCAGTGCATGGGCGAGGTACTTACCTCGGATTGCGACGTCGCCTCGTTCATTGGCTACCACGCCCCCGCAGGAGAGTACGGGGTTCTTGCGCACACCTTTCGCGCCACTTCACTCAGGTGCGGGTGAACGGTGCGGTGATCTCGGAGGCCGAGGTCGACGCCATGTACGCGACCTCACTCGGGGTTCCCGTCGGGCCCGTCAGCGGCGACGACGTGATCTGCCGCATCGCACGCGAGCAGATCGCGGGAATCGAGACAGTCGAGGTCAAAGTCGCGCACGGCTACACGTCCACCGCATCGTTTGCGCCTTACGTGGCTCGCGACGCCATTCGCGAAGCCGCGGCGCGTCGTGGGCAACGCGGCAACTCTCACAGTTCCGGAACTGCCAAAGCAGTTCACGGTTTCTGTGGATATGCCGACGGCGACCGCCGCCGAGCTTTCCATGTCAATTCCGGGTGCGCGACGCACGAGCGACCGCTCGGTCGAATGCACCGTAACAGATGCGGACCAAGTCCTCGGACTTGTCGTCGTGTTCTATGAGCTCGCCTTGAGCGCCATGAACGCGAAGGCAGCTCTTTTCATGCGGCGCTGGCTACAGTAGAAATGCCGTAGCTTCGCCGGGAGTAGACGCCGCTCCCCTATAACATGGGTGCGACAAGAGGCTCAGAACGATAACCAGAACAATCAGTCCCTATACGACAACTCCCCCGATGTATCGAGTGCGGAAGTTTCGTCCAGTTCGCGGACGCTGCGGGCATCAGCGCGTTCGCGACGGCGGCACGTCCAGCTACGTGTCCTGGGGATTCATTGACTTCGGAACGCACTTCGTCGTAAACGCTATCGGCTGTCCAGGCCGCCTTGGCGGGTAGGAGATCAAGTTCGACTTGCTCCAGCAAAGGTGCAGTGACTAGGTCTTACGGGATGGCAAGTACCACGGGCTGCACGGTACGCAAGGCCAGTTCGAAGGCCCGTTGTGTTACCACGACGGCATTCTCTGGATTTGCAACAAGCGTCTTGACCCGTACTGCTTCGACGGCGCTCTTCTGCTCGATATCAAAGGGCGAGGGCCTGGCGGGTGCGTCACCGACGACGAGGACCAGCGGGATGCGGGCGAGTCGGGCTTCGGCCAGCGAGGTATAGGCGTTGGTGAATCCCGCTCCGTAGGTAGTGGGCAGCAGCAATACGGCCCGTTGCGCGGTAGAAGGCATCAGCCATGGCAACGGTTGCCTCCTACGTCATACAGGAGTGAACGGAAAACCCTGCTTGGTCAAGTGGCTGATCAGATGGGCGTCTCCGTTTCACATCAGGCCAAAGAGGTGCCCGACCCGTTCGGCCAGTACGTCAGCGACGGCCGTGGAGACTGTGGCTTGGGTGACAGTAGTCATGTCATGTCCTTTAGTAAATTGTGGTTGCCTGCTTGGCTTGGCTCGCATGTTGTCGGCCGGAGCGTGGGCCCGTGCCCGCCGGATTAGGTGCGGGCAAGGTTTGCGTCAGCGGTGAGTTTCGGGCTTTGATTTGTGAGCAGTGATAGGACGCCTTGGTTCGCTTCAGCGTCCGCCAGGGAAATCCTGACGCCGTCGCGGGCGTATCCCCTGACGAGTATCCCCGCGGCGTTGAAGTCGGCGACGAGCTTTTCACGCGCATCGTCGTCACAGCGCAACCACAGGAAGTTCGCTTGGCTGTCGGGAATGTTGTACCCCGCGGCGCGAAGTGCTGGCAGGAGCCGTTCCCGTTCCTTAACCACAGCGTTTACCCTGTCACGTATCTCGTCTTGGGCGTCCAAGGAGGCGATCGCAGCTTCCTGTGCCAAGGCGCTCACGGAGAAGGGCAGAGCGGTCTTACGCAGTCCCTCGGCGATATCGCGGCTGGCCACGGCGTAGCCGATTCGAAGGCCCGCCAGACCGTATGCCTTGCTGAAGGTCCGAAGCAGGCACACGTTAGGATGCTCACGGTAGAGAGCAAGTGTGTCCGGGGTGTCCGCGGCTGTTGCGAATTCGATGTAGGCCTCGTCGATCACCACAAGGATGTCGGAGCGGACTAGTCCGAGGAATTCTTCGATTTTTGAGTGAGGGACCGGAACCCCGGTGGGGTTGTTCGGCGTACAAATGATAATGACTCGGGTCTGCTCAGTAACAGCCGCAAGCATTGCATTCAGGTCATGGCTCTCGTCATCCCGCAGCGGCACGGGAACGGAGGTTGCGCCGGCTAGTTGGACAACAAGCGGGTAGGCCTCGAAAGACCTCCAAGGAAAGATGACCTCATCCCCCGGCCGGCAGAATGCAGAGATGATCTGGTTCAGCACTCCCAGGCTTCCAGGCCCGACGGCGACCTCGTCCATGGTCGCGCCCAGATGCTCGGCAAGCCGCGCACGCAGCATCAACGATCCGGCGTCGGGGTACCTGTTCAATGTGCTCGCAGCGCTGAAGACTCCTCGCAGCACCGAAGGCAGCGGGTCAAAGTGGCTTTCGTTGCTTGCCAGTGCTGCAACATCTGGCCCTTCGGCGCGGACACCGGGCACATATCTGGGAAGCGAAGCGACTTCCGGGCGGAGGGTGGGGAGGCCGTTCCCGACCGGTGCAGCGCTGTCAGTCAAAGTATTCATGTCCGCGATCATCCAGACGTTGGGAGGCATGTGCAATACATGGGTTTTACGTTGGTATTTTTGTAGACAGGTCATGGTCTTTACTGAAAGTATGCACAAGTGAACACTTCTCAGCTTGATCGTCTGGACGCCCGGATCCTTCTCGCCCTCGACGCGGAGCCTGATGCAAGCGCCTTGGCTTTGTCCCGCTCTCTTGGCGTGGCCCGGAATACAGTTCACGCACGTTTGGCACGGCTCGAAGCCAGTGGGGCACTCGGTTCCTTCACTCGGCGACTAAGAGGCAGCGCCCTTGGATACACCCTGACGGCGTTGGTTTCGATCTCGGTAATGCAGACGCAGAGTCACTTGGTGGAGAGCGGGCTGTTCACGATTCCCGAGGTTGTGGAGGTCCATGCGACCACAGGTGACGCGGACTTGGTGGCCAAAGTCCTGGCGAGGGACACCACGGATTTCCACCGGATCAACACGGAGATACTGCGTCTGGAGGGCATTCAACGCACCAGTACGGTGATCTCGGTGCTTGAAGTCATGCCCACCCGAATGGAAGGGCTCCTGGAGCGTCTCGCGCGTCAGGACCGTTGAGATTGGACGTTGCTTGCTTCCGGGGACGACGCCCCAGCCGCGGCTCGAGCGCCAAGCCGTAGCAAAGCAATGACGGTTGACGTCCTTGGCCGCAATGCCCCCTACTGTGAGGCGCAAACAGTAGAAAGCTCGTTGTTCCGAGGCTAGGCGTGGAATTGCCAGATTCCATCTGATGAGAAACTCGGACTACAACAAGACAGAAGGTGACATATCCGCAGACTGGTCCGCGTCGACGTGCTCGGCCAACATCCGAGTGAGCTGCAGTGTTCCGGAGGCACCCCTGGGAGCGGTCATCTGCGTCGGGGCCCCGTCCGGCTTAAATTCGTAGAGCGCTTCAATGACACGGCCAAGACCCATTTGATAGCACTCGGCCCACCGTTGCCTCCGAACCCACACCGTGGAGTGGCCACTGCACATGCAGAGCTCCTCCGCATCCGCGGCTATGGCCATCCACATGCATGAGCAGATGTAGGCCCAAGGTGGAGAGCTGATGGCCGCCAGCAGGCGCAATAAAGAAGATCTTGGTGTGGACAATGTCCACACCCCCTTTGGCCTGACAAAGCGGCCGCCCGGCAAGTCTCCCTACGCCAGGAACGAGTCGAAACTCGGATCTTTGACGACGAACCTAGAAGTCATGTTGCGCTCAATCCCCCTACCCATGAAGAGGTGTAGGCCAACCACGACCTACCCGGCCGCACCACGAGAGGAACCCATAGCCCCAGTTCAGAGCAGGCGGAGCGCTCACCAGCCACGACCCTGACCCCGCTCCCCACAACCAAACAGGCGACCCGCGGCGCCAGGCACACCCCGCGGCCAGTGTCAGAGGGACCTGACCAACCAGAATGTACACACGTTAAAGCAAAAACCCCCTCTGATGAGGGGGTATGCCGTGCCCGAGGTGGGACTCGAACGGGATTCTGGGCCTTGCGATTGCTGGGCAGTGCCGGAAACATGCGGAATCCGGGCCAGTCCGGCGGCTGTACGAGGCAGTCCGGGCCGGAAAGTGTGGACAATGTCCACACTCTCTTTTCTGTCCCTCAACCCAGGCCACCCGGAACGTCCAAGACGACGTCCCCGACGACGCCGCGAACTCTAAGCCGGGGGTTGGACGGGCTGGAATTTTACAAAAAATACGCGGGCGAAAAGCCTTCATCGAGTCACCCCCTTTCATGATTCTATGACTTACCCTAACCGCATCCGCATGACCTTGCTCCGATAACTCCTGGGAATGCGTCCTTGACCAGATTGGTTCGGCGCCACGGCATCACGCAGAGGAAAGCCCTCACAGCGTAGGCGTCGCCGTCGAACTCGGGCCTCACCATCCAACCAGCCGCCGACGGGAAAAATCATGCCAGCGACCGACACCTTACATGTTCCCCAGACTCGAGGCTTCGGCGCCGCGGGCGGAAGCTGGACTGGGCACTTTAGGCAACAAGGCCCCGAGCTACTGCAGCTCCGACTCCCCACTATGGCCAGGAACAACGCATAGTGCTGGCTACCAACAGCTTCCAGGCTCTCCCGGAAATGGTGGCATTGGGTGCACGGTTGGTCCTGAAGTTATGACCGCCGAACGAAGCCGTTGCGACGTTTCCATCCCATCTGCACTGAGTGCGGCCGGGCACCCAACCAAAGGCGCTGACGCCACGGAGCATCCAAGGGTCTCCGGCTTCTTTGCTGGCCGTTCCTTAAATAGTCATTGGCCCGTGCTGGCAGAGTCGCGAAAGAGTTTGGCGGAGCTGCGAAGAGTCCGGCCTTCCTTCGTTGGAGACAGAATGTCGGTTGTGTCTGCCATGCTTGACCAAAGTCAGCCCGAACTTATACAGGAGGATCGTTGTCTTACGAAAGTGATTTGCGCAGGTACCGAAGTGACGCGAGTAGGCTCAGAAATGAGATCGCTCGGGCCTCTGCGACCGTCGCTACCCAACGGAAGAAGGCCGCCGACGCAAATAGCGCGGCGAGCCGTTCTTCAAGTCAATCAACGATCAGAATGAAGCTAGCTGAGGCTGTGCGAGCGACCAAATCTGCCAATGACACTGAGAAGAAGCGTGCCGATCTGGAGAAGAAGATCGCAGATATCGACTCGAAAATATATGCGACGCAGAACAAGTATGAAAAGCAACAGCAGGACAAGCAAAATAAGGCTCTGGCCGAGCTAGGCATAAATAATGAGAGAGCCGCTGCGCATTTCCGGGTTCCAGCCAAGTTAAGGTCTCCTGTCGAGGATTCGCAGAACCTGTCACCCTCGTTTGATGTGTTTCTTTCACACGCCAGCGAAGACAAAGACGAAATCGCCCGGCCGCTAATGGAGGCGTTACAAAGTCGCGGACTGTCTGTTTGGTTCGATGAACTGAAGATCAAGCTCGGTCAGAGCATTCGACAAGAGATCGAAAAAGGAATCGCAGGATGTCGGTTCGGTGTGGTCGTCATCTCTCCCGAATTCTTTAGCAAACAATGGACCCAAGCCGAGCTGGACAGTCTCTTCGGGCGCAAAATGGAATCTGGCGACAACCTGATCCTTCCAATTTGGCACCGCGTCTCCAAGGACGAAGTCATGACGCATTCCCCCTTACTCGCCGGGATCCTTGCTCTAAACACCTCATTGAAGACCATCGAAGAAATGGCGGATGACATAGCTGACGTGGTTAGAGCAAGTAGCGCTCGGGAGTGATCTCTGACCCTGGAAATCGACGCTGGCCATGCACTCTTACTCGTTGACTGGCGGAAGAGCCCACCGTGGGCCCCTTTATAGAATCTTTCCGCACGCACCCGCGCACCGGAGGACGGCCGCCACAGATCAAACTCCCACACCAAATCAAATGGCCATGAACGGCTCATGAAGGACGCCATCTGATCAGAGCTGCACGGCCATGCTTCACAGCGACATCGACGAGGCCCACTAAGAGTTGCTGATAGGCCGCTCCGCCGTTTGCTGGATATCGGGGCTGAAGTTCAGCAGTTGTTCTCAGGGAGGTAACCGGCTCTGCAGCCTATGCGCACTCAGTCCGCCGCGGTTCGCT
This sequence comes from Paenarthrobacter sp. C1, assembly GCF_049315185.1. NCBI lineage: Bacteria > Bacillati > Actinomycetota > Actinomycetes > Micrococcales > Micrococcaceae > Paenarthrobacter > Paenarthrobacter sp. C1. The sequence goes on along the minus strand of NZ_CP186052.1, from coordinate 2,071,912 downwards.
GGTCGGCTCTACTCCGGCCACGGCGAAAGCCGGGCCAAAGGGCAGTCATGCGGGATGCCGCACTCTAGGCATCCCTATAGTGAGGTCGCTGAATTGCGGGAAACAGGCCATCAAGCTTTGGGATCCCCGTCCCGAACCTGGTCCAGTAACCGCTGCACACATGGAGTCCCTCAAAAACTCCGCTCCCGTAACGGTACAAGAGCCAAACATGGATATCGACAAGAGGCGAGTTCAATAGGGACGGCATGAGGTCGCTCAAATTCGACGGTGGCACGTACTGGCTGAACTCGGCTGTTAGGCTCTCCGGCGGGCCAAATGGATACATCACGAGATGCTTGTTCGGATAATTACCCAGCTTTTCTACCAGCGCCTGAACTCCGCCGCGCTGCTCCTTGACGTTGTGCAGTGATTGCCGGATTAACTGCCACGGATCAACCAGTGAAGGTTGGTGCAGTACAGTCCAATCGATTTGGTGTGGCGCATCGTCCGGATGCCCACAGTGTTTGACGCATAGTAACGTGACCCCGTCAGCGAGACTTCGAGGGAAAAGAAGCGGCGCGGCACCGACGTTGTCTCGGTCCGGTGTGCGGGTCCCCCACGATGACCAATGATGCTGACAAGCAGCGGTCGCTGTCGACACCAAGACTTCTTCCTGGATCTTGAGCCGTCGGGGTTTGCTGGCAACCCTCAGAAGCGTGAAAGGCAACAGCACCCGAACACAGTGGGGAAGGTCCGCATGCGGCACCGCATTCAGGTTCTTTTGCGCCTCCCGGGCGGCGCGCGGGACGGTTGTGATCACTTCCGCCACGTGTTTTCCATTAAGAGACAGAAGATCGGGCATGCTATTCGCGGACCCGTCATCGTGGTGCCGGAAATCCACGCCGAGCTCGCTTTCAAGCACAGTTCTCGCGTGTTCCTCTTCCGCCCCGATCGGTTTCCTCCGTCCTGCCTGATGACTAATCATTTTCTTCGGGACTTAGGCTGCTGCAACCTTTCGTCCGAGCAATAAACACGCAACCGGACTCCGCACTGCTGCGCAGAGCTCCATGCGGCGCTGAGCAGAGCATGGACCTGCAGCGCAACTGGACTTGGACTATCCTTAGCGAGCTCCTCGACTAACGCACGCTTCGAAAGACAAGCGCCTAGCACCAACCAGATTTCACGCGATGCTGCGTGGGACTGGACAACCTTGTTGACCATGTCCCAGTGCATTTCGCCAGTATTCTGTGGTTTACCACGGCGCAGACGAGTTGCCGGGCCAAACGTGTACGCCGGCTTCTTGCTTCTCTCAATCTTCCATTCGTGCGCCCAGTAACCCGTAGAGGGACGATCCTCGTTGCCCAATGTGAGGAAACGCAGGCTCTTCATCGCTTGGGACACGACGTCGTGAAGTGCTGACGCGGAAATCTCGGATGCCTTGTTTACCGACTTGCTCTTGGCATGAGCAAAGATAACCTTCTCCGAATCGAAGCCGATGAAGTCGGCAATCTCGCTTCCGAGGTCAGTGCAGAGGATCGTTGCGTCCTTTCCGAGCGCGTCTGGAAGAAGACAGCTGTCGAGCTGCCCGAAGACTGTGTCGTCCGGCCACGGATTCTGGCCAACTGTATGTCCCTTCTCGGCGACGACTCTCGCGAGCGGCGGGTGAGTTTCGATGATGGACATTAGTCCTTCATTAGAACTTGACTGGCGCATGTTGAGTCGCCAGAAGTTCTTATTCGAGTACACCAACCCGGATTCAGTCGCCACACGCAGCAACTGCTCGCGAGTAATGTACTGCCAGAAGTCCAGCTTGTTGTCATTGATAGGCCTGTATGGAACGTCCTGGGTCGACGAAACATTGAACCTCTTTTGAGGCGCATCCCAAGCTATATTTACTTCGACTTCGCTTTCATTGATCTCGACCGTGAACCGACCGTGTTCCACAGCCCCACCGGTCCAATCAATGACAAGCGGGCCGTGGCGGTCGTCGAATGGTTCGAAGGTCTCGGGCGCGACGTCCAGCAGGACGTGCGCTGCAACAGGTGGCTCGGTGGGTATGACAGGCAGCCCATATCGGGCGATAGCTGAAGCGGGCTTATCGCCTCTTAGCAAGGCGGCAGTCAATTCGTCGAACCAACTCCGTAGCTCGCAGTAGAGACCCTTCGACTCTCGATGATCACTCACGCGGCCGTTCTTGACGCCGGTGTAGCGCGTGATTGTTTTATCACCCATAGCCAGGCTGCCCGACGCAGTAGAGTAGCCGAACGTTGAATCACCCACTTCGGCAGCGACGGAGCCGATGTCGCGAGCTCGGATGGATCGCGACCGGACTGCCCAGTCGCTCAAGTCGTTGTTCGTGAGCGACATCGAAGTTATCGTCGAAGTGTTGGGCAGCAAGCCTACCAAGCCTTCGGCTCCGACTGAAGTGGTGTCGGTTCGAACGCTCTCAGTTAGCCCTTCCGACGCGGACACGAAGAGATGCTGGCCATTCCAGTAAAGAACCGTGTATCCAAGGGACATCTCGACGAATGCCCCCTCCCGCAGTAGTGGCGAGTTGCGGACCGTCATATGCAAAATTACGCGCACGTCGAGGCTCGGTCGAAATTGCGCCAATACCTGGCAATCGCTGGAAGTAAGATCTTGGGCAACCTTTGCGGCAAAGCCGTCCAAATCAAATTTCCCGTTTGGCCGACGGATGCATGTGCTGAGCCGATATCTGATGGCGTTCCAGGCATCATGGGCATTCAGGTCCGCTTTCTCTCGAAAGAGCCGGTCCCAGTAGAAGATGTCTGGTTGCGCACCGAGAAGCTTGGCAACGCCGACAGGATCAGTCGCAACTGATTTAGCTACTGTCGTTTTATCAAAACGAAGGTAGCGTCCCCAAGCCGCCTCCATGGTTTCGTCTGATGAGAACACGAAGGCGTGTTGGCCGGCGTCTTTCGTCGGATTCCGCAAGATGCGCCCAATCTGCTGCACCCGAGCCCGATCATTTCCGAACCCTCCGTAGACGGCGAGGACTCTTGCGGCAGGATCATCGAATCCTTCCGTCAGCTTGTGCTGGTGAATTAGGAATTCGACCTCAGGACGGTCGGATGGGCGTGGCATGCTTCTTCTCAGATGCGGGGCTTCGTCGTTACCGGTGAAACCTTCGTGCACAGCTATCACCTTGCGGTCCTTGGCCACTAGGGCAGCCGCCACGTCTCTAACGTCTGCACGGTTGCTGCAGCGGACAATTACGCGGTCGCCGGGCTTCTTCTCTACCACGTGTTCCAGCTTGTCGAGCAGGACATCGACGTACTTTCGAATAGAGGTCTCGTCAATATGTTCGAATCGCGGTACGCGTAGGACACGATGGGCGACGGCCTTCGTGTGCGTGTAGCGGTACTGCGCGGCCGAATCGATGGCAAACATTCGGTTGTCATTGCGAAAGGGCGTGGCGGTGAAAAGACAGATCGGCAGTCCAGTGGCCCGCACAGCACGAGACCAACTGGGCGCCGGTTCATAATGGCACTCATCGACAATGACCGTCGCGAAGCTTCCGAACAAAGCAGCCATCGCTGCTTCATCGAATTCCACCGTCTCAAAGATCTTCAAGACCATTGAAAGAGTAGCCACGTGCACCACGGGCTCGTACTGTTTCTGGCCACTGACATATTCGATGAAGCTCTTGGCGCTCGCGATCAAGCGTACCCTGGGAAGGTCCGCTGGACGGTCGACATCGAGGCGTTCCCATACCCGCTTGTCGATATCCTCAGCAAGCTGCCGTGCGAGCCCACGCCATGGTGTCACAACTAAGGCACTCTTCTTCTTGCCCCCGACCTGCGGGCCTGCAACGAGGGAAGCAATAACTGCAGATTTACCCGTACCAGTGGGCATCGTAACCAGCGCGGCGCCCTTTTCGCGGCTCGACCTTTTTAGGTGGCGCCTCAGAATTTTCAAGGCGGCGGTTTGGTGCTCCCACAGTGGCATGAGTGCTAGGGCCCCTCTCCCGCACGTAACGAGCGTAACGGGACCAGTGCAGCCGATGTCTCAAGCTTTACGTTGTCGCCATTCGAATATTTGCGGACAGTCTTGCACAATGCAGGTCAACCGGGCGAACTGATCCTTATTGATGACTTAGGCCGAGTACAGAAACCTCAGATAAATAGCGGTTTCTAGTTTCAAACTGGCGCAACGCCCAGGTCACGCTGCCAAAGCTTCGTCAGGGTCAAAGCACGCCAAAGCCACCCTTCGAAGATCAGACACGATCTAGTCGACCTGACTTCCCAAGAGCGCACGTCAGCAGAGCTGCTAGCCATCCACAGCGTCCGTGACTTGCCATTTTGGGAGCCGTATGTGTTACGCCTCGGCGACACGTTGGTGTTCTGTTGAAAGAACAACACAGGCTGCTGCAACAATGTCTCTCATTGATTCGATTGACTGCCGGGTGAATGCCGGGTGTGGGGGTAATGGTGGGGTTTTACGTTCGGAAGAGCCTGAAGGCAGGCCCGTTCAGGTTCAATCTGAGCAAGTCCGGGCTCGGTGTGAGCGCCGGTGTTCCAGGTTTTCGAGTTGGTTCCGGTCCTCGTGGCAACTATGTACGTATGGGCGCCGGCGGCGTCTATTATCAGGCTTCAGTCGGTGGTAGGAACCAGCCCGGTCAAGGTTCAAATTTTCCCACACCTGCTGTTTCAGCATCGGCGGATGTGGTCTTTGAGGACCAGCGGGGAATCAGCGTCCAGGCGCTTGCTCCTACATCCTCAGGTGACCTTGTACAGCAGCTAAACGAGGCCGGAAAACGTAAACCACTGACTCGCTGGGTCGTCATCGCCGTCGTGTTCCTGGGCCTGATCACGATGCCTTTTGGCTTTCTTGTGTGGCTGCTCGGTATTCCTGCCATCTGGTGGGTTGTGCAGCGGGACCGTGCCAAACGGTCCGTCGTGATCTTCTATGACGTCAATGACGGACACGCCCGCCAATTTCAGGCGATTCTCGACGCTGGCACTATCTTGGGGCAGTCCCAGAAGATCTGGCGCATTAACGAGGCCGGGGCGTTGCAGTCCGGGCACCAACAAAAGGTCAATGCAGGCGCTTCATCCTTGGTTGGACGGTCCATCGCCGGCTTCAGCCTCATCGGCCCACGGGAGCTGGTGACGAACATTGCCGTACCCGGCCTAACGGCAGATAAGACGTCAATGTATTTCCTGCCGGACCGGATCCTCCTCGCGCATAGCGGCACATTTGCGGACGTCACTTATGACTCGCTGCGTATTCGTCAGCGCTCGACAAACTTCATCGAATCCCCAGGCGCGACTCCTTCGGACGCGGTCCAGGTTGGATCTACGTGGCAATACGTCAACAAAAAGGGCGGTCCGGACCGTCGGTTTAAGAGCAATCCCGTGTTGCCCATCATGAAGTACACGGAGCTGGAGCTCGAAAACGCAAACGGCTTCAGATGGGCCCTCCAAGTATCCAGCGCCGAGGCAGCATCTCGATTCGCCAGAGAACTGGAATCAGCTGCAGACAACGAAGTCTCCATCCCCAGCCATGCCCTCGCCGCTCCAGCGGCACCTCAGCTTAATACGACGCCTTCACCCGCGGTACACGCACTCACCCAAGCACCCCAGGTTCAACCCGAGCCAGCTAATCACCCAGCACCGGCCGTGGCGGTTCCGCGCAAGACACGGTGGTATGGGCCGGAAGAGTCACTGGATCTCGGCAACGGCGTCCGCATCCCTGGCATGGTCTACGCCGGTCAGGAACTCACATCCCCGCGAGGAGGCACTGAGCCGTCCTTGATCAACCCCACCCTCCGGGTTGACTCCCGCAACCCGGACTGGGCAGGCCAATGTCTGAACTACTGGCCCTCCTATGCCGACATCACGCCGGCCGGGCGAGCCGCTTACCTCTCCTGGCTCGCCCAAGGCCGCCGACTTCCAAATACACCGATCGGTTACGTTTTTCTCTTCATGTATGGACTTGAGCGCCGCGTCCTCGTGGACATCGCCAAGCAACCAGAGCTGGCGCCCGAGCTGAGCGGCATCAAAGCGGAGATGTCGGCGCTGCTCGAGGTATACGAGGACTCAAGTGGTTCCTTCCGATCGTACGCATCCCGCTTTGTCGACGTCATCGACTTCATGATGCTGCAGGCTGAGGACGACTCCCCCAAGGTCCCCGCCCTGACAGAATCACGGTGGGACGTACCCCTAGCTCTCCGAGCACACCTTGGCTCCTTCGCCGCCGACGGCAAGGCCATCCCCGCCGAATGGGCGCTGGCATGGGGATGGTTCCACCCTGAAGTCGCCGTCCGCACACCGGCAACCCGCTGCACAGAAGAATTCACACAGCTATTCCGCCTCCGCTACCAACAACGATTCGGCGAAGGATTCACCGTCCGGCCCGGCGCATCTAAAGTGCAGCTCAGCTACACGACGGCCAATTCCCAAATCGGCGGCGCCACCATGACCATGGGTGAAATCGCCGACGTCTTCAACCAGCGTGCACCACAAAAGAAGCTCTCAGCCTTGTTCGATGACGTCACCTCAGAACTGGACGCATACAGTCGCTGGCTCGGCCGCAACACCGACAAAGCAGGAACACTTGCGGCAGCAGCACTACTGCCGAGGGACCTACTCGTCGACGCGGAAGGTCCGGTAGGTGACTTCCGAACCTGGGTTACACAAAAACTCGCAGAACGCCGAAGCGTGGAACTGACAGGTCAGGAGCTCTTCGAACACTGGCCCCCTAACAACGGCCAGAAACTCTCCAAGCCTGAAGCGGTTAACCTGGCGACACTTCTCGACGGCTTCGCCATCGGGCTCGAACCCGACGTACGTTTCGGCGGCACTGCCATCACTCCCGAACTCCCCGTCGTCCTCTTTCACACGGAGCCCGGAAGCCCCCACTCTCCAACACCGTCGTATAGCACCGCCCTGACCATGACGCACCTCGCCGCCGCGGTAATTGCGGCCGACGGCGACATCTCCCCCGCCGAACTGGACCACCTGACTGCCCACATCGAATCTTCCCTGCAACTGACCTCAGCCGAACGCACTCGGCTCCACGCACATCTCCAGTGGCTCGGGGCATCAGAGGTGAAACTCACCGGCCTGACAAAACGGCTCAGCACACTCACCACAACGCAGAAAGCAGCTTTGGGAGACATGCTGGTGACCGTCGCAGCAGCTGACGGACAGATCGCGCCTAGTGAAGTGAGTACCCTGCAGAAGATCTACAAACTTCTGGACTTGGACACCGCCGTCGTCACCAGCCGCCTCCACGCAGCTATGTCCGCACCGAACCCAGCCGCAGCGGGACCGGTCACCGTGCGACAGGCAGGAAAACCTGATCCGGGAGTTCCCATCCCCGCGCCCCTACCGCTGGCAACGCAAGATGCGCCGCCGGCCGACAGTTACCTCCTCGACACATCAACGATCCAAGCAAAGATGGCCGAAACCGCAGAAGTCTCTGCACTTCTTGGTGACATCTTCAGCGAGGACGACCCGGCCTTTGCCGAACAACAGGCACAACCATCCCCCGCACCAAGTCCATCCGTCTCGGCACCGAGCAACCAGCCCAACTCAACCATCAGGGACCTGGATGCATCTCACTCCAACCTCGTCCGCGCACTTGCCGGGGTCACGCAACTCCCCTGGGCTGACTTCGAAGACCTGTCCGCACAGCATGGTCTACTGCCGCAAGGCGCCATGGACGCCGTCAACGAAGCCGCGCTGGACGCCGCTGACGAGCCGCTGCTTGAAGGCGACGAAACCCTCACCATCAACTCGACCGCACTGCAGGAGCTCCTGGCATGACCGTCTCACCTCAGACCACCATCCGACCACGCGAACGTGACGCACTCCTGCAATCACTGCGCGCCGGCGTCGTTCCCAGAATGGGACAACAACACGTACAGGTAGGACGGGTCAACGAAGTCAAAGCACTCCTGTCCGATATCAACAGGATCAACGACGGCGGCTCGGGCAGCCGTTTCATCATCGGAGACTACGGCTCCGGTAAGACGTTCTTCCTACACGTCGTGCGATCCATCGCGCTTCAGCAAAAACTCGTCACCGTCCATGCCGACCTCTCCCCCGACAGGCGCCTTCACGCAACCGGCGGCCAAGCCCGCAGTCTCTACGCCGAACTCATGCGAAACATGGCCACACGAGCCAAACCCGACGGCGGCGCCATGTCCAGCGTCGTGGAGCGATTCGTTTCGCAGGCCCTAACGGAATCCCGGGACACCGGCGCACCTGTCGAGAGCATCATCCGCAGGAGCCTGTCTGAACTCTCCGAGCTCACCGGCGGCTACGACTTCGCCGAAGTCATCGCCAAATACTGGCAAGGACACGACACCGGCAACGAACAACTCAAGTCCGATGCTGTTCGGTGGCTGCGAGGAGAATTCGCCACCCGTACCGACGCTCGAGCAGCCCTTGGCGTCCGAACAATCATCGATGACTCCAACTTCTACGACCAACTCAAGCTTCTCGCACGCTTTGTCCGCCTAGCTGGCTTCGGGGGGATCCTCGTCTGCCTCGACGAGATGGTCAACCTTTACAAGCTGGCCAACACACAAGCTCGAAACTCCAACTACGAACAAATCCTCCGGATACTCAACGACTCCACCCAAGGCAGCGCAGCAAGCCTTGGTTTCATCTTCGGCGGAACACCCGACTTCCTGCTCGACCCCCGCCGCGGCCTCTACTCTTACTCCGCGTTGCAATCACGCCTGGAAGAAAACAGCTACGCCGTCGACGGACTCGTAGACTACTCCGGACCAGTCCTGCGCCTGGCCAGCCTGACGCCGGAAGACTTCTACGTCCTGCTGACCAAACTGCGGCACGTCCAGGCCGCCGGAGACGAATCAGCCTACCTGATCAGCGACGAAGGCATCACCCAGTACATGAACCACTGCGCTCAGCGCATCGGAGACGCGTACTTCCGAACCCCCCGGAACACGATCAAAGGCTTCCTCGACCTGCTGGCGGTGCTAGAACAGAACCCGGACCGCGCCTGGGAGGACGTCGTGACAGGCATCAACATCCAACGGGAGTCCAACCCGGACCTAGCTCCGTTGGCTCCCACCACTGACCCTTCTTCCGTACCCACCCGAACCCGCGATGTTCTCTCTGACCAGAACCCAGCCGACGACCGCCACACAACGAGCGACACCGATGACGAGCTTTCAGTCTTCAAGCTCTAGGGCCTCAGAAGCCCACACAGCGTTCAATCGGCTCCATCGAAGTGTTCAGGCGTGGATTTGGGAACAGAAATGGGAGCATCTGCGCCCTGCCCAGGCCGAAGCGATCGACCCCATCCTCCGCGGCGATACCGACGTCATCATCAGTGCAGCTACCGCCTCAGGCAAAACAGAAGCGGCCTGGCTACCAATCTTGTCGTTCTTAGCCGCGGCTCGGGACAGCGAAACGCTGCCCAATGGGGTGAAGGCACTTTACATCTCCCCCTTAAAGGCCCTGATCAACGATCAATACGGCAGGCTCGAATCCTTGGCCGAAAAAGTGGATATGCCGATTCATCGCCGCCACGGAGACGTAGGCGACAGCGCCCGCCGTGCCCTGAAGGAATCACCCGACGGGCTCCTGCTCATTACCCCGGAATCCTTGGAAGCGATGTTTGTTATCCAAGGGAATCGCCTCCCGGTCATGCTCAGCGGGCTGCAGTACATTGTGATCGACGAATTGCACTCCTTCATCGGCACTGAACGCGGAGCGCAGCTGCAATCGCTGCTGCACCGGGTCGAGCTGGCCATCCGCAGACGGATCCCCCGGATCGGGCTCTCCGCCACCCTCTCCGACCCCTCCATAGCCGCGCGCTTCCTCAGACCAGGTAACGAACAAGCCGTCCACGTGATCGGGGGCCACGACGATGACACGGCGGAGCTCCGCATGCAGCTGCGCGGGTACATCACCAGCGGCGGCGGTGTGTCCGACGGCGAAGATCCCACGGAGGTCGAACCCGACAAGCTGGCAATCGCTGACCACCTATTCCGAAACCTGCGCGGACAAGACAACCTGGTCTTCGCCAATTCGCGAGCCAATGTCGAAACCTACGCCGACCTCCTCAAAAGCATCAGCGACCGTGCGCGGGTCCCGAATGAGTTCTTCCCCCACCACGGCAACCTGTCCAAGGACTTCCGCGAAAACGTTGAGTCCCGGCTACGGTCTGCCGGGACACCAACAACGGCCGTCTGTACCTCCACACTCGAGATGGGCATCGATATAGGTTCCGCCGACGCCGTAGCCCAAGTCGGCGCACCGGGTAGTGTTTCCGCTCTGCGCCAACGTCTGGGAAGGTCAGGCCGACGTGGCAAACCGGCCACCCTTCGCATCTACGTATCGGAACGGCCAGTCGATCAACGGACCCCTCCCGTCGACCAACTCCGTGCCGAGTTGTTCGAAACAGTCGCCACCATCGAACTGCTGTTTGAGAAGTGGTACGAACCACCCAATACCGACGGCCTTCACCTCTCCACGCTGATCCAACAGACTCTCTCCGTGATCGCCCAACACGGCGGCGCGACGGCGGCGGAACTCTACAGCGCCCTCTGTACGGAGGGCCCCTTCAGCCATATTGATCAACCCATGTTCATCCAGTTGCTACGCAGCTTGGGAAACAACGACATCATCGTGCAGTCATCCGATGGCACCCTCCTGGCTGGAACCAAGGGGGAACGGCTCATCAACCACTACAGCTTCTACAGTGCCTTCCACACAGCCGAGGAGTATCGGCTCGTATCCTCGGGCCGCACGCTCGGATCGATCCCCATAGACCAGCCGCTTGTGGAAGGCGGCCTCCTGATCTTCGCCGGACGTCGGTGGCGCATCCTTGACGTCGACATCGCTGGCAAAGTCATCAACCTGACCAAGGCCGGAGGCGGCCGGCCACCGTCCTTCTCAGGTAGTGGCATCCTAATTGCCGACGGCATACGTCAACGGATGAAGCAGCTCTACGAAACTCGGGATGTACCCGTTTACCTCGACGAAGCGGCACGAGCGCTCTTCCAGGAAGGCCGGGCCGCATACGACAGGCTTGGCCTCCGAGAGAGCCCTCTCATCACGTGGGGCGATGACACCATTCTGTTCCCTTGGGCCGGTGACCGGACCTTGAACACACTCCATGTCCTTTTCAGCAGCGAAAACTACGAGTCAACCCTCGACGGTGTGGGGATGACGCTCCGTAAGACATCGCGTGTGCAAGCAGCTACCGCTCTCAAGTATCTGTCTGCCCTCCCCTCACCCGATCCATCTGACCTAGCGAGCAACGTCATGGTCAAAGAGCGCGACAAGCATGATGTATACCTTGACGACCAATTACTCACGCATTCCTACGCGGCCGCAGCGCTCGACGTCGAGACAGCGTGGCCACTTGTCAAACATTTGGCAGAGGCAACCACCAAATTTGCGGAAGACCTGACAAACTACCGGCCAAAATCAGTCGTCACGACGAACACCGAGCCCATGCTTGAACTAGCTGACGGCGGACCATATGCCGTGATCGATGTCGAAACAACCGGATTCTCGCCGCAGCGGGACCGCATTGTCGAAATTGCCATCGTGCATGTCAACGAACAGGGCACCGTTCAGGGCACGTGGTCAACCCTCGTCGACCCTGAGCAAGCAACCGGCCCTAGCCACGTCCATGGAATCACTGCTCAACACGTCCGCGACGCCCCGAGGTTCAAGGACATACTCCCTCACATCCAGCAACAGCTGGCCGGACGAACGGTCGTGGCACACAATGCAGCCTTCGACCTGGGATTTCTCAGATCGGAGTTCCAGCGAGCGGGAGTAATGATCCCGAACTGGCCTCTTGTCTGCACGATGCAACTAACAAAGAGCTACTACCCTGGCGAGAGCGCTTCCCTGGCCGACACCTGCAAACGACTCAACGTCAGAACCGGGAAAACACACACGGCAGCTGCCGACGCCCTCGCAGCGGCTGGAGTACTTTCCTCATACATCGGCAGAGACCCTAAAGTGGCAGCCCGTCGCGTCCAGACAACACCGATGACCACTGACTGACCCGAGCATCACCGATAACGGCCCATATGTAGGGCCTGGAAGCAGCCGGTGCCGGCCCGGCGCAGCCATCCCCCAAACGATGGCACACACCGAAAACCGTGGCAGTTCACGTCATGGCGACGCGCATCAGCCTGCCCATGAATTGGCACAAGCAACAACGCTGTTTGTCATTCTGATATCCCGAACGTCGCTGGACGCTACCCGCCAAATAATGGGTGCTGACGAGGCGGACCCAGTCCCCTGAGTTGCACTTCGGGCCCAATCAGAACGGCTCAGAAGAAGAAGACCAAACGCCCGCGCAAAGGAAAAGGACCATGAATGTGCTAACCATCAAAGACCCAGCTGATCTACTTAGCTTCATCGGCCACACCCTCGGCTTCTGGCCACAGGAAAGCCTCGTCTGCGTTACCCTGAGCCACAACAACGTCGGAGCAACCCTCCGAATCGACCTTCCCCGTCAACCAGGCCAAGAACGGATGTACGCCCGAACCGTCGCCAGCTACCTGACAAGTGACACCGACGCCTCCAGCATTGTGGGCAAAGTCATAGGGTCGTTGCAACGCTCTGATTGATGGAGCGTTTTATGGTCAAGTTGTTCCCCAAGGCTGCGCGTACTGAGTTTCTTGATTTGGTGTGTGCGGGGATGCCTGTTCGTACTGCTGCCCGGCGTGTCGGGGCGGTGCACGCTACCGGGCACAATTGGTGGGTTCAGTCTGGCCTAATGATGACCGTGAACCGGGGTGCTACCGGAGGTCTTGCCGATCCTGCTCCTTCAGTCGGGGGCCCTGGCCGTGCGTTGGGTCTGGAAGAGCGAGGCATGATCCAGATGGGTGTGCGGATGGGCCTCAGTTACGCGAAGATCGGCGCATTGATCGGGCGGGATAAGTCCGTAGTTTGGCGGGAGGTCAAACGCCACACGAGCGCGGACGGGAAGTACTACGCCTCGGTCGCTCACGCCAAAGCGCATCAGGACAGGCGCCGTCCCAAACCCTTCAGGCTGGCCAAGGACGAGGGTTTGTGCCGGCTGATCGGCGTCTGGATGGATGACGGGTGGAGTCCGAAGCTGATCTCCTCGATGTTGGCGTATTACTTCGGTGACGATCAGACTATGCAGGTGAGCCACGAGACGATCTACCAGGCCCTTTACGTCCAAACCCGCGGGAACCTGCGGGCGGACCTGGCCGAAAAGCTCAGCCTGAAACGCAAACAACGCATCCCCCACGGCACTGACCGGCGCGCCAACAGCCCCTATAAAGAGGCCTTCAAGATCAGCCAACGTCCCGCCGAGGTCCAGGACCGGGCAGTGCCCGGGCATTGGGAAGGTGACCTCATCATCGGCGCCAACGGGACAGCGATCGGAACCTTGGTGGAACGCTCAACCCGGTTCACGATCCTGCTGCACCTGCCAGGGGACCACACCGCGGAAACCGTTGCCGCCGCGATGATCCGGGAGATGGCCTCCCTCCCGGATCACCTGCGCCGGTCGATCACCTGGGACCGCGGCACCGAACTGGCCGACTACGCAAAAATCCAGACCGCTCTCGATACGACGATGTACTTCTGCGACCCGCACTCGCCCTGGCAGCGCGGCACCAACGAAAACACCAACCGGCTCCTGCGGTTCTGGTTCGAGAAAGGCACTGACCTTTCAGTGCACACCCCCGAGGACATCCGCCTGGTCGCAGCGAAACTCAACCGCCGCCCCAGACCAACACTGAACCTCGAGACCCCAGCCAACCGGCTAAACCAGCTGCTACAAGCGGCCTAACCCCAGCGTTGCTCCCACCAATTGACTTTGCCGTGTTCGCGCTCTACACCGCGCACAGATCAGAACCCGGGCAGCCGAGACCGCACGCCACTACCATCGCAGCCCTGACCGGAGTTCTCGCAGAAAACAACATCACGATCCGCGACGGTATCTTCGTCGGAAAGGAGACCTACTCCCCTACGACAGTGAACCAGACCAGCAGATCCTCTTGCCCCTTAGCGCAACCGAGTATAGCCACGTCAACGCTGAATTTATCTACCGCGGCAGCAGCATCGCCCCCACCAACCAAATCACGCTGCCGCGGCCACCCCCCAAGCCGATGACGCCGCGGCCGTTGAGAATCGCGTAGCGGAGATCAGCATCTTGCAACCAGACGAAGCCATCGAAAAAGCCCACCAACTCTGGGCAACCCTGCTCGACACCAAGGACTACCCCACCGACGAGGACACCTTGACCCTGATCGCAAACTTCCAATTCCCCACATCCGCGACCAGCTCATGGCAGACATCCCAGGCATCGACGAACCAGCCCACCACATTCTCTTCGCCCAAACGCAAAGCGCACCTCAATGGTCACGCATCGAATGGGCCCAACAACTATTACTCCACGCCTACACCCGCACCAGCCCAGCACATGCAGCCCCAATCCTCACAACCATCGGCTACATCAACTGGTGGGAAGGCAGAGGATCCAAAGCCCACCAATTCCTCCAACTCGCCCTCGACACCGATCCCGGCTATCGCTTCGCCAGACTAAGCGACCAAATGCTCGGCGCAGGCATCATCGCTGGCTGGAACACAAGACGTGAAACGGCATACAAGACTCAACTCGACATGCCATGAGTCTCATCATCTCGGCAAGCGGTTCTGGCCATCCATTGCAAGGGAGTCCAGGATATGACTCCTCGCCATATTTCAACGACGGCTGCAACCTACTTCCACCGAATCTGGGCGAGCGACACACTGCGCTGGGACCTTCTTGCCATTACAGACCACAGCTTCTTTCGGTATGCGGCAGATGGCAACCCCATGCGTCAGTTCAGACGCACCTTTGACGGGACGTCCGACGAGCGATGGCCGATGGTATGAAACACGGACCATGGCGATGCGTCCAGCCCAGCTCTTGGGGCCACGGATTCTTAGAGGCCGAGCTCTTCGAGCACTGGGAGCTTGGCGCGGACCCAGTCGCGTGCCTCGGTGGCGCTGGGGGCGGAAAGAGCCAGGCGTGCAAGTTCCTGCGCCTGCTCCAGCGTGACGGTCTTCAGCACGGTCCCGACCGCGGCCAACGAGCGCGCGGTCATGGACAGTGTGGTGACGCCCAGTCCGGTGAGGACGACAGCGAGAGCCGGGTCCGCGGCGGCCTCACCACAAACGCCGACGGGCTTGGCGGTACCCTCGCGGCCTGAGCTTTCCTGCGTCGCCCCTTCAACCGTGAGCTGCACCAGCCGCAGCACCGCGGGTTGCCACGGAGTGTTCAGGTCCGCGAGGGGGCCCAGCTGGCGGTCGGCGGCCATGGCGTACTGGGTGAGGTCGTTCGTGCCCAGGGACGCGAACCCGACTTCACGCAGCACGGTTGCGGCCGTCAGTGCGGCGGAGGGGACCTCCACCATTACGCCAGGCGTCTGGATTCCGGCAGCTGCGCAGAGCGAGGCAAAGCGTCCTGCCTCGGCGGCCGTGGAGATCATGGGAGCCATGACCCACACGTCAGCCTCGGATTCCGACGCGGCGCGGGCGATCGCCTCGAGCTGGCGTTCCAGGACGCCCGGGGTGGTGAAGTCGGTGCGGTAGCCGCGAACGCCCAGTGCAGGGTTGGGCTCGGTGGCATCCGTGAGGAAGGGGAGGGGCTTGTCGGCGCCGGCGTCCAAGGTGCGCGGCACAACCTTTTTGCTCGGGAACGCGTCAAACACGGCTTTGTAGGCGGCGGCCTGCTCATCCACGGAAGGTTCGGTGTCGCGCTCCAGGAAGCAGAATTCGGTGCGGAACAGGCCAACGCCCTGGGCGCCCAGCTTCGCAGCTGCCACGGCGTCCTTGGCTCCGCCCACGTTGGCGAGGAGCGGGACCAGGTGGCCGTCCGCCGTCGTGCCGTTTCCGTCGAATTCGGCCAGGGTGGCGGAGGTTTCCGCCCAAGCCGTAGCGGCCGCACGGTGCTCGTCCGTAGGTGAAACGGCCAAAACCGGCTGCGCCGTCAACGTAGATCTCGGTTCCATCCGCAATGTCGTCAACACCATGTGCGGCAACGACGGCCGGCAGGCCGAGCGAGCGCGCGATGATCGCCGTGTGGGACTGCGGCCCGCCGCCTGAGGTCACCAGCGCCAGGACAACTGCGGGATTCAGGGTCGCAGTGTCGGCGGGAGCGAGATCCTCGGCTACCAGGATGAAGGGTGTTTCGGAGGACGGGATGCCCGGTGCGGGGACACCCCGGAGTTCAGCGACAATGCGTGCGCGGACATCCAGGACGTCGGTGGCGCGCTCGGCCATGTAGCCGCCCAGGTTGTGCAGCATTTCGGAGACCGATGCGCCGGCTTCCCAGATGGCCCGTTCTGCGGAGGTTCCGGCGTTGACGAGTTTGCCCGCCGACTTCAGCAGCATGGTGTCTTTGGCCATGAGGGCCGTGGCCTCAAGGACGGCTTTGCCGTCGCCGGAGGCGGTGTCCGCGCGCGCCTTGAGCTCGTCATGGACGGCTTGTGCAGCTGTCTTCAAACGCGCGACGGCGTCTTCCGGAGCGACGTCCGCGACCAGGCGTTCCCCCGACGGCGGTTCACTCACCGGCTTGGGCATCTGGCGGACGGAACCGGTGATGCGGCCAGGGCTTACCCCAACTCCTTGGAAACGACCTTGGGAAACGAGGGTGTCTCGCGTCGGAGTTCGTGGGTCTAACCAAAGACATGGAGTGTGCGCAGATACAGATGCTGTCATCGAGGTTCCAATCTTGTGGAGAAGGGTGCGAGTAATGAGGGAAAATCGGATCATTGAGTGGTTCTGGAGGGCACGCAATGACCGGTAAAAGTGACACGGCAGGCCCATAATCGGGGGCCTTAACACGGATTTCAGGTAGCCGCCACGGGTGGCCGTTCTGCCCGAAGATCCCCAGGGCTGCAGTATGAGGGGAACGCGGATCCGTCGCGTTCTTCCAGCGGCCGGACAGTCCCTCTTTCGCTATACAGGAACAACCAAAAATCTGTCGGGTAGTCCACGGGTTCCAGACGATGGTGGCCGTGAGCCGGGGTTGCCTGGGTAAGGAAGAATGCTACGTCCGTTTGTCGGTGGCAGGATGCTCCCATGCGGGTACGTGCGGGTACGTGCGGGTACGTGCAGGTTGGGCTTCGGTCATGGGCATTTCCTCACACGCTGATAGACGTAGTGTCCCCTTGTACACAGCGGTGCCAGGGGCTCCATCTCAGGTGTTGCCGAAAGTTACAATCCCGATGACTGGGCGAATAATCGCTGTCGTCTAACTTACCTGGGATTTGTCGGGCGCATCAGTCATTTTTTGCTGATGCGTCACCATTTAACGTGGAAGTAACATGGGGCGAGATTAATGTTCTCATTGCTAACCGCGAGTGCACGGCAAAGTCATAGGGTCGTTGCAACGCTCTGATTGATGGAGCGTTTTATGGTCAAGTTGTTCCCCAAGGCTGCGCGTACTGAGTTTCTTGATTTGGTGTGTGCGGGGATGCCTGTTCGTACTGCTGCCCGGCGTGTCGGGGCGGTGCACGCTACCGGGCACAATTGGTGGGTTCAGTCTGGCCTAATGATGACCGTGAACCGGGGTGCTACCGGAGGTCTTGCCGATCCTGCTCCTTCAGTCGGGGGCCCTGGCCGTGCGTTGGGTCTGGAAGAGCGAGGCATGATCCAGATGGGTGTGCGGATGGGCCTCAGTTACGCGAAGATCGGCGCATTGATCGGGCGGGATAAGTCCGTAGTTTGGCGGGAGGTCAAACGCCACACGAGCGCGGACGGGAAGTACTACGCCTCGGTCGCTCACGCCAAAGCGCATCAGGACAGGCGCCGTCCCAAACCCTTCAGGCTGGCCAAGGACGAGGGTTTGTGCCGGCTGATCGGCGTCTGGATGGATGACGGGTGGAGTCCGAAGCTGATCTCCTCGATGTTGGCGTATTACTTCGGTGACGATCAGACTATGCAGGTGAGCCACGAGACGATCTACCAGGCCCTTTACGTCCAAACCCGCGGGAACCTGCGGGCGGACCTGGCCGAAAAGCTCAGCCTGAAACGCAAACAACGCATCCCCACGGCACTGACCGGCGCGCCAACAGCCCCTATAAAGAGGCCTTCAAGATCAGCCAACGTCCCGCCGAGGTCCAGGACCGGGCAGTGCCCGGGCATTGGGAAGGTGACCTCATCATCGGCGCCAACGGGACAGCGATCGGAACCTTGGTGGAACGCTCAACCCGGTTCACGATCCTGCTGCACCTGCCAGGGGACCACACCGCGGAAACCGTTGCCGCCGCGATGATCCGGGAGATGGCCTCCCTCCCGGATCACCTGCGCCGGTCGATCACCTGGGACCGCGGCACCGAACTGGCCGACTACGCAAAAATCCAGACCGCTCTCGATACGACGATGTACTTCTGCGACCCGCACTCGCCCTGGCAGCGCGGCACCAACGAAAACACCAACCGGCTCCTGCGGTTCTGGTTCGAGAAAGGCACTGACCTTTCAGTGCACACCCCGAGGACATCCGCCTGGTCGCAGCGAAACTCAACCGCCGCCCCAGACCAACACTGAACCTCGAGACCCCAGCCAACCGGCTAAACCAGCTGCTACAAGCGGCCTAACCCCCAGCGTTGCTCCCACCAATTGACTTTGCCGTGTTCGCGCTCTACACCGCGCACAGATCAGAACCCGGGCAGCCGAGACCGCACGCCACTACCATCGCAGCCCTGACCGGAGTTCTCGCAGAAAACAACATCACGATCCGCGACGGTATCTTCGTCGGAAGGAGACCTACTCCCCTACGACAGTGAACCAGACCAGCAGATCCTCTTGCCCCTTAGCGCAACCGAGTATAGCCACGTCAACGCTGAATTTATCTACCGCGGCAGCAGCATCGCCCCCACCAACCAAATCACGCTGCCGCGGCCACCCCACCAAGCCGATGACGCCGCGGCCGTTGAGAATCGCGTAGCGGAGATCAGCATCTTGCAACCAGACGAAGCCATCGAAAAAGCCCACCAACTCTGGGCAACCCTGCTCGACACCAAGGACTACCCCACCGACGAGGACACCTTGACCCTGATCGCAAACTTCCAATTCCCCACATCCGCGACCAGCTCATGGCAGACATCCCAGGCATCGACGAACCAGCCCACCACATTCTCTTCGCCCAAACGCAAAGCGCACCTCAATGGTCACGCATCGAATGGGCCCAACAACTATTACTCCACGCCTACACCCGCACCAGCCCAGCACATGCAGCCCCAATCCTCACAACCATCGGCTACATCAACTGGTGGGAAGGCAGAGGATCCAAAGCCCACCAATTCCTCCAACTCGCCCTCGACACCGATCCCGGCTATCGCTTCGCCAGACTAAGCGACCAAATGCTCGGCGCAGGCATCATCGCTGGCTGGAACACAAGACGTGAAACGGCATACAAGACTCAACTCGACATGCCATGAGTCTCATCATCTCGGCAAGCGGTTCTGGCCATCCATTGCAAGGGAGTCCAGGATATGACTCCTCGCCATATTTCAACGACGGCTGCAACCTACTTCCACCGAATCTGGGCGAGCGACACACTGCGCTGGGACCTTCTTGCCATTACAGACCACAGCTTCTTTCGGTATGCGGCAGATGGCAACCCCATGCGTCAGTTCAGACGCACCTTTGACGGGACGTCCGACGAGCGATGGCCGATGGTATGAAACACGGACCATGGCGATGCGTCCAGCCCAGCTCTTGGGGCCACGGATTCTTAGAGGCCGAGCTCTTCGAGCACTGGGAGCTTGGCGCGGACCCAGTCGCGTGCCTCGGTGGCGCTGGGGGCGGGAAAGAGCCAGGCGTGCAAGTTCCTGCGCCTGCTCCAGCGTGACGGTCTTCAGCACGGTCCCGACCGCGGCCAACGAGCGCGCGGTCATGGACAGTGTGGTGACGCCCAGTCCGGTGAGGACGACAGCGAGAGCCGGGTCCGCGGCGGCCTCACCACAAACGCCGACGGGCTTGGCGGTACCCTCGCGGCCTGAGCTTTCCTGCGTCGCCCCTTCAACCGTGAGCTGCACCAGCCGCAGCACCGCGGGTTGCCACGGAGTGTTCAGGTCCGCGAGGGGGCCCAGCTGGCGGTCGGCGGCCATGGCGTACTGGGTGAGGTCGTTCGTGCCCAGGGACGCGAACCCGACTTCACGCAGCACGGTTGCGGCCGTCAGTGCGGCGGAGGGGACCTCCACCATTACGCCAGGCGTCTGGATTCCGGCAGCTGCGCAGAGCGAGGCAAAGCGTCCTGCCTCGGCGGCCGTGGAGATCATGGGAGCCATGACCCACACGTCAGCCTCGGATTCCGACGCGGCGCGGGCGATCGCCTCGAGCTGGCGTTCCAGGACGCCCGGGGTGGTGAAGTCGGTGCGGTAGCCGCGAACGCCCAGTGCAGGGTTGGGCTCGGTGGCATCCGTGAGGAAGGGGAGGGGCTTGTCGGCGCCGGCGTCCAAGGTGCGCGGCACAACCTTTTTGCTCGGGAACGCGTCAAACACGGCTTTGTAGGCGGCGGCCTGCTCATCCACGGAAGGTTCGGTGTCGCGCTCCAGGAAGCAGAATTCGGTGCGGAACAGGCCAACGCCCTGGGCGCCCAGCTTCGCAGCTGCCACGGCGTCCTTGGCTCCGCCCACGTTGGCGAGGAGCGGGACCAGGTGGCCGTCCGCCGTCGTGCCGTTTCCGTCGAATTCGGCCAGGGTGGCGGAGGTTTCCGCCCAAGCCGTAGCGGCCGCACGGTGCTCGTCCGTAGGTGAAACGGCCACAAAACCGGCTGCGCCGTCAACGTAGATCTCGGTTCCATCCGCAATGTCGTCAACACCATGTGCGGCAACGACGGCCGGCAGGCCGAGCGAGCGCGCGATGATCGCCGTGTGGGACTGCGGCCCGCCGCCTGAGGTCACCAGCGCCAGGACAACTGCGGGATTCAGGGTCGCAGTGTCGGCGGGAGCGAGATCCTCGGCTACCAGGATGAAGGGTGTTTCGGAGGACGGGATGCCCGGTGCGGGGACACCCCGGAGTTCAGCGACAATGCGTGCGCGGACATCCAGGACGTCGGTGGCGCGCTCGGCCATGTAGCCGCCCAGGTTGTGCAGCATTTCGGAGACCGATGCGCCGGCTTCCCAGATGGCCCGTTCTGCGGAGGTTCCGGCGTTGACGAGTTTGCCCGCCGACTTCAGCAGCATGGTGTCTTTGGCCATGAGGGCCGTGGCCTCAAGGACGGCTTTGCCGTCGCCGGAGGCGGTGTCCGCGCGCGCCTTGAGCTCGTCATGGACGGCTTGTGCAGCTGTCTTCAAACGCGCGACGGCGTCTTCCGGAGCGACGTCCGCGACCAGGCGTTCCCCCGACGGCGGTTCACTCACCGGCTTGGGCATCTGGCGGACGGAACCGGTGATGCGGCCAGGGCTTACCCCAACTCCTTGGAAACGACCTTGGGAAACGAGGGTGTCTCGCGTCGGAGTTCGTGGGTCTAACCAAAGACATGGAGTGTGCGCAGATACAGATGCTGTCATCGAGGTTCCAATCTTGTGGAGAAGGGTGCGAGTAATGAGGGAAAATCGGATCATTGAGTGGTTCTGGAGGGCACGCAATGACCGGTAAAAGTGACACGGCAGGCCCATAATCGGGGGCCTTAACACGGATTTCAGGTAGCCGCCACGGGTGGCCGTTCTGCCCGAAGATCCCCAGGGCTGCAGTATGAGGGGAACGCGGATCCGTCGCGTTCTTCCAGCGGCCGGACAGTCCCTCTTTCGCTATACAGGAACAACCAAAAATCTGTCGGGTAGTCCACGGGTTCCAGACGATGGTGGCCGTGAGCCGGGGTTGCCTGGGTAAGGAAGAATGCTACGTCCGTTTGTCGGTGGCAGGATGCTCCCATGCGGGTACGTGCGGGTACGTGCGGGTACGTGCAGGTTGGGCTTCGGTCATGGGCATTTCCTCACACGCTGATAGACGTAGTGTCCCCTTGTACACAGCGGTGCCAGGGGCTCCATCTCAGGTGTTGCCGAAAGTTACAATCCCGATGACTGGGCGAATAATCGCTGTCGTCTAACTTACCTGGGATTTGTCGGGCGCATCAGTCATTTTTTGCTGATGCGTCACCATTTAACGTGGAAGTAACATGGGGCGAGATTAATGTTCTCATTGCTAACCGCGAGTGCACGGCAAAGTCATAGGGTCGTTGCAACGCTCTGATTGATGGAGCGTTTTATGGTCAAGTTGTTCCCCAAGGCTGCGCGTACTGAGTTTCTTGATTTGGTGTGTGCGGGGATGCCTGTTCGTACTGCTGCCCGGCGTGTCGGGGCGGTGCACGCTACCGGGCACAATTGGTGGGTTCAGTCTGGCCTAATGATGACCGTGAACCGGGGTGCTACCGGAGGTCTTGCCGATCCTGCTCCTTCAGTCGGGGGCCCTGGCCGTGCGTTGGGTCTGGAAGCGAGGCATGATCCAGATGGGTGTGCGGATGGGCCTCAGTTACGCGAAGATCGGCGCATTGATCGGGCGGGATAAGTCCGTAGTTTGGCGGGAGGTCAAACGCCACACGAGCGCGGACGGGAAGTACTACGCCTCGGTCGCTCACGCCAAAGCGCATCAGGACAGGCGCCGTCCCAAACCCTTCAGGCTGGCCAAGGACGAGGGTTTGTGCCGGCTGATCGGCGTCTGGATGGATGACGGGTGGAGTCCGAAGCTGATCTCCTCGATGTTGGCGTATTACTTCGGTGACGATCAGACTATGCAGGTGAGCCACGAGACGATCTACCAGGCCCTTTACGTCCAAACCCGGGAACCTGCGGGCGGACCTGGCCGAAAAGCTCAGCCTGAAACGCAAACAACGCATCCCCACGGCACTGACCGGCGCGCCAACAGCCCCTATAAAGAGGCCTTCAAGATCAGCCAACGTCCCGCCGAGGTCCAGGACCGGGCAGTGCCCGGGCATTGGGAAGGTGACCTCATCATCGGCGCCAACGGGACAGCGATCGGAACCTTGGTGGAACGCTCAACCCGGTTCACGATCCTGCTGCACCTGCCAGGGGACCACACCGCGGAAACCGTTGCCGCCGCGATGATCCGGGAGATGGCCTCCCTCCCGGATCACCTGCGCCGGTCGATCACCTGGGACCGCGGCACCGAACTGGCCGACTACGCAAAAATCCAGACCGCTCTCGATACGACGATGTACTTCTGCGACCCGCACTCGCCCTGGCAGCGCGGCACCAACGAAAACACCAACCGGCTCCTGCGGTTCTGGTTCGAGAAAGGCACTGACCTTTCAGTGCACACCCCCGAGGACATCCGCCTGGTCGCAGCGAAACTCAACCGCCGCCCCAGACCAACACTGAACCTCGAGACCCCAGCCAACCGGCTAAACCAGCTGCTACAAGCGGCCTAACCCCCAGCGTTGCTCCCACCAATTGACTTTGCCGTGTTCGCGCTCTACACCGCGCACAGATCAGAACCCGGGCAGCCGAGACCGCACGCCACTACCATCGCAGCCCTGACCGGAGTTCTCGCAGAAAACAACATCACGATCCGCGACGGTATCTTCGTCGGAAAGGAGACCTACTCCCCTACGACAGTGAACCAGACCAGCAGATCCTCTTGCCCCTTAGCGCAACCGAGTATAGCCACGTCAACGCTGAATTTATCTACCGCGGCAGCAGCATCGCCCCCACCAACCAAATCACGCTGCCGCGGCCACCCCACCAAGCCGATGACGCCGCGGCCGTTGAGAATCGCGTAGCGGAGATCAGCATCTTGCAACCAGACGAAGCCATCGAAAAAGCCCACCAACTCTGGGCAACCCTGCTCGACACCAAGGACTACCCCACCGACGAGGACACCTTGACCCTGATCGCAAACTTCCAATTCCCCCATCCGCGACCAGCTCATGGCAGACATCCCAGGCATCGACGAACCAGCCCACCACATTCTCTTCGCCCAAACGCAAAGCGCACCTCAATGGTCACGCATCGAATGGGCCCAACAACTATTACTCCACGCCTACACCCGCACCAGCCCAGCACATGCAGCCCCAATCCTCACAACCATCGGCTACATCAACTGGTGGGAAGGCAGAGGATCCAAAGCCCACCAATTCCTCCAACTCGCCCTCGACACCGATCCCGGCTATCGCTTCGCCAGACTAAGCGACCAAATGCTCGGCGCAGGCATCATCGCTGGCTGGAACACAAGACGTGAAACGGCATACAAGACTCAACTCGACATGCCATGAGTCTCATCATCTCGGCAAGCGGTTCTGGCCATCCATTGCAAGGGAGTCCAGGATATGACTCCTCGCCATATTTCAACGACGGCTGCAACCTACTTCCACCGAATCTGGGCGAGCGACACACTGCGCTGGGACCTTCTTGCCATTACAGACCACAGCTTCTTTCGGTATGCGGCAGATGGCAACCCCATGCGTCAGTTCAGACGCACCTTTGACGGGACGTCCGACGAGCGATGGCCGATGGTATGAAACACGGACCATGGCGATGCGTCCAGCCCAGCTCTTGGGGCCACGGATTCTTAGAGGCCGAGCTCTTCGAGCACTGGGAGCTTGGCGCGGACCCAGTCGCGTGCCTCGGTGGCGCTGGGGGCGGAAAGAGCCAGGCGTGCAAGTTCCTGCGCCTGCTCCAGCGTGACGGTCTTCAGCACGGTCCCGACCGCGGCCAACGAGCGCGCGGTCATGGACAGTGTGGTGACGCCCAGTCCGGTGAGGACGACAGCGAGAGCCGGGTCCGCGGCGGCCTCACCACAAACGCCGACGGGCTTGGCGGTACCCTCGCGGCCTGAGCTTTCCTGCGTCGCCCCTTCAACCGTGAGCTGCACCAGCCGCAGCACCGCGGGTTGCCACGGAGTGTTCAGGTCCGCGAGGGGGCCCAGCTGGCGGTCGGCGGCCATGGCGTACTGGGTGAGGTCGTTCGTGCCCAGGGACGCGAACCCGACTTCACGCAGCACGGTTGCGGCCGTCAGTGCGGCGGAGGGGACCTCCACCATTACGCCAGGCGTCTGGATTCCGGCAGCTGCGCAGAGCGAGGCAAAGCGTCCTGCCTCGGCGGCCGTGGAGATCATGGGAGCCATGACCCACACGTCAGCCTCGGATTCCGACGCGGCGCGGGCGATCGCCTCGAGCTGGCGTTCCAGGACGCCCGGGGTGGTGAAGTCGGTGCGGTAGCCGCGAACGCCCAGTGCAGGGTTGGGCTCGGTGGCATCCGTGAGGAAGGGGAGGGGCTTGTCGGCGCCGGCGTCCAAGGTGCGCGGCACAACCTTTTTGCTCGGGAACGCGTCAAACACGGCTTTGTAGGCGGCGGCCTGCTCATCCACGGAAGGTTCGGTGTCGCGCTCCAGGAAGCAGAATTCGGTGCGGAACAGGCCAACGCCCTGGGCGCCCAGCTTCGCAGCTGCCACGGCGTCCTTGGCTCCGCCCACGTTGGCGAGGAGCGGGACCAGGTGGCCGTCCGCCGTCGTGCCGTTTCCGTCGAATTCGGCCAGGGTGGCGGAGGTTTCCGCCCAAGCCGTAGCGGCCGCACGGTGCTCGTCCGTAGGTGAAACGGCCCAAAACCGGCTGCGCCGTCAACGTAGATCTCGGTTCCATCCGCAATGTCGTCAACACCATGTGCGGCAACGACGGCCGGCAGGCCGAGCGAGCGCGCGATGATCGCCGTGTGGGACTGCGGCCCGCCGCCTGAGGTCACCAGCGCCAGGACAACTGCGGGATTCAGGGTCGCAGTGTCGGCGGGAGCGAGATCCTCGGCTACCAGGATGAAGGGTGTTTCGGAGGACGGGATGCCCGGTGCGGGGACACCCCGGAGTTCAGCGACAATGCGTGCGCGGACATCCAGGACGTCGGTGGCGCGCTCGGCCATGTAGCCGCCCAGGTTGTGCAGCATTTCGGAGACCGATGCGCCGGCTTCCCAGATGGCCCGTTCTGCGGAGGTTCCGGCGTTGACGAGTTTGCCCGCCGACTTCAGCAGCATGGTGTCTTTGGCCATGAGGGCCGTGGCCTCAAGGACGGCTTTGCCGTCGCCGGAGGCGGTGTCCGCGCGCGCCTTGAGCTCGTCATGGACGGCTTGTGCAGCTGTCTTCAAACGCGCGACGGCGTCTTCCGGAGCGACGTCCGCGACCAGGCGTTCCCCCGACGGCGGTTCACTCACCGGCTTGGGCATCTGGCGGACGGAACCGGTGATGCGGCCAGGGCTTACCCCAACTCCTTGGAAACGACCTTGGGAAACGAGGGTGTCTCGCGTCGGAGTTCGTGGGTCTAACCAAAGACATGGAGTGTGCGCAGATACAGATGCTGTCATCGAGGTTCCAATCTTGTGGAGAAGGGTGCGAGTAATGAGGGAAAATCGGATCATTGAGTGGTTCTGGAGGGCACGCAATGACCGGTAAAAGTGACACGGCAGGCCCATAATCGGGGGCCTTAACACGGATTTCAGGTAGCCGCCACGGGTGGCCGTTCTGCCCGAAGATCCCCAGGGCTGCAGTATGAGGGGAACGCGGATCCGTCGCGTTCTTCCAGCGGCCGGACAGTCCCTCTTTCGCTATACAGGAACAACCAAAAATCTGTCGGGTAGTCCACGGGTTCCAGACGATGGTGGCCGTGAGCCGGGGTTGCCTGGGTAAGGAAGAATGCTACGTCCGTTTGTCGGTGGCAGGATGCTCCCATGCGGGTACGTGCGGGTACGTGCGGGTACGTGCAGGTTGGGCTTCGGTCATGGGCATTTCCTCACACGCTGATAGACGTAGTGTCCCCTTGTACACAGCGGTGCCAGGGGCTCCATCTCAGGTGTTGCCGAAAGTTACAATCCCGATGACTGGGCGAATAATCGCTGTCGTCTAACTTACCTGGGATTTGTCGGGCGCATCAGTCATTTTTGCTGATGCGTCACCATTTAACGTGGAAGTAACATGGGGCGAGATTAATGTTCTCATTGCTAACCGCGAGTGCACGGCAAAGTCATAGGGTCGTTGCAACGCTCTGATTGATGGAGCGTTTTATGGTCAAGTTGTTCCCCAAGGCTGCGCGTACTGAGTTTCTTGATTTGGTGTGTGCGGGGATGCCTGTTCGTACTGCTGCCCGGCGTGTCGGGGCGGTGCACGCTACCGGGCACAATTGGTGGGTTCAGTCTGGCCTAATGATGACCGTGAACCGGGGTGCTACCGGAGGTCTTGCCGATCCTGCTCCTTCAGTCGGGGGCCCTGGCCGTGCGTTGGGTCTGGAAGAGCGAGGCATGATCCAGATGGGTGTGCGGATGGGCCTCAGTTACGCGAAGATCGGCGCATTGATCGGGCGGGATAAGTCCGTAGTTTGGCGGGAGGTCAAACGCCACACGAGCGCGGACGGGAAGTACTACGCCTCGGTCGCTCACGCCAAAGCGCATCAGGACAGGCGCCGTCCCAAACCCTTCAGGCTGGCCAAGGACGAGGGTTTGTGCCGGCTGATCGGCGTCTGGATGGATGACGGGTGGAGTCCGAAGCTGATCTCCTCGATGTTGGCGTATTACTTCGGTGACGATCAGACTATGCAGGTGAGCCACGAGACGATCTACCAGGCCCTTTACGTCCAAACCCGCGGGAACCTGCGGGCGGACCTGGCCGAAAAGCTCAGCCTGAAACGCAAACAACGCATCCCCCACGGCACTGACCGGCGCGCCAACAGCCCCTATAAAGAGGCCTTCAAGATCAGCCAACGTCCCGCCGAGGTCCAGGACCGGGCAGTGCCCGGGCATTGGGAAGGTGACCTCATCATCGGCGCCAACGGGACAGCGATCGGAACCTTGGTGGAACGCTCAACCCGGTTCACGATCCTGCTGCACCTGCCAGGGGACCACACCGCGGAAACCGTTGCCGCCGCGATGATCCGGGAGATGGCCTCCCTCCCGGATCACCTGCGCCGGTCGATCACCTGGGACCGCGGCACCGAACTGGCCGACTACGCAAAAATCCAGACCGCTCTCGATACGACGATGTACTTCTGCGACCCGCACTCGCCCTGGCAGCGCGGCACCAACGAAAACACCAACCGGCTCCTGCGGTTCTGGTTCGAGAAAGGCACTGACCTTTCAGTGCACACCCCCGAGGACATCCGCCTGGTCGCAGCGAAACTCAACCGCCGCCCCAGACCAACACTGAACCTCGAGACCCCAGCCAACCGGCTAAACCAGCTGCTACAAGCGGCCTAACCCCCAGCGTTGCTCCCACCAATTGACTTTGCCCACCGTCCCATCCCCCGAACTGACATCTTGAGTAGATCTGCTTTGCACCCTCTGAGAGGTCAGGCTGAACTAGTACTCAACCACGCCCCGCTCATCGCACATCCTGCTGGACGCGGGCGCGGTCCGGGTTTATGGGAGGACCTGGATCGGCATGATTTGGCAGGGTGATGCCTCCATGAAGTACGTGGTCCGAAAGATGAGCCGTTAGTACACCCCTGGAGGCGTCGATTTGGAGTCAATCGGACGAAACACATTGATGCGCCGATAAGTGGGGTGTAGGACCGGATCCAACATCTCCCCTGGCACAATTCCTCCGACACCTCACCCTGCCGAACCATCTTAGTGGGGCTCGGGTCGCCCCTACTTCCCGCCAGTGAGGTTGTACGTCTTCACTTGCATGAACTCACCCTCCGGTGTGAAGCCAACAACCACGTTGGTACCCAGGATGTGACGGTCTTTCCAACTGTTAACCGTACGCATCGGGAGTTCCAGGTTCTCCTGAGACAACAGCGCCTTTTCAACCGCTTGACCCTCAACGGACTTTGCGGACTTAATGGCATCGAAAAGTGCCCACATAGTCCAGTACGTTTCCTGCGCCTGGTGATTCTCGGGAAACGCTCCGGTCTTCTGCTTGTAGTCCTGAACGAACTTTCTGGCCTTGTCGCTGGCGTCTTCGCCCTCTGTGTATGCGCCTGAGGAATAGAAGACTCCTTGAGTGTTTCCTCCAAGGGCGTCTGTCAAATTGCGTGTTGCCCAGGTCGCATTGCCTATGACCGGCGTCGTCACTCCCGCCTTGCGCAACTGTGTAATCATCGTCGGCGCATCCGGGTACATCGTTGCAAGGAGAATCACGGGATTCGAGCCAGCACTGATCGACCTTTTGATGTCGCTGACGACGGCAGAAAAGTCAGTCTGTCCGGCAGTGAGGGCGGATCGCCCGAGCTCCTTCTGCCCGGTACCCTGACGGAAAGTCTTCTCAACGGTTTTGAAGTAAGGGTAGGCCTCGTTTGTCGCGTAATAGACGGAGTCGTAGCCTTGATCCTTCGCGAATACTGCCGCCGTCTCACCATTCAGGCTGGACATGCTGCCTCCCGTAGCGAACAAAGCCCCCACACCCGGGGCGTAATCGTCGCCTGAAGCTCCGGCAATACTGAAGATCCCCTCGCCCTGGGCGGTGAGGGCGGCTGGTGTTCCCAGGCCCTCGTTTGCCGGCGGAACCAAAATTTCGGCCCCACCACGGATGAGTTCACGGGCCACCTGTCTGCCAATTGCTGGATCTGATTTCGTGTCCTGAGTCACTAGTTTCACCTGGCATCCATTGATGCCACCCTCAGCATTGACCTGGTCGACAGCCAGCTGCTCAGCGTGAGAGCCTGCTGTGTCATAGAAGGCGAATCCACCACTGAGGGCTTTCGCGGAACCTATGGTTATGGATCCCTTGGAACAAAAGCCGTTGTCAGCTTCAGCATCGTCCTTATTGCCGACCGATCCACCTCCACAGCCCGTCAAGAACAATGAAGCACTAATTGTGGTTACGAACACGACCTTTGCCGGCCCTGTCCGCAAGTTGAACTTAAGATTCATGAAATTCCATTCATAGGAGAGCAGCTGTCGAAGCCTGCGGGGTTAGTCAAGGGATTCAATGCTGAACTTTGCATGATTTGACTCGCCCGAAGGTCAGGCCGTCAAGCAGGGGGTCGTGATACGAGCCCTGCAGATCAACCAACCCTGCCACTCCGGAAATCCCGGAGAGTGGCTGACGGGAATTGGCCAGGACGCGGCTGGGCGGAAGGTTGGGTGTACTCCCGCCTCAGAAGCATGGCGCCGATAACATGCTGCGGCGTTCAACAAAGAATTGCAGCCGTAGCATCAAGTGTCAATGATTACTTAACTCCCTCAAAAATTTACGGAGACTGCCGCGATGCAGCATTCGCCTGCGAACGTTCGCTGAAGGGTCCATGGGTGACCCGCCCCAGATGTGGTCACTCCCAAATAGAACTAAATATGTACAGTCACACTTGACACTGCACGCCACATTCCATGTAATGTGCATCACAACCTGAACTTTGTGATGGTTCGTCTGCGCATCATCATCCCAATAACCGAGCTCCTACACCGACGCCCACGGCAATTACCGTGTGATGTCTCCGAGTCAGAGAAACGTTGCTGTTTTTCAGGCTGGACTATCTGCTGGACCATGTCTTCGACGCTGCCCAAGACTTAGGCCTTTCTGACCTGTTGCCAAAAGGAGATACTTTTGAATTCCAAAAATTTACGTGGAGGCGACCGCGCCATCGTTAATAGAGTAATGTGGCGGATTGTGCCGTTTATCGGGCTGCTGTACTTTATATCCTTCATTGACCGTATCGCCATCAGCTATGCCGGCCCGCATGGAATGACAAAGGATCTGGAGATGACCGCCACGGTCTTTGGCCTGGCATCCGGTATATTCTTCGCCGGCTACATCCTGCTGGAGGTGCCCAGCAACCTTGCGTTGGCAAAGTACGGTGCCCGCAAATGGCTCACTCGCATCATAGTCAGTTGGGGCCTGGTTCAAACCCTTACGGCATTCGTCCCATCGGCCGAATGGCTCATTGTGGCCAGGTTCCTGCTTGGGGTCGCGGAAGCAGGATTCGTGCCAGGTGTGCTGATGTACCTCATGTTCTGGATTCCGAAGTCACGCCGGGTCTGGGCGTTTTCTCTATTCCTCCTGATTCCCTACCTGACCAACGCCGTCAGTGGCCCCGTTATGACGTGGCTGGCAACAATCTCGAAGGACATGATTCCAGGGTTCGCCGGGTGGCGGACAATGATGTTGATCACTGGGCTTATCGCCGTGGCTTCCGGCGTTGTCGCTTGGTTTATCCTGCTGGACTCGCCGAAGATGGCGCGCTGGTTGAATGATCACGAGCGGGACTCTCTGAACAAGGCCATCGCCAGGGAGGAGGATACTGCTCCCGAAGCCGTCAACCACAGCCCACTTGCCGGGTTGAAGAATCCCAACATCCTTCTTCTGTCGTTGGCCTTCTTTCCACTTCCGTTTGGCGTCTTCAGCCTGACCTTCTTCTTGCCCACGATCATCGCGGGCTTCAAGGAGCAGCTGGGAGTTGATATCTCCTCCACCACCCAGGCTGGGCTGAATGCTATTCCGTGGATCTGTGCGATCGTCGGCGCTTTGATATTCGGGGCATTTGCCGACCGGACAGGCCGACCGGGAGCGATCACCCTCATCGCCGCCAGCGTTGGTGCTGCCGGTGCCGTTGGAGCAGCACTGGTCGACAATCCGTATGCCCTCATAGCAATGTTGTCCACCGCCGCATTTGGCCTGTCCGCCATCGCGCCAACGCTCTTCGCGCTGGTGCCCAAGATCGTGGCCGGCGTGGCCGTGGCCGCTGCGACGGCGTTGGTGAACAGCCTGGGCAGCATTGGTGGATTCGTTGGCCCCTACCTCATGGGCTTCTTTACGGACCTCGCCGGTAGCCCCAAAGTTGTCTACTACATCTTGGGTACGCTGCTGATTCTGACTGGTGTCATTGCCTTCAAAATAGACAACCACCATCGGCGTACGCTGGGTGATCTCGCTCCGCAGTCTGAACACGTAGTGCAGACCGTGAGCAGCTAGTCCTAATTCAGGATTTCAATCGTAGCGGTTGCCTCTCTTACCCGGCTGCAAAACCTGGTAGGAGAGGCACCCGGCATTAACGGAGGGCCATCCCCTTATCCGGCAGCGGTCACGCTCTCTGATTGCGGGATCGGAGTTGAGATCCTTCCCCAAGAACCTTTGTGATAGGCAGGTGACGCCAGATCCTGGTAGCGGCTGTCGCCAAGGAACTCTGCGGCTTCGACGGGCCAGTTCGCTCTAACCAACGCGGCCCTGCCGATGTTGACGGCATCAGCTCGCCCTTCCGTCACCACAGATTCGGCAAGCTTCGGGTCCGTAATAGACCCTACTGCGGACACAAACAGACGTCCGAATTTGCTGCCGGACGTCAAGATGCCTTGCCCCGCTGGCAGGGCGGAATCTGCCGCAGACCTCAGCAGAGCCTCGGCCAGCGGTACCTGGTAGGCAGCCCCTCGGGGTCCGAGGTAGGAGTCTCCTATGCCTGCCGACGACGCATCCACCCAGTCGAGCCCCAGAGGAAGCAGCTCACGGATCAGGCGGATACTGTCTTCCACAGACCAACTTCCCTCAACCCAATCGGAGGCGGACAGCCGTAGTCCCAGGATCTTGTCCGCGGGCCACACCTCGCGCACTGCTTCGACAATCCTACGAAGCAGGCGGGTCCGGTTTTCAAACGAGCCTCCCCATTCGTCGGTCCGTCGGTTGGTTACGGGGGAAAGGAACTGGTGGATCAGGTAGCCGTGGGCCCCATGAATCTGAACAGCATCAAACCCGGCCTCGTCCGCCCGGCGCGCACTCGCAGCAAAGGCACCGATGAGTTCTTCGATTTCCTCAGGAGCCAGTGCACGAGTAGGTCCAACGGCCGTCACGGGCGGGATCCCGGACGGAGAAACAGTTTCCCAACCACCCTCGTTCAAGGGGATGGCGTCTTCGGCGTAGCCGGGGTGCCAAGGCCACGTTGAGGCCTTGGCACCTGCATGGCCGATTTGTATGGCGGGAACAGCGCCCTGCGAGCGGATGAAGGCGGAAATTGGAGCCCAGGCGTCCCTCTGGGCATCATTCCACAATCCGGTGTCTTGGTCGGAGATCCGCCCCTCCGGCAGCACGGCACTCGCCTCAGCAACCACCATTCCGAAACCACCTGCGGCCCGGGCGCCCAGATGTGCCAGATGCCATGGTCCTGGCACACCGTCCTTGGTGGTGACGTTGTACTGGCACATCGGTGGAAGGATCAATCGGTTGCGCAGGTTCTGGCCGGAAACTTTGATGGGGTCGAAGAGGATACTCATGGTTTTCACAACCACGCCAACGCCGATGGTATTCCAGAAGGCCGCTCCCCGCGACAGGCCGCGTACCGGTCAGGCCGTCGCAACAGCAACGTAAGAAGTTATCGACTTGGATGCAACCCCGCGGCGATGCATTCGTTCGTGTCCCGGGAAGAATGCAGGAGCCCAAATGGAAAAACAACTCAATGAGAGGCCAGCTGATGCTGGCCTCTCATTGAGTTGTGGCTGACGTGTTGCTGAGGTGTACTTACGCTGCAGCAAGTACCTTCAGTGCCGAGTTCCACTGGAAGACGGGGAGCTGCTCGTTGGCGGAGAGCAAAATATGGAGGAATCCGGTTTGCTCGAGCTGCTGGGCGCGGCGCTGAGGGCCAACGACCACAGGGTTAAGTCCGGCTGCGGCAACAAACTCGACGACTGCCTGAGTTGCGGCTTCGTCGTCGCCGGCGATCAGGACGTCCAAGGCGTGCCCTGCTACAGCGCCTTCGGCCAGGGTGGCGGCGAAGGTGGTGTTGAATGCCTTGACGACCTTAGCCGGGGTTGCTTTCTGCAGTTCTTCGGTTGCGGAGCTGCCGGCGGGCACAGCGAGGCCATCGAAGGTGGAAAAGTCCACCGGGTTGGTGATATCTATGTAGACCTTTCCGGTCAGCGAATCGCCGTAGCGGGTCACGATTTCCTTGGCGGCGTCAAAATAGACAGCCGGGATCACGATCTCGCCGGTGACGTCTTCTCCCACAACGCCAGTGGAAACGTCGACACCGAGATCTGCAGCGAGTGCATCTGCCTTGGCTTTGTCTTCGCGGGCGAGCAGCTGGACGCTCTTGCCGGCCGCAGCCGCACGGGTTACGAGGCCGCGGGCCATGTTGCCGGTTCCGATGATGGTGATGTCAGTCATTTTCTTCTTCTTTCCAAAAAGGCGGGACAGGAACTCGCAGGGAACTTCTTGTGCTGCTAGGACGAGTAATCTTACTTCAAGCTTCAACTATTGAAGCTTCAATTTACTATGGGGTCAACCGGCCTCCTGCCCCGGTCCTGATTGTTACGTTCTACGTCGTTCGCGGACAGCTGGCGGCGACGGGTGAAGACGCACGTAGATTTGATCACCGCGCGGCCCGGCTGGACGGTGTCGCGTGACAGGACCTAGCCGTCTACGGATGCCCACCAGAACCCGCGTACCGCTCCGGATCGCTGCTGCGGCGGCCTCGCATGACGCCAAGGCGGTTGATGACGCGCCGGCCCAGCGATTCGCCTGACAGTATTCCCAGGAGGCCAACAAGCGCGGGCCAGGGTGGAGCAGGAGCCTGAGCCTGAAGTGCGAAGTAAAGAGCACCCGCCACTGCGCCAGCACCGAACGATCCCCCGAACTGCAGGACGGTCCTCATGCGACCCACCACCGAAGGGCTCCATAGCCAATGAGCATCCCAGCCAACCCCAACAGTGCGATCGGTGGAGGAGCGGGGCTGCGGACCCGCATTGCCGCATAAGCCAATCCGACAAGAATGCCGGCCCCAAACGAAATGACAAGCTCCATATCTCCCCTTCGAGTTATCGAGTCGATGAATTTACCCAAGTAGAAAAATGCTGATCAACGCTGACGCGACACCGAAGCGTCGACGTCAAACGCTGCCCGTAGCTGCGATCCGACGAACCGCCTCGCTGCCAGCGCATTACCGATGATCCCGCCAAGGTAGAAGAAAGGATGTACCTGGCCGTTGAAGCGCACTGATGTCACCTCTGTCCCCGCGTCGGCCATGGCAAGCGCATAGGCTTCGCCTTCGTCGCGCAGAGGATCGCACTCCGCAGTAACAACTGTCGCTGCGGGCAGGTCGTTCAAGTCGGCGTTCCGCAAGGGTGACAGGCGCGGATCGGTCCTGTCGGCGTCACTGGCGTAAGTAGAGTAAAAGTACGCCAAATCCCGGGAGGTGAGGAAGTGGCCATCACCGTAATCCCTGTGGCTGTCCGTATCAGCACTTGCCAGGTCGGTTACCGGATATATGAGGACTTGATGCATCAGGCGAGGTTGATGTCTCCGAAGTTGTTGGGCTACAACAGCGGCCAGGTTCCCGCCAGCACTGTCTCCGGCCACGGCCACGCGGCGGACGTCGACATTCAAGCCGGAAGCCCCGTCCAGAACAGCTGAGACAACGTTGAGGGCATCCTCCAAGGCTGCCGGGAAAATGTCCTCGGGTGCCTTTCTATAGTCAACGCTGACCAGAACAGCACCCGAGCTGGCGGCTAAGTCCCGGGCTGTAGTGTCGGCGAGCTCCAAATCCCCCAGGACCCATCCCCCGCCGTGAAAATACACCACCACCGGCAGTGGTTCGTTACTTTTGACCGGACGGTAGACCCTGACAGGGACCCCACGTACGGTGCAGTCCTGCACATCATTGACTGCTGTTTTGTCGCCGGTTAGCGGGACCGCCTGGTCCAGATCGGCACGGTTCTGCTCCGCGGTTTGCGTATCAAGCGGAGGCGCGCCAGCTACTATCTCCAGAAATTTCCGGGCATCAGGGTGGACAGACAAACCGTCTCCTCTTTCACATTTCGCAGCTTTGTGAAGCATTTTCAGTATTTGTTAACACGGTTGTTACTCCGAAGGAAGATCACCGGACGGGTCGACGTCGCCGGCTTCTCGCCAAACGTCAGGTGCGACGGCCGCAGTATCTGCCCTCGATCCGACCCCGACCCGCTTTCCATAGGCTAATTCCTCAGCTCAGGTACCGCTCGGTACTTCACACTCGCTCGGGACGGTCTCGGGAGTCCATGGATCAAACTGACGAGTTCGCGGCGTAGTGCGCACGGTCACACTTGTAAAGCTATACTGAATTTATAGGGGCGGCAAGCGTGTAGTAACACTTTATGCATACCCTGTCGCGGTCATTCCCCTGCGCCGTCGGGCCCCGTCCGGGGCCTGCCTCTGGCCGAGGGCGTGCGGTCCCAGTGCCAATTAATGGCTATTTAACATGCAATCAACAGGAGAGATATAGACATGGACAGACTTCGTATTGGGGCCATCGGACTGGGAATGGTTGGCTCAGCGCAGGTCGCGACAATCGTGCAATCTGTCGCCGCCGGCGAGTTGGTCGCGGTGTTCGATATAGATACTGCTCGGGCCAAGTCGATTGCCAGTGAATTACCGGGAAACGTGCGCGTCATGGACAGCGCCGATGAGCTGATCGCCTCAGGCGAGGTCGACGCCGTCGTGATTGCCTCCAGTGCGTCCACGCATTTGGACTTGGTCCTGGCCTGCGTCGAGCACAGGAAACCGGTCTTTTGCGAAAAGCCTCTGGCCCTGACAGGCGCGGACTGTGAAATGATCCTTGACGCCGAGATCAATGCCGGACGTCGCTTCGTCCAGGTTGGATTCATGCGCCGTTTTGATACCGCCTTTGTGGATCTTAAGGCAGCGGTTGACGCCGGGGACCTGGGCGAGGTGGTGGCCCTGCACTGCGTTCACCGGGCAGCCGACGTGCCGGAGTCCTTTACGTCCACAATGCACACTACGGAAGCCGTAGTGCATGAAGTCGACAGCACGAGGTGGTTGCTTGAGGACGAAGTGGTTGAGGTCAGGGTGGTCGGCCCCGCCGGTCGGTCAGGGGTAGAAGAGTGGCTTGACCCTCAATTCTTCACTTTCCGCACTGCAGGCGGAGTCATCGTAGACACGGAAGTGTTCCTTCGAGCAGGTTACGGCTACGAGATCGGCTGCGATGTTGTGGGACGCAAAGGCGTCGCCCGTCTGACAAACGACCTTCCGGTAGCTGTGAGTCTTGATTTCAAGCAGTCGGGCGTTCGTGAAAAGGACTTCACAGTTCGATTTGGCGACTCCTACCGCCGCGAACTTTCAGCATGGGCGGCGGACGCAGTCAAGGGTGTCGTTACGGGGCCGAATGCGTGGGACGGTTATGCTGCCGCGGCGGTCACCGATGCGTGCATCGAATCGCTACGCATGGGTACCACTGTTTCCGTGGGGTTACGCCCCCGTCCTTCGCTGTATAAGGACTGACGCAATCCGCTGGTGCCCCCGTCCTGCGGGCGGCACGACGCACGGAGCGCCGGTCATGTTGGATATGACCGGCGCTCCAGCTCAGCAGTTAATTTGAAGAATCTGACTCAGAGTCTGTTCTCGTCGACCATCCGGGCCACGTGCAATGTCAGGTAAGTTACCTCATCCGGCGTTAGTGGCTCACCGAGCCTGAGCTCCAGAACCGTCTGCAGTTTGAGGGCCGTAGCGTAAGCGTCCGGATACGACTCATTGATGGCAGCACGCAACTTGCCCGCCCCTTCTTCCAGCTGCTTGCCTGAATTGGCCCGAACAAAGAAGTACCGCAGGTGGGTTATGAAACGGGCCGCATTGACCGTGTTTCGATCGAAGGCACGTCCGTAGGCCTGTTCCAGAACCTCGAAGAGCTGGGTGAAGAGCCCCGTCATCTGATACGTGTAGGAGAGGTCTCCCGTGGCGAAGCCCGCGTTCACCAGGTGCAGAGCGATCGCCACGGCCTCGTTGTCGTCCAGCGGTTCCTCCAGACGCGAGTTCACAAACCAAAGAATGCGTTGGGCCGCCCGCAGTTCTGACGGGTAGAGATGTGTCACTTCCGCTCGGAGCGGGTACTCGAAGTCCAAGCCCATCCGTCGCCGTTTAATTGCGAAGCTGAGGTGGTCTGCCAACGCCACAGAAAGCACGGTACTTCCTGGAATGCTCATCTCTGCACGTCCAGCCTCAAGAGCCCGCTCCGCCAGCTGGAGGTGTTCCGGAGGGATGGCCGCAACCATGGCCCCGAGGTTGTCAGGGTCCCGGCCATCCTCTGGAACGAAAGTCCGCAGCACTTTCGTTAGGTCAACCAATTGCCCGGGTTTCGCTTGGAACCCCAGGCCACGGCCGGTGAGTATCACCTCCCTGCCGTCAGGGTCCCGCGAAAGAACCACATTGTTGTTGAAGACGCGCAGGACTTCCACGTCATAACTCCTGCCTTGGAAAGAGGAATAAAAAGGCGGGGCAGGATGCCCCGCCCTTTTGGCGTCATGCGGCTGAGCCGTCCAATATTGCGCCGTTGCTTGCGATGACCTCCCGGTACCAGTCGAACGACTTCTTTCGGTATCGTTCCAGGCTGCCTGTGCCGTCGTCGTTCCGGTCCACGTAGATGAAACCGTATCGCTTGCTCAGCTGGGCGGTTCCCGCACTCACGATGTCAATACAACCCCATGAGGTATATCCGAGGACGTGTGCTCCATCCGCTATGGCCTCCCGGACCTGGACCAAGTGATCGTTCATATAGTCGATCCGATAGTCATCCTCAACGGTCAAGGATCCGTCGACGTCCACGAGGACGTCTTTAGCACCTATTCCATTCTCGACGACGAAGAGTGGTTTCTGCCACCGTTCCCAATAATCGTTGATTATCACCCGCAAACCCTGGGGATCAATCTGCCATCCCCATTCGGAGGCCTCGAGTGTCGGGTTCGGTACGCCACCCATGAGATTTCCAGGGCCTTTGGCAATCGTGGCATCGGCCGACTCGCAGATACTCATGTAGTAGCTGAAGGAAACAAAGTCCACGGTATTGGTGAGATCGTCACGGTCCTGGTCCGTAATCTCGAGTTCGATTCCGTTGTCCCTGAAGTGCCGCAGGAGATAACCGGGATAGATCCCACGACAATGAATATCACCGAATGCATAGCTGGCATGCGCGGTGTGCATAGCCTGGACAACATCATCTGGAGAGGGAGTAAGCGGGTATACCGGATGGGCAACGATCATGCACCCGATCTTGGCGGCAGGCATCAGTTCGTGGGCCATGCGTGTAACCCGGCCCGATGCAACGAGCTCATGGTGAATGGCTTGGTAAAGGTCCTGTTCAGTCAGTTCATCCCGGGGTATGGGAATTCCGCCGGAAATAAACGGCTCATGAATGATCGAGTTGATCTCATTGAACGTCAGCCAGTACTTAACCCGGCTGCCGAACCGCTCAAAGAGCACCTGACAGTACCGTTCGTAGAAGCCAATCAGTTTGCGGTTGGTCCACCCGCCGTAGGTGCGGGCCAAGTTCAAAGGAGTTTCGTAGTGGCTAAGGGTCACCAGCGGCTCAATACCGTGCTTCTCCAACTCGTCAAGGACGCGATCGTAGAATTCCAGGCCCTCCTCGTTCGGCTCACTGTTGTCCCCTTCGGGGAAGATACGGCTCCATGCGATGGAGAAGCGGTAGACCTTGAAGCCCATCTCGGCAAACAACGCGATGTCCTCCGCGTAGCGGTGGTAGAAGTCAATGCCCACCTGCTTGAGGTTGTCCGGCGTCGGACCCTCCGTGGGCGGCGAGGTTATGCCCTTGGGCATCACGTCCTGGATAGATAACCCCTTGCCGCCCCCGGCGTACTCACCCTCCATCTGGTTGGCGGCAGTTGCACCGCCCCAGAGAAATCCTTCCGGAAACGGTCCGCGCGCGGGGTTTACAGATGCGTGGCTCATGCTGGAGTCCTTTCGTCCGGTTTCACGCGTTGCATGCCTAAATCTCCACGGACAGCGCGGGAGCGCCATGGAGCGCATGGCCCACAGCCACGGGCACGACGGCGGTAAGCCCCTTAGTGTTGGTCACGACCATGAGCGTAGTGGCATCGTAGCCCGCTGCCGCGATCTTTCCGCGATCCATCGTGGCGAGCAGTTGACCCGCCTCGACCCTCTGCCCACGGGTGACTGCGGGCTCGAAACCCTCACCCTTCATCTGGACAGTATCGATGCCGATATGCACCAGGACTTCCACACCGTCATCGGTCTTGATGCCGTAGGCGTGACCCGTCTTCATGACGGCCTGCAAGGTCCCGGAAACCGGCGCATAGACCCTGTCATCTTCTGGAACTATGCCCACTCCGGCTCCCATGGCCCCTGAAGCGAAGACCTTGTCCGCCACGTTGGAAAGCGGAACGATGGCTCCGGACACCGGGGCCAGGACTGTGGCGGTCCCACCTGATCGGGCAGTGGTGGCAGCTGCGCCCGCACCCTCGGTTGACGGAGAGACGACGATTCCTCCGGCGATGTCGTCAGGCTGCTCACGCGGACCGAAGAGGAAAGTCAGGGCGAACGCGATGATGATGGCAGTTGCCGTGCCGATGAGCAGTGTGGCGAAGCTGCCCACAGCCGTGTAAGCCGGAAGTGACAAGAGCGAGATGAACACAAAAGTGCTGGCAGCGCTGCCACCTATCGCAGCAATCGCACCTCCCACGGCCCCACCGACGATGCCGAAGTAGAAGGGCTTCTTGAGTGGCAGATTCACACCGTAAATACCAGGTTCCGTCACGCCGGCAAAGAAACCGGTGAAGGCGCCGGGCGCGGCGACCTGGCGTCGCTTGGCGCTCCGGGTTCGGATGGCGACTGCCGCCATGGCTGCGGCCTGAGCCATCACCGCGGGAACCAGGGGTGCCATCAGCAGGGAGTGCCCCGTCGTGGCCAGCTCATTGGTGACTACGGGAATGAATCCCC
This sequence comes from Paenarthrobacter sp. C1, assembly GCF_049315185.1. Taxonomy (NCBI): domain Bacteria; kingdom Bacillati; phylum Actinomycetota; class Actinomycetes; order Micrococcales; family Micrococcaceae; genus Paenarthrobacter; species Paenarthrobacter sp. C1. Next base: position 2,031,344 of record NZ_CP186052.1, on the reverse strand, counting down.
AATGCATACCGAAAAGTACAAAGACCTGCCACAAACCACCCATGATGGCACCGGCCAGCCATGGTGCAAAGCCGAACAGAGCTGTGATGGCTCCGGAAAGGGCCTGCGAAGCGAAGATGGTGACGGGACCTACTGTGAGAAGAGTCAGGGGCACCATGAAGGCGATGGACAGCAACGGTGTCAGCAAGCTACGGATAGCCGCAGGCAGCACCTTCATCAGACCTCGCTCAACGTACCCCTGCACCCACACAGCCACGATGATGGGAATCACTGAGCTGGTGTAGCTCATCATGACCATGGGAATGCCTGCGAACGACACCGGTTCTGCGGCGGCACCAAGAGCTACGATGCTCGGGTAAACCAGTGCACCGGCAATTGCCAGCGCCGTGAACTGGTTCGCCTTGAATCTCCTTGCTGCGGTGATCGCCAGGAACATTGGCAGGAAGTAGAAAAGCGAATCTGCGGCAGCCGACATGATGATGAACGTTTGGTTTGCGGGATCCACCCAACCGAAGGTGGAGGCCATCTTGAGAAACGCTTTGAACAGGCCAGCGCCGGCCAAAGGCCAAAGGATCGGTGAGAATATTGCAGACACCATGTCGATGAACCGGTTGAAGAGGTTACCGCGCGCCGCAGATTCAGAAGTGTCGTCGTCGCGACCGAACCTCGTAATCTTTCCGAGTTCGGAGAACACGGTGGGCACGTGATTGCCAATGACCACTTGGTACTGGCCTCCCGCCTTCATCACGGTAATCACGCCAGGCAACTGCTCCACAGCGGCAGTATTTGCCTTGGCCTCGTCGTGGAGTTTCAAACGTAGCCGGGTAGCGCAGTGGGAGGCGCTGGCGATGTTCTCTTCGCCGCCCACCTCTTCCAAGATGCCGGCCGCCAGTGACTTGTAATCAAGAGAAGCCATGACAGTCCTTTCTGTCTGTACTGCCCTGAGGGCACAAAAAAAGACCCGAGCCGCACGTGACCGTGCTTCTCAGGTCTTGCCTCCGGGGGGAGTAACAATCCTTTCAGGCTTAATGCCTGCTGAACAAAGCATAGCCATGATGTGGATCACATGCAACACTTTCGTTTATTATGAATGAACACATTATTCGGTCCTGACTGCCCTTGTTCTCCCGGCACTTCCGTATCCACCCCGTTCTACGCCGGTTTTACGCCGGATTTGACTCGCCCCTCGTGACCTATCCACACTGATGGTGGGTATGTAACTGGTGGTTCAGGCAGGATCCGAACAGCGAGGCTTCAGTAATCGCAGTTTGGGTCCTTTTTTGCTGCCTCCGGCCACCACCCAAATCCAATCAACCCAAGTTGCCTGAGAGAACCCCGGAGAAGACTATGAATGAACGTGTCGCTAATATTGCCAGCCGCGTCGGACTGCATGCGCGTCCCGCCGCGATCTTCGCGGAAGCCGTTGCCGGGCTCGAGAACGACGTCACCATAGCCCGCCAAGGTGAACCCGAAGAATTTGCCGTGGATGCATCGTCCATTCTGTCCCTGATGGGTTTGGGGATATCCCATGGCGAAGTCGTGGTCCTACGCTCTGAGGGTGCCGTCGAATCCCTCGACCATCTGGTGGACATTCTTGAAACCGACCTGGACATCGAAACTCCCAGCTGACCGCTGACTTCGGCGCGGGTCCGGTGATAACTAATCGTTTGGCCCGCGCCTGCCGGAAGTAGCCTCAAGGATGAGATCCAGCCAAGGGACTCTGTTGGTGAAGCGTCTCAACTTGCTCACCTGGGTCCAGCGGTAGCAATCGTGCTCCCAGTTCAAGTTAAGCCGGCGCACGCGTGTCTCAGCAGCGAAAGTGTGAACCAGCCACGGTTGTCCCTGCGCGTCGTCAATGGTCAGTACATGACCTGGGATGAGCGAATCAATGTCCTCGGGCTGCAAACCCGTCTCCTCGATGAGCTCATCGAGTGCCTGCTCCGCAGGCTTGACGTCAGCCTCGACGAAACCCGTAAGGCAATGCCACCGTCCGCCGTCGTGCTGCACCTCCCGCGACCTTCTGAATAAAGCGATCCTCCCGCGCCACGTCAGGATCACCGCAACGACCACCCGCTCCGGTTGCACGCCGGCGTTAGCGTTCATCGGACACACCGCGCCGTGCGGGACTTGCGATGGGTCAGCCACGGGGGTGTGCCGCAGTTCAACGATCAGTGCTCCCGGCACGAAGTGCGGATTTGGTTGCCAGGTGTCCGAGGATGGACACCACCACAATGATCAAACCCGCGAAAACCAAGGCATAGCCGGTACTGAGATGCACCATCAGGGCACCGACGGCAGCGCCAAGGAGCATGGCCAGAATGGCAGCCGCGCGCCGATTCAGCAGGCTTTTCATGGAGGGCCGAATGAAGAGTTCCCCCGCAAATGCAGTCAGCGTCGAGGTGACGACAACCGTCGTGACATCACGGATCGCCAGCTTTCGCGCTACGTATGCCTGCATCCCCATGGCCCAAGCAGACACCGAGGACATGACCAACTGAGCAGAAGAATCCGGATCACGGAGGACAAGCGACAATGCTCCCATCGAAAGCACCAGGGCCCCGGCAAGGAGCAGAAGTACCGTGGCGCTTCCCGGCCAGATGGATGGCTTGCTCCTAAGAGCCACTCCAGCGGCGGAAGCTCCGAGGCTGAAACACAGCATTGCAAGCAGAGGCCCAAGTACGGGTAGCTTGTCTGCGCCAACCAGGGCCATGCCGAGGATGACAATGTTCCCTGTCATGTTGCCGATGAACACATGATTCAGGGCCAAGTAACCTATGGCGTCAACAATCCCGGTGCCGAAGGTCAGACCCATCAGGAGCCACAGCACTCTTCTGTTCCAACGGTCATCGCCCCGGACGACACTCTCGTCCGTCGTTTCGGACCGCTTGATACGCCTCGGCCTCTCCGGGTTCTGTTTGCGCTGTGTCTTGGTTTGGGATGGAACTGACAAGGGTCCTCCTGGGATGTGGTCTGGTTGGGCATGCCCGCGCATCGAATTTCGCGGCTTCAGTGAGTTCTCACGCCGGATCGACTGTTCAGTGTAACTAAACTCCCCCGACGCCTGCACTGCCTTACTCGCGGTTACGCCGAGGCCTCAACCGCCGGTAGGGGCTGGTTGAGCGCCAGAACGAACGGGCTCACGGATTTGTCGATGTGTTTGAAGACCGCCGTGACTATCTCAGCCCATGCGGGGCCGGACACGTCCACCACATCAAAATGATTCGCCCCCTCGAATATCACCAGGTCAACAACGTCGCCGGCATCCGTTCCGGCTGCATGATAGCGGTCGTGGCTTTCAATCCTCCAGGAGTTGTCCTTGGAGCCAACGATGAGCGTCTGAGGCACGCCCGTCGGCAAGAGACGGATGGAAGAAGCGACCAGTGCCTTATCCCTGATCGCCTCACCATCGGCTGCGTCGAGTATGTGCCGCACGTCCTCACGCCCTGCCTGGAAGGCAGCCTCGAGGTCCACGACCCCGGCAAGATCCACCACGCCACATGGCACCAGTGGCCCTTGCACGAACAACTCGCTGTCCTGCGGTATGTTCCTCCTGCCCGCGGCCCATGTGGCCATGTGTCCCCCTGACGAATGACCCAGCAGGACCACCCGTTCCAGGTCAAGCGGGTAATCCTTCGCAAGTCGGGTGACATAGTCGATTCCCGTGGCAACATCACGGAAGGAACCGGGGTATCCGCCGCCGGGGTTGTTTACCCGCCTGAACTCAAGATTCCAGGTAGCAACACCGGCCAGCGCGAATAGCTCTGCCAGCGGCTCCATATATCCCGAGGTGTAACTCGATTCCCAAGCCCCACCGTGGATCAAAACCACAAGCGGATGCCGCTCTCCCGTAACGCTGGCCTCGGGCAGCCGCAGATCGCCGAACGTCAGTGGATTCGCGTCATACATGATGCGTACGTCTGGCGGCGTGTTAGGTAGCCAGGTAACCAAGTCCAGATCAGATAGGTTCGAAAACGAGCCAAACGTTGTTCTCTTCATGTTTCTCCAAGTGTCGGAATGTCGGCAATCCTCAGTGCATCGTCCGCGGCAGTGCCAACATGGGCGCTGCCGCGGACGATGCCTGCCTAGGGAAGAAGTCGGGCTTAGTGGATCAGCCCGTAAAGCCCTGATCAGGCAGCTGCATCGCCACGAACCATCCCTGCAGTTCTGGCCGGGTCGAGGTTGAGAAAGAAACCCTCGGGAGCCACCAGGTCACTGGCACTCAGATCTTGAATTGAGGACTTTCCCAGTCCCACGAGGGTGCGTTCAATCGTGATCCTGAAGGATTCCAGAACTTCGTAGACGCCGCGTTCACCATCCGCAGAAAGGCCGTAGAACCACGGGCGGCCAATCATGACTGACTGGGCTCCCAATGCCAGCGCTTTGACGACGTCGGCTCCCCGTCTGATGCCGCTGTCGAAGGTGACTTCGGCTTGGTCTCCAACAGCCTCCACGACTCCCGGCAAGAACCTCAACGGAGAAGGTGTGGTGTCCAGGTTGTTCCCACCGTGATTGGACACGCCAATCGCGGTGGCTCCAGCGTCCACGGCACGACGTGCATCATCCGGAGTCAGAATGCCCTTGACCATAAAGGGACCGCCCCACAATTCGCAGAGCCAAGCCACGTCGTCCCAGGTGGGGACCGGAGTCGCCATCCACTCATACAGGCCACCGACCAAGGTCGGCACCACCCCATCAGCCTTACTCATGTTCGGCGCATCAAGCCCAGGAATCTTACCCTGGCGCAGGTATCGGATGAACCACCGTGGATTAGCGAGTGCCATGGGCGCGTAACGGAGCATGGTCGCCAAGTTCAGACCGTCCGGATATACCGGTGAACCCCAATCCCGAGGTTGGCGCGCGGTACGGCCACCTGAGAGGTCAAGGGTGAAAATCAGCCCCTTTGCCCCTGCTTTACGGAAACGCTCGACTCTGCCGGCGACTGTGTCTCGGTCACCGGAAAGATAAACGTGCGCAAATGCGCTCTCGTTCTCCCGTGCCACGTCCTCGAAGGGCAAGGAGGCGAAGTTGCTGAGGCCGATCGCTGTACCCGCGCGACGCGCCGCCCGTGCCACTCCGAGTTCGGCGTCGGGGTGCATTGCCTGGGCAGCCGCCGGCGCAATAACAACGGGAAGGTTAATCGGCTGACCCATGAAGGTGGTTTTCATGTCGAGCCCGGACGGAAGTTCGATGCCCACCCGGGGGATCAAGCCGATTTCCTCAAAGGCAGAGAGGTTCCCCCGCATGGTGGCCCCGCTGTCGCTTCCTGCCAAGAGCGCCGTATACACGTCTGCCGGCAGGATCTTCTTGGCCCGGCGGTGGGCATCCTCCACAGTTTCAATCGCCCTGTGCTTCAAAAGGCTCATGGCCCCTCCTGGTTCTCTTTCTGTTTTGATTTCGGTCTCGCTGAGGACCCCGGCGGATCAGAATGTCCGGGCGACTAGGCGCGTATCACGGTGCGATCGGCAGTGGCTGTTGCTGGAGTTGTATTTCCGCCGTCGCCAGTGCGTTTGGCACCGCGAGGCCGGAACCACAGAAGTTCGCGCGAGGCCAGGAGACCGCGTGGGCGAATCGCCAGCACAACAATGAGTCCGACACCCAGGGTGAGCGCACTGAATTCGGGCATGCGCGGCAGCTGTAGACCGAAGATCACCATGCCGCCTTCCACTTGGCGGGCTAGTTCCTGCCAAACGGCAACGATGGTGGCACCGACGAGGGCGCCGCTGACGCTGTTCACCCCTCCGATGACAGCCATGATGACCACGATCACGGCTGGGTCGATACCGAAAGTAACGGGTGAGAATGCAGTTAGGTAGTGCGCCCAGACAGCCCCTGCTGCGCCGGAAAGAACTCCGCCGAGCAACAAAGCGGGAGTCCTCACACGGGCCATCGAAAGGCCTGAGGACTCGGCAGCCACCGAATCCTCCCGCCCACCCCTTGCCTCAAGCCCCCATCGGGAAAACTTGAAGGCGGAGGCAGCGAGCGTTGTGACAATCAGTACAATGCCGGCCGTTACGAGAGTGGTGTCATACGGAACGCCTGAGAAGACTTGTGCACCGCGGGTGATTGAGGGGGTTTCCCGCAAAAGATCCGAAACGATAAACATGAGCCCTAGGCTCACAACAGCTGCCGCCAACCCGGACACGCGAACCAATACCGGGCTCGCGATCAACGCAACAACGCCTGCCGCCAGGGCACCGGCCACGACACTGGCCCCGAATCCCAGTTCTATTTCCGACAGCCAACTCGGAAGATCCGGCAGCAAGGTTCCGCGGGCCGCAACCGGAACCGTGAGAACGCCCGAAACATATGCGCCTACGGCAACAAAGGCGAACTGACCGAAGAAAATCAGTCCAGTGTTGCCCATGATCGCCTGCAATGACACCGTCAAGCAAGCAAAAACCAGGCCCGAAAGCAGGACATCTTCGAACCGACCTCGGGTTAGACCATCGACCAGAATGCCGACGAACATGACAACTATCGCGATCGATGTTGGACCGGCAACAGCGCCACCAAAACCCCGGCGCGTCTGAACTCGGTCTTGGGAGAGGGAAAACGGGAGCCTCATTTGGTAAGCACCACCTTTCGTTGAAGCAGACCGTCAGGTCGTAGGATGAGGACCACAATCAGCAGTGCGTAGGTGAATCCCTGAGTAAGTCCCTGCATCTGGCTCGGCAGGTACGTTGCCATGAAGGCGTTCACAAGGCCGAGCAAGAGACCGCCCAGTACTGCGCCACCAATGCTGCGCAAACCACCGAGCACCAACGCCACAAACGCCACCATGGTGATCTCCATACCGGTCCGTGGCGACACGTTTCCGGCTTTGGCGTACCAAAGGAACGCCGCGATTCCAGCCATGGCGCCGGCGATCACCAGTGCCGTAGTCACTACGCGCTGAGTCCTGACCCCTACCAGTTCGGCAGTGGACCTGTTTTGTGCTGTAGCCCTCATTTTGAGGCCGAGATCCGTACCGCGGAGAAGAGCCATGAGGCCGCCCACGGCCACAATGGCGACCGCCAGGCTGGTTAGGCTGGCGGTGCTGATCCGCAAATCGCCCAGAGTGTTGACTCCCCCGAACCATGCCGGCGAGGGGAACAGCCTCGGCGCATCACCGAAAAAGAGTATGGCCGCTGCCTGCAGCACCAGGCCGAGGGCCAGTGACTTAAGCATCAGGACTTCGCTGCTGGCAGAGTTGCCGGTCAGGAAGGTGAGGCGGCCTGCCACAACGGTGATAACTATGACAACGAGGGTCGCAATAGCGAGAGCGATCGGCAGGGGAACCGCCGTGCTCAGCGATACGGTCAGTGATGCTGTCCACATAACCAACCAGCCGTGGGCGAAGTTTGGGAACGACATGACGGAGCTAACGAGCGCCACGCCAACAGCAAGAACGGCGAAGACGCCTCCTTGAGAAATCCCGTCGAAGAGCGCTTGGAGAAGTTGGATCACTTTGCCATCGCCCCTTCGCCCAACAATGCCGCGGTGAGGATTCCTTCATCCCGCAGAAGCTCGGCCCCGCCTGAGGTGGTCACTTCGCCGCCGCGAAGCACAACCACATGGTCAGCCAGGTCAACAAGACGCAATGGAGATTCCTCAATCACCAGTAGTGCCACACCGGTCTCCTTCAAATCGCTCAGAAGGTCGTACACAGAATCGACCACAGCTGGAGCCAACCCCATGGAAGGTTCGTCGACGATCAGAACCTTTGGGTCTGCAGCCAGCGCCCTTCCGACTGCAACCAGCTGCTGCTGGCCGCCGGAAAGGGCGCCCGCGCGGCTGCTGCGGAACTGGGCGAGCACGGGGATCATCTCAAAGATCGCTTCGACAGCGTCTTTCCTGGCGGAGGACGGACGAGTCATAGCACCTAACCGAATGTTTTCGGCCACGGTGAGGCCCGCGAAGACCTCACGCCCCTGAGGACAAAGGACAACGCCTCGACGTGAACGATCCTGAATCGACAGGCGCGTCACTTCGGTTTCGTCAAGGGTGATTGTTCCCGCTGAGGGAATCAAACGACCCGCCAGCGCAGACGCCAAAGTACTCTTGCCTGCACCGTTGACTCCAGTGAGGGCGGTTACCTGCCCCGCAGCCAGAGTCAGACTCACTTCATGGAGTACTTTGTCTCCGGCCCCATAACCGGCCACTACGTTCACCGCTTTAAGCACTGACATGTCGTTCTCCCAAGTAGCATTCCAGCACTGCTGCGTCACGAAACGCGTCAGCCGGAGGTCCGTCAAATATCAGCTGTCCTTGTCGAAGGACCAGCACCCGTTTGCATACTTCCGAAATAAGGGCCATGTCGTGGTCAACCAACAGAGTTCCGACGCCATGCTCGGTTAGGCCGGCAATGATTCCCGGTAACCTTCGGCGCTCAGAGAGATCCAAGCCGGCCCCGGGCTCATCCAGAAGCACGTAACGCGGCTCCCCGTTCAGCACCCGGGCAAGTTCCACACGACGCCGGTGGCCCCAGGACAGGTCACCTACGCGGGCATCGAGGTCTTCTTCAAGTCCAAACCTCGCGCCTACCTCCGTCACCGTTTTCTCGGACGCCCGTTTCCAACTGCCCGCCAAGCCCGCTGACATGGCAATGTTTTCGCGGACGGTCAGGTCTTCAAACAACCGAAGGTTCTGGAAGTTCCTTGCCAACCCGGCTTTGGCACGGGAGCGCATGGACGTCCCCGTTATGTCCTTGCCCTCAAACGAGATACTTCCGGCAGATGGTGCAAGGAGTCCGGAGAGGCAATTGACCAAAGTACTCTTCCCGGACCCGTTGGGCCCGATGAGCCCAGTGCAGGAAGCTTGTTCCAGGTCCAAGCTGACGCCACCAAGAGCTTTGAGGTGCCCAAAGGACATCTCTACCCCGCTGATCGACAGCACGGAGTGGGCTTCTCTTACCATCGCTTCATCACTCACCTGTCAGGTTGTACGTCTTGACCTGCTGGAACTGCCCTGCTGGCGTGAAACCAACGATGACTGTGCTTCCAAGGCTTTGACCGTTTTCCCATTTTTTGATGGTGCGCATCGGGAGCTCCAGGTCCTTCTGTGCAAATAGCGCCTTCTCGATCGCTGCCCCATCCACCGAGTTGGCGGTCTTGATGGCATCCAACAGGGCCCACACGGACCAGTAGGTTTCCTGTGCCTGGTGGTTCTCCGGGTATGCACCTGTCTTGTCTTTGTAGTTCTTCACGAATTCCAGAGCTGCGGGGCTGGCATCGTCGCCCTCCGTGTATGCACCGCCGGAGTAGAAGACGTTCTGGGTATTTCCGTCGAGGGCTTTGAGCATGTTTCGCGTGGACCAGGTGGCGTTGCCAATTACGGGGGTGTCCACGCCGGCCTTCCTGAGCTGGGTGATCAGTGTCGGAGCATCCGGGTACATGGTCGCGAGGAAGACTAACGGTTTGGAGCCTGCGCTGATCGAACGCTTGATGTCACTGACAACAGCGGCAAAGTCAGTCTGTCCGGGCTTGAGTACAGATCGACCCAGCTCTTTGAGGCCAGCATCCTTTTTGAACGCGTCTTCGTTGACGGTGAAGTACTGGAAGGCGTCCAGAGTGGCAAAATAGACGGAATCGTAACCCTGTTCCTTGGCAAAAGCTGCAGCAGTTTTACCGTTCTGGCCGGCCATGCTTCCACCTGTGGCGAATAGCTTGCCAACTCCCGGTGCATAGTCGTCGCCGGAGGCACCGGCCATGCTGAAGATGCCCTGGCTCTGTGCCGCCATTGCGGCGGGCGTTCCCAAGCCTGAGTCTGCCGGGGGCAGAAGAACCTGTGCTCCTTCCCGGATGAGTTCACGGGCTACCTGACTGCCAACGGCCGGATCCGACTTCGTATCCTTAGTTACCAGTTTTACCTGGCATCCATTGATGCCGCCCTTTGCATTGATCTGCTCAACGGCCATTTGTTCGGCATTGTTTCCGGCCGCGTCATAAAACGAGAATGCACCGCTGAGGGCCTTCGCCGAACCTATGGTGATGGCACCTTCTGAGCAGAGGTCCTTGCCTCCTGCGGCTTCGGCCTTCGCGTCGCCGGAGGACGCGCATCCGCTGAGCAGCAAAGATGCCCCTATAGCGCCGGTCAGGATGATCTTGGTGCTCCCCTTCGGGGCAGTGAACTTATTCATTGAACATTCCGATCTTCGTAGAAGAGCTGTGAGGGTTGGAGCGGTGGGCTCCGGGTCCGCGTCGTTCAAGGCGTGGCACGCCCCGCAACCGAGGTGTAGTCCGGCCAACGGGCAGTGAAGCTGAATCTGCAGTTGGACGTGTTGGGATTCCTCCGCCTGTCGGCGGCTCTGAATACTGCAGTGGTTGCTTGTCCGCCGAACTGACGGGGACCGGAAAGCACATGGCTCCCAGTGCGTACGTGCGCGCCGAACCTTGGATTCACCGGACATCGCAAAACTTGGGTCTGTGCGCCAGGGTGCCGCGTACAGATTCATTGAACACTTAGATTTCTATACGGAGTTAGGCGCGAGTGCCCCTGCCTCAGGAATCTGCGGTAAAGAGTCCAGGATGTGACCTGGGCTACATCGAACCGTTCGCTATAGGATTACAGTTCGATTCAGAAATGTCAATCAATACTGAACACTTTTACCTGAAGTCGAAATCATCGCTCCTCGCAGAAGAGGCAACCTGCCCTCAACGCCCGTTACCTCCCCATCACCGGCAAGACCAACCGGGCCGAAAAGCCCCGCCCCAACTCCCCCAGGAAGGTGTTCTTCCCGTGGGCGTTGGAGCGGGGCATAAATGAGAATTCCTGAATCAGCCCCGGTCTACGAGGGCGTAAACCCTCGCAGGGCTTCCCGTGCCACCAACAATTGGCAAGGGGGACACCACAATGACAGCGCCCGCACTGGGCAGCTGGGCCAGGTTCTGGAGCGAAGTGATGCCGTACTTGTCGTTTCCAAGGAGGTAGTGGTGCATTGGCATCTCCGGTTCCATACCGTGGGCCTGACCAGCGTCAATGCCGAGCGTCTCCACTCCGACGCCTGAGATCCGGGTATCTTCAGCCAACCACCGGGCACACTCGGCGGAGACGCCCGGAGTGTGGGGGCCCGTCTCATCGGCGTTGAGGAACTTCTCCTGGTCTTGGGAGAACTCGTCCCATCCCGTGCGCAAGAGAAGCCATGCATTATCCGGAATCGCCCCATGTTTCTCCTCCCAGGCCTTTACATGCGCGACTTCCAGCAGGAAGTCGGGATTGGCGGCGACCTGCTCAGTGAGGTCAAGAACAACAGCGGGGCCAACGAGGCGACCAAGTGGCAATTCTGAAACATCGGTTCCGTCACGGCCGGTGATCCAGTGAATAGGAACGTCCAGATGAGTGCCGGTGTGTTCACCTACGTGAATATTGTGCTGCTTCCAAACAGGTCCCCTGTCGTCATAGGCTGCAAGCTCCTCAAGCTCGAACGGGTGAGGACTGGGGAACGGCTCGGGCAGCGTAAGGCCGGGGGTGTTGGCGGAAAGCTTGTTGGTCAGGTCCACTATTTCGACTTTGCCGGTGGAGAGGGAATTGAGAAGGTCATTAAGCAGGGCCATAGAGTTTCACCTTGGGCTTGGTTGTAGACGTCACGGATAGGTGGATGAGCAGTCTGCAGGGCTTCGGCACCTTGCCCGCAGTCACCGAATGAGGTTTTAGTTAGCCGGGCACTCGCCCGGAATATGACACTCGATGTCAGCGTGGGAGGGACGGAAGTTCGCCTGCAGAAGTTCATCTGCACTGTACAACAGTGAACCAGTGAGTCGCGGGGAATGGTAGGCCTAGAGCCAATTGCCCCTGAAATCAGCCGTTCCTGGCGAATATCGCCCTACGTCGCTTGTGTCCGATCTGTGAGATTTGTCCGCTAGAACTTAACAACAGAGCTGTTCGTCGATACAGTGTGCCAATGACTATCAAGATTGCCTTGACCAAGTTTGGTCACGCTTGCGTCCGTTTGGAGAAGGATGGCAAGCGCATTGTTATTGATCCAGGAAACTACACGGATGTGCCCACGGCCCTCGAAGGAGCGGAGCACATTCTGGTAACGCACCAGCATCCGGACCATCTCTATGAAGAGCCCGTCCTCGAGTACCTGGCCGCGAATCCCAACGTGACTGTCAGGGCGCCGAAAGTACCCGCCGCTCGCTTGGCTGCAGCGGCTCCCAAGGCAGGAGTAGATGCGTCCCGGATCATCGCCACAGGAGCTGGAGAGAAATTCGAATCAGCAGGATTCTCGGTCCGGACGGTCGGTGGACAGCATGCTGTCATCCATGGCTACATCCCTGTTGTTGACAACACCGGTTACATCGTGGATGGACTCGTATACCATCCCGGAGACAGTTTCATCGTCCCCTCCGGCCCGGCTCCGGACACTCTCCTGGTCCCGATCAATGCCCCTTGGAACAAGATGGCGGAGATGGTGGACTTTATCACCGCAGTCCGCCCCCGTCAGGCGATCCCGGTTCACGACGGGTTGCTCAACGAGCACGGTATGCCGCTCTACCGCAAGCGCGCCAAAATGTTCGCGGATCGCCATGGCGTGAAGTTCACCGTCTTGGAGGTAGGAGAAACGGATCTGATCGAGGGGTCCGAAGAAGCCTTGAGCCTGGACACTGCTGACGACGTCTTTGCCGACGACCTGGATGTCTCGCACTTCAACGGTTAGGAAAATGCAAGCCTAACCACTCCCTCACCGGTCAGCGCCACCGCAACAAAGCAGCTCCGCAAGAACTTCCCCTCCGAGGGCGGATTCTTGCGGAGCTGTTCTGTTGATGGGCAAGTCTTCGGGAAAACAGCCGTCAGTGTTCACTTCGGGCTGGAAGGGTGGAGGGTTTGAACGACGGCCGGGTGGCTTCGTACGCAGTGATGTCTTCTTCGTGCTGGAGGGTCAGGCCGATGTCATCCAGGCCTTCCAGCAGGCGCCAGCGGGTGTAGTCGTCAATGTCGAACGGCGCCACCACATTGCCGCACTCGACCGTCTTGCTGACCAGGTCCACCTTCACCTCAGCGCCTGGGTGGATTTCCAGGACCTTCCAGATCAGTTCAATGTCGTCCTGTGCCACCTGGGCTGCGAGGAGTCCTTGCTTGCCGGAGTTGCCGCGGAAGATATCGGCAAAACGTGATGACAGAACAGCTTTGAAACCGTAATCCTTCAACGCCCAAACGGCGTGTTCACGTGATGAGCCGGTACCGAAGTCCGGGCCTGCAACCAGCACGGAACCGGCGTTGAACGGGGCCTGGTTCAGGATGAAGGACTCGTCCTTCCGCCAGGCAGCGAACAAGGCGTCCTCGAACCCTGTCCGGGTGATGCGCTTGAGGTACACGGCGGGGATGATCTGGTCCGTGTCCACGTTGCTCTGGCGCAGCGGGACCCCGATGCCAGTGTGGGTTGTGAAAGCTTCCATGGGATCCTCCTAGACTGCGGTTCCGGTCAGTGTGCCTGCGGCAGCGGACTCAAGGTCCGACGGCGAGCTCAACGTGCCTCGGACAGCCGTGGCCGCGGCCACCACCGGCGAGACCAGGTGCGTGCGGCCGCCCTTGCCCTGGCGTCCCTCAAAGTTGCGGTTGGATGTTGAGGCGCAACGCTCCCCCGGTTCCAGCTGGTCCGGGTTCATGCCCAAGCACATGGAACAACCGGCAAAGCGCCACTCGGCACCGAAGTCCTTGAAGACCCTGTCCAGGCCCTCGGCCTCGGCTTCCAACCGGACACGCGCCGATCCGGGAACCACCAGCATCCGGATGTTGGGGTCCTTTTCGCGGCCACGAATGATATCCGCTGCAGCGCGCAGGTCCTCAATACGGGAGTTCGTGCAGGACCCCAGGAACACGGTGTCCACACGGATGTCCTTCATGGGCGTTCCGGCTTCCAAGCCCATGTACTGCAAGGCACGCTCAGCGGCAGCCTTGGCATTCTCATCACCGAAGTCTTCCGGCGACGGAACCTTGGCAGACAGTGAAACGCCCTGGCCCGGGTTGGTACCCCAGGTCACGAACGGCTCAAGCGTGTCAGCATCCAGGTCCACCTCGACGTCGAAGGTCGCGTCGGCGTCGGTGTGCAGCGTGTTCCAGTACTCGACGGCGGCATCCCAGTCCGCGCCATCCGGCGCGTGGGGACGGCCCTGCATGTAGTCGTACGTGGTCTGATCCGGAGCCACCATCCCGGCGCGGGCACCGGCCTCGATGGACATATTGCAGATGGTCATGCGGGCGTCCATGGACAGGGCACGGATAGCCGAACCACGGTATTCCAGGACGTAGCCCTGGCCACCGCCGGTCCCGATCTTGGCGATCACCGCGAGGATGATGTCCTTGGCAGAAACGCCCGGACGCAGCGTACCTTCGACGTTGATGGCCATGGTCTTGAACGGCTTCAAGGACACCGTCTGGGTGGCCATGACATGCTCCACCTCGGACGCGCCGATACCAAAAGCCATCGCACCGAAGGCGCCATGGGTGGAGGTGTGCGAGTCGCCGCAGACCACGGTCATACCGGGCTGCGTCAGACCCAGCTGCGGACCCACGACGTGCACGATTCCCTGTTCCTTGTCACCGAGGGAGTGAAGGCGGACGCCGAATTCCTTGCAGTTGGCGCGCAGCGTCTCAATCTGCGTGCGGCTCGTCAGGTCCGCAATGGGTTTGTCGATGTCCAGCGTGGGAGTGTTGTGGTCTTCGGTGGCAATAGTGAGATCCACGCGTCGCAATGGCCGGCCGGCCAGGCGCAGGCCCTCGAATGCCTGCGGGGACGTTACTTCATGGACAAGGTGAAGGTCGATGAAGAGAAGATCAGGCTGGGCATTGGCTCCTTCGCCTTCACCCTTGCGCACAACGTGCGCGTCCCAGACCTTCTCGGCCAGTGTCTTTCCCACGGTTGAACCTGCCATTTACCTTTTGACCTTCCATCAATTCGGAGACCGATGACCCGGCGACTGAAAACGTCAATCCCGGTGCTTTCGATATGTTTTTCGTGTTTTAGTGCCCTCTGGGAACCATCTGACGGAGGTCCCTCACGGGCGTGGGTTCGGTTTGCTCCACATGCGCGTGTTGAGGCGGCCCCAACGGATTCTCCGCATCGCAAACAAAAGCCGGCCTACGCGATACACGCGTACGCCGGCCTCTGTCGGTTCAGCCAACCGCAATCCCCTCATCCAAGACTTACGCTGCGGCGATCAAACTCCCGACCGGCAGGTAGCTGGCTTTCAGTTGACGGCTAGGCTGCGTAAGGATCGGCGATGCCAACGTACTGCGTGTAAAGGTACTCATCGATGCCCTCGACTCCACCCTCGCGGCCCAGGCCCGACTGCTTAACTCCGCCAAATGGTGCGGCAGCGTTCGATACCACGCCGGCGTTCAGTCCCAGCATTCCTGTTTCAAGGCGTTCGCCCATCCGTAGCCCACGGTTGAGATCCTTAGTAAAAACGTAGGCCACCAAGCCGTACTCAGTGCTGTTGGCCAGGCGTACGGCCTGATCTTCATCGGTAAAGGTGATAATGGGAGCCACCGGACCGAAGATCTCTTCGGACAGAATCCGGACACCTTCCTTCACTCCGGTAAGGATCGTGGGTTGATAGAAATACCCGGGGCCGTCCACCGCCGCCCCGCCTAGCACCGCCGTTGCACCGGCCGCCAAAGCATCGGTGACGAGCTCGTGGACCTTGTCCCTGCTCTTTGCGTCGATCAAGGGCCCGACCTTCGAATCCTCTTCCGTACCGCGGGCTGGTGTCATCGTGGACATCTTCGCAGCGAACTTTTCCGCGAATTCCGCGGCGACGGCCTCGTGCACAATGAACCGGTTGGCTGCTGTGCAGGCCTCACCCATATTCCGGAGCTTGGCAAGCATCGCCCCGTTGACAGCGGCATCAATGTCAGCATCCTCAAAGACGACAAATGGCGCATTTCCACCAAGCTCCATCGAAGTGCGAAGTACGGTTTCGGACGCATCGGCCAACAAACGCCGACCAACCTCCGTAGAGCCGGTGAACGACAGCTTCCGCAGTCTGGGATCCCGGATCAGAGGTCCCGTGGTGGCACCCGCGCTAGTTGACGGAATTACGTTTAACACGCCACGAGGCAGGCCGGCTTCCTGCATCACCGATGCGAACAACATAGACGTCAGCGGAGTGAGCTTGGCCGGTTTGAGCACCATGGTGCAGCCAGCCGCAACTGCGGGAGCTACCTTACGGGTAGCCATCGCCAACGGAAAGTTCCACGGCGTGATCAGCAGGCAAGGGCCCACCGGTTTCTTTTGAACAAGCAACCTGGACTTACCGTCAGGTGAAACCGAATACCGACCATAGGCCCGGACAGCCTCCTCCGAAAACCATCGCAGGAACTCGGCGCCATAGGCCACCTCTCCCCGGGCCTCCGACAGCGGCTTACCCATTTCGATTGTCATAAGGAGGGCAAAGTCTTCTGCCCGCTCGGTGACAAGCTCAAACGCCTTGCGCAATATCTCTCCCCGCACGCGGGCAGGTGTAGCCGCCCAAGAGGCCTGTGCGTTGACAGCAGCATTAAGGGCCTCAGCCGCATCTTCAGCGCTGGCGTCAGCGATACTAAGCAGGACCTTGCCGGTGGCGGGATCTTCGACGTCGAACGACTTCCCCGAGCCTGCGGGACGCCATTGGCCGTCAATCAGCAGGCCGGTCGGGACAGACTCCAGCAAAGCCGCTTCTGTGAGAACAGATGTCATGGGGTTCCAATCTTGGTTGTAGTGGCGGCCGTCGCCGGCCTCGAGAAGAGGGTCGGCCCTCTGTTTGGATTCCTCTTCATGTCTGTAGCCAGGCCGGTGACGATATGGGCCATCGAAACGATGAAACGCGTACTCGGGAGGCGAGAAAAGCTTTCGCTCGCCCATCACGGGTTCCCGGATCCACACAAGTTCGAGCTTGCTCGAGACTTCATCAATGATTCCGCCAAAGCACAGTTGGCCTCGGCGTGTCACTTGGACCCAATCACCTGAACGCAGTCGGGCGACCTGCACTGGCTCCGTCAGTTTGTCCTCGTTCATCTGTGGCTTGTCCTGGATAGGCACCGTCGACTCATTGCCGGCCTTCGTCACATGCCACTAAAGAAGAATGCTCAAGGGGTTCTCGATGCGACGCTTGAACGCGGCGAGCAGTTGCGCTGCCACGGCGCCATCGATGACCCGGTGATCAGCAGACAACGTGCACGACATGACAGTCGCTACCGCCAACTGCCCGTCGCGCACTACCGGACGCTGCTCGGCAGCACCGACCGCAAGGATTCCGGCCTGAGGTGGATTGAGGATTGCGGAGAACTCACGGGTGCCGAACATTCCCAAATTGGTCAGGCTGAACGAGCCGCCTTCAAGTTCCTGCTGTCGGATCCGTCCAGCTGCGGAACGTTCTTTGAAGTCGCCCATGACCTTACCGAGCGAGGTCATGGAAAGACTCTCCAAACCGCGGACAACCGGAGTGAGCAATCCGTCGCCGGTTGCAATGGCAACCGAAATATCCACCGTAGAGTAGCGGCGGATACTGTTTCCCTGCCAGGATGCGTTGGCTTCCGGCACGTCAACGAGGGCGCCAGCGAGAGCCTTCAGCACCAGGTCATTGACAGTTACTTTCAATCCGCTGGCGGCACCGTCGGTATTGATTTGCCGCCGTAGTCCCAGCAAGGCATCCATCTCGACGTCGACGGAGACGTAGAAGTGCGGCACGCTGGTCTTTGATTCAGTGAGCCTGCGTGCGATGGCCTTGCGCATTCCGGAGAGCGGAACATCCGTATATGTTTCCTCGACTGGACCCGCCGCCGGCGGCACCGCAGGATCACTCTTGGCAGAGACTGGGGGCGTGTCTGCCTGGGTAGCCTGCTGTTTGTAGGCGACCTCGACATCGCCCCTGAGGATCCGCCCATTTGGGCCGGAACCTAACAGGGCGGACAAGTCCACTCCGAGGTCTTTGGCCATTTTGCGGGCCAAAGGTGAACCGAAGACACGGGTCTGGCCATTAAGCTGCTCCGGCTCAACAATGGCCCCGTCCGACGCGACGGGCTTTGACTCGCGCTCAGTTGCGGGCGCTTCCGTGTCCTCCGGGACGGGCGCGTTTGCGGTGCCGTTACCGCCTCCAGCGGACGCTATCTGCCGATCGATGGAAGCTTCGTCCTCACCTGCTTCGACGAGTACGGCAATAGGTTCGCCAACGTTCACGGAAGTTCCGGGCTCCACCAAGAGCCTGCCGATCGTGCCACCCGCCTCAGACTGCATTTCGACCGTTGCTTTCTCGGTCTCAATTTCTGCGATTGGCTGGCCGCTGGTGATGGTGTCTCCAACGGACACAAGCCAATCTTGAAGCGCAGCCTCAGTCGCGTCGGCCACGACGGCCGGCATGGTGATGATTGTTGCCATGGTATCTGTCCTTCTTTACGTTCAGTCAGGAGCGTCCGAGATTGCGGGCTACTTCATCGAAGCCTGCAAGGACATCATTGAGGTCGGCGTTCGCAGCAGCTTCGAGGACCTTGGAGATACTGGGAGCCGCTTCCCTTCCCGTGACCCTCTGGATGGGCTGATCGAGGTAATCGAAGAACCTGCGCTGGATTTCGTCAGACAACCAGCCACCGTAGGAAGTCCCCCGGGCCCCCTGCTCAACGATCAGCACATTGTTGGTCTTCTGGATAGAGGCACCAATTGATTCCCAGTCCAGGGACGCGCGGTCGAGCCACCGAAGATCGATGACCTCAGCGTCCAAGTCCGGACGTTGTTCGGCCGCTTGCAAGGAAATCTCCACCATATTCAAGTACGTCAGGACAGTGACGCCCTCACCTTGACGTCGAATGGCTGCCTTACCCAACGGCAATTGGTAGTCGAGGTCTCCCTCAGGTATCTGTCCCTTAATGGCGTAGAGGTCCACGTGCTCCAGCACAAGCACCGGGTCATCGAGCTCCAGCGCTGCATTCATGAGGCCGATGTACTCACGGGGCGTGGACGGCGCCACGATCCGCCACCCAGGATTGTTCGCAAAGATGCCCGCAGGGTCCATGGAGTGCTGGGATCCATAGCCGGCTCCCATCGCCACCTTCGACCGCAAGACAACCGGCATGCTGGAGTGACCGCCGAACATGTGGCGCGCTTTGCCGATCTGGTTGAAAATTTGGTCAGCGGCAACCCACAGGAAGTCGGAGTACATGAACTCCACTACGGGCTTATAGCGGCCGGTCATGGAAAGCCCGCCCGCGAGGCCCGCGAACGCATTTTCACTGATAGGGGTTCCCAACACTCGGTCGGGATACGTATCCTTCAACCCCCGGGTGGCCCCATTGGTGCCTCCCTTGAGGCGGTGGATGTCTTCACCCAGGACGAGGACACCCGGGTCTTCAGCCATACGTCGATCAAGGACATCCGCTATTGCGTCCACGAAGCGGCGCTCAACAGTTCCGCCGTCGGACACGTCTCCCAAGATCCTGCCGGTGAGTGGCTGGTCGCTCCGGATACCCGAGTCCACGGCTCCCGGATCCGGCCAGAGTGCCGGTCGGATGCGCCGCGCACCCTTGGTGCTTTCCGGATCCTTTTCGGTGATTTCCGCTACCGATCCAGCGACCAGCTCGGTGATCTGTGCGATCAAGTCTGCCTGCTGAGTCTCGGTCAGCAGTCCCCGCCGGATCATCTCGCCGGCAACCTTGGCCAAGGGATCCCGATCGCGCCACTGCTTCTCTTCCTCTTTGCTCCGGTACCCAAAAGCGCTGCCAGGGAAAGGACCGTTCTGATGGAAATACCGGTAAGTTTCGGCCTCTATGAGAGTGGCTCCCTTGCCGGCACGCATGTATTCCACTGCAGCTTGCTGAGCCAGATAGACCGCCAGAGGGTCCATGCCGTCCACACGCCACGATTTGATGCCAAATCCGGGACCGCGCGCTGCGAGTCGTGGTTCGCCAGTGACATCCGCGACGTGAGTCGACACCGCGTAGAGATTGTTTTCGATGTAGAAGCACAGTGGGAGTCGCCAAGCCGCCGCGAGATTCATCGTCTCAAGCGTGGATCCAATGTTGGATGCGCCATCACCGAAGTAGGTGACGGTAACACCCATGCCACTTTCGGCTGCCTCCGGCGCAACCTCAGCATCATGGCGCTGCGCCCACGCGTTACCTGCTGCGAGGGGAACACCTCCACCCACAATTGCATTGGTGCCAAGGGCCCCGGCATCCAACCACTGCAAATGCATGGAGCCTCCGCGGCCCCCACTGAAGCCTGCTTTCAGCCCAAGGATTTCCGACATTGTCCGGTGGATGAATTCCTTGACCGCGTCCGTTTTGAGTCCGTCGACAACGGACAAGCCTTCAGGGCAAAGAAAGGCCAGGCCCTTTGCGAGGAACTGGTGGTGGCCGCGGTGGGTGCCGTTAACACCGTCGCGTCCTTGCAGGGCCAGAACCGACCCAACGGCCGCTCCCTCCTGACCAATACTTGAGTGCGCCGGCCCATGGACCAGCCCCTCCCCTGCGAGCTGTAGAACGGCCTCTTCGAAAACTCGGATGGCTGTCATCTGGACCAACATTGACTCCAGAAGTCCGGCGGGAGCTGCGTCCCAATCCGCCCGAGTGGTACGCAGTTCGGTGCAGTCTGTTGAAAGTTCCAAGGGTGTGCTGGTGGACATCTACGGCTCCGTTGCAGGTAGTGCTGATTCTGTGCTTTGTTTCACAGTAGGCCATGATTGGATCCAATACAAGCTGTAATGGAGCCCTTGCACACAGAATCTCGTATCAATGGATCCAATGACCTAAGCTTCGTATGCTAGATACATGACCACCGAAAGCGAAGTAATCAAGAGGCCAGGGGCGGCGAGTCTGAGAATCGCGGACGAGCTCGGCCAACAGATCCTCAGCGGGAGCCTTTTGCCCGGAACGCGTATCCGGCAGGAACAAATCGCCGAGGAGTTCGGCGTCAGCAGGTTGCCCATCCGTGAAGCCCTGAGAATTCTTGAATCGCGAGGGCTGGTTGCCCTCGTAGCTTCCACGGGTGCTTGGGTCAGCTCGATGAACCTTCAGGAGTGCCAGGAATCGTACCTAATACGCGAGCGACTGGAGCCGTTGGCCTTGGGACAGGCTGTAGGACGGATTCATGCAGACGACATTGCGAGACTGGAATTGCTTGCCAAGGACATGGAACGCTGCAGTGACGTTGAGGACTTCGTTGAGCTGGACCGTGAGTTCCATTTGCTTTCATTTCGAGATGCGAACATGCCGGCACTCTTGGAGATGGTGGAACGTCTGTGGAACACAACGCAGCATTACCGGCGTGCGTATGTCCAGCTGACCGGCCCCGACCACCTCGAGGAAACACACCTTGAGCACCGCATGATCGTCGCAGCCATACGACGGCGTGATGCGCGATCGGCCGAGGAACTCCTCGCCATGCATATTCGCAAGACGCGGGTTTCCCTGTTGGATCACCCAGAAATTTTCAATCGATAAGAACCAGGAGCAATCAATGAGCGTGCCCGATGCAGTACCCGCCCAAACATCGAGGCGGGGAATTCCCGGGATCAGGGGAACTGATCATGTTGGCTTTACCGTTCCTAGCATGGAAGAGGCCCATGACTTCTTCGTGAACGTGATCGGCTGCAACCACGTCTACTCCCTTGGACCTTTTCCCCAGGATCCTGAACTTATGACAACCAAACTCAACGTTCATCCCGACGCGGAAATGGTCGAAATCCGCTTTTACCGCTGCTTCAATGGTGCCAACTTTGAGGTCTTCCACTACAAGTCACCCGATCAGCGCAGGGAGCAGCCCCGCAACAGTGACGTTGGAGGCCACCACCTGGCGTTCTACGTCGATGATCTGGATGACGCTATCGCGCACCTGAAGAAAAAGGGTATCCGGATCCTGGGCGAGCCTACGGCGAGCTCCGGCGCAAGCTTTGGACAGCGATGGGTCTACTTCCTGTCTCCTTGGGGGATGCAATTCGAGTTGGTGTCGTTTCCGGGCGGCAAGGCATACGAGAAAAACAGCGAGCTGCACCTCTGGAAGCCCTGACCAGCAGCCGGCCGCACCAGAGTTTTTATTTTCATTCGACGGCGGCCGTCCTGAGCTTTACGCCCGCAAGGACCGCCCGTTGAACTCTCCTTCTGGCCTCGCGGGTCGCCCACGCTGGTAGGTAACCCGCCCGACTGCCGCTATCGGGGCCTTGGCGCACTTGATGCCATCTGGGAACGTCAAGAATCGCGACGTGGAGACTGCTGGGTGCCTATGACAAAAAGGGCGTTATCTGCGTTGCATCGGGCCGCGGAGGGGACCCGGAATCCCAAGTTCGAGTTTCCCTCTGCCGCGACTTAAAACAGAGCACGGTTACTGCGGCGGCTGGATGCCCCGCAGTAACCGTGCTCAGACTCAACGCTGTTTCGGTCCGTTGGCCGTGTTTCTGTTACACGGTTAACGGGCCCTCAAAAGAAATTAGACTCCCAGGTCCGTGGCAGTGCGCCGAGCCAGCCTAACCCAGCAGCCGTGCGGCGCCGGCAGGAAGCCTGGAATGATCATTTCCGCGTAGGTTGATTTCGGTAATTGAATTGCCACTTTCCGTCAGCCAAGAGGTGTGCCGCAGCGCGATCTCGGGATCATGGCCCGGAATGATACGGCTTGTTTCCCTCTTCAGTTCCTGCTTCAGGGTGCCGTAAAGGTTGATCAGATTGAATGAATTTCCCTGGCCGTACCCCGGAGCCCACATCTTCTCAATGTTTGAATACCAGTAGACCGTGTCGCCAGCTGCGACGTACGGTCCGTTTTGGGTCTCAATCTTGAACCACTGCGAGCCAAAGGTGTGCGAGTCCTTTGCCAAGCGGGCCGTAATGCCAGGAAGGAGTTCCGCGTCGCCCTCCACGAAGCGGATCTTTCCATCGGCAATGCCCTGCGCAGCCTTCGCAAGATCCTGGGGGTCAAAGGAGGAGAAGACCCAGGCTTTCTCCTCCTCAGACATCATCTGGTTGGCGTTGTTGACGGCCATCGACCATCCAACATATTCATCAAACTGAACGTAGAGCTGGGCGTTCGGGAACGCCTCGAAGTTCCCCATGTGGTCGAAATGCATATGGGAAACCAAGATGACGTCGACGTCTTCCGGCGTGAATCCCACACGCGCCAGCACGTCTGTGGGGCTCTCCCAGTTTGAGAAGGCGTAGCGGTCGAGCCAGTAGTCATTGCGGAAGCCGCAGTCCACGAGCGCCACGGTCTGTTTCCCGCCAACTTCCCCGCCTACCACGAGTGTATAAAGCATGGGAATACGGACTATGCCTTGGTTACTGAATAGTCCGGCCCCTCCGAAGAAATCGTGGGGCATGTCCGCATGGCAGAACTCCAACGACCATATCGAATAGTCAGTTTTGAGGCCGGCGGGGATTTCGGGATTGTTTCCACCTAGTTGGGTCACCGTGAAGACTCCTTAGATCAGGACTAACTGTTTATGTAGGGATTAGATGAAGCAACGGACACCAAAGCCTTCGCGCAAGGCGGGGCTTAGTCCCGGGTAAGGATGATCCACAGCAACGACGGCCATGGCCGCCCCAGTAGCGGTTGTTGAACCAGCAGCCGGGCCGCCTGTGCCCGGATGGCTAGCCAAGTTCTCTCACAGGTCTCCAGTCACACACCCGCGCCTCCAAATCATGTGATGAGACATCGTGACAAGGTGCGTATTCGTGCCTTGTGGAACGACATGGCCTCCGCATACGGATCCTGCGGCGTGCGCCTGAACAGCTACACCATGTGACGTAGGCTACAGCCTGAAACCCTACCGGTGTCAAGTGTGACTTGACACCGATCGGGATCCAAGCGCCATGTTTATTACATGATGTATCTAGGTGGTGAGTGAGAACAGCGGATTTACTGCGATCTACTGGACTCTATTGCGGCACGGAGCGGACTAGAGAGAGCCTCGCTTGAAGTCCACTGTTCAGGTGTGCTGTACTTCTGAAAGCGCATATAGACGCTGAACATCGAAAATTCTAGGAGACTCCCGTGTCGAACGCCCGTATTTCACATACTCCCGCTCCCGTAGTCCCCGGGATTTCAGATTCTGTCAGAGTGACCTCAGGCGATCTGCTGTTCATTTCCGGACAAGTTGGATTTGAAGAGGATGGTTCAGTCCCCGAAGACTTCGCCCGGGCCATCGAACTGACCTACGCCGAGCTTGAGCGTGCCCTCAAGGCTGGCGGGGCCACATATGAGGACCTAGTGCGGGTAAATGTTTACATCACTGAACTGGATCAGGAAAAGCTCGTGACCTGGCGCAAGACCCGCGACGGGATCGTCAAGGCTGGAAATCCGTCGGCAAGCACTGTCATCGGAGTTCACTCCCTTTATAACGGCGCCACTATCGAGATTGACGCGATTGCCGCTGTCTAGCGACACCCGGAGGCCGTGGACGCCGCCAGGGCAGGTTTAGACGGCTGCGCCGACGAGCCTGCCCTGGGTCAGTTCTATAGAGCGAGGTGAGTAAAGGCTCACCTGTTTGCGTCTTCGTGATCCATGGAGTCACTGCGCTGCAGGACCTCAACGGGGGAAGTCGCGGAACCGCCGCGGTCCCGGTCATTAGCAGGCAAGTTACCACTGGTATGCCGCCCCACTACGAACCAAACACCGCGGGCTACCGAAGTTCCACGGTTGGCGAACATATGCGATCGCATCGAATCGAATTGGAGTGAATCCCCCGGCCCCAACTCATGAATTCCGTCTTCGAGTTGCAGCGTTATGACGCCTTCCAATACGTAGGCGTACTCGACACCAGGGTGCCTCATCAAGCGTCCGTCTTGCGAACTGGAAGCCCCGGGCGCGTACGTCACCAGCAAAGACTCCGCAGGACCACCTACGCCGCCGGCCAGGCGTTCCCAGCGAACGCCGTTTTCCATTTCGATTGATGGATTATCGGCAGCCCGCTGCACCTCTGGGACGTTCCCCGCGCTGATTGTTTGGCGGGACTGCGGCGCAGCGCCTTCCAAACCGAGTACATCGTCCAGCGATACACCCAAAAGATTGGCAAATGCGTACAGCGTCGCAACTGACGGCTTGCTCTTTCCAGTCTCCACCTGCGAAATCAAACTCGCCGAAACCCCTAGCTCCAGGGCAACACTGCGCAGGCTGACCCCGCGGGCCTGCCTCGCCTGCCGCAGCCGGGTTCCAATGCTCTGTTCAGTGGACATTTTTCATCTCCGAAAAATCAGTTGAGTTTCCTCCAGAATACACATCACTATGTTAAGCTGTACTGAACGGCCACTTAACACCAACATGGAGGAAGGTTTCGATGAGGAATACCGGCACTACAGGAACAAACGCCATCGACTGGGAAGAGCGGGTGAATTTCGACAGGCTCAGGAGCGAACGCCTGGCACGGCTGAAGGCCGAACTCGACAAGTCGGAACTCGGCGCCGTACTGGCCTTCGACTTCTCCAACATTCGTTACATGAGCGCTACCCACATTGGGACGTGGGCCATGGACAAGCTGATCCGCTTCTCGCTGCTTACGCGCAATACGGACCCCATCGTGTGGGACTTCGGCTCAGCAGCCAAGCATCATGCCTTGTACAACCCTTGGCTTGACGTCACCACGTCTGAGATGGACGCCAATCCCCACGCGCCTCACCACGGGGCAGTCAAGCCCCGCCTCGAGAGCGGTGCCCGCGCGGGCCTTTCAACCCTCCGAGGCGCTTTCCCGCCGGACGCCAAGATGGCAGAGGATGTCGCTAAGAAGATCAAACGCGAGTTGGAGAAGTTCGGGCTCGCCAACGAACCCCTGGGCGTCGACGTTATTGAGATGCCGGTTCTTATGGCCCTGCAGCGCGAGGGCATCAAGGTAATCGACGGACAGCAGGTCTTCATGGAGGCCCGTCGGATCAAGACAAACGACGAAATCCGGCTTCTAACACAAGCGGCCTCCATGGTGGACGCAGCTTATGAAGAGCTGTACCGGTTCCTAAGGCCGGGTGTACGTGAAAACGAAGTTGTAGGTCTGGTTGCCAAGACACTCTACGACTTGGGATCCGAGTACGTAGAAGGCGTTAACGCCATATCCGGTGAGCGCTGCGCGCCCCATCCCCATGTTTTCTCGGACCGGCTGATCCGTCCGGGTGACCCTGCCTTTTTTGACATTCTCCACAGCTACAACGGCTACCGCACGTGCTACTACCGTACGTTCGCTGTAGGCTCCGCAAGCAGTGCTCAGCGAGACGCGTACAAGCGCGCGAGGGAGTACATGGATAAAGCCATCGCATTGGTCCGACCTGGCGCGACGACAGCCGATATCGTGAAGGTGTGGCCTAAAGCAGAAGAATTCGGCTTCCCTGATGAAATGGCAGCCTTCGCGCTGCAATACGGGCACGGCGTTGGTCTTTCGATTTGGGAAAAGCCGATCTTCTCCCGACTCACGTCCCTTGACCACCCTGAACTCATCGAAGAGGGCATGGTATTCGCCCTGGAGACATACTGGCCTTCGGCTGATGGCTGGGGTGCAGCGCGCATCGAAGAAGAAGTCGTTGTCACGGCCAACGGTTGTGAAGTCATTACCAAGTTCCCCGCGGAAGACCTGATCGTGGCCGGTAAAAAGTACTACACGATTGACGGTCCGCTGAACCTCGAGCGGGATCCCCAGTCCCACAAGAACACTTCATGGGGTCGGGGGGAAGCATGACGACCCTGGGCTTTCTTGGCCTCGGCAACATGGGTACCGATATGGCCAAACGACTGCTCGCGGCGGGCCACGACGTTTTGGTGTGGAACCGCTCACCGGAGAAGGCAGAAGACCTGATCGAACTTGGCGCCAGGTTGGCAGCCACACCCGTCGAAGCTCTTTCCGCAGAGGTATCGTTCTCCATGTTGGCCAATGACGCTGCAGTTGAGGCGGTGCTGACCGAGGCAGCGATCACAGCTGCCGGGCCCAACACACATGTTGTCATGGCCTCTATCAGCCCGGCACTGGCCGACCGGCTATCGCAGCGATTCGAAGCAGCCGGCGCGAAGTACGTGGCGGCGCCGGTTTTGGGACGCCCCGAAGTTGCTGCCGCCGGCCAACTCCAGATCCTGGTCGCAGGGAACACTGCGTCGATTAATTCCGTCACCCCCTATCTGGAGGTGCTCGGTAAGCGCGTGTGGCAGCTCGGCACGAAACCGTCGGTGGCAAATGCGGTCAAAATTGCTGTCAACTACAACATCATCCATGCAATCCAAGCCATGGGCGAGTCTATCGCCATGTCCGAACGGGTGGGTGTCGATCCGTCGACCTTTGCAGAACTATTGTCGTCAACCTTGTTCGGCGGAGTGGTTTACACCGGATATGGAACCTTGATCGCCAAACAGCAATACACACCGGCCGGCTTCACGGTCGCGTTGGGACGTAAGGACCTCGGATTGGCAGCAGAGCTCGCCAGATCTACGAACCTCACCCTGCCCACGCTCCCGGCTCTGGTGTCTGTTTTCGATGCGGCTCTTAGCGATCCGAAACTTCGTGACGTTGACTGGTCCGCGATAGCTGAAATCACGCGCCAACAGTAATCGCGGTGGGGTGTATCGGTGCCGGCACTGATACACCCCATAGTGAACTCCCGCCTGTCTACCGAAAGCCCGAATACAGAAAGGTCGGGCGGCAGCCGCACCTGGCTTTTATTCCCCCGTACGGAGCACCCGTAGGGGGTCTTTCCGGTTTTGGTCAGCCTTCGTCGCACCGCCCGTCAGGGTCAGGCCCCCCGTTTCCCTGGCACCCGCGACAAACCAAATTCCCTTGGCTTCCCGGTCGGTTTCGTTCACGAACAAGTGGGGACCTGTGGCATCAAAACTGAAGGAGTCGCCTGGGCGCAGAACTGTTTGTTCGAAGCCCAAATACAGGGTGATCTCACCCGCCAGGATATAACCGGATTCAATACCATTGTGGCGGGTCAATTTCCGGCCTGCGGAAGCTCCGCCCCCGGGCTCGTACGTCACAAGCGTCGATTCGACATTCCAGTCCGGCTGAGCCGCCAGGGACTCCCATATGACCCCGTGAGCCCTTTTAACGCGTGACCCCATGCCGGAACGCATCACTGCGACATTGAGCGAGGGTTCATTTCGCCGGCTCGAGTACTCCGGAACACTTCCGAGACCCATGAGAGCGTCGACGGAAACGTCCAGATAAGATGCGATCTCGTAAAGCGTAGAAACCGACGGATGAAGCTTACCCGTCTCCACTTGCGACAGCATGCTCGCGGATATTCCAACGGACGAGGCGACAGCCCTCAAGCTGAGTCCTTTGCGTTCCCGCTGCGCGCGGATCCCTTCGCCTAATTCTGTAGTCACGCCATCCTCGTTGCTGTTGTCACGTGGTCAGAGCAGAACATACTCCTGCTTCAGCACTGTTCAGTACAGATTCTCAGCCTACCGTAGCTGCTCACTTGGGACTTCCCAATAGAAACGCCGGAAAACCAACGGAAATCCGCCCACTCAGAGTCTGAGACCCGCAATTGAATTACTCTTCCTGCTCTTCATCGTGACCCGCGTGTTCAGTATTCATTGACACTTTTAGCGTTTGCTGTTAGGTTGTGATGAACGCCACGGTGTGGTCCCCAGATCAGTGTCCTAAGCAGGAGTGTTTTCCATGTCTAATGCAGGTATTCGTCCCGAGATCCAGTCGATCGTTGAGCAGATTGATGGGTTGCGTCCGATGCTCATCGCCAAGGGCCGCGAGGGTGACCAGGCCCGTCGGGTCCCGGAAGAAGTCTTTGATGCGCTTGCCGCGACGGGGGCGTTCAGCATTTCTGCACCTACGAAGTTCGGCGGGCTGGCCGCAAACACGCGTGAAGCCCACGCCGTGGCACGGGCCATCGGCCGCGGCGACGGCGGAGCCGCCTGGGTCACAGGGATCCTCGATTCCGGTGCCTGGGTGCTGAGCCTCATG
Source organism: Paenarthrobacter sp. C1 (assembly GCF_049315185.1). Classification (NCBI taxonomy): domain Bacteria; kingdom Bacillati; phylum Actinomycetota; class Actinomycetes; order Micrococcales; family Micrococcaceae; genus Paenarthrobacter; species Paenarthrobacter sp. C1. Next base: position 2,002,518 of record NZ_CP186052.1, on the reverse strand, counting down.
GACTCCCGAGCACAGGAAGATGTCTGGGGAGGCGAAGACGGACTGAAGAACTTCATCTCGATCGTTCTCGCCACATCCTCAGAAGCAGAACCCGTTGACGGTGGCTATCGTGTCACTGGCCGCTGGGGCTACGGCACCGGAAGCCTCCACGCACAGTGGTCCCTGCTCGGCATTCCCCTCAAGGACGAAAACGGCGACGTCGTCGACGCCGGCCTGGCCCTCATCCCTTCCTCGGACCTGAGTTCCGAGGACAATTGGTATGTCGCCGGCATGAAGTCCAGCGGCAGCGTCATGCAAATCGCCGAAGACGTCTTCGTCCCCGAACACCGCATCCTTCCCCTGACCGCAGCAGTCGAAGGCGGCTACCTCGGCCACAACCCCGAGCAGACCTACCAAACGATCTTCGTGCCCTCACTGTTCATGAAACTCATCGGCCCGCACCTGGGCATGGGACGAGCCGCACTGGACTTTGTCATCTCCAAAGCCGAATCCAAGGCAATTGCCTACACCGGCTATGACAAGCAGGCAGACGCTGTTTCCTTCCAACTCGCAGTGGCAAAGGCAACAATGCAGCTGAACGCCGCCGAACTGGTAGCCCAGCAGGTCGCCGACGAGATCTACGAAGGCGCCAGCCGCGGCTACTACGCCCCCTACAGCGAACGCATCGAAATGCGCGCCAAAGCCGGCTGGATCGTTGAAACCATCACCAACACCATCGACCAACTCCTCACAGCCCACGGCTCCGCAGGCTTCGCAGAAACCTCCCTCCTCCAGCGCATGTGGCGCGACCAAGCAACCGCCAGCCGCCACGGACACACCCTAGCCGCCAGCGGATACGAAGCATTCGGCAAAGTCACCTTCAACCGCCAGGACGAAGCCCGCCACGTCCTCCCCATCGTCTAAACCCAACCTCACCCAACCCGACACCCAGAAGGGACCCGCCATGTCCGCCACATTCGTGGATCAGAAGATCTCAGCGGAGGATTTCAAGTTCGCTTTCCGACACCACCCCGCAGGCGTCGGCATTATCACAGCCGACGTCGGCAATGGCCCTGTAGCAATGACAGTCAGCTCCTTGGCCTCAGTCGGCATCAATCCCCCATCGCTGGTCTTCTCTGCCTCGGCACTTTCATCGAGTACTGAGACCATCTGCGCCGCTGAGACGGTCGTCGTTCACCTGTTGGCCTCCAACCAGGTAGAGCTTGCCAAGCTCGGCGCAACGAGCGGCGTTGACCGGTTTGGCGCAGACATTGAATGGTCGCGGCTGCCCACCGGTGAGCCGTACTATCCCAACGCTAATTCATGGCTCCGCGGACGAGTGGTAAATCGCATCGATGTGAGCGGTTCGACCCTCATTGTGGTCGAGGCCATCGAGTCGAAGCCGAGGGAAGACGCAGAGCACTCAGATGCTGCCCCTCTCGTCTACCATAACCGGAAGTGGTTTGCCCTTGGTGAGCATGCAGAACTGGCCTGAACCGGGCCGAGGACGCTGTTCAAGCTATCTGCAGGGCTGACGCAGTAGACGCTGAAAACTTTTTCGTCATCAGAAGTCTGGTCCGTAGCAGCATCCGCAAGGCATGCCCGCTGCGGACCAGAGCTTTGAGTGGGGTCCAACCTGGAAAGCGTCGGGAGTTGATAAACGCGCCCGGAATCATAGGAATTCATCCCTGACCTTGGGCGAACCCAGCGATGGTTAACGGTCCGGCAGAGTAGGCGGAAACAGCGCAGTCAAGGCTGTACAGAAGTGTACCGGGAGCCGCTCCGCTGGATGCCACTCCCACTCCTCGTGATCGATGGCGGAGATATCGGTTCTGAGCCTTCATCCGAGCCAGTCGCCGCTGCCGGTGGATAGACCGACGTCGTCCCTCTGAACAAGCGCCTACTCCATGACGGTGGAGGGCTGCCAGTAATCCTGGCGCTACAAGCCCTGATGAGTACATCACGTCCGCGAGTGATACCGGGGATGAGTCCTGCTGCGAGCGTTCGTTGAGGTCACTGAGCAAGGTGCTTTATGCTCTGCTCGGGGAAAGCTGCAACAAATTCCTGGATCACGAGCCACGGTCCAGCGGCCCCCAGGGCGACTGGGGCTGCTGCGGCTAACATCCAACAGGGATCCGCCGGCTTGGGTGAGACGCCAATACCGGGACAGCCCGCGATGCGGGTATTCCGGCGTGCACATCGAGGATGATTGGGGCAAGGTTGATGTTGACCCCTGGCAATCGGATCCGGATAACAAGGTCACTGGGGCCACCTACAGGACAGGCACCGGTTCGCGGGGATAGTAGGCCTGCCTCGCGCTGCTAAGATCTCTTGACAGTACCGGCCCTTGGCGAGGTTAGTCGTGGGTGGGCTCACCGGTGATCTGGTGGTCGGCGTGGTTGATGGTCTCCTGGATCAGCCGAATCAGGTGTCCGTCATGCAGGGAGTAGATGACGTGTCGGCCGTCCTTGCGGGTATCGACCAGGCCGGACAGCCTCAGTTTGGCCAAATGCTGGCTGACAACCGTGCGTGGCATGGTTGCAGTCTCGACGAGTTCCCCGACGGTTTTGGGTCCCTGGGCGAGCTGCCAGAGCAGGTGCAAGCGTGTCGGTTCGGCCATCATCCTTAACGTTCCCGCAGCGGTATCCAGCAGTTCCGTGTCCGGGGTGACCTGGTGGAACAGTGAGGGCGCTTCAGGTGGGGCTTGGAACGGACTCTTCGGTTGGCTGCTCACCGATGTTCTCCTTGCTCACGGGTTCCCCGGCAATGTCACTATCACGGCGGGGCCAGGAGATGAAGGCTCCTGCAGTACCCAGTATCGCAAGAACTGTCAGCGCGGCTGCAGCTGGGCCAAGGCCTGCGGCCGCACCGAGCCACCCGGCCAACGGATAGGCAATGATGTAACAGGCGTGCGAAAGGGAAAACTGGGCAGTGAAGACATAGGGCCGGGTGTGCTCGTCGGAGGCATCCCGCAGCAGCCGCGCGGAGGGGGTCAGGATGCTGGAGTTGCCCGCACCGAGCAGGAACCACAGAACCAGCAGCATCGGCCAGCCCCACACGCCCGGGCCGGTAAACGTCATCATCACCGTGACCCCAGTCAGCGCCGTGGGAATCATGACAGCACCAGTCAGCATCACAGTGCGTTCCCCGAAATGCTTCAAAGCACGTGACGCGGACAGGGCAACGATCATCGACCCGACACCGAAACAAGCCAACGCCAGCGCAAGGTCGGTATCCGGGCGTTCCAGGACAGTGCGGACATACACCACGGAGTTGACCAAGACCAGCGCTGTCGGGGCCGCGACCACCAGGTTCAACGCCAATAAGGACCGCAACTGCCGGTTCCTCCAGAACATCCGCACCCCTAGCGTGGTCCGATGCCACACCGACCCTGCCGCGGTCCCGGCAGCAGCCCTGGGAACCGCAGTGAATACCAGCATGCCTGCCGAGGACAGGAACCCTGCCACCGTGCCGAGGAAGAGACTGTTGTAACTGACCGACGTTAGCAACAACGCCGCCAAAGCAGGGCTGACCAGCGCTTCCATGTCGTAGGCCAACCGAGACAAGGTCAACGCGTGCGTGTAATCACGTTTCTGCCGCAGCACCGACGGGATCAACGATTGGAAGGCCGGGGTGAACGTTGCCGACGCGGACTGAAGAAGGAAAATCACCGCGTAGATCTGCCATACCTCTGTGATGAACGGCAGACACAAGGCCATCGCGGCCCTGACAAGGTCCGCGCCTATCAAAACCGGCTTCTTTGGCAACCGGGCAACCACGGCATTGACCACCGGCGCAAAACCCACGTACGCGCACATTTTGATCAACAACGCCGTGCCCATCACCGCTCCGGCACTGTCGCCAGCCAGTTCAAACGCCAGTAACCCCAATGCCACCGTCAAAAGGCCCGTTCCCACCAAGGCAACGACCTGGGCAAGAAACAACCGCCGGTACGTCCCCACCCGCAAAACCGAAAACATCAGACTCGACACCTTCCATTAAGTACACATGTGCACATCTATGCACTTAAAAGTACCGTGTGTTGGATCCCCGTCAAAACGACTGGGGTCCGATAACGCCAGGTCTTTTGAACGGCAGTCATCACGCCGTCCCTCGGAGGTGAGGTCCGGGCCGAACTACGGGGTCCACAGTTATCTGTTCAAACTGGCCAAAATAGGCGTCCAGGGCGGACTTGCACTGAATATCCTGGGCGAACTTGATAAGAGGGCTCGTCACAGTGGCTGGGGTACCTTGACGGCTGGCAAACTAATTGAATGAGTGTCTTGATCGCCGGATGCGGCGACCTGGGTACCGAAGCCGGCCTGCGATTCGTTTCGGCAGGGCATCAAGTGTTCGGTATACGACGGTCGCCAGAGAAGCTTCCACCGCAAATCCGTCCCATACGGGCCGACCTGTCCCGCGAAGTTCCCGAGCTTCCCGCCAATGCAGAGATTGTGGTCATTGCCCTGGCAGCTGAGGCACCCACGGAGGAGGCATACCGGGCCGCATACGTGGTTGGTCTGAGAAATGTGCTGGACGCTGTCGACCGCCAAACTGTTCCACCGAAGCGGATTCTTTTTGTCTCTTCAACCGCGGTGTATCCCGACGCAGCCGGTGCGGTGGTGGATGAATCCACGCCTACTATGCCCACCAGGTTCAGTGGAAGAATTTTGCTGGAGGCTGAGGAATTGCTGCTAGCCCGCGCAGGGCAGGCAACCGCCACGATCCTGCGGCTTGGCGGCATCTACGGACCGGGCCGAACCCGTCTCATCGACCAGCTCCGCGCAGGAAAAGCGGTGATTCCTGGTCAGCCCAAGCACACCAACCGCATCCACCGTGACGATGCCGCCGCCATGATCGTCCATTTGGCCACGATGAATGAGCGCCCGGCGTCCGTCTACTTGGGCGTGGATGACGACTCGTCCGAATACGGCGATGTTTTGCGGTTCCTCGCGGCTGCTCTGCGCCTCCCGGAGCCACCCGTTGGGCCAACGTCCGACGGCGGAGCGGGCGACAAACGCTGCTCGAACCGGCGGCTCCGGTCTACGGGCTTCGAGCTAAGCTACCCCAGCTATAAGGAGGGCTACCGGGCGATCCTGGCGGGTGAAGGCGTTCGTCACGCCTGATGCTTCGACATCCCGTTTCTGTGAGTTTGCAGTTACCGCCCCCTGAAAGTCAGCGCAGCCGCGGAGTCTGCATCGCTGCAACTATCTGAACGGATCTTCATCAGCTGGAAAAGCTGAAATGCCCCCTGGTACGGCATTCGCAGTGTGTCTCTGTGGAAGACTCCTCGAAGGAACAAGTGCCAGGTAGTGGGGATACTTGCATTAAGGCTCCCAACCAGACGTAATCCGGACCCCACTTGTGGCCACACTCTGTACAGTGCCCGGTGCGTTCGCGGCCTGAGACATCGGGTTCCTGTGCTGCAGGGGCCTTTTGACACAACCTCGCTATGTAACCCAGCTTGAGTGTGCTCAAAAATCCTCGCGAGACTGCCATCTGGTCCTCTCTGACCACTATCAATACCTACGCTGCTAGGGCGCCACGGTCGCAACATTGGTTCAGCTACTATCGCTGAAGCTGTTTCATGGTTACTCTACATAGATTACCGCGAGCGTTCAGTATTCGTTGACAGTCAGGATTGATCACTCCTTGAGAACGATGAACGCCACGGTGTGGTCCCCAGATCAGTGTCCTAAGCAGGAGTGTTTTCCATGTCTAATGCAGGTATTCGTCCCGAGATCCAGTCGATCGTTGAGCAGATTGATGGGTTGCGTCCGATGCTCATCGCCAAGGGCCGCGAGGGTGACCAGGCCCGTCGGGTCCCGGAAGAAGTCTTTGATGCGCTTGCCGCGACGGGGGCGTTCAGCATTTCTGCACCTACGAAGTTCGGCGGGCTGGCCGCAAACACGCGTGAAGCCCACGCCGTGGCACGGGCCATCGGCCGCGGCGACGGCGGAGCCGCCTGGGTCACAGGGATCCTCGATTCCGGTGCCTGGGTGCTGAGCCTCATGGACTCCCGAGCACAGGAAGATGTCTGGGGAGGCGAAGACGGACTGAAGAACTTCATCTCGATCGTTCTCGCCACATCCTCAGAAGCAGAACCCGTTGACGGTGGCTATCGTGTCACTGGCCGCTGGGGCTACGGCACCGGAAGCCTCCACGCACAGTGGTCCCTGCTCGGCATTCCCCTCAAGGACGAAAACGGCGACGTCGTCGACGCCGGCCTGGCCCTCATCCCTTCCTCGGACCTGAGTTCCGAGGACAATTGGTATGTCGCCGGCATGAAGTCCAGCGGCAGCGTCATGCAAATCGCCGAAGACGTCTTCGTCCCCGAACACCGCATCCTTCCCCTGACCGCAGCAGTCGAAGGCGGCTACCTCGGCCACAACCCCGAGCAGACCTACCAAACGATCTTCGTGCCCTCACTGTTCATGAAACTCATCGGCCCGCACCTGGGCATGGGACGAGCCGCACTGGACTTTGTCATCTCCAAAGCCGAATCCAAGGCAATTGCCTACACCGGCTATGACAAGCAGGCAGACGCTGTTTCCTTCCAACTCGCAGTGGCAAAGGCAACAATGCAGCTGAACGCCGCCGAACTGGTAGCCCAGCAGGTCGCCGACGAGATCTACGAAGGCGCCAGCCGCGGCTACTACGCCCCCTACAGCGAACGCATCGAAATGCGCGCCAAAGCCGGCTGGATCGTTGAAACCATCACCAACACCATCGACCAACTCCTCACAGCCCACGGCTCCGCAGGCTTCGCAGAAACCTCCCTCCTCCAGCGCATGTGGCGCGACCAAGCAACCGCCAGCCGCCACGGACACACCCTAGCCGCCAGCGGATACGAAGCATTCGGCAAAGTCACCTTCAACCGCCAGGACGAAGCCCGCCACGTCCTCCCCATCGTCTAAACCCAACCTCACCCAACCCGACACCCGACTTTTGGCAGACAAGCCCGGCCCAATGCATGGGTCGTTCAATCCATTGATACTCGACTCGGAGACCCTGATCAGCGGATGGCAGGTGAATGTCAGGCAGCTCATGTCACCCTAGCCCTGAACCCGCCTCAAAGCCGCAGGACGCTCGGCTCCCCTTGGCCTCGATCAGTTCGACCAATTCCGGTTGTTCTCGTTGAGGCCAAGGGATGCAGGGTTGGCTGCCCATGACCTGGTCCGGATGTTTAGGCCGCAGGTGACTGCTGACTCAAAAGGCCTTCCGCCCAGGGTCCTGTGTTCAGGCTGAACTCGCCTCCCCATGCGGAGAATTGAGCGCTTGAAGCGTCGGCAAAAAAGACACTCGCCGCACCACCTGCTGAAGCGAAAGAATCGCAGCACCCGGGACGCTTTTTGGCGGCAGCTGTCACGGACTCCACGGCCACGGCGCCCTCTCCTGGGCGCGCTGACGATGTCCGTTCCAGGAGAATCGTCGGGTGCGCGTTGGTCGAGCGGGCAGCGTTCGCGTCGTCGACGACTCCGCCCTGGAAGGCGGTCCTGGCCCGTCTCCCTGAAGGACATGGTGCGTTCGGTCCCGGGTTCCAGTTCCGGCTCATTCCTGGAGCCTTGTGGCCCTTTGGGTCCCCAGAGCAATGGGCGACAGCGCCGGTTCGCGAGGACGGATTCGCTATTGCTCTCTGATCCAGAACTGGCCAGAACCTTAACGGCGGATCATCCGGCTGCCCGTCGCCACATGATCCACAAGGGCAGCCACTTTCGGCAATCGTCGCAGGCGTGTGGGCAGTCCCGCGTCAAGTGATGCCGGAGAACCCGCCGGCTTGCCGTGACGTCTTCCGTGATCCGGCCTCATACATGGCCCCGCTCGTGCGTGGCAATCTGCCGTGCGGGACGCGATCGCACTGGAGCATAGGGACGGAGTCCTCGTATCTTCGGGGCAGCGTCATAGGCGTGAGTTTTCACCCCTATTGAACTCCAGCCACCACCGCAGATGTTCACTTAAATTGAACACTTCTGCGTAGATGCCAACGGCCTAAGGTGTGACCTTCCCATTCGGCCCGTTCAGAGCCTCGGCAGCTTCGAGGAAGGTTATAGAAGGCTTTCCATCCAACAGACTGCACGCCACACTCATGTCTCCATTTGCCCGACCCAGCGTACGCTCATCGGCAGATTTCACTAACCGGTCCGTAGGCGCCCATCTGAAACCTGCGTCATTCCACCGACAGGCAACCCTGGGCGAGGCGCGCAGGCGTGAGTGGGGATAAAACACTTATGTTCAGTATTACTTGACACGATGTTATTCGGAGGAGTGTAATGGAAATCACGATATGAGCAGCCGGCATGACTCGCCAAAAGCCTGATGCGACTGCAAAGGTACAGCGTCGAGTAAGGAAAAGCAGATGAGAATTCATCAAGGAGTAGACAACCGACTGCCCGGTGCTGCCGCGCATTCATTCTCAGGCGGCAGGCGGCATGGTGCCAAAGAACTGCGTTCGAATTCGGGATGGAAGCCCCCGCATACGGACCAACTCGGCGCGACCAAGAGGGCCCCGACTATGGAGGACACTTCTTCGTCAACTGGTTCCGACGCATTTGAGTCCTGCCAACCCTGGCTGGGCTACTGGTAACAGGCCTGAGACCACTCCCGTCGTCATTCAAAGCACCCGCGCGCCTTCCAACTCGCTGTAACAGATCCACAAGCAGTCGAGTAGAACGCGCAGTTTCTATAAATCCTCCGTAGAACACGACACCGGAAATCTAAGCATTGGAGCAGAAATTATCATGCGAACCGACGATTCTCGAGTCGACGCTGACGACTTCCGGTACGCCTTTCGTGCACATCCGGCAGGTGTTGCTGTTATCACCGCAGATGCCGGCGATGGGCCTGTTGCAATGACCGTAAGTTCTGTTGCATCTGTATCGATAGATCCACCCACGATTATGTTCTCCGCTTCCGCGATTTCTTCGAGCACTCCAGCACTCCGCCAAGCCGAGACTGTGGTGATACATCTGATGGCAGCAGACCAGATCACACTGGCAAAGCTTGGCGCCCGCAGCGGCGCGGAACGATTCGGAGATGACGTCGATTGGGGACGTCTTCCTACCGGCGAGCCTTACTATCCCGGAGCCAACTGGCTGCGAGGAAAAGTGAAGCAACGCATCGACGTGACCGGCGCGACCGTCATCATCGTTGAAGCCATCGAGACTAAACCCAGGGAAGTGGTCACGGAGTCCGAGCCGGTACCGCTCGTATATCACAACCGGAGATGGCATGTGCTGAGCGATAAGTCCGCTCTATCAAATCCCATACCGGCGTTCTATCACGTGTACGGGCGTGACGAGTAGGGTTTCGAAGGCTACGATTCCATGCCCAGATAAGACCTTGTTTTCGGCACGATTCCGAACTACGGAGGCCATGGGGTTATGAGGCGATTGCGCAGCAGCTTCCTGCGCAATCGCCTCATAAGCTCAATCGCCGCGAACATCCCCTAGCGCCAATCCGTCGACCTCTTGCGCCATTTGGTGGGCTAGCCGCCCGGGAGTAATGCTCGTGGCTCGGAGCCATCGATACTCAGGCTAAACGGCACCCTACCTACTCCAATCGTCCAGAGTGTGCTGAGGCGATTGGACTCAGAATGCAGCTCACCGCTGACAGCTCGCAACTACTGACCGAAAAGATGCGAACATACCCCAAGCCCGTGGCACGTTTGGACGCATCTGACATCGGCCAACAGCGCCGCCACATGGATTGCATCTATTCCCTAGCGCTCCTTCCTAAGCTTTCCTCACACCTCTGGCATCCAAGGCCCGTCGGCCGGGAAATCATGCGGTGTGCCTGTGTAGGCCGTATGAACTGTAGTGAACAAGCAGAGCACCAGACAGCCAGCACATGACGGTCCTGAAAATGACACCAACTACATGGACCGGCTCCTGACCGAGCTGAGATCACAGTCATCCGAACTCGAACGACTCCACGCCTTCTACGAAGAGCTGGAAACCAGAAACGGCCTCCTCCACAACGAAGTCCTGCGCCTGAAGCGTGCACAGCGAACGAACGTCCAAGACCTCGCCCGCGTGGCAGCCGTTCTGCTTCAAATCTCGCGAGCTAAAGGCGTCGCCCTCGACTCAGTGACGCTCGAAATCCTGCGGCGGCGAGGTTGGCTGCCCTCCAGGCCCCGCACGGGGGTGCGCCCATGACCATGTCCATTGCCAGGCTCTCCGTACGGTCAGGGCTCAAGTACCTCTTTAATTCCACAATGCTGGACGATGCCTCCCCCGCTCCTGCGGACACCATCAGTTATTACATGAAGATGGGAACGCCCCAAGGTCGTTGGTTGGGCAATGGTCTCCAAGGGATCGCCAGGGAAGCTGGAGATAGGGTCACGGAATCCGATGCCCGCTCCATCTTCCAGGATGCGACCCACCCGGACACCCAGAATCCGATGGGGAGACCCCAAGGGCAGCTGGCGATGAGCCAGGAGGCTAGAAACCAAAAAACGAAACACGCCGTCGCCGGCTTCGACCTCACATTCAGCGTCCCCAAGTCCGTCTCCACCCTGTGGGCCCTCAGCCCGCGTCACCTTCAGGAACAGATCCTTCAGACCCACCACGAGGCCATCGAAGAAACGCTTGCCTGGATGGAAGAGAACGTCATAAACACGCGATCCGGGCGAAACGGCGTAGCGCACGTCGGCACCCGAGGCGTTATTGCCGCATCATTTGACCATTGGGAATCCCGCGCCGGCGACCCTCAGCTCCACACCCACCTTGTCATCGCGAACCGAGTCCAGCGCATCACCGACAGGGCATGGGTCACGCTGGACTCCCGCTCCCTATATAAGGCAGTAGTCGCAGCCAGCGAGCACTACAACGGGCTCCTCTTCGATGGCTTGCACATGAGCCTCGGCACAGAAACCGACATCCGAGCCCCAGCACAAAACGCCCATAACCCCAGCCAGCAACTCACCGGCATCCCTGAAGCACTTATTCGCGAATTCTCCAACCGTTCAAGGCTCATCGACATCGAGACCGATCGGCTCGTCAAACAGTGGACCACTGAACACGGAACTCCCCCGACGGCGACAACCACCGTTAAGTTGCGCCAGCAAGCTACCCTGTCGACCCGCACTCCCAAGAACGCTTCGCTGTCGCCATTACGAACGCTGTCCGCACAGTGGCGGGACAGAGCAAAGGCCAAGGGTTTCGATCCCGAATCCGTCGTAGCCTCCACTATTCGGCGGTCCCACTCACGTCCGTTCCGCGTTGGCGACTTTGCCCCTAACTGGATTGACGCCGTCGGGCTTCTCACTCGAGAACGCGTTGCGGCCAAGCGCTCAACCTGGAACCGTTGGAACCTGATCGCCGAGGGTGAGCGTGTGTGCGCTGAGATCCGTTGTGCCTCCCCCGCTGACCGCAACGCGCTGATCGATGCCGTGGCTACAGCGGCGGAGCGCCAATCCGTGCCGCTCAACGAGTACAGGTACGGCGTCCCAGCGGATGCCGCTGATGATCTGCGATTCGCCGGGCGAAGCGTCTTCGAGTTCCACGGGTCGCGCCTCTACACCGATGAGCCGACGCTAGCCTTTGAGGAAGAAATCCTTGCGGCGAAGAACGATGACGACGGGCCGGCTGTGGCGGTCGATCTCGCCTTCCAGACGCTCACCTCATACAGAAACGGCGAAGGGTCATCACTGCACGATGACCAACTGACGGCAGCGTCGGATGTCCTGCTGAGCTCATGCAGACTCGATGCCATCGTCGGGCCGGCAGGGACGGGTAAGACAACAACCCTTGGCGCGGTCAAAGCAGCATGGGAGGCAGCGTATGGGATGGGCAGCGTCGTGGGTCTGGCGCCGGCTGCTGCGAGCGCCGAGGTTCTCGGCTCGGAGCTGAGCATGGCTACCGAGAACGTCGCTAAGTGGCTGCATGAATCTGTTGGCTCTGGTGCGGCCGAACGGGCAGGGCGATTCTTCCATGCGGACGATCGGCTCCGTGCGGCAGCCGTCTCGGGCCGAAACGTTGGCCGCCTTCAACAAGAGGTCGCTCGGCTATCCGCCGAGCAGTCCCAATGGCAGTTTCATCCCAATCAGCTGGTGATAGTTGATGAGGCATCCATGATCTCGACTCTTCAGCTCGCAGCGCTGGTGCACCAAGCCAAGGGAGTGGGGGCCAAGATCCTCCTGGTTGGCGATCCCGCCCAGCTCGATTCCATTGATGCCGGCGGTGTGCTTGGTTGGCTTGATCGGCAAGGGAAGGCAGCGAGGTTGAGCACAATCTGGCGTTTCAAGGATCCGTGGGAGCGGTCAGCCTCCCTCGGGCTGCGTGAGGGTCGTCCGACTGTGCTCACAGAGTATGACGGCCATGGTCGCATCAGGCATGGCCACTACTCAGATATGGTCGACCATGCCTACTCCGCATGGCACTCGGATGTCTTGGCTGGTCGAGTTTCGGTCTTGATAGCTCCTGATAACGAGACCGTCCAAATGCTCAACGAGCGGGCCCAAGCCGACCGGGTAAGTCTGGGGGACGTGGACGCGGAATGTACCCTGGTCCTTCGGGACGGGCTTCGAGCCGGTCGTGGCGACATCGTCATTGCCCGTCGGAATGACAGATCCATTCGCGACGATCGAGGTGAGTTCCTTCGCAATGGGACGCTCCTCGAAGTCACGGGAGTCGATAGGCGCCACGGTGCTCTAAACGCAATACGGAAAGACGCCGGAGCTGCTTTACTCTTGCCGAGCAGTTATGTGGAGTCATCCGTGGAGCTGGGCTACGCCACAACGGCCCATCGCAGTCAGGGTCTCACTGTCGACACCGGCCACACCGTGGTGACCCCCGGCCGCCTCACGCGGGAACTGCTGTACGTCAGCATGACGCGGGGCCGGCACTCAAACACGGCCTACGTGAGCGAGAACGACCCTGATGAGGACGAGATCCTGGACCCGAGTGCGCGTTCGAGCTGGAGGGTGATCCTTGGCGAGGTGCTTGCTGCGGAAGGTGCGGAACGGACGGCTCACGAGGTACGGGACTTCGAACGGCAGCACGCCGACAGCCTCGAGCGTCTGAGCCGCGAGTACGATTACCTGGCTCAAATCGCTGCGGGTTTGGATCTCGCAAATGCGGTCGAAGGTCTTCTTCCCGGCTGCTCTCATGAGATGAGCGCATCTCCGGCTTGGGGCGCCACCGTCGCTGCCTGGCGACGAGCCAGCAACGTGAATCGGCCAGGAGCGCTGCGTACCTTGAACGAAGCGCTGGGCTCAGAAGCCAGTGCACGGGACCTAACCGCAGTTGCCCATGCCCGACTACGCAGGTTCTGCTCGGCGATGCCCCAAACGCCCATCGATCCGTTGACTGAGCAGCTGCCGATAGACCGCCCAGACCTTTCGGCGTTGCTAGACCAAGTACGACGGCGGATTGGGAACCGTGCGGAGCACGTCGCCAACGCGGCGCTAGTTGGTGAGCCTGATTGGACCACAGAATTGTCACAGGACATCGGTGCGGGGGCAGATCCATTTGAGATGGCCGCCTTGATTCGAGAGGTTGCTGTCTACAGGGATCGTTGGGGCGTCAAAAGCGCAGCCATCCCCCTCGGCCCGACTCCGGCGGACTGGGAATGGGAACAGCGAGCGCAGTGGGAATATCTGCAGCGAGCAATCCATCAAGTTGCCACACCACAGCCAGTTCCAGAAGATGTCCGCAACTCGTATGAGTTCGACTCCCCTATAAGCCTGACAAGTGCTGGATGGCAGCTTTAAACTGGAAGCTGGAGTAAGTATGCAGATGAACCCAGCCCTCAAGCCGAGAGTAGCAACACCCGCTCTGATCGCTGCGAGCGCAGTGACGGTGGTGCTGACCCTAATCTTGGTCGCCCTGGCCCTTACCGTTGCCGGCACCGCTTGGCTGCTGATGACCGTCGCCGCTCTCAGTGTCGTACTCGTCGTCGTCTGGAGTAGGCGCCTTCGCGGTCTACAGCGGTGGCAATCGGAAACCGACGCTCAATGGAAGCGTCTCGAGGGTCTAAAAGGGGGCAGCGGCACCACGACTGAAATCACGGTCCTTACCGTCGACGCCCCTCAGCCGACAGGCGCTTGGGTCACTATAAGGTGGAATCGTTTCGACTACATCCAACCAGCGTGGATCGAAGCGCTTCCCGAGCCCATCTGGCCGGGTTCTGTCCTGCTGATCCGGCCGGATCCCGCCCAGGTGCGACCAGGAGCTCCGTGGCCCGACACCTACCGCATCAGCGGTGATCATGTATTGGCGTGGGCACCACTCGTTTAGTCGGCGGATCACTCCGCTGCAGTTCACTCGTTGGCCTCGCCCCATAGTGCTTGATGAAACGGCCACCTCCTTCTACAGCGGCCGCCCCCGCCAAGACTCTTGGTCCACCCGCTTGACCTGTCCAGCCGGGAACCACTCCACGTGATAAACGCGTCGGTCATCCACCCACTCAACCAGCCCAAACGTCCGCGTGTATTTGATCGCCCGACCATAGATCTCCCCCACGCGAACCAGAGGCTGACCACCGGGCTCAAGCTCGATGATCTTGCCGTCGTCAGGTTTCGGGTGGCTGTTGTCGGCGTCTATCTGAGCCATCATGCGGGCGAAAGCGGCGGAGTCTTGCTTCGGTCTCATACCAACAAGACTAGAACATATATTCGAACACAGATCCCACTCACAAAAGAAGAGCCCACGCCTCGACGAACGGGACGTGGGCCTTAACGGCGAAGACAGGTCAAACCGTCATGTCATTTACCGGAGCTCCTCCTAAAGGGGACGCGACCACTGGCCCTTTGGTGGTGACGTTGTACGCTGGCCAGCCTGTCGCCGTCGTTGCTTGTGGACCCGTCGCTTCCACAGCCGCCTCTGGCTCGGCAACTGCTCGTGCAGAGCGCTGATACGTCGCGGTGCCAAAGCGAAGGTCCGGCCCAATGGTGTCGGCGATGATCCGCCGAGCTTCACGTCGTTCCCCGTCCTTGTCATAGGAGCGGAACTCGAGCTCTCCCGACACCGTCACGGGGTCACCCTTCTTCAGAGAAGTAGAGGCGTTCTCCGCAAGCATCCGGAACGCAGACACGTTGTGAAAGACCGGTTCGCCATCCCGCCAAGTGCCATCTGGGTTCTGAATCCGCAGGTTCACGGCAACGCGGATCTTCGCGTGCGGAGTTCCGGATTCCCCGATGGTCAGTTCGGGATCTGCGACCAGGTTCCCTGCGATAGTGATGGGGATCTTTGTATTCATGATGGGTTACCTTCCTTAGTCGACGGGCTTCTCCCGGCGGACATCTGCGGGTTCAGGGCCCAGCAATCTCAGGGCCGCTCATTGACGCGTTCGGTCCAGGGATCCCGGCATATGTTGGAGTGGCCACCACCGACCGGTCAGCACTGGCGGCAGCGAACTTCCCTCCGAACCCAGGAGGATCCGAGACCGCCAAAATCCCCTTGGTTGCCGAGGTCACCCTCCCTAGCACCGACTTGGCGATGTCGACGCGCGATGTCGGCACCCAGCCTTCTGAGGAGTCGTGCTTCAAGTCCTTCTCCGCGCGGATCACAGCGTCGGCCCAGCCAGCCAGATAGGACGCTGACTGCGGTCCACGATCTATGCCGTGGGCCCGCATGACGGTATAGGCAACTGATTCGGCTTCCACCTCCGCCAAGCCGCGATGGTTCGCACTGCTTCCATACAGTCGCCCCAGGCGGTCGTCTGGCCCGTGTAAAAGGACGTGACCGAGTTCGTGGGCAAGGACCGCTACCCGCTCCTCGTCGTTCATCCAGGCACCAACTTGAATTCGACGAGCATCAAAGTCGGTATAGCCGCTGGTGTAGCCCTGCTGAAATCCCGACACCTCAACCCGGAAGCTGTGTTCCTTCGCAACCAGCCGTAGGGAACTCCACAGATCACCCACGTCCGCCCCACCTTGAGGATCCGCGCGGGGCACCAACAGCGGCGCTCCCTCCGTTTGGGTGACGTCAAAGACAGCCTGCCCACGCCAACCAGTGATCACGTTCTTCTTGCCCCTGCTGAGAGCATCATCAGGTGCAGCCTGATTCGCTGGCAGGAGCTTGCGCTGTCCGTCAGGCAAAATCAGTTCCTGCATCGAGGCTGTCCGGGGCGCGATCACCCAGAGCGCGTGCTCTCCACGCAGAACCGTTCGCCCATGCCTAGCCCACTCTTTGTAGCCGGCTACCAGAGTCGGCTCTTGGGTGCCGCGCTGCGCCATCTGCGCCATCAGCAGGGCGACGTTACCCCCGGAGTACCGCCACAGGGTTGCGGAGGCGTCGAGCAGAACCTGCCAGCGCATCGGCGAATCAATAGCTTCCTCAAGTGCTGCGTGAAGTCCCCTGGTCAGTTCGGCTATGCGCTCCTCAGGTGACAGGCGAACGTTCGACGGCGGCGCGGCGGCTTCTTCAGCCCCGCTGGCGTCAGCATTCAGTTCAGATTCAGAGGCCACGACAGCCATCCTTCGTGCTTCTAGACGGCCCCAAGTAGGGATCACCTATTCATGTCGAGAAAACGAAGCGACGTCATGACGGGGTCAGCTTCGAGTCTGATGGGTGCCCAGCTTCCAGTCCTCGAAGTCCGGCTCGGCTGGCACGATCCTCACGACCGGTTCCTTATGGGTCTGCAACCCGACGCACCCAGCAGTCCGCGTGTGGGTTCGAAGACGCTCGACGCCGTGCGGCAGTCGCTCGTGGAACGCCAGCGGGCCGAATCCCGAGTCATCTGACGTGAAGGACGCCGCTTCCGCCCGCTGAAGCGCGTACAACTCTGCCACGATCTCCGAGTGCCGCCACCAACAGTCCGGCACCACCGACGTCGTCAGCTGATACGTGGCCACAAACCAGCGAACCCAATCGAAGAGGCTCTGCCACACCACCTCCGCCTGCGTAGATGACATATCCCGCCACCGATGCGTCACCCCGGCGCTGCGCGGCGACGGCTGGAACGACGAACGGAACAGTTCCGCCGTGAGTTCATCATCCAAGTCAGATACCCGCCCCACCTCGAAGTCAGAATCGTCCGCCTGGGTACTCATGAATCAGCCTCGCTGTTCGCTTCCTGCCGACTCAGGTGGCCAGCGGCCAGCTCTCGCTCGGTCTCCAGTTTCGACCGACCCAGCTCAGCGGCGTCCTTCCGCCGATGCCAGTCACGCAAGTCCAAGAGGATCGGACGAGTTCGTCGGCCAAGCATGAGCGCCGTACCAACAGGAAGGCGCCGGATCTCATCCAGACGAATCACCGGGCTCTCCCGAATCTGTTCACCGTCCTGACGGCCCTGAGATGACCAGGAACGGGTGTTGAGGATCAGGCTCCGCTCCCCCAGCAGGCCCGCCAGCGAGCGAAGGTCACGTTCATCCGAGCCGCCGCCAAAGATCACTTTGATGATCGCGGAATCCCAGATGGTGGCCGCCTCCTCTATTGACCAGCCACTCCGTGCTTGTGAAAGGGATTGCAGAACCACGAGCGTTGAGATTCCAATACCACCACCATCGGAGAGCACCACTGGCAGGCCGGGCCACGGAGAGAGATTCGCTATCTCGTCCAGAATCAGGGAAAGCGGTGGGTCGAGTCGGCCCCCAGGTGAGACAAAAGCCAGCTCACGCGCAGCGTTGTCGATGTCGTCGATTAGAGCCGACAGGTAAGGGCCGGCGGCCGCAGCTCCAGAGCGGGTTCCAATGAGGTAGAGAGTCCCCCGTTGCCTGATGAAGCTTTTGGGATCAAACTCTTGAGCTTCATCCTGTGGGTCCAGTGCCGCCAGCACCCTCGGAGATGAGAGCGGCGCCACGGCGGCTGAGACCCCAATCCAAGAATTGGAAGTATTCCGTGGGTCGTCTTCCAAGATCCCCATCAGATCTGCCTGCCACCCTAGCGCCGCACCGGGACGCCCCAAAATTTCCAACGCCTCCCTGGCCAACACTGGGCTAGAGGACCACCTACGGAACGCAGCTATTCCCTCCCCTGACAGCGCGGCCGCGTGGAGCAGGCACTGCAGCACGATCAGCGAACGCTTTTGCCACGCTGCATTCTCGCCCTTCATCTCTGTATCTGCTGTGATCACGAGAGCCCGTCGGGTTGCGATATCCGGGTCACCGCAACCACGTACCGGCGACCAACGCAGAGTCGACGGCAGACCCGACATTCCCTGTGGGTCAAAAACTGTCACTGGCCGCCCGGCAGACATCCGCGCTCGCATAGTGACCACTAGATTGTCGGCTCGCGTGGATGTGGTGACAACAGCGCCGGGCGCGTCGAGAATCGCATTGATGACGACATAGAGGCCCTTGCCCGAACGGGGCGCCCCCTGAATGACCATCGATTCTTCGGTGGAAACATGGATGGTCACTCCACGAGAGCGCCCAAGGGTCCACGACACATCATGAATGCTCGGCTTGCTCAGGCCTGGCCGAGTGAATTGCCCACGCTTTCGAACGGTTCTGGCTCCGAAGTCCCGAAGTATCTCTGCTCGGCCAGCCACGCCATCTCTGCTCAGGATGTCCTGCCGCAGCCACGCGCCGGACTGTTTCCAGGTTCTCCACGCGAAGGCCGCAACGGCTGCGAGCGCCGCCAACAAAGTGAGAACGGTACCGACGATCCACCAGATTGCCCCTACGTCTATAGCGCACCCGTTGGAGGTACCAGCAATCCAGTCCTGCCGGCCAGCCAACAGCCCGACCCCAGAAGCGGGGTTGAAGAACGATGGCGGCCTGCCGCCGCAGTGCCCAGCGCCAGCGACGTGGGCTGCTGCTTGGACCAACAGGCAGAAGGCCATGTAGCCGGTCAAAGCCCAGAGTCCTACTGAAACCAATGGACTGCTGTTACCCGATCTCGTCCTCACAGGTGCATCCGGTCATCAGTGCCAAAGACTTCCAACTCGTCGGTGGTCACTCTGTTCGCGACAATGAACGATCGGTTTCCAACCTTCCAGAGACCAACGCCCTTGGGAAGGTTCTCGACATGCTCGCACTCAGCTTCGGTCAGGCCCAGGGCTTCCTTGGTCAGCCGCATGGCGTCATGCTTCTGACGATAAATGATGCGCGTGTCCGCTTCCGTCAGCAGCCCCAAGGCCTTCTGACGATGTCCGCTCGTGCTGTCCCCGATCTCATTGAGGTCAGCCACCTTGTGCATGATCAGGAGGTTTGCAATCCCATACGTTCGCGCGAGGCGCCATTGCTCGCTCATCTTGGCCAACATGTAAGGGTCGGCGAGCATCCGCCAACCTTCGTCGTACACCACAAGCCGCTTGCCGCCGTCGGGGTTTGTTACTGCTGCTTCCAGCCAGGTGGCGCTGCAAGCAGCGGCGAGAGACAACGCCTGCTCGGACGCGCCGATGAGCGCGGACGTGTCCATGACCATCATTGGCGCGTCGGCATCAAAGGCCACCGTGGACGGCGCATCGAACATGCCCTCCAAGTCGCCTGAGACTGTGCGCCACAGCGAGTGACTGACTGACGCTCCGCCGTCCTTACCAACAAGGGCCAGAGTTTCTGCGGAAGGACTCAAAAGGTGGTCCAGCACCATAGGAAGTGTCGGCGTCGAGTTTTCCGCGGTGGTTTCCATGAGGGCCATGTCGAGAGCGGTGTGCTCAACAGGATGCAACGGTGTTCCTTGACGCATAAGAGACACCAAAGCCACGATCAGTTGCCGACGCCGCTGCCGGACGACAGCCTTCCACTGAGTGTCCGACAGCGAACTCGGCCGGGGGCCGGCATCCAAAGGATTCACACGAGCAGTGCGACCGGGACCAACGGAAATGACCTTGCCGCCCACAGCCGTGGCCACTGACACCCATTCACCTTTGGGATCAGACGCCACAGCCGCTTTCCGTCCCAACGTTATGGAACGGGCAACCAGTGACTTCCCACACATGGACTTGCCTGTGCCTACCGTGCCAATCACGACGATTGAAGGGCCGCTGATGATTCCTTTGTCGTACAGGATCCACGGATCGTAGGAAAAGGCTCCCGAACCAAAAACGTCAGTTCCTATGTACGTTCCCTCGTGGCCAAGTCCTGACTCCGTGATGAACGGGTATGCCGCCGCGAAGGTCATGGTCGAGGCGCGGTGAGGTGCCGGCCGGAGTCTATGCGGTCCCCATAGTGACTGCGGTTCCTTGCTCCCCCAATCGCCGACAAGGCGCTCGCGGTCCTCGCGCCGTTCCAAGGCTTCGTCGATTCGTTGGCCGAGTTTGCGCTTCTGCGGTAATGATTCAGCGGTTGCCGCCTTTCTGAGACTCTTGCGTTCGGCGCGAGTGCCCGACGGCGTATAGGTCACCTCTTGGTTCTTGAGACTCATCGCAATCCCCTTCCCAGGGGCAGTCCACCCGCAATGAACGCTGCCCACTGCTGCCCCGCCAGCAATCGAAGTTCGACGAACGCGCCGGCTGCGGCCGATTCGAGTTCGTGGCGGTGTCGGGCCAGATCCTCCAAGGACGCTGCGGTAATCGTCACGAAGGCGGTCGGACGTACATCGCCATGTCCGGCAACGATTTCTTCTTCCCGTTGCGATACTTCTTCTTCCTCGGCTCGCTGCTCCCTCGTCGTAGGGCGGTCGAACCGGGCATTGATCCTTCGACGGGTTTCATGAGCTTCCTGGGCCGATCGGATGTCCCGCAGTGCCTCCAAGGTGGGTACAGCACGAATGACCTGCGTGACCGTGTGCCGGAAGTCGCCGACGTAAACCAGCGGGTGCAGGAAGCCGGGGTACACCTTTTGCCGCGGCCATTCTGCGACCCAGAAAGTCTGGTGGAATCCGGAGTCCGTGCGGAGGTAAGTCCAGTGTTCCTCGAGGGCCATGGGGCTCGAACTCAGTCTCCGTTTACCGGTTGACCGGGCATCCTGAGGCTCGCTGTCTTTGTTCACCGACCCTCGGGCCACCGTTTCAGGATCAAAAGACCCCCTGAACACTTCAAGTAGTCGGGACTCCGAGAGCCATTCGTCCACCCGTACTCCGTGGGTTGCCAATGATGTAGTGATTGCCTGTACTTCCAAGCGCAGAACACGTTCGAGTCCGCCTAGGCCGCCGCCGGACTCTTTGATGCGCCTTCTCGACTTGGCCGTATCCACCACAACGGACAGCAAAACGTCGTGACTCATGGCGGAGCCAGCTGCAGCTATCAGGTCTTGATAGGCCAACTCGCCCCACGAATTGCCACCAGGTTGGCCGCCATTTTGCACGATGGTGTGGTCGTAGAAGTTCTGGAGAGCTGACGAAGGGTACGGAACCGTGTAGTCCTGCACGGCGATTCTTGCTATGTCTGAGCGTTGTGCGAGTCCAGCCTGCACGCGCGACCATGCTTGGGCGGCCCACGCTTTGTCGTCATCGTCGAGAAGAGCGAATGACCTGGTGGTACAGCGCAAGACGACCGTCGCTTCCTTACCCTGAGGGTCGACGATAAAGCACTCGCCACGTCGGGTCATCTGAAGCTTGAGGCTGCCGAGTCCACCTGGCAGTGCGAGCTTCCCTGCTTTCAATGCCTTCTCAGGGCGGGTGAGGTATCGGGTCTGCCCCAGGATCAGTCGAACGAAGAACAGCGTGATGAGGCTGACCCAGATGGGATACGGGATGCGTGCGTGTTGGAGCACTCCCATGAGCATGAGCAGCAGCCAGATGGGACTCAGCGTCGTCAGTCCGACAGGGCCTCCCGTTGCAGAGGCAATAATGGCCGTCAGGATGCCGAGGGCTAGCAACACGAGCTGGTACCATTTCAGCCCAATGAAGACGCCGCGGCGCTCGTATCGGGGAAATTTGACGGCCTCGAGGGCGCGGGAATCGTCAGTCATGGGGTTTCTCCGGAGGGAAGTGCCCCTCAGAAGCCTTGGGTCTGATGGGCGGCAATTGGGATGCGGGCAGCGCGCTGCCGGGACTTCGCACCTCGGGCTGCCGAGGAGACCTGGGGCGGTTTGACTTTGGCGGACCAGCAGCCTGGTTCCGGCCTATCGGCGAAGGTGTCGTAGACGACGCTTGCTTGCTCTGCTCGGTGACGACCTCTCCGCTCACCACGTCGTCCCGCCTTGCGGCGCCTCCGCGGGCAGAGTTTGTTCCGTACGATGCCGAAGCGTTGTCACTTGAGGTGAGTATCGGCGTCGTGCTCGTCAGGCTTCGCGGCAGGGGCAGTGAAGGCGCCAACACGCGTGTGGGGAAGTCTCTGCGACTTGATGGAATTGGTCGAGCTAAGGACGATCGGCCCAACATTGAGGCAATCGTCATGCCACCGAGTTGTCGGCTGAAGTGCCTGGAGGCAACGCTGCTACTGCGAGCAAGGACATGGCCGCCGCCAGCCGTTTGAGCCGCGGCTGCGAGTTCGCCGCCCGCAAAGCTCACCAGTCTCAGCGCCATCAATGGCGCTCCGCAGGCAAGAACCATACCGACAGTGCCGGCCGCCAAACCGGCAAAGGACGTCGAATCTGCAAATAGTTTGATCGCCGCCGCCAGTACTGTCGCCGCCAGCGGTTTCGCCAGCAAGAGCGCGACGACGACTTCGCACCACCGCCCGGCCCAGGCCTTTGACTTCTCCCAGGGCATCATCATGAGGGCGACCGGTGCGACAGCCGCGAGAACGGCGAGGGCGAACGTTCTGAAGATCATCGAGCACATGAGGATGAACGCCAGAATCCACACGACGATGACCGCCATGACGGTCACTATCGCGCCACCGACGGCTCCGCCTTGATTGCCCGGCGCCAGGGAGATGACGTTCCATTCGCGCTCGGAGCCTTCTGGAGCTCGTTCGAAGCCAAAGAGCCGCATGAACACGACATAGGGGTCCGTCCCGATCGATTCCAAGAGAGCGGTCGAAGCAGAGTCAGTCACTCGGGTGAGTTGCTGGACAAGGTAGACCGCCGCAGCAACCAACGGCACCGCTGCCGCTCCTCCAACCAGGGCCCTCATCAGCCGGCGAGGTTGCTGGCTGATAAGTCCGGAAAGGAGTTGAAGGATCATCACGACCACCAGCGGAGTCATCATCACGATGACCCACCAATTAGTCAGTCCGCCGATGGCGGCCCACTGCGAATCGTCGACTTCGGAAACGCTGAAGGCCCCTGTGATGAACCCCCACATCCACGAGGCGATGTTCTGGAGGACGTTGGCGAAGATTGAAGTGATGGAACCTTGCACGCCGTCGTTGGCCTGGGAAACCAGACCACAGCCCGGCGGCCACCAACCGTTGAGGTCACACTCGACCGGCATGATCGTGAGCGGTTAGAAGCCCAATGGAAAGGCCGTCTGGGACCAGAGTATGTAGCCGTTGATCCCGCCTAGGATTGCCGCGACCGGGCCGGTCCAAAGAAGGATCACCCCTCCGCCTGAAGCAAGCCGCGACGATTGGCTCAGTTTGCCGGCCAACAGCATCGCGGCTCCGATGATCGCCACGATCGCGATGACGATGAAGGCGCCGACGAGGATGCCGCCGCCGATCTGCTTGAGGGACTCAAGAAAAGGAAAGTTCGCGTTTGGTGTGATCCCAGGATCCACCGCTGCCAGTACCATCTGGTGCTCCATCCAGTCGTCTTCCAATTGAATGAGCTGCTTGTGCTCACGACTTCATGGATGGGGCGGAAGGCAACAACATGACCTCAACGGGATTGGACAAGGGAAGCCGGCAAACTGTGATTGCGATTCATTGGGCTAACGCCGCGCCTTGGCCTTAACGCGTCGCCGCTGCAGCTTCTGGGGCGTTCCCTCGAACTTGTCCTGCTCCAGAGCAATGGTCGCCGGACCAAGGTCAGCAATTTACCCATTTCGACCGCTGCAGGGCTCCCCGCAACCGCAACCTGGATATAGTGCTGATGGCTAAATACGGCTTTTGAAATCCAGCCTGCCGTTCACATCCAGCTTCCCCTCATAAACCTGAACTATCGTCACATAAATAGGCGGTAAGGATACGCATGGTCAGTTAGTGCGGGGGCATGGGCAATAACTTGTGCCAGTGTTTGTGAGTACTTTAGCGTCACAGGCAGCGGATCAAAAAGTGCATCGTTGTTCCAATCCATTTTAGTCAGCGCCAAAACTTCCAATGCAGTGTCCTCGAGACTGCCTTTACCGGCAAACCGGGTAAGAAGAAGTGGGCCCGGAATGGAATTGCCTCCTTGAAAATAACTGCGTCCACTCGTTGCGTCCGGGGCATTCCCACCCGTCCACAGGAGCACGGCACGTGTAGACAGGTGAACTACGGTTCCACGCCGGACGGGATAACCATCCGGCGATGTGCGCGGACCCGGCTTGGTCGGATCGCGAGGGGAGTTGAGTTTCACAGCACGCCAGGGCACACTAGCCTGCACTTGGACACACTCCACTTCAGAGATGCCAAAGAGGGCTTCACGCACCCCTTTAAGCTCTTCCTCGGTGAAGACACTGGATTTATGAATGACTACACGCCGAGGAACCCCTCCTCCATTTCTTCGCTGGTAAAGGGCGAGGCTCCTCGCGATGACGCTTCGCATCTGCTCCTTGGACAAGAAAGGGTTACGCAGATCGATGCCACCCCCGACATCGAATGCCACGAACTGCATTCCTCCCCCGTCTGCATCGAAAACTTGGCTGCAGCACGTAACATACTGGGCGTCCTCAGGCCGGCCCCGCCGGGCGTACGCAAGCCCTATATAAGCCGAATCGAGCATTGCCGGGTTCTCGGCAATTTTCCACGGGTTACCGCCATATTTGCTGTAAAGAGCAATGCTAAGACGCCATGCCACGGACGCGCGACAGCGGTAACTCCAGACTTCGTCGTTCAGTATCTGGGTCGAGATTCCGAATGAAGCGGCGCCCACTTTAATGGAATGATGTAAATCGAAACCCTTATCGTCCCTAAACGCAGAACTCCACGAGCTCGGAAGAAGGATAGCCACAACATCAAATGACTCACGGGCCGCGGCGTATTGACGCAACACGGCAAGGAGTGCCTCTGCAAGGCTTTCGCCGGAAAATTTCTTGGGTGCCAAGTCCTGGAGATCCGCCGGAAGCGTGGCATGTAAAGGTGCCGCAGCAGGCGCTATGTCCAGTCCGAAAGCACTGCTCATCCCAGGGTAGTCGGGTAGATAGTCACGGCGTTCCTGCGCCTTCTGTGGCTGACTCAGCTCGCCGAATAGATGACCAATACGATCGTAGGCGCCAGGCGGCCCAATCGTAGCAATTCGAATTGTCTTACCGAGAAGGGCGTGTACGTTCTTGCTATATGGACCGTATCGCAAAAGGCCACGCAGAGGATGAACCATTACCGCATTCTTATCGGAAGAATCAAACGCCAGCGTAGGCTCGTCCAGTACGCGATACGGAGGAAGCTTGGAACCAGTCACAGTAACCCCTTCTGCCCAGGAACACTCCATGCTGTGGTTTTACTCAGAACGAAGCGCGTGCTTTCGTCCCTTGGCCAGGCTCTGACAGTAGTTACGTCCTCCGGTGCGAGCATTGCTGCCCAGACAGAGACCATATCCGCCCAATCCTTGTTTCGTCTCTTGAACCATCTGTCTCGTATCCACGGTGAGACCGGATCAGGGCGGAGACGTTCGGGGTGGGGCTCTACCCATGTAAACGGCTCGAATAGCAGCCACCATCTGCCGAGTCGCCATTCAAGTTTCAGACGAATTCCCTCCGCGTAACGTCGTCCGTCGTACTTCGGCAAAGTTCCAAAAAGATCTGCACCATAAACACTTCTGAAAGGTTCGAGCGCAACTTTGACCTTGCCGCGAAGATCCTCGTTTCGCACCAGTCGTGGGTCGCTGAGGAGGAGTTCGTGCCCGCGATCTCGAAACTGTGGGAGTACAGGGCGATCGCGCGCCAGAGCTCTAACAAGTGACCTAAAGAGCAGGCCTTGGACAACAGTGTCAGCCTCAGGATCTGCCACACGGATTCCAAAAGCGATCCCTTCTTGATGCTTGTCTATAACTCTCCGCAGATCGGCGTCCGAGCCCAACGCAAACACCTCTCGACCGTTACTCACGGCATCCACGTTTGCACGAGCTTCCCTGAGGTCACGACGAAGTTCCTTGTTTTCAACCGAAATCCGCGCAGTGATTATGCGAGAAGGAAGGCCTGTCACAGGGAGGGCATTGAAACGCAAGATTGGGAACCTGGCATACTCCCTGTCCGGCGGTTGAACATCCTCAACTTGCGGCGCCGGTCGAAGTTCCTCAAGCTTTGCACCGAGTTCTGCAGGAAAGTCCCTATGCCTGGCCAGCTCTCCCAACAACTCATCAAAAGTCTCACTAACCACGACCCGCGTCTCCACGCCCGCTCGCTCGGCGGATGCCAGAAAAGTTACAACGCGAGGGAGTAGTTTTGTCGAAGTGCGTCGTACCCAGAATAGGCCGTTGGGAAACGGCGTCGGGGATGCGAGAGCATGCTCCAGAGCATCCATTATTGAGTCGTCCCGGCCACTGTACCCAGCTACAACTAGACCGAACCTTCGCATGGATTCCGTGAGAACCAATCCGAGATTCTCGTCCTGGGACTGAAGCTCGGATTCAGTATTCTTGATGGAATCAGATTGATAGTCGCCGTGAAGTTTGACTAGGAGTGGCCAATCGCTCTGCTCCAGGCAGCGCCGACCGATGTCAGAGTTTGTCAAGGCGCTGACTCTAAGAGGACGTCGCTGACTAAGTTCAAGCACATCGTTTGCTCGGGAAGTGGACTGCTCAATTAGGGAATCAAAATTGGTCGTAAACACCACTGGAATATGCCCGGTGGCCAGCAACGCACCCAGAATCTGCTGGCCATACGATGGGCTCCCAAGCTCGACAGCATTCGCGATGTAGCGGCGGCGATCCACCGCAGACGGATACATCTGCGTGAAGGCCGCCTCATATTCCCGAGGGTCGCCGTAATTAGGGAAGCCATTGGCGCCATCGAAGAACCGGTTGATTCGGCTCGTCCAAATTGGGTCTTCGGCGTCTATATCATTTCGAGAAAGCTTATGCGCGGACGCAAACAGCGATGCTTTGAAGTTAGCGATCATGTGTCCCGCCGTCGGAACCCCGGCGCTGGCAGAAGCTCCCGCTCCGAGAAACCAAGCTACCTGTGCCCTTCGGAGCGCTACTAAGCGCGCGAACTCGCTCTCACTTAATTGACTCGGCACCCATTCCCCCTTAGTGTCCGAGCCTCCTACTCGCCCGAGACGTCTCTGCAAATCTCTCCCAGAATCGCACAACTCAAGCCCCCCAGCATGCCGACACGAGTGCTGTCGCCTACATTGCGACCGGTCCACCTTCCGCGTCGGGAGATGCTTGTCCCTCGGGTGGTGTGCCGTGGAATACCGGCACCCAAGCACGAAGACCACGAAGACCTACGGGCAGCTATGCCAAGGCATGAAAGAGCGACGCCGAGTCCCCGTGCGCTACTTTGGATTCCTACGCAATCGCGCTGAACCACTCCATCAACTGACATCTTCTTGGACTTCGCGAAGGGCATTCTCGGCAGCGGCCCTTTGAAGTCGCGCAGTCCACAGGTCATCCGTGCTGGACCGTAAGAAGGACACACCATCAACCCCAACGTTGAGCGTGAAGCCTACGCGCCCCATCCACTGCACATACCAATCCAGGCTCCGGGCTAAGGCACCCTCGATCTCCACGTCAGTCATCGGAGTTCCGATTCCTGGAATATCGCTGAGGATATTGACAAGCGCCGCCCAATGATCTCCCACATAATCGTCCCAATTGTCGACTCCGTGCTTGTCGAGACGATCAACGGGAAACTGCCCCGCAAGTTTAGCCACAACGGCACCAGCCGCATAGCCCAGAACTTTGACGAAGTCAGCCAAGACGGATGTCACCTTTTCTCGGAGGACGGCAGGATCTGCTCCTGCCTCAGGGTCCAAGAGCGCGGTCAGCAAATCCACCGACGTTGTGTGTAGCATCCACCCCATAGAGTCGATGTGGCCCATCGGCCCTTCTTCATACCCCATGTCGGCGAGCTCGCGTTCGATTCGGAATTCCTCAATTGCGATTCCGACTGAGGCAAGCAGGTCGTACTCTTCTTGACTACCGACCATGTGGTGTCGGCTGACGAACTCTTCACCTTTCCGCGCTGCAACAACGTGCCCACCTTCGTGAGCTAGTAGTCGTTCATTTGCGTCGATCGTGGCAAGGTTAAACAACTCGTGATCAATGAAGATCGCTGGGCCAGACGAGTGCGTCACCGTCTTAGCAGCTACTTGACCGCCTCCTCTGGAAGTGGAGTAGCTCGCATACCGCGCGTCGTGAGAAAAGTGATCCCGGACTGACGTCTGTAGATCATTTGTTACGATCACCAGCGACTCTTCAGCACCAATTCGGGCGAGTCCCCTTTCGATGGCATCGGTTTGGGCTTTAGACAGAGTACAGTCGCGCGTTTCAAGAGACATGGAATGATATTCCCATAATTGGACGTGCTGGCAAGTCCAGTTGCTCCTTATCTGCCGTAATGCTTTAAACGGATGGCTGGTTTTCGGTGTCTTGGACCAAGTTTCCAAATCGCCTTGACCGGCACCACCGGGCTAGGGTTTGTGCCGACGTCGCGGCCGAGTCATGCTGCCGTCTGTACAACCATGTCTGCGAGGAGGGCATCGTCGGCAAGGACCTGCAGTCCGCCATTTAGTGTCCTTTAGCGCTCTTGCCGAACTCCGGACGAATCTCCATCAGAATCGTTTGAGGTCATCGACTCTTCAACGACGGCCTTTAGCTGGTCCTTTGCCTCAGCCGCGGCGGCTCCGCTTCCCTTGTACTTTGCCCAGCCACGTTTCCCAGCGTCGAAAATCGGCTTCGCCCCGACGCCAATCAATGCGCCGACTCCCAGCAACACTGGAGCAGATTTCTTCACAGCGTCGTATTCGATGGACTTGATCAATTTGTCCACTCCACCAAGGCTCTTTGCCAGTGTTGTGATGTCTTGATACGGACCTAAGTTCCCCATTGTCCCCTCCTGGCGCGGGCTAGCACTCAAAGTTTAGTTTAGGCGCATATCAAAGAAGCTCGTGCGCCTGCTCCTTCAATCAGCGGAACCGGGCTGAGCCAGACCTCTGTTCCTGATGCTTTCGAAACTCATTTGGCTGCCACCCAACGCGGCCACGTCGAAGCCCAAATAGCAATCTGACCCGCGCCCACCTCGACAACGGGACGTCGAGGCTATCCGTCTTCAAGGGAGATGGGAGAACCGGCCCAAATGCTTCGTCTTCGTTGTCACCAGACCATTTCGGAATCCAGTTATGTACGAACCACCCGCATCGGTACTTGTACCCACCGCAGCTCGCCCGAGCAAGGTTGTGTCTTGTTGAAGCTACCGCCGTTTGATCGCCTGGCTCGTCTTGCTTGAAGTCTCAGAGCGCGGTTTATGACGGCCAACGCGGCAAGTAGGACCTTGGAAATGCTGGCCTCATCAGACGAAAGACAGCCGTTGAAAACATCCTCAGTGCTGGAGCCCGCATCGGGTGTGAAGGTGGATGTATGCGCGCCCGCCCAAGTCTTCCCATGAGTTGATCCAGAACTCAATTGCCAGGCACCGAAGATCCAGCGTGAGAGGCCCGCTTCCTTAGTCGCCGTCGAGATAATCGTTTGGACGGATGGGTACGAACCCATGACCACGTCCTTATCTACTTGCGATTTCTCAACGGCGGCGGAAAGGAGCTCCAAACGCATCCTCGTCGTCTCGGCCACATCGACCCCCATGGTGCCATACGCCCTACCAAGCATCGCTATGTTGTTTGCCTCCAATCTCAAGGAGCGGGTGATGCGAGTCTTCCGGTCTTTAGGGTTTAGTAACCACAGTGCGGTGCTGGCGGTCTCGATGGCTGATCTAATCAGCGTGAATGGCGCGAAGATGTGTTGAGCGTCGGCGTCTTGCATCACGGTCTTTAGACAATGTAGGTGATCAACGGCCGTCAGGATCAGGTAGTTGACTGCGTGCGATGTCTGATACGGTCGCGTGAAGCGGTCGTCCAACCATAAAACAGAGCGCTCCGCGAGGGGCAAAGCGCTCTGTAGCAGTTGTTGGAGCCGGTCGATATCCACAAAGGCCAGCAGTAGCTCTCTGTGGGCTTCGGCAAGTTCTTCGTCGGGCTGGACACGAAAAAGTGGATTTGTGGGCACCGTTTGAGACTACTCTGACGCCGCAGCGGGAAACGCGTCAAACACGTCCTGTAGATCTAACAATCTCGTCCGGTGCCATCTGGCGCAACTCGTCCTCCACCGCATAGGACAATACGGCGCCCGTTGTTACTAAACCCAAGAAGAGCTTGTGTTGCCCGCTATTGCCCCGCGGAACTGAGATGTCAGGGCTCTAACTAATGAGATCGAAATATTCCGTTCCTAAGTTCCACTCGATCGGGTGAAGCAATGTCCCCGCCGACGGGTTGAGCGCGCTATACATCATGCCGTCGCCAGCATAGATCCCCACATGCCCCCAGTTGTAGGGACCTTGTGGGTTCTGAACGACAAGGTCTCCGATCTGTGGGGTATCCGTCATCCGTCCTACTCGCCACTGCTCCACACGCGGCAATTCGATCCCAACCTGCCGATAGATCCACTGCACGAATCCCGAGCAGTCCCATGCCTTGAAGGCCGTTCCACCCCAGACGTAAGCACCTCCGACACCCGTCCGAGAGAAACGCAGAATGTCCTGTCGGATTTGAGGCAGACCTTCTGCAGAGACCAACTCTGGCCGGCCGCTCTCCCCCGCGCTGCACTTCGGGACCGCCGTGACACACTGGAGCAGGTCAACGATGGCTGTCGCTTGTGGTTCCCATCGAGCATAGAGCTCTGGAAACGCTGAAACTTGAACTGCTTGGGCTGCTTGCCCTTTGCTCATGCCCGACCAGCCTGGCACATCCAGCAAACCTCGAGGACTGCCCTGGTTCGGCCCAGACGGCCCTCCGTAGAATGCCCGTGCGTTGTAAGAAAGATCCATCAGCTCTGCAACGGTCCCCCATCCAGCCGCTGGCCGCTGCTGCGCCGAACCTACTGAATCGTGGTCACTCCCAACCCCGTCATGAGGAAACTGAAATGACGCAGGGACATTCGCGTTAGCGAGCATTCGAAGCGTCGACTCCTGGAGAGACATCATTATGGCGATCACCATTGCCTCCTGAGGAACGCCAAGTTGCTTCCCCACGGAAATGTACCCCTGTGCCACAGCAATCTGCCCTGCGGAGAGTCCAACGGCTTGACCATCAGGCCGAGATCCACTGTTCTCGAGGACGCTTTGTGTGACAGCGCCGTTGTTTGACACACACTCAACGGCTGATTCCAGCTTGTCGCCCGCCAGGGCTAAAGCGACCGCACCGACGACAACACCCAGGGAGAGCACGATGACGAGAACGACGGCGGTTGCAGCCCGTACGAGCGTTCGGCGCCTGACTAGGGCCATCGCCAAAGCCGGATGCGGCATCAGTAAACGATCCGGCTAGTCGAGGCATAGAACCCGACCATTTGGCATCGATCAGGCGGGGCGGTCGCTGCCGGCGGGCAATTAGCCATGACACTGACGGGCGCTGTGTATGAATTGGTGCTACTGACAGTCTGGTCAACGACCTTGAGCCGAACCGTGCAGACATGAAGCCCCGTCCACGGAGCCGGGCGTTCGCGGACTTTTACGAGTTCGTTGTCGCATGCCATGGATTCGATCGTTGCTACCCTGTGGGCACCTTGGCCCGCAAGCGAAGCGAAGGACCCCGCGTTTATGCCCGTTGCCTCAAACTCCTGGACCAGGACGGCCAACGGATTTGACCCGTCAGGGAGGACGACCCACCAACCCCGAATTCGCGCGTAAACGTCCGAATACGACGAACTTCGGGTGTCCCAGCTATAGATGGCGACGGCGGCCGCGGAAGCAAGCGCCCGATAATCGGCCGTGACAGGCGGAACGGACGCCGGCAATTTGGGAAGTGGAGCCGACCTCGTTGGCTTCGCTGTAGCACTCGGGGAAGTGCTCGGTGGAGCCCTGTGGGTTTGAGACTCTGCCGATGGGACACCTGCCCCTTCAGTAGACGGGGACTCCCGCGGTGCGACCAGAACGAGAATGAGAGCGCCTAGGATGGCCGCCGACGCCAGGCCAAACACCCACCGACGAGCTGTTCGCCCGCGCCAAAGGGATCCCACCATGTTGCCTCCTTAGGCTGTTCATGGCTTAGCAGGCCGATAAGGACATGACTCAAACAGCCGAAGTCATGGAACTGCGAATGACTCTCCATGCCGTTTGATAGAGGCGACGGGCCGTGCCGATTTGAATCGCCACATATCGATCAGTGACTTTGAACTCCTCGGCAACCCTGGCTATGGCAACCTGCCGTTCGACGCCGTGATGTTCGGGTAGAACGATTGCTTCGGCCACTCCCCGCAGCAGCGGACTCGGCAGGCAACCAACGGCGTGCCGGCACAGACCGGGCATGTCGTGCACAGCTTCAGGATCTACATCCAACGCTTGGTTTATTGTCTTTGCAGTCTGCCGAACCGCTGTGACTGCATTCCAGCGGCGACGGTCATGCGGCGATGGAGGGGCGTATCGTCGCGGCTCGGTAAGGCTGCCCACCGCGAGGCGCCATACCGGAGCTGACACAGCGGCTCGAGTCAGCCCAAGAACCATGTGCGCCCATTCTTGATCGATGATCTCCTCGGCATCGCGGTAATCACGGGACACGACCAATACCGTTAGCTGCCGGAGTATCTCCGAGCTCTCACCTTCGCCCGGATCTATAAGCAGAGGAAGCGTCTTGTGGCCGAGCTCTCTACGGACGTGCGCGGCACAGACATTTCCGGTGACGCCTTGCACCCAGGCCTCGAACGGAACCCCAGGGATCTGTCGGTAGTTTCCTCGTGCCACCCCGTCCCAGACTGCCATCCTGATGTCTTGCATGACATCGTCCACATCGCACGAGCGGCCGATCCGAGCCAAGTGCGAGATGACGTATCGACGCACGCCTTCGACCGCTCCCATCATTTGGTCGACGGAAACTCGCAGGGTCGGCGCCACCGGACTCAGCAGCGAAATGTCCACCGGCGATGGGTTTAAGTTCTCTATTTCTGCCTTGCCCGCTAGGTGTTCCAGGCTCATGGCTCTCACCGCTTCGACTAACGGATTTGAATATCTTCAGCGTCACCAGATGGGGGCGACTCGACGTGGCAGGAACGATCCTGACCACAACACAAGCTTCTAAAAATTATTGTCAAAGATAATTAAAGTATCGTCAAGACCCTAGTTCTTACTTTTTGTATGTCGTTCAGCCAGAATGGAGCCATGCCACGGATCACGCAGCCTCACGACGACGCCTGGTCGCCTGACGTTGAAGACGCCGTGGCGACGTTCGGGAACCGCTCACGGAATGAGATTCTGAGGTTCCTGACGGCAAACGGTCCTGCGTCCAGAGGGGACATTGTCGCAGCGGTCAGCGCCGGCGAGCCCAGCGTCGCCAAACACCTCATCGCACTTGAGGAAGTCGGCGCCATCGAGGTCGACGTGGAAGCCGGACGGCGCCACGGCCGCTCTCCTCGCTACTCAGCGAATCCTGCCCGCATCAAGGAGTTGCTGGACGCTCATCTCCGGTATGTCTTGGAGGAGTAGCCGCGGCACGCTCCCCATTCGGGTGCAAGTCGATGTCTTTGTTCAGATACTCGGAGATTGCGCGCAGCGTTTCCGGCGAGACGTCCCCGAGCGTCCTAGCGGCGAATGACTTCACCCGGGCTGCCCTCAGAGACTTCACAAACTCCAACTGCGAGTCGATCCGTTCGGGAACGTCGCCTTCGACACCGTTCAGCAAATAGGAGGGATCGACGTCGAACATCTCGCAGATAGCCGCGAGCAGCTGAGGATCACTGACCAGGCGCCCTGTTCCTTCCTTCATGTAGAACCACCTGGCTCTGGAGATCTTGATACCTCGAGCTCGGAGCCCGGCCTCAATCTCCCTGAAAGTGACGGGCGAACCTCTCTCAGCTACAACGACATCGAGTAGCAGGTTCAACCGGTGGGCCAGAGCGGCTTGGGGCGACAACGCGTCCTCGCGACTTGCCCCGTTTGATTTCATGCTCACCCCGGAATCCGAACTCCACGTAATGACACTAAAAGACATGTCTTCTGGTGTCAGTATTTCGCGAGAGCGCGCGTGGAGCAACGGGCAACGGGCAACGGGACGACTTCTTTTCACGCCTTCCGCCGAGGCGTATCCTGTTGCTGTAGACCCGTCTACACCATCAGCCTCCACAATCGTGAGCCGTGGTTTGAATGTCGACATCCATCTTGATGAACCGAACACGGAGCCAGATCCTTCGCTTTCTCATCAGAAGCGGGCCATCGTCCCCCTGCGCCTTGGCTTCAGGGCTTCAGGCTCCTCAAACAACTGTTCGGCATCATCTCTTCATCCTTGAGTCGGCTGGTTACGTTCAGGCTTTGGCTGACGGGCGTTACTCCGCCCACGCCTCCCTCGTCGAGTGCCAGCTAATCGACCTAGCGGCCCAGTACTCAGTGCAAGTGCCTCCTACAACTCCGCCGCCGCTTGCTCAGGACTAGTTGCGGCCAACGGGAGACCGTGGAACCAGTCCTCGACTGATCGCTCCCACTTTTCGGGGTCGATATTCCACTCCAAAGAGTGGCCCTGAGCTTCAAACTCCACCAAGTCAATTAGGTCTGGCCTCAAGCTGGCAGCTTTCCAGGATGCTTCGAAGGGTGTTGTGTCGTCCTTCGCCCCATGGAGCACAAGGATCGGTTTGTTCAATTCAGTTGAGCGGGCCAGCCAATCCAGGGAATCGAGACATATTGGTTCAGCAAGGCCAGTCACCCACCGGAGGGCCTTGGATCGAAGAATGTTGAAGCCCAGTTGTACAAATGGAAGAGGTAGTCCGGCCGCCTTGGCGTTCGCTGCCAGGGTCGTTCGCCAGTCGAAGACTGGCGCGTCGAGAACCATCCCGACTACTCGCGATGAATTTGGCGACAGGGCCGCTGCTTGAAGGGCGATGGCAGCGCCGAGTGACCATCCAAAAAGGACAATACGTTCAGCGCCATTGGAAATGGCGTAGTTGATCCCGGCTTCGACGTCGCGCCACTCGCCTTGGCCGAGACTGTACCGGCCATCGTACGACGGCGGGGCGTCGCCGTCGTTGCGGAACGAGACTACCAGCGACGTCAGTCCCAGACGTCCTGCGACTGGTATGCCGCGAAGAGTGCCTGCCCGCTTACCGCCCATGCCGTGGATATGGATGGCCCATGCTCCGGGAATTGCGACACCAGCGGACGGGTCAAATCTCCACGCTGGGGCGACACCGATATCGACCGGAATCTCAACGTCTTGGTACGGCAAACCAAGTTGCCCAGGTTTCGAGTAGACATATCCGCTCCAGACACCGGCCCTGGCTTGTTTGAGGTCACCAGAGTCCACTCGCTCAACCTCCCGGATTACTGTGCTCCGGTCGTGGTTAGACTCAATGACAGGTCCCAAACACGCGTGACACCTCCCCTGATCGAACCAAAAGCTGTACTGTCCCGGCGCTCTCGTTTGTTCGGTTGCGGGAAGTTCGATTTCTAGAGATCCGTCTCCATTGGTGTGAACGGCCCGAACGTACAAACCCTCACGACGGCTGTATTTCGGGACTACAACCTGACGGGCAAAGTACGTTGCACCAGCGGCGCCGGCAAGCAGAGCCGCGGATGCAGCAAGAAGTCCAATCTTCAAAACCCTATGGCTGGTTGGTCTCGGCATCGTTCACCCCTTCGGCTCTCTTACGTTCGTCGATTACTTGGCGGAGCCTCATCAGGGTATCGGGAGAGATCCCTTGTAACTGACGAGCGGCAAAGTTCCTTACACGTGACTCACGCAAGGTACGGAGAAGTTCCAGTTGAGCGTCCACAAGCTTGGGTATTTCCCCGGCATCATCGAGGAGGTAGTCACGGTCCACGCCGAAGAACTCGGCAAGATTGCGGAGCAGCACAGGATCATTTGCCAGCGAGCTATCCCCGCTGCGCATATAGGCCCAGCGGGAGCGGGAAAGTGGAGTTCCACGCTGACTCATATGCCGATTGATTTCCGGGTAGGTCAATGCCTCCGATCCCTCGACCTCATAGAGGTCAAGAAGGAGGTTGAGCTTATGGGCCAATCTGGTCTGAGGGGTTTCGGAGGAACTGGCATCATCCGTCATATCGCCTGTTCCCGCTTCCGTCTACGAACTGGAACTTGGCGCACGAAAGGTCCCGCCAGATAGTTCTCAGCAGCATTCAAGACATTGAGTTCATGGATGTCCAAGGAGCTGCCCAAACTGGGCTCGACTAACAGTGCGTCCTGTACTTCGACAAGCATTCTATGGAGCTTTTGAGCCCGGTCCAGTCGCCTGATCATTTCGGTGTCTCGCACGAGCCGTACGTCTTGCCGCTTCTTTGTCGTCTTTTCCCAGATCTTTGTAAGACCGCTGACCAACTCCTCCTCGGTCACGGAATCCCTGTGGCGGAGAACTCGACGCGCTAAGGGCGGGATCGCCAGACCAACGCACAGGAAGGCCATGGCCGCAACAACTGCCGCATCGTAGATTGGCGAGACTGAACGCATAGCATCCAGTCGCCCCTGCAAATGCAGAATATCCATGACCAGCACGAGCAATACGAGGAGAACGGCAAAGCTACAGCCAACCCCGGTGCAGGTAAATGCCGTGCGGAAGTAGGGTCTCAACATGTCGCCGCGAAACCGGAAACACGTAATACCGGTGACGCTAACCACATAGCCGATGTATCCAAACTGGATGGATGAGTAGAGGGCGGCAGACCACTGGTCACCGTAATCCACCATGAAACGAGTGGAACTGCCTTGGGCGACGATGGCGCTGAAGCTGGCCGCAAGGCCCACAATCACGACGGCCAAGAGAATCATGCCAGCCCTGTCTCGTTTCTCGATCGCCTCGTCCGGTCTCGCCGCCCGAATGATTGCTCTCGAGAGAAAGTAGATCCCCACGACCATGGATACATTGGCCAACGGGTCAACGAAGTTTCGACCACCCAGTGCTGGATCGAGGCTCAGATAGACCTGATCGATGTTCAGCGTTAGGGCGACTGAAATTGTGATGGCCGCTGTCAGTACGCTGTGATCGCGCCGTACCCGGATTCCAGGGAGGAGACAGATGACAAGTAGCCAAATCAAGACAGCAGCCACTACCTGAATCATTCGAAGACTCTTTCGAACGATCTTGGTTCCCTCGCGCTATTCCTGATTGCCCCTGCAAAGAGATCCGCGAGTGATTCAGCGGCGGCTTCCAGGTCATCAGTGAAGCTGCTCCGGGCAAGGACGCGTGAGACGAGTCCCACGGGAAGGTTCGGGAACAGGACTTCTATGTAGTCGGCCTGGACGACTAGTTCGTCGTGCCTCAGGACCATGTGCCCAAGTTCGTGCAGGACGAACTGTTGCCGATGCAGCCCAGACGGACTGACGGCGTGCAAGATTATCTCGACGTCGTCCTTGGACAGCCACAACCCGCAGACCGATCCACCATTTAGTGCTCGGGCAGCTTCGATTTGTATGGGACGATGGCGGACGCTCTCGACCACTCCGACGAGCCGCTCCAGGTTCAGATGAGCAGGAAGCGCCAAAGAATCGAAGGCACTCGCGGCTCGTTCGGCAGGCGACTGTTCTGAAGGATATGGGTTCTTATTCATGAGCATCCCCAGTGATGCGTTCACCCTCGGTTCGTTGGAAGCCCAACGCAGATCGTGCTACTTGAGCCTCCTCGCGAACCCTCAAATCCATTGAACCCCCGCGCTCTGGACATGTCCAGAGCGCGGGAGTTCAATTCCCGCCCTCCCGCGGTCGACTAGACCTAGGGCGAGGGGTCTACGCCTTCATGTTGCTCCCTAAAGGATTTGACGATTCGTGCAAAGCTTGCCAGCGCGTAGGGCCTGCGTTCGTCTAGGGTCGGGTCGTGGTCGAAATAGGCGCGAAGGTCCGTTCTACTGCTAGGACTGGGTAAGTCGCCCAGCGTGGCTGCAACTTTTTCGATGCCAAGCATTGAGTCAACGGTTTCGGCCTCCAAGTCACCAACCGTCCGCCACTCGTTGGTGCCATCGCTCCCATGGCCTAGGGGACTTAAGACGACAAGAACATCAGCAACGTCCCGGTTCCGCCAACTCCCTATTAAGTCCCACAGCACCTTCTGGACATGCGTTTGGGAAGTCAGGTCACGTAGTGCATAGATGTTCCGAAAGGCTCGTTCGAAATCTGCGTCTGAAGTCTTTTCTTCGACGACGCTCAGGTACGATTCAATTTCGTTGGCAACGAACTCCCCAGCTTGCTCCATCCATTTAGGTGGCTGCTCTGCCTCCTCTTCGCCCGGTGAACGGATCAATTGTCTCAACAAGTCACTGACAAGGGTCAGACCAGAGAGCGTTTCGCAGGCCGCTTTAATGATTGGGATTGCATCCTCAGGAGCCGGCGGAATCAGTCGCTGCGCAAGCTGAAGTGCCGACCACGTGGGACGGTATGCGAGAAACCCTGACTCTGCTGCTCCAATGGCGTCGTAGTTCTTGCCAAGCAACCGCATCAGTCCCTCTACGGGCACATCGGAACCTTCGGTGTGACGCA
Source organism: Paenarthrobacter sp. C1 (assembly GCF_049315185.1). Lineage (NCBI taxonomy): Bacteria > Bacillati > Actinomycetota > Actinomycetes > Micrococcales > Micrococcaceae > Paenarthrobacter > Paenarthrobacter sp. C1. Next base: position 1,964,076 of record NZ_CP186052.1, on the reverse strand, counting down.
TGAGCTTCGCAACAACTAAGGGAGCGTCCTTTCGGAGTTTGGATTCGACTGTCGCCACCGCGATTCCTGGACGGGATTCTTGTAGTTCTCGAAGACACTCCAGCACCGTGCTTTCGGCAATGTCACTCCGAGGAATCCCAATTTGCGTATATCTGTGGAAGTAGTCAGGATGCCCCACGCCCTTGCGGTTGGAGAGGTCAGATTTCATGGCAGATCCGTACTCCATGTTGTCCCTTGCACTTCTCAGTGGGACAAACATTTCGGCGAGTAGTTCCCGCATCTCCTGTGGATGCTGGGCCCCTTCTTCTTTGATGTGCCCAAGCCAACGATCCCATCGGTCCCTATGGGACTCTTTAGACCTAACATTCCAGTAGCTGCCACTCGGTGAAAGCAACTCATCCGCTCGTCTTTCCACCAGGTGATACACGGACGGTTCAAACGTCCTCATAAATGTCATCAGTACGAAGTCCACGAAATCGACCTCACCCGCGACGTCCATCCAGGTTGCATCAACCTGTGTGAACAGTCTCTTGGCCGCACGGGGTTGATTGATATAGACATCCAGGCATTTACCCCAAGACTGGCTCATTCGTTTCATATCTTGCTCGGTTAGGTCCAGGCGATGATTTGTTAGTACTTCTTTAAGGACGGCATTAACCAAATCCAGACGATCCTCAGGGAGCATCGTGGGAATATCGAGCCGAAGTTGGATCATCTTTTCCATGTACTCCCGTGCCCGACTTTTTTCATCGGCAACCAGGCCAGTCCTTAAGAGAACGTCCTGAAGCGTCTTCTCGTCGTAGGACAACAGGTAGTAAATATTGGGCAGCCTTCCCAAAAGCCGTACAAGTTTGAACGTCATAAGAAGCTCGTCGGGACCTAGCCGATCAAGATCATCGATCAACATCAAGATTGGAGTATCGAGGTCTCGGAGTAGATCCTCGGCATCTGAACGCAGCTTCTCGGGACTGCGATCGCCGATGACTAGATCAGCGAGTATTTTGGCCGGAGCGGACAGATCCGCGCCGACCACACTACCCAGTTGACCAAGCGGAGCCAGCCTCGAGATCCAACCACCAATCGCTTCCCGTGCCCCCGAATTCTTTGAATCACCAGGCAGGGCTGCTCTGATCTCTGAAAAGAATCCTGGAACAGCGGTATCCAGAGACGAATATGACCACGGGTTGTACTTTGCGACTCGCCATTCCTCGCTTGTAGCCAAGGCCGCCTCAACCTCATTCAACAGCGTGGTCTTACCGCTACCCCAGGATCCAACGAGAGCAGCAACGGCGCTAGGCGTTCTGCTGCGAAGAACGTTCAGCGAGGACAGAATGCGGCTAACGATCCTCTCTCGCCCAAGTCCTTCTCCATGGTTAGCGATAATAAGAGGGTCATCACCATACAGAATCGACAAGTGTCATACTCCTTTGAGTTGGCTCGTGGCCTTGATCATAACCGAATAGGCTTGGCAGCACTGGCGAGCACAGGCATCCTACAAATGGCGTTTCGAGAGGCTTCCATTGCAAAACGAAGCCGCACCTAAGAAGACGATAGCTGGAGTGCCATTTGGAAGTTTCACACATCTCATCCCGCCCCGCTGAAACGGCCCTAGAGCGCTGCGTTGCCCTTAGCGACAGATTGCGCAGTACGACAAACATGAAAGCGGCTAGCTCAGGTAAGAAGCTAGCCGACTCGGCCCGCACCGCGGTGTGGTCTGGCTCGCCATCCGAACGAGTCATTCAACTTCGTCATGTCGCAATCGGCCCCAAAGTCTCATGAGACTGGAGATAGACCAAAACAAGACTGGACTGACATGGATTTGGAATTCTTTGAACCTGCCGAAGCTGCAGCCCTCATGCGCTGCAGCGAGGGTTGGCTGCGCGACGGCGCTGCGGCGGGCCGGTTTCCGCACGCTTGCTGGGGCAAGGGGAAAATCGTCTTTACGTCCGAGCACATCGCGGAGATCGCCAGGATTAGCGAGATATTGCCCGGCTCCCGTTCGGCACCCGATGTCCGCGAGCGAAGCAACTCCAACACTCGGCTCATAGGGACTAGAGCCCGTAACCGCTTGGCTTCCTAGAAGAGCATCAACGAGCCCGCCCACATCACCGCATGAACGCCGATACCGAACGCTCCGTGGCATCCGCCCCAGCCTGCAACGCTTCCGGCATGAGATGCCCATAAACGCCCTCTGTGGTCCTGGTCGATGCATGCCCCAACCGACGCGAGATCGTGAAGATGGGGACGCCGTCCTGAATCAGCCAAGAGGCATGTGTATGCCGTAGATCGTGAATGCGCGGATTCTTCCGCAGGCCGCGATCTTGAGCGGCCTTCACCGCAGGCATCCAGTAATGGTGCCAGAACAGCTTGTGAACGATCCGTTCCCCTTTTGGCGTGGTGAAAAGCAGGTCGCTGCTCGGGCGACCAGCCACCAAGGGAATCAACAACTCCACAAGGGCGGGATTCAACCCGATGGTCCGTTTGCCGGCGCCCGTCTTCGTCGGCCCAATGTAGAACTGGTTCTGCCCGTCCCGCTTCCACGCCTTGTTGATCCGGGCTGTCGCCGGCTTGCCGAGCAGATCAATATCCGCGACGGTCAGCGCCGTGGCTTCCCCAAAGCGCGTCCCAGTCATCACCAGGAAGTTGGTGAAGTCCTTGTACCGCTCCCCCATGCCGTCCATGATCAGGCCAAACTCCGCATGGGTCAGGAACATCATTTCGTCCTCGGCCTTTTCGACGCTCGGCAGCTGCACGCCGCGGCAGGGATTGCGCGTGATGTATCCCAGCATCTCCGCCGTGTTCATCGACACAGAGATCAGGCCGTGCACATTCTTGATCGTCTTCGGCGAGCGTCCCTTGGCCATCATCGACTTCACCCAATAGGCAATGAGTCGGTAGTCGAGCTTGTCCACGGGGACGTGGCCAATGACCTTCTTCACATGGAGATCGAGCATGGTCTGATACGTCTTCACTGTCCCGCTCGACGGCCGGATCAGCAGGTCGATGTGCTCCTGAACGACCTCACCGACGGTCGGCACACGCTTCTGGTTTGTGAGGATCGCGTGCTGGGCGATTTCGAAGTTCTGCCCATTGGCGTCGAGCAATCGCTTGAGCGTTTCTGCTTCGGATTCAGTGGCTACAGTAAGGCCCTGGGCCTTCCCAGTCTTGGGGTCCCGCCAGCGGACCATAAAGGACTGAGATCCGTCCTTTTTGGGTCGTTTAGAGATGCTGGCCATGCATAAAACGCTACGCCGCTGTACACACTTTTAGGGGTTTTGTACACAGTCAGGGGCCATATAGGCCCCTGACCTGCGACAACACAGTGCCCGAGGTGGGACTCGAACCCACACACCTTTCGATACCGCATTTTGAGTGCGGCGCGTCTGCCAATTCCGCCACTCGGGCCCGGAATACTGGGAGTTCAGCTGCTCTCATTCCTGTGAGCAACGCGATCCTTTCCCAGCACGCGAAATTACTATACATGCAGATAGGCTGATTCAAAGAACCGGGCGCGCTGATGCAACAAAAACCTGCCATCAAAGAGTCCACACTAAGATGGACATGAACCCGCCGAACCTTTTCAAGGAGATCCCGTGACCGAACAGACGGAGTCCACGTCTACAGCCCAGCCGGCCCGACGCGTTGTCGTAGCCGAGGATGAAACCCTCATCCGCTTGGACATTATCGAGATCCTGAAGGGCGAAGGGTACGACGTCGTAGGCGAGGCGGACAACGGCGAGAAGGCCGTGCAGCTGGCCGAGGAACTCAAGCCCGACCTTGTCCTCATGGATGTGAAGATGCCCGTCATGGATGGCATCTCGGCAGCCGAGAAGATCGTCAAGGCCCGCATTGCTCCCGTCGTCCTGCTGACCGCGTTCAGCCAGAAGGAATTGGTGGAGCGCGCCCGCGACGCCGGTGCCATGGCTTACGTCGTCAAGCCGTTCTCCCCCGCGGACCTGATCCCGGCCATTGAGATCGCCCTCTCGCGCCACGAGGAAATCAAGGCCCTGGAAAACGAGGTGTCCGACCTCCAGGAGCAGTTCGCCACGCGCAAGCTTGTAGAGCGCGCCAAGAGCCTCCTGACCACCAAGATGGGCCTGACGGAACCGGAGGCTTTCCGCTGGATCCAGAAGACCTCCATGGACCGCCGCCTCAGCATGCGTGAGGTTGCCGAGACCATCATCAACCAGGTCAACTAACTAAACGCAACGCACGGCCGCGTACCTCGCATGAGGTGCGCGGCCGCCGTCGTACTCACCACGGATTAAAGAAACCCAAGACAAAACACAGCCGGCCCCGCCAAATGGCGGGGCCGGCTGTGTCAAAGCTGAGGCTTAGTTCTTGGCCTTGGACTTCTTTTCGGGCCAAGGACCAACAGGTTCCTTACGCGAACCGTCGTCGGTCTTGGAGGTGTCGGCGAGGTCGCCTACCTTGTGGACCTTCAGCGAGTTCGTGGAACCGGCCTGCCCTGGAGGGGAACCGGCTGCGATGACAACCAGGTCGCCTTCGTCCACGAGATCCATTTCCAACAGGCTCTTGTCCACCTGTGCGGTCATCTCGTCGGTGTGGCCCACGGAGGGAACCAGTACCGGCTGGATGCCCCAGGTGAGGGCCAGCTGGTTCCAGACGTGCTCCACCGGCGTGAACGCGAAGACCGGCTTGACCGGGCGGAGGCGCGAAAGGCGGCGTGCCGAGTCACCGGACTGGGTGAAAGTACAGATGTACTTTGCATCCAGCTGGTCGGCGATTTCGACGGCGGCACGGGTGATGGCGCCACCGCGGGTCTTGGGCTTGGTACCCAGCGGGGGTACGCGCTCAAGGCCGTGGACTTCGGTGGACTCGATGATCCGTGCCATGACCTTGACGGTCTCGATGGGGTACTGGCCCACGGAGGTTTCGCCGGAGAGCATGACTGCGTCGGCGCCGTCGAGGACTGCGTTGGCGCAGTCGGAGGCTTCGGCGCGGGTCGGACGCGGGTTGTCGATCATGGATTCGAGGACCTGGGTGGCCACGATGACCGGCTTGGCCCAGCGGCGTGCCAGTTCGATGGCACGCTTCTGGACGATCGGCACCTCTTCGAGCGGCAGTTCGACGCCGAGGTCGCCACGGGCAACCATGATGGCGTCGAACGCGTCGATGATTTCGTGGAGCTGCTCCACGGCCTGCGGCTTTTCGATCTTGGCGATTACCGGCACGCGGCGGCCTTCTTCGTCCATGATCTCGTGGACGCGCTTGATGTCGGAGGCATCACGCACGAACGAGAGGGCGATCAGGTCAGCACCGCGCTTGAGGGCCCAACGGAGGTCGTCCTCGTCCTTTTCGCTCAACGCGGGAACGTTGACGGCAACACCGGGAAGGTTGATGCCCTTGTTGTTGGACACCTTGCCGCCGACGGTGACCGTGGCGACAACCTTGACGTCGTCAACTTCGATGGCGCGCAGCGCCACCTTGCCGTCGTCGATCAACAGTGCGTCGCCGACGTTGACGTCCTCGGTGAGGCTCTTGAGCGTGGTGGAGCAGATGTCCTTGGTGCCGGGAACGTCTTCAGTGGTGATGGTGAAGGTGTCGCCGACAGCCAGCTCGTGCGGGCCGTCAACAAAACGTCCAAGGCGGATCTTGGGTCCCTGGAGGTCGGCCATGATGGCCACGGGCTTGCCCAACTGGGCCGCAGCCTTGCGGACGTTCTCGTAGGTGTTGTCGTGCACGGAGTAGTCGCCGTGGCTCATGTTCATGCGAGCAACGTCGACGCCGGCCTCCAGCACCGCGAGGGTGTTGTCGAAGCTGGAGATAGCCGGGCCGAAAGTTGCCACAATTTTCGCGCGTCTCATATACCTACCCTAAGTAGTTCATGCTGATTGAGTAAAAGATCAGTTCCTGCCGGCGCTATAAGACCGCTATCGCCCGGTCGGTGGGGGCGACCGGTGCCGGGAGAATGGTGCTTCCCATCAGGAACCTGTCCACTGCGGCCGCGCACGCACGGCCTTCCGCAATGGCCCACACAATCAGTGACTGGCCACGTCCGGCATCGCCGGCAACAAATACTCCCTCGGTATTTGTCATGTAGTAGCCGTCGCGGGCTACGTTGCCCCGACCGTCGAATTCTGCACTGACCTGCTCGGTGATCCCTGCCGGCTCAGCGCCGGTAAAGCCGAGGCTCAGGAACACCAGGTCAGCCGGAATAATCCGCTCCGTGCCTGCCTTGGGCAGTCGCTTGCCGTCCACGAACTCGGTTTCGGCGACCTTGACGCCGGTGAGCTTGCCATTTTCACCAACGAACTCAACGGTGGACGCAAGGTACGTACGCTCGCCGCCTTCTTCGTGGGCGCTGGCCATCTCGAACAAGGTGGGGAACGTCGGCCACGGTTGGTGGGCTGCGCGTTCCGACGGCGGCTGCTTGCCGATCGCCAGCGTCGTCACCGACGCTGCCTGGTGGCGGTGGGCGGTTCCGATGCAGTCAGCACCGGTATCGCCACCACCGAGGATGACAACGTGCTTGCCGCGGGCGTCGATGTGGTTCCCCGGGGTCTCCCCCGCCACTACGCGGTTAGCCGGCACGAGGTAATCCATGGCGAAGTGCACGCCTTCAAGGTCGCGGCCCGGGATCGGCAGGTCGCGCGGGACGGTAGCCCCGGTGGCGACAACGACGGCGTCGTAACGGCGGCGCAGCTGCTCCCACGTGACATCCGTTCCGACGGCGACGCCGGTCCGGAAGCGTGTGCCTTCGGCCTTCATCTGCTCGAGGCGGCGGTCGACCTGTTCCTTCTCCATCTTGAAGTCGGGGATGCCGTACCGAAGCAGGCCACCGATCTTGTCGTCGCGTTCGTACACGGCAACGGTGTGGCCAACACGCGTCAGCTGCTGCGCCACGGCCAGGCCGGCGGGGCCGGAACCGACGACGGCGACCGTCTTGCCGGTGAGGCGCGTCGGCGGAAGGGGCTGGACCCAGTCGTTGTCGAACGCCTGGTCGATGATGGAAACCTCGACCTGCTTGATGGTCACGGCAGGCTGGTTGATGCCCAGCACACAGGACGCTTCACAGGGTGCAGGACACAGCCGGCCGGTGAACTCCGGGAAGTTGTTCGTGGCGTGAAGGCGCTCAATCGCTTCCTCACCCTTGTCCCGCCAAACGAGGTCGTTCCATTCCGGAATCAGGTTGCCCAGCGGGCAGCCCTGGTGGCAGAAGGGAACACCGCAGTCCATGCAGCGCCCGGCCTGGCTCTTCAGGACGCCCTTCTCCTGGGCTTCGTACACTTCTTTCCAGTCCATGATTCGGACGGGAACGGGACGGCGTGGCTGCGTCTCGCGCTGCCGGACTTTCAGAAATCCGCGTGGATCAGCCACCGGTTACCTCCAGGATTCGAGACCATACTTCTTCGCCATCAGGGTCCAGGCCCTCTTCGATGGCGTCGAGACGGGTTTGCAGGACTGCAGCGTAATCGCGCGGCAGTACTTTGGTGATGCGGGCGGCAGTGTCGTCGAAGTTTTCGAGCAGACGGCCGGCCAGGACGGATTCGGTTTCCTCAACGTGCTTGGTGAGCAGGCCGTGGACAATGTCACGATCCTCAGCGTCGAGCTCCAGGAGCTGGAGTTCACCCGTATCCAGGGCGAGCTTGTTGACGCGCTCAGGCTGCAGGTCCAGCACGTAGGCGGTACCACCGGACATGCCGGCGCCGAAGTTGCGGCCAGTACGGCCGATGATCAGCGTCTGGCCACCGGTCATGTATTCACAACCGTGGTCGCCAATGCCTTCGACGACGGCGGTGGCACCGGAGTTGCGAACCAGGAACCGTTCGCCGACCTGGCCACGCAGGAACATCTCGCCGCTGGTCGCACCGTAGCCGATGACGTTGCCGGCGATGACGTTGCGTTCCGCCTGGAAGACGTTGGTACGGTCCGGGCGGACAATGATGCGCCCACCGGAAAGTCCCTTGCCCACGTAGTCGTTGGAGTCTCCGAACATGCGCAGCGTGATGCCGGCAGGCAGGAAAGCACCCAGTGACTGGCCGGCGGTGCCATTGAGCGTGATGTCGATGGTGTCCGTCGCCAGTACATCGGTACCGAACGTCTTGGTCACCACGTGGCCGAGCATCGTGCCCACGGAACGGTCCGTGTTGATGACGTCCAAGGTGATCTTGACAGGCATGCGGTCGCTGAGTGCTTCCTGGGCCATGGTGATCAGGCGCTGGTCGAAGTGCTTGTCCAGCTCGTGGTTCTGGCCGGTCATGTTGCGCAGCGGCACGTCGTCGTCGAACTCGAGACCGTGCAGGATCGGATCCAGGTCCAGGCCTTCGGCCTTCCAGTGGTCGATGGCCTCGCGGGTGTCCAGCATCTCGGCGTGGCCAATGGCCTCTTCGAGGCTGCGGAAGCCAAGCCCGGCAAGGATTTCACGGACTTCTTCAGCGAGGAACTCAAAGAAGTTGACCACGAACTCGGGCTTGCCATTGAACCGGGACCGAAGTTCAGGGTTCTGCGTGGCAACACCCACCGGGCAGGTGTCCAGGTGGCAGACACGCATCATGATGCAGCCGGACACCACCAGCGGAGCAGTCGCGAAACCATACTCCTCGCCACCTAGCAGGGCAGCAATGACGACGTCGCGGCCGGTCTTGAGCTGACCGTCCACCTGTACAACCACGCGGTCGCGGAGGCCGTTGAGCATGAGGGTCTGCTGGGTCTCGGCCAGTCCGAGTTCCCACGGCACGCCCGCGTGCTTGAGCGAGTTCAGCGGCGAGGCGCCGGTACCGCCGTCGTGACCTGAAACAAGCACGACGTCGGCCTTGGCCTTCGTGACGCCGGACGCCACAGTGCCGATCCCGACTTCCGAAACCAGCTTCACGTGCACCCGGGCCGAAGGGTTGGCGCGCTTGGCATCGTAGATGAGCTGCGCGAGGTCTTCGATCGAGTAGATGTCGTGGTGCGGGGGCGGGGAAATCAGCCCGACGCCGGGAGTGGAGTGACGGGTCCGGGCTACCCAGGGGTAGACCTTCTGCGCCATCAACTGGCCACCTTCGCCGGGCTTGGCGCCCTGTGCCATCTTGATCTGGATGTCGTCGGCGTTGGTGAGGTAGAGGCTGGTGACTCCGAATCGGCCTGAAGCGATCTGCTTGATGGCAGAACGGCGTTCCGGATCCAGCAGGCGGTCCACGTCCTCGCCGCCTTCGCCCGTGTTGGACTTGGCGCCCAGACGGTTCATGGCGATGGCCAGTGTCTCGTGCGCTTCCTTGGAGATGGAGCCGTAGCTCATCGCACCAGTGGAGAAACGCTTCACGATGCTGGAAACGGACTCCACTTCTTCCAGCGGCACAGGCGGACGGACGCCGTCCTTGAACTTGAGGAGCCCACGCAGGGTCATCAGGTTCTCGGACTGGTCGTCAACGCCCTTGGTGTAGGACTTGAAGATGTCGTAGCGGCGTTCGCGGGTAGCGTGCTGCAGGCGGAACACTGTCTCAGGGTTGAAGAGGTGCGGTTCGCCGTCGCGACGCCACTGGTACTCGCCGCCGCCGAGCAGCGGCTGGTGCGGGTGCTCGATGCCACCTTCGGGGTACGCCATCTGGTGGCGTGCCGAAACCTCCGCGGCGATGACATCCAGGCCAACGCCACCGAGCTGGGAGTGTGTGCCGGAGAAGAATTCGTCCACGAGTTCCTGGGACAAGCCCAGCGCTTCGAAGGTCTGGGCACCCGTGTAGGAAGCCACGGTGGAGATGCCCATCTTGGACATGATCTTCAGGACACCCTTGCCCAGGCCCTTGATGAGGTTGTAGACGCCGTCTTCCGGGGTCACGCCCGTCACGTCACCGTTGGAGATCAGCTGTTCCACCGATTCCATGGCCAGGTACGGGTTGACAGCGGAGGCACCGTAACCGATGAGCACGGCAACGTGGTGCGTCTCGCGGACGTCACCGGCTTCAACCACCAGGGCGGTCTTGGTGCGGTTGGCGCTGCGAAGCAGGTGGTGGTGGACCGCGCTGACCAGCAGGAGCGAGGGAATCGGTGCCCACTGGGCGTTCGAGTCGCGGTCGGACAGCACCACGTACTGGACGCCACGGTTGATCGCGCCGGATACCTGCTCGCAGATCTCCGTCAGGCGGGCACGGAGAGCCGCTTCCCCACCCTCGGGGCGGTAAAGGCCACGGACCTTCATGGCGATGCGGTCGCCGTCGGGGCTTTCAATGTTCGCGATCTTGGCGAGCTGGTCGTTATTGATCACGGGGAATGGCAGCGAGATCTGCGGTTGGCGGACTTGCTTGCCGTCCAGGAGGTTGCCGTTGGGACCGATGGCGCACTTCAGGGAAGTCACCAATTCTTCGCGGATGGCATCCAGCGGCGGGTTGGTGACCTGGGCGAAGGACTGCACAAAGTAGTCGAACAGCAGACGCGGCCGCTTGGACAGCACAGCTACCGGCGTGTCCGAACCCATGGCGCCCAGGGGCTCGGCACCGGTGCGGGCCATCGGTCCAAGCAGGATCTTCAACTCTTCGGTGGTGTAGCCGAAGGTACGCTGGCGGATGTTCACCGATGCTGCCGTGTGGAGCACGTGCTCACGCTCGGGAAGCTCGTTGATATCGATCAGGTTGTCCTTGAGCCACTCGGCCCAGGGGTTGGCAGCAGCTACCTCGGCCTTGACCTCGGCGTCGTCAATGATGCGGCCGGCTTCGGTGTCCACCAGGAACATCTTGCCGGGAGCAACGCGACCCTTCTTCACCACGTTGGAGGGCTCGACCTCGATAACGCCAACTTCGGAGGCGAAGATGATCAGGCCGTCTTCGGTGATCCAGTAGCGTCCCGGGCGCAGGCCGTTGCGGTCCAGCGTGGCGCCAACGAGGCTTCCGTCGGTGAAGGACACGGCAGCGGGACCATCCCACGGCTCCATGAGGAGGGAGTGGTACTCGTAGAAGGCACGGCGTGCCGGATCCATGGTGGCGTGGTTTTCCCACGCCTCCGGGATCATCATCATGATGGAGTGTGTGATGGGGCGTCCTGAGAGCCACAGCAGCTCGGCTACCTCATCGAAGGAGGCGGAGTCAGAGGCACCCGGGGTGCAGATCGGGTACAGCTCTTCCGGGACCGAACCCAGCAAGGGGCTGGCCAGCTGCGACTGGCGGGCACGCATCCAGTTCCGGTTGCCCTTGACCGTGTTGATCTCACCGTTGTGCGCGATAGTGCGGAACGGCTGTGCCAGCGGCCAGGACGGGAACGTGTTGGTGGAGAAGCGCGAGTGGACAATGGCCAGCTTGGTCTTGAAGCGCTTGTCCGAAAGATCGGGGTAGAACGGCTCCAGCTGGGCCGTGGTCAGCATGCCCTTGTACACGATGGTGCGCGAGGACAGCGAGGGGAAGTACACGCCAAATTTGTTCTGGGCGCGCTTGCGGATCCGCCAGGCGCGGGAGTCCAGCTCGTTGTGCTCAAGCTGCTCACCGTTGGCAGAGGCCAAGAACGGCTGGGAGAAGTAGGGCATGCATGCCCGTGCCATGGCTCCCACGAGGTCAGCGACCACAGGAACCTCACGCCAGCCAAGGACTGTGAGGCCTTCGTCGGCGGCAAGTGCCTCGATGCCGGTTTTCGCTGTCGCAGCTTCGCGGGCTTCAGCCGGAAGGAACGCGGTACCCACCACGTACTGTCCGGGTGCCGGCAGTTCAAATTCGGTGACGGCGCGGAAGAACTCGTCGGGGACCTGCATCAGCAGGCCCGCTCCGTCGCCGGTTCCTTCGTCGGCGCCCACGGCGCCGCGGTGTTCGAGATTGCGGAGGGCGGTCAGTGCCGCTTCCACGATGTCGTATCCCGGTTCCCCGCGGAGCGTGGCAATGATAGCCAGGCCGCAGGCGTCCTTCTCCTTATCAGGGTTGTAAAGACCCTGGGCCTCCGGGAGCGCAGCAAAACGCTTGAACGGAGACATGGCACCCTGCGGTTCGATATTTTCGGACCAACCGGGGTTATGAAGATGGGTCATGGGAGACGTCCTTCCTCGAGATCGTGCGTATGGAAGGGACAACGTTGGCCCCACCTTGCCTGCCCTGTGACGGGCACAACAAAGCGCTAGTTATTGGAATTGTAGGCCAGTCGATCCAGCGCAACGAACAGTTACGCAGACCTCTGGCCCCGGCTTGACCAGTGAACATCGGTATGCTGCGATCCGGTTTCCGGGGTGCCACGACGCTGTGGACTGGGCCCTACGAGCGGTGACTCTGTTGCCCCTTTACCTTCGGCGACTACTTGGTGTCGTCAGCCCCAGGCGAGGATCCGGATGTTTTCCTGGCGGCGGTGGCATCAGATGACGGCTCCGTTGTGGACGTGGTGTCCTGGACGGTCTTCACTGATGCATCCCGCGGCCCGTCGACGTTGCCCGGATCACTTTGGTTATCTGGGAGATTATCACGCGAACCACTATCCGAGACAGGTGCGTCCACATCATGACTGGTGACGCTCGTCACCGTAGCGGGGTCCTTGACGGCCTCTTTTTCCGGCTCGCGCCCCGGCAGATAAGGAGTGTCCGGCACCGGTCGGCCGCGCCGGGCGAGCAGCAGGAAGATAACCAAGGCCGCGATGAAGACAAAGATGCTGGTCCACACGTTAAGCCGGGTCGTGATTCCGAAAAGGGTGATCTGCTCGGCGTCGTCGATCCGGAGCGCTTCGATCCAGACGCGGCCCAGCGTGTAGTACATGGCGTAGAGCCAGAACAGCCGGCCCCAGCGGAAGGCGAATTTCTTGTCCAGCACCAGGAGGAGTGCTACGCCGGCGAGGTTCCACAGCATCTCGTAGAGGAACGTCGGGTGGAAGAGGGTTCCGGCGGCCATATCGGGCGGGAAGTTCGCGTTGGAAGGATCGATCTCCAGGCCCCATGGCAACGTGGTGGGCGCGCCGAAAAGTTCCTGGTTGAACCAGTTCCCCAGTCGTCCGATGGCCTGCGCAAGAAGCAGGCCAGGTGCAGCGGCGTCCAGGAAGGCCGTCAGCCGGACACCGGCACGGCGGCATCCGATCCATGCGCCCACGACACCGAGGACCACCGCGCCCCAGATGCCCAGCCCGCCGCGCTGGATCTGGGGAATCAGCGAGAGGTCGCCGGTGCCGTCGAAGCCCGGGCCAAAGTAGGCATCGGGCGAAGAGAAGACGTGGTACAGGCGACCGCCGATAATTCCGAATGGAATCGCCCAGATGGCGATGTCCCACAGGCTGCCTTCGGGCGCGCCGCGCTGCTTCCACCGGGCAGACGTCAGCCAAAGGCCAACAATGATGCCCGCAAGGATGCACAAGGCGTAGGCGTGGATACGCAACGTCCCCCACGGCAGCGGAATGTCGAAACCGGACCAGGATGGGCTCGGGATACTCAAGGGGACCATTGCCGCTGCGTGGAGGACCGTCTGCATGCGCTTCGCTGTTTCCTTTTCTAGGCTTCTGCAGCTGCGCGGCCCAAGCCGGCGCTGAGGTTCTTGGTGAGTTGCCCGACGGCGTCCACCCCGCCATCGCGGAGGGCTGCCACCAGGGCGGTGCCTACAATGACACCGTCGGCATAGGCAGCAATTTCACGGACATGGTCGGGACTGGAGACACCCAGGCCTACGCATACCCGATCCGCACCGGCTGCGTGGGCACGGGCCACCACCTCTTCGGCAGCGCTGCTGACGGAGGTGCGGGCTCCGGTGACACCCATGATCGAAACAGCGTAGACAAAACCGCGGCTGGCCTTGACCGTCATGTCCAGACGTTCAGGAGTGGACGACGGGGCCACGAGGAACACCCTGTCCAAGCCGTACCTGTCCGAGGCCTCGAACCATTCTGCAGCCTCATCGGGAACCAGGTCGGGAGTAATGAGACCTGCTCCCCCGGCTTCTGCCAGACGGCGCGAAAACTCGTCCACGCCCATGCGCATGACCGGGTTCCAGTACGTCATCACCAGGACGGCGGCATCCGTAACTGCGGTAATCCCTGCAACGACTTCGAAGACGTCGGCTACGCGGAAACCGTTCGAAATCGCTTCGGTAGTGGCCGCCTGGATGACAGGACCGTCCATCACGGGATCGGAGTACGGGATTCCGATCTCAATGAGATCGGCGCCGTTCCGGGCAAGCGCGATGCCGGCCTCGATGCTTTCCTTGACCGTGGGGTAGCCGGCGGGCAGGTAACCCACCAAAGCGGCGCGGCCTTCGGCCCTGGCCTTGTCAATGGCCGCAGCGGACTTGCTGGCTGTTGATTCGTTCATCAGTTCTGGTCCTCGTTGTCATCCGCGGATGCTTCAGAGGCTCGCTCTGAAGGGCCCTTGGGCTTACGGGTGGACAGGGTGGTCCCCTTGACGTGCCCCTCGTCATCCAACATGTTGAACCATGCGGCGGCGGTTTCCACGTCCTTGTCGCCTCGCCCGGACAAGTTCACGATGATAGTGACTTCCGAGGGGTCTTCCTTGCCTTCCGTGAGGCGGTGGCCGATCTTGATGGCACCGGCCAGGGCATGCGAGGACTCGATGGCGGGGATGATGCCCTCAGTCCGGCAGAGCAGGCTGAAGGCGTCCATGGCTTCGGTGTCCGTGACGGCCTCGTAGGTGACCCGGCCGATGTCGGCGAGGTATGAGTGCTCGGGGCCAACGCTGGGGTAGTCAAGACCGGCAGAGATGGAGTGCGACTCGATGGTCTGGCCGTCTTCGTCCTGCATGAGGTAGGAACGGGCGCCGTGCAGCACACCCGGGCGGCCAAGGGAGATGGCCGCAGCGTGACGGCCGGTTTCCACACCCTCGCCACCGGCTTCAAAGCCGTAGATCTTCACGGAAGCATCATCGAGGAATGCGTGGAACAAGCCGATGGCGTTGGAACCGCCACCGATGCACGCACAGATGGCATCAGGAAGCTTGCCCGTCTGCTCCAGGATCTGGCTGCGCGCCTCTTCGCCGATGACCTCGTGGAAGTAGCGGACCATGGCCGGGAACGGGTGCGCTCCGGCGGCAGTACCCAGGAGGTAGTGCGTGTCCTCGACGTTGGATACCCAATCGCGGAGGGCGTCGTTGATGGCGTCCTTGAGTGTCTGCGAACCGTTGGTCACGGGCACGACTGTGGCACCAAGAAGCTGCATGCGGGCGACGTTGAGTGCCTGGCGGCGGCAGTCTTCGGCACCCATGTAGACCACGCACTCAAGTCCCAGGAGCGCCGCAGCCGTGGCACTTGCGACGCCGTGCTGTCCGGCTCCGGTTTCGGCAATGACGCGGGTCTTGCCCATCCGCTTCGCCAGGAGCGCCTGGCCCAGGACGTTGTTGATCTTGTGGGAACCGGTGTGGTTGAGGTCCTCACGCTTGAGGAAGATGCGGGCGCCACCGGCATGCGCCGAGAAGCGCTTGGCCTCGGTCAACAGCGAAGGCCTGCCCGAGTAGTTCTTGTTGAGGTCCTTTAGCTCGGCGATGAAATCGGGATCGGCCTTGGCTTTTTCGAAGGTGTCCTGGACTTCATCCAAGGCGGCAATGAGAGACTCCGGCATCCAGCGTCCGCCGTAGCTGCCGAAGTAGGGTCCCGATGCGTTGCGCAGCGAAGGGCCACCTTGCAGGAATGCGTCTGCCGCATTCTCTTCTGAGCCGGCTGTTGGCGCGTCGACCATCAGTCTCACCGTCCTGTTCCAGTTAGTTCTTTGGGTAGTTCCACGTGCCACAAGGCAGCCACGGGCTGGTGCCCGGGCTGCCTCATGACTGCTCGCCGTAATTCAGTAACTGCCTCAGTTCCTGACGGCGATGGCGGCAGCTCCTGCTGCCTTGAATTCGGTAATTCGTTCACGCGGGGTTGAATCGCTGACCAGCGCTTCGCCCACCAGGATGGCATTGGCGCCATTGGCTGCGTAATGCGCGACGTCGTCGGCACCCCTGACGCCAGACTCCGCGACCACGACTGCCCCGGCCGGAATCAAACCGGCCAGCGAACCGAAAACCGAGCGGTCGACGTCGAGCGTCTTCAAATTGCGCACGTTGATGCCGATGATCCTGGCGCCGGCCGCAACCGCCCGCTCGATCTCTTCTTCGGTATGGGTCTCCACGAGCACGCTCATGCCCAGTTCATGGCTCAAGGCACTGAACCGGACGAGTTCGGCGTCGGTCAGCGCTGCGACGATGAGCAGGATGAGGTCGGCACCGTGGGCACGGGCTTCCCAGATCTGGTACTCGTCAACTGTGAAGTCCTTGCGGAGCAACGGCGTTTCGACGGCGGCACGCACGGCATCGAGGTCGGCCAGCGAGCCGCCGAAGCGGCGCTGTTCGGTCAGGACGCTGATGACGGAGGCGCCGCCGTCCGCGTACTGCACTGCGAGCGATGCGGGGTCTGCGATGGAAGCGAGGTCGCCCTTCGACGGACTGCGGCGCTTGATCTCTGCGATGACTTTGAGGTCGTTGCGGTCGGATGCGGGTCCGCCCAGGGCCGCCCAGGCATCCCGTGCAGGTGCAGCACCGGCGACGCGGTCCTTTAGCTCCTCGAGGGACACTTGAGCCCGGCGGGCCTCCATGTCCTCCTTGACGCCAACGATGATGTCATCAAGAACGGTCACGATTAGTGGCCGTTGTTCTGCAGCTTGCTGCCGCCCACTCCGTAGCCCGCCTTGCGCATAACCAGGCCAACAATCAGGCCGATAACCATGACAACCAGGCCGCCGACGAAGATCGGGGTGCTGGCGATGACGAAAGCGATGGAGGAAATCAAGGCACCAACCAGCATGACAATCACGCAGGTCCAGGCAGCCGGGCTGTTTCCGTGACCGATGGCGTCAGCGTGGCTGGCCATGGTGGATTCAGTTTGGTTTGCGGACACTGTGGTTTTGCTCATGTGAAATCTCCTCAGGATGAATACTGCTTACATTCTGCCATTTATTGACGTCAGCCGGGGACATGGACCGACGTCCGGGGCAACGGTGGCGGCAAAGTCGCAATGAAGCTGCGCGAAACCCGCTCCCGGCTGCCTACGTAGGGTCCTCGCCGCGCGACAGGCTGTCCCAGCTGTCGATCTCATCCACCGGTTCGCCGTCATTCCTGACGGCATTGGTGTCGTACTTGGTGCGGGTCTTCCAGTAACGCCCGGCCACCGGCAAGCCCACCGCAACCACTGCCAGCAGCGCCCCGGCCACTATGGCTACTACGGGGAAGGCCGTCGCAGCGACACTCGCCTGTCCACCCGCAAGGCCCGTCGCGGCTGCAATGGCACCCTGCGCTGCGCCGAGCGGATCGGTCAGCACGGTAGTGGCCGCCAGGATGATCCCTACCGCGGACAAAGCAATGATGACCGCAATGATCCAGCGCGCCACCTTGCCTGCAATGGATGCCGCCAGGCCACCGGCCAGGGCCACCAGGGCCAGAGCCGTGACTGCGGTAGCAGCCTTGTTTCCGGGAACCTGGAGGTTGCTGCTGGATACACCGGAGGGGTCAAGCTGCACTTCAATCCAGGTCTGGGTGGTGGTTCCGAAGACAGCGAGGGCCAGCACGACCGCGGCGAGCACCAGTGTGGATTTACGGGCCCAGCGCGGTGAAGTCCTGGCGGGAAGTGCGGATGCGGCGGCGCTCACGAGGCAGGCGTCCCGTCGTCGGGAACTTCGGCCCGGCCGGCGTCCACCGCAATGTTCTGCAATGAGCCTGCGGTGTGCACGGCGCGAAGCGGCGCAGCTGCCTTGTTTACCGTTTCAAGCGCTTCCGAAGGCTTGTGCGAATCGGCCACGATTCCACCGCCGGCCTGCACATAGGCGCGGCCCTCACGGAGCAGTGCCGAACGGATGGCAATGGCCATGTCCATGTCACCGGCGAAGTCCAGGTAGCCCACCACGCCACCGTAGATGCCGCGGCGGTGCGGTTCGAGTTCATCGAGGAGCCGCAGCGCACGGGGCTTCGGGGCGCCGGACAAAGTACCTGCCGGGAAGGTTGCCCTGAGGACGTCGTATGCCTTGGCGTGGGGAGCAAGCTGCCCCACCACAGTTGAAACGAGGTGCATGATGTGGCTGAAGCGCTCCACTTCCATGAACTGGGTGACATCGACTGTCCCGGCCACGCACACTTTGGAAAGGTCGTTACGGGACAAGTCCACCAGCATCAGGTGTTCCGCGCGTTCCTTCTGGTCCGCGAGCAACTCTGTGGCCAGGGCTTTGTCGGCCTCTACAGTCTTCCCTCGGGGACGTGAACCGGCGATGGGGTGCGTGATGACTTCCTCACCGGTCACCGTCACCAACGCTTCCGGCGAGGACCCGACAATCGAGTACTCGCGGCCGTCTGCATCTTCGAGGCTGAAGAGGTACATGTAGGGGCTGGGGTTGGTGTTGCGCAGCACGCGGTAGACATCCAGGGGATCTGCGGCGCATTCCATCTCGAAGCGGCGCGAAATCACCACCTGGAACACTTCGCCGTCAACAATCGCTTCCTTGCCACGGTCGATGGCTTCCAGGTACTTCGCTTCCTCCCAGCGTTCCTGCACGCTTGAGGCAAAGTCCAGGGCCGCCGTGTCCAAAACGGAAACAGGCTGGGGAACGGGCGTGCTGATCTGGTCCAGGAGCGCTTGCACTCGAGCCACGGCATCGTGCCAGGCATCATCGACGCGTTCGCTGCTGCCGTCGAAGTTGATGGCATTGGCAATGAGCAGGACAGTGCCGTCGAAGTTGTCATGAACCGCCATGTCGGTGACCAGGTTCAGCGCCATCTCCGGCAACTGCAGGTCGTCCTCGGGCGGAGAGGTCAGGCGTTCCCAGTGGCGCACGGATTCCCAGCCAAGGAAGCCGACCAGGCCGGAGGTGAAGGGCGGAAGGCCCTCGAAACGATCGGTCTGCAGTGCGGCAATCGTGTTGCGGACGGCCTCCACCGGGTTCCCGGAAACTGGCACGCCGACGGGCGGCTCACCGATCCAGTGTGCCTGGCCGTCCTGGGTGGTCAGGGTTGCGCGGGACTTTGAACCGATGAACGAATAACGCGACCAGGCCCCGCCTACTGCTGCTGATTCCAGGAGGAAGGTGCCGGGCTGTCCCTTGGCGAGCTTCCGGTAAAGGCCAATGGGGGTTTCTGCATCGGCCAGGACTTTGAGCCGCACGGGGATGACACGGCTGTGGACGGCGAGTTCCCGGAACTCTTCCAGGCCCGGGCTGATGATTCCAAGGTCCTGCATGGCTATTGTTCTCCGCCTTTTGGTATGAGGTGGTGCGTCAGTGGTAAGTGCTGGGTGCCTTAGTCGCGGTAGCCCGTAACGACTGTAAAGTCGCGACCGTCGAAGCAGGTCCGGGTTCCGGTGTGGCAGGCTGCGCCGATCTGGTCCACGCGGATCAGGAGGGCATCGCCGTCGCAATCAAGGGCGACGGACTTCACGAACTGTACGTGTCCGGAAGTGTCGCCCTTACGCCAGTATTCCTGGCGGGAGCGGGAGTAGAACGTGACGCGCCCGGTGGTCATGGTGCGGTGCAGTGCCTCGTCATCCATCCATCCGAGCATGAGGACCTCGTTGGTGTCGTGCTGCTGCACAATAGCAGCAACCAGGCCGGCGGAATCGCGCTTGAGAGCGTCCGCGATCTCCTGCGGCAACGGACCCGCGGGGTCGCTAAAAAGCTCCACGGCGGGAGAGGGGCTGGGGGCGGACTGCTCTGACATCAGATCAAGTCTAGTGCCTTTGACGGGACTGGCGGTTCTGCGGCGGTTCCACTGCGCAAGAGCGCTCCGATCGTGCTAGTTTCACAAGTGATGCATTTCGTCGATCCCTCCCGAGAAGTACTGGCCGAAACCCTGCTGGCGGCCGGGCCTGACTCCCCCACGCTCTGCGAAGGCTGGCGGACCCGTGACCTTGCCGCGCATTTGTACCTGCGGGAGCGGAAAATCGCTGTCGGTCTTGGACTGTTGATTCCCAGTCTGGGCAAGGCATCGGAAAAAGCCACCTCCAAGCTGGCCTCCCAGCTGAAGACCACGGACGCCTACGCGGACCTCGTCAAGACGTTCCGCTCCGGGCCTCCCGCTTTCTCTCCTTTGAAGATCAAGGCGCTGGACGAGACCTCCAACCTCATCGAGTACTTCGTGCACACCGAGGACATCCGCCGCGCCGGCGACAGGTGGGCGCCGAGGGCACTGGACGAGGCCTATTCGGATGCACTCTGGAATGACCTCATCAAGCGTGCAGCGTTCCTGTACCGCGGCGTGGACCTCGGCATCGTCCTTGTCAGGCCCACGGGGCCGCGGCATGTGGCCAAGCGCGCACCCGTATCCGTCGCCATCGTTGGCGAGCCGGGCGAGCTTCTCATGCACGCCCACGGCCGCACCAACCAGGCCCTGGTCACCTTCGAAGGCCAGCCGGACGCCGTCGCGCTCTTGCAGTCAGCGGACATCGGCCTTTAACCAAGCTACGCGGGGTCGCTGATGGCCCATCCCGCAAGGGATGATGGCCAGCAGCGACCCCGCGTTTGCGTTGCCTAGCGGACTTCGAAGCCGGCCTCGCGGATCGCGGCCTTGACCTGAGCGATCATGTCATCCGGACCGAAGTGGAACACCGAGGCGGCCAGCACAGCGTCAGCCCCAGCCTGTACAGCGGGCGGAAAGTGCTCCGGGGCACCGGCACCGCCCGAGGCGATAATCGGGATATTCACGGCTGCCCGAACCAAACGGATCAGCTCAAGGTCGAAGCCGTCCTTGGTGCCGTCGGCGTCAATGGAGTTGAGCAGGATCTCCCCCACTCCCCTGTCCGCGGCTTCCTTCGCCCAGGCAATGGCATCGATTCCGGTACCGGTCCGGCCGCCGTGCGTGGTGACTTCAAACCCGGACGACGTCGGGGCGTCGCCTTCCCGGGTCCGGCGCGCGTCGACGGAGAGCACCAGGACCTGGGAGCCGAAGTGGCGGGTAATTTCATCGATGACATCGGGCCTGGCAACGGCGGCTGTGTTGATGGACGCCTTGTCCGCACCAAAGCGCAGGAGCTTGTCCACCTCGGCCACCCCGCGGACGCCACCACCCACGGTGAGGGGAATGAACACTTCCTCTGCGGTGCGACGGACGACGTCGAACGTTGTTTCGCGGTTCCCTGACGACGCCGTGACGTCCAGGAACGTCAGTTCGTCTGCCCCGCCATTGTCGTACCGGTGGGCGAGTTCCACAGGGTCTCCGGCGTCGCGAAGGCCTTCAAAGTTGACACCCTTGACGACGCGGCCGGCGTCCACGTCCAGGCATGGAATGACGCGTACGGCTACAGCCATGTGCTGCTCCTCAGTTCTGCTGGGCTCTAGTCGGTCAGTGTGGGTCAGATCCGGCAGGCGTGGATGCTGCTGACCAGGATGGCGCGCGCGCCGAGGTCGTAAAGCTCATCCATGATGCGGTTGGTTTCCTTCTTGGGAACCATGGACCGCACGGCTACCCACTCGGAATCGCGAAGCGGCGAGACCGTGGGCGATTCAAGTCCGGGAGTCAGCGCCGCGGCGTCTTCCACAAGGTCCTTGCGGATGTCGTAGTCCATGAGCACGTACTGGCGCGCAACCAGAACGCCTTGAAGGCGGCGGATGAGGATGTCGATTTCCTTCGCGGTCCCGTTGGCTGCGCCAGCGGAGCCCGTACGACGGATCAGGACGGCTTCGGACTTCAGGATGGGGTCGCCGAAGATCTCCATGCCGGCGGCCTTGAGGGTATTGCCGGTTTCCACGACATCGGCAATGGCGTCGGCCACGCCCAAGCGGACGGATGATTCCACGGCCCCATCGAGACGGACCACTGTGGCGTTGACGCCGCGTTCAGCGAGGTAGTCACGCAGGAGGCCGTCATAGCTTGTGGCCAGCCGCTTGCCTTCAAGCTGCTCGACGCCGGTGAAGTCACCAACAGGGCCGGCGAAACGGAAAGTCGAAGGCGCGAAGCCCAAGGGCAGCAACTCTTCGGCTTCCACCTTCGCGTCAAGCAGGAGGTCCCTGCCGGTGATGCCGACGTCCAGGGTTCCCTGGCCTACATAGACGGCGATGTCACGGGGACGGAGGAAGAAGAACTCAATGTCGTTGTCAGGATCAACCATCACCAGTTCGCGGGAGTCGCGGCGCTGGCGGTAGCCGGCCTCGGAAAGCATTGCCGAGGCGGCTTCGGACAGGGATCCCTTGTTGGGGACTGCTACACGGAGCATTGGGAGAGACTTTCTTTTTGGAATGGAGGTTTCAGGCACATCGGCCACGCGGCTGACTCCGCTTGAAATGCGTGCGGAGGGGCGTGGCTAGAGATGCTTGTAAACGTCTTCCAGGCTGAGGCCCTTGGCGAGCATGAGGACCTGCAGGTGGTACAGCAGCTGAGAGATTTCCTCAGCAGCGGCCTCGTCCGATTCGTACTCCGCGGCCATCCAGACTTCGGCGGCCTCTTCGACCACCTTCTTGCCGATGCCGTGGATTCCGGAGTCCAGCTCGGCTACCGTGCGCGAGCCTGCCGGACGGGTCGCTGCTTTCTCACTCAGTTCTGCGAACAGCGTCTCGAAATTCTTCACGCCCTCCAGACTACTTGCTCCGGGCCCGGCGCCGCTTGTTGGGGCGTTGCATGACGAAGGGGATGTGAGTGAACACACACTCACATCCCCTCCGTTCGCGCTGGAATCAGCTGTATTGCTTGAGCGTCACAGCGGTGGCCAGGGCAGCGGTGACCGCCTCGTGGCCCTTGTCCTCCTGGGAACCCGGGAGGCCGGCCCGGTCAAGGCCCTGTTGTTCCGTATCGCAGGTGAGTACGCCGAAGCCGACCGGCACGCCGGTGCGGACGCTGACATCGGTGAGTCCCGACGTCGCGGCCTGGCAAACGTAGTCAAAGTGCGGGGTTCCGCCACGGATAACAACGCCCAGGGCCACGACGGCGTCAAAGTGCGGTGCCAGCCTGGCGGCTGCAACCGGCAATTCAAAACTGCCTGGAACCCGCACCAGGGTGGGTTCGGCGATGCCTGCTTCCTTCGCGGCACGCAGGGCACCGTCCACCAGGCCGTCCATGATCTGGGTGTGCCAGCTCGCGGCCACGATGGCGAGCTTGAGCTTCGAGGTTTCTTCAGGGTTGAGGGTGGTGAGGTCGATTGTGGGCGCGCCGTGTCCGCTCATGGTGTGCTGGGGATCCGTTCAGTCTTGGTTGCTGTTTGAGGTTTGGGGTGAAGCTGTCTTCTTGCCGTTGCTGACCGGCTCGACGTCGAGCGTCAGCCGGTGGTCCATACGGTCCTTCTTGGTTTGCAGGTACCGAAGGTTCTGCTCCCGGGACGGCACCTCCGTAGGCACCATCTCCACGACAGTCACCCCGGCTTTGTCCAGGCGGTGCTGTTTGTCCGGGTTGTTGCTCAACAGCCGGACTTCGTTGAGACCCATTTCGGCAAGGATCTGACCCGCTGCGCTGTAGGAACGGGCATCGACCGGCAGGCCCAGTTGCTCGTTGGCCTCGACAGTGTCAAAACCGGCTTCCTGCAGGGCGTAGGCCTTGATCTTGTTGGCGAGTCCGATGCCGCGCCCTTCCTGTCCACGCAGGTAGAGCAGCGTGCCGCCTTCCCTGTGAATGAGCTCCAGGGCGAAGGCAAGCTGTTCACCGCAATCGCAGCGGTAGGAACCGAACACATCTCCGGTCAGGCATTCAGAGTGCAGCCTGACCAAGGGTGCCTGGCCGCCCTTGGGCGGATTGGGCGAGCTGACCGCGAGATGTTCAACCCCCGTGACATGATCCGTCCACGCCTGCGCCACAAATTCACCAAAGGCCGTCGGCAACTGGACGATCGGTCCCCCGCTTACGGGGTGCGGACCGGGCTCCGTGTGCTCACTGCTGCGTGTTGTCGATGCGGTCATCGCTTCTCCTCGTCTACCCGTGAAACCTGCGCCGCCCGGGACTCCGTCGCCTCAACATACGACACCAGGTCCTCGATGGAGATGAGGGGGCATCCATGTTCAGCGGCGAACCCGCGCAGGCTGTCCAAGCGCATCATTTCACCGTCGTCATGTACCAACTCTGCGATCACACCCACCGGGGCGAGCCCGGCCAGGCGACACAAGTCCACGGCAGCTTCCGTGTGTCCCGGACGTTCTCGCACTCCCCCCTTAACGGCCCGAAGCGGAAAAATATGCCCGGGGCGGGTGAGTGACGCCGGAGTGCTGCTCGGGTCCGCCAGGATCCGGGCCGTCAGGGCCCGGTCCGTGGCAGAAATACCCGTGCTGACTCCTACCGCAGCGTCACAGGAAACAGTATAGGCAGTACCCTTAGCATCTTCGTTGATTTCGACCATCGGGGGCAGAATCAGCGCGTCGGCCCGCTGGCCTTCCAACGGAACACAGATGACGCCGGAGGAATATCGGATGGTCCAACCCATCAGGGCCGGGGTGGCATGTTCAGCGGCAAAAATGATGTCGCCTTCGTTTTCCCTGTCCTCGTTGTCCACCACAATGACGGCCCGCCCGGCCGCCATGGCTGCGATGGCGGATTCCACGGAGTCCAGGCCCGGACGCTGCGACGTCGCCGGTTGCGGGGTCGTGGAGGCGCTCATCGGGTGCCCTCCTGCCGCGGAGCGAACGACAGAAGCCGTTCGGTGTATTTTGCCAGGACATCCACTTCCAGGTTGACGTGCCCGCCAACCGGTTTCGCTCCGAGGCCCGTCTCCTCAAGCGTGGTGGGGATGAGGCCGACTTCGAACCACGCGTCCTTTTCGGAAGCCGCGCTGACGGCGGTCACCGTGAGCGATACCCCGTCGACGGCGATGGAACCTTTTTCGGCGATGTAGCGTGCCAGCGGGGCGGGGACGCCGAACCGCAAGCGGTCCCAGTTACCCAGCGCTTCGCGCTCGAGCAGCTCCCCCACGCCGTCAACATGGCCTTGCACGACGTGGCCATCCAGCCGTCCGCCGGCAGGAACACAGCGTTCCAGGTTCACGGTGTCTCCCGCAGCCAATTCCCCGATGGTGGTGCGCGTCAGGGTCTCGCCCATGACATCGACGCTGAAGTCCTGTCCATCAATGCGGGTGGCCGTGAGGCAGACACCGTTGACGGCAATGGAGCCGCCCAACGGCAGGTCCCCGGTAGTGGTGGGGGCCTTCAAGCGCAGCGTTGCGCTGGCATCGCCGTCATGCTCGATACCCAGGACAGTGCCTTGTTCTGCAACGATTCCGGTAAACATCAGTGTCCTCCTGTGACATATTCCGCGGCGTCACTGCGTGAAACCATATTCTTCTGCGGAATCGAATTCTTAGTGGTGTTGGCAGCACGTCCGGCCGGACGGAGATGGAGCCGCAGGTCGTTGCCGAGGGTCCGTACCGGACCCCCTGATGCCTCGTCCCACGCCCAGTGCTGGGCTTCGGCGAGCGTGCCGATGCCCAAGTCGTTCAGCGCCGGAGTACCGGACCCCAGCAGGGTCGGCGCCAGGTAGACAATCAACTCGTCCACCAACTCCGCCGCAAGGAAGGTACTCAGAATGCTCGAACCCCCTTCGACCATTACATGCCGGACACCCTCTTCGAAGAGCATGCCCAGGGCCTCTGCTGGATCCCGGGTTGGCAGATGCCGGAAGCGGCCGTCGGTTCCCCGTACCGCTGCCCCCTCCGGGACATCCCGCAGGCCCATGACTGCCCGGACGGGCTGGCGTTGGGAAAGTTCACCGTCAGGAGTGCGCGCCGTCAGCCGGGGGTTGTCGATGAGCACGGTTCCGGTCCCCACGAGGATCGCGTCGATCAGGCGCCGCAACGCGTGGTTGTCTGCCAGCGACTCTGCGCTGGAGATCCACTGGCTGGTGCCGTCAACAGCAGCGATCCGGCTGTCCAGGGTCTGTGCAATATGCAAGGTGACGAACGGGCGTTTGGCGGCAACGGCGTCGAACCATTCCCGGTTCAAGTCCAGGGATTGGTCGTAGCCGAGCCCGGACGTGACATCGATTCCTGCCGCGCGCAGCGTCTTGGCACCGCCGGCGGCGGGGTCGTGCGGATCGTCGACTGCGTAGATCACCTTTGCGATGCCGGCTGCAATGATCGCCTGGGCACAGGGACCTGTCCGGCCTACATGGTTGCAAGGCTCCAGGGTGACCACCATGGTGGTGCCCTTGGTGTCGATTCCCTGGCGCCGGGCTTCGGAGATGGCGTCGGCCTCCGCATGGGCCGTTCCGGCACCGCGATGGTAGCCGGTGGCAAGTTGCTCGCCTTCCGCGCCGAGGATCACTGCACCAACCAGCGGATTCGCTCCTCGCGGGCCAGCCAGGGCGGCGGTGAGAGCTGCGTCCATGGCGGCCTTTTCAGTAGCCGAAAACTCAACGGCCTGCGCGCTCATCGCACGGCTCCTGCGGGCGCCGGAAGTGGTTGAACAGCGCCACGCTCGCGCTTTTCGGCCCGCCACCACACGAAGAATCCGGTCAGGGTAAAGAACCCGTAGAACAGGTACATCACAGCACTGGCGTAATAGCCGGCACTGAACAGCAGAGGCACGCCCACGATGTCCACGGCAACCCAGATCAACCAGAATTCAGTCCATCCCCGGGCCATGCCGTAAGTGGCCAGAAGGGAGCCCATGAAGGTCCAGGCGTCTGCCCACACAGGCGGGTAGGAGCCGAGGGCGTCAAACAGGGGCGTCAAGGCCGCAGTACCGGCTACCATCGCGCCGATCAGAACCAGGCGCACCTTGTTACCGGCCCAGCCGGGGACCACGGCCCGGCCCTGGGTGCTCGACTGCCGGCCTTGACGCCACCGGTACCAGCCATAAAGTGCAACGGCGATGAACATCACCTGCCGGCCGGCCTGTCCCCAGAGGGTTGCGGGCGCAGCAGCACCGAATACGTTGCCGAGGAACACGGTGAGCAAAAGGATGTTGCCGATGATTCCTACCGGCCAAGCCCAGACTTTCCGGCGCATTCCGCCGAGGGCGCTGAGTAACCCAAAGATGTTTCCAAGCACTTCGCGTAAGACTAGAGCAGATCCTCCAACGGGGATCTGTGCTTCGAAGAGCCATCGCAGAAAATCCATGCCGTTCCTTCCCAGTAAGCCGCGATGACTCCGGGGGTGTACGACAGCGCAATGCCGGGCGTCACTGAAGGAACGCCCACGGCATGACTGTACGTGCTTCTCCCATCCAGACTTTAACTGTCGGTACCGGAATTCCACCGGTTCAACCGTCCGCCACCTCTATCCGGATTGCTCAGGACATCGGTGGCTCGCGGGTCGCGGACTATAACCGCCGGTTCGGACTTACACCGACCCCGGAGCACGTATGTGTGTTGTTATTGTGCCATAACCAGAGCGATGACCAGGCTATTCCCGGCCATCTTCGTAATATCCGGTGACGGCGTAAAGGCCTAGGCCGCCGTCGCGGCCTGGCCTGCTGCGCGCAGCCGATCGATCGCCGCAGCCGGGTCCTCGTGACCGTAGACAGCCGAGCCCGCAACAAAGACGTTGGCGCCGGCCTCAGCAGCCCGGACGATGGTCTCCTCCGTAATGCCGCCGTCCACCTGGATCGCTACAGCAATGCCCGAACCCTCGATGGCAGCACGGGCACGGCGGATCTTGGGCAGGGTGATGTCAAGGAACGATTGCCCGCCGAAGCCGGGCTCCACCGTCATGATCAACAGCATGTCCAACTCACTGAGCATGTCCAGGTAGGGCTCTACCGGTGTCGCAGGCCGTAAGGCCATGCCTGCTTTGGATCCCCGTTCCCGCAGTTCACGGGCCAGTTTCACCGGGGCCATGGCGGCCTCGGCGTGGAACGTCACGGACGCGACGCCGGCGTCTGCGTAGGCAGGCGCCCAGCGGTCGACGTCGGAAATCATCAGATGCGCGTCCAGCGGAACAGGGCTTACGGCCTGAATCCGCTGTACCACCGGCAATCCGAGCGTCAGGTTGGGCACGAAGTGGTTGTCCATGACGTCGACGTGGACGGCGTCGGCGTTGCTGATCCTCTGCAACTCCGCCTCAAGGTTGACGAAGTCCGCGGACAAGATGCTCGGGTTGATACAGCACTGAGACAAGGCAGCTCCTTCGGGTCGGTATGGGTCATGGTACGGCTGCAGCGAAAGGAATGGTTCCGCCGCAGCCAGGGGATGTAGCGGCTACGGCTTCTTTCGGATAATGGCCATGAACATGGCATCCGTCTGGTGGATGTGCGGCCACAGCTGGGCAGTGAGCTCATGTCCCGCACCCAGATTTCCGGTCAGGCTGACATGGTCGAGTGCCTGCCCGGAGTCGAGCAATTCGAGGTCGTCCCGCTTGTAGAGTACGTCGCCAACCACTGCGGTGGTCTCAGCAGGGTGGGGAGAACACGTCACGTAGGCCACGACGCCGCCGGGTTTGACGGCGTCGATCGCCGATTTCAGGAGATCCCGCTGCAGCGGACCGAGATCGCCGATGTCCTTGGGCGAGCGACGCCAACGTGACTCCGGCCTCCTGCGCAGGGCGCCAAGGCCGCTGCACGGAACATCCACCAGGACACGATCAAAAGCTTCTGGCTGCTCGGCGCCGACTTCGCGTCCGTCGCCCGTGCGCACACTCCAGGATTCCGTGGGCACAGCGGACAGCGCCTGTTGGACAAGCTTGGCCCGGTGTGGTGCCGGCTCGTTTGCCAGGAGGGTAGCTCCGTCGCGATAGGCAAGGGCGGCCAGCAGCGCCGCCTTGCCACCGGGACCTGCGCAAAGATCCAGCCATTTCTCGCCATGGGCGGCACGCTCCCCGAGTTCCACGCCGGCCAACGCACGTGCAACAAGCTGGGATCCCACGTCCTGGACACGCGTGGTGCCCCGCCGTACTGATTCGAAGCGGCCAAGGTCCCCGCCTGCGGAGAGCGCCGAGCCTTCTACGAGTTCACCGGGAGTGGCTCCGTTGTCAAAGGCCTCATCCAGGTCACCCAGACCCGGTAGAGCCACCAGGTTGACCACCGGCGCCGCGTTGTCGGCTTCCAGGAGGTCGTCGATCTCGGCCTTGGGCCTGCCGTGGTTCACCAGTGACTGCCGCAGCGCGCGGACGATCCACTCAGGGTGTGCATGGCGGAGGGCAGCGATCTTGGTCTCATCGGTTTCCTGGTCCAGCAGGATATCCAACCACTCGTCCATGCTGTGGGCAGTGACCTTGCGGAGTACCGCGTTGATCAGGGCCGATGGACCGGCGCCAATGACTGCACGGGCCAAACCTACTGTTTGGTCCAACGCGGCATGGGCAGGAACCCGCATCGACAGTAGCTGGTGCGCACCGATCCGCAGGGCATCCAGGATCGCGGGGTCCAGCTGCTCCAGGGGCCGGTCAACACAACGGGCCAGAATGGCGTCATAGGTACCCTGGCCACGCAGTGCCCCGTAGCTCAGCTCGGTGGCGAACCCGGCATCTCGACGGTCCAGGCGGTGCTCCCGGATTCTCGCGGGGAGGACCAGGTTGGCGTAGGCGTCCTCCGAGGCGACAGCCCGGAGTACCTCGAATGCGACCAAGCGCGCAGGGTCGGCCCGGCGGGTACGCTGCGACGGCGCATTGTTGGTGAATCCGCGCTGGGGTCCCCTGTTCCGCTCCCTGCCTTGGGCGTTGCGTTGGCTACCGCCCCTGGCCCCGCGGTTGCCCTGCCCGCCGCCGTCCCGGCTCCCGCTGTTGTTGGGGCCTCGACGGCCGGACTCACTCATTCGAATACCACTCTCTCAGGTGCTGCCAAGCCGCGGGCCCAATCGGCCGGCGACATCATTTTCTTGCCGGCCGGTTGAATCCGGCCAAGCTCTACGGCGTGGGAACCGGTGCCCACGAGTACGGATTTGCCATCCACCCGGATGGTTCCGGGCGCGAGATCGTCGATCCCGGGCCTCAACGTCACAGGTTCCAGTTTGACCCGCTGGCCTTCCAATATTGTCCATGCTCCCGGTTCCGGGGTCACTCCCCTGGAACGGCGGTTCAGTGCCAGCGCCGGCTGCCGCCAGTCCAGGCGCCCGTCATCCAATGTCAGCTTGGGAGCCAATGACACCTCTCCTGACTGCGGTTGCGGAGCAGCCTGTCCGGCGTCGATGGCGGAGAGCGTCTGGCTCAGCAGCACGGCTCCGCTGATGGACAACCGCTCAAGGAGATCGCCGGCAGTATCTTCCGGCCGGACAGTTTCCGTGAGGGTTCCAAACACGGGCCCGGTATCGAGGCCCTCTTCGAGCTGGAACGTTGCGGCGCCAGTGACGTCGTCTCCGGCAATGATGGAACGCTGAACAGGAGCAGCACCGCGCCAAGCCGGCAACAAAGAGAAGTGCAGATTGACCCAGCCATGCGTGGGGACGCCCAGGGCAGCGCGCGGAACAATCCCGCCGTAGGCAACGATGGCGGCCACATCAGGCGCATAACCCGCGATGCGGGCCGTGGTATCGGCGTCAACCTTGGCCGCGCGAATGACCTCGATGCCCAATTCCCCGGCGCGGGCCGCTACTGGAGAGGGAGTCATGACGCGTTTGCGGCCCAGTGGAGCGTCCGGGCGGGTCAGGACGGCAACGACGTCGAAACCGGCCTTAACCAAAGCGTCCAACGACGGTACAGCTACGGCCGGCGTCCCCGCGAAGAGTACCCTCACTCGGGAACCCCGAAACTGCCCCCACCGAAGCTTGAACCCACACTGTTAGCACGCTTCGACGTCGTCTTTTCGGTTATGGCGTGGTAGTTGGCGTTTCTGATGGCGCGAAGGGCAGCCTTGCGGTCCTCCCCTTCCAGCCTGTCTGTGTACAGCACGCCGTCAAGGTGATCGGTCTCGTGCTGGAAACAGCGTGCCAGCATGCCTTCGGCCTCCACCGACACCGGGTTGCCGTTCAGGTCCACACCAGTTGCCCGGGTGGCCCTGTAGCGGCGCACGGGGAATCCAAGGCCGGGAATCGAGAGGCAACCCTCTACCTCGTCAGGCTGGAAGTCTTCGCTGTTTTCCAGGACCGGATTGATGATGTGGCCCTCCACTCCGCCAATGCGGTAAGTGAAGACGCGCTGGCTGACGCCGACCTGCGGAGCGGCCAGGCCTGCGCCCTCAACGTCCTCCATGGTTTCTGTCATGTCAGCTACCAGCTTGGCGAGCTCCGGACCGAAGTCGGTGACGGGGTCGGCCACGGTGCGCAGCACCGGATCCCCGATGATTCGGATACTCAAAATTGCCATGCTTTGCCTGTCCTCACGATCGTCGAACCCGGCCCTCGCGTTGCGGAGCCTAAGCCAGTTTAGTTGAGGTCATGGCACCGCCGCTGTTGGCCGGCGCGGCACCGGCCGCAGTAAACACCGGTGGCGCAACCGGCAGCAGGGCTTGTCCGGCAGCAGTGACATCCGCCGACATCTCCCACACCCGCCGAAGGGCACAGAACTTCCACCAGTGGTGCTTGAGAATCTCCGGGTTTGCCCGCATGGGCCTCACCTCGGTTTCTCCGATGGCAACAGCCAGCAACATGGGATTGTCCCCGTACCTCCAGGGTTCCCACTCACCCGAAACGGGGTCCACCAGGCTTTCTTCGGCTTTCATCCCGGCCGTAAGCTGCATGACCACTTTGTCGTCAAGGGATTTAACCGTTCCGTCACGGGTGGTGCCCTTGGTTTTGTAGTCAATGAGACAAATACGTCCATTGATTTTGGCCACCAGGTCCAGCGTCCCCGCATAGCCCACTGTCTTGTTCCACACCGTAATTTCGGGCGCCAGCGGCTCCACCCGGTACAACTCCCACCATTCATCGAAGCGGGCCGCAAACGCCTGCTCACCGTTGGCTGCAAGTTCGTCCCTGCATTCCTGCATGCGGTGCGGGCGTCCCAGGGCCCGCAAAGCTACCTGCTCGCAGTATGTATGGACGCGATCACCACGCGCCGCAGCCGCGTCCCGGTACACCTCGGCTGCCTTGGATGCCTTATTGACTGCTTGCCGCACTTTTGCCGGACTTCCGAGGATCGCCGGGAGGTCAGGATCCGCCGCCAGGCTGCTTGCCCCCATGTAGCTGAACCAACCGTCCAGTGCATGGGCCTGTTGGCCGATCACCGTCGTGATGGATGGCACGGAGAATTGCTCTGTGGTGGAGCGGGCATACATCCGGCCGTAGTCAGTAGCGTGGGCAAGCAGTGGAGCAGTCATATAAAGACTTTGTCATAGAGGACCGACAGAATTCTCCGGCGGGAAGATCCTGAGGAGCTGCTCCGGAGAGAGCCGGGCAAGCTTGCCGGCAAGGACGGGCGCGCTCCGGGCCAGCTCCTCAAACGGCGGGCGGGGTTGCTCCGCGGTGCGAAGCTGTTCAGCATCCTCAGGTTCCTGCATGCTAAGTATGTGCTGAAGCAAGGCAATTCATGATGCTGTCGATAAGATCCTTATGCCAAGCATGTGCCTGCTGGAGCGGACGCCTGATTCATCAGTTCAAAATTTTTTTGCGCAATCGTGAAACCCTTTGTGATCTTGCGGACACTACAGGTTATGGGGAATTTGGAATCTCACGATGCCGGATTATGGACGCGGAGTCTGACTGGTGACGGTGCAGCATTCGGCGTACTGTTCGATCGGCACCGTGACAGGGTCTTCCGGCACGCATACCGACTCTGCGGCAATCGCCATACATCCCAGAC
The DNA here is from genome assembly GCF_049315185.1 of Paenarthrobacter sp. C1. NCBI lineage: Bacteria > Bacillati > Actinomycetota > Actinomycetes > Micrococcales > Micrococcaceae > Paenarthrobacter > Paenarthrobacter sp. C1. The sequence goes on along the minus strand of NZ_CP186052.1, from coordinate 1,931,656 downwards.
CAGGAAACCCGGTCACGAGTCCCGCGCAGCTCCCAGGAATTTGTGGAAAGGTCCAGAAACCCAAAAGGCCCCCGGATCTCCGGGGGCCTTCTTTTGGTGGGCGATACTGGGTTCGAACCAGTGACCTCTTCGGTGTGAACGAAGCGCGCTACCACTGCGCCAATCGCCCGGGTGCATAGAAAACACTAACGGACCCGGGCCGGATTGCAAAACGAGCGGAAGGCTGCCGAAGGCCGGTGAACTACAGCTGTGGAATTACAGCAGTGAAACTCGCCCGAATCCGCGTCAGTACAAGGAACCAAGGCCCGCCGCACCCGGATCCAAGCTACCGATTTGGAGAATGCAGGAACCTCCTATAGAGTTTTTACTCGTCGGAAAGCGACGGAATGCCTACAGGGTTGCCCGTCGGAACCGCACTGCGGACGTAGCTCAGCTGGTAGAGCACCACCTTGCCAAGGTGGATGTCGCGAGTTCGAATCTCGTCGTCCGCTCGCAAGGCACTGTCAAGGCAAGTATTCCCCGGAATCCTGCTTACACGGTGGGTTGGCCGAGAGGCGAGGCAGCGGCCTGCAAAGCCGTATACACGGGTTCGAATCCCGTACCCACCTCGGTGAAAACCATGTCTTCCGGCTTTTGCTGGATGCATGGGCGATTGGCGCAGCGGTAGCGCGCTTCCCTGACACGGAAGAGGTCACTGGTTCGATCCCAGTATCGCCCACCAGAACAAGGCAACTTGTTTGTTGTTGAAAGCCGGACCCGGTCTGGCAGGCAACATGTGCGGACGTAGCTCAGCTGGTAGAGCACCACCTTGCCAAGGTGGATGTCGCGAGTTCGAATCTCGTCGTCCGCTCTCCTCATTGCAGGACCCGGTAACGGGCGATTGGCGCAGCGGTAGCGCGCTTCCCTGACACGGAAGAGGTCACTGGTTCGATCCCAGTATCGCCCACCAGAACAAGGCAACTTGTTTGTTGTTGAAAGCCAGACCCAGTCTGGCAGGCAACATGTGCGGACGTAGCTCAGCTGGTAGAGCACCACCTTGCCAAGGTGGATGTCGCGAGTTCGAATCTCGTCGTCCGCTCCACGAAAAGCAGCTCCCAGGAGCTGCTTTTTTTATGCCCTCATTTACCTGCGACCCAATTCATCATGAGAAGTAACCGATACCCCTCGGAAGAAGTCGCTTTATCTAATGTGATTCCGCTCGCATAATGTACTGCGAGCTCATCACCGTTCCACGCCTACCGGCAGGAGTACCCCCATGAATGTAAAGACGGCTTCACAGTCCGTCCTGAGGCGCAAGCCCATCGACGATATCGAGGAAGAAAGCAAGCACAGCGGGCTCTTTAAGAGTCTTGGCCTTTGGCAGCTGACGGCCATCGGCGTCGGCGGAATTATCGGCGTCGGAATTTTCTCCCTTGCGGGCCTGGTAGCCCACGGCAGCGACAGCACCCCGGGCGTGGGCCCGGCCGTCCTGTTTTCCTTCCTGATCGCCGGACTCGCCTCCGGGGCGGCTGCATTGTCCTATGCCGAATTTGCCGGCATGATCCCCCGCGCCGGATCGGCCTACACCTACGGCTACGTTGCGCTGGGCGAAATCATCGGCTGGTTCATCGGCTGGGACTTGCTGCTTGAATACATCGCCATCGTGGCGGTGGTAGCCATCGGCATTTCCGGCTACTTCGACGCCTTCCTCTCCGGCATTGGCATCCACATGCCAACCTGGATGACGTCCACTGCCGATGAAGGCAAGGGCGGCATCATCAATCTTCCCGCCATCCTCGTCTGCCTTCTGGTGACCTGGATCCTGAGCCGTGGAACCAAGGCGTTCGGCCGATTCGAACTGGTGGCCGTGGCCATCAAGGTCATCCTGATCCTGTTCATCATCGGGCTCGGCATCTTCTACGTGAACACCGAGAACTACAACCCGTTCATGCCCAGCGGTTTCGGCCCCGTTGTGGCTGGTGCCGCGACCGTCTTCTTCGCGGTCTTTGGTTACGACGCCATGAGTACTGCAGCGGAGGAAGCCAAGGACGGCAAGAAGCACATGCCCAAGGCCATCATCCTGTCGCTGATCATCGCCATGCTGCTCTATGTTGCGGCCACGCTCGTCCTTACAGGAATGCAGAACTACAAGGACATCAACCCGACCGCCGGCTTCGCCTCGGCGTTCACCGGCGTCGGCCTCCCGGTCATCGCCACCATCATTTCGGTGTTCGCGGTGCTGTCCATCCTGACCGTGATGCTGACGTTCCTCCTGGGTGTCACCCGCGTTTGGTTCTCCATGAGCCGCGACGGGCTGCTGCCCGGCTGGTTTGCCAAGACTGACCGCCACGGCACCCCGCAGCGTGTCACGTGGATCGCAGGCATCGCCTCGGCCTTCCTGGCTGGTGTCTTCCCAATCAAGGAAGTTGCGGACCTGACCAACATCGGCATCCTGGCAGCCTTCGTCGTGGTCTGTGTTTCGGTGATCGTGTTCCGGTACACCAAGCCGAACGCAGCGCGTACCTTCCGCCTGCCGCTCATGCCCCTTGTTCCCGCCTTCGGCGTGCTGGCATCGGCGTTCCTGATGTTCCAGCTCCACTGGGAAACCTGGGTACGGTTCGGCGTCTGGCTCATCATCGGCCTGGTGATCTATTTCGCCTACGGCCGCAAGCATTCCCTGATGAACCCGGACAGCCCGCGGCACAAGGTCGCCAACGAACCGTTGGCCTAGTTATCCACAGGCCGCGTTTGAGCCCTTGGCACCTCAGGGAACTGGTGTTAGGGTCGGACGCGGAGGAGCGAACTGGCTCCGCGATGGAAGGGAGGTGCCCGTGGGTTTAATTGACGACCTGAAGGGCAAGGCTCAGGGTCTCATTCAAGGCAACGAAGAAGCCATCAAGAATGGCATCGAAAAGGCCGGGGATTTTGTGGACGAAAAGACGGGCGGCAAGTACGCCGGTCACGTCGACAAGGTCCAGAACGCCGCTTCCGACTTCGTGGCCAAGAACGACGGTCAGCCTGAGCAGGCTCCCGTCACGGATGAGCCGAAGCAGCCGTAGCTGCCTGAGCCGCCGTACCAGATACGTCAAGGGGGCACCGGTCCCGCCGAGAGGCGCCACCGGTGCCCTTGGCGTTTAACCGGTGCTGTTGGCGTTTGCAACGGCCGCCAACAGGTCAGGTATTTTGGAGCTTATGCCTTCAGCCTCCCCGACAACCACCAACAGTCGTGCCACCCGGGACGCTCTGGGACCGCCGATCACTGCAGGCATCGTCACAGCCTTGGTCGGGTTCACTTCATCATTCGCTGTCGTCCTTGCTGGACTCAGGGCAGTAGGCGCGGATCAAGGACAAGCCTCCAGCGGATTGCTGGCCCTGACCCTGACTTTTGGTCTGGGCATCCTCTGGCTGTCCTGGCGGAGCAGGATGCCGGTGACCCTCGCGTGGTCAACTCCCGGTGCGGCGCTCCTTGCGACCGCAGGAACGGTCGACGGCGGGTGGCCGGCGGCCGTGGGGGCCTTCCTGTTGGTCGGGGTGCTGATCGTCCTCACGGGGTTGGTTCCGTTGCTCGGGAGGTTGATGGCAAAGATTCCCACGGCCTTGGCCCAGGCCATGCTCGCAGGTGTCCTTCTCCCCTTGTGCCTTGCACCCTTCAAGTCGCTGGGTACGGCACCGGCGTTGATCGCCCCGGTGCTGTTGTGCTGGATTGTGCTGATGAAATTCGCGCCGCGCTGGTCCGTTCCTGCATCGCTGCTGGTGGCACTGGCGGTGATTGGGATCCACATCATGTCCTCGGGCGTACAGATCCCGGCTGAGAGCCTCCTCCCGCGGCTGGAATGGACAACGCCGGTGTTCTCCGTGGAGGCTGCCATCGGCTTGGCGCTGCCGTTGTTCGTGGTCACCATGGCGTCGCAAAACATTCCCGGCGTAGCTGTCTTGAAGTCCTTTGGATACACCACCCCGTGGCGGCCGTCCATGCTGGTGACCGGAGCCGGAACCATTGCCGGCGCACCGTTCGGCGGCCATGCGATCAACCTGGCAGCGCTAAGCGCCGCGCTTGCCGCCGGGGAGGAAGCAGGCAAGGATCACGGCCGGCGCTGGATCGCCGCCTTCGTCTCCGGTTTGGCGTATCTGGTCCTCGCGGCGGCGTCGGCAGCGCTCGTTACGGTTGTCGCGGCAGCGCCCCCGGGACTCCTTGAGGCCGTCGCGGGCCTCGCGTTGCTGGGTACTTTGGCAGCCTCGATCTCGTCTGCGCTGGCAGTGGCTGAGGAGAGGATACCGGCCTGCATCACTTTCCTGCTGGCAGCTTCAGGAATTGCTTTCGCCGGTGTCGGCGCAGCGTTCTGGGCCTTGGCAGGCGGAATCGTTATCCGCTGGGTGTTGAAGGACCGCGGACCCCGAAAAGCGGTCTGATTCAGGCAGGTTCGTGATTTTGTGCTTCGCGGGCCAGGGCGGTCAGGCGCGAAACGGCGCGGAAGTACTTCTTCATGTATCCGCCCGTCATCATCTCTTCGGTGAAGAGCTGGTCGAAGGGAACGCCACTGGCCAGAATGGGCACATCCTTGTCATAGAGCCGGTCGGCCAGCACCACGAAACGGAGCGCGACGGCCTGTTCCGTAATGGTTTCGACGTCGCTCCACACCACGGCCTCCACGCCGGAAATGAGTTGACGGTACCGGCTGGGGTGCACCGCAGCCAGATGGTTGACCAAGGTGCGGAAATCATCCACCGCCACGGTCTTCCCGTCGAACTCAGTCCGCATCCGGTGCTTGAGTTCTTCGGTCTTGAGCGGTGCCGGCGCGGCGGGAAGGCCACGGTGGCGGAAGTCCTCGCCGTCGATCCTGACGACGTCGAATTGGTCCGCGAGTACCTGGATTTCCCGCTGGAAGTCGACGGCGGCGAAGCGGCCTTCGCCCAGTGAACCAGGCAGGGTGTTCGACGTGGCAGCAAGCTTCACACCGGCGTCGGCGAGTTCCCGCATGAGGCGGGACATCAGCACCGTGTCTCCGGGATCATCGAGTTCGAATTCGTCGATGCACACCAGTTTGTAGTTGCTCAGCGCTTCCACGGTCTTGCGGAACGACAACGCCCCCACCAGGTTGGTGTATTCCACGAACGTTCCAAACGCCTTGGGGCCTGGAGACCTGTGCCAAAGGGACGCCAGGAGGTGGGTCTTACCCACACCGAATCCGCCATCGAGGTAGATCCCGGCCCTCGTGGCCGGTGCCTTCTTGGCGAAAAGCTTTTTGAAGAGTCCAGCGTCATTGCCGTTGCCTACGCCATCGACAAATGCCGACAGGAGTTTCACCGCGTTGGCCTGGCTTGGCTGGGAAGGATCGGGCCTGTAACTGTCGAACGACACCTCTCCGAACCGGGGAGACGGGTAGAAACCCTTGAGGAGTTCCTCCACGGAAACTGCCGGCGTGCGGGCAGCCAGTTGTTCGATCTTTACCACGGTGGTCCGTTCCTTCGGCATTGGGTCCCCAGCAAGAATACCGGCAACGGACGCCACGGTAACTGGCACGTGACCAAGCCCATGTTTCACCGTATGACCGCCGGGAAGCAATCCGCGCAGCCCGTGGTTAGTGTTGAAGCAGGCCGGGCCCGCACCTGCACCACCTTCCACGGCCTGGCTCCGTCCGTTGTCAGTGAAAGGCCATCATGTCCTACCCCGTTGAACAAAACGAAAAGTTTGCCTCTTACGCGAACCCTGAACGCCTCGTTTCCACCGACTGGCTCGCGGCAGCAATTGCTGACGGCGCTGTAGCCGACGGCAAGTTGGTGCTGGTCGAGTCCGACGAGGACGTCCTGCTGTACGAAACCGGGCACATCCCGGGAGCAGTCAAGATCGACTGGCACACCGACCTGAACGATGAAGTCACCCGGGACTACGTCGACGGGGCAGCCTTCGCTGCCCTCGCCGCTTCCAAGGGCATCTCGCGCGACAGCACTGTGGTGATCTACGGCGACAAGTCCAACTGGTGGGCTGCCTACGCCCTGTGGGTCTTCACGTTGTTCGGTCACCAGGATGTCCGCCTCCTTGATGGCGGACGCGACAAATGGATCGCCGAGGGCCGCGAGCTGACCACTGAGGTCTCCCGGCCTGCTGCGGGCGAATACCCCGAGGTCGAGCGCGACGACGCTCCCATCCGGGCCTTCAAGGAGGATGTCCTGGCACATTTGGGCAACCCCTTGATCGACGTCCGCTCCCCCGAGGAATACACCGGCCAGCGCACCCACATGCCTGCCTACCCCGAAGAGGGCGCCCTCCGTGGCGGCCACATTCCCACAGCAGCATCGATCCCGTGGGCACGGGCCGCTGCGGAAGACGGCACCTACCGCAGCCGCGAAGAACTTGAGGCCCTCTACTTGGGCGAGGCGGGGCTGAAGCCGGGCGACGATGTCGTGGCGTACTGCCGCATCGGCGAGCGGTCCAGCCACACCTGGTTCGCCCTGAAGTACCTCCTGGGCTTCGGCACAGTGCGCAACTACGACGGCTCGTGGACCGAGTGGGGCAACGCAGTGCGGGTTCCCATCGTCAAGGGAGCCGAACGGGGTACAGTTCCCTCCGCCTTGGTCCACAGCTAGTACCGCGCTCTCAGCACCTTTGTGCGTAAGCTGGAAGAGATGAGTACGAACACCTTGCCCACCGCCCTGGCGGAAATTGTTGACGACTTCCAGGCGTTGACGGAACCTGACCGCCTCCAGCTCTTGCTGGAGTTCTCCAGAGGCCTGCCTGAGCTGCCGGAGCGTCTGAAGGACCACCCGGAACTGCTGGAGCAGGTCGTGGAATGCCAGTCCCCGCTGTTCCTGACGATTGAGTCAGAGAAGAACGCCGACGGCGAGCGTTCATACCGTCTCTTCTTCAAAGCGCCGCCGGAAGCACCGACTACCCGGGGTTTCGCAGGGGTGCTGCATGAGGGGCTGGACGGACTGACTGCCAAGGAGATCCTTGCGGTGCCTGACGACATGCCCGAGCTCCTGGGCCTGACCCGCGCCATCACGCCCTTGCGGATGCGGGGAATGACGGCGATGCTCGGCCGCATCAAGCGGAAGGTTGCGGCCGCAAGCCGTTTGGAACACTGAAAGGCAACGCCACTCGGTATGGCAAGGAAAATGGCTTCACAGGGAACGCCGGCAACAGCAGCACTCGCTGCGGCCGGCGTTCCCTTCGTCCTGCACCCCTACGCGCATGATCCCGCTGCAAGCAGCTACGGGCTGGAAGCGGCGGAGGTCCTGGGCATTGATCCCGACCGTGTCTTCAAGACGCTGATGGTGGAGGTGGAAGGCAAGTTGGCCGTTGCCATTGTCCCCGTGTCCGGGAACCTGGACCTGAAGGCCGCAGCTGCGGCCTTCGGGTCCAAGAAAGCGGCGATGGCAGATCCCAAAGCTGCTGAACGCCGCACTGGCTACGTCCTGGGCGGTATATCACCGCTGGGGCAACGCCAGCCCTCCCCCACGGTCCTGGACGAATCAGCCCTGGCTTTTGACACCATCCTGGTCTCCGGTGGCCGTCGGGGCCTGGATATAGAGCTTGCTCCTGCGGACCTGCTCCGGCTCACCAACGGCGTCACCGGGCCGATCGGCACGGGAAGCAACTGACCCTCAGGCTGCGGGCCCCGCGGCAGCAGCACCGCCGGCTTCGCCCGATTGGCCCGGGTTCCTCCGGGGTGCGAGTTGGGCTTGGAGCCAGGAGCGCACCAGCCGCTCCCAACGCTCCGGATCGACGTTCCATTCCTTGGTGTGGCGGGCACCGTGGAACGGCTCGAATGTCACCATCTTGGGGTTCTTTTCGGCGAGACTGGCCGAGGGCCCGAAAGGAACGTAGTCGTCGTCCACACTGTGGATCAGCAACGTTGGAGTGCGCAACTCAACGGCGCGGCTGTCCCAGTCCATTGCTTTGAGGTCCACGGGTGCTGCGAGCCCCGTCAGCCTGCGTCCCAGGGGATGGCCCAGCATCAGTTGCCCGTAACGCCCCACGGTATAGGGGATCCTGTTCATTTCGGCGTGGTGGGCCATGACGTCCACCCAGTTGATCACCGGAGCATCCAAAACCAAGGCCCTGATGACTTGCCGGTATTTGGAAAGGTCCGCAGTCTGCAGGCTGATCGCACCGCCCATGGACCAACCGAAAAGCACCACTTCGCGTGCGCCGTTCTCCAAGGCGTATTCGATCGCTGACTCCACATCACGCCATTCCGTGGAGCCCAGACCGTAGCGGCCGTCCAGGGCGGAAGGTGCCAGTCCGTCGTTCCGGTAGGAGATAAGCAGGCTGTCCAGGCCAAGGTCCCGGGCGGTGCGGACTGCCCGGAGACCTTCGAGCCGGGTGGCTCCCCGGCCATGGACCATGATCGCCCAGACCGGCGCCGGCGACGAGGCATCGGCGCGGATCAACCACGCAGGCGCCTTCCCGCCGTCGACGTCGATCTCAACATCTTCGGCCGCAAGGCCGATCGCGGACGGATCGGGGTAGGTAGCGCCGCTCCACCACGCCCGGCGTGCTTCCGAAAGATCGCCGCTGTAGACCTCCTCGACTTCCCGGAGGACGGTCTGTTCGGCGGGCAGGTAGGAGACGATCCGGCCTATCCTGGCGTGTCCCTTTCCACCTGAGAAGAACAGGCTGAAGACGCCGTCGATGGTCGAGTCGGGCGTGGCAGCCAGGATGACCTGCAGGCCATTGTCCCCACGGATGACGGCCAGGACTTCCTGGTCCTCGTGCCGTGCGGCGGGCGTGATGACCCGGCGGGCAAAGTAGACGGCGAGCGCAGAGGAACCGGCGCCGACAAGTCCCGCGATGGTGGCGCCCGCAAGAAAACCTCCAATGGCCCACTTGGTGCGGGGGGACAGTTTTTTCTCAGCAGCGTCGCTCGCTGGCCTTGTCATTGATGCCATGGTTCCATTTTGCCGTGAGTCGGCGTGGGCTGGCGCAGGCTGGGCCCGCGCGGCGAAGGTTGGGCCGAATCGGGCGCGGAAACCCTGCGGACGCCGTTCCCCGGGACTACGCTGTAGCCATGAGTGATCCCATAGTTATCTTGACTGAAGAGCCCCTTGGCCCCGACGACCGCGTGAACATCGCCAAACTGATCGACGGCGGGGACGCGCCGTTGGTAGTGCTGGTTCCTGCCAATACTGAGCGCCACCTTTTGGTCGATTTCCTCGAGAACCTTTCGCTGCTTGATGTGGCGAAGGCGTTCCGGGAACTTACTGCCCAGTCACCGGATCCAGCGGCTGAGCGTGCGGAAGCCGCGGTGACGTTGTCGACTTCCCTGGCAGCGCTGGAAGGCCTGGGTGGCGGTGTTACCGGCGAAATCGTCGACGGCGGTGCTGTCGACGGCTTGGTGGCCAAGGTCCGGGAGGTGGATGCGGCGCAGGCAGTGGTCATTACCCGGCCCCATGCCATCTCTGACACGCTCCACACGGATTGGGCCAACAAGGCCCAGGACCAGTTGGGGCTTCCGGTGCTCCACTTGTACGCGGGTTCGGGATTTATCGGCGACTCGTGAGCGTTGCATAAGACATGAACACTCCTGAAAACATCAGCAAGACACCTTCTGTGCCCCTGGAGAAGAGCGATGCCCAGTGGCGCGAGGAGTTGACCCCTGAGGAATACCGCGTGCTGCGCCAGGCCGGCACTGAGCGTCCTTATACGGGCGAGTACTGGGACACGCACACCGAGGGTGTCTACCAGTGCCGGGCCTGCGGCAGCGAGTTGTTCACCAGCAAGGAGAAGTTTGACTCGCACTGCGGGTGGCCGTCCTTCTGGGCGCCGTTGGCCGAGGGTACTGTCAGGTACCTCCATGACCGCACCATGGGCATGGACCGGGTGGAAGTACGGTGTGCCAACTGTGATTCGCACCTGGGACACGTTTTCGAGGGCGAGGGTTATGGCACGCCGACGGACCAGCGGTTCTGCATCAACTCCATATCGCTCCGTCTGGTTGACCCGGAAGAGCGGTAAGCGGCTGTGTGTCCCCCGAACTGGATCTAAAGGTCCAAGTTCGGGGGCTATGAGCAAGAGTTTCTTATGCTCAGTCCATTCTTGAATTAGCGATGCTATTCGCTTGCTACGCTCGGCCCAGAAGCAATAACAACTTCGGAAAGGGCCGAGCACCATGACCACCACCGCTATCGCCACCCTCCCGCGTGTCACCGCCGACAACGCTGAATGGGTAGCCCTCAAAGCCGCTGCCACGTCCCTCCAGGGGTACCAGGAGCAGGACGGATCCATCGCCGATCCCTCTGTCCACGATGAGGCGGCAAGGCTCGTAGCCACCATCACCAAGTCCATCACGGCCCTCGCCCCCAGCTTCGATCACGACGCCCAGTACCTGGCGCTGCTCGTGGAGGACTTCAAGCGTTGGGCCGGCAACGGCTTCGGCGTCCCGGACTTCCTGGATTCCCTCCAGGCTTTCCAACCACAGAAGCAGCGCATCGACGGCCTCCAGCATCTGGTGGTCTTCCCCATGTACACGCAGAACGGCAGCACCAACCGCTTGGTCGAGGCTGTGCTGATCGAGGTCATCTGGCCGGAATTCATTGACGGCCTGGAGGCCGGGGAGTACTCCAACAAGCTCTTCGTCCCCATCCGGTTCGTTGACTTCACCCCCGGCTATGACACCAACTCCGCAGTGCTCTTCCCGGAGACCGTGGCGGTGCGCGAGACACCCACGTTCACGTGGGGAGCCATCTTCGCCGACCGCGAGGCCGCCCGCTTCCGCCGGGTGCTCAAGGCCGCCGCGGAAACAACCTCTCTGGAACTGCCCGAGGACGCGGCCCAGCTGATCGAGGACCAGGAGCTCACCCAGCGAACGTTCGTCATGTGGGACCTGATCCACGACCGCACCCACATGCGCGGCGACCTTCCGTTTGATCCGTTCATGATCAAGCAGCGGATGCCCTTCTTCCTCTACTCCCTTGAAGAACTGCGCTGCGACCTGACCGCCTTCCGCGAATCCGTCCTGATCGAAAAGGACGAGAACGCCGACCCCGATGCCCGCAAGCACGCAAAGCTTGTCCAGTACGCAGTCATCTTCGACCGGATCTTCCGCTTCGCCATCACCGGCAACCGCGTCCGCAACTACGACGGCCTGGGCGGGCAGCTCCTGTTCGCCTGGATGCACCAGCACCACGTACTCCACTGGACCGACAGCAAGCTCTCCATCGACTGGGATGACGCAGCGGCTGTCGTCGTTGAACTCGGCGCCAAAATCGAGGAACTATACTGGCGTTCCATTGATCGTCCCAAGGCTGCCCACTGGCTGGCCGCCTATGAGCTGATCTCAAGCACCGTCACCCCGCACCCGGCTTCGGTCTGGGCAAAGGGCCCGGACGCCCTGCCCTTGGACGGCGCCCCCCGCGGGCTGACCGACCAGGTCCTGGACGATGAGTTCCCCCTGTCCATGTTCTACGAAGCCTTGGAGAAGAAGATGCGTCCCGTCATCGAATCCACCACCGGCATCACGGGCGCCACGGCGGCCTGATGTCCCCACTGACAGTTTTGGTAACGGGCGGTAGCGGCGCTTCGGGCGTCGCTGCCGCCCGGGCCTTGTCCACTGCCGGCCACCGGGTCCTGACTGTTGGTTCGGACCAGACCCGGATCGAGGCGGCCGCGCGGGAGGCCGGCGACGCTGTGACTCCCCTCGTGTGCGATCTCGGCGACCTGGAATCCGTTCGTGGGCTGGCTTCGATGATCGCGGACCGCGGCTTTGGGGGCGTCGACGGAGTAATCCACCTCGTCGGTGGTTGGCGCGGGGCCAAGGGCATCGAAGACCAGACGGATGCTGATTGGGAGGAGCTGGAACACAGCGCGGTTACCACGCTGCGGAACGTGACCAGGGTGTTCTACAGCCAACTCGAAGCGTCGCCGCATGGCCGGTTCGCCATGGTGTCGTCAACCGCGGTATCCAGCCCAACCGCGGCCGCAGCCAGTTACGCTGCTGCGAAGGCCGCTGCAGAAGCTTGGACACTTGCGGTGGCTGATGGCTTCCGGCGCGCCCAGTCCGTCGACACAGACACCAGCGGACAGCACAGTGCCGCCGTGGTGTTCGTGGTCAAGGCGCTCGTGGACGAAACCATGAGGCGCGCACATCCCGAACGGCGGTTCCCCGGACATACCGACGTCGAAGAACTGGCCGCTGCCGCCGTCGGCCTTTTCGATCAACCTGCCTCCTTCCTGAACGGCCAGCGGATCCTGCTGGCCAAATAGACTTGAAAGCGTGAATGAACAAGTGACGAGCACAACAGAGGCAATGCCCAGCACGGGCCACATTTCCGAGGGCAGCCGGCTGCACGACCCCACGGTCAGGGGTTTTGCTTCCGACAACTACTCAGGCGTGCACCCGGAGATCCTTGCGGCCTTGGCGGCCGCCAACGGTGGACACCAGGTTTCCTATGGCGAGGACGTGTACACGGCCCGGCTGCAGGCCGTCCTGGAGCAGCAGTTCGGCGAAGGCATCGAGACCTTCCCGGTTTTCAACGGCACCGGCGCCAATGTCCTGTCGCTGCAGTCGCTGCTGCCGCGCTGGGGGGCCGTCATCTGCGCCTCCACCGCACACATCAACATGGACGAGAACGGGGCCCCGGAACGTATCGGCGGGATCAAGCTCCTGCAGGTCCCCACTGAGGACGGAAAACTCACCCCGGAGCTCATCGATCGTGAAGCCTGGGGCTGGGGCGACGAGCACCGTGCACAACCCCTGGTTGTTTCCATCACGCAGACAACGGAACTCGGCACCTGCTACACGCCGGAAGAAGTTCGCGCCATTGCCGACCACGCCCACTCCAAGGGCATGAAGCTGCACATGGACGGCGCGCGGCTGGCAAACGCCGCTGCCCACCTGGACGTTCCCTTGCGTGCATTTACCCGCGACGCCGGCGTGGACATCCTCTCATTCGGAGGGACCAAGAACGGCCTGCTCTTCGGCGAAGTGGTGGTGGCCCTCAACCCTGAAGCCGCCGACGGCCTGAAGTTCCTGCGGAAGATGAACATGCAGCTGGCTTCGAAGATGCGCTTCATCTCCGCCCAGTTCATCGCACTCCTGGAGGACGGGCTGTGGCTGCGGTCCGCCGCTCATGCCAACGCCATGGCCACCCGCCTGCGGAGTGCCGTTGAAGGGATCGACGGCGTCGAGCCCACCCAGGCGACGCAGTCCAACGGCGTCTTCGCCATCCTCCCGGAAGGCGCTGCCGACCGCCTGCGGAAGTCCTTCGCGTTCTACGATTGGGATGCCGCCCGGCGCGAGGTCCGCTGGATGTGCTCGTTCGACACCACCGAAGAAGACATCGACACCTTCGTTGCGGCGATCAAGCAGGAACTGGCGTAACGCTGATACGCCTGCCGTCCGGGGCGGCGAGCCTGCACAGGTTCGCCGCCCCGGACGCATAATCTGCGAGTGTGAACGCCCTCGCACAAGTTCCCCAGGACTTTCTCTTCGCCTTGGGAACGCTACGAAAAGCCCAGTGCCGCAGCGAGTTGCGGCTTGATGAGATCCCCGCCCCCGCACGTTTGGCCCCTTATGCAGTGGCCTTGGGCGCTGAAGTCTTCAGCCCCACCGCCGCCACCCGCCAGGTTCCCGTGCATGGACCGGCAGCCAAGGCCTTTGCCAAGAGCCAGGCCGGCAGCCCCTCCAGCGAAGACGAGGACGAACTGGCCACAGGCCGCTTCATCCTGCTCTACGATCCGGACGGATCGGCCTTGTGGGAGGGCGAGTTCAGGATCGTCACGTATATCCGGGCCCAAATGGATGCGGAAATGGGCAACGACTCCATGCTCGGTTCCGTGGCCTGGACGTGGCTCGTCGAAGCCCTGGAACACCGTTCAGCCCCTTACCGGGCTGCCGGCGGCACTGCTACCCGGATCCTTTCCGAAAGCTTCGGCACCCTGGCTGAGCGGCCCGACACCATCGACATAGAACTCCGGGCCTCCTGGACGCCTGACGGCGCGGATGTCCAATCGCATCTGGAAGCCTGGTCCGACATGGTGTGCACTTTCGCCGGACTGCCTCCACTGCCACCCGGGGTCACCGGCCTGCCCAACAGGAGGCGCAATTGACGGCCACCCGCGCCGTAACCGCTGCGCTGGCGAAGGCAAAAGCGCCCCGTTACGCGACAAATCGGTAAGCTTAAGCCACCATGACCCCTGAAAACCTGGAAAACACCACAGCCGGCGATCCGGTTGCTGATCCCACCACCCACATCAAGGTTGACGGCTTTGACAGCCACGTACCTGAAGTCATTGATCTCGACACCCCACGCGAGGGCGTACCCCTGGTCATCGACACACCTGCCGGACTTGAACGATGCGCAGCCGCAATAGCAGCCGGCACCGGACCTGCCGGCGTCGATGCCGAGCGGGCTTCCGGTTTCCGCTACGGCCAGCGTGCCTTCCTGGTGCAGATCCGTCGCGAAGGAGCCGGGACCTGGCTCATCGACCCCGAACCGTTCGACAACCTGGACATCGTCAACGACGCCCTGCGCGGGGTGGAATGGATCCTTCACGCTGCCACCCAGGACCTGCCTTGCCTGTCCGAGCTCGGCATGTGGCCGGACAAGCTGTTCGATACTGAACTCGCGGCGCGGCTCGCAGGGCTCCCCCGCGTCGGCCTGGCGGCTGTTATCGAACAACTTCTCGGTTTCGGTCTCGCCAAAGAACACTCTGCCGCTGACTGGTCGACTCGGCCACTGCCCGAACCCTGGTTGCGGTACGCAGCGCTCGACGTCGAAGTCCTCGCCGAGCTGCGCGAAGAACTTATTGAACTCCTGGAGGCCGACGGCAAGCTGGAGTACGCCGAACAGGAATTCGCCGGCATCCTCGCCGCAGGTGTCCCGGCACCCAGGGTCGAACCATGGCGTAAGACCTCCGGTCTCCATCAGATCCGTGACCGCCGCCAGCTGGCAGCCGTCCGGGAACTGTGGCAGGAACGCGACCAGCTGGCCCGCAAGCGCGACGTCGCACCTGGCCGGCTCATCCCTGATTCAGCCCTGGTGGCCGCCGCCAAGGCCATGCCAACCACAGTCCCACAGCTTCTGGCCACAAAGGGGTTCCACGGCAGGTCAGCGCAACGGGAAGCTCCCCGATGGCTGCGCTGCATCACGAACGCCAGATCCATGACGGACCTTCCTCCGCTGCATCTGCCCACAAATGCCCCGCCGCCTCCCCGGGTCTGGGCAGACCGGGACCCGGAGGCAGCAGCGCGGCTGGCCACGGCAAGGCCGGCCCTCCAAGCCAAGGCTGACGAACTCAACTTGCCCGTGGAGAACCTGCTGACTCCGGACTACCTCAGGCGCATAGCCTGGCGGCCACCAACGGATGTATCGCTGGAGACCGTTTCGCAGGAACTTCGGACGCTTGGCGCAAGGGAGTGGCAAATCGCCATCGCCGCCCCCATCCTGACCGAGGCCTGCTTAAACCCGAGCCCGCTACCAACCAAGGAATCCAAGGCCAACGAAGCACAGCATTCCAAGGACTCCTAGTGGTTCTCGCCGTCGCAATGGCCCGTTGCCCGAACGTACGTTCGTGGCGGCGGGCCATTTGCGTGCCGGATGCGGCGGGCAGAAGCCCATGGCCTTGCACGCTAAGTTACCCATGAGTAACATTGCAGTTATGCCAACCGGACCCCGCCCCGCGGGACACGGTGCCATGTCTCAACGAGGAGTAAATACATGAGTCCATCACGCACTGCCCAGCGCAACGTCCGGGACGTCGTCTTCGTGGACGGTGTCCGCACGCCCTTTGGCAAAGCCGGCGAAAAGGGTATCTACGCCGGGACCCGCGCCGATGACCTGGTAGTGAAATGCATCCGCGAACTCATGAGGCGTAACCCCTCGCTTCCCGCGGAGCGCGTCGACGAAGTAGCCATCGCCGCCACCACCCAGACCGGAGATCAAGGCCTGACCATCGGCCGCACAGCGGCCCTCCTGGCCGGCCTCCCCCGTTCCGTTCCCGGCTTCGCCATCGACCGCATGTGCGCAGGTGCCATGACCGCGGTAACGACGACGGCGAGCGGCATCGGCTTCGGCGCCTACGACGTCGTCATCGCAGGCGGCGTGGAACACATGGGCAACCACCCCATGGGCGCGGGCGCGGATCCCAACCCGCGTTTCATGTCCGAGCGACTGGTTGACCCTGCAGCCCTGAACATGGGCAACACCGCCGAAAACCTGCACGACCGCTTCCCGGCGATCACCAAGGACCGGACGGACGCTTACGCAGCAGCTTCGCAGGCCAAGCTGGCCGCCGCCTACAGCAACGAACTGATCCAGCAAGACCTCGTGCCCGTCGCCACCATGAAACCCGGTCAGGGATGGGCGCTGCACACCACGGACGAACCGCCGCGTCCAGGCACCACCGTTGAGGACCTGGCTGAACTGCGCACTCCGTTCCGCGCACACGGCCGCGTCACTGCGGGAAATGCCGCAGGGTTGAACGACGGGGCCACGGCCGCCGTCCTGGCCTCAGCGGAAGCCGCCGAGGAACTCGGGCTTTCCGTCAAAATGCGCCTCGTGTCCTACGCTTTCGCCGGCGTCGAGCCCGAAGTCATGGGCATCGGCCCTGTCCCGGCCACCGAGAAGGCCCTGAAGAACGCCGGGCTGGGCATCGAGGACATCGGACTGTTCGAAATCAACGAGGCATTCGCCGTCCAGGTACTGAGCTTCCTGGACCACTTCGGGATTGCCGATGACGACCCGCGCGTCAACCGCTATGGCGGGGCGATCGCCGTCGGACATCCGCTGGCTTCCTCAGGCGTCAGGCTGATGAACCAGCTCGCGCGCCAGTTCGAAGAGGACCCGTCCGTCCGCTACGGCATCACCACCATGTGCATCGGCCTGGGAATGGGCGCAACGGTGATCTGGGAGAACCCCCACCACGCCGACTACGCATCGTCCACCCCTGAGCCGGTCACGACCGCAACCACCGCCCCCACTGAAGGAGCCGCCGCATGAGCGCCGCAGAATTCCAGAAGCTCGCCGCACTGTTCCCCGACGAGGTCGTCACACACTCCTACGTCCAGGACATCCAGCTCCCCGGCGGAGTGGGGACCTTTGCCCTCATCACCCTGGACAACGGCCTGGACCACTCCAAGCCCACCACCCTCGGCCCCAACACGCTGGTTGAGCTCGGCAGCGTCCTTGACGGTCTCAAAGAACGGGCCTCGCGGGGCGAAATCGTGGGTGTCGGTGTCACAGGCAAGCCGTATTTCCTGGTTGCCGGCGCCGACCTCTCGGCCGTGAAAACCCTCAAGGAGCGCGAACACGGTCTCTGGATGGCCCAGCTCGGGCACGCCGTCTACGCAACCTTGGCCGATCTCGGCGTCCCGAGTTTCGCGTTCATCAACGGCCTGGCCCTCGGCGGTGGCCTGGAGATCGCCCTCCAGTCCACGTACAGAACCGTCTCCACGGGTGCCGGCGCGCTGGCGCTTCCGGAAGCCTTCATCGGCCTGGTCCCGGGATGGGGCGGCGTCTACATCCTCCCGCGCCTGATCGGGCCGGAGAATGCGGTCAAGGTGATGATCGAGAACCCGCTGAGCAACAACAGGACGCTCACCGGACCGCAGGCCTACGATCTGGGTATAGCCGACGCCATCTTTGAACCCGCAGACTTCGTGGAACAGTCCCTGGCCTGGGCCGCACGCGTCATCGCAAGTGAAGAGGTGCCGGAACGCAAGAACGCCGTGGACGCAGCCGATGAAGCGGTGGCCGCCCGCTGGGCCGCTGCGGTCGCGGCAGGACGTGCCTTCGTTGAGGCCAAAACCTCCAACGCCTCGCCCGCGCCGGCCAAAGTCCTGGACGTCATGGAAGCCAACAGGTCCATGACACAGCAGGAGTCGGCAGAGCTCGAATGCGAAACCCTCGCCGGACTCATGCAGACGGACGAGTTCCGCTCCACCGTGTACGCCTTCCTGGACCTGGTGCAGAAGCGTTCCAAGCGCCCGGCCGGAGCCCCGGACCGCAAGTTGGCACGACCTGTCACCAAGATCGGCGTCGTGGGTGCGGGCCTCATGGCCAGCCAGTTGGCATTGCTGTTCGCGCGGCAGCTGAAGGTCCCCGTGGTCATGACGGACATCGACCAGGCGCGCGTGGACAAGGGAGTAGCGTACGTCCACTCCGAGGTGGACAAAATGCTGGCGAAGAAGCGGATCAAGCCTGACGCCGCGAACAGGACCAAGGCCCTGGTCACAGGCTCCGTCTCCAAGGAAGCCTTTGCCGACGCCGATTTCGTGATTGAAGCCGTCTTCGAAGAACTGCATATCAAGAAGCAGGTCTTCGCAGAGGTGGAAGAAATTGTCTCCCCGGAGTGCATTTTGGCCACCAATACGTCGTCGCTGTCCGTGACCGCCATGGCCGAAGACCTGAAGCACCCGGAGCGCCTGGTCGGCTTCCACTTCTTCAACCCGGTGGCCGTCATGCCCCTTCTTGAGATCGTGAAGGCACCGAAGACCGACGACGCTGTCCTCGCTACAGCCTTCGAACTGGCCAAGGGACTAAAGAAGACCGCAGTGCTGGTCAAGGACGCGGCCGCCTTTGTTGTGAACCGCATCCTGCTTCGCCTCATGGGCGAGGTCATCGCAGCGTTCGACGAGGGAACCCCGGCAGAGGTTGCCGATACCGCACTGCGTCCGATGGGCTTGCCCATGTCCCCGTTCACCCTCAGCGCCATGGTGGGGCTTCCGGTGGCCCAGCACGTCCAGGAATCCTTGCACACGGCATTCGGGGACCGCTTCCCGGTTTCGCAGAACCTGCAAAAACTGATCGACAACGGCGTGAAGTCCTTGTGGGTCCCGGGATCCGATGGGAAACCGGTCATTCCCGCTGAGACGCTGGCCATCATGTCGTTCGGCAACACCCCCTCCACCGGGGAAGAAGTGCTTCGCCGCACTCAGGATGCCCTGGCCGAAGAAATCGGGCTCATGCTCGAAGAGGGCGTCGTGGCCGGCCCCGAGGACATCGACCTGTGCGTCATCATGGGTGCGGGATGGCCAATGTTCCTGGGCGGCATCACCCCTTACCTGGACAGGGTGGGTGCCTCCGAGCGGGTCAACGGCAAGCGCTTCCTGGCGCCTGGCGTAGCTTCCGCACCGGCCTAAATCCAAAGAGTAGAACAGGCCAAACAGTAAACAGGCCGGCCCCGGAGCAGTTGCTCCGGGGCCGGCCAGTTCTGTATCGGATCAGAAGAGCGCCACCTTGGGCGACTTCGGGAAGATGTCGTCCAGCTCGTCACGGTCTTCCTGGGTTGGTACCCAGCAGACCGCTTCAGCATTCTCGCGGATCTGTTCGGGCCGCGTCGCACCGGCGATAACGCTGCTGACTCCGGGTTGGGCAGCGAGCCAGGAGAAAGCCAACTGCAACTCGCTGATGCCGCGCTCCTTGGCGAACTGGCCGAAGCGGCCCAGCTGCTCCCAGTCGGCGTCGTGCACCAGGTTGGTCCGTGTATGGCTCAGCCTGGAGCCCTCCGGCGCCTTGCCCGCCGAATACTTTCCCGTGAGCAGCCCGTTGGCGAGGGGGAAGTACGGCAACACGCCCAGGGAGAACGCCTGTGCCGCGGGAAGGACCTCAAGCTCGGCGCGGCGGTCCAGCAGGTTGTAGTGGTTCTGCGTGGAAATGAAGCGGACACCACCTGATTCGCGTCCCACATACTCGGCCTGCGCTATTTGCCAGCCGGCAAAGTTGGAATGCCCGATGTAACGGACTTTGCCGCTGGAGACCAGGTCATCCAGGGCAGCCAGAGTTTCCTCAATCGGCGTCCGGGGATCAGGCGTGTGGAACTGGTAAAGGTCGATCCAGTCAGTGTCCAGCCGGCGCAGGGAGGCTTCGACGGCCTTGACGATGTACCGCCGCGAACCACGGGCATCGAAGTCATTGCCGTTCACCCCGCGCATGTCCATGCCGAACTTCGTGCCGATCACGACATCGTCCCGGCGGCCCTTCAGAGCCTTTCCCAGCATGGTTTCGCTGAGCCCCGGCTCACGTCCGTAGACATCGGCGACGTCGAAGAACGTCACGCCTGCTTCAACGGCGGCGCGGACAACTGCGTCAGTGCCTTCCTGGGACTCCGTGGGCGTATTGGCACGCCCTAGGTTGTTGCAGCCCAGCCCTACAGCTGAGACGGTCAGTCCGGAATGGCCAAGGCGTCGGTATTCAGTCATGAATTCACCCTATCCCGCTCCCGCGGGAAGATAGTCACCCCGGGCAACAAAACCCCTAGCCGCCGGCAGTACCGTAGGTGATTCCCGATTCCTCCATGGCATCCTCAAGCTGGGCGATGGCCACTGGACCCATGCCGTGGAGCTTGGAAACCTGGCCCTCACCGTACTCGGCCAGCTGCTCCAATGTTTCTATGCCCTGATGGGCCAGTGCGCGCTTGGCCGGCGCTGCCAGGCCCTTGGGCAAAGGTGTATGTCCGGGCCAGTTGCTCTTGGACGACATGGGGTTCCCTCCTCGTGCATTGGGTGCTACTTAGAGACTAAAGCCCATACCTTGCTTCGGCGAGTGCTTCACCTTGAACGCTGCGGGATCTCCATGGGGCGCGGCAGCCACGGTGAGCTTCGTGAAGTCCAGGTCTTCGCCGCGGACACAGATCTTGATGGCGTTGACGGCTTTGTTGACATCCGGGCACAGGCAAAAGATGTTGAGGTGGCCGTTGCCGATCTCAGAGCGGTCCACGATCCCCAGTCCACGCCACGCCAGTTCGCCGGTAAGGGCCGCTTTCGCCTTCCTTTCCAGATGGCGGTCGCGTTCTGTGCCGTCCTTGGTCTTCAGCGCAATCTGCGCCACCACCCAGAACTGCTCGGACTCGGGAATCTCGGCGTAGCCGTCTTCCTCGCATTGGGCGGCAAAGGCGGTCATCAAACCTTCGACAGCGGACTCGTCATCCACTCCGGTTTCGTTGGTCTTGCTCTGGTGGCCAACTACCCCGTGGTTAACCACGAACTGCTGGTCTTCGTCGTCGTACCAGGCTTCGCGAAAGTGCAGTACACCCTCGTCGTCTGTCTTGTACGTCCGGATAATCCCGGTCATGCGCGTCCTTTCCTGAACCACTCGGCGCTGGGACTGTTGGACCCCAGAACGTCGAACGGTGGTTTCATGGTGTCCACTGCTTCGTATAGCGCTGCGCATTCGGCACGCATGGCGTCCACTGTTTGTCCCGGATAGCCCATGGCTGCCCGGTGTTCCTCGAACTCGTCCTCATCATCAACAAACACCCCGTGCGTGGTGGAACGGATGACGTCCAGGTCCATGTCGATCATGTGGAACTCGGTCACACCGGCTTTTATGGGAGTCCAGGCGTGGGCGGTGGCCAGGTCCACATAAATGCGGAAGTCGCCCGGGTAGCTGTCGTCGTAGAACGTTGCCACGTACTCGCCTGTCCTGGGTACAAGCAAGATGGCATCAGAAGCGGTGTAGAACGCCGCCCCCGGGCGGGAACAGAACTCCCCTGCGCCCTGGAATATCCACCAGCCGTAAATGTCCTCACCAAGATAACGGCCGGGAACAACCCAGTGGGCGGTGCCGTCCCACTTCCTGTTCCGCGCCACAACAAGGTCTCCAGGCTGCAGGGCGCCCGGTCCGCGATCGTCCCTCACAGGGTGGGCAAGCTGCCTGTAGTGGGGTGCTCCTGACCCGGGAGGGGGCGTGCAAAGGGGACCTTGGTCCCCAAAACCTGGGCAACGACGTCGTGCGTTATCTTTTGCGCGGTGAGCCCGACGCGTTCCAGCACCTGGCTCCGGGAACCGTGCACCAGGAACTCCACCGGCAAGCCGACCTCGTTCAGGGCAGTATCCACGCCGGCTGCACGCATTTCCTGGCGGATGCGGGAACCAACGCCACCGGCGCGTACGCCGTCCTCGATGCAGATCACCAAGCGGTGACGGGCTGCGAGGGCGATGATTGATTTCCGGACCGGAAGGACCCACCGCGGATCCACCACTGTTGAACTGATGCCTTGGGCGCCCAGGCGGTCGGCCACGTCCAAGGCCAACTCGGACATCGCACCTACGCTGACGATCAGGACGTCGTTCTCAGTGGAGCCTGCAGGCCTGCGCGCAAGGATGTCCACGCCGTCGTGGAGCCGTTCGATGGCTTCAACTTCGGAACCGACACTGCCCTTGGAGAAGCGCACAACGGTGGGAGCATCGTTGATGGCAACAGCCTCACGGAGTTCTTCGCGGAGCCGGGTTGCATCGCGGGGGGCAGCCAAATGGAGGCCAGGAACAATCTGGACCATGGCCATATCCCACATGCCGTGGTGGCTGGGCCCGTCCGGACCGGTCACTCCGGCGCGGTCCAGGACAATGGTGACACCGGCTTTGTGCAACGCAACGTCCATCAGGAGCTGGTCGAAGGCACGGTTCAGGAAGGTTGCGTACACGGCAACCACAGGGTGCAGGCCGCCGAAGGCCATTCCTGCGGCCGAGGTCAGGGCATGTTGCTCGGCGATGCCGACATCGATGACGCGTTCAGGATGGCGCTCAGCGAACTTATGCAGCCCCACCGGGATGAGCATGGCGCCGGTGATGCCGACGATGTCCTCGCGCTCGTCAGCAATGTCCGCGATCTCCTCGGCGAACACCGAGGTCCACGACCTGGCACCGGGGATTTCAGTGGACTCCCCTGTTTCGGGGTCGATGATGCCCACGGCGTGGAACTGGTCCGCCTCGTTGGCGAGGGCGGGTGCGTACCCGTGCCCCTTCTCGGTCATGGCATGCACAATGACAGGCCCGCCGTAGGCTTTCGCCGTGTTGAGGGCATGCTCCATGGCCTGGAGGTTGTGTCCGTCGACGGGGCCGATGTACTTCATCCCCAGGTCCTCGAACATGCCCTGCGGGGCCCACCAGTCCTTGATGCCCTTCTTCATGGCGTGCAGGCTCTTGTAGGTGAACTGGCCGGCCGGGCCGCCGTTCTGCAGCTTCTTCTTCCACCAGTCGAGCATCCGCTCGTACGCGGGGGCAGTGCGGAGCGAATCGATCGTGGGGCGCAACGAGGCAAGGTAGTCGGCAAAACCACCGACAGTGGGCGCGTAGGAACGTCCGTTGTCGTTGACCACGATCACGACGCGTCGCCGCTTGTCAGCGGCAATGTTGTTGATGGCCTCCCATGTCATGCCACCTGTCAGCGCACCATCGCCGACAACCGCGACGACGAACCGGTCACCTTCACCGGTGAGCTGGCGGGCGCGGGAAATTCCGTCGGCCCAGGACAAGGATGACGAGGCGTGGGAGCTTTCCACGATGTCGTGTTCGGACTCGGCCCGCTCCGGGTAGCCGGAGAGCCCACCCTGTTGACGGAGGGTACTGAAGTCCTGGCGACCCGTCAGAAGTTTATGGACATAGGACTGGTGGCCGGTATCAAAGACGATGCTGTCGCGCGGCGAATCGAACATCCGGTGGACTGCAAGGGTAAGTTCAACCACGCCCAGGTTCGGACCGAGGTGGCCGCCTGTCGCGGCGACGTTGGTGATCAGGAACTTCCTGATTTCGCCAGCCAATTCTTCCAGCTCTTTGCCGGACAGTTTGGCCAGGTCCTGTGGATCCTTGACGGTTTCCAAAAGTCCCAACGGCCCTCCTTAGGGTGAATGACGTGCTCGTTAACTTTAGCGCGTGCCCGGTGCCGCGCGTTCCCCCGGCCACCGCTTCGGCGGGGCGGAATTCTCCCGGACGCCAGCAGCCCCGGCCGGTCAATCGACCAGCCGGGGCTGCATGGCACCGTAATCGGCTGAAACCAGCCGGATTACGTTATGCGGAGATCTGACGCAGAACGTACTGCAGGATGCCACCGTTGCGGTAGTAGTCCGCTTCGCCCGGGGTATCGATACGCAGCACAGCATCGAAGGACTTGGATGTGCCGTCCTCAGCCGTTGCCGTGACCTTGAGCGTCTTCGGCGTGGTGCCGTTGTTCAGCTCGGTGACGCCCTCAACTGCAAAGGTTTCCGTACCGGTCAGGCCCAGCGTTGCAGCCGACTCACCGGCCGGGAACTGGAGCGGAAGGACACCCATGCCGATCAGGTTGGAGCGGTGGATGCGCTCGTAGCTCTCGGCGATGACTGCCTTGACACCCAGGAGCGCAGTGCCCTTGGCTGCCCAGTCACGGGACGAACCGGAACCGTATTCCTTGCCTGCCAGGACAACCAGCGGCGTTCCCGCAGCCTGGTAGTTCTGGGCGGCGTCGTAGACGTAGGCCTGCGGTGCGCCTTCCTGGCTGAAGTCGCGGGTGAAGCCACCTTCGACGCCGTCCAGGAGCTGGTTCTTGATGCGGATGTTGGCGAAGGTACCGCGGATCATGACTTCGTGGTTGCCACGGCGTGAGCCGTAGGAGTTGAAGTCCTTGCGCTCCACACCGTTGGCCAGGAGGTACTGGCCGGCGGGGGTGTCCGACTTGAAGGAGCCGGCCGGGGAGATGTGGTCCGTGGTGACGGAATCGCCAAGCTTCAGGAGCACGCGGGCACCCGAGATGTCCTTGACGGGATCCGGCTGCGCCTTCATGCCCTCGAAGTATGGGGGCTTCCGCACGTAGGTGGAGTCCTCGGCCCAGGCGAAGGTGTCACCGGCAGGGGTGTCGAGTGCCTTCCAGCGGTCGTCGCCGTCGAAGACGCCTTCATAACCCTTGGCGAACATGGCCTCGTCGATGGAGGAGTCAATGACTTCCTGCACCTCGGTCGGGTTCGGCCAGATGTCCTTCAGGAACACCTCGTTGCCTTCGGAGTCGGTGCCCAGGGCATCGGTGTCGAAGTCGAAGTCCATGGAACCAGCCAGTGCGTAAGCGATGACCAGCGGCGGCGAAGCCAGGTAGTTCATCTTTACGTCCGGGTTGATGCGGCCTTCGAAGTTGCGGTTGCCCGAGAGGACTGCCGTCACGGAGAGGTCGTTGGCCTGGATTGCTTCGGAGATTTCCGGCTCAAGCGGGCCGGAGTTGCCGATGCACGTGGCGCAGCCGTAACCCACGATGTAGAAGCCGAGCTTCTCGAGGTACGGGGTCAGGCCGGACTTTTCGTAGTAGTCCGTGACCACCTTGGAGCCGGGGGCGACGGACGTCTTGACCCACGGCTTGGAGGTGAGGCCCTTGTCCACGGCGTTGCGTGCCAGGAGGGCGGCAGCCAGCATGACGGAAGGGTTGGACGTGTTGGTGCAGGACGTGATCGAGGCGATCGACACTGCGCCGTGGTCCAGTTCGAATTCGCGTCCGTCAGCGGTCTTCACGTGAACCGGCGACGACGGACGGCCGTTCGCACCATTGGCGGCGGACGCAACGCGTGCCGTCTCCGTGGTGTGCGAGTCGGCGTGCGTGAAGGACGGCGAATCGGAAGCGGGGAAGGATTCGTCCAAGGCCTCGTCCACGCTGCCGTCTTCGATGGAGACGTAGTTGTGGATGTCCTTGCGGAACTGCTCCTTGGCATCCGTGAGCTCGATGCGGTCCTGGGGACGCTTCGGGCCGGAGATCGACGGAACAACCGTGGAGAGGTCCAGCTCGAGGAACTCGGAGAAACGCAGTTCGCGGGAAGGGTCGTGCCAGAGGCCCTGCTCCTTGGTGTACGCCTCCACCAGGGCGACGTTCTCTTCGGAGCGGCCCGTCAGGCGCAGGTAGTCCAAGGTGACGTCGTCGATCGGGAACATGGCGGCCGTGGAACCGAATTCCGGGCTCATGTTGCCGATGGTGGCGCGGTTGGCCAGCGGCACAGCCGCAACGCCTTCGCCGTAGAACTCGACGAACTTGCCCACAACACCGTGCTTGCGCAGCATTTCCGTGATGGTCAGGACGACGTCCGTAGCGGTTGCGCCGGCCGGAATGCTGCCGTTGAGCTTGAAGCCGACAACACGCGGAATGAGCATGGAGACCGGCTGGCCGAGCATTGCTGCCTCGGCTTCGATGCCACCGACGCCCCAACCCAGGATGCCAAGGCCGTTGACCATGGTCGTGTGGGAGTCAGTGCCCACACAGGTGTCGGGGTAGGCACGGACGACGCCGTCAACCTCGCGGGTCATCACGGTGCGTGCCAGGTACTCGATGTTGACCTGGTGGACAATACCGGTTCCCGGGGGAACGACCTTGAAGTCGTCGAACGCGGTCTGGCCCCAGCGAAGGAACTGGTAGCGCTCACCATTGCGCTGGTACTCGATCTCCATGTTGCGTTCCAGCGCGCCCGAGTTACCGAACGCGTCGATCTGGACGGAGTGGTCGATAACCATTTCCGCAGGCGCCAACGGGTTGACGCGCTTGGGGTCGCCGCCAAGTTCCTTGACGGCTTCACGCATGGTGGCCAGGTCAACAACGCAGGGAACGCCAGTGAAGTCCTGCATGATGACACGTGCCGGGGTGAACTGGATTTCCGTGTCGGGCTCCGCGTTGGGATCCCAACCGGCCAGGGCGCGGACATGGTCAGCCGTTATATTGGCGCCATCCTCAGTCCGCAGGAGGTTTTCAAGCAATACCTTGAGGCTGAACGGAAGGCTGTCTGCGCCTTCTACGGAGTTCAACCGGAAAATTTCATAGTCGGTGCCGGCTACATTCAGTACGCCTTTGGAACCGAAGCTGTCCACAGTGCTCATGGCAGGACTCCTCTCGCAACAGTTTCATCTTTGTCGCGTGGTTGGCCGCTAGCCAGTTAGGTGGACCTTACTTAGCCGGGCGGCATCTCTGTTGGTCACCCCACCCCGGGGGTGTTCATTCCTGCGGAGCGGGACTACTACGCCCATCGTAGTGGCATTGTCTCCGCCACGGGCAGCCATCCGCCAAAGCCGCCCCGTCCGCAGTCTCGCGCGGACGGGGACCGGCCCAGCTAGGCGGCCGGAACGATCAGGCCAACCGTTTCGAGATGGTGGGTGTTGGGGTAGAGATCAAAAGCCCGCAGCGATTCCAGCCGCCATCCACCCTGATGGAAGTAACCCAGATCACGCGCAAAGGAAGCGGGATCGCAGGACACATAGGCGATTGCACGCGGGCCGGTGGCCATCAATTGCTTGACCACGGTTTTGCCTGCGCCGGCCCTGGGCGGATCCAGCACCAAGGAGTCGAAGCTGCGGGACCGCTGGTGCAGGACCCGCTCCACGCGGCCCTGGACTATTTCCACCTGGGGCGCTCCATGGAGGTTCTTGCGGGCGTCCCGGCTGGTGCCCGGCGAGCCCTCGACAGAGAGGACCGAACCAGTGATCCCTACGGCGTCCGCCAGAGGGGCCGTAAACAGCCCGGCGCCGGCGTAGAGATCGGCGACAGCCGCACCGGGCTCCAGATACCCGCCGCGGGAAAGATAGTCCGTCACAGCTCCAACCAGGGTGTCCGGTGCGTCCTTATGGATTTGCCAGAAACCCTCTCCTGTTACCCGGTAGTCGTAGCCTGCGGCACTCTCCTGGACCCAGGTCCTCCCCCGCAGTTGCTGGACCTCGCCCTTGATGGGATCGAAACCCGCCACGGAGACGTCGCCTGGCAGTTGGGAGACGATGCTGTGCAAGCGTTTGGGGCTGGTGCCTTCCTCCGGAGCCAGGAGGATCAGGGGCCTGGAACCGTTGGCTGGGACAGCGACCTCCACGCGGGCTATGCCGGAAAGGTCAATGTCCCAAAGCCGGAGGTCGTTGATCCCCTGCAGGGCCAACGGCATTTCCTTGACCGGAAGCACCATGTCCGAGCGGTGGGCATGCATGCCCAAGCGTCCGTTGGAGGTCACCGCGAAGCTGGCGCGCGTACGCCAGCCGAGTCCGTCGTCGTGGTTCCCGCCGACTGCCTCCACCCCGGTGGCGAGATCCAGGCCGGCGAGCCGTTTCAGCTGTTCGGCGAGAACCTCTGCTTTCAGGCCACGCTGCCGCTCGAGCGAGATGTGCCCCAGTTCGGCGCCGCCGACCGGCGGGGCACCCCGGTTCCAGGACGCCAGGGAATCCGCCGCCTTCCAAAAGTGCGGAACGCGGTCGGGCGAAGCGTCCAGGACCTCCACGACGTCGGCGCGCCAGAAGCGCGACGAGTCACCCGAGTCGGTCAAGCGGACGCGGACCTTCTCACCGGGGATGGCATGCCGGACGAAAATAACGCGGCCCTCGTGACGTGCGACGAAATGCCCGCCGTGGGCGATCGGACCGACGCTGACGACGAGTTCATCACCGTCCGCGGCCTGGGCTCCGTGGGTGTCGCTGTGCCCCGTGCGGGGCGGATTGCTGTGGGGGGTCATTGGGTATCCTGCAGTGCCTTTGCTTCTTCGGACGACTTCAGTTGCCACGGAACGCTGGCAACCATGACTCCGGGTTCAAAGTGGAGCCTCGTCTTGATTCTGAGTGCTGTCTGGTTGTGGACCAGCTGTTCCCACCACTTGCCCACCACATACTCAGGGATGTACACGACGATGAGGTCGCGTGGAGAGTCCCGGCGCATGGTTTTGATGTAGTCCATGATGGGCGTGACAGTTTCACGGTAGGGGCTGGCCAAAACAGTCAAGGGAACGGGAATTTCCAGTTTTTCCCAGTCCCTGACGGTGTGCTCCGTCTCTTCGGAGTTGATGTCCACGGTCACGGCGTCCAAACGTGATGGCCTTGATGCGCGGGCATAGGCCAGCGCCCTCAGGACCGGTTTACGCACGTGCGAGACGAGAAGTACGGCATGGACCCGGGTAGGCAGTGCGCGGGGAGAGGAGTCTTCGTCGACTGCGAGTTCCTTGGCGACATTGTCATAGTGGGCCCGGATGCTCCACATGATGAGGAAGAGGATGAACATCGCGAGCAGGGCGATCCAGGCACCCTGTTCAAACTTTGTGATGAGGACAATCACCAGCACCAGTGCCGTCATCCCGAAGCCCATCATGTTGATGGTGCGGGATTTGATGATGCGCCGCCGGACAACCTTGTCCTTGGCCAGCTTCAGCTCACGGCCCCAGTGGCGGATCATGCCCAGCTGGCTCGCCGTGAAGGAGATGAAAACGCCCACGATGTAGAGCTGGATCAGCTTGGTGACATCTGCGTTGAACGCGAGGATGAGGACCAAGGCTCCGGCTGCCAAGGCCAGGACACCGTTGCTGAAAGCCAACCTGTCGCCCCTGGTGCGCAACTGGCGGGGAAGGTATCCGTCCTGCGCAAGGATGGAGCCCAGTACGGGAAATCCGTTGAAGGCGGTGTTGGAGGCAAACACCAGGATGATGCCGGTGGCTGCAACGACGATGTAGAAGAGGATGGAGCCGGAGCCGAAGATCGTATCGGCGATCTGGCTGATGGCCGGGGTTTGGATGTAGCCCTCGGGAAGCGGCTTGCCGTCCACCAGGAACTCCTTTGCCGGGTCCAGGACGATGTGTACCTTCGTGGCATTGGCCAGGTAGAGGATTCCAGCCAGCATCGAAGCGGCAATGACACCCAGGAGCAGCAGCGTCGTCGCTGCATTCTTGCTCTTGGGCTTCTTGAAGTTGGGTACGCCGTTGCTGATGGCTTCGACGCCGGTGAGGGCCGCGGCTCCCGAGGAGAAGGCCCGAAGCAGCAGGAAGGCGCCGGCAAGTCCCACCAGGCCTTCATCGAATCCGGGCGCGGGAACGATTGTGAAGTTGGCTGACGGGGCCTCCCCCAGTTGTCCGGTCGCCGCCTGGAAGATTCCAACGGCCGTCATGCCCAGGATGGACGCCATGAAGATGTAGGTAGGAATGGCGAAGACCGTGCCGGCTTCCTTGATTCCCCGCAGGTTGACCAACGCAAGGATGGTGACACCTATGGTGGCGATCAACGCCTGCTGGCCGTGGAGCGAGGGGATGGCGGTGGTCAGGTACGTCGCAGCCGACGACATGGACACCGCGACGGTGAGGACGTAATCAACCAGCAGGGCCGACGCAACCGTAAGGCCCGCATACTTGCCGAGGTTGACGTTCGCGATCTCATAGTCGCCGCCACCGGACGGGTAGGCATGGACGTTTTGGCGGTACGAGGCCACCACTGTGAGCAACACCACCATGACGGCGAGGCCAACCAGGGGCGAGAACGCCACGGCGCTGACCCCGGCCAAGGCGAGCGTAAGCAGGATTTCATCCGGGGCGTACGCCACCGACGACAGGGCGTCCGAGGCGAAGATCGGCAATGCGATGCGTTTGGGCAACAGCGTGTGGGACAGGCGGTCGTTCCGGACAGGCCGGCCCACCAGCACCCGCTTCGCGGCATTCAAAATTGTCAGCACTCCGCAAAGCTACTCTGAATACCCTGCGATGTCATGACGACGAAGGCGTGCTTAGCCGGCCGGCGACGGTAAAGTCATACCGAGCGGCAGGGACAACACACATTAGGAGACATGGTGGCTCACTTCGTGATCATGGGTTGCGGGCGTGTTGGCGCAACTCTGGCACACACTTTGGAGGATGCAGGCCATTCCGTGGCCATCATCGATCAGGACGAGCGGGCCTTCCGCCGGTTGCGGAAGTCCTTTACCGGGCGCAAGGTCACCGGAGTGGGCTTTGACCGGGACACCCTCAAGCAGGCCGGCGTGGAGGAAGCCTACGCTTTCGCAGCGGTCTCCAGCGGCGATAACTCGAACATCCTGGCCACCCGGGTGGCCCGCGAGACCTTCCACGTTGCCCACGTGGTGGCCCGCATCTACGACCCGGGACGCGCCGAAATCTACCAGCGTCTGGGCATCCCCACGGTTGCCGCCGTGCGTTGGAGTGCGGATCAGGTCCTTCGCCGCATCCTGCCCGAACAACACCTGGCGGGCGATTACCGCGAACCCTCAGGCCGTTTGGTCCTGGCTGAAGTGGACCTGCACCAGGATTGGATCGGCCACAGGCTCAGCTCCATCGAAGAGGCCGCCGGTATACGCATCGCCTTTCTTACCCGCTTCGGAGAGGGCCTGCTTCCGCAGGCCGGCACCGCCTACCAGGAAGGCGACACGGTCCACGCCATGCTGAGCCTGGACCGAACATCCGAGATCAGCCGGATCCTCGCCAAAGCACCCGCCAAGGAGTCTTAGTGAAAGTTGTCATTGTTGGCGCAGGCAGCGTCGGCTCGTCCATTGCGCGCGAGCTCCTGGCCCACCATCACCAGATCCTGCTCATCGATCTCAAACCCGAGGTCATCGGACGCAGCGGACTCCGCGGTGCCCGGTGGCTGGTGGGCGACGCCTGTGAGCTAAGCACCTTGCAGGACGCCAAACTTGACGATGCCGACGTCGTGGTTTCAGCCACAGGCGACGACAAAGTAAATCTGGTCGTGTCGCTTCTCGCCAAGACCGAGTTCGGCGTCGGACGCACCGTCGGACGCGTCAACAACCCGAAGAATGACTGGATGTTCAACGACTCCTGGGGTGTTGACGTCGCGGTCAATACTCCGCAGCTCATGACGGCCCTCGTCGAGGAAGCCGTGGAGATTGGCGACATCGTGCGCCTGCTGACCCTGCAAACCGGTGTGGCATCAATCGTGGAGTTCACGGTTCCGCACGACTCCCATGTGATTGGGAGCACCGTGGGTGCGATTGAATGGCCCGAAGATTCAACACTTGTGGCCATTTTGCGCGACCAGGCCCCCATCACCCCCACGCGGGACGACGTCCTCGATGGTGGCGACGAGCTCTTCTTCGTCACCACCATCGCGGCGGAAGATGGTCTGCGGGCACTGTTGTCGAAGAATTCAGGCGCCGGCGAAGACTCCGGCGAACACGCCGCGGAAACGGCTCAAGCGTCCGACGACGACGGCTTCGACGGCTGAACTCCGGGCTTGGTGACCAGCCACGCCACCCACAACCCCAGGATGTAGAGCGGGGCACCCATCAGGAGCCGGGTGGTGGCAAGTGCGGTCAACCCGTCCTCGCCCATGAAGTACAGGGGAACCTGCACTACCAGGCGCAGGGCGAGCACAGCCACCACGATCCAGGTGCCGAGCTTGTAAGCACGGAGCCGCTCAGGATCCTTCCGCCATTCAAGGCCCTCATTGCGGACGAACCCTAAGAGCAGGCCGGCCACGGGCCATTTGAGCACGATGGAAAGGACCATGGCGGCGATATACGCGAGGTTGGTGAAGAACCCGAGCACGTAGAAGTCCTCGGCCTTCCCGGTGGTGTTCGCGAGCCAGGCGGAAATACCGACTCCAACCACGCCTGCCAGCGCCTGTGTCAGGGGGCGCCGCTGGATCAGGCGGACGACGGTAAAGACTGCTGCAGTCGCCAGGGCGGCAACAAGCGACGGCGTCAGGTCCCGGGTGATGGTAAAGGTCACCAGGAAGACAAGCCCCGGCAGGATACTCTCGGCAATGCCTTGCACACCACCGGCCGACTTCAACATGTCCACGTGGCCGGCGCTGTTGCGGTGAAGTCCTGCTTTTTCGGCGTATCCGGCGGCGATGTCGGACATGCGCGGCTTATCCGTGTCGGGCGCCGGTGCCTCCAGACCAGGCCCCTCGCCGCGTTGGGGCGAAGACGGTCCGGTGTCCTTGGGGTCTGATCCGTTGGCGACGGTCATAGGTGCTCCTGACGGGAAAGTATTTCGTAGCGCGGGTTGAACATTGCCGGGAAGCCGTCAAGCTGCGTCACCATGCCGTTGAGGCGAAGTTCCACGCCGGCTTCGATTCCCGGTACACGTGTCCGGCCGAGCCAGATGACGCGCAGGCGGTCGTAGGGCTTCCTGGCTCCCCCGCTCGTCGCGGAGGGCTGGATTCCCGGCCTGAGGGCGTCCACCACCATAGCGGAGAAAAATGGCTGTTCGCTGGGTGGCTGGTGCGTCACCGACTCGATGATCCCCGTGCATACTGCCCTTCCCCGCTCGGGAAGATCACGGATCCCCCGGTCCCCGGGGCGCTGCGACGCCACTCCCCCGTGGCCCGGCGAGTCAGCCAATCTGGGTGATCTCCGGGCCTCGCTCGGGCTGCTGAAGGGTGGAGTCCGACGGCGGCACGGCTCCCTGTGGAGCGGCGGCCGGGCCGGGAACGGCTGCATCCTTGGGCAAGCGCAGCTGCAGCAGTTCTCGTGGCGGCATCGGATTGTCGCCGCGGACCACTACTACGCGGCGGAAGAGCTCCTCCAGGCCTGCTGCGGCGTCACGTTCCAGGGCAGCCTGCCCACCGAGCACGCCGCGCAGGAACCAGCGGGGCCCGTCCACGCCCATGAAGCGGGCTGCGCGGAATCCCTTGCTTCCATCGGCGGCCTCGGCCGGCAGCTTGGCTACGAGTTCGGTACCGAAGTCTCCCTGGATTTCTTCCGTTTCGCCGCCCTGGCTTGCTACGGACTGGGTGATCTGTTCCCGGATTTCATCCCACAACCCTTCCGAACGTGGTGCAGCAAATGCCTGCAACTGCAGGCTGGAACCTGCCAGATCCAGCGTCACTGCCACCACGCGTTGGGTTGCTTCTTCCACCTCAAGGCGGAGCTGGAGACCTTCAGCAGGCGCGATCAGCAGGGCACCCAGGTCAACGTACCCCTCGCGACTGTCGATTTCATCCACGTCCAGGGGACCTTTGCCCAGACGGAAGTCACCCCGCGCAGGGGACTCACTGGTTTGGGGATCTTGCGCCTCGGCACCGGATTCCTCGACGGTGCCGGCGGTGTCAGACCGCTCGGCCTTGGACTTCTTGCCGCGCCCAAAAAGCATTGGGTTTTCTCCTTAGTAGTGGTCTGTCCCCAAGTAAACCGCAACCACGTTAATCCACGTTAACCGCGCAACAGCGTCAGAGGGCAGTCGGCAGCACGCGCCGATTGAGTAGTCGGCTCAGGCCTTCGGTGCGTTGAATCCGCCCGTGGAACCGAAGCCGCCGGTGCCGCGGACGGAATCGGACAACTGGTCCACGGTAACGAACCGCGCGTACTCCACACGCTGAATCACCATCTGTGCAATTCTATCGCCGCGCTTGAGGCTGATGGCGCTGTTTTGATCGGTATTGAGCAGTGTCACGGCAATCTCGCCGCGGTATCCGGCATCGACGGTTCCCGGAGCGTTGACGACTGTCAGCCCGTGTTTGGTGGCGAGTCCCGACCTCGGATGGATGAGGGCGACGAAGCCGTCGGGCAAGGCGATGGAGACCCCCGTCGGAACGAGCTTCCGTTCCCCCGGGGCCAGATGCACGTCCTCGCGGGCGCGGAGGTCGGCTCCGGCATCGCCTGGGTGGGCGTAGGACGGGGCTTCCAGGCCGGCGTCGAGCATTTTCAGCTGCACGTCCAGGGTCGGGGCACCGTACGCTGCGGTGGTCTCCGCATCAGGGCTGGCGGTGTCTGTACTGAATACTGCGGTCTCGTTACTCACAGTGGTTCATTCTACTGTTATTGGCGCTGCCTGCTCCGGTTGCGGCCCCGCAGGCATGCACGCAGTGGTGTCAGCCGCCGGATAAGCTGGGTACATGCCTACGCCTGACAAGTCTTCCCCCGTGCCTGCCCGGAATACCCCAGCAACTTCCGGGGTCCTGTACACGGAGAAGCTGTGGCCGTCGTTGTGGATCTGGATTGTGGTCCTGGGCCTGTCAAGCGCAGGCCTGCTGATGTTCGGACCGATCAGCCCTATGGCCGGAATTATCGCAGCCCTCGCCTTGCTGGCCATCATGACCACCATGCTGGTACTTTCCACTCCCACCATCACCGTCACCGCAGACACTGTGCGCGTGGGGCGTGCCAGCATCGACCGCGCGTTCGTGGGTTCGGTCCAGGCGTTCAAGAAAGCCGAAGCAACCGCCGAACGCGGACCGCGCCTGAACGGGCTGGCCTACATGTGCTTCAGGGGTTGGATCGACCCCGTGGTCAAGATCGAAATCACGGACCCGGCCGACCGCACCCCTTACTGGCTCGCTTCCTCCCGCCGGCCCGACGAGCTCGTCGCTGCCCTCAGCACACCCCGCGCCTAGTTCCTGCCCGCGGGCACGGGCCGCCTAGCTTTCACATTCCGTGCAGTACAGGTGACCGCCCCGTTCTGCAGCGATCTGGGACCTGTGCTTGACCAGGAAACAGTTGAAACAGGTGAACTCGTCAGGTTGCGGTGGCATGACCTGAATCAGGAGCTCTTCTCCGGAGAGGTCGGCTCCCGGGAGTTCGAACCCATCGGCAAGATCGGTCTCATCGACGTCCACTGCTGAGGACTGTTTCCCCGATTGGCGCGTCTTGAGTTCCTCCAGGGAATCCTCGCTGACGTCTTCCTCGGTCTTTCGAGGAGCATCGTAATCCGTGGCCATGGTCTTTCTTCGTCCTCCGTACCTGCTCTGGGTGGGATCCGGGACGGCTCCTTGTCCGCCACCGGTGTATGGGTGCAACACCGGACGCACGGGATTTGTGCCCGATATCGGCCAGATTGTCCTCCGGCGTCCGGCAAAAGTCCATAGCCCCCCGCCGCAGCACAGCATGGGGTCGAATCCGGCCGGTTTCTGCGGAATATCACGGCACGCCCTCGCTCCTAGTAGGAAAAGGCCCCCGCTGATGGCAGAGTTTCGAATGTCAGTTATGCCATGTGGTGGAGGGTGTTATGCAGGATCTACGGCTGGTAGGCGTCCACGACGACGGCGGGCACCTGCTCTTAAGCGGCCCGGGCGGTGCGATGTTCCAGCTGCCGATCGACGAAGCTCTGAGGGCGGCAGCGAGCCGTACCCCGGCACAGGTGGCCGCCCGCGCCTCCAACACGCCGATCGCCATGTCCCCCAGGGACATCCAGGCCAGGATCCGCAGCGGCGCAACAGCAGCCGAAGTGTCCGAGTTGTCAGGGCTCCCTCTTGCCAATGTCCAGCGTTACGAGGGACCCGTCCTCGCCGAGCGCGAGTACGTTGCCCGGCAAGCGCGTGCCATCGAAGTGGCGTCCCCCGCTCCGGGCCACGACGCCTACCGTTCGGCTTTCGGGGATGCCCCCGCCACCCTTGGTGAAATGGTGGACCACAGGCTGTCTGCCCACGGCATCGACTCATCGACGCTCGAGTGGGATTCCTGGCGCCGCCCTGATGGTTCCTGGACAGTGGTCGCCAGGTTCGAGACCGCTCCAGGCTCGCACGCCAGCATTGGTGAGGAACCTCCCGCCATGTGGACGTTCAGTCCGCAACGCAAGTCACTGCAAAACGCAAACCGTTGGGCCCAGCAGCTCAGCGAACTTGAACCACTGGATGGCCCGGTGCCTGCCCGACGGCTCGCCGCCGTCTCGGACCGCCCTTTCGATTTTGAGACCGATGCCGAAACTGCCGCCCGTGCCTCGGGGAAGGAATCGGACAGCCTCCTGGAAATGCTCCGTTCACGCCGGGGACAGCGCTTGGGCGTCGACGAAGACGGCGACGACGCGTTGGCCGTCTTGTTGAGCAACGTGCCTGCGGCCCATCCCCGACCTGGCGACGACGCTACTGATGCCCCCGAGGACGAGGGTCTTTCCCAGGGCGCTTCCAGTGTCCCCGTTGCCGAGGAACCCGCACGCAAGGACGGACGGCCCTCAATGCTTTCCCGGCTGAGCCTTGCCCCCCGGCACGTCGAGGCTGATGACGATGACGATTCCCTGAAGCTTCACAACGGCGTCAGCACTGACACCCGCGAAATCACGGTGGTGGCCGGCCCGGTTCGTCCTGTTACTTCACTGACCGGCCGTAAGCCGGCCGGTCTCGACGAGCTCCTGGGTGGCGGCCCGGGCAGCGAAACTCCAGCCCCTGCTGCCGGGCGCCAGCAGGAGACGTCCACGGACGAAACAGCGGCGGATGAATCCACCGAGCCCGGGGCACCGCAACCCGCCGACGCCCCAGCCGAACGCCAACCAGCACGCCCCAAGAGGTCCAGCATCCCCAGCTGGGATGAGATCGTGTTCGGAGCGCGCGGAGACTAGCGCTGGGCCTGTTGTCCGGCTCCCGGCCAGAGGCACGCATCGATGTCGAACGGCAACGGCTGATCGCCGCCCGCCATGAGGTTGGCCCCGTGGGCCGTGACCCTTCGCATGTAATGGCGTCGGCACAGAGTCTCGTAACCGACGACGCCGGCATCGGCCCGGTCTTGGGCATCGGCGTCTGAGGCGGTGGGAGCGACATCACCCACCATGACCTGTTCGCCTTCCACCACCATGATGCCGTTGAGTGTGCGCGCATTCTGGGTTGCCCGGCGGCCACACCAACAGAGTGCCTCGACCTGCAGGACCTGAACCTTGTCGGCCAACTCGATGAGCCGCTGGGATCCCGGGAATAGCCTGGTGCGGAAATCGGACGTGATTCCAAAAGCGAAAACGTCGACGTCCATCTCGTCCACTACCCGCGCCAGCTGCTCCACCTGGACCGGTGAGTAGAACTGTGCTTCGTCGCAGATGAGGTAATCCACGCGAAGTCCGCTGGTGCGGCGGATTACGACTTCGTCCCAGAAGTCCGTGTCGCCCCCCACCTCCACGGCATCGGTCTGGAGCCCCAGCCTGCTGGAAATCGTGGAATCACCTGCCCTGTCGTTGCAGCTGAACCGGACCCCACCGCGGCCCCGGGCACGGTGGTTGTGGTCCATTTGGAGGGCCAACGTCGATTTTCCGCAGTCCATGGTGCCGGAGAAGAAGACCAGCTCAGCCACGTTTGCCCTGCCTGCCCGCCGCAGGGAAGCAGAGAAGCGGCACTTCGCGTTCGGCGCGGGTCAGTGAACCGTGCTGGCCCACCACGTCAAGCGAGGCTGGTCGGGCACGGCGGGTGTCGTACAGGGCCAAGGTGTCCCTGGCGGCAATCATGATGTCACCAATGCGCGGAGCTACCTCGGGAAGGACGTCGCCGAACAAGCCGGCTGCCACTGCCTGGTCGCGGGTGAAGACCCAGATCCGTTCGCCAAAGCGCCGGCGCCAGGCATCAACCAGCGAATCGCGGTGTGCCTCTGTGGCGTCAGGTTCCAGATAGAGGTGCACCATGCGTGGTTCCCCGGCTGTGTGCCGGACACCGGCCACCAACGAGGCATCGGCCGCGTAGTCGATCCGCTGGGATGCAGGGACGTCGAGCATGCCGTGGTCACCGGTCAACAGGATGGTGGTCCCTGCCGGCAGCGTGGCGGAAAGCCGCTTCACCGTGGAATCAAGCTCTTCGAGCTGGTGCTCCCAGCGATCGGACTGGCAGCCGTAACGGTGACCGGCTTTGTCGAGTTCATTGACGTAGAAGTACATCAAGGACCGGCCACCACCGGACATGGCTTCAGCCGCAGCAGCAGTTCTTGCGTGCAAGCTGGTCCCTCCAATGAACCGGCTTCCCCGGAGCGCAGCCTGGGTCATGGGTGAATTCCCAAACTGGGGCAGGCTGACCGTGACAACGTCCAGCTCGGCGGCCACGCGTTCAAAGACCGTGGCATTGGGCTGCCAGAGAGCGGGATCCACCTGGGGGTCCCAGTTCCCAAGGAGGTTGACCACCTTGTCCTGTCCAGGGTCCAGGACGTCGTACCCCACCATCCCGTGCTGCCCGGCGGCCAGCCCCGTGCCAAGGCTGGCAAGGGAAGCGGCCGTGGTGCTCGGAAAGGCGGAGTCAATCCACTGCGGGACGCTTCTCTGGCCCGCCGCAATGACCGAACGCAGGAACGGCGTGTGGGAAGCCTTTTGCTTGAGCAGGCTCCTTCCCAAGCCGTCGGCCAGCACGACACAGACCCGGTGGGTTGACGGCAGCTGGAGCTGGTTGCTGAAACCGGGGACCCCGAGCGCCGCCGCGGAACTCGTCAAGACTTCAGCGATCGATTTTGTCCTGTAAAGGGGTGGAGCTGGAAGGTCAGCTGCCGCGGAATCCACCGGCGCGGGGGTCTGCGCGGTGTCCCTCAACGCTGGTGCCCACGGCTCAGGCGGCTGCTGAAGACGCCCGAACGCGGCCTGGGGGCCGGAATGCCGGAGTGCTGGACCGGGGCGGGATTTCCCGTGTTGACTGCGCGCAGCGCCCTGGCGAAGAGTTTGGCGTCCTGGACGGCCTGCAGTCCATCGGCTTCTGCACTGATACGCAGAACGATGTCTTCCTGGGCGATGGTTCCGCTGTAGCCGTGGTCAGCTTCGCACTGGGGGTCTCCGCAGCTTGCAGGGCCCATGTCCAGCCGTTGTCCGCCGGACCAGGCGATGGATACCGTCAACTCGCGCACGGGATCGGATGGTTTGTAGTTTTGCGGCTGGGAGTACATGTAGCTAAGGACCACCGAACGGATCTGGGCAACAGGTACCGACTCCGTGGAGATCTGGGCAACGATCTGCTCACCGGCCTCGTCCAGTTGCTGGTCATCCACATGGGTAATCACCAGCATGTCCTCCGTGAGGACGAGCACGGTGATGTGCCGGCGGACCTCCGCGCGATCGAAGTGCGTCTCGAGGTGGACCAGGTGCGACAAGCACTCGCGGCCATCGAGGGCATCGTCAACGACGTCGGCCACCAAACGCGGGTAGAACCCGGCCTGCTGCAGGGCCTGCTCCAGGCTTTGTCCTTGGGAACTGTGGTGGTGTCCTGCGTGGTTCCCGGTGGAGGACGGGCGGGACTGAGGCGTCGGAGACTGGGTGCTCATTCCCCCATTTTCACAGATCGCATGGTGACTTCCTAACCGCGCACCGTGCCCCTGTGGCTAACTTCGCATCGCACGGCGGGCACTGTCGGTACGCTGGGCCGCGTTGCCGATCCACACCTCGGCTCCGAGGATCGTGCCGCCTGCCGGGCCTGCAAGTACGGGGTTGAACTCAACCAATGCAATCCCAGGGTGGTCGTCCTTGAGTTTGGCGAGCCGGGCTGCGATGTCTTCAAGGGCAGCGACATCGACGGCCGGGAGCCCCTGGTAACCGAAGAGCTTCCTGGAGGCACGAGGCGAACGAATGACATCGTGAAGATCCGCGGCCGAAAGTGGCGGCACCCTGTGGGCCCAGTCATCCAGGAGGTTCACCGCGTCACCGGCCAGTCCGAACGACACGACGGGCCCCAGGAGCGGGTCCTCCATGGCACGGAAGGTACACGCCTGCCCCACGGGGGCCATGGCTTGCACTTCCAGCGACGGAGAGCCGTAGGGCTCCAGGGCCCGGCGCATCTGTGCGATGTTCTGGCGCAAGGATCCGGCATCCTGGATGTCCAGCCGCACGCCGCCCAGGTCAAGCCGGTGTCGAAGCGCCGGCTCGGTAGTTTTCAGCACCACGGGCCAGCCCGCCTTGTCCGCGGCACTGACGGCTTCCTCATCCGTGCCGAAACCGAAGCTGGGCAGCACCTCGATACCGTAGCCGGCCAGCAGGGCCGCAGCTGCACCGGCGTCGAGCTTCCTGATCTTTTCACCCGTGACACCGGCGAGCATCGCCGCGAGTGTGTCCCTGGTGCCGTCGACATCGCAGCCTTCAGGTTCCACGAAGAGTCCCTGGTCGCGGTCCCGCCACTGAGCGTACCGGACAATCGACGCCAACGCAGCTACAGCTGCCCCGGCATTGGAGTAACAAGGCAACAGTGGCCTACCGTCAGCTCCCACCATTCCTTCGACGTGGACGGAGGGGTCCAGGATTCCCGTGAAAGCCGCGATGATGGGCTTTCCCGCCTCCGCAGCGCACTCGGCCAGGACGCTGGCCAGGGCCTCCACTGTCAGGCCGCGGGCCGGGAGGAGAGCAGCCACCACAGCATGGACGGAGGTGTCCGCGAGGCTCTCCAGCAGGCTGGCCCTGAGCGCCGGCAGCGCGAGGGACATCCCGGCATCGAGGTCCACGTCGGTCACCAGGCGGTTGACGTCCAGGCCCAGTGGCACGGCACTGTCCGCCACCACCTTCGCCAGCGCAACCGAGTTCGAATACACGGCCAACCCCGGGCCCTGCGGCAGCGCTTGGGAGGAGGCGATCTGGGCGATGTCCATGAGTTGCTCGATGGTGTCCACGCGGATCACGCCCGCCTGCCGCATCATGGCATCCAGTGCCGCAGCGGGCGCCTGCGTGGTCCGGACCTCATGCCCGGGCGGCAGGCTGAGGCCAGTGACGTCGGATTTGGCGACGATCACCGGCTTGTTGCGCGACAGGCGGCGCGCCAGCCGCGAAAACTTGCGCGGGTTGCCAATGGACTCAAGGTAGAGGCCCACGGCGGACGTGTCGGCGTCGTCCTCCCAGTACTGCATGACGTCGTTACCCGAAACGTCAGCGCGGTTGCCTGCGGACAGGAACGAGGACAACCCCAATCGACGGCGGCTGGCGGCCGCGTACACCGCCACACCCACGGCGGCCGACTGGCTGAACAGGCCAAGGCTTCCCCGGGGTGGCATGGCGGGGGCCATGGACGCGTTCAGGGAAACGGCCGGGTGGGTGTTCAGGATCCCGAGGGACTCCGGACCGATCACGCGCATGCCGTTGGCCCGTGCCCGCCGTACCAGCTCATGCTGGCGTGCCAGGCCCCGCTCGCCGTCGTCGGCAAATCCTGCCGTGGCCACAACGATCCCCTTGACTCCTGTGGCGGCACATTCGTCCACCACCTTGGGCACTTCGTCATAGGGAACGGCGATGATGGCCAGCTGGACGGGCCCCGGAATTTCGGACAGTTTCGAAAACGAGATCATGCCGGCGAGCTCGAACGCC
This sequence comes from Paenarthrobacter sp. C1, assembly GCF_049315185.1. Classification (NCBI taxonomy): domain Bacteria; kingdom Bacillati; phylum Actinomycetota; class Actinomycetes; order Micrococcales; family Micrococcaceae; genus Paenarthrobacter; species Paenarthrobacter sp. C1. Next base: position 1,890,321 of record NZ_CP186052.1, on the reverse strand, counting down.
TCCGGATTGACTGCATAGACAGGTCCCTTGAAGCCGCCTTCAATGATGTGCTCGAGCAGTTGATAGCCGACGGTCCCCCATTTGCGGCTGGCACCGATGACAGCCACCGACGACGGCGACAACAGGTCGCGTACGCTGCGCGCCTCAGCGCGGTGCTCACGGGACTCCATGACTGCCCGCGATTTTTCCGTGGGGTCGATGTTGAACTCGACGCTCACCACGCCGTCGTCAAAGTGGCGCTTGAGGTCATACCCGGCGTCGGCGAAGACCATCAGCATCTTGCGGTTGTCCGGCAGGACCTCGGCGGTGAACCGCCGGATGCCGTTCTCCCGGGCAGCCACGGCGAGGTGCTCCAGGAGGATCGAACCGATGCCGCGCCCCTGGTGGGCGTCGGAAATGTTGAAGGCCACCTCGGCTTCGCTGGGATCATCGAGCCGGTCGTAGCGGCCTATTCCCATGATTTCGCCACCGATGGTGATCACGAACGCGACGCGGTTGATGTGGTCGACTTCGGTGAAGCGCCGCACTTCCTTGCCGGACAGTTTGGGCTTGAAGGAAAAGAACCGCATGTAGATGGACGCCTGCGACTGACCTGCGTGGAATGCCTGCAAAGCCTCGGCGTCCTCGGGCCTGATCGGGCGGAGGTGGGCCGTTCCGCCGTCGCGCAGCACGACATCGGCCTCCCAATATTCCGGATAAATGCCGACGCCGGGCTGATCCACCATAGGCTTAGCCTAGCTAAAACATCCGCAGTACAACTCTCAAGGATCCACCGACCCCATGGCCCGCAGCCAATCTTCCGCACGCAAAGCCGAACCGCTCGGCGATTTCACCGAGAACATCGTCGATATTGACGTCACGTCCGAGATGGAAGGCTCCTTCCTGGAGTATGCCTACTCAGTGATCTATTCGCGCGCCCTTCCGGACGCGCGCGACGGCCTGAAGCCTGTCCAACGGCGAATTCTCTACATGATGTCCGACATGGGCCTGCGCCCTGACCGGGGTCACGTCAAGAGCGCCCGTGTTGTGGGCGAGGTCATGGGAAAGCTCCACCCCCACGGCGACGCGGCCATCTACGACGCCATGGTCCGCATGGCGCAGGACTTTTCGCTCCGCCTGCCGCTGATCGATGGCCACGGCAACTTCGGCTCGCTCGACGACGGCCCGGCGGCTCCGCGTTACACCGAGGCACGCCTGGCGGCTGCTGCGCTGACCATGACCGACCACCTCGATGAAGACGTGGTGGACTTCGTCCCGAACTACGACAACCAGCTCACGCAGCCCGAAGTCCTTCCTGCAGCTTTCCCCAACCTGCTGGTCAACGGCACTACCGGCATTGCCGTTGGCATGGCGACGAACATGGCTCCACACAACCTGGTGGAAGTCATTGCGGCCGCCCGGCACCTGATCGCCAACCCCGACGCCACCCTGGATGAGATCATGCGCTTCATCCCCGGTCCGGACCTGCCCACGGGCGGCCGCATCGTGGGACTGGACGGGATCCGGGATGCCTATGCCACCGGCCGTGGATCCTTCAAGACACGCGCCAAGGTGGAGGTGGAGCAGTTGTCCGCCCGCCGCACCGGCCTGGTGGTCACGGAACTCCCCTACATGGTGGGCCCCGAAAAGGTCATCGAGAAGATCAAGGATGCCGTCAATGCCAAGAAGCTGACAGGCATCAGCGACGTAGTGGACCTCACGGACCGCAACCACGGTCTGCGTCTGGTGATCGAGCTTAAAAACGGCTTCAATCCCAATGCCGTGCTGCAGCAGTTGTACCGCTACTCACCCATGGAAGATTCCTTCGGGATCAACAATGTCACGCTGGTGGATGGGCAACCGCAGACGCTCGGCCTGCTGGAACTGCTCCAGGTCTATGTGGCACACCGCCTCAACGTGGTCCGCCGGCGGACAGCTTTCCGCCTCGGCAAGAAGAAGGACCGCCTCCACCTGGTGGAAGGTCTGTTGATCGCGATTGTCGACATCGACGAGGTCATCCAGATCATCCGCTCCTCGGATGAGGCAGCGGCCGCCCGCGAACGGCTCATGTCCATCTACGACCTCACCGAGATCCAGGCGAACTACATCCTGGAGCTACGGTTGCGGCAGCTGACCAAGTATTCACGGCTTGAACTGGAGAAGGAACAGGACGAACTGCGCCGGGAAATCGAGGCGCTCGAAGCCATCCTGGCCTCCGACGAATTGCTTCGCGACCTCGTGTCGGGAGAGCTGGGCGTCGTCGCCGAAAAGTACGGCACCCCACGGCGGACTGTGCTCCTGGAATCCGAGGCCGTATCCCCCACGGTTGCCGCCGCCCTGGCCGCCGCGCCAGGTCCCAAGGGGAAGGCAGCCGCCCTTCCCCTGGAGATTCCGGACGACCCCTGCTGGGCCTTGCTCAGCACCTCCGGGCAGATTGCCAGGACCTCCAACCAGGAGCCGTTGGTTGAAGCCGGTCCGCGCGTCAAGCACGATGTGTTCCGCTCCGTGGTTAAGACCACTGCCCGTGGAGAAATCGGTGCCGTGACATCGCAGGGGCGGATGCTGCGCCTGCAGGTCATGGACATGCCGGTGCTGCCGCCTGTCTCAGGCCTTCCCAACCTGGCCGGAGGCGTTCCTGCCAAGGACTTCATCACGCTTCTCAAGGGAGAAACGGTCATCGCGTTTGTCCCCTTGGACGCGGTTCTGGCCGTCGGTACGCGGCAGGGAGTGGTGAAGCGCGTTCAGCCGGACTACCCGCTGAACCGCGAGGATTGGGAGATCATCGCCCTGAAGGACAAGGACTCGGTTCTCGCCGTGGAGCCCGCCCAGGAGGACGACGTCGATCTCGTCTTCGTGACCAGGCAAGCCCAGTTGCTGCGGTTCAGTGCCTCCAACGTCCGCCCGCAGGGACGCACGGCCGGCGGCATGGCCGGTATCAAGCTTGCCGCTGGTGACGAGGTGATCCACTTCGGTGCCGTGCGCACCAACGATTCCGCCGCCGTCGTGGTGACCATCGCCGGCACCACGGGTGCGCTGCCGGGCACGGCCCCTGGTACCGCGAAGGTGACAGCTTTCGAGGAGTATCCGGCCAAGGGCCGCGCTACCGGTGGCGTCCGCGTCCACCGTTTCCTTAAGGGCGAAGACACTCTGCTTCTGGCGTGGGCCGGGCATGGACCGGCCAAGGCGTCGTCCGCGGCAGGGGTGGCACGCGCCCTCCCCCATGAGCACGGAAGGCGCGATGGCTCCGGCGTCCCGTTGTCACAGCCGGTTGAAGCCATTGGTCCGAGCATGACGTGGGCTGACGCCTCAGAATAGTGCCCGCGCCGGGCATGGCAGAGGCCGGAGGTTCCAGACGACCTCCAGCCTCTGCCTCGCAGCGGCCGCGGGGCCGCCAGCCGGGCTAGCCGTTCTGGTTGATGCTCAGTATGTTTCCTTCGCTGTCGAGGAACCACGCTGCGGCACTGCCGTCGGGCATGGTCGCCACGCCGTCTTCGGTCTTCAGTCCGGGGAAGTCGTAGTCCTCGAACGTGACTCCTTTGCCGCGCAACTCCTCCACCGTTGCCCTGACGTCACTGACGGTCCAGCCCATTTGGGTGTTCTTCGCCGTCCCCGCATTCGGCGTCTGATACACGAAGAATCCGGTCCCGTCGCCGCACCTGTATTGGAGGTTGTCGTCGGCGTCCGGATTTTCGGGTTCCAGTCCGAGCTTCTCGCTGTAGTAAGCGCGGGCCCGGGCTATGTCCTGTGCCGGGAGAACGGCACCAACCTGCTGATCCTTGAGCATTGTTTTCTCTTTCCGGCTCTCCCCCCGGAACGAACTTTACTCCTGGCCGGTATGGGAAGAAATCGCAATAGGGCAGCATATTTCCTGACCTGTAACGGGCTGTGGCCGGGATGAGCTTAGACTGGCCGCATGCCGATCATCCCTGATGAAAAGGACTGGACCTGGGTCCTCTCCGAGCCCTGCCCCGAATGTGGTTTCGACCCCTCAACGGTGACTCCTGCAACGGTGCCAGGCACCGTCCTGAACATGCTTCCGCGGTGGCGGGCCGTCCTGCGGCGGGAAGACGCAGCCGTGCGCCCGAACGACCATACGTGGTCGCCCCTGGAATACGCGTGCCACGTCCGCGACGTCTTCAGCCTTTTCGACCAGCGCCTGAACCTGATGCTCGCAGAGGACGACGCCCGTTTCGCCAACTGGGACCAGGACCAGGCCGCGATCGACGGTGAATACGATTCCGCTGATCCCCGTGCCGTGGCTGATGAACTCGAGGCGGAAGGCACCGTGATCGCCGAGTCCTTTGCGCGCGTCGTGGAGGACGACTGGCAGCGCACCGGGACCCGGAGCAACGGTTCAGCTTTTACTGTGCTGACGTTCTCCCAGTACTTCCTGCACGACGTTGTCCATCACCTTCACGACGTGGATGGGTAGCAGTCAGAGCATCTTTTCCCACGTCATGCTGCGGTTCACCGGGGCATAGCCCATGCCCAGGTACAGTTGCAGCGCTCCCGTGGGATTCGCAGAGTCAACGTCCAGGGACGCTATGTCCATCCCTGCCAGGGCGTAGCGGCGCATGGCGTCCGCGAGCAAAGCCTGGGCGATGCCACGGCCCCGGTAGGAGCGTCGGACGCCAAGGAGCTCGGTGTAGCCTTCCTTGAAGCCGCGCTCCACGGCGGACTGGGGATCATGGCTGGTCAGTTGATACCCGGCCACGGCACCCGTGGAACTATCGATCACTACGGCGCTGAGGTCGTGCCGCCCTGTGGGTTCCTCGATGGTGAAGCGCCACGATTCCTCGTCGCGTGGTTCACTCCCCCAGTGGTCCCGGAAGGCATCGTTGTGGGCCAGGCGCACTTCCTCGAAGAGGGAGGAATCCAGGGTCCGGAGTTCCAGCCCGGCGGGCAACGGCGCATCCGGGATCCGGCCAGCCAACGGTCTGTGCATTTCGTTGAACCAGCGCACGGCACCATAACCGTGCCCCATCAGGAGTTTCGCCTGGTGCTCGTGCTTCTCTTCGGTTTGGACCCGGAGCCGGGGCGGGGTTACAGGATGGCCGGCGGCCGCGTCCGCCTCGAAGCGGCTGCGCGTTTGCTCTTCCTGCCAGAGAAGGACCGCCGAGCCAATGCCACGTTGCTGCCATTCGGGGTCAACACACGCCATCCCGGTTGCTTTGTCGCCGCCGGGGTTCTTGGTGATGCGGCCGTAGGCATGCGGCACGCCCTTGGCGTCCATGCCCAGCAGGGTGTTCGCTTGGGGTGGGTTCTTGCTGGACTGCAGGATGTGGACGAGGTCGCCGCGTTTTTCATACCAGACCGGTTGTTCGACGGCGGCCGTCCTGGCGATCAGTCCGGCCCAACCGTCCAGGTCCGCCATGCTGGCAGGGCGCCACTGCAGGCCGGTGACCTCCGGGTCGGGCATGGCATGGCTTGCATCTTTGAAAGGCATGCCCTCAGGTTACTGAGCAGTAGGCCCTCCCACCAGTTCCGCCGCGCCCGGCCTGCGCACCGGTGTTCCTGCGGCGGACAGCTCAAGCCGCGCATCCGAGGGGTCTATGTCATCAGGGTTGTGGGTCACCAGGACCACGGTGACGTCCTTCAGACCCTTGCGAAGCACAGCCATCATTTCCCGCGCAGAGCCTGCGTCCAAATGTGCTGTTGGTTCGTCCAGCAACAGGACGGAGGCGCCCGTCAGCAGTGTCCTGGCCATGGCGAGACGCTGCCGCTCGCCGCCGCTGAGGAAGGAACCACCCGGCCCGATGCGCGCATCCAGTCCACCCGGCAGGGCCGCCACTACGGCGTCAAGGCCGACGGCGGCCAGCGCCTTGTACATGTCCGCTTCGCCGGGCTTTTCGGCCGCTGGCCGGCCAAGAAGGAGGTTGCCCCGCACCGTGGAGTCGAAGAGGTGTGCTTCCTGCGGGCACCACGCGGCAGTACCGGTCAGCTTTGCCGTTCCTTCCGTGAGGGGAAGGAAGCCCAGCAGGACCGAGAGCAGTGTGGATTTGCCGGCCCCGGACGGTCCCGTGACGGCCAACCAGCGGCCCGGTGCGGCCACGGCGTTGAGTCCGGAGATGACGGTGGGCCCTCCTGGCCACGCTGCAGCCGCACCGCGCAACTCGAGTCCCTCCTTGCCGGGCCGGTCAGGCAAAGGCAGCGGACCGTCGTCGTGGTTTTCCCGGCCCCGGGGACCGTCCGTTGAGTCCAAAGCGCCGGAGGAGGCCACCTTTCCCAGGACGGCCGCGAGCGCCGGTGCCTGACGCGTCGCGGAGACGATGCCCGCGAAGGGTTCCACCAGGGCCAGCAGCATCAGGACAATGACAGCGGCGAGCTCCGGAGCCACCGTACCCTCGAGCACGGAGGGAGCGCTGAGAGCGCCTGCCCAGAGTGCCGACAAAGAACACGCGAGGACGATCACTGCCTGGCCCAGACCCTCGGCCCATGCGGCGCGCTTGGCCGACACGGTGGCGGCCCGGTCTTTGCCCTCCAGTGATCCGATCACCGGTTCGCTGACGTTGTTGACACTCAGTTCAGCCCTCGCATCCAGTGCCGCAGCAACTCCCCGGAGCACCACCGAACGCAGCTGTCGTTCGGCCTGTGCGGCGTTCCGGTCAGCCAGGACAGCCAGGACAGGAGCAACCACCAGTCCCACCACGGCGGCGATCACCACGGCGGGCAACGCGGCAGGCACGACGATGGCGGTCGCTGCGATGGCCGCGCCGCCAACTCCTACCGCAGTAAGGGGCGGCAGGGCCACCCTGGGCAGGAGGTCGCGGAGTGTATCGACATCGTCCACGATCGATCCCAAAACGTTTCCGCCCTGCAGCAGGCGCCGCAGCGACAACGCCCGCTGGCTCAGGGTTGACCAGAGCGATCCGCGAAGCCGTGTCATGGCCGCGAACACGGCGTCGTGGGTCAGGAGACGTTCGCAATACCGCAGCACGGCCCGTCCGATGCCGAAGAACCTGACGCCAACGATGGCGCCCAGCAGGTAGAGGATGGGTGGTTGCTGACTGGCCCTGATGATGAGCCAGCCGGACAGGCCGGACAGGGCGACAGCGAACAGTGCGGCCAGCACCGCCACGACGCCGGCGGCTGCGAACTTCCAGCGGACAGGTTTGAGGATGGCCGCGAGGAGGCGAACGCTGCCGGCACGCGACCGGTCCGTGACGTTGAACGGCCCGGCGCTGCCGAGGGCCTCAGCCGGTTCCCTTGCGGTGTCCCGTGCGGTGTCCGTTACGGTCAAGGCGACCGGCTGCGCGGCGGCCGCGGCGACTGTCCCGGCAGGTGTTGCCTTGTGTCCGATGGCTACAAGGTGGTCAGCGAGCGCACGGGTGGCGGAGTCATGGGCCACCAGGATCACGGTGGCCGTGCCGCGAAGCGATTCGATGGCGCGACGGACGGCGGCGGCCGAGTCGTCGTCCAGGTGAGCGGTGGGCTCATCGAGGAGCAGCAGCGTTGCGCCTGCCTCGACGCGGGCCAGACCGCGGGCCAAGGCCACACGGCGCAGTTCGCCCGGGCTCAGTTCAGCCGGGTGCTTCGCTGCCAGGTGTCCGGCGGATGCCCTGCTGAGGATCTTGGCCACGGCTTCGGCGGTGTCGCCTTCGAACCCGTCAAGGTAGAGCTCGATCTCCTTCTGCACGTTGTCGGCTGCCATGACGGGATGCTGCGGAACCCAGGCCACGGCTGCAGGAGCCACCCCCGCCACAGTACCTGTGACGCGGGCTCCCGGCCCGTTGCCGATGAGTCCCGCCAGCACTCCCAGGACGGTGCTCTTTCCGGCGCCGCTGTCGCCGTCGAGGGCTGTGATGCTCCCCTGCGGGGCAGTGAAGTCGAGGGGTCCGACGGCGGCAGCGGTCCTGCCGCGGTACGTCACCGACAAGTCGCTGACGACGACGTCGGCGGGCTCCGTACGGCGCGTCGCGTCCGTGACGCGTCGGTGCCGGGGAGCTTCCAGTACGGCGTTGGTTGTTTCGAGGGCTGCCCGGCCGTCGTCGCTGGCGTGATGCGCGGTGCCGAGCTCCCGCAGTGGCAAGTAGCAGTCAGGGGCGAGGATCAAGGCCAGGAGGCCCGCTTCCAGGGCCATGTCCCCTGCTACGAGCCGGACACCGATGAATACTGCAACCACGGCTACCGAGATGGTGGCGATGAGTTCAAGGGCAAGCGCGGAGAGAAAAGCAGTGCGGAGCGTACCCATGGTCCTGCTGCGGTACTGCTCGGAGATGTCTTCCAATGCGGCGCGTTGCTCGCTGGCGCGGCCAAGCCCCACCAATACGGGCAGCCCCTTGGCCAGTTCCAGGATGTGGCCGGAGAGTTTCCGCAGGGTGGTTTGCGCATCCCGGACGCGGTCTTCGGTGTGTCGTCCGATCAACACCATGAACAGGGGCACCAACGGCACAGTCAGGACGATGACCACGGCGCTTACCCAATCGGCGAAGAGGATCCGCGCTCCGATCAATAAGGGAACCGTGGCGCAATTGACCAAAGCGGGAAGGTACTGGGTGTAGTAGTCGTCCAGCGCATCCAGCCCGCGCGTCGCCAGTATCGCCAGGCCGCCGTCGTTCATTCCTTCAACAGGGGCCGAACCGCCGTCGTCCAGGGACCGTCTGAGCAGCCGCACGCGTAGTTCCTCTTTGACACCCAGAGCGGCGTGACGTGCCGCAATTCCTTGTCCCCACACGGTCAGTGACCGCAGCACGGCCCCGGCCGCACCCCACAGCAGGTCACTGTTCCAGTCACCGGAACCCGCTGCGAGACCGGCGAGCATTGTGGCCACAGCCTGCGCCATCAGGACAAGGGACAGCGCTTTGAGCGCGGACATCAGCCCCAGGACGTAGAGCGCCGAGCGGGTGGCCTGTCCGGAAGGAAACACCGGTTTCATGAGCCGGCTATTTTCCCGGTTGCGCGGGGTTGGAGGAGGCGCCTTCCTTGGAAACGAGTACTTTTGCCGCGATGGCGGGGAGGAAGCCGTGTGCCTCAGGAATGTGTGCCGCGCTGACACGCCGCCGGAACACCCAGTAGGTCCAGGCCTGGTAGGCGATCACCAACGGCAGGCCCACGGCGGCCACAATGCTCATCAGGCCTAGCGTGTAGTCCGAGGAAGAAGCCGTGGAGATGGTCAGGTTGAAGGCGGGATCGATCGTGGAGGGAATAACCACCGGGAATGCCGCTCCGAAGATTGAGGCGGTGGCGCAGACAATGAATGCACCCAGGGCTCCAAAGGCCCGTCCCTCGGAGCCTGCGCGGGCCAGTGCCCAGGCCAGGACCACTGCGATGACGGCGGCAGCTACCAGAGCCCACGTCCATGGCTTGCCGCTGAGGAACTGGACTGCCACCATCCACCCGAACATCGGCAGAACCGCGGCCGGGACCAACCGCACAAACCAGCGGCGGGCACGGTGCCGCACCTCGCCGTCGGTCTTGAGGGCAAGGAATGCCAGGGCGTGCACCAGGGCGAAGGCCACCACTCCGAAGCCACCCAGAAGCGCGTAGCCGCTGAACCAGGACATCGGGCCGCCCTCCCGGTCTCCGTTGGCGTTCAGGGGCAGGCCCGTTGTGGTGAGTGCAAGTGCTGCACCGATGCCGAAAGCGGCAACGAAGGAGCCGACGGCGATCGCCCAGTCCCAGCGGTTGCGCCAGCGTTCGGAATCGACCTTGCCCCGGTATTCGAAGGCAACGGCCCGGAAAATCAAGGCAACCAGGACTGCCAGGAGCGGCAGGTAGAGGGCGGAGAACAGAGACGCGTACCAGAGCGGGAAGGCGGCGAAGGTAGCGCCGGCTGCGGTCAGCAACCACACCTCGTTTCCGTCCCAGACCGGACCGATGGTGTTCAGCAGGACCCGGCGGTCGGTGTTGTTTCGTGCGAACAGCTTCATGAGCATGCCCACGCCGAGGTCAAAGCCCTCAAGGAAGAGGTAGCCGGTCCACAGGACGGCGATGGCCACGAACCAAATGGTTGGCAACAGTTCCATTGTCAGTTTCCCCTGCTCCTAGTAAGCGAATGCCAGAACGTCGTCGCCGGACTTGTCCGGGGTGTCGTTGTCTTTGCCATCCCCGTTCGGGGACCCGTCCTTGTCTTTGCCATGCCCCAGTTCCGGCATCGCGGAAGCAACGCCACCGCGGACATATTTGACCAGCAGCTTCACTTCCACCACCAGCAGCACCGCGTAGATTGCCGTAAGCACTACCAGCGAAGTCAGGATCTCCCCTGCGCTGACCCCTGGGGACACCGCAGCGGCGGTGAACATGAAGACCTGGTCGATGCCGTTCATATCCGGATTAGGGGCAACGACGAACGGCTGCCGGCCCATTTCGGTGAAGATCCAGCCTGCGGCGTTGGCGCCAAAGGGCGCCAGGATTCCGAAGACCGCAATCCGCATGAGCCACTTGGACTCCGGGACTACGCCCTTACGCGTTACCCAGAGGGCCAGCAGCGCGGCGAGGGCTGCGACGCCGCCGAATCCGATCATCATGCGGAAGCCCCAGTAGGTCACTTCCATGACGGGAACGTATTGGATTTCCTGTCCGGCACGGTCGCCGTAGAGCGGGTTGTCCGGCAGATTGGTGCCGTACTTCTCTTTGTACTCGCCGAGCAGGCTGTTGACTCCCTTGACCTCGGTGGTGAAGTCTCCCTTGGCCAGGAAGGAGAGGATGCCCGGCACTTCGATGACGGCCACGACATCTTCACAGTTGGAAGAGCCCACGTTTCCGACGCTCAGTATCGAGAACCCTGTTCCATCGTGGCAGGCCGCTTCCGCTGCAGCCATCTTCATGGGCTGCTGTTCGAACATGAGCTTGCCTTGGAGGTCGCCGGTGAAGGCCGTTCCTGCGAAGGAAATCATGGCCACGACGGCGCCGATGCGCAGGGACTTCATCCAGACTGTGTAGTCGGCTTTGTCCCGCCCGGGGATCTGCGGCGCATCACCGGGAATGATCCGGCCGTCCTTGCCCACGGTGTCGATCCCATCGTGGCGCCGACGCCACAGGTGGTACCAGGCGATTCCCAGGAGGAAGGCTCCGGCGACGGCCAGCGCACCAAACAGGGTGTGGGGCACCGCTACCAGGGCAGTGTTGTTGGTGAAGACGGCCCAGGCGTCGGTCATGACGGGGCGTCCGTCCACCATTTCAACTCCCACGGGGTGCTGCATCCAGGAGTTGGCCACAATGATGAAGTAGGCAGAGAAGACCGAGCCGATGACCGCGATCCACAGGCAGGCGAGGTGGACGCCGCGCTTCAGTTGCTTCCAGCCAAAGATCCAAAGCCCAAGGAACGTGGACTCCACGAAGAATGCCAGCAGCGCTTCGAGAGCGAGGGGCGCCCCGAACACGTCACCGACGAAGCGGCTGTACTCACTCCAGGCCATGCCGAACTGGAATTCCTGGACGATGCCGGTGGCCACGCCCATGATGAAGTTGATCAGGAAGAGCTTTCCCCAGAACTTGGTCATGCGCAGGTACTCGGGCTTGCCCGTGCGGTACCACATGGTCTGGATGATGGCCACGACCAAACCCAGCCCGATGGTGAGGGGCACCATCATGAAGTGGTAAACGGTAGTGATACCGAATTGCCAGCGTGCGATTTCCAAGGCGTCCATGGCTGTCCTTTGTGCGGTGGACCGAAGTACGATGACGTTAGTTCTACATAGCGTAGAAAACTTCTCTTCTACACAGTGTAGAACAAATGCCGGGCAACGAAACCCATTCTTCAAGTGGCATCGGCCACGCGCAAGAGGTGACCGGGCGTGGCGGCGCGCCGACAGTTCTACCTCACGTAGAATCAACGTAGGAAAAGCGGTAGATTTATTGTGGAATGCTGGATCATCGCTCCCCGCGGCAGTAACCCTGCAGCAGGAAGCGGAAGGTAGGGAAGTAACGATGGCAAGTCTTGGGGAACTGGAACGGGCAGTGATGGATCTGCTCTGGGCAGGCCAGGAAGCTGCAACCGCCAATACGCTGCGCGATCTTCTGGCGCAGGACTCGGAGGCCGGCGACGGCACCGCAGGCCATCAAGGCAAAGACCTGGCAGTAACCACCGTCCTGACCGTGCTGTCCCGCCTGGAAAAGAAGGGTCTGGTGGAACGCGAGCGGGGAACGCGCCCGCACCGTTACCAGGCAGTCTCCAGCCGCGCCGACCACACTGCAGAACTGATGCACGAAGTCCTGGGCTCCGCTCCGGACCGTGAGGCTGTCCTTGCCCGCTTCATTGGCTCCGTCACCGAAAGTGAAGCCGCTACCCTGCGCAAACTGCTCGGCTACAATTAGCCACTATGTTCTGGACCTCATACCTGCTTGCGGTCCTGGCATTGATTCTGGCGTGGCCGGTTCCCGTCCTGCTGTCGCGCGCACAGTGGCCGGCACGGTCGCCCTTCACCGCCATGGTGCTGTGGCAGGCCATAGCCCTTGCCGGTGGATTGTCGATGATCGGCGCCATGCTGGTCTACGGTCTGGAACCGATTGGCGACAACCTCCTTGCCGGCCTCAGGAGCCTGGCCGGAATGGTGTTCAACAATGAGCCCACCACTGCTTTGGGTTTCTGGCACCTTTTTGCCCTCTCCGCCGCCGCACTCCTGACCGCGCATCTCGTTTTCACCCTGTTGCTGACGTACTACAAGATCGAGCGCCAGCGTCGCCGGCACCGGGAACTTCTCGCGCTGCTGGCATCACCCTCCGACGACGGTCCCGGGACCGTCGTGATCAACCATGAGTCCCCGGTTGCTTACTGCCTGCCCGGCGGCGCCCGTTCGGTCACGGTCCTGTCCGATGGCCTCATGGCCGCACTCGATCCAGCCGAGCTGCGGGCCGTCCTCATCCATGAGAACGCCCATCTTTCCCAGCGGCACGATCTCTTGCTGTGGGCCTTCGCTGCCTGGCGCCAGGCCCTCCCCTGGTTTCCCACAACCCGCCTCGCCCAGACAGCCGTGAACTCCCTGATCGAGATGCTGGCGGACGACGTCGCGCTTCGGACCGAAAGCAAGGGCACGCTCATCAAGGCCATCGCCATCGTAGCCAGCGGCAGCTCCCAGCCGGCCGTCAGCGCCGCCGCGCTGAAGGGTGGTGGCGCCGTCGTCGAGGGCAACGGTGTCAGCGCCACCGGAGGTGCCGATTCACCGCGCACGACGGCGTCACGCGTCAGTCGGCTGCTCTCGCCGCAGCCGCCCCTCACCAAGGGACTGAGGGTGCTGGTCCTTGCTGCCTCGGCGATGCTGCTGGCCGTTCCCACAGCGCTGTTGATTGTGCCCGGTCTGCTCGGTTAGCCGGCAGGGATGGGCTCCGCCCACAGTGCCAGCAGCGCAGCTTCCTAAGGACACCACAGCGCCTTGTTACATTTAGGGGCGTGAATCCGGTTACATCTAGGGGCGTGAATCCGTTACATTCAGGGGCGTGAATCCGCCCGAAAAGACCGGCCCTGCGCGCAGATCTCCCTACCAGCGGTGGCCCCTTTATGCTGCGGGCTTCACTACAGCTTTCGGGGCGCATGCTGTTGCCGCAGGTCTTGGCGCCGAAAGCCAGGACATCGGACTGAGCCTTCTCGGACTGGGTATTCTGCTCGCTTTGTATGACGTTGCCGAAGTCTTCCTCAAGCCTGTCTTCGGCGCACTGAGCGACCGCATCGGGCCCAAGCCGGTGATCGTGGGCGGGCTTCTGGCCTTCGCCGCCGCGTCTTTGGCGGGTCTTTGGGCTGAACAACCCGGCATGCTCGCCGCGGCCAGGCTCGGTCAAGGCGTGGCAGCATCGGCCTTTTCACCGGCTTCCTCCGCCAGTGTCGCCCGGCTCGCGGGCAACAATACCGGCCGCTATTTTGGGCGCTACGGCTCCTGGAAAGGCCTCGGCTACGCCCTGGGCCCGCTATTGGGCGCCGGTGCCATCCTGGCGGGCGGTTTCGGGCTCCTGTTCTCCGTCCTGTCCGGCGTAGCCCTAGTGGTGGCCGTATGGGTCCTCATCTCCATGCCGCATTTGGAACCATTGCCCAGGACCCGGTACACCCTGGCGGACGTGTGGCGGCAGAGCACCGGGAAGACGTTCCCGGGCTCCACAGTGGTGCTCGCAGCGGCCACAGGGGCGCTCGGGGCTGCTGATGGCTTCCTTCCGGCCCTTGCCGCCAGGGACGGACTGGGCACTGCCGGGAGCGTCGCCGTCGTGACTGTCCTGGCCATTGTGTCCTCCGCAGTCCAGCCACGCATTGGCGCCCTGCGGGATCGCGGCATACTTACCGACAGGCCGGGGATGATCGCCGGACTGTCATGCATCGCCGTGGGGATCCTGATCGCGGCCACCTTGCCAGGGGCACTCTGGATCTACGCTGCGGCCTTGCTCATTGGAGTCGGGATTGGCGTGGCGACGCCGCTCGCGTTCGCCCATCTTGCAGATTCCACACCCAAGGCCAGGCTCGGCCGGACCATGGGCTCGGCCGAGCTCGGGCGGGAACTCGGCGACGCCGGGGGTCCGTTACTGGTAGGTGGTATCGCCGTTGCCGCAGGGCTGCCCTGGGGGCTGGGTGCGCTAGCAGTTCTGGTGGGAGCGGCAGCGTTCGCCGCCCCCGCCGCTGCCCCCAGCCACGCATCGTCCGCCCGGGAGCCACGGTGATCCCCCTGGTGGGGCTAAGCGTCGATACGCTCCCGGTCCAAGGTTGCTGCGCCGGCGATGATGAATTCCTTGCGTGGTGCCACATCCGAGCCCATCAGCAGGTCGAAGACTTCTTCCGCCCGCTGCGCACTGTCAATACCGACTTTCCGCAAGGTCCTGTGCCGGGGATCCATGGTGGTCTCCGCCAATTGCTGGGCGTCCATCTCGCCAAGGCCCTTGTAGCGCTGGATCGGTTCTTTATACCGTTTCCCTTCCTTGACCAGCTTCGCGAGGAGCACGTGAAGCTCGGCTTCGGAGTAGGTGTAGATCATCTCGTTGGCCTTCTGGCCCGGGTTGATGACTTCCACGCGGTGCAGCGGCGGGACTGCGGCGAACACCCGGCCGGCTTCGACCATGGGCCGCATGTACCGGAAGAACAGCGTCAGCAGCAGAGTACGGATGTGAGCACCGTCAACGTCGGCATCCGTCATGAGGATGACCTTGCCATAGCGCGCCGCATCAAGGTCGAAGCTTCGGCCGGAACCGGCGCCCACCACCTGGATCAGGGCAGCGCACTCAGCGTTGGACAACATGTCGCCCACCGACGCCTTTTGGACATTCAGGATCTTTCCACGAATCGGCAGCAGCGCCTGGAAATCCGAGGACCGCGCAAGCTTCGCTGTACCGAGCGCGGAATCTCCCTCCACAATGAACAATTCCGACCGCGCCACATCATCCGTGCGGCAATCAGCCAGTTTGGTGGGCATCGACGAAGTCTCCAGCGCGTTTTTGCGGCGCTGGGTCTCCTTGTGGACGCGGGCTGAGATGCGCGATTTCATCTCGCTGACCATCTTCTCCAGCAGGAGGGCAGACTGTGCCTTGTCGTTGCGGTTGGCCGAGTTCAAGCGTGCGGTGATTTCCTTTTCAACCACCTTGGCAACGATCGCCCGAACCGCTGAAGTTCCAAGAATCTCCTTGGTCTGCCCTTCGAACTGCGGCTCAGCCAGGCGAACAGTCAGGACGGCCGTCAAGCCGGCAAGAATGTCGTCCTTTTCGATCTTGTCGTTGCCCGCTTTGAGCTTGCGGGCATTGGTTTCCACGGCCTTACGGAAGGTCTTCAGGAGAGCAGCTTCAAAGCCCGACTGGTGCGTGCCACCCTTGGGCGTTGCAATGATGTTGACGTAGCTGCGCATGGTGGTTTCATAGCCGATCCCCCAACGCAGTGCGATGTCGACTTCGCAGTCACGCTCCACTTCGGCGATCTTGCTGTGCCCGTTCTCATCCAGCACAGGAACGGTTTCCTTGAATTTCCCGGATCCGTGAAGCCGCCACACATCGGTAACGCCGGAGTCGGCTGCCAGGAATTCAACGAATTCACTGATACCGCCGTCGTGGTGGAACACTTCCTCGTGGACCCCGTGCTCACCGGGGGTGCCGGCGAGCTTTCGTTCGTCGCGGACCGTGATCCGCAAGCCGGGCACGAGGAAGGACGTCTGGCGGGCGCGGGCCACCAGATCGTCGTAGGAGAACTTCGCGTCGGGGGTGAAAATCTGGCGGTCCGCCCAGTAGCGCACACGGGTTCCTGTGACGCCCCGCTTGGCCTTGCCCACAACGTCCAGTACCGAATTCTCAACGAATGGTTCGAACGGCGAATCAGGTCCGGTCTTGGAGCCGGCATCGAGGAAGCGGCCAGGTTCACCCCGGCGGAAGGACATCTGATAGGTCTTGCTGCCGCGGTCCACCTGGACATCGAGGCGGCTGGACAGTGCATTGACCACGGAAGCGCCCACGCCATGCAGGCCACCGGACGCCGTGTAGGAGCCGCCGCCGAATTTGCCGCCCGCGTGCAGCTTGGTAAAGACGACTTCGACGCCGGACAGGCCGGTTTTGGGCTCGACGTCCACTGGAATGCCACGGCCGTCATCATGGATTTCCACTGAGTTGTCCGCGTGCAGGATCACCTTGATGTCGTGCCCAAAGCCGGCCAGGGCTTCGTCCACGGCGTTGTCGATGATTTCCCACAGGCAGTGCATGAGGCCACGTGAGTCGGTGGAGCCGATGTACATGCCCGGGCGCTTGCGGACCGCTTCCAGGCCCTCCAGGACAGACAAATGCCGGGCGTTGTATTCAGAACTCGGTGCCACGTGGGGGTGTGCTCCTTCGGGGGTATAACTCAGGGTGCTTCCCAGCCGTATGTCGCTGGTATTTCGCTGGTAATTCAAGGCAAACACTGCCCATACTAGGCTAGCCGCCGTGGCCCTTAGGTACTGGTTGCCACTCCCGGCGTCCGATGATCCGCATCGTTACGTTACGCACATGTGATACGCGGACAGCGAAAGTGACCCATCCTTGCCATGGATCTGCGTCGAATGCTGGTTATATGGATGTACAGAACTACTAAGGAGGCCGACATGACAACAGCAGTTGCAGACCGCACACTGAACGCCGCTGACCGGTGCGATCGTTGCGGAGCCCAGGCGTATGTCCGCGTTGTACTCGAGTCCTCCGGTGGTGAGCTGCTCTTCTGCGGCCACCACGCACGTGCAGTTGAAGCCACGCTCCGGCCCATGACTTCCGACTGGCATGATGAGACCGAGCGCCTCAATGAGAAGGCACCCGTACCCGTCGACTAACGTACACGTCGACTGGACAATGCAACCGGCAAGAGTCCGGAACCACATCGAGCCAAAGGACCCTTCCCCACCGGGAGGGGTCCTTTTTGCTGTATCCGTCTGCTTCCACAGGGCGCTGCTTAATGCCGGTTCCGCCGTGGATTGATGTCCGGGCGGTCAACAAGAAAGCGGCCCAGCCGGATAACCGACTGGGCCGCTTTGGTGCTGACGCACTTGCTTGGAATTTTAGTCCAGGTAGTCCCGCAGGACCTGCGAGCGGGACGGGTGCCGCAGCTTGGACATGGTCTTGGATTCGATCTGGCGGATGCGCTCACGCGTCACTCCGTAGACCTTGCCGATTTCGTCTAAAGTCTTCGGCTGGCCATCAGTGAGGCCGAAGCGCATGGCGACCACGCCTGCTTCACGCTCTGACAAGGTGTCCAAAACTGAGTGCAACTGCTCCTGCAGGAGCGTGAAGCTCACTGCGTCAGCCGGAACAACTGCTTCGGAGTCCTCGATCAGGTCACCGAACTCGGAGTCGCCGTCCTCGCCCAACGGGGTGTGGAGCGAGATGGGTTCGCGACCGTACTTCTGGACCTCGACGACCTTTTCGGGTGTCATGTCCAGTTCCAGTGCCAGCTCCTCGGGCGTGGGCTCGCGGCCCAGGTCCTGTAGCATCTGGCGCTGAACGCGGGCCAGTTTGTTGATGACTTCGACCATGTGCACCGGAATACGGATGGTGCGGGCCTGGTCAGCCATGGCACGGGTAATTGCCTGGCGGATCCACCACGTGGCGTAAGTGGAGAACTTGAAGCCCTTGGTGTAGTCGAACTTCTCCACGGCGCGGATAAGGCCCAGGTTGCCTTCCTGGATCAGGTCCAGGAACAGCATGCCTCGTCCGGTGTAACGCTTCGCGAGCGATACAACCAGGCGAAGGTTGGCCTCGAGCAGGTGGTTCTTTGCACGCTTGCCATCGTGGATGACGAACTCGAGCTCGCGCTTGAGCTTGGGATCCATGGACCCGTCATCCGCGTTGATCTTTTCCTCAGCGAAGAGCCCGGCCTCAATGCGGAGGGCCAGATCGACTTCCTGTTCGGCGTTCAGCAAGGCCACCTTGCCGATTTGCTTCAGATAGTCCTTGACGGGGTCTGCGGTTGCACCAGCTGACATGACCTGCTGTACAGGTGCGTCGTCATCATCGGCATCCGAGTAGACAAAGCCTGAGCCGGATGGGGCGGCCTTGTCTTTGGCGGCAGTCGCGCCGTCCTCGGTGTCGTCGTCTCCGACTTCGACTTCCTCCGCTGCTGCGGGGTCGAAGTCTTCGTCCTCGGCGCTGGGCTCCTCGGCGTCGGTGGCGGAGGAGCTGTTCGCTGCTTCGGCAGCGGCCTTCGCACCGGGTTTGGGTCCACGCTTCTTCGGGGCAGGCTTGTCAGAGTCGCCCTCTGAAGCCTTGTTGGCAGCACGTGTCGCGGCGCGCTTTGCCGATGTGGCCGCCTTCTTTTCCTCAGCGGACAATTCGGCCTGGGCGGCGGGTTCCTTCTCGACGGAAGACGGGGTCACAGAAAACCTTTCTAGCGGCGGTCTGTGGAATCACCATACGGGCAACACCACTATGACCCTGTCAAGTCCGCGATCAACTTCAAATGCGATCACCGCCTGCAGAGTCTTTGATTACAACTACCGGCGACACTGGATTGTTCCCGTCTCCGGGCCCATCCAGGCATTCAAACGCGGACCCAACCGGGTCTCGGCATCCATTGTCTCACGGTTTTGCGAAACGTACGCCTGTTCAGTGCCAAGGAAACTAGGCAGGTGCATTGCCCGGCCCCTTCCATGCGGAGTCGGGGCGGCGCGCCCACCCACACAGAACGCCCTCCCCCAGAATCTCCATGAGCAGCTCGGCCAAGCGGTAGCCTGGCTGGGCGTCTCCGGCCCGGCTCAGGCAGGCGTGTGCGAGGGAGCCGTTGCCCCTGCACCAGAAAATCCACCCTTGCAGGGTCAGCGCAGCGGCTGCCACTTCTCCCAGCTCGCCCTCGATGGTCAGTAGGGCAAGGGCCTGTTGCAGCACGTCGAGGTCGCTCCAGCAGGGCACCTCCGGATGCATGCCCAACAGGACATCGCCGTAGGTGTAAACGTCGGCGGACTCCCCGGATCCTGCAGTACGGGCGGCCCCCGACTGGTTTTCGGTGGTTGGCCCGACATCGGGCACGCCCAGTTCCCGAGAATCAAAAGGTGGGCTGTCCAGCCCATCCTCGACGAAGAGTCCGAATTCTTCAGCGCCGGACTTTGCAGCATCCGTGCCGGCTGCGGCCATCACCACCACCGCGTCCCGCCACGCCGTCACTTTCAGCGTGGTCCTAAGAAATCCGATGAGCGTCGCATCAGCGGCCGGGTCCAGGGGAGCATTCCGGAGGGCCCTGGTCATGACGTACCGCCACACAGCAAGGACAGCATCGAAGCAGGCCTCGCTGCGCCAGCTGCCAAGTATCTGTCGACCGAATTGCACCTCCGCTTCCGATACCCGGGATCCGTGCGGGCCGGACAAGGCGAGTCCCAGCCCTTCAAAGCCTTTTCGTGGGGACGGTCCGATGGCATTCCCCTGGTACACCAATTCCGCACTGAGCCGGCTTTCCTTGATCCGTTCAACGGCGAACCCGGGAAGCGGGCAACAGCCTTCATCGACGCAGTAGGCTCCCCGCCAGTATTCGGCACCCACCAGCCAAGCGTCACGCACTGAGAGATCGACGCAGTCGAGGCTGGCCCTGAGGGCATCGAGCAAGGGCGTCATCCGGCCAACCACTGAGCCGTCCTGCCAACCGCCATCGGTATACACGGCGAGGACCACGCCATTGGCAGCCTCATCGGCAATCAGATACTGGCGCACATGTTCAGCGAAACGGGCCATGCCTGCGTGGGAGGACAACGCCGGCAGGTCTACCCGGAGGGTTGCGCCCAGGAGCTTTCCCTGCATCGTGATGGCCACGAGGCTGTCCTCGGGCCAATAGCCCAGCATGTGGGGTATGTAGCCAAGGATGTCTTCGGGCTGGTGGATGTTAAGAGTTTTGTTGGTGGTCATGCCTCAAGCCTGCGCACCGGCGAAGACAAGGAACAGGCACAAACCCAGCTATGTGGAAAAGCCGTCAGGGTGCGGAGGCGGCAGCTGCGCGCCTTCTACTCGCCCGCCGCTCTAGTCCCCGCCGCCTTGGAGCGTGCCTCGCGCCGGCGCTCCAGGCGCTCACGCCGCTGCCTTGCGAGCGCGGTTGCCAACGGAGGGACGTGGATGCCCTGGCTTGCCATTTGGCGCCGGACTTTCCGCCGGGTTACCAGAATCAGGACGGTTCCGATCGCGAGCAGCAGGAACTGGACACTGAGGGCAATCCGGAACGGTGCGAGGCCGTACAACTCTCCGCCGGAGAATCCGCTGGCGTTCAGGAGGTCGAGCACCAGGCCAATGAGGTAGATGGCAATGAGGGCGGCGATGAAGCCGCCAACGTTGACGATTCCTGTTGCCGTGCCGATCCGGTGTGAAGGATTGAACGTCCGGGCGAAGTCAAAGCCGATCATGGAGCCCGGGCCACCGATGGCAAGCACCACAACCAAGAGAACCAGAAGCCAGAGTGGAGCCCGCTCAGGAAGAAGGAGCACGGCCGCCCACGCCATGGCCGTGGCGGTGGTGATCAAAAGGACCATTGCCGATCTGCGCATGGGGTGCCTGGAGACGAACCGTCCTAGTCCTGGTCCGGCAACGATGGCCGTTGCCACGAAGAGCGCCATCAGGGCGGACACCGTTCCGGCGTCCAGTCCCTGGGCTGAGAGCAGGAACGGGTATCCCCATGTCATCGCAAAGAGGTTGCCGCTGAACTGTACGGTGAAGTGGCTCCACAGGCCCAGCCTGGTCCCGGGCTGTTTCCAGGCGCTGGACAGGGAAACGCCCGTGGCCCGCAGGCCTTGGGCCGAAGCCTTGGCGGGGTGGCCTGGAGGGGCGTCCCGCAACAGGCAAAGGACCAGGACAACTGCCAGCACCGACATCGCAGCCAGTGTCAGGAACGCTGGCGTCCATCCGGCAGAATGCAGCAACAACGCGAACGGGACCACACTGAACAGCTGGCCCAGCTGGCCGCACATGCCAGTCAACTGGGTCACCAGGGGAACCCTTGCCGGGGCGAACCACAGGGGAACAAGGCGGATTACCGAGATGAACGTCATGGCATCGCCCGCCCCTACGAGAACGCGGCCCAGGACACCGCCGGGAATGCTCTCAGCGAAAGCAAGCTGGAGTTGTCCGGCGGCCATGAGGACAGCACCGCCGGCCACCATGACCCGCGACCCGAACCGGTCCACCAGTACGCCCACCGGAATCTGCAGCCCTGCATAGACCAACAACTGCAGGACGGTGAAGAAGGAGATGGCTGAGGCGCTGGCGTGGAACCGTTCAGTTGCCTCCAAACCTGCCACGCCGAAGGAAGTCCGCTGCGCTACAGCCACGAGGTAGGCGAAGATGCCTATGGTCCAAATAAGCCAGGCGCGGGGAGAAGTCACACCTCAATTATGCCGGTCAACGGATAAAGCTGATTTATTGAGGCGTGTCTTTACGTGCCAGGTACGCTTCCACAGCTGCTCCGATGTCCTCGGCGTTGGGCAGTTCGTCGTTCTCGTCGGCAAGCAGGGAGCGGCGGACGATTCCCTCGGATTTCTCGTCGTAGCGGGTCTCCAGGTTCGCCACCACCGCCTGCACTTCTTCGGAAGCTGCGATCTGCTCAGCGATCTGCCGGCCAACCTCCCGCCCCGCTTCGCGCAGGCGGTCAGTGGGGAGCATCAGGGACGTCGCCGCCCCGAGGTATTCCAAGCCCGCCACTGCCGCGGGAGGGTACTCGGCCTCGGACAAGTAGTGCGGCACGTGGATGACGTAACCGGCGACGCTGCGTTCGGCCTCGGTGAGCCGAAGCTCGAGGATGTGGCCAATGGCTGCCGGCACCTCCACGGTGGGCTTCCAGCTGGAGATTCCTTCGATGAGCTCGGGCCTGTTGCCGTGCACCGTCACACCCACTGGCCGCGTGTGCGGCACAGGCATGGGGATTGAGTGGATCCATGTGACGAGGTTGACGTCCAGTTTCTCCACAATTCCGACCACGGCGCGGGCAAACCGCTCCCATTGCAGATCAGGTTCAAAACCGGCCAGCAGGAGGAAAGGCTGTCCCAGCCCATCCGTCAGCTTGTACAGGCCGAGCTTGGGCGCCTGGTAATCCTGCAGATGGTCCTCCACAAAGCTGATGTGGGGTCGGCGCGAGCGGTAGTCGATGAGCTGGTCGGCGTCGAACATGGCCACGACCTCGGCATCGAGCTCGTCCAACAGTTCCGCATTGATTTGCCGGACTACATGACCGGCATCGGCAAACCCCGTGAAGCCCATGACCATGTCCAGGCCGCGCAATTCGGGGCTGTGGAAGGTCTCGATGTTGCTCGCGTAGAGCGCTTCAGGGTCCAGGAGGGTGCCGGATATCCGTTCAAACACGGCGTATTCCTTTCACGGGGCAAGTTCGGTTCTGTGGTTCGGGATGGTCTGTATGGTTACAACGCTGCACGCGGAGCTGGCATTCCTGCCCCCGATGTGCGGCAGCTCTCATTTAATTGCTGTCAGCGGTCGCTGAGAGACTACGATCGAAACGGGCCGACGTCCTCCAGTGACGCCCGGCCTGAAGACCAAGGCCGCCGTCGCACGTGGACGTCGGGCGCGTACCGGGGCAGGCCGCCTAACATGCGGCCCCGCCATGCAATGCAGAGAGAAGTGAGGACACATCCTCGTGGTCAAGACTACTGACATCATCCTGGGCAT
This sequence comes from Paenarthrobacter sp. C1, assembly GCF_049315185.1. NCBI lineage: Bacteria > Bacillati > Actinomycetota > Actinomycetes > Micrococcales > Micrococcaceae > Paenarthrobacter > Paenarthrobacter sp. C1. The sequence continues at coordinate 1,867,341 of NZ_CP186052.1, read as the reverse complement.
CATTGCCAAGGACCTGAAAAAGTCCCCCAGCGACGCACTCGTGATCGGAGTTGCACAAGGCACGGATGGGCCGGTGCTGCTTCCCAATCCGCTCAGTGCCAAGTCTGCCGAGTCCGTGGCAGGCTCCCTGAAGCTCCTGGGGATCAGCGGCGCGGCCGACCAGGTGCACCGCCTTCCCGGACTGCCCGAAACGGGCGCCGGAATTCTGGTCTTGGCGGGCGTGGGCAAACTTGCCAACGGCGGCAACCTCAGCGAAGAGGCTTTGCGGCGGGCCGCGGGATCGGCAGTGCGCCAGCTTGCAGGGCTGCCGTCGGTGACACTGGCTTTCCCGACGCCGGCACTCACGGATGTGGCAGCGGTCGCCGAAGGTGCCGCTTTGGGCGCCTATTCCTACACTGAGCACCGCTCCTCCATCGATGGCCTGAAGGCGCCGGTGGCCAAGGCACTGATCTTCTCTGACGTGGATGCAAAGACGGCCCAGCCTGCGCTCGATCGGGCAGTTGTCCTGGCAAGGGCAGTCAACGCCACCCGCACCTTGGTGAACCAACCGCCCAGCCACCTCTACCCTGAGTCGTTTGCCGAGTCCGCCAAGGAACTCGCCAAGGGCCTTCCGGTCAAGGTAACCGTCTGGGATGAGAAGCGCCTGGAGAAGGAGGGCTTTGGCGGCATCCTCGGCGTCGGCAAGGGCTCCACCCGCCAGCCGCGCCTGGTCAAGGTGGAATACGCTCCCGCCAAGGCCACCCGGAAGATTGCCCTCGTCGGAAAGGGCATCACCTTTGACACCGGTGGCATCTCCATCAAGCCCGCCCTCGGCATGGGCGACATGAAGAGCGACATGGCGGGCGCCGCCGTCGTCCTTAATACTGTCCTGGCGCTGGCTTCGCTGGGTCTGCCCATCAAGGCAACCGCCTGGCTCTGCATCGCAGAGAATATGCCGTCCGGTGCCGCAGCGCGGCCCGCCGATGTCTTCACCATCCACGGCGGCAAGACCGTGGAAGTACTGAACACCGACGCCGAGGGTCGCCTTGTGATGGCCGACGGACTCGTCGCCGCCAGCCTGGAGAAGCCGGATGTGATCATTGACGTCGCCACCCTGACGGGCGCGCAGCTGATCGCCCTGGGCCTGCGCACCGCTGGTGTGATGGGTTCGGATTCCGTCACGGCTGCACTCAAGTCCGCCGCCGACCGCGCAGGCGAACTGGTGTGGCCGATGCCGCTGCCGGAAGAACTCCGCCCAAGCCTGGACTCCCAGGTGGCAGACATCGCCAACATTGGTGAGCGCAACGGTGGCATGATGACCGCCGCGGTGTTCCTGCGCGAATTCGTGGGCAAGGACGATTCCGGCGAGCAAATCCCGTGGGCCCACGTGGACATTGCCGGCCCCTCCTTCAACAACGGCAGCCCCTACGGCTACACACCCAAGCAGGGCACCGGATGCACCGTCCGCACCCTGGTTGCCTACGCCGAGGACCTTTTGGCGGTTTCCGCCTAGCGGCACACTCCCCGCTTCCTCCGGGGTTGCGTGGTCCGGGCGATGACCCGGCAAGGGCCACGCAACCCCGGAATTATGCGGCGTGTAGCGCTGTGTCACAAGTGAACGTGAGTCTCGACACAAGCGCTCCACAAACACCCGCAGAGGGTGGAGCATGGGTAGGTGGTTCGCTAAGGTGAACTCGATAGTCACAAATGCAAGAGAACTTAGGTGCTGGCATAATCACGGCAGAACAAGTTCCAAAGACCAGATGGCACGCAGTCCCGTGTCATCATTCACGCGAGGGAGCGTTTTAGTGGCCGATCAGGCAACTGCGCAAGAATTCGACATCCTGGTACTCGGTGGCGGCAGCGGCGGCTACGCCACTGCCCTGCGGGCCGTGCAGCTTGGGTTCACCGTTGGCCTTGTGGAAAAGGCAAAGCTCGGCGGAACCTGCCTGCACAATGGTTGCATCCCCACCAAGGCCCTCCTGCACTCGGCCGAACTGGCTGACCATGCACGCGATTCCGCCAAGTACGGCGTGAACGTCACGCTCGACAGCATCGACATGTCGGCCGTGAACGCCTACAAGGACGGCATCATCGCCGGCAAGTTCAAGGGCCTCCAGGGACTCATCAAGTCCAAGGGCATCACCGTTATCGAGGGTGAAGGCAAGCTCCAGGGCAACAACACCGTCGTAGTGAACGGCACGGCTTACACGGGCAAGAACATTGTCCTGGCCACCGGTTCCTACTCTCGGTCGCTCCCGGGCCTTGAAATCGGCGGCAAGGTCATCACCTCCGACCAGGCCCTCACCATGGACTACATCCCCAAGAGCGCCATCGTCCTCGGCGGCGGCGTCATCGGCGTCGAATTCGCTTCCGTATGGAAGTCCTTCGGCGTGGACGTCACCATCATCGAAGGCCTCCCCTCCTTGGTCCCCAACGAGGACGCCTCGATCGTGAAGAACCTCGAGCGTGCGTTCAAGAAGCGCGGCATCAAGTTCACCACTGGCATCTTCTTCCAGGGCGTCGAGCAGAACGACGACGGCGTCAAGGTCACCTTGGTTGATGGCCAGACCTTCGAAGCAGACCTCCTGCTCGTTGCAGTAGGCCGCGGTCCCGTGACCGCCAACCTGGGCTACGAAGAAGCCGGCATCACCATCGACCGTGGCTTCGTCATCACCAACGAGCGCCTCCACACCGGTGTCGGCAACATCTACGCCGTGGGCGACATCGTCCCGGGAGTCCAGCTCGCACACCGTGGCTACCAGCAGGGCATCTTCGTTGCCGAGGAGATCGCCGGCTTGAACCCGGCCATCGTCGAAGACATCAACATCCCCAAGGTCACGTACTGCGAACCTGAAATCGCCACGGTCGGTTACACCGAAAAGGCCGCCAAGGAGAAATTCGGCGACGACCAGGTGCAGACCCAGGAATACAACCTTGCCGGAAACGGCAAGAGCTCCATCCTCGGCACTGGCGGCATCGTCAAGCTTGTCCGCCAGAAGGATGGCCCCGTAGTTGGTATCCACATGATTGGTTCACGTATGGGTGAACAGATCGGTGAAGCCCAGCTGATCGTGAACTGGGAAGCCTACCCGGAGGACGTGGCCCAGCTGGTCCACGCCCACCCGACCCAGAACGAAGCTTTGGGCGAAGCCCACCTCGCCCTCGCGGGCAAGCCGCTCCACGGCTAAGTCTTTACCCAAGACAAACGGGTCGGGTGCATGCGGCGGAATCTGCCGGATGCACCCGGCCCGGACCAGCAGAATTCATCCGCACAAAGATCAATAAGGAGAACGGGGACGACATGTCTGAATCCGTTAACTTGCCCGCCCTCGGTGAGAGTGTCACCGAAGGAACCGTCACCCGCTGGCTCAAGCAGGTTGGTGACCGGGTGGAGATCGACGAGCCGCTGCTCGAGGTTTCAACCGACAAAGTAGACACCGAAATCCCTTCTCCGATCTCAGGCGTCATCGAAGAAATCCTCGTCGCTGAAGACGAGACGGCTGAAGTTGGCGCACCCTTGGTCCGCATCGGCGATGGCTCCGGCTCAGCTGCAGAGGCCGCACCTGCGGCACCGGCTGAGGAAGCACCTGCCGCTCCCGCGGAAGAGGCCGCACCGGCCGCAGAAGCTCCCGCCGCAGAAGAAGCTCCGGCTGCGGAAGCACCCGCCGCTTCGTCCGGCGAAGGCCACGAAGTCACCCTCCCCGCGTTGGGCGAGAGCGTCACCGAAGGCACCGTCACCCGCTGGCTCAAGGCCGTCGGTGACACCGTTGAGGTCGACGAGCCCCTTCTTGAGGTATCCACCGACAAGGTCGACACGGAGATCCCCTCCCCCGTTGCCGGTACCCTCCAGGAGATCCGCGTCAACGAGGACGAGACTGCTGAAGTCGGTTCCGTCCTGGCAATCATCGGCTCGGGCGCAGCCGCCCCGGCTGCCGCTCCGGCTCCGGCCGCCCCTGCTGCCGCTCCGGCTCCGGCCGCTCCTGCAGAAGCACCGGCAGCACCTGCCCCCGCTGCAGCAGCCCCGGCTCCCGCCGCCGCCCCGGCTCCCGCCGCCGCTCCGGCCGCCGCACCTGCTGCTCCTGCCGCCGAATCGGCTGGCTCCTCCGAATCCGGCTACGTCACTCCGTTGGTTCGCAAGCTTGCCAACCAGCACGGCGTTGACATTGCATCGGTCTCCGGCACCGGCGTTGGTGGACGTATCCGCAAGCAGGATGTGCTTGCCGCCGCGGAAGCCAAGCAGGCTGCCGCTGCACCGGCTGCCCCCGCTCCTGCCGCTGCGCCCGCAGCCAAGGCTGCTGCACCGGTCGTTGCGTCGTCGCTGCGCGGCACCACGGAGAAGGCTCCCCGCATCCGTCAGGTCATCGCCCGCCGCATGCGCGAGTCTCTTGAGGTCTCCACCCAGCTGACCCAGGTGCACGAGGTCGACATGACCAAGATCGCCAAGCTCCGCCTCAAGGCCAAGAACTCGTTCCAGGCCCAGAACGGCGTCAAGCTGACGTTCCTGCCGTTCATCGCCAAGGCTGTGGCCGAGGCACTGAAGCAGCACCCCAAGCTGAACGCTGCTTACGACGAGTCCAAGCAGGAAATCACCTACCACAACGCCGAACACCTGGCGATCGCCGTCGACACTGACAAGGGCCTTCTGGTTCCCGTCATCTCCGACGCCGGCAACCTGAACCTCGCCGGCCTTGCCGGGAAGATCGCTGATGTTGCAGGCCGCACCCGCGACGGCAAGATCGGCCCGGATGAGCTGTCCGGCGGTACGTTCAGCATCACCAACATCGGTTCTGTCGGCGCCCTGTTCGACACCCCGATCATCAACCAGCCGCAGGTAGGTATCCTCGGCACCGGTGCCATCGTCAAGCGCGCTGTTGTGGTTGCCGACGAAAACGGTGACGACTCGATCGCCATCCGCTCCATGATGTACCTGTCGCTGACGTACGACCACCGCCTGGTGGACGGCGCCGACGCCGGCCGGTTCCTTCAGACCCTCAAGGCACGCCTTGAAGAGGGCGCGTTCGAAGCAGACCTCGGTCTCTAAGTAGTTCCGTCTGCAGGTACTCCCGCAGATCCGGAAGGGGCAGGTTGCCGGGGAAACCCGGGGACCTGCCCCTTCCGCTTTTAACACCAGCGCGTGGCTTTGCTACAGGACGTAGAACCGACTGGATAAGCTAGGGCCATGAGTATTCTCTTCAACATTCTGGTGTTCTTGCACATCGTCGGCGCAGCCATGATCGTGGGCTACTGGATCGCCACCCTCAGGGAGCCAACCGTCCACCCGCGCCAGCGCGATGGTGCGTTCCTTCAGCTCCTGACCGGCATCGCCATGATGGGTGTGATCCCCTTCTTGCCGGACGCCGATCCCAACTACTTCAAGCTCGGCGTCAAGTTCGCCATTGCCGTGGCCGTGGCCGTGCTGGCGGTCATCGGCTCGCGCAAGGTCAAGAACGGTGAAGCTGTGTCTACCGGATTGGCTCACGGTGTGGGCGGGCTTGCCTTGGTGAACATAGCAATCGCCACTCTCTGGAACTAGCTCCCACGCCTGCATCCTGATGCAAGAGGCCGCCCCACCGTGCGCACAGCCCGGTGGGACGGCCTCCGCCGTTAAGTACGCTGCTACTCCTGGGCGATACAGAACTCGTTTCCCTCAGGATCATGCATGACGTCCCAGTGGAAATCCGCTACGTCGTGCCCCTCAATGAAAGTAGCGCCCAGGGACTCCGCCTTTCGCCGCAAGGCAGCGGCATCGGCGTCGTGAAGGTCCAGGTGAAGCCGGCGCCGTCCTTCGGTAGGTTCGTTGACCTGCTGGAACGCCAGTTGGGGAAGACCCGGTTCGGCTGGACGCAGCCAGATAAACCCTTCGTGCTCCGCTGAAACGGGCATGTCCAGCAGTTCAGACCAGAAAGCGGAGAGTCGGGCCGCATCCACGGCATTGACCATGATCGACGCGATTCTTGGGCCTCGGCGTGGCACGCCGGTTACGTGTTCTTTTGTATCCATGGCGCCAGTTTAGGGGGTCACAATCCACCGACAGCGGAATGACCGTGCAGTCCTTGGACCGAATCCCTAGGATTGAAAGCGGTGGCACGCGGCGGAGGCCGGGTGCCGGAATACAACGACCCAAGGAGTGGACATGGCAGCAACACGCACCGCACACACGGTATGGAACGGCAACCTCATTGAGGGCGCTGGAAACACAACGCTGGACAGCTCCGGCCTGGGTACGTTCGATGTCACCTGGAAGGCCCGCACGGAGCAGTCCGGCGGCAAGACCAGCCCGGAAGAACTGATCGCTGCAGCCCACTCCGCGTGCTTCTCCATGGCCTTCAGCCACGCCCTGGCCGGTGAAGGATTCACCGCCGAGGAAGTCAACACCAAGGCCGACGTGACCTTCGTTCCGGGCACCGGCATCACCGGCAGCCACCTGACGATGACCGCCAAGGTTCCGGGTCTTTCCCAAGAGGATTTCCGCCGTATCTCCGAGGACGCGAAGACGGGTTGCCCCGTTTCGGGCGCGCTGGCCAGCATCGAAATCACCTTGGACGCAACACTCGCCGAGTAGCCACAGCAAGCGCGTATTGCAGAGGGGCCAGCACCCCCCGCGCTTGATGCAAAAGAACCCCGTCACCAGCTGGTGACGGGGTTCTTTGTGCTTACCGGGCTCTCTACTTCCGGGCCTGTGGCCGTGAAGGCAACGGCTCCGGCCGCAGCTTCCGGTAGCCTTCGCGCAGCGGGGGCCGGTCGGTAGGCAGCTCCTGGATCATTTCCTTGAGTGCACCGATACCGTACTCGAGCTGGGGATCCGTGCCGGCTGCGTACGCGTGCGGCGGGAAAAGTACTTCGATGTCAGGCTCAACGCCCCGGTTCTCAACGTCCCAGCCGATTCCGCCGCTGAACCAAGTGGCGTAGCGGGGCTGCGTGACGCCCGTACCGTCGGCCAGCGAGAAGCGGTTGTCGATTCCCACCACGCCACCCCAGGTCCGGGTCCCGATGACGGGCCCGATGCCCCTGAGTTTTGAGACCTGCGTGATGATGTCGCCATCGGAACCGGCAAATTCGTCGGTCAGGATGATGACAGGTCCGCGGGGTGCATGGTCCGGGTAGGTCCGGGGCTTCTCGCCGCGCGGCATGCTCCAGCCGGTCACCTTGCGTCCAATCAGCTCGGCGACCAGTTGCGAGGTGTGTCCACCGCGGTTGCGGCGAACGTCCACGATCAGTCCGTCGAGTGCCGTTTCGGTATCCAGGTCACGGTGGAGCTGGGCCCAGCCGTTGGCCATCATGTCGGGGACGTGGAGGTAACCGAACTTGCCATTGGAAGCTTCACGGACGGTCCTGCGGTTCGCACGCACCCAGTCCTGGTAGCGGAGCCGTTCCTCATCACGGATGGGAACCACTGCCACACGTCGCTGCGCGCCAGCGGAACCGCCGTGTCCGTCACCGTTCAGAAGCGTCAGCTCCACAGTCCGTCCTGCTGCGCCCACCAGCTGCATCGCCGGCGTCAAGGCTGCCGAAAGCCCGACGCCGTCAACAGCCAGGAGCACGTCGCCCACCTTCGCGTCCACACCGGGTCGCGTTAAGGGCGAGGTAGCCAACGGATCCGATGATTCCCCTGCGAGGATCCGGGTGATTTCCCAACCCTTGCTACTGAGCTGCAGCTCGGCACCCAGCCGCCCCTGGCCATTCCGCCCCGGTTCGTTGACGGCTGCCGGACGCACGTAGGCGTGCGAGGTTCCCAACTCGCCGTGGAGCTCCCACAGCAGGTCAACGAGGTCGTCATGGGAGCCGAGGCGGTCCACGATCGGCCGGTACCTCTTGTAGACGGAGTCCCAGTCCTGGCCTGCCATGTCCGCGGTCCAGAAGAAGTCGCGCTGCAACCTCCAGGCTTCATCGAATGCCTGTCCCCAGGCCGCGACCGGGTCGAGGGTCACGCGGATCCTGTTAAGCTCCACTTTCACGCGTTCTGCCGAATCCTCCTCCACCTTGCTATCGGCGGGCACCGAGGTGACGCTCTTGTCCAGGATGTAAACCACCCGACGCAGGTCACCGGATAGCCGGTAGCTGTCCACTGCAGGAACGATGGTGGTGGACTTGCGCTTGGCGAGGTCATAACGCACCAAGGATGGCGCAGACTTCTTATCCTGGGGCGTGCCTTTGCCCTCGCCGGTAACGCCTGAAAGTTCAGTGTCCAACCACAGCAGTGCGCCCTCGCCGACGGCGAGGTGGGAATAGTTACCCTGCGGAACCGGAACGGTGATGACCCTGTGGGCCAGTCCTTCGGCATCCACGCGCACGTCCGGGATGTCGCCGTCGTCGGACTTTCCGGCATCCAGCGGCGCATCCTCAAGTGTGTCTACCGAGGGTCCGAACGGCGACGGCGTATCCGCCGCCAGCGCCACCATGTACGGCTTGATGGGGCTGGGGAAGGAGAGGTCGAAGGAGTGACCGTCGTAGACGGGGTCGAAACTCCGGTTGGACAGGAATGCCAGGAATTTGCCGTCCGGGGTGAACCTCGGCCATTCGTCGCAGAAGCGGCCGTCAGTGACATCAATGATGCCCGGGCTGGGCTCGCCTGGGCGGGCAATCCTCAACTTGCTGCGTGAGCCAAAGGACGTGACCGGTTCGGACCAGGCGAGCCACTGCGAGTCGCCCGACCACGCGAACTGCTCGATGCTGCCATCGCCCACACTGACGAGCTTGACCAGCTTCCCGGTCGACGTATCAGCGACGAAAACATCACCAAAGGAGGTCCCGACGGCGATCCAGCGGCCATCAGGGCTCGGCTCCAAAGCGCTGGTTCGAGTGGGCTGCGGAAAGTCGATGCGGAGCTGGGCGGCGTCCTCAGGCGAAGGAACTGCATCAGAGGTAGAGACGCCGGCGGCCGTGTCGGGCGAGGGCGCAGCGTTGGCAGGAGTGTCGGCGTTGGCGACGGAAAGCGTTACCGGTGCGGCTGCCTCCCCGGCCGATTTCGGTTGTCCCAAAACGTTTGAGGCGGAAACCGGCTTCGGCAGGGAATCGTCTTCCTTCGCCGGCGCCGGCGCCGGCGCCTCAGCATCCTTGGATACCTCCACCGAGGCAGTCAGCCGTGCCGCAATGCGCTTGATGTAAAGCGCTTCGACTCCCCCGTGGTCCGCCACGTAGGCGATCCTGCCGTCGGTGAGCGGACGGGGCAGGCGTGCGCGGACACCGGGCGTGGCCTCCACCACCCGCGAGGGGCCGTCCTTGTGCCGAAGCCAGTGAATGGTGCCGTGCGCTTCCACGGCGCTGGCCGTGCCTCCGGCATTCGGGAAGACATCGCCGAGGTGCGCGGAAGCCTTGAGGGGTGCGGGACGGCGCGCCGGTGAAGCTGAGCCGAGCGAGATCTCCAGCTTGGCCGGCTGCGCCTCAGCATCGAGGGAAGGAAGGACCCACAGCTCGCCGGCAGACTCGAAGACGACCCGCTGGCCGTCCGTGCTGGCGTGCCGGACATAGAAGTCTTCGTGATCCGTGTGCCGCAGCAAACCGGAGCCATCGGGAAGGACTGAATAGAGATTGCCGTAACCTTCGTGGTCCGACAGGAAAGCGATCCTGCCCTTGACCCACAAGGGGTCGGTGACGTTTCCATCAATTTCCGGAATCAGCCGTTCAAACTCACCGTTGCCGTCGGCGTCGATCCACAGCTTGCCGGCAGTGCCGCCACGGTAACGCTTCCACCAGGCGGGTTCGCGGGAAAGAACGCTCGCCAGAACCACCGGCTTCTCGTCGCCGATCTCCGGCCCGAAAGCAACAGCCTCTACCGGACCAAAAGGAAGTTCGACGGCGGCGCCGCCGTCGAGCGGGAGGCTGTAGGCGTGCGTGTGGCGGCTTTCCGCCTGCTGGAAGGCACTGGTAACCACTACGTGGCCCGCCGGAGTGAATCCCTTGACTTTCGTGGTGCTGTGCCCGAAGTAGCTCAGCTGCCGGTACCCTCCGCCGTCGACGTTGGCCGTGACGACTTCCGGGGACGTTCCCACCACGACCGTCCACACCAACCGTTTTCCATCCGGGGTGAACCGCGGGTTCCTTGCTTGAAGCTGCTGGGAGGAGACCCGCCAGGCGCGGCCCCCTTGGAGCGGTGCGACCCAGACGTCGTCTTCGGCCACGAAAGTGACCAGATCGCCGTGCACATGCGGGAAACGGAGGTAGCTGGAGGAGGTCATTGTTCGATCATAGTCAAGAGGCACCTGCCCTCGGCGGCAATGACAGGCGTTTCCGCCAGACGTTGGCCTTATGGTGAGATGGGTCATGCGCATCGTGATGTCCGGAGCTTCAGGAATGATTGGAACCGCCCTGGCCGGGCAATTGGCCGCCCAGGGCGATGAGGTTGTCCGGCTTGTGCGCCGGCCCGCCGCCACGCCCGGTGAATTCACCTGGGACCCCGCCAAGGGCGAGCTGGACGAAGCAGTCCTGGATGGCGTGGATGCTGTGGTCAACCTCTCCGGCGCCGGCATCGGGGACCGGCCATGGACGAAGAAGCGGATCGAAGTCCTCCGCGATTCCAGACTGCAAACCACGCACACGCTGACCGCGGCCATGGGGCGCCTTGCCAAGCCGCCCGCTGCCTTCATCAGCCAATCCGCCTCCGGTTATTACGGAGCGGACAGTACAGGCGTCCTCCGCGAGGATTCGCCCGCCGGCGGCGGCGTGCTGGGCCCGCTCTGCGTCGAGTGGGAAGGCGCTGCCATGACGGCACCGGCGGGCGTCCGGGTAGTGACTCCCCGAACGGGTGTTGTGTTGAGTTCCGCGGGCGGAGCGTTGGGGCCCCTGCTCCCCCTGTTGAAGCTTGGGCTCGGAGGTCCTTTCGGGAACGGACGCCAGTACTGGCCATGGATCACCCTGCAGGACGAGGCGGCTGCCCTCGCTTTCCTCCTGAGGTCCGGACTCGAAGGTCCGGTCAACGTTTGCGCCCCGGAAAGTGCTGACGTCAACACGATCGTGAAGGCGCTGGCGAAGGCGTATCACCGGCCGGCGTTTTGCCGGGTGCCCCGCCCTGCCCTGCGTCTTGTCCTGGGGAAGCTGGCGGATGAACTCGTGCTGGCCAACCAACGTATGGAGCCCTCCCGCCTGGCCGAAGCAGGCTTCCACTGGCAACACCCGTCCCTGGCCGAAGCCATGGAGTGGCTGCGTAGGGACACTGACCACTAAGCGCAGCAGGGTTCCCGGACGGCCGGCCGTGATGCGGTCATTTGCCCGGCCCGGTTACTTCCGAAAGCCACCAGCGTCCATCCGCACGGATCAAGGTCAGGCGAAGGGCTTGGGACGCGCCGGCCGTTTGCGTCCGGACCACCGCGCCCGACGCATCACGTTCCTCATAAGCCGAGATGGTGGCCGTGACGTCTACCTGTACGCGGTCCACTTCCGGTGATGCGCCAACCGATGCTCCCGACAGTTCAGTAGTGAACCCCCCGAACGTCGTGCCGGACAGCCGCAGCTGTTCGCGAAGCCCGTGATCCGACTCCGCAGCCGGGGAACCTTGGGCATTGACCAGGTCCAGCAGTTGGAGCCGTCCTTCCCTCAGCGCGAAGTCACGAACAGCTGAGAGGGCACCCACAGCGACCTCTGGATCATCGGCTGTGAGGGCTCCGGCGAGCCCTTCCGGAAGATCATCCGCCTTTGCAGGCTCCATGGATGGACCGGGACCGGCAGACGGGCTGGCCGTTGGCTCAGCCTGGAAACTCCTTGGCTCGAGACCACCCCCTTGCCACAGGTTCCAAGCCATGACGCCGATCAGCGTGCCGCCCACCCCCACCAGAGCCACGCGGACAGCCAGGACGCTCCTGGAGGTACCGGGCCGTCGGGCTCCTGATTGTCCCTCCACCCGGGGCAACGGCAGGAGCCTGCGCATCCAAGAGTGCCCACGGCTTGCCCGGCGTGCCTGACGACCGTGCACTTCGCGCCGGGTGAGCAACTCAGGAATCACGGAATCATGCACCGCTCCGGACAGGTCAAGGGTCTCCGGGGCAGCACTCCTGAAGATAGCCGTGCCGAACTCCTTTGCCGTCGGCCGCATCTGCGGGTCCGGTGCCAACCCGGCCTCAAGGGCTGCGGCCAAGCCTTTCGGCACGTCAGGAACCAGCATTGACAATGGTGGCCTCACCTGGGGCGGCCCGGGTACGACGCCGGTCAGGCAGTACCAGCCGACTGCCGCCAAGGAGTACACGTCCCGTTGCGGCTGCAACCCATGTTCTGAGGTCCCATGCGTGGATACCGGGCTGAACGGATCCTTGAATCCCGTGGTTCCGGCATCAAGGTTCTGATGCGTATCCCCCACCCTCACTGCAAGGCCCAGATCCGCCAGGACCGGCATGCCCACCGCTGTGAACAGGACGTTTCCCGGCGAAACGTCACCGTGCACGATGCCGTTGAGGTGCAAATAGTCCAACGCCTGTGCAATGGGCGTCAGCACCGTCACTGTTTCGCCAACGCTCAACCGTTTCCTCCCCGGCACCAGGTTCGCCAGCGATCCCCCTGCGGCGTAATCCATAACGATCCCGGCCGTCCCGCCGGAACCATCATCCGCTGGGAGGACCTCGTGGATGCGCACAAGATGTTGGTGCACCAGGTGCGACAGCAGCGTGACCTCGCGGGCGGCGCTCCCCAAGTCTTCAGCCTGCACTTCTCCACGCGGACATTTGACCGCCAACAGGGCCCGGTCGCTGAGCCGGTTGACGAGCCAGACGTCGGAGCTGCTGCCCTGACCCAGGAGTCGGGAAATTTCGTAGCCCGGAAGCAGGGGTGCCACGGCATTGGCGGTTTCCAGAGTTTCCATGGATCAGGTCTACCGGACCTTGCGATTCTCTGCAGAAGTTATCCACAGCCACGGCACTTTTGCCGTTGTCGCACTTGTCACGACAGCACGTGATGCGACTGAGAGCTTCACCACAAAACCATGGGCAATCCCCTGCTGGGTCTAAGCTTGAACGCATGACTCTTGAGTTTTCACAACTGGGTCTTGCCCCGGATTTCGTTGACTACGTACAGGGCTGGGACCTGCAGCGCGAGATCCACAACAAAGTTGTTGCGGGTGAGCAGAACAGCACCGTCCTGCTTCTGGAGCACGCCGCCGTTTACACTGCCGGCAAGCTCACGGAAGATCACGAGCGGCCCTTCGATGGAACCCCCGTTGTTCCCGTGGACCGTGGCGGCAAACTGACGTGGCACGGTCCCGGTCAGCTGATCGCTTACCCGATCCTCAAACTGAAAAACCGAGCCGGCATCCGCGACTACGTCGAGCGCCTCGAGGCCATCATGATCGCCGTCATGGTCGACTACGGAATCAAAGCCGTCACCGTCAAGGGCCGCGCGGGAGTATGGATCCTTGCCGACGACAAGGGACCGGACCGGAAGATAGCCGCAATCGGCATCCGCGTCCTGGAAGGTGTCACCATGCACGGCGTCGCCATCAACTGCAGCAATGACCTGGCACCCTACGACCAAATCATTGCCTGTGGAATCACTGACGCCAGCGTCACCACCATGACGCTGGAAACCGGCCGGACCATCAATCCCGCCGATATCGTTGACCGCTTCGTGGAAGAATTCCGCAAGCATGAAGAAGCACTCGTTTCCACCCCCGAAGGAGCACTCCAGTGACCTTGGCACCTGAAGGCCGTAAGTTGCTGCGCGTTGAGCAGCGTAATTCTGCGGTACCGGTTGAACGTAAGCCTGAGTGGATCAAGGCCAAGGTCCAGATGGGGCCTGAGTTTGTCCAGCTCAAGAACCTGGTGAAGAAGGAAGGCCTGCACACGGTCTGTGAAGAGGCCGGCTGCCCGAACATTTTCGAGTGTTGGGAAGACAAGGAAGCGACGTTCCTGATCGGCGGGTCCGAGTGCACCCGGCGCTGTGATTTCTGCCAGATCGACACCGGCAAGCCCTCCCCGGTGGACATGTTCGAACCCACCAAGGTGGCCCGGAGTGTCCAGGCGATGCAGTTGCGCTACGCCACCGTGACCGGGGTGGCCCGTGATGACCTGGCCGATGAGGGTGTCTGGTTGTACGCCGAAACGGTCCGGAAGATCCACGAACTGAACCCGGGCACCGGGGTGGAGTTGCTGATCCCGGACTTCTCCGGCAAGCCTGAGCACATCGCGGCGATCTGTGATTCCAAGCCCGAGGTGTTCGCCCACAACGTCGAGACCGTGCCGAGGATTTTCAAGCGGATCCGCCCGGCGTTCCGGTACGAGAGGTCCCTGGATGTCATCACCCAGGGCCGGGATTTGGGCATGGTGACCAAGTCGAACCTGATCCTGGGCATGGGCGAGACCCGGGAGGAAATCTCCGAAGCCCTGCGGGACCTGCACCAGGCCGGATGTGACCTGATCACGATCACCCAGTACCTTCGCCCGTCCGAACGGCACTTGCCGGTGGACCGGTGGGTCAAGCCGCAGGAATTCGTGGACCTCCAGCACGAAGCCGAAGAAATCGGCTTCCTCGGCGTCATGTCCGGGCCGTTGGTGCGGTCCTCATACCGGGCCGGCCGCTTGTGGGCCACCGCGATGCGGAAGAAGGGCTGGGAAATCCCCGAAGCCCTGGCACACATCGAGTCCTCCGGCACCACCCGCCAGGAAGCCTCCACCATCCTCGCCGCCCACGGCTAGCCCAAAACGGCACAGAACCCAAACGACACAGAAGTAACAGCAAGCAGTTCTGAAGGACCGGATGCCCCACGTAACGGCGTCCGGTCCTTCGACGTACATCACGTAGAATTAAGGCACTATGGCGAACTCCTCTGATTCCAGCAATTCGACCCCCTCGGCCGACGCACCCAAGCGTGGGCTGTTCCAGCGCAAGCCCAAGGAAGCCAAGGCCAAGAAGCCGAGCCAGCTGAAGCAGATCGCTGAAGTCTTCAAGATGACCCGGCGAAATGATCCCCAGGTTGTCTGGATCATGCTGCTGGCATTCCTCGCTGTGGTTGCCGTTGCCTTCCTTATCGGCTTCCTGTTGGAGAACTGGGTCACCGGCCTGATCATCGGTATTCCTTTGGGCCTTCTCGCAGCCGTCTTTATCCTTTCCCGTCGCGCGGAGAAAGCCGCCTTCGCGCAAATCGAGAACCAGCCCGGCGCCTCCGGTGCTGCATTGGGCACGCTTCGGCGCGGGTGGGTCACCCAGGATCAGCCGGTTGCTGTCAACCCCCGCACCCAGGATGCCGTCTTCATGGCGATCGGACGTCCCGGCGTCGTTCTCGTCAGCGAAGGACCCAGCCACCGCGTGAAGACGCTGGTGGATGCGGAGCGCAAGCGCCTTACGCGCATCCTCCCCAACGTCACCATCCACGTCCTGGAGTCAGGCCGCGGCGAGGGCCAGGTCCCCCTCAACAAACTTGCTAAGACCATGGGCAAGATGAAGAACGAACTGACCAAGGTTGAGGTCAACGCAGTTTCCAAGCGCATCAACTCCCTTGGCAACCGTCTCCCGATCCCCAAGGGCATCGACCCCTACAAAGCTCGTCCCGACCGCAAAGCCGCACGCGGCCGCTGATATTCCTGAACCAGGCAAAACCGCCCCCGCCTCTGGGTAACAGAGGCGGGGGCGGTTTGTTTTGTCGTTGGTCCGGGGACAACCGGCGGTCTTCACCGCCCGGCCCCGCGGAATCACATGCGGATAAGGATGGTGTTCATGGCTTTGTCGTGAAGACCGCGTTGGTCGGGATCGAAAACAACGGCCGGTATGACCAGGCACAGCAGGAGGGTTCGCACTACGGCGGCCAGCGGGCCTGCAGGACCGCCGCCCAAGCGGACCACATGGATACCGGCAATCCTGTGTCCCACGCTGTATCCCAACGTGCCGATCAGCAGGATCTGTTCCACGGCAAAAATGGCCAGCGTTGCCCACTGATTTCCGCCGAAGGCAAAGTTGCTGATGACCAAGGCGATGGTCCAGTCGATCACGATGCCGAGGATCCGGCGCCCGGCACGCGCCATGGAGCCAGGACCGGACTCGGGCAGGCCGAGCCTTTCACCAGGATATTTGGAGATGCCGGAAGTGTCCGGACCGCTCAACCAGGAGCCAATGTCTTTTCGATCTACCACCCTCCAAGCCTACCGCTGGAGGATGGTTGGGCATGCCGGGCGGAGGCCCCGGGACGAGTCCGAACCGGCCGGGTGTTCGACCAGCGGACCCACGTGGACCTGGCACCGGAAAGCAGACTACCGTTTACACAACAGATGATTCTGTAACCTGCCGGAAACAATACTGACACCCCCGGGAAATCCCACCTCCCTATGGTGGTATGAGTTGCCAGCCACCATGGCAAGGGGACCTTTTTGTGTTTCCTGCGTCCTGGTCTGGGCTGCACCACGCGGCCTTCCGGGCCTGTTACTTGATATGCATAAGGAGCATAGATGTTCAAGACTGCGGACGAAGTCCTCAAGTTCATCAAAGACGAAGACGTCAAATTCGTCGATATCCGCTTCACCGACCTTCCTGGTGTCCAGCAGCACTTCAATGTGCCTGCCAAGAGCGTTGACCTGGACTTCTTCGTCCACGGCCAGCTCTTCGACGGATCCTCCATCCGCGGCTTCCAGGGCATTGCCGAGTCGGACATGCAGCTCATCCCGGATGTGACCTCGGCCTTCATCGACACTTTCCGCATCGAGAAGACCCTTGCCCTGAACTTCTCCATCGTGAACCCCCGCACGGGCGACCCTTACCACCGCGACCCCCGTGGCGTGGCCGAGAAGGCAGAGGCCTACCTGGCTTCCACAGGCATCGCCGACACCGCATTCTTCGCGCCGGAAGCCGAGTTCTTCGTCTTCGACAACATCCAGTACGAGTCTTCCCCGCAGGGCAGCTTCTACAAGATCGACTCTGAAGAGGCACACTGGAACACGGGCCGCAAGGAAGAAGGCGGCAACCTCGGTTACAAGACCCCCGTCAAGGGCGGTTACTTCCCGGTGTCCCCCACCGACAAGCAGGCTGACCTCCGCGACGCCATGTGCGTTGAGCTGGACAAGGCCGGCCTCGAGGTCGAGCGTTCCCACCACGAAGTTGGTTCTGCCGGCCAGGCGGAGATCAACTACAAGTTCACCACCCTGACCGCAGCTGCTGATGACCTGCAGAAGTTCAAGTACGTCATCAAGAACACCGCTGACGCCTGGGGCAAGTCCGTGACGTTCATGCCGAAGCCCGTCTTCGGCGACAACGGCTCCGGCATGCACTGCCACCAGTCGCTGTGGAGCAACGGCGATCCCCTGTTTTACGACGAGAAGGGCTACGCAGGACTCTCCGACACCGCCCGTTGGTACATCGGCGGCCTGCTCAAGCACTCCTCGGCAGTTCTGGCGTTCACCAACCCGACCGTCAACTCCTACCGCCGCCTGGTCAAGGGTTTCGAGGCTCCCGTGAACATGGTTTACTCGCAGGGCAACCGCTCTGCCGGTATCCGCATCCCGATCACGGGCACCAACCCGAAGGCCAAGCGCATCGAGTTCCGTGCTCCGGACCCCTCGTCCAACCCGTACCTGGCGTTCGCCGCACAGCTGATGGCCGGAATCGACGGCATCCGCAACCGCATCGAACCCCCGGCTCCCATCGACAAGGACCTCTACGAGCTCCCGGCCGAAGAAGCCAAGGACATCCCCAAGGCTCCGGGTTCCCTGGAAGAAGCCCTGGAGGCCCTGCGCGAGGACAACGAGTTCCTGCAGGCCGGCGGCGTCTTCACCCAGGACCTCATCGATACTTGGATTGACTACAAGTACGAAAACGAGATCCGCCCGCTGTCGCTCCGCCCGAACCCCTACGAGTTCGAGCTCTACTACGGCGTCTAAGCCCCTGGGCACATACTGAGAAGGCCAGCCCCATCCGCGAGGATGGGGCTGGCCTTTTTCAATGCGCAGGGATTACTGCCCAGGCTTCCCCTGTTCACGCTCCCTGATGTTCCGGGTGATCTCATCCAACTTCTCTTTCACGAAGCTTGCTGCCTCGGAAAGACCCTTTTCTGCGCTTCCCAAGGGGTCGAGCTGGAGATAGACCTTGTGGTCGATCGACAGGTCGTATTCATCCTTCAGATGCGTTCCGCCGCCGACTCCGTCGAGAGACAGATAGACGAGGGCCTCAGTCCGGGCGATGCCTGCGATGGTGCCGAAGACAACTGTGAAGTCATTTGGTTGAAAGCTAACCGATTGACCCACGTGGCGCCGGTCGAGTTCTCCGGCAGGAATTGCCCTTTCAGTGGGGCTTCCGTTGTATTCCATGGACGTTCCCTCCGATTCGAGATCAGTGACACGCCAAGTCTATAAGGTTGCTTAGTTTTATGTGCAACGCGTGACTCCGGCCAGCCAACGGCGATGAATACCGCGTCACAGGAAGGACTTGAACATCGTCCTCTGCGGTCCGGAATTGCCGCCCGAATACCGCCCGGCGTCCACAAAGCCGGCCTTCTTGTAGGCGGCCAACCCTGCAGGGTTGCGCTCATTGACAGAAAGCACGACGCCGGACTGGCCGCCTCCCAGCCTCGCTGTCAGCTTGCGGGCTTCGGCCACGGCAGCGCGGGCAGCCCGGGTACCCAGACCACGCCCCTGGCTCCCGGCGTCGATAAGGAAACCCCTGAGCAGCCATGCCGAATCGTCATCTCCCCAGCCCGCCAGCGACGCCGCACCGGTCTGCAGTGTCAGCACCCCTACACCCACACCACCCGACTCAATGACAAAGGGCAGCCTGGACTCTTCCTCCAGAGCTATCAGCATCATGCGCAACGGATCCCCCACAAACTCCCGCTGCCCATCCCCAACGGACAGTTCAGCCACGGCGCCAAGCTGGATGGCACGGGCGTCGGCGTCGAGCATCTTCAGCGGAATCAACCACACATCGCTAACAGGATCTTGATCGCTTCCGATTGAAAAAGATTCTTCTGAGTCATCTTCACGCATTAAGTGCTTTCCTCCCCTTAGGGTTGTCTCAACAGTTTCCTACGGCAAAGGAACCCTTCGATGAGCCAGCCCAACGTCATCCTGATCTGCGTTGACGAATGGAGGGGCGACTGCCTGTCCTCGGACGGTCACCCTTATGTGGAGACACCCCACCTCGACGAACTCGCCAGGAACGGCGTCCGATTCTCCAAAGGCTATTCTGCTACGCCGTCGTGTGTGCCAGCCCGCGCAGCACTGTTCACCGGACAGTCCCAGGAGAGGCATGGCCGGGTTGGCTACAACGATGGCGTTCCTTTCCATGCGGTCCACCCGGTGACGGTACAGGAGGAGTTCAGAAAGGGCGGGTACCACACGCAGGCCATAGGAAAGATGCACGTGTGGCCCGAACGCTCCAGGCTCGGTTTCGACGACGTCATCCTCCACGATGGCTACCTCCACCACGCCCGCCGGGAGCACCAACAGCATTTCGCGATGTTTGATGACTACGTGCCATGGCTCCGCAGGCAACCCGGCATGGGCCCCGACGCCGAGTACTTCGACCACGGCGTCAACTGCAATTCCATCGTCGCCCGCCCGTGGGACAAGGCTGAAAGTCTGCACCCGTCGCACTGGGTCGGCACGCAAGCCATTGAATGGATGCACCGCCGGGACCCCGTGAAGCCCTTTTTCCTGTATCTGTCCTTCCACCGCCCCCATCCGCCGTACGATCCGCCGTCGTGGGCTTTCGAACAGTACCTCGGCATTCCCGCCTACGAAGCCGTGGAGGGCAACTGGGAACACCACTGGGACGCCCACCGGCAGGACAGCGACTACCAAGCCAGCTACGGCACCATTCCCGACCACGTTGTACATAGAGCCAGAGCGGGATACTACGGCCTGATGGCCCAGATTGATCTGCAGATCAACCGGATCAAAGAGTCGCTGGCGGACTTCGGTCTCGACCGGAATACCGTGATCGCTTTTACCAGTGACCACGGGGAGATGATGGGCGATCACCATATGTTCCGCAAGGCCGTGCCCTATGAGGGGTCGGCCCGGGTCCCATTCATCATCGCCAATGCACCCACCGCGGTGCATGCCGTCCGCGGAGCCGTAGTGGACCACGTAGTGGAACTCAGGGACATCATGCCCACTCTGCTGGAGCTCGCCGGCCTCCCGATCCCCGATTCCGTGGACGGCAAGTCCCTGGCATCAATCATTCGTGGTGAAAACACTGATGCCGTTCGGGAGGTAATGCACGGCGAACACGTGTATTGGGGGCAAAACCTGCACTGGCTGACGGACGGCCGTTACAAGTACATATGGGGCTCGGGCGAAGGCGCTGAGGAACTGTTCGACCTCGACGCCGATCCGCAGGAACGCAACAACCTCGCCGACGACGCAACCCATCAGGCGGAATTGACGATGTGGCGCCAACGCATGGTGGAGGCACTGACAGACCGCGAAGAAGGGTACGTCGTTGACGGCGAGCTGGTCACCGGGGTGCCGGTGGTGACGATGCTGCGGCATGCCCGGGAGCTGGCCGTCTCGGCCGCTGTCACGAAGTAGCCCGTAATCCCTTTGGCCTTAGGTGGCGTAGAACATCTTCTCGAAAACCGCCCTGGCCCGACGACTCAGCCGGAGGTAGTCCTCCTCAAAATGGCCGGCGTTCCCGGGCGGGTAGCCGCACCAACGCGCAACAGCTTCAAGGTCCTTGCGCGAGGAAGGCAGGACATCTGAGGCACGCCCGGTCACGATCACATTGGCCGACCGGATGCGGCTGGCCAGACGCCAAGCATCCCGCAGCAGTGCCGCGTCGTCCCTGCCGATGAACCCCAACTCCTCAGCGGCAGCCAGGGCCTCAAGGGTGGAGCTGGTCCGCAAAGCGGGATGCTTCCCGGCATGCTGCAACTGAAGCAGCTGCACCAGCCACTCGACGTCGCTCAGACCACCACGGCCAAGCTTGACGTGTCTGGCGGGATCTGCGCCCCGGGGCAGCCGTTCGGACTCTACCCGCGCCTTGATCCGCCGGATCTCCCGAACATCCTGCTCCTGCAGTTCCTGCGGATACCGGATGGGATCGATCAGCTTAACGAAGTCTGCCGCCAACTCATCCGAACCAGCCATGGGACGGGCACGCAGCAGCGCCTGGGCTTCCCAGATCAAGGACCACCGGCGGTAATACTCCGCGTAGGAGTCCAAGGACCGCACCATCGCACCGTTCTTGCCTTCCGGCCGGAGGTCGGCGTCCACCATCAGCACCCGCTCGGCCATGATTGCCGGCTTGAGCGGCTGGGTGAGGAAGCCGGAGACCTTGGCGACGATCGCCGTCGCCTGTTCCTGCGCCTCGGCATCGCTGAAGCCAGGGCGGGCACGGTGCACATACATAACGTCCGCGTCCGAGCCGTAGCCGATCTCGCGGCCGCCCTGCCTACCCATGGCAACCACAAGTACATCGGTTTTCAACGGGCCTGAGCCAGCCACTACGGCCTCGGCCACATGCAGGGCTCCCAGTACGGCAGCGCGGTCAGTCTCGGCCAAAGCCAAACCGACGGCGTCCTGGTCAAGGAGTCCGGCGCTGTCCGCAATGGCCGTCCTGAGGATCTCGCGTCGCCGGATCAACCGGATAAGCCTCATGGCACTCTCAGGGTCAGGATGCCGGGACAGCTTGGATTGGATTTCCTGCCATTGGGCTTCGAAACGAACGGGGGCCAATTCCTTGTCGCTGCCAAGCCACGCCACGGACTCCGGTGATACTTCCAGGAGGTCCGAAATCAAACGGGAATTGGCCAGGACCTGGCATAGGCGTTCGGCGGCAGCCTGCGAATCACGGAGCAGGCCCAGGTACCAGTGCGTGGTGCCAAGGGCTTCGCTGACCCGGCGGAACGCAAGCAGGCCGGCATCGGGGTCGACGCCCTCAGCAAGCCAACCAAGAAGGATCGGCAGCAACTGCCGTTGCAAAGCAGCACGGCGGCTGACGCCCGCCGTCAAAGCTTCAATGTGTCGCAGAGCTCCCTGGGGATCCAGGTAGCCGAGAGCCGCCAGCCGGCCTTGGGCTGCCTCAGGACTGAGCTTTGCGTCTTCGCTGCTCAACTTCGCAGCAGTGTTGAGCAGCGGACGGTAGAAGATCCGTTCATGGAGTTCCCGCACGGACTTCTTGGTCTTTTGCCATGCAGCCATGAGCTGGTCCGGATGGGGGCGCTCAAGGGAAAACGGACCCAGGACAGCTTTGGCCAGGAACCGCTGGGCATCCTCAGCCACAGGCATCAGGTGGGTGCGCCGCAGCTGGAACAGCTGGATCCGATGCTCCAGCAAGCGGAGGTACCGGTAAGCGCTGTCGAAGGCAGCGGCATCGGCACGCCCGATGTAGCCACCCGCCGAAAGTGCGGCGATGGCCGACGTCGTGTCTTTGCAGCGGAGGGATTCATCGGACTTGCCGTGTACCAACTGCAGCAACTGGACGGTGAACTCGACATCCCGCAGTCCGCCACGTCCCAGCTTGATCTGCCGCTGCTCCTCGGATGCGGGGATGTAGTCGGTCACCCTGCGGCGCATCGCCTGCACGGACTCCACAAAGCCCTCACGGCCGGCAGAAGACCAGACCAACGGCTCCACGGCCTTTTCATAGCGCTGGCCAAGTTCCCGGTCGCCGGCGATGGTCCGCGCCTTGAGCAGCGCCTGGAACTCCCAGCTTTCGGCCCACCGGGCGTAGTAGCTCAGGTGGGAAGGAAGGGTGCGTACAAGAGGGCCCGATTTTCCTTCCGGGCGGAGATTCGCATCCACTTCCCAGAGGCCTGGTTCGGGAGCAAAGGAGGAAATTGCCCGGGAAATACCCGAGGCCAGGGCCGTCCCGATCGTGGACGCCCGGGCATCCTCCAGCTCTTCGGACTCGATGACATAGATGACATCGACGTCCGAAATGTAGTTCAGCTCGCGGGCTCCGCATTTGCCCATGCCGATGACGGCCAGTCCGACGTCGGCGATGTCGTCAGCGTCGTATTGGCCTGCCGCTTCAGCCCGGGATACAGCAAGGGCGGCTTCGATCGCGGCACCGGCGAGGTCGGCCAGTTCAGCTCCGGCTGCAGGCATGAAGTCCTGGGGCGAAGCTGCGCACAGGTCTTTGATGGCGAGCTCAGTCAGGCCCCGGCGGTACGCCGTCCGCAAGGCGGCATAGGCGGGCTGCCCGGTGATGCCTGCCACGGGCCTGTGGGCGCCGGGCTCAGCCTTGACGGAACGAAGCAGTGTGGCGCGGAGCTCGTCGCTGGAAGCCTGCAGGGGCTCCGGACTGACAGGAGCATCAAAGACGTCCAGGTGCTCAGGCCGGCGCATCAGGAACTCCCCCAGCGCCTCCGAGGCCCCCAGCAAACGGTACAGGGGCTCGCAGGTGTCCGGATCCGCCGCGGCCAGCTTCTTCAGGCCAGGATTCTTCTCAATGAGCCGGACCAGTGACTGCAGGGCCGTATCGGGACTGGCAGCCATGGAAAGGCCGGCAAACAGTGCGTCCTCGTCAATACCCTCAAGCTCGGGGGCAGCAAGGAAGCGCTCCCCCTTCTCAAGGTCGCTGAATCCGGCTGAGATGAGCCGTCGTGCAAGGCTCACTGGCCCTGCCTAAAGAATGCCGAGGTTGCGCTGCAGCTCATAGGGGGTGACCTGGAGCCTGTAATCCTGCCACTCTGCCCGCTTGTTGCGGAGGAAGTGCTCGAAAACCTGCTCGCCAAGGATTTCGGCCACCAGTTCGGATTCCTCCATTGCCCGGATGGCGTCGTGGAGGCTGGCCGGAAGAGGCGCGTGCCCCATCGCCTTGCGCTCCGCGGTGGTCAGTGACCATACGTCGTCCTCAGCGGCAGCGGGAAGCTCATAGCCCTCCTCGATGCCCTTCAGGCCCGCCCCGAGCAACACGGCGTAGGCCAGGTAAGGGTTGGTGGCGGAGTCGATGCCACGGTATTCGATCCGCGCAGACTGTCCCTTGCCGGGCTTGTAGAGCGGAACGCGCACCAGCGCAGACCGGTTGTTGTGTCCCCAGCTCAGGTAGCTCGGGGCCTCGCCGCCGCCCCAAAGCCGCTTGTAGGAGTTCACGAACTGGTTGGTGACAGCCGTGAATTCCGGAGCGTGCTTGAGGATCCCGGCAATGAACTGGCGTGCGGTCTTGGAGAGCTGGAACTCCGCACCGGCTTCGAAGAATGCGTTGGTGTCGCCCTCGAACAGCGAAAAGTGCGTGTGCATGCCGGAACCGGGGTGGTCGGTGAACGGCTTGGGCATGAACGTGGCGTAGGTACCCTGCTGGAGCGCAACTTCCTTGATGACGGTACGGAAAGTCATGATGTTGTCCGCGGTCTGAAGCGCATCGGCGTAACGAAGGTCGATCTCGTTCTGCCCCGGGCCGCCCTCGTGGTGGCTGAACTCCACGGAGATGCCCACGGATTCGAGCATGGTGACCGCAGTACGGCGGAAGTCCTGTGCCACACCACCGGGAACGTGGTCGAAGTAGCCGCCCTCGTCCACAGGTACCGGCGAGCCATCCGGGCCCAGGTCCTTGGACTTGAGCAGGTAGAACTCGATCTCAGGGTGGGTGTAGCAGGTGAAGCCCATGTCCGCGGCCTTTGCCAAGGTCCGCTTGAGGACGTTGCGGGGGTCCGCGGCCGACGGTTCGCCGTCCGGAGTCAGGATGTCGCAGAACATCCTTGAGGTTTGTTCGGTCTCACCACGCCAGGGCAGGATCTGGAAGGTGGAGGGATCCGGCTGCGCGAGCATGTCGGATTCGAACACACGCGCCAGGCCCTCGATCGCTGAGCCATCAAAGCCAAGGCCTTCTTCAAAGGCACCCTCGACTTCGGCGGGCGCAAGCGCCACCGATTTAAGGGAACCCACGACGTCGGTGAACCACAAGCGTACGAAGCGCACGTCACGCTCTTCGATTGTCCGCAGAACGAACTCTTGCTGGCGGTCCATAGGGCCTCTTTTCCGATTCGTTGTCCATGCCGCTGGTTTCAAGGGACAGAAGCCACGGCAGCTCAGCCTTCACTCTACTAAGAGTTCCCCCCTAAAGCCGCAGCAGTAGCTGCGTGTAACACACCGTTTACAAAAGGTGACGCTGGGCACACTGCTGGCAGCCGCCGTCGGCACCGCTTAGGCTCTATCCATGGCCCCGAGCAACCTTCCTGAGTCCACCACGCCCGCCGAAGTTTCCGCCCCTTACGGAAGCGGTCCCGGAACCGGTGCGCAGGCGCCATCAGCGACCGGCAGGAAGCCGGCCGGCCGGATACGGATCCACCACCTCCAGCAGGCCAAGGACAACGGCGAACACTTCGCCATGCTGACCGCGTATGAGCAGTACGCGGCGGAGATCTTCGACCAAGCGGGAATCGAAGTGCTGCTTGTCGGCGATTCGGCGTCCAACAACGTCTTCGGCAACGAAACCAGCCTTCCCGTCACCGTGGATGAGCTTCTTCCCCTGACCCGGGCAGTGAGCCGCGCAGCCAAGCGGGCATTGGTCATTGCCGACCTGCCTTTCGGCAGTTATGAGGTCTCTCCCGGCCAGGCCGTGGCTACCGGCGTGCGCTTCCTGAAGGAAGGCCTTGCACACGCGGTCAAGATCGAGGGAACCGCGTACTACGCGGACACTGTCAAAGCGATGGTCCAGGCAGGCATCCCCGTCATGGCGCATATCGGCTTCACACCGCAAAGCGAACACTCCCTCGGCGGTTACCGCGTCCAGGGGCGTGGGGATGACGCGCAGCGGCTCGTGGACGACGCTGTGGCCCTCCAGGATGCCGGAGCGTTCAGCGTCCTGATGGAAATGGTCCCCGCGGAAACGGCCGCCATTGTGGACGCTGCGTTGCGCGTACCAACGGTGGGCATCGGAGCAGGCAAGAGCACCACGGGCCAGGTCCTCGTCTGGCAGGACATGGCGGGACTCCGGGGCGGCAAGATGGCCAAGTTCGTCAAGCAGTACGCAGACCTGCGCACAACCCTGACCGACGCAGCTGCCGCATTCGGCGAGGACGTCCGGTCCGGGCAGTTCCCCGGACCGGAACACTCCTTCTAGGCAGGCCTTGGCTAATCGTCGTCCTGGGCATCCCAGGCGTCATTGCGGGCTTTGACCTTCTCCAATGCGTGCTCGGCTTCTTCCCTGGTTTTGTAGGGGCCAATCAGCTGGGTCCAATCGGACATGGCGTCCTCTTCGATCTCGTGCGTCTTGACGTTGTACCAGTACTCCGTCACGTCTCCTCCTCATCGCCGGGGCCGTTGAACGCGTAACGTTGGCGCGGCCACAGGAGCCTTGCCGTGCATTGTTACTTACGTCTCTTGCGTGCCTTATATGATCAATCTATGCCTTCTCTTGCTTCGACTGCACCCATTGGCGCCCTCACCCCGGGAACCATCAGCCCTGAACGCCCCGTCCCCGCATCGATTCCCCGGCCGGAGTACGTCGGCAAGAAGGCGCCTGCGAAGTTCACGGGCTCCGAAGTGAAGTCGCCGGAGACGATTGAGAAGATCCGCGTAGCAGGCAGGATTGCCGCCCAGGCGATAGTAGAAGTAGGAAAGCACATCCAGCCGGGTGTCACTACCGACCAGCTGGACAAGATCGGCCACGAGTTCCTCCTGGATCACAACGCCTACCCGTCCACCCTGGGCTACCGGGGGTTCCCCAAGTCCCTCTGCTCATCCCTCAACGAGGTGATTTGCCACGGCATCCCGGACTCCACCGTGGTCCAGGACGGCGACATTCTTAACATCGACATCACCGCCTTTATTGACGGTGTGCATGGGGATACCAACTACACTTTCCTGGTTGGCGACGTGGATGAAGAGTCCCGTCTGCTGGTTGAGCGTACGCAGGAGTCGCTCAACCGGGCCATCAAGGCCGTGGCCCCGGGCCGCGAAATCAACGTAATCGGCCGTGCCATCCAGTCCTACGCCAAGCGCTTCGGTTATGGTGTGGTCCGGGACTTCACAGGCCACGGCGTGGGTGAGGCCTTCCACACGGGCCTCATCATTCCGCATTACGACGCAGCCCCGGCATACAACACCGTGATCGAGGCGGGCATGGTGTTCACCATCGAGCCCATGCTTACCCTCGGCACCATCGAATGGGATATGTGGGCAGATGACTGGACAGTCGTCACCCGCGACCACAAACGAACGGCCCAGTTCGAACACACGCTGCTGGTCACTGAGACCGGCGCGGAAATCCTTACCCTTCCCTGAGCTCACCGGAAGGTCCAAGCAGCCCGGCCGGCTGTGCCTTGCCCATCCCCTCCTGCCATGATCGGAAATGCATTGTCCAAGAAGGATGAGAAAACCCACAAGAACGCGCCGCTGATCGGTATCGACATCGGCGGTACCGGCATCAAAGGCGGCATCGTCGACCTCAAGAAGGGGAAGCTGATCGGCGACCGCTTCCGGGTCCCCACACCGCAGCCTGCTACACCGGAAGCGGTGGCCGATGTCGTAGCCGAGATTGTCGCGGAGCTGTCCAAGCGTCCCGAGGCCCCGGCAGCGGACTCCCCGGTGGGCGTCACTTTTCCCGGCATCATCCAGCACGGCGTTGTCCACTCCGCAGCAAATGTGGACAAGTCCTGGCTCGAAACCGACATAGACAAGAAGTTCACCGAGCGCCTCGGCCGTCCGGTTGAGGTCATCAACGACGCCGACGCAGCGGGCCTCGCGGAAGCACGTTACGGAGCCGGTGAAGGTGTCGACGGTACCGTCCTGGTGATCACCCTGGGAACGGGCATCGGGTCAGCATTCATCTTCAACGGCCAGCTGGTCCCCAACGCCGAGCTCGGCCACCTTGAGGTGGACGGACATGACGCCGAAACCAAAGCCTCCGCCGTGGCCCGCGAACGGGATGGCCTCAGCTGGGACGAGTACGGCGTGTTGCTCAACCGCTACCTCCAGCACGTGGAATTCCTGTTCTCCCCTGAGCTCTTCATCGTGGGCGGTGGCATCTCCAAGCGCTCGGACGAGTACTTCCCGCACCTGGACCTCCGTACCAGGATCGTGACTGCAAAGTTGAAGAACGACGCCGGCATCGTGGGCGCAGCCCTCGAAGTTGCCCTGCACCACAAACTCGCCAAGTAACCCGGACATGGCCGAGGCTACAGAAAGCGGCTCAGGCATCGCGATCGTCACCGGCGCAAGCCGCGGGATTGGCGCTGCCGTCGCCCAAGCAGCGGCCTTGGCGGGATACGGTGTCGTCGTCAATTACTCGTCTGACGCCGCGGGCGCGGATGCCGTGGTTAACAGCATCCGCGCCCGCGGCGGCGAGGCACACGCCGTCCGGGCAGACGTCAGCCAACCCGCCGACGTCGAGCGTTTGTTTGACGAAGCTGCGCGCCGCGGACCCGTGACTGCCGTTATCAACAACGCAGCCATCACGGGCGATCTGATCGGGCCGCTGGTGGACGTACCTGCCGGGACCGTGCAGCGGGTATGCGACGTTAACATCGCCGGCCTGATCTATATGTGCCAGGAAGCTGTCCGGAGGCTCTCGTTGGATTCCGGCGGACCCGGCGGTTCCATCATCAATATTTCGTCGACGGCCACCAAAGCCGGTTCTCCCGGAACCTGGGTCCACTACGCCGCAACCAAAGGCGCAGTGGACGTTCTGACCGTGGGCCTGGCTGCCGAGGTCGCCAAACAGGGAATCCGGGTTAACGCCGTAGCGCCCGGAAGCACGAACACCGGGTTGCATGCCGCAGCCGGAATGCCGGATCGTGTGGAGAGGCTCAATCCCACCATTCCCATGGGCCGCGGAGCCGAACCCGAGGAAATCGCGGCAGCTGTGACGTGGCTGATGTCCGATGACGCCGGGTACATCACGGGTGCAGTGCTGCCGGTCTCCGGCGGCCGCTGATACGGCCATGCCTTGGTGCCGGTGGCGGCTGCGGCTTCCCCTCCGCTGCCGCCACCGGAGCTAGAGTTGGCTCGCCTCGGAGCCTTTGGGTTGCTTGCTGCCCGCTTTTGCGTGAGCTTCATGCTCGTGTCGGAGCAGCGAAATAGCGGATTCGAAGTCTTCCAATGATTCGAAGGCCTGGTACACACTGGCGAAGCGGAGGTAGGCAACCTCGTCCAATTTGCGGAGCGGTCCAAGGATGGCGAGCCCGACCTCGTGGGCATCAATCTCCGCCGCGCCGGATGAGCGGATGTTTTCTTCAACTTCCTGGGCAAGCATGGCGAGGTCGTCCTCGGTCACCGGCCGCCCCTGGCAGGCCTTGCGGACGCCACTGATGACCTTGATGCGGCTGAATGGTTCACCCACGCCGGAGCGTTTGATGACGGAGAGGCTGGTTGTCTCCACCGTGGTAAAGCGGCGGCCGCATTCCGGGCATTGCCGACGGCGGCGAATGGAAGAGCCGTCGTCCGCCATGCGGCTGTCGACAACACGGGAATCGGGATTCCGGCAGAACGGACAATACACGCTGGGCCTCCCCTGACAACTCCGGCACGGGCACCACCCGGCAAGCCGCCGGATGCGCAAAAGGTGCCGGAAGATTCACTTCCGGCACCAGTTTACGTAGGTACACACCGTAATGACAAGCTTGTAATTACTACATGTAGTGGTGGTGACCCTTATATGTAGTGGTTGACCTGCTATTCGAAGCGGATCCGCACGGCATCTCCGTGACCCGGCAGGTCCTCGGCACCGGACAGGCTCACGATGTGGCTGCTGACCTCCTCCAGGGCACCGCGGTCATATTTGATGACCTGGACGGCCCGCAGGAAGGTGGTCACGTTCAGTCCGGAGGAGAACGCCGCCGTGCCGCTGGTGGGCAGGACGTGGTTGGATCCGGCGCAGTAGTCGCCGAGGCTGACAGGGCTGTAATCCCCCACGAAGATGGCCCCGGCGTTGTGGATGCGTCCGGCTACCGCTGCGGCATCCGCCGTCATGATTTCCAGGTGCTCCGCAGCGTAGGCGTTGCAGACTGCAATCCCCTGCTCAAGATCATCCACGAGGACCACGCCGGACTGCGGGCCGGAGAGGGCCTCAAGAACACGGGCGCTGTGCTTGGTTGCCGCCGCCTGACGCGCCAGCTCACGCACGACGGCGTCAGCGAGTTCGGTCGAATCCGTCACCAGGACTGAGGCTGCTTTGGGATCGTGCTCTGCCTGGCTGATGAGGTCGGCCGCCACAAGCGGGGCTTGGGCAGTGGAGTCGGCGAGGATGGCGATCTCCGTAGTGCCGGCCTCCGAGTCAATACCCACCACGCCCTTGACCAGCCGCTTGGCCGTGGCCACGAAGATGTTGCCCGGGCCTGTCACGACGTCCACAGGTTCGATGGGCAGCTCGTCCCCCGAGCCCGGAATCCCGTAGGCGAAGGACACAATGGCCTGCGCACCGCCGATGGCGTAGACCTCATCAATGCCCAAAAGCTTGGCGGCCGCGAGAATAGTGGGGTGCGGAAGTCCGCCAAAATCCTTCTGCGGCGGTGAGGCCAGGGCGATGGATTCGACGCCGGCGGCCACCGCAGGAACGACGTTCATGATGACGGAGGACGCCAACGGAGCGAGTCCCCCGGGAACGTACAGCCCCACCCGGCCCACCGGAATCCAGTTCTGGCTGACGACTGCACCGTCCCCCAGCGAAACGTCCACGTTGCGGGGTCGCTGCCTGTCGGCAAACTGCCGAGCCCTGCTGATTGACTCTTCAAGGGCGGCCCGGACGTTGGGATCAAGCCCGGCGAGAGCCTGGGTCAGGGCCTCCGCGGAAACCCTTGGATGCGACTGCTCAACGCCGTCGAACGTGCGTGCCAGCTCGGCCAAGGCACTGAACCCGCGGCTGCGAACGGCGGCAATGATGTCCTGGACCTTCTGTTCCGCATCCGCCATGGTCTGATGGCGCGCCCTGGGAACAGCTCCGCGGAGTTCCGCCAGGGAGAGGCGACGACCCCGGAAGTCAATGCTCCGGAAGTTAAGGGCGGCTGGGGCGGAAGTATCGGAGGAAGTGGTCACCCCGCTATTTTACGGGCTTCTTGGAGAGAACCCCGAATAAAGACAGGACGAAGGTGACAAACGCCGTCGCACCGGTCCATAGCAGGAGGACAGCATAGGACCGGAGCGTGAACCCATAACCAGGGCCGAGGGCCGGGTTGGCTGGAGGACCCCATAGCTGGGCGGCCAGCAAGCCGGTCAGCCATGCGAGGAGTGCACCCGCCGCACCCCCGAGAAGCGCCAACACCAAACGCCGGGAGGCGCTGGCACCCTCGAGCTTGCCATCGAGCATGAGCCCGGCAGCGCATCCCGATACCAGCATCAAGGCCGCCAGGATCAGGTCACGCGGGAGCCACGACTCAGGGTTGTCAGGATTGGACAGCTCGGGATTGCCGGAGACGAGGTTGAGGCCGCCCGGAGCCAGCAACCACCAGAGCAGCCCCACAACGATTCCGGAAGCGGCCGGGACAACCAGCCAAAGGAAGTCCCGCGCCGGGCGGGAAGCGGTGGCCGGAGCCGGTTCGGAAGCAGCTTGGAGGTTCACACTGGGCTCGGTCATGCACTCACATTAACAAAGGTTCACGCTGGCTCCGCAAAATAGGGGAACCGCTGCGTGGGAGGAATACTCTGGGAGGAGAGCATAGGCCCACCCCAGGAGAACACCACCGTGGCAAGCGAACCATCCGGCTTCGAACAGACTTTCAGGGAGATGTTCCGCAGGCACGCCGCCGGAGTCGCCATCATTACGGCCAACCTCAACGGCAAACCCTTTGGTTTCACCGCAACATCCGTGGCATCGCTGTCCGCCGAGCCGCCCCGTTTCACCTTCAACATGGCCAGGAGCTCCAGTTCCTGGCCCGCCGTCGCGAACGCGGAATATATCGGTGTCCATATGCTGGGGCTGGAGAACCAGGCGTTGGCCGACAGGTTCGCACGGACCCGCGACAGGTTCGACGGCGACCACTGGGAACCCGGCCCCCACGACGTTCCCATCCTCAAGGACGTCAGCGGCTGGCTGGTCGGCAAGATCCAGATGCGCTTGTCTTTTGAGAACAACGCAGTGGTTGTGGTCGAGGTCGTCGACGGCCAAGTCGGCGGGGAAGGGACCCCGCTGCTGTACCACGGCGGCGCTTACAGCAAGCCTGCGCCGCTCGACTACGAGATCTGACTACCGCGGGCCCGGCTGTCAGTTGTCCAGACAGGCCGGACCGAGCAGGACCTTGAGGTCTCCAAAGAGCGACGGACTGGGATTCACCCGAAGATGCACTGGCAATCCCATGACCTCCACCTTGGTATCACCCATCAGCTTCAACCGGACCTCCGAGTTCCCGCGGTGGGTGCGAAGGACGTCCCGCAGATCCGTTACCACTGCCTCCGTGGCCTTGAACGTGGGAATGGTGATCACGACGGGACCGTTGACGCTTTCGCTCAGGTCCGGCACCGATAGTTCCATGCAGTTCAATGTCACGGCGCCGTCATCCCGGCGCTGCAGGCGCCCCTTGACCACAACGATCAGGTCTTCGGCCAGCACAGAAGCAATGGGGCCGTAGACCTGGCCGAAGAACATGACCTCCATTGATGCACCGAGGTCCTCGATCTCCGCCCTGGCATAGGCATTGCCGCTGGCCTTGGCGATCCTGCGGCTCAGGGAGGTGATCATGCCTGCAATGGTGACAATGGCGCCGTCGTGTGGTCCGTCCTCGGCGATGATCGACGCAATGGTCTGCTCGGCGTGCTGGCTCAGGACACCCTCCAACCCCTGCAGGGGGTGGTCTGAAACGTACAGTCCCAACATGTCGCGCTCGAAGGAGAGTTTGTCCTTCTTTTCCCATTCAGGGAGATCGGGAATTTCCGTGGTCAGCGAAGCTTCCGGTTCCTGGTCTTCGAACCCGGCGAAGAGGTCGAACTGGCCAATGGCCTCGTTTCGCTTGAGCGTGATCACCGAATCAATGGCTTCTTCGTGGATCATCGCCAGCGCCCTGCGATGGTGGCCGAGGGAATCGAAGGCGCCCGCCTTGATCAGCGATTCAATGGTGCGCTTGTTGCACACCACCGCCGGGACCTTGAGGAGGAAGTCCTTGAAGGACGTGTAGTTTCCCTCCGTTGCCCGGGTGGACACCATCGCGTCCACCACGTTGACACCAACGTTGCGGATGGCTCCCATGCCGAAACGGATGTCCTGGCCCACCGGGGTGAAGTTCAGCGACGATTCGTTGACGTCCGGCGGAAGCACCGTGATGCCCATGCGCCGGCACTCATTGAGGTAGATCGCGGACTTGTCCTTGTCATCACCCACCGAGGTCAGCAGTGCCGCCATGTACTCCGGTGCATAGTGCGCCTTCAAGTAGGCAGTCCAGTACGAAATAACCCCGTACGCGGCCGAGTGCGCCTTGTTGAAGGCGTAGTCGGAGAACGGAAGCAGGATGTCCCAGAGGGTTTTGACCGCGGCCATGGAGTAGCCGTTGTCCTGCATGCCTTGGGAGAACCCGGCGAACTGCTTGTCCAGTTCGGATTTCTTCTTCTTACCCATCGCGCGGCGAAGGATATCTGCCTGGCCAAGCGAGTAACCGGCCAGTTTCTGGGCGACGGCCATGACTTGCTCTTGGTAGACGATCAGGCCGAAGGTGCCACCAAGGATCTCCTTGAGCGGCTCTTCCAGCTCCGGATGGATGGGAATGACTTCCTGGATGCCGTTCTTCCGCAAGGCATAGTCCGTGTGGGCGTTGGCGCCCATGGGACCCGGCCGGTACAGGGCCAGGACAGCGGAGATGTCTTCGAAGTTGTCAGGCTTCATGAGCTTGAGCAGCGACCGCATGGGTCCGCCGTCGAGCTGGAACACGCCCAGGGTGTCGCCGCGGGCCAGAAGCTCATACGACGCGGCGTCGTCCAGCGCAAGGTTTTCGAGATCCAGGTCCACGCCACGGTTCATCTTGATGTTTTCCAGGGCGTCCGAAATGATCGTGAGGTTTCGGAGGCCCAGGAAGTCCATCTTGATCAGGCCGAGGCCTTCAGAGGTGGGGTAGTCGAACTGGGTGATGACCTGGCCGTCCTGGAACCGCCGCATGATCGGAATAACGTCGATGATGGGGTCCGAGGACATGATGACGCCGGCGGCGTGTACACCCCATTGGCGCTTCAGGCCCTCAATGCCCAGCGCCGTCTCGAAGACCTTGGCTGCCTCCGGGTCGGTGGCAATGAGCTGCCGGAAGTCCCCGGCCTCGCTGTAGCGCTTGGACTCCGGATTCTGGATGTCCGCGAGGGGAATGTCCTTGGCCATGACGGCCGGCGGCAGGGCCTTGGTCAGCTGCTCGCCCATGCTGAACGGATAGCCCAGCACGCGGGAGGAGTCCTTGAGCGCCTGCTTGGTCTTGATGGTTCCGTACGTCACGATCATCGCCACGCGCTCGTCGCCGTACTTCTTGGTGACGTAGTCGATCACTTCCGAACGGCGACGATCATCGAAGTCGACGTCGAAGTCAGGCATGGAAACGCGGTCCGGGTTGAGGAAGCGTTCGAAGATCAGACCGTGCTGGAGGGGGTCGAGGTCGGTGATGCGCATGGCGTAGGCAACCATGGAACCGGCACCGGAACCACGTCCGGGACCCACCCGGATGCCGTTGTTCTTGGCCCAGTTGATGAAGTCGGCCACCACGAGGAAGTACCCGGGGAAACCCATGGAGGTGATGACGCCAAGCTCGTAATCGGCTTGTTTGCGGACCTTGTCCGGGATGCCCTGGGGGTAGCGGTACTTCAGGCCGGCGTCGACTTCCTTCACCAGCCACGAGGTCTCGTCTTCGCCTGGCGGGCAGGGGAAGCGGGGCATGTAGTTGGCACCGGTATTGAAGGAAACTTCGCAGCGCTCGGCGATCAGGAGCGTGTTGTCGCAGGCTTCCGGATGGTCACGGAACAGCTCCCGCATTTCCTGCGGTGATTTCAGGTAGTAGCCACTGCCGGAGAAGGCGAAGCGTGACCCGCCGTTGTCGTAGGTTGGCTCGAGCAGAGTGGAACCGGACTGGATGGCCAATAGGGCTTCGTGCGCCTTGGCATCGTGTTCGTGTGTGTAGTGGAGATCGTTGGTGGCCACCAACGGCAGGTTGAGCTCCTTGGCCAGGCGGAGCAGGTCACCGGTGACGCGCCGCTCAATGTCCAGACCATGGTCCATCAACTCGCAGAAGTAGTTTTCCGCGCCGAAGATGTCGCGGAACTCGGCTGCGGCTTCCACAGCCTCGCGGTAGAGTCCCAGGCGGAGCTTCGTTTGGACTTCTCCGGAGGGGCAACCCGTGGTGGCAATGAGGCCTTCGGAATAGGTGTTGAGCAGTTCACGGTCCAGGCGCGGCCACTTACCGAAAACAGAATCCAACGACGCAATCGACGAGGCCCGGAACAGGTTTCGCATGCCCACGTTGTTGTAGCTCAGCAGGGTCATGTGGGTGTAGGAGCCACCGCCGGAAACGTCGTCCTTGCGCTGGCTCTCATCGCCCCAACGGACCCGCTCTTTGTCACCGCGGGCCGTTCCCGGGGTCACATAGGCTTCGACGCCGATGATCGGCTTGATGCCTTTATCCGTCGCCTTGCGCCAGAAGTCGAAGGCGCCAAACAAATAGCCGTGGTCTGTGGTTGCGAGGGCCGGCATGCCCAGGCGCTCAGTTTCGTCGAACAACTCCCCCAGCCGTGCCGCTCCATCCAGCATGGAGTATTCGGTGTGGGTGTGAAGGTGGACGAACGAATCATTGCTGGAAGTCACCACGACAGTCTACCGTCCCGGGTCGGGGAGGAAACGGACCGCAACGGCACCGGACTTCAGGTCAATGGAATCAGGCCGAACCTGTTTCCAACAGATCCAAGGCGTACTGGAGGTCCGCCGGATAATCGCTGGCAACTTCCACCCATTCGCCGGTGCGGGGGTGCGTGAAGCCGAGCTGGCGGGCGTGCAGCCACTGCCTGGTCAGCCCCAGCGTTGCCGCAAGACGGGGATCGGCACCATAGGTGAGATCTCCGGCACACGGGTGGCGCAGCGCCGAGAAGTGGACACGGATCTGGTGCGTCCGTCCGGTCTCCAGATGGACTTCCACCAGGGTCGCCTTGCCGAAGGCTTCCAGGACCTCGTAGTGGGTAACGGACGGACGACCGTCCTCGATGACGGCGAAGCGCCAGTCGTGGCCCGGGTGCCGGCCGATCGGTGCATCAATGGTTCCGACCAAGGGATCGGGCAGCCCTTGGACAACGGCGTGGTAAACCTTGTCCACGGTGCGCTCCTTGAAAGCCCGCTTGAGCACCGTGTACGCATGCTCGGTCTTGGCTACGACCATGACACCGGACGTGCCAACGTCGAGCCTGTGGACGATGCCGGCGCGCTCCGGCGCTCCGGACGTGGAAATCCTGTACCCCGCCCCGGCGAGACCGCCAACCACTGTGGGTCCAACCCACCCGGGAGACGGATGCGCCGCAACTCCCACAGGCTTGTCGATGACAACGAAGTCTTCGTCATCCAGCAGGATTTTCAGGCCTTCCACAACTTCCTCCACCACTTCAAGGGGGTTACGCCGGTCGGGAACCGTGACGTCCAGCACCGCACCGGCCACAAGCTTTGCCGACTTCCCCAAGGGCGCACCGGCGCTCGTAACGTTCCCTTCGGCGATCAACAGGGCCGCGGCCGAGCGGGATATGTCCAGCAGCTGGGCCAGTCCGGCATCCGCGCGGACGCCGGCCAGATGGTCAGGTACAACCACAGCGTCACTCACCGGCGGGGCCTCCGCCGGCCGGCTTGGCGTCCTTGGAAGACTTCGCGGCGGCGACATGGCGCTTGCCGTCCATGCCAATACCCCGCAAGGTCAGCAAACAGATGATGACGACGCCGGACACCACCGCGGAGTCAGCGATGTTGAAGATGGCGAAATTCGGCAGCTGGATGAAATCGACCACGTGACCCATGGCGAACGAAGGCTCCCGGAACAAGCGGTCCGTCAGGTTGCCCAGGGCTCCTCCCAGGAGAAGGCCCAAGGAGAGCGCCCACCATGCAGAGCCCAGGCGACGAAGCTGGAACAGGATGGCCACCGATACCGCCGCCATAATGATCGTGAAAATCCACGTCACATTCTCGCCAATGGAGAACGCGGCCCCGGAGTTCCTGATGAAGTACCAGTGCAGCAACGGAGGCAGGACCGGAATGCGCTCCCCCTCGGTCATGGTGCTCGTAACCCAGAGCTTGGTGAGCTGGTCAAACGCGTAAGCGAACGCAGCGAAGCCGGCAAAAAGCCACAGCATGGCCGGACGCCACTTACGTTGCACGGTGGGTGCCGGCTGTGAGGCGTCGTCAGTTAGGTCGTCGGTCATAGTGCTTTCATTCGGGAGGCGTGGCGGTCTGTTATTGGTCTTTAACAGCAAAGGCCGGTGGCCGAGGAGTCCTCAGCCACCGGCTTTTAGAATACTTGCTAAACGTCTGCGGTTGCTTCGCCGACCTCGGGGGCAGCAACGGAACCACGGGCATCGAGATCGCGCAGCTGGCCTTCGATGTAAGCCTTCAGGCGTGAACGGTAGTCACGCTCGAAGCCACGGAGCTGCTCAACCTTGCGCTCCAGGACGGAACGCTGCTGCTCGAGTGCACCAAGGATCTTGCGGGACTTTTCCTGGGCATCGTTGACGAGGCTGGAAGCCTCGATCTGAGCCTCGGCAATGATCTTTTCCTTCTGCTGCGCACCGTCGGAGACGTGCTTGTCGTGCATCTGCTGCGCCATGGCGAGCAGGCCTGCAGCGGATTCAGCGGAGGGGGTAACGCTGTTGCTGGCGGCCGGGGCCTTGGCAGCGGCTGCAGCCTGCTCAGCTTCCTTCTTCTTGGCAGCTTCGGCGGCCTTCGCTTCAGCCTCGGCCTTCGCCTCGGCTTCCTTGTCGACCTTGACGGGAGCCGGAACCTTCTCGACGACCGGAGCCGCAGCAGTTGCAGCGGGCACAGCCGAACCAGCCTCGCCGAGCTTCTTGCGGAGCTCGTCATTTTCCTGGTTCAAGCGGCGCAGTTCCACCACGATCTCGTCCAGGAAGTCATCGACCTCGTCCTGGTCGTAGCCTTCGCGGAACTTGGTCGGCTGAAAGCGCTTGTTGACAACGTCTTCTGGCGTCAAAGCCATCTGGTCACCTCGTTGGTCTAGTTAGTCAGTAGGCCTTCCGGCCGTTCAAAACTACGGTACCTAAATAACATCTTGTTCCTCCAATTCAACACCATCGTGTTGATTTGGAGAATTTGCGGCCTGTGAACCATCGGTGGTCCAGGTTCCGCGGGCAATCAGGCCAGGCTGAAGGTCACTGCCATGGCGATGCTCACGGCAATGATCAGGATCAGGAAGCCCAAATCCAGGGATATTCCACCCAGCTGCAATGGCGGTATCAGTCGACGAAGCCTTCCCAGGGGAGGATCCGTGACGGAGTAGACCACATGTGCTGTAACCAATGCCACACCCCTGGGGCGCCACTGGCGCGCAAACATCTGCACCCATTCAAAGACCAGGCGGATGATCAGGGTGATGAAGAACAGAAACAACACAATATGGATAAGGCCGAAAACAATGCCCACGAGTTAGCTCAGATCTCCCACTTGTTCCGGAATGCGGATCGGTCCCTACTATTGCAACACAGATGCCAGGCAGGTTGACCCGCCTGGCATCCGCGAAAAGACTGTTGTCAGCTCTGATTGAAGAAGCTGGCCTGCGTTTCGCTGGCCTTCTTGTCATCTCCGATGACTTCAACGTACGACGGCGACAACAGGAAGACCTTGTTGGTAACCCGCTCGATACTGCCGTGCAGGCCGAAGACCAGGCCGGCGGAGAAGTCCACCAGGCGCTTGGCGTCCGCTTCACCCATGTCGGTGACGTTCATGATGACCGGAATGCCATCCCTGAAACTTTCACCGATGACCTTGGCATCGTTGTAGGAGCGGGGATGAACGGTGGTGATCTGCCTCAAGCCAGAGGCATCTTCGCGGCTGGACGCCGCACGCTTAATTGGTGTCACGGGTGCGCGGTATTCCTCTTCGACCTCAACAGGGGGCATTTCACGGACAACTTCCCGGACGGGAGCGGGCGCGCGTCGCTCTTCCCGATCCTGTGTCTGGGGGCGTTCTTCGTCGTGGTGCGCGGCGACGGACTGCTCAGATTCGTAGTGTTCATCGCCGTCGGCGAGCCCAAGATAGATCATTGTCTTGCGCAGAGCGCCAGCCATGGTGCACTCCTATCATTTCTGCAGTAGGCGGGCCGCCATGACTTGACATATTGGAACCCCGGCCCGTCATTCCAATACTTTGACGCTACCCCACGGCCGGACGTGAACCGAGAATATCGGAGCCAATTCTCAGGTGTGTCGCCCCGAACTTCACAGCGGCCTCCAGGTCCTGGCTCATGCCGGCGGAAATCGCCGTCGCGGACGGATGGTCGGCACGCAGTGCGGCAGAAATGCCGGCCAGGTTCGCGAACGCTTCTTCGGGGTCCGCGCCGAGTGGCGCGACCGCCATGAGCCCGCACAAACGCAGGCCGGCCGCCGACTCGATCCGGGCGGCGAGGTCCCCGACCATTGCCGGAGCGGCACCGCCCCGGTGGGTACCGGCGTCGTTCTCCAGGCTGACCTGGATGAAGCAATCAAGGTCTGCCCTGCCCGTGGCGTCCTGCTCACGGGCGACAGCCTTTGCCAGGGCATCAACCAGTTGGGGCCTGTCGATCGATTGGACCGAAGACGCATATTTGGCCACGGATTTGGCCTTGTTGCTTTGAAGCTGGCCGATGAAATGCCAGCGGATGTCCAGTTCAGTAAGCCCGGCAGCCTTTGCGGCGGCCTCCTGGTCGCGGTTTTCTCCAACATCGGTGATCCCGAGGGCGGCCAACCTGCGGACATCGTCCGCGGGATGGAACTTGGTCACGACGATCAGCCGGGGAGTGTCGGAGCGGGCGGCGGCAACAGTAGCGGCCTTGATCCGGTGACTTACAGCATCGAGACGCTCCGCAAGTTCCGCAGAACGCGCGTCACCGTGCCGCGGGGCGTCGCCGTTGCCTGGGCTAGTCATGCTCCCACACCAATCCTGCGAATCGACCGGTACGGGAGTCCCGCCGGTATGAAAACAGCGAGTCGCTCTCGAACGTGCACTCCCCCAGGTACTCCACGGCAACGCCGGCAGCGTCCATCTGGGCCCGGACGCCCGCAGACAGGTCCAGGGAAGGAGTTCCCCACGATGTGGAAGACCACGTCGCAGGAACCTTTTCCGCGACCTCGGACCGCAACTGCTCCGGGACCTCATAGCAGTTTCCACAAATTGAGGGACCCACCCATGCCTGGATATCCAGCGCACCCCGGTGCCGCATTTCGGCCACCGTGGAAGAAACGATTCCGGAGGCAACACCCGGGCGACCGGCGTGGGCCACGGCGATAACGGGGCGATCTCCGGAGTCGATCCCTACCAGAACCACCGGTACGCAATCGGCGACCATGACTGCCAACGGTTGGGGCGCACCGTTGGGCAGTACGGCCGCAGACACCATGGCATCGGCGGTGGGCCCGGAACCGTGCGAAGCGATGAACTCCACATGGTTTCCATGCACTTGGTCCATGAATTGGAATCGCTTGGAGCCCAACCCTGCCGATTGCTCCAGCCCGGTACGGCGGAGCTGCACGTCGCCGGGATTGTCCCCCACGTGGAGGGCCAGGTTCCCGGCGCCCGTATCAGTGAATGCTACGGAGACGCCGGGCCGGACCTCATCGCGCCACAAAAACACCAAGTACTTCTTCTCCGAACGTGGCTTACTTCAGGAAGTCAGGAACATCGAGATCGTCCGAGCGGCTGCCCGAAAGATCGGGCTCCACCACTGCGGGGAGGTCGACGTCGAAGCCTGAGTCCGCGGGCAACGCGGCAGGACGCTGCTGGCCCCAGTTGCTCAAGCCGGCGGCGCCGATGCCAGCCGTTGCGTGCTGCGGAGCCGCAGCGTTCGACGGCGCGCTGGACGGCGCAGCAGGGCGGTCGGCCGGTACGGGGTTCTGGGCCGGACGGGACTGGTCCATGGAAGGCGAAGTGGCCTTGACGTCGTCAAAGCCTGCAGCGATGACAGTTACGCGTGCTTCGTCGCCAAGGGCGTCGTCGATAACAGCACCGAAGATGATGTTGGCCTCAGGGTGGGCAACTTCCTGGACAAGGCGGGCTGCCTCGTTGATTTCGAAGAGGCCGAGGTCCGAGCCACCCTGGATGGAGAGCAGAACACCATGCGCACCATCGATGGAAGCCTCCAGGAGCGGCGAGGCAATGGCAAGTTCCGCTGCCTTGACCGCGCGGTCCTCGCCGCGGGCCGAGCCAATGCCCATCAGGGCCGAGCCGGCACCCTGCATGACCGACTTGACGTCGGCGAAGTCCAGGTTGATGAGGCCGGGGGTGGTGATGAGGTCCGTGATGCCCTGGACACCTGAGAGGAGCACCTGGTCCGCGGAACGGAAGGCGTCAAGGACAGAGACATTGCGGTCGCTGATGGACAGGAGGCGATCGTTGGGGATCACGATCAAAGTGTCGACTTCATCGCGGAGGGCGTCGATTCCGGCCTCGGCAGAACCTGCACGGCGACGGCCCTCGAACGTGAACGGACGGGTGACCACACCAATGGTCAGCGCGCCCAGGGAGCGGGCGATGCGCGCAACAACGGGGGCGCCACCGGTTCCGGTGCCACCGCCCTCGCCGGCGGTCACGAAGACCATGTCAGCGCCGCGGAGAACTTCTTCGATCTCATCAGCGTGGTCCTCGGCGGCCTGCTTGCCGACCTCAGGGTTTGCGCCGGCGCCAAGGCCGCGCGTCAGCTCGCGGCCGACGTCAAGCTTGACATCGGCGTCGCTCATGAGCAGCGCCTGCGCGTCAGTATTGATGGCGATGAACTCGACTCCCCGAAGGCCGACCTCGATCATGCGGTTGACTGCGTTCACGCCACCGCCGCCGATGCCGACGACCTTGATGACGGCCAGGTAATTCTGCGGTGCTGCCACGTTTCGTGCCCCTTGCTTGTGTCCTATAGCGAAACTGATCGAGTCCAACTTGAATCCTTGGACCTTAACCCTCTAGTTGAAGGTTATAGTTATGTCAAGTAACTCTACTGCGACGGTATTTCCTATGGTTCGCACATGCAATG
The DNA here is from genome assembly GCF_049315185.1 of Paenarthrobacter sp. C1. NCBI lineage: Bacteria > Bacillati > Actinomycetota > Actinomycetes > Micrococcales > Micrococcaceae > Paenarthrobacter > Paenarthrobacter sp. C1. The sequence continues at coordinate 1,825,427 of NZ_CP186052.1, read as the reverse complement.
ACCGCTTGCGCGTGTCGTGGGAATGTCGCAAATTAAGGGCTACCGGCGGCAGTGGATTTACATCGTCAAAGCTGCCTATTTGGTGAATGGATGCCGGGGAACACTGACGTCATAGACGCTGACGGGAACCTTCGGATCGGCAGGCATCTTGAGCAGTGCCTCAAGTGCCTTCGCCTTCAGCTCCCTGTCCTCGGCATTGCCCCACACTACAGTCTTTCCGTCCACGAGTTTGAGTTCCACGGCGTCGACCGAAACCGCAGACGCCGTCGACATCCGGGCCCGGACATCCGCAGGCAAGGTATCCAGGACTGCGGCGATCGCCTTGAACAATTCCGTATTGGTCGATCCGGCACCAGCATCGATCAACGGCAGTGCCACGGCGGAGGGATCCTGCGTCGCACCTAACTGGACCCCATCAACGTCAACCATGATGTAGGAATCGCCCTGCTTCAACAGCGCCACCGGAACACGCTCATTGATGTGCACCAACAGCCCCGACGGCGGCCGGGCCTCCATCGTTGCCGATCGGACCTGGACCAGGGGTTTGAGGAGCTCATTGATGTCCTGCTCAGTGACCTGCGGCAGCGGCTTGCCCTCGAGGCCGGACAACGCCTTCTGCACGGCGTCGGGCGTCAGCAGGGTGGTGCCGTCAACCGTGATGGTCCGTAATGCCAATACCGGCGAGAAGATGGCCCCGGCAATAAGCACGGCAATAAATGCGGTCACCACGGAAACCGTCCACCACACGATGCGGCGTTGACGCCTGCGCTTGGGTTCGGGGAACGCAATGATGTTGTCCCCGGATGACGCAGCAGACTTGGTTGCCGTCGCGCCTGCCTTCCCGCCGGACTTCCCGGCAGGTTTTCCGGGGGCTTTGTCAGCGGTCTTCCCAGGCAACTTGCGGCCGGCTCTATCTGCCGGTTTCACGTCAGGTTCAAGATCCCGTTGCGCACTGATGATGGCGCCGGAGTCATGGCCCCCGGGCTTGGCCGAACGGCCCGCCGCAGGTTCCGGTTGGCGGGCAGCCGGCTTGAACGTGGGCTTCCGGGTGCTAGCCACCCAACGCCTCCACAATGGCGGGACCATAGGCTGTAACGTCCCCGGCCCCCACCGTGATCACCACGTCGCCCTCCGTTGCAACCGCCGCAATGGCGTCCACGGCCTCGGCCCCGGTCACCAGGCGCCCATTCGACAGCCGGTCGGAGATCAGCGAACTGGTCACGCCGGGAATCGGGTCCTCGCGCGCCGGATAAATATCCAGGACCAGCGCTGTATCTGCCGCCCCGAGTGCCGAGGCAAACTCCCCGGCGAATTCCCGCGTGCGCGAGAAGAGGTGCGGCTGGAAGAGAACGTGGACTTTGTGGCCGCCGGCTACCGAACGGGCAGCAGACAGGGCGGCACGGACTTCCGTGGGGTGGTGAGCGTAGTCGTCGTAGACCCGCACGCTCCTCCCCTGCCCCTTCAGCTCGAACCGGCGCGAGGCTCCAGTGAAGTGTCCCAGCGCTGCCGCGGCAGCCGCAGGGGCCACCCCCAGTTCAAGCGCGACGGCGAAGGCAGCCGCTGCGTTGAGCGCGTTGTGGCGTCCGGGTACCTGGAGTTCGAGGCGGTGAATGTCGTCGCCAAGACCCACCGACACCTCTCCGGGTCCACCATCGTGGAGCCTGATGTCGGCGTCGGGTGACGTTCCGTACGTCAAGACCCGGGTGCTTTCCTTGGCCGCTGTTCGTTCGGCGAGTGCCAGCGCTCCGGGGTCGTCGGCGCACGCCAGCAGTACGCCGTCGGCGGGCAGCAGCGCTGCGAACGCGTCGAAGGAAGCAAAGACAGCTTCGGGTGTGCCGTAGTGGTCCAAATGGTCCGCTTCGACATTCGTCACGACGGAGATGAGCGGCTGGTAGTTCAGGAATGAGCCGTCTGATTCGTCCGCCTCGGCCACGAAAATATCCGAGGAGCCATGCGCTGCATTGACCCCAAGCGCGGGAACGTTCGCCCCAATGGCGAAGGACGGGTCCAGGCCGGCTTCCTTGAGCAGGACTGCAACCATGGAAGTTGTGGTGGACTTCCCGTGCGTACCGGCTACCGTGACCACCCGGTGTCCCGCCATGGTGGCCGCCAGGCCTTCTGAGCGGTGCAGGACAGGCAGCCCGGCACTTCGTGCCGCCACGAGTTCAGGATTGTCGGCCCGGATGGCTGATCCAGCGACGATGGTCTGGGCGTCACCCAGGTTTGCCGCGTCGTATCCGACGCCGATGCGTGCTCCGGCAGCAGCCAGATCCTGCATGACCGGCAGATCCTTGGCGTCGCTGCCGCTTACGGTAACTCCACGGGCAACCATGATGCGTGCAACGGCGGACATGCCGACACCGCCGATACCAATGAAGTGGACCCGGCCGAGGGTCTCAAGGGGTGCGATGCTGGTGGTCATGCGGATACCGCTTCCAGGACGAGATCAGCCATGCGCTGATCGGCGTTTCTAATACCAAGGGCCTCGGATTTCCGGGCCATGTCGTTCAGTCGTTCACGGTCCGAGAGCAGGGGAATGAGCTCGCGTTCCAGCCACTGCGGGTCAAGGTCCTGGTCCGCGACCAACAACGCACCGCCGGCTTCCACCAAGGGAGCCGCGTTCAGGGCCTGCTCCCCGTTTCCGATCGGCAACGGCACAAAGACCGCCGGCACGCCGACTGCTGCCACTTCGCTGACCGTTCCGGCTCCCGCGCGGGCCAGCAGGACGTCAGCAGCAGCGTAGACGTTCTCCATCCCGTCCACGTACTCAACCTGCCGGTAGCCTTCACCGGCCAGCAGGCCGCCGTCGTCGTTCTTGACGGCTTTGCCAACACCTGTGATGTGGAGCGTCTGGACCCCTGCAGCCCCGAAGGCAGGCAAAGCTGCGGCGATGGCACGGTTGATGCTGAGCGCTCCGGAAGAGCCTCCGGTCACGATGAGGGCTGGCCGGTCCGGATCGAGGCCGAGCATGGCTTTGGCAGCCGGACCCGCTGCGCTCCGGTCGAGAGTGGAGATGGCACGCCGCATGGGCATGCCTACATGGCGTGCGCCCCTCAGGCGGGTACCGGCAAAAGCCACGGCGACGTGGTTGCTGAACCGGGCGCCGACCCGGTTGGCCAGCCCTGCCTTCATGTTGGCTTCGTGGACCACGATCGGGATGCCGAGCTTCCGTGCTGCAAGGTACATGGGGGTGCAGACGTAGCCGCCGACACCTACCAGGACGTCGGCCCGTGCGTTCTCCAGGATCCGGCGGGCTTGCTTGACTGCCCCGCCCAGGCGGCCCGGAAGCTTGAGCAGATCAACGGAAGGCCGTCGGGGGAACGGGACACGGTCAATGGTGGCGAGCTCGTAACCGGCCGCCGGGATGAGCCTGGTTTCCATTCCCGACGGCGTGCCAACAGTCAGGATGGACGCCTCCGGACGCTTTTCCCTGATGGCATCAGCAATGGCGAGCAAAGGGCTGATGTGCCCGGCAGTTCCGCCGCCTGCGAGGACGACGGACAAAGGCTTGGTCGCGTGGGAATCAGAAGTCATGAAGTGCTAGGTACGCTTTCGTGCGGGTTTGGGTGAGCGGCGCGGCAGGAATCGTGGACGTTGCTGGGGTGGCAGCTGGCCGCGGGCCAAGGACAACACTACGCCCACACCGCACAGGGACATGATCAGCGCCGAACCGCCATATGAGATGAACGGCAGAGGCACTCCCACCACTGGCAGCAACTGCGTTACCACCGCCATGTTCATGCTCGCCTGGCCCAGGAGCCACACCATGATGCCGCCGGCAAGGGTCCGCTGGAACGGGTCTGTCTGGCGGACCACGACCCGGAAAATCGCAATGCCCAGGATGGCAAACAGCACCAGGACCACAATGGTTCCCATAAGGCCGAGCTCCTCACCGATGATGGCGAAGATGAAGTCGTTGTGGGCTTCCGGAAGCCAGTTGTACTTCTGCCTGCTCTGGCCAAGGCCCAGGCCTGTCCAGCTACCCTGGGCCAGGCCGTACATGCCGTTCGTTGACTGGAAATCGAAGTCGAATTGTTCGGTGCACGTCGCGGACGCCGTTCCGAGCCATGACGTGATGCGGCAAATCCGGTTGGAGCTGCTGACGGTGGCCAGCACAGCCCCGACGATACCCACGGCGCCGGCGATGCCGAGCATGCGCCCCGGAACGCCGGCGAAGTAGAGCCCTGCGGCGGCGATGGCCGCAATGACAATGACTGTTCCGAGGTCATTACCGAGCATCACCAAACCGATGACCAGTCCGGCACCCGGCACAACCGGGATGATCACGTGCATCCACCGGTTAAGGAGCTTTTGTTTCCGGGCAAGCACGGCGGCAATCCAGACACAAAGGACCAGCTTGGACATCTCCGAAGGCTGGAGTGTGACACCGCCGATGTCGATCCAGTTCTTGTTTCCGTTGACGCTGTTGCCCATGACCTGGACCAAGGCCAGGAGGACCACGACGGCGCCAAGAGCCCACCAGGAAAGTTTCTTCATCCAGTTCACGTTGGTTCGTGAAATGACGTACATGGCGACCAGGCCGACGACGCCGAACACGGCCTGCTTCAACGCATCCGCGTAGGGGGACTTTCCCTCCGAGATGGCTTCGACGCTGGAAGCGGACAACACCATCATGATGCCAATGGCCGTCAACGCCAGGGCACAACCGAGAATGAGGTAATAAGTGGAGCTGTTGGGCGCCTTGCTTTTGCCCTCTAGGCTCTCCCAGAAGCTGCGCCAGTGCCGGCGTAACCCTTTGGGCTGCCTGGCGGCCCGGGGCGTGGCCTTGTTCTTCCCGTCCCGTGGCTCTTTTCCGCGGGTGCGGGTGGGCGTGCTGACCATTGTTACTCCTCGGTGGTCTGTGCCTGCCCTTCCACAAGCTCGCGAACTGCCTGGACGAATGCGTCGCCACGGTGAGCGTAGGAAGAGAACTGATCCATGGATGCAGCCGCTGGTGCCATGAGGACGGTATCGCCCGAGGTTGCCACTCCGGCTGCGGACGCCACGGCCTGGGCCATGATGGTCTCGCCGAAAATTGGCGAAGCGGCGTTACCGGCTGCGGTCTGCACACTCTCAGTGTCACCCTTGGCCTGGGCTATCACCGGGACATCCGGCGCGTGTCGCTGGAGGGAGGCTTCCAGCGGAGCTGTATCGGTTCCGATGAGCACTACAGCCTTGAGCCGTGGTGCATGTTCCTTGACCAGCTCGTCGTAGTTGACGCCCTTGGACAGGCCGCCGGCAATCCACACCACGTTCTGGAAGGCCGAGAGTGCCGCCGATGCCGCATGCGGATTCGTCGCCTTCGAGTCGTTGATCCACAGGATGTCGTTGTGCTTGGCCACCAGCTGGATCCGATGCGCGCCGGGGAGGTAGTTGACCAGTCCCTGCTTCACAGCCGAGGGTTCCACACCGTAGGCCCGGACCAATGCCGCGGCGGCCAGCGCGTTCGCTACCATGTGGCGCGGGGCCACCGGGCCAAGATCTGTCATGGCGGCCAGTTCCGCTGCCGAATCCTTGCGTTCGGCGATGAAAGCGCGGTCCACCAGCAGACCGTCCACGACGCCCAGCATGCTGATGGCAGGCGTGTTGGTGGTAAAACCGATGGCCCGGCAACCCTCCACAACATCCGCATTCTCGACCATGCGCTCGGTTTCGATTTGCTCGGCGTTGTAGATCGCTGCCTTTTGGGTGTTCTCGTACACCTTGGCCTTGTCCGCGAGGTAGGACGCATAGGAACCGTGCCAGTCCACATGGTCCTCGGCGACATTGAGGCACACACTTGCCACCGGTGAGAGCGAGTCGCTCCAATGCAGCTGGAAGCTGGACAGTTCCACAGCAAAGACGTCATAGTCGACCGGGTCCCGCAGGGCGTCCAGGATCGGCGTTCCAACATTGCCGACCGCGATGGCCTTCAAGCCGGCAGCCTGCAGCATTGACTCGGTCATGCCCACCGTGGTGGTTTTGCCGTTGGTGCCGGTGATGGTCAGCCAGTCGGTGGTCTTGCGCCCTTCACGGACCCGGAGACGCCACGCCAATTCGACGTCGCCCCACACGGCGATGTGCTTGCGCTTGGCCGCCGCCAGCAAGGCCTGATCCGGCCGCCAGCCGGGAGAAGTTACCACGAGGTCGGGCAGGCTGTCCTCAATCAGCGGGAGGGTGCTGACAGCGTCCTCCCCCAGCAGGACGTCAACGGCGCCGACGATTTTCAGGGTATCTGCCTGAGCTTTGGCTTTGTCGGTGGTTGCGGCGTCCACCACTACTACCTTGGCTCCGAGCTCAATCAGGGTGTCGGCAGCGGAAAAGCCGGACAGGCCGATACCCGTCACCACGACCCGCAGCCCGCTCCAGTTGGAATCCCAGCTGGTCAGCTCCTTGAGCCGGTCGGATGAAGAGGACATGGTTCCAGAACCCTCGTTCACAGCAGCACCACCCATTCAGCGTAGAAAATTCCCAGGCCTGCGGCCACGAACAGCCCGGCGAGGATCCAGAAGCGGACCACCACGGTGACCTCGGCCCAGCCCTTCAGTTCGAAGTGGTGCTGGAGCGGGGCCATTTTGAACACCCGTTTACCGCCGGAGAGCTTGAAGAAGCCCACTTGGATGATGACCGACAGGGTGATGAGCACGAACAGGCCGCCGATGAAAGCCAACAGCAGCTCAGTCCGGGAAAGGATGGCAAATGCTGCCACGGCCCCGCCGATGGCCAGCGAGCCGGTGTCGCCCATGAAGATCTTGGCCGGTGACGTATTCCACCAGAGGAACCCGACCAGGGCTGCGCTGAGGATGGCCGCGAGCAAGGCCAGATCCATGGGGTCGCGGACCTGGTAGCACCCGCTGCCCGCTTCCTTGGGTGAACCGCATGCTTGGTTGTTCTGCCAGATACCCATGATGGTGTAGGCGCCGAAGACCATGATGGATGCTCCGGCGGCCAGCCCGTCCAGGCCGTCTGTCAGGTTCACGCCATTGGTTGCTGCCGTGATGATCAGGTTGGACCAGACAATGAACAAGATAGCGCCCAGTACTGTCCCGCCGAAGGCGAGATCCAGCCAGGGAATATCCCGTACCAGCGAGATCTGCGTCGAGGCCGGACGGAGCCCGTCCTCATTCGGGAACTGCAGGACCAGCACGGCGAAGATGATGCCAACGGCTGCCTGGAGGATGAGTTTGGCTCGGGCGTTCAGGCCCAGGCTGCGTTTGTTCGAGATCTTGATGTAGTCATCCAGGAATCCCACGAAGCCCATGCCGACCATGAGGAACAGCAGAAGAAGACCTGACGCCGATGGCCCGGCGGACCGCGGGTTCATCATCCACATGATCAGGTGCGTCACAAAGTAGCTGATGAGCACAGCCGCCACCACGACGGTCCCGCCCATGGTGGGGGTGCCGCGCTTGGTGTGGTGCGAAGTGGGGCCGTCATCGCGGATGAACTGCCCGTAACTCTTGGCTACCAGGAACCTGATGAAGAGGGGTGTGCCTATCAAGGCCACCAGAAGGGCGACGCCGGCGCCGATCAAAAGTGCAATCACAGCTGCTCGTTCCCTTCGCTTGCGGCAGCTTCAGCCGCGCTTTCTCCGGTGGGCTCGGCCCGTGGAGGTAATGCTATCCGATCCCCCAAGTGCCTGAGCCCCACACCATTGGAGGACTTGAACAACACGAGGTCGCCTGGTCTGAGTTCGTTCTGCAGGAGTTCGTATGCTTCCTCCACAGTCTCGGTGAAGGAACATTCATCCCCCCAGGAGCCTTCCTGGATGGCAGAGACATAGAGGGCGCGGGCTTCGCGTCCCACCACCACCAGCCTGGAGATGTTCAGCCGGACCACCTGAGTGCCAACCGCAGTGTGTTCGCGGATGGAGTCTTCGCCCAGCTCGAGCATGGCGCCAAGGACAGCCCAGGTCCTCCTGCCTTGTCCAAGGTCTGCAAGAGTGCGCAGAGCAGCGCGCATGGATTCCGGGTTCGCGTTGTAGGCATCGTTGATGATGGTCACGCCGTCTTCACGTTCTGTTCGCTCCATGCGCCAACGGCTGGCTGCCGACTGGGAGCTGAGTGACGAGGCGATGTCGACGGCTGGAATCCCGGCCGCAAAAGCCGCTGACGCAGCTGCGAGCAGGTTGGTCATGTGGTGGCCACCGATCAGGCGGCTCCGCACCGGAACAGAAGGACCGCCGTCGGGAAGTATGAGGTCGAAGTCGGGGAAGCCCTGGTCGTTGACCACGACGTTGCGGGCTTCCACCTCTTCGGTCGTAGCGGGCGAGGCCGTGAACCCCAGGACCTTGGCCTTGGTGCGGGCGCGCATGGCAGCTACGCGGCCGTCGTCGAGGTTGATGACCGCAGTGCCGTTTTCGCTAAGGGCTTCGACCAGTTCACCCTTGGTTTTGGCGATGTTCTCCACACCGCCGAATTCGCCGGCATGGGCGGTCCCGACTACCAGGACTACACCGATGTCCGGCTTGACCATCTCCGCGAGGTACTTGATGTGGCCCAGGCCGGTGGCACCCATCTCGATGACAAGGAAGCGCGTATCGGTGTCAGCGGCAAAAACCGTGAGCGGAACACCCACCTCGCCGTTGTACGAACCCTGTGGCGCCACAGTGGCGCCTGCCGTCGACAACACGCCGGCAAGGAGATCCTTGGTGGTGGTCTTGCCGGCTGAGCCGGTGATCCCAATAACCGTGAACTGCTCGCCGCGCTGTTCGCGGTCGGCCCGGATGCGCCGGACCGCTTCAGCCGCCAGGGCGCCCATGGCCAGGACAGCGTCATCGACCACGACGGCGGGATATGGGCTGCCGTGGGCATCGGTCACCTCACGTTCGGCGAGGACCAGAACGGCGCCACGCTCAAACGCGGCGTCGACGAAGTCGTGGCCATCGGCGTGCTCGCCGGGTTTGGCCACGTACAACGAGCCGGGCGTCGCCTCCCGTGAGTCAGTAACCACAGAGGAGGGCACGATGCCCGGATCTCCGGTCAAACGGCCATGGGTGATGTCGGCGATCTCCGCCGCAGTAAGTGCAATCATCTCGGTTTAGGACTCTATCCGCTGGTCGGATGAAACGCTGAATCCCTTGGATGTCAAGGCGGCCCGCAACTCGACCCTGTCGTCCAGGGCGAGGTTTACGCCTTGTACTTCCTGCCACACCTCGTGGCCGCGTCCTGCGATGAGGATGGTGTCCTTCGCCGTCGCCAGGTCAACGGCGAGGCGGATGGCAGCATCCCTCGGGTAGGACTCGATGATCTCGCTGCCCAGGTTCTCTCCCTCCCGCGCAGCAAAGGCGCCCGCCAGCACCTCAGCGCGGATGGCGGCGGCATCCTCATCGTGGGGGTCGTCATCGCTGATAATCACGACGTCGGCCAGACGGGCCGCGATTGCGCCCATGGTAGGCCTTTTACCTTGGTCACGTTGTCCTGTGGCGCCAAAAACCACGATGACGCGCGACTCTTCCTCCGGTGACCGGACCGCCATCAGCGCACGGGCCAGGGCATCGGGATTGTGGGCAAAATCAACAACGGCGGCGGGCTCCGTGGAGACGAGCTGCATGCGCCCGGGAACAGCAACCGTAAAAGGATCGTGGGCATCCAAGGCGTCCTGGAGCTCGGATTCATTCACCCCGGACGCCAGGACCATGACGGTAGCCAACGCCGCGTTTGCCACGTTGAAGTCGCCCGGCAAGCCGGTGTGGACCCGCAAGGTCCGGCCGTCCGTGTGGTGCAGTTCGAATTCCGAACCCAACCCGCGCGGGTTGATGGACGCGACGTGCCAGTCAGCATCCAGGGCGCCACTGGAAGAAGCCGCTGAAAGCGTGGTGACCGGAATGTCCGCCAGGGCGGCAAGCTTGCGGCCCCATTCGTCGTCGACCGTGACAACAGCCTGGCGTGCGCGTCCGGCGGTGAAGAGTTCGGCCTTGGTGTTGAAGTACTCCTCCATGCTGCCGTGGAGGTCCAGATGGTCCTGGGTGAGGTTGGTGAATCCTGCGACGTCGAACATGACAGAGTCCACCCGGCGGTAGGAGATCGCGTGCGATGAAACCTCCATGGACGCCGCGTCCAGGCCCCGCTCCCGCATCAATGCGAGCAGTGCGTGGACATCCGGGGACTCCGGAGTGGTCAGGAGGCTCGGGATGGGTTCTCCGCCGGCCACTATCTCGATGGTCCCGATCAGGCCCGGCTGCTTGCCCAAGGCACGCAGCAGCGAGTTGATGAAGTAAGTGGTGGTGGTCTTGCCATTGGTCCCCGTGACGCCGAAAAGCGACGGGAAGGCCGCATCCTCCGGTTGGCTGCGATAGATCAGCGCGGACAAAGGCCCGACGGCGGCCCGCGGCTCCGCAATGATGAGGACAGGGACGGGCTGCTCGGTTGCCAGCGCAAGCTGGCGTGCACCGGCGTCGTCCGTAACCACTGCGACGGCACCGGCCTCCACGGCTTGGGGTACGAAATCGGCACCATGGCGCGTGGCGCCCGGCAAGGCCATGTAGAGATCGCCCGGTTCAACGGCACGGGAATTGAGCGTGATGCCGGTGACGCCAAGGTCCTGGCTGCCGTCAGGAGCCGTTACTCCCAGCGCTCCCGCTATGGCCGCCAGGGGCACCGCAGCAACGGATGCGGGACGGAAAGCTGACCGTCCGGCATCCGGCGTCGCGGTATTGGAAGCTGCCTCTTTGTGCTCTGACACGTGGTTCTCCGTTGGTGCTCGTGGAACGACCGGCCGGGGGCCAGCGGCGCCCGGGCCGTTAGTGGTGGATCGAATGGTGACCGAAACAGACGCCCAAGAAGCTTACTTGACGAACTGGGGCAGCCGCGCGGGAGTCCCGGTGGATGGGGCCACGTTGTAGGTCCTCAGGACCTGTGCCATCACTGACCGGAACACCGGGCCGTTGGTGACTCCATAGATGTTTCCCTTGGGGCGCTGCAAGACCACTTCCACGATGAACCGGGGGTCATCCATGGGGGCCATGCCAACCATCGAGGCAGTGTAGCCATCGAAGCCCGGCAGTCCGTCCTCACGCGGGGCTTGGGACGTACCGGTCTTGGCGCCGACACGGTAGCCGTCGATGGCGGCATCCTTGATCTGTCCCTCGGTCACTGCGCTCTCCAGGATGTCCCTGACCTGTTGGGCGGTCTCCTTCGAGACCACTTGGCGCGGATCCTTGGCAGGGGCCTTCTGCTCCTGGCCGTCGGGGCCGATGTAACCGTCAATCAGCCGGGGTTGGAGCATCACCCCGTTGTTGGCGATGCTCTGGAAGGCCCGGACCGTCTGCAGCGTCGACTGCGACACGCCCTGCCCGAAGAGCACCGTGTACTGCTGGCGTTCATCCCATTGGTCTGGCGTGGCGAGGATGCCCGTCGCTTCGGCCGGCAGCCCGATGTCCGTCTGCTCTCCGATGCCGAACTTCTTCAGCCAGTCATACCGCTGCTCTTTGCTCAGGCGGCTCCCGACCATCACGGTGCCGGTGTTCATGGACCAGCCCAGGATGCCGGCGAGGGTGCGTTCTTCGGTGCCGTGCTCGAAAGCGTCCGTGAAGGTCTGTCCGTCAATGGTGTATGCGGGCGGAATGGTGAAGTGGTCCAGCGGGAAGGACTTGCCCTCCTCGATTGCCGCCGCAGCGGTGATCATCTTCTGGACGGAGCCGGGCTCGTAGGCGGCAGTCACCGAACGCACGCCACGGTCCTTGGCGTCGACTTTGCCGGGGTCGTTCGGGTCCGGGGCATTGGTGTCGGCCAGGGCGATGAGGTTGCCGGTCTTCGTGTCGATCACGACGATCGAACCCCACTCGGCATTCATTTTGTTGACCTGGCTCTGAATAGCCTGTTGAGCGAAGTACTGGATGTCGGTATTGATGGTCAGTTTGACGTCACTGCCGTCGACGGCGGGTGTCAGTTCGTCAGTGGCCACGGGAATACGGAGGCCGTCGGCACCGATCTCGAAGACGCGCTTGCCTTCAGTACCGCGGAGAATCTCGTCCTGGGTTTGCTCGATGCCCGCCTGGCCGGTGGTCCCGTCCTTGAGGAAACCCACTACCCCGCCGGCCACGCTGCCATTCGGGTAGACGCGTTTGCTGATGCCTTCAGCTTTGAGTCCCGGGATGTAGAGCTTGGTAATCCGGTCCTCCAGCTCAGGCTTGATGTCCTTGGCGACCACAAAGTAGCGCTTATCCCCCGTCAGGGACTCCCGGACCTTGGCGACGTCGGTCCCGAGCAAGGCCGCAAGATCAGCAATGCCCTGGTCACGCGTGATTTCGTCGAGCTTTTCCGTTTTCTCGTTGTAGCGGTGGAACGTCTCGGTGTTCGTATTCACGGTCTGGTCGACGACGATGTTGTACCGGATGACGCTGCTGGCCAGAACAGTGCCGTTCGCGTCCAGGATCTGCCCACGCTCAGCAGGGAGGACCTGGGGGGTCAGGCGCTTGGCAAGGGCAGCCTCGGCCATCCCGCCCATGTCCAGGCCCTGGACCATGAACAACTTGCCCCCGACCACCAGCAGCAGGGTCAGCATGATGCCGAGCCCAACGCGCAGCCGCCTTCGTGCCGCCGGCGTCTTCGTTTTATTCGATGTGCCGGGGTTCTGAGCCACGTTGATTCCTTGCTGCTGGCCTTGGTTCAGTGGACGGATGGACTACTGTCCGGGAGTCTTCTGCTGGGGGGCCGGGACCGACCCTCCATGAAGATCCACCGGCGGTTTCGCTGCCGGGGACGCCGGAGCTGCCGGCGCAGTTGCCTGCGCGGCCGACGCTGCCGGCGCCGCGGGGGTGACTGGCTTGAGGTTCTCCAACGGATCCTTGGTGGTCACCGAGGGAACAACATCCAATACGCCCCCGACGGCCGGAGGAGCAAGAACAGCCCCGGGGTTGTCGCCCTTGACTGCGGGAGTAGCCTTCCCGGTCACCGTCATGGTGTTCAGGTCGATCTGGCCTTTGACCGTGGAAGGAACCATACCCAATTCTGTAGCCTTGGCGGCCAGATTCTGGGGAGCTTCGAAGTTCTGCTTCTTCTGTGTCAGGTCCTGGTTTTCCTTGTTAAGGGTCGCGGCCTGCGCCTTGAGCTGCACCAGCTGGTACTGCGCCGTCGACACGGAGATGTTCAGCACCAGGACCGTCAGGAGCGCCGCTGCCATGGCCACGAAGCACAGAACCACGAAGGGGGTCCTGCGCCTGCCGGGAGCACTGCGTACAACGGAGAGCGGCGTGCGCGGCCGGCGGGCGACATCCGGCTTCCCTGCCGGTGTTGGAAGCGCGCGGGCAGTGTTGCCCACCACGGAGGGCAAAGTCCTCGCTGCGGCGTTGCTCATGCGTCTCTCCTCGATTTGATGCGTTCGACGGCCCTCAGCCGCGCAGAAGCCGCGCGCGGGTTCTCTGCGATTTCTGCCGCTGTGGGCACTTCCGTGCCTTTGGTGATTGTCTTCAATTCAGCTTTGTGTTCTTCAAGTTCCACCGGGAACCCGAGTGGCGCCGAGGATTTCGAGCCCTTCTGGAATACGGACTTGACGATCTTGTCTTCCAGCGAGTGATAGGACATCACCACCACGCGGCCACCCAACGCCGTGGCGGCCACTGCGGCCGGAACTGCGCGTTCCAGGACATCGAGTTCCTCGTTGACCTCGATGCGCAAAGCCTGGAAGGTGCGCTTGGCAGGGTGTCCCCCGCTTTTCGCTGCGGCGGCAGGAACCACGCTGCGAATCTGCTCCACGAGCTCGCCCGTGGTGGCAAATGGCTTCTCCGCCCTCGCGTTGACGATCCTGTTGGCAATCCGTCCGGCGAACTTCTCCTCGCCCCATTTGCGGATGATGCGGACAAGATCTTCTTCGCTGTAGGTGTTCACGACGTCGGCGGCGGTCTGCCCGCGGCTCGTGTCCATGCGCATGTCCAGAGGAGCGTCATAGGAGTAGGCGAATCCACGTTCGCGTTCGTCCAGCTGCAGCGAGGAAACTCCCAGGTCCATCAGGATGCCGTGGACCTCCGGAATTCCGAGGTCAGCCAGCACGTCCTCGATCTCGTCATAGACGGCGTGAACAAGGTCAGTGCGCTGCGAAAAGGGCTCCAGCCGGGCCCCGGCCAGTGAAAGTGCTTCTTCGTCCCGGTCAATGCCAACGAGGTGAAGATCGGGAAAGCGCTGCAGCATCGCTTCGGAGTGCCCGCCCATGCCGAGAGTCGCATCGATGGCAACAGGAGTCTCTCCCCTGCTCCTGGCAGCTTCGAAGCCGGGAGCGAGCAGGTTGATGCAGCGGTCTTTCAGGACGGGCACGTGGCGCTCCGATGTGGGCTTTGCCGCGTCCTGCTCTTCCACGCTGCCTCCTCTTTCCTCAGTTACGTGCATGGTGATTCTTGAACCGGATCCCCATCCGCGCCTATCGTCCGCCGGCCTGGCTCAGGGGAAGTTGAGCCAGGAAGACTGTCCGATGGGCGGCTGGAGATCCCATTCAAGAAGCGGTACTGCTTCCACCGACCGGTTAGATGAACCCGGGCAGATTGTCGTCATCCGTTTCCGAGAAGGCTGCTTCCTTCTCGTTGAGGTACTCGTTCCAAGCGTCTGCATCCCAGATCTCGGCCCGGGTGCCGGCACCAATCACTGCCAGCTCCCTTCCCAAGCCTGCGTATGCACGGAGCGCCGGTGGAATGGTCACGCGCCCCTGCTTGTCAGGTACTTCGTCCGAGGCTCCGGACAGAAAGACCCGGATGTAGTCACGTGCCTGCTTGGAAGACAATGGCGCTTCCCGCATCGACTCGTGGATACGTTCGAATTCCTTCTGGCTGAAGACGTAGATGCAGCGCTCCTGGCCCCTTGTGAGGACCAGTCCCTCTGCAAGCTCCTCACGAAACTTGGCGGGAAGTATGATCCGGCCCTTTTCATCGAGACGCGGCGAGTGAGTGCCCAGAAACACTGGCCCCACCGCCCCTCAGTCAAGGTGCCCGTACATACCCAACACTGCCACTACCCTCTTATGTGCTCCACTTTACTCCACAACGCACCACAGTCAACGCACTCGTGGGCGTTTCTCCACCACTTTGAGATTCCTCGGGGCCGAATTGCCGCGGGTTTTCCGGGGGTGGAGTGAAGTGGAGGTATCGACACGTCGGCCGACGTCCAAGTCCCGCGCCGGGAAGCTGAAAGGCGCCTGGGAAGCGCTCTGCACCCCAAAACCGCTTTCGGCGGGAGGAAAGTGGAGCTGGTGGTGGGAAATGGAGGGGCCGGGCGTTGCAACCCTTAAATGCGAAAGGACCCGCTTGGCGGGTCCTTGTCAAAGCTTTGGAAGTGTTTAATCCACGAGCGGGCTCAGGGGCGCGACTGACTCACGATGGCCTGCTGCCGGGAGAAGTGACACGCCCTCCGTCAGTGGTCGTCGCGGCGTCGTTCATCCCAGCGCTCTTCGAGGCTGCTCATGAAGGTGCTCTTGGGCTTGGCCTTGGCGGGCTTTCCCTTACCGGATTTCCCGAAAGCCGCTCCACGCAACGTCGCGAAGTACACGCCAGCACCCATGACTATGAAGCCGAGGACACCCACAGGTATCGCCTGCAGCGAGACGCCGACCAGCAGGAGAAGAATGCCGGCGATTGCCCCAAGGACGCCAATGATGACATGCCTGGTCGACCAGCTGCGGATGGGATCCGAACCCATGGTGTTGGCAAACTTCGGATCGTCCTCATGAAGTTGCTTTTCAAGTTGCTCAAGCAGCTTCTGTTCGTGCTCCGAGAGGGGCATCGCGACCTCCTTTAGTCAGCCAGCGTCTGGACATAACGCGTCCTGTGCGTCTGTTTACCCCAACGATCGGACCAAGAATTTCGTTCCCAAAATACCCTCTTGGTTCAGCGGATACCTCAGGGCCGACTGTTCAGGAAACAGTTTGTCCAGACGATCTAAATCTCTGTAATAAATAGGATAGTTTGTCCGGGGCCGTTCTGAAAGACGCCTGGGGCCGTGCGGGACCAAGGTCACAGGGTTCAGGCCTCCGAGGCAGGTTTACCGGGTTCCAGGAGCCGGGCCGGAAGCAGGGTTTTGGAACCAAATCGCTGGGAAACCCTGTCCAGGGCCTGCTCGGCTGCCCGCCAGTTGTCATCCCGGCGGTCCAGGCTCAATTGCATCGACGTCTGACCTGCCGGTTCCAATTGCTCCGCCCGCACTCCCACCAGCCTGACGCTCATGGAACGCGGGCCCAAGGAGTCGAGCAGCTGCATGGCCACCTGGTAGATCAACTGGGCACTGTCTACCGGCGTGTGCACAGTGCGGCTCCGGGACACCGTGGAGAAATCGGCATACCGGAGCTTCAAGGCGACCGTCCGTGCGAGCATTCCGGAACTCCGGAGACGACTGGCCGTCCGGTGGGACAACCTCAACAACTCCCTGTGCAGCAGTTCTTCATCTGCTGTGTCTACGGAGAAGGTCTCTTCAGCACCAATGCTCTTCTCAACCCTGGTGGGCGTCACTGGACGGGGATCAATTCCCATGGAGAGCCTGTACACATGTTCCCCGCTTGCGCCAAGAACCTTCTTCAGCGAGGACAAGGGTGTGGCGGCCACATCGGCGACCGTTCGGATGCCCATACGCGCCAGGACCTCCCCGGTCTTGCCACCCACACCCCAGAGGGCGCTGACAGGAAGGCTGTGAAGGTAGGAAAGGGTGTCTTCGGCGTCGATCTGCAAAATGCCGTCGGGTTTGCACCGGGTGGAGGCGATCTTGGCAACGAACTTGGTGCCGGCAATCCCCACGGAAGCCGTGATGCCAAGCTCTGATTGGACCCTGCGCCTGATGAGGTGGCCAATTTCCAAGGGCGTGCCCAGCCGGCGGATGGCCCCGCCAACGTCCAGGAAAGCTTCGTCCACGCTCAAAGGCTCCACCAGGTCCGTAATGGACCCGAAGATCTCCATGAGCTGCGCTGAGACCTCGTAGTACAGAGTGTGGCGGGGATTGATGACGACCGCCGCTGGACAGCGCCTCATCGCAATGGACATCGGCATGGCCGACTTGACCCCTGTGGCCCGGGCTTCATAGGAAGCAGAGAGGACCACGGACCTGTCCGCGGGGAATCCCACGATCACGGGCTTGCCCCGCAGTTCGGGACGGCCGCGGAGTTCGACGGAGACAAAGAATGCGTCCATATCCACGTGCAGGATGCTGGTTCGCCTCAATTCCCGCAGGGCCTCTTCAGCGCTGCGGGCCGGTCTGTGTCCAGCGCTTGACTCGCCGCCGGGTGCTTCCTGCCTCACAACGGCAATACTATGCCCGGGCACTGACTAAACTGGAGGCAAAGTCCGGCTCAGCCCCAGGAAGGATACCCTGTGAAGCTCTTTGGAACTCCTCAATCGCGAGGGTTTGCCCTGCTCGCAGTCAGTGTCGCAGTGGCGGTCTCCGCATGCACGCCGTCCCCCAGCGGTTCGGCGGCTCCGTCATCCACCGGCGCTGCTTCATCTTCGTCAGCTTCGCCGGCGCCCTCACCCTCCGGGACAGCGTCTTCGGCGAGCAGCACCCCCTCGCCTGAAACCACCGGGTTCACCGAGTCCAGCGCACCCGACCCCAATGCCACGGCCACGGTCAATGCGCTTGTTCCCGGATTCCCTGAGAAGCTCATTCCCGTCATGCCAAAGACCTCGGTACGGTCCAGCAGCTTCGACAAGAACGCCTCCCTGGCCACCGTGGCGCTGGTAGGGACCGTCAAAGCACCTCCGCAGGGCGTAGTGGACTACTACAAGTCCTCGCTCGAGGCCCAGGGCTTTAAGCTTGTCCCCGGACCGGAAGCGGTGGGCAACGTCACCTCCCTGGACTTTGTCCGCGGTGATGGTGAAACAGTGAATGTCTCGATCATGCAAAAGGAAGGCGTCTCTACCTTCACCATCGGTGCCAATGTGGCAGCCGGGTCCATCAAGTGACGTCAGCGTCCCCCGTCGCGTCAGAGCAGGCCCTATACATTGAAGGCGTCGCCGGCAGCCTCAGCAGTTTCCTGTCGGGACAGCGCGACGTCATGGCTACCGTTTCACCCGACGTCGATCCGCTCATCGGGTCGATCTCGACGTTGGTAACCGGCGGCAAGCGGCTGAGGGCGTTGATGTGCTACTGGGGTTGGCGCGGCGCAGGCGGCCCCGCCGGCGACGCGGACATTGTCACAGCCGGATGTGCCCTGGAACTTTTCCAGGCTGCGGCACTGATACACGACGACATCATCGACCGTTCCGATACGCGGCGCGGCGGCCCAAGCGTGCACAAACGGTTCAGCCAGCTTCATGAAACGAACGGCTGGGCCCTGGACAGCGAACATTTTGGAGATGCTGCCGCAATTTTGACCGGTGACCTCTGTCTATCCTTCAGCGAAGAGGCTTTTACCGGGATTGGGCCCCGCGCCGTTTCAGGAAGCCCTGCCCGCCGCATCTTCAACGTGATGCGGGCAGAGGTGATGGCCGGTCAATACCTTGACATCCTTGAAGAGGTGGCCGGCCCCGTGCGCGACCGGGCGGGATCGGTGGACCGGGCCCGCTCCATCATCCGCTACAAGTCAGCCAAGTACTCCACGGAACATCCGTTGGCATTGGGCGGTGCCCTTGCCGGCGCTTCCACGGAACTACTTGCCGGGTACTCCGGTTTTTCGCTCCCGCTCGGTGAAGCGTTCCAAATGCGCGATGACGTTCTTGGGGTCTTTGGAGACCCAGCAACGACAGGAAAGCCGGCCGGAGATGACCTGCGGGAGGGCAAGCGCACTGTGCTGGTTGGCTTTGCCCTTAATCAGGCTTCGGCGGCCGAAGCCGATTACCTTGACCGCATGCTGGGGAACCCGGAACTCGCTGAGGAGGACGTTGCCAGGATCCGCCATCTCATGGTTGATTGCGGGGCTCTGGACGCGACGGAATCGCTGATCGCGCAGCTGAGCACTGACGCATTCGAAGCGTTGGAACGCCTGCCACTGGATGCACTCCCGCTGCAGGCTTTGGGAGAACTGGCCGAAGCGGCCGTCAGCCGCGCAGCCTGACACCGGGCGCAGGTCAGCCGCGCGGAGCAAGGCAAAGAAGGCATGAGACGACGACGGCGGTTTGGGGACCGCCGTCGTCGTCGCTTTAAGTAGTTGCCGCTTTAGGAAGTGAACCGGCGCAATTACCAGGCCAGGGACTGGGCGCGGCGCCTGATCTCCGTTTTACGCCCCTCACGCAAGGCGTCAATGGGACGGCCACGCAGTGATTCATCGGGAGTGAACAGCCAGGTGATCAACTCTTCGTCGTTGTAGCCGGCGTCACTAAGGACCGCAATGGTCCCCTTCAAGCTGTCCACAACATGGCCATCCTGAATAAACAAGGCCGGGACGGAGCGGATATTCCGTTCTCCCCGCCTGACGGCGACGAGCGCACGCTCATCCAAAAGTCCATGGACTTTGGTGATGGAAACTTCCAGCAACCCGGCAACATCCGGAAGCGGCAACCACTCGGAAACAAGGCTTTCTACATTACTCACGGATCAAGGTTGCCATGCCGGCCCACCCGTCGCCTAGCCGGAGCCCGAAAGGGACCACGTCGAAGCCCTTATTACCTGCAATTCCCATACCAACAAATGGCATCAAGAATCTTCCCCCGCGGGAATTGTTGTGTCCACGGAATAAGTATGAGAGATTCACACTGATCACACTTGCACCATTGATAACATAAGTAACATTGGCAACACTGACAACAGCGTTAACAATCAACCCCCGCTGTTTGAGATGAGGACTCCTTCATGACGACGCCCCGCTCGCCGAAACGAACCATGAGCATGCCCGTTATCGCGGCAACCACGGCCGCGCTTCCCGCTGTGGTTTTGTCGTCGCTTGCGCTGGCCCAACCGTCCATCGCAGCGCCCGCACCCCAACCCCGCAAAATACCGGCCACGCTCGCTGCCGCCATGAAGGCCCAGGCAGTCACGACCGGTACGGTGATCCCCGCGCAGGCAGTGGCCGCCACGCTTCCCGCGGCGCTCCGCCCGATGGCCCCCGCAACCCCGGACAGCTACACCGTGGTTCGAGGCGACACCATCAGCGCCATCGCCCGACGTTTCAACCTCGACACGTCCGCGGTGCTCCAGCTGAATAACCTGACCCCCACCACGCTGATCTACCCGGGGCAGAGCATCAAGCTCACCGGAACGGCTGCGTCGGCCCCGGCGCCCAGCGCCCCGCCTGCCTCCGGCACCGCGAGCACCGCCACCGTCTACACGGTTGTCTCCGGCGATACCCTCGGCGGCATTGCGGCCAAGCACGGCGTTCCGCTGTCCAGCATCTTCAGCTGGAACAACCTCAATGGCAGCTCCATCATCTACCCGGGCCAAAAAATCAAGGTCAGTGGCGGATCGGCGCCGTCCGCGCCCGCAACTCCGGCACCCGCACCAGCGCCGGCACCAGCACCTGCCCCCCTGGCAAGCACGGGTTCCTACACCATCAAGGCCGGCGACACCCTCAGCTCCATCGCCTCACGGTTGGGCGTTTCGCTCTCCGCACTCATGTCGGCCAACAACGTGAACGCCAGCACGGTCATCTACCCCGGCCAGAAGCTGACCATCCCCGGCGGCAGCCTGCAGCCTGCCGGAGAGACCACACCGCTGGTGCCCAGCACATTCCTGGGGTTCACCTATCCCCCGGCCGTGGTCAGCTCCGCGAATGAAAACAAGGCACTCCTCAACGCTTCGCCGGTGCCCAGCCGCGCTGAGATGAAGACCATTGTGGCTGACACGGCACGGCGCATGGGCGTCAGCCCGTCGCTGGCCCTCGCGTTCGCAGAGCAGGAATCCGGTTTTGACCAGCGGGCCGTTTCCCCGGCCAACGCCATTGGCACCATGCAGGTCATTCCGTCCTCCGGCCAGTGGGCCTCTGACCTGGTTGGCCGGAAACTCAACCTCCTGGACCCCTACGACAACGCCACGGCCGGCGTCGCGATCATCCGCGTCCTGGTGGCCACCAGCAAGGATCTCGATACGGCCATTGCCGGTTACTACCAGGGACAGTATTCGGTGAGCAAGTACGGTATGTACGAGGACACCAAGCGCTACGTCGAATCGATCAAGGCACGTCAGCGCACGTTCGGCTAGGCCTGTTGCAGCACCCTCGGGAGGGGCCCGCATCCCACCGGGGATTCGGGCCCCTTCCCTGTCTCGTTTAGGATCGTATGGTGCAAGAAGCAACGCAGGACCACCTCATCGGTACCACCGTGGACGGGCGCTACGTGGTCCGTTCCCGCTTGGCGAAAGGGGGAATGTCCACCGTCTACCTGGCCACTGACAGACGCCTGGAGCGCGACGTGGCCCTCAAGGTCCTGCACCCGCATCTGGCAAACGACCAGACCTTCCTGGAGCGCCTGAGCCGCGAAGCAAAAGCCGCAGCCAGCCTCTCACACCCCCACATTGTCGGCGTCCTGGATCAAGGCGAAGACGGCCATATCGCGTACCTGGTCATGGAGTACGTCAAGGGGCACACCCTCCGTGATGTCCTCAATACCCAAGGAGCGCTGCCCCCGCGCCTCGCCCTGGCCTTGATCGATCCCGTGATCGAAGGTCTGGCGGCCGCCCATTCATCAGGCTTGATCCACCGCGACATCAAGCCTGAGAACGTCCTGATCGCAGACGATGGGCGGATCAAGGTCGGGGATTTCGGTTTGGCCAGGGCCATCTCTGCCAACACCAGCACCGGGGCCCTGATCGGGACTGTGGCCTACTTGGCTCCGGAGCTTGTCCTTGGCCGGCCTGCCGATGCCCGCAGCGACATCTACTCGGCCGGAATCATGCTCTACGAAATGCTGACCGGCAAGCAACCGTACAACGGCGACTCCCCCATCCATGTGGCCTACCAGCACGTGAACGCCTCTGTCGGCCGCCCGTCGGACGCAGCCCCCGGGTTGGCCGAAGACCTGGACGAACTGGTGCAATGGTGCACCTCCGTTGACGCAGAGAACAGGCCCATCGACGGGTCCGCACTGCTGACTGAACTGCGCCACATCCGTACGACGCTCACCGACGAACAGCTGGATCTCAAGCAACAGTCAGCCACCGCTGTCCTCCCTGCCGCTCCCACCACAGCCATGGCAGCCTCCGGGCCGGACACTAACGCCACTGAAGCCATTGCCACCACGGCATCACCAACGGAATTCATTGCCCGGCAAAGCAACCCCACCACCATCATGGCCGCCGGTGGCGCGTCCTACCAGTCGCCAAAGGGTGCCACGGAGGTGGAGTCACGCCCGCCCGGAAAAAGGGACCTGAAACGGATCGAACGGCAGCAGGCCAAGGACCAGGCCCGTGCGGCGGCAACCCCGGTCCGACCACTCCGGGAAGGTAATCCACGCGGTCGTGGCTTGATCTGGACCGTGGTGATCGTGATTCTTGCGCTGCTCGCGGCAAGCGCCGGCTGGTTCTTCGGCATGGGGCCGGGGTCGCCAGGCACCGTTCCGGACGTCAAGAACAAGACTGTCGCCGAGGCCCAGCAATTGCTTCGCACTGCCGGCTTCCAGTCAGAACCCCAGGATGTTTTCGATGACGATATCCTCTCCGGCCTCGCTGTCGGCACCAAGCCGGAGTCAGGTGCCGAAGTCCGGAAGTTTCAGCCCATCACCCTTTTCGTGTCCAAGGGAGCCCAGCTCTTCCCTCTCGAGGACCTCACCGGCGGCACCCTGGACGAAGCCAAAACTGCCTTGAATTCAGCCCAGATGGCCCTGGGCAACGTCACTGAGGCTTTCGATGACAAAGTGCCTGCCGGGGTGGTCATCGCCCAGGATCCCGCGAAGGGCACGGAAGTCAGGCACGGCACTCCCATTGCCCTGGTCGTCTCCAAGGGTCCCCAGCCCATCCCGGTCCCGGATGTACGGGGTCTTGCGCAGGACGCGGCAGTCAAGGCAATCCAGGATGCCGGGCTGAAAGCCGTGATCGCCCCGGAGACGGTGAACGACAAGTCCGTCCCCAAGGGCTCTGTTGTCTCGCAGGCGCCCGCCAATGGCACGCTCGTCAAGGGTGAGACGGTGACGTTGACGGTCTCGAAGGGCCCAAAGATGGTCAAGGTACCGAGTTTCATCGGGAAGCAGGCCGCCGAAGCGGAGAAAGAACTCAAGAAGCTGGGCTTCAAGGTAGAGATCAACAAGATCCTGGGCGGCTTCTTTGGAACGGTACGTGATCAGAATCCCGTCAATACCGAGGCACCCGAAGAATCGGTCGTGACGCTGACAGTGGTGTAGTAACCCGGCCACGCAGCGACCCAGTACCCAAGAAGGCGCGGCCCGGAGAAATCCGGACCGCGCCTTCTTCTGTGGCAGCAGGGACTGTCAGCTACCGCTTGGACAGGGCGCCGGCCACCAGGAACGCCATCTCCAGCGACTGCATGTGGTTCAGGCGCGGGTCGCATACGGACTCGTAGCGGTCCAGGAATGCGTCCTGGTCGATCGGGTCTGCGCCGCCCAAGCACTCAGCGACGTCATCGCCCGTCATTTCAACGTGCAGACCACCGGGGACGGTGCCGAGCGAGTGGTGCACCTCGAAGAAGCCACGGACTTCATCGATGACGTCGTCGAAGTTGCGGGTCTTGTAGCCGTTGGGTGAGGTCACCGTGTTGCCGTGCATCGGATCGGTCACCCACAGCACCTGGGCACCGGATGCCGTGACACGCTCGACGACGGCCGGCAGCTTTTCGCGGATGTTCCTCGCGCCCATGCGGGTGATGAACGTCAGGCGGCCGGGTTCGCGGTTCGGGTCCAGCTTGTCGATGAGGCGCAGGGCGTCGTCACCGCTGGTGGTCGGCCCGAGCTTGACGCCAATGGGGTTCCGGACACGCGACAGGAAGTCCACGTGCGCGTGGTCAAGTTCCCTGGTCCGCTCCCCGATCCAGAGGAAGTGGGCGGAGGTGTCATAAGGGAGGCCTGTACGGGAGTCGATGCGGGTGAGGGCGCGCTCATAGTCCAGCAGCAATGCTTCATGGCTGGCGAAGAATTCAACACGCTTCAGGGCCTCGAAGTCTGCCCCGCAGGAATCCATGAACATAATGGCGCGGTCGATGTCACGGGCCAGCGACTCGTAGCGTGCATGGGCAGGGTTTTCAGTGAATCCCTTGTTCCACTGGTGCACCAGGCGCAGATCAGCGAAGCCGCCCTGGGTGAAAGCACGGATCAGGTTCAGGGTGGAAGCCGAGGTGTGGTAGGCCTTCAACATGCGGCCGGCATCGTGTGCGCGGGACTCAGGTGTGAACTCGTAGCCGTTGACGATGTCCCCGCGGTAAGCGGGCAAAGTCACGCCGTCGCGGGTCTCGTCATTGGACGAACGCGGCTTGGCGAACTGGCCGGCCATCCGTCCCATCTTGATCACGGGCATTGCTGCGCCGTAGGTCAGCACCACGGCCATCTGCAGGATGGTTTTGACGCGTGCGCTGATCTTGTCGGCCGTGGCAGCCTCGAACGTTTCTGCGCAGTCTCCGCCCTGGAGCAGAAACGCTTTGCCCTGGGCTGCGGCAGCCAGACGTTCCCGAAGAACATCCACTTCTCCGGCAAAGACCAATGGCGGAACAACGGAGAGTTCGTTGACCGAGGCCTTGAAGACATCGGCATCCGACCACGTTGGCTGCTGCGAAATCGGCAGGTCACGCCAGGCATCCAGCCCGGGATAGTTTGCCGCTCCGCTCTGGGCGGTGCTGGCGAGGGGATCTACTGTGGAAGGTGCGGTGTTCGCGGTTAGCTCAGTCACCCTTCAAGAGTAGTAGCCTCCGGCGGGGTTGAGGCACTGCAGGCGTAACTGATGCCGCCGTCTGCGTCACAGTTTCCTTGGTGGTTCCTGGCCTTCGGGATTGGGGTCGTCCCTGTCTTCGGCGATGTCCGCGACGGCGTCTTCGGTCCCTTCGAGCTTGTGGAGGGGCTCCGGCCCCTTTCCGGCCAGCCGTGCCTTGACGACGGCGGCATACTCGTCCACATATTCCTGGCCGGAGAGGCGCATCAGTTCGTACATGATTTCGTCGGTGACCGCCCTCTGGACCAGGCGGTCGTCCTCCATGCCGTAATAGCGGCTGAAGTCCAAGGGTTGCCCAAAGATGATGCCAATGCGGCGAATGCTTGGAAGCCTCTTGCCGATGGGTTGGACTTTCTCCGTGCCGATCATGGCTACCGGAACCACCGGAACACGGGTCTGCAGGGCAAGCCGGGCAACGCCCACCTTGCCGCGGTAGAGCCGGGCATCGGGGCTTCGCGTGCCTTCGGGGTAGATACCCAGGAGGCCGCCCGACGTGAGGACGTCTTTGCCTGCCTGCAGCGACATCTCGGACGCAGCGCCTCCGGACCGGTCCATGGGGAGCTGGTTGCTCAGCCTGAAGAACAATGCCGTCAGGCGTCCTTTAAGCCCTTTGCCGGTGAAGTACTCCGACTTCGCCAGGAAGATCACCGGGCGATGCACCATCAGGGGAAGGAAGATGGAGTCCGAAAAGGAAAGGTGGTTGGAGGCCAGGATCGCTGCGCCGTTCTCAGGGACATTGTCCAGGCCTTTGACCCAGGGGCGGAACAGGAGTTTGAGGATGGGACCCAGAAAGATCCTCTTCATGACCCAATAGAACACGTTTGTCCTCTCACGGCCGTTGGCAGGCATGCGTCCGGCAACCCGGCCGGCATTCAACTGCAACCCTACTCCAGTGTGAAATGCCCGGAACAATGACACGATGGAAGGCATGACGGAACGCAAACCACCAGCCGCGGCCGCTTTCCACTACGCCGGACATGGGCCGAACGCCTCCACTGGCGTAGCGATCTGCCACGGATTTACCGGCAGCCCGTTGAGCATGCTGCCGTGGGCTGAATATCTGGCCGCGCAAGGCTTCGCTGTCACGGTCCCCCTGCTTCCAGGACACGGGACAAGTTGGCATGACCTGGCCACAACCCGCTGGCAGGACTGGTACCGGGCCTTTGAAAAGAGCTACCTGGACCTCGCTGCCACAACGGAAACCTGTTTCGTGGCGGGGCTGTCCATGGGTGGGGCCGTAGCCCTCCGTCTGGCGTCCCTCCACGATGTTCCGGGCGTCGTGCTGGTCAATCCGGGTTTGAGCTTCTATGACCGCCGCGTGAAGTACGTGGGCGCGTTGAAATACGTCATGCGCACCACGGATCCCATCGTGGAGGATTCCCCGGCACCTGAGCTCATCGAAGACAGTGACTACTCCAAGACACCCTTGAAGTCCGTGCACGAGCTCAAGAAGCTGTTCCGGTCCGCGACCCGGGGATTGACCCAGGTGAAGGCGCCGGCATTGGTCTTCAAATCGTCGGTGGATGGGGTCATTCCGCCCAGCTCGGTGGACACGATCCGCAGGCACATCGACTCGGCGCGCCTGAAAGTTGTGACCCTCCCGCACAGCGGGCACGTGGCCACCCTGGACGTTGACGCACCCACCATTTTTGAAGAATCAGCAGCATTTTTCCGCCGGCACGCCAATCACAGAGTAGCCTCGGAGTCATCATGAAGATGACCCCGGATTTCTCACCGTTCCTCAGCAGCTGGAGCGGAACTGGACCGCGCGTCGGCGTGGTCATGTCCCACGGCTTCACCGGGAGCCCGCACAGCGTGCGGCCCTGGGCTGAGCATTTGGCCGCTTCCGGCTATGCCGTCCGCCTGCCGTTGCTGCCGGGCCACGGCACTACCTGGCAGGACATGGCGAAGCGATCCTGGCAGGAATGGCACAGGGCAGTGGATGATGCCTACCTTGAACTGGCTGCGGAGTGCGACTACGTCTTCGCCGCGGGCTTGTCCATGGGCGGCACCCTGGCGTTGCGAATAGCAGCCACGCGGCCCGTCGCGGGGACTGTGGTGGTCAATCCCGGCCTCGTCCTGGACGATCCACGTGCCGTGATCGTCGCCGCACTCAAGTACGTGGTGAAGACGACGCCGGCCATCGCCAACGACATCCTCAAACCGGACCAGGACGAAGGTGCGTATGCACGCACCCCTGTTGCCGCGGCCCATCAGTTGAAGAAGATGTACAAGGACACGGCCGCGATCCTGCCACGCATCAGCGCCCCGGTGCGCGTCTACCGGTCAACAGTGGACAACGTCATATCGAACGCCAGCTTGGAATTTCTCCGCTCCCGCGTGAACGCTCCGGTTGACATCAGCTATCTTCACAACAGCCACCACGTGGCCACCCTCGACAACGACGCACCGGAAATCTTCTCCGGTACGGTCGATTTCATTCAACAGACACTTGCCGCCTTGGCCGGACAGGGGCCATCTCCCGATAAGGACGCAGCCCATGAACAGGCCTGATCCCAACTCCGCCGACCAAAGCGCCAATAAAGACGACGACGCGGTCTGGCAGGACCTCGTGGCCCGGCTTGAGGCAACCAGGTCCACGCCTGATGAACAAGAACCGGATCCCACCGCCGGCCCCGGCGAGGCTCCGGCGGGTCCAGCCAGGTCTTTCCGGGATTTCGATCCCCTCGGCCTTTCCACGCCCGCTGCAGTGCCGGCCGCTGATCCCATGGCCGGAGAGGGTCAGGGGCGTGCGCCGGGACCGCGTGACTTTGAGGTGGACGATGACGACGAGTCGTTCGTCCCGGAAGAACCGCCGAGCCTGGCAGGTACCGAACCGCTGACCATGCTGGCCTGGGTAGGCGCTGTGGGCGGACCCATCGCGCTGCTCTTCACTGCCATGTTCTGGCGATCAGCGCCGCTGGCAGCCATCCTCGGAATCGTCGCCGCGTTTGTGGTCTCGGTGGTTTTCCTCATCATGAGGCTTCCGCAGGAGAAGAACGAGGACGACGACGGCGCCCGCATCTAGGTGCCGACACTCCAGGTCCCGCTGACGCTTAGCTGTGCGTCCGGCCGCTGACCCGTGAGAGGTCGGCAGCGCCAATCATGCCGGCACGTGGGCCCAGGGCAGCAAGTTCAATCCTGGCCATGGGCCGGAAGCCACGCCCTGTGAGGTTCTTGGCAAAAGAGTCGCGGGCAGGACCAGCCAAAAGGTCTCCGGCGTCGCAGAGTCCACCACCGATGACAAACATTCCCGGGTCCAGGGCAGCTGCAAGGTTGGCCAGGCCCAGGCCAAGCCAGTCGCCCTGGTCCGCCAGCAACTCCCGGGACGTAGCGTCCCCGGCCAGGGCGAGGGCGGTGACGACCGCCCCCGTGATGTTGTCGGCGGTGCCTCCGGCGCGATCCAGCAAGGCCCGGCCTTCGGGCGAATTTGTCCTCACCAGCTGGCGGGCTTCACGTCCCAGCGCGTTGCCCGAAGCGTATTGTTCCCAGCACCCTCGGTTCCCGCATTCGCATCGGTGGCCGCCGGGAAAAATGATCTGGTGACCGAATTCGCCGGCGACACCGTAGCGGCCCCGTTCCACCCGGCCGTCCATCACCATGGCACCGCCGATGCCAGTACCAAGGGTGATGCACACAAGCCGGCTCTCTCCTTGACCGGCCCCGAAGCGCCATTCCGCCCATGCTGCGGCATCGGCGTCGTTGGTGAGCAGGACCGGGCGCCTGAGCAGTTTCTGCAGGCTGGCCCTGAGCGGTTCGTTACGCCAGGCGAGGTGCGGGCTGAAAAGCACCGTGCCGCCGTCGAGGTCCATCCAACCGGCGGCGCCTATCCCCACGGAGGCCACCCTGTGCCCCGCACTGAGTTCGTCCACGAGTTCCACAATGGTCTGTTCAACTGCCCGCGGATCGGCGCCCGGGGTGGACCGGCGCGCCTCGGCGAGGACCCTGCCGTCGGCGTCCACCACACCGGCGGCAACTTTGGTGCCCCCGATATCGATTCCGATGGCCAGTCCCCTGCGGCCCAAGTGGCTTCGCCGGGCGGCCCAGGGGACGTCCTTCCAGGCAGCGGCCGGGGGCCTGGAGTTTACGCGGGTGCTGGACCGAAATGCGGGCATCCCATCATCCTATTCCGCCATCGGGCACGCCCCCGCATCGCCGGGTCCAGAAGTCCCCGAGTTGCTTGAAATGGGGCCTGATCCGTAAAGTTACTCGCCAGTAGGTGAAATAGAACACACCTCCGCGAGCGGGCATACTAGAGTGGAAGAAGCCCCTCGTGGCCCGTGGATATCAAAGGAGCTACCGTGCGTGAAATCAGTGTTCCTCCCCTCGTGAACATCTCCCCTGAAACCAACATCACGGACCTCGTGCTTCGGGAGGCGGGAAAGGCGTCCAACCCCCCGCTGTTCTCCAAGCTGGATGCCAGCGGGCAGTGGGCGGACATCCGCGCCACCGACTTCCTCGCTGACGTCCGGGCTCTGGCCAAGGGCCTCATCGCCAGCGGCGTAGGACAGGGCGACCGTGTAGGCATCATGTCCCGGACACGCTACGAGTGGTCGCTGGTGGACTTCGCGATCTGGTTCGCCGGGGCCGTCTCCGTCCCGATCTACGAAACGTCGTCGCCGTCGCAGGTGGCATGGAACCTTGGTGACTCAGGCGCAGTAGCCGCCTTCGGCGAGTCAGCCCACCATGAGGACATCATCCGCCAGGCCGTCGTCGCGGAGGACATCACGTCCGTTGCCAACGTCTGGCAACTCGAAGGCGCCGGCCTCGATGCCCTGCGCACTGCGGGAGCGGGAGTTCCCGACGACGAACTCGAGTCCCGGCGGTCCGCGGCAGGCCTGCGGGACATCGCCACCATCATCTACACCTCCGGAACCACGGGCAGGCCTAAGGGCTGCGAACTGACCCACGGAAACTTCGTGGAACTTTCCGAGAATGCCCGCGCCTCGTTGCCGGAAATCATCAACGAATCCGGCAAGACCATCATGTTCCTGCCATTGGCCCACGTTTTTGCCCGCTTTATCTCTGTGCTGGCCGTGGCCGGCGGCGTCAAGGTTGCCCACACCCCGGACATCAAGAATCTGCTGGGCGACCTCCAGAGCTTCCAGCCGACGTTCATCCTCGCCGTGCCCCGCGTGTTCGAGAAGGTATACAACTCGGCGCTCACGAAGGCCGAAGACGGTGGCAAGGGCGCCATCTTCCACCGGGCGGTAGACACCGCGATCGCCTATTCCAAGGCGCGCCAGGACGGGAACCTTGGCCTGGGGCTGAAGATCAAGCATGCCGTGTTCGACAAGCTGGTCTACGGAAAGCTCCGGGCGGCGATGGGTGGCCACGTGGCCCACGCGGTATCCGGTGGCGGGCCGCTCGGCGAACGCCTGGGCCATTTCTTCCAGGGCATCGGCCTGCAGATCCTCGAAGGGTACGGGCTGACCGAGACTACGGCTCCGATCTCCGTCAACACTCCATCCATGATCCGGATCGGCTCGGTGGGCGCTCCCCTTCCGGGGAACGCAGTGAAGATCGCGGACGACGGCGAGATTCTCGCCAAGGGCGTCTGCGTGATGCGCGGCTACTACAAACGACCTGACCTCACGGAAGAGACCTTCACAGCCGACGGATGGTTCCGAACCGGCGACATCGGAGAGCTGGACAGCAACGGCTTCCTGAAGATCACTGGCCGCAAGAAGGAGATCATCGTCACCGCAGGCGGCAAGAACGTGGTCCCTGCGCTGTTGGAGGACCAGATCCGCGCAGACGCCTTGGTGTCCCAGGTCCTGGTGGTTGGTGACAACCGTCCTTTCATCGGCGCGCTGGTGACCCTGGACGAGGAAGCCCTGCCCGGCTGGCTCGAACGCCACGGACTTCCGGCCGGCACGACTTTGGCCGAGGCCACCGAAAACGCCGTGGTCAAGGCTGCGGTGCAGGAGCTGATCAGCAAGGCGAACCAGTCAGTCTCCCAGGCAGAGGCCATCAAGGCCTTCCGTGTGGTTCCGGCTGACTTCACCGAGGCCTCCGGTCACCTGACACCGTCGTTGAAGGTCAAGCGCGCGCAGGTCATGAAGGACTTTGACGCCGTGATCGAGGAAATGTACTCGGCTCCCCGCGCCTCCTAGACCGCCTTCCGGCCAAACAGCCGGACAGCACACAGCAAAAAGCAAAAAGTACCCCGCCCGGATGACTCCGGGCGGGGTACTTTTTCGTGGCCGCTAGCTAGCTGATGACCAGCAGCAGATCGCCACCCTGCACTTGCTCCACCGCTGAGATGGCCAGGCGCGAAACCGTGCCGGCCACCGGCGTCGTAATGGATGCCTCCATCTTCATCGCCTCAATGGTGGCCACAGTGTCACCGGCCTTCACGGCATCGCCGGCCTTGACCGTAACGGTCACGGCACCGGCAAACGGTGCTGCAACCTGTCCGGGCTGGGCGGGGTCGGCCTTTTCTGCAGCCTTGACGTTGCTGACCACGGAGCGGTCGCGGACGACCACGGGCCGGGACTGGCCATTGAGCGTGCACATGACCGTGCGCATGCCCTTCTCGTCGGCTTCGGAAACGGCTTCGAGCTGCGCAATGAGGCGGACGCCCTTTTCCAGTTCGATGACGTGCTCGGAGCCCTGCTGGAAACCGTAGAGGTAGTCACGGGTGTCGAGAACGGAAAGGTTGCCGTAGGTGTCCACGCTCTTCAGGTAGTCCTTGGTGGGACCAGCGAACAGCAGGCGGTTCAGCGTGTGCTGGCGCGTCTTGGAGTCGCCCTTGAGCGCTGCGCTGTCTTCCGGGCTGATATCGACGTCGCGGACCTTCACGCTGCGGCCCTGGAGGGCCTTGGTGCGGAAGGGTTCGGGCCAGCCACCGGGAGGATCACCAAGTTCGCCGGACAGGAAGCCGATGACGGAATCCGGAATGTCGTAGTTCTGCGGGTTCTCGTTGAAGTCCGCCGGGTCTGCATTCAGTCCCACTAGGTGCAGGGCGAGATCGCCCACGACCTTGGAGGACGGTGTCACCTTGACGAGGCGGCCGAGGATGCGGTCTGCCGCGGTGTACATGTCCTCGATCGCTTCGAACCGCTCCCCCAGTCCCAGGGCAATGGCCTGCTGGCGCAGATTGGACAGCTGGCCGCCCGGGATCTCGTGCTGGTAGACACGGCCGGTCGGGCCCGGGAGGCCGGATTCGAAGGGTGCGTAAACGCGTCGCACAGCTTCCCAGTACGGTTCCATGGCGCCGACGTTGGCCAGGCTGAGGCCGGTGTCACGGGGAGTGTTGGCCAAAGCGGCAACCAACGCGGAGGCAGCAGGCTGGCTGGTGGTACCGGCCAGGGAAGCCGCGGCGACATCCACCGCATCCACGCCGGCGTCGACAGCTGCCAGCAGGGTGGCCAGCTGGCCGCCGGCGGTGTCGTGCGTGTGCAGGTGCACGGGCAGGTCGAAGCGCTCACGGAGTGCGGTAACGAGCTTGGCCGCGGCGGCCGGGCGAAGGAGGCCGGCCATGTCCTTGATGGCGAGGATGTGCGCACCGGCGTCGACGATCTTCTGGGCCAGGTCCAGGTAGTAGTCCAGCGTGTACAGGTCCTCGTTGGGATCCAGGAGGTTGCCGGTGTAACACATGGCCACTTCCGCTACAGCTGTTCCCGTGGCCCGGACCGCCCGGATGGCCGGAGCCATCTGGTTGACGTCATTAAGGGCGTCGAAGATCCTGAAGATATCGATGCCCGTAGCGGCGGCTTCCTCGACGAAAGCTTCCGTCACTTCTTCCGGGTAGGGCGTGTACCCGACGGTGTTTCGTCCGCGAAGCAGCATCTGGAGGCAGGTGTTCGGAAGGGCCTGGCGCAGTGCGGCCAAGCGGTCCCAGGGATCCTCGCCCAGGAACCGCAGGGCGACGTCGTACGTCGCGCCACCCCATGCCTCCACTGAAAGCAGCTCAGGCATCAAAGCTGTCACTGCCGGACCGGCCGCGACCAGATCGCGGGTGCGGACCCGTGTGGCAAGGAGCGACTGGTGGGCGTCACGGAACGTGGTGTCCGTGACCGCCACAGCGTTCTGCTCGCGCAGAGCCTTGGCGAAGCCCTCCGGGCCGAGCTCGATCAGCTTCTGCCGCGAACCCGACGTCGGAACAGGACCCTCGACGGCGGGCAGCTTGCTTGCGGGATCGCTGTGGACCTTGAGTTCGCCGTTCGGCTTGTTCACAGTCACCTCAGCCAACCAGGTGAGCAGCTTGGTGCCACGGTCGGCGGAGATGTGCGACTTCAACAGTTCAGGACGCTTGTCGATGAAATCCGTCGCCACATTGCCGGCGTTGAAGTCGGGGTCGGCGAGGACGGCCTGCAGGAACGGGATGTTGGTGGACACGCCACGGATACGGAACTCGGCGAGTCCGCGCCGGGCGCGGGCAACAGCGGCCGGGTAGTCGCGGCCGCGGCAGGTCAGCTTCACCAGCATGGAGTCAAAGTGGGGGCTGATCTCGGCACCCGAGTAGACCGTGCCGCCGTCGAGCCTTACACCGGCGCCACCGGCTGAACGGTAGCCGCTGATCTTTCCGACGTCAGGCCGGAAGCCGTTGGCGGGGTCTTCAGTGGTGATACGGCACTGCAGGGCCGCGCCCTTGATGGAGACGGTTTCCTGGCTCAATCCCAGATCCGCCAGGGTCTCCCCCGACGCAATGCGCATCTGCGCCTGCACGAGGTCGACGTCGGTGATTTCCTCCGTCACGGTGTGCTCCACCTGGATGCGGGGATTCATTTCGATGAAGACGTGCTGTCCCGCACGCTCACCTTCGGTGTCCACCAGGAACTCGACCGTTCCGGCGTTGACGTAGTTCAGTGCTTTGGCGAACGCCACGGCATCGCGGTAGAGCGCCTGGCGGATGTTCTCATCCAGGTTCGGTGCCGGGGCGATTTCAACGACCTTCTGGTGGCGACGCTGCAGGGAACAGTCACGCTCGAAGAGGTGCATGACGTTGCCCTCGGCGTCAGCCAGGATCTGTACTTCGATGTGGCGCGGACGCAGTACGGCCTGCTCAAGGAACATTGTGGGATCACCAAAGGCCGCGTCAGCCTCGCGCATGGCAGACTGCAGTGCTTCGGGGAGGGCCTCGCGCGTCTCAACGCGACGCATGCCGCGACCGCCACCTCCGGCAACAGCCTTGGCGAAGATGGGGAATCCGATCTCGTCGGCTGCCGCAATGAGTTCGTCAAGATCCTTGGAGGGCTTGCTCGACTTCAGGACGGGCACACCGGCCTTGCGGGCGGCTTCCAGTGCTGCGACCTTGTTGCCGGCCAGTTCCAGGACCTCGGCGGGCGGGCCCACGAAGGTGATGCCCGCAGCTTTGGCCGCTCGCGCGAGATCCGGGTTCTCCGAAAGGAAGCCATAGCCGGGGTAGATGGCGTCTGCCCCGGCTTCCTTGGCGACGCGGACAACCTCCTCGACGTCCAGGTAGGCGCGGACGGGGTGACCCACCTCGCCGATCAGGTAAGCTTCGTCGGCTTTCTGACGGTGGATCGAGTTACGGTCCTCGTGCGGAAAGACGGCTACGGTCTTGGCGCCCAGTTCATAACCAGCGCGAAACGCCCTGATCGCGATTTCGCCGCGATTGGCCACCAGAATTTTCGAAAACATACTTCTCCTGCATCATTGCGGGTGGATCGGTCGGTGGTCACAGTGTGTAGTGCCGCCAGCATCAAACACAAATCTTTGTGGCAACCATCACAAAGGAATCGTCATGTGCGCTGTATATGCGTGCGCGCGATCCAACGGCATGCTATTGCCAACTGCGATCTCCCTTGGCCGGGCGCGTAGAAAGCGGGATTCGATGCCGAAGCACCATATGATGTTGAGGGGGCTTCGGCAAGCCCCGGCTCCGGTGATTCCGGAGGCGAATGAGCGCGATACGGCAACCGGCGTTAGGTTTTGGGTTTTCAAGTGCAAGTAGTCAGCATCAGCAGCCTCAAAGGTGGAGTGGGAAAGACGTCCGTGACCACCGGTCTGGCGTCCGCGGCCCTCGCTGCCGGCATATCCACCCTGGTGGTGGATCTCGATCCCCATGCCGACGCCACGACGGCACTTGGTGTCCAGCCCGGCGGCCAGCAGGACATCGGTCGGATGCTGAAAAGCCCTCGGCGCGCCAGGCTCCAGGACAACGTCGCCGGCAGCAGCTGGGTCTCCAACGGCTCCAGCAACGGCACCCTGGACGTCGCAGTAGGCTCAGCGTTCACCGGAATCTACGACCGCCCCGACCTCGGCCGCCGCGACCTCCGCAGGCTGTCCACGGTTCTGGCCGGCACCACCAACTACGAGTTGGTACTGGTCGACTGCCCGCCGTCCCTGAATGGATTGACCCGCATGGCCTGGAGCGCCAGTGACCGCGTGGTGCTCGTGGCCGAGCCCGGGCTTTTTTCCGTAGCGGGCACCGAACGAACCATGAGGGCCATTCAGCTGTTCCGCCAGGAATTCGCCCCCAATCTGGCCCCGGCAGGTATCGTGGCCAACCGCGTGCGCAGCGGATCCGCCGAGCACACCTTCCGCTTGGCCGAAATGGAGTCCATGTTCGGAGAGCTGCTGTTGACTCCGCACATTCCGGAACAAGCCAATTGGCAGCAGATCCAGGGTGCGGCGCATTCCGTCCACCACTGGCCGGGAGATTCTGCGAAGAATGCCGCAAAACTTTTCGATGCCCTGCTAGAGAGTCTTCTTGAGGGGCAGGGTTCCACCAGGGAACGCCGCCAACGCTGACGGGCGCGGGGCTCCGTCAGCGGCCCCGGTCTGCACAACAAGAAAGCCTCTTCCCTGTGGGAAGAGGCTTTCTTCATATCATTTGTCTGTTGCCTAGCCTATGCGGCGGGCAACGCGGCGCTTGCTCAGTTCGTCGTCGGGAAAGGATTGCTCGACGGCGTGCTCGCTCGGCAGCGCGGCCAAGCTGCCCTCAACTTCCCGCCATACGCGGCCAACGGCTATACCGAAGACTCCTTGGCCACCCTGCACCAGGTCGATGACCTCATCTGCGGAGGTACATTCGTAAACACTGGCACCATCGCTCATGAGGGTGATCTGCGCGAGGTCCTCCACGCCACGTTCGCGGAGGTGTTCCACCGCGGTCCTGATCTGCTGGAGTGATACGCCGGTGTCAAGAAGTCGCTTGACCACTTTGAGAACCAGGATGTCGCGGAATCCGTAGAGCCGCTGTGATCCGGAGCCGGCAGCTCCACGGACAGCAGGTTCAACGAGTCCTGTGCGTGCCCAGTAGTCCAGTTGGCGGTAGGTGATGCCTGCCGCCTTGCATGCGGTGGGGCCGCGGTATCCCGCGTCCTCGTCCAGCACGGGAAGATCCTCGGTGAAGAGCAGACCTTGGGCGCCGGATGCGGGCGCAGCAATGCCGGCAGAGGACTGCTTCAGCTCGCCTGCTTCGCCTTTCGGACTCACGTGACCTCCTTGTTCTCAGCTCCCTTGGGGACGGTGCATACCCCTGACACAACAACAAAATGCAGCAGTGTAATTCCCACAAGTCGGCACCTTCCAGTGTGACTTGCGCGGGCAGTGTATGCAACGGGAACTTGATACTTCGACGTTAGGCCCGTGAAGCGCCGAGGTCAAAGACCTCGGGCCCAAAATCCAGTCGTGTCGAAACTTTCACCCTCAACTTTAGGTTGAGGGTGTTTCAACCTTCGAAATCTTCAGGTTCCACATCGTCGAGGAACTCGCGGAACCGGCGCATTTCTCGTTCTTCGTCCACCGTGGGATCCGGCTCCGAATCCTCGCCTTCATCGTGCTCGGTGATCCGGACACCCGCTTCTTCCATGACGGCGTCAGCGCACCAGATGCGGCACTTGGCCCGCAAAGCCAGGGCGAGGGCGTCCGAGGCGCGGGAACTGACCACCGTGCCGTCGTCGAACTGCAGCTGGCCATAGAAGATGTTGTCCTCGACCGCCACGATGTTCACGCTGATGATTGTGTGACCCAGCGATTCCACGACATCGATCAGGAGATCATGCGTCATGGGCCGGGGCGGGACCACGCCCTGCTGGGCGAGGGCGATGGCACTGGCTTCCGGCGTGCCGATCCAGATTGGCACATGCCGTTCACCGTTGAGTTCGCGAAGGAGCACCAATGGCTGGTTGGACGGCAATTCGATCCGCACACCGACAATTTCGACTTCGATCATCAGCTGTCCATCCGGGAGATTCGGTCGTGGACGAGGGCCCGGTGGAGGGTGAGGCACAGCTCGCTGATCTCGCGTGCCGCTTCTGCGGCCCTTGCCTGGGATGCTGCGTCGCGCCGTGAGGTCAACGGCGCGACGGCCCTTTCAACCAAGCCGAACTCCCGCTCGGCTGCAGCCTGGAAGGGACGAAGGTGCCGGGGCTCAAGGCCGTGGCCCTCCAATTGAACGCAAGCCCTGGCCACCTGGAGGGCATGTTCGTCGAACTTGCCACCGACATGGGAGATCAAGCCAAAGCTCAGGAGCGCTTCCAGCAGCGGCACGCTGGCGCCGGACTCGGCACGCAATTGCTCCTCCGTGAGGGCCCGGGCTCGTCCTTGCATCTCCGCCGCCATTTCCGGCGAGACAACCCTCGGGGAGACAGTGACCCCCGGAGGAAGATTCTCCGGCCGTTCACCGCGGTCGATGGCGTCGAGGTAGTCCTTGATGACCTTGAGCGGCAGGTACTGGTCACGCTGCAGGGCAAGGACGAAGCGCAGGCGCTCCACGTCGCTGTCCGAATACTGCCTGTATCCGGCAGGAGTCCTCTTCGGATTGATGAGGCCCTTTTCCTCCAGGAAGCGGATCTTGGACGCAGTCATTCCGGGGAAGTCATCGCTCAATTGGGCGAGGACTTCACCGATGTTCAGGACCTGCGGCCCGCGACGGTCCGGCTGGGCAATAGCCACAGGCAGGTTCCCCGTCAGACT
This sequence comes from Paenarthrobacter sp. C1, assembly GCF_049315185.1. Classification (NCBI taxonomy): domain Bacteria; kingdom Bacillati; phylum Actinomycetota; class Actinomycetes; order Micrococcales; family Micrococcaceae; genus Paenarthrobacter; species Paenarthrobacter sp. C1. The sequence goes on along the minus strand of NZ_CP186052.1, from coordinate 1,787,856 downwards.
TGGCCTGCTGAGCGGACAGGGCTGATGTAGTAGGTCAACCGGAACTTACCGATCTGGACCTCGTTGCCGCTCTTGAGCTGCACGCGGTCAACGCGGTCGTGGTTGACATACGTACCGTTGAGGCTGCCCATGTCCACGAGCTCGAATCCCGACGCAGTGCGGATGAACTGCACGTGCTTGCGGGACACCGTGACATCGTCAAGGAAAATGTCCGCGTCAGGGTGCCGGCCGGCAGTTGTGGTGTCCGCGTCCAGCAGGAACCGGGCTCCGGCGTTGGGTCCGCTGTGCGCAATGAGCAAGGCCGAATTCGGCGGAAGAGCATCCACGGATGCACGCTCTTCAGGAGCCAACTTGGGGGCAATGCTCGGCTCGTCCCACGTTGGCGTGATGCTGATCGAGGTGGTCTCCGACGTCGGCTGTTCCTCCGCGCCGTTCCCGACATTGGCTTGATTCTGTTCGCCGCCAACCATGGAATTTCCTCCTCATCCGCTGACAGTTCCAAACCCTGCCAGCAACTTCCGCATCCCGGTACCGCCGGGCAAATCGGTTCCTGGCCCGCCCTTCCATTTCCCCTGTAATGGGAAAACAGCCTGGCGGGCCAGATAACTTTAGCCTACCTGTTGTTCGTACTCCGATGCACTGAGCAGGGAATCCACTGCGTCAGGTTCTGCGAGCTTTACTTCAATGAGCCAACCTTCGCCGTACGGGTCGGAGTTAATCAGTGCGGGATCCGTATCCAACGCGTCATTGCGATTGGTGACCTCGCCGGAAACCGGAGCATAGATGTCGCTGACGCTCTTGGTGGATTCGACTTCCCCAACAACTTCATTGCCGGTGATTTTTGTCCCCGGCTCCGGCATCTGGGCGTAGACCACGTCGCCCAGCGCGTCCTGGGCGAAGTCGGTAATGCCAATGCGCACAACGCCGTCGGCATCCGGAGCGGTGACCCACTCGTGTTCTGCAGTGTAGGAAAGTTCTTCAGGAATATTGCTCACGGGTGGCCTTTCATCGGGACAATGACGAACCTCGGCGACGGCCTGCGCAGCTGGCCGCCGCTGAAAGTATAGGCACAATTCCCCTGCGCCTGATGGGGTCTCTGCCATGATTGACCCATGACTGAACAAGCACAAGTACCAGCCGGGAAAAAGAGCAACCTGGGCGCCAAAATAATCCTGGTCCTTGTGTTTTTGCTGGTTGCTGTGGCCGCCTGGTTCATTCTTGGGGCAATTCTTCCCAGATGGTGGTCCGATGTCATCGCAGGACAAATCAGGCGTGACCTTGGTGCCAGCGTGCTGGTCGGCATGTTCTACGGCTTCGTATTTACCTTCATTCCTTTGCTGGTCGCCTGGCAGGCCACCAGGAAAGCGGTTCGCTGGCCCTGGAAAACAGCCATCGTCCTGCTGGCAGTTGCCATCGCAACTCCCAATCTGCTCACTGCCGGAATCGTCTTTGGCTCCACGGAATCAGCCCACGCCGGCCAGAGGACCCTTAGTGTGGATGCAGGCTTCTTCACCACCTGGACAGCCATCTCCGCCGTTGCCGCGGTAGTTGTCTTTATTGCGGTGACGGTCATGTGGTCGATCTGGCGGCGCCGGGGCAAACAGATGAAGGCCCTGAAGCAGGCGGAGAACGAACGCATCAAGGCTGCCGGGAACCGGAACGCCGAACCGGAACCGCAGAACCCCACGCCCACCCCGTAAGAGCCGAAAATGCCCGCCACGGACTTTCCGTGGCGGGCATTTTCCTGCCTGTGTCAGACGTGACGCTCCAGGCGTCGGGCTCCAGGCCTCATGACTTAGGCGACGATGGCCCCATCAGGTTCGCGTTCGACGTCGGGAGTTGCCGTCGGTGCGGCCCCTCCCCCGCGCTTGGCGGCCGCAGCAGCAGCAATCATGACCAGCAGGGCAGCAACCGTGATCCCTGCGCCCGCCCAGATGGGCGAGGTGTAGCCGAGACCGGCAGTGATGGTGACGCCGCCCAGCCATGCGCCCAGCGCGTTGCCCAGGTTGAAGGCACCAATGTTCGCACCCGATGCCAGCGTTGGTGCCGTGGAGGCGAAGTGCATCACGCGCATCTGGAGGCCTGGAACGGTTGCGAAGCCGAATCCGCCCATCAGGGCCAGGGACACCAGGGTTGCAATGCTGCTGGCAGCCGTCAGGGCGAAGAAGACCAGAACCACCACAAGTCCGGCGAGGATCACGATGAGTGACTTGTCCAAGGCCTTATCGGCAGCCTTGCCGCCGAGGAAGTTGCCGACGAACAATCCTCCACCGAACAGCACCAGCAGCCATGGGACGGCGCCCGGCTCAAATCCGGAGACCTCGGTGAGGGTGAAGGCAATGTAGGTGAAGGCGCCGAACATGCCGCCGAAGCCGAGGATGGTCACGATTATCGACAGCCACACCTGGCCGGATGCGAAGGCGCCCAGTTCGCTGCGTAGGCCCTTTGTGGGTTCCGTGCCGGCCTTGGGGACCATGAAGGCGACGCCGAGCAGCGCCACTACGCCGATAACGGTGATAGCCCAGAACGTTGAACGCCAGCCGAAGTTCTGGCCCAGCAAGGTCCCGAAGGGAACACCCAGGACGTTGGCCGCCGTCAGGCCGGTGAACATGATCGCGATGGCGCCGGCCTTCTTGTGCGCCGGCACGAGGCTTGCGGCCACCACTGAGCCGATACCGAAGAAGGCCCCGTGGCACAGTGCGGCCACGATGCGTCCGAGCAGCATGGCCGAGTAGGTGTCGGCGATCGCGGAGAGGAAATTGCCTGCGATAAAGAGCACGAGCAGGCCCATGAGTACAGGTTTGCGGGGCAGCCGGGTCACAGCGGCAGTCACCAGCAGGGCACCGACAGTGACGCTGAGGGCGTAACCGGAGATGAACCAACCGGCCGAAGCCTCGCTGACGTCGAAGTCGGCGGCAACCTCGGGCAAGAGGCCCATGATCACGAATTCGGTCAATCCGATGCCGAATCCGCCGAGGGCAAGGGCAATCAACCCTGCGGGCATGTGGAACTCCTTAGATGGCCGGTTCCCCTGGGAAGTGGAAGTGCGCCGCCGGGAACCGTAGAATAATAGTTGCAGACGCTCTATATATAGTTGCATACGCTAGGTACTTGCGCAAGCAACTACTTTCGAACGTCCGCGATCGACTCAACATCAAGGCAGGAGCACAGCAGACATGGGCATCAAGGATGACGCCGTAGAAGTACGGGCACAGGGCTGGCGGACCCTTGCCGCCCTGCACGGAAGCATCGAAGCGGAACTGGAACGGGCGCTCCAGGCCTCGAACGAGCTCTCTGTTGTGGAGTACACGGTGCTGGATGCGCTGAGCCGCCAGGACGGCTGGCACATGCGGATGCAGCAGCTGGCCCGCGCCACCGCACTCTCAAGCAGCGCCACAACGCGCCTGGTCAACCGCCTGGAAGACCGGGGGCTGCTCACCCGCATCCTCTGCGCCGACGACCGGCGAGGGATCTACACGGAGCTGACGGGCGCCGGCCAGAAGCTCCTCGAAGCGGCCAAGCCTGTCCATGACGACACCCTGGCTGCAGCCTTGGACGCCGCGGAGGCCGTGCCGGAGCTTGAGCCGCTGGTGAGGGCGCTCGGAGCGTTGCAAAAGGCTTAGGCCGGATCCCGGGCTCGTAGGCGCAATTCCGCCCTGAATGACGGGCGTGGCCAACGAGCCCGGGAAGTCTTGCGCCTTAGCGACCCGACTTAACGACCAAAGGCCGGAATCACGCGTTTCCACGTGATTCCGGCCTTTTTGGTCGGGCTGACAGGATTTGAACCTGCGACCCCTTGACCCCCAGTCAAGTGCGCTACCAAGCTGCGCTACAGCCCGCTGGTTCCACCGTTCTCCGCCTAAGTTTTCCTCCGAAGAGTCCCACCTAAGCAGTCCGGCCGAACCACCTCCAAAAGCTTACACGAAGTTGGAGGTCGGAGACGCCATCACAGCCAAAGTGGGCTGTGATGCGCGTCTCACTTAGCGCTTCTTACCGCGCTTTTCGCGTACGCGCATGTTGACCTCGATGGGCGTGCCCTCGAAGCCGAACGTTTCGCGCAGGCGGCGGGTGATGAAGCGACGGTATCCCGGGTCCAGGAAGCCGGTGGTGAAGAGCACGAACTTCGGCGGACGGCTGGAAGCCTGGGTACCGAAGAGAATGCGGGGCTGCTTTCCACCACGGACCGGGTGCGGGTGGGCTGCGACGAGTTCACCCAGGAACGCGTTGAGGCGTCCGGTGGGGATACGGCGGTCCCAGCTCTCCAGGGCGATGTCCAAGGCAGGAACCAATCGGTCCTTGTGCCAGCCGGTCTTGGCTGAGATGTTGACGCGGGGAGCCCATTCAACGTGGGCCAGGTCCTGCTCGATCTCACGCTCAAGGTAGCGGCGGCGCTCGTCATCCAACAGGTCCCACTTGTTGAACGCAAGCACCAGGGCGCGGCCGGATTCGATGGCCAGCTGAAGGATGCGGACGTCCTGCTCGCTGAGGACCTCGTCCACGGCTAGAAGCACGACGGCGACCTCCGCCTTTTCGAGCGCGGCCTGCGTACGCAGGGATGCGTAGAAGTCTGCACCCTGGGCCATGTGCTGGCGGCGACGGATACCGGCGGTGTCCACGAATCGCCAGGTGCGGTCACCCAGCTCGATGAACTCGTCAACGGGATCGCGCGTGGTGCCGGCCAGCGGATCCACCACTACGCGCTCGGAACCTGCGAGCTTGTTCAGCAGCGAGGACTTGCCAACGTTCGGGCGTCCGATCAGGGCGATACGTCGCGGGCCGCCGGAGCGCTCCACTCCTTCGACCAGGGAGTACTCGGGAAGGGTGTCCATGACGTGGTCAAGGAGGTCGGCAACACCGCGTCCGTGCAGCGCGGAGACGGGGTACGGCTGACCGAAGCCCAGTCCCCACAGTGCTGCGGAATCGGCTTCCTGCGCAAAGTCGTCCACCTTGTTGGCCACCATGATGACCGGCTTCTTGCTCTTGCGGAGCATCTTCATGACGCCCTCATCCGTGGCTGTCGCGCCAACGGCGGAGTCCACCACGAAGAGAACTGCGTCAGCGAGCTCCACTGCCATCTCGGCCTGCTCGGCTACGCGGGCATGGATGCCCTTGGCGTCATGCTCCCAGCCACCGGTGTCCACCAGGGTGAAGTTGCGGCCGTTCCAGCGGGCCGAGTACATGACGCGGTCGCGGGTGACGCCGGGGGTATCTTCGACAACTGCCTCGCGGCGGCCCAGGATGCGGTTGACCAACGTGGACTTGCCGACGTTCGGACGGCCGATGATGGCCAGGACGGGGTCCAGCTTGAGGGGACCTTCGTCTCCTTCATCGCCGTACTCGCCACTGAGCAGCGCAGCATCTTCTTCATCGAGTTCGTAATCGTCCAGGCCTGCCCGGAGGGTGGCTGCGCGCAGCTCGGCCTCGTCGTCGTCCAGGGCAGCCAGGTTTTCAGCCACCTGGTCGGTGCCGGTGGGCGTGTATTCGTCGTCGCCGGCTCCGTGGAGGCCGGATTTTTGAGTCGTATCGCTCATTGCACTTTCCTTAGTGGTGGTCTGCCGGCGTCCCGGCTACTTCTGATGGGCGGTGCTGCAGAAGGGCTACCCCGGGCACAGGCTCCGTAGGCAGGCCCTGGCCCGTGGCCAGGATGGCATCCTGGACGTGTCCGGCAAGGGCTTCACGGATCTCCGCAGCTGCCCTGTCCATTGAAACACGCCCCGGTTCGCCCTTCCGGCGCTTCACCGTGATGGGTTCGCCGAAGCTCACATGGAGCTTGCGGCGTGGTTTGGGGATATGGTCGCGGTGCTCGTCACCCTGGCGGGTTCCGAGGATGGCGACCGGAATTACTGTTGCTCCGGAATTGATGGCGAGCCACGCAACCCCGTTGCTGATGTTTTCTGCGGCGCCGCTCCCCCGGGTTCCTTCAGGAAGAATCCCGACGCAGCGGCCGTCGTCGAGCAGTTGCTTGCCGATGTGCAGCGCCGTGCGGTCGCCGGTCCGGTCCACTGGAATCTGCCCGGAGCCCCTGAGGACCTTGCCCAGGAATCCTTTGAACATCTCTTTCTTGACCAGGACGTGCATGGGACGCGGCGAAGCGCCGAACATCACCGGTCCGTCCAGAAAGCTGATGTGGTTGGCGGCGAAAACCACCGGGCCGGCAGCGGGCACGTTGGTCTTGCCCGATACCTCGGTCCGGTAGAGGACGTGGTCCAGGAACCAACCCACAGGCCGGCTCCAGAGGCGCGTCCACGCTGCCGGGAGTTGATTGCTAGTCGCCATAGATGACCTTGCTGACGATTGCCAGGGCGGTGTCGACGGTTTCCTCGAAGTTGAGGTCGGAAGAATCTAGCGTCACAACGCCGTCGGCAGCCTGGGTGAAGTTCACCACCGTGGAGTCCTTGGCATCGCGCTGGATTACCTGGGCCGCAAGCTGCTCTTTGCTCTGCGTGCCACCCAACTGGATTCCACGACGCCGGAGCCTGGCTTCCTCACTGGCGGTCAGGAGCATACGGACCTCGGCATTGGGGACGACGACAGTGGTTATGTCCCGCCCTTCCACCACCATGCGGTGGTGGTGCTGGTCGATCAGCTCTCGCTGCCGGCGGATCAATTCGGTGCGTGCGCCGAGGGTTGTCGCCACGGCACTGACAGAGGACGAAATCAGGGGTTCCCGGATCTCATCGGTGATGTCGGTGCCGTCAACGGCCACATATTCCTTGGCAGTACTGGTGCTGACTTCCAAGGGCATGGTTTTGGAGGCATGTTCCACGGCGGCGCCGTCCTGCAGGTCCACTCCGGTTTTGAGGCAGTACCAGGTCAAGGCACGGTACATCGCACCCGTATCCAGGTAAGCCAGCTTCAAGCGGCGGGCCACTTCCTTGCTGACGCTCGATTTTCCGGAACCCGAAGGGCCGTCGATCGCAATCACCAAGGGCTTGCCGGGGCGGGCGACCGTCTCGGGGCCAAAGAATTCACGTGTCATTACTGGAGTACCCGCCATCCACGGTCGGTCAAAGCTTCAACAAGGAGGTCATGCTTGCTGGGAAGCACGGAGAGCTCCACCATGCCCACGTTCTGCCCGGACGAATGGTCGAGCCGAAGGTCTTCAAGGTTCACGCCGATTTCACCGATCTCGGTCAGGAGACGTGCGATCTGGCCTGGCTTGTCGTCCACCAGGATGGTGAGCCACGAGTAGGCCTGCGGTGGTCCGCCGTGTTTGCCTGGAATCCTTGCCTGGCCGGCGTTGCCTTCGCTGATCAGTTGGGCGAGGTCGAGCCTGGCGCCCGGCGCGGACGGTGCTTCCAACGTGCCGATCAGCCGGTTCAGGTCCTCCCGCACACCGTGCAGGATGGACACCACCTTGTCTGCGTTGCCTCCCAGGATCTGCACCCAGAGGGTTGGATCACTGGCGGCAATCCGGGTGGTGTCCCGGAGCCCGTTCCCGGCCAGGGAGAGGGCATGCAGTGGCGTACCCTGCAAGCGGCTGGCCAGCAGGGACGACATGATCTGCGGCAGATGCGACACCAAGGCAACGGCTTCATCGTGCTCGTCCGCGGTGAACTGGGAGACAATCGCCCCAAGATCTCCGGCGAGCGAACGCGCTACCTGGACGGCCGCTGCCGAGGTCTCCTCGGAAGGGCAAACGACCCACGGCATGGACGTGAAGAGTTCCCCCCTTGCTGCAACGGGACCGGACTTCTCGCGCCCGGCCATGGGGTGTGTCCCCACGTACCGGGAGAGATCAACTCCGCGTTCGCGCAGCTGCGCCAGGATGGTTGCCTTTACGCTCGCGATGTCGACGACGACGGCGGACGGGTAGTCCCCCAGCGCTTTTTGCACGACGTCGGCCGTCACGTCAGGCGGGGCAGCAACGACTACCAGTTGGGGTACTTCATCCAGCTCAAACAAAGGACGGCCTGCACCGATGTCCACCGCAACCGCCTGGTTGGTGGGCGAAGGATCGAAAAGAAAGACCGGGACCCCGCGTCCGCGCAGCCCGAGGCCAATGCTGGCCCCCAGCAGGCCTGTACCGAGAACGACGACCGGGCCATCAAGATGGCCCCGGCCGTGCGTACCGAATGCCGACATGCCCTAGAGCCCCACAGATGCCAGGAGGTGTCCGACTTCCTGCCTGCCGAGGTTGCGGATGCTGCCCTGGCGCTGGTCACCCAGGCCGATGGGACCAACCTTGACGCGGACAAGCCGTTCTACCGGGAAGCCGACGGCGTCGAACATGCGGCGCACAATGCGGTTCTTACCGGAGTGGAGGACAACCTCGATCAGGACGTGGCCCGGAGTGGAGTCCACCAGCCGGAAGGAGTCCACTGCTGCTACGCCGTCTTCAAGCTCAACGCCGCTCTTCAGCTTGGCGCCGACTCCTTGCGGGAAGGGGCCACGCACCTGGACCAGGTACGTCTTGGGTACCTCGTAGGAAGGGTGGGTCAGACGGTTGGCGAGTTCGCCGTCGTTCGTCAGCAGAAGCAGTCCTTCGGTGGCGACGTCGAGGCGTCCTACGTGGAACAGGCGTTCGCCCTTGTTCTTGCTGTTCTTGAGGAAGTCGCTGATGCAGGGGCGGCCCTCGGGGTCTTCCATGGTGGAGACAACGCCCTTGGGCTTGTTGAACACCATGTAGACGAGGGTCTCGTCCAGCTGGATACGGATACCGTCCACGTGGATGACTGCCGTTGCAGGGTCCACGCGCATTCCGAGCTCGGTGGTGACCACACCGTCTACTTCAACGCGGCCTTCGAGGATCATTTCCTCACAGACGCGACGGGAAGCAACTCCGGCCTGGGCCATGACCTTCTGCAGGCGTACGCCGTCGGCATCGTGAAGGTCCGACTGCGGGACCTCTTGGCGGGGCCCGCGGTTGCGGCCCGGCTTGCGCACGGGGCCAAGGTTCTGGCCGAACCGTTCGCTGCCGAAGGCCTTGGAACCGTATTGCCGGGCCGGCTTGGCCTTGGGCTTCAAAGCGCCGGGCGTGCCGGGTGCCTTGCCGAAGCCGGGCTTGTTGGAGCCGGGCTTGCGGAACGGCTTGGCAGGCCTTGCAGCCTGGCCGCGGTCGTAGTCGCCGGCCGTTGTGGGGTTGTCGGGATCGAAGGGTGCCGCTTCGCGCGGCTTCGAAGCCTTGAAGGGGCGACCCTCGCCCTGGGTGAAGTTGCGCTTTCCAGCGCCGGCGCTTCCGCCGCGGCCGGAGAAGCCGCCGGCGTTGGAGCGGCCAGTGCCGCCTCCCTTGGCCTCATTGCGTCCGGAGCTGTTGCGCCCCGAACCGTTACGTGGTGAACTCTGGCGTCCCGCCTGTGTCATGACCCGTCCTTGTGTAGTAATGGCCGGCATTGTGTGCTGCAATCAACACTAGCCAGCCGGGCAGACATCGTCTGCCCCTTGTCGCTGTGCACCTATATAAGGTGCCGAAATTCAGTATGAAGTTGTGTCGCACAGCCTATTGGAGCCCGTGGCTACATCCGGCTTGCGTCGTAGTATTCGTCGATCCCTTCCAAACCCGGAAGGTGCGGCGAGAGCTGTGGCAATTCGGCCACCGATCCAATGCCCATCCGTTCCAGGAAGTACGAGGTTGTCCGATACAGGACAGCCCCGGATTCGGGATCCGTTCCGGAGTCCTCGATCAAGCCCCTCTGTGTAAGGGTCCTGACCACGGAATCGACGTTAACGCCGCGAATGGCGGACACCCGGGCTCTGGAGACCGGTTGCCTGTAAGCAATAACCGCCAGGGTTTCGAGTGCTGCCTGAGTAAGCCTGGTGGTCTGCCCCTCGAGGACGAACCTTCCCACGATGTCGGCGAAATCCGACCGTGAATAGATCCGCCACCCTCCAGCGACGTTCCGCAATTCAAAACCCCGGGGTGCAGTGCTGGCAACGGCAAAGCCGACAGCATCCACGTCCGGGGCTTTAACAGTATAGCCGCTATACTCCCGCCGCAGGTCCTCCAGCAAATCCTCGACGACGGCGACCGTTACGTTGAGTCCGGCGGCCAGCTCTTCGGAGGTTGCCGGCTGGTCGATGACCATGAGCACGGCCTCCAGCGCAGCGCGGGCTCCGCCGGGCAAAGCCTCCAGTTCCGCAAGCCCATCCTGGACCGCTTCTTGTTCACTCATTGATGCCTGCCTCGTATTCTTCACTCAGCCTTGAGCTGTCCCATTCGGCGTCGTCGCCGGTCCACCGCACCGTCAGCTCTGCCAGCGGCTCCGGCTGTTCGAATGCGATCACGCGATCCCGGAACATCTCCAGCAACGCCAGGAACCGGGCCACCACCACCAAGGTGGTTTCGGCATCGGCAATCAGCGTCTGGAAGGACAGCGGGGCACCCAGCTTCAGGCGATGGCCGATGATCGCCGCCTGCTCCTTGACGCTCACCGGCGGGGCGTGCAGGTGGCCCAAACCCACCTCTTCCGGAGTCGAGTCCTTGGGCTTGAGCGCTTTGGCCGCCAGTTCACCGAATTGTTCAGGGGTGTGCCGCCACACGAGTTCCGGAAGCAGCGCGGCGAAGTGAGCCTCAAGAGCCACTTGGCGCGGGTACCGCATGGCTTCCTGCTCCAGCGTTTCACCCATGATTCCGGCGATTTGCTTGAAGGCCTTGTACTGCAGCAGACGGGCGAACAAGAGGTCCCTTGCCTCCAGCAAGGCAATGTCCTCGGCATCCTCCACTTCTCCTGCGGGCAGGAGGCGGGCGGCTTTGAGGTCAAGCAGGGTTGCTGCGATCACCAGGAATTCGCTGGCTTCGTCCAACGCCCAGTCCTCCCCCAGTTCCTGGAGGCGGCGGATGTACTTGATGAACTCATCGGTGACGGTAGCCAAGGCCACTTCGGTGATGTCCAGCTTGTGCTTGGAAATCAGTCCCAGCAGGAGGTCGAAGGGGCCGGTGAAGTTGGCCAGCCGGACCTCAAAGCCCGCTTTGGGAGCTGCGGAGGTATCGGCGTCGGGTGCTTCCCGTTCGGCGATCGCTTCCGATGCCGGGGCGAGTGACGGTGCCACCGTCGGTTACGGCGCGCCGCCGCGCGAAATCAGTTCCTTGGCAAGGCGGCGGTAGGCGTCGGCACCGATGTGGTTGCCGGCGTAGCTGGTGATCGGCTCCGCCGCCACCGTGGCGTCGGCGAATTTGATGGAGCGTTTGATGACGGTCTCGAAGACTTTGTCTCCGAAGGCTTCCACCAGGCGGGAGATGACTTCACGGCTGTGCAGGGTCCGGGCGTCGTACATCGTGGCCAGGACGCCGTCCACCTGCAGGCGCGGGTTGAGGCGGTCCTGGACTTTCTCAATGGTCTCGACAAGCAGGGCCACGGCGCGCAGGGCGAAGAATTCGCAGATCAAAGGGATGATGACGCCGTGGGCTGCCGTGAGCGCGTTGACGGTCAGAAGACCCAAAGAGGGCTGGCAGTCAATGAGCACGACGTCGTAGTCGTCTTCGACGTTCTTGAGGGCGCGGTCAAGGACCTGTTCCCGGGCTACCTCATTGACGAGCTGCACTTCAGCAGCAGAGAGGTCGATGTTGGCAGGAAGGAGATCCACGCCCTCCACCCCGGTCTGCTGGATGGCGTCACGGATATTGACCTTGCGGTCCATCAGGACGTTGTAGACAGTGAGGTCGAGTTCATGCGGATTGGCGCCCAGGCCTGCCGACAAAGCGCCCTGGGGGTCAAAGTCCACCAACAGGACCCGCCGGCCGTACTCTGCGAGCGCTGCTGCAAGGTTGATGGTGGACGTCGTTTTACCGACCCCACCCTTCTGATTGACCATGGCGATGACTCGCGCCGGCCCGTGGGAGGCAAGGGGTGCGGGTTCCGGGAATTCGCGGTAAGGGCGGCCCGTAGGCCCCATGACGGCGTCTTCCAGATCGAGCTCGGTGCCTTCCAGCGTAGCTGTTCCCCGTTCGATGCTCACGTATCTAACCACTCTTTCGACGACGATCTTCCCTGCCGCTGTACCCCCGGCTGCAGCGCTACTACCCCCTTAGGCTACATGTCCCGACACGGTAATCCGGGGAACTTGACTTTGTCCGTTGTTTGAGCCTTGACCCTCTAGTTGAGGTCGAAGGTTGGGATCCGGGAGCCTGCCCGGGAATTGGAAAACGCCGAAAGCCGGCACCTGGATGGTGCCGGCCTTCGGCGTTGCTGTTCTGTTCCGGGACTTGGCTGTTAGACGACAGCCTTGCCGCGGGTTTCGGCTTCGGCGACAGCCACGTCTTCTTCGCCATGGGCCATCATCGTCTGCTCGTCGAAGGGCTCGCTTCCGGAGAGGACCCGCTCGACCTGGCCGTTGTCGATTTCCTTGACCCAGGTACCGATGAGGACTGTGGCCACAGCGTTCCCGGTGAAGTTGGTCAGAGCGCGGGCCTCCGACATGAAGCGGTCGATGCCAACGATCATGCCTACCCCGCCCAGGAGTTCGGGCTTGTGCGCCTGGAGACCGGCCGCCAGGGTCGCCAGTCCGGCGCCCGTCACGCCTGCGGCTCCCTTGGAGGCAATGATCATGAAGACCAGCAGCGAGATCTGCGCACCGAGGTCAAGCGGCGTACCCATGGCGTTGGCTACGAAGAGGGAGGCCATGGTCAAGTAGATGGCCGTGCCGTCCAGGTTGAAGGAGTAGCCCGTGGGAACGGTGACGCCAACGACCGGCTTGGAAACACCCAGGTGTTCCATCTTGGCGATGAGGCGGGGAAGAGCCGCTTCGGAGGACGACGTGGAGAAGATCAACAGGTATTCGCGGGCCAGGTACTTCATGAGGCGGAAGATGTTCACGCCGGCCACGGCGCGGAGCAACGTACCGAGGATCACCACAATGAACAGGGCGCAGGTGATGTAGAAGGCCAGCATCAGGGTGAACATACTCAGGATGGCCTGGGCACCCGTCGCACCGACGACGGCGGCAATCGCACCGAACGCACCTACCGGGGCCAGCCACATGATCATGATGAGGATGCGGAACACGAGTCGCTGACCGTGGCCGATGGCATTGAGGATGGGCTGGCCTTGCTTGCCCATCTTCTGCAGCGCGAAGCCGACCAGGATTGCAGCAAGCAGGGTGGGCAGGACGGGGATGTCGCCCGGAATGATGCCGAGGAGGAAGTCAACGGTGCTGTCCGTCGCCGCCTTCTTGTTGGGATCGTACGGCGTCAGCTTGAGTCCCTCACCCGGGTGGATGAGGTTGCCGACCACCAGGCCGATGGCGAGCGCGAACGTCGACATCGCCACGAAGTACCCCAAAGCGAGCCCGCCGACCTTGCCGACGGTTGCGGCCTTGGCGATGGAGCCGATGCCAAGGACAATGGTGCAGAAGATCACGGGGGCGATCATCATCTTGATGAGTTTGATGAAGCCATCACCCAGCGGTTTGAGTGACTTTCCGACCTCAGGGAACATCAGGCCGACGACAGCGCCAAGCACTACGGCCAGGATGACCGCGATGTACAGGTAGTGCGACTTGTCGAGCCCCTTGCGTCCACTTTTGGCAGCTACTGCCGACTCTCCTCGTTGAGAGGTCATGGGATTCTCCTTCTGGATACTGTGTAAGGCGCTGCGGTCCTGCACTGATGTCCAATCCGCTGCCCTTGTGTGATATCCATCATTGAGCCGCTGGTGACATACATCACCGTTGCGGTCATATTGGTCATGGAGGTCCATGTGTTTCACAGCTGGAGCATTGCCCGGCGGTTGTTTGTTGCGAACTTGCTGTTCGTCCTGGTGATGACGGCGGTCTTCGGGACCTTTTCGGTGCTGGAAGCCAGGGACCGGGCGTATGACAACGCCGGCGGGCGGATGCTTGCCCTGTCCACGTCGATTGCCAACAACCCCCTCGTGCTGGAGGCGGCCGCCACTGCCAACCCATCAGAGACGCTCCAGCCGTATGCCCTGAAGGTCATGCACGATGCCGATGCGGACTTCATTACGATCATGGCTCCGGACCGGACGCGGTGGACCCACCCCCGGGCCGAAGAGCTGGGCAAGCCTTACATCGGGACGATCGAGCCAGCCCTGCGCGGAGAGACCTTCACTGAAGTCACTGCGGGAACGCTGGGGCCTTCGGTCCGTACCATTGCACCGGTCAGGGCACCGGACGGATCCATCAAGGCTTTGGTTGCCGCAGGGGTCACGGTCCGCACGGTGGACACCGACGTTGCCGAGCGGTTGGGCGTCATTGGCAGCATTGCCTTGGTGGTGCTGGCATTCGGGTCTTTTGCTGCCTGGCTGCTGGGCCGCTACCTCCGCTCGGTCACCCGCGGTTGGGGGCCGGAACAGCTGGCACAGCTCTTCGCCTACTACGAATCGGTCCTGCACTCAGTACGCGAGGGCCTGATTCTCATCGACACCCACGGCAAGGCCGTGATGTACAACGACCAGGCAGCCGAACTCCTGGGTTTGGAGCCTTCCGACGCCGACAGGTCACCAACGGCGGCGCCAAAGCTGGCGGAGCTGCCGATCGACGGCAGCCTGCGGGCACTGTTCGAATCCGGCAGGGCCGCCCATGACGAAATCCACCTCACCGGCTCCCGCATCCTGGTGATCAACCAGGCTCCGGCGGTCGGACCGGTTCCCGCGCGCAGCCGCCAGAAACCGGCGGTGTATGGGACAGTGGCCACCATCAGGGACCGCACGGAAATCGAATCGTTGGGCACGGAGCTGCAGACCATGAAAACCCTCTCCGATGCTCTGCGTGCCCAGACCCACGAACACGCCAACCGCCTCCACATGATCGTCTCCTTGCTGGAACTGGGCCGGACACCACAGGCCCTGGACTTCGCCACCAAGGACCTGGAACTCAGCCAGCAACTCACCGATGACATGGTGGCCTCGGTGGATGAACCCGTCATGAGCGCTCTGGTGATGGGCAAGGCCGCCGAAGCTCATGAGCGCGGCGTGGAACTGATTGTCCGGACATCAGGGAGTGGCGGTGTCCGGGGGCTGGAAATCCAGGACCTCGTCACCATCCTGGGTAACCTGCTGGACAATGCGATCGATGCCGCGGCAGCCGGAGATTTCCCCCGCCAAGTGGAAATGGACGTGGACGCCGGTCCTGCCGCTGTCGAATTCACCGTGCGCGATTCGGGCGCCGGCATCGACCCTGAATCGATCGACGACGTCCTGCAGTACGGATTCAGCACCAAGTCGTCGGAGGGAAACTCCCGTGGAGCGCACGGCCGGGGCGTGGGTCTTGCCCTGGTGCGGCAGGCCGTTCAGCGGCTGAACGGTACGATGACCATCAGCAATCCCGGCGGTGCACAGTTCCATGTTGTGCTGCCTTCGCCGGTTCCCGAGGAAGAGAAGGCATGACAGACATCCGCGTCCTGGTTGTAGAGGACGAGCCGATCGCCTCGGATGCCCACTCCGTCTACATCGGCCGCCTGGACGGATTCACCCTGGTGGGAACAGCGCCAGACGGACAATCGGCCCTGCGCATCCTGGGTGAGTTCGCAGCATCAGGCTCCCCCGTGGATCTGGTCCTGCTGGACATGAACCTCCCGGACCTGCATGGGCTGGACGTCGCCCGCCGCATGCGCTCAGCAGGTGTCTTCGCCGACATCATCGCCATCACGGCCGTCCGTGAACTGAACATTGTCCGCAGTGCCGTGTCCATCGGCGTCGTGCAGTACCTCATTAAACCGTTCACGTACGCCACCTTCGCGGACAAGCTGCGCAGCTATCGGACGTTCCGCGAACAGTTGGCGGGTTCACTTTCCGGGATTTCCAAAGCCGGCGCGTCACAGAGCGACGTTGACCAGGCGTTCGCGAGCCTCCGTGCACCGACGGAACTGCCGCTGTCCAAGGGTCTGTCCGGGTCCACGCTCGAAGCGGTCAAGGAACTGGTGCGGGGGCGCGAGGATCCCATTTCCGCGAGTGAAGTCATGGACGCGCTGGGCATGTCCAGGGTGACCGCCCGCAGGTATCTGGAGTACTTGGCCGACGCCGGAACAGTCACCCGGGCACCGCGGTACGGTACTCCTGGCCGACCGGAGAACGAGTATGGTTGGAACCGCAATTGAATGAATGTATACAAAGCATCGCTCTATAGTCAGAATGCTGGCGTAGCTCGTCCTCAATGTATACACTGAGGTCATGCGCGCCAGTGATCGGGCTTACAGGGCCCTCCGGGAAGACATTCTCGAGTGGCGCCTCCGCCCCGGCACCGTCCTCGCTGAGGTCGAGCAGTCCGAACGCCTTGGAGTCTCGCGCACTCCCGTCAGGGAAGCGCTGGGGCGACTCACCGCGGAAGGTCTGACGACGGCGGCGGGGGGCCGCGGCGTCGTCGTCACCGATATCTCGCTGGACAGCATCGACGAACTGTTCGAACTGCGCGAAACCCTGGAGGTGAGGGCCGCTTCCCTCGCCGCGCAACGCGGCGAACCCGGAGTGTTCGCGGAACTGCACGCAGAACTGCTGCTGGCTCCCACGCTGCTGGGCGACGACGATCCCGCCAGGCACGAGTACTACGCCCTGGTGAGCCGTTTGGACGAAGCCATCGACGCCGCGATCTCCAATGTGTACATGGCCAACGCCATGCGAAGCCTCCGCGTCCACCTTGCCCGCGTCCGCCGCCTGGCCGCCGACGATACCGCCAGGCTCCAAGCAGCGGCCGCCGAACATGCCGCGATCGCCGAAGCAATCGCCGTCGCCAACCCGCGCCTGGCCGAAGCCGCCACGATGGTCCACCTGCACCGCAGTCTCACCCACCTCAAAGCCGCTCATTCAGCCGGCTGAACGTCCCACCAGAAGGAGCACCATGGTCAAGTCCAACCACGTCCGTGTTTACAAGTCCGAGGAGAACCTTCCCCGGGAGGAGCAACTGGCGCACAAGATCGCCGTGGTCGCCGCCGACCCCGTCGAGGTCACCCCGGAGGTCACCGACATGGTGATTAACCGCATCATCGACAACGCTTCCGTTGCCATCGCCTCGCTGAACCGGGCACCGATCGTCGCAGCCCGTGCACAGGCCCTGACGCACGGCCCCACCGCCAACGGCAGGGGTGCCCACGTCTTCGGCATCGCTGAGCAGGTCTCTCCGGAGTGGGCTGCCTGGGCCAACGGCGTAGCCGTGCGCGAACTCGATTACCACGACACGTTCCTGGCCGCCGACTACAGCCACCCGGGCGACAACATCCCGCCGATCCTGGCCGTTGCCCAGCACGTTGGCTCCAACGGCGCTGACTTGGTCCGTGCCATCGCCACCGGCTACGAGATCCAGGTGAACCTGGTCAAGGCCATCTGCCTGCACAAGCACAAGATCGACCACGTAGCCCACCTCGGCCCCTCGGCCGCCGCAGGCATCGGCACCTTGCTGGGGCTGGATGTCGAGACGATCTTCCAGTCCGTGGGCCAGGCCCTGCACACCACCACCGCCACGCGCCAGTCCCGCAAGGGCGAAATCTCCACCTGGAAAGCCCACGCCCCGGCGTTCGCAGGCAAGATGGCGATCGAAGCCGTGGACCGCTCCATGCGCGGACAGACCTCCCCTGTGCCGATCTACGAAGGCGAAGATGGCGTGATCGCCTGGATGCTCGACGGACCGGACGCCTCCTACGAGGTCCCGCTGCCGCTGCCCGGTGAAGCCAAGCGCGCCATCCTTGACACCTACACCAAGGAACATTCCGCCGAGTACCAGGCCCAGGCCTGGATCGACCTCGCCCGCAAACTGCACCGCGAGCACCCCGAAACCACCGACCCCGCCAACGTGGAATCGGTGCTGATCAAGACCAGCCACCACACGCACTACGTGATCGGCTCCGGCGCGAACGACCCCCAGAAGTACTCCCCCACGGCATCCCGCGAAACCCTGGACCACTCCATCCCGTACATCTTCACCGTCGCGTTGCAGGACGGCGCGTGGCACCACGTGGACTCCTACGCCCCCGAACGCGCCGCCCGCCCGGACACTGTGGAACTCTGGCACAAGGTCACCACTGTGGAGGACCCGGAATGGACCCGCCGCTACCACTCCCTGGACATCGCGGAAAAAGCCTTCGGCGGCACTGTTGTCATTACACTCACGGATGGGTCGGTTGTCACGGACGAGATCGCCGTAGCCGACGCCCACCCTCTCGGTGCCCGGCCGTTCGCCCGCGAGCAATACATCAACAAGTTCCGCACGCTTGCTGCCGGGCTCGTGGAGGAAGCCGAAATCGAGAGGTTCCTCGCCGCCGTCGAACGCGTCACCGAACTGGGCGAAGGCGAACTGGACCAGCTGAACATCACCGCAGCCCCCGGCGTGATCGACCTCAACAACGCACCCAAGGGACTGTTCTAAATGCTGTACTCCAAAGTCACCCCCGAACAGAAGCGGCTGAAACTCCGGGAACTGCTGGCCTCCGGGACCGTGCAGCAGTTCCCGGGCGCCTTCAACCCGCTCTCGGCCCGGCTCATCGAAGAGAAAGGATTCGCCGGCGTCTACATCTCCGGCGCCGTCCTCGCCAATGACCTCGGCCTGCCGGACATCGGGCTCACTACCCTGACCGAGGTGGCCACCCGGGCAGGGCAAATCGCCCGCATGACCGATTTGCCGTCGCTGGTGGATGCCGACACCGGATTTGGCGAACCGATGAACGTGGCACGCACCATCCAGGAACTCGAAAACGCCGGCCTGGCCGGTTGCCACATTGAGGACCAGTTCAACCCGAAACGCTGCGGACACCTGGACGGCAAGAACGTCGTGGACATCGACACCGCCACCAAACGCATCCGCGCCGCAGCAGACGCCCGCCGGGACCCGAACTTCCTCATCATGGCCCGCACCGACATCCGCGCCGTTGAAGGAATCCAGGCAGCACAGGACCGCGCCAAAGCCCTCGTAGACGCCGGCGCCGACGCAATATTCCCTGAAGCCATGGCCACCCTGGACGAATTCCAAGCCATCCGCGACGCCGTGGACGTTCCGATCCTGGCCAACATGACCGAGTTCGGCAAAAGCGAGCTCTTCACCGTCGACCAGCTCCAAGGGGTGGGCGTCAACATGGTCATTTACCCCGTCACGCTCCTCCGCATTGCCATGGGCGCTGCAGAGCGTACTCTGGAATCGATTAAGGCTGCGGGGACCCAAGAAGCGCAAGTGGAAAACATGCTCACGCGTGCGCGCCTCTACGAACTCGTCGACTACGAGGCATACAACCAATTCGATACCGGCGTTTTCAACTTCCAGGTTCCTGGCGTCCGCTAGGTTCCGGATTCATCAAGGGGAACGCAGGCGTTCCGGATCGACCCGGTGCACCTGCACAATGAACGAAGGAGAGCAGCATGGCAGCTGTTGACATCAAAAAGGGCCTTGCCGGCGTCGTGGTGGACTACACCGCCGTCTCGAAGGTCAACCCGGACACCAACTCGCTCTTGTACCGCGGATACCCGGTCCAGGAACTGGCCGCCAAATGCAGCTTCGAAGAGGTCGCCTATCTGTTGTGGAACGGAGAACTGCCCAACGAGGCACAGTTGGCCGAATTCACCGCCCGCGAGCGCGCAGGCCGCGCGCTCGACCCGGTAGTGAAGCAGGTTATCGATGCCCTGCCCACCACAGCACACCCCATGGATGTGTGCCGCACCGCCGCGTCCGTACTCGGCGCCCGGCACGAGCTGGCCGAGGATTCATCACCCGAAGCCAACATGAAGAAGGCCATCGACTTGTGGGCTGCCATGCCCGCCGTCGTCGCCTACGACCAGCGCCGCCGCCACGGCCAGGAACCCGTGGAACCCCGCGAGGACCTGGACTACTCCGCCAACTTCCTGTGGATGACCTTCGGCGAAGAACAAGTGCCCGAGGTAGTGGAGGCTTTCAACGTCTCGATGATTCTCTACGCAGAGCACTCCTTCAACGCTTCGACGTTTACCGCCCGCGTAGTCACCTCCACGCTCTCGGACCTGCACTCGGCTGTCACCGCAGCCATCGGAGCACTCAAGGGCCCGCTGCACGGCGGCGCCAATGAGGCCGTGATGCACACGTTCGACGAAATCGGCATCCGCAGCGAGGAGTCCCTCGAAGAAGCCGCCTCCCGGGCGAAGACGTGGATGGAAGACGCGCTGGCGCAGAAGAAGAAGGTCATGGGCTTCGGGCACCGCGTCTACAAGCACGGCGACTCCCGCGTACCCACCATGAAGGCCGCACTGGACAAGATGATCGCCCACTACGGACGACCCGAACTCCTCGGTCTTTACAACGGCTTGGAGCAGGCCATGGACGAGGCCAAGGCCATCAAGCCCAACCTTGACTACCCGGCCGGCCCCACGTACCACCTCATGGGCTTCGACACCCAAACCTTCACGCCGTTGTTCGTCGCCAGCCGCATCACCGGTTGGACCGCGCACATCATGGAGCAGGTGGCTTCGAACTCCCTGATCCGCCCGCTGAGCGAATACAACGGACCCGAAGAGCGCCACGTTCCGTAAGGCTTTTTGGGCGCCAAAAGCGGTAAGTACGACGTCGGGCCGGTCACCGAAAGGCGACCGGCCCGACGTCGTACTCTTTAGGCCTCAGGTTCCGCCCACTCCACAGTGTGGACCTCAGCGACATTCTCGTTGTCTGCCGCCAGGTCGACGCGCACGGCGATGCGCTGACCGGAAATCATGGCGGGCAACCAATGCTCGGCATCTGCCCACATCCGCTCCACCGGAAGCCGGCCAACGGGGAACCAGGCCGGAGCGATCTCCTCGCTCTCGGAGGGCTCGCCTTCCCAGGCACGGGTGAGGAAGACCGTGGTGGCCATGTTCCATTCGGGCCTGGCCGGAAAAACGAAGTCTACGGTTCCCGCGGGAATCAGGTCATGCGCATGGACCACCACGTTGATTTCTTCCATAACCTCACGGCAGGCGGCCTCGGATGCAGTCTCCCCCACTTCGACGTGTCCGCCAACGCCCACTACTTTTCCCCGGCCAAAGCCGGTCTTCTTGGTGCCGAGAAGTACGTCTCCGCCGTCCGCACCGTCGCGGAGGAGGAAGCACAAAGTCACATGGGCTGCAGTCATGCTGCCTACCTTAACCTGATCTCCCCAGCCGTTGCCGCCATTGCTACAGTGAGCCCATGAGCGAAGGTGGGGGTGAAGCGGGCGCCAAAGCGGCCGCCGTCGATGAGGTTGGCGGGATGCCGTCCACAGCGGAAAGCACCCGGGACGGGACAACAGTCAAAGGCGCCGAAGCCAAAGCCGAACGGGACGCCTGGCTCCCGCGCTGGCTTGTGGCTCATCCGCTGTACGCCGGGTGGGCGTGGACCCTTCTCTGGGCCGGGCTCATTGTCCTGGACGAAGTGCTGGACCTGGCCGGCTGGACCTGGTATCTGCTGGTCCTGGTTGCTGCCTTGCCGACGCTGATCTCCACGCTGGTGGTGCTGCACGCCACCCCACGGAGCCATCTCCGCGCGGTCGACGCGACCGTGCTCGGACACTTCTTTGTCCGGTTCCTGGCATTGGTGGCTGCCTTCATGGTGTGGGCTGCGTCAGTGGTGATGAGCGCGTCCATCTCCACCACTGTCCAGTCAGTAATCGGCGACTCGGAGAAGGAAGTCACTGCCCTTGGCTTCAACCTCATGCTGGCGGCCGTTCCCCTGGTGCTCTCCGTGCTCTGGATGGCCTTCATCGTGCGGTGTGCCTGGTTCCTGCGGCGGCTGCGCGGTTGGCGGCAGGTGCCGGTCAAGACCAGGGTTCCCAAGAAGTTCCTGCGGGGACGTCCACGGCTGAAGCGCGTGGTGGTGGGACTCGCCCATCCGGGTTTGCTGCTGGTGGCCGGACTGGGAACTTCTTTGTTGGCGCTGTTCGTGGACGCCGTCGAATTGACGCTGAACGTTCTGGAGTAACCTGCTTCCGGCGGAGTGGTTCCAGTAACGGTTTCCAGCCGAGGGTTTCCAGCCGAAGATTACTAGCCGAGCGCCCTGGGGTGGGCCGCTGCGTAAATCTCGCGCAGGGTGTCGGCGGTGACCAGGGTGTACACCTGTGTGGTGGTCACGGAGGCGTGGCCCAGCAGCTCCTGCACCACCCTTACATCAGCGCCACCCTCCAACAGGTGCGTGGCGAACGAGTGCCTCAGCGTGTGCGGCGAGACATCCTTGGTGATGTTCGCCCTCTCGGCCGCCGTTTTCAGAATGGTCCATGCGCTCTGCCGGCTGATCCGGCCTCCCCGGGCATTGAGGAACAGCGCCGGGGTGCCTTTGCCCTTGGAGGCAAGCAAGGGCCGACCCCGGACGACATAAGCTCCGACGGCGCGGGCACCGTATGATCCCAGCGGCACCAACCGTTCCTTGGAACCTTTGCCGAACAACCGTACGATCGCCGGACCGGCTCCAGGGTTTTCCAACGAGACATCGTCCACGTCCAGCCCGACGGCCTCGCTGATGCGGGCTCCGGTGGAGTAGAGGAACTCAAGAAGCGCCCGGTCCCTGAGCCCTGTGGCCGTGTCCGAACCTGCAGCCTCCAGGATCCGCGTCACTTCTCCTACGCTGATGGCTTTCGGAAGCCGTTTGCCCGGCATGGGCGGGTGGACATCGCTGGCGGGGTCCGCCGTCGTAGTCCCTTCCAAGGCCCAAAACTTGTGAAGTCCGCGGACGGCAACCACGGTGCGTGCCGCTGAACGGACGCCCAGAACGGCGCCTCCATCCGAACCGTCGGACAACGCCTGGACGAAAGCTGTCACATGATGGCGTGTGATGTCGCCTGGCCGCTCCACCCCCTGCGCTGCAAGGAAATTGGAGTATCGGGCCAGGTCCCGACGGTAGGCAGCCAAGGTGTTCGCCGCCAGGCCGCGCTCCACGCCAACGTGCTGCAGGTAATCCGTTACCGCACGGTCAATCCCGTTGATGGGTCGGGCAGCGGCTTCGGTCATGCTCAGCGCTGGCTCGGGTGTGCCGGCCACGGCGCATTGGCAGGGCGGAGGCTGGTGAATCCGTCGGCCTTCGCTGCTGCGGCGGCAAGGATGCCCAGCACCGCGGAGGGGTTGTGCAGGCGCCCCTCCAGGACGGCCTTGACCGCTTCTTCCAGCGGGATCCAGTGGAGTTCGATCTCCGCTTCCTCGTCCGTACGGACGTGGCGCTCGGCCTCGGGAACATCCCGCAGCCCGCGCGCCAGGTAGATGCGGACTGCCTCGCTGGAGGAGCCGGGCGAGTTGAAGAAGTCGACCAGGACATTCCACGTCGCCGCCACAAGGTCAGCTTCCTCGGCAAGTTCCCTGGCAGCACCCACCACGAAATCCTCACCCTCCACGTCCAGCAAACCGGCCGGTATCTCCCAGAGGTCCATGCCCACAGGGTGACGGTATTGCTTCAACAGCAGGATTTCCCCGTCGACGTTCATGGGAAGCACCGCTACTGCACCTGGGTGGTCGATGTAGTCGCGGACCAGGGTGTTCGTGCCCTCACTGAGTTGGAACGAGTCACTGACCACGTCCCAGATGCGTCCTTCGTAAACCTTGCTGGTAGACAAAAGACGGCGCGGGCTCGGCATGTCCGAAACCTGCCTTGATGTGCGGGGGGTTTCAGAAATACCGGGCATCGCGCCGTCCTTCGTTAGTGCTTGCTGTTTACTTGGCTGCTACCGTGCGGTCGCCGGTCTTGGTGGCAACGGGGGCTCCTTCACGACGCTCGAGCGCAGCCTTCACCAGACCTGCGAACAGCGGGTGCGGGCGCGTCGGGCGTGAGCTGAGCTCCGGGTGCGCCTGGGTTGCCACGTAGTACGGGTGGACCTCGCGGGGAAGCTCCACGTACTCCACCAGCTTGCCGTCAGGAGACGTACCGGAGAAGACCAGTCCTTCCGCGGCGATCTGGTCACGGTACTTGTTGTTGACCTCGTAGCGGTGGCGGTGGCGTTCGCTGACCGTTGTGGTGCCGTAGGTCTCGGCAATGACCGAGCCCTCGTCCAGCTTGGCTTCGTACAGGCCAAGGCGCATGGTGCCGCCCAGGTCTCCCTTGCCATCGACAATGTCCAGCTGCTCTTCCATGGTGGCGATGACCGGGTACTTGGAATCGGGTTCGAACTCGCTGGAGGAAGCGCCCTCAAGGCCAACCACGTTACGGGCGTACTCGATGACCATGCACTGCAGTCCGAGGCACAGGCCCAGGACCGGAAGCTTGGATTCGCGGGCGAACTTCAAAGCACCCAGCTTGCCTTCAAGCCCACGGATGCCGAAGCCGCCGGGAACACAGATGGCGTCGACGCCGGCCAAGGACTTTGTAGCACCGGCCAGGGTCTCGCACTCATCCGAAGGTACCCAGCGGATCTTGACCTTTGCCTCGTTGGCGAAACCACCGGCGCGGAGGGCTTCGGTCACCGAGAGGTACGCGTCGGGCAGGTCGATGTACTTGCCCACCAAAGCGATCTCGACTTCGTGCTTGGGGTTGTGGACAGCTTCAAGCAGCTTGTCCCACTTGCTCCAGTCGACATCCTTGAACGGCAGGTCCAGCGCGCGGACGATGTAGGAATCCAGGCCCTGGGAGTGCAGGGTCTTGGGGATGTCGTAGATGCTGGGTGCGTCTGCGGCGTTAACCACAGCGTCGATGTCGACGTCGCACATGCGGCCGATCTTCTCGCGCATTGCTTCGGGGACTTCACGGTCCGAACGGATCACGATGGCTTCAGGCTGGATACCGATCGAACGGAGGGCCGCCACGGAGTGCTGCGTCGGCTTGGTCTTCAGTTCCTGGGAGGGGCCGATGTACGGCACCAGGGAAACGTGCAGGAAGAAGACGTTGTTGCGTCCCACATCCTGGCGGACCTGACGGGCCGATTCCAGGAACGGCTGGGATTCGATGTCGCCCACGGTGCCACCGATTTCGGTGATGATGACGTCCGGAGCGTTCTTGCCTTCGGCAGGAAGGCGCATGCGGCGCTTGATTTCATCCGTGATGTGCGGGATGACCTGGACAGTGTCTCCCAGGTATTCGCCGCGGCGTTCCTTGGCGATAACGGTGGAGTAGATCTGGCCGGTTGTGACGTTGGCCGAACCTTCGAGGTTTTCATCGAGGAAGCGCTCGTAGTGTCCGATGTCGAGGTCGGTTTCGGCGCCGTCATCCGTCACGAATACTTCGCCGTGCTGGAAGGGGTTCATCGTGCCCGGATCCACGTTCAAGTAGGGATCGAGCTTCTGCATAGTTACAGACAAACCGCGTGCCCGCAGCAGGTGGCCGAGGCTGGAAGCCGTCAGACCCTTACCGAGCGAGGACGCCACACCACCGGTGACGAAGATGTGTTTGGTCGTCTTGGACGAGCCCGGGAACCGGGAATTTACACGGGAATTTGATCGCTGCACCACGGAATTCGAGCTTATCATCAATTACGCCTTCCAAGCGTCCTGTTCGGATTCCCCAAATGGTCAATGGTTGCCCAGGACCGCGTTCCAATCAAGAGCCGGGCGGCCAAAAGCCTCTTGATGTGATGGTGCTCGCATCGCGTTTCGCACCGCACCGCTGCGGCATCAGGCACTCTGAGGCAGGAGCTTCGCATCATCCAGCAATTCCTGGGCGTGGGCCTGAGCGGATTCGGAATCTTCCTGGCCTGCCAGCATGCGCGCCAGCTCCTTGACGCGTTCGTCGTCGCTGAGGAGCTGAACGTCGCTGGAAGTGAAGCCGGTGGCCGTCTTGCCGTCCGAACCCCGCACCGAGGTCTTGGTGACACGGATGTGCTGGTCGGCGAAAGCTGCCACTTGCGGCAGATGGGTGACCACCAGCACTTGGACGTGCCGTGCCAGCATGGCGAGCCGACGGCCGATTTCGACGGCGGCGCGGCCGCCCACGCCTGCGTCCACCTCATCGAAGACGAAGGTCGGGACAGGGTCCACGGCGGCCAGGACAACCTCGATCGCCAACATGACCCGGGACAGTTCACCTCCGGAGGCTCCTTTGCCCAGCGGACGGGCAGGAGCCCCCGAGTGCGGCTGCAGGAGGAAAGCGATCTCGTCGGTTCCCCAAGGGCCCAGTGAATCGGTGCTGTCCACTTCGATCACCAGGGTTGCATCGGCCATGGCCAGTGCCTTGAGCTCCGCACTCACGCGTCCGGACAGGTCCTTGGCGGCCTTGGCACGTGCCTTGCTGATAGCCGCCGCCTGCTTGCGGAGCGCCACCTCAGTGGAGGCCACCTCGGCGTCGAGGGATTCGATACGGCTGGAGTCATCCTGAAGCTCGTCCAGGCGGGTCCGGGCTGCGGCGGCCCACTCAAGTACCTCGTCAATGCTGGGCGCATACTTGCGGATCAGCTTGGCGAGGGCCGCGCGGCGGTCCTCGATTTCGGAAAGGCGTTCAGGGCCTTCCGTATCAAGCGCTGCCTGGTAGCTGGAAAGCTCCGCTGCAATGTCGTTGAGAAGGAAGCCCACCTCGGCCAGCCGTGCAGCAGCGGAGCGCAGCTCTTCATCGTGCTCGGCAACATGCTCCAGCGTCCGCTTCGCCGCATCCACCATGGTGGTGGCATCTCCAGACTCACCGAATTCCTCGGCAATGAGCGACTCGTGGGCCGCTGCTGCAGCAAGCCTTAGTTCTTCGACGTTGGCCAGCTTCACGGCTTCGGCTTTGAGGGTCTCGTCCTCGCCCGGCTGCGGATCCACCTCGTCGATCTCCTTGAGGGCCGCGTCCAGGGATTCGGCCTCGCGCAAGCGTTCGCGGGCTTCCCTCCGCAAAGTCTCCAGCTCCGACTGGATCGCTTTCCAGTGGTTGTACTTCTCCTGGTACTCCCCCAGGATTTTGGCCAGGGGCGCTCCGGCAAAGCGGTCCAAAGCGTGACGCTGTGCCGTCGCGCTCTTCAACCGGATCTGGTCCGATTGGCCGTGGACCACCACCAGGCTCTCTCCCAGTTCGGCCAGCACCCCTACCGGTGCCGCGCGCCCGCCAACGTACGCACGGCTGCGTCCATCCGCGCCCACGGTGCGGGCCAGCAGGAGTTCAGCCACGCCGTCGAACTCCTCGGCGTCTCCCCCCGCGTCCTTGGCCCGCTGCACAGCACTGTGCGCGGGATCAAGCTTCAACACGGCCTCAGCCGACGCGGACTTGGCGCCACTCCGGACGGCCCCGGCATCCGATCGGGCACCGAGAAGGAGCCCGACGGCGGTCACCACCATGGTCTTGCCGGCACCGGTCTCGCCGGTGACGACGCTGAGGCCAGGGCCCAGCGGCAGGGCAGCGTCAGTGATGACGCCCAGGTCACGGATTCGGAGTTCTTCAAGCATGGTTCACTTCGCATTCGTGGGGTCGGAAGGTTCACCGTCCTGGGGACTGTCAACATCCCGCGGACTGGGCAAGGGAGCCGGCGACAAGGTCCGGATCACAGGGATGGGACCTGTGTGGACTTCGCCGCTCCGGGGGGCCGGACCACGCCAGCCATGGATCGGAAGCTCGAACTTACGCACGAGCCTGGCCGAGAACGGCGTCTTGTGGGTCCGGGCAAGCCGCACCGGAGTAGCTGATCGGGTTACCTCCACCCGGGCACCGGGCGGCAGATCCACTGAGCGCCGCCCATCGCACCAGAGAACACCCAGGGCATCCGTGCGGTTCATGATTTCAACAGCCAATTTGGAGCGCGGAGAGACCACCAGGGGCTTGGCGAAGAGTGCGTGTGCGCTGATGGGGACAATCACGAGCGCTTCAACTTCCGGCCACACCACGGGTCCGCCCGACGAGAAAGCGTAGGCAGTGGACCCGGTGGGGGTAGCCATCACCACGCCATCACAGCCGAAGGAGGTCAGGGGACGCTCGTCCACTTCCGTCACCACCTCCAGCATCCGCTCCCGGTTGGCTTTCTCGATGGCTGCCTCGTTCAAAGCCCACGTGTGCCAGATCTTTTGACCCTTGATCCACACCTGGACATCGATGGTCATGCGCTCTTCCACCGTGTATTGGCGGCTCGCGATCCACTCCACCGTCTGGGCGAGGTCAGCCCGTTCGCTTTCGGCCAGGAAACCCACATGCCCAAGGTTCACCCCAAGCAGAGGGACGTCGACCTCGCGGACCAGCTCAGCGGCGCGCAGGATAGTGCCATCGCCACCCAGGACCATGACAAGTTCCACGTCCTCCAATCTGACGTGGTCGTTCAAAATCTCAATCGGGGTGTCCAAAGCACCGAAAAACCGCTCGATGTCTGCAAGTTCGGATTTCTGCAGCACAGGAACCAAACCTGACGAGTGCAATTGCGTACAGGCATCCCATGCAGCGCGGAGCGATTCCTCCCGCCCAGTGTGGGCAAGGACAAGTACACGCCTGCTCATCGGGTTCTGCTTTCTAGTGGTTTGGCCAGAGGTTCTTCAACAAGGCAGCTACGTGCTGGTCCCGCTCTTCGATCTTAGGCAACGCAGCCGACATCCGGCGCGTCATCCACAGGAAGTATTCAACATTTCCGTCCTGGCCCGGCAACGGACTGGCCGCAAGGCCCCGTAGATCCAACCCCGAATCAACCGCAGCCCGGGCAACCTGGGCAACAGCCCGGCGTCGTTCATTGTCGGAAGAAACAACGCCGGTCCGGCTCAGCCGCTCCTTGCCGACTTCGAACTGGGGCTTGACCATGAGGACCAGGTCACCGCCTGGATCAGTGCAGTACGCCAGGGGTGCCACCACCAGCGTCAGCGAGATGAAGGACAGGTCCGCGACAGTCAGCGCGGCCGTGCCGCCGATCTGCTCCGGGGTCATATACCGGACGTTGAGGCCCTCATGGACGTCCACGCGCGGATCGTCCCGAAGGTGCGGCACCAGTTGTCCGTGCCCGACGTCGACCGCCACAACCTGCGCTGCACCTTGCCGGAGCAGCACGTCGGTGAAACCACCGGTGGAGGCACCGGCGTCGAGACACCGCTTCCCTGCCACCGCGACGGCGGGAAAGGCCTCCAGCGCGCCGGCCAGTTTGTGACCGGCACGGCTGGCGTAGATGTCTTCGAGATGGGCCTCGACGGAAAGCTCCGTCTCAGCATCGACCTGAAGGGCTGCCTTGGCGAGGACGCTGCCGGAGGAGCTGACCTTGCCATCGCTGATGAGCTTGGCCGCATGGGTACGGGACCTCGCCAGCCCGCGGGTGACAAGTTCCTGATCGAGTCGTGCCATGCGTTAGCTGTCGCCTTCCGGGGTGATGGGCCTCGGCGCGGCAGGGAGTCCAGGTTCCGCATCCAACGCCGCCAAGAGGGAGTCGTGAATTCCGGCGTACAGTTCACCGTGCTCCGCTATGGGTGCTTCCCGGACTCCTTCGAGCAAGCCGAGGGCCCTGTCGACGAGTGCGTCGCCGGTGGTCTCGGAGTCGTCAGGCCACTGGATGTCGCGGGTTTCGGGCTCGGGCGTCCCGGGCTCGGGTGAACTGTTCGGCACGGTCATCGCACCAGTCTAGTTAGTTCGCCATTCCAGCTGCGGCGCCTGCGCTGTCGACGCGTACGGGACAGCTGCCCACCATGCCGCGCACGCGGCGCGCCATGCGTCGAGATCGCCCTCTTCGCCGGTCACCGTCACCGTGCCGCCATCAGCAACCGCCGACGCCGACCCGCAACGGAACGAGCCGCCGTCGTCGATAATTCCGGGATACGGAGCGTAGAGGTCCTCGAGGTTCGCCAGCAGGTAGTCGGGACGCTCATCGGTCCTTGCAGCCAGGATGGTGTGCTTGGTGTCAACACCGGTGAGGACGGCCGCCGTCGCATATCCTGCACGGTTCCCGCCCAGGATGTCAGTGTCCAGACGGTCGCCCACCACCAGTGGCCGGTCCGCCTTGAGTCGCTTGGCTGCCGCATGGAACAACGGCGCTTCCGGCTTCCCCGCCACCAACGGGGACTTCCCTGTGGCAGCAGCGACGGCGGCAACGAGGGTTCCGTTGCCCGGCGCCATGCCGCGTGCCTGAGGAATGGACATGTCCGTGTTGGTGGCCAACCACATGGCTCCCCCGGCCACCACGTACGACGCCTCGGCCAGATCCTTCCAGCCGATGTCCGGGTTGAACCCCTGGACGACAGCAACCGGAGACTCAGCGGCACTGTGCACCGGTTTGAGTCCCACCAATTCGATCTCATGGGCCAACGCCGCACTGCCTGTGATGAGGACATGCGCCCCCGCGGGAAGCAGGGAAGCCAGGAGCTCCCCGGCTGCCTGCGAGGAACTGACTACCTGATGGTCCTCAGCCGGCGCACCGAGCTCACGCAGATGCGCGGCGACCTGGGCGGGGGTCCTGGATGCGTTGTTGGTGACATAACCCAGACCAACCCCGACGGACGCCAGCCGCTGCAGCGCTTC
Organism: Paenarthrobacter sp. C1; assembly: GCF_049315185.1. NCBI lineage: Bacteria > Bacillati > Actinomycetota > Actinomycetes > Micrococcales > Micrococcaceae > Paenarthrobacter > Paenarthrobacter sp. C1. The sequence goes on along the minus strand of NZ_CP186052.1, from coordinate 1,757,712 downwards.
GATGGCGCCCGGAATGGCGTGCGGTCCAGCGTAGACCACGCCATCCAGGTCCGACAGGACAGCATCAAACCTCGAGATCAGTGAATCAGCCATGCTGGGAGTCGGTACCCTCGTTGTCTGCTTCCTTGTGCTCTTCCTCGTCCTCGACGGAATCAACGTCCGACTCGGCGTCATCCGACTCGAAGTAATCCGACTCAGCGTCATCAAGTTCAACCTCGTCGGGCTCAACATCAGCCGCTGCGGCTTCCACGATGACCGTTTCGGTTTGTGCTGTCGCGGCTTCTGCCGTTGCGACGTCGGCCTCCGGGGCCGGCGTCTTGAAGCGCGGCCTGCGTTCGGCTTCTTCTTCCTGCTCATCCCAGCCGAGGTCAAGAATCTCAGGCTCAGCGAAATCGCCAACGCCCAAAGCATTCTCGGCCACGAGGGCCTGACGGGCCCACTTGTCGGCTTCCTCAGTACGGCCAACAGCGCTCAGTGCCTCAGCGTAAGCACGGAAGAGACGGGGGCTGTAGGAGAACGCCCGGTTGATGTCCAACTGCGGGATCTCAAGCTCGCTGACAGCAGCGTCCAATTGATTCAGGTCCGTACGTGCACCGGACGCCACAATCGCCAGCTCCACCTTGCCCGGAGCGTCAAGATCCTGGGCTTCGGGCGAACGGACCATATCCAATGCACGGTCCGGGCGGCCGAGGCCACGTTCGCAGTCGGCCATTACGGGCAGGTGTACGTTCGATCCGCTGATACGGCGGTAGGTACGGAATTCACGCAGTGCCTCGCCATAGTGGCCGGCAGCGTAAGCCGTCAGACCCACAGCTTCACGGACAGCCGAGAGACGGCCACCGCGGCGGCTTGCAGCCAGGGCGTGCTGGAACGCAAGCTCCGGTTCAATGTCGATCAGGCGCCCGGCCATGACCAGGTGCTTTGCAACCCAGCCTGCGCTCTGCTCTTCAAGGGTCTTGATCTGGTGACCCGTGGCACGGTCGAGTTCCTTGCCCGTGACGTCGTCATCGATCTCGGGGGAACGTTCGCGGTCAGGACGGTTTGCGCTGCGGATGTCCTTGGCGTTGGGGACCCGTGCAGGACGCTCTTCCCAGGAATTGCCGCGGTCACTGCCGAAGGAGCGACGCTCACCATCACGGGCCGGACGGTCACCGCGGGCGGGGCGGTCACCACGGTCGGGGCGGTCGCCGAAAGGCTTGCGGTCACCGAAGGGCTTGCGATCGCGGTCGCCACCGAAGGAACGACGCTCACCATCACGGGCCGGACGGTCACCGAAAGGCTTGCGATCTCCACGATCGTTGTTGAAGGGACGGCGGTCATCGCCATCACGACGAGGACCGTCAAAGTTCCTCGGGCCGCGCTCGGGGCGGTCACCAAAAGGCTTGCGATCGCGGTCGCCACCGAAGGAACGACGCTCACCATCACGGGCCGGACGGTCACCGAAAGGCTTGCGGTCACGGTCGCCACCGAAGGAACGACGCTCACCATCACGGGCCGGACGGTCACCACGATCACCAAACGGCTTTCGATCACGATCCCCACCGAAGGAACGACGCTCACCATCACGGGCCGGACGGTCACCGAACGGACGACGTTCGCCGTCACGGGCCGGACGGTCACCACGATCGTTGTTGAAAGGACGACGCTCACCATCACGAGCCGGACGGTCACCACGATCGTTGTTGAAAGGACGACGCTCACCATCACGAGCCGGACGGTCACCACGATCGTTGTTGAAAGGACGACGCTCACCATCACGAGCCGGACGATCGTTGCTGTCCCGGTTTTCCCTGGAACGGAATCCGCGAGGATCTCCGCCGGAATTGTTGTTGGGGCGGTACGAACCGCGGTCGTCCCGGTTCCCGCCGAAGTTTCCGCGATTGCCGCCGCGATTGCCGCCGTTGTGCTCAGCCATGGTGGATTCCTCCTGTTGCGAGCCGACCACTGGCGCGTGCGTAGTCGCTCATAACCCTTATTTCGTTGTCACGCCGCCGGCAGCCCGAAGCTCCCGACTCGTATATCTCATTCAATTCTATTCGACCCCGCCATCAGTCCCGAACGTGGAACCCCGATTTGGGGCACCCGTGGCAAGTCTCACAAGCACGAAGGCCCACAGGAACTGCCACGAGTGGGCAGGGCCGGTGCTTGTGTGGGGGTTGTGTGTGTTAAATGGAAGAGCCCCAACCGTGGTTGGGGCTCTTCGTTAATGGTTGTCCGGCGGTGTCCTACTCTCCCACCCTCCCGGGTGCAGTACCATCGGCGCTGTGGGTCTTAGCTTCCGGGTTCGGAATGGGACCGGGCGTTTCCCCACGCTATGACCGCCGTAACTCTGTTACCCGTCCCAACCCCGCGTTGGTGTGGGGGTGGGTGGGAAGCTTGTGGTTACAACTGTGGTGTTATGTAGTTGTTGTTGGTTCCTGGAACGGTTGTTGTTCGGGAACCACATAGTGGACGCGTGCAGTGTTTTGTGTGTGGTGTAAGTTGTTGGCCTATTAGTACCGGTCAGCTTCACGAGTCTTTAGTCCTCGCTTCCACATCCGGCCTATCAACCCAGTGGTCTGGCTGGGGGCCTCTCACACATAATGTGTATGGAAATCTCATCTTGAAGCGAGCTTCCCGCTTAGATGCTTTCAGCGGTTATCCCATCCGAACGTAGCTAATCAGCGATGCACTTGGCAGTACAACTGACACACCAGAGGTTCGTCCGTCCCGGTCCTCTCGTACTAAGGACAGCCCTTCTCAAATTTCCTGCGCGCGCAGCGGATAGGGACCGAACTGTCTCACGACGTTCTAAACCCAGCTCGCGTACCGCTTTAATGGGCGAACAGCCCAACCCTTGGGACCTACTCCAGCCCCAGGATGCGACGAGCCGACATCGAGGTGCCAAACCATGCCGTCGATATGGACTCTTGGGCAAGATCAGCCTGTTATCCCCGAGGTACCTTTTATCCGTTGAGCGACGGCCATTCCACAATGTACCGCCGGATCACTAGTCCCGACTTTCGTCCCTGCTCGAGATGTCTCTCTCACAGTCAAGCTCCCTTGTGCACTTACACTCGACACCTGATTGCCAACCAGGCTGAGGGAACCTTTGGGCGCCTCCGTTACTTTTTAGGAGGCAACCGCCCCAGTTAAACTACCCATCAGGCACTGTCCCTGACCCGGATCACGGGCCGAAGTTAGATGTCCAAAGTGACCAGAGTGGTATTTCAACGATGACTCCACCCGAACTGGCGTCCGGGTTTCAACGTCTCCCACCTATCCTACACAAGCCACTCCGAACACCAATACCAAACTATAGTAAAGGTCTCGGGGTCTTTCCGTCCTGCTGCGCGTAACGAGCATCTTTACTCGTACTGCAATTTCGCCGAGTTTATGGTTGAGACAGCGGGGAAGTCGTTACTCCATTCGTGCAGGTCGGAACTTACCCGACAAGGAATTTCGCTACCTTAGGATGGTTATAGTTACCACCGCCGTTTACTGGGGTTTAAATTCTCAGCTTCGCCACAAGTGGCTAACCGGTCCTCTTAACCTTCCAGCACCGGGCAGGAGTCAGTCCGTATACATCGTCTTGCGACTTCGCACGGACCTGTGTTTTTAGTAAACAGTCGCTTCCCCCTGGTCTCTGCGGCCCACACCCGCTCACGGAGAGCAAGTCTCCATCACGGGGCAGGCCCCCTTCTCCCGAAGTTACGGGGGCATTTTGCCGAGTTCCTTAACCATAATTCTCTCGATCGCCTTGGTATTCTCTACCTGATCACCTGTGTCGGTTTGGGGTACGGGCGGCTAAAACCTCGCGTCGATGCTTTTCTTGGCAGCATAGGATCACCGGATCCCCCCTTACGGGAGTCCCATCAGATCTCAGGAACGTGCTCGAAGCACACAGGAACGGATTTGCCTATCCCTGACCCTACATCCTTAGACCGGGGCAACCATCGCCCGGCCCGGCTACCTTCCTGCGTCACACCTGTTAATACGCTTACCTCCCGGGATCAGGTCCCGCGCTCGGCCAAAACCCACAACACCACAAGGGTGAGCGGGCAGGCTCCGGGCGGTTAGTATCCCCGCTTGGCATGGGCGGTTTTTCGCCGGTACGGGAATATCAACCCGTTGTCCATCGACTACGCCTGTCGGCCTCGCCTTAGGTCCCGACTTACCCAGGGCAGATTAGCTTGACCCTGGAACCCTTGATCATTCGGCGGACGGGTTTCTCACCCGTCTTTCGCTACTCATGCCTGCATTCTCACTCGTGTAGGCTCCACCGCTGGTTTCCACCGCGACTTCACTGCCCACACGACGCTCCCCTACCACTCCACACCCCTGAACCACGAAGGCTAGGGTACTGTGTGAAATCCACAACTTCGGCGGTGTACTTGAGCCCCGCTACATTGTCGGCGCGGAATCACTTGACCAGTGAGCTATTACGCACTCTTTCAAGGATGGCTGCTTCTAAGCCAACCTCCTGGTTGTCTTCGCAACTCCACATCCTTTCCCACTTAGCACACGCTTAGGGGCCTTAGTTGGTGGTCTGGGCTGTTTCCCTCTCGACTATGAAGCTTATCCCCCACAGTCTCACTGCTGCGCTCTGACTTACCGGCATTCGGAGTTTGGCTGACGTCAGTAACCTTGTAGGGCCCATCGGCCATCCAGTAGCTCTACCTCCGGCAAGAAACACGCAACGCTGCACCTAAATGCATTTCGGGGAGAACCAGCTATCACGGAGTTTGATTGGCCTTTCACCCCTACCCACAGCTCATCCCCTCCATTTTCAACTGAAGTGGGTTCGGTCCTCCACGACGTCTTACCGTCGCTTCAACCTGGCCATGGGTAGATCACTCCGCTTCGGGTCTAGATCACGCCACTACACTCGCCCTATTCAGACTCGCTTTCGCTACGGCTACCCCACACGGGTTAACCTCGCGACGTAACACTAACTCGCAGGCTCATTCTTCAAAAGGCACGCCGTCACAGTAACAAGACTGCTCCGACGGATTGTAAGCACACGGTTTCAGGTACTGTTTCACTCCCCTCCCGGGGTACTTTTCACCTTTCCCTCACGGTACTGGTCCGCTATCGGTCATTAGGAAGTATTTAGGCTTATCAGGTGGTCCTGACAGATTCGCACGGGATTTCTCGGGCCCCGTGCTACTTGGGATACTCTCCAGGCGGCACACAACATTACGGTTACGGGGCTCACACCCTCTCTGGCCGGCCTTTCAAGACCGTTCACCTATGCACGCACTCTCACCTCACTGGCCCGGCAGAACCAGAACGGAAAGTCCCACAACCCCGCCCATGCAACGCCCGCCGGCTATCACACATGGAAACGGTTTAGCCTGATCCGCGTTCGCTCGCCACTACTAACGGAATCACTCTTGTTTTCTCTTCCTGCGGGTACTGAGATGTTTCACTTCCCCGCGTTCCCCCACGCACCCTATGTGTTCAGATGCGGGTCACACAATCACCATGACAGCGTTGTGCGGGGTTTCCCCATTCGGACATCCTGGGATCAACGCTCGGTTATCAACTCCCCAGGCTTATCGCAGATTCCTACGTCCTTCTTCGGCTCCTAATGCCAAGGCATCCACCGTGTGCCCTTAAAAACTTGACCACACAAACATGATCAAAAACTTACTCGAGAGAACCACGAGCCACTACGGCCCAAGGTTCATTCATAAGAAATTGCTGTATGGAACACACACACCAAAGCGTGTATGTCCCAGATGCTCGCGTCCACTATGTAGTTCTCAAACAACAACCCCATCAACCAACCCCCAACCCGCCACAACCCACACACGCAGGCCGCAACACAAAGACCGGAGGAACCGGCTGCAGGAACAAAAGAAACACCAGAAGTGCCCCCTGCATTGCTGCAAAAAGGTCCTGTTGCCTCAGGACCCAACAGTGCGCCAAACACAACCCCCACCAGCAACACCCCGGACACGTTCCCAACAACCCACACCCCCACACAAAGCAGGAGCACGAACCGCCGTACTAGCACCAGGACACAACCACGAAAGCCATGCCAAAAAAATGATTCGTTGATATTCCACCCATGAGCACCCACCGCAGAACAAACGCCTGCGCAATGGGCAACACTGACAACAACCAGACACCCCATGCAGGGCACCAATCATTGCAAGCAGCTCCTTAGAAAGGAGGTGATCCAGCCGCACCTTCCGGTACGGCTACCTTGTTACGACTTAGTCCCAATCGCCGGTCCCACCTTCGACGGCTCCCCCACACAAGGGTTAGGCCACCGGCTTCGGGTGTTACCAACTTTCGTGACTTGACGGGCGGTGTGTACAAGGCCCGGGAACGTATTCACCGCAGCGTTGCTGATCTGCGATTACTAGCGACTCCGACTTCATGGGGTCGAGTTGCAGACCCCAATCCGAACTGAGACCGGCTTTTTGGGATTAGCTCCACCTCACAGTATCGCAACCCTTTGTACCGGCCATTGTAGCATGCGTGAAGCCCAAGACATAAGGGGCATGATGATTTGACGTCGTCCCCACCTTCCTCCGAGTTGACCCCGGCAGTCTCCTATGAGTCCCCGGCCGAACCGCTGGCAACATAGAACGAGGGTTGCGCTCGTTGCGGGACTTAACCAACATCTCACGACACGAGCTGACGACAACCATGCACCACCTGTAAACCGACCGCAAGCGGGGCACCTGTTTCCAGGTCTTTCCGGTTCATGTCAAGCCTTGGTAAGGTTCTTCGCGTTGCATCGAATTAATCCGCATGCTCCGCCGCTTGTGCGGGCCCCCGTCAATTCCTTTGAGTTTTAGCCTTGCGGCCGTACTCCCCAGGCGGGGCACTTAATGCGTTAGCTACGGCGCGGAAAACGTGGAATGTCCCCCACACCTAGTGCCCAACGTTTACGGCATGGACTACCAGGGTATCTAATCCTGTTCGCTCCCCATGCTTTCGCTCCTCAGCGTCAGTTACAGCCCAGAGACCTGCCTTCGCCATCGGTGTTCCTCCTGATATCTGCGCATTTCACCGCTACACCAGGAATTCCAGTCTCCCCTACTGCACTCTAGTCTGCCCGTACCCACTGCAGAACCGGAGTTGAGCCCCGGTCTTTCACAGCAGACGCGACAAACCGCCTACGAGCTCTTTACGCCCAATAATTCCGGATAACGCTTGCGCCCTACGTATTACCGCGGCTGCTGGCACGTAGTTAGCCGGCGCTTCTTCTGCAGGTACCGTCACTTACGCTTCTTCCCTACTGAAAGAGGTTTGCCGAAGGCCGTCATCCCTCACGCGGCGTCGCTGCATCAGGCTTGCGCCCATTGTGCAATATTCCCCACTGCTGCCTCCCGTAGGAGTCTGGGCCGTGTCTCAGTCCCAGTGTGGCCGGTCACCCTCTCAGGCCGGCTACCCGTCGTCGCCTTGGTAGGCCATTACCCCACCAACAAGCTGATAGGCCGCGAGTCCATCCAAAACCACAAAGCTTTCCACCCCCACCATGCGATGAGGAGTCATATCCGGTATTAGACCCAGTTTCCCAGGCTTATCCCAGAGTCAAGGGCAGGTTACTCACGTGTTACTCACCCGTTCGCCACTAATCCCCCAGCAAGCTGGGATCATCGTTCGACTTGCATGTGTTAAGCACGCCGCCAGCGTTCATCCTGAGCCAGGATCAAACTCTCCGTTGAAAACAAAATCAAACAGACACAACCACACCCACCGGAAATAACGGCAAACACGGCTGCACAAAATTCGAAACCAGCTGAAAACCAGACCACCACACGGGGGTGCGCAGCAACCTGGCAAAATTTCAACCAATCAATAAAACAATCGGTATCAACAAACTTGGCACACTATTGAGTTCTCAAACAACAGACACTACCGGCACCACCCACACCCCACAGGGTCCAGGATCGCTCCGGAGCAACTTTCCAAACTTACCCGAGCCGGCCGCACAAAGCAAACCAAACCCCGGGCCTCCCCACCCACCAGAAGCACACAAAAGCACAACCGGAACCGGTGATTTGAAAGGGAGTCGGTCGCTATCTTTCCGCATCAGCGGCGGCGACTCGAATAACTTTACACGCGCCCCACCCCCACACCAAATCCACCCCAACACCACCCAAAAACCCCGCAAACACAACCCAAACAACCCCACCAACCCAACAAACCACCCCCAAACCCACCAAAACAACCACCGTGAACCCCATCACAACCCACCCACACCCCCGACACCCACACACCCAACCCAACAACCGCCGTCGAACCCCATCCCAGCGGAACGCGACCAAGCGACCGGCCCAAACCCTAGGGATGTGAGCAAGCGTCACAACCAAACCCGAGGGAAGTGAGCAAGCGTCACAACCAAACCCGAGGGAAGTGAGCAAGCGTCACAACCAAACCCGAGGGAAGTGAGCAAGCGTCACGCTCAAACCCTAGGGATGTGAGCGAGCGTCGGAAAGAGGGGGCGGTTATCCGGCAGCGCGCGTCCAAGGGAGGAACGACCGAGCGCGCAGAGGATGACCGCCCCCTCCGCGCCGGCCACCCCTTCGCGACAGCCACGTCTCGGCGACAGGCACGTCTCCGCGACAGCCACCCCTCCCCGACAGCCGCCTCTCCGCGACAAGCCCACCGGCCTGAGGAGCTTATCAACCCGCGCTTAGACACAAAAGGGCCGGCAACCATAACGGTCGCCGGCCCTTTCAGAGCTGGGTTGCCAAGGAACCTAGGCCGAGACCTCGATCGTGGCCAGGTTCTTCTTGCCCCGGCGGAGCAGCAAGTAACGGCCGTGAAGGAGTTCGTCCTGGGCAATGACGGCGTCGGGATCGGACACCTTGGTGTTGTTCACGTACGCACCACCTTCGCCAACTGTCCGTCGGGCAGCCGACTTGCTCTCGGAAAGTCCGGACGCAACCAGGAGATCGATGATGCCGAGCCCGTCAGCGTTGATCGTCGCCGAAGGAAGTTCCGCAGTGGCCGCCTCCAGGGTGCGCTCGTCCAGAACCGTGAGGTCGCCGTTCCCGAAAAGGGCAGCGGAGGCAGCGATGACCTTCTCCGTGGCGTCGACTCCGTGGACCAACGACGTCACTTCGTAGGCAAGCTTCTTCTGGCCTTCGCGGGCAAACGGACGTTCCGCCACGGCCTCGCCCAACGCTTCGATCTCGGCACGCGAGAGGAAGGTGAACACCTTAAGGCGATCCACGACGTCAGCGTCCGCCGTGTTCAGCCAGAACTGGTAGAAGGTGTACGGGCTGCACATGTCCGGGTCAAGCCAGACAGCATTGCCTTCGCTCTTGCCGAACTTGGTGCCGTCGGAGTTGGTGATCAACGGCGTACCCAGGGCGTGCACGCTCTTGCCCTCCACCTTGCGGATGAGCTCGGTTCCGCTGGTGAGGTTGCCCCACTGGTCCGAACCGCCGGTCTGCAGGACGCAGTTGTAGTCGCGGAAGAGCTGGAGGTAGTCCATGCCCTGCAGGATCTGGTAGCTGAACTCGGTGTAGCTGATGCCCTCGTCGGAATTCAGGCGCGAGGCAACAGCGTCCTTGCGGAGCATGGTGCCCACGCGGAAGTGCTTGCCGATTTCCCGGAGGAAGTCGATGGCACTCAGGGGCGCAGTCCAGTCAAGGTTGTTGACCATGCGGGCAGCGTTGTCACCCTCAAAGCTGAGGAAGCGGCGAACCTGGCCCTGCAGGTAACCCACCCACTCGGCCACGGTGTCCTTGGTGTTCAAGGTGCGCTCCGCCGTCGGACGCGGGTCGCCGATCAGGCCGGTGGAACCGCCCACCAAACCGAGGGGTTTGTGGCCGGCCAACTGCAGGCGACGCATCAGCAGCAACTGCACGAGGTTGCCCAAGTGCAGTGACGGCGCCGTGGGATCGAAGCCACAGTAATACGTGATCGGGTCCCCGGCGAGCAGTTTTTCCAGTTCCGTTTCATCAGTGGAAACGTGGACCAGGCCGCGCCAAGTAAGTTCCTGCCAGATGTTGGCAAAGGCGGGATCGTTGTGCTGGGACTCGAGGTTGTTTACGTGTGACACGAGATCTAAGTTAGCAGGGTTGCGGGGACGGTTTTGCCTAGCGCTCGATACCGGCCGGCACCGGCGCGGCCGCGATGAGGCGCAGACGCTGCGTGGCCCGGGTCATGGCAACGTAGAGGTCGCCTACCTTGCCGTGCTCGTGGTTGAGCATCGCGGCCGGCTCAAGGACCACAACGCCGTCGAATTCCAGCCCCTTCGCTTCCTTGGGGCTGATGACCACGATGTCCTGTTCGTAGCTGCCTGCCCCGGCACCGATACGGCGCCCGTAGACCTCTTTCAAGGCCGCGGTTGCCTGCGGCAGCAAGGGACCGTCGGCAATGACGGCCAGCAGGCCGCCGTCGATCGCTTCCACTTCCTCCGGCAGGACGTCCACCAGGCGCTGCACAATACCGTCCGGCTCCACGCGGTCAACGATGGGTGACCACTTGCCCTCACGCACCGCCTTCGGGGCTGAGACCACCAGCCCGGCCCGGTTGGCCATGCGGACGGCAGCTTCTGCGATCTGTGACGGCGTGCGGTAGTTGACCGTCAATTCCTCCAGCGTCCAGCGGTCACCGAACGACGGCGCCAATGCGCTCTGCCACGAATTGGCACCGGCTGCGGCACTCGTCTGGGCGATGTCGCCCACGATGGTGAAGGACTTCAACGGGCAGCGGCGCACCAACAGGCGCCACTGCATGGGTGAGAGCTCCTGGGCCTCGTCAACCACGATGTGGCCGAAGGCCCACGACCTGTCGCTCGTGGCGCGCTCGGCAGCGGTCAACCGGCCTTCGCGCTCTTGGTTTTGCTCCGCGAGCTCTTCGGCCGTGACCAGGACGTCGACGCCCATGGCTTCCATGTTGGCCAGGGTCTGCTTGGCATTGGCAAGGTCACGAGCGCGGTCAGCTTCCTGCTGGGCCAATCCCCTGCCGGCTGCCGGATCCAGCTCGCCCAGAAGTTCGGCGGCCTCATCCAGGAGCGGAACGTCTGCTTCGGTCCACGGCGCGTCGACAGGCCGCTGGAGCAAGGAACGCTGTTCGGGTGTCAGGTGCGGCGTGCACGCTTCGAGGATGGCGGGCTTGCTGAAGAGTTCCGAGATGAGCTTCTCCGGCGTCATCGGCATCCAGCACAAGTTCAACGCGATCCGGACGTCCCTGGCAGAGCGAACGTCCTCGGCAAGGTAGGCGCGATCGGCGTTGTTGCCGATGTTCGATTCCTCGACGAGGTCCGTCAGCTGCTCGGTGAGCTCGCGCAGGAGAATCTTGACGAACGTCAGGCGTGCTTCGTTGTGGGGCTTGCCGGTGGCGCGGGCCTTTTCGCGGGCACGGCGCACTTGGCGCACGGTGAGCGTCAGCTTCCGTGAATCGACTTCCAGGATGCGGTCCTCGGCAGGTGTCCGTTGCCGGTTCGCCACAGCGTTGGCCACCACCTTGGCCATGTCGAGCTTGCCCTTGAGGGCAGCGACGTCGGCGTTTTCCTCGGGGATGGCGTTGATGCCGGGCATCAGGCGGCCGAGGCTGGCCATGACCACCCCTGTTTCACCGAGGGACGGGAGCACGCGTTCGATGTAGTGCATGAACGACGACGACGGTCCCACCAGCAGGACGCCGGCGCTCTTGAGCCGGTCGCGGTGCGTGTAGAGCAGGTAGGCCGCGCGGTGCAGGGCAACAGCGGTCTTACCCGTACCGGGACCACCTTGAACAACGAGCGCCCCTGAAATGGAGGAACGGATGATCCTGTCCTGTTCGGACTGGATGGTGCCCACGATGTCCGACATCCGGCCCGTACGCTTCGAATTCAGCGCGGCCAGCAGCGCGCCTTCGCCTTGGAGGGAGTCGTTGTCGGCCAGCATCCCCGCGTCCAGGACGTCATCTTCGATCGCCTTGACGTCGCGTCCCTGAAGGATCAGGTGACGACGGCGGCGCACACCTTGGCGGTCGAACGCGGTCGCCTGATAGAAGTGGCCGGCTTCGGGCGCACGCCAGTCGACCATGAGCCGCTGGAGGTCGGCCGTGGACAGGCCGATGCGACCGATGTACTGCGCCTCTCCGGAATCCAGGTCGAGGCGGCCGAAGACCAAGCGGTCGTCGACGGCGTCGAGCTGGGCAAGGCGGTCCTCGTACAGGGCAGCGAACGCGTCACGCTCTGAGACGTTCTGCATGGTTCCCACCGCGCCTGCCTTGCGCACCTGCGCCAGCTGGGCGCGCTTTTCAGCGCGCAGCTCATCGAGCCGGGCGTAAAGCCCGGCAACGTATTCCTGCTCGTGGACCAAATCAGCGTCGTGCATCGAACCGTAACCCCTATCGCAAAAGACAGACCTACCATTCTACAGCGATTTTGGTAAACGCGTGGGGTACAAGTCATACCTCGGACTGCGTCACAGGAAAGTCGTACTGCCGGAGGGGAAAGTTACCCGGATGCAGGCCTTTTTCTGGGCCGGGCCGCCTTGTACCTGGACACAGTCGGGTCATCCTCGATCCAAAAACGCCACGGGTACTCGGTGGTGCCGCCCGGTCCCGCCACTCCAACGCGGGGACCGCTGGCCACTGCCGCCGCCGGAACTGCAGGCAACCACAAGCTGAAGGGTTCCGCGAGCGCGTCACGGCCGGTGTCCGACGTCGTCAGTCCCAGTGCGGAGGCGAGCCTGGCTGGTCCGCTGGCCAGGTCCTTATGTGCTTTCGAGGCCGGTCTTCGGACGGCGGCGAGGCCTTCGCCGTCGACGATTTCTCCCGCCCGCAGGAGCAAAGCCGAGGGTGAACCGTCGGGTCCGCAAACGATGTTGGCGCAATAGTGCATGCCATAGGTGAAGTAGACGTAGAGAAATCCCGGCGGTCCAAACATGGGCGCGTTCCGGGCCGTGGGGCCGCCGAAGGTGTGCGAACCGGGGTCGGGGTGTTCGGAATCCTTGGGACCCATATAGGCCTCGACTTCCGTCAGGCGGACGGAAACCGGGCCCGCTTCCGAGTTGTGGGTCAGTACAGCGCCAAGGATCAGCGGGGCGATCACACGGGGGTCGCCCTCAAGGAAGCTACGCACTTCCGCCGGGTCGCTGACACCATTCTCCATGGACGAACTCATGACCAGACCCTAGCAACAACCCCCGTAACGGACATGTCCGATTTCCGCTAGCACCGACCCGGGGCGGCTGGCAGGATGAAGCCATGGACTTCTGGCAGCGCTACCGGGCAATCGACGCCCGCGACACCCGGTTCGACGGTCAATTCTTCACAGCCGTCAGGTCCACCGGCATCTATTGCCGGCCATCCTGTCCCGCCCGGACACCCAAGGCCGAGAACGTCACGTTCTATGAAACATCGGCGGCAGCGCACGAGGCCGGCTACCGGGCCTGCAAGCGATGCCTGCCCGAAGCGGTTCCCGGGACGCCCGCGTGGAACCTCCGTTCCGATATCGCCGGCCGCGCCATGCGATTGATCAACGACGGTGTCATAACCCGCGAAGGCGTCGATGGCCTGGCGCACCGTTTGGGGTACTCAGCCCGCCATCTCAACCGCATCCTCAGCCATGAACTGGGCGCGAGCCCGCTCTCCCTTGCACGGGCAAGCAGAGCGCAGACGGCCAGGACCCTGTTGGTCTCTACGGACATGCTTCTGGCAGATGTCGCATTCGCTTCCGGGTTCAACAGCGTGCGCCAATTCAACGACACCATCGGTGAAGTGTTCGCCATGACCCCGACGGCGTTGCGCGCCACCGGGGCGAAGACCGGCCTGCGCCGTGGTGCCGGGGTTTCGGAGGCCACGCCCTCGGCGCTGACACTGAACCTGCCCTACAGGGAACCGTTCGACCCCGGAATCTTCGACTTCCTGGCAGTACGCGCAGTTCCCGGCATCGAGTCTGCGGACACCTCGGCCGACGGAACCCGGAGCTACGCACGCACCCTGCGCCTGCCTCGAGGCAACGCATCCTTCTCTGTCTCCTTCAACCCTGAATCCCGTGGAAAGCCCCTGCAATTGACGGTCAACGCCCTGGATCTCCACGACCTCCCCGCACTGTTGAGCCGGGTCCGGAGACTGTTCGACCTCGACGCCGATCCGCAGGCGATCGATGACGCCCTTGCCAAAGACCCCCGGCTGTCCGGCAGAATCCCGGCCATTCCCGGTATCCGGGTTCCCGGCGCGGTGGATCCCCAGGAACTACTGATCCGGGCGATGATCGGCCAACAGATCACCGTCGCCGCCGCCCGTACGGCCCTCACGCAGTTGTCGGACGCCGGCTCCCCCGCCGGTGTGGGCGGACCGGATTTGGATCGACTGTTTCCGACGGCGGCAGAACTCGCCGAGCACGGCCGGGCCCTGCTCCGGGGACCCCGGCGTCGCATCGACTCCATCGTGTCAGCTGCGGAGGCCATGGCTACCGGGACACTTGATTTCGACTACGGCGACGACGTCGAAAGCCTTGGACGCAAGCTGCTCCCCTTGCCCGGGGTGGGGCCGTGGACCGTGGGATACGTCGCGATGCGCGTGCTCGGCGCTCCGGACATTCTGCTGGCCAACGATGCTGCGGTCCGGAACGGCTTGAAGGTCCTTCCGTCAGGGGCGGGACTCAGTGCCGACTTCCGGGAAGTCAGCCCTTGGCGCTCCTACGCCACCATGCATTTGTGGCGGGCAGCGGCAAAGCCCGTTGCGGTCCATCCCTCCCGCACGGCAGCCGGCGTCGGCACCCACGCCTAGTGCCGGCGTCGCGCTGTTGAGTCGACTGGGCGTGAGCAAGCGTCCGCACCAAACACACGGAACGTGAGGAAGCGACCGGACCAAACACGCGGAACGTGAGGAAGCGACCGGCCCAAACACGCGGAACGTGAGGAAGCGACCGCACCAAACACACGGAACGTGAGCAAGCGACCGCACCAAACACACGGAACGTGAGGAAGCGACCGCACCAAACACGCGGAACGTGAAGAAGCGTCGGTGGACTACCGGGCAGCGGGTTGGGCGGCCGGCCAGGGCAGAAGTTCGGGCAGTTCGACGCCGTCGGCGGCCGCAGTTGCCCGGAGGCTGCCGAGGCTCGGTTCGCGACCCGCCAACCAGGCTGCGATGTCCGTCAGCATGCCGGTGATCGCAATCGACGTGCCACCGCTGCCGATGCTCAGCTGCGGAAGGCCGGTAGGCTGCAGGACCAGCTTGTATCTCCCGGGCACGCGCGCGGCCAGGAAACCCACGAGGTGTTCGCAGAACGGGCGGCTCCAGGTCTCCGGTCCGAATCCGAGACGCAGGTCCGCGGCATGGATGGTGAGTTCGCGCCACAGCGCCAGGCCGCCGTCGAGGACTGTTCCGTCCCGATAGGCAATCCGGGCTTGCCAGTCGTCAGGACCCAAGGCGTCGAATGCGGCGAGGGCGGAAGCCAGCGCAGCGGTGACGGACTCCGTGTGCTGCGCAAGGCTGTGACCGGCGGCCAGTTCAATCGCTTTCGTGCGTCCCTCCATGCCGCCGTCGTACAGTTCGATGGTTTCTCCACGGCGTGCATATTCGAGCTGGCGTGCCATCGCGTCGGCAATGCCCCTGACATGGGCAAGGACGTGTCCACGGGTCCAACCGGGAAGTTCCGAGGGTTCGGCTACGGACACGTCGTCCATTTTGGCAAGGAGTCGGGTGACGGTGCCGGCGGCTTTGTGAAGCTCTGCGGGCAGCGTCTCTGGGGTGATCCGGGTCATATCGCCATGCTAACGCAGAGTTAAACGAAGAGCGGGACGGCGCCTTCAGGCACCGTCCCGCTCCCGGCGGACGAGGGTTACAACGCGTAGGAGCGCGCTGCGTCCAGTTCAGCTTCCAAAGCAGCCAGTTGGCGTTCGACGGCGGCCGGTGCGGTTCCGCCTTGCGAGTTGCGGCTGTTGAGGGAACCTTCGGTGCTCAGCACAGAGCGGACCTCGGGCGTCAGGTGCTCCGAAATCGCTGCGTACTCTTCGTCCGTGAGATCCCACAGTTCCACGCCCCGGCCTTCGGCCTGCTTCACCGCTGCCCCGGAGAGCTCGTGCGCCTCGCGGAACGGAACGCCCTGGCGGACCAGCCATTCGGCGATATCGGTCGCCAGCGCAAAGCCCTGGGGTGCCAGTGATTCCATCCGCTCGGTGTTGAACGTGAGCGTGGCGATCATGCCGGACACGGCCGGGAGCAAGAGCTCCAGGGTGTCCGCGGCGTCGAAGACCGGCTCCTTGTCTTCCTGCAGATCGCGGTTGTACGCGAGCGGCAGGCCCTTGAGCGTCGCGAGGAGGCCGGTCAGGTTGCCGATGAGGCGTCCCGCCTTGCCGCGCGCGAGCTCGGCAACATCCGGGTTCTTCTTCTGCGGCATGATCGAGGACCCCGTGGAGTACGAGTCATGCAGCGTGACGAAGGAGAACTCCTTGGTGGCCCAGAAAATGACTTCCTCGGAAATCCGGGACAGGTCAACGCCAATCATGGAGCAAACCCAGGCGAACTCGGCAAAGACATCACGTGAAGCCGTGCCGTCGATCGAGTTGTGCACGGCCGAGAAGAAACCGAGGTCCGCGGCAACAGCTTCAGGATCCAGCCCAAGGGACGAACCAGCCAAGGCACCGGAACCATATGGCGAAACACCGGCGCGCTTGTCCCAGTCCTGGAGCCGCTGCACATCGCGCAGCAAAGCCCAGGCATGGGCCAGCAGGTGGTGGCTCAGGAGAACCGGCTGGGCATGCTGCAAGTGGGTACGGCCAGGCATGGCGACACCATGGTGTGCCTTTGCCTGCTCAACGAGGGCATCGATGGTGGCAAGGACGCCCTGGGCGATGATCCGGGCGTGGTCCCGCAGGAACATGCGGCCAAGGGTGGCCACTTGGTCGTTGCGTGAACGGCCGGCGCGGAGCTTGCCGCCCAACTGGGTCCCGGCACGCTCAATCAGTCCGCGTTCCAGTGACCCGTGCACGTCCTCGTCGCTCTCGGCCGGGAGATAGGCGCCGCTCGCGACGTCTTCGTCCAACTGCGTGAGGGCTGCGAGCATGCCTTCGAGCTCGGCGTCGTCCAACAGTCCGGCCTTGGCCAGCACGCGGGCGTGGGCCTTGGAACCGGCGATGTCGTAACGGGCAAGCCGCCAATCAAAGTGGGTGGACTTGCTCAGTGCGGCCAGCGCATCCGCGGGGCCGCCGGCGAACCGGCCGCCCCACAGTGCACCTTCATTTGTCCCTGAACGCTCCCCTACCTCGCTACGCTCGGCCGCCGGGGACCCCTGCGTCCCGGGGCCCTGCTGCGGCGTCACTCGCCTGCGACGCGGAGGTCGCGGCCGGAGGCTACCTTCGAGGACATGCCCCACAGCTCGATGAAGCCGCGTGCCATGGACTGGTCGAAGGTGTCGCCGGTGTCGTAGGTGGCGAGGTCGAAGTCGTAAAGCGAGGTCTCGGAGCGACGTCCGTTGACGACTGCCTGGCCGCCGTGCAGGACCATGCGGATGTCACCGGAGACGTACTTCTGGGTGTCCTCGATGAAGGCGTCCAAGGAGCGCTTGAGCGGGGAGAACCACTGTCCGTCGTACACGAGTTCTGCCCAGCGCTGGCCAACGGTGGCCTTGAAGCGGGCCTGCTCGCGCTCGATGGTGATGTCCTCGAGGTGCTTGTGCGCGGTGATCAGCGCCATGGCACCCGGGGCTTCGTAGATTTCGCGGGACTTGATGCCCACAAGGCGGTCCTCGACGACGTCGATGCGGCCAACGCCCTGCGCGCCCGCACGGCGGTTGAGTTCCTGGATGGCCTGCAGCGGGGTGACCATGACGCCGTCGATGGCTACCGGCACGCCGGCCTGGAAGGAAATGGTGACCTCGTCCGGTGCCGGCGGGAATTCCGGGGTGGCGGTGTAGTCGTAGATGTCCTTGGTGGGAGCGTTCCAGATGTCCTCGAGGTAACCGGTTTCGACGGCGCGTCCCCAGACGTTCTGGTCGATCGAGTACGGGTTCTTCTTGGTGGTCTCGATCGGCAGGCCCTTTTCCTCAGCGAAGGCGATGGCCTTGTCGCGGGTCAGTGCGAGGTCGCGGACGGGTGCGATGCACTTCAGGTCCGGGCCGAGGGTCTGGATGCCGACTTCGAAGCGGACCTGGTCGTTGCCCTTGCCGGTGCAGCCGTGGGCAACGGTGGTGGCGCCGAATTCGCGGGCAGCCTTCACCAGGTGCTTCACGATGACCGGACGGGAGATCGCCGAAACCAGCGGGTAGTGGCCCTGGTAGAGCGCGTTGGCCTTCAGCGTCGGCATGGCGTACTCGTTGGCGAACTCGTCGCGGGCGTCCGCGACGTAGGCCTCGACGGCGCCGCAGCCGAGGGCGCGCTGGCGGATGGTCTCCAGGGACTCGCCACCCTGTCCGACGTCAACGGCCACGGCGATGACCTCGGCACCGGTGGCTTCACCGATCCAGCCGATGGCTACGGACGTATCAAGGCCACCGGAGTAGGCCAGAACAATGCGCTCAGTCACGAGAGTGCTCCTTTGTTGTTGCTTGGTTCATTCGAATCAAATGCTGTGTGAATCAGTGCTGTGTAAAGCAGTTAGTTGCCGGGGCCGGCTTCCTCGGCCATCCGCAGGAATCTGGCCGCAAGCTCTGCCCCGCCATCGGGATCCCGTGCGACCAGCAGCAAAGTATCGTCGCCTGCGATCGTACCCAATACCGACGGCATCACGGAGTGGTCAACGGCCAGTGCCAGGAAGTTCGCTGCCCCCGGCGGGGTGCGGAGCACCACGATGTTGCCCGATGCCTCGGCGGTTACCAGGAGTTCGCCGCAGAGCCGGGTCAGCCGCGCGTCGAGAATTTCCTGGGTGACCCCGCTCTTGGCGTTGCGGTCGCCGCCCTCCCCTGGCACGGCGTAGACCAATGCTCCATCCTTGCCGCGGACGCGCACCGCGCCCAGTTCCACGAGGTCGCGGGACAGTGTGGCCTGGGTGACCTGCACGCCGTCGTCCGCGAGCAGGGCTGCAAGCTCTGCTTGGGAGCGCACGGACTCACCCGTCAGGATCGCAGTGATGCGGGCCTGCCGGGCGGTCTTGGTGGCCGGGCTTGCGCCCGGCACGGACGGGTTGGCGGACACTAGAACGTGCTCTCCCCAGTGCCTTCGACGGGAGAGAGATCCTCAACGAACGCAAGCCCGGAGCGGTGCATCAGCCAGGCCATGAGGGCCTTCTGGGCGTGGAGCCGGTTCTCTGCCTCATCCCAGACGATGGACTGCGGTCCGTCAATGACGCCGGCCGAAATCTCGTAACCGCGGTATGCCGGGAGGCAGTGGAGGACGACGGCGTCCGGCGCGGCCTGCGCCATGGCAGCCTCGTCCACGGAGTAGTCGCGGAACAGTTGCAGGCGTGCTTCCTTCTCCGCTTCCTGGCCCATGGACACCCAGGTGTCCGTTGCCACGACATCTGCACCTTTGAGGGCTTCCGCGGCATCGCTGGTGATCAGGACGGAACCACCGGTTTCAGCGGCGCGTTCTTCCGCGGCCGCCACGATTTCCGGTGCCGGGAGGTAGCCTTCGGGACCGGAGATGCGGACGTGCATTCCCGCGGTAACTCCCGCCAGCAGGTAGGAGTTGGCCATGTTGTTCGCAGCATCGCCCAAGTAGGCCATGGTCAATCCCGCGAGCTCCCCCTTGTGTTCCTTGACGGCCAAGAGGTCGGCAAGGAGCTGGCACGGGTGGTAGTCGTCGCACAGGGCGTTGATGACGGGGACCTTGGAGTTTTCCGCCATGGCCACCAGGCCCGAGTGGGCTCCGGTGCGCCACACAATGGTGGAGACCATGCGCTCCAGGACCTTCGCGGTGTCCTCCACGGATTCCTTGTGACCGATCTGCGCTTCACCGGGATTGATGATCAAGGCGTTGCCACCCATGTCGGCGATGCCCGTGGCGAAGGAGACACGTGTCCGGGTGGACGTCTTGTCGAAGATCACCGCGACCGTCTTCCGGCCGTTGCCTTCCCCGGCGAAGGGCTGCACGCTGTACGGCGCGGCCTTCATCCGGGCTGCGAGTTCCAGAACCTCGGCCTGCTCAGCCGGGCTCAGGTCGGTGTCTTTGAGGAAGTGACGGGTGGAAATGCTCACTTGTTGTCCTTGGAAGTCGTGGCCTTGGCCGTGGAGATCAATGCCGGCAGGGCGGTCAGGAACCGGTCTGCCTGTTCGATGGTCAGGATCAGCGGGGGCGCCAGGCGGATGGTCCGCGGGCCGGGGCTGTTGATAATGAATCCGGCATCCAGGGCCGCTGTCACCATGGCCGGTGCTACGTCGGCGTCCACGTCAAAGCCGATGAGAAGGCCTTCTCCGCGGACTTCGGTCACAGCCTCATGTGCGGCGAGGCCGTCGCGCAGGTGCGCTCCAACAGCGAGCACATTCTGCAGGACACCCTGGCTTTCGATCGCGTGAAGCGTGGCAAGCGCGGCGGCGGTGGCCACGGGGTTTCCGCCGAAAGTGGTGCCGTGCTGCCCGGCGGTGAGCAGAGCCGACGTCGTACTGCCGAACGTGACCAGAGCTCCTACGGGGAAGCCGCCACCGAGTCCCTTGGCGAGGGTCACGGCGTCGGGCACGATGCCCGCGTCTTCGCTTGCCAACCATTTGCCGGTGCGGCCGATGCCTGTTTGGACTTCGTCCAGGATCAGCAGCGCGCCCGCGGCGCTGGTGGCCTCACGGGCAGCCCGCAGGTATTCGGTACTGAGGGGCCGGACGCCCGCTTCGCCCTGGATCGGTTCCAGGAATACGGCCGCGGTGGAATCGTCGACGGCGGCGCGCAAGGCGTCGATGTCGTTGAACGGAATGTGGACCACGCCACCGGGCAGTGGCTCGAAGGGCGCACGGTAGGCCTCTTTGGCAGTGAGCGCCAAAGCACCCATGGTGCGGCCGTGGAAGGCGCCTTCAAGGGCAATGATCTTGGTGCGCTTGCCGTCGGCGTTGTTCCGCCGCGCGAGCTTGAAGGCCGCCTCGTTCGCTTCCGTGCCGGAGTTCGCGAAGAACACCTTGGACCCGGCCGGTGCCTTGCTCAGGGACAGCAGCTTCTCGGCAAGGGCAATCTGGGTGGGGCTGGTGAAGAAGTTGGAGACATGGCCCAGCGTGGCCAACTGGCTGGAAATCACCGAGGTGACGAACGGGTGGGCGTGGCCCAGCGCGTTCACGGCGATACCGCCCAGGAGGTCCAGGTATTCCTTGCCGTCGGCGTCCCACACAAGGCAGCCGGCGCCACGGACAAGAACCCGCTGCGGGGTCCCGAAGACACCCATGAGCGACGACGAGTACCGGGCAAGCCAGTCCGCGCCATTACTCACTCCAGTAATGACGGAAGCTTTGGCGTCCGATCCGGCGATGGACCCCCGGGTGTGGTCGGGCACCGCGAAGCGGGCGGGGGGTCCATCGCCGGTCGGGCTGAGGCCAACAGTTTCGCTCATGCGTTCACTTCCTCGTCGGGGACAACTTGGGTGCCGATGCCCGCCGTCGTGAAGGTTTCCAGCAGCATCGAGTGTGGCAGGCGGCCGTCGACGATGTGTGCGCGTTCCACGCCTTCGTCGATGGCCTTCAGGCACGCGGCCATCTTCGGGATCATTCCGGACTCGAGGCGGGGCAGCATTTCACGGAGTTCGGAGGCCGTCAGGGAGGAGATCAGCGAGGACTTGTCCGGCCAGTTGGCGTAGAGGCCTTCGACGTCGGTGAGGATGACCAGCTTGGTGGCGCCCAAGGCTGACGCTACCGCGGCTGCGGCGGTGTCCGCGTTGACGTTGAGGACCTGGCCTGTGGTCTGGAAACCGTTGCCTTCCTCAGTGATCTCGGGGGCGACCGTAGAAATCACGGGGATGCGGCCGGCGTCGAGGATGTCTGTGATACCAGCGGGGTCCACGCCGACGACTTCGCCTACCAGGCCGAGGTCTACTTCCTCGCCGTCCACCACGGTGCCGGTCCGGACGGCGCGCAGCAGGCCACCGTCTTCGCCGGACATGCCCACCGCGTACGGGCCGTGGGAGTTGATGAGGCCAACGAGTTCGCGTCCTACCTGGCCCGTGAGGACCATGCGAACAACGTCCATGGCTTCGGGGGTGGTGACGCGCAGGCCGCCTTTGAACTCGGACTCGATGCCGAGCCGGCCCAGCATTGAGTTGATCTGGGGACCTCCGCCGTGGACCACCACCGGGTGGATACCTACGTGGTGGAGGAACACGATGTCCTCGGCGAAGGCACGCCGAAGGTCATCGTTGACCATGGCGTTTCCGCCGTACTTGATCACCATGGTGGTGCCGGCGAAACGCTGGATCCAAGGCAGTGCCTCGATCAGCGTGCCGGCCTTGTCCTGTGCTGATTCGGCCGAGACGTAGCCCGGTGCAGTCTTCTCGCGGGTGTGCGCAGTCATCGTCATTCCGCTCAGCTCGAGTAGGCGCTGTTCTCGTGCACGTAGTCGTGCGTGAGGTCGTTGGTCCAAATAGTCGCTTCGGCGTCGCCGGCCTGGAGATCAATTTCCACGAGCACTTCGCGCGGTTCGAGGTCCACCAGGTTCCGGTCATCACCGATCGCACCGTTGCGGCAGATCTGGATGCCGTTCATGGCGACGTTGAGCTGGTCCGCTTCGAACACAGCGTCGGTGGTTCCTACGGCGGACAGCACGCGTCCCCAGTTGGGGTCTTTGCCGAAGATGGCCGCTTTGAAGAGGTTGGAGCGGGCCACGGAGCGGCTGACGGTTTCAGCGTCACGTTCGCTGGCGGCATTGAAGGTGCGGATGGCGATGTCGTGGCTGGCACCTTCGGCGTCGCCGATCAGCTTGCGGGCAAGCTCAGCACAGACGGCGGTTACCGCTTCGCTGAGTTGCTCTGCCGACGGCAGGGCCTCGGAAGCACCTGAAGCGAGCAGCACCACGGTGTCGTTCGTGGACATGCAGCCATCCGAGTCTGCACGGTCGAACGTGACGCGCGTGGCGTCCCGGAGCACTACGTCGAGCTCGTTCGCAGGTACTTCAGCGTCGGTGGTAAGGACCACCAGCATGGTGGCCAGGCCTGGAGCCAGCATCCCCGCACCCTTGGCGATACCGCCGACGGTGAACGGCTTGCCTTCTGCATCCTTACCCGCGAAGACAGCTTCCTTGGAGACGCTGTCCGTGGTCATGATGGCGGTTGCCGCGGCTGCGCCACCGTCCTCGGAGAGCTCCTTGGCGGCGGCTTCGACACCCGGGATGATCTTGTCCATGGGCAGCTGCTCGCCGATCAGCCCGGTGGAGCACACCACGACGTCGGAAGCTGAGATTCCCAGCACCGCCGCCACTTTCTCAGCGGTTGCGTGGGTGTTCTGGAAGCCCTGCGGGCCGGTGCAGGCGTTGGCGCCGCCGGAGTTCAGCACTACGGCGTCCACGCGGCCATCGCTGACAACTTGGCGGGACCAGTGAACAGGGGCAGCTGCCACCCGGTTGGAGGTGAAAACCGCGGCGGCCGCCTTGGACGGACCATCGTTGACGACGAGTGCCAGATCCGGCTTGCCTGAGGCCTTGATGCCGGCTGTGATGCCGGCGGCCCGGAATCCCTTGGGTGCGGTAATGGTCACGGTGCAACTCCCTGCAGGTTCAGGCCGGCTGTTTCGTCCAGGCCGAGGGCAATGTTCATGGACTGCACGGCTCCGCCGGCTGTCCCCTTGGTGAGGTTGTCGATGGCGCAGGTGACGATGACACGGCCGGTGTGCTGGTCGAACGCCAGCTGCATGACGGCGTGGTTGGAACCCTGCACCGACTTGGTGGTTGGCCACTGGCCCTCGGGCAGCAGGTGCACGAACGGTTCGTCGTCGTAGGCATCCGCCCACGCCTGGCGAAGCTCGGCTTCAGTGACACTGCGACCATCCTGCAGCCGCACTTTCGCTGTAGCAGTGGTGAGGATGCCGCGGCTCATCGGAGCGAGCGTAGGGGTGAACGACACTGTCACGGATTCCCCTGCCGCATTGGACAGTCCCTGTTCGATCTCAGGCGTGTGGCGATGACCGCCACCCACGCCGTAGGGGCTCATGGAACCCATGACCTCCGAGCCGATCAGGTTGACCTTGGCCGCTTTGCCGGCACCCGAGGTGCCTGAGGCGGAAACAATCACGACGTCGTCCGGCTGGAGGAGATTGTTGGCGAACCCTGGCGTCAAGGCCAGCAGGGCCGACGTCGGATAGCAGCCAGGCACGGCGATCCTGGTTGCGCCCTTGAGAACCTCGCGCTGGCCCGGCAGTTCGGGCAGGCCGTACGGCCAGGTGCCCGCATGTTCGGAGCCGTAAAACTTCTCCCACGCTGAGGCGTCCTGCAAGCGGTGGTCCGCGCCGGCGTCGATGACTACAGTGCCTTCCGGCAACTGTGCCGCGATCCCGGCAGAGGTGCCGTGCGGCAGGGCCAGGAACACAACGTCATGGCCGGAGAGGTTCTCCACCGTGGTGTCTTCCAGTATCCGGCTGGCCAAACCGTGGAGATGTGGCTGCAACTCCCCTAGTCTGGAACCGGCGTTGCTGTGTGCGGTAATGGCACCGATGGTGACGTTCGGATGGCCCGCAAGCAAGCGCAGCACTTCTCCCCCGGCGTAGCCGCTGGCACCGGAGACGGCAACAGAAATAGTCATAACTCCACTATACAGCAAGAATATTCATGCTGTCCGATATTTATGCATGCCCAATGTGAGCTGTCACATTTGTTAGGACATTGCGCGTATGCTTAGTGGAGGGTGATCCAGACCGTGCAGTCCGAACGTCGGCTGCAGCGTTGCCCGTTAGCGATACGGGGCACATATATGGCACCCACGTCCACCGCTGAGCGCCCCAAAGCACGCGCAATTCAGCCAAATCCCGTCGTTCAGAGCTACTCAGAGCTCCTCAAGACCGTCAAGTCCGCAGGGCTCCTTGAGCGCCGCAGCGGCTTCTATATCTGGGTTTTCGTAGCCCTGATACTGCTCATGGCCGGCACTTGGCTCGGCTTCGCCCTCTTGGGCGAGTCCTGGTACCAACTCCTCATCGCCGCCGCAGTCGGTATTCTCTGCACGCAGCTCAGCTTCCTGGCCCATGAGGCCGGACATAAGCAGATCTTCGCTTCACGCCGCGCCAACGATTGGTCAGCCCGTCTCCTGGCCACAGGCATTGCCGGCATCAGCTACTCCTGGTGGGAACAGAAACACGGCGCCCACCACAACCACCCCAACGTCATTTCCAAGGACCCCGACATCCGGAACAACGCCTTGGTCTTCTACGAGGATGCAGCAGCAGAACGCAAGGGCCGCCTGGCGTTCCTCACGAAGAAGCAGGGGTGGTTCTTCTTCCCCCTCCTGACGTTGCTTGGCCTGAGCCTTCAGTTCGACTCGCTTCGTTTCGTGCTCGGCAAGCAGAACGTACATCACCGCTGGGTAGAGGCACCCATCCTGCTGGCAAGGCTCACGGCCCTTCCCGTACTGGCTTTCACCTTCCTGCCCATCGGGATGGCTTTTGCCTTCCTCGGTGTCCAGATCATGGTCTACGGCTTCTACATGGGAGCTTCGTTTGCGCCGAACCACAAGGGCATGCCCGTCCTCCCCAAGGACAGCCGCGTGGACTTCCTCAACCGTCAGATCCTGACCTCGCGCAACATCTCCGGCGGCATCTTCATGGACTTCCTCCTGGGCGGACTCAACCGGCAGGTGGAGCACCACTTGTTCCCGGACATGGCCCGCCCCCACTTGTACAAGGCCACAAAGATCGTCCGCGAATTCTGCGCCAAGCATTCGATCTCCTACACCGAAACCACGCTGATGCAGTCCTACGGCATCGTGGTCCGGTACCTGAACGAAGTCGGCCTGGCAGCGGGCCGCGGATTCGATTGCCCCGTGGCATCGACGCACGGACGCTTCTAGGCGTTCGACACGGGAGGCCCCAACCTCCCTAGGATGGGTTCTGGAACCGGGCACCGGAAGGTCCGCCCCGGAGTAAGGAGCCACCATGACGCACGCAATCGTTGCACAGCAGCCCGGAGGACCGGAGGTCCTCGAGTTCGCTTCCGTCGAAGTACCGGCACCGGGCCCCGGGCAGCTGCTGATCAAAGTCGCAGCTGCCGGGGTCAACTTCATCGAGACCTACCAGCGCAATGGCACCTACAAGGTGGACTACCCCTTCACCCCCGGCGCTGAAGCAGCAGGCGTCGTGGAGGCGGTAGGCGAGGGCGTTGAAGAGTTTGCCATCGGCGACCGCATTGCCACGGCCGAAGGAACCAGGACCTACGCGGAGTACGCCCTGGTGGACGCCGCCAGGGCGCTCCCGGTTCCTGCCGGCGTCGATGACCACACCGCCGCCGCCCTGCCGCTGCAGGGAATAACGGCCCACTACCTGATGAACTCCTCTTTCCGGGTTGAGCCCGGCCACACGGTGCTTCTGCACGCCGGAGCCGGCGGAGTAGGCCTGCTGTTGACCCAACTGTTGAAGGCCCGCGGGGCCCGGGTCATCACCACCGTGTCCTCCGACGAGAAGGCCGATCTGTCCACTCTCGCCGGGGCTGATGACGTCCTTCGCTATGAGGGCTTCGCCGACAAGGTCCGTGAACTCACCGACGGAGAGGGCGTCAATGTCGTCTACGACGGCGTTGGCAAGGACACCTTCGATGACTCTCTGAGAAGCCTGCGGATCCGGGGGGCCATGGTGCTGTTCGGCGCAGCCTCGGGACCGGTGCCGCCGTTTGATCCACAGCGGTTGAACGCGGCAGGCTCGTTGACACTCACCAGGCCCACCATGGCGCACTTTGTACAGAATGCCCAGGAACGCCGGTGGCGCTCGGCCGAAATTTTCGACGCCGCAGCCAACGGCACTCTTGCTGTCAGGGTCGGCGCCACGTACCCCCTGGCCGAAGCGGCCCAGGCCCACAGGGACCTGGAGGGACGCCGGACCACCGGCAAGGTCCTGCTGGTCCCGTGACGGCCGGCTTGACCTGTGACGACCGGCTTGTCCCGTAGGGGCAGCGCCCGGCCCCAAACTCCCGGTGACGTTCCGGCGAACATCGCAGCAACGGACTGTGACGGGCAAGAAGCCACCGACATCTTTTGTTCACCTTCCTGCGAAAAGCTGACCCCGTGAGCACAGAACATTCCGTGGGGGCCGGGCAGACGCCTGCCCTGACCACGTACCGCCCCCAGCTGCCGGGCGGCACCGCAGCACCTGCCGAACGTACCCTCGTGGACATCCTGGAGGCCACCGCGGCTTCCTTTCCGGAGTCCTCAGCACTGGACGACGGCCACAAGTCACTTAGCTACACCGAACTTCTCGCCGCCGTCAGCTCTTTTGCCCGGACCCTGAACACAGCGGGTCTGGGCCCTGGTGCGAAAATCGGTGTCCGCATCCCTTCCGGAACCAATGAGCTCTACGTGGCTATCCTCGGCATCCTGATGGCCGGGGCCGCCTACGTGCCCGTCGACGCCGACGATCCCGAGGAACGGGCACGCTTGGTGTTCGGGGAGGCCAAAGTGGCGGCAGTCATCGGTGCGGGGCTGGACGTCCGGCTTTCCGATGCTTCGCGCGCACCTCTCTCCAATCCGGCAAGACCTGGGCTGGACGATGATTCCTGGATTATCTTCACTTCGGGATCCACCGGCACTCCCAAGGGTGTGGCCGTCAAGCACCGTTCGTCCGCCGCCTTCGTGGACGCCGAAGCCAGGCTCTTCCTCCAGGCCGAACTCATCGGCCCCCAGGACCGGGTGCTTGCCGGCCTCTCGGTGGCCTTCGACGCCTCCTGCGAAGAGATGTGGCTGGCCTGGCGCCATGGAGCGTGTCTGGTGCCTGCGCCCCGCGCTCTGGTCCGCACCGGAATGGACCTCGGTCCCTGGCTGATCAACCACGGCATCACCGTGGTGTCCACAGTGCCGACGCTCGCCGCCCTGTGGCCGGCCGAGGCACTGGAAAACGTGCGTCTTCTCATTTTCGGTGGCGAAGCCTGCCCTCCGGAGCTCGCCGAGCGGCTCGCTGTGGACGGTCGCGAAGTCTGGAACACCTACGGCCCCACGGAAGCCACCGTCGTAGCGTGCGCCGCTCCCTTGGGCGGACCCGGCCCCGTGCGGATCGGGCTTCCGCTGGACGGGTGGGACCTCGCCGTCGTCGATTCCAGTGGCGTTCCGGTCGCCGAAGGTGACATCGGCGAACTCATCATCGGCGGCGTCGGCCTTGCGCGCTACCTCGATCCCGCCAAGGACGCCGAGAAGTACGCACCCATGCCCACGCTGGGCTGGGACCGGGCTTACCGTTCGGGTGACTTGGTGCGGTTCGAAGCCGAGGGCCTGATCTTCATGGGCCGGGCCGATGAACAGGTCAAACTCGGCGGGCGCAGGATTGAAATGGGCGAGGTGGATGCAGCGCTGCAGTCCTTGCCCGGCGTCGCCGGTGCGGCTGCTGCCGTGCAGACGACCGCCGCCGGCAACCAGATCCTGGTGGGCTATCTGGCTCCCGTTGACGGTTACGAGCTGAGCATGGACGAAGCCCGCAGGTTGCTTGGCGAAAGCCTTCCGGCTGCGTTGATCCCCTTGCTGACCGTGGTGGATTCGTTACCCACCAAGACCAGCGGCAAGGTGGATCGCCACGCGCTCCCCTGGCCGCTGGCCGGCGCCGGCGCTACGGAGGCGAGCAACGCCCCGTTGAACCTGCCCGATGACGCCCGCTGGGTGGTGGAGCAATGGGAAGCGGTCCTCGGCAGTCCCGTGAGTTCGCTCGACGCCGATTTCTTCGCCTACGGTGGCGGGTCCCTGGCAGCGGCCCAGCTCGTCTCCGCCCTTCGCGTCAGGTACCCCACCATTACCGTCGCCGATATTTACGCGACACCGCGCGTTGGCGCACTGATCGACGCCGCCCGCCAGTCACTTCCCGACGGCGGCGCTCCGGGTCCCGCTGCCGAGCGAACCGTCCGCCCCACCGCCTTGAAGTCGCAGATCTTCCAAGTCCTGATGGGCGTTCCGTTGCACATCCTGGTGGGAATGCGTTGGCTGACCTATCTCATGGCTGCCAACAAGTTGCTGGCTGACTTCGCCGGTTTTTCTGCCGCTCCGGTCGTTTCCTGGTGGTGGATCGGCTTGTCCTGGCTGATCTTCGTCAGCCCACTGGGACGCATGGCCATCTCCGTGGTGGCGGCACGATTGCTGCTTGGAAGGGTCGAGCCCGGTACCTACCCCAGGTCCGGCAAGACCCACTTGCGGCTGTGGCTGGCCGAACAGATCCAGGACCTGTCCGGCGCCATCGGGCTGGCAAGCGCCCCGTTCGTTCCCTACTATGCGCGTGCCCTCGGGGCCAAAATCGGCCGGGACGTGCACCTTCACTCGCTTCCGCCCGTCACCGGCCTCCTGTCACTGGGCAGCGGAGCGAACATTGAGCCCGAGGTGGACCTGTCCGGTTGGTGGGTGGATGGCGATTCGGTCCACATTGGCCAGGTCCATGTAGGTGCGGGCGCCGTTGTGGGTTCCCGCAGCACGCTCATGCCTGGAGCCAGCATCGGCGCCGGGGCCCACGTAGAGCCTGGCTCCGCAGTTTTCGGCAAGGTCAAGGCCGGCCATCTGGTGGCGGGGTCACCGGCGGAACGGCGCGGCAAGGCCAAACACGATTGGCCCGAAGCGATGATCCGTCGTTCGGCGGTCGACCGGCTGTGGCTCCTTGCTTTTGCTGGCGCGTCGGCCCTGCTCGCCCTGATCCCCTACATCTCTGCCTTCGCCGGTGCCATGGTCATCCTCGCCTTCATCCAAGGACACGATTCCTTGGAAACCGCGCTCCCCGGGATCGCCCTGTCCGCACCGTTGGCAGCGCTGGTGTGGTTCCTCGGTAACCTCCTTCTGATTCTTTTGATGGCCAGGCTCCTGGGCGTGGGACTCAAAGAGGGGCATTACCGCGTCCGCAGCCGCATCGGCTGGCAGGTGTGGGCAACTGAACGCCTCCTGGACATGGCACGGGACCTTCTCTTCCCCATCTACGCCAGCCTGTTCACTCCTGTCTGGTTGCGCTTGCTGGGAGCCAAAGTGGGCAAGAACGTGGAAGCCTCGACGGTGCTGCTGGTCCCCAGGATGACCACCATAGGCGACGGCGCGTTCCTCGCCGACGACACCATGGTGGCTTCCTACGAACTCGGTGGCGGCTGGATGAAGATTGCCCCGGCCAAGATCGGGAAACGCTCCTTCCTCGGCAACTCGGGCATGACTGCTGCCGGACGCAATGTGCCCAAGAATTCCCTCGTCGCGGTATTGTCAGCCACCCCGGCCAAAGCGAAGTCTGGAACATCGTGGCTGGGCAGCCCGCCTGTGAGGTTGCGCCGCACCGCCGTCGACGCTGACCAGAGCCGCACCTTCAAGCCGCCGTTCAAACTCAAACTGGCACGGGCGTTGTGGGAACTGTGCCGGCTGGTGCCCGTCATCCTCACTGTTTCCATCGCCGTGGCCGTCATGGTGTTCCTGGACTGGATCGCGCGCGGATGGGGCTACTGGATTGCCGCCCTGCTGTGCGGCATCGTGATGCTGGCCGCTGGAGCGGTGGCAGCACTCAGCTCCATTGTTGCCAAATGGGTTCTGGTGGGAACCATCCGGGCCGGCGAACACCCCCTGTGGAGTTCGTTCATTTGGCGCAACGAGGTGGTGGACACCTTCATCGAAATGGTCAGCGCGCCGTGGTTTGCCAGGTCGGCGGCGGGCACTCCGGCCCTGGTGTGGTGGCTCCGCGGCCTCGGCGCGAAGATTGGCCGCGGCACGTGGTGCGAAAGCTATTGGCTGCCCGAAGCCGACCTCGTAACCTTGGGCGAGAACTCCACCGTCAACCGGGGTTGCGTCGTCCAAACGCACCTGTTCCATGATCGCGTCATGAGCCTGGACACCGTGACACTGGGCAACGGGGCTACGATGGGGCCGCACGGCGTCATCCTCCCCGCGGCCAGTATCGGTGACGGCGGGACTGTTGGTCCGGCGTCGTTGGTCATGCGCGGCGAAACCGTCCCCGCAGGGACGTACTGGATGGGTAACCCGGTGAGCCCGTGGGTGGGTCCGTCAGCACAAGCTCCCCGTCTCAAGTAGATTGGGAGCTAATGACCGCACCCATCAGCACCCCCAGTCCCGACCCCTACACCCTGGACCACGGAAGCACCCGCTACCGGGTGGACCGATACGAGCTGGAGCTCGATGTCAGGCTGGGCAGCAACAAGCTGATGGGCAGAGCGGTCCTGAAGTGCACAGCTTTGGAAGCAAGCACACAGATTGTCCTGGACCTGGTGGGCTTGCGGGCGTCGAAGGTGCATATGGACGGCAAGAAGGTGCAGAAATTCAGCCACCGTGCCGAGCACCTGGTCCTCAATCCGGCCTCGGCCCTCAAAACCGGGCAGCAGTTTTCCCTGGAGATCCGCTATGACGGCAATCCGCAACCACGGCGCGGGTTGTGGGGCGACGTGGGTTGGGAAGAACTGAACGACGGCGTACTGGTGGCCGGCCAGCCCAACGGCGCGGCCTCATGGTTCCCCTGCAATGACCACCCCCGATACAAGTCCAGCTTCCTGATTTCCGTGACCACTGACGAGAACTACCGCCCGGTGTGCAACGGCAGGCTCGTGTCCCATTCCCGCAAATCCAGCCGGGAAACGTGGGTCTACGAGCAGGTTGAGCCGATGGCGACCTACCTGGCCACCGTTCAAATAGGCCGTTACGCCAAAGTGCCGCTGCAGTTGGACGGCGCACACCACCGGGTCCCCCAGTACGTTGCCGTGACTCCTGAAATGACCGGGGACGCCCTTCAGGGCCTGCGTCGCCAACCGGACATGATGCGGACATTCGAGGACTGCTTCGGCCCGTACCCGTTCGCGGACTACACCTCGGTGGTCACTGAAGACGAGCTGGAAATTCCGTTGGAAGCCCAGACGGTCTCCATTTTCGGTCGAAACCACATGAAGGATGCCTGGGATTCCCAGCGGCTGATCGCCCACGAGCTCTCCCACCAATGGTTTGGGAATTCGCTGACGGTCAGCAACTGGAAGGACATTTGGCTTCATGAGGGATTTGCCTGCTACGCCGAATGGTTGTGGTCCGAGGAATCCGGCACCATGACTGTTGCGGCGCGGGCATCGGCTGCATGGAAGAGGCTCGATGCCGGGCCGCAGGACCTGCTGGTGGGCGACCCCGGCCCGGAGCTGATGTTCGATGACCGTGTCTACAAGCGCGGGGCGCTGGCCGTCCACGCTCTGCGGATGGCTGCCGGGGATGAAGCGTTCTTTGGCTTCCTGCAGGAGTGGACCGCCGCGAACCGGCACGGGTCAGTATCCACGGAATCGTTCATTGCAGCTGCAGACGCCTTCATTCCGGGGATCGGTGCTGCTGGAATTCTCCGGCCCTGGCTGTACGAAGCCGCGCTTCCGCCGCTGCCTGCAGCACGTTAGCCCAGGGCCAGGGCGGCCACCAGTCCGTCAGGTAGTTGCATGTGGGTGATGTCGTGCAGACCGGGCAGGCCCAGCACATCCAGTTCCGCAGGGTTATGCCTCAGGCCCTCGCCTGTCACCTTCAACCATGCCTCTTTGCGCGCCCAGAGTCGGGCCCGCAGCGTGGCTTGGTCCTGTTCCGGGAAGGACGCCAGGAAACGCTTCTCGCTTTCGGTCAGGGCCACGTCATCGAATCCGTCGAAGCCAACCCCCTCTATCGCTTCCAGATCCACTCCCAGCCGGGAGCCATCTGTTGGATGCACGACGCCGGCCAGCAGCACCCAGCCCGACGCGCGGGATGCGCTCAGCAGCAGAGGCGCCGGACCGCCGTCGAGAAGGAAGCCGGGGCGACCGTGATCCTGGCCGGGACCGCATTGCGGGCAATGATAATCAGGCCCGAGGTGTACGGGATCGACGTCGAGAAGCGAGGCGGCAAAATTCAGCAGGGCCAGCCGGCCAGCGACGAATTCTTCACGGTCCTTGGGGTTGGCGAAATGGAGCGCACGTTGCTGAGCGGGTTTGCCGAGTCGTGTGAAGCACTCGGCAGCTGGAACTTCGTCGAGCCTGCGCAACTCAAGTACAGGCTCGTCCATCACGACCCCCTTTCGCGGCTTTGTCCCCAGCAAACTGTAGCGTGGTGGTGATGTTTACCGGGCAAACAACAGTGTTCCCCGCAGCCAGGATTGCTGCGGGGAACACTGTTGCTGAGTTAACCCACCGGCGCTACTTCACCGAGTTCAGGTAGCTCGCCAGGGTGGGCGTGATGCGCGTTCCTGAGTTCGAGCTGCCTCCGTTGGTGTGGATGGCCACGATGGTGTTGGAGCTGTTGTAGACGGGTGCGCCACTCTGGCCGCCGTAGGTGTCCATCTTGTAAAAGACCTTCTCGGCCTGGGTGCTGTCAATGGAACCGGTCATGGACCACATGGTGCCGAAGGCCTTGTCACCGGGATAGCCCCGGACCGTCGCGGTGGTTCCGTTCAGGCTGGTGGTCGTTCCGGTGTAGTTCAGCCAGCCGGTGGTGTTGCCGATGGTGCAGTCGAGCTTGATGACTCCCCAGTCGGCATTGGTGTTGGCTGAATCAATCCAGCGCTGATCCGTCAGGAGCTGGGTAGCCCCACAGGTACCGTAAGGATCAGTTGATCCGTTCCGGCCGGGAGCCACTTTCACACCCCAGGAGTAATCCGCTGTGGAACCCGTGCCACCTTCGTGCACGCAGTGGCCCGCGGTCAGCACGGTGTCATCCGAAATGAGGGCGCCGGAACAGATGTAGCCTCCGTTGAATTCGATCTGCACGATCGAGCGGTTGGGCGCGGCCGTGGTGTTCGTGATCCGTAGCCTGCCATCAGCGCCGATGACTGAGTCCGTGGAAGCGCCGCCACCCTTGGAGGGCATCGCCAGCGTGTACTTGTCGGCCAGCGGAGATGCCGCGGACCCTGACGTCTGCGTCTTGTCCACCGTGTGCGACACAGGCTGCACCCCGGAAATGGCGGCCTGCGGCGTCGGCTCTGACGCTACCGCAGCTCCACCAAGCGAGGACGTCAAAGCCACAACTGCAGCCCCGACAAGCACAGCAATGTTCTGCTTCTTCATGGGTACCTTTCAAAGGACGGCTCCCGTGGAACCGTTCGAGGGATGTGATACACATGCTTCACATGTGTATGACAAAACTGTCATACACATGTGAACAGCCTGTCAAGATGTTGGGAGTTGAATCTCGTTAAATAGAAAACCCCGGGACAGCAGTCCCGGGGTTTTCTTGATTCGAGTTAGCGCTGGACAGCTCCAAAGCGGTCGGCGGCTACGGCCACGGCAGCAGCGCGGGCCTCCGAAGCCTCATCCGCCGTCAGGGTGCGGTCGTTTGCGCGGAACCGCAGGCCGAAGGCGAGCGACTTCTTACCGTCATCGATGCCCGGGCCCACGTAGACGTCGAACAACGAGACGTCCTCAAGGAGCTCACCTGCACCCTCACGGAGTGCGGACAGGACCTGATCGGCCGGCACGTCCAGGGGAACTACCAGGGCAACGTCCTGCGTCGCCACCGGGAACCCGGAGATGTGCTTGGCGACAATCACGTCGGCGGCAGCTTCGAACAAGGCATCGACATCCACCTCAACCGCTACTGAACGCGCAGGCATGTCGTGCGCAGCAAGGAGCTTGGGGTGGAGTTCCCCTGCGTATCCAACCACGTCGCCGTTGCGCAGTGCGAGCTGCGCCGCGCGCCCGGGATGGAATGCCTGGTGGCTGCCTTGGCTGACAACCAGTTCAACGCCCAAAACGTCAGCGATCAGCCGGGCCACGTCCAGGGCGTCGGCCCAGTCCCAGGCACGAGGCTTGTGCGTGGCGGCAGCCGGAGAATCATGACCGGTCAGGACCGCGGCGATGTGCAGCGGCTGGTCGGGGACGCCGTCGTACAGTGCATCCAGCACCTCATCGGAGGGCTTGACACCCAACGGCGGGATGGACTCCGTTCCGAGCTTGTCACCCGGCAGGAAGACCGAGCCGGCCTCGTAGAGTGCAAGATCGCGGAAACCGCGCGAGTGGTTGCGGCGTGCCACCTCAATCAGGCCCGGCAGGATGGACGTGCGGAGATACCCCTGTTCCTCGCTGATCGGGTTGGCGAGCTTCAACGCCGGACGGGCAGCGCCTTCCTCCGCCACTCCGAAGGTGTCGTTGGCTGCCTTCGTGACGAAGGGGTAGGACAGCACCTCGGTCAGCCCGGCATCGGCCAGGGCCTGCACGACGCGGCGCTTCTGCTGCTGCGTGCGGCTCAATCCGCGTCCCGGAGGAGCCACCGGCAAGGTGGCCGGGATGTTGTCGTAGCCCACAAGACGGGCGATTTCCTCGGAGAGGTCGTCCTTGGTTTCGAGGTCGTTGCGCCAGCTTGGTGCAGTCACGCGGTAACCGGAGGAGGTCTTCTCCACCACGGCCCCCAGGTCCTCAAGGGAGGTGGTGATCTGATCTTCGGTGAAGTCGATGCCGATACGCGCGGAAGCATAACCAGCAGGCAGCTCAATCACGACGGCGTCAGGCGCCGTTCCGACGTCGGTACCGGTCTCGTCCGCGGTACCTCCGGCGAGTTCCACCAGGAGGTCCACCACGCGCTGGGCAGCGACGTTGGCGACATGCCAGTCCACACCGCGTTCGAAGCGCTTGGACGCCTCGGACGGCAGCTTGTGGCGGCGGCGTGAGCGGGCAATGGATACTTCGTCGAAGTGCGCGGCTTCCACAAGGATATTCGTGGTGGAATCGGAAACCTCGGTGTAGGCGCCACCCATCACGCCTGCGATGCCGATCGCACCCGAATCATCCGTGATCAGCAGGTCCTCGGCGTCGAGTGTGCGCCCCTTGTCATCGAGCGTGGTGATCTTCTCCCCCGCGACCGCGCGGCGGACAACGATGTCGCCCGAAAGCTTGTCGAGGTCGTAGCAGTGGTTCGGCTGGCCAAGCTCCAACATGACGTAGTTGGAAATATCCACGGGCAACGAGATGGAACGTACACCGGCCAGGCGGAGGCGTGAGGACATCCACGGCGGGGTGGGGCGGGAGGCATCCACGCCCCGGACCGTGCGCGCAACGAAACGATCGCAGCCCGGCTTGCCGTAAATGGGAGCATCGTCGTTGAGCTTGACTCCGTAGCCACCCTGCAGGGAAGCAGGGGCGTTGACCTTGGACGCCGGATCCACGAACGAAGTTCCCGTGGCGTGGGCGTACTCGCGGGCAACCCCACGGATGGAGAATGCGTAGCCGCGGTCCGGAGTGACATTGATTTCGGCTGCCTGGTCGTACAGACCCAGCAGCTCCATGGCGTCAGTGCCGATCTCGGGGTCGAGGCCGATGCGGGAGAGGACCAAAATGCCATCGTGGTCATCGCCGATGCCCAGCTCTCGCACGGATGCGATCATGCCGGCAGACAGGTGGCCATAGGTCTTGCGGGCCGAGATCTGGAAGTTTCCGGGCAGTACGGCTCCGGGCAAGGTAACAACAACCTTGTCGCCCTCAACAAAGTTGTGGGCGCCGCAGATGATGCCCTGCACGCCGGAGGGATCGATGCCCTTGCCGGTGAGGGTCTGCTCCTGGCCCTCTGGGACAACCCGGACCTGGCACCAGTTGATGGTCTTGCCGTTGGTCTGCGGTTCCTTGACCAGGCTCAGGACCTGCCCAACAACCACAGGGCCCTTCAGCTCATCGGTGGGACGGTGGACATCTTCTTCTTCAAAGCCGACCTTGACCAGGTCAGCCATGACATCTTCGGCCGTAGCTTCGGCCGGAACCTGCGCGAACTCACGCAACCAGGAAAGTGGGATACGCACTGTTAGATCTCCATCCCGAAGTGCTCGCTGAAACGTACATCGCCTTCGATCATGTCGCGCATGTCGCCGACCTCGTTGCGGAACATGAGCGTGCGCTCAATGCCCATACCGAAAGCAAAACCTGAATAGATGTCCGGATCGATCCCGGCTGCCCGCAGGACATTGGCGTTGACCATGCCGCAGCCGCCCCACTCGATCCAGCGTGGGCCGCCCTTGGCGCCCGGGTGCCAGATGTCGAGTTCTGCCGACGGCTCGGTGAACGGGAAGTAGTTTGGGCGCAGACGGATGGAGGCTTCGTCGCCGAACATCTGGCGTGCGAAATGCTCCAGCGTGCCGCGCAGGTCAGCCATGCTGAGGTTCTTGTCGATTGCGAGACCCTCGAACTGGTGGAACACCGGTGTGTGCGTCGCGTCGAGCTCGTCGGTCCGGAACACTTTGCCCGGGCACAGGACATAGATAGGCACTTCGCGCTCCAGCATGGAACGAACCTGTACCGGTGAAGTGTGCGTACGCATGAGCAGGTGCGCCTCGGGAGGCTCCACGAAGAACGTGTCCTGCATTTCGCGTGCCGGGTGGTCCGGCTTGAAGTTCAGGGCATCGAAGTTGAACCACTCGGACTCCACCTCGGGTCCTTCGGCGATCTCCCAACCCATGCCAACGAAGATGTCCGACACCCTGTCCTGCAAGGTGGACAGCGGGTGGCGGGCACCGGCGCGGCGACGACGCGGGGCCGCTGTAACATCGACCGTTTCCTCGATCAGGATGCGGGCATCATTCTCAGCTTCCAGAACCTGGGTCCTTGCCGCGAGCGCTTGATTGACCCGGCCACGCGAGGAGCCCATGAGCTTGCCCGCAGCCGCCTTGTGTTCCTTGGCCAAGCCACCGATTTCGCGGTTGGCAAGACTCAGGGGCGACTTCTCGCCGGTGTGGGCGAGGCGGACAGCCTTGAGTTCATCAAGGGAAGACGCGGCCGCAATAGCGGCGATGGCGTCCTCGACGGCGGCGTTGATGGCGGCTTCATCCAGCGGATTCGGGATGGCGGCGCCTGGCAAAGTGTCAGTCATCTACTGTTCTTAGCTACGAGTTGGGAGCGGCCGGCAATGCAGGCCTGCAAAACAAAGGGGTAGTGCTCGCCGCGTACGGCGGGCACTACCCCTCAGTCTAGTTGAAGCGCACATGCGGGATTTAACCCGCCCGCGCGCATCCCGCTATGTGAAACAGCCGCCGCTTTTCATCACGACGGCGGTACGCAGCCGGGCGCTTAGGCGCCCGAAGCCGGTGGTGCGGCCGGCGGCGGAGGTACCTGGCCGTCGTCGTGACCATTCCCGTGCTGCGGCGTGGACTGCGCGCCGGGCGTGTAGCCCTGACCGGCCCAGTCCTGCTGTGGCGGCTGGGCCGGTTGGCCAGGCTGCGGCGCAGGGTACCCGGGCTGTCCCGATGGTGACTGCGGTGCGGGGTAACCGGGCTGCCCCGGGCCGTTCACGTCCTGGCCGTACACTGGGGCGCCTGCGAGCGCCGGCGACTGCCGGGCTGACTTCCTGCGCAACAGCACGAACAGCAGCACCAGCGCCGCAGCAACCACCAGCAGGGCCACGAGGGTCCAGATGATCCACCCCGGGATGCCGGCATTGGCCTCGGCCTTTACCTGAACAGCCGTCTCCTTGATGGACAGCATGTCGAATGTTGCCGTGTTGCCATCAACGACTGCACCGTTGGCTTCAACGATCTTCCCGGGGAAGGTGAACTTGACGGACGCTTCGTCGAACATCGACTTTGCCATGGCGGATGCCTGGGGATCGCTGCTGTCAGCTCCCGTAACACTTCCCATGGACATGACGTAGAAGTCTCCATCCTTTTTCAGATCAAAAGGGTTCTCGGAGCTGGACGATTCGGCCAGCTTGGCCGGGTCAAGGTTCACCGCCGTGATCCGTTTGCCCTTGTACTTGTCGTCTTCGTAGTCCACCACGGTGGCACCCTCAGGAATGTCCATCTCCTGGCTGCCGCCGCCGTTGGACTTCATGAAGTCGTCGAAGGACTTGTCCCCCAGAACCGACTTTTGGATCGCGTATACAACCTCGTAGTCGACGCTTTTCTCGTTATTGACCTTGACTGACATGTTGAGCTTGACGCATCCGGTCAAGGCCACCATGACGGCAATCAGCACACCGAGCACGCCTATGGCGCGTTTTACGTTCATGTTTCTTTCCCCATTCATCCCCTGCACGAGTGAGTGCTCGAACAGCGTATCCCTGCCGTCCGTGCCCTGCCACACGCCGCGGGTCTAGCATGGCTTCATGACTCCCGCGCAACGCCTCCGGCAGATCGCCAACGTCCTGAACCTGTCCACTCCGCTCGGACTGGCGGTGGCCGTCACGTCACGGTCGAAGTTGTCGCGCGGGCCGCGCGGCCTGCTGATTGCGTCCGGTTACCAGTGGAGGCTCCCCCTTGCCGGGGCCTTTACCGTCGGCAACGTGGTTGTGTACCGGGCTCCGTACGGTGTTGCCGGAACCAACCCTGTGCTGCTGGGCCACGAGGAACGGCACAGCACGCAATATGCGTATTGCCTCGGGCTTCCGTTCCTGGTCCTTTACGGGGCTGCGGCCTGCTGGTCGATGGTCCGGACCGGTAATCCGGG
Source organism: Paenarthrobacter sp. C1 (assembly GCF_049315185.1). Classification (NCBI taxonomy): domain Bacteria; kingdom Bacillati; phylum Actinomycetota; class Actinomycetes; order Micrococcales; family Micrococcaceae; genus Paenarthrobacter; species Paenarthrobacter sp. C1. The sequence continues at coordinate 1,718,428 of NZ_CP186052.1, read as the reverse complement.
ACTGGGTAACTGGTTCGAGCGCCAGGCCGGGCTGGAAGCAGGCGGCTACATCGAACCCACCAACCGCCGGCAGGACCATCCTGCCCATGATCGAATCGAGGCTTAGCCATGGAGCGAACCATCACCGTGACGGGTACAGGGAGCGCAACGGCTGCTCCGGACCTGGTGACGCTGACTTTGGGCGTGGAGACGCGACGGGAAACCGCGGCGAAAGCATACGACGACGCCGGCACGTCAGCGGCCGCCGTCGCGGCAAGCTTGCGAGCAGCGGGTATCGGGGACGGGGACCTGCGGACGAGCGGGCTGAACCTGCGGGCCGATGTGATGTGGGTTGAAGGTCAAGGCCAGAAGGTGTCGGCTTACGTAGCGTCCACGACACTGCACGTCGGTATCCGGTCGTATGGGGACGCACCGGCAGCAATTGCTGCAGCCGTCGCGGCCGGCGGCGATGACATCCGCATCAACGGCCTGGAGCAAGGACTGGCCGACCCCTCCCGCGCCACGGCACAAGCCCAGGAAGCCGCCTGGCAGGATGCCTTGGCCCGGGCCGAACAGTACGCGGCGCTGGCCTCCGCCCGGCTGGGATCCGTGGTGTCCATCTCCCAGCAACCGGTACACAGCGGCCCGGTTCCCATGGGTGGAATGGTCCGGGCGTCCTACGTCGCAGAGACCCTGCCGGTTGAGGCCGGTGAATCTGTCATCTCCGCCAGCGTCACGGTGGAATGGGAACTTATCTAGTGGATGGCCCTCGCTAGTGGATGGCCCTCGCTAGTGGATTGCCCTCGCTAGTGGATTGCCCCGGCGGGCAGTTTGGTATCCACCGGGGTGTTGAGCGCAGTGCGGACGACTACGGCGAGCCCCTCGGCCGTCAGCTCCAGCGGCATTGATGGAGCTGCCCCTTCCGGCGTGACCTGTTCCGGAAGATAGGGAACGTGAACGAAACCGCCCCGAACGCCCGGCCGGGACGCCAGTGCATTCATCAAGCCGTAAAACACGTGGTTGCACACGTAGGTACCGGCTGTCTGGGAGATTTCACCTTTGATCCCCGCGATCTGCAGGTTCCTGAGCGCGGCCTTGATCGGCAGGCTGGAGAAGTATGCTGCAGGTCCTCCGGGGATCACTTCTTCATCAATGGGGCGCTGGCCCGTGTTGTCCGGGATCCGGGCATCATCGCAGTTGATGGCGACGCGTTCCAGCGATACCCGGTCCCGGCCACCGGCCAAGCCCACGCAGACCACCACCTCCGGAGTGAGACGCGAAATGGCCTGGTGGAGGACCTCCAGTGACTCTCCGAAAACGCAGGGCAACTCGATGGCCTCCACGGCGAACCCCTCTGCCTGGAGGCTCTCCCTGGCGAGCTGGACGGCAAGCCAGGAGGGATTGACCGTATCCCGGCCGAACGGTTCGAAACCTGTGAGCAGAATCATGGGCCTACCTTAGCAACGAGGTGCCCGGCCTTGGGATACGAATATTCGGAGGCCTTGACATTGGTTCGAACATATATTCGAATGGAGTTCATGAGATGGGACGCACAAGCACTTTCACCGACGCGTGAACCGGCACCGGATGCGGATGGCAGCATCGTTCCACGCCCTGCCCCGGCGATGGATGCCTTGCTGCCCTTGGCCGGGCTTGTGCGTTCCGTCTCTACACCCGAATTCTCCGGGGTCACCTTTCATGAGGTCACCGCAAAGTCAGTGCTCAACAAGGTGCCCACCGGTTCGAACATGCCGTTCGAATGGACGGTCAACCCCTACCGCGGCTGCAGCCATGCCTGTGTCTATTGCTTCGCACGCAAAAGCCACACGTATCTGGAATTCGATGCGGGCCGGGACTTCGACTCCCAGGTTGTCGTCAAGATCAATGCTGCCGAGGTGCTCCGCAAAGAACTCGCCAAGCCGTCCTGGGGACACCATCAGGTTGCCCTGGGCACCAACACGGACCCGTATCAGAGGGCGGAGGGCCGCTACGCCCTGATGCCCGGGATCATCCGGGCCCTTGCGGATTCGGGCACGCCGTTCTCCATCTTGACCAAAGGCACACTCTTGGCGCGGGACATCCCCTTGCTCAAGCATGCTGCCACCCAGGTTCCCGTGGATCTGGGCATTTCCCTGGCCATGACCAACGAGGACCTCGCCGCACTCATCGAGCCCGGCACTCCCTCCCCCAGGGCCCGCTTGAAACTTATTGCCCGGCTCCGCGACGCCGGCTTGGGATGCGGTGTCATGGCGATGCCCATCCTGCCGTGGCTCACGGATTCCGACGAAGCCTTGGACTCCCTGTTCGCCGGACTGGCCCAGGCCGGCGCCACAGGAGTATCGGCAGGAGCCCTCTACCTCAAACCCGGCACACGCGAGTGGTACATGGACTGGCTTGCCGCCCAGCACCCCGGATTAGTGGGCAAGTACCGGCGCCTCTACGGCAACGGCTGGTACGCCTCCAAGGAATACCGCACATGGTTGACCGGCCGAATCACTCACTTCAAGGCGAAATACGGCTTCACGGGAAGCTCCGGATTCAGCCACCGGAACGCCCGGCATTCATCTGCCGCCACTGACGCCCAACCGGCGGGCGTTGCTGTCCCTCTTCCGGGGCAACAACCTCTGTTCTAGACCGGCCGGACGCCTTCGGCGGGCATCGAGACCCGTTGCAGGAGCGCACGGACAATCGGAAGATCCGCAGGTATCCACGCCAGGCCGAGCGCTTCCTCAGGGTCGGCAAGCGAAACCCACTGAAGCTGGTCATGGTCTTCAAGTGGTAGCGGGTCCCCAGCGGTCACCTCGGCAAACCACACTCGCATGGACGCCCGTTCATTGAGGGTCCACCCGTCCGGCTTGCCCGATTCCAGCTCCCGGCCGAGCTTGACCTGGATCCCCAACTCTTCAGTGAGTTCGCGGTGGAGGGCCGCTTCCGGGACTTCACCGGATTCAACCTTGCCACCCGGGAACTCCCACATGCCGGCAAATTGAGGCGGGGCGGTGCGACGGGCAACCAGCAAACGGCCGGGGGCCTCCAAAGAGTCGACGACGGCGGCACCCACGACGTTTATCAATGCAGTCACCGCAACAGTCTAGGGCCCGACCGTACAAGAGGCCGCACGGTTCAGAGGCCGCACGATTCAGGGGCCGGCAGGTCCACGGACCGCGCACATGGGCGTAGTCACATAAGTAAAGCCCTACCCCGGCGGCGAACTAGACTTGTTATCGGATTTTCTTCCATTCTTCCCAGCTCGTAAGACGCCCCCAGAAGCAGGTCTATGTCTATCACCACGTCCCAGCCCGTCGTCGCCAAAAAATCCCGACGCCACCTTGGCCTGGCCATCGTGGCTCTGGCCATGGGCGGATTTGCCATCGGAACCACCGAGTTCGCCATGATGGGCCTGCTGAAGGAAGTCGAAGAGGGACTCGGCATCAGCACCCCCGAAGCGGGAAACCTCATCTCGGCGTATGCCCTGGGTGTCGTGATCGGCGCACCCGTCTTTGCCGCCTTGGGGGCCAAACTACCCAGGAAGAACCTGGCCCTGGGCCTCATGCTGTTCCTGGCACTGGCGAATCTCACGTCTTTCATCGCCCCCGATTACGGCTTGATGCTGTTGTCGCGGTTTGCCTCCGGGCTCCCCCACGGGGCCTTCTTCGGGGTGGCGGCTGTCATCGCAGCCGGCCTCGTTGCACCAACCAAACGCGGCTGGGCCATTTCAATGGTGATGGCCGGACTCACGGTCTCCAATGTCATTGGTGTTCCGCTGGCCACCTGGGTGGGACAAACCTTCGGGTGGCGGCTCCTGTTTGTCATCGTGGGCGCCATCGGTCTGCTTACTGTTGCCATGGTGTGGAAGTTCGTCCCCTTCGAAGCCGCGCATCCGGATGCCAGCATCCGTCGGGAACTTGGGGCGCTCAAAAGGCTCCAAGTATGGCTGGCGTTGCTCATCGGGATCATCGGCTTCGGAGGATTCTTCGCCGTTTACACCTACATCGCCCACACGATGACATCTGTGGCCGGCATCCCGGAGAACCTCATTCCGGCCGTTGTTGCCCTCTATGGGCTCGGCATGGTGGTTGGCAACATCATCGGTGGGCGGCTGGCGGACAAGTCCGTCATGGGCACCATTTATTGGGTCATGCCGGGGATTGCCGCCGCCTTGGTGGTCTACGCCATTGCCGCCCATTGGGCGTGGTCCGCGTTCGTGATGGCGTTCGTCGTCGGCGGCATCGGTTCCATGCTGACTCCTGCTTTGCAGACCAGGCTTCTCGACGCAGCACCGGGGGCGGCCTCGCTGGCATCCTCGCTGAACCACTCAGCCCTGAACATTGCCAACGCCTTGGGCGCTTTCCTCGGCGGCACAGTCATCGCGTGGGGTTGGGGCTACGTAGCCCCGGCCCTGGTGGGAGCAGTCCTGGCCATCCTCGGACTGGTCGTAGCCGTCATCAGCGGTGCACTTGAACGCAGGAAAGCGCTGGCTGCCTGACCCCAAGGGAAGAATGGCTGGTGGGAAACGATCTGTCCCAAAAAAGAATGGCTCCGCAAATGCGGAGCCATTCTTTTTAGTCGCCCCTACTGGACTGACGGTCGGGACTAAGCCTGGGCCTGGACCCGTTCGATGTCGGGTTCAAGGTAAATGACCCGGGCGATGGGAACCGCCGCACGGATCCGCTGCTCGGCGTCGTCAATTCCCTGGGCGATCTGCTCGCCCGTCTCGGACGATCCCATGGAAATCTTGGCGGCGACCAGCAGTTCTTCGGGTCCGAGGTGCATGGTCTTGAGGTGGATGATGCGGGTCCCGTCAGCCTGCAGGGCGTCGGCAATACGCTGGACGTCCTCCTTGGTGGCAGACTCGCCCAGCAGCAGGGACTTGGTTTCCATCGCCAGGACCACGGCAATTGCGACCAGGAGCAGGCCGATCATCGCGGTTCCGAGGGCATCCCAGACGCCATTACCGGTGACCAGCGTCATGCTGACACCAAAGAGCGCGAAGACCAGGCCAAGCAGGGCACCGAAGTCTTCCAAGAGAATGACCGGCAACTCGGGCTGCTTGGCATTGCGGACAAACTTGACCCAGCTCTGCTTGCCGCGGATGTGGTTCGATTCGATGATCGCCGTGCGGAAGGAGAAGCTTTCGGCAATGATCGCTCCTACCAGCACCGCCAAGGGAACCCACCAGAAGCCGCCTTCGATGCCGTGCGGGTGCTGGAACTTCTCCCAGGCCTCGTAAAGGGCAAACAGGCCACCGACGCTGAACAGGACAATGGACACGATGAAGGCGTAGATGTAGCGTTCGCGGCCATAGCCGAACGGATGTTCCGGACTGGCGGCGCGTTTGGACCGCTTCCCGCCCACCAGCAGCAGGATCTGGTTGCCGGAGTCGGCAACTGAGTGGATTGCCTCGGCGAGCATGGACGATGACGCTGTCAGGAAAAATGCAATGAACTTCAGAACAGCAATCGTTAGATTTGCGGCGAGAGCCGCAACAATCGCTTTGGTACCGCCACCAGCAGCCACGAAAGCTTCACCTCTTCGGGTTTGGGAAAGAATGGAAAGGGCCAAGAAGAGTCGTCATCGTCTGATCTTGCAAGCAATACCGTACCCGGCGGCGCGTTGTTTACGCATTCCCCACTCGGGCGCCCTGCTGCGAACGTGCGCTGGCGTAAAGACACACAGTGGCGGCGGTACCCAGGTTCAGGCTCTCGGCCGCCCCGTACACTGGCACGGCAACACGGTGATCGGCCAGTGCAAGTTCGTCCTCCGACAAGCCTTGGGCTTCGTTGCCGAAGAGCCACGCTGTAGGCGACTCCAGGGCATAGTCCGAGGCCACGGAACCGTTGCCGAGCCTCCGTGCAGCGTTCTCATCCTGGAGCTTGTCCAGATTGAGGGTTCCATAGCCATCAGCGGCCAGGATGCCTATTCCCCGCTCCCGGCACCGCGCAACCAGTTCCTCGACGTCCGCCCCCAGGACCACCGGGAGGTGGAACAGGGAGCCTGCGGTGGACCGCACCGCTTTAGGGTTATAGATGTCTACGCTGGAGCCGGTGAGAACCACGGCGTCTGCTCCAGCGGCATCGGCGGCGCGGAGCACGGTTCCGGCGTTGCCGGGGTCACGCACCTGGCACATGACAGCAAGAAGCTGCGGACCGGCGTCGAGCACCGAGTCCAGGCTGACGTCCACGAAACTGCAGACCGCTACGATCCCTTGCGGGTTAACGGTGTCAGCCATGGCGGCAAGTACTTCATCGCTCGCCAGCCGCAGCAGCGTCCCCCGCGCCAGGTCGGCAAGCTCGGGGAGGCGATCAAGGCACGCTTCGCTGGCGAAAACTTCATGTACGACGGCGGATCCGCCCGCCGTTGTCCGGTCGCGGTGCAGGGTCAATGCCTCGCGCACCGCCTGCGGCCCCTCAGCAAGGAACCGCCCGCGCTTTAAACGCGCCGGGCGCCCGGCAAGCTTGGCGACATCCCTCACCCGATCTGCTCGGGGGTTGGTCATCGGAAAGTCTTGCGGGCGCCCGGTTTCGTTCATATAAAGAACTTTAGTGGCAGTTGCGACTAGTTCTTGATCTGCTGGCGGGCTTCGCCGCCGGCCGGCTCGAAACCGGCTGCCTTCGCAGCTTCAACGGTGGAGAACCAGTATTCAGCAGCGGTGGTGTTGTACCAGGTGGAACCCGGAACGTGGTACTTCTTGGATTCGGCGTTGCCCTTGATGGCGTAGCCTTCCGGAGCCTCGTCACCGTCGGCGGCAACTGCGCCATCGATGGCCGGCTTCTCGGAAACGACAGCCTTTACGGCAGGAGCCGTAGCGACAGCCGGAGCAACCTTGGCCTTCGGAGCAGCCTTGGCAGCCGGAGCAGAGGTGTCAGCCGGCAGGGCAGCCTTGGCAACGTTCACCAGAGCGGCGAAAGCGTTGGCGTCGGAAACAGCCAGCTCGGCGAGCATGCGGCGGTCAACCTCGACCTCAGCGGCCTTGAGGCCCTGGATCAGACGGTTGTAGGTGAGGCCGTTGGCGCGGGATGCAGCGTTGATGCGCTGGATCCAGAGGCGACGGAAGTCGCCCTTCTTCTTACGGCGGTCACCGTAGCTGTACACAAACGAGTGCAGCAGCTGCTCTTTGGCCTTACGGTACAGGCGCGAACGCTGACCGCGGTAACCCTTGGCGCGTTCGAGGACAACCCTGCGCTTCTTGTGGGCGTTTACCGCCCGCTTCACACGTGCCACGTGCGTACTCCTTCAGAAATCTTTATCCCAAGCTGCTACTGCCGGAAACCCGGCCGGCCTGAGAAGGCTTTTGGTGTAGTCGGTCCCTGCCGGATGGCAGTAACCAAAGAACTTGGAACTTAGACGCCGAGCATCTTCTTGATGACCTTGGCATCGCCCTTGAAGACGAGCTTGTCGCCGGCGAGGCGACGGGTCAGCCTGGAGGACTTGTGCTCCAGGTAGTGACGGCGGTTGGCCTGCTGACGCTTCAGCTTGCCGGTACCGGTCAGCTTGAAGCGCTTCTTAGCACCGCTGTGGGTCTTCATCTTCGGCATGGGAACCGATCTCCTTACGTATCCACGGACAAGTCCGCGATTCTATCGCGCAGCCGGCCACCAGGGCCGACGTGCTGGTTGCTTGCCGGTGGAGGCCAGGGCCTCCGCGGCGTTGAACTAATTGGTCTTACGTGTTGCTGGCTTCGGCGTGGCTTTGGGGGCCGCGGGCCGGGCAGCCGGCTTGGGAGCTGCCGGCTTGGCGACAGGCTTCGGGGCCGAAGGAACCGCTGGCTTGGGCGCCGCAGCCGGAACAACAGGCTTCGGAGCTGCCTCCACCGGAGCTGCTTTGGGAGCCGGAGCCGCCTTAGGTGCCGGAGCCGCCTTGGGAGCCGGAGCCGCCTTAGGTGCCGGAGCCGCCTTGGGAGCCGGAGCTTCCTCAGCAACGGGTGCTTCCTCTGCTGCTTCAGGTGCCTCTTCGGCAACCGGAGCTTCAGCTGCAGCTTCCTCGACAACCGGTGCTTCTTCAGCTGCGGGCGCCTCGGTTGCTGCGGGAGCTTCCTGCGTGCTTTCCTCTTCGGAAACCTTGAAGCCTTCGGGCAGAAGATCGGCGAGGCTCTGCGTCAGCGGCGCCTGCTCCCCCGTGGTGTCAACGCGTCCTGCGGCCTTGGCCTCATTCTGGGCCTTGGCTTCTGCACGCTGGCTGGCACGACGGGCTTCAGCCTTCGCTTCGGCCTTGTTCTTCAGCGGTCCGATCACCATGACCATATTGCGGCCATCGATGCGGGGGCTGGACTCGATGACGCCAACCTCGGCTACATCCTCCGCGAAACGCTGAAGCAAGCGGATGCCCATTTCAGGCCGCTGCTGCTCACGACCACGGAACTGGATCATGGCCTTGACCTTGTCACCGGCTCCGAGGAAGCGCAGAGCGTGCCCGCGCTTGGTTTCGTAGTCGTGCTTGTCGATCTTGAGGCGGAAGCGGATTTCCTTCAGAACCGTATTGGTTTGGTTCTTGCGGGCTTCGCGGGCCTTGACGGCGGCTTCGTACTTGTACTTGCCGAAGTCCATCAACTTGCAAACAGGAGGCTTAGCCTGCGGCGCAACTTCAACGAGATCGAGATCGGATTCGGCAGCAAGACGCAGTGCGTCCTCGATGCGGACAATTCCTACCTGTTCGCCGGCAGGGCCGACCAGCCGCACCTCGGGGACGCGGATACGCTCATTGATTCTTGGCTCGCTAATGTTAAAGCTCCTGTGGTTGTGGTGGTGTCACCGGCAAATAGAGAAGGCCCCCAATTGCTGGCGCAATCGAAGGCCTCGAAGATCGGATCCACTTCCCCTATGGAAAGCGCGCACTTCCGGGATCAACCCTGAAATGTCCGACCAGGTACCCGGCAACCTCTTGTCCCATCAAGGGGATCCTGTCCCCGAAGGGAAACGGCTGACGCGGGTGGGAGAGAACTCCGCTTGCAAACTGAAAGTCAATTCTACAGAAACAACCCGCCAAGCGCACATTGCGAACGGCGGGACGTTGACTGCGATGGTTCACTGTCGATGCCCACAGTACTGTAGATGTCCACGGTGAATAACGACTTCCAGTCGGTCTGTGACAAGCTTACCAGTATGAGCACTGAAGACAGCAATTCCCGCAATTCCTTCGGCGGAGACGCCCCCGCCGCCGACGCCGGAGTCTCCCAGCAGATCCGTGACATCGCAGAGGTCCCGGCAGTGGAAGTCATCACCACCGGCGCCGTGCACCTCATGAGTGCGGCAGCGGTCAAGGTTGGGCTTGCCGACGACCCCAACGCCGAGGATCTCAAAGACCTGGACGAAGCCCGCAAGCTGATCACCGCACTCGCCGGCTTGGTCTCCGCAGCCGCCCCCGAAATCGGCTCCCAGCACGCAGGCCCGTTGCGCGACGGCCTGCGCTCCCTGCAACTCGCGTTCCGCGAGGCATCCATCATTCCGGATGCCCCCGGCAAGGGCCCGGGCGAAAAGTTCACCGGACCGGTGAACTGACGCCAACTGCCTGAATAATCATCGACGGCGGGCCGACCATCAGTGGTCGACCCGCCGTCGTCGTCTGGTGCCGGTTGACTCAGACCCGGGCAGCCCGCCGACGGATGGACATGAGCACCAGGCCAGTGGCGCACAGCACGACGCCGGCGATACCAACAGCAGCGAAGCCGCCCGACGGACCCACGGTGTCGATGAAGACCCCTGCCAGGGGCGCCCCCAGAGCAACACCGGCGGTCAGCGCAGAGCCGTACCAGCCCATTGCTTCGCCCCGGCGATCCTCCTCCACAAGGTCCGCAACTTTCTCGGAGGAAGCAGACAGCACCGGTGCGCACAACAAGCCCGGCAGGAGTGAGAGGAACGCCAGGGTCCAGGTGTCCTGGGCAAATCCCATCGGAATGGTCAGTGCGGCCATGCCCAGCAGAAGGAGCATGGGTGAGATGGACCGCTTCATCGAACCGTAGATGAGACCGCCGACTACCGACGCGGCGCACCAGAAGAAGAAGACAATACCGATCTCGTTTTGGTGGCCGCCACGTTCCAGCAGCCCCACGATGCTGACATCCGAGCCGCTGAGCACCATGCCCGAACCAGCGGCTACTGCGAACAGCGCAGCAACAGAAACGGTGAACCAGGTGAAATTCCTGGCCACTCGGCTCCGGAGCCCGGCCGTGCGCGAGGTTGCAGACGCCATTTCCGAGGCCGCTTCCTGGACATGCGCAGGAGCCGAAGCCACCATGGCCGCCTCCGCTGCCGCAAGATCGGCCGACTCCCGATCGGCGGATTCCTCCGGCGTGCAGGCTGCTTCGCTTCTGGTGGGCGGGTTGAACCACATCAGGAAAAGTCCAGCCACAGATACCGAGATACCAACGGCGGTCAGGCCAAGAGCCGAGTAGCCGCTGGTCGCCACCACAGCTCCGACGGCCGGACCGATCATGAAAACAAGCTCGGTGGCTATGGAATCCAAGGCAAAGGCCGAACGCCGCTGCTCACCGTCCACCATGACGCCCAACGATTGGCGGACGACACTGAAGATCGGAAGGGTGAACAGGCCTCCGATGAACACCAGAGGTAGCAGCCATTGGTACGACACGTGCGGGACGATCGACCAGATGACGGTTTCGGAGACAACTGACGGGATCAGCGCTTTACGCAGCCCCACCATGTCAACCCTGCGGCCACGCCACGGTGCGCCCAGAGCAATGCCGATGGTCATGACCGCCGCAGCAGCACCCGCAGCGGCATATCCCTGGCCAAGCGTCAGGACAATGTGCAAGGTAAGGAGCACTCCCGCGGCCGAATGCGGGATACGCGCAACCATCCCGACAACCAGCAGCCGCCGGACAGGGCGTATGGACAGCATCTCTTTGTAGAGAGCGAAGTTCACTGGCTCAATCCTCATTTCCCCGGGCAGTCCCGGGGAACCGGACCTGCCATTAGTGCGGCGCGCGCTCCTGTGCTGCACGCTGCAGTTTTACTTCCATGGAATCAACACCCTCGGCAAAGGAATCCATCCGTGCCCACGCATCGTTCAGTTGCGCGACAAGCGCCTGCACGGCCCCGGCGTCCAAACCGTCCTCGAGGAAAAGCACCACACGCAGTTCCGGGCCCGGACCCCCTCCGAGGACCTGGCGGCCGTCCGCCGTGAGGGACGCAACGCCACCGCCGGGGTGCGTCTCAAGGCGGCGGACCGCAGTGAAGGCTGAAATCGTCGAAACGAGAGCAGTCTCCAGTTGATCATCAAGGTATGACGGCGTCCAGTCCTTCTGCTGCGCGAGCGCCCACATGGCGGGTCGCCGCACGACGAAGGCGAACTGGGAGCCAGGGTCCAAAACCAGGAGTTGGGCACCTTCCGACACCGCCGAGAGTGCTGCGCGTGCTGCGTAAACAGCGACCGGCCGCGCCTGGGGGTGCCACGCTTCCAAGGCTGCCGCCGAGGTGAACACCGGCATTGCCGTGCGGCCGTCGGGGGCCTTCAGTGTGACCAATGCCATATCGGCCTGCTTGTCTGCATGCAGGCCGTCGACGCCTTCGGCTTCCTCGGCCAATTGGGCAACCACCGGGACAAAGACACGTGCCGTGGCCAGGGAGGCCACGACCTCCGCCTCGCCACCGGTTCCGTCGATCAGCGCCGCAATAGCCGCAAGGTAACCGGCGTCTGCGGTTCCATCATCGTCTTCGAAGTTGTGGATTTTGGCGTCGTCGCCAGTGAGACTTCTACCTGCCCAGGGTTGGCCCGCCGAGTCCGTGGCTCCCCCGGCGCCTGCCAAGGCCGCCGCGATGTGACCGGGCAGGTCGCGCTTCTCCCGCTGGTTAAGCTCCGGCTCGTGGGCTGAGTGGCGGCCCATCAGCGGCGGCCGGCCACGTCCAAGGCCTCGGGCAGGGTGAAGGCACCGGCATACAGAGCCTTGCCCACAATCGCACCCTCGACACCCAGCGGCACGAGTTCACGCAGCACGCGAAGATCTTCCAAGCTGGAGATACCGCCGGAAGCCACTACGGGCTTGCCGGTCTTCTCCACCATCTGACGCAGCAGATCCACGTTGGGGCCCTGCAGCGTTCCGTCCTTGGTAACGTCGGTGACTACGTAGCGGGCGCACCCGGCGTCCTCGAGGCGGGCCAGAACCTCCCAAAGGTCCCCGCCTTCCTTGGTCCATCCGCGTCCGGCCAGCGTAGTACCGCGGACATCAAGCCCGACGGCGATCTTGTCACCGAAGCGTTCGATCGCCCGGCGCGTCCACTCCGGGTTTTCCAGCGCTGCTGTCCCAAGGTTTACCCGGGCAACGCCCAAACCGAGGGCCCGTTCGAGTGATTCGTCGTCCCGCAGGCCGCCCGAAAGCTCCACCTTGACGTCGAGCTGAGACACGACCTCGCTGATGAGAGCGGCGTTGTCGCCACGGCCAAAGGCGGCGTCGAGGTCAACCATATGGACCCATTCCGCACCGTCGTTCTGCCAGTTCAAGGCTGCCTCCAAGGGCGTCCCATAGCTGGTTTCAGATCCCGCCTCTCCTTGCAGGAGGCGCACCGCCTGGCCATCGACGATATCGACGGCCGGCAGGAGTTCCAGTACGGACTGGGAGGAGGTGGTCATGAGTGTCCTTGGAGTTGAGGGAGCGCCGGCTTGGGACCAGCGGTTCAGTTACCGGGAAGTGTCAGGAGGTACGCAGCCAGCAGGGACATCCCGGCCAACACGAAGAAAGAAATGGAGACCCAGCGGGGCTTCTTTTGCTGGTGGAAGGAAATCCCACCGCCCACCAGGAGGCCGGCCAGGCCCATGAGGATCACAGACCACATCTAGGCAGCACCGTTTCCGGAAGCTTCCGGTGCGGGCTTCCGAAGGCCATCCACCCAGTTACGCAGGAGGCGGGCCCCGGCGTCGCCCGACTTCTCGGGGTGGAACTGGGTGGCGCACAGCGGGCCGTTTTCCACGGCAGCGATGAAACGTGCGCCGTGCTCGGACCACGTGACCATGGGGGGCGCCATGCGGGGCTGCACGACGTCGAAGTTCCACTCCTGCACACCGTAGGAGTGAACGAAGTAGAAACGCTCCTGCTCCACACCGGCGAACAGCTTGGAACCCTCAGGTACGTCCACTGTGTTCCATCCCATGTGCGGTACCACCGGAGCAGGAAGGAGTTCGACTTTGCCGGGCCATTCGGCCATGCCTTCGGACTCGGTACCGTGCTCGACGCCGGCCTCGAAAAGAACCTGCAGGCCCACGCAGATAGCCAGCACCGGACGTCCACCGGCAACCCGGCGCCCAATCATGCGGATGGCGTCTACGGATTTGAGTTCCTTCATCACGGTCTCATAGGCGCCAACACCGGGGACAACCAGGCCGTCGGCGTTGAGGACGTCCTCAGGCTTGGCGCTGAGCACCACGTGGGCACCCGCCCGCTCGAGCGCGCGGACGGCGGACCGGACGTTGCCGGATCCGTAGTCCAGAACCGTAACGGTCGGCTTGCCCTCCGGCGACTCAGGCCTAACGGATGCCGTGGCGTCAGCCACTGCGCCGTTCTTCAGGACCTGGCTACTCACAGTGCCCCCTTGGTGGAGGGAATGCCCTCGACACGCGGATCGGACTCTACGGCGGCACGCAGTGCGCGCGCGAAAGCCTTGAACTGGGCCTCCACAATGTGGTGCGGATCCCGGCCAGCAAGAACGTTCATGTGCAGGCAAATTCCGGCGTGCAACGTGATTGCCTCGAAAACGTGGCGGGTCAACGAGCCGGTGAAGTGGCCACCGATCAGGTGGTACTCCTGTCCCGCAGGTTCACCACCGTGCACAAGGTACGGACGTCCGGAAACATCAACGACTGCATGGGCGAGGGCTTCGTCCAGAGGCACCGTGGCTTCGCCAAAACGACGAATACCAGCTTTGTCGCCCAAGGCCGTCCGGAGCACCTCACCGAACGTGATGGCGACGTCTTCCACCGTGTGGTGGGCATCGATGTGCGTGTCACCTGTGGCTTTGACCGTCATGTCAATCAGGGAGTGCTTGCACAGTGCGGTCAGCATGTGGTCGTAGAACGGTACCGAGGTGCTGATGTCCGAAATTCCGGAACCGTCCAGGTTGATCTCCACCAATACGGAAGATTCGCTGGTGGTGCGCTCCATGCGCGCAGTGCGGGCAGCGGACGGCGTGGCGCCGGTTTCGCTCATTGGGACGTCCTTATGCAGGGAGGGAGGTTGGGTCTATTGACAAGTTTAGGCGCGCTGTGACGCTGCGCGTTCCAGGAGTGCTTCCAGGGCATCAAGGAATGCGGTGGTTTCCGGTTCGGTCCCGGCGGTAACCCGCAAGTGACCCGGAATGCCGACATCACGTATGAGCACGCCTGCGTCGAGCAGCCCTTGCCAGATCTCGTGCGGGTTCTCGAGTCCACCGAAGAAGACGTAGTTCGAGTCCGACGCCGCGGGCTTGAGTCCCATGCGGAGAAGTTCGGTGACGATCCGATCGCGCTGGACCTTGATGTCCTCAACGTCGGCCATCAGGGCCTCGCGGTGAGTCAATGCTGCGAGGGCGGTGGCCTGCGTGATGGCAGACAAGTGGTACGGCAGGCGGACCAACCTGATGGCGTCCGTAACTTCAGGGGCCGCCGCCATGTAGCCGAGCCGGGCACCTGCCAGGGCAAATGCCTTGCTCATGGTGCGCGAAACGATCAGGCGCTCACGGCCGGGCAGGAGCGTCAACGCGCTCGGCGTGTTGTCGTGGGCGAACTCGTGGTAGGCCTCGTCCACGATCACGATGGCCTGGCTTGCTTCACCGGCTTCATACACGGCCTCCACCACATCCAGGCCCAGGCCCGTCCCTGTGGGGTTGTTCGGTGAGCACAGGAAAACAATGTTGGCTCCGGTTTCGCGCACCTGCGCAGCCGCCGACCGGGCATTCAGCCCGTAGTCATCGGCGCGGACTCCCCGGATGTATTCGGTATCCGTTCCGCTGGCCAGCAACGGGTACATGGAATACGTGGGCGGGAAGCCAAGGGCCTTGCGTCCCGGGCCGCCAAACGCCTGCAGGATCTGTTGCAGGACCTCGTTGGACCCGTTGGCGGCCCAGATGTTGTCTGCTGAAAGGCCGTGGCCAAGATACTCGGCGAGGGCCTCACGAAGATCGGTGAACTCGCGGTCAGGATAGCGGTTCAGTCCTGTGGCGGCTGCTGCCACGGCCTCAGTAATCGCCGCCTGAACATCGGCGGGGACGCCATGGGTGTTTTCGTTAACGTTGAGCAAAACGGGGACATCAAGCTGCGGTGCGCCGTAGGGGCTCAGTCCACGCAGGTTGGTCCGGAGGGGTAGTCGGTCAAGTCGCTCAAGCTGCTCACTCACTGGAACAGTTTAAGGGGCTGGCGGGACTGCGGAGTAACTATGACGTCGCGGCGCGTGATCCGGCTACCGGCTAACAGCCTTAGTGGGCCGGGACGAACAGCTGCTGCCCCGGAAGGATGCGCCCGCCGCGGAGGTCGTTCAACTGGATGATTTCAGCAATGACATCACGCGGGTCCCGCTCCGGAGCCGCCGCGCCGGCAATGCCCCACAGGGACTGACCCGGCTGGACTGTCACAGAGACTGCAACCGGCGGCTGCAGCTCGGCCTGGGAATCGGAAGCCTTGGCAGGGGAAGTGATGAACCCGGCAAGGCTGAGCAGAACAGCCGCCAGCAGCATGGCCGGGATGAAGAAGAACACCACTCGGCCACGGCGGGTCAGCCGCAGGCGGGCGGGGGCCTGCGTGGTGCGGAAATCAGCGAACGAAGTTATTGCGGACATGAGCTGAGCCCTTCTGAGCTATTGCCTTGCTCCGGAGCTTCCGGAGCAAGGCTGCCAATTCTTTGTGTGCTCCTCCCGACTGCGGCCGGTATTCGAACAGTTCGTTCGAATATCCAGTTTCAGCGCGAGGTTTATAGAACACATGTTCGAACCTTGCTATGACATTTTTAGCACTTATCAACGAACGGTGTCGAGACTCGCTAGAACAAATGTTTGATAAACGCCTGTGCCTGCCCTACGTTTGAGTGAAGGAACAGCACTGTTTCAGTGGAACAGGAGGGTCTGACATTTTTTCAGTCCCTGCATCCCCGGTTCGTTTCGGGGCGGAACGAAAGGCATTGGCGAACATGGCAGCGAAAGCCACAGGCGGCGGGGTACCCCTGCGGAGCCAACAGCCTCCCAAGACTCCCAAGAGCCTGACCGTGCGCCAGAAAAAGATCCTGGAAACCATCCAGCGGTCAGTCAACGACAACGGCTATCCGCCCAGCATGCGCGAAATCGGGGACACCGTTGGACTGGCCAGCCTTTCCAGCGTTACCCACCAGTTGTCCCAGCTGGAAAAACTCGGCTACCTTCGCCGGGACCCCAAGCGTCCCCGCGCAATGGAAGTGCTGATGCCCTTGACCCTGGACGGCGGCCCCATCCCGGGCGTTGAGGCACCGGCAACGCTTCGGAGCACCGGCGGCCTGGCTGTGACAGAACTCACCAGTGCAAGCGACACCGCCATGGTTCCGCTGGTTGGCCGCATCGCGGCAGGCGGACCCATCCTGGCCGACCAGACAGTTGAGGACGTGCTCCCCCTGCCCAGGCAACTGGTGGGACACGGTGAGCTCTTCATGTTGAAAGTCGCTGGCGACTCCATGATTGATGCCGCGATCTGCGACGGCGACTGGGTCGTTGTCCGCCGCCAGAACGACGCCATCAACGGCGACATCGTGGCCGCTTTGCTGGACGACGAAGCCACTGTAAAGACGTTCCGACAGCGCGATGGCCATACCTGGCTGCTGCCCCAAAACACCCAGTACGAACCCATTCTCGGCGACCAGGCAACCATCATGGGCAAGGTCGTTTCGGTACTGAGGTCCCTCTAGCTTTTTCCGACCCGTAAGGGGCCCGGAGCTGACTGTCCTCTACGCCTTCCTGGCGGATCCCAAGCGCTCCAGGACACCACGAACCACGGTGCGGTCAGTGGTCGGCCAGAACGGCGGCAGGGCGGCCCGCAGGAACCCGCCGTAACGTTCTGTCGACAGGCGTGAATCAAGGACTGCCACTACGCCCTTGTCACCGGTGGACCGGATCAGGCGCCCTGCACCCTGCGCGAGCCGGATGGCTGCGTGGGTGGCGGAAACAGCCATGAACCCGTTCCCCCCGGACTGTGCCACGGCACGGGAACGGGCGGTCATCAGGGGATCGTCAGGACGCGGGAAGGGAATCCGGTCAATAACCACCAGGCGGCATGAGCCGCCGGGTACGTCCACCCCTTGCCACAGCGACATGGTTCCGAAGAGGCAAGTATCCGGCTCGTCGGCAAATTGCTTCACCAACGCAGCCATGGTCGATTCGCCTTGACAGAGGATATCCACGTCCAGGCGCAGCCGCATGGCGTCCGCAGCTTCCTCGGCGGCCCGCCGTGAGGAGAAAAGACACAGTGCTCCCCCGCCGGATGCCCGGATGAGGTCTTCCAATTCGTCCAAGGCCTCCGGTGACGTGCCCCGACCGGGTTTCGGAAGGTGCTTCGCTACGTACAGCACCCCCTGTTTGGGGTAATCAAAAGGAGATCCGACGTCGATTCCTGTCCAGCTGGGCGCGCCGTCGCCAATCAGGCCGAGGCCTCCGGCCGCGGGTTCAAAAGCCGAGCCGATGGCCAGCGTGGCCGAGGTCAGCACCACCGTGTGTCCGGCGAACAATCCCTCGCGCAACCTGCCTGCCACGCTCAGCGGCGCGATGTTGATGAGCGCAGGCGCGGTCTCGTCAGGTTGGGAGTATCCCTGCTGGGGATCAAAAGTGCTGTTACGGGAGAACCACACTACTTCGCGGTTCTCCTTGGCAGCGAGCATCCGTTCGCACAGCTCAAGGATGAGCATCAGGCGCGAACGTGCCAGCTGCCGTCCGCCGTCCGCGGCACTGGAGGAATCAGTCTTCGAATCGGACAGGGCCGCCCGTGTGGCGTCGCGCAGCTGGTCCAGGCAATCGAGCTGTTCGTCGTTGAGTCCGCTGGGAAGGAGCCCGTTGGGTACTCCCGCAATAGCCATGTCCAGCCTATCCGCGGCCGCATTCAGGGCGTCAACGGTGATGGCTGTGTGCTTGCGGGCGCTTGATGCCGCGGCGTGCACCATGGCTACAGAGAGTTGCCCTGACACTGCCCCTGTGACCCGGTCCTGAAGCTCGTGGGCCTCGTCCACCACCACGACGTCGTACTCGGGCAGCACCGCGAGGCCTTCGAACGCGCTGACGGCCAACATGGCGTGGTTGGTGACCACGACGTCGGCTTCGGCTGCCCGGGCGCGTGCCAGCTCGCTGAAGCACTCCTCGGCAACCGGACATTTCTGGGCCCCAAGGCACTCCATGGACGTCACGGAGACCTGCCGCCAGGCACGGTCCGTGACCCCTGGCATGAGCTCGTCCCGGTCGCCGGTGGCCGTCGTTTCGGCCCACTCCCGGAGCCGGACAACCTCCTTGCCCAGCTGGGACGACGGGCCACCGACCGACGCCGCGAAGTGCGGCACGCTCGTGTCCTCGCCGAGGGAGAAAAGTTGTCCTTCGGAGGGCTCCTCACTCGGGAAGCCGCCCTCGAGCTTTTGCAGGCAGACGTAGTTTGCCCTGCCCTTCACGAGCGCGACATTGACCGGACGGTCCAGGGCAGGATTGATGGTCTCCAGCAAACGCGGAAGATCCCTGCCTACGATCTGGGTCTGCAAAGCCAAGGTGGCGGTGGACACGAGCGTCGGTTTATCGCTGTCCATGGAATGGGCGATCAACGGTATTAGGTACGCCAATGACTTACCCGTACCGGTTCCCGCCTGGACCAGCAGATGTTCCCCCGTCTCAATGGCCCGGGTTACGTGCTTGGCCATTTCGTGCTGGCCGGCACGGCTTTGGCCGCCCATTCCGGCGACAGCCCGGTCCAACAATTCCAGGGTGGTCTTCTCTCCCACCGACTCGACGGCGTCCGCCGCCACCTTCTCAACCATTACTGACGAATGACTCCAGCTCAGCTGCCAGACCTTCACGGACCATCGCCACCACGCGCGTCCCGCTTTCCTCGTGTTCCAGGCTGAGGATCTCGGAATCGGAATTGTGCAGCTTGTTGATCATGTCGCCGCGGTCGTACGGGATGAGCACTTCAAGCCGCACCCCCGGACGCGGTATGGACCGGCTGATGTCCTCCAGCAGTTCGGCGATTCCCTGTCCTGTGCGGGTGGAAACCACTGCGTGCCGGGGTTCCTTCTGCTTGAGACGCTCAACCACGAAAGGATCGGCCACATCAACCTTGTTCAGGACGATGATCTCGGGAACCTTGCGGGCGTCGACCTCGGTGAAGACAGTGCGCACTGCTGCGATCTGACCTTCGGGGTCCGGGTGGGATGCATCCACGACATGGAGGATGAGGTCCGCATCGGCCACTTCCTCGAGCGTTGAGCGGAAGGCCTCAACGAGCTGGGTCGGCAGTGAGCGCACGAATCCCACGGTGTCGGCCAGTGTGTAGCCGATGCCGTCAGGAGTCTGCGCTTTGCGGACCGTGGGATCCAGAGTGGCGAACAGTGCGTTCTCCACAAGGACACCTGCGTCGGTGAGGCGGTTCAACAACGACGACTTACCGGCGTTGGTGTACCCGGCAATCGCGACGGACGGAACAGCATTACGACGTCGGTTGGCACGTTTGGTCTCACGGGCCGGCTTCATCGCGGCGATTTCCCGGCGCAGTTTGGCCATGCGTGTGCGGATTCGGCGGCGGTCCAGTTCGATCTTGGTTTCACCGGGACCGCGCGAGCCCATGCCTGCCCCGGCCCCGCCCACCTGGCCGCCGGCCTGCCGGGACATGGAGTCACCCCAACCACGCAGGCGTGGAAGCAGGTATTCCAGCTGCGCGAGCTCCACCTGGGCCTTGCCTTCGCGGCTCTTGGCGTGCTGGGCGAAGATATCCAGGATCAGCGTGGTCCGGTCAACGACCTTGACCTTCACGATGTCCTCAAGACCGCGTCGCTGTGACGGTGCCAGTTCAGTGTCCACCACGACAGTGTCCGCGCCTGTGGCAGCGACAATGTCCTTGAGTTCCTGTGCCTTGCCGGATCCAAGGAACGTTCCCGGGTCCGGCTTGGAGCGGCGTTGGACCAGGCCATCAAGTACTTCAGAACCTGCGGTCTCGGCAAGGGCCGCCAGTTCGCGCAGCGAGTTCTCGGCGTCGGCCAGGGTACCTTCTGTCCACAGACCAGCCAGCACAACGCGTTCGAGGCGCAGCTGCCGGTATTCGACCTCTGTGACGTCTTCGAGTTCAGTCGACAACCCCGCGGTGCGGCGCAAGGCGCGACGCTCGGCCAGGTCTTCCTGGTCGCCGTCGTAGATACTGTGCTCTTGGTCCAGGGTCGAGATGGCCTGCGCCTTGCCGAACACACCACTGGTGTCGTTGTCTTCGGATGCCTGTGCGGGGGCATCCTTGGAAAGAATCCGGTCGATGACGGCCTGGATTTGTTCAGGACTCATGTCCTGGGCGTCGGAATCGGATCCGGAGTGCTTCTGGGTGGTCATGGTCTCCTTAGACTGTTCGGCAATTCCAGAATAGTGCTGTTTGTCGCTCGATGGGGCGCTCTTCGCGCTGGGCTGACGGGCTTGGGCCAAAGTGGCCTCCTGTGTGCTGAACGCCACTGGCCTGTCGGGGACGTGGCGTCGGTGATCTGACGGGTGGATCCGCAGGGAGGTCCTGGCCTGCTTGAAGTCGTTATGCTGCCCACCAGGGTTCGCACGATGGCCCGGTTCCGGGAATACCGTCATGTGAAGGCATGGGTGGGGCTTTGATCTTCTGAGCGTCCGGCGCCACGAGGAATTGGCGCCGACATGTGCCGTGGGACCTGCCGGGCGGAAAGGCCATGGGCCGGGCATGGTGCCAAGCCGGACCTGCGTCGCGGGCGGTGCCGGGGAACGCCTGGAAAGCAGGCGTGGTTCGGCCGATTACTCAAAGATCAAGAACATGACCTCAACACTATCAGCCGTGTCAAACGAACCTGGGACCATGGCGGTTTCCCAAGGCGCCAATAGCCAACTAATCTGGCAAATTATGGAGTCTGCACACTATTTCACCGCCCAGCCGGCTGGGCCGTTCACCCGTAAGCCACTCACAGTTGAACTCGCTGGAGCTACGCGCCACCTGCAGACGTCATCCGGCATCTTCAGCCCCGACGGCGTGGACAAGGGAACGGCAATACTCCTGTCAGACGTTCCACCGCCCGCTCCCCAAGGCAATCTGCTGGACATCGGCTGCGGCTGGGGTCCGATAGCCCTCACCCTTGCTTTGATGGCCCCGCACGCCCGCGTGTACGCCGTCGACGTCAACGAACGCTGCGTGACCCTGACCAACGAGAACGCAGCGGCCCTGGGCCTGGACAACGTGACCGCCAGCCTCCCGCATGAGGTGGACCCCGCCGTCGAGTTCGACACCATCTGGTCCAATCCGCCCATCCGGATCGGCAAGGATGAACTCCACTCGTTGTTGCTGACCTGGTTGCCGCGGCTGGCGCCGGGAGGAAACGCATGGCTGGTGGTTCAGAAGAACCTGGGTTCAGACTCCTTGCAGCGGTGGCTGGCTTCTGAACTGGACGCGTCCTTCAGCGTTTCCCGCGAAAGCACGTCGAAGTCCTTCAGGATCATTCGGGTCAGGAAAGCGTCCCGCTAGCCACTATGACGGCGGGGCCGCTGAGTTCAACGTGCTCACGGCCACCGGCGCCGGGGAAGAACTTCACACCGACGACGCCGCCGGGAACCTTGACGTGCCAGTCGTTGGGCGCCGTGCTGCCGGCCCAGTGACGGATTGCAACCGCTGCTGCGCAGGCTCCCGTACCGCAGGACTGGGTCTCCCCCACTCCCCGCTCGTGCACGCGCATGGTGATGGTTCCCACGCCGTCTTCGACCAACGGTTCGGCCGGAACAACGAATTCAACGTTGGTGCCGTTGACCGGCTTGGGATCAACAACCGGAGCCTTGAACAGCTGGGTTGCTGAAAGCTCGCTGAGTTCGGCCAAGGCAACGACTGTGTGCGGGTTGCCCATACTGACCGAAAGGCCGGGGCGTGCCACTTCCAGGCCGTCCGCGCTGACCAGGGCATCCATGGCCTTGCTGGTTGCCTCGTCCGGGAAAATGAACTCCCAAGGGCCCATGTCCACCGCGTAGCCGTTCACGGTACGGACTACTTTCTTGACTCCGCCACGCGTGCCGATGGTGAGGGTTTCGCCGGGACCAAGGTCCACCAATCCCTGCTCATTGAGGAAGTGAACGAAGACGCGCACGCCGTTGCCGCACATTTCGGACAGCGAACCGTCGCCGTTGCGGTAGTCCATGAACCACTCCGCAGCAGGGTCCACTTCCAGGAGTGCCCGCCCTTCCGGGAGGAACCGCGAGGGAACTGCACGGATAAGTCCGTCGCCACCGATGCCCGTGTGGCGATCGCACAAGTGTGCCACCTGTTCAGGAGTGATCTCGTGGGCGTCGCCGGGATCGGCGATCAGGACGAAATCGTTGCCTGTCCCGTGCCCTTTTGAGAACGCCAATCCGGCAAGGCTCGATGTGGGTTCGGCAGCCCCGGCAGCCGAGGGCTGGCGGGTGGGAACTGAGGCGGTTTCATCCATGGAACCAAGGCTACCTTCCACGTGTGTTCGGCCAGAAATCACCCAAGGTTACCCCTGGGCGAGGATTGCCGACACGGCCCGGGATGTCAGCCCGGGGTCCTTCCAGTCCAACCATGAGATCCGTGGGTCTGCCCGGAACCAGGTGAGCTGGCGGCGCGCGAACTGCCTTGTGGCGACGATGGTCTCCTCGGCCGCGGCCGGCACGTCCATGTCACCGTCCAGGACTTTGAGGAACTGGGCGTACCCCAGAGCCCTTGATGCTGTTTTGCCCTGGCGCAATCCCAAGGTGTCGAGTCGCGCGACCTCGTTCTCCAGGCCGGTCTCGACCATGCGGTGCACTCGGCGGGCAAGCCGCTCCCTGAGTTCTTCGCGGTCAACGGAAAGGCCGATCTGAACAGCGGGTTGATAGTACTCCCTCTGGGGCATGAAGGAACTGAAGGCTCGACCTGTCAGTCCGTGGACCTCCAAAGCACGAATTACCCTTCGGGCGTCGCCAAGACGGGCTGCCGAGACCGGGTCCACTTCCTCCAGGCGGGCCCTGAGCGGAGCCAGTCCTTTGGCTTCGTATTCGTCCTCGAGGCTTCGGCGCAGAGCGGGATCCGTTCCCGGAAACTCCAGGATGTCCAGGGCCGCGCGCACGTACAGTCCAGATCCGCCCACCAGAATGGCGTGCTTCCCCCTGGAGTGGATGTCCTCGATGACTGCGCGGCATTCGCTTTGGAAGTCCGCCACGCTTGCCTCTTGCGTGACATCCATGATGTCCAGGAGATGATGCGGAACGCCTTTCCGCTCTTCCATGCTGATCTTGGCTGTGCCGATGTCCATGCCCCGGTAGAACTGCAGCGCGTCAGCATTGATGACTTCTCCACCGAGCGCCAGGGCGATGTTGACGCCCAGATCCGACTTGCCCGAACCTGTGGGCCCGACCACGGCGATGACAGGCCGGGCCTGCTGGGAATCCGACATGGAATGGACGACGGCTACGCGCGGCGGATCGGCAATGCGGGCATGCCCAAGGACACCCCGGTCTTGCCGCCGGATGTGCCTGGTGCGGGAACACCGCAGGAGTCGGCCTGCGAACGGTCCCAGGCATCTCCGGCCCTGGAACGCCGCAGGACGTAGTCATTGGTTGTCGAGGGGTCGGCTACCAAGTGGAAAGCGGCTGCTTCCGTAATGGTCACCGTCACGAAGTCCCCGGGACGGGGGGTTTCCGCACCGTCAGGGACGGAAAAGTGCACAAGCCGCTGGTCCTTGGACCGCCCGGAAAGCCGATGGGTCGCCTCGGCCTTCCTGCCTGCCTGGGCTGTCACCAAGACCTCTACCTGCCGGCCAAGCTGCGCGGCGTTTTCCTCGGCGGCGACACGGTCCTGCAGGGCAGTGAGCCGTTCGAAGCGCTCCTGGACCACCGCTTTAGGCAGCTGATCAGGCAAGTCCGCTGCCGGTGTTCCCGGACGCTTGGAGTACTGGAACGTGAAGGCCGAGGAGAACCGCGACTTCTCCACGACATCCAAGGTCGCTTGGAAATCCTCTTCGGTTTCACCCGGGAATCCAACAATGATGTCAGTGGTGATGGCAGCGTGCGGAATCCGCTCACGCACTTTGTCCAGGATGCCCAGGAAGCGGCTGGAGCGGTAGGAACGACGCATGTCCTTGAGGACTTTGTCCGATCCCGACTGCAGTGGCATATGAAGCTGCGGCATCACATTGGGGGTTTCAGCCATGGCATCGATGACGTCATCGGTGAAGGCCGCGGGGTGGGGGCTGGTAAACCGCACGCGTTCGAGACCCTCGATGTCACCGCAGGCACGGAGGAGTTTGGAAAAGGCCAGGCGATCGCCGAATTCCACCCCGTACGAGTTCACGTTCTGGCCCAGCAACGTCACTTCGACAACGCCGTCATCGACGAGGGCCTGGATTTCCGCGAGGATCTCGCCTGGACGGCGGTCCTTTTCCTTGCCGCGCAGCGAGGGAACAATGCAGAACGTGCAGGTGTTGTTGCAACCGACTGAAATGGAAACCCACCCCGAGTACACAGACTCACGCTTGGTAGGAAGCGTGGACGGAAAGACGTCCAGGGATTCGAGGATTTCGAGTTGGGCCTCGTTGTTGTGCCGGGCCCGTTTGAGGAGGGCCGGCAGGGCGCCCACATTGTGGGTGCCGAAGACAGCATCCACCCACGGCGCTTTCCGGACAATGGTCTCGCGGTCCTTCTGCGCCAGGCACCCGCCAACGGCAATCTGCATGCCGGGATGGGATTCCTTGACCTGCCGCAATTGCCCAAGGTTTCCGTAGAGCTTGTTGTCCGCATTCTCCCGCACAGCGCACGTGTTGAAGACAACGACATCGGCAACGTCGCCCTCTGCAGGAACGTAGCCGGCGTCCTCTAGCAGGCCCGCCATGCGCTCGGAATCATGGACGTTCATCTGGCAACCGAAAGTACGGACCTGATACGTCCGGGGCTCAGTCGAAGCAGCGGTGGCAGGTGTCGGGGAGGGAATGGTCAAACTCACTACTCAAGGGTACCGGCTTCTGCCAGCACCTCGCCGACGATCCTGAAGGCCAACGATGGAGCGTAGCCCTT
The DNA here is from genome assembly GCF_049315185.1 of Paenarthrobacter sp. C1. Classification (NCBI taxonomy): domain Bacteria; kingdom Bacillati; phylum Actinomycetota; class Actinomycetes; order Micrococcales; family Micrococcaceae; genus Paenarthrobacter; species Paenarthrobacter sp. C1. The sequence goes on along the minus strand of NZ_CP186052.1, from coordinate 1,693,277 downwards.
GCGCGCCAACATGGAGGCCAACCTACGCGTGTACTTGTCCCGCTCGGCACGGTCCGAGAGGTTCATGCCCGGCCGAAGCTTACGCTGCACCAGATCCCTCGCGGCTGACTCTTCATCCTGGTCACTGAGTTGCGACAGTGCTTCCTCGGCGGCCTCGAGGACGATGCCCTTATCAGCCAGTTCGCGACGAAGTGCACCTTTGGCCAGTTTCTTGCTTTGCGAACGGCTCCGCACCCACATCCGGGCGAATTCAGCGTCATCAATCAGCTGAACTTCCTCGAAGCGGTCCAGTACCGCCTCGGCAACGTCCTTGGGAACATTGCGTTCCGCCAGTTTGCGGGACAACTGCAGGCGGCTCCGTGGCGCCATCGTCAACTGTCGCAGGACGATGGCACGCGCCACGGACTCAGGCTCGGGCTCGGAGTCTGCAGCCAGGGCAGACTCCGGGTCCGGCCCGGTGCTAGCCGTCAACGGCCTTCAGCTTTGGGGAGTCTTCCTCCGGCTTGACGCCAACGCCAAGCTTTTCCTTGATCAGGCGCTCCAGTTCCTGCGCCAACTCGGGGTTGTCCCGCAGGAACCGCCGCGAGTTTTCCATGCCCTGGCCGAGCTGGTCGCCGTCGTAGGTAAACCACGAACCGGACTTCTTGATGATGCCGTGCTCAACGCCCATGTCGATGATGCCACCCTCGCGGGAGATGCCCTGACCATAGATGATGTCGAACTCGGCGATCTTGAACGGCGGAGCCATCTTGTTCTTGACGATCTTGGCCTTGGTGCGGTTACCTACGGAATCCGCGCCCTCCTTCAGCGTCTGGATGCGACGAACGTCGATGCGGACCGAAGCGTAGAACTTAAGCGCCTTGCCACCGGTGGTGGTTTCCGGCGAGCCAAAGAAGACGCCGATCTTCTCACGCAGCTGGTTGATGAAGATGGCAGTGGTCTTGGTCTGGCTCAAACGACCAGTGATCTTACGCAGCGCCTGGCTCATAAGGCGCGCCTGGAGGCCAACGTGGGAGTCACCCATTTCGCCTTCGATTTCGGCACGGGGTACCAACGCGGCGACGGAGTCGATGACGATGATGTCCAGCGAACCGGAGCCCACCAGCATGTCCATGATTTCCAGGGCCTGCTCACCCGTATCCGGCTGGGAAACGAGGAGGGCGTCAGTGTCCACACCCAGCTTCGCGGCGTAGTCCGGGTCCAGCGCGTGCTCGGCGTCAATGAACGCGGCGATACCGCCGGCGCGCTGTGCGTTGGCTACGGCGTGCAGCGCCACCGTGGTCTTACCCGACGATTCAGGACCGTAGATTTCCACGACGCGGCCGCGGGGCAGGCCGCCGATGCCGAGGGCCACGTCCAGCGCAATGGAACCGGTGGGAATGACTTCGATGGGCGCACGGGTGTCATCACCCAAACGCATGATGGAGCCTTTGCCGAACTGCTTGTCGATCTGGGCAAGCGCTGCTTCGAGCGCCTTTTCACGATCCGGGGTTGCCGCCATGGTTCACACCTCTGATGCTTTCTCGCTGTGGAGTGGCCCGATAGGCCGCTTTCCTGTCATCCCAGACGCTATTACGGCGGCCTGACATTTTTAGGTGCCGACTCCGGCTATGTGGATAACCTGCTTGCCGAATGCTGTTGGAATGCGTCCTACGGGATCAATTTTCCTCTCACAGGAGCATATCCCCATCCGAACAGATATTCGAACAATGGTGCGGCGTGTCTCCCGGTGCCGAGGCGTTCCTGCCAGCTGCAGACTCAGTTCGAGGCGGGTTTGATGTCCCTGCCCAGCCGGCGCTCGGGGGGTACGTCCTGGACCTCGCACACGGCCAGCCAGACCTCACGGGGATGGTATCCGGCCGCCAGGGCCTCCACGGCCGTCCGTCCGCCCACACCGGCGAGTACCAGCGAGTTGGCCAGGACACGGGAATAGCCGGCCCCGAATTCATCGTCCATCAATCGCCAAAAGTCACTTGCCCTCACGGATAGAGTCTCTCATGGCAGTGGACTCTAGAATGGTTGCCATGAGCAATCCTCTCCAGAGCGCGCCAGGTCCAGCCGTGCCAGGCGACGACGTCGACGACGCCCTCCAGCAGGTGGAACACCAGCTGAGCCTGCTCTGGCGCCGCGCCCGTTCGATCTCCCACCAACTGTCCCGCCAGGTCCATCCGGACATGGAACCGGCCGCCTACGGTTTGCTCACCGTCATCCGCAGGGAAGGCCCCATCCGCCTCACCGAGCTGGCCACATGCATCGGCGTAGGCAAGCCATCGGTAAGCCGCCAGATCGCCTTCCTTGAGAGCATCGGCCTCGTCTACAAGGAAGCGGATCCGCAGGACGGGCGGGCACAATCCATCCGCCTGACCGAAAAGGGCGAAGAGAAGATGCACCTCGTCCAGGATGCCCGGCGCCAGGTCTTCAGGGAACGCCTCGGTGAGTGGCCCTTGGAAGATGTCCAGACCCTGGCCGACTACATGGGGCGCCTGAATGCCATCTACGGTGACGGCGCGCTCAGGGATCTGGGAACCAAGGAAGCAGGAGCCGATTCCGCGGACAACCCCCCGGGCGCGTGACGCGACGCCGCAGCGCTAAAGAAAGAAGGTCCCCAGCCTCAGGCTGGGGACCTTCTTCGTTACTTATGGAACCGTTTAGCGGGCTCCGGAGAGCATTCCCTGGGGGAAGTCGTCCGAGAGGCCCAGATCGCGGCCATAACGCTGTGAGAATTCCTGCGGGACGGTGTCCGGGACAGCAACACCTTCTGCGACGGCCACGCGGTCGCTGACTTCGCGAAGCATGTGGGACAAAGGAACGTCCAAGGCTGTGCAGATAGAGGACAGGAGCTCGGAAGAAGCCTCCTTCTGGCCCCGTTCCACTTCGCTCAAGTAGCCAAGTGAGACGCGGGCGCTGTGCGAAACCTCGCGAAGGGTACGGCCCTGACGCTGGCGGACATCGCGCAGTACATCACCGATCTCGTGGCGTAGTACAACCATTTTGCGCTCCTTCTGTTCGCTCTGTGCCTGATCAGCCAAGCCCACATCCTTCCAGCGGACAACGCCGTTTACGGATACGGGCTGCTTTACCATCTGTATCGCCATGCTCCCTCGTTGATCCGGTTCGCTGGCTGGCGGACCGGGTATGTTTTTACATCCTAGGCGCCCCGGCTCTTCCGAAGCGACACAATGACACAACTATTGGCAATGAGTTTTTGTTCCCGACTACTTTACGAACGGTAACCAAGGTCACCCAGCGCGGCAAGCAGGCGCGCCAGGGCGGCGTCGCAGGCCTGTTCGCGGATGGACTGACGGTCGCCGTCGAAGCTGTACTCGAACGACGCCACGCCCAGCGCAGACGCCACGCCAATGAACACGGTGCCGACATCTTTGCCGTCGTGCGGCTCCGGTCCGGCGACGCCGGTCGTCGAAATCCCGACGTCGGCAGCGCAAGCCCGGCGTGCGCCGTCGGCCATTGCCTCGGCGACACCGCCGTCAACGGAGCCGACCGATGCAAGAAGCTCCTCCGGCACGCCCAGGATGCCGGCCTTGACCGAGTTCTGGTAAGCGACCACACCGCCTTGCAGCATGGCCGAAGCGCCCGGAGTGTTGGCGAGCGTTGCGGCCACGAGACCTGCAGTCAAGGACTCAGCCGTAGCCACCGTGAGGCCACTGCGGACGGCGGCGCCCACCACCGTCGCCGCGGTTTCTGCCGCACCGCTCCCGGACTTCACGCGCGACGTCCCGCTGCGCGCAGCCGCATGGCCTGGACGACATATTCGACGCCGGTCCACAACGTAATGGCGAGGGCAACCATCATGACCAGGAAAGCGACGGCGCCCAGCCATGGGGCGATCGCCTGGAGGGGAAGGATGTACAGGAAGATCGCCACTGTTTGAACGACGGTCTTGAGCTTTCCGCCACGGGAAGCGGGCATGACCCCGTACCGGATCACAACGAAGCGCAGTGCCGTGATGCCCCATTCACGGACCAGAACGAGAATGGTGACCCACCAGGGCAACTCCCCCAGGATGGACAGGAGCACCAACGCTGAACCGATGAGCAGTTTGTCGGCAATCGGGTCCGCGATTTTGCCGAAGTTCGTAATAAGGCCGCGCGCCCGGGCGATGTCGCCGTCGAGCTTGTCGGTGTAGATCGCTACAGCGAAGGCAACCACCGCCGCCCAGCGCCAGATCCCGTACGCGCCGTTATCGGCCAGCAGGAACCAGACGAAGAACGGCACCAGGACGATGCGTAGCATCGTGAGGATGTTGGGCAGGTTCCAGATATCGGAACTGCTGGAGGTCGCGTTATCACCCTCGGCTGTAGTCACCCCTCTAGGCTACCGTCTTTGCGGCGGCCGCTTTGGGGGCTAACGTCCTGTGAGCGACCAGGCGTCTTCGCCGCCCTCGTCGTCGTCATCCGGGCCGTCCGCGCCGTCATAGTACTCAATGGCCTGGGTCCGGTTGTCCAGGTCCGCCTGCACCAGGTCCTCTGCATAACCGCCGACGGCGATGTTCGAGTTCGCGTTGTCGCTCAGGGCGGCCGTGTGGGCATCAGGAGTGGACGGTGACTCCTGGCCCTTCATCGCAGCAAGTACAGCGGCGAGGTCATCGGGCTTGACCAGGACATCGCGGGCCTTGGAACCTTCGGACGGGCCCACGACGCCGCGGGATTCCAAGAGGTCCATCAGTCGTCCGGCCTTGGCGAAGCCGACGCGCAGCTTGCGCTGCAGCATGGACGTCGAACCGAACTGCGTGGTGACCACCAGCTCCGTAGCCTGGAGCAGGACCTCGAGGTCGTCTCCGATGTCGTCGTCGATCTGCTTCTTGGGAGCCTCGGCTGCGACGTCGTCACGGTAGACGGCCTGCAACTGACCCTTGACGTGCTCAACGACCTTGTGGATCTCGGACTCGGTCACCCAGGCACCCTGGACACGCATGGCCTTCGAAGCGCCCATGGGCAGGAACAGTGCGTCACCTTGGCCGATGAGCTTCTCGGCGCCTGGCTGGTCCAGGACCACGCGGGAATCCGTCACGGACGAGGTGGCGAACGCCATGCGGGACGGCACGTTGGCCTTGATGAGGCCCGTGACGACGTCCACGGATGGACGCTGGGTGGCCAGCACCAGGTGGATACCGGCGGCGCGGGCCAGTTGGGTGATACGGACAATCGAGTCTTCGACGTCCCGCGGTGCCACCATCATGAGGTCCGCGAGTTCGTCCACGATGACCAGCAGGTAGGGGTAGGGCTTGATGACGCGCTTGGAATCGACCGGCGGCGTGACCTTGCCCGCACGGACGGCCTTGTTGAAGTCATCAATGTGCTTGTAGCCGTAGTTGGCGAGGTCGTCGTAGCGGGCGTCCATTTCCCGGACCACCCATTGGAGGGCCTCTGCGGCCTTCTTCGGGTTGGTGATGATTGGCGTGATGAGGTGCGGGACGCCCTCGTAGGCGGTGAGTTCCACACGCTTGGGGTCCACCATGACCATGCGGACTTCATCCGGCGTTGCGCGCATGAGGATGGAGGTGATCATGGAGTTCACGAAGCTCGACTTACCTGCACCGGTAGCACCGGCGACCAGGAGGTGGGGCATTTTGGCGAGGTTGGCCACGACGTAGCCGCCCTCAACGTCCTTGCCCACGCCCATGACCATCGGGTGGTCGGTACGGCGGGCATTCTGGCTCCGGAGGACATCACCCAGGGACACCGTCTCGCGGTCGGTGTTCGGGATCTCGATGCCGATCGCGGACTTGCCCGGGATGGGGCTCAGGATGCGGACATCACTGGAAGCCACGGCATAGGAGATGTTCTTGGACAGCGCCGTGACGCGTTCCACCTTGGTGCCGGGAGAGAGCTCAATCTCGTAGCGGGTCACGGTGGGACCACGGCTGAAGCCGGTCACCGCGGCGTCGACGTTGAACTGCGTGAGAGTGTCGGTCAGCGCGGCGACGACGGCGTCGTTGGCTTCCGTACGCTCCTTCGGAATGGAGCCCGGCGTCAGGTAGTCGGAGGCAGGCAGTGTATACGTGACATCACCGGCCAGTGACAACTGTTCCGTACGCTGCGGAATCGGCGTGGGCGGAGGCGGAGGCGTCGCGGGCCGCGCCGGAACCTGGGCCGCCACAGGGGCGGTCATTTCCGGGGTCAGGACGGGAATGGCTTCCGTGGGGTTGTCGATCCCGGGATTTGCGCCCGCGAGGCCTTGGGCGGCCTTGATCTTCTCCACGGCAATTTCCGCTTGCGTGGGGCGCCGGACACCCGGCGGTACACGCGGTGCGGATGCGGCGGGGGTTTCGTCGTCGTCGACTATTGCGTGTTCGAAAGCTTCGTCACCGACGTAACCTTCCAGGCCGGCGTCGGGTTCTTCATCCTTGCCGAAGAGGCGCATGCGCTTCTTCTTCTTCGGCGGCGCGGACGAGGAGCCGTTGCCGTAGAGGTAGCTTCGGTCGTGGTCGTCCTTGCCGGAGTCGTCCATGAGGTCAACGCCCATGAGGTGTTCGTACGCACCCCGGATCCGGGCGGGAATGGCACCGAAGGGGGTTGCCGTAACGATCAGCAAGGAAACAAAGGCCAGGAGACTGTAGATAATGACCGGAACAGCGACATGGATGGCGGCAAGTGGAGCCGCTGCGAGGAAGCCCAGCATGCCGCCCGCACGGCGCAGGCCGTCGAAGCCATCGGCGACGGTGGGCTGGCCCCCAATGACCTGGGCAAGTCCGGAGCCGGCCAGCGTCATGATCATGAATCCGATGCCCACGCGGTTGTTTCCGCGGCCATCCTGGGGCTTGCGGAACAAGCGGAAGGCGCAGACGAAGAGCATGAAAGGCAGGATCAGGGACATCCAGCCGAAGGTCCCGTTGACCACGCTGTACACGATGTCCGGGAGCCAACCGGTGAGGCCCCACCAGGCAAAAGTAGCGATCGCGATGCCCAGCACCAGGTTGAACAGCGCTGCCCCGTCCCGGCGGTCCGCGGGGTCGAGGTCGCTGACATCGTGGCCGATCCGGCGCACGCCGGCACCCACCACGTGCCCGATGCCCTGCCAGGCACCGGACAGCATGCGAAGCGGAAGCGGAGCCTGGGGCTCGACGGCGGCTGCTTGCTTGGTGCGGGCAGTGCTTCCCCGCCCGCTTTTGCTGGCGGAGCTGGTTTTGGATGCGGCTCCGCCCCGGCCTGTGCCGCCGGATTTATTGCTGGAGCTGCCTCGTGGCGCGGAGGTAGTACGGGTCGCCATACGTGCCACGGTACCGCAAGGGGGTCTGAAATCCGCGGATTTCAGACCCCCTTGGGTATTCATGTTGCTGGCGGACTAGGCCTCCAGGACCACCGGGATGATCATGGGACGGCGGCGAAGCTTGCGGTTGACCCACGTGCCGATGATCCTGCGAACCACTTGCTGCAACTGGTGGTTCGTGTGGTCTGTGTGATTCAGCACAGCCTCTTCGAGTGCGGCGTTGATCTTCGGGATGATCTCGTCGAAGACCGAGTCGTCTTCAGCGACGCCACGGGCGTGGATCTCCGGTCCGGACACGATTTTGCCGGTGGTGCGGCTGATGACCGTGATGACGGAAATGAAGCCTTCGTCGCCGAGGACGCGGCGGTCCTTCAGGTCTGCGTCAGTGATTTCGCCAACGCTCGAACCATCCACGTAGACGAAGCCCACCTCCACTTGGCCCACAATGTTCGCCACGTGGTCCTTGAGGTCGATCACGGTGCCGTTATCGCTGAGGATGATGCCATCCGACGGCACGCCTGATTCCAGGGCAATGTTCCCGTTGGCGATCAGGTGGCGCGTTTCACCGTGCACCGGCATGGCGTTGAGCGGCTCAAGGATGTTGTAGCAATAGAGCAACTCCCCCGCCGCCGCGTGACCGGAGACGTGGACCTTGGCCGTGCCCTTGTGGATGACGTCGGCTCCGAGCTTGAGGAGACCGTTGATGATGCGGAATACGGCGTTCTCGTTGCCGGGGATGAGGCTGGACGCCAGGATGACGGTATCGCCCTTGCCGACAATCACCCGGTGGTCGCCGTTGGCCATGCGCGAAAGGGCTGCCATCGGTTCACCCTGGGACCCCGTGGACATGAGGACCACGCGATCGTCCGGCATGTTGTCGATGTTCTTGATGTCCACCAGGATGCCGTCAGGCACCTCCAGGTAACCAAGCTTGGCGGCGATGGCCATGTTCCGCACCATGGAGCGGCCCACGAAGGCGACCTTGCGTCCGTGCTTTGCTGCTGCATCGAGTACCTGCTGGACACGGTGCACATGGGAGGAGAAGGAAGCCACAATGATGCGCTTCTTTGCCTGCCCGAAGAGTCGGTCCAGTGTAGGTCCGATTTCCTTCTCTGCCGTGGTGAAGCCAGGCACGTCGGCGTTGGTGGAGTCGGCCATGAAGAGGTCGACTCCTTCCTCACCGAGGCGGGCAAAGTGCCGGAGGTCCGTGATGCGGCCATCCAACGGCAACTGGTCCATCTTGAAGTCACCGGTATGGAGGACGTTGCCCCCTTCAGTACGGATAAAGACGGCCAAGGCATCCGGAATGGAGTGGTTGACGGCAACGAATTCACACTCGAAGGGACCGAACTGCTCCACCTGGCCCTCCGTGACGGTGAGCGTGTAAGGCTTGATCCGGTGCTCCTGCAGCTTCGCTTCCACCAGCGCAAGGGTGAGCTGGGAACCGATCAGCGGAATGTCGGCCTTGAGGCGCAGCAGGTAGGGAACCGCGCCAATGTGGTCCTCGTGGCCGTGGGTGAGGACAACCCCGACCACGTCCTCCAGCCGGTTCTCGATGTAGGAGAAATCGGGCAGGATCAGATCAACGCCGGGCTGCGTCTCCTCGGGGAAAAGTACCCCACAGTCGACTATGAGCAGCTTGCCGTCGATCTCGAAGACCGCCATGTTGCGGCCGATCTCTCCCAGTCCACCGAGCGGAACGATCCGCAGCGTGCCTTTCGGCAGTTTCGGCGGCGTAACCAGTCCGGGAAGGGCGGTTTGGGTCATATTGTGCTACTTTCCGGCGGAACCATCCTGGACGGTGAAGTCCATTCCGGCTTCCGCCAAATCCCCGCGGATGATTTCGATCTCGGCCGCGTCCGGCTCCACGAGGGGCAAACGGACAACCGAGTTGGGCAGGACTCCCTGCCACTTGAGAATCTGCTTGGCGGCTACTGCGCCTTGGACCCGGGTCATGGTTCCACGAACCACCGGCTCCAGTTCAAAGTTGATGGACCGCGCCGTAGCGAGGTCGTTGTTGTTGACGGCGTCGATCAGCTCGCGGAAGCGGCGCGTAGCCACGTGGGTGGTGACGCCGACCAGTCCGACGGCGCCGAGAGCCATCCACTGGAGGGTCAGGCCGTCATCGCCGGAGTAGAAAAGAAGGTCGGTCTCAGCCATGACGCGGGTAGCGGCAGCGAAATCAGCCTTCGCATCCTTGACGGCCACAATGTTCTGGTGCTTGGCCAGTTCGATCATGGTCTCCGGCGCAATGGCGATGGAGGACCGTCCGGGAATGTCATAGAGCATCACCGGCAAGTCGGTAGCCGAGGCAATGGTCTCGAAGTGGGCGCGCACACCAGCCTGGCTTGGCTTGTTGTAGTAAGGGGTCACGATCAGGAGACCATCGACGCCCAACTCGGCAGCGCGCTGCGAAAGGTGCACTGAGTGGGCAGTGTCGTTGGTGCCCGTGCCGGCGATAATGGCAGCCTTGCCACCGACGGCTTCCTTGACAGCCCGGAACATGCCCAGGTTTTCGTCGTCCGTGAGGGTGGACGTCTCTCCGGTGGTGCCTGTAACCACCAGTCCATCGCAGCCATCCTGGACAAGCTTTTCTGCCAGTGCCGCGGCTTGGTCGTAGTCCACCTTGCCGTCGTCGGTGAACGGGGTGACCATGGCGGTCAGCAGGGTACCAAGGGCGGGAATGGGCGCGCGAACGTCAGACATAGGAAAAACGTTACCCTGTCACGGCCTCGTTACAAGAATGGGTATCGCGTGACGGTCCTCATGCGCGTTGCCGCGAAGGCTATGCGACCCCGGGTGTGCGGGCACGCTGACCCGAGCAGTACTGCCCTACGGCGCGCTCTTTGAGTTGTTCTGCCCAGGCGACCAAACGCTGCGAGGCCCGCACGTACTCGAACAGTTCCAGGGGCGTCAGCGATTCCACATCCGTTTCAAACAAGCGGCGGGCCAGTTCAGCACCCGGAGCCTGCTCCGCGAGCACCGTACCCTCGCGGCGCCATTGCGTGTCTTCGGGAGGTTCGCCGGCCACGAGCTGCCGGAAAAGGAAGTCGACAACTCCCGGACTCATCGCTTTCATGGGGCCGCCCATGCCGTCCGGCCGCTCTGGAACTTCATTCATGCCGCCATATTATTCGAACATATATTCGAACACAAGGGCGCGGGCCGGGAACGTCCCGGCAGCCGTCACTCACCGGTCGCGGGACCCGGCTGTGAGACGATCGCTGCATGACTTCGCAAGAGACGGCGCCTCCGCGAAAAACACGGGGTCAACGCGCGGCTCCCACCCGGTTGACCGGCATCGACGCAGCCAGGGGGGCTGCCCTCCTTGGCATGATGGCCACGCACCTGATGCCGACATTCGGCCCGGCACCCCAATGGGAGCCAACAATGGTGGGCTTGGTGTTCTCGGGGCGGTCCGCTGCGCTGTTCGCGGTACTGGCCGGAATCGGCCTTGCACTGTCCACCGGCAAGCAGGATCCCCGCAGCGGAAAGGAGCTTTGGTCCGCGAGGGCCGGCGTGGCAATGCGCGCGGTGGTGATCGCCGTCGTCGGACTTGCGTTGGGAGGGCTGGACGTCAACGTCGCGGTGATCCTGGTCCACTACGCGATGCTGTTCCTGTGCATCCTGCCGTTCCTCGGCTTGCGGCTCAAAGCCCTTTGCTTCTGGGCGGCTGGGTGGATCCTTGTTTCACCCGTTCTCGCGTTCCTGGTCCGCCCCGTGCTGCTTGACGGGAACCCGCCGCTGCAGCTGGGGCACAACCCCGGCTGGGAAGATCTGGAAACCCCCGGCCGTCTGCTCGCCGATCTGTTCTTCACTGGGTACTACCCGGTGTTCCAGTGGATCTCCTACCTTCTTGTCGGCCTGGTCATCGGGCGGCTGGCACTGACGACGGCGGCCGTCCAGCTGATGCTGCTGACATCCGGACTCGTCGTGGCCGGCATGGCGAAGATATGCGGCGTGCTGGCCATGGAGGTATGGGGCGGCCGGGCAGCCCTGTCGGCGCTTCCCGGCACCAGGGGCTATCCCCTGGAGAGCATGCTCCAGGTCAATCTCACCGGGCTCCAGCAAGTGGACTCGTGGTGGTGGTTGGCTACGGCCTCACCGCATGCGGGCACCACGCTGGACTTGTTGCACACCAGTGGCGTTGCCGCCGGCGTCGTTGGGATTTTCCTGATGCTTGGCAGGCTCGCCGAACGCATCAAGGTCAATTTCCTGCTGGTGCTCAGCGGACCAGGCGCCATGACCTTGAGCCTGTATTCAGCACACGTATGGCTCGTCTCGGGCTTCACCAACCAACCGCTTCCCGCCGGGTGGACCGCCGAAGGCATGTACTGGACGCAGGCGCTCGGAGCCATCGGCATCGGCGTGTGTTTCGCCTTGCTCCGGCGGCGTGGACCGCTTGAATGGGCTGCCCACATGGCATCGAGGCTGGGCAGCTACCGTCCGGCCGCGGTGGGCTGAGAGCGGAACAGCTTCACGGCGTCGCGCATGGATGCGCGCGCACGTTTGCGGTCACCGGAAGCGTCGTAGGCACAGCTCAGCCTGAACCAGGAACGCCAATCCTCCGGCGCAGCCTCGGCCTCGGCACGGTATTTTTCAAATTCGGCGTCGGCGGCGGCGCGAACGATCCGTCCGCCCGGGGTCCGGGGCAGGGTGTCCTCCGGCAGTCCACCCTCGGCTTCGAGCACCTTGGCCATCTGCTCTGTCCGGGCGCCAAAAAGCAGCTCGCGGATCATGGCCCAGGCGCCAATGACCGGAAGCACCAGGTAAGCCGCTCCGATGCCCTTGGCCACCAGGTTGGGATCACCGAGAAGCAGGAAGGACCGCTGGACCGAGACCACCAGGTACAACACCAAAAGCAAGGTGATGGCACCTACCCAGATTTTGGTGCGGTTCTTCTTCAGGGCTGCCAGGAAATTTCCCACGTCCTAGAGCCCCAGGTCCAAGTAGCCGTCCAAGCCGACCGTCAGGCCGGGATTTGCTGCCACTTTCCGCAGCCCCAGCAAGACTCCGGGCATGAAGGACGCCCGGTCGAAGGAGTCATGGCGCAGCGTCAACTGTTCGCCGGGTCCGCCGAAGAGTACTTCCTGGTGGGCCACCAGGCCGCGGAGCCGGACGCTGTGCACACGGATTCCGTCCACGTCGCAGCCCCGGGCACCGTCCAGCGAGGTTTCAGTGGCGTCCGGGCTTGCCGGCACTCCTGCCTCCTGCCGGGCTTCGGCGATGAGCTGGGCTGTGCGTACCGCCGTACCCGAGGGGGCATCCACCTTGTCGGGGTGGTGCAGTTCGATGACTTCCACGGATTCAAAGTACTGGGAAGCCTTGGCCGCGAAAGCGGACGCCAGCACTGAGCCCAGGGCAAAATTCGGGGCAATCAGGACACCTGTGTCCGGCTTCTGCTCCAGCAGCGCCCGCAGGGATTCCAGTCTGTCCGCATTCCAACCGGTGGTACCCACAACAGCGTGGATTCCGTGCTCAACTGCGAACCGGACGTTGGTTTCGGTGATATCCGGAACGGTGAGGTCAACAACGTACTGTGCACCGGCGTCGAGCAGTTTCTCCAGCGAATCACCACGGCCGAGCGCTGCCACGAGCGTCATGTCCCCTGCTGCTTCAATGGCCTTGACGGCTTCGATTCCCATGCGCCCATTGGCGCCCAGCACAGCAACAGCAAGTTGTTCGGTCATACCTTTAACCCTACCGCCGGGCAGGACCCGGGAAGGAACCGTGACAGCTTCCTACTCCCCCGCACCCACCCATTCAACGGTGCCGTCGGAGAAGAACTGTTCCTTCCAGATGGGGACCTGCTCCTTGACCCGGTCCACGAGTTCCGAGCAAACAGCGAACGCCTTTCCACGGTGGGCAGCTGCAACCGCACACACCAGCGCGGGATCACCAATCTCCAGCGTGCCTATCCTGTGGGCAGCCCAGATACGGACCGGCTGGTCAGCCTCGCCCGAGTGCTCTGCGACGAGCCGGGCCACGACCTCGGACATGACCTGATGCGCTGTGGGATGGGCGCTGTAGCTCAACCGGTCCACTGCCTTGCCGCCGTCGTGGTTGCGCACAACGCCGCTGAAGCTGACGACCGCGCCGGCAGTGTCCGATTCCACTGCACTGATGGCCTGGTCCACCGAGATCGGCTCGGAACTGAGGACAGCGCTGACAACTTCGAAGTCTGTTTCAGTGCCCATGGCTTCCTTCCAATTGCTCGCAGAGATGCCCGATCACAGGGTCAAGGACGGCCAGTCCGTCCATGACTCCCTTGGGAGATCCCGGCAGGTTGATGATGAATGTCTTTCCCGCAACGCCCGCGTGGCCACGGCTCAGCATCGCCATGGGGGTCTTGGCGGCGCCTGCGCGGCGGAGGCCCTCCATGATGCCGGGTATCTCCCGGTCCAGCAGCGGAAGCGTCATTTCCGGTGTGTGGTCGTCCGGGCTGAGGCCCGTTCCCCCGCTGGTGATGATGACGGCCGGTTCCTGGGTCAGCAATGCCCTCAGGGCGGCACCCACGGCTTCACCGTCCGGGACCACCATGGTGGGGAAGGTGTCGAAGCCGTGCTCTTTGAGCCAGTCGAGAATGATAGGACCTGTCTCATCGGAGTAGATCCCGGCGGCAGCCCGGGTGGAGGCAATCACGACGCCGGCCTTCCGGGGGCCGTGTGCGTTCGGCTCGCATGCGCTCATGCCCTTGCCTCCGGCCTGGAGTCCCCGGAGACGTCCCAGCTTCCGCTCTTGCCACCGCTCTTGGACAGCACCCGGATGTCGTCCAGGACGGCATGTTTGTCCACGGCCTTGATCATGTCGTAGACACTCAGGGCGGCAACGGAGGCCGCCGTCAACGCTTCCATTTCGACGCCGGTCACGCCCCGGGTCTTGACCGTGGCAAGGATCCCCACGGAATCCGTACCCAGCTCAAAGTCCACCGTGACCTTGGAAATGGGCAAAGGATGGCACAGCGGGATCAGTTCAGGTGTTTTCTTTGCAGCCATGATGCCGGCAACGCGTGCTACTGCGAGCGCATCGCCCTTGGGCAGTTCGCCGGCGCCCAGCAGGGCCAGGACTTCGGAGGTGGAGCGGACCGTGGCCGTGGCGGTGGCTTCGCGGGTGGTGACGGCTTTTTCGGAGACATCCACCATCTGAGCAGTGCCGTCCTGCCTCAGGTGGGTCAGGCCTGTGGGGCCTGCCGGGGATTCGGGAGTGTGGTTCACAACATCCATACTTCCACTTCGTCTCCTTCGGCGAGTTCCGTGACGTCCTCGGGGATCTGCACCAAGGCATTGGCGCGGGCCAGGGCATGGACCAGATGGGAGCCGGCACCACCTTCCATGCGGACAACGCCATCCACGACGGTTCCACGGCGCACCTGATGCTTGCCCTGCGGGGAGGTAAGGCCTTCGGCCAGGTGTGCCCTCAGCGCGGGCCTGGGCGAGGGGGCGCCGGCAACCTGTGAAAGGGCGGGGCGGAGGAACATTTCGAAGGAGACCAGGCAACTGACGGGATTGCCCGGGAAGCCGATGAAAGGGGTTCCTTCGAAAGTGCCCAGTCCCTGTGGTCCGCCAGGTTGCATGGCGACGTGGAGGAATTCCACCGGCTGCCCGGTCATGGCCAGGCGTACGACTTCGTAAGCCCCTTTGCTCACTCCCCCGGTGGAAACGATCATGTCCACCGGTTTGTCCGGGTCCGCGAGGTGCTGCCTCAGGACTGCGAGCAGGCCCTCGGGTTGGTCGTCCGAGATACCGGTGCGGACTACGTCGAGGCCGGCTTGCCGCATGGAGGCTTCCAGGAGTGTTCCATTGGAGTCGTAGATCTTCCCGGCTGTCAGTTCGGTTCCCGGTTCCAGGACCTCATCGCCCGTCGTGACCAGGAGGACACGCCAGGGCTGCCGGATCTCCACGTCGACAAGGCCGAGCGCTGCCAGCAGCCCCAGCTGGCTTGGGCCCAGCAGCGTGCCGGCGGCAAGCGCCAAGGTTCCCTTGCCGATGTCGCTGCCGCTATCACGCACGTACGTCCCGGGCTCGACCGTTGGCAGCTCCACCTCCGCGTCGACGTCCGTGGGCGCCGGAAAGGTGCCGGGCGTCGCCTTCTCAATAGGTACGACGGCGTCCGCTCCCTCCGGCATCATGGCTCCGGTCATGATCGGAGCGGCATGGCCCGGCTTCAGGGCTTCCGGCGCGGCACCCGCCGGAACGGGCGCCGCTACGGGGAGCTTCGCACCGCCGTCGGGGATGTCTGCTGAACGGACGGCAAAGCCGTCCATTTGGGAGTTGGCGAAGGGCGGGAGGGACAAGGGTGCGTGGAGGTCGACGGCGAGCACCCTTCCGAGTGCGTCCATCAACGGAAGCCGGTGCGTGCCTTTCCTTGCGGCGGCTGTTGTCAGCAATTCCGCGATTGCCTGGCGGTGGGCTGCAACGGATCTGGGCACGGATATCCTCCTGGGGGCACATTGGCTTCCGGCTACGATCCGGACGTTCCCAGCGTAGATCCTCAGGCCACTTTCACGGTGATGGTGTGATAACCCGTGGCGCCGTCGGGGGCCACAGGGGCTTTGTCTTCGGTTTGCGGTTGGCCGCTTGCGTCAGTGGCCCGGACCTGGACTTCGTAGTCGCCAGGTTGGAGGTCAATGCCGATCTGCCATTGGTACCAGGTGTCGGTGGAGATGGCGCCGGCGAGTTGTGCCTTCTGCCAGGCGCCGCGGTTGACCCGCAGTTCGACGCGTTCAATGCCACGATGTTGGGCCCAGGCAACCCCGCCGAATTGGACCTTTCCAGGCTGGACCGTCCGTCCGCTGCGTGGAACGTCAATGCGCGATTGCGTTTTGATGGGTCCGTAGTCGCTCCACCCCCGGGGTGTCCAGTACGCGGTATCGTCCGCGAAACGGGTGACTTTGAGTTCGGTCAACCATTTTGTGGCTGAGACGAACCCGTAAAGTCCAGGCACAATCATCCGGACCGGGAACCCGTGTTCCAAAGGCAACGGCTCGCCGTTCATGCCCACGGCCAGCAAGGCGTCACGGTCGTCGGTGAGCGCCTCCAGAGGCGTGCTGGCGGTCCAGCCGTCGTTGCTGGTGGACAGCACCATGTCCGCACCGTCCTTCGGGCCGGCCATGGCGAGCAATTCGCGCACGGGCCACCCCAGCCACAGCGCGTTGCCGATGAGGTCGCCACCAACGTTGTTGGAAACGCAGGCGATGGTGATGTGGCGTTCAGTCATGGGTTTGGCCAAGAGGTCGGCAAAGTCCAGTTCGATGTCGCGTTCGACCATTCCGGTGACTTTCAGCTTCCACGACGGAGGGTCGATGGCCGGGACCGTCAGGGCCGTGTCGATCCTGTAGAAGTCCGCGTTCGGCGTCACCAGCGGGCTGATGCCCGGCACGCTCAAGGACGCGCCAGCGGGAATAGTTTGCGGCGGCGTTGCGGGCGCCGGCAGTGCCAGCGAGCTTCTGAACCCGGAAGCCACAGCGGTCGCCCGGGTGAGGATGGCGGTGACGGTCCCTCCGACCGTCGCTGCCAGGGCAGTTCCGGACAGGGCGTTGAGGAAGCTCCTCCTGGCAAGAGGCGCCCGCCCGGCACCGTCCCCGTCCGCGGTGCTCCCGCGCGGAATCCAGGCATCCAGCCTCCGAACGAGCATCCGCAGGAGCAGCATGGTGACAACTGCGGCCACGATCGGTGCCAGCGCTGCCTGCGGGCCGGCTTGGGCACGGGTGACGACGGCGGTAAGTCCCGCCACGCCCGCCAGGCCGGCAAGTGCCAGGCCCAGTCCGGGCCGCCGGCGTTCCAGGATGCCGGCGAGCGCGGCCAGGAATCCTGCGACCACCACGATGGAGGCCACCAGGACGACTTTGTCGGCCGTTCCGAAAAGTTGCACGGCCAGATCCTTCACCCCGGGCGGGACGGCGTCTATTACTGCGCCGCCGAGGGCCGTCACCGGAGAAACCAGCGGGCTGAGGAATCCTGCCGTCAGCTCTCCCGCGGCAATCCCGGCGGCTCCGGCAGCGAGTCCGGCGGCAGGTGCCCACAACCGGGCTCCGCCGGCGGGACGTCCGGTTTTCGTTTGCTTGACTGCCGGCGCGCTCATGATGTGCCTCCAGGGCCCTCGTTTGTTTCAGTGGTTTCCAGCGGCCCGGGCTTTGGCGAAGCCGGAGCGGGCGATGGCTCCGGAAGCGAACCGGCCGGAAGTTTCAGGGCGAAGCGGCAGCCGCCGTCGACGTTGCGGACCGTCACTGATCCCCCGTGCGCCTTGACGATGCCCGCCACCATGCTGAGCCCGATGCCGGCACCGCTGTAACTTCCCTGCAGGGACCCCTGGGTGCCCCGGGCGGGGTCTTTTTGCCAACCCGTTTCGAACAGGTGCGGAAGGTCCTCCTCCGGGATGCCACCGCAGTGGTCCTGGACGGCAATGACAGCGTTTCCGTTGTCCCGCCCGACGCTGACATGGACGTCGGTCTCCGGCCGGCTGTAAATGATCGCATTGAGGAGGATGTTCCTCACGGCCCTGGCCAGGCTGGGTCCGTCCGCCACAGCCATGCACTCACGGTCACCACCGCCGTCGAGCCTGATGCCCCGTTTCGCTGCCAACGGAGCCAGGTCCGAGAGGGCATCGCTGACGAGGTCGTACAGGTCCAGCGCTTCAGCGCGCAGATGCAACGTCCCGGCCTGGATCTTGGAAAGCTCCAGGAGGTCGTTGACCATGGCCGTCATCTGCTCGGTCTGCCCGATGATTTTCCGGTAATAGCCCTGCACATCCGAGGCCATGCCGTCTTCGAGGGCCTCGGTCATGGCACGCATGCTGGCAAGGGGCGTTCGAAGATCATGGGAAATCCAGGACACCAGTTCGCGCCGTGCCGTCTCGATGGCGGCTTCCCGTTCCCGGGATTCGGCGAGGCTCCGGCTGCTGGCTTCCAGTTCCTGTTCAAGCGCAGCGAGCTCCGATGTCATGGCAGGGGCCGCCCTCCTGCCCTCAGGCCCGGAGGTCTCCAGCGTTTCGCCACGGCCTATCCTGCGGGCGGCCTCCACCAGCCGGGCAGCATTCCTGGACACCCCCGCGCCGAGCACCAAAGACAGCGCTATAGCCACGGCCGATGCCATCGCCAGGATGTACCACATCACTTCGAGGTCCCTGGCGGAGATGAACATTGCGTTGAAGGCGCTGACCATCCCGGCCACCAGCACAGCCACGGTGGCTACCACCACCAAGCAGATCCGGACCAGTACCGAGGCCCGCCGAAGCAACCTCAACAGGAGCAGCGTTGCAGCACCGATCAGGACTGCCCAGAAGAGCACCCACGCAAGGATGGTCCAGAGCTCGCTACCCTCCATGGACGGCTTCCGCCTTTCCCTCCGTGGGAACGTCAAAGCGGTAGCCGATGCCCCACACGGTCTTGAGGAGTTCCGGCTTGGTGGGATTTGCTTCGATCTTCTCGCGCAGCCGCCGGACGTGGACCGTCACCGTGGAAAGGTCTCCGAAGTCCCATCCCCACACGGCTTTGATGAGTTCTTCACGGCTGAACACCTGGTTGGGCCTGCGCATCAGGAAGGCCAGGAGGTCGAATTCACGGGCCGTCAAAGCCAGCGGTGAACCAAGCATGGTGACAGTCCGGGACGCGGGGTCAAGCTCCAGGCCTGCCGATTGGACCGCTGGTTCCGGCGTATGGTCCTTGATGCTGCGCCGCAGTACCGACTTGACGCGCAGTACCAGTTCCCGGGGAGAAAACGGCTTGGTGACGTAATCGTCAGCTCCCATCTCCAATCCCAGGATCCGGTCGTCTTCGGTTCCCAAGGCCGTGACCATGATGACCGGCACGCTCATGGTTTGGCGTAACCGCCGGCATACTTCAACCCCGTCCAGTCCCGGCAGCATACGGTCCAGGATGACCAGGTCCGGTGTGCGGGCCGTGGCCACTTCCAAGGCCGTGAAGCCATCGCCCGCAGTGTCCACTTGGAAGCCCGCCCTCACCAGGTAGTCGCGGACGACAGCGGCAATGGTCTCTTCGTCTTCGACCAGGAGGATGCGCCGGTTTCCGGGCTCCGCTGACGATGCCGTATTTGTGGTCACGCTCTCAGCATAAGTTTGCTGCGGGTGCCCGGCACCCGATTCCGCCCCTCCCGGGCGAACCGTACGGATTCCGTAAGAACTGAAGACTGTAACGGGTATCACTGATCAGGGTGCGGTGGCGTAGCCTGAATTTATGAGTGTTCAGTTGGGCATGCCGATGCCCCCTTCCAGCAGTGCCGCAGGCAGCACGGAAAGCGGTGGGCAAACACCGCCGCCCCGCCCTGCCGGAACGCCTGCCGGTTTGTGGGATCAGTACGGTCGTCGGGCCACTGACATGCGTCTTTCCCTGACCGACAAATGCAATCTGCGGTGCACGTACTGCATGCCTGCCGAGGGCCTCGACTGGCTTTCCAAGCAAGCTGTCATGACCCGGGATGAGATCGTCAGGATAGTCCGCATCGGCGTCACCGCCCTGGGCGTTCGGGAACTTCGCCTCACCGGCGGCGAACCCCTGGTCCGCGCCGACCTCACAGACATTATTTCCGGCATCCGCGGCGAACATCCGGATCTTCCCATTTCCATGACCACCAACGGTGTGGGGTTGGACAAGAAAGCTGCTGCCCTGAAGGCTGCGGGCCTGAACCGGATCAACGTCTCCCTTGATTCCCTGCATGAGGAGACCTTCACCAAACTCACCCGTCGTCCGTTCCTGGACAGGGTCCTGGCCGGCGTGGACGCCGCGTGGGCGGCCGGCCTGGGTCCCGTCAAGCTCAACGCCGTGCTCATGCGTGGCATCAACGACGCCGAGTCCCCGGACCTCCTTGCCTGGGCATTGGGCCGCGGCTACGAACTCCGCTTCATCGAGCAGATGCCACTCGACGCCGACCACGGCTGGACCCGACGCAACATGATCACGGCCGCGGAGATCCGGGAGCTCCTGTCCCGGGACTTCGTGCTGTCCAGCGATCCCCGTGAAAGGGACGGCGCACCAGCAGAGCGGTTTGAAGTACGACGCCGGGACACGACTTCGGGGGATGCCTCCGGTCCCGTGCTGGGCACCGTTGGCATCATCGCCTCCGTCACCGAGCCGTTCTGCTCGGACTGCCGCCGCACGCGCATCACCGCAGAGGGCAAGATCATGAGCTGCCTGTTCTCCCGTGAAGAGTTCGACCTCCTGGGGCTGCTTCGCAGCGGGGCTACGGATACCGAGCTCGCCGGCCGTTGGCAGGACGCCATGTGGATCAAGCCCAAGGCCCATGGCATGGACCACACCGGTCTCGGCGCAGCGGACTTCGTCCAGCCGGACCGCAGCATGAGCGCAATCGGAGGCTGAAAACTTGTTGGTCCGTTACTTCGCTGCCGCGCGTGCGGCAGCCGGCGTCGAAGAAGAACTCCACGCCCTCCCGGAAGGCACGAGTCTGGAGGGGCTCCTGGAAGCCGCCCTCGCCGTCGAACGTCCGGCGCCTCCGGAAGGTACGCCGCCGCTGGCGAGGATAGTGGCACGCAGCAGTTTCCTCCGCAACGAAGTGGCCGTCCGGGACCACTCCGTGCCGCTGGGCACGGAAGACGTCATTGACGTGCTTCCGCCTTTCGCCGGAGGCTAAGCTCCCGGTTCAGGGCTCTTCCGGAACACGCTCTTCAACAGTGGGCTGAAACCGCTGTGTCCTTCCAGCCGCAAGTCAGCGGTGTGCACCAGGACGCCGTCTTCAACGCGGAAGGTGTGCCTGGCCACGCCGTCGGCCGTGCGCCTGTCCAGGGTCAGGACTCCCCCGCTCCAGGTTCCCCTCACGGGAGCGGCCGGGCCCTTGCCCATGCTGTCCACGTAGTACCACAGGGTGTCTCCGTGGTCGCGGTCGACAGTGAACATGCCATGCCCTTCGAAATGGGTGCCGTCGGGCTCACGGTGCCTGTAGCTCTGGACCACTGCGTGGCCGCCGGCGGCCTTGGAGAACACCACTTCGG
This sequence comes from Paenarthrobacter sp. C1, assembly GCF_049315185.1. Classification (NCBI taxonomy): domain Bacteria; kingdom Bacillati; phylum Actinomycetota; class Actinomycetes; order Micrococcales; family Micrococcaceae; genus Paenarthrobacter; species Paenarthrobacter sp. C1. The sequence goes on along the minus strand of NZ_CP186052.1, from coordinate 1,672,091 downwards.
ACTCAGCCGTCCGTGCAGTCCCCCAGGGTGAAGAGGCAATCTCCGTAATGCCCCGCCAATGACCGATGAAATCCCGCAGAATATCCGCGGCATGAGCGGTTGCGGGCAGGTCCATCTCGTCTCCAAAGTCCACGGGGGCAGCATCACCTTGTGTGATCATGCTGCCCTGCCGATGCTGGCTGCGTCCAGAGACTTCGGACCCGGATGGGGTCCGCGTCAGAGACCGAAGGTTTCCGATTCCTCGAAGGGGCCAACCACGGTGATGGTGCGGGGAGCCCCGGCCAGTTCGCGGGCAAGGTCGCGGACCTCCTCCACGGTGACTGCCTGGATGCGGGCCAATGTCTCGTCGATGTCCTGGAATTCGCCGGACACCAGCTCTGCCCGGCCCAACCGGGACATCCTGGAGCCAGTATCCTCAAGCGCCAGAACAATCCCGCCGCTGAGCTGGCCCACAGCCTTCCGGAGTTCGTCCTCCGTAATGCCATCCTCAGCCAGCTTGTCCAGCTCCACACCCAGTAGTTCCACCACCTGGCGGACCTTGGAGGGCGTGCAACCGGCATACATCCCGAAGTACCCGGCGTCGGCGTAGGCGGCAGTGAACGAGTACGTCGAGTAGACCAAGCCGCGCTTTTCGCGGATCTCCTGGAACAATCGTGAGGACATGCCTCCACCGAGGACGGCGTTGAGAACACTCATGACAAAGCGCCGGTCATCGGTGGCAACGATCGTGGGGCAGCCCATGATGATGTTTGCCTGTTCCACGGGGCGCTTGACCACGTGCAGCCCTGACGTCCCTGTGATGACTGCCCTGCCGGTCCCCCGCCGGTTCACCGGAGCAGAGTCGGAATCAAGCTTCCAGCCGGCGGCGGTGAGGGCGTCGAGGACCAGCCCGCAGACGACGTCGTGGTCCAGTCCCCCTGCAGCGGTGATGACCAGTTCTTCGGGCCGGTAGTAGCGCTGGTAGTGCTCCCACACGGAATCGCGGGCCACGGCTTTGATGGCTTCGGGCGTTCCGCCGATGGGGCGCGCCAACGGGTGGTCACCCAGGACAGCGGCCACAAACTTCTCATGCGCCACATCCGTCGGGTCATCGCTGTCCATGGCGATTTCCTCGAGGATAACGTCGCGTTCCTGCTCCAGCTCCGCAGGGTCCAGGACCGCTCCGGTGATCATGTCCGCGATGACATCAATGGCCATGGGCAGATCGGTGTCCAGTACCCGGGCAAAGTAGCAGGTGCTTTCCTTTGCCGTTGCAGCATTGGACTCGCCGCCTACTTCATCAAACGCTGAGGCAATTTCCAATGCAGTGCGGCGTTTGGTGCCCTTGAAAAGGAGGTGCTCAAGGAAGTGTGTTGATCCGTGCTGGCCTTCTGCCTCATCACGGGAACCGACTGCCACCCAGAATCCAATAGTGGCCGATCGCTGGCCCGGCATCGCCTCGGTCAGGACGCGGACGCCCCCGGGAAGAACAGAACGCCGGACAACGGAACCGCCCTCGGCACCATGGATCAATTCGCCGCCAGGAAGTGTTTGCTCCAACGGCAAGGGTACGACAGTCATTAAAGCCTTTCAGGTTAAGGCCGGAAGGGCCGGTGGCGCTTTTTCAAGCCCACCGGCCCCGCCGGGTGTACTGCTTACAGACTACTCTGCGGAAGCTTCGGCGGCCTCGGCCGGAGCTTCCTCTGCGCTTGCGCCTTCTTCATCGGCAACAACCGGCGAGAGGGAGAGCTTTCCGCGGTCGTCGATCTTGGTGATCTCGACCTGGACCTTCTGGCCCACGGAAACGACGTCATCCACGTTGTCCACGCGCTTGCCGTTGGCCAGCTTGCGGAGCTCGGAGATGTGCAGCAGGCCGTCCTTGCCCGGGGTAAGGGAAACGAAGGCGCCGAAGGTGGTGGTCTTGACGACCGTACCCAGGTAGCGCTCACCGATTTCCGGTACCTGCGGGTTGGCGATGGCGTTGATGGCCGAACGTGCTGCATCTGCAGACGGACCGTTCGTAGCGCCGATGTAGACCGTGCCGTCATCTTCGATGGAGATGTCCGCGCCCGTGTCTTCCTGGATCTGGTTGATCATCTTGCCCTTGGGGCCGATGACCTCGCCGATCTTGTCCACGGGGATCTTCACGGCAATGACGCGCGGTGCGAACTCGGAGAGCTCGTCCGGGGTGTCGATCGCGGCGTTGATGACCTCGAGGATGTGGAGGCGGGCTTCGCGGGCCTGCTTCAGTGCTGCTGCGAGCACGGAGGCGGGGATGCCGTCCAGCTTGGTGTCCAGCTGGATGGCCGTGACGAACTCGGACGTACCGGCGACCTTGAAGTCCATGTCGCCGAAGGCGTCTTCGGCTCCAAGGATGTCGGTCAGGGCTGCGTAGCGGGTCTGGCCGTCGACCTGGTCGGAAACCAGGCCCATGGCGATACCGGCGACGGCTGCCTTCAGCGGAACACCGGCGTTGAGCATGGAAAGCGTCGAAGCGCAGACCGAACCCATGGAGGTTGAACCGTTGGACCCGAGAGCTTCGGATACCTGGCGGATGGCGTACGGGAATTCTTCACGGCTGGGCAGAACCGGAACCAAGGCGCGCTCGGCGAGGGCACCGTGGCCGATTTCGCGGCGCTTGGGGGAACCAACGCGGCCGGTCTCGCCGGTGGAGTACGGCGGGAAGTTGTAGTTGTGCATGTAGCGCTTGCGCGTTACCGGCGACAACGAGTCGATCTGCTGTTCCATCTTGAGCATGTTCAGCGTGGTGACACCCATGATCTGGGTCTCGCCGCGTTCGAAGATGGCAGAGCCGTGAACGCGGGGCAGAACCTCGACCTCGGCGGTCAGCTGGCGGATGTCCGTCAGGCCACGGCCATCGATACGGACCTGGTCCTTGAGGATGCGCTGGCGCACGACGTGCTTGGTGACCGAGCGGAATGCTGCGGACAGTTCCTTCTCACGGCCTTCGAAGTCACCGGCAAGGGCGCCAAGGACTTCGTCCTTGAGCTCGTCGGAAGCGTTGTCGCGCTCCTGCTTGTCTGCGATCTGGAAGACGGCAGCCAGCTTGTCAGCGGCAGCGGCTTCAACAGCGGCGTAAACGTCGTCCTGGTAATCAAGGAAGACCGGGAACTCGACCGTGGGCTTGGCAGCGCGGGCTGCCAGGTCGGCCTGTGCTTCGCAGAGTGCCTTGATGAACGGCTTGGCAGCCTCGAGGCCCTCGGAAACGACCTCTTCGGTGGGAGCGGTTGCGCCCTGTTCCTTGATGAGGTTCCAGGAGTTGTCCGTGGCTTCGGCTTCAACCATCATGATGGCGACGTCGTCACCGGCAATACGGCCGGCGACAACCATGTTGAAGACAGCGTTTTCGAGCTGGGAGTGCTTCGGGAAAGCAACCCACTGCGAACCCTGCTCGTCGGCGATGAGGGCAACGCGGACGCCGCCGATCGGGCCGGAGAACGGGAGGCCGGAAAGCTGGGTGGACATCGAGGACGCGTTGATGGCGACGACGTCGTACAGCTCATCAGGGTTGATCGCCAGGACGGTGACGACGATCTGGACCTCGTTGCGCAGGCCCTTGACGAACGCCGGGCGAAGCGGGCGGTCCATCAGGCGGCAAGCAAGGATGGCTTCCGTGGAGGGGCGGCCTTCGCGGCGGAAGAACGAACCCGGGATGCGGCCGGCAGCGTACATACGCTCTTCGACATCCACGGTCAGCGGGAAGAAGTCGAAACCTTCACGCGGCTGCTTGCCTGCGGTGGTTGCGGAGAGAAGTGCGGTGTCTTCGTCGATGTAGACCATCGAGGCGCCGGCTGCTTGCTTGGCAAGGCGGCCTGTTTCAAAGCGAATGACGCGCTTGCCAAAACGGCCGTTGTCGATGATGGCTTCGGAGAACTGGATTTCGGGACCCTCCATAGGGAGTCACCTCCGTTTCTGTTAGCGGAAGTCCACCGCATCAACCCAGGCCTCTTCTTTTTTCCTGGCCTGTACGACACCCGGTCATCGATCGAGATCCACGGGCGCCATCATCACAGATGGCCCTCCCGGGAATCACTACCGAGGACCGCGAATGCGCGATGCGGTTGATTCCTGTTTTTAGTTGTTGGTGAAGAAGGCGGCCCGTCCTGCAGAGGCGCGGGCCGCCCCTAAAGGCAGACTAGCGACGCAGGCCGAGACGCTCGATGAGCGAACGGTAGCGGGCAATGTCAGTGTTCTTCAGGTAGGAAAGCATGCGCTTACGACGACCAACCATGGCCAGCAGACCGCGCTGGGTGTGGAAGTCGTGCTTGTGCTCCTTCATGTGCTCAGTCAGATCCTTGATCCGCTGGGTCAGGACTGCAACCTGGACCTCGGGCGAACCGGTGTCGCCTTCAGAGGTTGCGAATTCCTTGATGATGGACTGCTTTACAGCGGCTTCAAGTGCCACGTGAACTCCTAGAGTTGTGCCGTGCTTCCCGATGCAGCGCCTCGCTGACGGGTTGCCTTGCATGCGTTGCCGCACACAAAAACAGGTCCAGCTGCCACGGACTGCGGCCGGATCCACTCATCAGTTTACCGGCAGGTCAGCAGTGTTGTCGAAACACCCTTAGCTGGGGGCGAGCAACTCGCGCGCCTGGGCAACGTCAAGGCACATCTGTTCCACCAGGGCTTCGGGTCCGCGGTAGGCAACCATCCCCCGCAAGCGCCGCGTGAATTCGACCGCCACGGTCTGGCCGTAAAGGTCGAAGTCCTCCACATTTTCCTCCGGGCGGTCGATGACGTGCGCTTCGACCTGACGGCTGACGCCATCAAAGGTGGGGTTGGAACCGACGGAAATGGCGGCAGGCCAACGCGTCCCCGACTGGTCGATCAGCCACCCCGCGTAGATGCCGTCGGCGGGGATGTAGCCGGTTGAATCGGGGGAAAGATTTGCTGTGGGGAATCCGAGATCGCGGCCGCGGGCAGCGCCGTGGACAACTTCCCCGCGCATCCGGTGGGGCCTGCCCAGCACGGCGGCGGCAGTGACCACATCGCCTTCGGACAAGGCCTCCCTTACCCAGGTGGAGGAACAGCGGCGGTCCGCGTCGCCGTCGTGATGCAGCGGAAAACCGCCTGCGCCGTATTCGTTGACCACCTGCACGCCGAAGCCCAGCTGTTCGCCCAATTCCTGCATGGTCACGACGTCACCGACGTTCCCGGCACCGAACCGCAGATCGTGGCCGACAACAACGTGCGCCGCATGGAGTCCGTCGATCAGGACATCACGAACAAATTCGATGGGTGACATCGCAGCAAGGTCCAGGGTGTACTTCATGACCAGGACGGCATCGACACCGGTATCGCCCAGCGCTTCCAGTTTGTCCTGGAGGCCCATGATCAGTTCAGGCGCTGCATCCGGCCGGTGTACCTGTGCAGGATGGGGATCGAAGGTCACGGCGACGGAGGGAATGCTGTACCGCTTTGAGGTGTCCGTCAGTTGCGAGAGGACATGCTGGTGGCCCCGATGTACCCCGTCAAAATTTCCGATGGTGACAACGGTAGGTCCGAAGTCCTTGGGGACCTCGGTGGGATCGTTCCAGATGTGGACCATCAACCTCGCCTTTTACTGCAGATGTTCGTTCCGCCCGACAACCTCCCGGCGCCGGAACATTCTAAGGTTACCCGCATGGGCCGGCGGCTCAGGACGGACGGCGCTTGTTGAGCCAAAGGAGCCCAAGGATCGGCAGCAGCAGGGGCACGAAGCCATATCCCCGGCCAAACAGTGACCATACGGTGTCATGCGGGAAAGCCACAGGATCGAAGAGGCTGATCGCCCCAACCACCAGCACGCCAACGAGTTCCGTGAGCACGGCCGCCAGTGACACCTTGAACCAGGTGCGGCCTGGCTTGGCCAGTGAAACCGTCGCCACGATATAGACGACGGCGGCGAACGCCGAAAGGATGTGCGCCAACGGAGCTTCTGCGAACTTGGTGGCGATCTGGTAGCCGGCGCGGGCTGTGGCAGACAGGGCGAACACCGCGTACACCGCGATCAGCAGTCGCCCCGGACCTGTGTTCCGGGTGTCTTTTTGCTTCGGCTGCTGGCCGGTGGAGTTGGTCTCGGTTCCAGTCACTTTGTGTTCTTCCTTCAAGGTCAGTACCAGATCTGGTTCATGCGGGCACCCATGACAAGTACCGTCACACCTACGGCTGCGAGGACGAAATTGCTCCAGCGGGTTCGTTCAAGGATTGCCCAGTAAACGGCGCCCAGCGGGATGATCAGCGCGGTGATGAGGTAACCCCAGAACTCCCACGGCTCCCCGGCAATCTGTTCACCCATGGCGACGCGGACGATCGAGCCCACCAGGTACACCAGCAGCACCACTTCGACGGCCAGCACGGAGTAGATCGTGGGATCGTTCGGGGCTTTCTTCATCAAGCCGGCCACCAGGCACATGATGGTGGAGACCAAACCGACGATCAGGAGTGCGTAAAAGTATCCGTCCATGCCTACTGCGCCTGCCCCGCTCCCGCGCCTGTTCCCGCGCCTGTTCCCGGGGCAAAGACCAGGACCGGCTTGGCGAAAGTTCCGGTATCGGCGAGCAAAGCGACCAACTCTCCCGACGGCGCGAACGCTGCGGCGGGCTTCTCGGCCGTGGCAGCATCCGGGGTGCCTGCACCCGGGCCGGCAGCAATGCGGCGGCCGAATGAGATCTCCGTGGTTTCGTCGTCGCTCAGTTCCCGGTTGGGCATGAGGGCACGTGCGGCCAGTGACATGTCGAGGACCTCGAGTTCTTCCGCCAGCTCCTCCAGCGTCCTGGCCTGCTCGATCGAGTACGGTCCCACCTGGGTACGACGCAGGGCCGTGAGGTGTCCGCCGACGCCCAGGGCGTTGCCGAGGTCGCGGGCCAAGGCCCTGATGTACGTGCCGGAAGAACATTCCACGGTGACGTCGACGTCGACTACCCTGACGCCGTCGACCCTGGTGACCGCGTGGATGTCGAAGCGGTGGATGGTAACCGGGCGGGCAGCGAGTTTGACCTCTTCCCCCGAGCGGACCCGGGCGTAAGAGCGCTCACCGTTCACTTTGATGGCGCTGACGCTGCTGGGCACCTGCTGGATGGGGCCCGTCAGGGCCGCTACTCCGGCTGCAATGGCGTCGTCGGTGACGGCAGCAGCGCTGCGGGCCTCGGTGACGTCACCCTCGGCGTCATCGGTAATGGTGGTTTCACCGAGCCTGATGGTGGCTGTGTAGGTTTTGGACGTGCCCACGATGTAGGTCAGGAGCCGGGTGGCTTTGTTGATGCCAAGCACCAGTACCCCCGTGGCCATGGGATCTAGCGTCCCGGCATGCCCCACTTTCCGGGTGCCGGCCAGCCGCCGCATCCGGCCAACCACATCATGGCTGGTCCATCCCTGCGGTTTGTCAACGATTACCAGTCCAGAAAGCACGCTTACCAGTATATGGGTGGCTAGGATGGCTCCCATGCCTGAGCTTGCCGCGCACGTCCGCGACGTCCCCGTGAACCAGATCCGTGAAATCACAGAAGCCGCCTGGGCCACCCCCGGAGCGATCGTCCTCAGCATCGGCGAGCCGGGCTTTGCCCTGCCGCGCCACGTCCTGGATGCCGGCATTGCGTGCCTGGACAGGGATGAGACCAACTACACACCCAATGCCGGCTTCCCGGCCCTCCGTGAAGCCTTCGCTGCCCGGTTCCGAGCCCAGCAAGGCGTGAACATCGGCGCGGAACGGGTTTATGTTGTGGATGGCGCCCAGCAGGGACTGCATTTCGCCATGAGCCTCCTCCTCTCCCCCGGCGACGAAATCCTCATCCCCAACCCCGGGTACCCCACGTTTGCCATGACAAGCCGCCTCCTGCATGCCGTCCCGGTGCAGTATCCCCTGTATCCGCACAACGACTTCCAGCCGCACATCGAGGACATCGAAGCGCTGGTTACCCCGCGGACCAGGGTGCTGATGCTGAACTCGCCATCCAATCCGCTTGGCGCCGTCATCAGTGAGGAAACAACCCGGGAACTGGTGGCGTTGGCAGTCAAGCACGATCTCTGGATCATCTCTGATGAATGCTACGAAGCCTTCACCTTCGACGTCCCGCATGTCAGTCCGGCCCGCTTCGACAGCGCCGTTCCCGGGGAGGCCCGGGTCTTCACGTCCCTGACGCTTTCGAAGACGTACGGCTTGACCGGGCTCCGGATCGGGGCGCTGGTCTGCCCGCCGGGTCTGGAGCAGAAGATGAACAACGTCATGGAATCGATCGTGTCGTGCGTTGCGTCGCCGTCGCAGTACGCAGCCCTGGCTGCCTTGACGGGCCCGCAGGACTACGTTGCCACCGCCCGCGAGCACTACCGGAGCAACCGCGACGCGGCCTCGGCCGTGCTCGGGTCGAAGAACATTCCGTTCCTTGGCGCGCAAGGCGCCTTCTACTTATGGGCTGACGTTTCGCACGTCAGCGACGGGGATGTCCGAACCTGGGTGCGCAAATTCCTTGCGGACTCCGGCGTGTCGTTCGCCCCAGGGACGGCGTTTGGATCCATCGGCGAGGGATGGATCCGGATTGCGCTCTGCGGCGGCCAGGAAGCACTGCTCGACGGCGTCAATCGCCTTCCAGCCCGGGGCTAGTACCGGCGCGTACTAGTACGAGGTGCGCCGCACGTGGTTCCGCCAGGCGTCGAAGGGTTGCTCGGACGCGAGGAGGACGGTTTGTTCGACGGGGAGAAGTTCGGGCCGTGAGCCGCTGAAATATTCATAGAACACAGCATCGTCAAAACCGGCGCGCGCGGCTCCATGCCTGTCAGCGGCGAAGTAGACCCGCCCTATCCTGGCCCAGAGCGTAGCCGACAGGCAGAGCGGACAAGGCTCGCAGCTGGCGTAGAGAACCGACCCTGAAAGATCGAACTTCCCGATCGCTGCTGCGGCCCGGCGGATCGCCACTACTTCCGCATGGGCCGTGGGATCGTGGTCCCTCGTGACACGGTTGACTCCTTCATGGGCCTCCCCGTCCGGGGTGACCACGACGGCGCCGAACGGTCCGCCGCCGTCGGCAACGTTCTGTACGGCCAGCTCTATGGCCCGGTTCAGGTATTCATCACGCTGGTGAGCACTGTGCGCCGACATGCTCTGATCCTAACGAGTTTGAGTACAGCTCATGCCCCTAAAACGCAGTCTTAGGGGCATGAGCTGTACAAAAACTTGGGGTACTAGCGGTTGGCGTCTTCGTCGAGCTCGTTGTCGCCGGAGAGGTCGGTGTTCTCTTCGTCGAAGTCGTCCTCGTCGATATCCTCCGGGGCGTCGCCCTTGTACGGGTCTGCTTCGCCGGCGTGCTTGGCGCTGGCAGCCAGTGCGGCTACCTCGGCGTCGCGACGCTTGGCTTCACGCAGCAGTTCCTCGAGGTTCGAGGCGTTGACCGGGATCTGGTCCGCCACGAATTCGAGGGTCGGAGTGAGCCTCACTGTGATATTGCGGCCAACTTCCTGGCGCAGCACACCCTTTGCCTTCTCCAAAGCCCGCGCGGCATCAGCGTGCGCGACTTCATCGCCAAAGACGGTGTAGTAGATGGTGGCGTGCTGAAGGTCGTTGGTGACGCGGGCGTCGGTGACCGTGATGGACTCGACGCGCGGATCCTTGACCCGGCGCCCGAGGGCCTCGGCGACGACCACCTTGATCCGCTGTGCCAGCTTGGCAGCGCGTGCGGGATCAGCCATGACTTCCTCCTGGAAAGTAGAAACGGGGAACGGAACGGGTCCGCCGGGGCTACCCGACGGACCCGTTCCATGCGGAACCTAGACGCGCGGCTTCTCGCGCATTTCGAAGGTCTCGATGATGTCGCCTTCGCTGATGTCATTGAAGGAACCAAGACCGATACCACACTCGAAGTCCGTACGGACTTCAGTGGCGTCATCCTTGAAGCGCTTGAGCGTCTCAACGGTGAGGTTGTCACCGATGATCTTGCCGTCGCGGGTGACACGGGCCTTCGAGTTACGGCGGATGATGCCCGAGCGGACGATCGAACCTGCGATGTTGCCGAACTTGGAAGAACGGAAGACTTCGCGGACCTCGGCAGTACCGAGCTGGACTTCTTCGTACTCCGGCTTGAGCATGCCCTTGAGAGCCATCTCAATGTCATCGATTGCTGCGTAGATGACGGAGTAGAAGCGCATGTCCACGCCTTCACGGTCAGCCAGTTCAGCCACACGCTCGGCGGGCTTGACGTTGAAGCCGATGATGATGGCGTTGTCCACTGTTGCCAGGTTGACGTCGTTCTGCGTGATGGCACCCACACCGCGGTGGATGACACGGAGCTGAACGTCGTCGTCTCCAACGTCGATCTTGAGCAAGGCGTCCTCGAGGGCTTCCACGGCACCGGATACGTCACCCTTGAGGATGAGGTTGAGGGTGTCGATCTTGCCTTCGGCAACGGCCTGGTCGAAGTCTTCCAGGCTGATGCGCTTGCGACGCTTGGCCAGGGCCGCGTTTCGGTCGGCAGCTTCACGCTTCTCAGCGATCTGGCGGGCCGTACGCTCGTCAGGGGTCACCAGGAAGGTGTCACCTGCACGCGGCACGTTGGACAGACCCAGGACCTGGACGGGGCGGGACGGCAGTGCGACATCGAGTGCCTCACCGTTCTCGTCGAACATGGCACGGACACGGCCGTGGGCCGTACCGGCAACGATCGTGTCGCCGACAGCCAAGGTGCCGGACTGGACCAGGACGGTAGCAACAGCACCGCGGCCCTTGTCCAGGTTCGCTTCGATGGCAATGCCTCGAGCGTCCTTGTCCGGGTTGGCACGCAGGTCCAGGGCGGCATCGGCCGTCAGCAGGACTGCGTCGATCAGTTCGTCGATGTTGAGGTTCTGGCGTGCGGAGACCTCAACGAACATGGTGTCGCCACCGTATTCTTCGGGAACCAGGCCGTACTCGGTCAGCTGGCCCTTGACCTTGTCAGGGTTGGCGCCTTCCTTGTCGATCTTGTTCACTGCGACGACGATCGGCACGTTTGCTGCCTGTGCGTGGTTGAGCGCTTCCACCGTCTGCGGCATAACGCCGTCGTCGGCTGCAACAACCAGGATCGCGATGTCGGTGACCTTGGCACCACGGGCACGCATGGCCGTGAAGGCCTCGTGACCGGGGGTGTCAATGAAGGTGATGTCGCGGGCAGTGCCCTCGTGGACGTGGCTGATCTGGTAGGCACCGATGTGCTGGGTGATGCCACCGTGCTCGCCGGCCACAACGTTGGAGTTGCGGATGGCGTCCAACAGACGGGTCTTACCGTGGTCAACGTGACCCATGACCGTAACAACCGGTGCGCGGGGCTCAAGGACGTCGTCGCCTTCGGCGTCGAGTTCGTCCTGGATGTTGATGTCGAACTGGTCCAGAAGCTCACGCTCTTCGTCTTCCGGCGAAACAACCTGGAGCTTGTAGCCAAGTTCGGCGCCAAGCAAGCCAAAGGTGTCCTCGTCGAGGGACTGCGTAGCCGTAGCCATCTCACCAAGGTGGAACAGCACGGTTACCAGCGATGCGGGGTTCGCGTCGATCTTCTCGGCGAAGTCCGTGATGGACGAACCACGACGCAGGCGGATGATGGTCTCACCGTCACCGCGGGGTACTGATACGCCGCCCAGCGACGGAGCACTCATCTGCTCCAGTTCCTGGCGCTTTGCACGCTTCGACTTGCGCTGCTTGCCACGACCGGCGCCGCCCTTGCCGAAGGCACCCTGGGTGCCACCGCGACCGCGGCCACCCTTGCCGAAGCCACCGCCGGCGGGAGCTCCGCCGCCAGTGCCCGAACCTGGAGCGCCACCGGGACGACCCGGTCCGCCACCCGGACGACCAGCGCCACCGGGACGGCCTGCGCCACCCGGAGCCGGACGCTCAGTGCGGTTGGGCATCATGCCCGGAGTCGGACGGTTTCCGCCACCGGGGCCGCCGGCAGGACGCGGAGCGCCCGGACGGGGTGCGCCGGGACGCGGAGCACCCGGACGGGGTCCACCGGTACCTGCTGCGGGACGGGGACCGCCTGCACCGGCTGCGGGACGCGGGCCACCGGGGCGTTCGCCGTCATTGCGGCGTTCACCGCGGGGCATGCCCTGCGACGGTGCAAACGGATTGTTGCCCGGACGCGGCGGACGATCGCCATCGCCACCACGGCCGCGGGGCATGCCCTGCGACGTGGCAAACGGGTTGTTGCCGGGACGGGGACCGCCCGGACGGGGAGCCTGGCCGCCTTGGCGTGCCGGAGCCGGAGTCTCTGCCTTGGGAGCAGGACGGGCACCGGGCTTTGCCGAAACCGGGGTGGATGCGGCGGGAGCAGCGGGGGCTGCCGGAGCCGGAGCTGCCGGAGCGGGAGCTGCGGGTGCCGGGGCCGGAGCCTTCGGCGCTGCAGGGCCCGGAGCCGGGGCAGCCGGACGGGATGCTGCTGCTGGACGGGTTGCCGCCGGAGCGGCAGCGGGAGCGGCGGACTTTGCAGCGCCGGCACCCGGGTAGGCGTCGCGAAGCTTCTTCACGACGGGGGCCTCAATGGTGGAAGAGGCGGAGCGAACGAATTCGCCCAATTCCTGCAGTTTGGTTACTGCATCTTTGGAAGTAATACCGAGCTCTTTGGCGAGCTCATGTACGCGGACCTTGGCCACATTTCTCCTGTCTCGGTCCGCACCGAGCCAGGCACGAACCGTCTACTTCTTACTGCGGGCCTTCGCCGCTTGCGCGATTGAAAGGCCCATTGCAGAGCGCAACAAAGTTGTCATCGTTACGCACTCATCGCTGGGAACTCATCGGGTTTCCATCAGTTTTCTGACCCGCTTTCAGGTTTGGACGGTTTTCCTGCGGCTGCCGGGGCCTCCACAAGTGGCGTACCCGGCATCAGGTAGCGTTCGACGGCGTCCGTTTCGGTAGCGCCCGCAAGGGCCCTTCCGAAAGCGCGACGCTTGATCGCCAATGCCAGGCACTTTTCGTTGGGGTGCAGCCACGCACCCCTGCCGGCCATCCGGCGTCGAACATCGACGAGGACAGCGGATGAACCGCTGCCTTGGGCGACCAGCCGGACAAGCTCGGACCGGGAGCCTTGCTTCCGGCATCCGATGCACGTGCGAACAGGCCCCTGGCCGTGTTCAAGCAGTTCAGCCACGACGTGTCCAACCTGCCTTACGTTACTGGCGCCGGCGGCCCCGGTCCTGCAGATGCAGCTGAGGCACGCCAAAGCGCGCGGATACCGGACGTAAGCCCGGTTCCATCTAGTCTAGCCCCCCGGCCCCTGACTCCTGAAACCAGGAGCGCCGGGAGGGCGGCGCGAAACCGGCGGCCGATGCCGCCGGTTCTGCCGCTATTCGGATTTCGCCGGGGCTGCGTCCGAAACGATATCGATCCGCCATCCAGTCAGCTTGGCTGCGAGCCGGGCGTTCTGGCCTTCTTTGCCGATCGCCAGCGAAAGCTGGTAGTCCGGCACGACCACGCGGGCCGACCGGGTCGCCTCGTCGGTGATTGTGACCGAATTCACCCGCGACGGCGACAGCGAGTTCGCGATGAACGTTGCCGGGTCGTCGCTGAAGTCCACGATGTCGATCTTCTCGTCGTTCAGCTCAGTCATGACCGCGCGGACGCGGGAGCCCATTTCACCGATGCAGGCACCCTTGGCGTTGACGCCCGGGATGTTCGCTTTCACTGCGATTTTGGTGCGGTGGCCGGCCTCACGGGCCAGCGCCACGATCTCGACGGAGTGGTCCGCGATCTCCGGAACTTCCATTTCGAAGAGCTTGCGGACCAGGCCGGGATGCGACCGGGAAAGGGTGATGGAGGGACCCTTGGCGCCGCGGTGGACGTCCACGACGAAGGCACGCAGGCGGCTTCCGTGCAGGTACTTTTCACCGGGAACCTGTTCGGGCGGGGGAAGCAGGGCTTCCACGGTTCCGAGGTTGACCTGGATCATGTGGGGGTTGTTGCCCTGCTGGATCATTCCGGCAACGAGCTCACCCTCACGGCCCTTGAATTCGCCCAGCACGTTGTCGTCCTCAACGTCACGGAGGCGCTGCAGGATGATCTGGCGCGCAGTGCTTGCTGCGATGCGTCCGAAGCCGGCCGGGGTGTCTTCGAACTCGCCGATGGGCTCGCCGTCGTCGTCAATCTCGGTGGCCCAGATGGTCACGTGTCCGCTCTTGCGGTCCAGCTCGGCGCGGGCCTTCTCAAAGGCGCCGGGGGTCTTGTGGTACGCCACCAACAAGGCCTGCTCGATGGTCGGAATCAGGAGATCCAGCGGGATTTCACGCTCACGCTCCAGGAGTCTCAGTGCGCTCATGTCAATATCCATTAGGCCTCCTCGGAAGGTCCGTTGTGCTCGTCTTCCAGCGCAGCCTCGTGGAGGTGGCTGAATTCAATCTCGACTTTTCCATGGCGGATCCTGTCGAAAGGAATAGTGATGGGGTCGCCCTGCTTGGGCTTCATGCCCTTCTTGACTTCGTGCTCGGGAATGATCGTCACGTCGTTGTCACCGACGGAGGTGATTCGTCCCAGCAGGTTGTCTCCCTGGATGACGTTGACCCGCACCATTCGGCCACGGGCGCGGTGCCAGTGGCGGGGTTCGGTCAGGGGGCGTCCCACTCCCGGCGAGGAAACCTCGAGGTCGTAGGGACGTCCGTCATCATGGGGATCGTTGTCCAGAATATCCGACAGGCCCCGGGAAACCTCCGCAATGGCGTCAAGGCTGACACCGCCGGTTTCTTCCTGGGGAAGGTCCACGACGACGTGGACAGTGCGGTGTTTTCCGGCAACGTGGATGGAAACATCCTCGAGGTAGAGCCTGCTGGCGAGGACAGCCGGTTCGAGCAGCGCCTTGAGCCTGCTCTCTTCCGGGTTGTGGATGGTGGCCGTTGAGTTCGATTCAGAACGGTCTGTTGAAGTCGTGGCTTCCGAGTCACTCACGTTGCCCGCCGCCTCCCGATAGATGTTGTTGTGACTACTAGCCTAACGATTATCCCGGGAACATGGTGCACGGAGTTGCCTGCCCGCGTGACACCATGGTGTGTTGTGAACGGGCAAACAAGCGAAAAACGACGAACACCAGCATGGGGCAGGGTTCTGCTGGTTGCCGTGGTGGCTTTGCTGGTGGCTGGCACCGGGATGGTGCTGATTCCGCGCGATTCCGGGACTCCTCCGCCCGTTTCGTTCTCCGAAGCTGCCCGCACTGATGCCGCGAAAGAGGCCGCGGCTTTGCTCGAAGCAGCCCAAGCCCTCGCGGAAGCCGAGGGGAAGGACGCCAAAAACCCGGGCCTTGGCGGTCTTGTGACATTGCTGACAACCCACGCGCGGGCACTGATGGTTCCGGAAGATGCTAACGGCGCAGCTGCCACCCATCCCACTCCCCAGGCCACACCAGCTACGAAAACCGCATCAGTCGCACCGGCAACACGCGCTTCCCTGGTTGAAGAGCTCGCTCTGAGCGGCCGGAAACGCCTTGCGGCTGCACGGGAAGCCGACGGCGGGATTGCCCGCCTGCTGGCCTCCGTCGGCACCGCCCAACTGCTCCACGCTGAGACACTTGCTGCCCAGTGGCAATTACCGTCGCCCGTGGAGCCGCCGGCGGACAGCAAGACACTGCTTGCTTCGACGGTTCCGGCGGCGACGCCAACCGCGGCATCCTGTCCCTCAGTCAGCCCCACACCGGAGCCCTCGTCGGCAACTACCGATGCTGCGCTTGCTGCGGCAGTCCGTTCACAACAAGAAGCGGTGTACGCCTACCAGGTCGCCCTGAAAAGGCTGGAGAACAGTGCCGGCACCGCTGCGGCAAGGGGTTTGGAAGTGCACGTCCTTTTGCTTCGGCAGGCAGAAGCGCTGACCCGTGCCAATTGCGGGGACGTCCCAGCCACAACGGCCGGCTATCAGCTTCCGGAGCTGTTTGCGCAGGATCCCGCTACGGCCCTCGCCGCCTTGGAAACGTCGTCATTGCCGGGCTTCGGGGACTTGGTGGCGTTGTCCACCGGTGAGACCCGCGGGTGGGCCGTGGACGGCCTTCTGGCGGCGGCCCGCAGGAGCGTCGCCTGGGGTGCCTCCCTTCCCGCACTGCCTGGACTCAAGCTCGACGCCGATACCTTGCCGTCCCTGCCCACTCCGGGCGCTGTTTCCTCCCGCGCCCAGGCATCCACCGGCGGATAAGCGACCGCACGGGCGCGGGGTGGATAGGCGAGCCTAGCCATGCTGGCCAACGTCGTCGCCGGGTGCTTGGCTAGGAACATGGCTTCAACGGAAACTGCCACCACCCATGAGAATGAACCGCACCGGGACGATCTGGCCCACCGGCTGAACTGGTTGCGGGCCGGGGTGCTGGGCGCCAATGACGGAATCGTGTCGGTCGCCGCGATCGTGGTGGGCGTGGCGGGTGCCACCACCAACACGGGCAGCATCCTGGCTGCCGGAACAGCGGGTTTGGTGGGTGGTGCAATCTCCATGGCCCTGGGCGAGTACGTTTCCGTCAGCAGCCAGAGCGACACCCAAAAGGCCCTGATCGAGAAGGAACGCCGGGAACTCGCCGAGCAACCCGAAGACGAACTTAACGAGCTCGCCGCGATCTACGAGTCCAAGGGGCTGAGCGCCAAGACGGCCAGGACTGTCGCCGAAGAACTGACCGAGCACGATGCTTTGGCTGCCCACCTGTCCGCCGAGCTGAACATTCACGAAGACGACATCGTGAGCCCATGGAATGCCGCTTTGGCCTCCGCTGTGGCGTTCACCTTGGGGGCAGTGCTCCCGATGCTGGCAATCCTCCTTCCGCCCGCGGAGATGCGCGTACCGCTGACGTTCGTTGCGGTGCTTGTGGCCTTGGCCATCACAGGAGCAATTGGGGCCTGGATCGGCGGGGCTTCCCGTGTCCGGGCTGCGGTCCGCGTAGTGCTGGGTGGAGCGCTCGCACTGGCCGCTACGTTCTCCATCGGAACGCTCTTGGGCGCCAGCGGCGTTTTCTAGGGGCCGTCCATTCCCGCAGAGTTAGGCTGTTCGCGTGACCCTTCACGCGATGATTCCTATTCCGGGCGCCCTGCACGCCCGGTATAACCGTGACTCAGCGGGCCGGGACTGGCTGGCCAGCCTGCCGGGCCTCATCTCCGGTGCCCTGGATCGCTGGGAACTCTCTGTGGACCTGGCGCCCGGCGCCGAGCCATGGAACGGCCACGGCGCGTTGGTGGTGCCCGTCCGCCGGCATGGTGCCGCGCCGGCCGCCCTGAAGATTGCCTTCCCGCACGACGAAGCACGGGCAGAACGGCACGCGCTGGCACTCTGGGAAGGGCGTGGGGCCGTCCGGCTCCTGGCTTCCGACGCCGCCAGCTGCTCCATGCTGTTGGAGCGGCTGGACGCCATCCATGGGCTTCAGGACGTGCCGATGGACCAGGCCGTGGACTCGTGGGGCCGCATCGTGCGGGAACTCTCCATACAGCCGGGCGAGGGACGTGAATGGCAGGCCTTCGACCATATCGCCGCGACCGCGGAGCGTTGGAGCGACGAGCTCCCCGCAGAGTGGGAACGCCTCGACCGCCCCTTCCCCCGGTGGCTGCTGGAGGCGGCCCTCGAGGTGTGCCAAACCCGCGGAGCCGTAGGCCGCCGTTCAGGCAAAGACGTGCTGGTCCACACGGATCTGCACTTCATGAACATCCTCGCCACCACCACAGACCAGCAGGCGCGTGGAAGCTACCTCGCCATTGATCCCCAACCTCAGATCGGCGAGGCCGAATTTGCCGTAGCACCGATCCTCTGGAACCGCCTTTCGGACCTTTCCTTGGCAGATCCTGAAGCAGCCCTTCGCGAGCGATGCCATGACTTCAGCCTCGCAGCCGGTCTCGACCCCGGGATTGCGGAGCAGTGGAGCATCGCCCGCGAAGTGGAAAACGCTTTGTGGTACGCAGCCAAACCCGGACACGGCGGTGACCTGGCACGGTCCCTCTGGGTGGCAAGCACCATGGCGGGCCGGACCCTGGACAACCTTCCCCGGGCACACGATCTTCCGGATCCGGGAGAACTCGAAAGCTGAGGAGAACAGCCCGGAGTGTGGGGCCGGACTGCGCCGCGGTTCCTTAGGCGAAGTTCTCGTTCCAGACGTCCGCGCCAAGTTTGACGATCAACGCGGCGACCACCACCAGGAAGACGAGGCGTACGAACTTGCTCCCCCTGGCCACGGCTGTCCTGGCACCCAGATAGCCTCCGGCCATGTTGGCGAGGCCCAGGACCAGGCCTACGCCCCAGAGGAGCGAGCCGTGCGGCAGGAAGAAGATCAGCGCCCCTGCGTTGGTTGCCATATTCACGATCTTCGCCTTGGCGCTCGCTTCAAGGAAGGCGTAACCCATGGCCGAAACCAGGGCAATGACCAGGAACGAGCCCGTTCCCGGGCCGATCAGGCCGTCATAAAAACCAATGACGCCGCCGATCAGGCAGGCCACGACATAGTGTTTGTGGCCATCGTGGCGCAGTGCCGTCAGCTCACCTGCACTGGGACGCATCGCGGTGAAAATTGCGACGGCGACCAGCGCCAGCACGATGATCGGCTTGAAGACGCTTGCCGGCAAGGACGCGGCCAGGATGGCGCCGCCGAAGCTTCCGGCCAAAGCAATCACAGCCATGGGAATCGCGGTCTTGAGGTCCGGACCAACACGGCGGTAGTACGTCACCGCGCTGGTGGTGGTCCCGAAGATGGACCCCATTTTGTTGGTCGCCAGCGCCTGGACAGGGCTGATGCCCGGTACCAGCAGAAGGGCGGGGAGCTGGATCAGTCCCCCGCCACCAACGACTGCATCGATCCAACCGGCTGCGAATCCAGCCACCACGATCAGGATGATGGTGGTGAGCTGGATCGATTCGAAGCCGGAAATCACCGGGAGCGTACGGCGTTGACCACGTAATCCACGGCCTTGTCCACCGGGATGTTCTCGGCGTCACCGCTGCGGCGGTCCTTGATTTCCACGACGCCGTCCACGAGTCCACGGCCAACGGCCAGGATGGTGGGAACGCCTACGAGCTCGGCATCACCGAATTTCACGCCTGGTGAAACCTTCGGACGGTCGTCGAAGATGACCTCCAGGCCTGCGGCCTCGAGTTCAATGGAGAGCTTCTCGGCAGCATCAAAGATGTCGTCGCCGCGGCCAACGGCCACCACGTGGACGTCTGCCGGAGCAACCGAGCGCGGCCACACGATGCCGCGCTCGTCATGGTTGGCTTCAGCCAGGGCCGCCACGGCACGGGTAACACCAACGCCATAGGAACCCATCGTGACCACCACCTGCTTGCCGTTCTGGTCCAGGACCTTCAGGTCGAGGGCTTCGGCATATTTGCGGCCAAGCTGGAAGATGTGGCCCATCTCTATGCCACGAGCGGTTTCCAGGGGTCCCGAGCCATCCGGCGCAGGATCGCCCGCGCGCACTTCGGTGCTTTCGATGACGCCGTCCCAGGTGAAGTCGCGGCCGGCCACCAGGCCGAAGACGTGCTTGCCTTCAGCGTTGGCGCCGGTGACCCAGCGGGTGCCGGAAACCACGCGGGGATCCACGAGGAACAGCACCTTGGAGGACCCCTCAAGACCCAGCACAGGCTGGTCCAGGGACAAGCCAGGGCCGATGTAGCCCTTGACCAGCCATGGGAGTTTCTTGAGGTCCTCTTCGTTGGCGGCCTCGAGGCCGATCTCACCGGCGATCGGCAGGTGGGAACCGATGTTGGCTTCCACGCGCTTGAGGTCCACGGCCCGGTCGCCCGGTACGCCGATGACGACGATCTGGCGCTCACCGGTGGGCAGCGTCACGGCAAGGACCACGTTCTTGAGGGTATCGGCGGCAGTCCATGCGCCGCCGTCGGCCTCGCTGCGCGGAGCCAGCTGGTTGGCTGCCGCGACCAGGGTATCGATGGTCGGCGTGTTCGGCGTATCAAGGACTTCGGCTGCCGGAGCGTTCGTGAAGTCGATGTCCGCCGGAACAACCGTGGTGACGGCTTCCACGTTGGCGTAGTATCCACCGGCCGAGCGAACGAAGGTGTCCTCGCCGATCTCGGTGGGGAACAGGAATTCCTCGCTCTTGGAACCACCCATGGCACCGGCGGTGGCGGCAACCGGAATGACTTCCAGGCCCAGGCGCTCGAAGATCTTCAGGTACGCAGCACGGTGGGCGGCGTAACTGGCGTCCAAACCGGCGTCGTCAACGTCAAAGGAGTAGGAATCCTTCATGATGAATTCCCGGCCGCGGAGGAGCCCGGCGCGGGGACGTGCTTCATCACGGTACTTGTTCTGGATCTGGTACAGGCTCAGCGGCAGGTCCTTGTACGAGGAGTACAGATCCTTCACCAGCAGCGTGAACATTTCTTCGTGCGTGGGGGCAAGGAGGTAGTCGGCGCCCTTACGGTCTTGGAGACGGAACAGGCCTTCGCCGTACTCGGTCCAGCGGTTGGTGGCCTCGTAGGGTTCGCGCGGGAGCAACGCCGGGAAGTGGACTTCCTGGGCTCCGATGGCGGACATTTCCTGGCGGATGATTTCCTCAACCTTGCGCAGGACGCTCAGGCCCAGCGGGAGCCAGGTGTAGATACCGGGAGCCGCACGGCGGATATAGCCGGCGCGGACCAGAAGCTTGTGACTGGCGACCTCGGCGTCGACGGGATCTTCACGCAGGGTGCGCAGGAATAACTGGGAAAGGCGAAGGACCACGGGTACGTATCCGTTTCTTTGGCAGATGTGGCAAAACAACTGCGTACTAATCTACCGGCTGACGGCCTCGCGCCTTGAACGGACGGCCTTAGGAGCCTCGTTGCCCCGCACACGGAAGAGCCACGCCGTCGCGAGCGGAAGCCCCTGGCCGCTGTGGGCTGGTCATCCTGCGATGGCGTGGCTCAACGGCCGGCCGGCCGCGGGCTTTATCCGTGGACTACTTGGTCTTGCCCTCCAGGGCGACGAGTACGCCTGCGACTGCGAAGAACTTATTGCTGCCGAGCTCGCGGATGGTGTCGATACCCAGGGAATCCTTCAAGGCCTTTGCCGTGGCATCCGTAACACCTGCCAACGCGGCCGGAGATGCATCCAGAATTTCCTTCAGGGTCTTGTCCTCGTACGCCTTGTCAAGTGCCTTCGAAAGATCAACGCCAACTGCCATTGTCACGATTCCCCTCAATAATCACCCGCGCCCCAACGACACGGTTAGGGATGAACCTATGTGATTGACGACACGTTTTCAAGGATTTTTGTACTTTCGATGGAGAAGAAAGTCCTTGACCACTCATCAGCGGCAGTTCTACCGTTATTTCATCACTTGATGAATTTTCGGATGCTCGTGAGGCCATCATGTCGCGCACTCCCCAACCTGCCGCTCCCTCCCCTGCTGCTGTTGCCATCGCAGCAACGGATCTCCATGTTTCCTTGGGCCGCAACAGAGTCCTCCGCGGCCTCGATTTCACAGTAGCGCCGGGGCAGGTAGCAGGACTGCTTGGCCCCTCGGGAAGCGGCAAGACCACGCTCATGCGCGCCATCGTCGGAGTCCAGCGGATCACCCGCGGATCCATCACCGTGCTGGGACAGGCCGCAGGCAGCGCCCTCCTCAGGCACGACGTCGGATATGTCACCCAGGGCGCCAGCGTCTATGGAGACCTCAGCGTCGAAGCGAACGTCCGCTATTTTGGCGCCATGCACAGCGCGACGGCGGCAGACGCCGCCGAGGCGATTGCCGCCGTCGGGCTTCGGGATCTTGCCCGGCAAAAGGCGGCCGATCTTTCAGGTGGACAGTTCAGCCGGGTGTCGTTGGCCTGCGCACTGGTGGCCCACCCGAGAGTCCTCGTCCTGGACGAGCCCACGGTGGGGTTGGATCCCGTTCTTCGGGCCGAACTGTGGGAGCGGTTCGCCGCCATGGCCGCAGCCGGCACAACCCTGCTGGTCTCCAGCCACGTCATGGAGGAAGCGTCCCATTGCTCCACCTTGCTGTTGCTCAGGCAAGGACTCCTGCTCGCCCAGCTCACGCCGGCCGAACTTGCCGAACGCGGCCAGAGCGTGGACCTCGAGCGGGCGTTCCTGACCATCATCCGGGCTGCGGACCGTGGCCGGCACGAAAACCAGGTGGCATCATGAACCTCCGGATGACGCTGGCTACGACCGCCCGGGTCCTGGGCCAGCTGCGTCACGACCACCGAAGCGTGGCAATGATCCTCGTTGTTCCCGCCCTCCTGCTGACGGCCGTCTACTTCCTCTATGAGAACGAATCCCTGCCGCCCGGGGTACCGCGCACGTTCGACCGTGTGGGCCTGATGATGCTGGCGATCTTTCCCTTCGTTGTGATGTTCCTGGTGACGTCCATCACCATGCTGCGGGAACGCACCTCCGGGACCTTGGAGCGGTTACTCACCACTCCTATCCACAAAGCCGATCTCCTGTTCGGATACGCCTTGGCCTTCTCCATCATGGCGGCCCTGCAGTCCCTGGTGGCCACAGCGGTGGCGTACTGGATCTTTGACTTGGATATCAAGGGAAGCCCTGGCCTGGTGGTGCTGATCGCCGTCATCAACGCGGTATTGGGTGTCGCCCTGGGCCTGTTGTGTTCGGCGTTCGCGCGGACGGAGTTCCAAGCCGTGCAGTTCATGCCGGTAGTGGTTGTTCCGCAGATCCTGCTGTGCGGACTCTTTGTTGCGCGGGAGCACATGAATGAGGTCCTGGACGGCATCTCGGGCGTCCTGCCGCTGACTTTCTCGGTGGACGCCCTGAAGGAGATCGCAGGCAATTCCGAGGCGACGTCGGCGATGTGGCAGGACGCCTCGGTAATGGCTGCGATCGTGGTAGGCGTATTGGTCCTGGCGTCGCTGACCCTGCGGCGACAAACGCGATGAGCCTCCCGCAGCTACGACGCGGCCGACGCAGTCAGGAAGATCACTCCAGGGAAGCCATACTGGCTGCCGCACGGGGGCTTTTCGCGGAGCAGGGGTTCGATGGAACAAGCCTGCGCCAGGTAGCCCGCGAATCCGGCGTGGATCCGGCCATGGTGCACCACTTCTTCAAGGGCAAAGACGAGCTGTTCGCAGCAAGCGTCGAATTGCCGGCAGACCCCGCGGCGGTCCTGTCCGACGTCGAAAACGCTGACCCCCAGGTGAGGGCTGAAGTCATTGTCCGCACCGTCCTGGAGCTCTGGGAAGGCCCGGCACAGCACGCCATGGTGGCCTTCGCCCGTGGAACCATCGGCTCCAAGGCCAAGACGGCGCTCATGAAGGAAGTGGTCAGCAGGGCGGTCCTGCCACGGATCATGGGGGGCTTGCCGGGCTCCGCCGCCGAAGTGCGGCTGCGCGGAAACCTGGTGGCTACCCAAGTGGTGGGCCTCATGCTGGCGCGATACGTGATCCGGCTACAGCCCCTGGCGTCCGCCCCACGCGAGGAAGTGGTCCGCTTGGTTGCCCCGAACATCCAGCACTACCTCACAGGCAACCTGGACTCCCCAGGTAAGTAGCAGTACATGCCGTAATGAAGCTCCAAAACGGCATGTACTGCTACACAGATTCCGGCGGCTACTTGATGAGATCGGCAGCCTGGTCCAGCATCGCCTCAAGCTTGGGAAGATCGGAGTCCGAGACCTTCGTACCGGTGGACTGTGCCACCAGGACGACTCCGCTCTTGACCGTGCTGACGAACAACTGTTCCTGCGATCCAGCTGGCCCCGCCGCGGTGCTGTGGTAGGCAATGGCCCCCGGAGTCTTGGCGGAGGTGGGCAGCGTCTTGATGCTGGCGTGTACCGCATTTCCCATGACCGTCATCTGGATGTCACCACAGGCAGCGAGATCCTTGGCACTGTTCTCGGCGACGGCTTTGACCTTGTCCTCTGCAGCACCGGAGAACAAAGACAGCAGGTAAGCCGTCTCTGCCGTTGAACTGGCCGAGGCGCCGATGCTCATCGTGGCTCCTTCTTCCATCTGGATACCGCCACCAGTCAGGAAGCTGGTGCAGGACGCGGGCTCAATGACGCTGTTCGCCACAAGGTCCTTCACCTGCTGCAGGGTGTCTGCCAAGCGGTCGTCAGGCATCACCATAAGTCTGGTGCCTTTGCCGTCACGGACATCTCCGACCATCTTTGTTAGCTCCGCCTTTGAGTACGTGCGGAACTCAACGGTCGTCGGCGTCGGCGTCGCAGTTTCGCTGGCCGGAGCGGACGCGGCGTCCGTGGAAGTGCCGGCACCGCCGCATGCGGTGAGGCCCATGACCAACAGTCCTGACACGGCAAAACCGCGCAGCGCATTCTTATTCATTTGTTCCCCAGGGAAGGTTGAGTGATGTGGTGGCGTGCGCCAACCGAGACAAGACTACAAGTCGCGGCCAGCGACCTAAAACAGGACCGTCGCGAAGGTGCCAACCTGTTCAAATCCCACGCGCTCGTAGGTGGCCCGGGCTTTGGTGTTGTAGTCGTTGACGTACAGGCTCGTCACCGGAGCGAACGTCCTTGAGAGGTTGACGACGGCGGCCATGTACCCGGCGCTCTGGCCACGGCCACGCAGTTCCGGATTCATCCACACGCCCTGCACCTGGGTGACATCCCGTGTGACGGCACCCAGCTCGGCCTTGAAGACCACCGTGCCGCTTGTATCGATGTGAACCAGGGAATGGCCCTGCCGAATAAGGCCGGCCACCCTCTTGCTGTAGAACTCCTGGCCTCCCAGGAAGGGAGAGTAGCCCACTTCTTCCTCAAACATGGCAGCACAGGCGGGAAGGATGCGGTCGAAATCCACCATTGAGCCAAAGGTGAGGGCCGGATTGGCACCGATGGCCGGGCCGCCGGAGATGCTGAGAAGTGGCTGCTCGGCGCGGACCTCATGGGCCACATGGCCCAACTGCTCGAACCGGGCATAAAGCGCAAGCACAGTCTCGGCCGGTCCGAAGATGGAAGCGTACCGGCGTCCGGTCTGGTGGGCGGCGTTGGCCACGTAGCCGGCCAGCCCGGGCTCCAGCTGCACGGGAACCAGATTGGCGCCGGCCCAGCAGGCACCCAGGAGCGTGTCGCCGTCGAAAACTCCGAAAACGCTGGCCCCGCCGCTGGTAGGCGCCGCCGTTCCGGTACTTTCCAGATGGGCAAGGATGAAGACGTTGGCTACGGCGTCTTCGTTTGCGAGCGCGCGAAGAGCCAGGGTGTCGGCACCGCCGAGCACCCTGACCCCCAAGCCGTTCTCGTTACGAGACGCTAACCACGGGGCTACCCTTGACAGCATCTTCGCCATCGGCCTCCCCCATCTCTTCAGCGATACGCATGGCCTCTTCGATCAGTGTCTCAACAATTTCGCTCTCGGGCACAGTCTTAATGACTTCGCCCTTCACGAAAATCTGGCCCTTGCCGTTTCCGGAGGCCACGCCGAGGTCTGCTTCGCGTGCTTCACCGGGTCCGTTGACTACACAGCCCATCACCGCAACGCGCAACGGAATCTCCATGCCTTCCAGGCCGGCAGTTACCTGCTCGGCGAGGGTGTAGACATCCACCTGGGCGCGGCCACAGGACGGGCAGGAGACGATCTCGAGCTTGCGTGGGCGGAGGTTGAGGGACTGGAGGATCTGGTTGCCAACCTTGATTTCCTCCACCGGTGGGGCGGACAGGGAAACGCGGATGGTGTCGCCGATGCCGCGGGACAGGAGCGCACCGAAGGCGGTGGCCGACTTGATGGTTCCCTGGAAAGCCGGTCCGGCCTCCGTCACGCCGAGGTGGAGGGGCCAGTCGCCCTTCTCTGCCAGCATCTCGTAGGCGGCCACCATGATCACGGGGTCGTTGTGCTTCACGGAGATCTTGAAGTCGTGGAATCCGTGTTCTTCGAACAGCGAAGCCTCCCACACGGCGGATTCAACCAGCGCCTCGGGCGTTGCCTTGCCGTACTTCTTCAGGATGCCGGGCTCCAGGGAACCCGCGTTGACGCCGATGCGGATGGACGTGCCGTGGTCCCGGGCCGCTGCCGCGATTTCCTTGACCTGGTCATCGAACTTGCGGATGTTGCCCGGGTTCACGCGGACCGCGGCACAACCTGCTTCGATGGCGGCGAAGACGTACTTGGGCTGGAAGTGGATGTCGGCGATCACCGGAATCTGCGACTTCCGGGCGATGATCGGCAACGCTTCGGCATCATCAGCGGAGGGGCAGGCAACGCGCACAATGTCGCAGCCTGATGCAGTCAGTTCCGCGATCTGCTGGAGGGTGGCGTTGATGTCCGTGGTTGGCGTAGTGGTCATGGACTGAACACTGATCGGCGAATCAGAGCCAACACCAACGGAACCAACCTTGATTTGTCGCGTCTTGCGGCGCGGGGCAAGAACGGGTGGTGGGGCTGCTGGCATTCCCAGGCTGACCGAGGTCACGTGGACTCCTTGGGTTGGGGTGATCGTTGAGGTGGAGGACGCCGGGGCTAGGAAGCGTGGGCTGCCAGGACGCCGATGATGGGGGCCCATTCGGTGGTGCGGATGCCGGCGATAACCCCGGCTTCAGCAAATGGATCCTGCTTGAGGAGGTTATTGAGTTCGGCTTCTTCCGCGGCCTTGAAGATCAGCAATGCGCCGGCACCGTCACCATAGGGGCCGCTGGCAAGCAGCTTGTCGTCCTCGGCCAGTCCGGCGAGCCACGCACGGTGTGCTGGCCGGGCTTCGTCGCGGAGGGCGTCGGAATCGGCGACGTATACGTACTCAACAGCGAAAACAGTCATGGAGCTAGCCTATCCCCACAGTCCGGTCGTCAATGTTCATGGGTCAGCCGAAAATGTTGACGGGCTTGACGATGTCCGCGTAAATCAGCAGGACGCTCATGCACAGCAGCAACGCCGCCACGACGTAGGTCACCGGCAGGAGCTTCGCGATGTCGAAGGCGCCCGGGTCCGGCTTGCCACGCAACTTGGCCAACCGCCGTCGTGCTCCTTCGTACAGGGCACCGGCCACATGGCCGCCGTCGAGCGGCAGGAGCGGGATGAGGTTGAAGATGGCCAGGGCGAAGTTGAGCCCCGCCAGCAGTCCGATCAGGGTCCCTATCCGGGCCTGCAGGGGTACCTGTTCCATGGCTGCCACCTCGCCGGCCACGCGGCCGACACCCACCACGCTGATGGGGCCGTTGGGGTCCCTGGGCTCCTCGCTGAAGGCCGCTTTGGCGACGCCGACCACCCTGGCGGGCAGGTTGAAGATCACACCGGAAATTTGCTTGATGTTCTCTCCCGCCATGGGAAGGACAGCCGACGCCGGTTGGGGAACCAAGGCGCTTTGCGCACCGATGCCAAGGAAGCCGACTTCCTGGTATTTGAGGACGCCGTTGGCGTCCTGCTCGGGGCGGCCGTCCGCCCCGATGACCGGGCGCGAGGAAAGAACGGGCGTCACGGTGGTCTCCACGCTTGCACCATTGCGTTCCACCGTGATGGGTACTTCCTTGCCCGCGGAGGACCTGATCCAACTGGTCAGTTCATCCCAGCTGGTGACGGCCTTGCCGTCGAAGGAGGTGACCTTGTCATTGGGCTGAAGCCCTGCGGCAGCTGCCGGGGTGAGCTTGCAGTCGGCTGAATCAGGGTCCACGGTTTCGCCTGCCGCCACCTGGCATTTGGAGACATCGGAGATCGTGGTTGTTGCCTGGGCAACGCCGAATCCCATGAGCAGCACGGCCAGCAGGACCAAGCCAATCACCATGTTCATGGCCGGTCCGCCGAGCATGATGATGATTTTCTTCCAGACCGGAAGCTTGTAGAAGACACGTCCTTCGTCGCCGGGCCCTACTTCTTCATGGGCGACCGAGCGGGCTTCGGTCGCGAGGGTCTGGAACATGCCGGTGCTTGAAGGGCGGACTCCGCCGTCCTCCTTGTTGGGCGGATACATGCCGATCATCGAGACGTAGCCGCCCAGGGGCAGGGCCTTGAAGCCGTACTCCGTTTCGCCCTTTTTCCTGGACCACAGCGTCGGCCCGAAGCCGATCATGTACTTGGTGACGCGCACCTTGAAGAGTTTCGCCGGCACCAGGTGGCCCACCTCGTGCAGCGCGATGGAGACAGCGACGCCTATCGCGACGAAGATAACTCCAAGAATGAAGAGAAGGACGGGACTCATGCCGGTGGGACTGCTTCCGTAAAGGTATGGGGGGGGTTACTGGGCGCTGCGTGAAGCTAAACGATCGTGGGTTCGGGCTCGTGCCCACTTCTCAGCATCCAGCACGGACTCCACCGTTAGCTCAGAGGATCCTGAGTGTTCGCTGAGGACGGACTCCACCGTGTCAACGATGTCCGTGAAGCGGATCCGGCCGGAATGGAAGGCCTCAACGGCTTCCTCATTGGCCGCGTTGAACACCGCCGGGAAGGTACTCCCCTGCTTGGCTGCGTCCTTGGCGAGGTCGACGGCCGGGAACGCCACGGCATCGAGCGGTTCGAACGTCCAGCTCGTGGCCTGCGTCCAATCGCAGGCCTGCGCGGCCCGGGGCACTCTGTCGGGCCAACCCAGTCCGAGGGCAATGGGAAGCCTCATGTCCGGGGGCGACGCCTGGGCAATGATGGAACCGTCCACGAACTGAACCATGGAATGGACCACGGATTGAGGATGGACCACCACCTCGATCCGATCCAGGGGGACGTCGAACAGCAAGTGCGCTTCGATCACTTCCAGGCCCTTGTTGACCAGGCTGGCCGAGTTGGTCGTCACCATGAGGCCCATGTCCCAGGTGGGGTGGGCCAGCGCTTCCTGCGGAGTGACGTGGTGGAGTTCCTCACGGGTGCGGCCGCGGAACGGCCCACCGGAAGCGGTCAGGATCAGTTTCTCCACTTCCTGCTCGGTGCCGGACCGGAGACACTGTGCAATGGCGGAGTGTTCGGAGTCGACGGGAACAATCTGGCCCGGGCGTGCGGCGGCTTTGACCAGGGCACCGCCGACGATCAGCGACTCCTTGTTGGCCAGGGCCAGCGTAGCTCCCGTGCCCAACGCAGCGAGTGTGGGGGCCAAGCCGATGGAACCAGTGATGCCGTTAAGGACAACATCGCAGTCGATGGCGGCAATCTCCGTTGAGGCATCGGGGCCGACGAAGATCTGCGGAGCGAAGTCCGGAACGCCCGCTTCCGCGGCCGCAGCGGCAATGAACTGCTGCAGGGTGGCAGGATCGCCCTGGGCAATGCCCACCGCTTGCGCCCGGGTGTGAACGGCCTGCTGGGCGATGAGTTCCAGGTTTCCTCCGCCGGCGCTCAGTGCCACCACCTCGAAACGGTGCGGGGCGGCGTCGACGACGTCGATCGCCTGCGTGCCGATGGAACCAGTGGACCCGAGGATGACGATCTTGCGCGGCTGCATTCCTTAAGTATCCCAGCCGGCACGAGGGCCTGCGAACGGGACGGCAACCCCTGCAGCCCTGCACTGCTTGACCGCCGGGCTCCCCTGCGTACCGTGGGATTGTGGAATGGCTGTCCTGGTTTGATGCGTGGGACCATGAATTCGCCCGGCAGGTGTTGCAGCGCGGCACCGCGGCACTCTACGCGGTTGCGTTCCTTTCGACGCTGAACCAGTTCCCTGCCCTTTTGGGCGAACGGGGACTGCTACCGGTACCGGCATTCCTGGACCTTGCACGCCGCTTGGCCAGGCCGACTCTTTTCCGCTGGCACTACTCGGATGCGCTGCTCCGGGCCGTGTGCCGGGCGGGGATCACAGTGGCGGCCTTACTGCTGATCGGCCTCCCGCAGGCCGGTCCTCCATGGCTGCCCATGGTGGCTTTCCTTGCCCTGTGGTTCCTGTACATGTCGATCGTCAACGTGGGCCAGACGTTCTATGGGTTTGGATGGGAGATCCTCCTCCTCGAGATGGGATTCACGGTGGCGTTTCTTGGTTCGGACCAGACGCCCCCACCCACCACCATCCTCATCCTGATCACGTGGCTGGTCTTCCGGCTGGAGTTCGGTGCCGGGATGATCAAGATCCGCGGCGGACGCGAGTGGCGCGACATGACAGCGATGTTCTACCACCACGAAACACAGCCAATGCCCGGCCCGCTCAGCCGGCAGGCCCACCTCCTCCCCCGCCCGCTGCACAAGGTCGAGGTAGCGGGAAACCATTTTGCGCAGCTGGTGGTGCCGTTCTTCCTTTTCGCACCGCAGCCGGTCGCCAGCGCCGCCGCGGGCGTCATCATCGTCACCCAGCTGTGGCTGGTGGCTTCAGGGAACTTCGCGTGGCTGAATTGGGCAGCAATCATCCTGACCTTCGGAGCGGTGGCCGACTCCGCGGTCCATGCCGTCTTCCCGTTCATCCCGCTTGAGTGGCACTCAGGCGCCGAAACCCCGGCGTGGTGGCTCGCCGTCGTCGTTATGGTCAGTGTCCTGCTGCTGCTCCTGAGCTACCGTCCGCTCCTGAACCTGTTGTCGCGTCAGCAGCTCATGAATGCCAGCTTCAACCGATGGCGCCTGGTCAATGCCTATGGGGCGTTCGGGACGGTCACCAAACAGCGGATCGAAATCGTCGTGGAGGGCACCCTGGACGAGGAACCTGATGCGCCCGATGACCGCTGGCTGGAATACGGCTTCAAGGGAAGGCCCGGCGACGTCCGGCGCCTCCCGCGCCAATGGGCGCCCTATCACCTCAGGCTGGACTGGCTGATGTGGTTCCTGCCGCTGCGAACCGTCCACGAGGAATGGTTTTATGCCTTCCTTAAGAAACTCCTGGAGGCGGACCAAGCAACGCTTGGGCTGCTTCGCCAAGACCCGTTCGACGGCGAACGCCCCCGCTGGGTGCGTGCACGCAGCTACCTTTACCGCTTTGCCAGCCGCGAGGAGTACCTCGAAACCGGCGATCGTTGGGTTCGGTTGCCGCTGTACGAAGCCATTCCGCCGCTCCGGCTCTGACTGCCGGCGTCAATCCGCCTGGCGTCGGAGACCTGCCGGGCTCTGCTGCGTACGCGGCGGGGCGGTGGACTCACGCACCACCAGGTGGGTGGCAAGTTCGACGCGCCGGGAGTCGATTTCCTCTCCGCTCCGTTGGCGGAGAATGAAGCTCAACGCTGAACGGCCCATTTCCAGCAGGGGTTGCGATACCGAAGTCAGTGGCGGCAGGGACTCTTCAGCCTGCGTCGTGCCATCGAATCCCACCAGGCTCATGTCGTCCGGAATGCGGATGTTCTGCCTCCTGGCTTCTGCCAGGACCCCAAGGGCGATGCTGTCGCTGGCGGCGAAGACCGCCGTGGGGGGATCGTCCAGGGCCAGGAGCGACTTCATCGCCGCCACCCCGGTTGACGAACGGAACGGACCTGCCGAGACATACTCCTCCACCACCGTCACGCCGGCGGCCATCAGCGCGGCCATGTAACCATGCAAACGGGCCTGGCTGCATTCGGCGGCCGCCGGACCTCCAATGTACGCAATGCGACGGTGCCCCAGTTCCAACAGGTGGGAAGCCGCCGCCTTTCCTCCTGCCCAGTTGCTTGCTCCGACGCTGAAGACGTCTCCCGGTGGCGGGTTGAGCGGATCCACCACGACCACCGGAATGCGGCGTCGCTGGAAGGCCTTAAGCTGCCCTGGCCCGAAGGCCGAGGTGACGACGATCATGCCGCTGCGGCCCTCATCGAGCAGGCGTTGGGCACGCTCCTCCGGGTCCATGGGCGAGGCTGACTGCCTGCTGGTGACGGAGAGGATCACTTCCATCTGCGAGGCCGCGGCATGCTCCATTATTCCGTTGAGCACCTCCACGGAGTACGCAGAGTTCAGCGAATCGAAGACTACCTCCACGGCTTGCTGCGCGGGAGGACTCTTGCGCTGAAGCGGGGAACGGTAGCCCGTTCTGTGCAAGGCCGCGAGGACGCGGTTACGGGTCTCCTCGGCCACGTCCTGCCGGCCGTTAACCACCTTGGACACGGTTGGCGCGGAGACGCCAACTTCCTTGGCGACGGCAGCCAAGGTCAATTTGGGCGGACGTACTTCTCGAACCATGTTCCCCAACTTTCGAAATCTTTCGACGTGTTTTCAGTATCGGCGATAAATCTGACGCGTGCAATTCACCGGATTTATCACCGTAGATCTTTACCAGGAGACCCTTGACGGACTGTGACGCAGGCTTTAGTTTAGACCGTGACCTAAATCATGGCATCGAAATTTTTCGATAAATTTCGGGCCAGGCACTCTGTTCGGCAGTAAGCACCAAGGCTTGCTCAGTGATGCGACTACCCCTGGAGAAGCAATGAAGCAGTTCCAATCATCCCGGCGTTCCTTCCTGGCCCTCGCGGCCGTGACTCCCTTCGCCGCCATGGCCACAAGCGCCTGCGGCACGTCCGGTCCAGGCGGTGCGAGCGGCGGAGGCGGAGCCAGCATGTGGTTCCTTACAGGCGAGCCCAACCAAACCACCATGCAGAAGGCCGTGGATGCATTCGGATCGGCCAATCCCGATAACAAGATCGCCGTCACGTACTTCCAGAACGACGCGTACAAGACCAAGATCAAGACGGCCATCGGGGCCGGCCAGGCCCCCACGATCATCTACGGCTGGGGTGGCGGTGGCCTGAAAACGTACGCCGACGCGGGACAGGTTGAAGACCTCACCAGCTGGTTTGATTCCAACCCGGACCTCAAGGACAAGTTCTTCCCCTCCTCCTTCGGAGCAGCAACGGTTGACGGCAAGATCTACGCCCTTCCCAACCAGTACGTGGCCCCGATCGTCCTTTTCTACAACAAGGACCTGTTCGACAAAGCCGGAGTCCAGCCGCCGAAAACCTGGGAAGACCTCATGTCCCTGGTCAAGACCTTCAACGACATGGGCGTAGCCCCGTTGTCCCTGGGCGGACAATCCCGCTGGACCTCCATGATGTGGCTGGAATACTTGCTGGACCGCATCGGCGGCCCCGAGGTCTTCAAGGCTATTTTCGATGGCAAGCCCAACGCCTGGATGGACCCGGCCGTCATCGAAACCGGCACCAAGATCCAGGAACTGGTCTCCGCCGATGGCTTCATCAAGGGTTTCTCCTCCATCACGGCGGATTCAAAGGCAGACCAGGCCCTCCTGTTCACCGGCAAGGCAGCGATGATGCTGCAGGGCTCCTGGACCTACGGCGCCATGAAGAAGGACGGCCAGAACTTCGTCCAGAATGGAAAGCTCGGTTTCGTAAACTTCCCGACCATTGCCGGCGGCAAGGGAGACCCGAAGAACGGCGTGGGCAACCCGGCCCAGTACATGTCGATCTCGGCCAAGGCCACGGACAAGGAAAAGGAATCGGCCAAGAAATTCTTCAAGGACGGCATCATGACAGATACGGTCATCGACGCCTACATCAACTCCGGCTCGGTTCCGATCGTCAAGGGCATTGAAGACAAGCTTGCCTCGTCCCCGGACAAGGACTTCCTGAACTTCGTCTACGCCCTGGGCAAGGACGCCCCCAACTTCCAGCAGTCCTGGGACCAGGCCCTGAGCCCCACCGCTGCCGAAGCCCTGCTGAACAACATTGACCAGCTCTTCCTCAAGTCGATCACCCCGCAGCAATTCGCTGAGAACATGAATGCCACCCTGGGCAAATGAGTTCCATAACCTCTAACAGGGCTGCCTCTGGTACACAAAAGACCCAAGGAAGCGTGCAGCAAAGATCCGCGCTTCCCTGGCTGACGATTCCGGCCTTGTTCTTCTTTGTCGTCTTCGCCGTTGTACCGCTTCTC
Organism: Paenarthrobacter sp. C1; assembly: GCF_049315185.1. Lineage (NCBI taxonomy): Bacteria > Bacillati > Actinomycetota > Actinomycetes > Micrococcales > Micrococcaceae > Paenarthrobacter > Paenarthrobacter sp. C1. The sequence goes on along the minus strand of NZ_CP186052.1, from coordinate 1,638,571 downwards.
GGGGTACTGATCCTGAGTTTCACCAACTGGGACGGCATCGGCGCCATTGGAGCAGCCGGAATGGAGAACTGGACGTCGGTCTTGTCCGACCCCGAGCTCTACAACTCCCTTGGCCTGACCTTCATGATCATGATTGTGTCCTGGCTCGTCCAGACGCCCATCAGTCTGTTGCTGGGGGTCTTTACCGCGGGAACGCAGCGATACAGGGCAGCTCTGGCCGTGTTGTACTTCCTGCCCCTGCTGCTTTCCTCGGCTGCGGTCGCCATCGCCTACAAGGCGTTGCTGGACCCGAACTTCGGCCTGGCCATGGGCCTGGGACTTCCGTTCCTTGCCCAGGACTGGTTGGGAGTGCCCCAGCTGGCGCTCGGACTGATCATCTTCGTTATCGCCTGGCAGTTCGTGCCGTTCCACACCCTGATTTACCAAGGTGGCGTGCGGCAGATCCCCAAGTCGCTCTATGAAGCGGCCCAGATCGACGGCGCAGGAACCATCAAGCAGTTCTTCCACATCACACTGCCTCAGCTGAAGTACACCATCATCACGTCCTCAACCCTGATGGTTGTTGGGTCGCTGACGTATTTCGACCTCATCTTCGTCCTCACAGGTGGCGGACCGGGTAACACCACCCGCATCCTGGCCCTCGACATGTACTTGCGCGGCTTCCGGGCCAACCTCATGGGACCTGCAAGCGTCATCGCCGTCATCCTTGTCGTCATTGGCCTGGCGCTGGCCCTATTCCTCCAACGCCTGGGCGGCAAGGACCAACAGGGCAGCCAACTGGAAGGTATGTAACGTGAGTACTGTCCTCAAGAGCGACTCAAAACCCGGAACACCCGCCTCTGCGGCATCGTCGATCAAAGCCAAGCAAAGCCTTGGCACACGGATCAGGCGGCTCAACATCCCCGGCGGCCTCGGCGGCTGGATCTGGCTCGCCGTCATCATCATTCCGGTCTACTACATCGTCATCACCAGCCTGAAGACCTCCGAAGGCTATTTCGGACAAAATCCGATGGCGCTGCCGACAGCCCCCACCCTGGAGAACTACCAGCTGGTTCTTGAAGCCAACTTCGCCACTTACTTCATGAACAGCGTCATCGTCACACTGGGATCGGTTATCCCCACGGTCCTGATCGCCTTCATGGCGGCCTTCGCGATCGTGCGCGGCAAGGGCAGGTACTTGAAGTTCGTCAACGGTGTCTTCCTGATGGGACTGGCAATTCCCCTTCAGGCCACCATCATCCCGATCTACCTGATGATCATCCGCCTGAATCTCTATGACAGCCTGTTGGCCATCATGCTTCCGTCCATTGCGTTCGCCATACCGCTGACGGTATTGATCCTGTCCAACTTCATCCGCGACGTTCCGAACGAGCTCTTCGAATCCATGCGCCTGGACGGGTGCAGCGAGTGGCAGACCATGTGGCGTTTGGCTCTTCCATTGACCAAGCCCGCCATCGTCACCGTGGCTATCTACAACGGCCTGCATGTCTGGAACGGCTTCCTGCTCCCGCTCGTGCTCACCCAGAGTCCCGGACTGCGCGTCCTGCCCTTGGGTCTGTGGTCCTTCCAGGGTGAGTTCAGCGTCAACATCCCTGCCGTTCTCGCCTCGGTCGTGCTGAGCACGCTACCCATCCTGGTGATCTATGTCCTTGGACGCCGCCAATTGGTCAGCGGCCTGACCGCAGGCTTCAGCAAATAGAAAGGACTCCCCTGTGACACAAGCAAAACCACTGCGTGTAGGAATGGTGGGCTACGCCTTCATGGGCGCCGCGCACTCCCACGCCTGGCGTACCGCACCGCGGTTCTTTGACCTGCCACGGACACCGGAACTTACGGCCGTGGCAGGCAGGAATCCTGACGGTGTCAAGGCTGCGGCAGCCAAATACGGCTGGGCATCCACCGAAACCGACTGGCGGCGGTTGATCGAACGGGACGACATCGACCTGATCGACATCTGCACCCCGGGCAACACCCATGCCGAGATCGCCATTGCCGCGCTCGAGGCCGGCAAGCATGTCCTGTGCGAAAAGCCCTTGGCCAACTCCGTGGAGGAAGCCGAAAAGATGACAGTCGTCGCGCAGGCAGCAGCCGAGCGCGGAGTCCTGTCCATGTGCGGCTTCAGCTACCGCCGCACGCCTGCTTTGGCACTGGCAAAGAGAATGGTTGAAGAAGGCCGGCTCGGCGAAATCCGCCATGTCCGCGCCCAGTACCTCCAGGACTGGCTCAGCGATGCGGACGCACCCCTGACGTGGCGGCTGGACAAATCCAAGTCCGGTTCCGGTTCCCTGGGCGACATCGGAGCCCACAGCATCGACGCCGCGCAGTGGATCACCGGCCTCAATATCACCGGAGTCTCTGCGCTGCTGGAAACCTTCGTCAAGGAACGCCCGGTGGGCGGCGATTTCGTGGGGTTGGGCGGCCACGGCGGTTCAGATGGACCGCGTGGCCCGGTAACCGTTGATGATGCGGCCCTGTTCACTGCGCGGTTCGAATCAGGACCCATCGGCATCTTCGAAGCCACCCGCTTTGCCCTGGGACGCAAGAATGCCATGCGCCTGGAGCTCAACGGCACCAAGGGTTCCCTGGCTTTCGATTTCGAGGACATGAACTCACTGCAGTTCTATGAAGCGGCGCTGGAACCGGACGCGGGCTTCCGGAAGATCATGGTCACCGAACCGTCCCATCCCTACACCGCCAACTGGTGGCCCACCGGACATGGTTTGGGCTATGAGCACGGATTTACCCATCAGGTTGTGGACCTCGTGAACGCGATCGACGCAGGCGAGCAGCCCTCGCCGTCGTTCGCTGATGCCTTGCAGGTGCAAAAGGTACTGGCCGCAGTCGAGACCAGCGCGGACAACGCAAGCCGCTGGCAGAACGTCGACAAGGAAGCATCATGACCCGACCTATCACCCTCTTCACCGGCCAGTGGGCTGATCTGCCGTTCGAGGAAGTGGCACGGCTTGCAGGCGAGTGGGGCTTTGACGGCTTGGAAATCGCCTGCTGGGGCGATCATCTGGATCCCTTGCAAGTGGTTGAGGACGACGCTTATCTTCAGGGAAAGCTCGACATCCTGGAAAAGCACAACCTGACTGTCCATGCCATTGCCAATCACCTCACCGGACAGGCCGTCTGCGATGACCCCATCGATGAGCGGCACCGTGACATCCTCGCCCCGGCGGTATGGGGCGATGGTGACCCTGAAGGCGTACGCCAACGCGCGGCTGAAGCCATGAAAACCACGGCCCGCGCCGCCGCGAGGCTGGGCGTCAAGACGGTCACCGGTTTCACTGGCTCGTCCATCTGGAAGTGCGTAGCCATGTTCCCACCGGCTTCGGACGCCATGATTGAGCGCGGCTACCAGGACTTCGCCGATCGGTGGAATCCCATCCTGGACGTCTTTGACGAAGTGGGTGTCCGCTTCGCCCTGGAAGTCCACCCATCGGAAATCGCCTACGACTACTGGACAGCCAAGCGCACCCTGGAAGCCATCGGGCCGCGGGAGAGCTTTGGCTTGAACTTCGACCCGTCCCACTTCATCTGGCAGGACCTGGACCCGGTGATGTTCCTGCAGGACTTTGCCGACAAGATCTTCCATGTCCACGTCAAGGAATCCGTCCGGCAACTCAATGGACGAAACGGCCGTCTTGGTTCCCACCTGCCCTGGGCGGATCCCCGCCGCGGGTGGGACTTCGTCACGGCCGGTCACGGCGACGTGAACTGGGAGCCGATCTTCCGCACCTTGAACGCTGTTGGTTATGAAGGACCAACCAGCATCGAATGGGAGGACGCCGGCATGGACCGGTTGGTGGGCGCTCCCCAGGCGCTCAAGATGGTCCGCGAACTCGCTGCCATCCGTCCTCCGGCCGCTGCCTTTGATGCGGCCTTCGCAACACGCTGAATCCCTACCCTGACTCCAACGAACACGCCCCGATACGAAGGAAACCATGACAAGCAATAACAAGACCGCGTTGGTGGTCCGCGGCGGCTGGGATGGACACCAGCCAATCGAGGCCACGGAGCTTTTCCTCCCCTATTTGCGGGACAACGGCTACGACGTCCGCGTCGAAGAGTCACCCAAGATATATGCCGACGCTGAATATATGGCCGGTGTGGACCTGATCGTCCAATGCATGACCATGTCCACCATCGAGAAGGACGAGTTCCAAGGGCTGCGGGCCGCCGTCGAAAACGGCACGGGACTGGCCGGCTGGCACGGCGGAATCGCCGATTCCTACCGCAACAACTCCGATTACCTCCATCTCATCGGTGGCCAGTTCGCCTGCCACCCGGGTAAGCACTCGGACGAACAGACCGGGGAGCAATCGGACAATTATGTTCCCTACACGGTGAACATGCTGCCCGCCGCAGCCGAACACCCCATTACCCAGGGAATTGGCGATTTTGACCTCGTCACGGAGCAGTACTGGGTTTTGAGCGACGACTACGTTGATGTCCTGGCCACCACCACCCAAAAGGTACGTGAGTGGGATCCTTGGAACCGCGAAGTTACCTCGCCGGCCATCTGGACACGCCAGTGGGGCAAGGGCAAAATCTTCGTCTGCACCCCCGGCCACAGGGTGGAAATCCTGCAGGACAGCAACGTCCGCACCATCATCGAAAGGGGCATGCTGTGGGCATCCCGCTGAACCCCGCCAAGCCGCTCAACGTCGGCATCATCGGCTGCGGCGCCATCATTGCCCAGTACCTGGCAAACTTCCGCCGGCTGGATTCGGTGAATCTGGTGGCCGTGGCAGACCTTGATCCCGCAAGGGCGCAGGCTGTGGCCGACTCCTACGAGGGCGTCAGGGCGCTGAGTGTGGACGGGCTTTTGGCTGCGGATGATGTCGAGCTGGTGCTGAACCTGACCATCCCGGCTGCTCACGCGGAGATCGCACTCAAGGCAATCGCCGCCGGCAAATCGGTGTACGGCGAAAAGCCCCTCGCAGCCACAACTACTGAGGCCAAGGAGGTACTTGAGGCTGCGTCCGCCGCGGGTGTCTTGGTTGGCTGTGCACCGGACACCGTCCTGGGTACCGGTATTCAAACTGCCCGCAAGGCGATCGACGACGGACTGATCGGTGCACCGGTTTCCGCCACAGCCACGATGGCAACTCCCGGACACGAACGCTGGCACCCGAACCCCGACTTCTACTACCAGCCCGGTGGTGGACCCCTGCTGGACATGGGCCCGTACTACGTATCCGCATTGGTCACGTTGCTGGGGCCCGTGGTGTCGGTGGTGGGGGCGGCCAGCCATACCCGAAACGAACGCACCATCGGCTCAGGTCCGCGGGAAGGGCAGAAGGTCCCGGTGGACATCGAGTCCCATGTCACCGGAGTACTGGTCCACGCTTCCGGGGCCCTGTCCACGCTCTTCATGAGCTTCGACGCCGTGAAGACCAAGAGTCCCAACATCGAAATCCACGGCGAAAAGGGGTCGTTGGTCGTCCCGGATCCGAATCATTTCGACGGGGATGTGCAGCTCTTCGCCCTTGGCGCCGAGGACTGGGAAACCCTCCCGGTTTCTGCGGGCTACAAGGACTCGGGCCGCGGCTTCGGCATCGCAGACCTCGCCGCGACACACGCCGGTGAGGAACCGCGGGCCGGTGGCCAGCTGGCCTTCCATGCACTGGACGTCATGGAATCGGTCCTCGCCTCGGCCAAGAGCGGGAAGGCCGAAGTCATCAAGAGCACGGTTGCCAGGCCCGCTGCCGTCGAACTCACTGAACTCGCGACGGCGGTTCACGCCTAAGGCGTCATACCGGACGCACACGAATTCGGCCCTTGTTCGCCCAGCAAACCGGTCTACGGTGGCTGCGCAACAAGGGCCGGTTCTGTTTAACGCCTGGCCCGGCGCAGCGTCGCTTCCGCATGCTTGAGAATGGGTCCGTCGATCATCTTGCCCTTGAACTGGAACACACCTGAGCCCGCGGCGGCCGCTGCTTCGAGGAGTTCTTCGGCTTGGGCAACAGCTTCGGGGGCAGGCGCATAAGCCTCCCGGACCACGGCCACCTGGTTGGGGTGGATGCACGCCTTCGCCCCGAATCCGCTGGCCACCGCGTCTGCGGACTCGGTCAGCAGGCCCGCCAAGTCCGGGATGTTCACGTACACGGAGTCGATTGCTTCCTTGCCGGCGGCTTTGGCTGCGAGCAGCACAGTGGAACGCGCGTGCAGTGCGACAGCGCGGTAGCCGCCGTCGTCGTTCCTGCTGGAGAGTCCGCCCAAGGAAGCCAGGAGGTCCTCCGCACCCCACATCATGGCAACGGTGTTGGGCTCCGCCGCGATGGCGGAAGCATTAACGATGCCTGATGCGGTTTCACACAGTGCGATGACGCTGTAGCCAGCCAGCGCCCGCAGCTGTTCTCCGCTTTCTGCTTTGGCCAGCATGACCGTCCGGTACGGCGTCTGTTCCAAGGCCTGGAGATCGAGTTCGAAGTCACGGGTTCCCACTGGATTCACGCGCACTATGGTCCGTTGGGGGTCCAGTTCCCCGGCACCCAGCTGCTTCAAAACAGCATCACGGGCCCGGGGCTTGTCCGCGGGAGCCACGGCATCCTCGAAGTCCAGGATGACCGCGTCCGCGCGGTCCGCGGCCTTGCCGAAACGCTCCGGCCGGTCGGCGGGGCAGAAGAGGAGGGCCGGGCCCATGGTGAAGGGAGAGTGCATGGATTTCCTTGCTGCTGGGCGTGCTGATTGCTGCGCGTACTAATGGTCGGCGAGGTTCGCGGCGTGCGCTTCCTTGGTCCACATCAGGCAGGTGCGGGTGGCCAGGGCTACCACGGTACCGTCCTGGTTGCGGCCCGTGTGCTGCATGGTCACCACGCCCTGTCCGGGCCGGGACGAAGACAAACGCTTTCCCGTGATCACCGTTTCCGTGTACAGCGTATCCCCGTGATACAGCGGGTGCGGGAACGTGACATCCGTCAGCCCCAACTGGGCAATGATGGTCCCCTGCGTCAGCTGTGTCACCGACTGCCCCACCATGGTGGACAGCGTGAACATGGAATTCATGAGGCGCTGACCGAACGGCTGTCCGGAACTCCAGGCAGCATCCAGATGGAGCGCCTGGGTGTTCATGGTCAACGTGGTGAAGAGAACGTTGTCCGTCTCCGTGACGGTGCGGCCGGGCTTGTGGGCGTAGATCACGCCTTCTTCGAGTTCGTCGAAGTAGAGTCCGCGTTGTTCCACGACCCGCGTCATACAGTGAGCTCCTGGTCCTCTTCGAACAGCTCGGCGCCTGTGGCCGCCAGGACGTCGTCAAGGGTGACGTTCGGGGCGAGCTCGCGCAACACCAACCGCGGATCACCTTCGTCCTTGACGACGTCAATCACCGCCAGGTCCGTGATGATCCTGTCCACACAGCCCTTGCCGGTGAGGGGAAGCGTGCAGCTCGGGACAATCTTTGGCCGGCCGTTGCGGTCGACGTGCTCCATCATGACGATGACCTTCTTGGCACCGAACACCAGGTCCATGGCGCCGCCCATGCCTTTGACCATCTTGCCGGGGATCATCCAGTTGGCAAGATCGCCGTTGGCAGCGACCTCCATCGCTCCCAGGACCGCCACGTCCACGTGTCCGCCGCGGATCATGCCGAACGAGGACGCCGAGTCGAAGAACGCAGCACCGGGGTTGGTTGTCACGGTCTCCTTGCCGGCATTGATGAGGTCGGGATCGACCCTGTCCTCGGTAGGGTACGGGCCAACTCCGAGGATGCCGTTCTCGGAGTGGAGGATGACCTCCACTCCGTCCGGGATGTAGTTGGGGATCAGGGTGGGCATCCCGATTCCCAGGTTCACGTACTGTCCGTTGACCAGTTCCTTGGCCACGCGGGCGGCCAGTTCGTTGCGGGTCCAGCCTTTTGCTTCGTGGTGTTCGACGTCGGCCCGCCGGTACTCGTGCCGTACTGCTTCGGGACGTGGCGGTAAGTCCTGATAAGTGTTGTCGGCCATCATGAAGCTCCTGTCTGTCCGTTTGTTGCGGAGATCAACGCGACGGTGCGCTTTTCGATCCGTTTCTCCGCAGCTCCTGCTACGACGACCCGCTGAACGAAGATACCCGGCGTGTGAATGTGCTCCGGATCCAACTCCCCCGGTTCCACGAGTTCCTCGACCTCGGCAATCGTCACCCGGGCCGCCATGGCACAGAGAGGGTTGAAGTTCATGGCCGTCGCATGGAAAACAAGGTTGCCGTGGCGGTCCCCCTTCCAGGCATGGACCAGCCCGAAGTCCGGGGTCAAAGACTCTTCCAGGACGTAGTCGCCATCCTTGAAAGCCCGCACCTCCTTCGGCGCCGAAGCAATCGCAACGTTGCCTTCGGCGTCGTACTTTTGCGGGAGGCCGCCTTCGGACACCTGGGTTCCCACGCCGGCCTTGGTATAAAAGGCCGGGATGCCTGCGCCGCCGGCGCGTAGCTTCTCCGCCAAGGTGCCCTGCGGGGTGAGGACAACTTCAAGCTCCCCCGCCAGATACTGCCGGGCAAACTCCTTGTTCTCGCCCACGTACGAACTGATGGTGCGGCGGATGCGGCCGTCCTTGAGGAGGATTCCCAGGCCCCAATCGTCCACGCCGCAGTTGTTGCTGACAGTTTCCAGGTCCGTGGTTCCCTGCTGATGAAGGGCTTCAATCAGGGAAACGGGGATACCGCATAAGCCAAAGCCCCCTACCGCGAGCGAGGCTCCGTCCGGGATGTCCTTCACCGCTTCGGCGGCGCTGGCAACAACCTTGTCAATCATCCTTGATCCTTCCCTGCCACTGCCGACCCAACGTACGGTTACAGACCCAGCTCGCGGGCGATGAGCATCAACTGGACTTCGGTGGTGCCTTCGCCGACCTCAAGGATCTTGGAGTCGCGGTAATGGCGTGCCACCGTGAATTCGTTGATGAAGCCATAGCCGCCGAACACCTGGGTGGCGTCCCGCGCGTTGTCCATGGCTGCCTCGCCTGCGACCATCTTAGCTATGGCTGCTTCGGTCTTGAACGGCTTGCCCGCCAGCATCCTCGCGGCTGCGTCGTAGTAGGCAAGGCGGGCTGTGTGGGCCCTGGCCTGCATGCGGGCGATCTTGAACTGGATGGCCTGGTACTTGCCGATGTTCTGTCCGAACGCGCTGCGCTCCTTGGCGTACTTCACGGACAGGTCCACGCAACCTTGGGCCGCACCCGTGGCCAGGGCAGCGATGGCGATCCGGCCCTCGTCCAGGATGGAGAGGAAGTTGGCATAGCCGCGGCCGCGCTCGCCCAACAGATTGGCTTCGGGAACCCGGACGTTGTCCAGGGTCAGCGGGTGGGTGTCCGACGCGTTCCACCCCACCTTGTTATAGGGCTTTTCTGCGGTAAACCCCGGCGTGTCCGTCGGCACCAGAATGGTGGAGATCTCCTTCTTGGTGCTGCCGTCGGCGTTCTCTTTCCGGCCTGTCACTGCCGTGACGGTGACCAGGGTGGTGATGTCCGTGCCGGAGTTGGTAATGAACTCCTTGTTGCCGTTGATGACCCACTCGCCGTTTTCCAGGTGGGCGTTGGTCTTGGTGCCGCCGGCGTCGGATCCGGCTTCACGCTCGGTCAACCCGAAACCGGCCAAGGACCGGCCGGATGCCAGCTGCGGCAGCCACTCCTGCTTCTGTTCTTCGGTGCCGAAGCGGTAAACCGGCATGGCCCCCAGCGATACTCCGGCTTCCAAAGTGATGGCCACGGACTGGTCTACGCGCCCCAACTGTTCCAACGCCAAGGCGAGCGCGAAGTAATCTCCGCCCATCCCGCCGAATTCTTCGGGGAACGGCAGGCCGAACAGGCCCATCTCCCCCATCTGCTTAACCACTTCGTAAGGGAAACTGTGCTCTTCGTCGTGCTTGGCGGAGACAGGGGCTACTACCTCGTCGGCGAACTCCCTGACGGAATCGCTGAGGTCCTGGTATTCCTCTGTCAGTTCAAACGTGCTCATGGCTGGACTTCCTTGTCTGGGATTTGGCCGTTGTCTGGGTTCTGGCTCTTGTCTGGGTTCCGGCCGTTGTTGGTGTCGCGGCCCGCGGTGGCCGTATCTTCCGCGGCGACCGCTGCATGGATGGTGGCGAGCACCTGGTCGGCTTTGACCAGATCGCCGGGTTTGCTGGTGAGGTGGACGGTTCCGGCGACGGACGCCACAAGTTGGTGCTCCATCTTCATGGCTTCAACAGCCAGGAGGACCTGTCCTTCCTCGACCACGTCACCGTTGGCCACGGACACGGAAACCACCGTCCCCGGCATGGGCGAGCGCACTTCCGGATCGGCTGCTCCTTCGACGCGCTGGATCCCCGCGAGCATCCGTTGCAGGCGCCCGGCCCGGTCAAGGACCTCAAGCCGGCAGGACCAGCCATCGTTGCCCACGAAGATCTCCCGTGCTGCGTCCGCCGTGGCCACCGCATAGGTGACCTGACCGCCGTCGAACTCCAGGGTTATCCCGGTCCCGCTGCGGTCGGCCACCCGCACGCCTACCGGTTCGCCGTCGTCGACCCTTGCCGTCACGGTGCCGGCTTTTTCGGTGACGGCGACCGTAGCCATAGCGGCGCCTGGGACGCCGAAGGTCGCGGTCCAGGCACCGGGAGCCCCGACCCGCCAAGCGTCGGCGCTCTTCCACGCATCTCCTGCGAGCGCCGGGGCCGGGCGGTCAAGCCACAGCGTCAGGGCGGCCGCGATCAGTTCCTTGGGGCCTGCGTGCCGGAACTCCATGGACGGCAGCTTGCGTTCAATCAACCCGGTGTCGAGGTGCCCGGCACGGACATCGGCGTCGTTGATCAGGAGTCGAAGGTACTCGACGTTCGTGTCCACGCCCAGCAAGGTGTAACGGCCCAGCGCAGCATCCAGCGTGTCCAGTGCGGCGGCCCTGTCCGCTCCCCACGCGATGACTTTGGCGAGCATGGGATCGTAGTCACCCGTGATCTGCAGCCCGTCCCGCATGGCGGAGTCGATCCGCACATTGGCATGGGCCTGCTGCTGACCGGACACCGCGGCGTCCGACGCGCCATGCTCAGCGAGTGCCACGATGCGCCCCATCGACGGCATGAAGTTCCGCTCTGGCACCTCCGCGTACACCCGCGCCTCCACGGCATGGCCTTGAAGTACGACGTCGGACTGCGCCACGGTGAGCACCTCACCGGCGGCGATCCTCACCTGCCATTCAACGAGGTCGATTCCCGTGACCAGCTCAGTGACGGGATGCTCCACCTGCAGCCGGGTGTTCATCTCCATGAAGAAGAACTCATCCGGATGTTCGTCGGACACCAGGAACTCGACGGTTCCGGCGCCGCTGTAATTGACCGAACGCGCTGCGTTGCAGGCCGCCTCGCCGATCCGCGCCCTGTGGGCAGCGCCGTCCGCCAGTGATTCGAAAAGCGCGGAGGGAGCTTCTTCGATGACCTTTTGGTGCCGTCGTTGCAGGGAACATTCGCGCTCGCCGAGGTGGATGACGTTTCCGTGGTTGTCGGCCAGGACCTGCACTTCGATGTGCCGGGGAGCCCGGATGAGCCGTTCCAGGAAGAGAGTGTCGTCACCGAAAGCGGACGCTGCGACGCGCCTCGCCGTCAGAAGCGTGGAGGCCAGGTCCTCGGCCCGTTCCACCACGTGCATACCCTTGCCACCGCCGCCTGCCGATGGCTTGATCAAGAGCGGGAAGCCGACTTCGGTGGCTGCTTCAATGAGATCCTGGTCAGTGAGTCCGGGCTTGGCGATGCCGGGAACGCAGGGAACGTCGTAGGCCATTACGTGGTTCTTGGACCGGATCTTGTCTCCCATCACTTCGATGGCACCGATACCGGGTCCGATGAACGTGATGCCGGCAGCGTCCAACGCTTTGGCGAACGCAACGTTCTCGGACAGGAAGCCGTAGCCCGGATGAACGGCCTCCGCTCCGCTGCGGCGGCACGCGTCGATGATGGCGTCGATCTTCAAGTAGCTGTCCGCAGGTGACGTTCCGCCAATGGCGACGGCCGTATCCGCCAGGCTGACGTGTTTGGCGTCCTTGTCCACTTCCGAATAGACGGCGACTGAGCGGATGCCCATGTCCCTTAGGGTTCGGATGACACGGCAGGCGATCTCACCTCGGTTGGCAACGAGGACGGCAGAAAAGGTCTGCGCTGAGACTGTGGGTTCTGTGGCTGTTGTTGGTTCTGTAGCTGTTGTTGGCAGGGTCATGGTCACATCCTGAAGAGGCCGAAAGAGGTCTCCGGCAGTGGCGGGCGGGAAACGACGTCGAGGGCCATGCCCAGAACCCGCCGCGTGTCAGCGGGGTCGATAATGCCGTCATCCCACAGCCGGGCGGTGGAGTAGTAGGGGCTGCCCTGGTCCTCGTACTGCTGCTTGATGGGGGCCTTGAAGGCTTCCTCGTCCTCGACGGACCATTTCTGGCCGGCGGCCTCGTATTGGTCCCTTTTGACTGTTGCCAGGACGCTGGAGGCCTGGTTTCCGCCCATGACGGAGATGCGGGCCGCGGGCCACATCCAGAGGAAACGCGGCGAATAAGCCCGGCCGCACATGGAGTAGTTTCCCGCGCCGAAGGAGCCGCCGATCACCACGGTCAGTTTCGGCACCCGGGCCGTCGCCACTGCCGTGACCATCTTGGCGCCGTTCTTGGCGATGCCGCCCTGTTCGTAGTCCTTTCCCACCATGAACCCGGAGAGATTCTGGAGGAAGACCAAGGGAATGCCCCGCTGATCGCACAGCTCAATGAAGTGGGCACCCTTCAACGACGACTCGCTGAAAAGGACTCCGTTGTTGGCCACGATCCCCACGGGGTGGCCATGCAGGTGCGCGAAACCGGTCACCAGGGTGGTGCCATAGTTCTTTTTGAACTCATGGAATTCGGAACCGTCCACGAGGCGTGCGATGACTTCCCGGACGTCATATTGGGCGTTGACGTCCGTGGGAACCACACCGTAGATCTCCGAGGGGTCGACGACGGGCGGCAGGACGACATCGAGCACGTCCCAGGCCGGCTGCGCCGGCTTCGGCAACGTCGCTACGATGTCCCGGACGATTTCCAGCGCATGCTGGTCGTTCTCGGCCAGGTGATCGGTGACCCCGGAGATCCTTGAGTGGACGTCGCCACCGCCCAGTTCCTCCGCGGTGACGATCTCGCCGATGGCTGCTTTGACCAGCGGAGGCCCGCCCAAAAAGATGGTGCCTTGGTTGCGGACGATGACTGTTTCGTCGCTCATTGCCGGGACGTAGGCACCGCCGGCAGTGCAGGAGCCCATCACGGAGGCGATCTGTGGGATCTTGGCCGCAGACATCCTGGCCTGGTTGTAGAAGATCCGGCCAAAGTGTTCCTTGTCCGGGAAGACCTCGTCCTGCTTGGGCAGGAACGCTCCCCCGGAATCCACCAGGTAGATGCACGGAAGCTTGTTCTCCAGGGCAATCTCTTGGGCCCTGAGGTGCTTCTTCACGGTCATCGGGTAGTACGTACCGCCCTTGACCGTCGCATCATTGGAGATCACCAGGACGTGCCGGCCATGGACCAGGCCGATGCCGGCGATCACCCCGGCGCCTGGTGAATCGTCGTTGTACATGCCATTGGCGGCAAGAGGCGCGATCTCAAGGAACGGGCTGCCCTCATCCAACAGGAAATCAATGCGCTCCCTCGGCAGGAGCTTTCCCCGGGCAACGTGCCGCTCCCGGGATTTGGCCGGTCCACCCAATGCTGCCGTGGCGAGGCGCTCCTTCAGTTCCTCCACCAAGGCACACTGTGCCTCCTGGTTGGCTTCGAAGGTGCCGGCGGCAGCTCCCGTCAGGCTGGCAATTGTCTCCATCGACCCCTGTTCCATTCCCGGCCTACGGCCATTTCGGTTAGTGTCATGTAACTGAAATTTAGGTTAGTCTTTATTAACTGACATGTCCAGCACAGCGGGGCTCCTGCCGCCTGCGTTGGGACGGGCACGAGGAGGACACCATGACAGCAAGCCCGGAAGCACACGCCGAAGGCTCCCGTCCCGCCACAACCCAGCGGAGCCAAGCCAAAGAGCTCCGCCGGTTGGCACTGCTGTCAGCCGCAGCCGGACTCTTCGCGGACAACGGATTCAGCCGCGTATCCCTGGAAGACCTGGGAGCCGCGGCCGGTGTAAGCGGACCGGCGGTGTACCGGCACTTTCCGGGAAAACAGGCGGTTCTGGGTGAACTGCTCCTCAGTGTCAGCCGCGACCTCCTGGAGGGCGGCCGTCGCGTTGTTGCGGAAGCCGGCAGCCCAGCGGACGCCCTGAAAGCCCTGGTGAAATTCCAGGTGGACTTCGCCCTGAGCAATCCGGATGTCATCCGGGTACAGGACCGTGATTTCGCCAGCCTCACTGAGGCAGATCAGGCCGAGGTCCGCTCCCTGCAACGCAGTTATGTAGAGACCTGGGTGGATGTTCTGGCCCGGATTCATGCCGACGCGGACATCGCAGGCCTGCGCGTCCGGGCACACGCAGCCTTCGGGTTGATCAACTCCACCCCGCATTCGGTCCGGCATCACGGCCGCAGGATCGCAGTGAAATCAGCCAGGCCCATACTGGAGCAGATGGCCTTGGCGGCGCTGACATCTGCCTAAGTGTGCAGTTTCCGGAACGCGCAGCCGACAGGGTGAAGCGCTAATAATGTCAGACCCTGGTGAAAAGCTTTATGCATGGAAGCTTTGGGGCAACTGACAGCAGCGCGGGTGGCGTCGTCACCTGCTGTCGCTGCCCTGACTGCGAGCTGCTCACGGCAATCCCCAGGCAATCTCCAGTGGATCAAGGGTTCGACGGCGGTAGCCACCGCTATCGGCCACTTCCACGGCGTTGGACTACTCAGCCGCGAGGGCACCACCTCCAGGGGTTCCGACGGCGGGAAACCTGCTGCGCCTGCGGGGCCGGATCTCGCGGCACTTCTTGAGGACGGACAGGCTCTTCTGGACACCGCACGGTTGTCGTTTGCCGAGCAGGCACCCTTGTTCGATCTAGCACAGGCTGCTGACCTTGCCGGCAGGATCGAGGACCTCTCGCGGTCGATCGAGTACCTCCAGGTCGTCGCACCGCAGGCTGTGGAGCGGACCCGGTCCGAGGCGCAGCGTGCGGTGCCGGCACAGCAGCCCGGACAGTCCCCGGCGTCCGGCGCCCAGGAATGGCGGACGGGGTGGACCGAGCCAGCCGGTGAGTCGGAAGGTGGCGGTGGCGGTGACTCCTGCGGTGACGGTGCTGGTGGTGGCAGTGTTTTGGATGATGGGTACCGGAACGCGGCGGAGTTCCTGCGGGCCCGGTTGCGGATCGGGATCGGCGAAGCACGGCGCAGGCTCGCCCTCGCCACCGATGTCCTGCCCGGGGCCGGAATAACCGGCCAGGAAATCCCGGCCCGTCGTCAAAGACTCGCCGACGCCCTCCACACCGGACAGGTCCCGTCCCGGTCCGCGACGATCATCAGCACCGCCCTGGACAAAGCCCAACACTTCACCGACCCGGACACCCTCACCGGCATGGAACACGCCCTCACCACCACCGCCACTCAATCCGACCCCGACTTCGTCACCACAATGGCCAACCGCTGGATCGACCACATCGACCACAACGGCCCCGAACCCACCGAAGAAGCCCTCCGCCACGTCCAAGGCGCGTTCCTCCGACGCCGACGCCGCCACGGACTCCACCACCTGGAAATCTTCGCCACCACCGAACAATACGAAACCCTCACCACCGCCATGAACGCCGCCACCAACCCACGACTCACCAACACCACAAACACCCAAACCGGCACCACCGGCACTCAGCTGGACCGGCGCTCCCGCGCCCAGAAACTCCTCGACGGCCTCGTCGGAGCCTGCGCCGTGGCCATGACCACCGGGAAACTGCCCAGCAACGGCGGACTCCGACCCCAACTCACCGTCACCATCGACCACCACGACCTCTTCCAACAACTCACCCACACCACCACGAGCGCCACCGAAGAAACCAACACCCCGAGTCAGCCGCGCCTCCGGAACACTGTCAGTACCGGCACCGCGACCTTCACCGGCCCGATCCACCCCAACACCATCCGCAAAATCGCCTGCGACGCCGACATCCTGCCCGTCCTGCTCGGCACCGACTCCCAAATACTCGACATCGGCCGCACCACCCGGATCTTCCCACCCCACATCCGCAAAGCCATCACCGCCCGCGACGGCGGCTGCGCGTTCCCCGACTGCACCCTCCCCGCACCCTGGTGCGAAGCCCACCACATCACCTACTGGTCACAAGGCGGCACCACAGGAACAAACAACGCCACCCTGCTCTGCTCCCACCACCACCACCTCATCCACAAAGAACACTGGCGCATCACCATCCAAAACGGCGTCCCCTGGTTCATCCCCCCACCCCACATCGACCCCCACCAAACACCCCGACGCAACCACCACCACACACCACCCAAAACATGACACCGGGCGGGAAAACGTGACCCCGGGGCGGGAAAACCAATACGCATCCCAATGCCCGCGCGCCTAAGACAGGCCCAAGACGCAGCTAAACAGGAGCCCGAACGGGCGCCGGACATGCCCCCCGGACATGCACTGCTCCCAACGCGCTGGCCACGACAGCTGCCGTCGTTCGCACGCCTGCACTGCCACGCACGTGGGTCGCTCCGGTATTCCTAGGACTCACAGAGCCTGCCTTAGGGGCTGCGCACGGCACGCGTGCGGCCTAGGCTGGAAAACCGAACCCCGCTGGAAAGCACACTGCAGCAGGGCAAGGTCCAGCCACGATCAAGGAGCACACCATGAGGATTGCCGTCACCGGCGGAAGCGGGAAACTGGGCAGGAGCGTGGTGCGTCGCCTCACGCAGGATGGCCACCAGGTTCTCAATATGGACCGGGCCGGCACACGCGGACGAGGCTACGTCAGCGTGGACCTTCGGAACTACGGACAGGTCCTGGACGTCATTCTGGGCCTGGATGACCAACATGACGGCCTCGATGCAATAGTTCACCTGGCCGCCATCCCAGCGCCGGGCCTCGCGCCCGACGCCGCGATCTTCGAAAACAACATGGTCTCCACCTACAACGTTTTCCAGGCAGCACGGCGTGCCGGCATCAAAAAAGTGGTCTATGCCTCCAGCGAGACCGTCCTTGGCCTCCCCTTCGACATCGACCCTCCCTACATTCCGGTCGATGAGGAGTACCCCGCCCGGCCGGAAAGCACGTACTCACTGGTGAAGCACCTCGAGGAGCAGATGGCCATCCAGCTGACGCGGTGGGATCCCGACCTGAGCATCACGGCGCTTCGTTTCTCCAATGTCATGGACCCCGAGGACTACGATGCCTTCCCGTCCTTCGACGCCGACGCCACACTGCGCAAATGGAACCTTTGGGGCTACATCGATGCCCGGGACGGGGCCCTGGCCGTGGTGCGTGCTCTGGAACACGGGGAACCGGGATTCGAGACGTTCATCATCGCCGCGGCCGATACCGTGATGAGCCGCAGCAGCGCTGAGTTGGCAGCGGAAGTCTTCCCCGGCGTCGAGGTTCTCAAGGAGCTGGGCGAGCACGAAACCATGCTGTCGATCGACAAGGCGCGCAAACTGTTGGGCTTCGAACCTGAGCACAGCTGGCGCAACGTCCACTCCAACCGCACCACTCCCACCGAGGACTAACGCTCAGCACGGACGCGGCACCATTGTGCCCCGACGCGCGACGGCCCATCCCCTGGCTGCAGTTTCCTGCATGCACTCGTAAGGGGATGGGCCGCCGCAGCTTGGGAGCGTCAGATCATGGTCATGACCATGGCGGGGTCGGACAGGATGGCGCCCAGGTCCGCCAGGAACCGCGAGCCTTGTTCCCCGTCCACCAGCCGGTGGTCGAAGGACAGGCTAAGGGACATGACCTGGCGCACTGCCAGCTCATCGTTCACCACCCATGGCGCCTTCCTGACAGCACCAAGGGCCACAATCGCGGCCTCGCCCGGATTGAGGATCGGCGTGCCCGCGTCGATCCCGAACACGCCGATGTTCGTGATCGAGATCGTGCCACCGGAGAGATCGGACGGAGACGTCTTGCCTGCCCGCGCCGTGTCGGTGAGCTGGGTCAACGCAGTGGAGAGCTCGCGCAGCGACAGTTGGTCAGCGTCCTTGATGTTCGGGACGGTCAGGCCCCGCGGCGTCGCGGCCGCGATACCCAGGTTCACATAGTTGAACTGGACAATCTCCTGGTTTGCCTCATCCCAGCGGGAGTTCAGCGAGGGATTGTTCCGCAGGGCCACCAGGACCGCCTTGGCCGCGATGGTCAGCGGCGTCAGTTTGAAGCCTTCGAAGGTCCTGTTGCCCTTGAGCCTGGCCAGCAATTCCATGGTCGCGGTGACATCCACTGTCAGGAATTCCGTGACATGCGGTGCCGTAAAGGCGCTCTGCACCATGGCAGCGGCGGTGAACTTCCGGACTCCCTTGATGGGCGTGCGGGTTTCCCGCTCGCCCTGCCCTGCAGCAACCGGCGCCACGGCAAGCTCATCCGCTGTGCCGGAGAAGTTCTGGACATCCTCGCGGGTAATAAGTCCGCCCGGGCCGGTTCCTGGCACCAGTTCCAGGTCGATCCCGAGGTCGCGGGCCAACTTGCGCACCGGAGGCGTGGACCTCGGACGCTCCCCCGAGACCTCCGCCTGCGGCTCGGCGACCGGTTCCGGGATCGCCGGAACTTCCGCCTGCACCGTAGCCTGCACTGCTGCGGGCGCCTGAACGCGGGCACGTCGCGTTGGACGTCCGGAGTGTTCGACGACGGCACCGTAACCCACCAGGTTCGGCTCACGTTTCGCGGGGGTCCCCACCGCTTCAACACCGCTGGCGGCAGGCGCACCATGCGCAGAGGCCCCGACGGCGGACCCGGCACCAGCGGTCGGAGAGCCAGCCCCGTTGGAGGACCCGGCGTCGTCGACTTCGAAAGAGACGATCGGCTTCCCGACCTCCACGACCGTTCCGGGCTGCTCGTGAAGCGCGGCCACCGTGCCTGCAAATGGTGACGGCAACTCCACCACGGCTTTGGCGGTTTCGACCTCGGCGATGACCTGGTTCAACGTGACAGTGTCGCCCACTGCCACCTTCCAACTCAGGATTTCCGATTCCGTCAGCCCCTCACCCAAATCCGGGAGCCTGAATTCCTTGATCATGGTGGCGGTCATCCTTCCAGTCCACTCAGGGAGTTGGGGCGGCCGAGGGCGCGATCCACGCCGTCGAGGATCCTGTCCAGATCCGGCAAGTGGTGCATTTCGAGCTTGGAGTAGGGATACGGCACGTCAAAGCCGGTAATCCGGACTGGCGCGGACTCCAGGTAGTTGAAGCAGCGTTCCGTAATGCTCGCCGCGATCTCCGCGCCAACGCCACCGGATTGTCCTGCTTCGTGGGTGATCACGAGTCGTCCCGTCTTGCGGACGGAGGCTTCCACTACCGGGTAATCCACTGGGGCCAATGACCGGAGATCGATCACTTCAACCGATATGCCTTCGTCAGCGGCGGCCAAGGCGGCATCCTTCGCTGTTTTGACCAGCGGACCGTACGCAATCAGGGTGACGTCGGAGCCGGCGTTGACGACAGCAGCCTTATCCAGGGGCAATGCCGTGGCGAGGTCGAGCGACTCATCCACATCACCCTTGTCGTGGTAGCGCCTCTTGGGCTCAAAGTAGAGGACGGGGTCGTCCGATGCAATGGCCTGCTGGATCATCGTGTAGGCATCCTGGGGGTTGGAAACGGCCACGACGCGCAAACCCGAAGTGTGGGTGAAGTAGGCTTCCGGCGATTCGGAATGGTGTTCAGGCGATCCGATCCCGCCGCCAAAAGGCACCCGGATAGTGATGGGCATCTTGACGCGCCCCTGGGTGCGGTAATGCATCTTGGCTACCTGGCTGACGATTTGGTCGAACGCAGGGTAGATGAAACCGTCGAACTGGATCTCGCACACAGGGCGGTAACCGCGGTAGGCCAACCCCACTGCGGTGCCTATAATCCCGGACTCGGCCAGGGGAGAATCAATAACGCGGTGCTTTCCAAAGTCTTTCTGCAGCCCGTCGGTGACACGGAAAACGCCACCAAGGGAGCCAATGTCCTCACCCATGAGGACCACTTTGGGATCATTTTCGAGCGATTTCCGGAGGCCGGCATTGATTGCCCGGGCAAAAGTGAGCTTGGACATCAGAGTGCACCTTCCTCGACGGGCTGGTTGAAACTGTTCAGGTAGCGGGAGTAGTGGTCCTTCTGGCGCTCGATCCAGGAATTCGGAGTGCTGTAGACGTGGTTGAACACGTCCAATGGCTGCGGGTCGGGCATGCCAATGCAGCTCGAACGGAGATCGGCCGCAACGGCATCGGCCTTGGCTTTGACGCGGGCTTCCACATCCTCCGTGAGCAGGCCCTTGGCCTGCAGGAGCTTCCGGAGCCTAAGAATCGGGTCCTTGGCAGCCCAATCCTCCAGCTCAATCGGATCACGGTAGCGGGTGGGGTCATCAGCGGTAGTGTGCGGACCCATTCGGTAGGTGACGGCTTCAATGAAGGTTGGTCCCCCGCCCTTGCGCGCCCGGTCAAGCGCCACACGAGTGGCCGCCATGACAGCCAGGACATCGTTGCCGTCCACGCGCATGCTGGGAATACCAAAGCCAGTGGGCCTGTCGGCCAACTGAACGTGCGACTGGATGCGCACGGGCTCCGAAATTGCCCAGTGGTTGTTCTGGCAGAAGAACACCACAGGAGCTTGGTAGCTGGCTGCGAACACCATGGCCTCGTTGACATCGCCTTCGCTCGTGGCGCCGTCGCCGAAGTACGCGAGGACTGCCGTGTTGGCTCCGTCCAGCTGCACACCCATTGCGTAGCCCGTAGCGTGCAGGCTCTGGGAACCAATGATGATCTGGGGAGTCGCCAGGTTGATGCGCTGCGGGTCCCAACCGTACGAAGCGTTACCACGCCAGACTCGCGCGATCTCGGAAAGATGGGCACCCCGGACGTAGGCCACTCCGCTTTCCCGGTAGCTCGGGAAGACGAAGTCGTCGTCGCGCAGAGAACGGCTTGAACCGATCTGTGCCGCTTCCTGGCCAAGGAGCGGCGGCCACAAGGCCAGTTCACCCTGGCGTTGGAGTGCCGTGGCTTCTGCGTCGATACGGCGGATGACGGTCATGTCCTCGTAGAGCGAGCACAATTGTTCGTCGCCGACATCCTTAACCCATAGATCAAACTCGGGATGGCTGATGCGCTCGCCGTCCGGAGACACCAACTGGAGCAAATCGCCGCCAGTCCGCAAGGAGATATGTGCACTTTGTTCCGGGCCCGGAGCATCATGTCGCACTCCCTTGCCCGCCTGATCCGTCAACACAGGTGATCGCAACCTTCCGGCTCGTTTTCGTCGGCGCTCGCAGGACTTGTGATCCTGCCGCACGCCGGCCCTCCGGCACCTTCGCCGGAGTTAATTGTGACCCTACTCACAGAACGCATCGGGTACAACTACCCGGGATGAAGTTGAGCATTATGCACTATTCGGAGTATCTGGGGCGTGCTAATCTTGCGCATTATGCAACCCTTGGATGGCACCGACACCCGCCTTCTTTCCGCCATGGCAAAGGATCCCCGTGGCACTGTGGTTGCCCTTGCGCAGAAGCTCGGCCTCTCCCGCAACACGGTGCAGGCCCGCATGGCGCAGCTCGAAAAGAAACACGCCTTTCTGTCGTTCGAACGACGGATCAATCCTGTGGCCCTCGGCTACCCCCTGACGGCCTTCATCACCGTCCACGTGCAGCAGCAGAAGCTCGCTTCCCTGGCGCGGGACCTGGCCGACATCCCGGAAATCCTCGAAGGCTTTGGCCTCACCGGCTCCGCTGACCTGTTGTTGCGTGTCGTTGCGCTGGATGCGGAAGACCTCTACCGCATCAATGGAAAGATCCTCGGTTGCGACGGAGTGGACAGGACGGACACCGCGCTGGCCATGCGTGAGATGATCCCGTACCGCGTGCAGCCGCTCCTGGGACGTCGTTCCGGGGCTTGAACCGCCACTTCACCTGCGGTGTTCCGTCGCGCCTCTTGCCCGCGGAAGCGGAAATACGCTTTGATTCAAGAGGACGCACCGGGGGCCGCCCAGAGGTTCCCGGCCAGGTGGTGGCGCTGCCGAAGGCTGCCGAAAGGGGCACTACCGTGAGCAACCCGCAAGAACCCAGCCAGAACCAGCCCGGGTACAACCCGCCTCCGGTTCCCCCGGGGCCCGGTTACCCGCCGCAGACCGGAGCGTCGCCGCAGTGGCAACAGCCGCCGTCGTCCGATCCCCAAAACGGGAACCCGCAATACGCGGCTCCCGGCCAACAGAACCCCTATCCCCAGGGACAAACCCCACCAGGGCAGTATCAACCAGGCCAATATCAGCCGGCCCAGTACCCACCGGGCCAATACCCGCCCGGGCAGTACCAACCAGGACAGTACGGCCAGCAACCGCCCAAGAAGAACCGAAAAGTTCTGTGGATCGTCCTCGGCATCGTGGCGGGCGTCATCGTGCTGGCGGTAGTCGGCGTCCTCATCCTGGTCAATGTGGTGGGCAATGCCACCTCCAAGGCCCGGTCGATGGCGGACGAATTCACCAACCTTGTGGTCTCCGGCCAGACCGAACAGGCCTACGACAACTACCTCAGCCAGCCCCTCAAGGACGAACTGGACAAGCAGTCCTTCGTGGACGGCATCGCCAGCCTGGAACTGGACAGCTCGTGCAAGCCGAACTACAACTCCGTAAGCGTTGACTCAAACAACGGGAACAACAAGGCCAACCTCGCAGGCAAACTGCAATGTGACGGCAAGACGATCGACCTCCAGTACGTTTTCGAGGGCACCAACGACCTCAAAATGAGCAGCATCCGCCTCCGCCCCTAGCCGGCAAGAAATAAATCCGCCCATCCACCCATCCACGCAAACGCATGATCCGAATCACTGCTTGAGAGTCCCGACCGGGACTCAGCAGGTCGGCCGGGAATCCCGGCCATCACCGGAAGGCTCGGACCAATGCGTACTTCGCCCAATCGCTTGATCGCCACCATCTTCGGAGCCGTCTACCTCTTGGTAGGCGTGCTCGGATTCTTCGTCACCTCGGGAATCGGCTTCTTCGCCACCGAGGGCGCCAATTTGATCATCTTCGCCGTGAACCCGCTTCACAACATCATCCACTTGGCCATTGGCGCAGCCCTCCTCATCGCCGGCATGAACAGCGTCACGCTGTCCAAGTCCATCAACACCGCAGTCGGCGGCGTCTACCTGCTGGTCGGCATCGTGGGCCTCTTCCTGGTGGGCAGCTCACTGAACATCATCGCCCTGAACGGCGCGGACAACGTCCTGCACCTCGCCAGCGCCGTGGTACTGCTGGGCGTTGCATTGTCCCAGGACAAGGCCACCGTAGCTTCCGCCCGCGCCTGATCATCGACTCCAAAGGACGAGGACGGTAACAGCCATGCACCGCGTGAACCACCCCACCCTGAGGGCAGCTGTAGTGCTGTACGTATACTTCGCTGCTATGGCAGCCGGGATGGTTGAACTGTCCCTGGCCGCCGGGTACCTCGCTGGAACTGGATCCGCCGCCCTGGGCATGGTTGTTGCCGGCGGTGCAGCCCTCGCGGCGGGCCTGGCCTTCATGGCCTGGTCGCTGTGGGGCCTGCACCGCAATTCCCTCGTCCTGGCCCGTTTCGCGCTCCCGGCCCTCGCCACGGCAGCGGTCGCGCACGTAGCGGCCATGGCTGCAGGGATCACCTCCCAGCGCTCCCTTGACGTCAGCCACTTTGCCGCCTTCGGCCTGACCCTCATGGCACTTGCCGGGGCAGGCTGGCTCAGGCGGCAGCACAAGACCAACGACGGCGGCGCCCACGGCCAGCCAAGGACCGGGCGGCTTCTGGCAGCCGCGTTCGGAGCCGCCGTCGTTGTTGCCTCAGTAGCAACACCCGGACTGGCCGCGTCGATGGCCGGCCAGTACGCCGTTCCGCACGGGGAACACGGCCAGGCACCCGTCGGAGAAAACGGCCAGGGCACCAATCCCGCCCTGGATCCGGGCCACCACCACTAGGTGGCGGTCACGGACCGGCGCACCATCAAACCGTGCCCACTGTTGATGGTGCGCCTGGTTCGTGGATCATGGAGCCATGGATCCCATTGAGGCGCTCGACGAAATTTCTTTCTGGCTGGAACGCAGCCAAGCACCAACCTTCAAGGTCCAGGCTTTCCGGAAGGCAGCCGACGCCGCACGGAAACTCTCAACAGATGAACTGGCCCGGCTCGTCGCCAGCGGCAGGATCACCAGCCTCAAAGGCGTAGGCAGCCGCAGCGCCGAAGTCATCACCCAGGCACTGGAGGACCGCGTCCCCGACTACCTGGCCGACCTCCGCGGGAAGGGCACCGAAGCCCTTGCCTCCGGCGGAGACACACTCAGGGCCGCGTTGCGCGGCGACCTGCACAGTCACAGCAATTGGTCCGACGGCGGCTCGCCCATCGAAGCCATGGTGGCTGCGGCCCGCACGCTCGGACGCGAATACCTGGCCCTGACCGACCACTCCCCCAACCTCACCATCGCCAACGGCCTCAGCGTCGAACGGCTCGAAAAACAGCTGGACGTGGTGGAAGGTATCAATTCTTCCCAAGACGACTTCCGCTTGCTCAAGGGCATCGAGGTGGACATCCTGGAGGACGGCACACTGGACCAGACCCCTGCAATGCTGGACAAGCTCGACGTCGTGGTCGCCAGTGTCCACTCCAAGCTCCGAGCCGACAAGAAGACCATGACCGAACGGATGCTTGGCGGTATCAGCGACCCCCACACCAACGTTTTGGGTCATTGCACCGGTCGGCTGGTCCAGGGATCACGCGGGACCCGGCCCCAATCGGAATTCGACGCCCCCAAGGTTTTCAAGGAATGCGCCGAGTGGGGCGTCGCCGTCGAAATCAACTCGCGGCCCGAGCGCCAGGACCCACCGGATGACCTCGTCAAGATGGCCCTCGACGCCGGCTGTCTGTTCAGCATAGACAGCGATGCCCATGCTCCCGGCCAGCTCGACTTCCTGCAGTATGGTGCCGAGCGCGCAGAAGCCCTGGGGGTGCCGATGGAACGCATCGTGACCACCTGGCCGCTGGCCCGATTGAAAGAGTGGCTCAGCCTGAAGAAATGACGCACGCAAAAGGCTCCCCCGGAAAACGCTGTTTCCAGGGGAGCCTTTTGTTCCGGTCTTAGTGGTTCACCGCCTTTTCGGCGCCGATGCCGGTCAGCGAACGTACTTCCATTTCAGCTTGCTTGGCCGGGTCCTCGCGCCGCTTGTCCAGGACAGTTCCGAGCCAGCCCAGGAAGAACGCCAACGGGATGGACACGATGCCCGGGTTGCTCAGCGGGAAAATGGCGAAGTTGGCGCCGGGGATCATGGACGTCTTGGCGCCGGAGACCACGGGCGAGAAAGTGATCAGCAGGATGGCTGCGGCGAGGCCGCCATACATGCTCCAGACTGCGCCCTGGGTGGTGAACTTCTTCCAGAAGAGGGAGTACACGATGGTGGGCAGGTTTGCTGATGCCGCAACAGCGAAGGCGAGCGCCACCAGGAAGGCCACGTTCTGGCCGTTGGCGAAGATGCCTCCCAGGATGGCGAGGACGCCGATCACCACCACTGTGCGCCGGGCGACCTTGACTTCCGTGGTGGCGTCCGCCTTGCCCTTGGAGATGACGTTTGCGTAGATGTCGTGGGCGAAGGATGCTGCCGCAGTAATGGTCAGTCCGGCCACCACCGCAAGGATGGTTGCGAAGGCTACGGCCGAGATGAATCCAAGCAGCAGCGGGCCACCCAGGTGGAACGCCAGGAGCGGGGCGGCCGAGTTCACGCCGCCGGGTGCGGACTTGATGGTTTCTGCACCCACCAGGGCTGCTGCGCCGTAGCCCAGCACCAAAGTAAACAAGTAGAACAGGCCGATCAGCCAGATGGCCCACACCACTGATTTGCGGGCTTCCTTGGCCGTCGGGACGGTGTAGAAGCGCATCAGGACGTGCGGCAGGGCTGCTGTTCCAAGGACCAATGCCAGGCCAAGGGACATGAAGTCGAGCTTGGACGTCTCGGTCTTGCCATACTGCAGGCCCGGGTTGAGGATGTTCGGGTTGTTGGCCGCTTCCGCTGCCGATCCCAGCAGGTTGGAGAGGTTGAAACCGTAGATCGCGAGGACCATGGCCGTCATGACGGCGGCACCGGCGATGAGCAGGATGGCTTTGATGATCTGCACCCAGGTGGTGCCCTTCATGCCGCCGATAAGCACGTACATGATCATCAAGGCCCCGACGACGATAATCACCAGGGCTTGTCCGCCCCAGTCACTGATACCCAGCAGGAGCGAGATCAGGCTGCCCGCACCGGCCATCTGGGCGAGGAGGTAGAAGAAGCAGACGGCGAGGGTGGACAGTGCCGCCGCGATGCGCACGGGGCGTTGCCTCAACCGGAAGGACAGGACATCGGCCATGGTGAACTTGCCGGTGTTCCGGAGCAGTTCGGCCACCAGCAGCAGGGCCACCAGCCAGGCGACGAGGAAGCCGATGGAGTAGAGGAAACCGTCATAGC
Source organism: Paenarthrobacter sp. C1 (assembly GCF_049315185.1). Classification (NCBI taxonomy): domain Bacteria; kingdom Bacillati; phylum Actinomycetota; class Actinomycetes; order Micrococcales; family Micrococcaceae; genus Paenarthrobacter; species Paenarthrobacter sp. C1. The sequence goes on along the minus strand of NZ_CP186052.1, from coordinate 1,612,054 downwards.
CGTTGATGGCGATGGCGCCCGTGATGCCAAGGAACGAGGCCGCCGAAAGGTAGTCCCCGGCGATGGCGGTACCGTTCTGGGAGCCGGTGAAGGAACGTCCGGCTGCGTAGTAGTCGGCAGCTGTCTTGTTGTTGCGGCTTGCCCTGAAGACAATCACCATGGTGACGGCGACGAAAAGGGCGAAAATGCCCATGTTCAGGAGCGTGGTGTCTTTCAGGGCAGCGACCTCTACTGCCGGGACCATGGTGGCGTTCATTTGGCTCCTCCGTGGATGACGTTGCCGTCCTTATCGAATTGGTGCCCCTCGATCTCATTGCGGATTTCGGCCGCGATGGGGTCCAGCTTCCTGTTGGAGTAGCTCACGTACCAGGCCGTGATGCCGAAAGTGGTGACGAACTGGAGCAGGCCAAGAATCAGGCCGACGTTGATGTTGCCCCAGACTTTGGTGGACATGAAGGCGACGGCATAGTCGGCCAAAAGAACGTACGCGAAATACCACAGCAGGAAGATCACTGCCATGGGAAAGACAAAGCTGCGGTGCCGCTTGCGCAGCGTCTTGAACCGTTCCGTCTGCTGGACTTCCTGGAAGTCCACGGACGCCGTTGCGTCCTGGGGTTGGGCCTCATTACCCATGGTTCCTCCTGGTTGTGATGAGTCCACGTCAGCGCGCGCGGCTGATGTGACTGCAATCACTATCGAATGCGCTCCGGCTTCCCATCCATAGATACGCCGGTCGGCGTCGCCCAGCGGCTGTACCGCTGCGCCAAACGGTGGGTTGCAGCAGGCCACAGGCGATAACGAGGTTCGGGGAACACATCGGACTACGCTGGCCTTATGCCCGATTCCCCGCTCTTCACCGCAGCCGCCATCGCCGTGATCGTGCTGGCGGTCGCCGTCGTCGTGGGCGTTGGCCTGAAGGTGATCCGCTCCTTCCGGGACCTCGGCACGGACGCCGAACGCGCCACGTACAACACGCTGCACGCAGCATCGCGGGCGGGCCAGCATCTGCGCGCGGGCCTCCAGCCTGCGGGAGCTGCCAAAGCCAGCAGGCAGCTGCGCGTCCTGCTGGGCTGCGACGCCTTCGCCATGACGGACACCGCCTCTGTACTTGCGTGGGACGGGGCGGCGGAGGAACTCCGGCCAGCACTGATGGGGCTCGCAGCCGAAGTCCTTGCGACCGGGCGGACTGCCGTGGTTCCCCACGCAGGCCATTCCACGGACAAAGCCGGGCCTGATTTCAGTGCTGTCATCGCCCCGATCAGGGCAGGCTCCAGGGTTGTCGGTTCGGTTGCGGCGTTGGCTCCCGCCGCCGGAGCAGGTCTGGTGCGGGCGACCAGTGAGGTTGCTGACTGGATTGCGGCACAACTGGAGCTGGCGGAGCTGGAGGCCTCAAGGACCCTGCTGATGGAAGCGGAAGTGCGGGCCCTGCGCGCGCAGATCAGCCCGCACTTCATCTACAACTCGTTGAACGCCATTGCGTCCTTTATCAACACGGACCCGGCCAGGGCCAGGGAACTCGTGGTGGAATTCGCCGACTTCACCAGGTACTCCTTCCGCAGGCACGGCGACTTCACCACGGTGGCGGAGGAGCTGCGGTGCATCGACCGTTACCTCCTGCTGGAGCGGGCACGCTTCGGTGAGCGCGTCCAAGTCAGCCTGCGGATCGCACCCGAAGTGCTGAGCACCGTCATTCCGTTCCTCAGCCTCCAACCGTTGGTGGAAAACGCGGTCAGGCACGGTTTGGAAGCGAAGGAAGGTCCGGGGCACATCACCATCTGCGCCAATGATTCAGGGGCGTTCGCCGAAGTCACCATCGAAGACGACGGCGTGGGCATGGATCCGGAGCACCTGCGGTCAGTCCTCGCCGGACATACGGATGGCGACCATGTGGGGCTCCGCAATGTCGATGCCCGGCTGCGACAGGTCTACGGAGATGAGCACGGCCTGGTGATCGATACGGCCCCCGGCGAAGGTACCCTGATCACGCTGCGGGTCCCGAAGTCGCAACCCGGCCACGACGCCTGAGGCGGCGGTTAGTCTTTAATCATGATCAACGTGCTCGTCGCCGATGACGAACTGCCCGCGGTGGAAGAACTTGCCTTCCTCCTCGGACGGGATGCGCGGATTGGCGCCATCCATCGCGCGTCCTCCGGGACCGAGGCGCTCCGCAAGCTGGAAACGGAGTCCGTCGATGCCGTCTTCCTGGACATCCATATGCCCGCCCTGTCAGGCCTGGACATTGCCCGCGCCATTTCCCGCAGCAGCAGCCCGCCCGCCGTCGTCTTCGTCACCGCCGACGAAGACTGCGCACTGGAGGCCTTCGACCTCGCCGCCGTCGACTATCTGCTCAAGCCGCTCCGGGCGGAACGGCTGGCCCGTTCGGTGGACCGGATCAGTGAACTCATCAAGGACGGTACTCCTGCCCCGGAAATGATTACCGTTGACCTCGGCAGCACCACCCGGATGATCCGCCGGGACGATGTCACGTACGTGCAAGCACAAGGCGACTACGCAAGGCTGCACACCGCCGAGGCCAGCTACCTCATCCGGGTTTCCCTCACCGATCTCGAGCAGAAATGGGCGGACGCCGGGTTCATCAGGATTCACCGCTCCTACCTGATCGCGCTGCAGCACGTGCAACACCTCAAGCTTTCCACTACCGGACCGAGCGTCGCTGTCTCGGGTGCTGAGCTGCCCATCAGCAGGCGGCACCTGCCCTCGGTCAGGGACAAGCTGCAGTCCACCCGCATCCGGCCACAGGCATGACCCGGGTCCGCGTTACCGCTCCACGCCAGTCGGCCGCGCCGGCCACCGGCCGGGTGCCGTACCCACATGAGGCCGCAGAGGACTCGGACGCCGGCCGGATCTTTGTCCGTTCCCTCATCCGCTCCCAGCTTCGCCTGGCGTTGGTGGTGGCGTGCGGATTCCTGATCATCCTCGCTGTACTTGCAACGATCCTGGTCTACGGCCCCGGCGTAGCGGAGACGCGCCTTGTGGGAATCCGCTTGGACTGGCTGGCGCTTGGGGTGGGCATCTATCCGGTAATCGGCCTGAGCGCATGGCTTTACAACCGGGCAGCAGCACGCAACGAGGCCCGCTACCGGGACCTGGTGGAGGACAAGTGAACCCAGCCGTTGGCTTGTTCGCGTTCCTCGCCGTTTCCCTCGCCACGGCGGTCATCGGCTTTTACGGGTTGCGCGTCTCCCGGACCACCAGCGACTTCTACGTGGCCTCACGCACCGTCCCTCCGTGGTGGAACGCCTCCGCGATTGGCGGCGAGTATCTTTCAGCCGCGAGTTTCCTGGGGGTAGCGGGGCTGATCCTGCTCTCCGGCACCGACGCTCTCTGGTTCCCCGTTGGCTACACGGCCGGTTACCTGATGCTCCTGCTCTTCGTGGCGGCACCGCTGCGCCGCTCCGGCGCGTACACCATCCCCGATTTCACCGAGGCCCGCCTGGACTCCCCCTTGGTCCGCCGCGTCACGAGCCTGGTGGTGGTGGCCGTGGGCTGGCTCTATATCGTTCCGCAACTGCACGGCGCCGCGCTCACCATCCGGATAACCACCGGCCTGCCGTCGTGGGTAGGCTCGACGGCGGTGGTGGCGGTTGTGTGCCTCACGGTGGTGGCAGGTGGCATGAGGTCCATTACGTTTGTCCAGGCTTTCCAGTACTGGCTGAAACTGACTGCCCTTGCCGTGCCTGTGGTCTTCATCCTGTTGGTGCTGGTTGGCAACGGAACTCCACCGCAGGCGCCCTTGCCGGTCAATCCCACCGGCCAGCCCGCTGCGGGTGCCTACCAACACATCTCGCTGCTGGTGGCCTTGCTGTTCGGAACCCTTGGCCTGCCGCATGTGCTGGTGCGGTTCTACACCAACCCGGACGGCCAATCTGCGCGCCGGACCACGCTGATCGTCCTGGGCCTACTCTCCGTGTTCTACCTCTTCCCCACTCTCTCCGGCGCCTTGGGACGGATGTTCGCCCCCGAGCTCGCACACTCCGGACAAGCGGACGCCCTGATCCTCCTCCTCCCGGGCAAGCTGATCGGCGGGGTGCCAGGTGACCTGTTGTCAGCGCTCGTGGTGGCAGGCGCCTTCGCTGCCTTCCTGTCCACGACATCCGGCCTGGTGGTGTCGCTGTCCGGTGTCATCAGCCAGGACCTGTTCGGGGGAAGTGTGAGGGGGTTCCGCCTCGCGGCGGTGATGGCCGCCGTCGTGCCTTTGGGTTTTGCTTTCATGACGGACACCCTGGCCCTGGCCGGCAGCGTCGGCCTGGTCTTCGCGTTCACCGCTTCCACCATCTGTCCTGTCCTGCTGCTGGGCATTTGGTGGCGCGGCCTGACGGACTTTGGTGCGATCGCAGGGATGGTCACAGGCGCAGTGCTGTGTGGGGGTGCCATGGTGGCGGGCACCCTGACTGGGACAGGGAACGCTCCCGCTTGGCTGGCCCAGCCCGCGGCGTGGAGTGTGCCTTCAGCCTTCGCCGTCACGGTAATCGTGTCCATCGTGACGCGGAACCGCGTTCCCGCCTCAGTCAACCGGGTGATGTCACGGCTGCATGTACCTGAGCGGCCGGTAGCTACCGAGCGCTGAAAGCTGTTGTCCGCGCAACGGCCCGGGAGGACAATGTCGCCATGTCCGAGGAACCACAATCCGGCGGCCGGGAACCAACACCTGCCGGCCATGGGCAAGCAACGGCCGGTCCGCCGGAGCTGTCGCCAAGCGTCCGCGCGCAACTGCTGGCCACTGAGCATTGGAGCTTGCTCGCTTCACGGAGCACCACGCAGGGGGAAGTCCTCACGCGGATCAGCATGTTCCTGACGTTCACCTCGGCCAGCCTGCTCAGTGTGGCACTGGTGGGCCAGGCAACCCAATTCTCCGGCGCCTTCCGGGCCTTTGCCCTGACCGTTCTGGGCATTGACCTGGTGGTGGGCCTGTTGACGCATATCCGCGTCATGAGCGTCGGCATGGAGGACCTCATGTACGTCATTGCCATGAACCGGCTCCGTGCCGCCTACGTGGACCTGGACCCGGGAATGGCTCCGTACTTGATGGCCGGGTACCACGACGACGAAGAAGGCTCGAAGCACACCTACTACTTCCTGGGCGGCAGGAAGGACTTCAGCCAGGTGGCAGGCAGCAGCATGGTTTTCATGGGCTTCGCCAACTCTGCCCTGATCGCACTGCTGCTCGGATCAGCCCTGTTGGCAGCCGGCCTGCCTGTTGTGTTTGCCGTGGCCATCGCAGTTGTTGTGGCCCTGGCGTTCTTCGCCACATCCTTGGTACGGGGCAGGCGCCACTACATGGACGTATGGAAGAACAATCCGCCGCTCTCCCCCACGCCTCACCAGCCCGGGTAGGCGTCAGTCAATGGCCGCCATCAGCTCCACGACTCGGGCGAGGAAGGCATCGACCTGCGCTTCTTCGTAGCCCTCATCGCCCTTGGCTGCACGGAACACGGCCCGTCGAACGGTGTCTACGCTCAAGGGCTGATCGTTTTCCAGGTAGCCGATCAACTCAACGCACAGGGCATCGACATCCTGGACGTTGTAACTGCGCGTCCGCTTGCGTGCCGGGCGGCGGAAACGCTCACCGTCGGGCCTGTGCAGCCTGCCGCGAAGTATCCCGGAAAGCTTCCCGATCTGGCGCAACCAGGCTTCCTCGCCTTGTTGGCTGATCAGTTCGTCCCGCTCACGGCGTGCGAACGCGTCCTCAAGGCGGTCCAGGGCGGCGTCCACGCTGTGGGCGTCGTAGCCACCCTTGACGGGGTCGAAAGCCACCTCACGGACATCCACGCTGGCAACCTGGTCAGCGGCGCCAACAGGGTTCTCAAACGACGTCCGTGCGCGCTGGAGAAACTCGTCTACCTGCTTGGCGTTATAACCGTATTTGCTGCGTTCCACGCGGTCGAACGTCGCGGGGATCTGGCGTCGAATATCCAAGGCCACTATTTTTCCTTCATCGGTTGTCAGACGCCGCTCAGCAGCGCGAACAAAACATAGGCCACAGGGGCCGCGAACACGATCGAGTCCAGACGGTCCATCACACCACCATGGCCCGGCAAGATACTGCTCATGTCCTTGACGCCGAGTTCCCTCTTGACCATGGACTCGGCAAGGTCGCCAGCGGTTGCTGCGGCAACCATTCCAACGGCCAGGACAAGGCCGACCCACCAAGGCCGGTCCAGCAGGAAGATGCAGGCCAGGACACCGATCACCATGGCACCACCCACAGATCCCGCGAACCCCTCCCAGGACTTCTTGGGACTGATCTTCGGAGCCATCGGGTGCTTGCCGAACGAAGCTCCCACGATGTAGCCGAAAGTGTCATTCGATACCACCAGCAGCAGCATGGAGGCGATCTGCCATGCCCCGTCCGGGATTCCATGCGGCCAGAAGCCCACGGGGGTGGCTCCGCCAGTGGCGTGAAGCGGCAGCGCAGCGAAACTGATCAGGAACGGTATCCACGCCAAAGTGAAGACACCCGCGAAGACGCTGCGAGGCGCCCCGGCTGCGCTTTCGATGGAGCGCCAGAGCAGTACGGCCACCGAGCTGGCTGTCATGGTGAAGAGCAGGCCTTCGAGACCACCAAAGTAGGCCGAAACCGGCATCACCAGGCTGCCGACCATCACTGGAACGATCGGCATCCTGGTGCCTTGGGCTTCGAGGGCACGGAAAACTTCCCAAACACCAAGGACCGCGAAGGCCGTGGTGAGCAGGACGAACCCCAACGGGAGGAACAGCAGCCCGCCCAGGACGGCCAGCAGCATGGCAAGGCCGACGCCGATGGCCGCGGGCAGGTTGCGGCCTGCCTTGGGTGTGGGGTTCGCCCGCACACGCCGTGCGCGCTTGGGGGTATCGCGTGTCGGGACCCGTTCAGCGGGCGCCGGCTCAGCCTGGCTCATCAGACCTCGAGCAGCTCGGCTTCCTTGCGCTTGAGCAGCTCGTCGATGCTGTCGACGTGCTGCTTGGTCAGGGCATCGAGCTCCTTCTCAGCGCGCGAGCCCTCGTCTTCACCGGCTTCGCCGTCCTTGACGAGCTTGTCCAGGGTGTCCTTTGCCTTGCGGCGGATGCTTCGGATGGAGACCTTGGCGTCCTCACCCTTGCCCTTGACGATCTTCACGTATTCCTTGCGGCGCTCTTTGGTGAGCTCCGGGATGGTGACGCGGATGACGTTGCCGTCGTTGGACGGGTTGGCCCCGACTTCGGAGTCACTTAGGGCCTTTTCGATGTCGCGCAGCGCGGTCTTGTCATAAGGCGTGATCAGGATGGTACGGGCATCGGGCACACCGAAGGACGCCAGCTGCTGGAGCGGGGTGGGTGTGCCGTAGTACTCAACGATGACCTTGTTGTAGAGACCGGGGTTGGCCCGGCCCGTACGGATCGTGGCGAAATCGTCCTTGGCTACTTCCACGGCTTTGTCCATCTTCTCGCCGGCTTCGAGTAAGGTCTCTTCGATCACGGGTTTCTCCTCAGAAATAGTTGCTGCCCAGCTGCAGGCGGCAATGCACAGTAAAGATCCGCCACCAGGGGCGGACGGTCCTAGAAATATCCTAGCCCTTGCTAGGGAGTTACCAGGGTTCCCAGCGTTTCGCCGAGGATCGCCCGGGTGACATTGCCTTCGCCCTCCATGCCGAAGACCACCATGGAGAGGTTGTTGTCCTTGCACATGGTCATGGCGGTCTGGTCCATGACGCGGATGTCGCGGCGCAGGGCGTCGTCGTAGCTGAGGACATCGAGCTTCTCGGCGGTGGGGTCCTTCTTCGGGTCGGCCGTGTAAACGCCGTCCACGCCGCTCTTGGCCATCAGGACAACATCTGCGTGCACTTCCAGCGCACGCTGCGCAGCCACCGTGTCGGTGGAGAAATACGGCAAGCCGGCGCCTGCACCGAAAATGACTACCCGGCCTTTTTCCATGTGGCGGATGGCGCGGCGGGGAATGTAGGCCTCGGCCACCTGGCCCATCGTGATGGCGCTCTGGACACGGGTCTCCACTCCGGCCTGCTCCAGGAAGTCCTGCAGCGCGAGGCAGTTCATGACGGTGCCCAGCATGCCCATGTAGTCGGCGCGGGAGCGATCCATGCCGCTTTGGGACAGTTCAGCGCCCCGGAAGAAGTTGCCGCCGCCAACAACGATTGCAACTTCCACATCCGCAACACCTGCTGCGATCTGCTTGGCAATGGCCCTGACGGTCTCGGGATCGACGCCGAGCTTGCCTCCGCCGATGACTTCGCCGGAAAGTTTCAGAAGTACACGTCGGCGGGTCTTCTCGGGCTGGATTGCAGTGTTGACGGTTTCCATGGTGCCTTCCCGTTGGTGGACTCTGGCTAGATTATCGTGCTGGGGGTCCGCGCAGGTACTACCCGGACGCGTGCATGAAAAAGGGGCGGCCACCGAAGTGACCACCCCTTTTCATGAATTACTAGTTTCCGACGCGGAAACGGGTTACTGCGGTTGCCTTGACGCCGGCTTCTTCGAGGACCTGTGCAACAGTCTTCTTGGAATCCTTGGCGAATGCCTGGTCAACCAGAACTTCACCCTTGTAGAAGCCCGTAACGCGGCCTTCTACGATCTTCGGGAGAGCAGCTTCAGGCTTGCCTTCAGCCTTCGCGGTCTCTTCGGCGATACGGCGCTCGGACTCGACCAGTTCGGCCGGGACGTCTTCGCGGGTCAGGTAGTTCGGTGCCATTGCTGCAACGTGGACAGCGATGTCGTGTGCGGCGGTGGCAGCGGCTTCGCCTTCACCGTCAACAGCGAACAGGACGCCGACCTGGGCCGGGAGGTCCTTGGACGTCTTGTGCAGGTAGGCGTCAACCGTGGTGCCCTCAACGCGGGAGATGCGACGGACAACAACCTTTTCGCCGAGGACAGCGCCCTCTTCGACGACGACCTCGGACAACGGCTTGCCGTCGACTTCGGTTGCCAGCAGGGTTTCGAGGTCGGCTGCGCCGGACTCGACTGCAACGTTGAGGACCTTGTCGGCCAGCTGGATGAACTTGTCAGCCTTGGCAACGAAGTCGGTCTCGCAGTTGACTTCGATCATTACGCCAACGCCGCCGTTGACCTTGGCAGCAACCAGGCCCTCAGCCGTGGAACGGCCTTCGCGCTTGGTGGCACCCTTGAGGCCCTTGATGCGGATGATCTCGATGGCCTTCTCAGCGTCACCGTTGGCCTCGTCAAGAGCCTTCTTGACGTCCATCATGCCGGCGCCGGTGCGCTCGCGCAGGGCCTTGATGTCAGCAGCAGTGTAGTTCGCCATGTGAACCCCTCTGTCTAGAAATTTGTGTGTTTACGGACTGACAGGACGGCAGCCCACCGTGTGAGCCGCCATCCTGTCAGTTGCCCCCGACGCTGTCTCCAGCATCAGGGAAGGTCCAGATTTACTTGGCTTCGGCTTCGCCGGTTGCAGCTTCAGTTGCTTCCGGAGCTTCTGCTGCGGGAGCTTCTGCGGCCGGAGCCTCAGCTGCTGCTGCTTCTTCAGCCTTGCTGCCTTCGAGGAGCTCGCGCTCCCACTCGGCCAGCGGCTCTTCCGGAGCTTCGGTGGTACCGGTTGCGCGCTGGTTGCGGGCGATGAGGCCCTCAGCTACGGCGTCGGCAACAACGCGGGTGAGCAGGTTGACGGAGCGGATGGCGTCGTCGTTGCCCGGGATCGGGAAGTCGACTTCATCGGGATCGCAGTTGGTGTCCAGGATGGCAACAACCGGGATGTTCAGCTTCTTGGCTTCGTCAACAGCAAGGTGTTCCTTCTTGGTGTCAACAACCCACAGAACCGAGGGAGCCTTGGTCAGGTTGCGGATACCGCCGAGGTTGGACTCGAGCTTGGTGAGTTCACGCTTGAGGAGCAGGAGCTCCTTCTTGGTGTAAGCGGAGCCGGCGACGTCGTCGAAGTTGATCTCTTCGAGTTCCTTCATGCGCTGGATACGCTTGGCGACGGTCTGGAAGTTGGTGAGCATACCGCCCAACCAACGCTGGTTGACGTACGGCTGGCCAACACGGGTAGCCTGCTCGGCAATTGCTTCCTGAGCCTGCTTCTTGGTGCCGACGAACAGGACGGTGCCGCCGTGGGCGACAGTAGCCTTGACGAACTCGTAGGCGCGGTCGATGTAGGACAGCGACTGCTGAAGGTCGATGATGTAGATGCCGTTGCGTTCCGTGAAGATGAAGCGCTTCATCTTCGGGTTCCAACGACGGGTCTGGTGTCCAAAGTGGACGCCGCTGTCAAGCAGCTGGCGCATGGTTACGACGGGCATGCCGACGCTCCTTCCGGCAGGTCATTCATGAGAGAGCCCATGGGGCTGCTCTTACCCTGCCAATAGTTGACGGTTGTTTAGCCTCTGCCCGGACGGGCGCGGCTCCTGGCATCCATTGCGCTTCTCATCCGGCATGGAACCAAAGGCTCCTCCGGACCGCAAGAGGCACAATCCTCCGCAGCATGAAACCATGGGCTTCGCTGGAGGAGGGCTGGATACGCGTAGTCAGCCTGGCACCCCCACACATCTGAATGAGACATGTTCCTGAACAAGCTTGAGGGCACAGCAAACTGCTCCACCAAGTGTACTACAGCCATACCGCCCAACGGACCGCCCATCACCGGCAGTTGTCCACATACCGGCTCCCCCGTATAGCCCCGGGATCACGCAAAGGGAAGGCTGGATCCATGTCCTTCCTGAAGCTGGCAGCCACCTTGATCCTTACCCTCAACATCACTCTCAGCATCCCGTCCGGGGCGGACGGCGCCCCGGACGCTCCCCAGGGAAGATGGAGCTGGCCGCTGTCCCCCAAGCCGTCCGTCCTGCGGACGTTTGATCCTCCGGACAAGCCGTGGCTGAGCGGACACCGCGGCGTGGATTTAGGCCCAAGGCCCGACGGCGGACAGGTCACCGCGCCGTCCGATGGCGTGGTGGCCTTCGCCGGCGTCGTGGTTGACCGCCCGGTCCTCACCATCGATCACGGCGACGGACTCAGGAGCAGTTTCGAACCCGTGGCCAGCAGCCTTAAGCAGGGCGACCACGTGGCCAAAGGGCAAACGGTCGGCACCCTGCAGTCGGGACACTGCGGAAGCACCACGTGCCTGCATTGGGGTGTTCGGCGCGGCGAGGAGTACCTCAATCCACTGGGCTTTGTGTCCGACCTGCGCCCATCAGTGTTGCTGCCGCTGGAGTGAGCCCCGCCGCGCCGTCCGCGGAGGTTCTAGACGATGGCAGAAACGCCCGTGATGGCCCGACCGGTCACCAGAGTGTTGATTTCGTGGGTGCCCTCGTAGGAGTAGATCGCCTCGGCATCGGAGAAGATCTTGGCCATGCCGTAGTCCGTCACGATGCCATTGCCGCCGAGGATACTGCGCCCCAGGGCGACACTTTCGCGCATGCGTGCAGTGGTGAAAGCCTTGGCCAGGGCGGACTGTTCGTCTTTGGCAACGCCCGCGTCCTCAAGCTGTGCAAGCCTGACCATCATGCCCATTGAGGCGACTGTGTTGCCCAGGATCTGCACCAACTGGTTCTGGACCAGCTGGAAGGCTGCCAACGGGCGCCCGAACTGCTGGCGCTCCACGGCGTAGTTGCGGGCAACGTCGAAGGCGGCCATCTGAAGTCCGACGGCCTGCCACGCCACAGCCAGGCGCGTGACCTTCAGGACCTTGTTGGTATCCCGGAAGCTGTTGCCGTTGGCCAGCTTGAAGAAGTCCGGCACCACCACGTTATCCAGGGTGATGTCCGCGTTCTGGACCGTGCGGAGGGAAATCTTGTTCTCGATCTTGCTGGCGGAATAGCCCGGCAGGGTGGTGTCCACCAGGAACGCTTTCACCTGGTTGTCGGCCACGTCCTTGGCATAGATGACCACCCAGTCCGAGAAGGTGGCATTGCCGATCCAGCGCTTTGCACCGTTGAGAATCCACGTGTCGCCTTCACGTCGTGCCGTCGTGCGGGTTCCGCCTGCAACATCGGAACCACCCAGCGGCTCGGTCAGCCCGAAAGCGCCGATCTTCTTCAGGGAGTAGATGTCCGGCAGCCACGCATCCTTTTGCTCCTGGGAGGCGAGGGCTTCAATGGAGCCCGTGAAGAGGCCGTCATGGACGCCCATGAACGTGGCAATGGAAGCATCCGCTCGGGTCACTTCGGCATGGAGCATGCCGGCAAAGAGATTGGAGTATCCCTGGCGCCGAACCGGGCTTACGAGGTCCAGCTCGCCAAGCTTGGGAATGAGGTCCATGGGGAATTCGCCGCGGTTCCAGCAGTCCACTGCGATCGGAGTGACCTCGCGGGCAAGGAACTCCCGCACTTCGGCCAGACGGTCCTGCTCCTTGCCTGTCAGCAACTGCTCGAAGGCATAGAAGTCACCATCGGCGTAAGGAAGAGTGGTGGCGTCGAATGCGGTGTTGGACATGTTCACTCCTTCAAGGGTGGTCACCTGCGACCACGTCAAGGTCCCGGAAGGACTGCGCTGTGACCCGGGAGTCGGCAGGGCAGCCAAGTTACCGGCGGGTAATAAGTTACTGATCAGTAACTTACCGCATGACGCCACCTCCTGCAACGATGCATGGTGCTGCTTGCCCAGGGCCGGCAACACAAAAAAAGATCCCCCTTGCCGACTTTGAGTCGGCAAGGGGGATTTTCCGGTAGGGCTACTCGGACTTGAACCGAGGACCTTAGGATTATGAGTCCCGCGCTCTAACCAGCTGAGCTATAGCCCCGTGATGCCCGAACAGCCGCCGTCCAGCAGCCGTTCCGGGCAAAGCACTCTAGCAATACTAATAGCTAACGGGGAGTGCTTTGGTCACACCACCATGTCCTCATAGGACGCGCCCCGGTAAAGGTCCTCGAAGGTCTGCAGGGTGCCATTAAGGCTGTGCGGCTCCACCATTTCGCGGCTCACCTTGCCCATGGCTTCCAGCTCGTCCTCGGGAAGCTGAACCAGTTTGGTGATTTTCGCGGCGAGTTCAGAGCTGTCGTTGGGTGTGAAGAGGTAGCCGTTTTCTCCGTCGCGGACCAGGTGCGGCAGCGCCATGGCATTGGCAAGCAGGACAGGGGTGGAAGCGGACATGGCTTCCAGCGTCACCAGGGACTGCAGTTCGGCCGTGCCGGGCATGCAGAAGATGTCGGCCTTGATGTAGGCCTCACGCAGGTCCTCGTCGCTCGCGAGCCCGAGGAATTTGACCCGGTCTCCCAGGCCAAGCCGGGCCACTTGGGCTTCCAAGGCCGGACGGACTTCTCCGCCGCCCACGATTTCAAGGTTGACGTTCAACTCCCGGGGAGTCTTGGCCACGGCGTCGATCAGCACATCGATGTGCTTCTCCTCCGCGAGGCGCCCAACGAAAAGCACGGTGGGATGGCTGTGCGGTTCAATGACTTCACCGGGGTGAAGCTCATACGCCGAAGAATCGATGCCGTTGGACAACGGCAGGACTTTGCGCAGGAAGGCGTGCTGGTGCATCGCCTTGGCGGCCAGAGGCGTAGGGGTGGTGACAACGTCAGCCTGTCCCATGACCTTGCCCATGTCCTTCCAGGAAATGCGGCCCACGATGTCCTTGAACCACTGCGGGAACGGCAGGAACGGGTTCAGGTTCTCCGGCATGAAGTGGTTGGTGGCAATGATCCTGATGCCACGCTTGACGGCCTCATAAAGGACGTGTTCGCCAATCATGTAGTGGCTTTGGATGTGCACGACATCGGGCTGCACCTTGTCGAACAGGAGGCTGATTTCCTTCTTGATTTCCCATGGGAAGCAGATGCGGAAGTACTCATGGGTGAAAACGCCATGGGAGCGCAGCCGGTGCACGGTGGCCTCGTCGCGGAATTCCGTGTAGCTCTTGCCCGAATCCGGACGGCAGGCCAACACGTGAACGTTGTGTCCGCGTGCCGTCATCCCCTTGGCCAGGCGGTAGCCGAACTGGGCAGCACCGTTGACATGCGGCGGGTAGGTGTCCGCGGCAATCAGGATGGTGAGGGGCTTGTTGGTGTCGGGAATGGTCACGTGGAGAACTCCTGATGGTCACGGTGCGGACAGCACTGCTTGTGGCAATGCTGCGGTGTCGCCGGGTTGCCGCCCGCAAAAGCGGTGGCGCAAGGTAAAGATCTGCCCTAGGCCTTCCGGCTGGCAGCCGCCTTCGCGTCCTTTTTGCGCTTGGTGACTTCCGGATGGTGCCTGCTTAGGGCAATAACCCCCACGATAGCAAGCGTAGCGGCCGCTGCCATGGCGATCGCCATCACGGCGTGGACATCGGGACGAAGCTCACCAAGGATGACGATGCCGATCGCAATGCCCACCATCGGGTCAATCACAGTCAATCCCGCGATCACGAGGTCCGGCGGTCCACCAGAGTACGCACTCTGGACAAACCATGAACCCAGGCCACCTGCAGCAACGATGGCTATCAGCGTGTACCACTGGACGTTGAGCAGGAAGAGTCCGTTGGGATCGAGCAAGTGCTTGCCGATAATCCGGGTCAGTACGGCCACGAAACCGAACAGGACGCCTGCGCCCAGGATGTAAATGAAGGCGCTCATCCGGTGTTTGAACAAGACGGCCAGGGTACCGAAAATACCGACTGCCAGGGCAAGGAGCAGCACGATCGTCAGCTCATCGTCACTGCTGACGTGGTGGTTTTCCTGTGTGACGAACACGGCCAGCAATACAAACAGCGCGGAACCGGTGACACAGGCGCTGATCGCTACAACTGTTGCCCGGTTGATGCTCAGTCCTTGGTCTTTGGCATTGACCACCGTGGTGATGACCAGCGCAATGGCGCCGATCGGTTGCACCACCGTCAAGGGCGCAGACACCAATGCAATGGCATTCATCACCATGCCCAAGGCAAGGAACAGCAGGCCCAGCATCCAGCGCGGATTCCGCAAGAGCCGCAGGAAGCCATTGGAGCTCAGCGCCAGGCCACCCGTATCGGCTTTCACCGCGCTCCCCTGCCGCTGGGCGCCGATGGCGAGGAAGAAGGCTCCAAGTACCGCCAGGCAAACCGCCAGCCAGACCATCAGCCGAGTCCGCCGTCGTCGGTTTTCAATTCTTTTCCTTTTCGCAGGATGGCCCAGAAGTAGTTGTATGCCGCAATCCAGTGGCCCACCAGGCCCAGGCCCAGGAACGTCCACGCCGCCACGAAATACACGTCAGTCAAGGGTATGGGCAGTTTGGACAGGACGAGCAATGGCGTGCCCACCAGCAGCAGGGCGGTGCGGATTTTCCCGACGATGCTCACGGGAAGATCCGGGTGGCTCCGGAAATAGATCAACGATGCGATCGCCAGGATCGCGTCAGGGACCAGAAGCGCCGCCAGATACCACCACTGCACGACGCCGGCAATCGCCAAAGTGAAAGCCACGGCCAGGAGGGCGGCCCGGTCGGCCATCGGATCCAGGATCCTGCCCAACTTGGAGGTCTGGTCGAACCGCCTGGCGATGTAGCCGTCCACCCAGTCCGTGCTGCCCATGACGACGAGCACCAGGACCGCGAACCCGTACTCGTGTTCAGAGAGCACGAGCCAGACAAAGAGAGGCACGCCCATGAAACGCAGGACGGTGAGGATATTGGGGACAGTGAAGATGAGGTCATGGTCGACCTGCGGACGATCCGGGTGCGAACCAGCACCGATCAGCCTCATGTGTCCCCCTTCCTCGTGTTCAGTATCCGGTGCTCAGAAACCTGCTATTTCTTCAGCAGCTTCCTCAGCGCAACCACGAAGACCACCGCGGCGGTGGCGAAAGCTGCAAGGTCTTTCCAGTGCGCGGCCATCCGCTCGCTGACGCTTTGGGGAACTGAATCGCCGAGGTCGGCGAACTTCGCGGCAGCGAATTCCTTGCCCTCCTGGAACCTGACGTTGGCGCTCTCGAGCAAGGCCTGGCCCTGCTTTTTGACGTCCAGCTGTTCACCCAGCTCATCGCGGACACCCGTCAGGTGTTCGCGGCGCCTCTTCAGGCGGGAGCGAAGCTCGGCTTCCGTGGGCGCCTTGACGGCATCGGCTTCCTTGGCAGCTTCCTTTGCTGCCTTTTCGGCCTTGGCCTTCTCAGCTGCGGCTTCCTTTTCGGCTTTGGCGGCCTTGGCGGCAGGCGAGTTCGGGTCGAGGATCGACTCGTCGAACGCTGAGCCTTCCTTGGCGATCCCGAGGTCATGCTTGATGCCCCGGATGGTGTCCTCGGGGACCAACGGCATGGCCTTCTTGAACTTGGCGATGCCGATCAGCGATGCGATGGCGACAACCACAAGGAAAAACGCTGAGACGAGCAGAGCCGCGAGCCAGCCGGGCATGATGGTGGCCAGGCCCAGAATGGCTGCCACCACCAGTGCAATGACCAGCAGCGCCATGAAGACGAGGGCAACACCGAAAAAGGCGCCGGCCACGCCAAGCTGTGTGGCCTTGCGTTTGAGTTCCACCTTGGCAAGGGCGATCTCATCATTGATTTGCCGTGGGGCCAAGCGTGCAACGAGCTTGAGGGTCTTCGGCAAAGTACGAATGGCTGGTCCTTGACTGGTCCGGCCGGTGTGACGTCCACTCATGGGTTCCGCCTAACTGCTTCCTCTTGGCATCGTGTCGGGCGAACGCAGCGGAAAACTCCGCCGCGGACACCTGTCCTCAAAGCTATCATTCAGGTTCCTGCTGAACTTTCGGGGCCACGCTCCGGCGCGCCCGTCATAGCAGCAATAAATATGATCCGGGCCATAGGATAGATGATCGTGACCCCTCCCATTGCCCCGGGCGATTCCCTGAGCCGACGCGAAAAGCTTGTCTACATTCTCCTCCTGGGCGCCTTGACGGCCTTGGGTCCCTTCACCATCGATCTCTACCTCCCCGCGTTCCCGGCCCTGGAATCAAGTTTCAACGTCTCGGAAGCGGCAATCCAGCTCACCCTGACCGGAACAACCGTTGGCTTCGGCCTTGGCCAGTTGGTGGTGGGACCGTTCAGCGACAAGGTAGGCCGCAGGCTGCCGCTGATCCTGGCCACAGCCGTGCATATTGGCTCTTCCCTGGGCGCTGCGCTGGCAACCGACATCGGCATGCTTTCCGTTTTCCGTGTCCTCATGGGAATCGGGGCGGCCGGAGGTGGCGTGGTGGCCATGGCAATGGTCAGGGACCTTTTCCACGGCTACTCCATGGTGCGGATGTTCTCCCGCATGTCACTGGTCAACGGGCTCGCGCCCATCCTGGCTCCGGTGATCGGGTCACAACTGCTCCTTGTCTTTCCCTGGCCCGGGATTTTCTACTTCCTGGCGTGCTACGGCCTGCTGGTCATCATCGCCTCCATCTTCTTTATCCGGGAGACCTTGCCTGCCGAACAGCGCGGCAAGTCCACCGTGACGGTCGGACAGCGCTACAAGAAGGTACTTACGGACCGGATTTTCGTGGGCATGGTGCTGGTGGGCAGCCTCAACTTCGGCGGCCTGTTCGCCTATTTGTCCGCGTCCACCTTCCTCTTCCAGAAGGTCTACGGCTTCTCCCCCCAGGAATACGGCATCCTGTTCGGCATCAATTCATTGGGCATCGTGGCCGGTGTCCAGATCAGTTCCCGCTTGATCCGGCGCGTAGCCCCGCAGTGGATTGTGGCCGGAGCAACGCTGTTCATGTTGTGCATGTCCCTTGTGATCATCGTGCTTGATCTGTTCCACGTGGGGCTGTGGCGCACCTTGATTCCCCTGTGGTTCTACATCTGCGCCACCGGGTTCATGTTTCCGTGCGTCCAGGTGTTGTCCCTGGCCAACCACGGCGCACAAGCCGGCACGGCGGCCTCCCTCCTTGGCGCTTCACAGTTCATGATGGCGGGCATCGTTCCTCCGGTGGTCGGCTGGCTGGGGGTCACCTCCGCCGTCCCCATGGGAGCTGTGATGGCCGTCTGCATCACGGGTTCCATGACCGCACTTTGGTTGGTTGTGCGGCCACGGACCGTGCCCTCCATCCACTAGCTGCCATCCATCAACCGCACCGTAGGCTGTCACTATGACGAACAAACCGCACCGTAATGGCAGGGGCCTCTTTCTCGGTGCGATGCTGGGCGCGGTGGCCGGGGCACTCATCGGCCGCGCTGCAGGAAGCGCGGTTTTCGGCGCGTTGCTCGGTGCCGTGATCGGCGCCGCGGTTCTGTACCGGGTCAATCCTGGACCATGGAACCGTGACTAGGCAGGAACCGTGACTAAGCGGCGGCTCTTGCCGACCCTCCGGCGTCGAACGTTTCAAAGCCTCCCCTAAAGCCCTGCCGCAGGGCAGAATGGTGGCCAGCCGGTGTTACCGGTGCCTAACCGGTGAAGGGGACATCACATGAGCACGGCGGTCGGATTTCGTGGCACCCTACGGGGCCTGGCAACCGTGCGGAGTTTGCCGCTGACGCTTGCCTTGGTGGTGGTCCTCTGGGTTTTGGCACTGGCGACGGGAAGCGTCCTTAACGGCCCTCCCGAAGCACTTCTGGAGCAGGTGGGGCTTGGCTTGGCCGTGGAACCCGGGCCGTGGTGGTCGGTCTTCACGTCAACGTTCTTCGGTTCCTCGCTTCTCGACTACCTGGCGTGCACCGCAGCGATCCTGCTGGGGGTCGGTATTGCCGAAAGGGTCATGGGCCCGTGGCTGGCCCTGGCTGCCTTCATCGCCGGCTCCGCCCTCAGCGCACTGGTGCTGGTCGCGCTGGTGGCTTTCGGTACCGACAACAGCGACCAATGGCTGAGCTTCCTCGGCGGGGAGTACGCGGTGGGCGCTTACGGCGGAGCCGCGGCTGCCCTGGGATTTTCGACGGCGGCACTTGACTCGCTGTGGCGGCGTCGCCTCCGGACGTGGTTGCTCGCTGCGGCACTGATGTTCGCCCTCTTCGTTGGAGTGGCCCAAACTTTGCAGGCTCTCGCCGGCGCAGTGATCGGAATCGTTGCCGGCTGGGCCGCACACTCCGTGGTCCTTCACAAGAGCGGCGGATCGTTCAATGCCTCCAGCCTCCGTGAGACGCGTTTCCTGGTCGGCACGGTGGTTGGCGTCTTCGCCCTGGGGCCCCTGTTGACCCAACTGACGGGCACCTGGGAGGTGGGCCCGCTCTCGGTGGTCTCCGAGGTCATGCTCCAGGCAAGCCCCGACGTCGATGAGGTTCAGGAGGCCTGCAGGAACGAAGCGAACTGCGTGGCCCTGCAAAACATCGTTGGTGTCCGGAGCTTTGGTGCGGCCATCCTGACGGTGATCCCTGTCCTGCTCTTGCTGGTCTGCGCCGAAGGCCTGCGACGTGGTCGCCGCCTGGCTTATCGGCTGACACTGATCATCCAGGTGTATCTGGCTGCGGTGACCGTCCTGGCGATTGTCCAATACATCAGCGACCCGGATGTCACCATGGGCGACGACGATTTCGGCTACCTCCTCCTGTATGTGGTCCCCGCGCTCCTGGCGCCAATCATCATCGTGGCACTGCTGCTGGCAAACCGGCACAGGTTCAGGGTGGAGTCCAGCGACGCCGGATACCGCGCCCTCGGCCGGGCTGCCTTGATCCTGGCCGTGACTTCAGTGGCCCTCTACGTGGCGTTCTGGTTCCTGGAGGGCAACCCGGGCCAGTCAACCCTGTGGGACCTCGCCGGACAGCTGACGCACATCCTGGTGCCCTTCCCCGTCCCGTTCGTTGTGGCGCTGCCCCAGGGGCTGCTGAGCACTGTGCTGTACGGCCTGGGAGGAGACGTCATCTGGCTTCTCATCCTGGTCCTGGTCCTCAACAACTTCCGCCGCTTCAGGATGATCGCCACCGACCCTGCTGCCGATCTCGGCCACACCCGCGAGCTGCTGCACCAGGGCGGTGGCACCTTGTCCTGGATGGCATTGTGGGACAACAACCAGTACTGGTTCACTCCGGACAGGAAGGCCGGCGTCGCCTACCAGGTCCACAACGGGGTGGCGTTGACCGTCGCCGGTCCCTACGGCGATGCCGGCCACCATGACGAGGCAGCGCTTGGTTTTGTGGCGCACTGTTCGGCATTGGGATTGGTCCCGTGTTTCTATTCCGCCGACTCCGGGCTGGATGGCCCGCTACTCCCCTACGGCTTCAGGAAACTGGAGGTCGCGGAGGAAACACTTCTCAACGTCCAGGCAATGACATTCAAGGGCAAAGAGTGGCAGAACGTCCGCACTGCGCTGAACCGCGCTGAGAAGCTGTCCATCAAGGACCTCTGGTACCACTACGGCAGCATGCCGCCGGGCATCAGGGCCCAACTGGCTGAGATTTCCGAGGAGTGGGTGGCTGACAAGGCCCTACCCGAGATGGGATTCACCTTAGGCGGCTTGAACGAACTCAAGGATCCCGAAGTTCTCTGCTGCGTGGCGGTGGACGACGACGGCCTGGTCCACGGGGTGACCAGCTGGCTTCCCGTTTTCAGCAACGGCGAGATCTCCGGTTGGACCCTCGACTTCATGAGGCGCCGCACAACAGGCTTCAAGGGCGTCATGGAATTCCTGATCGCCTCAGCCGTGACGCACTTCAAGGAGCAAGTTCCGCAGATCTCCCTCTCAGGCTCTCCATTGGCCAATGCGGGGACCGGAGGCGCGGAAGGTGACCGAAGCACCCTGGACCGCGTCCTGGCCCTGTTGGGAAATGCCCTGGAGCCGATGTACGGCTTCAAATCATTGGCTGCCTTCAAGTCAAGGTTCCAACCCGAGCACCGGACCTTGTACATGTACTACCAGGACCCCCTGGCCTTGCCATCGATCGGACTGGCGGTCGGCTCGGCCTACCTGCCCGGGCTCTCGCCCGCACAAAGCGCTGGTTTGTTGAGGCAGATGGTGGCCCGGGAGCCTGCCGCATGACCGGTCATCCGGCGGTGCGTCCATGAACGATGTCCTGAAACTCGAAATCAGCAGCCCCGTAGTCCTGACGATCGCCGGGATCATCGCCGTCGGGTTCTTCCTGGTGCTCTTCCTCCGGCCGTCTGCCCGCTGGGTCCTCACGGCGATGAGCGCCATTGTGGTGGCAGGGCTGGTGGGGTGGTTCACCGTGTGGATCGTGGAGGACGTGCTGGACGTCTTTCACGTGGGACTGACCCCGCGGGTATGGTTCTGGTCGATCAGCTGCTTCGCCGCTTTGGGGTTGGTCGCGGTGAGTTTTCTCCACAGCGCGCGCTGGCGGAAAGTGGTGGCCATCATCTCGGTCCCCGTCTTCGCCACTGTCTCCGCCCTGCAAATCAACGCCGAGTTCGGACTGAACAACACCCTGGGTTCGGCCCTGGGGATCTCAACCGAGGACGTCATTGAACTGAACAAGCCGGACCCGGATGCGTCCATTCCGGCCGGACCCTTGTGGCAGCACTGGACTCCGCCCGCCAACATGCCCTCGAAAGGCAAGGTGGGGACCCAAGTCATCCCGGCCACGGTGTCGGGTTTCGACGCGCGCCCGGCCGGTATCTACCTTCCACCGGCTGCCCTGACTGCCAATCCACCGAGGCTTCCCCTGTTCGTCCTCATGATGGGCCAGCCGGGCCTCCCCGATCCGCAGTACGTCTCCGCCGCCCTCGACGAGTTCGCTGCAAAAAACAATGGACTGGCCCCCATTGCGATCGTCGCCGACCAGATCGGCCCGGACCAGGATGACACCCTGTGCCTGGACACCCCTAAGTACGGAAACGTCGAGAAGTACATCAACCAGGACGTGGTGAACTGGGCCAAGGACAACTTGAGCATCCTTCCGGACAGGGACCACTGGACCATCGCCGGTTATTCCAACGGCGGCCAATGCGCCATCTCCTTCGCCGTCAAGTACCCCGGAATGTGGGGCAACGTGGTGGACATCTCAGGCGAGGAGTTCCCCGGCGCAGAGGACCCCGCGGAGAACCTGGCCGGGATCTTTGGCGGTAACCAAGCCGCCTATGATGCCCAAAAGCCCATCAACATCATGAAGGGCAAACAGTTCCCCGACACAACTGCCGTGTTCACTGCCGGCTCGGACGACCCCACCTACGTGGCCGCCGCGAAAGCCGTGTCCGCGGCGGCGCAAGCGTCCGGAATGAAAGTGACGTACTACGAGGTACCCAACGGCGGACACGTGGGCCTGGCATTGAACGCAGGCCTGGAGAAGGGCTTCGAAGTGCTGTACCCGCGCCTGGGCCTGTCCCGCTAGAAGCTCTTTTCGCGGCCACCCACCGGCGATAAAATTGAGATGTGCCACATTGGCAAGAGCTGAACCCGTTACCGGCACCGTGGCAGCGCAAGGATGACCGCATCCTCCCGCTGTGGTGGGAGCGCCTGTGCTCGGTGACCAGTCCGCCGTCGGCCGCTTTGTACGCGGGTGGACTCTTCACGGACGACCGGCGACGGCCCATAGCCCAGTGGTACAACCCCGAAACGGATGCCGCACTGTTGGTCGCTCCGGAGACCTCGCCGGAGTGGCCGGTCCAAAGGTTCGGGATTTTCTATGCCCCTCCGGGCGGCGGTTTCACGAGAGTCTACTCGGCGCCGCATGAGTGGCATCCGCGTGAGCCCAGGACCCCTCCCACCGAGCAGGACTCGTTCATGGCGGCTGTGGCGGAAGCCGCGCGCTTCCTCCAGGTGGAGATGGATTTCGTTTAAAAGGCAGACCCCGCACCAGCCATTAGGCGGGTACGGGGCCCTTGTGCTCCTCCGACTGGACTTGAACCAGTAACCCTTCGATTAACAGTCGAATGCTCTGCCAATTGAGCTACGGAGGAATGAAGCGGTTATGACTTTAGCAAAGGTTTTACCGGATGTGAAATCGGTCGGCGATACCCCCTGGGGGTATAAAAATACCCCCGCTCCGGCGAACCGGAACGGGGGTATTGTGCGCTCCTCCGACTG
The DNA here is from genome assembly GCF_049315185.1 of Paenarthrobacter sp. C1. Taxonomy (NCBI): domain Bacteria; kingdom Bacillati; phylum Actinomycetota; class Actinomycetes; order Micrococcales; family Micrococcaceae; genus Paenarthrobacter; species Paenarthrobacter sp. C1. The sequence continues at coordinate 1,589,310 of NZ_CP186052.1, read as the reverse complement.
GACTTGAACCAGTAACCCTTCGATTAACAGTCGAATGCTCTGCCAATTGAGCTACGGAGGAATGAAGCGGTTACTAGCTTAACAGGGGGCTGCCGGAAAACGAAATCGAGGATCTCAGCCGTCCGAGCGCAGCGCCCGGCGTTCCATTTCGAGCTGCATCAACTCACGGTTCAGCCGCTGGAATTCCTCAGGCTGGGAGGCAGCGTCGAGCCGTTGGAGCTGCCCCATCTTGTCGGCCTTGATGCGGGTGATCTGAAGCTCGAAGAGTCGGGCCAGGATATCCCGGCAATACCGTTGCATCGCTTCCGGGGTGCTGGCGGGCAGTGGTGTCACAGCAAGTTCGGACACCAGATTGCGCAGGGGCTCGGGTACTTCCTGCCGGATCTGCTCCACCCACGACACCGGGTCTGCCGTATGGCCGAGCCCCGTGGCGCGGATCGCCGCATGGACGGCAGCATAGGCCGGCGTGGCGAACATCGTAGCCGCAAAGCGGTCCCACGCCACTCCACCGAGCACTGCGGGATCCTGAAGCACCACCTCGAGTGCTTGGCGCTCCATCCCCGCTACGGGGTCGCGAGGGTTGGGACGGTTGAACACCGGACCGCCCGACGGCGGTGCTGCCGCGGCCGCTGCTTGCTCGCCGCTGCCTGCAGCGTTGCTGCCGCTTGTCCCCCGTTTAGCGGCCGCGCCGACGTATCGGCTGACTTCCTCGATGGGCATGCCCAGCCAGCCGGCAAGGTTCCGCGTGTACTCGGGCCTTGTGGCTGAGTCCCTGATCTGCGCCACCACCGGAGAAGCCTCACGGAGCGCTGCTACGCGGCCTTCCACGGTGTCCAGGTTGTGCCGACGCAGGGTGGCCCTGATGGCGAATTCGACGAGCGGTTTCCGGGTGCCGATGAGCTCGCGCACAGCGGCATCACCTTTGAGCTGGCGAAGGTCACAGGGATCGGCACCGGAAGGCTCCACAGCCACGTAGGTCTGGGCCGTGAACCGCTGGTCCTCCTCGAACGCCCGCAGAGCGGCCTTCTGGCCGGCAGCATCACCGTCGAAGGTGAAAATGACCTCTCCCCCGCTGCCGTCGTCGGAAAGCAGCCGCCGGGCCACCTTGATGTGTTCTGTACCGAAGGCTGTACCGCAGGTGGCTACCGCCGTCGTGACCCCTGCAAGGTGGCAGGCCATCACGTCCGTGTACCCCTCCACCACTACCAGCTGGCGCTCCTTGGCGATGTTCCGTTTGGCGAGGTCGATGCCGTAGAGGACCTGGGATTTCTTGTAGAGCGTGGTCTCCGGGGTGTTCAGGTATTTGGGGCCCTGGTCGTCTTCGTAGAGTTTGCGCGCACCAAAACCGATGGTGTCCCCCGCGATGTCCCGGATGGGCCAGATCAGCCGGCCACGGAAGCGGTCGTAAATGCCTCGATTACCTTCTGAAAACATTCCAGTGAGCTTCAACTCAGCATCCGTGAAGCCGCGTCCGCGCAGGTGCTTCAACAACGCGTCCCAGCCTTGTGGCGCGTATCCCACTCCGAAGTGTTCGGCGGCAGCACGGTCGAACCCGCGGCCATCCAGGAAGTTACGGCCTTCCGCCGCTCCGGGGGTCAGAAGCTGTGCGCGGAAGAACTCATCGGCGATCTTGTGGGCGTCCAGCAGGCGCTGGCGCTTGCCCACTTCCTCGCGGCTGGGACCCGTCCCGCCGTCTTCGTACCGCAGCTCGTAACCGATCCTGGCCGCGAGCTTTTCCACGGCTTCGTGGAAGGAACTGTGATCCATCTTCTGGACGAAGGAAATGGCGTCGCCATCCTCGCCGCAGCCGAAGCAGTGATACCTGCCCACCTGCGGGCGGACGGTGAAGGAGGGAGAACGTTCGTCGTGGAAGGGGCACAGGCCTTTGAAACTGCCCAGTCCGGCACCTTTGAGCGTGACGTATCCGTCAACGACTTCCTTGATGTCCGTGCGCTGGCGTACTTCGTCGATATCTTCACGTTTGATCAGGCCAGCCACGTGTCCATCCTAGTCGCATCGACCAAACCGCCCGGCGCCCGGGCGCGCCTCACCAAAGCGACGGGAGGCTGCCCACCAGACGCTCGTACATGGCCAGGGCAGAGACATCCGTCAACGACGCCACTTGGTCGATGACGACGCGCAGGCGGGCACCGTCGTCGACGGCGTCCCTCCAGTCGGCGGCGAACATCGGCTCCAGGTGGCGGTCGCCTGTGGCGTTCAAGACGCCCACGAGCGCGTGCAGCACTTCGCGTTGGCGTTCGTAGACAGGCTGCCGGTGGTCCGTGGAGATGACGAAGGTGGTGGCCAGTCCCTTGAGCACCGCGATCTCCGTCACGGTCTCCTCGGGGACCATGAGTTCGGCGTCATAACGGGTGAGGTTGGCCGGTCCGAAATGCGCCCGCGTTGTTTCCATGGCACTTTGGCAAAACCTGCCGATCAACTGGCTGGTCATGTCCTTCAGCGCCGCCATCGACTTGCGGCTGCCGTCAGCTTCCCGGACCCAGACCTTGGTGGCCTCGAGCCGGGCAAGGGCAGCATCAATTTCGGCGGGGTCGTTGTGCGGGAGGTACCACTGCTTGGTGTAGCCCACCACCCGCGCCCGATGGTCAGGGTTCTCCATCCACTTCAGCTGGAAGTGGCCGGCAACGATCGCATCTTCCACATCGTGCACCGAGTACGAGATGTCATCGGCCAGATCCATCACCTGCGCCTCGATGCAGGAGCGGTTGCCGGGCGCGCCCTCGCGCAGCCACTCAAATACGGGAAGGTCGTCTTCGTAGGCGCCGAACTTGCTGGTGCGGTGGCCATGGATCACGGGGGCGTCGACGGCGGACCACGGGTATTTGGAGGCGGCGTCCAGGCTCGCGCGGGTCAGGTTAAGCCCTGCCGGCCTGCCGTCCGCAGCGAGCACCTTGGGTTCGAGCCGGGTCAGCAACCGAAGCGTCTGGGCGTTGCCTTCGAAACCGCCGATCGTGTGAGCCACTTCGTTCAATGCGGATTCGCCGTTGTGGCCGAACGGAGGGTGGCCAAGATCGTGGCTCAGGCAAGCGGTGTCCACGACATCGGGATCGCAACCCAGCGAACGGCCCAGTTCGCGGCCTACCTGCGCTACCTCGAGGCTGTGCGTGAGCCGGGTGCGGACAAAGTCATCGGTGTCCGGGGCCACGACCTGTGTTTTGGCGCCCAGGCGTCGCAGCGCGGAGGAATGCAGGACCCTGGCGCGGTCCCGTTCAAAGTCGGAGCGGTAGTTGCTCTTGCGCGGCTCTTCAACCCACCGGGCAGAGTCTGCCTCGGCGTATCCGGGGATGGCCAGCACAAAATCGTGGCTTGCTGCATCGTGGCCAAGCATTGCTTCGGTTCCCATGGGTATCTGCCTCCTTCAAGCGCCGGGGTGTGGAGCTTCTTGAGCCAGTCTTACACGTGTGAGGCTAACCGCCCGAAACGTCCAGCTCCGCTGCGGAGATATCCGCGCTCTGTTCAGCGTTCAGCTGACGGCTGTCCAGCCAGTCCTTGGGCAGCGTCGGCTTTTTCGGGGATCCGGCACGCCCCCGGGGGCCCTCGGAATCGACGCCCGGATAAGGAAGATCCATGTCCAGTTCGTCGAGCAATTCCCGCAGGACCTCCAGGGTGGGCACTGTGGCAAGTTTCGCCCGCAGCTCGCCGCCCACCACGTAGCCCTTGAAGTACCAGGCCATGTGCTTGCGGATTTCGCGGAGAGCCTTGTATTCGTCGTTCCCGAAGGTCTCCACCATCAGTTCCGCGTGACGGTAGACGCCCTCGGCAACCTCGCGCAGCCCGGGCCGGTGCCGCTGGTCGCTGCCTTCGAAAGCAGCCTGGAGATCGCCGAACAGCCAGGGACGGCCCTGGCACCCACGGCCGACGACAACACCGTCGACGCCGGTTTCGCGCACCATCCGGACAGCGTCTTCAGCGGACCAGATATCGCCGTTGCCGAGCACCGGGATGTCCGGGAGGGCCTCGCGGAGGCGGGCGATCGCGGACCAGTCGGCCTGGCCGGAATAGAACTGTGCAGCCGTCCGGCCATGGAGCGCCACTGCGGCAACTCCGGAGTCACGGGCGATGCGTCCTGCCTCCAGGTAGGTCAGGTGGTCATCGTCGATGCCTTTGCGCATCTTGATGGTCAGCGGGATTCCGCCCTTGGAGGCTTCCTTGACCGCGGTCTGCACGATCGAGGTGAAGAGGTCGATCTTCCACGGCAGCGCGGACCCTCCCCCGCGGCGGGTGACCTTGGGGACGGGGCAGCCGAAGTTGAGGTCGATGTGGTCGGCGCGGTCCTCGTCCACGAGCATCCGCACCGCTGCGCCTACGGTTACGGGGTCCACGCCATAGAGCTGGACGGAGCGGACTTTCTCGTCCTCGTCATGGGAGATGATGCGCAGCGATTCCGGCGTCCGCTCCACCAAGGCACGCGAGGTCACCATCTCGGCCACGTACAAGCCGCCACCGTATTCACGGCAGAGCCTGCGGAAGGCGGAGTTGGTGATTCCGGCCATCGGCGCAAGGATTACCGGGGTGTCCACGGTAATCCCGCCGAGCTTCAGGGGCGGGAGCTCAAGCTTTGGTGCGGGAGGCGTTGCTACTACAGTCACCTATCCATTGTTGCAAAGCAGGGCAAATCGGGGGCGCAGGCCCTCACAGAAGCCACCCGTTCTCATGTGCCAGGCGCACGGCTTCCGCCCGCGTCCGGCCGCCGGTCTTGGCCATCGCCGCTGAGAGATAGTTCCGTACCGTGCCCTCCGAGAGCATCGCCGCTTTGGCAATGTCCGCCACCGTACCGCCGTCGGATGCAGCCTTCAGCACCTCGACCTCCCGCTCGGTCAGCGGACTGTCACCGGAGGTCAGAGACTCCGCGGCGAGCATCGGGTCCACCACGCGGAGCCCGCTGTGCACGCGACGCACGGCTTCGGCCAGCTGCCGCGCAGGCGTGTCTTTGACCACGAACCCGGAGGCTCCGGCCTGCATGGCCCTCCTGAGATAACCCGGCCTGCCGAACGTCGTGACCATCAGGACGCGGCATGTCGGCACCGCACGGCGGACTGCCGCGGCAGCGCTGATGCCATCCAGACCGGGCATCTCGACGTCGAGCATCGCCACGTCGGCGGCATGCTCCAGCACGGCCGACACAACGCCTGTGCCGTCCGCCAGCTCCGCCACCACGTCGATGTCCTCTTCAAGCCCCAGAAGGGCGGCAAGGGCACCGCGCACCAGCGCCTGGTCGTCCGCGATCACCAACCGGATGGTCATATGTCAACAGCCAATCTGAACCCTCCCAGGTCGCTCGCACCAATGTTTACTGTGCCACCGGCACTGGCCACTCTCTCCCGAAGCCCCGCCAGCCCGTTGCCGCCCGCTGCCGGACCAGGCCCCACGCCGTCGTCCTCCACCAGAACCGTCGACGCCGTCAACCGGACCCGGCAGCGCCCGGCACCGGAGTGCCGCACAACGTTCGTCACGCCCTCGCGCAGTACCCAGCCGAACAGCTCACGGTGCTTGGCGGGCACCTGCTCCACCGTCCCCGGAAGATCAGCGTCGATACCCGCCGACTCCAGCGCCGTCCGGGCCGCCGCGAGTTCTGCCAGGACATTGACCCCGCGGTAGCCGGCAACGGTGGCCCGGACATCTGCGAGCGCACCACGCGCCAGCTCCTGGACTTCCACGATTTCCGCTGAGGCTTTGTCCTTGGCCGGTCCGCCGGGTGCCTGCTCCAACATCCGGGCAGCCAACTCGGCTTTGACCGCTATGACAGTGAGGGAATGCCCCAGGATGTCGTGCATGTCCCTGGCCACACGGCTGCGTTCGGCGGCGACGGCGGCATCCGCCAGTTCAGTCTGGGCGGTCCGGAGTTCAACGGTCTGGCGGATCAGGCGCGCAAACGAGGACATCATGAATCCCAGGGACAGGATGAGGGCCGGTTGGAAGAAAGCCTGTCCAGGGTTGCCGCCGGCGAGTTCCGACGCAAGTGAAATTCCCGAAAGCGCCATGATCACAGCGAAGTCGACGCGCGGCGGAAGTGTGGTCATTCCAATGGCGCACGCCAGGAAAGGCCACGTCCACAGCGCTTCCCTGCCCACCAGGAGGATCACCAGGCCGTTGAGTGCCAGCAGGATCGCGAGGCACAGCAGGCCGGTCCGGCTGTCCCGTACCCGGCTGAACATCGGCAAGACGGCATAGGCGGCGAAGAAGGCCACCAACGACGCCGAGGCCAGTACCTTCCAGCCTGCCGGTTCGTCCACGGACCACACGAGGTTCCAGGTGGGCCACGCCCAGAGGACAATGGAAAAGCCGGCGCCGATGAACCATTTGCGGGGTCCGGGACCGCGGAAGGCATCCCCCAGGGACTGGCTGCTCATGGATCCCACCTTAGCCACGCCGGAGCAACTCAGACGCGGCTGGTGTCGCGGCGGAAGGCCATGGCGGCGCCGCCGACGAAGATGGCGAGCCAGACCAGGACGTTGAGAATCCACAAGACGTCGAACTCACCGGTGATGGGGCTGCGCGCCAGCTGACCGATCCCGTAGGCGGGCGTGAATTTGGCGATGGTCCCGAAGGTATCGCCCATGATTTCGATCGGCATGAAAAGGCCTCCCAGCATGGCAAGGATCGCCAGGGCCGGTCCAAGGATCTGCATGACGTTCTGGCTGGGCATGAGGTACCCCACGAAAAGTCCCAGGGCGGCGAACACCAGGGAACCCAACCAGGCCACCAGCCCGGCGGTCAGCCACGTCTGCGCGTCCATGGTCACTCCGGCGATGGCTCCGATCACGAACTGGGCGATCACAGCCACCAGCGAGAGGGTCAGCGCCGCAGCTGCCTTGATGGCGATATACGCCCCGGGCAGCAAGGGCGTGAGGCGCAGCTGCCGGCTCCATCCCTGGGCACGTTCGACCGCCACCTGGCTGCCGGCTCCCGTGGCGGCCGTCATGGCTGCGTACACGGTCAGGCTGATCAGGATGTACTGGCCGTAGCTGTGGCCGTTGGGCAATTGCTGGTCTTTATTGGACAGCCCGAAAATGAAGAAGAAGATCGCGGGCATGAGCACGGTGAAGACGATGGTCCGGCGGTTCCGGAGCATCCGCTTGATTTCGATCCACAGGAACGTCGTGTTGACACCGCCGGCGGAGGGCTTGCGGTCCTGCATTGCTGTCGACTGGCTCATGCCCGCTCCCCTTTCAAAGCAGTGGGGGCTGAGGTATACGTGGGGGCTGTTGGATCCGTGGGGGTTGAGCTATCCGTGGGGGTTGTGGCCGTCCCGGCTTCGTCCGCGGTGAGGGTCACAAAGGCCTCCTCAAGGTTGTTCGCAACCACTTCAAGATCGTGGGCTCCTGTTTTGGTGAGCAGGAACCGGACTACGGAATCCGAGTCGGAGGTGCGGACGGTGACGCGGCCGCCGTCGAACTCCACATGGTCTGCCGGCGGCAATCCTGCCAGCAGCGCGCGGTCACCGGCCGGCAGCGAAGCCCGTACTGTCCTCCCGGACGCCAGGTTCTTGATCTGCGCTGCTGTGCCGTCGGCAACCACCGTCCCTTGGCGGACCAGCACAATCCTGTCTGCGTAGGCGTCCGCCTCCTCGAGGTAGTGGGTGGCGAAGATGACGGTGCGACCCCTCGACGCGTCGTCGCGGATGGCGGACCAGAAGTCCCGGCGCCCCGCAACGTCCATGCCCGTGGTTGGCTCGTCCAGGATCAGCAGGCCAGGATCCGAGACCAAAGCCATGGCGAAGCGAAGACGTTGCTGTTGGCCGCCGGAGCACTTTTCAACCCGGCGGTCGGCGATGTCCAGGATTCCCGCGCGGGTCAGGACTTCATCCACGGGCCGTGCCGAATCAAACATCGCGGCCGTGAGCTGCACGGTTTCCCGGACGCTGATGTCGCGCAGCAAACCCCCGGTCTGCATGACGGCGGCCACCTGTCCGCGGGAAATGGCTCCCCTGGGACTATGGCCGAAAATGGACACCTCGCCGGCATCCGGGGTGCTCAGGCCCAGGATCATGTCGATGGTGGTGGTCTTTCCCGCACCGTTGGGGCCCAGGAAAGCCACGACCTCCCCCTGCTGAACCGTCAGGTCCAGGCCGCGCACCGCCTGCACTTTTCCGAAGCTCTTATGAAGTCCGGCGGCGCGAACCGCAGGAACACCCGGTGTTGTCATTGCTCTCCCTGGAATAGGTCTGGTGTACCCATTCAAGCCGGAGGAGCATCCATACACCCGTAGCGGGTGTCACCTGTTCGGGATGACAAATGTCATCGGGCTAGTCGCTGCCCCGGCGTTCGGCTTCGCGCTGCGCCCGGCGACTCCCGGGCCGCACCGGCCCGTCCCCGGCACCCGGGCGGGTACCGGCGTCGTTCCTTTCGTCCTTCTCGGAACCGGCCACGACGGCGGCAGCGGCCAGCGCGCCGGTGTCGTCAAGGTCGTCCGGACTGACGGCGGTCCCCGCGGCGGCAAGGCGCTTCATCCCGGTGGCCTTGACCACCAGTACGGCGATGAGGGTAGTGACCGGGATGGCAAGGACGAGGCCGATGGAGCCCACCAGGGTCCGGATGACTTCTTCCGACAGTTCGGCGCTGGTCAGGGCCTCGGCCAAGGGGCGGTCGTACAGCATCACAATGATCAGAATGGGAAGGGCGGCACCCGCATACGCAAAGGCGATGGTGTAGACCGTGGACGCAATGTGGTCCCGGCCAATCCGCATCGCAGAGGAAAACAGCTTGCGGGCGCTGGTGTTCGGCGCCAGCTCATAGAGTTCCCAAACGGCCGAGGACTGGGTGATGGTGACGTCATTGAGGACACCGAGGCCGGAAATAATCAAACCGCACAGGATAATCCCGGAGATCGATATCTGCGGTGACATGTTCACCAACGTTGAAGCGTCGTGGTTTCCTACGCCCGCCAAATTTGCTGCATCCGTGGCCCAGGCGGCCAGCAGGGCGGTGATTCCCAGGCCGAAGATGGTGCCCAGCAACGCTGTGGACGTTCTCGCCGAGAACCCGTGGGCAAAGTAGAGGACCCCGATCATGATCACCGTGGACCCCACGAGCGCCAGCAGGAGCGGTGGCTTGCCCTCCACCAGACCGGGCAGGATGAAGCTGACCAGGACGAAGTAGGCCCCCACCAGGCCCAGCAGGGCACGGAAGCCGCGCCAACGGGCAACAGCGATCACCACCACCGCGTATAGCACCGCCAGGGCGGCTATGGGGATGTTACGGACAAAATCAACGAAGACGTACGCCGGGGCGCCGTTGCCTGCACTGCTTCCTTGGACGCCGGAAAGGTTCAGGTAGCGGATGGAGTCGCCGACATCCACCCCGTGGGACATCGCAACATCAGGGTTGATGACCACCTTGACCGCCTCGCCGCCCTTGTCCGGAACGGTGTAGGCGAAGGTGCACTGGGACCCGCCGGTTTGGTTGGACTGGCTGTTGCCGGGCTGGCTGCTGCCGGACTGGCTGTTGCCGGACTGGCTGCTGTTCGTTTGACCGGTCTGCGAGCAGCTCTCCACTACCACGCTCTGGATTTTGCCGGTATCGAAAGTGACCCCCGGGGCAGCCTGGTAGGGACTGGAAAAGTTGATTCCCTGCCGGCTGCCCGACGGCCACATGAGCAACATCGCCACGAGAGTGAGCACACCCAACGGCACCAGGACGGCCGCCAGCAGCCAGTTGGCCCGTTTACGGGAAGCGATCGCCTGCGGAGTTGGTTCCGAACCCTCGGAATGACCGTGGGAGTGACTGTGGCCCATCAGCTGCAAAACCTCATGGGTTAACCCTACGTGGGACGGCAGTGCTCGCCGGACCTCCTTCTGGAGGATCCGGCGTCAGGATGATCCGGTGCTGCCTCGGGAACAGGTCAGGGAGCCCGCGGACCGTATCACCATCTGACGGCACAACTTGGCGGCACAACTTGTCCGGGGACTTCTTAACTGGTTCTTAATTGTCCTGGCAGACGATGGGAAGAACGATACGTCCTGCCGAAGGGTCCCATCTTGCAAAAACCGCCATCCGGCCCTGTGCACCTACAGCGGCTGCCCGCTCACCGACACTGGCTGACCGTTGCGGTGGTGCTTGCGGTGGCCGTCATCACTGTTGGGCTGGCGGTCCAGTGGGTGCCAGGTTTCACGTCGGCTGAGTTGGCCGTGGACCAAGGCTTCAGCCGCAACCACATCCCCGTCCTGACTGGTTTGGCTTTGGCGTTGAACCTGCTGTTCGGACCTGTGGCCGGAGCGCTGATGGTGCTGGCCACTAGCCTGTACCTCGTCCTGATCCGAAGGTCGCCCCCGAAAGCTGTGCTCTTTGCCCTCACGGTGGGCTCAGGGTGGTTGACCTGCCAGTTGTTCAAGGTGGTCATCGGCAGGATCCGACCTGACCCGGACCTATTGCTGGATCCCCTTGTTCCGGAGCCAGTGTCCAACAGCTTTCCCAGCGGGCACACGTCTCTGGCTGTCGCCCTTGCCCTGGCGGCATATTTTCTCTCTCGAGGGAGCCGCGCGGAGAAACCGGTTCTCTGGATCGGAACAGGCCTGGCAGTGATCGTCGCATGGTCCCGCGTGTACATCGGAGCACACTATCCCCTGGATGTCGTGGCGTCGTTCCCGGCAACGCTTGCGGCCGTCGTGTTGATGGCTGGCCTATGGAACCGGTATGCCCCCTCGGTTTTTGCCCGGCTCCAGTCCACATCGTCGTCCCGGTCCCGCCGGAGTCCCCAGTGAAAGAAGCCCACATGGAAGCCCTCACGTTCGCCCCTGCACTGATCCACACCGAACTGCTGCCTATCCTGGATCCGGCAAGCCTCCTGCAGGGTCTGGGCCCTGCAACGCTGGCGGTCGTGGCTCTGATCATCTTTATCGAGTCCGGTGTCCTGTTTCCGTTCCTGCCGGGAGATTCGCTGCTCTTCACTGCCGGGCTCCTGCACCAGCAACTGAACCTGACATTGCCGGTATTAATCACCGTTGTGGCCGTGGCCGCCATTGCCGGTGACCAAGTGGGCTATCTGCTGGGCCGCCGGTTCGGCCGCCGATGGTTTTCGGACGACGCCCGGGTACTGAAGACTGCGCGCCTGACAAAGGCGGAGGAGTTCTTCCGTCGCCGAGGGGGCCCGGCCCTGCTCCTGGCGCGCTTTGTGCCCGTGGTACGGACCTTCGCGCCGCTGAGCGCGGGAATCGCGCGCTATGACTATAAATCCTTCGCTCTCTGGAATGTCACTGGGGCAATCCTCTGGGCGACCTCCGTGACCTTGCTTGGCTCCTGGCTGGGGCGGTTTGACTTCGTGTCGAAGAACATTGATCTCATAGCAATTGTCATGGTCCTCGTCTCCGTGTTGCCGTGGGGCATCGAGTTCCTCAAGCGCAAGCGGGCCCGTAAGCCGGAAAGTGACCAACAAGCGAGAATGGATTCGTGAGCACACCCACCAAGCCGTCCCTGCTTCTGGTCGAAGACGACACCGTCCTGGGACCGCTTATCGCCGAACTCCTCGAGCCGGACTACCAAATCCACGTCGCGGTAGACGGCCATGAGGGCCTGCATCTGGGACTTTCCCGGAGCTGGGATGTGATGGTAGTGGACCGGGGCCTGCCCGGCATGGACGGTGTCGCGCTGATTGGCGCGCTCCGGTCCAAAGGCATCGCCACCCCTGTCCTCATCCTTACCGCGCTCGGCGCAACAGATGAGAAGGTCAGGGGACTCGATGCGGGCGCCAATGACTACATGACCAAGCCCTTCGACGCGCTGGAACTGGGTGCGCGGCTGAGGGCGTTGACCCGCAATTACCAGCCAGAGCCCAAGACTTTCACTATTGGAGATTGGGAACTGGACCCTGCTGCCAGGTCCATCCGGTCCATCCATGGATTCCAAGCCTCCCTGACGGCGAAGGAGAGCGAACTGTTGGCTACGATGGCGGCGAAACCAGATCGCGTCTACACGCGCGAAGAGCTGCTCAATGCCACGTTAAGCCAGGGTGACCTGCCAGGGATGATCGATACCTACGTACACCACCTGCGACGAAAAATTTCGAAATCTGTTATTCGGACCGTGCACGGCTTGGGATATCAGATTGGTGATGCGAATGACTAAAGAACCCGCTTCTGGGGGTCAGGATCAAGCATTCCTGCGTCGGGCATCCCTGCGAATCGCTCTTCGCATCAGTGCCGCCTGCGCCATTGCGGTCCTGTGCCTCCTGGCGGCGGCTACGCTGTACCTGCTCAACCAGTCCGGCAGCCCGGAACCGGCTGAGCCGGGCGCGGTGTACGCCTATCTCGATACCAAGGATCTGATCAAAGCGATGACCATCGCCGGGGCGGTGGGAGTCCTGCTGGCCGGGGGTATTGGCTGGCTCAGCGCCCGCAGCGCGATCCGGCCGCTGGGCGAGGCACTGGCCATCCAACGGCGTTTCGTTCAGGACGCGAGTCACGAGATGCGCACGCCCCTGGCTATCCTGGACGCCAGAATTCAACTGGTGCAGCGCAGCACAACACCTGATACGGCGGACGGCCAAGCGCTGGCTAGAATCCGAAGCGACACGTCCGCCCTGACCGCGATCGTCAACGAACTCCTTGAATCCGCCAGCGGAGCGGCGCAGGAACCGTATGCTGTGGTGACTGACGTCGCTGGCGTTGCCCAGGACGTGGTGGACAGCGTCCGGCTGTTGGCTGCCAACCGGGACATTACCCTGAATTGTTCCAACCAGGGACAACCACGGGCGGTCATTGCGCCGCAAAGGCTTCACCGTGCAATCCTGGGTCTGGCGGAGAACGCCCTTGTCCATACTCCGGCAGGCGGCCAGATAGCGGTTGCCACCAACGTTGCCGGCGGCCAGGCCATCATTACCGTGACTGATACAGGCCCGGGCATCACCGGCATTGACCGGGACCGGATCTTCGACCGATTCGCCCGGACAACCCATCAAGGCGTGGGCCAGCAGCAGCGCAGTTTCGGCATCGGGCTGGCCCTTGTCCGCGACATCGCCGTCGCCGCCGGAGGCTCCGCTGACGTGGTTTCCACGGGCCCGCAAGGCACCTGTATGAGGATCATTCTCCCAATGTCCATGCCATAGGCTGGCCACGGGCATCCTCAACAGCTACCTGCTCCTCGGGCCTTCAAATATCGCCGGTAGCCCCATCACCGGCTCAATGGCGCTGGACGCAGCTGAACAGCGGCGCGGGAAGCGATGACCAAAACTGCGGTCAAAGCACCGGCCGCCATGATTCCGGCCAGCACCACGATCTGGAACCGTCCGGCCTCAAGCGGTGAAATGCCACCGAATATAGCCCCGACAAAAGCACCCGGCAGAGTCACAAGCCCCGTCGTCTTTGTTTGGTCTATGGACGGAATCAACGCCGAATACACAGTGTGGCGGGCCAGCTCCAGCATTGACTGACGAGGTGTCGGCCCAAGGCCAACCATCCTTCCACTTCCTCGAGCGTCACGGCAACACCGAGCCCCATGGATCCGCCCACGAGGCCAAGGTTCTTCCAACTCCAGCCCATCCGCCGGGTGGCCGTCATTGCAGCAACGGCAAACATGACCAGCAACGCTGCGGCAACAAACGATGGACTCGAGATGACACCGCTGAGGATGACACTGATGACCATCAACTGCACCGTCCCCCTCGGGATCGCCAGAGCCGGCGCCCACCGGTAGGGCACCCGATAAACGGTCAGCACTACCGCGGTCAGGGCCACGAGGAGGACGACGCCCAGCAAGGTAGGCCCAAAGGCCTCGATCATCGTCATCCAGTTAGCTTATCGACGCCATGCCGAGCCATAGGTGCCGTTTACGTGCGGACTCCCGACTCAGGCCGGCGCGATGTTCTGGTTTACGCGGAAGAGGTTGTCGGGGTCGTATTTGGCTTTGACCGCTACCAGCCTTTCCCAGTTAGGTCCGTAATTGTCCGCGATTCGGTTCTGGTCCTCGGAGTCCATGAAATTGATGTATCCACCAGCTTCCGAGTGCGGGGCCAACGCAGCTGCATATGCTCGGGCCCATGCGATGTTTGCTTCGTTGTCCGCAGGGTCGGGCCACTGGGTGGCGATGACCGGAGCGAACTTCATGTCGCGGTGGGCAAAGGCAGTGTCCTGCACGCCTACGCGGGACACTGCTCCATCTATGGGATAGACGTGGACCGCAGTGTTGACGCTGGTCACTGTGGCCCCGAACTGTGCGTGGGCAGCGATCGCGCCGTCGTTGAGATCGCGCAGGAAGTTGGCTTTCCAATACCCCTGCATGCCTTTCTGGTTGAGCCCGTCAAATGCCACATTCAGGGCCGGATACGGCATGGGAGCCACCATGGAGCCCGCCACCGGGGCGGCGTCCAGGAAGGGCTGCCAGCGAGCCTCGCCTTCGGCTGGATCGCCCGTCCACATTCCCACGACGACGCAAACGGACTTTCCGTGCCATTCCTCGGGGAGGAAAGGAACGGGCGGTCCTTGGTGGAAGCCCAGGAAGGCGCCGAACTCTTCGGGCGCGGATGCTATGTAGTCGCGGTAGAACCGGGCAACAGCCGGGATGTTCTCGGCACCATAAATGATGATTCCCGCATGGACCATATCCACGGGATGGAGCTGGAACTCGAGGGAAGTCACCACGCCGAAGTTTCCTCCCCCGCCACGAATGGCCCAGAACAGGTCTTGATTTTGTTCGTCGCTGGCGATCAGGAAGTTGCCATCGGCGGTCACCACATCCGCAGAGACCAGGTTGTCGCAGGAGAGCCCGTACTTTCTTGCCAGGTAGCCAATTCCCCCGCCCAAGGTCAGACCCGCCACACCGGTGGATCCCACGATGCCGCCGGTGGTGGCGAGCCCGAAGGCATGGGTGGCGTGGTTGAAGTCGGCCCAGGTAGTACCTGCCTCGGCACGGGCCCTGGAATTTTGCGGGTCCACCCGCACCCCCGGGCGATTAACGAAGTCCAGAACCAATGCGTCGTCCCACGTGCCGAATCCGGGAGCGCTGTGCCCACCTCCCCTGATTGCCAGTGGCATGGAGTTTTCCCGGGCGAAGTTCACGCCGGCGATGACGTCGGAGACCTGGGCTACACGGATGACGCCGGCAGGACGCTTGTCCACCATGGCGTTGAAGACGGCGCGTGCCGCGTCGTAGTCAGGATCTTCGGGAGTCACGAGTTGTCCGCGCAACTGTTCTCGGAGCCCGTCGAGGGCGATTTTGTTCATAGTGCTTACCATCGATTCAGACGTGAGACCGGATGTTTCCACACGCTTCTCCCCCCGGATGTGATGGCGTGGGGGCTTACTTCGATAGGACTACTCCTGAGCGTTTGCCGCGTCAAGAACCTTCGGGAACCACCCCGGAAACGGCAAATCCTGCCTGACCCATGAAACATGGGCCAGACAGGATTGCCAGTAGTCCAACGGCGACCGCGACGCCGTCGATCGCTCAGTCGCTCAGTCGCTCAGTCGCTCACAATCAACGTATCCGCACCCCGGACATGGGCCTTACCGGATTCCAGCAGCGGCCCAAGGACTGTCCGCAGGGCCGTCATGGACTCATCGACTTCAAGCAACACTGGGTGCTGATAGGCAATGAGCGCCAGCAGGTCCCGGACGGCAAACGCAGCGTCCTCGGCCGACAGGCTGGGATCGTGCCCAAGGAAGACGTCCGACGGTTCGTCGGTGCCGCCCTGCGCATAGCTGATGGCAAAAGCCTGGATCTTTCCCTTGCGGCTCGCCGGAACACCATCGCCGAAGGCGCTGGCTTTGGGTGCCCGCAGCACAATGGCACCATGGGCGCCGGTGAGATCGTGCAGGAACAGACGCTGGACAGTGGCGATGCTGAGCTCCCCCGGGCTGTCCCAGTGGTGGACGTGGGAGTAGTACTTACCAACAACGTCGCTGAGCTCAACCGAGCCGGTCGCAAGATCCTCCACTCGCTCCGATGCTGCTTCCTCGGAACCGTCCCCGAAACGCGGCAGCGTCAGAGGCTCAGGATCCACCACCACCAGCTGGGAGCGCTGGATCGGTGCCAGCCCGGCGGCAGCGGCGAACGCCGCACCTGCAGTGTCCGGTTCAACTTTGCTGCGGAGCTTGGAAACGCCCGACGGCGAGTTCCCGGCTTCGCGGCGAAGCATCGTCAGGAGGGTGGCCCCAACGCCGCTGCGGCGGTGGTCCTTGGCAACCTCGATGTAGGCCCAGAGCCGTTCCGGGTGCAGCGAGGCCTCGTGGACCACGCCGGCGGCAACGGGAATCCGCACCCCGTCGACTACGTCCTCGGCCACGATGCACCGGCGCCACGGTTGGTTGCTCGATGGTGCAAGGGCAGCACGGAACTGTTCTGCGGGGAGGGTCTCAGGACCACCCCAGATTTCCAGAAGGGCGAGGTCGTCGCCTTCCTTCCATTCGCGGTATTCCAAGGCCATGGCTAAGCGCCGATCAAACGCGCGGCCAGGTAGCCCTCAACCTTGTCCAGGGAAACGCGTTCCTGGCTCATGGTGTCGCGCTCACGGATGGTCACGGCCTGGTCTTCGAGGGTGTCGAAGTCCACGGTGATGCAGAACGGCGTACCGATTTCGTCCTGGCGACGGTAGCGACGGCCGATGGCACCGGCGTCGTCGAAGTCGATATTCCAGTTCTTGCGCAGCTGGGCGCCCAGCGCCTTGGCCTTCGGGGACAGGTCCTCGTTGCGGCTCAGCGGCAGGACGGCAGCCTTGACCGGTGCCAGGCGCGGATCCAGCTTCAGTACCGTGCGGACGTCGACGCCGCCCTTGGCGTTGGGTGCCTCGTCCTCGGTATAGGCGTCGATCAGGAACGCCATGAAGGAGCGGGTCAGGCCGGCGGCGGGCTCGATGACGTACGGCGTGTAGCGCTCGTTGGTGGCCTGGTTGAAGTAGCTCAGGTCCGTGCCGGAGGCCTTGGCGTGGGTGGAGAGGTCGAAGTCCGTGCGGTTGGCGATGCCCTCGAGCTCGCCCCACTCGGAACCCTGGAAGCCGAAGCGGTACTCGATGTCCGTGGTGCCCTTCGAGTAGTGGCTGAGCTTCTCCAAGGGGTGCTCAAAGAAGCGCAGGTTCTCTTCGCGGATACCCAGGCCCGTGTACCAGGACATGCGTTCCTTCATCCAGTACTGGTGCCACTCTTCATCCGTGCCGGGCTCGACGAAGAACTCCATCTCCATCTGCTCGAACTCGCGGGTGCGGAAAATGAAGTTGCCCGGCGTGATTTCGTTGCGGAAGGACTTGCCGATCTGGCCGATGCCGAACGGCGGCTTCTTGCGCGAGGTGGTGAGCACGTTGTTGAAGTTCACAAAGATGCCTTGTGCCGTTTCCGGGCGCAGGTAGTGCATGCCTTCGTCGCTGGCCACGGGGCCAAGGAAGGTCTTCAAGAGGCCGGAGAATTCCTGGGGTTCGGTCCACTGACCACGCGTACCGCAGTTGGCGCAGACGATGTCCGCCAGGCCGTTCTCTGCCGGGCGGCCCTTCTTTTCCTCATACTCTTCTTCGAGGTGGTCCGCGCGGTAGCGCTTGTGGCAGGAGAGGCACTCAACCAGGGGATCGGAGAAGACCTCCACGTGGCCGGACGCTTCCCATACCTGGCGGGGCAGGATAACGGAAGAATCCAGGCCCACTACGTCCTCGCGGCCGCGGACCATGCTCTGCCACCACTGGCGCTTGATGTTTTCCTTCAGCTCTGCGCCGAGGGGGCCGTAATCCCAGGCAGAACGGGAGCCACCATAGATTTCACCGGCCTGGAAGACAAAGCCCCTCCGCTTGGAGAGGGAAATGACCTGGTCAAGGACGGATTTTGCTGCCATGGGTGACTCCATTTGTTCTACAGGGCCGCTGGGTGCGGTCCGCGGTGGTTTGACCCCGGATTCCGGACGAGGTTGTCCGGCGGGGTTTGGGGGAAATTTACTGACTCCTACCCTACCGGCCTTTCGCCGCACCTCTCCGTGCGAAAGCTCCCTTGGGCCAGGGCAAGGTGGCGACGATGATCGCGGCGAGGGTGAGGACCGTACCCAGCACCGTGGGCAAGGCGACCACCGCGCCGGGACTGGGGATCACGACGTCGAGCACCAGAGACCCGACCAACTGCCCGGCAATCATGCCCAAGCCGGTGATCAGCACGCCCAGGCTGCGGACCAGCAGGGCCGCCAGCCCGATAAAGACGCAACCCATGGGGCCACCGAGGTAGTACCACCACTCAGCCGGAAGCGGATTACCCGGTCCCGCGACGGCGAGCTTGATCAGCCACGCCATCCAGAGAATGGTGGAACCGGCAACGAAGTTGACCAGGGTCGCCGCCACGGGCGTGCCGTAATGAACCGTGGCGGTGCCGTTCATGGCTTGCTGGAAGCTCATCAGGAAGCCTGCAGCCAAGGGAAGAAGGACGGGCAGCACCAGCGAGGCGAGGTCGGCGTCTCCGCCGAAGCGCGGCGAGACAGCCCAAGCGACGGCGGCGACGGTCAGGACGCTGCCGAGGACCCGCACCCCTGTGATGGCGCGGCGCCCACCCGGCCCGATGCCCATGCGGTCAACGAGCAAACCGCTCAGCGTCTGCCCTGTCACGGCTGCCACGGTGAACAGCGCGACTCCGAGCAGTGCCACCGTGAAAGACTGCGCGAAGACGAACAATGCACCGATCGCACCGGCCATGACGTAGAAGCGGGGAAAGCTGCGGTTCCGCACGGCGGGGATGATGCGTTGGAGACCGGCTCTTCCTTTGGGCGTCGCCAAGGATATCGCGCTGATCAGCAGCAGGCCTGTGGTGAAGCTCACCACAGCTGCGGCGATGCCGTCGTCGAGTTTGGCGCCGAGCGCCCCGTTGATCCTTCCCTGCAGCGGAATGACCAGGCCCGTTGCTACTGCAATGGGCAGGCCAACGGCCAACGGAAGGGCTGAACGGGGAGAAGGCTGCGGCACCGTCTCAACACTACTTCAGGCATCATTGCTGTATGAGCAACCCCGAAATTGAAGAGATCCCCATCCGTGACGACATGATCCGCCTTGGCCAACTGCTCAAGCTCGCCAGCTTGGTGGAGGACGGCGTAGAGGCCACGGAGCTCATCAAGAACGGCCTGGTGAAGGTCAACGGCGAGATCGATGAACGGCGCGGCCGCCAACTCCACGCCGGTGACACCGTGACCGTCAACGGTCAGACAGTGCGGATCACCACCGCCTGAAACAACGCCCCTTAGGGGGCGAGGACCTTGTGGGTGAGGAACTCCCCTACGTGCCCGATTTCCTGCTGGTTGATGCCGTGCCACATGCCCGTGTAGAGGACCTTGGTAAGGTCCACATGCTTGCGGACCCAGCCCATGGTGTATTCGATCTTGTCCGGCGTAATGACAGGATCCTGCTGGTCACGGCCCCAGAACATCGGCACCGATCCGTCCAGCTCGTCGTCCTTGAACGCGGCGTCGCCACCGGCGTCGATCACGAAGCCTGAAAGCCCGACGACGGCCGCGAAGTCCGCGGGACGGTACCGGAGCATGGTGGTCGCCATGGCCATGCCCATGGAGAAGCCAAGAAGCGTAACCGAGGAATGGTTGACCTTTACCGTGTCCAGCCATTCCAGGGCGTATTCGGCGGCAAGCTTCACGGCGTCCAGGGAGTAGTCGATGGACGCAGTGAGCGGGAACCACGTAAAACCCGGGCCCATGGGCATCGGTGCACGCAGCGATGCCACGACGAACCCCTCGGGGAGGAGCCCGGCCAGGCTGAAGAGATCGTCCTCGTTGGATCCGTAGCCGTGCAGCAGGACCAGGAGGGGCTTGCCGGCGCGTTCGGCTTCCTCGTGGGACCAGAGGACAACAGGTGCTGGAAAAGCGGGGGCTTCAGTCATGCCTCCATT
Organism: Paenarthrobacter sp. C1; assembly: GCF_049315185.1. Lineage (NCBI taxonomy): Bacteria > Bacillati > Actinomycetota > Actinomycetes > Micrococcales > Micrococcaceae > Paenarthrobacter > Paenarthrobacter sp. C1. Next base: position 1,569,509 of record NZ_CP186052.1, on the reverse strand, counting down.
CTTGCAGTTACCCGTAAGTAACAACCTACGGTGGCGTAGGTCGGCCCTCTGGGGGCAGGATATGAGCGTGAGTGAGAACAATCATTTAGTGAAACCGGGCGAACCCGCCCAAAAGCACCCGTGGAGCCGTTACGTGGCGTTGGGTGATTCGTTCACGGAAGGCATCGGCGATCCCGAACCTGCCAATCCCGGCGGTTACCGCGGCTGGGCGGACCGTGTCGCCGAAGAGCTGGGACGCGGACACGAGGACTTCGCCTACGCCAACCTCGCCATCCGGGGCCGGTTGCTGCAGCAGATCGTCGACGAGCAAGTCGGCCCCTGCCTGGAACTGCAACCGGACCTCGTCTCCATTTCCGCCGGAGGAAACGACCTCATCCGCCCCGGCGGTGATCCCGACCTTCTGGCCGAGAAACTCGACGCCGCCGTCGGCGAATTGGGCTCGGGTGGGGCCACGGTGGTCCTCTTCAACGGTCCGGATACTGCGTCCTCGGTCCTTGGCCGCATCCGGGGCAAAGTTGCCATCTACAACGAGAACCTGCGAACGGTCGCAGCCCGCCATGACGCCATCATTGCCGACATGTGGTCCTTGCGGCAGCTCGCTGACACCCAGATGTGGGATGCCGACCGCCTGCATTTCTCCCCCCTGGGCCACCACACCATCGCCATGATGGTCCTGGAGGCATTGAACGTCCAGCACACCCTGGAGCCGCTGGTACCCAAGGCCCTTCCTCCCCGGACATGGCGGGAAGCCCGCTCATCGGACCTGGTCTGGGCACGGGAATACTTCGTACCTTGGGTTATCCGGAGGCTCCGTCACCAATCGTCCGGCGACGGCATCACGCCAAAGCGTCCGACGCCGGGACCGGTCTTTGGTGCCGCCGGTACCGTGATGCCGCGGAGCTAGCCGGGAGCGATGGGCCGGTGAACCAGCATGGCGAGTGATGACTCTCCCCGTACAGCGGGGGTCCGGCAGTTGCGTCTCCGACGGCAACAGTTACGTCCTCCCCTGGGTGCAGCTCCAGGGGATGTGGTGCGCAATCTCCTGGCCGTCCAGTCGCAGGAATTCGCCTATGCCCGTTGGACCGTGGCGCAGCGGACGCCCTCGAGCACTGCAGCTGCAGTAGAACAGGCCGTTGCCGACGGAACCATCCTGCGGACGCACATCCTGCGCCCCACATGGCATTTTGTGCACAGGGATGACTTGGGCTGGTTGATGGCGTTGTCCGCTGACCGGCTGCATCAAGGCAACAAGGGCATGTACAAGCGGACCGGGGTGGACGGGGAAACTGCCGCCCACAGTGGGAGGATTCTTGCAGCAGCCGTGGCGGATGGTGCCCACAAGACCCGCGAGGAGTTGGCTGATGTTCTGGGCCAGGCCGGCTTTCCCGGCAAGGGGCTGGGTTTCATCTACCACCTCATGCACGCCGAAATCAGCGGCATTCTGGTGAGCGGCGCTCCGGTTCGTTCGGCTGGAGGAGCCCTGAAGCAGACCTACGCTTTGTTCTCCGAACGCGTCACCGCTCCTTTTTCCGGGCCGCTCAGCGGAGCGGACCGGGAACACGCCCTGGGGCAGATGGCCCTGCGGTATTTCAGCAGTCGCGGACCGGCTACCGTGAAGGACTGTTCGGCGTGGTCCGGGCTGACCATGAAAGACGTCACGTTGGGACTCAACGTCGCCGCGGAATTATCACCGGGAACGTTGGCCCGGGTCTCCTTCGATGACCTGGACTTTTACGGCGCCTCGGCTGACGTAGAAGCCCTGGAGGCTCCTGCCGGTCCAGCGGCCGGTTCCGTGCTCCCCCGCGTCGACCTCATCCAATGCTTCGACGAATACGTGATGGGGTACTCGCAATCCCGCCACTACCTGGGCGGCACCGCACCGTACTTGCCTGAGGACAACGGCCCCATGCATGTAGTCCTCGTGGACGGCAGGCTGGCCGGATGGTGGCGGCACAGCTTCGCAGGGGGCATGTGCGGGCTCGAAGTCCGGATGGACAAGCCGACAACCAAGGAAGAGCAGATGGCCCTGGAAGCCGAAGCGGAACGCTACGGGATTTTCCTGGGCATGGAGGCCAAGCTGCTGTGATGGGCACAGGGCTAAGCTGGGGTTAAGACCTAGGAGGCCTGCACTGTGAACAATCTGATCTTCTGGATCATCGTCTGCTCGTGGCTGATTCCCATGGGAATCCGCATGTACAACCGGTCCAAGGCCCGCCGCCTGCAGAACGGGAATTTTCGTGGTCAGGATTATCCGCAACAGGGTTTCCCACCACAAAATTACCCGCCGCAGGACTACCCGCAACAGAATTACCCGGGCTACCCGCCAGGGCCGGCAGTCATCCGCCCTGCAGACGAGGCTCCGCAGGTCGCGCCGCCGTCGAACGCCTCCTACCCAAGCGGTTCCTACCCAAGCGATTCCTACCGGGCCGGACAGCCCGCTCCCGCGCCGTTTCCCACTGCCGGTTCCGAGCCCCAGGGCTACCGCGCCCGCAAGCTGGCTGAACTGGATGCGAAGTTCACCAATGGCCAGATCGCCATGGAGGACTACATGAAACAACGCGGGGAGATCATGAACGGCTAGGCACGTCCACAAACAGGCAACTCTACGAACAGGCTCCTCACGGTCAGGCGAAGAACGCCCCGCGAAGCTGCTCCGACAATTGGCCGATTTCCGTGAGGAAGCCATCGTGGCCGATCGGCGCCTGGATGGTGTGGACCGGAACATTCCCCGGCAGTGCTGCCGCCAGTTCCTTGGACTGGGCCGGGAAGTACAGCCTGTCCGTGTCCACAGCAGCAACAAAGAACTCGGCGGTGGCACGCGAAAGTGCTTCCTGCAGTGTGCCCCGTCCCCGCCTGATGTCGTGGGACATCAACGCTTCGGTGATGGCGATATAGCTGTTGGCATCGAACCGCCGCACAAGCTTTGTCCCCTGGTGGTCCAGGTAGCTTTCCACCTGGTAGCGACCACGCTCCCCCAGGACTGCTGCGGAGAGCGGCGTTTCCTGATGTTGGGCTTCCCTGCCGAAGCGGAGATCCAGTTCCAGGGCGGAACGGTACGTGATGTGCGCAATCCGGCGGGCCAGGGCAAGTCCGTGTTCCGGAGCCGGACCGCCGTAGTAGTCCCCATTGTTGAAGTGCGGGTCCTGCCGGATGGCCAGGGTTTGGGCCTGCGCAAAGGCAATCTGCTCGGCGGTGCTGTAGGCTCCCACCGAAATGACGGCGCAGCGGTTGACCCTCTCCGGGAACGTGACAGCCCATTCGAGGGCCCTGGCCCCACCCATCGAGCCGCCCAGGACCGCGTGCCAGGATTCAATCCCCAAGAGGTCCGCCAAACGGGCCTCAGCAACCGTGCTGTCGCGAAGAGTGACCAGGGGGAACCGGGAACCCCACGGCTTGCCGTCCGGCGCATCGGAGGACGGGCCGGTGCTGCCATAGCAGCCGCCCACGATATTGATGGAGACAACGAAGAACCTGTTGGTGTCGATGGTGGCGCCCGGACCCACCAACTGCTCCCACCACCCTTCCTCGTCCGTGGCTCCGCGGGCAACGTGGGTGCTGCCCGTCAGCGCATGCTGGATGAGCACGGCATTGGACGCGTCGGCGTTGAGTCGTCCCCAGGTTTCGTACGCCAACACGACGTTGGGGAGGTGACCGCCGGCTTCGAGCGCCAGCGGCCCTATGCCCGCGTACTTGACGGTTCCGTCTTCTTCTCCGGATTTGGGAAGTGCTGTAGCAGTGATGGTCATTCCTTTGACACCTAACTTCGCGCTTGCCCGTCGCCTTGCGTGCGAACAGGCCAGGTCTTCACCCGGGGCACCCCACCGCGGAAGGAGGGTTGCCGGCCAGCAAGCCGGGGCTATCTGCTGGCACTCATGACCTAATACGTAGAGTCTAGGAAAGACACCACCGTTATGGCGAAGAATGTGACACCAGTGTGACGTTCAAGGGCAGCTTCATTCACGAAAGAGCACTCCGGGGTGCCGTCCGGCGAATAATCGTCGATGTGGACGGCACCCCGGGTCCGTCAGCCGGGTGCGTCAGCTGCAGGCGTGGACTGCCCGTTCAGGCGCCCTTGGCCGCGCGGAAGCCGGCTTCGAGGTCGGCAATGATGTCATCGATGTGCTCAATGCCCACGGACAAGCGGACTAGGCCCGGGTTGACGCCGGCGGCTACCTGCTGCTCGACCGTCAGCTGGCTGTGCGTGGTCGACGCCGGGTGGATGACCAGGGAGCGGACGTCACCGATGTTGGCGACGTGGGAGTGCAGCTCCAAACCGTCCACGAAGCGCTTGCCGGCCTCTACGCCACCCTTGATGTTGAAGGCCACGATGGCTCCCGTGCCCTGGGGTCCGTACTTGCGGCCCCGCTCGTACCAGGGGCTGGACGGCAGGCCCGCATAGGCGACCGATTCGACGTCGTCATGCGCTTCCAGCCACTCGGCCACCTTGGTGGCGTTGGCGACGTGGCGCTCCACCCGCAGGCTCAAGGTTTCCAGGCCCTGGGCAATGAGGAACGCGTTGAACGGCGACACGGCCGAGCCGAGGTCGCGAAGGAGCTGGACACGGGCCTTCAGGATGTAGGAAAGGTTGGCTCCGAGCGCTCCGTCCTTGCCCAGGTCGCGGGCGTAAACCAAGCCGTTGTAACTGGGGTCCGGGGTGTTGAAGCCGGGGAACCGCTCCGGGTCCTTGCCGAAGTCGAAGTTGCCCGAGTCCACGATCACGCCTGCGATCGCCGAACCGTGTCCGCCGAGGTACTTGGTTGCGGAGTGGACCACAATGTCCGCGCCCCACTCGATGGGCCGGATGAGGAACGGCGTGGAGAGGGTGTTGTCGACGATGAGAGGCACGCCTGCCTCGTGCGCGACACCGGCGACGCCTTCGATATCCAGCACGTCCTGGCGTGGGTTCGAGACGACTTCACCAAAGAACAGCTTGGTGTTCGACTGGACGGCCGCACGCCACTGCTCGAGGTTGTCCGGGTCCTCGACGAAAGTCACGGAGATGCCGAACTTCTTCAGCGTGTGGGCCAGCAGGTTGTACGTGCCGCCGTAGAGGCTGGGGCTCGCGACGACGTGGTCGCCGGCCTCGGCGATGTTCAGGATGGCAAAGGTCTCGGCTGCCTGGCCCGAACTGAGCAGCAGTGCACCCAGACCGCCTTCGAGGCTCGCGACGCGCTGTTCCACGGCGTCCTGCGTGGGGTTGCCTATCCGGGTGTAGATCGGAGCCAGTTCGGCCAGGGCAAAACGGTTGGCCGCGCTTTCAGCACTCGGGAAAACGAACGACGTTGTCTGGTAGATCGGCAGGGAACGCGCGCCCGTGGCGGCATCCGGCTCTTGGCCTGCGTGGATCTGGCGGGTTTCGAAAGACCATCCTTGGCACATGGAATTCTCCTGTTCGTGGCGCGTGTGGTCGGCGGAATAGCTGCGGGAAGGAAGCTGCGGCCAGTCTAGGAAGTGTCCGGGTCCTTGGACAGCTTTGTGACGCCAGCAGAATATATGGGCTCTTTTGCGACCTTCCATGACGCCCGTCGCGAGATCCCACCTTAGTTAGGGTTGGCTTAGCTGAGACACCGATCACAAAGTGCCAAGATGAAGCCATGCGCATGGATCACGTCTCTTACGCCTGTGAACGAGATGGCCTCTTGGCCACTACCGAACGAATTTCCGCGGCTCTGGGAGTGGACGCAGTCCGGGGCGGAGTGCACCCGCGCTTCGGCACCCGGAACATGATCATTCCCCTTGCGGATAACAAGTACCTGGAAGTCGTGGAGGTCCTGGACCACCCTGCTTCCGACAAAGCACCCTTCGGCCAAGCTGTCCGTGCACGCTCAGCCGCCGGCGGCGGTTGGATGGGCTGGTGCGTGGCAGTTGACGACCTCGCCCCGTTTGAGGAACGCCTCGGTCGCGCAGCAGTCCCGGGCAACCGCAAGTTCCCTGACGGCCGCGAACTGGTGTGGCAGCAGATCGGCATCCTCGGCTTGATCGCCGATCCCCAGGTGCCGTACCTGCTCAAGTGGGAGGGCGACCCCTCACTTCACCCGTCCAAGGTGTACGAGAGCGATGTGAAGATGTCCAGCCTCACGATCGCGGGCTCCGCCGAACGCGTGACCGAATGGCTGGGCGAGCCAGTGGAGAAGCCTCTCGAGGACGTCGCGGTCCAGTGGATAGCACCACGCGGCACGCCGGGCATCATGGCCGTCACTTTCGAAACCGCCTCCGGAGCCGTCACCATCTGACCGTTCCCCTGATCCGGGCTGGTCCCGGCCCTGGACACCGCTGTCCAAACAATGCTTCGGCCGCCATCAGCGGGTGCCAATGACGTCACCCACCGATGGCGGCCGGATACTTTTAACGGCTGCAACGGCTTTCACGGCTGCTCAGCCCAGGCCCACCGCTTTGCCGAACAGGCTGAATCCAACGAACGCCACAATGTCCAGCAGGGCATGGGCAATCACCAAGGGCATCACCCTCTTGGTCTTGGTGTAGATCCACCCAAAGACCAGGCCCATCACCACATTGCCGATGAACGGGCCAAAGCCCTGGTAGAGGTGGTAACTCCCGCGAAGGAGGGCGCTGACGACGATGCCCGCCGGAACGCTCCAGCCGAACTTGCCGAAGCGGTCCAGGAGATACCCCACCACAATCACTTCTTCCACAATGGCGTGTCGCACGGCGGAGAGAATCAGCACGGGAACCGTCCACCAGTAGGCATCCAGGCCGCTGGGCACAATGGCAGTGGTGATTCCCAGCGCCCGGCCGGCCGCGTAGAGGCCAAGGGACGGTATGCCGATAAGCGCCGCGAGGCCCAGGCCCTGAAGCAGATCCTTGCCGGGGCGGACCAAGTTGAAGCCGAGCCGGGCGAACGCCGAACCTTCACCGTCCCTGGTGGCCTGGACGTGCGTGGACAGGAAGTAGAACACCAGCGCCACGGGCACCAGGGCGAACAGGATATCCAGAAGCTGGTACGTGAGATCGAAATATTCGCGGGTGCTCTGGGACCTGTTCAGCGTGGACGTTGCATCAGCCAGCGGCGCCCGCGTCATCTTGTCGAGCAGTTGCACCACGGAGTAGACAGCCGACTGGCCCAGGGACAAGCCCAGGACAATGAGCACTTCGGCGCGCAGCCGGCGACGGGAAGCAAGGAACATGTACCTATCTTGCCCGCAGTTCCTGCCTCTTTGCCGGGAACCGCCGCCCTATGCTTGGTGGGATGGGTGCCCCAGAGAGAATATTCATGATCCGGCACGGACAGTCCGCCGCGAACGCCGACACGTCCATCTACAACCGCGTGCCGGATTATCGGATTCCGCTGACGGACCAGGGCGTCGAGGAGGCGCGGTTGGCCGGCGAGGACCTGCGGCGCAAACTCGACGGGCAGCAGGTCTGCGTCTATGTTTCCCCCTATTTGCGCGCCTACCAGACGCTGGAAGCCCTCAACCTGGGGTCCCTGATTGAGCGTGTCATCGAGGAGCCGCGGCTCCGTGAGCAGGACTGGGCCAATTTCCAGATCGCCGGGGACATTGAGGACCAGAAGGAACTCAGGAACCTCTACGGCCACTTCTTCTACCGCTTCCGCGAAGGCGAATCAGGCTCGGACGTCTACGACCGGGTGTCGTCCTTCATGGAGACGCTTTACCGGCACTGGCAGAAGCCCACGTACGCACCGAACACCCTGTTGGTGACGCACGGGCTGACGATGCGGCTGTTCTGCATGCGCTGGTTCCACTGGACGGTGGAGTACTTTGAGTCGCTCAACAATCCGGGCAACGCTGAGCTGCGCACGCTGGTCAAGAACGACGACGACCAGTACAGCCTGGATCTGCCGTTCAGCCAGTGGGTGCCCAGGGATGTGGACGATTCGGTGCTCCACGCCCCGCGGATGCGGTTCTAGGGGTCCCCGTCAGCCTGCCGGTGCGACGATGACTTCCGTGCCGTTGGCTTCGAACGCCGCTTTGTCGTCGGGGCTGATCCCGGAATCGGTGATGAGGTGCCTGAAGTCGTAGCCGGCCATGGCGGCAAAAGAGCGTCGGCGCACCTTTGAGGAATCGGCTACCACGTAGGATTCCGTGGCTCGGCGTGCCATCACGGTGTTCACCATGGCTTCGCCCTCGTCAGTGATGGTGGGGCCGAGGTCCGGGTCCACGCCGTTGACGCCAATGAAGGCGATGTCCAAGGCGACCTTTTGCATGATCACGTCCGTGTACGGTCCCACCAGCTCATAGGACCGCGGGTTCAGGATGCCGCCGGTGACCATGATCTTGATGTTGGGGCGCACCGCCAGTTGGGAGGCGATGTTGATTGCATTGGTCACCACGGTAAGCGTGGGCCTGTTCGACGGTGCGTTGAGGTCTTCGCGGGTGGACAGGACCTGGGCCAGGGCGGTGTTGGTGGTTCCGCCGCTCAGCCCTATGACCGCTCCGGGACGGATCAGCGCGGAGGCCGCGAGCGCAATTTCCTGCTTGGCCTCGGCGTGGTCGTCACGGTTGTATCGTCCGGGAAGGTCGTATGCCACCGATCCCGTCGTGGCGCCTCCCCTGGTGCGGCTCAGCAGCCGCTGCTTGGCGAGGCTGTCCAGATCCCTGCGGGCCGTGGCAGGTGACACGCCTAGACGCGTCACGATGTCCTCGACTTCCACGTGGCCGGATTCGGCCAGGAGATCGAGGATGGCGGTCAGCCGATCGGTGCGGGTCATGACAAGCCTTTCGCGGTTTCCGGCTATTTCGCTTTGGCGAACAGCGTCAGCATACGTGCCGACTCCAGCACCAGGGCCTCCCGGCCGGCCTTGATGTACTTCCGGGAATCCACCACTGCGGGGTTGGCAGCGAGGTACTCACGGACGGCGCGGGTGAAGAACCCGTTCAAATGTGTGGATACGTTGATCTTAGTCATACCAGCGCCGATAGCGGATACGAGCATCTCATCTGTGACACCGGATGAGCCATGAAGAACCAGTGGTTTTCCAACGGCGGACTTCAGGCGGGTGATCAGGTGCAGGTCCAGCGCTGCGCTGCGCTCCGTCATGGCGTGGGACGAACCGACGGCCACAGCGAGTGCGTCCACTTCCGTGGCCTCAACGAAATCCCGGGCCTCGGACGGGTCGGTCCTGACACCCGGTGCGTGGGCTCCGTCCTTGCCTCCAACTTTTCCGAGCTCGGCCTCAACGTACACACCGCGCTCGTGCGCGTATTTGGCGACGCGGCGCGTGACCTCAACGTTCCACTCATAAGGCAAGTGGGCGCCGTCGTACATCACGGAACCGAACCCGAGGTCGACGGCGGCGAGCGCCAGGTCTTCGGACTCGGCGTGGTCGAGGTGGAGGGCCACCGGCACGGAGGCCGAACGCGCGATCGCAAGCGCTGCGGACGCGATGGGTTCCAGGCCGCCGTGGTACTTGGCGCAGTTCTCGGAGATTTGGAGAATCAGCGGAACGCCGGCGGCCTCGGCACCTCCCACCAGGCCCTCCGCAGTTTCAATGTGGATGACATTGAACGCGCCTTGGCCGGTGCCGGCGGCAGCTGCCTTGTCCATCAGTTCCCGCGTGTTGACCAGGGTCACCGGGTCTCCTTCCATGTCACGATCAGTTGGTCCTGCAGTTCCTGGTACCGCGGCGAGATCTCGCCTGCTGCCGGCATGAGCACGGCTGCTGCGGACCAGGCGGTGGCACGGCGAAGAATCTCGCGCGGCTCGGTGATGCCTTCGGCGAGCGCGACGGCGGCAGCCGCCACACCGGCGTCGCCCGCCCCTGTGGGGTTGCCGCTGAGCGACTCAGGCAAGCGCGCACTCCAATAACCGCCGGGGGCGGCGTGGTCGAAGGCGAGCATGCCGTCCGCTCCGGCGCTCACCAGCACAGTGCGGGCGCCCATGTCGATCAAAGAGAGGGCCGCTGCCTGGAGGCTGGACTCCCCCGTGGCTTCGGCGAGTTCATGGTGGTTCGGTTTGAGGATGTCCGCGCCGGCCTTGGCTGCGGCGATGATCCCGGGACCGGAGGTATCGATGATGGCGGGAATGCCGGCGTCGTGAGCCAGACGGACCAGCTCCGGGTAGAAGTCAGCGGGAGCGCCGGGAGGCAGGCTGCCGGAACCGACCAGCACGGAGGCGGGGAGGTTGGGGTTTCCGGTGACGGCTTCAGCGACGGCGGTCCGCAACGAGCGCCACTCATCGGGAAGCAGCGCCTGGCCTTCCTCGTTGAAGATGGACGTTTCGCCGCCCACGGTATCCACCAGGGCAATGCTGCGGCGCGTCTCGGCGGCGACCCCTACCAGGATGTGCGGCACTCCGCTGGTCCAGAGCTCGGCCGCCAGGGTCTGGCCCGCGGCACCGCCTGTGGGCGCTATGGCCAGCACCGGGTATCCGAGTTGGTGCGTCACACGGGCAACGTTGATGCCTTTGCCCCCGGCACGGCTGATGGGAGTGGGAACGCGGTGGCTGGCGCCTTCAGTGATGCCGTGGACGGTATACGTCATGTCGATGGCAGGGTTCGGCGTGACTGTGATGATGCGGTTCACGTTGGCTCGCTTCATTGTCCGGCTCCCAGCAGCTTGCGTGCGTTGTGGGCGGCACCGAGCAGGCCTGCGTCCTGACCCAGCTGGGCACGGATCAGATGGGGGCGGCGTTGGAAATCCAGGGTCTGGTCAACCCGGGCGCGCAGGGGCTGCAGGAGGTCCTCACCGGCCTCGGCGAGGCCTCCACCGATCACCACCGCTTCGGTGCCGATGATGTTGACGCATTGGCAGATGGTGAAGGCGAGCGCGTCCATCGCCTCTGCCCATACGCGTTCCGCCAGGGCGTCGCCGGACTTTGCCCTGAGCAGCACGCTGCGGGCGCCGTTGACCTTGTTTCCAGATTTCAGGTGGTAGCGCTTTGCGATGGCCCCGGCTGAACCGACGGCTTCCAGGATGGTGGCTGCGGTGCCGCCGGGACCGGCGTCGGGATCCGGAACCTGCGCGTGGCCGAGTTCTCCGGCGAAACCCCCGGCAGTCACGGCTTTGCCTCCGGAGAAGACTGCGGCCGCGATGCCGGTGCCCACCACCATGACGACAACGTCGCTGAACTCCCTGGAGCCTCCAAGCGCGTGCTCAACGGCAGCGGCGGAGCGGACGTCGTGGTCGAAGGCCACCGGAATCCCGAGACGCCTTTCGGCTTCGGCCGTGAAGGGAAAGTTCCGCCATCCGAGGTTGGCCGAGTAAACGCCCACCCCTGCCACCGAGTCGACAATGCCGGGGACGATGATTCCGGCGGCTTTGGCAGGGGTGCCCGGGAACTCGGCAGCCAGCTCGGCGGCGAGCTCTGCCAGCCGCTCAACGACGGCTTCGCCAGGACGTGCCGGGTCCAGTGGCGTGGGGACGCGGCGCATACCCAGCACCACGCCCTTGGCATCCACCAAACCGGCTTTGATGTCGGTCCCGCCAACATCGAAGGACAGCACCGGTGATTCTGCGGCTCCGAGAACCATGACGTGTACCTAGGCGGAGGCGTCGAGAATGACCGAGCGGGTCAGGTTGCGCGGCAGGTCCGGGTTCAAGCCACGGACCCGTGCACGCTCGAGGGTGACCTTATGGACCCGGGCGAGCTCGGCCAGGGGGTGCTTGTCCGTGTGGAGGTAGAGGGCGCCGGTGGCGGCCATGTCCTGGTCCAGTCCTTCGGGCTGGGTGCCGAACAACCAGGTAACCCGGCCGGGAGCGGCGATGGAGATCGGACCGTGGCGGTATTCCATGGCCGGGTAGGACTCGGTCCAGCCTTGGACGGCTTCGCGCATCTTGAGGCCGGCCTCGTGGGCCAGTCCTACCGTCCATCCCGTGCCGAGGAAAGTGAATTGCTCGGCGTCCAGGAGCTCCTGCGGGACCGGAGCGGAGACGGCGTCGCGTGCATCGGCGATGGCCGGCTGCACGTCGATGTCGAGGCTGGTCAGCATGTACACCAGCGCGGTGGTGGCGAAACGGGTCTGCACCACGGAGCGCTCGTCGGCATACTGGAGGCCGATCACGGTGTCGGCCAGTTCGATGATGGGCGAGGTGGTGTCTCCGATGATCGCGACGGTGGGGACGATGCCCTTCAGCGCGGCGAGGATCTCCAGCACTTCGGTGGTGGTGCCGGAGCGCGTGATGGCCACGACGGCGTCGTACTGACGGTCCGCACTGTTGCTGTTAAGGAAAGCCTCGGAGGCCGCAAAGGCGTCCGTGACCCCTTTGCCTGCGGATTCGCGGGCAGCTGCGTAGCTTTGGGCCATGAACCATGACGTGCCGCAGCCAATGACGGCGATGCGTTTTCCATCTGCGGGAAGCAGGTCTTCACTGCGGGCCTGCTCAACGGCGCGCTGCCATACGACAGGCTGGGAAACCAGCTCTTCCTCCATGAAGGCACCCAGTATGTTCTCGCTCATCGTGTGTTTCGCTCCCGCTCAAGTAATGACGTTTTTTGATCTATAGAAACACTAAACGATCATTTTCGATCTCACAAGGATCATCTACTGGAGAAGACTGCTCATTTGCCGCTCATGACGGAAGAGGTCCCGCCCACGTCGCAATCATGTTCTTGCGTGTGCTTTTAAGTTAACTACCTGTTAACTCTTGTCATGTTCTTGTTCGTGCAGCAGGCTTGGATGAGTCCGCAAGAAAGTGATTATTACTCACTCGGAATAATCAATAAGGAGCATCATGCCCCGCTTATCATCCCCCAGACGCCTCGCCTCGTTGAGTTTGGCCTGTGTCGTCGCCTCATCCTCGCTGGGCTTGATGGCAATCCAGCCCGCCACCGCAAGCCCCCTGGTCCTGCCTGCCGAGCTCGTCAGCGCCGCTGAAGCCGCCACCATCACCTCCGGCAGCCTCGCCGTGGACATCGCCACCACCTTCCCCCAAGTCCTCGGCTACACCGACACCGCCACCAAGGCCCGCCTCGACGGCACCCCGGCCCGGTTGAACACCATCACCCTCAACGGAGTGGAGTTCAATGTCAGCGGAACGTCCACGGCCTCCGGAAAGGATGCCCGGGATTACGTCCTCACCGTGCCCGATTTCGGCAACACCGTGATCAAGGCGCGGCTCTCCGTCAAGAAGAATGTGGTGTCCTTCAACGTCACGGAAATCAAGGACTCCGCGGACCACCTCGTGAAGACCCTTCAACTCCCCCGGCTAAACCTGGTCACTGTAGGTTCCACCCAGGCCGGGGCCCAGGTCTCCACAGCCAATCTGTCCGTCGACCGAAGCGTCAGCGGAGACGAATTCACGCCCGTTACTGCAGCTACGCCCCTGGATACTGCACCCAAAAGCTCCGCGTACGCGCTGGCCAACACCGCCGCGCTGGGTGCCGCCGTCGAATCAAACGCCCTCTACGACACTTCCTCCGGCCCGGGAGCGAAAGACAAGGGACGCTTCTGGCGCCAGGCCGTCAGCGACGGCGCCGGCGGGGTGGCCATGGGCATCGCCAGCGGCCAGTGGCTGTACCGTGCCGATGGTTCCACCACCACGGAGGAACTTCCCTGGACCCGGGTTGCCATCACCACCGATGCGAATGCCGATGGCGGCGTGGATTGGCAGGATGCGGCCATCGCCATGAGATCCATCCAGGTGTCCGCCAACAAGGGCGAACAGACCCCCGACAACGTGGTCACCCACATCCCCTTCAACTTCGCCTCACAAGCAACCCACCCGTTCCTCCGCACTCTGGACGATGTCAAACGCATCTCCCTGGCAACGGACGGACTGGGCCAGGTGGCCATGCTCAAGGGCTACACCAGCGAAGGCCACGACTCGGCCAACACCGACTACGGAAACAACTTCAACACCCGTGCAGGCGGCCTGGAGGACCTCAACACTTTGGTGAAGGAGGGCAAAGACTGGAACGCCAGCTTCGGCGTCCACATCAACGCCACAGAGATCTACCCCGAAGCGAAGTCCTTCAGCGAAGACCTGTTGCGCGCCGACAAGGGACTCGGCTGGAACTGGCTGGACCAGTCCTACTACATCAACCAGCGCCAGGACATCAACTCCGGCAAGCTCGCCCAGCGCATCAAAGAACTCCGCGAAGCCACGGACAAAAACCTGGACTTCGTGTACGTGGACGTCTACTACGAGTTCGGCTGGCTTGCCGAGAAGCTGCAGCAGGAACTGGTCAAGAACGGCTTCCGTGTCGGCTCGGAGTGGGCCGACCATCTGTCCCGCAACAACACGTGGTCCCACTGGGCCAACGATGAGAAGTACGGTGGCTCCACCAACAAAGGCGTCAACTCGCAGATCCTGCGCTTCATCAACAACACCCAATCAGACGTGTGGAACCCGGACCCCAAGCTCGGCGTGAGCCACATCGTGGAGTTCGAAGGCTGGACCGGGCAGAACGACTTCAACGCCTTCAGTGAGAACGTCTGGACAGCCAACCTCCCGGCGAAGTTCCTGCAGCACCACCAGATCACCAAATGGACACCAGACCGGATCGACCTCGCCGATGCCGTGGCCGTCACCGGAAACACCGCGGAAGAACGCAACATCACCGTCGCCGGAACCTCCGTGCTGCAAGGCGGAAGCTACCTGCTGCCGTGGTCCTCCAAGGAAAACGGCAAGGCCGACAAGCTCTACCACTACAACCCCGCCGGTGGCGCCAGCACCTGGACGCTCACCGAGGAATTCGCCAAGTCAACATCGCTGGAAATGTTCAAACTGACCGACAACGGACGCGTGAAGGTCGCTGATGTACCGGTAATCAACGGCCAGGTCACCGTCACCGCGGACCCGAAGCAGCCCTACGTCCTCACGACCAAGAACAACGCGCTCCCCAAGAAGGCGGACTTCGGCGAAGGCACAGCCTTCAACGATCCCGGTTTCAACGGCACCGACCTCTCCCCCTGGAACCCCACGGGCAACGTCACCCAGGTGCGCGACGACAAGGGCCGCCGCTTCGCCGAAATGGGGGCAACGCCGTCGTCGATCAGCCAGGACGTCAAGCTGGACGCCGGAACCCAATCAGTCAGCGCCTGGGTTGAAATCCAGCCCGGCAAGGTCCGGCCCACCACCCTCTCCGTCGAGATCAACGGCAAGACCGAAAGCACCACCATCGATTCATCCAACGCAG
Source organism: Paenarthrobacter sp. C1 (assembly GCF_049315185.1). Classification (NCBI taxonomy): domain Bacteria; kingdom Bacillati; phylum Actinomycetota; class Actinomycetes; order Micrococcales; family Micrococcaceae; genus Paenarthrobacter; species Paenarthrobacter sp. C1. The sequence goes on along the minus strand of NZ_CP186052.1, from coordinate 1,554,452 downwards.
AAAACTACGTGGCCGGCGACGAGAAGCACGGGACCTCGTTCCAGCGCGTGCGGGTACTGGTGGACGTGCCGCGGAACAACACGAAGGCCACTGTTTCCGTCAAAGCCGCCGACGGCGACGCCACAGTCCGCGTCGACGACTTCCGGGCGGTCAAGACCGCCCGGGTGGCCACCACCGGCGTGCTCAGCGAAGACTTCGAGAACGTGGACCAAGGCTGGGGACCCTTCGTGAAGGGCAACGCCGGCGGCTCAACGGACCCCCGGACTCACATCACCGAGCGCAACGAGCCCTTCACCCAGAAGGGCTGGGACACCAATGTGATCGACGAAGTCCTGGACGGCACGTGGTCCCTGATCGCGCACGACGAAAACACCGCCCCTGACGGCGGACCGGGCATGGTGTACCGCACCACCGACGCGCGCGTTCCCTTCCAGGCCGGCCGCAAGTACAAGGTGTCCTTCGACTACCAGAACTCCAAGGCCGGGCAATACGCCTGGGTTTCCGGCTACGACTCGCAGGCGGGCCCCGCAGTGACGGGCAGCCAGGCCATCAACGCGAAAACCACCACCACGCGGTTCGAGCAGATCCTCGACACCGGCTTCTGCGGTGACTACTTCGTGGGCTTGCAGCGTACGGGCAGCGCCAACGGATCGGACTTCACGCTGGACAACTTCCTGGTGGAGGACCTCGGTGCCTCGGAAGCCGTTCCGGCGTGTGCGCAACTCACCGCCGGGCTTCAAGGCGACGTGGTCCAGCAGGGCAAGGCACAGGACTTCGTCACCACGTTTATCTCCGACGAACCGGCGCCATCAGCGACCTCGCCGTTGCGCTTGAGCTTCCCGAGGGATGGACCGCGACACCGTCCACGCCGGCCACGGCAGCAACCCTGCCCGCCGGTGGCACCCTCACCACCACCTGGAAGATCACGGCACCCGCGTCCGCGGACGGCGACTACCCCATCACGGCCAAGGCCGGTTACACCGCCGCAGCATCGGGCAACAACCCGGCAGGCGGCCGGACCATCAGCACCACCACCACTGTCCGGACACTGCCCAAACCGCCGCAGGCCACAGTGTTCGCCAGCGACCACCCATGGGTCAGCGCCACCAACGGCTGGGGCCCAGTTGAAAAGGACCAGTCCAACGGCGGAACCGGGGCCGGCGACGGCACCCCGCTGACGCTGAACGGCACCGTCTACGCGAAGGGTCTCGGCGCACACGCAAACGGCAACATCCGCTACTACCTTGGCGGCTACTGCACCGCCTTTACCGCAACAGTAGGCATTGATGACGCCCAGCCGACGCGGGGCAGCGTGAAGTTCTCCGTGGTGACTGACGGGACAACCAAGGTCACAACCCCCGTCCTGGGAGCCACCAGCGCTCCCCTGCCGCTCACCGTTGACGTCACCGGCGCCCAGTACGTGGAACTCGTAGCTGACGACGCCGGCGACTCCAACGGAAATGACCACGCGGACTGGGCCGACGCCAAGTTCACGTGCTCCTCCACGTCCCAGGAACCGCCCGCACCCGTCCTGCAAGGCACCGTGTTCGCCTCCGACCTGCCCTGGATCGGCAGCATCAACGGTTGGGGTCCAGCGGAAAGGGACCGGGCCAACGGTGAGCAGAACGCCGGTGACGGACCCGCATTGCGGCTTGACGGCGTCGTCTACCCCAAGGGAATCGGCGTCCACGCCGACTCGAAGATCAGCATCGCCACCGAAGCGAAGTGCACCGCCTTCACCGCCGTGGCGGGAGTGGACGACGCGAAGCTGAACAAGGGCCTGCACGGCTCGGTGGTCTTCATCGTGAAGGGCGACGGACGTGAACTGCTGCGGACTCCCGTTCTCAGCGCCGACTCTGCAGCACTTCCCCTCAACGTGGACATCACGGGAGTCCAGAACGTCGAACTGATCGCCGACAGGAACGGTGACGACGCCGGCGACGACTGGGGTGATTGGGCGGACGCGAAGTTCAGCTGCGCATAGTCCCTTCGCGCAGCAGTCTTTCCACGCACCAGTAAAGAAGGGCGGTGTTCCTACCGGAACACCGCCCTTCTTTACTGTTATCCCTTTGCCGTCATCTCTTTGCTGTGGCGCCTTTACTGTTGTCCTGGAACGCGCGCACGCCCGCCCGCCACACCGAGTGCGTCAACGGGACTCCCGGACGGTACGCCAGATGGGTCGCCGACGGTGCCTTCAGCATGTGCAGGTCAGCCCGGTGGCCGACGGCGAGCGAACCCACCGCCCGTTCGCCGTCGACGTCGTTCCCGGACTCCCGGCCCAACGCCAAGGCGCCGCCGTACGTCGCCGCGCGGACGGCCTCGTGGACGCTCAAGTGCATCTGGAGAACCGCTGTGGTGACGCAGAAAGCCATGGACGTGGTGTACGACGTTCCAGGGTTGCAGTTGGCCGCCAGCGCGATCTGCACGCCGGCGTCGATCAATTCACGCCCAGGCGCCAAAGGCTGGCGGGTGGAGAGATCGCAAGCCGGAAGGCAGGTGGCAACCGTGCCCCGTGCTCCCTGGCCTGTAGCGGCGTCCCAGCCGGTCCAGGCTTCCGCGAGGGCGGCGATGTCCTTGTCCGAAAGGTAGTTCACGTGGTCCACACTCGCGGCCGCGAACTCCACGGCCAGCGCCACACCCGGCCCCTCGCCGAGCTGGTTGCCGTGGACCCGCAGGCCGAGACCTGCGTTGCGGGCCGCCGTCAGGACGCGACGGGACTGGTCTTCGGTGAAAGCGCCGCGCTCGCAGAAGACGTCTGCCCAGCGGACGTGCGGGAGGACGGCGTCGAGCATGGCGCCGCAGACCAGGTCCGTGTACTCCTCAGGGTCCGAACCGGCGGGGACCAGGTGCGCGCCGAGGTACGTGACCTCGTCGACCTCGGCCGCGGCGATCCTGGCGCTGCGGGCTTCGTTGTCCACGTCCAGCCCGTAGCCCGTCTTGCTCTCCAAGTAGGTGGTCCCCTGGGAGACCGCCTCTTTGACCCGGTCCCGCACGAGGCGGCTGAGTTCGTCGTCGCTGACGCTGCGCGTAGCTCCCGTGGTCACGGCGATGCCGCCCGCGCTGTAGCTCTGCCCGGCCATGCGGGCCTCGAACTCGGCGGTGCGGTCCCCCGCGAAGACAAGATGGGAATGCGAATCGACCCAGCCAGGCAGGACGGCGCGGCCTTCGGCGTCGACTTTTTCATCGGCGGCCGGAGCGTCCTGGCGGGACCCGATCCAGGAAATCCGTTCGCCTTCAAAGACGATGGCCGCATCCGTGAGGACCCGGTGCTCCAGGTCCTGGGTCATCAGCTCGCCGATGTTGGTAATGAGTGTGCTGGCTGGTGTGGTTCCGCTCATATGCCTATTGTTCAGCGCCGGATGGACCAACGGGTGGCCGCGAGTTGCTCCGCTGTCCGGGATTCCGGACTCTCCGCCTCGACGGTGCCAAGGATGAGGGCCGCAGCCAGTTCAGCGATGGCAGAGGACGTCTGGAAACCGTAGCCGCCCTGTCCGGCCAGCCAGAAGAAGCCGGGTGCTTCGGCGTCGAATCCCACCACCGGGATGCCGTCGGCGGCCTCGGTCCGCAGGCCGGTCCAAGCGCGATCCACGGACTGGATGCCCAACGTTGTCACGCTGTTGAGCCTGGAGATGAGGCTTTCAACGTCCCCGGGCTGTGGTTTCGCGTCTTCCGGACCGCTGGGAACGTGCTCTGACGGCGAGATCAGCACTTGCTTGCCTTCAGGCCGGAAGTAGAAGGAATCATCCGCCGCGCACACCATGGGCGTTTCAAGCGTCAGCGGATTCCGGACGTTCACGATTGCGGCGGTCCGCCGGAACGGCTGAAGCCCCAGCTTCTCCACGCCGCTGATGACTGCCAGCTCATCTGCCCAGGCACCGGCCGCATTCACCACGACGCCGGACTGGAACCCTTCGGTGCCGGCGCCCACCTGCCAGCCACTCCCCAAGCGCTGGGCCGAATGGACCTTGGCACCGGTGATGATGTCCACGCCTGCGGCCTGTGCGGTGCGCCGGTGTTCGTCGAGCAGCAGTGGAGCATTACATCCGAACGAGCCGTTGTCGAGTCCTGCGGCAGTGAAGGAATCCGGGGCGAGGACAGGGCACAGGTCCATTGCCTCAGCGTGGGTGATCCGGTGCATGTTGCCACTGGCCTCGGCACTCACCGTCTCCTCATCCCCCACCAGCATGAAGCCTCGCGGAGTGAGGATCGGCTCCGTTGCCCGGGTGTCGCGGGCGGCCAGCAATTCCAAGGTCCGGAGAGTCAGCTCCTGCACCACCGGCGGCCCGTAGCTGGGGATCAGTTGACGGGCCGAGCGTGAAGAAGTGTGGAAGGCCAGCGATTGCTCAGCTTCCACCAGAGCTACTGTGCATTTGCCCGCCAATGCCGCCGCCAAGGACAGCCCGGCGATACCGCCGCCAACGATTACCACGTCATAATTCGAAGCCATGGATCCATCCTGTCAGAAGCCCGCCGAACCGCCAGCGATCCTCGCTCACATCCCACGGGCTTCCCGGGATCGCTCGCTCACTTTCTTGGGAAAAGCGATGGAGGGACGCCTTTAAACCCGAGGGATGTGAGGAAGCGACGGAATTGAGCACGCGGGAGGTGAGGAAGCGTTTGGAGGGCTGACCGCGGCGCGACTGTTGACGACGACCCGAACGCACGCAACGCCGTCGACGTCGCCTGTCCGGGCAGCACCAACTACCAACGCTCACTCACGAAACAGGCCTTTAAACCCCAACGCTCACTCACATAACAGCCCCTTAAACCCCAACGCTTACTCACTTGTTAGAAGGAAGTGAGCGAGCGTCGCGGGCAAGCACGCGGGACGTGAGGACGCGTCGGAACCAAGCACGCGGGACGTGAGGACGCGTCGGAACCAAGCACGCGGGACGTGAGGAAGCGACGGCAGGAAACCGTAGGGATGTGAGGAAGCGTTCGGAGGGGTGACCGCGGCGCGACGGTTGACGACGACCCGAACGCACGCACCGCCGTCGACGTCGCCTGTCCGGGCAGCACCAACTACCAACGTTTACTCACGAAACAGCCCTTTAAACCCCAACGCTCACTCACTTGTTAGAAGGAATTGAGTGAGCGTCGGGATCAAGCACGCGGGACGTGAGGAAGCGTCGGGATCAAGCACGCGGGACGTGAAGAAGCGTCGGGATCAAGCACGCGGGACGTGAAGAAGCGTCGGAATCAAGCACGCGGGACGTGAGCGAGCGCTGTTAGGCGACGGCGGCGCGGCTCTTGACGAACGCTTGGACGCACGCTTCGACGTCGTCAGCACTGTGCGCGGCCGAAAGCTGCACCCGGATCCGTGCCACGCCCTTCGGCACTACGGGGAAGCTGAAGGCGGTGACGAAGACACCATTGTTGAGCATCTCGTCAGCGATCTTGGCGGCCACCACGGCATCGCCAAACATGACGGGGATGATGGCGTGTTCGCCGTCGAGGAGTTCGAAACCTTCCTCGCTCATGCGGCGGCGGAACAGCGCGGCGTTCTCGAAGAGGCGGGTGCGCAATTCTCCGGATTCCTGGACGAGCTCGATCGCCTTGATGGTGGCCGCAACAATGGCCGGGGCGAGGGAGTTGGAGAACAGGTAAGGGCGGGCTTTCTGGCGCAGCATGGCGACAATTTCGCCGCGGCCGGAAACGTATCCGCCCGAAGCCCCGCCGAGGGCCTTGCCGAAGGTTCCCGTGTAGATGTCGACGCGCTCGGAGACTCCGGCGTGCTCCGGCGTGCCGGCGCCGGTGGGGCCCATGAAACCGACGGCGTGGGAGTCGTCAACCATGACCAGGGCGTCGTGCTTCTCGGCGAGATCGCAGATGGCTTCCAGCGGAGCGAGGTACCCGTCCATGGAGAACACGCCATCGGTGACGATGATCTTGCGGCGGGAGCCCTCAGCTTCGACCAGCTTGGCTTCAAGGTCCGCCATGTCCTGGTTGGCGTAGCGGAACCGCTTGGCCTTGCTCAGGCGGATGCCGTCAATGATGGACGCATGGTTCAGCGAGTCCGAGATGATGGCATCCTCGGGGCCGAACAGGGACTCAAAGACACCGCCGTTGGCGTCGAAGCAGCTGGAGAACAGGATTGTGTCCTCCGTGCCGAGGAATTTCGATACACGTGCCTCAAGTTCCAGGTGGAGGTCCTGGGTGCCGCAGATGAACCGAACGGAAGCCATGCCGAAGCCACGCTCGTCCATGGCGGACTTGGCGGCGGCGATGATGTCCGGGTGGTCGGCCAGGCCCAGGTAGTTGTTGGCGCAGAAGTTCAGGACCTTGTTGGCCGGCTGGCCGAGCTGGCCGGCGGCGATGTGGCTTGCCTGCGGGGAATCGATGTGGCGTTCGGTCTTGAAGAGGCCGGCGGTGCGGATCTCGTCGAGTTCGCCCTGCAGCTGGTCTTTGATGGCTGAATACATGGGTGCTCCTAAGTCTTTGGCGGTCCGGGTGGCGGTTCGGTCCGGGTGGCGGTTCGGTCCGGTTTACAGTTCGGTCCAGTCAAGGACCACTTTGCCGCCGGTGCCGTTGCGGGCGATTTCAAAGCCCTTTTCCCAGTCGGCTGCGGACAGCTTGTCGGTGACGACGGCGGAGATGCTGCGGTGCAGCACGGGGTTGGACGAGAGCATGGCGCTCATGGCGTACCAGGTCTCGAACATCTCGCGACCGTAAATTCCCTTGAGCGTCAGCATGTGGGTGACAACCTTGCCCCAGTCGATGTCGATGGACTGGCTGGGAAGGCCGAGCATGGCGATGCGTCCGCCGTGGTTCATGTTGTCGATCATCTCAGGCAGTGCCGTGGGGTGTCCCGACATTTCAAGACCGATATCAAAGCCTTCGCGCATGCCCAGTTCCTGCTGTGCCTCGCGGACGCGCATCTTGGAAACGTCGACGGCGAGGTCCACGCCCATCTGCCGCGCGAGTTCCAGGCGCGGTGCGGAGACGTCGGTGATGGCGATCTTGCGTGCACCGGCGTGCCGGGCCACAGCGATGGCCATCAGCCCGATCGGGCCGGCGCCGGTGATAAGCACGTCTTCGCCGACCAGCGGGAAGCTCAAGGCGGTGTGGACGGCATTGCCGAAGGGGTCGAAGATGGCGCCGAGCTCAGGGGTGACGGATTCGTCATGGTGGACCCAGACGTTCGTCTCCGGGATCACGACGTATTCGGCGAACGCGCCATCGCGCTGCACGCCCACGGAGACCGTGTGGATGCACATCTGGCGGCGTCCGGCGCGGCAGTTGCGGCAGATTCCGCATACTACGTGCCCTTCGCCGGAGACGCGGTCGCCGACCTTGACGTCGCGGACGTCTTCGCCGACTTCAACCACTTCACCGTAGAACTCGTGGCCTGCGATCAAGGGGGTTTCGATGATGCTCTGCGCCCAGGCGTCCCAGCTCTGGATGTGGAGGTCCGTGCCGCAGATTCCGGTGGTCATCACGCGGATCTTGACGTCGCTTGCGCCCGCTTCAGGTTCCGGACGGTCGACGAGTTCGAAACCGGCGTGGGGTCCGGATTTGTAGAGAGCCTTCATGGGATTCCTCACTGCTGGGGCTGCTTCACTGCTGCTGAGTCCATTGAAGCCCCGGCAACGATTTAGCACAACTAGATTCTTCTCAATCAACGATTTAGGATTTGCTAATGGAAATTCATCAGCTGCAGATGCTCCGCGAACTCGGCGACCTGGGCAGCGTCAAGGCGGTAGCAGAGACACTCATGGTCACTCCTTCGGCCGTGTCGCAACAGCTCGCCCTGCTCCAAAGGTCCGTGGACGTGCCGTTGACGCGGAAGGAGGGCCGCGCCCTGGTCCTGACCGACGCGGGCCGCGTGCTCGCCGAGGCGGGCGCCGCCGTCGTAAATGCCATGGCAGACGCGCGGGCAGCGATCGGCGCGTATCACGATGCTCCCGACGCGCCGGTCAGCGTGAGCGCCTTCCACAGCGCAGGGCAGGCGCTGTTCGCGCCGCTGGCAGCGCTGTTGGCGTCCGACGGCGGGAACTCGCCTCGCCTGCGCCTGGCCGACGAGGACGTGGCGCAGGAGGATTTCCCGGGGTTGGCAGCACGGTACGACCTGGTGCTGGCGCACCGCATGGACAACAGCCCGCAATGGCCGGAGGACAAAGTCGCGGTGATCCCACTGGCCGACGAGCCGCTGGACATCGCGCTTCCGGCGGATCACCCACTCGCATCCCGCCGCGAACTGGAGCCTTCCGACGTCGTGGATGAACCCTGGGTGACCAGCCGCGACGGTTACTCCCCCGCGGACGTGCTCGCCGCCGTCGTTGCCGTGAGCGGGAGGCCCGCGGAGGTCCTGCACCGCATCAACGACTACTCAACCGTGGCCGCGCTCGTCTCGGCCGGCGGCGCGATCGGACTGCTCCCGCGCTTCACGGCCCGGCGTGTCCTGGACGCCGGCGTGGTGCTGCGCCCGTTGTCCGGCGTGAACTCGGTGCGCAAAATCGACATCCTGGCCCGTCCGGAAACGCTGAAACGGAAATCGGTCATGACGGTTTGCGAGTCACTTCAAACCGTCATGACCGGGCTTTCCTCACCCCGCTAGGTCAGTCGCGGACCAAGGCGGGCTGGCCGGCGTCGAAGTAGGCCACCAGCTCGGCCGGGAGTTCCGGCACCTCTCGCGCTGAGCCGTCGCCCCGCAGCGATTCTGCCGCGAGGATGCCGGCAACCACCGCCTGCCGTGCAGCAATGGGGCTGGTTTGCGTCTGCCCGCCCTCCGACGCGAAGCGGAGGAACTCCTCGATCAGGCGCGGGTCGGCGCCGCCGTGGCCGCCCTCGCCGTCCTGGATGGTGATGACCTCATCCGGTGCCGCATATCCCGACGTCCGGGAAGTCCACACATTGATGGTTTCTCCCGGTCCATCGCCCAGGTTCTCGATCCGGCCCTTGGTTCCGATGATCGTGTAGTTGCGCCAGTAATCCGGGGTGAAGTGGCACTGCTGGTAGGAGGCCAGCACACCGTTGTCCAGGACCATGTTCATCATGGAAATGTCCTCGACGTCGATCACTTCCGCCAGATCCTTCTGCTCCGTCGGCGGCCAGTTGTCCAGGGAGAACCAGTCCCCCATGCGTTTGCCGGTGTTGTCGGCACGGTTGGCGACATCACCATAGACAGCCAGATCTCCGACGGCGGCAACCCGCTTGGTGTAGCCACCGGCGAGCCAGTGGATGACGTCGATGTCGTGGGCGCCCTTTTGAAGCAGGAGGGACGTGACGTTGGCGCGCTGGGCGTGCCAGTCCTTGAAGTAGTAGTCCCCGCCGTGGCCGACGAAGTGGCGGCACCAGACCGCTTTGACGTCCCCGATCCTGCCTTCCTCGATGAGTTGGCGCATCTGTACTACCACCGGCATGTGGCGCATGTTGTGGCCGACGTACAGGCGTGTGCCGGTTTCGAAAGCCGTGCTGAGGATCAGGTCCGCGGCCTCAACCGTGATGTCGAGCGGCTTTTCGCAGAAGGTGGGGATGCCCGCCTTGAGCGTCCGGACCGCGACGGCGGCGTGCTGGCTATCGGGGGTCAGGACCAGTACGGCGTCCAGGCCGCTGGCCAGCAGTTCATCGAGGTCGGCAGTGATGCGGGCTGTGGGAATGCGCTGGGCAGCATCGGCCCTGCCGCGTTCACTGAGGTCGCAGATGATGGTGACCTCGGAGCCGTTGCCGGGTTTGTGGGCGTGCTTCCACAACCCCGAACGCAGGCCGAATCCTACGATTCCGACCTTCAAATCCTTATCCATGGTGTGCATTTTCCTTCTGCTGTTTCTTAGTAAAGTCTGGTGGCGGTGCTGCGGTGGGGCGCCGATTCGCGCACGAACAGATGCCAGGGGAAGTCGAGGACGGCGGGCTCGTCGTGTTCGCCGTGGCTGGCAGCACGCTTCAAGAGCCGCCGGGCGAGCTTGTCGAAGAAGTCCACGGGACCAACGGTGCTGAGCGAGGGCGACATCCGCTCACCCTCCACTGTGTTGCCGACACCGATGATGTCCACATCCACGCCGACCCCGAGCCCCAGGCGCTGTGCTGCATTGATGGCACTGACCGCCGCGTAGTCCGTGGTGGCGTAGATGGCGGTGGGACGGTCCGGCAGGCTGAGGAGCCGGGTGGCAGTGGCATAGGCACTGGCTGTGGTCCCATCGAAGAGCCCCACATAGTCCTGCCGCTCCGGGATGCCGGCCGAGGCCAAGGCCTCCGAGTAGGCCCGGTACCGCGATCCGCCGGAGGTGCCCGCCGCCGTTGCCGGAGTCAGGCAAGCGATCTGCCGGTGGCCGTGGAGCAGGTGCTCCACGGCCATCCGGCAGCCGGGGCCGGCAATGGAACGGATGACATCGAAGCCGTCCGCTTCCAGGACCTCGTCGAAAACCACCAGGGTGGTCCCGCGTTCCGCGAGTTTGCGCAGGTCATCGCGCTGGTTCTCGCGGACAGCATCGACGAACACCGCGTCTGCGTTGTGCGTGCCGAGTACTTTGACCCAGTCAGCATCGCCGAGGATCATCGGCGTGATTCCCAGCGGGACCGCGGCCTTCTGCACGGCTTCGATGACGGACAACGACCAAGGATCGGAGAGCATGGTCAGCGACAGGATCACGGTGTTCGTGCGGCCCGTCCGGATGGCCCGGGCCGCCTGGTTGGGGCGGTAGCCGAGCCGCTCGGCAGCAGCCTTGACCTTTTCCGCCGTCGGATCCGAAACGCCTGGTCCGCCATCACCGCGCCGCCCTGACAACACATAGGACACCGTGGCGGTGGAGACGCCGGCCAGTTCGGCCACCATTCGAATGGTGGGCCTTACTCCGGTGCTGCTCGCTTTTGCCATGGTTCCCCCTGCTTGTTCGCTTATCTCTGGTCACGCCATTCTGTGTCGAGGCTAGCTCCTGAAACGGCCTAGCTTCGGAAGACTGGCGCGTTGGGGTCCAACGCGGCCTGGTACTCATCGCGCATCTTGTCCCCGCCTTCGCTCTTCCAGCGCTTGACCGCGTCCTTGAGCTCGTCGATCTTCGCCCGGCCTGTGATGATGTCCACCACTTTGTCGCGCAGCTGCTTGGTGATCTTGGCACCCACCTTGGCGTTGGTGTCCGAGTAGGAACCGTTGGTGGGGTTGCGCCAGGCGAACTCGAGGAGTTTCTCCTCCTGCTGGCTGACGTAGCGGGTGTCGTCGTCGAATCCGGGGTTGAAGATGACGTTTTCCGGGCTGGACATGATGTTCAACGCCGACACCAGGCCGGGTGCGTTGGTGGTCCCTGTTTCCGTGCGGACCGGGTTGCCGGCGGCATCGATGGTGTAGTCCTGGCCGAGCTCGCCGAAGTTCTTCTGCATGTACTCGACTGTGCCGAAGGGTGCCGACAGGTAGTTGATGAGTGCCAGCAGTTCGCGGATCCTGCCTTCGTCGGCCTTCTTGAACGGGGTGAATCCAACCGTGCCATAGCCCATGTCATAGACAGGCTTGACCTTGCCGTCGGCGCTGAAGGGGATCAGGATGTCGAACTGTACGTCCTTGTTCAGCGCACGGTAGCTGCGGATGTCGTGTGGACCCACGACAACCTGCGCCGCCACGCTGCCGTTGGCCACGCGGGAACGGATGTCAGTGGCCTTGGAGTCCGGGTAGAAGACACCTGCTGCGAACATCTTGGCGGTGAACTCGACGCCGGCCAGGTATTCGTCGGTCTCGTACAGGTGCGTCAGGGTACGGTCCTTGTTGACGGCCCAGCTGTTCGGGGCGCCGAACCACTCAGTCACCATGTGCAGGGCGTTGATGTAGGCCGGTTCCAGGGCGTACTGCTGGTCACCCGGACGCGTCAATTCCCTGGCTTTGTCCAGGAATTCATCGGCGTTGGCCGCTTCAAAGCCGCCCACTTTCGACCAGACGTCGTGGTTGCCTACGTATACCTGTCCGAACGGGGTGCTCGGGATGGGCGCTCCCCAGATCTTGCCGTTCACGACGGCGGTCTTCCAGGAATCGGGCTTCAGTGCGGCCAGGTTGGGGTACTCAAGGACGGCGTCGCCGGAGAGGTACGGCGTCAGGTCCTGGAACTTGGCTTCAAGCATGGGACCGACGTTGGGAATGCCCTGGTTCGGCGGAACCCACATCATGTCCGGGAGATCATTGCTGGCTAGGACGGTAGCGAACTTCGCAGGGTAGCCGTCTCCGATATCTTCGGCGATCTGCAGTTCCAGGTCGCCGCCGAGCTTGGTGTTGAGCCGCTGCCAGAAAGGATTGTCCTTCAGGCCGGGGCTCATGGTGTCGAAGGTTTCGGTCAAGCCGGTGACCTTGCCCTTGAGCGGGGGCGTCTTCACGGACTGCACGGCTGTGGGCAGCTTGAAGTAGCCGGACTGCAGGCCCTTGGCGTTGCCGGCGATGTCCGGGGTGACGCCGGTGAATTCCTTGTAGGTGGGCAACTTGACCGAAGCGGAGGCAGCGGCGCCTCCGTTGCCGCCGGCTCCGCCGCCACCGCAGGCGGACAATCCTGCTGCGGTCACGGCCAGGCCCGCTAGGCCAAGGAAACCGCGGCGGCTGAATCCAGCCTGTGAGGAAGTGCTCGTCATGGCATAACCCTTTCTGGTTATTTGCTTCATGGTGTGGGTTTCAGTTCTTTCGGACTCCGCGGGTGCGGGTTAGCCCTTGACGGCGCCGGTGATGACGCCCTTGGCAAAGTGCTTTTGGAGGAACGGGTAGACCATCAGGATGGGAACCAGGGCTACGACCACCACTGCCATTTGGATGGACTGCGGCGGAGGGGTTGTGGTGATGCCGAGCTGGTCGGCCGCCCCGCTCCCCTGGACCACGAAGTTGCGAAGCAACAGCTGGATGGGCCATTTGCTGTGGTCGTTGATGTAGAGGAGTGCGTTGAAGAATGAGTTCCAGAAGCCCACCGCGTAGAAGAGCCCGACGACGGCGATCACGGCTTTGGAGAGCGGCATCACGATGCGCCACAGGATTTGCCAGTCGTTGGCGCCGTCGATCCTGGCACTTTCGATCAGTTCGCCCGGAATGTTCATGAAGAACGAGCGCATCACCACAAAGTTGAAGGCTCCAAAGATGCCCGGAAGGATCAGCGACCACAGGGAGTCCAGCAGGCCGAGTTGACGGATCATCAGGAACGACGGGATCAGTCCCGGTGCGAAGAGCAGCGTGAAGAGCACTGCCAGGATGACGGGCCTGCCGAAGAGGACCGAACGGCTGGTGGCATAGGCCATGGTGATGGTCACGAACAGCGCCAGAATGGTGCCGACCGCGGTGATCAGCACGCTCACCCCGAGGGATTGCAGGACCATGGGGCCCTTGAAGATGGTGGCGTAGGCCTCCAGCGTGGGGCGTTCGGGCCAGAGGACGAAGCCTCCTGCCTTGACCAACTGCTCCGTATCGGCCAGGGACGTTGAGACCACCAGCAGGATGGGAGTGAGGATGGACAAGCTGAACACGACCAGGACCACTGCCTTGACCGTTTGGTACAGCGCAGATGGCTTTTCTTTCCACACCGGGCGCTTGGGGTTGTACGTCAGTTCCCGGGGTTTCTTGCTAAACAATGGTGTTGCCATGAAATTCTCCTTGTGCGGCAGCCCCGCGGGCTGGCATGACTTTCAGCGCGCTTGTTTTGCGAAGATTCCGTCTTCGCCAAAGCGGTGGGCAAGTTTGTTGGCTCCGTAGATCAGCAGGGCACTGACAACGCCCTTGGCCAAGCCGGCAGCAGCACCCGAGCTCCACCCGCCACCCACTACGCCGGTGTAGTAGGTGAAGGTGTCCAGGACCTCGGCCGCGCCGGCTCCGACGGCGTCCCGTTGCAGGATGAACTGCTCGAATCCGACCGAGAGGATGTCGCCGATGCGCAGGATGAGGAGCAGCACGATCACGGGGCGCAGGCCGGGGAGGGTAATGTGCCACATCCTCCGCCACCTGCCGGCACCGTCGGCGGCGGCGGCTTCATAAAGCGAGGCATCGATGCTGGCCAGGGCTGCCAGGAAGATGATCATTGCCCAGCCGGCGTCCTTCCAGATCATCTGGACCACGACCATCACGGGGAAGGTCTCCGGGTTGGTCATGAAGGGAATGGGCTCCATGCCCCAGTCACGGAGCAGGTTGTTGACGAAGCCGGCCCCGCCAGCATCTGCTGGAAGAACGCGATAACCAGTACCCAGGACAGGAAGTGCGGGAGGTACGCGATGCTTTGGAAAACCTTCCGGACCCGCGTGCTGACGAGCGAATCCACAATCAGGGCCAGTACCAGCGGCACCGGGAAGAGGAAGACCAACTGCCAGGCCGCCAGGTACAGGGTGTTCCAGAAGGCGTGGATGAAGTCGGGGTTGCCGAACAGGTCCACGAAGTTCTGCCAGCCAACCCAGAGGCTGTCCCCGATGCCCAGGTACGGCTGGTAGTCCTGGAAGGCGATGACGTTGCCAAGGATGGGGATGTAGAAGAAGAGCAGAAGGAAGAGCACTCCCGGGACCATCATGAGCAGCATCTGTTTGTCCCGCCTCAGCCGGGACCGGAAGCTCTGCTGCGGGACCTTGTTTCTTTTCCGCTTCTTCGCACCGGCTCCGGCGGTCTTTCCACCTGCCCGGGCGGGGACTCGGCGAGCTTCGGGCAATGCCGGAGCCTGTTCCGTCGTCGAGTTCATGCTGTCTCCTCAAGTGTTGAGCGAAAGCCATCAATGTGATTCAAGCCACGCTCGTTAACCGTTTAACAAACCATAAGTGACGCTTGTCGCTTTTTGCAAGATCATGATCGAAACTGCTCGCAGAAATCAGCTTTCATCATTTTCGACGGCGGGCAGGTGCCAGTAGGATGTGTTGAACGGGGCGCCCGGCGGGAAGCCCGCGCCGCGTGGAACAAAGCCGCGTGGAACAAAGCCGCGTGGAACAAAGGAGATCGGTGTGGCAGATTGTTGTGCCCCGGGCCCGGGTGCCAGGGATCATTCGACGCCCAAGCTGTCTTTGCCCCTGTCCCAGGCGAGTGGCGCCACCGGCGCGGACACCGGCGTCGCGATATCCGGGCATGGGAAGCCTTCCACCCCCGCGGCCACGGGCGGCGACGTCCAGATTTTGGCGGGGACTTTCGCCATGGGCGACCCGTTCGGAGAAGGCTATGAGGCCGACGGCGAGTCCCCGGTGCACCAGGTTCGGCTGCCTGCTTTCAGGATCAGCGCCACAACCGTCACCAACCAGGAATTCGCGGCATTCATCGATGCCACCGGATACCGCACCGAGTCGGAGATCTTCGGGACATCGGCCGTGTTCCACCTGGCTGTCAAAGCGGACAGGAAGGACATACTCAACAGCGTCGGAAACGTCCCGTGGTGGCTGAATGTCCGCGGCGCCGACTGGGCCCACCCTGCCGGTCCGCTTTCCCACTGGAGCGAAGCCGCGGACCATCCGGTGACCCATGTGTCACACAACGATGCCCTCGCCTACTGCGGATGGGCCGGCCGCCGGTTGCCCACCGAAGCCGAATGGGAGTACGCGGCCCGCGGAGGACTGTCCGGGCAGCGCTACCCCTGGGGCAACGAACTGCACAGTGACGCGCCGGGACAGGCGGCCCACCATTGCAACATCTGGCAAGGCGACTTCCCGGCCCGCAACGACCTCGGCGACGGCTATCTCACCACAGCCCCCGCGCGGTCCTTTGCCCCCAACAGCTACGGTCTCTACCAAACCAGCGGGAACGTGTGGGAGTGGTGCAGCGACTGGTTCCTGCCCAAGTACTACAAAACGTGCCTGGCACAAGGAACGGTGGAGAACCCGCAAGGGCCTACCATCGGCCGGGGCAAGGTGATGCGGGGCGGCTCGTACCTCTGCCACGACTCTTATTG
Source organism: Paenarthrobacter sp. C1 (assembly GCF_049315185.1). Lineage (NCBI taxonomy): Bacteria > Bacillati > Actinomycetota > Actinomycetes > Micrococcales > Micrococcaceae > Paenarthrobacter > Paenarthrobacter sp. C1. Next base: position 1,538,652 of record NZ_CP186052.1, on the reverse strand, counting down.
CAACCGCTACCGCCTGGCCGCACGAAGCTCAAACACACCGGACTCGGCCAGCGCGAACCTCGGCTTCAGGACCGTAGCTCTGTAGCCTGCCTGGGTCCGTGCCCGCGGTGCCCGCCCATGAGGCCGTGCCCACCCATGAGACCGTGCCCACCCTTGATGCCGGCCGGCAGCTCACCGGCGACGATCTTTGTTGCGGTCACGGTGCCGCCGTCCTTGATGCCGCTGATGTGGACCTTGTCACCGGCCTTAAGCTCGGCAGCCGTCACCGACGGCAATGCAGGCTTGCTCTTGCCGTTGCTCTTGCCGTTGCCATTGCCGTTGCGGAGCTGCGACACGTCAGCGGGAATCCTGGCGATCCTTGTGTCGGTGTTGATCGCATACCCCTGGGTGAAGCCGTCTTCGCTCTTCACCGTGATGTCGGAGCCACTCACCGAATCAATGGTTCCGGCCTGGGTGAGGACAGTCCGGTAGCTCCCGTCCGGCTGCTTGACGACGTGTTCGCCATGAATGGCCTGGCCCCGGGCCGCCTGGGATGGGGCCGCCTGGGATGGGGCCGCCTGGGATGGCTTGGCGGAAGCAGAGGAACTTGGCGTGGCTGAAGGTCCCTGCGTCCCTGAAGGGCTCTGAGTGCCGGCCCACACGGCAGCGCCTCCGGCGCAGGTCAAGGTGACAGCGATTCCGCCGGCAAGAAGGGCCTTCCGAAGGCCCGGTTTGAGAGTGGCCATGCATCCATTGTGCGCCCAAAACAAAGCAGGCCGCAGCATCAACTGCGGCCTGCTTTGTAGGGAAATACAGGCGTCTAGCCCTCGACGCCGAGCTTCTCCAGGATGAGCTCGCGGACACGGCCTGCGTCTGCCTGGCCACGGGTGGCCTTCATGACGCCGCCAACAATCGCGCCGATGGCCTGGATCTTGCCGCCACGGATCTTCTCCGCGACGTCAGGCTGTGCCGCCAGGGCGGCGTCGATGGCTTCCAGGAGGGGACCGTCGTCGGACACGACCGCCAGGCCGCGCTTTTCAACGATCTCCGCCGGAGTTCCTTCGCCGGCGAGGACGCCGTCCAGGACCTGCGTGGCCATCTTGTTGTTGATCTTGCCGCCCTCGACGAGCTTGTTCAGCTCGACGATGACCTGCGGCGTGACGCCGAGCTCGGAAGGATCGACGTCGGCCACCTTGGCGCGGCCGACGATCTCACCCATCCACCACTTGCGGGCAACATCGGCAGATGCGCCGGCGGCAATGGTTTCCTCGATCGAGTCCATGACCCCGGCGTTCACGACATCGCGGAACTCCAGATCCGAGTAGCCCCAGGCTTCCTTGAGGCGCTTGCGACGCTCAGCAGGCGGCTCGGGAAGGGTGGCGCGCAATTCCTCAACCCACTCGCGGGAAGCGACAACGGGAACCAGGTCCGGCTCCGGGAAGTAGCGGTAATCGTCAGCGTCGGACTTGGGCCGGCCCGACGTCGTCGAACGCGTGTCCTCGTGCCAGTGGCGCGTCTCCTGGATGACCGGTTCACCGGACTCAAGGACCGCGGCGTGGCGCTGGATTTCATAACGCACGGCGTGCTCGACGGCGCGCAGGGAGTTGACATTCTTGGTTTCCGAACGGATGCCAAAGCGTTCACGGCCATGCGGCCGCAAGGAGACGTTGGCATCGCAACGGACGTTGCCGCGCTCCATCTTGGCATCGGAGACGCCGAGGTTCTTCACGATCTCGCGGACGGCCGCGACGTAAGCCTTGGCCAGTTCAGGGGCGCGGCTGCCGGCACCCTCGATCGGCTTGGTGACAATTTCCACCAGCGGCACACCGGAGCGGTTGTAGTCCACCAGGGAGTAATCGGCGCCCTGGATACGGCCCGCAGCGCCACCCATGTGGGTCAGCTTGCCGGCGTCCTCTTCCATGTGGGCCCGTTCGATCTCCACGCGGAAGACCGTGCCGTCCTCCAGCTCGATGTCGAGGTAACCGTCATAGGCGATCGGCTCATCGTACTGCGAGGTCTGGAAGTTCTTGGGGGTGTCCGGGTAGAAGTAGTTCTTCCGGGCGAAGCGGCAGGACTCGGCGATTTTGCAGTTCAGGGCAAGGCCGATTTTGATGGAGGACTCCACGGCGGCCTTGTTGACCACCGGAAGAACGCCGGGCATGCCGAGGTCAACTTCGTTGACGTTGGTGTTCGGCTCGTCACCGAAGACGTTGGGTGCCGAGGAGAACATCTTGGTCTTGGTGTTGAGTTCCACGTGGACCTCGAACCCCAGGACGGGATCGTACTTCTCCATGGCTTCTTCGAAGCTCAGGGTTGCGTCGACGGACATTAGTTGGAACCTCCGGCGGTGTTGGACGTTGCGCCAAGGGCAGCACTTTTCAGTTCCGGCGCCTGCGCCAGAATCGGGCCGCCCCACTTCTCTTCAAGGATGGACTCGAGGACCGCACCCACGCGGTACAGACGGGCATCTTCGCGGGCCGGAGCCAGCAGCTGGATGCCGACGGGCAGGCCGTCCTCATCAGCCAGGCCACCCGGCAGGGACAGGCCGGGGATACCGGCGAGGTTCGCGGGAATCGTGGCGACGTCGTTCAGGTACATGGCCAAGGGATCATCAAGCTTCTCCCCCAGCTTGAACGCCGTGGTGGGCGCCGTCGGGGAGATCAGGACATCGGCCTGGGCAAAAGCGGCGTCGAAGTCACGCTGGATCAGGGTGCGGACCTTCTGCGCGGAACCGTAGTAGGCGTCGTAGTAACCGGCGCTCAGCGCATAGGTTCCCAGGATGATGCGGCGCTTGACCTCATCGCCGAAGCCGGCAGCCCTGGTGGCACCCATCACGCGTTCGATGGTCATCGGACCGTCCTTGGGCAGGACTCGCAAGCCGAAGCGGACGCCGTCGAACTTGGCCAGGTTGCTGGAGACCTCGGACGGCATGATCAGGTAGTAGGCACCCAGGGCGTACTTCAGGTTGGGGCAGGAAACCTCGACGATTTCCGCACCGGCGTCCTTCAGGATCTGGAGCGACTCGTTGAAACGGTTCTCGACGCCGGCCTGGTAGCCCTCGCCGTGCAGCTCTTTGACGATGCCGATCCTCATCCCGGCGACGTTGCCCACGCGGGCGGCGGCAACCAGGTTGTTGAACGGATCGGTCAGGGACGTGGAGTCGAAGGGGTCGTGACCGCCAATGACTTCCTGGAGCAGGGCCGAGTCAAGCACGGTACGGGACACCGGGCCGATCTGGTCCAGCGAGGACGCCATGGCGATGGCACCGTAGCGGGAAACAGCGCCGTAGGTGGGCTTGACGCCGACGGTTCCAGTGACGGCACCGGGCTGGCGGATAGAACCACCGGTGTCCGTGCCGAGCGCCAGGGGCGCTTCGAAAGCGGCGACGGCGGCCGCGGAGCCACCGCCCGAACCGCCGGGGATGCGGTCCAGGTCCCACGGGTTGCGGGTGGGTCCGAACGCAGAGTGCTCCGTGGAGGAACCCATGGCGAACTCATCCAGGTTGGTCTTGCCCAGGATGGGCATCCTGGCCGCGCGAAGCTTCTTCACCACAGTGGCGTCATACGGGCTGTGCCAGCCCTCAAGGATCTTCGAACCAGCGGTGGTCGGCTGGCCAATGGTGACAATGAGGTCCTTGACCGCGATCGGCACGCCGGCAAGGGCGTGCAGTTCCTCGGCAGCGGCACCGCCGGCAGCGCGGGCAGCGTCGACGTCGGCGGCAACGGCCAAAGCCTCTTCGCTGTTAACGTGCAGGAACGCATTAACCTGACCGTCGACGTCGGCAATGCGGTCGAGGTGCGCCTGCGTCACCTCGACGGCGGAAACTTCGCGGGCGGCCAGCTTGGCTGCGAGGTCGGCAGCGGAGTGGCGGATGAGTTCGTTCTTCAGCTCAGTCATAGTGATTAGTCCTCATCCAGGATTGCCGGGACCTTGAAACGGTTCTCGAAAGCATCCGGAGCGCCGGACAGCGCCTGTTCGGCCGTGAATGTGTGACCCACGACGTCCTCACGGAACACGTTGGTCAACGGAATCGGGTGCGATGTCGCCGGAACATCGTCCCCGGCAGCCTCGCTCACGCTCTTTACCGAATCCACGATGACAGCAAGCTCAACAGCCATCCTGTCCAGTTCTTCGGCACTCATTTCAATGTGAGCCAGACGCGCAAGATGCGCGACGTCGTCACGGTTGATCGCAGCCATGGATCTCCCCTGCAAAGTTCAAATGGTTTTCCGAACCAGTCTACTTGGCTGTGCACCGGCTTCAGCGCCGGTTCAGGTGCTGCGCGTTCAGCTCCTCCAGTTGCGCGTCCGTCAGTTCATCGAAACCGCGCGCCTCACGTTTATCGCTCCTGGAGAAACGGATGAACATGAGGATGATAAGTGGCAGATCGACGATTTCGCAGATGAACCACAGGACATCCCCCGCCAGTTGCTGGTCGCGTAGCGGGTCCGGGAACCACCCCGCCATGGCCTGGGTTGTCATGACATGGTCCAGGACCTGGCCGTTGAGACGCAGCAGGATACCCGGCACGGCATCTGCAAGGAGCTCAATGAAAACGAACACGAACTCCAGGGTGATGTATGCGCTGGAGCGCTGGAAATCCGCTTCTTCGATGATGGGCAGGGCCATCAGGAGGCCCAGCAAGGGAATGCAGACGGTCAGCAGGGTTTCGGCCAACGGATCGGCACGCAGCGCATGGAAGGCCGGTGTCAGGAAGGTGGAGAAAAGCGCCAATCCGATCAGCGGGGCGGCCAGCGAGTTGCTGAAGAAGCGCACAACGCGGTGGGCCAGCACTGCGTTCAGCACCGCTGTGCCCGTGTCTGGCAGTGCCGCACGGGCCAGCGTGATCGGCCGGCCCAGCCCCAGCAACAGTGGGACGACAAAAAGGAGCAAGGAGATTTTGAGGGTAAATGCCCAGCGAAGATCGGCACTGTAGACCCCGGTGAATCCGCAGCAAAGGACAGCCATGGATCCCAGGCCGGGACCGTAGAACGCAGCCGCCCGCCAGAGGGGCCATCTATGGCCGTTCCTGGTGGCGGCCCTGATCCCCAGGCCGTAGAGCACGCCAAACGTGCTGATCATTGCGACGGCTGCCCAGTCGATTCGCCAGGCACTGCCAAGGAGTTCAAGTGGCGGCACCAGCCCATGATATTCCCACCGCCTGAGCGGTTGGCCGATGGGGGAAATTCCCAGAATGGCTCAGTAATATGAGCCGCTTCTGACCCCCAAGGAAAGGCCGGCCCTGTGCAAGGTCGTCACGAAAGTCCCGACCCCAACCGCTCCGACCCAGCTCTGGCCGCCTACCCCGGGCAGGGAAACCTGGTTGACGGCAGCCTCGGTTCACCCACCCGTAAACGTCGCCGCTGGCTGCGGCTCGGCGTCCTGGTGATAGCCGCAGTCCTCCTCGGTGTGCTGTGCTTCGGCGGCTATTGGCTGTGGCGGTTGCAGTCCAACATCTCCACGAGTGCGCTGGGAGCCGGAGGCGCCCGCACCGAGGGCCCGGTTGATGACCGCAAGGACCGGCTCCAGATCCTGGTCCTGGGCAGCGACACCCGCAGCGGCAAGAACAGCCAGTACGGTACGGCGGACCAGTCTTCGGGCTACGGTCAATCGGACGTCATGATGCTGGTGGATATTTCGGCAGACAACAACAACGTCAATGTCATCAGCTTTCCCCGCGACCTCATGGTGGATGTTCCTGAATGCCAGGACCAGGCCACCAAGCAGCAGCACGCTGCCCGTGAGGACGCGATGATCAACAGCGCCATGGCCGAAGCCGGCATTGGCTGCGCCGTGGATACCGTCAACAAACTAACGGGCCTGGAAATCGACCACTTCATGATGGCGGACTTCAATGCCGTCAAGGAACTCTCCACCAAGGTGGGAGGCGTGGATGTATGCGTCAACTCGGATGTCTACGATCCCGATTCCGGCCTCCGGCTTCCCAAGGGAACCTCCCAGGTGGAAGGCGACCAGGCCTTGGCGTTCCTGCGCACCCGGCATGCTTTCGCCGACGGCGGGGACTTGGGCCGCATCCAGGCCCAGCAGGCCTTCCTTGGCTCGCTGGTGCGCAAGCTCAAATCCGAAGGCACACTGACCAACCCGCAAAAAGTACTGGATATCGCTGACACCATGACCAGCAACCTCACGGTGGACACCGGATTGTCTTCGGTTCCGGCTCTGTTGACCATCGCGGACCGGCTGAAGAACATCGACCCCGCAAAGGTCAACTTCATCACCGTACCTACTGTCCCCGCGCCGTCCGACCCCAACCGGCTGGCCTTGGCGGAGCCGGCGGCGTCGCAACTTTTCTCCGCCCTCCGGCAGAGCGCCGACCTTAGCCAGGGTGCGGCCCCTACGGCTGAGCCTTCCAGCCCGCCCGCCAAACCTTCCTTCGATAAAGCACTCCAGCCGGTTTCCGTTGCCAACGGCACTTCCGTGACGGGCCGGAGCAATGCCATCGCCGCGACGCTGGCCGCCGCCGGCTACACCAAGACAACCCGGCTGCAGGCCCAGCCACAAACCCAAACGATGATTTACTACCAGGCCGGTTTCGACGACGTCGCAACCGACATCGCCGCCATGTTCGGGCTTCCGGCTACCAGCGTCCAGCAGGCCGCCGGCATTGAGGGCGTCCAGCTCTACGCAGGCGAGGACTTTGCCTCGGGCGACAAGCCGGTCCCGGCCCCGGCGGAGGGAAGCATTCCGAGCCAAACGGCAAATGACCAGACCTGCCAGGCAACAAACCCGGCAGGCTGATCATTTACAGCGGCGTATTCGGCGGTGCCGCAGCTTGTAGTCGAAGCTCGCGGCGCCTGCGGCGGTCAGCCGATGCCGATTGCTCCGGTCAGGACACCGACGGCCAGCATGACGATCGAGATGACAGCCCAGGTTGAACCAGAACAGCTTGGGACGCAGCGTGGTGCGGTTGGGGTCCAGGGCCGTGTCGGCCATGGCGGTGTCGTGGTCGTCCACCAGGGTTTCGGGACGTTCAATAACGGCGACGCCGGTACCTCCGCCGGTGCCGGGCTTGCCGGCAGTGCGGCCGAAGCCGAAGCGGCCCTTGCCCGAACCTGATCCGGAACCCGTGGCACCGGAAGCTGCGGCGAGTGCGCCACCGCGGCCAGTGCCGCCGTCGAACGCCTCGGACGGATCAGCGACGTCGCCCCAGATTTCGGGAGCAGTGGTGCGGAGGCGGTTGCGTTCCTGCAAACCGAGCAACCAGGAGAAGACCAATACAACGATCAGGCCGACGATCAGGGACGGAACCATGGGGACGAAGACGTCGTTGACGTCGAGCTTCAGGGCTGTGGCAGCACGTGCGGTGGGGCCGCCCCAAGGCAGGATGTTCATGGTGCCGTTGGCCAGGCCTGCCACACAGGTCAGGACCACGGGGCTCATCTTGAGGCGCAGGTACACGGGGAGCATGGCGGCGGTAGTAAGGATGAAGGTGGTGGAGCCGTCCCCATCGAGGGACACTGCGGCGGCCAGGATGGCGGTGCCGAGGACAACCTTGGCGGGGTCGTTGCCCAGCTTGCGGAGGATGAACTTCACCAGGGGGTCAAAGAGTCCGACGTCGATCATGAGGCCGAAGTAGATGATGGCGAACATCAGCAGCGCCGCCGTGGACGTCATGGACTTCATGGAATCCATGACCATGGGACCGATACCGAGGCCTGCCCCGGCGAAAAGGCCGAAGACGGTGGGGACGATGATCAGCGCCAGGACGGTCGTCAATTTTTTGGTCATGATCAGGACCATGAATACCGCAATCATTGCGAATCCAAGCAAAACCAGCACGGCCGGCTCCTTACTACTGTGAATGGCGCCACGTCGGTGTGATGCGCACTACAGACATTAGGGTGGCGTCCGTCACTGGCAGGGGTTTCCGGGAATTGTTGGGAATACTGCTCGTTGCGAACGTTTTGCGCATTATGCTCAATGCTTCAATGGATCTGGAGGAAAGGAGTGACGGTGCCCCGCAACAACAGAACCAGCATGCGCTTTTCCACCCAGACCCTCCTCCTCCAGCTCGGGGTGGTACTGCTGGTAGTCCTGCTCAGCGGCATCGTCCACGCCTGGCTGGTGTATGAACGGATCGGTGACGAAGCAGAAAACCAGGCCCTGACCCTGGCAAGGACAGTTGCCGCCGATCCCGACATCCGCGCGGACGTCCAGGCCATCAGCAAAGAAGAGGGCACCCCGCCGCCCGACGTCCTCGCCGCCGGCCCCCTCCAGAACGCCGCGGAAGCAGCCAGGGTCCGGACCGGCGCGCTGTTCGTCGTCATCACGGACGAAACCGGGCTGCGGCTCGCGCACCCGGACACCGCACGCCTCGGTGAACGGGTCAGCACCGATCCCTCAGTGGCCCTCGCCGGCGAAGAAATCACCACACGCAATACCGGCACACTGGGGCCTTCCGCCGGTGCCAAAGTGCCCGTCTACTCCCCCGACGCCCCGGGCACAATCGTGGGCGAAGTGAGCGTGGGATACTCCGTGGAGTCCCTGACAAAGAGCCTGGTGCGGGACATCGCGCCCATCGCCCTCACCGCCGGCGGCGCCCTGCTCGCCGGTGTCCTTGCCTCGTTCCTGCTCCGCCGCCGGCTCCAGCGGCTCACCCTCGGCTTGGAACCTGAAGAGATCAGCACCCTGGTCCATGACCAGGTTGCTGTGCTCCAGGGCGTGGATGATGGCGTGATCGGCATCGCGGCCGACGGCCGCATCTCGGTGTTCAATGCAGCCGCTGCCAGGCTCCTGGACATCCCTGATGCGACGGGCCAGGACTGGACCTCGGCCAACGTCCCGGAACAACTCAAGCAGCTCACGCTGCCGGCAGCGCGGGACGCCGAAGCCGTTGAAATCGTGGCCGGCGAACGGGTCCTCGTGGCAAGCGCACGCAAGGCGTGGCACCGGAAGGAAGACCTCGGCTGGGTGGTCATGCTGCGCGACCGCACCGAATTGCAGCAGCTGACCCGGCAACTGGATGCTGTAGGCACCATGTCCACCGCGCTCCGTGCCCAGCGCCACGAATTCGCCAACCAGCTGCACACCATCGCCGGATTCATGAGCATCGGCCAGTACGACTCCGCCAAGGAGTACCTGGCCAGGATTTCAGCCACCGGGCCATTGAAATTCCCGGTGGAGCAAGCCGAACTGTTGCAGGATCCCTACCTCCAGGCCTTCGTCGGCGCCAAGGGCGTGGAAGCTTCCGAACGCGGCGTCGCCCTGCGGATCGGCCCCGAAACCCTGGTGCGCGGGCACGTGGCAGACCCCCAGGACGTCACCACCGTGCTCGGCAACCTGATCGACAACGCAGTGAGCGCCGCCGTCGCCGGGTCTGCCGCGGAGCGCTGGGTGGACATCGAACTGCTGGACGAGCAAAGCCCCGGCGGCGGCGCGCTGCACATCGTGGTGGCGGACTCCGGCGACGGCTTGGGTGGCCTGGAACCCGAAGAGGTTTTCGCGGAGGGCTTCACGACGGCGGAGCAACCGTCACGTCCGGGGGCCGGACAGGGTTTGGGGCTCGCGCTGGTACGGCAGCTGGCGCGTCGGCGCGGCGGCGATGTCCGCGTCCTGGAACCGGGAACCGCAGGAGGCCCCGGTGCAGTGTTCATGGCCACCATCCCCGGAGTGATGGACGGCGCCGGATCCGGAACCACCGGATCCGGCTCAACGATGAGGGAGGACAACGGTGGCTGAGGACCTGAGGGTGCTGATCGTGGATGACGACTTCCACGTGGCACGGCTCCACGCTGCATACGTGGATTCAGTGGCGGGTTTCATGGCCCTGGCTCCGGCCGGATCTGTGTCCCAGGCACTCCAGGCGATCCACAGCCTGCGGCCGGACCTTGTGCTGCTGGATGTCTACCTGCCCGACGGATCCGGGCTGGATCTCCTGGGCCAACTGGACGTGGACGCCGTGATGCTCACCGCCGCTTCTGATGCCCAGTCCATCAAAGTGGCCTTCCGCAGGGGCGCTTTGGGGTACCTGCTCAAGCCATTTACTGCAGAGTCCTTATCGCAGCAGCTCAGGTCCTATGCCCGCTATCGCCGGATCCTGGGACAGCAGACCGCCATCGACCAGACCACCATTGAGCGGGCCAAGCGTTCCCTGATTCCCGGCGACGTCGCTCCTGCTGCTAAACCGCGGTCCGCCACCGAGGCTGCAGTCCTGGAATCCCTGCTCCCCGGCGAACAGTATTCCGCCGCGGAGGTCGCGGAACGGGTTGGCGTTTCCCGGGCCACAGCGCAAAGGTACCTGTCTTCTCTCGCGGACGACGGCGCCGTCGAGATCCAACTGCGGTACGGAACCACCGGCCGCCCGGAACACCGCTACGGCATTCCGGGCTGACCCGGCAGCCCACAAATCCGGTTTGCCGCGCTGCTACGCGGACTTCTGGGCCACCAGCTCGATCTCCACGAGCATTTCCGGATCCAGGAACGGCAGTACGTGGACCAGTGAGAGCGTCGGGCGAATCTCGCCGAAGACCTCGCCGTGCGCGCGGCCGGCATCTTCCCACTTGCTGATGTCCGTCAGGTACAGCTTGGACTGCACCACGTCTTCGTAGGAGAAACCGGCGTCTTCCAGGACCGTCCCCAGCTTTTCGAGGATGTACTTGGTCTGGGAGTAGAAGCCGTCGCCCACAATCGCCGGTTTGCCGTCCACGGTCCCGCTGGCAGCCGTCGCCGAAATGAAGAGGGTGTTGTCCACCTGGACTGCGCGGGAGTAGCCAAGGGTCTGCTCCCAGACCGAACCCGTACCGAATGTCTTGCGCATGTCGCGCCTTCCTGTCGTTGCGCCCGGCCCGGTGACCGGCGCTTCGAAGGAAACTTTATGACTGCCCGAGCTCGAGCCTGTAAACGAACAGTTTTATGTCGGTGCCGGGCACGAACCAGTCGCGATGCGGTGCGCGGTCAAAGCCGGTGCGGGCGTACAACGCGTTGGCGCTTTCCCAGGTGGCGCCCGTGGTCAAGGACACGGCGTTGATACCGTCCATGGCTTTGGCTTGGTCGACGACGGCCTGTACCAAGGCGCGCCCCGCGCCGGAGCGCTGGACAGCCGGATCCACCACAAGGGTGCGCAGTTCCAACTCGTCCTCAAGGCCGATGTCCGAGAAGCCCCCGCCGGCCGGAGCAGCCGTGACGGAGCCGATGACCTCGCCGTTGCGCTCAGCCACCAGGATATCTGCGTGCTCTGCGCGGCCGGCCACGTCCTGAAGCTTCTGCAGGTACGGGTGGTCGGCATCGCCGTAGTACCCCGCGGTGACGTAGGAGTCCTGCGTAATCCGGGCAACGGCGTCGTAGTCTTCGGGCAGGGCGGGACGGACGGTAATCGGCGAAAGCACCTACCAATGGTAGTCGCGCCCCACCCATCCAGGTCACCAAAGGCGGCTTTCCGTGATGGAACTATCACCTCTGGTCACAGCACGACGCCGGATGGCCGGCTTGCGCAGCCGTGTGGCGGAACCTCCCGCGGCGCCTTTCTGTTGCCTCCCGTGGCGTTCAATGCCGTTCCGTTGCGCCCGGTGAACCCCGGTTTCGCGCTGTTGCGGGCACATGTCGGGCTGCTGGCGGTGCTCTTCGCGGACGTGCTTATGTTGCCACACACCCGCCCCCACACCGTCCTGAACCGAGGAGAAACCATGACCCCGCCAGACCGCCAACTGCACCTCAACGCCTTCCTCATGAGCACCGGACACCATGAGGCCTCATGGCGCCTTCCGGAAAGCGACCCCTTTGCCTCGACCAAAATAGAGCACTACCAGCACCTTGCCCGTACCGCGGAACGGGGGAAGCTGGACTCCATCTTCTTCGCCGACTCGCCCGTCCTCTTCGGCGAGGTAGGCCGGCGGCCGGCCGGAAAACTCGAACCGACAGTACTCCTGACAGCCATCGCCACGGCCACGGAAAAGATCGGCCTCATCGCTACCGCCTCCACCACCTACAACGACCCCTTCAACCTCGCACGCCGTTTCGCCTCCGTGGACTGGGTCAGCGGCGGACGCGCGGGGTGGAACGTGGTGACCACGGCCGGCCCTGACGCGGCACGGAACTTCGGAGTGGACGACCAGCCCGCACACGCAGTCCGCTATGAACGGGCAGCCGAGTTCATCGAAGTGGCGCAAAAGCTCTGGGACAGCTGGGACGACGACGCCATTCTTGCCGACAAGGCCGACGGAGTGTGGGGCGACGACAAGAAGATCCGCGTCATTGACCACGAAGGCAAGCACTTCCGGGTCCGTGGACCCCTCAACGTCCCCCGGTCACCGCAGGGGCACCCACTGATTGTCCAGGCAGGATCCTCCGAAAACGGAAAGAACCTGGCGGCGCAGTATGCTGAAGCCGTCTTCACAGCACACCAGACGCTGGCAGATGCCCAGGACTTCTACTCGGACTTGAAGGCACGCACCGCGGCTACGGGACGCGATCCGGAGGGGATCAAGATCCTGCCCGGCATCGTCCCGGTGATCGGTTCCACCGAAGCCGAGGCCCTCAAGCTGGAGCGGGAGCTTGATCACCTGATCAAGCCCGAGTACGCGCGCGAGCAGCTTGCCCGGACACTGCGGCTTTCACCCGAGGACCTTCCCTTGGACCGGCCACTGCCGGCCGACCTGCCGTCGGAGGACGACATCGAAGGAGCCAAGAGCCGGTACACACTGATCGTCGAACTGGCCCGCCGGGAGCAACTGACCGTCAGGCAGTTGATTGCCCGGCTCGGTGGCGGCCGGGGCCACAGGACGTTCACCGGCACGCCGGAACAGGTTGCTGATGCCATCCAGGAGTGGTTCCATGCCGGCGCGGCTGACGGTTTCAACATCATGCCGCCGGTCCTGCCTTCCGGCCTGGAAGTTTTTGTTGACCAGGTGGTGCCGATCCTGCAGGAACGCGGTCTGTTCCGCACCGAGTACACGGCCTCCACGCTGCGCGGACATTACGGTCTGGAACGGCCCGTCAACCGCTACGCCGGGACGGCAGCGCAGGAGCTGACCTCCATCGGTTCGGCCTTCTAGTCCAGTCCATCTAGTCCAGTCCATCCGCTGCGGTGATCACCGCTTTGGCCAGCTCCACGATGGGCCCTCAAGCGCGCCGAGGCCCTTGATCCTGGTCTCGCCCATGTCCTTGTAGAGTTCGTGCTCGTGTGCCGACCCGCTGGCCCGGAGTGCCGTGAGCAGGGCTTCGGAGTGCGTCACCACGATCACCTGGCTGTAGGCGCTGGCCTGGACAATCAGTCCGGCCAGCGCCGGCATCAGGTCAACGTGGAGACTGGTCTCCGGTTCATTGAGCACCATGAGTTCCGGCGGCCGGGGAGTCAGCAAAGCGGCAGTCAGCAGAAGGAAACGCAGGGTTCCGTCGGAGAGCTCCGCGGCTTTCATGGGCCGGAGCATTCCGGGCTGTTTCAGCTCCACACTGAACCTGCCGTCATTGACCGCAATCTCCAGCCGGCTTCCGGGAAAGGCATGGTGCACGGCGGCGTCCAGTTTCTGCTCGAAACCCACCTCGCGGAGGGTCTGGAGCGCGGCCGCGAGGTCCTTGCCGCTGGGATGCAGCACAGGGGTGCGGGTCCCGATCTGGGCTTGTCGGGCCGGTGCGTCCGTGTCGGTCCGGAAATGATCATAGAAGCGCCATGAACGGACCGAGTCCCGTACCCGCAGTACCTCCGGTGCCCGGTCCTGGTCCGACACTTCCGTGAGCATGCTTTGGAAGGTATCCAGGCGGCGCGACAGCTCGGTCCATTGGCCCTCGGCGTCACGGAGCCTGGCCAGGCTTCCTTTACGGTCCACCAACAAGGAGCCAGGTCTGGCGACCGGCCCTGAGAATATCTGCTCCCGCTTGATTTCGGGATCGAGTCCGAACGCCGAAGGCCTCGGGCGGCCGGTTTCCTGGTCAAATCCGACGCCGCCGGGCACCGGCATGCCAAGATCCACCAGATAGCCGAATTCGTCCCCGGAATAGCCCAGTTTCAGGTTCACGGACTCCCGGCGGACAGTGCCTTGGACGGGAACTTCACCCCGGCGCATGGCGTCGCTGATGTTCTCCGGCCCTGCCCAGAGCGTCGATGACAAACCGCCATCCCTGGCCAGGGAGCCCACCACGTTTCCGGAGTCTCCCCCGGCGCATTCGGCCAACAACCGCAGGGCCCGGTACAGCGACGACTTGCCGCTGCCGTTGGCCCCGGTCACGACATCCAGGCCGTGAAGCTCGATGGCCAGATCCCGGATGGAGCGGTAGTTGGCGATGGCGAGTGTCTTGATCACGGGACGGTATTCCTCCGGGGAAGTCGGATCACAGGGAAACCCGGGTCAGGGCGAAATCCCGTCACAAGGGGAATTTGCCGGAAAGTTCCAAGGCACCGGCACACATCCACGCCGCCAGGCGATCCTCCGTGCTGGGCCCTCCATCCAGCGGACTCCTCAGTCTGGGCCGGCGAACCCAGCACCCCGCTTCTTCTGCGATCAACGCACCCGCGGCAAAGTCGTGTTCGTTCAAGCCACGCTCACCGTAGGCATCGAAGGTCCCGTCTGCCACCAGGCAAAGATCCAACGCCGCGGAGCCCAGGCGGCGCACATCCGCGAACCCCTCCATGAGCTCAGCCAGACCTGCCGACTGATCGGCCCTGGTCAGGGGATCGTAGCTGAAACCGGTGGCCAGGATCAGCCCTGTCCGGCCCGGCACGGGCCCCGACAAGGAGATGGTTTGCCCTCCGGTTTCCAGTTGCGCTCCCTGACCCCGGGCTGCTGAGTACACGCGTCCCACGGCAGGTGCGTGAACGACGCCGGCCAGCCATACGCCGTCGGAATCCGCCACGGCAACCGAGGTGGCGTAGTAGACAATGTTCCGGATGAAGTTGGTGGTCCCGTCCAGCGGGTCGATGGACCATCGGTAGCGGGAAGGCTCCGCGGGACGCGTGGTTCCGTGCTCCTCCCCCGTGATGGTGTCATCGGGCCGTTCGGACAGGATCGCCTCGCGGACCGCATTCTCCGCCGCCACGTCGAAGGCGGTGACCCAGTCGCCGGCCTCGCCCTTGTTGGTGGTCTCCAGGCCGTGGCCTGCCGTACCGCTGACCGAGCGCCCGGCCAGCACGGCAGCCCCTGCGGCCGCAGCGCGCTTGGCAACGGCCAGTAACTCTGTGGTGTCCGTCATTCTGTTTCAGCCTCCGCCGCTGTGGCTTCAGGGTCTGCTTCGGCTTGGGGCTCTGCTTCGGTCTTGGCCGGTCCGTTGGCCAACAGCTCACGGAATCCGTCCTCATCCAACACCGGAATACCCAGTTGCTCGGCCTTGTCCAGTTTGGTGCCAGCACTCTCGCCGGCCACCAGGTAGCTGGTGTTTTTGGAAACGGATCCGGAGGCCTTGCCGCCGCGGATAATGATGGCTTCCTTGGCCTCATCCCGGCTGAAATTGGGCAGGGTTCCGGTGACGACGACAGTGAGTCCCTCAAGGGTCCGCGGCATTGAGGTATCCCGCTCGTCCTCCATCCGCACTCCGGCTGCAGCCCAGCTGTCCACGATGTCGTTGTGCCAGTCCACAGCGAACCATTCCTTGAGTGCCGCCGCGATGGTAGGGCCTACGCCGTCAACATGGGCAATCTGCTCCTCAGTGGCGCTGCGGATGGCGTCCATGCTGCCAAAGGCGGTGGCCAGGGCCCGGGATGCCGTAGGACCTACGTGCCTGATGGACAGAGCCACCAGCACGCGCCACAGTGGCTGCTTCTTGGCCTTCTCCAGCTCAACGAAGAGCTTCTCCGTGGTGGCTGTGGGCTTCGACGGCGACTTGGCTGTTCCCTTGGTGTAGAAGTACGGAACGAGCTCGTATTCACCGGTTCCCACACCCTTGGAACGCTTTTCACGACGGATCTTCACGTCCGCCAGGGCTTCACGGGTCAGGCTGAACAAGCCGGCCTCGCTCGTCAGGGGCGGGGTCTCGGGCTCTGCCGGCTGGGTGAGTGCGATGGCGGCTTCCCAGCCCAGGGCTTCGATGTCGAAAGCACCGCGGCCGGCCAGGTGGAACACGCGCTCACGGAGTTGGGAAGGGCAGGACTTGGCGTTGGGGCAACGGATGTCCACGTCGCTTTCCTTCGCCGGTGCCAACGGAGTGCCACAGGACGGGCACTCGGTGGGCATCACGAATTCGCGCACCGGAGGATCCTGCTTGTCGCGCAGTGCCAGCACGGGCCCCACGATTTCCGGGATGACATCGCCGGCTTTGCGGAGGATCACGATGTCGCCGATCATGACGCCCTTGGCCTTGACCACATCCTGGTTGTGCAGGGTGGCCATCCCCACCGTGGAGCCGGCCACTTTCACGGGTTCCATCAATCCGAAAGGAGTCACGCGTCCTGTGCGCCCAACGTTGACCGCGATGTCCAGGAGCTTGGTGTGCACTTCCTCCGGCGGGTACTTGTACGCTGCGGCCCATCTGGGGACTCGGGAGGTGTACCCGAGGGCGCGCTGGGTGGCGAAGTCGTCGATCTTGACCACAATGCCGTCGATCTCATGCTGAAGGTCGTGACGGTGCGTTCCGTAATGGGCGATGAACTCCAGCACTTCCTCAAAGGAGCCGAGCACTTTGAGGTAGGGGCTGACCGGGAGACCCCACCGCTCCAGCAGCTTGTAGGTCCCGGACTGGCTCTTCGCTTCCAGACCTTCGCGCGCACCGATGCCGTGCACGTACATGCTCAGGGGTCGCTTGGCTGTCTCGGCCGGGTCCTTCTGGCGCAATGAACCGGCCGCGGCGTTGCGCGGATTGGCGAGGGGCGCCTTGCCCGCGGCCACGAGTGTCTCGTTGAACTCCACGAACGCTTTGGAGGGAATGAACACCTCCCCACGGATTTCCACTTCCGAGGGGAATCCGGAGCCACTGAGTTCCCGCGGGATCTCCTTGATGGTGAGCACGTTATGGGTGATGTCTTCACCGGTGGTGCCATCGCCACGTGTAGCGGCACGGACCAGTTTGCCGTCCCGGTACAGCAGGTTCACGGCGAGCCCGTCGATCTTCAACTCCGTCAACCACTCAATGGGTGGAACGCTTTCCCCGAGTTTCGCCACGGAAGCCTCGGCCTTCCGGACCCAGGCCTCAAGCTCTTCCAGGGAAAAGACGTCATCCAAGCTGTACATGCGCTGCAGGTGTTCCACGGCAGCGAACGCCGAGGAGACTTCCCCGCCCACTTCCTGGGTGGGGGAATCATTGGTGACGAGTTCCGGGTGGAGAGCTTCGAGTTCCTCGAGGCGACGGTAGAGTTCGTCGAACTCCGCATCGGAAACCGTGGGCGAGTCCTCCTGGTAATACGCATACCGGTACTTGCGGACGAGGTCTGCCAATTGCTCATGCTCGTCCCGCAAGGACTCCGCGGGCGGTGTTCCCTCCCCCTCCACGGCAACAGCCGGGGAGTGGTCACCTGTGGTTTCTACCGGATTCGCAGTTTCTGGTGTGCTCACAGGTCTATCTTGCCGCAAGCCACCGACATTCAAGCCCAACGGCCTCCTAGCTGCGGTTTTCCGGCGGCATGGCAATCTGCAGCTTGCGGACCTTTCCTCGACCCACGATGTACCCGCGGCCCGGGATGAAATCCTTGCTGATGCGGCCCAGGGAAGTGTTCAGGAGCGTGTCCCCTTCCACGTCCCCCGGGTTGAGCAGGAGGCCCCTGCGTCCGGACTTGAATGGCTGCGCCAAAGACCAGGCCTGGGACCAGGTGGACGTTTCGGACTCGCCAACCACCCATTGGTCTGCCTTGATGGCAGCGGTGACCAGCCGGCCAACCCCGGATTCGGCCAATGTGTCCGTGAACTCGGTCAGGCCCTCAATGAAGATGGCCATGCTGCCCGGGTTGTCGGAAGCCTTGTCGACGAGGTCGTCGATGACGTCGGAGACCTCATCGGCTCCTACCAGCGACCGGCTCCAGATGTTCAACGATGCCACCGCCGAGCGGCGCGAGCCGATGTAGATAAGGTCGGTGCGTGGGTTGGAGCGCCGCAGGGCGTAGGCCAACGTGACCAGCGCGACCGTCCGGCCCGAGCCGGGAGGGCCTGCCAGCAGGAGCGAGCCCTTGGCGGCGATAGCCGCTGAACCCAGCGTTTCGTCGTCGACACCAATAACGGGGTTGTCCGGAGCGCCGATGGGCAGGATATCCAGATCCACAAGCTCCGGTAGGCGCTGGATCTGGGGTGCCTGCTCGAGGCCCTGGCGAACCATTGCCTGGCTCAGTTTGGACACTTCACGGGCCTGCAGAGCCAGGTTCGAGTTGCCGCCCAACACGGCCAGCTGGACTTCGAGGCCGTCCAGCAGTCCACGGCCCGGAGGTGAGGCAGCGTTCAGGACATCCTTGGGGACGTCCAAGGTCATATAGTCGTCCTCAGAACTGAGCCGCAGCACCAGTCGCTTCTGGATGGAGGCAAGCAACGACGCCGGAACGGAATTGGTGCGGTCACCGCTGACGACGAGGTGGATGCCCAGGGGACGGCCATCGGTTGCCAGGGTCAGGAAGATATCCCACAGCGCGGAGAGGTTGCTGTACTCATAGCTTTCCCGGAAAGAGGACATACCGTCCACCAGGATGAAGATGCGCTTCTCCTCCGGCCGGTTCGCCAATTGGCGGTATTCAACAATGGTGGAGGCCCTGACTTCGGCGAACCTCGCTGCCCGGTCGTCGGCTACTTCCTTGAGCCACCGCAAGAGGCGCCCTACACGCTCGACGTCGTCACCATTGATGATCTCGCCAACATGGGGAAGGCCGTCGAGCATTTTCAGGCCCGAGGAGCCACAGTCGATCCCATAGACGTGTACCGGTCCGCCACGGGGAGTTACCGCTGCCGCAATCGCGATACCCCGCAACGCTGCCGACTTGCCGGATCCACCCGTACCGTAGACGGCCATGTTGCCGTCCTTGTCCGGTTCGTAGAACACGGTGGGCTGGTCCTGGTGCGCGGGGTCATCGGCAACGCCCAACAGGAGCCGCTCATCGGTGCGCGGATTTGGGAGCTTGGAGAAATCGTAGGTTGTGGCGAGCTCGTTGAGCCACGGTTTCCGTGGCGGGGCAATGGACAGGACATCGGCTGCCCGGATGATGTTTCCCGTCATCCGCGCGATGTCGTTCGGGCCGGCAGGTTCTTCTTCCACCTGGGCTTCCAGCGGCGGCTCCCACACAGGCCCGGACCCGAAGGCCATCTCCACGATGTCGATCCTGGGACGCTGCGGTTTCTCGGTGGTCCAGCCACCGGCATATCCGGTCTGGAACCCCTGAATGCGCCCCGGTCCCGTCTTCGCGGCACCACGGCCGGGAATGGACGGATCAAAATACGCGGCCGTGGGGACGCCCAGAATGTCCACGGCGTCCACTTCGTCAGCCATGCGCAGCGCGACACGGAGGTTGGTGTTGGCACGCAGGTTGTCCTTGATGACACCGGCGGGGCGCTGCGTAGCAAGGATGAGGTGCAGGCCCAGGGACCGTCCACGGGCCGCCACATCCACCACCCCGTCAACGAACTCGGGAACTTCGGTGGCGAGGGCCGCGAACTCATCGACAATGATGATCAGATACGGCGGAGCCTCCGGATCGGCCTCGCGTTGCAGAGCCAGCAGGTCCTTGGCCTTCTTGCGGTTCAGGAGGCGTTCCCGGTAATGCAGCTCGGCCCGCAAGGAAGTCAGTGCCCGGCGAACCAGGTGCGGGGACAAGTCCGTTACCAGGCCCACCGTGTGGGGCAAGTGCAGGCAGTCGGCGAAAGCCGCACCGCCCTTATAGTCGACGAAGAGGAAGCTGACGCGGTCCGGGCTGTACGCGGCCGCCATGCCCATGACCCATGACTGCAGGAACTCGGACTTGCCGGCACCGGTGGTTCCACCCACCAGCGCGTGCGGGCCCTCGTTCTTCAGGTCCAGGTAGAACGGTTCCACGCCCTTGGATCCCACGAGGGCACGGAGGCTTCCGTTGTCCTTACGGTTGGGAACGGCCGTGGCGTGTACTGAGTTGTTTTCCTGCCACCGCTCGGCGACGGCCTGCGGGTTGTCCATCAGCTCCTTGCCGATCAACGTGGCGTAGGAGACAGCGCGCGGGAGGTCGGAGTCGTCCTCAAGCGGGTTGCCCACGTCCACCAGCGGCGACATCATGCGCGCCAGCTGCGTGGCGAGATCGGCGTCGAGGCTTTCACAGCTCACCGGGTAGGTGTGCCGGCCCAGGCGGACCTGGCCCGTAGTGGTGCCGTGGTCGCCGTCGACGGACAGGAAGTCGCGGCACGCGGCCGGAAGGGACTGCACATTTGCCGCCACCCACATGACGTGCACACCGTAGTCCGGACCCCGTTCAACCAGCCTGGTCAGGCGGCCGCGGTCCACGGGAGCGTCATCCTCCACGATCACCAGCACGGCGGGCACTACGGGTGACGGGATTTCCTGGTTCTCGTCCTTGAGGCCCGGACGCGGCTGGGGGCCCGGTTCCTTGGACAGGGACTCGCGCTCTTCCACGAGGTTTTCCAGGCGGGACAACAGGGCAGCGCCCGCGCCAGGGCCGGCCGCAAGGTGGTCACCCGAAAGGGGGCTGTGGCCTGAACCGACATGCGGGAGCCATTGCAACCAATCCCAGCGCTCACGCGAACGCGGCGACGTCAAGGCGGTCAGGACCACCTCGGCAGGCGAATGGAGGGCCACCAACTGGAGCACCATACCCCGGGCTACGTCATCAACCACACTGCGGTCCCCCGCAACGCCGAAGGAACCGGAAGTGCGCAGCTGTGACACGATCGGCACGCCCTCGATGACGCGCACCTGCTGCAGGCACTCCTGGATTTCGCGCATGTACTGCGGCTCTGTCTCGTTGGCGGCAGGCTCATCGAAGGGAATGCGCGAAGGCGCGGAGCCCAAACCGAAACGGACGCCCAGGAAGTGCTGGTGCTCGGGACGGTTGGTCCACAGCAAGGGCCCGAGCTTGTAGATCGCGTCCACGGTATCGCTCACCGAGGGCGCTTCCTGGAGCCGGACGGCGCGCTCAATGTTCTGTTGCTTGTCGATGTCCTCGCGGAATGCCAGCATGGCGGCCTTGAACTGCTTGTGGCCTTCCTTCGCCTGGCGCTTGCCCTGCATCTTGTGATCCACGTAGTGGCCCACAATGAACAGCGGCATCATCGCCATGAAGAGCACCGACAGGAGGTTCTGGGTTACCGCGAAGAGCACGCCGCCCATCAGCAGCGGAGCAACCAGCATGATGTACGGGAACGGCTGGTGTTCCGGGCGTTTGGGACCAGCTGGTGGAACCCGCTTGGGCGATTCAAACCGAGGCAGCACCCGCGGCGAGCGATTGAAATCCACCAGTGGCGACGACGGGCCGCCACCGTGGTTCCGGGAGAGGGAGACGACGCCCACCGTAGTGTCGCCCAGCGTCACGGTGTCCGATGATGCGAGCGTGGCCCGCGTTACCGGCAGGCCGTCCATGAGGAGACCGTTGGCGGAGTTCGTGTCCACGATCTCCACCGTCTCCCCCACGGTGATGCGCGCATGGCGCTTGGAGGTGAGCGGGTCGGAGAGCCGGATGTCGGCGTCCCGGTCCCGGCCGATGTAGCTGGTGCCGAACGGCAGCGAAAATTCGCGTCCGACGTCGGGCCCTGACATGACACGCAACGTCGCCGCGGCTGGGCCCCTGTTGGTGCCGTGGCCGTTGGAGGCGAATTCCTCACTGACGTGCGCCAGCGAAACCTTGGAACCCGGGCGAAGGCCCGATTCCAGGAGGTTCTCCGTGGGCCTGAGGACATGACCGGACAAGCCACCGCCGACGAACGCTTCGTCCACGCTGATGGACAGGTTCGACGGCGGTTCGGTGCCCTTGCGTGCGGGGTCGGCAGCCCACAGCTCGGTAGCGATGTCGGCCACGGTGGCGCGGCCGTCCACGGTTACGGCGAGGTCCTTTGCTTCCGCAGGGTCACGCCGCAATGTCAGGCGGAACTTCATCCTTCGTCGACCTCGCTCATTTTCTCAAGAAGATGCAGGTCAGCCGGCGTCACCAGATGGGACGTCACGGCATGCTCCACCAGGCGCGCCCGGCGGTTGGTGGCCAATTTGCCGGCTCCACCGCGAAGACCCACGACGCCAACGCGGTCGAGCTTGTCGCACACATTGTCCAGCTTGCGGTTGAAACGGGTCAGGGCCCAGCCCAGGCGTTTGGCGGCCTCCGCAGAAGACGGTATGGCGCTGAAACCGGTACCCTCCCGGCGAAGCATCGGCTCGGCGAGGGCCACGATGAGTGCTTTTTGTGAATCGGTGAAGACCACGGGGCCAATGGTGGTGTCCCCGGCTTGGTCTTCCTCGCGTGCCTCGTGCCGGAAAGACGGCGTCTTCAGGTGTACCGCAAACTCGTAGGTGGTGGGGCCCGCGGTGAAAATGACGTTGGTGTGGCTGAACACCAACGGGATCCTGGCACCCGGTGCCAGCCATGCCTGCATGCCTCCGGAGCCATCCGCGATCGTGGCCGACAGCATGCTGCCAACGTTGCTCAGCCACCAGATTCCGTCGTAACGGGCAATCTGCAGGAAGCGGCGATGCAGGTACGGGTTGTCGTCTACTTCCAGGTCACCTTCGCGGCCGATGTCAAAGACGTCCTCGTCGGATGGTTCGTACCATTCCCCACAGAAATCTATTGCTAGATCCCCCATGATCTGTGCCTCCTTGCTGGACAACGTGTTTCTGTCATGAGCCGTCTATTTCTCCACACAGGCAATGGACTCAGGGCCGCCCGGCGATGCCGAACCATCCGCCCGGACCATGATGACCTGGATGCAGAGGGGCCGCTCGGCGTGGCCCGTGATGATGGCGTAAAGTTCGGACGTCGATTCGTAGGTGCCCTCGGACTTCGCGGATTTGAGTCGCCACTTGAAAGTGTCCGTCACCTTCCAGTCAGGGCTGTCCCAGCGAAAAACCACCAAGGGCGTCGTTGAGGTGCCCCCGCTTTGGATCTCGTAAGTGATGTCCGTAACCTCGGGAACCCCACCATCGCCTATCGGGTCCGCCGGCGGCTTGCTGGCCGCCTCTGTGGGTGCCACCTTCGGCTGCGCCTGGGCGCCCAGCACCACTCCGACCACGATCGCCACAACCAGCACCGCCGCGCCCGTTGCAGCAAGCCACAAGTTTCGTTTGCTGTGGTCCGCAGCCGGCGCTTCATTGCCGGTGTCCTGGGATGCCTGCGACGCGGAGCGACTGACAGTATCGTCAACGATGTCCTGCCTGCCCGAGGGTTGCCAGCCGCGAAGGACGGTGGACTCCGAAGAATCGGGCTCGTCCAAGACCGGCTGGGCCGTGTGGAATCGCGGCGGCGCTGTCTGTTGGGCAGCAGCTGCTGCCTGCTGGGCAGAGCCTTGGGACAGGGTCGGCCGTGCTGCCGGTTGCGGGGCTGTTTGCGGCGGGTTGTTCCCGGGAACAGTCGAAGGAAAAGTTCGGGCAGGGAAGGTCGGTGCAGAGCCTGTCGTGGCTGTGCCCGACGCGTCCGGGTCGATCGACGCGATGCTCCGGACCCGGGTTTCCTCGAAGTTGTCATCCGGGTGCTGCTCATCGCCGTGACCTGGTTCTTCGAGCACTTCGAAGGGCGTCACGGACAGGTTCAGCTCGGTCTGGATCCGCTGCAACGCCAAAGCGAAGGCGTGCGCTGAGGAGTAGCGGGAGCCTGGGGACTTCGCCATGGCGGTGGCCAGCACAAGTTCCAACGATTCCGGAACGTCGGCGCGGCCCAGCCTGGGAAGGGGCGCGTTGGTGATGCGCGAGATCAGTTCCCGCTGCGAGTTGTCCTGTCCCGGAAGCACGAAGGGTGACCGGCCCGCCAGCAACGTGTAGAGCGTGGCCCCCAGGGCCCAGATGTCCACGGGAACGCCCTCCACGGCACCACCACGGAACTGCTCGGGCGGCGACCATGGAATGGACATGCCGGCGTCGTCCTCGGCATCGGCACCGATGGTGCCTGAGATGCCGAAGTCCGTGAGGGCCGGACGGTTGTAGTCGGTGACCAGGATGTTGGCCGGCTTGATGTCACGGTGCACGATTCCGGCCCTGTGGGCGGTCTCGACGGCGGACGCAACCTGGATGCCGACGGCAAGGACCTCGTCCACGCTGAAGCGCTGCCGCCGGTAGCGCACGTCAAGGCTGGGCCGGGAGCAGTACTCCATGGCCAGATACGAGTGGCCGCTCTCGGTGATCTCCGCTTCGAAAATCGTCACGATGTAGGGGTGCGAGGACAGCTGCGCCATCAGGTTCGCCTCGGACTCGAAGCGGCGGCGTGCCCCTTCCGTCTTGAGGTCTGACAGCAGCACCTTGACCGCTACCTTACGGCGCGGCCTGTCCTGCTCGTAAAGGTAAACATCGGAAAAGCCACCGGAGCCAAGCAAGCTGATGTACTTGAACCCCGGGATGGGCGGAGGCGGCGCGGGGGGCCTCTTGGAACTCAAAGAATCTCCTCGAAACGCAATGAAATGTCGTCGCCGAGTTCGGCGATATCGCCATCCAGCAGGATGGCCATCTCGTTTTGGGCAAGCCGTCGGGGCGCTTGGCCCTCGCGGATAAGCACGGTGCCGTTGGTCGCCTTCAGGTCGCACAGCATCACGTGCCAGCCTTCAAGGCGGACCTCGACGTGGGAGCGTGAGATGTCCCCGCCAGGGCTCTCCACCTGGACCAGCCGTGGCATGGTGCCGCCCTGGACGCGCGAAACCGAGGGTTGGCGGCCGATGATGAGCGACTGATCGAGGTCGATCAGTTCCCCGGTGGAAAGCCGCATGCGTCCCAGACGGGGCCGCGGGACATGGACAGCATCCCCGGAGACGGGAACTCCGCACACCGAGCACAGCGGATAGGTGGGCGGGTTGGCATGTCCCTGGGAGCAGACCCTGGCCAGCACACTGGGACCGTTGACGGCCGGCGTCGCACCGGACGCGGCGGCAGCCTCCCCGTCATCGGCCGCGGGCAGGCTGCTCTTCATGATTGTCTGACCGTCGTGGTCCGAGTCCTCGTCCACCGGGCCGCTGGTAGGCGCGGGTGTCCAGGCTGCAGGCACCTGTGGGGCGGGAGCAGCCACCGGCGCCGAAGTAGCGCTGCGCAGCCACGGCACCGAATCAATCAGTCCACCGGCCGGCGCCGCGCCGGCGGACTGACCGGCCACCGGCGCAGTTGCCTGCACGGGTGGGATAACCAACGGTTGGGGTGAAAGCGGTTCAGGTGAAAGCGGTTCCGGGCCAGCCGGGTCCGGGACGGTTCCTTCCGGCTCCGACGGCGGTTGCGGAGCCGACGGCGGTTGCGGAGCCGACGGCGGTTGCGGAGCCGACGGCGGTTGCGGGCCAAGTGCCTGGCCCGCAGGAGTGTCGTGGTCATCAGAGTCGCTCTGCAGACGGACTGCGGCGTCTTCGATGGTGCGCATCACCGTCTTGTCCCACAAATGGTCATAGTTCGTGGTGTTCTCCAGCGAGGGACCCACGGGATCAGTCGTGCTGGTGTGGACCGGGACTTCCGAATCGTCCACGGCACCGTCTTCGCCGGACCGGTCCGGAGCGGGGAGTTCTTCATCGCCGGAACGGACTTCAGCTTCTTTGGCCTCAGCAGCAATGTACCCCGCAGGCTCTTCCTGTCCAGCGGGCTCCCCCACTTCAGGCTCCCCCACTGCGAGCCCGGCCTGCTCCGTGTCTTCCTGTCCGCTGTCCCCGTCCTCGACGGCCTTCGTTTCAGGTGCGGCCGGGACAGGGCCCTCGATGGCGTGGGCTTGGCCCGGTGCAATCGTCAGCCCGAGGTCGGCTTCCTGGTAGCCGACCATGGTTTCGTCGGAAACAGACGCGACGTGCGCGTTCGGCATCACGTGGGTTTCGGGCGCCATGTTTTGTTCGGGAGCTGTGTCTTGTTCCGGCGCTATGTCGCTTTCCGGCGCTGTGTCTTGTTCCGTCACCATGGGCGCTTCCGGCACGGGATCCGCCGCTGGAGGGGCCGAACCGGCGGCTTCCAGGGAAGCCAACAGCACCACGCCGTCCTTGACGGGGAGGGAGTCCAAAAGCGGCCGGTCCATCCCGGCGGCAGCCGGCGCACCGATGTAGACGTTGAAGGAGGACGCACCGACAATGCGGCGCTCCGTCCAGGTGGTGACGTCACGGCCTGTGAGATGTTCTTGGCGCCCGTCCAGATGCACTGCCAATTCGAGGTCGCCACGGAGGAACACCCGCAGCGCGTCCTTGGAATCAATGATGCCGAACGGCGGGATACGGCTAAGCGAGACACCAAAAGCCCCGGTGACTTCGTTCAGTACTTCATGGGCCTCGGGTGAGGATTCCAGCAGCTCCCAGACAGTGTCGATCAAGGCATGGGGTGTTTCCGGCCCAAGAAGGACAACGGTTCCATTGCGAACAACACCAAACCATTCGCCCTGCTGGTACCGCGTGTGGGAGAGGAGATTACTGCTTGCCATCGCTGCCTTCCTCTTGGTCGTTTTGCCCGGTGCCGTTTACCCAGGCCTTGGGAAGGGTGTCCTCCTCCACCTCGGACCCGACTTCCGGGCGGGGCGCCGTAATGGCGATACCGGCGTCGTTCAGTACGTTCTTGGCGTCAACCACAATCACTGTGACGTTGTCCCGACCACCGCTCCGCAGCGCTGCCTGGATAAGTGCGTCCACCGCGTCCTGCGGGTGGGCGACCGTGCTGAGGATGCGGAACATGTGGTCATCGCTGAGTTCGCCGTTGAGTCCGTCCGAGCAGACCATGATCCGGTCGCCCTCCTGGATGGGTAGCAACCAGAAGTCGGCCTCCGTCTCATCGCCGGTTCCCAGTGCGCGCGTCACAACGTGCCGGCGGGGATGAACGGCCGCCTGCTCGGAGGTGATATCGCCCGAGTCCACAAGCTCCTGGACTTCCGAGTGGTCCACGCTGATCTGGGCGAATTCGCCCTGGCTGAGCCTGTAGGTCCGGGAATCACCGATATTCATGACCAGCCAGTACGGAAGGCCCATCTGCTCCACCACAACCACACCCGAAAGCGTGGTGCCGGCGCGGGCACCCGTGGCGTCGCGGATGGCGGCGTCGGCCTTCAACAGGCAAGCCTGCAGATCCGCCGCTGACGCCGTGCGGACCCCGGAAGCCAACTCGGGAGCGCTGCCCAGGGTGCGCACGCACATGCCACTGGCTATCTCGCCTGCCTCGTGCCCGCCCATTCCGTCCGCGACGGCGAAGACCGGGTCCGCGGCGATGAACGAATCCTCATTCAGCTCGCGACGAAGTCCGCGGTCGGTTCCGTATCCGTAGCTAAGACGGAATGAGGTACCGCCTGCGGCTGGGCCGGCGTCGGCGTTGGCGGGAGTGGCCGGCTGTGAATTCATGCTTGTCCTAGGTGGAAGGAGCGGTCCCCGAAATGGACTGTGGAACCGGGGCGGACGAAGACAGCTTCGCCCGGTTGGAGCCTGGTTTGGATGCCGTCGGGGGTGGTGACGGCACTGCCGTTGGTTGAATTGCGGTCCGTTACCCACACGCCGTCGCCGTCCACCCGGAGATGAAGATGGGTTTTGGAGATGGACCTGCCGGGATCGGACACCGGCAGGAGCTGCTCAACGTTTTCCCCGGGCTGGGCAGCGGGATTGCGGCCCAGCAGGACAGTTCCGCCGAGCTGGACATCCTGGCCGTCATCCACCCGTATCCGCAGGACTGCCTGGGCGCGGGCTGTGCCGGGACGCATCTGGGTGCGTTCGACGTCGTCGTCGGGGTGGGCGGCCGCAGCCGGCTGCGGAACGACCGGAGCCGCATGGGACGCGGCGGCCTGCTGGGGGGCAAGCTGCACCTGTGGCGTGACAGGAACCTGGCGAGGCGGGGTCGGTGGACGCCACTGGTTGGGATCATGCGAGGGCTGCACGGCCGGTGCAACGGACGACGCCGGAGCGGCCTGGGCGGTCGGGGTCACCGGCGCGGTCGCCTGGGTTGGGTGAGCCTGCGCCGGGGCCGGGGCCCGCCCGGACGGCACGGGGGAAGCAACCGGTTGGACCGGGGGAAGGTCCATGGGAGCGAAGCTGTAGGGACCTTGGATGCCGCCCGAGATTACCGGATTCCGGCCGGCGTTGACATCGAACACCAAGGACTTTGCCGCTTTGTCATGCCAGCCGCGCAACTTGCCGTTTTTGTCCCAGGCGTTGGAGACCACCACCAGGATGGCCCATACAACACCGAGCACCATCAGCGGGAGCGCGATCCACGCGACAAGCCCCAGCAGGCCGAGGGCCGACAGGATGACTGCAGCCAAGGACCCCACAACGAGAAGGCCACCAGTCACGATGCCGCGAACGAAAACCGCCCCAGCACCCGGTGCGTAGCCGTCCGCGTCGGCGCTGCGGATGCCCATGAGCTGGTTGCCGATGGTGTTGCCCGACTTTGCCTCCACCCCCAGCAGAACGAACGTGTAGATCACGGTGACTGCGAGGCCGATGCTGCCAAGAAGAACCAGCAGGCCGGTGTCGTAGACAATAAAGCCATTCCGGCGCGTCTGGGTGATGCCGGCGATGCCGATGGCAAATGTCGTGGCCAGGACGGCGACGGGACCCAACCAGTCCAAGGCTGCCGCGCCCATCCGTTTCCCGGCGGAAGCGGGTACGAGGTCGAGCTTGGTGGTCATGGTGGTCCCTCCCCCTGGCCCCTGCAGTCTGTCCGGTTCGGCACTTGTCCCCGGAAGCACCGGCGATACTGGCGCCGACACTACGGAGATACTACCGGGATCGGCCACGCCCTGCCGGGCGGCGGACTCCAGGGCCGCCCTTTGGGCATGGTTGATGTTGCCTTCTTTACGGGCGCCCCGGTTGTTCAGCGGCGATCCGCATTGGTTGCAGAACGCCGCCCCCGGACGGACAGCGTGACGGCAGGCCGGGCACAGTTCAACGTCACTGCTCATCCGTGGTGTCCTTCGTGAATGGCAGTTTCAAACGCCGCCCGCCGGGATTGGAAGGGTCTTGTTTCCGACGGCGGAGGGCCGCCCTGCCGTCGGACAACAACGAGCGCGGAGAGAACCGTGCCTGCTGCCGCTTCCAGAATCCGACGCTTCCAGTGATATCGGTCAGGGACGAGTCGACGATCTCCCAGTACTCCTTGACCTCCGACTCGCTCGGCTGGCCGGCACCGAACACCGCGGCGTCGGCGCGGTGCGCAAGCACGGTAGTGGTGTTGCCGGCTGTGGGGAAAGCGTCCGCAATCACCGAGGCAGACTCGCGCCTGGTGGACTTGGTGTCGATCGATGCACCCATGTCGGTGACAAGGCTCAATACCTCGCTCCATCCTGCGCCAACCCGCTGGGCCGGGTGGCCATCACGGAAACGTGCCTTTCGGCGTCGAGACTTCAACAGGAGGATCAACAGCAGCGGGATAGCCAGGATCCCCAAAGGAATCAGGGCAACACCGATCGCAGCCAGCAGTGGTCCCCAGAACAACCAGGGGTTGTTCTTCTTCTCGTCCGCGTCCAGGGCGTCGGGAGTGGAGTCCGGCGGCAGGTCCGCGGGCTCCTGCGGCGGCGGTGGCGGCTGCAGTACCTGGGGCTTCGGCTTTGACTTGTTCTGCGGATCCGGCGGGATGGGCACGTTGTCCTTGGGCGGTGTGGGATCGAAGGAGACCCAGCCAACGCGGTCAAAGGCCACCTCTACCCAGGCGTGGACATCCTTGCCCGTGATCTTGACATCGCCGGCGCCGTTTTCGGGGCTCTTGGGATCCGGGTAGAAACCCATTAC
The DNA here is from genome assembly GCF_049315185.1 of Paenarthrobacter sp. C1. Classification (NCBI taxonomy): domain Bacteria; kingdom Bacillati; phylum Actinomycetota; class Actinomycetes; order Micrococcales; family Micrococcaceae; genus Paenarthrobacter; species Paenarthrobacter sp. C1. The sequence goes on along the minus strand of NZ_CP186052.1, from coordinate 1,508,989 downwards.
AACGCGCGAAGGAATGCCCAAATGGCGGAGCATGAGGGACATGGATACTGCGTACTGCTCGTCATCGCCCAGCATCTGCTTGGCGGAGAGCATGTTGCGGATGCGGGCCGCGCTGTGGCCCGGAAGGCTGGGCAGCTGCCCCTCTGCCACCAGGCCGTTGCTGAAGGCACCACTCTTCTGGAAGTGGGCCTCGATCTGCCGGACACGGTCGATCGCTGTGGGTGCATCCGCGGACAATTCGTTGGCCTGCGAGGCAACGATCGGGGGAACTTCCTCAGCGTCGGGCAATGTGAGCTTCGCAAAGTCGTACTGGGTGAGCTGTCCATGCTCCAAAGTGCCGGGATCGGAAACCTGGACCGTGTAATTCTCACCCTTGCCCAGTCCCTTGGTGGTCACCGCAGTATCAGTGCCCGCATTGAAGTAGAGCCCCGATGCCGCGCCGGAGGTGTCCGCGAAGCTCATCCCGGTGGTGTGGCGGCCGCCCGGGACAAAGTAACCCTGGTAGTCCTCCACCGTGATGTCCAGAGTGTAGTTGGTGCCTTCCACCGGGCTCCCGGAATCAGCCAGCGTGTTCAGCGACTTGGCGTCGCCAACTTTGCTGAAGTTCCCGGAACTGTTCGGATCCATGGTGTAGTTCAGGCCGTTGAACGCATCCAGCGCTGCCAGCCGTACACGGGCGTCCTTTGGCAAGCCCTTGACCGTGAAGAGCGTGGTGTCCTTTTCGTCCTTGACGAAGCTCCGGAAGCTCGCCAGTGGAGTGATGTAATCACGGGGGTCGAACGGCGGGACGATCGTGTTCCGCAGCACCTTGCGGTCGTCGCTGGCGGTCACCAGGGGTGATGCGATGGCCGTTACGCCCACGGCCACGGCGATGACCGCGGCTGCAGTCCCCAGGCGGCGGAGCTGGCCGCGGCGGGCCGCACCGGCGTCGGAATCCGGCCTGTTGGCTGAGACGGTCCGGGTACTGCGCTGGCGGAGGACATCGCGGCGGAACGTCGCCCAGACGATCGAAACTATGGTCAAGGACACGCCGCGCTCCACGTTCAGGAAGCCCGAGCTGGTGCTGAAGGCGATGCCCGTGACGAACAGGACCAGAACCGGCAGCAACGGCCAGTAGGGGCTTTTCAGCCGCCAGGTCAGCAGCCCTGCCGCCAAGGCCATGAGCAGCGAGCTCAGGAACGGCACGATCAACGTGCCGTTGGCTGTTCCGACCGGAACGCCGACCGTGAGCATGTCCTTCCACGAGAACACAATGCCCAACAGGAGCGTTCGCAGGGAATCGAAGCTTGGCAGGAATCCGAGAACCGCGGAATCCGGCACGGCAAGCGCCGAACCGAACACCATGTAGGCGCCAAAGGCCAAAGCTGTTGTGATGAGGAGACCGAGCCGGAGATGGGCATTCAGGACGGCAACGCCGAGCCCGAGGATCACCCCGCCCAAACCAGCGACGAGGAAGCGTGCGTCCCCACCGAAGCTCAGCGTGAAGCCAAGAACGCCGAGGAACAGCAGCACTGTCAGGGCGACGCAGTCCACGAAGAAGTGCCACAATGGCCGGTCGTCGGCAAAGACAGATCCGCCTGCGGCTCGTGCCTTGGCCCGGGCACCGGACTTAGCCTGCTTTTCCGCACGCGGACGGACGCGGAGGTTGGGCGCGGTGCTCATGCTGCCGCCTTTCGAAGGACAATGGCGAGATCGTCCAGGTCGCCCACAGTGAGGACCGTCAAGTCCGCGATGTTGGCCCTCGACGGCGCGGCGCCGGGTTGGACGCGGACGGCAAGGCTGCGGACTCCCGGTGGGACGGACGCTGAGGCCGAACGCAATTGCGTGGCCGTGACATGGCTGCCGACCACGAAGAACACCACGGAAGCATTCGGGACGGTATCGGAGAGGGTCCGGGCAAGATCGACGGCGGTCTTCCGCATGGGTGCCCCGACAATCCTGGTCATGTCGTCCAGGAGGTTGCGGCCGGTTTCGCAGCGGAGCGGCCCCTTCTGGGTCAGGACGTCCAGGTCCCGCTGTTCACTGATGGCTTGGCGGCCGATGGAGGCCGCCACCGAAATGGCCATTTCGAATTCCGCTTCGGTGTCGTACTCGTCGGTGTTGATGGACAGGGAAATGGCCAGGTGTGCCCGGCGCGTCTCCTCGAACTGGCGGACCATGAGTTTGTTGGTGCGGGCCGTGGTCTTCCAGTGGATGTGTCTCCGGTCATCGCCCGGCACATAGTCGCGCAGGGCATGGAAGGAGACGTCGGCGCTGGAAAGTTCCGTGGTGGGCATGCCTTCGAGGTCGCGGATGAACCCGGCAGCGGAACCCCCGAGCGCCACAGTCCTCGGGTGCACGAACAGATCAACCGGTTCGGTCCAGAGCACGCGGCGGCGCAGCAGGTGGAGAGGGTCGGCGCGAACGGAGCGCACCGGTCCGACCACGATCACCGCACGGCGGGCCGTGGGAATAGTGAAGAGATCCTCGTGGACCTGGGCCGGCTTCATCCGCGGCAGGTGGAAGACGGCCGTGTTGGCTCCCACGGGAAGTTCCAGCGCGGCAGGCAGCAACGGGCGTGTGGAGACATTGGAAACGGCAATGCTCCCCACGGCGTCGTCACCCACCGCGACACGGGTGCGGGCAAGGTCCAGGACCACGCCGTACGCCGAGCGGCCCACAATGAAGCCAACGGCCAGCACGAAGAGCAGGAAGGCCACCAAGGCCGCGGACTTGGCTTCCTGCCAGCCCCAGGACTGGCCTGCCCACCAGAGCCCGATCGCCGCCGCGAGCACCACCCAGCCGAGCAGGCTGACAACGGAGAGTGCCGGCCAGACAAAGCGCAGCCATAGGGCACGGACTTTCTCCCAGGCCGGCGCGAGGAACTCCCCTGCCGTGCCAGCAGCCTCGGCCCACACAGCGGCGGGGTGCAGTTTCCTGGTTTTTCCGGACGTGCTTCGGCTGCCAGGGCGGTTGCCCGCTTCTTTGCCGGAGCCACGCAGGGAGCGCATCGTGCCGCCAACTGCTGACGTGGCGCGCTTAAGCGAATCAGCAGCCCTGGTCAGGGGTTTGCTGGAGGACATGTAGGGGCCTTTGTTCGAACGGTGCGAGAAGGGAACTGCGCTGGCTTAGGCGGTGGCGCGTTGCTGCGGGGCGGCCACTTCGGCCAGGACGCGCGTGAGCACGACGTCCGGCGTGGCGCCAGAGAACTCTGCCTCAGGATCCATCACCAAACGGTGCGTCCACACCACTGGAGCGAGCTCCTTGATGTCGTCCGGAAGCACAAAGTTCCGGCCCTGTCCCGCTGCCCATACCTTGGCCGCACGGACCATGGCCAGGGCTCCACGCACCGAAACGCCGAGGCGGGTTTCGGAGGCGTTACGGGTCTCCTCGCACAGCCGGGAAATGTACTCAAGCACTGCGGTATCCACGTGCGTGGTGGCGGCGAGATCCGCCATGTCGGCCACGGCCTGCGTCGTGATCAACGGCGTCAGATCCTTCGACCGGTCCTTCAGGTTGGCCCCGCCCAGCAGCCGGACGGTGGAGGCGTGGTCCGGGTAGCCAATGGAGGTCTTGATAAGGAAGCGGTCCAGCTGGGCTTCCGGAAGCCGGTAGGTACCAGCTTGCTCGATGGGGTTCTGGGTGGCCAGGACCATGAACGGGCGGCCTGCCTCGTAGGTGGTGCCATCCACGGTCACCCGGGACTCCTCCATGACTTCCAGCAGCGCAGACTGCGTCTTCGGGGAAGCACGGTTGATTTCGTCGGCGAGAACGATGTTGTTGAAGACCGGTCCCTTGTGGAACTCGAACTTCTGCGTCTTCTGGTCGTAGATGGTCACACCCGTGACATCCGAGGGCAGGAGGTCGGGGGTGAACTGGATGCGGTTGTGTGAACCCTGCACCGTGGCAGCCAAAGCACGGGCCAGGGAGGTCTTGCCCGTGCCGGGTGCATCTTCAAAGAGGACATGCCCCTCAGCCAGCATCGCAGTGAACGTCAGCCGGATGACGTGTTCCTTGCCCAGGACGGCTTGGCCCACGTTGGCAACGAGCTTCTCGAACGTTTCTGCAAACCACGCGGCCTGCTCGTTTGTCATGGTCATCGGTTGATCCTGTTCCTTGTGTTGGGGTGTTGGGATGAAGTTGTTGTTGGTGCCGGCCGGACGTGGCTAGCAACCGCCGGGCTTGGTTCCGCGCAGATCCACGGTGGTGGACTTCACGAACCAGCCGGGGTGGCTGCCCTGGGTGACGCGGTACCAGGGAGTGCCGTTGTTGTAGATGTCCTTGGTGCAGTTGACGTTCAACCACCCTTCGGAGTTGGAGACCCAGCCAACGCCGCAGCTCGGGCCGCTCGGGTTGTAGGTATCGGCCTGTCCGGGCTTACCGGGGCACGTGTTGTTGTGGGCCCTGATCTCGCCTGCCGGAGGCTGCGGGGGCGGCGGCGCATCGCCACTGCGCGAGGTGTCGCTGCCAACCCGTCCTGCCTGCCCGCCGCTGACGGCACGGACCCGCAGGGTCACCGTCTGGTTGTAGCCGACACTCGTGGAGAAGCTCCGCTGGCCCGTGTCCTGCCAGGCTCCGTTGTCAACACTGTACTGGTAGCCCGTCACCGGACGGCCGTTGCCGTTCGGGGCGTTCCAGGTCCACGACACCGTCTTGTCACCCACGCCGCTGCTCTTGCTGCCGGTAACGGTCGGAGCGTAGGCAAGGCCGTAAGGATTCACAGTGTTCGACGCCGGGCTGCGATCACCGGGCGTGGGGTTGCGGGAGGAGATCGCCCAAACCACCACGGCGGTGTCTGTACCGTTGGGTGCTGCCACCACGCCGCCGCCGGCGGGAATGGCACCGCTGCCGCCGCCTGAGGTCAGCGCATATCGGTAACTGATCTCGTTGGCGTTGGCACCGTTGCGTTCTGACGCGGAGAGCGGGTTGAACGCGACGCGGATCTTGCCGCCGTCGGCGTTGGTTTCCACCAGCGCCGCCGACGGCGCGCCCACCATTCCGGGCTTGCCTGCAGCACGGATGGCATTGGACTGCTGGCTCACGCCACTGACGCCTGCCTTGTTCGTGGCCGAGACAGTGAACGAATAGTCGGCTTCGGAGTTGTCAACGGTCACGTTCTGGGAAGTCGCTGCTACAGCCTGCGAACCCACGACGGCGCCACCACGGTACGTGGTCAAGGTGTAGCTGGACACGGCGTCGCCGTTGTTGTTCGGCGCCGCCCAGCTGACCTGCAACTGGCTCTGGCTGCCGACCGATCCTGCGCCGGCCACCGACGGAGCGGCAGGTGTCGCGGGGACACCGGCCGGGGTCTCCGCAGCAGAGTAGGTACTCCACTCGGAAGGCTCCTTGGCGTCGTTGCGGGCCAGGACCCGGACCTTGTAGGCCACGCCGTTGGTCAGGCCCGTCCAGACGTGGCTGTTGCCCGTCAGGTTCTGGATCTGGGGATTCTGTCCTGCCGGGGCCGGGGAAATCTCAAGGTCATACGACTTGATGGGCGAACCCTTGCTGCCGGGGGGAACCCAGGCAACCGACAATTGCTTGTCGCCGAACTTCAGCGTTGGAGCAACCGGCGTGTCCGGTTTCACGTCCGGCCGGACCTCGGCCGAGACCGGGGAGCGCTCGGATTCGTTGATGGCGTTCGTGGCAGTGACCGCAAAGTGGTATTTCACGTTGTTGGTCAGGCCGGTCAAGGTGCACGTGTTGGCCGGGCAATCCTGTTTGAAGCCGTTCTCGCCATAGACCGTGTATTTGGTGATGGGTGAGCCGCGGTCTGCAGGGGCGTTCCACGTGAGCAACGCTGTCTGGTCACCGACGCTTTGAGCCAAGGGTGTGGTGGGCGCCGCTGGTTTGTCCTTGACGGTCAAGCGGATACGCGCTGTGGCGTAGCGGGAAATTTCGCCCGTCTTGTCCTGCACTGTGTAGGCAACCACCATGGTCCCTGTGAAGCCGCCGGCAGGCGTCACGGTCACACTGTCGCCGCCGGCCTCGGCAGTTCCCTGCCCCGTCTCCGTGACCGCCGAGACTATCTTCAGCGGGGTGTCCGGGAACGGATTCGAATCATTGGCCAGCACGTTCACGGTGACAGGCTTCCCGGACTGTGCATCCGGTTCAGCGTCATCGTTGGCAACAGGCTTGGGACGGTTGGACGCCGAGAGCGCGAGCTTGTAGGTAGCAACAGCTTCCAGGCCACGAGGGTCCTTGGCCTTCACCTGGACAGTGCCGGACTGCCCGATCTGCACGGAGTCATCCGCGGAGACCTTCAGGGTTTTGCCGTCCACCGACACCTTGAAGCCACTCGTGGCAGAACCAGTGAGCTCGTACTTCATGTTCTGGACATCGTCGGAGTCAGGATCCGATGTCAGCTTCCCAAGATCCAGGCTTGCGGAATCACCCTTGGGAACTTCCACATCGCTGCCCAGGAGGACAGGCGGGTTGTTCTTGTTGGGATCAGGCAGGACCTTGGTGCGGATGCTCAGGGTGGACTTCAAGCCATTGGGGTCGTCCGGCCCGGTTCCGTCTGTAACTTCGAAGCTGATGGAGCCAGGACCCACGTATTCGGCTCCAGCAGTGTATTTCAGGCCGGTACCACCGTTGGCCACGGGATCAGCGCCGTCGGCGCCGATGAGCTTGATGCGGTCAGTCTGCGTCAGCCGTGGCGAGCGGCCCTCACGGACCTTCACCCATTCGGCCAGGTCAACGGTCACCGACTGGCCCGAAACGAGTTCAATGACCTCGTCCTTGGCGAGCGTCGGAACCTGCTGGCCGATGCCGGGAACCCAGATGATGGCCGTGGATTTCTGTCCGTCCACGTCCTCCACGGTGTAGGGCACCAACTGCGGCTGCTCGGTGAGTTCGACGATCACATTGCCCTCGGGACCCGGGCGCGCGGTTGTCACGTCGGTGCTGATCTTCAGGTTCTCCCCCACTCCGTCGGGGTCCTCGTCGTTCTTCAGGACCGGAACATCCACGGCGGTCTTGCCCAGTGTCTGGGCTGATGTCACCCGGTCGTCGCGGGCGATCGGTGCCTGGAGCGGAATGTCGTTCTTCACCACCACGCGGATGCTGGCTTGTCCCACTGCGTCACGGTCATCGGCCACGGAGTAGCGGACGTTGACGGTGCCTTCAGCGGCGGGCGCGGTAACCAGTATGCGGCCGCTGGTCTTGCTGACATGGGCGTCGAGGCCCGCATCGGCTTCAATGCTGTCCGTGAGGATACGGATGATGTCACCGTCGGGATCGGTGTCGTTGGCAGTGGCATCAACGGCGATCTGCCGACCGGGGCGAACCTTGACCTCGTCATCGACGGGAGCCGGTTTCTGGTTGTTCTCCCCCCGGGGCGCGACGCCGACCGTGACGGTTCCGGTGTTGACCGCACCCTGCCGGTCAATCACTTTGTACCGGAACGTGTCCGTTCCTGCACCGTCACCAGCGGCGACGAAATCGATGAAGCTGCTTCCCGCCGTCGCGGTTCCCATGGTGGGTGTGCTGTCGATGCCGGTGAGCTGCACCGAGTCGCCGTCGGGATCGATGCCGTCCAGCGGGACCGGGATCCGGACGCTGCCTCCGGCCACGACGCGAGCGGTCAGGTTCTGCGGCTGCGGGCGCGAGTTCTGGGTGCCTTCCAGGGGAAGGATGTGGATGGTTACCGCGGCAGCACTCTTCTGGCCCTGCGGGTCCACTGCGTTATAGATGGCGCGCACCGTTTTCGGTGTGGGTCCGGCGATGAAGCGCAGGGTCTTCTCGGAAATGAAGGCCTTGCCGTCTTCTTCGGGAATGCCCTGGGCCAGGACGGGGTCCACGGAGAGCTCTTCGCCCTGCGGGTGCGTGTCGTTGTCCAGGACCGGAATGGTGACGACGTCGTTCACCCGCACGTTCACTTCGTCCGGTTTCGGTTGGGGAGCTTCGACGACGGCGGGAGCCGGCACCGGGACGACGCCCACCGTTCCGGTCGCTGAGGTGCGTCCGTTGGACATGGTGTAGCTGAAGACGAAGGGGTCCTTGGCACCGAGGACATCGGTGACACGCAGGACACTGTGGTCAATGACGCTGACCGAGGCGGACGAGCCGTCCGGAACCGTCACTGACTGCAGGACCAGTACTCCCCCGGAAGGATCGGAGTCGTTGGCCAAGGGGTCCACCAGGACGCTGCCTCCAACGGGAAGCAAGGCAACGTCATGGACGGCAACGGGAGCTCCTGCGTCCTTGCCGGACTCGACATCGACGCGGATGAGGCCCTGGCTGCTCTGCGGCCCGTTGCTGGCGATGTACGTCAGGTAGATCGGACCCGGCGTGGTGCTCCGGAAGGTGAAAGTGCCGCCGTCGGTCACCGGTCCCAGCTCAGCGGGCCCGGCCGCCTCAACGTGGGCAACGCGCAATGCGCCGCCGTTGGGATCGACGTCGTTCTTCAACGGCGCAATGACGAGGTCTTGCCCCACAACGGCTGTGACGTGGTCGGCGTTGACCACGGGTGCCAGCGCGCCCGGGGGCTGTACGTTGACGACGATACGGCCCGTGGTGGTGGCCCTGCCATCCCACACGGTGATGGTGACGTTCTTCTTGCCCGGTGCTGCGCCGGAATCCTGGTAGGTGAGCAGGCCATCGCGGCGAACCTTCACCTGGTCCTGGTCGTTGTCCGTCTTGGCATCGAGCAGGACGAGGTCGTCACCGTCGGGATCCATCCAATCGGTGAGGATGTTCTGGCTGACGGACTTTCCCTGCTCCACGAGCATGGTGGTGGGCTCGCCCCGCTTGAAGAAGGGAGGCTTGTTCTCTTCGGGAGCCACCACATGGAGGGTGACCTTGCCACCGGCCGACAAACTCCGTCCGTCTGCGGCGTTGTAGTCGAAGACTTCCGTTCCCGGTTTGGCATCCGCGGGAACTTTGATCTGGAAAGCGGAGCCCCCGTAGATGTTTTCCAGCGTCCCCATCTTGGGGCCGTTGGGACCCACCGAAGCGGTGAGGACGTCGCCGTCGGGGTCTGAATCGTTGTCCAGCACGCTCAAAATGGAGGTCCGGCCCGGCCTGACGCCGAATTCGTCCGGCTTGGTCTCCGGCGGTCGGTTTGGCTTGGTGCGGTCCGGGAGGACGTTGATGGTGTTGTTGTCCGCGGACTCCTGGTCCTGGTCATCGGACTGGTTCTTGGGCGGGACAACGTCGTCCCAGTTGTTGACCAGCTGCATGTTCTGGTTGACCAGCCATACGCTGCCGGAGTTCACGTCGTTAAGCACCACGAGGTCGCGGTTAACGCGGAACACATAGCTCGGGGAAGCGCTGGCTTTGGGGACGTCGTTCTTCTTGTCGTCGGCGTCGTTCTCGCAGTCGCGGACGTACTTGTTGGCGCCGGACCAGGCGGCGTGGACACACTTGCTGACCTGGACCGGGGCAGCCGGAACTCCCTCGCCGTCGGCGTTGACTGTTGCGGCCGTGGATCCGTCCAGGGGCTGCTTCAGGAGGGCTTTGCGGGTCGCGATGGCGACGTAGCTGCTCTCCCCGCTGGTCTGCTGGAGTTTGGCTTCGCGGGCATCCTGGAGTTGGAGCTTGCGGCCACCGGGAAGGAAAAGGTTTCCGGAGGCGGCATCGAGGACAACGGGTTTGTCTCCCACTACCGAGATTTGAAGATCGCCTGCGCCCTTGAGCTCGTCCACCTTGGTGACTTCGGAGTTGGTCCGCTGGCCGTCCGCGTCCACGGTGATGGCCGTGATCTCGCCCTTGCCTGGGTCGGCGGTGTAGATGCGGTTATCCGCGCCGACTGCGGAGACGATGCCTTGATCGCCGGTCAGGACGGGTTCGGTGCCTTCCTCGTCGAAGCCGTTGACCGTGGACGGAGAAAGTGCCCACACCTTGCCACGGGCAGGATCGGTCACGGACAGGACCGTGGAACCATAGCTGACTTGCGACGACGACGGCAGCTGCTTATCGCCGCCAAGCTTCAGGTTGGCGGCGGACACCTGGTTGATGGTGGAACCGGACTCGTCATCGACGAAGACGTTGCCGTCGTGCTGCAGGACGTCGAACGTGGTGGTGGCAGGCGTTACGGCGCCATCGAGGACGCGGGACGGGTAGTTCAGCCGCCCCACAGCGTTCTTGGTTTTGCTCACAACCCACACGCCGCCGTCGTTCAAGTCCACCTCGGTGGTCTTGAAACCCGGGTACAGAACGGCACCCGCGACCAGCACAGCCCCTGCTGCAGTGGCAGCGGTGCCCGCTATGAATTTCTTGTTTTGACGCTTTTTCAGCCCCAGCTTGCCGAAGAAAGTTGTCACAGCCCCAGAATTCCCTTTGTTTGCAGCCGCCCCCCAGTGGCTTCCAAGCCATCCGGCAGGTGCCGGCAGCCGTACAATCCGCAGTACCCCCGAACGGCGGCGGAATTTTCAGTCCCTAAGACTATCCCACGCGCCCCACGGCCAGCCAAGGAAACCCGAGACCGGGCTATCCATTGGCTTTGACAGCGTACTGTCTTGGAGCCGTGAAGCGCGATGGGGACAACTGCCCCGCGCCGCGGTGCTGATGGCCTCAACATTGCGGTATCTGGTGGGGTCCGGGATCGCCCAGGGTGGTGTTGCCCTGCGCAATGAAGCGTCCGGCATTGGGACCGCTGGTCAGCCGGTACCACGCCGCGTAGTTCAGGTACGGGGTACTGCGGTTGATGTAGCAATTGACCGTAAAGGAACCGTTTGACTCGTACTGCCACGGGGTGCCGTAGACCACGCCGTCACAGCGGTGGCCCGGCGTGTTCGGGTCCCAGGACGTCTGTCCCGATGCCGCCGTGTCCGTACAGGTACGGAAACTGCCGGCCGGCAGCGTAGCGTCCCACGACGTCTTCTGCGGACCGCTCTGGGCACTGGCCGAAGCCACGGCTCCACCTTGGCCCACCGAGTTGAAGGTCTGGACCTCAATGGTCCGGGTCTGGTTGTAGCCGCCCGTGTTCACAACCCGGCTGCCGGAGGCGGATTCGTTGATCCACCCGGTGTCCGTTCCCCCGCCGGTGATCCTGATCTTGGTCGCGGCGACGTCGTTGCTGCCCGTGGAAGGCGAGGACCAGTTAAGGGTCAGCGTGGTTTGGTTCTGGCCACCGTTGGCACCGGACGCCGAGGGGGTGCCTGGCGAACCATACGGTGTGGTGGTGGCGGGTGCACTGGGATTGGAGCTTGGGGCCACCGTGGACACGGCATTGACCGTGATGGTGGTGGCCTGCCCATTGGTGAAGCCGCTCACCGTCTGCCCTGGGCTGATAGGACCCGACTGTCCGGTACTGGCGACGTAGCGGTAGCTCACTTCGCTTTGGCTGGACCCATTGCGTTGACTTTGGTCGAGAACGGTGAAGTTGATGGTCACCGCACGACCTGCTCCCCCGGTGTTGGCCGGGGTTGCCGACACGTTGTTGACGGTGCCGAGCATGCCCGTGGCACGCCGGGGAGCGGAAGGCGCACTAACGCTTCCCTTTCCGGCCTTGTTCTCCGCTTGAACAGTGAATGTGTAGCCCTTTTCGTCGTTCTGTGCGGTGAAGACTGCGGAGCGGACGTTGCCTGGGATCGTTTGCGTCTGGGGCACCCCATTGCCACCACTCATGGTGACGTAGTACGCCTTGATGGGATCACCATTGACATCCGGTTCAGTCCAATCGGCGCGGATCTGGTTTTGGGCTCCCACGGACTGCACCACAGCGGTAGTGGGAGCCGCCGGTGCCCCCGGGAGGCCTGCGGGGTTGTCCTCAACGGAATACATGCCCCAATCGGAGGGCCCGAGCTCATTGACCGCTTGGGCACGCACCTTGTACTTCACACCATTGGTCAGTCCCGGCCAGGTGTATGTGAGTCCGGTGACCTCGTTCTTCACGGCAATGCCGTTGGCCGGAGGCGGTGAAATTTCCAGGTTGTAGTGCTTCACCGGCGACCCCTCCGTCTTGGCAGGGGTCCAGGTGATTGCCATGTTCTTGTCCCCGGCCTTGACCGTGGGGGCATCCGGGGGCGAGGGCTTCTCATCGGGCCGGATTTCGTTGGACGCCGTGGATGCCGGCGAGTCGCCTACCTCGTTCGTGGCGTAAACGGTGAACACGTACTTCACGTTATTGGTCAGTCCGGACAGCGTGCAGGTGGTGGTCGGGCATACCTGCTCGAAACCTGCCGCCTTCACGGTGTATTTGGTGATGGCTGCGCCATTGTCCGACGGCGGCGTCCACTTGAGGACGGCAGTCCGGCTCCTGACGTCGGTCGCTACGGGGGCGGACGGAGCATCGGGCTTGTCCCGCACTGTGATGCGGACACGGCCGGTTGCTTGCCTGGAAGGGTCCCTGGTCTTGTCCAGCACCGTGTACCGGACCACCATGACACCCTTGAAACCATCGGCCGGGGTGACGGTGATCGACTCTCCTGACACCGTCGGCTGGCCGGCGGCGGACCCTGTCTCCACTGCCGCGTTTTCGATCGTCAATGGTGCGTCGTTGAAAGGATTGAAGTCGTTGGCGAGGACGTTCACTGTTTCCGAACGGCCCGCGTTGGCCTTCTCAACGGCGTCGTCGTTGGCAACCGGCCGCGGCCGGTTAGACGAGACGACGGTGGCGGTGACAGTTGCGCGCACCGCGTCGGAGCGGCCATCGGTGACCTTGAGCGGGAACGAGCCTACGGCCCCTGGATTGAGCGAGAGGTCCGGGGTGATCTTAAGGACGGTACCTTCCACTTTGGCCTGGAAACCTGCCGCTTGCTGGCCGTCGAGCTCGAACTTCAGGTTGCCTTGGTCCCTTTCGTCGACGTCCTTGGCCAGGTTGGCCAGTTCAACGTCCGTAGTCTCACCCTTGGGAGCTTCCACGGATGCTCCGCTAAAGGTCGGCGGGTGGTTGGCGTTGGGGTCCGGAATGACCTTGGTAAGGATGGTCAACGTGGACTTCAACCCTTGGGAGTCGTCCGGGCCGGAGCCGTCAGTGACCTCGAAGGTGATGGATCCGGGGCCAACGTAGTCGGCTTGGGCTGCGTACCGCAGCGCGTTTCCATCACCGGAGATGACGTTTGAGGGGTCCCCGCCTTGAACGCGGATCTTGTCCGCCACGGTGATGCGGGCTTGGCGGCCTTCCCGGACGCGGACATATTCCTGCAGCGCCAGCGTGACGTCCTTGCCGGACATCACTTCCACAGGTTCTGTTTTTGCCAGGGTCGGGTACTGGAGGCCCTGGCCTGGAATCCACATCACGGCGGTGGCTGACTGACCGTCCATGTCCGTGACGGTGTACGGGATCAGTTGCTCTTGCGGGACGAGGGTCACTACCACGTTGCCGGCGGTACCTACCCGTGCGTTTGGATTTCCATCCGGCAGTGAAATGGTGAGGTCCTCGGCGACGCCGTCGGGGTCGGAGTCGTTCTTCAATACCGGAACGTCGACGGCGGTCTTGCCCAACGTCTCAGCCAGTGTGACGCGGTCGTCCACAGCCACAGGAACGTGGAGGGCCGCCGTTGGACTTGTCTGGACCCTGACCACAGCGCTGGCTTCGGCCTTTTTGTCGTCCTGGATCCGGTAACTGATGCTCTCGGTTCCGGCAACGCCGGGTGCCGTCAGCAGGATCTTGCCGGAGGCAGCTTCCACCTGGAGATCAGGATTGGCTTCGAACGAATTGACCAAGCCGATGGGGTCGCCGTCCGGATCGGAGTCGTTCTTGAGGGCATCCACCGCAATGCGGCGCCCCGGCCGGACATCAATGGCGTCATCGACGGCGATCGGCTTTTGGTTGTTGGCCTCTGCCGGAGCGATCCCCACAATGACGGTGCCTGTGTTTTCGGCGCCGATGCGGTCCCGCACGCGGTAGCTGAAGGTATCCGTCCCGGCAGACTTGCCGCCGGCGGTGAACTCCATGTAGCCGTCCCGCACCACAGCCGTGCCCATCGCGGGTGCTTTGTCCACGCCGATGAGCTGGACGGAGTCGCCGTCGGCGTCAATGCCGTCCAGCGGGACCGGGATCTTGACGGTCATCCCGGCGACGACCCGTGCGGTCAGGTTCCGGGGCTCAGGGCGGGTGTTGGTGGCGTCATCCCTGGCGCGGATGCGTATGGTCACCTGCTGCGAGTCGGTCTGCCCCGAGGAGTTGCTGACCTTGTAGATCGCATACACCGTCTTGGGGACGTCGCCCGCAATGAAGCGCAGGTAATTGCCCGCGATGAACATCCGTCCGTCGGCCGCGTCCGGCTGCTGCGCCAGGACTGGATCGAGGGTCAGCTCACCGCCGTTGGGGTCGGAATCGTTCTCCAGGACGGGGATCGTGACCACATCGCCAACCCGTACTGAAACTTCGTCGGGCTTCGCCTGCGGTGCCTGCAGCTTGCTGGGGGCGGGGACCACCTGGACCGAGATGTCTCCGGTGGCGGAGGCCTTGCCATTCGAAATCGTGTACTTGAGGGAAAGTTGCCCCGTGGCATGGATATCGGTGATCTTGACCACCGAGTGGTCCAGCACCGCCACCGTGACTGGCAGGCCGTCCGCGGCTGTCACGGACTGGACAACCAGCACGCCGCCGGCCGGGTCCGAGTCGTTGCCAAGCACGTCCACCACTGTGCTGCCGCCGCTGGGAAGAAGGGCGATATCGCGCACCGCCACGGGCGCGCCGTCGTTGCTGCCGGACACGACGTCGACGCGCACCAGCTGCTGCGCGCTGGCAGGTCCGTTGGTGACCATGTAGGTGACGTAGTGCGGACCGACACTCGTGGAGTTGAACGAGAAGGTCTGCTGGTCCGGACCTATCACGGCCGTCGCCTGGTCATCCGCCTGCGCCTGAGCCAGGCGGAGCGTGCCTCCCTGTGGATCGGAGTCGTTCTTGAGGGGTGCAATAACCGTGTCCTGGCCGGCGACGGCCACCACGTGGTCGGCGTTGGCAATGGGTGGCAGGGCTCCCGGCGCACGGACATCCACGCTGATCCGCCCCTCGGAGCTCAACGTGCCATCGGAGACCGTCACGGAAATCGTCTTCTTCCCCGGACCGGCCCCCGAGTCCTGGAACGTCAAAAGCCCGTCGGGCCTGATCCGCACCTGGTCCGCGGGATCGCTGCTGCTGGCCGCCACGGCGAACAGGTCATCGCCGTCGGGGTCGATCCAGTCACTGAGGATGTACTGGTTGGCGATCTTTCCGGCCTGCACCACCAAGGCGTTGTTCCGGTTGGGCTTCTGCTGCGGTGCGGCGTTCTCACCGGGGGGAACGATCCTGAGATCCACAGTGGTCGAGGCAGTCCCTCCTCGGCCGTCATCCACGGAGTACTTGAACGATTCGCTCCCGGACTGATCGGCAGGAACCGTGATCTGGAAACCCGTGCCGCCGTAAACGGGGGCCAACGCCCCTGATTTGAGCACCTGGTCGGCCGAGACGGTCAGGACATCGCCGTCGGAGTCGGCGTCGTTGTCAAGCACGGGCAGGAGCGTTGTCTTACCCGCCCGCACGCCAAAAGCGTCCGGCTTCGCGACAGGTGGAGTGTTCGGTTTGCTGCGGTCCGGAAGGACTGTCTGCTGGACTTCGTCCGCGGAGTCCTTGTCGGCGTCGTCGGATGTTTGCTGGGGTGGGATGACGTCGTCCCAGTTGTTGACCAGCTGCATGTTCTGGTTGACCATCCAGACGTTGCCGGAGTTGACGTCGTTCAGTACCACGAGGTCCCGGTTGACCCGGAAAACGTACGACGGCGACGCACTCGCCTTGGGGACGTCGGCGCGGCGGTTGTCAGCCTCGTTCGTGCACTCGCGCAGGTACTTGTTGGCCCCGGACCAGGCCGCGTAGGTGCAGGAGCCCAGATGGACAGGCGCTGCGGGCACGCCTTCGCCGTCAGCTCGGATGGTTTTGGCTGTGCCGCCGTCCAAGGGCTGCAGCAACAGTGCCTTCTTGGTGGCGATGGCCACGAAGTCCGCGGCAGTCCCGCTCTGTTGGAGCTTGGCGTCACGGGCGTCGTCCAAGTGGACGGTGGCTCCGCCCGGCAGGACGATGTTTCCTGTGGCCTCGTTGAGGACCACAGCTTTGTCCCCCACCGCGGTCAGCTGGAGGTCGCCGGCGCCCTTCAGCGCATCATCCTTGCGGACCTGGGAATCCACCGACTGGCCGTTGGCATCGACTTTGGTGGCCGTCAGGCTGCCGGTCTCCGGATCCACGGTGTGGATGGTGTCATCGGTGCCAACGACGGACACGATGCCGGTGGACTGTTCCAGGACGGGCTCGGCCTCGTCACTGAATCCGCCGACCGAACCGGCTGTGAGCGCCCAGACTTTGCCCTTGGAGGGATCGGTGACGGCCAGGACCTTGTTGCCGAGGCTTACAGCTGCCGACCCCGGGAGCTTTTGGTCTCCGCCCAGGCGCATGTTGGCGGCGCTGACGGGGTTGATGGTGGCGCCGTCGGCATCATCAATGAACACGTCACTGGCCTGCTGAAGGATGTCGAAGTCCTTGCTGGCCGGAGTGACGGCACCATCCAGGGACTTGGACGGATAGTTGAGCCGGCCGGCGGCATTCTTGGACTTGCTGACTACCCAGACACCGCCGTCGTTCAGGTCCACTTCAGTGGTCTTGAACCCGGGGTAGAGAATGGCACCCGTCACGAGCACTGCTGCGGCGGCCGTGAAGGCGGTAGCCGTGATAACCCTCCGCCGCCGGATCTTGCCACGACGATTCCCGGACCCATTGGTCAGAGTCATCCAAATTCCCCACTTTTAGGCAGCCAGCACCGAACCCCGGGCCATCACAACACAAACAAGCTAAGAGTACCGGGTTAATCCATCGATTAGCCAAGAGTGCGCAACATGGGCTGCCAGGAACGCAACAGTCCGTGGGGCCCGCCCATCGATCGGCGGGGAACGTCGGGCATTGCCCGGGAACGAACAGTCCTAGTCGAGAACCAGGCCCTTGCCACGGCCGCGGGCCAGCATGACCGGATGGATCTCGCCAAAGCCACGGACGTTCTCCGACTTCTGGGGCACCAGCACGAAGCGGTCGTCCTGGCCGAGGGCAGCTGCGGTCATGGCGTCCACCAGCACCGTCCCGGGCTGGGCGAGCGTCGTGAGGCGCGCGGCCAGGTTCACGGTGGGACCATAAATGTCGCCGAGCCGCGAAAGAATGCGTCCCCACACCATGGAAACCCGGCATTGGGGCAGGATCTCGTCCTCGGTAAAGGCCTGCGCCAAAGCAAGCGAGATCTCGGCCCCGGCGGCCGGGGTCTCGGCAATGTACAGCACTTCGTCGCCGACAGTCTTGACCAGTCGACCACCGCCAACGGAGATGATTTCGGCGCATTTGTTCTCGAAGCGCTGCACCAACTGGGCCAGCGTCTTCTCGTTCATCCGCCGGGAAAGGCTGGTGTAGGAGACGAGGTCCGCGAAGCCCACTGCGCGCGCCAAGGGCAACGGGGAATCGTCCTCGTCCCCTTCGCGGCCTTCCTCGCTGGCCTGCAAACCGGCTTCGGCCCGGACAGCGAGACGTTGGACGCCGGCGTTGAGCTGGCGTCGGTACGAATAGACGAGGATCTCTTCCAGGGAATCCACCAGTGACGGCAAGCGTCCCACCAGTTGCTTTCGCGCAACGGCATCCGGAATGCCCTGTTCGGACACCATGTCCTCGACCAACGCTTCGATCTGCCAGACCACCATGCGGTCTGTCATCTGGCCGATGGAGCGGGTCACGGAGATCGCGGCTTCTTCGGTCAGGATGCCGGCGCGCACCAGGTCCAGGATGCTGGACAGTGCAGCCTGGTCGCGCTCGGTGAACGCGACGTCCTCGTCATTGAAGTTCGGGAAACCCAGCGCGCGCCACACCTTACGGGCAGACAATATGGAAACGCCGGCACCAGCGGCCACTTCACGACGACGCAGCTTCCGTTCGCCGCCAAGAAGCTTTGCCTCCAGGGCCTTGATCGCCAGCCGCTCTGCCGACATCACGCCAGTGGGCGGGCCTGTAGGAACGGAGGCCTGGGATGGCCCGGCGGCTGTGTCATCGTCTGTGTCGTCGTCGTCCGTGCCGTCGTCGTCCGTGTCGTCTTCTTCCGTGTCGTCGTCCACTGAAGGTTCGGGTACGGCGTCGAACTCCTGGTCCAGGTCCTCGCCGGACTGCTGATCCTCAACGCTCATCTCATCCACCTTCTCTCAATTCCCACGGCAATTCTTCATAGTCCCCCAGCAGTTCACCCTCAAAAACCTCACCTTGCGGGAGTTCGTCCAACGCGTCAAGGATGAAGCCCCTGAATTTCCCCACCTCCGGGACATCTGCCAGCAGCGCTGTTCCGGAGTGCCCGGTATCCAAGGATATATTCCCTGAGTGCAATGTCCGTTGGAGCAGGCTCTGATGGACTTCCACATGGCGGATGGCCGCCAGGGAAATCTGCCAGTCGTTGCGCCTGAACATTCCGTATCTGGCAAGTATGCGTCGACTGGTGAGGGTGTATCTGATGGATCGCCATTTCAGTACCCGCTTGATGCTGTAGGCCAGCAGTAACCACGCCGCCAGCACCACGCACGCACCCACGAGCCACGGTGTCCACTCCGTTGATATGAAGGGCACCAGCCGCTGGGCGTTGCCCTTGATGACCCAGGCACAGGCATAGGCAGCGACGGCAGGAACCACAATGAAGGCCAGCACTGGAAAGAAGAGCGAGCGGGCCTGTTGACGCGTGATGGTGATGACCTGCTCCCCCGGAAGCAACTCTTTACGCATAACCGCTTTCTGTGGCGCGGAGGTGCACCACATCGCCGGCAGTTATGACGTGTTCCCGGCCACCGTGGTCCACCACCAGCAACGAACCATGCTCATCCAAGCGGGACGCGTGGCCGACCAGCTCGAGGTCGCCCGGCAGATGCGCGCGCACCTCCCGGCCCAAGGTGACCATGGCCGATTCGACCCGCTTATGCAAGGACGCTCCCCCGGCCAAACCGGCCGAAGGGTCACCCTCGGAGTTGCAGAAGCTGCGGTAAAGCCGGGCGAAACGCGACAGGTAGCTTTTCAGCAGCGTGGTGCGGTCCGTCGTCGTGGCTCCTTCCACGGCGAGCGATGTCGCAGTCGGTACGGGGAGCTCGTCCTCGGCGAGAGAGACATTCAGTCCCACCCCGAGGATCACCGCTGGGACAGATCCGTCCCCGAGAGGCGTCATCTGGGCAAGGATGCCGGCGATCTTCCGCCCGTTAACAAGGACATCATTCGGCCATTTGATGTCGGCCGGCAGCCCGGCCGTTTCCTGCAGGGCTTCGCGCAGGGCAACGGCTGCGAGAAGTGACAGCCACGAGTAGCTTTGGGTCGGAACGGGCATTCCTTGGGACGTCACGGGCCGCAGCACGATCGAAACTGAGACCGCAGAGCGCTCCGGGGCTTCCCAGTGCCGGTCCAGGCGTCCGCGTGCGGCCGTCTGGTGTTCGGCCGTCAGCACCGCGAGATCGGCCCACTTGCCCGGCTCTACCGTCACGGCCCGAACCAGGTCCGCGTTCGTGGACCCTGTGGAGTCGACAATCTTCAGTTGCGAGATGCCGGCGGAGGACAGGAAGTCCGGATCCAGCAGCGCCGCGCGGTCCAGTGCGGGCCGCTCCATGCCACTGGGCGGGTCAACTGCTTCGCTGCTGTCTGGCTGTTCGGCATCCATAGCTGAATCCTATCCAGTTGTGCCGTCCAGGAATGCCGGCGGCCCTGAAAAGAACCCGTGAAAACGCTTAGAGGAAGACGTCAGGCACCAGGCGGTCTTCCGGCGCACCGAGGCTGTAGGGGGAAAAGTCGGAGACGCCGGCCGCTCGCAGGACCTGCTCATCCGTATAGAAGTTGCCTGTGGCTCCGGACCCCGTCAGCACTGCATGCGCTGCGTCGGCCATGATTTCGGGGCCACGGGCTGCCTGCACCATTTGACGCCCACCGGGCATGTTGCGGATCGCGGCGGTGTCGATCAGGGTGCATGGCCACAACGAGTTGACCGATACGCCGTCGTCCTTCAATTCTTCCGCGAGGCCCAGGGTCGTCAGGCTCATCCCGTACTTGGCCATGGTGTAGGCCAGGTGCATCCCCGCCCACTTCGGGTCGAGGTTCAGTGGCGGGGACAACGTGAGGATGTGGCCGTGGCTGGATTCCCGTAGGGCAGGCAACGCCAGCTTGGACAACAGGAATGTTCCACGGACGTTGATGTCCTGCATGAGGTCGTACCGCTTCATGTCGACAGCATCGGTGCGGGACAAGTCGATGGCCGAGGCGTTGTTGACCACGACGTCGATGCCTCCGAAACGCTCGACGGCGGCTGTGACTGCCGCGGCGACGTCGTCGTCATTGCGGACGTCCCCCACCAGGGGCAGGGCCTGGCCGCCGGCAGCGATCAACTGCTCCGCAGCCGTAAAGACCGTACCCTCCAGTTTCGGGTGGGGATCGCCGGTCTTGGCCATCAGGACGATGTTTGCGCCGTCGCGGGCCGCGCGGGTGGCGATGGCCAGCCCGATGCCACGGCTTCCGCCTGACATCAGGATGGTCCGGTCCTTGAGCGAACCCGTGGCGACGTAGGGGCTGCCACTCGGGGAAAGTGTGCTGGAAGCGTCGTTGCTTGAACTCATGGGGACACTCTAACCCAACTATGTTACCGACGGGTAACATAGTGAAGGATTTGGCTACGACGCGGAAAATTGTAGGGTTTCTACAGCGGTTCGCGGCAAAGGCGTCACTAGACTGGCCTGCGGGGCCTGTTCTTTGTACGGAAGCTACTTAAGTGAGCTTCTGTCCGCACCCAGGACTGCGCCAGCGAATATCAGCTACAGAGCCGGAGACACTTGATGAGCCACGATCTGACAACGACAGCGGGAAAGATTGCCGACTTCCGCGACCGCCAGGCACGGGCAGAGCAGCCTTCCGGCCCGGAAGCGGTTGAGAAGCAGCACGCACGCGGCAAGAACACCGCCCGTGAGCGCATCGACCTCCTGGTTGACCCGGATTCCTTCGTTGAGTTCGACGCCCTTGCGGTCCACCGTTCCACAGCCTTCGGCATGGAAAAGAAGAAGCCGCTCGGTGATGGCGTGGTCTCCGGTTACGGAACCGTAGATGGCCGCCTGGTGGCCATCTACAGCCAGGACTTCAGCGTCTACGGCGGCTCGCTGAGCCAGGTCAACGGCGAGAAAATCGTCAAGGTCCAGGAATTCGCCCTCCGCAACGGCTGCCCGGTTGTCGGCATCAACGACGGCGGCGGCGCGCGCATCCAGGAAGGCGTGGCCTCACTGGCCATGTTCGCGGACATCTTCCGCAACAACGTCCATGCCTCCGGCGTGGTCCCCCAGATCTCCCTCATCATGGGCCCTTGCGCCGGCGGCGCAGCCTACTCCCCCGCCCTGACCGACTACGTGGTGATGGTGGACAAGACCTCGCACATGTTCATCACCGGCCCCGACGTCATCAAGACCGTCACCGGTGAAGACGTGGACATGGAAACCCTGGGTGGCGCGCGGCAGCACAACGCCACCACCGGTACCTCCACCTACCTGGCATCGGACGAGGCCGACGCGATCGAATTCGTGCGCGAACTCCTGGACTTCCTTCCGTCCAACAACCTCTCCGAAGCCCCGGTTGTTGAGCACGACCAGGAACTGGAACTCAACGACGACGACCTCGCCCTGGACTCGCTGATTCCGGACTCCGCCAACCAGCCCTACGACATGCGCAAGGTCATCGAGCAGATCGTGGACGATGCCCACTTCCTGGAGATGCAGTCGCTCTACGCGCCCAACGTGATCATTGGCTACGGCCGCGTCGAGGGACACACCGTGGGCATCGTCGCCAACCAGCCGATGCAGTTCGCCGGCACGCTGGACATCTCGGCCTCGGAAAAGGCGGCACGGTTCGTCCGCCATTGCGACGCCTTCAACGTCCCCATCATCACGCTGGTTGACGTCCCCGGCTTCCTGCCCGGCAAGGACCAGGAATTCCAGGGCATCATCCGCCGCGGCGCCAAGCTCCTCTACGCCTACGCCGAAGCCACGGTCCCCAAGCTCACCGTCATCACCCGCAAGGCCTACGGTGGCGCCTACATCGTGATGGGTTCCAAGAAGCTCGGAGCCGACCTCAACCTTGCCTGGCCCACGGCACAGATCGGCGTCATGGGCGCCCAGGGTGCCGTCAACATCCTCTACCGCCGCGATCTCGCTGCCGTCGCCGAGGCCGGTGGAGACGTAGAGGCCAAGCGCGCCGAGATCATCCAGGGCTACGAGGAAGAACTCCTCAATCCCTACCAGGCTGCACAGCTGGGCTACGTTGACGCAGTGATCGCCCCCTCGGACACCCGCCTGCAGATCATCCGCGGCCTGCGGGCCCTCCGCGACAAGCGCGCCAGCCTGCCCACCAAGAAGCACGGAAACATCCCGCTGTGACCGCACCCAAGCACCGCGCCGATTCCGCGCCGGACCAGTTGCCCGCCGAAGCAGCCGCCGAACCCCTGTTCTCAGTGGTCAAGGGCGAACCGACGCCCGAGGAACTCGCGGCGATTGCCGCCGTCGTGGTTTCCCTCAACGCTCCGCAGGAAGCGGCTCCAACCAAGCCGAACGTCCGGCACTGGGTCCGTCGCCAACAACTGCGCCTGGACCCCAGCCCGGGTCCCGGCGCGTGGCGGCGCAGCCGGGGGTAGTTTCCTACCGCCCAAGAGTTCAACAACCCTTTCACGTAGACGCGGACGCGGTTAGGCTCTGTGGGTGACTACTGCAAACACCCCCGTACGCCCAAAGTCCGCCATTGATGCCGTCGCTGATGCGTACACAGAAAAGCTGATCGAACTCAATCCCGGTTTCGCCACCACGCTGGGCTTGCCAGGGCACGAAACGGAGTACCAGGACTACTCGCCTGCCGGGGCCGCAGCCCATGCGGAGGCCACAAGGTTGGCCTTGGACGCCCTGGCAGGCCTTGAGCCTTCCGATGATGTGGACGCCGTCACCCTCGACGCCATGCGCGAGCGGCTGGGTCTGGACCTTGAGATCCACGAGTCCGGCTGGGATGCCGCGGACCTGAACAACATCGCCTCTCCCGCCCAGGACATCCGCGCCGTTTTCGACCTCATGCCCACGGACACCGTGGAGCAGTGGGAACACATCGCCGGCCGCGCGGCCAACGTTCCCGGGGCCATCGAGGGCTACATTTCGTCCCTGCGCGCGGCCAAGGAAGACGGCAAGGTGGCCGCAGCCCGCCAGGTCCGGATTGTCATCGAGCAGACCGGCCGGTACGCCGCCGGGGACGGATTCTTCGCCAAGATGGCTGCCAACGCGGCCATTCATGGCTCGCCGCTGCCCGCCGGGGTCCAGGACAAGCTCGACGCCGGCACCGCCGCGGCACGCGCTGCCTACAGCTCTTTGGGTGCTTTCCTGCGGGACGAACTGCTCCCCGCAGCCCCGGAAAAGGACGCAGTGGGACGCGAACGCTACGCCCTCGCATCCCGGTCCTTCATCGGCGCCGAAGTGGATCTCGAAGAAACCTACGCCTGGGGTGTCCAGGAGCTTGAGAGGCTCATCGGCGAGCAGGAGAAAGTAGCCGGACAGATCAAGCCCGGCGCGTCGATCGAGGAAGCCAAGAACATCCTCAACAACGATCCTGCCCGCCAGATCAAGGGCACCGACGCTCTCAAGGCCTGGATGCAGGAGCTCTCCGATCGCGCCGTCTCGGAACTCGCCGACGTCCATTTCGACATCCCCGACGTCATGAAGACGCTTGAGTGCATGATCGCCCCTACCGATGAAGGCGGCATCTACTACACCGGCCCGTCCGATGATTTCTCCCGGCCCGGCCGCATGTGGTGGTCCGTACCGGCCGGCGAAGACACTTTCACCACCTGGTCCGAAACCACCACGGTGTTCCACGAGGGCGTCCCCGGCCACCACCTCCAGGTAGCGACGGCAACGTACCGGCGCGAACTCCTGAACAACTGGCGCCGCAACGTGTGCTGGGTCTCCGGGCACGGCGAGGGCTGGGCACTCTACGCCGAGCAGCTCATGCTGGAACTGGGCTACCTCAAAGACCCGGGCGACCACATGGGCATGCTCGATGGCCAGCGCATGCGTGCAGCCCGCGTGGTGTTCGACATCGGCGTCCACCTGGAACTGCCCGTCCCCGAACGCTGGGGCACCGGAACCTGGACCCCGGAAAAGGGCTTCGACTTCCTCAAGGCCAACCTCGACATCAGCGAAGGCCAACTCCAGTTCGAATTCGCGCGCTACCTCGGCTGGCCGGGACAGGCTCCGTCATACAAGGTGGGGCAGCGCCTCTGGGAACAGATCCGCGCTGCACTCGAGTCGCAGGAGGATTTTGACCTGAAATCGTTCCACAGCAAAGCATTGAATATCGGCTCGGTGGGGCTGGACGTCCTGCGCCGGGCATTGCTGGGTTAGCCAAAACCCGCCCGGGACGGGCGTCCGGCGAGACGCACGCCACGTCCCAGGCGGGAATAACTTTCACGCACGTAACATTTCTCAACGTCCGTTCGCTATGTTATTTGAGGTGCACCTACCGTGTTCCGGTGAGCACCTCAACCAACACCTCCCCTTCAGCTGGAAAATCCGGCTTCCGGCTCCCCAAGTGGGCCGGATCCTTCGGCGTCCAGATCATCGCAGCCCTCGTCATCGGCCTCGTTCTCGGCCTGATCGCCAAGTACACGGGCAGCACCAAGACAGCCCCCAACGGTCTCGGCGCAACCCTCCAGACGATCGGCTCCAGCTACGTCTCGTTGCTGCAGACCGCCGTCGTTCCCTTGATTTTCACCGCCGTGGTGAGCTCCATCGCGAACCTGCGCCAGGTCTCCAACGCCGCGCGCCTCGCATGGAACACGCTGCTGTGGTTCGCCATTACCTCGCTGGTTTCGGTGCTCATCGGCATCGGCCTGGGCGTGCTCCTGCAGCCCGGCGCCGCCACGGGCATCACCCAGAAAGCCGAATACGCCGGCAAGACCGGTGACTGGTGGGCCTTCCTGATCGGCCTGTTCCCGAAGAACTTCCTGGGCCTTGGTGCGAGCTCCACCGTCACGGAAAGCGCCAACGCAGCCACCACGGTGAGCACTTCCGTCAGCTTCAACGTCCTCCAGATCCTGGTGGTCGCGATCGCCGTCGGCATCGCAGCCCTCAAGGTGGGCAAGCAGGCTGAGGCCTTCCTGACCTTCAACGCCTCCGCACTGGCCGTCATCCAGAAGGTCCTGTGGTGGATCATCCGCATCGCCCCGCTGGGCACCATCGGCCTGATCGGCAACGCCGTTGCAATCTACGGCTGGGACACCATCGGCTCGCTGGGCAAGTTCACCGCCGCCATCTACATCGGCCTGGCCCTGGTGCTGTTCGTCCTTTACCCCATCCTGGTACGGGCTCACGGACTCTCCATCAAGCAGTACTTCTCCGGCGTCTGGCCGGCAGTGCAACTGGCGTTCGTCTCCCGCTCCTCCATCGGCACGCTGCCGCTCACGCAGCGCGTCACTGAACGGAACCTGGGCGTGCCCTCCGGTTACGCTTCCTTCGCAGTGCCCCTGGGCGCCACCACCAAGATGGACGGTTGCGCTGCCATCTACCCGGCCGTTGCCGCAATCTTCGTAGCGCAGTTCTTCGGCATCAACCTGGACTTCACCCAGTACCTGCTCATCGTGCTGGTCTCCGTCCTCGGTTCCGCCGCTACGGCAGGTACCACCGGCGCCGTCGTCATGCTGACGCTGACCCTGTCCACGCTGGGACTGCCGCTGGCCGGCGTCGGCCTCCTGTTGGCCATCGACCCCATCCTGGACATGGGCCGCACGGCCGTCAACGTGGCAGGCCAGGCCTTGATCCCCGCCATCGTGGCCAAGCGCCAGGGCATCCTGGACGAGTCGCTGTACAACGCGCCGCGCAACGGTGCCGCCTTCGCCGATGAGTACGCGGCAGACAAGGCAGCAGCTGAAGCCGACGAGCGTGAACTGGCCGGTTCCCAGGCCTAACGCCTGCCGTCCTCAGCGCCAGTGCGGACTGACGGAAATCCCCCGGGGAGATCTCCCCGGGGGATTTCCCCGTTAAAGGACCGAAAGCTGGATAGGCTCTGACCATGTTGATCGTCACCTCCAATGAAATCCCGGGCCACCGGATCGACGCCGTTTTCGGCGAAGTCATGGGCCTCACCGTCCGCTCGCGGGACATCGGTTCCCAGATGCTTGCCGGTTTCCGTTCCCTCGGCGGCGGCGAGCTGCCCGAAATGACCAAGGCACTCTACGAAAGCCGCCAGGAAGTCATGGCGCGCATGGTCAACGAGGCACAGCAGCGCGGCGCCAACGCCATCGTTGCCATGCGCTTTGACACCTCCGAAATGGGCACCAACTGGACCGAAGTCTGCGCCTACGGCACGGCCGTCTACGTCCTGCCCCTGGGCGAGGGCGAGCCCGGCGCCACGGGACAGTCGGTTTACCTGACAAAGACCGCCTCCCAGCAGCAGCCAGCTCCCGCGGCCCCGCCGCAGCAGCCGCCTCCGCCTCAGCAGCCGACTCCGCCAGCCCCGCCTCAGCAGTTCTGATCTGAAGCTCCGATAGTCCCGCCCTCGTTCGAACGAGGGCGGGACTTTCCACATTCACCACCTTCAAATTGCGCAGAGTGCAAACTTGCACTTAGTGTAATTACGTGACCCACAGCAACACCCACGATCCCGCCGCAGATTCCCCTGCCCTCTCCGGTGCCGGCACCCCATCACGGCGCGAGCTGAACAAAGCGGCCACCCGCAGCTCCATCGCGGCCGCAGCCCTGGACCTTCTGCGCAGCCAAGGGTCCGGCAACTTCACCGTCGAAGACATCGCTGCCGCCGCAGGTGTATCCCGGCGCACGTTCTTCAACTACTTCCCCACCCTCGAAGCCGCCCTCGCCTCCGTGGCGGACGGCTTCATGGACCACGCATTGGAGCAGTTCCGGCTGCGCCCGGCGGACGAGTCCATCCTCGAATCAGCACAGGCCGCACTGATGGCCCTCGCTGACCCGATGTCCGTTGCCCCCATGGCCGAGTTGTTCAGCCTCACCCAGGACAACCGTTCGCTGGCCCGCTCCGAGCTTGAAGCCTGGGACCACTGCACGGAGCAGATCATCGACGCCGCCCGCACCAGATTGGGTTCCGGCGTCAGCGAGCTGTACCTCCACGCACTGGCGGGCTCTGTTATCTCCTGCGGCAAAGCCGCCATGAATGTCTGGTTCGCCGAACGCGGACCGGACCTCTCCTCCGAATCACTGGCGACCCTGCGCCAGCACCTCATCGATGCGATGGGCCTCCTCGGTGCCGGCTTCGCGCCGCCGTCGGACGCCTCCCGCCATCCCGTCCCCACCTCCGCCGCAACCACCACAGATCGGTTCTGACATGGCTTCGTTCCTCTACCGTCTCGGCAAGTTTTCGTACCGCCGCCGCTGGCTGGTCATCTCGATATGGCTGGCCGTCCTGGTGGCAGTGGGCGGCTCGGCCGCAGCCTTCCACGGCACCATGTCCAACAACTTCACCATCCCGGGCACCGAAACCCAACGGATGGCCGACAAGCTCAAAGAAGCACTGCCTGACGCTTCCGGCGGGTCAGCCTCCGTGGTCTTCGACGCCGGGGATGCCGGATTCGACCAGGCCAAGAAGGACGCAGTGTCCGCAGCCCTTGAGAAGCTCAAGAGCCTGCCGGACGTCCAGGGAACGGTCAACCCCTTCACCACGCAGGAGCAGCTGGACAAGGCACCCGGCGACATCGCCGCCGGTGAAGCCAAAGCCGCCGAAGGCAAGGCCCAACTGGACGCGGGCCGCGCGCAGCTGACCGCAGGCGAAGCACAGCTTGCCGGCGTGGAGCAGCAGCTTGCAGCATCCGGCCTTACGCCCGCCCAGATCGAAGCGCAACTGGCTCCGCAGCGCGCTGAACTTGCCGCAACCAAGGAAAAGCTCGACGCCGGGGCGAAGGAAGCTGCCGACGGCGCCGCGGCATTGGCGCTCGGCAAACGGCAGGCTGAAGCCTCCGAGGGGCTGCGTTTCGTCTCCAACGACAACAAGGCCGCCGTCGCGCAGGTCCAGTTCAAGACCTCCATCAACGCCGTCGATCCCGCTGTTCGCGAAGAAGTCCAGGAGATCGTGCACGGCGTTTCCTCGGCAGGCGTCACAGCCTACGCCAGCAAGGAGATCACCGAGGACGTCTCGGAAATCTTCGGCATCGCTGAAATCGTCGGCGTTGCGGTTGCGGCCCTTGTCCTGATCCTCATGCTGGGCACCCTTATCGCCGCCGGCCTGCCATTGCTCATGGCCCTGATTGGCGTGGCAGTGGGCGTCGGTGGAACGTTCGCGCTCACCGGCGTCATCGACATGAGCTCCATCTCCCCCATGCTCGCGCTGATGCTCGGCCTCGCAGTGGGCATCGACTACTCCCTCTTCATCGTCAACCGTCACCGCACCCAACTCCTCGCCGGCATGGACGGAGAAGAATCGGCCGCACTGGCTACCGGCACATCCGGCAACGCGGTGCTCTTCGCGGGCCTTACCGTGATCATCGCCTTGGCGGCCCTCGTGGTTCCGGGACTGCCGTTCCTTGCTGTCATGGGTGTTGCCGCCGCAGCGACAGTTGCTGTCGCCGTCGTCGTGGCTTTGACCCTGACGCCCGCCGTCCTCGGCCTGATCGGGCGGAGGCTCATCTCCAAGCGCGCCTGGGCCAAGGCCGCCAAGCACAACGCCGAGCCGGACCACGAAGCTGCCGACCGCGAGCTCGAAGAGAAGCGGAGCAGCGGCGGTTGGGGCGGCCTGGTGACGCGCCACCCATGGGTTTCCCTGATCGCAAGCATCGTGCTGTTGGGGGCTTTGGCGCTGCCGGCTTCGCAGCTCCGCCTGGCCCTGCCCGACGGCGGATCGGAACCCGTCGATTCGCAGGCATACAAGGCCTACGACCTCACCCGCAGCAGCTTCGGCGAAGGCATGACCGGCCCGATCATCGTGGTGGGCGAATTCCCCGAGGGATTGAGCGACAACGACGCCAAGAACAAGCAGTACGACGTCGCCGACCAGCTCCGGAGCGTCGACAACGTGGTTGCGGCCGTTCCGGTTGCCCTGAGCGACGACCACCGTACCGCAGTCTTCCAGGTCATCCCTAAGGAAGGCCCGGCCAGCGCCGGGACCGTCCAGGTTGTCTCTGATCTGCGGGCCAAAGGCACGGCCATCCACGACGACCTTGGCGTGACCATCGGCCTGACAGGCCAGACGGCAGGCAACATCGACGTCTCCGCCAAGCTCGGCGCGGCCCTGCCGCCGTACCTCGCGATCGTGGTGGGACTCTCCCTGATCCTGCTGCTCCTGGTGTTCCGCTCCATCGTGGTGCCGCTGCTGGCCACGGGTGGATTCCTGCTCTCCCTCGCCGCCGCCTTCGGCGCAGTGGTCGCCGTTTACCAGTGGGGCTGGCTGGGAGGAATCTTCGACGTCGCCAATCCGGGTGCCGTCCTGAGCTTCCTGCCCATCATCCTGATCGGCGTGCTGTTCGGCCTGGCCATGGACTACCAGGTGTTCATTACGTCCGGCATGCGGGAGTCCTTCATGCACGGTGAGTCAGCCAAGCACGCCGTCCGCTCCGGCTTCAGCCACGCCGCCGCGGTGGTGACCGCGGCCGCCATCATCATGGTCAGTGTGTTCTCCGGCTTCATCTTCAGCCACTTGACCATGGTCCGGCCGCTCGGCTTCGCGATGGCATTTGGCGTGCTGATCGATGCGTTCGTTGTGCGCATGACAATCGTCCCGGCCATCATGTACCTGCTCGGCGAAAAGGCCTGGTGGCTCCCCAAGTGGCTTGGCCGGATCCTGCCGGACGTTGATGTTGAGGGCGCAAAGCTGAACCGCAGCGACCGCTCAAAGGACGGCGCCGAGGAACTGGTGCACTAACCCTTCCTCACATCACCACTGATAACCACGGACGCTCCCGCACTTGCTTCTCGCCAGTGAGGGAGCGTCCGGTATTTAAGGCCGGGATGTGAGGGAGGGTCTACGGCAAGCACGCGGGATGTGAGGGAGGATCCACGGCAAGCACGCGGGATGTGAGGGAGGATCCACGGCAAGCACGCGGGATGTGAGGGAGGATCATATTAGGCTGGGGAGCGTGACCCGATTGATCCTTGCCTCCCAGTCCCCCGCCCGCACCAAACTCCTCGCCGAGGCTGGGATCAGGCACGAGGTCCTGGTTTCGGACGTGGACGAGGACGCGGTGCAGGCAAAGTACGGTGTGACCGACGCCCACGACACCGCGCTCCTGCTGGCCAGGGCCAAGGCGGAGGCCGTCGCTGCCCTGCCTGAGGCCGAAGGTGCCCTGGTGATCGGCTGCGACTCCGTGTTCGAGTTCGACGGCGAGTCCCACGGCAAGCCCTACACCGCGGAGGTTGCCCGCGAGCGGATGCTACGCATGAGCGGCTCCCAAGGCGTGCTGCACACAGGACACTGGCTGGTTGACTGCCGGGACACTGCCGCCAACGTGGAAAACGATGAACCCGCCGAAGGCACGGGCGCTACGGTGGGAGCTGTGTCGAGCGCCGAGGTGCACTTCGCATCAATGAGCGAGAACGAGATCAACGCCTACATCGCCACCGGTGAACCGCTCCACTGCGCTGGCTCGTTCACCATCGACGGATTGGGCGGGGCCTTCATCCGCAAGGTGGACGGGGACCCGCACGCCGTCGTCGGTCTTTCCATCTCCACCCTCCGCGACTTGCTGGTGCATGCCAAGGTGGGCATCACCGAACTGTGGGGCGCGGACAGCCAGTGGGGCAATTTGTAGCAACCCTACAAAGGAACATCGCCTCACACACGGAATCCCCCATCAATATGGGCGGAACCCTCACAATCGCGCTAGGCTCCCTGAAGGACAGAAGGAGTCAACAACTTGTCAGCTAACCCGGCGCAGCCCATTTCCAGCCCTCTTACCAAGGTCTTGATTGCCAACCGCGGCGAAATCGCGGTCCGCATCATCCGAGCCGCCCGGGACGAAGGCATTGCCTCCGTAGCCGTCTACGCAGACCCGGACCGCGACGCCCTCCACGTCCGCCTCGCCGACGAAGCGTACGCCCTGGGTGGGAACACGGCCGCTGAGTCGTACCTGGTGATGGACAAGATCATCGACGTCGCCAAGCAGTCGGGCGCGGATGCCATCCACCCCGGCTACGGCTTCCTGGCCGAGAACGCCGAGTTCGCCGCCAAGGTCATCGACGCCGGAATCAACTGGATCGGCCCGTCACCTGAGGCCATTTCGGCTTTGGGCGACAAGGTCCAGGCCCGCCACATTGCCGAAAAGGTGGGCGCACCCTTGGTCCCCGGCACGGCTGATCCCGTGGAATCCGCGGACGAAATCCTCAAGTTTGCCGAAGAATTCGGCCTTCCGGTCGCCATCAAGGCTGCGTTTGGCGGCGGCGGGCGCGGCATCAAAGTTGCGCGCACCATGGAGGAAATTCCGGAGCTTTACGAATCCGCCGTCCGCGAAGCCACTGCAGCCTTCGGCCGCGGCGAATGCTTCATCGAGCGGTTCCTGGACGCCCCCCGCCACGTCGAAACCCAGTGCCTGGCCGACGCCTACGGCAACGTGGTAGTGGTCTCCACCCGCGACTGCTCGTTGCAGCGCCGCAACCAGAAGCTCGTGGAAGAAGCCCCTGCCCCGTACCTGAGCGAAGAGCAGAACAAGCGCCTCTACGAATCCTCCAAGGCCATCCTCAAGGAAGCCAACTACCTGGGTGCCGGAACCTGTGAGTTCCTGGTGGGCCAGGACGGCACCATTTCCTTCCTCGAGGTCAACACGCGCCTCCAGGTGGAGCACTGTGTTTCCGAAGAGGTCACCGGCATTGACCTTGTCCGCGAGCAGTTCCGCATTGCCCGCGGCGAGGCACTTGGCTACGAGGACCCCGAGGTCCGCGGCCACTCCTTCGAGTTCCGCATCACCGGCGAAGACCCGGGCCGGAACTTCATGCCCGCGCCCGGTACGGTCACCACCCTGAAGAACCCCACGGGCCCGGGTGTCCGCGTGGATTCCGGCATCGAGCAGGGCGACGTCATCAGCGGCAACTTCGACTCCATGCTGTCCAAGCTGGTCGTCACCGGCGCTTCCCGCGAGCAAGCACTCCAGCGTTCACGCCGCGCACTGGAAGAAATGGTGGTGGAGGGTATCCCCACCGTCATCCCGTTCGACCTCGCAGTGGTCACCGACCCTGCTTTCGCTCCCACGGAGGGCCCCTTCTCGGTCCACACCCGCTGGATCGAAACCGAGTTCGTCAACAGCATCCCGGCCTGGTCTGCTGCGGGCGCAGACGCCGGAACGCCCGACGCCGGTGAGCGCCAGCGCGTCGTCGTCGAGGTTGGCGGCAAGCGCCTTGAAGTGGTTCTGCCGTCCGGCCTGGGTGCCGGCGTCGCCACCGCCTCTGCCGGGACGGGCACTAAGTCCGGCAAGTCCAAGAAGCGTTCCCGCTCGGCAGGTGCTGCGGCTGCCGCTGCCGGCGGCGATGCACTGACCTCGCCCATGCAGGGCACCATCGTCAAGGTGGCGGCCTCCGAAGGTGACGTGGTGGCCGAGGGCGATCTGATCGTGGTTCTCGAAGCCATGAAGATGGAACAGCCCCTCACCGCCCACAAGTCGGGCACCGTCCGGGGCCTGTCTGCCAGCGCCGGGGAAACGGTGGCCGCCGGTGCGGTCATCGCGACCATCGAGGACTAGGAACCGACGCTTAACGACGCCGGCCCCGCACCTTTCGGTGCGGGGCCGGCGTCGTTATTGGGCAGCTTGTTCTTAAGGTTCTTAGGCGACGTTGTTCTCGTAGTCCGTGTCCTTGGTCTCCCGGGTGAGGAGCAAGGCAATGAAGGTGACCACGGCAGCGGCGGCCATGTAGACGCCCACCAACCAAGTGCTGCCGTTTGCCGCCGACCACAGGGCGATGGCCACGAAGGACGCAGGGGCCGCTCCGATCATGGACGACAGGTTGTAGGCGACAGCCGAGCCGGTGTAGCGGACGTTCGCCGGGAAGAGCTCCGGCAGGATCGCCGCCATGGGGCCGAACGTCAGGCCCATGAGGGTGAAGCCCACGATCAGGCCCACCATGGCTGCGGCCTGGCCGGGTCCAAACATGGTGAACCAGAGGGCACCGAAAACGAAGATTCCGGCCGTAACGCCCAGCAGGAACTTCCGGCGGCCCCACTTCTCGGCCAGCGGGCCTGAAACCACAGTGAAGATGCCGAAGAAGACGACGCCGATGATCAGCATCCAGAGGAAGTCGGAGCGGGTGATGCCCAGCCCGGGGACGAACGCGGCGACCTGCTCGGCCGTCATCGGCTTGCCGGCCTTTTCGGCTGCGGCCTGAGCGCCGGCCAACGTTGGCTTGGTGCCGTAGGACAGCGTGAACGTGGTCATGATGTAGAAGAGCACGTACGTGGCGAACATGATGAACGTACCAGCGAGGACCGGGCGCCAGTGGCTCTTGAGCGTTGCAGCGAGGGGCAGCTTCTGGACCTTCTCCTGCTCGATGACCTTGGTGAAGGACACGCTCTCCACCAGCTTCAGGCGGACGTAGAGACCGACGATGACCAGCACGGCGCTGAGGATGAACGGCACGCGCCAACCCCAGGCAAGGAACTCATCAGCACTGAGCGCCACGTTCATCCAGATGAAGATCACGTTGGCGATGATGAAACCGATCGGCGCACCCAGCTGCGGGAACGTACCGTAAATTGCGCGCTTGCCTTCAGGCGCGTTCTCTGTTGCGAGCAAGGCAGCACCGGACCACTCGCCACCCAGGGCGAGGCCTTGGAAGAAGCGGAGCACGACCAGCATGATCGGCGCGAGGATGGCCCAACCCGGCATGGAGGCGGTGGGCAGGAGGCCGATGAGGAAGGTTGCAATACCCATGGTCAGCAGGGAGGCAACCAGGGTGCCCTTGCGGCCGATCTTGTCACCAAAGTGTCCGAAGACCACTGCGCCGATGGGACGCGCGAAGAAGGCGACACCGAAGATGGCGAAGGCGCTGAGCAGCGCGTTGATGTCGGTGGCGTCCGGGAAGAAGAGCTTGGGGAAGACGAGTACCGACGCGGTGGCATAGGCGTAGAAGTCGTAGAACTCGATCGTCGTGCCGATCAGGCTCGCGAAGATCACCTTGCCCCGCGAGTTCACTGGTTTAGTGGACTCGCCTTCCTTGGATGGTGCGGTGGAAGACATGTAGTTGCAGCTTTCGTTCATACCGGCCGATGCCCCTCGGAGCTTGCCCGGCGAAGGATTATTTGAGAGTTCAATAATAGTTCCCGCTGTCCATTGACTGGACAACCAAGTCCAGTATGCGGACGAACGAGAAAATCCCACCATGTGGTCTGCGCCACATTACCTCACCGCCGTCTCACGCGCTGGTGACCCCGCCGATAGGGAAATGTCACAGGGCGTTTACAAACAGCGACCGTCCGTGAAATGCGCCAAACCTACCTTGGAAGAACAACGTCCCCCACCAAGGAGGCACTCCGTGACTGTTGATAGCACCGCAGATGCACTGGCCCCCATCCAGTCCACCACTGCTGCCACCCCCGCCCTTGAGCACCGCCCCGGCCGCTGGATTGCCAACTGGGATGCCGAGGACAAGGGCCAGTGGGAAGCCGAAGGCCGGTCCATCGCCAAGCGGAATCTGTACTGGTCCATCTTTGCCGAATTCCTCGGCTTCGTCGTCTGGCAGCTGTGGTCCATCGTGGTGGTCCAGCTCCCCGCGGCAGGCTTCACCTTCGATTCCAACCAGATCTTCTGGCTCATCTCCATCCCCAGCCTCGTGGGCGCCACACTCCGCATTCCCTACACCTTCATGGTTCCGAAGTTCGGTGGCCGGAACTGGACCATCGTCTCGGCCCTCCTGCTCCTGATCCCCACCACCGGGCTGGCGATCTGCGTGTCGAATCCGCAGACTCCGTTCGGTGTCATGCTCCTCATCGCCGCCCTCGCAGGCTTCGGCGGCGGCAACTTCGCCAGCTCGATGGCGAACATCACCTTCTTCTACCCGGCGCGCGAAAAGGGTTGGGCGCTGGGCCTGAACGCCGCCGGCGGCAACCTCGGTGCCGCCGTCGCCCAGCTTGTTGTCCCCATCGCCATCACCCTGCTGGCCGCCGGAACCGTCAACCTGCCCATGGCGGGCATCATCTGGATACCGCTGATCATCATCGCCGCCTTCGGCGCGTACAAATACATGAACAACCTCACCAGCGCCAAAGGTGATGTGGCCGGCTCACTGGCCGCCCTCAAGGAACCTCACCTATGGATCATGGCGTTCCTGTACATCGGAACTTTTGGCTCGTTCATCGGCTTCGCGGGCGTCTTCCCCAAACTGATCAAGGACTACTTCCCGGACTTCTCCTCGTTCCACGTTGGCGCTGTGGCCTTGTCCCTGGCTTTCCTCGGCCCGCTGGTCGGTTCCCTGGCCCGACCCTACGGCGGACGCATGGCCGACCGCATGGGCGGGGCACGCATGACCATCGCCTCGTTCGCTTCCATGGCCGTCATCACGTTGACCATGATCTGGACGCTGCCGCTGAAGAACTTCTGGCTCTTCCTCAGCCTGTTCCTGCTGCTCTTCCTGGCCAGCGGCTTCGGAAACGGCGCGACGTACCGCATGATCCCGGTCATCTTCGCAACGTCCAGCCGCGCTGCCCGCTCCGGCGCCAGCAGCGCCGCCACAGCACGCCTCGCAGCATCGTCACTCGGCCTGATCTCGGCGATCGGCGCCTATGGCGGCTTCGTCATCCCGCAGGTGCTCAACGCATCCAACACAGCCAGCGGCTCCTACACCCCGGCCTTCTACGGCTTTGTCGGAGCCTACGTCCTGATGCTCACCGTCTGCTGGGTCTGCTACATCCGCCCCGCCCGGAAGCGCAACACGATCGGACACATCTAGATGCCCAACGGCGCCGATACCCACTGCCCCTACTGCGCGCTCCAGTGCGCCATGACGCTGACCCCGGCTGCACCCGCAGTCCAAGGCACAGCGGCAGCGCCCGCCGCAGAACCGGCCACCCCCGTTGTCCCGCTCGAGGTTTCAGGGCGCGACTTCCCCACAAACCGGGGCGGGCTGTGCCGCAAAGGCTGGACATCGGCGTCGTTGTTGCGCCATAGCGGCCGGGTCACGGAGCCGATGCTCAAAGGATCCGACGGCGTCCACCAGCCCATCTCCTGGGACCAGGCCCTCATGCTGATCGCCGCAGCCGTCAAAGACACCCAGCAGCAATACGGGAACGACGCTGTTGGGGTCTTCGGCGGCGGCGGCCTCACCAACGAGAAGGCGTACTTGCTGGGTAAATTCGCCCGCCTGGCACTGCGCACGTCCCGCATCGACTACAACGGCCGGTTCTGCATGTCCTCGGCCGCGGCCGCCGGCAACCGGGCGTTCGGAGTGGACCGCGGGCTCCCCTTCCCCGTGACCGACCTCGATTCGGCGTCGGTCATCCTTATGCTCGGATCCAACGTCGCCGAGACCATGCCGCCGTTCGTCCAGCACCTCCAGGGCGCCCGCGACGCCGGCGGGTTGATCGTGGTGGACCCCCGCCGCTCGGCTACCGCCGCGTTCACGTCCGACGGCGGCGGCCTCCACCTGCAGCCGACGCCCGGCACCGATTTGGCACTGCTGTTGGGCATCTCGCACGTGGTGGTCCACGAAGGGCTCGTGGACGCTGAATACATCGCCGAACGCACAAGCGGATATTCAGCCCTGGTGCGCAGCCTCAACGCGTTCTGGCCGGAGCGGGTCCAGTCCATCACCGGCGTCCCTGCCAACCTCATCCGCGAAACGGCCCGGCGCCTGGCCCAGGGTGCCCGCGCGGGCGGCAGCTACATCCTCAGCGGCCGTGGCGTGGAGCAGCACGTGGACGGCACCGATACCGCCACCGCAGCCATAAATCTAAGTCTCCTCCTCGGACTGCCCGGCTCGGCCCTCAGCGGCTACGGCACCCTCACCGGCCAGGGCAACGGACAAGGCGGCCGGGAACACGGACAGAAAGCCGACCAGCTGCCCGGCTACCGCAAGATCACCGACCCCGCCGCGCGTGCCCATGTGGCCAGCGTCTGGGGCGTTGACGAGTCGCTGATCCCCGGACCCGGCCTGCCCGCCGTCGAACTGCTCAAGTCGCTGGGACAGCCCGACGGCGTCCGCTGCCTTTTCGTGCACGGCGCCAACGTGGTGGTTTCCGCACCGGACACCAACGCCGTGACACAGGGCTTACGCAGCCTGGATTTCCTGGTGGTGTGCGACTTCTTCATGTCCGAGACGGCCGCCGAAGCGGACCTGGTCCTGCCTGTCACGCAGTGGGCCGAGGAAGAAGGAACCCTGACCAACCTGGAGGGCCGGGTGATCCGCCGTCGCAAGGCACTCACTCCTCCCCCGGGCGTGCGCAGCGAGTTGTGGCTTATGGCCCGGCTCGCCGAGATGCTCGAAGCCCCTTCTACGTTCAGCGATGACCCTGAGACCGTTTTCGAAGAGCTGCGCCTGGCCTCGGCCGGCGGCCTGGCGGACTACTCGGGCATCGACTACGCCATGCTGGACCGTGGCGAGGCAGCCTATTGGCCATATCCAACCGGCAGCACCGGCACTCCGAGGCTCTTCGGTGACGGCTTTGCCCACGCTGATGGCCGGGCCGTGATGGTTCCCGTGACGCCGTCGAAACGGGCTGCGCGTTCATTTGCGGACGACTCCCTGGCGCTCGCTACGGGTCGTCTCCTGGAGCACTACCAGTCCGGCGCCCAGACCCGCCGGGTTGCCGAGCTGCTGGCGGCCCAACCCCAGGCACGGCTTCTCATCCATCCCGGAACCGCGGCAGCACGCGGGATTTCCGACGGCGATTACGCCACAGTGACCAATGAGCAGGGAGAAGTCCTGTGCCGGGCCGAGCTGAGCACCTCGGTCCGCCCCGACACTGTGTTCCTGCCCTTCCACTTCCCCGGCCAGGAAAATGCCAAC
Source organism: Paenarthrobacter sp. C1 (assembly GCF_049315185.1). NCBI lineage: Bacteria > Bacillati > Actinomycetota > Actinomycetes > Micrococcales > Micrococcaceae > Paenarthrobacter > Paenarthrobacter sp. C1. The sequence continues at coordinate 1,471,153 of NZ_CP186052.1, read as the reverse complement.
CGCCTGACGGAGTCGGCCACAGATCCCATCTCCGGCATGCCGGAGTTCAAGACCAGCAGGGTGTGGGTCCGGCGCGCGGTCTCTTCACGAACCCTGGATGGCGTTCCTGCCGGAGCGGGAATTCCACTGCACATCAAGGAGGCTTCATGAGCGAGCGCATTGTCGTCGTAGGATTCGGGCCAGTGGCTGCCCGGCTCGTCGAGGAGCTTCTCCCCGCTGTCCGGACCGGTCTCGTGCAGTTGCTGGTGGTCGGTCAGGAAAGCGACGCTGCGTACAACCGCGTGATGGTGGCAGAACTGGGTGTCGGGCGGACGAGCGCCGAAGCACTGGCCATGGCTGATGTTCCCGGGCTGGAGGCCGACGGCGTGCAGCTCCGCCTGGGCGTCAAGGTCAAGAGGATCGACCGTGCCCGGCAGCACGTGGTCCTCGCCGACGGCACCACGGAGCACTATGACCGCCTGGTGTTCGCTACCGGGTCACGACCCGTCATTCCCAACCTCACAGGGCTCAACCCGGATCCTTCCGGCCCCGTCCTTCCTCCCGGCGTCATCACGCTTCGCGATCTTCAGGACGCCGCTGTGCTTCGCGCGGCGGTTAAGCAGCAGAAGCGGGTTGTCGTCCTGGGCGGAGGCGTCCTCGGCCTGGAAACAGCACTGGCAGCCTCGGAGGAGGGCGCCAAGGCCACCGTGGTCCACAACGGCCTCTTCCCCTTGGCCCGCAGCATCGACCGAGGCAGCGGCTCCGTCCTTAGCAACAGCCTGCGTGCAAGTGGCGTCCGGATGGCCGGCAATGCCCGCTCCACCGGGGTAGAGACTGCAGGTCCTGGTGGCTCATTCTCGGCCCTGCTGCTCGATGACGGATCCGCGATTGACGGCGATCTGCTGGTGTTGTCCTGTGGTGTCCGCCCTCGCCTTGAACTCGCCGAGGGCTGCGGGCTTCCCGTGGCGTCCGGCATCCTGGTGGACCACCACCTCCGGACCCATCACGAGCCTCACATGTTCGCGATCGGTGACTGCGCCGAAGTCCATTGCGCCGATCCTTCCTGCAAGGAGTGCCGGACTGCGGGCGGCCCTTCAGGACTGGTGGGGCCGGGCTGGCGACAGGCGGAATGGCTGGCGGAGTACCTGTTGGTCCTGGCCCGCGATGGCCAGTTGGCCGCGGACTCCCTGGAACCCCTGCCCTCGGAAAAGCCCGGCGTTGTGGTCCTGAAGGCCCGCGGCATCAACCTGGCCATGGCAGGCGACAACCAAGCCGATCCCTGGGACGAAGAAGTCCTGGAAGCCGGTGCTGCGGCTGGACGTGCACGACGCCAGATCTCCCAGTGGGCCGACCCCGAGCACGGCCGCTACGTCAAGATGACCACGCGCGGCGGAGTGCTGGAGGGCCTGGTGGCTGTGGGAATGCCCCGCACCGCCGCTGAACTGGTGATGCTCTTCGAACGCTCCTCGGAGCTGCCCGCGGACCGCTCCCTGCTGCTCCGGCTGGACGGGCCCGACCAACTCGACGCCGGCGCCTCCAGCAACGATCCCCAGCGGACCGTGTGCCGTTGTGCTGGCGTGAATGCGACCAGCATTGAGGATTCCGTGCTGGCTGGCTGCGGCACCGTGGGCGAGGTTTCCAAGGCCACCCGCGCAGGGACCGGCTGCGGAGGATGCCATGAGGACATCAAGGGGATCATCGAAAAGCACTTCCAGGCCGCAACCGCCTGAATCCGCCATTTCGTGGCCGCGCTGCTCACAGTGCCGCGCCTTCGGCATCGTGAGCAGCGAGGCATCGAAACAGACGGTCTAAACTTCCGGAGTGAACATCTCCGAACCCGCGCCCGGCGTCCACTTCGTCGAAGGACCCGCATCCAACTGGCTCATCGTCCGTAGTGCCCCGGCCCCAACGGATGACTCCGGCTTCATCCTGATCGACGGCGGCTACCCCGCCGACCGCGACCTGGTGCTGCAGTCTGTCCGCGAACTCGGCCTGGACCCTGCCGATGCCAAAGCCATGCTCATCACCCATGGACACGTCGACCACACGGGATCGGCCGCCTACTTCTCAAGGACTTTCGGCACAGCCATCCTGTGCTCCCCCGAAGAACTTGCCCACGTCCAAGGCAAGGAGAAGCACCAGGTCACCCTCGGCCAGGTCCTGGCCCGGGTGTGGCGTCCGAAGGTGTTCCGCTGGATGCTCCACGTCATCAAGGCAAAGGCCCTGCAGGCAGAGCCGGCCACGCATGCAGAAGCCTGGACCCAGGACAGGCTCGCCGGCCTTCCGGGCAAACCCACGCCGATTGCAGTGCCGGGCCACACTCCGGGCAACATAGCGATCCTGCTGCCGGATGCGGGAGCGATTGCCGTAGGAGACACATTTGTCAGCGGGCATCCGATCAGCAGCAGGCAAGGCCCGCAGATGCTGCACAGGATGTTCCACCACGATCCTGCGGCCGCCCTCAAAGCAACCCGCCGGCTGGAGGAAGTCCAGGCACGCGTGATCCTCCCGGGGCACGGACCCGCGCTGCACCTGCCCGTGGCCGAAGCGGTGAACCAGCTGCCCTCCTAGGAACGCAAAACCCGTTTCGATGGCTCGCTGCGGATCATGCCGCTCGTACGGCATGGCCCGCAGCGAAGCCCCGAAACGGGCGTCTGCGTTGGAACTACATGTGCACGTGAAGGCGGCGTGCAGCTTCCGAGATGGATCCTGTCAGCGACGGGTACACGGTGAAAGCGCTCGCGACGTCGTCAACATGCAGTTTCTGGGTCACGGCCACGGAGATGGGGAAGATCAGTTCCGAAGCGTTCGGCCCCACCACCACGCCACCGATGACGGTGCCGGATCCCTTGCGGGCGATGATCTTAACGAAGCCGTCCTTGGTGTTGCGCATCTTGGCACGGGCGTTGCTGAGCAGGGACAACATCACGACATCGCCCTGGTACTTACCGGACGCGAGGTCGGCCTCCGAAACGCCCACGGAGGCGATCTCCGGGGACGTGAAGATGTTGGACGCCACCTGGTTGAGCTTGAGCGGCTTCACGCCGTCGCCCATGAAGTGTGCAATCGCGATGCGGCCCTGCATGGCAGCAACGGAAGCCAACGCGAAAACACCCGTGCAGTCGCCGGCAGCGTAGATGTTGGGGGCCGTGGTGCGGGAAACGCCGTCAACCTTGATGTGCCCGGATTCGGTCAGCGTTACGCCGGCTTCCTCGAGTCCGACGCCGGCCGTGTTCGGGATGGATCCGACACATACCAGGCAGTGTGAGCCCGTGACGACGGAACCGTCACCCAAGGTGACCTTCACGCCGTCGTCCGTCCGCTCTACCGCGTTGGCCCGCGACTTGGACAAAACGCGCACGCCGCGGCGCTCGAAGACGCCTTCCAGCAGTTTGGCGGCGTCGGTGTCCTCGCCGGGGAGGACCTGGTCGCGGCTGGAGATGAGGGTGACCTTGGAGCCCAGGCCGTTGTAGGCGGAGGCGAATTCGGCGCCGGTCACACCCGAACCCACCACGATCAGTTCCTCGGGCAGTTCGTCCAGGTTGTAGATCTGGGCCCAGTTGAGGATGCGCTCGCCGTCGGGCTTTGCAGTGGGAAGTTCGCGCGGGTGGGCGCCGACGGCCAGGAGGATGGCGTCGGCGTCGATGGTCCGGGTTCCTTCGAGGGTCAGGACCTCAATGGTGTTGTTGTCCAGCAGCCGGCCGGAGCCAATGACGATTTCCACGCCCAGGCGCTCGAGGCCGGCGCGGATGTCGTTGGACTGGCCGTGGGCGAGGTTCAGGACGCGGTCGTTGATGTGCTTGAGGTCGGCGCGGGGCTTGGAGGCCGTGCCGTCGCCGTCGAACTTGACTCCAAGCTCGTCCGCCTCACCCACGCGGGTCATGAGGTCGGCGGTGGCGATCAGGGTCTTGGAAGGCACGACGTCGGTCAGCACGGCGGATCCGCCGAGGCCGGCACGCTCAATGATGGTGACGTGGGCGCCGAGCGAGGCGGCTACCATGGCAGCTTCGTATCCGCCGGGACCACCTCCCAGGATCGCGATACGGGGGGCACTGAAGTCAACTTGGGTGGTCACAATCCTCAATTCTCGCTCATTGCCTCCGTGGCTGCCAGTCAGCCCACCCTCACCTGTGCCCCTACCTGATTCGGCTGGCGGCAAGGTAGCTTGTACCAGTGAGTAACACTGAGCTGATGAACACAGACCCTTTCGAAGCCGCACAGGCCGCCGCAGACTTCATAGCCGCGGAGACCGGCGTCGAGTCCCACGACGTAGCGCTGGTGCTCGGATCCGGCTGGGCCGAAGCCGCCGATCTGATCGGCGAAACGACGGCCACACTGAACGCCTCGGAGGTCCCGGGCTTCCACAAACCAGCCGTGGTGGGGCACGTCGGCACTATCCGCTCCGTCCTCACCAAGCAGGGCAAGCGAGCTTTGGTCCTTGGCGCCAGGACGCACTACTACGAAGGCCGCGGCGTCCGCTCTGTCGTGCACGGCGTACGCACTGCGGCAGCCGCCGGATGCAAGACGCTGGTACTGACCAACGGCTGCGGCGGACTCAACGAGGATTGGACCCCGGGCACTCCGGTACTCATCAGCGACCACATCAACCTCACAGCAACATCGCCGCTGGAGGGCGCCACGTTCGTGGACCTCACGGACCTCTACTCCTCGCGCATCCGTACGCTGGCCCGTGAGGTTGATTCCTCCCTGCAGGAGGGCGTGTACGCGCAGTTCACCGGTCCGCACTACGAGACACCCGCCGAGGTGCAGTACGCCAAGCGGATCGGAGCGGACCTGGTAGGAATGTCCACCGCGCTGGAGGCAATCGCGGGCCGCCACGCGGGCATGGAAGTCTTCGGCATCTCCTTGGTTACCAACCTCGCTGCAGGCATCAGCCCGGTTCCCCTCAGCCACGCCGAGGTACTGGAAGCGGGACAGGCGGCCGGAAAGCGTATCTCCAAGCTCCTGGCGGAAATCATCGCCAAGCTCTGATCCACCGGCAACAATGCGCGGCCACCGCCTGGGTGCCCGCGCATTGTTGTTTAACCGTCAATGGAGTGTGCACGCTAACAGGCACGGCCGAAAGTAAACGCACAGTAAATTCCCAGATTAAATAAGATTTATTGCGCAACATTTGATTCCTGACGCTGGCCTATGGCACGCGCGCCCGTTGGCAATGTAAGCGCTTGCGCATCTACCGGCGGGTAGCCCGGACGACCCACGAAACACCCTTTGATTTGCGGCCTAACACGTGTCTAGCGTGGAGTGTGCTCCGGTAAGTCGACGTGCCGGAGCCATGTGCGGCGAGCGCCCTGACGGGCTCACCGCCACCTCGAAACGATGGCGTCCCTCGAAGACGCCACCAGCGGATTGAGGGACGCCGGAGTAGAGATCCCCAACCGGGGAACAGGGCATGCGCCCCACTCCACGAAGTCCAACACTCCGCGAGAAGAGCAAGCATGAACACGCACTCAACCCCTCAACGGCCGCGGCGCCGTCTGCGACGGGCAGTAGCCGTCGCAGCAGCAGCCAGCGTGGCGGGCAGCATCCTGCTGGTCACGCCGGCGGCACAGGCAAACCTGCCGGCCGATCCGCCGTCGAGCACCATGCCGGCGCCCACGCCCGGCTTTCCGCTGCCGAGCCAGCACACCCAGCAGGCCTATGACCCGGCCGCGGACTTCACGTCCAAATGGACGCGCGCCGACGCCAAACAGATCATGGCCCAGAGCAACACCAATGTGACACCCGGCCAGAACTCCATGAGCCCCAACGTCACCATGCCGGAAATCCCCAAGGACTTCCCCGCCATGAACGACGACGTCTGGGTTTGGGACACCTGGTCATTGACTGACGAGAACGCCAACCAGATCAGCTACAAGGGCTGGGATGTCATCTTCGCCCTGGTTGCCGACCGGCACGCCGGCTACGGCTTCGACCAACGCCACTGGAACGCCCGGATCGGCTACTTCTTCCGGAAGACCAACGCCGATCCCGCCAAGGACAAGTGGAACTACGGCGGACACCTGTTCCTGGACAACACCTCCATCGGCAACACCGAATGGTCCGGTTCCACCCGCCTTATGCAGGGCAACAAGATCAATGTGTTCTACACGGCCACCACGTTCTACGACGTCGCCGAACGGAACGCAGGCGGTGGCGGGATCGCTCCCGACGCCGCGATCGCCAAAGCCCTGGGCAACATCCACGCCACCAAGAACGGCGTGACCTTCGACGGCTTCCAGCACACCAAGCTGCTGGAACCGGACGGAAAGCTCTACCAGAACAAGGCCCAAAACCCGGGCTTCGCGTTCCGTGATCCGTACACCTTCAGCGACCCTGCGCACCCGGGCAAAACCTACATGGTGTTCGAAGGCAACACCGGCGGCACCCGCGGCTCCTACAAGTGCAAGCAGGAAGACCTGGGCTACCGGCCCGGCGATCCCCACGCCGAGACCGTCGACCAGGTCAACAGCACCACCGGTGCCTGGTACCAGACCGCCAACGTGGGCCTGGCAGTAGCGGACAACAAGGACCTCACAAAGTGGACCTTCCTGCCCCCGATCCTGTCAGCGAACTGCGTCAACGACCAGACTGAGCGTCCGCAGATCTTCATCCAGAACGAGAACGGCAAGAACAAGTACTACCTGTTCACCATCAGCCACCAGTTCACCTATGCCGACGGCATGCGTGGCCCCGACGGCGTCTACGGCTTCGTAGGCGACGGCGTCCGCTCCGACTACCAGCCGGTGAACAACAGCGGGCTGGCCCTGGGCTCGCCCACGGATCTGAACATGCCGGCCAACGCACCGGAGGGTCCCGACCCCCGCCAGAACGGGCGGCAATTCCAGGCCTACTCGCACTACGTGCAGCCCGGCGGCCTCGTCCAGTCGTTCATCGACAACGTCGACGGCGTCCGCGGCGGCTCCCTGTCACCCACCGTGAAGATGAACTTCAAGGGCGGCGTGACCCAGGTTGACCGCAGCTTCGGCCAGAACGGCCTCGGTCCGTTCGGCTACCTGCCCACCAACGTCCGCGTTGGCGGTGAAGGCCTCTACAAGTAGGCCGGCACACCCCGGCCGTCAGGCCACGGCAGGGGTGCCGGTTCCAGAAGAGCCGGCACCCCTGCCACCCCCAACCCTTCAGGATTTCTCCCCATGACTTACCCCAACCCCCTCCTGTCCCGCCGCCGGATGCTGGCCGCAAGTGCCGCCGTCGTGGTCTCTTTCGCTGCTGCCTCCTGCACAGCAGGCCCGACGCCGTCCCCCACCCCGGCGGGCCGGACGCCTACGCCTTCAGACCCGTGGCGTCCCGTGGCGCACCTGACAGCCGAAAAGAACTGGCTCAACGACCCCAACGGACTGGTCTACCACGACGGCACCTACCACGCGTTCTACCAGTACAACCCGCGTGCGAACTCTTGGGGCAACATGTCCTGGGGCCACTCCACCAGCACCGACCTGGTGCACTGGGAGCAGCAGCCTGTGGCCATGGAGGCGAGCGGCGAGGAAGAGATCTTCTCCGGCTGCATGGTGATGGACACCAAGAACGCCTCGGGCCTCGGTTCGGCGGAAAACCCGCCCATGGTTGCCCTTTACACCAGCGCTTACGGCAAGAACGGCGCACTCCCCCAAGGCGCCCAGGCCCAGTCCGTCGCCTACAGCCTTGACGGCGGCACCAAATGGCAGAAATACCAGGGCAATCCAGTCCTCAACCTCACGCCTACCAACAACAACTTCCGGGACCCCAAGGTCTTCTGGTACGAGCCGGGCCAGTACTGGGTGATGACCACGGTGGTGGCAGACGCCCAGGTGGTCAAGCTCTTCAAGTCCACCGACCTGCTCCATTGGGACTACCTCAGCGATTTCTCCGGCGCGGGTGCGCAAGGAGGACTCTGGGAAGTGCCCGAGCTTGTCAGGATGAACGTGGAAGGCTCAACCGCCAAGAAGTGGGTCATGCTGCTGAGCATCAACCCCGGCGGCATCGCTGGAGGTTCGGGCATGCAGTACTTCGTGGGCGAATTCGACGGCACGCACTTCACAGCAGAGAACGCGGCAGCCCCGGACGCACCCCTCAGCGACTCACAATGGCTCGACCACGGCGCGGACTACTACGCGGCGAACTCCATTACCGGCGCGCCAGGGGAAAAGCCCGTGCTGCTGGGCTGGATGGGCAACTGGGACTACGCCCAGCACGTTCCCACGACACCCTGGCGGGGTTCCATGGCGATTCCCAGGGAGCTGACGCTGGTCCGGGGCGTGCACCGTTACGAGCTGCGCTCGGCCATCGCCACTGCAGCCAGGGAGGCCCTGGAACGCCGCAGCGGTGAGGTCAGAAGGAAAAACCTCACCATCGGCTCCTCAGTCCAGGACCTGGGAGCGGACTTCACGGGACGCAGCCAGCTGATCGAACTGGAGCTGGACCTTGGATCGTCCAAGGAGGCCGGGATCATCCTGCGCCAATCCTCCGACGGCACCTCCGGCTTGCGCGTCTCCTACACCAAGGAAACCCGGACCCTGAAGGTCGACCGTTCGCAGGCGGGAACCACCAACTTCTCAGAGAAATTCAGCCCGTACCACCAAGTCCCGCTTCCTTCTGCCGGGAGCGACGGGAAAGTCCGGCTCACCATCCTCCTCGATGCCTCGTCCGTGGAAGTCTTCGCCCACGATGGCGTGGCCGTCATATCGGACACGTTCTTCCCGGATTGGGACGCTACGGGATCATCAGTGTTCAGCGTGGACGGCGAATCCACCATCTCGGTGCAATCCCGTCCCCTCTAAAAGCAACGCGGGGTCGGATATGGCCCATTACGACCCTGTTTATGGGCCATATCCGACCCCGCGTTGCCCTTGCTGTGCGCAATGAGGATAGTTTTGACCCTATGACATCCAGCGATGCCGCATTTGAACAGCTGATCACCGACGCCCGCCACTGGGCTTCCCAAGACCCGGACCCGACGACGACGGCGGCGCTCCTGGAGCTCGCCGACCTCGCCGGCGCGGGCGATGCGGGAGCTGCCCAGGAGCTGGGCGACAGCTTCAACGGCACCCTCCAGTTCGGCACGGCAGGCCTCCGCGCAGCCCTCGGTCCAGGTCCGAACCGCATGAACCGCGTGGTCGTCCGCCGGGCAGCAGCGGGCCTGGCGGCCTTCCTCACCGAAACCGTCGCCGCGGCGGCCCCGGGAACCCGGCCACGCGCCGTCGTCGGTTTCGACGCCCGCCACAACTCGGACATCTTCGCGGAAGAAACGGCCGCCATATTCACAGCCGCGGGAATCGAAACGTTCCTCATGCCGGCCGCGCTTCCGACGCCGTTGCTCGCCTACGCGGTCAGGAACCTCGACTGCGACGGCGGCGTGATGGTCACTGCCAGCCACAACCCGCCGCAGGACAACGGCTACAAGGTCTACTTGGGCCGCCATGCGGTGTCCGAGAGCGGCCGGGGTGCCCAGATCGTCGCACCGTACGACGCCAAAATTGCGGCGAAGATCGAGGCCGTCGGTGCCTTGGAGTCCATCGAGTTGGCCGATTCCGGCTGGTCAGTACTGCCGACGTCCATCGCCTCGGACTACGAATCCGCAATGGCCGGGCTGGTCGACCGTGAACACTTCCCGGCGCGGGAGCTGAAGATTGTCCTGACTCCGATGCACGGGGTGGGCGGCGGTACGGCCGTCTCCGTCCTGAATGCGGCAGGGTTCAGCGACGTCACCCTGGTGGCCGAGCAGGCCGAGCCGGACCCCGACTTCCCCACCGTCGCTTTTCCGAACCCGGAAGAACCCGGAGCGTTGGACCTGGCGCTCGCTGCGGCGGCTGCTGCCGGCGCGGACATCGTGCTGGCCAATGATCCCGACGCCGACCGCGCCGCCGTCGCTGCCTTGGACCCCGCGACCAATGCCTGGCGCATGCTGCGTGGCGATGAAGTCGGAGCCCTCCTGGGAGCGCACATTGTGGCGCGTTTGGCCGCTGCCGCACCCGACGAGCCGCACGCCGGCGTATTCGCCAACTCGATCGTTTCTTCACGGCTGCTCTCGCGGATTGCAGCCGCCGCAGGCTACGCCCACGAAGAAACACTCACGGGTTTCAAGTGGATTTCCCGCGTGCCGGGCCTCACCTACGGTTACGAGGAAGCCCTGGGCTACTGTGTGGCACCGGAGCTGGTCAGGGACAAGGACGGTATTTCAGCCGCTGTGCTGATCGCCGAGCTGGCGGCAGCCGCCAAAGCTGAAGGCAGGACGATCTTCGACACCCTGGACGACCTCTACCTCGTGCACGGCCTTCACGCGAGCGATCAATTGAGCATCCGGGTTGCTGACCTGGGTCTTCTCGACGCCATGATGAACCGGCTCCGGGTCAACCCACCTGAAGCGTTCGGAGGGTCCACGGTGGAGGTTTCCGTTGACCTGGCCGAAGGCAGCGACAACCTTCCTCCGACGGATGGGCTGCTGTACATCACTCGCGACCAGAGCCGTGTCATTATCCGGCCCAGCGGCACCGAACCGAAGCTCAAGTGCTACCTCGAAGTGATCCGCCCTGTGGAATCCGCGGCGGAACTCGCGGAAGCACGCCAAGCCGCGCGGACCTCCCTGGACGATGTCCTCAGGGATGTCCGCGAAGCACTGGGACAGTAACTTCCTAGAGCCCGACCTCAACGAAGCCGTCCACCAAGCGTGTAGCGAACGCGTCAAGGCGGAGCTCGGGATTGGTGAAGCACTCCCCCGTTTCAAGGTCGTAAACCTCTTTGTGAAGCGGCGAGGCGATGGTGGGCCGGCTTCCGCGGGACCCGATGATGCCGCGCGCCATGACGTTGGCGAGTGTCGCCGGGTCCTGCTGGGCTACGGCGAAGACTTCCGAAGGCCCGGTGCGGAACAGGGCAACCTGCCGGCCTTCGATCAGCGCTGCTTCTCCCCAGGCGGGCTCAAGTTCGTCCAGCGGGCACACACGGTGCCAGGTGGCGGCTGCGGCCGGGCCCCCGGCACTGTCAAGAGTCTCGGCACGGTCCAGAATTACGGTCATTTCAGCCCCTCTCACTGTGTCCGGGTGCTGGCATATTCGGTCATCACTCCCCGGACCGGGCCACGCTTGCGGCCACTCCTCCACGCTAGGACCGGGGTGTTTCAGCCGGGGTGCTCGTTTGTGTCCGGCGGGTAAAAGACACCTCACACGAGCTGAAACGCGTTCGTGATGCAGAAGTTAAGACCACGAAACAAAAGGGAAACTGAAGCGAAACTGCCCGTCCCTAGGCTGGGATCACAAGTTGCGGAGATCCGTCTGCAACATCTGCGAAAGGCCCACCAGTGACCGGACACACTTCAAGCACAGTGACTCCACGCCGCGTCGTCGTTATCGGCGGCGGACCTGCTGCCCACCGTTTCACCGACGCCATGGTCAATCGCGGTCTTGAAGGTTGGCAGCTCACGGTACTGACCGAGGAGGCACACCTCCCCTACGACCGCGTGGCATTGAGCAAGGCCCTCACCGAAACCGACGTCGACCTCACCTTGGGCGACGCCTCCATGTGGGACCACCAGGCGGTGGAGTTGAAGACCGGCGAGCGCGCGGTCAGGATTGATCCCGTTGCCCGGAACGTGGTGACCGCGGCGGGCAACGTTTACGGATATGACCATTTGGTGGTCGCTACGGGTTCCGATGCCGCCCGGCTCCCCATTCCCGGGTCCGAGCACACCCACGTTTACCGCACGCTTGAGGACGTTTGGTCCATCAACAAGGCCATCGAGGAATTGACCGCGAAACTCGGCCGGAAGGTCAACGCGGTAACCATCGGCGGCGGCCTCCTGGGACTCGAATCGGCTGCCGGCACGGAGCAACTCGGGGCGACGCCTGTGGTCATCAACGGCTCGCCGTGGCTGATGAACACCCAATTGGACGAAGGCGCCGGCCAGGCTTTGGGCCGCTTGATCGCGGCCAAGGGGTTCGAAGTGCACGGCGGTGTCTTCCCCTCCGAAGTGAAAACGGACGACGACGGCCAGGTCACCGGAGTCCTGATGGCTGACGGACGCACCATCGACGCCGACCTCGTGATTGTGGCCATCGGTGTCAGGCCCCGCGACGAACTGTTCCGCGCAGCCGAAGGCGAAGAGCAGCTCTTCAGCCTGGGCCAGCGCGGCGGCGTGGTCATCAACGATTTCTGTGCCACCGAAGTGGAGGGCATCTGGGCCATCGGCGAAGTGGCCAACTTCGAGGGCATGTGCCTGGGCCTCGTGGCTCCCGCCAACACCATGGCCGAGATCGTGGCGGACCGGCTGCACGGCGGTGAGGCGACATTCCCCGGTTTTGACACTGCCACCAAGCTGAAGTTGTCCGGTGTGGACGTTGCCAGCTTCGGCGATGCCTTCGCCAGGACCGAACACGCACTTGAAATCGTCTACGCCGACCCCGCTCGCGGCGTTTACCAGAAGATCGTTACTACCGACGACGCAAAGACCCTCCTGGGTGGCATCTTCGTGGGCGACGCTTCGCCCTACATGAGCCTTCGCCCGCTCCTGGGCCGCGAGCTGTCCGCCGAACCGGGTGCCTACCTGAGCGCCGCCGGTGGTGGCGAGGCTCCGGAGACCGAACTTCCCGATGACGCGATCCTGTGCTCGTGCAACAACGTGGCCGCCGGAACCATCCGTGACACCATCAACGGCTGCGGCGCCTGTGAAGGCAACGCCCCCGTGCAGGAACTCAGCGAACTCAAGGGCTGCACCCGTGCCGGCACCCAGTGCGGTTCCTGCGTTCCGATGCTGAAGAAGCTCCTGGAAGGCGAACTCACCAAGTCCGGCATCGAGGTCTCCAAGGCCCTCTGCGAGCACATCAGCCTTTCCCGTCAGGAACTCTTCGATGCCATCCGTGTCCTGGAGCTCACGTCCTTCGAAGACATCATGGCCAAGTACGGCACCGGCGCCGGTTGCGACATCTGCAAGCCGACCATCGCTTCCATCCTGGCCAGCCAGCACTCCGCCTATGTCCTGGACGCCGGGCGTGGTTCCCTGCAGGACACCAACGACCGCGCCCTTGCGAACATGCAGAAGGACGGCACCTACTCCGTGGTTCCCCGCATCGCCGGCGGCGAGATTACGCCCAAGGGGCTAGGTGTCATCGCAGCGGTGGCTGAGAAGTACAACCTGTACACCAAGATCACCGGCGGCCAGCGCATCGATATGTTCGGTGCCCGCCTTGAGCAACTGCCGGATATCTGGAAAGAACTGGTGGACGCCGGCTTCGAGTCCGGCCAGGCTTACGGCAAGAGCCTGCGCACGGTGAAGTCCTGTGTTGGATCCACGTGGTGCCGCTTCGGCGTCCAGGATTCCGTGGCCATGGCCATCGCACTGGAACTGCGCTACCGGGGCCTGCGCAGCCCGCACAAGCTCAAGATGGGTGTTTCCGGTTGCGCCCGCGAGTGCGCCGAAGCCCGGGGCAAGGACGTCGGCGTGATCGCCACCGCGGACGGCTGGAACCTTTACGTTGGCGGCAACGGCGGTGCCACTCCGGCGCACGCCAAACTGCTTGCCAAGGACCTGGACGACGAAACGCTGCTGAAGTACATCGACCGTTACCTGATGTACTACATCCGGACGGCCGACCGCCTGCAGCGCACTGCCCGCTGGCAGGAAGAACTCGACGGCGACATCAAGCACGTCGAGGACGTGGTGGTCCACGACTCCCTGGGCATTGCCGCTGAGCTCGAGGCCGCCATGGCCAAGCACATCGACACCTACGAGGACGAGTGGGCCGAGACGTTGAAGGATCCCGAGCGCCTCCGCCGTTTCCGTTCCTTCGTCAACGCCCCCAACCAAAAGGACGAGTCCATCTCCTTCGTTCCGGAGCGCGGCCAGATCCGCCCTGCCACGAACGAAGAAAAGGGCGGCGTGCTCATCGCCTCCACCATCCCGGTCCGCAGCGAATAACAAGGGGTCCCCATGCAGCTCACCATTGACCTGACCGACCGTGATGTCCTGGTCACAGGATCCGACAAAACCGCCCGCCAGGCCGTCCGCCGCTATCGGAGCGCCGGAGCCAACGTCTACCGGCTGAGCACGCCCGACGGTGCACCGGCCGACGGCCAGCTCCCCGAGCGTCCGTTCCTGGTGGCGGTAGTGGACGACGGCGAGGACGGCTGGGGTGCGCTGGTGGACCGGTGCCGTGAGGCCGGCATCCCTGTTGCGTTCGAGCCGCAGCCGGGCGCCGAAGGCCACGTGACATTGGTGGGCGGAGGTCCCGGAAGCCTTGAGCTGCTTACCGTGGGCGCTGTCGCTGCTTTGCGGGATGCCGACGTCGTCTTCTTCGACCGTCTGGCCCCCTACCAGGAGCTGGCGGGCCTGACCTCCGCTGACCTCGTGGATGTGGGGAAGCAGCCCGGCCTGCACAAGGTGACGCAGCGCGACATTGAGAAGCTCATGGTGGAAGCGGCGCTGCTGGGCAAGAACGTGGTCAGGCTCAAGGGCGGTGACCCCTACGTCTTCGGTCGGGGCGGGGAAGAGGTAGCCGCTTGTGTTGCGGCCGGTGTTCCGGTCCGGGTGATTTCCGGTGTCACCAGCGCCATCTCCGTGCCTGCTGCCGCGGGCATTCCGGTGACGCACCGCGAAGTGAGCCACATGTTCACGGTAGTGTCAGGGCACGCGCCCCTGACGGAAAAGGAGCACACCCACCTTGCCGGACTCGGCGGGACGATCATCGTCCTCATGGGCATCGGTACTCTCCCCCAGTTGGCCGCCGGACTGCGTCGGGCAGGGATGGATCGTGAAATGCCGATGGCTGTGGTGGAACGTGGGTATCGGCCGGGCCAACGCACCACAATTGCCGACCTCGGTAGTATCGAAACAGCAGCGACCGGCTGCAGCAACCCTGCCGTGCTGGTGATCGGCGAGGTGGTCCGGGTGGCCGAGGCCAACCGGAACCACGCCGAAGCATCCGCTGAACTGAGCCGACTCGCGGCTTCGCTTCTTGAAGCCTGAAGGTAAGAACACATGACTGTTGCACGTGCCATCGAAAGCCTGGACCCCAATGCCGCTCCGGACACTTCCGAGGCGCCCGAGGCGCCCTTGGACGGATTCCGCATCGGCGTCACCTCGCACCGCCGTTCCCGTGACCTCATCGAGGCCCTGGAGAGGCGCGGCGCCAGTGTCCTGCACGCCCCTGCCCTGAAGATCGCCCCAGTCCAGGAGGACATGATCCTCGTAGAGGACACCCGGACCATCATCGAAGCGAAGCCGGATATTTGCATCGCCACCACCGCCTACGGCATGCGCCGCTGGTGCGAGGCGGCCGATTCTTTTGGCATCGGCGAGCAGCTCCTGGAGACCTTGTCCGCCTGCCGCATGTTCGTCAGAGGACCCAAGGCCCGCGGTGCAGTCCGCGCGGCCGGGCTTGCCGACGTCGGAATCAGCAGCGACGAAACCACCGCGACCTTGGTGGACATGCTGCTGGTGGAGGGAGTTCGCGGCAAGACCGTGGCTGTGCAGTTGCACGGGTACACGGACGTTCGCCAGCTCGAGCGGCTCCGCATGTCCGGCGCGACCGTGCTGACGGTAACTCCCTACCGCTGGGTGAAGCCCGATGGTGAGGACAAGTTGCCGCGCCTGATCGAGGCCGTGGTCAATGGGAACCTGGACGTCCTGACCTTCACCAGCGCCCCGGCAGTGGACGCCATGTGGAGCACGGCGCATGAGATGGGCCTCTACCGACAGCTCATTGAAGCGCTCAAGGGCCCGGTGACGGTGGCCGCGGTCGGGCCGGTGACTGCCCAGCCCCTGGTCGACGCCGGGCTGACGCCCCTGATCCCCGACCGTTACCGCATGGGTGCGCTTATTCGGCTTGTGACCGAGCACTTGTCCTTGAACCATGTCCGCCGCCTGGAGACGAAGAGTGCCACCATCGAGCTGCGCGGACGGTGCCTGCGGATCAACGGCGAAGTGGTGGAGCTGGCCCCCGCTCCCCTCCTGCTGTTGCGGGCGTTGCTCGGCGCGGGCGGCGCGGTCTTGTCGCGTGAGGCGCTCTCTGACCTGTTGGATCTGCGCGGTTCCGTGCATGCCTTGGACATGACGGTCAGCCGGCTTCGGTCCGCGCTCCCGGACGGCAAGCTCGTGGAAACAGTGGTCAAACGCGGATATCGGCTGCGGGCCTAGGGTTGCGGCCCTGCTACGCCGCTTTCACCAAGGGCAGTTCATCCCAGTTGGTGGTGTAGCGGGGGCTGAGCATATCCCTCTTCATTGACCAGTCCGGGCCGCCCTTGATGCCGGCATGCCCCAATCCGATGGAGCCGCGGCCATAGCGTTTGCTGACCTCCTCCAGCAAGCTTCCGATACCCCGTTCCTCGTGGCGGTTCTCGAAGATCTCCAAGGGCTTCTGGTTGCCGCTGGGACGGAGGTCGGTGACCATGATTCCGGCCTTGGCGTACCTGACGCCCTCCTGGATTTTGGGGACCAGGGCGTGCGCAGCCTTGGTGAGCAGCACTGGATCGGCGGTGGGCATGGGCAGCTTGACGTTCACAGCGGGAAACGATTTGTCGTTCGGGTTGTACACCGACGTTGCTGCGAACGCCGTCAGCAGCTTGGCTTGGAGGTCGTGCTTGGCCAGCCTGGCGCTGGCCATCTGCCCGTAGACGCTGAGCACCTGCCGCAGCTGGGCCGCCGTCGTAATCGGCGTCGAGAACGAACGCGAGAAGATCAGCTGGTCCCGTCCGATCCTTTCCTCTTCCATGGGGATGCACGGCGTTCCCTGCAGTTCCAGGACGGTGCGCATCATGACGATGGAGAACTTGTCCCGGAGGGCCACGGGATCTGCCCGAACCAGGTCCAGGATTGAAAAGATGCCCATCGCGTTCAGCCGCTTGGTGAGCCTGGTAGCCACGCCCCAGATCTCGATGACGGACAGCCGGGCCATGAGCGCTTCGCGCTGGGCTTCAGGAACCGAATCCCAACGGCACACGCCGTTGAAAGCCGGATTGTGTTTGGCCCATTTGTTGGCCAGCTTGGCAAGCGTTTTGGTGCGGGCGATTCCGACGCACACCGGAACTCCAACGTTCCTGCGGCAAGCATCCTTGATGGTTCGCCCCAGCTGCAGCAACTCCTCCGGCCGGCCCTTGACGCCCAGGAACGCTTCGTCGATCGAATAGACCTCCTGCCACGCCGAGTAGCGCCGCAATAGCTCCATGACGCGCGAGCTGATGTCTCCGTATAGTTCGTAGTTGCTGGACAGCGCAATGAGCCCCCATTCCTTGGCCCGTGGAGCCAGCTTGAACCATGGGTCGCCCAGCCCGATGCCAAGCTGCTTCGCCTCAGGCGACCTCGTCACGGCGCAACCGTCATTGTTGGAGAGCACGATCAGGGGTTTGCCCTCCAACGCGGGATTGAAGGCCCGTTCTGCTGAAGCATAGAAACAATTGATGTCCACGTGGGCGATCTCCTGCATCGTGTGCATAAGGGCCGGCCTGGACATGCTCCTCCTCGATTGGTCACTAACATGCGCGACCTCGGAAAATGGGAGGACACGCCGCTGATTCGAAGATATATTCGAATAAGTCAACTGTACCGCCACCCACCGACAACGAAACTTCCCTGACCAATTGAGCCCGCTGCAGGAGGAAAGGGCTTGGCTAGTCCCCTAGGCGCGGCACGATGACGTCATCGACTCCGCAGTGGAGCACGAGATCGCTGCTTCCGCCCGTCAGTATGCAGTCCTTGGGGTCGAAGACCTCTGTGGCGGACAGCCACGGGACAGTTCGTTGCCAGAGCCCCCACGATTTTTGTGAATAAACGGAATAGGTTTGTGGATCGAAACCTGATTGTTCGACGACGACACTGTCTCCGCTGCTTGCCGTCACTTGGGCGTATGTTGCCGCCGCGGCGGCTAGCCCCATGCCAGCAGAATACATAGACCACGGCAGAGCCGCCGTGACACTGGCCAGAACTGCCAGAACGGCAGTCAGCCGACGGATCCGGCCGCGGGAAATCCGCCTGACCAGCACCGGCACCAGCAGAACCAGCGCTGCCAAGGCGGCAGCCCCACTCAGAAGGTGACCACACAGAATGAGCGCCCACCCCGGCATGACGAAGTAGACCAGAACCTCAGGCCATGAATCACTGACCCACGCTGCGGAAGCTTGGGCTGCTACTCCCAGCAGCACCGAGACGAGGGCCAACACGATGCCCCACTTGAGGCGCCGCCGCGCTGCGGTAGATCGCGCCGAGTCCGTTTCCGCGGAAACCTCCGCCCCCATCCGTGAAGCGCCCAACCGGGTCTCCGTTACATCATCGCCCGGCAACCGTTTCTGCACACCGCCATCCAACCACGCTTTTGACGTCATTGTGGAGCTTTGGCCAGCGGAGCCAACGAGGAGCCGGGGCTGTTTGCGCAGGCCTTATTGCGCACGTTACGAAACATCCCGCCCTCCGGACTGCGGAAAAGTCCGAAGAGCGGGATATTTCGCGCTATGAGATTCACACCATGAGCCCGGCTACGGGCGGGCGGCGGCGTCCTTCTTGTGCACCAGATAGATGGCCCCGGTAGTGACGTCCTCTTCAAGCGCTTCCAGGGTGCGCCCACGGGTCTCAGGGACCTGGGTGTAGATGAAGATGAGGGCCGCGATGCCCACGCCGCCGAACAGGAAAAAGGTTCCGGTGATCCCGACGCCGGCCACCAGGGTCGGGAAGAACAGGCCCAGCAGCGCGTTGGCGATCCACAGGCAGAATACCGACAGGCCGATGGCGAAACCACGGACGTGAAGCGGGAAGATCTCCGACAGCATGACCCAGACGGCGATATTCAGGAAGGTCTGCATCGAACCGACGAACGCCACCACCAGGAACAGGATCACGAATGGACGGGCCTCGTTTCCTATGGGAAGGAGGACGGAGGCGATGCCGATCAGGAAGTGGCATGCCGTGGTCAAGGTGAAGCCCAGGAGCAGGGTGGTGCGGCGGTTGACGCGCTGCATCAACGTCAGGGCAATGACGCCCCCGACTACCGCGATCACGCCGGGAGCGATGTTGGCGATCAGGGCTGCGTTGGAGTCGAATCCAGCCTCGACCAGCACAGACTGACCGTAGTACATGATCGAGTTGATGCCGGTCAGCTGCTGGGCCACACCCAAGCCGATGCCGACCAGGATGATGCGAAGGATCCACTTGTCTTTGAGCGCGCCCCACGACGTCGCCTTCGACACCCGCTCTTCGTCGGCGAGGTGCTTGACGTCGGCCATTTCGGCCTCTGCGCGTTCCACTGACCGGATCGTCTTGAGGACAACGAGGGCTTCTTCCCAACGGCCCTTGGATATCAGCCAGCGCGGCGATTCGGGCATCCGGAGCATGCCGAAGAACAACGCGATGGCAGGCAGTGCGGCAACGGCGAGCATGAGGCGCCATACTCCCCCGAACTCTCCCCAGACGTTACCGATGATGGCATTGACGACAAACGCCGCCAGCTGGCCGATAACGATCATGAGCTCATTCCGGCCGGCCAGCGAGCCCCGGATCTCGTAGGGCGCCAGTTCGGCAAGGAAGACAGGCACCACGGTGGACGCTCCGCCGACGGCAAGTCCGAGAACAACGCGTCCGAGCACCATCACTTCAAAGTTGGGCGCGAAGACGCAGGCGATGGTGCCGGCCAGGAACAGCACCGCGAGCAGGAGGATGGACTTGCGGCGGCCCCACGAATCGGACAGGCGGCCACCTCCCACGGCTCCGGCTGCCGCACCGAACAACAGGGAGCTGGTCACGATCCCTTCCGTCAGGGGCGTCAGGCCGAGATCGGCCGTCATGGGCCTCAGGGCACCGTTGATGACACCAGTGTCATAGCCGAACAGCAGTCCGCCGAAGGTTGCAACCAGGGCTACGAGGCCAAGGCGCTTTCTGTGCGGGCCGTTGGTCAGCGGAGGAAGGGCGGCCGCTTGGGCGCCTTCCCGCTGCATTTGCGTTGCAGACATCAGGACTCCTTTGTCAGTGTGTTGCGGGTCATACTCATCCGCTCTGAGTACAGACTAACGCGCGAAAGGCTTAAATGTAAGGTCAAACTAACAAACACCCGAATTAACCCTTTCTGTGACGTGGGAAGATGGAGGACATGGCCCCCGACCGCCCACTCCGCCCAGCTACGCAAAGTGATGTCGCCCGGGAAGTAGGCGTTTCCCGAACATTGGTGTCTTTCGCCTTCCGGGGCGCTCCTGGAGTCAGCGCCGAAACCAAAGAAGCCATTTTCGAAGCCGCCCGGCGTCTCGGATACCGACCCAACGCCGTAGCCGCCGACCTGGCACGCAAGCACCGCTCCGCCGTCGGGCTTTACCTGATGGATATCCGCAACGAGGTCTATGCCGACATTCTCAGCGGCGTCCGCGTGGCCCTCCCGCAGGACGGCAACCGGCTCATCCTGAGCGTATCCCGCTCGGTTGATGGTGTTGACCGGGGCGCGCTGGAGTCGCTCATAGAGGCCCGGGCCGGGATCATCATCGCCGCCACGCTCTTGGATCCGGACGAACGCGTGCAGGAACTGGCGCAGATCGTGCCGCTGGTCAGCGTCACACGGCCGGTACCGGGCGTGGACAGCGTCTATTCGGATGACGTCGTCGGGGCCAGGGCCGCGACTGAACATCTCCTCACCCTCGGGCACCGGCGCATCGCCCACCTGGCGGGTCCCGTGTACGACGGACACACCGTCCGCAGGCGGAGCTACCAACAAACCATGCGCGACGCCGGGCTGAAGCCCCAAACGCTGGCGGCCGAGGACTTCACGCAGGAAGCCGGGGAACGCGCCACCATGCTCCTCCTCAAACAACCCGAGCGCCCGACGGCGATTTTCACGCACAACGACCAACTGGCCCTGGGCGCCCGCGAAGCCGCCTATTCCCTGGGTTTGTCCATCCCGCAGGACCTGTCGCTGGTGGGCTATGACAATTCGCGGATCGCCAAGCTTCACGGCATTGACCTCACGACAGTGGACCTCCATGCCGCAGTGTTGGGCCAAAGGGCGGGCGCGATAGCGCTGGAACGGCTCGGAAACCCGGAGGGCCCCATCGCCGACGAAAGGCTCACGCCTGAGCTGGTGGTCCGCAACTCAACAGCACCGCCGCCCCTTCAGACGTGATGCAGGCACGTGGTTGCGACGCCCCAAATAGTCAGCTCCGACAAGGCAGCCACCCTGATGTCCGGGAATGCAGGGTTGTCCGCCTGCAGCACCACGCCCGTCGGGGTGATGCGCAAGCGTTTGATGGTCAGCTCACCATCCAGGACAGCCACGACGACGGACCCATCCTTGGGTTCCAGCGCCCGGTTGACGATTAGTTCGTCTCCGTCACTGATACCGGCGGCCTCCATCGATTGACCGGTCACCCGGACGACGAACGTGCTGGTGACGTCCTTGATCAGGTGCTCGTTGAGGTCGATGCGGCCATCGAAGTAGTCCTGCGCCGGCGAGGGATACCCCGCGGCCACAGACACGGGAGCCAACAGCGCCGACATCAAGGACAAGCCCGCATCTATCACGCGGGGGCCGACTATCACGCCCACAACACACCTTTATTCGAATATATGTTCGATAACTGAGTGTACAGCGAACTGCGGACATTCACGTCGTGGATGAATTAGTCTAATGAAATGATTATTTGGCGTGGTTGGGGAATTTTGGTCCTCGTCGTGTTCGGTATTTGCGGTGGTTTGGCGGGCGGCTTGTCGCACGGCAATCCGATCGCAGTAGGTGTGGGCTTCCTGGCCGGTGCAGCCGGGATCTGGTATCTCGGAAACTGGTTCAACCGCACCAGGCCCACAGCGGGCTACGAGGCAGCGGTCAACGCCAGAAGCCAGGAATTGTCCAGAATGGTAGAGGTCGGCGCCTACCAGCACCCCGGCCTTCCCGCTCCTCAATCCTTCGAGGAGGCACGTGCCCTCGCGGATGAGCAACTGAAATACGAGGCCGAGTCCGCCCGGCGCGGGTACTTCAACCGGCACAGCCTGTTCTTCCTGCCCATGCAGTACTGGGCGTTTGTGGCGGCCTTCGCCGGCGTTGCGATGATCATCAGCGGCCTGGTCCGGGGGTGATCCAAGAAGAGACGGGTTCAGCCCACCTTGTACCGCAGATGCGAGACCAGGCTGGTACCACGGACCTCAAGGGGTTCAAGCTTCAGCTCGCCTACACCGTCCAGCAAACGCTCACCTGCGCCCAGGACGATCGGCGCGATATGGAGCCGCAACTCGTCAATGAGGCCAGCGGACAGGAATTGTCTGGCGGTTGAGGCTCCACCGGCGATGGCAACGTTCTTCCCGCCCGCAGCTTCCTTGGCGCGCGAGAGCACTGAGCCGATGTCGTCATTGACGAAATGGAAAGTGGTGCCGCCCTCCATCACCATGGGTTCGTGCGGGTGCGAGCTGAGAACGAACACCGGCGCGTGATACGGGGGTTCTTCGCCCCACCAGCCGCGCCACTGCTCCGGCCACAAGTGCTCGCCCGGTCCAGCGAACATGTTCCGGCCCATGATGTAGGCGCCGGCTTCGAGGATCCCGGCGACCTCGGCGGCGTTGGTATCCCGTTCCTTGAACTGCCAACGGTGCAGCTTCTCTCCCCCTTCGCCGAGCGGTTGTTCCATACTCTGGTTAGGTCCGGCAACAAAGCCATCAAGGGACACAGTGAGGTCACACGTAACGAGGGTCATGCGCCCATCCTGCCATCGGCGCACCGGGGCCACCAGAGCACGCCGGCCTCAGGAGACGTTGAATCCGCCATTGCTGTGCAGGACCTGGCCGTTGATCCAGGAACCCGCGTCCGAGAACAGGAACCGCACCAGGTTCGCGGTGTCCGTGGGTGTACCCAGGCGTCCGGTCGGGGTCGCCCGGGTCGTCCAGCCGCGTACGTCGTCGTCCATCCAGCCGGTGTCAATCGGCCCGGGATTGATCACGTTGGCCCGCACCCCTTTTTCCCCGAGTTCGACGGCGGCCGCCGTTACGATCCGGTCCAGGGCACCCTTGCTCGCACCATATGGCAGGTTATGGACGGTGTGGTCGCTGGTCAACGCCACGATCCTGCCGGCCACTTCGCCGGGAGGTACGGCGGGCAGCTGCTCTGCAAACGCCTTGATGAGCAGCCATGGGGCCCTGGCATTGACGGCAAAATGGCGGTCCCAGCTTTCCACCGAAGTAGTGAGGATACTGCTGTCCACAGATTCGCAGTGCGAGACCACCAGCCCGGTCACGGGGCCCAGTTTCCGTCCCGCTGCAACGAGTGCCGCCGGTACACCAGGGTCGCTGAGGTCCCCGGATACGAGTTCGACGGCGACACCCTCCGCGCGGCACCCGGCGGCTATGGCGGCGGCATCGCCAGGTGACGATTCGAGGCCAAGCCGGTCGTCGTAGGGCTTCCAGTGGTTCAGGACAAGTGACCAGCCGTCGGCTGCCAGGCCCCTGGCCAGTGCTGCCCCGATGGAGCGGCGCCTGCCTACGCCTGTGACAACGGCAACCTTGGTTTCTTTTTCCAACGTCATCCCTTGACCCTATGCCGCGGCCCCGGCGGGTTCTACGCTTGACCACTTAGCACCCACGAATCAGCACCGCGGAAAGAAGGCGGCCATGGCACGGAAACCAGGACCCACGCTTGAGCAACTGAACATCCTCGTGGGTTCGTGGGAGACCACCATCCCCAGTGCCGGAACACAGGGACGGACCACTTTTGAATGGCTGGAAGGTGGCGGCTTCCTCATCCAGCGTTCCACCGTGGCAAGGCCCGAATACCCCAACGCAGTCAGCGTCATCGGTGCAACGGGCTCGGACCGGGCATTCCAACAGCACTACTTCGACTCACGCGGCGTTGCCCGCATCTACGACATGACGCTCAGGGACAATGTCTGGACGCTTTTCAGGGACGGACCGGACTGGCCGCAGCGCTTTGTTGGCCACATCAGCCCGGACGGCAACACCATCACCGCCCGCCTGGAGCGCGGCACCTATCCCGGAGGCCCACTGGAGCACGACTTCGACATGGTTTACTCGCGGATTCATTGAACCCTGTGCACCAACAGCATTACTCCACCTCATTTACAGATCCCTTGCCCGGTGGGAACATAAGGCCCATAGTCCGCGGAGGCAACGCCCGGCCACGCCCGGCATCCTCTGCCGCTGCCATGTAGTCAGCTCTCCTCTGAGAGGAACGGCCATGGGTCGTCTGGGGACCGGGAACAGTGGGGATGCGGGTCCCGAACCCGCTGATGATCCCCGACGCCACAGCCTGGACCGCATCGAAAAGGTGGACGCGGTGGTTGTCGGATCGGGGTTCGGCGGCTCGGTGGCAGCCCTGCGGCTCGCCGAAGCCGGACAGTCCGTGGTGCTCATGGAACGCGGCAAACCGTACCCGCCCGGAAGTTTCGCCCGTACGCCGTCGGAGATGGGCAAGAACTTCTGGGACCCAGACCGTGGGCTGTACGGCCTCTTCGACGCCTGGACCTTCCGCGGGACAGAGGGGCTGGTATCCAGCGGACTCGGCGGCGGCTCCCTCATCTACGCCAACGTGCTCTTGCGCAAGGACGAGAAGTGGTTCGTCAACGAATCCCCCATCCCGGGCGGCGGCTACGAGAATTGGCCGTTTACCCGGGCCGACCTCGATCCCTACTACGACGCCGCCGAAGCCATGCTTCAACCCGTTCCCTACCCCTACCAGGACACCGCCAAGACCGTGGCCATGGAAAAGACGGCAGCAAACCTGGGACTGTCCATCACCCGGCCACCCATTGCGGTCACCTTCGCCGCGGAACCAGGAGCAGCACCCCGGACCAACCAGGCGCTCCCGCTGCCCCACTACGGCAGCATCCACGGCCCCAACACCGTGCGGACCACCTGCACGCTCAGCGGCGAATGCGACATCGGCTGCAACGCCGGCGCCAAGAACACCCTCGACCACAACTACCTCTCGGCGGCTGCCTTCAAAGGCGCCGATATCCGTACCTTCCACGACGTCCGCGGCATCCGGCCCCTGGACCGGGACGGCGGCGGCTACGAACTCCGCTACGTCATCCACGAACCGGATCGTGGGGGCGGGCTGCTCACCGAACGCATCATCCATTGCCGCCGGCTCATCCTGGGAGCGGGCACCTTCGGCACCAACTTCCTCCTGCTGCGCAACCACGGCTCCCTGCCCGCGCTCAGCGACGCCCTGGGCACCCGCTTCAGCGGCAACGGTGACCTCCTGACGTTCATCATGGATGCCAAGACACCCGCAAGCAACGGCTCGCGGCCAGGAGTCAGGGCACTCTCCGGGAGCAAGGGGCCGGTGATCACCACGGCGGTCAGGGTCCCGGATGGGAACGACGACGGCGGCGACGGCCGCGGCTACTACGTGGAGGACGCCGGGTACCCGGCCTTCATGAACTGGCTCATCGAGACGGCCCAGCTGAAGACCGCTGTAAAACGCACGGCGAAGGTGGCGGGTCAGTTGTTCAAGGACCGACTGTTCGACGCCGGCCGCTCCAACGTCTCGGCAGACCTCGCCGCTGCCTTGGGAGACGGGCGCCTGTCATCCAGTTCCGTCCCCTTGCTCGGCATGGGGCGCGACATACCCGACGGCGTCATGACACTGCGCGACGGACGCCTCGCCATCGCCTGGACCATGGCGACGTCCACCGCGTATTTCGACCGTGTCCGCCGAACGATGTCGGATATTGCCAAGGACCTCGACGGCAACTTCATCGACAACCCGCTCTGGTGGGCCAAACGCGTCATCACCGTCCACCCCATTGGCGGAGCCCCCGCCGGGTGGCACCCGGGCGAGGCAGTGTGCGACTCCTACGGTGAAGTTTTCGGCTACCCCGGGCTGTTCGTGGTGGATGGCGCCGCAATGCCCGGACCGGTAGGCGCCAACCCCTCGCTGACCATCGCCGCCTTCGCTGAGCGCACGTGCGCCCACATCGTCGAGACCAGTGACAAAGCCCGCCACAGGGGCATCAGCCCCAGCGATGCGGTGACCGTTCAGCCGGAGGCGGCGGGCGCCGTCGTCGACGTCGGAAGTGTGGCTCCGCGCGCTTTGGCCCCCGACGCCACCAAGGGCAAGTCCGCGCTCCCGGAACGGCCTGCGAGCGCCGTTGCCCCGGGCACAGCGCAGCGTCCGGAGGGGCCCGGCACCCGTGGCCTGGCAATGCCCGGGAGCTCAAGGAAGGAAGCGACCTCCGTTCGGTTCACCGAGCAGATGCATGGGTGGTTCAGTCCAGGAGTCAGTGATCCGGAGAAGGGGCGCAGCCTGGGCAGGGACCGGTCCCGGCGGATCATGTTCGAGCTCACGATTACTGCCGAAGACATCGATCAGTTCGCTGCGGATCCTGAGCATCCGGCCAAGGCCGAAGGGTATGTGCTGGCTGATTATTTCGGCGGCCGGATGCCGGTGGAACGTGGATGGTTCAACCTGTTCGTCGCGGACACCTCCGACGACGGCGGGCCGGCCAGGCGCATGCTGTACAGGTTGTGGCTGCGCGACCCCGGCGGTACGCCGTTCACATTCACTGGTCACAAGCTCATCCACAATGAAGCGGGATTCGATCTCTGGCCGGACACGACCACTCTCTACGCAACGATCGCCCGGGGCCATGTCCCGCCATCTGAAAGGGACGCGCCACCTGAGGTCCCTGCTGAACCCCCAAGGGTGCGGCAGGAGGGCACCGTGGGCGCCGGCATCCTCTACATCCGGCCTTTGGACTTCGCCCGGCAACTGACCACCTTCCGGGCCGAGGGCGCTGCGCCGGCCGCTGGACTGCTGACGTTCGGGAAGCTGTTCGGGGGCGAACTCTGGCAGGTTTACGGGCGAACACCCCGACGCATATCCTTTCCATTCACGCCGAAGCAATGAAGATCCGGGAGCTCGCGCAACACCACGCCGTCCTGGGTTTCACTCCACGGACCGCGGTCCGCTGGCTCTCGCCCATGTCGCTGGCGCGTACCGCCCTGAAGGTCATGGCCGCCACCGTCTTCGCCGATTTTGGCGACAAACGAGAGTTGGAGGGCAGCTTCCCGGACGATCCGCTGAGCCTGGACAAGCTGCCCGACGCTGGCCAGCCTGCGCAACCGGTGGTCAGCGAGCGCGGCCTGCCGGATCCCGCTGGCCCGGATCCAGGCAGCCCGGATCAACCCGCCGAACTGTGGCTCGACTTCGCGGCGGACCTCGGCGACGGATTCGATGCCACGTACACGGTTGCCTCCCTGCTGGCCCAGGATGCCCTCAGCGTCGGGGGTCTGGTCCTCCCGAGGGGCCACGTCCTGGTCCTGGGCGGCGACGAGGTCTACCCCGTGGCGTCCCCGGCCGGATATAAGGACCGGATGGTCGGGCCGTACCGGATGGCGCTGCCACGAAACCAGGCGCCATCTCCCGGCATGCCACCAAACCGGGCGCCGATCATGCTCGCCCTCCCCGGAAACCACGATTGGTACGACGGCCTGACCTCCTTCATCCGGGTCTTCACGCGGCAACGAAGCATCGGCGGATGGCGGACCATCCAGACCCGCAGCTACTTCGGCCTGCGGCTCACCGGACAACCACCACGGCCCGGCCATCACGGCGTTCCGGGCTGGTGGCTGCTGGGCCTGGACAGCCAACTGGGCCAGTACATCGACGAACCACAACTGGAATACTTCTACCGCAGCGTCACGTCCCAGCTGCAGCCTGGAGACGCGATCATCCTCTGCGTAGCCGCCCCCTTCTGGGTCAAAGGAACCACTGAATTCCAGCAAGTGAGCTTCTTTGAGCAGGACTATCTGCGCCGCCGCTTCAATCCGGCCACGCAGCTGTTCGAGGACACAGGGGCCAACGTCCGGCTCTGGCTCACCGGGGACCTCCACCACTACTCCCGCTATGAACAAGACACTTCCGGCGCCGATGCAGGGAAGACACAGCTCATCACGTGCGGGCTGGGTGGGGCGTACCTGTCGGACGCCCACTGGCTGCCGGACGAACTCCTCCTGCCTGCACACGCCGTCCCGGGAGACCCGTTCAGTGTGCCCGCCGCCGGGAGCCACCCGGCAGCGGGACGCCGTTTCACCAGAAGCTCCACCATCTATCCTGACCAGTCCGACTCACACCTCCTGGGACCACGCCTGGCCAACCCCTTGTCCCCTTCATGGCTACCGGTGCGCAACCCGGGCTTCGGATTGTCCATTGGCCTGCTCCATGTGGTTGCCGCCCTCACGGCATGGACGGTGTTCAGTGCTTTCCGCGGTGAATCGTTCGTGGACGGGCTCCATGGGCTCACGCGCGGAAACACCGTTCTCCTTCTTGCCGTGCTGGTCCTTGTCGTCCCCGTGCTGCTGGGCGTGACCACCCTGGCGGCCCGGACCTTCCGTATCGCCAGTTCCGGCGTTGTCGTCTTCGCCCGGGGAGCGCTCTTCCAACTCGCGGCTCTCGCGGTGAGTGCCGGCGTCGTCATCCTTGTTCCGTGGCCCGGCAATTGGCCGGACGTGGTGGTGGTGCTCCTGGCGCTGGCATTGGTCCACGTTGGCGGGTGGGTGCTGGGCAGCGAAGCCTTCGCACTGTACATCCTGGCTACCCCAAGCGGGGAGGTGTCCACCTGGAAAATGTCAGGGCAATCCATCGAGGACCACAAAGGCTTCCTCCGCCTCCACCTGGACTCGGACGGCTCATTGACCGTCTACCCCCTGGCCGTGGACACCATCTGCCGCGACTGGCAGCTGACCGGAAACGACGACGGCGCGCGGCTGCTTCCCGAGGCCGGCCTTCCTGCCGTCCGGCTGCTTGAACAGCCCATCACCATCGCACAGGAGGGACCCGCATCATGATCATCACCCGTGCCGGACACCGGACCGAGGTCATCCCGTTCCGTGCCCGGGACAACACTCCGCTCAGCCTGGTCCACGTGACTTCGCCGGCGGAAACCACCAAAGGGCCGGTGCTGCTGGTCCACGGATCCGGCGTCAGGGCAGAACTGTTCAGGCCACCGGTCAGGACCACCATTGTCGATGTACTCCTCGAGGACGGCTGGGACGTGTGGATGCTGAACTGGAGGGCCTCCATCGATCTCGACCCCCTGTCCTGGACGCTCGCCGACGCCGCCGCGTACGACCACCCTGCCGCCGTCGAACACGTCCTCAACGCGACCGGAGCCGAAACGATGAAGGCCGTCATCCACTGCCAAGGCTCGACGTCGTTCACGATGTCCGCCGTCGCCGGGCTGCTGCCCCAGGTGGACACGATCGTCTCCAACGCCGTCTCGCTCCATCCCGTAGTGCCACCTTTCTCCCGCCTCAAGATCGACTACCTCACGCCGGTGGTGAAAGTCTTCACCCCGTATCTCTCGCCCGCTTGGGGATACAAATCCCAGGGCTACTTCACCCGGGTCATCCGCGGCCTGGTCAAAGCGACCCACCACGAGTGCGACAACACCGTTTGCAAAATGGTCAGCTTTACCTACGGCAGCGGACGCCCGGCCCTCTGGTCCCACGAAAACCTCGACGACGCCACCCACCAGTGGCTCAGCGGCGAGTTCGCAGAGGTGCCCGTGACCTTCTTCGAAGAGATGGGCCGAAGCATCAAGGCCGGGCATATGGTGGCTGCCGGCAACCACGCCGAACTCCCCGACAACCTTGTGGCGGAAGCCCCGCAAACGGATGCCCGATTCGCCTTCATAGCCGGCCTGGACAACCGCTGCTTCCTTCCCGAAAGCCAGCAACGTACCTACAACTTCTTCCAGCACCACCGTCCCGGCAAAGATTCGCTCCATCTCATCCCCGGATATGGCCACCTTGATGTCTTCTTTGGCGACCATGCCTGGCGGGACACATTCCCCGTCATCCTCCAGGAGCTGAACGGAACCAAGGAGCCGAACACATGAAAACCCTCACCCAACTGGTCACTCCCCTGCTCAAGCTCATGCCCTCACCGGTTCCCCGCAGACAGGAACGCCTTCGCGGCCAGCATGCTTTCGCCGACGGAATCAAATATGTGATGCCGGTCAATTCCGATGACTCACCAGTGCTGATGGCAGCCTTTCCCATCAACAAACGCGCGGCCGCAGCGGTTCTCCCCGGGACTGAAATGCGCCCCTTCAGCCTGGGCGGCAAAGGGCTGCTGGTAGTCACAGTGGTCAACTACAAATCCACGGACATCGGCAAGTACATCGAATACTCCCTGGCCATTGCCATCACCCATGGCAGCCGGCCGGCGCCGCCCATCCTGCCGTTGCTGTTCCAGAGGACGTTCAAGCTGGGCCAGTTCGTGGTGGACCTGCCAGTCAGCACGGAAGTTTCGGTCAAGGGCGGCAAGGGAATCTGGGGCATGCCCAAGCACCAGGCCAACCTCGACTTCGTCGTCACAGACTCAACCGTCTCAGCGCTCTACGAGAAAGACGGGAAGCTGGGCTGTTACATCGAAATAGAGCGGCCCGCCGCACCAAGTCCACTGGCGCTGCCCCTGAAACTCGCCGCATCCAACTACTGCGTCTTCCGGAACATGCTGTGGAAGTCCGATATCTACTTCGAAGCCATCGGAGACATCGCCCTGGGAGCACAAGCCAAGGCGCGCCTCATCCTCGGCGACGTTCCCGGCGTCGAACCCCTAAAGGAACTGCAAGTGGAGACCAAACCCGTCTTCACAGCCTGGCTGCCCCAGGCCCACGGCATCCTGGACGACCACTACGAAGCCTGGTTCCTCACCGCCCCCACCCCATTGGAAGCAGCGGCCCTTCAAGGGGGCGACATGCTGGACAGCGTCACGGACCTCGGCCAAAGCCAGGAATGGCTCGCGCCCCCGGACCGCAGCAGGGTACCGGGCGCCGTTTCCAACCCTCATGCCGGCGGCACACCGTGAACTGGCTCCTCCTGATCAACGCCCTCTACTTTCTCTTCGGCGCCACCATGTATGTCGGCACCATGTGGGTTCTCAAGTTCTTCCTCTACCCCACCTGGCACTCGCTGGCACGGGACAACGTGGACATGCATTTCGGCATCCCCACCCGCGCCGCCACGAAGTTCTTCACCGTCGTGGTGCCTGTCATGTTCATCTCCGGAGGCATCCTGGTGTGGTCCGAATGGGGAACCATCCGCGTCGTCTTCGCCATCATCTGCCTGGCAGGAATCATTGCACTGACAGTTGTCGGGCAAGGCCTCATCATCCCCATCAACGTGAGGATCCGCGGCGGCGACTTCGCAGATGACACCGAACTCCGGTCCCTGCTCAAACGGTGGATGATGCTCAACGACATCCGTTTCTACGTCTCCACCCTGACCTGGGCCTCGATGGTGTGGCTGCTCGTTGACCGTGGCCGGCTGCTGGAGTCCTTCACATGACTGATCCCCTCCGTGCCGTTCTCGCGGTCATTGCCGCCATCACCGTCCTCACCGGCGCCGCGCAATTGCCCTTCGGCGGTCCGATCCTTCAATTGCTGGGCTCCGAGGACACTGCTACGACCCGCCAACTGTTCGGGACAGTGGGCATGTTCATGGTGGTGGTGGGCGGGCTGCTCCTCCACACACTCCTCAGCGGCGCCCCCTCACCCGACGTAGTCCTTTGGTCAGGACTGCAGAAGGCCGGAGCCTTCAGCGCGGTGGGCATCGGGGTGCTGAACGGGGTATTTTCTCCCCTTGCACTCTGGGTCGCGTTCTTTGACCTCGCGACGGCGGGACTCCTGTTCGTCTACTGGCGCAGGATCCGCTTCGCTGCAGCCAGCCCTGGGCTGGCCGGAGGAAGAACACCGTGAAACGCTCCCTGGTCCTTGCCGGCGGAGGGATGCGGGTGGCGTGGCAGGCAGGCGTGGTCAAGGCGCTCGCCGAGGAGGGTTTGGAATTCCAGCACATCGATGGCACCTCCGGCGGCATCCTCACGGCCGGAATGATGCTCTCCGGAATTCCCGCCGAGGAAATGTGCCGCCGCTGGTCCGGCGTGGACGTCAAAGACTTCAGCTCCGCCCTGCCCTTTGCTGATTACGTCAAAGGGCCGTGGTCCCTCCCCGCGCTGGGAGACGCCGACGGCATCCTGGGCAAGATCTTCCCGGCCCTCGGCATCAACGCAAAAAGCATCCGTGACCGCGCGGCCGGGCCGGACGCTGTCGAAGGCTCCTTCAACGTAGTGGAGTTCACTTCGAAACAATGCCACGCCATCGATGCCGCGCACATTGACGCCGAACTGATGGCGGCCGGAATGTCGTTGCCCATCTTCCTCAAGCCGCTGCGCCGGGACGGGAAAATCTGGACGGACGCCGTGTGGGTCAGGGATGCCAACATCGGCGAAGCCTTACGCCGGGGGGCCGAGGAAATCTGGTTGATTTGGTGCATCGGCAACTCGCCGTACTGGGGGGACGGGCCGCTGGAACAGTACGTTCACATGATCGAGATGAGTGCCATGGGTGCCCTCCTGGCCGACTTCGAAGCTGCCGCCGCAGCGGGGCGCGAGTTTGTGCTGCATGTGATCCGGCCCGAGCACCCGTTGCCGCTGGATCCGGAGTTTTACCTGGGCCGGATCGACGCCGACACACTGATCGGCATGGGGTACCGCGACGCCAGGGCATATATGCGGACGATGTCGCCGACCGGACTCGCCAAAGACCCCCTCTGCACGGCGATGACCGAGCCGTCGCCTGGTGTCCGTTTCATCGATGTCCTGCACGGCGAACTGGACGGTCAACCGCTGACATTCCGGGCCGCCGTCGTGACGCCCTCCGAGCCCGGAGAAGGACTGGCGCAGCTCAGCGGACACCTTGACTACCCGCCGTGGGGGCGCGTCTTCCTTGCCGGCGGTCATGTGGAGACCGTGGGGGATGACATGGCCTATCGCTTTCGTTTGCGGCTGAACGGTGGGTGGCGGGATGCGGCCGTCATCCGGACCCTGCACGACGATCCCGGAGCAGATGCGTGGTCAGACAGCCGGAACGCCCGGCTCCACCTGGGCGAACAGGTGGTGGATCTCACTATGAGCCTGATCGATACGGCCGGCCTCCTGGCTTCTGTTGAACCCGTGGGCGTACACGGCCTGGCCGGGCGGGCACAAGCAATAGCCCGCTTCACAGCCAACGGATTCCGGGAGCTGTTGCGCCGATACTAACCGCGTCCCGGCTTCAATGTGATGCACGTTATTACCGGCGGGTAAACGGCACGCTACGAATGCGCCAAAGATGGCAACAGCGGTGAAACACCCGCGAAAAACCGGCATCCTACGCTGATGAACAACAGCACCAAACAGGTCATCAGCGAAAGGGCCCACCATGTCCTCTACTTCCCTTCACATCGTCATCGCCGGCGCAGGCCCGGCAGCCCAGGCACTGGTGCGGCGATTGGCTGGCAGGACCGACACCCGTCAGCGGCCCTTCGCCGGCACCATCACAGTGCTCAGCAATCGCGACGACTGCCCGGACGCCCTCCTCGAACTTGCCGAACTGCCCCAGGTTTCCGTGCGCTTCGGCCAGGCCGCCAGTTTCATCGACGCTGAGGCCAAGGTAGTCACCACGGTGGACGGCATGGAGTTCGCCTACGACCAACTGGTCATCGCCACGGGTTCGGCCCCCCTCCTTCCCCCGGTAGACGGTGCCGAGGCGGTCCTGAGCTACTCCACCATCGACGATGCCGCCTCCATTGGCGAAGCCGTCAAGGACGTCACCCGTTCTGTCGGCCGCCGTCCGCTGGGAATACTCGTCGGCAACGGTCCAGCAGCGGGCCAGGCCGAAGCGGTTCTCCGGGCACGCGGCGTCCGTCCCGTCCGAACCACCCTCCGCCCCACAGCTGTGGTTGCCTCTATTGCTGATTCGGCCATCCCCGGGCAAGCCCTGTCCCCCACGGGAATCGTCTTTGAGGACGGCAGCAGCATGAAGGGCGACCTCGTGGTCCTGGCCGAGGAACGCACCGCACGCAATGGCCTCGCCGAAAGTGCCGGCCTCCGGATCGCGTCCGACGGCGGGATCGCCGTGGGGCGCGACCTCGCCACGTCCGTCCCTGGCATCTGGGCGATCGGTGATGCCGCTTCCTGCGACGGCCTTCGCTTGGGCCTGCTCCTGTCCGCGGAATCTTCCGCGATGCTCTGCGCTTCCGGCATGCTGCTGGGAGCCGTGAGCAGCGAACCCCAGCCAGCCATGGCTGCGTGATTCGCCGACTCCGTAGCTCCCGCCGGGTGTCGGGAACCAGGGAACAGCTGGTGACGACTTCCTACGCAAGCAGTCTTCAGGCGCGACGCGTGCGACTCACGGCCTTGGCACCTGGGAAACTTCACTCACGGCCGCCAGCGATAACTAATCCCGGCCATCCTTGGTCGACCTGATTCTGTCCGAGCCCCCTGGCAGCGGTGGGGCTTTGGATTCGTAGTTGTGCCCGCTGGGTGTTCGGAGTTTGAGGGTGTGGCGGGTCCTCGTGCCGGGATCTGCCGGGGTGGGGTTACCGGGCCTGGTGTTTGCGGCCTCGGTTGTTATGGGCCGGGTGGTTCCGGCCTCCGTGGTTGCTGCGGTCCAGCCAGGATGTTCTTTGGTGTGGTTGCATGCTTCGCAGAGCCCGGCGCCGTTGTCCACAGTGGTAGGTCCGCCGTGCTGCCAAGGCACCACGTGATCGATGTGCCTGATGGGCGCGTCGCAGTAAGGGGTTCGGCAGGTGTAGTCACGGGTTTCGATGAAACGCCGGAGCCGCGGCGGGAACAGCCTGGATTTGGAGTCCGTGGTGAGCAGTTCCCCGGAGGTCGGGGCGGTGTAGAGCCGCCGAAGCCAGAGTCCGTACTCGGAATCCCGAACCGGCGCTAGGGTTTGGGAAAGCG
The DNA here is from genome assembly GCF_049315185.1 of Paenarthrobacter sp. C1. NCBI lineage: Bacteria > Bacillati > Actinomycetota > Actinomycetes > Micrococcales > Micrococcaceae > Paenarthrobacter > Paenarthrobacter sp. C1. Next base: position 1,436,489 of record NZ_CP186052.1, on the reverse strand, counting down.
TTCCTGCCCGACCCATGCCACCGTTTCTGCGTCCTGAAATCCCGGCCTGTCCAGCGTCAGGGCTTGTGTTCCCCGCCGCCTCCGGGTTTGCAAGTTCGCGCGCCCATTGTGCCGGGACGACGCCATAGCCCTGCAACCGGGCGGGTTCACTATCGCCTTGGAAAAGGGCCCGATCGGTCATGACGAGCTGGACTTCAACCCCGCTGATCCCGCCGGCCTTGCCCGTGAGACGTTCAACCAAGGTATCTGCCATGACCTGGCCCCGGCCCCGTTCCGCAGCCCCTGAGCCAGCACCCCCGCGGGCCCGGACCGAATCCGCGGCACGAGACAACGCCGCGTAAGCTGCAACCCCCTGGGCCGCCGGCAGCAGGGCAGTCAAAACCGTCATTGTCTCCGGCGCCGGTCGCAAAGTCACCGTTCGGTCCGCGGCTGCACGGGCCGCACGCTGGGCAACCGAGCGCGGATCACGCTGATACGCAGCAGCCCTGGCAGCCGCGATCACGCCCTTATCCCCCACGCCTTCAAAAGTCCCGGTATCCGCGGCCAATTCCGCATCTACCCCAGCCCGGTCCTCCACTGACAAGCACGCTGTTTCCTTCACCAACAACGTCGCCCGCCACTCATTCAACATCCCCGAGTCCAAGGCCGCCATCGTGCGCGGCATCTCGAACACCAGCGCCTTCGCCAGCCCCAGAAGCCGCGCTCCCCGGTTCGGGGATTCCCGCCGCGCCAACGCGATCTCGGCTCCCACATCATCGCCGCGTTCGGACACCGGCACCCCGGCAGCGGCCCGCTCAGCAGACCGGGCTGCCTCAAACGCCGCCGCAACCCTGGCCTGCAATCCGCAAATCGCCGACTTCATCTCCTCCAACACCCGCAACTGCCCAATCAAGTCACCACTTAGGGACCCAGGGCCCTCAACACCCGAACCGGGAACAGCCGGCCCGGGATCACTCTCAACCACCGACGCCCCAGCAGAACCAACCGGCCCCGCCGCCGACTGTCCTTCCACCGGCTCCCGCCCCTCCCGAATCCACTCCATACCGCAACCCTTCCAGCCACCACCAACAGCCAAAAGACACCGAGCCCCCTATGTGGAAAACCCCGCTCCAGCACCCGCGGAAATCCCCGCGCCCCACCCACCAGCGACCCCCACGGGGCCGCGGGGAGCCCCGCCGGATGTGGCAAGATGGTCCTTTGACGGGCAGTGACAACCCTGCGGCCACCGGGCCGGCCACGCCCTGCACGGAAGGATCCCATGAGCAACGAAGCCGTCGCCCCTGCAAACATCGCCTCCTACATCGACCACACGCTGTTGAAGCCCGAGGCCAGCGAGTCAGACATCCTCAAGGTGTGCGCGGAGGCCGTGGAGTACCGGTTCAAATCTGTCTGCGTGAACCCCGTGTGGGTCAAGACCGTCACCAAAGCGCTCAAGGGCTCAGGAGTCCTGACCTGTTCGGTGATCGGGTTCCCGCTGGGTGCCACGCCCACCGACGTCAAGGTTTTTGAGGCCCGTGGTGCGGTGCTGGATGGTGCCAACGAAATCGACATGGTGATCAACATGGCTTCGGCCCGCGCCAATGACAAGGGCGCGTTGGTGGACGACATCCGAGCTGTGGCCGAAACGGTCCACGCAGGCGAAGCCATCCTTAAGGTGATCATTGAAACATCCATGCTCAATGACGAGCAGAAGGTCATCGCCTGCGAGGCAGCAGCGGAGGCAGGCGCGGACTTCGTCAAAACGTCCACGGGATTCAACGGCGGTGGTGCCACGGTTGAAGACGTTGCCCTGATGCGCAAGACCGTTGGGCCCGGCCTCGGCGTCAAGGCCTCCGGTGGCGTGCGCTCCCTGGCCGACGCACAGGCTATGATTGCTGCTGGTGCAACACGTATCGGAGCGAGTTCCGGAATTGCCATCGTCAAAGGTGAACAGGGTTCATCTGCCTACTAAGGCTTCCGCTACCGCCAGAGATTTTTGAGCCCTGCGGGGCCGAGGAGGAATGAATGTCCAAGAACACCACAAGTGCCCCCATTGAAAAAGAGAACAATCTCGGCACGAGCATTGTCTTGTTCCTGGTCATGATCGTGCTCTTCCTGGGCGCCATCTACTCGCTCTCCTTCCTGAGCCTGGACAACCCGTGGCCGATGGCCGTGTGCCTTGGCCTCTTCGCCCTGGCTTTCTGGATCCCCCAGACCATTCTCGGCCGGTCGGACTCCGCCGGCGAAAGCTAAACCTCAAACAGCAACGCGGTGTGACTTACGGCCCATCCCGAAGGGGACCATGGGCCGTAAGTCACACCGCGTTTGGCTTTTAAAGCGCCAGCGCGGCAAGGAACGCGGGCCAGTGCAGCTTCGCCAGTGTCCAGGCAGCGGCCCCCATCCCCACCATGGCGTAGCCGCTCACAGGAATCAGCACCAACCATTCCCGCCGTGACCCCGCCCTGCCCAACAGCGGCAGGGAGAAAGCCCCGTTCGCCCGCCAGATTCCACTGACAACGGATTTCCGCAAAAATTTCGGTGGTTTGATGACGATCGGCCACAAGAGCGGCACCCCGCCAACGGTGATCATGTCCCCCACAATGTGGACCACCACGCCCGTAAGCATGGACAACGGGAGCCAACCCCATTGGGCCGGGGCGAACCAGGTCACCAGGCCGGCCATGAGCAGGGCGAACAGCCAGTTGGTGATCCACCCGGATTTGGGGAACAGGTTCAGCGCCTTGGCGGCCAGGTTGATCATGAACATGCACAAGAGTCCGGCACCCACCGACAGTTTTCCCACCGGCGTCACCATCTGGAATTGCGCCGCCATGGCGGCCAGCACCACGAAGGCCGAGGCGCCGAGCAGTGAGTGCGTCCCTTGCCGGTGCCCACCGCTGGCTTTCTCGATGCCCACGGCAATCACGTTGGACAGTGGCGGCAGCGAGTTGGCGATGGTGCTGTGCCGGTGGTCCCAGTCGCATACCAAAGCCGTTCCCGCCGTCGCCATGGCGCCAATCAGGATTCCAGTGGCATCCAGCGGGTACCAGCCGAGCGCGTAGGGGCCGGTTGAGGCAATAGCTATCCACGCCGCGGCTCCCGACGCGGCGTGGTGTCCTCCCATCATTCGCCTAGCCTGCCTTCACGGGGGCTTCGGCGAAGATCGCTTCAATGACGTTGTTGGCCCACTGCAGGATCTCGGCGTCCTGGAGGTCACGGCCGCCGATCCGGGCGGTCTTGGGCTTGGGGATCAGCACGGCGTCGAGCGCAGGCTTGACCTGGGAGCCCGGGTACATGCGGTTGAGGCGCATGGTTTTGGATTCGGGCAGTTGCGCCGGCGAGAAGCGGATGAAGTTGCCTTGGAGCGCGACGTCGGACAGGCCGGCTTCGCGGGCACCCACCCGGAAGCGCGCCACGGCAATGAGGTTTTGGGCCGGCAGCGGCGGCTCACCGTAACGGTCCACGAGTTCGGCCAGGACTTCATCAATGGCCTCATATGTGGTGGCGGCAGCGAGCTTCCGGTACGCCTCAAGACGCAGCCTCTCCCCGGGAACATAGTCATGGGGCAGGTGCGCGTTGACCGGCAGCTCGATCTTCATCTCGGCGGCCTTCTCTTCAGCCTCACCGCGGTATTCGGCCACGGCCTCGCCCACAAGCCGGATGTAGAGGTCGAAGCCGACACCTTGGATGTGGCCGGACTGTTCTCCGCCGAGCAGGTTGCCTGCGCCGCGGATTTCCAGGTCCTTCATGGCCAGCTGCATGCCGGCGCCGAGCTCGTTGTGTGCCGCCACTGCCTTGAGCCGTTCCAGCGCCACCTCACCCAAGGGCTTCTCGGAAGGGTAGAGGAAGTAGGCGTAGGCGCGCTCACGGCCACGGCCTACGCGGCCTCGGAGCTGGTGCAGCTGCGAGAGGCCATACTTGTCGGCCCCGTCCACAATCAAGGTGTTGGCGTTGGAGATATCCAGGCCGGTTTCGATGATGGTGGTGCACACCAGGACGTCGAAGCGTTTTTCCCAGAAGTCCACGATGATTTTTTCCAGGCGGCTCTCGGACATCTGGCCGTGGGCAACTTCCACCCGGGCTTCGGGAACCAGTTCACGGATCTGCGCGGCAATGCGTTCAATCGAGGACACCCGGTTGTGGACGAAGAACACCTGCCCTTCGCGCATGAGTTCACGGCGGATCGCGGCGGAGGTTTGCTTGTTGGTGTACGGACCTACATAGGTCAGCACCGGGTGGCGTTCCTCCGGCGGTGTGGCCAGTGTGGACGTTTCGCGGATTCCCGTCAGGGACATCTCCAGTGTTCGCGGAATGGGCGTGGCACTCATCGCCAGGACGTCCACGTTGGTGCGCATCTTCTTCAGCGCTTCCTTATGTTCCACGCCGAAGCGCTGCTCTTCGTCCACGATCACCAGGCCGAGGTCCTTGAACTCGAAGTCCTTGGACAGCAGCCGGTGGGTACCGATCACGACGTCGACAGCGCCGCTCTTGACGCCCTCGGCCGTTTCCTTGGCTTCCTTGCTGGTCTGGAACCGGGACAGCGGCTTCACGCGCAGCGGGAAGCCGGAGAAGCGTTCAGTGAAGGTTTCGTAGTGCTGCTGCGCCAACAGGGTGGTTGGCACGAGCACCGCCACCTGCTTGCCGTCCTGGACAGCCTTGAAGGCGGCGCGGACGGCGATTTCGGTCTTGCCGTAGCCGACGTCACCCGATACCAACCGGTCCATGGGGATTTCCCGCTCCATGTCGGCTTTGACCTCGTTGATGGTGGTCAACTGGTCGGGTGTTTCCACGTAGGGGAACGCTTCTTCGAGCTCGCGCTGCCACGGTGTGTCCGGTGCAAAAGCGTGGCCGCGGGATGCCATGCGGGCAGAGTACAGCCGGATCAGTTCCCCGGCGATTTCCTTGACGGCCTTGCGTGCCCTGGACTTGGTGCTGGCCCAGTCCGCGCCGCCCATTTTGCTCAGCGCAGGCGTGTCCCCGCCCACGTAGCGGGTCACCTGGTCCAGCTGGTCCGTCGGTACGAACAGCCGGTCGCCAGGGGCACCGCGCTTGGACGGCGCGTACTCCAGCACCAGATACTCGCGCAGCCCGGCGTCGGACGACGACGTCCCGGTCACCTTGCGCTGGATCAGCTCCACAAACCGGCCGATTCCGTGCTGTTCGTGGACCACGAAGTCACCCGCGTGCAGCTGCAAAGGATCCACGGCGTTTCGCCGTTTGGACGGCATGCGCCGCATGTCTTTGGTGGAGCTCGCTGTCGCCCGTCCCAGCAGGTCGGCTTCGGTCAGCAGCCCCAGTTTGAGGCCGTCCAGGACAAAACCGCGTCCGACGGCGGCAGTGGTCACCTCGATGATGCCCGGTTGGGGTTCCTGATCCAGGGAGTCGACGCGGGAACAGGGAATCTCTGCGTCGTGGAACAGTTCAGCCAGGCGCTGCGCGGGACCCGGGCCGTCCGTAACCACCACGACGCGCCACTGCTCGCGGACACGGGAGCCGATGAACTCCAGCATCTCGGCCACATCGCCCTGGTAGCCACGCGGTTCGCGGGCACGCATGTTGAGGACATCGATGTCCAGGACCAGGTCCTCGTCAGAGGCGAGGGAGGTGATGGACCACCAGGACACGCCGTGTTCCAGCGCTGCCGAGCGGGTGTCGGTCAGTGAGCGGAAACTGGCGGCGTGCAAGTCAGTGGACGCCTGTGACGACAAATCAAGGGGCGCCGCACCGCCGTCGGACGCCGTGGACCAGGCCGCTTCCAGGAACTCTTCGTTGGTCGCCGCGAGGTCGTGCGCGCGCGTGCGCACCTTCTCGGGTTCGATCACAACGGACAGGGAGCCGGCCGGGAGCTGGTCCACGAACGGAACCATGGCATCCACCAGCACCGGGGCCAGGGATTCCATGCCTTCCACCGCAATGCCCCCTGCGATCTTCTCCAGCATGTCGGCCGCCGCGGGCATGTCGGCTTTCAGCTTCGCCGCACGGGACATTACCGAGGGTGTGATCAGGATTTCCCGGCACGGAGGGGCATGCAGTTCCGTGGGGTGGTGGATCCCGGGTGCACTCAAGGAACGCTGGTCGGCCACGGCGAACCAGCGCATCTGATCCACCTCGTCGCCGAAGAACTCCACCCGGATCGGGTGGTCCTCGGTGGGTGGGAAGACATCGAGGATTCCGCCACGGACGGCGAATTCGCCGCGGTGCGTCACCATGTCGACGCGCGCGTAGGCGGCGTCGGAGAGGGCCCGGACAACGTCGGTGAAGGAGCGTTCCTGGCCTACTTGCAGGGTGACCGGCACCAGGTCACCCAAGCCGGCCACGATCGGCTGGACCACAGCGCGGACCGGAGCCACCACCACACGCAACGGGGCCGCCGTCGAGGTTTCCGGATGGGTCAGGCGGCGCAGAACGGACAGGCGGCGTCCCACGGTGTCCGACCGCGGCGAAAGGCGCTCGTGCGGGAGGGTTTCCCAGCTGGGGAAGGTGGCCACAGAGTCCGCGGGGAGGTAGGAGCAGAGCGCCGCGGTGAGGTCTTCGGCTTCACGGCCGGTGGCGGTCACGGCCAGGACCACCGGGGCTGCCGCGTCATCGGCGCCGGTGTCCGCCAGGGCATCGGCCATTTCGGCGAGCAACACCGCACGCATCCCCGTGGGGGCGCTGATCTGGTAGTCGGCGTTCCGGTCGCTGAAGGACCGCTCCGCCTCGGTACGAACGCGCGCGAAAGTCTTGTCCTCCGCCAGTGCGCGGCGCAGACCGTTGAGGCTCATGGCAGAAACTCCTAGGGTGGGTCCAAGGGCAGGCAACACAAATGCCCGGAAATTCAGATGAATGCCGGGTCATTCCAGCCTACCTCCACCCCCAGCCACAGGAGTTCCTTTGCAGCCTTCGGAAGCTACGCATTCCAACACCACGCAGGACACCAGGACAGTGCTGGTGACCGGCGCCACCGGTTACATCGGCGGTCGGCTGGTCCCCCGGCTCCTCGAAGCCGGGCACAAGGTCAAAGTCCTGGTCCGCACGCCCCAAAAAATCGCAGACGTTCCGTGGCATGACGACGTCGACATCATTGAGAACAGCCTGTCCGACGCCGACGGCCTCTCCGAGGCGCTCAACGGCGTGGACGTCCTGTACTACCTGGTCCATTCCATGGCCTCGGGCAGCGGTTTCGAGGCCAAGGAAGAAGCCATGGCCCGCCTCGTCGCCGGGGCAGCTGCGGAGGCCGGAGTGGACAGGATCGTGTACCTCGGCGGACTGCACCCGGAGAACACGGAACTGTCCACACACATGCGTTCCCGCGAAACCGTGGGCAAAGTCTTCCTCGAATCACCCGTGGACTCGATCGTGTTCCAGGCGGGCGTGGTGATTGGCTCCGGCTCCGCATCCTTCGAAATGATCCGGCACCTGGCAGACACCCTCCCGGTCATGCCCGCGCCGAGCTGGGTCAACAACCGGATTGAGGCGATCGCGGTGCGCGACGTCCTGCACTATCTCGTGGCGGCGGCGGCCCTGCCGGACAAGCTGAACCGCTCGTTCGACATCGGCTCACGGGAGATCCTGAAGTACAAGGAAATGATGAACGAGTACGCCGTGGAACGTGGCCTGCCTCGCCGGCTGGTCATCGCGCTTCCCGTTCCCGCGCCGAAACTCGCCGGACTGTGGGTCGCCTTGGTAACACCGATTCCGCTGTCCATGTCGCTGCCGCTGGTGCAGTCACTGCAGCACGACGCCGTATCGCGGGAGCACGACGTCGACCGTTACATCAAGCAGCCCGACGGCGGCCTGACCTCCTACCGGCGAGCCGTAGCCTTGGCGCTGGGCAAGGAACGGGACGGTCAGGTGGAGACCACTTGGGCCAACGCCGGTATCGACGCCGATCCCCTCCCCAGCGACCCCGATTGGGCCGGCTACAAAGTGTTCCTGGACGAGCGGACCTTCCATAGCGAAGCCAAGCCGGAGCATGTGTGGACCATCATCGAGGGCATTGGCGGCAAGAACGGCTGGTACTCGCTGCCTTTGGCGTGGCGGGTGCGCGGCTGGCTGGACAAGCTGCAGGGCGGCGCGGGGCTGCTGCGCGGCCGCAGGCACCCCAAGACGCTGAACACCGGCGAAGTGGTGGACTGGTGGCGGGTTGAAGCCATCGACCGCGGCCACCTGCTGCGGTTGCGCGCCGAAATGCGCGCCCCGGGTGGTGCCTGGCTTGAGTTGTCGGTGGAGCCCGACGGCGACGGGAGCCTCTATAAGCAGCGCGCGATTTTCTTCCCCCGCGGCTTGGCCGGACGGCTGTATTGGCTGGGCGTGTATCCGTTCCACGGCTTCATCTTTCCGTCCATGGCCCGCAACATTTCGGCAGCCGCGACCACCCTTCAGGAGGAATCGGGTTCAAGTGTGTCCACCCGGACCCCGTAGGATGTTGGGAGCTAAAAAGCTTCACCACCACCATCCACGGAGGACCCATGGCCCTGAGTGCATCCACCACCCTGCCCCACAGCGTTGACCGCGTAGCGGCCGTCTTTGTCGACGAGGATTTCCTGCGCCACACGAGCGAATACGTGGGCGGCTCGCTGGAATCGTTCACCGTTGACGGCGACACTGCCGGCGCTTTCACCACCACCACCGTCCGCACGTTGCCCACCACCCGCCTGCCGGAGATCGCCCGCAAGTTCGTCGGCGAAACCTTGAAGGTCACCCAGACCGAGCAGTGGGAAGCCCCGGCTGCCGACGGCTCGCGCGCCAGCACCATCGCGCTGAAGATCGCCGGCGCACCGTTGGATGTCACCGCGGTCCAACGGCTCGTGGCCGAGGGCGGCAGCACCCGGATCGAACTCGAAGGCAATGTGACGTCCTCGGTTCCGTTCCTGGGTGGAAAGATCGCTGACGCTGCCGAGCCCATGGTGGGCAAGGCCTTGGGCATCCAGTCGCAGCAGGCCCAGGCCTGGCTCGAAAGCCACTAGCATGCAGATTCCCGCAATCCTTGCGGTGGTCCTGATTGTGGCCGGCGTGTGGTCGCTGGCTGTGTGGCCGCAGTTCCTCAAGCGCGTCATGAAGGATCCCCGGGCCCGCGACGCCGCAGGCAAGGCCACAAAGTTCCTGACGGTCCACGTCGTCCTGGTCACCATCTCCATGGTGCTGGGACTGGCGACGGCGGTCATCGGAATCGCGGGCCTCGTCGCCTGAGCCTCGTCCCACCCGACCGGGGACGGCAAACGCTCCACTGAGCCCTCAGTGGAGCGTTTGCCGTCCCCAGGTTGGGTAAGATGGATATTGGTGTGCCGGGAAGTCTGGTCGGCGTGTATTTGCTGTACCCGCCCTATGACCGCCCACTGTTAGGAGCCCTCAGTGGCCCAGCTGCCTCCCGTCCCGCCCAAAACCCCCTCCAGCAAAGTCTTCACCCGCTCCAGCTACCCGGAGTATCGCAGGATCCTCTCGATCCTGCGTACGGAAACCGTGGGCGGAGCACTTCTCCTGGCCGCAACAGTGATAGCCCTCATCTGGGCAAACTCCCCCGCAGCCGACGGCTACTTCGCACTCCGCGACGTCAAGATAGGCTACGAACCCTGGCACCTTGAGCTCAGCCTGGGCCACTGGGCCTCCGACGGACTGCTGGCGGGGTTCTTCTTCCTGGCGGGACTGGAGCTCAAACGCGAATTCGTGGCCGGGGAACTCCGCAAACCAGCCCGGGCTGTTGTTCCTGTGGCTGCAGCGATCGGCGGCGTCGCAGTCCCTGCGCTGATTTTTGTTCTCTTCAACCTCGGTTCCCCTGAAACCCTCAAGGGCTGGGCCATTCCCACGGCGACGGACATTGCCTTCGCACTGGCGGTCCTGGCTGTGATCAACACGCACCTTCCCGCCGCGCTCCGGACGTTCCTGCTGACGCTTGCCGTGGTGGACGACCTCATCGCCATCGGCATCATCGCCTTCTTCTACTCCACTGGGCTCCAGCCGCTCATGCTGCTGGCCGCGCTCGTCCCGTTGGCGCTCTTCACGTTCCTGGTACAGAAGCGGATCCGCAGCTGGTACCTCCTGGTGCCGCTGGCCCTGGCGACATGGGGGTTCGTTCACGCGTCCGGCATCCACGCCACCGTGGCAGGGGTGTTGCTGGGCTTCGCCGTCCCTGTGTTTGCCAGTGGGAAGAAGGGTGAGCCCGCCGAGGGCCTCGCCGAGCACTTTGAGCACCGCCTGCGCCCGTTCTCGGCAGGTTTTGCCGTTCCGGTGTTCGCGTTCTTCTCCGCCGGTGTGGCCCTGGGCGGGCTGGACGGCATGGGCGCGGCGTTGCGGGATCCCGTGGCGCTGGGCATCGTGGCCGCGTTGGTGCTCGGCAAGGCTGTGGGCGTCTTCGGCACGACGTTCCTGGTCACCAAGACCACGCGCGCCAGCCTGGATTCCGGCATCGCATGGATCGACCTTTTCGGGCTGGCGCTTCTGGCCGGTATCGGCTTCACCGTCTCGCTGCTCATCGGGGAGCTGAGCTTCGGTGCAGGTTCAGCCCACAACGACCACGCCAAGGTGGCCATCCTGGCGGGTTCCTTGATCTCGGCGCTGCTGGCCGCCGTCGTCCTTAAGGCCCGTAACCGGCGGTACCGGCAGGTGCAGGCGGACGAAGAACGGGACGACGACGGCGACGGCGTACCTGATGTCTTTGCCCGCAGCTGACGCGGGGGTGCCTCGGAGCTAGGCCGTTGCCTGGTTGAGGGCGTCCTCGGCAGCCACCCACGAGATCATGGCGCACTTGACCCTGGCTGCGTAGCGGGCTACTCCCTCGAACGCTGCGGCGTCGCCCAGGATCTCCGGGTCTGCCTGCACCTTCCCGCGGGAACGCAGGACCTCCCGGAAGTTGTCGATCACGGAATGCAGTTCCGCCACGGACATCCCCTCACCCATCTCGCTGAGCACGGAGGCCGAGGCCATGGAAATGGAACAGCCGGCACCGTCCCAACTGATCTGCTGGACTGTTCCGTCCGCGACGGCGAGCCGCAACGTCACTTCGTCCCCGCACACGGGGTTCAGCTGGTGCGACTGACCGGTGGAGGCACCCGCAGGGGCTAGTGTTTCGGCGAGCCCGCTGCCGTGCCGCTGCTTGGAATGGTCCAGGATGATCTGCTGGTAAAGCTGGTCAAGACTCATGGTGCTGATGCCCGTTTCTTTGCAAAGTCAGTGTGATCAGGCCTGGAAGTAGGCCCGCACGCCCGAGACGGCGTCGAGGAAAGCATCGACGTCGTCCGTGGTGTTGTAGAGGTAGGTGCTGGCCCGGGTGGTGGCCGTTAGGCCGAGGCGCCGGTGGAGCGGCTGGGCGCAGTGATGGCCGACGCGAACAGCGATGCCGCGGTCGTCGAGGAACTGCCCGACGTCGTGGGCGTGGACACCGGCGACGTCGAAGGCTGCCAAACCGATCCGCTCAGCGCCGGACGCAGGACCAACGACGCGGATACCCTCGATGCTCTCGAGTCCCTTGACCAGGCGCTGGCCCAGGGTGGCCTCCCAGGCATGGATGCGGTCGATTCCCGTTTCGGAAAGGTAATTGACGGCTGTTGCCAACGCCACAGCCTGGGAGATGCGCTGCGTTCCGGCTTCGAACCGCTGCGGCGCGGGCAGGTATTCCGCACGTTCCATGGTGACTGTGGTGATCATGGAGCCACCCGTGAGGAAAGGCGGCAGCACGTCCAGGAGCTCCTGCTTTCCATACAGCACCCCGACTCCGGTGGGAGCCAGCATCTTGTGCCCGGAGAACACTGCGAAGTCGACGTCGAGCTTCTTCACGTCCACCGCCATGTGGGGAACCGACTGGCAAGCGTCCAGCACTACGAGCGCCCCGACACGGCGTGCCATGGCCACAAGATCGGCAACGGGATTGATGGTGCCCAGGACGTTCGAGGCGTGGGTGAAAGCAAGGAGCCGGGTCCGGTTCCCGATGATCTCTCCGGCGGCATCAAGGCGAAGCGCGCCGTCGTCGGTAATGGGGATGTGCTTGAGCGTGGCACCGGTGCGGAAGGCGAGTTCCTGCCAGGGAATGAGATTGGCGTGGTGTTCCATCTCCGTGACCACGATTTCGTCGCCGGGACCGATGGCCAGTTCCTTCAAGGCGGAGCTGCCGCGGCCCTGGGCTGCCCACAGCGCCGCGTTGGACAGGGCATAGCTGATGAGGTTCAGACCCTCGGTGGCGTTGGAGGTCCATACGGTTTCCTCGTAGCGGGCACCGATGAAGTCCGCCACGGTCTGGCGTGCGTCTTCAAAGGCTTCGGTCGCTTCGACAGCCAGGTGGTGGGCGCCACGGTGTACGGCAGCATTGCGTTGCTCGTAGAACTCCTGCTCGGCTTCGATGACGCTGAGCGGATTCTGCGAGGTGGCACCGGAATCAAGGTAGATCAGCGGTTTACCGTTGACCAGTTGGTCCAGCACCGGGAAGTCGTTCCGGATCCGCAACACCTCCGCGTTGTCCATGGCATGCATGGACTGTTGCAGTGAGGCTGGAGTTGATACGGCAGTCAAGGGGCGCTCCTTGGGAATCCTTCAGGGACTCCTCATTATCCCACGTGGGCCCGGATCGGGCGGTGTGCCGTACAGCACGTCAGTTCCCGGCCCTCCCCGGAACCCAACCCAGGGGTGGCACGGCCTCGCTCTCCGTGACACCGCGGAGCCGCTCAACGAGGACCGATACCCGCCGGGCCGCCGCAGTGCGGACCTTCGCCTGGTAACCGGCAGCCGCACGTGCGTAGCAAAGTGCTGCGTGGGCGAATTGCCGGTCTGCTGACAGTGAGCGGCCGGCCGCCTCCAGCGACTTGGGGTCGTCTTCCACCATGGCGGCCGCAAAAGTCCGCAACGCCGCACCACCGGTACCTTCGACGCCGGAAGCCGCGGCGGCCAGCCGCGGCAGGATGGCCGGATCCACGACGCCGGCACGACCTGCGTTGAGCGCCAGGAGGGACAGCGCCTCAGCTTCCAACAAGACACTTCCCGAGGATTGGGCTTCGTCCGCGAGCGCCATCAGGTGGGTGAAGGTACCGGACGAAACGTCCCTGGCCGCGGCACAGTAGAGGGCACTCATCCGCGACAGGAGATCGTCAGGCGACCCCCCAGTCAACCCTGTTTCGGCTCCCGAGGTGCTTTGCGCGGCCAGTTCCAGTGCCTCACCAGGGTTTCCGCTGAGCGCCTCGCAGTAGGCCATCATGGCCGCAGCCAAGGATCGCACCGGCGGCAGCCCGGCGTCGGACAGTTCTGCCAGTACCGCCTCAAGCGTGACGCGCGCCGCACGAGGGAATCCCTGGCCGAGCTGGGCGTAGGCCCGTGCTGTTTCTGAACATGCGGCCAGGTGGCTGGGCACCCCGTAGGCGGAGTACTCCAAGAGCGGGACCAGGGCACTCCACCCCAGATTGTGCCGCAGGCAGATCACGTGCCGAAGTGCCGCGCCCGCACGGAACGTCGCCATGGACGGATCACCACCGACGACTTTCATTGCCTCAGTGGTCTTTTCCAGGGCCTCGACGGCCGCGCCGGACAGGAGCAAGCGTTCGGCCTCCCGCACCTTTCCTGCGATCCGCGCGGCGGGGTCGGCAACCACGTCCCCTGCAGTCAGCCCGCCGTGCGCTGCGCCGAGCAGCTCCAGCGCCATGAGCCGCCCACCGGCGTCGGCCTTCACCTCCGCCGAGCTCGCCGCCGTAGCCAAGTGACGGAGGACAGGTGCGGCCTCAGCCAGTTGGCCTTCGGCAATCAATGCCCTGGCCCTGAGCATTCCTGCTTCGTCCAGGTGGCCCGGAGCCTTCACAGCCGAGGCAGCCTGGAGGGCAAGTTCGGCGGTTACGGGCCGGTCGGCGGCCGGCGCCGCCGCCAGCAGGAGCTCATCCGGCAGGCCCAGCCCGCAGTCCAGGGTCCAGGTCATCCACCGCAACATGCTCGGTGCCGTCTCAAGCGTGAGTCCGGGGTCCTCGATCCGTTGATGAAGGGCAAGGCTCCGGGACCTCGGAACTGCAAGCCGGAGGCCCTCCCCCCGCAACCACGAGCCCATCCGGACCATCGGAGACCTGCCGGGCAACAGCCTGATCTGGCCTTCGGACAGTAGGTTCTCTACGGCTTTGTGACCGCAATGGCGCTCCAAAACCTCGACGGCGACCGGCTCGGCCAGCGCTGTCAGCTCCAATGCCAGCCGCTCCTCAGGCAGCCGGGCAGCGTTTTCCGCCTGGACGCGATCCACGACGCCAGGCCACTGGCAATGCGCCCGGGTGTTGATCGTCCAATACCCTTCCCTCTGCACCAGGAGCCCGGCGCGGCGTGCGTCCTCCACGGCGAGGCACAGGATGCCCACGTTGAAGCCGCTGATGACTGCCAGAAGGCTGCTGGCCCGGCGTTGGACCTTTCCGCCAAGGAGAGAAACACACAGGGCGTGCGCCTCCGTGAAGGTGAAAGGCGGAAGAAGGTACTGCTCCATGAAGCCGTCTTCCCAGAGCTGATAGAGATCCTGCGGCAGCGGGCTCCGGCTGTCAGCCGTGGCAACGAGTTTGGCACCGAATCCAGGAATGAGCTGGAGCAGCACACCCAGGGAGGCAGGATCCACGTAGTGGATGTCGTCCACCAGCAGCACCAGCTGGGGACGGGCCTGGTGGTTCCGGCGCTTGTTGCCTCGCCGCGCGACGGGAGGCGAATACAGGTAGCTGGCCGGTCCGAGTGTGCTGGTCAGGGCGCGCAGGACATGGAGCCCCGGGAGCAAGCCCTCGCCGGTCCCCTCGGTGCCGGTCCCCTCGGTGCTGGTCCCCAGGACACGCGCGGCGCCACCCTGGACGCCTGTTGAGGCACCCAGGACACCGTATTGGGTCGCCGTCAGGTCCAGGCTTCCGGCGAAGGTCCTGACATCCATGGTCCCGGGAAGTCCGGCTTTGAGGGAGAGCAACATGTGGCTCTTGCCCGAGCCCTTCTCCCCTGCCACCAGGATGCCGCTCTTGGAAGATGACCGTACGGCGGAAAAGACGAGTTCCAGCAATTGCGCCCTATCGGGCAGTGTCGGAGATCCCAGCCTGGCTGCGACGGTGTCTTCGTCCAGCCAAGGGTCCGGCAGCATGCACACTCCAATAGCAGCAGTCCCATGTCCGGGAAGTTTTGATGTCCGCGATTCGCGGGGTCCCTGGCTTAGAAGCCGGCGGCGGCTGGGGGGAGAGTCTCGGTCTCAGAAGACTCTGTCGCCGCCGGCTTCGTTCAGGGCCGGACCACCTTCCGGTGGCCGGGGCATCGGCTGAAGAGACCACCGATGCGGTTGATGCGACTTTCGGAATCCCGGTGATGCTTGGGGCTGAACCGTTCTTCCAAGATCAATACTGCCGGGGGCGCAAAAGCCAAACACCAGTAATCGGTACTCGATTACTGGGGGGCTTTTCAGGGCTGGATACTGTGTTGTACTCAGTACGGGGAAGGGGCACTACTTGGTTCCGACACGAAAAACCCGCGAATTACTCCATTGATTGGTTAAATAGGGCAGGATTCCGCGTCAGAGCGCTAAAGGGAGTTTTCGGGTACTCGATCGGGCTCCGCGTCAGTGACGGACAGCAGCGCCAAGATCTTCACGACGACGGATGCCCAGCTTCGCGTAGCTGCGGTACAAGTGGCCTTCCACGGTGCGAACCGAGACCATGAGTTTTTCGGCGATCTGGCGATCCGTGAGACCTGATACGGCCAGCGCCACAATGTCCTGCTCACGCCGGGTCAGGGGCACGGCGTGATCGGTCTCGGTGTTGGGGTCATGGACTACGGAGTCGCCCAGGCTGGCCTGGTTGACGTCCCGCATGACGGCGGCCTGCCGCGCTTCCGGACGCTTGCCTTCGGCGTCGAAGGTTGCCGCCGCCTTGTCGAACGCTGCTGCAGCAGGCCCCGGCATCCCGGCCGCGGACAGCAGGTTTCCTGCGTTCACGAAGGCCTGGCCGCCACCCTTCAATTGGGCTGCGGCGAGCGATTGCCATCCGGCCGCCCAGGCGCCCGTCATCAGGGATGCGGTCTCCTCGATGGACTCCACTGCAGCGACGTCCCCGAGTTCAGTCCTCAGGATGAGGTTCTGCAGGTGCAGGCCCGGCAACGCGTGCAAACGGCCGGCCTCCGGCAGGTCCCGCAGTTTTGGAAGTCCGGATCCTTTGCTGAGGAGTTCTTGGCCGGCCAGCGTGAACAGCCCGGCAAGCGCCTCAACGTAGTTGCTCCCCCTGCCAGGGACCTGTTCGCTTGCCAGCCGTTGTGCGAGCGCAGTGTTTCCGGTTTTGCCCGCCGCGTAGAACGCCAGGGCGTGCCCCAGGCTCCTGAGCAGTTGCGGGTCCTTCACCCGGAGGGCTTCGACTGCAGGGGTCAGGAGTTCCGTGGCCTGCTCCGTGCGTCCTTGCCGCAGCAGGGCCAACCCCTTGAGCGCCTGGATGTCTCCGCCGAAGGTGATGAGCCCCATGGCTGAGCTTGCCGCATACCGGTCCAGGGCAGCATCGGCTGCACCCCAGTCCCCCGATTCCAAGGCCGCCAATGCGTATCGGACCAGGACGAAGTCGCCGAAGTACAGCAGGTTGTCGCTGTGTTCATCCACGAGGACCATGGCTTCGCGTCCGGCGTCGAAGGCTTGCTCGGGCTGGCCCTCAACGGTGAGGAGCTCGCATTTCATGGCCAGGAGGAAAATCCGGTTCATCACGCTGTCCGGCTCGTCGGTCCGGAGTCCTTCGGCAAACAGCTCCAGCCCCTCGCGAAGTTCACCGTAACGGCCTTCGTGGGCCAGTGCGGCCAGTTCCAGGGCCGAGGCATGCCTGTTGACCTGCGCGGCCATGGGGTCCGACGACGCTGACCCGTCCGTCAGGGATTTGGCGGCGTTGCGGGCGTCCGCTGCGATGCTGGACGCCGAATCGCCTTTGGCCGAGCGGGCGGCAGCCCACAACAAGCCCGCGCCCGTCGGTCCCAGCGGATCGGCGTCCAGGAACCCGTTTCCCTCCTCCAGCAGACGCACGGCACTGCTGTAATCGCCGTCGTTATAGCTGACCATGGCCATCACAGCGCGAGCCCGCGGCCGCAGCGCCTCTGAGCGGACTCTGCTGGCGGCGGCAACCGCCAAAGGATTCTGCAGGAGTTTGGCCGCAAGGAAAGCTGCCTGCAGCAGCTGTTCATCGGCGACGTCGGCACCACAGTCAAGCGCCCAGCTCACCATGCGGAGCAGCCCCTCAGCCGTGGCCGGTTCCACCGCAAGATGCTGCACCATCCGCTGGCGGATCTGGAGGCTGCGGGCAGGCGAAACGATCTGGCGCAGGGCCTCGCTGTACATCGGATGCCACATCTTCAATGGGCTGCCGGGGCCGTTCGTGGGGATCACGAGCCTGTTGTCCATCAAAGCCCGAACAGTGTCCCTGCCGACCTCCGCGTCCAGCAAAGCGGCAGGGACGGGCTCGGACAAGGCAATGACGAACATCGCCTCCCGTTCGGCCTCACTGGTTCGCAGCACCCTGTTCCGGACAACCTCGGCCAGGTTTTCGCCACTGCCCGAGGGTTCCCGCGTCAGGAGCCAGACGCCGTTTCGCCGCACCAGGTTCCCGTCCGCCCTGGTGTCATCCAGGAGGCAGCGCAACAGCAGCGGATTGCCCTCGGACAACCCATGCAGCACATCCACCGCGCTTGCCATGACCGTCCCGCCCAGGGTCTTCTCCACAAGTTCCGTGGCTGTTTCCTTGTCCAGGGGATGCAGCTCCAAGCGCTCGGCCAAACCGTCGTACCAAAGTTGGAGCAGTGCCGCCGGAAGGCCAGGCCTGGGCCTGCTGGTTGCAACCAGCCGGGCCCAGCCTGCAGTAACCAGTTCAGCCAGGATCTGCGTGCTGCCTTCGTCGAGCTCGTGGGCGTCGTCAACGATGAGCAGAAGGCGCGCACCTTCGCCGCCACGCCGCTTCTCGAACTGCGACCAGAATTCACGGAGGATGGCCACCGGCGATGTGGCCTGCTCCACCGGAAGGTCCAGCAAATAGGGCGCCAGGACACCATAGGGAACGGCGGACAGCGCAGGGCTGCCATGGACCCGCATCACCACCATTTCCGATGCCAGGCGGGCGGCTATCTCATCGGAAAGGGCGGTTTTACCGATGCCGGGATCTGCCACGACCAGAACGGCCCCGGCACCTTCCTGACGCAATATCTCCAGGGCCAGCTCCAATTCGGAGTCCCGGCCAACAAGGTGCTCAGCCTGCATGTGCAGCCCGTGCCGGAGTTGCGGATACTGCCCGCCCTACCTCACAGGAGCCCATTTAGCTCGCCCCGAGACGACACACCGAGCTTGGTGAATACCTGGTACAAATGGCCTTCTACTGTTCGCACAGACACCCCAATATCCATCGCGATTTCGCGGTTACTGACACCCTTTCCGGCGAGTTTAGCAATTTGGCGTTCCCGCTCGGTCAATACCGGCGCGTCGCTTCTTGGCTGGATGGGAAGAGCGGAGACGGAATGCTCCAGGCGTTCCAGCCTCAACTGGGCCGTCCGCGCTGTTGTCGTCTCGCCGGCATCGCGGGCGAAGTCCAATGCCATGGCCACGCACCGTGCTTCGACTACCAGCAAATCCAAGGAGGCGGCGGCGTCGGCGGCTGCCAACAGGGACCGTGAGCTCTTGCTCAACGAACCACGGGCAAGGTCGCCGGAGATTTTCGCGAGCGGCCCTTGGCGGCGGCCGGCAATGTCCTCAAGCAGCCTGTACTCCTCATCGGAGCCTTCCACCGTGGCGCCGAAAAGGCAGATGCCCGCCGTCGTGTACCGCTGTTGCCCGATGTCGTCGTGGACCCTGGCAAGAAGCCTTTCCTTGACGTCGGAGTCGCCCATCCACCTGCCCGCCATCTCGGCGCAAAACTCCGCCACGGACTCGGAGAAGTACATCCCCACGCCCCGGCAGGTCCTGTACAGATCCAGGTAGCGGCCTGCTTCGGCGGAATTGCCCAGTTGGGCGTAAGCGAACGCGGTGGCAGCGTAGGCCACCTTGTTCATGTTCATGGCGGGTCGGAGCTCGAGCTGGGCAACAGCGGAACGCAGCGGTTCGATCGCGCTGGCGGGCTTGCCGGCGTAGGCGTACGCCAAACCAACGCCCAGCTCAGTAAGTGCTCCGCGGTACTGGAGGCGGGACGGCCTTGACGGTGTGCGCCGCATCAGTTCGATGCATTTGCGCCACTGGCCGGACAGCAGGAGAACCAGGAAAGCGTGTTTGGCGAACGCCTCCTCCAGTTGGGCGGGCCTGTCCGTGTCCCCCAGATGCCGTGAAACACGTCGGGCGAGCTCCTGTGCTTCCAGCTCCCTTCCCAGAATGCACCGCGCTTCCATGAGGAAGAACGAGGACCTCAGCCAGTGCTCACGGTCCTCGCCGGGGTCCTTGGCCAGTTCCCGTTCCAGGTCCTCGATCATGGACGCGTACTCGCCCATGAACGTCTTGTACTCGTAGCTGCACAGCTGCAGACGGTTACGGGCCTTTGACAGTTCTGCTGCCGGATAATCGGCGGACTTCGCCTCGAGCGTTTCGAAGGCACCTGCGATGACACTCGGAACCATCCCGGACCGGCCGTCAATACAGGTCATGGCCTGGCATTGTGCTGCCGTGACCTCGGCGAACTCCAACGGGTCCAGCCCGGCGAGGTGGGACTCGGAGATTTCATCCAACGCCTGGGCAGCGTGCAGCGGCAGGTCCAGCATCAGGTAGGCAGCGGCTTTGAGCCGCTGGCCACGGACCCATTCACTGTCCTTGGGGTCCAGGGATGCGATGCACTGGATGGCGAAGTTGGGGTCGTAATCGTTCAACGCGGCGCGGCCTGCCGCAAGGGCCAACGCCGGGGAAGGCTGCGGTTCGTCCTCGCAGGCATGCATCCATGCGGCATAGCTCAACAGGTCCTGTGGAGCCAGTCCGCTGAGCTCCGGCTCTTTGGGGCCGTACAGCATCGTCTTGAGTTCCTTGGTGCGGCGCGTGCTCAGCCAGCTACGCACTACCTCGCCCACGTAGGGATCCCGCAAGGAGACCCAGTGTTCACCGTTCCTCTGGACGGTGAGCAGCCCGGATTCTTCCATCTCCACCAGGACCTGTGTCCCAAAGATGGCCGCAAGATCCACCAGAGTAGCGCGCTGCGCGCAAGCCAGGACTTCGACGACCGTCCTGCTGGCCTGCGGTTCGCGCGCCAATCTGGAACGGACGAAGTCCTCCACCACCGTGGCTCCCTCCAGCGTGATCCGGTCACGGAGGGTCCACACGGAGTCGTTGAGAACCAGGTTGCCCCTGTGGCGCTGATCCTCCAGGAGCGCATGCAGCAGCATGGGGTTGCCGCCTACGGCCGCGTGCAGCGACCCCGCCAGGGTTGTTGATACGTAGTGGCCCAAAACCGAACCAAGCACCTGCTTTGCCTGTTCTTCGCTGAGCGTGTTCAAGTGAACCTCGCCCAGTTCACCGTCCAGGACCATGCGGTGGAAATCCGCTGGGAGATCGCTGGCCCGCTGCACCGTGGCCACCACTTTGGCCGTGCCCGTGGCCATGAGGTTCAACAGCACGCCGGTACTCATCGGATCCATGCCGCCCGCGTTGTCAACGATGAAGACCGTGTCACGTCCGGCGGCTTCGGTCCTGATCAGGTTGGTGACCGCGTGCAGGATGCCTGTCGGGGAACCCACGGCTTCCGAGGGCAAACGGGCCAGCAGGAAACCCAGGCATCCATAGGGGGTTTGGCCGTTCGCAACGGTATTGCGGAGCTGCAGGCTGTGGACCTTGGGGCCGAGTGATGACACCACTGCCCTGGCCAGCCCCGATTTGCCGATCCCCCGTTCGCCGGTGAGGACCACTCCGAAGGTCAGGGGCGATTCAAGGTACTTGATGGCCTTGGACAGGTCGTGGCTGCGGGCCAGAAGCGACCAGGTCTGGCGATCGCTGGGTCCGCCCACAAGATCGGGAGCCGCAGCCCTCGCTGCGCCTCCACCGCTCCTGTTTAGCAACTCCGACGACATCCGCATCCTTAGCTAACACATTCGCGATAGTCCCCCACCGCTCATCTGCGTACCATGCACACTACCTTCGGGCGCCGACAGTTTGTAGGCCTTAAGGTCCTCCGGACCGTCAGTCTTTGATCAGGCTTTACTCAAGATTTGCTCAAGCTTTGGCCGGGTGGTGCTTCTGCTGGGCCGCCAACAGGCCCTGGCTGATAAGCAACTCCACAGCGTCAGCTGACTCGTCGAGGAGGAAGGGCAGCTCTTTCTTCTCCGCGGTGGCGAAATCCCGAAGCACGTAGTCGGCCGTATCCATCCGTCCAGGAGGCCTTCCGACGCCCACTCGAACACGCAGATAGTCCTTTGTAGCCAGGGCCTTCGAAATGTCCCGGAGACCGTTGTGGCCTCCCTCGCCTCCGCCAATTTTTAACTTGACTGTGTTAAAAGGGATGTCAATCTCATCATGGACAGCAATCACATGGTCCGGGGCGATGTCGAAGAACTTGCACAGCCCCGCCACGGGACCTCCGGAAACGTTCATGTAAGTCATCGGTTTGGCCAGCACCACGCGGGGACCGCCGATGCCCAGGCGTCCCTCCACTACCTGTGCGCGGGCCTTGTGGACCTTGAACTTTCCACCCATGCGGGAAGCCAGTTCGTCCAGCACCATCTGGCCAACATTGTGCCGGTTGTTGCTGTACTCACTGCCGGGGTTGCCGAGGCCGACGATCAGCCAGGTGTCAGTCATGGGTCTCATCCTAGGGAACGTAGTTGGGAGGAGCGGAGATGCGGAGGGCTGGAGCAAAGGAAAGTGGCCGGGACCCAAAGGGACCCGGCCACTGAACGGCGTCAGCCTCAAGCGGTCAAAAGACTACTCGGCAGCTGCTTCCGTGGTCTCTTCTTCTTCGGTGCTTGCCTCTTCAGCAACGCGGACCACCAGGGTGTCACCTTCGGTGAGGAGGGTGGAACCCTTCGGCAGTTCGAGGTCCGAAGCGTGGATGTTCTCGCCGGCCTTGCGGCCTTCGATGTTGACCTCGACGGCGGTGGGCACGTGGGTTGCCTCGGCTTCGAGGGAAACCGTGGTGGCTTCGAGGCTGGCAACAGCACCCGGAGCAACTTCACCGGAGACGTGGATGGCGATGTCGACGGTAACCTTCTCGCCGGCCTTCACGGTCTGGAGGTCAACGTGCTCGATGATCTGCTTTACGGGATCGCGCTGGATGTCCTTCACGAGCGTCAGGTGCTGCTCGCCGTCGACGTCGATTGCGAGGAGGGCGTTGGAAACGCGCACGGCCAGCGTGGTGGCGCGGCCCGGCAGGTTGATGTGGATCGGCTCTGCGCCGTGGCCGTAGATGACAGCCGGGATCTGGCCGGCCATGCGTGCACGACGGGCGAAACCCTTGCCAAATTCGGTGCGCAGTTCTGCGGTGAGCTTCTGCTCAGACATGTGTACTCCTTGATTACTGTGGCGCCCGGAAGGATCCGGGCTGGTATTTCAGCAAGGGCGGAGGTCTGGAGACCTTCTACGCCCGGCTGAAGCCGGCCGCGGAGCAGCCGTTCTGCCTGTGTTGAAGGAGATGCAGACCCAGTCGATAACGGAGACCCGCAATCTGGTCCACGAACTGCGGACCGGATGTGCTCTCCCTCGCCAAGGTATCCCCAAGAGTTTAGCAGCGGAACGTCCGCTTTCTGAAAACGGGCATGAAAAAACGGGCCACCCACTCGCCCGGAGGCGGCGGATGGCCCGTTCAGTCAGCTGGCTTCAGGCCTAAGCTTTGCCGTCGAACAGGCTGGTGACCGAACCGTCGTCGAACACTTCACGGATGGCGCGTGCAATCAAGGGTGCGATCGACAGAACCGTGAGCGACGGGAATCGCTTCTCAGCCGGGATGGGCAGGGTGTTGGTGACCACAACTTCGCGGGCGCCGGAGTCGGCCAGCCGCTGCGCTGCGGGATCGGAGAAAACAGCGTGGGTGCAGGCGATGATGACATCCTTGGCGCCGGCATTCTTCAGCACCTGGACAGCGCCGGAGATGGTTCCACCAGTGTCGATCATGTCGTCGATCAGGACACAGGTGCGGCCCTCGACCTGGCCCACAACGGTCTTGGAGACAGCCTGGTTGGGCACCGTGAGGTCGCGGCTCTTGTGAACGAACGCGAGCGGGGCGCCGCCCAGGCGTTCGGCCCACTGCTCGGCAACGCGGACACGTCCGGTGTCGGGTGAAACAACAGTGATGTTGTCCGCTTCAACCTTGGTCCGGATGTAATCAGCCAGCAGCGGGATGGCCATCAAGTGGTCAACGGGGCCATCGAAGAAGCCCTGGATCTGCGAGGTGTGCAGGTCCACGGACATGATGCGGTCCGCGCCGGCCGTCTTGTACAGGTCCGCGACGAGGCGGGCCGAGATCGGCTCGCGGCCGCGGCCCTTCTTGTCCTGGCGGGAGTACGGGTAGAACGGCGAGACAACCGTGATCCTCTTGGCAGAGGCGCGCTTGAGGGAATCGATCATGATCAACTGCTCCATGAGCCAGTTGTTCAGCGGTGCCGGGTGCGCCTGGATGACGAAGGCATCGGTGCCTCGCACGCTCTCGGCCGAACGGACATAGATTTCACCGTTGGCGAAGTCGTAGGCGTCGATGGGCAGGAGCTCGGTCTCCAGCTCCTTCGCGATTTCCTGCGCCAGCTCCGGATGCGCCCTTCCGGCGGCGAGAATCAGTTTCTTCTCACCGTGTGCGGTAATTTCGCTCATGCCTGATTGCCTTCTTCTGTGGTTGCCGGGGATTGTGAGGGAATGGAGGAGGACTTCTCTTGCGCGGCCTCGGCCAGCTTTGCGGAGCCGCTGCCGGGACGGTTCGCGATGACCCAGCCTTCAGCGTTGCGCTGAGCGGCCAGGCTGACGGCCAGGGCGCCTGCCGGCACGTCCTTGCGGATGACTGCCCCGGCACCGCTGTAGGCGCCGTCACCAACGGTGACAGGGGCGACGAAGACGGTGTTGGAACCGGTGCGGACGCCCGAGCCGATCACCGTGCGGTGCTTCTTCTCGCCGTCGTAGTTTGCGGTGATGTTGCCGCAGCCGATGTTGGTGTCCTCACCGATTTCGGCGTCACCGGCGTAGCCCAGGTGGGAAAGCTTGGATCCGCGGCCGATGGTCACGTTCTTGGTTTCGTAGAACGCGCCGATCTTGCCGGTCTCGCCCAGCACGGTGCCCGGGCGGAGGTACGTGAAAGGTCCCACGCTTGCCCTGGCGCCGATCGTGGAACCGGAACCGTGCGTTCGGGTCACCTTGGCACCCTCTCCCACGTTCACGTCGGTGAGCGTCGTGTCAGGACCCACGACGGCGTCGCGCGCCACGGTGGTGGAACCGTGCAGTTGCGTGTTGGGCAGCAAACGGACGTCTTCGTCGAGGGTGACAGTGGAGTCGATCCACGTGGTAGCGGGATCCACCACGGTCACTCCGGCGCGC
Source organism: Paenarthrobacter sp. C1 (assembly GCF_049315185.1). Classification (NCBI taxonomy): domain Bacteria; kingdom Bacillati; phylum Actinomycetota; class Actinomycetes; order Micrococcales; family Micrococcaceae; genus Paenarthrobacter; species Paenarthrobacter sp. C1. The sequence continues at coordinate 1,412,128 of NZ_CP186052.1, read as the reverse complement.
ATCCAGGCTTCGATGATGCGGCGGTTGTGCTCGGCGCCGAGCGCCGAAAGCTGGATGCGGTCGTTGGCACCCTCCACCTGCCAACGGTCTTCGGTCACGACGGCGGCAACCCGGCCGCCGGCGTCGCGCGCCAAACCGAGGACATCGGTCAGGTACATCTCGCCTTGGGCGTTGTCAGTGGTCACCTTGGCCAAGGCGGTCCGGAGCACTGCAGCATCGAAGGCGTAGATGCCGGAGTTCACCTCGCGGATGCTGCGCTCAGCATCGCTGGCGTCCTTGTGTTCGCGGATGCCCGTAACGGTGCCGTCAGCGGCGCGAAGAATGCGGCCGTAACCGGTGGCGTCATCCAGGACTGCAGTGAGAACGGTGACGGCGTTGGCTTCGGACTCGTGAGTGGTGACCAGTTCGGCCAGGAGCTCGCCGGTCAGGAGGGGAACATCGCCGTAAGTGACCACCACGGTGCCCGTGAGTTCGCCTTCGGTATCCAGGGCGTTCAGCGCGACTTCCACTGCACGGCCTGTGCCGGGAACCTCGTCCTGGTCAACAATGAGGGCCTCGGGGTCCAGTGCAGAGACGTGCTCGGCTACCCGGTCCCGCTCGTGCCGGACAACCAGAGCGAGCTTCAAAGGGTTAATGGCCCGGGCTGCGAGGAGGGCGTGGCCAACCATTGACCGGCCGCCGATTACGTGGAGGATCTTGGGAGTGCGCGACTTCATGCGCGTTCCGGCGCCTGCGGCCAAGACGATCACCGCTGCGGGACCGTTGGTTTCGGGGCTCACGTACTGGCTCTCCTTGCTCGGTATGTCCCGGGTAACCCGGCTTCGGAATGCTGCCATCCAACAATGGACCCAGGCACCGTTAGAGCCGTCGCAGGTACAGAGAAGGAGCGCGTTTTCCGACCGTTCCGCCCATAGGATTCGAACCTATACTCCACGGCTCCAAAGGCCGGGGTGCTGCCGTTACACCAGAGCGGACCGTGCATGGTTCATCCTTCGGACCAGCGGCCCGTAAGGTCTCCCGGCTCACCGGGTTCCACACACAAGAAACTAGTTTGCCATGACCTTTGCATGCTTCGCGACTTGACCCCTCGGCAAACGCTTCGCGACGCACCATTGCACGGTGCGTTCACCCGCACCACCGGCCATCTGGGGCATGATGGTCACGTGAGCAAGCGCACTGATCTTTCCCGGCCTGTGGGCACCTCTGCCCCGCTCGACCAAGCGTCCGAAGGCCAGCCAGTGCGCGTCAGGATGACGGGCCAACAGCGCAAGTCGCAGTTGATCGGCATCGGCCGTGCGCTGTTTGCCAGCCGGGGCCTGGACGGCACCACCATCGAGGAAATTGCCGCTTCTGCCGGTGTTTCCAAGCCCGTGATCTATGAACATTTTGGCTCAAAGGAAGGGCTGTACCGGCAAGTCGTCGAGACCGAGTTCCGGATCCTCCTGGACTCCATCACCGAGGCCCTCAGCACCGAAGCCAAGCCCCGCGTGCTGGTTGAGCGGGCCGCTTTGGCTCTCCTCGGTTACATCGAGGACCGCACGGACGGCTTCCGGATCCTGATGCGCGACGCGCCGCCGTCGCAGCCCGAGGGAGCTTTCTCCACTCTGCTATCGCATGTCACCGCACGGGTGGAGCACCTGCTCTCCGACGAGTTCGCCCGCCGCGGCTTCAGCGCAGCCGATGGAGCAATGTACGCCCAGATGCTGGTGGGGATGGTAGCGATGACCGGCCAGTGGTGGCTCGACAGCCGCGAGCCCGATAAACGCGCCGTTGCAGCCCACTTGGTGAACCTTGCCTGGAACGGGTTGACGGGGCTCCAGAAGGAACCCGGACTGCGCTCCGAGGACTGACCCTCCCTCACATCCCTCAAGCTTCACCCCAACCCTCCCTCACATCCCTCAAGCTTCAACCCCACCCCTCCCTCACATCCCTCAAGCTTCACCCCAACCCTCCCTCACACCCCACGCCCTTCAACCACCCCTCCCTCACACCCCACGGGCTTGAACCCAACCCTCCCTCACACCCCACGGGCTTGAACCCAACCCTCCCTCACACCCCACGCCCTTCAACCCATCCCTCCTCACACCCCACGGGCTTGAACCTATCCCTCCGCGGCATGAGTAGGATGTGCGCATGACAGCACCCCAGCTTTATCTCAGCTTTCCCGGCACAGCACGCGAAGCTCTGGGTTTCTACGCAGGAGTGTTCGGTGGAGAACTTACTCTTCACTCCTATGAGGACTTTTCGCGCACCGACGGTCCCGCCGACGCCGTCGCCCACGGAGTCCTCACCGGCGTCGTTGCCCTATACGGAGCCGATGCAGCCGCGGACCAAATGCCTGTCCGGATCGAAGGCGCCATGCTCTCGCTGCTGGGCACGGCGGAGCCTCAGATCCTCCACGAGTGGTTCGACAAGCTCGCCGACGGCGGCCGCATCGTGGACCCCCTGGCCAAGAAACCGTGGGGAGCTTCGGATGGTCAAGTTATCGACCGTTATGGTTTGCACTGGCTGATTGGCTACGAACCCACGCCGTGATGTGAGCAAGCGCCACGCCCAAACCCTAGGAACGTGAGCAAGCGTCACGCTCAAACCCTAGGGATGTGAGGGAGCGTCGTGGCCAAGCGACGGCGGGACCCCGCGGACGCAACACACGACGGCGGACCCCGCCGCCCGCAGCCGACGAGATTGCCGCCGGACGCACCAAGGCGCGGACTACTCGCCCAGGATCTCAGCGGCCTCGAGCCACTCCAGTTCCAGGCCCTCTTTTTCGTCGAGCAACTCACGGAGCTTGGTGTTGAGTTCTCCCAGGGCGTCGAAGTCACCGGATTCGGACTTCGCCGCCATCTGGGCGTGGAGTTTCTCTTCCTGCTGCGCGATCTTGCCGAGCTGCCGGTCGATCCTGTTGAGGTCCTTGCGGGCTTCACGCTTCTCGGCTTCACTGGCACCGGACGGAGCGGCAGCGGACGAAGAAGACCCGCTGGCAGAAGTCGGCGCACCGGATCCCCCACCAACAGCGCCCGACGCCAGGGCGGCTTCACGCAGTTCGAGGTATTGGTCCACCCCACCGGGCAGACCACGGAGTTTGCCGTCACCCAGCAATGCCATCTGGTTGTCGGTGACGCGTTCCAGGAGGTAGCGGTCGTGGCTGACGACCACCAGGGTGCCCGGCCAGCCATCAAGAACATCTTCGACGGCGGCAAGGGTGTCGGTATCGAGGTCGTTGGTGGGTTCGTCGAGCATGAGGACGTTGGGCTCCCCTACCAGCAGGCGCAGGAGTTGGAGCCGCCGCCGTTCGCCACCGGAGAGGTCGCTCACGGGCGTCCACTGCTTCTCCTTCGTGAACCCCAACTGCTCGACCAACTGTCCGGCGGTAAACTCCTTGCCGCCAACACTGAATGACCGCTTTTCGCGTTCGATGACTTCGATCACACGCAAGTCCGACACGTCATCGAGCTCTTTGACGTCCTGGGTCAGCACTGCCGTCACTACGGTTTTGCCGCGTTTGACCTTGCCGGAAGTCGGCTGGATCTCGCCGTTGAGCAGTTTCAGGAGTGTGGACTTGCCGGCTCCGTTGACACCGACCAGGCCGAGCCGTTCGCCCGGCGCGAGCCGGAGAGTGATGTTGTCAAACAGTTTTTGACCGCTCTGGCCACCCTCGAAGTCCAGGGTGACGTTTTCAAGGTCCAGCACGTCCTTGCCCAAGCGGGCTGTTGCCATCTTGCTGAGCGCCACGGAGTCGCGGGGGTCCGGCACGTCGGCGATGAGGTCGTTGGCAGCTTCGATGCGGAACTTCGGTTTCGCCGTCCGGGCGGGCGCACCGCGGCGCAGCCAGGCAAGTTCCTTTTTGACGAGCTGCTGGCGTTTACCTTCGACGACGGCGGCCATGCGGTCGCGCTCGGCGCGCGCCAGAACGTAGGCGGCGTAACCGCCGTCGAACATGTCCACCATGGCGTCGTGGACTTCCCAGGTGTAGTTGCAGACTTCATCCAGGAACCAACGGTCGTGGGTTACCACCAGGAAGGCGCCCTGGTTGGTGCGCCACCGTGTCTTCAGGTGCCGGGCAAGCCAGGCGACCCCTTCGACGTCGAGGTGGTTGGTGGGTTCGTCCAGCATTATGACGTCATGGTCTTCAATGAGGAGCTTGGCCAGGGCCACACGGCGCTTCTGGCCACCGGAGAGGGCATGGACGTTGGCGTGCCAGTCGACGTCCCCCACCAGGCCGCCCATGACTTCGCGGATCTTGGCGTTGGCCGCCCATTCGTGATCTGCGCGGTCACCGACAATCGCAGCGCCTACCGTAAGGTCGCCGTCGAGCACGTCTCCCTGGTCCAGGTAGCCCACAGTGACGTCACCGCGCTTGGTGACGCGGCCGGAATCCGGGGTGGATCGCAGGGCCAGAAGCCGCATGAGCGTGGACTTGCCGTCGCCGTTGCGGCCCACCATGCCGATCCGGTCGCCATCCTCCAAACCGAGGGTGACGCCGTCAAGGACAGTGCGGGTCGCGAACGAAACGGTGAGGTTTTCGCCGCCAAGCAGGTGGGCCAATGGGTACTACTTTCTACTGCCGGGAATGCGGAGAGGTACTAAAGGAGGGTATCGGAGATGATCCGGGCTCCGGGAACGGGGCCGTGGACGGCCACCGCGGTGTGCCCGCGGTGGGTCAGCTCCTCGGCGAGGACGCTGGCGGAGACGGAGTCCCGGGCCAACAGGGCGATGGTAGGGCCGGAACCGGAGACCATGCCGGCGAGGGCGCCGCGTGCTTCGCCCAAGCCGATGGTGTCGCGCAGTTGCGGCGCAAGGGTGATCGAAGCCCGCTGGAGATCGTTGATGAGGACGCGGCTCAAGGTTTCGGGATCCCCGTTGCGCAGGGCCTGCAAAATGGTGGGATCCACGGCAACCGGCTCGGGAATGTCCGCACCTTCGGAGTCACGCAAGCCATCCAGGGTACGGAAGACGTCCGGGGTGGAGAGCCCGTAATCGGCGAAGACGAGCACCCAGTCCATTTGGGCCTTGGCCAGAGCCGGCGACAGTTTGTCGCCCACGCCGAGCCCGACGGCGGTGCCGCCAAGGAGCGAAAACGGCACGTCTGCGCCCAGTTCAGCCGCCAGATGCGCGAGTTCCTCGCGGGAAAGGCCGCTGTTCCACAGCGCATCGCAGGCCAGGAGCGTGGCCGCCGCGTCCGCGGAACCGCCGCCCATACCGCCGGCGACCGGGACCCGCTTGGTGATCTCAAGGTGCACACCCGTGGGCTTTTCGGAGACCTCGGCCATGATTGCTGCAGCCTTGTAGGCGAGGTTTCGTTCGTCCAGGGGAATGTCCACGCCGTCCAGGTCCAGCGTGCTGTCCGGACTGATGCTGACGGTGATTCCAGGGCCTTCGGTGCTGGTGGCCGCAACTTCTTCGTACAGGGATACGGCCAGGTAGACGCTCGCCACGGAGTGGTAGCCGTCTGGCCTGAGCGGACCAACGCTTAGGGAGACGTTGACCTTGCCGGGTGCCTTGACGCGGACTGTCCGGGCGTGGAAGCGGTCTCCCGCGAATGGGAGACCGCCCGGTCTGCTGGTTCCCGGATTCATGCGCCCACGGGGTGGCGGGCTTCGGCAATCCTGACATAGGCGGAGATATCCAGGACTTCGCCGCGTGCTGTGGGGTCGACGCCGGCCGCCACGAGGCAGCGTTCAGCCTCTGCGGCGCTTCCGGCCCAGCCCGCCAAGGCGGCGCGCAGGGTCTTCCTGCGCTGGGCGAAGGCAGCGTCGATGACGGCGAAGACCTGCTCGCGGGTGGCGTGCGTAACGGGAGGTTCGTGCCGGGTGAAGGCGACCAGTCCGGAGTGGATTTTCGGTGCGGGCCAAAAGACGTTCATCCCGATAACGCCGGCCTTGCGCATGTGCCCGTACCAGGCTGCCTTGACCGACGGAACGCCGTAGATCTTGGAGCCCGGGCTTGCAGCAAGGCGGTCGGCCACTTCGTCCTGCACCATGACCAGGCCATGTTGCAGGGTGGGGAAATGCTGGAGGAGGTGCAGGACTACGGGAACGGCCACGTTGTACGGGAGGTTGGCCACCAATGCCGTGGGGTTGACGGGCAGCTCCGTGACCTTCATGGCGTCGGAAAGGACCAGGTGGAAATTGTCCTGGGCCTCGGGGCGCCATTCCCGCACCGTCTCGGGCAGTTTTCCTGCCAGGACGGGGTCGATCTCCACGGCCACGACATTCTTGGCCGCATCGAGGAGTCCGAGCGTCAGGGAACCCAGTCCGGGTCCCACTTCCAGTACGGTCTCGTCGGCATCGATAGCGGCCGCTGTCACGATCCTGCGGATGGTGTTTCCATCGATCACAAAGTTCTGCCCCAGTGTTTTCGTGGGGCGTACACCGATTTCCTCGGCGAGCCGTCGGATGTCGGTTGCGCCCATCAAAGGCGCGACGGCGGCGGGTTCGGAATTCGGTTCAGTCACCTAGGTATCGTATCGCCTGTCCGGGGTCAGGCTGCGTGCGCGCAGCCCCAGTCGCTGAGGCCGTTCTTGGCGTACAGGCGGTTGGCGATCTCGATTTGCTGGGCCTTGGTGGCGAGGTTTGCGGTCGGAGCGTAGGCGCCACCACCGTTGGCAAGCCAGGTGGGGCCGGAGAACTGGAGTCCACCGTAGTAGCCGTTACCGGTGTTGATGGCCCAGTTTCCACCGGACTCGCACTGGGCGATCCTGTCCCACATGGCCTCGTTCGGGGCACCGGTGGGACCGCTTGATACAGGGGCTGCTGCAGCAGCAGCGGCTGCGGGTGCTGCCACGGGGCGGGCCTTGGTGCCTACGCTGATCTTTTCTGCGACCGGCGGGGTGGCCACGTTGCTGGAGACCAGGGTTCGCGACGCTTCGCGCCCATCCACGAGAACCAGCTTGAAGGTCTTGACCAGGGAACCGGCGACGCCTTCCTGGGTGACTTTTTCCTCACCCTTGAAGAGATCGGCGCTTTCGGTCTTGACGCTGTCGAACGGCACTTCTTCAGTGGCCTCGGCCGTCTTGCTGGTGTCCACGCGGGAAACCTTGATGACCATGTCCTGGATGACGGGGGCGTTGCCGGGCTGGGACAGGCGGTCGTTGGCGCCTACCGTGACACCGGCGTCCTTGAGGACGGTGGCAACGTCAGCAGCTGTGGTGGTGGTGCTGGTGCTCTTGCCGTCGGCAACCACGCTGATGGTCTTGGGGGTGGAAATGGAGACGAAGGAGCCCGTAACTTCCAGGGCAGCTTCCTTCGGCTGGGAAACCTGCGAGGAGCTGGCTACACCAAGTTCACTGACCAGTCCGGCGACGTCGGAGGCGGTGGTGTTGACCGTCTTGCGGGCGCCGTCCAGTTCAATGGAGACCGCCTTGGCCAGGTTGATGTTCACCACGGAGCCGTTATCGACACGCGCGTCCAAGGCCGGTGAAACGCGGTCTGCGTCCTTCAGCTCGACCTTGGCTGCCTTGACTACTTCGTCAACAGTGCCGCCAAAGGTCTGGATGGAGCTTACCTTTCCGTCAACGTTGAGGGTGACGGTCTTGTTGTTGCCGACGAAGGCGACCACACCGACCACCAGTGCTGCAACTACCAGCAACTGGGCACCTACTTTGAGGAAGCTGAACTTGCCATCCGTTGTGAAGAACTTGATCACGATTGCCCATAACTCTCAGACCATCCGGGCACGGGGAAAAGCACAGAAATAATGCCAGCCGCAAAACCGAGGGGCCAGGCAAAACTGCCTGGTCCCACTCTTGCTGCCGGCATCTGTGCCGCCAAAAAACATTCAACTGAACGGTCCGGAATCAACCGGACCAGTTGTCCGAAGGCCTTCCCCGACCCCGGCTACTTGTTTAACACAGTAACCGATCTGTTATAAACGGACCAAGACTTCTGCATACCGGGTATCCATCCCCGAACGCCCGCTGCGCGCAAATCACTACTGGTTCAGGCCCAGGAACCGTAGGCTTCCAAGGTATTTTCGGCCAAGCGCGAACAGAGTTCGGCCAAGTCACTTTCTGTCACCTCGGCCATGGACCGGACGGTGTACGGGACCATGTAGCTCGCGTTCGGACGGCCGCGGTGCGGGTGGGGCGTCAGGAAGGGCGAGTCGGTTTCAACCAATATCCGGCTTGGCTCGGCGATGGCCAGCGCCGATCGCAGGTTTCCGGCATTCTTGAAGGTCATGGTGCCGGCGAAGGACATGTACCAACCGTTGTCATTGCAGATCCGTGCGAGTCCCTCGTCCCCCGAGAAGCAATGGAACACCACGCGTTCCGGTGCTCCTTCTTCCCGCAGTACCTGCACCACGTCGTCGTGCGCGTCGCGGTCATGGATCTGCAAGGTCAGTCCCAGTCGCTTGGCGATGTCGATGTGGCGACGGAAGGAATAGCGCTGGTGGGCCAGCCCCTCACCGTGGGTGCGGAAAAAGTCCAAACCGGTCTCGCCGATGGCCCGGACACGGGGATGTGCTGCCAGTTCCTCAATTTCCGCGAGCGCGGCGTCCAATTCACCGCGGCCCGCATAAACGGGAGCATCGTTGGGGTGGATTGCCACTGCCCCCAGCAGCCGCGGATCAGCGTCCACGGCCTGCACAGTGAAGCGCGAAGACTCAAGGTCGCAGCCAACCTGCACAGCTCCCTGCACGCCAACTGCCTCTGCGGAGTCCATGGCATCCCGGACCGATACCTCGATCAATCCGTGCCGGAAGTCCAGATGTGTGTGGTTGTCCATCACCGGTACGGGCAGGGGTTCGGGCGCGGGCGGGTATTCCCGGCGGGCGTCCGGCTTTTCGTCAGCGCCCGGTGACGCGCGGTAAGGGGCAGGAGCAAGGGAATTGCACATGCTCCCACCTTAATCGGACTGCGGTCCTCCTGCAGTCCGGATAAATTCCAGTTGGCACATAAATTCCGGGAGCACTATGTCAGGGACGGCCAAAGTCTGGGTAGTCTGGAACGGACAGGCGGCCAGCACCGGCGGTGCCGCGGCGAAGGCTGAAGGGCATTCCATGGAGTCAAAGCGACAAGCCACCGTTGAATCCTCGCCTCTTCAGGGCGAGGATTACAGTTCGCTGCCCCGTGATGGCGCAGGACTGAACGGGCACAGGCCGCAGGTCCTGGACCAGGACAGGTTCCATGATGCCAGCGAGCGCATCCTTGGATCCATTAACAAAGTCATCGACGGCAAGGCCGATGCCGCCAAGCTCGCGCTCACTGTCCTGCTCGCCCAAGGCCATCTGCTGCTGGAGGACGTACCCGGCGTCGGAAAGACCCTGCTGGCGAAGACGCTGGCCCGCACCGTGGACTGCACCGTCTCCCGTATCCAGTTCACCCCGGACCTGTTGCCCTCGGATGTGACCGGCGTTTCCATCTACAACCAGTCGTCACGGCAGTTCGAGTTCCGTCCCGGAGCGGTGTTCGCGAACATCGTGATCGGCGACGAAATCAACCGGGCATCGGCCAAAACCCAGTCTGCTCTGCTGGAATGCATGGAAGAGCACCAAGTCACTGTGGACGGCCATTCGTACCAGCTGGGTTTGCCGTTCATGGTGGTGGCAACCCAGAATCCGATCGAGATGGAGGGCACCTATCCGTTGCCCGAGGCCCAGCGCGACAGGTTCATGGCCAGAATCTCGATGGGGTATCCGGACAAGGACGCAGAAATCGAGATGCTGGAAACGCACCAGGCCACTTCTCCGCTGGCCAAAGTGACCCCGGTGGTCACGGCCAGCGACGTCGCGGCAATGATCGCCACAGTCCAACAGGTCCATGTCTCCACTGCGATCAAGGAATATACGGTGGCAATCGGCAGGGCCACCCGGGACAGTGCCCGCCTTCGCCTGGGTGCCAGTCCGCGGTCCCTGTTGCAGCTGCTGCGCGCGGCGAAGGCCACAGCCGCTCTGGATGGCCGGGATTTCGTCCTTCCGGATGACGTGGTGGATGTCGCTGAATCAGTGCTCGCCCACCGGATCATCCTGGACCGCAAGGCGGCCAGTTCCGGTGATACGCCGCAGAGCGTCCTTCGTGGAATCCTGGGGTCGCTGCCGGTGGCCCAGGACCCGCCCGGTGCGTGGCGCAGGGACCGCCACGCCGTTTAGGAGGTACCCGCAATGGCACTCATGGACCGGCTTCCCAAACACCTGTTCACTTCCCGGGGCTGGGGTCTGCTGGCCGCGGGCGCAATCTCCCTTGGGGCCGCCTACGTGATGGGCCGGCGCGATCTTCTGACCCTTTCGGTACTTCTGCTCCTGCTCCCCCTGGTTGCCCTTGCCGGAGTACGGGTCCTCAAGCCCAAGTTCCAGGTGTACAGGGAGTTCAATCCGTCCACGGTGGAAACATCCAGCACCACCACAGTCCGCCTGGCTGTAGCGCGGACGTCCTATTCCACGGGGCATGTGATCATGGAGGAACAATTGCCGCCCCGTTTCGGCCAGCCGCCTGCCTTCCGTTTCCCCGCCCGCTCCGCTTCGGGAGGCACAAGCCGCTACGAGTACCACCTCCGATCCGGTAAGCGCGGACAGTTCCGGATCGGTCCGGTCACCGCAGAGTTCAGCGATCCCTTCGGCCTTTCCTTGCGGCGGCACTCAATCGACGACGGCGACCTCCTCACCGTGACGCCGGCCGCCGTCGAGCTTCCGGTCACCGGCCTCGCCGGGGCCCGCGGGAACGACGGCGTGACGGCGACGCGGATCCGCGCCAACCCCAGCGACGACGACATCATGACCCGCGAATACCGGCACGGCGACCCCATGCGCCGCGTCCATTGGGCTGCCACGGCACGTCACGGCCAGCTCATGGTCCGCCAGGAGGAATCCGTGACCACCCCGGAGGCCACCATTGTCCTGGATCAGCGCTTCTCGGCCTTCGCTGCCGGCGCTGGTTCCGTTTTTGGCGGCCATGACGAAGACTCCGACCTGGTGACTGGCCCGGATTTTGAATGGATGGTGACCGCTGCCGTATCGATCGCGGCGCATCTGTCGGAGCGGAACTATTCGCTGCGGATTCTGGATGTGTTCGGCGCACCGGCATTCCTCCGTTCCCGCTCGGCACCGGATCCCGACGCGGAGGAATTCTCCGGTGTTGGCGGCCTCCAAGCCATCGCGGAAGGGTTGGCGGCCATCGAGCTCAGCGGTCCCCGGCACGCCAGGGCGGAGCATCACCGGCCGGAGAACGGTTCCGGTCGCCCGAGGCCCCGGCCTGCACGCACCGAACATCCGGCACCAGGGCAACGCGACGTCAGGACGGGCCAGGCACCGGCCGACGCTGCAGATTCAGTCTTCGACGACAGGCTTATGGACAAGCTGGCGGCACACCGTTTGCGGGGACCGCTTCTGGCGTTGTTGGGTGCGCTGACACCCGCGGAAGCCAGGGCGCTGGCCCCTGCGGCCGCCTATGGCGCCAACGCCTTCGCCCTGGTGGTCAGCGATTCTTCGCGAAGCAGCGAGGATGCCCTGGAGATCCTGCGCCAGGCGGGCTGGCGGGTTGCCGCCGTGACCTCGAAGACCCAGTTGGCGTCTGCCTGGTCCTCCTTCGATGAAGGTGGAATAGTCGCCGCCGCAGGGGCTGCCATGGATGTCAGGCGTGGAGCGGCGGTGCCCCGATGACGACTACTTCCCACCGGAACTCCCCGGCCTCAAACCCGGCGAACGGAACGCCCGGCCAGAAGCAGCCAACACCACCGTCCCGCCCAAGGACTGCGGGTCCGGGACCCTACCCATGGGTCATGGCCGCTGCGATTTCCGTAGCCGTCCTGGGCGCCGCTTTGTCGCTGAACGGTGTCCTCAGGGGCTGGGCCTGGTTCCTGCCGCTGATCACCACTGTCCTGGTGGTTTCCCTGACCCTGGCCGTCCTTCGAGCCCTCCGCGCCCAGCCCTTGCTGGCCACGCTTGGATCCTTTGTCTCCCTGGCAGCCGTGCTCACCTTCACTTTCTGCCGCCAGGACAGCCTGGCCGGCTTCATCCCCACTACCAGTACCTTTACCGCCGTCGGGCGCCTGATCAAACGAGCGGCCGAGACGGTGGTCTCGGAGAGCGCGCCGGTGGCACCGAACGCCGGGATCGTATTTGTCATGTGTGCGTGCCTGGGGCTCCTGGTGATCCTCATTGACGCTTTGGCGGTTCCTTTGTCCATGCCTGCTGCCAGTGGCATCGGGATCCTGGCGGTGATGGTGGTCCCGGCGACCATCAAACCCCAGAGCGTGGGCGTTGCCGGTTTCCTGGGTGCCGCCGTGGGATACCTGCTGATTCTCGGGTGCAGCCACTGGTTCGCCCCCGATGCCCGCCTGCAGTCCGGGGCGGGGCGGGGCGCCGGGCAGTTCCGGCGGTCGTTGGTGACCGGCGGCCTGGCGCTGGCCTTGACCATGGTGGTGCCCCTGGCGATTCCGGGATTCGAAACGGGAACGTTTCCTGAGGGTTCGCGGCTGAGTCCCTGGGGTGCTTCCAACGGACTAAACCCGATGATCACCTTGGGCAACAGCCTTCGGAGCCCCACCGGATCAGGCCGGATCACTTACTCAACCAGCTCCAGCGCACCGCTTTACCTGCGCTCGGTCACCATTGACCACTTCGATGGCGAAACCTGGGCGCCGGATGACCGCACGGCGCAGCGCCGGGCAGGTGCGGACAGGATCGAAACGGGCTATGCAGTCCAGGGTGAAATCGTTAATGCCGTTACTTCCGTCAGCGCCGGCCAGTTCACCAGCCCCTACCTCCCCGCGCCGTTCGCCCCTGCCTCCGTCAACGGCCTCAACGGTCGATGGACCTGGGACCCTGACACCCTGAGCATCATGAGTACGGAAACCACCACGCGGGCACAGCGCTACGTGGTTTTCTCGGCCGCACCCAAAGTCACGGCAGCGGCCCTGGCCCAAGCTACTGCGCCACCCCGCTCCATCTCCGATGATTTCCTCCGGGTTCCCGGCAACCTGCCGGACATCGTGCGGCAAACCGCAGACTCCGTTACGGCGCCTGCGGGCAACAACAATTACGCCAAGGCGTTGGCCATCCAGAAGTACCTGAGGTCGGGCGCGTTCACCTATTCACTGCAAGCACCCGTCCAGAACGGCTACGACGGCAACGGCCTCTCTGTCCTGGCCGATTTCCTCACGGTCAAGAGCGGCTATTGCGTCCACTTCTCGTCAGCTATGGCCGTCATGGCGCGCGCCGAAGGCATCCCGAGCCGCATCGCGGTTGGCTACGCTCCCGGCCGCCTCACGGGAGAATCGGTTGCCCTGGTGGGACAGGGTTCGTTCCCTGAATATGAGGTGGACGCCAGGGACGCCCACGCTTGGCCTGAACTCTACTTTGAAGGTCTTGGCTGGGTCCCGTTCGAGCCCACACCCTCGCGCGGCGTGGTACCCGACTATGCAACGGAAAGCTCCGTTGCCGGCAACCTCAGCACCAACACTGACGAGAAAGAAACCCTCACCACTCCCGCCCCGGTGGCTACCGCTCCCGTCCCTATCCCGGAGGTGGGCACACCCGCAGCAGGGTCCCCCGGCGTCAATCCCTTCCCTGCGATCGCAGCCGCGACGGCAGGGGTGTTATTGCTGCTTGCTTTCTTGTGCTCGCCGAGGCTCAGCAGGATTGCCCTTCGACGACGCCGGTTGAGCATCAAACCCAGGGCTGACTCGGACATTCTGCCGCCCGGATTCAAGGATCCCGCCCCGGAACTGGCATGGGCTGAACTGCAGGATCTTGCCAGCGACTACGGGGTTCCTTCGACCTCCAGCGAGACGCCCCGGCACTTCTCCAGCAAATTGCGTTCCAGCGCCGCTTTGGGCGAGTCGGGAGGGCTCGACGACGCCGCGCACCAGGCCGTTGCGTCCCTCACCTCGGACTTTGAACGGCAACGCTACGGCCGCCTTACGGTGGCGGCCCCGGCGGCCGCGCCCCGCATCGCCGTCGTGCGTGAGTCGTTGCGGAACAATGCACGCTGGATGGTCCGGTTCCGCGCGGAGTGGCTCCCGCCGTCGATGATGCGGCGCTGGGCCCGGGCACTCGGTGCGCCGTTCCGGGCCGTGGCTGCGCTGGGCAAGGCTGTGGCTTGGGCAGCCGTCCGCGGCTGGCGGTCCCTGCGCGGGGTCCTCCCCCAGCGGCGCTGACGCAGCGCCGGCGGTCTACGTCACTGAACGTCAAAGGGCCCGGCAGCGGAACTTGTGGTTCCGCTGCCGGGCCCTTCAATCGTCAACCGTCTTGTTGCGAGAGCGGTGGACGGGATCCCTGCGCAGTTTAGTCGGCGTACGGGTCCGCGATACCTACGTACTGGGTGTAGAGGTACTCTTCGATGCCTTCGGAGCCGCCTTCGCGGCCCAGGCCGGACTGCTTGACGCCACCGAACGGTGCGGCGGCATTGGAGATCACGCCGGCGTTGAGGCCAAGCATGCCGGTCTCGAGGCGTTCGCTGATCCGCAGGCCACGGTTCAGGTCCTTGGTGAAGACGTAGGCCACCAAGCCATATTCGGTGTTGTTGGCCAGGCGGACGGCATCGTCTTCCGTGGAGAAGGTGATGATCGGGGCTACCGGTCCGAAGATCTCTTCCTGCAGGATGCGGGCATCAGCAGCAACGTTCTTCAGCACCGTGGGCTTGTAGAAGTAGCCGGGACCATCCACGTGCGCACCACCGGTAACCGCCGTGGCGCCACCTTCGACAGCTTCGGTGACGAGGGCGTGGACGCCGTCGCGTGCCTTGCCGTCAATCAGCGGACCAACCTTGGACTCAGGCTCGGTACCACGGGCGGTGGTCAGCGAACCGATCTTCGCGGCGAACTTCTCAGCGAAGGAATCCGCGATGGACTCGTGCACGATGAAGCGGTTGGCCGCCGTGCATGCCTCGCCCATGTTGCGCATCTTCGCGGCGATGGCGCCTTCAACGGCTTTGTCCAGGTCCGCGTCCTCGAAGACAACGAACGGGGCGTTGCCACCGAGTTCCATGGAGGTACGCAGGACCTTGTCCGCAGCTTCACGGATGAGGGCCTGGCCCACCGGGGTGGAGCCGGTGAAGGAGATCTTGCGGAGGCGGTCGTCCTTGATCAGCGGACCCGTCACGGCGCCGGCCGTGGAGGTCTGGATGACGTTCAGGACACCGGCCGGGAGGCCTGCTTCCTGCATGACCTGGGCGAACAACAGGCTGGTCAGCGGGGTCAGGTTGGCGGGCTTGAGCACCATGGTGCAACCGGCAGCGACGGCGGGGGCAACCTTGCGAGTGGCCATGGCCAGCGGGAAGTTCCACGGGGTGATCAGCAGGCAGGGACCAACCGGCTTCTTCTGCACGAGCAGGCGGTTCTTGCCGTCCGGGGCTGCGGAATAGCGGCCGGAAACACGCACCGCTTCTTCGGAGAACCAGCGCAGGAACTCGGCACCATAGGTCACTTCACCACGTGCCTCGGCCAACGGCTTGCCCATTTCCAGGGTCATGAGGAGGGCGAAGTCCTCGGCGCGCTCAGTCACCAACTCGAAGGCGCGGCGCAGGATCTCGCCGCGTTCGCGCGGGGCCGTGCGGGCCCAGTCAGCCTGGGCGGCAGCAGCTGCGTCGAGTGCGGCGGCGCCGTCCTCAGCACCGGCGTCGGAGATGCTGAGCAGGACCTTGCCGGTGGCCGGGTCCTCAACATCGAAAGTTTTTCCCGATCCGGCCGGACGCCACTGACCGTTGATCAGCAGGCCGGTGGGAACGGAAGCCAGCAGTTCGCTTTCGCGTTCAACCGTGACAGTCATGGCGACTCCTTCGTCTAGGGTGCTTTGGAGATTTGCACCACTGGGGGTTCCTTGCCAGAAGTGGCTTGAATTACTGCCACGGTACTGCCCGGCCGGAAGCAGTGTCTACGCCTTGACGCACTGCCGTACGGATGCCAATTTGTGCAGGTGCACAGCCATGTCAGCGGGCAGCGAGGACCGCGGAGTACAGCTCCCGTTTGCTGACCCGGGCGTCCTCGGCTACTGCCGCAACCGCTTCCTTGAGGCGGATCCCCTGCGATATGAGCTCGTTGACTGCCGCAACGTGGTCTTCGGGTTTGCCGGGCTCCTGTTCAGGCGCACCACCGACTACCACTGCTATTTCGCCGCGGACTTCGTTGTTCTCGGCCCACTCCAGCAGCTCACGGAGGGTTCCGCGGATGACTTCCTCGTAGGTCTTGGTGAGTTCCCGGCAGACAGCAACCCGGCGTTCGGCGCCGAAACGCTCGTGCAACGCGCGCAGCATGACCTCAAGCCGGTGCGGAGCCTCGAAGAAGACCATGGTGCGGCGTTCATCAGCGAGGTCGGCCAGGCGCGAGTTCCGCTCTCCCGACTTCCGGGGCAGGAAGCCTTCAAAGCAGAAGCGGTCCGTGGGTAGCCCGGACAGGGCAAGGGCGGTCAGAACGGCCGAAGGACCAGGGACCGCAGTGACCGTCAACCCGGCCGCAACAGCGCCTTCCACCAAACGGAACCCGGGGTCCGAGACTGCCGGCATGCCGGCGTCGCTGACCATCAGGATGGTTTTTCCGGCGCGGACATGGTCCAGGAGTTCGCCTGTCTTGGCTACTTCATTGTGCTCGTGGTAGCTGATGACGCGTCCGGAAACCTCTACGCCCAGTGCTGTCACCAGACGGTGCAGGCGGCGGGTGTCCTCTGCCGCCACGATGTCGGACGTAGCCAGGAGCTCCACCAAACGGGTGGACGCATCGCCGACGTTCCCTATGGGAGTCGCCGCCAGGACGATCCTGCCGACCCCCGGTGCCGCACCGGAACCCGGGGCTAGCGGAGGAAGCGCCCCGTCCTCGTCGTCGCTGAAGCGGGCCTCGTCCGGGGTATTGCGCTGTTCGTCCACCTGCCAAGCCTAATGCCGCGATGCCTGCAACGCCTCACCTCAACGCTGCGGCAAGCATGGAAAGGTAGCATGGGCGGGTGAACCAGTCGCCCGTTCCTGCCGCCGCTTCCGGCACTCCTGTGGCGTCGTCCGCCGTAGCCGAAACGGATGAGCCCGCAGTCCAACGTCCAGCCGACCACCTCGACGACGCCGCGAAAGCACATAACGCAGTGCGCGGCGGCACGAGGCAGGCCGGCACCGGATACCTGCCGGGCCGGGGCCTTGAACGCCACCGTTGGATAGAGCGGCCCGCAGAGGCTTTCAGCGTGGAGGCCCTGCGCACCCGCCTGATCGGCGGAATCCAGAGCTGGCGCGACTACCCTGCGTCCCTGCGGTTGTGGTTTTGGCTGATTCCCACCATCACGGCCGTCCTGGGCGGAATTCTCCGCTTCTTCCGACTCGACGCCCCGCACAGCCTGGTTTTTGACGAAACCTACTACGTCAAGGACGCGTACTCCTACTTGGTGAGCGGCTATGAACGAAGCTGGCCCTCCAACGCCAACGACTCCTTCAATGCCGGCAATCCCGATGTCCTCCTGAACACCCCCGAGTATGTGGTCCATCCACCGGTGGGCAAATGGATGATCGCTTTCGGAATGTGGCTGTTCGGCGGAGACAACCCCTTTGGCTGGCGCTTCAGCGCGGCACTGACCGGCACACTGACGGTATTCCTCGTGGCGCTTATCGCCATGAAGCTTTTCCGCTCCCACACGCTCGGGGCGGTTGCGGGCCTGCTGCTCGCCGTTGACGGACACCACCTGGTGCTCTCCCGGACAGCCCTGCTGGATGTCTTCCTCGCGTTCTGGATCTTCGCCGCCTTCGGTGCCCTGCTGTTGGACCGCGACGACGGCCGCCGTCGTCTGGCTTCCCGGCTCGCCGCGCAGGCGGCTGCTTCACCAAGCGGCATCCCGTTGACCAGCCAGCTGGTGGCAGGTCCTTGGCTGGGCATGCGGTGGTGGCGCCTCGTTGCCGGTATCTGCCTCGGACTCGCTGTGGGCACCAAATGGTCGGCATTGTTCTTCGTGGCCGCCTTCGGCGTGATGACTGTGCTCTGGGATCTGAACGCC
This sequence comes from Paenarthrobacter sp. C1, assembly GCF_049315185.1. Classification (NCBI taxonomy): domain Bacteria; kingdom Bacillati; phylum Actinomycetota; class Actinomycetes; order Micrococcales; family Micrococcaceae; genus Paenarthrobacter; species Paenarthrobacter sp. C1. Next base: position 1,394,233 of record NZ_CP186052.1, on the reverse strand, counting down.
CGCCGGATTGCCGGGATCCGGAATTGGTTCAGCGCAGGCATCATCAAGGACGGGATCCCGGCGTTCTTCACCATCATTCCGGTTGCCGTTGTCACCTATATCGCCAGCTGGACCGGCTGGTTCCTGTCCAAGGATGCGTACTACCGGCAATGGGCCGCCACCAACCCGGCACCTGGCTGGGACTGGCTGCCTGACCCGGTAAGGTCCCTGGCCCACTACCACCTCGAAGCCTACAAATTCCACCAGGGGCTCAGCTCAGACCACCCCTATGAATCCAGCCCGTGGACGTGGCTGGTCATGGGCCGTCCCACGTCGTTCTATTACCAGTCCCCCAAACAGGGAACCTCGGGTTGCCTCGTGGAGACCTGCTCCTCGGCGATCCTGCCCGTGGGAAATCCCGTGGTCTGGTGGGGCGGAACCATTGCCCTGGTCATCCTCTTGTTCTGGTGGGCGGGACGTCGCGACTGGCGGGCCGGTGCCATCCTCGCCGGTGTTGCTGCCGGCTACCTGCCCTGGTTCATGTACCCCGAACGCACCATGTTCATCTTCTATGCGGTCTCCTTTGAGCCCTTCCTCGTGCTTGGCCTGACGTACGTGTTGGGATTGGTGCTGGGCCGCAGCAGCGATCCGCCGTGGCGGCGACGGTCAGGACTCTACGTCGTGGCCGTGGTCCTGGTGCTGGCTGTCCTCGCAACGGCTTTCTTCTATCCGGTGCTCACGGCAGAAGTCATCAGTTACCAGGAATGGCGCATGAGAATGTGGATGCCATCGTGGATCTAGGAGGCAAGCAGTGAGGGAAGCAAGCACGGAGCTCCTCTTCGAAGCCGACACGGACTCCAACGTCACCGACCTCCTTCTGGAGCGGTGCGCCAAGGATCCGTTCGGCGTCCTGTACGCGCACAACACCCCCAACGGGTGGCTGAACGTGTCAGCTGCCAGGTTCCTGGCGGACGTCACCGCCCTGGCCAAGGGCCTCATCGCAGGCGGCCTCACCCCAGGTGACCCTGTGGCGGTGCTGTCACGTTCGAGCTTCGAATGGACCTTGGTGGACTTCGCCATCTGGATGGCGGGCGGCGTCACGGTGCCCATCTACGAGACCTCCTCTGCCAGCCAGATCGAATGGATCCTGGCTGATTCCGGAGCCCGCCGCATCTTCGCGGAGGACGCCGCGAAGGCCGCGCTCGTCCATTCCGTCGTGGAAAAGTCAGACCTCCTCGGCGAGGACCCCGTCGCCATCATCCGGATGGAGCACGACGGTGACGCACCCAACCTGACCAGTGTGTCCGCCGTCGGCATCGGCGTCATGGACGCTGAGCTGGAGCGGCAACGCAGCACGGCAAAACTGGCCGACATCGCCTCCATCGTTTACACCTCAGGCACCACAGGCAAACCCAAAGGGTGCGAAATCACCCACGGCAACTTTGTGCTGGTGGCCAGGAACGTTATCCCGTTCCTCCCGGAGCTTTTGATGCAGCCCGGCGCGCGGACCCTCATGTTCCTTCCGCTTGCCCATGTCCTGGCCAGGGCTGTGCAGGTTGTTTGCCTCACTGCCGGTATCACCCTGGGGCACAGCGCCGGTGCCAGCGGTCTGATGGCGGACCTGGGTTCGTTCAAGCCGACGTTCCTGCTTGCGGTTCCCCGGATCTTCGAGAAGGTCTACGCCGGGGCCAGCCACAAGGCCGCAATGTCAGGCAAGTCCGCCCTCTTCTCGGCGGCTTCTTCAACAGCGGTGGAATATTCGACGGCGGTGGACCTCGCCTCCCGCGGTGAGGGGCCGGGTCCGGGTTGGCTGCTGAGAACCAAGCACAGGACCTTCGACAAACTCCTGTATCCCAGGGTGCGGGAAGTCTTTGGCGGCGATGTCGGCTACACGGTGTCCGGCGCCAGTCCCCTGAGCCCACGGGACAACCACTTCTTCCACGGTGCCGGGGTTCCCGTCCTGGAGGGCTACGGGCTGACCGAGACCACGGCGCCCTGCACAGTGAACACCCCCACCATGTCCCGGATCGGAACGGTGGGCATCCCGTTGCCGGGCACCACCATCCGCGTGGCCGACGACGGTGAGGTGCTGGTCAAGGGCATCGGAGTGTTCAAGGGCTACCACGGAAACCCGGAGGCCACGGAGGCCGCCTTTGTGGACGGGTTCTTCCGCACAGGGGACCTGGGCGAGCTCGACTCCGACGGCTTCCTGACCATCACCGGCCGCAAGAAGGATCTCCTGGTGACGGCCGGCGGCAAGAACGTCGCTCCCGGCCCCCTGGAAGAAAAGTTGCGCGAACACCCGCTGGTGGGTCAGGCCGTGGTGGTCGGAGACGGGCGTCCTTTTGTGGCAGCCCTGATCAGTCTCGACCCCGAAGGCCTTGCGGATTGGTGCTCGGAGAACAAAACCGGTGCCCTGTCCCTCGAAGAAGCAGTTCACGACGACCGCGTCAAGGCGGCCGTGCAGTCTGCTGTTGATGAGGCCAACAAGCTCGTCTCGGCCGCCGAATCCATCAGGAAGTTCGCTTTCATCACGGCGGAGCTCAGCGTCGAGTCCGGACACCTGACGCCGTCACTCAAGCTCAAGCGGGCGGCTGTGGTGGGAGACTTCGCGTCGGTTGTCGAAAAGCTGTACGCCAAGTAGGCCCACCACCTAGCAGCTCGTGGCCACCACCTGGTTCTGCCCTTTTCAGCACCTAATTTTGCCCAATCACCACCTAGCCAGGCCAATCTCTGCCTAGGTGGTCCTGGTGCCCCCGTAGCGTTTCCTTCACGAACCAACGTTCAAAAGGGATCTCATGACAAGTCCATCACGCATACCAACACCCGCGCTCTACTATTCGCGTGTCCGGTCTACCTTGGTACCGCGAATCATGGGTTTCACCATGATTACGCTAAGCCCGGTGCTGTTCGGGCTGATCGTCCTCAAGAACACGCCGGAAGTGCTCTTCGCACCGCTACTCACCACCGCAGCTGGTTCATTCATCGCTTTCATGACCGTCACCGTCAAGGTCGACCCGCAAAACGTCGTGATCGCCTTCTGCGACGTCTTCAAGCGGACACTGCCCAGGGACCACATCGCAACGGTGACCACCGACAACGCGGCCGGTCCCAGCGGTTACGGGCTCCGCTATCTGGGGCCCGGGATGGTCGGTTACCTCGTCGGCGGTCCCGAGATCCATATCGGGATGAAAAGCGGCAAGGCCGTTATCGCCAGCACGGACCGCCCTGAACAGCTCATTGGTGTTCTGACCGGAAGTCACCCTCCGGGACAGTAGGGCTAGCGCTTTGAGCTCGTCGTTTCCTTGGAAAGGGCATCATCGTCTTCGGCTGCGCCGTCAACCGCACCATCAGAATCCTCGTCATCGAGCTTCTCCTGGGAAACGGCAACGCCGCGGCGCCGCTTCGTGGGCCACGTGAAGATGAACGTCAACGTCGCCGCGATGAACACCAAAGCACCGATCACGATGCCCGCGTCAACCCAGAACTGCCCCGGGAAGAGCCGGATCAGGGTGTCCTCCAAGGAGAACGTCCATGTGCCATTGGCAAAGAAGATCCGGTGGAATTCGGTGAAGAACTGCTGCCAGCTCAAAGCTGCCAGAACCGCAAGGCCGATGATGATGACAAGCGTGACAATGGAGCCGGCGAACAAGCCGCGGCGGATCCCGCCATTGCTGCGCTTTCGCAGGTACACAATGGCGATAATGCTGAGGATGATGAGCAGGACTCCCGCGCCGAATGAGGACAGAATCACCATCTTGACGTCCGCCATGTGCGCCACTTCGCTGTCCTTGAACAGCTTGGCGCCGTCTTGGTTGACCAAGCCTCCCAGGTACCGGGGACCCGCCCAGTTGCTGAGGTAGTCAACGGCATAGGAGCCATAGGTCATACGGTCGTCAGTGTTGAAGCCATAGCCATCACCAGGGAAACCGGGACGGTTGTACTCCACCCACAGGAACAGTGGACTCGTGACCGCCCTGACTGCCAGAACCAGGAGGATCACGGGGTAGAAGACAGCCAACAGCACTTGGAAAACCCGGGGCCCTACAGGCTTGACCTTTGCCGCCTGCTCCCGTTCAGCATTGCGCCTGGCCACCTCATCTTCCGGCGGCCGGACCTGGAGGGCCGACGTCGGCAGCGGTTCGGAATAGTGCGACGGCTGCTTGCCGGAAGAGGCATTCGCAAGTGTGTCAGCGAACAGCGGCGGCTCCGTGTCGGCGTCGGCGGCTTCTGCAGCCTTGCGGTCTGCGCGGCTCTCCGGCTGGGCCGTTCCGGGCGCAGCTGACGCTTTTCCAGGCGCTCCAGACGCCGGTGCAGGCGCGGCGGTTGAGGCCGCGGATGAGGCACCACTGGACGTCTTTGGCTTCATCCAGTCGAAGGCCGGTTCGTTGGGGTCCTCGTGGACGTCCGTGTCCGGTTCTTGTGGTTTTGGGCTCTTGTCGCTCACAGCGGGGGTTCACTTCCGTAGGCATCCACCGGCGATTGCGTGCTGCCGGCTCTCTTGTCTGCCTTCGAGCCTACCGCCCGGCTTTGCGCCGACACGAGGAACTACCCCGCCTTGGAGCAGATTGAAACGCAACTGTAAGGTCTACGCGGCGATGCTTCTGTAACCGCCATCGTTGGCGTCCAAGTCACCTGTCTCCCCCGCACGGACAGCCCGGCCGCCAACAAGCAGCGTGTACGTCCAATAGCCGGCCAGCACCAGCGCGCCGATGGTGATCTTGGCCCAGACGGGGAGCTGGCTCGGAGTGACGAATCCTTCAACGATGCCGGAAACCAGGAGGACCAGCACCAGGCCCAGTGCGATGGTGATCAATGACCGCCCTTCATCCGCAACAGCCTGCATCCGGGTCCTGGGGCCGGGCCGCACCATGGCCCAGAAAATCCTGAGCCCTGCGGCGCATGCAATGAACACAGCCGTGAGTTCCATCAGGCCGTGGGGCAGGATGTAGCTGAAGAAGACGTCGATCTTGCCCGTTGCCAGGAAGACACCGGCGGCAACTCCCACGCCCTGGGCATTCATGAAAAGAATGTAGGGCACCCAGAATCCTGTGATGCCGAAGGCCACGGCTTGGGCGGAAATCCAGGCGTTGTTGGTCCACACGGCGCCGGCGAAGGAAGCCGCCGGATTCTCGGAGTAGTAATCGATGAAGTCTTCCTCGACGTACCTGCGCACCCTCTCGTCGCTGCCGAAGACGGCTCGAAGCGCATCCGGGGAGGTACCTATCCAGAAGGCATAGGCGGCACCGACAACCGTGAAGGCAAGCCCGCACCAAAGGGTCAGCCACCTGATCCGGTAGAAGGCGGCCGGCAACGAGATGACGAAGAAGCGGGCCAGGTCTTCCATGAAGTTCGAGCGGGCACCGGTAAACCTGGTGCGCGCCTGCGCCAACGCGGCGGACAACGACGACGACAGACCGGTTTCAGGAGCCACCGAACGGATCAGGGACAGGTGCCCGGAAACTGTTTGGTACAAGCGCAGCAGTTCATCCGCCTCGTCTCCCGTCAACCGGCGCTTGTGCGCCAGGAAATGAAGCCGCGACCATTTGTCCCCATGTACGGCCGAGAAGGCATCGATGTCCACGGCACCACCCTAATGCCTGAGGCCCGCGCGAGCGCCTGATCGGCGTCGTTTTGGCCTGTCACGCCGCTAGACTCGTTGTGCAGGCGCTGCTGGGCGCCGCATTGTCCGGAAGGCGTGGGGGCTGGCTTGAGTTCGATCATCACAGGCGAGGCAGTGGTCCTCGAGCTGCGCTCAGCGTCTTTTGCGGCCCGGGGGCTGGGCCTGATCCTCGACGTCATCTCGCAGGTGGTCCTCGCGATACTCCTGATCATCCTGGTCCTGATGGCTTCTTCGGACCTGGACGAGTCGGCCATCCGGGCTCTGGTCCTCAGCAGCGTCGTTTTCTCTGTGGTGGTCGTCCCTGTCACTGTGGAAACCCTCACCCGCGGCCGGTCGCTGGGTAAGCTCGCCACGGGTTTGCGGATCGTCCGTGACGACGGCGGTTCCATCCGTTTCCGGCACGCCCTTATCCGCGGGCTCCTCGGTTTCCTGGAAATCTACCTGACCTTCGGCGGACTGGCCATCGGAGTGGCGCTGTTCAACGAGAAATCGAAGCGGCTGGGCGATATCGTTGCCGGCACGTATTCGCTCCGCCTGCGCGTTCCCTCGAAACCCCGTATCGTGCCCAACGCACCGCACTATCTGCAGGGGTGGATTGCCATGGCGGACATCGGCAGGGTCCCGGACGCCACCGCCCGCCGGGCAGGGACGTTTGTACAGCAGGCTTACCTGATGGCTCCCGCCTCACGCCTGGCCATGGCGATGTCCCTGGCCACGGAACTCGCACGCTATGTCGCACCGCCACCGCCGCCCGGCACGATCCCCGAGGACTACATCGGCGCAGTCCTCGGGGAACGACGCAACCGGGAGCTGGCGCGCCTGCGTCAGGCCGAACAGCGGAACGCCACGGTGGGTGCCCGCTTGCGCAAGCTGCCGTTTACCCAGGAGCCCTAGTTCCGGGCTGCCGGAGCCAGTGATCCGGTCTGGTAAGTTCCGTGGGCAGGAGCGTCCGTGCATCGCCTTCGGCAGCATTGACCTGCGGTTGAGTCAGGTAGAGGGCCCTGGACAGGTCCGCCCCCGCCAGCTCTGCACCACGAAGATCCGCCCCCAGAAGATCCACGGCAGCCAGGTCGCTGCCTGCCAGGTTGGCCCCTATCAGGTACGAACCCCGCAGATCTGCTCCACAGAGGCGCTGGTTCCCCAGGTCTGCGCCCATCAGGTCGGCACCCGGCTGGAGGCCGCCGTCGTGACTTTGCCGGTCTTCCGCGCCGTAGGACGCGCGGACTTCTTCGCTGACCTCCATCAGGAGGGCCCGCACCTGCCCGTGGTAGGTTTCGACGTCGGCACCCAGGACCGTGGCTGCGTCACCCACGGCGGTGGCCGCCAGCTGTTCCGCAAGGTGGGCGGCTGCAGAGGCGAGCTCGGGGTCGAACGTCCGTTGCCGGGCCTCGTTCAGGTACCAGAGCATCTCGTGGAGTTGCCTGACCCTTTTGAAAACGTCGAACATCGCGGACGCGGAGGCAGGGTTGTCCCGCCAGTTGTTTCCCCCGAAAGTGTGCTGGGAAACGAGCTGGCCGGCGCCGAAGCAATCGAAAACTGTGCAGCCGCGGAAACCGCGGGGGCGCAGCCGTTGGTGGATGGCACAGGAAAAGTCCCCGGCCAGGTTTGGGCACGCCGAGGCGGCAGGCTTGTCGATGGCAAAGTCCGCTGAGCGGGTAAATCCCAGTGCGGTGCAGCACAGCGCAAAGCAGTTGCTGCAGTCAGGGCGAAGAATTGGTGTGATGGTCATGCGGTGCTCCAAATGATGAAGAGGGTCCGGGGTAAGGAGCCGGGGAACCCGTCAGCGGGTTCCCCTGAGGGACACCCGTGATCACCAGAGGGCAGCACAAAGTGGAGGCCAACACATGGTCGGCACAAATAGTCCGGGTCAAAGCGAAGTCCGGGTCAAAGCAAAGTCCGGGTCAAAGCAAAGTCCGGGTCAAAGCGCGCAGGAAATAATCACTGCGGCCATCTTAACAGCAGGTCTACCATTGGGCGTAGCTGGCCCAGGGAATGTTCCAGTCGCCGAAACCCTCCAGTGGCTCGACAGCCGGGGCTCCCGTGTTCAGGATCTGCACCACGTCGCCGGTCTTCATGTTGTTGAAGAACCAAGCGGCATCATCCGGCAGCAGGCCGACACAGCCGTGCGAGACGTTGACGCGGCCGATGGCTCCCCACGCTGATTCCAGCGCCTGGTGGACGTAGACTCCGGACCACGTGAGGCGGTTGGCGTAGTCCACCACCATTGGGGCGTAGTAGCCCTTGTCGCCGGGCTTCAGGCCGATGCTGCCGGCGTTGAAATTGGATTTGCGTTCCTGCTCCAGGATCACTGCGTAACCGGTGGGCGAGAGCCAGTCTTCGCCGCCGAGAGACACGGGCGCGGTGTGGAGCAGTTGGCCGTCGGAGTACACGTTCATGGTCTTGGTGGTGTCATCCACCACGGCAATCCGCTGCGGACCCGTCGTAAAGGTGGAGACAACGTCCCCATTACCGATCATGTTGTTGCCGAAATCCACGCCAAGCAGCTTCATGTCCACTGTGACAGTAGTGCCGGAAGCCCAGAATGCCTCGGGCCGGATCCGCACTTTCTTGTCGGAGTACCAGTGCCATGCCACAGGTTGGCCGGACGACACAGTGATGGCCACCCGCTTCTCCATGGCCACCTTGTCCACGACGGGTTCGCTGAAGTTGATTTCGATGGGCTGGCCTGAGCCTGCCGTGGTGCCGTTGCGGGGGTAGATGGACGCGTCTGCCTCGTACGCGGCGGAAACCGTGGTGAAGGTCTGGGTCTTCTTGGTTTCCTTGCCGGCGGTGTCCACGACGGTGAAGGAGTAGTTGTACTGCGTCTTGAACTTCAGGACTTCCTGGGTAGTCCAGGTAGAGCCGTCAGGACTGATCTTGCCCACCACGGGCGCCCCGCCACCGGCAGGGGTCAAAACGACATCCTTGACCTTGCCATTGACCGCCTTGATCTGGGGACCCACCACGGGATTCCATTCAACAGCCCCATCCAGCGGAGTGATGCCCAGTTCCACGGGCTTGGCCTCGATGGTGGGAGTCGGGGAAGGTGCAGCAGCGTTGTTCTGCGTAGAACCGGGGAGCAATCCGGGTACGGTGGCCACGCCGATTCCGCCTGCCACAATGGCGGCGCAAATCCCTATGATGGCAAGGACCTTGCCCGTTTTCCGTTTGGCGGCCTGTGTCATGGTTCCCGTCATCCTGTCCCCCGGCAAGCTATACCGAACACCCAATTCTAGCCGAAAGGCCGGCCACGCTGTTCGCGTGTCCGGCCTTTCGCCATCGAATGTTCTTTGCGGAGGGCTGCTAGTAGCGGTAGTGCTCCGGCTTGTACGGACCCGCGACGTCCAGGTCCAGGTAGTCTGCCTGGTCCTTGCTCAGCTCGGTCAATTCCACTCCCAGGGCGTCCAGGTGCAGGCGCGCCACCTTCTCGTCCAGAATCTTCGGCAGAACGTAAACCTGCTTCTGGTACTCGCGCTCCCCGGCTGGCTGGTCCTTCTTGGTCCAGAGTTCGATCTGCGCGATCGTCTGGTTGGCGAACGAGTTGCTCATCACGAAGGACGGGTGGCCCGTGGCGTTGCCCAGGTTCAGCAGGCGGCCTTCGGACAGGACGATGATGGACCGCTCGGAGGCTGTCCCGGAGTCGAAGACCCACTCGTGGACCTGCGGCTTGATCTCGACCTTCTTGACGCCGGCAACCTTGGCAAGACCTGCGATGTCGATCTCGTTGTCGAAGTGGCCGATGTTGCCCACGATTGCTTTGTTCTTCATGCCAAGCATGTGCTCGGCCATGATTACGTCCTTGTTGCCGGTGGTCGTGATGAAGATGTCGCCTTGCGCCAGCACCGTCTCAAGCCTGGCCACCTGGTAGCCGTCCATTGCTGCCTGGAGGGCGCAGATGGGGTCGATCTCAGTAACGATGACCCGCGAACCCTGGCCACGCAACGCCTCGGCGGCGCCCTTGCCGACGTCGCCATAACCGCAGACGACGGCGACCTTGCCGCCCATCAGCACGTCCGTGGCCCTGTTGATGCCGTCCGGGAGCGAGTGGCGGATGCCGTACTTGTTGTCGAACTTGCTCTTGGTGACGGAGTCGTTGACGTTGATGGCCGGGAACAGCAGCTTGCCCTGCTCGGCGAGCTGGTACAGGCGGTGGACACCGGTGGTGGTTTCCTCGGTGACACCCTCGATGCGTGCTGCCAGGCGGGTCCACTTCTGCGGGTCGGCTGCGAGGGTCCTCCGGAGGAGGTTCAGGATGTGGACGTACTCTTCGGGATCGTCCTCGGTGGCGGCAGGAACTGCGCCGGCTGCCTCGAAGTCCACGCCCTTGTGCAGCAGCAGTGTTGCGTCTCCGCCGTCGTCGAGAATCATGTTGGGACCCAGCTCGGGGTTGGTCTCAGCGCCGGGCCAGGTAAGGATCTGCTCGGCAGTCCACCAGTACTCTTCAAGGGTTTCGCCCTTCCAGGCGAAAACCGGAATACCCTGGGGATCTTCCGGGGTGCCCTTGCCCACAACGACGGCAGCCGCGGCTTCGTCCTGGGTGGAGAAGATGTTGCAGGAAGCCCAACGCACCTCTGCGCCCAACGCGGTGAGGGTCTCGATGAGAACGGCAGTCTGGACCGTCATGTGCAGCGAACCCGCGATCCGTGCACCCCTGAGCGGCTGCGAAGCACCGAACTCGGCCCGAAGCGACATGAGGCCGGGCATCTCGTGCTCGGCAAGGCGGATCTGGTGGCGGCCTGCCTCGGCGAGGGAAATATCAGCCACTTTGTAGTCGAAAGTCATGGAAGTCCTTAGGGGTACCGTGCGGGTGTTGAGAAAAAGGGGCTGCTAGGCCTTGGCATCATGCTGGCTGGAGCCGGCCGCGTTGGCCGCTGCCAGGAGTTCCGGCGGCAGGAGCAGCGGAATGCCGTCCTCGATCGAGTAGCGGAGCTTTTCGCCGTCCGCGGCGGCAGCTGTTGATACCAGCTCCTCGCCCTCCTGGACCAGCGGTGAACCCGTCACGGGGCAGCGCAGGATGGACAACAGTTCAGGACTGACCTTTGGCATGAATGATGCTCCCTGGGTGGCGCCGGCCTGGCGCCGCTGGCGGATTTATCTGCAGATTCCAGACTACCGCGCAAGATCGCAGGGTTTTGATCACGACGCCGCTTTGAGTCACGACGCCGGTGCAGTCACCTTCGGTGGTTTAGGACGGTTCGCGGAGGATCCGCAGGTGTCCCCGGCGGGTACCTTCGACGCTTGCGGGCGGCTCCATCTGCGTGTGGTTGTGGCGGGCCGGCGTTTCGGGTGCCGCGGAGGCAGCCTCACGGACGGCGTTGGCCAGAGCGAGCAGATCGTCGGGTCCGGGCTGGGGTGGCGTGCTGGGCATGGCCAGGCGCAGCACTTCCCAACCCCGGGGAACGGTGAGGCTCTCGGCGTGCTGCGTGCAGAGGTCGTAGGCGTGCGGTTCGGCGTACGTGGCTAGGGGACCCAGGACGGCCGTTGAATCGGCGTACACGTACGTCAAAGTGGCCACCGCAGACTGGCGGCAGGCTGATCTTGAACACTGACGAATAGCACCCACAACATCCCAGATTAGCGCCACTTGGCTCCCGTAGCGCGCATTGAGCGTCCGTGGCTGCCCGGGAGGGGCTGGTATCGGCAGCTCCGGCGCGGTGTGCACGATGATGTCGCGCTGGCGGTTCCTCAGGACTAAAGTCGATATATGCAGTCACAGCCACATGTTCCCGGGTTTACCGTCCGGTGGACTGACGCCGATGGCGATCAGACAGAGGAACACGCCGTACCGGGCGTGCGGGGGTTCCGGAAACGCCGCCGCAACCGTCATGGCAGGGGACTGCGTGGCGAGCTGATGCTGCCCAATCTTCCGGGTTTCCGGACGCGTTCCGAGCGTTTCGACGACATGGTGCTTGACTCCGCCGAACGCCTCCAGGACATGTGGGGCAAACAATTGGACGGCGTTCTCTTCGCCGTTGATGAGATCCCGCCGAACCTGGAACAGCTCGTTGCCACCGGCAACCCTGCACCCATGGGGTCCTACACTCCCGGCGGCCGTGGAGAACCGCCGATGATCACGGTCTACCGCCGGGTGGTGGAGCAGGGCTCCAACACCAGGGAAGAGTTGCAGGATCTCGTCCATGACGTCGTGGTGGAATACACCGCGGAAATGTTGGGCGTACCGCCGGAGACACTGGACCCGGTGTACCGGCGCCGGTACCAATAGGACGACGCCGGTCACCCGGCTGGCCGGTGAGGCCTGTAGCGGACCGAACCGCCGCTAGTAGCCGACGGAAACGGGAACCTTTTCAAGTCCCGCCGCAGCATCCTGGATCGCGACAACAGACACATCGTTGCGGCCCTGTTTTCCAAGGACCAGCGCGCCGTAGACGGGATCGCCGGATGCGGAAACAACGTATCCCGCTATGACCGCGTCCCCGGCCTTTGCAGGGAGCTCAATGACTGACGTGGTTCCACCGGCAAGGTCCATGTCAACAGCCTTGCCTACTTTGCCGTCGGCCGTGACCGGGGCGTAGCTGACGGTAGCGCGGCCTTCGGGCACCCCGAAGCTCAGGGAACGCAGGCCATCGCGGGGAACGGCCACCAGGTGCTGGCTGCCAAGCCGGGCCGATGCTGGAGACCAGGCGAAATCGGTGGCCTCTTCGGCCTTTGAGCCGCGGGTGACCCTGGCCGATGCCACGAAGGAAACGTCCGAGCTGGCACGGATTGTGTAACTGCCGGCCGGAACTCCATCGAGGCTCAGCGAGGCAACGGATCCACCCTTGACCGTCACCACTCCCCCGTTGGGAAGCTTTCGCTCGCCGTTCGCACCATACAACTTGACCTGGACCACGGCGTCCGTTGAGCCCAGAACAGCGATCTGGAGTGCCGGCACAGCGTCCGCGAATCCTGACTTGGCGGCGAGTGCCTTGATGCCTTCCGAGTCCTGGATGTCGACGCCGGACATCACCTGGAGGTTCGACGGTCCTTCGCCCGGTGAGAGGTATTCGACTCCCCCGGGAGCCAGCCCGCGCAGTACGCTCTGCTGGATGGTCCCGGCCACCGGACCGCCAGTGCTGCGCACGCGGATGCCCAGCTGGGATTGGCCCGGAGCGAGCCCGGCGAGGTTCACGGAGCGGGTGGTTCCCGGCGCCACCAGAAGCCCCCTGGCACCCGGAGCCTGAATCTGACCTTCGTACCCGTAGAGATCAAGGCTCACCGTGGCGGGCGTCTCTGATGAATTGCTGAGATTGAGGACAGCTGTGCGGCCGACAGCCGTGTTCGCGCCCAGCACCCACGCATCGTTGCTCGGCGGCTGGCATTGTGCGGAAGCGAGGCCACGGAGGTCGCCGTCGGTTGCCGAGTAACTGAGGTGGGCTGCCAAGGATGCTTGCTCGTTTCCGATGGGCCCGGCTTCCACCACCGTGGGCGAGGTTACCGGACTGATGGAAGCCACGCCCGCAGCAAGCACAGGGGGACCCGCCGTCGGCGTAGGAGTGCTCGTGGGAGTCTTGGCGATTTCCGCGACGTTCCCGCCTCCAAGGGAAGTGACCTTGCTGCCGGGAACGGTGCCGGCCGGATTGCTCAGCACCACAGCGTTGAGCGCGCTGGTAGCCGTCGTCGACACGGGGCTGAAGTCAGCATCCGTGCCCACCACTGTCCCATTGACCAGGCGGGCCGGTTCCGGGCAGACGCCCAAGGCCCTGCCGGCGGGAACATCCGCCTGCTGCACGTCGGTGCTCGTGCCGCCGGAGGGACCCGGAACCATCGAGCTGGCAGCCACAGCGCCTCCCCCGGCAGCCAGGATGACCACTGCCGACAGAACACCGGTGACCATGCCTTTGCTGGAGCTTCGGGACCCCCGCATGCTGCGGGAAGACTGTTCGCTGCGGGAAGACTGTTCGCCGCGGGAGGACTGTTCGCCGCGGCGAGACTTTCCTTTAAACGTTGGCTTGTCCTCGACCGGCGTTTCGCCGGCCGTCTGCGGTGCGTCGTCGGCGTTTTTCTTCTGCTCGTCAGACACTGCTGTACTCCTTACGGAGGGAGACTTCGTCCCTCGACATGCCGGTACGAGACCGGCGGGCAGGCATCGGGATCGCCAGCAGGACCGTCAAGGCGATCACTACGGCCTGCAGGATCCCGAGCCACAGGGCCCACGGGTTCGTGTAGCGGATCTCCAACTGTCCGCCACCGGCCGGCAGGTCGAACGCCTGTGACCACCCGGATGTTGTTGCCTGCAGCTGCTTACCGTCCAAGGTGGCCGTCCAACCGGGATCCGATCGCTCAGCCACGACCACTTTCCTGCCCTCATCACCGGATGGGACGCTGGCGTTGACGTTCACATCCTCCGAAGGCAAGGTGCCCACAGTGCTTCCTTGGGCGTCGATGATACGGACACGATGCGCCGTTTCTGCGGCGCCCGCCGAGGGCTGGTTCCGCGGAGTTACGCGCCACAACCACCCGGCGTCGGTCTGGCCGACAGCCACCAACCCTGGGACGGCGTCGATTCTGCTTGCCGTCAGTTGGGCAGCATTGTCCGCGGCCTTGAGGACCACGAAACCGGCACCGAGTTGCTCGAGGTCGGGACGCGGGTCAACGCCGGTGCTCGCCACGATAGTGGCCACTGCCCGCCGCAGAGACGCTGTAGCGGCGTCATCGCTCGTGATTTCCTCGCGTCCGGGAGCGCCAATGATGGTCCTCGCCGAGGCGATGGTGGACAAGCTGTCCAGGGTTGTTCCGGCCCCTCGCATGAGCGAGGAGGTAAACGCACCTTGCTCGCCGCTGGTGATCACCAATGTCCGCGTTCGCTCGGGTCCCTGGCCGCGGTCGACGGCGGTAGCAGGCAGCGTGCCTGATTCCATCGGCCGGACCTGACGCGGGCTACCCAATGACGAGGCCGCTTGCCGGGCTGCCGGGGCAGCCGGTGAATCCGTCGACGTCGAGGGCTGCAGGACGTTCTGCGCAGCCCAGGCACCCATTCCGGCCACGGGCCCGGCAACGAGGAGAGCAACCACCACACCGGACGCGACGCGACGCATCTGGAACTTCCGGCGGGCAGGATCGGATGCCCGCCGGCTCGCCGAAAAGAGCTTCTCCGCTCCGAGCAGGGCAGCACCGAGCAGCAACATGCCTGATGCTGAAACCGCCGGACCGGTAAACGGCCCGACAATGACGTTGTTGTTGACGCCGGTGGCTACATGCCCCACCAACCAGGCGCTGGCCAAGGTGGCCAGCGCAGCCAGCCAGAACACCCTGGCCAATGCTGTGCGTTTGCCGGGGAGGAACAGCGAGGCCACCGCAAGCAGCAACACCGGAGCCCCAATCAGCAAAGCCAGGATCAAAGCCCACGGAACAGCACCGGGACCGAACACCGACAGTCCCGTCAGGCCGCCGTCGATACTGAAAGCCAGCGGTTGGCCGAGTAGCTGCTGCCACAAGGGAGCCGCATCAAAAGCAAGGGGAAGTCCAGGATCAGCCAGCAGGGACCGGGGCCTGTCGAGGACGGAAATGCCGTACGGAAGGAACAAGGCAAGAGTCGGCAGTAACGACCACCACATGGTTTTGCCGCGCTGTCCCAGAACTACGGCAGCGAGGATCACTGCAACGGCAATGGGGCCCAGCAACGATGGTGCTGAGGCGGTGACGACGGCCATCACCAGGCCGGCGGCCGCTGCAGCCGTCCAGGAGGGTGTCCCGTTGATGCCGGGCTTACCGCGAAGAGGGGCCGGGAACCGGCCCGCAACGGCTGACGCGCTTCGCTGCGCGCCCGCCGTGCTTGATTGTGCCGTGCTCGTTTGACCGAGGGCAGATCCGGACGCCCGCACCAGGGCCAGGAGCAGCAACGGCATCATGATGTGCGCCACGAGGGCACCGACGCGGCCTTCGTTGATGGCGATCAGGAGACTCGGCGCACCGGCCCACAGCAGGGCTGCCACGGTCCGGAACCGGCGCTTGGTGGTCAAGGCACCCGATGCGAACCATGCTCCGACAGCGGACAAAGGCATGGCCAGGACGAGGAGCCACGCCATGGATGCATTCGCATCCCCGCCACCGAGGATCGACAGCACCCATAAGACGTAGCCAAAGGGATCTCCGTGGCCCGGAAGTCCGGCGCCCAGGGAAATCCACCACGTGGAGGCGTTGGCCCAGATCCCGGCCGGTGTTGCGGAAAGCGGGAGAAGCCCACCACCGGTGATCGCGCCGGAACGGAGCAGACCCAGCAAACCCACGAGGGCCGCTGCCAGGGCAACGCATGCGGCGGCAACAGCACCCGTTCCCACCCAGCCACGTTCGTTCGTGGCCAGGGCGGCGAAGTCGTCGGCGGCGTCGCCACTTGGTTCGGGAGCCAGCAGGTCGCTCACGGGCGCGGCGTCATCGGCAGGCCGGATGGCTTCCAGCAAGGACCGCCGGTTGGCCCGGACCTCGCGTGTTGGTGTCTGGAGGCCCCGGACGACGGAACGATGGACCCGTCGCGTTTTCGCAGCTGTGCGGCGCCCCCTCGCGATTGCGACAGGACGCATCAAAGCGGCAAGTGTGGCAGTGAACTGGGAGAAGCCATAGCCTGGCTCCTTCACCAGGATGCTCAGCACCAGGCGGACAACCGCGCCAAAAAGTGCTCCCAAAGCCTGGAAGGGAACGTTCCACCAGGGCGTGTGCTTCAGGCGCAGGTGGATCTGGGCCTTGCGCGCTGCCGAGGACGTTCCCAGGCCATGGGGGCGGTGCTCAACGTGGAACATCCGGGCGCTGGGCACAACCACCACGCGGTTCCCGGCGAGCCAGTTCCGCCAGCAAAAATCGACGTCGTCGCCGCTGCCGGGCAGCGCTGGGTCGAACCCGTCCAACTGTTCCCAGACATCGCGTCGGATCAGCATGCCCGCCGAATTGACCGCGAATGTGTCGGAGCGGGCGTCGTACTGCCCTTGGTCGACTTCGTCGGCGTCAATCAGGGTGAGTCGCTCAGCCCAGCGGCTCGTTGAGAGGCCCACATCCACCAAGTGCCGGTCGTTGTCCCAGCCGAGCTGCTTGCAACCAGCGACGGTTACCGACGGCGCGCGCTCAACGGCATGGAGCAGCTCCGCCAACGCGTCAGGCGCGGGCGCCGCATCATCATGCAGGAGCCAGATCCACTCCACGGTCCGGCTGTCACCGGTCGCAGCAGCGGCGGGAGCGAGCTCCTGCAACCCCGCACGGACAGCCGCGCCAAAGCCTGACTTGGCTTGGTGGAATGTGGTGGCATTGCCTTGGCCAAAGGCCTCCCGGAGCAGGTCCAGGGAGTTGTCCGTGGAACCTGTATCAACGCCAATGGCGGCATCTGCCGAACGCGTCTGGTCCGACAATGCCGCCAATGTCCTGGGCAGATAGTTGCCGCCGTCGTGGGAAACCACGACGGCGGTAACGTGCACTTCCTTGAGAATTAGACCGCTCGCTTCCTTAGCCGACGGCGCTCCCGCTCGGAAAGCCCGCCCCAAATACCGAACCGCTCGTCATTGGCGAGGGCATACTCCAAGCACTGCGAGCGAACGTTGCACGCTCCGCACACTTTCTTGGCATCCCGGGTCGATCCGCCCTTTTCAGGGAAAAACGCTTCAGGATCGGTCTGCGCGCACAGCGCGTCCGTCTGCCAGCCAAGTTCACCTTCGTCATCGAAATCCCCTTGGCCGGGGAGACCGATCCACACAGGCTGTCCGGGCGTCTCAAGCGGACGGCGCAGCTCCATGGGAGGATCGTCGAGGTCTTCTTCCGGACCAGCCGGCAGGTCGCCAATCAATGCCTCATGTGCTGCGAGGAGGGCTGTCGCCTGATCCTCCAAAGACTGCTGCACATTCTGGTTGTATCGGTCTGCCGCTTCCGGATCCGCAGGGTCTACGTACCAGTCTCCCGGCACCTCCCGCGAACGGTATTTCACCGACGCATGTTCTGCGACGACTGCATCTTTCTGGATACGCAACGCTTGCCCCATGGCGTCCCTCCTGAGTTTGCAGCTGCTGCTTGGATGTGTTTCCGATTCCCGGTGTCCGGGTTGTCTGCGCAGCGGCGTTGATTACTAATTACACGCGTGTAACTACCCGCCAGTCAAGCCGCGCCGGGATAATAATCAAGAAGCTGTGGAAAAGTGGGATGCGCCACGCCCAACATCCAGGCCGCGGCTTCCGCGGATTGCCGCGGGAAATGGAAGCACAGGATCGGTTGAGGTTAACTTTCGTTGAATTTCCGCGGAAATAGCAGCGGCACCCTCCCGAAGCCCAGCGAATGGACAAACATTGATGTGTCGCAATTCACATCCAAGGGGTTGCTGCCCGGAGTGGTGCGGGACCTGCGTGGCAAGATTGATCCATGAGCATTCCGGCAGTGAACTTGATGACCGCCCTGAGGTCCGGGCATTCCACCTCGCCCAGGCTCACCTGGTACGGCCCCGGCTCCGAGCGTGTTGAACTCTCCGGACGGGTCTTCGACAACTGGGTGGCCAAGACTGGCAACCTGCTGCAGGACGAACTCGATGCCGAGCCCGGAATGGCCGTCCGGCTGGACCTCCCCGCGCACTGGAAGTCCTTTGTGTGGGCCCTTGCCGCCTGGCAGTTAGGCATGGAAGTGGTGCTTGACGGCACCTCGGCGGAGCTGCTGGTAACCGACAAGCCCGACGACGGCGCCGGGGCGGGCTTCGACGCGGTCGTCGCCGTGCCGCTCGCAGCGCTTGCGATGCGCTGGCCGGGCGAGCTGCCGTCCGGCGTCGTGGATTACGCGGCGGAAGTCCGCTCCCATGGCGACGTGTTCATGGCGCATGACGAACCCGGGGCGGAAAACCCCGCGGTACGTGGCACGGCCGGATACGCGCACTCGGCTCTTCTCGAGGGATTCGCGGCTGCGCAGGAACCGGGTGTCCGCCTCCTGGTCCGCGCCGGCGATGGCTTGGAATCATGCCTCTCGGCCGCCCTGGGAGCATGGAAAGAAGACGGCTCCGTAGTGCTGGTGCACGAAGATGTCGAGGTCACCGCGCATCTTCTGGACAACGAGCGCGTCAGCCGGCCTTAGCGTTTGTGCCGGCCTTAGCGTTTGTCAGGGTTTCTTGACCGAAGGAAACTCGCCGGTCGACGGGTTGCCGGCGCCGGCTTCCGCCCCCGCCTTGGCCTTGGGATGCATGTCCAGAAGTTCGTGGTCGTGCGAGAACTCGGGTTCCTGGTCGAGTTCCTTGTTGAAGACCAGGAACCGGTAGGCAAAGAAGCGGACCACTGTCGCCACCAGGATGCCGACCACGCCGGCCGCGAAAAGCATGTTCTTGTCAGTGATGTTCAACCAGTAGTTGGCAATGAACGTGAAGCCGGTGGAGATACCGATGCCGATACCGTTGATGATGACGAACATCACGAACTCGCGCACAACGTTGTCCTGCCGGCGGTGCCGGAAGGTCCAGAACCGGTTGGCAATCCACGAGAAGATCGTCGCCACCACGGCACCGACAAAACGTGCCTTGGACGGGCTGTCGGTCATGGGGCCATGCATCAGGTAGTACGTGAGGCCGTTGTCGATAACGAACGCAACACCACCAACAGCGCCGAACTTGGCTACTTCGCGCCAAAAAAGCGAAGCAAGTCCGCGGATGCGATCTGCGAGTGTGGTGATCATGACCCTCCATGGCCGTTGAAAGTGGGCCGATGGGCCTCGACCATTTTAGCGCCGATTTCCAAGCGCTGCCCGGGAGTACGCTGTGAGAACGCCAATACAGTGGCCGGAACTGACGATAAATGGCGCCAAAAGGGCGGCAGAATCAGTGATCCCCCTGCCGGTTCGGTAGGCTGAACCTTGTGACTTTTCCAGTAATTGGCGTTGTTGGCGGCGGCCAACTCGCACGAATGATGGCTCCGCCCGCTACCGCACTGGGCTTTGAACTCCGCGTTTTGGCCGAAGGCGAGGACGTTTCGGCTGTGGCTGCCGTACCCACGGCCCCCATTGGCGACTACAAGGACCTCGAGGCCCTCCTTGAGTTCTCAAAAGGCCTGGACGTACTGACGTTCGATCACGAACACGTCCCCACCGGGCACCTGAGGGCGCTGTTGGACGCAGGCGTCAATGTCCAGCCCGGCCCCGATGCCCTGGTCAACGCCCAGGACAAGCTCGTGATGCGGGCCGCCATTGACCGCCTGGGCCTGCCCAACCCCGAATGGTCTGCCGTGCACACGGTTGACGAACTGGTCGCCTTCGGTGACAGGATCGGCTGGCCCGTAGTGCTGAAGACACCTCGTGGCGGCTACGACGGCAAGGGCGTCAGAATTGTCGACTCCGCCCAGGAGGCCCTGGAGACCAACGATTGGTTCCAGGCCATGAGCCCCCTGCTGGCCGAAGCGAAGGTGGAGTTCAGCCGTGAACTCTCAGCCCTGGTGGCTCGCACGCCCAGCGGCGAGTCCCGGGCCTGGCCGGTGGTCCACACCATCCAGGTGGACGGAGTCTGCGACGAAGTCATAGCCCCGGCACAGAACATTCCCGTGGAAGTAGCTGCCGCTGCCGAGGAAGCTGCGCTCCGCATCGCCAATGAGCTCGGCGTCACAGGCGTGATGGCGGCAGAGTTGTTCGAAACTCCCGGCGTCGGCGCGGGCTTCCTGATCAATGAACTTGCCATGCGTCCGCACAACACCGGCCACTGGACCCAGGATGGTTCCATCACCAGCCAGTTCGAACAGCACTTGCGTGCAGTTCTGGACCTGCCGCTGGGCGCCACCGATGCGCTCGCTCCGGTAGTGGTGATGAAAAACTTCCTCGGGGGCGAAAACCAGGACCTCTTCAAGGCCTTCCCGCAGGCGCTGGCCTATGAGCCCGCGGCCAAGGTGCATTCCTACGGCAAGTCCGTCCGCCCTGGCCGCAAGATCGGTCACGTCAACCTCGTGGGCACCTCTGCCTCCGACGTCGACTCGGTGCGCCAGCGCGCGACCACCGTGGCCAACATCATCCGCGACGGCCGCAAGCCTGAGCAGCCCACTCTGGAGGAGACCGTATGACGACAACACCGCAGGCCCCGCTGGTAGGACTCGTCATGGGCTCGGACTCCGACTGGCCCGTCATGGAGGCCGCGGCCGATGCCCTGGCCGAGTTCGGCATACCTTTTGAAGCGGACGTCGTTTCGGCCCACCGTATGCCCACGGAAATGATCAGCTACGGACAGAACGCCCACCAGCGCGGTCTCCGCGTCATCATTGCCGGAGCCGGCGGCGCGGCCCACCTTCCGGGCATGCTGGCCTCGGTGACCCCCCTTCCGGTAATCGGCGTTCCGGTTCCGCTCAAGACACTGGACGGCATGGACTCCTTGCTGTCGATCGTGCAGATGCCGGCCGGCGTCCCCGTCGCCACGGTGTCGATTGCAGGGGCCCGCAACGCCGGCCTCCTGGCCGTGCGGATGCTGGCCTCCGGTACTGATGAACTTGCCGCCAAGCTTCGTGGCGACCTCCTGGCTTTCGCCCAGGAACTCAACGATGTGGCCACCAAAAAAGGGGAGAACCTTCGCCACAAGGTTGAGGAAGTCTTCTCCCCTGCCAACCCGTCAGCCCGGAGCCCCCGCTAGGAAGGCAGCGGATGACTACCATGCACAAGAACACGAATCAGCCCGGTTCCGCCCTGACTGATCCTGTCCGCTATCCATCCGGCGCCAGTGCGCCGGTGCGGACCAAACGCGCCTTCGTGCTGGTCCTCCTCACGCTCCTGGTCCCCGGCAGCGCACAAATCGTTGCGGGCGACCGCAAACTTGGCCGCATCGCGCTGCGCGTTACGCTCACGGTGTGGGCGCTGGCGCTGATAACCATCGTCATCGCAGTCACCAACCGGACCATGCTGCTGAGCATTGTCACCCACCCCGTGGGGTCGCTGTTCATTATCGTGGTCCTCGTGGCGCTGGCCCTGGGATGGGCCTACCTGTTCCTCAACACCCTGCGGATCATCAGGCCGACACTCCTGGCACCCGGCATGCGTCCCATCATTGCCGTCGTGGTGGCAATCTCCACCGTGCTGGCGAGCGGATCGCTGGGCTACATTGCCTATGTCCTGAACGTCAGCCGCAACGCAATCGGCAGTATTTTCGACGCCGGTCCCGCGATCGATCCCGTGGACGGGCGTTACAACTTCCTGATGATGGGTGGCGACGCCGGCGATGACAGGACGGGACGCCGTCCCGATAGCCTGTCCGTGATCAGCGTCGATGCGAAAACGGGCGAAAGCGCCATCATTTCAGTCCCCCGCAACCTCCAGAACGCACAGTTCAGCGAGAGTTCGCCCATGCGGAAGATCTACCCCGAGGGCTACAACTGCGGCGACGAGTGCCTCATCAACGCCGTCAACACCGAGGTGACCAACAAGTACCAGGACCTGTATCCGGGCGTTCAGGATCCGGGCGCACAGGCAACCCTGGAAGCTGTGTCCGGAACCCTCGGTATCACGGTCCAAGCCTATGTCCTGGTGGATATGGATGGGTTCGCCAAACTCATCGACGCCATGGGCGGCATCCGCATCAAGGCCGGCGGTTGGGTACCCATCAGCGGCCCCGTCACCGATGAGGCCAACGGAATCCATGGCATGCCCGAGGGCTGGATCCCTGCCGGCGACCAGCATCTGGACGGCTTCCACGCCCTCTGGTACGGCCGCTCCCGCGAATTCGTGGACGACTACGCCCGCATTGCACGCCAGCAATGCGTGCAGCAGGCCATGCTCAAGCAGCTGGACCCGGCCACTCTCCTGACCAAGTTCGAGGACATCGCCAACGCCGGGACCAAGGTGGTCGATTCCAACATCTCGTCCAACCAGCTGGGCAGCTTTGTGGACCTCGCCTTGAAGTCCAAGAACCAGCCCGTCAAACGCCTCACCATCGGGCCGCCGGACTTCGACGCATCGTTCTCCACGGTGCCTGACTTTGACCTGATCCACTCCAAGGTCCAGGAAGTCCTCGCCTCGTCCAACAGCCCCAAGGCAAGTGACGCCGTCGTGACCCATGACCGTCCGGGCGCCGGGCCCGTCATGGCCGCCGGTCCGGTTACTGGCCTGCTGCCCGCAAGCCAACTGCCTTCACCCTCTGCGGACTTCACTCCGGTGACCACAACCCCCGACGGCACGCCGATCACCATTGAGTTGTTGAACGGCCTCAAAGCCCAGGGCGATGAGCAAGGCATCCGCGACCTCGTGGCCACCAACGGCCAGTGCGCACCACTGTAAATTCCCCCTTTGAGTTCCATCCCACGTCCAGCGCAACGATAAGGACTTTCTTTCGTGTACCAGATTGAGAATGTTTTGCGGCCCTATGCGTGGGGTTCGACGACGGCCATCGCCGGACTGCTGGGCCGGCAGGCCTCGGGCGGCCCGGAGGCCGAAATGTGGATCGGGGCCCACCCGGACTCCCCTTCGACGGCCATTCACCCCAACGGTGTCACCCAGCCCCTGGATGCCTTGATCGCCTCGGATCCGCAGCGCTTCCTTGGCTCCGAAAGCCTCGCCGGATTTGGTCCCCGCCTGCCGTTCCTCACCAAGCTCCTGGCGGCCGAAAAGCCGCTTTCCCTCCAGGTCCATCCGAGCCTGGAGCAGGCCCGTGAAGGGTTTGCCCGCGAGAACGCCGCCGGGATCGCCCCCGACGCCGCTGAACGCAACTACCGCGATGACAACCACAAGCCGGAAATGATCTTCGCCCTCACGCCCTTCAAGGCGTTGTGCGGCTTCCGCTCCCCTGCTGACTCCCGCGGCATCTTTGAACACCTGGCGCACGTCCTTGACTCCGCCGCCATCGACGTTCCCGCCGTTATCGCGGACGTCGTCACCGACCTTGCGCAAGCTGATGCTTCCGCTGCGCTGAAGGCTGCCTTCAGCCGGCTCATCCAGGGCGGCAGTGACGTCTCCGATGCCATTAACGAGGTAGTCGCGGTACTTTCTGCCGGGGCACCGCTGGAGCCGCACCGGGAAGCGCTGACCGCAATGCTGGACATCAATGAAGCCTTCCCCGGAGACCCCGGCGTCCTCATCTCCCTGCTCCTGAACCATTTGTCCCTCGAACCCGGTGAAGTGGTCTACCTCCCTGCGGGGAACATCCACGCCTATCTGCACGGCCTGGGCGTCGAGGTCATGGCGTCCTCGGACAATGTCCTTCGCGGTGGACTCACGCCCAAGCACGTGGACGTTCCGGAACTGTTGAAGACCGTACGTTTCGAATCCCTCGGGGTTCCACGCGTCGAGGCCAGCGGGACGGAGTTCGGACAGGAGCTGTACCGCCCGCCGTTCAAGGAGTTCCAGCTCCAGCGCATCGAGCTCGGCCCTGACGCAGCACCGGTGCCGCTGGCGCAGACCGGGCCCGCCGTCGTCGTGGTTGTTTCCGGCGCCGTGCTTCTCGACTCGCCCAAGAGCGACCTCCAGCTTGGACGTGGCGCTGCAGCGTTCATCCCCGACGTCGAAGCCCCGGTCAACGTCCACCCGGTCCAGGGCGCGACGGACACCAGCATTGCCTTCGCAGTCACGACAGGCTTGGGGAACTGAACCGTGGAATTCTTCCTCCAAACGCCCGCATGGGCGGCAGTCCAGCGTTCCCTGGGGCGCCGCGTCCACGAAAAAACCGGCCCCGGATGGAGTTTCCTCGCTATTGAGGAGAAGAACCCCGCCGGCAAAGTCATCTACGCGCCCTATGGGCCTGTGGCTGATTCCGTCGAAGCATTCGACGCCGCCACGGCGGCTTTGGTGGCGCTGGCCAAGGCGGAGCACGCCGTCTTCGTCCGGATGGAACCTGCTGCGGCAGGTTTTACCGCGTCCGACGCCGGTCCCCTGCTCCGCGCGCGGGGCTTACGGCCCGCGCCGGTCAACCAGCAGCCGGAACTCAGCTGGATTGTGGATCTGGACGGGGATTTCAAGGACGTCCTCGCGGGCATGAAGCCAACAAACCGGAACTTGTACCGGAACATCCACAAAAAGGGAGTGACGTTCCGGACCTCCCAGGACCCGGCGGACATCTCCATCCTGCTGCACTTCCTCCACCTGACGGCGGCGCGGAATGGCTTCAAGCCGCAGAGCGATGAATACCTGACCCAGGTGGCGGCATCATTGCTGCCTGCAGGGGCCGGAACCTTGTTCATCGCCGAACTGGAAGGTGAGCCCATCGCGGCCGCCTTCGCCTACGATTCGGCAGACACCCGGGTCTACGCCCACGCGGCACTCGATGACACGCACCGCAAGCTCAGCGCAGGTATCCCCCTCCTGGTCACCCTCATGGCAGACGCCAAGGAAAAGGGCCTCAAGCACGTGGACCTCTGGGGCGTCGCACCCGAGGACCAGCCGGACCACAAATGGGCGGGCTTCACGGCGTTCAAGAAATCCTTCGGAGGCCGCGAAGTCTCCTACCCCGGCACCTGGGACCTCCCGGTCAACAAACTCCGCTACGGCGCCTACCAGCTGGCCAGGAAGCTCCGCGACAAACTCCGCTAAGCCTTTCCCGGCTCCACCCGCGCCCGGCACACCCCACAACAGCGCGAAGCGGAAGCCGGCCGGACACAGAGAAGGACGGCGGGTATCGCGACAGCGGCATCAAATCGACGAGGTACGAGGAGATAGCCGCCGAGCGATGCTCGCCGTCCTTCTGTGAGCTGCGGAGGTTACGCCTTGCGCGCGTACGTCTCCCACTTGGATGCGTGGTGCTCAGCATCAACGAAGCGGACGGTGCCGGACTTCGAGCGCATCACGATGGACTGGGTCAGGACGCGGTCCTTCTGGTAGCGGACGCCGTGCAGGAGGTCGCCGTCGGTGATGCCGGTGGCTGCGAAGTAGCAGTTGTCCGAGGTGACGAGGTCGTTGGTGGACAGGACGCGGTCGAGGTCGTGTCCGGCGTCGATGGCCTTCTGCTTCTCGTCGTCCGACGTCGGCCAGAGGCGGCCCTGGATGACGCCGCCGAGGGACTTGATGGCGCAGGCTGCAACGATGCCTTCCGGGGTGCCGCCGATGCCCATGAGGGCGTCGACGCCGGTGCCGGTACGGGCTGCTGCAATGGCGCCTGCGACGTCGCCGTCCATGATGAACTTGGTGCGCGCGCCGGCTTCGCGGATCTCTTCAACCAGAGGGCGGTGGCGGTCACGGTCAAGGATCATGACGTTGAGCTGGTTGACCTTGACGCCCTTGGCCTTGGCGATGAGGTGCAGGTTCTGCTTGACGGGCAGGCGCAGATCCACCATGTCGGCGGCCTCGGGACCCGTGACGAGCTTCTCCATGTAGAAGACTGCGGAGGGGTCGAACATGGAGCCGCGCTCAGCGACTGCCAGCACTGCGAGGGCGTTGTTGATGCCCAGGGCGGTGAGGCGGGTTCCGTCGATGGGATCGACGGCGACGTCGCACTCGGGACCGGTGCCGTCACCAACCTGCTCGCCGTTGAACAGCATGGGGGCTTCGTCTTTTTCGCCTTCACCAATCACCACGACGCCGTTGAAGTGGACGGTGTGAAGGAACGAACGCATGGCGTCGACGGCGGCACCGTCGGCTTTGTTCTTGTCGCCGAAACCTACCCAGTGGCCGCCGGCAATTGCCGCGGCTTCGGTGACGCGGACGAGTTCAAGCGCAAGGTTGCGGTCGGGTTCGTCGATGCCGACGGCGAGCGACGGCGAAATCGTGGAATACTGCTGGGTCATTGGTGCAGGAGACACTTGAACCTCTTCTTCGAGTGACGATTCACGGGACCGGACATGGTTGCGCGGGGCAACCCGGGGTTCCTCTACCAACGATCATAGTCGCCACGTCCACTCCGGGTGGTTGAATGACCACCGGCCGCAATACCGGCGGTGAGGTTGCCCGATGTGTGTTCCCTGCCCCGATAAGGGATCATGGGAGGGTGAGTGAAACGCAGGACAAGCCCGCTGCCGGCAACCAACCGGATGCTGCCGCGGCTGAGCCAACCAGTGCCCCGGATGCCCCCTTCAAGCCCGTCATCGCGGCGAAAGCTGCCAAACGGGCCAACGCGTCCGTGATTGGCATGGTCATTGCCCTTTTGGTCTGCGTGCTGGCTTTCCTCCCCATCGTCCTGATGAATCCGGCTCCGAAGGGCGACGGCTTCAGGCCTCCCATCGATGTCTCCTCCATCGCCAGGAACGCCGAAGGTGTGGCGGGATTCACACCTGTCACTCCCGATACCGGCGACACATTTACCCCGAATTACGCGCGGTGGGAATCGGGCAGCGGGACAGGCGTGCCCACTTGGGAGGTCGGTTTCCTGACTCCCAAGGAAGCTTTCATCGGCCTCACCCAGACCAATAAGGCCAATCCCACCTGGGTATTGCAGCAGACGGGCAACCTCCCGGTCACCGGCACGCGCAACGCCGGCGGGCAGGAGTGGGAACTGCGCGATTCGGGCAAGGAAAAGCGCAGCATGGTCCTGGACTACAAGGGCACCACCATCATCCTGAGCGGCACGGCAAGCCTCGAGGAATTCGCGACGTTGGCCACCGCCGTCGTCAAGTCAGCGGACCAGGGCACCGCACCTTCGGCCTCAGCTGCCCCGTCCGCCTGACCGATTGGCGCGCAACAGTTTCACTGACTGCTGTCTCTGCGTCGTAAAGTAAGGTTCGTGCCTACTTACCTGACTCCAGCCCTGGCGTGGCGCCGTCTCCGCGAGGGCAACGAACGCTTTGTCTCCGGCGAATCCCTGCACCCCAACCAGGATGCCGCCCGTCGCTCGTCCCTCATCGAGGACCAAAACCCCTTCGCCGTCATCTTCGGTTGTTCCGATTCCCGGCTCGCTGCAGAGATCATTTTCGACCTCGGCCTTGGTGATGCTTTTGTTGTGCGGACCGCCGGCCAGGTGATTGACGATGCCGTCCTCGGTTCCCTGGAATACAGCATCAGCCAACTCCGGGTTCCGTTGATCGTCATCCTCGGCCACGACAGCTGTGGTGCGGTGAAGGCCACCAAGGCAGCTGTCGAGACCGGTGAGATGCCTGCGGGCTTCATCCGGGACCTCGTCGAACGCATCACCCCCTCCGTCCTGACTGCCAAGCGCAACGAGCAGGAAGACGTCAACGACATGGTGGTGGAGCACGTGAAGCAGACCGCCGCACGCCTGGCTGACAGCTCCCGTGTGATTTCCGACGCCATCGACGACGGCCGCGTCGCCGTCATCGGCCTGTCGTACAAGCTCGATGAGGGCCGCGCGGCCCTCGTTTCCGGGATCGGCAAGCTCTAAGAGGACGTGCTCCGGCGGCAACGCCGGAGCACGTAGCACTCTCCTCCGGGTTTTCTGTGAGGCGTCGGATCGCCATAAGCTAGCCCCATGACTTCCACCACTGAGTTCCGTATTGAACATGACACGATGGGCGAAGTTCGCGTCCCCGTGAACGCCCTGTACCGCGCCCAGACGCAGCGTGCTGTGGAGAACTTCCCCATCTCCGGCAAAACGCTCGAGCGCACACACATTGAAGCCCTTGCCCGGGTCAAGAAGGCCGCCGCACTGGCGAACGCCGAACTGGGGGTGCTCGATGGCGAGCTCGCCGAGGCCATCGCCGCAGCTGCCGATGAGGTTGCAACGGGCAAGTACGACGGCGACTTCCCGATCGACGTTTTCCAGACCGGCTCGGGTACCTCGTCCAACATGAACACCAACGAGGTCATCGCGGAACTGGCTTCCCGCGCCCTCTCGGCCGCCGGCAGCGACAAGGTGGTCCACCCCAACGACCACGTCAACGCTTCCCAGTCCTCCAACGACGTCTTCCCGACTTCCGTCCACGTCGCCGCCACCTCGGCCCTGATCAATGACCTGATCCCGGCCCTTGAGTACCTGGCAGCTTCCCTGGACCGCAAGGCCGTGGAGTTCAAGGACGTCGTCAAGTCCGGCCGTACGCACCTCATGGATGCGACCCCGGTCATGCTTGGCCAGGAATTTGGCGGTTACGCAGCGCAGGTGCGCTACGGCATCGAGCGCATCAACGCCGCTCTCCCCCGCGTAGCCGAGGTCCCCCTGGGCGGTACCGCTGTTGGTACCGGCATCAACACCCCGGCCGGCTTCCCGGAGCGCGTCATCGAACTCCTCGCAGCCGACACCGGCCTGCCGCTGACCGAAGCCCGCGACCACTTTGAGGCACAGGCGAACCGCGACGGCCTGATCGAGGGCTCCAGCCAGCTGCGCAACATCGCGATCTCCTTCATGAAGATCAACAACGACCTCCGCTGGATGGGCTCGGGCCCCAACACGGGCCTGGGCGAAATCGCCCTTCCGGACCTCCAGCCCGGCTCCTCGATCATGCCCGGCAAGGTCAACCCGGTCATCTGCGAAGCGTCCATCATGGTGTGCGCCCAGGTCATCGGCAACGACACCGCCATCGCCTGGTCCGGCACCAACGGCGCCTTCGAACTCAACGTCGGCATCCCCGTCATGGCCGCCAACCTCCTCGAGTCCATCCGTCTGCTGGCCAACACCAGCCGCGTCATGGCCGACAAGATGATCGACGGCATCACCGCCAACGTCGAGCGCGCCCGGTTCCTGGCCGAGGCCTCCCCCTCGATCGTGACGCCGCTGAACAAGTACATCGGCTACGAAAACGCCGCCAAGATCGCCAAGACCGCCGTCAAGGAGGGCCTGACCATCCGCCAGGCTACCGAGCAGCTCGGCTTCGTTGGCGAAGGCGAAGGCAAGGTCTCCGAGGCCGACCTCGATAAGGCTTTGGACGTCACCACCATGACGTCGCCGGCCCACAAGGCCTGACCCTTGGCTTAAACCCAAAGCACGACGGCCGGTACCTTTCGCACGAGAGGTACCGGCCGTCGTCGTACCCGGGAGTTTTTGTACAGCAGGTGCCCTCAAGAAACCTCCTTAGCGGCATCAGGTGTACAAGACCTCCGAGCAGGATTTTGCACCCTGGGTCGAAAAGTGCAAAACTTTACTTTGTGAGTAATAGTGCAAATATCGACGGCGGCCTCCGCGAGCGCAAGCGCGCCGCCACGCGGCTGGCCATCACGGCAGTCGCACGAACCCTGACCGCCGAACGCGGCCTGAATGGCTACACCGTGGAAGAGGTGTGCGAAGAGGCGGGCATCTCCCGCCGGACCTTCTTCAACTACTTCCACTCCAAGGAAGACGCAGTCATCGGAGCATTCTCCGATGACCTGCCCCAGGATTCGCTGGATAACTTCAACCGGGATCCTGAACGGCTGCCGGACGGCATCTCCGCCACGTTGCTCGCTGCCCTGTACCACCTCACCGTGGACATCGTGGAGCGTTCCACCATCAGCCGTACCGAGATCCAGCAACTGATTGCTGCCATCAAGGCCGAGCCCCAGCTCCTGGGCCGCATGACCCTTGAAGGCGAGGCCAGGGAGCGGCAGTTCATGGAACTGATCGCCGCCCGTGAGGGCCTCTCCCCCGGACATCCGGAGATCATCATGGCCTCAGCCGTGTTCGGCGCTGTTTCCAAGAAGACATCCCATCAGTTCTTCTCGGAGGACAACACGCGGCCTTACCGCGAGCTCCTGGACCAGAACCTTGCCGCAGCCCGGAAACTCTTATCGCAACCGCTGGACACCACTCCTGCACAGACACCGAAGGACCCCGCATGAGTACACTCTCGAAGGCGGCAGAACCACTGCTGCTGACCCAGAAACGGATCTGGATCATCTTCTCGGCGCTGATCGCAGGCATGCTCCTGTCCAGCCTCGACCAAACCATCGTTTCCACCGCCATGCCCACCATCGTGGGAAAGCTCGGCGGTGTCGAGCACCAGGCCTGGATCACCACGGCCTATCTCCTGGCCACCACGATCGTCATGCCCATCTACGGCAAGTTCGGTGACATCCTGGGCCGGCGCAACCTGTTCCTGGTTGCCATCGCCCTGTTTACCCTCGCTTCGGTGGGCTGCGCTTTCGCCACCGACTTCTGGGGCTTCGTGATCTTCCGCGCCATCCAGGGTCTGGGCGGCGGCGGCCTGATGATCCTCTCGCAGGCCATCATCGCCGACATCGTTCCCGCCAAGGAGCGCGGCAAGTACATGGGTCCGCTGGGCGCCATCTTCGGTCTCTCCGCCGTCGCCGGACCGCTGCTGGGCGGCTTCTTCGTGGACCACCTCACGTGGGAATGGGCGTTCTACATCAACATCCCCATCGGAATCGCGGCGTTTATCACCGCATGGTTCACCTTGACGCTTCCCAACAAAAAGGCCGAAAAGAAGATCGACATCCTGGGAGTCATCTTCCTCTCTGCCGCCACCACCTGCCTTATCTTCTTCACCGACTTCGGCGGCAAGAAGGACGAAGGCTGGGATTCACCCCTCACCTGGGCCTTTGGCGCCGGCATGGTGCTGGCCGCTTTTGCCTTCGTCATGGTTGAACGGCGCGCCGAGGACCCCATCATTCCGCTGAGCCTGTTCAAAAACCCGATCTTCATCAACGCGACCGCCATCGGCTTCACGCTCGGCCTGGGCATGTTCGCTGCCATCGCGTTCGTTCCCACCTTCCTGCAGATGTCCTCCGGTACTTCAGCAGCCGAATCCGGGCTGCTCATGCTGCCGATGATGGTTGGCCTGATGGGCACGTCCATCTACTCCGGTATCCGTATTTCCAAGACCGGCAAGTACAAGATGTTCCCGATCCTGGGTGCGGCGTTGACCATTGCGGCCATGCTGTGGCTGACCACCCTGACGGCAGCAACCCCGATCTGGGTCATCTGCGTGCAGCTGTTCATCTTCGGAGCCGGCCTGGGGCTGATCATGCAGGTCATCGTCCTGGTGGTGCAGAACTCCGTTCCGGCGGACCAGATCGGCACGGCAACCAGCACCAACAACTACTTCCGCGAGGTCGGTGCATCACTGGGTGTCGCCGTGTTCGGTTCCATCTTCACCAACCGCCTGGCTGAATCACTCAGGGAGGCATTCACCGGTGCCGGCGCTTCTGCGGAGCAGGCTTCGCAGTCCACCAGCACGCTTGATCCCCAAGCCCTGGCGCAGCTGCCTGAGCAGTTGCGGGATGCGATTGTGAACGCGTACGCCAATTCCTTGGCTCCAGTGTTCTGGTACCTGGTGCCGTTCATCGCCATCGCCCTGGTTTTGGCCATCACGCTGAAGCAGATCCCACTCTCCGACACCGCCGGCATGGTGGCCCGTGGTGAAGCAATCGGGGGCGCGGAGGCTGACAGGCTTGAGGCTGAGCGCCGTGAAACCACGCAGACGGCGCCGGACGAGGACGACCTCAGGACGGATCGCCCGACAGCCGACGCCGGAAGCCAACAGCACTAATCCTCCATTTGGTAAGCCACGGGGCCTTCGGGCTCCGTGGCAAGCCTGATGGCTTCAAGGTTGCCGGCGCTCATCTCCGGAAGATCATCCAAGGCGAACCAGCCCACGGCCAGTGATTCGTCGTCATTGACCCTGGCGTCTCCCGAGACGTACCTGCACCGGAAGGTGATGTCCAGGAAGTCGCACACGTCGCCGTTCGGAAAGGTCACGGGACCTACAACGCCGACGCCGACAATCCGTTCCGTTTC
Source organism: Paenarthrobacter sp. C1 (assembly GCF_049315185.1). Taxonomy (NCBI): domain Bacteria; kingdom Bacillati; phylum Actinomycetota; class Actinomycetes; order Micrococcales; family Micrococcaceae; genus Paenarthrobacter; species Paenarthrobacter sp. C1. The sequence goes on along the minus strand of NZ_CP186052.1, from coordinate 1,362,185 downwards.
CGCCACCACCGCAGTCTCCTCGAAGATCTCGCGCACCAGCCCTGGGGCGGGGTGTTCGCCCGGTTCGAGCATTCCGGTGATGAGGGCCCAGTGCCCGTTGTCGGCCCGCTGGCCCAGCAGCACCCTGCCTTCGTCGTCGAAGACCACTCCCCTGACGGCCGGCAGCCAGAGGGGGTCATGGCCGATCTTCTCCCGCAGTCTGAGCACAAAATCCGGGGCACCCATGGTTCAGCGTTCCTCACAAGAATGGTCGGTCCCGGCGCGGTTTGCAGCCTTGCAGACAGGCTAGCCTCATGCGGGCAGCAGCACCATCGCAACAGCTGCTCCGGCCAGCATGAAAGGACCGAACGGAATGGCCGAACGCAGCGTTCCCCGCCGTGCGGCAAGGATGAACAAGCTCCAAAGCCCTCCCAGGAGGAAGGCCGCAAAGGTTCCGGCAAAGATGTGGCTCCAACCCAAATAGCCCAGGTAGAGGCCCAGCACCCCGGCCAGCTTCACGTCGCCAAAGCCCATCCCTGGTGGATGGATGAACCGCAGCACGAAATAGAAGAACCAGAGGGCCGCGCCGCCGGCAAGAACCGCCAGCCCCGGCACCCCCAACAGAGTGGCGGATGCTGCCCCTTGCGTAGGGGTACCGGGAAACGACGCCGCGATCGCGGCAGCGAGCAACAGCACTCCGGCCACACCGTAGGACGGAAGCACAATCCGGTTGGGCAGCAAGTGGCTGCGGACGTCGATGACCGTGAGCCGGACAGCCATCACCACGAAATACAGGCAGGCTGCCGCCACCAGCCAAAAACCCAGCGGGCTGGCCGTCCAGAGCTCGGAGAGTCGTCGGATCACCCTCGGATGCTACCCCGTTTTGCCCGTCCGACCCGTTTGAACGCTTGGGTAAACTGTGGATATGGGGCGCTACAGTGCAGACGAACCGGGCTTTGACTTGTCCTCCACATTCCGGAATCTATGCCGTTCTTCGCCATGGAAGTGGACCACCCTGCGATTTGAATATCTTGAGCGGCCCGGCAGTGGCGCCAATATTGTCCGTGCCTGGCTGCGGCGCCCGGGGGCCCTCCGCCTTGAGACGGCTGACGGTCAATTGCTCCACAGCACCACCGGCATCAACGACTCCCGGGATGACCTGTACGTCAGCTCCACGCGACGGTCCTGGCTGCTGCCGGCGCATCTGGTAACCCCTGTCTACGACGACGCCGGGCTGGTGCGCAGGCGTCCCGAGGCGGCGTATGGTGAGCCGTCCTTCGGCAATGGCCGCCTGCCTGCAGCCTTGGATCCAGTGGAGTTGGCCGGCAACGCGCCGGTTCCCATCGAATTCCCGGACACCAACCGCGTCTTCCTCGAACCCCCCATGGAAGTGGACCACGAGGGCCGTCCTGCCCTGGAAACCATCGTTAGGCCCAGCCGGACCTACGTTCCTTCCGATCCCGCCCAGCCCTTGGTCCATCCCGGCCGGACGCTGATCAGGATCGACACCGGAACAGGGGTCTGCGTGGCCAGCCAGAGCCTGGATGGCGACACTTCCGGTACGGGCCACTGGCTGAAGATCCTGGGTGTCGACGAGTACATGCTCGATGACCTGTTCCTGGCGGAGTCCATGAACCTCACGGACGTCCGGCGGCACATTCCGTGGGACATCGGCCCGGCCGCCTGACCGCGCCGCCTTTTCGGGCTAAGCTACGGCGATGACATCGCTGGCAGACATCTGGCCCCCGTTCGGACTCATTCTCACCACCCCGAGGCTGACCGTCCGTCCGATTCTCGACGACGACATCCCCGCCGCTGTGGACGCGGCCCGCTCAGGTATCCACGAACCCGGCAAGAGCCCCTTCAGCACGCCGTGGGCTGAAATGCCGGCGGACGAGCTGGCACCGAACATGGCCCAGTGGTACTGGCGGTGCCGTGGAAACTTCACCAAGGATTCCTGGACCCTCCTCCTGGCGGTCTGGCGCGACGACGAATTCCTCGGCGTTCAGGACCTCGGTGCCAGGAACTTCGCGACGCTCAAAACGGTAAGCACGGGTTCCTGGCTCAAGCAGTCCGCGCAGGGCCAGGGCGTCGGCAAGGAGATGCGCGCCGCCGTCGTCAGTTACGCCTTCGATTACCTTGGCGCCGAAGTGGCCGAATCCGAAGCAGCGTCGTGGAACCAACAATCCCTGGGCGTCTCCACCAGCCTCGGCTACGAACTCAACGGCATCTCCCGGGACGGCTGGGGAGAAAAAATCGAAGAAGTCCAAAGAGTCCGTCTCACCCCCACCACCTTCAAACGCCCCGACTGGACCCTCAAAGTCCAGGGCCACGAAGAACTAAAGAACTACCTGAAGCTGTAACTGCACCTCCACTTCGTCGTGTCTAAGCGACGGCGAAGGGCCGTGGCCCGGCGAACCGGACCACGGCCCTGGACACCACGTTCCAAGGAGATGCTTAGATCTCGGCCCCCTCCAGCAATTCCGTAACAAGCGCAGCAATCGGCGAACGCTCGGACCGGGTCAGCGTGATGTGCCCGAACAACGGATGTCCCTTGAGGGTCTCCACGACGGCGGCAACGCCGTCGTGCCGTCCCACGCGCAGGTTGTCGCGCTGGGCAACATCGTGGGTGAGGACGATCTTGGAGTTTTGACCGATGCGGCTCATGACGGTCAGCAGGACGTTCTTTTCGAGCGACTGGGCTTCATCCACGATGACGAAGGCATCGTGCAGCGAACGCCCGCGGATGTGGGTCAGGGGCAGGACTTCCAGCATGCCGCGGTCCATGACTTCTTCCACGACTTCCTGGCTGACCAACGCGCCGAGGGTATCGAACACGGCCTGGGCCCACGGGTTCATTTTTTCGGATTCGGATCCGGGAAGGTAGCCGAGCTCCTGGCCGCCCACTGCGTACAGGGGCCGGAAGACGACCACCTTCCGGTGCTCACGGCGCTCCAGTACGGCTTCAAGGCCTGCGCAGAGGGCAAGCGCGGACTTGCCTGTGCCTGCCCGTCCGCCGATGGACACGATGCCTACGGAGGGGTCCATGAGCATGTCGATGGCGAGCCGCTGTTCGGCGGAGCGTCCGTGGAGTCCGAAGACGTCCCGGTCGCCCTTGACCAGACGGACCTGCTTGTCGGCTCCCACGCGACCCAGAGCGGATCCCCTGTTCGACAGAAGCACCAGTCCGGTGTTCACGGGGAGTTCGGCGGCTGCGGGAATGAAGACAGGTTCATGGCCGTAGAGCGTGGTGATTTCGTCGTCGTTGGCTTCTATTTCCGCCATGCCGGTCCAGCCGGAGTCCTTGACGAGTTCGTTGCGGTACTCGTCCGCCTGGAGTCCCATGGCGGACGCCTTGACCCGCATGGGGAGGTCTTTGGAGACCACCGTGACGTTGTGGCCCTCGTTGGCCAGGTTCTTGGCCACGGCCAGGATCCGGCTGTCGTTGTCGCCACCGCGGAAGCCCGCAGGAAGCACGTCCGGGGAAATGTGGTTCATTTCCACCCTGAGCAGCCCGCCGTCGTTCCCCAGGGGAATGGCCCGGTCCAGTCCGCCGTGTTCGATCCTGAGGTCGTCGAGGAGACGCAGGGCTTTCCTGGCGAAGTAGCCAAGTTCCGGATCGTGGCGCTTTCCCTCGAGTTCACTGATGACCACGATGGGAACGATGACCTCATGTTCTGCGAACCGCAGGAGTGCGTGGGGATCGGAAAGCAGGACGGATGTATCGATCACATAGCTGCGGCCCGTGGCGGACGCTGTTGCCCGCGCTTTTTGTGGGACCCGCTTGGCGCGAGAGGTAGCTGCACTTTCCCCGTCGGAAACCATTGCGGGCAGTTGCTCAGAAATAGCCACATCGACTCCAGCCCCGGGCGGTCGCCCGGCCTAATGGTGAAGCGGCTCGGCCGGAAGGCCGGGCGTGGCCTCCCATGTAACTGGTGCGATGTTCCGCTCCATATACTGGCCTCCCCGATCAGCGGGCGGTTTTGCCTGCTGATGGGTTTAACGTAATCCCCGACACATTCATTTCCGCAATCCGTCGTCGGCAAGTCGCATGTCGGGCTCGTTAATTTTCGGTGAACCGCGCCTGGGCTAGGTTCCGTAGCGGCGCTGCCGCCCGGCATAATCCCTGAGCGCACGGAGGAAATCGACCTTGCGGAAGGCGGGCCACAGGGCTTCACAGAAGTAGAACTCGCTGTAAGCGCTTTGCCACATGAGGAATCCGGAGAGCCGCTGCTCGCCTGAAGTGCGGATCACCAGGTCCGGATCGGGTTGGCCCCGGGTGTAGAGGAACCGGGAGATGTCGTCCACTGAAAGTTCATCTGCCACCTCGGACATGGTGCGTCCTTTGGAGGCGGCGTCGTGCAGGAGTTCCCTGACGGCGTCGACAATTTCGCGGCGGCCACCGTAGCCGACTGCGACGTTGACGTGGATCTTTTCGTGGACCGGCGTCCGGGACGTGAGTTTGTTCAGCCGATCAGCCAGGTAGTCCGGCAAAAGTTCCGGTGCTCCCATGGCATGAACAGACACGTCTTCGTCTTCGTCGAGCCGGTCCATGGTGTTGGCGATGATGCCCATGAGCAGGTCCAGCTCCTCACCGGAGCGGTTCATGTTGTCCGTGGAGAGCATGTAGAGCGTGACGACCTTGACGCCCAGTTCCTGGCACCATCCCAGAAATTCGTGGATTTTGTCTGCGCCGGCCTGGTGTCCTTGGCTGGTGGGGGCATTGAACTGGCGCGCCCAGCGCCGGTTGCCGTCCACCATGACGCCGATGTGCCGTGGGATCTGGTCCTGCTTGAGTGAGCGCAGGAGTTTGCGCTCGTAGAAGCCATAGAGGAAACCGGGCAGCTCCACCGGACTCTCACCTGACTTCCTTGCTTGTACGACGACGCACATCCAAGGCTACCTTCCCGAACTGCCGGGGCGGTGCAGTGGACAGTCAAAAACCGCCCAACACTTGTTACCCAGAAGTAACTTACCGAAACGTAGGTTATTCTTGGAGCATGGCTGAGCTCCTCGAAACCAAGCCCCTCTGGCGTGGATGGATCCACGCAGTTGCCGCTCCTTTTGCACTTGCAGCAGGGATAGTCCTGGTGACGGTTGCTCCCACTCCGGACCGCAAAGTCACGTCCACCATCTATGCCCTGACCGGTTTCCTGCTGTTTGGCGTCAGCGCCGTGTACCACCGGGGAAACTGGTCCCCCAAGGTCCGCATGCTCCTCAAACGGCTGGACCATACCAACATCATGCTGGTGATCGCCGGGAGCTACACGCCCCTGGCATGGTCCCTGCTGGAACGCTCTGAAGCTGTCACCTTGCTATGGCTTGTGTGGTCCGGGGCGATCGTCGGCGTCTTGTTCCGGATTCTGTGGACCCATGCTCCGCGCTGGCTTTACGTCCCGGTTTACATCGCCCTCGGTTGCGGGGCCCTGTTCTACCTGCCGCAGTTCTTCGCCGCGAATGCCGCCGCAGCCATCCTCATTTGCGTCGGCGGCGCCCTGTACATTGCCGGCGCAGTGTTCTACGCCCTCAAGAAGCCAAACTTCAGCGCCCGGAACTTTGGTTTCCACGAACTGTTCCACGCCTTTACCGTGCTGGCCTTCGCCGCGCACTTCATCGCCATCATGATGGCCGTCCTGAGCTAGCCCGGAAAGAAGCTAGCCCGGAAAGGCGGGTTCACCGCCCACAGCCATGGCCGCCAGCCGCGCCCCAGCCATGGAGGCAGCAACGGGACGTCACGTCGGGGGCCGGGGACGCGTCGTCGTACGTTTGATGGGCGACCACCACCCCTGGGCGGGCGACGTCAGCAACGCGCCGCACAGTTCGCGGCGATGCCGCGAGCCAGGACCGGCGACGGCGGCCGCAACCCGGCAGCGGCAAACGCCAAGCCGTCATCCCCGAACGGACGGCAGTGGACGGGATTGCCCGCGTGTTGCCGGAGATAGGCAGAGGGTTCCGAACCCAGGGCATCGCTTGCCCCGGGACAGCCGGTTCCGCCCGTTTCAGCGGGCTCCGGGGCCGCCATTGCCGATCTCGTCAGTGGGACCGCCGCTTTGTGCCGGATTCCCGTCCGCGGACGGCTCACCCGCTTCAGCAGCCAGACGGGCTTCCTCTACCTGTGCGCGATAGCGGACGCGTCGGATCCTCCGGACCATGTCCACGATCAGGAAGGTAGTGAGGATCACGATGAAGGCCGTGAGGACGAAACCCCACGTGCCCGGCGTCACCTGATCCTCGGACAGGCCGGGCCGCAGCGTGCCCGTGGGATCGGGCGACGGAGTGACGGTCAGGGCGAGAATCAAGTGGTGCACGGTCAAACCTTCTATGGGAACTGGTACGCGCCGGCCGGCAAAGCGTAACCGGGATGCTGATGGGCCATCCGGTAATTTCTACGAACGATAGAAACTACCGGCGTTCTTATCTTATCCCTGCGAAGAGATCCTTTTCGGGCAGCTCGGAAGGCACACGGGACTTGATCAGGGTGTAGTCCTCCCAAGGCCATGTGGTCCGCTGCAGTTCCGGCGATACGGCAAAGAAGAAGCCCAAAGGGTCGATCTGGGTGCGGTGGGCCCGCAGGGCGTCGTCGCGGACCTCGAAGTAGTCGCCGCAGTCGATCTGGGTAGTGGTCTGGTGACCGCCGGCGGGTGGCGTGTGTCCCTCGGCGTCGGCCTCCAACCACGCCGCCAGCCGCTCGGCGTACGGAGACTGCAGCCCTGCTTCCTCCAACGCGAAATGGAGGGCACGGAAACGTGCGGGGCTGAAAGCACGGTCGTAGTAGAGCTTGTCCGGGGCCCACGGCTCGCCCATGCCGGGATAGCGTTCGGGATCGCCCGCGGCTTCATAAGCTTCAACCGCCACCTTATGGGCCATGATGTGGTCCGGATGCGGATAACCGCCGTTTTCGTCGTAGCTGAGGATGACGTGCGGCTTGAACTGACGAACCAGGCGCACCAGTGGAGCTGAAGCCCGCTCCAGCGGCTGCAACGCGAAGCATCCCGGCGGCAGCGGCGGGAGGGGATCTCCTTCCGGCAGGCCTGAGTCCACGAATCCGAGCCAGCGCTGTTTGATTCCCAGCACCGCTGCCGCGTTGGCCATTTCCAGCCGGCGCGCACCGGCCATGTCACGCTTGGGATGCGGGGCATCCTCCATGGCGGGGTTCTGGATGTCTCCGCGTGATCCGTCCGTGCACGTGGCGACCATGACGTCCACGCCTGCGGCGGCGTACATCGCCATGGTTGCTGCACCCTTGCTGGACTCATCATCCGGGTGGGCGTGGACGGCGAGCAGCCGCAGCTGCTGGTCGGAACTGCTGGACGCTGTCACGTGACGGCTCCTCTTTCATGGATCTGCTTCAGGGGCGGCAAAGTGCCACCGGGATCGGCACTAAACTGGATGGGTGACTTCAGAGGACCTTTCGGCCACCCAAGTACCGGCAAGCACCAGCCTAGCCAATCGCTACGGCGGTCAAAAGCGCGCCATGACAGGCAAAACCAAGCGGAACATCATCATCGCCGCGCTGGTGGTCGCCATTGGCTTGGCCGGGTATGTCGCGACAGGGTCCGCGCAGGCTCCGGTCACGTTCAAAGACATTGGCTACAGCACGGTGGACGACACCCAGGCCGAGGTCGATTACCAAGTCACCAAGTCCCCTCGCGCCACCGCGAAATGCGCCATCAAGGCCCTGGACTCGAAGTTCGCAGTAGTGGGCTGGAAGGTGGTCGAGATCGGCGCCAACGAGCCCCAGGACGACCCCGACGGCGGGAGGACCACTGTCCAGCGGACCACCCTGAGGACCGAGTCCCCGTCCGTCTCCGGCGTCGTGGATAACTGCTGGATTGTGGACAGCGGCAAATAACAAACGTGTGACCTACGGCTCAACCGGTTTGGGTTCGTCCAGAGGATTTACTACAATGGATGAAACCTTCACCCCGTTAAGTTGGTTACTGAGTTTTACGAGTGGCCACCTCGGCGGGGTCTTTTGCATTGTCAGATCTAGAGGAGAAATCCGTGTCTACCACCAACAGCGCCACTGCGGCTTGGCTTACCCAGGAAGCTTTCGACCGCTTGAAGGCTGAGCTGGACCACCTTTCCGGCGCTGGCCGGGCGGAAATCGTCCAGAAGATCGAAGCTGCCCGCCAGGAAGGCGACCTCAAGGAAAACGGCGGCTACCACGCAGCCAAGGAGGAGCAGGGCAAGATCGAAGCCCGTATCCGCCAGCTGACCGCCCTTCTGCGCGATGCGCATGTGGGCGAGGCCCCGGCCGACGACGGAATCGTCGAGCCCGGCATGCTGGTTGTTGCCCGCATCGCCGGTGACGAAGAGACGTTCCTGCTGGGCTCGCGCGAAATCGCCGGAGATTCCGATCTGGATGTCTTCAGCGAGAAGTCGCCCCTCGGTGCAGCCATCATCGGCCACAAGGAAGGCGACAGCCTCAGCTACGTCGCTCCCAACGGCAAGGAAATCGCGGTAGAGATCGTCTCCGCCAAGCCGTACGTCGCCTAGGTATCAGCCCGGGCACCACAAGCACGACGCCGGCCCCTCCTTTGTGGAGGTGCCGGCGTTTTTTGTGCCCGGCCCAGCTTTGGGACTTACTGTCCCCGTTGGGTCAGGGGGTGATGGCGGGCTTGGGCCGTAGCAAGAGGGCCGCGATGATGCCACCGATCGCGCCACCCAGGTGGGCCTGCCAGGAGATGTAGCCCATCACCGTAGGCAACACCCCGAAGAGGATGCTGCCGTAGGCCATGAACAGCACCACGGACAGCAGGATCTGCCACCAGCTCCGGTTGAAGAAACCCCGGACCAGCAGGAACGCGAAGAAGCCGAACACCAACCCGGAGGCCCCGACCGTCACCCCTCCCCCGCCGATGAGCCACACAGTCAACCCCGAGCCCAGCCAACTGAACGCCAGGGCCGTGATGAACACGCGGATGCCGGACAGGAACACCAGGAAACCGAAGATGATCAGCGGCAGGGTGTTCGAGATCAGGTGGTTGAAGTTTGCGTGAAGCAAAGGAAAGGTGAGGATGTCCAGGACACCGTCCATGGAGCGGGGGCGGAGTCCGAAAGTGGCGTTCAGGGCGTGCCGCATCAGCGTATTGAGAATCTCGATGACGTAGAGCAGGACCACGAACCCGCCCATGAAGAGCAGGCCGCCCTTCGCCCGTCCGGCCAGCGATTCCTCGGCTTCGGCTCTTGATCCTTCAGGCGTTCCAAGCACCATGGCGCTCCTCCCGTCAGTGCACCACGATCGGCTGGAAGCCCTCGGCCCGCAAGGCGCCAAGGACCTGTTCGCCGTGTTCGTGGCCCTTCGTTTCCAGGTTGATGGTGATGGAGACATCGCCCATGCTGATGGAACCGCCCAGGCGCGTGTGGTCCAGGCCGGTCACGTTGGCATCGTTCTCTGCGATGATCCGGGCGATCGTAGCCAATGAGCCGGGACGGTCATCGAGCATCATACGGACCGTCATGAAGCGGCCTGCAGCCGACAAACCGCGCTGGATGACCTTCAGCATCAGCATGGGATCGATGTTGCCGCCGGAAAGCACGACGGCGGTGTTCCCTGGGTTTTCGATCTTGCCGTCCATCAGTGCGGCTACTCCCACCGCGCCGGCGGGCTCAACGACCATCTTTGCGCGTTCCAGCAGGAAAATGAGCGCACGGGCCAATGAGTCTTCGCTGACGGTGACAACGTCGTCCACAAGCTCGCGGATGATGCTGAACGGCAGCTGTCCCGGTCGTCCCACTGCGATGCCGTCAGCCATCGTGGATACCTTCTTGAGCGGCACCAGGGCATCGGCAGCCAGGGAGGGCGGGTATGCCGCGGCGTTTTCTGCCTGCACACCAATGACCCTGATCTCACGGCCAAGCTCCTTGGCGCGGGCTTTGATGGCCACGGCCACGCCGGCCAGCAGTCCACCGCCGCCGACGCCCATAAGGATGGTGTCCACATTGGGGATCTGTTCCAGGATCTCCAGACCGATGGTGCCTTGACCCGCTACGACATCCACGTTGTCAAAGGGGTGCACGAACACGGCACCGGTTTCGTTGGCGTAGCGTTGCGCTTCGGCCAGTGCCTCGTCCACATTGTGGCCGTGAAGGATGACCTCTGCCCCGTGGCTGCGCGTGGCGGCGAGTTTGGGGAGGGCGACGCCCAGCGGCATGTAGATCCGGGCGTTGATGCCCAGGCTCTTGGCGGCCACTGCGACACCTTGGGCGTGGTTGCCGGCGGAGGCCGCCACTACACCGCGTTTCTTTTCGTCGGCAGTGAGGCGGGCCATGCGTACATAGGCACCACGGACTTTGAACGAGCCGGCGCGCTGCAGGTTCTCACACTTGAAGAAGACATTTCCGCCCACAAGGTGGCCCAGCGCCCGCGACGACTCCACCGGAGTCTTGGTAATAATGCCCTCGAGCAGCTCCTGCGCCTTGAGGACATCGTCCAGGGTGACGGGCAGGGTATCGAGGGTATTCACTGACTATTCTCCTTTGTTGGTGTCGGCCTCGGGGCCCTCAGCAGAGGTGCTCCCCGGAGCCTTGGTCGTGCCGGCGCCGCCCCTGGCGAGACGGGATTCGGACTTTGGAAGGTGCACTTCCTTGAAGTTGGCGTCGCCGGAACCCGCGGAAGCGGCCGCCGGTTGGAGTCCGGCGCCACCCAATCCTTCATCATGTTCCCACGTCCGGCCGGCAATGTAGCGAACTGCCGTGTTTACTACGGCGAGCAGGGGAACTGCGAACAGGGCTCCCGGGATGCCTGCCAGATAAGAGCCTGCAGCCACCGAGAGGATGACGGCCACCGGGTGCAGGGCAACAGCCTTGCCCATGACCAGCGGCTGCAGGATGTGACTCTCAAGCTGCTGCACCAGCAGGACGATGGCCAGCATGATCAGGGCATTGACGGGCCCATTGGCGACGAGGGCCAGCAGCACCGCGATGGCACCGGTGACCAGCGCGCCCACAACAGGGATGAACGAGCCGATGAAAACAAGGACGGCGAGGGGCAGTGCCAAGGGGACCTGGATGATCGCAGCACCGACACCGATGCCTACGGCGTCCACGAAGGCAACAAACATCTGGATACGGACGTAGCTGACCATCGAGGTCCAACCCCGCCGGCCTGCACCGTCAGTTGCCCTCCGCGCCGTTTTAGGCAGAAGGCGTACCAGGAAGGCCCAGATCCGGCTTCCCTCCAGCAGGAAGAAGATCAGGATGAACAGCGCCAGCACCAGGCCGGCCGCGAAGTGTCCTGCGGTACTGCCAAAGGACAAGGCGCCGCTGAGGATGCTGCTGCTGTTGTTCTGCAGGGCGTTGGCACCATCGGCGATGTACTGGTCGATCTGGTCGGCGGTGAGATGGAGGGGGCCGTCGGCCAGCCAGGTCTGGATCTGCTGGATTCCGGCGAGGGCTTCCTGCCACAGTGCGCCGAAGCCGGACACCAACTGCCGGCCCACAAGAGCCAGGGCGCCGGCAATGACGCCGATGAACCCGACTACGGTAATAGCGACGGCAGCGCCATTGGGAAGTTTGCGGCTCCGCAACCAGGCCACCACCGGATAGAGCAGACCTGCCAGCAGCGCTGCCACCATGACGGGGATGATGAGGAAGCTGACCTTCCCCAGCAGCCACACCAGAGCACCGATCATGAGCAGTATCAGACCTGCCCGCCACGACCACGCTGCAGCAATGCGCACCCCATAGGGGATGTCCTCGGCGATTTGGCGGTCAGAACGGGGCTTGGCGTCCGGTGTTGGCGTCATGAACCCATAATTCCGTAGCCCGCTCCGTATGGGAAACCGACCCGCAGGCAGCGCCGCGGACTAAAGGGATGCAGTAATGCCCCAGTTCATGGTGAACGCCTCCCCCGGCGCCAACCAGCGGAGGCCGTCACCACTGTTGAAGGCGTTCGCCGGGCCAGTCATCGGTTCGATGGCCACTGCCCTGGAACGTCCAGGAAAGGTGTCAGTGATGAAGACATGGACATACTGGCAGTTCGTGTCCTGCTCCAGGCTTACACTGCGGCCATCAGGTGCGGTGAGCGTATGGCGGGCCGCGCCGCCGTCGAACTCCAGGTCCGTTAACGCGACGTCCACCAATGACGTGCCAACCGGGATGCCTGATGAAAAGTCGTACGGCCCGTCCGCCGGGGCCGTGCTGCGCGGGATCAGGCGCTCATCCGCCACAAGCCGGGTCCGGGCGTTGACGGTAAGGATGAGGTCTTCGGGGGCAGTGTCGCCCAAGCGCAAGTAAGGGTGGGCGCCCAGGACAAAAGGAGCCGGGCTCTGCGCCTGGTTGATCAAGGTCTGGGAAACACGGAGGTCCAGGGCGTCGTCGAGTTCGTAGCGCACCCGGTGAAGCACCAGAAACGGGTAGCCGTGCTGGGGAAAAACAGTGGCTTCCAGGGTGACGGAGAATTCGGACTCATCCACCAGCGCATAGCCGGTGTTGCGCAATAGTCCATGGCTGGCGTTGTTGCGTGAAACTTCCGTGATGTCGAGCTGCTGCTTCTTGCCGTCGAGGTACCAGATTCCGTCTTCCACCCGGTTGGCCCACGGCGCAAGGGTGATGCCGGTGGCCCCTGGAGAGATCTCAGCGTCGCCGTAACTCTCGGTCAGCTGGACCCCGCCGCGGGAGTACAGCCGCAGTCCCGCAGCCAGTTCCGTGACGACAGCAACGGCGTTGTCCCGTCGCAGCTCGAACTGCCGCCCCGTGGCGAAACGGCGGGATTCGGGGTGGTGGGCGCTGTCGGTTGGCATCGAAGAGGCAGGCATGGCATTACCGTACTGCATTCGGGAGGTCGGACCGGACCCGGCAATGTTTGATTTTGTTAGAAACTATGCGCTTTTGGTCATTTGTGGAACAATGAAGTCATGAGCCGCATCACCACAACCCGCCTGGCGGACAGCCGGGAGCTGATCTACTTTGACGACCCCGGAACGCCGGAACGGTCACCGGATTCACTGGTTGACCATCGCCGGCTCCCCGCACGGGGCGAGCCCGGCGAAGTCAGGTACGACGCATTGTCAGGAGACTGGGTGGCTGTGGCAGCCCACCGGCAAACACGGACGCATCTCCCCCCGGCCGATCAGTGCCCCATCTGCCCCACCACTGCCGCGAACCCCTCGGAGATTCCGGCGCCGGACTACGACGTCGTGGTGTTTGAAAACCGCTTCCCGTCCCTGGGCCCGGCCCTGGGCGACATCCCTCCGCTGCCTGCAGCGGGACAGAACGCCCACGGCATCACAGGTCCCGCTTTTGGCCGCTGTGAGGTCGTGGCTTTCACGCCGCAGCATACTGGCTCCTTCGCAGGGTTGGGCGAGACCCGCGCCCGGACAGTGATCGAAGCGTGGGCACAGCGGACCGAGGCGCTGAGCGCCCTGCCCGGCATCAAGCAGGTCTTCCCCTTCGAGAACCGCGGCGCCGACATCGGCGTCACCCTGCACCACCCGCACGGCCAGATCTACGCCTACCCGTACGTGACGCCGCGGGCCGCCCAGCTCGGTGCCGTGGCCCGCAAGTATTACGACGACGTCGACGCGAAGGAAACGCTCGGGGCCTCGCTCCTGAAGGCAGAACGTGAAGACGGCAGCCGCATGGTCCTGGAGGCCGAGCACTTCAGCGCCTATGTTCCCTTCGCCGCGCGCTGGCCCTTGGAAATCCACCTGGTGCCCCACCGCAGCGTGCCTGACCTTGCGGCGCTCACAGGGGCCGAGCGGGACGAGCTCTCGCACGTCTACCTGGACCTGCTCAAGCGCCTCGACGCCCTGTACCCCACTCCCATGCCGTACATCTCCGCGTGGCACCAGGCCCCGCTGGATCCCGCGCTTCGTCCGGCGGGGCAACTGCACCTGCAGCTCACCTCCCCCCGGCGCGCGGCCGATAAGCTCAAGTACCTGGCCGGATCGGAAGCGGCCATGGGAGCGTTCATCAACGACACCACCCCCGAAGCCGTGGCCGAGCGGCTCCGCAACGTCGCCGTTGCACCGGCCACCGACAAGACCATGGAAGGCATCCGAGCATGACCACCACCACGGACGCCAGCGTCCTCACCGCCCGTTTCCAGGAAACGTTCGGAGCAGCTCCCGACGGCGTGTGGCAGGCCCCGGGACGCGTCAACCTGATCGGCGAACATACCGATTACAACGAAGGCTTTGTGCTTCCCTTCGCCATCGACAGGACGGCGAAGGTGGCCCTGCGCGTCCGCGACGATTCGACGGTGCGCATGCTGTCCACGTTCGGCGGCCACGGGATGGTGGAAGCCAGTCTCGTGGAGCTGGAACCCGGCTCGGGCGAAGGCTGGTCCCGTTATCCCCTGGGAGTCGCCTGGGCCTTGCAGGAGCGCGGCATCACCGTACCCGGCTTTGACCTGCTGCTCGATTCCGACGTCCCCTCGGGCGCCGGGCTGTCCTCCTCCCACGCCATCGAGTGCGCCGTCATCTCCGCACTCAACGAACTCACGGGTGCCGGCTTTGCGGCGGAGGAGCTTGTCCTGGCCACCCAGCGCGCCGAAAACATCTTTGTCGGGGCTCCCACGGGAATCATGGACCAGTCGGCATCCCTGCGTGGCGCCAAGGGACACGCTGTCTTCCTCGATTGCCGCGACCAACACGTTGAGTTGGTCCCGTTCGACGCCGAGGCCTCGGGCCTGGTCCTGCTGGTTATCGACACCAAGGTCTCACACTCACACGCCGACGGCGGATACGCCTCGCGCCGCGCGTCCTGCGAGCTGGGAGCCGAAATCCTCGGCGTTAAAGCACTGCGCGACGTCGGCGTCGAGGATTTGGAGGAAGCTTCCGGGCTGTTGGATGAGACCACGCTTCGGCGGGTGCGTCACGTGGTCACCGAAAACGACCGCGTTCTCCAAACCGTCGAGATACTTGGCACCCGGGGACCTGCGAGCATTGGAGCCCTGCTGGACGCCAGCCACGTGTCCATGCGCGACGACTTCGAGATCTCCTGCCCGGAGCTCGATCTGGCCGTGGATACCTCCCGTGCCAGCGGCGCAATCGGTGCGCGAATGACCGGCGGCGGTTTCGGTGGTTCTGCCATCGCCCTGACGCCGGTGGGCCAGGAACAGCAGGTGAGGGACGCCGTCGTGCGTTCCTTTGCGGAGGCGGGCTTCACCGCACCGGACATCTTCACTGTCACCCCCGCTGCAGGCGCCTTCCGCCTGGCCTGACGCGCCCGGCCTGCGCCCGGTAAGCACAGCGATGCCGGGCGTAAGCTGGGGCCATGACTGAGGCTGTCATTGTTTCCACTGCCAGAAGCCCGATCGGGCGCGCCTTCAAAGGGTCCTTGAAGGATGAACGACCCGACGACCTCGCCACTGCCATGGTGCAGGCGGCACTGGCCAAGGTTCCTGGCTTCGACCCGGGCTCGGAGGACGGACGCGGCCTGGACGACATCCTCCTGGGCTGCGCGGAACCCAGCGGCGAAGCAGGCTCGAACATGGCCCGCGTCGTGGCGGTGCTGGCCGGATTGGACCAGGTTCCGGCAGCCACCATCAACCGCTTCTGCGCATCGAGCCTCCAAACCCTGAGGATGGCCTTCCATGCCATCAATTCCGGGGAGGCCCACGCGGTGGTTTCCGCCGGGGTGGAGAGCGTTTCCCGCTACCGGAACTGGGTGGGCGCCGGCGAAACCGACACCGCCGACCACAATCCGCGCTTCGAAGCAGCCGCCCAGCGCACCGCAGCCCGCGCCGCTTCCAACATCCCGTGGACGGACCCCCGTTTTGGCGGCCGCTTGCCGGACATCTACATCTCCATGGGCCAGACCGCGGAGAACGTCGCCACGAGCTACGGCATCAGCCGCGCCGAGCAGGACGAATGGGGCGTCCTGAGCCAGAACCGCGCCGAGGCTGCAATTGCCTCCGGGTTCTACGCCCGGGACATCACTCCCTTCACGCGTAAGGACGGAGTGGTGGTTGACCGTGACGACTCTCCCCGGCCGGGGGTGACACTGGAGGCGGTGTCGGCACTGCAGCCCGTGTTCCGCCCAGGGGGCACTGTGACGGCAGGTAATGCCTGTCCCCTCAACGACGGCGCGGCGGCCGTGGTGGTCATGAGCGATACCCGGGCACGCGAACTCGGCCTGGAACCCTTGGCGCGGGTGGTATCAACAGGCGTCAGCGCACTCTCACCCGAATTGATGGGCATGGGGCCGGTGGAGTCCACCCGGCGGGCACTTTCCCTCGCTGGTCTGACCATGGACGACATCGATCTGGTGGAGCTTAACGAGGCCTTCGCCGTGCAGGTGGTGGCAAGTGCCAGGGAGTTGGACATCGATCCTGCCAAACTCAACGTTCACGGCGGCGCCATCGCCCTGGGCCATCCATTCGGCATGACTGGCGCACGCATGACCAGCACGCTGCTGAACGGGTTGAAGGAACGGGACGGGACACTGGGGCTGGCAACACTCTGCGTGGGTGGCGGCCAGGGCATGGCCGTGGTGTTCGAACGCCTGAGCTGACGCGAGGGGTTGGATCCCACCCCTTTGACACGCCCTTTCCCCCGAAACCTCACCCCTCGAAGACACGAAAAAGCCCCGAAGACGAATCTTCGGGGCTTTTTGCTGTGTAGCTAGTCGTCGCCTCGCAGGATGGCGAGCAGTCGAATGATCTCGACGTAGAGCCAGACCAGCGTGACTGTCAGGCCGAATGCTGCAACCCAGGAGTAACGCTCCGGGGCACCGGCGCGGACGCCTTCTTCGATGCTGGTGAAGTCCATGATGAGCGAGAACGCTGCCAGGCCGATGGCCAGGATACCGATGAAGACACCCAGCGGGATGCCGGCAATGGTGATGCTGGTGCGGAGACCGAAGGGCTCCTGCACGGCACCCGTCCACATCATGACCAGGTTGATCAGCGCGAAGACCGCATAGCCGATGGTCGCGATCATGAAGAAGCGCACCATCTTCGGCGTAGCGCGAACCTTGCCGCTCTTGAACAGCACGAGTGTCACACCGAAGACTGCAAGGGTACCGATGACGGCCTGCAGGCCGACGCCCGGGTACATGCCATCGAGGATCCGGGTCAGGCCGCCGAGGAACAGGCCCTCGAGTCCGGCATAGGCCAGGATCAAGGCCGGTGACGGCTGCTTCTTGAAGGTGTTGACCAGGGCCAGGACGAATCCGCCCAAGGCGCCAACGATCATCAGCAGGCTGGACAGGCCAGGTGCCACAAACAGCGTCACGGCTGCGCCGATCACGAGGACCACCAAGCAGGCAACGGTCTTCATAATGACGTCGTCATAAGTCATGCGGCCGGTGTCAGCGGGGCCTGCTGCCGGCTGGTTGTACATCTGCTGCAGTTGTTCGTTGGTCATGCCCTGCTGCTGGGCTGACCATGCGGCCTGGCCGTCCATGACCTGTCCGGGCGCCCGGCCAGCCTGGTTAAATTGCTGGCCGTACGGATTTTGCGGTACAGGCGGGGCCTGCTTTGCTCCACGGAAATTCTTTCCGTTGAAGACTGGGTTTCCGCCAAGTGCCATTACGGGTGTCCTCCTGAAAAAGGGCTAAGTGATAGTTCACGGTACCAATTACCACGCGTGCGCGGCAGGGAAAGTTCCCCTGTTCACCGAGACGAAACGCAACCGTGACACGGCAGGGGACGAATCCGGGACGCGTTTCGGCCCGCGAAACTTAAGTGACACTGCCACACAACAAATTTTTTGTTTAGGAATCCTGCATTAATAGTTGCCTATAGCTTCACAGTTGTTATCTGATCGCGATCTTCGCACCCCCGAACTGGGCATTCATTCGGTCCGTCGAGCGGTAACATAGGCCACACATGGGTGACTTAGATCACAATCGAGGCAGCTAGGCAAGAACTGTTCACAAGCCCCATGACCCGTTCGCACCGGCTGCAATGGCGCAGTCGGGACCACCCCCACTGTGGAGGTTTCCATTTTGAGAAGCACACTGCGCGACCCGTCCAAGAGACGGTCCAAGGGACTGCAGAGAGTCGTGGGGGCACTGTTCGCAGCCCTGATCGCAACTCTGTTGATCGCCGCCCCTTCGGCACAGGCAACCACCCCCTCGCCTTCGCCATCACCCACCAATTTCCAAAACAACATCAGCGGGTTCCTCCGCGATGACGCCCGGGCCCCCATACCCGGCGTCAAGATCAAAGCCTCGGGCAACGGATTCGAAGGTGAAGCCACCTCCGGAGCCAACGGTGCGTGGAGCATCGGCGTACCAGTCCAAGGCACCTATACCGTTGAGCTCGATACCTCGACCTTGCCCGATGGCATCAAGCTCGCCGATGGCCAGGACAACCCCAGGGATGTCACCTTCAGCCAGACATCCAACTTGTCGGTGATCTTCGCCTTCGGCAAAGGCATCGTGGTCCAGCAACAGGACTTCGGCCAGAACCTCTTGAACCGCCTGGTGGCGGGTTTGAGCTTCGGCCTCCTCCTCGCATTGGCTGCAGTGGGACTTTCGCTGATCTTCGGAACCACCGGCCTCACCAACTTCGCCCACGGCGAGATGGTGACCCTCGGCGCAGTCCTCGTCTTCATGTTCAACGGCTTCGGCCTCCCCTTCTGGCTGGCGATCCTGCTGGCCCTCGTAGGCGGTGGGCTCTTCGGCTACGTCCAGGACGCAGGACTTTGGCGTCCCCTGAGGCGGCGCGGTTCCGGACTGGTCCCCATGATGATCGTCAGCATCGGCCTCGCCCTTGCCATCCGGTACGTCATCCAGTTCTTCTTTGGCGGTGCTACACAGCAGCTGCCGGGAGCACAGAGCGCTGAGATCCAGATCGGCCCCGTGTCCATCTCCCCCAACAACCTGTGGTCGTTGCTCATCAGTGCCGTGGTGATCGCCTTGATTGGGTTCATCCTGTTGAAGACCCGACTGGGCAAGGCGACCCGCGCGGTCGCCGACAACCCGGCGCTGGCAGCAGCCTCCGGCATCGACGTCGACTCCGTCATCCGGATCGTGTGGATCGTCGGCGGCGTCCTGGCCTCCCTGGGCGGCATCCTCTGGGCCTACTACCGCCCTGGTGTCACCTTCGATATGGGTTCGCAGATCCTGCTGCTCATCTTTGCGGGTGTGACGCTCGGTGGATTGGGCACAGTATTCGGTGCGCTGATCGGTTCGATCGTCGTAGGCATCTTCGTGGAACTGACAACAGTCTTCGGCCTTCCCGCCGACCTCAAATACGTCGGTGCCCTTTTCATCATGATCGTTGTTCTTCTGTTCCGACCGCAGGGTATCCTCGGCCGGCGTGAGCGTGTGGGTTAGGAGCGGGCCATGGATTTCGGATTTATTTTCTCCAGCGCCCTTGGTGAATTGTTCAGCCCGACGACGGCGGCCTACGCGCTTGCCGCTTTGGGCCTTGCCGTGCACTTCGGCTACTCGGGCCTCCTGAACTTCGGCCAGGCAGGCTTCATGGCTGTCGGCGCCTACGGTTTCGCCATCTCCACTCTCACCTTCGATGCCCCGTTCTTTGTAGCCCTGCTCGTTTCGGTCATCTGTTCGGTCATCTTCGCCTTCATTCTGGGTATCCCAACGCTGCGGCTTCGAGCCGACTACCTGGCAATCGTCACCATCGCAGCCGCGGAAATTGTCCGCTACGTGGTCACCACCAACCAGCTCACCAAAGTCACCGGTTCCGCCAACGGCCTGGCTGCCTTCGAGAACACGTTCTACGCCATGAATCCCTTCCCCGAAGGGTCCTACATGGGTATGAACAACCGCGATTTCTTCATCCGCGTCGTGGGCTGGGGCCTGGTTATCGTCTGCTGCGTCCTGGTGTGGCTGCTGATGCGCAGCCCGTGGGGCCGCGTCCTGAAGGGCATTCGTGAGGATGAGAACGCTGTCAGGTCCCTGGGCAAGAACGTTTACGCCTACAAGATGCAGGCACTCGTCATCGGTGGTGTCCTTGGCGCCCTGGCCGGCATGATCTTCACGCTTCCCCGCGGTGCTGTCCAGCCGTCCAACTACGGAACAGAACTGACGTTCTTCCTCTGGACATGCCTCCTGCTCGGCGGCATGGCCACCGTACTGGGGCCTGTTATCGGAGCAATGATCTTCTGGGTTGTCCTCTCCCTGACCCAGAGCCTGCTCTATGGCCTCATCGAATCAGGGGCGGTCACCTGGCTGACAACGGTCCAGGCGGGCCAGCTGCGCTACATCCTTGTGGGCGTGGCGCTGATGCTCCTGATGATCTTCCGCCCACAAGGCGTGTTCGGCAATAAGAAGGAGCTTGCTTTCGCATGAGTGAGACCAACGACAGCAATATCGGCAACAGCGAAAATATTGATTACATGACAGATTCGCGCCCGATCGCAGTTGGGGAAAACACACCCGGTTGCAAGAAACGCGATCCGATCGTGGTGGCAGAGGACGTGACCCGCTCCTTTGGCGGCATCAATGCTGTGGATGTCGAGTACCTCGAAATTCCCCGCCACAAGATCACCGCATTGATCGGACCCAACGGTGCGGGCAAAACCACTCTGTTCAACCTGCTGACGGGCTTTGACACTCCCAACTCCGGGAAGTGGCAGTTCGAAGGCAACAGCCTTGCCGGTGTTTCCTCCTACAAAGTGGCACGCATGGGCATGGTCCGGACCTTCCAGCTCACCAAGGTCATGGGCAAGCTGACGGTTATGGAAAACATGCGCCTGGGGGCAGCAGACCAACCGGGCGAGCGGCTCTCCAGGGCTCTGTTCAAGGGCATGTGGGGCGGCCGTGAAAAGGAGATCACCGCCCAGGCCAACATCCTGCTGGAGAAGTTCAAGCTGGATGCCAAGAAGGACGATTATGCTGCGTCGCTTTCCGGCGGCCAGCGCAAGCTCCTGGAGATGGCCCGCTCCTTGATGGTCAAGCCCAAACTGGTCATGCTCGATGAGCCGATGGCAGGCGTGAACCCGGCACTGACGCAGTCGCTGCTGGACCACATCAAGAACCTTAAGGCCGAGGGCATGACCGTCCTCTTCGTCGAGCACGACATGAACATGGTCCGCCACATCGCTGACTGGGTGGTGGTCATGGCCGAAGGCAAGGTAGTGGCCGAGGGACCTCCTGGCGAAGTGATGAAGAACCCTGCCGTCATCGATGCCTACCTTGGCGCCCACCACGACGTCGATCTCGGCGACGCTGAAGGCATCAAGGAACTCGAGGCCGAGCTGGAGGCCGACGACGAGTCGGTGGTCGGCACGGAAGACGCCGGCATTCTGTCGGACATCGTCGAACCCAGGATCGTTGAATCGAAACACGCTGAACCGAAACACGTTGAACCCAATCATGTTGAACCCAGGAATGAGGAGGGGAAATGAGCAGCACCAGCGCCATGCCGGCTCCGGCTCCGGCCCCCACAGGCGATTCAGTGGTGAAGGTCACCAACCTCGTTGCAGGTTACATCCCGGGCGTCAACATCCTGAACGGCTGCAGCATCGAAGCCCGCAAAGGTGAACTCATCGGCATCATTGGCCCCAACGGCGCCGGCAAGTCCACGCTGCTGAAAGCCATGTTCGGTTTGGTCAAGGTCCACTCGGGCACCGTTGTGGTGCGAGGACAGGACCTCACCGGGTTGAAGGCCAACAAGCTGGTCACCCAGGGCGTTGGTTTCGTACCGCAGACCAACAACGTTTTTGCCACGCTGACCATCGAGGAAAACCTCCAGATGGGTATGTTCCAGCGGCCCAAGGTGTTCGCCGAACGCTTTGACTTCGTCACCAGCCTCTTCCCGGAGCTGGCCAAGCGGCGCGCCCAGCGTGCAGGGTCACTTTCCGGAGGTGAACGCCAGATGGTGGCCATGGGCCGGGCACTGATGATGGATCCCGCAGTGCTGCTCCTGGACGAGCCATCCGCTGGCCTCTCCCCCGTCAAACAGGACGAGACCTTCCTTCGGGTCCACGAAATCAACCGGGCCGGAGTGTCCGTGATCATGGTGGAGCAGAACGCCCGCCGCTGTCTCCAGATCTGCGACCGCGGCTACGTCCTGGACCAGGGCAAGGACGCCTACACAGGCACCGGCCGGGAGCTCATGAAGGACCCCAAAGTCATCCAGCTCTACTTGGGAACCTTGGCTGACGAGGTCTAGCGAAAAACAAAGCGGGGTCACTTCCTGCCCATGTTGGGTCTCCCAACGGGCCGGAAGTGACCCCGCTTTGTTGTTGCTGGCATGCTGGACGGATGACTGAAGGCCTCACTGAAGAACAGCGCGCCTTGCTGGAGTCCTGGCTGGG
The DNA here is from genome assembly GCF_049315185.1 of Paenarthrobacter sp. C1. NCBI lineage: Bacteria > Bacillati > Actinomycetota > Actinomycetes > Micrococcales > Micrococcaceae > Paenarthrobacter > Paenarthrobacter sp. C1. The sequence goes on along the minus strand of NZ_CP186052.1, from coordinate 1,340,025 downwards.
CCACTACCGGGTGGTGCGGGATCATTCCTGGCCACTCCAGGACACCACCGTGCTGCAGTTGGAAACCGCCTACGGAGACCAGGTCATCATCAAGGCGAGTGAGACCAGCCACCATATCCGCCGCGAGATTGCAGCCTATTCCCGTGGATTACCCGGGCTTGATGGCAACGTCCCTGTCATGCTCCACGCCGCCCCTGGCGCCGGTCTCCTGGTCACGCGCTACCTTCCGGGGGCGGTGGTGGCAGGTACGCCGGCAGAGGACGATGCGCAGACCTATCGGCAGGCCGGGGAACTCCTGCGCCTTTTGCATCAGCCGGCAGGAACGTCGGGCAGCTATCTGCGGTCACTCAGCATCAGAACCAGCTCGATGCTGGACAAGGCGCACGGGCTATTGGCGCGGCCCGTGCTGCGCGCCCTGGCTTCGGCGATTGCCGCCGTCGAACATCTTCCCGTCGAGGTGGTGACCACCCATGGCGACTATCAGCCCCGGAACTGGCTCCACGATGCCGGGACCATCCGCGTCATCGACTTCGGGCGGGCCGAGCTGCGCCCTTGGGTCCATGACCTGGTTCGTCTCGGCCATCAGCAGTTCCTGGGGCAACCCGGGCTGTCAGCGCCCTTCCATGAGGGTTTGGGCAGGCTTGTGGACACAGAAGAGGAATGGCAGTCGTGGCGGCTGGAGAACCTCAACCAGGCGGTCGGAACAGTGGTCTGGGCACACCACGTGGGAGACCGGGACTTTGAACAACAGGGCGTCCGGATGGTGGAAAGAGTGCTTGACGGTTTCGAACCCTATCCCGGTTGACGCAGCAAATCCGGGTTGACGCGGAACAGGCCCCCTTCCTGGTGTGGAAGGGGGCCTGTTGTAGACCGTGGTCTGTCGGTGTTCGGCTTAGAGCTTGCCGAACTCCTCACGGACCGGCTTGTAGGTGTTGTCGTCCTGGTACTCGTAGATACCGATGTACGCCTCGGTGGGGTCACCGGCGTCGGAGAACGTCACCGGACCCGACTGGCCGTCATAGTCGATGTCCTTGCCCTCGCGGAGCAGAGTGACGCAGGCGGGGTAGCTGGTGCACTTCTCGCCACCTTCGGAGACTTCCTTCAGCTTGGCTGCGATATCCGTGCCCTTGGTGCTCTTTGCGGCTTCGGAAGCCAGCGCGATCAGGTTCACGGCGTCGTAGGATTCACCTGCGTAGCTGTAGTCCTTCAGCGCGGGATCGATGGCCAGGAGCTTCTTCTTGAAGTCGTCCTTGGCGAACGTACCGGGAATCGTTCCCTGTGCACCCTTCAAGGTGCCTGCCTGGAAGTCCTTGCTGTAGTCCGAGGTGTTGCCGTCGACCATGAACAGCTGCGTGGGCTTGATGCCCTTGCCGGTGATCAGGGGGACGATGCTCTTGGCCTGGTCAAAGGTGATCAGGGCAATGGCATCCGGCTTTGCGGCCAGGACCTTGTCAACCTGGCTGCTGAACTGCGAGTCGCCTTCGTTGAAGAGTTCCTCAGCTACAACCTTGCCGCCGGCCGCCTCGAAGGCCTCCTTGACGTTCTTCTGAAGGCCGGTGCCGTAAGCGTCGTTGAGAACGATCATGCCAACGGTCTGGGCGCCACAGGTAGCCATGTAGTTACCAAGGACCTTGCCCTGCAGGACGTCTGACGGTGCAGTACGCCAGTACAGTCCCTTGTCATCCCAGGTGGTGAAGTCGGGCGAGGTGTTCGCGGGCGAGAACTGGATGACGCCGGCACCCGTGATCTGGTTGATGACAGTCTTGGAAACACCCGAAGACGCCGCACCGATAACCGCGCTGACCCCCTGGCCCAGAAGTGCCGTGGTGGACTGCGTCGCGATGTCGGTCTTGGTGTCGCCGGAGTCACGGTGAACTACGGAAACCGGAGCGCCAAGGACGCCGCCGGCATCATTGACTTCCTTGATACCAAGGTTCACACCAGCGATTTCGGGTGGGCCGAGGAACGCCAGCGACCCCGTTGTCGGCAGGAGCGAACCAATCTTGAGCGGTGTGGACGTTGTGGTGGTCGAGGGGGGTACAGGTCCCGTGTTGGTGGCAGCCTGGCTGTTGCCGGCTCCCGCTCCGCCGCTCGGTGCCGGGCAGGAGATGCCTGCCGCCGCGGAAGCGGAGGAAGACCCAGTCTGTGTCGGCGTCGAAGACCCGCCACAAGCTGTGGCCAAAAGGGCGACCCCAATGCCAAGCGCTGTTAGCTTGGCGGCTCGGGGCGCCGCTGGGGAAAGATCAAACATTCGTTGTCTCCTCGATCGAAAGGTGCGAACTGCCTTTGATGCGATTACTCAGGTGTTCCTGATTAAGACTCAAACTAGTGCAATTGATCGGCGAACATAAGTGATTCAGGTCACATCCCTATAACACTCGTTGCCTGTGGGGAATCTACGAGGTCACTGGGAATTTTCACTGAAGAGGGAATGTGCTCCCCCTGCTTCCTGTGGCAGGGGGAGCCGTCGACGGCCGTACCGGTGCCCGTCAACTGTTCAACGCGGCAGTAGGCGGTGTTCTCGCGGCCCGAACTGCGGGGACAACACCTGCCACGGCGCCTATGGCCACCGTGGCGCCAACTCCAGCCACGAGCACTTCACCAGGTATGTCGGTGAGCCATCCGTTGCTGCGGGAAACGATCGCGGTAATGAACCACCCGAGAGTGACGCCCGCAATCCCGCCGTAGGCGGCGAGCAGCATGGCTTCAACGAGGAATTGTGCTTTGATGTGCCGGCGGGTTGCACCAAGGGCGCGTCGAAGGCCGATCTCACGGCGTCGTTCCAGTACGGAGATGACCATAGTGTTAGCCACCCCGATGCCCCCGACCAACAGTGCGATTGAACCGACGCCTACGAGCAGCCCCGTGAAAGCTAGATCGACGGTGTTCTTCGCCGCGAGCGCATCCGACGGTCGGCTGACCAGCACTTCATTTGGTGCTTCAGGGTTGATGGTGGCGGGGACCAATTGACGAATGCGATTGACTTCGGAATCGGCGGAACGTTGGTAGATGGTGGTAGGGGCGCCGTCATAGCCGAACATCGATGCGGCAACAGGCTCGCCGATCAGCGCTGACATGTCCAGTTCAGGAGCCAGCGGTGAACGATTCAGGATTCCGACGACGGAAAAGGTGTTGCCGCCAACATCAACCAACGCCCCCGGCGCGTTGAGGCCCAGACGTTGTGCGGTATCGAACCCCAAAACTACGGCCGGAAGCTCGATGGTCGCTGAATTCAACCACGTACCGCTCAGCAAGGTAGCACTCGTAGCTTCGAGTAGGTTGACGTCCGCGGCAACTACCGTGAATCCGCCGGAGTGGCTCTTCGGTACCTCTGCATTGCGCAGAAGGGGGACGTTCTTTATCGTCGACGTCGAACTCGCAGAGTCGACGCCCTCGATACGGCGGACGGCCGCTACCGAGTTACTTGGAAGTGAGGTCTCTTTGCCAAAGGCGTCCTCGCCGCTTGTCACTGTCAAAAGGTTCGTGCCCAAAGAAGCCAGTTCGCGTTGAACCAAGGCTTGGCTTGATGAGGAGATGCCGATAACAGCTACCATCGCAGCGATGCCAATTGCGATGCCCAGCGAGGAGAGAACGATGCGCATAGGGTGGGCCTTAAGGCCATGAACGCCCAATACCAGGACATCACTGAGTCGTAGACGGGAGGTAAGCGGCGCACTCATGCGGTTCCGTTCTTCGTATCGTGGATGATTTCGCCGTCGCGAATGGCCACCCGTCGCGGTACTTTCGCGGCAAGCGATTCGTCATGGGTGATTATCGCCACCGTAGTGCCCGTATTGTTGAGTTCGTCAAGGATTTCCATCACGGTGCGACCGGACTTGGTGTCGAGGCTGCCAGTAGGTTCGTCCGCAAGGAGCAACGGCGGTTCCCCGACGATGGCGCGGGCGATGGCCACCCGCTGGCGTTCTCCTCCGGACATTTGCTTGGGCTGATGACGCATTCGCCGGCTAAGTCCCACACGTTCGAGTGCGATCGCGGCCCTGGCCCGACGTTGACGGGCGGGAGCACCCGTGTAAAGCAAGCCCATAGCGACGTTGTCGACCGCACTCACCCCGTCAAAGAGGTGGAACTGCTGAAACACAAATCCGATGGTGTAGGCGCGCAACGCTGAGAGCTGTGCGTCGGTCATCCCTTCCACGTCCCTGCCCGCAATGGACGTCGTGCCTGAGGACGCGCGATCAAGCGTGCCGATCAGATTGAGCAGGGTGGATTTTCCTGACCCACTGGGGCCAACGATTGCAAGGTACTCCCCCTGGGTAATGCGCAGGTCGACCCCTTTGAGCGCCTGGGTGGGCGGAGAACCGTAGACGCGCGTTACCCCCTGAAGGGCGACGATGTCAGTCGTCATCGTCCGACCACCACGTTGTCGCCTTCGGTGAGCTCTCCGTCGGTCACTTCAACATTGCCGCTGGCGAAGGCGCCCAACGTCACTGGAACGGAACGGGTCTTTCCCGGCTCCTCAAGAACATCGACGGCATATCCACCGCCGCTTTGGGCGAGCAACGCGAGTACCGGAACAATCAGCACGTTCCGGCTCCTGACCTGGGTAAGGCCCACGGTCACGGTGACGTTGTCGAAGTCGTTCGCCGCGGAAGGGTCGTTCAGGGTAACAGTGGCCTGGATCTTGAGGGACTTATCCTCCATTTCTTTCGGAAGTCCGACTTTGGAGATCGTTCCTGTCGACTTGGAACCGTTCGGCAGGGCAATGGTGACCTCTGCCCCTGCCACGGCCACAGACTGAAGCGACGGGTCCAGGGCTGCGACTACTTCTTTGCCGAGCGCGGACACAGTGAGCAGTGCAGGGCCCGAAGGGTCGCCGACCGATGCATTGATGGCCGATACCCGCACATCGCCGCCCGCAAAGACAATACGGCCTACGGGGATGGTACCAGTGACTTCCAAGCCGATTGACATTTGCCAGGCTTTGATCGCATCGGCTGTTTGCCAGCTGAATTCGCGGTCGGGCTGACCAGTAAAATACCCCAGAGCCGCCAGATTTTGCTCCAACTGGAGTACATCCGTTCCAGCCTCCATCCCGGATGCGAACCCGCGCCACACCGGTAAGGCGCCGTGCATGAGAACAACAGGCTGGTCATCGACTCGAAACAGCTCCCGCCCTGCGCCAATTACGGACGCCAAGTCCGGTAGCGCTGTTAGGACGCCGGGAAGAGGGGTGCCTATTGACCTCATCCCGGCGTAAGCCAGGGTGCCGGAAGCCCGAACCTGTTCGGTGAGGTCTCCCCGGGTCACCGCGACCGACTCAAGCGTGACCGTCGTCGCCTTCGACTCCGGCGTCGGTTCCATGAGGACCCCAACAAGGGCCAGTGTCGCAGCGACCGCCAGCCCTGCGCCGGTGAAAGCCCTGATGCGCCGCAACCTTCGGGAATGTACCGGCGCCGGGCCTGCGGGTTCAGTCGTTGTCGAGGTCACTTGCTTCCTCCGAAACCATTAAGGAAGTTCTCGCCATAAGCCTTGGACATGCAGTCGGTGAGGATTGTGCGGTCAAAGTCCCCCGGGCTGACGGCTTGTCCGGCCGAGGTGTCGTCCGCGTCGGGGTCCGGGTCCGGGTAGTCGTATCCGGCTTCGCGCATGCACTTTGCAAAAGCAAGGTCCATCTTCAGGCTTTCCTCCCTGGACGGTCGCGGCGGACCGTCGACCTGCGGGGGCGGGCCGACCTCGGCGTAGCACTTCGTGTAGGCGGCCTGGGAACCACCATTCGGCTGTCTCTTACGGTTGGGATCCACCCCCTCTGCTGCGAGGCAGTCGTTGAGCTTCGTCTGCCAATCCGCCATCAGTGCTTGCCCGTTTCCAGCACTCGGCGCCGTGCCAGGGTCCGTATCCGGTTCAGGGGAGCACGCAGCAAGCGACAATATCAGCGCCACAGCGGCCGTGCCCAGCAGTGAACATGCAAAAAACGGTTTTGAATGGGTTCGGGTTCTCAACAATCCGGGTCCTCGATACTTCTGCTTTGACGGAGACCTTGTGTCACCGTCTGGATGAAGCACATCAAGGAGCAGGTTTTGTTAGCGTAAAGAGATCGGCTTTCGGGCCGGGCATAGTCGAATTTGCCGTCAAGACGTCACCAGCGTTGCCTCAAACGAGGGCCCCGGGAGACCGGGGCCGGACCCGGCGTTGGATCATCCCTCGTCAGCGGCTTTACCAGGAAGTAACCCCGGCTCTGCTTAACTGTTTCCGGGAAGAGAGGAGGGTTCGCGCATGCGGGTTCTGATCGTGGAAGATGAAGCTTTCCTGGCCGAGGCCATCCGCGACCGTCTTGAAGTCGACGCTATTGCCGGGGATATCGCCTTTGATGGTGACGCTGCGCTGGAGGCGACGACGCACACACAGTACGACGTTGTTCTGTTGGACCGCGATATTCCAGGCATCCACGGAGACGAGCTATGTCAATTGCTGTCCTCGAACCCGGAGGGACCGGCTGTCATCATGCTGACGGCGTCCGGGCATCTGGATGACAGGGTTGGCGGACTCGGGCTCGGTGCAGATGACTACCTCACCAAGCCGTTTGAGTTCACCGAACTGATAGCCAGACTCCGTGCGGTCCACCGAAGGCAGTTTGTGTCCCACCCACCCGTCCTCCGTTCCGGCGGGATCTCGCTGGACCCGTTCCGCCGTGATGTGACTCGAAATGGCCGGGCTGTGAATCTCACCCGCAAAGAGTTCGCTGTCTTGGAACTTTTGCTCCGCGCAGGCGGGGGAATCATCAGCGCAGAAACGATTCTGGAGAAGGCTTGGGATGAAAACAGCAACCCATTCACTGGAACCGTCAAAGTCACAGTGAGCAACCTCCGGCGGAAACTCGGGTCTCCGGATCCCATCACCACTGTGATTGGTGTCGGTTATTCCATCACTGACCCTGGCCGCTGATATGCCCGTCCGACCCGCTTCCCGGTCCCGCCGCCGTCGGCTGACCATTCGAACGCGCTTCGCACTCACCTACGCCGGACTATCCATTGCCACCGGCACCCTCATGCTGACGATGATCTACCTGTTCATGCGTTATGTGCCGAGCTACGACTTCGCTGTGTTCGACGGCAAAACGCTGCAGGTTGGCCCGTCGGTACCACCCGATGGTGGTAACAGCGTCACCAGTGGTGCGGCCGCTCCCTTTCTCATTTCCTCAACCGAAACCCTCTTCAACGTACTGCTTGCGACCTCGGCTGTGGTCCTGCTTATCCTCATTGTCGGGGGGATCGCAACAGGTTGGTGGATAGCCGGGCGAATGGTCTCTCCGCTCCTGGCCATCAACGCAGCGGCCCTGCGGGCAGCCACCGGTACACTTGACCAGCGTGTAAATTTGCTGGGGCCCCGCGATGAGATCTCGGACCTTGCTGCGGCTTTCGACCATATGCTTGACCGGCTGCAACACTCAATGACAATGACCGGTCGCTTCGCCGCGAATGCCTCCCACGAGCTCCGCACGCCCCTTGCCACCAACCGGGCGATGCTCGACGCAGCCGTCGCGCGGGTAACCGATCCCGCAGAACTGAGCCTGCTGAGCCGTCTCCGGCTCACTAACGAGCGCAGCATCACCATCGTTGAGGCACTTTTGGATCTGGCCGAGATCGAGGCCACGAGTGCACCGCTGACGCCGACCGAACTGTCAACGGCCACACACGAGGCACTCGCCAGCTGTGCAGACGAGGCCCGGTCCCGCGGTGTTGCAATCGAACTGTATCTGGACCCGGTTGTAATCTATGCGAACCAGGCGCTCCTCGTGCAGCTCATCTCGAACCTTCTGCAGAACGCAATTCGTCACAATGAGCCGGGTGGATTTGTGCAGGTGAGCGTCGCGGCGAGCACGGCCGACGCGCTTCCCCGTTTGGAGATTCTCAACAGTGGCCCGGTGGTCGACGAGCAGACACTCGCGAAGCTGACCGAACCGTTCACCCGTGCCGAAGGTCGTACCCGATCAACCGGCTCAGGGTCGACTGGTCGCGGCCTTGGCTTGTCCATTGTTTCCGCCATAGCAGTGCGCCTCGACGCAGACCTCGACCTGAAGGCGCGACCCGAGGGAGGATTGCGGGCCACAGTATTCTTCCCGCTCACAACGTGAGCGCGGCCCTCGCGCGCCGGTCCTGCTGGGAGGCGAATAAAACTCCATGACAAAAGGCCGATGTGCACCTCCGTAGACAGTTCGAGAACCCTGGCCCGGCCCTGAAGACCGTGGCCTCCCGCCTGTCTCGGGGCGTTTACCAGAGTAGTCGGAGGCCGTCGGAGCCATCGATCACGGATACGCGAGGCCGGTTGGTGCGAGCGGTCGGGATGGTGCACACCTTTCTGAGTGCTGGCCAGATCGATGAACTGGTGGCTCTGTATGTGCAAGGCATGACTCTGCCGGAACTAGGCGAGAGATTCGGCGTACACCATCGGACTGCCACGGCGCATCTCGTTCGCCGGACGGTGCCGCAGCGGACAAGAGGGCTGGCAGATGAGCATGTGCCCGAGGCCCGGAATCTCTACGAGAGCGGGATGACGCTGACAGAGATCGGACTGCACTTTGGAGTCAGCCAGGGTTCAGCCCGTCGGGCGGTATCGACCGCGGGCAGGACAACCCGCCCGCGCGGCCGCCGAGGCGGATACCAACTGTGAGTTCGCTCGACCAGCGGTGCGACCGGGATCGCCTGGCCGCGACTTGCTTGGCTATCCGTGTCTGTTGGCACGCTATCCATCGAAGGCGGTCCTCTCGGGCTGGGTGGTCCGTCCGTCTCGTAGACGTGCCGACAGCTACATGCACGTTGCTCCCCACGGAGGGACAGGATGACGTACGCGAAGCGCGATTGGGTGTCCACCCTCTGATCCCACCAGGGTGCGGCGCTCGCGTCGCCCGAATGTCTCGTCGATCGTGGTCACCAGGGTCGGCAGGGTTACAGGAAAACTACTGTCAGAGTCCCTGGCGTGTCTCCATGGATGTCTTCGAAGAGCGCGGAGACGAAGGCCTCGCGCTCTTGGCTGGAGAGTTGGTTACCGGACTCGACTAAAGGTTTCGGGATCTCAAACCTGTCCGCATGGTCCGGCTTGGGGTCCGGGCCTGTCGGCCCGGACCAGACGTTTGCCACGTTGTACTCCCAGGGCCAGCTGCTGTCGATTGGCAGCCTGCTGACTGGCAGCTTGCTGACACCTTGGGCCGGCGCACGAACGGCCATAATGCCTCGGGCAGACGCGGAACGCGCGGGGCTGTTTTGTTTTCCTTCCATCATGTCCCAGTAGTAGACCCCGCCGAGCCGCGGAGCATTCACCGACATCGCTGTCTGCTCCCACCAGTCGGACCGGCAAGGCGTCCAGTTGCCGCGAATAACTTGAAGCTCTCGCTGGTACAGGGCAAGGTAACCGTGTTTCTCATAGGTGTCGCCATCCCAAACGAACGAGGCCGTGTTGAGGTGGCCTAAATGTTTCTGAGTGAGCGCAGATTTTAGGACGTACTTGTTGGCGGCGAAATCAATTTCCTTGACGAGCTTGGCCTGGTAGACGCGGATCGTCTTCGCTCTGTCGACGATTGCAAGATCGCCACCAAAAACGGCCTTCTCCGCCGCGGACGTCACGGCATATACCGCATTTTCTCCAGCATGGCGCCAGAGAGCGGTCATCACGGTGTCCGTGACACCGACCTCGTTCAAGGACCAGGCAACCGGTTTTCCCGATGCCACCACGGAATTTTTCATTTTGAGTACCGCGCCTGTTAAGTTCGACGCATCTTCGTACTCGCGCAAGGTCGCCCGTGCCTTCCACGAGGCGATCCCCATCGCACCGGCCAATAGATGCTTGGTTTTGGAAGCCATGTGGCGATTATGGCGTCCGCCGAGCCCGATTTGCGGGATCTCATGCATAGTTTTGCCGAGCATGTCATTGACGCGACGCGACGCCGTGCCCGCTGGTCGCGAGCAACCGCGGTCGTGCTGGCCGGCAGCGATCGCGTCTACTGCGGCGAGCGAGTGTGCATCACTGCAGTGAAGGCAAACCTTTCGTCAGGCGAGACGTGCAGGTGAAGGTTGACGGGACCCGCTATTGCAGCGTGGCTCACACGACGACCCTGCACCGGTTGCGTTAAGGGTTGCATCCGCAACTCCGGGGTTGCACGGCGCAATCGTGCGCACCAGTCCGCACCACCACCCAACGCTCCAGCATCACCTTCGTGCACCCACGGGAAAGCCCTCTGACCAGCCTATTTGCAACAATGTTGCGGAGCGGGCACCCACTTGCCCTGTGTGCCCCAGGTGGGACTCGAACCCACAACACGCGGATTTTAAGTCTGAGCGTGGGGTGTGCGCCGGGGTGCGGGTGTGTGCATAATCGCCAGTATCACGCGGAACTTAGATGCGCTGACGTGCGGCTAGATGCGTGCGGGTTTTTAGGATAGACCACCAAATAGGCCACCAAAACCACCCTATGATGAGGGCGTGGAAGTAACTTTGACGATTGAAAACAGCACCGGCGAGCAGGGCACCTTGAGCGCCATCAAGCCCACCTACGAGGACGCCTTGGCAGCCGCCCGTGAACTCGTCCCGGAGGGCTGCCGGACGCTCTCCATTCGCACCGATTCTTAGGCCGCGCCAGCAAGGAAAGCAGCCACCGTGTGATTGGCATGCCGGTCGTGATTATGCCGGGCGCGGTCATAGCGTGCAGTGATGCGAGGGTCCGAATGTCGGGCCGCCACCTGCACGTCACGGAGTGGCACACCAGCGTCCAGGCAGGCCGTCACGTATGAGTGCCGGAGCGAGTGCGGGCTGATCTTCTTGGTGATGCCAGCCGCCTTGCACAGTCGCTCCACGGCCAGCGCTGCGGACTTCCGGTTCATCGGTTCCCCTGACTTCCTGCGCAGGAGCAGCGGGCCCGATGTGCGGTCACCAGCTGCTGCGTCCAAGGCGCGGAGGACAGGCACCGGGAGCGGGATGGTGGCCGGCTTGCCGCCCTTGCCGATCAGGCGCAGCACGCGGTGGCCGCGCTCGATCTGCTGGTAGTCCTCAATCTTCACGCTGCAGGCCTCGGACACCCGGAGGCCGAGCATGCCCATCAGGGTTATCAGCGCGTTGTCCATGACGTGCGATGCCCTGGCGGTCTGGATCAGGTTACCGAGTTCCATGCGGTCCAGTCCGAGCGTCTTGGACTCGTCCTTATATACGCGAGGGATCCGGAGGTGCGCTGCGGGTGAGCGTTCGATGTAGCCGTCGATCTCGGCGAAGGAGTAGAAGCCCTTGACGATGGAGAGCCTCATGGCCACGGTGACAGGTGCGTTGCCTCGGTCCTCCTCCAAGTGCCTGGCGAAGAGTTCAAGGACTGGCCGGCGCATTCCGTCCAGGACATCCACGCCCATCTCGGCGCACCAGTCCCAGAGGACTTTGAGGCTGACGCGGTACGTCTCGCGCGTTGGCCCTGAATAGCGGGCGAGGAATCCTGCGGCGGCCAGTTCCGCGGGCGTCGTAATGCGGCCTTTGGGTACGCCAATGAGGGTAGTGTTACTCATGCTGTCTCCATGTGACTTAGCGGTTATGGATGGCGGCATAGGCCCTGTCAGTGTTAGCGCACTGGCGGGGCCGCCGTCGTTTGTGGGATGCCCACAGCCTACGGGAAAAGCCTCCCTAACCCAAGTGGGTTAGGGAGGACAATACCGGTCTTATGTTGCCGTGAGGTTACAGTTTCTGGATGGATGACTTGATCAAAGAGATTGAACAGGCCGTTGGGTCCGGACTTTGGCTTCTGGCACTTGCGGGAACACTAGCGCTTCCGGACATTTGTGCAGCAGTGCAATCACCTGATGGCGAGACAACAGGCGCAAAGTACAAGCATGGGTCAGTGCGCACCTGGAGCAGGAGTACCCCAGACTCGACCCTCACGAACTCTATAAAATGCGGTGCAGTCTGCTCCATCAAGGCACGTCTTCCACTCCCAAGTTCGTTCGAGTCATGTTCATTGCACCTAATGCTCAGTTCCGGGTCCACAACGCCGTGATTGACGACGCCTTGATCCTAGATATGGAGATGTTCTGCTCCGATGTCATCTCAGCCGTGCGGAGATGGGAAGCGCTTGTCAAAAACACCGCTACTTACCAGCGGAACATCGATAGCGTTATGAGATGGCATCCTCACGGGTACGGGAGCTACATAGAGGGCGGTCCTGTACTCACGTGATCCGCACTCGATGTTCAAGGCCTTAGAATTGCTTTTGACTTGCAGGATTTTCGACGGGGGACTAAGTGAAGCATCTGGGCTGGAAGCTGACTGGGCTTGTGATTTTGGCTGTCATGGCGTTCGCTGTTGCGGGGTTTGCCATGTTCCGCCCGGCGCCTGATGCCTCGGCAATTCCCGCACCTAAGGTCGCCCCTATTGCAAGCAGTCCGACACCTTCGGCATCAACTACCAAGACAGTCGCGACCATAGCCCCTACCCTCAAGACTCAGGGGCAGCGCTTTGTTCTTGCCGTTCTTGGCGACTCAACTGGCAACGGCCCTGACGAGTGGGTACGCCTGACTGTCGATTCCATAGTGGAGAAGACGGGCCGCACCGCTTCCATAAGCACATGGAACATGGATACAGCCAAGTACGACATGCCAGAGATCGTAGGTTCTGGCACACCTGACCTCATCGTTTACAACGGCTCAGCTTCGGGCAAGAGGCCCGTGTATTCCAGTGAGAACCTGCCCGTGATGCTGCCTGAAAAGGCTGATCTTGTGATTATCAATCATGGCCACAACAACGCAACCCCTGTTGAAGCCCGAACGCAGATCGCTGACTTGATTGCTCAGGTCAAGGCAGGTGCCAGCGCTGACGCAGCATTTGCTCTGACCCTGCAGAACCCGCGCATGGACAACGCTAAGGACAACGCGGCGTTGGTTGTGCAGGGTATCCGCGCCCAAGCCGCCCTGTTCCCTGATGTGACAGTCATTGACGCCAACGCAGCGTTCACCGCTGCGGGCGCCCTCCCCTCATTGCTGCTGCCAGACGGCCTGCACCCTTCCCCCGAGGGGTCCAAGATCTGGGCACAGACCGTCCTGAAAGCACTCAGCTTCTAGAGGGCCGCGAGGTTGACGCCCTCGATGGCGTCTGCCGCGACCAGAGACCCCTCTACGTTGGGGTGCAGTTTGTCAGATTCGAGCAGGGCATCAACGCCACGAGGGTCATCGAGGAACGCCTTGTAGGTGTCGATCACAACCAGCCCCCGACGCGAGCCCCAAGCCATCAGTAATGGCCTCCGTCGTGCGTGGTTGTTGATGTTGTCCAGCCCCACAGTTCCGCCTGGGAGTTCCGGATTCTGCGTAATCAGAACCGTCTGTGAACCCGGAGCGCGGGAATCGTTGAGGGCCAGCCATGCTTCACGTGATGCCAGATAGGCTACCCCCGTGTTGGAGCCGTCGTTATGCGAGCATGCCTGCATCAGGAGCGACCCCGCATAGGGGTGGACCATCTTAGGGTGTCGTGCCGGGTCTGAGAAGTAGGCATAATCAGAGCCGGGGTTGGAGCCATTCAGGACGTACAAAGTTGCTGAGCCGCCGAATGTGCCGGCGACATAGCTGCCAGAGACACCGCGAGGAATCCACGAATCGATCGGTTGCGGGTTGACGATCTTTCCGTTGATCCCGTCCCGAATCTGTACCTCGTAGAGCTTGCCTGCCCATGCCTCGGCGTTGAACCCGCGCCCGCCAATCTCGTACTCTTGCGGAGCGTCAAAGATCGAAGTTGCACCGCCTGTGGTGACTTCGGATGATCCAATCTCGGTCCAGGTCACACCATCGGTGGACTTGTACGCCTTCCACGTGTAGCCACCCAGCCCGTTGTCCACGTCGAGGGTTGCCCTAATCCACCCCTCGGTGCCGTCTGCAAATCCGGCGGCAGCGCTACTGACCTTCTGGATGTTGGTTGTTCCGTCCGTGGTCCATGTGAAGTCGATCAGGCCGGTAGCCCCGATGCTGAGCTTCCACCCACGTGAGCCTGCTGCGCCGTACCTGCTGACGATGCCTGACACAGCGCCGGGCGTCCAGTCGTTCATGGATAGTCGGGCTCGTACGTCGAAGTCTCCCGCGATGTGCGGGATGGCTGCTTGTGGGGTGTAGAAGGTGCGAGTGATGTTGGCGCCCGAGAAGACCGCGTGACGCTCACCAGCTGCACCGGCCTGGACCGTGTTCCAAGCCCCGTATCCCTGTGTTGCGTGATCCCACAGCTTGTACTTCACATGGGCGGTAGGGTGCTTCGCTGCCTGACGCAGCGTCAGCAGGTAGGGAGGCTCGTAGGTTGCGTTGCCGGTGGAGTCGATCTGCCACTGCCGACAGGCTGAACGTCCTGCGCGGAGGGCTTCGTCCTCCGCGGCGAAGATGCCATCCGCGACCTTGGGGCGATTGTTCACCTTCACGGAGACGGGCTCAACTTGGTCACCAATAGTGGCATTCAGTTCCCCTGGCTGGAGACGGGTGGGGAGGTTCTCGTCGATGACGTTTACCTCGTCCGGGAGGTTGAAGTCATCCCCCACAGATACGAGTCGGTTTCCCATTCGTCAGTCTCCAATCAGGTACAGGCCGGGATGGTCCGGGTCAGCGGTGAAGGATGGGCCGGCGAAGTAGTACAGGCCCGGGTGGAGCGGATCTTCGGAGAGGCCCACGCCGCCCGCCCCGGCGTTGATCATGGCTTCTGCCATGCCGAGGCGGGTCAGCGTGTGCTCGTGGAGGTCCTGTGCCCGTTGGGCGTTGTGCCCGATGATGTTGTCGCCGTTGCGGACGGGGTCGTTGCCGTCCGGGACTTTGAAGTCCAGGGACGTGGTGTCTACAGCCACAGGGGCCTCCTATTCAGTTATGCGCGGTGGTCCGGGCCGTCAGAGTCGCTGACGATCTCGCCCTGAATGACATCGCGGTTTGCCTTGTCCTCGGGGGCGAAGATCGGGACGTACTTACGCAGCCACTCGTTGACTCCCGGGATGGCAAGGATGCGGGTGCACACACCTATGACCACGACAACCACCGTGATGGCGACGTTGAGCGCGATGAACATCCACTCCGGAAGGTGCACCCGGTACGGCTCCAGCTCCTCGACAACGATCTTCAGTGCCGCGTTGAGCAGCGGGAAGAGCGCCACCGCGGCGACGAGGACGGTACGGAGGACTGCGGAGCGCGGGTTGCGCTCCTGGGTGGAAAGTGCGACGTGATCAGCCATGGCTTAGTTGCCCTCTTCCTGGTCACCCTCGCGTGCCTGCGGAACGTACACGGGCAGGTTGGCTGTGATGCGCCGTTCGATCTCGTCGTAGTCGACGTCGAGCGGGACACCGTTGTTGAGGGCAGTCACTACCTGATTCAGGAGTTCCTGCTGCGCCACTTGGCGGGCTTCGACTCGCGCGAGTGCCTGAGCGTCGAATGCCATCTGGTCGTAGACGCTGGTCTTGTAGGTGCCCCAGTCCATCTGCTTGTTCCAAAGGGCGTCAACGGGCGCCTTCTCGATCTGCTGTTCGATGGACAGCCCGTCCTTCATGGACTCCCCGCCCTCCACGAGGGCTTTGGGGATGAAGGTGAGCTTCTGAAGGTTGGACATTTCCGGGAGTGTGCTCATGATCTTTTTCCTTTACGGGAGTGGGATGTCGAGGTCGATGAAGAATTGCTCGTCCTCGGTATAGGACGGGTTGGGTGAGAGAACGCCGTTCAGAACATCGGCGGTGTATTTGAAGAACCGGTCCCAGTCGAAGTTGACGCCAGGGTCGGAACGGGAGATGCCGGAATCGCCGTGAGCTGCGAAGCCGGGGACGCGTGCGCGGGCCTGCGCGCCGGTGATGCGTCGCAGGGGAACTTGGATTTCCTTTGACGCCATGTAGTTGATGAAGTCGGCGGCCATGAGGGCGAGGTTCCGGTAGAACCCTTCCTCGACGTCGGCTGGCATGTTGCCCCAGTCCGTTGTCCTGCAGGCCGCGGAGATCCCGGCGGCCCAGTTGTTGGTCTCCGAGTCCTGCCACGTCTCCCATTCCCACGGGTAGTAGGTCGCGATGTCCTGCCAGTCGCAGGCCCGGTGGTAGCAGCCGTAATCAGCGCGCGTGCGGACAAGGTTGGTGAGGGCGTCCACTCCCCCGCGCCAGTTGCCCTCCGAGGTGTGCACGATGCACGTGCCCGAGAGCTGCGCACCGCCCCGGCGAGGATAGGTGCCCTGGGCCGTGTACGGGTTCGGGCTGTCAACCAAGATGTAGCCAGTGCTCATTAGGTATCTCCGTTCTTGCTGGGGTGGCTTTCGAGAGTCGGCCACGGGCGTAGTTCCTGTTGAGTCATTCCGTGTTCCGTGCAGTCACGGCGGAGCTGGGAGGCGTATTCCTCGGTGAGGCGACGGTTCCTGGCTTCACGGTCAGCTCGTGCTTGTTCACGGTCGGCGCGGGCCCGTTCCTTTTCCGCGTCAGCCCAAGCTTCGTTTCGCTGGTCCTTCAGGGTGGTGTTACGGATCCGCTCGCGGCCGGCGGAACCACTGAAGTACTTGATGAGGCCGTTGATGAGTGCCAACAACGCAGCGCCTCCGCCACCCGCCCCAACAAGGGTCACGAGCAGTTGAGTTGTGTCCATGACGCGCCTACTTTTCGGGGTCGTAGGCGTATTGCCGGATTTTCACGAGACGAGCGGCGAAGGCGAGGATTGAGAAAGTGATGAAGCAGAGGGTGGCCATGCGGAGGCTGAGCTGCGTGATGGGAGCGGCCGCCATCGTTACTCCGTAGATTCCTATGGCTGTCATGCACATCAGGGTCGCTGCCCGTTCAAGCCACCAGATCCCGGGTAGAACAGAGAACGATCCGAGCGCACCACCAGTCAGCAGCAGCCCGCCCCAAAATGTAAGGAGTCCTGTTCCCAAGCTGGACTGGACGTTCCTTGGAGGATCGGTAGCAACGAATAGGCCTAGTAAGCCGATGGCAAGATAAGCGAAGAAGTAGATCACAGACAGCGCACGCGGTTCTTGGACTTTGAGCCAGATCGAATAGAGGGTGCTTTTCATCGTCGCCGTCCTCATGAGTTCCAGGACAATCCGCCGAGGTTGAAGATCATCGTTCCTGCGCCCTTGGGTGGGACCGCGACGAGGAAGCTGATTTTGATTTGCCCCGCTGGAGTGACGCGTACGTTGCAGGTGTAGGCGTTGACCAGGAGTGTGAACAACTCGGACGAAACCTTGGGCGCGTACTCGGGGTCGAACCATGCCAGGAGGTATTCGGTGTCTGGGTCCAGTGGGTCGAGTGCGTCGTAGTTGACGGTGATGTTGTTGGCGAGGCCGCCTTGCGCGCTTACCCTTCGGCCTGACCTTGAAACGCCGCCAGCTTTGACCGGCTCGCCAAAGTAGGAGCCGACGTGCCTGTAAGTAGCTGCAAAGGAGAGTGTCACCGGCGCTTTGGGCAACCAAACGCCCGCGCTCTCGTCCCAAATGTCCACAGGCTGGCCCGGAAGGTCCAGCCGTTGAACACTCCGGCCGTTCCACTTAGTAAGAGCGTTACGCTGCGCCTCCCCCGTAACCAGGGTGGCGCCCGGAACCTTCTTGAAAGCGTTGGCTTGATCTTCGGTGAGGTTGTACTCATCCGAGTTGGTAGGCACCACAATGCCGTTGTCGAGTGTCTGCACCTTAGGCGCTCCAATCAATGAGTAGTTTCCCTGCGAGAGGATCTATGAGGCGGGACTGGAAGCCGACGTAGGAACCGCCAGCGATGCTGATTCCGCCGCCGGCTATGAGCGTCGGAGCAAAGGCCAACGGCAAGTCCACGTATCCGCCTTGGAAGCCCGGGTCAACGACGACGTCGAAGGGCCCCACAACGCGGGCAACGTCACCGCCTGGGCGAGCGCTGGACGTGTGCGCGTAAAGGTGGATTGTGGCCGGTGCGTTGTAGTTACCTGCGGACGTTTCCCGGGCAGGGACTCGGAACTGGATACGGGGAATGCTCTTGCCTTGCAGCGCTGGCCGAGGTGCCCCGTAGAACCAAGAGCCGGTCAGCGTTTGGCCACCCCAGAAACCGGAGTAAACGAACTCACCGCCGCCGATGGACTTGGCCCAGCGTCCCCAACCTCCGACGCCCCATGTGTCCGAAGCTGTGACGAGCAACGCTTCCGAGCCGGTTGTGATGACGGGAGGGGGTGGTGGCGGTGGTGGTGCGGGAGGGGGTGGAACAAAGACTTGGATCTTGCCGATGATGGTTGGCTGGGCGCCGTCCCATGTCAGGTAGATCGGGTCACCTGGTGAATAGGAGCCTATGAAACGGTCCGTGGTGTAGGTGACGCCGTCCTCGCCGATGAACACGATCTGCGTGGAAGTACCGGCGGGGATGACCTCTTGCGCGGTTCCGGTTGATGGCCTCGGCTGGTCCGTGTAGCCGCCGATGACGAGAGCTTCGGAGAGGCCCTTGCCGTCGGTGGTGAAGTCAACCACGATGTTGCCGCCTTGGAGTGGCTGGATCGGGTCAAGCCAGCGGGCCATGATCGGGCTCCCGCGGACGACTGCCCACCATTCGCTGCCGTCCCAGTAGGCTTTCCCGAATTCACGGGTGGTGCTTCCCGGAGGTATGGCCGCCATTGTTTTAGGCAGTGAAACCACGGAGGCCTCCTTATAGGTCGGTCCAGATACGTTCCGGGAGTTGGCCCCAGGAACCGGGCATCAGATCCCAGGTGAGTTCGGGCATTTCGGATGTGAGGTGCTCAGCCCATTGGGTTCGGGTGAGGGCAGTGACGACGTCGCTGTATGAGCAGCGGACTTTCATCGTGGTTTCCCTGGGGATTGGGTCGCCGCTGCGGCTTATCGAGGTGATGATCCCGGGGAGGTAGGCGACGTGGCCGGCGGCTACGGGGCAGCCGACTTCGATCTTGTCGCCTGCCTGCCGTTCCGGCCTCGGTGTGGTCTCCACCGTGAGCTCTACGGCGAGGTTGCCCAGGAACTCGTCCCGCAGCGTGGCCGCGTAGTTGACAGCCTGCGTGGGGGTGGTGATCATCTCGGACTTGTAGAAGTACGGTGCGCGCCCATGGTCCCCGCCGTACTTGAGTGCGCCGATGCTTAGCTGTACGGCGCTTGTGATGGGGTTGCCTGTGACGCCTTCCTTGCCCTCAACAACCCAACGGTTGTAGAGGCCGTCGATGCCTTGGCCGCGGCCGACGTTCACCAACCCGTTGCCCGGTTCGACCCGCCAGCTTGCCGAACCTCTGGTGCTGTAGATGTGGGCTTCGCCGTCGCCGCCCATCCGGTACCGTGCGGAGATCCGGCTGAGCAGGTCTTGGCAGGATTCGAGGCGTTCCCGTTCGTACACAAGCTGTCGGGATACTCCGATGTCCGTGACGCCCGCATCTACCACTGTGGGGAAGTAGTTGGCGGTGAGTCGCTTGAATTCGGAGATCACAGTTGCTCCGGAGCCGGGTGACTGCGGGGCTTCGAACCGGTCACGGTCAACGTAGTCAGTGAGGTCCACGGCAGTCAGTGCTACGGCGGCCCGGGTGATCCAGACGCGGCGCTTGTGCATCGGCAGGGAGCCGTCCGGCTCGATGTATCCGTACTCGTCGATGACGCGTGATTCCCGGTACTCCGTGGGGGTGTTGCCGGTGATGCGCAGCCAGGCGTAGTTGACTGCCCCGGCCCCGCCTACGTTGTAGATGATCTGCAGCTTGGTTCCGCCGACGCCTAGCGGGTCGTCGAACTTCCAAGCGCCGAGGGTTCCGTTAGGGTCAGCGACGACGAACGTAGCTCGTTGGCCGATCTTGACGTTGTCTCCGGCTTCTTCCTCGAATGACCAGCTCTTGACTTGCAGCGGGTCTGGGAGGACAAGGTTGCTGCCCCGCCATGCCCACACTGTGAGGGTGTCAGCGAGCCGGGAGCCGTCCAGCGCGTCCAGGGTGTTCTGATCGATCAGACGCACGGGAGGGCCTCCTTAGCCAAGCGGGTTCTTTAGGTCGTCCAGGTACGTTCTGCCGGCCATTGCGTCTTGCTTCTGCCCGTAGGTGGTGAAGAGCATCTGCACGTCGCCGTAGGTGAAGGTGGCGGTGAGTACCTTGATGGTTGGTGCCATGACGGTGTCCGCTTTGAGGTCCCACCACGTCATCTCTCCGCCGTAGCCAACATCGACGGGGAGCTGCACGGGTGATGGGATGGCGATGAACATGGAACCGTCGAGGTCCAGTCCCTCCAGTTCGGGTCCGGGACGGAACAGGAACCCGGAGGTTGAATTCAGCAGCGCCTTGAGTTTGGTGTTCTCTTCGGCTGATCGGGTGCCCATGGAAAGGTCCAAGCCCTTCTCCGCCATCCGTTCGCCAAAGAGCGCCATTGGTTCCTTCGAGCCCATGACGTTGAACATGGAGATATCCGCGCCGTACTCCAGTGCGGCTAGCGCCTGGCTGCGGAGGTAGATGTCGCCCTTGTTCTTCCGCAGCCCAAAGACGGGAATGGCTGTCTGCGGGACGAACGGGTCCATGAGCCAGGAGCAGTCGGACGGAACGGTGACAGCTTCCGCGTTGGCGCGGGCCGGACCGTTGGGCCCGGACAGCACCTCTACCTCGTAACTGACTCGCCGGTTGGTGGGCACATCCCAATCAGTGACGAAAGATGCGTCGTTCATGAGGATCCGGCGGGCACCGCGGACGGGTTTACGTCGCCCATCCGCGGTACGCCACACGTTGACGATGGAGGCGCCCACGCCAAGGCCGGTGATGGTGATGCCGGCCTTTGGCGCGGGGTCCGGTGTGAGCTCCTCAGCAGTGACAGCAACCATGGGTTACCCTCTTCCTTTTCGCATGTACTGGGAGTTGGTATCGGCTGCACCAAGGACTGAGCCGGCCACGACTTCGATCCGTGCATCGATCTGTTCGTTGCCGATGAACACCCGCACGTTCGGAGCTGCAACATTCACGCCACCGAAAGCAGCTGCCGACGTTTCTTGGTAGCCGCCGAAACCCATGGTGGATCCGTAGCCGCCCGCCAAGGACTTCGACGGTGCTTGGTAGGCGGCCGCGAACACGTCGTCCAGGTTCAGGCCGTCGTTGACAGCGCGCAGCCAGTGATCGTTGCGGTCTGACTGCGGGCCGTTGACGATCCATTCCTGACCTTGCAGCCCAATTGGCTTCCCGTTGACCAGCCCAAGCACGTTGTCTTTGGACATGTTCGCTGGCCGTCGGGCCGGGACACGGCCTCCGCTGTAGAAGCCCATGATCTCGGCTACTTGCCCACCCGTTGCTCCACCGTTCTGGGCCTCGAACAAGCTGGCTGACTTGCCAGTGGACCCGAAGATTTCCTCGTACTGGGTAAGCTTCGTGGTCCGTTCAAGGATGCTAATCTCGATGTCCTTGCGGGAGGGCAGCCCATCAACAGCGCCCTTGACGCCTTGCAGTTTCGCCATGGAATCGGCGTAGTTCTGGATTGCCGTTTCAATGGGAACATCCTTGGGGATGCCCAGTGCAGAGCGCGCCAGGTCGTCAGCCTTTGTCTCGGAAGCGCCAAAAGCTATCGCCGCGTCATACAGCGAACGGTAGGTGGTTCCGAGCTTCGCTTGCAGGTCGACTTGGGTGGCGCCGTTGTTCGCCATTGCCTGTGTTGTTGCGATGGCTTTCTGGGCCAGGTCACCAAAGACCCCATTCGCTGCCCGGCCTGCTTCGCTTGTGAGGTCGAAGCTGCCCGTTGCGGCATCCATGACCGCGTTGCCAGCTGTCTGGGATGCGTTGACCTCGTCGATCTTGACCTTGAGCCCGTCCAAGGTTTCTTGGAAGGCGGCCTCCGCGTCCCGGGCGGAGAGGGTGGCAAGGCCGGTTGCGAACATGACGTCCAGCAGCTTGGACAGCGACGAGATTGTGCCGTCCGCTGCGAGGCCCATTTCGGCGAGAGCCTTCTCGGCTTCCTCCGTGGCTTTCGCCTGGTACTCGGCTGCCTTGGCTTGGCCCTCTGTGGACGCTTGCGCGGCCAACAGCTTCCCAGGGACCTTGCCCATTGCGTAGTCGTAAAGTTCCTGCTGGGTCAGGTTGATTCCGACGGCACGCGCTTGCTCGAGCAAAGAGTCCCTGTAGGACGGGAACCGGGCGAACAGCTTCTCTTGCGAAAGTCCGGCTTCTTTGGACGCTTCGGCGAACTGCCTGAAGTTGTCCGCTGCTGCCTTGCTGTTGCCGGCCTTGGACATGCTGGCAAGCACCTGGTCCGCTTGGCCGAGTGCGTTGGTGGCCCTGTGCACGGTGGATTCGTAGCCGGTCAGTTGCTTGGCTGCGTTGTTCAGGAATCCGGTGAAGTCGTCCTGATCGGAGGCCTTGAAGAGGTCCTTCAGGTTGCCGATGTCGCCGACGTTGGTGAGGAAGCTCTTGTCGAAGGTCTCCCCGAATTTGTCCCCGGCCTTGGAGGCCTTGAGGATCTGGTTGGCCATCTGCTCAAAGGACGGGCCGGATCCTGCTGCCGAGTTCGCCAGGCCGCCGGCGATCTGTAGCCCAGCCAGTGCGATGCCGGCCACCGTGGCAGCTTTGGTTACCTTGGCTAGTCCTGCCGCGGTGCGCGGCGAGGAGATCGTCAGCTCGTCGAGGTTGCGCTTGGCTTCGATGATCCTCGGGAACGTGGTGAGGAAAGCACCACCGAGCAGAGCAGCTCCACCAGTCAGCGCAGCAACACCGAGCGTGGCTTGCAGGACCGGGCCGGGGATCTGACCGATGGAATCGATGAGCTTATCCGCGCCCTGGGCGAGTCCACGCAGGACGTCGTTGGCTCCGGAACCTGATTTGAGGAACACGGAGTCCAGCGAGCCGCCAACCTTTTCGAGGTCACCAGCAAGGTTGTCCTGCTTGATGGCTGCGGTGACAGCCGCGAAGCCAGCTTCGTTGACTTCCTTGGTCCACTTGGAGATGCCCTCGGCGCCCTCTTCGTACAGGACGTTAGCGGCACGGACAGCATCAGAGCCGAAGATGACTTCCATCGCTGCCGAGCGGGCCTCGGGCGTGAGCTTCTTCATGGACTCTTGCAGGTTGCCCGCGAACTGGGACAGCCCGATGAAGTTGCCCTGGGCGTCGTACGCCGAGATACCAAGTTCAGCCATTTTGCTGGCTGCAGCTGCCGAGTTCGGCGTGAGGGCCTGCAGCATGGTCTTGAAGCTGGTACCGGCGTCAGAGCCGAGCAGGCCGGACGCTGCGAAGGCAGCAAGACCACCGGTGGTTTCCTCGATGGACAGGCCAGTCTGGGAGGCAATCAGGCCACCCTGTTTGAGGGCGTTACCGAGGTCCTCAACGGAACCTTGGGCCTTGCCAGCTCCAGCGGCAAGGAGGTCAGCCACGTGTGGGAGCTGGTCACCGCTCAGCTTGAACTGCTTCAGTGCAGTGGCGCCCAGTTCGGCTGCGTCAGCAACCTCCATGGAGCCAGCAGCGGCCAGGGAAAGCGCGCCCTTTAGGCCGCCGCTGAGGATGTCCTTGGTGGAGACGCCAGCTTTCGCCAGTTCGCTGATGCCGTCAGCAGCTTCTTTGGCCGAGTACGAGGTGTCAGCACCCGCGCGTATGGCTGCCTCGCGGAGCAATTCCATGTCCCCGGCTGAGGCGTGCGTCGCGGCGCGGACCTCGGACATGGCTTTGTCGAACGCCATGTAGGACTTGATGGCCATGCCAACGCCCAGGGAGATGGCCGCGCCGACTCCGAGCAGGGTGTTTCCGGTGGAGCGCCAGGCTTCCTCGTGGCGGGACGCGGACTGCACCATTTGGCCGAGAGCCGTGCCTGACCTTTTGGCGGTGTCCTGGGCCTTGTCAGCGACGTCCTGCGTGGCCTTTGAGGCTTCCTGCATCTGCTTACGGAAGTCGGCTATTTCGGCCTTGACGCGGACAACGACGCTACGCTCGGCCACGGTAACCTCCAGGGGCAGTATTCAGTTGTGGTTAGATCAGGGGCATGAGCGAACAAAAGAGTGTGAGCAGGCCCGGTTCGATGTGGATCCGTGGCGGTGTCATCTTGGCTGTGTTGGGGGTTGTTCTCTTTGCCTTGACGGCCAGCGCAGGTCAAGGGAACGCGGGGATGCTGTTCGGCGCCCTCGTTGTTGGCCTGCTGCTGGTCATCGTTGGTTATGTGAAGCGTGGCAGTAGCCGCTAACCCCAGCCGTCCACTTCCCGGAGGGTGATCTTTTGGCCGGGGAACACTTGCCGGGTTTTGTCTGCCCTCTTGGCTTCCAGCGTTTCGCAGCCGTGGCAGATCACTTGGTCATCAGCTTCGTGCCGGCCTACGTTGTGGTCGCCGCGGGTGACTGAGTGATGGAGCCCGCATCCAGGGCAGAGGCCTTGCTCGTAGGCGGTCAGGGCTAGAGCCATGATGCGATCCCGGTCAGTCCATGTGCCGTTGTCCTTGCGCCCGCGCAGGACAGTCTGTGGGACTTTCCATGCGCGGGCAGTTTGGGCTTCTAGGAGGACATGCTTCCATCGTCGGTCGGCGAGGGCTTCGACGATTTTGGGACTGCCACCTGAGGTGCTTCGTTGGCTGCCCGGCTGTACGCCTGCTTCAGCAGATTCATCTGCGCTTCACCGACGGTCTTGGCCATCTTGCGAGCTCGGTCGAGTGTGAGCTGCGGGGACACAACCGCCTTGGTGATGGTGCGCAGGTCCGCTTCCTTTCGGATGACTTCCTCAGCTGCGGCGTTGGCCATCGTCCGCACGATGGTGTTGATGTCATTCACGGCGGTGACCTCGGAGCGCTTGCACTTCTCCCGGGCCTCGGCTCGGGCAGCAGAAGCAGCCTTATCGATCTCGTTCCTGAGGTCCTTTTTGACTTCCTCATTGACGGCTTCGAGTTCTTCGTCGTCGAGGAAGCTGACGCGGAACACCATTTTGGACTGGTCCAACTCGATGTACAGCTCGTCAATCTTGTCCTGCAGGTCCTTGCCAGGTGCAGACTCCCCCATGCTCCGGTCCTCGAATGGGACTTCCTGGACCTGCCGCAGCTTGGCTTCCAGCTCGTCGATGTCGGCGAGGAGATCATTACGGGCGTACAGGGTGACAGACCGTTCGGTGCGCTTCGCGCCGTCGAGCCAGTCGTCGAGGTTGATGGATTCAGTCATGGTGAAAACCTCCAAGGTTTTTCGAAGTGTGTGGGTCAAGGTTTGGGAGGAACGCCGGCCGGAGGGAACCTTGGAAAACCCTCCGGCCGGCAGCTTGTTACGGCGTGGCGGCGACGATTACCGCGCGCTCGTCCACGAGGTCCTGCACGGAGAAGACCTGGCGGAACTTCTCGTAGCCTGCACCGGACGGTGCGAGGACCTGCGGGGTGTTGGTGAGGACCTGGAATACGCGGATCTCGTCACCGACAGCCCAATCAACTTCATGTGCCTTCTCGCCGTCGGCGATCTGGCCGATACGCTCCACGAGGTAGCCGCCGATGTTCTTGCCCGTGAACGTGGTCCACGCTGTGTCATCGATGGCATTCTTGAATCGGAAGAAGTTCATTGCTGCCTCGTAGTTCGTCCGGCCGGGGGCCGTCGAGTTCGAAGAAGCGCAGTACGCCGGATCGTTGATCGAGTCGTCACCAGTGGCACCGAGGGCGAAGTCAGCGGCGGTGATCAGGCAAGAGACATCCTTGCCCGCGATGATCTCCGCCAGGAGCACCTCGTGGTAGTTCGCGATGGTCGGGACCCATGCGAGTCGTCGGTTCGCGTCAGTGAGCATCTTGGGGCCGAGCACCATGGCTACTTACCTGCTTTCTTGGAAGGAACTTCAGCGAGCCGGGGGAAGCGTCCGTCCAGCCACGTCTCAGGGACGGGGTTGGGCTGCTTCTCCTTGGTCTCTTTGTCGTAGACGTAAACCCGCTTATTGGGGTTGTACTTGCGGACCGGCGTTTCGTCCGGCGTTGCGGTTTCAGTGGTGGACTCCGTCGCGCCTGCGGCAGGGTCCGTCACCTTGGATGGGGTTGCCACAATGGGCCTCCTTTGGTGGTGGCCCCGCAGGGCCGGTGTGGGTTTCCTAGCG
The DNA here is from genome assembly GCF_049315185.1 of Paenarthrobacter sp. C1. NCBI lineage: Bacteria > Bacillati > Actinomycetota > Actinomycetes > Micrococcales > Micrococcaceae > Paenarthrobacter > Paenarthrobacter sp. C1. Next base: position 1,314,131 of record NZ_CP186052.1, on the reverse strand, counting down.
AGCGGACACGAGGGTGAACTCGTCTACCGCGTATTGGGGATGCAAGCCGACCCCGGGAATGGTTACGTCCCGGTCGGCGCGGATGTCGAGCAGCTGCTCCTGGCGGAGGATGCCGCTTGACCAGCCGGGCACGACGAGTTTCCGGCCGTTGAGCGAGGCGCGGACGGCTTCCATGACGACGAGGACGGAATCGAACGTGAGCCCGGCGTAGGTGATCTTGAACCGGATCTCCCGGGTGTCAGGGTCACCGTTCGCAGCTTCGGTGTAGTCGCGGCCGAGGTTGCCGCCCAGGACGATATAGGGGTAGTCGTCAGCGCTGAGTTCCCCATCAGGGTTTTGCTCGGTTGATTCCCATTCTGCGACTCCGCGGAATACCGTGAAGTTGCTGCTGGGCAGAGCATCTTCGAGAGCGTCGTAGTGGGCTTTACTCACGGAGCACCAGCCCTGCGACGTTCAAGATGGCCTCTTCGAACCGGGGCGCTTCGGCCTGCAGTGCATGGAGTGGATCCACTACGGTTCCGCCGCCCCCTCGGGAACCTCCGTAAAGAGCGACACCCACAAGCGAGCCGAAACCCTCGTGGTCCAGGTAAGGGGCGATGCTGCCCTCTATCGTGTCGCCACTGCTCTTCACCCTGTAGCGGATGTCCCGGACAGCTCCTTCGAAGCTGGACCCACGGAAGCTCTCCTGAATGTCCTTCTTGATATTCAGGGAGCCCTTTTCGACTACTTTGCGGACCTCGGGAATGATCTGCTCAGCAGCTTCAAGGAACTCCTGGCCGAGCGCTTTTAGGTCGGATGCGTCCACGTTCATACCGGCCATCAGAGAACCTCCACGACTCGGCAACGCTGGGACGTTGCTTGGGATTTGTTGAAGAGCTGCTCCACCCGGTAGACCTTGCCCACCAGTTGGCCGTCCAGCTCGGAAGTCAGCATCGTGACCACATCACCCTTTCGGAAAGGCCCGGTCCCCACTGGCGTTTGCCACTGGATACCCTGCTCCGTGAACTGGTGCTCTCCGGCTTCTTTCGTGGATGCCTGGGCGAGGGTCTGCTGCAGCCGGCACTTGCCCGCATAAACTTCGGCAGAACCTCGGGTTACTTTGCCTGTCACAGGGTCAGTCACCGGCTTGGCATTGGGACGGTCCACCTTGCAGGTGTCGAGCATGTTCCTCTCAGCGGCCCGACGTCCCATCCTTGTTGCTGACGTGACGCTCACCGGAGCCTCACCGAACCTGACCTGCGGCGGTAGCGGTCTAGGGTTTCCTTCTCGGACGGCACCAGGGCAACAGCACCGGAAACGATGTTGCCGCCCATCTGGTACTGGTAGTCGTCGATGGATTCAGATCGGAGGCCGGGTGTGTCCGTGCCGTCGATGACGCGGCCAACCATTTGGCAGACCACGGCGACGACGTCTGCGGGGATCTCCTCAAAACCGTGCGTGTAGGTCACCGTGACGGCTTGGGGAGTCCACGATCTGGTTGGCCCGTTTGCCAGCCAGGAGGGGCTACCAAAGTCGATGACGCCGATGCCTCCCCAGTACCAGGACCCGCTTGGATACGTTCCGGAACCGTCTGCCCTGCTGATCAGTGAGGGTTTCTCCGCTGGGCGTTGAGGGAGTGTGACCTGCCCTCGATTGACTGCGAGGGTTGCAACGTCGTCCTCAACTTTGGTGAAGTACTGCCCGGTGTAGCCACGGACGATTGCTGAAGCGTCCTCGAGCAATGCTTCAGCCCTGTCAGCATCCACGGCATGCCCAAGACGTGCTTCTAGCTGTTCGACCGTGGCCAGCACCGGGTCAGCCACTACTTGCCCTTCGTCGTTTCAGGCGTGGGCTTGCCAGCTGTGACACCGGCTACGGAGTAGTTCTCGTTGGGGGTCTTGTCGACTTCCTCCCCAACGAAGCCCTGCTCATTGATCTTGTCGAACTTTTCCTGGACGCTGGCGACGCCTGCGTCCTTCTTTTCAGCAGTTGCCATGATGGCCTCCTTCAAGAGTTATGAGATGGGGTACGGCGGCCCCAGCTTGTGAGGCCGCCGCGGTGTTTGTTAGGCGCCCGGTGCAGTGAGGACAGCGAACGGGTAACGCTCGGCTTCCGTCGGCTTGTCGAAATTGATCGGGTTTGCCGTGGCGAACGCGACGCGGAAAACGACGCGGAGGGCAACCATGTCCTGCTGGGCAAGGTTGTAGATGATCGCGCCGGCGTTGTCCTGGATCACGGCTTCCGTGAGGACCTTGTAGGTGAGATCCCGGCGGATACCGATGATGCCTCGGCTGAAGTCGCCAGCAACGGCTTCAGCAGCCGATACGCCGGTTGGCCACAGTCCCCGCAGCGGGTACGACGGTGCGATGCCGTACACGTCAGTCTGGGAGAAGCCGTTGAGGGTCTGGCCGTCAGTGGCGCGGGCGTTACGCAGCCGACCCTTGAGCGAACGGGATGCGATGAGTCCGTTGACGTCGTAGCCGTCGTCCTCAACCAGCCCGTAAAGGGTGGAGAGGTCACCGGCGATGCCGCCTGCAGCTGCGTTCGAGGTGCCGCGGACGGCGACGTTCCCGGCAGCGGTGGCACCGGCGACGATTGCGGCCGGCCAGGAGGCAGGCTTGTTCGTGCCGAAGAACACTGCTGCGTCGAGAGCCCGGCCGATTGCTTCCTGCAGGTCGGGCTTGATTTCGGCCCAGACGTCGAAGTCGGCGTCGTCAAGAACTGCTTCGGGGATCGGCACGATAGCCGCAATTTCCTCGACATTCAGGTACTTGTTGTCCCAGTTGACCTCGGTGGTCTGCTTGAGTCCGGTATCGCCGTTGACGAAGTACGCCGTCGGGAGCGCGGACTTCACAGGCAGGCGCTGCTGCCCGCGGGACATGCGACGCTGCTTGAACAGCGTCAGGGCCGCGGAGTTCTCGTGGAGGTGGTCGAAGACCTCGGTCGAGACTTCCTCGGGAATGAGTGCGGACGCATCAGTCCTGGAAATGATGTTGTTGTACGGCACGGTGACCTCCTACGGTTTCGTGAATGTTGGAACAGCGGGCCAGCCGTGCCGGCTGGTGCTGTGGGCGTTATCCCCGGCCAGTGGCCTGACGGATGATGTTGTTCATAGATGGGGTTGCAGGTGGCGGCGTCCGATGCCCGCCGTCGAAGTCGGGGGTGACTTCGCGAGTGAGGCGTTTCGAGATTTTCTCGGCCGTCTCTTCAACCTGTTCGGCAGGGACGAACTGGAGCAGCTCCAGGTCTTCCTCGGTGAGCTTGTACTTGAGCGCGGCCCGGGTCCTCGCCAGCTCGGCTTTCGCGTCTGCGGCTTCTTTCCGTTCCTGCTCCCGCTCGGTGTTGGCCTTCTCGGCTTCCTCCTGGCGGCGCTGCTCATCGGTCTTTTGGGATTCGAGGTACTCGTTGTACTCCGCTTCCTTTGCCTTGAGATCTTCGTAGTCGGAGTACTTTGACCGTTCCCGGGTAAGTCGCTCCGTGATGATCCGGTCCAGGTCTTCCTGGCTGGCGGGTGGCTTCCACTCGTTTGCGGGTGGGGCCTGTCCCTCCGGTGTTTCCGGCGTGGTTTCAGACATCGTTCCTGCTTTCCTTTTCCGTAAGCCCGTCGGCATGACCGGCCATACGCTGGCCGTGAGCGTCCCCCGCGGTGTAGCGGGGAAATCTATTTGGCGCCCATGCTGCGGCGCGCTGTGAGTTTCCACTGGGTATCGCCCAGCACAATGGCGTTGCGGTAGTCGTTTTCGACTGCGGCGGCCAGTTCGGGCGTGAGCTTGCCCCGTCCGTAAGGGTTGCGTCCGGACCGGACCTCATCCCACCGCTGCCTGGCGTCGAACGCTCGCCGTTCGGCCTCGGTCATGGTGGCCCGGCTGGTTGGGTTCCTGACACCGGTTTCGCGCGCGTTTTCGACTGCCTGGCGTGCGCCTACGCGGGTACCACCACGGCCTAACGCGCCGAAGCCTTCGCGTTCCCCGGTGATGGATCCACCAGGGGTCTGGCCGCCGGGGAGTATGTAACCATTGGATTCGAGCAGCTTCAACGTCTTGGCGCGGTCGCCGCCTGCCTGCTGGTAGATCGCTTCCGGGGTGAGGCGGCGCTTTCCACTGTTGGACGCGCGAAACGCTCCTCTGCGGGAGGTGCCTTCCGTTGTGATCAGTCCGCCCGGTTTCATGCCGCGGCTGGAGTTGACCACTTGATAGATGTCAGCGCCGTCGCGAATAGCCTGAGCACCAGAGACGGTGTACAGCTTGTCCTGCTCACGCGTGCTCATCGAGTGGAAGTACTCGTAAGGGTCATGAACGAGGCCCTCACTTGCGCCGGCCTCGATGGCTGAACGTGTGGAGGCTACGTGGACACAATCGCATCGAGGGTGCCGGTTGAATCCTGCATTCCAGCGGTAGAACTTGCCGGCGAGGATTGAGCAGCGAGGGCAGGACGGCGGGTTGAGCATTCTTATGTAGCCGGTGTTTTGCCTGGTCGCGATATCCACGCCAGCTGCTCCCCTGCCAGCGTCAGCTATCTGGGTCCGGAGCATAGTGTCTAGGCTCAGCCGCCCTGACTTCATGGCCTTGGCTTCGGGCATGCCCTTGCCGATCAGTGCTTTCACTTTCGTGACCGGTGAGAAGAGGAGCCCTTCGAGGGTCCTGCCGTCGCTGGCCGCGCCTGCGAACGCTCCCGGGTCAACGAAGTACTGAGGTGCTTCGTAGAGGCCTTGAGCTGCGAGTGTGGCTGCGGCGTAGCCGGCGCCCGAGACGGCGGCTTCTTCCTGATACGTCGCGATAGCCGGGATGATCAGTGCCAAGTTCCGATCCCAGGAAACGCTGAGGTTGGCTAGGTCGACGTTCGCCCAAGCGCGACGGCCCACAAGAAGCGCAGCGGTTTGCAGCCGCTGTATTCGCTTGTAGTGTGCCGTCGTCGCCTCGGGGATCATCATGCCTCCGCGTCGTCACCAACCAAATCGCGGTTGATTCTGGTAAGTACCGGGTCCTCACGGCGCTCGGCGTTCCACTTCCGCCACCGGTCACGTTCCTGCGGACTTGCTCCCCAGCGCTCCCAGAGTGCTTCCTCAGGGACGCCCAGGGTGGCCATCTTGGTCAAGGAATCGACAAGCTCACCCTCGGTGCGGAACTCTGGGTTCTTCCAGATGGGCTCCATGGGCAACGGAGGCAGGTCCGCTGCTTTACGAGCCAGCCGGAACGCATCCTTGAGGCCCTCAGCGTGAGGTTTGATGCGCTGGCGAATCTTGGACACCAGCCCAGACTCAGAGGCTTTGAGCGTTTCGCCATTCACGTTGGACATCTCACCCAGCAAGTACTGAGCAGGCGTACGAGACCGTGAAGCAATGTCCTTCACGTCTTCCCGCTTGGCTGCGGAGTAAGGATCCAGCGGCGCCGCGTCCCACTGACCAAACTCAGCCTCTTTGACGTCCGTAGTGACCATACGGTCCCTGCCCACATCAATCTGCTTGGTAGGGTTTCCGTTCGCATCCTCTTCAGGCCATGCCTTAGCCCACTTCTGCGGGAAGGCACCGTAGTCCTGAGTCATCAGCCGGTCGGCGATGGTCTTGTTGGTGCGGTCCTGGATGTCAATGAGGTCGTGAATCTCCGAAACGCCGCCGGTGAGGAGGCGCGGATTGTTCGGCAGCTCCACGAACGTCACTTCAGTGAGCGGATTCTTTGCCGGCCATGTTTCCTTGCCAACAACCCGGGGTACCCAGCGGATCCTGTCAGTCTCAGACTGGCTGTTCACCGGACGCTCTGATTCGAACTTCCAAATGTAGCCGTCGTACTGCAGCGTGGAGTTGAGCTTGCCGGTCCAATCGTCCTGCCATACCTTGAGGCCCGCGATGCGCTTGTTCCGGCCGGTTCCTGGAGCGTACTCAACGATGACCTGCGAGGGGTGTTCGATCCACATCAGCGGACGCTTGGCATTGTCAGGGTTCGGGGCAACCAGAAGGTAGGCCTGCCCAGCGATGGTGGCTTCCAAGATGCCTTGGTCGAAGTCGGAATCGAGGTGGTTCTCTTCCCAGATTGCCCACATTTCCGCGTCGGCTTCCATGGTGTCACCAACACGGATTCCCTCGAAGTGCATGCGTTCCACTTGGGAATCGCACACGAGGCCCATGTAGTTCGACCTGGTCATCTTCAGGATGCGCCGGAATTCCTCCTGCGCCTGCGGGGCAAGCCACGGAAGTGGATGATCACCACGGTAGTAGCGGTCATACAACTCGATATCAGCGGCACGCTGTGCGAGCTTCTTGTGGAGCCGGTAAACCCACCATTCAGGGGAAAGCGGTTCGAACTTAGGCACCCTTTGCCCCTCTCATTGGCTGGAAACTTTTCCTCGGACCCGGGTGAGGTCAGATTCCTTCTTGGCTACGCGGATGCGGCCGTCGAGCCCGGTGACTGCGGCTTGGATGCCGTCGATTCGGGTGACGCTCTTTTGCCGGTCAGGTTTGACTGGCCGGATGTTGTCGAGGCCGTCGTTCTTGACCTCAACCACGGAAGCCATCCATCTGGTCACCGGATTCGTCTGGATCGCGACTGACTTGGCGCCGATGAGGCGTTCCACTTCCTTGCACGCAGGGGATAGACCCATGAAGGTCTGAGCCACTGGTGCGATGTCCACGCCGTTCAGTTCCTCGTCGAGGTCTTGCACCAGCTGGCCAGCGAACATGCGGTCGTAGGAGACTCGCTGCATGTCGAAGTGGTGGCAATCGCCGATCGCTTTTGCCTTCACCGAGCTGTAGTCGATGACGTCCCCCTCGGTGGCAGTCACGAACCCTTGGTCAATCCACTCTTGGAGAGGCACCATGAGCTGCTTCTCCAAGGCTTCGACTCGCTCCCCCGGCACCCAATAATGGGTGAGGAGGTCCAGTTCGCGGCCCGGGGTTCGGGATTCTACCCACACCGCCCAGGCGGTGAAGTCGGCAACGGCGGAAAGGTCCAAGCCTGCCCAGGCACGCCGGCCACGCAGCGAGGCACGGTCAACGTCAACCGTCAGCGCATCAATCTTGTTCAGGTCAAGCCAACGGGTCTGCGAGCGCATGCGCAGATTCAGCGACAACCGGCAGTACGTCGGGAAGTACGTCGGCGAGGACTGCGCTTTCAGTGCTTCACGCTGCAAGTACGCCTTGGTCGGCGACTTGCCATAGCCCGGGTTGGCTTTCTTCTGCGTGGCTTCGGAGAACGGGTCGTCAGTTTCGGCGGCCGCCCAGATAACGCCGTAGTGCGCAGGGTCTTTGACGATGCCGTTGGCCACGTTTCGCGTGTAGACGTGCTTCTCGTCGTAGATCGTGCCCTCTTCCGCTTCGTCAGCGGTAGTGATGAACACGATGAGCGGCTGGTCGCGCGCGCCGACGCCCGTTTCGATGGCTTCCACCAGGGCACGGCGCAGCTTGAGGGTGTGCACCTCGTCGATGGTTGCAGCGGAGACATTCAGGCCGTGCGCGGTTTCAGCGACTCGGGACAGGACGCGGAGAATGCTGCCAGTCTTGGGGACGCGGACAACATCCTTGAGTGGCTCGATGCGCTTGGCAGCAGCCCGGGAAGTCTGGAGCATGCGCTTGGCATCTTCGAACACGCGGCCGGCCTGCAGCGCGGAGCCGGCCGCGTTGTAAACCTCGGCACCAGCTTCACCGTCAGCGAGAAGCATGACGCCTGAGATGGCCGAGGTGAGGGTGGACTTGCCGTTCTTACGCGGGATCTCGATCCACACTGTCCGGATGACGCGCACGACAATGTCGATTTCCGCGTCGTAGTAGACCCAGCCGAACACCGGGGCCATGATCCAAACAACCTGCCACGGGTCCAGGCCCTCGCCCAGTTTCATGGGCAGCCCGGCCCACCGGCCCTTGGTGTGCTTGAAAGCGCCAATCGCGCGGAGCGCTTTGCGTGCCCGCTCGACGTCGAACCATGCGTCCGGGTGCTGGTCAGCTTGGAAGCCGATGACCAGCGGAGCCCGTTCGACGCCGTCCATGATTTGCTCATGGGTCATGCCCAGCTCTACCAGGGCCTCGTAAGGAACCGGTAGCTGGTCGAGTAGTTCCTTAGTCGAACGGATCGTCGTCGTCATCGTCGTCCTTCCGAGACGGGACACCCGTCCGGGCAGAAGGAGACAAGCCGAGCTCACGGATGTAGGTCTTGAACTGAGTGCGGTAGGCAGTGGCCACCGTCGTCAAAGGGTTCCGGCACGGGCCGCGCTGGCCCTCAACGATCAGGCCTTCCCGGCTGATCTGCCGCTCACACCATTCCAGGCGTGCCACGCAAACGCAGAGATCCACGACGGTGGCGAAGTCAAGGTTGCCGAGGCCCACAGACACCTTGAGGATGGGGACCACGCGTGCCCACTCTTCGCCGGCGCGCTTGCGGCTGAACTTGGAAGCTTCCGCAGCCACAGCCTTGCGGCTCCAGCGGTCCAAGTCCCATTCGTACATGGCCAATTGCTTCTGGAACTCTTCGAAGCTGCCCGCGTCGTTGAGCTTCGGCTTGGAAGGCTTACGGCCAACCTGGCCAATCGGGAATTCGGCGGCCCAGTCAGGCTCATCGAAGGTAGCCGGCGGGACAACGATGTGCTCCGGAATCGGACGCTTCGAAGGGTTGCCTTCGCGGACGATTTGCAGGGCTGGTTTACGGGCCGGACCAGGCATGAAAAACCTCCCTGATCAAAAAGCTCTAACCTGCGGCAGTAGGAAAAACCCTCCCCGGCGGTCCGGCAAGGGTGGGGGCGGAGGGGTCACCCCCCACCCCCTGAGCGCCCTAGAAAGGCGGCGGTGTTGGTAGTTGCTGTCGATGTGATTTGAGGCCCGCTGCGCGCCTGTTGCATCCGTTGGCGTGCTCGGGTCCTCGGTACTTGGCGCGGTCGTTATCGTCGTGTCCTAGGTCCCATGCTTGGCCCTTGAGGATCAGCTCATCGCAACGCCAGCACCTGATGGATCCAGTGGCAACTGATGGTGCCCACTGTCTGCGGAGTTGGTCGTGCTTGCGGTCGTAGCCTCGCTGTTGCCTGCTGCCTCGTTGCTGTTCGTGCTGCTGCCCGTGCTTGGTGCAGCGTCGCTGTCCTGGTTGCAGCAGCTCTGGGCATCCGGGTGTGGGGCATGGCTTGCGTGGTGCGTGCGGCATGGTCAGTCGAAGGTGTCGATGCGGACGACAGCAGCCTTCACGACGTAGGCCATGCCAGTGTCGAGGGCGAAGCTGAGGAGGGTGGTGCGCTCGTTGCCGAACTCGTTGAGGAGTTCCATGAAGGATCCTTGGTCGAAGTCCTTGATGTCGAGCTGTCCGCCGTCTGTGGTGTGGATGGCGATCTTCATGTGACACCTCGCTCTGTTCAGTGGAATGAGTGAGGCCCGGCTGCTATGGGGAACAGCCGGGCCTCGGTGCCTGTGGAAGAGCAGGCTTTGTATCTCATGGAGGGATCTCTTGGTATCCCCGCAAGCTGTGCCGGAATCGAACCGGCCACGGTCTTGGTTGCCCTCACGTGCGCCCCGTCAGCCTGGCCACCGCCACTTGCGAACGTGTGACCGTCGGCGCAATGGGTGGCTATTCACTTGTCGTCAGCACCTGAAAGAAGCCCCAGCTCCTGAAAAAGGTATGGCTCGACGTGCTTCTAAGGATATCAGAGCGCTAACCTGTGGATAACCTTTTGTACCCAAACAGGTTCATGCGCGTGTCGCTGGGTTAGACGGCTCGTTGTAGCTGAGCTGACAGGCTTTCTGCCCTGCGTTGTTCTGCGTGCTGGATGCTCTTAGCCAGCCACTCCCATTCGTGGAACGGCCATGCTGGCATCCCGCGATGCCAGGTGCCGCAGCCTGCATGATCCGGGTTGCACGTTCCGGACTCGCACCTGATGATGGGCTGGCCGTTACCCTCGGGCCCGATGAGCCGGACGTAGAGGCTGGGCTGGTCGCACCATGGGCAGTCCGTCTTGAGTCGCTGGCCTACTCCGATCTCCGAGAAGTGGTGGGCGAGGCCGGCGCGCAGCCTGGCTACCTCCTCCTCTATTGCCTCCCCCAGCTCGGGCTTGACGTCGCTGAAGTGTGAGCGCACATACCGGATGAGCAGGAGCGGGTCATCGTAGCGGTGGCGTGCAGCTCGGATGATCACCGCCTGATGCTGCAGCTCCTCGGCCATGGTGCGGGCGAGCCTGACCATGGTAGCGGTGAGGTCGATGGCGCGGTCCAGTGCGTCAAGGTGAATGGGTGCTGGCGATTCGCCGAGGGTGAAGGCGCCGCGTTCCAGTTTCTCCAGTCGGGCGAGTTCGTCCAGGCGTCCGCGTTGTTCGAGGGTGAGGGTGGGTTCGCGCCATGGTTTGGGTGTGCCGCGGTGGATGGTGGCGCGGAGGTCTGACCAGCGGTCGTAGATCCAGTTGAGGTCATCGATGACGGTTCTCATTCGGACCCCTCGTCATAGTGGGGCAGGGTGATGAATCGACGGAGGATTACCTCTCGATCTTCGATCTGCACTGCTGCCTTTTGGTCGATGAACTCTGGCCGGCGGCAGAACATCCGCCACGCCTGAGATTCGTTGGCGTGGTACTCGGCGGCGAGCTCGGCATCGTCCAGGCGCTTGTCTAGCTCTTCCACGCAGTCAACGCATCTAACCCTGAGGGCACAATCGGCGGACATTTCGCATCCGCCTTCTGGGTAGATCGTGAGTTCAAGAGGTTTCTTACTCATGCTGCTTTCCTTTCGAGGGTGTCGCTGGTGAGTACGGCGAGGGCGTAGGCCTGCCAGATGTCGGCGGCGAATCCGTAGAACCATCCGGGGTTTGCTTTGGTGCCTTTGCCGCGGTTGGGTTCTCCGCAGGCGAAGCGGTCGATAAGTGCCTGGATGATGTTGGCGTCTTTGGCGCTGGTGGCGTTGCAGTGGTGGAGTTTTACTTCGCGGCGGTAGACGAGGTCGTAGTTGGCGTACTCGGCGACTCGATTTTTGTGGTGCTGGATGAACCGGCCGATCCAGACGCAGGTGTCGAAGACTTCCTTGCCGACGGCCATGCCATAGGAGGCGATCATCTCGATACTGAGGTGGTCGTAGCTGGTGAACCTGATGAGCTCAAGTACTTCCTCGTTGGGGATCTTGCCAACCTTGATTGGCCGGCAGGTGCCCGGCTCGATCAGGGCGTAGCCGGAGTGGGTGTTCCCAGGGTCGATGGCGAGGAGGCTCAATTCTTGCCCTTCTTCTTGAGCTTGATGTTGCGAACCTCGCCGGACGGGATGAGGCTTTGAAGGCCTTCGTGCTGGGCGTGAGCTTCGTGCTTGGAGCGGACAACTTTGACGGTCTTCCAATTGCCCGTGAAGTGGTCGAGCATCTCCCAGGAGAGTTTCCACTTTTCGTTGTCGACTTCGACGTACTCGACTCCGCAGATGCAGTAGGCGTCTCTGGTGCTTTTCAGCTCTGGGCGGCTGTCACGATCGCCAGTCCAGACGCTGCTGTGTCCGTACCCTCCACCGGTGGGGCAGACGTAGTTGGTGAATGGCTTGAGGTTGTTTAGCTCGAGGTGGTCGCCCTGGTCGTAGGTCAGCTTGCAGGTACCGCAGAGCCGCTTGCCGGCCTGCCAGTTGGTAGAGAACTTGAAGTAGTGTGCAACCTCTTTGGCTTGCTTGCGATCGTGGATGTTCTGGACGAGTCGCTGGCCTTCGACGTCGTTGACCATGCCGTCGATCTGCTGGAGCGCTGGCATGAGGTCAGCTTCCGGGAGCTGAGGGTTAGAAGTCTGGTTCTGCATTGGGTGTCTCCTTGGTGGTTGGTCGTTGGATGAAGCCTGGGAATCTTGCGCCGCATTGGTGGGCTGGGATGACTGTGCGGCCTTTGTGGTCTGGTGGTCGTGGCCCGTGCTTGTGCGCGTCCCGCCTGTCGTGGAGTTCGTAGGCTTGGCCTCTGGGTTTGAGGGTGAAGGTTGGCCGGCCGATGATCATGCAGGCGAGTTCTTGTTGCGGGGAAAGCGGTGTGGGGTCTGCGGTGACCATGCCTGCGCACATGTCCGCGTCCATGCCGTGGAGTGTGAGTTCTTGGCAGGTGTTGCAGCGTTCCCACCTAGCGGCTCGGAAACCGCCGGTCTTGTTTTCGAGGAGGGTCTTGAGCCAGTCATCTTTGCCTGGCGTGCGTGTGGTGCGCTTCGGCGTGGAGAACAGAGCTGGTTGGTTCATTTTCAGGTTCGCCCTAACCGAGTGACGCTAGGGACATGACTCTTGTTGAGTCCGACCGTGGGTGCGTGCGCCCGCAGTGAAACTGATAAGTCAGATTTCGTGTCACCGTGTCACTAGTAAGGTTGCTTAGGACTTTAGTGACATAACTTTTGTTGCTTGTCCTACGCGTGCGCGCACGTAGGCTATCCGACGAATCTCGCGTCACTCGTGTCACTCCCCTGATTTCATGCGGAGAATTTGCTGTCACTCGGATGCAGCCCTGTCTGTGGATAAGTGCCTGATGTGGGCATGCGGGTGCCTGGGCGTGCTGGGATACGGCGCCGTGTGTCGAGGCCACTACCAGCCTCCTCGGTCGCCGTCGTGGTCGTCCTGTTCGGTCTTTGCCGAGAGCAGAGTGACTCCGCCGTAGCGTCGGGTGCCTCCGGTTCCTCGGGGCGCGTTGGGTCCGGTGAGGACGCCGTGGCGGGCGATCTGGGATTGGAAGGCGCGTCCTCTGAGGGGTGTTTCGCCGTTGTCGAGGCACCACCGTTCGTAGGCTGCCCTGATGGCTGAGACGTCGGTGGCGAGGTGGGCTGCGGCGTCTCCTGGGTGGAGGGTGCATTCTTCCTCGAGGAACCTGCCGACGGTGTCCACGGAGTGTGCGTAGTCGGCGGTGGCTGCTTTGACGCCTGCTGGTTCTTGTAGGCCGGTGGCTGCGTAGGCTGCGGCTCCTCGGGCTATCCATGCCATGACGGCTGGGCCGTGGGATCTGGCGAGGATGCCTTGGAGGTCGTCTATTCGTTTGTCGTCGGGGACGGTGTGGGTGAAGGGGATGAGGCGTAGGCGTCTCCAGAATGAGTGTCCGCCGGATTCGACGGCTGGTTGGTGGTTGCCGAGGAGCCACAGCTGGTGGGTGGGTGTGAAGGTGAAGTCGTCCTGGCGCATGAACCGTGCGGTGAGGGTGTCACCGCCGGCCAGGAGCTTGACCTTGGCTTCGTCGAAGCGGTCGGTTTCGTTGACTTCGGAGCAGATCACGAACCGGACCCCTGCGAGGCGGGCTATTTCGGTGGTGTGCGCTGAGTAGTTGGTGGCCATGAGGAACCCGTTGGGTGAGGTGGTGGCGTAGTCGCCCAGGACGGCGCGGATGGTTTCAAGAAGCACACCCTTGCCATTACCGCCGCCGCCGTAACCGAACGGGAGGAGGTGTTCGCGGACCTCGCCGACGGCCGAGTATCCGATGAGGCGTTGCATGTAGCCGATGAGCTCCTCACCTTCTGGGAAGGTTTGGGCGAGGAAGGTGTCCCACATGGTGGAGTCGGCGGTGAAGTCCGGGGCGCAGGTGGTGATGCGGGTGTGGAGCTTCGCCGGATCCGGTGGGGAAAGCTGCCCGGTGCGGAGGTCGATGATGCCGCCAGGGGTGTTCAGCTCCCAGGGGTGGGCGTCAAGCATGTCAATAGTGACGGTGATGCGCGGGTCCGTTTGGGCTTGGGTGAGCATGTCAGAGGTGCCCTTGGCCGAGAGGGCCCGGCGCTTGTGGTTCTGCGCTTCGGTGCCGGCTTCTGGCAAGGCCCTTGCAATAGCTTTGGCGTACTCCCGGGCAGCGCCGCCGGTGCCTTGCTGCCACTGCCACACGTTCCCTGACCATGCGAGCCACCGGCCACGGTCGGAGCAGTACCGGAGCCGGCCACCGTACTCGTCGATGAGTGCCTGGGCGTTGCCGTCGTCGGACCGGGCAAGGGTCACGGTGGCGTCGCGGTGATCGTCGAGCTGGTGCACGGTGGCCAGCGCGGATGTCCCCGCCGTCTGCATAATTTCGGACGGTTGGTGCATATTCGGGGTCGATGTCACGGTTACGGGTGGTGTTGTGACGAGTTTGCCGGGTAGCGGTACGCGGACGGGGCGCTGTGGTTCGGACCCGTGCCCGGCTTTACGGAGCGCCGAGGCCGCTGCTGCGTGGTCCCCGCGGTGGTGCAGGAGGGCGTAGGCCCCGAACTTCGTGTACGGGGTTTCCTGCTCAAACTCGGTCGAGGAGGTGAATACGAACAGGCGGTCGCGGTCCTCGGCGTTGCCTGTGGTGGCGGAGATGCCGAGGTTCTTCCCGGGCCTGCGCCAGTAGGTGGTGCGTCCGGAGGTGAAGAGCTTCGTCCAGCCTGCGGGGCCGAGGATGTCCGGCCAGGTGGTCTTGTTCTCGTAATCGTCACCCGGGGTGGTGCCCTCGAGCGGATCCCGTTCAGTGGTGGTGACGCTGAAGGCCTGCTGTGTTGCTGCGGGTGTGTATTCGTTGAGGGTGCCGAGGATGGAGTGGAACGCTTCGCGCTCATCCGGGCTGATGGTCGGGATGGACTCCGGACCACCAGCCACGCGCACCCAAGGTTTGCCGGTCGGGTGGACCGAACCGGCGGAGGGTGCGACGACAACGAATCCGCCCTGGGAGCGGGTCTCGGCGAGGGTTTCCTTGTTCGCAGCCTTGGCGAGTTTGGTGTTGCCAGGGAACTTAAAGTTCTCGGGGTAGTCAATCTTGTAGAACCAGTGCCACCCGCCGGAGGGTGACTGTTCGAGCCAGCCGTTGCAGAGCTTGGCCCACAGTTCGCCCATGCCGGAGTCGGTGGCCAGTTGCGCGATTTCGGGAAGTCGGTCGGCGCCGCGGCCTTCGACTTCGGCCATTTCGACGTTGCCGGAGATGGTGCCGGTGATGATGCCGACGCCGTAGTCGCCCTGGCTGAACCATTCGGCGAGCTTGGCGTTGGATGCGCGGAGGGTCTGGTATTCCTTCCAGTTGCCGGCGGGGCGTTTGGTGCCGTCGGTCATGACCGGGACGACTGACAGTCCCGCTGCGGCGAGGGCTTGGGCTGCGTGGAGGGTGCTCAACTGGCGGCTTCCTTATCGGTGAGTATCTGGGCCAGCTGCTCCGGTGGAAGCATCTGGAGTTTGCGTGCGAGGTGTGGGCAGTTGATCGCGAGTTCCGCGAGCCGCTCCACGGTGGTCATTCCGGCTCATCGAGTTTTGCTGGGACCTTCTCGGTCCGGTCAGTCACCTTGTAGGGCACCGTGTAGCCGAGGCTCTCCGCCAGTTGCCGGCGCGCCTCCATGTGTCCCTGCCAGCGGTAGTAGTCGGCGTCGTCGTTAGAAATGGGGCCGCTTGCACGTACTCGCTGCGCTGATTGATGTGGTCGAGTACCGCCTGCGGTAGTTCCTCTGACTTGGCAATGGCCCTGTCCCGCTGCTCTTCCAGCGCAATAGCGAGGGTGATGAGCTGCTTGCGTGTGAGCTTGTGAAAGGACTTGGCCGGGTATTCAATCACGCTCATGCTGACTCCTCGATTGCGGTGGTAAGTAGGTGCTTGGCGAAAGCCGCATTTACCGCGGCGACGGTGACCGGGTCCTGGGCAGGGGTGAAGGTCTCTACCTCCCAGGAGCAGCCGGTGCAGGTGTGGACGTTGTTGCCGCTGATGAGCCGGTGGTTGTGGATGTGGTCCGGGACCTGTTCAAGAGGCCGGTCTGATTCGAACGCGCGGCCGCACTTGCATCCGGTGAGGAACATCCTGATGTTCCCGGTGCTGATCTGCTTGTTCCTCATGCTGCCCGGCTTCCTTTGCTGGCCTTCCGACCGTTCTCGCGGTTGTCAGTCTTGACGCGGGTAACCAGGTCACCGCGTCCCATGCGGTGGAGCTGGCGTTCGATGGACTGCCAAGGGTTGCCGAGGCGTTCGGAGATTTCATCGATGCTGGCGCCGGTCTTGTGCATGAACTCGACGTCCTCGGCGATGGTGTCGCGCAGCTTGAGCTTCGTGCCAAGCTCTGGCTGCGCGTCCGGATTGTCGATCGTGTCGTCATCCCACGCCAGGGGCGATGCCCAGCCGCGGGCCTTGGCGTGATTGCGTGCCCTGGTGGCTGAGGTCTTGCTGTGCCAGTCCGTGCCGGTTTGGGGCTGGTTCCAGAGGCGCTCATAGAGTTCATGGATGCTGATGACGCGACGGACGGTGCACTGGTCAGCGTTCATCATGGCGCCGAAATTAGACCGGTTCATCCCGAGCTTCTGCGCCAGGCGCTGCTGTGACCAGCCAATAGCCACGAGGGCCTGCAGCCGGCGGATGGCACCAGTGGAATCGATGTACCGGTTGGGTGCCATGTTCTCCAAGGTCGGCTTGATAGCCAGGATCTTCGCCGCGGTGTTCTTGTGGACGCGACGGTAAGCGGTGTGCCCGCGTTCGGTGCGTCCGTAGACGACGGCGGACACTGCGGAGTGGGACATCCCGGCTACCGCTGCGAGTCGTTTCATGGATACGCCGGCTTCCATGAGGGCGAGGATGTGCGCGCGAACTTCGGTGGCGTCAACCCGTCCGGTGTCATACCTGCCGAAGGCGATTTGCTTGTTCCTGTTGTTCTCGGCCAGGGTCGCTGCATCAGTGCAGGAACGGCAGCGGCACTTGTCGACAACGTAGGCGAGGCGGGTGCCGTGGACGTGGTTGGCGATCTTGCACTGGCAGTCCCTCTTGATGCCTTCACGGGTCTTACGTGCTTCCACCCTGGCGGCGCGGTCCTGAATCTCCCGCTGCCGTTCGCAGGAGTGCTTACGGAGGGAGTGCTCAGCGATGCCAGGCGTGCGCGCAGTCTTGCTGAAGCCGCATTCGTGGGTGACTGTGGTTTTGATCTCCTTGACGCGCCGGCTCATGCCTGGGCCTCCGCTACTTCCTTCTCGACGTCCTCGAGGTGGATGGCATAGACGTGGGCGTAGTTGGCGAGGGTGGAGTTGGTGTCGCCGACGATTTCCATGAGCTGGCCGGGGCGGGCTTTGCTCCGGATGGAGTCCTGGACTTTCTTGGCTGCCTTCTCGGCTTCTTCGCGGAGGGCGAGGATGGTTGCCAGTGATACGCGGAGGGTCTGCGCTTTGAGATTGCGGATCTCGCAGGGCTGAGCCCAGCGGTTGGTGTAGCCGTCGCCCAAGTACTTGGAGAGGTGCAGGTCCTTGATGCTGCCGTCATGGTTGCGGTTGACCTTGACGATCTCCCAGACGGTCTTGCCGCTGCCGAAGGTGCATGTCATGCCTTCGTGGGGTGTGGTGTCCTGAGCCATTGCTGTGGCTCCTTTCGGTTAGGTGAGGTTGGTTGTCGTGGTGGTGGGCCTGCCCGGATTCGAACCGGGTCCCGTCCGTTGCCGCCTGAAATGGGGGAATTGGAGCTTCGGGTGGTGGGTTGCCTATCAGGCCCTGTTCTGGCACAGCCCCAGGCGCTCGGGCCAGGTAACGAGGCTGTGCCAGTTCCTTGGGGGTGTTAGCCAGCGTTCAGGTAGAGGAAGTCCCGCTGTGCCGTGTAGTCGCTCACTTCCTTGGCGACGCTTTCAAATGCATCCTCGATGACCTTCTCCGGGTCCTGCAGCTTGTAGCCGAGGGTGAGTTGGCTGCCTTGGAGTCGGTACCGGAAGATCGCGTTCACTGCGTACTGTTCGCCGTTCTTGAACGGGCGCAGGGCAAGGGTGATCTTCTCGGGGATGCTCAGCTGGCCAACGTTGCCGGCGGTCGCTGTGGTGTTCTCTCGGTAACCGAACTGGACGTTGCCGTCGGCGAGGCGGGTGCCTGACTCGAACTCCACGCCGCGCTTCACCTGAAGGGATTGTGCGATTTCGAGTACTTCGGCGCTGGACGGGTTGACTATGTCCTTGGCGTTGTCCTCGATGAACTCTGCGAAGTCGGCCTGCGTCATCAGCTTTCCGGAGCGCTCGGACCAGCGGAGCCATTCGGGGGACTTGGACAGGCGGAGGGTGGCGGTGTGGTCGCCCCAGCCGGGGTGCTCGGAGTCGCCGGCGTTGAGGGATGCGAGGAAGGTGCCTGCGGTGACGTTGGCGATGACTTCGGTTTCGTCGATGCGTCCATGCTTGTCCAGGTACTGCTTGAAGGAGTCGAAGTCGGCGACGATGGTTGCGCCCTTCTTCCTCAGGGGCGTGGATGCGTAGTCGAGGGTGTCGATCTGCTTCACTCCGCCGAACTGGTCAGCGACGAGGAACAGTTTCCCGGCTTCCAGCTCTGCGGGGTCGTGGGCTTGCTGGGCGTACTGGGCGACAGCCTCAGCTTCGGTGCGTGCTTCGGTCATGGGTTAGTTCACTTCCTTGAGCTGGCGGACTTCGGCGGGTGCGGAGACGTCGCGGAGTCCTTCGAGTTCGGGCTGGTTGGGGTTGGACCGGGACAGGTTGCCGGAGTCGTCCTTGAAGTAGATGCGTGCGCCGCGGTCGTGGGCGGGTACCTTGACGGTGACGTTGTCGCTGATGCGGAATACGCCGGAGGCTTTCTTGTCCGGGTCGATCTTGATGGTGAGGGTGACGGAGCCGGGCTTGCCGGTTTCCTCGACGGCGGCGATGACCTGGTGCAGGCCTTCGGTGAGTTCCTCATGTGCTCGGCCTTGCTGGGCGAGGAAGTCTGCGAAGGGTTTGGCGTGCGGTTCAGTGCTCACGGTTCTTCCTTTACGAGTGCGGGGTTTCGGACGAATGGGTTCGGTGCTGCGGCTGGTGCTTGCTCTGTGCGGGGCGGGAGGTCCGGCCAGTGGTGTGGCTGGAAGGCGATTGCTGCCGCCTGCTCGTGGAACTCCCTCTGAGTGAGTGGGAAGTTCTTGTGCGGTCCCGCCACTAGAACTGTCGGCCGTGCTTATGCGGACGCGTGGCGTTGTAGGTCATCTTTTCGAGGACCAGCGCTCCGAGGTCCACTCCTGTCAGGTAGGCCAAGTCGGCGATGCGGATAACCGCGTCAGCCAGCTCGACACCGAATCCTTCGGGCTTCAGTACTGGGCGGCTTCCTTCATGAGGAAGGGCATCATCGATCGGTTCCCAGTCCTGGTTGAACCAAGTACGGTGTTCTTCGGTAGCGACAGACCCCGGGTAGGGCTGCAGCTTTACCACGTTGGAGTAGTAGACATCTTTGGCTGAGTGCCCGCTGCGGATCTCGCCCAGGGCTTCCGAGATCTCCTCATGGATCAGGGCGAGCTTTTCGACGATGGCACGGCGCATTTCGCCGGCGTCGTGGCTGCGCTCGTAGGGCTCGCCCTCGCCGTTATAGCTCGGCCAATCCTGATGGAAACCTTTGTTCCGCGAGTTGCTGCCCGCAGCGTCGGTCAAGAGCTCAAGGCCGCGCCCGATTACTGCCTTCTGGATAGCGTCTGGGGCGCCCGACTTGGCTGTGTGGCCGACCCAGTTGCCGATGGTGTCTGCTTCTACGTTGTTCGTCATGGTGTGTCCTTTGGGTTGAGGTTGGTTGCGGTGCCCGGCCGGCTGCTTGACCGGGCACCGCGGGTTGGGTGGTGCTAGCTGATGGCGCGGATGGCAGCGATGGCTGCGTGCGGTGCGCCGGTTGTCTGGTTGATGGTGTTGTCATCCATGCCTTGGGCGATGAGCGCCTGGATCTGGACGGCGTCCACTCCCCCGCCTTGCTGGGCGGGTGCTTGCTGCTGCGCTGGCGGCTGCTGCTGGAACTGCTGAACCGGTGCCTGCTGCTGAGGGGCAGCGATCTCGCCCGTGTTGGTGTTGACCTGCACCGGCGGCTGGTACTGATGCTGCGGTGCCGCAACCTGCGGCTGAGTCCAAGCGGGTGCTTGCTGCTGCACTGGCGGCTGCGGCTGGAACTGCTGAACCGGTGCCTGCTGCTGAGGGGCAGCCTGCGGCGGCGGGTTGAACTCGTTGTATTGCTGGGCCGGGGCTTGCTGCTGTGCAGGCTGGGCCTGCGGCTGCTGGAACGCGCCACCACCCGGGGCTGGCACCTGGTACTGGGCCGCGTACAGCTTGCGCGGGTTCTGCGGATTCTGTGACTGAGGGTCGAATCCAGTGAAGGTCACGGCGAGGAACCCGCCAGGGAGCGGGGTCGGAGCCTTCACCGCTTCGCAGGCATCCATGATGGCCGCGAGCTGCCCTCCGGCCTTCTGGTTTACGGTGACTACGGTGGTGCGAAGTCCGGTGTCCTCGGGGTCCTGCGGATCCCGTTCCTGGGTCTGGAGCGTGATCCACACTTCCATGACCGGATCACCAGACGGCCAGAAGTCCAGTTCCCGCTTGGCCTGCGGGTTGGGATTGAACTTGGTGGCCTGCTTTTGGTCGCTGATTTCGGTGATGGTGCCGGCTACCGTGTCGCCGGGCTGACCGAATTTGACGAACTTGCTGTTGCCGCGCTTCTTGAAAGCGTCGAGTCCGTTGCCGTTCATGTGGTTTGTTCTCCTGTTACTTGGTTAGCGACGTGCGAATGGGTTGGTTTGCTGGAGCTGAGTGACTCGGTTCTGAGGTGCGCACCAGTTGCAGAACCGGTCGTCACAGAGGGGGTAGAGGCTCAGTGCCTGCTCCAGTCCGATGGCTTTCTGTAGGCCGTCGAGCTGGTTCATGCGTGCCAGGGTGTCGAGTGCAACTTGTTGGCTGTACGGCTCGGACCAGACGTAGGAATCGGAGAGCTCGCCGTCCCGGGGAATGAAGAAGATCATCACCAGGTCGACTTGCCAGCCCTCCAGTTCCCAGCCGCGCCCGTAGAGGTGGGCTTGTTTCTTGTACTGGTTGCTTGGGCCTTTGGACTTGTAGCCCTTGAGTCGGCTTGGGCCTACGAACTTCCAGTCGCCGACGGCGTGGCCCCAGGCGTCGAAGAGGTCCGTGGATCCTTTGTGGTCCTCGCCGCTGATCTGGCCAACAACAACGGATTGTTCGCACAACCAGCGGTTCTCCTCGGAAGAACCTTTTGCGGCTGCCTTGGTGAACCAGCGTTCTTGCTGGTCGTGGAGGGCAGTGCCAACCTGTGGTTTCCAAGCTGGCCCGCGGGGCGGTTCCGGTGTGCGGGCCAGCTTGTGCAGTACTGCCCGGTTGCAGTCGATGCCCATCTCTGACGGGCCGATGCGCTTCTGCAGCGAGCGGGGCTGGTTGACCATTTCCTCGATCATGATGTCGAAGGCTTGGTCGGCGATGCTCTTGGCGCGGGCCCCGAACTCGTGGTCTGCGTCGAGGTAATAGGAGTGCTTGTGCCGCACCCCCTCCGAGTTGACCAGGGTCACTTGATGGATACCTTCGGGTCACCGGTGCCCTCGACCATGAACTGGTCCTTGAGCTTCGGCGGAACGGAAGCGGTGTCGATGACTGCCTTATAGAGTGCCGGGTTCATCTCCACCGGGTAGGACGCCATGAAGGCGGAGGAGTCAAAGGACCGGCTGGGGTTGGTGATGCTCACGGTGACGTTGCCGAACTTGTGCTTCCCGATGGGGAGGATCTGCCGGACCTTTGCTTTGAGGCTGTCGATCTCTGTGACGTGCTTCTTTGCTTCGGCCGCCAGTGCGGCGACGTCGGCCTCGTGCTGTGCGATGAGCGAAGCGAGCCAGGTGATCTGCTCTTCAACGGTCCCGGCAGGGACGCCTTCAACGGTGGTGGTGGATACTTCGGTGGTCATGGTGTTCCTTGTCTGGTGTTAGAGCTGGTCGTCGTTGTCATCGAATGGGGCTTCGGTTGGCCCGGACACGATGAGGAGCGCGGCAATTGCGGCGAAGAGGGAGCAGGACGCCTGCCATGGCCCAGAAGCCTGGGACTTCCCAGAAGGCGTCGATGCTGTTCATGGTTTGGCCGGCTTGCCTGCGAGCGGTTCACGGTGGGCGCGGTACTTGGCTTTGCCCTTGCGGAGCCGTGCCCTTTCGACGGCTTCCTGTGAGCGGTGGTAGCGCTCGGCCCAGTGCTCCATGTAGGAGACGCGGCTGGTGTCAGCCCTGCGTCCCTGCGTGGTTGCAGCTTCGGCCTGCGCGGTGGCGCTCATGCGGCTATCCCGGTGGTTCGGGCCTCGACCCAGGCGCGGAGGCTGTCGTCGCGTATGCGCAACTTCTTCTGGGTGTCGGTGCCCAGGTTTACGGTGGGGATCTCGTTGCCGCGGATCCGCTCGTACAGGAAGTTGAGCGAAACTCCGAGCTGCTTGGCCGCGTCGGCCACGGTGTGCAGCGGGAGCGCTGAGGACTGGAGTGTTTCTGTGGAGGTAGACAAGGTATGCTCCTTGGTGAGGTTGGTTTTCAACAGAGTCCCTCGCCTAGTTGCTGCTAGGCGGGGGACTTTTTTATTCGCCGTAGCCGGTGCCAGGTGCTGGGGCGATGATCCGGATGACCGGCACCTCCAGCCACTTGGCAATCTCTTCGAGCTCGTTGATGGTCATGTAGCCATCTCCGTTGAGACGCCGGACGGCTGTGTCACGGGAGACGTTCAGCTGTCGGGCGAGGTCAGGGATGCTGAGTTTCTTCGCACCCATGAGTCCCCGAATTTCGGTTGCCGCTTTCTCGGCGGCGGTTGCGGGTGGCTTATTGAGTACTGGTTCCGTGGTTTCCAAGTAGTGCGCTTCCTTCGTATGAGTACTGCGAGGGGGGTAAACAGGTATGAACCATGCTGGAAACCTAACCCATATAAGTACAGATGACAACTCACAGGGTTAAGTGAGCGTGTTTACGCTTAATCGTGCGTATATACGTTTATGTGTGTATGCTGAGCTAGTTAACGACGCCGTATAGGTTAAAACGGGCGTCTAGGGAGTTATTTGAGTGGGAGATGGGTTAGTGTCTATGAATATGCCGCTAGGAAAAGAAGAGAAATCCGGTCCGCTCGCTGTTGCTGTCGCCGCCGAGGTTCGCGCAGCTATGGGCCGCGCTCGTGTTAGCGGGAACCAGCTCTCAAAGCTGACCGGAATGTCGCAGAACTACATCGCCACTCGCTTACGTGATGAAGCAGCGTTCACCATCAGTGACATCCAGAGAATCTGCGATGCCCTGAAGGAGGACTACCGCGCGATCTTCCTGGCCGCCACCGACCGCTTGAGCGAAGAAACCAACACCAACACCGAGGGCCAGGACTAACCCATGGCAACCGCAGCCCCGAAGAGCCCCAGTGACTCCAAGGTCGAGCCGCATCAACTGTTCGGCTACCTCATGGCCGAACTTGAATCACGAGGCACCATTACTATCGATGCCTGGAACGCCGCCGTGGACGCACTGGCTGGCACAAAGCGATACACCGCATGAGCTCGACAGAAGAAAAACAAGCCCGACGGCCCAAGGGCGAAGGCACAGCACCTCGACAGCTCGCTGACGGACGCTGGCGCTCTGAACTCACCATTGGGACCGATGCCAACGGCAAGCGCGAACGCAAGGTCGTCTACGGCGCCACCAAATCTGAATGCTCCAAGAACCTCCGCGCCGTCATCGCGGACCGTGACAACGGGATCCTCACCAACGGACGTCCGCCAACCCTCGCGGAGTGGATGCATCACTGGCTGGAGAACATCGCCCCTACTAAAGTGCGCCCGCGAACCCTCGTTGGTTACCGCTCCTACGTGCGCACGTGGGTAGATACGTCCAAGGTCGCCAAGACGCGCCTGGACAAGTTGACGCCTGAACACCTCGAGCAGCTCTACAAGCCGATGCGCGATGCCGGCCGCTCAGAGTCCACCGTCGCGCAGCTGCACCGCATACTTTCCCGCGCACTCACCGTGGCTGTCCGCCGCGGACGCGTGGCCACCAACCCGGCCCAGCGCATGGACGCACCACAGCAAGCCTCCTTCGATCCGGAGGTCCTCTCCCCCGATGACGCGCGCAAGCTGCGAGTCGCGGCAGAGAACACCCCCGGCGGCGCCCGGTGGCTCATCGCCCTTGCCCTCGGCCTACGCCAAGGCGAAGCACTCGGCCTCGCCTGGGACAAGATCGACATCGAAGGCGGACAGATCCTCGTCCACCGCGAGCTCTACTCGCTGCCCTGGGAACACGGCTGCCCCGAATCGGAAGCAGACCCCAAGGCCAAGAAGCCTTGCGGACGTCGCGCCGATCACTGCAAGGACCGCCACTCCGGTGGGCGGTTCGTCGGTGCGCCGAAGTCGGACGCCGGCAAGCGCACCGTGCCGCTGCCGGAGCAGCTGGTGCCGGCCTTGCTGCAGCACCGCGCGGAGCAGCTCCGTGCCCGGGCCGAGGAGGGCACCCGCTGGCGTGGCTTCACGGCCGCCGGCGGCGAGAAGCTGGACCTTGTGTTCTGTCAGCGCGACGGCAACGCCATTCAGGCGTCCAAGGATTGGCAGTCGTGGCAGGAGTTCCTCAAGGCCTCCGGTGTGCCAGCTGTCCGCGTGCACGACGCCAGGCACACCGCCGCCACCCTGCTCCTCCTGATGGGCGTGGACGGCCGTGTTGTCATGGACATCATGGGATGGTCCGTGGCGTCCATGCTCAAGCGCTACCAGCACGTCCTCGACGTCATGCGCGTAGACGCTGGTAAGAAGATGGGCGCGGCCCTCTGGACCGCCCCAGCCGAGCCGGAACCGGACAACGGCGGAGTGGTCTCCATGGCAGACTTCCGCGCCCGCAAGAAGGCGTAGCTGACACCCAGTTTGTATGCGTTACGGAAGTCGCGGGATAATGAAGTCAGCAGAGGTTAAGGCCCCGGCAGGAAATGTTTCCTGTCGGGGCCTTTTTGTCTGTCCGTCCGTTTATGTTGAAGGTTCAAACCGAGGGGGTTTTATTGATGGTTGATCGGATTCGGCCTGTGCTGGGATGCGGGCCGGACGGGTGCACGCAGTCTGTCATGCGAGGGAAAGGGGAGTTCGGCACTGTCGTCGAAGTCCTGGAGATTGACGGAGGCGAGGTGTGGGAGATCCGATGGCCGGACGAAAGTACGGACCTTTGGTTTCAGGCATCAAGCACATAGACCACCAAATAGACCACCAGCCTTAGCAGCGGGGCTGGTGTCAGGTCAAAAGAAAAGACCTCCGAATCCCTTTAGTTTCAAGGGATTCGGAGGTCTTTTTGTCTGTGCCCCAGGTGGGACTCGAACCCACAACACGCGGATTTTAAGTCCGCTGCCTCTGCCAATTGGGCTACTGGGGCGCCCGGACCATGGTATCCCAGCTACAGCCGGTTGAAGGGTTCGGCGTACCGGAAGGTGCCGTGAACGCCGTCGGGCCAGTCCGGCAGTGCCAGCAGCTGGAAGTGATCTCCCCACCCCGTTTCCGGTGGTGCCACGCCCAGGGGCCTTGCCGGCACGAAGCCGAACCGCTGATAGTAGCCCGGGCTTCCCAGCAGCGCGATCCCCGGTTCCCCCATGGCGGTGGCACGGGCCACCGTCTCGCGCATGAGGGCAGAACCGACACCACGGCCCTGGAACTGCGGAAGAACGCCGATCGGCCCCAGCCCAAGGAGCTCCAGGTCCCCCACCCACCCCCGGGTTGAGATCGCATGGCCCACTATTTCGCCGCCTGCCTCAGCCACCACACTGAGTTCCGGAAGGTACCCGCTGCAGTCGAAGAGTTCCCGGAGCAGCCCTGCTTCAATCGGAACGCCCTCCACCGGCTCGCCCGTCACCGGCGATATGGCGAAAGCGCGCGCGGTCAGTTCCAGGATCTCCGGGCGGTCTGCCGGCCGCTCAGTGCGCAGGACCAGACCCTGCGCCAGCAGCCGCAACACACCCATCGCCCGCGGCGCGTCCGCCACCGGCACCAGCAGGTGGTCGTGGTGGAATCCGGCAAGGACGTTGCAGCTGATGCCCGCGTGCGTGAGCGCTGCGCTGACTGCAGCGGTCAGTCCCACGGCTTCCAGCGCGGAGTGGACCTGCAGCGTAATCCACGAGGCCACAAAGTCGTAGCTGAGGCCGAGCCTGTCCGCCTCATCGCGGTGCAGCACCACCGTCAGGCCCTCGGCCTCCCGGACAGCGGCCTCGATGGCGCCTTCCAATGGACGCCCGTGGGGCCAGAGCGCGTACACATAGTCGCCGTCGCGGAATACGGGGTGCAGGGATTCCAGCAGGGTGGTCAGATCTGTTTCACCGGGCATGGCTTCAGTCTAGAAGACGGATTAAACGACGACGGCGGCCACTCCCCGCAGGGGGCGGCCGCCGTCGTGCTTGTACTGCTTGGTGCTTGTGCTACTTGGCGTCAGCAGTCACCGGGGTCTTGTCCTCGACAGGCTTCCCGGGCGCAGGAGCGGGGGCCGGAGCAGCGGCAGGCTTGGGAGCCGGCGTTGCTGCGGCCACGAACGCACCGCGCGGGTTGTCGAGGTCGATCAGCTGGGTGGTGTCGCGGCCTGCGAAGAAGGACAGGATCCAGCCAAAGATCACGCGGAACTTGCGCTCAACCGTCGGCATGGCCATGCCGTGGTAGCCACGGTGTGCAAGCCAGGCGAGGCCGCCCTTGAGGCCGATGCGGCCCAGCAGGTTGATGTTGGCGACGCCCTTCCACTCGCCGAAGCCGGCAACAGCACCAAGGTTCTTGTGCTTGTAGTCGTGGAGCGGCTTGTCCCAGCGGGAAGCCCACAGGTTCTTGGCAAGCTTCTTGGCCTGGCGGAGTGCGTGCTGGGCGTTGGGGACGCAGGTGCCGTCCGGCAGGCCCTTGCCCGTGAGGTCCGGAACAGCGGCGATGTCGCCGGCCGCCCAGGCGTTCTCCACGATGCCTTCGTCGCCTGCGATGCGCAGGTCCGGGAGGACACGGACGCGGCCGCGCGGTTCCAGCGGGAAGTCGGTGGACCGGATCATCGGGTTAGCCTGCACACCGGCAGCCCAAACGAGTGTGTCTGCTTCGACTTCACCGGCAGAGGTCTTGTCCGGCAGGTTGATGAGCTTGAGGTTGCCCTCGGCGCTGTCCAGGGAGGTGTTGAGCAGAACTTCGATGCCACGGCTGCGGAGGTGCTCCACGACCCACTCGGCCTGCGAGGCGGTGACCTCGGGCATGATGCGGCCCATGGCTTCAACCAGGATGAAGCGGACTTCTTCCTGGCGGACGCGCGGGTTGTTGCGGACTGCCGCGCGGGCGAGGTCTTCCATTTCGGTGAGGCACTCGATGCCTGCGAAGCCGCCACCGACCACTACGAAGGTCAGTGCCTTGGCGCGCTCTGCGGGGTCGGTCATGGTGGAAGCGGCTTCAATGCGCTCCAGGACCTTGTTGCGCAGTGCAACGGCTTCTTCGATGGTCTTCAGGCCGATGCCCTTGTCCGCGAGGCCCTTGATGGGGAAGGTGCGGGTGATGGCGCCGGCTGCGATCACGACGTCGAAGTACGGGATCTCGAAAGGCTCGCCGCCATCGGAAGGAGCCACGACCGCAGTGCGGTTGGCGTGGTCGATGCTGGTGACGCGGCCCTGGATGAGCTCAGTCTGCTTCAGGTGCTGACGGTGGGAGACGACGGCGTGGCGTGCCTCGATGTTGCCACCTGCCACCTCGGGGAGGAACGGCTGGTAAGTCATGTAGGGCAGCGGATCAACGACGGTGACGATGCCACCGGCATTCGCGATCTTCTTCTGCAGTTTGAGTGCTACGTACAGGCCGACGTAGCCGCCGCCGACGACGAGAACCCGGGGACGGTCAATGAGCTCTGGGGTGGTTGCCATGGATCCAGAGTACAACACTTTGTGAAAATCTTCACTAACTACGTTTTGCCGGGCGGATCCACCGTCTCCAAGGTGCCGGTTTCAACCTCTTCAGGCACGGCGGGAGGATTCTTCGACACCCGCCGCAGCTGGATGGCGGCGCCGGCCACCAAGGCGATGAAAAGCGCGCCAAAGCCCAGTACGACGGCGGCGGGCAAGGCATCGTCGACGGTCGCCGGAGACTTGGCGACAGGAACGGTGGGGTCGGCCAGGGTGGGCACAGCACTGGTCGGGCTGGCTACCGGTGCTTGTGAAGGCTCACTGAGCACCCCGCGGCGATGCACCCGGATCCAGTCCGCGATGGATCCCAGCGGATTGCTGCTCGTGGTGGGAACATCGGCCTTGAGCGCAGCCTCGGCGTCGAGGACGCCGTAGCCGTACAGCGGATCCTTCCCAGGCGCTCCGGCATCCTTGGCCGTACTGACAATCCGGTTGATGACCTGGCTGGCACTCATCTCCGGCCATTTGGAGCGGATGAGGGCCGCCACGCCGGAAACGATGGGAGCGGCGCCCGAGGTTCCGGCCCATTCGGCGTAGCCGCCGCCGGGAATGCCTCCCACAAGGTTCTCCGCCGGTGCGGCCACCCCGATGCTGATGCCCTGTGACGACGAGTCCACGCTGGCGCGGCCTTCGCCGTCGAGCCCGGCAACGGTAAGGACGCCCGGGATGGTGGCCGGGGCCCCTACCTGGACGTTTCCGCCCACGCGGTTCCCTGCGGCAGCGACAATGACGACATCCTTCTGCTCCGCATAGAGGAAAGCCGCGTCCCAGCTCTGCGGCCAGTCCGGTGACGTACTGCCGAGGGAAATGTTGATGACCTTCGCGCCGTTGTCCACGGCCCAGCGAACGGCGTCGGGAATTTGCTCCTGATCGGTCTTCCCGCCGGGGTTGGGCGAACCAAGCCAGGTGGACACCGACAGGATCTGGGCTTCCGGTGCCACGCCGGTGATCCCGTCCGGTCCCCCGGCAGGAGGAGTCGTGGGGACAGGCGGGGACGAGGGTGTCGCGGAGGCCGAAGCCGACGCCGACGGTGGCGGCGTGGGCGTCGCATGCCCTCGCCCTGCCAGCATGGTAGCCACCAGCGTTCCGTGCTCGGTCTTGGCACCGATGCTCTTTTGCCCGTCGGGGGTACCGGCTCCGGAGACATCCGTACCGCCCACCACGGCACCCTTGAGGTCGGGGTGGTTCCCATCGACGCCGCTGTCGATGATCGCCACTTTGACCCCTGCCCCCTTGGAGACCTGCCAGGCGTTGGCAACCCCGGAATCCTTGATCCAGAACTCCTTGTCACGCCAGGCGTCCGCCACTGCGGCCGGAGCCGTCACGACGGCACCCAGCAGCGCACCGCCGGCCAGCACGGAGGCAAGGGCGGCGGAGAGGGTACGGCGGCGCAGCACCGTCATTCAGCGTCCCGGATGCTCAGGGCAATGCCGTCCAGGATGTCGTGCTCGCTCGAAACGGCTCCACGGATCCTGCCGTTGCCGGCCTCAGCCAGCCGGGCCAGGATCCGGCGCCACACCAAGGCTCCGGCCCCGATGACATCCACGCGTCCGGGATGCATGTAGGGAAGCGCTGCGCGTTCGGCCCGGGTCATTTCCAGCAGGCTGGTGCAGGCGTCGCTGATGGTCACAAGGTCCAGGGATGCGCCGTGGATCCGCTCGGGCTGGTATTCGCTCAGGCCCAACGCGTGCGCGGTGATGGTGGTGATGGAGCCCGCCACTCCAACCACGGCTGTGGCGCGGTCAAACGGGACCGTCCGGGCCGCGAGGTCGATCGCGGCATCGACGTCGGCCTCTGCGGCAGCGATTTGAGCGGCAGTGGGCGGATCGTTGCGAAGGTGGCGTTCGGTGAGCCGCACGCAGCCGATGTCCACGGATCGGGCGGCGATCACGCCGCCAGAGTCGCCCAGGACAAACTCCGTGCTCCCGCCGCCGAGGTCCACCACCAGGATGGCGTCCTCCCCCGTGACGGGCAGGACGCTGCTTGCGCCGGCGAAGGACAAGGCAGCTTCCTCGTCACCGGAGATGACCTCGGGCTCAACTCCCAGCAAGTCCCGGATCCCGTCCACGAAAACCTGCCTGTTACGGGCATCGCGGGTAGCCGAAGTTGCTGCGAAACGGACCCGCCGGGCGCCATGGTCCTCGATCAGGCGCGCGTAATCGCGGGCGGCTGCGAAGGTACGCTCAAGGGCCTCCGGAGCAAGCTCGCCGGTGGCATCCACGCCCTGGCCCAGCCGCACCACGCGCATCTCACGCACGACGTCGGTCAGCGGCCCCGGTGCGCCGCTCGCCGAAGCGTCGGCGATGAGGAGCCGGATGGAGTTGGTTCCGCAGTCGATGGCGGCCACACGGCTCATGCGTTTCCCTCTTCTGCAGGGGTTGTGGACTGGGCCTTGCGCACCGGCGCCGGGCGTCCCACGATCTCCGGAAGACCCTGGGGTCCGTGTCGGCTCAAGTCCCGGGAGGGCGCCTCCCCCGCGGTGTCCCATGCTCCGTCGCAGTAACAACGGTCCTTGGTCCACCACTCGGAGATGGCTTCGATGGCCTCGTCGCCGAGCGGGTTGACGCCCGGACCAGCGGCCAGGGAGTGGCCCACCAGGACGTGCAGGCATTTCACGCGGGTCGGCATGCCCCCGGCGGAGATTCCGTCGATCTCGGGGACGGCACCGGTGCCGGAGCGGCCGGCGATGTCGTTTCGAGCCTGCAGATACGCCTCATGGGCGCCCCGGTAGGCGTCAGCAAGGTCCTGCTCACCGGTCAGGCGCTGGTTCATTTCGTTCATGAGCCCACCTGCTTCAAGCCGCGAAACAGCGGAGGTGATGACCGTGTGGGTCAGGTAGAACGTGGTGGGAAACGGGGTCCCGTTGCTGAGCCGCGGCGCGGTCGCCGCCACCAGCGGGTTGCCGCACACACAGCGTGCCGGGATCTCCACGACGTCCCGGACCGGCCTGCCGAGCTGGCGGCTGAGGACCTCGAGGTCGTGTGCTGATGGCTGGCGGGATTCCTGCGGCACGGCTGCCGTGTTCTCTTCCACTTGCGCTGCCAACCTTCCTGCCCTTGTTGCCGTGTCCCATGCGGACACGACGGCGGTGGGCGCCGCGTCTAGTCTGTTGCCGATCGTCTGATGGACTCCCAGAGAGCATCCACCCATGGCAGATTCTCCGGGTTTGCAGTTGATCCGGAGCCGGTGCGGCCACCCGGCGTGCCGGCGGCATCTTCCCCGCCAAACACCCAGTAACCTGTTTCACCCGGCATAACCATGTTAATGCGGTCGCGGGCCTGCTGTTTCACATAGTTGGGATCCTGCCACCGTGAGATCTGCTTGTTCAGCTCAGTTTGCTCCGCCTTGCGGCTGGCAATTTCGGCCTCCAGGGCTGAGATTTCAGCACGCTTCTCCAGGAAGATCTTCACGGTGGGCGCCAACAGGATGGTGATGGCAATCATCACCACGGCCAGCGCCAGCATCCTGCCCGAGAAGGCTTTTGCGGGCACGGGATCGAGATTGTCGGCGTCCTTGTCCGTCTTGCCTGCGGTGTCGCCCGCCTTTGCTGACGCACCTTTGCCGCCGGAGCCCGTCTTGCTGCCGCCTGCTTTGCCGGAACCTGTTCCGGCCTTGCCGGTGCCGGGCGCGGGGGTGCCGGGCGCTGTGGTGCGTGGCGCCGTCGGTTTGTCAGAGGTGCGCGGCTTATCAGCAGCGCGTGAGGCACCCAGGGAAATGACGTCGGCGTCCTCGGAGGCCTGCGGGGAGGCATGGCCGCCAGCGGACGTACCGGGAGGGCGTGTTGCGCCTGCGGGGCGGGCTGTGCCTGAAGGACGGCCAAGGGCGTCGGCCCTGGGTACTTTTGGACGACGGGTGGCCATGACACTCCTGTAATGCCCGGTGCTTGCCTGGCGGGGTTGCTGCACTTGCTTGTCGAAACTTGCTTGTCGAATCTGGCCAGCTTTAAACAGAACCGGTGGCCATGGTCTTTCCACCATAGCCACCGGTCAACTGATTTCGCTGAAGGCTAGCCCTTGAAACGCGGGAAAGCGCTGCGGCCGGCGTAGCGTGCGGCGTCGTCGAGTTCTTCTTCGATGCGCAGCAGCTGGTTGTACTTTGCGACACGCTCGGAGCGGGCCGGGGCACCGGTCTTGATCTGGCCGGCGTTGGTGGCAACGGCGATATCGGCGATCGTGGTGTCCTCGGTTTCGCCGGAGCGGTGCGAGGTGATGGTGGTGTAGCCGGAGCGCTGGGCCAGGGAAACGGCGTCCAGCGTCTCGGTCAGGGAACCGATCTGGTTGACCTTGACGAGCAGGGAGTTGGCCGTGGCGGCGTCGATGCCCTGCTGCAGGCGGACCGGGTTGGTGACGAAGAGGTCGTCGCCCACCAGCTGGACCTTGTCACCGATGGTGTCGGTAAGGGTCTTCCAGCCTTCCCAGTCGTTCTCGTCCAGCGGGTCCTCGATGGAGACCAGCGGGTAGTCGGCAACGAGTTCGGCGTAGTAGGCGCTCATCTCGGTGGCGGAGAGTGCCTTGCCTTCGAACTGGTAGGCGCCGTCCTTGAAGAACTCGGAGGAGGCAACGTCCAGGGCCAGTGCGATGTCCGTACCCGGGGTGTAGCCGGCGTTCTTGATGGCTTCCTGGATCAGGTCCAGTGCAGCGCGGTTGGACGGCAGGTTGGGGGCGAAGCCGCCTTCGTCGCCGAGGCCCGTGGAGAGGCCCTTTTCCTGGAGGACAGCCTTGAGGTTGTGGTAGACCTCAACGCCCCAGCGGAGGCCTTCGGAGAAGGTCTCGGCGCCGATCGGGGCGATCATGAATTCCTGGATGTCGACGTCCGAGTCGGCGTGCGAGCCACCGTTGAGGATGTTCATCAGGGGAACCGGAAGCACGTGGGCGTTCGGGCCGCCGAGGTACTTGTACAGCGGCAGGTCAGCCGAAGCTGCTGCAGCGTTGGCCACGGCCAGGGAAACACCAAGGATGGCGTTGGCGCCCAGCTTGCCCTTGTTGGGCGTGCCGTCGAGGTCGATCATGGCCTGGTCGATGCTGCGCTGGTCAGTGGCGTCGAAGCCAATGAGTGCCGGGGAGATCTCGTCGATGACGGCGTCTACGGCCTTCTGGACACCCTTGCCGAGGTAACGGCCTTTGTCTCCGTCGCGGAGTTCGACAGCTTCGTGCTCGCCGGTGGAAGCACCGGAGGGAACTGCTGCGCGGCCGATCTGGCCGTCGGAGAGCAGGACCTCAACTTCTACGGTCGGGTTTCCGCGGGAATCAAGGATCTCGCGTGCGTGGATGGCATCGATAAGCGCCATGGATGTGCTCCTTATGGGCAAATTACAGGAATGAGGAGGGAAATTCTCAACGTCCTCGTCGCTACTAGCGTAGTCCAGAGTGGCTCAGGTTACGGAACGACTTCCAACCTTTCACGTCATGAAGGCCGGGCCTGGCTGTTCTGAAACGATCGAACTGCGGCGCGAAGGGCGCGTTCGGCGTCGAGTCCCTGCTCCCTGGCCCCGGTGACGACCGCCAGCAGCAACTCGCCGAGCGCCTCTTCCGTGGCAGGGATGACGGGAACAACGACGCCGTCCGGTGCGCCTTGCGCGTCGACGTCCAAGCCTGCACGGACCGCCCGGTCCAGGGACTTCTGCGCCGCCGCCAACGCCGGAAGGTGGGGCGGAATGCCCTCGAAGGGGTCCTCCCGCTCCGGTTTCTCCGCACGCTTGGCCGCGTCCCACTTGAGGATGATTTCCTCGACACTGGCCGGAAAACTCTCTTGGAGGGAACCGTCGGGCTTGAAGACGTGCCGGTTCCGCCGGATCATCTTGGCATTGATGTCCGCGGCCACGGCCTCGAAGTCGAAGCTGCCGCGCTCCTCGGCGAGCCGGGCGTGAAGTACTACCTGAAGCAGTACATCGCCCAGCTCGCCGCGAAGCTCATCGTCAACAGCACCCGCCTCGATCGAGTCCACCACTTCATAGGCTTCCTCGATCAGGTACTCCACCAGCGACTCATGAGTCAGGGCACCCATCCAGGGGCAATGCTCACGCAGTGCGGCGATCGTCCCGATGAGCTCTGTGAGCCCGTAGCAATTGTCAGCCGAGGTTGGCGTAGGCATCGTTGATGTACTCGACCAGCGCCTCGCGCTCATCCAGCGGCAGGAAGGCCGCTTCGGCTGCGTTGAGTGTCAGTTCCAGCAGGTCATCGAGGTCATAGTCGAACGTCTCCACCAGGAGCTCGAACTCATCCGTCAGGGTGACGCCGCTCATGAGGCGGTTATCGGTGTTGATGGTCACGTTGAAGCCGAGCTGGAAGAGCATGTCCACCGGGTGGCTTTCAATGCCCTCGCCAAAACCGGAAATGGCACCGGTCTGGAGGTTGGACGACGGGCAGATCTCCAGGGCGATGCCGCGGTCGCGGACCCAGGCAGCCACGCTGCCGATGGTCACCATGCCCACGGTGTCTTCGCCGTCGTCGTCCGAGTTGTCCTCGAACTCAACCGAGATGTCCTCGGCGATCCGCACGCCATGGCCAAGGCGCAGTGCCCGGCCGTCCACGAGTGCGGACTGGATGCTTTCGAGTCCGGCTGCCTCTCCTGCGTGGACTGTGGCGGGGAAATTGTTCTCCGCCAGGTAGGTGAACGCATCCTTGAAGCGCGAGGGCAGGAAGCCGTCCTCGGCCCCGGCGATATCGAAGCCGACGGCTCCATTGGCCCGGTGACGGACGGCGAGCTCAGCGATTTCCTGGCCACGGTCGGCGTGGCGCATGGCGGTGATGAGTTGCCCGACCTGGATCTGCTGGCCACGCTCTTCTGCTGCATCCACGCCCGCTTCGAGGCCGGTCTGGACGGCTTCCACCACTTCGTCCAGGGTCAGGCCCTTCTGGAGGTGCTGTTCCGGGGCCCAACGGACTTCGCCGTACACCACGCCGTCTTCAGCCAGGTCCTCAACGAATTCCTTGGCGACCCGGAACAGGCCTTCCTTGGTCTGCATGACGGCGATGGTGTGGTCGAACGTTTCCAAGTAGCGGACCAGCGAGCCGGAGTCGGCGGACTCGCGGAACCATTCACCGAGGGCGACAGCATCGGTGGATGGCAGCGTGTGGCCTACGGCTTCGGCCAGTTCGATGATGGTGGCGGGGCGCAGGCCTCCATCCAGGTGGTCGTGGAGGG
The DNA here is from genome assembly GCF_049315185.1 of Paenarthrobacter sp. C1. Taxonomy (NCBI): domain Bacteria; kingdom Bacillati; phylum Actinomycetota; class Actinomycetes; order Micrococcales; family Micrococcaceae; genus Paenarthrobacter; species Paenarthrobacter sp. C1. The sequence continues at coordinate 1,279,526 of NZ_CP186052.1, read as the reverse complement.
AAACTTTGGGGAGGCTCTTCAGATCGAAGTCGAGGGCAGGGGCGGCGTCAAGTATGGGCTCAGTCACGTACTAAGACTAGGGCGACGGCGGGACCTTAGCCAGCAGGCTTTGAACGGTCGACGCCGACAACCGCCTTTTGGGACTTTTCCACCGCAGGTGCCTCGGCACTCGCGGCGGCGTCCTTGGAGTGATCCTTCTTCTCGAGGTACTTGTGCCACCAGCGGAGCGCGTGATCGACGACGATACCCAGGACCACGGCAAAGGCAACCGCAATGCCAACGCCCAGGAGCGGGTTGTTGTGGACCCACTGCCCGGCGAGCAGACCGATCCCGATGGAATAGGCCACCCACGTGATGCAGGCGAAGGCGTCCAGCAGGAAGAAGGTCCGGTGCCGGAATCCGGTCTGCCCGGCGACGTAATTGACAGCTACGCGGCCCCACGGGATGTAGCGTGCCGTGAAGATGAGCACCGCGCCGCGCTTGTCCAGTTCGTACTGGGCCCACGCGAACATCTTCTGCACCTTGGGGCGGCGCATCCACTTCCACCGTGTGAGCCCGATCTTGCGGCCGAGCATATAGGCCATGTTGTCGCCCGCCATGGCTCCCACCAGGGCGGTTGCCCCCAGTATCCACAGGTTGGGCTCTCCGCTGTGAAGGGACAGCGCAGAGAGGCCAACGATGGCTGTTTCGCTGGGAAGGATGGTGGCAAATCCGTCGATGAAGAAAAAGACCAGAAGGACCGGATATATCCAGGGCTGCCCGGCTGCATGCTCGAGCATTTGGTTCAAAAACTCCACGCGGCGGTAGCTCCTAGATGAATATGACTTGACAGTGTGACCGAAGTCGCTCTTAGTGTCCCATGGCCGGGACGTCGTTCGCTACGCCCCAGCCCCGGGATCACACGCTTAACGCTATCGGTCACCCTTCGTGGAGGCGTCAACCGGCGGACTGATCTTGGGAGGCCGTGAGTGTCATACCGTGGGTGGAGGCGGGACGTCCTGCCCGGGAATGTTCTTGCCGTCCAGGGGCACGGATCCGCGCACCCGGCTGATGATGCGGTCAATGATGATGCCGAGGATCACTGCCACCACAATCGCTATGACGGCACCCAGCAGATGGTTGTGCTCGAACCAGACGCCGAAGAAGTATCCGAGCACCACTGAGTAGCTGGCCCAGAGAACTGCCGAGGCTGCGGTCAGGAGAACAAAGCGGCGGTGATTGAAATGCGTGGCTCCGGCGGTGAGGTTGACCGCCACCCTGCCGATGGGAATGAACCTGGCGACCATGATGAGCGAAGCAGCACGCCTGCGCAGTTCCTTGCCGGCCCAGCGGAAGGCGCCCTGCATCCGTTGCCTCCGCATCCAGCGCCAGCGCTGCGTGCCGATCCGCTGGCCGATGATGTAGGCAATGTTGTCGCCGGCGAAAGCCCCCAGTGCCGCCATCAAGCCCAGCAGCCAGATGTTCGGCGAACCGCTGCTGCCCGAGACCGCGCTCAGGCCCACCACCACGGACTCACTGGGGATCGGTGGGAAGAAGCCGTCAATGAGGCAACAGGCGAGCACCAGGAACAACACCCACGGCTGTTCCGCCGCGGCGAGGATGAAGTCGTTGATGCCCTGCACGGTTTCCTTCGAGTAGCGGCTCCCCCACAGGCGCCGGACGACGATTATTCCGGGCCATCCGCAGGACGGCCCGGAATAATCCAGCCTAGGCGATGCGGCTGATAATTAGCTGACGGGCGGGACGTGAACCCTCAGGGGCAATGACCACCGCGTCCTGCAGGGCTTCCTTGGCACGATCAAACTTCTCCGGAGTGTCCGTCAGGAGCGTCATGAGCGGCTCGCCGGCGCGGACCAAAGCGCCGGGCTTGGCGTGCATGCGCACGCCTGCCCCGGCCTGGACCTGGTCCTCTTTACGTGCCCTGCCGGCGCCCAAGCGCCAGGCTGCGACGCCCACGGAAAGAGCGTCCAGTTCCACCAGGACCCCATCTGCCGGGGCGTAGACAACCTCGGATTCCTTGGCTACCGGCAGTGCGGCCCGGGGATCGCCGCCCTGGGCTTCGATCATCCGGTTCCAGACATCCATGGCCCTGCCGTCCTTCAGCGCCGCTGCCGGATCAGCATCGTGGATACCGGCACCGGCCAGCATTTCCTCAGCCAGGCGGACCGTCAGTTCGACGACGTCTTCCGGACCGCCGCCGGCCAGGACCTCCACGGATTCCTCTACCTCGATGGCGTTTCCGGCCGTCAATCCGAGCGGGGTGGACATGTCCGTTATCAGCGCCACGGTGTGCACGCCGGCGTCCTTGCCCAGGGCCACCATGGTTTCGGCAAGCTCCCGGGCCCTGGCTTCATCCTTCATGAAAGCACCCGAACCAACCTTGACGTCCAACACCAGCGATCCCGTGCCCTCCGCGATCTTCTTGCTCATGATCGAGGAAGCAATCAGCGGAATCGCCTCCACCGTTCCGGTGACGTCGCGGAGTGCGTACAGCTTCTTGTCCGCAGGCGCCAGCCCCGAACCTGCCGCGCAAATGACCGCTCCCACGTCCTGGAGCTGGGACATGATCTCGTCATTGCTGAGGTTGGCCCGCCATCCGGGAATGGCCTCAAGCTTGTCCAGGGTCCCGCCGGTGTGGCCAAGTCCGCGGCCCGACAACTGCGGTACCGCGACGCCGAAGACGGCCACGAGAGGTGCCAGCGGCAGCGTGATCTTGTCCCCGACCCCGCCGGTGGAGTGCTTGTCGCTCGTAGCTTTCATGCCGCCGTCGGGCCTTGTGAGGGACGAAAAGTCCATCCGCTCGCCCGAGGCGATCATGGCGGAAGTCCACCGCGATATTTCGGCGCGGTCCATGCCGTTGAGGAGGATGGCCATGTTGAGCGCTGCCATCTGTTCCTCGGCGATCACGCCACGGGTGTACGCGTCGATGGTCCAATCGATCTGCTCAGGCGTGAGCGTGCCCTTGTCCCGCTTGATGGTGATGATCTGAACGGCGTCGAACGCTTCGGTACTGGTCACGTGGTTTCCTCCAGGTGTTCCGGACCAAAGGCGTCGGGCAGTACCTGGTCCATGGTTTTGATGCCTTGGGTGGTCATGAGCTGCATGCCGGGGGCCCTGAATTCATAGAGCAACTGGCGGCAGCGGCCACACGGCATGAGGATGTTGCCTTGCCCGTCCACGCAATAGAACGCGGCAAGCCTTCCGCCACCGGTCATGTGGAGTTGGCCCACCAGCGCGCACTCGGCACAGAGGGTCAGCCCGTAGCTGGCGTTCTCGACGTTGCAGCCGCTGACGATCCTGCCGTCGTCGGTGAGGGCAGCAGCCCCCACCGGGAACTTCGAGTACGGAGCGTAGGCGTTTTCCATGGCCTGTTTCGCGGCTGCTTCCAGGGCGGGCCAGTCGACGTCGTTTTCCGGCATCGTCAACCCTTCACGTACGGTATGCCGCTTGCGGCCGGTGGCCGCGACTTACCCACCAAACCGGCGACGGCGAAGATGGTCACCAGGTACGGCAGCATGGCCATGAACTGGCTGGGCACCGGGGTACCGATGATGCCCAGGATCGACTGCAGGTTGTACGCGAAACCAAAGAGCAGCGACGCCAGGAACGCGCCGATCGGATTCCAACGGCCAAAGATCAGGGCAGCGAGGGCAATGAAGCCGCGGCCACCAGAGATGTCCTTGGTGAAGGAATCGATGGTCACCAGGGTGAACACAGCCCCGCCGATACCGGCGATCGCACCGCCCAGGGTGACATTCCAGAATCGGGTGGCGTTGACGTTGATGCCCAGGGTATCGGCCGCTTGGGGGTGCTCACCGACAGCGCGGACGCGCAAGCCCCAGCGGGTCTTGAACAAGCCGAACCACACCACGGCCACTGCGATGTACATGAGGTAGCCCGCGATGGACTGCTCGAACAGGATGGGCCCGATGATGGGGATATCCGAGAGCAGCGGGATCGGCAGGATGTCCAGGCGGCCCGGGGTGTTGAACTGCTCCTTGTTGGGAACCATGAGGGTGCCGTACAGGAAGCCCGTGAGGCCCGAGACCAGGACGTTGAGCACCACGCCGACGATGATCTGGTTGACGAGGTACTTGATGCTGAAGACCGCGAGGACCATGGACACCACCGCGCCGGCGGCAGCAGCCGCAATCAGGCCGATGTACGGGCTGCCGGTCATGGTGGCTACGAGCGCCGCCGTGAAAGCGCCGCCCAGAAGCTGGCCTTCGATGGCGATGTTGACGACGCCGACGCGCTCACACAAAACACCGGACAGCGAGCCGAAAACCAACGGAACGGCGAGGGTCACCGACCCGGCGACCAGGCCCGCCAATGAGATGGATGGCTGGCGGGCCCCGGCCACGATCCACACCAGGAGGGCGAAGACAAAGACCACGGCAAAGGCAATGGGGAGCCACTTCGGCGATTTTTCCCCCTGCGTCCAGAGGTAGATCGAGTAGGCAGCCATGGCCAGCAGCAGGATGCCGAAGACAATGCCGCCCACCTGTCCCGGAATCATGAGGGCAGGAACGGCAACGGCGTCACCGGCGTCACTGATTTTCATCTCCGCGGTCTTGTCCGAGCCCAGGAAGCCAAAGAACACCAGCGCGATGAGGGCGAGGACGCCCAGCGAAACCGGAACCTTCAGTGAGGGCCGGAACCCCGGCAGGGCCGTGGACCCGGGCGTTGGAGCGGTGGTTGTCGCGCTCATTTGGCACCTCCGGTGGCATTGGCAAGGGCAGCTTCAGGAGCCGCCTTCGGTGTCTTGTTCTTCTTCTTTTTCTTGCCCTCGAGCCGGAAGATCGACCTGATCAGGGGCGGTGCGGCGATGAACAGGACGATCAGGGATTGGACCACGAGCACGATGTCGATGGGGGTTCCCGTCTGGATCTGCATCTGCACGGCACCGGCACGGAAAGCCCCGAACAACAGTCCGGCGAAGAACGTGCCCCACGGTGTACTGCGGCCCAGCAGGGCAACAGTGATGGAGTCGAATCCGATCTGTGCAGCCACGCCGCCGGTGAGGACTTTCTCCGTGCCCGCAACCTGTGCGACACCGCCGAACGCCGCCAGGGCACCGGCCAAAGCCATCACCATGATGGTGGCGCGTGGCACCTTCACCCCGGCCGTACGCGCGGCCACGGGGTTGGCGCCGACGGCACGGAATTCGAAACCGATGGTGGAGCGGTTCAGCAGCCACCACACGCCATAGGTCAGCGCGATGGCCACCAGGAAGCCCAGGTGGAGCCGGGATCCCGGGATCAGCACCGGATAGGTGGCCGATTCATCCAGACGCGGCGAAATGGGGCTGTTGTCCCCAGGGCGCCGGAAGGCGGCGGTGTTCAGGAGGAAGTCCAGCAGGAACAGCGCCACGTAGTTCAGCATGATGGTCACGATGACCTCGTGCGCGCCGGTCCTGGCCTTAAGGATCCCAACGATTGCGCCCCATGCGGCGCCACCGAGGACACCCATGATGATCACCAGGAGGAGGTGCAGGCCAAACGGCAGGTGCCAGGTGAAACCAACATAGGCGGCCAGGGTGGCACTGATGATGATCTGCCCCTGCGCCCCGATGTTGAACAGGCCTGCGCGGAACGCCAGGGCCACGCCCAGGCCCGCGCAAATGAGCGGCGTCGCCACTGTCATGGTTTCAAGCAGCGGAGCGAACCCCTGGCGGCTGTTGAACACCGCACCTTGGAAGAGGGCCACGTAGCTGTCCGTCATGGCAGACCACAGCGCACTCAGGAAGTCGCTGGGGCGGGCGAACAGGTACCCTGCGGTCTTGGCTACCTGGGTGTCCGTACTGGCAATCAGCAGTCCACCGAGGAAAAGGGCCACGATCACGGCCAGGACCGAAACGAAGCCATTGCCCATCACGATCCGACGCATGACGTTGCCCTGTTGGTGCCCCGGTTCGCCGCTCTGGGAGGAGACAGGAACGATGGACGGCTCCAACGCGCCGCCGGCAGTATCCAAGGCAACGTCAGCTGCCCGGACTTCCGCTGTGGATTCTTCAGGTCTCTGGTCCTTGGCGGACCCGTCGCTGCTACTGGTCATCGGAGCCTCCTTCGGGGCCGACGCCGGCCATCATCAAGCCGAGCGTGTCGCGTGGTGTTCCCGCCGGGACGATGCCCACGAGTTTGCCCTTATAGAGCACGGCTATCCTGTCTGCGAGCTCAATGACTTCATCAAGCTCTGTGGAAACGATCATGACCGGCGTTCCGACATCCCGCTCGGCGACGATGCGCTTATGCAGGAACTCGATGGAACCGACGTCCACACCGCGTGTGGGTTGGCTTGCAATGAACAACCGCAGCGGACGCGAAAGCTCCCTGGCCATGACCACTTTTTGCTGGTTACCGCCGGACAGGGTCCCCGCAGCCGACCCCGCGGAGGGGGTACGGATATCGAATTCCGCGATCTTGGCCTTGGCATGCTCTGCAACCTTGGCAGGCTTCATGCTGATGCCGCTGGCAAACGGTGCTTGGTCGTAGAGGTCAAGCACCAGGTTTTCGGCCACGGAGAACGGGCCCACCAGGCCGTCCACGGTACGGTCTTCAGGAACGAAGCCGACGCCGGAACGCAGGACTTCCTTGACGGGCAGTCCGAGAAGCTGCTTCCCGTCCAGGACCACCGAACCTGTGACATGTTCCTGGATGCCGAGGATGGCTTCCGTCAGTTCCGTTTGGCCGTTGCCCTGGACACCGGCGACGGCGAGGATCTCACCTTGGGCGATATCGAAGCTGATGCCGTCCACGACGTTGGTGCCGTTTGCGGCGCGGACAGTGAGGTTTTCGACGACGAACGTGGTTTCCTTCGGCTGCGCGGCAGCCTTGTTCAGGCTCAGGCTGACCGGCCGGCCCACCATCATGGAAGCAAGCTCCGTGGCCGATGCCGTAGGAGGGGCGTCGCCTACCACTTTGCCGCGGCGGACCACGGTAATGACGTCGGAAACAGCCTTCACTTCCCGCAGCTTGTGCGAAATGAAGACGATGGACGTGCCGCCGGCTCTGAGCTGGCGCATGATGTCCAGGAGCTCATCGGTTTCCTGCGGGGTGAGCACGGCTGTGGGCTCGTCCAAGATGAGGACCTTGGCTTCCCGTACCAGCGCCTTGATGATCTCCACGCGCTGCTGGACGCCCACGGGGAGGTCCTCCACCAGGGCATCGGGATCGACGTCGAAGCCGTACTTGTCGGAGATTTCCCGGATCTTCTTCCGGGTTTCATCGATGCTGAGGACACCGCCGAACGACGTCGGTTCAGCACCGAGCGCAACGTTCTCGGCGACCGTGAAGACCGGGACCAGCATGAAGTGCTGGTGCACCATGCCGATGCCCGCCGCCATGGCATCGCCGGGGCCGCGGAAGTTGACGGGTTGGTCATCTACCAGGATCTGGCCGGCGGTGGGCTCGTAGAGCCCGTACAGCACGTTCATGAGGGTTGATTTGCCGGCACCGTTTTCGCCTAGAAGGCAGTGGATCTGGCCGGATTCGACCACGAGGTCGATGTCTTGGTTGGCGTAGAAGGTCCCGAAGGCTTTCGAGATCCCCTTCAATTCGAGTTTCACAACTCCCACCGTTCTGTGAGTCCGAGGGACAGCTGAACAGCTCCAAAGCAACGAGCTTTGGGTTCAGCCTAGTCAGGGCAAAAACGCGCCGCCAGTACCGGGGCTCGGTACTGGCGGCGCGTCCGGGAATTGCTTACTTCTTGGGGCTTGCCTTCGATTCGACCACGAGCTTGCCGGAGACGATATCCGCCTTCAGAGCGTCAAGTTCGGACTTGGTTTCTGCAGAAACAGCCGAGTCGAGATCGTGGAACGGGGCAATGGCCACGCCGTCGTTCTCCAACGTGCCAACGTAGGCTTTGTTGCTGAACTTGCCGTCCTTGTCGTCCTTCACCACGGTTTCGACGGCCTCGCCCATCTGCTTGACCACGGAGGTCAGCATGAGGTCCTTGTATTCGGGAGCCGTCAGGTAGCCGTCGGAGTCAACCCAGATCAGCTTGACGTCCTTACCGGCGGCTTTGGCTTCCTTAAGCGCGGCACCGGCACCTTTGCCAACCGGACCGGCGACGGGCATGACGATGTCCGCGCCCTGGTCCAGGAGGTTGATGGTGACCTGCTTGCCGGTGTCCTGCTTCTCGAAGTCGCCGGTGAAGGAGCCGTCCTGGGTGTTCTTGTCCCAGCCGACAACCTGGACGTTCTTGTTCTTGGCCTTGTTGTAGGCCTGGACGCCGTCGTAGAAACCATCCATGAAGATCGTCACCGTGGGGATCTTGATGCCGCCGAAGGTTCCCACCTTGCCGGTCTTGGTGGTTGCAGCAGCGGCGTAGCCCGCAAGGTATGCAGCCTGGGCGGTGTCGTACACGACGGGCTTGACGTTGGCGATCGGGGCGTCGTACGCGAAGTCGATGATCGCGAAGTGCTTGTCGGTGTTCTTTTCGGCAGCGGCCTTGGTGGCGTCGCCCAAGAGGAAGCCCACCGTGACAGTCAGGTTGCAGCCTGCGGAGACCATGCCGTTGAGGTTGGTCTCAAAGTCGCTGTTCGCCTTGGATTCGGCCGACTTGGTCTGGATGCCCAGATCTGCTTCGGCCTTCTTCAGTCCCTCGAAGGAGGACTGGTTAAACGACTGGTCGTCGAATCCGCCGGAGTCGGAAACGATGCATCCGAGGAAGTCGCTCTTGGTGGCGGCGCCGGATCCGGCGTCGGGGGCCTGGCCACAGCCGGTCAGCAGGAGCGCTGCTGCGCCGACGGTTGCAACACCGGCCATTGAACCGCGCTTCAGGGTGGCACGCAGTGGTTTCTTCAATTTTCCTCCAGGAAGAAAGTGATTGGCGCTACGACGGATGGTCAATGAGTGTCCGTTTCCTATACCTGAGGCAGAAATTCTGTTTTCACTGATGCTCGCAGCTGCGCCGAAGCGCATTGATGACACCACCCTAGTGGCCTGGAACACACCCGGATAGCACAAAGGCGGCCTGCCGCTCAGATTGTTGACTTTTTGTTACCAAGCAGTAGCCGGGTGTGCAAGTCACACCCGGCTACTGTCGCATCACAGGCGGACGAGCATCTTTCCTGTGTTCGCTCCATCCAGCAAATCAATGAACGCCTTGGGCGCATTTTCCAAGCCGTCGACGATCGTCTCGTCGTAGCTGATGGTGCCGTCGGCAAGCCATCCGGCCATCTTTTGAGCAAACTCGGCAGCATGCTGGCGCTGCCCGCCGACGAGGAACCCGCGAAGGGTCAGCTGCTTGCCGATCGCCACTGCCATGTTCCGCGGCGCTGCCGGAGGTTCAGTGGAGTTGTACTGGGCGATCGCGCCGCACATTGCCACGCGTCCGCCTACCGTGAGCGTTGCCAGGGCGGCCTCGAGGTGTTCCCCGCCAACGTTGTCGAAGTACACATCGATGCCGCGCTCCCCTGCAGCTTCCTGGAGCTGCTCGAGGACGGGACCATCGTTGTAGTTGAACGCGGAGTCGAAGCCCAGTTCCAGCAGCCGTGCGACCTTTTCCGGCGAACCGGCGCTGCCGATGACCTTGGAGGCGCCCATGGCCTTGGCAATCTGGCCCACCATGGAACCGACGGCACCGGCCGCTCCGGAGACGAACACGACGTCGCCCTCTTTGAACTCGGCAACCTTCAGCAGGCCGGCATAGGCCGTGAGGCCGGTCATGCCCAGCGCGCCGAGGAAGGCCGAGGTGGGAGCGAGTCCGCCCGGCACCGGCGTGGTGGCCGCAGCGTCAACCACCGCGTGTTCGCGCCACCCCAGTTGATGCACGACGACGTCACCCACCTTGTGCGCGTCCGAACGGGACGCGATCACCTCGCCTACGGCACCGCCGTCGAGCGCTGCATCGAGGCGGAACGGCGCCGAGTACGACTTGACGTCGTTCATCCGGCCGCGCATGTAGGGATCCACGGACATGAACTGGTTCTTCACCAGGAGCTGGCCTTCAGCGAGCTCCGGCAGTTCAGCCTGTGCCAGACGGAAGTTCTCCGGCGCCGGACGGCCGACGGGGCGGGAGGCAAGGTGGATTTCGCGGGTCTGCACCGGGGTGCCTGCTACGGCGCTCATGCTGCGAACTCCACGAGCTTGAGGTCAACGTTCATGTTGCCGCGGGTGGCGTTGGAGTAGGGGCAGATCTGGTGCGCCTTGGCCATCAGGGCTTCGGCGGTTTCGCGGTCCAGGGCAGGCAAGGCGATCTCGAGTTCGGCAGCGAGGCCGTAACCTTCGCTGTCGGTCAGCGCGCCAAAGTGGATCTTCGCCGCAACGGCGGAGTCGCTGACGTCGGCACGCTCCTTGCGGCCAACCAGCCGCAGCGCCGAGTGGAAGCAGGCTGCATAGCCGGCTGCGAAAAGCTGCTCGGGGTTGGTTCCCTGGCCGTTGCCACCGAGTTCCACCGGGCTGGCGAGGGCTACATCCAGCTTGCCGTCCTTGGTGCGGGCGTTGCCGTCACGGCCTTCGCCGGAGGCAAGCGCCTCCGCTGTGTAGAGAGTCTTCATGGTGTTTCCGTTTCTCTTCGGGAATGGGATGGCTTGGAAAAATTCAGAGTGAGCTGTTCAGTGCCTCAGAGTGAGCTGTTCAGGGCCTCAAAGTGAGCTGTTCAGGGCTGCGGTGAGCTTGCCGAGGGTTGCGTGGAGCTGCTCGATTTCGGCTGCGGAAAGTCCGGCAGCGTCGGCCAACCGTTGGGGCACTGCCTGGGCCTTGGCGCTCAGCGCTGTTCCGGCGTCGGTCAGGACCACATCCACGCGGCGTTCGTCCTCGGCGGAGCGTTTCCGCTCAACGAGCCCCAGGCCTTCAAGCCGTTTTAGCAACGGCGACAATGTTCCGGAATCCAGCCCCAGTTCGGCACCGAGTTCCCGGACGCTTCGCGGCTCCTGCTCCCACAACACCAGCATCACCAGGTACTGCGGGTAGGTCAGGCCGAGGTCGTCGAGGACGGGGCGGTAGACCGCCGTCGCGGCCTTTGATGCCGAGTACAGCGCAAAGCAGACCTGGTGCCGGAGGCGGGGTGCATCACTCATGGATAAAACGATAGTGCACAATTCAATTGTGCACAACTCAATTGGAGGCAGGCTGCCCAAGCAGGGGACAGCGAATGCTCCAAAGAGGGCTCAACGGGACATCTGCTGTCCCCCGGTTGGACTACTGGGGAAGGTCGCGGATGGTACGGAGTGCAGCCGCAGTGAGGACGCGGACAGCGTAGCCAAGGGCGCGCTCATCAACGATGAAGTCGCCGCGGTGAAGATCGTATTCCTCGCCGCCGGGGGTGTGCGTACCCAGGCGCATCATGGCGCCGGGCAGGTCCGCCAGGAACCACGCAAAGTCTTCGCCGCCCATGGACTGCGGGGTGAGCACAACAGCGTTCTCCCCCAGTTCCGCGCGGGCAGAGGCTTCGATGAGGGCCGTCTCATGCTCGGAGTTCACCACGGGAGGCACGCCGCGGGTGTGCTCCAGGTGCACGTCCACGCCGTAGGGCGCAGCGACCTGCCGGACGACGTCGTCCAGCAACTCGCCCGCACTGTGCCAGGCATCGCGGTCCAGGCAACGCATGGTGCCGGCCATGTAGCCCGTACCGGGAATGGCGTTCGGCGCCGAACCTGCCGAAATCTGTCCCCACACCACGGAGACGCCGCTGCGGACGTCCACCCTGCGGGACAGCACTGCGGGAACATTCACCGCTATCTGGGCCAACGCGAACACCAGGTCCTCGGTCAGGTGCGGCCTGGAGGTGTGGCCGCCGCGGCCGGAGAGCTCGATTTTGATGGTGTCCGACGCTGACGTGATGGCGCCGATGCGCGTGCCGATCTGGCCCACGTTGATCCTCGGGTCGCAGTGCAGTGCCAGGATGCGCGGCACGCCCTCAAGCACCCCCTGCTCGATGCAGGACAACGCGCCGCCGGGCATCGTTTCCTCGGCAGGCTGGAAAATGATCCGCACCGTGCCGCCCAGCGGGTTGTTCTTGTGCATCCGCTGGAGTGTCAGGGCAATGCCAAGCATCGCAGTGGTGTGGACATCATGTCCGCAGGCATGCGTCACGCCGTGGTTCTTGGAGGCGAACGGCAGGCCGGTTTCCTCGATGATCGGCAAAGCGTCAATGTCCCCGCGAAGAGCCGTGGCGATGGGACCCTCCCCCACGTCGACGGTGAGCCCGGTTCCTTCGAGCCGGCGCGGCTTGAGTCCGGCTGCTTCGAGCCGCTCCACCAGTTTGTCCGTGGTGCGGAATTCCTTGAACGACAGTTCCGGGTGCGCATGGAGGTCCCGGCGGAACTCAATGAGCCCGGGGAGCAGTTCATCAACCCAGGGACTCACAACGGGGGCGGGCTCGGTTTCAGTCGTGTAATTGCGCACGTCACAACTCTAGCCATCCGGGGCTCCCGAAGACCGAAAGCCACCTCTTGGTTACGCCGCGTTCAGACGCAGGACAAGCAAAGAGGTGGCTCACGGTATAAGGCTCGGGCTACAGGACGTCCGTGTCGCCGCTGGCTTTCAGGGCGTCAACGGTGCCTTTCACCAGTTGGGCATGCTCTTTCGTGGTGACCAACAGGGCATCCGGGGTGTCCACGATGACCACGTCTTTGATACCGATCAGGGCGATCACACGCTTGGTGTCCGAAACCACCACGCCGCTGGCATCCTCCGCGAACACGCGTGCGCCCTCGCCGAGAACCGTCACTTCGTCGACGTCGCCGGCGTTGTTCAGGCGACCGATCGCGGCAAAGTCACCAACGTCGTCCCACCGGAAGGTGCCAGGCACAACGGCGACGTCGCCGGCTGCCGCTGCGGGCTCGGCTACTGCATAGTCAATCGCAATCTTGGGCAGGGTGGGCCACACACGGGCGGTAACCTCAGCCCGCTGCGGGGTGTCCCAGGCCTCGGCGATCTCCTGGAGGCCGGCGAAGAGTACGGGCTGGTTGGCCTCGAGGTGCTTGAGCATCAACGCGACGGGAGCCACGAACATGCCTGCGTTCCAAACGTAGTCCCCTGCTTCGACGTACTTATTGGCAACTTCCTGGCTGGGCTTCTCCACGAATTCGGCCACCGCCAGCGCGTTCGGAGCGCCGTCAACGTTGAGCGCAGCGCCCGAACGGATGTAGCCGAAGCCCGTGGAGGCGTGGGTGGGCTTGATGCCGATGGTGACAATCTTGCCCGTGGCTGCGGTGTAGATCGCCTCCCGGACAGTCTCCTGGAACAGGTCGTCGGGGCTGATCACGTGGTCAGCGGCGAAGGACCCCATGATGGTCTCCGGATCGCGGCGGTAAAGGATGGCAGCGGCCAGGCCGATCGCCGCACCTGAATCCTTGGGCTCGCTTTCGAGCACCAATTCGTCGTCCCCAACTTCCGGGAGCTGGCGGCAGACAGCCGCACGGTGGGCCTCGCCCGTCACTACCAGTACGCGTTCGCCGGCCAGTGGCTCCAGGCGGTCGTAGGTAGCCCTCAACAAGGTGCTGCCGGACCCGGTCAGGTCGTGCAGGAACTTAGGCGCGGCGGCACGCGAGAGCGGCCATAGCCGGGTCCCCACACCGCCCGCCGGAATAACCGCATGGAAGCGGTTCATGGGCGATTCCGGGTATTTCGCGTCTTCTGTACTCACCGCAACACTTTATCCGACGCAAGCGGTAAGCTCCGCAGAACGCCACGCATGTGGCGTTCGTCTCAGACAGTATCCAAAATCGCCTGAATCCGGGCAGGAAACATGGAATTAACAAGCAGAGAAGCCCGTCCTAAATTGAATATGCTGTGAGCGAAGCCTAGATTTAGGCGTGAGCTACGAGTGCTCTCGCAGCAGGCGTTCCCCCCGCGTGGATCCCATGCCAGCGCCGCTGTGTTGCAGGAAGGTTTAATCAGTGCCGACAAAACCAGCTGGCACCTTGTACCGCGGCCGTGAAGGCATGTGGTCCTGGGTTGGACATCGTATTACCGGTGTAGTGATCTTTTTCTTCTTGTTGGTCCATGTGTTGGACACCTCATTGGTGCGCGTGTCCCCTGAGGCCTACACGGCCGTCATTGGTGCTTACAAGAACCCCCTCATGGCCCTGGGGGAAACGGGCCTGGTCGCCGCGATCATCTTCCACGCCTTCAATGGCCTGCGTGTGATCGCGATCGACTTCTGGAAGAAGGGCGCAAAGTACCAGCGCCAGATGCTCTGGGTCGTGCTTGCGCTGTGGCTGGTCACGTTCGCCGGCTTCGCCATCCGCCACCTTTCCCTCGCGCTGGGAGGCCACTAAGCCATGACAACCATCGAATCTCCGCGCAGCGGAAAGATCGCCCCGAAGTACAACCGCACCGGCTCCAGCCGTGGCAACTTCGAGATGATTGCCTGGCTCTTCATGCGCCTCTCCGGCATCGTCCTGGTGGTGCTGATCTTCGGCCACCTCTTCGTTAACCTGCTGGTAGGCGAAGGCATCCACGCCATCGATTTCGGTTTCGTCGCCGGCAAGTGGGCCGATCCCTTCTGGCAGTTCTGGGACCTGGCCATGCTGTGGCTTGCCATGCTGCACGGCACCAACGGTGTCCGCACCATCATCAACGATTACGCCGAGAAGGATTCCACGCGCTTCTGGCTCAAGATGGTTCTCTACGCAGCCACGCTGGTCATCATCATCCTCGGCACCCTGGTGATCTTCACGTTCAACCCGTGCCCCGTCGTCGACGGCGTTCAGCTTCCTGGCGGATTCTGCCCGGCCCCGTAGCGGCCCGTGCCGCATTGGCGTGGCCGGCTTGCCGGCCCGCCTGACGTAGCGGAGCAGCCTCCGCCGACCATCTGAATTTTTGAAAGAGAGAGCATCTGGTATGCAGGTCCATAAGTACGACGTCGTCATTGTCGGTGCAGGTGGCGCCGGCATGCGCGCCGCGATCGAGTCCGGTCAGCGTGCACGCACAGCGGTACTGACCAAGCTCTACCCCACCCGCTCGCACACCGGTGCGGCCCAGGGTGGTATGTGCGCAGCACTGGCCAACGTCGAAGAAGACAACTGGGAATGGCACACCTTCGACACCATCAAGGGTGGCGACTACCTGGTTGACCAGGACGCAGCCGAGGTCATGGCGAAGGAAGCCATTGACGCCGTGCTGGACCTGGAAAAGATGGGTCTGCCATTCAACCGCACGCCTGAAGGGCGCATCGACCAGCGCCGCTTCGGTGGCCACACCCGTGACCACGGCAAGGCTCCTGTCCGTCGCGCTTGCTATGCAGCCGACCGCACGGGCCACATGATCCTGCAGACCCTGTACCAAAACTGCGTCAAGCACAACGTTGAGTTCTACAACGAGTACTACGTCCTTGACCTGCTGATCGTCGAGGAAGACGCCGTCCGCGAAGACGGCACGCCGTACAAGCAGAAGCGTGTCGCCGGTGTGGTCTCCTACGACCTCGCCTCGGGCGAGCTGCACGTCTTCCAGGCCAAGTCCGTCGTGTTCGCCTCCGGCGGCGCGGGCAAGGTCTTCAAGACCACATCCAACGCCCACACCCTCACGGGCGACGGCATGGGCATCGCCTTCCGCCGCGGCATTCCGCTGGAAGACATGGAGTTCTTCCAGTTCCACCCGACAGGTCTTGCAGGCCTGGGCATCCTCCTCACCGAAGGTGCACGCGGTGAAGGTGCCATCCTGCGTAACTCGGAAGGTGAGCGCTTCATGGAGCGCTACGCCCCCACCATCAAGGACCTCGCTCCCCGTGACATCGTGGCCCGCGCCATGGCCAACGAGGTGCGTGAGGGCCGCGGTTGTGGTCCGAACAAGGACTACGTCCTCCTGGACCTGACCCACCTCGAGCCGGCCCACATCGAAGCCAAGCTCCCGGACATCACGGAGTTCGCCCGCACCTACCTGGGTGTGGAACCGTTCACCGATCCCGTCCCCGTGTTCCCCACCGCGCACTACGCCATGGGCGGCATTCCCACCAACATCACCACCGAGGTACTCCAGGACAACGACACGATCGTTCCCGGACTGTACGCCGCCGGTGAGGTTGCCTGTGTTTCTGTGCACGGCTCCAACCGGCTTGGCACCAACTCGCTCCTGGACATCAATGTCTTCGGCAAGCGTGCAGGCATTGCAGCTGCCGAGTACTCCAAGACGGCCGACTTCGTCGAGCTGCCCGAGGACCCGGAAGCAATGACCCGCGGCATCCTGGATGGCCTGCTCAGCGGCACCGGCACCGAGCGTGTTGCCCAGATCCGCAAGGAACTGCAGGACACCATGGACGCCAACATGCAGGTGTTCCGTACCAAGGAATCCCTGGAGCAGGTCCTTCGCGACATCGCATCCTTCGAAGAGCGGTACAAGAACGTCACCGTCCAGGACAAGGGCAAGCGCTTTAACCTGGACCTCCTGGAAGCAGTGGAGCTGGGCTTCCTGCTGGACATGGCCAAGGTCATGACCGTCGGTGCTCTGCACCGTGAAGAGTCCCGCGGTGGCCACTACCGCGAGGACTTCCCGGACCGCGACGACGAGAAGTTCATGAAGCACTCCATGGCTTACCTGGACACGTCCGTCACTGCCGCCTCCTCGGCGGAATCCGTTGCGGGCATCCGTCTGGAGACGAAGCCCGTGATCTTCACCCGTTACGAGCCGATGGAGCGTAAGTACTAATGACGACCGAAATGGCAGAGCCCGCATCAAAGATCGAGCTTCCGGCGAGTGTTGCCGGCGACGGTGAAATTCCCACGTTCCACATCACGCTCCGCGTGCGCCGCTACGACCCCGAGATCTCGGAAGAAGCGCGCTGGGACGACTACAAGCTGACCATGTACGGCACGGACCGTGTGCTGGACGCCCTGCACAAGGTCAAGTGGGAAATCGACGGCAGCGTCTCCTTCCGTCGCTCCTGCGCCCACGGCGTCTGTGGATCCGACGCCATGCGCATCAACGGCCGCAACCGCCTCGCCTGCAAGACGCTGCTGAAGGACCTGGACACGTCCAAGCCCATCACCGTCGAGCCGATCAAGGGCCTCCCAGTGGAGAAGGACCTGATCGTGGACATGGAACCCTTCTTCCAGTCCTTCCGCGAGGTCATGCCCTTCCTGATCAACAAGGGCCACGAGCCCACCAAGGAGCGCCTGCAGTCCGTTGAGGACCGTGAGCGTTTTGACGACACCACCAAGTGCATCCTCTGCGCAGCCTGCACCTCGTCCTGCCCGGTCTTCTGGACCGATGGCCAGTACTTCGGCCCGGCAGCAATCGTCAACGCACACCGCTTCATCTTCGATTCCCGTGATGACGCCGGCGACATGCGCCTTGAGATCCTCAACGACAAAGAAGGCGTGTGGCGCTGCCGTACCACCTTCAACTGCTCGGAAGCATGCCCCCGCGGCATCCAGGTGACCAAGGCAATCGCTGAGGTCAAGCAAGCCATCCTGGCCCGCAAGATCTAACCAGCCGTTCCTCGAAGAACAGCACGTCGACGGCGCCGCTCACCTCTGCAGGTGAGGGGCGCCGTCGTCGTTAATCAACTCCCGCAACCACACATCGCAACGCAAGGAGACCAGCGTGTCACGCTCTGAGAAGATCACCTTCACGGGAAGCACCGGCGATACGCTGGCCGGAATTGTGGACGTGCCCGAGGGACCGGTCCGCGGCTGGGGCCTCTACTCGCATGGTCTTACCCTGGGTAAGGACAGCCCGGCCGCTTCACGGATCTGCAAGGGCCTGGCTGAGCAGGGAGTAGGGATGCTCCGGTTCGACAACCTCGGACTTGGCGGCTCGGGTGGCGAATGGTCCGCCGGCTCGTTCAGCGTCAAGGTGGCCGACACAATCCTGGCCGCAGCCTTCATGCGTGAGCAGGGACGCGCGATTTCCCTGCTGGTGGGTCATTCCTTCGGTGGCGCAGCCGTCCTCGCCGCTGCCCGCGACATCCCCGGCCTCAACGCTGTCGTGACCGTGGCGGCGCCCTACGAGCCCAAGCACGTCGAGCACATGTTCGACACCGAGATCGACTCCATCCTGCGCGACGGCAGCGCCGTGGTTGACCTGGGAGGGCGTCCGATGGAGGTTCGCCGCCACTTTGTGGAGGATGTCGAAAGCGCTGACCTGCGCGACTGCATCCGGACGCTCCACAAGCCGCTGATGGTGATGCACTCCCCCACGGACAATACGGTGGGTATCGACAACGCCAGCGAGATCTTCCAAACCGCCCGGCACCCGCGGAGTTTCATCTCCCTGGAGGGCAGCGAGCACCTCCTCACGGGGAAGGGCCAGGCTGCGCGCGTGGCGCGGATCATCGGCGCGTGGGCCGACCCCTACCTGGAAGTCTCCTAAAGCAACGCGGGGTCACTTGTGGCCCGTGTTCCACCCCTGGACGGGCCAAAAGTGACCCCGCGTTGCTCCTGGCTACTTGCCGATGGCCGCTTTGCTCTCGCTGAGCCACTGCTCGGCAGCCTTCTCAGGAGTCAGGCGCTTGAACAGGACATCGGTGTTGATGCGCGCAGTGATCTCCGAAACCGCCGTGGAACCGGTGGGGCCGATGAACGTCGGCGCGAAGTCCATCTTGCCGATCTGGTCAATGTAGGCGGCCTCAACCTTGCCTTGGGGAGTGAGCAGGTCCTGGATGGCCGTGCGCATGCCCGGGTTGCTGGGCACCCCGCGGTCGCTCTGGATGATCTTGGCGGCGGCCTCGTTGTTGACCAGGAAGCTCACCAGTTTGGCGGCGGCATCAGTGTGCTTGCTGCGGGCCGAAATCGTGTAGAACTGCGAAGACTGGAGCCAGATGCCCGGGGTGGGAGTTTCGCCCGGGAGCTTGAGCAGCTTCAGCTCCGCGCCGGAAGCCTTGCTCAGTGCTGAAAGGGAGTTGCTCCAGGTAAGCATCATGCCAGCCTGCCCCAGGCCCATCAGCGTCTGCTCCGTGCTGACATTGAGCTTCTCCACGGTCTCCGAAGCGCTGGGGGCCGCGCCGGATTCGCTGAGCTTCAGCGAGAAGTCGAAGTAGTCCTGCACAGTGTCCTTGTCGAGCCCCAGCTGACCATCCTGGGTGTACAGGGACTTGCCGCGTTGACGGGCGAAGGCGTCCAGGGAGTCGTGCGTGAGGACGGTGGCCGTGCCGTACGTTCCCTTGGGACTCTTGGCCGTCACTTCCGAGGCGGTCTTGGCGAAGTCGTCCCAGGACCAGCTGCTGTCATCCGGGACGGCTACGCCGGCTGCCTGGAAGACAGCAGGATTCACTACAACCGCCAGCGCGTTGGCACCTGTGGAGACACCATACTGCTTGCCCTGGACCTGACCGTTTTCCAGGGCGCCCTGGTCCAGCTTCGACAGATCCAGCGAGCCTTGGACCTTTGACAGATCCAGGAGAGCACCCCGGTTGGCGTATTCGGCCGGGTAGGCACCACCCATGGTGATCACATCGGGAGCATCGTTGGCAGCCACTTGCGTAGCCAGTTTGTCGAAGTAGCCACTGATGTCGCCGTACTCGGGCTTGACCTTGATATTGGGGTTGGCGGCCTCGAATTCCTGGATTGCCTTGTTGGTCAGTTCGGCGCGGGACGCATTGCCCCACCACGAAAAGCGGATCTCCACGGGCCCGTCTTCGGGCTGGTTTGATGAGGGGCTGGAGCAGGCCGCGGTCAGGCCCAGCATGCCCACGGCCGTCACGAAGGCCAGGGATTTGCGAATACTTCGGAGGGATTTACGCGTCATTGGGTAAGCTTCTTTCAACCTTGAGAAAACGGTTCCTGAAACGTATCAAGGCGGTGTATATTCGTAAATAGTTTTGAGCTTGAACTATTCATTCCCAGAGGAGCCCGCCGTGTCACAGCCCTTGGAACAGATCCAGATCCGGGATCCCTACGTCCTGACGCTGCCCGGCTCGCAGGAGTATCTGCTCTTCGGCAGCACGGACCGGAACATCTGGTCCGGACCAGCAACCGGGTTCGACTGTTACCGAAGCAGCAACCTCGTGGACTGGGAGGGCCCGTACCCGGCTTTCCGTCCTGCTCCGGACTTCTGGAGCAAGGAGCAGTACTGGGCGCCGGAAGTCCATGAGTACAAGGGCCGCTACTTCATGTTCGCCACCTTCACCGCTCCGGGTCACACCCGTGGGACCCAAATACTGTCGGCTGCGGCCCCGCACGGACCCTATGAACCATGGAGCGACGGCCCCGTCACGCCACGGGATTGGGAGTGCCTCGACGGGACGCTTCATGTTGATGACGACGGCGTCCCCTGGATGGTTTTCTGCCACGAATGGAAGCAGGTCAACGACGGCGGGATGGTCGCCCAACGCCTCAGCCCGGACCTGCGTACATCCGAGGGAGAACCGGTGGTGCTGTTCACCGCCTCCGAGGCTCCATGGTCGCGAGCCTTGGAGCAGGCATCCGGCGCAGCCAAGGACGGCCCCGTGTACGTCACCGACGGTCCGTTCCTCCACAGGCTCGCCACCGGCAAGCTCATCATGTTGTGGTCCAGCTTTGCCCACAACGGATATGCCATGGGCATCGCGCGCAGCGAATCCGGGACCGTCCTTGGCCCCTGGATCCAGGAGGTGGAACCCCTGTGGAGCACCGACGGCGGCCACGGCATGATCGGCCGGAAACTGGACGGCAGCCTGTTCCTGACATTGCACCAGCCCAACAAGAGCCCCCACGAACGGGCGGCGTTCTTCCCGCTGCGGGAACTTGAAGACACTGTCGTGCTGGAGCCGGCGGGTGGGCCGCACTCCCCCGGCGGTATCGACCGGAAATCACTCGTGCGGCGCCATAACGTCCACCAACAGGAACTGGATTCCCGGAGCCCCGTATCCGTGGGCAACGGCGAATTTGCCTTCACCATGGACCTCACCGGTTTCCAGACGCTGCCAGATGCCTACCCGGTTGCTTCCCGCGATAACCTTCCGGCAGGCACACTACTGGGCACCCAATCGCAGTGGGGCTGGCACACCATTCCGCCGGCGGAACCCTACGACCTCGCCGGGTCCACCGTCCTCTACGATTCGCCGCGCGGGCCCGTCCCTTACGTCGACATGGTGGGCGACATCGTCAACGACCGCGAGACCAACACATCCGCAGCCGAAGATTGGCTCCGTGCCAACTCCCACAGGCTCGATCTGGGCCGCATCAGCCTCCGCTGGCTCGAGAACGGTGTGGAGCGCGAGGTACAGCCCGGGGAACTCACCCGTACCGTGCAGACGCTGGACCTGTGGACAGGAGTGGTCACCAGCCGGTTCTTCCTCGCCGGGCACCCCGTCAAGGTCACGACGGCGTGCCACCCGGACCGAGACGAGCTCGGCTTCCGTGTGGAGTCGCCTGCCCTCGGGGCCGGTTTGGTGGTGGGCGTCGCCTTCCCTTACGGCTCGGGTGCATGGCATGACGCGGCCGATTGGAACAACCCGGGGGCACACCGGACCGTCCTGGCTGGTGGGACGCCATCCGATCTACATGCTGGTTCCACTGTGTGGACGGCTGACCGTGAGCTGGACGAATCGCGCTACCAGGTCCTGATCACCGGCCCGGAGCTCACCGTGGAGCAAACGGAGGCGCACCGGCTGCGCGTGCTCCCGGTAAGTCCAGCCCACCCCGTCACCAACGGCGTCCTCGACTTCAGCATCTCCTTCCGCTCTTCCGGCGACGGCGACTGCCTTCCGCGGGGTGACCACAGCTCCGGTGACCGTGCGCCGGACCAGGGCGGCGCCACCACGGCACGTACCGGCGTCGTGCTTTCTCCGGGCAGCAGCGTTGCCGCGGCCTCCTCGGCCCATTGGCCCGGGTTCTGGTCCACGGGAGGTGCCGTGGAACTCCATGCCACGGAGGATCCACGGGCCAAGGAGCTGGAACGCAGGATCGTGCTGTCCCAGTACCTGACGGCGATCAACTGTTCAGGTTCGCTGCCGCCGCAGGAGACGGGACTCGTCTGTAATTCCTGGCGCGGCCGCTTCCACCTGGAAATGCACTGGTGGCATGCGGCGCATTTCGCACACTGGAACCGGGTGGAGCTGCTTCTGCCTTCCCTGCGCTGGTACGCAAGCATCCTGGAGATGTCGCGGCAAACCGCCAAGGCACAAGGATTCGACGGCGTCCGCTGGCCCAAGCAGGTAGGTCCGGACGGGCGGGAGAGCCCCAGCCCGATCGGCACCTTCCTGATCTGGCAACAGCCGCATCCGATCTATCTTGCCGAACTGGTGTACCGGGCCAATCCCAGCCGTGATGTGCTGGAGGAGTTCGCGGAGATCGTATTCGAATCGGCCGCGTTCATGGCTGGCTTTGCACACCCGACCCAGCGGGGCTTCGAGCTGGGTCCACCCCTGATCCCGGCGCAGGAGAGTTACGGCTCCATCAGGGCATCGGTCACCAACCCCACTTTTGAGCTGGCGTACTGGCAATGGGGCCTGGAAACAGCTGCTGCCTGGCGCGAACGGCTGGGATTGGACCCTGTAGAGGAATGGTCCGTCGTAGCGAAGGCGATGGTGAAACCCAGGGTGGTGGACGGCGTCTACGCAGCCATCGACGTGGACCCCTTCACCATCCGCACAGACCACCCGTCAATGCTGTGCGCAATGGGTGTCCTCCCCAAGACCGAGCTGATCGATCCTGACATCATGCGGACCACCTTGAAGGACGTGCTGGCGGATTGGGACTGGGCGAGTACCTGGGGGTGGGACTATCCAGTGATGGCGATGACCGCTGCGCGCTTGGGAGATCCCGAGGCCGCGGTGGAGGCGCTGCTGTTTGATGCGGGAAAGAACACCGTGCTTCCCAACGGCCACAACCGCCAGACTGATTCGCTGCCGCTGTACTTGCCGGGCAACGGTGGTCTCCTGGCCGCCGTGGCACTGATGGCGGCCGGCTGGGACAACGGACCCGGGCGTAACGCTCCCGGGTTCCCCGAAGACTGGACCGTGGCGTGGGAAGGGCTGGTGCAATCGCCCTAGCTGGAGGGCACTGCTCCTAACCGCGGCGGGGGCCCACTGCTGCGCCCACGAGCGCTCCGAGGCCAACGCCGATCAGGATGCCCAGGAAAGGCGAATTGAAGATCAGCTGCCCTGTTATCAAGCCCGCGGCAGCGCCCAGGAGGCAGGCGATCCACAGCTGATTGTTCATTGCGCCTCCACTGGATGCTCAGGTGCGCGGTGCCACGCGACGCGAACCGAGGACTCTCTTGCGCGGGGTCTCCCCCGATGCGAGGTCGGCCTCGCGGATGGCTGACCAGGACGCTGAAACGAGGTAGACCTGGCTCACCAGGTTGAACCAGATCAGCAAGCCGATGATGATGGCGAACGAAGCCAGGACAGGGTTGTTGCCGGAGCGGGCCAGAAGTTCCGTACTGAAGAATTGCAGAACCGTTGTCCCGACGCCGGCCAGCACCACGCCTTCGAGGAACGCCCGGCGCGTCAACGCCAGGCTGCCGGCGACGCGGAACAGGACGGCCGCCGTCGCGCAGTTCAGAAGGAGGGGGACGACGATCTTTACGACCGCCGCGATGGGGGCCGCGACGGTTTCGTCGAGCTTCAGGAGGTCGAAGAACCAGTCGGCCGCGGTGCCGAAAATCAGGGATGCCCCGGCGCTGACCACCAGGATCACGCCAAGGAGCAGCAGGGTTCCGGCGTCGATGAGTTTTTGAAGGATGGCGTTGCGGACCAAGGGGCCCAAACCCATGACTCCGCGCAACCCCTCCCTGACGCTTGCTATCCAACCCAGCGACGTGAAGATCGTGACGGCGGCGGCGATGACCGCGGTCCAGCCCAGGCCGGAGGGGTTCAGCAGGGATTGTGGATCCACCAAGCCCTCACCGCCATTGACCTGAAGCAAGCCGGGCGCCGCGGATGCAACGCTGCCGATCACGGCGTCCTCCAGAACCGGATTTCCGCCCAGGACAATGCCTGCGACGGCAAAGCCCGTGGTGAGCAAACCTGTCACCGAGAAGAACATGTTGAAACCGATGCCCGCACTCAACAGGGGGCCGTGCTGTCGGGTGTAGTGCTGGAAGGAGCGCATGACGCGATTGGTGTTCAGCCGCGCCATGAACAACGCAAAGAAGGCGCCGGCCTTCTTCAGTGCGCCGTCGCCGGCACGCTTGGCATGGCCCCAGTCCTGCCGCTTCCGGAGCAGCTCAAGCTTGAGCTTTGCCAGCTCAGTTGGCAGTGGAGGAGTGTCCGCCTCCGTGGCCTGAATCCGCTTGCTGTTCTTCGTCAGTATCGCCGCCAAAGTCGAGCTCTTCCCGTAGCTGCCATATTCCGTTGGTGTCGTGCTCGTAAAGTCCCATGCTAACCACAGGGAAGGTGGCCCGGTAATCTCTGAGGACCGTTTCGGCCTCATCAAGATTTTCCTGGGCGACATCGTGAGCCACAGTGACGTGCGGGTGATAGGGGAAGGGCAGCCGCCGCTCAAGGGGACCGGTTTGAAGTTTCTCGTGCAACTGCACGCATTCTTCAAAGCCCTGTTCGACGTTGACGAACACTACCGGCGACACCGGACGGAACGAGCCGGTGCCGGAAATCGTAATGTGGAACGGCTCCTGTGTGCGGGCTACTTCCCTGACGTGTTCCCGGGTGGCGTCCCAGTCCTGGGTGGGAGTGGTGGTGATCAAGGTGATGTGGGCCGGGATGACTTCGGCCATGGGATCGCCGAAGGAAGCCCGCCATTGCTGGAGTTCGCGGGCTATCTCCGGGGGAAAGCCAAGGATCACTCCAACGCACATGCTGTCACCGGCGCCGCAGTCGGCGCCGGTGACAGCAGGCTGGCGAGAGTCGTCAGGACCAACACCCTTACGGGTGTCGGTCTTGACGTTGAGCTGGCCAGCAGAGCACATGGAGTTAGCGGACCCCTTGCTCACCGTTGGCAGTCCCGCGGTACGGCAGGAAGCCGACCTTGGAGTAGACGTCAGTCAGGGTGGCTGAGGCGATTTCCCGTGCCTTGTCCGCACCGTGTGCCAGGAGCCGGTCCAGTTCCGCGGGATCGGCCAGGAGTTCGTTGGCGCGTTCACGGATGGGAGCGAGGTGCCCCGAGACCAGTTCCGCGAGGTCGACCTTCAGGTGGCCGTACATCTTGCCCTGGTAGTCGGCCACGATCTTCTCCACCGGCGTACCACTGATGGCCGAGTAGATGGTCAGCAGGTTGGAAACGCCGGGCTTGTTCTCGCGGTCATAGCGGATCTCGGTTTCGGTGTCCGTGACGGCGGATTTGATCCGCTTGGCCACGGTCTTGGGGTCGTCCAGCAGGTTAATGAGTCCCGCCGGTGATTCCGCGGACTTGGACATCTTGGCCGTGGGGTTCTGGAGATCGTAGATCTTGGCCGATTCCTTCTGGATGAAGGCCTCGGGGACCTGGAACGTTTCCCCGAACCGGCTGTTGAAGCGGTTGGCGAGGTCGCGGCTGAGTTCCACGTGCTGGCGCTGGTCTTCGCCCACCGGTACGCCGTGCGGCTGGTACAGGAGGATGTCGGCCGCCTGCAGGATGGGGTAGGTGAACAGACCTACACTGGCGTGGTCTGATCCCTGCTTCTGGGCTTTGTCCTTGAACTGGGTCATCCGGGCGGCCTCGCCCATGCCCGTGATGCAGTTCAGGACCCATGCCAGCTGCGCATGCTCGGGTACCTGTGACTGGACGAACAAGGTGCACTTGTCCACGTCCACGCCACCGGCGATGTACTGGGCGGCAGTAACGCGGGTGCGTCGTGCGAGTTCCGCAGGATCCTGGGGCACGGTGATGGCGTGCAGGTCCGGAATGAAGAAGACGGCGTCGTACTCATCCTGCATGCGGACCCAGTTGACCAAGGCGCCGAGATAATTGCCTAGGTGCAGGGAGTCCGCGGAGGGCTGCATGCCGGACAGGACACGGTGCTTGGCGCCGACTGCCGGTTTGGTGGACGTGGCGGCTTCCGGTGCGGCCACCGGATCGGTTTCAGTCGTGGTGGAACTTGTCATGGAGAAATACCTTAGGGAGCTCAGAGCCGGTAGTCGACTACCAGCGGTGCGTGGTCGGAGAAACGGGTGTCCCACGAAGGCGCCCGGTCCACCACAGCGGAGAAAGCAGCTGCAGCAAGGTCCGGCGTAGCCAGGTGGTAGTCGATGCGCCAGCCAGTGTCAGTGTCAAAGGCCTTACCGCGCTGGGACCACCAGGTGTAGGGGCCGGCGACATTTCCTGCCAGGCCCCTGTGGACATCCCTCCATCCGATTTCTTCGCCGAGGAAGCGGTCAAAGTAGGCGCGCTCCTCCGGGAGGAAGCCGGCACGCTTGACGTTGCCCTTCCAGTTCTTGATGTCGAGTTCCGTGTGTCCGACGTTGAGGTCGCCAACCACCAAGGCGTGGTCGCTGTGCTTGGCGAGCTCAGGGAGCCGGGTGATCATGGCGTCCAGGAAACGGAATTTGTCGTCCTGCTTGGGGGTTCCCACTTCGCCGGAGTGCACATAGGCGCTGACCACGGAGAGGGTGGTGGACTCCCCCGCACTGTTCGTGACGTTGAAGTCCGCTTCGACCCAACGACCGGAAGTGTCGAAGTAGGAATCTCCGATGCCGATCCGGGTAGCCGTGGGCTCTTCGCGGGATGCAATGGCAACACCGGCACGGCCCTTGGCTTCAGCTTCGGTGTGGAGGATGTGCCAGCCTTCGCCGATCAGCTTCCGGACGATGTCATCGGGGGCGCGGACTTCCTGCAGGCAGAGAATGTCAACCTCGCGGGGCTCCAGCCATTCCGCCATGCCGTTCTTGTAGGCAGCCCTGAGGCCGTTGACGTTGACTGATGCGATGCGAAGGAAGTCCTTCTTCAATGCCGTACTCACCCGCTCTACTCTAGTCGATGATGGTGCCGGCAACGGGCTCGTCCGAGCCGCCGGAAGACTTGATCATATCCCTGGCGTTGGTGGCCGTAATGGCGATGGTTTCCAGTGCACGGTTGATGGTGTCCTGGTCCGCGGCAGCGCCCTTTGCACGTTCCCCGTCAACCACGCGCACCTGCACCTGCACGATCTTGAACGAGTGGTCCAGCTTGAGGTCACGAACCTCATCGGCCTGGCTGCGCTCGGCCACCACCCGCGTGCCACCGTTGTCCGCAACGTTCGACGACGGCGCGCGGCCGGTTGCCGAGTTGAAGGCGGCTTGGGCTTCGCTCAGTTTTGCCCCGGCCCGCTGTGCAGCCCTGCGGATGCTCAACACGACGAAGGTGGCAAGGGCCAGCCAACCGAAGGCGACAACGGCAACTACCCAGCCCACCACGTCGTTCTGGTTTGCCGCGAAGATGACGGCCACCAGGAAAGCGATGATGACAACGGTCATCCCCAGGCCGCCGATACGGAAGCCCTTGAACAT
Source organism: Paenarthrobacter sp. C1 (assembly GCF_049315185.1). NCBI lineage: Bacteria > Bacillati > Actinomycetota > Actinomycetes > Micrococcales > Micrococcaceae > Paenarthrobacter > Paenarthrobacter sp. C1. The sequence continues at coordinate 1,252,298 of NZ_CP186052.1, read as the reverse complement.
GCCTTTGCCGGCGGGGGACGTGGACGGGTGCGGGTCACCGAGAGATTGCATGAGCCCATTCTCTCAAACCCCGAAAGGTGCCCGGGACTCTTCCACGGACGGCGAACACGAGCCCCCATCCGTGGGAGTTTTTGTACACCAGATGCCCTCAACACGCCCTTTTGCGGGCAGGAGGTGTACAAAAACTCCATCACTTGAGGAACAGCCGGCGCAGCCTTCCGGTGGTCAGCATGATGCCGAGCGCAATCATCACGACGTAGTAGCCCACATGGATGGCCGTGGCCGGGCTGAAAGACCCCACGCTGATCTGCCGCAGCAACTCCACACCGTGCCACAACGGCATGGCCTGGATAAACCACTGGATGACCTGCGGGTAGACGCTGAGCGGGTAGAACGTGGCGCTGAACAGGAACATGGGCAGCAGGAAAAAGTTGATCCAGTCCATTTGCTGGAACGTCTTCATGAAGCTGGTGATGCCCATGCCGAAGCTTGCGAATCCGAAGGCGATCAGCACCGACGCCGGGATGACCAGGAGGGACCACCAACTGGTGAGCAGGCCCATGACACCCATGACCGCGGTGAACCCTGTGGCATAGAGAAGTCCCCGCAGCAACGCCAGGAAGATCTCGCCAATGGCGACATCCAGCGGTCCCAAGGAGGTGTAGAGCATCCCCTGGTAGAGCTTTGCGAAGTTCATCTTGAAGAAGACGTTCCAGGTGGAGTCGTAAATGGCACCGTTCATGGCGGACACGGCGAGGAGTGCCGGTGCGATGTAGGCCGCGTAACTGATTTCCTGGCCGCCGGGGCCTTCGACTGTTCCGACGATCGAGCCCATGCCCACGCCCATGGCCAGCAGGAACAGCACGGGCTCAAAGAACCCGGACACCAGGACCAGCCAGGTACTGCTCTTGGCCGCCATCAGCCCACGGCCCACAACAGCCCTTGCGTTGCGGGAGTACAGGGAACCAAACTTGCGTTCGCGGGCAAGATCGGTGGCGCTGTGGCCGCCTGTGAGGACACTCATGAACCCATCCTTTTCACGAACTGCCGGCGCACGAGCACCCAGCCCCCAACGGCAGCCGCCACCAGGAACACCACGTGGGTGATGGTCAGCAACGGCGGTTCATCCAGTCCGTACGTGAACACCCTGCCCAGCTCGGTTCCATGCCAGACCGGCGAAATCCAGCCGATCCAGCGGACAGCCAAGGGCAGGGTATCCAGCGGGAAGAAGGTCCCGGAGAACAGGAACAAGGGCATCACAATGAACCGCTGCACCAGCGCGAACTGCCCTTTGTCCTGGGTGATGCTTGCCGCATAGGCCATCAGGGGCAGGCCAAAGGACAGCGCCGCCACGGTCGCCACCAGCGCAGAGACCCAGCCCCACGGACTCGGTGAAGCTCCAAAAATGGCCACTACCGCGAAGTAGACCACTGATTGGAGGAGGAAGCGCAGGGAGCTCGCCATGATGTGCCCGCTGGCGATCTGCTGCGGAATCAACGGCGAGGCGTGCGGGCCATAGAACACCCGGCGCCATTTGAAGCCATCCATGACGGGGTACGAGAACTCACCGGACGCCGTCATCACCGCTGCGGAGACCAGCAGCGCCGGCGCAACGAATTCCAGGTAGCTGACGCCGCCGAACGCCGACACGCTGTTGGCGTCCACCAACGTGGCCAGCCCGACTCCCATGGCGAACAAGTACGCAACGGGCTGCCCCACGCTGTAGAGGACCACGGACCAGCCGTAGTTGCGCATCACGCGGAGGACTTGCTCCGCATAGTAGAAGGAACCCCAGCGGCGAGCCCTGGCGGCCGAAACCTGCGGCGAGTGGGCCCGCAAAGGCTGCTCCGTCGTCGTGGTTTGCTTCTCAGTCAACGAGGCTCCTGCCGGTCAACCGGAGGAACACGTCCTCCAGCGACGAGCGGCGGACCAGCGAGGTCATGGGCCGCAACCCGCGGGCGGACACCTGCTCCAGCGCGGCCTCGCCGTCGTGCGCGTAGATCAGGACGCGGTCCGGGAGGGTCTCCAGCCGCTCACCGATGCCTTCAAGTTCGACGCCGATGGTCGCGTTCCGCTCGGACCCGAACCTGAGCTCGAGTACTTCGCGCGAGGAGTGCTCGCGGATGAGGTTGGCAGGCGACCCCTTCGCCATGATCCGGCCCTTGTCCACCACGATCAGACGGTCACAGAGTTGCTCCGCCTCGTCCATGTAGTGGGTGGTCAGGATGAGGGTGACGCCGCTTTCCTTGAGCCGGAACAGCCGGTCCCAGAGGATGTGGCGGGCCTGCGGATCAAGGCCGGTGGTGGGTTCGTCCAGGAGGAGTATGCGGGGCTCGTTGATCAGCGAGCGGGCGATGGTCAATCGCCGCTTCATGCCGCCGGAGAGCGCGTCCACCTTGGAATTGGCTTTGTCCGTCAATTGCGCGAACTCGAGCAACTCGTCCGCCTTCGGACGCAGGTAGCGCAGGGGCAGGCCGAAATAGCGGCCGTACACGATCAGGTTCTCGCGGACTTTGAGTTCTTCGTCCAGGTTGTCCTGCTGCGGCACCACGCCCAGATGCGCCCTTACCTCGGGGCCGTGGGTTTCGGGGTCCAGGCCCATGATGCTCAGCGAGCCCGACGTGCGCTGGGAGACGCCACCGATCATTTTCATGGTGGTGGACTTGCCTGCGCCGTTGGGCCCGAGCAGGCCGAAGGACTCCCCCGCCGGAACGTCGAAGGAGATGTTGTCGACGGCGGTGAGGTCACCGTAGGCCTTGGTGAGGTTCCGGGCACTGATGACGGTGGGTCGGTTCATGTCGAAGCCGGGTTGCAACGATTCTGACTGTGTTGGTGACGGTGTCGATGACGGTGTTGGAGACGGTGACGGGGAGCGGATTGCTTCATTGTGCACCCTCAGCAGACTAGTAGCGCCCACCGACATGTGAAAGATGTGTTCCGCAACTTTCTGGATTTAGCCGATGCAGGCACCGGGGACCTGCGCCCGCAACCAGCTGTCCTTCCCGAAAGACAGGCCCGGAATCGCGTCACAAACACGGGAGCAGCCGCACGACGTTCTTGGGGTGAACCGCCCCCAACACAAACAACCTCCAAAACTGAAAGGCTCAGCATGGCCAGCCGCAATACCAAAACCATCCCACGACCCACGGATCCCGGTGCCGGCCCGGCTTTGGTCTCCAGGCTCGGCGCTGAAGCTTTGGGCACATTTATTTTGGTTTTCGGTGGCGTGGGAACTGCGCTGTTCGCAGCAAGCTTCCCGGATCCAGCTAACGCCGTGGGGGTTGGATTCCTGGGCGTGTCCCTGGCTTTCGGACTGACGGTCGTCGCCGGTGCCTACGCTTTCGGTCACGTCTCAGGCGGGCACTTCAACCCCGCGGTGACGATCGGCCTGGCAGTCGCCGGGCGTTTTCCGGCCAAGGACATAGCGGCCTACATTGGGGCGCAGCTTGTGGGCGGCGCGGCAGGCTCCAGCGTGCTGGCCGTCATCGCTGCCGGCGGCTCCGACGGCTTCTTCACTGCCGCCCGGGCAGCCGGATTCGCCTCCAATGGTTTCGGCGACCACTCCCCCGGGGGCTTTGGCCTTGGTTCGGCGCTGATGACCGAATTCGTCCTGACCGCCGTCTTCGTCCTGGTCATCCTTGGCGTCACTGACCGGCGTGCTCAGGCGGGATTCGCCGCCCTTGCCATTGGCTTCAGCCTCACGCTGATCCACCTCATCAGCATTCCCGTGACCAACACCTCGGTGAACCCGGCCCGTTCGATCGCCACGGCCCTGTATGCCGACATCTGGGCGCTGGGCCAGCTCTGGGTCTTCATCGTTGCCCCCATCGCCGGAGCCATCGCTGCAGCCGCCCTGTACCGCGTCGTATTCGCAGCGAAAACACCATGACCGAGGTCCGCTAGGGCGCTCCCCGCGGGACGGAAAAGGGCGCCTGCTCCCAACGGGAGCAGGCGCCCTTTCTGCATTCAGCGAGGTTACGCGATGCCGGCCTGGCGCTCGGCGCTCTCCACGACGTTGGCAAGCAGCATGGCGCGGGTCATCGGACCCACGCCGCCCGGGTTCGGGGACAACCAGGCGGCGACGTCGGCAGCTGCCGGGTCCACATCCCCGGTGACAACAGCCTTGCCGTTGCCGTCGTCCACGCGGCTGACGCCGACGTCGAGCACGATTGCGCCCGGCTTGAGGTCTTCTGCCTTGATCATGTGCGGCACGCCGGCGGCGGCAATCACGACGTCGGCCTGCTTGAGTTCCGCGGGCAGGTCCACGGTTCCGGTGTGGGCCAGGATGACCGTTGCGTTGACTTCCTTGCGGGTCAGCAGCAGTCCGATGGGACGGCCGATGGTCACGCCGCGGCCAACCACCAGGACGCGCTTGCCCTTGAGGTCGATGTCGTGGCGGCGAAGCAGCTCCACACAGCCCTTGGGCGTGCAGGGCAGCGGCGACTTCATTTCACCGTTCACGTTGGCCACCAGGCGGCCAAGGTTCATGGGGTGCAGGCCGTCGGCGTCCTTCTCCGGGTCCATGGCTTCCAGGATGACGTCCTGGTCGATGTGCTTGGGAAGCGGGAGCTGGACGATGTAGCCGGTGCACTCGGGGTTCTCGTTGAGTTCCTGGACGACCTTCAGGAGGTCTTCCTGGGAGATGTCCTCGGGGAGGTCGCGGCGGATGGACTGGATGCCCACCTCTGCGCAGTCCTTGTGCTTGCCGCCGACATACCAGGTGCTGCCGGGGTCGGAGCCCACCAGGATGGTGCCCAGGCCGGGGACGATGCCCTTGGCGGCAAGGGCAGAAACGCGGGTGGTCAGTTCTGCCTTGATGGCAGCGGCGGTGGCCTTGCCGTCAAGGATCTGTGCGGTGGACTGTGTCATTCCAACTGCTCTTTCTGCTGGGAGGCTCATGCCAACGGGACCCGCCGCCGTAGGTGTGGCGGCGGATCCCGTTGGCTCCGGTTCAGTGCCGGGGTAATGCGTGTTCAGCGCTTGTTGTCGCAGGAACCGCTGGTTACCACTGCTCGTGCTGCGGGTACAGCGGGAAGTTGTCGGCGAGCTTGTCGACGCGTGCCTGGAGAGCCTCTGCATCAACGCTGCCGGCGGCGCCCTTTACGAGTGCGGTGGCGATGATGTCGGCAACCTCGGTGAACTCGTCGGCACCGAAACCGCGGGTAGCCAGGGCGGGCGTACCGATGCGGAGGCCGGAGGTGACCATCGGCGGGCGGGGATCGAACGGAACAGAGTTCCGGTTCACGGTGATGCCCACCGAGTGCAGGAGGTCTTCGGCCTGCTGGCCGTCCAGCTGGGAGTTGCGCAGGTCAACCAGGACCAGGTGGACGTCGGTGCCGCTGGTGAGGACCGAGACGCCGGCTTCGGCGACGTCGGCCTGGTTGAGGCGGTCAGCGATGATCTTGGCGCCCTCAAGGACGCGCTCCTGGCGTTCCTTGAACTCTTCGCCGCCGGCGATCTTGAAGGCAACGGCCTTGGCTGCGATGACGTGCATGAGCGGGCCGCCCTGCTGGCCCGGGAAGACGCTGGAGTTGAGCTTCTTGGCCCACTCCTGCTTGCCCAGGATCACGCCGGAACGCGGACCTGCCAGGGTCTTGTGGACCGTGGAGGTGACGACGTCGGAGTGCGGCACCGGGCTCGGGTGCAGTCCTGCTGCTACAAGGCCTGCGAAGTGCGCCATGTCGGTCCAGAGGAGCGCACCGACTTCGTCGGCGATGGAACGGAAAGCTGCGAAATCGAGGTGGCGCGGGTAGGCGGACCAGCCTGCGATGATGACCTGCGGCTTCTCGGCAATGGCCTGCTCGCGGAGCTTGTCCATGTCGATGCGGAAGTTGTCTTCTTCAACCTGGTAGGCCGCTACGTTGTAGAGCTTGCCTGAGAAGTTGAGCTTCATGCCGTGGGTCAGGTGTCCGCCGTGGGCCAGGGACAGGCCGAGGATCTTGTCGCCCGGGTTGATCATGGCGGACAGTGCTGCAGCGTTTGCCTGGGCACCGGAGTGGGGCTGGACGTTGGCGTATTCGGCGCCGAAGAGTTCCTTGACCCGGTCGATGGCGAGCTGCTCAGCGACGTCGACGTATTCACAACCGCCGTAGTAGCGGCGGCCCGGGTAACCCTCGGCATACTTGTTGGTCAGGACGGAGCCCTGGGCTTCCATCACGGCGCGGGGGGCGAAGTTTTCGGAGGCAATCATTTCCAGGGTGCCGCGCTGGCGGCCAAGCTCCTGGTCGAGGACTGCTGCGATCTCGGGATCGAGTTCGGCGAGCGACTGGTTGCTGACAGACGCTGAAGTGGTGGTAGTCACGGAGATCTCCTGGCTAGGGAACGGGTGGTGCTACAGGTCAGGCTACCGGCAGCAGCATTCCCGCGTCCCCTTGATGACAGGAGGCATCGGTCACTTGCGTGCGACGGTAAGACATGACCCTCGGCCCAGGCGTACGATCCGTGGTCTTCGTGATTGCCGCTCCCTGGTGGTAGTCCACCCAACGCCAGTTGCGACCCGTTAACAGTACAACAAGGCAGCACCGGTAGGCTTGTCCGTGTGACTGACTCCACCGCTTTTGTTGTGACCCTCTCCTGCCCCGACCGCCCCGGCATCGTGCACGCTGTTGCCGGCGCACTCCTTGACGCCGGGTGCAATATCGCCGATTCGCAACAATACGGAAGCCCCACCACCGGCAACTTCTTCATGCGCGTGGAGGCAACGACGTCGAGCACCCAGGCGGAACTGGCCGCCGCCTTGCAGCCGGTGGCCGATACCTTCGGCATGACGTGGCAGATCAACCCCGTTGGCCGGAAGGTGCGCACCATCATCCTGTGTTCCAAGGACGCCCACTGCCTCAACGACCTGCTGTTCCAGCAGCGCACAGGCACCCTGCCCATCGAGGTTCCGGCCATCGTCTCCAACCACCGCGACCTGGAGGAACTGGCCAACTTCTACGGCATCCCGTTCCACCACATCCCCGTAACACCGGAAACCAAGCCGCAGGCCGAGGCTGAGCTCCTGAAGCTGATCGCCGAGCACGACGTCGAATTGACCGTCCTGGCCCGGTACATGCAGGTCCTCTCCAACGATCTCTGCACGGAGTTGAACGGCAAAGCCATCAACATCCACCACTCGTTCCTCCCCTCTTTCAAGGGCGCAAAGCCATACCACCAGGCGCACGCCCGCGGCGTGAAGATCATCGGCGCCACGGCACATTATGTGACCGCAGACCTGGATGAGGGGCCGATCATCGAACAGGAGGTCATCCGAGTGGACCATGCGCGCACGGCGGCCCAGTTCGTCCAGATGGGCCGCGACGTGGAGGGCCGCACCTTGGCCCAGGCCGTGCAATGGCACGCCGAACACCGCGTGCTGCTCGATGGCACCCGGACCGTGGTGTTCAACTAGCGCCACTCCTAAGCTGGGGGTATGCAGGGCCTTCCTGATCCGGAGCGCGACCTCGCCGTCTATTACGACCGCCATGCCGCCGCACGGAATACCCGCTCGCTGACTCCCCACCGGGTTGAGTGCCGGGAGTGGTTCATCCGGCTGCTCAAGTCCGAACACCGTCGTTCCTTGCTGGAGCTCGGCTGTGGCACCGGTGTTGAAGGCGTGGAGTTCGTCCGCGCCGGGCTGCACTACACGGGTGTGGACCTGTCGCCGGAGAGCGTCCACGTGGCCCGCGCCGCAGGACTCGACGCCTCGGTTGCGAGCGGGCGGGACCTGCCGTTTGCGGATTCAGCCTTCGAAGCGGCGTGGACCATGAGCACGCTGTTACATGTCCCCAACAGCGGGATTCACGACGTCGTCCGCGAACTCGTGCGGGTCACCGCACCGGGTGCGCCAATCGCCGTCGGACTCTGGTCCGGTGACGACGACGAAGTTCTGAACCCGGAGGACCTGGAAGAACCGCGGCGTTTCTTCAGCCGCCGCAGTGACGAAACCGTGCAGCGGATTTTTGGGGAACACGGCGTGGTGGAGCATTTCCGAACGTGGCCGGAAGGTGTGGGCGTTGAGTCCGGCCCGGGCGCGGGAAACTGGGAGCAGCACTACCAATTCCTGGTGCTCCGCACCCCTTCAGCCAACTAGGCTGGGCTTCATGGCTCCTTCTTACACTTTTGCCGGGGACACTCCGGACATCCATGAAACCGCCTTCGTGGCGCCCACCGCGTCCATTATCGGCAAGGCCACCTTGGCCCAGGATTCCAGCGCTTTCTACGGCGTCTCCGTCCGCGCTGATACAGCCGCGATCAAGGTGGGGGCGGGTTCCAACCTGCAGGACAACGTGGTCCTTCACGCCGATCCCGGTTTTCCCTGCACCGTCGGCGAGCGCGTCTCCGTCGGGCACAGCGCTGTGGTCCACGGCTGCACAGTGGAGGACGACTGCCTCATCGGCATGAGTGCCACCATCCTCAACGGCGCGGTGATCGGCACGGGTTCCCTCATTGCTGCCGGCGCCGTCGTGTTGGAAGGCACCGTCGTTCCCCCGCGCTCCCTCGTGGCGGGCGTTCCAGCCAAAGTCCGCCGCGAATTGACGGACGAAGAATTCGAGGGCGTGAAGCACAACGCCGCCCACTACAAGGAGCTCGCAGCGGCGCACCGGGACCTGCACGCTTAACGCCGAATGCGAGGCCCGCTCTGCGTCCCCTGCGGTGGGTTTGGGGCGTAGAGCGGGCCTCGCAATGCAAAAGGGACTAGTCCAAGCTGATCGGGCCGAGCTCGTCCAGCAGGTCACCCGGGCCGGGGTTTCCGGCGGCGGACGAGCCACCCAGGTGGTTCACCACGCCCCAGACGGCATTCAGGCCCGTGGTGACGGCACCCTCGGCCCACCCGGCGGTGAAGGACACGTCATCACCGGCGAGGAAGATGCCGCGCTGGTTCCCGGGCAGCTTGTCCTGCTTGAAGTGCGTGAACAGCCGCTGCTGGTAGCGGTAGTGTCCGGGCAGGTTGGCCTTGAAGGCCCCCATGAAGTTGGGGTCCGCTTCCCAGGAGACGGTGATCGGCTGCCCCACAATGTGGCTCGCGATGTCAACGCCCGGATAGATCTGCTCCAGCGAGTGGAGCATCAACTTGACGCGCTCCTCCGCAGTGAGGGCGAGCCACTTCAGGGCGTCGTCGTTCCACGTGTAGGACAGGAGGATGACGGCGGGCTTGTCCGGGCCGTCGTCGAGCAAGTACGTTGCCCGGTTGAGGCGGTCGGTGAGGGTCATTGACAAGACTTCACGCCCGGTCTCCGGGTCGATGTCCTTCCAGAACGGCCGGTCCACCATCACGAAGGTCTTGGACGACTGCATGTAGTGCGAGCGTTCGATCGCGGTCCACATCTCCGCGGGGAACAGTGCCTCTTCGGTGTGGATACGGGTGGAGAGCAGCCACGACTGGCATGTGGTGACCACGGCCTGGTAGCTGGCTTCGCGTCCCCAGTTTTCCCGCACCACGAGGTCGCCGTTCTCTGCCCGGCGGATGTTGTCCACGGCACCGCGCGGCGAACCTGAGTGCAGGGAGGCCAGCGAGGTTCCTTCCGGCCAGTGCTTCAGGCCCGACGGCGCGTGGTTCCAGAGTGCCTCCGGGAGCCTTTGCGCGCCTCCCGAAATGGAGCGGTGCTGGTCGTCGGCGTCGGTGTACACGACGCGCAGGATCTCAAGGATGGAGTTGGGGAAGTCGGTGTCCCAACCGCCCGTGCCGAAGCCGACCTGGCCGAATGCCTCGCGGTGGGCGAAGCCGGCTTCCTTGAAGGACTTGCTGGCAGCGATGAAGCCGTAGAAGGTCTGCTCGTCGAGTTCGGGCAGGAGCGCGTTCCACAGTTCCTTGATCCGCTTGGTGTCACGGGCCTTGATGGCTTCCTGCATCTCCGCGAAGGCTGCGCCGTCGTTGATCGCGGCTTTCCAGGCATCGGCAACTTCGCGGAAGAACACGGGCAGTTCGTCGGCGGTGGTGGCGTAATGCTTCTTACCGGCGAGCTCGATCACAGTGCTGGATGTTGCCGGTGCCATGGGGTTGGGGAATTCGTTGGTGTCCAGCCCCAGGAGGTCCACGTAGTGGTAGAACGCCTTGCCGGAAACCGGGAAGCGCATGCCGCCGAGGTCGGCTACGACGCCGGGCGCGGACGGGAAGCTCGCGGTCCGGAGCCGGCCACCGATCTGGTCGGCCTCGTAAATGACCGGTTTGAGGCCAAGCTTCATGAGTTCGTAGGCGGTCACGAGTCCGGAGAGGCCCGCACCGATGACGGCGACTTCGGTGCCGTACATTTCCTCCGGGACGGAGCCAAGCCCGTCCGGGTGTGCCAGGTAGTGGTCGTAGCTGAAGGGGAAGTCCGGGTTCAGCATGGTGATCGGCGCTTCACTGGCGCCGGGTGCTGCGGGTTCCCCGGCGACGGGAAGTTCGGTGGCGATGGTCATGGTTTTGCTGCTTTCACAGGTTCCGGGCTCATGGCCCTGGTGGTCATTTCACGGTAGTCCTGATCGCTGAGCGCGGCTACCTTGGAGTTCCGGCGTCCATAGCCGAAGTAGACGGCGATGCCCACCAGCATCCACACCCCAAAGGTGATCCAGGTATCGGCGCCGAGGTTGAGCATCAGGTAGGCGCACATCAGGGCGCCCAGGATCGGCGTGACCGGGTACAGGGGAACGCGGAAGCTTCGCTCGAGGTCCGGGCGGTTGCGTCGCAGGTAGATCACGGCGACGTTGACCAGGGCAAAGGCAAACAGCGTGCCGATGCTGGTGGCGTCCGCCAGCGCGCCCAGCGGGACAAGGCCCGCAGTGAGGGCGACGGCGGTGCCGATGATGAGCGTTCCCGCCACCGGAGTGCCGGTCCGCGGGGAGACGCGGCCGAAGATTTTGGGCACCATGCCGTCGCGGGACATGGACAGCATGATGCGCGTCTGGCCGTAGAGGACCGTCAGGACAATGCTGGCGATGGCGAGCACAGCACCGATGGAGAAGACCAGGGCGATCCAAGGCTGGCCGGTGATCTCGTGCAGGATCTGCACCAGGGCAGCTTCTGTACCGTCGAACCATCCCCACGGGCGGGCGCCGATGGCGGCCACGGATACGAGGACGTAGATGCTGGTGACGATCACCATGGACAGCATGATGGCCCTGGGAAGGTCACGCTTAGGGTTCCTGGCCTCTTCCCCTGCCGTGGAGGCGGCGTCAAAGCCGATGTAGGAGAAGAAGACGCTGGAGGCGGCTGCCGAAACACCTGCAGCGCCCATGGGCAGCAGGGGCTCGAAGTTGCCGGCATTGAAAGCCGTGAAGGCCACTGCGCAGAAGAAGATCAGGATGCCCACCTTGATGATGACAATCGCTGTGTTGATCCACGCACTCTCGCGGGCGCCCCTGACCAGCAGGATCATGGCAAAGACCACGATCACCACGGCCGGTATGTTGACCAGGCCGCCATCCCCCGGAGGTTGGGACAACGCGTCCGGAAGGACCTGCCCAAAGGCGGCCAGCGTCTCATTGACGTACTGTCCGGCGCCGACGGCAACTGCTGCCACGGAGACGGCATACTCCAGCACCAGGCACCAGCCGCAGATCCACGCCATGCCCTCACCCATGGTGGCGTAGGAGTACGAGTAGCTTGACCCGGCAACCGGCACGAGGCCTGCCATCTCGGCATAGGAAACAGCGGAGAGGAGCGCAGCAAGGCCGGCGATGACAAAGGAGATCCAAATGGCCGGACCTGCCAGCGGCACGGATTCGCCGAGGATGACCAGGATGCCGGTGCCGAGCGTGGCACCAACGCTGATCATGGTCAGCTGCAGCACGCCGAAGCTGCGGACCAGCGGAGTGCCGCCTTCGCCGCTGCCGGACTCGCTGACCATCTGCCCAATGGGCTTTCGGCGCAGCAACTGGGCTCCGAGGCTCGGCCTCGCAGCGCCCACCGCCGCTGGATTTTCGGTGTTCACAGGCACAGTCACCCTTGACGTCCCTTCAAAGTAGTTTCGATTTCCCCTCCACAAGACTGGCATGTGAGCCACCTCTCACCACGGTGCAAAATGACCTATAGTGTTCAACCATGAGACGTAATGCACACTATCAAGAGGCCGCCCCAGCGGCCCTCTCCGGACAGGTCACCGTTGACCTGTCCGCCATTTCAGACAACGTCAAGGCCCTGAAACAGCGCACCGAGGCGCCGTTCTTCATGGCCGTGGTGAAGGGCAACGCCTATGGGCACGGCCTGGTGGAAGTCGCCCGAACTGCTGCCGATGCCGGGGCCGATTGGTTGGGAACAGCCCAACTCACGGAAGCCATCGCCCTCCGCAAAGCAGGCATCACCCTGCCCATCCTTTCCTGGCTTTATCTGGCATCCCAGACAAGTGCCACCATTCTCGAGGCGCTGGAAAACGACATCGACGTGTCCCTCGGGAGCGTTGGCCAACTGGAGGTCCTGGCGGGTATCGCCGGCCGCCTTGGCCGCCCCGCCGTCGTCCATCTCGAACTGGACAGCGGCCTCAGCCGTGGCGGCGCGCGCAAGGAAGACTGGGCGGAACTCGTGGCGCACGCGCGGCAAGCCGAAATCGACGGAACCCTCCGCGTCCGAGGCCTCTGGACCCACCTGGCCTGGGCCGATGTCCCGGCACACCCTGGCAACGCAGCCGCCGTCGCCGAGTTCGAGGACGCCGTCCGTGAAGCCCGTGACGCCGGGCTGACGCCCGAGCTGCGGCACGTTTCCAGCTCCGCCAACATCCTGGACCGCCCCGAATTCCACTTCGACATGGTCCGCGCAGGGCTGGCAATCTATGGCCTCGCTCCGGCGGACCACCTCAACCCGGCGGACTTCGGGCTGCGCCCGGCGCTGAGCGTGACTGCGCCGCTGGTCATGGTGAAAAAGGTCCCAGCGGGCACCGGGGTCAGCTACGAACACCAGGCCATCACCTACGAACCCCGGTACCTGGGGCTCATCCCGCTCGGTTACGCGGACGGCATTCCCAAGGGCATCAGCGGACGCTCGGTGGTGAACATCGCTGGCCGCAGCGTGCCGGTAATCGGCAAGGTCTGCATGGACCAGTTCATGGTGGACCTCGGGCCGGATGCGTCCGGAATCGCCGTGGGAGACACCGCCGTACTGTTCGGCGATCCCTCCAGCGGAGCGGCGAGCGCCGACGACTGGGGTGCCGCGATCGGCAGCCATGGAGACGAGATCATCAACAGGATCGCACCGCGCCTCCCCCGCGCCTACTCGACTACCGCCTACCAGTGCCCCGACTACCAGGAGCCGGCAGCCGCCGGGCAAGGCAATGTCGCCTGAACCCGCCACCGCCCGCCTGAGCTTCGTCACGCTTGAGCAGTTCCTGGAGCAGCTGCCGCCCGAGTTGAAAATGATTCACGACGGCGGCAGCGGCGGCTCGCTGCTGCGGTGGGTGGAACCCAGTGAGCTCGAAGACCCCACGCCCTACCTGCCCGAGGGCGAATTCCTCCTCACCGCCGGGCTGCCCTTCCTTGGGGAGGGCGGCACGGCGGCGAAGGTTGACGCCTACGTCCGCCGGCTCGTGGACGCCAAGGTCGCTGCACTGGGGTTCGGCATCAGGCCCTACTTCGACGCCGTACCTGAGGCCCTGGTCGAAGCGTGCCGCACCCACGACCTCACCCTTTTCGAGGTACCGGAGTCCGTCCCGTTCGCCGCGATCGGTCTTGAATTCTCGCAGCTTCTGGAGACAGACAACGCGCGCGTTTTCCGGCAGCTCGCCGAGACCAACCGGCAGCTCATGCGCGCGGTCCTCTCCCCCAGGCCGGAACACGAACTGCTGGCAGCCCTCGTCCAGCGCGTACCGGTGTGGGCGCTGCTGGTGGGGGCGGACGGGCGGGTCAGGGCACGCGGGCACAATGCCGGCGGCAGCAACGGCGTCGAGCATTCACTGCTGGCACCGATGCTGGAGCGGCTGCTGTCCGGCAGCGGTCCCCGCGTGGAGATGGACGGCTTTGAGCAGCCGGGATCGGCGCTGGTGTTCGGGCACCCCCTGCGGAGTACCAAGGACGCGAACCTTGGCGCGTTGATCCTTGGTTCGGACGCGCCGCTGACACCTGCGCAGAACAACGTGGTGCAGTCGGCCGTGGGATTGCTGGAACTGCTGGTGCGGCAACGAACCAGCGGATCCCTGGCTCCGAGCCAGCTCGCCACCGCGGTGTTGCTGCATCCGGACTCCCTGGCTACCGGCGGGACCAAGCACGTCAACGGCCTCAAGGACCTGCTGGCACAGAGTTTGTCGTCCACCAGGTCGGCGCAGATGCGGGTGGTGCAGGGTGTCAGGGTGGATGGGGCGGCCGACGATGGTCCCGTCCGCGAGGTGCTCCAATGGCGGCGTCTGCTCGACACCAAGCTGGTGGAGATCACCGAGTACGGTTTCGCGGCGATCACCCGTTTGAGGGTCGATGATTCGCTGCTGGCCGACATCGAAAAACTGGGCTGGCGCCTGGTGATTGGCGAACCGACTGAACTTCACGGGCTCTCAGCGGCCTACCAGCGGGCAAGCTCCCTGCGGTCCCGGGTTGTCTCCAGTGGCATGAGCGCACGCGTGGACGAGGTGACGTGGTCGGTCACCGGCCTTCTGGGACGCGAAGCGGGGACCATGCTGGCTGAGCGGCTTCTGGCGCCCGTGCTGGCGTTGGAACCGGACCGCAGGGATCCGCTGCTGTCCGTGCTGCGGGGATGGCTCAGCGAAAACGGAAGTTGGGACGGCTCCGCCAAATTGCTCGGCCTGCACCGGAACAGTGTGCGTCGGCAGATCGGCGTCCTCGGGGAGCTGCTGGACATGGACCTCAACCAGGCGCAGGTACGGGCAGAGTTGTGGTTCGCGCTGCAGTACGTGGACGGATTGGTGACGGCGGACCGGGAGGCCACTGCCTAGGCCTGCTGCTCCCACTCGTTGTACAGTTCCGGCCTGCGTTCGCGCAGGTACGGGACTTCGTCACGGGCGGCCTTGACCGTTTCCGTCCCGACCTCCGCGAACAACAACGCGGCGCCCTCCCCTGCGGCGGCGAGCAGCGAACCGTCAGGACCGGCCACCACGCTGCCGCCCAGGAAGTTGTAGATGTCCTCGTGGCCGGAATGGTTGGCGTAGGCCACGTTGAGCTGGCTTTCCAATGCCCTGGCGCGGATGAGCACTTGCGGCACGTTCTCGAACCCGGCGGAAAGAGCTGTCGGCACCAGCAGGAGTTCGGCACCGCGGGTGGCTGCTGCACGCACTGCTTCAGGGAACTCGACGTCGTAGCAGATCAGCATCGACGTGCGGATTCCGTTGAAATCCACGACGGCGGGAGGTACGTGGGCGCCGACGAACGCCTTGTGTTCCTCTGGACCGAAGAGGTGGACCTTGGCGTAATTGAGGATTTCATCGCCCGAAGCGTCCAGCAAGGTGGCCGTGATGTGCCAGGCGTCGCCGGCCAAAGCCGGCTGCGCGGCGTCGTCGTGCGTTGCCTCCTTGGGGGCGACGGCCGGCAGGCTGTAGACCAAGCCAATGCCGTGAGTGCGCGCGATCCCGGCCAAGCGTTCGCGAACGGCCGGCAAAGTGGCGGGGTCCAACTCGGCATGCAGGCGCAGTGGCGCATACCCAACAGGGAACAGCTCCGGGGTGAGCAGCAGAGCAGCTCCCGCGCTGGAAGCACGCTGGGCTGCGTCCTCGATTGTGCGCAGGTTGGCGTCCACGTCCATGACGGAGGCGTTCGCCTGCAGGATTGCGAGCAGCATCATTACCACCTTGTTTCACCTGATCCCTGCCGTCCGTGGGCATGGGACATCTTCTTGGTTCAAGCCTAGGCTTCGCTCCGTTGCATGCGGCGATGCAATTGGACCTGCGGGCCGCGAACCCGGGACGCATTGCACGCGCCTCCTTGTTGCGGGGCCCGCTCTGCGCCTAAAAAGTTGGGGATAGGGCGCATATCGGGCCTCACAAGGGGTACTTAGAGAGTGTCCTTGCGTTGGAGTATGTCAGTGATACTTGACTCGCTGTGTTCACTTCTTGACTACAACGCATCTTCTGGGGCAATCTTCTTGTCATGCCCGCTACGCAGCGCTCAACGAAGAGCCACCCAAGAAAACCCGGCTCGCAGTCCGCGCTCCGCCACCTCAATCAGCAGCGCATCATCGAGTGCTTGCTGAGCGGACCGTCCACGCAAGCCGAGCTTTCGCGGCAGACCGGCCTCTCCACCGCCACTATCTCGAACATCGTCAAAATCATGCAGGACGCCGGCCTGGTCTCCACCGAACCGACCACGAGCTCCGGCCGCCGCGCAACCAACGTACGGCTGAACAGCAACGGGGCTGTCGCCGTCGGAATCGACTTCGGACGCCGCCACCTGCGGGTGGTTCTGGCCTCGCTGGGTTACCACGTTATTGCCGAGGACTACATCGAGTTGCCCTTGGGTCACCAGGCGGAAGAGGGCATCGCCGCTGCGGTCCGCCTGCTGGAGAAACTGCTCCGTGAGAACGGCATCGACCGAACGGCCGTAGTCGGAGCAGGAGCCGGCATTCCCGGCCCGATCGACCGCAGATCCGGCACCGTCGCGCAAGGAGCCATCCTTCCCGAATGGGTGGGCATCGACATCCTCCACAGGCTGGAGGAAGCACTGAATTGCCCCGTCTTTGTTGACAACGACGCCAATCTTGGCGCGCTGTCCGAAGTGACCTGGGGACCGCACAGCGGGGTCTCCAACCTCATGTTCCTCAAGATCGGTTCGGGCATTGGCGCCGGCCTGATCCTCAACGGATTCCCGTACTACGGCAACGTCGGCATCACCGGTGAAATCGGCCACGCGACGATCCATGAACACGGCCTCGTGTGCCGCTGCGGGAACCGGGGTTGCCTGGAAACGATAGCGTCCACCACCACCATGATCGAGCTGCTGGGCCGCGGCCAGGAGACATTGCTGACGCCCCAGGACATCGTGCGCAATTGCCTCGCCGGGGACTCCGCGACACAGCGCGTCGTGGACGACGCCGGCCTGGCCGTGGGACGTGCACTGGGGAACGTGTCCAACCTGATCAACCCCGAGGTCATCGTTGTCGGTGGCCCGCTGGCTGGTCTTGGCGACCTGCTCCTGGACCCCATCCGCAGGGGCCTGGTACGCCATGCCGTGCCCGTGGTGGGCGAAACGACGCACCTGGCAATGTCCTCCCTCGGCGCCCGGGCAGAGGCCCTCGGAGCGGCCGCTTTAGTGTTCCAGCACGCCGGTATTACTGGTAGGTAACGAAATCGTTAGCTGGATCATGCGTTCAAGTCTTGACGACAAGATAGGTGATCCAGTTTACTTTTTCATCAGACAGCTCCGCCGTTTGCGGGGCCGACAACGAAGTCATGCATTGGAGGCGTAAGGGCTGATGACAACCCTCGACACGCAAGGCGAGCCCATCCTTTTGGAGATGCGCTCCATTACCAAGGAATTCCCTGGAGTGAAAGCCTTGTCGAACGTAAGCCTGCGCGTAATGGCCGGCGAGATCCACGCAATCTGTGGTGAGAACGGTGCAGGCAAATCCACACTGATGAAGGTCCTGTCCGGGGTCTACCCCTACGGCAGCTACACCGGCGACATCGTGTACCAGGCCGAAACGCAGCAGTTCAAGGACATCCGCGCCAGTGAAGCGGCCGGCATCGTGATCATCCACCAGGAACTGGCACTGATCCCGGAACTGTCCATCATGGAGAACATCTTCCTGGGCAACGAACCGACGAAGTGGGGTGTCATTGACTGGGCCGAGGCCCGTAAGCGTTCCCTCGAACTCCTTGCCCGGGTAGGCCTCCGGGAAGACCCGGACACCCCCATCAAGGAAATCGGTGTCGGCAAGCAGCAGCTGGTGGAAATCGCGAAGGCGCTGAACAAGTCCGTGAAGCTCCTGATCCTGGACGAGCCCACCGCAGCACTGAACGAATCGGACTCCCAGCACCTGCTGGACCTGATCCTTGGCCTCAAAGGCCGCGGCATCACCTCGATCATCATTTCCCACAAGCTCAACGAGATCGAACAGATCGCGGACGAGATCACCATCATCCGCGACGGTAAGTCGATCGAAACGCTGAACGTCAAACGCGATGGCGTGGATGAGGACCGCATCATCAAAGGCATGGTCGGCCGGACGCTCGAGTCCCGCTTCCCGGACCACGAGCCCAAGATCGGCGAAGTCTTCTTCGAGGTCAAGGACTGGACAGTGGGTCACCCCCAGATCCAGGACCGCCTCATCTGCAAGGGATCCAACTTCTTTGTACGCCGCGGTGAGATCGTCGGCTTCGCGGGCCTTATGGGCGCCGGCCGCACGGAACTTGCCAGGTCGGTCTTCGGCCACTCCTACGGCCGGTTCATCAAGGGCCAGATCTACAAGGACGGCAAGCCGATCCAGCTCCGCAGCGTCAGGGCAGCGATCGACGCCGGACTCGGCTACGTGACCGAAGACCGGAAGTCGCTCGGGCTGAACCTGCTGGACGACATCAAGACGACCACCGTTGCGGCCAACCTTCGCGCCATCAGCAACTACACCGTAGTTGATGACCGCAAGGAGTTCAGCGTCGCGGAGGAATACCGGAAGTCGCTTCGGACCAAGACCCCATCGGTTGAAGAGGGCGTAGCCAAACTCTCCGGTGGCAACCAGCAAAAGGTGGTGCTGGCCAAGTGGATGTTCACCGACCCGGACCTCCTGATCCTGGATGAACCCACCCGCGGCATTGACGTGGGCGCCAAATACGAGATCTACGGCATCATCCAGAGGCTGGCCGACCAGGGCAAGGGAGTGATTGTCATTTCCTCGGAGCTTCCGGAGCTCCTGGGCCTGTCCGACCGTATCTACACCATCTTCGAAGGCGCCATCACCGGCGTCCTGGACAAGAACGAAGCAAGCCAGGAAAGCCTCATGAAGCTGATGACTTCCTCCCGCAAAGCAGCCTGACCCTTTGGCCCAGCCCCGCCCCTTCCTGACACAAGGACCAAAACAATGAACGCGCTCAAGAAGCTATTTGGTGGCAATACCCGCCAGTTCGGCATGATCTTCGCCCTGGTGGCACTTATCGTCTTCTTCCAGATCTTCACGGACGGCCGCACGTTGACGCCCGGCAACGTGATCAACCTGTTCAACGGCAACTCTTACATCCTCATCCTGGCCATCGGCATGGTCCTGGTTATCATCGCCGGCCACATCGACCTCTCCGTGGGATCCGTGGCAGCATTCGTGGGCGTGTTCGTGGCCCTCGCAATGCGTGACTGGGGCCTGCCCTGGTGGGCCGGTGTGCTCTTCGGGCTGCTCCTTGGTGCCGTGATCGGTGCCTGGCAAGGGTTCTGGGTGGCATACGTCGGCATACCCGCGTTCATCGTGACGCTGGCCGGCATGCTCCTGTTCCGCGGCTTCAACCAGTTTGTTGGCAAGTCCAACACCATCCCGGTCTCCAAGGACTTCCAGTACCTCGGTTCCGGCTACCTTCCGGAGATCGGCCCGAACACCGGCTTCAACAACCTCAGCTTGCTCCTGGGCATCGTTGCTGCAGCATTCGTCGTCATCATGTCGCTGCGTGCCCGCGCTGCCAACAAGGCTTTGGGCGCAGACGTTCCCGAGCTTTGGGTTGAGGTCACCAAGCTGGTCCTCATCTGCGGAGCGATCCTCTACGCCACGTACTTGTTCGCCACCGGCCGCCCCGGAACGTCCTTCCCCATCCCCGGCCTGATCCTGGCCGTCCTGGTCCTCATCTACGGTTTCATCGCAGACAAGACGGTCCTTGGCCGCCACGTCTACGCTGTGGGTGGCAACCGCCACGCAGCCGAGCTGTCCGGCGTGCAGTCCAAGAAGGTCAACTTCATGGTCATGATGAACATGTCCGTCCTTGCAGGCCTGGCCGGCATGATCTTCGTTGGCCGCTCCACGGCATCGGGCCCGTTCGATGGCGTTGGCTGGGAACTGGATGCCATCGCAGCCGTCTTCATCGGTGGCGCAGCCGTTACCGGTGGCGTCGGTACCGTGATCGGCTCGATCGTCGGTGGCCTTGTCATGGCCGTCCTCAACAACGGCCTGCAGCTTCTGGGCGTCGGCGCCGACCTCACCCAGATCATCAAGGGCCTGGTGCTTCTGGCCGCCGTTGCCTTCGACGTCTACAACAAGTCCCAGGGCAAGCGTTCGATCACCGGTTTGCTGCTGAAGAACTTCCAGCGCAACAACAACGAACTCAAGCCCGACGAAACCACCTCCACCAAAGAGGTCATCTCCAAGGAAGCGTAATCCCGCTTCCGCTCGACTCGCTCCACCCCACCCACACAGAAAGTGAACCAAGATATGCGAATGTTTGGTAAAGCAGGAAAGGCAGCAGCAGTCGCTGCCATCGCGGCACTGGCGCTGACAGCCTGCGGCCGCACTGACAGCGGCTCAAGCAGCAGCACGGCAGGCGGGGAAGCGTTCCCCAAGGACTCGCTGATCGGCGTCGCACTTCCGCAGAAGACCAGTGAAAACTGGGTCCTCGCGGAGAAGCTGTTCAACGATGGCCTCTCCGGCGCCGGCTTCAAGGCCGACGTCCAGTTCGCCAACGGCGGCGTGTCCGAGCAGCAGAACCAGATCAGCGCCATGGTCACCAAGGGTGCCAAGGTCATCATCGTGGGAGCCATCGACGGCGCCCAGCTGGGTACCCAGCTTCAGCAGGCCAAGGACTCCGGCGCCACCGTTATCGCCTACGACCGTCTGCTCCTGAACACGGACAACGTGGACTACTACGTGGCATACGACAACTTCAAGGTCGGTGTCCTGCAGGGCCAGGCGTTGCTGGACGGACTGAAGGCCAAGAAGCCTTCCGGCCCGTACAACATCGAGCTCTTCGCTGGTTCCCCGGATGACGCCAACGCCAAGGTCTTCTTCGACGGCGCCATGAGCGTCCTGAAGCCGAAGATCGACGACGGCACCCTCAAGGTTGTCTCCGGCCAGACCTCCTTCGAGCAGGCCGTTACCCAGGGCTGGAAGGCAGAGAACGCACAGCGTCGCGCTGACACGCTGCTCACCGGCAGCTACGGCACCGCTTCGCTCGACGGCGTCCTGTCCCCGAACGACACCCTGGCCCGTGCAGTGCTGACGTCCGTCAAGGCCGCCGGCAAGCCGCTGCCCGTGGTCACCGGCCAGGACTCCGAAGTTGAGTCCGTGAAGTCCATCATGGCCGGCGAGCAGTACTCCACCATCAATAAGGACACCCGCAAGCTCGTTGAGCACGCCATCACCATGGTGAAGGACCTCCAGGCCGGCAAGCAGCTGGAGATCAACGACAAGGACTCCTACAACAACGGCGTCAAGACCGTTCCTGCGTTCCTCCTGCCGCCGCAGATCGTTACGGCTGAGAACGTCAAGACGGCTTACGTCGACGATCCGGTACTCGGCCCGATCACCAAGTAACACCCGAGCACCAAGTAATACAGCAAGCCCCGGTCCGCCAGCAGGCGGGCCGGGGCTTTTGCTTGCTCAGGTTCTGCTGGATCATCGAGCCCCCGGGGCGGGCCAGGACTCCGGAATTCGGGGTTCCGGGTAACAACGAAAGTGAATGATCCAGCAGAATTCGTGACCCCAGGCTTTCACAGCCCACACATAGCTTCGGCTGGAGTGCCGCACAGCAGCGCTCAGCAATGTTGGACCTGCAGCCCGCGTCCCGTGGGCCACGAACTTGCAGGTCCAGAGGAGAAACGTGAGCGTCCTTGCCCGAAGCGTAGGCAATGCCTTCCGCAACAAAATCAGAACAGCGGCGGTGGTCGCCGTCCTCGCCGTAGCGATCGGGCTGGCTTTGGCCATGCTCGTGGCCAACCAGGCGGTGGGCGCCAAAGTGCAGGAGCTCAACGCCTCCGTAGGCACCACCCTGACGGTCAACCCGGCCGGCGGGCAAGGCTTCGAAGGCGGCGGCGAACCCCTCACGACGGCGGAAGCCGGGACCGTGGCGTCGGTCGCCAATGTCACCTCGGTAGTCGGAACCAAGGCCCTGCGCCTGCAGACTACAACGACAGGAACCGCAGGAACCACGCAGCAGGCGGGTCCTGGAGGCGGCTTCGGCCCTGGCGGCCAGCAGGCTACGGTCAGCACCAACCTGACAGCGGCCATCGACGCCGGCACCCTGGGCAACCGCAACAATGCCAACGGAAATTCGGGAACGGGCACCACCGCCCTGCCCGCCCGGGCCCTTCCGATCACGGCAACGGGCATCGGTGCGGAGGTCGACAGCACCGGCAAAGCACTGAATATCACCAGCGGCACCGGGCTGGGCGAATACACGGCTGCCGGTGGGAAGGCCCTGGTAGGCAAGTCCTTGGCAGAAAAGAACAGCCTGAGTGTCGGGTCCACCTTCACCGTGCAGGACAAGACGTTGACAGTGGCCGGTATCTTCGACGCCGGCACCGCGTTCGGCAACAATGCCGTCTACCTGACGCTCCCCGAAGCCCAGACCCTGGCATCAACACCGGACGAGCTCTCCAGCATGATCGTCACGGTCAACAGCATGGAGAACGTCGACAGCACCAAAACGGCCGTCCAATCGGCTCTCGGCACGGATAAAGCCGACGTCACCCAAGGCCAGCGCAACCTTGAAACAGCCGTCAGCTCCTTGGACAGCGTGAAGAACATTTCCATGGTTGCCTTCATTGCGGCGCTCGCCACGGCGGGGATCATCATCCTGCTCATCATGGTCATGCTGGTCCGTGAACGCCGCCGCGAAATCGGCGTGCTGAAAGCCATCGGTGCTCCCAACCGCACCATCGGCCTGCAATTTGTCCTCGAGTCCCTGGTTCTCGTTGCCATGGGCAGCGTAGTGGGCGCGGTGATTGCATCGTTCGCCAGTGGCGGCATCGCCTCGGCACTGATCAGTTCAAACACAACCACGACGGCGGCCCCCACCAACCAGCGCGGCGGCGGCCTTGCCGGCGCCATGCCAAACGGGGCGGTACCCGGTGGTGGCGGCTTCCCCGGCGGCGGGCAGGGAGGTCCGTTTGGCGGGGCCTCACAGTTGCTCAGCTCCGTCACGGCCAGCGTCTCCCCCGGCGTCCTCGCGGCCGGCATCGCCGCGGTGTTCGCCGTCGCCATCATCGGTGCGCTGGTTCCGGCGCTGCTGACCGCCCGCATCCGTCCCATCGAAGTACTCCGAGGAGAATAGCCGTGATTGAAGTCAAGGACCTTGTCCGTCAGTTCAAGTCCGGTGACCGGACCATCAAGCCAGTCAACGGCGTGAGCTTCGAGCTCGAAAAGGGTTCGTTGTCGTCCATCGTGGGCAAGAGCGGCAGCGGCAAGAGCACACTGTTGTCCCTCCTGGGTGCTTTGGACAAGCCCACCTCAGGGGACGTCGTCGTCGATGGCGTCAGCCTGGCGGGGCTGCCGGACGGCAAGCTGACCGAGTACCGCCGCCGCGACATCGGTTTCGTCTTCCAGCAATTCAACCTGATCCCCAATCTCAGTGCCGTGGACAATGTCATGCTGCCCATGGAGTTCGCCGGAGTCCGTAAAGCGGCCAGGCTGAAGCGGGCCAAGGAACTGCTTGAGCAGGTTCAGCTGGATCCGGAGAAGCATTCGCGGCGGACCAACCGGTTGTCCGGTGGGGAGCAGCAGCGTGTGGCGATTGCCCGGGCGCTGGCCAACGAGCCCAAGCTGATCCTCGCCGATGAGCCCACCGGAAACCTCGATGAGCAGACCGGCGAGCACATCATCGAACTCCTGAGCTCCCTGAGCCGCGACCACAACACCACCATCCTCGTGGTCACGCACGACCGCAGCCTGGCTCAGAAAACCGAACGCTGCTTCCGCCTCCAGCAGGGCCGGCTGACCGAGGAGCTCAGAACCGGATCGCATCGATGACCTTGACGCGCACCGCCACGGGCGCCGGAATGGCTCCGGCGAGTGCGCCCACAAGGACGGCTGTGCCCCTGGCCGCCAACGCCTGCGCGGAATGAGAGGATGGCTGGCATGACTCTTCCTATTGCCGTGCCGTGGCTCACAACCCAGGACAACCAGGATCCTCGCGCTGCCACCGGGCAACCTTTGCGGTGGGGCGTGGTGTCCACGGGCAATATCGCCAAGAGCGTCTCCCAGGACCTGGCCCTCTTGGAGGACGCGGAACTCTACGCCGTGAGTTCCCGGACCCAGGCTGCCGCGGATGCCTTCGCCAACGCTTCGGGTTTCGCCAAGGGATACGGGGACGACGCCGGTGTTCCCGGCTACCAGCGTCTGTTCGAGGATCCTGCGGTGGACGTGGTCTATGTGGCGACACCCCACGCCCAGCACTTCCAGATCGCCTCTGCGGCGTTGCGGGCCGGGAAGCACGTCTTATGCGAGAAGGCCCTCACCATCAATGCCCGTGAGGCCATGGAACTGGTGAAGATCGCGCGTGAGCAGAACGTGTTCTTCATGGAGGCGGTGTGGAGCCGCTTCCTGCCGAGCATGCAGCGGGCTTTCGAGATCGCAGCGTCCGGTGAGCTGGGGCAAATCCAGTGGGTTACCGCGGATCTCGGATTCCCGGCACCGTACGATCCTTCGGCCCGCATCTGGGCCCTGAACGACGGTGGCGGAGCGCTCTTGGACATCACGGTGTATCCCTTGCTCTGGGCCTTGGGGACGCTGGGCTTCCCGCAGTCGGTCACGGCGATCGGATCGCTGAATGAGGACGGCGTGGACACGCAGAACGCACTGACGCTGGGCTATGACACGGGCGCACAGGCGCAATTGACGTCGTCCCTGATGGCCCATGGGCCAAGGACAGCCACCGTTGCCGGCGGCCTTGGCTACTTGCAGACAGTGGGATCGGTGAACAATCCGCGTGAGCTGCTGGTCAGGGTCGGCTGGGACGAGCCCCGTCACGAGCACTTCGACGTTGCAGGCATCGGCTACACCTATGAACTGCGCGAGGTGACCCGCTGTGTTCAGCAAGGACTCCTCGAGAGCCCGGTGATGCCGCTGGAAGATTCCATCAATGTGATGCGCCTCTTCGACGGCGTCCGTTCACAGTTGGGTGTCCGTTATCCCAATGACGCCCGGTGATTTAACCAGGACGGGTTAAGACCCCTTGCGGCCTGGCTGCCTGGCCAGTTTGCGGTCCAGCGAGAAGGCCCCGGAGCCCAGGAAAACGAAGGCCACGGACACGGCGAAGTAGATGATGAGCAGCTCCGCCGTCACGCCCGCTTTGTCCGTGAGCAGGGGCTTGCCCGCTTCCGTCACGAACCAGATCGAGGCGAACATCAAAGCCGACAGGAATCCGGCCACCCGGGTCAGCGCTCCGAGGACCAGCAGCAGCCCCAGTCCCAGCTCACCGGCGATCACCAGCCACGCAACGACTTCCGGCTTCTGCACACCCATGGCAGCAACGGATGCTGCGAACGCGGCATGGCCGGCCATGAACTTCTGGAAGCCGTGGACCATGATGAGCGCGCCGAAGACCACGCGCAGGATCGTGACGCCACGGGCGGAGGACTTGGGTGAAGGGTGAAGGAATTTCACGCAGTCCAATCTTCCATGCCCGGCGCTCCCGGCCAAACCCCCGCAATCCGGCGACCTTGGAAAGAGAAGCTAGGACAGCAGCGCCGGGATGTCCTTCACTCCGGCCAGGATGTGGTGATGCGGGTGCGCGGCAAGCTCGTCGCGCCCGAGCTTGCCGGTTAGTACGCCGACGGCCAGGACCCCTGCGTTGTTGGCCGCAGCGAGGTCGTTGACAGTGTCGCCCGCTGCCATGACCGAGCGGACATCCTGAACTCCCGTCAGCTCCATGGCGCGGTGGATCATGAACGGCGCCGGACGCCCGGCGGCTACTTCGTCGGAGCACACGACGGCGTCCAGCAGGTTGCCGTCGCCGACGCCCCACCCCAGCCGCTCAAGAAGCGGCCCGGCGACGTCGCGTGAAAAGCCTGTCGTCAGGGCCACCTTGACGCCCTGGCGGCGGAGTTCGCGGAACGCGTCTTCGACGCCTTCCAGCGGGACGGGCGGGTTGGCATCGTAGAACCCGCCCAGGATTTCCTTGAACCGCGCGAACGCTGCGGTCACTGCGTCCTCCGTTGCGGCTCCTCCCCCGGCTTCGATCAAAGCGGTAATGGCCTCCACTTTGTCCGCACCCATCCACTCCTGGACGGCCTCGGGGCTGGTGGCGGCTCCGGTTTCTTCGACGCAGCGGGCCAGGGCAACATAGACGTCACCGTGTTCGTCGATGGTGGTTCCGGCCATATCGCAGGCTACGAGCTTGATCATGGGGTGGCTCCTTCGGTGTGGATGCGGACCAGGGCTGCCCTGCGCTCCACGGTGTTGTCGATGGTGAAGTTGGTAAGGGCCGGCAGGTAGCGGTCCTCTGAGTATTCAAGGGGCTGACCGTCACCGGAACGGGTGATGCGGCGTTCGCGCAGGAGCGGAATTCCTTCGGGTTGCTCCAGGAGTTCGGCGTCCTCGTCGCTGGCCGCTACTGCGTCGATGGTGTGCCGTGCGCTGTGCAGATCCACGCCTTGGTCCTTGAGGAACGCAAAAATGGATCCCGAGTCGGTGTCGAAGTCGAACAGTTTCCGGCCTACGTCCAGGACGAACGTGGTGCGCTCAATCATGGCCGGAGCTTCATCCAGATAGCGGACCCGCAGGACTTCCACAACCGTTGTTCCCGGCACCAGTCCGAGCGCTGCCGCAGCTTCCGGGCTCGCATCGCGTCGTGCCACCTCCAGGGTTCGCTGGCCGGGCTTCTTGCCGATCCCCAGCGCCCACTCGGTGAACGAGTTGAAGGTGGAGAACGACTGCGACGGCACGGACGAGCGGACCATCGGGGGACGGCCGCGGCCACCTGTAACCGCGCCTTCGGAACGGAGGAAGGCGAGCGCCTGGCGGATCGGTCCGCGGGAGGTTCCGAACTCCCTGCACAGCTCCGCCTCGCTTGGAAGCTGGAAACCGGGCGGCCACTCGCCGTCAGTGATGCGGCGCATGAGTTCCTCGCTGAGCCGGACATGGAGGGGTGCATTTTGCTGAGTGCTCACCAGTTGATAATACAAGTTGCCAGCATCAAAAGAGCCTCTTTCGCTGCATCCCACATGAATCCGGCGTGAACAAACATGAACGGAGGTTAAATTCTGATTAACTTGTATATACAAGTGGCGATGTAGCTTGATTCACCTCTTGCGTGCCGTCAAGGTCGATAGTGTGAACAACGCAAGCAACCCCACCTCAGCCACCGGCAACAGCCCCGGCCAAGCCGCCGACGTCGTCGTCGTCGGCGCCGGCATCATCGGCCTGGCGCATGCCGCCCACGCTGTTGCCAACGGACTGACTGTCACCATCATCGAACGCGACCACCACGCCGCCGGCGCCTCGGTACGGAACTTCGGCCACTGCTGCATCACGGCGCAGTCCGGCGAACTGTACGAGCTCGCAAAGACGTCCCGGAAGTACTGGCTCGAGTTCGCCGAGCAGGCAGGTTTTTGGGCCGTTGAATCCGGAGCAGTGGTCCTTGCCCGTACCGATGCAGAGATGGCTGTCCTGCGCGAACTCTCCGCAGCCCGGGAGCCCGGCCAAGTTCAACTGCTCTCCCCTGCCGCGACACGGGAGCGCCTGGACCCGGTTGCGGCCGGACTGCCCGACGGCGGCACCCGCCAAGGCGATTGGCCCGGCCTGGTCGGCGGAGCCTTCCTCCGCGACGACCTCCGCGTCGATCCCCGGACCACCGTCGCAAAGTTGGCCGAATGGCTGAGCCGGCAGCCCGGCGTCGAACTTCACTGGAACACCGCGGCACTGGGCTTCAGCCAATCGCCGGACGGCGTGACCGTGCAGACATCGCGCGGCGCGCTGCAGGCGAAGCAAGTGTTCGTGTGCGTGGGCCACAACGTCGACTACCTGTTCCCGGACCTCGCTGCGGAACACAGGATCCAGCGGTGCGCGCTCCAGATGTCATTGGCTGCCGGGCCAGCCGGAGTCCGCTTCACACCGGCTGTGCTCACCGCAACGTCCATGCTCCGCTACCCGGCTTTCACCGATATGCCCGCGGCGGAGGCCCTGCGCTCCGAAGTGAAAGCCAAGCAGCCGGAACTGTTGGACATCGGCGCCAACGTCATGTTCACCCAACGCCCGGACGGCACCATCATCCTGGGCGACTCGCACCACTACCACCGCACCGCCGACCCGTTCCTGGACGAGGCAGTCACCGACGCCCTGAACAACGACATCAGCGGCAGGATCGGCCGGCCCCTGGAAATCATCGAACGCTGGCAAGGCATTTACGCGTCCTCGGACGTTGCCCCGATCCTGGTCCGCAACATCCAACCGGGCGTCACCGTGGTGTCCGTGACCTCCGGCGTCGGCATGACCCTGTCCTTTGGCCTGGCACACCGCAATGTGTCGCGTCTGTCCTGAGTTCCTCCGTTCCCCCACCCCTCCCTTCGCCTAAGGATTCCCATGAAAACCACGCTCTTCACCGGCTCCGCGCTTGCCCTCGCCGCTGCTTTGGCATTGACCGCATGCGGCGGCTCGCCCAGTCCTCTCCAGACCAGTCCTCCCCCGGGACGGCGTCGCCACCTGCCCCAACGGCGGGATCAAGTTCGGCATCGAGCCCTACGAGGACCCGGCCAAGCTGAAGCCCGCCTACGACGTCCTGGCCGCTGCCCTTTCCAAAAAGCTCGAATGCCCGGTCACAGTCCAGGTGGTGGAGGACTACGCAGCCGAAGTCCTCGCCATGCGCAACGGCAAGCTGGACCTGGGGCAGTTCGGGCCGCTGGGCTACGTGTTCGCCGACACCAAGGCAGGCGCAGAACCACTGGTTTCATTCGGCACGGCAGAAAAGGAGCTCAGCAGCTACACGGCCGGAATCTGGGTACCCAAGGACAGCCCCATCCAGGCAATCGGCGATCTCAACGGCAAGTCCCTGGCCCTGGGCAGCGTCGGATCCACCAGCGGCGATGTCCTGCCCCGGTTCGGTCTCCGTGAGGCAGGCATCGCTGACGCCGACCTCACCATGGACTACACCGGCGGCCACCCGGAGGCACTCCTTGCCCTGACCAACGGGAAGGTGGACGCGGCCGAGATCAACTCGCAGACGCTGGCCACGGCGATCGCCGCGGGAACCTTCGCCAAGGACGATTTCCGCCAGGTCTGGACGTCCAACCCCATCCCGAACGATCCCATCACCGTACGCGGCGACGCCGATCCCGCCTTCAAACAAGCCGTCAAGGAGGCGTTCCTGTCACTGGAGCCCGCCGACGTTGCCAAAGTTGGAGAGTTCCTGGACGTGACCCCTCCCGGCCCGTTGCTGGAGGTCACCAAGGACAACTACACGCCCCTGTTCGAGCTCGCCAAGACCATGCACCTCACGGAGAAGGATCTGTAATGCCGCTCTCCGTCCAAGGGCTGGGTAAGTCCTTCAACGGCAGGACCGTCCTTCAGGGTGTCGACTTCTCCGTCGCCCCCGGTGAACTGGTTGCCTTCCTCGGCGCCAACGGCTCGGGCAAGTCCACCACGCTGCGTTGCGTCATGGGCATCACCGCTCCCGATGCCGGAAGCATCAGCATTGACGGCACGGCACTGGACCGTCTCCAGGGCCGCGAACTCCTGCAGGCGCGGCAGCGGATGGCCATGATCTTCCAGAAGATCCACCTGATTCCGCGCCGCACGGCCCTGGATAACGTCTGCGCCGGAGCCCTGGCACGCATCCCCACAGTCCGTTCCCTCACTCCGCTGCTGTTCCCCGCCGAAGTCCAGCAGGAAGCCCTCGACTGCCTGGACCGCGTTGGCATGGCGGACCGTGCCTTCGAGCGAGTTGGCCGGCTTTCCGGCGGACAGCAGCAACGCGTGGCAGTAGCCCGGGCACTGTGCCAGCGGGCCGACGTCGTACTCGCTGACGAGCCGGTCTCTGCACTGGACCCGCACGCCGCTGAACAAGTCATGGCACTGCTGCGCGAACTCGCACACACCGAAGGCCTTGCCGTCGCGGCCGTGTTGCACCAGCCGGACCTTGCGTTGCGTTACGCGGACAGGTCCATCGGGCTGCTGCACGGCTCCATGAACTTCGACCTTCCCTCCACGGAAGTCACCGCCGAACACCTCAACACGTTGTATGCCCCGGACAGGAACATCGCAGCATGACACCCCATACCTTGACCCCCGCCGTCGCGCGCCGGGACTCAACAAGCAAAAGCCGCGTGGCTCTGGTCCGCCCGAAGAAGCCCCTGCGGTGGATCACGACGGCGGCAGTGGCGGCCGTCGTCGTCGGACTTCACGCTGTGGCCATCCAAGGGACGGGCTTCAAACCCGAGTTGCTGGTGGACGGCTGGAAAGGCATGGCGGCGTTCATCGGTGATGCTTTCCCGCCGGACCTGAGCTGGGAACGGACCGTGAAGCCCGGGCTGGAAGCGACGCTCGTGACCCTGTGGATCGGCTTGCTCGGCACCACGTTCTCCGTGCCGTTCGCCTTGCTCCTGGCCGCACTTGCGGCAAGGAACACCAGTCCCCATCCTGCGGTGTACCAAGCTGCCCGGGCTGTGTTGTCCTTCTTCAGGGCGGTTCCGGACATAGTGTTTGCCCTGATCTTTGTCACCGCCGTGGGCTTGGGTCCGTTCGCGGGCGTCCTCGCGCTGATCTGCCACAACACCGGTGTCATGGGAAAGCTGTGGGCCGAGTCCATGGAAGAGATCGACGCCGGGCCGCAGGAGGCGCTGCGGACCGCCGGCGCCAACCGGATCCAGCAGGTCGCCAATGCCACGCTGCCCATGGTGATCCCGCAATTCGTGGGCCTGCTGTTGTACCGCTTCGACGTGAACGTGCGGTCCTCGCTGGTCCTTGGCCTGGTGGGCGCCGGTGGCATCGGGTTGCTGATCAACCAGTCCATCAAGTCCTTCCAGTTCGATTCCATGCTCACGCACATCCTGATCGTGCTTGTGCTGATCGTCGTGGTGGACCAGTTCTCCGCGTGGATCCGCCGGCGGTTGGCTGCGTAACCCGCATTCCGGCCCAATCCACGTTCCAACCCAACTGGGGGCAGAATGGGAGGTGGCTCTTCTTGGAGCCACGGTTGGTCTCGCGGACGTTGTGGATGGAGCAGGCATGCAGGTTGATGTTGTAGTTGTTGGCGGAGGAGCCATGGGATCGGCCGCTGCATGGCAGTTGTCCCGCTCCGGACGTTCGGTGGTCCTGCTGGAACAGTTCGAGGCCGGCCACCACATCGGTGCCTCCCACGGAGCAACCCGCAACTTCAACACCGCCTACGCCGAGGCCGACTACCTGGACCTCCTCGCAGAGTCCAAGACCCTCTGGGACGAGCTCGCGGCAGAAAACGGGGCGCCGCTGCTGGACCTCGTGGGCTTGGCCAACCATGGCAACATCCCCAAACTGGAACTGGTGCGGGAAGCACACCAGGAACGCGGCATCGAGAGCTACTTCATGTCCGCCGACGAGGCCGCGGACCGTTGGCGGGGCATGAACTTCTCCACCGATGTCCTCTTTGTGCCAGGATCCGGCCGGATCCGCTCGGCTGACGCCTTGGTGGCGCTGCGGAAATCGGCTGAGTCGCACGGCGCGGTCTTCAAGTATTCGACGCCGGTCCGGGACATCCGGGTGGACGGCGACGATTCCGTGGTGGTGGTGACGGAGGAAACCGAGTACACCGCCAACCGCGTGGTGGTGACGGCTGGAGCATGGACCCCCAAAGTCCTGAAGGACCTCGTCAAGCTGCCCGCACTGGTGGTCACCCAGGAGCAGCCCGCCCACTTCACCCCGACCGATAACACCTTGGTGTGGCCGAGCTTCAACCATAATCCGGACCCCGACCCGAACAACGAGCTCTACGAATACTGGTTCAGCCCGGTCTACGGAATGCTCACCCCCGGAGAGGGCGTCAAGGCCGGCTGGCACGGCGTCGGGCCCGTCATGGACCCTGATGAGCGCACGTTCGAGCCCATCCCCCAGCAGCTCGAAGCCCTGGTGCGGTACGCGGAAGAGTGGCTCCCCGGCGTCGACCCTTCCACTGCGGTTCCCATCAGCTGCACCTACACCACCACCCCCACGGAGGACTTCGTCCTGGACGGTTTCGGCCCGTTGGTGGTGGGCGCCGGATTCTCGGGGCACGGTTTCAAGTTCACGCCGGCCATTGGCCGGGTGCTGAAGGACATCGTCGACGGCGGGGTGGCACCTGACCGGTTCCTGGCCGACCGCTAGGAGTTTTTGCACACCTAATGCCCTTTAGAGGGGCTTTTAAGGACGCTATGTGTACAAAAACTCCAATGGGGGGACGAAAAAGACCCCGCAAGCGTGATGCTCGCGGGGTCTTTTCGCGGTGACTACTTCAGGGTCGCAACGACCTTGTTGAACGTAGCCGACGGGCGCATGATCTCGGCAGCCTTGGCGGCGTCCGGACGGTAGTAACCGCCAAGGTCGACGGCGGGACCCTGCACGGCTGCCAGCTCACCGACGATGGTCTCCTCGTTGGAGGTCAGGGCTTCGGCGATAGCGGCGAAGTCCTTGGCCAACTCGGCGTCCTCGGTCTGCTTGGCCAGTTCCTGTGCCCAGTACATGGCCAGGTAGAAGTGGCTTCCACGGTTGTCGAGCTCGCCGACGCTGCGGCGCGGGGACTTGTTTTCCAGCAGGAACGTGCCCGTGGCGCGGTCCAGCGTGTCAGCAAGAACCTGTGCCCGCGCGTTGCCGGTGGTGGTGGCCAGGTGCTCGAAGCTCACGGCCAGGGCCAGGAACTCGCCAAGGCTGTCCCAGCGGAGGTGGTTTTCCTTGACCAGCTGCTGGACGTGCTTGGGAGCGGAGCCGCCGGCGCCGGTTTCGAACAGGCCGCCACCGTTGATGAGCGGAACGATGGAGAGCATCTTGGCACTGGTGCCGAGCTCGAGGATCGGGAACAGGTCCGTGAGGTAGTCGCGGAGGACGTTGCCCGTGACGGAGATGGTGTCTTCGCCCTTGCGGATGCGCTCCAGGGTGAAGGCCGTGGCCTCAACCGGGGAGAGAATCTTGATTTCAAGGCCCTCGGTGTCGTGGTCCTTGAGGTACTCGTTGACCTTGGCGATGAGGTTGGCGTCGTGGGCGCGGCCCTCGTCCAGCCAGAACACTGCCGGGGTCTGGGAAGCACGTGCACGGGTGACAGCCAGCTTGACCCAGTCGCGGACGGGGATGTCCTTGGTCTGGCAAGCGCGCCAGATGTCACCGGGGAAGACCTGGTGTTCGGTCAGGACGTTGCCCTTGCTGTCCACGAGCTGGACGGTGCCCGCTGCCTGGATCTCGAAGGTCTTGTCGTGGCTGCCGTATTCCTCCGCTGCCTGCGCCATGAGGCCGACGTTGGGGACAGTGCCCATGGTGGTGGGGTCGAACGCACCGTTGGCACGGCAGTCGTCCAGCACAACCTGGTACACGCCGGCGTAGGAGCTGTCCGGGATGACGGCCAGGGTGTCGGCTTCCTTGCCGTCCGGGCCCCACATGTGGCCGGAGGAGCGGATCATGGCCGGCATGGAGGCGTCAACGATGATGTCCGAGGGAACGTGGAGGCTGGTGATGCCCTTGTCGGAATCAACCATTGCCAGCGCGGGACCCTCTTCGAGGCCCTTGGTGATGGCTGCCTTGACGCCTTCGCGGACGTCCTCCGGCAGGTCTTCCAGGCCGCTCAGGATGGCTGCGAGGCCGTTGTTCGGGCTGATGCCGGCGGCTGCGAGCTGCTTGCCGTAGGTGTCGAACAGCTCGGAGAAGTAAGCCTTGACCACGTGGCCGAAGATGATGGGGTCGGAGACCTTCATCATGGTGGCCTTCAGGTGTGCGGAGAAGAGGATGCCCTCTTCCTTGGCGCGGGCAACCTGTGCTTTGAGGAACTCGTCCAGGGCGTCGGCGCGCAGGACGGTGGCGTCAACAACTTCGCCGGCCAGGACCGGGAAGTCCTTCTTGAGGACCTTGGTGGTGCCGTCTTCACGGACCAGCTGGACGCTGAGGGAGTCGGCGGCATCGAGGACGACGGACTTCTCGTTGGAGCGGAAGTCGTTCTGGCCCATGGTGGCGACGTTGGTCTTGGAGTCAGCGGACCAGGCACCCATGGAGTGCGGGTTCTGGCGGGCGTAGTTCTTGACCGACAGGGGTGCGCGGCGGTCGGAGTTGCCTTCGCGCAGCACCGGGTTCACGGCGGAACCCTTGATCTTGTCGTAGCGCGAGCGGATGTCCGTCTCGGTGTCCGAGGAGGGGTTGTCCGGGTAGTCCGGGAGGGCGAAGCCCTGGGCCTGGAGCTCGGCGATGGCAGCCTTGAGCTGCGGCACGGAGGCGCTGATGTTGGGCAGCTTGATGATGTTGGCTTCCGGCTGCTTTGCCAGTTCACCAAGTTCGGCAAGGGCGTTGCCCGTGCGCTGCTCTTCGGTCAGGAAATCGCCGAAGACGGCGATGATGCGGCCGGCCAGCGAAATATCGCGGGTCTCCACCTCTACACCTGCGGTCGAGGCATACGCTTCCACAATCGGCAGGAATGAGTAGGTTGCCAGCATCGGCGCTTCGTCTGTGTGGGTATAGATAATCTTGGCCATTGGCGGGGTTCTCCCTGAAAGTCTGCAGATTTCAACACTCCTAACTTACCCGAGTAGACCGTTTTGGCGGCCCTTCGTGTCCGGGATCACTCTCTGGGTTACCGCCCGGGAAAGCGATTTACCCCCGACGGCGACCTGACCGCCGCAGCTGCCTGCCGCCGTCGTGTACTCCTCCCCACAGCACGACAAGAAAATGACAGCAAATTATCACAAACTCTGAAACATCTCTTTACAAACTTGTCATACGTTGGGTAGCTTCGATTCCGTCAGTCGGCGGTCGCCATCACTGGCCGCCTCACTCCCTCGATAGGTAGGAACAACGTGACAAAAACCAAGACCCTGGCCACAAGCCTGCTGAGTCTGTCCGCTGCCGCAATCCTGGCGCTGCTAGGAACAACCAGCGCCAACGCAGCACCGTCAAAGGACGCGGACACCAGCGGCGCAGCGGTCAGCAGCCATGCAGTCTCCGACGCCGGCGCTGCAGATTACTGGACACCGGAACGCATGAAGAACGCCAAGTCCGGCGACATCCTTGCCTCCAAGGCACTGGAACGCGGCCGGCTCCTCAACCTGGGCAAAGCGCCAGCCACCGAAGCCCCGGGCGCCATCAGCAGCATCGCCGGCCAGCCTGCGGCCACCGACTCCACCACGATCGACCGGAAGGTCAACCAAAGCGAAACGCCGGTCAAGCACATCGGCAAGATCTTCTTCACCCTGGGCGGCTCCAACTACGTCTGCTCCGGCAACTCCGTGACAGCGGCCAACAAGAGCACAGTGTCCACCGCCGGCCACTGCCTCAACGAAGGTCCGGGCGCCTACGCAACCAACTTCGTCTTCGTGCCCGCCTACCTCAACGGTGCAGCACCCTACGGGAAGTGGACGGCAAAGGCGCTGTACGCCCCCACCCAGTGGGCATCGAACGGCAACATGCAGTACGACACCGCCTTCGCCGTCATGAACACCCTCAACGGCCAGAAGCTCGCCGATGTCGTGGGCTCCTCCGGTGTCCAGTTCAACGCCGCCCGTGGCCTGAGCTACAAGTCCTTCGGCTACCCGGCAGCCTCACCCTTCAACGGCGAATCGCTGAAGAGCTGCTCCGGCACCGCCACCAACGATCCCTACAACCCGCAGTTCGCCACGCAGGGCATCCCCTGCAACATGACCGGTGGTTCCTCGGGCGGTCCGTGGTTCATCGGCAACAGCTCCAGCGGCTACCAGAACTCCGTCAACAGCTACGGCTACGGCAGCAACTCCAGCACCATGTACGGCCCTTACTGGGGCACAGTAATCCAGTCCACCTACAACACCGCTGCGGCTTCGTAACTGATGTAGCAAGTCCCTGTTAACAACGACGGCGGCCGTCCCCTTCCGGGGCGGCCGCCGTTTCCGTTGTGGGCCCACGCCGCCCGGGTTCCCTGGCCGAAGCGCAGCGAGGTTAGGGCGGCGGTGGGGACTAGTGGAAGAAGTGGCGTGCGCCGGTGAAGTACATCGTGATGCCGGCAGCGTTGGCTGCGGCGATGACTTCCTCGTCGCGGACCGAGCCACCGGGCTGGACGACGGCGCGGACACCGGCGTCGATCAGGATCTGCAGGCCGTCAGCGAACGGGAAGAACGCGTCCGAGGCTGCAACCGCGCCGCGTGCGCGTTCCGGTGCGTTGGCACCGCTGGCGTTGGACGCGCCGCCGGCACCTTCGACGTCGGACTCCACCTGGACGCCCAGCGTGTTGGCGCGCTCCACGGCAAGGCGGCAGGAGTCCAGGCGGTTGACCTGGCCCATGCCGATGCCCACGGCAGCACCGTGGTTGGCGATCAGGATGGCGTTGGACTTGGCAGCGCGGCAGGCAGTCCAGGCAAATGCGAGGTCCGCGAGGGTGGCGGCATCAGCGGCTTCGCCGGCAGCGAGGGTCCAGTTGGCGGGGTTGTCGCCCTCTGCGTCCACTTTGTCGCTCATCTGGACCAGGACACCACCGGAAACCTGGCGCATCTCGGACGGGTAGCGGCCATAGCCCTCGGGCAGGGCGAGCAGGCGGATGTTCTTCTTCTTGGAGAGGATCTGCACGGCTTCGGGCTCGAAGTCAGGTGCGATGACAACCTCGGTGAAGATGTCGGCAACGGTGCGGGCCATGCCTGCAGTCACGGTGCGGTTGGCAGCGATGACGCCACCGAAAGCGGAGACGGGGTCGCAGGCGTGTGCCTTGGCGTGGGCGTCGGCGATCGGGTCGGCCGCGTCAGCGGAACCGACGGCGACACCGCACGGGTTGGCGTGCTTGACCACTGCAACGGCGGGCTCGGCGAAGTCGAACGCTGCGCGGAGGGCGGCATCGGCGTCGACGAAGTTGTTGTAGCTCATTGCCTTGCCGTGGAGCTGGTCGGCCTGGGCGATGCCCGCCGGAGCGGCCTTGTCCACGTAGAGGGCAGCCTGCTGGTGCGGGTTTTCGCCGTAGCGGAGGACCTCGGAGCGCTCCAAGGCAAAGCCGGCGTAGGCGGGCCAGTCAATGACGCCGTCGCCGTCTTCGTCCAGGAACTGGCTGGCGGTCCAGGAGGCAACAGCGTTGTCGTAGCTGGCCGTGTGCGCGAAGGCCTTGGCCGCCAGGCGGCGACGGGTGTTCAGGTCGAAACCGCCGTGCGCAGCGGCGTCGACAACGGCACCGTAGAAGTTCGGGTCCGTGACGATGGCGACGGCGGCGTGGTTCTTCGCGGCCGAACGCACCATGGCGGGGCCTCCGATGTCGATCTGCTCCACGACGTCATCCTGCGCCGCGCCGGACTTCACGGTCTCGACGAACGGGTACAGGTTCACCACAACGAGGTCGAAGGTTTCGATCTCCATGCCGGCAAGGGTGTCCATGTGCGCCGGAACGCGACGGTCGGCCAGGATGCCGCCGTGCACGCGGGGGTGCAGGGTCTTGACCCGGCCGTCCAGCATTTCCGGGGAGCCGGTGACTTCTTCGACTTCCTTGACCGGGATGCCTGCGGCGGCAATCTTCTTGGCGGTGGAGCCGGTGGAAACAATGGCGACGCCTGCTGCGTGCAGGCCCTTCGCGAGCTCCTCCAGTCCCGTCTTGTCGTAAACCGAGATCAGTGCACGGCGGATGGGAACACGGTCAAGCTGCGTCAAGCTCACAAAAGTCTCCGTCTTAGTTCGCGTAGATGTCGCGGGTGGTGGGGATACGGAGAGTTTATCGTGTTTCGTTGGCACCCCGCTTTTGCGTCTTCGCTCCTGGATTGCGGCACCCGTTGCGGGGCCTGCTCTACACGCCATCCTTCCCACATGGAACGCACACCAGGCCCCACAAACTCGGCACCCCCGTTGCGGGGCCCGCTCTACACGCCATCCTTCCGACATGGAACGCACACCAAGCCCCACAATTCACGACGGCAGTCGCAGCCACCCGCGCGAACTCAGGGCATCCCTGATCTTCCGCTCGGAATGTGCCCAGCCGGCATTCATCTGGACCTGCGAGAACCTCAGCACGATCCACCCCATGGCCCGGAGCCGGTCATCACGTTCAATGTCCTTACCCCATTGCACCGGGTCACTCCGATGATGGTCACCCTCATATTCGAGAGCGATCTTGTACTCCTCGTACTGCAGGTCGGGCGTGGAAATGTAGATTCCTCGTTCGTCGAAGATCGGCCGGGTAACCGCCGGCTCCGGCAGACCGGCGTCGTCGATCATCACGCGCAAGCGGGACTCCTGCGGTGAGTCCACTCCTGGGCGCAACAGCGGCAGGACCTCTCGAGCCATCCGGATTCCCTTAACCTTGGGGCGCCGGTCAATGACTTCCTGGATGGCATCGATCGAAGAAAGCGGGTTCGTCCGCGCCAGCAAGTAGTCGCCGGAGGCTACGAGGGAAGCCCGGCCCATGTGTCGCGCGAGATCCACCCACGTCCACTCCGGAGATGTCAGGTTGATGCCCTTGAATACCCGGACATCCCTGGCCAGGAGTGGAGCCCGATGCCCAACCACTCCCCGACGTTTTACGCGGCCTATCTCCTGGCGTCGAGTGACATGGATCAGGCCGCTCCGGCCTTCCTCTTCCAGATAAAGGGGCAGCGGAATGGACCACAGAAGCGCGGCGGTCACATGGCTCACGGCGCACTGTGGCGTCACTGCGGAGTGCAACCGGCCCAGCAACTCAAGGTCGGGCTCCCCGGTTCTTGGCACTCGTATGCCCCTGCTGGGGGGTGATGAGGTCGCCGGTCTGAAGGCGCCATCGCGGGACTCCCTCGGCGTAGGCGTCTTTCACGAGGAAGCCACCGGGATCGAGGGAGGCTGGCAAGGGTGTCGGATTTCGCATTCAACCATGCTCCCGAAAAACGATATCCAACATTCAGTTATCCACAGATTCGTCCCTTGGAGCCGGGGCGACCCCTCCTCCACAGGGCATTGTGAGGCCCGGTCTGCGCCTGATATCCGAACAATGGCACGCAGAGCCGGCCCCACAACGACATGCAACATAGGGTTGAGCCATGGAAGCGCCCAACGATGTCGTTCTTGTTGCCGATGTAGGAAAGAGCCGCTGCCGCGTGGAATTGCGCCGCGGAACTGAGCTTCTGGGCGCCGCAGACCAACACGGTTTTCCCGGCGTCCACGTGGAGAATGGCCCCACACTGGCGTTCGAGCTGCTCCTTGAAACTGTCGCCCTGCTCCCGCCCGCTCTTCCCCTCGGTGCGGTCACCAGCGTCGGGGCGGCCGTAGCGGGCGTGGCAGCTTCCGAGACGAAGGCCCAGGAACTGGCCACCCTGTTGTCGCAGCGCTTCAGCGTCCCCGCAGCTGTCCTGTCCGATGCCACGGCCGCCCAGCTCGGCGCACTCCAGGGCGCCCCGGGCACTACGTTGATTGTCGGCACGGGCGCCGTCGCCTTCCGTTTTGATGAAGCCGGGGTCCTGCACCGGGCCGACGGTTGGGGACCGTATCTGGGTGACCGCGGCAGCGGCCGCTGGATCGGCCAGCGAGGTCTGCAGGCAGTCCTCGAAGCGCACGACGGCGGTCCCTCCACGTCGTTGTCGGCCGCGGCAGGGGCGCTGGTCGAGTCGCCGGAACTCCTTCCGGGATGGTTGGCCGAACAGGAGAACCCCTACCGGGCGATGGCCCGGTTCGCGCCGCTGGTTCTGCAGGCAGCGGAGGCGGGTGACGCCGTCGCGCATGGCATAGTCGCTGAGGCATGCCGCATCCTGACCCGCACCGTGGAGCTCGCCTCCGGCGGGGACGGCACGTCACGGCGCGTGGCATTGCTGGGCGGAGTGGTGGGATCGGACTTCTTTGCCGCGCTCTTGCGGAAGTCCCTCGCTTCGGCTGGGATTGAGGTGGTGGCGCCGCTCGGCGATGGCTTGGACGGTGCTGCCCTCGCTGCGACGCGCCGCGGGCTCATCCAGGAAAGGTACATCCACCGTGACGGAACAAACTGGCCCGACTGACGCGGACAAACTCGCAGGCCTGCGCTCGGAACTAGCCGGATTGCAGACCGAAGCCGCCGCCGAAGGCCTGGACAACCTGGACATCCTGGGCACCGAAGAACTCGTGGCGGCCATGCTCGCCCACAGCGCGGGAGTACACGCCGCCGTCGCAGCTGCCAGCCCGGCCATTGTGCACACCGTCGACGCCGTTGCGGAGCGGCTCCAGCGCGGAGGCCGCCTTTTGTATGTGGGAGCCGGGACGGCCGGACGTTTGGGTGTGCTCGACGCCAGTGAGTGCCCACCGACATTCGGCACCCCGCCGGGACTCGTCGTCGGGCTGATCGCAGGCGGACCCAAAGCGATCCAGCACCCTGTGGAATACGCCGAGGACAACGCAACGGCCGGCGCACGCGACCTGCACGATATCAACGTGACCGAGGCGGACGCCGTCGTCGGCATTACTGCCTCCGGGCGGACCCCGTACGTGATCGGCGCGCTGGAGGAAGCCCGGAAGCGCGGCGCGTTCACGGCGTCGCTGGCGTGCAACAAGGGCTCGGCCGTGAGCCATGTGGCGGATGCGGCGATCGAGGTGGTGGTGGGTCCGGAGTTCATCGCCGGCTCCACCCGGTTGAACTCCGGCACGGCGCAGAAACTTGTCCTCAACATGATCAGCACGCTGGTGATGGTGAAGCTGGGCAAGACCTACGGAAACCTCATGGTGGATCTGCGTGCGACGAACGAGAAGCTGCAGGCCCGTTCGCAGAGGACCGTCCAGCACGCCACCGGGGTTTCCGCCCAGGAGGCCGCCGCAGCATTGGACTCCGTGGGCGGCTCGGTGAAAGCCGCGATTCTGGTGCTCCTGACGGGCATCGATGCTGGTCAGGCCAAGGGTGCGCTGGAGGAAGCCGGCGGTTTCCTGCGCAGGGCCATCGAGAACCAGAAGTAACGTTGCCCGGCAGCGCATAAAGTTGCATGCAGGAGGCCCAATGAATACATACACAGCCGTGCCCAGCGGCGAACAAG
Source organism: Paenarthrobacter sp. C1 (assembly GCF_049315185.1). Taxonomy (NCBI): domain Bacteria; kingdom Bacillati; phylum Actinomycetota; class Actinomycetes; order Micrococcales; family Micrococcaceae; genus Paenarthrobacter; species Paenarthrobacter sp. C1. The sequence goes on along the minus strand of NZ_CP186052.1, from coordinate 1,211,474 downwards.
TAGTGCAGGAACTGCCGTGGCGGTGGAAGGTTCAAGGCAGGATCTTCCTGATCGGTGGCCTCGGGTTCATGTTCGATGCCTGGGACGTCACGCTCAACGGCATCCTGATCCCCCTGCTGTCCAAGCACTGGTCGCTGCAGCCGGCCGACGCTGCGTGGATCGGTACCGCCAACTTGATCGGCATGGCCGTGGGTGCGTTTGCCTGGGGCACTATCGCCGACACCATTGGGCGGAAGAAGGCTTTCACCGCCACCCTCCTGATCTTCAGCATCTTCACCGTTCTGGGTGCGTTCTCGCCGGACATCGTATGGTTCTGCATCTTCCGCTTCATGGCCGGCTTCGGCCTTGGCGGCTGCATCCCCGTGGACTATGCGTTGGTGGGTGAGTTCACGCCGCGCAAGCAACGTGGCCGGGTACTGACAGCCATGGACGGTTGGTGGCCGGTGGGCGCTGCCCTGTGCGGGTTCGTATCGGCGTGGCTGGTTGCGGCTTACGGCGACTGGCGGCTCACCATGCTGATCATGGTGCTCCCCGCGTTGCTGGTTTTCTGGATCCGGCGCAGTGTTCCGGAGTCTCCTCTGTTCTTGATCCGAAAGGGCCGGCGGGCCGAGGCAGCGGCCGTCATCGATGGGCTGGTGGACGCGACCGGGGCTGAGCCGCGGGCTTACAGCCTGCCCGAACCCCAAGCCGCTCCCAGGCTCTCGGCGGGTTCCGCGTGGACCCAGTTGCAGCGGATCTGGCAGTTCAACTGGAAGATCACGACGGCTGCATGGGCTTTGTTCTTCAGCATTCTGCTGGTCTACTACTTGTCGCTGACCTGGATGCCGCGCATTCTCATCGGCGCGGGGTTTGAGGAGTACAAGGCGTTCGTGACCACGGCGGGAATGGCCGCCGTCGGGCTTTTGGGCGTCGTGGTGGCCGCAGTCCTGGTGGAGCGTGTGGGACGCAAGTGGATCCTCGCCATCACCGGTCCGCTGTCCGCGTTGACGCTGGTGATTGTGGCGTTCGTGGTGGATGTGCCCTCCGCAGCCGTGTTCTGGCTGCTGGTGTTCGGCTTTGTGGTGCAGGTGGCCATCCCGGTCCTGTACGCATATGTTTCCGAGCTGTATCCGACGGAGCTGCGTGGCTCCGGCTTCGGCTGGGCTTCTACGTTTTCCCGCATCGGCGCCGGATTCGGCCCGTTGGTGTTTGCTTCGTTCTTCTGGCCGGAGTTCGGGTTGGCGACGTCGTTCGCGCTGGCGGGTGGGCTGGTGCTGCTCTCCGTGCTCTGGATGGCGTTCTTCGCCCCGGAGACCAAGCAGCAGAGCCTCGACTAGCCCGTTTAGCCAGCGAGGGGTGGGCGCCCTTGGGGTGGGCGCCCTTGGGGTGCACGTGGGTGGGCCGGCTCAGTTGGGTGCGGCGGCGAGCTCGGCGAGGGTCTGGACCAGGAGGCGGCGCTCCACTACCTTGATGCGTTCGTGCAGGGTTTCTTCGGTGTCGTCCGGAAGCACTGATACAGCTTCCTGCGCGATGATGGGCCCTGTGTCCACACCGGCGTCGGCCCAGTGGACCGTGCAGCCTGTGACCTTCACGCCGTATGCCATGGCGTCGCGGACACCGTGGGCGCCGGGGAATGCCGGCAGCAGGGCCGGGTGCGTGTTGACGTACTTGCCGCCGAAAGCGTCGATGAAGTCCGCGCTGACGATCCGCATGAATCCTGAGGAGACCACAACATCCGGGCTGTAGGACAGGACCTTGTCCCGCAAGGCAGCATCCCACTCCGCGCGGGTTTCGAACGAGTTGAAGTTCACCACGAACGTTTCAATGCCGGCTTCGTCAGAGCGCTCCACACCGTAGGTATCGGGACGGTCAGCGCCCACAGCGGCGATCTCGACATCCAGTTCACCCGACTTCACGGCGTCGATGACAGCCTGAAGATTGGAACCGGTACCGGAGACAAGGACAACAATGCGCATTGCACTAGCTTATGGGCGGCTCGCGTAGGCTGGAAAACATGAATCCCGACGTCGGCCCCCGGCCGAGCCAGCAACCTCGCTCCGAGGCCGAAAAGTCCGCCCTCGGCGTGACCCAGAACCTCTTCCGCGCTTTCCTTTTGTCGGCTTTGGGCGCGTTCTTTGTGTTCTCCCTGAACGTGAATTATGTGTGGCTGAGTGCCATTCTGACGCTGGCCGCGTTGGTGTTGGGCATCGCGGTTCTGGTGCGGACCGTCAAGTACAAGCACCCGCGGTTGATTCTCTTCGGGACCATTTCAGGCCTGGTGGTGACCGGCGTTATGTGCCTGCTCATCCTGACGTCGGCCCTTTTCTTCAAGCAGGTCAGCACGTACCAGGATTGCGCCCGGTCAGCACTTACGGAGTCCGCGAAGACGCAGTGCCTTACGCAACTTGAGAAGTCCATGCCGGGCTCGCTCAGGTAGCCCGGCACCACCGGACCTGCGCGCTCAGGCGTGCTCGTCGTCGTACGCTGCCTCGTCCAGGTTGGCCTCACGCAGCTTCTGGCGGCGTTCCAGCCAGGGCCCGACTGCGTAGCCAATCACGACGCCGATACCCACTTCCGCAGCCAACCAGACTGCCGTCCACAGCGGGTGGGGCCCGATTTCCGTGAGCCGCCCTATGCCGGCAGAACCGCGCGCGACCCACGCCAGTGCGCCACCAAGCAGGCCCGCGACGGAACCAATGAAAGCGCCCAGGAACAGCGTGGACACGGTGGCCGTGAACCAGCGGGCCTTGATCTTGATGGAAAGCCACTCGTCGAAGTGGTTTTCGCCTTCGCGGAGGAACCACCAGCCGGCCAGGATGCCTGCCACTACCGGCAACGCGAGCGCCATGGCTCCGAAATCCAATTGCCCGGCCGGCAGGCTGCCCAGGATCGGGACCGCCGGAAGTGGTCCCACGGAAGTGCCCAGCGGACCCGCGGTGGAGCCGATGCCCAGTGAGAAGCCGGCTCCCGAGGACCATGACAAAGCGAAGATCACCAGGTTGGGCAGGAAACCGAGTTGGGCGATCGTGAGCACAGCGCCGCCCAAGGCGCCGGCCTGCAGGCCTTCGTAGACTGCGATGATGTCCGTCCAGTGCCACACAATGGTCACAGCCAACAGCACGGCTGCCAGGCACATTGCGGCCATCGCGGCCACGAAACCGGCCTTCAGTGCTGAGCCGACATACGAGCCTGCCCATCGTGAATGCTGGCTGGTCTTGGAGAGCCAGGCGACGGCGTCGACACCGATCAGGCGGCTCCAGGAACCGGCCTCGCGTCGGGCGCCGACGATCATGCCCAGGCCGAACGAGATCAAGGGGATGGACATGGCCAACCACAGATTGATGACTACTTCGGGTGTGCGGCACACAAATCCGGTGGCTGCGCCGAACGCCGCGTACACAACGAAAGCGCCCAGGAACGCCTGCCACAGCTGATCGGTGTAGGAGGCACGGGCCAAGCGACGGCCGGCACGCCATGCCAGCAGGAACGGGATGAGGGTCAAACCCAGCGGAATCAAAGACAACAGTCCCGACCCCGGCTGCGCAGCCGCGGCGCCAACGTTCACGTGAGCCAGTTCCAGCGGCACCCCGTGGATCAGCAACCAGGCCTGGCCGCCCAGCCGCGCAAGGGTGTCCACGGCGCGGTCCTGGAAACCGTCTGTAGCCCACACTCCGACGAGCGGAAGCACCACAACAATGGCCGAAATGAACGCTGCCTGGGCCGCTTCCAACCCGCCCTGCAGCCAAAGGGGCATAGGGAGGCCACGGTTTCCGGTCTGATCAGCGCGCAGTTTCATCGTGTTCAATCGTGCCACGGCGAGCCGCTCTCCCCCGTCAGGCGCCCCTGAAATACCGCGAATTTCAGCGCTTTTTCCTGCTGGCCGCCGTAAGATGGGAGGTGTTCTCCCGGGGCAGACCACCACTCCCTGACTGACATTGAAGCCCGGAAACAAACCGAAGCCGGGAACTAGGAGCGGCCAATGGATAGGTGTCACAACTTTTAACAGAAAGTCGTACTAGCAGCTGGTGCAGCCGCCTTGGAATTCTTTCCCAGGCTGCACCAGCCTTCTTTTGCCCACGCGCTCTTTCGCCGAGGGGTTGGCTCTCGGCACTTTGGGGGCGCCCTTTCGCCGAGGGGTTGGCTCTCAGCACTTTGGGGGCGCACCTTTCGCCGAGGGGTTGGCTCTCAGCACTTTGGGGGCGCACCTTTCGCCGAGGGGTTGGCTCTCGGCACTTTGGGGGCGCACCTTTCGCCGAGGGGTTGGCTCTCGGCACTTTGGGGGCGCACCTTTCGGTCGAAACCTCGCCCCTCGCGGAAACCACGACGGCGGTCCGCCGGGTTTGGGCGGCCACCCAAACTGCCCTGCGCCACATTTGTGGTTCCGCGCCACCCAAACTGCCCTGCGCCACATTTGTGGTTCCGCGCCACCCAAACTGCCCTGCGCCACATTTGTGGTTCCGCGCCACCCAAACTGCCCTGCGCCACATTTGTGGTTCCGCGCCACCCAAATTTGGGTGGCGTCAATGCGTATCCATGGCGGCCATCGGTTTGCGCGTCATAAACGCTCGACGCCGGCCGAGGCGTCGGCACCCACCTCGCCGAGGGGTTGGCTCTCGGCACTTTGCAAGCACACCTTTGGGTCGAGACCTCACTCCTCGCGGCAACCCACAAGACGCTCGAACGCTCACTCACAACTGCGGGCCGTAGATGAACTCCTTGGCATGATTGACGGCCTTCTTGAAGGCGTCGTTGCGAAGTGTCACCTGTTCCTGGTTGGCGCCTCCTTTTGGTTCCACGAACGTGGTGGGTCCGGGGCGCAGCATCCAGATGTCACCTGCCGGCGGCAAATAGAACACCCCGAAGGAGCGATGCTCTGGATCGTCGGTCCAGATAGGGACGACGGCGACCGCGGCACCGGTGTCCGGGTTGATCCACTGCGCCCGGGGAAGGGGTTGTTCGTGGACTTCCGGGTCCAGGAACGGCGCTGTCCCCCTGCCCCAGCGTTGTTCGAACCGCTCGTAGAACGCGGGGATGATGTGGCCGTCATACGGACGCCAAGCACTCATGGATTACTCCTTGGTGTTCTCAGGTTTCTGGACGAAGGTTCCCAACGGGTGGGCCCAAAGGTGAGCGGTGACTGCTCGCCGCTCGTCCCAGGCCGTGGTTCGCGCCTGTGCACCCGGACCTTCACGGGTGTTCCGCCGGCACCAACAATGGATCCACTCCGCCGCGCCCGATCGTATGCCGCCCGCTTTCCTGGGTCCGACAACACGACGTACGCCTGCATGATGGCGTGCAGTTCCTGGAGGTCGGCCGCGGAGGTGGCGTCGCCGTCGTCGACCTTTTGGCGGGTGTCCGGGTGGTGGGTTCGCAGCAGTGCGCGGTAGGCGCGGGTGATTTCACGCGCCGTCGCGTCCGGCGGCACGTGGAGGGTGGCGTAGTAGTCGGGTTGCGTACTCACTGCGGGTTCCGGTTCATGCTGCGGATCAGGCGATGGCCCCCGGCCTGGGCCGGGGGCCATCAATCGGGAGACGACGGGCGGGGGGTCGCTTTCATGTGCGCTAAGAAACGCTGTGACGTGGCACGAAGCCTGCGCCCGACTTTTCCGATGCGGCCGCCTCCGTCGTTCCCGGTCGCTGCCCTGCCGGTCGGCCACCCCCGGGTGAGCCTTCCGGCAGGACGGACTGGATTATGCGTTGATCTCCTGCCTCTGCCCATTGGATGTGATTTCAATGCGCCGTGGCTTGGCCTTCTCGGCGACGGGGATGCGGAGTGTGAGTACCCCGGCGTCGTAGCTGGCCTGGACGCCATCGGTGTCCAAAGTGTCACCCAGGATGAGTTGCCGGCTGAAGACACCCTGCGGGCGCTCGGCGGCAATCATCTCCGTGTTCTCGCCCGCGGGCGACTTCCGTTCTGCCTTTACCGTCAGGACGTTCCGTTCGACATCCAACTCCACCGAATCAGGGCTTACGCCAGGCAGATCGAAGGCAACAACGAATTGTCCGTCCTCCTGCCATGCATCCATCGGCATTCCGGCCGGGCGTGCTGTTGTGCCAAAAACCTGTTGGGCGAGCCTGTCGAATTCGCGGAACGGGTCAGTGCGCATCAGCATTGGGTTCTCACTCCTTTGGTTTTGATGCTGATTCTGTTGTAGGTTCCAGCCTGTTCGATCTTTGTTGGCTGGTATAGATTTTTTATAGCACTGGTGAGAGAGTGGTGCAAGTAGCTTTTTGGAAGATTTCGGAGGTTCTTATGGCGGTTTCGGATCGCGCGACTGCTGCCCAGGAGCACGACGGCGGTTTGCCCACCCCAGCGTCCGACGGCCGCCCTGATGGTGGCCGGGACACGCAAGGGGTCTATGCGATCTCAGTTGCCGCGGAACTGGTGGGAACCGGGCAGCAGAACATCCGGCAGTACGAGCGCAAGGGTCTGCTCACCCCCGAGAGGACCGACGGCGGCACGCGCCGCTACAGCGAAAACGACCTGACCACACTGCGCCGGATCGGGGTGCTCCTGGACGAAGGGTTGAACCTGGCCGGTGTGAAGCGGGTGCTGGAGCTCGAGGAGGAGAACCGCGGGCTGAGCGAGGACAACCGTGGGCTGAGTGAGCACAACGAGGAACTCCGCGCGGACAACCGGGGGCTGCGGAAGGATTTGAAGAGGGCACAGGGTGGGCGACCAACCGAACATCAGTAAGTCGCTTCCGGCTTTCCTACTCCCAGTGCGAGTGTCTTCTTCAAGACTCCCCCTGCTTGCTGCGAGTCGGAGACCAGCCCAACCCACCTGTTAACCCACTCTTCCCGCACAGGCCACCCCCGCGCACCCAGTAAGCCACCCGCCGCGACCACCGTGGGAGGCGTGAGGATCGCAATCGTCGCCGAATCATTCCTGCCACTGATGAATGGGGTCACCCATTCGATACTGCGGGTGCTGGAGCATCTGCAGGAGCGCGGGGATGAGGTGATGGTGATCGCGCCGTCGACCTCGGACACTGATGTTTCGAGCGTCGAGAAGGGCGCGTATGTGCACCGGCTTCCCTCGGTGCCGCTGGCCGGTTACACGAATGTGCGGGTGGCGTTGGGTGGTGTGAATCGGGTCAAGCGAATCCTTGCCGATTTCGCGCCCGACGTCGTTCACCTCGCCTCCCCTTTTGTCCTCGGCTGGCGCGCCGTGCAGGCCGCCCACCAACTCGGCATCCCGACGGTCGCGATCTACCAAACTGAAGTCCCCAGCTACGCGGGCCGCTATGGCGTGCCGTTCCTGGAGAACTGGGCCTGGAACCGCGTGGACAACATCCACCTCCTAGCCACCCGGAACCTGGTGCCGTCCACTTTCGCGCTGAACCAGTTGCGCGGACGCGGCATCCTTCGCGTGGACATGTGGCGGCGCGGTGTGGATACCGCGCGCTTCAATCCCGCGAAACGTTCGACGGCGTGGCGCAGCAAAGTAGCGCCTGACGGTCAGCGCATCATCGGCTACGTCGGCCGGCTCGCCGTCGAGAAGCAGGTGGAGGATCTTGCCGTGCTGGCGGATGTGCCGAACACTAAGCTGGTCATCGTCGGCGATGGCCCGCAGCGCGAAGCTCTCCAAGCCGCGCTTCCCAACGCCCATTTCGCCGGTTTCCTCGGCGGCGAAGCCCTGGCGGAGGCCGTCGCCGGTTTCGACCTCTTCGTCCACCCCGGCGAGTTCGAGACGTTCTGCCAAACCATCCAGGAAGCCATGGCGTCGGGCGTTCCGGTGGTGGCCACGGGTCGCGGCGGCCCCTTGGACCTGGTGGAAAACTCCCGCACCGGCTGGCTGTACGAGCCCGGAAACCTCACCCAGCTCCGCGCCTACGTCCAGGACCTGATGGGCGACGACGCCAAGCGCCGCGCGTTCGCAACGGCAGCTGCCGCTTCGGTCCAGGGCCGGACGTGGCCGGTGCTCAGCGCCGAGCTGGTCCGTCATTACAACGAAGTCATCTCCGGCGTGCCCAGCGAAACAACCGGCCCCTCGGAACTCACCTCAAGCAAAGGACCCTCTTCATGAAGATCTCCGTGATCGGCTGCGGCTACCTCGGGGCAGTCCACGCTGCAACTCTGGCGTCCATGGGCCACACCGTGGTGGGCATCGACGTTGATGCCGCCAAGGTGGAGCAGCTCAACAAGGCGCTGGCCCCGTTCCATGAACCGGGGCTGGATGAGCTCCTGAAGGACGGCCGCACCACGGGCCGGCTCGTGTTCACCACGAATTTCGCGGCTGCAGCGGACGCGCAGGTGCACTTTCTCTGCGTGGGTACCCCGCAGTCCAAGACCTCGGACACCGCGGACCTCTCGTACCTGATGGGCGCCACGAAGAGCCTCCTGCCGCACTTGGCGAAGGGCGCCGCCGTCGTCGGTAAATCCACGGTGCCGGTAGGCACGGTCGAAACGCTTCGCGCGGTGCTGGCCCGACGCTCGGACGTGCTGCTCGGCTGGAATCCGGAGTTCCTGCGGCAAGGCACCGCGGTGAAGGACTCGCTGGTGCCCGATCGGCTGGTGTATGGGGTTCCGGGTGGCAAGGGCGCCGCTGCGGGCGCGCCCGTCACCGCCGTGCTGGATGCGGTATACGAACCTCTGATCTGCGCCGGCATCCCGCGGCTGGTCTGCAACTTCGCGACTGCGGAACTGATCAAGTCGGCGTCGAACGCGTTCCTGGCCACGAAGGTCAGCTTCATCAACGCGATGGCCCAGCTGTGCGACGCGTCGGGCGCGGACGTGAGTGAGTTGAGTGAGGCGATGGGCCTGGATCCTCGTATCGGCAACCGCTACCTGCACGCTGGGCTCGGCTTCGGTGGCGGCTGCCTGCCCAAGGACATCCGCTCCTTCCGGGCCCAGGCGCGGGAATTGGACGTACCGTCCGTGGATGAGTGGATGGCGTTGGTGGATTCAGTGAACCTGGACCAGCGTTCCCGCGCGGTGGAGGTGGCCCGCGAAATGTGCTGCGGTTTCCTGTCCGGCCGTACCGTCACGATCCTGGGCGCCGCCTTCAAACCGGACACAGACGATATCCGCGACTCCCCCGCACTGGACGTCGCCCAGCAACTCGCCGACGCCGGCGCCCACGTCACCGTCACCGACCCTAAAGCCATCAACAACGCGTGGATCCGCTACCCGCAGATCCGTTTCGAGGCCTCCACCAAACGTGCCCTCGAAGGCGCCGAACTGGTGCTGCTGCTCACCGAATGGGACGAGTACGTCGCGTTGTCGCCTTCTGTTGCCGGTTCACTGGTACGACGCTGGATGGTGCTGGACGCTCGAAACGTGCTGGACGCGGAGGCCTGGCGGAGCGCCGGGTGGACGGTGCGCGGCTTGGGTACGGGCGCGTCAGTGGTTGTCGACGAGGAAGGCACCACCGGCGGTGCCGACCGGAAGCGGCACGCGCGAGCGTAGCCGGCTGATCAGCGCTGCCGCTGTGCGGCCTCTGTTGCAGACAGCAGCCTTGGCTGTTCGGGAAGAGTGTTGTCGACAACTCGTGTGGCACTCCTCCATGGCCGGCTCTCTTCAAAGTAGAGCCGCTGCCCGCCAACGTAGCGGCGCATAGAGGGGTGTTCAGGGTCCGGGTTGCTGCCATCCCTGACGGACATGCGCCTGGCCGTTTCGGCGAAGGGAACATCGAGGAAAACGGAGTAGTCCCAGTGGCCGGCCATCTGGTCGCGGTGGAGGAACATTCCCTCCACCAGGATGATCGCATCGGACGGCGCCTTCCGGGGTTCGGGGTGTAGCGGCACATCCTTTCGGACATCCGCAGCTGCCGGACGATACACTCCGTCGCCGCCCTTCCCGAGCGGGGTGAGGACGTACTTTTCGAGCGCGTCGTAGTCATATGTGTCCAGCCAGAATCCCTCGGGCGATGCCCGGCCCCGGCGGTGTCGGACTTCCTGAAGATTGAGGAAATCGTCGACGTGAATAATCAGGACCGGGCGGGCCTGGGACAACGTAAGCGCTTCCGACAACCCCTCGGCGAAGGTTGATTTGCCACTGCCATCCACGCCGTCGATGCCAACGAGCTGCCGTCCAGCCCCGAGTGCCTGCAAGTCTGCTGCCAAGAGACGGAAAAGCCCAGCCTTTCCCATCGTCTCGTTCTCCCCAAGCATCCACCCATGGTTACACAGGGCAGGCTCAGCCATGTGGCACGTAATATGCGACTTTTTCACTCCCGCCCTTAAGGCGGGTGTTATGGTCGCAGCACGCGCCATCGCATCGGCGCACTAAAAGGGGGCATTACGTTGCAAAAACAATTTTCGCGCGCCGAAAAACAGTCAGCATCCAGCCGGAGTACTCGGCCCAAAGCACTTGGCATCACGGCCATGGGATCACTGTTCATTCTGTTGACGGCCTGCGCACCGATTGGAACTGCCAGCTCAGTGAGCAGCTCCAGCGGGTCGCCGGCCACCACCTCATCACCAAAGCCCACGCCAACACCCAGCAAGATCTCGGGCACGTCCTGTTCTGCGGAGAAAAAGACCCAGGTTCTGGCAGGCGAGACGTACGTGTGCGCCGCTGATCAGACCGGGAAACTGACGTGGTTGGATTCAGCCACAGCACAGGCACTGAATGACCAGCGTGCCGCCTCGGCCAAGGCAGTGGCGGATAAGGCAGCTGCAGACAAGGCGGCAGCTGCAGACAAGGCGGCAGCTGACCAAGCCGCAGCGGTAAAGGCAGCAGCGGACAAGGCGGCCGCAGACAAGGCGGCTGCCGACCAGGCAGCTGCAGCGAAGGACGCGGCCGACAAAGCTGCAGCCGACCAAGCAGCCGCGAACGCGGCACCCAAGGCGGTTCCCGTCGCGCCGGCACAAAGCCAATGCGACCCGAACTATGCCGGTGCCTGCGTGCCGATTGACTCCGACGTCGACTGCGCTGGCGGCAAAGGCAACGGTCCCTCATACGTCCGAGGCCCTGTGACTGTGATCGGTTCGGACATCTACGGCCTGGACAACGACCACGATGGCATCGGCTGCGAAAAGTAAATCCTCGCGCTCCATGGACAAGATGATCTATGCACAGATAGTCTGTGCATAGATCATCTTCCAGAGGAGGCAGCCATGTGGGACTACGAACACAGCGTTGAGACCGGCGCGGCACAACAGGACATCTGGCGCCTGTGGGCCGACGTCGAAAGTTGGGGCGGCTGGAACGCCGAGATCGAGCGGATCGAGATCGACGGCCCCTTCGCTGAGGGCGCGACCATCCTGATGACACCTCCGGGCGAGGACCCCATCGCGCTGCAGCTCGCCGAGGTGGTGCCGGGTGAGCTCTTCGTTGACGAAGCGCGATTCGACGGCTTGCTGCTGCGGACCACCCACCGCATCGAAAAGCTCGACGGCGGCCGCGTCCGGGTTACCTACCGGATGGAGATCTCCGGCGCCGGGGCAGACGATATCGGGCCCGGCATTGGACCTGGTATCACGGCAGATTGGCCCGAGACCATGGCTTCCCTCGTCGAACACGCACAGCTCTGATGCCGCTCAGCCCCGGCGAAAGTCCAGGATTCCTGCTGTGGCACGCGACTCTTCGCTGGCAACGTGAGGTCGCGGCGGCCCTGGCCCCGCACGGCATCACCCACGTGCAGTTCGTCCTGTTGGCGTGCACCTGGTGGCTCAACAAAGAGGGCGGCCATCCCAATCAGCTGGCCGTAGCCCGTCAGGCTGGCACCGACGTGAAGATGGCGTCGCAGGTTCTGCGCACATTGGAACAGAAGGGCCTCATCGAGCGCGAAGTGGACCCTGCGGACACACGGTCCAAGCGGCTGCGAGTCACACCGGCGGGGGCAGAGCTGGCCCCGCTTGCCATTGCCGCCGTTGAACTCGCCGATGCCCACTTCTTCGGACCTGCTTCCGCCGGTGACCTGGTCCCCCTGTTGAAGCGGTTGGCGCATCCGGAGGATTAGCCGGCGGTATTTCGCGTCATGGGTCCGCAGTTCGTCGCACTACCCCTATGCCGGGGGTAGGGCCGACGAACGACGAGGATTTTCCAGTGATTACGCACTTCTACCCTGCAGCCCTTCGAATACTCACGAGCATTGTTGCTGTCTGTTCTGCGGTGTCGGCTACCCTCCTGGGAATGGCTCCACCCCCGGAAGGCCTGAAGGTGCTTGATCCCGCGGACCTGCGGGCTACCGCGGTTGTGCTGACCATGGCATTGGGTGTGGTGGCGCCGGTAGCCGCCTTGGTAATGGACCCGTTGAGGTGTTTGCTGCTGAAAGCGGGAGTGTTTGCGGCGTCCGGATTCGGCAACGCCATGATGCTCAGTCCGTTGCTGGTTGTTCCCTTCCAGGAGACTCCCGCAGTGCTGGCGGTGATGTGTTCCCTTGCCATGACCCTCGCCAGCATTGTCACGTTCATGGAATCCGTTGAGCGCAGGAATGCCCGACGACGTGCCAACACCTAGAGCGGCCACACCCAACACCTAATTTCATGCTCTTTGCGAACTAAACCGCGCCCAGGACCACCTAGTTTCGGGGTTTCGATACCTAGGGCCGGAAATCCGGCCATATGGTTCTTTTGTGCCTCCGGAGCAGGGATCCCGGTGTCCGGCGGGTAACCCCACCTGCTCCAGACGTAGGCGGCACTACGGCACGGCTCCACCCCACTACCCCCGGTGGAGTCGTGCCCAGCCGGACCTCATTACACTTAGGTCCGGTTTCGGCGGAGCCGCAAAAGGCGGTAGATGATCCCCGCCGCGAACATCAGCACACCAAGCCCCACGGAGAGCGGCGGCAACGTCATCACCAGACCCACGCAGGCCACAGCGCCAGCCACCTGAAGGAACTTGGGATATCGGCGGTCTTCCTGCGGTTGGGTGTACGCGGCCACATTGGCCACCAGGTAGTAGAGCAGCACACCGAAGGACGAGAACCCAATGGCGCCCCGGAGGTCCGCCACTGCGATCACGAGGCACACCACAACGGCCAAGGCCGTTTCTGCCCGATGCGGGACCTTGTACTTGGGGTGCACGGCAGCCAGCCATGGTGGTAGGTCACGTTCCCGGGCCATCGCCAGGCTGGTGCGTCCGAGGCCCGCAATCAAGGCCAGCAGCGCCCCCAACGAGGCCACGGCCGCGCCGACTCGAACCACCGGAGCCGCCCACGCCATCGAGCCTGTCGCTACGGCGTCGGCCAGTGGCGTCGGTGTCCCGGCTACCCCCTGCGGACCGAGCACTCCGAGCAAGGTAATCGCAACGACGGCGTAGATGACAATGGTGATTCCCAGCGCGATGGTAATTGCCCTGGGGATGGTCCGCCGGGGGTCACGTACTTCCTCGCCCATGGTTGCGATTCTGGCGTAGCCGGCAAACGCAAAGAACAGCAGGCCGGCCGATTGGAGGACGCCGTACCAGCCGTGTGCCAGGAGCCCCTCACCCACAATGTTCCCGAAGTCCGGGCCGGAACCACCCCAGACTGCTGCAACGGCGATCGCCAAGGCACCCAGCACGGCAACCACGAGCACCCGGGTAAGGCCCGCGGTTCGGGTCACGCCGTGATAGTTCACGGCGGTCAGAAGTACGACGGCGGCGATCGCCACCGGCCGCTCCCAGCCCTGCGGTGCGGCGTAGGCGGCGAAGGTCATTGCCATCGCGGCGGCACTGGCCGTTTTGCCGATGACGAACCCCCATCCGGCAAGGAACCCGGGCCATTGGCCGAGCCGTTCACGACCGTAAATGTAGGTGCCCCCGGAAGTGGGGTACCTCGCCGCGAGCTGCGCAGAGGAGGTGGCGTTGCAGAAGGCCACGAAGGCCGCCATCACCAGCCCGATCAACAAGCCTGATCCGGCTGCTGCGGCCGCGGGGGTGAAGGCCGCGAAGACGCCGGCTCCGATCATGGATCCCAAGCCGATAAGGGAAGCATCGAAGGTACCTAGGCGTCGGGCCAACGTGGGTGGCTGGTTCACAAGAGCCCTTTCAGCATCTGCCAGGGCACTTATGTAAGTGCCATGGGAGGGACGCTGACAGCATATCCAGTGTCACTCGGGCGGCAGTGAATTTCTGGCCAGGATGAAGAGACGATTGCGCGAAGTTGCGCCGGTCTTTCGCAGAGCGTTGGAAATGTGATTCTCCACGGTCCTGGCACTGATTCCAAGTTGTTCAGCAATCTCCACATTCGAGCGGTACCCGGCCAGCAAGGCTATTTCGGTTTCCCTGTCCGTGAGGAGCATTGACTTCACCGCAATGAAGGAGACCGGTTCGAAGGCTGCCGGGAATCGGGCCGCGAACAGTGATGACTCCCCCGCGAGGACTTCCGCAGTGTCTGAGTCGCCGTCCAGAACATGACGTTTGAGGCCGCCCTGGAGCAACATGCCAACCTGGTAGAGGTCGATGTCCGGTTCGTAGTGCTTCAACAAACTGCTGAGCGTCTTGTGGTCTCCCTCCACCACAGCAGTTGCGATGGCCAGGAACTGTTCATGAACGGTGATGTTGCTTTCCCTGAGGATCCTCTTCAGCAGGTCCAGCACCGGGCGAGCCGGACTCAGGCAGGTGCACAGCAGCGCCGTCATCATTCCTTCCAGTACGTAACCGCTCTTCAGCTGCCGGTTGATCAGTTGTAAGGCGCGGCGGTCAAATCCCGCCGGCCGAGTGTTGCTGCCGGCGACCAGTGCGTAAGTCCCCTTACCCACACCAGGCAACGGACCGACGTCGGGCACTTCCGTCCGCGCCTGAGTGGCGATGGATAGTTCCGGCGCCGCCGAAGACGTGGCGTGCCGCAGGCCCGCAAGGCGCAGCATGGCGTCGTAAAGTACGTCCACCACAAAGCCCGGCCGGCCCATCGCGAACACGCTGCTCATCAGGTATTCGGCTTCCTCGAAGTAGCCGCGGTAGAGCAGTCCGTGGACCGCGATGTAACTGCTGCTGACCACTCCGAACTGGTCGAGGTTCTTACGGGCTTCGGCACGCCAGTCCAGTGCGAACACCAGCGATTCGTCGATCTTGCCACTGGCAAAGAGGGAGAAGCCGGTGATGAATGGCCGTAGGTGCGGGAAGATCTCGTCGTCTTTTGTGTCCTTGATGACTTCCAGGGCCATGGTCGGATTGAGGCGGTAGAGATGCATAAGGCCCTCGATCAGCTTGCCGATCCCCGGCACCTGGCCTGTTCCCGACTCAAGCCGGGCCTTGGGGACGCGGCTGTGGGATCCGCTGAAAAATAGAATGGCGGCGTCCGCACCAAATTTTAGTCCTGGATGTGTTTCACCCAAGTTCTTCAGGATCCCAACGGCCGAGTTCAATCCCCTGCCCGTGTTGATGGCGAGGAGGGCCTTGGAGATGGTGAACAGCAGCAGGTCCGAAGGGTCGGCGTCGTGGGTTGATGTTTCCGTGCAGACGCGCTGGGCGCGCTTCACATCCACAGGTGCGCCCCAATAGATGCGCAACAGCGCAGCCGCATTGGCGACAGACTTTTCGGCTTCCCACCGTTCAAAGCGGGCGCGCTCACGGACCGTGCTGTGTTCATGAAAGTGCCTGGCCGTAACGGCGTCGTCGCTGCTGCGCTCTCGGCGGAGTGAGGCGAGCACACGGGAGAGGCAGTCTGCGGTGGTGAAGGTGTCGGCAGACGCTGGCGTTGACTCCAGCACACCAGCGATTCTGCTCCGCAGCAGGTGCCTGTCCCGTAGGGACTTCTGCCCGTTGAAGTAGTCTGCGACCACAGGCGGGCTGACCGCCGCCGTGGCGCCGTTGTGGTGATCGTCCATGACGGACAGCAGGCCCTTGCGCTCGAGCGCATCCAGCACGTCGGGGTGCACGATCTTCTGAAGGACATCGATACGGGCCGTACCCAGAATGGCCATGGCGTTCAACCCCGTAAACTCGTCCGCGGTGAGCTCCGCCAACAACCCCTCGATGGTTCCGCGGAGATGATCGCTCCAAAGCGTCTCACCGGTCATGCGCCACAACCCACCACGCCTGACCAACAGATCGCTCAGTGAGGCGGTCTCTGCGATCTTCACGATGAGGCGAGGGTTGCCGGCCGCCTTGGTCAGAATCCGCGCTGTCGTGTCAGCATCGGCTGATCCGCCCAGCACTTGGGAGAGCAGGGTGTGGACTTGCTCGTAGTGAAGAGGGTCCAGCTGGAGGACGGCTTCCCGCCCGTGGTTGAGGACAGCCAGTTGGCTCTCGGAGAAGGTGACGTTCTCGGGTGCCGTGGCAATCAACGGGCTGCTCGAACGGCCGCGGACAGCTTCAAGAACAGCCAAGGATTCGTCGTCAACGAAATGGATGTCATCCAGGATCAGGACATGTTTGCCACTCATGGCCAGGTGACTTGAAAGGACATCAGCCAGATCCAACACCCCGCTGCGGCCTGGCCGCAGATCGAGTCCAAGGCTCTCGATGGCCGAGAAGGGGATGTTCCTGTGTGTACGGAGACCTTCGATGACATGGACCATCGCTCCGGATTTCTCCAGGCTTGCGATGACGTTGCGCACCACCGTGCTTTTGCCGCTGCCGGGTACCCCAACGATGCGCACACCAATGCCGTGCGCTACATAGTCCAGGACACGCTGGACCTCTACATCGAACACCCGATCCAACCTTCTGCTTCTGTGCATGACCGACATTCGGCTCACCTCGCAGGTTAGATCTTGAACAGCGGACTAGGTGTTGAAAATGGCTTGCACAGGCGAGATCTGCCAAATCTAGGTGATGATTTGGGTCGATTCGGGTGGTGAGCGGCATCAACTAGGTGGTGGCGGCGGAGTTCGCGCTGGTGTTTGGTGTTCGGGCAGATCATCGGTACCCCTTGCGTCGTGGTCTCTTGCTACCGACGCTACGGTCTGCGTTGGATGAATTACATTGGTGTAATTCGCTATGTGGATATGTATTCGAATCCACTCTCCATCGGTAGTAGACATCTTCTATCCGGGGAGCGACAAAAAAGCAGGGCCGGTCAGTGACCGGCCCTGCTTTTTGCGTTATCCGAAGACTAGATAGCCTGGATGTTTACTGCCTGGGGACCCTTGGGGCCCTGCTCGACGTCGAAGGAAACCTTCTGGTTCTCTTCGAGGGAGCGGTAACCCGAGGAGTTGATCGCAGAGTAGTGAGCGAAAACGTCCTGGCTGCCATCTTCAGGAGAGATGAAGCCGAAGCCCTTTTCGGAGTTGAACCATTTCACGGTACCTGTAGCCATTTTTTTCAGTCCTTACTGAAGGTGGAGATTCTCCCGACTTTCGGGTCTCCGGTGTGGGGTGTTCTCCACCGTTACTTCAGAAGGTCACGATCCAGATGGATCATGGGGACTGCCTGAACTACCAAATGCCAAACACAACAACACCATCAAGTCTACAGAGTTCTGAGCAGATAGCTAGTGCTGGGAAATGTTTTATCCATCGGATGTGCCAGACAGCCCCAAAATCAGCTGGATCACAGTCCCGAATGGACCGCACCCTGCGATGCAACCGCGCCTTCGGGAGCCTGCTGTTGGAGTTTTCCGTCAGCACCTCGCACCCAGTGACGACCGTCGCTGTCCATGAAGGTCACCGTGCCCATGTAGTCGATGTTCCCGGGGAGGGGCTCACAAACGTGGCTCGCGTCGATGTATACAGGCCAACGGTCTTGATGGCTGAAGAAGTAGCGGCCGGGAGGGAGGATCTTGGCCGTAGCCTTGATCGCCGGAATCGGGTGGTCCCTCCGCGTGACCCCTTCGGGCCGTTCCAGGGTCAACCGGAAGATCGGCGCCTCACTGGAATTGACCAGTTCGATGCCCCACTGCTCTTTGCCTTGAAACTTCTTCTTGACCGGCCAGAAGGCGACCCGCCCGGCTTGGCGCCGCTCCGCCGTCGTGATTGCTCTTTGGTCCCGTTCTGCCTCCAAGCGGCGCATCCGCTGGGACTCTTCCACTGTTTGCCGCGAATGTCACGTTGCTTTGGCGACGAAGAACAGCGCCGTGGCCGTAGCCAGCGCGCCAATAATCTGCGCTATATCCACCCAAAAATCCATGCCCAGCCTTTCCGAGATCCGCCTTCACGTGCCCTTCCTCTGATACAAGGCACCTCTTGTATGTGATCCGAGCCGGCCGGATATGACGGCGTTCGCGTCACGACCCGGCCTCAGCCCGCACTTCTCCTAAAGGAACACTGCGAGCGCCCAGGGGGCCAGTCACATTGAGCTGCACCGAAATCCCGCCTGGCGGATCGTCGTCCGATCACGCGCATCCCAAGAGTCCTTGGAGCAGTCATTTGCTGCGGAACTTCGACCTCGAGGTCATCATTGAGATCTCTGGATGCGAGCGCAGCGCCTCACGCCTGCTACGCGGGGAGCCGTTGTCCGGAGTCGACGTCGGACCTCTCGCCATGGCGAATCATGCCGCCCGGCACATGGGCTACCTGCCGCTTTTCGAGCTGGGCGGCAAGGCGCCGTCCGTTGCTCCCGGTGTGGAGGATGTGCTCCGCAAAGTTCTCCCCAACGCACTGTTCCCAAGGGGTGGCCGGGCGTAAAGTCCACCCATGGGACGCATCCCGGAAACCGTCGTTATCGGCGCAGGCCAAGCCGGCCTCACGACGAGTTATTGGCTCACGCAATTCGGCGTGGAGCATCAGCTCCTGGAGCGGCGCGACACTTTGGGCGGCGCTTTTCAGGATCGTTGGGACGGCTTCTACATGAACACGCCCAACCTTTCGCTGGACCTTCCCGGGATGCCGTTCGACGACGGCGACCGTGACGCCTTCATCCCCCGCGAAGCCGCAGTGAACCTTTTCAGGCGATACGCGGAGCTGATTGCGGCGCCGGTCCACACGGGCGTTGACGTGACCCGGTTGTCCGCTTCTCCGGAGGGCGGGTTCCTGATCGAGTCCTCCCAAGGGAGCATGAGAGCCCGGAACGTCGTCCTGGCCACGGGCGCCTATCAGGTGCCCAAGGTTCCCGCCCCGGCCGTCAAGCTCCCCGCCGCCGTGACCCAGCTGCACACCCACGATTACCGCAATCCGGAGCAACTGCCCGACGGTGCCGTGTTGATCGTAGGGACCGGCCAGTCGGGCGGTCAGGTCGCCGAGGAGCTGCACGACGCCGGCCGCGACGTCCACCTCGCGATCTCCGTCGTTCCCGAAGCCCCTCGCCGCTACCGTGGCCAGGACCTCATCTACTGGATGCTCGAGACCGGCAAACACGGACCTGACTACGGCGTCAACGCACTCACCCGTGAGGCACTACCCTCCCCCGCGTTGCGGTTTGCGCCCAATCCCCTGCTTTCCGGTACCGACGGCGGCCACAGCATCCACCTGCGCGAACTCGGCCGCCGCGGCATACACCTGCACGGTCACCTTGAATCAGTCGACGACGGCGTCATCACCTTCAGTGACGACCTCCCCGAACGCCTCGCAGCCGTTGAGTCCGCGTTTGGACAGCGTTCACGCAAGGCGATTGATGCGTATATTGCGGCAGCGGGGATCGATGCACCGGAGCAGGCGGTTGCGGAAGCGGATGACTGGTTGCCTGCGGAGCCTTCGCGGGTGAGCCTTGCGGAGGCGGGCATCACTTCCGTGTTGTGGGCTTCCGGATACAAGCTGGACTTTGGGTTTGTGGACCTGCCGCTGGTGGATGAGTGGGGGTATCCGAACCACTCCCGGGGTGTCACGGAGTTTCCCGGGCTGTTCGTGGTCGGGTTGCCGTGGCTGACCCGGCACTACTCCTCCATTGTTGGAGGCGTGGGGCTTGACGCGGAGTACGTGGCGGGGCGGGTTGCTGGGGATTGAAAGCCTTACTGGCTTTCCGCCTGATCAATCTCCGCCATGTTTCCCACCCCAGGAGTCCCCTCAACCAAGGCGTAGCGTTGCATCACAGCGCCCTTCGGGGAGGCAACCACGGGCTCGATAAGCCGAAGGTTCGTTGGCACCACCCCATCGGCGAACACCTTCTTCCCGCTGCCCAGGAGGATTGGATAAACCCAGAGGTTGAGCTGATCGAACATGCGTTCAGCGAAAAGAGTCTGGACGAAATCGAGGCTGCCGATGACGTGGACGTTCTGGTGCTTCTCGCGTAGCTCCCGCAATTCAGCCACTGTGTCTGGGCCGAGAAGCGTGGATCCTCCCCACTCAAGATGCGGCGACTGACGCGAGGCCACGTACTTCGGAATCCGGTTGAACAGCTCCGCGATTTTGCCACGCTGGTTCGGCCAATACGAAGAGAAGATGTCATAGGTCCGCCGGCCCAATAGCAGCGCGTCCATCCCCGCCATACCGGAATCGATCTGCTCGCCGACAACCTCGTCGATGAGCGGCGCCTGCCAGCCGCCGAACGCAAAGTCGTTGGCAGTGTCCTCTTCCGGCCCGCCCGGCGCCTGCGCGACCCCATCGAGGGTGGTGAACAGGTCAATGTGGATCAGTCCCATGTCGGGTTCCTTCCCTGCTGCCTGCCGTCACCCCGGCGGCAGGATCAAGTCGAGAGTTCCACAGGTGAGGCGACTAGGCAATGGTCACCGGACAGATACGACGACGCCGACAGCATCTTGCGCTGGCACAGGCCCACCGTCTTGGCCTTGGTAGATGAGAAGACAGGCTAAGCCGAGTCCCGCATCTTCTCGGCGCCCTGGCGCCGCTCAAGAATCACCCAAGCCACCGTCGTCGGGGCCCCGACCAGCACCAGGAGTGTCATGCTTCAGAACCCATCGATCACTTTGGTGAACTGCAAAGTCAAAACGGCTAACAGCAGGACTGTGGATGCAATGTTCCAAATGCGGAGCTTACGTGCCGTAGTCATTTTCGGAATCGTCCCCCTACGATGTCGTCCAAGAAGCCTAAGGAGATCTGTCCTCGTGGTGCATCCAGTCCTGGGACGATGACATCACCCTGAATGGAGATAGACATCCCCTATTTATGTGCAATCCAGGAACCGAATGTGACGCGGTTTTCGTATATTTTGGAGGAAGGATCGTTGGCAGCACTGCCAGACTCAGACGATCCGCCGCTTCGATGCCCCCAGATCGTAGCTGGCACAAAAGGGACAGGAATCGAGCAGATCGCCGTGGTTGAGCACGTACTGAAGAACCCGGAAGATGGCGAAAGCACGGCGCGGGTACAGCTTTCAGCCGCCATCATGGCGGAGAGAGTCCGACGAGAGGCACTATGGGCGTCGCTTCTCGCGGCGGGTGGGCCCACCGACGTTCCACGGGCTCTGCCAAGGGCACTTGGGATTTACGGCAACCAAGCCGGCATATTCGTCCCAAACGCGGAAACCAGAACGCTGGAAACTCCCAGGGGCATTGCCCTCTCGTTCCTCAATACAGGTCGCCACTACGATGACGAGCTAACAGATACGGGCGTCATCTATCACTATCCGACGACGGGCAGATCCGGACACGATGCGTCCGAAATTGAAGCTTCCAAGGCTGCGTACAGAGCCAGCCTTCCAGTTTTCGTCATAGGACCGGGCCGCAAATCAACGACAAGAACCGTGTACCGCGGTTACATCGAAGACCTGGACGACCGGAACAGGGTGATGCTCATAACCTTCACGCGGTCGGAACTCCCTCCACCGCCACCGCTGCCGACGGAACATGATGAGGCTTTCAGGCTCACAATTGAGGACGACGCGTCGAGCTACAGCGCTCGGAGGAACAGACCGAATCAAGTACGTTTCGCCTACGACGTTTACAAGCGCTACGGCCACGAGTGCGCCGTTTGTGGGTTGAGCATCCAAGGCCTTCTGCAGGCAGCACACTTGCTCGCGAAGAAGCGCAAAGGAAGCGATGACCCACGCAACGGCCTCCCGCTTTGCGCGAATCATCATTTAGCCTTCGACCGCGGCTACTGGTGCATGGATACAGACTTGATGTTGCATGCCAGCCCAACCGGCCCAGCACTCGACGAGCTTGCCATCACGCGGAAGGATCTTCTGCACCTTCCCCGAGCCCCTCATTTGGATGCTGTAAATCGGGTGTGGGGCAACTGGACGGCGGCTACACGAACACGCTAGACGGCAGTCCGAGTACGGAACGCATCGACCGCATTAGCGTCGGATAGTCGTGCCTTACCCGCCCAGCACCCCTACCCACACAACCGATCCTGCACCTCCATCAGGGCCGACAGCATCTGGCTGCTCATCAAATCGCGTTCGTCCACCAAGTCCTCACCCGCCCGCAATGACGGCTCCGGAGCAGGAGACACGGCCATTGACGCTTGGTATCGCCCATCGTCAGAGCTAAGGGCGACGGCCCGGAAGTCGAGGAAACCGCCTTTCGTGAAGAAACGCGGTGCGCCGCCGCAGTCCGGGGACCACTTGACCAGCCCCAACGCAAAGGGTCCGATCACCACCTTCTTCATCTCCGTCAACGAATTGGCGGACAAGACCCGACCACCAAACAGGGCAGCCATAAAGTCATTGACGTCGGCCATGGTCGAGACCACGACTGGCAGCGGGGAACCCAGCTGTTCCAGGACCGGGCCACCGGTGACGCGCTTGCCTCGGACGCTGACGTAGCCCTTGATCAGGTCAGGGGCGTCCGGCGCGTCCTCGTCGATAGTCGTATGGGTCAGCCCGAGCGGGCTGATGATGTCGTCGCGAAGAATCTGAGGGTATGACTTGCCACGGAACTTTTCCAGGATCAGTCTCAATGCCAGGTTGTTCGAGTCGGAGTAATGGAATAGCCCGACAGTTCGCGCTTCCCAAGGCAACGTACCGGCGAGCCGAAGAGCCTGCGGGGTGGTCAGCCCCTGAGAGGAAGCAGACACAAAGTCCTCCAAGCTCCGGATCATCATGTCTCGGTAATCTGGCATTCCCGACGTCTGGGAGAGCAATTGCCTCAGAGTGATCGGGACGGGAGGTTTGAGACCAACCCCAAAGCTCTCCAAAAGCCCGTTGACGGGATCATCTAGAGCGATCAGTCCGTCGTCAACGAGTTTCAGCACGGAAACCGCCGTCATGGTCTTGGTAACGCTTGAAACGGGGACTCGATCCTGCGGCCGGGCCGGTTGCCTCGTGTCTAGATCGCGGACTCCGTAAGCCTTCGACCATTCACCACCTGGCCACCGCAGTTGGGCGAGGACAGCCACAGCGTCTTGGTCCATGAAGGTCTGCATCGCGTACTCCAGGGAGCTGATGGCCTCGGCGTCACCGAACGACGGCGACGGCGAGGCCGAAGGCGATGGAGACGGCGACGGCGGCGGGCCCGGTGATGTGCACCCGGCAAGTACCTATCCGGCCAGCATCGACGCGACCATCACTCCAGCCAGTCGAACGAGCCAGCCATGGCGGTTCATCAACGCACCAACTTGAACGCGAAGTAAGACCTCGGGGCCAGCGCCAGTCCGGCTTACGTCCAGCCGATGAGCACTGCCTCCTGGATACGGCTCGGGGCCGCGACGACACAACACCGCGAGCGCATTCCGGCGCTGCCGCTGATTCGATCGTCCTCCCGCCACCCCTGCGGGACAAGCATCAGAACTCCACCCCCGTCAGCTAAGCACTTTCACCTTTGCCGGCACTGGCTGACGCGCCGCCGCCCCAGCCCGCTGCACCAAATACACCGACCCCAGCACCAACACCGCGCCCACAATCTGCCAGCCCGACAACGCCTCCCCCAGGAACGCGAACCCCAGCACGGTCGCGACCAGCGGGCTCAGGAATCCCAGGAACGAGACCACCATCGTGGGCAGCCGCTGAATCCCCCGGAACCACACGGCGTAAGCCACCAACGCACCAATGACGCTGAGGTAGGCAAAGCCCGCAAGATTGGGCAAGGTAACCGACGTCGGCAGTCCCTCAACCACCAGCGTTACCGGCAGCAGCATCACCCCACCCATCGCCAACTGAAGGCCGGTAAACCCAAGCAGCCCCACGCCGTCGGGCCTTCCCCAACGTTTCGTCAGGACAATGCCGGCCGCCATGCTCAGCGCACCCGCCATCCCGGCAAGCACACCAATGACCGTCAGCGACGCGTCGGAGCGCAGAACCAGCAAACCGACCCCGGCAGCTCCCACGGCGCACGCCACGATGTGCGCGAGGCGGATCCTCTCCCCCAGCAGCAACGCACCCAGGAAGAGCACGAACAGGGGCTGGATCGACCCGACCAACGCCGCCAACCCACCCGGCAACTGGTACGCGGTGAAGAACAGCAGGAAGAAGAACAGCCCGATGTTCAGTGCGCCCAGTGCCGCTGCTTTGAACCACCAAGTTCCCCGCGGCCATGTCCGGGTGACGAGCATCAGCACGATTCCGGCAGGCAGGGCCCGCACGGTTGCGGCAAGGAGCGGCCTGTCGGCGGGAAGGAATTGAGTTGTCACCAGATAGGTGGAGCCCCAGACCATCGGCGCGAGCGCGGTGATGAAGAGGTCGCGGGGAGACATCCGAGCCATTGTTCACTCCCATACATTTCAATGTCGAACTATTTGATGTATGACAATGTAGGTGTTGTACTGTTTGAGGTCAAGCATGGGAGGGCAATGGACCGCGACGCAGTGGACACGATTCTTGACCAATGGAACCGGGAGCGCCCCGATCTGGATGTCAGCTCCATGGGCATTTTGGGCCGACTCGCAAGGGCGAACCGTTTGGCGTCACTCGATGTGCAGAGATTCATGAACCAGTTCGGGCTGGAGCCTTGGGAGTTCGACGTCCTGGCAACCCTTCGGCGGTCGGCAGCCGAGGCGCCGCTCACGCCCGGGCAGCTCGCCAGCCTGACCATGATCGGCTCCGCAGCCATGACCAACCGCGTCGACCGCTTGGTGAACCGCGGCCTGATCCACCGCGAAACCAACCCCGGGAACCGCCGTCAGCTACTGGTCAGCCTGACGCCCGAGGGACTTGCCCTGGTTGACGAGGTGGTGGAACATCACGTGGAGAATCAGCAGAAGATGCTCGACGGCCTCTCCAAGACCGAACGCGAACAGCTGGCGAACCTCCTGCGGAAGTTCCTCCTGGCAAACAACGACGGCGGCCCCGCCTAAGCAGCCAGCCTCACCCATGCAAGGATGAGGCGTGGAGGCAAACGGCACGGACACAACGCTGCTGCTGAGGCATCGTGAAGTCCCCACGGTCTTTGGGTCTCTCACTTTCGAACCTGAAAGCGGATTCGCGAAAAGACTCTGCACCCAGCGATGTCCGCAATCTCTAGCGCGAGCCGAAACCAAACGACGGCGGCATCAATTCGGATTCGTGGCAGGCCGTGGACAGGGCGCGCAGCCCGGAGTGCGACAAAGGCGCCTCACCATAGGCCAACAAAAGGGACAGGCCGGCAAGCATAAGCCTGCAGACCTGTCACCGTATCTCAATGCTATTCGGTCCCGCCATCGACATCCCCGGCACCTGTTCCCCACCGAGATCTGAGCAGTACATAGACGCCATAACACCCGAGCGCCAGCATGATTACTGAGCCGACGGCACGCCACCAAACAAATGGCTGCCACGTCGCGAACACAACTGCCATCCCGAAGAACGCAGCGATTTGTAGCGGCGGAGGAACCTTCCGCTTCGTCATGCCGGACCCCTTTCGTCGCGGGACGTCCGCGGGTCTACCAACCCGCGCAACCAGCCAAGGCTATCCCCATGGATGACAATGCCCCTACAAGCGCCCATCCAACGGGTGGTCCCCCCGGAACGAAGATGGAAACCATACTCACGCCAACACCCAGCGCACAGCTCCACAGCAGACACAAGCTCGCGGCCACTATAAGGGCTCCAAATATCTTGCTGATGCGCTTCAGGATCATGATTGCTCCTAATCAAGAACGATCTTGCTTGACCCGCACAGCCTCCACCCGCAAAAGGCGGTCTAGGTGTCGAAAAGCCACAAACTAGGTGGTCCACGACTCAAATTAGGTGCTGGACTACCCAAAAATGAGTGGTCATCAAGGTCGTCTAGGGGTCCACGCGGCACCCTCAGCTCATCTTCAGTCCGGCGCAGATCGACCCAGGCACCACGCCGCAATAAAGTCGACCGCAGCTGGGAACTTGTCGAGACGAGGGCGATTCAGGAACGCATGCCGGACCCGGGTAGAACGTGGTGCTCAACGTCGACATTGGCCTTTTAAAGTTCCGAGCATGAGCACAGCACCAGCGACCCGCCACTGCGCCCGCAAACCCGCGCGCAGGTGCCGAAGACGCCAAAGTAGGTGCTGCAAGCGCAAAGATAGCTGCTTGAAACGCCATAAATGTGTGGTCACGCGCAACCTTTAGGTTTTGCGTTCCACAGGAGACCTTTCATTTCGGAATTTTCCGACATATCATCAACCCGTGCCCTCCGACGTCTTCGGCGCCCTCGCGAATCCCTCGCGGCGGACCATCCTCGACACCCTCCTCGCCGGTCCCCTGACCGCGGGCGAACTGACGGGTCGACTGGAGCTCAGCCGCTCATCGGCGTCGGAACACCTGGCCGTCCTCAAGGAGGCAGGCCTGATCCGCGAGGAACGGCAAGGCCGGCACAGGATCTACCACCTCCAGCCGCAAGGACTGCGTGAAGTCAGCGGTTGGCTGCAGCACTACGAGCATTACTGGAACCAGAGGCTCGATGCCCTGGCCGGTCTTCTGGATGAGGAGAACACCCATGACTGAAAACGCAATCCGCCTCGAGCGCACCTTCCCCCACCCCAAAGAAGCCGTGTGGGCCGCCCTCACGACGCCGGAACTGCTCGCCCGCTGGTGGGCGCCTGGCGATATCGCACCCGTGGTCGGACACCGCTTCACCATGGACATGGGCGCCTGGGGCCAGCAGCAGTGCGAAGTCACCGCCGTCGAGCCCGGCGATTCCATAACTTTCGTCTTCGCCGAAGGCAGCTTGGATACGACCATCACCTGGACGCTGGAAACGGTCGACGCCGGGACAACACTTCACTTCGAACACGCCGGCTTCAACCTGGACTCACCCATGGGACGGCAGGCCATCGAGGGCATGGGCAACGGCTGGCCGGGCCTGCTTGCGCGTATCGAGCAGGTGTTGGTGAGCGTGGGCTAGGGACAACCGATGTTGATTACGGGCTCTTGCCGTTCTTTTGGGGCAGAATCGAGCCATGGGTGGATCGATGTACGCAGCGGAAAATGAAACACCAAGTGTCGTTTTGCGCCGACAGCGCGCACTGGAGGCAGCAGATAGCTTCGGCGAGTTCGCCTCAGCGATACCTTGTGGCGCCCTCAAACGAACGTCAACTGCTGGTCCTACCCTGACTCCTAACGGCAGGCTCGTCGTCACAAATCTAGGCCCACTGCTTAACAATCCAGATGAACCACAAGACAGAGAAGTTCTCCTAACTTTGGAACTACAGGGAGGCTCACCACTTACGACTAAACAACTTATCGATCTGCTCGAGACGGAGTTAGTCGAATTTGGTCCACGGGTCACGGCAAGCCCGCCCACCCTGCTGCGGAAGCTGCGGAACTCAAGCGCTGAATCGATAATCCTGCCTATCAACAGCACCGCTAGAGCAGGCTGGGTTCTACGCTGCCCGCCATTGCAAGGCCTCGCAGTCGAATTCAATGACCGCGTCATCATGTGGGTAGCCAAGAGTGACTCAGCGCTCCCCACAAGCATAGCGACGACGAATTTAGGTCGAGACATTCGTTCCCTTCGGAATGATTTTATCTAAGCCAAGGTCTTGTATCTCATAGATTTATAAGTGATGATGCCCTCGTTGGGGGAGGATGGAGTAGCCAATAAGGCTACTTGCGATCCCTCATTGCCCTAAGAGAGGGAACTACCTTTAAAGCAATGAGATTAATCACCGCCATTACGGCAGCGCTACTAATGGGGCAGTCGTAACGGCGCCCGCAAATGCAACGCCCGCAGAACACTCGTCAAATGCCTCGCCATCAAGCAGGTCGCACACTCAGCAGCCCGTAAAGGGCGGACCTTTGGACCTGAGTGATCCAAAAGTGCTTGAGCATGACGCCAAGATCCACAATTCTGGGGTGCGAGTGCTGTCAGCTTCAACTACAGCCTTCGTGGAAGGTGGTAAGCAGAAGAAGTTGCAGAAAAATGAGGATGTGCGTATAGCTCCTATGCTGTTCCCATCAGGTTGCGGCTTGTCTGTCTGGGTCTACCAAGACGGGGGCAGGATCATTTCCCGCAGTCTCACCTCATGTCCGTTTACATTTAGTACTGCCGATATGGACTCATGGTTGGGGTTCTATGCCTGGTTCAGTTACAACAACCAGGTGGCATCGAATGTTGTCTACTCGGGTCCAGCGAGTTCCTTCACGAATGATTATGCGTACTGGTGCGCCAACGGGAATAACACGTCGTATCGCACCGAAACGTACGGAGAGCTCTATCTGAGTGGGACCCGCTACTCAGCGGCCGCCTATGATGAATTGACTAACGTTCCATGCGGTACGTGAAGCCTTAAAAGGAAAATCCCAGCGATTAATCGATAGCCGGGGGCATCGCCCCACCCTCAGCTTTCTTGCAAATTGCGGCTCGCCAACTCGGTACAACCGGGAGACGGGTCAATTTTTTGTTTAAGGCCACATTGCAACTACGTCCTTCCCTTCCTTCGAAACGTATCCGTCCGCCCATCTTCGCCGAAGGCACCTTGGATACGACCATCACCTGGACGCTGGAAACGGTCGACGCCGGGACAACACTTCACTTCGAACACGCCGGCTTCAACCTGGACTCACCCATGGGACGGCAGGCCATCGAGGGCATGGGCAACGGCTGGCCGGGCCTGCTTGCGCGTATCGAGCAGGTGTTGGTGAGCGTCAGCTAGCGGTCACAGCGGCCGGCGATCGTCGCCGTCGTGCTTTCGGCCAGAGCACAACGGCGGCGGCCGAAATGTTCTGGCACCCGGCCGCGGAGCGGTTTCAGGGTGCTATATTGACGGAATTCTGGCCGAGGGGACAACGTGGAAGTTTGGCAGTGGGCCTTGGTGCTGTTGGCGGCGGCGTCAGCGGCCTTTGTTATGGGCTCGATCATTTGGGCAGTCTTCGACGTGCTCGGGGAAGTCCGTCTGAACCAAACAACCCGGATCCTATGGGTACTGCTTTTATTTGCTGTTCCGCTGCTCGGGCTACTCGC
This sequence comes from Paenarthrobacter sp. C1, assembly GCF_049315185.1. Lineage (NCBI taxonomy): Bacteria > Bacillati > Actinomycetota > Actinomycetes > Micrococcales > Micrococcaceae > Paenarthrobacter > Paenarthrobacter sp. C1. Next base: position 1,182,557 of record NZ_CP186052.1, on the reverse strand, counting down.
ATGGCTTTACGCAAAGCCTCGGCTTGCCCAGTCGGGTAACAGCCTCCGGCGGCAGACGCTTTAGTGTATAGCGCAGCATTGGGCGAACTCCTTACGGCCAGAGCTTTGTGGATCCTCAGGCAGGCTGCTGCAACTCCAGCCATCTCGGCAGCCACAAATGCGCTGGTCGAAGGTTATGACAACGAATCTCTCCGCGAACTTGCTGGAGCATCACCAGACATCAACGTCTTCCAGCTCGGAACGCTGATAGTTGATGCCCTCAGCTCGCTTGGCATGGCAACGGGATCCATGACCCGGGAAGAAGCTCAACTTGCTGCCACCCACCACTACGCAAGCCAGGTCCTTGCTGGAAACCTGCAGATACGGGAACTCACCAGATGGGTCCACAGGACCATTGGTCATGAGGGACACCCCATGGTGCAGGATCTTGTGGTTCTCGATGACTCCTTTGATGCGTTCGAGGACGGGTGGGGCGCGGAGCCTGACGGAATGAGTGTGCTGACCAGTTTCGTCGACGCATTGGGACCGGAAGATCAGATGTGGATGCAAACATGAGCGATATCCCAGTGGACGACCACGTGCTCTGGTCGTGGCCGGTTACTCCGGGGCCAGACCTGATAGTCCAATGCCGGGTCGACCATGCATTCACCATCTGCACAGACGGCGGCATGATCCTCAGGATCGCGTCGGACTTCATCTTCAAGTCTGCTGCCGGGAACATCCACCAGCTTGACCCCAACGGAAAACCTGCCCTTCTGGGTCCAGCTCTCTCGATCACCCGGTCATCAATCGTGGCGGGCCTGGCCGACAACCGCGGCGCCCTTCATGTGGACTTCGCCGACGGGAGCGCCATGGACGTCCCTGCGGATAAGAACTATGAGGCTTGGACGATCAATGGGCCCCAAGGATTGTTGCTCGTTTCTTGCCCCGGGGGCAGCATCGCAAGCTGGGGTTTACGGACGGGGTAGCAAACTCGACCAAGTCTTGGTCAGCGTCAGCTAGCGGTCACAGCGGACGGCGAGCGAGCGGAAGTTCCGGAGTATTGACAGCGAGACTGGTGCGCCTCGATGGAATACCGGGTATGGCAGGATGGGCGGATGCTGCCTGATGCTGAGTTCCTGCTCCGTGGCCCGCGTGGGAGGCGCCTTTGCCTTGAGCTCGCAATAGAGGCCGACCCGTTCATCCGGCGAGCCGCACTCGAGCTTGGATACAACCTCGATCCGGGGGCTGGCAGATCCCGGGTCATGCTCACGCTCAGCGGCTCTCCGGGACATGAACTGGAACCTTTTCCAGCCATCCCGACGGTAGCCGAGGTCGCCGCCGGCATCGCTTCGCTGGACGTGGGAGCCGTCAGTTCTGCCTTGGCGCAGTACTCCCTCCAACGCAGCGTGGACACGGCCCGATACTGGCAGCCTCCCGACGGCGAGGACGTACTCGCCGGCACCGACGCCGTGACCGCCGCGTTGGCACATGTGGCTGCGGGTTTGCTGGCGTCCGACGCCACTCATTGGTGGCACCAAGGCTTCCAACCGAACCAATGGGCCATCGACTGGCGGCCGGCAAGCGACCCCGCACCACTCCCCCGGAATCCACAACAGACCCTGGCCGAATGGGCCCGCAAGGAACGTGCCGAAGAAGCCCGCGCAGCGTGGGAACGACCCAAAGACCCGCAAGCCAACTTCAGTGGAGAATGGTGGTCCATCGCGCACGGACTCGTGCAGACTGTGCCGCGCATCCCCGAAGGCCTCAGCCTCGTGGAGGATTCCCTCGGCTGGGAGGATGCCACGACAATTCCCGTGAGTGGAACTGGCCGGATCCTGGATATCCACACCGCGGAGGACTGGACTGCTTTGTGCGGGGCGTTCCCCTTGGAAGTTTCAGCGTCCCGCCGTCATGACTGGTTCCGTACAACAGCTCGGCACGGTCGCTGGGTCATCCCTGACTGGGAGCTTGCGGCCACGGAATGGGACGCCGTGCATCTCACGGTCACCGGGTACTTGAACGCGGCAGGACGCGCGCTTGCTGTCGATCAGGACACGGCAACTGTCATTGCGGGCTGGGACCCGGGCAGCACCCTTTGGCTCACGGACGTCGCCCGCGAATCCGAACAGCCCCGGCAGTACTGGCACCGGCCGGCAAACCAAGACGAGTGGACCCAAATCCAAACGAGATAGGCGATGCGCCGCGCTGTGACATGAAAAGCCTGCAGCACCCCCGCATGTCCGGACCTCTGGGCACTCAAGGCGCGTTCCGCCGTCGTACTTCACATACGGGAGGGATCAGCCGCCCGCAATCTCCCGCAGCGTCTGCAGGTGCGCAGCCCATACGTCCCGGCCCAATGCCGTCAGGCTGGCCGACGTCCGCGGCATTTTCCCCGCGAAGCTCTTCTTGATCTTCACGTACTCGGCCTTCTCCAGGATGGCCAGTTGCTTGCTCAAGACGGAATCGCTCACCTGGATGGCATCGCGGATGTCCTTGAAGTCCATCGATTCCGCTCCCGCCAGGGCAGCCATGATGGAGAACCGGACGGGTGAATGGACCAGTTCGTTGAGCTTGTGGCGCGGGTGCTCCGCCGGGGCGCTCATGCGCGCAGCTCACGGAAGGCCGCTGCCAGGCCCACTGCACCGAGAGCAATGGCCGCCGGGAGGTAGAACCAAAGGTTGCCGTCCCTGAAGAACGAGGCGCCCACCACGAGCGCCACTATGTAAAGGGCAAAGTACGCAAACAGGGACGTGAGGAAGCGCCTGGTGTAGCCGGCCTTGGTGGACCGCTGGAACATGGGCCAGACGGAGGCTGTGACGGCAGCCCAGGCACCCACCGAAATGGCTAACAGGGCTGCGCCGTAACCGGTCACGAGCACGATGTGCATACCGATCATGAGCAGCGATCCAATGATCGCGAGGCTGGTAAACGTGACGGCAACCGGCCAGGCCGCTGCGTTGGTTGAGGTGGCACTGATGGCCTCTGCCTTGGCAAGGAGCTCGCGTGCTTCTGCAGCGGAAGGGCCGCCTGTGGTGTCGTTCATGGTTCCCCCAAAGATGCGTTTACTTGATAGAGCAACTCTAAGAAAGTACTTTCCAGTCTGTCAAGTACTTTCCAGCGCACTCCCGTTACCACCAGCCCCACCAGACCCGGTAAATTTGATTCCACGAGTTTGACCCTCGGTGAGCAACACCACTCGCGCGCCTCACGAAAGCAGGATCATATGACCGTCTCTCCCCTCATCTGGGGCATCACCATCGTCGTCATTCTGGCGCTCTTGGCCTTTGACTACTTCTTCCACATCCGCAAGGCCCACGTTCCTTCCCTGAAGGAAGCAGCCATCTGGTCGTCCATCTACGTAGGCCTGGCCGTCGTCTTCGGCATCCTGGTACTGGTCTTTGGCGGAGCACAGATGGGTTCGGAGTACTTCGCCGGATACATTACGGAGAAGGCCCTCTCGGTCGACAACCTGTTCGTCTTCCTGATCATCATGGCGAGCTTCCGGGTGCCGCGTGAAGACCAGCAGAAGGTCCTGTTGTTCGGCATCGTGTTCTCACTGATCGCTCGCACCGGCTTCATTTTCCTCGGCGCCGCGCTCATCAACTCGTTCGCCTGGGTCTTCTACATCTTCGGCCTCATCCTGCTCCTTACGGCCGGAAACCTCCTCAAACCCGGCGACCACGGCGACGACCAAGCGAACAACTTCATCATCCGGCTCGCCAAAAAGCTCTTCCACACCACGGATAAATACGACGGCGACAAGCTCTTCACCATGGTCAACGGCAAGCGTGCCCTGACTCCCATGCTCCTGGTAATGGTGGCCATCGGCGGCACGGACATCCTCTTCGCCCTCGACTCCATCCCCGCTATCTTCGGCCTGACGCAGAACGTCTTCATCGTGTTCACGGCGACGGCGTTCTCGCTGATGGGCCTGCGCCAGCTCTACTTCCTGATCGACGGACTGCTGGACCGCCTCATCTACCTTTCCTACGGCCTGGCGGCCATCCTCGCGTTCATCGGCGTCAAGCTGATTCTCCACGCGCTGCACGAGAACAACCTGCCGTTCATCAATGGCGGCGAACACGTCAACGTCATCGAGATCACCACAGGCCTATCGCTGAGCGTCATCATCGGCGTCCTGGTCATCACCGTGGTGCTCTCACTGATAAGCCCGGCAGGCAAGGCCCAAACTGCCATCAACAACGCCCGCCGCCACGCCGTGGACTACTTGGACCTCGACTACACCGCCGACGCCAATGAGCGCGAGCGTATCTACCGGGCATTGACCGCGGAGGAAGCCCAGATCGTCCAGATGCCCCTGAAGTATCGGAACAAGGCCAAGGACGTGGAGAAGATCCGCGAACAGGTGGCAGAAGCCCACCGCCAGCACGAGGCGTTCCTCAACCGCTAAGCACAGCCCTCGGTTCAGCATGAAAACGGGACTCTGGCACCACTGCCAGGGTCCCGTTTCGATGTTCACCTGCACATTCGATGACGGGCAACGTCGAATGTGCAGCGGGCCATCGAATCGGGCCCAACCGATCCGCTAAACGGCCGCCGGTTTCCGCCACATCACCGCGAGCACCAGCACCAAGGCACTAAGCCCGAGCATCACCAGGACCATGATGCCCCAGTTCGCCTGGTTCACACCCGGACCGTACAGCACGCCGATCAGCACGGTTGCGGTGATCGCGCCAAGGTAGCGGCACGTCTGGAAGATGCCAGCCGCCACACCCCTCTCCTCGGGACGGGCCGAAACATACAGGCCTTGGTTCGACGCCGTACTGACCACACCATACGGAACACCCATCAAGGCAGTCAGCACGAACACCACCGGAGCCCACAACGTCGTCGTCAGGACGCCAAGTGTTCCTGCCGCGAGCGTCAGGATCCCGACGCCGGCGATCAGCACCGAACGCACACCGAACCGCTCAATGAACGGCACCGTCAGCGGCGTCACCACAACCGACAACGCCGCAAGGGGAAGCATCAGCAGGCCTACCACACCGGCGTCGTAATGGCCCGCTTCCTGCAGCAGCTGCGGCAGGCCGAAGAACGCAAAGTAATACACGCCGCTGAAAACAATGAACAGCACATAGACCAGCAACAGCGGCCGGTTGCGGCCCAGCAGCCGGAGGTCCAGGAACGGCGGCCTGAACCGCAGCTCGCGCCAGGCAAAAAGCGCGCCAATCACGGTAGCCGCTCCCAGAAGGTACCAGCGGTAGCCCGGCATCACGTTGAGCAGCGCCATCATGGCGAGCATGAGGGAGGTGACGAACGCGAGGATGCCGGGGATGTCGGAATCCCGTATCAGCGTTCCCAGCGAACCGGTCTCCCTCCCGGAATCGGCAGGTGCAGTTTGCCGGACAACAAACAACGCGAGCAGCGCGATGGGCACGTTGATAGCGAACAGCGCCTGCCACCCCACCAGGCTCACCAACAGGCCGCCCACCACGGGACCCACAGCAGCGGCCGAGGTGTTGGCCATCTGGATCCGGCCCAGCGGCCGGGTGGACGGCAAGTTCGCCAGCCGGCTTAGTTCGGTAACCATCACGACGGCGGACGGGTACGCCGTCGCGGTCCCTACAGCCATGAGCGCGCGGGCCACGCAAACCAGCGCAAAGTTGGGCAGGAACGGTGCGATCGCACAAGTAACAGCGACCAAGGCCATGCCGAACATGAACAGCCGCCGGGGCCCGAAGCGGTCAGCCAGCCTGCCCATGAGGGGTTGCCCTACCGCGGACGCCAGGTAGAACGACGTGATCACCCAGGTGACTGTTGCGACGTCGAGCTCAAAATGCTCCCGAAGGACCACCAGTGCCACAGCGATCATGGACGAGTTCAGCGGGTTCAGTGCAGTTCCGAGGCTCAGCGCAGCAATCGCGAGTCCGGGGCGGGGTTTCTTGGCGGTCACCCAACCCAGTCTGCTCCATGGTTGCCTCGGGTTACGAAACGGGTTCGGTGGGCGGACTTACTGGTTCGGGCAAATTTTGCTGGATCATCCGGCGTGGCACCGGCACCCAACCCTGGAATTCCGCGGGTGCACCGATGTGCGGGCGACGATGATCCAGCAGAATGTACTCACTCCTCGAAGTGCGTCGTGATCTTCCCGGAAGACACCGCCGCGATGATGGACTTGGCCAGATGCCGCAGCTTGATGTTCCGGTTGCTGGAGGCCGTCCGCAGGATAGTGAAAGCTTCCTCCTGGCTGCAATGGTTTTGCGCCATGATCGCCCCGACCGCGAGGTCGATGACGGTGCGCGACTGCATCGCTGTTGCCAGGTCGTTCCGGGCATCGCTGAGTTGTGCGATTTTCAAGGCGAGACGCAGCGACTTGGAGGCGTGGGAGGCGAAAACCTCGGCCCGCTCCATGTCCTCGGCTTGGAACGCATCCGGTTTCTCGGAGTACAGGTTCAGGGCAGCGCGCGTATCGCCCTCGACCAGGAGCGGAACGCTCAGGATGGAGCGAAGCCCTTGGTCGGAGGCGGCCTGGATATAGGCCGGCCAACGCTGGTCGCTCAGGAGGTCCGGGACCAGTACGGGGGTGAGCTTGTCCATGGCCGTGAGGCAGGGGCCTTCGAAGGTGCTTTGGAGCTGATCCATGACGCGGGCGCGCTCGTCACTGCTTGCGGCAGTTGCCGACTTCTTGCGACGTAACACTGTGATGCCGCTGTATACCGGGCTCTCCGGGTGAGAGAGGCTCTCGGCTGAGAAAGCCGCGAGGTCGCTGAGAAAAGCCTCAACGTCCTCGCTTCCCAGGACGAGATCCAAAAAGTATCCGTTCTGGAGAGCTTCATGCTCGGGGAGGGGGTTGACCATGCACGTTCCTACTGACTGAAATGCGTCCCCAGCAGACAGCAAAGGAGCGAAAAGGGCCGCCCTCTGCAAAACGGTCTGGCAATACCTTATCGCCCAACGATCGACGGTACAAAGTGCGGCGCAAGAGGTCATTGACCTGCGGCTATGGTGAAACGCCCCCTGATGGTTTACCCCCTCACCCTGAGTCGGGCCCGCTAGCCGCTGGCCACGAGGGAACGTCCGTTCAGACGTCCACAGGGTCCTTGGAGAAGCGCGCTGCACGAGCGTCCAGCTCGTTTCCCTGCTGGCGGCCGAGGATGCCGTACAGCTCTGGCCTGCGGCCACGAATCCATCTGCGCCCGGTTGAAAGTGGCACGAGATCAAAGTCCAGATCTGCCGTTACCACGGCTTCGTCCGCCACCCAGGTCTCGGCCACGATCGTTCCGTAGGGATCGATGATCATCGCATTCCCCGTCCGGATCTCGTCGTCGTCGCGGCCCACGCCGTTGCTGAAGAGGATGAACATGCCGTTGTCGTGGGCACGGGCAGGCAGCCACCGCATAAGCCACCCACGGCCGTTGACCCCCCGGAACGCGTCCTCGATGGCCGCGGGATCCGCTGCACGGTTGTCCCATAGCTCTGCCGGGACAGGCTTCATGCCCCGGGGACTGGCCGAGTTGGTCCCGCCCGTCTGGTGGGGAGCGATAAGCACCGTTGCCCCGAGGAGGGCCGTGGCACGCACATTCTCCACCAGGTTGTTGTCCCAACAAATCAGAATCCCTGCTTTGACACCCCAAGGTGTATCGAACACTGTGAACTCCGAGCCGCTACTGATGGCCTCGTGCTCGAAGGCGTGGAGTTTCCGGTGGGTGTGAACGGTCCCGTCCGGGAGGCAGACGGAGTAGGAATTGAAAAGCCTCCCGTCGGCCTGTACTTCCAGGAACCCGATACCGATCCCCAGTTCGAGCTCTGCGGCAAGCTTCCTGATGGTTTGGACGTGTTCACCGTCCTCGGACTGTGCTAATTCATACAAGCGTTCCGGGGTCTGCTTGCGTAGATGCCAGTAACCGATCAGGCACATTTCCGGGAACGCAACAATCCGGGCGCCTTCCCTCGCCGCCTTGATGGCCAGCCGGCGAATGGTCCTTAGATTGAGGTCCGGGCGATCCGGGGCGGCTTCGAACTGGACAACCGAAGCGCGAAGGGTGGGGGCGGTGATCATTGGTTTCTCCTTGGTTGGGACACCTCCCATGCTCGCCGCCACCTAGCATTCCGTCTAATGAAACTTTAAGGACTTTTGATTCCCTTCGGGAATGAAACTAGGATCCCCAGAATGGAACTACGGCTGATTCGCTCCTTCGTTGCTGTCGCCGAAACCGGGAACTTCGGGCTGGCGGCCAAGGCGCTTTCCACCACGCAATCCAACCTCACCAAACAGATTCAGCTCCTGGAGCGTCAGGCCGGAAGCCAGCTGTTCACCCGGGGTCGGCATGGGGCAGCACTCACCCGTGCCGGAGAGGCGCTGCTTGCCGATGCGGTCGACCTCGTGCGCCGCGCCGACGGGCTCGCACAGCGCATGGAACGTATCTCGGCGGGGGCTGAGGGTGCGTTGAAGGTGGGATTCGGCATGTCCGCGATCGACGTGGCTCCGCGTGCTGTGGCCGCCTTCAGGACCGAACATCCGGCCATCGACATCGGATTGGACGACATGTCATCCACAGCGCAGTTCGAGGCACTGCGCAACGGGACGCTCAGTATCGGATTTGTTCGGCTGCCTGCCCCACCGGACATTGCCACCCGGATGATTCGCCGCGATCGTCTGGCCCTTGCGATTCCCAAGAGTGAGTCGGCTCCCCTATCGACCCGGGATGCGCTGCATCGGTTCATCGATGGTCGTCCTCTCATTCGCCTTGATCCGGCGCGCGGCCCAGGACTCACTGCCCAAACCAGCAATCTCTTCTCGGATCTGCGCGCACGGCCAGGCGTCCTCTATGAGACCTCGGACCTTCTCACTGTGCTGGCGCTCGTTGCAGCCGGAGCCGGCTCCGCCGTGGTTCCCGCCAGCACCTCGGCCATCGTTCCGGAAGGCGTGCAATTGGTGCCCATCGACCTCGAGTCCTCAGTGTGGAGCATTGGAACCGCGTGGCTGCGCGGAAACAACGACCCACTCATCCCATTGTTCCTGCAATCCATCGACGCCCTCAGTCTTTAGCCGGCGCCGCCGTCGAGCCCCTGACCACCAGTTCAGTCCCCAGCTCGATCCGCTGCGGCAGCTCCTCATCTCCTTCGAGGTGACGGAGGAGCGCGCGCATGGCAGTTTCGGCCATCTGCACCACGGGCTGGCGGATGGTGGTGAGGCCGGGTTCTATCCATTCAGCTGCGGGGATGTCGTCAAAGCCGATGATGGAAAGATCCTCGGGAATGCGAAGGCCTGCTGAGCGTGCAGCCCGGTAAGCACCGAGCGCCTGGGCATCGTTGCCGGTAAAGATCGCGGTGGGCCGGTTGGAAAGAGCCAGCAACGCTTCCGTCCCGCGGGAACCGGACTCGGTGGAGAAATCGCCCGGCACCATCAGGGAATGATCCAGCTCAATACCACCCCGCCGCAGCGCTGCCACGTAGCCGTCCTCACGGGCGCCGCTGCATTGGAGGTCCTCGCGGCCCCCGATCATTCCGATCCGGGTATGGCCCAACTTCAGCAGATACTCGGTGGCAGAGAAAGCGCCGTCCCAGTTGGCGGCACCCACGGTCATGAGGTCCGGCCCGGGTTGCCCCACAGGATCGATCAGAATGACGGGGATACCCAAGGATTTGATGCGCTGAATCTGCTTCTGGTCCAGACCGAAAACGGCAAGCAGCACGCCGTCGGACTTCCGCTCAGCGAGGTTCGCCAGCCAAGGACGGATCCTGGAACCGTCCAGGGACAGGCTGCTGACGACGGTGCCGTAGCCGGCTTCCTGCGCCACGCGCTCTACGCCTTCGATAATCTCGCAGGCCCACTCGGAGCCCATGCCTGGGAACACAAGATCCACGAGCCCGGCCTTCTTGCTCCGTTTGGCCGGCCGCCGCGCATAGTCACGCTTGGCGATGATCTCTTCGACCCTGGCACGTGTGGCTGCGGCAACATGGGCATGGCCGTTGAGAACCTTGGATACGGTGGGCACCGAGACTCCGGCCTCACGGGCGATCTCGCTGATCGTGGCCCGTCCAGAGTCCTGCTTGGTCACCATGGGTCCCCACCTTTCCAGCCCGGGATCACCCCGCGGCGATGTCTGTTTCGGAAAGTTCCCACGCCTGGATCCGGCCGCACATGCCATAGATCCTGCGGGTTTTCCGTTCGCCCATCGTAGTCCTCGCGTCCTGCAAGTAGAAACTTTCCATGGACTCGAGAGACTCCAACTGCCGCCCCGTCAGCTCCGCCTGCCGCGCAGCGCCCCCAACCAAGTAGTCTCGCCAGTTTCCGGTCTTGCCGCTCACCAACCTCGCGGCCGCGGCATGAAATTCCGCCAGCGCCCCGACCCCCGACTCCTGCACGGCCGCCTTCAGGGCCAGATAACCCTCCAAAGCCAGGTCCCGACGACGGCGCGCGGCCGCCTCCGCCGCCGCGTCACTGCCGTCGGCATCCCGGGACGGAAGGGACGCAACACGCGCGTAAGCGTCAACGTCCACCAGGTGCTCGGGCGGAAAGGTCATCACCGCGTCGCCGTTCTCCGGAAGGCCGGCGTTCTGCATGACAATCAGCACCCTCAAATCGCCCGAGTCGTTGATGGCACGGTGGACGGTACCCGGCGTGAACCAGACCACCGTTCCGGGGGCCAACGGCGTGGAGGTAAACCCTCGCGAGTCCAAGGTTTCCAAGCGACCAGTCCCCTGCTGCACCACATATGCCTCCGTAGAGGCGGTGTGCACGTGCGGTGAGCCGCCGGCTCCGCCATCCGCCCCTGGCCAGTCATAGATACTGACCTCGGATACGGCGGTGGCCCCCGGAAATGTGTTGCACATGTCAGGCCCAGCCCTCCAGCGCTGCCTTGGCGGCGACCGCGAGCGCGGCAGCTTGCCCGCCTTCCAGGTCGCCGTCGGCAATCACGACGGCGTACCGGTACGTGAGCGGCTCGGCCTCCGTGAGCGGGACTACTTCGCTGAAGAATGGAGCCGACCCGAGGCAGGCGAACATGGAGGAGCGGGCGAACCACTGGTTGGAGGCACCAGGGTTGGCTTGGTCCTCGACGAACAGGATGCTGGACTTCCGGCATGTGACGTCGTGCTGACCGGTGAAAGCGATCCACTCTGAGCGCGTGCCCATGAATTCGTCAGCACCGGTCCCTGCTTCGGAGCGGAATTCCCCGCCTGTGAATGAGCGCGGCCCGCGCCAGAACAGCCCGCCGTAACCTGCGTTGTCGCGACCCTCTGTTGTGGGGCTCCCGATGCCGATCTCGGCGCCGGAGACGTTGCTCATCTCTGTTTCGAAGAGGAGTGCCCACGCATTGAGGGTGGGAAGGAGCTGAATGCCGAACCGGCGCTTCTCGACGATGAGCGGCTGACCATTCTGCCCGGCGCCGGAGGGTTGCGCACTCCAGAGCAGTGTTTCCGCAGCGGTGATGCCTTCGCCGGAGTCTTCAATGGACGTAAATGCCTGATGGTTCATGGCACCGTTATTGTCCAGGTTCGCGTAGCCGGTGTCCCGGGTGTAGGTGGCACCGCCCCAGAAGTTGTGCTCTCCCACGTTCGGCAGCGCCCAGGACAGGCCTTTGTGCCAGACGTGGTCCCACGGCCTGGAAATGGTAACTTCATCGCCTTCCAGTGTCTTCAGTGGGTGGAAGAAGGGTCGGGGGCTCTCGTACTGCTCATCTACAGGCAGATAGGTGTACGTGGCGATGTCCTGGGCGCCGACCGTGAAGGTCAGGGCACGGCCGTCGTCGGTGTAACCAAGGGTTTGAGTGTAGGAGCTTTGGGCTGTGCTGGTCATGGTGTTCTCCGTTTACGTGGTGGTTAGGCGCGGGCGGTGGCGGCCAGGACGCGGGTCCCTCGGCCATCCCCGTCCATGCCCTCATAGAAGGCGTGGCCGGGGACGATCTCTCCGCGACGAACGGGGTCACCTGTGAAGGCCGACGCGTAAATCGCGGCAGCGAACTCCAGTGTCTGCCGGGCTGAGTCCGCCCCGGCTGGGAGCGGCAGGCCGGCGTCGAGCGCGTCATACATGGCGAGGAACTGCGCAGAGTGCCCACTGCCCCGCTCCAACGGTTGGCTGGACCAGGCGGCGGAGACGGCGGCCTCGTGGCCAGGCGCGGGCGTAATGGTCCAGTCCTTGGTGCCGTAACCGTAAAGGTGGCTGAGTTCGACGGTGGCGTATTCGCAATCCACGCGGATGTCCGAGGTTTCGCGCGGTGAGAGCAGCGAGTTGATGACCGTTGCGGCCGCGCCGTTTTCGAAGCGGACGAGCGCGGCGGAGAAGTCCTCGGTCGACGTGGCCCGGGCTTGCCGCGAGGCGATTGCGTGCACCTCGTCCCATGGCCCCAGGAGGTGCAGGAGGAGATCGAACTGGTGGATGCCGTGGCCCATCGTGGGCCCACCGCCCTCCGCTTTCCATGTGCCGCGCCACGGAAGATCGAAATACTCATCCGGCCGGTACCACAGCGTGTCGCAGCGGGCTACGAGGGGTCGTCCGAAATCGCTGCCACCAATCAAACCCCTTGCGGCTGCCGAGGCGTCACCGAAGCGGTGCTGGAAGACGCACGAGAACTGGGCGCCGCCCTTGGCTTCTGCGGTGTTGAGCCTGTCGAAGTCGGCAAGGCTGAGTGCCGGAGGCTTCTCGGACAGGACGTGCACACCGGCCTCAAGGCACTCGATCGCCTGGTCAATGTGCATCATGGGCGGAGTACACAGGTGCACGATGTCCGGTTTGGCCTCGGACAACAACTCCGTGAGGCTCTGGTAGCGGCCGGCGATCCCATGCTCATCCGCGAAGGCCTGCAAGCGTGCGTCTTCGACATCGCACGCGGCGATCAACGTCGCTCTGTTGTCGGTGCGGGCCAGGTTGGACGCGTGAACAGCTGCGATCCCGCCTGTTCCGATGATGGCCACCCTGTAAGTCTGCATATGGGTCTCTCCGTTGAGCGTAGGCAATTATGTCCGAAAGTTTCTGATTTTTTAGTGAGCAACTTATCCACAACGGCCCACCAGTGACACAACGCTATGAAGAAAATCCTCATAAATCAACAGAAAATCTGCCTAGCAAGTTGATTAAAGTTTCTGATACTTTCTAAGAACCAACCCAGATCCCGAGGAGAAGCTTGTGAGCACCGGTGCCGCCGATCAGCACGCACTCGCCCGCGTTCCAGCGTCCGGCATCGTGGAGCATCTCATCCGTGAAATGACTCTGGAAGAAAAGCTGGCACAGTTGGCAGGCGTGTGGGTCAACGCCTCCACAGATGGTGATTCCGTTGCGCCTTTGCAGAGCCAAATGGCCGGAGACGACCGCTCCTGGGACGACATCATTGCCGATGGCCTGGGACAGATCACCCGCATGTACGGGACTGTTCCCGTGGAGCCCGCGGAAGGTGCGCGACGGCTGGCCGCAGCCCAGGAACAGATCATGGCCGCATCCAGGTTCGGCATTCCCGCCCAAGTCCACGAGGAATGCCTGGCCGGGTTGGCCGCCTGGAAGGCCACAGCCTTCCCCGTCCCCCTGGCTTGGGGCGCCACTTTCAATCCTGGCCTGGTGAAGGAGATGGCCTCCCGGATCGGTGAAAGCATGCGGTCCCTCGGGGTGCATCAGGGCCTGGCTCCGGTGCTGGACGTTGTCCGTGATCTCCGCTGGGGCCGGGTCGAGGAGACAATCGGCGAGGACCCTTACCTGGTGGGAACTGTAGCAACCGCTTATGTTCAGGGCCTGGAATCAACCGGGATCGTTTCCACCCTCAAGCACTTTGTGGGCTACTCGGCCTCGCAGGCCGGCCGCAACCATGCCCCTGTCTCCATGGGTCCCCGGGAACTCGCCGACGTCATGCTGCCGCCTTTCGAAATGGCCCTCCGGCATGGTGGCGCCAGGTCGGTGATGCACGCCTATACCGACATCGACGGCGTACCCGCCGCCGCGAATCGTGCCCTTTTGACCGGGCTGCTCCGTCAGGAGTGGGGTTTCAACGGCACAGTGGTGGCGGACTACTTCGGCGTCGCGTTCCTCGATGTCACCCACGGCGTTGCAGCAGATTCCGGAGAGGCGGCCATATTGGCCCTCTCCGCGGGCGTTGATGTGGAGCTCCCGACCGTGAATTGCTTTGGCGCGCCGCTCCTCGCCCGTGTCCAAGAGGGCGCCCTGGACGTAGCTGTGGTTGACCAGGCACTCCGCCGGGTCCTGACGCAGAAGGCCCAGGTGGGGCTCCTGTCCCCCGACTTCTCCCCTGCTCCGCCGGCCTTGTCAGCAGCTGTTGACCTCGATCGCGCCGAAGACCGGGCCCTTGCGCGTGAGTTGGCCGCGCAGTCCTTGGTCCTGTTGAGCAACGGATCGTTCGACGGAGCTCCAGCGCTCCCGTTGCCATCCGGCGGATCTCTGGGTGTGGTGGGTCCCTTGGCCGATGACCCGTTCGCCATGCTGGGTTGTTACTCCTTCGATGCCCATGTCGGCGCATCGCATCCTGATGTTCCCATGGGCATCTCCGTTCCTTCGGTCGCGGCTGTTGCGGCCGGGCGATTCGATTCTGTGCTCAGTTCCGTGACCGGAAATTGTGAGGTGGCGACGGAGACTGAAATTGCCGAGGCATGCCAGATAGCCGCCTCCGTGGACACCTGTGTGGTGGTGGTCGGTGACAACGCGGGACTCTTTGGTCGCGGCACCTCAGGCGAAGGGAACGACGCCGCCGACCTCCACCTTCCCGGCGATCAGCACCGGATGCTTGACCGGGTCCTTGCGGCCTGCGCGAATTCCGGATCCCGTGCCGTGGTGGTCGTCCTGAGCGGGCGACCCTATGCACTCGGCGACTTCGTCGACCGGGCCGACGCGATCGTTCAAGGGTTCTTCCCTGGCGAAGCAGGCGGCGAGGCACTCTGGGACGTGCTCACCGGCGTCGTCAATCCCTCCGGCAAGTTGCCCGTCTCCGTGCCGAGGTCGTCCGGTGGCCAGCCCGGCACCTACTTGCACTCCCGGCTTGCCGGTCGCACTGAAGTCAGTGCGCTGGATCCCTCGCCGCTGTATGGGTTCGGGCACGGCTTGTCCTACACCAGCTTCGAATTGTCGGGTCACCAGAGCAGCGCACCGGCGATGTCGACGTCGGACTCGGTCACCGTCAGCTGTACGGTCACGAACACCGGTCTCCGTGATGGCGCCGAGGTTGTCCAGCTGTATCTGGAAGATCCCGTGGGTGAAGTAGTGCGTCCGGTCCGCGAGTTGATCGGGTATGCGCGGGTGGAGTTGCCGGCCGGAGCTTCTTCCGAGGTGGAGTTCGTGGTCCATGCGGACCGCACGTCCTTTACCGGATTGGACCTGCAGCGCGTCGTGACGCCCGGCCTGGTGAAGCTGCACGTTTCCACCTCCTGCGCCTCAGATGCGGCCACCCACGAGGTGATCCTCCACGGGCCACGCCGTGTGGTCGGGTTCGAACGGGAGATGCTCACTCCGGTGCGGGTGCGGGCTACGGCTTGAACGGGTACCCGCGTGGGCTGCCTGTAGGCTCACGACCCACTTTGACATTCGGTGGCCCCAAATTCAGCCGATTCCGATTGCATAAGCGTCCAACGGAGTTCAAAGAAGGTAACGGAAGCACGGCCCACGGCGGGGTCAGCTGCCGGTAGGCTTCGGAGATGCTCCCCCTCCCAACCAAACGATTGCGCTTTCGCGAGATGACGCCTGCTGACATCGACGGGATGAGCAGCCTGCTCGGTGACCCCCACGTCATGACGTACTACCCGGCGCCCAAAACCCGGGAAGAAGCAGCCGCCTGGATCGACTGGAACCGGGCGAACTATGCCCACCATGGGTACGGGTTGTGGATCGTGGAAACCCACGACGGCGATTTTGTCGGCGACTGCGGGTTGACGTGGCAGAACGTCAATGGCCGGTCCGAGCTTGAGGTTGGTTACCACGTACGCCTGGATCTTCAGCGGCGGGGCTACGCCACGGAAGCCGCTTTGGCCTGCCTCGAATACGCCCGGGATGTGGTGGAAGTTGATCGCCTGGTAGCCATCATCCACCCCGACAATATTGCCTCCAGGCGCGTTGCCGAACGGATCGGAATGCGGCACCTTGAGGACGACCTTGCGGGCTCCACGGTTCGGACCGTGATGGGTGTCAAGCTCCGTTAGCTGCCTCTCCGGCGTCACGCGAACTTCACGTCCGTGTCCGGGTCCTTCCGGGTATCCAGCATTCCGGCGATCTTGCCTTCCAGCGCGGCAACTGTTGCTTCGGGAAGGACGATCAGGCCGTCGAGTTCCTTGCGTGCGCGCTTGTACGCAGTTTGCCGTTCCGCAGGTGTAGCTGCGGTGTCCTCGGCAATGCGCAGCAGTTTCCGGGCCGTAGCCAGTCGTTGCCGCTCGGGGCCTGAGAAGTTGCCGTCCTTGATGCGCCGGGCTTCGCGCTCGGCTACGTCGAAGGCCAACTCGTAGCTGTGAACGGCCGCCCGATATTCCGCAAGCCGGGCCGGCGTCGAGATCTCCTCCGGCGCGCCCGGCCGCAGGCCGTCGGCTTCCTTCTTGGCGCGCAGGAACGCGACCGTGAGCGGTTCACGGACGTCGGTCATCAGCGGAAAGTCGATGAGATTGCCGACGTCGAGTTCGTACTCCAGCCATCTGTGATTGACCGAATCGTGGGCGGTCATCAGTGAGACCACCTCAGCCTGGTTTGCTTCCTCGTGCACCGCCAGCTGGTTGCGCAACTTCAGCAACTCGACCTTGCGGCGGTGCCGCTCTTCACTCGCTTTGGACCACGATCTCGCCCAGCCGCCAGCCATCCCGCCGATGGGGAAGATGAGCCACCAGTAACTGCCAAGGAAGTCGAAGAGGGGTTCCACCGCTCCATCCTCCCACCGCTGCCGACGGTGCCTCAACAGGCCATGGCGAGTCGCTCAATCATCTGGATTTTTGGGCCCGCAGACGCTGCCACCGATCGGAACTTCAACGTCAAGCAGCCACACTCACTGGCTTGCTTAGAGGACCCAATAAGCACCGAGCATTAGATCCTCTATCCCTAAACTAATCTAGGCATAAGCCAACCTTGTCCACCGGATATGCTCCTTCCGACCGTGATTACGTCTTGGAAGGACACACCTTGCCTACTACGAATGACCACAACGACGTGGCATCCACCCCGGCCCTCAACGTTGTGGTGGCCGGTTCCACCAGCGCGGCAGGCCAGGCAGTGGTGAGCGCGTTGCTCGCCGCAGGAGCCCGTGTTGCCGCCGTCGACCTCGACGCCGCCCGCTTGGAAGAACTCGCCAGGAACCACGACGGCGTAGTCCCCTACACCTGCAACCTCGCGAACATGGAGTCGGTAGAGAAGCTGGCGGCCGCAGTTCGAAGCGATCTGGGCCCAGTGGACGGACTCATCCATCTGGTCGGCGGATGGCGCGGAGGCGACGGAATCACGGGCCAGAGCGACGAGGACTGGGACGTCCTCCACACCAGCATCATGACGACGCTCCGAAACACCTCCCGGGCGTTCTACGCCGACCTGGAGGCATCGCCGCGGGGCCGCCTCGCCATCGTTTCCGCCACGGCGGCAGCGAACCCCACCGCCGGCGGCGCGAGCTACTCGGCCATCAAGGCAGCTTCGGAAGCATGGGTCCTCGGCGTCGCCGACGGCTTCAAAGCAGCACAGTCAGGCCACAAGACTGAGCCCAAGGAACAGACCTCGGCCGCCGTGGTTTTCATTGTGAAAGCCCTTTTGGACGATGCCATGAAGGAGGCCGCGCCGCACCGCAAGTTCCCCGGCTACACGCATGTCAACGAACTTGGCGAACACATCGCCGCGCTCTTCGACGCCCCGGCTTCCCATCTGAACGGCACCCGTCAGCGCCTGAGCTAGCTTCCGGCGTCGTACCCTGTCGCTAGCATGTCCGTATGGACCAGCGACTGCACTTCATCACGTTCGCCACGCCTGACCTCGACCGGGCCCGCGCCTTCTACAAGGACGGGCTCGGTTGGGAGCCGCACATGGACGTGCCCGGCGAAATCCTCTTCTTCCAGGTTGCCCCGGGTTTGATGCTCGGCCTGTTCGACGCCGAAAAGTTCGACCAGGACCTGGCCAGCGGCATCCAAACCCCTGGTGTGAGTGGAGTGACGCTCTCCCACAACGTCGGCAGCGCAGCGGAGGTCTCCCGCACCATCGACGCACTTGTGACTGCGGGCGCCACGCTGATCAAACCCGCACAGGCAGGCGCTTTCGGCGGCATCTTCCACGGGCACGTCAAGGATCCCAACGGCATCGTCTGGGAGATCGCGTACAACCCCGGCTGGCGAATCGACAATAACGGAAAGGTGGTTTTTGAATGAGCGCATCTACGCAAGAGGTCACCAACGAGGACATCCGGACGCAGTTCGAGGCGTTTCTGGACGAGCACCGCCGTGCGCTCACCGCCAGTCTGGACGGTCTCACCGAAGAACAGGCACGACGGCGGCTGGTCCCGTCGCGCACGACGCTTCTGGGCCTGGTGAAGCACGCGACTTTCGTGGAAAAGGTGTGGTTCGACGAAGCCATCACCTGCAGGTCGCGGGCCGACATTGGCATCCCCGCCACACCTGACGAGTCCTTCATCCTTGGCGCAGATGACACCATCGCCAGCATTCAAGAGGCATACTCGGTGGCCTGCGAAGCTTCGCGGAAGGCCACGTCCAACCTTGGGCTGGACGATCTTCTCCACGGGAACCGCCGTGGACCGCTACCCCTCCGTTGGGTGTATCTGCACATGCTGCGGGAACTGGCCCAGCACTGCGGGCACGCGGATATCTTGCGGGAGCAGATCACAGGAGATTGAGGGGGCTGCCACCAAGACTGCTTACCCAAAAACTGGATAGAAAGCAGTTCTCGGCGACATGCCCCCTCTGAGTTTTGACGACCTAGGAACCCTTCACCGCTGCGGCGAAGTCTTCCAGGGTGCCCTCAAACTTTGTTCCCTCAGCGTCGAAAGGTGTGACCCTTCCGTTGATGACTTCAAAGCGCCCTGACGGTCCACCGATTACATAAAATAGGCCAGGCTCCGGCTCTTTGAGGAACAGGACGGCATTTTCAGAAATCTTGAACAACGGGTCGTCTGAGATCTGATGAAGAACCCCGTCAACAGACCCGCCGGTCTGTCGCACGGTTATGCGGGTCCCCTCTTTCAGGGTGCCCGCGGGATCATGGATTACTTCGTCAACGGTGAACTCAAAATCCGTGATAGGGACAGTTTTGATCTTGGATTCGTCTATGATTCGCGCGAAGCTTCCCTCGACAGCCAGCGCGCTGTGCGCTTTTAGATCCGTCAAATTGTCGTAGCTCTCCGCCCAACTGGCGTCCATGCCTACGGTATTGACGGAGCTGCTTGAATTAGCCACCTCGGGCGAACCTGCGCATCCCGAGAGACCCGCAATAGTTACTAGGGCGATTATCGTTGAAGCCATACGTGGAAATGCGGACTTCTTTATGAATTGTGTCCTCATGATTTCAGCATCCTCTCTGAACAGAGCAATTAGTACAGGGCAATAGTGCCGTTGTTGTCATCATTGGTTGGCCCAAATACCCCACAGCTATTTCGTGTGGAGGTGGAGGAAGTCATGAGAACGCAGCCGCCGGCGTGGCCTAGTCCGATAGCGTGACCCAGCTCGTCAACCGTCAGCGCGCCGGGTCCGCTGGGAAGGTAGATGTTGTCCGGAGCGACGTTCCATGCATAACGACCATTATCCCAGCCTGCTATGTTGATGCTGTACATACTTGGCTGGTACTGAATGTAAATGGTTGCGCAACAACCGCTGGTCGGCGTGCCTTCCCACCGAACGCCCTCAAGGACATATGCCTTTGCAGGGCTCATGCCAAGTGCTGTCATCAGAAGTATCACCAACCCTACGGTCAGCGATTTAAGCCAAAGCGACGTCGGCCCTTTTGTGCCGAGTTGAAATTTGATCCGCGGACGCAATTCTCCCCGTTCATATTTTTCCCCATCACTTGCCACAGAGGACGCCCATTGCACCCCCTCCTCTTTCTGTGGGGCCGCCCTCGAGAACGTGACGCAGATCTCTTGAAAGAGTGCTGATTGATTTCTGTCGGTTCGGATAGGACACCGCCAGGCAGGATCCTGCGCCGTCCTCAGGTGAACCTGGCTTCAACGAACCTCAGCATTGAAAGGGAATTGAGGCAGACGAGGTACAGCACCAAACCGGCTGTAAAGAGCATCAACCAGACGGTGGTCATTCCCAGAATGAAGGCGGTCACGAACAGGATCCCGGCGGTGCCCAACGACACCCTCTTCTCCACGCCCAAAGCGTAGAGGGACAACCGGTAGACGTCCCGGGCGCGGAAGCTGAAGCGGGAAAGGATGAGCATCGCGTTCATGGCGGCAGTGCAGACCAGGAGCGCGAGACCCACCAGACCTATCCGTGCGGCGAACTGTATCCCGAATCCTGAGGCAGCGTCCGGTGAGCCGGGGAGGACGCTCAGGTTGAAAGCGATGACACCCAGGAACAGCATGTAGGGCAGCCAAACGAGCAGTGCCTGCTTGAAGTTCAGACGGTACGAAGCCAGGAAGTCACGGAACACTCCCCTGTCCCCGCCTGCAAGAAGTCGATTGAAGGCATAGCAGGAAGCCACAACAGAAGGTCCCACTAGGACAAACCCCAGCAGCGCACCTGGCCCGAGTACACCGACCAGCAACGGCATGAGAACCGCCGGTGCATTGGCCAACACCAACAGAGCACTCCCGGTCATGATGCCATATACAGTGCCGGCGGCTTTGAACAGTGGTCCCGTTCCGAATTCTGGCTTCCTGCCTGCCATCAGATCTACTTCTTGTCCGCGTACGCTTTGTAGGCCTTGTTCGCCAGCTCCACGTATTTTGTCTGGCCTTTGCTGTCGAGTTCCTTGACGTAGGCGTCGAACTCGCCGAGGGGACGTTGGCCGGTGATGAACTTGAGGGTGTTCTGCTTGACGTGGTCTTTCAGCGGGGTGAGCGCCAACGTGGCTTGTTCGCGATCGACGTCGTTGAACGGGACCGGCGGCGCGACCGGGCGCGGCTTCTTCGACTTCATCGCTTCCTGGAAGGCCAGTTCTTCTTCATTGAACGTGGACTGCAGGAGTTCCGTCGTGCCGCCGTAGGCGAAGTTGCCGCCGGAGAACCCGTAGTCAACACGAAGATCCTTGGTGCCTGCAGGGTTGAGCCCCTGGAAGTTGATGTCGGCCGCAAGCTTGCGCTTACCGCCTTCCTTGGTGAACGTGGTTCCTTCCACACCCCATTTACTGAATTCCTGCCCGGCATCACTGTAGAAGAGCCAGTCGATGTACTGGATAAGCGCCACGAAGCTGTCCTTATCCTTCACCGAGGAGTTCAACATGATGCCGTTCTCCAAGCGACTGCCGCCAATAATGTCGCCCGCAGGGCCTCCTGGAACAATGATCTTGCCGATCTCGAAGTTGCCCTTGCCCAATGACTGTTCCATGGAGGTCCGATAGGTAATGACATTCTGGGAGTTGGCGCTGATGACGAAGGACTTCCCCGAGACAAACTTCTGGATAGCGGAATCGTCCGTCTGGGTGAAGCTTTCGGGATCCATCAGTCCTTCGGATATGAGCGAGTTGAAGTACGTCACCAGGTCTTTGAACTTGTCCGACCCCGCGGCGAATGCGAACTGCTTCTTACCTTCATCGAACTGGAGTCCGTCCACCAACCCCCAACCGGCCACCGTACCGAAGGCTGCGCTGGCGATGTTGAGGACGCTGTCGCCCTTGAACCGATCAGAGAAAGGAACAACATCCGGATAAGCCTTTTTCAAGGAGCGCAGCACATCTCTGAACTCGTCCCAGGTTTTAGGTTCGGACAGGCCTTCTTTTTTCAGCACATCCTTGCGGAAACACAGGGAGTAGTCCGGCCAAAGTTCCTCGTGCAGTCCGGGAAGGACGTAGTACTTGCCGTCTTCCTGGGTCAGCGCTTCAATTTCCGGTTCCAGCTTCCATTTCTTGACCTTTTCCTGGAAATGCGGCATCAAGTCCACGTAGTCGCTGACGGGGAGTACAGCGCCCGCCGAGACGAACGCGGACTCCTGTCCCGGATACGTCTTGGCGATGATCTCAGGGGCACTGCCGGAGCTGATGAGCAGGCTGCGCTTCTGCTCGTAGTCGCTGTTGGGCACGATGGTGGGTTCCAGCGTGACGTTGTTGTCGCTGGCCATCTTGGTGAAGAGCAGCCAGTCCTTCTTGTAGGGGTAGGTGGGCTGGTCGGAGAACAGGAACGTGAACGTCAACGGCGTCGTCGCCTTGAATGTGTCACCCACCTTGAAACTCTCCATCGCACCGTTGCGGGATTTGGAAGTGTCCACCTTCTCGGAGGTGTCGGAATCACAACTGGTCATCATCAGGCCGATGGCGACAACGGATGCGAGGCCGAGGAAGTCCCTCCTGCGGAACTCTCGTGTGCTGATCATGGGGTTTCCTTTCATAGGTTCATTCCTTGACGGAGCCGAGCATGACGCCCGAGAAGAAGTACTTCTGGACGAAGGGGTAGACGCAAAGGATGGGAATGACGGTGAGCACGATGGTGACCGACTGGATGTTGGCTGCGATCTGCCCGACGTTTTCAGCCGTCCCGCCAGCCGACCCCGCTGTGGTGACACCGGCAATCATGTTGCGCAAATAGATGGTGACCGGGAAGAGGTCCGGGTTGTCGAGGTAGAGGAAGGCCTGGAACCAGGAATTCCAGTTGGCCACCGCGTAGAACAGCACCATGGTGGCCACAATGGCTTTGCTCAGCGGCAGCACTACCCTGAAGAGGATCCCGTACTGGGTAAGCCCGTCAATCGATGCCGCTTCCTCCAGCTCACGGGGCATGTTCTCGAAGAACGACTTCATGATGAGCAGGTTGAAGACGCTGATGGCGTTTGGCAGCACCACCGCCCAGATGGTGTCCCGCATTCCCAAGGAACTGATGAGTACGTAGTTCGGGATCAGGCCGCCGTTGAAGAACATGGTGAAGACTGCCAGGCCGATGAACACACTGCGGCCCTTGAGGTCCTTCTTGGCAATGGCGTAAGCGAAGGCCGTGGTCAGCACCATGGAAATAGCCGTTGCCACCACTGTGTACAGGACCGTATTTCCGTAGTTGGTCCAGAACGTGGAGTCGGCCAGGATCAACTTGTAGGTCTCCGTGTTGAAACCCATCGGGAACAGGTTCACCTGCCCGGCGTTGATGAAGCCTTCACTGGAGAACGACTGGGCAATGATGTTCAGGAACGGATACATCGTCAGGAACACCACGAGCAGCAGGAACACCAGGTTGAAGGCCCGGAAGATCCGCATCCCGCGGGAAACCCGCATGTTCTTCAAAAGGACCCCTTGGGCCGCAGCGCCCTTGTTGGCAGTAGCTGACTTGTTCACCACAGGCTCGTTCCTGCGAGGCGCTTGGAAATCGCGTTCGCTGAGAGGATCAGCGTGAGGCCGATGACGGATTCGAACATTCCGATCGCGGCCGCGTAGCTGAAGTTGCTGGATTCCAGGCCTACCCGGTACAGGTAGGTGGAGATGACGTCTGAGGTTGCGTAGTTGAGCGGGTTGTAAATGAGGAGGATCTTCTCGAAACCCACAGCCATGAACGTTCCGATGTTCAGGATGAGCAGGGTGATGATGGTGGGTCGGATGGCCGGCAGGGTCACATGCCAGGTCTGCTGCCAGCGGTTGGCGCCATCGATCCGTGCCGCCTCGTACAACGATTCATCGACCCTGGTGAGCGCGGCGAGGTAAAGGATCGCTCCCCAGCCCATGGTCTGCCAGACTTCCGAGCTGATGTACATCGGCCGGAACCAACCTGGGTCCTGCGTGAAGTTCACCGAAGTTCCGAACAGGGACTCCGCGATCTGATTTACGGTTCCCGTCATGGAGAAGTTCTGCAGGATCATCCCGGCGATGATCACCACGGACATGAAGTGCGGCAGGTATGCCACGGTCTGGACGAACTTCTTGAACTTCTGCGACCTCAACTCGTTGAGCATCAGCGCGAAGATGATGGGCATCGGGAAGCAGAACACCAGGGTCAGGACACCCAGGACGATGGTGTTCTGGAATGCCTGCCAAAAGCTGGGGTCATTGATGAAGAGGGTGACGTACTTGAGGCCAACCCACTTCTCCCCGAAGATACTGCCACCGGGTTGGAACTGACGGAAGGCAATCACATTGCCGGCCATCGGCAGGTATCTGAAAATCAGAAGATACAGCAGTGGCAGCGCCAACAGCGTGTAGAGTCGCCAATCGCGTTTGAAGGCCAGCTTCCAGCTCCCGGGCTTGTCACGCCGCCTCTTCGCTTTGCCTGGCTGGTCGCCCGGCACCACCTTTGGTGGAACATCCAGTCTTAGTGCCATGGTCCCCGCCTCTCCTGCTGTTCTTCGAGGATCAGCACGTCGTACGCAGGGAGCTCAACCGCCCCCTGAACCGCACGACCGCTGATCAGGTCCGTGCCGCCGTCGAGGACGTCCACCCGGGACGGCGCATCATTATGGTTCAGCACCATGAGAAAGCTTTTGGCGGTGCCGTCGCCGCTGGTGCCGGCACGACGGCGGACCTGGACTCCTGTGGGTGCCTTCAGTTCCGGCTCAACGCCTGCGGTCCGCAGTTCGTCGTCGAGAAGTTCCTTGAGGAGTCCGTCGTCGACGCGGGCCGACACGTACACGGCCGAGCCTTTTCCGAACGAGTTGCGCGTCACTGCCGGTGCGCCGTTCAGGCGACCGGACGCATACCTGGCCAGGACCTCCGCGGTTTCGGCGTGCAGGTGCTCGGTCCAGTAATCCGCGGAGAAAGTACCGCCGTCGGCCGTGGTCAGCTTCACTTGCTCGCCGTCCCCTGCCAGTGGATGCATCTCCTCGCTCCAGGCACCAAGGACATTTCGCAACGCGCCCGGATACCCGCCCAGGCGGATGGTGTTGTCGCGGTCCACGATGCCGGAAAGGTAGGACACCACCAGGCGTCCACCCTCGGACACGTAGTCTTCGACCTTCTTAGCGGCTTCGTCCGTGAGGAGGTACGACGCCGGCATGAGCACCACGCCGTAGGCGGAGAGGTCGCTGTTGGCATTGACGAAGTCAACAGTGATGTTGGCGTCAAAAAGCGGGCGGTAGAAGCGCAATACTTCCTGCGCGTAGTTCAGGTCCGAGCGGGGGGAGTTACCCAGCTCCAACGCCCACCAGCAGTCCCAATCGAAGACAATGGCCACGTTGGCAGCGGAACGGGTCCCCGTCAGCCCGCCCAGTGCTTTGAGTTCCTGGCCCAGCTCGCACACTTCGCGGAAGATCCTGGTGTTGGGGCCCGCATGGTTCACCATGGCCGAGTGGTAGCGCTCGGTCCCACCCTTCGCCTGCCTCCATTGGAAAAAGAGGATCGAATCGGCGCCTTGGGCAATGGCTTGGTAGGAGCCGAGCCGCATCTTGCCAGGAAGCTTGGACACATTCACGGACCACTGGCTGACCGCGCCCGTGGCTTGTTCCATGACCATCCACGGTTGGCCGTGGCGGAGGGAGCGCATGAGGTCGAAGTTCAGGGCAGCCGCGATGTGAGCGTCTTCTTCCCGCGGGTCCGGGTAGATGTCCAGGGCGGCGGCGTCTTCTTCGGCTGCCCATGCCCAGTAGTCGTTGGTTTTGTAAAAGCGCATGAAGTTGGTGACGATCGGCAAGTCCGGGCTGTGGCGCCTAAGAATGTCACGTTCGGCTTTGAAATGTTCCAGCATGCTGTCCGACGTGAACCGATGAAAGTCCAGACGCCGTGACGGGTTGGACCACGTTCGGGGCTGGGCCGGGACCCGGACCTGGTTCCAGTCCGAGTAGAGCTGGCCCCAGACGGTAGTGCTCCAGGCCTCGTTCAGTTCATTCAGTGAGGAATACTTCCGCTGAAGCCATTCCCGGAAGGCCTTCTCAGCCCACGGTCCGTAGGAAACGGGCCCATATTCATTGCCCACATGCCACATTCGCAACGCCGGATGGTTGGCGTATTGCTCCCCCATCCGCTCGGCCAGTGCCAGCGACTTGGCCCGATACACGGGGTGTGACACGTCAAAGTGCTGGCGGGAGCCGAATCCGAAGATGCTCCCGTCCGGGCGTTCCGGCATGATGTCCGGGTGCTGCTCCACCAGCCAGGCCGGCGGGACGGCATCCGGTGTTGCCAGGTCCACGCCGATGCCGTGCTCATGCATGAGATCCATGACCTCGTCCAGCCAGCCAAAGTCGAAAACGCCATCGCTGGTTTCCAAGCGGCTCCAAGAGAAGACCGCAAGCGTCACCAGGTTCACCCCGGCCTGCTGCATGAGTTTGGCATCTTCCAACCAGACTTCGCGCGGCCATTGCTCAGGGTTGTAGTCCCCGCCGTACGCGATACCGCCTAATCGCTGATGCAGGTGCTGCAGCCGCGTTTTTGCGGTCCGCAAGTCCTCAGGGTGGATGGTCATCATTGTCCTTCACTCGGGGTTCGTCGCTCCGACTTACAGTGCGACGCACATCACAGAGAGAAACTATCGTAAAGTTTCAGCAATAACAACAGTCCAGTATCCGAAACTCGCAAGTAACTTAGAGGCCTGAAATCTGCGTTCGAGTACGGCTTTCGGGCGTATGGCCTCGAGTAATTGATTCGGAATCGCGGAATAGTTTTGAAACGAGCGGACTTGTTTCGACAACAGTTCGGAAACTTTCGGAGCTTGTTAACAACTGTCTTGAATTCGCGGGAGGCCTGCGAGCGGCCAGGGGATGTTCAGCGAACTCGACCGAGCACCCGCGATCTCGCCGAGCCCCCACGAAAAACCGTTGACACGTGACCAAAAGGTCACCTATCCTGATCCCATGGACGCCGTGTTCAAGGCCTTGGCTGACCCCACCCGCAGGGAACTCCTGGACGAGTTGTTCCGCGCGGATGGCCAATCCGCCACCGCCCTCGGAGCCCGGTTCGAGATGACCCGTTTCGGCATCGCAAAGCACCTCAAACTGCTTGAGGATGCCGGGTTGGTGGTTGTCCGCCGTCGAGGACGCGAGAAGCTGCACTTCCTGAATCCGGTCCCCATCCGCCTCATCCACGATCGCTGGGTGAGTAAATACGCAGAACCATGGGCCGCTGCCCTCAGCGACCTCAAATCCAGATTGGAAAGTCCCATGGAAAAGATCTTCGAGATTTACATCAAGACCACGCCGGAAAAGCTCTGGGAAGCCATCACCGACAGCGAAATCCGCAGCAAATACCAGTTCGGGAACACCTTGACGTCGGACTGGACGCCGGGCAGCCGCTTCGAGATGCGCAACCCCAAAGCGGACGCGCCGCTGGGTGAAGGCGAGAACATCGAGGTCGATCCCCCACGCAGGCTCGTCCAGACCATGACCGCGCTGTGGGGCGAGGACGTCAAGGCCGATGGAACATCGCGGATCACCTGGGAAATCGAACCCGTCGGGGATTCCTGCCACCTCACGGTCACGCACGATCAACTCCGCGAAGGCGCGAACGACCAGCTCTACGGCGGCTGGCCCATGATCCTCTCCGGCCTGAAAACCTGGCTGGAAACCGGGGAAAAGCTCACCACGCCCGGTTCGCTGATGTACGCATAAGCCTCTTAAAGAAGGACGACGACGGCGGGCCGCTGCCGCCGTCGTCGTCGATACCTCAGTCTCCCGCCCGTCAGGCGACGGGCTGTGCTACCTGCTCTTCGCTGAGCCATGCCGCCTGCAGGGTGCCGAGCAGGTGGGGAGCGAAATCCTCGCCGATCTCCAGGACGACGCGGCATCGCGCGCCGCGCTGCTCCGGGAACCCGGCGTACTGTCCTCGGAGATCGCAGACCGTCTGGCCCCGGCCCGGGCCGTCGGTGGTGTCCACCTGGACCCGGACGGTCGGGGCCAGGGTGGGTTCAACTCCCCTGACGGCGATGGCGGCGGCAAGGGGATCGTGCATGGCCGAGCAGGCCCGTCCGAAAATGTCGACGTAGAAGCCGAAGTAGTAGCCCAGCATCTCCCCCAAGGCCTGGGACACCGGGTGTTCGGTGGACAGCAGCTCCTGGCGGTGGTTTTCCTCCAGGACGTTGGTCATGGTGACATCCAGGGGCACCAGAGTCACGTTCCAGTCGGCGGCCAGGACCTCGGCGGCGGCCTCCGGATCGTTGGCAATGTTGGCTTCCGCTACAGGAGAGATGTTTCCCGGTGCCAGCGCAGCGCCGCCCATGATGGTCACCTCGGCAATAAGCTCAGGCAGCTTCGGTTCCAGCCGCAAGGCTTCGGCGATATTGGTCAGTGGGCCGATGGCCACCAACCGCAGCTCCCCGGCGTACTGGTGGGCCAACTGGACCAACAGTTCGGCAGCCGTGGTCTTCACCGGTTCGCGGTCTGAAGGAACCAGGTCCACTCCGCCGATGCCGTTATCGCCATGGACGTGCGGCGCGCCGCCGTGGAAGGTGCCCACCTGGGGATCGTGCGCGCCGACTGCCACGGGAATGTCCGGGTGGCCCGCAAGGTTTAGCAGGTCCAGGGTGTTCCGGGCGCCGCCGGCTGCACTGACGTTGCCGCTCACGGTCCCTATTCCTACGAGCTCGGCCTTGGGTGAGGCCATGAGGTAGGCGAGGGCGAGGGCGTCGTCGATGCCGGTATCGCAGTCAAGGAAGAAGGGTGCAGGCTGGTTCACAGGTCTCTCGTTTCAGGTGTAGCGGTGATGGGGGTTCTGCTGGGTGTCCGCGCGGAACCGGCGGACCGGCGTCGTGTGTTAGATCTTTTCGCCCTTCGGCGCGGCGATGAACAGGCTGACAATGAACGCCAGGGCCGTGATCGATACCGAAATCCAGAGGGCAGCAGAGTACCCGGCCGCGGTGCCCTGGCCTGCGAACGGCGCAACAACCACGACGCCGAGACTCGCCCCGATGCCGAAGGAGGCGCCGTTGATGCCCGGCAGCGCTGCGGGTGCTTCCTTGGGCGAGAGTAGGACGGACAGGCCGTTGATGGCAGTGAGGAAGAATCCGTTGTAGAAGATACCCAAGGCGGCAATGGCGATGAGGACCGCGATCTGGTTGTGGGCGAACAGGGCGGCGATGATCGCGCAGGCGAGGCTGGTTGCGGTGCCTACACGGACGATCTTGATCCAACCGCGGCGGTCGGCGATCCAGCCGGCCAGCGGAGCGGCGAACACGCCAATCAGTGCTGCAGGGGTGAGGAAGAGCAGGGCTGCCACCGACACGGACAGTCCGAAGCCGTTGTCCTTGTCCTGGCTGAGCAATACCACGGTGAAGTTGATGATGGCGAAGATGCCCGCAAGTGTCAGCACGGTGGTGGCGATGACGGGCCACACCTGGCGGGAACGGAGGTGGTGGACTGCAACCAACGGGGTTTCGCGCTTTTTCTCGATGAGCCAGAAGGCCGTGAACGATGCAATACTGCCGGCCAGCAGTCCGAGGGCTGCCGGTGAAGTCCAGCCGGCAGAGGAACCCGTGGACACGAAGTAGGTGATGAACACCAGGAACACGGACAGGGAACCCGCTCCCCACCAGTCCATCCGGCCCGGAGCCACGCTGGACCTACCGCCCGGGACTACCTTGATGACACAGACGACGGCGATGGCCGCCAGCACCAGCACGGCGACGAAGATCGACTGGAAGCCCAGGGTCTCGGCCATGAGCCCGCCAAAGTAGCCGTCCACGCCACCAACTCCACCGTTGATGGCGGCAATGATCCCAATGGAGGTGCCGAAGAGCCGGGCGGGCAGGTACTCGTTCAGGACGATGTAGGAGAGGGCGAAAATCGCGCTGGAGACGCCCTGCATGAAGCGGCCCGTCACCAGCAGCGGCAAGGTCGGGGCGAAGATGCACAACACGGTTCCGGCGCCCATGATGGCCAGCACCAGCAGCAATGCGTTGCGGCGGCCTATGAAGTCGCTCCACCGGCCAATCACAGGACCTGAGATGGCGCCGGCGAGGAAGAACATGGATTGAACCTGTGCGACGGCTTCCGGGGTCTCGCCGAAGAAGGAGCCGATATGCGGCAGTGCGGGGGTGATCATGCTGGCGTTGAGTTGGAACGCCAGGACGGCCAGGACCAGCGTGGTGATCAGCAGTGCGGCAGCCTTGCCGTGGACCCTGCCTTCATCGGGAGCGTCAAGATCGCCGGCCGGGGTTTGCGGGTCTACGGCCTGCGGATCTGCAGCCTGCTGGCCTGTGGCGGTGGGGATGTTCACATCAAACTCCTTTGTCCAGGGGCGCGGGGCGGCGCCACGAGATGTGAGTTGTTATACAAGCATGTATTACGAGCTTGTGCAACCTGTCACATTCATCCGGTACAGTGTCGGTAACCCATTCCAAGTGAGGCCTCCCTTGACCGACAAAGCCGTCCAGTTCCTGTCCCGCCCCATAGCTACCCAGCCCGGGCAGCCCCTTCGTGTTGCCGCGTACTCGCGCATCGCAGAGGCGATCCGGACAAAGATCCTGCCGCCGGGTTCGCTGCTCCCCACCGAGACCGAGCTGGGCACCATGATGGATGTCAGCCGCACCGTGATCCGGGAAGCGTTGATGTTGCTGGAAGAAGACGGCCTCACCCGGGCACGCCGTGGAGTCGGACGGTTCGTGGCTGATTCACTGCCCAGGATCGGCATTGAACACATCCGCCCGTTCGATCAACTCCTTGGCGGGCCGGACCAGGACATCCAGGTCAAGCGCGTGGCAGCCATCAAACAACCGGCGTCGGAGTTCGTTGCGCCGGGTATCGGAGTGGAGCCCGATGAGGACGTCTGGTTCTGGGAGAGCGTACTCATCCGCAACGGCGAGCCCGTGGCCCACCTCCAGGAAAACGTCGCACAGAGAATTCCCGAAGCCGACCAACTCGCCGAGGCCGCAGAGGCGCCCACGCTTTCCGCGTCCACACTCCTGGAGGTGCTTAGCGGACTACCCGGCGCTTCCCTGGGACCCGGCGAATGCGAGATCAGCCTCAGTACGGCCGGGCCAAGCCGTGCAAAGCTGCTGGGACTGCGCCCCTCTGATCCGGTGCTGGTCCTCACCCAGTACGTGCGCCGGAACGGCTCCCCGTTCTACCTCGCAAAATGCCTCGTAGCCGCGAAAGCCGGCCACCTCTCCGTCATCCAGTCCTCCTGACATTCAGCTGATTTCTTCCAAAAAGGACCTTCCATGAGCACTCCCCTGCACTCTTCCGCGCCCATTTCCAGCTCCACGCTCACGGTGGTGGGCAGCATCAACCTCGACATCACGGCAACGGCCAGCCGGCTGCCCTCCCCCGGTGAAACCGTCGGCGGAGCAGTCCTCCGCCAGCAGCCCGGTGGGAAGGGCGCCAACCAGGCAGTTGCTGCGGCCCGGCTTTCCGGCCGCTCCCGCATGGTGGGGGCCGTTGGCGAGGACGACGCCGGCCGGACACTTCTGGACGCAATGGCCGGTGCCGGCGTCGACATCCACAGCGTTGCCCGCGTGGAAGCGGCGACGGGAACTGCCTTGGTGCTGGTGGACAGCGACGGCGAAAACCAAATTGTGGTGTGCCCCGGCGCCAACGGCTCAGTGGCCTTGGACGGGGTGTCATTCGGCGAAGAAGAAGCCCTGCTGTGCCAGCTCGAAGTGGACCAGGACGTGGTTCTGGAAGCTGCCCGCCGCGCACCGGGATTCTTCGCACTCAACGCCGCACCGGCAGCGCCGATCCTGCCGGAACTCCTGGAGCGCTGCGATCTGGTGATCGTGAACGAAACCGAATACGAGCTGATCCCCGCCCTCAAGAATGCGCCGCTGGTCGCGGTGACCTACGGCGGCGAGGGCTCGGCAATCTTCGTCGACGGCGAACGCGTCGCCGAGGCTCCGGCGGTAAAAGTCAAGGACATCGCCAACACCATCGGCGCGGGCGACGCCTTCTGCGCAGCCCTGGTCCTTGCCTTGCAATCCGGCTTGGACCACAGCCATGCCCTGGCCGTAGCCAACGCCGTGGGCGCTGACGCCGTCCGCGATGCCTCGTCCCAGCCCGGCTTGCATTCCTTGGAACACTACATTGAGGCGACGCGCCTGCCTGATGCAGCGGGTTCCGCCGCCACCAAGTAATCCGCCCACCGCTTCAGGGCAGTCTCCACAGGCGGATGATGCAATCCGTGTGCCTCAGCCAAGGCGAGCGCTGCCGCGGTGGGATACCGCTCTTCCGAGAGGAACGACAACGTCTCCGGATCCGCGCCGGTGAGTTTGGGCGGGAGCCTCTTCAGAAGAGCACTGGGGATTCTCAACCACGGGACCCTGACCTTCAGGTGCTTCCCGAGCATGCGCAACAGTTCCGGCAACGGCGGCGTGGCGTCATCGAGAACCCAGTACGAGGCGTTTTCCGCCTCGGATGTGATGGGGACCAGCGCCATGAATGACGCCAGGTAGTCCACAGTCACCACGGGGACGAACGTGCGGTTGTTCCCGGGCAGTGCGGGCAGCTTTCCACGGGAGAGGTCCATGACGCTCGCCGCGAGGCCCAGGCCCTGCCGCGACTCGCCGTTGACGGAATCTCCGATCACGGAGGCCGGATTGACCACGGTGAAAGGGACGCCCAGGGAACGCGCTGTCGCTTGCACGACGGCGTCGGACTCCACCTTGGACCCTTCATAGGCGCCCAGGTGTTTGTATTCCCTGGCGCGGCGCGAGTCGTCCCACGGCACCTCGTTCGGGTCCTGGCCGCCCACCCGGTAGCCGGACAGATGGACCAGCCTGGTCAGCGCCGGCAGCTGCGAGGCGAAACGAACCACCCGTTCTGCGCTGGTCACGTTCGCGGAGTAGGCATCATCGGCCGTCATGCCAAACGCGAACGCACCGGCGACATTGTGGACTTCAGTCACGGTCCGGAATTCGTCCGACCCAGGATCAACACCCAAGCCGGCGTCGTTAAAGTTCACGAGCACGTGCTTTGCGGTGCCGTCGGCATCGTGACGCGCGAGCCAGTCCGCCAGCCGGTGGAAGGAATCTTCGCTGCGCACCGCGGCTGTGACGGTCACCCCCTGGTGCAGGAGTTCCCGCACCAGCCACTGCCCGATGTGGCCCGTGGCTCCGAACACCAAGGCATGGCGGAGGCTCATGCGCCTGCTCCGGCCTGGGTTGCTGCCAGCAATGTCTTGAGCGTCCCGGCGGCTGCGTCCATTGGCTGGGTGGACTTGTGAGCGCGGGACAGGATGAGCGAGCCCTCCACCAGGCAAATGATCGATGTCGCCAGGCTATGGGCGTTTCCCTCTTCCACCCCGAACGTGGACAAGTAGCCGGATACGGCCTGGATCCATCCGTCGTAGACGCGGCTGCACGCCTCCCTCAGCGGCTCATTCTCCGATGCCGCGTCCAAGGCGACGGAGGAAACGGGACAACCTGCCTGATAATCGCTGGTTTCCAGGATGTTTTTGAGTTCGGCAATGAGTGCGTCCACTACCGCCGCAGGTGAGGTGGCCGTCGTCGTGGCCTTGCCAATCAGTTCTCCGAAGTGATCGCCGGCCAGCGCCACGGCGGCAACGCCGAGCCCCGTCTTCCCTTCGGGGAAATGGAAATAGAGCGAGCCTTTGGGAGCACCGGACCGGGCCAGGACAGTGTTGAGTCCGGTTCCGTGATAGCCGTGAAGTTGGACCAGATCAAGCATGGACTCGACCAAACGCTGCCGGGTTGCGATTCCTTTGGGGTATGAAGAAGACATATCTAGATAATAGACCAGTCTATATATTATTTCCACAAACAGCCGGGTTAGATGCTACAGTTGCTACGATTGCTACGGAGGATCATCATGACAACTATTCCCCACCGGGAACTGCGCAACCAGAGCAGCAAGATTCTGGAACGCGTCAAGAATGGCGAAGTCATCGACGTCACCAATAACGGCCAGGTCGCGGCCACCCTCATTCCGCCATCCGCTTCGCCCTTTGAACGATTGCTCCAAGCAGGAAGCATCCGGCCTGCGATCGAGTCACCCGTGGACTTCCGCCTTGTGGCGCGTGTCAGCAGCGATATGACCACGGCCGACATCCTGGCTGACCTCCGCGGAGACCGGTGATCGTTTACGCGGACACCTCCGCGATTCTTAAGCTTGTTGTGGATGAGCAGGAATCTGAAGCTCTGGCCGCGCATCTCCAGGGAGTCCGGTTAGCTGGAGGTCACTTGGTGGCTTCCATGCTCCTCTACACCGAGCTTCACTGCGCTGCACGCCGACGCAGCCTTCCCTTTGACCAAGTCAACGACGTCCTTGCCGGCCTCAACCTTGTTGATGTCACCCGTTCGGATCTAATGTATGCCTCAGCGCTGCCCAGGCAACTTCGGAGCGCAGACGCCATTCACTTGGCAACCGCCATCAGGCTTCAAGTGGACTCCGTGGTGGCCTATGACCAGGAACTGTGCTTGGCCGCGAAGGAATCCGGGCTCACGACCATGTCGCCCGGAACCTAGCCAGGCCTACCCCACGATCCGGAAGTCGTCGAACTCCCCTGTACCGTCGGAGAGCTCGAAATCCACCTTCTCAACGTGGCCCGGCGCCTGCGTGGACTGGAGCCACTTCACGAGGCGGTCAACGTCGGCTGCCGAACCCTCGGCAAGCAACCGGACGGAACCGTCGTGATCATTACGGACCGTCCCTGTCAGCAGGAGTTCGTCGGCCTTCCGGGCAGTCCAGTAGCGGAAGCCCACCCCCTGGACGACGCCGGTGATGCGGGCTGTGAGCCGAACGGTCCCGTCAGTCATGGCTCCACTTTAACCAGATCCGCCCTTGTCCGGCCCGTTCACCGTATAAGGGCGTGCGGGCCTGACAAGGGCGGGATCCGGCAGCAAACAAGCTAGCCGATCACGATGTCGCGCGTTTCGTGGCTGTAGGTGATGGTGACCGTGCCGCCGTCGTGGTTCAACTCGTGGTTGGCGCCGTCACGGACGCCGAACGCACCGTAGTTCTCGTCCCACGAGCGGTTCAGGGCCACTTTGTAGGTGTAGAAACCAGCGGGCAGTTCAGCCGTCAGCGTCCATACCTGGACCAACGGGTTGAACGTCATCTGGGCTTCGTCATACTGCGGCGCCCAATCCTCGGGGGCACCAAGGATCTTGTTGAAGTCCCCGGCAATCGCGACGGCGTCCGGCTGCGGCAACGTCTCGACGGCGGTGGCCGCCTTGCCCTTGGCCGGCGCCTTGCGCGTGGTGGCCTTCTTTGCCGCAGGTGCGGCTTTCGCCGCGGCAGCCTTAGTGGCAGTGGCCTTCGGGGCCGACACCCTGGCGGCGGCAACCTTCGGCTCGGCCACGTCGGTGGCCGCTTCCTTGGGTGCGGTCACTTTCTTCGCAGCAGCACGCTTGGTCGCCGCTGCCTTCTTCGCCTGGGGCTTCACCGGCGGCGCGGTGGGAACCGGGACGTCGGCTGGTACCGGCGTTCCGGCGTCGAGCGCTGCTGCAAAAGCTGCAACGTCGCCGAACGCGACCGTCGCACGCAAGCCGTCCTCGGGAATGGTCCAGCCCGAACGTCCCTTGACCAGCCAGCCGGCCTTGACCAACTTGGCCGAGGCGGAGGTGAGCGTCTTGTGGCCGCGCGGAATTCCGCCACTGAGCAGTTCGGCCTCGTGGTCGTTGAAAGGAACGCGCGCAGTCGCTTCGGCCAGCACTTCGCCGGCGTTCAGCGTTGCCCCGGACCATACGCCCTCTGCGAGGATGTCCAGGACGGCCTTCAGACGAAGGTTGGTGTTCTCGGCGGTGTTCGCGCCCATGCTTCTCCTTCTACGGTGGTTATTCCCTTGCAGTTTGCCAATGAATTGTTAATTCCCGCGACTGCAGTTGGTAAACACCGTGTGTCGTGACTGAGTGTGACATCACAATCGCCGCAAGTGATCCACGGGTCTCGGCTGGAGCGGTTCAGGCCCGCGTCACCGATGATTTGACCCACTCTGTGACCTCGTCCAGGAGCTCTGTTTTGCGCGCCTCGCTGGCGAAGGATGACCGGATGGAATTGGCAGCCAAGGTAGCCTGCTCGGGCACCGAGAACTTCAGGACCTCAACCAGCTTCCCGAAGTTATCGTCCACGTACCCGCCAAAGTAGGCGGGGTCGTCCGAGTTGACGCAGACGTTCAGGCCGATCGCCAGCATTTCGGGAAGCGGGTGGTCCTCCAGCTTGTCCACGGCGCGAAGCCGGACATTGGACAGGGGGCAGACCGTCAGGGGCACCTGCTCGGCCACCAACCGCTGCACCACATCGGTGTCTTCCATGCACCGGATGCCGTGATCGATCCGCTCAACATGCAACACGTCCAGCGCCTCCGTGATGTAGGAGGCGGGGCCTTCCTCGCCGGCGTGGGCGATCCTTCGCAGCCCGGCCTCGCCTGCGCGCTGGTACAGGCGTTCAAATTTCGACGGCGGATTGCCCACCTCGGCCGAGTCCAGGCCGATGCCAGCAATGGGAGCATGCATGGCAAGGAGCTGGTCCAGCACTTCCAGCGCGGATTCCTCGGACATATCCCGCAGGAAGGCGGCAATGAGGAGGGTGGAGACACCAAAGTCCTCTTCCGATGTTGCCAGGGCCTTGGCCACGCCGTTGACGCAGGTCTCCAAGGCCACTCCGCGTGAGATGTGGGCCTGGGGGTCCATCATGATTTCCGCGTGCCGTACTCCTCCGGCGGCGGCGCGCTCCAGGTAGGCGCGGGTCATGTCCGTGAAATCCTGTTCGGTCTGCAGGACGGCCATGTTAGCGTAATAGAGGTCCAGGAAGGACTGCAGGTCGGAGAATTCATACTTCCCGCGCAGTTCTTCGATGTCTTCATAGGGCAGTTCAATGCCATTGCGTTCGGCCAGGGCAAAGATCAGCTCTGGCTGGAGGGTCCCTTCGATGTGCAGGTGCAGTTCGGCAACCGGAGGTGCCGGGGTGGTTGTTTTCTCGCCAATAGTATCCACCCTGCAACTCTAGGCCCGAACACGGGCACGTGTCCCGGAGCACTCAACTTGGTTCTCACGCCCGGCACCCTCAAACTGAAAGGATGCAGACTTTCCTCCCTTTCGCCGATTTCCGTCAGAGCGCTGCGGCACTCGACACGTCAAGGCTCGGCAAACAGCGCGTCGAAGCACTCCAGGTCCTCCGCGCGTTGGTGATCCCGGAGTACGGTTGGCAGTCCCACCCGGCGGTCCGCATGTGGATGGGCCACGTTCCGGCACTCACCATGTATGGCCTGGCCATGGCCGACGAATGGATCGAACGCGGCCACCCGGACAACACCCGCACCAACATCGCGGAGTTCGCGCCGCAGGCCGCCCACCCGGACTACGCGTCCAGGATCATCATGCCGCCGTGGCTGGGACACGAGGACCTGCACCTCAGCCACCGTTCCAAATTGATCAGCAAGGACCCCAAGCACTACACGCAGATCTTCCCGGGTACCGAGGAGAAGCTGGAATACGTGTGGCCGGAGCCCAAGCATGAGTTCCACCCGGAAGATCCCGAAGAGGACAGCCTGTGGATCCTGCGCTCCAACGTTGAGAACCTTCGTCCCGAAGAGCTCACCACCGTCAGCATGCCTCCGCATGGCAAGGCCCGTTCCGCGGCGCCGGCGGACCCAGACGAGTACCAGTTCGTCTACGCCGAGGAAAAGTCGCGGCGGCAGGTGAAGGGCCCCAAAAAGCGCCCGGTGAAGCAGCTTGAGAAGAAGCCCACGCGCAAGCGCCAGGCCCAGGAGCAGGCGTTCAACACCCTGCCCGGCAAGACCGAACTGGCCGTCCCGTTCGACGGCGGCCAGACCTTCGCCGTCGGCCTTATCCATGGGCGCCCCATCACCGTGAACGGCCGCTTCGCGCGCAACTTCGAGGTCACCAACGTGATCAAACGCTCCGACTTCGACTACCCGGCGCTGTTGCAGGATCCCCGGGTGTTCTTCCCGGTCCCCGCACCCGCGCAGTAGCGGCACGTTTCCACCAACGCAGGGAGGGCCATGGATTTCCAGCACATCATCGAGGCCGTTGGCAGGTACATGGATGCTGCGGGGGTGGCCGTCATGGTGGTTGGAGCTTTGGTTTCCATCCCCATGGCCCTGCGCGGCTACCAGCCGGAACGGGCCAGGGGCTTGGCGCCGTTCACCCCATACCGGGCCTACCGGCAGTTGTTGGGCCGCTCCATCCTGTTGGGCCTTGAGCTCCTGGTGGCGGCGGACATCATCCGTACCGTCGCGGTGACGCCAACTTTCGAGAGTGTCGGCGTCCTGGCGATCATCGTGCTCATCCGGACCTTCCTCAGCTTTTCGCTCGAACTGGAAATAACCGGCCGCTGGCCGTGGCAGAAGGAAAAGAGCCCGGACGCCACCGAGCCGCTACGATCGGATGCATGACGCAGCCGTGGGGACCGGACATTCTTGGCGAAGGCTTTGAACAGCAAACGCTGAAGCTCGACGGCGACGCTGTCGCCACCTTGGTGCGTTACGTCGGTTCCGGTCCGCAATGGCTCGATGCTCCGGATGGCGTTGGCCTCGACGCAGACGTCCTCTACGTACATGGCTGGTCCGACTACTTCTTCCAACGCCACCTCGCCGAATTCTGGCACCGGGCCGGGGCGCGCTTCTACGCCCTGGACCTGCATAACTACGGCCGCAGCCTGCGGCCTGGACTGGTACCGGGGTTCGTCACCAACCTCACGGATTACGACGCCGACATCGCGGCCGCCTTGGACGCCATGGGGCGTTCAGGTGCGCCGGGTGAAGACCGTCCACTCATCCTGCTGGGACACTCCACCGGCGGGCTGACACTAAGCCTCTGGGCGCACCGCCATCCCGGTATGGCCTCGGCACTGGTCCTCAACAGCCCGTGGCTGGAGTTCCAGGCCACCGAACTTGGCCGCCGCGCAATTGCGCCGCTTGTGGGTCTGCATGCCCGGCTCCACCCGCTGGCGCCGCTGCCGCCCGTGGATCCGGGAATTTACACCCGTGCAGTCTCAGCAGCCCTCGA
Organism: Paenarthrobacter sp. C1; assembly: GCF_049315185.1. Lineage (NCBI taxonomy): Bacteria > Bacillati > Actinomycetota > Actinomycetes > Micrococcales > Micrococcaceae > Paenarthrobacter > Paenarthrobacter sp. C1. The sequence continues at coordinate 1,143,738 of NZ_CP186052.1, read as the reverse complement.
CGGCGAATGGGACTACAACCTCGACTGGCGCCCCGACCGGGGATTCCCCATCACGCCGGCATTCCTGGACGCTGTGTTCCGCGGCCAGGCAACAGTCGCCGCAGGTCTGGGCATCGACACACCCGTGCTCGTGTTGCTCTCCGACAAGAGCTACCTGCAACCGAAGTGGTCCGCCGATGCGCTCACTGCGGACGTGGCACTGAACGTAGACGCCGTGGCCCACCGTGCCCTTTCCCTGGCGGACACAGTCACAGTGAGCCGGCTGCCGAACGCCTTCCACGACATCTTCCTCTCCCCGGAACCCATCCGCAGGGAAGCGTTTGAGCGCATCGGCCGCTGGCTGCCCATGGCCCTGCAACCGGCCGACGCCATGGAGTGGGAAGCCAGGACAGCGGGCTTGTAGCCCTCGCCCGGTCCCGCCGTTGTTGGCCCGCTGCAGTGGGCCTTGCAGCCCGTAGCAGCACGGGAGGGTACGCAAACGAGGGCAGCCCGCGGGGATCCGTAGGCGGCAGGCCTACTTGCCAAGCCCCGCCCGGCGCAAGGCCTCAGCCATGGCGGTGTTGGCCGGAGCTGCTTGGGTCTGCTGGGGTTTGCCCTGTCGCGGGCTGCGTTGTTGCGGGCTGCCCTGGCCTTGCCGCTGGCCCGGCTGACCGCCGCGCTGACCCGACTGGCCGCCGCCCCGCTGGCCCGGCTGACCGCCCGAGTCGCGCCCTCCTGCTGCACGCCCACCCGAGGTGCGGCCACCTGCAGAGCCGGGTTCGTCGTCGAGCCTGAGCGTCAGGGAAATGCGCTTGCGCTCCGGGTCGGCCTCCAGCACCTTGACGCGGACCACTTGGCCGGACTTCACGATTTCGCGCGGATCAGAGACGAACTTGTTGGACAGGGCCGAGACGTGCACCAGACCGTCCTGGTGCACCCCGACATCCACAAAAGCGCCGAACGCGGCAACGTTGGTGACCGTACCTTCCAGGATCATGCCCGGCTTGAGGTCGGAGATCTTCTCGATGCCCTCGGAGAACGACGCCGCCTTGAACGCCGGACGAGGGTCGCGGCCGGGCTTCTCGAGTTCGGACATGATGTCCTTGACCGTCGGCAGGCCGAAGGTACCGTCAACGAACGCCTGCGGATCCAGCGCCGTGGCGGGACCCCCGCCCGCTGCCACCAGGATCTTGCGGGCCACGGAATACGCTTCCGGGTGCACGCTGGAGGCATCCAGAGGCTCCGCTCCCCCGGTGATGCGGAGGAAGCCGGCGCACTGTTCGAACGCCTTGGCCCCCAAGCGGGGAACCTTCTTGAGGTCGCTGCGCTTGGCGAACGGACCGTTCTCGTTCCGGTAGGCCACGATGTTTTCGCTCAGCAACGGCCCGACGCCGGCCACGCGGCTCAGCAACGCAGGCGAGGCGGTGTTCACATCCACGCCCACGGCGTTCACGCAGTCCTCGACCACCGCGTCCAAGGACCGGTCCAGCTTCGCGGCAGTGACATCGTGCTGGTACTGGCCCACGCCGATGGACTTTGGCTCGATCTTCACCAGTTCCGCCAAGGGGTCCTGGAGGCGCCGTGCGATGGACACAGCACCACGCAGCGAAACGTCCATCCCGGGAAGTTCCGAAGCCGCCAAGGCAGATGCTGAATAGACAGAAGCTCCGGCCTCGGAGACAACAAGCTTCTGGATCCCCTTGGAGCCGGCAGCTTCAAGGGACTTGATCAGCTCGGTGGCAAGCTTATCCGTCTCACGGGATGCCGTTCCGTTGCCGATCGCCACGAGTTCCACGTTGTGCTGCTTGGCGAGCCGGCCCAGGGTTGCCAAGGCTTCGTCCCATTTCCTGGCGGGAGCGTGCGGGTAGATCGTGTCCGTGGTGACCACCTTGCCGGTGCCGTCCACCACAGCCACTTTCACACCCGTCCGCAGACCCGGGTCCAGTCCCAGGGTGGCCCGGTTGCCGGCCGGGGCTGCGAGCAGGACGTCGCGAAGGTTGGCCGCGAAGACTCGCACAGCCTCGTCCTCTGCGTCAGCGAACATGCGGCCGCGAAGATCCGTGGTGAGGCGGTCCAGGATCCTGCCACGCCAGGCGAGCTGAGCCGTCTGCATCAGCCATGCATCGGCGGGACGGCCCTGGTTGGCGACGCCGAGGCACTTGGCCACAGCGTTCTCGTACTTGCCGCGGGCGGCGGCCAGGGCGTCGTCGTCGGCCGGGTCTGCTTCGGCGAGATCCAGCTCAAGGACGCCGTCCTTCTCGCCTCGCAGCAGGGCAAGCACGCGGTGCGACGGCATCCCGGACGGCACCTGCGTGAACTCGAAATAGTCCTTGAACTTCTGGCCCTCGGCCTCCATGCCCTTCTTGACGCGGGAGACCATGCGGCCTTGCTTCCACAGGCGTTCCCGGAGGTCCTCGGCGAGGTCCGGGTCCTGCCCGACGCGCTCCACCAAAATGGCACGGGCACCGGCGAGCGCCGTGGCGGCGTCCTCGATGGAGTGCTCGCTGTTCAAGTACTTGGCGGCTTCGGCGGCGGGGTCCAGCTGCGGGTTGGCGAGAAGGACGTCGGCCAACGGCTCAAGACCGGCTTCGCGGGCGATCTGCGCTTTGGTGCGCCGCTTGGATTTGAAGGGAAGGTAGATGTCTTCGAGCCGGGCTTTGGTATCGGCCCCGACGACGGCGGCCTCCAGTTCCGGGGTCAGCTTGCCTTGCGAGGCAATCGCCTCGAGGACGGCCTTGCGGCGTTCTTCCAGCTCACGAAGGTATCTGAGGCGCTCTTCGAGGTCACGCAGCTGGGTGTCATCGAGCGTCCCGGTGACTTCCTTGCGGTAGCGGGCGATGAAGGGGACGGTGGATCCGGCGTCGAGCAGTTCCACCGCGGCCTTGACTTGCCAGGCTTTGACGCCGAGTTCTTCTGCGATTTGTGCGTGGATGGCGGAGTCGGCTGACTGGTGTTGGAGATTTGAAGTCACCATGACAGTTTGCCTCACGAGGGCTTGCCTGTGGGAACGGGCCGCGAGGCGTTCCCGTGGCGGGAGTGCCTCGCGGCAGCTGGCCTTGCCCTCCGGCGTGGTTTAGTGCGCCATGTGCTCCTTGGCGGAGATGTGCTCCACCATTTCGCCGAGGCGCTGCTCGGCGTAGTGGTTGCGGGCAATGTCACCCTGGCTGATGATGCCCACCAGTTTGTGGTCGCTGATGACGGGCAGGCGGCGCACCTGGTGCTCCTCCATCATGGCCACGGCGTCGTCAACGCTGGCATCGGCGTCCACCCAGTAGGGCTTGCCGCCGGCGAGCTCGCTGGCTAGGACTTGCCGGGCGTCCTTGCCCTCGGCCAAACACTTGACCACGATGTCGCGGTCCGTGATGAAGCCGGTGAGCTTGCCGTCATTGCCGCAGATGGGAAGCGAACCGCAGTCCAGGTCCCTCATCAGCACGGCGGCTTCCTGGAGAGTTTTGTCCTCGGCGATGCACTGGGCATTCGTCGTCATGAATTCACGCACGGCACTCATGGGTCCTCCTTCATCGATTGGGATTATCGACGCGGGGCCCTTCGGCTCCAACGCCGATGATGCCAGACTACGCCCGCCAAGTAGCCGTGACCAGAAGGATTTCAGTCCTCCGCGATGTCCTCGGCCCAGAGTTCCGGATGCTCATCCTGGAAGGTGCGCATCATGTCCACGCAGCGTTGGTCATCCAGCACAATGACCTCCACGCCGCGTGAGCGCAGGAGCTCGAATTCGCCCGGAAACGTCTCGGCCTCCCCCACCACCACGCGCGGAATCTTGAACTGGATGATGGTCCCGGTGCACATCGCGCACGGGGCAAGGGTGGTGTACAGGGTGGTGTCGCGGTAACTCTTTTGCCGGCCGGCCGCACGCAGTGCCGACATTTCCCCATGCGCAATGGGGTCGCCGTGCTGGACGCGCTCGTTATGCCCGCTTGCTATGACTTCTCCGGCCCTCGCCAAGGCGGCTCCGATGGGGATTCCGCCCTCGTTGAGGCTCTTCTGCGCGGCTTGGTAGGCGGCTTCGAACGCGGGATCTGCTGTGGGCATTGTTTCGGTCATGGGTGCAGTCTAAATCGGAGGGAGGCTACATTGCCGGGCTATATTGTCGGGGCCCGCTGATAGCTTGGCTTGCAAGGGTATTCACAGCAAGGAAGGCAGGTGGCCCGCGGTGTTCTTTCTCGATCCGGAGCCGGCAGGCGCCCCGCAGGATCTGGTCTTCTCGGCCAGCGATCTGGTGATCGCGGCTACCTGCGAGTACCAATTGCTCCGCAAGCTCGACGAAAAACTGGGCCGCACTCCGAAGCCGGAATTCCCTGCCGATGCCATGCTGGAACGCACTGCGGCACTCGGCGACGTCCACGAACACCGGGTTCTGGAGGAATTCGTCGACCGGTTCGGCCAGTGGGACCCGGCCACGGGAACCGGGGTTTACGACGTCGTTCCCGCCACTGCGATGGACCGCGGCACGCTGAGGGCCAAGCATGCGGAATCCCTCGATGCCTTGCGTGCCGGTGCGGATGTCGTTTTCCAGGCCGCCTTCTTTGATGGCACGTTCCACGGTCGATCCGACTTCCTGGTCAAGCGGCCAGGCGGTCAGTATGCAGTGTTCGACACCAAGCTGGCGCGCCACGCCAAAGTCACAGCCCTCCTGCAGCTGGCCGCCTATGGGGACCAACTCATTCAGGCCGGCATCACACCGGACCCCCAGATCACCCTGGTGCTGGGCAACCGGGTCCAGAGCGATCATCCGCTTTCCCAAATCCTGCCCGTGTTCAAGGAACGCCGCGAACGGTTCCTCGGAATGACCGCTGCGCACCGTTCAGGCAGCGAACCGGTTGCCTGGGGCGACCCCCGGTACTCTGCCTGTGGCCGCTGCGACTACTGCGCGGAGCAGGTCCAGCTGCACCGGGATCTGCTCATGGTCGCGGGCATGCGTATCAGCAAACGCAAGAAGTTGCTCGAGGACGGCGTCACCACCATCGACCAGCTGGCCGCCCTGCCGGCCACGGGCGATCCCACGCTGCTGCGGCTCCGGGAACAGGCGAGGCTCCAAACGGGAACCGGGACCCCGGACGGCACTGTGGAGTACACGGACGCGTCCGGAGAAGCCAAAGCAATCAGTTACAACGTGCTGGCTGACAACACGCTGGGACGCCTCCCGACGCCGGACCCCGGCGACATCTTCTTCGATTTCGAAGGCGACCCCCTGTGGCAGGATCCAGCTACCGGAAAATGGGGCCTGGAATACCTGTTCGGTGTCGTGGAGAACCCTGTTGAGCCCGGCGCATCTCCGGTGTTCCGTCCCTTCTGGGCGCACTCCCGGACGGAGGAAAGCCAGGCGTTCGTGGACTTCCTGGAATACGTCGCCAAGCGCCGCGCACAATATCCGGGCATGCATATCTACCACTACGCTGCCTACGAAAAAACTGCACTGCGTAATCTTTCCCTGACACATGTGGTGGGTGAAACCGCCGTCGACGACCTCCTGCGCGAAGGCGTCCTCGTGGACCTTTACGACACCGTCCGGCACAGTATCCGGATTTCCTCGAACTCCTACAGCATCAAGAAACTTGAGCCCTTGTACATGGGCCAGCACCTCCGCTCCGGTGACGTGACCGACGCTGGCGCGTCCGTGGTGGCCTACGCGGATTTCTGTACGGCCCGGGACACCGGACAGGCTGCCGTAGCCGCTGAGATCCTGGAAGGTATCCGGGACTACAACGAGTACGACTGCCTCTCCACGCTGGAACTGCGCAACTGGTTGCTTGCGCGGGCGGCGGAACGCTCAATCACTCCCGGATCGTTCCGCGACGAGACCGGTGACACGCAGCCAGGGAACCCGAAAGACCGGGACGCGAACAAGTACGAGGCCGCACCCGAAGAGACGGCACTGTTCGACTACCTCGCAGGGCTCCCGGAGGCCGAACGAGCCACTCCGGATGCCCTGGCCATCCGCATTGTCGCAGCGGGTGTCGGCTACCACCGGCGTGAGGACAAGCAGCATTGGTGGGGCCACTTCGATCGTCTTGAGAAGCCCACCTCCCAATGGGACGACGCCCGTGACTTGTTCATCGTGGACCATGCCGAGTTGCTGCAGGACTGGGCCAAGCCAACGCCCCGCAGCAACCCGGTCCGAATCGTCAAACTGCTTGGACGTTCCGGTGACGGTGCGGGGTTGGATCCGGGCAAGAGCTACTTCAGGATGTACGGCCCCCCGCTGCCGGAGGCCCTGTCAGCGAAGGAATCATCAGTTCTCGGCCGCGCCGGCTGGAGCAACACCAAAGTCACTGAGGTGGGCGAAGACGGGGACTTCGAGTCAGTCATCATCGCCGAAAGCCTTCGCAAGGACTCCACGGAGTTCACCCAACTGCCCATGGCTTTGACCCCTGACAGCCCCATTCCGACGAACGGTCAGAGGGCAGCGCTGGCAGCATTGGCCACCAAGCTCCGGTACGGGTTGCCCGCATGGCCCAAGGACGCGGCGCTGGATCTGGTCCGCCGGCAACCACCCAGGCTGCGCAGCCTCGACGCACTGCCCGCTGTTGGGTCCGGGCCCGACGGATACATTGACGCAATTACCGCCGCAGTGAAGGACCTTGACCATTCATACCTGGCGGTCCAGGGCCCTCCGGGGAGTGGAAAAACCTACGTTGGCGCGCACGTCTTGGCCCGGCTCGTGGCCGAGGGCTGGAAGGTCGGCGTCGTGGCACAATCACACGCCGTGGTCGAGCACATGCTGTGTGCCGCCGTCGAGAAGGCCGGGGTGGACCCGATGCGGGTGGCCAAGGAGGTCAAACACAACGATCCCGTGCCGTGGAACGGGTGCGGGAAGGCCGACGTGGCGGAGGCGTTGTCCATGCCCGGCGGTGCCCTGATCGGCGGCACAGCCTGGGCCATGGTGGGCAAGGAGGTCCCTGCGGGAGCCCTGGACCTGCTGGTCATCGACGAAGCGGGCCAGTTCTCCCTGGCCAATACCATGGCCGTCAGCCGGGCAACCAAGCGGCTCCTCCTGCTGGGTGATCCCCAGCAGCTCCCGCAGGTCACCCAGGGGACGCACCCTGAGCCCGTTGACGAGTCAGCATTGGGCTGGTTATCCGACGGTTACAACACACTGCCGGCTGAGCTTGGCTACTTCCTGGCGCTGTCATGGCGCATGCATCCGGATCTGTGCAGTGCCGTGTCCGAGCTCTCGTACGACTCCCGGCTGGAAGCGGCACCCGCAGCCTCAGAGCGCTGGCTGGAAGGTGCCGGCCCGGGAATTTCGACCGTCTACGTCCACCACACCGGGAACTCGACATCCTCAGCCGAGGAAGCGGCGGAAGTCCTCCGGCAAGTGCAGGCCCACCTCGGCCTGACATGGCACGACCCCTCCCAATCCCCGAAAAGCCCATCCCCGGAGGGCCGTGCTTTGGAGGGCCGTGCCCTGGAGGTCCGTGCCCTGGACGAGAGCGACATCCTGGTGGTCGCGCCCTACAACGCGCAGGTACAGCTCATCAAGCATGAACTCCACGCTGCCGGCCTGATTAAGGTCCGGGTAGGGACAGTGGACAAATTCCAAGGCCAGGAAGCTCCCGTGGTCATCGTGTCCATGGCTGCATCCGCCGCCGGAGAAGTCCCTCGCGGCATGGAGTTCCTGCTCTCACGCAACCGGATCAACGTGGCGGTCTCCCGCGGACAGTGGCGGGCCGTCGTCGTGCGTTCTCCCGAACTGACCAACTACCTGCCGACACATCCGGAAGGACTGGAAAACCTGGGCAGCTTCGTGGCCCTCTGCCAGCGGAGTTTTTGTACACTTACTGCCCTTTAGAGGGCGGGCGACTTAAGGGCGTCTGCTGTACAAAAACTCAGGGCCTCATCCAGGACACGGCCAAAGTTCGCGGCGTCGTGCGCGAAGCGGCCAAGGAAGAGGCCGGAAACACCCGTAAGTCGGGGCAGGAGGCCGGGTTTCGCCGAGCCCCCGTAGATCACGGGAAGGCCCGGCAAAGCGTGCTGCGCCAAAGCCCCCCGCAAGGCGCCGACCACCTGGGAAACGTATTCGGCCGAGGCCGGTTCGGGAGCGCCAATGGCCCACACCGGCTCGTACGCAATCACGAGCCGGGCAGCCACGGCCCAGTCGCCGGACACGGCCGCCTTGATCTGGTGGAAGACAATCTCTGCTGCGGCCTCCGGCGCGCAGACCTCGGTCTCGCCAACGCACAACAGCGGAGTAAGGCCGGACCCGACGGCGGCGCCCACTTTCAGGGCCACCACCGCATCGTCTTCGGCAAAGTACCGGCGGCGTTCGGCGTGCCCGATCTCCACCAGGCCAACGCCGAGCTCCGCCAGCATGGACGGCGCAACCTCACCAGTCCAGGGTCCGTCGGACCAGCCGCAGTTCTGCGCGCCGAGGACCAGCGGCGAGTCAGCCACCAGCGCAGCTGCCGCAGGGAGGACCGGGAAGGAAGGAATGACAAACGGGACTACCCGCCCGGCCGCGAGGGCCGGACGGGCGTCCACTTCTGCCACCAACTGCTCCAGCCACGCGAGGCTGCGGGCGTACCCCATGTACATCTTGGTACTGACTCCGATGTATAGGGCGTCCTGAGAGGTCACGGCTGCTGCGTTCATTACTACTTGTCCAGCAGCTCGTCGGCCTTGTTGGAGAAGACACGGGTGCCGAACATCATCACCGCGGCCAGGAAGGGCAGGACCCCAAGGGCGTAAACACCCATGGTCCCCGTGTCCGAGGCCGTCATCTGGTTGACTGAGGTGCGCAGGATCGGTGCGACGAAACCGCCCAGGTTACCCAGGGAGTTGATGAGGCCAATGCCTGCAGCTGCAGCCGTTCCGGTGAGGAACGCCGTCGGGTATGACCATGCGATCGGACCGATCGCCAGGAAGCTGCACACCGCCAGGGTGATAAAGATGATGCCGAGGACCGGCTGGTGGTTGGCGCCGGCCCAGGCGGAACCGAAGATGCACAGACCTGTGGAGACGAACAAAGCCGTGCCCCAGCGGCGCCGGCGGAGGACCGTGTTGGCTGCCTTCCCGATGAAGAAGCAGGCAAAGATGCCAAAGAACCATGGGATGGCGGTCAGCAGTCCGACGGCGAGCCCTACCTTTTGTCCTGTCAGCTGGGACACCTGTTGGGGAAGGTAGAACGTGACACCGTACACCGCGATCTGCAGGCAGAAGTAGATGACGGTGAAGTACCAGACCTTGCCATTCTTCATCGAAGCCATGACGCCGCGGGGGCCGGATTCTTCCTTCACGGTGTCTTCCAGCGCCATGACATCGGTCAGGGCCACCTTTTCTTCCTTGCTCAGGAACTTGGCATCCTGGGGGCTGTTGATGAGGAAGAAGAAGGCAGCAATACCCGCCAGGACAGCGAGCATGCCTTCGACGAAGAACATCACCTGCCACCCGGCAACCCCCGGAACCTGGTCACCAATGTTGATGAGCCAGCCCGAGAGCGGGGCGCCGATCATCTGCGAGAACGGCTGGGCAAGGTAGAAGATGGCGAACATCTTCACACGGACCTTGTTGGGGAACCATGCGGCGAGGAACATGATGACGCCGGGGAACAGCCCGGCTTCAGTCACGCCCAGCAGGAACCGGAGGATGATGAACGAGGTTTCACCCTGCACGAACGCGAAGCAAGCGGACACAATCCCCCACGTGACCGCAATGCGTGCAAGCCACATTTTCGCGCCGAACTTGGTCAGCAGCAGGTTGCTGGGGATTTCAAACAGGGCGTAGCCGATGAAGAAAATACCGGCACCCAGGGCGTAGGCCCCGGCGGTGATGCCCTTGTCCACACCGAGTGCCGCTTCGGCGAAGCCCACGTTGGTACGGTCAAGGAAAGCTACTACGTACAGGATGACCAACATGGGCATCAGCCGGAATGAAGCCTTGGATATGGCCGATTTCAGGACCGGCGAATCCAGCAATTCCTTGGTGGAACTCGAGGCAACAGACATCGAAACTCCTCTTTGAGTAGTCAATTAGGGGGAGATAACCTCAGCGGGCTATCAGCGCGGGAAGAAAATGAGCACCAGGCCCACGACGCAGACGACGACGCCCACGGCAAGGTAGATCTTTCTTTCTCGGGTCCAGGTCTTCATCGGCGAAGGCCTAGTGCATGTACAGTCCGCCATCCACATTCAGCGTCTGGCCGGAGATGTATCCGGAGTCCTCGCTGATGAGGAAGGCGATGGCGGCGGCGATGTCACGCGTGGAGCCCACGCGGTTCACTACCAGGTCCTTGGTGAGTTCATCTTTGCGTTCCTGGCTCAGCGTGCCACCCATGATGTCGGTGTCGATGGGCCCCGGTGAGATGGCGTTGACGGTAATGTCGTACTCCCCCAGTTCGCGCGCCGTAGCACGGGTCAGTCCGATGACGCCCGCCTTTGCTACGGAGTACGGGGTCTTGGAGAACGTGCCGCCGCCACGCTGGGCGGAAACCGATGAAATGTTGACGATTCGGCCGATGCGGTTCTTCACCATGGACTCGGCAACGCGCCGAGTGGCGTAGTGGACGCCGTTGAGGTTGATGTTCAGCACGCGGTCCCACTCGGCCGGCTCGAGTTCGAGGTAGCCGATGGGCGAGCTGACGCCGGCAACGTTGGCCAGTGCCACGATCTGGGGCAGTTCAGCCTCAAGCTCGTCAATGGCTGCACGTACTTCGGATTCGCTGGCAACGTTGGCGCCGACGCCGTGGGCCTGGACACCGTATTCGGCGGCGATCTCCTTCGCGGCAGCCTTGCAGGCGGCGTCATCGAGGTCGATGATGCCGATGTTCCAGCCCTGCGCGGCGAGGTAGTTGACGGTGGCGCGGCCGATGCCGCGCTCGGAAACAGCACCCGTGACGATTGCGGTGCGTTCTGCGGGGAAAGTCATGTGGTTTCTCCTGGATTAGTTGATCGGGGCCGGGCCAAGCTCTTCAATGAGCTTCTGCATGGCGACGTAGGCCTTGTTGCGGTAGGCGATCAGTTCCGGGGTGCGTTCTGCCGGAACATTGAGGAAGCCCGCACCGGTCTTGGTGCCGAGCTTGCCGGCCTCCACCAAGTCGGAGAGGATCTTCGGCGTCGCGAAGCGCTCCGGGAATCCGGTCTGCAGCGACTTGTAGCAGAAGTTGTAGACATCCAAGCCGGCCATGTCCGCAATGGCGAACGGACCGAAGAAGGGCAAACGGAAGCCAAACGTCGTGCGCACCAGGGTGTCGACGTCGTCGGCTGTTGCGATTCCCTGCTCCACCAGCTGTGCCGCCTCGTGGAACAGCGCGTACTGCAGGCGGTTGAGGACAAAGCCGGTGACGTCCTTCACGACGGCGGTCTGCTTTCCGGCCGCGTGGACGAGGTCACGCGAAGCGGACACCGTTGCCGCGGAAGTACCTGCGTGGGGAATGACCTCCACGCCGGGAATGAACGGTGACGGGTTGGAGAAGTGGACGCCCAGGAAACGCTCCGGGTTTGTCACGGCCTCGGCCAGCGCCGCAATGGAAATCGTTGAGGTGTTGGAGCCGATCACTGCATCCGGACGGGCTGCGGCGCTGATCCGTGCGAGCGTCTGGTGCTTGATCTCCAGCACCTCGGGAACGCATTCCTCAATGAAGTCGGCGTCGGCAACAGCTTCCTCGATGTCCTTGGCAGCCCACAAGTTCTGCTTGAGGATCTCCGTGGAACCTTCAGGGAAAAGGCCGTCCGCGATGAACTGCTCGGACTCCACCAGGAGGCGGTCATAGTTCTTCTGCGCAACTTCGGCGGACACGTCAGCCAGTGCAACGCGTGCTCCACCGAGTGCCAGGACCTGCGCGATTCCGCCGCCCATGTAGCCGGAGCCAACGACGGCGATCTTCCGGGCTGCGTTGTTCACAGCGGCTTCAGTGGTTTGAGTGCCTTCGGAAACGGTCATGATCAGACTGCCTTTGTGTAGTCGGGCTCGTACGAGCAAATGGCGTCCACCTTGGCGGCGGAGGATGAGTTTTCGTCAAAACGGTGGCTGAGCCACTCGCCGACCAGCTTCTTGGCCAGTTCAAGGCCAATCACCCGCTGACCGAGGGTGAGGACCTGTGCGTTGTTGCTCAGGACCGAACGTTCCACGGAGTAGCTGTCGTGCGCAGTGACTGCGCGGATGCCGGGCACCTTGTTGGCCGCGATGGCCACACCCAGTCCCGTTCCGCAGATCAGCAGTGCCCGGTCCGCTGCGCCTTCTGCCACCTTGCGGGCAGCGTCGACGGCCACGTGCGGGTAGGCCGTGGAATCGTTGGGACCCACGCCGACGTCGGTCACTGACGCAACACGCGGGTCAGCTTCCAACAGGGCCAGGAGGGCGTTCTTGTATTCCACTCCGGCTTCATCGTTGCCGACGATGATGCGCCAGCCTGGTGTGTTGCTCATTCTGATGCTCCGTTTCCGGCCGCTGTGGAGGGAGCCGCGGCGGCTAGTTGTGAATCGATGTGGTGGGAGATCCTTGCGGCGATCAGGCCGAAGGACACTGCACCGGGATCAGGGTGGCCGATGCTCTTCTCGGCGAGGGGACGTGCGCGGCCCTTGAGCGGCCGGAGGTCAGCGGTATTGGCGGCAGCGGACTCGGCCGCTGCAGCGGCGACAGCCAGTGCGCGGTCAACGGGAGCTCCGCCGTCGAGCTCTGCAAGGAAGGCGTCCCGGAACGGCAGGAGGGCATCCACCATGGTCTTGTCACCGGGGTCGGCCTTGCCGAGTTCGGTGATGGCGCTGGTGAAGGCTTCCACCGCAGCGGCGGCATCCTTGGAACTGTAGGACTCCCGGTTTCCGAGCGACAACCCGGCTGCGATGACTGCCGAACCCCACAGCGCCCCCGAAGTGCCACCGGCCCGCTCGCTCCACGCCTCACCGGCGCTGGCAAGAATCCGCGCAACGGAAGAACCGCTCGCAGCTTCTCCGGCCTGCGCGGCGGCATCCACGCCGCGGCGCATGCCGATACCGTGGTCGCCGTCGCCGGCGATTGCGTCCAGCTTGCCGAGCTCCTCTTCATGCTCGACGACGACGTCCCGCACCTGGGCGAGGACCGCAATGGCCTGCCGCCCGAGTTCGGCGGCAGCCGGGGTGGGCTGTTCGACGTCGGCGGTTTCGGCGTCGTCGATGGCCGCAGCCGCGCGGGCTGCGCGCGGTGCCATGCTGCCCTTTCGGAAGGCGGGAGTGTCGGCGGGTGCTGCCCAATACTGTTCGAGTTCTTCGTCCAGCCACAGCAGCGTCAGCGAGAGTCCGGACATGTCCAGGCTGGTCACCAGCTCGCCGCATTCAGGTTCAACGACCGTCAGTCCTGCGGCACTGAGCAGTTTTTCGATCTTCCCGAACAGCAGGAAAAGTTCGTCGTATTTGACGGTGCCCAGTCCGTTGACGATCGCTACGACGCGGTCCCCTGCGTCCTCCGGCTTGTCGGCCAGCAGCTTGGACACCAGGAGATCGGCGAGCTCGGAGGCCGTGGGCATGGGGTGCTCGGAGATGCCGGGTTCGCCGTGGATCCCCAGGCCGAGGGACATCTGGCCGGCAGGGACATGGAACAGCGGATCCGTGGCTCCCGGGAGCGTGCAACCGTCGAACGCCACACCGAGGGAACGTGTGCGGTAGTTGGTCTTGATGGCTAAACGCTCGACGTCGTCGAGGTTCAGTCCTGCTTCTGCGGCGGCGCCGGCGATTTTGAAGACCGTGAGGTCCCCTGCAATGCCGCGGCGCTTTTCGATCTGCTCAATAGGCGCACTGGCGATGTCGTCGGTGACGGTGACCGTGCGGGTTTCGATGCCCTCGGCGTTAAGCCGCAGCTGGGCCTGGCCGAAGTGGAGGACGTCGCCGGCGTAGTTTCCGTAGCTGAGGAGGACTCCCCCGCCCGCATTGGCAGCCTTGGCCACGCGGTAGACCTGGCCGGCCGCCGGGGAGGCGAACATGTTGCCGCACGCCGAACCAGCCGCAAGGCCGGGTCCGACGAGTCCTGCGAAGGCCGGGTAATGCCCGGAACCTCCACCAACCACCAGCGCCACCTGGCCGGCGGGTACTTCGGTGGAGCGCACCACTCCGCCGTCCACCCTGGCTACGTAGCCGCGGTTGGCAGCGACAAAACCGTCGAGGGCTTCGTCGGCGAAGTCTGCCGGGTTGTCAAAGATCTGTGTCATTTCGCGGCTCCTGCCAACGCTGCCGCGGGCTGCTGCCGTCCCTGGGCGACCTGGCTCGTGCCCAGCGCATAGCCATCGGACTTCGGGAGGACGTGCCGGCGGAGGTATTCCTGGTTGCTCGCGGTCACGCTGAGGCCGTCTCCGCCGTAGTGCTCAGTGCAGAGGATGCCCTGGAAGCCCACCGAAAGCGCCACTTTGAAGGCCTCGCGGTAGTTGATGAGTCCGCTTTCCATCGGGGCTGGCATGGTGATGTAGCTGTCGCGGGCTACGTCTTCGTCGCGGATGTAGTTCTTCATGTGCCAGTAGTTGGAGTACGGGAGGGTCTTGGCCACCATTTCCCGCCAGTCCTCAATGGGCCTGTGCAGGCGGATCAGGTTGCCAAGGTCCGGATTCAGGCCAACGTTGTCCAGGCCGATGTCCTGGACCAACTGGACGGAAGAGTCGGAGGTGCCCAGGTAGGTGTCCTCATACATTTCCAAGGAGAGCAAGATGCCGGCCTCGGCTGCGTGCTTTCCGAGTTCCCGGATACGGGAGACCGCGTTGCCCCATGCTTCCTTGTCCCCGACCGGATCCTTGTAGCCCTCCACGGTCCAGAACCAGAGTTGTTTCTGCTGCTCGGCAGTGATGGCCTGGTGGAGTCCGATGGAGACAACTTCGCAACCGAGCTCTGCGGCGGCGTCGATGGTGCGGTGGCTGTAGGCGAGGTTGTCGGCCCAGTCCGTGCTGTGGATGACGCTGCGACGAATTGCTGAGATCACCGGCATCCCGATGCCCACATGGTCCGCGGTCTGCTTGAACTCGGCGAGGCGGTCCTTGCTGAGGTCTCCCGGACGGACCCAGCTGTCGGTCAGGTCGGCGTTCGCGAACCCTGCTTCCTTCACTTCCTGAAGGACTTCGGCCCAGACGGAAGCATCGGCGTCGTTGATGTCCAGGCCCGTGCTGTCGGTGCCCGGGAACTGCAGGAGGGCCGCTGTAATGGGCCAATTCTCGGCGGTATACGCCATGATGATCACTCCTTCGTGGAATCCTGTTTCCTATAGGATTTACGAACAGAGAAGAACTGTCAAGCTTTTTCGGAAACTTCCTAGATCCTATATGTCTTACATATGTCTGTGAAGGGGGTCACTGGAGCTGGTGACGGGGCGCACGGGTCTCTGCGGGCATGGACGTGCCGGTCAGCGGGCAAGTCCATGCCCAACCAGACGCGGGCTGGTTAGTCTGCCGGCGTCGGCTGGTTAGTCTGCCGGCGCGGGCTGGTTAGTCTGCCGGCGTCGGCTGGTCAGTCTGCCGGCGCGTCCGCGATCGCCCGGCCGCGCACCTTTTCCACGTGCTCGGTCATTTTCCGCGCGGCTTTCTCCGGGTCGCCGCTCATCATCGCATCCAGCACGGCCTGGTGCTCGGAGATTGCCTGCTCAGCATCAGTGATGCCCACTCCCCCGAACAGCCTGAAGCGCTGAATCTGTCCGCCCAGGGTGTTATAGGCCGCCAAGAGGAACTGGTTGCTGGCCTGGGCCGCGATGAGCTGGTGGAATCGCTCGTCTGCTTCGAGATAGTTGCGGTATTCAGCGAACGTCCGGCCCCTGGGAGCTGTCTTCAAGTCCTCCACAGCCTGCTTCAGCGCTTCCAAGCCCTCCGGGGTCATGCGGGCACACGCCAGGCGGGCGTTGACGGGCTCAATTGAGAGCCGGGCTTCCATCAGTTCGGCGAAGTCTTCGCGGGTGAAGACCGGCGCCACCCGGTAACCCTTCAGCGCGACACGACGCACCATCCCCGTATGCTCCAAGCGGGCCAGCGCCTCACGCACCGGCGTCGGCGAAACGTCCAGTTCCCGCGCCATTCCGTCGATGCTGACGGCAGCTCCGGGCTCCAACCGGCCGTCCATGAGCCATTCGAGCAAGGCTTCATACACGTGGTCGGCCAGGACTTGGCGACTGACAGGAAAGCCGGGGCGGGCGACTGCCGGCGAAGGTTGAGACATGCCACAAATCCTATAGGAACGCGGACCCATGGCCGATAGGGAGACGTCGTCACATTGCGCTCGATGCCGGTAGTTACAGGTGACCGGTACTTAAGGCACGACGCCGGCACGCACCACTGGAAACGAGTGGTGAGTGCCGGCGTCGTGGCGTGCTGTGGGTTAGTTCGCGTAGAACGGGTAGTCCGTGTAACCCTCGGCGCCGTCCGCGTAGAACGTCGAAGCGTCCGGTTCGTTCAGCGGCAGGCTTTCACGCCAGCGGCGGGCAAGGTCCGGATTCGCGATGGCGGGACGGCCAACCACTACGGCGTCGGCGAGGCCTTCTTCGATGATGGCGAACGCTTCATCGCGGGTAGTGATCTCGCTAAAACCGGTATTGACGAGGAAAGTGCCGTTGAAACGCTCGCGAAGATCCTGGACCAGCGCACCCTTGGGCTCGTGGTGCAGGATGCTCAGGTACGCGAGGTTGAGCGGGGCGATGGTGTCCACCAGCACTTCGTAGGTGGCCCGGACATCGGTGGCATCCGTCTCGGCGATCCCCTGCACGTTGTGCTCCGGGGAGATCCGGATGCCAACGCGGTTGGCACCCAAGGCTTCCACCACAGCGTTGACGGTCTCGATCACGAAGCGTGCGCGGTTCTCGGGAGAACCACCGTAGCTGTCGGTACGGACGTTGGAATTCGGGGCAAGGAACTCGTGCAGGAGGTAACCGTTGGCGGAGTGGAGCTCAACGCCGTCGAAGCCGGCCGCAATGGCATTCTTGGACGCGGTGACGATCTCCTGGATCACTCCCGGGAGCTCGTCAGTGCGGAGTTCACGCGGCACGGGGTAGGCCTGCTTGCCCTGCGGGGTCCGTACCTCACCGTCAATGGCTACCGCGCTGGGAGCCACGATCTCGTGGCCACCAGTGATGTCGGCATGCGAAACCCGGCCGCCGTGCATGATCTGGGCGAACATCCGGCCACCCTCTGCGTGAACGGCATCAGTCACCTTTTTCCATCCGGCAATCTGGTCCTCGGTCACGAGGCCAGGCTGCCCCGGGTAAGACTGGCCTGCCGGCGTCGGGTAGGTTCCTTCGCTCACGATCAAGCCCAAGGAGGCGCGTTGACGGTAGTGCTCGGCGATCAAGGAACCGGGCACACCCTGTTCGCCGGCGCGGAGTCGCGTCAGCGGGGCCATTACCAGTCGGTTGGAAAGTTCAAGCTCGCCGAGGGCCAAGGGGGAAAACAGCATGCGCAGTTCCTTTCAGAATGAAACAGGTTCACTGCGCACAACTGCATGGCGTCTGCAACTATTCCGACTGAGTGGCAGATCACATCCTCGTGGCCGCTCCTGCTTCGCCAGGTCCCCCCGCTTGCTGATCCAGCAACGCATTCACTCTGCGGAGGTAGGAGCCCCAGTAGCGGCGGTATTCTTCTCCTTCCAAGGAGAAGTCACCAAAGACTTCAAGGTCGCTCTCAATGGTCAGCCGGGATCCGTCTCCGGTGCCCTGAGTGTGCAAAATCCTCGGAGGCAACGACGGTGGTCGTCGTCGACTCCCGCGCGATGGCCCCGGGAGACCCAACAGCGCTCCCGGCCTTGCTTTTCCGCCCAAGCATCACCCCCTGAACGAAGGTCAGCAACAGGCCACCGACCACCAAGGAAAGAACAGGGATAGAGTGTCACGGCCACGCGCCCAGCCCGGGGTGACACACGCCGCCGCTGTTACTCGGTCAGCTCCCGCATGGACTCGTCGAAGCACTCACAGAGGGCAAGGACGGCCACCAGGTGCGCTTCCTCGGCATGTGGGGGGTCCGTGTTGATGTTGATGGCTTCACTGACGGATTGGGCCAGGTCCTTGGAGTCCCTGCCTGTCAGAGCCCACACCTTGGCGCCGGCGGCTTTGGCAGCGGTCGCGGCGTTGCGGAGATCGTCCGTAATCCCCTTGGCAGCCAGGAGCACCACGATGTCTCCCTGCCTGACCACTGAGGGAATTTGGTCACTTATGGTTTCCCCGGTTTCCTTGCTGGCGACGATGGCCGTGAAGGAGCCGGGGCTGCCGTCGTGAGGATGCGCAGCGCCATGGGCGGTCAGCTCGGTGGTAAACCGGTCGGCTTCGTGGGCTGAGCCGTCGCTTCCGGCAGCGAACACACTGCCTCCCCGCAGGCGGACACGGGCCAGCTCTTCGCCCCACTCGGCGAGCCTGGACGACTCCCGGCGCAATGCCGCCACGGCCGGGCCGGGAGTCGTCCAGGTGGCCAAGGACGACGTCGACCGCATGTCGGTTCGCCTTCGACTCCGTACCGCGGATCGCCTGACCTGTCCGTCTCACCACAATGCTCACTTTCCTACCTCCGCTTCGTCGTTGAAACTACAGGTTCCTTTCATCCTCACGCGTCGAGCCGTCGCGCCTGCTCCGGTCGCGTGTGAGCCGCTCACCCTCAGCCAGATTGGAGCGGTCAGATGCGTCGGCACGGTCCCCGTCATGGGAACCGTTCACGTCCTCGGCACGGTCCGCGCCGGCAGTGCCGCGGTCGTTTGCGCGGCTGGCATCGGCGGGTCGGGCCGAAGCGGCATTCGGATCAAGCTTTTCGGCATGCCGAAGATGTTCCTCGACGCGTCCGTGCGCTTCGTGGGCCTTTTCCGCGTGCTTTTCGGCGTCCATACGGAGCCGGTTCGCTTCGGCTTCAGCTTGCAAAGCATTGGCCTCGGCTTGGGCAGCATCCGCTTTGGCTTGATGGGCGCCAATGGCTTCTTCCTGCGCCTTTTCGCGCAATTCCTCGGCCCTGCGATGGTTGACTTCGGCCTTCTTGCGGCGTCCGACGACGACCGCGAAGATCACAGCGGCGATGACCACCGCGGCCAGCACGATGATCAGTACCAGTTGTCCTGTATCCATAAGGATTACCTCCCTGGTGAGCGGGCTTCTGTGGGCGCCGCTCGCGGCCCTCGCTGTGCTTAATGTCCGAGTCGTACCCAGATCGGGTTATTCCTAAACGTTTCCGGGTCCGCCTCTCCTTTATGGTAGCTAGTTATCAGGTTACTTACTAGTTTCAGCTGCCGGTCTCCTCCGGATCTTCCCTGGCACGCTTCGCGTCCGGCGTCTCCCCGGAGTCATCCGGGACAAAAGTGGGGTCCAGTTCAGTTGTGAAGTCGCCCGATCCGGCGGTGCCTTTGTCAAGTTCGACGGCGGCAGGCGCCGCTTGCCCGGACTGTTCCGCTGGCGTCTCTTCAGCCTTGTTTGCTTCCTCGCTCATGGCCTCAATGTAGGCTTCGCCGGGGAAGCCTGTCGAGAGCGGGCGACCTTGTGCCTCGGCATGATCTCTGTTTCGCTGGGAAGGTCTCCAGAAGAGCGGGACCCACCCCCAGCAGCACAACAGGGAGATCCAAAAGTGAAAGCAGTGACATGGCAAGGCCGGCGCTCACTCAGCGTCGAAGACGTTCCGGACCCCTCCATCCAGGAGCCCACGGACGCGATTGTCCGCATCACCTCCACAGCCATCTGCGGCTCGGACCTTCACCTGTATGAAGTCCTGGGACCGTACATGCATAAAGGCGACGTCATTGGCCACGAGCCCATGGGCATCGTGGAAGAAGTGGGATCCGGGGTCCATCGCCTCAAGAAGGGCGACCGCGTGGTTGTCCCCTTCAACATTTCGTGCGGGCACTGCTACATGTGCAACCTGGGCCTGCAGTCCCAGTGCGAAACCACTCAGGTCAAAGCAAAGGGTTCTGGAGCGGCTCTGTTTGGCTATTCCGAGCTGTACGGCTCCGTTCCGGGCGGACAGGCCCAGTACCTGCGGGTGCCCTTCGCGGACTACGGCCCCGTGAAAGTGGACTCGGACGCGCCGGACGAGCGCTATCTTTTCCTCTCCGATATTTTGCCCACCGCGTGGCAGGCAGTGGAGTACGCCAATGTTCCCGAAGGTGGAACCCTGGCGGTCCTGGGCCTGGGACCGGTAGGCCAGTTTGTCACCAGAATCGGCCTGCACAAGGGCTTCCGGGTCATTGGCGTCGATCCCGTTCCGGAACGGCGTGCCATGGCAGAGTCGCGTGGTGTGGAAACGCTGGACTACAGTTCGGACGTTTCCGGAGAAGTCCGCGAGGAAACGCTTGGCCGGGGGCCCGACGCCGTGGTTGACGCCGTGGGCATGGAAGCGCATGGCTCCCCGGTGGCTTCCTTCCTTCACCGGGCGGTATCCCTCCTTCCGGACAAGCCCGCACAGGTCGCCATGGAGACCATGAGTGTGGACCGGCTTGCCGCGCTCCACACGGCCGTGGATATGGTCCGCCGCGGTGGCACCATTTCCTTGAGCGGCGTCTACGGCGGCCAAGCCGACCCCATGCCCCTCATGACCATGTTCGATAAGCAGATCCAGCTCCGCATGGGTCAATGCAATGTACGCAGCTGGATGGACGACCTGCTCCCGCTGGTAGAGGACGACGCCGATCCCCTGGGAGTGATGAACCTGGTCACGCACACCGGTGGCCTGGAGGAGGCGCCTGCACTCTACGAGAAGTTCCAGAAGAAGCAGGACGGCTGCATCAAGGTGGTGCTGAAGCCCTGACGGCGGGACGGGTATCCCGGACGCCTACGCCAGATGCTTTCCGCCCGTGACACCGATGACCGAGCCCGAAATGTAGCTGGAATCCTCGGTGGCCAGCAGCACATAGGCAGCCGCGAGTTCGGCGGGCTGTCCGGCCCGGCCCAGCGGAATGCCCAAAGGGGACTCCCCCCGTTCTTCGTGGGCTGGATTCTGCGCGGGCCGGACGGACGGTTGCGCCGTTGTTCCTATGTCCCCGGGAGCAACGGCGTTGACGCGGATCCCCCGGGGTCCCAAGGCTTCGGCCAAGGAAAAAGTCATGCTGTTGACGGCTGCTTTGCTGGCGGCAAAGTCGATCAGCCACCGGCCGGGTTGGTAGGCCTGGTATGAGGAAGTGTTGATGATGGCAGCCCCGGACTGCAGATGCGGCAGTGCAGCCTTGCAGAGCCAAAACAGGGCGTAGACGTTGGTTTTGAAGGTCCGGTCGAACTGTTCGTTGCCCAGGTCTTCAAGACCATGGCTGGTAAAGAGCTGATAGCCGGCATTGTTCACCAGGACATTGAGTCCGCCGAATTCAGTAACGGTCTGCGCTACGGCTTCCTGGCAGAACTCCTCGTCCTGCAGGTCACCGGGAAGGGCGAGCGCCCGACTTCCGGCGTCTTCGATGAGTTTGACGGTTTGCTCGGCCTCCTGCTCATCCTCCGGAAGATACGTAAAAGCGACGTCGGCGCCTTCACGGGCGTAGGCGAGCGCCACGGCCCTGCCGATACCGCGTTCACCGCCGGTGATCAACGTGCGCATGCCCATCATCCGGTGGTGGCCAACATAGTTGCGCTCGCCGTAGTCCGGGCGGGCAATCGCGGCCTCAGCCCACCCCGGGTCCTGGAGCTGAGGCCCGCTGGCTGCGGCCGGGTTTGCACCGACAGGAGCTTCGGATTCCCGGGCGTCGTCTTCGGGAGGATCCTCGGAAGGGCGGATTACCTGGTTCACCAAGGCCATCGCAATGTCCTCATCCAAGTCCGTTTGTCCCGATTCCCCATTCGGGGTGTCCTGAACCATGGCTTCAGTGTAAGCATCCTGGCCGCTGGCGGAGTACGTTCAGGAAGTACCCAGAATTGCTCGTTAGCCTAGCAATTGTCAGCGTTGGACTACATCGAAGGAGATCCCATGGGACTCGGAGACAAGATCAGCAACAAGGCACAGGAAGTCACCGGCAAGGCCAAGGAAGCCTTGGGTGACGCCACGAACAACGAGAAACTGCAGGCCGAAGGTGTTGCCGACCAGGCAGCAGCCAAGACCAAGCAGGCAGGCGAGAACGTCAAGGACGCCGCGAAGGACGCCTTCGACAAGTAAGCCCCACAGCTCGACCAACAAACGCAGAACACACAGCAGAACGCCCCGGCTCCCCCAAAGGAAGCCGGGGCGTTCTGCGTCGGCCAAGCAGGTAGCAATCAATGCCGTCCGGGTTCTGATAACCGCGTCGGCCGCTCCCCGTTGGGTGGGTCCGGCTACTTTTGAGCGGGAAGGACCAGGCCGCCCGACTTGTCCGTGGACAAGGCGAGGGACGAGATGTACTGCGGTTCGCCGTCGGGACCGTCCTGGCCGGAGCGCAGCATGTCGGGGCGTTCGAACTCCAGGCCTGTGACGTGGCAGAGGAGCTTGGCGTCGCTTGGGTTGCCGTCGGCGTCGAACATCGGCAGCTCGATGCCGTCGTCGGTGCGGCGCAAGTAGTAGCGGCCCTTGGTCGCCAGAGCCAGCACCGGCGGCAGCACCAACGCCAGGCCCACAGCGAAGATCGGCGAGAACGGCTGGACAGCGGAGCCGAAAGCACCGAAGAACACCGCGATGGAAACTCCGGCGGAAACCAGCATGGACACGAAGCCCACCGGGTTCACGGCGTACAGCATGCCGCGCCGGAATTCCGGAACCTTGGGCGAGATCTTCAGCAGGTACTTGTTGATGGCAATGTCCGAGGCTACCGTGACCACCCACGCCATGGCGCAGTTGGCGTAGAAGCCCAGAATGGTGTTGAGGAACTCGAACATGTTCGACTCCATGAGGATCAATGCGATCACCAGATTCACCACCACGAACACCATGCGGCCCGGGTAGGTCTCGGTGATGCGGGTAAAGGAGTTGGTCCAGGCAAGTGATCCGGAGTAGGCGTTGGTCACGTTGATCTTGATCTGCGAAATGACCACCAGCACCACGGCCAGGGTCATGGCGAGCCAGGCCGGCATCATCTCTTCGTAGACGCCCAGGAACTGGTGGACCGGCTCATTGGCGTGGACTGCGGCTGCGGGGTCGAGCTTGGCGATGAGGTAGATGGCGATGAACAGGCCGATGATCTGCTTGATGGCGCCGAAGATCACCCAGCCCGGCCCGGCGAGGATCACTGCACGCCACCAGGCGCCCTTGTTTTCGGCGGTCTTGGGCGGCATGAAGCGCAGGTAGTCGATCTGCTCGGCGATCTGGGCCATCAGGGACAGACAGACGCCTGCGGCCAGCATCACCGACGCCAGGTTGGGTCCGCCGTCGCCCGAAGCACCGGTGAACGCGAAGAAGGCGTCGATGCTCTCAGGGTGCGAAAGAAGAAGGTAGCCCACCGGAACCACCATCAGAAGGAGCCATAGGGGCGTGGTCCATACCTGCAGCGTGGCCAGGGTCTTCATCCCGTAGATCACCAGCGGAATGATGATGATGGTGGACACGGCATAGCCGATCCACTGCGGAATGCCCAGGCCCAGTTGCAGGCCCTGGGCCATGATGGAGCCTTCCAGTGCGAAGAAGATGAACGTGAACGTGGCAAAGATGATGTTGGTGACCACCGAGCCGTAGTAGCCAAAACCGGAGCCACGGGTGATGAGGTCAAGATCGATGTTGTACCGGGCCGCGTAGTAGGCAAGCGGAAAACCTGTGGCGAAGATGATCACTGCGGCCACGATGATGCCGAAGATGGCATTCACCGTTCCATAGGAAATGCCGATGTTCGCGCCAATGGAGAAGTCGGCCAGGTACGCAATTCCACCCAGGGCGCTGGTTGCCACCACGCCGGCGCTCCACTTCCGGTAGGAACGCGGTGCGAACCGGAGCGTGTAGTCTTCCAGGCTTTCTTTCGCTGCGCTCATTGCGTCGGCGTTGCCTGACGCTGGAACGGTTGAGGTGCCGTTTACGACGGCGGGGCCTGCCGCCGTCGTCGGCTCCAGCGTTGCGGTACTCGTCGTGTCGTCGCTCATGCGGGCTCGCTTTCTTCGTGGGTCCTGGGCTCGTCCACGACGCTAGTCACGCAGCGCGTCAATTCAGTCACGGGCGTGTTTCGCAGTTGTAACTTCTGCATCAGGGCTACCAAAGCTTCCATCACCAAAATCCCGGATCACCCTTTGTGCGCACCCCACAAAATGCCCTTCCACCTGCACGGATACCGTCGAGGACATGACCCACGCACCCCAGGAAAAGGCCGTCCATGCCATTCTTGACACCGCCCGTCGGCAGGTCCTGGAACGCGGCGAGGGCCTGAACGAAGACCAGCTTGTCGAGATTCTGCGGCTACCTGATGAGGCCATCCCGGCGGCACTTCAACTCGCGCACGAAGTTCGGCTGAAACACTGCGGCGAGGACGTGGAGGTGGAGGGCATCATCTCCATCAAGACCGGCGGCTGCCCTGAAGACTGCCATTTCTGCAGCCAATCCGGGCTGTTCGACTCCCCCGTCCGCGGTGTGTGGCTGGACATCCCGGAACTCGTCAAGGCAGCCAAGGAAACCGCCGCGACAGGTGCCACGGAGTTTTGCATCGTCGCCGCCGTACGTGGCCCCGACATCAAGCTCATGAACCAGATCAAGTTCGCGATTGACCGCATCAACGAAGAAGTGGACATCAACATCGCGTGCTCCCTGGGCATGCTCACCCAGCGCCAGGTGGACCAGCTGGCCGGGTGGGGCGTGCACCGGTACAACCACAACCTTGAAACGGCCCGCAGCTACTTCCCCGAAGTCGTCACCACACACAGCTACGAAGAACGCCTTGAAACCTGCGCCATGGTCAAGGCTGCCGGCATGGAACTCTGCTGCGGCGCCCTGATCGGCATGGGCGAATCCGTGGAGCAACGCGCCGAACTGGCCGCCCAGCTCGCCGCCCTTGAACCGCACGAAGTCCCCCTGAACTTCCTCAATCCCCGCCCCGGAACGCCTTTGGAGAAACAGGGGATCATGGACGGCAAGGACGCCCTCCGCGCCATCGCCGCCTTCCGCCTCGCCATGCCACGCACCGTGCTCCGCTACGCGGGAGGACGCGAACTGACGCTCGGCGACCTTGGCACCCGGGAGGGTCTCCTCGGCGGGATCAACGCCGTCATTGTCGGCAACTACCTCACCACCTTGGGCCGTCCTGCCAACGCCGACCTCAATCTCCTGGTGGAGCTGAACATGCCCATCAAGGAGCTCCAGAAGTCGCTGTGAGGGCCGCGGTACCGCCCGCCTACTGCGGGCACTGCGGAGGTGAGGGACCGACGTCGGACGCTCACCAAAGCTGCCGACAGCAGTTGATGATGGAGCCGCCGCGCTATTGCCCGGCGTGTCGGAGGCGCATGAAGGTCCAGGTCACGCCGTTGGGGTGGACGGCCGAGTGTTCACGCCACCCCCTCACGAGTTTTTGTACAGATAATGCTCCTAAAAGCGCTCCATAAGGCCATTATCTGTACAAAAACTCCCTGGGTAGAGTGGTCTTATGGGCGAGAGCCGGGACCTGTTGACACCGGAGCAGCGCAGCCGCAACATGTCCAAAATCCGGGGAAAGGACACCAAACCGGAGTTGCTGGTCCGCAGGCTCCTGCATGCCAAGGGCTACAGGTATCGCCTGCACGGCCAATCCGGCGGATCAAAGCTCCCCGGCCGGCCCGATCTGGTGTTCGCCGGCCGCCGCAAGGTCATCTTCGTCAACGGCTGTTTCTGGCATTTCCACGACTGCAAGGCCGGCCTGCATGCTCCTGCCGCGAATGCGGACTTCTGGGCGGCCAAGCGTTCCCGGACCCGGGAGCGGGATGCCCGGCAGCGGGAGCAACTCGGTGCCTCCGGCTGGCAGGTGCTGACGGTCTGGGAATGCGAGCTGAAGGATCTTCCGGTTCTCGAAAACCGCTTGACGGATTTCCTGGGCAGGCGCGCCGGCTACGGCCTGGAGGACGTTGAGGGGGCAGACTCGACGGGGTGATCGGAGCCAACACTGTGTGATCCCTGCTCCCAGAGAGCATAGGCTGCGGTCCCGCCGATGCCGAGGAGGATCGCCAGGCAAAAGGCAATAGTGACCATCAGCCCAGGCGATGGGCGAGCACTGCTGTCCACGCTTTTCCCCTCTCCTTGGTAGACGCTGGAAGGTCCCCCGGATCAGGGATTTCTTCTGTTCGCCCTACTCTGCGGCCCGGGAATCAAGACTCCCTCTGAGTCCGCTCAAGATTGGATCAAGCTTTGCTTTTATGGCACTTCCGCTGTTCCACGGGTTCTACTGTTGAAGCGTGAATCGATTGTTCGGAGGCGGGAGGGGTTTGGTGTCTGAGTATGACGAGTGCACAGACGCCTTGGTGGATCACACCGTTCTCACTGGACTCCAAGCCGAGCTCGGCGGCGACCCCACCATCATCCACGCGTTCGTTCGCAATTACGTGGCCATGCTGCCCTGGCGGGTTTCCCGGCTGCATCGCGCCCTGGACAATCTTGACATCGAAGACGCCATGGACGCGGTCCTGAGCTTGAAGACGTCCAGCCATATGGTGGGGGCGATCTGCATGGAGCGACTGGCGACGGAACTGGAGATGAGCATCCGGCTGCTGCCCACTGCCGATCACCTGCACGAACTGACGGATCAAGTCCGTGCGATCGAGAACTTCGTCTTCGGGACCATCCGGGAGCTGGAAACCCCGATTCCGTAAAATTCTTCACCTTAATGAAGAAAACCATTGACTCGCTAAAAATCTTCACTATAGTTGTGTGAGTTAGCTCACCAACGAAGGATGCGGCAATGACCACCGAGACTCCTGCCCCACCAGCCACCAGCGAACTGCTGGCGACTGTAGGAAACAAGGTGCGCACCATGCGCAAGGCAAAGGGCATGACCCTCGCCCAACTCTCGGACATTACAGGCCTCAGCCAGGCAATCGTCAGCCAGATCGAACGCGGCATGGCCAACCCTTCCTTCACCACGTTGGCCCAGCTGGCCCACGGCCTGGACATCCCCGTAGGGAGATTCTTCATAGGCCAGGACGAATCAAAGTCCCCTGTGGTCCGCAGGTCCGATCGACGCAACCTGAAGAACGTCACGCGCGAATCCGTCGGTGAAGCAGTACATGAACTGCTCACCCCGAACCGCGATGGAAGCATCGAAGCACAGTGGATCAGCACGCCCCCAGGGCACGACACCAGCGACACCCCTTTTACCCACAGCGGTGAAGAGTTCTGCTACATCATCTCCGGCCGTAAAGACGTCTATTTGAACGGCGTCTGCTACAGCCTCGAAGAGGGCGACTCCATCACCTACTCCTCAGAGATCCCCCACTGGTACAAGAACAGCTACGAAGAGGTATGCGTAGCCATCTGGGTCAACGCACCACACGCGTGGTAACCCTGCCGCCGTACAACGGCGCCGGCGTTTTCCCTTAACCGTCCGGGCACGAACACGTGGCCGCTGACACTCCTTGCCACTTTCGCATCAAACGCCTCCAACGGGCGTTCCTGCGTCATACCCTCCCACGCCCTCCCGGGCGTCAGCGTAAGGACACTTCCATGCTCGACATCCAAACGGACAACGTAGTCCCCTCACCCAAAACCCATGAATCCACTGCCGTGAAGAACGCCAGGTTCACCCCGGAAGTCCGTAAGGGCCTCCTCGGACTTGGCCTGGGCAACGCCCTTGAATGGTACGACTGGATGGTCTTCGGCCTCCTGTCAGCCTTCATCGGCCCCAACTTCTTCCCCAATACCGATCCCCTCTCGGCAACGCTGAACGCCTTGGCCGTGTTCGCCGTCGGGTTCGCTTTCCGCCCCTTGGGCGGCATCCTCCTGGGCACGCTGGCGGACCGGATCGGCCGACGACGCGTCATGCTCCTGTCCATCATGCTGATGGCAGGCACCACCCTAATCATCGCTATCACCCCGAGCTACGCAACCATCGGCCCTGCCGCCGGCATCATCCTCCTGGTGTGCCGCGTCCTGCAGGGAATCTCGACCGGCATCGAAGCTCCGCTCTCCACGTCCCACGCCGTGGAACTGGCACCGGAAGGCCGCGAAGGGTACGTCGCAGGCATCATGTCCTTCTATGTGAACATCGGCATCCTCATGGCCTCCCTGGTCAGCTTCCTCTGCAGCCTGGTCATCGGCGGGACCGCCATGGGCGAGTGGGGTTGGCGGGTCCCGTTCATCATCGGCGCCCTCTTCGGCTTCGTGGTCCTCTACCTTCGCCGTTCCCTCCCGGAAACCCTCAAGCAGGAGGAAATGGCAACCAACACCCCCCGCGCAGTCTGGAAGGGCGTCGGCAAGCACTGGTTGTCCGTCCTGGCCATCATCTTCGTGGTGGGCGCGGCACAGGCCTACAACTACGCCTGGAACGTAGGCCTCCCCAGCGCCGCCCGCAGCGGATTCAAGGAAGATCCCACCGCTGTATTCGCCCTGACCACCATCCTGGGCGTCATCCTGGTCATTGGCAGCTGGGTCATCGGAAAACTCGCCGACGGCAAAGCGATGTCCACCTGGTTCCTGGTCACCCGCATCCTTGCCATCCCCGCGGTCTTCCTGATGCTGCTCTACGTACAGCCGGGCATCGGAGGCTTCGCGGCAGTCCTCCTGGGCGGCTCGATCGTTCTGGTGCTCAACATGACCCTCTACAACGTGGTCAGCTCCTCTTTGATGCCCAAGAACATCCGCGGCACCGGCGTAGCCCTCGGCTACGGCATCGGTGTGGCCCTCTTCGGCGGAACCGCCTCCTACCTCCTGGTCTGGTTCCAATCACTGAACCTCAGCTGGATCTTCCCGGTCTACGTGGCCGTCCTGTCCATCCTCAGCATCGTTTTCTACATCGCCGCCCGCCGCAGCAACGGCATCTTCGTCGGCAAGTAAGGACTTCACCATGAACCCGCTCGAACACCACACGTCCCTCGAACTCAGCACTTCGACGGCGGACCTCACCGCCCCGGTCATCTCCCGCTCCGATGTCCTCGTCGTAGGTGGCGGGCCCGCCGGTGTAGCCGCCGCCGTAACCGCAGCGCGCTCCGGCGCGAAGGTCACCCTGCTCGAACGCTACTCATCCCTGGGTGGCCTCGCCTCCGGCGGCATGGTCCTTGTCCTCGACGACATGATCAACGGCCAGGAAATCACCGTCACCGGCATCGTCTCCGAGTACGTCGAACGCCTGCAGAAGCTGGGCCTGGCCATCGTCCCGCCGGCCGATGACCGCAAGACCTCCGAGGAACTCTGGAACAAATGGGGCCGCTTCGGCACCTTCGACTTCCACTCCCACACCAACCCCAAGCCCATTTGCTACGCCGCCGCCTTCGACCCCGACGGCTGGAAGCGAGTATCCAACGACCTCGTCCGCGAAGCCGGAGTGGACCTCCGCCTGCACTCCTGGTTCTCCCGTCCCATCGTGGACAACGGCGTGATCAAGGGCGTCATCTGCGAAACGAAACTTGGCCCGCAGGCCTTCATGGCCGACGTCGTCATTGACACCACCGGTGACATCGACGTCGCATCCCGTGCCGGTGCCAGCTACGCCAAGGACAACTACCTCACCACCTTGGTCTTCCGCCTCGGGAACGTCGACACCAAGGCGGCCGAAGCCTTCGAGCAGGCCAATCCGAAGGAAGCCCGCGCCATCAACCGCAAGATCAAGCGCCTCCTCGGCGGCGCCTGGGAACTGTGGTGGCTCAAGACCCCCATCGACGGCGTCGTCTGGTGCAACGCCCCGCACATGACCGGTTTCGACGGTGTCGACCCTGCCGACATGACCGCAGCAGAGTTCGCTGCCCGCGACCGGATCTCCGAGGCCGTGGATTACGTCCGCGCCAACCTCCCGGGCTTCGAAAACTGCTACATGCTGGACGTCGCCTCCCAGATGGGCGTCCGCCAGACCCGGCTCCTGCAAGGCGAATATGTCATGACCAAGGACGACGTCACCCAGCGCCGCCACTTCGCAGACACCGTGGCACGCGGCCGGGACTACTACTACCCCTACCGTTCTCTGCTGCCCAAGGAAGTGGACCAGCTCCTGGTGGCCGGACGGCACTACTCCGCAACGCCCGAGGCCCAGAAGATGTCCCGCGAGATCCCGCCCTGCATGGCCATGGGCCAAGCCGTTGGCGTCGCGGCGGCTCTCGCCGTCGAGAACAACGTCCTGGTCCGCGATGTCGCGGCAGCGGACATCCAGCAGGGCATGCGCCGCCACGGTGCAGACCCGGGCGACGTCCCGTCGTCGAACGCCACCGTCGACTCCGAAGCAGCGGTGCCGGCATGAGCACCGTGACCCTGGAACAAGCAGAACACACGACGGCGGCACACGCCGCAGAGTCCCGGGCACCCATGCGGCTCCCCCTGGACGGCATCAAGATCGTGGACTTCACCCAAGTGTTCATGGGCCCGTCCTGCACCCAGCTGCTGGGCGACTACGGTGCCGACATCATCAAAGTGGAACGGCCCGGCGCCGGCGACATTTCCCGCAACTCCTTCCCGGACCAGGACGGGCAGGACAACCCGATCTTCCTGTCCATCAACCGGAACAAGCGCAGCGTCTCCGTAGACACCCGCACTGATGAGGGACGCGAGGTACTGCACCGGCTCATGGCCGACGCAGACGTCGTGGTCAGCAACTTCCGCTCAGGCGTCATGGAACGCATGGGCTTCGGCTACGAGGAACTCAAGGATAAGAATCCGGGCATCATCTGGGCCTCCGGTACCGGCTTCGGCCCCGTTGGACCCTACTCGCACAAGGGCGGCCAGGATGCGATCGCCCAGGCCTATTCCGGCGTGATGTGGCGCCGCGAGTCCGAAGACGCCAAGCCGGCCATCTACCCCACCACCCTGTGCGACTACATCACCGGCATGCACCTCATGCAGGGCATCCTGCTGGCGCTGCGTACCCGGGAGACCTCGCGCACCGGCCAAAAGGTGGAAGTGACCATGTACGACTCCATGCTGCACCTCCAAATGCAGGAAGCGTGCATGCAGCTCAACCGGGGCTACGAGGTCAACTGGGGAGCCATGCCTTTAAGCGGAGTCTTCGAAACCACCGACGGCGCCGTGTGCATGGTGGGTGGCTTCACGCCCGATCCCCTGGCTCGGATTTCCGATGCCTTGGACCTCGATGAGGACCTCACCGAACGGCCCGGATTCGCCACCTTGGAGCAGCAGTTCAAGAACAAACCCGCCC
Source organism: Paenarthrobacter sp. C1 (assembly GCF_049315185.1). Taxonomy (NCBI): domain Bacteria; kingdom Bacillati; phylum Actinomycetota; class Actinomycetes; order Micrococcales; family Micrococcaceae; genus Paenarthrobacter; species Paenarthrobacter sp. C1. The sequence goes on along the minus strand of NZ_CP186052.1, from coordinate 1,112,725 downwards.
TCCAGGCCATTTTCCGTGAACACTTTGCCACGAACACCACCGAATACTGGACCGCGAAGCTTGAGGAACAGGGCCTGCTGAACGCCCCCGTGCACACCTTGGAGCAAGCGCTCGCCGACGCACAGACCGAAGCCAACGGGATGATCGTCGAAGCTGAACATCCGACGGTGGGCACCGTGAAAATGCTGAATGCTCCCATCCGGCTCTCCGCCACCCCTCCCACCATCCGCAGGACAGCACCCCGGCTGGGCGAGCACAACGTCGAGGTCCTGCTGGAAAACGGCTTCGATGAGGAAACCATCGAACGCCTGCAGCAGTTGGGAGTCCTGCGATGAGCGTCGTGATTGAAGAAACCGTGGACGAGGTCACGCTGACGATCACCGGTGGAGTCGCCACCGTGGTCATCGACCGGCAGGGCGTGCTCAACGCCGTGGACGGCGCCACGCACGCACGGCTCAACGAAATCTGGGCCCGGCTGGAGGCAGATTCGTCCCTGCGGGCCGTGGTGGTCACCGGCGCCGGGCCCCGCGCGTTTTGCGTTGGCGCCGACATGTCGGCAGAGGCAGTGGACAAGACCGGGCTGGAATACTGGGCAGGACTGGACCCCAACGGCTTCGGCGGCCTCAGCCTCCGCACCAGCCTGGACATCCCCGTCATCGCCCGGGTCAACGGGTATGCCTTGGGCGGCGGCATGGAAATCGTGCTCGGCGCAGACATCGTGGTGGCGGCCGATACCGCGAAGTTCGGTTTGACCGAACCCCGGGTCGGGCGCTTGGCGCTCGACGGCGGCATCCACCAACTGGTGCGACGCGTCCCCTACACGCAGGCCATGGGAATGCTGCTGACCGGACGCAAGGCCGATGCTGCCGAAATGCGTTCCATGGGGCTCGTCAACGAGGTGGTACCCGCCGAGGAACTCGACGCCGCAGTCCAGCGCTGGGTGGACCAGATCCTTGCCTGCGCGCCCACTTCGGTCAAAGCCGTCAAACAAATGGTCAGCCGGACCGGCCACCTCACGGCCAAGGAAGCCCGGGGCTTGCGTCTTCCTGCCCTGATGGCCGCGCTGGACAGCGAGGACTCCGCGGAAGGCGTCCGGGCCTTCCAGGAGAAGCGTCCGCCTGTGTGGCCCGGCCGCTGAGTAAGCGCCCACCACCAGCCACTTCAGGCACCACAGCACCGCATTTGCACTGAAAGGAACCACATGCCTCTTTCTTCTGCGCCCAAAAACCGTGAATCCCTCCCGCCTGGCGTATGGGGCGTTGTCGCCACGCCGTTCCAAGGCAGCACCTTGGACGTGGACCTGGACAGCCTCGCCGGACTCGTGGAGCACTACGAGGCCATAGGGACGACCGGCCTCACTGTCCTGGGCGTCTTCGGCGAAGCGGCCTCCCTGACACCGCAGGAACGCCGCGATGTCCTGGAAACGGTTATCGACAGCACCACCCTTCCGCTGGTGGTGGGCATCACCGCTCTGGCCACCCGGCCGGCCATCGAAGAGGTCCTGGCCGCACAGCAGATCGCCGGCCCGCGCCTTGCCGCGGTCATGGTGCAAGCGAACTCGCCCCGCGCCGAAGCAGTCATCGCCCACCTTGATGCCATCCACCGGGCAACAGGGGCGAAGGTTGTCCTGCAGGATTATCCCCTCGCCAGCGGTGTCAGCATCCCAACACCGGCATTGATCACTGCGGTCAACGCCTGCGCCTCGGTCATCGCAGTCAAAGCCGAAGCCCCGCCCACCAGCGTGGCCATCGCGCAGCTGCGGACCGCCGTCGGGGTTTCCATCTTCGGCGGCCTGGGCGGCCAGGGCCTCCTGGATGAACTCCTGGCAGGCGCAGCCGGTGCCATGACCGGTTTCTCCTATCCGGAAGCCCTCATTTCCTGCGTGCGGGCCTGGCAGGATGCCGGATATGCAGCCGCCGAACGCGAACTGCAGCCGTACCTGCCGCTTATCAACTTTGAGCAACAGGCGAAAGTTGCCCTCGCCATCCGGAAGGAATGCCTTCGCGAGCGCGGCCTTATCAAGGACTCCGGCGTCCGTGCACCGGCGGCCGGATTCCCGGACGTGCTGCGCGAGGCCATGAACGTGCACCTGGCAGAAGCCGCTGCCGCACTGGCAGCACACACCACAGCAGGGAGCATCTGATGGATCTGGGCATCGCAGGAAAGACAGCGCTCGTAGCGGCCTCGACAGGCGGGCTTGGCTTGGCCGCTGCACGGGCACTGGCCGCCGAAGGCGTCCGGGTGGCAGTGGTGGGCAGACGGCGTGAGCGGGCCAAGGAAATCGTTGCCGAACTGCAGGCCGCCTACGGCACGGGAACGCTTGGCAGCGCCGGCTTCGACGCGGTGGCGATCGAAGCTGACCTGGGCACTGAGGAAGGCATCGAATCCGCCGTGGACCAGACCGTGGCAAACCTCGGCCCGGTCGACATCCTGGTCCTCAACGGTCCCGGGCCCAAACCAGGCGCCGCCGCGACCCTGAGTTCGGCGGACATGGCAGCCGCTTTCGACCTCCTGGTCAAACCCCATCACGCCCTGGTCTCCAGGGTCTTGCCGGGAATGCGTGAACGCCGCTGGGGACGCATCCTGGCCATCGGTTCCAGCGGGGTCACTGCCCCGCTCCCCAACCTGGCGGTCTCCAACACCGGTCGTGCCGCGCTTGCCGGCTACCTCAAGACCCTCGCGGCCGAAGTCGCCTTGGACGATGTCACGGTGAACCTGCTCCTTCCCGGCAGGATCGCCACGGACCGCGTTGCCCAATTGGACCAGGCCGCCGCCAAACGCCGGGGTACCACGCTGGAGGACATCCAGCTCGAATCCCGCAAGACCATACCCGCCCGACGGTATGGAGAACCTGCCGAGTTCGGTGCCGCCGCAGCCTTCCTGTGCAGCGCACCGGCGTCGTACATCACCGGAGTCGCGCTCAGGTGCGACGGCGGCCTGATCCGCAGCCTGTAACCCATCTACCTAAGGACCGACATGACCTCCACGACTTTTGATACCAACCTCACAACCGGCGGCACCCCCGGACCACACCTCACCGCCCAGCACCTCATCAACGGCCAATGGCTCGGCGAGGCCGGAACCAGGCGGATGAACCCGGCCCGTCCGGATGAGCTCGCCGCACTCTCCCCCAGCGGCTCCGCCCAGGACGTGGACGCCGCCATCACGGCCGCTGCTGCCGCGCAGCCTGCGTGGGCCGCCCTGCCCGCACCGGCTCGCGGTGCCATACTGATCGCAGCCGGAAACCTCCTCCTCGACCGCCAGGCCGCCATTGCCGAGGATTTGGTCCGTGAAGAGGGCAAGACCCTGGCCGAAGCCAAGGGCGAAGTGAAACGGGCTTCCGACGTGCTCCGCTTCTTCGGCTCCCTGGGCTGGGCCGCCACGGGTGAAGTCCTGCCCAGTGGGCTTCCGGACACCACCATTACCACCCGCCGCGAAGCATTGGGCGTTGTCGGGCTCATTACGCCTTGGAACTTCCCTATCGCCATCCCCGCCTGGAAGACCGCCCCGGCCCTCATCAGCGGCAACACCGTGGTGATCAAACCCGCCGAGCTCACTCCCCTCTCGGCCACGCACCTTGCCCGCGCCCTCCAGGATGCGGGACTCCCGGCGGGAGTCTTCAATGTGGTCCACGGCAAGGGCCGCATCGTGGGCGATGCCCTGGCCCGGGACACCCGGATCGCCGGGCTGTCCTTCACCGGCTCAACCAAGGTAGGCCTCGGGCTGCAGGAAATCCTCAACGCACGCCGGGCCCGCGTCCAGTTGGAAATGGGCGGCAAGAACGGGGTGCTGGTCCTCGACGACGCCGATGCCCGCAAAGCCGCGCAGGTGGTGGCCGCCGGGGCATTCGGGCTGACGGGCCAGGCGTGCACGGCAACGTCGCGCGTCTACGTGACACCCGCCATCCGCCCTGCCTTCCTGGAAGCCCTCGTAGCGGAAGCGGCCACCTACAACCCCGGGGACGGCCTTGGCGGTGTTGATTCGGGCGAAGCCCGGATGGGCGCCGTGGTGAGCAGGCAGCAGTTCGAGCAGGACCAGGCCGCGGTGCGGACCGCCGTCGAACGCGGTGCGACGCTCCTGCACGGAGAGTACGACGGTGACCCCACCGGTCCGCTGTTCCTCGCACCGGCCATCCTCACGGACCTGCCGTTCGACGACGCCGCAGTCATGGAGGAGATTTTCGGTCCGGTTGTGGCCGTGCTCGAGGTTGCCGACTACGAAGCGGGACTGGCCGCCATCAACGACTCCCGGTATGGCCTCACGGCAGGAATCTGCACGGACTCGCTGGCGTTGGCCACCGACTTTGCTGCACGGGCACAGGCCGGAGTAGTGAAAGTGAACCGTCCAACAGCGGGTCTGGACCTGAACGTTCCCTTCGGCGGAGTCAAAGATTCCTCCACCAACACGTTCCGCGAACAAGGCCGCTCCGCGCTGGACTTCTTCACTTGGGGCAAGACCGTTTACACAGGGGTGTAGCCCGCCATGAGCTACGTGATCGCCCAGCCGTGCGTGGATGTGAAGGACAAAGCCTGCATCGACGAGTGTCCGGTCGACTGCATTTACGAGGGCGACCGTTCACTGTATATCCACCCCTCGGAGTGCGTGGACTGCGGGGCCTGTGATCCGGTATGCCCGGTGGAGGCGATCTACTACGCGGACGACGTCCCGGATGAGTGGGCAGACTACGTCCGGGCGAACGCCGAGTTCTTCGAGGATCCGGCCCGCGACCATCCTGTGGTCGCGGCCGAGCCCTTGCGGGTTGCTTAGTTGTTGTTGACGGCCGGGGCTAGCCGGTACCCGACGCCGCGGACCGTCTCGAGCCACCGCGGGCCCTGGATGCTGTCGCCCAGCTTCTTGCGCAGGTTGCCCATGTGCACCTCTACGGCACGTTCGTCCGCGTCGCTGACGTAGCTGCCGACGTCGTAGGGTTCGTTGCGAAGGCGACGGGCGAGGTCGGCTTTGGTCCGCACAATCCGGCCGGTTTCCAGGAGCGCCAGCAACAGATCGAACTCTGTGCGGGTGAGCTTCAACTCGGTGCCGTTGAGGATTGCCGTGCGGGAACCGGCCGAAACGGCCAGTCCGTTGTGGATCATCTCGGGATCCGCTTCTTCCGGCACGTTCTTGATGTCCGACGACGCACGCGGCCTGCGCATCATGGCCTCCACCCGGGCACGCAATTCGCGCGGCCGGAAAGGCTTGGTGAGGTAGTCGTCGCCACCGGCCTCCAGGCCCATGAGAGTATCGAGTTCCTCGGCGCGGGCCGTGAGCATGATGATGTAGGCGTCGGAGGACTTACGGATCTGCCGTGCGACCTCGAAACCGTCGATGTCAGGAAGGCCGAGATCCAGGGTGATGACGTCCGGGTTGAGTTCGCGGGCCGACGTCACACCGGCAGAACCCGTCGACGCCGTGTGAACATCAAATCCTGCTTGGGAAAGAACTACCCGCACCAACTCGCGAATATCCTGATCGTCTTCAATGACCAGCCCCACACGTACTTCACTCATCGCTGCCCCTCAGCCCCTTCGATAACCTCAGAAGTATATCCGTTATGGTTAGGCTGATCTCATGAACCGAATTTCTTCCGCACCCGTGGTGGTTGTGCCATGACCCAACCCTCAGCTTGGGATATTGGTGAAAAGAAGAAATTGTTGATTTTTCAGCGCTCGTTCCACGAACATACCCTGCGGATGCGGGTTGTCCTCAGTCAATTGCCGTTATCGGTGTGTGTCTGTCTTTCGGCAATTCTGGTGTGGCTGTTTTTCCCCGCCACACTCGAAAACCCGTTGTTCCTCATCTTCCTGCTGAGCCAGGCATTCCTGTTGGCACTGTGCATTGTGGTTCCTTGGCACCGCCTGCCATTCGCCAGTTTCCTCATCATCCCCATCCTGGACATGGTTTCCATAGCCTTCGGCAGGGAAGGCGGACAGGAGGCGCTCACCGGCCTCAGTGTCCTGGTGGTGTTGCCCGTCATCTGGTTGTGCGCTTCCGGCCTCTACCCGCGGCTGGCCATCGTCATGTCCTTCCTGGGCCCGCTCGGAATTGTCTGGGTACCGGTCTTCCTTCATAACGAGGTCAGCGAACAGGCCCTCACCAAACCGCTGCTGTTCCCCATCCTTATCCTCGGCATCGGCGTCTCGGTAAGTGTGCTCACCCTGAGCATGGTGCGCCAGCAGCGCGTCCTGGAGCAAAAAGACGAGGCCCTGAAAGAAGCGCTGGATATCAGCACCAAACAGGAACGGCTGCTGAACACCGTCATGGAAGCCCTGCCGCTGGGCGTGGTGGCTGTTGACGGCGACGGGCACGACATCCTCATGAACAGGCGCCAGCGCCAGACCCACGCATTGGCCACACCGCCGGACAACGACGACCCCAACGAATCCCAGCTGCTGGTGTTCGACATTGACAGGAGCACTCCCCTGCCGCCCGACCGCCGGCCGGTGCGGCGCGCCGTCCTGGGCGAACGCTTCACAGACCAGCTGGTCTGGCTGGGTACAGGAGAGGGACAGCGGGCCTTCACTACCAGCGCCCGTCCCATGCTGGACGACGCCGGGAAGTTCGCGGGCTCTGTGGTGGTCTTCAGCGACGTCACGGATCTGGTGAATGCGCTGGCAGCCAGGGATGACTTCGTGGCCAACGTCTCCCACGAGTTCCGCACCCCGTTGACGTCCATCCTGGGTTACGTCGAGCTGATCCTCGACGACGCCTCCCTCGATGCCCATTCCCGCAAACAACTCGACGTCGTCAGACGGAACGCGGAGCGGCTGCTGACCTTGGTTTCGGACCTGTTGGCGGTGCGATCCGGACAGATCGTCATTCAACGACACACGGCAGACGTTGCCGAATTGGTGCGGGGAAGCGTCACCTCCGCCGAGCCCCGCGCAGCCAAGGCCGGCATCCGGCTCTCGATGGACCTGCCCGATGCCCTGGAAGCACGCGTGGACTCATCACGCCTGGCCCAGGTCCTGGACAACCTGGTGTCGAATGCCATCAAGTACTCCCTCGACGGCGGCGATGTGGAAGTTGCGGCCTGGGAAGATGAGGACTTTGTCTTCTGCCGTGTCACCGATACGGGCATGGGCATGAACGAGGAAGAACAGGCCGAGGCCTTCACCAAATTCTTCCGCGCCGGCGGGGTCCGCAAGAGCGCCATCCCCGGGGTTGGGCTGGGATTGCCCATCAGCAAGGCCATTGTTGAAGCGCACGGCGGGACCATCACCTTGGAGAGCGAGCCCGGGCGCGGAACCACCTTCACAGTGAAGATGCCCGCCTAGCTCTCAGCGTTTTGCCGGGGTGCCGCCCACCAAGCCGGATTCGCGTCGCCTGCCGAACAGGAAATAACTGACCGGCCCAAAGAAATTGATGAACGAAAGCGCACGCCACATCACTTTCTTCCCCCTGATGTTAGAGTCCGGGGTTTTGGCGATGCTTCGCTGCGCTGCCACCAGCAACGCCAGGTTCACAGCACCACTGACCAGCACAGAGATGCGCTGCCCTTTGCTCATATCACGCCACGTTTTCTTGCCGGCCATGGTGCCTCCTCAGGGCGAAAGGTCTACTTCACAGGCTAGTCCGACGCCGATCGTCCCGCCACAGCCTGGCGTACTACTTCGCCCCACGACTGTTCAGCGAGGTCTGCCACTGCAGCAAGGATTTCCGACGGCGGCCGGGACAGGTCCAGCGGGTACTCCACGATATCGATGTCCGTGTTCAGGATGCGCCGCAGCTTCACTTCCCCCGCCCCGGCATAAACCAGCCAGGCCGTGGGGACCCGCAGGGCGGTGCAGTAGGCCAGCAACTGGTAGTGGTCAGCGCTGAGGGAAGCCCCGGCGTCGGAAGCTGCCTTGTATTTGGAGTCGTACACCACCACGGGCCGGCCACCCAGGAAGTGCACCGCATCCGGACGGACGGTCAGACGGTCTGAATCCCGGACGGCCTCGTTCAGGAGCGCGCCGTATTGCAGGCGCATCTCTCCCGGGTGGGCTGCCATGGCGCTTCGCAGGGCGGTCCCCACGAATTCCTCGAACACCTGCCCCATGTCCACCACGAAGGACGCCGTCCGCTGTTTACCGTGGCCTGCCTCCGCTGAGGCATTGCGCAGGATGACCTCAGCCAGGCGCAGCACCGCGTGGAATCTCAGGTTCATCCGGCTGGCCCGCCACGGCGGCAGCGGCGCGCCGGGCTGAAGGCGGGTCACGGCGTCGAGCTTTCCCTTGAGCTGCCGCAAGCGGCTCAGGACGTCGGGACGGACCCCGGGAACCTGGCCCATGCGTTCCAGTGCGGCCCGGAGGATCCTGTTCTCGGCGATGTCCTCGGTGAACTCGTCATAGGAGACCTCCAGCGGCACCATCATTCCGGGACGCCGTGAGATCTGGTCCGAGATCCGGATACGGCCCTTGACGGTACGCAACGACTCTTCGACGGTGAGGTAGCCCTGCAGAACCCCACGGCTGAGCGCTTTATCGGCCAGCTGCGCCAGGGACTCCGCCAGCGCACTCCACAGGTCCGGGTGCTCCACGGCTTCCACGGAATGGTCGCGAAAACCTTGGTCCCCGGCGTAGCTGAGCAGAAACAGCAAGCGGCTAAGGCCCAAACGGTCCTTGGGCCGGACTTCCAGTTGCACTGTGGCCGTCCGAACGGAGCCCACCTTGCCCGCGGGCTCAATACGGTAAAGGCCCAGGCCCATGGGGGATGCCTTGGCCAGCCCGCTGGTGTTGATGAAAGCCGCGGATTCGGGATCGAGTTTTTCCACCATCCCACCCGAGAGCTCGTCCATGACGATGTGCCGGGGCCCCTTGTTGGCGCCCCGGGCACTGGACGGTGCCCTCGCCGGCCTTGGGGGGATGGCGTTAGCGGTCCCCAAGACGTCCCAGCAACTGGTCCAGGCCGAAGCGCTCTTCCAACTGGGCCCGGTTCAGCTGCCCGTGGTAGTGCTCCTCCAGCAACGGCATGAGCTCGTACTTCCAGATCCGGCGCAACCCTGTGGGGTTCTGGGCGGCGTTCTTCATGAAATACGAGGGTCCGATCATGAGGTCCCGGTCCCAATCGTCGATCGAATCATTAAGGGCATCCAGCAGGTCCGCGTTGAGGGTGTCCAGCCCGCGGGCCTCCAGGAAGCGGCGCAGCGAACCACGGACCGGTTCCACCTTGGGGTGCAGTTCGATGAACGCGAAGCGGCGGCGGATGGCCGCATCCATCATGGCGATGGAGCGGTCCGCGGTGTTCATGGTGCCAATGATGTAGAGGTTGTCCGGCAGGCTGAAGGGCTCGTTGGGGCTGTACTGCAGGTAGATGCGGTCGTCCCGGTACTCCAGCAGGAAGTACAGCTCACCGAAGACCTTGGCCAGGTTGGCGCGGTTCATCTCGTCGATGATCAGGAAGTACGGCTTGTGGGCGTTTTCCGGCTTTGCCGCTTCCTCGGCGAGTCGCCGCAACGGTCCGGCGACCAGCTTGAAGGACACCTGCCCGTCGTCGGTCTTGTCCGGCCGGTACCCCTCAAAAAAGTCCTCGTAGGCGTACGACGGGTGGAACTGGACCAGTTTCACCCGTTCATCGGTGTGGTCACCGGCGAGCTCAGCGGCCAGGTGCTTGGCGAGGTAGGTCTTGCCGGTCCCCGGAGGGCCGTAGAGGACCAGCTGGCGGTTCTCTTCGAGCAGTTCCGCGATCTCCTGCAGCGGCTCAAGGTCCATGTGGAGGGACGCTGCGAACTCTTCGGTCAAAGGCCGGAAGCCCTGCTGCACAACCTCGACGGCGACAGTGGGCGGCGCTTCGTCCTCGCCGTCGGTTTCGGCTTCCACGGGGAGCAGTTCCTGCAGCGCCTGGATGACCCTGGTGACATCGACGAGGATGCCGGGGGTGGACAGCTGCCGCTGGGCGTGGCGGGGAAGTTCGGGGATGGCATAGCTGTCGTCGAACCACCGGACTTTGCGGCGGATGCGGCGGTTGTCCTCGTCGTGCTCCGGCTCGCCAAGGACCACGCCGACGCGCACACGGCCGGCATGCTGGTACAGCGTGAGATCGCCGGGTTTCATGACGGTGAGGAAAGCGAAAACAGCCGTCTTGGTGTCTTCGCGTTCCACGTAGCCCAAGTGTTTGTAATCCTCGTCCACGGCGTGCTGGACGACACCGGCTGTGACGCCCGCGGTCAGGGTGCGGAGGTGCTGCACGTCCAGGGTTGCCTTCTCTTCGGCGACCCAGGAAGCGAGCAAATCCGCGTTGTCATGGTGGGTCCGCAGGAGCCAGGACCGGCGTCCCGGGTCTCCCACTTTGCGCCATTGGCTCACCAATTGCCGTGCGTACCAATCGATGCGCTGCCCGGCCTGCTCGTCCAGGTGCAGCCGGATGCGGTGGATGTCCGCTGTGATGTCCTCATCCGTGTCACCCTTGGCACCGCCCACCAGCGAGGCGAAGGCGTCCCGGATTTCCTGGCGTTCAACGTCAGCCACGACGGGCTCGAAATAACTTGGCCACACCAAGTACTCGATGCTCCGGCGCAGGGCAGGCTGGTCATCGGGCGTTGCTGCTGCCAGTTCGTGGAACATCAAAGGGTCCGCGAGGGCCCTGTTGATGGTTGCCGTGCTTTGGCTGTCCACGTGGGCAACGAAACGGCACAGCCACTTCAGGTGGTCCCAGATGGTCCAGTTGAATTCTGCGGTACGGTCGCGGATCACCCCGTGGTCCGTCATGCCCTCGTACAGTTCTTCCGGAAGCTCGATGGGCGGCTCAACCCACGACGCAGCCTCGGCTACCCGGGCGCGCTTGACCCTCAGGGACTTGACCTCGTGCGCCAGCGGCAACGACTGCAGGAAGAGCAACTCGACGGCCAGCAGCTTGGCTTCCCGGGAAGCGCCCTCCAGATTGTTCCGAAGGTTGGTCATCATGGGCGCCTTGGAGTCTTCCACCCCGCGCTCGAGCCTCTCGAGGAGCTCGGCGGCAGCATCCGCAGTCCAGGTGAGCGTCCGGCCATCCAGCGCCGAGGGTTTCCCGTGAAGCGCCGGACCGAGCACATACCAGGCTGCGTCCTCGATCTCCTTGGAGACTCCGGGGGCGCGGTCAATGGCAGGTTTCAGGGAGGGAATCACCCTGCCAACTTACCTTGTTTGGCTTAACCAAGCATCTGGATATCCACAAGCTTCCCGTGCTATTGGCCCCGCCCGCTGCTAGCTGCCGTCCCGGAGGTCGGCGGGTGGTTTTTCCGTCAATTCGATGGCGTCAAAGCGGGCCTCGCAGCTGGGTCCGAGTGGCGCCTGGGACATGAAACCCACGTGGACCGGTTTTTCCGTGTCCAACCGGAAAAGCCTGACGAATGACCATTCCCGCCCGTCCGCAGAGGAGTGGAACGCCCATGCCGGCCCTACCCGGCTGACCCGCAGATATACCCAGGGCGCAGTGACCACAGGCCCGTTGGAGTCGTCCGAATAGCTGTTGGTCACCACGCTGACCACCATGGCCTCGCCTTGCGGAGAGAACTCGAAGCAGAGCTTGGCCCAGTGTTCGCTGTCCGCCCACAGACTCAGCACCCCGGCGTCGAACGTTGTCCTGGGCGACGCGACCAAAACCCTGGCGGAGAGCGAGAAAGCCGCTGGGGCCCTGAAGCCCAGCGCTGTGGCTCCGTGTTGCGGTTCTCCGCCGAGGGAGTCGTTGGTCCAGTCGACGCCGGGTGCGGCGGTGAGCACCAGCGCTCCCTCTGCGTCGTCGTAGCTGGCTTGGCCAACCGTCGAGGTCCACTCCAAGGGCGGGAGTCCTGCAATTTCGGGTATCACGTCCGTGCTCCGTTCATCGTCGCTTTAGTCGTCCAGAACACGCTTTCAGAGCTTGCCCCGGATGTGCGGGAGGCCACACCGGGGCACCCCTTAATGCATGCCGAACTGGTACGCCGCCGGCACCGGTTCGTCAGGACACACCTCTTGCCACAGCGCGGCAATCGCGTCCTCGCCCTCGCGGAGGTCCGGAACCTCCACGCCCGCGCGCAGAATCGAGGCCGCTTCATTGGCGTTTCCCGTTCGTGCCAGCGCCAGCGCCTTCAGGAAACGCAAACGCCCGACGGCGGCACCATCGTGGGGTACCGACTCCACCAGTTCCAGGGCCATGGCCGGGTCCCCGTGGCGGATGCTGAGCGTCACGGCCTCCGTGAGCAGGGCTCTGTTGGAAGAGTCTGCCTCGACGCCCTTGCGGAGTTCAGCCAGCCCTTCGGCGTCCTGGCCGTTTGCGAGCAAGGCCAGCCCCAGTCCACGGTGTGCGAGCGCCTTGATACCCGGCGCTACCCCGTCGTCGGAGATTACCTCGCGGTAAAGATCCTTGGCGCCGTCCAGGTCCTGCCGGGCATGGCGCATGGTGGCCAGGTGGAACGTAGCCGCGGGACTGTCCTGCCCGGCCAGCAGCTGTTCCCAGTCCACCCCCGCGACGAAACTGGTCGCGCCGTCGAACGCCTTTCCCTTGAGCAGCCCAAGCCATGGCTCCTGTTCCGCGAAAACGCTCTCGTCCACGAATGGCGTACCGCTTTCGTCAATCCACGACAGACCGGCCTTCAGCCGCCGGGCCCTCTCCACCACGCCCCAGCCGCTGCCGTGCAGGAGCATTTTCGACGGCGGGACGTCGGCATTGGTGATGGCCTCGGGCAGCATGGCTTCAAGGGATTCGTGTGGCAGGAGCTCTTCCAAACGCTCACCGGCGTGGGCTACCGCGGCATCCCAGTCAGTGCTGTGGGCCGTATCCGTATTCAGGTGTCCGTTGCCGTATGCCTCCACCCACGCCCACTCTGCACCGGCGGGCATGACCAGGTGTTCGAACTGCGTCTGTGCCAGGCCGGCCTGGATCTCCGCATACGGGCCGGCTCCCGGGCTCAGCCATTCCTGCCAACGTTTGCCGCCCTGCCCCTGGCCCCATACGAAGAGCTTCTTTCCCCGCAGGAGCCCCGTTGAGAGCATCGCCAGCCCGTCGCCGTCGTCGTCCGCTGCCACAACCCAGCGCCGCTCGGAAGGGTCGATGTCGAAGAAGAAGTCCGCCGCGTGCGGGCTGTTGACCGGCCACGTGCCGTCATAGCCTTCGTGGGTGGTGGGCCTGACGCGGGTGATGTCCGTGGTGTAGTCGCTGCCGTAGGCCTCGTGGGCGGGCGCGATGACACGGGTGCGGTCAGTCTCCGGGATCGCGGCATTGCTCCACCAGTACATGGGGACGTCGTGGTCGTTCGGGTTCCGGATCCGAACCGCTGCCAGCACCACGGGCGATTCTGCGGGCAACCAGATGTCTACCTGGAACACCACTTCCCGGAGCCGTTCGTACTCCCACATCCGCAGGATGTGTTTGCCGTCCGGGGTGTGGACGATCGCCGTGTGCAACGGATCGCAGCTGGTGGGCGAATGGCCGCGGGTCCCGATGTTCCACTCAAGCCCGCCCGCGAACCAGGCCTTGCGCAACGCGATGTTGGCCAGCTGCGGGGCGTCATGGGTGTGGAGGAGCTGCTTGCCTGTTGCTTTGTCGAACAGTTCCCAGATGCGGCCGCCCAGGGACGGGAGGACTGTCACCTTGAGCTTGCTGTTTTCAAGCACGACGGCGGGAAACTCCCTGGGTGCCGCCTCCCGGCTGTAGCCGTCCTGCATGAGATACGGGTAGATGTTGGGCACCACGCCGTAGCGGGCCGATGCCTGCAGTTCCTCCGGCACGCCTTCGCCTACCGTGTAGGGCTGGTCCAGTTCGGCGGCAACCACCGGTAGCGGGTTGAGCGGGCCGAGCTCAGCCATGGTCAGGGAGATGGTGGTGACGGTGAGGCTGGAAGTTGCGGTGTCTGGCACGTCAGTATCCGATCATGAGAAGGAGGCCGCGCTGCGGCTCAAGGGTGATGGCCTGGCCGGGCGCGTAGTCCATGGCGGGCTGGAAGCCGCGGATCGCGGGCGCCTTGATACTGGCGGCGCGGGCTGTGGAGGTTTCGTCGGTGAGGGCCGCGTCGTCGAAGATCAACGTCACGTCCTCAGTTTCCCCGGCCCATGAGGCCAGCGCCACCACCATCCCGTTGTCCGTCAACCACGTGGTTGCCAGGACATCCGGGTGGCTGGTCCGCACTGGCGTGTGGGGGTCCCAGAACCCGTGCATCCGGGCACGTTCCAGGTTGTTCGCCGTCCAGAACTCCCACAGCGGACGGTTGTCCACCGCGGGTGCCCGGCCCGTCATGCCGAACACCATTCCGCGCCACGGATTGCCGCCGCCTTCGAGCATCTCGCCCATGAGGCCGAAAGGAATGCCGGACAATTCCACCAGCCAATAGTCGGGGTCTGTGCCGTTGTAGTCGAAATACTCCCCCAGCCACAGCCTGTCCACATACGGCAATTGCTCCATGTACAAATTGGCTGATGAGGCGTAGCCGTCGTTGGCGGTGAACTGGTTGGCAGAGTGGAGGTCAATCTCCGGGCCCCCCACTCCCCTGGCCCTGCAGGCCCTTTCAAGGACCTTGCGGACGCGCACCATGGCGTGCCGGTCAAAGGCCAGGTCATCGAGGTAAATACCGTCGATTCCGTCGTCGCCGGCAGCCAGTTCCTGCAGGCTGCGCACGTAGAAGTTCTCCCACCGCGACCCGCCCGTGGTCACCACCGCGATGTCCTCCACGTTCGGGGCAAACCAGGCCGAGACGTAGCCACTGCCGGCATGCTCCTGCAACCAGCTATGGCCGGCGCCCGGACCGTCGCTGAAGATCTCGTGGTCCAAATGCAGCAGCGGCAACAGCTCCGGGCTGTGGAACGTGAGCTCACGGACAGTGTTGTAGATCTTGGCTGTCAGGCCCTCCCGATGGCACTGCGCCACGTATTGCCGAAGCGTTTCCTTCGTGAGCAACGGATCATTGATATACGGTGCAGGCGCTGTCGCATGGTGGATATTGACCACAGTGGCTCCGGCCGCCCTGATCTCCGATGGGTCTTCAGGGGCGTGAAAGTAGCGCTTGCCCAGATGCCTGCCGGGTTGGATCGGCTTGAAGGGTGTGAGCAGAAGCCTGAAATCGAAGTGGAGCGGCTCGTTCGGCGTCAGCGTGCGGGCGCCGCTGAACGCGCGGACCGACACTTTGCCGTTGGCAGTCCGGAGCCGGACGCCACCCCTCACCCCGTCCTCCTGGCGGTTGGCCCACGATGCCGGTTCCAGCAACGGCTTTTCCCGGTAGAAGTTGGTGTTCAGGGGACGCTGGTACTTCTCATCCCGCAACGACAACTGAAGCCCGGCGTTCACCCTTCCCAGCCACAGTGCATCCTGGTTCCTGGCAGCCACGTCCCACATCCAGTCCAGGGTCTCCGGCCGCCGGCCGCCCGGAACGCCCAGACCCATGGCCAGCGGGACGGCGTCCTCGTCGAACGAAAGCTGCAGCCCGACGTCGTTCACGTCCAGAGTCTTCCGCGGCGCGAGCCGCAGCGAGTACTCAACTGTTCCATCGGCGTCGAGGGTGGCGTTCAGCTCCAGCGAGAACACCGCAACGCCTTCCTGGCTGCCCGTCCAGTTGCAGCCCCACGAGACCCGCGCAGGCCCTTCCGCGTTGAACGTCAGTGGCGAAAACTCCCAGCTGGTCCCCTCGATGTGCACAGCCATCGGAACGTCGAAAAGCCCGACGGCGGGACCATCCGTCGACGTCACGTCGCCCGTGAAGCTGGACGTCACTTGGGCAGGCAACCCCGATGCCGACAACCGCAGGCTCCGGCCAAGGATCCCCAAGGTTCGTTCCCGCTCGTCCACGGTGATGGCAGTGAAAGGAGCCACGAGCTCGACGTCCTGGGCCACGGCAGAATCCAGCCAGGCCAAGCGCCGAAGGAAACGTGGATCGCCGAAACCACCTTCCAGGATGTCCGGGTCCGTTTCCGTCGCCACGTCCAGCGTGACCTCGATTTCCTGCGCAGCCTCACCTTCCGCATGGATGGTGACCATGGCGGAATGCGTGCTTCCGGCGACGCCACGGGGCACGGGAAGGACCACGAACAGGGCCCGCACAGTGCCCGCCGGGACGGCCAGCTCCTTGTGCCATGGCCTGCCCAGCCGGTCTACGCCGTCGGAGTTGATGCAGTGGCCTCCGGCTGATGACACGACGTCCACGGAGACGCCAGCAAGGTCCTTCAGCGCGTGCAACCCCAGCTGCACCACGTAGTCCTCGCCCGCAACGGCGCCCGCCCGAAAGGTGTCTGACGGCCCGTTGGCTACCCAGTGCGCAGGCAGGTCAGTGCTCATGGAGACGGGATTCAGCCGGTCTTCGGGAAACACCAGGAAGGCCTCGCCCTTGTGGCACGAATGGAACTGTTCCAGTTCGTCCGCCCGGGCCGTGAAGTTCATCGGCGCGAACGAGTCCCGCTCACTTGCGGCCTCGTAACGGACGACCGTCGCGTTGGGCAGCCCGGCCTGCGCCCGATCCCGCCAGGCCGAATACCCGACGGCGGCAGCCCACCCCGGCTCTGCCGTCGGACGACGCGGGAGGTACTGGGCCTGGGGATAGTGGGGTTTGCCCAGCATTGCGTAGGGCAGGTAGTAAACGTAGTAGATGCCCGGGCCGTCGATGGCTTCGAAAAGGAGGGTTCCTGATTCCCTGGTGCACTCCTCTATGACCACATTGCGGACCCTGGCGCCCGTCTTCCTGGAGACGACGATGACATCCACTGTCGCGGGGCCCTCATCCTGACGCCGCCACGGCAGGACAAGCTTGTATGCCGCGGTCGTTGGGGCAACTGAGGACGTTGGGACACCCTGGGCCGTCGGGGCAACTTCCACCACAAAGCGGTGGTTGCCGTACAGCAGTTTGTCCCACGTTCCGATGCCGCATGCCACCTCAGGATGGCCGGTGGTTGCGTTGTTGCTTCGACTGCTGGGTGGACGGGAATTGACGGCCGGTGAAACCGGCGAGGGCAGCGGCATCGCTGGGACTCCTGGAAGTAGCTTCGGGGGCTTCTTCACCGAGTTGGTGAATCCTTACATCATCCGGTCGTTCCGCGGAATCGTAAAGGGTCATTGCGATGCGTACTCACTGGGATTTGCCCTGCCAGAGGCTGGACGGCAGGACTAATTCAGCCTAGCCAGATTCAAGGCGTTGATTTTCGCTTTGGCGGCACGGACGGTTTCGCGGTCCGTGACCGTGTAGGCCGTGGGATCGCTGCCGTCCTGGGTACCCAGGGAAATCGTTCCTCGGCCGAGCGTGGAGACGGTTTTCTTGGCGGACAGGTGGACCGCGCTCAAACCTGCAGCGTGCATCGCCGGGATGTCTGCCAGGGCCAGTCCCCCGCCGGCCATGATCTCGATGGCACCTCCGGCGCGTTCCACCATGGTGGCGAGCGTGCCGAGGCCTGCTCCCGCCGTCGCTGCATGCCCCGAGGTGAGGACCCTGGTGAACCCCAGCTCCATGAGCTGGTCCAGGGCAGCCAACGGATCCTTCGATTGGTCGATGGCCCGGTGGAAGGTCAGCTGTGCCTCCGGCTTGGTGTCCCTTACAGATTCCAGCAAGCGCCGGATGGTGTGCACGTCGACTGTCCCGTTGGGTTCGAGTGCCCCGATGACAACCCCGTTTGCTCCTTGGCGCAGCAGATGCCTGATTTCATGCACCATGGTGTCCACGTCGGAGGCCGAGTACAGGAAATCACCGGGCCGGGAGCGGATCAGTGGATGGATTTCCAAACGGCCGTCGACGTGTTCCATGCTGGCTTCCAGCAACCCCTGGCTGGGTGTGACGCCGCCCAGTTCCAGGCTGCTGCACAGCTCAATGCGATGGGCACCCTCAGCGGCAGCCACACCTGCACCGGCGGCGCTGACCACAGCGATTTCAAGTTTCATGGTGAAACTCTACGGGCAATTGGCCAACGTCCTGGCTACGCCTTATAGCGTTCGAGCTTTTCCTTTTGGTCTGGCGTGAGCCTCAGGACCCTCCCCGTCGCCTCGGCGACAAAGGCAAGGTGGGTGGTAGCCTTCACGCACTCTTCCCGGGTCACGGGATCCTTGATGACGTAGTGAAGATCGAAGCTGGCCCCTTTGATGGCGCCCACCCAGATCTCCACGACCGCCGGGATGTTGCGGTAGTCCAGGGTCCGGACGTAGCGGACCCTGTGCTCCACCACCAGGGTCATGACGCCCTCCTCAACGTCGTTGAAGAGGGCTGCCGGTGGTTCGACGCCGGGAAGCCCCGCACCGCTGGGCGGCCCGAAGGCTGCGATGCGGGCTTCCTCGAGGATGCGCACAATCTGGACATTGTTGATATGTCCGTAAGCGTCCATGTCACCCCAGCGCATGGGCACCAGGACCTCGATGCGCCGGGGTTCCACGGACTCCTCCGGTTGCTGCGTACTCAGCTGTGCACCGCCGTCGAATCATCCACCGCAGTCTCTTCCCCGCCAGCGAACTGGGACATGTACAAGCGGTAATAGGCGCCTTCGAGGGCGAGGAGCTGGGTGTGGTTACCCTGCTCCACGATCTGGCCGTTTTCCATCACCAGGATGGTATCGGCGTCGCGGATGGTGGACAGGCGGTGGGCGATGACGAAGCTGGTCCGGTCCGTCCGGAGCGCTGCCATGGCCTTCTGCAGCAGCAGTTCCGTACGGGTGTCCACCGAGCTGGTGGCTTCGTCCAGGATCAGCAAGGAAGGATCGGACACGAATGCGCGGGCGATGGTGATGAGCTGCTTCTCACCGGCGCTGACATTGTTGCCTTCTTCATCGATGATCGTCTGGTAGCCATCCGGCAGGGCACGGACAAAGCGGTCCACGTACGTGGCCTTCGCCGCTTCCATGATCTGCTCTTCCGTGGCATCCAGCTTGCCGTACTTGATGTTGTCGTAGATGGTCCCGCCAAAGAGCCAGGCGTCCTGCAGCACCATGCCCACCTTTGACCTGAGCTCGGAACGAGTGAGGTCCTTGATGTCCACTCCGTCCAGGGTGATGCGGCCGGAATTGAGCTCGTAGAAACGCATCACCAAGTTCACCAGGGTGGTCTTGCCGGCTCCTGTGGGCCCAACGATGGCCACAGTGTGGCCCGGCTCGGCACTGAAGGAAAGATCCTCAATGAGTGGCTTGTCCTCCACGTAGCTGAACGAGACATGCTCGAACTCAACATGGCCGTCAGACTTTGCCGGAAGGTGGCGCGTACCGTTCTCTTCGACCTCTTCATCAGCGTCCAGGAATTCGAAGACACGCTCCGCGGAGGCGACGCCGGACTGCAGCATGTTGGCCATGCCGGCAATCTGGCCCAGCGGCTGCGTGAACTCGCGTGAGTACTGGATGAAGGCAGTGGCATCGCCCAGGCTCATGGAACCCGAAGCAACCCGCAGGCCACCCACCACGGCGATCCCGACATAGGACAGGTAAGAGACGAAGTTCATGGCCGGGAAGATCACGCCTGAGACGAACTGTGCACCGAAAGATGCCTTGTAAAGTTCCTCGTTCTTCTCGTCGAAGCGCGTCAGCATGTCGGCGTCGCGGCCGAACACCTTGACCAGGTCATGGCCGGAGAACGACTCTTCGATCTGCCCGTTCAACGCGCCGGTGTTCTTCCACTGCGCAGCGAAGAGCTTCTGGCTGCGGGCACCGATGACCCCGGCAACAACACCGGAAAGCGGTAGTGCGATCAACGCGATAAGCGCCAGCTCCCAGGACACGATGAACATCATGACCGTGATGCCCAGGACCGTGAGGACGGAGCTGACCAATTGGGAGAACGCCTGCTGGAGGCCCTGCTGGACGTTGTCGACGTCGTTGGTCACGCGGGACAGGATGTCGCCGCGCTGGCGGGTGTCGAAGTAGTTCAGCGGCAGGCGGTTGAGCTTTGCCTGGACATCGTTGCGCAGTTTCTTGATGACCCGCATGACGATCCTGTTGAGCAACCAGCCCTGCGCCCACAGGAAGATGTTGGCCACGAAGTACATGAGCAGCACTATCGAGATCAGGAACGTCAGCTTGGAGAAGTCGATCCCGTTAGTGAGTTCCATCTTGGAGACCATGTCGGCAAAGTTCCCCTGGCCCTGCTGCCGCATGAGCTCAACGAACTGTTCCTGCGATACCCCGGGCGGAATCTGCTTGCCCATCACACCGCCGAAGATGACATCCATGGCACTGCCCAGAACCTTGGGTGCGATCACGTTGAGGACCACGGAAACGATCACGAGGCCGATCACGATGAACACACCGATGCGTTCGGGCTTCAGCAAGCCCATGAGCCGCTTGGCGGAAGGCCAAAATTCCTTGGCCTTCTTTGCGGGCACATCCCCGAACATGCCGCCATCGGCCTCCGAGGGGACGTACTCCTCCTCAACGAAGTCGTCGTCGTCCAGTGCTTCCGTTGCAACCTCTGCCGCAGCGGTTGCCTTGGCATCTTTCGCGGCTTCGGCCTTGGCAGCCCAGCCACGCTTTTTCTGCTGGTTCTGCTCGCTCATGCCACTTCCTCCACACTCAGCTGGGATTCGACGATTTCCTGGTACGTCGGTGACGTCTCCAGCAGTTCGTCATGCGTTCCCCGGTCAACGATGCGGCCGTTGTCCAGGACAAGGATTTCGTCAGCATCGGCAATGGTGGAGACACGCTGGGCCACGATGATGACCGTGGCATCCTTGGTCTTCCCCTTCAGGGCCTTCCGGAGCCGGGCGTCGGTAGCCACGTCCAGTGCCGAGAAGGAATCGTCAAACAAGTACACGTTCGGCTTGGTCACCAAAGCCCGGGCGATGGAAAGCCGCTGGCGCTGTCCACCGGAGACGTTGGTACCGCCCTGGGCGATGCGCCGGTTGAGGCCGGAGGACTTCTCCTCCACGAAACCCTTGGCCTGCGCGGTTTCCAGCGCGTCCCACAGTTCCTCATCCGTGGCATCGGGCTTGCCAAAGCGCAGGTTGTGCTCGATGGTTCCGGAGAACAGGTACGGCTTCTGGGGTACCGCCGATACACGACTGGTGATTTCAGAGGCATCCATCTCGGTGACAGGAACGCCGTCGAGCAGAACCTCACCGGAGGCGACGTCGTAAAGGCGCGGCAGCAGGGAGACCAGGGTGGTCTTGCCCGCCCCGGTGGATCCGATGATGGCGAGGGTCTTGCCCGGCTCCGCCGTGAAGGAGATGTTGCTCAAGACCGGTGCTTCAGCACCCGGGTACTTGAAGGTGACGTCACGGAATTCGACGCGTCCCTTCTTTTCAGCCGGCACTACCGGCGAGGAGGGGTTGTGGATGGACGGCTCGACGTCCAAAACCTCGCCGATGCGGTCTGCACAGACGGAGGCGCGCGGAATCATCATGGCCATGAAGGTTCCCATCATGACGGCCATGAGGATCTGCAGGAGGTATTGCAGGAAGGCCGTGAGGGCACCCACCTGCATGTCACCGGAATCGACCCGCTGCCCGCCGAACCAGAGCACCGCCGCAGTGGAAAGGTGCAGGATCATGCCGATCGCCGGGAACATCAGGACAAAGAGGTTGCCGATCTTCACGGATACGGCCGTGAGGTCCTGGTTGGCATCGCCGAAACGCTTGGCCTCGTGGGGTTCGCGAACGAAGGCGCGGACAACCCGGATGCCGATGATCTGCTCGCGCAGAACGCCGTTGATGGCATCGATCTTGGTCTGCATGGAACGGAAAAGCGGCATCAGCCGGACAACGAGATAGCCAACCACTGCCACCAGGACAGGGACCGAAACCCAGACGAGCCAGGAAAGGCTGAGGTCCTCACGGAGGGCCATGATGATGCCGCCTACGCACATGATGGGCGTGGAGACCATGAAGTTCAGGCCCATCAGGACGAGCATCTGGACCTGCTGGACATCGTTGGTGCCGCGGGTGATCAAGGTAGGGGCGCCAAAGCGGTTGACGTCCTGGGCGGAAAAGCTGCTGACCTGGCGGAACACGCTGCGGCGCAGGTCGCGGCCGATGGCCATGGCCACGCGGGCACCGAAGTACACGGCGATGATGGCGGAAAGCACCTGTCCCAGGGCGACAGCGAGCATGAGCGCACCGGTCTGCCAGATGAAATCAGTGTCGCCGCGGGAGACTCCCTCATCGATGATTTTGGCGTTCAGGCTGGGGAGGTAGAGCGTGGCGATGGTGGACGCCAGCTGAAAAAACAGCACGGCCACAATCTGCGGCAAATACGGCTTTGAGTAGCGCCGTATAAGGGTGACAAGCATGCCCACGGGTCCTTAGAAAGAGTGCGTGAATGTGATGAAAAGAAGTTTGGCAGCAGAGGCCGACAGTATTAGCCTCCCCACTCTACGAAATCCGTTGCCCTGGCGAAACAACTTCGGGAAAAGATCATCCCAGCGGAGTATCTGCCGTGTCGTGCATGCTCCCCCAGCGGCAGAAGGTTGCCGGGATACAGCAAAGCGCCGGCTGGAATCCCAGCCGGCGCTTTCAGTCCTGCCGCCGTTTTCGGCCCTGTTCGCTGGACCTGTCCCGGGCCCCGTTCCCTGGACCTGTCAGCTGCTCATGTTTCGCTGCAGTCGGCCTTGCGGGCCCGGAATCCCGAACCGGGTGGGGTCAGTGCCTTTCAGCCTGCGTGCTTGCCGTGTTCCTGGCGGGCTTCAACACCCTGGAGCAGAAGCAACGCCATACGTTCCTGCTGCCTGCGTTCACGCTTGAGTTCCTTACGGATCGCGGCAAGTTCCTCAGCGGTGCGGGTCTGCTGTTCCGCGATGGTCTGCTGGTCCCGCAAGCGGGCCTGCAGTTCCACGTTGGCACGGCTAAGCTGCAACTGCTGTTCGGCCAGGACGTACTGCGTGCGTGTCAGTTGCTCCTGTACTTCCTTGACGTCGGCCGTCGCTGAGGGCCGTTCCTGGGTCAGGATGCGGGCGAACTCAAGGTCGAGGTCGGAACCGGAATCCTCCGGCCGTACCTCACGCCCGGCCCCCGGAAGGGGACGACGGGCACCCACGGGGCTCGCGGCGTCATCGATCTTCACCCTGTCGCCGGTCTTCACCGCGTCCATGGACGCAGTGTCCAGCGACATGCCGGCTTCTCCCGAGGCCGTGGCCACGAGTTCCTTTTCCGGTGCGGCATCAACGGTGCGGCGCAACGGGCGTTCCTTGATGAAGAGGACTGCCAGGAGGGCCACCACGCTGATGATCGCGGAGATCAGGAAGATCTGTGCAGTCGCGTCACCGTAGGCGGCACGCATGATGTCTGCGATGGGAGCGGGCATATCCGCCAGGTCCATGCTAGCGCCTGAAGCGCCGCCCTGGACGGGGATGCCGGCGGCAGCCATGCCTTCAACCGCCAGGTCCTTCACGTGGTTGGACATGATGGCGCCAAGAACGGAGACGCCGATCGCGCCACCCACCGAGCGGAAGAATGCCACCGACGCACTCGCCGTGCCGATGTCCTTTGCCTGAACGGTGTTCTGTACGGCCAGCACCAGGTTCTGCATCAGCATGCCCAGGCCCAGGCCGAACACGCCTGTGTAGATGGCCACGATCCAGAGTTCGGTGGTGTGGTCCATGGTTCCTGCAAAGGCAAGCCCGCCGATAAGGAGAACGGAGCCTGCAATCAGGAACCTCTTCCACTTGCCGAAGCGGCTGATCAGGATGCCGGATGCCACCGAACCGATGAGGTTGCCGGCGATCATGGGCAGCGTCAGCAGGCCGGCCTCGGTGGGTGTGGCTCCGCGGGCTACCTGGAAGTACTGTCCCAGGAACGTGGAGGAGCCGAACATGGCGATACCAACCGCAACGGACGCAACGATGGCCAGCGCCGTGGTGCGCTCGGAGATGATCTTGAGCGGAATGATCGGCTGGGCAACCTTGGTTTCGACGAACACCAGGAGCGCAAGGAGTGCTACGCCGCCGCCGACCATGAGTGCCGACTGCCACGAGACCCAGTCGTAGTACTCCGGGTTGCCGGCAAAGGAGACCCAGATCAGGAGCAGGCTCACGCCGGAGGTCAGCAGGATGGAACCGAGCCAGTCGATCTTGGCGGGCCGCTTGATGTGCTCGATCTTCAGGGTGATCTGGAGCAGGATCAGCGCGACGACGGCCAGTGGCACGCAGACGAAGAACGTCCAGCGCCAGCCGAGCGGGCTATCCACGATGAAGCCACCCAGCAACGGGCCGCCGGCCGTGCCGACAGCCATGACGGCACCCATGTAACCGGAGTACTTGCCGCGGTCGCGGGGCGGAATCATGGATCCGATGATCGCCTGTGCCAGGGCCGTGAGGCCACCCATGGCGATGCCCTGGATAACGCGCGCGGTCAGCAGGAGCGGGATGGTTTCGGACAGGCCCGCCATGACCGAGCCGGCCACGAAGATGATGATGCTCAGCTGGACCAGGAGCTTCTTGTCGAAGAGGTCCGCGAGCTTGCCCCAGATGGGCGTGGTGGCCGCGTTCGCCAGCAGGGCGGCCGTGATGACCCAGGCGAAGTCGGTCTGGGTGCCCTTGAGCTCGGACATGATGGTGGGAAGTGCGTTGGCGACGATGGTGCTGCTGAGGATCGCCGTGAAGAAGGCCGCGAGGAGGCCGGTCAGGGCTTCCATGATCTGACGGTGGGTCATGGGCGCGGCAGCCTTGGCTGCGGCGTCCACCGCCTGCGGATGTTGTGGTGCTGCTGTAGCCATGCGTGGGCTCCTAAGCTGTCTGGTCTGTTGTGATGGAGCCGGCCGCCGTTGCCCGGATTGAATCCTTGAGGGATTCGGTGAGTTTGTTGATGACCTGGGAGGCCTCGAGGGCGTCAGCCTCGCTCCAATCCGCCAGGTAATCCCGCAGTCTCACGCTGCGTTGTTCTTCGAATTCGTGCAGCTTCGCCGTCCCGCGTTCAGTCAGGGCCAGAAGCTGCGCCCTGCCGTCTGCGGGATCCGGCCGCCTGGTAACGAAGCCGAGTTCTTCGAGCTCCGCGACGTGGCGGCTCAGTACCGGCGCACTCACGCCAAGGCGAGCGGCCAGGTGCGTGGCACGGGTCTCCCCCTCGCCAATGAACCGCATCACCCCTTGGACCGCCATTCCGACGTCGGGAACGCGGGCCATGTGCGCGGTTACCACGCAGCGCAGAGTCCGCTGCAGGTCAAAGATCTGATGCACAAGATCGGTTGCTGTGGCAGAACCGACAGACATGTAAAACACCCCTTTTTGTTTGCCTAAAGCAACTATAACGCAGATTGATTGCTTTGGGAAACTAAAGGAAGAGCTTAGGCCTCCGGGCGGGTCAGCTCCCGGGCCGCGTTGATGACTTCCTCCACGCGGCGCGGACGGCTTACGCCCGGCGCCACCACGGCTGCCAGTTCGTTCGCCGGCACCTTGTCCTCGATCGGGACAAGCGCAACGCGCGCACCCGTGTAGAGGGACTCGATTCCCGGCCAGACATTCGTTACCGAGTACGCCCGGCCGCTGGCCACGATGCCGCGGATTGTCTGGGCCACCACGCTGCGCCACCGCACTTTCGGCTCGATGCCCGCCGAATGGAACATCGCGATGACCCGCTCCGCGCTGGGTGGAACATCGAACAGGACCACATCCTCATCGGCGAGATCGGCAAAGCGCAGCGAGGCACTGCCGGCCAGAGGATGATCGGCGGCCAGCATGAACTGCGGCCGGGAAGGAGCCACCGTCAGGATTTCGACGCCGGGAACCGCCTGGAGCGAATAGATGAACGCAACGTCCAACTCGCCTTCCCCCACGGCACGCTGCAGCTCTTCGGCGTTTCCCTCCACGAAGTCGAGCTCCACCTCCGGCCATTTGGCCGCAAAGACATGGATCAGCTCGGGAATCAAGCGAGGCGAGATGGCAATCATGCAGCCGATGGCGACCCGACCACGCATGTCCTCATGGGAACCACGAAGTGCCCCCTGGAGATCTGCGGCTTCACGGAGGATCCGCCGGGCCCGGACGCCGAGCTCAACTCCGGCCGGCGTCGGTTCCACCCGCTTGGCGCGCGTCCGGATCAGCAGGTCCAGGCCAAGGTTTTTCTCCAACTGGGCGATGGCCATGGATGCGGCAGCCTGGGAGATATTGCTTTCACTGGCGGCCTTGGTGAGCGAACCGTGGTCCAGCACGGCCACGAAATATTCCAGCTGCCGAAGCGTAAACTCACCCATCAGTTCTCCTTATGAACTTCTTTGAATTGATTGATTATACAAGTGACGTGGTCCGCACCACACTGGAAGAAAGCCCATTCAGTCAAAGGAGCATCCATGACACCGACGTCATCCCTGAAGCCGCACATCGTCACCCTCGGAACGGCCGGCGGACCGCGATGGTGGGCAGCGGCTGACACCGGCGAGCGCACCGGGATCGCCACCGCCGTGGTGGTGGGGGATGCTTTCTACCTGGTGGATTTCGGCCAGGGCGCCGGACGGCGGCTCAGCCAGTCCCGCTTGCAGCTCAAGGACCTCCGGGCACTCTTCATCACGCACCTGCACTCGGACCACGTCTACGATCTCGCCGGGCTGGGAATCTTCGGCCTCTACGCCCTGACAGACCGCCTAGACTCGCCCGTAAAGATCATTGGACCGGGCAACCGCGGCGAGCTGCCCGCCGTGTCGCCGCGCGCCGTCGTCGAGCCTCAGCCGCTGGCGCCTGAAAATCCGACGCCGGGTACCCGGCAGATGTTCGAACAGCTCATGAAAGCGCACGCCACCGACCTCAACGACCGCATCCTGGACAGCCTGCGGCCCAGCCCCTTGGACATCTTCCACGCCGAAGACATCCGGATCCCGGCGGAATCGGGCTACCACCCCAACAGCAACCCGACGCCGGACATGGAACCCTTCGAGGTCTACCGCGACGAACTCGTCACCGTGACCGCGATCCTGGTGGAACACCCTCCCGTGGCCCCGGCATTCGCCTTCCGCTTCGACACCGCCGAGGGTTCCGTGACCATTTCCGGTGATACCGCTTACACGCAAAACATGATCACCTTGGCGCAGGACACGGACCTCCTGCTGCATGAAGCGATCGACTTCAACTGGGTGGAGTCGCTGTACGCAGACAAGACCGATGAGTCCAGCCGGGCTTCCCGCGACCACCACTACAAGTCCCACACCAGCGTCCGCGAAGCCGCGAAGCTCGCCGAGCTTGCCGGTGCCGGCCACCTGGCCCTGCACCACCTCGTGCCCGGTTCCGCTTCCGAAGCCGTATGGCGGGAAGCCGGGGAGCATTTCTCCGGGACGTTCACGGTTCCCAATGATCTCGACACCATCCCGTTCGCCCGTCAGCGCTGACGAGCCAATACCCACACTGAGGAAGCACATGAGCTCAGCACCAACCGCCCCGAAGACAGGCACGGCCACTTCGGCGGATGCGTCCATGAACACCAAGGACATGCGTCGCATCCTCGCATCCAGCTTCATTGGCAGCGCCATCGAATACTACGACTTCGTTCTCTACGCCACGGCAGCAAGCCTGGTCTTCAACAAGGTGTTCTTCGCCAACCTCGGCCCCGGCTTTGATTTGTTCGCGTCGTTCGTCACGCTCGCCGTGGGATACATTGCCCGGCCGGTGGGCGGCCTGATTTTCGGACACTTCGGTGACCGACTTGGCCGCAAGAAGATGCTGGTCCTGTCCATGCTCATCATGGGACTGGGCACCACGGCGATCGGCCTGCTGCCCACCACCGCCCAGATCGGCATGGCCGCGCCGCTGGCTTTGGTCCTTCTCCGCCTGGTCCAGGGTGTTGCCGTCGGTGGCGAGTGGGGTGGTGCCGCGCTCATGGCGATCGAGCACGCCCCCAAGAAGCACCGCGGTTTTGCGGCCGCCTTCGCCAACGCCGGCGGACCGGCCGGCGCCATTCTTGGCACCCTTGCCCTGTCCTTGTTCGCCGCGGTTTCCGGCAATGACTTCCTCGTGTGGGGTTGGCGCGTGCCGTTCCTGCTGAGCGCATTGCTCATTGTCGTCGGCATGGTCATCCGGCTCAAGGTGGCCGAAACACCCGCCTTCCAGCGTCTGGAAGCTGCCGGCGAACAGCGCCGGGTGCCCTTGCTCGATGTCCTGAAGAACAACCCCCGCGCCGTAGTCCTGGGCCTGCTGGCCACCACCTCGTTCTACGTGTGCCAGTCCATGACCACGGTGTGGGGCGTCTCCGTCGCCGTCGAGAGCGGGGCGGACAAGAACGGTGTCCTGAACATCAAGGCTGTTGCCGCGCTGCTGACCCTGGTGATCTGCTTCTACTCCGCCCGCCTCAGCGACCGGATCGGCCGGCGTCGTGTCCTCATTGGCGCGTCCCTCCTGGGCGCGGTGCTGGTCTACCCGATCCTCGTGCTGATGAGCAACGGGGAGCTGTGGGGCTTCGCGGCCGCGATCATCCTGGGCAACGGACTGGTCCAGGGCTTCCTGTACGGCCCGATTGCCGCTTACGTCGCCGAACAGTTCCCTACCCGCAACCGCTACACGGGAGCATCGCTGGCCTATCAGGGTGCCTCGATGATCGGTGCGGGCTTCACGCCCATGATCGTAGCCGGACTGAGCCTTGCCGCCGGCGGTGGAATCTGGCTCATCGCGGTCTTCTGGATTGCCGCCATGCTGGCATCGGCCATCGCCGTGAAGGCCACGCCCGAAGGCACCCAACGCGAACTCGACTAACCGCTTCCCTTGCCGCCGGCATCCCCGCAACGCAGTCAGCCCCCGCACGGTATTCCGTGCGGGGGCTGACTCGTTAGGGCTGCTTGGTCGCCTTAGTCGTCCAGGTGGGTGGGGCCGAACATCTTCAGCAGCGTCTCAACCACGACGACGTTGGGTCCGTCCGCTGCGAAGGACGCCTTAAGCGCGTCCCCGACATCCTCCGGGGCGACCCGGCGGGCCGGGACACCGAAGGCTTCAGCGAGCTTCACGAAGTCCGGGCGGGCGAGCTCGGTGGCGGTGGCCTGGCCGAAAGCGCCCACCATGTACTCGCGCAGGATGCCGTAGCCGCCGTCGTCGACGATCAGCCAGGTGACCGGGACGTTGTGCTGCTTGGCGGTGGCGAGTTCCGAGATGGAGTACATGGAAGAGCCGTCACCGGACACAGCCAGCACTCGTGCAGAACCACCGGGCTTTCCGGTGGTTTCCAGGCCCACGGCCCCGCCGATGGCTGCCGGGAAACCGTAGCCGAGCCCGCCGGCGCCCTGGGCGGAGTGGAACTGGCCCTGCCGGGCATCCCAGCAGCTCCAGCCCCAGTACGCGGAAATGGTCATATCCCAGAACGTCTGCATGTCACCCGGGACGGCCTCGCGGATGTCCGACATGAACTTCAGCTCCTTGGCCAGGTCCTGTGATTCCAGGCGGGCCTTGACCTTCGCCAGGGAGTCCTTGACCACATCTTCCGGAGCGGTTCCGTGCCAGGAGCGCGTTGTTGCATTCGCGGCTCCGGCTGCTTTGAGCGCTTCGTCGAGGGCCGCGAGGGCCTGGCCGGCGTCGGCGCGGATGCCCAGGCCAGGCCTGTTGGATTCGAGGACGCGGGGCTCGGCGTCGATCTGGATGATGCGGCCGCGGGGTTCGAACGTGAAGTAGTTCGACGTCACCTCGCCCAGGGAGGAGCCGATGACGATCAGGACATCGGCGTCTTCGAGGACATCGGTCATGTACCGGTCCTCGATCCACGACTGCAGGGACAGCTCATGGGTCCACGGGAACGCGCCATTGCCGCCGGGGGTGCAAATGACCGGGGCGCGCAGTTGCTCTGCGATCGAGAGCAGCGACTTCTCGGCCCGGCCACGGCGGGTACCGCCGCCTGCGATGATCGCCGGACGTTCCGCCGTCGAGAGCCACTTCACGGCCTCGCGGACCAGCTCCACCCGGGGCGGGTTATCGAATGCCTCGGCGAGGGCGTCTTCGACCGGGGGGACCATGATGGGATCCAGCAGGACGTTCTGCGGGATTTCGATCCAAACCGGGCCTTGCGGCGAGGAAATCGCCTCGGTCCACGCGTCCTGGATCGCCGACGGGATACCCGAGGCGTGCTGGATCAGGCGCTGGCTCTTGGTGACGTTCGCCGCCGAGGCCTTCTGGTCATCAAGCTGGTGCAGCATACCCTTGCGGCGGGCACCCAGGCCGTCGAGCGGGATCTGGCTGGCAACAACCACCATCGGAACACCCGTGGCATACGCTTCCTGCAAACCGGCGAGGGACGTCAGCGCGCCCGGACCGGTGGACAGGAACAGCACCCCCACCTCGCCGGTGGCACGGGAGTAGCCGTCAGCTGCGAACGCCGAGTTGTTCTCCACACGGGAGGACACGAAGTGCAGGTTGCCGCGGCCCATGGCATCAAAGAGACCCAGGGCGTGCTGGCCCGGGATACCAAAAACAGTCTTCGCACCCAGCGCTTCAAGGGTCTCGACGACGAGGTCCCCACCGTTGCGCTGGTTGGTCCCCTTGGTGGGAGCTGCTGTGCCAGGATCGAAATCGATCATCGCTGCCCTCCGATGGCCTGTGCGACTTCCTGGATGCGGGCGCCGAGGGCCTGCTGCGCGTAGCCGTTCGGGGCACCGTGGCGGTCACCTTCCACCGCGTTGTCTGCCATGAGGGTCACCAGTTCATAGGCAACGTGGCTGCCGGCGACTCCGGTGATTTCTGCGTGGTCGTAGGCCGGGGCGACTTCCACCACGTCCGCGCCAACGAGGTTCATGCCGCGGAAGCCGCGGATGATCTCCAGCAGTTCGCGGCTGGTGATGCCGCCCGCTTCGGGGGTGCCGGTGCCGGGGGCGTGGGCCGGATCAAGGACATCGATGTCCACCGAGATGTACAGCGGGCGGTTGCCGATGCGGTCGCGGATCTTTGCCACCGTCTCCAAGACGCCCTGGTAGTACACGTCGGCGGAGGTGACGATTCCGAACCCGAAGCGGTGGTCGTCGTCGAGGTCCTTCTTGCCGTACAGCGGACCGCGGGTACCGACGTGGCTGATGGCCTCCGTGTCCAGGATGCCTTCTTCGACGGCCCGGCGGAACGGCGTACCGTGCGTGTATTCGGCGCCAAAGTAGGTGTCCCAGGTATCCAGGTGGGCATCAAAGTGCAGCATGGCGATGGGTTCGCCTGCGCGTTCCGCTGCTGCCCGGAGCAGCGGGAGGGCGATGGTGTGGTCGCCGCCGAGGGTGACCAGCTTGCTGCCGTTGGCCGTGAGGTCCAAGGCGTTCTGCTGGATGGTTTCGATGGCCTCGTTGATGTTGAACGGGTTCACTGCCATGTCGCCGGCGTCGGCTACCTGGATGTTCTCGAACGGGCTGACGTCCCAGGCCGGGTTGTACGGGCGGAGCAGACGGCTGGCCTCACGCACGTGGGTGGCGCCGAAGCGGGCTCCGGGGCGGTACGAAACGCCGGAGTCGAAGGGAACGCCGACCACGGTGACGTCGGCCTTGGAGACCTGGTCCAGGCGGGGCAGGCGGGCATACGTGGCGGCACCGGCGTAGCGCGGGATACGGGATGAATCGATGGGGCCCAGGTTGCCGTTGGCCTCGATGCGGAGCTCTTCCAAAGTACGCCACTCCTTGAGTGAATAGGGGGATTGATTCTGCGGACTGTGACACCCATCATACACTCAAAGTTGTCTAATATGCATCACTTGTTTACAACCTTCCAAAAGGATGAGACGCCGCTCACAGCAGGCGTAAAGATTCCATAAAAACCGGTGTCCCGGCGTCGAACCGGGCCATACGCTCCATGCGGAAGCAGTACCGTGCTGCGCGAAAGGACACCGTGACCACCCTGTCGAGGCCTCCGGCCGACCCGGCCAACCGGCCCAAAAATTCCTTCAAGCTCAAACCCTGGTTGCTTGAGGGAATGCCGGACACTTCAGGCAAGCGGCAAGGCCCCCACGGCCAGCCCTCGGAGTCCCACAAGCCGCAGGCCTGGTGGAAGGTCATGTGCCTCACGGGCCTGGACTACTTCTCGACACTGGGGTACCAGCCCGCCATCGCCGCCCTGGCAGCGGGCCTGCTTTCTCCCTTGGCGACGTTGCTGCTGGTCACAGCAACCCTGGCCGGAGCGCTGCCGGTTTACCGCCGGGTGGCAAAGGAAAGTCCACGCGGCGAGGGCTCCATTTCCATGCTGGAGCGGCTCCTCCCCCGCTGGGGCGGCAAGCTCTTCGTCCTGGCACTCCTTGGCTTCGCGGCCACGGACTTCATGATCACCATTACGTTGTCGGCTGCCGACGCCACGGCCCACCTCATCGAGAACCCGTTCGCGCCGGACTTCCTTGAAGGCCAGAACGTCGCCATCACCCTGGCGCTCATCGCGGGCCTGGGCATCGTCTTCCTCCGCGGATTCAAGGAGGCCATCAACGTGGCCGTCGTCCTGGTGGGCGCCTTCCTGATGCTCAACCTTGTGGTCATCGCCGTATCCATCGGCCACGTCTTCACCGAGACCCGCGTCATCACGGACTGGTGGACTGCTTTGACCACCTCCCACGGCGATCCGATCATGATGATCGCCCTGGCATTGCTGGTGTTCCCCCGCTTGGCGCTGGGCCTCTCGGGTTTTGAAACAGGCGTCGCCGTCATGCCCCAGATCAAAGGCCATGCCACGGACACGGAAGCCGATCCGGCCGGCCGCATCAAGGGTGCCCACAAGCTCCTGACCACCGCCGCGATCATCATGAGCTCGTTCCTCATCACCTCCAGCTTCACCACGATCATGTTGATTCCGGCCGCTGAATTCGAACCCGGCGGAAAGGCCGATGGCCGCGCCCTTGCCTACCTCGCGCATAAGTTCCTGGGCGATGGCTTTGGAACCGTGTACGACATCAGCACAATCGCCATTCTGTGGTTCGCCGGAGCCTCCGCGATGGCCGGATTGTTGAACCTTGTTCCCAGGTACCTGCCGCGCTACGGCATGGCACCGGCCTGGGCGCGGGCACTCCGCCCCCTGGTCCTCGTCTTCACGGTCATCGCCTTCATCGTCACCATCATCTTCCAGGCTGATGTCAATGCCCAGGGTGGCGCCTATGCCACTGGCGTGCTGGTCCTGATCACTTCCGCGTCCATCGCCGTGACGCTGTCGGCACGCCGAAGGAAGCAAAAAGCACAGGTCATCGGCTTCGGCCTCATTTCCCTGGTCTTCGTTTACACCACCGTGGTCAACTCCATCGAGCGCCCGGACGGCCTGAAAATTGCCGCCCTGTTCATCCTTGGCATTCTGGTGGTCAGCTTCGTCTCCAGGATGAGGCGGGCATTCGAGCTGCGGGCCACGCACATCAAGATGGACCGGAAGGCCCTGGAGTTCACGGCCAACAACACGCACGGACCGGTCCGGATCATCGCGCACGAACCCAAACGCTTCAGTGCCGACAGGTACCGGGAGAAGCTGCAGCACGCCCAGCAGGCCAACCACCTCCCCCTGGACTGCGACGCCGTCTTCATCGAGATCATCGTGGACGACAGTTCAGACTTCGAGCAGGAACTCCAGGTAGTGGGCAAGGAACGGCACGGGTTCAAGATCCTGGAAGTGCACAGCAACAACGTGCCGAACACGCTGGCGGCAGTACTCCTCCACATCCGCGACGTCACCGGTTTCATGCCGCACATCTACTTCCGGTGGACTGAGGGCAACCCGATTTCGAACCTGAGCCGCTTCCTCTTCTTCGGCGAAGGGGAGATCGCGCCTGTCACCCGCGAAGTGCTCCGGGAAGCCGAGCCGGACATCACCCGGCGCCCCTGGGTCCACGTGGGCTAGCCGCCTCGCACGCTCCTGCCCGGTTAGTCCCTTCGCAGGCTGCGCTCCTCCCCAGTTCGTCCCCCCGCGGACTCCGCTCATCCCCGGATTTCGGGCGCTCCGCTTGGCCCGTAGGACGAAGGGCGGCGGCAACCGGGGAGGAGCGCCGCCACCAGGAGCTCAAACCGGGATGGAGCGTCGGCTGGAGTTGCCCACATACGGCAAGTGCGTCATTTCGTGGAACGTTGGAAGCCTGTGGACTGGTCCGATGGACGCCTTCCAGTACCTCGAAAAAGTAGGCGGCGTGGCTCGGACCGGACAACTCCTGGCCGCAGGCTATTCGCGCCGGGACATCGCGCGCCTTCCAAGCAAGGGTGCGAAACAACCCCGGCGGGGCATCTTCATGCTTGCGGATCACAGACCCGAGTTGGCAACCGCCCTCCGCTACAACTCCTACGTCTCCTGCGCCAGCGCAGCTCAACACTACGGATTGTGGATACGCAAAGCACCTGATCTCCACCATCTGGCATGCGATCACGGTCACGGCACCGGGTTCGTCAGGCACAGGACCATGAGATTCGAACCTCATCCCAGCCTCCCAATCGCCGCGGTGGAAGATGTAGTCCTACATGCCATGGCTTGCCTGGCGCCGCCCGCTTCAACGGCAATGGCAATCTCGGCGGTTCGACTGCACGGTGTGCCGTTGGAACTGCTGAAGGAACAGTTGCAGGGAGACAGGTCGCGGCCCGTCCTCAACGCGCTCAAGGATCTCGACCTGCGTGCAGAGTCCATTGTGGAGGTCGATGCACAGCATCTGCTCCGCACCCACGGCATTGCATTCGACGCCCAAGTGGCAATACCTGGCATCGGGCGCGTCGACCTCCTTCTGGAAGAGTTCCTCATTATTGAAGTGGACGGCTTCGCGTTTCACTCCGATAGAAAGGCCCTCCGCAACGACTTGGCACGCAACAACGCCTCCACCATCAACGGGTATTTGGTCCTGAGGTACCCACCGGAAGTCATCTGGTTCGAGCCGGAGCGCGTGATCGCGGAGATCCAGGCGGTTCTCAAGCTGCGTCGTGACGATCCCGCCCGGTTGGTGGACGGCTTTGCCCAGCCGAGCCCCGGACTTTCGGGGATCGGCCCGGTCCCTGGCTTCCAATACAGGAGGTAACTGGGAGGGAGTGCACAACGCCGGCAGGGAAAACTACCGGCTTGCTGCGGGCACCAGCACCCAGAGCACTTCCACGGTTTCGTCCGTCGGGTTGATCCACGTGTGCGGTTCGCGGCCCGGGAAGGAGAGGGTATCCCCTTCCTCGAGGTCGTATTCTTCGTTGGTCAGGATGAGCTTGATGCGGCCCTTGACCACATGCAGCACGTCCACGTCGCAGTCCACCGCGTAAAGCTCGCTTTCGCCGCGCCCGCGGGGCTCGATAGTGGCTTGGAGTATCTGCAGGCGCCGCTCGGAACGTGCGGTCAGCAGGCGTTCCACAATGCCTTGGCCGCCCAGCGAGATCCTGGGGCCGTCGTCGCGACGCGTCAGATGGGTCTCCGGCGCGGCGAACAAGTCGCCGACGGAGACGGACAGAACCTGGCAGAGGGTCACCAAGGAAGCCACCGACGGCGATGTCAGGTCGCGCTCCACGCGGCTCAGGAAGCCTTTGGTCAACCCGGTGGCGTCCGCAACCTGCTCGATGGTGAGGCGCTGCGCTTGCCGGGCTGCGCGGATTCTGGAACCGATGGCAACGGGAACATTGCTCGGTTCAACGGGTAGAGCCTTCATTCACGAACCTTTCAGGCCTGTCATGTGGCCCTGTCATTGGAGCAATAGTAGCCGGGAGGCACGCCAACAGGGCCACTGCGGGCGTAACCAAGTCCAAAGGATCTTGACTGTTACTCCGATCACAACATATCCTCATAGGCAACAAGTGTTGTCTGTGAGGCACACAACACATCCCCAAGCTCCAAACCCAAATCTCCAATCATCCGCACAGAGACTTCGACGCATCGCAGGAGTATCGTCGAAAACCCCAACCTCCGTGCATCAGCTCCAAGGACCGTTCATGGAATCTTCGGCTATTAATATCGCAATCGTGGTGGTGTACCTGCTCGCCATGCTGGCCTTCGGCTGGTGGGGCAAGTCCCGCACAAAGAACAACAGCGACTTCCTGGTGGCCGGCCGCCGCCTGGGACCCTTCCTCTACACAGGCACCATGGCCGCCGTGGTCCTCGGTGGCGCATCCACCGTGGGCGGCGTGGGCCTCGGCTACAAGTTCGGCATCTCCGGCATGTGGCTCGTGGTGGCCATCGGCTCCGGCGTGCTGCTCCTTAGCCTCCTGTTCGCCGGCACCATCCAGCGGTTGAAGATCTACACGGTCTCCCAAATGCTGAGCCTGCGATACGGCAGCAAAGCCACCCAGACATCCGGAATCGTGATGTTGGCCTACACCCTCATGCTCTGCGCCACGTCCACCGGCGCCTACGCCACCATCTTCGTGGTGCTCTTCGACTGGGAACGCTGGTTGGCAATCGCCGTCGGCGGCGCCATCGTGCTGGTCTACTCCACCATCGGCGGCATGTGGTCCATCACCTTGGCAGACCAGGTGCAGTTCCTCATCAAGACCGTAGGCATTTTCTTCCTGATGCTGCCGTTCGTCCTGAACGCAGCCGGCGGAATGGACGGCATCCGTGAGCGCCTTGACGCCAGCTTCTTCCAGATCGACGGCATCGGCGTCCAGACCATCATCACTTACTTCGTGGTCTACACCCTCGGCCTCCTGATCGGCCAGGACATCTGGCAGCGCGTCTTCACCGCCAAGACCGCCACCGTTGCACGCTGGGGCGGAGCTACCGCCGGTGTTTACTGCATCCTCTACGGCATCGCCGGCGCACTGATCGGCCTGGCTGCCCGCGTCGCCCTCCCGGACATCGATGTCGCCAACCTCGGCAAGGACGTTGTCTACGCAGAGGTGGCAACCCACATCCTGCCCGTCGGCATCGGCGGACTGGTGATGGCCGCGGCTGTGGCTGCGATGATGTCCACCGCTTCGGGCGCCCTGATCGCCGCCGCTACGGTGGCCCGCGCAGACGTTGTCCCGTTCGTGGCCAGCTGGTTCGGCAAGACGATCAACACCGACGACACGGAAAACCCCGAGCACGACGTCAAGGCTAACCGCTACTGGGTCCTGGGCCTGGGCATCGTTGCCGTCCTGATTTCCATGGCAGCGCAGGACGTCGTTGTTGCCCTGACCATCGCCTACGACATCCTGGTGGGCGGACTCCTGGTCGCCATTCTCGGCGGCCTGGTCTGGAAGCGCGGAACGGGCATCGCGGCTGCATGGTCCATGGCAGTCGGCTCAGTTCTGACACTGGCCCTGCTCATCATGTACGCGGTTGGTGTCATCCCGAGCGAAGACGGCGTCTACGCCAACGAGCCCATCTACTGGGGCCTCGGTGCTTCCCTGGTGGTTTACGTCGTGGTCTCCCTGCTGACTCCGCCCACGGACGCAGCCGTCCGCGAGGCCTGGGACAAGCGCGTAGCCGGCGCCATCTCCGAGGAACTGCCGCCGGAAGTCCACCCGGTGGGCAGCAGCAAGTAACCAGGCAATACCCGACGGCGGTGCCGCCCCCTTCACGGGGGCAGCACCGCCGTCGTTTTGTCCCCGGCAATAGGGCCTTCACAACCTCAGGTGCGGTACTGTTGTCCCAGCTTCAAGAGATGTGGCGCCAAGCTCCGACTGGCCATGCACCAACCCCATGTTCACGGGTGGTTCGGATGAGGAAGCGGCCCGTCCCGGACCTGAGACAACCGAGCGGGCAAGAGCACTCTCCACAGGAGCAGCACCTTGCCGTATCAGAGCGATGCCAGCCACGCCCACAACACCACCGGCCAAACCGAAGCCCGGAACGTCACGGTGATTCCCGCCGTCGACCTTTACCTGGGCACGGTCACCATAGTGGCCAGGAACGAAACCCTGTTCTTCCGGCATCCCCATCCGCAGCAGATCGCCAAAGCGCTGGCCCAGGCCGTCCGGCCCTCAACGTGGTGCGAGGCGTCCCGGACCCTGACGGTTACTGTGGCCGCGACAGGAAAACGGGATGGCCAGCCGCGCCTGTTCGCCCTCGGCAGCCGGGACGAGGACTAGATTTCCTCTTCCTCCCCACGGAATTCCTCGGTCTCATCGATCGGCACCACCCGTTCATCGTCCTCGGGGGCGTCCACTTCCTCAACCCAGGGCTCGTCCACTTCCTGGTCTTCGGCGTAGTCGTAGGCCGGGTCCGACTCGATGGTGGTGCGTTCCGGGTACTTGGCGTGTGATTCGGTGGTGTCCATGGTGCAACCTCCGTCCCGTGGGCCTGTAAGAGCCCGCTAACCGAGTGCGGGGAGGCTCCCCGCCCCTGTCCTTCCATCTGAGCACCGGCCAAAGCGAGGGTCAAGCAGAGCCGGAAATTACGGTGCACCGAACATTCCAGCTAAGGAATACCAGCCAAAAAACCCTGCAAATAAGCGGTAGTGTGGTGCGTGCAATGGGGCCGCAACTACCCCACCCAGCACAGGAGATAAAGTGCAGATGCACCAGGAATCCCACAGTTCGTCGAGCCCCGCTCCGGACCCCGCCATCGAACCCGCAGCTCTCCACCACACCGCAGACCCGGCAGCACCCACTGCGTCGGACATCAGGCGGTGGCGGCAGTACCTTGCCGATGAACGCGCCGAGGCTGCGGTCTACCGCGAACTCGCCCAGCGCCGCGACGGCGAGGAACGGCAGATCCTGCTGGCTCTGGCCGAAGCCGAAGGGCGGCATGAAGCGCACTGGCTCAAACTCCTGGGTGAGCACGCAGGCATGCCCAAGGCAGCTTCCGCCCGCAGCCAGTTCCTGGGGTTCCTGGCCCGCAACTTCGGTTCGGTCTTCGTCCTGGCCCTGGCGCAACGTGCAGAGGGCCGCTCCCCCTACGGAACCGAGCCGGCCGCCACCCCCGCGATGGTGGCCGATGAACAAATCCACGAGGAAGTAGTCCGGGGCCTGGCGACCCGTGGACGCAACCGGCTCTCGGGTACCTTCCGCGCAGCAGTTTTCGGCGCCAACGACGGTTTGGTGAGCAACCTGTCGCTGGTCATGGGCATGGCCGCGACGGGTGTACCGAGTTCCGTGGTCCTCATGAGCGGCGTTGCAGGGCTCCTGGCCGGCGCATTGTCCATGGGTGCCGGCGAATACGTCTCCGTCCGCTCGCAACGCGAACTGCTCAACGCCACCCTCCCCACCCAGGCCACCCTCACCGCAGCCCCGTCGCTGGACATCGACCACAACGAGCTGGTCCTCGTGTACCTGGCACGCGGCATGACCCGCGAAGCCGCCGAGCACCGGGCAGCCGAGCGCATGGGATTGTTCAGCTGCGACTGCGATCCCAGCCTCTCCCTGCAGCCCGAGAAACCGGTGGCCGATGAGCATGAATCGGTGGGTTCGGCGTGGGGCGCGGCGCTGTCCAGTTTCTGCTTCTTCGCCTCGGGAGCCATCGTTCCGATCCTGCCCTTCCTTTTCGGGATGACGGGTATGGCCGCGCTCCTGGTGGCCGGAGTCCTGGTGGGCATCGCGCTGCTGGCGACAGGCGCCGTCGTGGGTTTGCTGTCCGGTACGTCGCCGCTCAGCCGCGGCCTGCGGCAGCTGGCCATCGGGCTGGGAGCAGCTGCTGCCACCTACGGTCTCGGTTTGCTGTTCGGCGCGGCGATCGTCTGAGTTTGGACTGCTCCCCCGGCAGACCGTAATGTTGGTTCGTCCTCCGCGCTGCCCCGCGTGACCAAGGGCCTGAGGAATGGAGAACCGTGGACTGGGAGCGGGAAGCTACGCACGTGCCGAAGCACCGGCGATCGGGAACAACCCAGCGCGTTCTGCTCGGCCTGCTGATGGCATTCATTGCGGCAACGGTCGCTGTGCTGGTGTCCTGGTTCCTGAATGGCGACCCCCGCATCACGGCACTGTTCCCGGGCGTCAGCGTCCCGGGCGGC
This sequence comes from Paenarthrobacter sp. C1, assembly GCF_049315185.1. Lineage (NCBI taxonomy): Bacteria > Bacillati > Actinomycetota > Actinomycetes > Micrococcales > Micrococcaceae > Paenarthrobacter > Paenarthrobacter sp. C1. The sequence continues at coordinate 1,073,211 of NZ_CP186052.1, read as the reverse complement.
CCGCAAACCGGGAAGATACAGCCCACCTCGGCCCGCATTCCGGACGCACCACCGCCGGGACTTGAGGAAGCGGACGCCCCGCTGGCCTCGCCGACGGCACCGGGCACCACCAATGATTCGTACAAGTTCCTGGCCATGAACGACGACGGCACCCCGGTGGGCTATTCCCCTTGCCGGCCGCTGCACTACGTGGTGAACAACGCCTCCGCTCCCGAAGGAACCGACCCCCTCCTGGCGACGGCCATTGCCAATATCTCTGCAGCCTCGGGCATCCAGTTCGTCAACGACGGAACAACCGACGAACAACCCGCGGACCGGCGCGAGCCCTACCAACCCAATCGCTACGGCGACCGGTGGGCTCCCCTGCTGATCTCGTGGACCACACCAGAAGTGGCGCCGGCCCTTGAAGGGAAGGTCATCGGCACGGGCGGCAGCACCATGTATTCGCTGGACAAGGGCCCCAAAAGCTACATCACCGGAAGCCTCGAGCTGGACACACCCCAGATCGCGGAACTTCTGGCCGATCCCGGCGGCGCGGACTACGTCCTTGCCGTCATGCAGCACGAGCTGGGACACGTGATGGGACTGGACCATGTGAACGATCCGATCCAGCTCATGTACCCGGAAATCGGGGCACCGGACGGTCTGGCCGCCGGTGACCTGAACGGCCTCCATCTCCTGGCATCAGCCCCCTGCCGCAAGGACATCTAGCAGCGTTCAGGCGTTGGGTACAAAGGCCATGGACTCACGGGGACGCTGGACTTATGCTGGCGAATACGGCCGACGGCGGCGCCCCACCGCCCGTCCGCGGCCTCCACGTCAGGGGGTTCCATGGAACCTTATGGGTCGTCCAAGTGGCCGGACCCGGATCCTCCCCGGCCCCATTACCTTCCGCCTTCGGGTCCGCACGAGCCGCCTGAGCCCCGCCCGCCGATCAAGCACAGCAGCGTCGCCGCCATCCTGTTCCTGCTGGGCATTCTGGGACTCGTGTGCGCCGGAGCCTATTTCGGCGGAGAGCTGCAGCAATTCCTCTACGGATCATCGGAAAGCCAGAGCCAGCCGCCACGTCCCGGGCTGGCACCCTTCGGACAACGGGACGATCCCCTGCCCGGACGTGAAGAAGCCGACGCGCCCCTCGGCACGCCGCCCCCGCTGGTCCAAGCCAGCAGCTCGTACAAGTTCCTGGCAGTCAAAGAAGACGGCACGCCCTTGGCGTACTCGCCCTGCAGGCCCATCCACTACGTGGTGAATTCGGACCTCGCACCGGCTTCCTGGCAGGTTCTTGTAGAGAAGGCTGTCCATGAAACCGGGAGAGCTACGGGGTTGAGATTCATTTACGACGGGCCGAGTTCCGAGGTTCCCTCCCCCAACCGTTCCGGGTATCAGCCGGCCAGATACGGGGACCGTTGGGCGCCGGTGCTGATCGCCTGGAGCACCCCGGAGCAGGTACCGCGCCTGACCGGGCAGACGGTGGGTCTGGGCGGAAGCTCCTCCATTGGCCTGAGCAACGGCTACAAGGCATACGTGACCGGGACAGTCTCACTGGATGCACCACAGTTTGCCGGGATCGTGGACACCCCGGACGGGGAGGACATCGGCGTGGCGGTCATCATGCACGAGCTCGGACACCTGGTGGGCCTGGACCACGTGGACGATCCCCGGCAACTCATGTTCGGGCAGGCATCGTGGGTACGGGAATATGCCGCAGGCGACCTGACGGGGCTCGCGGAATTGGGTTCAGGTCCTTGCAGCAAAGACTTCTGATCCGGGCTGTGTCTTAGCGGGCCAACACCGCGAGCGCATCCTCCACCGTGTCCACCAAAAAGATACGCTCCGCCATGGGCTTCCCGGCGGCCAGGCTCTGCAGCATAGGCCACGCCGGGAAGGTCCGTTCCCAGTGTTCGCGGCCCACCAGGACCATGGGTGTAATGGTTTCGGGCGCGCCGTAGTAGTTCTCACAGGCGTCCTGGAAAATCTCCTGCACCGTGCCTGCAGCTCCCGGCAGGAACACGATCCCGCCGTTGCAGACTTCCAACAGGATGGCTTCCCGGATGGCGTTGGCGAAGTATTTGGCGATGTGGGTGGCGAACAGATTGGGCGGCTCGTGCCCGTAGAACCAGGTAGGGATGCCGAGAGTCGGGGTGCCTTCCGGGTAATGTTCGACGACGGCCGCCGCCTGACGCGCCCAAGCCGTCACCGAGGGCCTGAACCCCGGTACATCGGCGAGGGTCGCAAGGGCCGCCTGCAGTTCGGCGTCGGGCCTTCCGCTGAAGAAGGCGCCCATATTGGCCGCTTCCATGGCACCGGGACCCCCGCCCGTGGCGACGGCGAAGCCGGCTTGGGCGAGCAGGCTGCCCAGCCGGGCGGCGTCGGCGAATTCCCTGGATCCTCGCTGGGCGGCATGGCCACCCATGACTCCCACAATCCTGCTTCCTGCGAAGGGGCCCTGATCCAATGCCTCGTCCAGGGCGTCGCCTATGGCGTGATCGTGCAGCGCTGCGGCGAGCGTGGCATCGAGGCTCTGACGCTGGCCGGGCAGGATGCTCCATTGGTAGACCTGCGCGTCGAGGGTGGACTCGTACTCAGTAGCCGGGATGTCCCGGTAGAGCTCCGCCGGGGTGTAGAGAGTGCCGCGGTACGGGTCAAAGGGAACACCCAGCAGCTTCGGAAAGATCAGTGCGCCACGGCTTCGCAGACTTTCTTCCACGCCGGTGTCGAAGGTGCAGCCGAGGAAGATGGCACCTTGCGGATCCATCGCTTTGAGCTGGCGCGAGTAGCCGCGAAGGTCCAACGACTGCGCGTGCCAACCGTGCATTGACCGGGCTCCGGCACCGACCAGCCGATCGAAATGAACCACGCTTTCGACGTCGAGTGTTCGAGGACTTGGGTTTAGCGCTGCCGTGCGGTTCATGGTTTCAGCCTAGTAGCGGGCTTGCCCGCGCCACTGGGATTTCGCCCATACCGGTCTGGACCCTAGCCATGAATTTCCGCGAGGAGTACAGTATCGATCACTGCTCCACTTTCGATCCATGAAAAGTATTTGCAGTACCCAACTGAATTCAGGAAATGACGTCGCGGAGGCGTCGTAAGCTTGCCGGCTGGGGGGCCCAACATCTGCTCGAGGAGCATGGTTGTGGACCGTCCAAAATACGCTCGGCGTCATACTCATTCCACCCTGTTCAGCACCCGTTCCCTTTTCCGGAAAATCCTTGTTTTCCTGCTGGGTTCCTCTGTTGCCTTTTCTGCCCTGACCGTTGGTATGGCGGCGCCTGCCGCTGCTGCGGTCCCGCCGTGCCCGGGCACAGGCGGCGCCATGCAGATAGTGGCCCACACCGATGATGACCTGATTTTCATCAGTCCGGATTTCATGCGTGACATCCAGTCCAAGCGCTGCGTGCAGACCGTGTACGCAACGGCGGGTGAAGCCGGTGAAGGGGCTGCGTACTGGAACAGCCTGGAAGCGGGAATCAGGGCAAGCTACGCGAAAATGGCGGGTGTAGCCGATGCCTGGACCACCTCCGACGCGGGCGTTCCGGGCCGACCCCTCACCCTTCAGACCTTGAATGCGGCACCCAACGTTTCCGTCGTTTTCATGCGGCTTCCGGATGGCTTCCCGGATGGGAGGGGCAGCAGCCGCTACAACGGCCAGAGCATCCTGAAACTGTGGGACGGCCGGCTCAGCTCCATCCGTCCGGTTGATGGGGCCGCAGCGTTTACCAAGGCGCAATTCCAGACGACGTTGAACCAGCTGGTGGCCAATTACCAACCCACCACCTTCCGGACCCAGGATTGGACGGGAAATTACCAGGACCCCTACGACCACAGCGATCACTGGGCCACGGCAAAGTTTGCCCAGCTGGCCAGCAGGGCCTACACGGGACCCCATACGGCATCTGCATACGACGCCTATGTAATCGATGAATACGCCCAGAATGTGACGGGCGCGGACCTGACCAACAAAGTCAACACCTTTGTGCGCTTCGCCGATTTCGATAAATACCTCTGCGACACTCCCTGCCCGGCGCCGCCTTACAGCGACTGGCTCAAACGGCAGTACATCACGGCCATCGAGTGGACGGGCAATGCTGCCAAATCAGCAGGCACAACAGTGAGCGCTTCTTCGCAGAAGGCCTCGGGGCAGAGCCCCGAGAAGGCCCGCGACGGGTACGCATGGGGTACGCCCATGGACGCCAACCGCGAATGGGTCACCAACGGCGGCAAGGCAGGCAGCTGGATCCAGTACAACTTCTCCCCTGCCCGGACCATCAACGCCGTGACGCTTTTTGACCGGCCGATCCTCAGCGACCAGGTAACCGGCGGCAACCTGGCCTTCCCGGATGGCAGCACCGTGCCAGTGGGCGCCCTGCCTAACAACGGTTCGGGACTCACAGTGAATTTCCCGGCACGGACAGTCAGTTCGGTCCGCTTCAACATCACCTCCGTGAGCGGCTCCACCACGAACGTCGGCTTGTCCGAGTTCGAGGCCCACATCACGGCCGACGTCGTTGCACCCGAAGTGACGGCGACACCGCCCGGCGGCACCTATGACATCGGGCAAAAGGTCACCCTGTCCGCGAACGAACCTGCGACGATCTTCTACACGCTGGACGGGACGACCCCCACCACCGCGAGTGCCAAATATGCCACGCCGATCACCGTGAATGGTCCACTGACGCTGAAGTACTTCGCCGTGGACGCTGCGAACAATCCGTCGGCCGTCGTGACTCAGAGCTACTCCACCGGCCCGGACGTGACCAAGCCTGTGGTGACGGCCAACCCGCTGGGCGGCGCCTACGCCCCGGGCACCAGCATCACGCTTACGTCCAACGAGGCAAACTCCGTGATCAAGTACACCAAGGACAGCAGCGATCCCCTCACTGCAGGCTTGGTCTACTCCACGCCGATTGTCTTCGCGGGCCCGGATCCGATGACCCTGAAATTCTTCGCCATGGATCCTGCCGGAAACGTGTCCGATGTCGTCACGCAGACCTACAACGTTCCGCCTGACACGCGGGCGCCTGTGGTGACGGCAAACCCAACCAGCCGTGCGCTGGCCAGCGGGGCAACCATCACGCTTTCCGCCGATGAACCAGGCGCAAGCATCTACTACACCACAGACGGCAGCAGCCCCACGGCTACGGAGTCTGCCACCAACTTCAAGTATTCGGCTCCGCTTGTCATGGGGACATCACAGCTGACCCTGAAGTACGTCGGTGTGGACGCTGCAGGGAACACCTCACCCATTGGAACCCAGACGTACAGCGTTCCCGCAGCCGGGCCGCCGTCGTCCCATGACTTCAACGGCGACGGCAAGGCCGACGTCTTGTCCTCCGATACTGCCGGCAACCTGTACCTCTACCCGGGCAATGGCGGAGGCGGTCTGGGGCCGCGGCAAACGGCCTTGGCGGCACCTGCATGGTCCACGATCACCGACACCATAACCCCCGGCGACTTCAACCGGGACGGCAAACCGGACCTGCTGGCCCGTGCAGGTGACGTCCTGTGGTTCTACCCGGGCGACGGCGCCGGCAGCTTCGGCGCCAGGGTCCAGGTGAGCACCGGATGGAGCACCATGAGCCAGTTGTTCTCCCCGGGCGACTTCAGTGGCGACGGAATCCCTGACCTGATCGCCAGGCGGAGCACCGGCGATCTGCGCCTTTACGAAGGCAACGGCAGCGGCGGGCTCCGGACGCCAATCACGATTGGAACCGGCTGGAATGTTATGAATGCAATTCTGAGCACCGGGGACTTTAATGGAGATGGTACGGGAGACGTGCTGGCCAGGCGTTCGGATACTGGCGCCCTCTGGCTCTACCCCGGCGATGGAACCCGCGGATGGCTCGCATGGAAGCAAATCTCCACGGGTTGGGACAACCGAACATCGATCGCAGGCCCCCGGGACCTCGACGGCGATAACAAGAACGACGTCATCGGCCGCATCGGAGACACCCTGTGGCTCTACCCAGGCAGCGGCAACGGGACTCTCAGCAACGTCCCGCCCACTAGCCTCGGCACCGGTTGGCAGGCCATGAAGATCATCGGCTAGCCAACCCCATGGACCTGGCGCGGGTCGGAGTTTTCCCCCAGACTCTTCGGCCCGCGTCAGCCATGTCCGGAGCCTGTCCGGGGTGGGCTGCCAAAAATGTCAGACCCTCCTGGCAGGGTTAATGCATGGGAAGCATTGGGGATGTTTTGGCGCGGCGGGCAGGTTCGCCCGGCGCCAAAGTCCTGCCCCGACGCGTCCGCCACAGCGAGAAAACAGGTTCGACGGCGTCACTCGCCGCCGCGCTCACCGGCAGCGACCCTGGCGCGCGGCCAACCGCCGGTATGTCATTTGAGGGCCGCGCCGGAGCTGCAGGACTCGCCGAATCGCTGGCATTGGGTGCTGCAGCAGTGGCAGCTGTGCGTTCACTCGCGGCCGAGGAGACACGGCTGTTTGACTTCACGGAAGCCGCAGATTTCGCAGGATCGGTCGAAGAGATTTCCCGGGCCCTTGAGTACCTCCAGGTCGTTGCGGCGCAGACTGTGGAGCGGACCCGGACGGAGGCGCAGCGTGCGGCGCCGGCACAGCAGCCTGGACAGTCCCCGGCGTCCGGCGCGCAGGAATGGCGGACGGGGTGGACAGAACCAGCCGGTGAGTCAGAAGGTGGCGGTGGCGGTGACTCCGTCCTGGCTGCTGCTGCTGATGGTGCTGATGGTGCTGGTGGTGGCAGTGTTTTGGATGATGGGTACCGGAACGCGGCGGAGTTCCTCCGGGCCCGGTTGCGGATCGGGATCGGCGAAGCACGGCGCCGGCTCGCCCTCGCCACCGATGTCCTGCCGGGGCCGGAATAACCGGCCAGGAAATCCCGGCCCGTCGTCAAAGACTCGCCGACGCCCTCCACACCGGACAGGTCCCGTCCCGGTCCGCGACGATCATCAGCACCGCCCTGGACAAAGCCCAACACTTCACCGACCCGGACACCCTCACCGGCATGGAACACGCCCTCACCACCACCGCCACACAATCCGACCCCGACTTCGTCACCACAATGGCCAACCGCTGGATCGACCACATCGACCACAACGGCCCCGAACCCACCGAAGAAGCCCTCCGCCACGTCCAAGGCGCGCGCGTTCCTCCGCCGCCAACGCCGCCACGGACTCCACCACCTGGAAATCTTCGCCACCACCGAACAATACGAAACCCTCACCACCGCCATGAACGCCGCCACCAACCCACGACTCACCAACACCACCGGCCCTGACCAAGGCACTGTCCAAGGCACGGTTCAGGGCACGGCCCTAGGCGCTGACCACGGCACGGCGACCGCGTCGGCACCGGATGCGGGTGTTCCGAACGGTGCGGGCCCTGGCTGGACCGGCGCTCCGCGCCCAGAAACTCCTCGACGGCCTCGTCGGAGCCTGCGCCGTAGCCATGACCACCGGGAAACTGCCCAGCAACGGCGGACTCCGACCCCAACTCACCGTCACCATCGACCACCACGACCTCTTCCAACAACTCACCCACACCACCACGAGCGCCACAGAAGAAACCAACACCCCGAAGCAGCCGCGCCTCCGGAACACTGTCAGTACCGGCACCGCGACCTTCACCGGCCCGATCCACCCCAACACCATCCGCAAAATCGCCTGCGACGCCGACATCCTGTCCGTCCTGCTCGGCACCGACTCCCAAATACTCGACATCGGCCGCACCACCCGGATCTTCCCACCCCACATCCGCAAAGCCATCACCGCCCGCGACCAAGGCTGCGCGTTCCCCGACTGCACCCTCCCCGCACCCTGGTGCGAAGCCCACCACATCACCTACTGGTCACAAGGCGGCACCACAGGAACAAACAACGCCACCCTGCTCTGCACCCACCACCACCACCTCATCCACAAAGAACACTGGCGCATCACCATCCAAAACGGCGTCCCCTGGTTCATCCCCCACCCCACATCGACCCCCACCAAACACCCCGACGCAACCACCACCACACACCACCCAGAACATGACACCGGGCGAAGCAGACACGTCTCAGCTAGGCAGAAACCCTGACCGGCGCACCCGTCTCCAGGGACTCCTGTGCTGCATCCGCCACCTTGGAAGCAGCCACAGCGTCCTCCGGCGTGCAGGGATTCTTCCGCTGCCCGCGCACCAGTTCAACAAACGCAGCCATCTCCGAGCGATACGCCTGATCAAACCGCTCCGCAAAAGTCAGATGAGGGGCGCCCGTGGGAAACGCGACGCCGGGTTCGGCGGACCGCATGGCCATGTGCTCGTCCATCCCAACCAGGACGGAGCCATTGGAGCCTTGGAGTTCCAGCCGGACATCATGGCCGGCCCCGTTGTAACGGCTGGCCGAAACCGTGCCTACCGTGCCGTCGTCGAACGTCACCACCGCCAAAGCAGTGTCGACGTCGCCAACCTCACCAATTGCCGGATCGCCGTTGTTGGAGCCCTTGGCATAGACCTCCACGATTTCCTTGCCGGTGAGCCAGCGGAGGATGTCGAAGTCGTGGACGGAGCAGTCCCGGAACAAGCCACCCGAGGTGGCGAGGAACTGGACCGGCGGCGGGGTCATGTCGCAGGTGACTGCCCGAAGCGAATGGATCCAGCCAAGCTCTCCGGCTTCGTAGGCCCGTTTTGCCTCGAGGTAACCCGCATCGAAACGACGCTGGTGCCCGATCTGCACCACGCCGTCCTTCTCCCGGATATAGTCCAGGACCAGGAGGGATTCCGGAACGTTCACGCCCACAGGCTTTTCGCAGAAGACAGGGATCCCGGCATCGACACCGGCACGGATGAGCTCCGGGTGGGTTGCCGTGCCTGTGGCTATGACCAGACCGTCCACCGCGGAGGCAATCAATTCCTCCACAGAGCCCAGGAAGTCGGCGCCGACAGAGCCGGCCACCGCGCGCGCATGCTCCTCCGCGACGTCTGTCAGCTTCAGTCGTACCTTCACACCGTCCTGCGCCATGGTGCCGTTCAGCGCGCTGATGTTATTCGCATGCATCACACCGATCCGGCCAACGCCTACCAGTCCGAGGGTCACTTCGTTCGTCATGTTCTGTCTCCGTCACTGCAGCAGAAAGCGGTCTCGGGGCGAGAATCCTGAAGCGAGACTAGACCTTGTTAGTTTGTCCTGTCAAACTTTCTGATTCAATGACTCCTCCAGTGCAGCATCCGCATCCAACAGGACCTTCGCCGCCACCTCGAGCCCTTCGATGCGCCCCAGGGACACGTCTTCATGCTCGATGTTCACCAGCATGTCCGGGTCCACGTCATGCAGCGCCCGGAGGAATTCGGTCCAAAAGGCGGTGTCGTGCCCACGACCCAGGGCAACGAAGTCCCACGCCGAGTTCTTGGGCCACTCATTGGCCCACTCATCGCCGCCAAGGTTGGTGCGATTCTCGTCGGCTGCGAGTCTGCGGAAGCTGTTGTCCAGCACACCGTAGAGCGCGGCATTTTCCGGGTTGACGCGCACGTCCTTAGCTGCCGCCTGGAACACCAACGGGCCAAGCTCCCGGACCACGGCCACCGGATCCATCTGCTGCCAGAACAGGTGGGAAGCGTCGAGCTCCACGCCCACATGGGTGGCGCCGGTGAGCTCGATCAGCTTGTAGACGTCGGCGGTGTTGAACACGATGTTCTGCGGATGCAGCTCCAAAGCCACCTTGACACCGTGATCGGCAGCGAGGCGATCGGTTTCCTTCCAGAAATCCGCAGCCACGCCCCATTGGTAATCCAGCACATCCAGTGCTGCCGAGTTCCAGGCGTTAACCACCCAATTGACGGTACTCGCGCCAGGCTCACCACCGGGAAGGCCGGACATGGTGACCACCCGGTTCTGGCCCAGGCGGCTCGCCAAACGGATCGAGCGCCGAATGTCCTCCGCGTGCTTTTCACCGATCTCGCGTTTGGGGTGCAGGGGGTTGCCGTTGCAGTTCAAGCCTGCAATGGACACGCCAGTGCCCTCGAAGACCGCGAGGTAGTCATCACGGGCTGCGTCGCTTTCCAGAATCTGGTCAAAGGTAGGCACGTGCACAGCCGGCAGGAAGCCGCCCGTGTTGATCTCGATCCCCGTGAGCCCAAGGTCGGCAATGACTTTCAGCGCTTCGGGCAGGGGGCGGTCGTGAAGGATCGCGTTGTAGACGCCGAGCTTCATAGCGTGATCTTCTTTCCGTTGTTGAGAGCGGAGTCGGTGACGGCGCCAAGGAGCTCCATATTGCGGACACCTTCATCGAACGTTGCACAGCGGGGCAGGGAGGACTCCGCGCTGAGGCCGGCAACCTCTTCCAGGAAAGCCCGCGCCTGGTAGCCGAACGCGTCGTTCTGGCCGAAACCAACCTCGGGCGCATCCATGGCAAGGCCTCCGGCGATGTAGGGGTGGCCCGGGCCAAGGATGACTTGGCGGTAGCCGTTCTCATTCCCGGATCCATCGTTCAGGAACAACTGAATCTCTGAAGGCCTGCGCTGGTCGAACTTGGCTGCGCCATTCTCGCAAAAGACTTCAAATTGCAGGCTGTTGGCGTGGCCTGCCGCCACACGTGAGACTTCGAAGCTGCCGGCACCGTTGGTGAACTCAGCGTTGAAAGCGGCGTAGTCGTCATTCTCCACGGCTTCAAATACGTCACTGACGGCAACATGGTCATGGCCCATCACGGCGCTGAGCGGCAGGGGACGCTTGTCGATCGCCGTCGTCAGTCGTCCGCCGCTGATGGATTTGATGTCGCCACAGAGGAATTCGGAGACGTATGTCAGGTGGCTTCCGACGTCGGCCAGCGCACCTGATCCGGGCCCGCCCTTGTAGCGCCAGCTCATGGGCGCGGCGGGGCTGAAGCCGTAATCCGTCCAGTATCGGCCACTGAAGTGGAGCACATTGCCAAGCGTTCCATTGCGGATCAGGTCGCGAATGTAGGCAATGCCAGGGGTGCGGCGGAATGTGAAACCGATGCGGGCAAGGGTTCCGCGGGCTTCCGCTGCCCGGGCGGCGTCGGCCATGGCCCGTGCGTCGTCCAAGGTATCGCTGAGCGGCTTTTCGCATAGGACATGCTTGCCGGCGGCCAACAACCCTTCGACCACTTCACGGTGCAGGGAGTTGGCGATGACCACGCTGACCACATCGATGTCGTCAGCTTCGGCGATGGCCTGCCAGGAGGTGTCGTTGCGCTCGTACCCGAAACGGCGTGCTGCCAGTGAGCCGAATTCAGCATTGACGTCGCCGATCGAGACGAGGCGGACCGGTGGCAGCACCGGGCTGTAGAGGGAAGATGCGGTCCGGTAAGCGGCAGCGTGGGCCTTGCCGGCCATGCCCGCACCGATGACGGCGACGCCGAGGCTTTCAGCCATGATTTCTCCTTCGAAATTTCGCCTGCGCCCGAGGCGCTTTACGGCATTTTGTAGCGCTACAATTTTTACGCTGGATCTGATCGTAACTATGTCTATATGTCCTGTCAATCATTAACCGACTATCCTCGAAGACAGAACGAAAGGCATCCAGGAATCCCGTGACAAGCCCCGGAACACAGAACAGTCCCCTGGCCCGTCGGCCAACGCTCTACGACGTCGCTACCCAGGCGGGAGTCTCGCCGTCGTTGGTTTCCTTGTTCCTCAAGGATCCCGCACGCATCAGCGAAAAGCGCCGGGGCGCTGTGCAGAAGGCCATCTCGGAGCTCGGCTACCGGCCCAGCCGGGCCGCCACCACCCTGGCGAGCAGCAAGACCAAGAGCATCGGCCTGGTCATCGACGACTACCGGAACCTTTGGTTCGTGGATCTTCTCCGCGGCATGGAGTCCGTCCTTTCCGATCTCGGCTACCAAGTGATGCTCGCGGACTCCAGGCCAGGCGAGAACCGCATCAAGGAAGCCACCGACGGCCTGCTTGCCATGCATGTCGACGCCCTGGCGCTCGCGGCCGAGCCCAGCGAAGCCATGTTGTCCGGAACCTGGGTTCCCACCGTGGTGGCAGGCTGGCGCAAAGGCATCCCGGAAGGCGCGGACCTGATCACCAACGACGACGACACCGGCGGCCGCCTGGCCGCCAACCATCTGCTGGAACTGGGCCACGTCCGCATCGGTCACCTCTCAGGTTCCGACGGCGCCTCCGCACACCGGCGGGCCGGCTTCCTGCGCGCTGTGGAGACTGCCGGCGTCGGGTCTGTTGTCAGTGAGTCCGTCGGTACGTCGGAGGAAGACGGCTACGCTGCGACCGTGTGGCTCCTGGAGCACCACCCGGACACCACCGCAGTCTTCGCAGCCAACGACACCATGGCCCTGGGCGCCTTCGCCGCCCTCAAGGCCCGTGGCTTGTCCGTGCCGGATGATGTTTCGGTGATTGGCTACGACAACTCCCCCTTGGCGAAGTCGCGCTACCTGGACCTGACCTCCATCGACAACCGGAGCGATCTGGTCGGAGTGGACACCGCCCGCAGACTGCTCGCACGGATCGAGGACCCCGCGCTCCTCCCCGAGCGGAAGCTTATTGAACCCGCCCTGGTACTGCGCGGCACAACGTCCATGCGCTGAGGCCCTGCTGCTGAAATAACTCTGCCCGGAACCGTTGCAGGCTCCGGGCAGAATTCCATGAAGGGCTGCCTAGTGGCGCTTGGGGGCGGCCTCCGTCGTGGCCTCGGCGACATCCGCTACCTCGGCTTTGACTTCCTCGAGCGCCGCGGAGTGTCCGCCAAGCTGCTCCAGCTCATGGGCCAGTTCAGCCAACTCCGCGCCACCAGCCATCTGGGCTGTCAGTTCATCCAGGGTGATGTCCTTCTTGTCGTAGTAGCCGATCGACTTGCCGCGCTTGAGCAGCAGGAACCGGTCACCGACGGGAAAGGCATGGTGCGGGTTGTGGGTAATGAAGATGACGCCCAGGCCCCGGTCGCGTGCCTGCAGGATGTAGCGAAGTACGACGCCGGATTGCTTGACTCCCAGCGCTGCTGTCGGTTCGTCCAGGATCAGGACTTTGGCGCCGAAGTACACAGCACGGGCAATTGCCACACACTGGCGCTCACCACCGGAAAGCTGGCCGATGGGCTGCTCGACATCGCGCAGGTCGATGCCCATGTCGGCGAGCTCCTTCCTGGTGATGTCCTTCATCTTCTGGACATCCATGCTCTTGAACGGACCGAAACCGCTGGTGAGTTCAGAGCCGAGGAAGAAGTTACGCCAGATGGGCATCAGCGGGACCACGGCGAGGTCCTGGTAGACGGTGGCGATGCCGGCGTCGAGGGCGTCACGGGGTGAGTTGAACTTCCGCTCGTCACCCATCACCTGAAGTGTGCCCTCGTCGTGCTGGTGCAAACCAGCGATGATCTTGATCAGCGTGGACTTGCCGGCGCCGTTGTCGCCCAGGACGCAGGTGACGCGGCCGTTGTCCACGGCCATGGTGACATCGCGCAGGGCGATGATGTTGCCGTAGTGCTTGCCTATGCCATCGAGTGAGAGCAGGTGCACCGGTGTGTGCGTCAAAGGGTCCTTCTCGTCTTTCAGCAGGGTTTGCTGGTCAATCTGTTGTGCGTTCATGGTTCCGGCCCCTTACTTCAGCTCTGCCCGGCGTTTGACGATGAGGTTGACGATGGTTGCCAGCAGGAGCATCAAGCCAAGGAAGAACTTGAACCAGTCCGGATTCCATTGTGCGTACACGATGCCCTTATTGGCCATGCCAAAGATGAAGGCACCGATGGCGCCGCCCACTGCTGAGCCGTAGCCGCCGGTGAGGAGGCAGCCACCAATGACTGCGGCGATGATGTAGAGGAACTCGTTGCCGACACCTTCACCGGACTGCACGGCGTCGAAGGCGAAAAGGTTGTGCATGCCCAGGATCCAGCCGCAGAAACCCACAGCCATGAACAGGCCGATCTTGGTCTTGGTCACAGGGACACCTACGGCCCGGGCAGCATTGGCGTCGCCGCCCACTGCGAAGATCCAGTTGCCGACCTTCGTGCGCAGGAGCACCCAGGATGCGATCAGGACAAGGACGATCCAGAAGAAGACGGTGATCTTCACTTCCACTCCGCCAATGCTGACGGAGGACGCGAAAACCGCACGTGCTGATTCGAAGCCGTCAAGCTTGGAGATGGACGGGGAGGAAACACTGCCGCCGATCAGGCGGGTCAGCGCCAGGTTGAGGCCGGTGAGCATCAGGAACGTGGCCAGGGTGACGATGAAGCTTGGCAGCTTGGTCTTGACCAGGATCCAGCCGTTGATGAATCCGATGCCCAGCGAGACCACCAGGGCCAAGCCCACACCAACCCAGGCGTTCAATGAGAAGTTCCAGCTGAACAGCGAGGCGGTCAGCGCTGACGAGATCACGGCCACGCCGGTGGAAAGGTCGAACTCGCCACCGATCATCAGCAGCGACACGCCCACGGCCATGATGCCGATGGTCGAAGAACCGTAAAGGACGGTGGCGAGGGCGTTCGGTTGGGTGAACGTCTGCGACACCGAGGCGAAGAAGATAAAGAGGACCACGGCACCAACGAGGGCACCAACCTCGGGCCTGGCGAGGAATTTCTGGAAGGGGTTGCGGCGGCCGACCCGTTCATCACCAGGCGATGTCGCCGGCGGCAGGGTTGCTGTGTTTGCCATGGGAGTGACTCCTTGTTGTCCAGGCTGCGCGGCGGTTGCCCGCCGCGCAGCCTGATGCCGGGATCTAGCGGACGCCCTGCTGGGCGAATTTGAGGACGTCGGAAGCGTTGGACTTGTCCACGATGGTTGGTCCGGTCAGGACCGGCTGGCCGCCACCGATCTTGAAGCCGCCGCGCTTTGCCTGCCACAGGGAATCCACGGACATGTAGCCCTGGAGCCACGGCTGCTGGTCAACAGTGAAAATGACTGCTCCGTCAACGATCTTCTGGGCGAGGTCGGCGTTGAGGTCGAAGCTGGCCACCTTGGACGAGCTTCCAGCGTCAGTAACAGACTTGAGCAGGGTCAGCGTGATCGGGGCACCGAGCCCGATGATCACATCCGCGTCCTTGGCCGCCTGGAGTTTGGCAGTGGCCGTGGACTGGACGGCTGTCATGTCCTTGCCGTCAACATAGAGGATCTCCGTTGCGGGAACCTTGGCCTTGACGCCGGCGCAACGGGCTTCCAAACCTACGTGGCCCTGCTGCTGGATGACGCAGACGGGGTGCTTGTAACCTTCGGCTGCGAGCCTGGTGCCGACGGCCTCGCCGGCCAGTTGCTCGTTGGAACCGAAGTGGGTGAAGGCGCCGAGCTGGGCCGAGACGGATTCGCCGGCATTGAGGCTGACCACCGGGATACCCGCATCGGTGGCCTTCTTCAGTACATCCTTCAGGGCGTCCGGGGTCGCCAGCGTCACGGCGATGCCGTCCACCTTCTGGTCAATGGCCTGCTGGACCAGCTGCGCCTGGCGGCCGGCTTCGGGGTCGCTGGTGTACAGCAACTCAACATTGTCCTTCGCCGATGCTTCCTCCGCACCCTTGCGGACGATGTCCCAGAAGGTGTCACCGGCAGCGGCGTGCGTAATCAGGGCAACTTTGATGCGATCAGTGCCGGCCACCTGGCCGGCGGCTGCTCCCCCACCGGAATCTGCCGGCTTGCCACCCTGGCTCGAACAAGCGCTCAGTGCCACCAAGGGAACCACTGCAGCGACGACCGCCGCTTTGCGCCATGAGAATTTTGCCACCGTTATCTCCTTTGATTTCAGGTTGAGGGGTCCGAAGACTCGTATCCGGATCTCCCCACTACACCGATCATGGTGACTCGCCTCACACTTTGTCAATAGTTTGTCCTGACATTAGGATGTTTTTACTTGACCTCCTCGTGTAGACGACAAAGAACGTCCCGCGTGGAGCGATGACCTTGACGGCCATAACCCGGCTGCTATCATCAAAAAAGGCAGTATGTCCTATCAAGAGAACATGACCGGACATACGCTTCCATCCGGCAGAGGAGCCACATCCTGCTTCCCTGGCCGGTCTTCAGCAGGCGTCTAGGAGAATCCAGTGGCGAACCAACTCAGTCTCAGCATCGATCGTTCGTCTCCGGTGCCCCTCTACCACCAAGTGGTCCAGGGCATCGAGGCCGCGATCCACAGCGGCATCCTGGAACCCGGGAGCCGCTTGGACAACGAGATCGACCTCGCGGCACAACTCAACCTGTCCCGGCCCACCATGCGCAAGGCAATGGATGAGCTCGTCCGCGCCGGTCTCCTGGTTCGCAAACGCGGTGTGGGAACACAGGTGGTAGCCAGCCAGGTCCGCCGGCCGCTGGAACTCTCCAGCCTCTACGACGACCTCAGCAACAACGGCAAGAAGCCCACCACCGAAGTCCTGAGCTTCTCCCACGTCGAAGCCGACGCGCTCACGCTCACAGCCCTCCAATTGCCCGCCGGCTCCAAGGTCTACCACTTCACGCGCTTGCGCAAAGTGGGCGGCAAGCCGCTGGCGCTCATGGAGAACTGGGTCCGCGATGACATCACCAGCATGGATGAAGCCCAGCTTTCCAAGGAGGGCCTTTACGCCATCCTCCGCCGTGGTGGCGTCAACTTCAGGCTCGCTTCGCAGCGCATCGGCGCCATGATTGCCAACGACTACCAGGCTCCCCTGCTCGAAGCAGAGGTGGGTTCAGCCCTGGTCACCATGGAACGCACTGCCGTGGACGACACCGGCCGCATGGTGGAAACCGGTCACCACGTCTACCGTGCCGACTCCTACAGCTTTGAAATGACACTCGTACAGCGCTAAAGCAAGGACAGATTACATATGGCCAACTGGGTCTACCCGCTGGGAACAGCCAATGACGGCAAGTGGGACATCTCCCTGGGCACGTCAGATTCCAACCTCGCCGTCGACGGTTGGGCCCACACGGGACTGAAGGCGGCGACGCTCGCCGCCGGGGCCGCCGTCGAACTTCCCGCAGCCGCGGAAGAACGCATAGTGGTGCCGCTGAGCGGCTCGTTCACCGTAACGGTCGACGACGGCGAGTACGTCCTCGCCGGGCGGCAGTCCGTTTTCCACGGGCCCAGCGACGTCCTGTACACGGGCATCGATAAGGCAGTCACCATCAGTTCGAACGACGGCGGCAGGGTCGCCATTGCGACCGCCCCGGCCAAGGCCGCGTACCCGACCCGGTTGATCACCGCAGCCGAGACCCCCGTGGAACTTCGCGGTGCCGGTAACTGCTCGCGGCAGGTGCACAACTTCGGTACGCCCGCCGCACTGGAAGCGGACCGTTTCATCGTCTGCGAAGTCATCACCCCGGCCGGCAACTGGTCGTCCTACCCTCCCCACAAGCACGATGAGGAGAAGGACGGCGAGACCAGCCTTGAAGAGATCTACTACTTCGAGACCCGGGTAGCTGCCGGTTCGCCCGCGCCTGAAGATGCCGACGCGTTCGGCCACGCGCGCGTGTACGCCTCCGACGAGCGCCCCATCGATGTCTCAGCCGAGGTCCGCACTGGCGACGTAGTTCTGGTGCCGTATGGCTGGCACGGACCTGCCATGGCGGCGCCGGGCTACGACCTGTACTACCTCAATGTCATGGCCGGTCCTGGCCGCGTGCGCGACTGGCTCATCAGCGACGACCCCCACCACGGCTGGATCCGCCGGACCTGGGAAGGCCAGGACATCGATCCCAGGCTCCCGTTCACGGCCTAACCGGCTGAGTTTTTGTACAGCTAATGCCCCCAAGACCGCGTCTTGGGGGCATTAGCTGTACGAAAACTCGCGTTACCTGGCCTGGGCGATGTAGTCGTTCATCGTCTTGAGCTGGTAGCGGGACACGTCTTCCGCGTTCTCATCCTCGGCGAAGACCGAAGAAACCATCACGGTGTTCGCCTTGTCCAGGAAGCCGATTTCTTTCAGCCCGCCAAAGAACTCGTCCCAGTTGACGTCCCCGTCGCCGATCTTCAGGTGCTGGTGGACGCGTACGGCGTTGCCGGGCGGGTTGGTGATGTAGCGCAGGCCGTGGGACGCGTGATGGTTCATGGTGTCCGAGACGTGGACCAGCCGCAGCTTGTCCCCGGCCGCCCGCATGATCTCCAAGGGTTGGTTCCCCATGTGGAACGTGTGCGAAGCGACATAGACCATGCCGATATTCGGCGAGTTGACGCCGCGGATCACGCGCAGGGCAGCAAGCCCGTCTTCAACGAAGTCGTCCGGGTGCGGGTCAATCAGCACGTCCAGATCTTCGCGTTCGATGATGGGCAGGAGCTCTTCCATGGAGCGGTAGAACGCCCGCTCCGACTCTTCGGCCTTCTCGGGACGGCCGCTGAACTCCGTGTTCATGGTCTGCACCCCAAGGTCCACGGCAATCTGGATGGCGCGCTTCCAGTAGCGGACCGCGGCTTCCCGCGCATCCTCGTCCGGACCGGACCAGCGCAGGACCGGCAGGACCGAGGCGATCTCGACGCCGGCGTCCTTGCACGCTGCTTTCAGCTTCCCCACCAGCTCGTCGTCTGCCTTGGGGTGGTTGAAGAACGGGATGAGGTCCGCGTGCGGGGTCATCTGCAGGTATTTGTAGCCCAGGTCCGCGGCCACACGCGGGAACTCCAGCAGGCTGTGACTGTGGTGGAACGGTGTGGGATCCAGTGCGATCTTCATGCTCAATCCCCTACTTGTACAGGTCCGGCTTGGTGTTCAGCTGGACTTTGACCTTCTCGCCGGACTTCTGGGCCTCGACGCCTGCCTCGCAGCAAGCCGCGGTGGCGTAACCGTCCCAGGCGGTGGGCCCGCCGATTTCGCCACGAAGGGCGGCGTCCACCCAAGCCTGCACCTCGACGTCGTACGCAGCTCCGAAACGCTCCTCAAAGCCCGGGGTGACGTTGCCGCCCCACTTGCCCGCGGACTGGATGTAGGGGCCGGAGTCCCCGCCGATGCTCACAATGCCGTCCTCGAAGGAAGCCTGCGTAGCCACCTGGTAGCCGAACTTGGCGTTGACGTAGATTTCGACGTCGGCCAGCACACCTGATTCGGTTTCCAGCAACACGTGCTGGGGATCGTGCTGGCCGTTCGGGGCGTCACGCGTCGCCTTGCCCAGGCGGACCTGCACGGAGGTGATTTCCTCACCGGTGAAGTAGCGGATCGCGTCGAATTCGTGGACCACGGAGTCGTTGATCAGCATCTCGTTGGTGAAGCCCTCGGGCGTTGTCGGGTTGCGGTGCTGGTGGTGCAGCATCAACAGCTCCCCCAATTCGCTGTTGCGGATGACCGACCCGAGCGCCGCATACTCGGCGTCGAACCGGCGCATGAAGCCCACCTGGATCCGCTTGTGGCCGAGCGCCTGCTCGGCCTGGACAACCTTCCAGGCGCTGTCGGCGTCAGGGGTCAGCGGCTTCTCGCAAAGAATCGGGAAGTCCTTTTCGAGCGCCTTGTAGAGGATTTCCTCGTGGAGGAATCCCGGGGTGGCAATGAGGACGGCGTTCACGTCACCGTTGTTGAGGGCCTCGTCGGCGCTGGCCAGCGCCACGGCGCCGTCGATGCCTTCAATGGCGGCTTGCGCGCGGGCGAGGTCGACGTCGACGACGGCGGCAACTTCAGCGCCGTGGATGCGGGTGCTGAGGCGCTTGATGTGGTCCGCACCCATGCGGCCCGCACCGATGACGGCAACGCGGAGAGTCTTGGTCACTGTTCTTATCCTTCGTGAGGTTCTTGTGGGGTGCTGTTGGCAGGCGTTACTGGACTGCGTTACTCAACGCGGGTACGGGATCCGCAGGAAAGCAGATAGTTGCGGGTCCGCTTGGCGATGGGCATCGGCACATCGAATGCCACCGGGTACATGTCCTGCTCCACGATGCCGAAAATGGGGCGGTTGAGCGCCTCCACGGCGTCGATGACGGCGCGCAGGTCCGGGAGTCCGTTCGGCGGCTCGGTCATCACGCCGGCAATGTTGGCAGCTGCCCACGTCATGTTCTTCTCGTTGACCTCGGCAAGGACCTCGGGGTTGATCTGCTTGAGGTGCAGGTAGCCGATCCGGTCCGGGTAGTTTTTGATGAGTTCCAGGCTGGAAGCGCCGCAGTATTCTGCGTGGCCCGTGTCCAGGCAAAGGTTCAAGTACCGCGGATCCGTCGCCGCCAGCAGGGTTTCGATGTCCTGCTGCGCACCGACGTGCGAATCGGCGTGCGAGTGGAACTGCTGGTGCAGCCCGAAGTCCTCCAGCAGGACCTTGCCCATGCGGTTGTGGCCTGCGAAGAGGTCCGCCCACTGCTCATCCGTCAAGTTACCGTTTTCCACGGCCTCGCCTGTGACATCGTCCCGCCACATCGCGGGGATGACCACCACGTGTTCACCGCCCATGGCTGCCGTCAGTTCGGCAACCTTGCGCGCCGGTTCCCACGCCTCGTCGTACTGCTTGGCCCCGCGGTGGAAAGCCGTGAAGACCGTTCCCGCAGTGACCTTGAGGTCGCGCTGCTTGAGCTCTTCAGCCAAGCGTGCGGGGTCGTTCGGCAGGTAGCCGTACGGGCCCAGCTCGATCCACTTGTAGCCGGACTCCGCAACCTCGTCCAGGAAGCGTTCCCACGGGGTCTGTTGGGGATCATCCGCGAACCATACGCCCCAGGAGTCGGGGGCGGTGCCGATGATCAGCTTGTTCTCAACATCAGTCATGACAGCGTTGTCTTTCTTCGGGAAGCCGCTAGTTGGAGGGGAAGTTGTACGAGGCGCCGGAGGCATGGGTGGGCTCGGGCCAGCGTGAGGTGATGACCTTGCCCCGGGTGTAGAAGGAGACGCCTTCGGGGCCGTAGATGTGCTTGTCGCCGAAGAGGGAGTTCTTCCAACCACCGAAGGAGTGGTAGGCCACCGGCACGGGCAGGGGAACGTTGATGCCGACCATGCCCACGGTCACGGAGCGCTGGAACTTCCGGGCGTTCGCGCCGGAGGAGGTGAAGATCGCGGTGCCGTTCCCGTACGGGTTGGAGTTGATCAGGGCGATGCCTTCTTCGAGGTCGGCCACGCGGACCACCACCAGGACGGGTCCGAAGATTTCCTCGGTGTAGGCGGTCATTTCGGTCTTGACGTGGTCGATCACGGTGGGGCCCACCCAGAAGCCGTCTTCGTGGCCGGGGACCACCAGGTCACGGCCATCCACCACCATTGCCGCGCCGGCCGTTTCAGCTTCGGTGACGATCTTGACGATGCGTTCCTTGGAAGCCGGGGTGATGACCGGGCCCATTTCAGCGTCGGGTTCGGTGCCGTTCTTGACCTTCACGGCCAGGGCGCGTTCTTCGACCTTCTTCACGATCAGGTCGGCGGCGTCACCGACGGCCACAGCGACGGAGATGGCCATGCAGCGCTCCCCCGCTGAGCCGAAAGCGGCAGCGGCGAGGTGGTCTGCGGCGTTGTCGAGGTCGGCGTCGGGCATTACGATGGCGTGATTCTTCGCCCCGCCCAGGGCCTGGACGCGCTTGCCGTGCTTGGTGGCGGTCTCGTGGACGTACTGGGCGATCGGGGTGGAGCCGACGAAGGAGATGCCGTCCACGTCCGGGTGGGTCAGCAGGCCCTCAACGGTTTCCTTGCCACCATGCAGGACCTGGAACACTCCGTCCGGCAGTCCGGCCTGCTTCCACAGCTTGGCCAGCAGCATCGAGGCGGACGGATCGCGCTCGGAGGGCTTGAGGATGAACGCGTTGCCGGTGGCGATGGCCATCGGAGCCATCCACAACGGAACCATGACCGGGAAGTTGAACGGCGTGATACCGGCTACCACGCCCAGCGGCTCACGGAACGAGAAAACATCGATGCCCGTGGAGACCTGGTCAGAGTAGTCACCCTTGAGCAACTGCGGAATGCCACAAGCGAACTCAATGACCTCCAGGCCACGGCCGATCTCGCCCTTGGCGTCAGAGAGGACCTTGCCGTGCTCGGCGGTGATCAGCTCAGCGAGTTCGTCCACGTGGGCGGCCACGAGCTCACGGAACTTGAACAGCACGGCGGTGCGCTTGGCCAGGGAAATGTCACCCCAGGACTCCGCGGCCTTCTTCGCGGCGGCAACCGCTGTGTTCAGGTCAGCCTCGTTGGCCAGGCGCAGTTCAGCCGTAACCTGGCCGGTGGCCGGGTTGTACACCGGCTGGGTGCGGTCGCCCTCGCCGGTAATTTCAGCGCCGTTGATGAAGTGGTGAATGGTGGTCAGTGTGGTCGTCGTCGACATGTGCGGACTTCCTTTGGTCTGTAGCGTGACGTGTGCGGGAATCAGCCGAGCAGTTTGCGCTGGCGGTTCTTGTGGTCGGTGTACGTCTTGTAAGCCTGCTGGGTGGACTCCAGGTCCGAGACCTGCGAGACGGGGACGTCCCACCAGGATTCGGAGGACGGCGCATCCAGCAGCGGATCGGATTCGACGTGGATCACGATCGGGCCGGTCTCCGGGGCTGCCTTGGCTTCCTTGATGGCTGCGCCCAGGGACTCAATGGCGTTCTCCCCAGGCTCGATCCGGATGACCTTCGCGCCCAGGGATTCGGCGTTGGTGGCGAGGTCGATGGGCAGGTGTTCACCGGCGTCGAAACTGTGCTGTTCTTTGTCCAGGACGCGGTACTGCGTACCGAAGCGCTGCGAGCCGAGGGACTCGGACAGCGAACCGATGGAGGCGTAGCCGTGGTTCTGTATCAGGACCACGATCAGCTTGATGCGTTCGGCGACGGCGGTGACCAGTTCGGTATGCATCATCAGGTAGGAGCCGTCCCCCACCATGACCACCACATCCCTGTCCGGACCACCGGCGGCGGCTTCGGCCAGCGCTGCGCGCTTCACGCCCAGCCCGCCGGGGATTTCGTAGCCCATGCAGGAGTACGCGTATTCCACGTGGTAGCCGAACGGGTCGCGGACACGCCACATCTTGTGCAGGTCACCCGGCAGCGAACCGGCGGCACAGATGACAACGTCCTGGTCATCCATGGCCTTGTTGGTGGCACCGATGATCTCGTTCTGGGCCGGCAGCGGTGTGTAACGGGTCTCGAAAGCCTCGTCCACGATCGCGTTCCAGCGCTTCTTTTCCGCAGCGACCTTCTGTTCGAGGTCAGCACCGACGCGGTACCCGCCCAGGGCCTCGTTCAGCTTCACCAATGCCTTGCGGGCGTCAGCGACGATCGGGAGCGTTGTCCCGTGCTTGTAAGCGTCGATGGGGGCCACGTTGATGTTCACGAACTTCACGTCCGGGTTTTGGAACGCCGTGCGGGACGCGGTGGTGAAGTCCTCGTAGCGCGTGCCGATACCGATGATGAGGTCCGCTTCGGCGGCGATGGCGTTGGCCGCCGTCGTGCCGGTTGAACCGATGGCACCGAGGGAGAACTTGTGGTCCCACGGCAGGACGCCCACGCCGGCCTGGGTGTTGCCTACCGGAATGCCGGTCAGTTCAGCGAACTTGGCGAGTTCATCGTTGGCGTAGGCGTAGAGGACTCCACCACCGGCGATGATCAGCGGGCGCTTGGCCGCACGGATGGCCTCCACGGCGCGGCGGATGTCGTCATCCTCGGCCTCGGGGCGGCGGATCCGCCATTCACGTTCGGCCAGGAACTCTTCCGGGACGTCGAAAGCCTCGGCCTGGACATCCTGCGGCAGCGAAATGGTGACGGCACCAGTCTCCGCCGGATCCGTCAGGACACGCAGCCCGTGGTGGAACGCGGAGAACAACTGTTCCGGACGCGAAACCCGGTCGAAGAACTTGGACAACGGACGGAAGGCATCGTTGACCGTGATGTCGTAAGCGTACGGGAGCTCCAACTGCTGCAGCACAGGGTCCGCCGCGCGGGTGGCGAAGGTGTCACTCGGCAGCAGCAGCACGGGAAGGCGGTTGGTGGTGGCCAAGGCGGCACCTGTCAGCAGGTTCGAGGAACCCGGGCCGATGGAGGTGCTGATCGCGAACGACTGGCGGCGGCGCGTGTGCCGTGCGAAACCTACCGCCTGATGGGCCTGGGCCTGCTCGTTGCGGCCCTGGTAGTACGGCATGATGGTGGGGTCCGCGGCCTGGTACTGCTTCAAGGCCTGTCCCACACCAGCAACATTGCCGTGTCCGAAGATACCGAACGTACCCGGAATCAGGCGCTCACGATACTCCACTCCGTTAATGGAATCCACGGTGTACTGCTTGGAAAGGAACTCGACCACGGCCTGCGCCACGGTCATCCGACGGGTTGCTGTTCCCATGGGTCTTCTACTCCGATACTTTCACTGGAATACGGGCATCAGCGCCATTCTTCGCCGCGACGGCGGGCACGGACGCAGTGTTGTTCAGCAGCGAGGCGGCCGTTGCTACGGCACCTGCGACGTCGCCGTCGTGCGGGTACAGCAGGGTGCGCCCGACCGTCAGGCCACGCACGCCCGGAAGTGCCAATGCCGCTTGCCAGCTGGCGAACACCTCGTCCTGGGTACCGTCCGGGTCGCCGCCCAAGAGTACGGTCGGCAGGGTGGTGGAGGCCATGACGCGTTCCATTTCGGCCACCACCGGCAGCTTCATCCAGGTGTAGGCACTGGTAGAACCGAGGCCCTCGGCAATTCCCACGGACTTGATCACAGCATCCGCGCGGAGGTCGTTGCGGACTTTGCCGTGGGCGTCACGCACGGACAGGAACGGCTCCACCATGGCGATCAGCTTGCGTGCTGCCAGGGAATCAATGGCTTTGGCAGTGGCTTCGAGGGTGGCCACCGTGTCCGGGTCGCCCAGGCAGATACGGGTCAGCATCTTGCCGCCATCGGCGCCGAGTGCTTCAAGGGCCTCTGCCGTGTGTCCGGTGAAACGGTCGTCGAACTCGTTGACCAGACCGGCCAGGCCGCCACGGTTCATGGAACCAAAAATGAGTTTGCCATCCAACGCGCCCAGGAGCAGGAGGTCGTCCATGATGTCCGGCGAGGCGAGGATGCCGTCCACGGCGGGGTTGGCCAACGCAATCTGGAGGCGGTCCAGGAGGTCGCGGCGGTCGGCCATCGCCATGGGCTCGGAGCCGACGGCCAGGGCACCACGGGCCGGGTGGTCAGCCGCGACGATGAAGTTCTGCTTGCCGTGCTTCAGTCCAGGGTGCCTGCGGCGCGTGGCTGCCGCGCGGGCAACAGCTTCCGGGTCTTCAAGCCTGATCCGGCTCAGGTGCTCATAACGGCGGGGGTCATCGTTGAGGCTCAACGCACTGCTCCTTCTGCGAGGGTCGAGGAGGCTGCAAGTGAGGCACCGGGAATGGGCCGGCCACGTTCGGCGAGCAGCGAGGTGACCTCGTCCGGCGTCGGCATCGCATCCGCGCACGACACCCGGGAGGCGACAATCGCGCCCGAAGCGTTGGAGTAGTCGAGGACTTCCGACAGCGGCCAGCCGGACAGCAGTCCGTGACAGAAAGCGCCGCCGAAGGAGTCGCCGGCGCCCAGGCCGTTGACGGTTTCCACCGGGACAGGCGCCGAGACCACGCGTTCCGTGCGGGTCTTGGCCATCACGCCTTCAGCGCCAAGCTTCACGACGGCGATTTCGACGCCGGCGGCCAGCAAGCGGTCTGCCTGCTCATCAGGCGTTCCCTCACCCACGGCGACGGCGCATTCCTTATCGTTGCCGATCGCGACAGTGACGTGCGGGAGGATCTTGGCGACCTCGGTGCGGGCTTCTTCTTCGGACGACCAGAACATGGGGCGGTAATCCAGGTCCAAGATGGTGAACTGGCCCGGCTTCAAGCCGGTCCGGGGACGGGCCTGGTGTGCGGCGATGTGTGCGCTGCGGCTGGGCTCCTGGCACAGGCCGGTGACGGTGGACCAGAAGATTCCTGCTTCGCGGACGGCTTCCAGATCAAGCTCTTCGGCTTTGATCTGCAGGTCAGGCGCAGTGGGGAAGCGGCCGTAGAAGTACAGCGGGAACTCGTCCGTTGCGGGCTTGATCGCGCAGAACGTCACTGCCGTGGGGTATTCCGCAACCGGCGACACGAACGAATCGTCAACGTTGAACTTGTGAAGTTCGCGGTGCAGGTACTTCCCGAAGGCGTCATCGCCGGTGCGGGTGATGACACCGGTGCGGCGGCCATGGCGGGCTGCCGCAACAGCCACGTTGGAGGGCGAGCCTCCGAGGTACTTACCGAAGGACGTCACGTCCTCCAGGTCCACTCCGATGTCATTCGGGTAGATATCAACGCTGATGCGCCCGATCGTGAGTAGTTCGTGGGTCACGGTAATCGTTGACCTTTCTCTTGTGAACTCTGAACCTTTGAGCGCTGGGCCCCAATGCCTTGCCACCCCTCAGTGAGCGGGGCCACATAACTACTTTGCACCAGATTTCATGTCCTGTCAAAGGTTTGTACTGACATATTTACAACATGACACGGGCGGCTTTTACTTGCTCGGAACAGCCAGTTCCCCACTGACATATTGGCTGCGCCCAAAGCCAAAGGACCAGTCCCCCGGCGAGTTCTCCACGTAGCCAACAAAGACATCCTCGCCCGCAACGCCCACACCGGCCAGGCCAGTCGCGATGGCCTCAAAGAGGGAGCTCTTGGCCTCCTGGCTGCGTCCACCCTGGGTGAAGATCTGGATCATGACCACACTGTCGGTGCGCTCGAAACCGAGGCCTGCGTCCTGGGCGACGATTTGACCCTGCGCATGTTCCGTAAGGATGTGGAAGTAGTCCCGCTCGGGGATTCCATACTCGGCAAGGATGGCGTCGTGGATGGCGCGGCTGAGGGCAGCCAGCTCCGCGGGCGAGCGACCTTGGTTTACATCGATTCGAACAAGCGGCATTGCGATCCTCCTGGAGTAGTTTGTCCTGACATACTAACAAGCATTTGTATCTGGAGTACAGCAAAGGCCCGCCCGGGACATTCCGGACGGGCCTTTTCTTGAGCGTTGCGAGGCCCACTCTGCGCCCCAAAACACGCGAATACCCCGCAAAGCGCGCCCCACAACGAACGCTTAAAGTACGACGGCGGCCCGGCACCTTCCGCGAGGAAGGGCACCGGGCCGCCGTCGTAAATGACACCCAAACTCCTGAGCGACACCCAACCCGACCCAGGACACCCACATCCGGGCGTCGCCAGCGAACATGCGCGTCACTCGTCCCCGCGCTACGCCACCCAAACACGCGAATACCCCGCACAGCAGGCCCCACAACGGGGAACCTCACGTTGCGAGGCCCACTCTGCGCCCCAAAACACGCGAACACCCCGCACAGCGGGCCCCACAACGAACACTTAAAGTACGACGGCGGCCCGGCACCTTCCGCGGGGAAGGGAGCCGGGCCGCCGTCGTAAATGACACCCAAACTCCTGAGCGACACCCAACCCGACCCAGGACACCCACATCCGGGCGTCGCCAGCAAACATGCGCGTCCCCAGCGAACATGGGCGTCACTCGTCCCCCGCTACGCCACCCAAACACGCGAATTCCCCGCACAGCGGGCCCCACAACGGGGAACCTCACGTTGCGAGGCCCACTCTGCGCCCCAAAACACGCGAATACCCCGCACAGCGGGCCCCACAACGGGGAACCTCACGTTGCGAGGCCCACTCTGCGCCCCAAAACACGCGAATACCCCGCAAAGCAGGCCCCACAACGAGGAACCTCACGTTGCGAGGCCCGCTCTGCGCCCCAAAACACGCGAATACCCCGCACAGCGGGCCCCACAACGAACGCTTAAAGTACGACGGCGGCCCGGCACCTTCCATGGGAAGGCACCGGGCCGCCGTCGTCAGTCTTACTGCGGAACCTAGAGCGTTGCGTAAACTTCGCGCAGCAGCTTGGCGGTCTCGGACGGCGTCTTGCCGACCTTCACGCCTGCAGCTTCGAGGGCTTCCTTCTTGGCCTGTGCGGTACCAGCGGAACCGGAGACGATGGCGCCGGCGTGGCCCATGGTCTTGCCTTCGGGAGCGGTGAAGCCAGCCACGTAGCCAACAACAGGCTTGGTGACGTTGGCCTTGATGAAGTCGGCTGCGCGCTCTTCAGCGTCGCCACCGATTTCGCCGATCATGACGATTGCCTTGGTCTCGGGGTCAGCTTCGAACGCGGCCAGGGCGTCGATGTGCGTGGTGCCGATGATGGGGTCGCCACCGATGCCGATCGCGGTGGAGAAGCCGAGGTCACGGAGTTCGTACATCATCTGGTAGGTCAAGGTACCGGACTTGGACACGAGGCCGATGGGGCCCTTGCCCGTGATGTTCGCAGGGGTGATGCCAACCAGGGCCTCGCCCGGGGTGATGATGCCGGGGCAGTTCGGTCCGATGATGCGCGTGACCTGCTTGCCGTCGGCGTCCACCTTGGACTGGGCCAGTGCCCAGAACTCTGCGGAGTCCTGAACCGGAACACCTTCGGTGATGACAACCACGAGGCCGATGCCGGCTTCGATGGCTTCAACCACGGCGTCCTTGGTGAATGCCGGCGGAACGAAGACGATGGAGACGTCAGCGCCGGTTTCAGCCATGGCTTCCTTGACGGTGCCGAAGACCGTGATTTCCTTGTCGCCGTGCAGGACCGTGGTGCCGGCCTTGCGGGCATTGACGCCACCAACAATGTTGGTGCCGGCCTTGAGCATCAGGGCGGTGTGCTTGGTGCCCTCGCCGCCGGTGATGCCCTGAACGATGACCTTGGAGTCCTTGTTGAGGTAGATAGACATTGTCGCGTCCCTTTACTTAGCTGCGTTGGCGAGCTCGGCGGCCTTGTCGGCGCCCTCGTCCATGGTGGCGGCCAGGGTTACCAGCGGGTGGTTGGCCTCGGTCAGGATGCGGCGGCCTTCCTCAACGTTGTTGCCGTCGAGGCGAACAACCAGCGGCTTGTTCGCGGAAGAACCGAGCTCGGCCAGTGCACCCACGATGCCCTTGGCAACAGCGTCACACGCGGTGATGCCACCGAAGACGTTCACGAACACGCTCTTGACCTGGGAGTCGCCCAGGATAACGTCCAGGCCGTTGGCCATGACCTCGGCGGAAGCTCCACCACCGATGTCCAGGAAGTTGGCGGGCTTGACGTTGCCGTGGTTCTCGCCGGCGTAAGCAACGACGTCGAGGGTGGACATCACAAGACCGGCGCCGTTGCCGATGATGCCTACTTCGCCGTCCAGCTTGACGTAGTTGAGGTCCTGCGCCTTGGCCTTGGCCTCGAGCGGGTCAGCTGCGTCCTTGTCTTCCAGCGTTGCGTGGTGCACGTGGCGGAAGTCGGCGTTCTCGTCCAGGGAGACCTTGCCGTCGAGGGCAACGATGTCGCCTGCTCCGGTGCGGACCAGCGGGTTGACCTCAACCAGGGTTGCGTCTTCCTTCTTGAAGACATCCCAGAGCTTCAGAATGACGTCGGCGACCTTGCCGCGCAGTTCTTCAGCGAAGCCTGCAGCTGCGACGATCTCGTCAGCCTTGGCCTGGTCGATGCCCACAGCCGGGTCGATGGCGATCTTGGCCAAGGCCTCGGGACGCTCGACAGCCAGCTGCTCGATTTCCATGCCGCCTTCAACCGAGCACATGGCCAGGTAATTGCGGTTGGCACGGTCCAGGAGGACCGAGAAGTAGAATTCCTCGGCGATGTCAGCACCCTGGGCGATCATCACCTTGTTGACGGTGTGGCCCTTGATGTCCATGCCCAGGATATTGGTGGCGTGCTCAAGTGCCTCGTCGGCAGACTTGGCAACCTTGACGCCGCCGGCCTT
This sequence comes from Paenarthrobacter sp. C1, assembly GCF_049315185.1. Classification (NCBI taxonomy): domain Bacteria; kingdom Bacillati; phylum Actinomycetota; class Actinomycetes; order Micrococcales; family Micrococcaceae; genus Paenarthrobacter; species Paenarthrobacter sp. C1. The sequence goes on along the minus strand of NZ_CP186052.1, from coordinate 1,043,688 downwards.
GCCGCGGCCACCAACCTTAACCTGTGCCTTGACGACTGTTACGCCGCCGATCTTCTCGGCAGCTGCCTTCGCTTCTTCAGGAGTGTGCGCCACGATGCCGGCGAGCACGGGTACACCGTGCGCTTCGAACATATCGCGCGCCTGATATTCAAACAGGTCCACGGTTTAGTGTCCTTCTACGTCGAAGTAGTTTTCTGTTCAGCCGGGAACCGCGATGACCGCGATAGCCAGCTGCGGAGAGTACGCGGTAACAACCAGGATTGAAGCCGGTCACATTGCGTAAGGTCCTCTCGGAACTTTAGCCCTTTGAGGAGTCCCGCCAGCTACACAGTACCCGTTAAGTGAGTAACCTTACACTTCTATCGTATGTAGAAAAACCGCATAATCACGCGGATTTTGGGTTCTTCCGGATCCGTGCAAAGCCCATCAGAAGCCTTCCTTCAGGCTCCCGCGGACCGTCTTGCCGCCGTCGGAAACCAACTGGTAACCCTCACGGCTGACGAAGAACGCCACGCCCCCGGAGACGTTTCCGCAGGCTACTCCCCCGTTGTAGGCAGAACACCGCAGGCCGTTGCGTTCGATGTTCTGGCCGTCGGCCAGCTCGCGAAGCTTGGAGATGGGACCGTTGCGGCTGCCCTTGGGTCCGAACTCCGACTCCATTTGTGTTACGCCGGAACGACACGAGCCGTAGACGGCCTTGTCCGGAGTGAGGAGCGCTGTTCCGCCAAGGTAGCCCAGCCCGGTGCCTGCGCAATCGTCCGCCATGTCGTCAAGCTCAGCCTTGGCGTACGCGGCAAGTTCGCAGTGCACCACCGGCACTACCGCGAATTTGTTGTTGGCTGCGTCCGAGTAGCTGTTGGCCTCGTACGGGAGGTTGAGGTGGCCGCCCCTTGAGGAGGTCATGGCGCACACGATGTTCCGGTCCCCGGTGACGAAAGCTGTCACGTCCTCGCCCGCAGCCAGAGTGGTCTGCTCAGAGACAGGTACCTGCTGCAGTTGCTCCAGCGGCGGCAAAGGGGCAGGCGGAACGTAGTCCGGGTCCTTGGTGGCGAAGGAGCAACCCGACACCAACACCAGGAGCAAAGCGGCCAGAATCCCCCACACTGTGCGTCGCATGGCACCAATTATGCCGTGCGGCCTCATGCATCAAGCTTGGTCAGCGGCGCATAACGCAACAACAGTCGCTTCTCGCCGACGTCGAACTTCACCTTCGCGACCGTCTTATCGCCCGCACCTTCGACGCCGAGCACCACGCCGTTGCCGAAACTCGTGTGGTTGACCTTGTCCCCCACCACTACGGAAATGACTTCCTTCTGTGGCTGCACCCTGTTGCGTGCGACGGCGGCAGGAACGTCGGCGTCGAACCCGGCGGTTGGGCTCGCGGCCACACCGCGGGAGGTACCCGCGCCCCAGAACGAACCACCGTAACGGTTGGAACCTATGGGAGCACTCCCCCATCCGCCCGCCTGCCGGCTCATGCCTTCGCGCTTCCACTCCACGAGTTCGGACGGAATCTCTTCGAGGAACTGGCTGGCCGGGTTGTACTGGCTTTGGCCCCACATGCTGCGGACCTCCGAGCGGGTGACGTAGAGCCGCTGGCGTGCCCGGGTCAGCCCCACGTAGGCCAGCCGGCGCTCTTCTGCCAGTTCCTTGGGGTCCGTGGCCGAGCGTTGGTGCGGGAAAATCCCGTGCTCCATGCCGGTCAGGAAGACCACAGGGAACTCAAGGCCCTTTGCTGTGTGCAGAGTCATCAGCGTGACAACTCCCATGCGCTTGGCTTCTGCCACCGCAGCATCGATGTCCGCGCCGGGAGCGTCCGGAATCTGGTCGGCATCAGCCACCAGGGACACCTGTTCCAGGAACTCGCCCAGTGAACCCTCCGGGTTGTCCCTTTCGTACTCACGGACGACGGCTACAAGTTCGGCAAGGTTCTCTACCCGCGATTCGTCCTGCGGGTCGGAACTGGCGCGCAGTCCGGCGAGGTAGCCGGTCTGTTCCAGGACTGCCTCGAGGGCTGCAGCCGCGCCGGATCCGGAGGCGACTTCCGCGAGGTCGTCCAGGAGCTTCACGAAGCCGAGGACAGCGTTGACCGAACGCGTGGCCATGCCCGGCGCCTGGTCCGCCCGACGCGCCGCAGCCATGAAGGATGTCCGCTCGCGCTCGGCAAGGGCGGCGACGGCCCCCTCGGCACGGTCGCCGATCCCTCGTTTGGGTTCGTTGAGTACGCGGCGGAGGTTGACGTCGTCGTCCGGGTTCACCAGGACGCGCAGGTACGCCAGGGCGTCCTTGATTTCCTTGCGCTCGTAGAAGCGGGTGCCGCCAACAACCTTGTACGGCAGGCCCACGCGGACCAGGACGTCTTCAATGGAGCGCGACTGTGCGTTGGTCCGGTAGAAGATGGCAACGTCTCCGGGACGCAGGCCTTCCTCGTCCTGCAGGCGGTCGATTTCCTTGGCAATGAACTGGGCTTCGTCGTGCTCGTTCTCGCCCACGTAACCGATGATCTTCTCGCCATCGCCTTCGGCCGTCCACAACCGCTTTTCCTGGCGGTTGGGGTTGCGGGAGATGACGGAGTTTGCTGCGCTGAGGATGTTCTGCGTGGAACGGTAGTTCTGCTCCAGCTTGATGGTGCGCGCGTTCGGATAGTCGGCTTCGAACTCCACGATGTTGCGGATGTCCGCACCGCGGAAGGCGTAGATGGACTGGTCCGAATCACCCACCACGGTCAGTTCGCTGGGTTGGACCTCCGTGTCAGTGCCCAGGCCCACGATCTCCCTGACCAGCGCGTACTGTGCATGGTTGGTGTCCTGGTACTCGTCCACCAGGACGTGCCGGAAGCGCCGCCGGTAGGACTCCGCGAGCGCAGGGAAAGCCCGGAACATGTAGACGGTCTCTGCGATGAGGTCGTCGAAATCCATGGCGTTGGCCTGGCGCAGGCGTTGCGTATAGCCCTTGAAGACATCAGCGACGGCGGTTTCGAAGGGGTCGTTGTGATTCGCCGCGGAGGAGTAGGAGTCGGCGTCGATGAGCTCGTTCTTGAGGGCCGAGATCTTGTGCTGGATGGCCTTGGGCGCGAACTTCTTGGGATCGAGGTCCAGGTTCTTGGCCACCAGGGTGATGAGGCGCAGCGAGTCGGCGGAGTCGTAGATGGAGAAGTTCGAGTTCAGGCCCACGTTGGCGGCCTCGCGCCGCAGGATACGGACACAGGAGGAGTGGAAGGTGGAGATCCACATGCCCTTGGCCCGCGCCCCCACCAACGCTTCAATGCGCTCCCGCATCTCGGCTGCTGCCTTGTTGGTGAAGGTAATGGCCAGGATTTCGCCGTGATGTGCCCGTTTGGTGGCGATGAGGTAGGCGATGCGGTTACTGAGCACGCGCGTTTTGCCCGAACCTGCGCCTGCAACGATGAGCAGCGGACTTCCGGCGTGCTTGACTGCCTCTTCCTGCTGCGGGTTGAGCCCTTGGAGCAGGGCATCGGCAGAGGGGAGCCCGGACGTGCCCGGGTTGCCCCATCCCCCTGAGGCAGGAGCGTCCGACTGGCCGCCGCCGCCCTCCTGAAGACGGGGACCCGGCGCACCACCACCTGGGCGTGATAGCTCCGGGGCAGCCTTGACTGCGGCTTTGGTGCCTGCTTTGAAGGGTCCGTCTGCGTAGGGGTCAAACAACATATCCATGGTGCCTACCAGTCTAGGCGGTGCCCCCGACACTATAGGGCGGTACGTCCACGGCCCCGGGGCCAACCACCGGAATCTACTGCCGCGGGTCCTCCAGCAGCCATCCGCCGGCAGTGAGCCGCTCCCGGAGTCCCAGCCTCGTCAGGGGCTCGGGACCGTCCTGGAACTTCCGGCGCACTGACGCCAGGTGTTTCTTCACACCATCCACGGAGATACCCAGCAGCTGGGCTGTCTCCGCCATGGTCCCGGCCTCTCCTCCGAGGTAGACGGAGACCACTTGGTGCTCCCTGGCGGACAATTGCGGTTCCCCCCGGCCGGCATCCATGGCTGCGGCCACTTCAGGGGTGATGTGTTGCAGTCCTTGCGCTGCGCGCCGGAGCGCGGTTTCCACCACACTCGCGGAGGCTGTCTTGGGGATGTAGGCCATGGCGCCGGCCGCCATGGCCTGGCGCATTACGGCAGGGTCAAGGACTGAACTGCACACCACAACCTGCGGGCCGGAGGAAAGGATGGCCTGGATCTTGGCGCGCAGCGGGACCTGGTCACCCAGGAGAACGTCCAGGATAACGACGTCGGACAGGGCACCCAGGCTTGCTGCGGCTTCGGCCCAGGAGGCGAACCGGCCAACCACACGGATGCCCGTGGTGTTGTCCTGGAGCCACTGGGAAAGCCCTTCGAGCAGGACGGCGTGGTCCTCCACGATGTCCACTTCGATCGTGGGTTGGGACACCGGGTATCGCACTTAAATCGGTCCTCCCCGTATATGATGCTGGCTAAGTGGTCATCATATTCCGATGACGGGTTTTGGGGAGACATTCATGGGGGCATGGATAACGCGGCTGGCAACCTACCGGCCCGCGTTGGAGCGCTCGGACCTGCTGGCCAGATCCGGGACGGTAATGAGCTTCGTTTTCGTGGCGGCCTCCTGGCTATACCTGTTTCCGATCATGGGCGGACCCCTGTGGCACCGGGCCTTGGCGTGGGTGCTCGTGATGATGCTGGTGATGTGCTTCGCTACGATGCTGCGGACCGATTTCTGGCCCCTTCGGCTGATGATCGTCGTGGGCCTGATCGCCCTGTCCGAACTCCTGGCAGGAGTCAGCTACCGCCAGGATTCGGACTCGCTGCTCCTGGCGCACAGCCTGCTGATCGGTGCCAGCTCCACGGTGGCCTTGTCCTTGCGAGCTTCTTGGCAGTCGGCGGTCTATACGGCGCTGCTGGCCGTCCTGGTATTTGGGCATACCATCGCGACATCAATCCTGCATCGCCTCGGTCCCATCACCTTCTCGATTCTTGTGGGATTCTGGCTCATCATGCTCGCCATCCGTCACTCAGCGCCCAGGGCCCTGGATATTTTCCTGCGCGACCAAGCCGTGAAGGCGGAATCCCTTGCTGCCCAAGCGGTCGTCCGTGACCGGACCAGTGCTGCCGCCCATGACGCCCGATTGCTTCACGACACCGTGCTGCGGGGGCTGACCCTCTTGGCCCGGGGCGGCGCCGGGTTGGCTCCGGAGGACTTCCGCAGCATGTTCGCCGCTGGGGAGTACGACGGCGTCGGGTCAGGTCACCGGAGCCCCGGCACCCCGGCGGAAGCCACCACGCTGGACGGCCGGCGCGCGGCCCTTGGCAGCGGAGGCGGGCTGGCCGTCGTCGAGTCTTCCACAGCCGCTGACGTGGCGTCGTTGCTGAAAGAGCGGGCCCGCGAACACAGCCGGAACGGCTTCACCGTGGACGTTTTCGGCGAGGGCGGAACCCTGCCGCCGGATACCTTGCGGGCGGTTGCTGATGCTGCCGGGGAATGCATGGTCAATGCGGCCCGGCATGCCGGGAGCGATCACGTGGATGTGCTCATTTCGCGCACAGGTCCTGTGGTGTCGGTCCTCGTCAGCGATGCGGGCCGCGGATTCGACCCCGGGTCCCTCCCGGCGGAGAGCTTCGGGGTGAGGCATTCGATCATTGAGCGAATGGCACAGGTCGGCGGGAACGCCAGGCTGTTGTCGACACCAGGGCGTGGAACCACTGTTGTCCTTGAGGTCGAGGCGGCATGAACCGATTCCTTCCGGATGTACACGTGGCCACTGCCGGTCCCCTTTTCCTGTCCCGGGGCATCCTGGTGAGCATCAGTCTGACGCTCTGGATATTCTCGGCCATGACGCAGATGGTGTCCTTCGACGGGAGCAGCCTTGATCGCTCAAGGTTTGCTGCCGTGGCCCTCGACCTCATTGGCTGCTGCGCGGCTTTCCTGGCGTCTGCGCCGGCAACGCCCCGCAGGCATCTTCCCTATGTGCGCCTGGCCTGGCTGGCCACGTCCATTATTTCGGGCGTCATGACGGCCCAAGTGGTGACGCTGGGCTCGGGCTACCTGGCCCTCGCCTTCAACGTCATGCTGGGGTCGGCTTTGGTCTTCCTTGTCTGCATGCGGTGGGACCTGATGGGTTTCATGCTCCTGTCGGCCGCCAACTCGGTCCTGAGCAGCTTCTACTACGCCACCACTCCAAGATTCGGGTCCGGCGAGGGCCTGCTGATTTTCTTCATCACGCTGATCCCGGGGCTTTTGGGCGCTTTGTTCGTCGTGGGCATCCGGAGCCGCATGGAGGAACAGCTCGCCCGGCATTCCGCCCAGGCCATGACTGCCCTGACCCGGCAGGCTGATACCCGCAGTTCGGCCCACACCGAGGAGCTGTCAGCCACACACCATCAGATCCAGGAGCTGTTTGCGAGGGCAGCCCGGAGCGAAAGCCACCCGCTGACGCCGGGCCTGGCGGAGGAAGCCCAGTGGCTCGCCTCGAGGTTGCGTGCCCAGTTGATGGTGGCACAGGGCGGCGACTGGTTGTCGGAGTCCTTGGTGCTGGCCGGCCTGGACTCCACGGCCACTGTGACGGCCCAGCCGGACCTCCTTCAACGTATCCCGCAGGCACAGCGCCCGGCACTCCTCGCTGTCACCATGCTGCTGCTGAAGCCGGTGCCGGACGGGCCGCGCCAAGGCAGCAGTTTGCCCGGAAGGGTACATGTCTATGTGGAGCCGCATGTGAACGATCATTTGCTGATTACCTGGCGTGTGACCGGACTCAATCCGAACCGCTGCACCCCCGCGTTGTGGAGCGAAGTGGAAGCCCTGGGTTCGCCACGCGTTCACACGGACCCCGGAGGAGCCAGCATCATTGTCCCCATCAAGGCACCCAAGCCATGGTGACGCGCCTGATGGTGGTGGACCAGCACCAATTGATGATCGATACCTTGGATGCGTGGTTGCGCCGCAACGCCCCGGACCTGGTGGTCGCGGCGGGCTTCACTACCGTTCCCACGCAACTCCAGCAGGAGGCCTTGGCCGGCCTTTCGGTGACGGTGGCTGTCCTGGGTACCCTCGATCGCCGGGAAAAACTGGTCCCTGCAGTTCAACAGCTGGTGCAGGCCGGATTGCGGGTGGTAGTCCTTGCCACCGCCCTGGACCGCTGGGATGCAGGCGCGGTCCGCTCTGCCGGTGCCTTGGGTTATGTGCCCAAGGCAGCTGGCCCCCGGCACACCGAACTCGCCCTCCGCGCCGCCGCATCCGGACAGGAATATCTGCATCCTGACGTCCTGGCCGGTCATGACAGCAGCACACCGCTGCGCATCACACTTTCACCCCGGGAACAGCGTCTTGCCGAGCTGTACCTTGGCAGTGACGCCATGTCCGTTCGTGGCGTTGCGGATGCCATGGGAATCAGCGAGCAAACAGTCAAGGCGCACCTTCACCGGATCCGGCAGCGCTACGCCACGGCCGGCATCAAGCTCGGCAATGTCATCAGCCTCCGCAAGCAGTTAAACAACGATGGCTGGATCAGCTGACCCTTGCTGTGCCTTGGCCCGCCGGCCCCTGCGCTTTCGCGCCGGCACCTTCCCCGGCTCCGAAGCCAGGATGCTGATCAGGGCCACCAGCAATGGCCCGCACAAAGCCGCCATGAAGCCCGCAATGATCATCTGCTTGTAAATTTCGGCCTGGCCGCCATTGAGCATGACGGCCCAGAACTGGAACCAGCATCCCAGCACCATGATGACCGCCAGCCTTCCCACGGCACTCCGCTTCCGGAAAGCCACGGCCAGGCCCAGCAGCAACGTCACCAACTGCATCCCGACGAAGGCCACCGGAGCAGCTTTTACGGCGCTGAACAAGCCCAACACCACGGGAAAACGCCGTTCCTTTTCATAAGGGCCATGATCGGAACCCTCAAGGTACGAGCCAACATAGCCCAGTTCCGGAGTCAGCATGGCAGTCACTCCGCGTTCGCCCATGGTGATGAGCCGTTCCGGATGCGTGGCGTAAAAACCGGCGATCGTGCCCAGGCTGATCTTCTCCTGGAACTGGGGGTACAGCGGGTTGTAAACAGCCGAACGTGTGGAGGCCACCGTAGTGTCCATGGAGTTGATGAAACTTGGGTCCAGCCCCAACCATTCGAGGTCTGCCTCAGGGGTTGGGCTGTACGGAAGAAGCTCCACAAAGACGGCGTTGTAAAGGTTCACTTCCGAGAAGCGCTTGGGTTGGACGTTGATGAATGCCACCGAAAACGCAACGATGAGCAGCACCGCCGTCGCGGGCAGCAATAGCGCGCGCCAATGTCGACCCCTGCCGAGCGCACCGTCGGCCGGTTTACCGTCGGACGGAGGCACGACGACGGCCGCCTCACCGTCCGCTGCACCCCGCCGCCACGGCACCCAGAGCAGCGCCAGGGCAATAACGGGCAGCCACGAGACAGTTTGTGTTTTTGCCGCAACGGTAAAGACCGTCGCGAAGACGACCAGCAGCAAAGCCAGCCACCGCGGACCGCTGCCGTTCCAGTAGTGGAGCAGCGCAACGGACACGGCAAGAATGCCAAGGAAGGCCGCGGGTTCGCTGTAGGGCGAGACGAAGAAATCAGCGAAGACGCCGTCTGCCATCACCCCGGTGACCAGCGCGGCGATGAGGATACGGAACCAGGTCCGGCCAGGCAGCACGTTGATCAGGGCCGCGATCAGCAATCCGAAGACCACACAGCAGACGATTCCAACGGCACGGGTGTCCAGCCCCGGTCCCCAGCCCAGGAGGGGTGTCAGCAGTTTCCCCAACCACAGGAACAGCAGCTGGGAAGAGTAGTACGGCTCCCCGGTGCCGTTGGCGCCGCAGCCTTCACCGTAGAACTGGTGCGGGACCCAGGAAGGGTGGATGTATTTCGTGAACCCCGCGTAATCCCAGGGCCGTTGGTTCATGACCCCCAGGGAGCACAGCAAACCATGCCCTTCGCCCTGGTCCCCCATCCCCACAGGTTCCGGAATGAACAGCCGGACCATCATGAGGGCGGCCGCAACCAGCCCCGCGATCAGGGCCGCGCCGTGGACTGGTCCCAGCGTCAAGGTACCGGGACCGAAGGTCCTGGCAAAGTATCGTCCCAGGCTGCCGAGCGGACGGGCCTTGGTGCCCTTGCGTCCGCGCACAGGGGCAGGGGTGAACGTTCTCTGCGCTTTCCCGCCACGTTCACGGAGCTGCGTGGCGCTCCCGGATCCTTGATCAGCCATTGTTTACTGCTCCCCCGGTGACAGGCACGCGCACGGGAGCCAGGGTTCCGGTCACCAGTTCCGGAGCTTCACCCGGTACTGGCTGCCGGGCGGAGGCCACGGCGCAGCGGACGGTCCGGGCAGTCCCCACCGTCCGGATGATGGGATGGACCGTGACGCCTGCCGGCAGTTTTTCCGTGCCGAGGAATTCGAGCGCATAGGGAAGGCAACGCGCTTCACGCGCCACGGGTGTTGCCAGTGACGCGTCCTGGGCGATCCATGCGCTGATGTCCTCCGCGGTATGGGGCTCCGAACACGGGACATCGGTTCCGTCGTCGGAAAGAACGCCGTCCTTGTATTCCTGCCGGTAGCAGAGCCGTACTGCTGCCGAGTGTGGTCCCGCCAAAGCATCCTTGAGGTCAAGGCCGGTTTCCTGCGGGGTGCCGTCTTGGTCCGTGACCGCTACGTCGCAACGAACCGCCCGGCTGCCGGCAGCCCAGGCGTCCCTGTCAGGGAAGTAACTGGTGACCGCCAGTCCGAAGGTCCCGTCCCTGTCGGACGCGGAGAGATAAGTGCGCAGGTCCTCGCTGGTGCACAGCCGTTTGCCGGCAGCCTTGAGCTGCTGCTGGTTGGGACGTGACTCCTGGCGGGCCAGGGGTTCGGGCATCGTCGTGACCAGGAAAGTCTGGGTGGTGTGGCGTTCGGTGCAGGAAACAGGCGGGCTGGCTTCGCTGCTGGCATCGAATTCTTCCGGGGACACCACGGCATGGCAGAGTCCTGTTTCCGGACTCGCCGTGTCCAGCCCGGATTTTCCTTCATCACAGGCGGCCAAGGCTGCCGTTATCATCACCGCGGCCATGACGGCCGACGCCCGGAACAGACTACGAGGACGCACGCCGGCCCTTGCTGCGGGTCTTTGCACGGTCTTTGCGGACGACGGCGGCCCGGACCAGCACGATGATGGCCGCGACGAAGCCGAAAATCACCACGAAGGAACCCAGAAAGTGGTGCATGACATCGAATCCCTGCTGCCCCCAGCTCTGTTGCGCCGCTGCGATCATGAAATAGCGGGTTGCGTTGCTGATGCAGACTATGAGGAGTGCGATGAGGGCCGCGGGCATGAGCCGGGAGACGGGGATGCGTCCCATCAGGAAAAGAATCCCGGCGAGGCCTGCGATCGGCGTGAGGAGGACGGCGCTGGAGCACAGCCCGGTGACTTGGAGGGCGAAGGGCTGGCCCCCGCCCACATTGTGGAAAATGATGTCGCCCACGCTGTAGGAAGCCCCGCCGAGGACGCCGTCGAAAATGGCGGACATGAGCCAGGCTTCGGCTGCCCTGATGTGCTCCTGCTGCAGCATGGCCGCGGCCGCGGCAGCGATGAAGACCAGCCCGATGAGGCCCCCGCCACGGGCCTTCCGTACGGGGATCGCACGGGGTCCGGTGGGGACGCTGATGTTGCCGGCTTCGGCGCTCATGGCCACTAGGCTTCCTTCGCTAGGAGTTTGACGTCTGTCTCCTGGTTGCGGCGGGTCTTGGCCCACCCCTGTCGTCCTGTGATGAGGCGGTAGGTTGCCCTGAGCACCGTGACGTAATTCTGGTACATGTAGAGCCAGTAGCCGAAGCCCCAGAGGACACCGAGCATGAAGTTCTTCTCCGGTGTGACCTGCTTCCGGTACACCAGGCCCCACAGCGCGAACGGCAGAACGCCTGTTGCGAAGATCAGGGGAATGATGAACCATGCCGCACTGATCCAGGCGCCAAAGCTGCCCATGGTCAATGAGCCCTGCGCCACCATGGTGATAAACAGCGTTGGCCACAGGACCAAGCCGAGAATCTGGATGAAAGGCTGGACCAGGAAGTAGCTGGATTCGATCGCGCCGACGTTGCTGAAGTAGGGCGATTCGAAGATCCGCTTGAGGTAGACGCTGCACTGCATGCCGCCGTGGCACCACCGCGTGCGTTGCGTGAGGAGCCTGCGGAGGTCAGGGAGTGCTTCCTGGGCTACGTGGGTGTCATGCATGTAGACGGTCTTGTAACCACCCAGCATGATGTGGATCGCGAGTTCGTAATCTTCAAGGAGCGCCCCGTGCCATGGCTGGCCGGACGTCCTGGCGATGACATCCAGGGCGGACAACCGCGTGAACTGGCCGTTGCCGCCCAGGCCGACCGTCAGGGTGTGCCGCCGAAGGGACTGCATGGCCGCGATGGTGGTGCGGAACTCCATGTCCTGCATCAGGACCAGGTACCGTCCGAAGGACTTCCTGAGACGCTGCATCCCGGTGCCGCCTTCGAGGGCCGGGTCCTGCAGGTTGGACATCCAGACGGCGGTTTGGGCGGCGCCGACTTCCGGGTCACCGAACGCCAGGGGACCAGCCGCCTGACGGAACGCATTGTCAGCCAGGTGGCCATCGGCGTCGACCACCAGGACAATCACCGACGACCGGTCGACGTCGGCGGGCAGCCAACCGTCCAAAGTGCGGTAGGCGGCGTTAAGCGCATCTCCCTTGCCGGTGCGGGCCAGGGGCCGGCGGCGGCGAACGAGGTGGATCATGGCGTCGCGATCAGAGGCCGCGTCCACGATGTCGGCGGTGGCGTCGTCGCTGTCGTCATCGACAACCCATACGTGGGCCTGCGGGAATTGCCTGCGGAGCAATCCCAGGGTTTCGCCGATCACCACTTCTTCATCGCGGCACGGAATGAACACATGCCACGAGAAAGAGTCGGGATCGCCCTCGGGATCGGGTTTGCGCCGGAGGAAGGGCACCAGAATCACCAGGATGTACGACAGAAAAACCACCAGGAGCACAAAAGCCAGCGCCTGTGCGGATTCGAGTACCGACATTTACTTCCGATGCTTGGGCGAGGCCGGAAAGGCCCGGGAAAAATGGGGATGGCGGGACGGCCCGGAAAGAGCCGCCCCGCCGATGGTATTACGAGTTGGGATGTGCTCCCCGCTTTGCGGCTTTGAGCCTGCTGTTTCGCAGGACTACAAAACCGGTAATCAGCAGGGCTACCCCCACGAGGATGACCCAACCGAGGGTTGGGGCTCCCGTGACAGCGAGCGTGGTACCGCCGGCGGCGGTACCGCCTGCGGTCCAGTTATTGCCGTACATTGACTGTTCTCCTTTCGCCGTGCGTGATCGCCGGGGCGATCAGACAGCGGCTACCGCGGTGCGGCGGCGTGAGCGGACGAACAACCAGGTGAGCAGAGCCAGGAGGGCCACGCCACCGCTGATGGCCATGGTGTCGGCGTTGACCAGCGGGATCGCCGCTGCGTCAAGGTTGGGTCCGACGGTTGCGTTGGCCAGGTTGACGGTGGCGATGGAGCCGCCGGCAACGGCGATCTGCAGGGCGCGCTGGGTAAAGGCGCCGGACGGAGCGGTTTCCTGGACGTTGACCTTGGCCGAAACGAGGGCGGTCAGCGCGGTGCTCAGAGGAGCCACAACGCTGGTAGCAACTGCTCCGGTCACGCCGTTCAGGGTGGTGGTCAGGACAGACAGGGCAGGTCCTGCGACGAGCTGGGCGATCGGTCCAAGACCGTTCACGGCGGCCGTGGCGGTTGCCAGGGTGCTGCTGACGATGGAGGTCAGCTTGTTGGCAACAGCCTGCGGCAGGAACGAGATCAGGTCGGTTCCGGCCGGCAGGGAGTTCAGGTCCGGCACGCCGGCAACGGCCAGCAGGTCTGCCTCGGTGATGGAGATGGTTCCACCGGCCACCGGGTTGGCCACCGTGACGCCCAAGGGGGTCAGGACGGCGTTGGCCGTGTTGATGGCGGTGCTGATGGTGCCTGCGACGCCGCCAATGACAGTGCCGCCGACTTCAGCCGAAACGCCGGCCAGTGAGTAGGCACCCTGGGGGGCTGCACCCTGGTCCTTCTTGGCTGCCGCCGCGAGGGTGGCCACCTGAAGGTTGACGTTGACCAGGTCCGTGCCACCGAGGATGGCTGCAGTGCCGAGGCTGACGCGGGCTGCCGGGATGGCAGGATCGCCGGACGTGGGAAGGCCGCCGGGCAGGGTCACCAGACCGGGAGCGCCGCTCACGGTACCGGAGAATGCTTCCGAGGAACCATCGTTGACTGCCTTGCCGTACTGGCTGACAGCACCAACCTGGATGATGCCGTTGTTCTGGAGCAGCGGGATGTTGCCCGCGCCCACGTTGACGACGCCGAAGACTGCGCTGAGATCCAGCGGGTCGGTGGCCTCGATGACTGCCGGGCCGCTCGGCGGGGTGCCGATCTGCTGGGCAGTTGCTGCTCCGTTGGATGCCAGGTTGGCAAAGTTCGGAAGTGTCAGGACAGAACCATCGATGATCTGTCCGCTGCCCACCGAGATGACGTCGGTGGGCGCTGCGTTTGCGGCTGGTGCGGCCACGAGGCCGATTGCCAAGGCCGATACGGCGGTGACGCCGACGGCTGTGGGCCACAGCTTGCTCTTGCTGTTCAAGTATTTCCCCCTTGCGAACGCTGCAGGACAGGGCTGTTCTGCAGCTGAGACCGTGGGGGCAAACGCCCCCCGGTGCAAAATAACAAGGGGAATGGGGCCAGGTCCGCGGGGGTACCCGAAGGGGTTAACCCGCGTCCTGGTTCTATAGCTGTTCTATTTACTGAGTTGCTGTCAGTCCGGCAGTTCCAGCTGGAAGCCGCACTGGCACCGCAGCAACTTCGTGCCGACGTCGACTGCCGAAGCGTCGCCGCCGGGTTCGTCCGTCGACAAGGGCGCGTAGATGCTCTTGACGTTGGAGCCTGCCAGGGACATTGCTTCGCCGCAATGGAAGTACTCTCCTGCGAAGCGGAGCAATCCCTCCAGCGAGCGCACCTTGTTCAGGACCGCTGCCACATCACGGAACCGTGCCCTGTGCAGGTAGTTGCCTTGGCATTTGCGGCAGACGTACCCGACCTGGACCTGCAGTTCGCCCGGATGCGGCGGCAGGGACTCGATGGATTCGATGGCAACATTTTCGTTCGTTCCGCAGTGCGGGCAGCCAAGGGGCCGCATGTCTTGCGTCAGCCGTGGAAGGCTGGGACCACCAATGCCTTGCATGGCGTCTCCTGGGGCTCGGCAGCTGACCGGTCAGCACCTGGGCAGCGGGACGAACCATTCGTCCCAGTACAAGGAAACCATTACTAAGGCTACTTAGCAATACCCTGCGGGGTACGATGGCGCCAGCTAGGCGAACTGCGGAACCGAGGTTAGCGCGGCACCCAACTCGCGGACCGCCGTCGGGCTTCCGGCAACGAACCAGTTCATCCCGTTGACCTTCACGACGGCGGTGTCCCCGCCGGCCGCGCGAACGATCGCCTTGCCGGGCAGCCAGTCCCATTCGGGGCAACTGTGCTGAAACCAGCAACCGAGTTCGCCATCGGCCACCCGGCCCAGGTCACAGGAACCTGAGCCAAACATCCGCAAGGAGGCGGCGGTGATGGCGGCCGCGTGCCATGGCATGGCCGTGCGCGGATCCGCGAGCCAGGTCGGATGGATGTACGTGGCTGCGCAAATCCCGGCCACCGAAACATCGCCGGAACCGGAAATGGGTTCTCCGTTGAGCGTCGCCGCCTGGTCCTCGCCGCCCAGCCAGAGCTTGTCCAGTTCGGGCTGGTAGATCGCCCCCAGCAACACCGACGGGTCCACCAACGGGCTGCCGGACTGGCCACTGTGGGCGGTGTCATCACGCTTCAAGGCAATGGCCGAGCACCAGTAGGTAGAGCCGTGCAGGAAGTTATAGGTGCCATCAACGGGGTCGATCACCCAGGTCCGTCCGCTGGTCCCGGCCACCGAGGCACCCTCTTCACCAAGGATGCCGTCCTCCGGCCGGCAACGGCGCAGTTGCTCCAGGACGTAGGCCTCGGCTGCGTGGTCGGCTGCGGTGACGACGTCCGAGACGGACGTCTTGCGTTCGCCCTGCAACCCGCCCATCCGCATGAGCAACGCCAGTTGCCCTGCTTCCCGGACCAGGGCGCTGGCCAACTGGTAGTCATCAAGTGAAGGATCGAGTTCAGTTGCGGTGTGCCTGCCGGTGGTCATGGATCCAGCTTAGGTGGCGGGATAATGAATGACATGGCCAAGACACCAGCTCAGCGGATCAAAAAGCACGGAGCGAAGGCAGTGGTTCCCGACCACACACTGCCTCCCGTGATCAACAGCACCACCGCGCGGACGCCGCAGAAGGCACAAAACAACTCCAGGTTGATCGTGATTGCCGGCGTGGTGGCCAGCCTGTTCCTCTTCTGGTACCTGCACCTGTTGACCCTGAACCAGATGACCCAGCTTTCCGGCGGGCTGGCAATGCCGGACTCCCTGATCGGCGGTTTCTCCCCGGACTACATCGCCCAACTGCGCGCAGCCATGGATGACGCGGCACGCGGCCAGCTCAACTACGTCCACAAGACGGCCGGCACACTGTTCCCGTTGATCTTCGGCTTCAGCTGGCTGCTGCTCATCGGCACCAACGTGGCACGCAAGTCGTGGCGCTGGGCCATGTGGGCCGCTCCCCTGCTTTTTGCCGTGGCCCACTTGTGGTCGAACGTGGCCATTGATTCGGTGCTGGCCGCACAGACGCCCGACGCCGGTTCGGTCGCCGTGGCATCGGCCGTCACCGTTGCCTCCTGGGTACTTTTCCTGATGAGCCTCGTGTGTGGCGTCGTTGCCGTCTTCCTGGGAAAGAAGCGCGCGTCCTGAAACGGGGGGCCACCTCCCCGCCCCCGCCCCCGCCCCCGCAGCAACCACTGAGGATAGCTCTCCCCATTCCGCGTCCCGGCCCGCCCGGATAGTGTTGCGCTTGCCGCCAAGTGCTGGCGCGCAGTAAGTGGATCTTGGGGGATCAATGGGGGAAATTCACGTCGATGCCAGGCTCAACATCGTTGAGCTCAGCGGAATCGCCTGGGCAGAAACTGTCCGCAGGGCGGCCGAAGCAACGGGCAGCGAGGCCGACGCTGCCGCCTATCCGGAGTACTTTCCACATCCGGACGCGCACCACCAGGACGCCGGGGACGAACTTCGCCGTGCCGGCATCCTCGATGCGCAGGGCACCTTGTCACCGCAATGGATACTGGCGGTTACCCTCGCTGTATCGGCACCCCTGACGGCCACCACGGTGGTGCAGTTCCAAGACCAGTCCATCCACAGCAGGGCCGGCCTGGCAGGAGGGCGGGGCGTCGCCGTCTCCTATCGACGCCGTATCAGCCACCAGCCAAACGGTGTGGTGGTGACGGAAGTCCGCAACGCTGTCGAGGTTTCCTTCTTCCAGGAGGAAAATGCGTGGGCTGCCCTCAGCCGCCATTTTCCCCGGCTCCATCAGCTGGAGCCCTTGCCGGAAGCGACGCCGCAGGCGGTAGCGGCCAACACCAGCTGCACCATCCACCTTGACGTGTCAGGCCACCTTGATGTTTCAGGCACTCCGGCGCCAGGTTCCCGCCCGTATACCAGCCGGCGCGTTTGGGCCGTCGCGGACCAGCTGTACTCCGTGGACCAGCTGTACTCCGTGGACCAGCTGAACTCCGTGGAAACCGGGCCAGGACAGAACCCCTCGCCCACCCTGACCGCCGTTCCATCCACGGACCCCGGGCTCGAATTCGCCTGGTCCCTCCTGGGAGCAAAGGAATACCTTGGCAGCGCTGCCGGTCGGAGCGTGCGCTCATGAGCCTTTACGGAATGGATGTGGAGGGCGGGCGACGCCTCAGCAAAGAGTTTGCCCGCAGCAGCCAACGCCTGCTGGACCTGAGCGGCAACCTCACTCCCTTGATCACCGGTGTGGACTGGCACGGCGATGACGGGAAGCGCTTCACGCAGGAGTGGATGGCCTACCGCAGCCAGCTCATCGCGGCAGGGCATGCGCTCGCCGCCGCCTCCAGTGCCGTGCAACGCAACGTCGACGAACAAATGGCCGCCAGTACCACCGCGGCCGGCTCCGGGAATCCATCCGTCCTTGACCGGCTCCTGGACGCCGCCGCCGGGGAGGCTGGGGACCTGTGGGATGCCAGCGGAAAAGTCACCAGCCTGTTGGCAGGCACTGCGTCCACCATGTGGAACCTTGCCCAGGACCTGGCTCCCCTCCCTGTAGGGAACCTCATGGATGCCGAGGAAAACCGTGCCTCGCGGCTGGGCGACTTCGTGAACATGGGCTGGGGGTGGCTGACCTCGGGCGAGCCACCGTCGATCACCCAGCTGGTGTCCAACGGGGTGCTGTTCGTAGCGGCGACACTGAACACAGCCGCGACGGTGACGAGTTTCGGCTTCCACAATCCGCATTTGATGGATGACGGCAGGCCGGTGGCCGGCGAGCCCATCCCCCTGACCGTAGGCAAACCCGGAACCGCCGACGTGAACGGCAGGCCGGTCACGCCCGTGCCGTCAACCATCAGCTCCGTCCTGGCCGCCACCGACGCAGCCTACGCCGACGCAGGAATCGCGGGCACGGAAGATACCGGGATCCGGATCACCACAGTCGACAAGCCGGGCAGTCCCCCTGCCTACATCATCAGCATTCCAGGAACCACCCGGTGGATGCCGGACGGCGCGGCCAACCCCACCGATCTCACCGGGAACCTTGAACTTGCCGGTGGGAACCTGTCCACTGCCGCCCAAGCGGTCCGCATCGCCATGGAGAAAGCCGGCATTCCCCAGGACGCACCGGTGATGCTGTCAGGTCATTCGCAGGGCGGCATGATCGCCACGGCCTTGGCATCCGACAGCAGCTTCACCGACAGGTTCAACGTCACCAACGTTGTCACGTACGGATCGCCGGTGGATTCGGCCCCCATCCCGGCATCCATCGACGTCCTGGCCCTTCAGCACGCCGGTGACCCCGTCCCGCAGGTGGACCTGGCGGATGCCACTTTGCTTCCCGGCGGCAGCATCACCACGAGCCGGGACAACAACGCCCTGGTGGTGACGCTGCCCAATCCGGACATCGATCCGGGATTCGCCGGAATCAGCTACCACGACTCCTACCGTTACGTTGACTCGGTAGCGCAGCAGGAAGCCGGGAGTCCCATCGCCCAGTACAGTCAAAAGGAATCCACCCAGCAGTTCCTCACAAGCGATGCCGGCCAGGTGTCCTCAACCGTGTCCAACATCTCCCGAAAGCAGTGACCTTGAAGAAACTTCCCAAGCCGGTGCCGGCCCTGATCATCATGATGCTGATTCTGGGCATCACGGCTTGCGGTGTGGGTGGCCCGTCCAAGGCCGAGCGGCTCGGCAAGGACATGCAGGACGCTGCTGCGTCCGTGCCGGGAGTAAAGGACGCCCAGGTCCACGTGAACATGAATACGTCCGGCAACTTCATCACCGCCAAGCTCACAGGAACCGGCTCCGAGCACGCCGCGCTCGCGCAGGCCCTGGAAGAGGCCCTTCCGGCCATGCTGGAGAAGACCACGGACTTGGACTCGGGATCCTTCTCGGTCAGTATCTTTTCACCCGACGACTCGGTTTCGGTGGGTGCTGGCGACCTCGGCTACGCGGGAGGGACTTCACTCGTGGACTTCCGCGAGTACTTCCTCAATCGGCCCTGAGCGCTTTTTCGTTCCGTTCGTACCCGCTGGGCAATAACAAGGCCTGCAGTGGCCAGGCCGATAGTGACCGGATACCCCATGAAGCGTTCCAGAGTTCCGGGCCGGGGTACATCCATCGCGGTGACGCCGCCAATGACCAGCGCCCCAAGGCAGAGAATCCCGCAGATTCCGAGGAACCAACTGACGGGGGTTTGCCTGAACCACAATACGGCCAGCAGGAGCAAGGCGAACCCTCCCCCAATGAAGAACATGAGGGCCCCTGCAAAATGCCACGGCGAGCCCAGGTCTTCGGGTACCAGTCCCACAATCACCGTGCCCACCCCCGCAACGCCCGTCAGGATCCGGATGGCGACCGCCATGATCCAGGGCACGGCCAGCACGCGGATGGGCGTTTCACCCTCCTGCGTCGCCCGGAAACGCCTGGCCTGGACTTCCGGCCTCGCCGCGACGCACAGGAGCCCGGCCGTCAGGAGGATTGCCCCGAGGACCAACGCCAGCCCCTGGACCACGAAAGAGGCATTCATCAGCCAATGCAAGGGCGAACAGACTGGTCGGTCCTCATACAGTCCGCAGGAAACAGCGCCCAGGTCGCTGATGAAGCCGGTGGCCCTGCTGTAGGGCTCCGGACCGGCCCAAGCCTCGATCACAGCAGCCTCGGCCACGAAGTACTGGACGACGCTCAGTTGCGCCCATCCCCCAATATTTGCCCTGATGCTGCGGACATCCGGAAGGAACCATCCCGCCGGTGCCGACGCCGTTGCACGCCCGTTCATGGTGGCCAGCCTAGCTGTGTTCTGGCATCGCCCCGGCAGCTTGTATGCTTGTAGTCGTGTCCGGGCCCTTGAGCTCCAGCAGTGGGATTCCGAGCCATGGACACACAGGCCCTCGTAGCTCAGTGGATAGAGCACGGCTCTCCTAAAGCCGGTGTCGTTGGTTCGATTCCAATCGAGGGCACTTGAAGCACCAGCAGCGCATCCAGGACTTGCGGGCCTACCTGGCCGGCAGCTGGAGGGTGGAGCGAAACCTCCTGGACCGCGCCTCCGGCACCCGCGGAACCTTCACCGGCGTCGTGCATTACAGACCGAACCCCCACGGCGGCCTGGATTACCGCGAAGACGGCACCATGCACTGGCCCACCCACACCGGCCCCGCCTTCCGTGAATACGTCCTGACACCCGGCGCCGCACCGGACTCCATGGACGTGTCCTTCCCCGACGGCAGGCCTTTCCACGTCATGGGATTCTCCGAAGAGGGCCACCAGGACAAGCACTGGTGCGATCCCGACGACTATCACGTCAACTACCGCTACGAGGGGCCGGATTCGTTCAGCTTCACCTGGGACGTCACAGGGCCCGCCAAGGACTTGCTGCTGGAATCGCATCTGATCCGCATCGACGCCGGGAGGCATGAATGACAACAACGGACCTGATCGTGGTCAGCGCCGTGTGCGTCTACAACAACGAAGGGCAGCTGTTGACCGTCCGCAAGCGCGGCACGGACAAATTCATGCACCCCGGCGGCAAACCCGAACCGGGTGAAACCGCCGCCCAGGCCGCTGCCCGGGAACTGTCCGAGGAAGTCGGCATCGAGGTATCACCGGAGCAGCTGGAACCCCTGGGTGTCTGGCTCGCCGTAGCCGCCAACGAAGCCGCCACGAACATCGAAGCCACCGTCTTCACGGCGCCCGGAACCTGGGACGCGCACCCCTCCGCCGA
This sequence comes from Paenarthrobacter sp. C1, assembly GCF_049315185.1. NCBI lineage: Bacteria > Bacillati > Actinomycetota > Actinomycetes > Micrococcales > Micrococcaceae > Paenarthrobacter > Paenarthrobacter sp. C1. The sequence continues at coordinate 1,023,286 of NZ_CP186052.1, read as the reverse complement.
GATCGCGGAAATCCGCTGGCTGGACCTCTCAGCACCCCTGCCTGCGGACCTGGCGCCGCTTCTCACGGACCACGTCCTTCCGGCCCTCAAGTAGCGCTAGAGCTCCGGGACAGCTTCCTGCGCCACTGCCGTGGCCTCCGCGAACTGGGTCTGGTACAGCTCGGCGTAGCGCCCGTCCGCCGCCAGCAGCTCGGTATGCGTGCCACGCTCCACGATCCTGCCGTCCTCAACCACCAGGATCGCGTCAGCGGCGCGGATGGTGGACAAGCGGTGCGCAATCACGACGGCGGTACGTCCCTCGAGCGCCTCACCCAGGGCCGCCTGCACGGCGGCTTCGTTGGTGGAGTCCAGCGCCGCCGTCGCCTCATCCAGAATCACCACGCGCGGCTGCTTGATGAGCAAACGTGCGATGGTAAGGCGTTGGCGCTCGCCGCCGGAGAGCCGGTAGCCACGCTCCCCCACCACTGTCTCCAGGCCATCGGGCAGGGAACGGATCATCGGTTCCAGGCGGGCGCGCCTGAGCACATCCCACATGTCGTCCTCAGTAGCATCCGGCCGTGCCAGGCGCAGGTTGGAGGCGATGGTTTCGTGGAACAGGTGGCCGTCCTGGGTCACCATGCCCAGCGTGTCGCGCAGGGAATCGAAACTGATGTCCCGCACATCGGCACCCGTCCGGGGCCCGTTCCCGCCAAGGCGCACTGCTCCGGAGTCGACGTCGTACAAGCGGGACAGCAGCTGGGCGATGGTGGACTTGCCGGCACCCGAGGAACCCACCAGGGCCACTGTCTGGCCCGGTTCCACCCGGAAGCTCACCCCGTGCAGCACTTCCTCTCCGCCGCGGGTGTCCAGCGTGGACACCTCCTCCAGGGAGGCCAGGGAAACTTTGTCTGCTGAGGGGTAGGAGAAGCGGACGTCATCAAATTCCACCGCGACAGGGCCCGGAGCGACCTCAATGGCATCCGGCTTTTCGGTGATGAGCGGCTTCAGGTCCAGGATTTCGAAAACCCGTTCAAAGCTGACCAGAGCGCTCATGATTTCCACCCGCGCGTTGGACAGCGCGGTCAGCGGCGCGTAAAGCCTGGTGAGCAGGAGCGCCAGGACCACCACATCGCCCGGTGCCAGCTGGCCGCTGAGGGCCAACCAACCGCCAAGGCCGTACACGAGGGCCAGTGCCAACGCCGAGACCAGGGTCAGGGCAGTGACGAAGGTGAACTGCAGCATGGCGGTGCGGATGCCGATATCCCGCACCCGTCCTGCCCGGTCGGCAAATTCACGCGATTCCTCGTCCGGGCGGCCGAACAGTTTCACCAGCGTGGCACCGGGCGCCGAGAAACGCTCCGTCATCTGCGTGCCCATGGCGGCGTTGTGGGCTGCAGCCTCACGGCGAAGATCTGCCAGTTTGGAGCCCATGCGCCGCGCAGGGATGAGGAAGATCGGCAGCAGCACCATGGCGAGCACCGTCACCAGCCAGGAAGTATTGAGCATCACGGCGAGGGTCAACGCCAGGGCCACTACGTTGCTGACCACACCGGACAACGTGCCGGCGAAGGCGGACTGCGCCCCGATGACGTCATTGTTCAACCGGCTCACCAAAGCGCCGGTCCGTGTCCGGGTGAAGAACGCGATGGGCATGCGCTGCACGTGGTCGAACACCCGCGTGCGCAGGTCCACGATGACGCCTTCACCAATGATCGACGACAACCAGCGCGTCAGCAGGCCCACTCCGGCCTCACCCACCGCAACGATCGCAATGAGGACCGCCAGCCAGATGACCGTTCCCACGCCTGCGTTCGCGATGATCGCATCCACCACCTGTCCGGCAAGCACCGGGGTGGCCACTGCAAGGAAAGCGCCCGCGATGGAGGCTATGACGAAGGCAATCAGCTTCCCCTTGTGAGGGGAAGCGAAGGCGAGGACCCGTTTGAGGGTTTCCTTGGAGAACGGCTTGGAGCCGCTCTTGGCAGTGGTGATGTTGTACAGCGAGCTCCAGGCCACGCGGTCCATGCTCATGGGTTACTTCTCCTGGCTTGGGGTGTGGTGGAGTTCCCGGACTTGTCCGTTGTCCAGGTGCCACCGCGAATCGAGACGGACGTTTTCCAGCAGCCGGCGGTCGTGGGTGACCAGCAGGAGCGCACCGTCGTAGCTCTCCAGCGCTTCTTCAAGCTGTTCGATCGCCGGAAGGTCCAGATGGTTGGTGGGCTCGTCCAGCACCAGCAGGTTCACGCCGCGGGCCTGCAGCAATGCGAGCGCAGCCCGGGTCCGCTCCCCCGGGGACAACGAGTCCACAGTGCGTGAGGTGTGGTCCGCTTTGAGCCCGAATTTGGCCAGGAGGGTGCGGACGTCTGCGCTGTTCCAGTCCACGAGCACGGCTTCCACCGCGTCGCCGAGCGGCTGCCCGCCGTCGAGCAATCCGCGTGCCTGGTCGATTTCGCCGATGGCGACGGACGCGCCCATGGAGGCAACGCCGTCGTCGGGTTGTTGCGTCCCCAGCAGCAGGCGCAACAAGGTGGACTTGCCGGCGCCGTTCGGACCCGTGATGCCGATCCGCTCCCCACCGTTGAGTTGGAGGTTCACCGGTCCCAGCGTGAAGTCGCCCTGGCGCGCGACGACGTCACGCAAGGTCGCGACGACGGCACTTGAGCGGGGTGCCTGGCCGATGCTGAACTGCAGCTGCCACTCCTTGCGGGGCTCGTCCACCTCAGTGAGCCGGGCAATGCGGGACTCCATCTGGCGGACCTTCTGCGCCTGCTTCTCCGACGATTCGACGCTGGCGGCCCGGCGGATCTTGTCGTTGTCCGGGTTCTTCTTCATGGCGTTGCGGACACCTTGGGAACTCCACTCCCGCTGGGTGCGCGCGCGGGAAACAAGGTCCGCTTTGGTATTGGCGAACTCCTCGTAGCGCTCCCGGGCATGGCGTTTGGCCACCGCGCGCTCTTCGAGGAAGGCTTCGTAGCCGCCGTCGTAGACAGCTACCGAGTTCTGGGCCAGGTCCAACTCCACCACTGTGGTGACGCAGCGGGCCAGGAATTCGCGGTCGTGGGAAACCAGCACCACTCCGCCGCGCAGGCCCTGGACGAAGGCTTCAAGGCGTGCCAGCCCGTCGAGGTCCAGGTCATTGGTGGGTTCGTCCAGGAGCACTACATCGAAGCGGCTCAGCAGCAGCGCCGCCAGAGCCACGCGGGCGGCCTGGCCACCGGAAAGGCCGGTCATCAGTGCCTCGGTGCCAACCTCCAGCCCGAGATCGGCCAGAACGGCGGGGATGCGGTCTTCCAGGTCTGCCGCGCCGGAGGCCATCCAGCGGTCGAAGGCAAGGGAGTAGGCGTCGTCGGCTCCTGCGGCACCTGAGCCGAGGGCTTCGGCAGTGGCTTCCATCTCGGTGGTGGCTTGCGCGCAACCGGTGCGTCGGGCGATGTAGCCGGCGATGGTTTCGCCTTCGGTGCGCTCGTGTTCCTGCGGCAGCCAACCCACGAACGCATCCGAGGGTGCAAGGCTGAGGCTGCCTTCCTGCGGCTGGTCGACGCCCGCCAGGATACGGAGCAGCGTTGATTTTCCGGCGCCGTTGGCTCCCACTACGCCCACCACGTCGCCGGGCGCCACCGTGAGGGACAGCTTGGAAAAGAGTGTGCGGTGGCCATGCCCACCGGCCAGTTCCTTGGCCACCAAGGTTGCAGTCATTTGTCTATCCTCCAGCAAGGAAACGCAGATCATCAGGCCCCGATTCCCGCGGGCATGGAAAAACCCGCTGGTCCGGACTTGGGGGGTGTACGGACCAGCGGGTTCAATCATCAAGCATAATTCAATGTGGCGTCGGCGTAAAATCGATCTGTACTCCCACATACCGCAATTTGCCGGTTTGCCGCGCCCCACATCACAGAGAGTTCCACATGCCCTTACAGTCCAAGGCGTTCCAGCGCTGGCTTCATGGCGTTGCGCCCGATGCCAGCACGGCGGACGTCTGCAGGATCGCCGGCATCAAACGGACAACCCTGGCCCAGCAGCTGGTCCGCGGCAAGGTGGCCGAGTCCACGCTGGTGAGCATCAGCCGGGGCTTCAACATCAACCCTGTGCAGGCCCTGGCCACTTTCGACCGCTACTCCGATCTCCGCGGCGACCCCGTTCCGCCCACGGGCTGCGAACTGGTCAGCCAAGTTGCCACGATCGATCTTCTGCGTGCCGTAGTGGAGCGCAGCGAGCCCGGCTCCGCGCCCGTGGCCCGCCTTTCGGAACCACCTCACCCCACCTCCGTGCGCAACTGGGTGGACGCAATCGACGACGGCGAGTTGCGGCACCGGGTCAGCGACACCACCGGCATCGCGCCCCAGAATTTCTCGGCCCACCTGACAGCCAACAGGCTTCCGCCGGAGCTGGCGATTGCCACCTCCCGTGCGGCCGGGGTGGGACCGGCAGGAGGGTTGGTGGCCGGAGGACTGATCACCGAAGCCGAAGCCGGCTGGCCACCCAATGCACGCCGGGAGGCCTTGGACGCAATGTCCCAAAGTGCACTGGTGACACTTGCCGGTGAGCGGCTGCTGGCATTGGGAAAAACCCTCCGCCGCCAGGAACAAGACCACGAACGAACTGAACGAATTTGGGAGAACCTCGGATGACGGCTGTCCTGCCCTGGGTCACGCTGGCAGTTTGCCTGGCGATTACGATCGCACGGATTCCGAGCGCACTGCGTGGGGAGAACCGCGTTGTCTTCTACATCTTTTCGTTGATCTCACTGAGCATCTTCATCAGCATCGAGGCGCCCTACCTTGTCATCGACGGCTGGCTTGGCGGGATGAACGTTGGGAACCTGATTCTGCGTTTCCTGCTGTATGCGACGTTCTTCTTCATGGGCATCAAGATCGCCACCGCGTTCGGCTCCCAATCGGCAGTGCGGGCCATCCGCGGGCCACTGGGTATCACGGTTGCCGCAATCGTGGGCGTGCTGACCATCTACTTTTTCCTCATCACCGACACCCGGGGCTCGTCGGCGGGGATGAGCGGGCTGGTGTGGGGGCCGTCGTTGGAGGCCTATGCCTTTATGGGCCGCTTCTACCCGGGATTCGTTGCTGCCTGCCTGGTGCCGGCCATCTGGCGCACGGTGACGAGCCAGGCGCCTGTGTTACTGCGCGTCGCCTCGGGCCTGCTTTTGCTGGGACTTTCGTTGCTTTTGCTGTCACAGCTTTTTCCGCTGATCCCGTTTTCGGAGGCCTGGCTGCGGGTGCTGATCAACTACTCCGCAGCCATGTTCACGTGCATCGGATTGGCCGGAATCTGGTTCTCGAAAGCAGTTGCGCGTCGAAAACGGCGTCTCTCAGCGTAAGACTTTCACAAAACCATTAGATCGTGGCACAATCATGAATGTGTGAACGCGGCTGCAGCCTGACACCGGAATCAGAGAACGGGTTTCCGGTGGATGTGGCGCCCACGGGATCACAATTGGGGGGATGAGTGGTGGCGGGCTGTTGGGGACCGCCCCCACTCAGCCTTTTTAACGCACCTTTACCTGGCACTGGTGTCCACCGCCGTGCCCGTTCCCTCCGGTGACTAAGATGGCTCCATGAACAGCCTCCGCACCCGACGTTCCATCCTTGCCGCCACCTTGGCTTCCGCTGCCCTCGCTCTTTCGGCGTGCGGTGGTGGCTCAACGCCGGCGCAGTCCGGCGGGGACACCTCCCTCTCTGACGTGAAGTCCAAGGGCGAACTGGTAATTGCCACCGAGGGCACCTACCGCCCGTTCAGCTTCCACGCCGAGGGAGCCGGCGACCTCACCGGATTCGACGTCGAGATTGCGCAGGCCGTCGCCGGGAAGCTCGGCGTCAAGGCGTCTTTCCAGGAGACCCAGTTCGACGGCATCTTCGCAGGCCTCGACTCCAAGCGTTTCGATACCATCGCAAACCAGATCTCCATAAACGACGACCGCAAGGCCAAGTACGAGTTCTCCACCCCGTACACGATCTCCACCGGCGTAGTGGTCACCAAGTCGGACAACTCCAGCATCAACAGCTTCGCCGACCTCAAGGGCAAGACCACCGCCCAGTCCCTCACGAGCAACTTCTACAAGATGGCCGTGGAAGCCGGCGCCAATGTCCAGGCCGTTGAAGGATGGGCCCAGTCCGCCACGCTGGTCCAGCAGGGTCGCGTGGACGCCACGGTGAACGACAAGCTCACCTACCTGGACTACGCCAAGACCACTCCCGACTCCGGCTTGAAGGTGGCAGCCGAAGCACCGGACAAGACTGAGAGTGCCTTCGTCTTCCGCAAGGGTTCCAGCGAGCTCACCAAGGCCGTGGACAAGGCTCTTGAAGACCTCCGCGCGGACGGAACCCTGGCGAAGATTTCGGACAAGTACTTCGGCGCGGACGTCACCAAATAGATGAACTGGGACCTCATCTGGAGTTCCTTCGGACCACTCATCACCGGCGCCGTGACAGGGACCATCCCCCTGACACTGGCTTCCTTCGCCTTTGGCTTGTTGCTGGCCTTGGTAGTGGCCCTGATGCGCCTGAGCCCCAACCGGTTGTTGTCCGGCATTGGCCGGTTTTATGTCTCGGTCATCCGCGGCACTCCCCTGCTGGTGCAGCTGTTCGTGATCTTCTTCGGACTGCCCAGCATCGGTGTGCGGCTTGATCCGTGGCCCAGTGCCATCATCGCGTTTTCGTTGAATGTGGGTGGTTACGCCGCCGAGATCATCCGCGCCGCCATCCTTTCCGTGCCCAAGGGCCAATGGGAAGCCGGGCACACCATCGGCATGTCCAACCGGCAGACGCTGGTACGGATCATCCTTCCGCAGGCTGCCCGGGTCTCGGTTCCACCGTTGTCCAACACCTTCATTTCCCTGGTGAAGGACACGTCCCTCGCATCACTGATCCTGGTCACCGAACTGTTCCGGAACGCCCAGCAGATCGCCGCTTTCAGCCAGGAGTTCATGGCCTTGTACCTGCAGGCAGCCCTGGTCTACTGGGTGATCTGCCTGGTTCTGTCCACGGCGCAGTCCGCGGTCGAAAGAAGATTGGACCGCTATGTCGCCCACTGATCCGTCATCCATGGTCCTGGAGGCAAGGAACCTCGCCAAGGCCTTCGGCAGCAACACAGTATTGCAGGACATCGATATCACCATCCGCCGCGGCCAGGTGGTGGCCCTGATCGGGCCTTCCGGCTCCGGTAAGACCACGGTCCTGCGTTCGCTCAACGGCCTGGAAGTTCCCGACGCCGGTACGGTCACCTTCGGCAGCGGCGATGCCTCAAGCGGGCTGGCCATTGATTTCGGGGCCAAGGTGGGCAAGAAGGAGATCGCAGCGCTCCGCGACCGCAGTGCCATGGTTTTCCAGCACTACAACCTGTTCCCGCACATGACGGTGCTCAAGAACGTCATCGAGGGGCCCGTCCAGGTGCAGAAGCGGCCGAAGGCGGAAGCCATCGCGGAGGCCGAGCGGCTCCTGGAACGCGTGGGCCTGGCGGACAAGCGCGATGCCTATCCGTTCGAGCTTTCCGGCGGCCAGCAGCAGCGTGTTGGCATCGTCCGGGCCCTCGCCCTCAAGCCGCAGCTCCTGCTGTTCGACGAGCCCACGTCCGCCTTGGACCCGGAGCTTGTGGGTGATGTCCTGGGCGTCATCAAGGAGTTGGCCGAGGAAGGCTGGACCATGGTGATCGTGACGCACGAACTCGCCTTCGCCCAGCACGTTGCCGACGAGGTGATCTTCATGGACGGTGGAGTCGTGGTCGAACGTGGCCCGGCCGCCGAGGTACTGCGGGCGCCACGGCAGGAACGTACCAAGCTCTTCGTGAAGCGGCTTCAACACGACGTTTAGCCTTTTCAAAAATATGGGGGATCAGACTTTGGACGAGACCAACAAGGACTCCGGGCGCAGCAATTCCCGGCGTACAGGCATCATTGTTGTCGTGGTGGTCCTGGCCTTGGCCGCCGGGGGGTTCGGCGCCTGGTTCGCCTTTCTCCGGCCAACCGGAGTGCAGCGCGCGGACGTGGAGCGGCTGGACAAGCAACGGGGCATCGTGGATCGCTCCATGAACCTTTACGACCCCTTGCTTGAGGAGTTCACGGCACGGTACACCAACGTGGTCGCCGAGGAAGAGGGCGATCAGGAAAAAGAGCAGGTGTTCACCCGGGAAAGCGATGTGATCAAACGCGAGTCGGCCGCCAACACCGGCAGGCTCGACGCCATGGCCGCTTCTCCCGTGGCGCAGGAGCCGGAGATTGCCGAGGCGTTCCGGCGGTTCAAGGACCAATACGTAGCGGTGATCGCCTACAACGACCAACGACTCATCAATACGGCCAACATCACCCGTTCTGTGGGTGGACCGTGCGCCCCGCTCCACAGGGACCTGAACGTCAGCGGTGGCGACTATGCGCAGGCGTACGTCAAGACGGCCGATTCCTGCCTGCTGGCCTTGGCAGGTGCCAAGGACAAGGCAGATGCGGACACGGTCCAACTCCTGCAGGGGATCGAAGGCATCGTCAAAGGACAACGCGACAAGCAGCAGGAAGTCCTGGACGCGACGGATGACCTCGGACGCCTCGCCAAAAGCACCACCGCGGGAGTGGCCTTGCTCGACATCAATGATGCACTGAACAAGGTCCGCACCACGTATGAGGACGCCGTGAAGGCCAGCTCAACCAAACTCGTCGACGACGCAAATGCCGCCAATGCCGAGCTCGAACGTGTCCTGAAATCCCGGCTGGACCAGTTCAAGGCCTCCGGCCAGGAGGGGAAATAGGCCATGACCTACGAGAACCCCGGGGTCACCCCCGAACCCGCCCGCTCACGCCCCCGCCCCGTCATCCTGGTGACCTGCATTGTCCTTGCCGTGCTGGTGATCGCCGTCGGCGCCCTTGTGGCCGTCAACAACTTCGCCGGACAGCAAAAGGCCGAAAGCCTCTCCGCGTTGAAGGGAGACCGCCTCAACGCACTGGGCGACGCCAGGGGCAAGGTCCAGCCGGCAGCCAATGCGTACCTGGCCGCCTACAAGAAGGCCCGGAACGCCCCTGCCTCGCGGGACCAGGCCGTGAAGGACAGCCAAAAGGAAAAGGACGAATTCCAGCAGGCATCGAAGTCCGCCCGCTCTGCCCTGCAGGAGCTGAAGTCAGGGAATGACTCCGTCGACACTCCCGTCGGCGTCGCTGTTCACCAGCTGGTCGAATCCCACGAGGACTACTTTGACTACATGGAAGGCCTGGTGGAGTCCTACCCGCAATTTGAGGGCCTCTTCCGCGATGACGACGCGGCCCGATGCAACGGCCTGTTCGTCGGCTCGAAAGCATCCACCCTCCGGGAACGCCAAACCCTGCTTGCCCAGGCCGCGGAGCCTTGCCGGAAGGCGGCAAGCGATCTGTTGCAGTCAAAGAACAATGCCTACGTGGAGTTCGCCCGGACGTTCGACAACAAGGTAGCTGAGCTGCAGGAACGCGCCGAAGTTACGGCCAAGGGCGAAGAAAACTACGCTGGGTTTGTCCGGCTCAAGGACGACCTCGTCAAAAGGGCGGATGATGCTGAGGCACGCAACGCCCCGGAGGCGGAAGTGCAGAAAATTGCCGATGACGCCAAGGCAGTTAACGCCCAAATACGTACAAACCGCTCCGAGTTCGACTTTGCAGCCAAGCGCTACCTGGCCGGAGTGAAGGAGATGCCCTCCACAGTGGAGAATGTCTTTTCCAAAGAGGTCTCAGCCGACATCAAGCACTTCGACGCGGTGATCCCGGCCAGGGAGCAGATCCTCAAAGACATGATCGACGTCGAGTTGACCACCAAGTAGGCAGTCGTTGAGGGTCCTGCGCTTCTGTGCAGGACCCTCAACCGCTTTTTACCTGGAAAAACGCAGCGTGACCAGCTGGAACGGACGCAGCGCCAGGCTGACAGCGGAGTCGTCCTTCACCGTCACGCCAGGGGCGTCGGTGGCGCGCTCCAGCAAGTCCGTGGCAGTGGCTCGCCTGGCATCGAAGCCAGGCTTAACCAGGGCAACTGACCGCTCCCCCAGTGATTCGTAGAGCCGCACTATGACATCACCCGAACCGTCCTCAGCCAGCTTCACGGCTTCGACCACGATTGCCGGGTTGGATACGAGAACCACTGGGTCCACCGCATGTCCGCCGGTAACGAACCGCGGACGGAGATTGGTGCGGTAGCCCTCCTCCACGGCGTCGGCGATTGCGGCGCCGGGCCTGATGGACAGCTCGAGCGTGTGCTCGCCCCTGTCTGCTTCCGGATCCGGGAAACGGGCCGAACGCAGCAGCGAGGTGCGGACCGTCGTCGTAGTTCCGCCGTCGTCGCGGACCGCCCTGGTGACGTCGTGTCCGTAGCTGGCAGCGTTGCTGATGGCCACGCCGTAGCCGGGTTCGGACACGTGGATCCAACGGTGCGCGCAGATCTCGAACTTCGCCGCTTCCCACGAGGTATTGGTGTGGGTAGGCCGGAAGACATGGCCGAACTGGGTCTCCGAAGCCGATCGGTCCGCCCGGACGTCCAAGGGGAAGGCGATCTTCAGCATCTTCTCCCGTTCCTGCCAGTCCACCGTAGTGGAGATCCCCAGCGACCTGGCGCCGGCGTCGAGCGTCAGGCGTTGGGTGATGGATGAGCTGCCCACCGCGCGCTTAACCACGACGACGGCTCCGTTGGGTGTCCGCTCCAGCTCAATTCCTTCTGCCTGGGTCAACGGAGTGACGTTGCGGCGGTAGAACTCCTCGATGTCCCAGGCGTCCCATTCATTGGGGGTGTCCCGGAACAATTCGAGCAGATTGCCGGCCTGCCCCGGAGCGATGGCTTCCCTGCCGCTGGCATGGTCCACCACAGAGGTCAGGAGGCCGTTTGCGTCCACCACAACCCGGATCAGTCCGTTATCCAATACGAAACCATCGCCGGACTGGTCCACCTCAACCACGGAATCGTCCTGGCTGATCTTCGCGATGCCAAGAGCGGGCACGCCATGACGCTGGTGCGGAGCGGCGTTGAGCAGGAACTCCTCGGTGCCCGGCCCTGCCAACGCCTGGGCCGCGTGGGTGATGATCCGTTCAAGATCGCGGGAAATGGCCTCATAATTCCGCTCGGCATCCTGATGGACCCACGCGATGGAGCTGCCGGGAAGGATGTCATGGAATTGCTGGAGGAGAACCAGCCGCCACAGCCGCTTCAGTTCCTCGCGGGGATACTCGTATTCGTTGCCCAGCCGGACAGCAGCCGTGGTGCACCACAGCTCAGCCTCGCGAAGGAGGTGTTCGCTGCGCCGGTTGCCCTTCTTGGTCTTGGCCTGGCTCGTGTAGGTTCCTCGGTGCATCTCCAGGTACATCTCCCCCACCCAAACGGGAAGGTTGGTGTACTCGGCTTCCGCTTTGGTGAAGAAGTCCTTGGCCGTGCCCATCCGGACCTTCGGTGAGCCTTCCAGGTTCTCCGTGCGGTGTGCCGCAGCCACCATTTCGCGCGTGGGTCCGCCACCGCCGTCGCCGTATCCGAAGGGCACCAGCGACATGGTGCCGCGGCCGTGCTCACGGTAGTTGCGCTCGGCGTGCGCCAACTCGCGGCCATGAAGCTCGGCGTTGTAGGTGTCCACCGGTGGGAAGTGGGTGAACAAGCGGGTGCCGTCAATGCCTTCCCAGGAGAAGGTGTGATGCGGCATGCGGTTGACCTTGTTCCAGGAAATCTTCTGCGTGAGGAACCACCGGGATCCCGCTTCCTTGACGATCTGCGGAATCGCGCCGGAATAGCCGAAGGAATCGGGGAGCCAGGCTTCCCGGCATTCGATGTCGAACTCCTTGAGGAAGAAGCTCTTGCCTTCCACGAACTGCCGCGCCATGGCCTCGCCGCCGGGCATATTGGTGTCCGATTCCACCCACATGCCACCCACGGGGATGAACTGGCCGGCCTTCACTTTCTCGCGGATGCGCACAAAGAGCTCGGGGAAGTATTCCTTGATCCAGGCCATCTGCTGTGCCGAGGAGCAGGAGAACACAAAGTCCGGATCTTCGTCCATGAGCGCCACCACGTTGGAGAACGTCCTGGCGCACTTGCGGATGGTTTCGCGGACAGGCCACAGCCAGGCTGAGTCGATGTGTGCATGGCCCGTCGCCATGAGTTCGTGGGCTGAGGCATACGCGGGGCGGCCCAGCACCTCCCTGAGGGCCTCACGGCCGGCTGCGGCGGTTCCAGCGACGTCGTCCGGGTCCATGATGTCCAGCATGCGTTCGAGGGCGCGCAGGATCTCGTGGCGGCGGGGCAGCTCCATTGGCAGCTCATGCATCAGGCCGGTGAGCGTCCAGATGTCCTGGTTGAGTTCCCAGACGGTCTCGTTGAGCTCGGCGATTGCGATCCTGCCAAGGCGGTACCGCGGCTCGTCGCCGGAAGTGGCCTTGTCCCCGAGCGGAGTGGGGGCAAAGGACCAGCCCTGCGCCACATCCGGGTTGGCCGCCGCTTCCACATAGAAGTCAACGGATTGTCCGCCACCCAGCAGCTTCAGCGGAACGTGGTAATTCCGGGGCGATATTGCTTTGATGATGCTTCCATCGGCACGCCAGGCAGTTCCTTCGCACTGGAAACCCGGGACGTCGCTGTTGAAACCCAGATCCACGATGATCTCCACAGCGGTGGCATCGGACATGCCCCAGTCCGGCGGAACCTCGCCCTGCAGACGCAACCACTTGGTGCTCCATGCCTTGCCCCAGGGCGCCCCGGGCTCCTGCGGTGTGAACAGTTGGCGCATCGCTTCTGCGGCCGGCACCGGTTCTCCGGGTACATCCCAGCTGCTGAGTTCAAGCGGTATCGCCCTGCCGTAAATGGCCGGAAGAATGCGGTCCCGAACAAATCGGTCGAGACGCTGTTCAGTGATCCGGCGGTCGTCGTGCAATTATTTCCCCTTTGGGCGTTGGCTGGGCGGCCAGGCTTGGTGACCCGGCCCCGGCGTGCTTGGCGTGGACGGCATTTATGGTTTTCGCCGCGCTTCCAATCGATGGATAAAATCTACGGCGTTCGCGGACAATAGCCAAGTGATTGGACACTATCCCCAGGCACCCACCAGCTTTAACCTGGCTGCCCGACTATCCGGTCCCGGCCGGCGTACACGTTCAGGCTCGATCCCCGGCTGAAGCCCACCAAGGTGATGCCGGACTCCACGGCAAGTTCAGCAGCAAGGCTGGAGGGCGCGCTGACCGCGGCCAGGACGGGGATCCCGGCCATGGCAGCTTTCTGCACCAGCTCAAAAGATGCCCGCCCGGAAACCTGCAGCACGGTACCGCGCAAGGGCAGCTTGCCGGCGCGCAGTGCCCAGCCCACCACCTTGTCCACCGCATTATGCCGGCCGACATCTTCCCGGAGGCACAGCAGCTCGGTGGTGCCGTCGTCGTGAATCCGGAAGAGTCCGGCAGCGTGGACGCCGCCCGTCTTGTCAAAGACCGCCTGTGCCTCGCGGAGCCGGTCCGGAAGTGCGGCCAGCGCCGCCACGGGGATGGTGACGTCGTCCTCCTTGGGGCTGTGGCGGGAGGACTTGCGGACGGCCTCGATCGAGTCCGTGCCGCAAATGCCGCACGAACTGGACGTGTACACGTTCCTGCCCGTGTCAGGGCGCTCCACGTCAGGACGGAGCTGGGCATCCACGACGTTGAATGTCTGAACCCCGTTCTCGTCCTCCCCCGAACAAAAACGCTCGGAAATCAGCTGCGAAGGCTCCCACACAATGCCCTCCGACACCAGGAAGCCCGCCACCAGGTCAAAGTCGTCCCCCGGGGTCCGCATGGTCACCGAGAAGGACATGTCTCCAAGCCGGATTTCCAGGGGCTCCTCCACCGCCAGGACATCTTCCTTGAAACGGACGGGATGCTCCAATGCCTGGGGCGAACCGTCCAGGACGAACTTGTGCACCTTGCGGCGTTGCGTCACGCGTCCCACGTCAGGATCCGTTCTCCTCATGGTTTACAAAGCGCACAGTCATGGCCTTGTAACCGGGGGTGTTTGATTCCCGGGCCACCAGCTCACGGTGCACCAGGGCATTGGCTTCCGGGAAGTACGCCGCAGCGCATCCCCTGGCGGTCGGGTAACCGATGAGCCGGAACTTGTCGGCCCGGCGCTCGGTTCCGGCGAAGGTGGAGATGACATCCACCAGATCACGGTCATTGAAACCCAGCTCCGTCAGGTCGTCCGGGTGGACCAGGACCACCCGCCGCCCATCCGAGACGCCACGGTAACGGTCATCCAGGCCATAGAACGTGGTGTTGTACTGGTCGTGGCTGCGCACGGTTTGCAGGATCAGGTGGCCTTCGGGCGCTTCAAGGTACTCCAGCGGCCGCACGGAGAACCGGCCCTTTCCGATATCCGTGGCAAAGGTGCGGGAATCACGGGGTGGGTTCGGCAGTACGAAGCCGTTCTTGGTCCGGACCCTTGCGTTGAAGTCCTCAAATCCAGGTATGACGCGCGAGATGTGGTCCCGGATCACGTCGTAATCCTCGGCCATGGCCCGCCAGTCCACGCTGTGGTCGTCACCGAAGGTGGCCTGGGCCATGCGGGCTACGATCACGGGTTCGCTGAGCAGGTGTTCGGAGACCGGTTCCAGCCTGCCTTGTGTCTTATGGATGACGGACATGGAGTCTTCCACCGAAAGGAACTGCTTGCCTTTGGGGTGCTTGTCGTCCGTGTCGGTCCGCCCCAGTGTCGGCAGGATCAGCGACGTCCGGCCATGGACAATGTGGGCGCGGTTGGGTTTGGTGGAGATGTGCACGGTCAGCCCGGCCCTCTTCAGGCCCTCCTCCAACGCCGCCGTGTCCGAGCCGGCGGCGGCAAAGTTCCCGCCCATGGAGACGAACACGTCCACGTCTCCCTTTTCCAGGGCGTGCTGTGTTTCCACGGAGTCGTAGCCGTGGTCCCGGGGCATGCGGAAGCCGAATTCCTGGTCCAGGGCAGCCAGGAAGGATTCCTTGGGTTTCTCCCAGATCCCCATGGTGCGGTCGCCCTGCACGTTGGAGTGGCCACGAACCGGACAAGCACCAGCGCCGCGCTTGCCGAAGTTGCCCTGCAGCAAGAGCAGGTTGATGATCTCGCGCAGCGTGTCCACCGAGTGCGGCTGCTGGGTCAGCCCGAGCGCCCAGCAAATGACCGTGGCCTTGGAAGCTGCCATCATCCCGGCAACCTTGGTGATCTCCGCGCGCGAGAGTCCGGTGGCCCGTTCCGTCTCAGCCCAGTCCAGCACGGAACGCGCTTCCCGGTAGGCGTCAAAGCCTTCGGTCTGGCTCTCGATAAAGGAATGGTCGACGACGGTGCCCGGGTTGCGCTTCTCTTCCTCCAGGAGCAGATGGCCCAGGGCCTGGAACAGCGCGAGGTCGCCACCGACCTTGATCTGCAGGAACTCATCGGCAATCGTGGTGCCGCCACCGATCACGCCGTTGAGGGACTGGGGGTCCTTGAAATTCAGGAGTCCGGCCTCGGGAAGCGGGTTTACGGCCACCACTTTGCCGCCGTTGTTCTTGCAGTCCCGCAGGGCGGACAGCATCCGCGGATGGTTGGTGCCCGGGTTTTGGCCCACTACCAGCACCAGCTCCGAGTGGTGGATATCCTCCAGCGAAACAGTGCCTTTGCCGATCCCGATGGTGGGGTTCAACGCACTGCCTGAGGACTCATGGCACATGTTGGAGCAGTCCGGCAGGTTGTTGGTGCCCAGGCTTCGTGCGAACAGCTGGTACATGAAGGCGGTCTCGTTGGCTGTCCTGCCGGAGGTGTAGAACACACACTTGTCCGGGGTGGTGGCATTGATGTGTTCGCCGATCAAGGCGAAAGCATCGGTCCAGCTGATCGGTGAGTAGTGCGTGTCCCCCGGCCTGATGACGACAGGCTCGGCGATGCGGCCCTGGCTGCCCAGCCAGTACTCGGTTTTGCCTTCCAGTTCGGCAATCGGGTGTTCAGCCCAGAATCCGGCACCGACTGTACGGGTGGTGCTTTCCTCGGCGATGGCTTTGGCGCCATTCTCGCAGAACTCTGCCGGGCTCCGCCTGCCGGTGATCGATTCCGGCCACGCACAGCCGGGGCAATCGAAGCCGTCATGCTGGTTGACCCGCAGCATGGACCGGACAGTCCGGGTTACACCGGCTTGGGCATAACCGCGCTCGAGGGCGACCGTGACGGCCTTGACACCTGCTGCGGCTCGTTTGGGCGGATGGATTTGCAGGTCATCTTCATTGATGTCCTGTTCGGGAGCGTGCCTGTTCATAGGTCCATCATTGCATCTTGCATCCTGCGGTCAGGCGTCCAGTCCGCTCCAATCGACAGGACCCGCGGGAGCCTTGCGCGGAGGCCGGGCCTGCGTCTTCCGCGGTTTGTCCTCCGGCGGCTTCGGCGCGGGCAGCGGCTTCGCCCAGGGCAAAGGGAAAGCAGGGACCAGTTCCCCCAGCTGGACTCCATGGGGAGGCACAATCATGACCCCGTCAGCGCCGGCCAATCCCCGCATCATTCCCGGACCTGTGTGCTGGGCCGGCGACGCCAGGCCATAGACCAGCCTGAAGGGCATCAGACGCGTTCGCCCCGGATCAGCATCGATGGTGGTGCCGCACGGCACCTCTCCCACGTCAGCCGGGCGGGCATGCCCGAGGGCTGCAAGCAACGGCGCCCCGACAGTGAAGAGAGCCATCATCGCGGCCAAGGGGTTGCCCGGCAGCCCCACCACGAACCGTCCATCAGGAAGTTCCGCCAAAACGGCCGGGTGCCCTGGCCGCATCGCGATGCCATCGATCAGCAGGCGGCCGCCGAGTTCGGCCACGGCCCTCCGGAAGTGGTCCGTTCCGGAGCGCCCGGTCCCGCCGGTCGTGATGACGACGTCGGCCGGCGGCTCTGTTTCTGCGTCCGGTCCGCCTGGTTCCGGCTCCGTATCCTGAAGCGCGGCCATCCATTCCTCGTAGCTGTCACCCACCCGGAGTTGTTCGCCGGCGATTCCGCCCAGGAGTTCCACTACTGCACCTAATTGTGGCCCGAAAGTGTCCCTGACCTGACCCGGTTGCGGGATGCCGCGCTCCACCACTTCCGAGCCTGTCAGGAGGAAGCGGACCAAGGGCTTTCCCAGAACATCCACGTGATCCAGGCCGGCAAGGGCCGCTAGGGCAATGTGCGCGGGGTTCAGGCGTGTTCCGGCCTTGAGAAGGACGTCACCTTCGGCCGCTTCTTCTGCGGCCTTGCGGATGTGCTGGCCGTTGCGGGGCTCCCCCGGCTTGGCGGCGCCGCCAAGCGCGAGAACCGGCAGGCCGTCGTCGTCGGTGGTGATGATACCGCTCTCGCTTCGCAAGACGGCCTTGGCGCCGGGCGGAATGAGTCCGCCGGTGACTATCGGGCTCGCTTGGTGGGGCGCCAGACGCTGACCGGGTTCACTGAGGATCCACGGGCCGCTGCCGTTCACTGCCCATCCATCCATCGCGGAGGAGGCATAGTGGGGCATGTCCTGGATAGCCAGGGC
Organism: Paenarthrobacter sp. C1; assembly: GCF_049315185.1. Lineage (NCBI taxonomy): Bacteria > Bacillati > Actinomycetota > Actinomycetes > Micrococcales > Micrococcaceae > Paenarthrobacter > Paenarthrobacter sp. C1. Next base: position 1,005,871 of record NZ_CP186052.1, on the reverse strand, counting down.
ATCAGAGGCCAGGGTACGGCCAAGGGCTTTTGCCAGCGAAACCGGCCCCGGGGGTATGGGCGTGGCGGCGTCGAACGCGCGCTGCCGGGCCTCCTGCCATGTGTGTGCCGCGTGGTGGCCCTCGCCGGGGGCCTCCGTCATTCGGCGTCAGTCCCGGTCTCCGAGTACTCCTTGGCGATTTTGCGGGCCAGGTCCAGGGCCGCTTTCATGGAGGCGTCATCGCTGGCCTGGCCAATGCCACGGGCCATTCCCGCCGCGAAGCCTGCAATGAAGGTGGTGAGCGGCGCGGCCGGGCGAACCACCGAATGCGCGGCCACTCCTGCCACGGCCAGTACCTCGTAGATGTCTATTTCCACGCCCTCAAGCTCAAACGCCTGCAGCAATATGCGGCACCAGTCCTCGAGCGTTTCTTCCTGGCTCTTCACGTCCGCCTCCAACTCGTAGTCAATACCCAGCACCGCGGCGTCCTCCCACGTATCCACGTCGTCTGTGGACCCCGCGGGGACGTCAACGTCCAGCAGGTTCAGCCTAGCAAGCAGCTTGAACACTGAAGAGTTCGTTAACCCGGAACCCCGGACGGCCGAGGCCACCTCCCGGTCCAGAGCGGCCGTGCTGTATATGCCCAACAACGGCTGCTTCCGCCCGTCACCGGATACCGCCATGACCCCTTCCACCCCGGGGTGCCCAGCGAGCACTTCCAACAGGCGGCCGATCCCCTGCGATGCCTTGGGCATATCGCAGGCCAAAACCAGTGTCCAGGGGGATCTCATCCCGGCCGTATCCAGCGCCGACAACCCTGCGGCGATCGCCGCTGCCGGGCCCGCGAAGGCCGGCTCCTCACGCGCGAGCAGCACGGATCCGGGCAAATGCACTCCGTGCTCGCCGGGACCCACCACTACTGTGGCAGCAGCAGCCCGGGCAGCCTCCAGTGCGTGCGAAAGGAGGGTGCCGCCGTCGTACTTCAACGTGGGCTTGGGCACGCCACCGAGGCGGGTGGCCCTGCCACCCGCCAAAACAACGGCGTTGAACTCCATCCGCCCAGCGTACCCGGACGGCGGGAGCTCAGCAGAAATCGATCAGGCAGCGGATTCCGGCAGAAGGAACGGGTCCCAGTCCGGCGCAGGTTTCTCGAGTTCTTTGATCTGCCACATGGTCCCCTGGGGCACACCGGGTTTGAAACGGAGTTTCCAGCCCATTTCGGCAAGTGTGTGGTCGCTCTTGGCGTTGTTGCATTTCAAGCACGCCGCAACCAGGTTTTCCCAGGAATCCGCGCCGCCCCTGGATTTAGGGTGGACGTGGTCTATGGTGTGGGCTGTTTTCCCGCAGTAGGCGCACCGGTGACCGTCGCGGCGAAGAACCCCGCGGCGGCTTACGGCAGTGATCTTGTTGTACTTGGGGCGGATGTAGCGGTTAAGGAGGATCACGGAGGGGCGTCCGAGAATCTCCTGTGGCCCGACGACAGGCTCGTCGCCTTCGGCCACTACGCTTGCTTTCCCAGTGAGCACAAGGACCAGCGCCCGGCGGAATGTTATTACCGCCAGCGGTTCATATCCAGCATTCAGAACGAGTGTGCGCATGCACGTACCTCTTCACGGCCGCACCCGTCAGGGGCACGAGGGCCGGCTGCCCTCTGCATGTACGGGCTGTGGATCGACAACACAAGGGTAAGCACTTATATGCCGTATCAACGAATTTATTTGTCGTTTCGCTCACAGTGTCGGCAAAAGTTCACGCGTGATTAAAGCAAAACACCCCGCAGGCATCTGCCTGCGGGGTGTTCCGGGAGCTGATTGTCAGCCGTTGACGCGGATGAAGACCGGGCCGGAGCCGACGTTGACGCTGAACAGTGCCGTGGTGGATCCGTTCCATCCACCGTGGACTGCCATGCCGTTGCCGACGTACACAGCAATGTGTGCCTGTCCGGCCAAACCGCCATTGGCGTAGTAAGCGAGGTCCCCGGGCTGCGCTTCTGCTGCACTCACGGTGCGGCCCAGCGAAAGGTAACCGGCGGGCCAGTCGTGGAAGTGGATTCCCACTGCTGCCAGGGAGTTGGTGACCAGCATGGTGCAGTCCTGCGTGACACCGAGCTGGGCGTACGCGGCGGCAGCAATTGCTGCGCCGAGTCCGCTGGACGCAGCCGGAGCAGCGGGTGCAGGGGTGGCAGTGCTGACGGCCACTGAGGCGTTCGTGGCCGGAGCCGCAGTGGCGGTGGACTTGGTCGATGCCTTGGCCTCAACCTTTGCCGGAGCCTCTTCAACCACGGGAGCCGGAGCTTCCACGGTGGTGACCACGGGACGCTCGTAAGAGATGGCAACCGTGGAGTCCGCAGCGATGGTGGCCTGGGCAACAGACTGGACATCGAGGGCGGACGTCGACGTCGATTCGCGGTCGACATTCGTCTCAGCAGCATTGGCAGCGATACCGCTGGTCAGCACCAAGCCTGAAGCTGCGGCGATGACTGCTGCCTGGCGGCCGACGCCACCGGCGTTGACGGTGACGGCCTTTGCGATGACGGCAAGCGAGCTGGTCTTGGGGGCCTCAGCGCGGTGCCGTGCAACTTTGTGTGCACTGGTCATTGTTTTCTCTTTCGTATCCGCAGGCAGTTGGGGTACCTGTGGGTAGTGGGTCAGCTGGCAGGGGTACGTCAGCCGGCCCCGAATCGGTTGTTTCTAGCGGAGGGTGAAGAACGAAGACGTGCCGGTGGAGGCCACGGAGTGCAGCAGGGTTCCCTGGCCCGGGTTCAAAGCACTGATCATCATGCCGTTGCCGACGTAGATGCCTACGTGCGCACCGCCGTTCTGCATGACCAGGTCACCGGGCTGGGGGGCGCTGGTGGGCTTCATGGCCGTCCAGGCGTTGACGCGGGGGATGCTGATGCCGGCCTGGGCGTAGACCCACTGGGTGAAGCCGGAGCAGTCCCAGCCGCTCGGAGTAGTGCCGCCCCATACGTAAGGCGAGCCGATTCCTGTGTAGGCAATCGCTGCGAGCCCGGATGCTGCCGCGCTGGAGGCGGACTCCTTGGCTTCGGAGGACTGGGCAGTGACTGCAGTGGCTTCATCCGCCGTGCGCTCTGTGACCAGGGCCGCACGCTGGACAACCTTGGGGGCTTCCTTGGTGGCCACGACGGGGCTCTCGAAGGAGACGGTGGCTGTTGGCTCTGCAGTGACCACTGCGGTGGCAGCCAGCTGCTGGGTGCTGGAGACTTCCGAGGTGGAGACGTCGGTGTCAGCGGCGTGAGCCGGCAACCCGACAGTAAGGACGAGGCCTGAGGCTGCTGCCAGCACGGCGGCCTGGCGGCCAACGGTACCGGCGTTCGAGGAAACAGCCTTCGAAAGAGTGTTCAACGGGTTCGAACGAACCGATTCAGCGCGATGGCGCGCAGGGGTAGTGCGTGATGACACGTAGGTAGCCTCTCCCAATGCCTGCGAGGTGAGCTGTCGGATTCGGATGGGAGTCATCCGGCCGCGCTGCTTCACTGGGAAACTTTGCGACTTAACCCCAAGGCCTTCATTCGAAGACCAGAAGTGGTTCCCCCGCCCCTGCCAGACGATTTTGCGAACGGACCTCGAGTGGTGGCAGAGCTAGGCAATCCACTCAAGTGCACCGGCCCCCTAAAAAGCCGATGCGCTCTGAAGGTTATAACAATTGAAAGCGAATGTCACATTCAGGTCACGAGGCCTGTCATCAATGCGAGAGAGCACCATCAACTGGCTTAGAGCCAGCCCATGGGGTCAACGACCTCGCCGTTGACCTGTACTTCGAAGTGGAGGTGGCAGCCGGTGGAGGCGCCTGTGGTGCCGCTCAGGGCTACGGTGTCCCCGCGGTTGACCGTCTGGCCCACCTGGACGTTGAAGGACGACAGGTGGTTGTACGTGGTCTCCAGGCCGTTGCCGTGATCCACAACCACGCGGTTTCCTCCGCCGTACTCGTGCCACCCGGCAAAAGTCACTTTGCCTGCTGCAGCTGCATGCACGGCAGTTCCGCATTGGGCCACGAAGTCCTGGCCGCGGTGGAAGTCACCGGTGCCGCCCGTGAGGGGGCTGACGCGGTAACCGAAGGGGGAAGCGGTGGTGAGCGTGTCGAGGGGGCTGCCCAGGGTGCCCACGGAAGAAGCACGCTGGATGCTGCCGGCCGACTGGGCGCTGAGCAGTTGCTTCAGCTTTCCGTCAGGGTCCGCAGCGGTGGCTACAGCTGCGCGGCTGAAGTCGATTTTGGCTGATGCTGCCGCGGAAACCTCGGGCTGGCTTCCGACAGTGCCGCCAACGGCCAGGGCAGATTCGGACTGTCCCGATTCCGAGGTGGCCATGACGGGGCTGGTGGCCGGCAGGCCGACAGTCAGGGCAAGTCCGGTGGCGGCAAGCGCAACTCCGGCCTTCTGCCCGACGCCACTTGCTGCGGCGAAGTCGGCAACCTGGCGCAACGGGCTCTTACGGCGGCGCACCTGGCGTTCGGTGTCGCGGGGCCGGATCTCCGTTACGACGCGGGCTGGCCGCAGCTCAGTAGCGGGGCCGGACGCACGGCGGCGGCCCCTGACGTTCTGCGATGTCAAACTCTGTTCCTCTCTGAAAAGCCTGCGAAGTTAGCTGTCGGATTCGGGTCAGAGAGTTCAAAGACCCGGTCCGCACGAAGCGCTCACGGCACACAGGTATCCAAGGAGGGACTTGCATCAATGGGCACTTCTGCTGCGGACTTCACCCCAAGGCTGCTTCTTTAGACAGCCGCTTGTGGTTCCCCCGCCTCTGCCAGTGGTGATGGTTCACCCGATCCGCTGGCAGAGCTCGGCTCCGGATCAGGTAACGCTTTGGTATCAGCGCTAGTAGATAACTATAGGGGATTAAGGGCGTTGGTAATAAATTCGTTATCAACAGAAAGATGCCTGCGGCGGCGGGCCCTTATCATCAATTTCGAAAAACCGCAGGTCACACGCGCGCCAAAGCCCCTCAAAGTGAGGTTTGACACTGCCGGGAGGGTTGTCGGACCGGAAGGCTGTCAGTTGAGGGACACGAAGACGTGCGCTGCAACTTCAGGCGGGAGCTCCAAGGCTCCTTCGATGCCGGGCACCCGGACGGAGATGTACTCGCCCACGCGCTCGAGGGAGACCGGCGCCCCGGGCCGGATTCCGCCCTCATCCAACTGGGTGAGCAGTTCCGGCTCCACCTGGATGGGCTCGGCCAGCCGCGTGACAACCACCCGGGAGTCGGAGGCGTAGCCGTCCATGGCCTGCAGGAGGTTCACGTCGATCCGGGGGAACTGCGTTCCGGCCATGCCTCCCAGTGCTTCCAGTCCCGGAATCGGATTTCCGTAAGGTGACTCGGTGGGATGCTCAAGCAGTTCGTAGAGCCGGCGCTCCACGCGCTCACTCATCACGTGCTCCCAGCGGCAGGCTTCATCATGCACGTACGCCCAGTCGAGTCCGATGACATCGGCCAGGAGCCGCTCCGCCAGACGGTGCTTCCGCATGACTTCGGTGGCACGCTTGCGTCCGACTTCGGTCAGCTCCAGGTGGCGGTCGTTGGACACAATCACCAGGCCATCGCGCTCCATCCGCCCGATGGTCTGGGAGACCGTGGGGCCGGAGTGCCGCAGGCGTTCGGCTATGCGGGCCCTGAGAGCCACAATGTTTTCTTCTTCAAGCTCCAAAATGGTCCGAAGATACATCTCAGTGGTATCGATCAGATCCGTCATCCAGCTCAGCTCTCCTCGAACGCAGTTCTTGCGTAATCTCCACCGTACCGCGTCCCATACCGGGGTGGGCGGTGCCACCGCCACCCTTTGAACGCCAACCCCCAGCCTAGCTTATTTGGAATTACTCCGGATAATTCCGGACCCATTGCGGTCGCATCTTGTTCGTCCGCGTTCCACGTGGCGGACTATGACAGGGGCAGGTTCCTGCGCGCGGGCCATGTCAGGCAGAATTGGGGTGTCGAAGGGGCAGCTGACGCCACCTGCCACGACCCATCTTGAGCCGATACCCTTTGGAGCCACACGTGAGCGACAACAGCATCACCATACCCGCCGACCTCCTGCCGAAAGACGGACGCTTCGGCGCTGGACCGTCCAAGGTCCGCCCGGAACAGCTCGAGGCCCTGTCTGCCGCTGCCACCACCATCCTGGGCACCTCCCACCGGCAGGCTCCCGTCAAGAACCTGGTGGGTTCCGTCCGGGAGGGCCTGAGCCAGTTCTTCCGCGCCCCCGAAGGCTACGAGGTTGTCCTCGGCGTCGGTGGTTCCACCGCGTTCTGGGACGTCGCCGCGTTCGGCCTGGTGGACAAGAAGGCCCAGCACCTCTCCTTCGGTGAGTTCGGTTCCAAGTTTGCCGCCGCCACCAACAAGGCACCTTTCCTTGATGCGTCCTCCATCATCAAGTCCGAACCCGGCACCCGTCCTGCCGCCCAGGCAGAAGCCGGCGTTGACGTATACGCGTGGCCGCAGAACGAAACCTCCACCGGCGTCGCGGCTCCCGTAAAGCGGGTCCAGGGAGCCGACGAAGGTTCGCTGGTCCTGGTGGACGCGACCTCCGCCGCCGGCGGCCTGGACGTCGACGTCTCGGAGTCGGACGTCTATTACTTCGCGCCGCAGAAAAACTTCGCCTCCGACGGCGGCCTGTGGCTCGGTCTTTTCTCCCCCGCCGCGTTGGAGCGGGCCGCCCGCATCAAAGCCAGTGGCCGCTGGATCCCTGACTTCCTGGACCTCCAGACAGCCATCGACAACTCCAAGCTGAACCAGACGTACAACACGCCGTCGCTCTCCACCCTGGTAACGCTGGATGCCCAGGTGCAGTGGCTGAACAGCAACGGCGGCCTGGACTTCGCCAGCAAGCGCACGGCAGATTCGGCCAACCGCATCTACTCATGGGCAGAAGCTTCCGAGTACGCGACGCCGTTTGTCGCCAACGCCGAAGACCGCTCCAACGTCATCGCCACGATCGACTTCGACGATTCGATTGACGCCGCCGCCATCGCCAAGGTCCTGCGGGCCAACGGCGTGGTGGACACTGAGCCGTACCGCAAGCTTGGCCGCAACCAGCTGCGCATCGCCACGTTCGTAGCCATTGAACCGGACGACGTCTCGGCCCTGCTCGCCAGCATCGACTACGTCGTGGGCGAACTGAAGAAGTAGCTCCCCCAAAAAAGGATCGAACGGAGCCGCCTGGGTCATGCCCGGGCGGCTCCCCCGTTTAAATCCCCCAAGGCGCCTTAGCGGACCGGCCCAGGGCCGCCGTCGCCATCCTCAGTAACCGGACCGGACAGCAGCGACTCCACCCGGAAATGCCGCAGGCCGCGGGCCCTGCGATCGAAGCGGAGGCGCAGCTGCTTGGCCCTGATGATCCACACCAAACCCACGACGGCGGTGCTGACGCCGGCTACGGCCGCGACGCCGACAGCCCAGCGGGGGCCGCCCACGTTGGCCACCCAGCCCACCAGCGGAGCGCCAATTGGTGTGCCGCCCATGAAAATAGCCATATAGAGGGACATCACGCGGCCACGCATGACTGCCTCGGTGGTGGACTGTACGTAACCGTTGGCGCTGGTAATCAGGGTCAAGGCGAACAGGCCACATGGGACCAGGGCGAGCCCGAACATCACGGCGTTGGGAGCCAGGGCTGCGAGGGCACTTGCCACGCCGAAGCCACCGGCTGCAGCGAAGATCAGCCTGAGGCGGGGCCGGCCACGGCGCGCGGCCAGCAGCGCCCCGGTCACTGAGCCGATGGCCATGACGGAGTTCAGCAGTCCGAATGCGCCTGCATCCATGCCGAACTGCGTACCCACCATGGCTGCGATGAACAGCGGGAAGTTAAGTCCGAAAGTGCCCACGATGAAAATGGCCACCAGGACCACCTGGATATCGGGCCGGCTCTGCACGTAGCGCAGCCCTTCCCGGATTCGTCCCTTCCCGGCGGCGGCACGGGGTTGGGCACGAAGCGACGACACCGGAATCAGCTTCAATGCCACAAGCATGGCCACGAACGAGACGGTGTTGATAAGGAAAACCCAGCCGGGGCCCACCACCACCGTCAGCACGCCCGAGACCGCGGGTCCGATCATGCGTGCCACGTTGAAGGAAGCGCTGTTGAGGGCCACCGCATTGGACAGGTAGTCGTCGGTAACCAGCTCGGAGACGAATGTCTGGCGCACCGGCGCGTCCAGGGCAGTCACGATTCCCAGGAGCAACGCGAAAATGTACACGTGCCACAGCTCAGCCACACCCAGCAATACCAGGATGCCCAGGCCGGTGCTGAGCAAGGCCATGGCTATGAGCGTGATGAACAGCAGCTTGCGCCGGCTGTAGCGGTCAGCCAGCAGTCCCGCCCAGGGCGCAAGGAACAGTTGAGGCCCCAGTTGCAGGGCCAAGGTAATGCCCATCGCCCCGGCGTCATGCGCTGTCAGGTGGTCAAACACCAGCCAGTCCTGGGCTGTGCGCTGCATCCAGGTCCCGATGTTGGATATCAGCGCACCGAAGAACCAGATGCGGTAGTTGAGGATTCCGAGCGACCTAAACGTGGACATCAGTGTCCGCCATCCATTGAGTCACCCAGTGTTTCCGCAATGCTTATTCAGCCCCGGCTTCGTCGCTGTCCACAGCGATGTCTTCGTCCCCGGACTCGTCCGGTTCGTCGTCGTCTTCGGCGGCCGGGCCGGTTGCCTCGTCTTCGGCAGCCTGCACTGACTCTTCGGAAACGTCACTTTCTGTCTCCTCCACCAAGGGCGTCTCGTCCTCGGGCCGGACACGCTTGGCCCAAGGCACCCACTCCGGCGCCAGGATGGAATCCTCGGAAGGCAACAGCCCGAGCTCACTCACAGTGACGATCTTGGAACGCGAGTTGCGGGTCACCACGGCATACCACTGCCAGCCGCCGTATCCGGCAAGCTTGGACTCAAAAAGGTGGGTGACCACTCGGTCACCTTCGGATTTGGCGCCAAGGTGCGCGCCCACCTCGCCCGGTTTGGCGATGCCCTCCACAGCCTCACGGGCAGTATCGACGGCGGCTGCCAGGAAGGCGTCCGGCTTGCCTGTGCGCCACACGGGCAAACCGGCACGCGGCTTGGTGGCCGTGGGCTTCCGCGCGGGAGCTTCCCCGTTGCCAGGAGCCTGGGCACCACGAGGACCTGCCCCGGCGTTATCCAGGACATCCTGTGCGGGCGTTGTTTCCTGTGCGGATTCCGAGGTCATGGCCGGTCCTAGGCTTCCAGCTCGTCGGCAACCTTGCGCAGCGCCATGCTGATGGCCTTGGCCTTGTTGCCATCGGGGTACTTGCCGGAGGACAACGAACCGGAGAGGTTGTCCAGGACGGTGACAAGATCCTGCACCATCGGAGCGAGGTCCCTGGCATTCATGCGCTTGGCCTTGGCAATCGACGGAGTCTTCTCCAGGACGCGAAGTCCCAGTGCCTGGGCACCGCGGCGGCCGTCGGCGACGCCGAACTCCACGCGGGTACCGGCCTTGAGCTCCGTTACGCCCGCAGGCAGGGACGTCTTGGGCAGGAAGACTTCCTGGCCGTCTTCAGCTGCGAGGAAGCCGAAGCCCTTTTCCTTGTCATACCACTTGACCTTGCCGGTAGGCACGTAATCAACCTTCTTCGTTCTTGCTGTGGGAGACACGCCGGGCCGTTACCGCATCCGCAGATAGCTGCGGGATCGAGGGTGACAGTCCGGTCCGTGTTGGTCTGTTCCTTCAAGGTTATCCTGCCGGACCCCCTAATCCCGCTTTGTCGGCCATGCACGGGCAAGCTGCGGCTTCATTTCCTGCGGCGCGCAGCCCCGGACTCTCTGCTGCTAGCGTTGAAGGCATGACTTCCCCGGGTTACCGCCGCCCCCTTATGATTGCCGCCGTCGCCATTGCCGCCTTTTCCCTGGCAGCTGTTGCCGTGGTCATAGCAGTGGCATATTACGGTGGCGTGGCGCCCATTTGGGTTACCTCCACTGCCCTTTATGGTTTGCCTGTGGCCTTCACGCTCGCGATGGTCCTGATGCTGGACGCAGTCCGGCAACGCCGCCGGCAGTAGGACGGCCGGCCCAGGATCGGGCACGAGTTGCCGCGGGGCGGTAACGTTGGATTGATGTCCCTTATTCGCGCGCTCAGCAAGGAACTGGAAGCGCGCAGCGACAATTCGCTGCGGGCCTTGTTTGCCGCGCGGCCTGATCTCATTTCCCCCATGGCGCCGGACTTTGCGGCATTGGCTGCGAGGGCGAGCGCACGCGTCAGTGTGCAGCGGGCACTTGAACGCCTGAACAAGCCGGAAATGCAGGTCCTGGAAACCCTCCATCTGTGTACCAACACCGATACCGGGCACAGCGTTTCGGCGGCAGGGTTGAAGAAGGTCATCGCCGGTTCCACTCTTTCGGCCTTGGACCCGATCCTCGCAAAGCTGCAGGAGCTGGCCTTGATCCACCGGGCTGATCCGCCCCAGGGCTCTCCGCCCACCTCGTCGCGCCAGCGTTTCTACCTTCCGGTGGGCAGCCTCAAGGACGTGATCGGCATCTACCCGGCTGGACTGGGCAGGAGCTACACGGAACTTGTGCGGTTGCAACCCGCTTTCGCCCAGCGGGTGGTCCAGTTGGTCGCCGAGCTGCACCAAAGCGGCCTGGGAATCCATCCGGCCAGCACCCCCATGGATGCGGCCCTGGCCCTGCAGCGATGGACGGCCACTCCCGAGAACCTGCGGGCCATCCTTTCGTCAGCGCCCGAACGGACGCTTGGCCTGCTGAACAAGTTCGGCAGCTGGGCCATGGGCGCAGTACCCCAGGCACAGCGGCGGGCTTCCGTCACGCACGAAAGCCACGACGTCGGGCCCATTGACTGGTTGCTGGCGCGCGGCCTGCTGGTTCCCCTGGATGCCGGCCACGTCGAATTGCCCCACAGCGTGGGCCTTGCGCTCCGGGGCGGCGCCATCATTGACGACTTCACTCTTTCCCCGCCGGTTCCGGAGTTGGGGCACACCAGTGCGGCACTGCGGCGCAACGCGGCCATGGGTGCCATCGCGGAAACACTGCGGTTGGCCAACGAGCTGCTGTTCGCTGTCCGGGAGCAGCCTCTCACCACGCTCCGGAGCGGTGGCGTGGGCGTCCGGGAACTGCGTCGCCTTGCCGAGTCGATCCGTCTGGGTGTGCACGAAACGGCGATTCTCCTGGAGCTGTGTGCCTTGTCCGGCCTGCTGCGCCTGGACGTCGACAGTTCAACGTGGGTCCAGCCGCCGTCCCTGGAATGGCTCAGTCTGCCCCGGCAGGAACAATGGCTGTGGCTGGTCAATGCCTGGCTTGCCAGCGAGCGCGCCCCTTCGCTGGTGGGGCAGCCGTTGACGGGCCCTTCGTCCTCGACGGCCCATCATGGTGCAGCGGGCACCACCATCAACGCCTTGTCCGCGGAGGCCCAGCGGCCGGATGCCCCGGTGGTCCGGCGTCGTGTCCTTGAAATCCTGAACGAGCTGACCGTCGAGGCAGCCGCGCCCGACGGCAAAGCACCCGTCCTGGACGCCAGGGCCGTACTCCAACGCGCCGAGTGGGCTCAGCCGAGGATGTCCCGCCGTTTCAGCTCCCTGGTCCGCGGCATCCTCGAAGAGGCCGCCCTGCTGGGTTTGATGGGTTCCGGGGCGTTGACGCAACTGGGCGCAGCCATTGCCGATGCCCAGCCGGAGCAGGCCATCACCATCCTCGGCGAGCATCTGCCGGCCGCCGTCAACCACATCCTCCTGCAGGCCGACCTGACGGCCGTCGCCCCGGGCTACCTGGCTCCGGAGCTCAGCGAGACGCTGTTGCTGATGGCCGACGCCGAAGGCCAGGGGCCGGCATCGATCTACCGTTTCTCTGCCATCACCATCCGCAGGGCCCTCGACGCCGGACAGGACGCGGAGTCGCTGTTGGCTTTCCTCCGCGAGCACTCGGCCACCGAGGTACCCCAGCCATTGGCGTACCTCATCCAGGACACAGCCTCCCGCCACGGCCGCCTCCGGATCGGAACCAGTGCCAGCTTCATCCAAAGCGACGACGAAACCGCCATCTCCGATCTCCTCCAGGAAGCCAGGACCTCCGTGCTGAGCCTGGTACGCATCGCCCCCACCGTGCTCACGTCCTCGGCCAGCCCCCGTGAAACCGCCCGCGTCCTGCGCGAGCTGGGACTTTCGCCGGCCGTGCAGGAGGCCGAACCCGCCGTCGTGCGTTTCAAGCGGACCACCGCGGTGCCGGGCAGCGCGCGGCCTGTCTACACCGCCCCCAGGACCGCACCCCCGGACGACGACGTCGAGGCGCAGCTGACGGTTCTTCGTCAGCACCGCGGCGTCCCGGCCGAGGCGACGGGCGAGGCATCCACGCAGCTGGGCCTGGAGACGCTCCAAACCGCGATCCGGCTCAAACAAGCGGTCACCATGAACGTGGTGGACAGCCTGGGGAATGCCAACACCGAAACCGTTGTTCCTGTATCCGTCTCCGGCGGACGGGTCAGGGTGTTCGATCCTGCCAAGGACACCGAACGGGTGTTGTCCATCCACCGGATCATCGATGTGGAACCCGCCGGAGAAATGCGTTCATGAAAACAGCGCTGCCAGCCAAACGGCGCTTTGACGGTGCCAAGTGAGGATTCAGCTGTGAACGTGAGGATTCAACTGTGAACGACGGTCCCCTGATCGTACAAAGTGACAAAACCATACTGCTCGAAGTCGACCACGAGCTCGCCACCGAAGCCCGGCACGCCATTGCGGCCTTCGCCGAACTGGAGCGCGCCCCGGAACACATGCACAGCTACCGGCTCACGCCACTGGGCCTGTGGAATGCACGCGCTGCGGGCCTGGACGCCGAGCAGGTACTCGATACCCTGCTGAAGTACTCGCGCTTCCCCGTGCCGCACGCACTACTGATCGACATTGAAGAAACCATGTCCCGCTACGGCCGCCTGCGGTTGGAGAAGGACCCCCAACACGGCCTGGTGATGCGCACCGACGACTATCCGGTACTCGAGGAAGTCATCCGCGCCAAGAAGATCGCACCCCTGCTGGGGCCGCGGATCGACGGTGAAACCGTGGTGGTGCATTCCTCGCAGCGGGGACAGCTGAAGCAGTTGCTCCTCAAACTGGGCTGGCCCGCCGAAGACCTCGCTGGATACGTTGACGGGCAGCCACACCTCATCATGCTGGACGAGAGTGGCTGGCAGCTGCGGCCGTACCAGAAGCTGGCCACGGAGAACTTCTGGGCCGGCGGCAGCGGCGTCGTCGTGCTCCCCTGCGGTGCCGGGAAGACACTGGTGGGCGCGGCAGCCATGGCGACGTCCTCCACAACAACCCTGATCCTGGTGACCAACACTGTTTCGGCGCGGCAGTGGAAGGACGAACTCCTCAAGCGGACGTCCCTCACCGAAGACGAAATCGGTGAGTACTCCGGCTCCGTCAAGGAAGTCCGGCCCGTCACGATTGCCACCTATCAGGTCCTCACAACCAAGCGCGGGGGCCTGTATCCGCACCTGGAACTCGTGGATGGGCACGACTGGGGACTCATCATCTACGACGAGGTCCACCTGTTGCCTGCCCCGATTTTCCGCATGACGGCGGATCTGCAGGCCCGCCGTCGTCTGGGCCTCACCGCCACGCTGGTCCGTGAGGACGGCCGGGAAGGCGAAGTCTTCAGCCTCATTGGTCCCAAGCGGTACGACGCGCCATGGAAGGACATCGAAGCACAGGGTTACATCGCACCTGCGGACTGCGTCGAAGTGCGGGTGGACCTCCCCCGCGACGAACGCGTGGCCTACGCCATGGCCGACGATGCCGACAAGTACCGCCTGTGCGCTACCTCCGAAACCAAAACCAGACTGGTGGAAGACCTGGTGGCCGTCCACAAGGGCGAGCAGTTGCTGGTGATCGGACAGTACATCGACCAGCTGGATGAAATTGCCGAGCGCCTGGACGCGCCCCTGATCAAGGGCGAAACCACTGTCAAGGCCCGCCAGAAACTCTTTGACGCTTTCCGCAAAGGCGAGATCCATACCCTGGTGGTCTCCAAGGTAGCCAACTTCTCCATTGATCTCCCCGAGGCGTCCGTGGCCATCCAGGTGTCAGGTTCCTTCGGTTCCCGGCAGGAAGAGGCGCAGCGGCTGGGGCGCCTCCTGCGTCCGAAGCAGGACGGCAGGGCTGCCCGGTTCTACTCACTGGTGGCCAGGGATACGCTCGACCAGGACTTTGCCGCCAAACGCCAACGGTTCCTGGCCGAACAGGGCTACGCCTACCGGATCATGGATTCAAAGGACGTCGGCAAGGACGTGGGCCAGGAACAGTAGCGGCCCTTCCGGGAATGTACCTCAGGACCCTTGCTATTCACCTCCAGCGAATTTACGATTCCTAGTGAAGCTCTCCGCCCTACGTGGTTGCCCCTGGTCCAGGCAATCCGGCGGCCAGCCGTCGGCGGTGGGGGTAGCCCGCAGCCAGGGAGCCGGCGGTTCGAAGGCCTAGAAGAATCCGAAAAGAAGTTTTCCCCAGAGGATTCCCCATGCGTAAAGCCCTCCTGGTCATTTCCGCAATCGTCCTGTTGTCAGCACTCGCGCAGTTGTTTTTCGCAGGATACTTCCACTTCCAGAACACCATTGAAGCCCAGCGTGAAGCGGGCGTCTTCCACGTGATGAACGGCCAGTATGTGCTGCGTTACTCGGCGCTCCTCGCCGCCATTGTGGCCGCCATCGCCCGGATGGGCGCCCGGACAATCTGGCTGGCAGCCGGAATTTTCCTGCTTTCCTGGGTCCAGCTGTTCATTTTCATCATCGGCGGCATGTTGACCGGTTCTTCGGAAGACTTCATCACCCCTGCCGGATCATGGGTTGTCTCCATCCACCCGATCACCGGTGTGCTGATGATCTTCATGTCCTACTGGCTCTTCAACCGCGCACGCGCAGCGGCCCTCAATCCGCAGCCGTTGCCTCCGAAAGCTGCTGCTTCGGATGCTTCTGCCTCCTCCAGCGCAGCCTGAGCAAAGGCAGCTGTGAATACCTCGCAGCTGCTGGCGGTGGATTTGGTGTTGTCCATCCTCGCGGCCGCAGCCTGGACGGCTGCCGTGTGGATGACTGTTGTTTCAAGCACTGACCCGAAGCCGGGGCCGCGCCGCGGGATTGACCTGGCTTTGCTGTTGGTGGGTGTTGCCGTGATCGTGACGGTGTCACGCTATGCCTTGCTTCCGTCTTTGGTGGCCGGCGGTTGGTGGTTTGCCAGCGAACGCATAATCATCAGTCTGCCTCTGACCGCCATCCCCGCGGCTTGGGCCGCGATGGCCGGTGTTCCGTTCTTGCTGAGGAGGCGGAACACCGGCGCCAAACCTGCCAGGGTCCGGTGGTGGTTCGGGCGAAGCCGCCGAGGGGCGGTGATGGCAATGGTGGCGGCGGCCTCGTCCGCTGCCGCCGCACTGGTTCTAGTCCTGGTCCTCGGACCGTTCCCCGCACCGTGGAGCATCGCAGTACTTCTCTTCATGGTGGGCGGAACAATGCTGATCGCCTGGATCGCCCTGGGAAAGCCGGCCGGCTCCGGCGTCGCGCGAACCCATGGCAGACGTTCGACGACGGCGTCGGCCGCCGTGGCCGCCCTTATGCTTTGCACAGTGTTGGGGTCGGGAGTCTTTGCATGGCTCGGGAGCCGCTCCGCCGCTGGCGCGGCGATAGCCGCCGCTGTAAGCCATCACCGCGGTAACAGCGCCGCCACGGTCGCGGACCCGACGCCGGTGACCAGCCTCGTGGGTGAGACACCCAAAGATGCGGTGGTCCGGCACTACGAACTAACCGCCCGGGTGGAGCAGCTGCCCCTGCCATCCGGACGAACCACGGAAGCCTGGACCTTCGGGAGCGTTCCTGGCCCGATGATAGAAGCCACGCTGGGCGAGGTAGTGGAGGTGGTTCTCAAGAACCGGGATGTCGCCGCCGGTGTGACTGTCCATTGGCACGGCTACGACGTCCCCAACGCCATGGACGGAGTGGCTGGCGCAACACAGGACGCAGTGATGCCTGGCCAGTCCACCACCTACCGCTTCACCGCAGCACAGGCCGGTACGTACTGGTATCACACACATCAGGATTCGGCCGAGGGGGTCCGCAAGGGCCTCTACGGCGCATTCGTCGTGCACCATCCCGCGAAGGTCCGTGCTGACACGGATATCGTGGTGGCGGGGCACGACCTCAGCGGTCTGGGGTTGCTGGGCTCCTCAGACCGCAGCAGCGAATACCGGGCCGCCCCGGGGACGAGTGTGCGGGTGCGGCTGGTGAACACCGATTCCTTGCCCCAGCGCTACCTTGTGGAAGGCACGTCCTTCAAGGCCGTGGCCGTGGACGGTACCGACGTCAATGAGCCCGGGGACATCAAGGGAAAGTTGGTGCGGCTGGGAGCGGGCGGCCGGGTGGATGTTGCGTTCAGCATGCCGGACTCCCCCGTCACCCTGCGCTCGGATTCGGCAGCCGACGCCGTGGTGGTCATTGCCCCACCCGGATTCCCCACAACGGCCCAAGGGCGGGCGCCGTCAGGCGTTTTTGCCACCACTCCTGTGCTGGACCTTTTGGATTATGGCAGTCCACTGTCCGCCGGGAATACGCTGGCCGGGACTCCGACAGAGGCGTCCGGTCCACCTGCCTCTGCTGTCACCCGCGAAGAGGTAGTGGTGCTGGACCGGCAATTTCGTTTTGTGGATGGTGTCCTGCGGTATGCCTTCACTGTGAACGGGGCGGCGTACCCGCTGGTGCCGTCCATTGAGGTGGCGGAGGGTGACACTGTGAAAGTGACGGTGGTGAACAGGACCGCCGAACCCCACCCGATGCATCCGCACGGTCATCACGTGCAGGTCCTGAGCAGGAACGGCGTGGCACCCAGCGGCTCACCACTGGTCCTGGACACCGTGGATGTGCTGCCCGGCGAAGTATGGGAAGTACTGCTGCATGCCGACAACCCGGGAATTTGGATGGATCACTGCCACAATCTGGATCATGCTGCCGAGGGCATGATGATGATGCTCAAATACGAAGGCGTGTCATCACCGTTCGTCCACGGCGGCCACGCCGGGAACCGGCCCGAGTAAGGCGTTCAGGCGACCTGCCAGGGGTTCAGGCGACCATCCGGTTTGAGGGCGTGGTGTCCACTTGGTCAATGACGGCCCAGGAGTCCGCGTCGCGGAGCTGCGCACTGGCGAAGCGTTCTGCCTCCATGAGGTCCTGGAAGTCTTCACGCCGGACCCGTCCGGTGTCCGTGTCCAGGTAGGTGACATGGAATTCGACCTCACCGGTGAGGTGATGGATGCTGACTGGAGCTGCTGTGTTTGCCATGTTTTAAGTGTGGAACGGGGCACCGACATTTTTGGAAGCATCGGCGGGCGTGTTCGGATTTAGCGTCTTCAGGACTGGCGGAGGTATTGTGCCGACACCCGGCGGACCGTCTCGCTGAGCGTGTCCAGTGCAGAGGACGCCGTGCGCCACCGCTGCCAGTACAGCGGCACATCGAAAGGCTGCTCCGGAGCGAGCTCGATCAGCCGCCCGTCCGCAATGTCGGGACCGCATTGGACTTCCGGGATGAGACCCCAGCCGAGTCCCAGCCGGATCGCATCGCCAAAGTCCTGGGATGCCGGCACATAGTGGCGCGGGCCTTTCCTCTCGGGAACCGGCCGCCCCTCGGCGTTGATCACGGACTGGACGAAGGCCCATTGGTAGGTGTCTTTGCGGTCGAAGTCCACTGTTGGCGCAGCATTGAGTGCTGCGCCGTCGAGGCCCTTGGGAAGGCCCGGAAACCAACGTTCCACGAACGTCGGAGCGGCCACGGGGAGGTACCGCATGATGCCGAGGCTTTCGACGCGGCAGCCTTGGACGGGCTCGGGCGTGGCCGTCACAGCAGCCATGACCGTGCCTGACCGGAGCAGCGACGTGGAGTGCTGCTCGTCGTCACGGTGGAGATCGAACGTGACGTTGAGGCTGCCGGGCACTTGGGCAAGCGCCTTCAGAAACCACACCGCCAAAGAATCCGCGTTGACCACGATCGGCAGGGCCAGTTGGGGCTGGCCACCATCCAGACCCAGTTCCTTGCCCGCGTCGGCTTCCAGCTGTCCCACCTGCCGCGCCAGCCGCAGGACGACCTCGCCGGCTTCAGTTGCCAGGGCAGGGTTGCTGCGTTGCAGCAGGACCCGGCCCGTGGATTGTTCCAGTGCTTTCAGCCTTTGGGACACCGCCGACGGCGTGATGTGAAGCATGCGCGCCGCCGCTTCCAACGTCCCCTCGGAGAGGACAGTGGCAAAGGTCAGCAACTGTTCGGATGGAAACTGGCTCATAAGCTCAGCTTACGCAGATTCAGAAACTTTAGCTGGTCTTAGGTTTGGGACCGCCGTAACTTCGGGAGGGTGACTTCCCTTGACTACTTCCATTCCGCAGGCCTCGGCCTGGCCACGGGTCTTGCCCTCATTGTTGCCATCGGCGCCCAGAATGCGTTCGTGCTGCGCCAAGGCATCAGAGGCGAACACCTCGTCCCCATCGTCGCTGTGTGTGCGCTTTCGGATGCCGTCCTGATCGCGGCCGGAGTCTTCGGTACAGGTGCGCTGATGACGGCAGCGCCTGCCGCCGTCGTCGTCCTCCGCTATGTAGGCGCCGCATTTTTGGTGACGTACGGCGTGATGGCGGCCAGGCGCGCCATGCGGCCGCAGTCGTTGACGACGGGCGAAAGCACCAGTGGTAACGGTGGTACCGGCCGAAAGGGCAGTGCCCTGGCCGCGGTAGCCACCGTCCTCGCGCTGACCTGGCTCAATCCGCACGTCTACCTGGACATCGCCCTCATCGGCTCGCTGGCGAACGCCCAAGGCAGTCCCCTGCAGTGGTGGTTCGGGGCCGGCGCCATGGTGGGCAGTATCCTCTGGTTCTGTTCCCTGGGATTCGGCGCGAGGTTCCTCCGCGGCTTCTTCGCCCGTCCGTTGTCCTGGCGGTTCCTGGACGGCGGGATTGCCGTGACCATGGTGGCGCTGGGAGTCGGGTTGGTCCTGCAGGCATAACCAACCTGACACGCCGTTGGCACTTGGGGGGCTCACATGCAGCATTCAGAGAACTCCCAGTTTCTGGGAGCACTATGGGTGTCATGAAAAAGAACGGTCCTGAAGCCAAGCTCCTTGTGGTTGACGACGAGCCCAACATTCGCGAGCTTCTTTCCACGTCTCTGCGTTTCGCCGGCTTCGAGGTGGTCGCCGCGGCCAACGGTCGCGAAGCCCTCGCCGCCGCCGACCTTCATGCCCCGGACCTGGCGGTCCTGGACGTCATGCTTCCGGACATGGACGGTTTCACCGTCACCCGCCGTCTCCGCGCGGCCGGCAAGCACTTCCCCGTGCTTTTCCTGACCGCGAAGGATGACACCGAAGACAAGGTCACCGGCCTGACGGTGGGCGGCGATGACTACGTCACCAAACCGTTCAGCCTTGACGAGGTTGTGGCCCGGATCCGCGCCGTACTCCGCCGCACGCAGCCGCTGGAGGACGATGACGCCGTCATCCGCGTTGACGATCTTGAACTCGACGACGACGCCCATGAAGTCCGCCGCGGCGGCACCGTGATCGAGCTGTCCCCCACCGAATTCAAGCTGCTCCGCTACCTGATGCTCAACCCCAACCGCGTGTTGTCCAAGGCCCAGATCCTTGACCACGTGTGGGAATACGACTTCAACGGAGATGCCTCGATCGTCGAGTCCTACATTTCCTACCTTCGCCGCAAGGTGGACATCGATCCCGATGCCGCAGCCCTCATCCAGACCAAGCGCGGCGTGGGCTACGTGCTGCGAACGGCAGAGAAGCGCTGACCTTGCTGCAACGCTGGAAGTCGGCTTCCCTGCGGTCGCAGCTGGTAGCCATCATCATGTGCCTGCTCCTGCTTGCCCTCGCGGCGACCGGCGCAGGTACCCTGACGCTCGTCAAGAGCTACCTGCAGGGCCAAGTCGACGACAAGCTCAAGGCCGCTGTCGCCTTGGCCCAGGACCGCCAGTCCTTCGACAGGCTGACCGAGCCTAACAGCGCCGTGCCCGCAGACACCGCGGTTCCCACGGACTATTCCCTGACGCTTTACGTCCCTGACCTTGCACCGTATCCATTCGGCGGCAGCCAGAGCGATCGTCCGGCGATTTCCAACATCACCCCGCTGGAAGCGAAGCAGCGCGCCAATGCGCCCTTCCAGGTCAAGGGAACCGCCGGAACCAACTGGCGGGTTGTTGCTGTGGGAGTCGTGGCCAACGGGCAGAATGGCGTGGTCATCATTGGGCTGCCGCTGACTCCCGTGGACAAGGTCATGGAGCACGCCGTCCTCGTGGTGGTGGGCGTCGGCCTGCTGACGCTGGTCCTGGCGTTCTTCATAGCCACCTGGACAGTTGCACGGTCCTTCCGCCCCCTGGCCAAGGTGGAAAAGACCGCAGCGGCCATTGCCGCAGGCGACCTCTCCCGCCGTGTGGAAGTAGACAATCCGCATACCGAAGTGGGCAGGCTCGGCGGTTCCCTCAACGCCATGCTCGCCCACATCGAAGCCTCGTTCGCCGCACGTGCCGCCTCTGAGGGCCGGATGCGCCGCTTTGCCGCGGACGCGTCCCACGAACTGCGGACTCCCCTGGTGACTATTCGAGGCTTCTCCGAGCTGTACCGGCACGGAGCCCTCTCCACCGAGGAAGACGTGGCCATGGCCATGGGGAGGATCGAAAGCGAAGCCAAGCGGATGGGTTCAATGGTGGAAGACCTGCTGCTTCTGGCGCGCCTGGACGAACAGCGGCCGCTCCAGCTCAAGCCTGTAGACCTGCAGCTCCTTGCCCACGACGCCATGGTGGACACCAAGGCGTCCTCCGGCGACCGGACCATCACCCTCACAGGTCTCGACGGCGATTCCCCCTCTGCGGCGCCGGTCCAGGGGGATGAAGCGAAACTTCGCCAAGTGATCGGGAACCTGGTGGGCAACGCCTTGCGGTACACGCCGGAGGGAAGCCCGATTGAGCTCGCCGTCGGCGTAAGCACCACCCCCGCCGGGAAAATGTCCGTCATTGAGATCCGCGACCACGGGTCCGGGATTCCGGAGTCGGAAACCAACAAGATCTTCGAACGCTTTTACCGGGCAGACACCTCGCGGACCCGGGAAACCGGTGGCAGCGGCCTTGGACTGGCGATTGTGGCGGCGATCGTCGGCTCCCACGGTGGCTCGGTCCAGGTGACAGAGACCGACGGCGGCGGCGCCACTTTGGTGGTCAGCCTCCCCTTCCGTGAAGAACCGGCCGAGGTGCCGTCCGCATAGTGCTTTTGCACATAGCAGTCTTATCCACATAGCGATGAAGGGCCGTTACGGGCTGCAGGCGCAGTCCCTAGGCTGAATGCAGTGGCCACGCTTCCCAAGCAGCCCGCGCATACGGCGGGACATCTTCATCGAAAGGCACCATCCATGACCGTCATCTCCGTTGATACCGAGCTGCTGCAGCTCAAGTCCGCCAACGTCAAAGGAACTGTGGACCGCATCAGTACAGACGTGCACACCATGAGACGCGGCCTGGAAGAACTGCAGGCCAGCTGGAAAGGCTCAGCGGCCAACAACTTCCAGGCCCTCCTGGTGGAATGGTCGCTCACCCAAAGCAAGGTCGAAGCCTCTCTGGATTCCATCACCATGGCATTGGCCTCGGCCGCAACCAGCTACTCAGAGGTGGAACAAGGCAATACCCAACGCTTCGCCTACTAGGATCCCCTCGGACCAAACGTCCCGATCCAGGACGCTTCGATTTCCTGCGGGGCCGGCTGTCTTCCCCCCTGTGCATCCGGCCCTGCAGGTTATACCGGGCTGTCTCAGCTACTGTTTTTCGAGCGTGCCCTGGTGGAACCGCAGCCGCCATTGGCCCCGGTCGAGCGTCCAGACGGAGCTGCGGAGCGCTGAACCGGAATGGCTGAAACTGCGGTAAGTCAGCAGGATGGTGTTTTCGCTGAGCCGGTCCGCGCTCAGGAGTTCCAGTTCCGTTGCCTCTCCCGGGTCTTCTTCCAGGGCCATCATCATGGCATCGCGGGTCCAGTAGCGTCCCGAGCTGCCGATCTCGGCGAAGTCCGGGTGAAGGAGAACTCCGATCCTTCCGATGTCGGCCCTGACGTCCGGCCTGAGCAGTTCGCGTTCCAAGGCAAGGACGGTGTCCTCAGCCGAGAGCTCGGGCGCTGAAGTGTCATCTCCCAGTTCGCTGAACAGGTCGGGCTGGCCGAAGAGGCCCGCCTCGCCAAACAAGGTGGGCTCGAAATGCGGCCGGATGCTCCGGTCGGGACGCACGGACGCCGGAAGTGCATTCGAGGCGGACACAGAAGCGACCCCGGAGGCCACGGCAACGGGCTCGGACCGGACCGGTACCTCCGATACCGTCGTCGCTGCCGGGGATCCCTTCCCGGCAGCGGTTGCCTTCTCCTGGGCTCCAGGGAAGCCGGGGCCACTGCGCGGCGCTATGCCCTGCTGATAAGCCGTGGCCACCGCGCGTGCGCGCTCGTCCGCTGCCTCATTGAGGTCATGGCCGGCATGGCCCTTGACCCACTCAAACGTGTACTTGCGTCCCGCGATCGCTTGGTCGATCTCTTTGAGGAGGTCCACATTCAAGACGGGCTTCCCATCGGCCTTCCGCCAACCCTTTCGCTTCCAGCCCGGCATCCACTTGGTTATGCAATTGATGACGTATTGGCTGTCGCAAAGGATCAGCAGTTCTTCGTGAGGTACGTGGGCTGTTGACCGGAAAAGGTCAAGCACAGCCATCAATTCACCCTGGTTGTTGGTGCCGTGCGGCCACCCTCCCGCGCGCCAACAGGAGTCATCAACGTACCAGGCCCAGCCGGCCGGTCCAGGATTACCGAGGGCAGACCCATCGGCGGCAGCAATAATCGTCATGCATTAATCCTGCCAGACCGCACCGACACTTAAACGCGCCCGCGCCCCGGCAGCCAGCAGCAGCAGGCTCCAGAAAACTTGGCCGCAGACGCACAACGGCGGCCCCCACCGGAGTGGGGACCGCCGTCGCGTGTTTTCAAGCGTGAGCCTGGCGCTGTATCGCTACAGCTGTGGGGCTTAGAAGCCGCCCATGCCGCCCATGTCGTCGCCGCCGGGAGCCGGAGCGTTCTTCTCGGGCTTGTCTGCAACAACAGCTTCGGTGGTCAGGAAGAGACCAGCGATGGAAGCAGCGTTCTGGAGAGCCGAGCGGGTGACCTTTACGGGGTCGTTGACGCCGGCAGCCAGAAGGTCTTCGTAGACGCCCGTGGCAGCGTTCAGGCCGTGGCCGGAAGGCAGGCCGCGAACCTTGTCCACCACAACGCCCGGCTCCAGGCCGGCGTTGAAAGCGATCTGCTTCAGCGGTGCGTCGATGGCAACCTTGACGATGTTGGCACCCGTTGCCTCGTCACCCTGCAGGGTGAGGTTGGCGAATGCCTTGGCGCCTGCCTGGATGAGGGCAACGCCACCACCGGCAACGATGCCTTCTTCAACAGCAGCCTTCGCGTTGCGGACTGCGTCCTCGATGCGGTGCTTGCGTTCCTTGAGCTCAACTTCGGTGGCGGCACCGGCCTTGATGACTGCAACGCCGCCGGCCAGCTTGGCCAAGCGTTCCTGCAGCTTCTCGCGGTCGTAGTCGGAGTCGGAGTTCTCGATCTCGGCGCGGATCTGGGCCACGCGGCCTGCGATTGCGTCAGCGTCGCCGGCACCTTCAACGATGGTGGTCTCGTCCTTGGTGACAACAACCTTGCGGGCGGTGCCGAGGAGGTCCAGGCCGGCGTTTTCGAGCTTGAGGCCAACTTCTTCGGAGATGACCTGGCCACCGGTGAGGATGGCGATGTCGGCCAGCTGGGCCTTGCGGCGGTCACCGAAGCCCGGAGCCTTGACGGCAACAGACTTGAAGGTGCCACGGATCTTGTTGACGATCAGGGTGGCCAGGGCCTCGCCCTCGATGTCTTCGGCGATGATCAGCAGCGGCTTGTTGGACTGCATGACCTTCTCCAGAACCGTGACGAGTTCCTTCACGTTGGAGATCTTGGAGTTGACGATCAGGATGTACGGGTCTTCGAGGACCGTTTCCTGGCGTTCTGCGTCCGTGACGAAGTAAGCGGAGATGTAGCCCTTGTCGAAGCGCATGCCTTCGGTGAGCTCAAGTTCCAGGCCGAAGGTGTTGGACTCTTCAACCGTGATGACGCCTTCCTTGCCCACCTTGTCCAGGGCTTCGGCGATCAGGCTGCCGATTTCCGGGTCACCGGCAGAGATGGAAGCCGTAGCTGCGATCTCTTCCTTGGTTTCGATTTCCTTGGCGGAGGCCAGCAGTTCGCTGATGACTGCCTCAACAGCCTTCTCGATACCGCGCTTGAGGGACAGCGGGTCGGCGCCTGCGGCAACGTTGCGCAGGCCTTCCTTCACCAGTGCCTGGGCGAGGACGGTTGCAGTGGTGGTACCGTCGCCAGCGACGTCATCCGTCTTCTTGGCAACTTCCTTGACCAGTTCTGCACCGATCTTCTCGTAAGGATCGTCCAGCTCGATCTCCTTGGCGATGGAAACGCCATCGTTGGTGATCGTGGGGGCGCCCCACTTCTTTTCGAGGACGACGTTGCGTCCACGCGGGCCGAGGGTGACCTTGACGGCGTCTGCGAGGATGTTCAGGCCCCGCTCGAGGCCGCGGCGTGCCTCTTCATCAAATGCAATGATCTTGGCCATAACGGCGGTAGTCCTTTCGGGACAGTCGTTAAGAAGGTACCTGTCAGATGGGGTGCCCGCGACGGACGGTCCTTCACGTGCGGCCTCTGTATGCCCCGCGTTCCGAACCTCACCCCACCAAGGTGTTTCTTGATCTCCCAGCGATCCCACCACTGTCCGCCACCGGGGAAACCCGGGCCGGATTTAGCAGTCGAACCGCAGGAGTGCTAAATCAATAATTAGCACTCGACCGGGGAGAGTGCAAGCAGAGCCTCCACTTTTCGCAGTAAAAACACGGGTTTCAGCCGATAGCTGATGGCGATGCGGGACAACCCTGAAAGTCAGGCGACTCGAACACCCTCGGCCTGCGGTCCCTTCTGGCCCTCCCCCAGTTCGAACTCAACCCTTTGGCCCTCCTCGAGGGCACGGAAGCCATCCATCTGGATAGCCGACCAGTGCACGAAGACGTCGTCGCCGGACTCATCCACAGTGATGAATCCGTAGCCCTTTTCGGCGTTGAACCATTTGACGGTTCCCAATGCCATGATGCCCACACTTTCGCAGTAGCCAAGACCGGTTGCCGGGATCTCCGGACCGGAATTAGTCCACTGTAACCACAGTCACTCCGCCGGCGCTGCCCCCAATGGGCGGGGTGCTGGTTTTGTTATTGAGGCTTAACCGAGTTGGCCGTTTTGGGCCGTGGAGTCGCGCCGTTACTGGTAGCCGGGTCCCGCTACGACAACCAGCGGCTGCTGCACATCCGGGGTCTCAATGATCGTCTGGATGCCCAGGAGGGTTCCCAAGGCCTCTGCATTGGCCTTCTGCGCCGGAGCGTTGTAGAAGATCACCGAAGTCTGCTGGGGAATGCCGCCCCAGTTGGCTACCGTGCTGAGCGTCCAGCCACCGCCCTGCACCAGGCCTGCAACCCTGCCCGCCAAGCCGGCAGTACCTGCCCCGTTGTAAACCGCCACCGGAACGCTCTTGTCCACCGGCGCCGATGACGGCGTCGCTGACGGAGTGCTCGACGGCGTCGGCTGGGTGCTCGGTTCGCTGGAAGCGGGCGGGGCGCTGCTCGATTCGGAAGGCGCAGCGGACGGCGAGGTGGATGTTTGCTGGGGTACCGGCGTCGAGACGTTTGACGACGCGCTGGGCGCGACAAGCCCAAGGTTCGGCAGGATGAGGAACGCTACGAGGCCGAGCACCAGAGCCACAGCTCCAACAGTCAGAACCGGCCACAAGGTGGGACGCGCAATGTCCTGGCCGTCGCGATGAACGCCCTGCCGGGAGGTGTTCTGTGGGACCTGGTCGAATTCGTCCCTGGCATATTTGGTCATGGTGAAGCGTTGTCCTTGCTGGTTGCTGCTGACAGATCAGCCTGGCGATTTACGCGTCCGACCCCAAGCGCCGCGCTGTCCGCGCGCGTTGGCGGGACGTACGTAGTCTACGCAATCTCTTGACGAGCATGGGGTCGTGGGCCAGCGCGTCCTCGGTGTCGATCAGTGCATTCAGGATCTGGTAATAGTGGGTGGCAGAGAGGTCGAAGAGCTCCCGGATAGCCTGTTCTTTCGCGCCGGCATACTTCCACCACTGCCGTTCCAGCGCCAACATCTGCTGATCACGCTCACTCAACGGGGAGTCGCTTCGGGTACCGGCCGTGAGATCTTCCAAGGCCAACCCGTCGGCCTGCGGCGCCATTGGTTCCGGTGCTGGTTCTGCCACGGCACACTCCTTCGACGCTTGTTGGGGAAAATGTCCTACCCCCATGTTACGGGCGAATAACATCACTGTCATTCGCCCGACCTCCGCCACGCGGGAGACAATGGCCGGGTGACTGGCGAGGATGCTCTCTTTGATCTTGAACCTGCGGGCCCGGAGGACGCGGGCTTGGCTGCGCTGCTTGACCGTCCGATTGAGGAGCTGATGGCTCCCGACTGGGCCGATGCCCTGCGTCCAGTCGAAGGCCAACTGCGCGATGCTTTGGCCTACGCCGCCCGGCGTGCCAACGACGGCAAACAGATCCTCCCCGCCTCCGGGAACATCCTCCGGGCGTTCCAGCAACCCTTGTCCGACGTCAAAGTCCTCCTCCTGGGCCAGGATCCCTATCCGACACCGGGACACGCCGTGGGACTTTCCTTCTCCGTCTCGCGCGAAACACGGCCCATCCCCCGCAGCCTTGCCAACATTTACCGAGAGCTTCATGACGACCTCGGCCTCCCACCCCGCGTCCATGGCGATCTCAGCGCATGGACGGAGCAAGGCGTCCTCCTCTTGAACCGCGTCCTCACGGTCGAGGCCCGCAATGCCGGCGCCCACCGCGGGAAAGGATGGGAGGCCATCACGACGGCGGCAGTCACCGCCGTCGCACAGCGGACGGACGGTGCGGGACGGCAGAAGCCGCTGGTCGCAATCCTGTGGGGCAAAGACGCCGAAAGTGTGGTGCCGCTGCTGGAGGGGGCGCCGTCGGTGGTCTCCGTCCATCCAAGCCCGCTCTCGGCGTCCCGGGGCTTCTTCGGTTCCAAACCCTTCAGCAGGACCAACGCATTGTTGGTCGAACAAGGCGCGGAACCTGTCGACTGGGAACTCCCGGTCCTGTAGGACGTGAGGAAGCGTGCGGCCCAAGCACGCCGAATGTGAGGAAGCGTGCGGCCCAAGCACGCGGAACGTGAGGGAGCGTTTGTAACCTTCGACTCATACCCGGCCGGGGCCCAGTCGATTAGCTTAGGCTTACCTATATGACTGCTCTCCCCGTCACCTCGTCCGCCACACGCAAAAGCCGTCCGCAGGTCAACCTGACCGTCTTGCGGAACGAGCGCCTTTCGCCCCACATGGTGCGGATCGTGGCCGGCGGTCCGGGGTTCAACGACTACGTCAACAACGACTACGTGGACCGCTACGTCAAGATCGTCTTCCCGCAGGACGGCATCGACTACGAGCAGCCCTTGGACTTGTGGGCCATCCGCGAGACCATGCCACGCGAACAGTGGCCGCATACCCGGACCTACACCATCCGCTGGGTGGACCTGGAGGCACAGGAACTGGCCATCGACTTCGTGGTGCACGGGGATGAAGGCCTTGCAGGTCCTTGGGCGGCCAAGGCCGGGCCCGGGGATTCGCTGATTTTCACTGGTCCGGGCGGCGGCTACAACCCATCCCCCGACGCCGACTGGTACCTGTTTGCCGGAGATGACGCAGCGATCCCTGCGATCGCCGCATGCATTGAGGCCCTGGACGCCGACGCCCGGGGAACCGCCTACCTCGAGGTGGACAGCGAAGCCGACATTCTTCCCCTCGCAGCGCCCCACGGCGTCGAACTGCACTGGCTGCTGCGCAAGGGCACGCCGGCCGGCTCCAGCGCGCTACTTCTGGACGCCCTGCGCAGCACCGAATGGCTGCCGGGACGCGTCGACGTCTTCGCGCACGGCGAGCGGGGGTACATGAAGGGCCTGAGGGAGATCTTCTTCGTCCAGCGCGGCCTGGAGCGTTCGCAGGTTTCGTTGTCCGGGTACTGGGCCCTGGGCCGTGTGGAGGAAGTCTTCCAGGCGGAGAAGAAGCTTCCCGTCGGCCAGATCTAGCTGACTTTTTGTACAGATATTGCCCCTAAAAAGGCCTTTTAGGGGCAACATCTGTACAAAAACTCCGGAGGGGGGAGGCGGCCTAGCGCCGGCGCACCCGGCGGCGTTCGTTGCTGGAAAGACCCTTGGTCAGCGGCCTGGCGAGGTTGTCGCCGAGAACGATTCCAGCGGCTACCCCGAGTACGATCGCGCCTGCATTCAGCATTCCGCCCGCACCCAGCAGGATGTTGCCGCCTTCCACGGTCAAGGCATACATTGACCGGAAAATGGTGAGCCCCGGCAGCAGGATGAGCGCGGCCGGAACAGCCACCACCAGCTGCGGGGCACCCAGCTTCAACGCCACCACACGGGCCAGGAGGCCAATGGCCACGGCCGCAACGGCTGGAGACAAACGGTCCCCCAGGCCGGCCTGGCCGACCCCCCACAAAACGAAGAAACCTACCAACCCGACTGCCGCCGTCGGAATCAACAACCGCATCTGGGTCTGTTCCGTCACGCCGATTGCCACTACGGCGACGGCGATCAGGATGGCCTGGCCCCACAGCGGGTACGCGTCGGGGAACGTCTGGGTGACGTCGAGGACGGCACTGCCCATGAGTGTCCCGACCACCACGGCCACGCCGATGCCCGCAACGATCGCGCCAAAGGTCAGCAGCGTGGAGAGGAACCGGCCTGCGGCAGTCACCGGGAAGCCGTTGATGGCATCCTGCACCGAGGACACCAGCCGGCCCGTGGGAAGGAGCAACAGGATTCCACCGGCCACCACAATGGATGGCGCGATCTCCACCCCCGCCCAACGGAGCATCAGGGCAACGAACGTGACCAGGAAGGCGCAGGCCATGGTGTTGAAGAAGTCCGCCGTCCGCCATCTAACAAGCTGGCGGGACAGCAGGCTGATGAGGATGTTGGAACCGAAAGCCACCGCCGAGGCACCAATGCCGCCACCCAACACACCCACGAAGACTGCGGCGAAGATACCGAAGGCGATCGTCACCATCCACCGGGGGAAGGGTTTGGCACTGCGGATGATGCCGTTCAGCCGGCGAACGGCTTCGTCACGGCCAACTCCCCCGGCCACGATGTCGGTGACCAGTTGATGGACCTGAGCCAATCCGGCGTAGTTGTTGGTCCAGGAGCGCACCACCCTCAGCAGGGTGATGGGGGTCTGGTCCTTGGGAGCGTAGTTGATGGCCACCGACTGGTTGGTGATGTCCACTTCCACGTTCTTCAGTCCGAGCGCGGCCGTGACAGCGATCATGCTCGTCTCTACTTCCAACGCACCCGCACCGTAACGGAACATCACTTCGGCCAAATGGAGCGCGAAGTCGATGGTCTTGCGGGCCGAGGCGTCCACGCCAACCACCTGGATGGTGGGATTGGCGTAGGGACTCCCGGCGAGCCGGTCCACGATGTTCATGGGAGCGGTAGGCGGACTATCGCCCTGCACCAGGCGCATCAGCATGCGTTTGGCGTTGACGTTCTGCCGGACCTGCGACGGGCGCAACGGCTGGGTCTTTGGCAACCCGTCGGTCTGGGGCCGGCTGGCGGACCCATCGGGGCGTTCAGTCACGCGGCGATCCTCCCTTGGCTGTTTGATCAGCGGTTACCCCGCAGGTTTCGTACTACCGGCAATTTGCCCAGCGGCAATCGTCCCAGAACTGTCTGGGCGGCCCCTGCGAGCTTCCTGGCCACACGGTACGCCGTGTACTTCAGGGGACTGACCGGAGCAACGAAGTCACCCAGCAGCTGGACTACCTCGCCACCGAATCCCTTCTTGAATTCATAGCCACCGTGCCCGGTTTCGTCCTGGCCCTGGATGCCGAAAGTCCCGTAGAAGTTGTAGCGGGAGTAGCCGTTGTTCAGCGCGTGCAGCATCATGCCCCAGTAAAGGGACGTTGCGCCGTTGAAGTAGATGTAGTCCTGCACGGTGCCGCCGATGACGCACGTGAGTTCGTCACCTGAACACGCAAAGTGAATGGCAGCTACGGTAGCCACGCCCACGGAGTCCGGGAAGCGCTCGATGTCCTTCAGGCTTCGCTCGTAGCTGTCCACGAGATCCTGGACCACTTTGACGCGGTTGGCTTTCTTCTTGCTGCCGGTTTCCTCAACCTCCCGCTTGAGGTCAGCAAGGGTGGCGGATTCAGCTTCCAGGCGCTCGGTAATGGAGGCCCGGTACTCCGGGATGTTGATCTTGGCCATCATGAGCTTGGTGAACTCATCGGAGGTGTTCCTGAGGAGTTGCTCGTAGTACTCGCGTTCGCGGTACGTGAAGCCCTTCTCGTCGCCGGCAGTGCTCAGCGCGCTGTAGAAGTCATCCAGCGTTTCCAGCGTGGCCTGTTCCAGGTACACGCCGTTCTTCTCCGCTTTCCTGATGGCCTTGCGGGTGCGGTAGTTCATACCCATGATGAGCTCTTCGGAATCGGCGATGCCGTCGAGCTGCTTGATGAACATCCAGTTGATGTTGGCGAAGTTCATGTCGAAGCCCTGGTGCTGGAAGCCAAGGCCTTCCAGTTCCTTTAGCAATGGACGGTTGTCCTCGACTTCCGGGTGCTCCGCGCCGTCCTCATCGCGCGCGATGTACCGGAGGTTGGGTGATATCCGCAGCTCTGCGGCCTTCTTCGAGGCCGCGTGCTTCTTCAACTGCCCGACGACGAAGTGAACCACTGCCGGGTCGCTGTAGTCCATCAGTGGTCCCTTGGCGCAGTCGGCTGTCTTGTAGCCAAAACGGTTGGACGTGTACACGAGCTTTCCTGCTGCGATAAGGCTCCCGCCCCGGGTCACGCCGAAGAGCTCGACTTCCTGTCCGCGGGCGCGCTGGAAACGCGTCAGGTCCATGGACTGGATGAAGCTCCCCTGCGGGTGTCCCTTGGCAAACGTCTCGAAATCAGCGTCGCTGAGAATCACGAATTCCATGTCGGTTCCAGCCTCGATCGGAGTCAAAGAAATTACCTCGCCTAAGTTAGATTTGCGCCCGTTGGTGGCCGGGGCGGGCCTTTTCGCTGGCTTGTTGGCTTTTGCTGCCGGTCAGTAGAACTGGCCTCCGGTGCGCATGGTTTCAAGTCGACGGAACACCCGCTCGGCCCCTTTGAGCCACAGCTTGTAACGGACCGGACCCAGCACGAGGTCGTAGCAGCCCACGAAGTCCGTGACCGTCTTGGTGAAGCTTGTCTTGAACGATCCCAGGCCATACAGCGGGTGGGTCTTGTCCTTGATCCGGGCTCCTGGAGGGGTGCCGCAGAAGTCATACTCGACGCAGCCAAGTTCCTGCATGCGCTGAATGGCAGCCCACTGGACCAGGTGGGAGTCGCCATACTGTTTGCGGTTCTGTGTCGACCCGCCATCCTTGTAGGTGGCTTTGGAACCGTAATTGATCACAAACGCGCCTACGCTCGGGGCATCGTCCTCGTACACGAAGAAGAACTGTCCCTGTCCACGACTGCAGAATGCACCCCAGAACGCGGCATAGTACTCATAGCTCCGCAGAGGCATGGCGCCCTTGGCGTTCACGGTGTTCTGCATGAGGGCGTAGAGCTTGCGGTAGCTTTCCTCGCCGGCCTCTTCCTGCCGGACAACGCAGCCCTCGCGCTCTGCACGGCGGACTGCATTGCGGGCCCGGGAGGAAATGCTCCGAAGCACTTCATTGGCAGGCGCTGAGATGTCCAGCAGCGCGGTGGAGTCGTTGGACTGAATATTCGGGGCCTTGACCAGGCCACTGGCCTTCAGGTGAGCGGCCACCTCAGGCAACTCCACGACGTCGGGCTCTATCTTGATGGTGAAGACGTTCATCTTCTGTTCCCGCGCCAAGGAAGCGACGGCGTCCAGCATGGGCTTGATGTCGTCAACGGACCCGGCGTCCGGACCCTTGATCAGGTACCAGAGCCGTCCCAGGACGGGGAACTTCTTCTCCAGCAGGAGGTTGTAGCTGGCGTAGTCAGCGGTCTCGATGACGAGCCGGCGGACAAGCCACCCATTGCCGTCCTTGACTGCCGCGTAGGCGTCCGACTGCAGCATGTTGCCACCGTTCGGGTTGGCAGTGACGTGCTTGTCCCAATTATCGATTTCCTCGGCAGTGGCAAAGCGGGCGGTAAATTCTCGCAAGGTGGCCGTGTCCAATCTCAGGGTTTTGGTGCAGTGTTCAAAAGCATCGTGCGCATGCGGACATGCAGCCCCAAGTCTATCGGGCCGAGAAAAATCGGGCTGATTTACCAGGATAAATGCATTGTTGGAGCTACTTACAGACGAATCTGCTCCATGCTCTCCAGTTCCATCGCTTTCGGCTGCTTCCCCAGTTCACGCTGGCCACTGCCAAGACGGTCGGCGTTCGCGAGGCGGCTGAGGCTCAGCCCGGTGAGGTCTGCGATCTCCCCGATAGGGACCTGGAAGGTCCGGAAGGGACCCAGGGGCGGAGGTTCGCCTTCCAGAAGCCGTTGATCAATGGCCCTCTTCAGTTCCACCTTCCCGAGCAGTGGTGACTGGTCCAGAACGAACCCGACGGCGGCCAGCTTGGCATCGTTGGTCCATGCCGCAATCTTCCAGAACTTTCGAGGGATCCGGACACCACGGTAAGGCTGATCATCCTCAAGCAGGACCGGCCCCGTGAAGACGCTGATCTTGGCGTCATGGGCATCGGCGTGCCCCAGGACATGGTCCTCCAAGCCCACCCAGAGTTCCTTGCCTTGGTTGAAATCGTCCACTTGCGGCGCCGCATTGGTGAATGAGAACGTCTCCTGGTTGGCCTTCTTGGCAGTGGCGGCGTCCCCCCAGACGGGATCCAGCCGGCGCACCAAGTGGCCGCGATCGAAGGCGTTGTTCTTGTAGACGTCCGGACCCGCCTGCTGTTCCCGGGGGACCCTGTCATCGAAGTGCCAGGTTCCTTCCCGCGCCAACGGGTTCAGTTCTGCACCGCTGATGTTGACCCCCACGATCGCCGCGAGCTTCCGGGCGGCCCGGAAACGCACGGAGAAGTGGGTGTAGTCCAGCAGTATCGTCGTTGCCGACGGACTGGGCAGTTCAAGGCGTGCCCGCAAAAAATCCCTGTCGTATCCCCCGCTCATGGATACAGCATGGCACTACGCACTGACAGTAAAAAGACTCAGCATTCGACGACGTTGACGGCGAGGCCGCCCATCGCGGTTTCCTTGTACTTATCGGACATGTCCTTGCCCGTCTCACGCATCGTCACGATCACCTCGTCCAGGGAAACCCGGTGCGTCCCGTCCCCCCACAACGCCATCTTCGCCGCGTTGATCGCCTTCGCCGCCGCGATCGCGTTCCGCTCAATACACGGAATCTGAACCAACCCCCCGATCGGATCACACGTCAACCCCAGATTATGCTCCATCGCGATCTCCGCAGCGTTCTCCACCTGACCCGGAGAACCACCCATCACCTCAGCCAACCCCGCAGCAGCCATCGACGACGCCGAACCAACCTCCCCCTGACACCCCACCTCAGCACCCGAAATCGACGCCTGCTCCTTATACAACACACCCACCGCACCAGCAGCGAGCAAGAACTTCACCACCACATCATCCCTGTCCTGCTGACTGGCCTGATCCATGCCCGGAGCGTAATTCAACGCGTAATACAACACCGCCGGAATAATCCCCGCAGCCCCATTGGTCGGCGCCGTCACCACCCGACCACCAGAAGCGTTCTCCTCATTGACCGCCAAAGCAACCAGGTTCACCCACTCCTGCCAATACTTCGGATCATTCCGGTCCTTGTCCTCCTTCAACAACCGCTCCAACCAATCAGGAGCACGACGCCGGACCCGCAACCCCCCAGGCAACACACCCTCACGCTTCAAACTGGTTTCAACACAGGCCTCCATCACCGACCAGATATGCAAAAGACCCTCCCGGATCTCCTCCTCAGACCGCGACGCCCGCTCATTGATGAACATGATGTCCGAAATCCCCAACCCCTTGGACGCACACCTGCCCAACAACTCCGCCGCCGTCCTGAACGGCAACGGCAACTCCTTCTTCGACTCCTCCAACTCCTGCCGCGCAGCGTCCTCCTCACCCTCACGGACAATGAACCCACCACCAACCGAAAAGAACGTCGCCTCATGCACAGTGTTTCCCTCAGCATCAGCCACGGCGAACTTCATCCCGTTCGTATGCCGCGGCAACACCGTCAACGGATGCAACACCATATCCTCCACCGCATACGGCAACTCCACACCCCCGCCGGATGCCCCCGCAAGGTTCAGCACACCGCTCTCAGCGATCGTCGCGAGCCGCTCCTCCACTTCCTCGGGAAGGATCAACTCAGGGTGGTAGCCCTCCAAGCCCAGCAACGTCGCCGTCATGGTTCCGTGACCACGGCCCGTTGCCGCCAACGAACCATACAAATCAACCCGCAACGACGCCACCGAGTCCAGGACACCAGCGTCCTTCAACTCACCAGCGAACACAGCGGCGGCCCGCATCGGCCCCACCGTGTGGGAACTCGACGGACCAATGCCCACAGAGAACAGATCGAAAACACCAACAGCCATAGCCGGGATCCCTTTTATACAGCTTGAAACGGTCCGGCAGATGGTCCTGCCGGATGGCCTCCCCCGCTTGTGGCGGAAGACGACCGAAGCACGACGCCGGATGGCCCCCAAAGGCGGCAACCCGGCGTCGCAAATTATTCAGTTACTACAAACGCTACGCCCTGCACGCTCGTTCCGTGCCGGAGCGCGGACCTTAGGAGAGGTCGCCGCCGTTCTTGGAGGCGTATTCCTCTGCCGAGAGCAGCGGGCCGTCGGACTCAGCAGCGACCTTGAAGAGCCAGCCGGCGCCGTAGGGGTCGTTGTTGATCAGGGCCGGGTCCGAAACAACGGCGTCGTTGATTTCCGTGACCTCGCCGGTGACGGGCGAGTACAGGTCGGAGACGGACTTGGTGGACTCAACTTCGCCACAGGTCGCGCCTGCGGTCACAGTCGAACCGACCTCGGGCAGGTCAACGTACACAATGTCACCCAGTGCGTCGGTGGCAACCTCGGAGATCCCGACGGACACCGAGTTCCCCTCGCCGCGGGAGACCCACTCGTGCTCGTCGGAGTACTGAAGTTCGGGCGCTACTTTGGGCATTCTGTTTCCTTTACGTGGTCGAAATGAAAAACGTGGAGATTTTGTACAGCTAATGCCTTTATAGCTGGGCTATGGGGTCATTAGCTGTACAAAAACTCGCTACTTTTGGCGCTTGTAGAAAGGCAGTGCGACGACTTCGAACGGCTCGCTCTTGCCACGCAGGTCAATGTCCAGCGCGGTTCCAAGCTCGGTGTGTTCGACGTCGACATATGCCAACGCTACCGGGTACCCGAGGGTCGGACTGGGCTGGCCGGAGGTCACTTCGCCGACTACCGCGCCGTCCTTGAGGACCGGGTAGTGGCCGCGTCCGGCGCGACGCCCCAGGCCCTTGAGGCCCACGAGCTTGCGTCCCGTGGTGGAACCGGCACCGTCGGCCTTCAACGCAGCCAGTGCGTCCTTGCCAACGAAGTCACCTTCCTTGGACAGCGCCACCACGGCTCCGAGCCCTGCAGCGAAGGGGTTGCCTTCACGGGAGAGCTCGTTGCCGTAGAGCGGCATGCCGGCTTCCAGCCGCAGGGAATCGCGGGAGGCAAGGCCGGCCGGAACCAGTTCTCCTTCTTCGGCGACGGCGGCGATTGCCTGCCACAGCGCGGCAGCGGATTCGTTGGGAACGAAGATCTCGAAACCGTCCTCCCCCGTGTAGCCGGTGCGTGCCAGGAGAAGGTCCTGGCCGCTGCCTGCCACCAGGAAGGTCACCTCAACCGCGGCGTAGTACTTGAGCCCGGTGACCAGCGCGTGCTGGTCGGCCGGAACCAGGCGCAGCAGGATGGCTTCGGCGAGCGGACCCTGCACGGCAATCAGGGACGTCTCGGCGGAGGCGTCGTCAACCACGACGTCGAAACCGGCGGCGCGTTCAAGCAAAGCGTCAGCCACAACCTTGGCGTTGCCGGCGTTCGGCACCACCAGGAACTTGTCGGCACCACGGCGATAGGTAATGAGGTCGTCGATGATGCCGCCGTCTTCCTGGCAGATCAGCGAGTACTTGGCCTTGCCGTCCGCCATGGCCGAGATCTTGCCCACCAGGGCGTAGTCCAGGAAGGCTGCGGCTTCGGGGCCGGTGACCCAGACTTCGCCCATGTGGGAGAGGTCGAACAGGCCTGCGGACTTGCGGACTGCGTGGTGCTCGGCCAACTCGGAGGAGTACTTGAGCGGCATCTGCCAGCCACCGAAGTCGGTGAACGACGCGCCAAGTTTCTTGTGTTCTTCGTAAAGGGCTGTGTAGTTCTCAGTCATGACGAGTCCTTAGTTTTCGAAGTCTTCGATCGGTGGGCAGGAGCAGACCAGGTTGCGGTCTCCGGCTGCGCCGTCGATGCGGCCAACCGGCGGGAAGTACTTGTCCTGCTTGAGGTGGTGGACCGGGAAAGCGGCCTGCTCGCGCGGGTACGCGCGGTCCCAATCAGAAGTTACGACGGCGGCAGCCGTGTGGGGCGCCCGGCGAAGCGGGGAATCCTGCACGGAGAAGTCGCCGTGGGCTACCTGGTCGATTTCCTTGCGGATGGTGATCATGGCTTCGATGAAGCGGTCAATCTCGGCCAGGTCCTCGGACTCGGTGGGTTCCACCATCAAGGTTCCCGCCACAGGGAAGGCCAGGGTGGGGGCGTGGAAGCCGAAGTCGATGAGGCGCTTGGCCACATCCTCGGCCGTGACGCCGGTCTTCGCGGTCAGTTCACGCAGGTCCAGGATGCACTCGTGGGCCACAAGTCCGCCTTCACCCGTGTAGAGCACCGGGAAGTGCTCGTTGAGGCGCGATGCGATGTAGTTCGCAGCCAGCAGCGCGGACTTGGTGGCTTCGGTGAGGCCCTGGCCGCCCATGAGCTTCACGTACGCCCAGGAGATCGGAAGAACCCCGGCGGAACCGAAGCGGGAGGCCGAAATCGGGACATCGTTGCCTTCGGTCCAGGATGCCGCGTCACCGGGCATGAAAGGTGCGAGGTGTGCCTTGGCAGCAACCGGGCCAACGCCCGGACCGCCGCCGCCGTGCGGGATGCAGAAGGTCTTGTGCAGGTTCAGGTGCGAGACGTCGCCGCCGAACTTGCCCGGCTGGGCCAATCCCACAAGTGCGTTGAGGTTGGCGCCGTCGATGTACACCTGGCCGCCGGCCTCGTGGATGGCATCGCAGACTTCGCGGACGTCGGCGTCATACACGCCGTGCGTGGACGGGTAGGTGATCATGATGGCCGAAAGGGCGTCGCGATGGGCTTCGATCTTGGCCTTCAGGTCAACGTGGTCGATGGTGCCATCAGGAGCGGTGGCCACCACCACGACCTTCATGCCGGCCAGCACTGCCGAGGCAGCGTTCGTGCCGTGCGCGGACGCCGGGATGAGGCAGACGTTGCGCTGGTCGTCGCCATTGGACAGGTGGTAGCCGCGGATGGCCAGCAGGCCTGCGAGCTCGCCCTGGGAGCCGGCGTTCGGCTGGATGGAGACCTGGTCGTAGCCGGTGATCTCGGTCAGCTGCGCTTCGAGGTCGCTGATCAGTTCACGCCAGCCCTCGGTCTGGGAATCCGGAGCGAACGGGTGGATCGAGGCGAACTCCGGCCAGGAAATGGCTTCCATCTCGGCAGTGGCGTTGAGCTTCATGGTGCACGAACCGAGCGGGATCATGGTGCGGTCCAGCGCGAGGTCGCGATCAGAGAGCTTGCGGATGTAGCGCAGGAGCTGGGTTTCGGAGCGGTGGGTGTTGAACACCGGGTGCTGCATGAATGCGCTGGTGCGCTCAACGGAAGCCTCCAGCGCAAAGTCCTCGGCGGCATCGGTGACCGAAGCGCCAAAGACATCGAGCAGGCTGCCGACGATGTCGGACGTAGTCGTCTCATCAACCGAGATGCCAACAGTGTCGGCATCGATGCCGCGCAGGTTGATGCCCTTGGCCTCGGCGGCGGCGACGATCTCTGCTGCCTTGCCCGTGACGCGGACGGTGATGGTGTCGAAGAACGAACCGTGGAGGACCTCGACGCCGGCAGCCTTCAGGGACGCTGCGAGCGTGCGGGCGTGGCTGTGGGCGGTCTCGGCGATCGCTTTCAGGCCTTCGGGGCCGTGGTAGACGGCGTACATCGAGGCGACGATGGCCAGCAGCGCCTGCGCGGTGCAGATGTTGGACGTGGCCTTCTCGCGGCGGATGTGCTGTTCGCGGGTCTGCAGGGCCAGACGGTAGGCGGGGACACCGGCGTCGTCCTTGGAAACGCCCACCAGACGGCCCGGCATGGAACGCTCGAGACCCTTCTGGACGGCCATGTAGGCCGCGTGCGGGCCGCCGAAGAAGAGCGGGACACCCAGGCGCTGGGCGGAACCCACGGCGATGTCAGCGCCCTGCTCACCCGGAGGGGTGATGAGCGTCAGGGAAAGGAGGTCGGCGGCAACGGTGACCAGTGCGCCGCGTTCCTTGGCCTCGGCAATGACGGCGGAGTGGTCGAAGACGCGGCCGGAAACACCGGGCTGCTGGAGGACGACGCCGTTGATGGCACCTTCCGGAAGGCCGGCTGAAAGATCGGCAACCTCAACCTCGAAGCCGAGGGCTTCAGCACGGCCCTTGACGATGGCGATGGTCTGCGGGAGGCAGTCTGCGTCGAGCACAGTCTTGCCGTCCTGCACGGCCTTGTTCTTGTTGGCGCGGCGCATCATGAGGACGGCCTCGGCCACGGCGGTTGCTTCGTCAAGCAGCGAGGCGTTGGCGATAGGCAGGCCAACGAGGTCCTGGACCATGGTCTGGAAATTCAGGAGTGCTTCAAGGCGGCCCTGCGAAATTTCAGGCTGGTACGGGGTGTAAGCGGTGTACCAGGCCGGGGACTCAAGGATGTTGCGGCGGATGACCGGCGGCGTGATGGTGTCGTAGTAGCCCTGGCCGATCATCTGGACCGCGGTCTTGTTCTTGGAGGCGAGCTTGCGCAGCTCGGCCAGGACCTCGACTTCGCTCAGCGCGTTCTGCAAGGTGAGGGCGACGTCCTGGCGGATGTCGTTCGGAACGGCAGTGTCGACCAGCGAGTCAACAGAGTCGTAGCCAACGGACTTGAGCATGGTCTCAATGTCGGCCTGGCGGCGGGCGCCGATATGCCGATCGACGAAGGTGGTGGAGGCAGAACTAACCGTCACGAAGGAACTCCAATACTTGGGCGGCGTTTGGGTACGCCACAGCGGCTCGGGTTCCTCCCCGCTCTGTATTGGACCTGAGAGTTTCCGCGTGTTGTCCGCACAACGAATCGCTTGCACCGTCGGTGAGCACAGCATCCCACGTCAATGGCGTGGAGTGCCTGCTGCTTTCCAGAGTTGCCTCGCCGCGGCGGTGCGTGGGCCTGAGAGATTCCTGGGGAGGGTTTGCTCCTACGGCGCCTGCATCACGTGCCTGCAGGACTCTCCCGCCGCAGATCAAAGGCATGTTCAGTTGTCTGTGGGCGCCACGCTGGGCACGCCACAAGGCTTAATTGTCCTACGTGCAAGGCCCTGCGGCAAATGGATGAGCAGTCACTTCCGCAGGCGGTCCAGGACCCCCAGCAGGATTTCGACGTCGGCCTCCCGGCCGGCGTTGCCGGCCCCCTGCCCGCCCTCGAACATCGCGTTGAAATAAAGGCCGTCGCCCATGTAGCTGACGGCCTTGGCGATCTCCGGTCCTACGTCTTCGGCCAGGACATCAAGCCACTGCTGCTGGATTCCTGCGAAGCGCCGCCGCGTTTCCTCATGGGCTACTTCAGCGAGCCTGGTGGCGGCTACGAAGGCCCTGTCCATGGGGGTGTCGGCCCAGAGGGAGGACCGGATGAAGTAGGCGGCGGAACCGTCCGGCGCGGCCTTCATCTGCTCAATGTCCTCCTGCGCCAAATCGTCCAGGCGTTCCAGCAAGGCGCTGATCAGGGCTTCCTTGTTGGGGAAGTGATACAGGAGCCCGCCCTTGGAGACACCGGCCCTCTTGGCGACGGCATCCAGGGTAGCGGCCCGCTCCCCTACCTCGATCAGGAGGGATTCGTAGGCATCCAGGACGGCGTCCCGGGCAACTGGTTTTCGTGGCATGTGTACATCATTCCCTAAAGAATTGCGGGGGTTGAATTTGTAACTATACCGTCTGGACGGTACAGTAAGAGGCATGTTCTCGCCGTCCTCAACCCAAGCACCCCGTTCCGCCGCCCCCTTGACGGGCCCGGCTGCACCGTGGCGCGACTGGACGGCCTTGGCACTGCTGATGTTCCCGGTGCTGCTGGTGGCCGTCGATAACACCGCGCTCACTTTTGCCCTGCCGGAAATCGCCCGCTCGCTGGACGTGGGCGGCATACAGCTCCTGTGGATCGTTGACGCCTACCCGCTGGTGCTCGCTGCGCTCCTGGTCTCCATGGGCAACCTTGGTGACCGGATCGGACGACGCCGGTTGCTTCTGATCGGCAGCACAGGCTTCGCCGCGGTTTCGGCTGCTACGGCATTCGCTCCGTCCGCGGAGTGGCTTATTGCCGGACGCGCTGCACTCGGCGTCTTCGGCGCCATGCTGATGCCATCAACGTTGTCCTTGATCAGGAACATCTTTATCGACCCCAACCGCCGTCGGCTCGCGATCGCTGTATGGGCTGCCGGATTCTCCGGCGGCGCAGCCCTCGGTCCCATCTTCGGCGGCTGGCTGGTGGAGCACTTCTGGTGGGGCGCCGTCTTCCTGGTAGCAGCATTCCTGCTTCTGCCGCTCCTTGCCTTTGGCCGGGTACTCATTCCCGAGTCCAAGGACGCCAACCCCGGCCGGGTGGATGTGTCCAGCATTGTCCTGTCCGTGGTCACCATGGCGCCCTTCGTTTACGGCATCAAGGAATTCGCGGTCCACGGCTTCGGTGCGTCAGCTGCTGCTTTCATGGGCTTTGGCCTGGTGATGGGCATTCTGTTCGTCCGCCGCCAGCAAAGGATCGAAAGCCCCATGCTGGATGTTTCCCTGTTCAAGAACAAGGTATTCAGCACGGCCATCGTGGCGAATGTTTTGTCCTTGTTCTCCATGACGGGGTTCATCTACTTCTTTGCCCAGCACCTGCAACTGGTCGAAGGGCAGTCCCCCATGGAAGCCGGCATCGCCATGATCCCGGCCCTCCTGGCCACCGTCATCGCCGGCCTGCTCGTAGTACCGCTGGTCAAGAAAGTACGGCCCGGCTTCGTGGTGGCCGGCGGACTGACACTGAGCGCCATAGGCTACCTGGTGGCCGTCGTGGGTGACCACGGCAGCGGACCGGTGTTCCTCCTGTCAGCCCTGACGGTCCTGGCCGTCGGCGTGGGTGCAGCGGAGACCATCTCCAACGACCTCATCCTGGCGTCCGTGCCGGCAGACAAATCAGGGGCGGCCTCGGCCATCTCCGAGACCGGTTACGAACTCGGTTCACTCCTGGGAACAGCCGTGCTCGGTTCAATCCTCACCGCGTCCTACCAGCACAACCTCGTCATTCCCGACGGTGTGCCCACAGAGGCGGCGAGGAAGTCCGGAGAGACTCTGGCAGGTGCGGTTGACGCGGCATCCGGGCTCCCCGCCCAGTTGTCGGAGGCACTGACCACCGCCGCGCGGATAGCCTTCGACTCCGGCGTCCACATCACCGCGGCGATTGGGCTGGTACTGATGGCCGGAGCAGCAGTGATGGCCGCCGTCGTACTGCGCAAGGTTCCCAAAGCGCAATAAGGGAAGCTACACGGCTTCCGTGGGTGCCGCCTTCGTGTCGACGCCGGCAGTCAGTTGGTCGATTCGCTCCAGGGCGTCGCTGAGCCGGCCGACCGTTGTCCACAGCCCAGGCTGCTGCTCCCTGACCTCCTCGAGGGAAGTCCCCGCGGAGGTCAGGGAAGCGAGGTCGAAGCTCACGTTGGTCCTCGCCCCCGCTATGGCGGCCCGCAGCGCACCGAAACCCACCACGACGTCGGCGACGAGGGCCGGGTTCCCGTGGGAAGCGAGCCAGCCGAGATCTTCAATGGCGTCGATGGCCCGTTCACCCAGGACGGCGGAGGCCTTGGCTGCGTCCACGGAGGCTTGGTGGATGGCTTCTTCGCGTTCCGGTCCGGGGTCGAGGCGGAAAGCAGCCCCGAAGGCGTTGGAGGCAGATGCGTCCTCGTCCGCGAGCCGGAGAGCCGCTTCCCGGAGCTCATGGGCCCTGGCATGGATAGCGGAAAGCTCGTCACGCTGGTGCCCCTCGGCTTCCGTGTACCCGGCCACCATTGACGTCAAGGCAGCCGCAATGGATAGCATCACCCCGGTGCCGGCGCCGCCCCCGGGCGAGCCGCTCGACTCTGCCAGGGCTGCGGTCCAGTCCTCAACCGTGGAGTGCTGCGTGGTGGCGGGTTCGGAATTCGTCATGCCATCAAGTGTGCCGTGACAGCCAGGTTCGCACACACAGGGTTCGCACAAAGCGGATGGATACACTGGCCAGACCGAAGGCGTCGAACGAAGGGTAAACCCATGACCATTGACCTCGAAGAGCTTTACAAGGACCTGCACGCCCACCCGGAGCTGTCCTTCCAGGAGACCAGGACCGCCGGGATCGCAGCCGGGCACCTGGAGAATCTTGGCTTCACCGTCCACCGCAACATCGGCAAGACCGGCGTGGTGGGCATCCTTGAGAACGGAGCCGGGCCGGTCGTCATGCTCCGGGCCGACATGGACGCCCTCCCGGTCAAGGAGTCAACGGGACTGGACTACGCAAGTACTGCCACGGGTGTCGACCCTGACGGAAACGATGTTCCGGTCATGCATGCGTGCGGACACGATGTCCATGTCAGCTGTCTCGTGGGAGCAGCAGAAGCGTTGGCCGGACAACGTGACCGGTGGCAAGGCACACTGATCGTCGTGTTCCAGCCCGCCGAGGAATGGGGTGGCGGTGCGCAGGCGATGGTTGGCGACGGCCTCTATGACGTCGTGCCGAAGCCCGATGTAGTGCTCGGACAGCATGTGGCCCCCTTCCCCGCCGGATGGTTCGGCGTCCGGGCCGGCGTCACCATGGCCTCCGCAGACTCCCTCAACATCACCTTGCACGGCCGCGGCGGGCACGGATCGCGCCCGGAAACCACCATTGATCCGGTGGTGATGGCCGCCGCTGCCACCATCCGCCTGCAGGGCATCGTGTCGCGTGAACTCGCCGCCAGCGACTCCGCTGTGGTCACCGTAGGACAGATCCACTCCGGTACCAAGAACAACATCATCCCCGAGACGGCAACCCTCGGCCTCAGTGTCCGCACCTTCAGCGATTCCACCAGGGACAAAATCCTCGGTTCGATTGAGCGCATTGTGCACGGGGAATCAGCGGCATCCGGCGCCCCCAAGGACCCGGAGATCCATTTCGAAGAGCACTTCCCGCTGACAGTTAACGACGAGTCGGCAGCAGGCAGGATTACAGCAGCCTTCAAGGCCAGGTTCGGCGAGGCACAGGTCATT
This sequence comes from Paenarthrobacter sp. C1, assembly GCF_049315185.1. Classification (NCBI taxonomy): domain Bacteria; kingdom Bacillati; phylum Actinomycetota; class Actinomycetes; order Micrococcales; family Micrococcaceae; genus Paenarthrobacter; species Paenarthrobacter sp. C1. The sequence goes on along the minus strand of NZ_CP186052.1, from coordinate 962,235 downwards.
GATCCCGGGCCCGTATCCGGCAGCGAAGACGTAGGAGCCTTGGCAAAGGGCGCCGACGCGCCGTTGGTGTTTTGGTTCCTCGGCGGCGCCGACCCTGCCCTGTTCCGCGAATGGGCGACGACGGGGCGCCTCCCCGAAGATATTCCCTCGAACCACTCGCCCTACTTCGCGCCCCTGATCCAGCCCACGCTGGCCAAGGGAACGGAAGCATTGGTCACAGCCGCTCTGGAGTACCTCGGTTCAACAGGCGGAAACAACTAGCCTGCGCGTGGACGGGCACACGGGAAAGGCGCCGGCAGACCGGCGCCTTTTTCGTGATCTTCTACTCGTTTCAGTCCAGGCGGAGCCTAGACCTTCTCGTGGATGCGGTCAACCTTCGGTTCGTAAACCACAGGTTCCCTGCGACGGCGTGCCAGGAAAGTCCAGAACGTCCCTTCCGATGCCTGGCGGGTCTCCGCCGGGGCAACCGGTTCCTTCCTGGCCTCTTCAGTTGTGGTCTCGGGCTTGCGCGCGGAGTCCTTCTTCGTGCGCCGCTCGAAGTCGTCATAGTACGCGTAGCACATACAACCTCCCTTAGTGGCGTTCTTTAATAGTCCTCGCACTCCGGCCGCACGTCGACCACTTTTTTGCAGGGGTTCCGTTTCAGCTTGTGGTGGTCAACGGGCGAGGCTGGACAGCCGCGCAACGTCCACCGCCAATCTGGTTTCCTCCGCCACCAAGTGGGCGTTGATGGCGGCCCCGGCCATGACGCCCGAAGCGGCCGACGCCATGACCTGTCCCATAAGGTCCGCGACATTGCCCGCAGCCCAGACGCCGGGAATCGCGGTGGCCCCGCCCATGGGATTCACTTCCACGTGGTGCCCTACTCCCATGGGGTGTTCCACCACCGGGACGCCAAGCGACTCCAGCACTGCGGACCTTGCCTCCAGCCTGGTTGCGGTCACTACGGCCTCCACCGGAATGACTGTTCCCGAGGCCAGGACGACACCCCTCAACGCATCATCCTGGATGGCGAGTGACTCCACCTTGCCTTCCACCACGCTGATCGAGCGTGCAGCCAGCTGCTCCCACTCTGGGTCCGTCGGCTCCACCACGTCATTAAGGAACAGCGTGATGTTCGGGCTCCACTGCCTGAAGAGCATCGTCTGGTGCAACGCCATGGGAACAGAGCCCAGTATGCCGATCGCTTTGTTCCGGACCTCCCAGCCGTGGCAGTAGGGGCAATGCAGGACATCACGACCCCACCGCTCCCGGATGCCGTCGATGTCGGGCAGAACATCGGTCAGCCCCGTGGTCACAAGGATCCGGCGGGCCTTCACCGTCCGCCCATCGGCCAGTTCAACATCAAAGGAGAGCTCCGCGCCTTCCTCGGCCCCCGCCGTCGAGCGCGCTGCGACGGCGACGCCCGCGATGAAGTCCACCCCGTAGCCGCGTGCTTCTTCCCGCCCCATATCCAACAATTCCCTGGGATCAATGCCGTCCCTGGACAGGAAACCATGGACCCCGGCAGCCGGCGCGTTCCGCGGCTCGCCGGCGTCGATCACCAGGACGGACCGGAGGGCCCTGCCAAGCGTCACGGCGGCACTTAACCCAGCTGCGCCACCTCCGATCACCACAACCTGGTACTCGTCCGCGGTGTCCGTCTTCGTATCTCTGCTCACTGTGCCTCCGTCGACTCGCTGCGGCCTTCCGCCGCTCCTACCATCCTTGGTCGATGTCGACAGAAGCGGCAAGAAAAATTGCCACTATGGCAAACTGGAGACATGGCAAAGGATTTCAGCGCAATGCTCGACGCCGTCGGCCCGCGCCTGCGCGCGATGCGGACCCAACGGAACCTGACGCTGGCAGAGGCATCGGAAGGCACGGGGATCTCGGTGAGCACGCTGTCCCGCCTGGAGTCGGGCCAGCGCAAGCCCACCCTGGAACTGTTGCTGCCGATTGCACGGCTTCACCAAGTACCTCTTGAGGAGTTGATCGACGCCCCGGAAACGGGCGACCCCCGCATCCATCTCAAGCCACACGTCCATCATTGGGGCACCGCGCTGCCCCTCACTCGCCGCCCCGGCGGAATCCAGGCCTTCAAGATGGTGCTGAAAGCCGGAACGGGCAAGGAAATTCCAGACCCGCAATCCCACGAAGGCTACGACTGGATGTACATCCTCAATGGGAAACTGCGGCTGGTTTTGGGCGGGAACGACTTCATCCTCAAACCCGGGGAAGTGGCGGAATTCGACACCCGCACCCCACACTGGTTCGCCAGCGCTACCTCTGAACCGGTGGAACTGCTCACCCTGTTCGGCCAGCAAGGCGAGCGCCTGCACGTCCGGGCACGGCCCAAGCGGCAGGACCAGCAGGCGGAAATCTAGGAAGCCAGGAACTCCCGGGCATTGCGGCGCGACACGGCGGGGTCCGCTCCGGCGTCGGGCTGGTTGATCTCGGACCACACCTCATCGAGCGAAAGTCCAAGAACATCGGCAATGGCCGCCACCGTGGGAAAGGCGGGAGTGGCAACCCTTCCCGACTCGATTTTGCGCAGCGTTTCGGGAGAAACACGGGCATCGAGGGCAATCTCCAGCATGGAGCGTGCGCCCCGCGCACGGCGGAGCAGGGCACCGAGACGCTGTCCGCGCTCGGCCTCTGCGGGTGTGAGCGGCAACCTGACCATGGCTCCAATTGTAATACCGGGATAATATGGCCGGGATAGTTATTGGCATCAACCCCGGAAAGGTCCCCTATGATCGAGATCCTCAGCACCAGCGAACTGACCCGTGCCCGGGCTGCAGGGACCCTGGTGGCCAACATCCTGCACACGCTCAAGAGCCGGTGCACTGTTGGCACCAACCTCCTGGAGATCGACGCGTGGGCCAAGGCCATGATCCTCGAGGCGGGCGCGGTGTCCTGCTACGTGGACTACGCGCCATCGTTTGGGCGCGGCCCCTTCGGCCACTACATCTGCACAGGCGTCAACGACGCCGTCCTCCATGGACTGCCGCGGGACTACGCGCTTGCCGACGGCGACCTGCTGACCCTTGACCTGGCCGTCTCCCTGAAAGGGATCGCAGCAGACTCTGCCATCAGCTTCATCGTCGGCGACGCTAAGCCCGCCGAAAGCGTGGCCATGATCGAGGCAACCGAACGCGCCCTGCGTGCCGGCATAGCAGCGGCGCGGCCCGGCGCGCGGATCGGCGATCTGTCCTACGCCATTGGCTCAGTCCTCGGCGAGGCAGGATATCCCGTTAACACGGAGTTTGGCGGCCACGGAATCGGCTCAACCATGCACCAGGAACCGCATGTGCCCAACATGGGACGCCCTGGCCGCGGCTACAAGCTGCGCCCTGGCTTGCTGCTCGCTTTGGAACCGTGGGTCATGGCGGATACCGCCCAGCTCGTGACTGATCCCGACGGCTGGACCCTCCGCAGCGTCACCGGCTGCCGGACGGCCCACAGCGAGCACACGATCGCCATCACCCCGGACGGAGCCGAGATCCTCACCTTGCCCACCCTGGCCGGCTAGGCCTGCTCCCGGGGCGGGAGGGGGCGGGAGGGGCGCTCGGCCAGGGCGTCCGCAGGGGTGCCGGGTAGGGGTCCGGGCTGTCATAAATGATTGGCATTCGTTTTCCCCTTGCACTACGGCGTGACTCGCGTCATACTAAATGAACGCTATTCATTTAGTGACTGTCGTCTCATCGGAGTACATGCCACCATGATTGAAATAACCCGCCTCGAAGCCCCGACTTCCCTGGCTCGCACCGAACCCTCCACGCGGACGCCGCTGCGCGTCGGCGTTGTCCAGCACCGCTGGCATGCCGACGAATCCGCCCTCCGCGCAGAACTTACCGAAGGCATCGAGCGCGCCGCCAAGCTGGGAGCCACTGTTGTTTTCCTGCCTGAACTGACGCTCTCCCGCTACCCCGCCGACACCCGGCCGGAGAACAACCCCGCGGCAGGCATCCGCCCATCGGACATCACCGAGGACCTCCTCACCGGCCCCACCTTCACCTTCGCTGCCGAAGCTGCCAGAAAGTTCGGCGTCTCGGTCCACGCATCCTTGTACCAGCGGGCTGAGAACCCGGATGGCACTGACGACGGCCTCGGCCTGAACACCGCGATCCTGGTCTCCCCCGCCGGGGAACTCGTAGCCCGCACCCACAAGCTGCACATCCCCGTCACCGCCGGCTACTACGAAGACAAGTTCTTCCGCAAGGGCCCGGAAGCCGAGGATGCCTACGCAGTGTACGCACCGGCCGAACTCGGCGGTGCACGCCTGGGCATGCCCACCTGCTGGGACGAATGGTTCCCCGAACTCGCCCGGATGTACTCCCTGGGCGGAGCTGAGATCCTGGTCTACCCCACCGCAATCGGCTCCGAACCGGACCACCCAGACTTCGACACGCAGCCGCTCTGGCAGCAGGTCATTGTGGGCAACGGCATCGCCAACGGCCTGTTCATGATCGCGCCGAACCGCTACGGCAACGAAGGCACCCTGAACTTCTACGGCTCCTCCTTCATCTCCGATCCCTACGGCCGCATCCTGGTCCAGGCACCGCGGGACGAATCCGCCGTTCTGGTCGCCGACCTCGACCTCGACCAGCGCAGGGACTGGCTCACGCTCTTCCCGTTCCTGGCCACGCGCCGCCCTGAAACCTACGGTCGCCTCACCGAACCGGTGGACCCCAACGCGCCACTGGGAGCAAGCGCTGTCGCCACTGCCTACCAGGCGGTCTCCGCGTGAGCGCCTGGCGCATGCCGTCGGAAACGGCACCGCAGGACCGCGTCTGGATGGCCTTCCCCACCGGCGGTTACACCTTGGGCGACACCGAGGAAGAGGCGCATGCAGCGCGCTCCACCTGGGCCGCCGTCGCGAATGCCGTCCTTGAGTTCGAGCCGGTCACCATGGTGGTAGCGCCCGACGACGTCGAAACAGCCGCGCGCTACCTGGACCCCCGCGTCGAGGTACTCACCGCGGAACTGAACGACGCCTGGATGCGGGACATCGGACCGTCGTTCGTGTTGGATGCGAACAAGCAACTCGGCGCCGTGGACTGGATCTTCAACGGCTGGGGCGCCCAGGACTGGGCGGCGTGGGACAAGGATTCGCAGATCGCCGCCAACATCACCGGCCGTGCCAACGCCACACACCTCCCCTCGGGGATCGTGAACGAAGGCGGCGGCATCCAGGTTGACGGCGAAGGCACCGTCCTTGTCACCGAGACCGTACAGCTTGACGAGGGCCGCAATCCCGGCCTGACCAAGTCCGACATCGAGGAAGAGCTCGCCCGCACCATCGGCGCTACCCACGTGGTGTGGCTGCCTCGCGGCCTCACCCGCGATTCGGAGAAGTTCGGCACACGCGGCCATGTGGACATCGTGGCCGCCATCCCCTCCCCGGGCACACTCCTTGTCCATTCCCAGCAAAACCCTGAGCACCCCGATCATGCGGTGTCCCGGGAGATCATCGAATTCCTGCGCACCACCCATGACGCAGCCGGACGGGACTGGAACATCATCGAAGTTCCGGCACCCGAAACCCTCACTGACGACGAGGGCTACGTGGACTACAGCTACATCAACCACTTGGTAGTCAACGGTGGGGTCATTGCGTGCAGCTTCAACGACCCCATGGACGAGAAAGCGCTCCGCATCCTCGCCGATGCCTACCCCGGACGCCGCGTTGTCAGTGTTGACGCGCGCGAACTCTTCGCCCGGGGCGGCGGCATCCACTGCATTACGCAGCAACAGCCTTCGGCCATCTAGAAAGGGCCTTTCATGAGCCAGACAATCCGCGCCGGTGCTTCCAAAAGCACTGGAGCCGCTGCAGAGTCGCACAACATCAGCGGCAAGGGACTGAAGACGGGGCAGTTGGGGCTCCTCGCCGTCGTCGTTCTTGGCATTTCAACCATCGCCCCGGCGTACACGCTCACCGGTGCGCTCGGTCCAACAGTCAACGAAGTCGGGCTGCAGTTGCCCGTCATCTTCCTGATCGGGTTCATTCCGATGATCCTGGTATCGCTGGCCTACAGGGAGCTCAACGCAGACTCCCCGGACAGCGGCACCACCTTCACCTGGGTCACCAAGGCATTCGGACCCTGGGTGGGTTGGATGGGCGGTTGGGGCCTGCTCGCAGCCAACATCATTGTCCTGTCCAACCTGGCCGGTGTAGCGGTGGACTTCTTCTACCTTTTCCTCGCCCAGGCCACAGGTTCCCCTGAGCTGGCCGACCTCGCCTCTAACAAGCTGCTGAACGTAGCCACTTGTTTTGTCTTCGTGGCCCTGGCCGTGTGGATCAGTTACCGCGGCCTGCACACCACCAAGATCGTCCAGTACGGGCTGGTGGGTTTCCAGCTGCTGGTTCTGGGCTTGTTCGTGGCCATGGCCTTCTCCAACTGGTCCACGTCCGAGACCGCCGTTCCCTTCAGCTGGGATTGGTTCGACGTCACGAAGGTCGAGACCTTCGGCCAGATCGCCGCGGGCATTTCGCTGTCCATCTTCGTGTACTGGGGTTGGGATGTCTGCCTCACCGTGAACGAGGAAACCGCCAACGGCAAGAAGACCGCGGGCGCCGCCGGAACCCTCACGGCAGTCATCGTCCTGGGGATCTACCTGCTGGTGACCATCGCCACAATGATGTTCGCCGGCGTCGGCGACACCGGAATCGGGCTGAACAACCCCGAGAACCACGCCAACGTGTTCACGGCACTCGCTTCTCCGGTCATGGGACCGTTCGCGATCCTCATGTCGTTGGCGGTGCTGTCCAGCTCTGCGGCTTCGTTGCAGTCCACGTTCACTTCGCCGTCGCGGAGCCTGCTTGCCATGGCGCACTACGGCGCGCTGCCGGAACGCTTCAGCCACATGAGCAAGAAGTTCTCGACGCCGGGCTTCGCCACCATTGCGGCAGGCGTACTGTCCGCGGGCTTCTACGCCGTGATGCACGTGATCAGCGAGAACGTCCTCAACGACACCATCCTGGCCCTGGGCCTGATGATCTGTTTCTACTACGGACTGACGGCCATTGCCTGTGCTTGGTACTTCCGCAACAGCGTCTTCAGTAGCGCCCGCAACTTCCTCCTGCGCTTGGTGTGCCCGGTACTGGGTGGCGTGGGCCTGTTCGTTGTGTTCCTGCAGACCGCGATGGACAGCTGGGATCCGGAGTTCGGCAGCGGCTCGGAGATCTTCGGGGTGGGGCTCGTGTTCATCCTCGGCATCGGGATCCTGGCCTTGGGTGCCGCCGTCATGCTGATCCAGTCCCGCATGCGGCCAGGGTTCTTCCGTGGCGAGACCATCCGGAAAGACACTCCCGCCCTGGTGGTCCCTGAGTAGCCGGGCGCGCCGAACAGCGAGAACGCCGGAAAGCGGCCAGTTCGCCGGAGCTATCCGGCGAACTGGCCGCTTTCGCGCGTTTTGGCAGTGTTTCACCAGTGATGGGCGACATCCACGACAAGCCGCGAGCCGCCGTCGGGTCCGTCCAGGGTGAAGACCCGGAACGGAAGCCTGGCACGGACACCCAAGCCGATGCTGGTAGTTCCTTCGAAACTCCCGGCATAGACCACCTGACGGAACGTCTGGTAGCCCGATACGTTGGAGAGCTCGGCCTTGGCTGCCGGAACGTAGGTGGGCTGGCTGTACTGGTTGTACGACGGCGCCGTCACCACCACTTGCAGGTCGGCGTCACCGAGCACCGGGATGGGGAAGCCCGTTGCATCCTGGGTGATCACCGGAACGTACTGCACTGAATAACCGGCCACTTTCCCGGTCATGTCGATCACCAGTCGGTCGTAGCAGAGCTGTTGGCCCGTGCGGACATTGGTGACCTGCGCGGCGCTCATATCGGGGTCGGCCTTGGCCAGGGAACCCCAGGTGATGCCGCAGTAGGAAGCCGCCGAGGCTGGCCCCGGTGCTGCCAGACCGAGCCCGGCCGCTGCCACAACAGCCGCCAAACCCGCTCCAATTTTCCTCATTTTTTGTGCCCCCTTCAGGCGAAGTTGATACTTCAACTGTAGGAGTGCATCCACGGGTTTTGGCGGGTTGTGGCCGCTTCGGAGCACAACCGTTAAGAGGACCCCCGTCAGGTTACGGGCGGGTCATCCGAAGCCGCTTCCGGCATCAATTCCGGGCCGTTTCAGTCGGCTTCAACCACGTTTTCGTGACCGAAGATAACGTGATCAGCGCGTTATCAGCCTTCGCAGTCCTTGCAGAACTTAAGGCCGTTCTTTTCCAAGGCAATCTGCGAACGGTGACGGACCAGGAAACAAGACCCGCACGTGAATTCGTCCGACTGCTCCGGAACCACAACGACGGTCAGTTCCTCGCCCGAAAGATCGGCGCCCGGAAGATCGATTCCTTCGGCGGTATCGACGTCTTCCACGTCGATGACAGCGGTCTGGGCACCGCCCCCGCGGGACGCCTGGAGAGCCTCAAGCGATTCAGCGGGAGACTCTTCTTCTGTCTTGCGCGGGGCGTCGTAATCAGTAGCCATTGAGGGTTCGCTTTCGTTGCTGCATAGTGCCTATTCCGGCACCTCAGTGAAGCAGTTTAGGGCATACTACCCGGCATCAACGAAAAGTGTGCTCAACGCAACATTGTGCAGCTTATAGCGCGGTTCCTACGTGGCCGTCGGCGGGCGTCCTGCGTGCGATTGGATGGCCTGGGCTCCTGCCACTGTCACCCCGCTCAGGGCTGGAAGCCATGTCCAATCCGAAGCCGACCCGTGCGGTCCTTCAGGCTCGGGACCGGCGCAATCCAGGACGTACGCGGCCTCGATCCAGCGGCCCAGGGAATCGCCGAGTCGGGTAGCAAGTGCGGCCAGTGAGGTGATCATGGAGCAAAGCTATCCACCCCGCATGTGGGCGCCGTTTCCGGATCGTCACGGGCTTGTTAACTCACGCCGCTCCCGACCCTCCCCGGCCAAACAGCCCTCGCCTGCTAGTCCGCCAGCGCCTGCTCCACGATGTACTCGGCGATCGCCATGGACGAAGTAGCCCCGGGCGACGGCGCGTTCCGCACCAAAACGGTGTCCCGGCGTCGTCCGATGACAAAGTCGTCCACCAGCGATCCGTCGCCGTTCATGGCCTGGGCGCGGACGCCGCGGGTGCCAGGGAGAACAGTGGCGCCCTCCAGGGACGGAACAAAGCGGACAGCTTCGCGGATGAATTTCTTGCGGCTCACCACAGTCTGGAATTCACGAACAGCCGAGGGCACATTCTGCCGCGCAAAATTCCAAAAGCCCGGGAACAGCGCATAATCCAGGACATCGCGGACCCTGACATCCTTCCAGCCGTAGGATTCCCGGCCAAAGGAAATGAACGCATTCGGTCCGAGCATCATTTCGCCGTCAATGCGTTTGGTCAGATGCACGCCCAGGAAGGGATGCCGGGGGTCCGGGACAGGATAGATAAGGCCCTTCACCTGCTCACGGGCCGCGCGGTCCAGGAGAAAGTACTGCCCGAAGAACGGCACGATCCTCGGGTTCGCGGCCTCACCCGCCGCCTTCGCCAAACGGTCCGATTGCAGGCCGGCGCAGGCGACCACCAGGTCAAAGTGTTCACTGTCGTCCTTCGTATGGACAACCGCGCCACTCGCTTGCTGTTCCACCGACGTGACTTCCTGCCCAAGCCGGATGGTCCCTCCCGAGGCCCGAACGTCGTCGGCGAGCGCTTCGGTGATGGCCGAATAGTCGACGATCGCCGTTTCCGGCGAGTGCAAAGCGGAAAGCCCGACGGCGTTCGGCTCCACCTCGCTTATCCGGTCACCGCCCAGCATCCGTGCTCCGGGCACCTCGTTGGCTGTGGCGCGGGCAAAGATGTTGTCCAGGCGTTTTTGCTCTTCTGGCGTCTGGGCAATGACCAGCTTCCCGCATGCTTCGTAGGGAAGGGCCTTCGCGGCGCAGAATTCCTGCAGCAGCTCCACTCCCCTGCGGCACAGCCGTGCCTTCAACCCGCCGGGTTCGTAGTACAGCCCTGCGTGGACCACCCCTGAGTTGTGGCCTGTTTGGTGGGCAGCGAGGCGCCCTTCCTTCTCATAAACGGTGACCTGGACGCCGTCGAGCTTGTTGGAAAGTTCCCGCGCAACCGCGACGCCGATGATCCCGCCGCCAACCACGGCGCAGCGCTTGATCGGTTTCATGGCTGGCTCTCCTCGTCATCGGGGTCGGTCCGCGTTAAGGACAGCATTTCACGGAGTGGTCGCGTGGGCACGCAGTGCGGGCACAAAAAAGGGGCGGCACACTAGGTGCCGCCCCTTTTTGCGTGGTGCGTGGGTTATTACGCGGTCGGCTGGTCGAAACGCTGGCCGGCCGGGTTGGACGGCAGGAGCGAGAGCACGAAAACAACGATCGGCACCACAACGAGCAATGCCAACCAGCCGCTGAGGTTGGCGTCGTGGAGACGGCGAACCAACAGGGCGAGAGACGGAATCAGGACTGCCAAGTAGAAGACGAGGACGAGGATGAGCCCCACTGCAGCACCAGGACCGGGAATTGTTCCGCTGCTTGTAGTGGTGGCACCAGCGGCGCCGAGAATGCCGGTGAGCAGCTGCAGGACGAAGCCCACGACGCCCAGTACAAGGGCGACCCACCAGTATTCACTGCGGCTGGCACGGCCCGAGAACGCGGCGTACTTCTTGAAGAAACGCTTGACGGCTGCACCGATCGGAGCGCCATAGTAGGGTGCCCACAGCGGCGGCTCGCCGGCCTGCGCTGCGTAGGGCTGGGTCTGTTGCGGTTGTTGCGGGTAGCTCATTGGTATATCCCCCGGGGTTTCGTTGTGATGAATGCGTACTCAGAGACGAGTCGACCCAATCGTAATGCCCCGAACGCTGTTTAGGCAGTTCGATGGACAAAATTAACCGGGATTTAGCCCAGTAACGGAATATGTCGCCCGAAAGCCGCATTCAGCACCCGGAATGTGAGCAAGCGTCCCACCCAAACACCCGGAACGTGAGGAAGCGTCCCACCCAAACACCCGGAACGTGAGCAAGCGTCCGCCCCAAGCACGCGTGACGTGAGCAAGCGTCGGGAGGGTTACTGCGCGTAGTGCTTGCGGAGGTCGGTCTTCCTGATCTTGCCGCTGGCCGTGCGCGGCATCTCTTCCACGAACACCACGGACTTGGGGATCTTGTAGCGTGCCAATCGTCCGTCCAGATGCGAGCGCAGCTGCTCTTCGGTCAGGGCAGCACCCTCCCGCAAAGTCACGATCGCCCTCGGGACTTCGCCCCATTTCCCGTCGGCCACTCCAATGACGGCCACGCTTCCCACGGCGGGCAATTCCGCAATGGCTGCTTCCACTTCGGCCGGGTAGATGTTCTCGCCGCCGGAAATGATCATGTCCTTGAGTCTGTCGGAGACGAACAAGAAGCCTTCCTCGTCCTGGTGTCCCATGTCCCCCGAGCGGAACCAGGAGGAGTCCGCGTAGCTGTCGGCAGTTGCCTCCGGCCGGTTCCAGTATTCCTTGATGACGTTGGGCCCGGAGATCTGGATCTCCCCCACTTCGCCCGCGCCCACGACGCTCCCGAACGGATCAACGATCCGCACATCCGTGAAGAAGTGCGGCAAACCCGCTGATCCGGCCTTCACCTTGGAAGCGGAAACCGGGAGCATGGTGGCTCCTGGCGCGGTTTCGGTCATGCCGTAGCAGGCGGTGAATCCGATGCCACGTTCCTCATAGGCGTCCAGTACCCGCTGCGGAACGGCGGACCCGCCGCAGGTGAGTTTGTCCAGGGAGCTGAGGTCCGCCGTCGACCATTCCGGATGGTCGCAGAGCATCTGGAAGGTGGTGGGGACGCCGTTCAGGGTGGTGACCCTGTGCCGGCCCACCAGTTCCAGGACGCGACCGGCGTCGAACTTGGATTCGAGGACCACCGTGGCGCCCTTGAGCAGCATCGGCAGCAAACCCATGTCCAGGGATGCGACGTGGAAGAGCGGCGAAATCATGAGCGCTATGTCGTTGCGGCTCAGGTCCATGTCCACCACGGTATTGATGCAGTTCCAGGTGATGTTGCCGTGCGTGAGCAGCGCACCCTTCGGCTTCCCTGTGGTGCCGGAGGTGTAGAGGATCATGGCGGCGTCGTCCAGTGACACCGCAACATCCATCGCTGTACCGTCCGAGGCGCCAATCACCTCCTCATAAGGTTCGACGCCGGTCGGCAGCTTGACCGCGGACCCTTCAGGTCCGCCGTCGGGAGCCACCACAAACCGGTGGGTGACCGCAGTGTCAGCCACGGCGGCCGTCGCAACAGGCTCCAGGGCCGCGGCGTTGATGAGGATCCGGGCTCCCGAGTCCTGCAGCTGGAACTGAAGCTCGGGAGCGGCCAGGCGCGTATTGAGAGGCACGAAGATGGCGCCCACCAACCCGCAGGCAAAGAAGGTTTCCACAAAGGAGGGGTGGTTCTCGCCCAAGTAGGCCACACGGTCCCCTTTGGCCACTCCCCTGTCCTTGAGGGCGTTGGCCAGGTGATCTGCCCGGTCAGCCAGTTCGAGGTAGCTGAGCTTCCGGTCACCGGAAACAAGTGCTGTTGCGTTTCCGGACTTGCTGCGGCGACGGTGCAGCCAGGATCCAACTCCGTTGTTGTCCATGGTGGTTTCTCCTAACTGACCGTAGAGAGGTCGTTGTTCTTAGACTCCCGCGTCAGCAGGATGAAGACAATCGACACCAAGGACATGATGGACAGGAAGACCACCACGGGGACGATACTCTGGCCTGCGTCCTTATAGAGTCCGGCGACGATTCCGGGGGTGAAGCCCGCGCCGATCAAGGTAGCCAGCTGATAGCCGACCGCAGCACCCGTGTAGCGGTTGGTGGTGCCGAACTGTTCCGATACGAACGCTGCAAGGGGTCCGTAGAGGGACGAGTGCAGGACCAGCGCCACCGTGAATGCCAGGAAAATCAGGGCGATGTTGCCTGAGCTGAGCATCCCGAACATGGGGAACAGGTAAAGGATGAACAGGGCCAAACCGGCGACCATCACGGGACGTCGACCGAAGCGGTCCGACAAGCGGCCGCCCAGGAGGACGAACAGGATGGAAATCGCCGAGGCTCCCGCGAAGGCATAAAGCACGCCCTGCTGCGGTGCGCCCTTTGACACTGCGTAGGTGACGGAGAACGTAGGAAGCACTACCTGAAGACCAAAGCCAGCAGCACCGGCAAACATGATCATGATGAGTGCTTTGGGGCGCTTCAGGACCTCCAGCAGCGGGATCTTCCGCTTGCTGCCTTGGGCGCTTTCCTTGGCTACGGCCTCGGCGAAGATCGGACTCTCGGAGACCCGGAGCCTGACGAACATGCCCACGATCAGCAGCACGAAGGAGAGCAGGAACGGCACGCGCCAGCCCCACGCCAGGAAGGCGTCTTGCGGCAGTGCGGAGAAAATGCCCATCACAACCGTGCCGAGTACGGCGCCTGTCGGCGCACCGGCGTTCACGAACGAGGCAGCGAAACCGCGCCGCTTGGGATCGGAATGTTCCAGCGCCATCAGCGCGGCGCCACCCCATTCACCCCCGACGGCGATGCCCTGGCAGACGCGCAGGAGCACCAGCAGCACGGCACCCCAAGGACCGATCACGCTGGATCCCGGGATCAAGCCGATCAGTGTGGACGCGACGCCCATCATGGCCATGGAAACGATCAACATTCCCTTCCGGCCGATCCTGTCGCCGAAGTGGCCGAAAATGATGCCGCCCAAGGGCCGGGCAACGTAACCGGCGGCGAACGTTGCATAGGCAGCGACGACGCCCACCCACTCGTCCGTTCCGGCGAAGAACACCTTGGGGAAGGCAACCGCTGCCGCCGTCGCGTACAGCAGGAAGTCGTAGAACTCGATGGTGCTGCCCAGATAGCTGGAAAGGATGACCGTACGCGCTTCTTTACGCTTTGCGGCCGTGCTCGACTGTGCGAGCGCAGTGTGTCCTGACATGGCTGTTCCTTGGAAGAGGAGGGAAGTTGCTGGAAAGGGAGTGCTTATTTGTAGAAGCGTGCGAGGAATTCGGCCACGACGGCGGGCCGTTCCTGGCCTTCGATTTCGATGGTGGCGTTGACCTTGATCTGGGCGCCGCCCTTGACCTCGGTAACCTCGGCGATACTGCCCTGCATACGGACCTTGGAGCCCACCTTCACCGGTGACGTGAAACGGACTTTGTCCAGGCCGTAATTGACCCTGGTGGTCACCCCGTCGACGTCGAAGAGTTCGCCCCAGAACGGGATGATCAGGGACAGGGTGAGGAAGCCGTGCGCGATCGGTGCACCGAAAGGACCATCCTTGGCGCGTTCGGGATCAACGTGGATCCACTGCTGATCGTCCGTGGCATCGGCGAACAGGTTGATCTGCTGTTGGGTGATCTCCCGGTAGTCGGTGGTGCCCAGGTCCTTGCCGGACATGGTGAGCAGGGTGTCGAAATCGACGACGAGATTGGGCATCGTTGCCTCCTGGTTGTTGTGTTTTTCTGTGCGTTGTTCAGTGAGTGAAAGCACTCTCGCCCGTCAGGGCGCGTCCGACGATCAGTGCATTGATTTCGTGGGTGCCTTCGTACGAATAGACAGCTTCCGCGTCGGCATGGAAACGGGCGACGTCGGTGGCGAGGGTGATGCCGTTGCCGCCCACGACTTCGCGGGCGAGGGCGACGGTTTCGCGCATCATCAGGGACGTCTGCATCTTGGCCAGGGCGGAGTCCTGGTCCCGGTAGATGCCTTTGGCCTGTTGTTCGGTCAGGCGGGTCACCAACGAGAGCGAGGCGGTGGTATTTCCGAGCATGCGTGCCAGCTTTTCCTGCACGAGTTGGAAGGACCCCAAGGAGCGGCCGAACTGCCGGCGTTCCCTGACGTAGGCAAGGGCGGCTTCGAAGGCACCGGCCTGGATACCGGTGGCGAGCCACGCGACGTCCGAGCGCATGGCCCGCAGCATCGCGGCCACGTCCTTGAAGGAATTTACGCTGTGCAGCCGCATGGCTTCCGGCACCCGGACGCCCTTCAGGGTGATGTGGGCGTTCTGCATCATCCGCAGGGACGTCTTGCCGTCGATCTTCTCCAAGCCGACCCCGGGAGCGGTCCGGTCCACGAGGAACCCCTTGACCTGTCCGTCGGCCACATCCCGGGCGAACACGCACAGCACATCCGCCGTGGAGGCTCCCCCGATCCAGCGCTTGGCGCCGTCCAAAACCCAGCTGCCGTCGGCGCCTGTTCCTGTGCCACGTTCAAAGCGTGCGGTGGTGGAAAGCCCTCCCGCGATGTCCGAACCGTGTTCCGGTTCGGTCAACGAGAAAACACCTTTGAGGGAGAAGTCCACAACGCCGGGCATCCACTCCTTCTGTTGTTCCTCGGAGGCCCCTACCCGGATTGCCGTCCGGAACAGGCCAGCCTGTGCCGTGTACCAGGTGGCCAGGGACGCATCGGTTCGGGCGAGCTCGAAAATCCGGAAACCGTGGAAGATTCCCCGCGCCGGATGTTCGAACGGCTCCATCAGATCAAGGTCGATCAGCGGCTGCGCCAGTTGTTCAGGGAATTCGCCCCGCTCCCAGTACTCGGCGAGCAACGGCTTCGCTTCGGTCTCCAGGAAGGTCCGCAACCGGCCCAGCACCCGGCGCTCTTCGGTGGTCAGGAGCGCCTCGGCGTCGTACCAGTCCGCCACCGAGTACAGTCGCTGATCCGCAACACTCGTGGTCATCTCAGCTACCCAACCCGAGCAGCCGGACGGCGTTGTCCTTGAGGATCTTCGGGCGGACTTCGTCCTTCAAGGGCAGGTCGGCAAATGCGCCCAGCCACTTCTGCGGAGTGATCAGCGGGAAATCCGTCCCGAACAGGACCTTGTCCTGCAACACCGAATTCGAGGCCTTCACCAGCGATTCCGGGAAGTACTTCGGCGACCACCCGGAGAGGTCGATGAACACGTTGGCTTTGTGTGTGGCGATCGAATTTGCCTCGTCCTGCCACGGCACCGAGGGATGGGCCATGATGATCTGCAGGCCCGGGAAATCGGCCGCCACGGCGTCGAGCAGGAGCGGGTTCGAGTACGCCAGCTTGATGCCGTATCCCCCGGGAAGCCCGGCACCCATACCGTTCTGGCCCGTGTGGAAAATACACGGCAACCCCAGCTCCTGGAGCGTTTCCCAGAGCGGGTAGAACTGCTCGTTGGATGGGTCGAAGCCCTGGAGTGAAGGATGGAATTTGAATCCCCGGGCACCGAGCTCAACGGCCTGGTGCTTGGCTCCGGCGATCGCGTCCTCACCCGTCCGCGGGTCCACGCTGCCGAACGGAATCAGAACATCGTTGTTCCGCCCGGCTCCGGCGATGAGTTCCGGGATGCTGTTTGGTTCGTGCTTTAGTTGCGTCCTTGCGTCGACGGTAAAGACGACGGCGGCCATGTTCAGTTCGCGGTACACCTCGGCGATCCTGTCCAGGGACGGGGTCCTGTCCTCGGCTTTGAAGTACTTGGCCGAGGCTTCCGTCAGGGCATCCGGGAGCGAGCCGTGGCCGCAGCTGTCCACTTCGAGGTGGACGTGCATGTCGATCGCATCAAGGGCAGCGGCGTCGATGCCGAGCTCGTATCGGTCAGCCATGATCAGCGGGCCTGTACCGCTTCGGGCTTGGCCGGTTCAGGCTGCAGTTCTTCCGGCAAGGGCAGGAATTCCTCACCGTAGCTCTGCAACGCGTCGGGGCCGAAGAGTGATCCGGCGTTCTCTACCAGTGCTTCGTAGCTCCAGCCGCCGTCGCGGTATTCGGTGGTTGCCGCCGTCGGGTGCGTCCAGACCTGCAGCCGGTCACCGCCGGCACCGATCGCCTGGCCGGTAATGCCGGCCGCCTTATCCGAGGCGAGGAAGGCGATGAGCCCGGCGACGTCGTCGGCAGTTCCGAAACCCAGGTCATGACGGAAGAACGACGGCATGGCCTCGCCACGCTCGTCAGCTTCCACGGCCTTCTGGAAATAAGGGACCGTCTTGGTCATCGCCGTCGCCGCCACCGGAATGACAGAGTTGACGGTCACGCCGGCCTTCTTCATCTCCAGCGCCCACGTCCGGACCATGCCCACGATCCCCGCCTTCGCAGCCGCGTAATTGGTCTGCCCGAAGTTGCCACGCTGGCCCGTAGGCGAACCGATAGTGATGATCCGGCCCGCGACGTTGTTTTCCTTGAAGTACGCGAAGGCCTCACGGACGCAGGTGAACGTGCCCTTCAAGTGGACGTTGATGACAAGGTCGAAGTCCTCGTCGGTCATCTTCAACAGGCTCTTATCGCGGAGGATTCCTGCGTTCGTGACCAGGATGTCCAAGCGACCGAACGTCTCCACGGCACCGGCGACCAATGCCTTGGCGGCATCCGTGGTGCCCACCGGAACGACGACGGCGGTGGCCCGGCCGCCGTCGGCCTCGATCTGCGCGACTGCTTGCGCTGCGGTCTCAGCGTTCACGTCATTAATGACGACGGCGGCACCCTGGCGGGCGAGCTCCCTCGCGTAAGCGAGACCAAGACCCTGTCCACTCCCGGTAACGATTGCAACCTTGCCGTTCAAGCTCATGGCGTGCTCCTTCGCATGCAGTAACCGGCCGGAGCCGGTGGGGCCGATCCCACTGCGTCGTGAGATCCTTGTCATGATCAATGAGAATACGGATCATTGAAAAAGTCAACGATTGTTTTTCATTACTATTGGAGTTGTCATGGGCCCGCAAAGCACCGAAGTGGAAACCCCGCGCCTGGCCGAGGCCAAAATCGGCAACGATGTGGGCCTGTTGCTGGCCAAACTGCACGCGACAGGCTCCCTTCTGAACAACAAGGCACTGGCGGATTACGGGCTTCGTGAGCGGTCCTTCTCCGTGCTGACACTTGCCTGCAGCGGCCTGGAACCTACGCAGCGCGAGCTCGCCGATTTCCTCAGCCTGGACCCCAGCCAAGTGGTCAGTCTGGTTGACGACCTTGAACACCGCGGCCTGGTTAAGCGGGCGCAAGGCAAGCAGGACCGGCGGGCCAAGATCATCGTTTCCACCGCGGAGGGCCGCCGGATCCACAACAAGGCTCGGGCTGCGCTCGAGGTGTGCGAGCAAACGCAGCTGGCAGCGCTCAGCGAGGACGAGAACACGCAGCTGCGGGCACTGCTGAAAAAGGCGCTGTGGGGCTAGGAGCAATGACGACGTCGACTTCCTCGGCCGGCCGGACTCCTACGCCATCGATCCAGCCCTTCCGATTGCGCGGGGCACCCACTCCGTGAGAGGACTGCCAGGTGCATTTGCTGACGCTTCCCGAAGTTCTGACGAGCAGCCCCGCAGAGCACGCCAGCGGGAAGTAGCAAATGTTGCCGATGACCTCCGCGCGCTAATGGCGAGGACCGCTGGAAACGGAACCGTGCGTTAAGAAACCACCCACAGGGGTACATCCTCACCATGGGCATCCGCATCGGCACATCGGGCTGGAGCTACGATCACTGGGAGAGCGTGCTCTATCCCCCGGGACTGCCCGCCTCCAAGCGGCTGGCCCACTACACTGCTCGGTTCACCACCGTGGAACTCAACGCGAGTTTCTACCGCTGGCCCCGGAACACTACCTTCGCGGGTTGGCGGAACCGCCTGCCGGAAGGCTTCGCGATGTCGGTCAAAGCGCCGCGTGGCCTTACCCATGCCAAGAAGCTCTACAGCCCCGAGGTATGGGTGGAAAGAATCGTGCGCTGCTGGCACGAGCTCGGCGACAAAAGGGCGGTTCTGTTGGCGCAGTTGCCACCTGATTTTGCCCGTGATGATGCCCGGCTCGACTACTTCCTGGCCGCCCTGCCGCACTGGATCCGCGTCGCCGTCGAGTTCCGGCACGACAGCTGGGACCACCCGGACGTGTACGCGCTGCTGGAACGCCACCAGACCGCCTACTGCATCATGAGCGGCGCCAATCTGCCCTGCATCCTCCGGGCCACGGCTCCGTTCGTCTACATCCGCATGCACGGCCCGGACCACCAACACCTCTACGGCGGCTCCTATTCGGACGACGATTTGAGGTGGTGGGCGGACAGGATCCGCGAGTGGAGCGGCGCCGGCAAGGACGTGTATGTCTACTTCAACAACGACGGCGGTGGTAACGCCGTGCGCAACGCTGACACTCTGCGGTGGCTGCTTGGGGTCAACTGACCCGGTGGCGGTCAGGCCAAGCGGGCGCGCACGATCTCGCTGACGGTCTTGCCATCGAAGCGCCCTGCGACCTTCGCGGTAACAGGCTTCATGACGGCACCGATGGAGCGCATTGAGAGTTCCTGGCCTTCAGCTTTCAAGGCATCAATGGTTTCCTCCACGATGGCCTCAACCTCTTCACGGGTGAGCGCTTTGGGGAGGTAGGCCTCGATGATCTCCGCCTCGGCAACTTCGGCCGCTGCGCGGTCAGCTTCCCCCGCCTCGGTGTAGATCTTCGCCGTGTCCCGGCGCTTGGCGGCTTCCTTCTGCAGCAGCGAGGTGACCTGGGCGTCGTCGAGCTCCACTGGCGTCTTGCCTGACTTTTCACGGGTGGTGATTTCACCCAGGACATTGCGAACCGTGGTCAGGGCAACTTTGTTGCCGGCCTTCATGTGGTCGACGACGTCTGCCTTCAAGCGTTCTTTGAGTGTCATACTGCTCCTTGTTCGAATTCCTCCTGCTATCTTCCCAGCAGATCCCCATGGGCGCTCATTGCCGGCAAATTGATGCTTGCGATCTTAATAATCAGCATGCTTAGCTAATTTGGAAACCTAGCGCCGAGGAGGACCACTATGCCGCTTTCAGAACGCGAGCGCCGGGTTCTGCAGCAGCTCGAGCGGGAGCTCTTCATCCAGGATCCCCACCTCGCCCGGCAACTGGAATCCGGTGTCCCCGTGCGCGGCACCATCCACCCGCGCCTCCGTGACGTCATGGCCGCCGCTTTGGGAGTACTGCTGGTCCTGATGGCGATACCTCTGCACGTACCCCTGTTGGGCGTGGCCGGCACACTTCTTGGGGTTCACGCGGTGTTGTCCCACCGCAACTACAAGAAACAGGCCCCCTCAAGATTCCTTTGACGGTGCCGGCACAGGCGGCCCCTGCCCGGGAGGTTCCTTGTCCAAGGGTCCGCTGACCACCACTTGGGCGGGACTGTGCAGGAGATAGCCGTTGAGCCAGGAAAACAGTGCCCGGATCTTTTGCTGGAGCCCTGACAACAGGGCTAAGTGCACCAGCAGCCAGGACAAAAACGCAAAGAGGCCCTGAAGCTGGATGCGCTTGCGACCAAGTTCCGCCACTGCCGCACCGCGTCCCACCATCGCCATGTAGCCCTTGTCGACGTACCGGAAAGGCGTTCGGCTGCCGCCGCCAAGGTCGGCAAGGATGTTCTTGGCCGCCCATTTACCCGCCTGCTGGGCTACCGAGCCCAACTGCGGCAATTTGGCTCCCGTTGAGTCCGTGATGTTGGCAGCATCCCCGATGACGTAAACGCCATCCACGTCCGGCGCTGTCAGGTCCGGGTGGACATCGACACGTCCACCCCTCCCCTGGGCCAGCCCCGATCCGGCGATAATACCGCCCGCTTTCAGGCCGCCGGCCCAAACGACGATCTGCCCCGGGACGGAGCTCCCGTCCGCCAAGGTGACACCATCAGGCCGGACCTCAGTGACACCCACACCCATGTGAAGCTGGACGCCGACTTTCTGCAGGTGTTCAGTCGCGTACTTTTGGGACTTCGGGGAGAACATGTTCAACACGCTGGGAACCATGTCCACCAGGTGTACCCGGCAGCGGGCAGCCAGCTCGGGCGAGAAGTACTTCCGCACCACGTATTTGACGTTTTCAGCCATCGCTCCGGCTGTCTCTACACCTGTGGGACCGCCGCCGACCACCACCACATCCACGAAGCTGTCGGGATTCCCGTCAGCCTGGTCCAGCAACCGGGTGAGCCCGCCACCAAGTCTTGTTGCGTCTGTGACGGAGTACAGGGGGAAGGCCAATTCCTCCGCGCCCGGAGTGTTGAAAAAGTTCGGGACGGCCCCCACGGCAAGGACCAGGATGTCCGCCCGCAGGGTCTGCCCGTCGGACGTCGTCACTGTGCGTTGCGATGCGTCCACGGATTCCACTTTGGCAGTGAGGACCTTGACCGTTTTGAGGCGGCGAAACACCGAACGGAGTGGCCGGGCAATGGCCGACACCCCGATTTGGGACGTAGCAAGCTGGTAGAGGAGGGGCTGGAACTGGTGGTAGTTGTTCGAGTCGATGAGCAAGACGTGTAAACCCTTGCGGCCGAGTTCCCTGGCTGCTGCAACGCCTGCAAATCCGCCACCGACCACAATGACCTGGTATGTGTCCTTCATGCGAGCAACATACTTCACCGGGGGTCCGGGCAACAGAGGTTCCCGATCCGTCGTCGCGTGTTTATTCTCTGGACCGGTGGGTACGCAGTGGGTAGTGTTCTGCATTCGGCAACGCACGCGGAGGGGTGGCTTTTGTGAACGAGGACGGTCTGACGGACGCCGTGCAGGAGGCCGGTGCCGTGGAATTACTGCTGGTCCGGCATGGTGAGAGCGAAGGGAACCTGGCGGCCACCGAGGCGCGGCTGGCAGGGGCGGAGGTCATTGCGGTCCCGGCCCGGGACCCCGACGTGAACCTCTCGGGCACCGGACAGGACCAGGCCAAAGCGCTTGGGACCGCGCTGGCCCGCATCGCCGAAGACATGAGGCCGGACGCTGTTGTCTCCTCCCCCTACGCCCGTGCCAGGCAGACGGCGGAAATCGCCGTCCAGACTGCCGGATGGCCAGTGAAGGTGCTCACCGACGAACGTCTCCGGGACAGGGAATTGGGCATCCTGGACAGGCTGACAAGCCGGGGCGTGGAAAACCGCTACCCGGATGAGGCCGAGCGGCGTCTGTGGCTGGGCAAGCTGTACTACCGTCCGCCCGGCGGTGAGTCCTGGGCCGATGTTGCCCTCCGGCTGCGCTCGGTGCTGGACGAACTCAACACCTTGGGCTCGGGCCAGCGGGTGATGCTGGTCTGCCACGATGCCGTCATCCTTTTGGTCCGCTACGTCCTGGAAGGCATGTCCGAAGAGGAGATCCTGGACCTCGCTGCGACGACGTCGGTGTTGAATGCTTCGATCACGCGCTATGTGCGTCCCACCGGCTCGGGGCCCTGGGAATTGGAGAGCTTCAACGTCGCCGACCACCTCACAGAGCAGGGTGTCACAGTCACCGAACACGCCGGAGATGCCAGTGTCCACCCCCAGTGAACCCACTTTGGTGACTCCGTCCCTTCTGCGGGACTGGCCACTGCCGGCCCCTGGCGAGGACAAGTATTCGCGCGGGGCAGTCCTGGTCATCGGCGGGGCACGCGCGACCCCCGGGGCGGCCATACTCGCCGGGACGGCGGCGCTGCGTGCCGGGGCAGGCAAAATAACCTTGGCCGTGGCCGAATCCGCGGCGGTGCAGGTGGGCGTAACCCTGCCGGAGTGCGGTTCACCCGGTCTTCCCGAAACAGCCGACGGGTCATTGACCGGAGAAGGGCTGGAACGAATCGGATCCGACCTGGAGCGGGCCGACGTCCTGCTGATTGGGCCGGGGCTGGATGATCTGGATCTGGCCGGGACGATGCTGCGGGCGCTCTTGGAGCGGGAGGAATCCAACGGTCCCGCTGACGCTGCGGGCGGTCCCGCCGTCGTTCTTGACGCCTATGCCCTGGGGGCACTTGGGAAGGTTGAGTCGCTGCTGGGACCATGGCGTGGGCGCCTGATCCTTACCCCCAATCCCACAGAGGCCGGAGTCCTGTTGGGGAAGGATGTCGATGACCTGGAAGCTGCAGTGATGGACATTGCCCAACGGTTCGATGCCGTGGTGAGCTGCCAGGGATTCATCGCCGGCCCGCAGGGGATGTCGGATCAAGGATCCGGACTCTGGAAGATCACCACAGGCTACGGAGGGTTGGGAACTTCGGGCAGCGGAGACGTCCTGGCGGGTGCGATTGCCGGTCTCAGGGCCCGCGGAACCAGCGACGCCCAGGCCGCCTGCTGGGGTACCCATCTGCATGCAGCCGCTGCGGACCGCCTGGCCAGCAAACTGGGTCCCCTCGGATTCCTGGCCCGGGAGCTCGCCGACGAACTGCCGGCCCTGATGGTGGAACTGAACACCTGAGTCCTCCACTAGGCTGCCAGCATGGGGACAATCGGGGGAAGTAATCGAACACCGCGTGTCATTGCCAGTTTGTTCGGGCTGGCTGCAATAGCTGCATTCGCAGTTGTGGGAGCGTTCCAGATTCTTGTCTGGAATCCCCTCGCAGCTGTGCCCGGTGCCAGCCTGGACGAAATTCATGAAGGGCTGGCGCGGGCCAACGAGTCAATCTCAGCGCCCACGGTTGTGACATGGGCCTTTTTGGGAACAGCGCTGGGGGCCGTTGTGGTGCTGCTTTCAGCGGCCGGCTCTCTCGGGCGGCTGAGGACCGTTGTCCTCCTCGACCTCCTGATCCTTGGGCTCGGCGCCCCATCCTATTCCTTGGTGTCTTTCCACGCCGGAATGGCTTTGGCTGATGCGTTCTTCATTTCCGGTGGCGATTACGCCCCGTGGGGCGGAGTGCTGTACACGGTCAGTGCGGCAGCCTTGCTTGCCGGTTTGATCGTGATGGTCACCAATGGCCGATCCGGCGCGGCTCCCGCCACCGCCTAGGCCGGTTTCAGCAGCTCATGCTCCACGACGGCGGTACGGGACAGGGTCTTGTAACCCTCCTGTTCGAACAGGACAGTAATGACGTCGTCCTCGTGCCGCATCACCAGACCAGGCCCCCACTCCTTATGGACCACGGTGGACTGCAGGGGGAACTGTTCCTCGCCGCCCGGGGCCGCGGGGTTGCCGGAACCCGGGGCGTCTTGTCGGACCTCAGCGCAGGAATCGCAGTTGCCGCAGGGCTCCGGCAGCTCCTCCCCGAAGTAGCCCAACAGGAACTGGCGGCGGCAGGCATCCGTCTCAGCGTAAGCCCGCATCATGGTCAGCCGGGACTGGTCAACCCTTTGCCGTGACTCGGCCAGATCCACAGCACGGTTGACCAGCGTAGCCGGTTTTGCCTTGGAAATGAGCCGGGTGCCGCGCTTGCCGGTTTTCACCGCGCCGGCCTCCTCCAACTGGTTGACCAGCCCGGTAATCCGCCGGGCGGGGAATCCCGTCAGTTCCACCAGGGCGCTCTTCGGAGCCGGCCCACCGGCGTTCCTGATCACCTTCAGGATCGTTTTGAGGGCACCAGGGTCCGGCGAATGGGTACCGAAGAACTTGCGCAAGCCCAGGTCCTCGGCCCGGTAATGCAGGATGGCCGCAGCAGCTTTGCCATCACGGCCCGCCCGGCCGATTTCCTGATAGTACGAGTCCAGTGACTCGGGGATGTCCGCGTGCACGACGAACCTGACGTTGGGCTTGTCGATGCCCATGCCAAAAGCAGTTGTAGCGACCACCACATCAAGTTGGTCGTCCAGGAAGCGCTCGTGAATGCTTTCGCGGTCCGCGTCCGTCCTGCCCGCGTGATAGGCCTCAGCACGCAGGCCCCGTTCGGTCAGTTTGGCAGCATACTTTTCGGTGTCTTTTCGCGTAGCCGCGTACAGAAGCCCCATCCCCTGCGACGCGGACAGCTCCCCTACCTGTTCCACCACGGCTTTGCGCTTGGCCTTGTCCTCCTGGTGGCGTATGACGTCCAGGCTGATGTTGGGCCTATCGAACCCCCGGACCAGGACCAAAGGATCGCGCATGCCAAGCCGTTGGACGATTTCATCGCGGACCGGCGGGGAAGCTGTTGCCGTCAGCGCTATCACCGGCGGGTTGCCCAACCGTTCGCGGACGTTGCCCAGCTCCAGGTAGTCGGGGCGGAAGTCATGGCCCCACGCGGAGACGCAATGGGCCTCGTCCACCACGAACATGGAGATGTCCAACGTGGCGATCCGGTCCACTGTCTCCTGCCTGGCCAATTGCTCCGGCGCGAGAAAAAGGAAGACAGCCTGGCCGGATTCGGCCGCTTGCCAGGCGGCCTCCACTTCAGAGTCACTGCGGGACGAATTTATGGCGACGGCGGAACCCTCGCCCAGGTCCCCGGCCAGGCCCTCCAGTTGGTCCTCCTGCAGGGCAATGAGGGGAGAAACCACGACGGCGGGGCGCTTGGTTTGTTGGTGAAGGTGAAGTGCCGCTACCTGGTAGGTGGCAGATTTTCCGTATCCGGTCGGCATGACTGCCAAAACATCACGGCCCTCAGCAAGGGCGCTCATGCCGGCGAGTTGGCCATCGCGCAACTCAGGAAGGGAAAAGGAGGACGCCGCAAGGGCAGTCAGGGCAAGGTCAACTGACATGGAAAGATGGCTCCGCTTGGTGGTTCCTGCGGCCACTTGCATCAGCCGAGATGACCAGCCTAGCGCGAGGCACGGCTCTGCGCCGTTTACGAAGTTTGGGTTGTGGATAAGCGCCTTGGGGTGCTGCGGTTTTCTTGAGGGTTTCCTGAGGAAGTGTTGTGGGTTTGCAGGATTGGTTCTTGATCCAGGCCCGGCAAAGTATTTCTTGTCAGCCACACAGGCTGAAGAAACGGCCGGCCGGTCTCACGGTGGCCACACGAAAGGACACTGATCCCCATGGCCATCAGCCTCAAGACCACCTCCGGCAAAATCCTCGCCTCCGTCGCACTGGTCGGCACCGCAGCCGCCGTCGCCGGCATGGGAACCTACGGCGCGTTCACCTCCTCCACCTCCGCCTCCCAAGCCGTCACCGCAGGCACCGTCACCATCGCCCTGGGCGCCCCCGGACCAGCCAACACCCTCAACGTCCCCATCGCGGGCCTGCTGCCCGGCGACAAAGTCGAAAAACTCGTCACCCTGGCCAACACCGGCAACTCCGACCTGAACAACGTCACCCTCACCACCTCCGCCGGCGCCACCGCCTCCCTCCTCACCACCGACACCACCAACGGGCTGCAACTGACCATCGAAAACTGCTCCACCCCCTGGACCGGCACCGCCGCCCCCTACACCTGCGCCGGCACCAAAACCACCGTCCTGGCCAACGGCCCCGTCATCGCAGCGAACAAAACCCTGAACAGCCTCACCTCCCTGACCTCGGCCAAGACCGACAACCTCAAAGTCACCACCGCGTTCCCCACCACCGCGGACAACACCTTCCAAGGCGCCACCTCCACCATCGCCTTCGCCTTCACCGGCACCCAACGCACCGAAACCACCAAATAGACCACCCCAAACCCCGGGAACCGGCCCGTCTTGCCCTTCAGGCCGGTTCCCGGCCATTACTGTGCCGGTCAAATCCAGGCTTTCCCTGAGTCTTGAGTAGACCTTGAGGGTCCGAAGGATCTTTTCCTGAGGATCCCTTGGGAGAGTTGGATCAAGGCCAATCCACACCATCAGAAACGGAAGTGACGACGAGCATGCGGATCAAGTTCATCCTCTGGCGCGGACCGGCCATCTTCCTGGCCGTCCTGCTGATGCTGATGGGCTTTTCGTTGTCTCCGGCCCATGCACAGTTCCACGACACCGAAAGCGCCGGCATGGCCGTGGCGGCGGCGCGGATCCCGGCACCGGCGGCCAATACCGTCTCCGTAACCAAGAGCTGTGATTCCTTCTTGTGGTTCGGCCAGGCCAAGATCAGTGTAGGAAGCTACACCGCCGTAACCTATGCGAACTACTACGAAC
Source organism: Paenarthrobacter sp. C1 (assembly GCF_049315185.1). Lineage (NCBI taxonomy): Bacteria > Bacillati > Actinomycetota > Actinomycetes > Micrococcales > Micrococcaceae > Paenarthrobacter > Paenarthrobacter sp. C1. The sequence continues at coordinate 935,635 of NZ_CP186052.1, read as the reverse complement.
TCAAAGTCATCGATCCCGACGGCGTCGTCCAGTTCACTGGAGATCTGAGCAAGTCGTCCGGCCGTTCCTACAGTTCGGGAATCCAGAGCGTGGGAAACCTCAGCGGAACGTGGACTTACCAGATCCGCGGTTATTACAAGGTGCCCAACTCCACCAACAGCTGGGCAGGCCAGCCGCTGACCGGCACGCTGAACTGCCCCTGAGCCGCGGACTCCGCGACGCCACGAAGAGCTTCTAGATGGGGTTGCCGAACTCACGGATGGTTATCCCCGTGAAGTTGGCAGGGCCACCATCGGCATAGAGGGAAATCCCGGTGTCGCCGTCCGCGAAGTGAACTTGCTGCGAAACAACGGTGTGTCCGGAATTCACAAAGACCTCCACGCTTTGTTTATCGACAAAGATGCGCAGGTGGACGGAGCGGGCGTTGGCATCAATGGGTGCGGCAGTACGGGTGTACGGTGCCATCGAATAGCCGGCCAGCTCGGAGGGACTCCTGTCCACGTACAACTCATCGCCGTACTTTCCGATGTTCGTGTGCCGCGTTCCATCGGCCGAACGGCCCACTGACACCCCGACGTTGGCTGCTGCGTCCCAGGAGATACTGAGCTCCAGTTCATAGGCACGGCCGGTCCATGGCAGGACGGCGCTGCCATTGACGACGCGGTCCGGGAGGGCGGTGGTGGCGCTGACGTAGCCCTGCAAGGCAGCGACCGGGGAACTCAGCAGGCTGTACCAGCCTCCTGACTGCCTTTCCAGCCTCAGCTCCCGGACAATCGAGTTTTGCCCGTTGTACCCATCGGATGCGTCGGTGGGGACGTCCCGGGCGGCGTATTTCCAGTTGTTCATCCATGCAACGGCAAGACGCTTGGTCTCCGGCGCATCCACGGCCGGCCAAGTCACCCCGGCGTACCAATCCCAGCCCCAATCCAACCACTGCGGCGTCAGGTCATCGGCAATGAAGGCCGAGCCGTTCCAGCTGCCAGTCCAGTACGCATAGGTCATGGGCAAGCCCACGCTGTAGGCATCCATGCTCGCGGCGAAGATCCAATGCCGGGTGCCATCGCCAGCAGTCATTTCAAACAGGTCCGGGCACTCGATCCCGCCAAGGGCGTGGTTCGGGTAATCGAAGTTGGAGGTCCACTGCCAATCACGCAGGTTCGCGGAGGTGTAGAAGGCCGCATAGCGGGCCCGGCCGATGACGCACACCCATTCGCTGCGTGCCGCGTCCCAATGGATCTTGGGATCGCGGAACCACTCAGCGTTGTCGATCTCGGCAGGTGTGGTGGCGGCCCGGCCGTCAGTGTTCACGATCACCGGATCCGGCAGGGCCGTGAAGGTGTAACCGCCGTCGGTGGACCAGTACAGGTACTGCTCCTGGTACTTGCGGATGCCGTCGGTCGGCTTGGTAGCCAGCACGACGACGGCTCCCGCGCCAAAGCCTGCGGTGTTGGCCGTGTCCACCACTCCCGACCCGGACCACACGGGGAAGTTCGGTTGAAGCGGCAGGACTACGCCGTGGTGGCTGAAGGACACCGCGTCAGTTGTGGTGGCGTGATCCCAACCGCCCTGGCCGTTGTTGATGCTGGAGTGCAGGTAGTACAGCTGATAGGCGCCGTTGGTGTACACCGGCCTCTGCGGATCACACAACCATCCGGACGGCGGGGTCATGTGATAGACCGCCCGCTGCGAGGCAGCAGCCTGGGCGGAGCCGGACACGGCACCACTCATCAGCAGGGCCAAAGCGCCGGCTCCGGTGCCTTGGAGAAGGGTTCGTCGTGGAAATTGGGGCGTCATGAAGCGGTTTCCTCTCAAACATTCTTTGGTTGAGAACGCGGTGGGTGTGCGGATACGGCTGCGCATCCGGGCACGCCAAAGTGCGCCATCAAAGGAACTGGATTACTTCGTCCGGTGGGCGTGACCAAAGGTGTCTGCTCGGCGTCGAGGGACACAGGTATGCCTCCGGTAGCACGGACGTTAGTGGCTGGGGGTTTCGGTGGTCAAGCGTTTTAGCGAAGAATATTTTTGAGCAAATTAACTTTGCTAAAACGCTTGATCAATGTGTGTGACCTGCGCTACCTTCAGTGTGATCAAACGCTTTAGCAGAATGGACATCAGCGCAGATGAAACGCTCAGTCTTCTTCCAACCCGCCGACGGCTGGGTCGGCGACCTCATCCCTTTCGAGAAAGACGGGGAGTTTTGGCTCTACTACCTCCATGAAGTCCGGTCACAGCCCAAACCGGGCACTTCATGGAACCTCGTCACCACCAAGGACCTCACCCAGTTCGAGGACCACGGCGTTGCCCTCCCGCACGGAACCGAAGCGGAACTGGACTTCAACGCCTACACGGGCAGCGTCGTCGTCGATGACGCCGGAGTCCACCACCTGTTCTACACCGGCCAGAACCCCCGCAACCTAGGCACCGACGGCGCACCGCTCCAACTGGTCATGCACGCCACCAGTACCGACGGCATGCAGAGCTGGACCAAGCACCCGGAGCTCACCTTCGGAGCTCCCGACGGGTACGAATCCGGGGACTGGCGGGATCCCTTCGTTTTCCGGGATGAAGCCAAAGGCCAGTGGCGGATGCTGCTCGCGGCTCGGCATTCAGAAGGACCCGAGCGGCGTCGCGGTGTCATCGCCCAGTGCGTATCCACGGACCTGATGACCTGGGAGCACACCGAGCCTTTCTGGGATCCCCGCCGCTACATCACTCACGAATGCCCGGACGTTTTCCAGTGGGGCGACTGGTGGTACATGGTCTACTCAGAATTCTCGGAATCGTTCACCACGCGGTACCGGATGGCCAAGAGCCCTGACGGCCCATGGACCGTACCGAACCTGGACAGCATCGATGGCCGGGCCTTCTATGCGTCCAAAACAGCCGAACGCGACGGACGCCGCTTCTTCTTCGGATGGATCGCCAGCAAGGAAGGCAACAAGGACCACGGCCCTTGGGAATGGGCCGGCACCATGTCCGTCCTGGAGGCCCGACAGAATCCGGATGGCACCCTCGGGTTCTCCTTCGCGGATGAACTGGTGGAGAGCTTTTGGGAAGACGTGCACGTATCGCTGGCGGACGAGCTGCCGGCAGCTTTGGACGTGCCGGACAGCTACGCAGCCCTGGTCTCCCGGGAGGAGCTCCCCTCGCAGTTCTACGCCAAGGCCGTGCTGGACATAGGGCCCGACACCACCGAATGCGGCCTGCTCCTGCGGGCAAGCCACGACGGCGACCAGTCCTACATCCTGCGTCTGGAACCCAAGCGCGGCCGCCTGGTCTTTGACCGATGGCCCCGCGCCATCACCGGCGACGCCCAGTGGCACGTTTCCGGGGACGTCCCCTTCGATATCGAACTGGAACGCCCCTGCGACCTCACCCCGGGCGAGCACAGCCTTGAGGTGATTGTCGACGGCGACACTTGCGTCGCCGTCGTCGACCGCCAAGTTGCGCTCAGCGCCCGGATCTACGACCTGACGGCGGGACGGATCGGCGTTTTCGCCGGTGAAGGTTCCGTCAGCGTCACCGAACTCGAAATCCGTCAACGCACCGAAAACTAATACCCCCAACCCCAACCTCTGTTCCAATCAAGGGAGATTGCCGCAATGAAAAAACTACTCCGCGTTGCCGCCGTCGCAGCCGCAGCCGCACTGGCATTGACAGCCTGCGGCGGCGGAGGAAGCACCGCCGACCCTGCCAACGTCAGCCCCACCGGCGAGATCAAACCCCGCGAAATCTCGTGGCTGCTCTCCAGGCCCGCCGACGGCGCAGTCATCAACATCATGAAGAAGCTCGCCGATGACTACGCCAAGGACCACCCCGGCTTCGCGCTGAACCTCATCACCACACCGGACCGGCCGTCCTACATCCAGAAGCTTGAGACCCTGGCTGCAGCGAACAAGCTTCCTGAACTTTTTGACACCGACGCCACCCCGTTCGCCCAGCAACTGGCGAAGCAAGGCAAGATGGTGGACGCCGACAAGCTGTTGAAATCCTTGAACCTCTACGACGACTACCGTCCGGGCGCCTTGGACTACCAGCGTTTCGACGACGGTTCGCTCTACATGATTCCGTTCCAATTCGAGCTGGAATTCATGTGGTACAACAAAGCCATCCTGGAGAAGGCCGGCGTTTCCATCCCCAAGTCCCTCGATGACATCCCGGCCATGTGCACGGCTTTGAGGAAGGCCGGGATCACCCCGATCGCAATTGACGGGCAGGACCAGTGGCCGCTGGAACGCTACGTTGCCTACCAGCCCTTCCGCGAAGCCGGTCCTGACTTCGTGCAGAAACTGAAGAAGGGCGAGTCCTCATTCTCCGACGCCACGGGCCAGAAGACAGTCAAGTGGATGGCTGATCTCGGCAAGGCCAATTGCTTCCAGGACGGGTTCTCTTCGCAGGGATACTCGGACGCGCAGAACCAGTTCACGTCCGGCCAGGCGGCCATGTACAACATCGGAACGTGGGAGCTGCCTAGCCTTGCCACGGACAAGCTCAACCCGGCAGTCCGGGACAACATAGATTTCTTCACCCTTCCCACAACTGAGGGGTCCGTGACCGCGGCCAACGAGTTCGTCTCACCGTCCGGCATCGGCATGGCCGTGAACTCGAAGACCTACGATCCGTTGGTCAGCGACTTCCTGAAGTTCGCCCTGGAGAAGTACCCGTCCGAGTACGCGGCCACCGGCGCACTGTCCCCCACCACCAATGTTCAGACGGCAATCCCGGCCAACGCCACCCCGCTCTACAAGAAAGCGCTGGAGACGGCCAACGATCTTGGTGACAAGCAGGCCATGCCGTGGGATACGCAGTTGGACCCAACCACCAACGGCAGGCTCCAGCAAGAGCTGGTCCTGCTGGTCCAAGGCAACATCACGCCCGAACAGTTCACCAGCACGATGAACGACGCCATCAAGCAGAACGCGCCCAAGTTCTTCAAGTAAACGTAGCAGCGGGGGGTCGCAAGGCCCCCCGCCCGAAAGGCCCCGCCATGCTTCCCAACCGGTCAAGGACGTCCGTCCTGGTCTTCCTGCTCCCTCCACTGCTGCTGTACTGCGCAGCCGTGCTGTTCCCCATCCTGCAATCCCTGTTTCTCAGCTTCTTTTCCTGGAACGGCATCAGCGACATGGAGTTCGTCGGGCTCCAGAACTACGTCCGGATGCTCACCGCCGATGATGTTTTCTGGCGCTCCTTCTTCAACGCGCTCCTCTACCTGGCCATCTGCCTGGTCCTGCAACTTGGCGGCGCCCTGGTTGTCGCAAGCCTGTTGACCTCGCTGCGCCGGGGCCGGGAGCTCATCAAGACCCTATACCTGCTGCCCGCGGTCATCTCCACTGTGGCGATCGCCTTCCTGTTCGTGCGCATCTACTCCATCGATCCCGTCGGCCTGCTCAACCAGCTCCTGCACTGGGTGGGACTCGGTTCCTTTGAACGCGCCTGGCTCTCCGATGTGAATACCGTGCTTGCCGCAGTTTCCGCCCCGGAGGGATGGCGATTCACCGGGCTCTACATGCTCATCATCTACGCCGCACTGATCGCCGTTCCCAAGGAACTTGAAGAGGCCGCCGTCCTGGATGGCGCCTCCAAATGGACGCTCTTCACCAAGATCCGTTTTCCGTACATCCGCCCTGTCTGGATCACTACCACCATCATGGCCACCACCTACGGCCTGCGCGGCTTCGACATCCCCTATCTCATGACCAACGGCGGCCCCGGACAATCCTCCGAGCTGCTCACCACCTACATGTACAAGACAGCGTTCACCAGTACGGACTTTGGCTACGCAAGCACCATCTCCGTCTTCATCGTGATCGAGTGCCTCGTCGCCGTCGGCCTCATCCTTTTCATGCTCAAGCGGAAGGCAGACTCATGATCGCCCAGACAGCCCCGGCCACCAAGTCACCGGCAGTTCCGCCGTCCGCGCCGGCACCCAAACGGCGTCGCCGCAAGCCGAGCCTGTACCGGACGCTTTCGCGGGTCCTGATCATGCTGATCGTGATCGTCCAGGTGTATCCGTTGGCCTGGCTGTTCCTGACAAGCCTCCGCACGGAACAGGACTTCGCCACCGGAGACCCGTTCGCACTGCCAAGCGCACTGACCTGGGACAACTACGCCCGGGCTTTTGAGACGGGTGACCTCGGCCGGAACATCCTCAACAGCTTCATAGTGACCATGGGCGCCAACCTTCTCATCGTCCTGTTCGGCATGATGGCCGCGTACGCCATCCAGGTCCTTGGCTTCCGTTTGAGCCGGTTCGTGCGGGGGTTGTTCCTGGTGGGCATCATCGTTCCCGTCCAGATCGCCCTGGTCCCCCTGTTCATCGACTACTCCACCGTGAATCTGCTGGACACCTACCAGTCGATGATCATTCCCCTGGCCGGCTTTGCGCTGCCCATGTCCATCTACCTGTTCTCGTCCTTCTTTGAGTACATTCCCCGGGAAACCTACGAAGCAGCTTCCCTGGACGGTGCCGGACCGTACCGGATCTTCGGCCTGATCACCCTGCCGTTGTCGCTGAACACCGTGGTGACCGTGGTCCTGGTCAACAGCATCTTCATTTGGAACGACTTCATTTTCGCCAACACCTTTGTCCTCTCCGAGGACCTCAAGACCATTCCCCTCGGTCTGCAGAACTACATCGGCGCCATGGGCAAGGTGGACTGGACAGCAACGTTTGCTGCTGTCTGCGTGACCATCACACCGCTGCTGCTGGTCTTCCTGGTGTTGAACAAGGCCATGATCCAGGGCCTGGAGAGCGGGGCGAGCAAGGGATGACCACCACAGCGGATGGATATACTCCTGATGGAGGACAGATGATTTCGCAGGAGAAAAATTCAGGCAGCGCGGCCGATGTTCCAATCACCACCGACCGCGCCCATCCGGTAACCCTCCGCGAAGTTGCTGAAGCAGCCGGTGTTTCAACGGCAACTGTCTCGTTGGTCATCAACAAGAAGAAGAACGCCCGCATCGCTGACGACACACGGCAGCGCGTTCTGGAAGCCATCCAGCTCCTGGGTTACCGGCCCAATGCGATGGCGAAGAATCTGGTCAGCGGAACTTCCAAGTTCATCGGACTCGTAGCGGACGGCGTGGCAACCACCCCGTTCGCGGGGCAGATCATCCACGGCGCGCAGGACGAAGCCTGGAAGCACGGTTACGCCCTGCTGATCGCCAACACCGAAGGAAACGTGGACCTGGAAAAGGACGCGATCGCCATGATGCTGGAGTACAAGGTCCGCGGCATCCTGTACTCAACCTGGTTCCACCGGGCCACGGAAGTTCCGGAAACCCTTCGTGAGTCCGACTTCGTGCTGGTCAACTGTTTTTCGCCGGATTCGCCGGCATCCCGCGCCGTAGTGCCCGATGAAGCCCAGGGCGGGAAATCGGCCACGGAAATCCTGCTGCGCGGGGGGCATCGTCGTATCGCCTTCATCAACACCACCACTCCCGCTCCGGCCAAGGACGGCCGGCTCGAGGGCTACCGGGAGGCGTTGGAAGCGGAGGGAATTGCCTTCGATCCGGAACTGGTGATGGAGGCGTACCCGGACCAGGAAGGTGGCTACGGCGCGACGGAGGAGCTGCTCAAGCTCAACGTTTCCGCCGTCTACTGCTACAACGACCGCATGGCCATGGGCCTCTACGATGGCCTGCGGGAACACGGGCTCGCCATTCCTGAGGACATGGCCGTTGTGGGCTTCGATAACCAAGAGGTTATTGCCGCGCACCTCCGCCCGCCGTTGTCCACCGTTTCCCTGCCGCACTACGAACTCGGGGCGGCCGGCGTCCGCATGTTGCTCGGCCTGGATCAGGCCGCTGACGACGGCCCCGTGAAAATCGCGTGCCCCGCCGTTGAGCGGGCTTCCGTGGCGGTGCACACAGCAGCTTGATACGGGAGGTGGTTCCCCGGTTTGGCAGGGACGCCTTCACGTGTCTAGGCTGGAAATCATAAGCTTACTTAGCTTTCGTGTTCCACGCCTAAGAAACCGGAGGACCACCATGACTGACCAGTACACCTTCCGCAACCCGGTCACCGCCTACGAGCAGATCTCCCCGCCAAAGCAGCACCAGCCCGAGCCCGGCCTCGACGCCGAACTCACGCCCAAGGCGGATCTCGGCGAGGAAAGCTACCGCGGCACCGGACGGCTTGAGGGGCGCAAGGCGATCATCACCGGCGCCGACTCAGGGATCGGCGCAGCCACCGCCATCGCCTTCGCACGTGAGGGGGCCGACGTCGTACTGTCCTACTTGCCCGAAGAAGAAGAGGACGCCGCGCGGATTGCGGCACTTGTCGAGGCAGCAGGCCGTAAGGCCGTGAAAGTCCCCGGCGACCTCAAGGACCCGGCGACCTGCCAGGAACTGGTGGGCACCGCCGTCGCGGTTTTGGGCGGCGTGGACATCCTGGTCAACAACGCCGGAAAGCAGGTTGCCCAGGAAAACCTGGCCGACATCACGGACGAGCAATTCGACCACACACAGAAAACCAATGTGTATGCGATGTTCTGGCTGACAAAAGCGGCGCTCCCGCACCTGCCGGCGGGCTCGACGATCATCAACACCACGTCCATCCAGGCATATAACCCGTCGCCCACCCTGGTGGACTACGCCACGACCAAGGCGAGCATCAACAACTTCACCAAGGGACTCGCGCAACAGCTCGCACCGAAGGGCATCCGCGTCAACGCTGTTGCACCCGGACCCATCTGGACTCCCCTGCAGGTCAGCAGCGGTCAACCCAAGGAAGAGCTCCCCGAGTTCGGCCAGTCCACTCCCCTGGGCCGCGCCGGGCAGCCGGCCGAACTGGCTCCGGCCTATGTCTTCCTGGCGTCGGCGGAATCCAGCTACGTAGTGGGCGAGACCCTCAACGTCAACGGCGGCAGCCCCACGCCATAGGCGCCACTTGGCACCATCACGACGGCGACGCCTCCACACGCTGGGGCGTCGCCGTCGTCGTCCCAGCCGCGCAGCCCTCGCGTCAGGGCCGGACAGCACTTCTGGGAGATGCGTCCGGCCCTGCGCCGCAGATCCGATGGGCAGCACCGGCCGACGAGGGGGGTCATGGGCCGTTGCTTGGATCCGCTGGATTCAGTCAAGTCGCTCCCACCCGCGGGGACACGAGTAATGTGTACTCATTTTTGGCTCCCGTTGGAGCCTCCCGCTACTTGGACTCTCTTCGGGACTATTGGGAGAGCAGCCGTCCTCGAACAGCTTCACGGTTTACCTTGAGCTCCTGGAACAGGGCGGACACGGGGTCATGCTCCTCCCGATCCAACAGGGAGAGTAAAAGGCTCGATGCGGTGATCTTCCGGGATTTTTGATCCACAGCAGATTTCACCATGCTCGCCATGACCTCCTTGGCTCCGGAGCTGAAAGGCGGCTTCCTTCCGCGGGTTGGCATGGGTGCCCGTCCAAGTCCCTTGCTTTTGAAGCCGATGGCCTCCAGCGCAGCGGCGTCAAGCCTGGCCGCCGCCTTCCGCGCATCGTCCAGGGAGACGCCCAGGACATCAGCGGGGCCGCGTTCATGGAGTGCCCCCAGGAGCAGGTGCTCCGTTCCCATTCGCTTGTCGCCCAGACTGCGTGCTTCTTCCATGGCAAACCCCACGATCCGGCGGGTGTCATGGGTAAATTGCTCAAACATTGCTCAACTCATTCCCTGTACTTGGTCATTCTCCGTTACTGGTCATTCCCTGTATTTGGCATGCACCGATTGCCGGGAAACACCCAAAGCGTCACCTATCTGCTCCCACGTCCAGCCTTGCTCGCGTGCCGCCCGAACATGGACGGCTTCCACTTGCTCGGCCAGGCGGTGAAGGGCACCCACGGCCCGCAATCCGACGGCGGGGTTGGTGGAGTGGATCTGCTCGGAGAGTTCATCAGCTTCCATGCTGTCAGGCTAGACTGACATGAGTCTTTGTGTCAATGCAGACTGACAAGGAGCTTCTTGCCGGCATCCGGACCTACACGGCTAGACTCGTCGTGAAGGACGGATTGGGGGATCCACAACGACGCGCGCAATCGGTCGTTCCGCTGGTCGGTCGAAACCAGCGAGCAAAGGACCCCATGGCCTTCTTCCAGGATTTCCCCATTCCAACCCAGCCCAAACGTGGGCGCCAAGGCCGCTTCGTTCCCCCGCCATGGTCCGGAACACCCCGCTACGAGCTCCCCGCGCTGGTCCACATCGGTCAGTTCCTGTACTTCAGCCCCACGAGGGTGATCGCCGTCAAGGGCGTTGAAGTGTTCTCCACCGGATGCAATTTCGATCTGACCTGGATCATCCGCCGGGCCGACGAGACAGACGAGGAATGGGAAGCCCTCAATGGCGTGTTCTTCCAGCACGGGTTCCGGCCGAAGCCCGAACAAAATCTGCTGGACGTGCTTCTGCTGTTCGGCGTAGAACTCCCTGACGGTTCCCGCGCTTTCACCGGAGCCCACGGAGGTGGCCGGTACATGGACCCGTCACAGCAGCCCACAGCTCCCGTCCTCTCCTTCAACGGCGGTGGAGGCAGTGGCGGTGACGACGAACTTGCCGGCTCGGGATCACTCTGGCTGTGGCCCCTTCCCGAGGAAGGCGACCTTCGGCTGGTCACGCAATGGCCCGCCCTCGGCATCGAGGAAAGCTCTCTAATTCTCGACGGCGGACAGCTGCGGGCCGCTGCCACAGGGGCCAAGGAGTTCTGGCCGGGCGAGTACACGCCATAAAAACGCTCGAAGGCTACGCAGGCAAGGATTTGCAGTGAGTAGCTGCCACTACCGTGTGCCTCCGGAGAATCCAGTTGACCAATATAGCGGCCACGATTGTGATCGCCGCCAGAGACCACGGACGTTCGAGCCGGAACAGGGCAGCGATTCCGATCATTGCGCCCATGTTGCCGCAGTCCGTCACTGCCCGTCCGACTCGCTAGGCTGGCCGTATGCCTTCGCCGTGGACTTTCCTGATCGCCCTGCACGCCATCGCTGCGGGCTACGCCCTGATCTTCGGCGCCGTAAACCTGCTCAAGCGCAACAAAGGCACCGCAGCACACAAGATCCTGGGCCGCATCTGGGCGGCGACCATGTACGTCGTCGTCCTCACCTCATTCGGGATCCGGACCATCGACGGCGGGTTCAACTGGCTTCACGCACTTTCTGTGCTGACTTTCTGCACCTTGACCCTGGGCTTGTGGTCCGTCCGCAAGGGCAACATCCGCGCTCACCAACGATTTATGACCGGCAGTTACTTCGGACTCATTGGCGCGTTCATCGGCGTCGTTGCTGTACCGGACCGACGTCTCCCCCAAATGGCCGTTCACGACCTCGTCGGCTTGACCCTCTGGGTAGCAGCGTTGGCTCTCACCGCCGGGCTGGCTGTCGCCGGCCTGACGCAGCTTCGTCAGAAGACCACGCCAGGGGCCAGCGTCCGGCAGTAGTGCCGAACAGCGTCCCGAGACTTTCAATAATATGAAGGTGCGCCCGCTGAAAGACGTGTAACACCAGACCGCCCAGCCACGGCCACACCGCACAACAGCCGATCCACCAGACCAACCAACGAGAAACGAATATGGACCTTCTTGACGCCCCCACAGTAGTGATCCCTGCCGTCCTCCTAGTGCACATCACCGGCGTGATGATCGTAGTGGCATCGGCTGCCGGCCTGGCGATTTCCCTGTTCACAGTAGTGATGGCCGTGCACCTCACCCGAACAACATGGGGACTGACGCAAAACCTGCGAGACCAGGAGCCGTTCCGCAGCAGCTGGAGTAAGGTTCTTGGCACTTTGAAGGCAGGGGTTGTCGCGGCACGCCCTCTGATCGTGGCGACACGGCAGAAGATCAGCCAGCTGAGATCGTACAAACCCCAGTAGCCGGCTGACGTCCATGCAGCGCTTCTTCTTCTCGTCGGGCCCGCTCCATCGTGTGCGTTGCGTAGGCTGGGGCGAATAAGCGACGTGACTCGGCTTAGGGAGACGACCCCTCAGGAGTCCCACAAGATCCGCATGATCGATCGGTCGGAGCAGATTGAATCCCTCGCCCTACGAGACGGCGTGTCCCTTATCGTGTCATGCCTGGAGTGGGCCTGCTGCAGTCCTTGAATAAGGCATCGTGGCGGGCAGCGACGTGCCAGCACACTCCTACATGTTGAACATCAGACGCCATTTGACCGGCACACCGTTGACGGTGCTGATGACGGTGCAGTACTGAACGATAGTGCCGCGCTGGGCGTAGTATTCAGCGGCCTGGTTGCACGTTGAAAGTGACTCATAGGTGTACACCCTCAACGTGGCCGCCTGGGCAGGAATCGCACCGCCGACGAGTGTGGAACCTGCGATGCCCAATCCGAGCAATGCTGCGGCAATTCTGCGTTTCATGGTTACTCCCCCAAATAGTCCTGTATGGATAGAGCGAAACTATCAGCGGGGGTTTCTGGCGTATATGGGCAGGGGTGCCCATGTCCGCCAGATGTAGGCGCCATGCCCTCTCCGCAAGAGTTTCTCAGGGAGCCGAAGTGGCGGCTGAGCTCAAGTAGCTCCGCCACCACACGCTTAGCCCAGCCTGGCCGCCCAGTACTGGCGCTGCTGCGAAGTTGCGGAGAGAACCCGCGGCGCTAACACCGCCTCAGGCCAGATCTGCACCAGATAGTCTTCAACAGCTGTCGAAGAGACCAAGTCGGGAGCCGCATCGCGGCCCACAGCGGACACTCGGATTCTGTAGTCTCCGGATTCGTCCTCCCCCATTTCTCCCAAGGCCGTCAGTTCCTCCATGGGTCCGCCGGCGGCCACCCGCCCTGCAGGAAGATTGGCTGAGACTTCATGAACGTCCTCCCACCCTTCCAGAACAGACTCGGGACGGGCACCTAGGACGTCTACAGTCATGGTGACCGGCCCCGAATTGATGCCGGTGTGGAACAGTGTGGTCCGGAAAGGCTGCTGGGCTCCACCTGCCCGGCTGGCTTGCAACGCCGCCACGGGGTCAGCAGGCGGGACCGGCTCCACTACCTGCTCGGCGGCTCGTAGCCCGTAAACACCTGAGATAATCATCGCTGCCTTATGAGACGTGTGCTTCCCTCCAGACGCTGGGAAGCGGCTCCGCGAGGCTCGTGGTGCCAAGCCACAACCCCACCCTCTATGACCCGGCACAGCGGACCTTTCACTGCAGTGGGGGACTTGACTTGCAATCCTCAGATCCTCTCTTAACACTGGACTGATCGGCAACGGACCGAAAATAGTCAAGATTACTGGGGGATACCTTGAAAAAATCCGCGTTCGGAACCGCAATTCTTCTTGCTGCTGGTTTGACCATGGCATCTGTTCCGGCAGCAACAGCTGCTCAGTCGCCGGCACCCAAAGTGGCCGTTTCAGACGTGAACCAGTCCCTGGAACAGGCTCGTGAGTTCCTTACCCTTTACAAGGTAACGGCGGAAACTCAGGAGAGACTGGTCGCCAAATACCAGCGTGGTGAGACCTGGGACTCATTGAATGGGGCCACGCCGGTGGATACCCAAACCGTCGAGAAGACGGGCAAGACAGAAACTGTTTCCCGGTTCGCTGACGGCTCCGTTAACGTCACGTCAATTCAAAAGCCAGCGGCCGCGCCTCAAGAGGGCGAAATAACAACCCGTGGTATCAGCGAGTGCGGGTACTACCGTGTCGGAGCGACCGAGAACTACGACAATTGCTTGGTCGACTTCTGGGCGGGCCTGGTCTACATGGGCTTCCGCGCCGACTACTCTGCTGTCGATAACAATGTCGACTACATTCGAAGCATCTACTCCCCCGATTACATCATCGGCGGAGCATCGAGCGCAGAACAGACGGAGTTCGCGGTAACTCGAGAGTATGAAACACCCGGGGCCCCCGCGACGGCTCGCTTGACCGTCCTCGCCTATCCTGCCGGTACGCCCTTCGCGTTCAACTTCTGGGTTCAGCTGAATGTTGGCTTCGGCGGAGCCTACATGACCTACTCGTCCTAATTATCCAAGGAGGATCACCATGGGTGGAATCGCCGCCTGGCACCTCATCATTGCCGCAGTAGTCATACTCGTTCTCATCGTCGTGGGAGTGCTGATCTACATAGCCAAACGCGGCATCCCGAAGGGCATCGCACGCCGTGCTGCCCGCGGTAACGCAAAACGAACCCACTGACGGTCCCTATACGCAGGAGTCAAAGGCGACGGAGAGATCCTCCGTCGCCTTTGACTCCGCAGACCGGCCGTCTGCTTCAGCTCGAATGACAGCTACGTATTCAAGCGAAATGCTGTTAGCGAATCCAATTGGTGGTGGAACCAGACAGGCATAGTTTTGAATTGGAAGCCCCGCCGGTCCCCCATCGGCGGGGCTTTCCTGCGTTGTGGCTAGAATCAAACACACAAGAGCCTGAGGGGGCAGCGCCATTAAGAAGCCAAAGTTCGCATTCCTAGTCACGACGCTCGCAGTTAGTTCGTTTCTCGCGGGTTGTTCCGGCGAGGCACCCGGTTTCAAGGCGCTCGAGCGTCAATCCACAGCGAGCGACAGCCTTCCCGACGGTGTGAATTTCGGGCCCGACACAAACCTGAGCAAAGTACTTTTGGTCGCCGAGGCCAACGGTAAGAAATTCTTCCTCGGACAGGATGAGGAAGGGCTTACCTCATGCCTCGCTGTCTATCCCGTTGAAAACCCCGCCGGCTGGCACGCCAGTTGCGCAGGAAAGGGTTCAGGACGTGGAGAGATCCTGAAGGCGTCAGGGCCTGACCAGAAAACATCCATTCTCGTCCCAGACGGCTACGACACCAAAGACCTGGAAGCTTCCGGCTTCACCAAGGTACACGCCAACATTCTGGTCTCGAATAGTTAAGGCACGTCGGCTCGGCGCGAGTTGTTTAGAAAGCTTGGCCCGCCATGCACCTGGTTCAGCACATAGACGACGCGGTCGACCGCTACTGGACCGTGGACGTGAAGATCATCGGCATCTGGGAGGACGGACCGGCCGCCTGCGTAGTGCACCGCCGCTCCATGGACCCAACCACGATCCTGGGCCACCGGTTCGAGTTCACGCCCACCTCAGCGGACGGCACCATCGAAGGCTACGCGCGGGACATAGCGATCAATCTTGCCGAACCCCTAGGCACACTTGCGGCCACCACCCGACAGGACGAGCACGGCATCGTCTGGGTCGTCATCCCCGCGGACCGGCCAACACCGGAGCCGCCTGCCGAGGTCTTGGAGAAGCTCGGCGATCGGTAGGACATTAGTTCACTTCACCACAGCAGTTTGAGGCTGACGACATCAACTGTCGGCCTTGAACGCTGCCAAGGAAGCAGGGGTCATCTTCGGCCCGCTCATGGCCCTGATCTTCATCCCGTTCTACGCAATCAGCCTCATCCTGTCCGACCCAACAGCGGACCGAGGCCGTCCGCAGAGCCATCTACTGGGCCGAGCACGCCACCGGTCAGTAGTAGTCAGGCGCAGACCTCACACGCAGCGGTCGTCGAGTTCGGCGTTCCAGATGGCGTCCTCGTTCTCCTGGATGTGCAGCCGGATGTCCCACGCCTTCGAGTGGCTTCTCCGGTCCGGCGCAGCCACCTCCTTGGGGCCTGCCTGAGCGATGGTGTTCTCCCAGTCCACGAGCTCCGATGTCAGTTTCAGGTCTGTCGTCATGCGGACCATCTTGTCCAGCGCCAGTGTGTAGTAGACGCCATCGGATGGCTGGTCGAACGGGTACAGGCCTTGGTCCTTGTAGAGCTTCCGGATGACGGCCATCTGCTTCTTGTTCGGATAGAACGCCTTGTAGACGGACATACCGTTGAACTTCTCGTACTGGACGCTGATGAACGCCGCCGTGTACTCACGCACCGCTGCCGGCGCTTCCAGCAGTGTCGGGGCGACCAGGACACTGAGTCGCGGGTTGGTGATCTCAAACGTCGGGTAGGCCAATGTCCCATGCTCATCGAGGCCTACGCTCAGGGATGCCTCCGCCGGATGAGAGCTGTACCGCTGCAGGCTTTGCTCAAATTCGGTCCGGGCGTCATCCCAAGGGGTGGGCTTGGCAAAGCGCTTGTACCCGGTCATCGGGAACGTCGCATCATAGGGCGGGTATTCGACGCCGGACGGGTGGAGCTGCTTCCATTCAACCGGCTCCTGGCAGACCCGTTGGGTCAGATCCTCGTAGCCTGCTCTGGCTTCTGCCAAGGTGTATCCGAGCCGTTCCCGGGAATCCCCAAGCAATTCGATCATCACTGCGCGGCCGGTCGGGACGTAGAAGTCATCCTCGAACGGCTCCAGTCCAAGCTGACGGCAGTACTCGACGAGCATCTCGTGGGTGAACCGGTCCGTCGTTTTCGGTTCCTCGTACTTGGACGTGTCCTCGAAATCGTAGGGCTCGCCATTCTGGTTGAATTTCCACGGCTCAAAGTTGCTGAGGCTCAGGAACCGCTTCAGCCCTTCCCTGTCGTGGACTGTGAAGGTCCGTGAACCCCAACGGCCTCGGCCTGGTTCATCGTCGAACCGTTTGATGTTCCGGGGTTCGTCCTCGACCTCGACAGTAGTGATTCCGCGGGCGTCCGGGAAATGCATGTGAAGGGCGGCATGAAGGTTGGACCCTCCGCGGGAGTTGTCCACGATGGCAGTCCATTCCGGGTTGCTCGTCTCCAGAAGAAGCCACCGATAGCTCCAGTCGAGGGGTAGGAGTTTCTCGAAAAGTTCGGGAAGCGTGCCGTTCAGTTCAGTGACACCAACCCCTGTCCCGCCTTCCGTCGGACGGCCTTGAGCCCACACCCGCCACTCGTGAGCGCTGTCGTCCAAGGGCAGGTTGATGAAACCCATCCGGGTGGTGATCGGCGCCCATTCATTGCCCAGCAATAGCTTCGCTGACAACTTTTGGGCAGGTGTTTGACGCGGTGGCACTATGAGTTCCCTTCCTGAACGGGCGATTGATCGCCCCGACAGCATGCATGCTGCCACATCAAGCCCTTCAACTTTGACATGCGTAGTTTCAGCCTGCGCTTTGCTCTTACGTCAAATAACAATGGCCGGGATTTTATGACCATTGTTTTTAGACAGCCGCTCCTCGACGTTGTCAGCCGGATTTGAGGCGGTTGGCTGGCGGCAGGCTGTGATTGGCGGCAAGTATGCGCAGCGCGTCCATCGCCGGTGTCCGGTCGACCGGGTCCAGCAGCTGCCACGATCGGTGCCCCGGATCGGCCAGCTCTTTGTGCAGGGAAAGAACCCGTGACCTATCGCTGCCCTTCATCTGGGCCGCCGTGGCCAGCGGTGTTCTGATGGTCGCGCAGAGGACGACGGCATCATCGAGGTGCCGATCCCTGTCGCGGGAGTCCTCGCGGTAGGCCGCGCCTTTCAAGACCAACGCCCCGAGGGCATTCGGGATGCTGATGAGTACCGGTTCGTCGTCGTCGCCGCACCGGTCTCGATGTGCAGCACAATGTCGACATCCGCCGTTGGCCTGGAGACGGCAAGACCGGCGGCCGCAGCGTGCAGTTGCACCATGAGCCCACCGACCAACGTCCATTGGGTGGACGGCAGGGCACGGGCCAGTTCCACGCACTGTGGCCATGGTGTTCCCCAGCCTCCAGGAGGCACAGGCACGTCCCAGGTCTCGCGGTCATCTTCCGCTTCGGCGACTGCGTCCAGTTCAGGTTCAGACATGGAGCAGTTCGTTGATGACGCGTTGTCCGGCGCTGCGTTCGCGGGTTGCCAGTGAGTCCATGAGGTCCACGGCGATCGCTGCCACCGGCGCCCGGCCGTCGGCAAAGGGTTCATCCAAATCGACTTCATGAATGATGGCGTTGCCGTCTGGATCTTCAACCAGGCCGAACGCGTCCGCGAGGGCGGATACGTCGCCGATCATGACATAGCCCTCTGCAGTCCCGCTCCCGCCGGCCATCCCGAAGGTCCCTGCAATGGACTCCTCGCGCATGGCCGAGGCGCCACTTGGGATCAGGTGGTCGCTAAGTGCGGCCAGCCCGTCCGAAGTCGCCCTATAGCGATGGGTTATGTCCTTGTTCCGGGCAAGAACACGAACGGCGTCGGCGTCCAGCTCACGCAGTCGCCTCTTCAACCGGGACTTCTCCGAAGCGCTGATCCAGGTGGGGTTCTGGCCAGAGAGCAGCGCCAATGCAGCCCAAGCAATCCTGGCCGTCCAGGCGCGGCCGCGACGGGTACCGGCCAGGGCCAGGCGCTCCACCGACTGACGATCGATGAGCAGCATACGGCCAGCCCTGCCACTGGCCGTCAACTGGCCAGAGCCGAGCAGGCCATGAACGGACGCGCGGGTGATACCGAGCCTCTCCCCCACCTCCGCGACGGTCATCGCGTTCATGTTCTGCATACACTAAACCATACCTAGGTAAGGATATGTGTCAATACTAGGAGCCACTGCAGTGTGCGTCCTGCCAATCCTGCGGGCCCGATACTGAGTGCGAAGATTGAGGCCAGATGAAAGGGCTGTGATGGGGAAGAGCAGGCCAAAGGCATGGGGCATTGTTGTGCGCCTCGATACGGGCGAGACGCTCTATTACTAGCTGCACCCCAGCCGGCCAGGAGACCGCTGACAGCTTCAAGTCTGGTCTCTCGCGTCTGTCGTCGCACGTTCAAAGTGGGGTTGGCAGCGCGGTTGTGGCTTTGCCCTTGGTCGAACCGAACTTGCTGTACGTCCGAGTGGCCCCGTCCCAGCCGCGGAACCTGCAACTGGCCCGCCACTTCCCTGTCGTCTCGTCCTTCGCACACTGCCTCTGCAACTCTGATGCTTCGACGCGTCGGAAGTACAGCCGGCACCGGTGTTGTTCCTGGTGTCCACCGGAATGGGTTGACACCTGCCGACGGTCCTATTTGTATCCCTGAGCGTCCCTACGTTGTCTCGGTCCGTCGTCGCCCTCAGGGCCTTCTTCTCTGGCTCCATGGCTCCCTCTATGCAGCTGGGGAGCCCGCTGGTGTCGTCTGCCTTCTTGAAAACGTGTAGTGCCCTGCATTTCAGACAAGAAAACCCCTCCGTTCCGGGCAGAATCGCCGGAATGGAGGGGTTCGTGGAGCCCCCTGTCGGATTCGAACCGACGACCCCCGCTTTACAAGAGCGGTGCTCTGGCCAACTGAGCTAAGGAGGCACGCTCCGGCTACCCGGAACCATGCGCGAAAGAGCGCTAGATAAGGTTAGCCCAGACCATCCCCGTCAACGAAATTTGCCTGAGCAACAACGGCCGGCCACCTCAACGAGAAGGTGACCGGCCGCCGTCGTGATGTCAGATAAAGGCTTAGCCCTTTGCCGTGATGGCGGTCTGGATCTCGGCGTTCAGGTCAGTGGAACCGTCCCACTGCTTGCCGTCGACGAAGATGGTCGGCGTGCCGGTGATGCCGATTGCGGCTGCTTCTTGCGTGGCAACCTTCACCCAAGGACGGAACTGCTTGCTGTCCACGCACGAGTCGATATTGGCGGCGCCAACCTCAGTGGCCATGGCCTTCAGGTCCTTGTCGGAGATGCCTGCGCTGCCTTCGGCCGGCTGGCGTTCGAAGAGCAGGTTGAAGAAGTCCGCGTACTTCTCCGGGGAGGTGTTCGCTACGCATGCTGCGGCGTTGGCTGCGCGGGATGAGTAGTTGGTGGTGGACTGCAGGTCCAGGAACCCGAGGGGACGGTATTCGAGGGAGATCTTGCCTTCGTTGCGGAGGTTGGTCAGGGACTCTCCGTAGGTGGTCTCGAACCGCTTGCAGACGGGGCAGATGAAGTCGATGTAGGCGATCACCTTGACGGGCTTCCCGGCCTCGGCTTCGCCGCCGGGCACGGTCACCGTGGCGGGCTTGGTGGCGGGAGCGGAGGGAACATCGGCGACGTTGACGCTGCCGGGCTCCGACTTGACGACTTCGCTGCCAGCCAGCAGCGTGACGCCGCCGTGGACGTTGCCGTTGGCCGGCGTCGGGCCCTGGTCTGCAACCGGCGCGTTGTTCTGGATGTTGCCGATGACCACTGCGGCGATTATGGCAATGATGACGACGATGGCAACCACGATGCCCCAGCCGACCAGAAGCTTGTTGCGCTTCTCCTTCTTCAACTGTTCTTCGCGGATTGCTCGCGCTTTTTCCCGTGCCTGGGCGGTGCGTTCAGCCTTTGACAGGCGGGATTCGTTTGCGGGGCTCATCAGTTCCTCGGGTTACTCGACGTCGTAGTGAATAGCTAGGGCAACGGGGACAGTTTACGGGAGCCAACTTGGAGCTCTACCGCGCACCCGTCCGCCCGGTAGTTGAACGATCAACCGCCGGGGAAGATTCCGCTAGTAGGCTGGGAGTTGAGTCACAGCAACCCCAGGGAGCATTGATGCAGGATTTGGCAAGCGAGAAACTCACAACCAAAGAAGGCGTTCGGGCTTCCCCCGTCAAGAAGCCCACGGCAACCAAGTTCGATTTTATGGTGGTCTCCAACAGGTTGCCCGTCGATCGGATCAGCGACGACGGCGATGAGAAGGACGGCTGGCGCCGCTCGCCAGGCGGCCTGGTGACGGCGCTCGCGCCGATGATGACCAAGTCCGACGGCGCGTGGGTAGGTTGGCATGGCGCTCCGGATGAGACCGTGCGCCCGTTCAGCCATGAGGGCA
This sequence comes from Paenarthrobacter sp. C1, assembly GCF_049315185.1. Classification (NCBI taxonomy): domain Bacteria; kingdom Bacillati; phylum Actinomycetota; class Actinomycetes; order Micrococcales; family Micrococcaceae; genus Paenarthrobacter; species Paenarthrobacter sp. C1. Next base: position 915,097 of record NZ_CP186052.1, on the reverse strand, counting down.
TGGACCTGATCCCCGTACAGTTGAGCAGCGATGACGTTGAACTCTTCTACGAGGGCTTCTCCAACGCGACCATCTGGCCGCTCTATCACGACGTCATCGCACCGCCGGAGTTCCACAGGACCTGGTGGGATTCGTACCGCAAGGTCAACAGGAAGTTCGCCGACGCCGTAGCCCGGCACGCAGCACAGGACGCCACTGTGTGGGTGCAGGACTACCAACTCCAACTGGTTCCGCGCCTGTTGCGGGAATCCCGGCCGGACCTCAAGATCGGCTTCTTCAACCACATTCCCTTCCCGCCGCCGGAGATCTTTGCCCAGCTGCCGTGGCGCCGCGAAATCATCGACGGCCTCCTTGGCGCTGACCTGCTGGGCTTCCAACGCCCCAGCGACGCCGGCAACTTCATGCGCTCCGCCCGCCGCTTCCTGGGCGCCAGCGTGAAGCAGCAGCAGGTTCATGTGAAGGGCCCGGACGGGGAAGTGACCCACATCGCCAGGGCGCAGGCGTTCCCCATCTCCATTGATGTGGACCAGATCCGCGAGCTCGCCGCCAGGCCGGACATCATTGAGCGGGCCCGGCAGATCCGCACGGACCTGGGCAACCCCAAGACCATCCTCTTGGGCGTGGACCGGCTCGACTACACCAAGGGCATCCGGCACAGGCTCAAGGCTTTTGAGGAACTCCTGGCGGACGGGCATATCAAGGTAGAGGACGCTACCCTCATCCAGGTGGCCAGCCCCAGCAGGGAGCGCGTGGAGCAGTACAGGCTTCTGCGCGAGGAAATCGAGGGCACCGTAGGCCACATCAACGGCACGTACGACACCATCCAGAACACGGCCGTGCGCTACCTGCACCACAGCTACCCGGTGGAAGAGATGGTGGCCCTGTATCTGGCTGCGGACGTCATGTTGGTGACGGCCTTGCGCGACGGTATGAACCTGGTGGCCAAGGAATATGTCACGGCCCGTTCCGAGGACGACGGCGCGCTGGTCCTCAGTGAGTTCGCCGGCGCAGCCGATCAGCTCAAGCAGGCCCTGCTGATCAACCCGCACGACATCGACGGCCTCAAGTCCACCATCCTGCGCGCCATCAATCTCTCCCCGAAGGAAGCACGCCGCCGCATGAAACTGATGCGCAAGCAGATCCTGGACCACGATGTCGATCATTGGTCGGCCGAGTTCCTGGCCGCCTTGGAGGAGAAGGTGGTTCGTGATGACAGCTGAGAACCTGTCGCTGTCACCGGAACTGTTGGACGCCGTCCGTCGTATTTCCGGCACGGAGCACCTGCTGGTGGCGTTGGACTTCGACGGAACCCTCTCGCCGATCGTCGACCGGGCCGAGGACGCGCGTCCCCTTCCGCGTTCGGCTGCAGCGCTTGCGAGCCTCGCCGAACTGCCACGCACGACGACGGCACTCATCTCCGGCAGGGCCCTGGACAGTCTGCGGCGGGTCGCCTCTCCCCCGGCCAACACGCTGCTGATAGGCAGCCACGGCGCCGAGGTGTGGCTGGGCGAGGGATCCCTGGGCCTGGAATTGGATGAGGACCAGCGGAAGAAACTGGCTGCCGTCCGTGAGGTGCTTGCCGAAATCGTGAACATCGCCCCCGGGACGGTCCTCGAAGACAAGCCTGCCGGGGTGGTCCTCCATACCCGGATGGCCGAGGACGACGTGGCGGAGGACGCCGTCGAGGCCGCCACGCGGGTCCTGGGCGACTATCCGGGGGTGTACCTGAAGACGGGGAAGCGGGTGTTGGAAACCTCCGTGGTCCACGCTTCCAAGGGCGAAGCCGTGGAGTTCCTCCGCCAGGCGACAGGTGCCACGGCCATCCTGTTTGCCGGGGACGACGTCACGGATGAAGACGCCCTGGGCAGGCTCATGGGTGATGACGTCGGCATCAAGGTTGGCTTGGATTACACCCAGGCACAGTACCGGGTGGAGGCTCCCGTCCACGTGGCGGAGTTGCTGGAAGCGCTTTTGCGCGAGCGCCGACGGGTCACCGCGGAGGCCTGATATGTGAGCAGTTGCATATGTGATGTTCGTAACATTTAGGTAGTTAGTCAAAAAGTCTGACATACTCTTGGTTGTGATGTGACGCACAGTACCGTGCGGCGTTACACGATCCTCCCCGGCCTCAGGCCGGGGAGTTCAACTGAAGAAAATGAACCATTCACAACGGATCGTCCGGCACGTACCTGCCGGTGAAGGGATTGATAACTGTGGCTACAGTTACTTTTGATAACGCTACGCGTCTGTACCCGGGCACAGATAAGCCCGCCGTCGATAAGCTCAACATCGACATCGCCGATGGCGAATTCCTGGTCCTCGTTGGACCCTCCGGTTGCGGTAAGTCCACCTCCCTGCGCATGCTCGCAGGTCTTGAGGATGTGAACGCCGGCCGCATTCTGATCGGTGACCGCGACGTCACGGATGTTCCCCCGAAGGACCGCGACATCGCAATGGTCTTCCAGAACTACGCCCTGTACCCGCACATGACCGTTGCGGACAACATGGGCTTCGCACTGAAGATCGCCGGCGTTTCCAAGGAAGAGCGCGCAGAGCGTGTTCGCGAAGCCGCCAAGCTTCTTGACCTTGAGCAGTACCTGGACCGCAAGCCGAAGGCTCTCTCCGGTGGTCAGCGTCAGCGTGTTGCCATGGGACGCGCAATCGTCCGTAACCCGCAGGTCTTCCTCATGGATGAGCCGCTTTCCAACCTTGACGCCAAGCTCCGCGTCCAGACCCGTACGCAGATCGCATCCCTGACCCGCCGCCTCGGCGTCACCACGGTTTACGTGACGCACGACCAGGTCGAGGCCATGACCATGGGTGACCGCGTTGCAGTCCTGAAGGACGGCCTGCTCCAGCAGGTTGACACCCCGCGCAACCTGTACGACCGCCCGAAGAACGTCTTCGTTGCAGGCTTCATCGGCTCCCCGGCCATGAACCTGCTGGAACTGCCGGTCGTCGACGGCGGCGTCCAGTTCGGCGGAACGGTTTACCCCGTGCCGCGCGACGTTCTCCAGGAAGCCCACGGCCAGACCGTGACCGTTGGTTCCCGTCCGGAAGACCTCGAGACCGTCGGCAACGGCGAAGGCCTCCAGGTTGAGGTTGACGTGGTTGAAGAACTCGGTGCCGACGCTTACGTCTACGGCCACACCATCCTTGATGGCAAGAGCCACGACATCGTCGCACGCGTCGACGGCCGCCGCCCTCCGATGAAGGGCGAGTCCATCTTCGTTCGTCCGCAGTCCGGCCACGTGCACCTGTTCGACACCAAGACGGGCCTGCGCCTGGGCGACTAATCGCGTCTGTACGTTCCGCATTGTGATGGCGGCCCGACCCTTCCGGTCGGGCCGTTATCACGTTAACCTTCTTCCCGGAAAGAACGGCATGAACACCACAGATCACCTGATTCCCCGGCCCTCCCACGTCGCACCCCAGGACGGCCCGGCTTTCACCCTCTCCCCCGGCGCCAGGATCGCGGCCGGCCATGCCGCCGCGCAGCCCGCTGAACAGTTGGCCGCGCTGCTCCGCACCGCCACCGGCTTTGCACTGCCGCTGGTTGAAGAACATCGCCCAGGAGATATCGCCCTGGAGTTGGTGGATTCGTTCGACGGCGGCCGAGAGGCTTACACACTGACCGTCGCCGAGGATGGCATCCGGCTTACCGCCTCCACCCCTGCCGGCCTGTTCAACGGACTGCAAACGCTCAGGCAGCTATTCCCCGCAGCGATCGAAGAAACCGACGCCGCCCAAAACCGCGACGCCGGCATCTGGGTGGTTCCCGCCGTCGAGATCCTGGACGCTCCGCGCTTTGCCTACCGCGGCCTCATGCTCGATGTTGCCCGCAACTTCCTCACGGTGGAGGAGGTCAAGGAGCAGATCGACGTCATGACGCAGTTCAAGTTCAATGCCCTTCACCTGCATCTGACCGACGACCAAGGCTGGCGGATCGAAATCCGCCAACCGGAAGAGAACCCGTCGGGCTTGGACTACAGCAAGCTGACCGACGTGGGCGGCCAGGGAGCGGTGGAAGTCGCCACGGCAGTTCCGCCCCGCGGCAAGTCCGGTTTCTACACCCAGCAGGATTACAAGGAACTCCAGGCGTACGCCGCTGTCAGGAACGTCGTCGTCATTCCGGAGATCGACCTTCCCGGACACGTCAACGCCGCCCTCGCGGCCATTCCGCAGCTCAACCCGGACGGCGTCGCCAAGGACATGAGCACCACTGCCGACGTCGGCTGGTCAACGCTGGACGCCTCACTCCCGGCCACCTATGAGTTCGTAGCCGAGGTCCTGGGCCAGCTTGCCGCGATAACCGTTGGCCCCTACCTGCATATCGGTGGCGACGAAGCGTTGGTAACGGGGCACCGGAACTACCTCGACATGATGCAGGAATTTGCCCGCTTGGCTTCGCTGACCGGAAAGACCGTGGTGGGCTGGAACGAGTTTGCCGAGGCAGAGCTTCCGAACGGGGCCGTGATCCAGTACTGGTTCGGAGATCTGGAAGCGATTGTCCAACAGGCTGATACCAGCACACCCACAGTGATCATGTCGCCGGCAGCCAACACCTATCTGGACCAGAAGTACTCCCCGGAGAGTCCTGTGGGCCTTGAATGGGTCAAGGGCGGCCCCTTCACCTGGGCCGAGTACTACAACTGGGACCCGGCCCAAGGCGGCCTGACGGACCAGCAGATCCTGGGCGTCGAAGGCCCCCTCTGGACCGAGACCGTCCGCAACAATCAACAAGCACAGTGGTTGCTCTACCCACGGGCCATCTCGCTGGCGGAAGTCGCCTGGACCGGCCAGGAGTTGCGCAACGCCGGTGACTTCCGACGTCGACTGGGCGCCTTTGGTGAGCGCCTCACCAAGCAGGGCGTCGTCTTCCAGGAGGCCCCCGACGTCGAATGGTCAGCCCCGCCGCTGAACCCCTTCACGGACGCGGGTGCGTCCGCTTCCCCTGAGTACGGAACAATTGAGGCATGAGCGAGCAAAACGAAGCCCAGTGGCACGACGAACCCACCGACTACGGGCAGATCGGCAAGCTCCCGCGGACCGAGGCTGCCAGCGCGCAGGATGCCGCCCCTCCGGCAAGCGTCATCGGTTCGCTGAACATCACGGCGGCAACGGCAGATCCGGAGTTGCTGGATCTGCCCTGGCACATTGCGTTGGAGGATTGGCCGGCTGAGAACCTTGCCGCCCTTCCCCGCGGTATTTCCCGGCACATTGTCCGGTTCGCCCACTTGGGCGGTTCGGTGATCGCCATCAAGGAAACGTCGGAGCACGTTGCACGGCACGAGTACCATATGCTGCGCAAACTGGCGCGGCTGGATGTGCCCTGTGTGGAGCCCGTAGCCGTCATTACTGGACGCACCACGGCAGATGGCCGGCCGCTCAATCCGGTGCTGGTGACCCGGCACCTGAAGTTCTCCATGCCTTACCGCGCCCTGTTTTCGCAGATGCTCCGCAAGGACACCCTGACACGCCTTATTGATGCGCAGGCCCTCCTGCTGGTCCGCCTGCACCTGATCGGCTTCTACTGGGGCGACGTCTCGCTGTCCAACACGCTGTTCCGCCGTGACGCAGGTGCCTTTGCCGCCTATTTGGTGGACGCCGAAACGGGCGAGCTCTACCCGGACCTTTCCATGGGCCAGCGCGAATACGACCTTGAGATCGCCAGGGTGAACATCGCCGGTGAGCTCATGGACCTGCTGGACGGCGGCCTCATTGAGGAGAAGGTGGATCCTGTAGCCACCAGTGAGCTGATCATGGGCAGCTACCGCCGGTTGTGGACTGAACTGACCGAGAAGGAATCCTTCGAACTGGGCGAGCGCTGGCGCGTGGGTGCACGCATCCGGCGCCTCAACGAGCTCGGCTTCGACGTTGAAGAATACGCCATCAAGACGACGGCGGACGGCTCCACCATCCAGCTCCAGCCCAAGGTGGTGGACGCCGGGCACCACCAGCGCCGGCTGCTGCGCTTGACCGGTTTGGACGCCCAGGAGAACCAGGCCCGCAGGCTCCTGAACGACATGGACCAGTTCCGGGCCGACAACAACCCGGACCTGGACGAGGAAATCAGCGCGCACATCTGGGTCAGCCAGATCTTCGAGCCCATTGTCCGCTCCATCCCGCGCCATCTGGCGGGAAAGCTGGAGCCGGCAGAGGTTGTTCACGAGGTCCTGGAACACCGCTGGTACATGAGCCAGAAACAGGACAGGTACGTGCCGTTGGCTGAAACCGTGCAGTCCTACCTGGACACTGTGCTGCAGCACCGCCGTGACGAGGCCGCCATCATGTTGAACCCGGACACGGAACTGCTCAAGATCCTTGAGGTCGAAGTGGAGGAGTCAGGCCGGTACGACGACGAGGACGAGTACCCGGACGCCGACGACTAATGGAGTTTTTGTACAGCTAACACCCCTAAGACGGCTCCTAAAGGGCGTTATCTGGACAAAAACTCAGGGTTCCAGGGTTTCCGCGAGCCCGTTCAGCACGGGCTCGCGGCCCAGCTCGATGTGCGAGTACGCCAGTGAATACGCCAGGTCCGGCTTGCCCTTGAGGATCGCGTTGCAGAGTTCCGTATGCTCGTCGCGTTGGAGTTCGTTGCTGCGGTTGTGCGTGAGCCCGAAAATCCAGCGCATCCGCCCAAACAGCGGCTTCACGGATTCGATGAGGAGCCTGTTCCCTGACAGGCGCACGATCTCGGCGTGAAGCTCTGCGCTGATCACGGCGACATCCTCGGTCCGGTCCTCGTCGATGGCGGCGTTGGAGGCCTCCATGAGTTCCTCCAACCGGCCGCCGTCGCTGCCCTCGGCCACCCGGGTGGCGGCCATCCTCGCGGCGAAGGTTTCCAAGCACAGGCGGATATCAAAGAGCTCATTGACGTCCGTGAGAGTCAGCTGGCGGACCACCGCCCCGCGGCGCGGGAAGGTCTCCACGAAGCCGTCCTGCTCCAGGCGCTGGATGGCCTCACGGACCGGGATGCGGGAGACGCTGTAAATCTCCGAGAGTTCGCGTTCGCGCAGCCGCACGCCTTGGGCGTACTTGCCCGTGACAATGCCCTCCAGTACCAATTGGTAGACGTTCTCTGCGCGGGCCTCGTCATCGCGGCCATTCCCGGTTTCCGGCATCGCCTCAGCCACTGTGGAACTTCCCTTCATCACTGCGTACGCTGCCGCCGCCGGACGGCGCCGGTCAGCGTTCCAACCGAGCATACACGGGCGGAAACAGCTCATCGGCCGGGCGGTTCCCAAAGTCACGGCTGCTGTAGGCTCCACGCATCCTGTCGAATAATTCCTGCCCCTTGGACCGCCAAAAGGCCAGGTCAACGCCTTCGATCGTCCCGTCAACCTTGATGGTCCGGCCTGCCACGACGGACAGCACGGCCTGGCGGGCTGTGCCGTTGAGAAGGAGGGTCCGCAGCGGGTCGTCGTGGACGCCGTCACGGATGTCTTCCAAGGAGAACGCCACCAGGTCAGCCTGGGCGCCGGGCTCAAGCCGGCCCAGGTCCGGGCGCCTCAAGGCGTGGGCACCGCCCAGCGTGGCGGCGTCGAAGTATCCGGCGACGTCTCCGGCGTCGTTGCTTCCGGCGAGGATTTTGGCGAGCTGCACGCCGGCATCGATGCCCCGGATGAGATCGGGCGGGAACGAGTCCGTGCCCAGCGAAATGTTGATGCCCGCGCTCTTGTAGGCGTTGAAGGAGTCCAGTGTGCTGCCGTAACGCATGGAGGTGAGGGGGCAGTGGATGATGCTGGCGCCGCTGTCCGCCAACTGCGCGAGGTCGCCGCGATCCTCGCCATGGACGGCAGGGTTCCTGTCCGTGTAGGTGGCGTGCGGGATCAGGAGCCGCTCGTTGAGGAGGCCTACCTGGTCGAGGAGTTCCAGTGGCGTTACGCCGTGCCAGTCCTGGATGAGTTGTCGCTCCACGAGCCCTTGCAGGGAGTGCAGGCGCACCAGCACGTCCCGCTCGCTGGAAGCTGCGGCAGTGGCTTTGAGCAATTCGATGTCCAGCGTCTCAATGCGGCACGGGAGCAGGACTCCGTTGACCAAGGGATCGTTGAGCTCGTTCGCGTGGTCAATGAAGCGCAAGGCGTCGGCAAGACCCTCACGGCCGCGGTCGTCGTCGAACATGACTGAACGGCTGCCATCGTCCAACACGACGTTCACGCCCGAGCGGTAGGCCGGACCGAGGTAGCCGCGCAGGCCCAGCCGCCGGCTGGTCTCCGCCATGCCCGCCAGCTCCTCGAACGATTCCGCCCATTCGGAGTGCACTTCGGAGGCGATGGGCATGTAGGTGGTGATGCCGTGCAGGACGAGTTGGATCAGGGCGTACTCACGGATCTGTTGGCGTTCCCCGGCCGTGAAGACATCGGTGCGGCGGTTACGGAAATAGTCCTCGGACCACTGGTGGCCTTTGGCCTGCTCAGCGCCGGCCCAGCTGTCCAGGATGAGGTGGTCGATGTCGGTGAGGGCATCGAGATCGATCAGGCCGGGCATGAGCAGCGCATCCCCCATGTGCCGTTCCTCGTCCACAGGACCGGTGAAGTCATGGCCCACGAAGTCGATGGTGTGTCCGCTGTAGACCACGCACGCGTTTTCCAGCAGCACGTGATGTCCGTTGTGATGGCCCAGCACGTAGCGGGCGGTGACCTTTGTGCGCACGTCGTCTCCTGTTTCCTGTCCCGTCCGGACAACTCGTATTACTCTCTGGTATTCCAAACAGTACATTATTTGTGATTTACATCGCATGAATCCTGCTCTAGTCTATTTTGGTATACAAGAACTCCGGAGCAAGCTCCTGATCACGAAACGAGCAGAACCGTTGACCCAGATACAGTCCGTCGAACCAAGTACCGGCAGTCCGCCGCTGCCTCCGGCAACGACGCCGGAAGGCAAAGTGGCGGCACCTGCCGAAGCCCGCTCACTGCTCGCCACCGCATGGATGCGGATCCGGCGCAGCAAGGTGGCACTTCTTAGCCTGTGCGTCGTGGTGACCATCCTGTTGTTCGCCATCCTTGCCCCTGTGCTCAGCGCCATGTCCGGCAACGATCCCTATACGTCCAACACCAGCCCCGAAGTGCTGGACGACTTCCAAACACCCGGGCTGCCCCTCCCAGGGTTCATGTACCCCTCGGCGCAGCATTGGTTGGGTGTGGAGCCCGGACTGGGCCGGGACCTCTTCGCGCGGCTTGCCTACGGCGGCCAGGTCTCCCTGACCATTGCGCTGCTTTCCACTGCAGTCTCCGTGGTCCTCGGCACGGTCCTTGGCGCAGCCGCCGGCTACTTCGGCGGCAAGACAGACGCCATCATCAGCCGGATCATGGACCTGTTCCTCGCGTTCCCGCACCTGCTCCTGGTGCTCTCGCTGACGCCCATCCTGCAGTCACGGCTCCGCAATACCCCGCTGGGTGAAGGCAGCTTCCTGCCCATGGCCTCGCTGGTGATCATCCTGGGCTTCTTCGGCTGGGCCTACCTTGCACGCATCGTCCGCGGCCAGGTGCTGAGCCTCCGCGAGCGCGAATTCGTGGAAGCCGCCCGGTCCTTCGGCGCCTCCCACCTCAGCGTCCTCTTCCGGCAGATCATCCCCAACGTCATGGGAGTCGTCCTCGTGTACGCCACCATGCTGATCCCCACCAACATCTCCGCCGAAGCAGCACTGTCCTTCCTCGGCGTCGGCGTCAAGGACCCCACACCGTCGTGGGGCCAGATGCTCAACGCCGCCCAGTCCGGCAACTGGTACCTCAGCGACCCGTGGTTCCTGGCAGTACCGGGCATCATGCTCATCGTCACCGTGCTGGCCTTCAACCTCCTGGGCGACGCCGTCCGGGATGCGCTGGATCCCAAGTCCTCCCGCTGACAAAAAACCCGCCGACAAATTCCGCACCATTCCCCGCATCGCCCCACCCTCTACAAGGAGCATCATGAAAACCCCCGCAAGAGCCCTTGCTCTTTCCGTGCTGATTGCCGTGGCAGCCACCGGCTGCGGCGCCGGCCAAAACCAGCCGGGCAACTCCAAGCCCGCAGAGTCCGTCACCGAGCTGGCCCCCAATGTGGTCAAGTCCGGATTCACTTCCAAGGGCGGAAATCTCAACGTCCTGATGTCCTCCGATTTCCAGACCCTGGACCCGGGCAACAGCAACTACGTCCAGACGGCCAACGTCGGCCAGCTGTACTACCGCACGCTCACGATGGCCAAGGAAACGGCGGGCCAGCCGCCAACGGTGGTCCCGGACCTCGCCACGGACACGGGCAAGGTCTCCGATGACGGCCTCAGCTGGACGTTCACCCTCAAGGACGGCGTGAAGTTCGAGGACGGAACACCCATCACCTCCGCCGACATCAAGTACGGAGTGGAACGCACCTTCGCCCAGGATGTCTTCACCCAGGCGCCGCAGGAGTTGAATGCAGCGCTCGACGCCGGCGGGTACAAGGGTCCGTACAAGGATCCTGCCGCTGTGCTTCAGGCTGTTGAAACGCCCGACGAGCGCACCGTGGTCTTCCACCTGAAGAAGCCCTTCGCCGAGTTCCCGGCCTTGGCGTCGCGCTCCAACACGGCTCCGGTCCCCAAAGCCAAGGACACCAAGCTGGACTACACCAACCACCCCGTTTCCTCGGGCCCGTACATGGTGGAGTCCTACAACCGCGGCAAGTCCCTCAAGCTGGTCCGCAATCCGCACTGGGATCCGGCAACCGACCCCAACCGCTCCGCCCTCCCGGACACTTTCATCTTCTCCCTGTCCACGTCCCAGGCCACCATCAGCCAGCAGTTGCTTGCCGACTCGGACCCCAACGCCATCACGCTCGACTCCAACGGCGCGCTTCAAACCTCCGACTCCGCAAAGCTGGCAGATGCCAAGGTCAAGGACCGCGTAGCTTCGGGCCTGCTGGGCTGCAACGACGTCCTGAGCCTGAACACCCAGAAGATCAAGGACCCGGACGTCCGCAAGGCGATCGCCTTGGCCCTGGACCGCCAGTCCATCCTGGTGCAGTACGGAGGACGCCGCTTCGGCGAGATCACCCAGAGCCCGCTGAACTCCAAGATGCGCGGCTACGTGGAAACGGAGCTGGAACTGGACCCCACCGGCAAGCCCAAGCTCGAGGAAGCCAAGAAGCTCCTGGAAGGCAAGGACTACCCCAAGACGCTGACGTACGGCTACGCCAACAACCGGGACGCCTTCAAGAACACCGGCACGGTGGTCCAGCAGAACCTCAAGGCCCTGGGCATCGACGTGGAACTGGTTCCGATTCCCGCCCCGAACTACTACTCGGTCCTTGCCAGCGAACAGCTCCCGGACATGGGCCGCTCAGGCTGGTGCGGTGGCGCCGACCCGGCATCGGTCCGCACCTCCGCCGACCCTCTGTTGGGACCGAACAATGAGGGCACCAGCTATGGCTTCTCCAACACTTCCCGTTACTTCGACCCCGTAGTCTCCAAGGCCATGTTCGATCTGCGCAACACGGACGGCACCTCCGAGGAACTTGGCAAGAAGTGGGCAGAGGCCTTCGGTTCGGCCTTGAAGACCTACCCGATCGTCCCGCTCATCCGCAGCCACACGAACAGCGTGGTCGGTTCGAATGTCCGCAATGCCCAGGTGGGCTACTTCTTCGGCGGCATCGACCTCTCCATCGTCGGCGTCGAGCAGTAACCGGGCTTTGATAACCATTCGGGCATAGTCCAGAAGGAGAAGCGGGCCGCCTGCCCCGGCGGGCGGCCCGCAACCACCACCATGATGACTTTCATTCTTCGCCGGACCGGATCGCTGGTCCTGCTGCTTGCCGCCGTCAGTTTCATTACGTTCACGCTCTTCCAGCTCGGTCCGTCCGATCCCGCCGCCGCAGCCTGCGGCCAGGAGTGCACTCCCGAACGCGTGGCTGAAGCCCGCGTAGCCCTGGGCATGGACCAGCCATTCCTTATCCAGTACATCGACTACATCCGCGGCTTCTTCTCCTCGCGCATGATCGGCGCTCCGGGAGCCCAGACGCTTTGCGAATGGCCCTGCCTCGGCAAGTCGTTCCAAACCAATGAGAACGTTGCCGACATCATCGGCCGCTCGCTCCCCTACACCTTCTCCATGGCCATCGGCGCGCTGGTCCTGTGGACCATCACCGGCGTCGGACTGGGTCTGCTGGCCGCCCTCCGCAAAGGAACGCCGGTGGACAAGTTCATCGTGGGTGCTGCCTCAGTGGGGGTCTCGCTGCCCATCCCGGTCACCGGCTTGTTTCTGCTGCTCCTGTTCGTCAACCAGCTGCATCTCCTGCCGTTCACCACCAACGAAATCAACAGCCCGTTCGGACCGCAGGGTCCCGGAGCCTGGGTGGCCAACTATCTGTTGCCGTGGATCGCCTTGGCTGTCCTGTTCAGCGCCTCCTATATCCGCGTCACCCGAACCAACATGATTGAAACCTTTGGCGAGGACTTCATCAGGACCGCCCGTGCGAAAGGCCTGGCACCCCGGACGGTCACGTTCAAGCACGGCGTCCGTGCGGGCATCACCCCGGTTGTCACCATGCTCGGAATGGACATCGGCCTCCTTCTCGGCGGAGCGGTCCTCACTGAACAGATCTTCTCCGTTCCGGGCCTGGGCTTCACGGCAGTGCATGCGGCCATCTCCGGCGACCTTCCAGTCACCATGGCCATCACCATGCTGGCCGCGTTCTTCGTCATCGTTGCGAACGTCGCCGTGGACCTCGCCTACGCCGCCATCGATCCCCGAGTGAGGCTCCAATGACCCAGCTTCAGACCAACACCGCGAGCGCTACTGCCGGAAGTACAGCAACCGCTGCTTTCCTTGAAGTCCGCGGTCTCACAGTGAAGTTCCCTACGGATGACGGCGTTGTCTCCGCAGTGAACGGCATGGACTTCGCCCTGGAACGTGGCGAGACCCTGGGCATCGTGGGTGAATCCGGATCCGGGAAGTCCGTCACCAGCCAGGCCTTGATGGGCCTGCTCAAAGGCACCTCCGCGCAGGTGACCGGGCAGGCCATGTTCCAAGGCAAGGACCTGGTGACGCTGCCCGAGTCCGCCATGCGCAAGCTCCGCGGCCGCAACATCGGAATGATCTTCCAGGATCCACTGTCGGCACTGCACCCCTTCTACACTGTGGGCCACCAGATTGCCGAGGCCTACCTGGTCCACAACAAGGCGAGCAAAAAGCAGGCCCGGGCGGCCGCCGTCGACATGCTGGGAAGGGTGGGTATCCCCAGCCCGGAGCAGCGCTTCGACGAGTACCCGCACCACTTCTCCGGTGGAATGCGTCAGCGCGCCATGATCGCGATGGCGCTGATCTGCGAGCCGGAGCTGCTGATTGCCGACGAACCCACCACCGCCCTGGACGTGACTGTCCAGGCGCAGATCCTGGACCTCATGTCAGAGCTCCAGGAGGAAACGAACTCTGCGCTGATCCTCATCACGCACGACCTCGGCGTGGTGGCCGAGGTCTGCGACAACGTGCTGGTCATGTACGGCGGCCAGTGCGTCGAGTCCGGGCCGGTGGACGACATCTTCTACGACACCCGGCATCCCTATACCCTGGGCCTGCTCAACTCCATGCCCACGCTGAACAGCGCCGCAGGCCGGCTGAACCCGATACCCGGCCAGCCGCCGTCGCTCCTTGACCTGCCCAAGGGGTGCATCTTCAGCGCGCGGTGCCAGTACGCCGAACTCGTCGGCGACGGCGTCTGCGCCAAGCAGCGTCCGGAGCTGACAATCGACGACGGCCACGGCCAACGCTGCCACTTGAGCGGCCCGCAGATCATCACCATCCGGAATTCGCGTTAGGACCAGCCGTGGAACATGAACCAATTCTCCAGGTGGAGAACCTGCAAAAGCACTTCCCGCTGAAGGGCGGGTTGCTGCCGGGAGCCGCCAAGCGATCGGTCAAAGCGGTCGACGGCGTGTCCTTCAGTCTCGCCCGCGGCCAGACTTTGGGGCTCGTGGGTGAGTCCGGTTGCGGCAAGTCGACCACCGGCCGCATGGTGGCCCGGCTTATGGACCCGACGGCCGGGCGGATAGTGATCGACGGCGTGGACATCAGCCAGTTGCGGGGCCGGGAGCTGTACAACTTCCGCCGCAAGGTCCAGATGATCTTCCAGGATCCTTTCGCTTCCCTGAATCCGCGGCAGAGCGTGGGCACAGCCATTGCCGCTCCCATGGTGGCGCAGAAGATCAACCCTCCTGGCGGCCTGAAGAACCGGGTCAAGGAACTCCTGGACCAGGTTGGCCTGAAGCCGGAACACTACAACCGGTTCCCGCATGAATTCTCCGGCGGGCAACGCCAACGCGTAGGTATTGCCCGGGCCATTTCCCTGAACCCGTCGGTCATTGTGTGCGATGAGCCCGTCTCCGCGCTGGATGTCTCCGTGCAGGCCCAGGTGGTGAACCTCCTGCAGCAGATCCAGCAGGACACCGGCGTTTCCTACATTTTCATCGCCCACGATCTCTCCGTGGTCCGGCACATTTCCCACGAAGTTGCGGTGATGTACTTGGGCAAGATCGTGGAGCAGGGACCCCGCGACGAGCTCTTCCGGAACCCCCTGCATCCCTACACCAAAGCCCTGCTCTCGGCAGTGCCACTGCCCGATCCAAGGGCTGCCCGGGAACAGGTGAAGATCCGGCTTCGCGGCGACCTGCCGTCACCGGCCAATCCGCCCAGCGGCTGTGTGTTCCGGACCCGTTGCCCCTTGATCGGGACCCTCCCGGAAGAACAACGCCAGCGCTGCATCGACGAGATTCCAACACCGGCGACGCCCGCCGCGCCGGCCTGCCACCACGCGGGTATGGCCGCAACGGCCCTGGCGGGCGTGAAATAGACGCAGGCAATTGATCCACAACCAAAGGAGCAACCATTGAATACCCTGATCCGTGCCGTCCGCCCGTGGGGGCAAGCGCTCAGCGATGTCACCATCGTCGCGGGTGAAGCAGGCGGCAAGATCACCGGCGTCGAACCTCATGACCCGGACCGCGCCGTTCCAGCCGGCGTGACCGTAGTGGAGGGACGCGGACGCTTGCTGCTGCCGTCCTTCTCCGACGTTCATGTCCACCTCGATTCCACCCGGATCGGTTTGCCGTTCCGCGAGCACACCGGCGGTCCGGGTGTGTGGACCATGATGATGAACGACCGGAAGAACTGGCGCAACGCCGAGGTGCCACTGCAGGATCGCGTGAACGACACCCTGGGGAGGATGATCGCGAGGGGCACCACCCGGGTCCGCTCCTACGCACAGGTTGACGTGGACTGCAGGCTGGAACGCTTCGACGCCGTTGCTGCCGCCAAGGAGAAGTTCGCCGGCCAGGCTTCGGTGGACATTATTGCTTTCCCCCAAGCCGGCTTGTTACTGGAGGAAGGGACGGTGGAACTCATGGAGGAAGCGCTCAAGGCCGGTGCCAACGTGATGGGTGGCATTGATCCCTGCACCCTGGACCGGGACCCCGCGAGGCACCTCGACATCGTGTTCGGCCTCGCCGAGAAGTACCAGGTTCCCATTGATATCCACCTTCACGAACCCGGCGAACTCGGCGTCTTCAGCACGGACCTGGTGCTGGAACGGACGCGGGCCCTGGGGATGCAGGGCAAGGTGACCATGTCCCACGCCTACCAACTGGGCAGCGTCAATGAGGCCACCACCCGCAGGCTGATTGACGCCTTCGCAGAGCTTGATGTCTCCCTGGCTTCGGTGGCTCCAGCTGCTGCCGGCCAGTTGCCCATCCCGCTGCTGACCGAGGCCGGCGTCCGGCTTGGCCTGGGCGAGGACGGCCAGCGTGACTACTGGTCCCCCTACGGCAACACCGACATGCTGGACCGGACGTGGCAGCTCGCTTTTACCCATGGCTTCCGCAAGGACGAGTTGATCGAGCACTGCCTGGCCATCGCCACCATCGGCGGGGCGAGCATCCTGGACCCCTCCGCGACCCGGCTGAAGGATACGGCCCACCGTCCCGGCGTCGAGGTTGGGGATCCGGCGGAACTGCTCCTGGTGGACGGCGAAACTGTGGCGTCCACGGTGATGGACCGGGGCAGGGACCGCACGGTCATCCACGCCGGCAAGGTAGTGGCCGACCAGCTGGAACTCGTCTAGCCGGCACGAAACCCGCCCCTGACCAAGCTCCCGCCCCGCAAGGGGAAGAAGCCGGACAGGGGCGGGTTTCTTGGTTCGGCCTACTCGGCGCGGGCCGTGGGGGCGTTATCGAGCGGCGTCCACCAGGTCACGGCAGGGGTCACCGTGAAACGCCGTCCCGTGACTTTGTTGGGCGTGATGCGGATGAACTGGTCCTTTTGCCCTGCCTCCCAGGGAAAGAGCAGGAGCCCGATGGTGTCCAGCACCTCCTGGGTCAGTTTCACGGCCGACGCCTGGCCTTTGACCACCACGCTCCACGCCACTCCCGTTTCGGCATTGACCCCATCGGCTTCGATGGCCACTGGCGCGTCGCCGAGGGCAGCGTGGAGCTTGGTACCCTCGCCGGTCCGGAACACCATGGTGCCGTGGTCAACCTTGTAGTTCACGGGGAAGATGTCCGGGTGGTCGTCCACCCACACGGCAAGCCTGCCCACTGAGACGCCCCGGAGGAGCTCCCAACATTCGTTGGTTTCAAGGATTTCGGTGGCGGGTGTTGCTGGCTGGTTCGTCCCTGATGAGTTCGTCATAACGCCGAGGATACGCCGCGGGGGTGCGCCCCGACAGGCCCGGCCGGCTCCGGGGCTGAGTCGGCTGATCCCACGCTGACCAATGGTCCGCGGATTGCGAAGAATCCAGCACCGGCCAGCACCACAGCTTCCGCGGCAAGCACGCAGAACGTCACCTCCCACCCTCCGGTCACCGCATGCAGCAACCCTGCCAGCAGCGGGCCGAGGGAGGCCAGGGCGAATCCGAAGCCCTGGCTCATGGCCGATAGCCGCCCGGCAGATTGCGGCCCGGCTGACCGGATCACTACCAGGGCCATGGCCAATCCGAAGCCTGCGCTCTGGACAACCCCCAAAACCCCGACGGCGATGAACTGCAGTTCCGTAGGTGCGGTGAGGACTCCCAGGAGGGCAACGGCCACCGACAACCCCAGTCCCGGCGCCATGACCCGCAGGATACGCGGGCGGCTGGCAAGGACCGGGGCCAGCAAACTGGCCGGGAGTCCCGCCAGGCTGAACCAAGCGAGCAATGCCGCAGAGTCGGCTGGCGAAAGACCCCGGGATACCAGGTACACGGCCAGCCACGACGTGATGGCGAAGTACAGCATCGCCTGAAGACCGAAGAACGCCGTGACAGCCCACGCCGTGCGCTGTCTCCGCAGCGGTGTGGCTGCACCGGAGGCTCCGGAAACCGTACCCGCAGCGGCGGGTGCCGCCGTCGGCCGTCCTCCGGACCGATGGATCAGGAACGCGCCGATCAAAGCGGGCACCGCCCACACCGCGAGGGCTGAGGGCAGGTTTCCGCCAAAGGCCTGCTCCAAGGGCTGAACGAGTCCCGCGCCCAGCGCAGCGCCGAGACCGAATCCCATGGTGCACAGGCCAGTCCACCAGCCCGTGCCGCGATTGGCTTTGACGATCTGCGGTACCAGGACACTTGCGGTCATGATCGCCGAGCCCGCCAGGAATGTACCGGGCAACAGCAGCGCAGGCACCGTCGCACGAACGATCAGGGCCGCAGCCAGTACCAACAGGGCCACCGCAACGGCACGCCCTGTTCCGACCCGCCGGGCCAACCAAGGCCCGATCGGACCCGAAATGCCAAAGGCCAGCACCGGCAGGGTCCCCAGCAGCGGAAGCAGCGCAGGATCCAGCCCAAACACCCCGGGAACCTGATTCATCACCCCGGCGACGGTGGTAATGGCCGGCCGGAGATTGATGGAAACCATCACGAGAGCAAGCAGCACGAGCCCCGTAGCGAGTCGGCCCCCACTCCCCGAAGGTAGGACACCATCTCTGCGCCGTTCTTCCACGTCAATCTCCTCATAGCCACTTTGGTATACCAAGTAAGACTATGAGGTGATTGGCGGAAAGTAAATGCAGGGAATCGGTGGGGTGTAATAAGCGGTCGGTAAAATTTGGGATACCAGTGGGTACCCAAGGTGCACCTACCCAAAGGGCCGGAACGCGGCAGCGCGCGTCTAAGGTGGGCAGCCTACGTCACCGCCCCAAAGGGCCGGAACGCGGCAGCGCGCGTCCAAGGGAGGAACGACCGAGCGCGCAGAGCGTTCTGGCCCTTTGGGCCGCCCACGCGCCCACGCGCCCACGCGCCCACGCGCCCACGCGCCCACGCACCCACGGACTGCCCTAGATAGCCTTCCCCGGATTCAGGATCCCTTGCGGATCGAACAACTCCTTGATCCGCCGCTGCAACTCACGCACCGGCTCAGGCTGCTCAAGCCCCAGCCAGCGGAGCTTGTACTGCCCGATCCCGTGCTCGCCCGTGATGGTCCCGCCCATTTCCAGGCCTACCCGGATGGATTCGTCGAGGGCGGCGTTGAGGCGGACAAGTGCGTCGGCATCCGTGGCGGGGTCTACCCTGTCCATCCAGAACGTGGGGTGGAGGTTGCCGTCGCCGGCGTGGGCCACTACTTTGAGACGGACCTGGAAGCGTGCGGCCATGGCTTCCAGTTCGGCGACAAAGTCCACCAGGCGTGAACGCGGCACCGCGATGTCCTCCCCTACCCTGAACTCGTCGTCGACTTCCACGCCGCGGCTGTTGCGGCGCAGTTCCACCAGCATTTCCGCTTCGGCGCTGGCTTCGGTGGTGACTGTGGCGCCGCCCGCGGCGAGGACCTCCCGGACGACGTCGGCCTCCGCAGCGGCGCCGAAGCCGTCGGTCTGGATGAGGAGCAGGGACTTGCCGCGCTTTTGCAGGTCGCCTCCGTGCAATTCGTCCAATTGCTCAAGGGTGCCGTTGTCCAGGAGTTCCATGATGGCGGGTTGTACTCTCGCCCGGCCAACGGCCAGCACTCCGGCGGCAGCGTTGCGGAAGTCCTGGTAGAACGCAGCGATGGTGTGGACTTCGCGCGGGAGGTACTTCAGCCGGACAGTTATCCCGACCACGATGCCCAGGGTTCCCTCGGAGCCCACCAGCAGCGCGGTCAGGTCGTAGCCTGCCACGCCCTTGAAGGTCTGGTGGCCGGTGTGCATGAGCGAACCGTCCGCCATCACGACATCCAACGCCAGCACGGAATCGCGTGTCACACCGTACTTGGCGCAGCGCAGGCCTCCAGCGTTCGTGGCCACGTTGCCGCCGATGGTGGACATTTTGTAGCTCGCCGGGTCGGGCGCATACATGAGGCCGTGCGGGGCGGCGGCGGCGTTCAGCTCGGCGTTGATGACGCCCGGTTCGACGACGGCGGTCTCGTCATCGGGGTTGAGGTCCAGGATGCGGTTCATCCGTTCCAGGCTCAGAACGATGCAGCCTTCGGTGGCGTGCGCTCCTCCCGATACGCCGGTTCCCGCGCCACGGGCGACGATCGGCACGTGATGGGCGGCGCAGCTGCGAACCACGTGCTGGACGTCCTCTACGGATTCTGCCCACACAACGGCCAATGGAAGGTGTCGCTCCACTGTGGGCCCTTGGTCGATTGAGTAGACCGTGAGGGTTTCTTCGTCCCGGGCGAGTTGGCGGTCTTCAAGGCCGTTGGCCAGTTCCGCCAGGAATTCCCTTTGCGCGGCCGTGTGCCGTGCAGTTTCTGTTCCGCCGACTGTGCGGCTCCTGACGCTTTCTCCTGATGTTCCGGCGATAGCCGTTTCGTCCGACAAGACATTCCCTCCACATGTGCACCGCGGACACGCCAAACCGGCAGTCTTCGCAGTGTTTTCTGTGGTGCCAGTCTAGCCAGACCGGCGTCGGCCGGCACGGAACCTGGCGCCCCCTACCGGCCCGGCACTGCGGTTCCCGGGAGCTCCCAGACGCCGGCCGACGGCCCTTCCGCCCTCAGCCGCACGCCGTCGACGCCGGTTGGTCCGGCCGGTGCCGACATCACCGTCCCGGACTGGTGCCTTGGCGCGGCCAGCAGTGCCCGCAATTGCGGTTCGGACAGGACAGAGGAATCCATGACGACAGTGGCGTCGCACCTCGCGGCGAAGACCAGCGCTGAGGTCCCGGAGCATTCACGGATGAAGACCAGGACATCCCCTTGGGCGTGGAGCCATCGGATCCCGCCGTCGCCCAGTGCCGGCAGCTCTTTGCGGAGCCGTCCCAGGGTGGCGTAAGCCGAACGCAAGTCCTTGCGCACCCGCTCCGGGGCGTCCCAGGGCATGGGGCTCCGGGAGTCTTCGCCGTTGAACCCTTCCAGGCCGAACTCATCGCCGGCGAACATGACGGGAACGCCCGGCAGGCAGAAGGCGATTACTGCGCCCACTTCCGGGCCGCCGTCGATCATGACCGTTGCCGCCCGGGCGGTGTCGTGCGTATTCAGGGCGTTCATGTTGTTTTGTCGCACACCCCAGCTAAATCCCGCGGCCAGATCCTGGTGGGTGGCCAGGAAATCTTCCGCGCCGATCCTGTTTGGCCCTGTTTGGGGCGAGCCGAAGAAGTTCACATGCGGAGCGTCCTTGGCGAGCCAGGACCACAAGGGGCGGGTGAAGTTGGAGTACGTCATGGCACCCTGCCAGTGTTCACCGGTGACATCGGGGGCTGCGTCGGACGTGGACTCGGCCAGCAGGGCGGCATTCGGGTTGATCTCGCGAACCCGGTCCGCGATGAGCCGGGCTACTTCGTGATTGAGGTCCACGGATCCGAGGCGCCCGGTCATGTTGCCGACGTCGATCCGCCAACCGTCCAGGCTGAATGGTGGCTTGAGCCAGCGCGCCACCACCGAGTCTTCATCGGTGATGAAGCGTCGGCGCAGAGCATCCGAGGCCCAATTGAACTTGGGCAGCGACGGCACTCCCCACCAGGACTCGTAGCTGGAATGGTCGGCGCTGAAGTAGTAGTAGCCTGCTTCCTCCGAGCCCGGATCTGCGAGCGCCTTGACGAACCACTCATGCGCAGCGCCCGAGTGGTTCGCGGTGAGGTCCCCCAGGACCTTGATCCCGCGTGCGTGCGCCGCTTCCACCAGCTGCACCAGGGCCTGGTCCCCGCCCAGGAGCGGGTCCACCGAGTCGAAAGTGGATGCGTCGTAACGGTGGTTGGAGCGGGCCGGAAAGAACGGAGTCAGGTACAGGACATCGACGCCCAGCTCCCGGAGGTGATCAAGCTTGCCCGTGATTCCCGGCAGGTCTCCCCCGTAGAACTGAGTAGCTGCCTGCCCGCCCGTCCCGACAACCGGCTCATCCCAGGAACATCCGATGGCCCAATCGGGAACAGGGTGGCCATCTGCCTGCTCCGAGCGGGCGAACCTGTCCGGGAACACCTGGTACATGGTTCCTCGGCGGAGCCACTCCGGCGCCGGGGCAAACGTTGTCACCCTGAAATCGGCGGCGTCGGACACATCGCGCCGGAAAAGCCCTTGGGCGTTGAGGTTCCAGTAGCTCCGCCCCACCGTGCCGGATACCGCCGTGCCGGATACCGCCGTGCCAGATACCGCCGTGCCGGCGGGAGCGCCGTCGTCGTGCGCTTCTGTTACTTCCAGCAGGAAGCGGTACTTGGCCACGGGATTGGCTACCAGCATCGCCGCTTCCCACCATTCCCAGCCGTCGGCCGTGCCCAGCCGGATGGCGGCGTCGTAGCGCGGCTCGCCGTCCTGGACGGACCGGACCCAGACCTTCGACGCCGGACCCCACCCCTGGGGGACGCGTACCCGGAGGCGGACGGTATCGCCAAGGGATACGGACTGAGGGGAGGACGTGGAGACGAAGAGGCTGGAGCCGTCGTGGTGCGGAAGCGCGATGGGCATGGTCAGCCTTTCACTGAGCCGGCGGTGAGTCCGCTGACAATGTATTTCTGCAGGAACAGGAACAGCGCCATGACAGGGATGGCCGCGATGACCGCGCCGGCTGCGAAGACTCCCCAGTTCTCCGAACGCTGCTGGGCCACGTAGGAGTAAAGCCCGACGGCGAGTGTCTGGCTGTCAGGGTCGGTCAGGACCACGCTGGCGATGACGAATTCGCTGGAGATTCCAATGAATGCCAGCAGTCCCACGACAGCAAGGATCGGTGTCACCAGGCGGAGGATGATGCCGAAGAAGATCTGCACGTGGCTGGCGCCATCGATCTTGGCGGCTTCGTCCAAGGACTGCGGGACAGTATTGAAGAACCCGTACATGAGATACGTGTTCACGCCCAACGCACCTCCGAGGTACACCATGATGAGGCCCAGTTGGCTGCCGAGCCCCAGGGCCGGGATCACCTGTGAGATGCCGCTCAGGAGCAGGAAGATCGCGACGACGGCCAACAGTTGCGGGAACATCTGCAGCAGGAGCAGCGTCAGCAGGCCCACCCGGCGGCCCTTGAAGCGCATCCGGGAGAAAGCGTACGCGGCCATGGCACCGAGGAACACCGTGGCGGCTGAGGTCACCACCCCCACCACCAGCGTGTTCACGAACCAGCGGCCGAATGGGCGGCTTGGATCGCTGAAGAGAGCCGTGAAGTTGCCGGTGTCGAATCTGGAGAACAGCCCGTTGGAACCTACCAGGGTGCCGTTGGAGTCCAGTGCCGCGGACAATACGTACAGGAGGGGGAACACTGCGAAGATCGTCGTGACGACTCCCACCACATGCCGCCACCCCTTGTCTTTGAACCAAACCCCGAACGGGCGGCGCTTGGGCACCAGCGGCGAGGGGCCGCCGTCGGACGCTGTTTCCTTGCTGGCGGCGAGAGTGCGTACGCTCATCAGTTCACGTCCTCGAGTGCTTTGGTCTGCTTGAAGCTGATGGCCGAGATCGTGGCCACGATGATGAAGATGATGATGGCCAGTGCGCTGGCCAACCCGTAATCACGGCCTGTTCCCTGGCCGAAAGCCACCTTGTAGACCAGGGTGATCAGGATGTCGGTGGCTCCGATGTCGCGATCGGTGTCCGCGAAGCGTGGACCACCGCCGGTGAGCATGTAAATCACGTTGAAGTTGTTGAAGTTGAATGCGAAGGAAGAAATGAGCAGGGGTGCCACGGACACGAGGAGCAGCGGCAGCTTGATGGAGCGGAACACCCGCCAGGCAGAGGCGCCGTCCATGCGTGCGGCCTCGTCAATTTCGGAGGGCAGCGACTGCAGCGCGCCGGTGCAGACGAGGAACATGTACGGGAAGCCGAGCCACACGTTGACCACCAGCACGCTGACCTTGGCCAGGACGGGGTCGGTCAGCCACCCGATGTTCGCACCGCCCAGCAGGGTCTGGTTGAGCCAGCCGAACTCGGGATTCAGGATGCCGGACCATACCAATCCGGAGAGGAAAGCCGGGAACGCGTAGGGCAGGATCATCAGTATCCGGTACACCTTCTTGCCACGGAGGTCCTCACGGTTGAACGTGATGGCCAGGAAGAGGCCCATGATGAAGGTCAGTGCCACCGATGCAATGGAGAAGGTGAAGGTCCAGATAATCACGCCGAGGAGCGGTCCGCGGAGGCTGGGATCGGTGAAGGCGCGGGCAAAGTTGTCCAGGCCGACGTCGATCTTCCAGCCGGTAGCCAGCGTTTCACCCTTGGAATCCGCGAACGCACCTTTGCCGTTGTCGGTGTACTGGGTACCGGTTTCAGTGTCCGTGAAGGTGTCCGTGCCGGCGTCATAGTGCAGGGCGGGCTTGAACTGGTAGGCCGTGCTGCCGTCCGCAGTGCGCAGCGTTCCGTCAGCGGGATCGCTGGAGACCGGGACCGCGATCTTCAGGATCTCCTGTTGATTGGCCACGATCTCCTGGAACTTGAGGGTCTCGTAGCCGGGCAGGGAGTTTGCTTTGCCGGTGGAATCCTTGCCCGCAGCCGTCGCGTCAGCGAGTGCTTGCCCGGTGCTGCCGATCTGCGCTTTCCCGGAGGGGTCCGTGAGCAGCAGGTAGAAATCACTGCCCTTGGTGAGCACGGATGCCTTGTAAGCGGGCGAATCCGGGACACGTTTCTGGGCAGTTAACTGGATGGCGGAGATGGCATCATCCTTGGTGCTGTTGTGGCCATCTCCGTAGTTGGTGAACGCGATGTAGCCGCTGAAAACCACCACCAGGACCTGGAAAACCAGCAGGAACAGCACACCGGGAGCGAGGTATTTGGCGGGCAGCCCACCCTTTCGGAGGTAGATCCAGTTGATGGCAAGGACCACCAGGGCGGACACTCCCAGCGCAGCCCACGACTGGCTCAGGAAGAGCATCATCAGCACGCAGACGGCGAAGGCATCCACCAGGCCCAACAGGACAATCTTCAGGATGGTGCCCTTGAGGGAATCGGGGTGGTGCTTGCCCTGCATGCGGCGGGTATTGCCGCGACGCGGCCGGGGCGGTGCGGTGCTGGCGGCGGTTGCCGGGAGTTCTTGGATGTCTGGGGTTGGCATTGTGGGTCCTTGCGTCAA
The DNA here is from genome assembly GCF_049315185.1 of Paenarthrobacter sp. C1. NCBI lineage: Bacteria > Bacillati > Actinomycetota > Actinomycetes > Micrococcales > Micrococcaceae > Paenarthrobacter > Paenarthrobacter sp. C1. Next base: position 890,708 of record NZ_CP186052.1, on the reverse strand, counting down.
GCGGATGGCGGCAGGCACGGGCCGGACGGTGGTGTGCCGCCCGGCCCTGGGCAGACCGGTGGAATCACCGGTGCGGGATCAGCCGCCGATCTTGGACTTGATGCTGGCGGCCATCTTGGCCCATGCCTCAGCCGGGTCGCCCTGGCCCTTGATAATGGCAAGCTCCGTAGCTCCCCAGTCAGCCCACACTGCACTCATCTCGGGGATGGCAGGCATGGGAACGCCGGTGGCACCGATCTTGCCGAACGCTTCCACCACGGGATCGCTGGCAGCCTTCTCGAAGGAGGACTTGAGGGCCGGCGGACGGCCACCGGCTGCATACATGGAGTCCTGGGCAGATTCCGAGGTGAGGTAGTTGGTGACGAATTCGTTGGTGGCCAAGGCGTTGGCGCTCTTGGCACTGATGAAGAAGCCGTTGACGCCGATGAAGGGTTGGGCGGGTTCGCCACCGGCAGTCGGCAGTTCATCCACCGCGAACTTGATGCCCTTCTTCTGCACGTCCGGCACGTTCCACGGGCCCGTCAGGAAGTACGGGGATTCGCCGGCGAGGAACTTCTCCTTGGCGATATCGCCGGTGATGTTGGAGTTGATGATTTTCTCGCCGGCATCGCCCCAAACGGCCAGCTTCTTGGCAAATTCGACGCCGGCGGCGTCACCAATGAGGAGCTGCTTGGCGTCATAGCCACCATCGGCATTCTTGCCGAAGACCTGCGAACCCATGGAGGACTGCAATGGGTACAGGTGGTACGGGTCGCCCTGTTTGGGGTCCATGCCGACCAGGAACGGGAACGTGGCTTTACCGTCAGCAACGGCTTTCTTTCCGTTGGCCACAACTTCGTCCAAGGTGGCGGCTTTGCTGTCCACGATGCCGGTGTTACGAAGGAGCGCGATGTTCTCGATGGCGTACGGGACACCGTAAACAGCCCCGTTGTAGGTCATGGCCTTGATGGAGGAGTCCTGGAACTGCCCGGCCTTGTCGCCGAGTTCCACGGGTGCGATGACGCCGTTCTGGACGAATTTGCCGATCCAGTCATGGGGTCCAACAATGAGGTCCGGCCCCTGTCCGGTGGGCACCTGGGTAATGAAGTCGTCTCGGACCGCTGCGAAGTCCTTGACCACGAGCTTCACTTCGATGCCGGTGTCCGACTTGAATTTTTCGGTGATGTCCTTCAACGCCGGCGAGCGTTCGGCGTCTACCCACATGGTGATGACACCGGCTCCTGACGCTTTGAGGTCGGGCTTTGCGGCTTCGGAGGTGGGTGATGTGGAAGCGCTTCCGCCGCAAGCGCTCAGGGCCAGGGCTGCCACGGCAGAGATGGCTCCCGTGGTGAAAACGCGGCGGGTGGTTCGAGTCTCGAGGGTGTTGTGCACCTTCATTGGTGTCCCTTTCGTTCTTTTTCCTTCGACGGCAGGGGCTCTGGGCCCGGTCGCATCGCGGGTGACATGGCTCACAACTGCAAGCGCTTCCACACACTACAGGGCAATTGCTTCTTTTGAAAAGCGCGCTTGCATATCAGCCTGTAAAGAAAGCATCCTTAGGACTGGAAACGTTTACAATTTCGCGCTTTCTCTTCTACGATGACTCCATGTCCGTTGATTCCTTGCTCCAGGTTGCGGCCCACGAGCCCCCCGCAGCCTTCACACAGCTCAGCCCGGTCCACGACGCCTCCACGGCTCACGGATGGTGGCGCTCCGCTGTGATTTACCAGATCTATCCACGCTCCTTCCGGGACCTGAACGGGGACGGTGTGGGAGACCTGGCGGGCATCACTGCCGAACTCAGCCAGTTGGCACGCTTAGGGGTCGACGCCGTCTGGCTGTCGCCCTTCTACCGCTCACCGCAGCGGGACGCCGGTTACGACGTCAGCGACTACTGCGACGTCGATCCACTGTTCGGGACCCTGGCGGACTTCGATGCCCTTATCTCGGAGGCCAACAAGCTCAACCTCCGGGTCATCGCCGACATCGTTCCCAACCACTGCTCGGACCAGCACGTCGCCTTCCAGGCAGCGCTGGCCGCCGGTCCCAACAGCCCCGAGCGGGATGTCTTCATCTTCCGGGACGGTCTGGGACAAGACGGCAACGAGCCACCCAACAACTGGCAGTCGCACTTCGGCGGACCCGCCTGGACGCGGATCATCGAAGCCAACGGGCGGCCAGGACAGTGGTACCTCCACCTCTTCGATTCCTCGCAGCCCGACTTCAACTGGGACAACCCCGCAGTGCACGCCGAATTCGAACGCGTGCTCCGCTTCTGGCTGGACCGTGGAATCTCCGGCTTCAGGGTCGACGTCGCCCATGCCCTGGTCAAGGCCCCCGGCCTGCCCAACTGGGGTGGCCGGGCTGACGGCAACAGCACGGAAGGCTTCCCCGGCCAGGACGCCCCCATGTTCGGCCAGCCTGCCCTCCACGGGATCTACCGCCGCTGGCGGACCATCCTGGAAGAGTACGGTCCGGACCGCATCCTGTGCGCCGAAGCCAACGTGGACCCGCTCCCGCGCCTGGCCCAATGGGTACGTCCGGACGAAATGCACCAGGCGTTCAACTTCCCCTACCTGCACGCAGGTTTGGACCTCAACCGCCTGCGCCACATCATCACCGACTCCTTGGTCTCGCTGGACGCCGTAGGCGCCCCCAGCACCTGGGTCCTTTCGAACCACGACGTCGTCCGCCACGTCTCACGCTTCGGCTACGACGGCCCTGGTCCCCGTGACGGCGATGGCATCGGCCCTGACGACGTTCAGCCCAACGAACAGCTGGGACGACGCCGGGCTGCCGCGGCCACCATGTTCATGCTCGGCCTCCCGGGCGGTGCCTATCTCTACCAGGGCGAAGAACTGGGCCTTCCCGATTCCTCCAGCATTCCCGGGAGCCTGCGTCAGGACCCCACCTTCGCGCGAACCGGCGGAGCCAGGATCGGGCGCGACGGTTGCCGCGTACCCCTGCCGTGGCGTTCCGCGGAGCCCCATGCAGGATTCGGTCACGGTCGGGACCCCTGGCTTCCCCAGCCCGAGTCCTGGCCCGCACTGGCGAGGGACGAGCAGGAGTCTGATCCGGCGTCGCACCTTAACCTGTACCGGGCGTTGCTGGCGGAACGGGCACGGCTGCGGCTGGGCGCCGGGTCCCTCGCCTGGGTGGAGGACTACTGCACGCAGTCCACACTCGCGTACCTCAACGGGGAAACGCTGGTGGTCATGAACGTCGGCGAAGAACCCCTTCCGCTTCCGGCGGGCGAGGTAATCCTGCGCAGTTCCGCGGCGGACGCCACCCATCCATTAGGCTCGGGGGAGACAATCTGGCTGTCAGCCAGCTAATTTTCCCACCAAGGAGCAGCATGACCGGCATCAAGGACGTAGCCGAGCGCGCAGGGCTGTCCGTTGCCACTGTTTCACGGGCCTTGAGCGGGAAGGGCCACGTGTCCCCCGCCAGCCGGGAACGCGCGCGGGCAGCAGCCGCGGAGCTCGGTTTCGTGTTGTCGTACCATGCCTCAAGCCTCGCTTCCGGCCGTACGCACAACGTTGGCCTGGTGGTGCCCTCGGTCCACCGCTGGTTCTTTTCAGCGGTGATCGAGGGCGCTTCGGCCGCCCTCCTCGAAGCCGGCTACGACCTCACCCTCTACAACATCGGTGAAAACCCGGCTCATCGGCACAGCGTCTTCAGTGACTTCCTGCTCCGCAAACGGGTGGACGCAGTGATCGCTGTTTCCCTGGAACTCAGCGAAGCCGAAATCCAGCAACTCCATGCCATGCACCGGCCCATTGTCGGCATTGGCGGCCCCCTTCCCGGGGCTTCGACCATCCGGATCAATGATGCCGGCATCGCGATGCAGGCCACCAATCATCTGCTGGGGCTTGGCCACACCAAGATTGCCCACATCACGGGAAGCGAAACCTACGACCAGGACTTCCAGCTGCCCGGAACCCGCCGCGGCGGTTTCGAAAAAGCAATGAACGACGCCGGCTGCCCGGTGAGGCCCGAATGGATCGTTACGGCGGACTTCACCATCGAAGGCTCATACGCCGCTGCCCGGCAACTGCTGGCCAGTGCGCCCGAACGGCCCACCGCCGTGTTCGCAGCATCGGATGAGATGGCGATCGGCACCATCCTGGCCGCCCGCGATTTTGGGCTGCGGATTCCCGAGGACCTTTCCGTGATGGGCATCGACGGCCACGACCTGGGGAACGTCATGGGCCTGACCACGATCGACCAGGATGCCAAGGGGCAGGGGGCACTGGCGGTTCACACTCTGCTGGGTGCCATCAATAACGGCCTGGTACTGGAGCCCGAGGACGCCGAACACCCCACCAAACTGGTGGTGCGTACAAGCACGGCAGTGCCCAAGGTGGGCTCAGCCTAAGTTTGGGAGCGGCCTAGGAGAGCTTCCGCTCCATCACGAGCTCACGTTTGGTGGTGTCCTGCGGATAGGGCTTGCTGGCTCCGGTGGTTTCGAATCCGTGGCGTCTGTAGAAGGCCTGGGCGCGGGAGTTGTCCTCATGCACGCCCAGCTCCAGATAGCCGGCCCCGAGCTCGTTTGCCGCAGCTGCGCAGGCCTCCTGGAGAAGCTCGTCAGCCAGGCCCAGCCCACGATGCTCAGCTGCGACGTACACGCTGATGAGCATCGCCTGCAGTGGGCGCTCGGGATCTTGTGGATGCTTGGCCACTACCCGCATCAGGCCACAGAGTCTGGAGCCGTCCTCGCCGCCGTCAGCCACCAGGGTAACGCTGGAATCCCCGGACATGGCAGCGGCTCGTTCCCGCCACTGGCTGTCCGTCTGACGCCGCGCAGCTGCAAGGCTCTCCACGTACGCCATGGGGGTGTCGGCAAGCATCTCCAGCCGGACATTCTTGAGCAGCAGCCAATCGCCTGCGTGGAGCCTGCGGACCCTAGGCAACTGCTCCGCCCATGAACCGGGCGTAGCGCTGGAGGACCCGAGGCCAGCCCTCGGCATAGGAGGCCCTGGAGGCCGCAGGATCTTCCGCGCCCTCCCAGCCATCGTGGATCAGGCGCACCTCCGTACCATTTTCGACGGCGCTGAACACCACCCGGATCTCGGTGGACCACAAGGGAGTTCCGGCGGGATACCAGCTGGCGTGGAAGGACAGCGGGGGCTGCCAGTCATCAATTGTTCCCCACACGGACGTCCGGCCGTCTTCAGTCGTCTCTAGGATGAGGTTCTCCTCGAACTCAACGTGGGAGCCCGCACCGTAGACGCTTTCCTCTTCCAAGGGCCACCAGAGATGCGGGTGGTCCGTGAATCCTTGGAAGGCGTGGGAGACGTTGCTGGGGACCACGACACAAACGATGAGCGGCTCGAGGTCGTTGCTGCCCTGTTGGGCCGACTCAGGCTCCGACTCGGGGTGGCTGAAGAGGTTTTCCATGACCACCAACTCTACCGGTGGACCGGGCCCAGACGCATTGTGGTCCTGAGGGCCAGTACGTGGTGAAGTTGAAGTGTGTGTTAAATGGAAGAGCCCCAACCGTGGTTGGGGCTCTTCGTTAATGGTTGTCCGGCGGTGTCCTACTCTCCCACACCCTCCCGGGTGCAGTACCATCGGCGCTGTGGGTCTTAGCTTCCGGGTTCGGAATGGGACCGGGCGTTTCCCCCACGCTATGACCGCCGTAACTCTGTTACCCGTCCCAACCCCGCGTTGGTGTGGGGGTGGGTGGGAAGCTTGTGGTTACAACTGTGGTGTTATGTAGTTGTTGTTGGTTCCTGGAACGGTTGTTGTTCGGGAACCACATAGTGGACGCGTGCAGTGTTTTGTGTGTGGTGTAAGTTGTTGGCCTATTAGTACCGGTCAGCTTCACGAGTCTTTAGTCCTCGCTTCCACATCCGGCCTATCAACCCAGTGGTCTGGCTGGGGGCCTCTCACACATAATGTGTATGGAAATCTCATCTTGAAGCGAGCTTCCCGCTTAGATGCTTTCAGCGGTTATCCCATCCGAACGTAGCTAATCAGCGATGCACTTGGCAGTACAACTGACACACCAGAGGTTCGTCCGTCCCGGTCCTCTCGTACTAAGGACAGCCCTTCTCAAATTTCCTGCGCGCGCAGCGGATAGGGACCGAACTGTCTCACGACGTTCTAAACCCAGCTCGCGTACCGCTTTAATGGGCGAACAGCCCAACCCTTGGGACCTACTCCAGCCCCAGGATGCGACGAGCCGACATCGAGGTGCCAAACCATGCCGTCGATATGGACTCTTGGGCAAGATCAGCCTGTTATCCCCGAGGTACCTTTTATCCGTTGAGCGACGGCCATTCCACAATGTACCGCCGGATCACTAGTCCCGACTTTCGTCCCTGCTCGAGATGTCTCTCTCACAGTCAAGCTCCCTTGTGCACTTACACTCGACACCTGATTGCCAACCAGGCTGAGGGAACCTTTGGGCGCCTCCGTTACTTTTTAGGAGGCAACCGCCCCAGTTAAACTACCCATCAGGCACTGTCCCTGACCCGGATCACGGGCCGAAGTTAGATGTCCAAAGTGACCAGAGTGGTATTTCAACGATGACTCCACCCGAACTGGCGTCCGGGTTTCAACGTCTCCCACCTATCCTACACAAGCCACTCCGAACACCAATACCAAACTATAGTAAAGGTCTCGGGGTCTTTCCGTCCTGCTGCGCGTAACGAGCATCTTTACTCGTACTGCAATTTCGCCGAGTTTATGGTTGAGACAGCGGGGAAGTCGTTACTCCATTCGTGCAGGTCGGAACTTACCCGACAAGGAATTTCGCTACCTTAGGATGGTTATAGTTACCACCGCCGTTTACTGGGGCTTAAATTCTCAGCTTCGCCACAAGTGGCTAACCGGTCCTCTTAACCTTCCAGCACCGGGCAGGAGTCAGTCCGTATACATCGTCTTGCGACTTCGCACGGACCTGTGTTTTTAGTAAACAGTCGCTTCCCCCTGGTCTCTGCGGCCCACACCCGCTCACGGAGAGCAAGTCTCCATCACGGGGCAGGCCCCCCTTCTCCCGAAGTTACGGGGGCATTTTGCCGAGTTCCTTAACCATAATTCTCTCGATCGCCTTGGTATTCTCTACCTGATCACCTGTGTCGGTTTGGGGTACGGGCGGCTAAAACCTCGCGTCGATGCTTTTCTTGGCAGCATAGGATCACCGGATCCCCCCTTACGGGAGTCCCATCAGATCTCAGGAACGTGCTCGAAGCACACAGGAACGGATTTGCCTATCCCTGACCCTACATCCTTAGACCGGGGCAACCATCGCCCGGCCCGGCTACCTTCCTGCGTCACACCTGTTAATACGCTTACCTCCCGGGATCAGGTCCCGCGCTCGGCCAAAACCCACAACACCACAAGGGTGAGCGGGCAGGCTCCGGGCGGTTAGTATCCCCCGCTTGGCATGGGCGGTTTTTCGCCGGTACGGGAATATCAACCCGTTGTCCATCGACTACGCCTGTCGGCCTCGCCTTAGGTCCCGACTTACCCAGGGCAGATTAGCTTGACCCTGGAACCCTTGATCATTCGGCGGACGGGTTTCTCACCCGTCTTTCGCTACTCATGCCTGCATTCTCACTCGTGTAGGCTCCACCGCTGGTTTCCACCGCGACTTCACTGCCCACACGACGCTCCCCTACCACTCCACACCCCTGAACCACGAAGGCTAGGGTACTGTGTGAAATCCACAACTTCGGCGGTGTACTTGAGCCCCGCTACATTGTCGGCGCGGAATCACTTGACCAGTGAGCTATTACGCACTCTTTCAAGGATGGCTGCTTCTAAGCCAACCTCCTGGTTGTCTTCGCAACTCCACATCCTTTCCCACTTAGCACACGCTTAGGGGCCTTAGTTGGTGGTCTGGGCTGTTTCCCTCTCGACTATGAAGCTTATCCCCCACAGTCTCACTGCTGCGCTCTGACTTACCGGCATTCGGAGTTTGGCTGACGTCAGTAACCTTGTAGGGCCCATCGGCCATCCAGTAGCTCTACCTCCGGCAAGAAACACGCAACGCTGCACCTAAATGCATTTCGGGGAGAACCAGCTATCACGGAGTTTGATTGGCCTTTCACCCCTACCCACAGCTCATCCCCTCCATTTTCAACTGAAGTGGGTTCGGTCCTCCACGACGTCTTACCGTCGCTTCAACCTGGCCATGGGTAGATCACTCCGCTTCGGGTCTAGATCACGCCACTACACTCGCCCTATTCAGACTCGCTTTCGCTACGGCTACCCCACACGGGTTAACCTCGCGACGTAACACTAACTCGCAGGCTCATTCTTCAAAAGGCACGCCGTCACAGTAACAAGACTGCTCCGACGGATTGTAAGCACACGGTTTCAGGTACTGTTTCACTCCCCTCCCGGGGTACTTTTCACCTTTCCCTCACGGTACTGGTCCGCTATCGGTCATTAGGAAGTATTTAGGCTTATCAGGTGGTCCTGACAGATTCGCACGGGATTTCTCGGGCCCCGTGCTACTTGGGATACTCTCCAGGCGGCACACAACATTACGGTTACGGGGCTCACACCCTCTCTGGCCGGCCTTTCAAGACCGTTCACCTATGCACGCACTCTCACCTCACTGGCCCGGCAGAACCAGAACGGAAAGTCCCACAACCCCGCCCATGCAACGCCCGCCGGCTATCACACATGGAAACGGTTTAGCCTGATCCGCGTTCGCTCGCCACTACTAACGGAATCACTCTTGTTTTCTCTTCCTGCGGGTACTGAGATGTTTCACTTCCCCGCGTTCCCCCCACGCACCCTATGTGTTCAGATGCGGGTCACACAATCACCATGACAGCGTTGTGCGGGGTTTCCCCATTCGGACATCCTGGGATCAACGCTCGGTTATCAACTCCCCCAGGCTTATCGCAGATTCCTACGTCCTTCTTCGGCTCCTAATGCCAAGGCATCCACCGTGTGCCCTTAAAAACTTGACCACACAAACATGATCAAAAACTTACTCGAGAGAACCACGAGCCACTACGGCCCAAGGTTCATTCATAAGAAATTGCTGTATGGAACACACACACCAAAGCGTGTATGTCCCAGATGCTCGCGTCCACTATGTAGTTCTCAAACAACAACCCCATCAACCAACCCCCCAACCCGCCACAACCCACACACGCAGGCCGCAACACAAAGACCGGAGGAACCGGCTGCAGGAACAAAAGAAACACCAGAAGTGCCCCCCTGCATTGCTGCAAAAAGGTCCTGTTGCCTCAGGACCCAACAGTGCGCCAAACACAACCCCCACCAGCCACACCCCGGACACGTTCCCAACAACCCACACCCCCACACAAAGCAGGAGCACGAACCGCCGTACTAGCACCAGGACACAACCACGAAAGCCATGCCAAAAAAATGATTCGTTGATATTCCACCCATGAGCACCCACCGCAGAACAAACGCCTGCGCAATGGGCAACACTGACAACAACCAGACACCCCATGCAGGGCACCAATCATTGCAAGCAGCTCCTTAGAAAGGAGGTGATCCAGCCGCACCTTCCGGTACGGCTACCTTGTTACGACTTAGTCCCAATCGCCGGTCCCACCTTCGACGGCTCCCCCCACAAGGGTTAGGCCACCGGCTTCGGGTGTTACCAACTTTCGTGACTTGACGGGCGGTGTGTACAAGGCCCGGGAACGTATTCACCGCAGCGTTGCTGATCTGCGATTACTAGCGACTCCGACTTCATGGGGTCGAGTTGCAGACCCCAATCCGAACTGAGACCGGCTTTTTGGGATTAGCTCCACCTCACAGTATCGCAACCCTTTGTACCGGCCATTGTAGCATGCGTGAAGCCCAAGACATAAGGGGCATGATGATTTGACGTCGTCCCCACCTTCCTCCGAGTTGACCCCGGCAGTCTCCTATGAGTCCCCGGCCGAACCGCTGGCAACATAGAACGAGGGTTGCGCTCGTTGCGGGACTTAACCCAACATCTCACGACACGAGCTGACGACAACCATGCACCACCTGTAAACCGACCGCAAGCGGGGCACCTGTTTCCAGGTCTTTCCGGTTCATGTCAAGCCTTGGTAAGGTTCTTCGCGTTGCATCGAATTAATCCGCATGCTCCGCCGCTTGTGCGGGCCCCCGTCAATTCCTTTGAGTTTTAGCCTTGCGGCCGTACTCCCCAGGCGGGGCACTTAATGCGTTAGCTACGGCGCGGAAAACGTGGAATGTCCCCCACACCTAGTGCCCAACGTTTACGGCATGGACTACCAGGGTATCTAATCCTGTTCGCTCCCCATGCTTTCGCTCCTCAGCGTCAGTTACAGCCCAGAGACCTGCCTTCGCCATCGGTGTTCCTCCTGATATCTGCGCATTTCACCGCTACACCAGGAATTCCAGTCTCCCCTACTGCACTCTAGTCTGCCCGTACCCACTGCAGAACCGGAGTTGAGCCCCGGTCTTTCACAGCAGACGCGACAAACCGCCTACGAGCTCTTTACGCCCAATAATTCCGGATAACGCTTGCGCCCTACGTATTACCGCGGCTGCTGGCACGTAGTTAGCCGGCGCTTCTTCTGCAGGTACCGTCACTTACGCTTCTTCCCTACTGAAAGAGGTTTACAACCCGAAGGCCGTCATCCCTCACGCGGCGTCGCTGCATCAGGCTTGCGCCCATTGTGCAATATTCCCCACTGCTGCCTCCCGTAGGAGTCTGGGCCGTGTCTCAGTCCCAGTGTGGCCGGTCACCCTCTCAGGCCGGCTACCCGTCGTCGCCTTGGTAGGCCATTACCCCACCAACAAGCTGATAGGCCGCGAGTCCATCCAAAACCACAAAAGCTTTCCACCCCCCACCATGCGATGAGGAGTCATATCCGGTATTAGACCCAGTTTCCCAGGCTTATCCCAGAGTCAAGGGCAGGTTACTCACGTGTTACTCACCCGTTCGCCACTAATCCCCCAGCAAGCTGGGATCATCGTTCGACTTGCATGTGTTAAGCACGCCGCCAGCGTTCATCCTGAGCCAGGATCAAACTCTCCGTTGAAGTAAAACAAAATCAAACAGACACAACCACACCCACCGGAAATAACGGCAAACACGGCTGCACAAAATTCGAAACCAGCTGAAAACCAGACCACCACACACGGGGGTGCGCAGCAACCTGGCAAAATTTCAACCAATCAATAAAACAATCGGTATCAACAAACTTGGCACACTATTGAGTTCTCAAACAACAGACACTACCGACACCACCCACACCCCACAGGGTCCAGGATCGCTCCGGAGCAACTTTCCAAACTTACCGGCTACTTCCCTCCGAGTCAAATCGGCAAGCTTGACTTGATTTTTCCTTGCGGTTTCTTGTCAGCTTGCGATCTCAACTCGTGGAGCAGCGCGGGTATTAACTATACACACACTCTGCCGGGTTGGCAAAGCCCCTCTCCGATGGACTCCCTGGGCCCAACGAAAGCAGGCAACACTCCCCGGCCGCAGTGAGGGAGCGTTGCCTGGAAACACCGGTTATGTGAGCGGGCGTCGGGCCCAATCACGCGGGAACTGGAGAGGCGTTACTCAGCCGGCGTGAACCAGGATGCTCCGAGCGGCGGCAGCGTGACGGACAGCGCCGCCGGCTGCCCGTCCGTGCCGGGGGCAGTGGCCTTCAGCGAACCGGCGTTCACCACACCTGACCCGCCATATGCTTCGGCATCGGTGTTCAGGACTTCGGTCCACTCCCCCGCCAGCGGAACACCCAGGATGTATTCCTGGTGCGGACCGCCGGAGAAGTTCACCGCGCAGACCAACGGCTTGCCGTTGTTGCCCCAGCGGATGAAGGTGAGGACGTTATGGTCCGCGTCGCCACCGTTGATCCACTGGAACCCGCCGGCCTCGTTGTCCTTCTCGTAGAGCGCAGGAGTGGCGGCGTACACCTCGTTGAGGTCCTTGACCAGGAGCTGCAGGCCGCGGTGAGCCGGAATGTCGGAGAGGAACCAGTCCAGTCCGTACTGCTCGGACCACTCCGCTTCCTGGCCGAACTCAGTACCCATGAAGATGAGCTGCTTGCCGGGGTGCGACCACTGGTACGCGAAGAAGGCACGAAGGTTGGCCAGTTGCTGCCAGCGGTCGCCCGGCATCTTGCGCAGCATGGAGCCTTTCCCATGGACCACCTCGTCATGGCTGATGGGCAGGAGGAAGTTCTCCGTGAACGCATAAACCAGCGAGAAGGTGATGGTGCCGTGGTGCCACTTGCGGTTGATGGGGTCTTCGGAGATGTACTTCAGGGAGTCGTGCATCCAGCCCATGTTCCACTTCAGGCCAAAGCCCAGACCGCCGTGGTTGGTGGGTGCCGTAACGCCGGGGAATGCGGTGGACTCCTCGGCAATGACGATAGCGCCGGGGTGTGACTTGTAGACCGTCGCGTTGACTTCCTGCATGAAGGAGATGGCTTCCAGGTTCTCCCTGCCGCCGAACTTGTTCGGGCGCCACTGACCCTCCTCGCGGGAGTAGTCGAGGTAGATCATGGAGGCCACGGCGTCCACGCGCAAGCCGTCTATGTGGAACTCCTCCAGCCAATACAGCGCGTTGGCCACCAGGAAGTTCCGGACCTCGCTGCGGCCGAAGTCGAAAATCAGCGTGCCCCAGTCCGGGTGTTCGCCCAGCGCCGGATCGGAGTGCTCGTACAACGGCTGGCCGTCGAACTGGGCCAGCGCCCAGGAATCCTTGGGGAAGTGGGCAGGGACCCAGTCCAGAAGGACGCCGATACCGGCCTGATGGAGCGAGTCCACCAGGAACCGGAACTCATCCGGGTGCCCGAAGCGTGAGGTCGGGGCAAAGTATGACGTCACCTGGTAACCCCATGAGCCGCCGAACGGGTGCTCGGCGACGGGCATGAATTCAACGTGGGTGAAGCCAAGCCACTTCACGTACTCGACGAGTTCCTTGGCAAGTTCCTTGTAGCCCAGACCCAACCGCCAGGAGCCCAGGTGGACTTCGTAGACGCTCATGGGCGAGTTGTGCGGATCCCGCTTGGCCCGGGCAGCCATCCAGTCCGCGTCCTTGAAGCGGTAGCTGGCGTCCACTACCCGCGATGCCGTGAGCGGAGGGACCTCGGTCCCGAAGGCCAGCGGGTCGGCTTTCTCGATCCACTGACCCGCCTTGGTCAGGATCTCGTATTTGTAGCACGCCCCTGCTACAACACCTGGAATGAAGAGCTCCCAGACGCCCGAGGACCCCAGCGAGCGCATTCCGTGCGAGCGTCCGTCCCAACCGTTGAAGTCACCCTTCACGCGGACAGCCTGCGCATTCGGCGCCCACACAGCGAAGGAAACACCATCCACGTCGCTCAAGGCGGACCGGTAGTGCTGGACGTGCGCACCCAGGACATCCCAGAGCCGTTCGTGGCGGCCTTCGCCGATCAGGTGCAGGTCAACCTCACCCACAGTGGGCAGGTAGTGGTAGGGGTCATCGATGGTGACGGGTTCGACGTCGTACACCACTTCCAAACGGTAGTCCGGCACATGCCCGGCCTGCAGCGGTTCCAGGACCGCTGTCCATACTCCGTGCGACTCGTGTTCCATGGGGGTGCGGCCGGTCTCCGTCACCACGGTGACGGACTTGGCCAGGTGCTTCACTGTCCTGATGGTCACGTGGCCGTGGTCATCTAGGTGGGCGCCAAGGACCGAATGCGGCGCGTGGTAAGCGCCGGCCGCCACGCGTTCCAAGGTCTCGGAGTCCACGTGCAAGGGAACTCGGGGCCGTTCGGTACGTGCTGAGCCAGTCATGTCATTACCTTCCGCTGTTGCTGCCGCATGCTTGCCGCGGCTTGTGTTGTCGAGGATCCGTCGGGATGCGTTCACCGGTATCGACAACCAGTCGGGCCGGTTACGCAGCTCGTACACCACCTCGTATAAGGCCTTGTCCAGCCACAATGCCACAAAGAGCGGCGACTGGAGGTCAATGGTTCCCGGGGTGACTTCGCTGTACCCCTCAAGGAAGGCGGCAGCACAGTCATCCACCCAGGTCTCCGGTACCTGCGCGTCAGGATTCTCCCTGGTCGCGGCACCGGCGGCGTAGTCGAACGAGCGCAACATGCCGGTGACATCGCGGAGCGGAAGATCAGGGGTGTTCCGCTCGTCGATCGTCCGCAGCGGCTCGCCCTCAAAGTCCAGGATCGCCCAGCGGCCCGGTTGCGCCCCGTTACCGGCAACCCGCAGGATCTGGCCCAGGTGGAGATCACCGTGGACGCGCTGCAGCTGTCCCACGGCCCGGGGCTCCAGGGCCGCCAGCAGTTCTTCAAGGTTTGCGTCATAGGGCCCGACGGCGGACGCCGCCTCAGCCCACGACTGCCGGACCCGCCGGGCAACAGTGGCGATGATGTCCGGGCCCTGCTCCTGGCCGTCATGGGTGCCGAAGGTTTCCGCCAGCCTGGCGTGAACCGTGGCGGTGGCGTTGCCGAGTCCCCGCGCTTCAGCCGTGAAGTCGTTGCCGGCCGCGGCGGCATCAACAGCCAGACGCCAGGCGTCCAGGCCGCCGAGCAGGAATTCGTGCGCGACTGTCAGCTCACCTGTGGCCACTGCACCGTCTTTCGACGCCGGTTCATTCCACGAGCCCGTGATCCAACCCAGCGTCGCGGGAACCTCGCTGGTCCCTGCAGCGGTCAGCGCCGCACCCAGCTCAACCTCGGGATTCCGGCCGGGCGAAAGCACCCGGAAGATCTTGACGATCGCCGCCGAGTCACCGTCGTCGATAATGACGGACGTGTTGGACTGTTCGCCGGAAAGGACCCGCACGGACACCGGGTTTTCCGGAAGCGGGACGCGGCCACGGGTGAGGTGGCCGCGGGCTGAACCAACATTCCCTTCGCTGCGCATGAGCTGCAGCCACGCCGTGACGAATTCGGAGTCGTAGACGGCGTCGTACACCAAACGAAGGCCCAGTTCCGGATCCGTGTACTCGCCCAAAAGCGCCGAAGGCGCATCCACAAGCGGTTGGTTGTGGAAGCTCAACGGCACCTGGACCACATCGGTCCGGGGACCGCCGTCGGCCGTCCGGTGGGTGACGGCCAGCACCAGGACCTCCAACACAGCGTCGCCGCTGGCCTGAAGTCTGAAGCCGCCCACCTGCTCCAACGCGAAGTCGGGGCTCTTGACCGGGAACCAGCGTTTGCCGGGAAGCCAGGTCCGCAGAAGTCCTTCAATGGAGGGGTTCAAGTTTTCCTTGTTCATCTCATCCTTTGGAGGTCACCACTGGAATCGCCTGGGTAAAAGGCGACGAGGGATTCGAAAATGCCGAGCGTACCCGCAGCCAGTAGAAGCTGTGGCTGCCCAGCATCACGGTCAGGTGACCGTTGTCACCGACGGCCGGGAAAGGCTGACCGCCAAAAATATCGCGCAAGCCGCGGCCTGCGAACTCGGGGATATCCAACGTTGCCGCGACCGGGTGCTGCGAGAGGTTGAAGACACAGAGAATGGTTTCCGCGTCTTCCCCTTCCGGGTTTCCTGCGGGAAGCTCACGTACGTAGGCCAACACCACCTCGTGGTCGGCCTCGATGTGCCGGAAACCGCCCAAGCCGAATACCGGGTGGTTCTTCCGGACACTAAGGATCTGCCGGGTCCACCGGAGCAGGGAGCCTGAGTGTGCGGCTTCGGCCTCGACGTTGGCCATGCTGTAGTTGTAGACCAGCGACTGGATTACCGGAAGATACAGCTTGCCCGGGTCCGCCGAGGAGAACCCGGCGTTGCGGTCCGGGTTCCACTGCATGGGGGTGCGGACGGCATCGCGGTCATCAAGCCAGATGTTGTCGCCCATGCCGATTTCGTCCCCGTAGTACAGGAACGGGCTGCCGGGCAGGGACAGCAGCAGCGCATTGATGAGCTCGATCTCGGAGCGGGAGTTGTCCAGGAGCGGTGCCAGACGGCGGCGGATACCGATGTTGGCCCGCATGCGTGGATCCGGCGCGTACCAGCCAAGCATGGCCGCACGCTCCTCCGCAGGCACCATCTCCAGAGTCAGCTCGTCGTGGTTCCGCAGGAAAGTACCCCACTGCGCACCCCGCGGGATTTCCGGCGTATCGCGCAGCGTGTCAATGATCGGCGCGGCTTTCTGGTCACGGAGTGCGTAATACAGCCTGGGCATGATCGGGAAGTGGAAAGCCATGTGGCATTCGGGCGCTTCTTCTGTCCCGAAATACTCCACCACTTCGTGCGGAGGCTGGTTGGCCTCCGCAATGATCACCCTGCCCGGATAGTTCGCATCCACCATCCGGCGCAGGTCCTGCAGGAAGGTGTGGGTCGCCGGCAGGTTCTCGCAATTAGTGCCCTCCTCTTCGAAGAGGTACGGAATGGCGTCAGCCCGGAAGCCGTCGATGCCCTGGTCCAGCCAGAACCTGATGACGTCGTAGAGAGCCTCGATGACCTTTGGGTTTTCGAAGTTCAGATCCGGCTGGTGGCTGAAGAACCGGTGCCAAAAGAACTGCCGACGGATGGGATCGAAGGTCCAGTTCGATTCCTCCGTGTCAACAAAGATGATGCGGGCGTCCTGGTACTTCTCGTCCGTGTCGCTCCAGACATAGAAATCACCGTAGGGACCGGTGGGATCCTTGCGGGACTCCTGGAACCAGGGGTGCTGGTCAGACGTGTGGTTCAGCGGAAGGTCGATGATCACCCGGACGCCACGGGCGTGGGCCTCGGCCACCAGCCGTTTGAAGTCGCTGATGGTACCGAATTCGTCCAGCACCGAGGTGTAGTCCGCGATGTCGTAGCCGCCATCGCGCAACGGGGAATGGAAGAACGGCGGCAGCCAGAGGCAGTCAACGCCCAGCCACTGAAGGTAGTCCAGTTTGTCGATCAGGCCTTGGAAGTCGCCGGAACCATCCCCGTTGGCATCCGCAAAAGCCCGCACCAGTACCTCGTAGAAGACTGCCTTCCGGTACCAGAGCGGATCATGCTGGAGGCCGGGGGCGTTCAACTCGAAGGTGTTCTTCGGGGTGAAGTACTGGCTGGGATTCTGCGGAGAAAAACTCACTAAGGCTGCCTCCGGATGCTCAGGACGTGTGCCGGTTCAACGTGGGCATCGAGGCGGACATAGTTGTGCTCGCCCCACCACCAGCTCTGGCCGCTGATGAGGTCGTCAACACGGAAGAGCCCGTCTTCGTTGAGATCGGCCGGGTCAAGGTCCAAGGCCGCCAGATCCAGTGAAACGGTGCTTTCACGGGCACTGTGCGGATCCACGTTGACCACCATGATCAAGGTGTCCTTGGTACCGTCAGCCAACGTCTTGTGCTTGGAGTAGACGATCGTGGCGTCATCGGTGCTGCGGTGGATGGTCAGGTTCTGCAGGTCACCCAGCGCCAAGTGGTCCTTGCGGATGGTGTTCAGGCGTGTGATGTACGGGGCCAGCGTCCGGCCGGATTCGGCGGCACCGTCCCAGTCCCGGGCTTTGTACTCGTACTTCTCGTTGTCGATGTACTCTTCCGCGCCGGGACGGGCCACGTGTTCGTACAGCTCGTAGCCGGCGTAGACGCCCCACAGCGGGCTGGCCGTCGCTGCAAGGACGGCCCGGATGCGGAAGGCCGCGGGTCCGCCGTACTGCAGGTACTCGGTAAGGATGTCCGGGGTGTTGACGAAGAAGTTCGGACGGAAGTATGCCGGGCTCACGTGGCTGACTTCGTGGAAGTACTCCTCCAGCTCGGTCTTGGTGTTCCGCCAGGTGAAGTACGTGTAGGACTGCTGGAATCCGGCCCTGCCCAAAGCATGCATCATGGGCGGGCGTGTGAAGGCCTCCGCAAGGAATACGACTTCGGGGTTCTTCTTATTGATCTTGCCGATCAGCCATTCCCAGAACCACACCGGCTTGGTGTGCGGGTTGTCCACGCGGAAAATCTTGACCCCGTGACTGATCCACAACTGCACGATGCGCAGGATCTCCTTGGAGAGGCCCGCGGGGTCGTTGTCGAAGTTCAGGGGGTAGATGTCCTGGTACTTCTTTGGCGGGTTCTCGGCGTAGGCGATCGAACCGTCCACGCGGGTGGTGAACCATTCCGGGTTTGACGTGACCCAGGGGTGGTCCGGAGCTGCCTGCAACGCCAAATCCAGGGCCACTTCCAGGCCAAGCTCATTGGCCCGGGCCACGAAAGCGTCAAAGTCCTCGAAGGTTCCGAGCTCCGGGTGGATCGCGTCGTGTCCGCCGTCCTTGGAACCAATGGCCCATGGCGAACCGGGATCCTGCGGCCCCGGAGTCAAGGTGTTGTTACGGCCCTTGCGGTGCTGGAAACCGATCGGGTGGATGGGCGGCAGGTAGATGACGTCGAAGCCCATGTTCGCGACGGCGTCGAGCCTCTTGGCCGCCGTGCGGAAGTTGCCGGACGTCCACACCCCGGTGGAGTGGTCCAGGACGGCGCCTTCAGAAC
This sequence comes from Paenarthrobacter sp. C1, assembly GCF_049315185.1. Lineage (NCBI taxonomy): Bacteria > Bacillati > Actinomycetota > Actinomycetes > Micrococcales > Micrococcaceae > Paenarthrobacter > Paenarthrobacter sp. C1. Next base: position 872,373 of record NZ_CP186052.1, on the reverse strand, counting down.
GCGGGAAGAACTCGTACCAGGAACCACGCCCCGCCAGGTCGCGCTCCACTTGAAGCGGAAAGCGCTCCGAAACGGTCACCAGCTCGCGGATGGGAAGACGCCCGACGGCGGCCAGCACCTCAGGGCTGAAGCCGGCGCCAAGGCGCTCCTCGGCTGTCTTGGTGGTATCGGAAAGCACGACGGAAGCGGCACGCAGGGTGCGCTTTTCAGCGCCGGTGCGACCGGCGTCGTCGGCTGCTCCCGCGAGGAGGGCTGCGCCTTCGGCGAGCATCAACTCAACGTCAATGCCCGCGGCGACCTTCACCTCGGCATTGTGGTGCCAGGTGCCGTAGCGGTCATGCCATGCCTCAATGACGAAGGACCAGGCGCCGGTGCCGCTGGGGGTGATCAGGCCCTCCCAGCGGTCCAGGCCCTTCCACTGCTCGCCTTGGGCCGGGTGCAGTCGCACGCGCTGGCGCTCCCTGCCCCGGGGATCGAGAAGCACGGCGGAGACGCCCAGCTGGTCATGCCCCTCTCGGAAGACGGTGGCTCCGACCACCAGATCCTCGCCAGGCAACGCTTTCGCGGGGAAACGGCCACCCTCAACCACCGGCTGCACGGCAGTGATGGGGAACCGCCCGAAGCGAAGGCCGGCGGTGATGTCCGAGGTCGTCTTGGAATTCAGAACGGTGGTGGTTCGCGCAGTTTTCGTCACAACCATGACGTTAGCGACAAAAATCACAGAATGCTAAGCAAACGAGGTTTCTCCTTGACGCAAGATGACTTTTACCTAAAAGAAACCCAATGCAGTTCCGACTGCCATGGGAGTCCGTTAGTGTGGCGCTCGTGAAGGCTATTCGAAGGTTTACAGTCCGTACCGTCCTCCCCGAGCCCATCCGGCCGCTGGCCCGATTGGCGACCAATTTGCGCTGGTCCTGGCACCGGCCAACGAGGGAACTTTTCGCGAGCCTTAACCCGGCTCTTTGGGAGGCCTCGCAGCACGACCCCATCGCTCTCCTGGGATCAATCAGCCGCGAGCAGCTACAGGACCTGGCAAACAACGGCGAGGTAGTGGACCGCGTACAGCACGCCGCAGCCGACCTGGACCGCTACCTCAGCGAGCCGCGCTGGTACCAGGGCCTCGGCGAAGATGCGCCGGCTTGCATCGCCTACTTCTCCCCCGAATTCGGCATCACCGAAGTTCTCCCGCAGTACTCCGGCGGCCTCGGCATCCTCGCCGGCGACCACCTCAAAGCCGCCTCCGACCTCGGTGTGCCCCTGATCGGCGTCGGGCTCCTCTACCAGGCCGGCTACTTCAAGCAGTCACTGTCCCGCGATGCATGGCAGCAGGAAACCTACCCCGTGCTGGACCCCGATGGTCTCCCCCTGACCCTGCTCCGCCACCCGGCCAAGGACGGCGCCCAAGGCAAGCCGGTGCAGATCTCCCTCCCGCTGCCCAACGGCCGCGAGCTGCACGCGCACGTGTGGCGTGCCGACGTCGGACGCGTTCCGCTGCTGCTGCTGGACTCCAACGTCCCGTCGAACGATGAAGCCGCCCGCGGCATCACCGACCGCCTCTACGGCGGCGGCGGCGACCACCGCCTGCAGCAGGAACTCCTGCTGGGCATGGGCGGGGTCAAGGCCCTGCGCGTCTACCAGGCACTCACCGGCACGCCCGCGCCCGAGGTCTTCCACACCAACGAAGGCCACGCAGGGTTCCTGGGGATCGAACGCATCCAGGAAGCCATGTCCGACGCCAACGAGCCCCTCACTTGGGACGAAGCCCTCGCTGCCGGCCGTGCGTCCACCGTCTTCACGACGCACACGCCGGTGCCGGCCGGGATCGACCGTTTTGAGTCCCTCCAGATCAAGCACTTCTTCGACGCCGGACTGGCACCTGCCGTCCCCACCGAACGCATCCTGGAACTCGGCCGCGAAAACTACGACGGCGGCAACCCCTCCGTGTTCAACATGGCCGTGATGGGCCTGCGTCTGGCGCAGCGCGCCAACGGTGTGGCAAAGCTCCACGGCGTGGTCTCCCGCGAAATGTTCTCCGGACTGTGGCCGGGATTCGACCATTCCGAAATTCCCATCACCTCCGTAACCAACGGCGTCCACGTCCCCACCTGGGTGGACCCGCGGATCTCCTCCCTGGCCCGGCACCAGTTCGGCGCCGAAGCTGAGGCGATGGGACGCTGGGACCTGGCCTACAACGTCAGCGACGAAGACGTCTGGAGCCTCCGGCGCGAACTGCGGGCACAGCTCATCGAGGACGTCCGACGCCGGCTCCGGGCTTCGTGGAAAAAGCGCGGCGCCGCCGATGCCGAGCTCGGTTGGACGGACTCCGTCCTGGATCCGGACGTACTCACCATCGGCTTCGCACGCCGGGTACCCACGTACAAGAGGCTCACCCTCATGCTGCGCGACCCCGCCCGGTTGAAGGCCCTGCTGCTGGATCCGAAGCATCCCATCCAGCTGGTCATCGCCGGCAAGTCACACCCTGCCGACGACGCCGGCAAGAAGATGATCCAGGACCTGGTCCGCTTCACCGACGACCCCGAGGTCCGGCACCGGATCGTGTTCCTGCCGAACTACGACATCGCCATGGCACGCACCCTGTTCCCCGGCTGCGACGTCTGGCTCAACAACCCGCTGCGCCCGCTCGAAGCCTGCGGCACGTCCGGCATGAAGGCCGCCATCAACGGCTCCCTCAACCTCTCCGTCCTGGACGGCTGGTGGGATGAAATGTACGACGGCGAAAACGGCTGGGCCATCCCGACGGCCAACAACGGCGCATCCGCCGACGAACGCGACGACATCGAGGCCTCGGCACTGTACGAGCTCCTGGAAACCCAAGTGGCACCACGCTTCTACGGCACCACCGTCGCCCAGGGCGCCGGAGCAGCAGGCCCGTCCGAGTCCAGCCAGGAAACCGTGCCGACCCACTGGGTGTCCATGATCAAGCACACCCTCGCCAACCTCGGCCCGGCCGTCTCCGCCGAGCGGATGCTGCACGACTACGTCAACAACCTCTACTGCCCCGCCGCCGTCTCCGGACGCCGGGCGGTTGCGGAATCATTCAAGGAAGCCAAGGAGCTCGCAGCCTGGACGTCCAAGGTGCGCAGTGCATGGCCCGAGGTCGTAGTGGAACACGTGGACTCCGTCGGTGTTTCCGAGGAACCCCAGGTCGGCGACAGCCTCCAGGTCAACGCCTACGTCGCCCTGAACAACCTCACTCCGGACGACGTCTCCGTGGAAGTGGCCTTCGGCCGCGCCGAGGAATCCGACGAACTCGAAGACATCGTAGTGGCGGAACTGGACTCCGTAGAGGACCTCGGCAACGGGCGGCACCTCTTCAACGGCTCGCTGGTCATCAACCGTTCGGGCTCGTTCGGCTACACCGTCCGCGTGTTCCCGAAGCACAGCGCGCTTGCATCCAAAGCTGAACTGGGGCTGATCGCGAACGCCTAAGCGCAATGACGTCGGTGACCCGCTGGGCAACACTGATCCGCTGCGCGCTGCTCCTTCGTCGCTTTGACGAGCGCTGCCGGACCGCTGTTGCCCAGTGGGGCCCGCAGGACCCGGGCGGGTTCGCGGGTTAGTTTTCGAACACCGCAATGACTGCCAGGTCGCGGCCGGCGTAGCGCTCTGCGTCTTGCAGGATCTCGCAGACGACACCGAAGGAGCGATCCGTGCGGTATGCCGCGGGGACCTGCCAGATCATCGTGACGGGGCTGCCGTCGTCCTCGGAGAGGGCGTCCGCGTAGTCGTGGAGGGAATCGTTCAGGGCGTCCAGGTTCACGCCGTAGTACTCGGGGAAATCCAGGACCTGGCCGAAGACCTCAAGGACTGTCTGCTTGGTGGTTGCGGGTGGGACCAGTACTGTCCTGCGGCCTGCGTCGGATACCTGCTCCTGCAGTTCCTCCATGGTCCAGGTGTCGGCTGAGTAGATCTTCATGGGCTCCTCTGTTGTCTTCGACTATTTGTCCTCGACGATGAACTTGAACGACTCGTAATGATCCGGCGTGTAGTACTTCGCAGCGTCCTTGCCAACAATGATCCGCCGTGCGCCGCGATCCGACTCTCCCGGGGTGGGCACGGTGTACTCCTTGTAAAAGCCGCCGGACTTCTTGGGCAGCAGGCCCTCGAAGTTGCCGAAGTTCACGCCGTCCCGGTCGTAGGGATACGGGCCGCCTTTGGCGATGAGGGCCAGGGTTTGGCGGGCTTCCTTCGGCAGTTGGGAGGCATTGATCGACGGCAGGCCCGACGGGTTCTCCACAGCTGCCGCCGCCGTCGTCCGGCTTGGCACGGCGGCGGGTGAGGTCGGCACCAAGCCTGCGGACGGCGTCGTGGTTTGGACGCCGCCCCCTGGTGTGGAAGAGGGCGCCGTCAGCGCGCCTCCACCCACCATCGCGACCACCAGCACGACGACGGCGATCACCAAACCCGCGAATGCCACGAGTTTGCTGCGGCTGCGGTTCATGCGGAGTTCTCCTGTGTGGTTGGTGCCTACGTGCGGTAAATGTTGATCGTATTGGCTTGCAGGATATCCCGCTCCCCGGAGGCAACCAACGCGCCCTTCCGGCGGTCGTGCAGCACCGACGTGGTGAACCGGAGTTCGAACATGCGCTTGCCGATCCCTGTTTCACTCAGGATCTCCGGAAGCACCATCTTCACGTCCTGGTTGCTGCCGTTCACGACGATCAGGCCACGGATTTCGCTGTCCTCGTGACCCATCAACAGCTGGACCGCACGAACGCCCGGATCGTTCCAGCGTGCCGGTGTCATCCGCTTGCCCTTGTCATCAAACCACTGAAGGCTTGAATTGTTGGCCTGGCCCGGAAAGCTCTCGGGCTGGTGCCGAAGGAACCAGCGGCGGAGCCTGACAAGCTCCCGGGTGGTCCGGAACATGGCGTTGGCTTCCTGTGTGCGGCTCCAGTCAAGCCATGCCGTCGGGTTGTCCTGGCAGTAGGCATTGTTGTTGCCCTGCTGGGTGCGGCCGAGTTCGTCGCCGGCAGTGATCATGGGCACGCCGATTGAAATCAGCAGCGTGGCCATCAAATTCCGGATGGACAACGCCCGCGCCGCCACAATGGCCTCGTTCTCGCTGCGGCCTTCCACACCGTGGTTGTAGCTGCGGTTGTCGCCGTGACCATCACGGTTCTGCTCGCCGTTGGCCTCATTGTGCTTGCGGTCGTAACTGACAAGGTCTTTGAGGGTGAAGCCGTCGTGGGCCGTGATGAAGTTCACCGACGCCAGCCGGGTGCGGCCAGAGGACGCAAAGAGGTTCGCGGAACCGGCCATCAGCTCAGCCAACGACGCCACCGACCCTCCTTGGCCACCGGCTTCGATGGCCGCGCGGTCCGAAAGCCAGAAGCTGCGGACGCCATCCCGGAAATGGTCATTCCAGTCCGACCATCCCTGCGGGAACCGGCCCGTCTGCCAGCCGCCGTAGCCCACGTCCCAGGGCTCGGAGATGAGTTTGACTGCCGACAACACCGGATCCTCGGCGATGGCCTGCAGGAAGGGGTGCTGGGGATCGAAGGTGTTTCCGGCGTCACGGCACAAGGTCACGGCGAGGTCGAAGCGGAATCCGTCCACGTGGAACTCGTTGACCCAGTAACGCAACGAGTCCAGCGCGAGGTCCACCACTACGGGGTCGCTGAAATCCAAGGTGTTGCCGCAGCCAGTGGTGTCCAGGTAACGGCCATGCGCGTCATGACGGTAGTAGCGTTTCTCCCCGAGTCCCCGGAAGCTCAGCGCCGGCCCGTCAGGACCGGCCTCGGCAGTGTGGTTATAGACCACGTCCAGGATGACTTCGATCCCGGCCGCGTGCAGGAGCTTGACCATGCCCTTGAGTTCGTCCTGCACAGCGTGGGGACCTGCGTTGCGGGCAGCTTCCGTGGCGTAGTCCGAATGCGGGGCGAAAAAGGCCGCCGTGTTGTAACCCCAGTAATTGGTCATGCCAAGGTCCTGGAGGTGCGATTCATCCAAGTGGAAATGGATGGGCAGCAGCTGCACGGCGGTAATGCCCAGCTCGGTGAGGTGCTGGATCATCACAGGGTGCGCCATCCCGGCATACGTGCCGCGGAGGTGCTCGGGAATTTCCGGGTGAAGCATCGTCTGGCCGCGGACGTGGGCCTCATAAATGACCGAAGTCCGCATGGGGGTCCGGGGCGGTTTGTCCTCACCCCAGTCAAAGCCGGTGTCCACGTGGACACTCGTCAGGAACTCGCCATGCTGATCCACGGCGCGACCGTAGGGATCGAGCAGGAGCCGCTGTCCGCCGTCGTCATCCGGGTCCAGCGCCGGAACCGACATGGGCAGCACGTCTTCCAAGGGCGCCGCGCGGAAACCATAGCGCGTGCCCGGAGGGAAGCCGCCCACCAGCCCGAAATGCACGTCGTCTTCGATGTTGGGAAGTATCCGGGCGCGCCACGGTTCGCCCGGCGCTTGGAACACGATCTCCACCCGTTCCAGGTCCGGTGCGAAGACTGCGACGTTTACTTCCTGGTTTTGCGTTCTCTCCGCATCCGTAAGACCGGGCTGGGGCGTGCTCAGTCCGAGGGGTCGTGGCCGCGACGCGTCGACGGCAGCTGCTGTGTCAAAGATAGGCATAACCATTGAAGGCAAGTTTAGTTCCACGCCCGGTATGTGCAGTGCCCGCAGCCCATATGACGACGTTCGAGGCAGCGATTTTGTGTTCCTTGGCATACTGGGAGGCAGAGAAGTGGAGGTTCTATCGTGCGCGTGGCACTCGCCCAAGTCATCTCAGGCCGCGACCTGGCCGAAAACCTGCGTCTCCTGGAGGAGTACGCGCGACGGGCCAAGGATGGTGGGGCCGGCCTGGTGGTCTTCCCCGAGGCGATGATGCGCGCGTTCGGCAATTCACTGTTGGACATCGCGGAACCGCTGGACGGTCCCTGGGCAGGCCGTGTCCGTGCCATCGCCGAGGAACTGCAGCTGGTCATCGTGGCGGGCATGTTCACGCCCGGCGCTGCTGCGGAGTCCGGGGCGCCGCGCGTGCGCAACACCCTTCTCGCCACCGGGCCCGGCGTCGACGCCAGCTACGACAAGATCCACCTTTTCGATGCGTTCGGCTTCGCTGAATCGGACACCGTTGAGGCCGGTACAGAACCCGTGACGTTCGACGCCGGCGGCCTCACCTTTGGTTTGGCCACCTGCTACGACATCCGTTTCCCCGCCCTGTTCACTGCCAACGCCCAGCGCGGTGCCGTGGTGAACATCGTTTCGGCGTCCTGGGGAGCTGGTCCGGGGAAGGCCGATCAGTGGCAGCTCCTGGCACGTGCCCGCGCAGTGGACACCACTACGTTCGTCCTCGCCTGCGGCCAGGGTGATCCAGCCACTCAGGGAATTGAAGCCAAGGGTGCCGCCCCCACGGGAGTCGGGTACTCCGCCGTCGTGTCCCCCTTCGGCCAGGTTCTGGAAGCCCTCGAAGGTGAGCCGGGCCTGATCTTCGCCGACCTCGATGCCGCAGTCGTGGACGACGCCCGGCAGAAGCTCCCCGTCCTGGCCAACCGCCGCGACTTCTGACCCTCGCTCACATCCCTAAGGCTTCCCGCCGACCCTCCCTCACATCCGCCGTGCTTCACATCGACACTCACTCACATCCCCCGTGCTTCACATCGACGCTCACTCACATCCCTAAGGCTTCCCGCCAACCCTCCCTCAACTTTTGGCTGTGGGGCCAATGCTGCCTTTGGTCTATTCGCGGTCAGGAATCGAACCGCTAAAAGGCAGGACGCCAGGCGGTCTACGTCCGCGCGATTGGCGCTCAGGCGGGTGGACAAACCGAGGCCGCTGTCGCCGTCGTGATTCCAGAGCGGCCTAAAGGGTGAGAACGTGAGCAAGCATCAGGCTCAAGCACGCGGAACATGAGCAAGCATCAGGCTCAAGCACGCGGAACGTGAGCAAGCGACCGGCCCAAACACCCGGAACGTGAGGAAGCATCAGGCTCAAGCACGCGGAACGTGAGCAAGCATCAGGCTCAAGCACGCGGAACATGAGCAAGCATCAGGCTCAAGCACGCGGAACATGAGCAAGCATCAGGCTCAAGCACGCGGAACATGAGCAAGCATCAGGCTCAAGCACGCGGAACGTGAGCAAGCATCAGGCTCAAGCACGCGGAACGTGAGGAAGCATCGGGCATGCGAAAGGCGGCGGTCGCGTCTGCGACCACCGCCTTGGGCACTGCTTACTGGGCGGAGCGTTGCCTCGACACTTCGTACAGCGAGATGCCGACGGCCATGGATGCGTTGAGAGACTCCATGGCGGAGTCGATCGGGATGGAGACGATCTGGTCGCAGTTTTCGCGCACGAGCCTGCTGAGGCCCTTGCCTTCGGAACCAACCACGATGCAGACCGGTTCGGTGGCGACCGTGAGGTCGGGAAGCGAGACGTCGCCTTCGCCGTCCAGTCCAAGGACGTAGATGCCCATGTTCTTGAACTGCTTGAGCGCGTTGTTGAGGTTCGACGCGCGGGCCACCGGTACGCGGACAGCGGCACCGGCGCTGGTCTTCCATGCGGACGCGGTGACGCCCACGGAACGACGCTCGGGTACGATCACGCCGTGCCCGCTGAACGCGGAGACGGAGCGGATGATGGCGCCGAGGTTGCGGGGATCGGTAATGCCGTCCAAAGCCACGAAGATCGGCGCATTGGAGATGTGCCCCTTCTTCCACTTGGCGAGGGTCTGCTCGGCGAGGTCGTAGGCGTCCTCGTATTCGTACGGCGGGATCTGCAGCACGAGTCCTTGGTGGACGGCGTCCTCTGTCATGCGGTCCAGCTCGGGCTTGCCGGTTTCCAGCAGCGGGATGCCGCGCTCGGCAGCGAGCTTGAGGGACTCCTTGACGCGGTCATCCATTTCAATCCGGATGGCTACGTGCAGTGCCTTGGCAGGGATGCCGGCACGCAGGGCTTCGACCACGGAGTTACGGCCGGTGACCAGTTCCTCGGTGGCGCGGCCCTTGGGGCCGGAGCGGGCGCCGGCGCCGCCCGGACGTGCCGGTCCGCGCTTGGCGGCCGAGCGTTCAGCGAGCTGCTTGTTCTTGTACGCCTTGTGGTAGGTGCGGTCCTCCGCCTTGGGCGTGGGACCCTTGCCTTCCAGGGCCTTGCGGCCATGGCCACCGGTTCCGGTGGAGGGGCCCTTCTTGTTCTTGACCGACCGGCGACCATTGTTGGCCATGAGATTCCATCCTTGATTTTGTGAGTAAGTCTGGAATCAAGTCTACTGACCCGATGCAATTCGGCCGCAGCGCCCGTTTGTCAGTCGCGTTTGAGGCTCCAGGTGGCCCCGTCCGCACCATCTTCGACGACGACGCCGGCGGCGGCGAGTGTGTCGCGGATCGCGTCGGAGGCTGCCCAGTCCTTGTTGGCCCTTGCGGCAGCGCGGGCCTGGAGCTGTGCGTCCACGAGGACCTTCAGCGCCGCATGCTCACGGCCCTGTACGGCTTCGGGTTGCTTCACTGCGTCCAGCCCCAGCACCTCGGTCATGGACAGCACGCTGTAGAGGGCCGCCTTGGCGCCGTCCAGGTCACCGCTGGCGAGGGCTGTGTTGCCCGCGCGGACGGTTTCGTGCAGCACGCCGAGGGCTTGCGGGACGTTGAGGTCGTCATCCATGGCAGCAGTGAACGCGGCGGGCATGTTGGCCTGCGGTGCCACGTCCGCGCCTGACCTGCGGGGAACTTTGGCGGACGCTTTCGAGATGAATCCGTCAATACGTTCGACGGCGGCCGCGGCCTCCTGCAGCGACGTGGGCCGGTAATCGAGCACCGAGCGGTAGTGTGCCTGGCCGAGGTAGTAGCGGACGACCCGCGGTGAGGCGAGGTCGAGCATCTCTGCCGGGCTCACGGTGTTGCCGATGGACTTGGACATCTTTTCGCCCTCGTACGTGACCATGCCGTTGTGCATCCAGAAGTTGGCGAATTCGTCGCCGGCGGCCTGCGACTGGGCCATCTCGTTCTCGTGGTGCGGGAAGCGCAGGTCCAATCCCCCGCCGTGGATGTCGAAGCGCGCACCAAGGTACTTGGTGACCATCGCGGAGCATTCAAGGTGCCAGCCCGGACGGCCCGCACCCCACGGCGACGCCCAGCTCGCGGACTCCGGTTCGCCTTCCTTGTAGCCCTTCCACAGTGCGAAGTCGCGGGGATCGCGCTTCCTGCTGACGAACTGGGCTTCGACGTCGGGGGCGCCCTGCATGTCGTCGATGTTCTGCCGCGTCAGGGAGCCGTACTTGCTCCACGAGCGCACGTCGAAGTAGACATCGCCCGAGTCGTCCGGCGCGGGGTAGGCGTGGCCCCGGTCGATGAGGCGCTGGATGAGCGCGTGCATTTCCGGGATGTGTCCGGTGGCCCGCGGCTCGTAGGTGGGGCTTTGGACGCCGAGGGATTCGTAGGCGTTCTCGAATTCCTGCTCGTAGCGGTAGGCCAGGGCCCACCATTCTTCGTTCTGCCGTGCGGAGGGTTCGGCGTCCCAGTCCGGGCCGAACGACTGGGCGGACTTGGCCAGGATCTTGTCGTCGATGTCGGTGACGTTGCGCACCACGGTGACACGGAGGCCACGGAATTCGAGCCAACGGGTCAGCTGGTCGAAGGCGATCGCGGACCGCACGTGGCCCACGTGGGGCATTCCCTGGACGGTGGCCCCGCAGTAGTACACGCTGGCCTTGCCGTCTTCGAGGGGAACGAAGTCGCGGACTTCGGCGGAAGCGGTGTCATAAAAGCGCAGGGTCACCGCTCCAGATTAGCCGATGACGCGGCGTGACCTGCCTACTTGCAGTATTCGCCGATCTTATTGAACTGCACCTTGAGTTTTTCCTGCTGCTCCTGGGTGGCCGCGCCCAGCGACGACGCTGCAGCCTTATCCATGATCGCGGCCATCTCCTTGATGGGGTCGCCGATCTCCGGAGCCAGCTTGTCCGCGATCTGGTGGTAATGCTCAGCGATCTGCTTGGATTGCTGCTGCTGGTTGCCGTCCGGTTTGAAGGCGTCGTTGTTGAGGAAATCGCAGCTGGCTTTCACGTCCATCTTCGGCGTCCCGGCACAACCGCCCAGCAGGAGCGCGGCCGCCAGGGCCGCCGGCAGCAGGACAGCGGAACGCACGACGCCGGCACCTGACTTACGCATGCGGCGCCCGTTTCGCGGGCCCAGGCACTGCGGCGGGTACCTCGTGGCCAGGCATCGGGTAGACCAATGCTGTGGCGACGGCAGAGATGCCCTCTCCACGTCCGGTGAAGCCCAATCCGTCGCTGGTGGTGGCCGTGACGGTCACGGGAGCGTTGGCGGCTTCGGAGAGGACCCGCTGGGATTCTTCCCGACGCGGAGCAAACTTGGGGCGGTTGGCCACGAACTGCACAGCTACGTTGCCGATCTCGAAGCCGGCAGCACGGACAAGCCGCGCTGCCTCTGCGAGGAGTTTGACGCCCGATGCGCCGGCGTACTCGGGACGGTCCGTACCGAAGTGCGTGCCAAGATCCCCGATGCCGCTGGCGGAGAATAGCGCATCAGCGGCTGCATGGGCGACGCAATCGCCGTCGGAATGGCCGGAGAGTCCCTGTTCGCCTTCCCAGAAGAGGCCACCCAACCAGAGCGGCTGGGGGTCGTCTTCTGGCGCGAAGGCGTGGACGTCCATCCCGATGCCGGTGCGTGGCAGGATCATGTTTTCCGGGGCCACTATCCCTCCACCCAACGAATCCCAAGGGGGCCTTCCAGGAGGCCTTCGGCGATGATGAGGTCCAGCGGCGTGGTGATCTTGAGGGATTGGCTTGCCCCGCGGACGGCGTGGACCGGGACGCCAAGGAGTTCCACCAGCATGGCGTCGTCGGTGACCGCGGCGGCTTGCTTGTCGTCAAAGAGTTCTGCGGCCTCATGTGCCCGCCGCAGGGTGGCGAGTTCGAAGCCCTGGGGGGTTTGGACGGCGCGGAGCTGTTCGCGCGGTGCCGTGCCGGTGACAACCTCGGGGGCTATGGAGGCGTCCTGGACATCCGTTTCTGCGACGGTCTTGATGGTGTCCACCACCGGCATTGCGGGTATGACCGCCTTGGCGCCGGACGACAACGCATCGGCGACCCGCTGGAAGACCCGTTCAGGGGTGAGCGCCCGGGCTGCGTCGTGGACGAGGACGAATTCCGTTCCGTCTTCCAAGGCAGCCAGGGCAGCGCGGACGGAATCCGCGCGGGAGGAACCGCCGTCGACGACTGTGACCTCAGGGCCACCATCCACCAGGTCGACTGTGAAGTCCGCGATGGACTCGCGCAGGACGGTGTCGCCCTTGGGCACGGCTACGCAGATCTGGCGTGCGACGTCGGACGAAACAACTCCGCGCAGGGCGTGCATCAGGATGGTCTCGCCGCCCAGCGGAACCTGGGCTTTGGGCATGCCGTAGCCGAGCCGCTCACCGGAGCCGGCGGCAACCACGATCACGGCCGTGACGGCGCGCTTGGAAGGAATACTCATGGTCACCAGAGTACTGCGAGGCATCAGGGGTGATTTGTGGCAAAAAGAAACCCGGCGGCGCTTTCGCACCACCGGGGCTCAATTCTTAGGAAGCCAAGACCTCGTCAAGAACGCTTGCAGCCTTCTCTTCGTCCGTCTTCTCAGCCAGGGCCAGTTCTGAAATCAGAATCTGCCGTGCCTTGGCCAGCATTCGCTTCTCGCCTGCCGAAAGGCCGCGATCGTGATCGCGGCGCCAAAGATCGCGAACGACCTCTGCCACCTTGATGACATCGCCGGAAGCAAGCTTCTCCAGGTTCGCCTTGTAACGACGTGACCAGTTGGTAGGCTCTTCAGTGAACTCGGCGCGGAGAACGTCAAAAACGTGCTCCAAGCCTTCTTTGCCCACTACGTCCCGGACCCCAACAAGGTCAACGTTCTCTGCTGGAACTTCAATGGTCAGATCACCCTGAGCCACCTTGAGCTTGAGATACATCTTCTCTTCGCCCTTGATGGTGCGCATCTTGATTTCCTCAATTTTTGCTGCACCGTGGTGAGGGTAAACTACTGTCTCGCCGACCTCAAAAACCATGTGGACTTTCCCCTTTCCCGCAGATTAGTCTATCACGATTAAGGCATACGACTGGCACCCAAAGGCCTCCTCACCCGCGCCAATACAGGGAAACAGGCCTTAAACGGGTTCATCCAACCTCTTGACGTATTCGCCGAAAGATGCATCAGGCACCCAGTGTGAGCGGCCGGACTTCTCCACCGACTCCGCCACAAAGCCCTCCCGAATCCTTGTTTTGGACCGTTTGCCGATAGGCTATGGCTGAAAAAGTTTCCAATGACTCTAGGAGTAGGTGTCGTGCGCATTTCTGCGATGAACACTGTCCAGCGCGGCAAGCTGGCAATTGCGGCCGCTGCAATCGGCGTCGGCCTTCTGTCCGTCACCGGCTGTGGCTTCGTCAACGCCCAGCAGACTTCGCACCAGTATTCGGCTTCAGACGGGGTCAAGGCCGACCTCGGCAAGCTGCAGCTGCGCAACATGCTGATTGTTGCTTCCGGCGAAAACCAGCCTGGCCGCGTCATCGGTGCGGTATTCAACCAGTCGAACTCCGACGCCACGCTGTCGATCAGCGGCGCCAACGGCTCCCAGACCGAGATCCCGGTCAAGGCAATGTCCGAGACTTATCTCAACGACGCTGCCGACCCCGCCATCCTCAGCAGCGCTGGAGTCATTCCCGGCGGGCTGACTCCCGTGACGATCCGCAGCGGCTCCGACTCCGCCACGATCAACGTCCCGGTGGTTGACGGCACCCTCCCCGAGTACGCCAAGTACCTCCCGAGCCCCAGCCCTTCGGCCAGCCCGAGCGGTTCGGCAACTCCCGGCGCAACGGGCACCGAGACCAGCTCGGCCACCCCGTCCGCTACCTCCACGAGCTCCGCAGCCGGCCACTAAGGCCCCTGCCAAGAACACACAAAGGAAGGGTCCCGCCGCGGCGGGATCCTTCCTTTTTGCCCCCTCTGGAGTTTTTGTACGGATAACGCCCTTTAGAAGGCTTCTAAAGGGCGTTACCTGTACAAAAACTCCGCCAGGGGTTACGGCTCGAACTTGTAGCCCAGGCCGCGCACGGTCACCAGATAGCGCGGCGCTGACGGATCCGGCTCGATCTTGCTGCGCAGGCGCTTCACGTGGACATCCAGGGTCTTGGTATCCCCCACGTAGTCGGACCCCCACACACGATCGATGAGCTGTCCACGCGTCAGGACGCGGCCCGAGTTCCGGAGCAGCATCTCCAGCAACTCGAATTCCTTCAAGGGCAGGGAAACCTGCTCGCCGTTGACACTGACCACATGGCGTTCGATGTCCATCCGGACAGGACCGGCCTGGACTGTGGAGGTGATGAGCTCCTCGGGCTCCCCTTGCCGGCGGAGGACCGCGCGGACACGGGCCACCAACTCGCGGGAGGAATACGGCTTGGTGACGTAGTCGTCGGCTCCGAGTTCCAGCCCCACAACTTTGTCGATCTCCGAGTCCTTGGCTGTCAGCATGATCACCGGGACGCTGGAGCGTTGGCGCAACTGGCGGCACACCTCTGTTCCCGGCGTCCCGGGCAGCTGCAGGTCGAGGAGGACGAGGTCGGCGCCGTTCCGGTCGAACTCCACCAGGGCATCGCTGCCGTTGTCCACTACCTCGACGTCGAACCCCTCTTTGCCCAAAAGATAGGACAGGGGGTCGCTGAAGGACTCTTCGTCCTCCACTATCAAAATCCGGCTCAAGCGCTGGCTCCTTGCTCTCGGGCGCCAGTGGCGCCCCCTTGGTGGTTCACGTGGTGGGGTTGCCGGGCAGCAATTCCAGGTTCGACGGCGGCACCAGCCGTTGCGGACCCGGGCGGAAGCGCCGCCGTGGCAGCCGAAGGCGGGAGGCCGGCGTCGTCGTCCTGGCCTTCCATCTCGGGCAGTCGGATGGTGAAGGTGGAACCCTGGCCGGGCTGCGACCAGACGGTCACTTCGCCGCCGTGGTTGGAGACAACGTGCTTGACGATGCTGAGGCCAAGGCCGGTGCCGCCGGTGTGCCGCGAACGTGCTGCGTCGACGCGGTAGAAGCGTTCGAACACCCGTTCCTGGTCCTCGGGCGTCAATCCCTCGCCCTGATCCGTGACGGAGACGGCAACCACGCCTTCCCGGGTCCGGACACCCACGCCCACGCGGGTGTTTTCAGGGGAGTAACGGATGGCGTTGTCGATCAGGTTGCGCAGGGCAGTGACCAGGAGGTCGCGGTCACCGAAGACCAGGGAATCGGAGTGGCCGCCCACCACGATCTGGATGTTCTTGCTCTCGGCGGGAAGCTGCGAACGGTCCACGGCTTCGGTGATCACCGTGTTGATGTCCACAGCGTGGCCCTGCTGGGCGACGTTGGCGCCCTGGAGCCGAGAGAGTTCGATGATGTCCTGGACCAGGGCCGCCAGCCGGCCGGACTCCTTGTGCATGCGCTTGGCGAAGCGGCGCACCGCTTCTTCGTCGTCGGGCGATGCTTCCAAGGCCTCGGCCAGGAGCGAGATCGCGCCGACGGGGGTTTTGAGTTCGTGGGACACGTTGGCCACGAAGTCGTTGCGGATCTCCTCGGTGCGAGTGATCTCGGTCCGGTCATCGGCCAGGAGGACGATATATTCCCAGCCGAGCATGGCGGCCCGTACCTGCACCACGATGGTGCCTTTGCCGAGCGGCCCCCGGGGAAGTTCGTATTGTTCCTCCAGGATCACACCGTCGCGGCGGACCTTGGCGGTCATGTCCAGGAGCTGCTTATGCACTACCGTGTGGCCGCGGACCAGCCCGTAGGCGTAAGCGGCGGGGCTCGCACGGACCACGCCGTCGATCGCGTCCACCACGACGAACGCACGCCCGACGACGGCAAGGACTTCCGCTGCCCCCTCAGGGAGGAGGGGCTCGGCGACGTCGAGGTCCACGATGCTGCGCTGCCGTTCGCTGATCCTGAAAGCGAGCATGCCAAAGACGCCCAGCGACAAGCCAACGAGGCCTGCAATGACACCTATGAGCAACGGATCCACGTGTCCAGCTTATGCTGTGGAATCAGGGCGGAGCATTGATCCGGCGCCAAATGCCGACGGTTCAACTAACGTTCATCTAAAGGTGCCAAACAGTTCACGGGGCCCTGACACAGTTACTGGTTGGACTGCCAATGTTTTTGAAGTCCTGTCCCTTCAGGGGGCTCGGGATTTCCAAGGAAAGGACGCCTTAGTGCGCAAGGTTTTTCAGGAGGAGCTCACCCAGGTAGGTGACGACCTCATCGAGATCTCCAAGCTGGTTCACGAAGCGATCACGAAGGCCACGACGTCCTTCGAAGGCGCCGATGTGGACCTTGCACAGGATGTCATTGCGGCAGATGCCAGGATCGATTTCCTGCAGAACAGCCTTGATGAGCGCGCCATCGACATCCTGGCATTGCAGGGTCCCGTGGCCAGCGACCTCCGCATGATCGTGGGTTCGCTCCGCATGAGCGCTTCCCTGGAGCGCATGGGCGACCTCGCCCGCCACGTGGCCCAGCTGGCCCGCTTGCGCTACCCGGCAACCGTGATTCCTGCTTCGCTGACCCAGACCTTCAAGGCCATGGCCCAGCACGACATCGACATCACCGCGAAGGTCATCGAGCTCCTCGAGACGCGCGACCTTGAAGTCGCCCGCGACATCCTCAAGATCAACATCGCCGTGGACGACCTCCACCTCAGCGTCTTCAAGGCCATTGCCTCCCCCGAATGGAACGAGAACCCCGCCACCACGGTGGATGTTGCCTTGGCCAGCCGCTACTTCGAGCGCTTCGCCGACCACGGCGTCTCGGTTGCCCGCAAGGTCACCTACCTGGTGACGGGCGAATGGCAGCCTGAGGGCTTCTAACGCTCCATCCGCAGAACATACGACGGCGGCCGGTCACCTGAGGTGACCGGCCGCCGTCGTTAGTCTGGGGCCAAGAACCGCGAAGCCCTATTTCTTGCCCTGGTTCGCTACCGCGAGGATAGCTTCAGCAGCTGCGTCGGGATCCAGGTAGGTTCCACCGGGCTTGATCGGCTGGAAGTCCTCGTCCAGTTCGTAAACCAGCGGGATGCCGGTGGGGATGTTCAGGCCGGCGATGGCGTCGTCGCTGATGCCGTCCAGGTGCTTGACCAGGGCGCGCAGGGAGTTGCCGTGGGCCGTGACCAGAACGGTCTTGCCAGCCTTGAGGTCTTCCTTGATGTCCGATTCCCAGTAAGGGAGGAGGCGGACCAGGACGTCCTTGAGGCATTCGGTGCGGGGCAAGGCGTCGCCGAGGTCCTTGTAACGGACATCGTGCGCCTGGGAGAACTCGCTGTCATCGGACAGCGGCGGCGGCGGTGTGTCGTAGCTGCGGCGCCATTCCATGAACTGCTCTTCGCCGAATTCGGCGAGGGTCTGGGCCTTGTCCTTGCCCTGCAACGCACCGTAGTGGCGTTCGTTGAGGCGCCAGTCGCGCTTGACGGGGATCCAGCCACGGTCGGCCTTGTCCAAAGCCATGTTGGCCGTGTTGATGGCACGCTTCAGCAGGGAGGTGTAGAGGATATCCGGGAGGATGTTGTTCTCTACCAGGAGCTCCCCGCCGCGTACTGCTTCTTTGCGGCCTTGGTCGTTCAGGTCAACGTCCACCCAACCGGTGAACAGGTTCTTGGCGTTCCATTCGCTGTGGCCATGGCGCAGCAGAATCAGCTTGTAAGTCATGGTTTTCATCCTAGCCGAGGGCTCCGGTGCCCTGCCCGGCGTTACGAACAGCAACGAGGGCTCAGTCGCGGCCCATCAGGCGCCATCGAACGGGCCATAAGCGACCCGGCTTTGCAGGATAAAGTGGGGCCGTGGTGCAAAAGGCGGAACGGGTGGGCTCTCCCCGCAGTCGGGGCGGCAACCCGTTACGCAAACCGATCGGCAATATTACCCGCGGCACCACCAACCCCAACCGGATGCGGCGGCTGGACCGCTGGCTGGCCGGCCCGCAGGCGTGGCGGCTGCGCACCGCCGTCGAGCCTTTGGTAGTGGACCTGGGCTATGGCGCCTCGCCGGCCACCGCCGTGGAGCTTTTCGAACGGCTGCAGGCCGTCCGCCCGGATGTACAGGTCCGTGGAATCGAGATTGAACCGGAGCGTGTCCGCAGCGCCAAGGCCCTGGAAAGACCCGGACTCAGCTTCTCGGTAGGCGGTTTCGAAGTTCCGGTGCCGGGCAATCCCGTGCTGGTCCGGGCATTCAACGTGCTCCGGCAATATGAAGAAGCGGACGTCGCCGCGATCTGGGCCCTGGTGCAGTCCCGCCTGGCGCCGAACGGACTGTTCATTGACGGCACGTGCGACGAAATCGGCCGCCGTGTCACCTGGGTGGCCCTGGATCCGGAGCGTCCGCTGAGCCTGAGTTTTTCTGTCCGGTTCGGAAGCTTCGAGCTGCCTTCCGAAGTTGCCGAGCGGCTGCCCAAGGCGCTCATTCACCGGAACGTGCCGGGTGAGCCGATCCACGCGTTCCTGCAGGCAATGGACAAGGCCTGGCTGGAGGCGGCGCCGTTGGCTTCGTTCGGCAACAGGCAGCGCTGGACCGGGATGTGCCGTTCACTGCGCGACGCCGGGTGGCCGCTTCAGGATGGCCCTTCGCGGTGGCGCCTTGGAGAAATGACGGTGGCCTGGGACGCGGTGGCGCCCGGCCAGCGCTGATAAAGCAGGGCCAGCGCTGATACAGCAGGGGCTGGGTCTACCAGGGTCCGTACGGGCCGACGTTGCGGTTTCCGCCGCTGCCAGCCTCGCGGACTGCCGGCCGGACATCGGCGAGGTAGACGCAGGAGGCTGTGACTGCGGCGATGCCGAAGAGGCCAAGGCTGCCGCCGCCGGTAAGCATCGTCAGTCCACCGATGGCGAGAGCCACGCCGGTGAGGGCCAACCAGAACGTCTTGGTCCGCTTGGAAGCGGCCACAAACAGGGTGGGTCGGTGGCGCAGGCAATCAACGAATGCCCACAGTTCCAAGGCAAGGGCCACCAGTCCCAGGATGATGTAGACCCCGGAGGTGACGTACGCGATCAAGATTTTTCCGTCCACGTCCTCCAGCCTAGCTGTCCAACGCCTTCAGTGCTTGCTCAAGGTCGGACCAGAGGTCTTCCACGTTCTCAATTCCGACGCTCAAGCGGACCAGGTTCTCCGGAACGCTCAGCGGCTCGGCGGTGTGCCGGCGTCGTCGCTCAATCAGCGACTCAACTCCGCCCAGTGATGTTGCCGGGAGCCAGAGCTGCAACGCGCGGACCAGTTCGTCAGCAGCTTCGGCGCCGCTGCGTTGGTTGTCGCCGGCGATCTGGATGCACAGAATCGAGCCGAAACCCTTCATCTGGGCCTTCGCGCGCTCATGGCCCGGATCCGTGGGGAGGCCGGGGAACCGGATGGCTTCCACGCGTGGATGGGTGTTGAGCCTTTCAGCGAGCGTGGCTGCGGAGGCCTGCGAGCGCTCGATCCTCAACGCCAGCGTGCGCAGGCCGCGAAGAGCCAGCCAGGCCTCGAACGGCCCGGCGATTCCGCCGTGGATGATGCGGTGGTGAAGGAGCGTGGCGCGCAGCTCAGGGTTGGACGTCACCAGAGCCCCGAGGACGACGTCCGAATGCCCGGCCAGGTATTTGGTCACCGAGTGAAGCACGACGTCGGAGCCCAGGCTGAGGGGCTGCTGCACCAGGGGCGTGGAGAAGGTATTGTCCGTGACCACGAGGGCGCCCACGGCGTGGGCGGCATCAGTGAGCGCGCGGATATCTGCGATTCCGAGCATGGGATTGGTGGGGCTTTCCAGCCACAGCAGGTCAGCTTTTTTGCCGTCCTCAGGGCTGATCAGGGCCTTCACCGCGTCCGTGTCCGTGATGTCCACGGTGCGGAGCTCCAGGAAGCCTTTCTCCGCCAGCTCCGTGGCCATGACAAGCGAACCTGCGTAGCTGTGGGACGGCATCACCACGACGCCCCCGGCGGGAACCAGGGAGAGCGCCGAACTCACTGCGGCCAGCCCGGATGCGTAAAGCAGTCCCGGCAGGGTGGCGCCTTCAAGTTTGGCCAGCGCGTCCTCGAAGGGGTCCCAGGTGGGGTTGGCGTAGCGGCCATAGCCCCGGTCGCCGTCGCCCAGGCTGCCTGTACCGAAGTATGTGGAGGACAGGACGATGGGTGGATTCACCGGTTCGTCGTGGGCGCGTTCAGGACGACCGGCAGCAACCACAACGGTTTCAGGCGACAATTCGGCGGCGTGCTGATCGGAAAGGCTCATGCTTTCAGCGTAGTCGCGGGGAATGCTGTGGATGAAAGGCATTACGCGCCTTTGCTGTCAGGGAAGCTCGGTAGGCTAGACGCGTGAGTATTCAGAGCACAGGTCTTTTCATCGCGTTCGAAGGCGGGGACGGAGCGGGCAAGTCCACACAGGCCGCCCGGCTCTCCGACGCCCTCGAATCCCGGGGGCTCACCGTACTGCGCACCCGGGAACCGGGCGGCACCCCTATTGGCGAGAAACTGCGCTCCCTTGTGCTTGACCATGGCCACGGCACCATCGATGCCCGTACCGAGGCCCTGATGTTCGCAGCTGCCCGCGCGGCCCACGCGCATCAGGTCATTCGCCCGGCTTTGGCTCAGGGAACGGTGGTCATCACGGACCGCTTTGTTGATTCCTCCGTCGCCTATCAGGGTGTTGGCCGCGGCCTGGGCGCTGAAGGCGTTTTGTCCCTCAACGAATGGGCCACCGAAGGCCTCCATCCGCACCTGACGGTACTGCTCGACGTCGATCCCGCCCATGGCCGCCGACGCCGCACCGCAGGGGACACCGCCGAGGACCGGTTGGAATCCGAGCCTGACGAGTTCCATTCAGCCATCCGCCATGCTTTCCTGGATCTGGCCGAGGCCGCACCATCGAGCTATCTGGTCCTGCCGGCCGGCGAGGAAATCGAGGCCTTGGCTGCCCGGATCCTGGAGCGCGTGGAGTCACTGTTGGGTGACCGGGTTCCCGGTTCACGCCAGTGAGCGTCTGGGACGACCTCCAGGGGCAGGCCCCGGTTGTCGCACAACTGAAGCAGGCGGCGCAGGGCGACACGGGCCTCACCCACGCGTGGCTCTTCACCGGTCCCCCCGGCTCGGGCCGTTCAAATGCGGCAAAAGCGTTCGCCGCGGCACTGAACTGTGAGCAGGATGATGTCACGCAGCGTGGCTGTGGTGTCTGCGCGGCGTGCCACACCATCCTCGGCGAGACCCACTCCGATGTGACCTTCGTGCGGACGGAAAAAGTCACCATCACCATCGATGAAGCCCGCGAGCTTGTTTCCAAGGCCGGAGACCGTCCGGCCACGGGCCGCTGGCGGATCATCGTGGTGGAGGACGCGGACCGCATGGCCGAGCGCACCACCAATGTCCTGTTGAAGGCCATCGAAGAACCGACCCCGCGCACCATCTGGATGCTGTGTGCCCCTTCGCCAGCCGACGTCCTGGTCACCATCCGTTCGCGCTGCCGTCCGGTGAGCCTGCGGCTTCCGCCGGCTGCCGACGTCGCGGACCTCTTGGTGAGGCGCGACGGCGTCGAGCGCCAGCTTGCGGAGCGGGCGGCGCGGGCGGCCCAGAGCCATATCGGCATTGCCCGCCGCCTCGCCCGCGACGCGGATGCCCGGGAGCGCCGCCTGGAGACCGTTCGGATCCCCTTGGGCCTGCGGGGAGTCACGGCCGCTGTGATGATGGCCGAGAAGCTGGTCAAGATCGCCACGGAGGAAGCCAACAGCTCCAACGATGAACGGGACGCCGCTGAGAAAATAGCGCTGCTCGCGAGTCTTGGCGCCCCCGAGTCCGGGACTCTGCCGCCCTCCATGCGCAGCCAGGTCAAGCAGCTTGAGGATGACCAGAAGCGTCGCGCCAAACGCTCCATCACGGACTCCCTGGACCGTACCCTGACGGATCTGTTGTCCTTTTACCGGGACGTACTGATCATCCAATTGGGGAACGCCGTTGAACTGGTCAACGTTGAGCTGAAGGGTGATCTGGAAGAATACGCAGGCCGTTCAACGCCGGAAACCACCCTGGCCCGGATGGATGCCATCAACAAAGCCCGGGTCCGTATCACCACCACCAACGTGGCCCCGCTGTTGGCGGTCGAGTCCATGGCAACCAGCCTCATCCAGCAATAGGAGAACGCATGACGTCCGCACCCCGCCGGCCCGCCGGTAACCCTTCAAGGGACCGGTCTGCCCGGCTGTCTGCGGGTGGTGCTGTTCCTCGGGGGGCTGCACGACGCGGAAACCGCGGCCGCGGGTTCGCGGCGATGTGCGTGGCATTGGCGTCAATGCTGGTCCTCAGCGCCTGCACGGTGCCGTTCCTGCCGGCGCCCACCGCGAAGCCGTCCACCAGCACTGTGGATCCCTCCATCGCGGCCTCGGCCCCCAAAGGCCTGGAGAAGTTCTACTCGCAGTCCGTGGAATGGAGCTCTTGCGGAGACGGACTGCAGTGCGGCAAGGTCCAGGTCCCCATGGATTACGCGCAGCCGGGTTCCGCGGAGATAACCCTCGCGGCCATCAAGCTGCCCAGCACCGGAGACAAAAAGGGCTCCATCCTGGTCAACCCCGGGGGTCCCGGGGGCTCGGGGGTGGACTTCATCAAAGATGCAGGCACCACGCACTTCACAGAAAAACTCCGGGCGAATTACGACGTCGTGGGCTTCGACCCCCGCGGCGTGAAGGACTCCGCGCCGGTCAAGTGCATGACCGACGCCGAGCGTGATGCCGCCAGGGCAAAGGTGTTCCGCAAGAACACCGACGAAGGCCTGGCAGCGGCGATAGCGTTCAACAAGTCTTTTGCCGAGCAGTGCGCCCAGCAGACAGGGCCCGTCCTCGGACACATTGATACCGTCAGCGCGGCCAAGGACCTCGACATCCTGCGTGCCGTGGTGAACGACGCCAAGCTCAACTACCTGGGCTTTTCCTATGGGACGTTCCTTGGGTCCACCTACGCTTCGCTCTTCCCGGACAACGTTGGCCGGCTGGTCCTCGATGGAGCGGTGGACCCGTCCATCAGCAATGAGGAGCTGACCGCAGGCCAGGCCAAGGCGTTCGAAAAGGCAATCCACACCTACGTAGCCAGCTGCCAGAAGCAGAACCAGTGCCCTATGAGCGGGTCGGTGGAAAACGGTGTGCAGGAAATCAGGGACCTCATCAGCGCCGTGGACGAGAACCCGCAAACCGCCAAGGACGGCCGGTTGGTTACCGGCAACGACTTCGTCAACGGCCTCATCCTGCCCCTCTATAACGACCAGAGCTGGCCGGCACTGACCCAGGCCCTGGACAGTGCCTTCTCCGGCGACGTTTCGCAGATGATGCGGCTCGCCGACCTTGGCGCGGACCGCGAACCCAACGGAACGTACAGCTCCAACTCCGCTTTCGCTTTCCAAGCCATCAACTGCCTGGACTACCCCATGGTCATGGACACCGCAGGCATGCGTGCGGAGGAGGCCAGGCTCATCCAGGACTCCCCCACGTTCGGTGCATTCTTTGCCTACGGCGGCGTGAACTGCAAGGACTGGCCGTACCCGAACACCCGGACACCGGCGCCCGTCAAGTACAGCGGTGAAGCTCCCATCGTGGTGGTGGGCACCACGGGAGACCCCGCCACTCCCCTGGCGTGGTCGCAGTCGCTGCGCAAGCAGCTCGAGAACGCTTCCCTCGTCACGTGGGAAGGCGAGGGGCACACCGCCTACGGCCGCTCGAACTCATGCGTCAGCTCCGCCGTCGACGACTACTTTGTTGACGGAAAGCTGCCGCAGGACGGCCTCACCTGCTAGAGGTGCCTGGCTTCGCGTTTCTCCACCAGGAGCGGGAGCTGCTTGATGGAATCGACGACGGCGGTGGCGCCGGCCGCGCGCAGGGTTGCCTCTGAGTGTGAGCCGGTCAGCACCCCTGCGACGAGTGAGGCCCCCGAACGGACGCCCGAGAGCATGTCCGAGCTGGTGTCGCCCACCACGGCGACTTCGCGCACGTCATCGAGGTCGAGTGCGAGCACTGCGGTGAGGATCATGTCCGGGTAGGGTCGTCCGCGTCCGGCGTCCGCCGGGCACAGGCTGAGGTCCGCCAGGCCCATCCAGCCCAACGATTCGAGCACCATGTTCTGCGTGTGGCGCCCGAAGCCCGTGGCCAGGCAAATCTGCATGCCGGACTCGCGCATCCACAAGATGGCGTCCTCCGCCCCGGGAATGGGGCGGATGCCGCCGTCGGCAATCATGTCGTCGTAGGCCCGTTCGAAGACCTTATTCGCGCTCACGGCCACGGCAGCGTCCTCGAACAGGTGGCTGAAAACCGTCATCTTGGAGAAGCCCATGGTGTCCCGGGCATAGCCGAGCATGCTCTCGAAACGGCTGCTGCCCGGTTCAATCCCGTGTTCCACCAGCGCCCGGGACATAGCCTGCCCGGTCCGGCCATCGTCGGTGATGGTAGTCCCCACCATATCCACGACCGCCAGCTTCAGCCGGTTGGGTGTGTGGTTGGCGTCCCTGGTCAGTGCGTCCCCGGTCATTGAGCGGCTCCTTCGGCTGTGCTTCGCGGCGAGTGGACCCCGCCGCAGTTGATTCCCCAGCTTCCGGCGAGCGGGAAACCGCAGCCTGAACCGGGCCCGACGCCCGGGTGAACATCCCCGCAACGGCCGCCATCGTGCTCGTTTTGACCCGGGCGCGGTGCCTCTATTACAGTTATGTCTTGCGTGATCGCCCGGGAAACCGGGGATGAACGCGGTGCTTCCTTAGCTCAGTCGGTAGAGCGTTTCACTCGTAATGAAAAGGTCATCAGTTCGATTCTGATAGGAAGCTCAGACAAGGAACCCCTTGGAGACCAACGTTTCCAAGGGGTTCTTTTGCGTTGGTGAAAGGCGGCTCTCCAGAGCCTGGCTTCTGCCAGGAAAGTCGCATCCGGGAGTTCGATGTATCTGATCGGCGCGGCGGCCAAAGCCTCAGGGCCAGGGAATGGGGCGATCCAACCGGGCCGGCGGTGATCTTCCATCACGGGTCACCGAGTAGTTCGGCGGTCCCAGGGGCTGGGGAATCCCCCTGGACATTGGGATTCGCGTTCTGACCTTTGATAGGCCCGGTTACGGCGGGTCTCCACGGCAACGCGGGCGGTAAGTGGCCCGCTGGCCGGCATGTTGCCGCGGAACTCGAAGCCGCCACACAGGGAGAGAACCCGCTCCGCGCCTTCATCAATTTCCCACCAACCGCTGGATGGTGGACACCAAGGAGCGCAGCTGCGGGTTACGTTCGGGCTCACCGGTCCGGGTGGCGAGGTACACGGTGTTCAGCGGTGCGAATTCCGGCGTGTGAAGGGTAACCAGGGTTCCAGCGGTGAGGTCTTCTTCCACAAGGTAGCGCGGCAGCACTGACATTCCCGTGCCGGCCAGGATGGCTGCACGCACGCCACGAAGGTCGGGCACGATGCAGATGGTCCGGAGGTGGTCGGGGCGTCGATGGAACACCGTCCGCCAATAGCGGCGAATGATGGGGAGGTTCTCGGCGTATGCCACCACCGGGACAGCGGACAACTCACCGTCGGCAGGTTCAACGCCCGTGATGCCTGCCGTCCAGGAGGGCGCTGCCACCAGCACAAATTCCTCGTCATACAGGGGTACGCCGCTGATCCCCTGAACCCGCGGCCGGACAGCGCTGATCACGATGTCCAGGGCGCCTGAACGCAATTCCTCGAGGAGGTTGTCCACCAGGCCAAAACGGATTCGCAGCCCTCCCCCTATTGCCTTGGTTAGGTCCGGGGTGTGAGGCAGGAGCATGGCGGAGATGAACTCTGCAGGACCGCCCAGGTGGATCGACTCATTGCCGCCCGACATAGCGGACATGAAGGCCAGATCGTCCAAGGCATCAATGTGCGGGCCGACGTCCCGAGCCAGGCCGTCGGCTTTGGGAGTGGGGGTGACGCCCGAAGGACTTCGCTCAAAGAGGCACAAGCCAAGATTCTGTTCGAGGGAATGAACGTGCGTGGAGGCAGTTGGCTGCGAAATGCCGAGCAACCGCGCGGCCTCGGTCAACGACCCCACGCGGTAGACGGTGAGGAAGGTCCGCAAATGTTCCAGGTTGTGAGTGGCCATCCGTGCCATCCTCGCACGAGCGGGTCCAAGGAATTCCAATAGGGGCCACCGCATTTTTCAATAAGTCCCTCAAGCGGCTGAAGAGCATGATCGGTGGACAACAAACCATTCCCGAAAGGCAAGAAATGTCCCGCATTCTCATGATCGTTTCAGCAGCCAACTCCCTTGAACTTGCCGACGGCACACAGCATCCCACAGGCGTGTGGGCCGAAGAACTGGTGGTGGCTCACCAGTCCCTCAAAGCAGCGGGTGCAGACGTTACCATCGCCAGCCCAGGCGGCAGGAAGCCCACGGTGGACCCTGGATCCCTGAACCCCGAAATTGTGGGCGACCAGGACAAAGTCCTCGTCTTCAAGCAATACCTTGCGGACATCGCAGGGGAACTTGAGGCACCAGTGCCCCTCGCCTCCATCAACGTTGGCGACTTTGACGCCGTCGTACTGCCCGGCGGACACGGCCCCATGGCGGACCTCGCAACGGATGCGGATCTTGGTGACCTGCTCATCCAAGCCAACAATGCGGGCACCATCATCGCGCCCTTCTGCCACGGACCTGCCGGCCTGCTCAGCGCCACGAACAGTGACGGTAGCTTTGCGTTCGCGGGCCGTGAGCTGACAGTGTTCACGGACGAGGAAGAACTCACCGGCGGAACGGGCCAGAAGACCCCGTGGCTGGTGGCTACCACTTTGGCCGAACGCGGCGCAGTGGTCAGGAGCGGCCCGGCCTGGAACAGCTTTGTGGTCCGCGACGGCAATCTGATCAGCGGCCAGAACCCCCAGTCCAGCGAGGCCGTAACAGCAGCCGTGATCGAAGCCCTCGCCGAATAGCGTCACACCGCTGCACCGGCTGTTCCGCCTCTATCCCCGAAGCCCCTGAATCTGAATACTGGGAGTGTGAAAGAGCGGTCGGATCGAACGGCTGAACGCCTGAGGAGCTGGCTAAAAGCCCTGGGCATGGTCGGTGCAGCGGTTAACGGGGGCATCTCCCTGGATGAGCTGCTCAACATGGTGTCCCGAACTGCCAGCGAATTGATGGGCTACGACTTTTGCTCCGTGACGGTCCCGGACGCCAACAATACTGCCCTGGTGATCAGTGGCTCCTACGGCCTCTCCGAAGACTACATCCGGGAAGTCAATGCCCTGCACCCCATCCGGTTGCAGGGCATGTCCATTCCTTCACCATCCACCCAAGCCTTCAAACTGGGGATCCCGATTCAAATCGAGGACACCGCAACCAATCCATCGTTCGTGCCGTGGGCTGCCGCGGCTCAACGCCAGGGCTTCTCGTCGATGATTGCCGTGCCGATTGCAGCGCCCAACGGAACACTTGGGACGCTGAACTGCTTCACCCGCCTTCGCCACCCTTTCACCAGCGAAGAGGTATCGCTCCTGACGATCCTGGCCGATCAGGTGGCCATTGCCATCAGCACGGCCAGCCTTCGGGCCGAACAGGCACGCGCAATCGTCGAGCTGACGTCGCTGAACAAAGCCCTGGAGGAGCAGTACACCCTGCAGCGTCAGGTAGCCGACGTGCACCGCCACCTCACATCACTGGCTCTGGGCGGGGGCGGCGTTGAGGATGTGGGAACAGCGCTTGCTGAACTGCTCAAACGTCCCGTGGTGGTCCGCAGCGACCAGGACACGGTGATGTGTGGCCCGGAGAATGACGCACGGAGCCTGGTGGAAGGGTTGAAGGAATCCACTTCCGGGCCTGCCCTTCCTAATCCCACCCCGGTGCTCTCGGGCGTCGAGTTGCCGCTGCCGGACGGGTCATCAGTACCGGCAGTCAGTGCGCCTGTGGTTATCAGGGAAGAGGTTGTGGCGACGATCTGGACCACGGGAGCCCTGTCTGGGTTGACGCCCTTGGAACGGCACGCCATGGAACATGCGGCAACAGTCATGGCGTTGGAATTCCTTCACGCGCGCAGCATCGCGGAGTCCGTGTGGCATCGATCGGGACAGATTCTTTCAGGCATCCTGCTGGGTTCCGGCCCATCGCCGTCGGTTCTGTTCGACCAAGCCCGCAGGCTGGGGCACGACCTCGCAGAACCGCACGCCGTGATCGTCACGCGACACGATCGCGCCCCTGAGAGCGAACTTCAGAGCAGGCTCACGAGTGTCCTGACAAGCCGCTCGGGAGGTTCCGTTCCGAGGCCTTTCATGGGAGTCCACAAGGACTACGTCATAGCCCTCTGGCCCGTGGGATCGGAGCCACTCGTGGCGGCACGCGCAATTGCTGATGAGATCAGGCTGTCCCTGAGCGAGGGCGGGACCCTTCAGATCTCCGCGGTGGCCGGCCCGGCATCTGATCCTGCAGGATACGTCGAAGCATTCGCCACCGCGCGGGGTGCAGCCGAGCTTGGCCGGCTAAGGGGAATCTCCGGACGGACTCTGCTCTTGAACGATCTGGGAATGGCGGCGGTGTTCCTCCAAGGACCGGACACAGCCAGGCTCCGCTCCTACTGCGAGGAAGTCCTGGGGCCGTTGCAGCGATACGATGCTTCCCACGGCACCGCACTGACCCATACCCTGTCTGTGCTGCTCCATTGCGATCTCGACGCCCACAAGGCAGCAGCGCAACTGTCCGTACACGCGTCAACCATCCTCCGGCGTCGTCGACTCATTGAGGACACGTTGGGGCGGGAGATGACGAACGTGGCCGCCTTAACGAGTATTGCTGCGGCCCTCCAACTGGAGGAGATACTGGCGGTCACGGGCGCTCAAGGGCTCGGTCAGCAACCCGATCCCCTGCCGTAATTCCAAGAGAGCCACGGCGTCAAACTGCCGCGTGCAGCCCTGGCAGTGCCTGAACGAGCGGCGCAAGCTCAGCGGTTTCCCCTGCGGTGGCCAACGCCTGTTCCAGCGTCCTGTCGTGGGCAGGCCGGGCCGCGCTGAGCAGTTCGCTCCCATCCGGGGTGAGCTCTGTGTAGATCCCGCGCCTGTCGTCTGCACAGAGGACCCGCTGCAGGAGCCCCCTGCTCTCCAACCGGTTCACGAGGCGGGTGGTGGCACTCGGAGACAGGGCGGTGGCCCGCGCCAATTGCTGCATCCTCATGTGCCAGCCGTCTTGCCTGGCGAGCGCATCCAGGACCGTGTATTCAACCACTGACAATTTGGCTGTGGACTGAAGCGCCTCTTCGAGTTGCCCCTCTATCAGTCCATGCAGCGCTGCCAGCGTGCGCCAGCCTCGGGCCCGCACCTCCAGGGCGTCGTCTTCGATGCTCATGTCATGTTCCTTTCATCCGCGCCGACCACGTCATTCCCGCATCGGCAAAGTAGTTGCTTGCGCGTTGTATCTTCTTGTGCAAAGATATTACAAGCGTCTGCAACTAACAGCTTACGCGCACTATCCTCTGACGTACAGAATTTCAAGGAGATTGTTATGCCTATCGGGCTTATCGCCTTAGCCTTGGGTGGCTTTGGCATCGGACTCACCGAGTTCGTGATCATGGGACTTCTCCCCGAAGTCTCCGCCGATTTCGCCGTGAGTGAGGCAACTGCCGGCTGGCTGATCTCGGGCTACGCCCTCGCAGTGGTGGTGGGAGCCCTGCTGCTCACCCTTGCCATGGCGCGCATGGACCGGAAAAACGCCCTCGCATTGCTTCTTGGCGTTTTTGTAGTGGGCAACGTCCTCTCAGCGATCGCCCCCGACTACTGGACCATGATGTCAGGACGGATCATCGCGGCCCTGGCGCACGGTGCATTCTTTGGCATCGGATCGGTAGTGGCGGCCGGAATGGTGGACCGCACCCGGAAAGCCGCGGCCATTGCCATCATGTTCACGGGCCTGACAGCCGCAAATGTACTCGGCGTGCCCTTCGGCACCATGCTGGGCCAAGCCGCCGGATGGCGGTCCACGTTCTGGGCCATCAGCGTTATTGGAGTCCTGGCCCTCATCGGCATCCTGACGTTCGTGCCACGTACAGCGGGCGCCGACGAAGCGCCGTCGGCCGGTATCCGCAGTGAGCTGCGCGCCTTCAAGTCAGGCCAGGTCTGGCTCTCCATCGCAGTGACGGTCCTGGGCTACGGCGGAATGTTCGGCGCGTTCACCTACATCGCCTTTACGCTGACGGAAGTCTCCCACTTCTCGGCGAGCACTGTCCCGTGGTTGTTGATCCTCTTCGGTGTGGGCCTGTTTGTGGGCAACGCAATGGGTGGCAAGGCAGCTGACCGCAACGTCGACCGCACACTGC
The DNA here is from genome assembly GCF_049315185.1 of Paenarthrobacter sp. C1. Classification (NCBI taxonomy): domain Bacteria; kingdom Bacillati; phylum Actinomycetota; class Actinomycetes; order Micrococcales; family Micrococcaceae; genus Paenarthrobacter; species Paenarthrobacter sp. C1. The sequence continues at coordinate 842,121 of NZ_CP186052.1, read as the reverse complement.
TGGTGATACTTGCCGTGTTGGTGGTGGTCCTGGTGGCCTTCGCCCTGACTGCCGGCAACCGGCCTCTCACCATCGTGTTCCTGGTCCTCATGGGTGGCTTCGGCTTTGCCACGGTTCCCGGGTTGCAAATGCGCGTTATGAACTACGCCAAGAACGCACCCACCCTTGCCTCGGGCGCCAACATCGGAGCCTTCAACGTCGGCAACGCCCTGGGCGCCTGGCTCGGTGGCGTCACCATCACGGCCGGCTGGGGGTACACATCACCCATCTGGGCCGGTTCCGCCATCACCTTCCTGGGACTCATCGTCATGGTGATCGCCGCAACCAACGCCCGCCGCGCAGCACGGATCTCCGCCCAGACGCCCCGGCATGCAGCACCACAAGTGGTCGAAGAATACTCACGCTGAGAACCACAGTCACCGAAATCCAACTCCCCTGATCGAGAGGCCGGCATGACCCGGACAGCAGACATATCCCACCGCCCATCTTCCGCTTTGGCAGCGCTCAGCCGGAACGGCGACGGCCTGAGCATCGGCGTCGAGTTTCCTTTGGACAATGATTTCGCCCGGTTCAGCCGGGCGGAGTCCGACGCCCAGTTCGGCATTCCGGACCTTAGCCACCAGCGGCGTAGGGCCGAACTTGCGGACCGGCTGGGTTTCAAAGCCCTCTGGCTTCGCGATGTCCCTCTCTGGGTGCCCGCTTTCGGCGATGCCGGCCAGGTGTTCGATCCCTTCCCCTACCTGGGCTACCTTGCGGGCGTTACCGAATCGATCCTGCTGGGAACCGCCGCAGTGGTGCTTCCACTGCGCCACCCCCTGCATGTGGCCAAGATGGCAGCGTCCATCGATCGGCTCTCCGGAGGCCGCCTTATCCTGGGCGTCGCCTCGGGCGACCGGCCCAATGAGTATCCAGCGTTCGACGCCGATTTCGAGTCGCGCGGCGAGCGGTACCGCTCCGCGGTGGACACCATCCGGACGGCATGGCGCGAAAGCTCCGGTCCGGACAATGCCGTAAAGGTCCTGCCGGTGCCCGCCCAACCCGAAATTCCCCTGGTGGCGGTGGGCCGCGCCCAACAGAGCACGGACTGGATCGCCTCCGCCATGGACGGCTACATGACCTACCACCGTTCCGGGCCACTCATGAAACCAGTGGTGAACCGCTGGAACCACGCCGTTCCGGACGGACAAGCCAAGCCTGTGCTGACCACTATGCTGGTGGACCTTCTGGAAGACCCGTGGGCGCCGGTGGAACCGATCCGCTTCGGCGCCCGGCTGGGCCGCAACTCCCTCGTCCGGTACCTGGCGGAGCTGGAAGAATCGGGTGTTGCCCACGTGGCCCTGAATTTCAGGCCCAGTTCACGGCCGGTGGAGCAGGCGATGGAAGAAGTGGCCCGGCACGTTCTGCCGTCCTTCTCCTAAGGAAAGATCGAGTCGACGTAACCGCCGTCCACCCTCAGGGCGCCGCCAGTGGTGGCCGAGGCCTGGGGAGAACTGAGGTAGACCACCATGTTGGCGATCTCGGCCGGGTCGATGAGCCGTTTGATCAGCGAGGCGGAGCGTTCAGTGGACATGAATTTGCCCTCGGCTTCCTCCCACGGCATGACCGGGCCAAACTTGCTCCTGATGAAGCGGACGGCGCCGTCGGTCCTGGTGGGCCCGGCTATTACCGAGTTGACGGTCACGCCGGATCCTGCAGCTACCTTGGCATAGCCCCTAGCCGCCGCGACCAGGGCGGTCTTCGACACACCATAGTGCAGCATGTCGTGGGGCACGGCGATGGCGGCATCGCTGGCGAGGTATAGGACCCTGCCCCACTTCTGCTGCATCATGGTGGGGAGAAGGGCCCGCGTCAACCGAACAGCGGAGAGCAAGTTGACATCCAGGTAGTCCTGCCAGTCGTCGTCGGTGATGTCCATGGCGTCCTTGGACTCGTAAATACCAAGGTTGTTGACCAGGATGTCAATGCCGGCCACTTCCCCCAGCAGATCCGCAATTCCCTGTTTGGTACCCAGATCCGCTGCCACAGTCCGGGGCTTGCGGACTCCGGCGGCCTCCGAAACAGCAGAGGCGGCGTCATCCAGCGAGTCACGGCTCCTACCGCTAAGCACCACATCGGCTCCCGACGTGGCCAGCGCCGTGGCGATGGCCAAGCCGATGCCCTGGGATGAACCCGTGACCAAAGCTGTCTTTCCAGTGAGATCAATCTTCATTTTTAGCGCAACCCCTTCGAAACGAACCACTAGTCAAGTAGCCTGTTCTTATAATACGGACACAATGTCTGCTTGGCGATAATAATTGACATTCTTTCTCGCCTTTGCCCCGCTGTGGCGCGAAGCCACGTGAAAAATATGGAGTAGCAAATGGATCAGAATCGATTCCTCGGAAAAACAGTCATCGTCACGGGGGCCGGGTCCGGACTGGGGGCTGCGGTCTTCAAGAGGTTCCTCCTTGAAGGGGCCAACGTCGTCGGTGTGGACCTCAGCGCAGAACCGATGGAACGGTTTCGGGAGCGAAACTCCGTCCTATCGGCGCAAATGACACTCAAGGTGGCCAACGTCAGCGATCTGGACGCCATCGCCGCCGTCATTAACGAGAGTGTGGAAGAACTTGGCACGCTGGATGTACTGGTCAACAATGCCGGCATCGCTCCGACGGGCCCGGCGGCAACCACCTCGAACGAGCTCTGGCGGACCGTCATGAAGGTCAACGTGGATGGCCTGTTTTACGCAACACGGGCCGCACTTCCCCACCTGATCCGCTCCCAGGGCAACATCGTTAATACTGCGAGCGTCTCAGGTATCGGCGCTGATTACAGCTATGCCGCCTACGACGCCTCGAAGGGTGCGGTCATCAACTTCACCCGCAGCGTCGCGGTGGACTACGCCCAGCGTGGTGTGCGCTGCAACGCCGTGGCTCCCGGACCTGTTTTGACGCCGCTGCTGCAGAAGAACCTGGATACCACCGCCGGCCTCAAGGAAGCCTTTGGACGTTCCATCCCGTTGGGCCGCATTGCTGCCCCGGAGGAGATTGCCCCTTCGTTCACCTTCCTCGCCTCGGCCGACGCCTCCTATATCAACGGACACATCCTGACCGCTGACGGTGGAGTCACTGCCTGGAACGGGCAGCCCAATCCCCACGAACTCTGAACAAACCACACCTGAAAAAAACGAAAGCTCCCTCCACGATTCGTGGAGGGAGCTTTCGTTTGTTGGAAGTGGAGTCATGTTCGCTTCAGCGGAAGGTTGCCTCGATCGCTGATGACCGCCAGCACAATGACGACGCCGATCACCACCGGTTGGAGATTCGGCGACACGTTCAGCAGGGTAAGCCCGTTGTTAAGGACGCCGATAATCAGAAGGCCAATGAACGTACTGAACATGGAACCCACACCGCCGGACAAGCTGGCCCCGCCAATAACAACTGCGGCGATCACGCTCAACAGATCGGAGGCACTTCCCGCAGTTGGCTGCGCCGAATCCAACCGGGCTCCGACTGCCAGACCGGCGAGGGCCGCCAGGAACCCGGCAATGACGTAAACGCGTGCTTGGGCAAGCCGAACGCTGATACCTGAAAGGCGGGCTACCTCCTCGTTGCCGCCAATGGCGTAGAGCTGGCGGCCGGAGGGCCGGTACCGCAACCACAGAGCGGCAAGAATGAAGACCAGGAGCATGAGGTAGACCTGCAGCGGGATTCCCAGCAGTCGCGTACGGGACAGGCCGAGGAACCAATCAGGGAAGCCGACCACCGGGTTTCCATTGGTGATGTACAGAGCCAGCCCCGCACCGGCGAACATGGTTGCCAGCGTCGCGATAAATGGCTGGACATGCCCGAACGTCACCAGGAGCCCGTTCACCAGGCCGATGAAGGCACCCAGAATGAGCCCGCAAACCATGGCGAGCCAAAACGGCAGGCCGATTTCCTTATAGAGGAACGCCGTCGCCATGAATGACAACGCCATGGTGGAACCGACAGAAAGGTCTATTCCACCGAGGATGATGACCAACGCGGCCCCCACGGCCATCATCCCGATGTAGGACACCTGGCTGAGGACGTTAATGAGGTTGTTCGGAGTGAGGAAGTACGGCGAGAGCAGCGACATCGCGATGCAAATGACCACCAGGCCGATCACGGGGCCCGGGACACTCTTGGCGAGCTGCTTGATCCTTGCTTGCAATGGCTCGGGGCCGATGCCTGAGCCGGTGTTATGCCGGGCGCCTGGCTCGGCCTTGGCGCCGATGGTATTCGTTGTGGGCACTGTCTTAACTTTCTGTCGTGAAGGGCATGAAGTGCGCTACGGCACTGAGAGTTCCATGACACGGTCTGGAAGGGCTTCGTCCCGGCTCAGAATGCCGCGCTGCCTTCCCCCTGCCATGACGAGGACGCGATGGGAGAGGCCCAGGACCTCTTCAAGTTCGGAAGAGACAACGATGATCGCTACCCCTTCAGCTGCCAGCTTCCTGACGATCCCGTAGATGGCTGCCTTGGCACCGACATCCACGCCACGGGTGGGTTCATCAAGGATGAGCACTTTCGGTTTCCGGACCAGCCATTTGGCCAGCAGGACCTTTTGCTGGTTTCCTCCGGACAGGAACAGGACCGGGATGCTCAGATTGCCCCGAATGTCCAGTTCAAGGGCTTGCTCGCGCTCGACGCGCTTCACGGTCCTGTTGGTGACGAAGCCGCTGGGGGTCAGGGTGTTTTCCCACGGCAGGACCATGTTCTCTCCCCCGCTCCTGCCAAGGTTCAGCCCCTGGCCTTTGCGGTCTTCAGGGACCATGAAAATGCCTTCGCGGATGGCACCTGCAACATTGCGGATCTCAACGGCCTTACCTTCGACCGTCACCGTTCCGGTATCCGCCCGGTCGGCTCCGGCGAGGGTCCTCACAACCTCCGTGCGACCCGCACCGACCAAGCCGGACATCCCCAGGATCTCCCCCTTGCGGACCGAGAAGGAAACATCGCTGAAGACTCCCTGACGGGTCAGGCCGTCCACTTCCAGCACCACGTCCTCTTGGGCTGGTTCCGGTTGCTGATGGGCGTAAACGAATTCCCTCCCCACCATGGCGTGAATCATCTGGTCCTTGGTGACCCGTCCGGTGTCCCACGCCATCGCACGGCGACCATCCCGGAGGCAGAGTATTTCATCGGCAATCGCGGAGATTTCGTCCAGGCGGTGACTGATATAGATCACGCCTGCGCCCCGGTCACGGAGGATCCGGATTTGATCAAGGACCTTCTCGGTCTCCTCCTGCCCCAGAGAGGCGGACGGCTCGTCGAAGATCACGTAGGACGGATCGCGAAGAATTGCCTTGGCGATCTCTATCTCCTGTTGGGCCGCCATGGACAACCCGGCGACGGCCCGGCGTGGGTCTATTTTGGCTCCCAGAACGGCCAACGCCGATTCAGCCTGCTCGGCCATGGATGCTGTATCCACGCGGCCCCGCTTTTTCGGCCACCGTCCCAGGAACATGTTCTCAGCGACGCTGAGCCGCGGCACCATCTTGATTTCCTGGTGGATGATGGCAACCCCACTGTTCAACGCCGAGGCTGGACCGGTGGGAGCATAGGGAGTTCCGTTCAGCCACATTTCGCCGGCATCCGGAGATTTGATACCAGCCAGAATGGAGCTCAGGGTGGACTTTCCAGCGCCATTCTCACCGATGAATCCCAGGACCGTTCCCGCCTTCAGCGTGATGTCGACTCCGTGCAGCACTGTGTTGCCGCCGTACTGTTTGGTGAGGCCTATTCCTTTGAGGGCGTTGGGCTCCTCGGTCAGCGTTCCTCCGTTGAGGGGTGCCGGTCCCGTGCTCAGGATTGACATGGATTTCCTTCTTGGTTCGGGGGGAAGTGCCGGCCTGCCCGGTACAGGGCAGGCCGGCTCCGTGCTATTTCGCGGGGCCGTAGTATCCGGCGGAACGAGCCTCTTCGAGGTTCTCTTTTGTCACCAGGACGGTTGGCTGCAATTGCTCCTTTTCAATGGAGGCAGCATCGCCCTTCATCGCTTCAATGGCGGTGCGAACGGCCAACTCGCCCATTTGGAAAGGTTCCTGGGACATCGTGGCCAGGACCTGCCCGGCCTCGATGGCGTCATAGACCTGAGGGAAGCCGTCAACGCTGACGATCTTGAGGTTGGAGCGGCCGGCCTGCGCTGCTGCCTTCGCCGCACCAAGGGCCATTCCGTCATTTTGGGCAAAGATTGCCTGCAGGTTAGGGTTGGCCGTCAGGACATCCTGGGCCACGTTGTAGGCCTTGTTCTCGTCCCAGTCGGCGTTGGTGGTGGAGACCACCTTGATGTCCGGATTCTTTTCCAGAATGCTTCCGCATCCTTTGGAGCGCTCAATTTCTGTGGAGGAACCAAGCACGCCCTTGATGATGGCCAGGTTTCCCTTGCCGCCCATCTGCTTGGCCAGGTAGTCGCAGAGTTCCGTGGAAGCCTTGATGCTGTCGCTGCCAATGAAGGTTGTTACGTCGCCCTGGGGCCGCTGGTCAATGGCAATAACGGGGATGTTTGCCCCCTTGGCCTCCGCAACACCGGCCGCACCGGCCGTCGCATCCTGCATGGCGAAAATGACTGCCCCGACTTGCTGGGTCACCAGGTTCTGAACCTGGTTGACCTGCTGCGAGGAATTGCCGTTTGCATTCAGGACGACGAGTTCATAGCCTTCGTCGGCAGCGGCCTTCTTCATGCCATCAACGGCGGCAACGTAAAACAATGAGTGGAACTCGGGCATCGATACGCCGATGGTCTTTTTGCCCGAACCGCCTGCGTTGGCGGCTCCGTCCGCGCTGCAACCAGTCAGCGCCAGGGCAGCCGTGGCGAGCATCGCCAGAGCAACTCCCATGGGGCGGCGCAGCTTCCTTTGACGGCCTGCCTGAACAGAGTCCGTTTGCGTTGTACGGCTTGATTCGTTCATCACGATGGGCCTTACCTCTCTGTAAGAAAATCTCGACGGTGTGATGAGGGTTGGGGATGTGAAGCTCTTCGCACTCTCGGGGTAGCGGGGCTTTCCGCTTGCCGGCCCTCGACCGGGCACCTGCGAAGCTATTTCAAGTTTGTGAGGACCGTCACGATAAGTCCAAGTCAAAGATTCTTCGCAGCTGATAACCCTGGGTTATCGCTGGAGGCAGCGAGTTGCGTCCTACCAGGCGGTAAAGCCACCATCCACCACGAGGTCCGCGCCAGTGCAGAAGCTGGCTGCAGACGACAGCAGGAACACCGCGGGCCCTGCCATTTCAAGCGGCTCGGCCGGCCGCCCCAAAGGCGTGTTCCGGGTGACGGCCTCGTCCAGGATGCTTGCCACTTCCGCACGGTCGTTCATAGGTGTTCGGGTAAAGCCGGGAGAAATGGAATTGACCCGGATACCGTAGGGAGCCCACTCTGTGGCCAACGACTTTGAAAGGTGCGCTACGGCGGCCTTGGAACTGTTGTAGTGCGCTTGGAGCATTTCCCGGTGGGAGACGATTCCGGAGATGGATGCCAAATTCACGATCGCGCCCCCACCGTTGCGTTTCATGGCTCGGGCCTGTGCCTGGCAGCTAAGGAACACTCCGGTGACGTTGATCTGGAACACGCGCTCGAACTGCTCCATGGTCATGTCTTCTGCCGCAACGGCATGGGCAATTCCGGCAGAGTTCACCGCTGCCGTGAGCGGACCCAACGAACTTTCCGCCTTTTCCACGGCAGCCTGCATCTGCTCAGGCTTGGTCACATCAGCCGGAATGAACTCAGCGTTCCTTCCGGCCGCCCTGATGGCCTCCAGCGTTGCCGAAGCATCACTGGACGGCAGGTCCACCACGGCCACGTGGCTGCCCATTTTCGCCAACGCCGTGGCAATGGCACTACCAATGCCGGACGCCCCGCCCGTCACCATGGTGACGCCGCCGTCGAGTCTGAACGAGAGCTCGGAAGGGTTCACGTCAGCACCTTCCCGCATCGGCCACGGCCGCCGCCTGGCACGCCGCTGGCTGTGTGGGCCGAAGTGGCAGCGACGGCCGTGCAGCCGGCTGCCCAGGGCGGTAATGCGCCGAACTGCCAAGGGTGGCAGCAATCCGGTCCAAGGCCCTCTGGGAAGCGTGGACCTGCGAAGACCTGACACCTTTTACGCCGTCCACCTGCATCAGGCGGGAACGGACCAGACCGGCAAAAGTCACTGATATGGCTGGGCAGGAGTGGCACGCGTTATGGAAATCGACAGTCACCACACCGTCCTCAACTGCTGCGATGGTGAGGTCGCCCGAGTGCCCCTTGAGAAGGGGACGAATGTAGGACAGGGCCTCTTGAAGGTCCTCTTCCCGGGGTTCTGGATTGGCTGCACCCGTCACAGCAGCCCCAATTCCTTCTTCTTTACCTCGAGGTCAATCCCCAGGCCCTTGGCAAAGTTCAAGCCAAAGACCTGCTCCTTGATCTCCGGAGTCAGCTCCGGGTATCCGTACTTGTCCTGGAGTTCCTCCGGCATTTCGAGGTTGGCCCACGTGTCGATGTAGGTCTGCATGTGCGGCCACAGGAAGCCTTCGGATCCGTAGCAAAGCTTGTCCGCTCCGACGAAGAGCAGGGTCTGCCCCAGACGGTGCAGCATCGGGTAGGGCTGAAGGTAATACTGGTTGTGCCACAGCGGAAGCATCAAGTAAATGTTGGGAAAACGGGACGCAATGCTGACCAGCTCATCGACGTAGGGATCGCCGAGGTGGTGGATCCCGAAGTTCAATTCCGGGAAGTCATACGCGGCCATTTGGATGTCATTGGGGCGGAACGCTTCCACCGGCTGCATGCCCAAGGGATAGCCCTTGTGGAACTGCACCATCTTGATGCCGAGCTCGATTGCCTTTTCCCACAGCGGGTAGGCGATCTCCTTGTCATCAGCCCGCCAGTGATGTTCCTCATCGTGGTACTGGTAGAACTTGAAGCTGACCGCACCCCATTCCTTGACCTGCCGCTCCATCTCTTCCAGCGCGAAGTCCAGCCCTTGCCACACGGGGTCCACGCCGCCGGTGAAGTAAAAACGGGACGGGTTGGAAGCAGCCAGCTGATAGTTCAATTCGGCGGGCCCCAGCGAGTTCTGCCATTGGCCAAAGAGCGGCACCGTGCACACCATCGCGATGTCCGTGTCGGACTGCTCAAAGAGCGTCTTGTTTGCCCATTCGACATCCACAGGATCGTAGTAGTCCGGCTTGTCGGCCGGACCCTTGGTGGCCATGAGCTTATTGAACTGCCCCTGGTTGGTGCGGTGCGCGCGAACCTGCCGGCCGTCACCTCCGGGCCGGATCTGCCGATCAGTGAAATCCTGCGTGTGAACAACGCAGTCGAAGACGAACATTCCGTTTTTCATCGTGTTACCTCCAAGAATCGGTGCACGGCTTCAACAAAATCGTGAATCGGTGCTCCGGGGCGTTTGCATTGCGGCCGCCTGCCGCTGCTTTGAACTGATGTCACCAGCTTGTGTCGCAGCACACAGGAAAGTCCAAGAGCTATTTCCAGCGCCTTGCATAACCTATGCTTATAAGGTGACTTTGAGGCAGATGGAATACTTACTGGTCGTGGCAGAGGAAGGGTCCTTCACCCGGGCGGCTGAACTCCTCCGTGTATCCCAGCCAGGACTGAGCCAACAAATCCGCGCGCTGGAGCGCGCCGCGGGTGGTGAGCTCATAGAGCGAAGCACCGGAACGGTGCGGCTGACCCCTGCCGGCCGCGCCTACGCTGAACACGCGCGCATCTCATTGAAGGCTGCCGAGGACGCGAAGCGGGCGGCCCGCGAAGTCCTCAACGGTGAAGCAGGCGAATTAGTGATTGCCACAGTGCACTCCATAGCCGCGGGCATCCTGCCTCCGTCTTTGCTCCGTTGGCATAACGACAACCCAAAGATTCCCGTCACCCTGTTGGAGTTCGCCCACAGGAGGACGTTGGAGGAGTCGGTGGCCTCCGGCACGGGAGATCTGGCGGTCGGCCCCACGCCCAAGCAGTGGAGCGGACCGGTCATCGACCTGGGCCATGAGATCTTTGTGCTGTATCTGGCTCCCGAGGATCCCATCCTGAAAGACGTCCAACCGTATGCGGGACAGACCCCGCAAGGGGCACCCCAGTCCCGCGGGATCCTTCCCGTGAGCTCGCTGGATTCGCATTCCTGGATAACCTTCGAAGGAAATCACGGGCTGGGCGAATTCATCCGCGAGTACATGCAATCCACCAATATCACCCCTGATTTCGTGTTCCACACCGGGCAGATAGACAGCGCCGTCAAGCTGGCAGGAGCGGGCGCCGGTGTTGCGTTGCTTCCCGCCAACGCCCTTCCCATGGACGGGCCCGGGGTGGCTGTGGAACCCTTCCCTCCCCTGACCCGGGACTTGTCTGTGTACAGCCGCACCAAGTTGTCGCCTACCGCGGAGAGGTACGTGGAACTGTTGCAAGAACTGCCAGCCGTGCTGGAACGGCGCAACGGCCGACGCAAAGAACCCAAGCCATAATCAAACCCCATGGGTCCCACAGCGGATTTCTATTAGAGACCCTGCAATTGCCGTGGAACGATGTTCACGGACGTGCATAGCGGAATGCGCAGCACGCGGGGACGTTCAGCCGAAAGGGAATCAGAATGTCTGTACTTGTCACCGGCTCAACCGGGTACCTTGGACTGGCAATTGCCTTACGGCTCAAGATGGCAGGCCATGAGATCTTTGGGCTCACGGACACTGTGACGGGAACGAGGGTCTTGGAGGCCCGTGGGATAACTCCCATCCTGGCCACCCTCGAAGACGGGGAGACCATCCGGAACGTCACGCAACTGGTGGATGCTGTGGTTGATGCCTCAGGGCACCTGCCGGCAGCGAAGCTGTTCCTCGCCACGCTGGAGGGTACCGGCAAACGGTACATCCGAAGCAGCACTGCAAGGGTGTACGTGGACGCATCCCTTGGCTCGCTGAACAGGACCGTCCACAAAGAGGGGATGTCGGTCTCTCCGATTCGGGGGATAGCCCAAATCCTCGAAACGGACGACCGGGTGCAGCAAGCCGCGGAGAGGGACATTCACACCACGGTCCTTCGCCCTTCGATTGCCTACGGGGAGGCGGGCGGTCCTGTGATCGGAGGCCTGATCAAGCGGGCCATCACTGCGGGACAAAGCCTGTACATAGGCCCCGGCGCCAACAGGCAATCCCACGTCTACATCGCCGACGCGGCTGAATCGTTCGCGCTTGCCCTGGCCAAGGCACCCGCAGGGAGTCTCTACAACATCGCTGCCGGCGAATCGTCAGTGGGCGACATCGCCCAGGACATCGCCGGGATCCTCGGATACGCCGATGCCCAGTCATGCACCATGGATACGGCCTACACGGCATACGGCGTGACGTTCGTCGATGGCGTGCTTGCAGGCAACTGCCGCGTGGATGCTACCAAGGCAAGGATTGAACTGGGCTGGCAGCCCAAGGGGCCGGGGCTCCAGGACGAATTACGCGAGGGATCGTACTCCTTCATGTGGTCCTGACGAGGCCCCGCGAAGTCATAAGCAGCGCTTTGCCCCTGCATTGCATTCTGGTCTTGGACGCCTGCCCGCCCTTCGTGGAAGCATTGATTTCAAGCCCATTCGAGGGAACCCAGGACCCAAGCAAAAGAACTAAAACGAATATCCACCAATCCTTTGCCCCTCGAACCCGGGACCTTGCGCCGCCTGGCAGCTAGGCTCGGTGTCCTCTGCGAACGTCTGATTTGCATGAACAGAGGAAGGCAAACACGGACCATGAATCAAACTTTCAGCGGCAAAACTGTCCTTATAACAGGGGCGAGCCAGGGAATCGGGCTCGCTGCCGCGGAACTCTTCCTCAAGGAAGGAGCAAACGTTGTTGGAGTCAGCCGCGAACACGTGGAAACGGCGGGCGTCGAAGGCGCGGAGGCCGGCAGGCTCCTGCACATTGCCGCGGATCTGGCTCTTCCGGAGTCCCCCGGGCCCGCCGTGCAAGAAGCCATTGAACGATTCGGTGGAATAGACGTCCTTGTCAATAACGCTGGGGCGGTGTCGGTCCGGGAGGGCTTCCTGGACGTCACCGACGATATGTGGCGTTCCACCATGGAACTTAACTTCATGGCATATGTGAGGATGTGCCGGGAAGTCCTGCCATCCATGATTGCGGCCGGTTCAGGATCAATCGTCCATGTGGGCTCGGAAGCGGGAAGGACCCCCCTGGTGGATGCGCCGGACTACAGCGTTTCCAAGGCCGCCGTCCTGTCTCTGTCCAAGATGCTGTCCCGCGAGTTCGGACCGAAGGGAATCAGGTCCAATGTAGTTGCACCGGCGCATATCTACACTTCAATGTGGGATCGCCCCGGAGGATTCCTCGACTCCCAGGCCCGCAAATTCGGTGTACCGCGGGAAGAGGCAATCCAAGCGTTCGTCAATGACTCGGCACTGCCGGTAGGGAGGCTGGGGAACGCCGACGACGTCGCCCCAGTCATCCTCTTCCTGTCATCACCCGCCGCAAGCTTCATCACCGGAGCCGAATACACCGTCAACGGAGGCGTCACCACGTTCGTGTGATTCCTCCTCGCCTGCCATCGAGAGGACACCTAGTGACAACCCAGGAAAGCCCGGCCACCGTCCCACGTGGAAGCCAGCGAGCGGGAGCCGTAGTGGCCCGAAACTTCGTTGGCTGGCCGGAAGAAGTCCTCCGCGACTTTCATGAGAACGCCTACAACTTCAACGTCGGACAAAGAATCGTCTCGGAGACCGAGCACGTAAGGGTCTGGGAAATCAGGCTGGACCCGGGTCAGCGCCTCCACGCCCACCGTCATGTCCTGGACTACTTCTGGACAGCGGTCACCGCAGGACGCAGTAGGCAGCACGAAGACGACGGCACCACACGGGAAGTGGAGTATGCCGTGGGCGATTCGCGTCATTTCCATTTTCTTCCCGGCGAATACCTGCTCCACGATCTGGAAAATATTGGGCTGTCGCAATTGATCTTCGTCACCGTTGAGCACAAGACCAATCCCGATCAAATGAACCACCACAACAGATAGGCCACAGAACGATGTTCTACCAACTCGTCAGTTTCACTTTTCCCGAGGACATCACTCGCGAGGCACGCACCACCTTTGAAGACGCCTTGAGGAGCCTTCCGGGCAAGATTCCGGATTTGGAGGACGTACGGGTTATCAGGGCCGTCGACGACGTTAACGTCACCGGATACATGTCAGTGTTCCCCTCCGAGGATCACTATCAGCGATACCTCGTTCACCCGGAGCACGCCCCGATCGGAACCATGGCCGAAGCTGTTTGTTCCGCCATCAGCCGCCTCCTCCTGGACGATGACCGTCCCAACGTCCTGCCCCAAGGGCAGCAGGACGAACAACTGAACCACGTGGCCTAAGCAGCCCCCAGACAAAACCCCGCACAGAGAAAAGGAAAACAATGCATATCTTCGTAACTGGAGCCACTGGCTACATCGGACAGGCGGTGTCACAGAGGTTCCTTCAGGCCGGTCACTCCGTCAGTGGCCTGGTCCGCAGCGAAAGCGGCGCCAAGGCCCTGCGTGCCCGGGGCATCAATCCCGTGCTCGGCGGACTCGACGACGCCACCACCCTCCGCGAAGCTGCCCTGGCTGCCGATGCGGTGGTTGACACTGCCACGGCCGATCACGCTGACTCAACGCAGGTGTTCCTCTCGGCCCTGGAAGGAACGGGAAAGAAGTTCATCCGCACCAGCGGAACGGGCGTCTACACAGACCTGGCACAGGGTGAGCTGAACCAGACCGTCTTCACCGAAGACGTGGTCCATGACCCCGCAGAGATCGTGGCCACCCGGTACTCCACCGACCAAGCGGTCACCGAAGCCTCCGGAAGGGGGATCCACACGGTGGTCCTGCGGCCGTCGATGATCTTTGGCGATGGCGCCAGCGAACAATTGCCCTTGCTCATCCGTCAGGCCATCACCTCGGGACGCAGCTTGTATGTGGGCCGAGGCGACAACCGCTGGTCCAACGTGTACATTTCCGATCTTGCCGAGGCCTACCTCCTGGCTTTGGAAAACGCCCCTGCAGGGAGCGTCTACAACCTGGCCTCGGGTGAAGCCCGAATGGGCGACATCGCAGAGACCATCGCCCGGCTGGTGGGCCTGGAGTCAGCAGAGTCATGCCCGCCCGAGGTGGCCTACGAAGCCTTGGGGCAGCGCTGGGTTGACGTAGCAATCTCGAGCAACAGCCGCGTGGATTCGGCAAAAGCCCGGGCCGAGCTCAATTGGAATCCGGTGGGACCGGACCTGCTTGACGATCTTGGTACCGGCTCGTACAAGCGGATCTGGGCTTACAAGGGAGACCCGCACGATCACGTCCAGGCCGTAGCGGGCGACGACACCCTCCAAGGCGCCGGCTCCCACTAGGGCCGCTACCGCCGTCGAGCATTAACAAACAACGTGCACCTGCGCGTTCATCTTCGGCATTGGGCCGGGCCACCTGGCCCGGCCCAATGCCATTTCAACCACAGCAGTCAGCTGGGAATGGACATGTGATGAAAGAGTTTCATAGCGAGGGCCCCGGTACGGTACTGGTGGCCGGGGCGCATGGCGTCATTGGACGCGCGGCAGCCCTTCGCCTGGCCGACGACGGCTGGAACGTGGTGACGGTTGCGCGGCGCGGCCCCCTGGAGGAGCTCCACGAACGGAGCACCGTTCGCCACGTCAGCGTCGACCTCCTTGACCCGGCGTCGGTCAGGGAGAATTTCGCCGATCTGGCAAGGGTCACCCATGTGGTGTACGCCGCTTACGTTGACCTGCCGATGAAGGCAGCTGTGGAGCCCAACACCGCCATGCTGGTCAATATCCTCGATGCTTTGGAGGTCACCGGCGCCACCCTCGAGAGAGTCGTCATGGTGGGAGGCGGGAAGTCGTACGGGGAACACCTGGGCCACTACAAGACGCCTGCCAAGGAATCAGACCCCCGGTTCCTTGGACCCATTTTCTATAACAACCAGGAGGACGCGCTGAGGCAGCGCGGCCAGGAGCGCAACTTCTCCTGGACCGTTCTCCGCCCTGATGGCGTGTTCGGTTTCAGCGCCGGATCCCCCATGAACATCGTCAACGGGTTGGCGGTTTTCGCCGCAGTGAGCAAGGAAGAAGGCGTCCCTCTCCGTTTCCCGGGTCTGCCGGGAACATGGAAGGCCCTGCACCAAGCCACGGATGCCGGACTTCTTGCACGGGCCGTTTCGTGGGCCCTGACCGCTCAAGCAGCGCATGCCGAAATCTTCAATGTCACCAACGGTGACAACTTCCGGTGGAACCAACTCTGGGAGGTGCTGGCCGGGTTCTTCGACATGCCGACGGCCGAACCCCAGCCCCTGTCCCTGTCAGATCAGATGGGTGACAAGGACGGGCTGTGGCAGAAGATGGTGAGCCGTCACGGACTCCGGCCAACGCCGTGGGACACCATTGCTTCGTGGCCGTTCGTTGACGGCTGGATGGCGTCTGACTTCGACATGGTGCAGAGCACTATCAAGATCAGGCAGGCAGGATTCAATGACTGCGTCGACTCCCACGAGAGCCTGCGAACACACCTGGAATATCTGCGCAGCAACCGGTACATCCCGTAAACGTCCGCGGGCAAGGGAAAGCCAGGGCCCGGACGTTGCGAGACACGGGCCCTGGCAGATCGTGGGCGATAAGTTACCGGGAAAGTACGTAGTCAGGGTCCGGCGCGGACACTGAGATGCCTGCCGGTGAGAAGACGACCCGCGGAAGGATGGTAGTGGCTTCCTGCACGGCGAGCGCACCCCAGGCGACGGCGCGGGCAAGGGCCTCGCAGACCACTTCCGTTGAGTACGGGGCCGCTGTTGAGTGCGGCAGTGCGCTGAGATAACCGGCAAGTGCGGCGTCTCCGGCTCCCGTGGTGTTGAGGACCCTGGCTGAAGGGCCCCTTGCCCAGAGGACCCCATGCTCGCTGACCGCTACCAGCCCGTCGCTTCCCAGGCTGGCCAAGACGGTCCTGATCCCCCTTTGCCGGAGCACGTTGGCGGCGAACACCACATCCCTCATGGTCCGTAGCGCCGTCCCAGTGATCTCAGCCAGTTCTTCCCTGTTGGGCTTGACCAGGTCCACCGGCGTTGCTGATGAGGCCCAAGCTTTAAGGGTTTCTCCCGAGGTATCCAGGCACGTTGAGACTCCTTGCTGATGTGCAGTACGGAAGAGCCTGCCAGGATCGACTTCGTGGCCGGTGCTGCTGTCCACCGGAAGCGAACCGCCCAGGACCAACCAGTCTGCCTGGACCCTTTTGACTTCATCGAGCGTCGCGTCGCAGAGCTGTTGCCATTTCTCCGCAGTCAGCGGCGCCGCGTTCTCGTTGAAGTTTGTGGTGGCGCCGTCCGTGTCCACGATGATTGCGTTGACCCTGGTGGCTGCAGTGACTCCCACGGTCTTGAACACCTTGTTGCGTACGCTCTCGCTGCCCTCGGCCAGCTCGAGGTCCTCGTCGTTGATGGGCACCACAGCGGTGGCGACGTTTCCAGCGAGGCTCAGGGCACGTGCAACGTTGATGCCTTTGCCTGCCAAGTACGTTTCAACTCTGGTTGCCCTGTTGACGTGCCCCTCCACCATGCGGTCCAGGAAGTAGACCCTGTCAATGGCCGGGGCTGGGGTGAGGGTGACAATGCGTGAAAGGCCGGCGGGCACGCGCTGCTGCACGGTCTTAAGGGGGCTCAAAGTCTGGAGTGGCTTGGACATAATGGACGTCATTCACTTCCGCGACTTCAGGGTGGCCTTGATGTGCTCCGCAACTTTGGCCGGTGACAGTCCGTATTTGTCCAAAAGGAACTCGTTCGGCGCGGATTCGGACCAATGATCGGCAAGCCCGAGCCTGGTGACACGTGCAGGCTTTTCGGATCCTGCGGTCAGCTCACAGACCAGGCCCCCGAGTCCTCCGAGAACGCTGTGCTCTTCCACGGTGACAATCAAGGGCGCAGAGCGGAGCTCCTGCAGGAGTTCCTGTTCGTCCAAGGGCTTCAGCATCGGAACGTGGATGTGTTTTGCCGTGATTCCTTCCTGCTCAAGGGAATCGAGCGCCTGCGCAACCCTGGAGGTCTGCACCCCGGTTGAGACGACCGTGAGATCGGTTCCGTGGCGCAGGACCACGGGCTTGTGCGGTGCGAACACGTAGTCTTCGTCAAATACGTCCTGGACGGCGTCGCGGGCGAAACGAATGTAGACGGGGCCGTCGTAGTCCGCCACCCATTTGATGGCGGCGCGCGCCTCGGTGGCGTCGGCTGGGGCGATGACCGTCATGTTGGGCATGGCCCGCATTATGGCGAAGTCTTCGATGTCCTGGTGTGTCTTGCCGCTCGAGCCGTTGAGCAACCCGGAGTACGCCGCCGCGATACGGACTGGGGCCTTGGTCTGGGACACCAGCATCCTGACCTGGTCCAGTGCCCGGTTGGTGAAGAAGACCCCGAACGATGACAGCCACGGCCGGTACCCAAGGGTACTGAGGCCGAAGGCCATGCCGACGATGTTTTGCTCTGCGATGCCCACCTGGATGAACTTTTCCGGATGGGACTCTGCAATGATGTCCGCGCGTGTGGACGTCGCAAGGTCCCCGTCCAGGACCAGGATGCGCTCATCCAGTTCAGACAGTTCGGAAAGCGTCTCTCCCCAAACCTGACGTTGTGCTTTGGTGCTCACTTGACTGACTCCATCTTCTGGCCGAGTTCTTCCCGGGCGGTCCGCAATTGTTCCTCTGTGGCGATGCCGTTATGCCACTTGTACGTGCCACTGGTAAATGAGACTCCGAACCCCTTGGTGGTGTTCGAAATGATCGCTGTCGGTTTTCCGGAGACTCCGCGGAAAGACTGCGCAAAGGTGAGGCCGTCCGAGATCTCTTTGAGATCGTGCCCATTGATGCTGATGGTGTTCCATCCAAATCCGGTGAACACGGCCTCCAGGTCCACGTGGCCCACGGGCTCGCTGCGGTCGAACCGGTCCCGCGGCCCCGCCGGCCAGCCATACTGCTGCAGGCCATTGACGTCCACGATCGCCGTCAGGTTGTCCAGTCCAAAGCGTGGTGCTGATAGGACTGTTTCCCACACCATGCCTTCTCCGAGTTCACCGTCGCCCAACATGACCCAGGTGTGGAAGTCCTTTCCCAGCTTCTTGGCGCCGAGCGCCATGCCGGCGCCGCTGGACAAACCTTGACCCAGCGACCCTGTTGACGCGTCCACTCCAGGGGTCAGGAGCATATCCGGGTGTCCTTGGAGGCGGGAGTTTCCGTGGTCAAAGGTTGCCAGTTCCTCAACGGGAAAGTATCCCCTGAGTGCCAGGACGGTGTAGAGGCCAATTGCGCAGTGACCCTTGGACAGGATGAACCGGTCCCTTTCGGGATCGCGCGGGTTATTCGGATCAATGCGCATGTGCTTGAAGTAGAGGGAGACAAGCACGTCCATGGCAGACATGGGACCGCCGATGTGACCGGCCTTGCTGGCGGCCACAGTGTCGATGACGCGCCACCGGGCTTCTTGGATGATGCTGCTCATCTCCAGGTCGGTGAGGACCTCAGTTTTCGTATTCATGGGTAATCCTCTCTCAACAAAGTACGTCAAATGTATCGCCCTGCGGACAGTTTGTCTATGAAATGAGAATTAAATGTTTGTGCAGGAAACCCGGGCTCCCGACGGCGGCGCCCCTCCCCGCCGTGGCGCCACAAAGGGCACAATAAAAGAGCCCCCTTTGCGGGGGCTGGAAATAGGGTGGCGGTGAAGGTTCGGGCGACGGCCGGGCGTCAGCGGCCGGGGCCGGTCCGTCCCGGCCGGGTGTCACCGACTGGCTTTGAGCGCTTCCTGGATCCTGCCTGCAGACATCAAAAGCTCAGAAGCATACTGAGACTCGTTCCCCAGAATGTCGTCAGTCAGCCCAGCCAGCGATATGGCGCAACTGACCTTGCCGTCCGGGCCGAAGACGGGAGCGCCCAGAGCCGATACTCCCGCGGTCACGTCCTCGCGCGACACACTGTAACCGCGCTGGCGAATCTCCTTGCCGTCGCGCTCCAGAGCCTCAAGCGAGGTCAGCGTATTCGGCGTCAACTTCTCAAGGCTGAGACCGGACAATCCCTCAAGGAGGCCCGGAGAATACGCCAAAACTGCCCGGCTGGTTGCCCCTGCATTTACCGGGAGCGTACCTCCGGGGCTGAGGGCCAGCAGGGAGACGCGGGTGCCCCTCACCCATTCCAGGCATGCCACAGTGTTTTCCCGTGGAGCGCAGAGATATACAGTTTGGCCAGTGACGCGGTTAAGTCGCTGAAGTTCACCTTGTGCCGCCCTGGCTTCAGGGAGGGTGTCCAGAACCGCACGCGCCAGGTGCAGTACTTCCACGCCGAGTTGGATGCGTCCATCCTCTGCAGTTGAGGTGAGGCCGACCAGCCTCAACGCATCGGTCAGCCTGTAGACGCTGGGCCGCGGCATATCGAGCTCCTCAGCCAACTCGCTGATGGGCAGGGCTCCCCCGTCTGCGAGAGAATGCAGCAGCTTACTGCTCTTGGCTAGCAACTGAATTGGCTTGGCCACGGTTCACCCTTCCTGTGAATGACTTTGAACCCAGCTTCAGGCTCACTGCGTGCGCCGCCTGGGTCACCAAGGCCACCACGTCAATATCTCCGGAGAACAGACGACCGGAGAGTCCGCTGATCGACAGCGCAGCCACGACGTGCCCCTTGTGGTCGAAGATCGGGGCACCAACGCCACCGATGCCGTCAACCCAATCTGCTTCGGCCACCGCCACACCGCTTGCCGCGGTTTCATCGAGGAGCCGCACCAGCTGCTCCCGTTCCGGCGCGATCGCGCTGACGGGGGCCCGGGACGCGGCGTCGCGAAGGTATCGGGCCACGAAGTCGGGGCTTTCAAAAGCCAGAATGGCCCGCGGGGCAACACCCTCGCCAAGTGGCAACGACTCCCCCAGCCGAAGGCTATGGATCTGGACGTCGCGTCCGTCGATTCTCTCTATGCACACGGCCGACATTCCGCGGCGAATACAGAGGAAGACCGTCTCCCCGGTGGCCTCATGCAGGCGCGTGAGTTCCGGCAGGGCCAGGCGTCGGACATCCAATTGAGCTTCCAGCCGGGCCCCCAGCCAGAGGAAGTCCAGGCCAAGGCGGAACTTGCCGCGCTTGCTGCCTTGCTCCACCCACCCAACGGCGTCCAAGGAGGACAGCAAGCGGTACAGGGAACTGACCGGTTCGCCCGTGGCGTCGGACAACTGCCCCACAGTGAGCTCCCCGGAAGCGGCCAGCGCCTGAAGAACGGCCACCGACTTGGTGATCAGGCCCATGCCACCGACGGAGGCCTCACCAGTGTCAGTCATTTTGTTTCTCTCACCTCGCGGACAACCCTTGGACATTGACGATACGGGGCGCTCCAGCCGCAAGCAAGCAGAAAACTTCTCGTAGTGCAGACAACTTGTCCGCAAGGCGATATAATTGGACACACCATCCAGCAAGGAGAACAAAGATGACCACTGCTTCGCGCGAGAGCGAGCTGCTCGCCTCCGTACCCACTGGCTTGTTGATTGGCGGCGACTGGCGCGCCGCCACCTCAGGTGCCACGTTCGACGTCGAAGATCCCGCCACCGGCAAGGTCCTGGTGAGCATCGCGGACGCTGGGCCTGAGGACAGTCTGGCCGCACTTGACGCCGCAGCGGCTGCGCAGGCTCCATGGGCGGCCGTTGCGCCCAGGGAACGCGGTGAGATCCTGCGCCGCGCCTTCGAATTGGTCACGGCGCGGGCAGAAGACTTTGCCCTGCTGATGACCCTTGAAATGGGCAAGCCGCTGGCCGAGGCCAGGGGCGAAGTGGCCTATGGGGCCGAATTCCTCCGCTGGTTTTCGGAAGAAGCCGTCCGCGCCTCGGGCCGCTACTCGGTTTCTCCCGACGGGAAGTCCCGGCTTTTGGTTCAAAAGAAGCCGGTAGGTCCCTGCCTTCTGATAACACCGTGGAACTTCCCCCTGGCAATGGCCACCAGGAAGATCGCTCCCGCCGTGGCCGCCGGATGCACCATGGTGCTCAAGCCCGCGAGGTTGACTCCTCTGACATCACAGCTTTTCGCGCAGGTCATGCAGGAGGCCGGCCTCCCCCCGGGCGTCCTCAACGTCGTCCCATCCACCAGGGCGGGCGCCACCACCGGACCGCTGATCAAGGACTCCCGGCTCCGGAAGCTCTCCTTCACCGGTTCAACCGAGGTCGGCAGGCGACTGCTGTCAGATGCCGCCGAGACGGTGCTGCGCACATCGATGGAGTTGGGTGGGAATGCACCGTTCGTCGTCTTCGACGATGCGGACATAGATGCCGCTGTTGAAGGGGCCATGCTGGCGAAGCTGCGGAACATGGGCGAAGCGTGCACTGCGGCCAACCGGTTCATCGTCCAGGATTCGGTGGCTGATGAATTTACGGAAAAGTTCGCAGCCCGCATGGCGTCGATGACCACCGCGCGCGGAACGGAACCGGGCTCCACTGTGGGGCCTCTGATCGATGCCAAGAGCAGGGACAAAGTCCACTCGCTGGTGACTGATGCAGTATCCGCCGGCGCAACGGTCGTCACGGGCGGGACCACCGTGGACGGGCCGGGATACTTCTACGCGCCAACTATCCTCGCGGGAGTTACCGAGGGATCACCCATTCTCTCCGAGGAAATATTCGGCCCCGTCGCGCCAATCGTCACCTTCTCAACCGAGGAGGAAGCGGTCAGGCTGGCAAACAACACCGAGTACGGGCTTGCAGCCTACGTCTTTACCAAGGACCTGGACCGCGGGCTGAGGATGGGAGAGAAACTTGAGACGGGCATGCTGGGCTTGAACGCGGGCGTCATCTCCAATGCAGCGGCTCCCTTCGGTGGAGTGAAGCAATCCGGCCTGGGCCGTGAAGGCGGAGCCGAAGGCATCGAGGAATACCTCTCCACCCAGTACATCGGCATTGCAGTTCCAGCTGGGGCTTAGGCGCGGCACCAAAGCTGCAGCTGCGGTCCGCGGACGCACCGTTGAGTCGACGTCGGGCCGCAGCGCAGCAGGGCAACCGGGATGAGATGGGCAAAGAGCCACCTTGATGGCCGGGAATGGGAAGCTGACGAGTTTGACCGCCAGGCGGTGGACTTCCAGTGTCAGCTGCGAGGCACCTTGAGTTGTATTGCGTGCGGTGCCCCAGCAGTATTTCAGTCTTCATCGGCCAAACGACGGCCCACGTTCAGCGCCAGCCATCGGCATGGTTGTGTGGTGAGGACGCCAGGATGGGGCGTCTTTCGGTACCTCACGTGAGACGGCCAGGCGGCAATAACTCCCGCAACTCAGCTAACCAGCGCCCGGTATTTGGCCCGCCTTTGGTGAAGCCCGGGAGCACCGCTTCGCGCGAGTCCCAAGAGTTCGACGGCGATCGTCTCACCCAGGCGGTCACAGAACTCCATCGGGGCCGCGGCGGCATCCGGGACTTCCTCCACCACCGCATCCACCACACCACTGGCTGCGAGCGCGGCCGCGGTGATGCCCTGACTTCCTGCGAGCGCCGCGGCGTGCGCGGTGGTCCGGTGGACGATGGCACTGGCTCCTTCCGGTGGCAGCGGGGCCAGCCAGGCGTTCTGTGCCGCTATGGTCCGGTCGGCCGGCAGGAGGGCCAGTGCCCCTCCCCCTGTCCCTTGCCCCAGCAAGACTGACAACGTAGGAATCCCCACTCCGAGGAGGTCGTACAACGAGCGGGCGATCTCAGCGGCGAGCCCGCCTTCTTCGGCCTCCCGGGAGAGGGAGGCCCCCGGTGTGTCGATAACGGTGACCAGCGGCAGCCGCAGTTCCTTGGCCAGACGCATCCCGCGCCGGGCATCCCGCAGCGAGGCCGGTCCCATCGCGTTGTTGCGTTGATGCCCCACCAGCACGCACGAGGTGGCGCCGAATCGGGCAAGGGCCACCAGCATGCCGTGGTCTTTGGTGCCATCACCCGCCCCACGCAGCAACACAACACTGCCCGCGGCATGCCGCAGGAGTTCAGCAGTGGATGGCCGCAGGGGATCCCGGGAACGGAGGACGGACTCCCAAGCAGTCTGCCCGGCTGCCCCGGCCGTGGCGGAGCTGGTGGACGGCAGCGCACCGCCGGCCACCACGTGCCCGGGCTCAAGCAGATCCAGCACCCGCCCAAAGTAGTCCCCCAACCCTTCAGGCGGAACCACGGCGTCCACCAATCCGTGGTCGAAGAGGTTCTCCGCCGTTTGGACACCTGAGGGAAAAGCCTCTCCATGCAGTGCCTCATAGACGCGCGGGCCCAGGAAACCCAGGAGCGCACCCGGCTCTGCAACGGTCACATGTCCCAGCGAACCCCACGATGCCATGACCCCACCCGTGGTCGGATGCCGGAGGTACACCAAGTACGGCAGGCCCGCGGTTCGATGTTCCTGCACGGCCGCCACGATGTCCACCATGCCCAGGAACGCAGGGGTTCCCTCCTGCATGCGCGTCCCCCCGGATGCAGGCATCGCCACCAGCGGCAGCCCAAGCCCGGTGGCACGTTCGACGGCGGACACCAACCTTTGGGCGGCATCGCGCCCGATGGACCCGGCCAGGAAAGCGAAGTCGGAAACCACGACGGCGACCCGATGGTTCCGTATCCGGCCCTCCCCGGTGAGAACGGATTCGTCGCTGCCGGACTTGCCCCGGGCCGCTGCCAGGTCGGCCGCATACCCGGTGTTTCGGGTCCCGTCGCCTGCCACCCCGCGAACCGGGGCGTCCCACGAAAGGTAGCTCCCGGCGTCGAGCATTGTCTCCAGCAGTTCGCGCGCGCCGAGGCGCCGTCGCGTAGCCGTTTCAGTCATCAATGTCCTCCCCCGCGAGCCAGCCCCGGATCTCCTCGTTGTGCTGGTTGAGCACCGGAGGCGCACAATGGGCTCGCCGGGTGGCTTCCGCCCCGGAGACGTTGTCGAAGAAACGCAGCGGCGGTCCGGGCAGCGTGACAGCTCCGAGCACCGGGTGGTCAACGTCGATCAGCAGGCCTTGCGAAGCCAGTTGCGGCCACTCATAGACCTCTTTCAAGGAGCGCACCTTCCCGGCGGGAATTCCCGCGCCGGCAAGTTTCGCCAGCAACGGTTCGGCGTCGTAGTCGGCAAACGCTGTTTCGACTACGTCGATCACGTGCGTGCGGTTCCGCACCCGATCAGCGTTGGTGGCAACGCCGTCGGCCGTGGGATCAAGGCCAAAGGCGGAGGTGAAGGCCGCCCACAGCTTCTCGCTGCCGACACTGATCTGCACACTTCCGTTACGGCAACGGAAGAGCCCATACGGCGCGATGGAGGGGTGGTGGTTGCCCTGGGCTTCCGGGGATTCGCCGGCTACCGTGACTTTGGTTCCCTGGAACGCGTGGACTCCCACCAGTGATGCCAGTAGCGACGTCCGCACCACCTGTCCACGGCCGGTTTGTTCACGCTCCAGCAGGGCCGCGACCACCCCGTAGGCCCCGTACATGCCGGAGAGCAGGTCCGCGATGGGCACCCCCACACGTTGTGGATCATCGGGTCCCGAGCCCGTCAGGGACATGAGCCCGGCCTCACCCTGGAGGATCTGGTCGTAACCGCTGCGCTGTGATTCGGGACCATCGTGGCCAAATCCGGTGATGGACAGGATCACCAGGCGCGGGTTGATCCTGTGCATGGCGTCGGTGCTGAAGCCCAACCGGTCCAGGACCCCGGGCCGGAAGTTCTCCACCACCACGTCGGCCCGTTCCAGGAGTTGGCGCAGGACTGTCCGGCCGTCTTCGCTCTTGAGGTCCAGGGCCAGGGACTCCTTGTTTCGGTTGCAGGAGAGGAAGTAGGTGGCCTGTGGATCGTCCTCGGGGCCGACGAAAGGCGGACCCCACCCGCGGGTGTCATCCCCCGTGCCAGGATTCTCGATCTTGATGACCCGTGCTCCCAGGTCGCCCATCATCATGGCCGCATGCGGGCCTGCGAGCGCCCGGCTGAGGTCCACCACGAGCCTGCCGGAAAGCGGGCCGCCGGTGTCCTGAAGCGCAGGTGCCGGTTCGGTCAATGCTGAAGTCATAGGGACGCTCCTTGCAGCTCAGTTGCCCAGGCGGGACAGGAGGACGGCGACGGCGGCAGAGACTCCCCCGGTCAGGGAACCCTCCAGCTCGGGAGCGAAGAAGGGCGAATGGTTGACCGGGACTGGTCCCGGACCGTCGAACACAGCACCCGGCGTACCGCCGAACATCCAGAACACGGAAGGGACGCCAATGGCCGTACCCAGGTGTCCAAAGTCTTCGCTGCCCATCATGGGCGGGGTCACCTCGACAGACTCAGCCCCCAACGCATCTCGCAGTGCCTCCAAAACAGAAGGAACGGCGTCGGGGTCGTTGTAGCACTGCGGGAAGCGGTACAGCTCTTCGATCTTCGGGCCCGGTGCTCCGGAGGCAGCTGCCTCGGCCTCAATGATGCGTCGGACGGCGGTCAGGACCTGGCCTCGGACCTCTTCGTCGAAGGTGCGGATGTTGAGGGTGAACTCAGCCGAAGCCGGGATGATGTTCTCCTTCAGGCCGGCATGGAAGGTTCCAACCGTTACGACGGCGGACTTCCGTGGATCCAGCTCGCGGGACACGATGGTCTGCAGCCGGGTAACCATGTGGGCTGCCATGACGATGGGATCGATGGAGTCCTGGGGCTGCGAGCCGTGCGACTGCTGTCCGTGGACCGTCACGCGGAGGGAATCAGCCATTGCTGCCACCGGACCGCTGGAAATCGATACTGTGCCCACGGGCCGTGGCATGACGTGCTGCCCGAACACGACCTCCGGGCGGGGAGCCCTGTCCCAGAGCCCGTCCTCCAGCATGGCCAGCGCCCCGGCGGCCGTTTCTTCACCGGGCTGGAAAATCAGCACCAGCGTCCCTGACCAGGCGTCCTGGTTTCCGGCGAGGATTTCCGCAGCTCCCAACAGGCTGGCCACGTGGGTGTCGTGGCCGCAGCCGTGCATCACCGGAACCTCGGAACCGTCCAGCATTCCCGTGTCCGTGCTGGCGTAGTCCAGGCCCGTGGCCTCTTCGATGGGCAGCCCATCGGTGTCCGCGCGGAACGCGACTACGGGCCCCTCACCGTTGCGCAGGATGCCGACCACCCCTGTCCCGCCGCAGCGGAAGTGGTCCACACCGAGCCGGTCCAGCTGTTCCTCGATAAGGGCAGCCGTGGCGTGCTCCTGCATGGAGAGTTCGGGGTGTGCGTGGAGCCTGCGGTACAGCTCGTGGAGCGCCGTGGTCTGTTCGGTATCGAGGTGGAGGACAGTGGCTGTTTGCGTCATGGTCTTCTTCTTTCTGCTGCGTGCTGACGGTGTGGGGGGCGGCGGCGGCTACTCGATGTGGATCGGCGTGGCGGCCGCAACCTGCTTTCCGCGGAAGAACGCCCATCGACCGGATCGGCCAGTGGGTTAGCAACACCTTCCGCTATGAGCCGGATCACACACAATAGCTGACGGAATCCGCCAAATATCTGGCCGAAACAGTCAAACGATGCCGCTTGGGCGGGGCGCCCTTCCGGGGTGCGATGTGACTCGGCACACTTTCAGCAAGCGAATATCCAGCAAAGGAGCACCATGTCCAGCACCATTGGCGAGCTGTCCGCCGTCGAACTCACCGCCGCGATCCGCAGCAAGGAAATCTCGGCGCGCGAAGCCCTGGACGATCATCTCCAGCGGATTTCGGATGTGAACCCGGTGATCAACGCCGTGGTGACGTTGGATGCCGAAGGCGCACGTGCCCTGGCGCTCAATGCCGATCAGCTGACGGCGTCCGGGGCCGAACTGCCTCCCCTGCATGGCCTGCCCATGACCCATAAGGACACCAACAACACCGCCGGCATGCGCACCACCCAAGGCTCCCTGGCGTTGCGCGACTTCGTGCCCGATGCCGACGACCTCATCATTGCGCGGCTCAAGTCGGCGGGCGTCGTCAGCACCGGCAAGTCCAACGTTCCCGAGTTCGGAGCCGGATCACACACGTTCAACGACCTCTTCGGAACCACCACCAACCCGTACGCGCCCGCCCTGAGCGCCGGGGGCAGCAGTGGCGGGGTGGCCGCCGTCGTCGCTTCCCGGATCCAGGCGATCGGCGACGGCAGCGACATGGGCGGTTCGCTCCGGATCCCGGCTTCGTTCTGCAACGTGGTGGGCTTCCGGCCGTCGACGGCGGTGATCCCCATGCCGTCCGACGTCAACGCCTATGCGTGGCTGGGAAGGACAGGGCCTATGGCCCGCAGCGTGGAGGACATTGCGTTGTTCATGTCCGTGACCGCAGGCAGCGATCCCCGGGTACCGCACCCCGAAGGGCTGGATCCCAAGGTTTTCCGCTCCAGCTTGGAGACGGACATGCGGGGTGTGCGGATCGGCTGGTCCCGGGATTTCGGGATCGGCGTGCCGGTGGAACCGGAGATCCTGGAGCACCTGGAACGGCAGTTGTCGGTGTTCGCAGACCTGGGTGCGATCGTGGAGGAAGCAACGCCGGACTTCAGCGAGGCTGACCTCGTTTTCGGGAACACCCGGGCCATGGACTTCGCCGCAGGACTGGGCCCGATCCTGGAGCGTTCCGGTGACGTCATCAAGCCGGAAGTGCATTGGAACGTGAACAAGGGGTTCGCGCTGACTGCCCGGGACCTCATCGAAACCACGGCTGCCAGGACTCGCCTGGAACGCAGCGTGCAGGAGTTCTTCGGCCGCTTCGATCTCTTCGCAAGCCCCTGCGCCCAGGTCCTTCCCTTCGACGCTACGCTTCGTTATCCCGACGACGTCGCGGGCGTTGCCTCCGAAACCTACCTGGACTGGATGCGCTCGGCGTGCCTGTTGTCCGCTACGGGGCTCCCCGTCCTCAGCGTCCCCGCCGGCTTCAGCTCCGCCGGGCTGCCCATCGGGCTTCAACTCGCTTCCAACCACTACACCGATATGCAGCTTCTCCGCTATGGGCGCGCCTTCGAGCAGCAGACGGGGTACGCCGCCGTCGCCCCTGTTGTCACAGCAGAACCGGCACGGCTTACGACGGCGAGCGCATGAGCCGACCACCGCGCTTGCGGGCATCGAGCAGGATGGAAACGTCCACGCCAGCGGCGTTCCGGGCCCATTCCGAATCGGTGATGAAGCGATAGAGGGACGACATGTCCTCCACAGTGACGTCGGCCATGATCTGATAGTCGCCGGCAATTGCCGCAGCATAGCGGACAGTGGGGAGCTCCGCGAGGCTCTTGCCCACCGGCTCGACCTGGTGCGGCGACGCCCGGATCCACAGCAGGGCCTCGACACCAAGACCGAAAGCGGCAGGCTCAACGATCGCCCGCAAGTGGACCTGGTTGTTGGTCAGCAGCCATTCGCTGCGCCGACGCGCCGTAGCCTCGGAAACACCAACCCGTCGCCCCAGCGCTTCGAAACTCATCCGGCCATCGGCGCACAGCGCATCGATGAGCTCGTTGTCCTGGCGGCTGAGCTCCTGCCGCGGAACCAGGACGCCCGAATCAGGGGTCAGGGCTGAACGGAATGCCTCTACCCGGTCAGCGGTGAGGATCTCAGGCCGCCAACCTCGGATAGTGCGGAAGTACCGAAGAACGGGATAGCTGGTGGAATCGCGTAAACCAATAGTGGACGGCAACTCATCGGACAGGACGGTGCCCATACGGGACGGTTCGGTGAGGATCTCGGCCACACAGTCGCCGGTTCCCGTGGTGGTGTAGACGAACGTCGTGTCATTGCGCTGCGACAAGGCCTGAGCGGCGGCACGGACCGTTCCAGGCATGCATCGCATCTGCACCAGCACTACAGCGGGCCTGGGGCGAATCCCGACAACGGCCACCGCACCGGATTCCAGCAGCTGCGATCCACGGCGCGCCACTGTCCGCTCGGCTTCCCCGAGCACCGCGGCCATCTTGCGCCACGGGCAGCGGGGGTCCAACTGCAAGGCGGCAACGATCTGCCGTTCCAAGGGGTCAAACAGCACCATGCGCGCTCCGTCCGCTCCGGTTCATGGGTACGGGTCAATTTGACCACGGACTCCCGGAGCGGCGGAGCGCGGCGACGGTCAGCGTTCGGGGCTGAGCACCTTCGAGAACACCGCAGCTCCATTGGCGTTGCGCAGACTCACGGTGAACGAATCATCCGAACCGAGTTCCACATGCCCGAAGAACTGGTTCTCCCCGTTGCGCGGGGACTCACCCGGGAACCGGCCCGCCTTGGAAAACACGACGTCCGGCCCGAAGGTCCCGTCCATGTCGTTCGGGCCGAAAGAGCCGGCGTTGATGGGCCCCGCAACGAACTCCCAGAATGGCTGGAAGTCCTTGAAGGATGCCCGCTCCGGAGAATAATGGTGGGCGGCGCAGTAGTGGACGTCGGCGGTGAGCCACACCGTGTTCTTCACGCCATACTTCTTGAAGGCGCTCAAAACCCCGGCGATCTCCAGTTCCCGGCCCAGCGGCGCACCATTGTCCCGGTTGGACAGGCTCTCCTGGTTCACGGGACCGTCAGGCACCACGATGCCCAAGGGCAGGTCCGCGGCGATGACCTTCCAGGTGGCCTTGGACTGCCGGACTTCCTTGATCAGCCAGTCCACCTGCTCCTGGCCCAGGATGTTGGTGGTGTAGGGCTCCTTGCCGTCGGTGTTCGGCGACTTGTACGTCCGCATGTCCAGGCAGAAGATGTCCAGTTGCGGGCCGCGCGGAATCTTGCGGTAGATGCGTGCGGGCTGGTACTGGCCGGCGTCGTAGGTTCCGGGGCGCCACAGTGCCGCCGAGTCCGCGATCGGCATGTTCTCCTGCCACGCCTGCCGCCCGCGCGCGGCGAGGACGTCGACGTTGCGTTCGGTATAGCGCGCGTCGTCCAGGACCTGGCCCGGGTACCAGTTGTTGTGCGTTTCGTGGTCGTCCCACTGCGCGATGACCGGCACGTCGGCGAACAAGGAACGCATGTTGGCGTCGAGGGAGTTGTAGCGGTGCCGGCCCCGGAATTCCTTGAGGGTTTCGGCTACTTTGGAGACTTCCTCGGTGACGATGTTGCGCCAGACCTGGCCGTCCTTCTCGGTTACTGATTCCGCGATGGGGCCGTCGGCGTAGATGGTATCTCCCGAATGGATGAAGAAGTCCGGGCGGACGTCATGCATGGCCTTGTAACCGCGCATGCCGCCGATCTCCTCGTTGATGCCCCAGCCTTGGCCGGCGGTATCGCCGGTCCAGACGAAGGACTGGGAGGACGACGCCGGCCTGCCGCCTCCGCGGCCTCCCGACGGGTCGCCGTCGTTGGGTTCCTTGTTTCCGGGCGCCGTGCTGAAAGTGCCTTGCCCGGCTTCGCCCATGCCGTTCTCATCCTCAAAGTTCAGCTCCAGCCTGAACCTTGTGCCCGCAGGCAGTCCCTTGGCGTGGATTTTCGCGGTGAAGTCACTGGCTTCCGTGGCCAGGGGTCCACGAATGGTTCGGCTGAACCCGTAGCGTCCACGCAGGAGCTCCCCGGCGTCGTCGATGGCGTTGAGGGTGGCGGTGAGACGTCCGGGTCCTGAGGCGCGCGACCACAGGACGGCCGAATCCGTGGTGACGTCCCCGGTGGCAATGCCCGTGGGGAGCGTGAGTCGCTTGCGGACCAGCGGGATGGCTGCAGGTGCTGCGCCGGCCGGGCCGGCGGCCCCTACGGTGAGGCCGGCCAGCGTAAGGCCGGCGAGGGAGGACTTGACGAGGGTGCGGCGTGAAAAGTCGGTCATGGCATCCACCCTTTCCGGCCGTCATGAACGGAATGTGAGGGTGGGGTGAAGATTTTCGTGGGTTGCCAGTCCTGAAGGGAGCACACCTTGATTGAAACAGCCACACCTTACGTCGCCGAAAAGACCGGCAAAAGAGAGTCTGCAGAGGCTTTGCGGGCCCGGATCCCGGGGTGGGGTGCCGATCTCGACCCCGCCGCCCCTCCTACCCCCGCGAACAGCCAGGCATCGAGACTGGCGCGCACTGGGACTTCCCCGAGCGCCAGCCTGAGAAATGGCCCCGGGAAGCGAAAGCCGGATCGTCCACTGGCTGCTGCTCGTTGCAGGCGCCGTCGTCGTGCTCAGGTCCCAACGGAAGGTCCGCTCAAGCTGACCTGCCAGCAGGACCCTGAAGGCTAGGTATCTCTTCCTGAATGGCGTGTTGCCCGCGTGGAACTTTCGCGCACAACAAGGGTGGGCGATATCGGGGTGCGGTCAACCTCCCGCCCCTCCATGGCGCCCAGGAGGACCTCCATGCTCATGTGCGCCAGGGCTGTGAAGTCCTGACGCACAGTGGTCAGCGGGGGCAGGAAATAGTCTGAACCTTCGATGTCGTCGAATCCCACCACACTGACGTCCTCCGGGACACGGATTCCATTTTCGGTCAAGGCCCGTATGAGTCCGAGTGCCGTATGGTCGCTGGCTGCAAAAACAGCTTGGGGAACCTTTCCCTCCCGGACAAGGCGGAGGCCGGTTTCATAGGCCCATCGGGGACTCCAATCGCCCTCCAGGCACAGCCCCGGCGGAAGTCCGGCGTCACCCAGGGCTGCCTCCCAGCCGCGTTTGCGCACGCGCCCGTCAAACCAGTCCATGGAGCCTGCCAAGTGCGCGATGTCGGTGTGGCCGAGGTCGATGAGGTGCTGGGTGGCGAGCCGGGCTCCGAGTTCCTGGTTTTCCGAGTAGGTGAAGACATTCGGAGTTGATGACGCTCCTGCCGCGATCATTTCCACGGGTACCCGGCAGGAGGCATTCCAGACAGCCGACGCCATGTCGACCAAGGGTGCGACGACGATGATGCCCCCAACGCCGGTGTCGTCCAGAGTGTCCAAGGCCGCCTGCACGGACTCGTCGTAGGGTTTATCCACGCTGATGACTGTTGTGGCATACCCCTTCTTCCGTGCAACGGTTTCCAGGGCCATGAGTGTCCCTACCGGACCGAACCGCGGGGAACCATCAGAGAGCAGCCCGATGGATGTTGACCGGTTGGTGACAAGGGCAGTGGCTGCCCGGTTCCTGCGGTAGCCGATGTCCTTTATGGCCTGCAGGACGCGTTCCCGGGTGGCCGCACTCACGTCCGGGGCGTTGTTCAGGACGCGGGAGACAGTACCAAAGGACACGCCCGCAATCTCCGCCACATCGTTGATGGTCGGCTTCCGCCGCAACGTGGCTCCTGTTTGCCCGTTCGCTCCACGTGGAACCGTTATGCCTGACACGCTCTCTCCTGTCCCCACACCGTCCAACCGGGCCGATGCGTACCAATACTACGTGCGCCCGTCCCATCCGGTTACTTCGAAATGGGCGGGGCGTGATGTTTGACACTCTCTACCGTAAACGTTTACGATCGGTTCCGTAAACGTTCACGGAACTCCCGTAAGCGATTACGGTCCGGGTTCACCAAGGATGAAGCGGACCGCCCCCGCAGACTCTTCGGCGTCCACCATCGACGGTTCCGCCGGAAAGGGTCCGTCCGCCCTAACAACGGTTGCAGGCGCGCTCGTTCCCGCCCTCCACCACCACATCCCCTCATAAGCACTGGAGAACAATGATGATCCGCAGGCTTCCCCTCGTGGCTTTGGCCGCAGTCCTGTCACTTTCCGTAGCCTCGTGCAGCAGCTCGGCGGCGAGCACGTCGAACGCACCCGACGCCGGCGTGTCCGAAAAGGCCCAGCAGGCTCTCGACAAGATCAAGGGCCAGGTCCTGAGCAAGGGCCCCAACGGCGAATCCCCCTCCCCGGCATCCGTGTCAGATCTGACGCCGGAGGAGATCGAGAAGATCAAGGCACTCAACGCCAAGGCCGCAATCGTGATGCACTACGGCGGCAACGACTGGGCAACGGCCCAGGTCAACGGCCTCAAGAGTGAATTCGAAAAGCTCGGCATCAAGGTCATCGCGACAACGGACGCGAATTTCAAGCCGGACAAGCAGGTTTCGGATATCGAGACCGTCATGACGCAGGACCCGGATGTCATCGTCTCCATCCCCACGGACCCGGTGGCCACGGCCTCCGCGTACAAAAAGGCTGCGGCTGCCGGCACAAAGCTCGTCTTCATGGACAACGTCCCCCAGGGTCTGACTCCCGGCACGGACTACGTTTCAGTTGTTTCGGCTGACAACTACGGCAACGGCGTCGTCTCCGCTCACCAGATGGCCAAAGCCCTGGGCGGCAAGGGAAAGATCGGCCTCGTGTTTCACCAAGCCGACTTCTTCGTGACCAAGCAGCGACACGAAGGGTTCAAGGAGACTATCGCCAAGGAATACCCCGACATCCAGATCGTCGAAGAAAAGGGCATCGCGGGCCCGGACTTCGCTGGAGACGCACAGGCTGCTGCCAACGCGATGATCAGCAAGTACCCTGACCTGGCCGGCATCTGGGCCGTGTGGGACGTCCCGGCTGAAGGCGTCATGGCGGCGGCCCGCGCGGCCGGCCGGCAGGACCTGAAAATCGCCACGGAGGACCTCGGCAAGAACGTGGCCATCGCCCTGGCCAAGGACGAACTCGTCGTCGGCCTCGGCGCCCAGGTTCCGTTCGACCAGGGTGTCACCGAAGCCCGGCTCGCGGCAGGAGCACTTCTCGGCAAGCAAGCACCTCCGTACGTGGCCCTGAGCGCCCTCCCTGTTGACCACTCGAACGTCCTTGAAGCCTGGAAGCAGGTCTACCACGAGGACGCTCCCAAGGACATCCAGGACTCCTACAAGAAGTAGCCAGATCCTACGGTGCGGGGGCCCAGGCCCCCGCACCGCGCCGAAAGGGCGGGAAATGAACACCGCAGACAATGTCGTCGAGATGCGCTCGATATCCAAGGCCTTCAACGGCGTGTCCGTTCTGAAGGATGTCGGCTTCGATGTCCGCAAGGGCGAGGTCCACGCACTGGCCGGGGGCAACGGGGCCGGGAAGTCCACCCTCATGAAGATCCTCCAGGGCGTCTACCAGACGGATGCCGGAGAAATCCTCATTGGCGGCAAACCGGCCGCCATCAACTCGATCCAGGATGCGAAGTCCGCCGGAATCGGGATGGTTTTCCAGGAATTCAGCCTCGTACCCAGCCTTACCGTTGCCCAGAACATCTTCCTTGGCGCAGAGCCGCTCGGCCGGGGCGGCCTCATCGATGACCGCGCCGCGGTGCGACGGGCCAAGGAAGTCTTCGCCGAGATGGAGGTCGACGTCGACGCCGGCGCCCAGGTCTCGCGGCTTGGCACCGCCTATTGGCAGCTGACCGAAATCGCCAAAGCCCTCGCGCAGAACGCACAAGTGCTGATCATGGATGAGCCCACGGCAAGTTTGGCCCGGCACGAGTCCGAGGCGCTCTTCGAATTGATCGACCGCCTCAAGCAGCGCGGAATCTCCATCATCTACATCTCCCACCGCATGGATGAGGTGTACAGGTTGGCGGACCGGATCACCATCCTGCGCGATGGAAGGCACCTCTTCACCGAGCCACTGACGGAGGTCACTCCCGAACAAATCGTCGAAGGAATCGTGGGCAAGAAGGTCGAGGGCCAACTTTCCTATCGGGCGCGGAACGATGTGGGCACCGACGTCGAGCCACTGCTGGAAGTGCGCGGGCTGAACGCGGGCCTACGGGTCCGGGACGTTTCTTTCGCACTGCGGCCCGGCGAAATCCTCGGCCTGGCCGGGCTCATGGGCAGCGGGCGGACAGAACTCGCGCGGGCACTTTTCGGCATCGACAAACTGGACAGCGGGCAGGTCCTCATCCGGGGCAGGAAAGTTACCCTGGCATCTCCGCAGCAGGCCATCAACGCCGGTATCGCCCTTGTCCCGGAGGATCGCAGGGCACAAGGCCTCGTCCTGGAACACTCGGTCCAGGACAACCTGCTGCTGCCGCTCCTGAAGCACATTCAGCGTGGCCCCCTTCTTGATGGCGCCAAGGGCAACGAGTTGTCCGCGTCGCTGATCAAGAGGTTCGCAGTCAAGGTCGCCCACCCCCACCGGCCCGTGCGGCTGCTCTCGGGCGGCAACCAACAAAAGGTGGTCATCGCCAAGTGGCTGGGCACCGATCCCGACATCCTGATCCTCGATGAGCCGACGGCCGGCGTCGACATTGGCACCAAGAGCGAAATCCTGGACATGATCCGCGAACTGGCAAGCGATGGCAAAGCCATCATCGTCATCTCCTCCGAGTATCCCGAACTACTCGCGGTCAGCGACCGCGTCCTCGTCCTCAAGGACGGCTCCATCATCCGCGACATCCCCCGCAGCGACATTGCTGGCGAGGAATATCTACAACTTGCAGTCCAGGGAGTCTGAACAGTGAGCAAGACAAACACCATCGCGCCACGGGACACCGGGGCACCCCGCAACGTCGGCACCATCCTGAAGGACCTCGACTGGCGGCGCTACGTCATTTACATCGGCTTCGTCGTCGTCTTCCTGATCTTCGCGGTCCTGCTGCGCGACCAGGGATTCATGTCACCGAACAACCTGCTGAACATCTTCCGGCAGACGGCCACCATCACCGTCATCGCAGTGGGCATGACCTACGTCATCGCCTGCGCCGAGATCGACCTGAGCGTGGGATCCGTCGCCGGCCTCTCCAGCGTCTGCACCGCTATGGCCCTGTCCCAATGGGGCCTGGTCCCTGGCATACTTGCCGGCCTGGCCGTGGGCCTCGTGGTCGGATCGGTCAACGGCGCACTGGTCAGCCTCCTGGGCATCCCTTCCTTCCTCGTGACACTCGGCATGCTCGGCATTGCCGTGGGCGTCGCGCAGTGGATCACCGCTTCAGCGCCCCAGCCCATCCTGGACGACACCTTCAACGCGGTGTTCGGATCCGGGAACTTCGGACCCATTCCGGGCCTTGTGGTGTGGAGCGGCATCTTCGTAGCCATCGGCGCCGTCGTGCTTAACCGGACCAAATTCGGCCGGCAGGTCCTGGCTACGGGTGGCAACCGCAACGCCTCCGAATTCACTGGCATCAATACAAAGCGCATCAAGTTCCAGGTGCTGCTGATCTCCGGCATGGTTGCCAGTGTTGCCGGAATGCTCTACGCCGGCCGCCTCCAGTCCGGACGGTTCCAGTGGGGCGCCGGTGACGAACTCTCAGCCATCGCTGCGGTCATCCTCGGCGGGACCAGCCTCTTCGGCGGATTCGGCTCCATCATCGGAACCCTTTTCGGCGCCCTGTTGATCGGCCTGATCAACAACGGACTGATCCTTGCAGGCCTCGACAGCAGCCAGCAGCAA
This sequence comes from Paenarthrobacter sp. C1, assembly GCF_049315185.1. Lineage (NCBI taxonomy): Bacteria > Bacillati > Actinomycetota > Actinomycetes > Micrococcales > Micrococcaceae > Paenarthrobacter > Paenarthrobacter sp. C1. The sequence continues at coordinate 805,992 of NZ_CP186052.1, read as the reverse complement.
GTAGTGCGCGGAGCCATCATCATCCTTGCAGTCGCCCTCGCCCGGAAGAAGTGACAGTCCATGGCCTCCACACCACGTGCCGGGATTATCGGCACAGGATTCATGGGCACAGTCCACTCCCATGCCGTCCGGGCCGCAGGAAGCACGGTCAGTGCAGTAGCCGGGAGTAGTTTGGCCAGTGCCGAGGCCGCTGTGGCCCGATTGGGTGCACAGGCCGCGGCCGGCTCCCCCGAAGCCCTGATTGCCCGCGATGACGTGGACGTCGTCCACATCTGCACCCCAAACGCCACCCATGCGGACCTTGCACGCTTGGCCATCGCCGCCGGCAAGGCCGTCATCTGCGAGAAACCCCTGGCCACCACCATTGAGGATGCCAAGGAACTGACGGACCTTGCAGAACAGGCAAATGTGGTCACCGCCGTGCCCTTCGTCTACAGGTTCTATCCGGCAGTCCGGGAGGCCCGCGAGCGCATCCACAACGGGGAGGCAGGCCGCCTCTGGCTGCTGCACGGATCCTATCTGCAGGACTGGCTGGCAGGTGCAGCGGCAACAAACTGGCGGGTCGACTCCAAGCTCGGAGGAGCGTCCAGGGCCTTCGGTGACATCGGAGTGCACTGGTGCGACCTGATGGAGTTCACCACGGGACACCGCATCTCCAGGATCATGGCCAGTACAAGCCGGGCCCATGAACAACGCGAAAGCCTTGGCCAGTTGTCCCCGGTATCAACTGAGGACGGGGCAACACTGCTCTTCGAAACCGACAAGGGGGCCACCGGTTCGTTGGTGGTGAGCCAAGTTAGTCCAGGAAGAAAAAACCGCCTCTGGTTCTCTTTCGATGGAACTGCGGCATCGTTCAGCTTCAACCAGGAAACACCGGACACCCTGCACATTGGACGCGTGGATTCCACTTCGCACATTCCTGTGGGGCCGGAGACCCTGTCCACCCCGGGCGGCGGGCGCTACGCCAAGCTCCCGGCGGGTCACCCCCAGGGGTACCAGGACAGCTTCAACGCTTTCGTCGCTGACACCTATGCAGCTGTCCAAGGACACGAACCCGAGGGCCTGCCCACCTTCCGGGATGGCCTCCGGGCAGCACTCCTCACGGACGCAGTGGTTACCTCCGCGGCACGACAGTCATGGGTGGACGTTCCCACCGGCAACCTCTTCGATTTTCCCAGCTCTTCTCCGGCAGTTGAAAGGCAAATGCAATGAAACTCGGTTACTGTTCCATCACCTGGGGCGGGGTCGTCGGACACCCGCAAGGCGTGACCAGCGTCAAGGACCTTTTCTACATGACCCACGGATCCATGCGCGACGCCGTGCGTGACATCGCCGCCGTCGGCTATGAGGGCGTGGAGATGTTCGACGGAAACCTGGTCGAATATGCCGACAAGCCGGAGGAACTCAAAGAGATCCTCAGCAGCAACGGAGTCGTGCTGACGAGTGTCTACACGGGGGCCAACTTCATCTACGCCGACATCCTTCCCGACGAGATGCACCGAATCCAGAAGGCCGCAGAACTGGCTGCGAACTTCGGAGCTGAACGGCTGGTGGTTGGCGGCGGCGCGCGCCGGGCTGCTGGAACCACCGAACAGGACTATTACCTGCTGGGCCAGGCGCTGGACCGCGTAGCGGACATCGCGGAGAGCTTCGGCCTGTCCGCGAGCTACCACCCGCACCTCAGCACCATCGTGGAGAGCCCGGACGAGCTGGAAAAGCTCATGCCGCTGACCAGGATCGGGTTCTGCCCGGACACGGCGCACCTTGCGGCAGGCGGGGCGGACCCGGCCGCGGTTATCCGCAAGTACTCCGACAGAATCCAGCATGTCCACCTCAAGGACTTCCAACAAGACCCGTTCAACTTCCTCCCCCTGGGCGAAGGTGAGCTCGATTTCCCGGACATCATCGCTGCGATCCGGGAGAGCGCCTACGACAGCTGGCTCATGGTCGAACTCGACAACTACGACGGCGACCCCGCCGAAGCAGCAAAAATCAGCAAGAACTACCTCGAGACACTCCTCTAAGCAATCCTTACGGAAGGACCTGATCCACATGCAAAACCTCAACGTTGGCCTCATTGGTGGAGGCTTCATGGGCAAGGCCCACTCCTTGGCCTATGCCGCCATGCCCATGTTCTTCTGGCCTGCCCCGGCATTGCCGGTCCGCAAAGTCATCGCCGAGGCGAACCCCGAGCTGGCCGCAGAAGCCGCCAGGCGCTTCGGTTTCGAGAACTCGACCTCGGACTGGTGGTCCATCATCGACGATCCCGACATTCACGTCGTCGACATCGCGACGCCGAACCACCTTCACGCCGAAATCGCCATCGCCGCCGCCGAGGCGGGCAAGCACATCATTTGCGAGAAGCCCCTCGCACGCACCGGCGAAGAGTCCAAGGCCATGTATGACGCCGTCAAGGACAAGGACATCGTCCACATGGTCGCCTTCAACTACCGGCGCACTCCAGCCGTTGCACTGGCAAAGAAGTACATCGAAGAAGGTGCCATTGGCCAGATCCTCAGCTTCCGCGGAACCTATCTCCAGGACTGGAGCGCCGACCCGAACTCGCCGCTGTCATGGCGGTTCCAGAAGTCCATCGCAGGTTCCGGCGCGCTTGGCGATATCGCGACCCACGTCATAGACATGGCGCGGTACCTCGTGGGAGAGTTCAGGGCCGTCAACGCAGTCCTGTCGACGTGGATCCCCGAGCGGCCGCTCCAATCCGGCGGGGCCGATGCCCTCGGCACCGTTCGCGGCGGAGAGGGCCCGAAGGGCCCGGTTGACGTCGACGACGAAGTGATGACCATGATCCGTTTCGCAAATGGAGCGGTTGGATCGGTCGAAGCCACACGCAACGCGCACGGCAGGAACAACTACATCACCTTCGAAATCCATGGAACCGAAGGCAGCATCGTCTTCAACTACGAGCGGCGCGACGAGCTCCAGGTTTGCTTCGCTTCAGACCAAGCAGACCGTCGCGGGTTCCGGACCATCTACACAGGCCCGGCCCACCCCTACGGTGAGGGGCTGTGGCCCATTCCGGCCCTGGGCATCGGCTATGGAGAGACCAAGATCATCGAGGCCCATGACTTCTTCAAAGCCATCGCCGAAGGCGGAAGCGTTAGCCCCAACTTCGCCGACGGCTACCAAGTCGCCCTCATCGATGACGCGATCGTCGAATCCGCGGCCAAAGAGTCCTGGGTTGAGGTTCCACAAATCACCGATTGATCCCTTTCGGGAGGGACGGCGAAGTTCCGTCCCTCCCGGCCCCTCCGGCCCATCATCAAGGAAACAAGAATGACCAGCCCAACCCACAAAGAGCCCGCAGAAGTGTGGCTCATGCCGGTATTTATCGCCAAAGCAGGACGCGAAAGCGAGCTGCAAGGAGTCCTCAGCTCACTGCAGACGAACAGCCGCAAGGACCAGGGCTGCCTGGAGTACACCGTTTTCGCCGATGGGCAGCAGCCCGGCACCTTCGTCATGTTTGAAGGCTGGGCAAGTGCCGAGGATCTCGAAGCCCACAACCGGCAACAGCATGTGAAGGACTTTGTGGAAGCGGTAAAGACATTGCTGGAAGTGCCCTTCTCAGTGACCACCCTCGCGCCCATCAGGTGAAACGCCAGGTGCCCCGCCCCCGGAAGGGAGCGGGGCACCTGAGTAAGGCGCGGGGCCTAGGCGAAGTCGGAGACTGCCGGGTCCGGGCCGATACGGCCTTCGGGGCCGCGGTCCAGGCTGTTGATGGCCTCGACATCGGTGGCGTCCAGCGTGACGTCCAGGGCTGCGAAGTTCTCCTGGATGCGGGACTCCGTGACCGACTTGGGGATCACGACGTTGCCGATGGCCAGGTGCCATGCGATGACAACCTGCGCCGGCGTGGCACCATGCTTGGCTGCGATCTCAGCAATCGTGGCGCTCTCCAGGAGCTCGCCACCCTGGCCCAGCGGGGACCATGCCTGCGTGAGGATGCCCTTGGAGGCGTTGAATTCGCGCAATTCGGCCTGGTTGAAGAAGGGGTGCAGTTCAACCTGGTTGATGGCCGGAACGACGCCGGTTTCATCGATGATGTGCTGCAGGCCTTCCTTGGTGAAGTTGGAGACACCAATGGACTTCACCCGTCCGCGCTTCTTGAGCTCGATGAGGGCCTTCCAGGTATCGACGTACTTCTCCTGCTTGGGCTGCTGCCAGTGGATGAGGTAGAGGTCCAGGGTTTCCAGGCCAAGGCGGTCGAGCGACTTCTCGAAGGCCTCCAGGGTGGATTCGTAGCCCTGGTCCGCGTTCCACAGCTTGGTGGTGATGAAAATTTCTTCGGCGGAGAGGCCCGAAGAGGCGATGGCACGGCCAACGCCGGCCTCGTTGCCGTAGATCTTTGCGGTATCGATGTGGCGGAACCCGGCGTCGAAAGCCTGGCGTACTACCTTTTCGGCTACATCGTCTTCAACCTGCCATACCCCGTAGCCGAGCTGGGGGATGGTGTTGCCGTCGTTAAAAGTAAGTTCTGGTGACGAAGTCATGGTTGTCATCCTGCCAGCTACCGCCTGGGTCATGGGCCGATTATGACGAAGATCAGCTATCCGCTTAACTTCTTGCATGCAGGGAATAGGGGCGCACGCGTGTAGTTGTCAACGCCTGCCTTATTTCCGGATTACTCCGGATTACTTAGTTTCCGGATCAGGGATTGAGTTGGCGCTCCGCGTCGGCCACCTGCTCGAAGACGGACTCAGCACGGCGCCGCACGGATAATGCACCGACCGGTACAGGACCTACAGCCAGACGCAACATCGCCGCAGCCTCAGCCGTGGTGGCGAGCGAGTTGCCGGCTTTGGACAGCGCCCTGTGCACGCCCGCGAGCGCTCCTGGCACGTCCAGCCCATCGCTGGGCGAGCGCTTTTGCGCCTCTACGCAGATGCTCCGCACCCGTGGGGACAACTCCGCCAGTTCATTGGCGATCTCCACAAGCTCGTTGTAGAGCTGCTCGTCGTCCACGCCTTCAAGGACCTGGTGATAACGGTCTAGCCCGCGATGGAAGCGGTCGTGGGCGCGGCGCCACAGGCCCTTGCCGAGCTCAAGATCGTCCTTCCGTCCCTGCCGGACGGCCCCAAAGAAACCCACCCGCGAACTCAGAGGTACTGGCCCGGGCCGTGGTCGGGATCTTCCGGGCGTCCATTGGAAGCAGCACCCGAAGCCCCGGGCGCAGCAGCCCGCTGCGGTTGCCCGTTTTCGCCAATGATGATGCCCGGCGCGATGACCGTACCCGGGGGCAGCTGCCGAAGCTGCATTTGCGCGGCAGCGTGTTCTTTCGCTGCCTGCTGGGCGGCAATGGCTGCCTGGATGCCATGGAACAGCCCTTCCAACCAGCCCACCAGCTGGGCCTGTGCGATGCGAAGCTCAGCGTCCGAGGGGGCCTTGTCCTCGGGAAACGGGAGGCTGATGCGTTCCAACTCGTCAATGAGCTCAGGTGCCAACCCATCTTCGAGCTCCTTGATGGACCGCTCGTGGATCTCGGCGAGGCGACCGCGCGCTGCATCATCAAGCGGGGCGCTCTTAACTTCTTCCAGAAGCTGACGGATCATCGTGCCGATCCGCATCACCTTGGCAGGCTCGTCCACCAGTTCCTGAAGGTTGCTGGGCTTGGGCTTGACGTCGTTCGCTGCCTCGCCCTGCGGGGATTGCCCGCCATTGGGCGCAGCCGCATCCCCGTCCAGTGTGGTTCCTTCCACGGGAGTGTCGTCCGAAGCCTCATCCGTGGGCTGAATGTCGTTCAGATCGCTCATTCGTTCATACTCTCATGTGCTTCCCGTGAACCTCCGGCCACAGCCGGATTTTGGACTTCGTTCGTAGCGAAACTACAGCTCAGCAGCAGCGGCCCTGGGGATTGCTGTCCTGCCGGTCCATCCGGTCCCGCCAAAACTCGCGTTCGGTCATGGCGGGACCGGCGTGGCCGGAGGCGGTGAAGTGCTCAAGGTATTTCGTGTACGCGTCAGCGCCCATAAGCGAACCCATGTATGCGGCAAAGCCACGAAAGCCCCTGGTGACCGCGTTCATCAGTGGTGCCCCGCTTTGTGGGTGCGCTTGTCAGCAGGCAACGCGTTCCATTCGGCGAGCAGCGCTTTCTCGGCCGGGGTGGGAAGGAGTCCTGCAGGAGCAAACACCTTGGACGGCACGGCAGGATCTTCATGATCCTGTCCCCCACCGGCCCGGATGGCCTTGACGGTGGCGATCAGCGCCGTGAGGATCACGATGATGCTCAAGACAACAAAGATCACCGACAACCATCCCTGAATGGCCGTATTCCGGACGACAGCTTCCATGGCCGCGACGCTCTTGGCCGTGCCGAACTCCGTCTTGCCATCAGCAAGTGCCTTGGAGAATGCCTGGTTGTTGGCGAAATAGCCTACGGCCGGTACCGGGGAGAAGATCTTGTGGAAGCTGGCAGTGATGGTGACGACAGCCGCGAAAGCCAGCGGGACGGCCACGATCCACAGCCACTTGAACGTGCCCCGCTTGGCCACGATGGCCAGGCACACCGCCAGGGCGATGGCTGCCAGCAGTTGGTTGGCGATGCCGAACAGCGGGAACAGCGTATTGATGCCGCCCAGCGGATCCGTCACACCCATCAACAGCACAGCGCCCCAGGCACCCACCATGATGGCCGTGCAGAGCCAGGCACCGGGGCGCCATGAAGCTTCCTTGAACTTGGGAACAAAGTTGCCGATGGAATCCTGCAGCATGAACCGGGCAACGCGGGTTCCGGCGTCCACGGCGGTAAGGATGAAGAGCGCCTCGAACATGATGGCGAAGTGGTACCAGAACGCCATCATGGCGGGCCCGCCGATGAACTGCTGCATGATGTGCGCCAAGCCAACTGCCAGCGTCGGGGCACCGCCGGAGCGGGAGATGATGCTTTCCTCGCCCACGTCCTTGGCCGTCTGGGCCAGCACGTCCGGGGTGATGTTCACGTTGGCCAGGCCCAGGCTGTTCACCCAGGTGGCGGCTGACTCCACCGTGCCGCCGGTCAGTGCCAGGGGCGCGTTCATGGCGAAGTAGATGCCGCGGTCAATCGAGATTGCAGCCACGAGCGCCATGATGGCCACGAACGACTCCATCAGCATGCCGCCGTACCCGATGAAACGGGTCTGTCGTTCCTTCTCGATCAACTTGGGGGTGGTCCCCGAGGAAATGAGGGCGTGGAAACCGGACAAGGCACCACAGGCAATCGTGACGAACAGGAACGGGAACAGCGCGCCGGAGAACACCGGACCGTTCTCGCGGCCCGCGAACTCGCTGAAGGCAGGGACGGTGATTTCCGGCCGCACAACGATGATGGCGAGGGCCAGCATCACGATCACGCCGATTTTCATGAACGTGGAAAGGTAGTCGCGCGGCGCGAGCAGCAGCCACACGGGCAGGATCGCAGCAATGAATCCGTAGATGATCAGGCCCCAGGCGATGGTCACCTTGTCCAGGTGGAAGAATGCCGCACCCCACTCGGTACCAGCCACAGCACCGCCGCCGATGATGGCCGCCATGAGCAGCACGAAACCAATGATGGAAACCTCCATCACCTTGCCGGGCCGGATGAACCGAAGGTACACGCCCATGAACAGCGCAATCGGGATGGTCATTCCAACGGAGAAGACGCCCCACGGGCTCTCACCCAGGGCATTGACCACTACCAGCGCAAGGATGGCCACGATGATGATCATGATCAGCAACGTTGCGACCAAGGCCGCTGTACCGCCAATGACTCCCAGTTCCTCACGGGCCATCTGGCCCAGGGACCGGCCGCCTCGACGCATCGAGAAGAACATCACCAGATAGTCCTGCACGGCACCGGCAAACACGACGCCGATGATGATCCAGATGGTGCCTGGAAGGTAACCCATCTGCGCCGCGATGACCGGGCCCACCAAGGGGCCTGCACCGGCGATCGCCGCGAAGTGGTGCCCGAACAGGACGTTCCGGTCCGTGCGGACGTAGTCCTTGCCGTCGGCCTTATACTCGGCGGGCGTAGCCCTTCGGTCATCCGGCTTCAGCAGGTAGCGTTCAATGACCTTCGAATAGAAGCGGTAGCCGATGAGGTAGGTACAGACAGCGGCGAAGACAAACCAGATGGCATTCACAGTCTCGCCGCGAACCAGGGCGAGCATGAACCACGCCACTGCACCGAGCAGCGAAATCGCCACCCAAAGACCGATTTTCGCCGGAGTCCATTTGCGTTCCTCGGCGTCCCGGGCGGAATGGTCCACCGCGGGTGCAGGCAGCGTAGGATCAAGTCCTTCCATGAGTCCGGTCTGGTCAGGATTCTTGCCCATATCTCCTCCTTGAGAACTGCTGCGCTGCCTTGGCTCGGACGTGCGTCACGGGCAAGTTAGCAATAAGGTTCCCCGGGAAGTGGCCGTACTCACCGCCGGATCCGTTGGCTGCGCTGAGCGGTAGCCTGCCTGCGGCAAACGGTGGGCCCGATATGCAGTTAGCTGGCACCAGCGGTGCTTGACCCGCCCTTGCCCAGGCTCTGCACCATGCGGGCTTCGCACAGGTCCAGCCACCGGACTTCGGCCTCTGCCTGGAACACCAGGGAATCGAGCACCAGCAGGAACGCCGTGTCTGCTGAGCGCTGGTTGGCCGAGACCGCTTTGCGCGCCTGGGTGTGCTCCTGCAGCGCCTTGACGGAAACTTCACGCTGGGACTGGATCACCGCAGCGGCATCCACCCCGGGCATGGTCACGGCGAGCGCCAGTTTGATGGCGATCTCGTTCCGCGGCGGATTTCCCCGGTCGACAGCCCCGGAAAACCACGCCGCGACTTCCTCGACCCCAGCGTCAGTGATGCTGTAGATGACGTGCCCGCCGCCGTCGTCGCCGTCCTTGCTGACCAAGCCGTCGCGCTCAAGCCGGTCCAGGGTGGTGTAAACCTGGCCGATGTTCAGCGGCCAGGCGGCACCGGTCCGGTCCTCGAATTCGACACGCAACTCATAGCCATACCTGGGCTGGTCCTGGAGCAGGGCCAGAAGGCTGTGCCGGATGGACATGGAGCTCCTTGCTGCGGGTTGGCTGGAATGTCAGAGGAGCAAGAGGACCTTGCCCACGTGCTCCCCGGAGTCGAAGTACTCATGCGCTTCGCGGACCTGGTCCAGCGGAAAAGTCTTGGCGACGAGCGGCGTGATGCGACCGTCGGTGACCATGGGCCACACGGACTCGCGCACCGCCGTCATGATGATGCCTTTTTCGGCAACCGAACGGGGCCGGAGGGCTGTGCCGATCACGGCTGCACGCTTGCTGAGGAGCTGGCCCAGGTTGATCTCCGCCTTGGCGCCGCCCTGCAGCCCGATGATGATGAGCCTGCCGTACTCAGCGAGCGCGTCGACGTTCTGCTGGAGGTACTTGGCACCCACGACGTCGAGGATAACGTCCGCGCCTTTGCCGCCGTTTTGTGCCTTGAGGCTTTCAACGAAGTCTTCTTCGGTGTAGTTGATGGCGATGTCGGCCCCGAGGAACGCCTTGGCCGTGCCGACTTTTTCATCCGACCCCGCCGTTGCCGCAACTGTGGCACCGTAGGCTTTCGCGAGCTGGATGGCCATGGTGCCGATTCCGCCGGTGGCGCCGTGGATGAGCACCGTCTCGCCGGGTTGCAGCTGGGCCGTCATGATGAGGTTCGAGTAAACGGTCGCGGCAACCTCCGGCAGGGCAGCTGCGGTGATCAGGTCCACGCCTTCAGGAACGCGGAGCACCTGTTCGGCAGGAACCGCCACCTGTTGGGCGTAGCCGCCGCCGGAAAGCAGCGCCACTACCTTGTCCCCCACGGAGAAGGCCTTGGTAACGCCGGGGCCGAAGGCGGAGATCCGACCGGAAACCTCGAGTCCGGGGATTTCCGATGCCCCGGGCGGCGGTGGATAGAAGCCGCGCCGCTGCTGGACGTCCGCACGATTCAGGCCCGCAGCAACGACGTCGATCAGTACCTCGCCATCGCCCGGCACCGGGGAGGGGACCTCGCGGACCTCGAGGACTTCGGGCCCGCCCGGCCTTGGGATAAAGACGGCTTTCATGACGAACTCCCGGTTTCTTGCTTGTCCGCCGGCCCCGGGACGGGGACTGGTGGACGTGATGTTTTGGAACAGCCAACTCCCTATGAAACACTACTAGGCGAGGAAGGTTGTCCGAGCGGCCTAAGGAGCTGGTCTTGAAAACCAGTGTGCGGTAACCCCGTACCAAGGGTTCAAATCCCTTACCTTCCGCCAACGAATGCCCCGGGTTCTTCAACCCGGGGCATTTTTGTTGCTTCCAGTACCTGCTCGCCACCCCGCTCCGGGAACCGTCTTCCGGCAGATCATTGAAAGTGTCAGACCCCCGGCATAGTGTTCTGACTGTCTCCACACGACCGACATCAGACGCGGTTTTCATCGCGGAACAACAACAGGAGCCTCACCTATGCCAACCCCTGACATCGCTCCGGGAGCACCTTGCTGGATCGACCTGATGACCTCCGATACCGAACAGGCGAAGTCTTTCTACGGCACCCTTTTCGGTTGGACGTTCGAGACCGGCGACCAGGAGAAGTACGGCGGCTACATCACAGCGTCCAAGGACGGCCGGATGGTTGCAGGGATCATGCAGAAGCAGGAGGACATGGGGACCATGCCGGATGTGTGGTCCACTTACCTGCGCACCGATGACATCAAGGCAACCACGGAAGCCGCAGCTGCCAACGGCGGCCAGGTGTACCTGGAACCGATGGAGGTTCCCGAGCAAGGCAGCATGGCCATGTACGGTGACTCTTCGGGTGCCTCGATCGGTGCTTGGCAATTCGGGGAGATGAAGGGCTATGAGATCGCAGCCGAGGCCGGCGCTCCAGCTTGGCATGAGCTCCTCTCCAAGGATTACGACTCCGCGGTCGCCTTTTACCAGAAGGTGTTCGGCTGGGAAACGGACGTCATGAGCGACACCCCTGAGTTCCGGTACACCACCCTCGGCTCGGGAGACAACGCACAGGCCGGCATCATGGATGCCTCCGGCTTCCTCCCCCCGCAGGTCCCTTCCATGTGGAGCGTGTATTTCGCGGTGGCGGACACCGATGCCACCGTTGAGCAGGCTGCGGCCCTGGGCGCCACCGTCATGGAACCCGCCGAAGAGACGCCCTTCGGCCGCCTGGCAACGTTGTCCGATCCCACGGGTGCAGTCTTCAAGGTGATCCAGGAGCAGGGCCAGACGGCCTAGACTATGAAAATTCGGGTCCAGCCGGTCTGCCTCCTACCCAGGGGCAGTCCGGCTGGAGCCTCTCATCGTCGGCCTTGGGGGATCGACCGGCGTGGGAATACCTTGTTGGGTCCCTCATCGTTGACCACAGGGCCTTTCCGATCAGGAATCCTGTGCTCCTTCTGGAATGAGGACCAGAATGCTCCACCTTTCAAAGACCCTCAGGGCTGCTGCCGTGCTGACCATGGCATCGCTGGCACTGGCGGGATGTTCGCTCATCAGCAGCGGGGACGCCAAGCGGGATGAATCCGGCAAAGCAACGGAATCGTCCAAAGCTGACGCCTTCAAAGTGAAACTGGGCGACTGCATCGCCAACCCTGATACCCAGGAAGTCGTGGACGTCACCATCATTCCGTGCGACCAGAGCCACGACCTCGAGGCCTACGCTGTCACCAAAATGGACACGTCCGCGTTCCCCGGTGACACCGAAGTGGGCACCAAGGCAGAGGAGTTCTGCGGTGCCCAGTTCGCAACTTTCGTAGGCGTACCCTTCGAAGAGTCCGCCCTGGATGTCACTTTCCTCCACCCCACCAGCGATTCCTGGAAGACCGGCGATCGTGAGATCGTCTGCCTGATCGGCGCTGCTGCTGGAGCCGCAACCACCGGAACCCTCAAGGGCGCGGCCCAGTAGGAGCCTCGGTGGCCGGGAGAACCTTCCGGCCACCGATGCGCCACCTCCCATTCATCCGTTCGTGTTCAGCTATGCCCGAGGCAGCTTTACCCCGGAGTAACTTCCGGGCATATCGCCCACTTCACAAGACAGCGGGCGTCGTCCACAGGGCCCCACAGGGCTCCCTAATGAAAGTTAGAGCGGATGCAACATCAATATTGGAAATCAGCTGCGGGAACGGTCCTGTCAGTCGGGTTGCTTGCAGCCCCGCTGACCGCGGCACCCGCCTTCGCGGCGGACGATCCGGCAGCACCCACCGGCACTTCGCCTGTGGTAATCAATGAGGCGTACCTTAGCGGCGGCAGTACGGGCGCCGCCTTCAAGAACAAGTTCGTGGAGCTCTACAACTCCTCGGACACTCCCGTCAGCCTGGCTGGATGGTCCCTGCAGTACAGATCAGCCACCGCCACTACGGCACCTACCGGCATCACTCCCTTGACGGGCAGCATCCCGGCCAAGGGCTACTATCTGGTTCAGGGAGCCACGAACAACGGCAGTTCCACGGCCCCGAACCTCCCCACGCCCGATGTGCAGGCAACCGGCACCCTGAATCCCAGCGGCACCACGGGAACCCTGGTCCTGGCCAAGCAAGCCAACGCGGTCTCACCGCTCCCTGCCGGCTCGGTCACCGGAAACCCCGCCATTGCCGACCTCCTGGGCTACGGCACCTCCAACACCTTCGAGACCGCCGCAGCCAGCGCACCTGCCGGCAACGCGGACGTCAAGAGCCTGAATCGAACCAACGGTGTGGACACCGACTCCAACGCCGCCGATTTCAGCCTCAGCACCACCATCACCCCGACAGGTTCCAACGGCGGAACCCCGCCCACGGACCCCGGTCCGCAGCCCGGCGTCAAGACCATCGCAGAGATCCAAGGCACCGGCACGGCAAGCCCGTTCGTAGGCAGCACCGTCACGACGCGCGGCAAGGTCACGGCCGTCTACGCAACCGGCGGATTCAACGGCTACTACGTCCAGACCCCCGGAACCGGCGGCGACGCCGGCGGGGCGGCCAGGACGGCGTCGGACGCTTTGTTCGTCTACTCGCCTACGACGGCGGCAACGGTACAGCCGGGTGACTACCTGGAACTCACCGGAGCGGTGAGCGAATTCGCCAACCAGACCCAGATCACGGTCGAAGCCGCAGGCTTGAAGAAGCTCAGTGAGGCAGCGCCCGAGGTCAAGTCCACCCCGTTCTCCCTGCCGGCCAATGAAGCCGCCCGTGAGAGCCTGGAGGGCATGCTCGTCGCTCCGCAGGGCGAGTTCACCGTCACGGACAACTACTCCCTCAACCAGTACGGCGAGGTCGGCCTGGCGGCCGGCACATCACCACTGGTGCAGCCGACGGCAGTGGCCACTTACGGTTCGCCGGAGTACGCCGCTGTGGTTGCCGACAACGCCCTGCGGGCCATCAAGCTCGACGACGGCGCGTCCACGAACTTCCTCAAGGACGCCACCACCAAGGCACAACAACTGCCGTACCTGAGCACCTCTGATCCCGTGCGGGTCGGATCGCCGGCACAGTTCCGCACCGACGTGATCCTGGGCTACGGCAACAACTCCTGGAAATTCCAGCCGCTGGCCGCGCTGACCCCGGCCAACGCGGACTCAGTCCAGCCTGCGTCGTTCACCTCCACCCGGCCCGACGGTCCGGCCAACGTTGGTGGAAACCTTAAACTGGCGTCCTTCAACGTGCTCAATTACTTCCCCACCACCGGGGACCAGCTGAGCGGCTGCGTCTTCTACACCGACCGCGAGGGCAACCCGATTACGGTCAAGGAAGGCTGCAACGCCCGCGGAGCCGCCAACGCGGAGAACTTCGAGCGCCAGCAGGCCAAGATCGTAGCGGCCATCACCAAGTCCGGCGCGGACGTCATATCCCTTGAAGAGATCGAGAACTCGGCACAGTTCGGCAAGAACCGCGACGATGCCCTGTCCAAGCTGGTTGACGCGCTCAACGTCAAGACTCCGGGTGTTTGGGACTACGTGCGGACTCCGGCCAACGCTCCCCCGCTGAGCGATGAGGACATGATCCGCACCGCGTTCATCTACAAGAAGGCCGCTGCCGAGCCCGTGGGCGAGTCCATCATCCACAACGACACCGTGGCCTTCGCAAGCGCCCGCAAGCCGCTGGCACAGGTGTTCAAGCCGGTGGGCGCTGCCGACGACAAGAAGTTCATAGCAATCGTGAACCACTTCAAGTCCAAGGGTTCCGCGGCCACCCCGGACGATACCGACAAGGGCCAGGGTGCCTCAAACATCGCCCGCACCAAGCAGGCCGAATCGTTGCTCGCATTCTCCAAGGACCTGCAGGCTTCCAAGGGCACGGACAAGGTCTTCCTCATCGGTGACTTCAACGCCTACGCCAAGGAAGATCCCATCAACGTCCTGACGGGCGCCGGCTACACCGACCTTGAGGCCGGCACCGGCAAACACTCCTACCTGTTCGGTGGCATGGTGGGTTCGCTCGACCACATCCTCGCTTCCCCGGCGGCTGCGGAAAAAGTCACCGGGACCGACATCTGGAACATCAACTCCGTAGAGTCCGTCGCGCTGGAATACAGCAGGTATAACAACAACGTGACCAACTACTACGCCGCGGACGAATTCCGGGCCAGCGACCACGACCCCGTGGTGGTTGGACTGAACCTGACTCCCGACGCACCGGCCACCGTTGACCTGCAGTTCCTGGGCATCAACGACTTCCACGGCCGCATCGACACCAACACCGTGCTCTTCGCAGGAACCGTGGAGAAACTCCGTGCCGCTGCAGCACCGGGCGCAACGGCGTTCATCTCCGCTGGTGACAACATCGGCGCGTCGCTGTTCGCGTCGTCAGTGGCGAAGGACCAGCCCACCATCGACGTCCTCAACGCGCTGGAGCTGCAGGCTTCCGCTGTGGGCAACCACGAGTTCGACGGCGGTTGGCAGGACTTGCGCGAGCGAGTCATCGCCGGAGGGACCAACGCGAAGTTCGCCTACTTGGGTGCGAACGTCTATCAGAAGGGCACCACCACCCCGGTCCTCCCGGAGTACAAGGTACTGGACATGAACGGGATGCGCGTGGCCGTGATCGGCACCGTCACCCAGGAAGTTCCCTCCTTGGTAACTCCGGCCGGAATTGCCGATCTTGAGTTCGGGGACCCCGTGGAAGCCATCAACCGGGTGGCGGCAAAAATCAAGGCTGAGAACCTGGCAGACCTGATCATTGTGGAGAACCACGACGGCGCCGCTTCCGGTACGCCCGAAGGCGCCACTTTGGAACAGGAAGTCGCAGCAGGCGGACCGTTCGCCAAACTGGTCAACGAAACCACTCCTGACGTCGCTGCCATCTTCACCGGCCACACGCACAAGGAGTATGCCTGGGACGCACCGGTCCTGGACGCCAACGGCCAGCCCACAGGCAAGACCCGGCCGATCGTGCAGACCGGCAACTACGGCGAAAACGTGGGCAGCGTGACGCTTACGGTAGACACCGCAAGCAAGTCCGTCACCGCCTACAAGGCCGCCGTGGTGGACCGGACGACCGATACCGCCGAGGGCCTCGTGGCCAGCTACCCGCGGGTGGCGGCAGTGAAGACCATCGTGGACAAGGCCCTTGCCCAGGCTGCCGAGATCGGCAACCAGCCGGTGGGTGCAGTGACCGCTGATATCACCACCGCCTTCACCCCGGACCCCGCCGGCGGGGCTCCCAAGCGTGACGACCGCGCGAGCGAGTCCACGCTGGGAAACCTGGTGGCGGACTCACTGGTGGACACGCTCAAGGCGCCTGAACTGGGCTCGGCGGAGATCGGCGTCGTAAATCCCGGCGGCCTGCGCAACGAGCTCTATTACGCACCGGACGGCACCATCACCTACGCCGAGGCCAACGCGGTGTTGCCGTTCGTGAACAACCTATGGACTACGTCCCTGACCGGCACGCAGTTCAAGACACTTCTTGAACAGCAGTGGCAGACCAACCCGGACGGCACTGTTCCCAGCCGCCCGTACCAGCAGCTGGGTCTGTCCAAGAACGTCAACTACACCTATGACGCCGCCCGCCCTGCAGGTGACCGCATCACCGGCATCTGGGTGAACGGCGCCGTGATCGACCCCGCCAAGCAGTACAGGATCGGCACCTTCAGCTTCCTGGCAACCGGCGGTGACAACTTCCGGGTCTTCAAGGAAGGCAGCAACACCAAGGACACCGGCCTGGTGGACCGTGATGCGTGGATCAGGTACCTGCGCGAACACAACCCGGTGTCCCCGGACTTCGGGCGCCGTTCGGTTGCCGTCGCCAACTCGACGGCGGCCCAGGTGAAGGCCGGTGAGCCCATCACCCTGGCTGTTTCCAAGCTGAACCTGACGTCGATCGGCAGCCCGGCCAACGCCTCGCTGAACGCCGTCTTCGTGGACGGCAAGGGCGCCGCTGTGGCGCTCGGTTCCGTGCCGGTGACGGCAGGCGCGGCAACGGTGAACCTCAAGGTTCCCGCGGCGGCAGCTGCAGGTACCGGCACCCTGGTGCTGACCGCCGTCGAAAGTGGAACGGTGGTGAAGGCTCTGATCACTGTGGCGGACAGCGGACCGCAACCGCCCCAGTGCACCCCACCCACCAAGCCGTCCAAGTGGTACGACATCGTGGGCTGGCTGCGGTATGCCTTCGCCTGGTTGGACTACCAGAAGTGCTTGAGGGGCTGACCACTCCCGGCAAAAGCAACATAAGCAGGGCCCTCCACGCAGCCAGCGTGAAGGGCCCTGCTTTTGCGTTCGGGAAGCCTACTTGGTGGCCGGCTCCGGCTCGGCCGTCCTCTCAGCATCCCGCTGCAATTCGGCCTGGAACGCCGCGTAGCGTGCCAGGTGCGCGGGCCGGCGCCGAAGGATGATCCACGCGACCCCCAGAATCACAAACCACACGGGGGTGGCGAGCAAGGCAATCAGGGTGTCCGGCTGGGTGGTAAGGGCCCACAGCACGAAAGCGAAGAACGCGAACACCACCCACACCATCACCACGCCACCGGGCATCTTGAACGCTGACGACTCGTGCAGGTGTGGCCGGCGCTTCCTGAAGGCAAGGTAGCTGGCCAGGATGATCGACCAAACGAACACGAAGCACACCGCGGACACTGTGGTCACCATGTCGAAGGCCTTGCCAACGTCCTGGCCGGCGTACATGAGCACGACGCCGGACAGCAGCAGGACGCAGGACAGGAACAGGGCGTTGCGGGGTACTTTGCGTCCGGAGAGGGCGCCAAACACCTTGGGCGCGTCGCCCTCCTGGGCGAGACCAAACACCATGCGGGACGTGGAATAGATGCCGGAGTTGGCAGAGGACATGGCAGATGTCAGCACCACGAGGTTGACGATGGTGGCCGCTGCGCCGAGGCCTGCCAGGGAAAACATCGCGATAAACGGGCTGTGGCCGGCGGCGAACTGCGTCCACGGTGTGACGGACATGAGGATGATGAGGGCACCGACGTAGAACAGCAGAACCCGGATGGGGATCGAGTTGATGGCCTTGGGGAGGTTCTTCTCCGGGTCCTTGGCTTCGGCAGCGGTGGTGCCCACCAGTTCGATGCCCACGAACGCGAACACGGCGATCTGGAAACCGGCCACGAAGCCCATGAACTCGTTCGGGAAGAAGCCGCCATGGCTCCACAGGTTGGAGAAACCGGCCGGACCGGCGTCGGACTCGAAGCCGCTGAAGATCATGAACAGGCCAACGATGATGAGCGCAGCGATAGCCACGATCTTGATGAGCGCGAACCAGAACTCCGTCTCACCGAAGGCCTTCACGGTGGCCAGGTTCAGGAGCAGGAGAATGCCGATGGTGATGAGTCCCGGAACCCACAAGGGCAGGGAAGGCCACAATTCCTTGGAATAGCCGGCGATGGCGATCACGTCGGCGATCCCGGTAATGACCCAGCAGAACCAGTAGGTCCAGCCGGTGAAGAACCCGGCCCAAGGGCCCAGGAGGTCAGCGGCGAAATCGCTGAAGGACTTGTAGTTCAGGTTGCTGAGGAGCAGTTCGCCCATGGCACGCATGACGAAGAACAGCATGAAGCCGATGATCATGTACACAAAAATGACGGATGGGCCGGCTGCGGAAATGGTCTTTCCCGAGCCCATGAAAAGGCCGGTGCCAATCGCTCCACCGATGGCTATGAGCTGGATGTGGCGGTTGCTGAGCTGGCGTTCAAGATGGGGTGAACCGGCACTCGCGGAAGGATGAATCGTCAAAGGAACTCCGTCGTTCAGGCGGCACAGGGTGCCGCATTGATTCGGGTTCCTCCCCGCTCTGTACGTGGACCTGAGAGTTTCCGCGGGCATGGGCCTGCTTGCACCTTCGGTGAGTCCGGTGTGGCCGGACTGCTTTCCAGAGTTGCCTCGCCGCGGCGGTACATGGGCCTGAGAGATTCCTGGGGAGGGTTTGCTCCTACGGCGCCTGACGGGATGTACCGGCAGGACTCTCCCGCCGCAGATCAAAAGCGCGCACACCCTTGCGGGTGATGCAGCTCACACAGTAACGAAGGCTGGCAGGCAACGCAAGCCTGTGACGGCTAGAGGCCCAGGATGCTGCGGGCGATCTCGTCAGCGTCGCGCAAGGTCCGCTGGCCGCTGGCATAGGCCCGCCCGGAGCGGGGACGGGCTTCGGCGGCAATGGCATTGCCCCACTGCGACGCGGACAACTGCAAGCCCAGAACGTACATGTTTTCCGTGATGGATCCGTTGGCGGCAAGGGGACGGTAAGGGTGCGGCTCAACGTCCAGGCCGGTGGTTTGCATGGGCGTCCCCTCCACACTCATCATGATCTTGGTCCGCACCAGGCCGTCGGCCATGAGCTGCTCGAGCAGCGGAGAAATGTTGATGCCCACCCTGTTGGCGGGTGACATCGCTTCGATCAGGGTGCGTGCTTCAGCGGGCCCCTCGTGGACCCAGGGTGACGCCGCCCGGAACACTTTTGCGCCACGATCGACGCTGAACTTGGGGTCCGGTCCCACAAAACTCACGACGCCGGCACGCGCCAAGGCGGCCAGCTGCTCCGAACGCAGCGCAGGAGGTCCGCTGGCCAACCCTTCGACAAACGACTCGAACCAGCCGCGCAGCCCTGCCAGCCAGGACTCGTCGGTGATGCCGCCGTCGGCTACAACGGTCTTGAGGATGGCACGGCCGGTGTGGAGCGCGCCGATGGCCATCTTCACGGGGTCCGATTCGCCCAGCGCCGAACGCCGCGCGTCGTCGTCCAGGTACGCGGTGATCGCAGCATCCAGGTCACGCCGTGACGCGAACGTCCGGCCTGCCAACGGCGCCGCGAGCCCGCGCAGGTTCAAACGCCGTGATGCCGCCACATGCTTTTCAACCAGGACCTCCACGTCGCTTTCCCAGTTTGCCGTGGTGTGGGCATGCGGTTGGAGCGCGTCTTCGAGGTCGGCCAGGAACTGCGCCGGGTCCTTGATCGCGGCCGGCTGGGACCGGGCCAGCGTCGAATAGTAGGCCCACAGCGCGTCCCGGTGCAGCAAGGGCCACAGGTCATGGTCGAAGCCGGGCTGGATGCCTGCGGCCCGGAACCGGTCCACTGCGTCCTCGGTCAGGTAGCGCATGGTGATGCTGCGCGGGTAATAGCCCTCCAAACCGGCCTTCGCCCGGTACGGCGTTCCCCTGCGTGACGCGGCGATGATCCTGGGCTCCCGGCCCGAGGCCCGGTACTCCAACACCCCGGCACCGGGCGCTCCGGCTTCAAGGAACTTGCCGCCGCGGCCTTCGGTCAGCTGGCCCATCACATCAAAGAAGTTCAAGCCCATGCCGCGGACAAGAACCGGCTCATTGTCCGGCACAACCTGCCAGTCAACGTCGGCGGGCGGTGCCGGCGGGAAGTACAGCAGGCCCAACTCGTCAGCTGCGCGCTTGAATAATTTCTGCTCCGGATTCAGCCGTGACTCGATGTGACCCAGAGCCAGCACCACCGAATCGACGGTGAGCGTGCCGCCGTCGGCCAGTTCGACGTCGAACATCCCGTCCACGGGCCGCGCCGCAACGGCGAGCGTTTCATGGAAGGTGACTTCCACGCCCTCGGGCTTCCGCTCCAGCAACCCGGCCAGGGTTTGGCGCAGGTACCGCCCGTACAGCGCACGGCTGGGGAAATCGTGGGACTCGAGCGTGGCCAGCTCTGCCTTTTCGGCGTCGTTCAGCCCGGCACCATCGCGACGCCGGGCCTCGCGCCACTGGTCGAAGGAACCACCCGCCAACGGTGCCGCCAATCCGGAATCCTCGGGGATGAGGGTGGGATAGAACGACTGGGTGTTCATCAGGTAGAGGCGCGACTGTTCCGGCTGCCACACGTGTCCGGAGCCGGCGGGGTACGGATCCACCACATGGACCTGCAGGGTGGCGCCTTCAGCTCTCTTCGCAGCCCAATTCGCGAGCAACCGTTCGAGGACACTGGTGCCCCGAGGGCCCGCCCCCACAAGGGCAACACGGTTGATTTGGGATTTAGCCACGCTCCAGCCTAACTTCTGCGTGACTTGCTTACCGTCGAAGTGTGTTGCTTGGATGGGGCGATGACCACCACAGAAGCTGATCCGTCGCCACTTTCCGGGAATGACACCGCGCCGGCCTCCGGACCGCGCCACGCGGCGGAGTCCGCACCTGAGCCCACGGATGAAAACGCCTGGCTTGAGGACATCCACGGCGAAGAGCAGTTGGCCTGGGTCAGGGAACAGAACGCCCGCACCGAGGAGCTGCTCGAAGACGCCGATTACGCGGCGGTCGAGTCCGGCATCCTGGAAGTCCTGGACTCCACGGACCGGATCGCCATGGTCAACAAACGCGGCGATTTCTACTACAACTTCTGGAAGGACCAGGAGCACCCAAAGGGCCTTTGGCGCCGCACCACCTGGGAGAGCTACCTCACCGAGGATCCCGAGTGGGATGTACTGCTCGACGTCGATGCCCTTGCCGCTGCTGAAGGTGTTGAGTGGGTGTTCCACGGCGCCGGTTTCCTCCGTCCTTCGGACGGCGCAGAGTACCGCTTTGCCATGGTTTCGCTCTCCCCCGACGGGGGCGACGCCGACCGCCACCGCGAGTTCGACGTCGAAACGCGAACCTTCGTGGACCCGGCAGCAAGTGGCTTCGACATTCCCACAGCCAAAGGCAACATCAGCTGGTTGGATGCCGACACCCTTCTCGTGTCCAGCACAGCTGAAGGCTTGCCCGCCACGTCCTCCTCCTATGCACGGACCGGCGTCAAGCTTCGCCGCGGGCAGTCGCTCGCGGACGCTGAGCGCCTGTTCGAAATTCCGGAGAACCACATGCTGGCCATGGTGGCGCACGATTCCACGCCCGGTTTCGAGCGAACCTTCGCCGTTGACTACATCGATTTCTACAACCGCAGTACGTGGCTGCTGCGCGACGACTCGTGGGTAGCCATTGACGTGCCTACCGATGTCAACATCAGCGTCCACCGCGATTGGCTGCTTTTCCGACCCCAGGGCGACTGGGAAGCAGCGGGGGTCACGTACCCGGCCGGCTCCCTGCTGGCCGCAGATTTCGAAAGCTACCTGGCTGGCCCGGCTGAGTTGCTGGTCCTGTTCACCCCTGATGCGCACACGTCGTTGCAGTCCTGGAGCTGGACCAAGGATTACCTGCTGCTGAACCTCCTCCGGGACGTCTCCTCCGAGATCAGGGTCCTGGATCCGTCGGCTGTTGACGCCTCAGGCTCGTGGGCCTCCACCGTCCTGGACGCCTGCCCTCCCCTGCATGACGTCAATGCCTACGCCGTGGATGATGAGGACGTCTCCGACTCCGGTGCCGGGAACGACTTCTGGTTGGTGGCCACAGGCTTCACGACACCTACCACTTTGACCCGGGGTACGCTTTCGCCTGCAGCAGCGCAGGACACGGCCGACGGTGACGTGGCTGACGGTGGCGCGGTGAGCGGTGGCGTGGTGAGCCGGCACACCGAGGTGAAGCGGTCGCCGTCGTTCTTCAACGAAGCCGCCTACGAGGTCCAGCAGCACTTCGCGGTTTCCTTGGATGGCACCAAGGTTCCGTACTTCCAGGTGGCCTCCAAGGACCTGGTACTGGACGGGGAGAACCCCACCCAGCTCTCCGGCTACGGCGGGTTCGAAGTTTCCCGTACCCCGGCGTACAGCGGGACGATCGGGCGCGCCTGGCTGGAGCGCCGCACTGCGGGCATAGCGTCCGACGACGGGGCTGCCGCCCACTCACGCGGCGGCGTGTACGTGGTTGCCAACATCCGCGGCGGCGGGGAGTATGGCCCCTCGTGGCACCGTGCAGCACTCCAGGAGAACCGTCACCGTGCCTACGAGGACTTCGCCGCAGTAGCCAAGGACCTGATCTCGCGTGGCGTGACCAGTCGTCGTCGCCTTGGCTGCGTGGGCGGCTCCAATGGTGGCCTGCTGGTGGGCAACATGCTGACCCAGTACCCGGAACTGTTTGGCGCTGTCTCCTGCGGTGTGCCCCTCCTGGACATGCGCCGGTACACCAAGCTCTCGGCGGGCTACTCCTGGATTGCCGAGTACGGTGACCCGGATGTGCCGGAACAATGGGATTTCATCCGGACTTTCTCGCCGTACCACCTGCTTCGGGACGGCGTGGAGTACCCCGAAACCTTCATCTGGACAGCAACCTCTGACGACCGGGTGGGGCCGGTGCAGGCCCGGAAGATGGCGGCACGGATGCAGGCCATGGGGATTCCGAACGTCTGGTTCCACGAAGCCCTCGAAGGTGGGCACGCGGGAGCCTCGGACAACCGGCAGGCTGCAGCACTGCAGGCACGGAGCAACCACTTCCTGTGGGTTTCCCTGGCCGGAAGCAACTGACGCCTGTTTCGATGGTTCCCTGCGCACAAGGCCACGCGCACGGCACGAATCGCAGCGGGACATCGAAACGGACACCCGGCTCTGGCGTGTTTTGCGCTGGACGGCAGGTTCTGCGTATCCTTGGTGGGCTAGCAATAGCAAAGGGAGACGTGCCAGAGCGGCCGAATGGGCTTCACTGCTAATGAAGTGTGGGGCACAACTCCACCGGGGGTTCAAATCCCCCCGTCTCCGCGAACAGGCCCCGGTTTTCGAACCGGGGCCTTTTGCGTTTAAGCGAGCCAATGGCCGTGGCAGCGCCAGCGACCAAGCCGGGACGCCCGCCGGCAGGGTTCAGGCGCGCTTTGCCCCGGCTGAGGTACCGCTGACCTCGGCTCCTGCGTGACGGTGGAGGGTCAGGCTGTCCACCGTGCTGATGAGCATCAGGACGGCCATGGCGATGAAAGCACCCTTGTATGCCCCCACCTGGTCCGTCCCGAAAAGACCCGTGGCTTCGAAGAGGCGCAGGAACAAAGCTCCCACCGCGATCCCGGCCGCGGCTGCCAACTGAACGAGGGTTGCCGAGATGGCGTTGGCCGAGGGCAGCTGCCCCGGGACGATGTCCGCATATTGCACCGAAGCGTAGGCGGAAAAACCGATGGAGCGGAAGGCGCCGCTGAACAGCAGCAAAGCGAAAATCAGCGGTTCCGGTGTTTGGGCGTCAAGGAACGCGCACAAAGCGAACGTTACGGCGGAAGCGAACGACGCGAAGACAAGCACGGCTTTGAACCCGAAGCGCCTGATCAGTGGCGTGGTGGCAGGTTTGATCCCGATATTGCCGACGAAGACTGCCGCCACCATGACGCCGGCCTTCAGCGGGTCCCAGCCGAATCCAGCCTGGAACATCAGGGGCAACAAGAAGGGGACCGAACTGATGGTCAGCCGGTAGATGAAGCCACCGGTTGAGGTCGCCCGGAAAGTCCTGGTACCGAAGACGCTGAGGTTGAACAGTGGTACTTTCGCTTTCCCCATCCACCAGACCGCCCCTGCCAAGGACAGCACTCCGGCGGTTACCACCACTACAGCGAGGACATTGGATGCGTGGCCGCCCAAGGTTTCCAGCCCCACCACCAACGCCCCGACGCCAAGGGTGGTCAGCATCAGCCCGAACCAGTCAAGGCGGCGCTTTCCATCGAATTGCGTCCGAGGCACCAGCCGAAGTGCAGCGATGAAGGCTGCCAGGCCCAGCGGGATGTTGATGAGGAAGATCCAATGCCAGGAAAGGAACGTTGTGAGGGCGCCACCGACCATCGGCGCAAGTACCGGTGCGAGGAGCCCGGGCCAGACCAGATAGGCCGTTGCCCGGAGGAGCTCGGATTTCGGCGTACCCCGCAGGACCACCAGTGTCCCGACAGGAACCATCATGGCCCCGCCCATCCCTTGGGCCACCCGGCTGAGTGTGAGCATGGTCAGGTCGGTGCTCACGGCGCAGAGCAGGGAAGCAATGGTGAAAACGGCTATGGCCAGGCAGAAGATCCGGCGAGCGCCGAACCGTTCAGCGAGCCAACTGCTCAGTGGGATTCCCATCGCGACCGTCACCAAGTAGGCCGTCATGGTGATGTTGATGTCGGCCGGTGCGACTCGGAAGTCGGACGCAATGCTCGGAATAGCGGTGGTCAGGATAGTCCCGTCAAGGAACTCCATGAAAAACGTCGCGGCCACCAACAAGGCCAAGCGGGGGCGCCAACTGGTCTCGCTGGCTTCTTCGATGCCTGCGCTGGGTCTTGTGGTCATGGCTCCGGTCCAAGTTCGTCGCTGGTGCTCCACGAAGGCAGCAGGGGGCGTTTCCTCGATCCTATAGACCAGGTGTGGGAGCGATCACAAAATGACGCTTTCCTACCTTCCGCTACCCCGCTTGCGCCAATGCAAGTGGGAGGACCGCTGCTACGCCTGCCTGCCGCAAAGCCCGCGCCGATACCGTCATCGTCCAGCGACTGTCGACCAGATCGTCCACCAACAACACAGGCTGGCTCCCGATATCGGCAAGAGCCTGGGCAAGTTCAGGCCCGACCACCAGCCGGTCCCACACGCCGGCGAGCCTGTAGGCGCTATTGCCGCCACGCGCGCCGGTTGGACCACCGTGAGCCGGCTGCAGCTGCCCCAGGTACGGCATTCTGCCTATTCCGGCTATCCCCTGGGCCAGGGAATCCACGAGTTGCGGTTTGCTTCGCGACGGGATGCTGACGACGGCCACCGGGCGTCCGACGCCGCTCCACGGCGTTCCACCCTCGGCGCCTGACCACTCCCTCAGGACCTGCACGCATGCCTGCAGCATCCCCTGATCTACGGCCCGGTCCGGCGCGCCGGCAGCAAACAGTTCACGGAGGGCGCCGCCCCAGCCCAGGTCTGTCAGCCTGGCCAGGACACGTCCCTCTGCAACGCTTTCGTCGGGATTGATCTTTCCCTTGACGGCAACACCGAGCCGGTCCATTCCGCTGGGCCATTGAAGGCGCGGCTCTATTGCGATTCCTGCCCGGCGAAGAGTCTGGCCTGCCGCTTCCACCGCCGAGTCCGCCACATCCACGGGGAACCATCGGCCCGCACAATTGTCACAACGTCCACAGGCGGCAGCAGTTTCATCATCAAGCACCGAGGTGATGTACTCCATCCGGCAACCGGCCGTGTCCTGGTAGACCACCATGGAATCCTGCTCATCCACCCGCGCCTCGGCAATGCGCGCATAGCGTTCGGCGTCGTAATTCCATGGCCGGCCGGTTGACCGCCAACCGCCGCCAACGCGCTCGACGGCGCCATCCACCGCCAAAACCTTCAAGAGCAATTCCAGTGGCGTCCGGCGAAGGTCCACGCGGGCTTCCAATGCGACGGTGGACATGGCTGTGCCGGCATCGCCGAGGACAGCCAGCACGGCTGCTGCCTTCTCCTCGGACGGCATGGATGCTGTAGCGAAGTATTGCCAGATCTCGCGGTCTTCCGACCCAGGAAGGAGCAGTACATCGGCATTGGCGGCGCCACGGCCCGCGCGGCCGACTTGCTGGTAGTAGGCGACCGGTGATGATGGCGCCCCAAGGTGGATCACGAAGCCGAGGTCCGGTTTGTCGAAGCCCATGCCCAGGGCAGAGGTTGCCACCAGCGCCTTCACCTGATTGTCCTTGAGCAGTTGCTCTGCCCGTTCCCGGTCAGCGGGATCGG
Source organism: Paenarthrobacter sp. C1 (assembly GCF_049315185.1). NCBI lineage: Bacteria > Bacillati > Actinomycetota > Actinomycetes > Micrococcales > Micrococcaceae > Paenarthrobacter > Paenarthrobacter sp. C1. Next base: position 780,073 of record NZ_CP186052.1, on the reverse strand, counting down.
TCCTGCCTGTGTAAGAGAGCACGTTGTGTCCGGCTCCGGCAAGCAACCGCGCAGTGTCCTCGGCCGCAGAGACGGTGAGCGTATAAATGATGCCGCTCCCCGGCATGTCTGCAAGATGGGTCAGCAGCCAGCCCAGCCGGTCCTTGGAGTCGGAGAGATTGAGGACCCCAAGACGCAGCGACTCCCGCCCCAAGCCCCCGCGGATGGTCAGCACTCCTGCGCCAAGCTGCTCTTCAATGTCATGGACCACCCTGGAGTTGGCAGTAGCAGTGGTTGCCAGGACTGGAACAGTCTCCGGCAACTGGGCGATGAGGTCGGAGATGCGGCGGTAATCGGGCCGGAAGTCGTGTCCCCAGTCGGAAATACAGTGGGCTTCGTCGATCACCAGAAGCCCTGTCCTCCGGATAAGCTCCGGAAGCTGGTTCTCCCGGAAGGACGGATTGGTCAGGCGCTCGGGAGACACGAGGAGAACGTCGACCTCGTCTGCCGCCAACTGGGCCAGGACTGTGTCCCATTCAAGGGCGTTGGCGGAATTGATGGCCACAGCACGGACACCTGCACGCGCAGCGGCGGCCACCTGGTCACGCATGAGCGCCAGCAGGGGTGAGACGATCAGGGTCGGTCCGGCTCCCCTGCGGCGCAAGAGCAAGGATGAAACGAAGTAGACGGCGGACTTTCCCCAGCCGGTGCGCTGGACCACGAGTGCCCTTCGGCCGGCATCCACCAAAGCCTCGATCGCTTCGAACTGGCCATCGTGGAACTGCGCCTCAGGGTGGCCTACAAGTTCGCGAAGGCAAGCCAGCGCCTCCTGCTGGGTTGTCGATTGCACGGGAGCGGCAGTGTTTGGGGAGTTGTTGGCCATGACCCCAGTATTCCAGTCGCCCCTGACAGCAAGACCGGAGCAGATCAGCTATGTGGATAAACAGCCAGTGGATGACTGCTATCCACATGGGGAGGCCCCCGGTTCATGCCGTGCTGGGTAGCCACAGTAGGATTGAGCCCGTGACTAGCGAGCAGAACAAGACATTCGACCTCTCGGCATCCTTCAAGGCGTACGACGTCCGGGGGATCGTGGGTGAATCCATCACGTCTGAAATCGTCGAGGCAGTCGGCGCTGCCTTCATCGACGTCCTGGGCCTTGAGGGCGAAACTGTCCTGGTCGGTGGCGACATGCGTCCTTCGTCACCGGAGTTCAGCCAGGCCTTCGCCAACGGCGCGGCCACGCGTGGGGCCAATGTACAACTCCTGGACCTGATCTCCACCGATGAGCTCTACTACGCATGCGGCGCCCTGAATGCAGCCGGCGCCACGTTCACCGCCAGCCACAACCCCGCCGAATACAACGGCATCAAGATGGCCAAGGCCGGCGCCCAACCCATTTCCTCCGAAAGCGGATTGAAAGAGATCCAGGCACTCGCGGAGCAGTATCTGAACGCAGGCACCATCCCTTCCGCAGCGACGCGCGGCGAGATCGGTGTCCATGATGTCTTGAAGGATTACTCCGAGTACCTGCGCAAGCTGGTGGACCTTTCCGGTTCCCGGCCGCTGAAGATCGTGGTCGACGCCGGCAACGGCATGGCCGGCCTCACCACCCCTGCCGTCCTGGGAGACAAGTTGCTCCCGGCCCTGCCCTTCGAGATCATCCCGCTCTACTTCGAACTGGACGGTTCCTTCCCGAACCACCCCGCCAACCCGCTGGAACCGGAAAACCTCCGCGACCTCCAGGCGGCGGTCGTCAAGCACGGCGCGGACATCGGCCTGGCGTTCGACGGCGACGCCGACCGCTGCTTCGTGATCGACGAAAAGGGCGAGCCCGTGTCCCCGTCGGCCATCACCGGCATGGTTGCCCGCCGCGAGATCGCCCGGGCACGGAAGGCCGGGGAAGAAACTCCAGTCATCATCCACAATCTCCTGACCTCAAAGGCCGTTCCCGAACTCGTGGCAAAGGACGGCGGCCGTGCCGTCCGGACCCGTGTGGGGCACTCCTTCATCAAGGCCGTCATGGCGAAGGAAGGTGCGGTGTTCGGCGGGGAGCACTCCGCGCACTTCTACTTCAGGGACTTCTGGAACGCAGACACCGGCATGCTCGCAGCCATGCACGTGCTCGCTGCCCTCGGCGAGCAGGACGGCCCGCTGTCCGATCTCGGCCGCCAATACGAACCCTACGTTTCGTCGGGCGAAATCAACTCCGAGATCGAAGACAAAGCCGGCGCCGTAGAGCGTGTCCGGGTGGACTTCGAAAGCGAAAACATCGAGATCGACCACATGGACGGCAGCACCTTCACCGCGAAGGACGGCAGCTGGTGGTTCAACCTCCGCCCGTCCAACACCGAGCCCTTCCTGCGGTTGAACGCCGAGGCCAAGGACCAGCCCACCATGGAGAAGATCCGCGACCGCGTTCTTGCCTTGGTCCGGGGCTAGGCCTGCTGGCATGATGCAGCTTTCGCCCGAGGAACGGACCTCTCCCGAATCCGAATTGGCCGCTGTCGTGGCCGAGGCCTTGAAACTGGCCGACGCTCAATTGGTCCTCAACAAGAGCTTCGCCCCGTTCGTCTTCATGCTCGACGCTGAGGGCGCTGTCCACCGCGGCGAGGTCCCCCAGGAAATCCGGGGGACCATGCCCTCGGACCCGGAGGTATCCGTGAAGCTGACGGTCGATCTCTTTTCGGGCTATGCCGAAAACCTCCTCGCGATGGTCGCCGTATTGGATCCGGAGTCGGGCAAGAACGAGGACACGCTCCACCTATGGGCCGAACACCGCAGTGGCATTGCCCAGCTCATCCGGGTGGACTTCACCCGCAAGAAATTCCTGAAGCACCCCACATTCAGCGAACCCCGGGTCGAGGCCCAGGCTGCCCACCTGTGGAATGGCGAAACGGCCTCACCCGCGGAGGAATGGTGGCACCAAGGACTTTCGGAGCAGGCCATCCAGGATGTTTTCAAGCTTGTGGGTGTCGCAGTTCCGTTCGCCGAGGATCAGCTGTCCAGGAACGGCGTCCTGGCCCCATACGGCGCAAGCACCGATCTCTCCGGCGAGGTAGCGCACCGCATGGCCTACTTGGAGCCCAACGAGGATGACGAACTGGATTCCTCCGAAGCAATCCAGTTAATGACCGAAGGCTTTCGGCTGGAGAAAGACACACTGCGCGGAACCTGCATCGTGGCTGACGTCAGCATCAAGCTCGAGGAGGGCGGTGTTTTGGACGCCGTCAGACTGCACATCGAGCATTCCGAAGGGTTGTCAATGCACATCGTCAAGCCTTATGAGCTGGACGGCGAATCCGGCACGGTCGCCTTCGGCGAGTCAGCGGTGGTTCCCGCACAGGCCCATGTGTGGTCAGTATGAGCGAACAACCAAACGACAGCACCCTGCCGGAAGAATCAGAAGAATCAGCCCAGGACCGCGAGCTCCGGGAGACCCTGGGCACTGGCCTCGGGACCGCCCAGGAGCATCTCCAGCAGAATGGCGGCTTCTTCCCCTTCGGCATCACGCTCGGGAGTGATGGCGAACTCCGGATCGTCATGGTGACTCCCGGGGAACCTGACGAGGATGGCCAGGTACATGCCGGTCAGATGCTGACCGATCTTCACGAACTCTTGCGCCAAGGCCGGGATGAATGCCGTGCGGTTGCCATCGTCAGCGATGTCAGTTTGCCCGAACATGGTTCAGACGGCATTCACGGCGCGGCGGAGCACCGTGATGGTGCTGTTCTGGCCGCCATCATCCCGTATGTCCCGGGAGCTGAGGGATTTACCTTCGCTGCCATGGAACCGGACACCCACGAGCCATCCATCTGGGTGGACTAGACCTACGATCTAGACTGATTCCATGAAAATCAACGCCTTCGCAGATGTGAGCCTTCGGGCCATCATGGTGTTGGCCGCAGCTCCCGAGGGTGCACTGCTGACCACCCAGGCAGTGGCAGATGCTGTTGGAACTCCGTACAACCACGTCAGCAAGGCCATGGTCCGTTTGCGTTCACTGGGGCTGATCGACGTCGAACGGGGCCGGCTGGGTGGGTCCCGGTTGAACGAAGCCGGGCGGAAAGCCACTGTGGGCGAGGTGCTGCGCCATTTGGACAGCCGGCAGGACCCGGCAGAGTGCCAGTCCCCCACCAAGAACTGCCCCCTCATCACCGAGTGCGGACTCCGTCACGCCATGACGCGCGCCAGGGAGGCGTTCTACCGTGAGCTCGATGCGGTGGTCATCTCATCCCTTCCCCACGCCCGGCAGATGAACCCGGTGTTCCAGTCAATCGGTCTTCGGCCTGAGATCCGGATGCCTGCAGCGCAGTAGCGGCCCACAGCCTCGCGCAAAAGGCCTTCACGGAGCCTCCCGCTTCATAATTTGCACATGATTTCTACGAGGTGTAGAACTTGGAGTAAATACATGCATTCCAAATGCGTGTATTTATCCGGCCGGACAGAAGGCCCGGCCTCAACCGCCAGGAGAACCATGCTCTCGGAAAAATCCCGTCCCGTTATTGAAGCCACCCTGCCATTGGTCGGATCCCGGATAGGCGAAATCACCGCGGATTTCTACAACCGCCTCTTCACCGCGCACCCCGGACTGTTGGACGGCCTGTTCAGCCGCTCCAACCAGCGTTCAGGCGAACAACAGAAGGCACTTGCCGGGAGCATCGCCGCTTTCGCCTCGCACCTGCTCACTAACCCGGACTCCCTGCCCGAGAAGGTCCTCTCCCGCATCGCTCACAAACACGCTTCCCTGGGCATCACCGAGGAACAGTACGACGTGGTCTACAAGCACCTGTTCGCAGCAATCGCGGCGGATCTGGCCGACGTCATTACCCCGGAAATTGCCGAGGCCTGGACCGAGGTCTACTGGCTCATGGCCGATGCCCTGATAAAGCTCGAGAAGGACCTCTACGCTAGCCAGGCAAACGACCGGATGTGGATGCCGTGGCGCGTGGTCGCAAAGGAACCCGCGGGCAAGGATTCCATTACTTTCACCTTGGAACCCGCGGATGAAACCCCGGTCACCGAAGCCAAACCGGGCCAGTACGTCAGCGTCAAAGTGACGCTCGCCGACGGCCTCCGACAGGTCCGTCAGTATTCGCTGTCCGGCGATGCCGGCACCAGCCGGATTTTCACCACCAAGCTCAACGACGGCGGTGAGGTGTCCACCGTCCTGCATGCCGACGTCGAACCCGGTGACATCCTGGAAATCTCGAATCCCTATGGTGAGATCACCCTCAAGGACGGTGAGGGACCGGTGATTCTCGCCTCGGCAGGCATCGGCTGCACTCCCACCGCATCCATCCTGCGTTCACTCGCCGAATCCGGCACGGATCGCGAGGTCATCGTGCTCCACGCCGAAAAGGCCATGGACAACTGGGCACTCAGCGGCCAGATGACCCAGGACGCATCCAGGATCGACGCCAAACTCGAGCTCTGGCTGGAGACGCCGCACGCCGGAGCCAAGGAGGGATTTATGTCCCTTCGCGAAATGGACCTGCCGGCTGACGCGTCACTTTACCTCTGCGGCCCGCTCCCTTTCATGAAGTCCATCCGCGACGAAGCAATCGACGCCGGGATTCCGGCCACCCGGATCCACTACGAAGTCTTTGGACCGGACGTCTGGCTCGCAAACTAACGGCGGACCGCCAGGGAAACTTGCAGCCCAGGGACTCCAGCACCAAGCACGACGGCGGCCCGCCACCTTTCCAACGAAAGGTGACGGGCCGTCGTCGTTCACTTAAGAACGCCGTTGTTCCTAAGAGGTCTAGCCCAGACGGGTCTTGAGGCCGTCCAGCTCGGACTGGAGTGCCGCCGGGAGGGATTCGCCGAAGTTAGCGAACCATTCCTCGATGGACGCCAGCTCGGTTGCCCACTCGTCTGCATCGACGCGAACCGCGGCCTCAACCTCGGCCGGGGTCATGTCCAGGCCCTCAAGATCGATGGATTCGCCGGTCGGAACGAAACCGATCGGAGTCTCCACAGCGTTGGCCTTGCCTTCGAGGCGCTCGATGGCCCACTTGAGGACACGGGCGTTGTCCCCGAAGCCGGGCCACGCGAAGCCGCCTTCGGCCGTGCGACGGAACCAGTTGACCAGGAAGATCTTGGGCAGCCGCTCCGGGTTTGCCTTGGCCGACAGGTTGACCCAGTGGTTCAGGTAATCGCCGGCGTCGTAGCCGATGAACGGGAGCATGGCCATGGGATCGCGGCGCACAACGCCGACGGCACCGGCGGCAGCAGCAGTGGTTTCCGAGGACAGCGTGGAGCCCATGAAAATGCCGTTGGACCAGCTGCGGGCTTCGGTCACCAGGGGGATAGTGGTCTTGCGGCGGCCGCCGAACAGGATCGCGGACAGCTCCACGCCTTCCGGGCTGAAGTATTCTTCGGCCAGCATGTCGATCTGGTCGATCGGCGTGCAGAAGCGGGAGTTGGGGTGCGCTGCCGGGGTATCGGAGTCCGGAGTCCAGGACTCGCCACGCCAGTCGGTCAGGTGCGCCGGAGTTTCCTCGGTCATACCTTCCCACCAGACGCCTCCGTCATCTGTCAGGGCAACGTTGGTGAAGATGCTGTTGCCCTTGGCGATGGCGCGCATGGCGTTGGGGTTGGTGCCCCAACCGGTGCCGGGTGCGACGCCGAACAGGCCGGCCTCGGGGTTGACGGCGCGGAGTTCGCCTTCCTTGCCGAAGCGCATCCAGGTGATGTCGTCTCCGAGGGTCTCGACCTTCCAGCCCTTGATGGTGGGATCCAGCAGGGCGAGGTTGGTTTTGCCGCAAGCGGAGGGGAACGCAGCGGAGACGTAGTAGGTCTTCTGCTCGGGGGAGGTCAGCTTCAGGATGAGCATGTGCTCGGCGAGCCAGCCTTCATCGCGGGCCATGACCGATGCGATGCGCAGTGCGTAGCACTTCTTGCCGAGGAGGGCGTTTCCGCCGTAGCCGGAGCCGAAGGACCAGATGGAGCGCTCTTCGGGGAAGTGGACGATCCACTTGTCCGGGTTGCAGGGCCAGGCGACGTCGGCCTGGCCGGCTTCCAGAGGTGCGCCCAGCGAGTGGAGGGCGGGAACGAAGAATGCGTCGGTCTGGGTAATGCGGTCCAGGACGTCGGTGCCGATGCGGGCCATGATGCGCATGGACGCTACGACGTAGGCGGAGTCAGTGATCTCGACGCCGAATTTGGGGTCCTCTGCGTCAAGGTGGCCCATGACGAACGGGATGACGTACATGGTGCGGCCACGCATGGAGCCGGCGAACAGGCCGCGCAGCTTCTGCTTCATCTCGGCCGGAGCCATCCAGTTGTTGGTGAAGCCTGCGTCGCGTTCGTTTTCGGAGCAGATGAAGGTCTGCTCTTCCACGCGGGCAACGTCAGCGGGGTCGGAGAACGCCGCGAAGGAATTCGGGAACGTTTCCGGGTTGAGCCGCTTCAGCGTGCCGGCCTCGACGAGTTCGTCGGTGAGCTTCTTGTTTTCTGCTTCGCTGCCATCAACCCAGTGGATGCGGTCCGGCTGTGTCAGCTCGGCAACTTCCTCAACCCAAGCCAGCAGGCGTGCATGCGTAGTAGGTGCCTTCTCAAGCAGCGGCAGTCGCGCCAGATCGCCCATTGCGGTTCCCTTCCTCGGGTTCAGTGGTGTGTCCTAAACGATAGGGGCCGCGGAGCAGACCATTCCCCTGTCAGACATCGGACATCCACCTACTCGAAAAGTAAAAACCCCTAAAAATCAACGATTCGGATTGAGGATCCGGCGATTTAAGTGACTAAGGTCACGTAGACCGGTCTAGTTGCGCAGATTGCAGCTTTTCGATTTGGAACTTCACATGAACTTCTGTAAAGTTTATTGAGGTTCGAGGGGGTCAGAGAAACAGACCGTCGAGAATCACGCGAAATGCGCCCATAGCTCAGCTGGATAGAGCGTCTGTCTACGGAACAGAAGGTCAGGGGTTCGAATCCCTTTGGGCGCACAAATCAAGACCCGCACCGGTTCGCCGGTGCGGGTCTTTTTTATGTCCAGAACAGCGGCAGGCGAGCCGTCCCGAAAACCGCAAGGGCCGCCGTCGGGCTTCTTCAGAAGATTCGACGGCGGCCCTTGGCGTCCGCTCAAGCGTCCGGAATAAACGGCAACGGCGGTGCGTACACGCGCCGCCGGGCCTTGGGGACCTCATGGACAGGGGCCGCGCGGCCCACAAGGTTGGTCAAAGTACCCAGACGCTCCACCGTCAGGCTCACAGCATCGCCTCGTTCCAGCGGCGGCGGGGTCATGGCCCCGTACCATCCCCAAAATTCAGCCAGGCAGCCGCCCCCGCTGGTCCCGGATCCCAGGATGTCACCGCGACGGACCCAGGTTCCCCTGCTGGCGTAGGCCACAAGCTCCGCGAAGGTCCACGCCATGTTGGCCAGCGAATCCGTGGCAAGAACCCGTCCATTGACAGAAACGCTCATGGAGAGATTCAAGAAGCCGTCAGAAGTAACGTCGGCGAGTTCATCCTTGGTCACGAAGACCGGGCCCAAGGACGTGGCGGTGTCCTTGCCCTTGGCCGGCCCCAGCCCCACGGTCATCTCGCCGCGCTGAACATCCCTTGCGGACCAGTCGTTCAGGATCATGTACCCGGCGATGTGCTCCGCGGCTTCCTCCACCGAGAGGTTGTAGCCGTCCGCACCAATGACCGCCGCAACCTCCAGCTCAAAGTCGAATTGCCCGGTACCTGGAGCCATCGCGACCGTGGCGTTGTGTCCGGTCACCGCGTGCGGGTTGGTGAAATAGAACGACGGCGCGTCATACCAGGCGGAGGGAATGCCCTTCCCTGCGGCTACTGAACGCAGGGCTCCGACGGTGTGCTGCTCGAAGGTGATGAAGTCCCGGATGGTCGGAGCCACGACGGGAGGCAGCAGTTCCACCGCCGCGAAATCCAGGGGCTCACCCTCCGTTGCTGTCCAGGGGCGGTCCAGCACGTCGAAGGCATCGAGCCCTGCCGGGTACAGGCGTCCTGACACCAAGTCGTCGTCGGCTTGGCCAAGACGCGGTACGCCGTCAATGATGAGTCTGAAGAATTTCACGCGGCCACCCCGGAATCAAGAATGGCTACAGCACGGGTCCAGCCTGCGGAGGCTCCGTGGATCTTCACCGGGAAGCACGAAATGTTGAACCCGGTGGCCGGGAGCGCTTCCAGATTGTGCAGTTTCTCGATGTGGCAGTAACCGATCTCCATCCCGGCTTTGTGGCCTTCCCAGATCAACGTGTTATCGCCGGATTCCGCATACCGCTTGGCGGTGTGGATGAAGGGGGCGTCCCAACTCCAGGCATCGGTGCCGGTGACGCGGACGCCCCGGCTGGTAAGGAAGAGTGTGGCTTCGCGTCCCATCCCGCAACCCTTGGAAAGGTAATCGTCAAAGCCGTACCGGGTGCCGGCAGAGGTGTTGACCACCACGATGTCTCCCGGGACCAGCTCGTGCCCGATCCGGTGAAGCTCGGCCTCGACGTCGGCGGCCGTGGCAACGTAGCCGTCTTCGAATCCACGGAAGTCCAGTTTCACCCCGCGGCCGAAGCACCACTCCAAGGGAACCTCGTCAATGGTGATGGCGCGCGCTCCCCCGTCCATGGTGGAAGCGTAATGATAGGGAGCATCCAGGTGTGTACCGGTATGGGTCGTGGCACTGATGCGCTCAATGGCCCAGCCTTCTTCCCCTGGAAGGTCCTCTTCGCCCATCCCAGGAAAGTAGGACACCAGGTCCTTGGCCGTTTCCTTGTGGGTGTAGTAGTCAATATGCGGCGTCATTCCGGGTGGATCAGAGGCGATACCGGCTCGGAGGCTGACGGAAAGGTCTATCAGGTCAGGCATTCTTGATGGATTCCTTCTCAAAATGGAAGTCGGTTGCGGAGTTGTCCGTGGAGGCGCCGCGGTGGGTATGGGGAAGGAGCAGCATGAGGGCAGCACCGGCCAGGAACACTGCTCCGGACAGGATCAGCCCGGTCGAGAATCCCCAGGAGGCTGCAATCCCACCCATCGCCAGGGGTGCGAACGCCGCCACTCCGCGTCCGATGTTGAAGCAGAAACCGGCGCCGGTGGTACGAATCCTGGTGGGGTACAGCTCCCCGAGGTACGAACCAAAAAGTCCGGCAAAGGTCATGAAGAAGGCGTACAGCGGTCCCATCCACAAGAGGACCGACTGGTTGGTGACCAGGCCGTACAGCGGCATCAACAGTCCGGTGCCGGCCAGGGAGAGCAGGATGGCGTTGCGCCTGCCAATCCGGTCGGCGATCCAGCCGAACACTATGTAGCCGGCAAACATGCCCAGGTTGAGGATGGTCATGAAGAGGCTGACCTGCCGGGGATCGAGGCCCCGCTCGGTGGAGAGGTAGCTGGGCATCCACGTTGAGGCTCCGTAGAAACCTACGAATGCGCAGACTGCCACCACGGTGGCGATGACTGTGCGGCGGCGATAAGTACCGGTGAAGAGTTCTTTGACGGTGACGTTGCCCTTCTGTTGCCGTGCGCGTTCTTCCAGCCAGGCCCTGGATTCGGGGAAGAAGAACACAACCATGAGCAAGGGCAGCAGTGCCGACAAACCGGTAACCAGGAAAAGGAGCCGCCAATCGGGCATGAAAGCGCCTGCAATCAGCGCCGCGGCCGCCCCGCCCAAGGGGTAGGCGGCCAGCACGAACGCCACGGCCCGCCCCCTTTGTTCGGCGGGCCAGGTCTCCACAATGTACGTGGACAGCACTGACCAGACTCCGCCAAGACCTATGCCGGCCAGGAAGCGGAGGGCGACGAACACGCCATAGTTCGGCACCACGAAGAGCGCCGACGTCAGGGCAACGAACACCGCCATGGAGCCGATGAGCGCGATGCGGCGGCCGCGGTTGTCGGCCACCCACCCGGTCACGACGCTGGAACAACCCATGCCAAGCAGCGTGGCGGTAGCCAGGAGGCCGCCGGCAACCGGGGTCAGCTTCAGTTCGGCACTGATGGCCGGCAGCGCGAACGACAGCACTGCGATTTCCAGTGCATCAAACAGATAAATGATGAACGACCCAACAAGGATGAACCACTTGGTTCCACGTTTCATGGGATCCCTTTCGATGGGGGCATCGTTGCCCGGAACAGAAAGAGAACTTTTACACCCGTTCAGTTTCTGCTGGAATAGAATTTATACACCCATTCAATTTGTGTCAACGCTCACAGCTCCGACCAGCAAGGAGGCCGATAAGGTGGGACTCATGTCCACGGAAGTACAGGGAAATACCGCCGGAACCCGCCGCCGGGAGCAGATCTTGGATGTCGCGGTGGAAATGTTCGCCAACCGCGGCTTTGAAAGCACCACCATGCGGGCAGTTGCGGAGGAAACCGGCACAACGGCACCCCTGGTGATCTACCATTTCGCCACCAAGCAGGAGCTCTACAGGGCCGTCTTCGCCCGGTACCAGTACCTCAATGAGGAACGCCGCCGGCAGGTCCTCGCGGTGGATCCTTCGGCGGCCGACGCCGTCGAACGCATTGTGGACGCTTTCCTGATGCCGACCCTGAAAGCGCAGGAAACCGTGGACGGAAAGCTGTTCGCCCGCCTGGTCCTTCGGGAGGCCTCGGACCCGTCAGCTCACGACCGCGGAATCCTTGCCGAATACTTCGATCCCATGGCCAGGGACTTCATCCAGGTGATGCGCAAAGCCCTTCCGGACAAACCACCCGGGTTCCACGAGTGGGCCTACATGTTCGGCGTGGGCGCACTGACCGGCACCGCACTCCCCCGCCGCATCGCCTCCCTGTCGGAGCTGCCGAACATCAACGACTTCCGCTACGACTACCTCCGGACAGTCCTCATCGCCGGCTGGCGCGGCCACTGACCCGCGAAGCTGAGCCGCGCCGTTAACGGCAAGGGCCGCCGTCGTACTTCCGGTGAAAGTACGACGGCGGCCCTTGGGTGGAGTGCGTTACTCGCCGACGGCCTCGCTGATGCGGCGGCGAATGCCATCGAAATGCCGGTTGAGCAGCTCAGCGACCGCGACCTTGTCCCCCGCGGCAACGGCGGCGTAGATGTCGCGGTGCATCGCTGCTGTTTTGACGAGGTCCTCGTTGCCCGGGCCGATCTCCACGTGGATCTTGCGGTAGACCTTCCAAAAGACGCCCATGAGGTTGATGAGGAGCTCGTTGTTGAGGGGTTCGAAAAGGCGTCGGTGGAACTCTGCGTCGGCGGCAACGAAGTTCTCGCCGGCTCCTGCCAATTCCTCCATCTGCTTGACCGATTCTTCGATGGACGCCAACTGCTCTTTGGTCATCACGTCCATCGAGGATCCAATCAGTCCCGACTCAAGGGCCTGGCGTACGTCCACCAACTGCAGCGCTTCGAGTCCCTGGTGACGCAGCGAGAGCCTGCCACGGAAGGTCAGCCCGTCGGCGAGCGCGTCGAAGTTGCTCGGCGCGACGAACATCCCGAACCCGTGGCGGATTTCGATGACGCCCAACGCCTGGAGCACCTTCAGTGACTCACGGAGGGTGTTGCGCCCAACGCCGAGGGCTACCGACAGTTCGCTTTCCGTGGGCAAGGGATCGCCGGCCTCAAGCTCGCGCTCAAGGATCAATTCCATAATGTCCGACTGCAAGGCGCGCAGCCGGGCCTGCGCGCTGAACCGCGCCTGCGGAACCACACCGGAAGTTGTCATGGCTTTCTCCTTGCCGTGCACCGGCCCCAAGGGTTTGAAGTGGTGCGGTGTTAATATTGAGGCGAGCTTAGCGCTCACCACAGAATGAGTAGCTCGCAACATACAATATCGGATGTCCCACCTCCCTGATAGACGTGGAGTGCGATTTCCCCGGATATCCCTGAGATTTCCGCCACGAACCGGCCGTAGCCGGATAACCGCAAGGCGCGCGGACTGCGCCCCGGCCGCTTAATCTCACTTGACGTTCCGCTGTGACCGCCCTTACAGTTTCCATACGAGCATCGGACGTCCCACATCCGATAACCCACGAAACTCGAATGGTGAGGCACCCTATGAGCAAGACGATCCAAAGCCTGCCGCTGGTCAACGATGCCAGCCGCCGGAACTTCCTGAAGCTGAGCGGCGCAGTTGGTGCAGCAGCCGCCTTCACGGCAACCCTTTCTGCGTGCGGCGGCGCTGCCAGCACCACGACCGGCAACGCAACGAACACAGCTGCAGTGAACAAGGACCTCATCATCGAGGCAGGCATTTCCTATGCACTCTCCACAGGCTTCGACCCCCTGAGCTCCTCGGGTGCGACCCCGATGGCAGCCAACCTGCACATCTTCGAAGGACTCATCGAGCTGCACCCGGCTACCCGCCAGCCGTACAACGCCCTGGCGGCAGCGGACCCGAAGAAGGTCAACGACACCACCTACCAGGTGACCATCCGCGACGGCGCGAAGTTCCACGACGGCTCCCCCGTCACCACCGAAGACGTTGCCTTCTCCTTCACCCGCGTCATGGACCCGGCGAACAAGTCCCTCTTCTCCCAGTTCATCCCCTTCATCCAGGCCGTGAAGCCGCTGGATGAGAAGACGGTTGAATTCACGCTCAAGTACGCTTTCCCGGGCTTCGGTCCACGCATCTCCGTAGTGAAGATCGTCCCCAAGGCCCTCGCCACCGACCTGAAGGCCTTCGACGCCAAGCCGGTGGGCTCGGGCCCCTACAAGCTGGTCTCCGCCGTCAAGGACGACAAGATCGTCTTCGAGGCATTTGCCGACTACAACGGCCCCAAGCCCGCCCTGGCAAAGGGCATGACCTGGCTTCTCCTTTCCGACGCAGCAGCACGCGTCACCGCCGTCCAGTCCGGCCGCGTCCAGGCAATCGAGGACGTTCCGTACCTGGATGTCGACGGTTTGAAGTCCAAGGTGAAGGTCGAATCCGTCCAGTCCTTCGGTCTGCTGTTCCTCATGTTCAACTGCGCCAAAGCACCGTTCGACAACAAGCTGGTCCGCCAGGCCCTGCACTACGGCCTGGACAAGGAAGCCATCATCAAGAAGGCACTGTTCGGCAACGCCAAGGCAGCCACGTCCTACTTCCAGGAAGGCCACCCGGATTACGTCAAGGCCAAGAACGTCTATGGCTTTGATACCTCCAAGGCCGCGGACCTCCTGAAGCAGGCCGGCGTCACCAACCTGGAATTCGAGCTGCTCACCACGGACACCGCCTGGGTCAAGGATGTGGCCCCGCTGATCCTCGAATCCTGGAACAAGATCCCCGGTGTCAAGGTGACGGTCAAGAGCCTCCAGTCCGGTGCTTTGTACAGCGACCGCGTGGGCAAGGGCGACTACTCCGTGGTCGCAGCACCCGGCGACCCCTCAGTCTTCGGCAACGACGCGGACCTCCTCCTGAGCTGGTTCTACTCCGGCGCAACCTGGATGGACAAGCGCGCCTTCTGGACCACCCCGGAGCGCACCAAACTCCAGGACCTCATGGACAAGGGCTCCCAGGCCTCCGGTGATGCAGCCAAGAAGATCGTGGGCGAAATCGTGGACATGGTCTCGGACGAAGTTCCCCTCTACCCGGTCTTCCACCGCCAGCTCCCCAGCGCCTGGGACGAGAAGAAGCTCAACGGCTTCCAGCCTCTGCCCACCACCGGCCTGTCCTTCATCGACGTCGGACGCACGGCCTAAGCACCCCTCGCGTTGCGGGGCCTGCTCTGCGGCCTGAAACCCCCACAGAGCCCGCAGAGCAGGCCCCGCAACCAGCACCACCAACCAACCGGAGAACAAATTGGTCACGATATTGCGTCTGCTTGGCCGCAGGCTTGCAGCATTGCCATTGATGATCCTGGGCATCACGTTGCTCGTCTTCCTCGTCCTGCAGGCCGCTCCCGGAGACCAGGCAAGCTCCGCCCTCGGTGACGGCGCCAGCGAAGAAGCGAAGCAGCAGTACCGCCAGGACAATGGCCTCAACGATCCCCTGGTCCTGCAGTACTTCCGATTCCTCGGCAAGCTCCTGCAGTTCGACCTTGGCACCACCACCCCGCCGGCCAAGTCCGTGGCTTCCATGATCGGCTCGGCTTTCCCCCTGACGCTCCAGCTCACTTTCCTGGGCGTCCTCATCGCCATCGTGCTCTCGCTGGCGTTCGGCATCCTCGGCGCGCTCTACCGCGACAAGTGGCAGGACCAGTTGGTCCGCGTCTTCTCCATCGCCGCGATCGCCACGCCGTCGTTCTGGTTGGGCATCCTGCTCATCCAGTGGTTCGCGCTCGGCGAGAACCCGATGTTCCCCTCGGGCGGAATTGCGACGCCGGAATCCGGCTTCGGCGGTTGGCTCAACTCGATGGCCCTCCCGGCCCTCGCGCTCGGCATTCCCGTGTCCGCCTCGCTGATCCGCGTGGTCCGCACCTCGATGGTGGAAGAACTGGACCGCGACTACGTCCGAACCGCCATCGGCAATGGTGTCCCCTACCGTGAGGTCGTCTCCAAGAACGTCCTCCGCAACGCACTCGTCACCCCGGTGACCGTGCTGGGACTGCGCGTCGGCTACCTGCTGGGCGGCGCCGTCGTGATTGAAATGATCTTCGCCCTGCCCGGCATGGGCCAGCTGATCCTCAACGGCATCACCAACCTGGACGTCAACCTGGTCCAGGGCGTGGTGCTCACCATCTCCGTCACCTTCGTTCTGGTGAACATCGTGGTGGACCTTCTTTACCTGCTCATCAACCCCCGAATCAGGACGGTATAGCTCATGCGCAGCAAGCTCGCAGAACGGCTAAGTGCCCCGGGCATTCGTTTCAAGGCCCTGCCCTGGGGCTCCCGCATCGCCCTGCTCTTCCTCATCGTGATTGTCCTGGCCGCGGTCTTCGCGCCGGTCATTGCCCCGCACGATCCGCTGGAAACCTTCATTCCAGCCACCCCGCCCGGCGCCGAGCACCTCTTCGGTACCGACCGCCTAGGCCGCGACATCTTCTCCCGGCTCCTGTTCGGCGCACAATCGTCGCTGATGATCGGCCTCGGTGCAGTGGCTCTGGCCATCCTCGCCGGCGCTCTCCTGGGCTCCTTCGCGGCGACCTCCAGCAAGTCCGTGAATGAAATCATCATGCGGCTCATGGACATCCTCATGGCGTTCCCAGGCATCGCCCTGGCCGCCGTGCTGCTGGCAGCATTCGGCAACTCGGTCCCGACCATCATCATCGCGATCGCCATCATCTACACCCCGCAGTTGGCCCGCGTGGTCCGCGCCAACGTGCTGGCACAGTACGGCGAAGACTACGTCCGAGCCGAACGGGTGATCGGTGCCGGACGCTTCTACATCCTGGTCAAGCACATCGTCCGCAACACCGCCGCTCCGGTGCTGGTGTTCGCTACGGTCATGGTGGCAGACGCCATCATCCTGGAAGCTTCCCTGTCCTTCCTCGGCGCCGGTGTGCAGGATCCCGCCCCGTCCTGGGGCAACGTGATCTCCTACGGACGCAATCTGGTGCTGTCCGGCGGCTGGTGGGCCACCACCTTCGCCGGCCTGACCATCCTCCTGACAGTTCTGTCCCTGAACATCCTCGCCGAGGGCCTCACGGATGCGATGGTGAACCCGAAACTCCGCCGTGCGCCCGTAGTAAAGGACGACGACGGATCCGCCGCAGTTGTGGCCGTTGACACTGAGGTGGCAACCTCAGTTGCCCAGCCTTCGGTGGTTGAGGAACATGAGCTCGACGGCGTCCTTGCGGCTTCCGGTGACGGATCCGCTTCTGATGTGGCCACTTCAGCCGTGCTCACCGACGTCCGACTCGCTGCCGCGAATCCACACCTCCTGCTGGACCGTGAGCTGGAACTGCTCTCAGCCATCGAAGCCAAGCGCACCGACCGCCTCCCCCAGGTTGCGGCCGGCGCACGCAACGTCCTTGAGGTGAAGAACCTGTCCATCCGCTTCCCGGGCCGCTTCGGCGACATCGCGATCGTGGACAACGTGTCCTTCACCGTCCGCGAAGGCGAAACGATGGGCCTAGTGGGCGAATCCGGTTGCGGCAAGTCCATCACCTCGCTGGCCGTCATGGGCCTTCTTCCCAAAACAGCCCAGGTCACCGGTTCCATCATGTTCGACGGTAAGGAACTCCTGGATGCCAAGACGCAACACAGCAATTCCAAGGCGTACGAGGGCCTCCGCGGTGAGCAGATTGCCATGGTCTACCAGGACGCCTTGAGCTCCCTGAACCCGTCCATGAAGATCAAGGACCAGCTGGAGCAGCTCACCAAACGCGGCGGACGGAAGACGCCCACCGAGCTCCTTGAAATGGTGAAACTGGACCCTGTCCGGACCCTCGCCAGCTACCCGCATGAGCTCTCCGGCGGCCAGCGTCAGCGTGTGCTGATCGCCATGGCCCTGTCCCGTTCGCCGAAGATCGTGGTTGCCGACGAGCCCACGACAGCCTTGGATGTCACCGTCCAGAAGCAGGTTGTGGATCTCCTCAACGAACTGCGCGAACAGCTCGGCTTCGCGATGGTATTCGTCAGCCACGACCTCGCGCTGGTGGCTTCCTTGGCGCATCGCATCACCGTCATGTACGCCGGCCAGGTGGTGGAATCCGCACGAGCCTCCGAACTCCTGCAGAACCCCAAGCACGAGTACACCCGGGGTCTGCTGGGCGCCGTCCTTTCCATCGAAGCCGACGCCGTTCGTCTCCACCAGATTCCCGGCACCGTCCCGTCGCCCCGGGACTTCGCAACGGGCGACCGCTTCGCGGCCCGCTCACTGCGACCCGACGCCGACCCCCACCAGAAGCTGGTCCTCACCACGGTTCCTTCGGTTGACTCCGCAAACGGTGACGATGCCGACCACTACTGGGCCAGCCACTTGAAGGAGGACGCGAAATGAGCGAGTCAACCGGCAAGCCGGTCATCGAACTCAAGGACGTCAAGGTCTACCACCACGCACGGACCGGTGGCCTGTTCCGGCCGAACATCGTCAAAGCCGTGGACGGCGTGGACTTCACCATCAGCCGCGGCGAAACCGTGGGCATCGTCGGTGAGTCCGGCTGCGGTAAGTCCACGCTCGCGTCAGTGCTCGTGGGACTGCAGCCGCCGACGTCGGGCCAGGTCATGTTCCACGGAAAGCCTGCCATCAAACGGAACGCCGCCATGCGCAAGCAGTTCGGCCGCTCCGTCTCCGTGGTCTTCCAGGACCCGGCAACGGCACTTAACCCGCGCATGACCATCCAGGACATCCTCACGGATCCTTTGCAGATTCACGGCATCGGTAACGCGTCATCACGCGACGCCAAGGTCAAGGAACTGTTGGCGCTGGTTGGCTTGCCGCAATCGGCAGCCGAAGTGACGCCGTCGCAGGTTTCCGGCGGCCAGCGCCAGCGTGTGGCGATCGCCCGCGCACTGGCCCTGGACCCGGACATCATCGTGGCGGATGAGCCGACGTCGGCCTTGGACGTTTCAGTCCGTGCGCAGGTCCTGAACCTGTTGTCCGACCTGAAGACCCAACTGAACCTCGGCATGGTGTTCATTTCGCACGACATCCAAACCGTCCGGTACGTCTCGGACCGCATCTGCGTCATGTACTTCGGCAAGATCGTCGAACAGGGCACAGCCGCGCAGGTCTTCGACAACCCGAGCAACGACTACACCAAGAAGCTGCTGGGCGCCGCGCCGAGCTTGCTTCACATCTAGTTTTTCCCTTCACAAGTTACAAACAACGGAGAATTCTGTGTCCACTCAGTTCCAGGGCGTCATCCCCCCGGTCATCACCCCCCGCCACGCTGACGGCAGCATCGACACCGCGTCGCTGAAGAACGTCACCAAGCACCTGATCGACGGCGGTGTGTCCGGCCTCTTCGTCCTGGGCTCCTCCGGCGAAGTCCCGTACCTCAGCAACGACGAGCGTGAGCTGGTGGTCTCCACCATCGCCGACGCCAACGCCGGCGCGGTTCCGCTGATCGTGGGCGCCAACGAGCAGACCACCAACCGCGTGATCGAAGAAGCGCGCAAGGTGGTTGACCTGGGCGCTGACGCGATCGTAGTCACCTCCATGTACTACGCAATCGGCAACGCAGCGGAAACCGAAACGCACTTCCGCAGCATCCACGCCGCCATCGACAAGCCGATTTTCGCTTACGACGTCCCGGTCCGCACGCATTTCAAGCTGCCCACCGACCTCCTGGTCCGCCTCGGCCGTGACGGCGTCATTGCCGGTGTCAAGGATTCCTCGGGCGACGACGTTTCCTTCCGCCAGCTGCTCCTCGCAGCCAAGGACATCCCCGACTTCGACATCTTCACCGGTCACGAAGTTGTGGTGGACGGCGCCCTCCTGGGCGGCGCGCAGGGCGTTGTTCCGGGCCTGGGCAACGTTGACCCGGCAGGCTACCGCCGCCTGTTCGACGCCGCGCAAGCAGGCGACTGGGCAGGTGCGGCCCGCGAGCAGGACCGCTTGGCCGACGTCTTCGAGATCGTCTACACCCCCAATGGACGCGTTTCCGGCGGTGCCGCCGGCCTGGGTGCCTTCAAGACCGCGCTGCAGGTGATGGGCGTGATCGAGTCCAACACCATGAGCTCGCCCATGCTGTCCCTGAATGAATCCGAGACTGCTGCGATCCGCGAAATCCTTGAACGGAACGGGCTGGTCTAAGCATTCATGACCGCTCCCCTAGCCCAAGCGACCCACGTGATCGGCGTTGACCTCGGCGGCACCAAAACCGCTGCCGGGGTTGTTGACTCCACTGGTGTTGTGCTGATGTCGGAGACCATTCCGACATTGAACCGGGCAGGTGGTGAAGCGATCCTCGACGCCACCTCTGCGCTGATCGCGGGCTTGGTGGAGCGCGCTGCCGACGCCGGACATACCGTGTCCGGCGTCGGTGTGGGCTCCGCAGGGGTTATCGACGCCGCTTCCGGGACCGTGGTGTCGGCAACGGATGCCATCCTCGGCTGGGCCGGGACGGCGCTTGCCGCCGGCCTGTCGGCGCGCCTCGGCCTGCGCGTGCGTGCCGTCAACGACGTCCACGCCCATGCCCTCGGCGAAGCCTGGCTGGGTGCCGCCGAGGGATCGTCGAGTTCCCTCATGGTGGCCTTCGGGACCGGCGTCGGAGGCAGTTTTGTCCTGGACGGCACCCCTGTTCTTGGCCACCGGTTTGTCGGCGGGCATGTTGGGCACTTCGCTTCGCCTTACGCCACGTTCGACGGCGTTCCCCTGGCCTGCGTCTGTGGCTCTGCCGGGCACGTGGAGGCGATCGCTTCCGGACCTGCCATCCACGAGTCCTACCTCCGCTTGGGGGGTTCTGCCCTGGATGCCGCTGACACCCGTGGCGTGTTCGCGCTGGCCGAACCTGACAGCAACGCCGACGCAGCCACCGCGAGCACTCTCGCCGCGGCCCAAGCCGTTGAACTCGGCGCTGCCGCCGCCGGGCAAGCCGTCGGTGGCCTCATCAATATCCTGGACCCTGAAACCGTCGTGGTCTCCGGCGGCGTTGCCGACGCGGGCGACCTCTGGTGGACGCCCATGGAGATCGCCTTGCGCCGGGAACTGCTCTCGCCGCTGCTTTCCGTGCCGGTAGTCCGGGCAACCCTCGGCAACAGCGCTGCCATTGTTGGTGCTGCGAAACTCGTCCTTCAGTAAGGAAGACATCTTGATCCTCACTCCAGCAGGCCTCGAAGGCCTCCGTGCCCAACTGATCGTCTCCTGCCAGGCCTACCCGGGTGAGCCCATGCGCGATCCCCGGACCACCGGGCAGGTGGCCGCCTCGGCCGTGATCGGCGGGGCTGCGGCGATCCGTGTCCAGGGGTTGGCCGACGTGCAGTTCACGCGCACCGCCGTCGAGGTCCCTGTCATAGGCCTGTGGAAGGACGGACACGACGGTGTCTTCATCACTCCCACACTGCGGCACGCCCTCGCTGTGGCCAATGCCGGTGCACACGTTGTCGCCATTGACGGGACACGGCGTTCCCGACCGGATGGGCTTTCCCTCGCCGGGACCGTTGCCGGAATCCATGCGGAATCCCATGCTTTGGTCATGGCTGATTGCGGTTCGTTCGACGACGCCGTCGCCGCCGTTGAGGCGGGCGCGGACCTGATCGGGACCACCTTGGCCGGCTACACCGGCGAGCGCCCCAAGACCGACGGGCCGGACCTGGAGCTCCTGGAACGGATCGCTTCTGCCGGCTTGGGAAAGCCCTTGATAGCCGAGGGCCGCATCCACACCCCCGCCCAGGCCCGCCAAGCCCTCGACGCCGGCGCCTTCGCCGTGGTTGTCGGGACCGCCATCACCCACCCGGCCAGCATCACGGGCTGGTTCAAGGGTGCGATGCACGCGTAGCTGCATTTTCTGCTGGATCATTCCGTGTACCCACCCTGCGTGGGCCCCACATGGCGTGGGTTACCCCGCTCGGGACGGCGATGATCCAGCAGAATCTCCACGAACCTGTCCCCAGGACGTCTCCACCGGCCTGTCCAGCGCCTGTCCGTACTGGGACCACCCGCCGACAAACAGCTTGCCGCGGCCCATTCCCAGGTGCTCCATCATCAGCAGGTTGTGGCAGGCAGTCACCCCGGAGCCGCAGTAGGAAATGGTGTTGTCTGCGGACTTTATGCCTGCCCGTTCGAAGTTTGTACGGATCCGGAGTTCGGGCAGCATCTGCCCGGAAGGGTCGAGGTTGCCGCGGCAGGGAACGTTGACGGCTCCGGGTATGTGGCCCGGACGAGGATCGATGGGGTCCTGTTTGCCCTCGAAACGGTCACGGTTCCTGGCATCCAACGTCACGTACCTCCCGGAAGCAGCGTCCGAGATATCGGCGAGATAGCCCGCCGGCCATGCCCGGGCCGTGAAGTTCCCTCGCGGCCTTGGCGCGGTTTCATTGGTGAGCCGGCCTGGATGGGAGTCCATCCCTCCCTGCAGGACCGCTGCCTTGTGTCCCGTCGACCTGAGCATCCACACGAGCCTGGCCGCGATGACTCCACCGGCGTCGTCGTAGGCAACTACTGTGTCCGCGTCATTGATACCGGCGGCCCGCATCCCCTCGGCGAACACTTCGGGATCGGGCAGCGGGTTCCGCCCGGCCTCAGGGGACGCCGGACCGGATAGCCAGCGGTCCAGATCGATGAACACCGCGCCGGGGAGATGGCCGCGCAGGTACTCGTCCCGCCCGGACGAGCCGTCGAGATACCATCGGGCGTCCGCCAGGACGATGCCCTCAAGGCGCCCCGCACACCACTTCCAATCAACAAACGGCCTCAGGTGTTCGTTCATGTCGGCAGCCTAATCAATCAATCCATATTTTGAGATATGGATATCAATATATGGACAATGCAAAGCTCCTGCCCTCACAACGCCAGCGGAGCGGTTGTAGGCTTTCCCCATGACTGCCGAGAGCTCCCGCGAATACGACGTAATAGTGATCGGCGCAGGCGCCGTTGGGGAAAATGTGGCGGACCGGGTGGTTCGGGGCGACCTCTCGGCAGTGATCATTGAAAGCGAATTGGTTGGCGGCGAATGCTCGTACTGGGCCTGCATCCCCTCCAAGGCACTTCTCCGCCCCGGCAGCGTCCTCCATGCCGCCCAGGGAATTCCGGGTGCGACGGAGGCCGTTACCGGGACAATTGATGCCAACGCAGCTTTGAAGCACCGGGACTGGTTCACCAACAATTGGCAGGATGGCAGCCAGGTTGAATGGCTGGACAGCGCCGGCATTGACCTGATTCGCGGGCGCGGCCGGATAACCGGCCACCGCGAGGTTCACGTGGATGGGCTTGACGGCAACAGCTACGCCCTCAAGGCACACCACGCCGTAGTGCTCGCCACCGGCTCGAAGCCCACCGTCCCGGGCATCGAAGGCCTGCAGGACGTACCTTTCTGGACCACCAGGGAGGCCACAGCAGCCAAGGAAGTTCCGAAGCGGTTCGTCGTCCTCGGCGGTGGCGTGGCCGGCGTCGAACTGGCCCAGGCATTCGCCCGCTTGGGTTCCAATGTCACGCTGGTGGCGCGCGGGCGGCTGCTGAGCAGCTATGCGGAGGAAGCAGCGAACCTGGTCCTGGCCGGCCTTCGCGCCGATGGCGTCGCGGTCCACCTCCATAGCGACGTCCACAAGGTGGAGAAGAACGACGACGGTTCCATCACCGTGGTGCTCGACGGCAAGACACTCGTTGCCGACCAGCTGCTGGTCGCCTCAGGACGGCATCCCGCCCTGGCCAACCTGGGCTTGGAAAGCGTGGGCCTTGAAGCCGGGGACGGCAAACCGCTCCGGCTCACGACGGATGCCAGCGGGCTCGTCGAGGGCCCATCCGGCGGCGAAAGCAACGCACCGTGGCTCTATGCCGCCGGAGACGCTGCCGGAAAGGTGCTCCTGACACACCAAGGCAAATACGAAGCGAGGGCAACGGGGGACGCCATCGTGGCCCGGGCCAAGGGCGAACTGAAAGGCAGTCCGCAGCCTTGGAGCCCCTGGGCGCATACCGCCAATGATCACGCGGTGCCCAGCGTCGTCTTCACCGACCCCGAGGTTGCGTCCGTGGGCCAGGGCCTTGAGCAGGCACTCCTGCAGGGCAGGAACGTTACGGGGGTTGAACTTCCCATCAACGTTAGCGGCTCACAGCTGTACTCCCCGGACTACAAGGGGTGGGCCCAGATTGTGGTGGATGAGGACAGGAAGGTGATCCTGGGAGCGACGTTCGCAGGTCCCGGCGTCGCCGAACTCCTCCATTCGGCGACGATCGCCATCGTTGGGGAGGTGCCGCTTGACCGGCTCTGGCATGCGGTTCCGTCGTATCCGACCATCAGCGAGGTATGGCTGCGGCTTATGGAAAAGTATGGCCTCTGATTCTTATTTGAACTGACCAGTCAGTTCAGTTAGACTTTCAGCAGACAACAGTTCTGCGAAAGGCTTCATTGTGCTGTCCGTACAGCAACTCCAGATCAACGGCCGCCGGGACGATCTCCTCCCGGCAACCTCGCTCCAGGTGCACCGCGGCGAACTCCTCCTGGTTGCAGGGGAAGGCCAGGACCAGCGGACCGCCCTCGCTTTGGCCCTGAGCGGCCGCATGAAGCCCAGCAACGGCGTCCTCAGCTGGGACAACACCACCAAAACAAAGAAGATCAGGCTTGCCAGCGCCCTGGTGGACTCCCCCGGAGTCAACGAACCGGAGCAGCACCTCAGCGTCCGCGACCTCGTCACCGAAGACCTTTCCCTTATCCCGCGACGCTACCGCGGTGCGCTGCTGAGCAAACCCTGGCTCAAAGTGAACAGCTTCGAGGACATCGCCGGCCTCTGGATCGAACAACTTCCCGCCGGCCGACGCCTTGAACTGCTGACGGCCCTCGCCCTGGCAGACCCTGCCACGGACCTCCTGGTCATCGACTCCCCCGACCGACACAGCGCGGATCCTGAGACCTGGTTGCCCCGGCTCCAGGCATTGGCGTCCGACGCCGGGCGGCCGCTTGCCGTCGTCGCCGTCGTCGGTGCCCTCCCGGACAACTGGACGGGCGCCGCAGCCGTGATCGGCAACTCAGTGACCCATCCCCCTGAACCGGAAGCGGAGCCCGCGCCGGCACCGGCCGAGCCGGCCGCCGTCGCCGAACCGGCGGTCGAACCCAAAGCCAAGCACGCCGCCGGCGCAACCCCGGACGTGACCGAAGAACCTGAAACCGAAAACCTCCAAAGGACTGCAAAGTGACTGTTCTGCGGCTTGCCCGCTCCGAACTCAAGCGCATGACCGGCGGGCTCCTGCCCAAGCTGACCATCCTCGCCCTGACCATGGTTCCGTTGCTGTACGGCGCCGTGTACCTGTACGCGAACTGGGATCCGTACGGCAACCTGAACCAGATCGACGCTGCCTTGGTGGTCGAAGATACCGGAGCGACGTCGAAGGACGGCACCGAGCTGCAGGCCGGCAAGAAGGTGGCCGACAGCCTGGAAGAAGGCCATGTCTTCAACTGGAAGCAGGTCTCCAGCGCGGAAGAAGCAGACGCCGGCGTCCGGACGGGCGAATACGCCTTCGCATTGCGGATCCCCAAGGATTTCTCAGCAAACCTGGTCTCGCCCGGCAGCTTCGACGCCGCAAACCAGGCCATGCTGCACGTCACCACCAACGACGCCAACAACTACCTCCTGAGCACCATCGTGGACAAACTCACCGCTGCCGTGCACTCGACGGTGGCCAAGGAAGTAGGCGAGGAAACGGCCAACCAGCTCCTCACCGGTTTCGGCACCATTCACGCGTCGATCGTGAAGGCAGCCGACGGCGCGTCCGAGCTGGCCACGGGCGTCGGAAAACTCAGCGACGGCGCCGCGACCCTCCACACGGGCACCGGCCAGCTGGTCACCGGCGCGGATCAGCTCGTGTCCGGCCAAACCCAGCTGCGGGATGGCGCCGTGCAACTGAACACGGGTGCCGGCCAGCTGAGTTCCGGCCTCACGGAATTGAAGAACAAAACCGCCACTTTGCCTGCCGATTCGCAGAAACTCGCGGACGGTGCAGCCCAGGTGGCCGCTGGAAATGCGGAGCTGAACGCCAAGGTCCAGGAGGTCGTCGGACAGTTGGACGCCGCCGACAAGGGCCTGCGCAACCGCGTCGTGGAGTCGAACGCACGGCTCGTCACGGCGGGCGTGCTGACACAGGAGCAGGCCGATAAGGTCCTGGCAGATTTCGATGCCGCCGCAGCATCCAGCCCGGTCACCGATGCCAAGGCGAAGATCTCCGGTGATGCGGCCAAGATCCAGCAGCTCTCGGACGGTTCGGCAGCAGTGAGCGCAGGCGCCCAGAAGCTTGCCGGCGCCACGCCGACGCTGACCGATGCCATCTCGCAGGCTGCGGCTGGTGCCGGGCAGCTGAATTCCGGCGCAGCAACCCTGGCCGCCGGCCAGCAGACCGCTTTGGACGGCGCAGTAAAGCTCGACGACGGCGCCCGCCAACTGGACGACGGCGCGGGACAACTTGCCAGTGGTGCAGTGACCGCTTCCGATGGCTCGCACACGCTGGCCACGGAGCTCGCCAAGGGTGCGGGTGAGATCCCCAACCCGAACGATGAACAAAAGAGCAACGTCTCCAAGGTCATCGCCGACCCCGTTTCGGTGAACAACGTCTCCCAGGCGAAGGCAGGTTCCTACGGCGCTGGATTGGCGCCCTTCTTCCTGACCTTGGCCCTGTGGATCGGTGTCTTCATGCTGGTCCAGGCCATGCGGCCCATCACCCAGCGGGCCCTGGCGTCGAACGCCCCCGCCTGGAAAATCGCCGTCGGAGGCTGGCTGCCGTTCTTCGTGGTCTCGGTGCTGCAGGCCACCATCCTCACCCTGGTGGTGGACCTCGGACTTGGCTTGAATCCGGCCCATCCGATCGGGATGTGGCTGTTCATGCTGGCCGCGGTGATGGCGTTCAGTGCCATCATCCAGGGCATCGTGGCGCTGATGGGTACGCCCGGCAAGTTCGTTGTGCTGATCCTGCTGGTCCTGCAGCTGGTCTCCTCCGGTGGTACCTTCCCCTGGCAGACCACCCCCATGCCGCTTCATGTGGTGCATGAGGTCCTGCCCATGGGTTACGTCGTCACTGGCATGCGGCACCTGATCTATGGCGGTGAACTCAGCATGATCTGGCCGACGGTTCTGGGCCTGCTTGGATACACTTTGCTCGGAGCGGCGCTGTCCACGCTGGCAGTCCGCAAGCACAAAATGTGGACCCTGAAGACCCTGAAGCCGGAGATCGCAGTATGAGCACCACCCAGCCATCCGATTCCGGCGATACCGGAAAGAAACTGCGCCCGGGTCGCACCAACGCCACCAAGCAGCGCCTGTTCGAAGCGTCCATGGAGCTGATTGGCGAACGTGGTGCAGCGGGAGTGACGGTTGACGAGATCGCGGCCGCCGCAGGAGTGTCCAAGGGGACTGTGTATTACAACTTCGGCAGCAAGTCGGACCTGATCGCGCAGCTCCTGCGGCACGGCGTGGACATCATGCTGGTCAGGCTCCAGGACGTCCAGGGGCAAAGCAGTGATCCGCTGGAATCCATGAAGAACATGGTGGCACAGGCCATGGAATTCATGGACGACTACCCGTCCTTCGCCCGGCTGTGGGTCAGCGAAAACTGGCGGACACCCGGCGAGTGGAGCGCTGTGTTCACCGAACTCCGCGCAGAGCTGCTGGACGTGATCGGTTCCGCAGTTGAGCGCGTCGCCGCCGGCTACAAGGTTGACCAAAGCATTGTCCGGGGCAGCCTGGAAGCAGCCATCTTCGGGGCCATCTTCGTGGTGGGCCTGGACCGGCAAACGTACAACCCGGAGCGGACCCGCGAGCAAAGCGTGGCCGCAGTGATGACCATCATGCACGGCTACGTGATCAAGTAGCTTCAAGCACGTTGTGAGGCCCGGTCTGCGTGGCATAACGCGCTCATAGCCTGCTCAGCGGGCCCCGCAACGGTATGCAACTGCAATGTACGACGGCGTGGCGCGGCCACATGGTCGGCGATGATTAACCTCATGCGTCACATGGGGAACAGCGGGAAGCTTGCGGTGGTGTCTGCCTTTGTGTCCCTGGGACTCTTGGTCATGGCAGCCGTCGTGCTCGAGGAATTGGTGCTGTACCTGTTCCTGGGCAGCGTACTGCTTTGCTATCTGGCGTCCCTGGTCCAGGTCTTCAACCGGCGGCGGTACTTTGTGATCCTGCTCGGCGCCATCGGAACGAGCCTGTTCATCGGCTGCAGCATCGCCTTCCTGCGGATGTGGGGCATTGCGTTCACCCAGGATGCCAACGCTTTGGGCAGTGCGGTGAGCACCAAGGACTCTGACATCTATTTCTACTTAGCGGTGGCCGCCGGGGTGGGAACACTGGCCGTCATGTTCCTCGGAGCCGTGGTGCCTTCGTTTGGTTCGCGGGCTGCAGCTCCCGCGAAACGGCCCGTCCCTGCGGCAAGGAAACGGCCGGCAGCGCGCACGCCAACTTCCCGCCAGGCGACGCAGTCCAAGCGTCCGGTTGTGCCGGCCCAACGCCCCGCGGGCACTGCAAAGCCGGCTGCCCCTAAGCGCCCCGCACCATCCCGGACGCCGACCACGGCAGCCAAGCGGCCGGCGTCGAACGCTCCAAACCAACGCAAGGCAGCGCCAAAACGCTAACGCCCCTGCGTTGCGAGGCCCGCTCTACGCGCTTACGCCAGGTTTAGACGCGCAGAGCGGGCCCCGCAACGGGAACGTCCGGGCGTTTCCTTGGGATTCCCAGCACCGCCGTCGCAACGCCGAGCAGCAGGATCAGGCCACCCATGACTTCGGCGGGCGTGGGAATTTCGTTCAGGACCAGCCACGCAGCCGTCATGCCCACCACCGGAACCAGCAGCGTAAAAGGCACGACGTCGGAGCTCGGGTACAGCGACAACAGCCGGTTCCAGATGCCGTAACCCACCAACGAGGCAAACACCGCCGTGTAGACCGCGCTCAGGACGGTGGCCGGCTGCAGATCCGTGAGCGTGCCCCACACGACCCCGGGCCCGTCCACCAGCAGCGACAACCCCGCCAACGGCAGCGGCACCACAGCGCCGGACCACACCACCAGCCCCAGGCCCGATGCAGCTTTGGAATGACGCGCCACCACGTTTCCCACGGCCCAGGACAATGCCGCCGCGAGCACAATCATGAGCGGCAGCACGGGCGCCACGGCACTGCGTCCCAGCGCCACGACGGCCAAGCCTGCGATACCGAGCGCCACGCCGACCAGTTGCCTCCGGCTTGGCTTTTCGCCAAGGAAACGCGCGGCGAGCAGCACCGTAAACAGCACCTGCGCCTGCAGTACCAGGGACGCCAGGCCTGCAGGCATCCCCAGCGCCATGCCGAGGTACAGCAGACCGAACTGCCCGGCACTCATGAAGAGTCCGACGCCGATAATCGCCTTCCAGCCGACGTCCGGTTTCCGGATGAAGAAGATGAAAGGAAAGACCACCAGGAGGAAGCGCATGGCCACGAAGAGCAGCGGCGGGACGTCCCGGCCGTTCGTGTGGAGTCCGAGGTCGATTGCGACGAAGTTGATGCCCCAGAGGACGGCGACAAGCACGGCAAGGAAGGAGTGGCGAAGGTTCACAAGTACACTCTGACGCCCTTTTCCTTGAAGCACCAGCGTTGAATTCAGCAACAAACCAAGTAGATTTGCTTCATGATCGATATCTCGGCTTTGCGCGCATTGGTCGCCGTGGAACAGCACGGTTCCGTAGTGGCCGCCTCGGACGTCATGGGCTACAGCCCCTCAGCGGTCTCCCAGCAGATCAAGAAATTGGAGAAGCAGACAGGCGTGGCCGTCCTGGAGCGGAACGGCCGTGGAGTGCTGCTGACTGAGCGGGGGCTGGCGCTGGCAGGGTACGGCCGGCGGATCATGGGCGAACTTGAGGAACTCCAGGCAACCCTCCTGGCCGATCCCGCCAAACCGTCAGGGCTGCTGCGGCTGGTGGCTTTCTCCACAGCCTGCCGGGGTCTGGTGGGACCGGTCCTCGGACGAATGGCAGCCGCACATTCCGCGCTGGACATCACCGTCCTGGCGGAGGATCCGCGCGAAGCTGTGCAGCGCGTGGCGTCAGGCGAAGCCGAACTGGCGGTGGTCCACAACTGGAACTCCGTTCCGCTGGTGATACCGGATAACGTCGTGCACGAGGACCTGTGTGTCGACCAGGCCGATGTCCTGGTCAACAGCACGCACCCGCTTGCGGCGCGTACCGCCGTCGAGCGTGAGGACCTGCTGGACGAGACGTGGATCAGCACCCCGGCAGGAGCCATCTGCAATGAGGCTCTTTTGCAGATCTTCGCCGGACTGGGCCGCGTCCCGGACATTCGCGTTTACGATCCCGATTTCTCTACCCACATCGCCATGGTCGAACAGGGGGTGGCGATTGCGCTGGTCCCCCGCCTGGGCAGGCCTACCCTGCCGCCCGGCGTGGTGGCCATTCCCGTGGTCAGGCCTGCCCAGCAGCGATCCGTGGGAATCGTGTACAGGAAGACCATGACTGCCAGCCCCAACATCCGGCACGTTGTCCGCTTGCTGCGTGAAGTGGCCGCGGACGAGTTGACCGCATAGCAGCAGCTAGTGGCGGGGCACCGTGAAGTGCGTCAGCCGCGCATCCTGCCCGTCGAGCTCAGCCCAGGACTTTTCCGTTTCCATGACCGTCAACGCGCTGGTTGGGTAGCGGGTGGCGGCATCCATGTAGGCGTCGTGATCCGAATCCCGGGAGGCCAGGTGCATGGCAAGATCCTGCACCCCCGGCATGTGCGAGATAACCATGAGCGTTGTCACCGTGTCCGGCACGTGGTTGATGACCGTCAGCATGCGGTTGGCCGAGGCGGAATACAGGCCGTCCTCAAGTTTGGGCGTGGGCGCCTTCTCGCCGAGCTCGTCGCACACCCAGGTACAGGTCTGGCGCGTCCTCAGGGCTGAGGAGCAGAGGATGAAGTCCGGAACAACACCGTTTTCGAGCAACCACTTGCCGGCCAGCGGCGCCTCGCGGTGTCCGCGTTCCTCCAGTGGACGCTCATGATCCGGCACACCCGTGGGCCAGTCGGCCTTGGCATGGCGCATGATCACAAGCCGCTTGATGTGGTGGTCACTCATAGATCAACCCTATCCGTCCCCTTGACCGTGGAGGCCAATTCTCACTGGCCGGACAACGCGAAAGCGCCCGCCCTGGAGGGCGGACGCTTTCGCAGTCAAAAGATTAGATCGAGTATTCCGGAGCGGCCCAGACGATGACCTCGGGGTGCTCGTAGAAGCGGTAACCCTGTCCACGGACGGTACGCACGGTGTTCGCCAGGCGGCCCAGCTTGGAGCGGAGGCGGCGGATGTGGACGTCGATGGTGCGCTCGTTCGGCACCTCTTCGGCGTTGCGCCACAGGCCTTCCAGCAGCTCGTCGCGGCCCACGGTGCGGGTGCCGTTTTCGACGAGGTAGTTGAGAAGCTCGAACTCCTTGAACGTCAGGTTCAACGACTCGCCATCCAGGTGCACTTCGCGACGGGCAAGATCGATCAGCACGCCTGAGGGGCGGGCTTCCTGCTGCGGAGCCGGACGTGCCGCTTCCGCACGCTGGCGGGAGGCTACGGTGGGGTCGCCGAAGGTGGAACGCACGACGTCGAGCGCGGACCCGGGTGCCCCGGCGGGAGCGACGGCCACGGCCGCGTAGCTCTCGGCGCCTGTCACCAAGGACTGCGCGTAGGCACGGATTTCCTGGGCCAACTTGGCAATGGAGGTTCCAGCCGCAGCTGCGGTCTCTTCGTCAATACCCATGTAGAGCACGAAACCGCGGGCTACGTTGTCGTTGGCGACGGGGCGCAGCCTGTCCGACTGGGCGATCACCGGGGTGGGCGCAGTCATGGGTGCCGGCTCGGCGGCAGGTACTGCACGCAACTGGCCGTAGGAGTTGGGGTTGTAGCCCTGCGGCACGTACCCGGGAGCCTGCTGGCCGGCGCCTTGCTGGGCGGGGGCGTAGCCGGGGCGGTTGCCGAAACCGGGGCGGAGCCCTGCGTTCGACGCGGCCTTGTTGGCGTTACGGACGGAGATGTGGACGTATCCAGATGCAACTGACATGGAGTGCTTACCTCAAAAGTGAATAGCCGTCATCGCGGCTTCGAATGCTGAATGTCCCCGCAATGAGTTTGGGGAGGGGCGCCCAACGCTGGGCTAGGGGGCGAATGCCTGAAACTTCTTGGGGTGGAAAGTTAGGCTTGCATTCGACAACAGCGGTCATCATGGCCAGCGGGTGTGCTGGACCAGGTTGCTGCGGCTGCAGGTGCTGTTGAGTTCTTGTTCACATTGGAAGTGTGCAACGTAACAATGGCAACACGCAAGTAACAAAGCGCCGAACCGTCCACATTTTGAGACGTAGAGGTCTATTGTGCTGCAAATCACAATTCCGTGGACCCCTAAAATGAACGCCATTTCATTCGTTGCGAGGAAGAAATATTAGCCTTCCAGTGAATTTTCTTCGGCTGATCGGGCATGATTCGCACTCTCGTGTTCGCGATCGCAGCTGATTCGGAATCTCACGTTCTGAAACACTTGTTGTCCAATCGTCGGCCGGCAACTTCTCGAATTTTTTGTCCGGAATCTGGTAGAGACGGCGAAATCGTCCCCCGTTTCAGGACCAAGTGCCACCCCGGGCCGGGTCCCACCTCGCTAGTGTTGACTTCACAGCGTCTTCACAGGACCGGCAAAGCGCTGGCAAACCAGCAGAACAGAGAGTTGTCCCATGGCCTCCTCGCACTCCATGACCAACAACCTTCCCCAGCTCACCCATCCTGACGGGTCCCCCATCCGTGCACTGGTGGTGGACGACGAACCCAGCCTTGCCGAACTCATGAGCATGGGCCTCCGCATGGCCGGCTGGTCCGTAGCTGTGGCCGCTGACGGTCCCGGGGCGGTGAAGCTTGCCAAAGAATTCCGGCCCGACGTGCTGGTGCTCGATGTCATGTTGCCCGGATTCGACGGCGTGGAGGTCCTCAACCGCATCCGCGCCTTCGCCCCTGAAGTTCCCGCGCTGTTCCTCACCGCCAAGGACGCCGTGCAGGACCGCATTGTGGGCCTGGCGGCCGGCGGCGATGACTACGTCACCAAACCTTTCAGCATGGAAGAAGTCCTCCTCCGCCTCCACCGGCTGGTCCAGCGTTCCGGCGTCGCTGCCATGGACACCGCCGAACTGGTGGTGGGAGACCTGACCTTGAACGTGGACACCCGGGAGGTAACAAGGGCCGGTGAAGACATCACCCTCACCGCCACGCAGTTCGAACTCCTGCGCTACCTCATGGAAAATCCCAAGCGCGTCGTCAGCAAGGCCCAGATCCTGGACCGCGTCTGGGACTACGACTTTGGCGGCCAGGCCAACATCGTGGAGCTCTACATTTCGTATCTCCGCAAGAAGATCGAGGCGAACCACCCACCCATGATCCACACCATCCGTGGTGCCGGCTACGTCATCAAACCCGCGGACTAGGCATTGGGCACCCTTTCAGGAGTTGCCAGGAGCTCCCGGCGCAGCTGGCTCAATCCCTCCACCTGGCATTTGCGCACCCGCCTGGTGCTGGTAGCCATGGCCTTGCTGGTAGCAATCTGCAGCGCCGTCGGAATCGTCAGCTACGCCTCCATGGACGCGGTGTTCAACAAGCAACTGGACCAGCAGCTTCAACAGGCCTCCAGCCGCGCGAACGAGTTCGGCAGGCCGCCGTCGAGCTTTCCGAACGCACCGTCCGGGAGGCCGGATCCGCTGGAGGCCCGCGGCCAGGCCGCCGGGACGCTGAACGCCCGGATCGACGGATCAACTGTTCGGAGTTCAGGCCTGATCGACGCCCAGGGCAAGAGGGTCTCCCTTTCGGACGCTGACGAGCAGGTACTTCTGACACTCCCCCGGGACAGCCGCCCTGTGGACCGTTCCCTGTCCAACGGCGACTACCGCCTGGTGGCCGTGACAACAAACTACGACGACGTGATCGTGACGGGTCTGCCGCTGGCGGACAAGCAGACCGCCGAGGCGTCCCTGGTCTGGACCATGGTGCTGGTATCGCTGGGCGGTCTGGTGGTGATCGGCCTGGTTGGCACGGTGATTATCCGGCGAACCATGCGGCCGCTTGAGCAGCTCTCCGAAGTCGCCACCAAGGTTTCACGCCTCCCTCTCGACGCCGGCGAGGTGGCACTTGCGGTGCGGGTCCCGGCGTCGGCTTCCCATCCCGGCACTGAAGTAGGGAGCGTCGGCTACGCCCTGAACCAAATGCTGAACAACGTATCCAGCGCACTGGAGGCCCGCCAGGAAAGCGAAACCAAGGTGCGGCAGTTCGTCGCCGACGCCTCCCATGAACTGCGTACCCCGCTAACCGCCATCCGCGGCTACACCGAGTTGCTGCGGATGACCGAAAACTTCACGGACGACGGCAGGAAGTCGCTGGCCAGGGTCCAAAGCCAGTCCGAGCGCATGACCACGCTGGTCGAGGACCTCCTGTTGCTTGCACGGCTGGATGAAGGCCAACCGGTCAAGGTCACCGATGTGGACCTGACCCAGCTTGTGGTTGAGACAGTGAGCGACGAGAAGGTCATGGCCCCGGACCACATTTGGCAGCTCTCGTTGCCCGATGAACCCATCACCGTCCGCGGCGATGCCACGCAGCTCCACCAGGTGCTGGCCAATCTGCTCTCGAACGCCAGGAAGCACACAGATCCCGGAACTACGGTTGTCACCGGCGTGATGCTCTCGGCCGACGGCAGTGCAGTGGTGACCGTGACGGACAACGGGCCCGGCATTCCGGACGATTTCCAAGGCCGGATCTTCTCCCGCTTTGCCCGGGCCGACGCAGCGCGGTCAGGGTCGGAAGGGACGTCGGGGCTGGGCCTGTCGATCGTGGAATCCATAGTTGAAGCGCATGGTGGAAGCGTCGAAGTGACCTCCCGTCCGGGTCGTACGGAGTTCGCCGTGAGGCTTCCAACCGTGAGCGGCGGACAACTGTAACGATCCCGGCAAGGCGACTCACCGTCGTCGTGATCTCTGTTACCTAAATGTGACTTCTGCAGAAACCTCCTGTACCGTCGAAAGGGTGGGTCGCCCCAACTGGCCCGCATCCGGGATGCGCCGAGCTCTGCCACTTCCCGGAGTCCGTACTTTCTCCGAGGCAGAGACGGGGGACCCAGAGTCTCCGGGCCCAGGCATTTATTGCCTGCCCTTGGGGTGAAGCCGCAGCGTGATGCGCGGCCGGATGACCTCATCCGAACCCGACAGCTAACTCCGCAGGCGCTGAGAGGTAATCACACATGTCTGAATTTAACGATCAGACGCGCCCTTCCGCGCGTCACCGCGACCATAACGACAACCCGTCGACCAAGTCGCAGTCAGTCCTCAAGAAGGCAGCCCGTGACGGCAAGTCCGGTGCACGCATGTCCGTAGTAGCCGGCGTTATCGCCGCTGCACTGGGCGTTGCATCGCTCGGAACCGCCGCCAACGCAGCTCTTACTCTCCCTGAGGCAAGCCGCGTGGCCGAAGCCCGGACCGCCGCCGAGGCCAGCAACAACAAGGCCGCCGCTGACGCAGCAGCCAAGAAGGCCGCAGCTGAGAAGGCTGCCGCCGACAAGGCCGCAGCTGACAAAGCCGCCGCCGAAAAGGCTGCCGCTGACAAGGCTGCCGCCGACAAAGCCGCTGCCGATCAGGCCGCCGCCGCACAAGCAGCAGCCGACCAGGCCGCCGCAGAAAAGGCTGCCGCCGAAAAGGCCGCCGCTGACGCAGCCGCCAAGCAGGCAGCCGACGCCGCTGCTGCCGCCGCCGCAGAAGCCGCAGCCGCCGCAGCTGCTCCCAAGGCTGTGGATGACCCCGCTGCTGCCAAGGCCTACGCCGCCAGCATTCTGGGCAGCTACGGCTGGAGCGCCGCCGAAATGACGGCACTGAACACGCTGTGGGAGAAGGAATCCAACTGGAAGACCACTGCCACCAACGCCTCCAGCGGCGCCTACGGCATTGTCCAGTCCCTTCCGGCCGGCAAGATGGCTTCTGCCGGCGCTGACTGGCAGACCAACTACCAGACCCAGATCAAGTGGGGCCTGAACTACATCAAGGAACGCTACGGATCCCCGTCAGCTGCACTGGCCTTCCACCTGGCCAACAACTGGTACTAAGCCAAGCTGTTTGATTGCCGCCCCGGCTTCCGCCGTTTGCCTCAGTTCTTACTGGAGCGGATGGCGGGAACCGGGGCGGCTTCTTTCGTTTTCACAGGTGCTTGCCGGGGCTCACAGTAGTGTCACAGCTTCCGCCTAAAGCGTTCATAATCTGATCCTTCATTCTGGATCCATGACCATCACGGATCCAGGGACCGTAGTCCACCACCCGCAGGACCCGGGCGTGGGCGTCCCCGCCCGGGTTCCTGTCCTGGACCTCACCGTGCCCGTCTGCGACGAGGAAGCGCGGCTAGAGGCGAACCTCCGCCGGTTGCACAGCCACCTCATGGAGTCACTGCCGCACGCGTTCCGGATCACTGTTGCCGACAACGCCAGTACGGACGGTACGCTTCGGATAGCCGAGCGTCTGGCCCGGGAACTGCCCGAACTTCTCGTCGTCCGTTTCCAGGACAGAGGCCGTGGGAACGCGCTCCGCCAGGTCTGGCAAAACTCGCCGTCGCCCATTCTGGCCTACATGGAAGCCGAGCTGCCGGCCGACCTTTCCGCCTTGGCACCCTTGCTGGCCCCGCTGCTCTCCGGGCACTCGGATGTCGCTGTCGGCACCCGGCTGTCACCGGCCTCGCACACGAACCTGAGCCCGCAGCGGCAGATCATTTCCCGCAGCTACAACGCCCTGCTGCGGACCCTCATGGGCGCCCACGTCTCCGATGCCCAGTGCGCTTTCAAAGCCATCCGGGCCGACGCCGCACGCAAGCTCCTCCCCTACATCAAAGACGACCGCTGGTTCTTTGACACTGAACTCATGATCGACGCCGAGCTCTGCGGTTTGCGCGTCCACGAGGTCCCCGTGGACTGGACTGACGATCCCAACTCAAGCGTCGACGTCGTACGGACAGCCTTTGCCGATCTGCGCGGCATGGCGCGGTTGATGCGCGACCTCGCCCGGGGACGGGTCCCCGTCCGTGAGCTTAGGAGGGAGCTCGGTGCGGTGGCGGAAACGGGAAGCGGTATTCCCGGCAGAGTACTTCGCGCCCTGGGGTGGGCTGCGGTCTTCGTCGTTGTGGTCCTGCTGACGTCCAATCCCCTCGGTTTATTGCCGGGCGCCTTGACCGCGCTGGTTCTGACGGGATCGGCCGCCCGGGTGGCCGCAGGGTTACGCGTCGTCCTGCGCGGGCAGAAGTCCGCCCACCGTCCCCACAGCATTGAGCTGCCGCAGGCCAGGGCACAGTAACGGGCGTCTATTCTTCAGGTTCCGCCTCAACCGCGCCACGGACGGCTGCGATGGACGCTGCAACGTCCCCGGCGTCCGTGGTCCAGTTGCTCACCGAGATCCTGAGGATTTCCCGGCCGCGCCAGGAAGATCCAGACATCCACACCGCCCCCTCGGCCATGAGCCGCTGCGTGATCCTGTGGGTCCGGTTATCGCTGCCGAAGCTCACGGACACCTGGGTGAACACCACGTCATTGAGGATCTCAACCCCAGGGATAGCGGCCAGGCCTTCCGCCAACGCCCGTGCGTTCGCTGCGAGCCTGTCCACCATGGCGATCACACCGGAGCGGCCCAGCTGCCGCAACGCAGCCCACACCGGGATGCCGCGTGCGCGCCGGGACATCTCAGGAACCTTCTCCAACGGATCCCCCAGGCCTGTTTCCGTGGCGATCAGGTAGCTGGTGTGGACACTGAACGCGCGGCGGAGGGATTCCGGCCGCGAGACGATCGCCAATCCGCAGTCATAGGGAACGTTCAGGGTTTTGTGGGCATCCGTGGCCCAGGAATCTGCCTCCTCGACGCCGGCCAGCCTCGGCCTCAGGGTGGGGCTGACGGCTGCCCACAAACCAAAAGCACCATCAACATGGACCCACGCTCCGCGGTCGTGGGCCACCGCGATGGCTTCTTCCATCGGGTCGAAAGCGCCTGAGTGCAGGTTGCCCGCCTGCAGGCAGACCAGCGACGGTCCGGGCTGCTCATCCATGGCCGCAGCCAAAGCTTCGGGAATGATCCTTCCCTGCCGGTCCGCTTCAACTGGGACGCATGCTCCCAAACCCAGATACCGCAGCGCCAGGTCCACGGCGGCGTGGCGCTCCCTGCCGGCAAAAGTGGTGATGCGCGGCCCGCCGTTGAGTCCCAACGATTCCAGGTCCCAGCCTGCCTCATCCATCAAAAACTGTCGTCCCGCTGCCAGGCCCACGAAGTTGGCGGTGGTGGCACCGGTAGTGAATCCGACGTCGGACGTTGCCGGAAGGTGGAGAAGGTCCAGCAGCCAGGCAGCCGCGGATTCCTCGATGGCGGCCGCCGCCGGTGTGGCGAAGCGGAGTCCGGTGTTCTGGTCCCATGCCGATACGAGCCAATCGGCGGCCATGGCTGCGGGCAGGGTCCCGCCCATGACCCATCCGAAGAACCGGCCGGACTGGATGGCCATGAGGCCGGGTTCAGCCAAAGCGGCGAGTTCATCCACTACCTCGGCGGCATCGGTGGCCTCATCAGGCAGCCGCGGCAGGATGCTTTTAGCCACCTGGTCGGCGTCGGACGAAGGACGGACAGGGCGGGTAGGCACTGACGTGAGCCAAGCACCGGCATGGACCATGGCCCGTTCCAATGCAGCACCGTAAGCCTCCGGCATCGCAGACATGCGCACAGCCTACGCCCGGTTAACGGGCTGGAACAGTACGAATTGAAAGCTAGAGGGTCAGCGTCAGGAGGTGGCCGCCGTCGTCATCCTTCACGACGGTGACCGTCACGGCTGAGTAGTCCGGGATCCGCCACATGCCAGGCTCAAGGCCGCTGCCGGCGTCGCCCACCACAACAGTCCGCATCCCCGCGGCCCGCGCAGCCGCGATACCTGCCGGTGCGTCTTCGAAAACCACGACGTCGGCCGGCTCGGCTCCCAGCAGCGCGGCGGCTTTGAGGTACCCCTCCGGATGCGGCTTGCCCCGGGTGACGGACTCTGCGGTGACGGTGGTGGACGGCATGGGGAGCCCGGCGGCCTGCATGCGGATTTCTGCCAGGATGCGGTCTGCGGAGGTAACCAACGCAATGGCCTCATCCGGCAGGCCAGCCAAGAGCGCTTCGGCGCCGGGCAGCGCGATCACTCCGTCCGTCCGGGACCGCTCCATTTCACCGAGCTCGGCAGTCAGCGCCTCCATGTCGGAACCCGCGGGAGCATAGCGGCGCACAGTATCGCCTGCCTGGACGCCGTGGGACGTGCGGAGGATCTCGTCGAAGTCCAGGCCATAGCGTTGGGCGAACTCCAGCCACACCTGTTCCACGATGGCCGTGGAATCGACCAGGGTGCCGTCCATGTCGAAAAGGACGGCGCGTGCATTCAGCACCGGCGGGGAGGCAGGCTCGGCAGGATGGCTCATGGTTCCATCCTGCCGCACCCGCGGGACGCGGTGCTGCTGTGTGACTTAGCCGTTCGGCCGCTGCGGCAAGTACTGGAGGGCCCACTTGTT
Organism: Paenarthrobacter sp. C1; assembly: GCF_049315185.1. Classification (NCBI taxonomy): domain Bacteria; kingdom Bacillati; phylum Actinomycetota; class Actinomycetes; order Micrococcales; family Micrococcaceae; genus Paenarthrobacter; species Paenarthrobacter sp. C1. Next base: position 741,144 of record NZ_CP186052.1, on the reverse strand, counting down.
TCCGTCGGGGTCGGCGAAGTACACAAAGTGGCCCAAGTCCTGGATGTCGACATCGCTGACGTCCACGCCGTTTGCCTTGAGCTGATCGTGGGCTTTGTTGATGTCGCTCACCACCACCTGCAGGTTAGGGGCGGTACCTGGAGGAGCATCTGACAAGCCCTCGCCGATAGCGATGGAGCAGGCCGAACCCGGCGGGGTAAGTTGCACGAAGCGGATGCCGTCCATGGGACGCTCGTCAAAGTCGGCGTTGAAACCGACCTTGTTGACGTAGAAGTCCTTCGCGCGGTCGACGTCGGACACAGGGACAAATACCAGTTCAAGTTTCCAGTCCATGCGCCACAGGCTAACGGGGCCGCCGGGAAACCGGTAGGGGTGTGAGTCAGCCAGCCACGCCGTAGAGGCGGTCGCCAGCGTCGCCCAGGCCGGGCACGATGTAGGACTTTTCGTTGAGTTTCTCGTCGATCGAGGCCAGGACGATCTTCACGTTGGCGTCAGACAGCTCTTCTTCCAGCTTGGACAGGCCTTCGGGGGCTGCGAGGAGGCAGATGCAGGTTACGTCGGAGGCGCCGCGCTTGAAGAGGAATTTGATGGCCTCGCGAAGGGTGCCGCCGGTGGCGAGCATGGGATCCAGGACGAAGATCTGCCGGCCGGTAAGGTCCTCGGGGAGGCGCTCGGCGTAGGTGATAATGTCCAGCGTCTCTTCGTCGCGGGCCATGCCCAGGAAGCCGACCTCGGCCGTGGGAACCAGCTTGGTCATGCCCTCCAGCATGCCCAGCCCTGCGCGCAGGATGGGGACCACCAGCGGCGTGGGCTTGGTGAAAGCCGTGCCGATGGTCTTGGTGACGGGGGTCTCGATCTCTACTGGCTGGACCTTGACCTCGCGGGTGGCTTCATAAGCCAGCAAGGTGACCAGTTCTTCGGTGAGTTGCCGGAAGACCGGTGAAGGGGTGTTCTTGTCCCGCAGAACGGTGAGCTTGTGAGCGACCAGCGGGTGGTCCACGACGAGTGTGCGCATCCCCCAAAACTATCATTGAGACATGAGCGCCACCGAGCCGTATCACGCAGAACACCTGGCCTGGATGGGCCTTGCCCTGGACGAAGCCCGGTTGGCGTTGAAAACCGACGACGTCCCGATCGGCGCCGTGGTGCTGGGGCCCGACGGCGGCGTGCTGGGTTCCGGACGTAACGAACGGGAGGCGCACGGTGACCCGACCGCCCATGCCGAGGTGGTGGCGATCCGCCAGGCGGCCGCCGCGCTGCAACGGCACGCGCTTGAATTGGGCGAAGGCGGCGACGGTTGGCGGCTCGAGGACTGCACCCTGGTGGTCACCCTGGAGCCGTGCGCCATGTGTGCCGGGGCCATTGTCCTGGCCCGTATTCCCCGCGTCGTTTTCGGCGCGTGGGACGAGAAAGCAGGAGCGGCAGGATCCGTGTTCGATATCCTCCGCGAGCGCCGCCTCAATCACTGGGTGGAGGTCTACGCCGGGGTCCGGGAAGGCGAGTGTTCAGCGCTCCTCAAGGACTTCTTCGCCTCGCATCGCGCTCCGGCAGGACACGCTCCGGCGGATCACGCTGTAGAGCACCGCCCATCCTGATCCCTTCCTTCACGGGAGCAAGCCATGACAGTTTCGTTCAATCACACCATCGTCTACGCCACGGACAAGCAGCGATCCGCAGAGTTCCTTGCCCGGATCTTCGGGCTCCCGGCACCGAAGCCCATGTGGTCCTTCGTCACGGTGTCCTTCGAGAACGGCGTGACACTGGATTTCCTGGGCGCGGACGGGGACATCACACCGCAGCACTACGCCTTCCTGGTCAGTGAAGAAGAGTTCGACCAGATCTTCCTCAGGATCACCGCAGAACACGTGCCCTACTGGGCCGACCCTGCACGTTCCCGCGGGCAACAGATCAACCACAACGACGGCGGCCGCGGCATCTATTTCGCGGACCCCGACGGACATTTCCTGGAGGCGATCACCCGGCCGTATGGTTCGGGCTGGTCGTGCCCTACCGCCCTGCCGCCGCGTCCAACGCGTCGATCCGCACCTGACGTGATGCCGGGGAGTCCAGGCTGAACGAACGGAAATCGCCGAGTTCATCGCGGATCCAGGCCTCCACCTCGGCGATCCGTTGGCTCACAGCTGCAGTGGGAGCGTCAAAAGTCCACGCCGCGATCCGTTCCTTACCGGGATCGTATTGCCATAGTCCGATGATCCGCCCGCGATCCAGGATGGGGTGGTCCGGCAGGTCGGCCTGAAGTGCCAGAGTGGTGTCCAGGACCTTCTTTCCCTTGTCCCCATCAGCGAACATGTCCCCCGAATTGCGCCTGTGGAGGACCAATGAGTCTGTGCCTGCCAACAGCTGGATTTGTTCGTCACCCTGCTCTTCGAAGTCCGCCAAACGCTCGACGTCGGAAGGCAGCATCCAGAGCACGTCTCCACGGGCCGTGGTCACCTCCATGGCACCAATGGAGGCGAGCGCTGCCTTGCTCTGGGCCACCGTAAAGGCAGTGAACCACTGTGTCTGCTTGAACGTCGCTCCCCCGGTCCAGCGCAAGTACCGTTCCAGCAGCAGGCGGCGGGCGCCGTCGTCGTCCATATCGCTGGGCGGCAGGCCCCAATTCGTGTAGGCGTAGCGCTGTTGGTCCAGGCGGCCGTTGACCGGGACGCGACGGATGCGGCCTTCCGCCTGCAGGAGTCCAAGGGCGGTGGGCAGCGTGGTGGAGGCGCCCTTCTTCTTGCCTTCCTCGCCCAGGCTGCGGACCGAATCGCCCAGCACGTCCCTGAGTTGTTTGGGGTCCATTGGCTCACTGGACTCTTTGAGGACGTGTTCCACTTCGCCCTCCAGGAGGGTGATCTCGCCACGTTCCACGCCGAGCCGTGCCAGCACCTTGAACGGGGCAATCGCGGCGTCGCGGCCGATCTGGAGAGCCCACGGGTAGTCACTTTGGCCCAGGACATACGTGCATCCGCGGGCGGTCGGGAGTTCGTGGATTCTGAGCGCCCTGACGTCCTTGTCAGCTTGTTCGCGACTGGTTCCTGCCCTGGCGAACAGCGTCAGGTACGGGTTGGCGCCGCCTACGGATCGGGCCCAACCGGCGTGGTCCAAGACTTCCTCTGAGGTTTTGCCTTGGAGCGAACCGTCCAGGCCCTGCTTGTGCCAGGCCCAGGCCCGGAGCCGTTCAGGGGTCAGGGTGTCTGCGGCAGGCGCGATGCTGGTCATGGCCCCATTCTGCACCCGGTTATCAGGGCGAAGCTGTCACGGCTTTCAAAACAATCGCAGCAGTGTTGTCCCAGCCCGAGAGGTTGTCGCGGGCCAGGATGGCGTTTTCATGCCAGGACCCTTGGATTTCGACGTCCGTCAGCCAGCCCCGGAGAGTGTCCGCGAGAGCTTCCCGGGGATCCCACGCGGCGCCCGCCCCGGTACCGCCCAGCGCCTCCACTGCACCTGTCCCTTGCCGGACAAGGACCGGGACGCCATGTGCCAACGATTCGGTCACCACCATCCCAAAGGACTCGGAGTGCGAAAGCAGGACGCTGAGGTCGGCTTGGTGCCACTGCTCTTCGAGTGAGGTGCCGGTCAGCTCGCCGGTGACACGGATGCGGTTTTGCAGCGCGTGATGTTCGACGGCGGCCCTCACCTCGGCCGCGTACGCCGGGTCAGCTTCCTCCGAACCGATGAGCGCTGCGGTCCAGGGCAGGTCCTTTATCTGGCTCAGGGCCTCTACCAAGTGTGCTTGGTCCTTGTTGGGCAGCAACGCCGCGACAGCAACGATGTGCTTGGGCTGTGAACCCGCGCTGAGGTCTGCTGGTTCGGCGCCGGGGGTGGCCACCGCTATGTCCAGGGAGCCGTGTTTAGCCTGCAATTCAGCGGCGGAGTGGACGCTCGGGCAGATAATCCCGATCGCGGCCGCCAACGCCTTCGACTCAAGGTCACCGTGCTCCGCCAATGCCATGTGCGAGAGGATCCAGACCTTGGTTCCGGCCTTGACCGCGCCGGCGATCTCCTCCGGAGCCCCACTCGCTACCAAGCCGTCGGCAATCACGGTGGTGCCGCCGTCGAGCGCTTGCGCGAACCGCTGCCGGTCCGCCGGGCTGCCAACCGGCCAGTCGCCGTCGACGGTTACCGTCTCAACCGAGGCGCCGAGGGCCGTCAGGTGCTCGGCGAGTTTGGCGTTGTATTTGTTGCCGCCGGAGCCGTGCCTGACGTTCCCCGGAACCAGGAAGCGGATGTGCACTTACTTGGCCGGAAGCTCCAGCGAGTAGCCGGCCCAGGCGTCGGGGTTCTCGCGGAGGACGACATCGATGCCGGCGAGCGCGGGCCCGTCTTCGGTGTCCTGGATCCGGGTGGCCATGGCGTCTGCGATGTGCTTTGCGAGCGCCTCGGTGGTGGAAAGTTTGCCCTTGAACGCGGGGTGTTCGTCCAGGTTCTTGTAGTTCAGGTCTTCAAGGATTTCCTCGAGAATGCCGCCTGCTGCGCCGATGTCCAGGACGATTGCGTCGTCGTTGAGGTTCTGGCGGCGGAAGCTGACTTCGGCAACGAATGTGGCCCCGTGGAGGCCCTGCGCGGGGCCGAACGCTTCGCGGGGAAGGCTGTGGGCGATCATGAAGTGGCGTCGGACGGTCAGGCTGAACATGTACTAATCCTCCGGGTTTGGGTACGCGACCACATGGCAGAAACCGCCGGGCCGTTCGAACAACTTAACAAGTGTGGTGGGCAGGTTCTGGAACTGGCATTCGCTGCTGAGGAACGTATCGAACAGCGGATCCTTGAGCTGGTTGACCGCTTCCTGAAGCCGCTGGGCGTTGGTGCGCCGGTGCCTCCTGGGGAGAGCGACGGCGCCCACCTGGCTGGAGCGGATGTTCAGCCTGCGAGCGTGGAAGTCCTCGCCGAGCGGGAGCGTCACTTCCTTGTCCGCGAACCAGGAAAGCTCGATGACGTCCGAATCATCACCCGCCAGTTGCAGGCTCAGCTTCAGGCCGTCATTGGAGGCGGAGCAGTGGAAGACGATGTCGTTATCGTTGGCTGCGTCCTCAGGCTCGGCGAATTCGATGCTGAGCTTTTCGGCGAGGTTGCGCTTCTCCGGGTCGGCATCCACCAATTGCAGACGGCCTAGCGGATACTTCCGCAGGAGCGTCGCCAGGACGCCACCCACCAAGCCACCACCGACGACGGCGACCCGGTCTCCCAGCCTCGGTCCGGCTTCCCAGAGGGCATTGATGGCAACCTCGACGATGCCGGTCAGTACGGCGCGGCGGGCCGGGACGTCCGCGGGGATAGCCGTGAGCTGGCTGGTGGGAACGATGTAAAAGTCCTGGTGCGGGTGGAGGCTGAAGACAGTCTTTCCCCGCCATTCCTCCGGGCCCTCTTCGACGGTGCCAACGCTCAGGTACCCGTACTTCACCGGGCCGGGGAAGTCGCCTTCCTGGTGCGGAGCCTGCATCAGATCGGCGACCCGCTCCGGGACGCGGCCTTCATGGACCACGCGCTCGGTTCCGCGGCTGACTCCTGAGTACAGGGTCCTGACCAGGGCTTCTTCCTTTTGCCTCGGCGGCAGGGACTCCGGGCGTAGTTCGCCATTGCCTGACTTGGTGACCCAGTAGGCGTGGGCTTCGTGCACTTGATCGCGAGGAATAGTCATGATGCTTATGAATCTATCGGTGGGTTGCTTCGGATGGAAGTTGGCGCTGTTTTGCGGGGCTTGGGGTGGTTCTGCCGACGGCTTCCCGCGGGCCCGTTTTGGGGAACCGGCCCCGACTCCGGTACCCTATTTCAGTTGGTGACGTGTCCGAGCGGCCGAAGGTGCAACACTCGAAATGTTGTTTGGTGTAAAAGCCAACGTGGGTTCAAATCCCACCGTCACCGCCAATGAGAAAGGCCCTGCTTCCCTTTGTTTACAAGGGAAGCGGGGCCTTTTGCTTTGCCCAAATTAGGCTGGTGGGCACATTTTGGGCACATTCGCCAGAGAGACGGCGTGATCTAGAGCGTCTGAAACTGAGTCCAGGTCACCGTCAAAGAGGTCCGCGTAGACATCCAGCGTCATCGCTGCCGAGCTGTGGCCGAGCATCTTTTGCACCGCCTTCACGTTTGCGCCGGCTGAAACAGCAAAACTCGCTGCTGAGTGCCGCAGGTCGTGCGGGGTGATCCTGGGAATGCGGGAGCGCTTCACGGCGCCGGCGAACCAGCTCATGTTGTCCTCATGCACGCGGGCCAGCCGTGGATGGTGCCCGTCCTCCCCCGGGCTGCCCATGTCCTATCGGCCTTTCCCGGCGCACTGGCGGACTGGGCCGTCCTCCAACAATTTAGGAAACGGAACGGTTTCACGTAAGATGGTTCGTCTGCGTCCCAACTTCTTTGTCGGACCCCACTAAACGGCGGTCGTCCTCGGTCATCAGTCGTCGCTGAGCCTGTCCAGATGCTTGCCCTTCAAGCACGGGCCCACGACGGAGGCCGTTGTAGGCCAATACTAAAGCCAAAGTCTGGCATTGCCAGCGGAACTCGGGGCGTGCACCTGCTCGTGGCTAAGTAGAAGTACGCCCTCTTGGTCTTTCGTGGCAGGGTCACACGCCAGGCCGGGTTGCTGAGGAATCTTCCGCCGCTCACGGCGTCATCGAGTATTGCGACTGGACGCCGCCGGCGCGGAACACAAGCGTTGCATGAACACCGTGCTCCTAGTTGCCGACTCACAGAACGCGCTCGATGGGCGGTGGCGAAAGACCTATAGTACGGGACCGCCCGGCAGACGATTCTCGTGGGGCCTAACTGGCTAATTCGTGGCCGCGAGTTCGGGGGCAAAGATGTCCAGGAGAGCCTCGGCGGTCAAATCCAGAGTTAGGTGTGCAGGTCTATACGCCCGCACGACACCCCTCAAGAGGTCCTTGCGCGCACCGTCCATGATTGCTACTATGATTAACGCAGGACGCGGAAACGTCTCCCGCATAAACCGAAACTCCGCTGCGTGAGCACGGGGTTTCGCGTTTTAAGCTGGCACTTCTGTTAGGTCACGGCCAGACGTAGCTCCACCTCGTTGCTTTGTCGAGGTTCCCCTTGATGTCCTGCATGGCCTTCTTGGCAGCCGGGTGCTTCTCCGTGATGGTGACTGAGCGGTTGGTCAAAAACGTGGCCATGTCCGCAGCCTGGAGAAGCCGGCTGTGGTTCGACGGGCCGAAATAGATGGTGTCTATGAGGTCCTTCAAGGCAATGCTCGTAAATCCTCGCTGAGCTGCGGCCCTCATACCCCGAAACCTGGTCCTGCTATCCGGTGCCGTGTGGTGCTCATCGGCAAGCACCAGGACACTTTCGTCAGTGTGGTCAAGGTTGAGGACATGCTGGACGGACTCGAGTGCGTGCGAGAGTGCGAGGGCATGGGCTGGATGCGGATTTGTGTACCTATCGCTGAGCTTCTGGACATCGATTCCACGGAATACGAATTTCGCGCCGGAGTCGTGTATAGCTTTGGCTACTTGCTTACAAACCTGCACGGTGAGCCACACGGGAATGCCGTCCCAACCCTCCTTCTGGTGGAAGACTTCGTACCCATGAAGCTCCGTGGCAGGATCAAAACCCGGGACAGCAGCGGCAACGTCCGCAACAATCTCGTCTAAGCTCTTCTCAAGCTTTCTTGCTTCAGCAGCGCCCACCATCAGTGCGCCCATTTAGTAAAGCTCACCGCCCCGAGCGGATTCGTCTAAAAATGCAAGGATCATGGGCCGATCCTATAGAAAGCAAAACGAAGTTACTAAACAGCCACCCGTCAGAGGACGGACGGCGACCTGCACACGCTGTGCCCACATATGCGTTGAACTTGTGTGATCGCGGCTGATAAGAACCTGCGGAATCTGGGGGGTGAGGTTTGCCGGAGAAAGTGTAGAAAGAGGTTTTCAAATCCCATCGTCACCGCAGATGAGAACCCTTGGAAAACCGGGGATTTAATGGATCTTCAGCGCCTTTGTGGCGTATTTTTCGAGCAGGGCGGTCATCCATGAGTCGGCCGCTTCGGAAATAAGTTGCTGACCTAGCATCTTTCAGCTTCTGCCCGGTCCTAAATTGAGCCGAATACGCAACATACATTCGAGTACTTGTCTGTCCGTACTGCTCTGAGGCTCCTAGCCAACATCCCGGCGCTGCTTATCCACGTCCGCGTGAGGCCACTGCCGCCATCCAAAGAGGGGAATCCACATGCGTCGACGCATGGTGTTGGCCGCATTGGCGGTCTTCTGTGCGGGAATGGCCACATCCTGCGCCGGCTCCGCTCCTCTTCAGTTGGATGCCGGCACCACGACTGTCGAGTACAGCTTCCGCGACAGCTCCGTCCCGCCCCAGTACCACCGCAGCTACGTGATCAAAGCTTCGAAAAACGAGGCATCCATCACCGTGGACTCATATGGCGACGTGCTGGGCCAGGAAACCAGTGTCATGCCAGCCGATACGTGGACCCAGGTCTTGGACTCGGCAAAAACCCTGCCCTCCCGTGCCGCCAAGATCAGCGAACCCAAACCCGGTTGCACGGGAGGCACGGGATCGAAAATCACCATCCGGGACAGCGGCGGGGAACGCTACTCCAAGTCAGTTGAAAACTGCGGTGGCCGATCCGATCAGCCTCTGACCGAGACCGCGGGCCTCCTTGAAGCCCTCTTCGACATGGACCAACTGCTGAAAACCGGCAAATAGCGCGTCGAGGGGCGAGGTTTCGGGACTTTCGCGAAGGCAAAGAGCCGGGATCTAACCCTTCGCCGCGGCCAGGAGTAGATTTAGGCCGGATGCCGCATGGCACCCTCGGAACCTCACGGACCGTGGAGGCGGCAATGGCCAGGTCATCACAGCAAAAAGGCAAAAGCACGGACTACGAGTTCGTCACCGTGTGGCGAGTGGCCGGCACACGTGAGGAAGTCGTGGACGTCCTCGGCGACGCCGGAACCCTCACGGAGTGGTGGCCATCGGTCTACCTCACTGTCACACCGGTAGCCCGAGGAGGCCCCGACGGCGTGGGTGCTTCCTTCGACCTCCACACCAAGGGAAGGCTCCCCTACACCTTGCGGTGGCGGCTCACCATCACTGAACCGGTCACCCTTGACGGCTTCGCACTCACAGCCAAGGGCGACCTGAATGGAACCGGCCGCTGGACGTTCGAAACCGACGGCCCCGAAGTTGTCATCACCTACGACTGGCGGGTCAGCACAGCCAAACCGCTACTACGCAGACTGAGCTGGCTCCTCAAACCGGCCTTCTCCGCGAACCATCACTGGGCCATGGCGCGAGGTGAGGAAAGCTTGAAACTCGAGCTCCGCCGTCGTAGGTCCACAGCCGATCCGGCCCGCGTACCGGCACCGCCGGGTCCGACCTTCACTCCGCGGCGCAAAGCAACGCCCGGGCAAAGAAGTTGACATTCTTTCAGCTCGCCCTGATCTCGGCAGCGGCCCTCTTGGGGCCGCTGCTGGCGTTGCCACGGAAATGGCATTTGCCTGTTGTCCTGGGCCAACTGCTGGCGGGCATCGTCATTGGCCGGACAGGCCTGCAAGCAGTGGACCCCGGGGACCCTGCGTTTACGTTGATGGCCGATGTCGGCTTCGCGCTGATCATGTTCGTTGCCGGCACGCACGTTCCTATACGGGACAAAGCGATCAGGGCTGCCGTGGGCGGCGGCGCGACCAGAGCGGGGGCCGCGGCACTACTGGCCGTCGTGACGGGTTTGGGGATTGCTGCCGTTTTCGGAACCGGCCATGCGCCCGTGTACATCGTGTTGCTGGCGTCGTCTTCGGCCGCCTTGGTGCTGCCGATCGTCGATTCCTTGGGACTGCGCGGACCGAAGGTACTGACCATGACCGCCCAGGTGGCGATAGCCGACATAGCCTGCATCGTGGCACTCCCCCTGGCGGTCGATCCGCCCAACGCGGGCCGCGCAGCTCTGGGCGCCGCCGCGGTAGCGGTCAGCGCGCTGCTCCTGTACGTCATCCTCCGCGCCTTGGAACGCCGCGGCACACGCGGCCGCCTGCACGACGTTTCCGAAGACAGAAAGTTCGCGCTGGAGCTACGAATTCAGTTGACCTTGTTGTTTGCCTTGGCAGGTCTGGCCGTTTTTGGGCACGTGTCCGTGATGCTGGCCGGCTTCTCCTTTGGCCTTGTCGTGGCAGCCGTGGGTGAACCCCGGCGGCTTGCCCATCAGCTTTTCGCAGTGAGTGACGGTTTCCTGGGACCCGTCTTCTTCGTATGGCTTGGCGCGTCCTTGAACCTGAACGACCTCGGATCGAACCCCCAAATGATTCTCCTGGGCCTCTGCCTTGGCGCGGGCACCCTTTTGGTTCACGCCGCCATGCGGCTCCTTGGACAGCCTCTGCCGCTGGCCGTCCTCTCCGCATCCCAACTCGGCGTGCCCGTGGCGGCCGTGACCATCGGCGCACAGTCGCACCTTCTTCAACCGGGCGAGGGCGCGGCGATGCTTTTGGGCGCGCTCATCACCATTGCGGCCAGTGCAATCGCGGGGCGGACGGCAGCCGCCGCCCAAGACGCGGCAGCGAACCCATCCGGGACCAGACCGGCACCGAACTCCCGATAGAATCGAAGCCGTTGCCGTCCACGCCGACAAGCCAACACAAGCAAGAAGAAAGGGAGGACCCGTGCGCACTTCACAGCCCCGGGCACCCTTCCACGCCTTGCGGTCCGGCGCGATCGCGCTGGTCATCCTTGGCTTGGCTGCCGGAGCCCACGTCATTGGCGGCGGATTGCTGCCGATGGCCCCGGTGCTCCTGGCCTTGCTCGCGCTGACGGCGCTGGCCACCACGCTGGCCACCCGGTTCCGCCTGAACGCCGTCACCATGGCAGCGCTGCTTGGCGCAGGACAACTCGCACTCCATGAGGCTTTCACTGCCCTCGGGCCCGTTGCTGCCGACGCACCAGGAACAGCCCACCACCTCGGCAACGAATCACTGAACCCTGCCCTGCAAACGGTGACAGAACATACCCACGAGCTTGGTTCCACCGTGGGCGTCCTGATGCTGATGGCGCACGTCGCGGCTACCCTGGGGTCTGCCCTGGTCCTGTCCAAGGGCGAGGATGCGCTCTGGCAGCTGGCCGCGTGGCTCCGACCGCTGGTTGCCCTGCCCACGCTGCTGTTCAGGCCCGACGCCGGTGCGTCTCCTGTCGCAGTAGGCGCACCTGACGTTTTCATCCCCCGCCCCTGGCGGAACCTAAGGCAAGACAGCCGCCGCGGCCCGCCCGCCGTCGTCGTCCTTAGCTAGTTCCGCCCGGCACCCAAGCTGCAAAGCACCAATGCTGCAAAGCCAGCAAACGCCTTTGCACGGTGACGGGCTCCCAAACCCGTACCCCAGCGCCCCCTCACTTGGCGCACCCGAAAGGCAACCCCATGAAGAAGTCCTCGCTTCGCCGTACCCTGTCCGCTACCGCCGTTGCCGGTGGAACCGCTGCCCTGATGATGGCCGGTATCGCAGGGGCGTCGGCCCACGTCGGTGTCGACCCCAACAAGACCGCGGCAAACTCCTACGCTCTGTTGACGTTCAGCGTTCCCCACGGCTGCGGCACGTCCGGCACCACCAAAATTGCCATCAGCCTCCCCGAGGAACTGACCGATGCAACCCCCACCGTCAACCCGAACTGGAACGTGGAGAAGGTGACGGAAAACCTCGCCGAGCCCAAGAAGCTGGACGACGGCACGTCCATCACCAAGCGCACCAGCCAGATCGTGTACACGGCCAAGGCGCCACTGGATCCGCACATGCGCGATGCCCTGGTCCTCTCGGTGAAGCTGCCTGACGCTGCCGGCAAGACCATCTACTTCCCCACGTTCCAGACGTGCGAAACGGGAAAAACGGACTGGATCGAGATTCCCAAGGACGGCCAGAGCGAGGATGACCTGAAGTCGCCTGCTCCGGCCATCGCCATCACCCCGGCGGACGCTGCGGGAGACCACCACGCTGCCGCCAGCGTGTCCACCGAGCAGGCGTCCTCGGTAACCGACGACGGTTCACAGGCCCGGAGCTGGGCCGGCCTGATCGCAGGCATCGCGGGCCTCGGACTCGGTGGCGCGGCGTTCTTCCGCAGCCGATCGGCCAAGCCCGCCGCAGTGAAGGCAGACACCAAGTAAATCAGTGCAGGTGGCGCCCGGAAGATCACGATCCGGGCGCCAATCTGCCCTGTAACCCGTGGCTGAATTGACTAGCGCCACCGCCGAAGCAAGGCTGGTGCCCATGTGGACTCAGCGCATCAAAACCGGTCTTGTGACGACGACGGCGGCCGCCTCGCTGCTGCTTCTTGCGGCTTGCGGGCCAAGCCCCAGCCCGGCGGAATCAAGCAGTGCCCCGCCAAGTTCTTCCACTCCCTCGGCATCGTCGACGTCGGCCTCCCCCTCCGCGACGGCCTCCACGACGCCTTCGCAGTCTCCCACCCCGACCACCACGTCCGCGCCTCCTGCAGCCGTTGGACAGTGCAAGGCCGCAAGCCTGACTGCGGCCACCGATGCCACTGGCGGCGGAGCAGCCGGCAGCGTCTACGAGAAGCTGATCCTGACGAACTCGGGAACGGCTCCGTGCATTGTTGAGGGCTTCGCCGGGGTATCCCTGACGGCGGACGCCAATGGCGAACCGATCGGCGAACCGGCGACCCGCGAAACCACTACCCCGGTGACCAAGATCGAGCTGGCTCCGGGCAAGTCGGCGTGGGCGGAAATCCGCTACACGCAGGCGGGCAACTACGGCGACTGCACCAAGGTTCCTGCGGCCGGGCTGCGCATCTACCCGCCGAATGACACTGCCTCGCTGTTTGTCGCCGAACAGCACGATGCGTGCAGCAACGCCGGCATCAAGCTGCTGACAGTCACTGCCTTCCAGGCTGTTTGACCGCTCCCCCACGGTTCCGGCTTATTCTGTCGGAGCCGTGGGGCATGATGGATGAATGCAGGAGCCGCAGACGTCCGTTGGCGCCATCAGCCGTTTCAGCCAGGCAACCAGGGAATGGTTCCTCGGCGCTTTTTCCGAGCCCACGCCTGCGCAGGACGGCGCCTGGAATGCCATCTCTTCGGGTTCGCATGCCTTGGTCGTAGCGCCCACCGGATCCGGTAAAACGCTCGCCGCCTTCCTGTGGGCCCTGGACAGACTCCACGCAACTCCCACTGACACGCTCCCCGGGCTGGAGAGCGTGCCGGCGAACGGCAAGGGGCGGGCCAAGCGTCCGAAAACCAAAACCCGCGTCCTCTATATCTCGCCGCTCAAGGCGCTGGGTGTCGACGTCGAACGAAACCTCCGGTCACCGCTGATCGGCATCACGCAGACCGCCAAGCGCTTGGGATTGCCGGCACCACTGGTGACGGTGGGCGTTCGCTCCGGAGATACGACGGCGGCGGATCGCCGCACGCTGCTGACCAACCCTCCGGACATCCTCATCACCACCCCGGAATCCCTGTTCCTCATGCTGACGTCTCGTGCCCGGGAGACGCTCAGCGAAGTGGACACCATCATCATTGACGAAGTGCACGCCGTCGCGGGTACCAAGCGTGGGGCACACCTCGCTGTCTCCCTTGAGCGCCTGGATGCGTTGCTTCCCAAGCCCGCGCAGCGCATCGGGCTCTCTGCCACGGTCCAGCCCCGCGAGTTGGTGGCCCAGTTCCTGGCCGGCCAGGCTCCCGTCGAAATCGTCGCTCCGCCGTCAAAGAAGAACTGGAACCTCACGGTCACTGTGCCTGTGGAGGACATGTCGGACCTGCAGGGTGCTGCCGGAGCGTTCGATTCCGGCCCGGCGTCAGGGCTTCAACCGCAGGCGTCGATCTGGCCGCATGTGGAGGAACAGATCGTGGATCTGGTTTTGTCCAAGCAATCCACCATTGTCTTTGCGAACTCCCGACGCCTTTCGGAACGCCTGACGGCCCGCTTGAATGAGATCTATGCCGAACGCCAGTTGATGGCAGTGGGAGGTGGGGAATGGGCGGCCCACGAGTCGAAGGCGGGCGAGCCCAACCCTGCCGTTCCGGCCTCCACGTCAACCCCCGCGCACATGATGGCCCAGGCAGGCAGTACCACCGGCGCGGATCCTGTCCTCGCCCGCGCCCACCACGGCTCGGTTTCCAAGGACCAGCGCGCCATGATCGAGGACGACCTCAAGTCGGGCAGGCTGCGTTGCGTCGTTGCCACGTCCTCCTTGGAACTGGGCATCGACATGGGTGCCGTGGACCTCGTGATCCAGGTGGAATCGCCGCCGTCGGTGGCCAGCGGACTGCAGCGCGTGGGACGTGCCGGCCACCAGGTGGGCGAGATCTCCGAAGGCGTGTTGTTCCCCAAGCACCGGGCTGACCTCCTGCACACCAGCGTCACCGTCGAGCGGATGCTCAGTGGCCAGATCGAGCGGCTGAGCATACCTACCAATCCTTTGGACATCCTGGCCCAGCAGACGGTCGCAGCCACGGCATTGGGAAGCATCGACGTCGACGAGTGGTTCAGCACGGTGCGTCGTTCGGCGCCGTTCGCCAGCCTTCCACGCTCAGCGTTCGAGGCCACCTTGGACCTGTTGGCAGGCCGCTACCCCTCGGACGAATTTGCTGAGCTCCGGCCACGCATCATCTGGGATCGGCACGCAGGAACCATCGAAGGCCGGCCCGGCGCCCAACGCCTGGCGGTAACCTCCGGCGGTACCATCCCGGACCGTGGCCTCTTTGGCGTCTACATCATCGGCACAGAAGTTGAGGGCTCGTCCTCCCCGGCCAGTGCGGACGGCAGTGAACCCACGGCCTCTGCCCGCGCAGCGAAGGGCGGACGCCGCGTCGGCGAGCTCGACGAAGAGATGGTGTACGAGTCCCGGGTAGGCGATGTTTTCGCCCTCGGTGCCACCAGTTGGAAGATCGAGGACATCACCCACGATCGCGTGCTGGTCTCCCCCGCTTTCGGCCAGCCCGGGAAGCTTCCTTTCTGGAAGGGTGATTCCCTGGGCCGTCCTGTTGATTTGGGCAAAGCACTGGGCGCCTTCATCCGGGAACTCTCGGCTGCCGATGATGCCCCCGCCATGGAACGCTGCCAAGCCAGCGGCCTGGATGCCTTTGCCGCCAGCAACCTGCTGCAATACCTCCGGGAACAAAAGGAAGCCACGGAAATCGTTCCCAGTGACCGGACCCTGGTGGTGGAGCGTTTCCACGATGAACTCGGAGACTGGCGGGTGGTCCTGCACAGTCCCTTCGGCATGCCGGTCCACGCCCCGTGGGCCCTCGCCGTCGGACAACGCCTGCAGCAACGCTACGGCCTGGACGGCTCGGCCATGGCCGCTGACGACGGGATTGTCCTCCGCGTGCCCATGATGGAGGACGAACCACCCGGAGCTGAGCTGTTCCTCTTCGACCCCGAAGAACTTGAACAGATTGTCACGGCAGAGGTCGGTGGCAGCGCACTGTTCGCCTCACGATTCCGCGAGTGCGCCGCCAGGGCCCTGCTCCTCCCCCGGCAGAATCCCGCAAAGCGTCAACCCCTGTGGCAGCAACGGCAGCGCTCGGCCCAGTTGCTGGATGTCGCCCGGAAGTACCCCTCTTTCCCCATCGTGCTCGAAACGGTGCGGGAATGCCTGCAGGATGTTTACGATCTGCCCGCGCTGAAAGACATCGCAGCATCCGTGGAGCGCCGCGAACTACGGATCGTGGAAACCACCACCCAGCAGCCCTCGCCTTTCGCAAAGTCACTCCTGTTCGGATACGTAGCCCAGTTCCTCTACGAGGGCGACTCCCCCTTGGCAGAGCGGCGGGCTGCCGCCCTGGCACTGGACTCGACGCTGCTCAACGAACTCCTGGGCCGCGTGGAACTGCGCGAACTCCTGGATGCCGCGGTCATCGACGCAACCGAAATGGAGCTGCAACGGCTTGCACCGGACCGCCGGGTCCGTGGGATGGAAGGAGTCGCCGACCTGCTGCGACTCCTCGGCCCACTCAGCATCGACGAGGTGGCCGAGCGGCTGCAAGGGATGGAACAGCCGGAGGCTTCACTGCAACCGGCCACGCTGGACCAGCCGCTGGACCATCCGTTGGACCCGGACGATCCGGACCACGTTGAGGAAACACCTCCGGCCGCTCCCCACGGCACAGTGTTCGACGCCGAATCCCACCTTGCTGCGCTGCAGAAAGCCAACCGCGCACTCAAGGTGACAATCGGCGGCGTCGAACGCTTTGCTGCGGTGGAGGACGCGGCCCGGCTCCGCGACGCCATCGGTGTCCCGCTGCCCATGGGCGTTCCGCTGGCCTTCATCGAACCGGTCAGCGATCCCCTGGGCGATCTCGTTTCCCGCTACGCCCGCACCCATGGGCCCTTCACTGCCGCGGAGGCAGCGTCGAGGCTGGGGCTGGGCGTCGCTGTCGTCAATACCGCCCTGAAACGCCTGGCCGGGGATGGCCGCGTGGTGGAAGGCGAGTTCCGGCCGCACGCTGTGGCGGAGCAGCCCACCGAAGCCGTTGAACCGGAACTGATGACCCTTGACGCACCGCCCTCCAGCGAGTGGTGCGATGCCGAGGTCCTCAGGAAGCTCCGGCGTCGTTCCCTCGCCGCGCTGCGGGCCGAAGTGGAACCCGTGGACACAGCAGCCTACGGACGGTTCCTTCCTGCATGGCAGAACGTGACCACCCCCGGAAAGTCCCGCAGCCAGGCGCTGCGCGGACTCGACGGCATCATCACGGCCGTGGACCAGCTCTCCGGAGTACCCATCCCCGCGTCCGCCTGGGAACCGCTGGTGCTGGCGAGCCGCGTGGCTGACTACAAACCGGCCATGCTCGATGAACTGATGGCGGCCGGGGAACTCCTCTGGTCCGGGGCCGGGTCGCTGCCAGGAAACGACGGCTGGATCAGCCTGCACGTGGCCGATTCCGCAGAACTGACCCTCAACCCCGCACCTGACTTTGAACCGGGCGACGCACAGCAGCGGCTCCTGGAACACTTCAGCGCCGGAGGCGGCTACTTCTTCCGGCAACTTACCGAAGTGGCAGGCGGCATGGACGCAGTACTCAGCGACGACGCCGTCGTGACGGCCCTGTGGGACCTGGTGTGGGCCGGCCGCGTCACCGGAGACACCTTCGCCCCCGTGCGGGCCATGATCTCCGGCGGCAAGACAGCCCACCGGCAAGTTGCCAAGGCCCCCAGGGCGAGGACTCCGCGGATGAGCAGGCTTGGCCGCTCGCACGGGACCGGACTGCTGGGCTCGCCCGGTCTCACCGGCGGACGCTACGGCTCGGTTAGCGGCGGCGTTGCACCGGCACCACCCTCGGCTGTGGGCCGGTGGTCGGCGTTGCCTGCGCCCGAACTGGACCCCACCATCCATGCCCGGGGCACCGCTGAGCTGCTGCTGGACAGGTACGGTGTGGTGACCCGCGGTTCGGTCATGGCGGAGAACATCATCGGCGGCTTCGGCCTCATGTACAAAGTTCTTGCACGGCTCGAAGAAGCCGGGCGGTGCCGCCGCGGTTACTTCATCGAGCACCTCGGAGCGGCCCAGTTCGCCGTCCCCGCGACGGTGGACCGGCTGAGGTCATTCACTGAAGACGCCCGCATCTCCAAGGCGGAGCCGGTCGCCCTTGCACTGGCCGCAACCGATCCCGCGAACCCGTACGGTGCAGCGCTCCCTTGGCCGGCCCTGTCCGTCGACGCCGGGTCCGGCCACCGGCCCGGACGCAAGGCGGGGGCGCTGGTGGTCATGGTCGACGGCGCCCTGGTCCTTTACGTCGAACGCGGCGGCAAGACGCTGCTCACCTTCAACCAGGAAGAGCCCGTGTTGGCTGTTGCCGCCCAGGCGCTGGTTGATGTGGTGCGTCGCGGAGCCGTAGACAAGCTCTTCATGGAGAAGGTCAACGGCCACGACCTCCTGGACACCCCGATTGCCGCTGCTTTGGCGTCCGCCGGGGCCTACTCCACTCCGAAGGGACTACGGATCCGTGCCTGAAGGCGATTCCATTTGGCGGGCCGCCAACCGGCTCAACGAGGCCTTGGCGGGCCAAGTCATCACAGCTTCCGACTTCCGCGTGCCCCGTTTCGCCACCCTCAACCTGACTGGCTGGACCATGACCGAAGTGGTCCCCAGGGGCAAGCACCTGCTCATGCGCTTGACCGGCCCCGTTGATGACGAGCCCGGTGCCAGCAGGAAACCCCGGGCACTGACCATCCACTCCCACCTCAAAATGGAGGGTAACTGGATGATTTATCCGCCGGGTGGTCGATGGACCAAGCCGGGCCACACGGCACGTTGCGTCCTTCGCACGGCGACTGCCGACGCGGTCGGGTTCTCCCTGGGCATCCTGGAAGTCGTGCCCACCGCCGAGGAAGACAAGATCGTGGGACACCTCGGACCCGACCTCCTGGGGCCGGACTGGGACGAGGAAGAAGCACTGCGCAGGCTGAAGGCCGAGCCGGACGTTACGGTCGGCTTCGCCTTGTTGGACCAACGGAAACTGGCAGGGATCGGCAACATTTACCGCTGCGAGGCATGCTACCTTTCGGGCATCCACCCGGCCCTGCCTGTCGGAGAAGTCCCGGATCTGGCCAAGACCGTCACCGACGCCAAACGCCTCCTGGGCGAAAACCTTGGACCTGGCCGCCGGACCACTTTGGGCCCACGAGCCCTGCGTCCCGGCTACTGGGTTTACGGCCGGGAACGCCAACCCTGCAGGCGATGCGGCGCCACGATCCGCCGTGGCCTGCTGGCAGGACCGGACGGAACCGAAGAACGCGACATCTACTTCTGCCCGCGCTGCCAACCCGCTCCCTAGAAGCCCCGGATCCCTGGAGACCAAGTCCCTGGAGACCGGCTCTTGCCAGCCCACTTCCCGGACACCTGGCCGTGAAACCGTGGCCCGGCCGGAGACGTCAGATTCGTCCCGGCCGGGCACAGCGGCAACCGCCGCGACGGCGCCGCGCCCCATGCAAACCGCGCCGACTACTCCAGGAAGCTCCCCAGCCGCCCCAGCAATAGTCGTCGGATCCGCGCTGGCTGCGCGTCGCCGTCGGACGTTTTCTACACCGTCCGCCACCATTTCTGGTTGGCGGACCCGGCGCAATCCCATAACTGCAGGCGTGAACCATTCGACCACGACCAGTCGGCTACGTCCACGCATTTGTTCGCCTGGGGGTTCACCAGATCTCCGGCAGAGTTCAGCACGAACTGCTGCGCGGCGTTTCCGTTGCACGTGGCCAGCTGGACGCGAGCGCCGTTACTGGTGGAACCCCAGGCCACGTCCATGCATTTGCCCAACGACTGCACCGTGCCGTTGGAAGCGAACGTCCATTGTTCGGAGGCAGCCGCCTCACAGTCCCACAGTTGCAGCTGGGCACCGTCGGTGGCCTGGCGTCCGGCAACATCGATGCATTTGCCCGCGTAGCCCTGGATCCTGGCACTGGCGGGAGCCGCTGACGGAGCCGCAGCGAGCTCGTACACACGGACGTAGTCGACCAGGAGCGACTGCGGAAAAGTGGTGCCTGAATCCGGCGCTCCGGGCCAATAACCACCCACGGCCAGGTTCAGCAGCAGGAAAAAGTTGTGGTCGAACACCCATGGCCCGGGTGTGTTGGCCTTGGTCTTGTGTGAGTACAGGATCCCGTCGATGTACCAAGTGATTGAATCCGCCGCCCAATCCACGGTGAACGTGTGGAAAGCGTCCCCCAACGCGGCACCGTGCGGCAAGGTGTAGCTGGCGTTGGCGGCGTTTGCACCTGAATACCCGGGACCGTGGATGCTTCCCCACGTTGTCCCGGGTTCCTTGCCGACGTTTTCCATGACGTCGAGCTCGCCGCTGTTGGGCCAGCCATCAGTGAAAACGTTGTCACCCAACATCCAGAACGCGGGCCACATTCCTTGTCCTTTGGGCAGTTTGAGCCGGGCTTCGAACCGGCCCTGGGTGCGGCTGAACTTCCCCGCCGTCAAGAGGCGCGCGGAGGTGTACTGACATGCCCCGTAATGGCACTGATAACCGGCCGGGTTTTCCCGCCGCGCGGTAATGGCAAGGTTGCCTTGCCCGTCGGCGGCGGCGTTCCGCGTGCTGGCGGTGTAGTACTGAAGTTCGCCGTTACCCCACCCCGATCCCCCGGTGTCGTGGACCCATTTGGCGGAGTCGGGCGCTGTTCCGGCGGGTCCGTTGAATTCATCGCTCCACACCAACGCCCCGGGGGCCGGCATGCCGGCCGCTGCCAGCGCCGGCGGTTCAGGAGCGATGAGTGTCGCTGAGACGGCCAGTCCGACGATGACCATCACCAAAGGCATGAGTCTTCGCTTCATGGTTGCCACTCTGACCGTCTTTTCGCCACGCACGCAAGGCTTTTTGTAGCGACACGCAAAACGTCACTGCGAGGAAATATTCCGCGCGAAATTACTTATCAAGTCCGTAACGGCGACGAAATGTGAGCGGGCGAGAGTGGGATAAGGACAGGTAAATTCCGTTCGCAACGTATTTCCTTCCTCTGAGCATCGACGATGCATGCTCCAGGCGCGTCAGCCGTGTCTTCCCAACTTTCGCCTAGCGGCGTCCGGACAGACTGACGTGCCTTTGCCTTTTCCCCAGCAGTTACCCGGAGGCTAAAAATGGGCATTCGTAAGCAGATTTTGGTAAGGATCCTTGCCGTCCTGGTGGTTTCCTTTGGATTGATCTACATCAGTTGGCGCTGGTCGGGCACCGTTGCGTGGGACGCGTGGTGGATTTCCCTGCCCCTCGTTGCGGCGGAAACGTACAGCCTGGGCGAATCGGCGTTGTACGCGGCCACCATGTGGAATGCACGACGGCGGCCGCCTCCCCCTCCTGCCCTGCCGGGCAGGACCGTGGACGTTTTCATCGCCACCTATAACGAGCCGCTCGACCTCGTCCTCAGGACGGCCATCGCGGCCAGGGACATGGAATATCCGCACGAAACGTGGATCCTGGACGATGGCGACCGCAGCGACTTCGCCACGGCAGCCCGGCAGATCGGCGTCGGATACATCAGGCGGGGCCCCGAATGGGATGGCCGGCAGCGGTTCGCCAAGGCAGGCAACGTCAATAATGCCCTCTCCATGACCACCGGTGAATTCGTGGCCATTCTGGACGCGGACCAAGTCCCGGAACCCCGGTTCCTGGACCGTGTCCTTGGCTACTTTGATGCCGGAGAGGTGGCGTTCGTCCAGACGCCGCAGCACTTTTGGAATGTTCCGGACCGTGATCCCCTGGGCAGCCAGGCGGAGCTGTTCTATGGACCTATCCAGCAGGGCAAGGACGGGTGGGATGCGGCGTTCTTCTGCGGTTCCAATGCTGTCCTGCGCAGGGAAGCCCTCATGGCCCTGGGCCTGACGCGTTACACCCGGACCGCCACCGAACATACATGGAGCGCCCTGCGCAGGGGTCGCACCCGGTTGCAGGATCTCCTTGGCGAGCTGGGCAGGCGGCATCCGGCGGCCATGCCGGTGGTTGAGCAGGCGCTGGAGGCGATCACCCGCGCGGAACATCAGGTCCGCAGGGGCGATGTCCTGGCGGAAATCACCTTCGAACTCCGCGTCTCCTTCCATGCTGCGGCGTTGGGGAACCCCGATGCCATGGACGATGTGGTGCCTGAACTTGATGCGGTGCTGGAATCGGTGGATGTGGCGCACACGGACCAGGCACTTGCCATCCACCCGATGGACACCACCACCATCACCGAAGACATGGCAACCGCCATGCACCTTCACGCCATGGGATGGGGAAGCGTCTACCACCATGAAGTGCTGGTGCACGGGCTGGCCCCGGAGGACGTGTCCACCATGTTGTCGCAGCGCCACCGCTGGGCAGCCGGCACCATGCAGGTGTTCTTCAAAGACAATCCGCTGTTCCTTCGCGGCCTGACGTTGGCACAGCGCCTCATGTACCTGGGCACCATGACCAGTTACCTCAACGGCTTCGCCGCCTTGAGCTACATTGCGGCGCCGGTGGTTTTCCTGGTCGCGGGAACCTACCCCCTCACGGCGAGCCCCGTGGTCTTCTTCTGTTTGTTCCTGCCGTTCTTCATTTCCTGCCAGCTGCTCTTCCAGGTGGCGGGCAACGGAGCCAAGGGTCTCTGGCGCGGCCAGCAGTGGTCCTTTGCTCTTTTCCCCACGTGGATCGCGGCGACGTGTTCCGGTGCGGCAGCCGTCTTTCTGGGCAAACACCTGGCGTTCTCGGTCACTGCCAAAAGCAAACAGGCCACTGGGCGCGGTTTCCAGCACGTCCGTCTCCAGATCGGGGCCATGGCCGTCCTGGTTTTGTGTTCGGGCATAGGGATAGCCAGGGCAGCGACCGGCGAAGCTCCCCTGTACCCCACCCTCATCACCCTTGCCTGGGTGGCCTTGGACCTGGCCCTTTTGAGTGTGGTGATCGGTGCCGCAAGGTACCGGGGTCCCGGAGATGACCTGAAGGATCCCATGCCCGTCCCCAGGGAACTCGTTGAGGTCCTCGGGCCGGATTCCGCTGGAGCCCCGCACAGCGCAGGGCCACACACCTGAGCACCGCACATCACAACGCCGCACAGTGAGAGCTGACCGGCTACCTTTCCCCACGACCGCCGTTCCAACCCCCAGCCAGGAGCGACCACCATGTCCACACTTTCCCGCGTCCACAACATCATCCCCACATCACTGGCGCACGTCGACCTGACCCTCACCGGCGCTTTGAACGCGGCAACCGTTCAGGCCATCCGGCAGGACTCAGCCAAGGCAGCAACCGACGGGCCCGTGCTGGTCCTGCTCGACGTGACCGCAGTGACCACCATCGGCGCGTCCGGCGTCGTCGGTCTTCTGGAGGTGCTGCACTTCCTGCGCGCCCGCGGAGGAGATCTTCGCCTCTTCGGTAACTCCCCGGCGCTCGAAACCACCCGCCTCCAGGCCCATCTGGGGCAAGTCGCCCGTGTCTACGAGAACCGCGAGGGAGCCGTAGACGGTGGTCGGACACTCGTGCGTGCCCGCCGCCTCACGTCCAGGTTCGCCTGGCTCAACCTGTTCACCCGACGTCCACGCACTCTTGGTTGGGGCTGACATGGCCCGGACATTAGTGTCTCCGCCACGGCCGCCGCGCCAGAAGCCGGCTCCGCCTTCCTTCACTGGCCATCCTGACCGCAAACGGAGGCGTGCAAGCCTTCTTGTTCCCGTCGTGGTGACAGCACTGGCCGCCACCGGTTTGGGGTTCGCTTCCAGGGAAGTGGTCCCCATCGTCCAGGCGTTGTCCCTGTGCAGGGCCGCGGATGCGGCATCCATCATTCCCAAAGATGGCGTGCTTCTTGGGGTCAACCTGGATTGGGATTCAGAGACCTTGGCCGAACACCGCGCAAACCTCGGCCATGATCCCGCGGTGGTGGTCCAGTTCTCGGACATCCCCTACGACGACGAGACGTGGTCCCACACCACGAACGCCGTCACCCAGGTCCGGGCAACAGGCGGTGCGCTGCTCCTGACACTTGAGCCGCACGGCGGCCTGGCGACCATGAGTGATGAGGTGATCGCGAAGTTGGCCGCAGACTTGCGGGCCATCAACGATCAGGGGACGCCCGTCGTCGTGCGTTTTGCGCATGAGATGAACGGCTCCTGGTACTCGTGGGGCCAGCAGCCGATCCACTACGTGGAGGTGTTCCGGAAGGTGGCGGCAGCCATTCATTCCCAAGCCCCCGGCACCTCCATGATGTGGGCGCCCAACTACGGCGGGGGCTATCCGTTCACGGGTGGCCAGTTCGCGGCCCGTCCGGGCACCCCGGACTTTGCCGCGCTGGACACCGACCACGATGGCACGCTCACGATGTCCGATGACACCTACGCTCCCTACTATCCGGGGGATGACGCCGTGGATTGGGTGGGCGTCTCGCTCTATCACTGGGGTAACCAGCGGCCTTGGGGCAACAACGACATTGCCGAACCGGGCAAGTTCCTGGCCATGCTCACGGGCACGTACAGCGGCACAGCAGGTAACGACAGTGCCGTGCCGGATTTCTACCAGGTATACGGTGTGGACCATAACCGCCCTGTGGCCATCCCGGAGACCGCAGCGATCTTCACTCCTGCCCGCAGCGGGGCCTCCGAGGTGGACGTCAAGCAGGCATGGTGGCGCCAGGTCTTCTCCGCCGAAACCCACCAAAAGTATCCGCAGTTGAAAATGATCAACTGGTTCGAGTGGAAGAAGTACGAGATCGAGATTAACGACGACGTCGACTGGAGGAGCGCAGGATCGCCCACCATCCGTGACGCGCTGGCCCGGGACCTGCCGGACTGGTTGCGCTACGGCGAGGACTTGGGGGCGTGCCGCTAGGCGGGAGGACTAGGCTCACGCAGCGGCTGCGGCCTCCACGGCTTCCGTGGGGGCCGTTGCCTTTGGCCGCTCCGGGACCATGAACTTCGGCAGCAGGACCTGCACGATCGGACCGATGGCCAGGGCGTAGACCACGGTGCCCACTCCCACGGAGCCGCCCAGCAGGAACCCCACAGCCAGGACCACTACTTCGATGCCGGTGCGGACCAGTCGCACGGACCACCCGGTGCGCCGGACAAGGCCCGTCATGAGCCCATCACGCGCGCCGGGACCCAAGCGGGCTCCGATGTAGCAGGCGGAGGCGATGCCGTTGAGGATCACGGCGCCGGCCAGCATGGCGATCTGCCCGCCGAGGTGCGAGAACGACGGGATAAGCCAGAGTCCAAGGTCTGCGAAGAGGCCCACCAGGACCGCGTTGGCGATGGTACCGATGCCGGGCATCTGCCGGAGCGGGATCCAGAGCAGGAGAACCAGGAAGCTGACCGCGATGACCACTACGCCGATGCTGAAGCCGGTCTTCTGGGACAGGCCTTGGTGGAACACATCCCAAGGGTCCAGCCCAAGGCCGGCCCGGATGAACATGGCCAGGGAAATGCCGTACATTGCCAGGCCGATCAGGAGTTGAGTGATTCTGCGGGTCATCATGTTCTCCATCCTCCAAGAAAACTGGCCTTGTATTCCATAGCCAGTTTGGAATACTGGTCTTATGGCTCCCTCACTGAATCCCACCGCCCTCCTCCGCCTCCTGGGGCAGTGGAACGCCGGCGTCCTGCCCGCCTACCGCGAGCTCGCCGACGTCGTGCGTTTACTCGTGATGGACGGTCGCATCCCGCTGGACGTCGCGCTGCCCAGCGAGCGGGCGCTGGCCCAGTCGCTGGGCGTCAGCCGCACCACCGTGACGGCCGCGTACGCGAGCCTCCGGGAACAAGGATTCCTCACGGCCGGGCAGGGCAGCCGCGGGCGGACCTGCATCCCCTTCCGCTCGACGCCGGCGAGCATGCCCGGCCTGGCCGCACCGGAGGGTATCCTCGACTTGGCCTACGCCTCCTTGCCCGCGGCGGGTGAAGCAGTACACCGGTCCTTCGCGGAAGCACTCACCGAGCTGCCGGCGCTCCTGCCGGGCTTCGGTTACGACGCCATAGGCGTAGCGGCCCTTCGCGAGGCGATCGCGGACAAATACTCGGCAGAAGGCGTGCCCACCACCCCTGACCAGATCCTTGTCACTTCCGGGGCGCAGCATGCGCTGAACATCGTGCTGCGCACCCTGGCGGGCAAGCAGGACCGGGTCATGGTGGAACACCCCAGCTACCCCAACGCACTGGATGCCATCCGAGCCGCAGGATGCCGGATCCTCCCGGTCGCCTTGCCTGGGGGAACCTCTCCGGCGTGGGACATCGACTCCATGGTGGCTATGATGAACCACCAGCGGCCCGCGATGGCCTACCTCGTTCCGGACTTCCACAACCCGACCGGGCGCATCATGTCCGATCTGCAGCGCCGGCGACTGGCCCGCGCGGCCGCGTCCGCGGGGACGGTGCTGGTTGTTGATGAGACGCTGCGCGGGTTGAACCTCGACGGCGTCCGCACAGCTCCGATGTCCGCCTTCAGTACCGCCGTGGTTTCCATCGGCTCGCTCAGCAAGTCGCATTGGGCGGGCCTGCGGACCGGCTGGATCCGGGCGGACGAGGACCTCGTTGCCCGATTCATAGCGACCCGTACCGTCATGGATCTGGGTGGCCCCGTGGTTGAGCAACTGGCGGCGGCGCGCCTGATCAGGTCGTTCTCCGATCCCCTGGACGCACGCCTCGAGGAGCTGCGCCATAACCGGGAATCACTGTTGCGACTCCTGGGGCAGCAATTGCCCGAGTGGGAGGTGGAAACGCCCAAGGGTGGATTGACTGTTTGGTGCCGGCTGCCGAGTCCATGCAGCACCGCCCTGACGGTATTGGCACCTGACTTCGGAGTGCGCCTGGCCGCCGGTCCGCGCTTCGGCGTGGGAGGCGCGTTCGAGCACTACCTGCGCGTGCCCTACACCTTGCCCCCGGCTCAGTTGGAGATTGCCGTCGGTGCGCTCCGCGCCGCCCAGGACAGGCTCGACGCAACACCCCAGCTCCGCCGCACGCTCAAGACCGGGCCAGCCACCGCCGTCGCGGTCGCCTAGTGGGCCGCGCGGGTTGCTGAACCCATCCGCTGCTTGGCTGTGTTCGTGCCGGGGCCGATGGGAACCTGCGTTGTCGCCTTGGCCAGGCCGAACAGCGGCATGCCGTTGTACACCACTTCGATGCCGGACGCGGGAACCTGGTACGTCTCGTGCCAAACGCCAACGTCGCCGCTGCCCGCGATCTCCTTCATGAACTTCCGCCAGGGCCCAAGGTGGGGCGAGTCCCGGTCCGCCGCGAACCGCCGCAGGTGTTCCGGGCTTTCCCAGTAGCTCAGGATGATGGTGGTGCGCCCAAACCACTGTTCGCTCCCGAGCAGGCCGGCGTCAGGGTTGGTGGCGAGGTGTTGCATCATGGCGGGCATGGCCGAGGCAACCTTGGCTACCTGGCCCATCTTCCACCACTTGTTGGCCCGCATGCCGATGAGGAAGACCGTGACGTCGCTGCGGCCGATGTCCGCGGTGAAGCGGCCGGGAAAGACTTTTTGTGCCATGACATTCCTTCGCTTTGTGGACTCTCAGGTCCGGTTTCATAACAACGTTATGAAACGATGTTATGAAACAATGGAAGGCATGGCAAGACCCATCGTTCATGACCATCTGGTCCAGCAAAGACTCCTGGCCGTCACGGCCGAACTCGTCGACCGCGAGGGCCCCGCCCGCGTCACCCTGCGCGACGTCGCCACGGCAGCGGAAACGTCAACCTCGGCCATCTACTCGCTTTTCGGCGGCAAGGCCCAGCTGCTGCAGGCAGCCATCGACGACGGCTTCCGCTCCTTTGGCGAATCCCAGCGCCAGGCGGCTCCGGGCGGCCTGCTGGACCTTGGCCGGGCTTACCGGACCTGGGCCCTGGACCACCCGGCGCTGTATCGGCTGATGTTCGGCGGCGCGCTGGCGGCTTACGTTGAATGCACTCCGACGCCGGAAGTCGCCTCCGACTCGATGCTTCCCCTGGTGGAGGCGGTCACCTCCGCACAGGAAGCGGGAAGGCTCCGGGCCGGAGACCCTACGGTGGTGGCGATGGCTATCTGGGGCCAGGTCCACGGCCTGGTGGGCCTGGAACTGGCCCGGATGAATGCGCCGGAAACCGACTGGGCCGGCATTTACGAAGCCGCCCTGGAATCGGTGGCCCGCGCCTGGGCCCCCTAGTCCCCGGACAGGGGAACCCAGGCACCCAGGCAGGGGAACCCTACGCGTACACCTTCTCCAGGAAGGCGCCCCAGGTTTTCGCGGTCAGCTCCGCATCTCCGGAACCACTGAAATCGTGCACGGTCATCCCCACCGGGGCCCCGAAAACGTTGCGGCCGAAGAACCGGTACATGGCATCCGCCGTCCGCAGGCCGAGGAAGTTCTCATCAGAGAAGTCCACCTCGCCGCTCAGCCGCCCAACGCCGTCGAGCTCCAGGTCAACAGCAGTCCCGGCAGCGGTGCCGTCGACTCCCAGGGCCTTCTTCAACTGCACGAAACCATCCGGCACCTGCGACGCCGCCGGCGCCTGGATGTCCGTGAACGTGACCGGCTTGCCGTCGAAGTACTGCAGGTACTGGCCCAGGGTGTGCAGGTAGAAGCGGGTGTGCTTGCTGGCGCCGTCGTACTGCTCATCCCAGTTGTCGGCGAAAATCCCGCTGTGGACGTAGTGCAGCTTGGCGCGGCCACCTTCCAACGGCTCCAGAACGTGTTCCAACTGGTTGAACCAGCCGTCGGGGCCCTCCATCCGCGACACCAAATGAGTGGGGTACTCCTCCACCGTTTTCTCCGCGGGCCACTGGTCCGTGGGGAACATCCAGGCCGCTGTGTCGGCAGTGACGGCGTTCCAGACGCGTTCGGGCGTGCCGGGCAGCTCGGTGTCCGCCACGATTTCGAATTTACGGTTGTCAGTCATTGCTTTGGTCCTTATCTGCCGGTTTTTCCGTTTGCGAGGGGGTCTTCAGTGCGGGGTGGAGGACGACGACGAGCCGGTGCTTGCGCCCGCCGCCCGCCACCGCGGCAGCACCGCCGTCGTGGTACTTGTCCACGAGGCGCGTTACCGCCACCCCAAGTTCTTCCGCGAACGCCGCGCGTTCAGCGGCGGAGCGGAAAGTGATTTCGCCGTCGATGGCGAAGCTGGCCAGCTTTTTCCTTGCCAGGGCCGCACCGGAGATGAGCTTGCCCATCTCCTGGACGGTGCGGGAGGCGAGCGCCAACAGCCAGAACGCCGAGAAGCGGTCGGAGAACCGCCGCGGGTCCGGTGCGACGGAAGCCAGGGCAACGGGCGAGATCAGGTAGGAGGCCGCCGTTGCGCGCAGGACCCGTTCCGTGACGTTGCCCTTGCGCCGCTCCTCCACCAGTTCCACCAAGCCGTGGCGCTCCAGGGCTTTGAGGTGGTAGTTCACCTTTTGGCGGGGCAGCCCGACTTTGGCAGCCAGTTGCGTGGCCGACGCCGGCTCGACGAGTTCTTGGAGGATCCGCGTCCGGATGGGGTCCAGCGAAGCTTCTGCCGCCGCCGGGTCCTCAATCACTTCGATGTCCAACATGCTTACAGTATGGCCACCGACAACTTTTATTGTCAAGAACTTTTTTATGTTCGGAAGCTGCATCTGTTGTGGGGCCTCTTCTGCGCGCATTCAGCCACGAATTGGACGCAAAGCAGGCCTCACAACGCAGGCAAAGTAGAATTGCCCGGTGATGCAATCCCCCCTCCCCGTGCGCGACGGCGTGAACGCGACCCGCCTCCGCCTCCCGGACGAGGGGCCCTGGGTCACCGCGATGGACTACATGATGCACCGCTGGGGACACATCGACCCCCAGGGCATCGAGGACCGGTTCGATGCCGGCGAAATCGTGGGCGAAGGCGGCGTACCGCTGACCCGCAGCACCAAGCTGGAGGACCACACCTTCATCTGGTACTACCGCACCCTGCCCCCGGAAACCCGGCTGCCCGTGGAGATCAGCATCCTCCACCAGGACGAGCACATCCTGGTGGTGGACAAACCGCACTTCCTCCCCACCACCCCCGGCGGAACCTACATCCAGGAATCCGCCCTGGTCCGACTGCGGAACCTGCTGGATCTCCCGGACCTCATCCCCATGCACCGGCTGGATCGCATGACTGCCGGTCTGCTCCTGCTCTCCACCAACCCGGAGACGCGCGGCAAGTACCAGGTCCTCTTCGAGAAGCGCCAGGTCCGGAAGGAATACGAGTGCGTGTCCGCCGCGACACCTGCCGCAGGTTTTCCCGCCGTCGAATTTCCCGCCACCGTCCGCAACCGCATGACCAAGTCCCGCAGCTACCTGCTGGCCGAAGTCATCGATGGCGAACCGAACGCGGAAACGCGCATAGAGCAGGTAAGGACGTTCGACGCCGGCCCCCGGCAGCACGCGCTGTACCGGCTGGAGCCGCACACCGGCAAGACACACCAACTGCGGGTACACATGGCTTCGCTCGGATTGGGCATCGTCAATGACGCCTTCTATCCGGACCTGCTGGACAAAGCCCCGGACGACTACAGCAAGCCGCTCCAACTCCTGGCACGCGGCATCACCTTCGTGGACCCCATCACCAAGCAGCCCGTGGAATACCGGAGCCAGCTGGAACTCAGCGAAGCCCACCCCTCTTAAAGCAACCCAGGGTAGCCGGTGTCAGGCGTCGAACACGGACCGGAAGACCGCCGTCGTGTCCTCGGAGAACAGCACGAACTCCACCAACTCCAGCGGACCAGCGGCCGTATCGCGTTCCGCTGACGACGCAAACGACCCGACGGCGTCGGACGCCACCTCGGCAACCTGACGGGCGTCCCATCCATAGATTCCGGCGCTGATCGCAGGGAAGGCGACGGACCGGGCACCAAGTCCGGCCGCCACTTTCAGGCTTTCGCGGAAGCAGGATCCAAGCAATGCCGGATCAGTTTCTCCGGCATGCCGGTTGGGGCCCACCGTGTGGATGACCCAGCGTGCCGGAAGCCGGAAGCCAGGCGTCGCGACAGCCGCGCCAACCCGCAGCCCGTCGGGCAATTCCGCCCGCCTCAGCCCCCGGCACGCATCAAGAAGGTCCGGACCGGCGGCCCGGTGAATGGCCCCATCCACTCCCCCTCCACCGAGCAGCGACGAATTGGCTGCATTGACGATTGCGTCCACTGAACGCGTTGTGATGTCACCGTGCAGGATGTCGATGCGCATGCCCACAGTCTCGCGCCCGCGCGGCGGGGTCGGCAAGTGCGGTACCTTGTGCCCATGGACATCACTGCCCCGGAGACATGGGGATCCGCTATCTACCTGTGGATCGTCCCCATTGTGCTGGGCGATGCCATCTTCCCGCCCATCCCCTCCGAAATGGTGGTCATCACCGGTGGAGCGCTCGCAGCCGATGGACACGCCAACTTCTGGCTGATTCTTTTCCTGGCCGCTTTCGCCTCCTGGCTCGGGGACATGGCGGTCTTCCTGCTGTTCAAACGGCGGATCAGCCATGTACTGGACCGCTGGTCATGGGGCCGGCGGGTCCACCGCGGAATCCACGAGGCCATCGCCAAAGCCGGCCGCTCCTCCACCTACGGCACCATTATCGGCGCGCGCTTCATCCCCGGCGGCCGGCTCGCGACGTCGGCCGCAGCAGGAATTGCCAACGTTTCGGTCCGCGGATTCGGATTGTGTGCAAGCCTGGGCGGAGTCCTGTGGGCTGTGTGGCAGGTGGGTCTGGGCTACTTCACCGGCTCCACCACCAAGCTGCCGTTTTGGGCCAGCTCGCTCATCGGCGTTGGTGTGGGCCTGGTGATCGGCGTGGTTGTTGGCCTGATCGTCACCCGGCGGCGCGGGACCCGCTCCCCCGTGGACGAACCGTTCGACGGCGAAGCTCCCGGCGACGTAGCGCGGCCCGAAGAGGGCCTGCAACCCTAGACAGGCGACCAGCGGCCCCGGTTCCGGCGCAGCACGTACAGGCTGCCGGTCACCGCAACACGCTCGACGGCGTCACGCATCATCGCCGCCGACGTCCGGGCTTCGTCGTTCTCACCCGAATAGTCCCTGGCATCCACCATGAAACGAAGGCTGATCTGCGGGACGCCGCCCACGATATCCAGCTGGTTCGCTTCAACGTGGTGGCGGGTTTCCAAGGCTTCGACCGCTGCGGCCATGACGGACTCCGGAGCGTTGCCCGGTTTGAGGCCAGTGATCTTCAACTTGGTCTGGAACGACGGCATCCCACCACCCTAACGCCCTCCCGTGGCCCGCTTAAGCAGGAATGCTCCCCCACCAGGAAGTGAGGGAGCATTCCGGTCCGGCGGCTGCCTAGCCCGTGTTGCGCAGGCCGGCTGCCACGCCATTGACCGTGATGAGCATGGCCCGCTGAAGCCGCTCGTCGATCTCGGCGCCGGAGACCGACTCCTCGCGCACGCGGCGGAGAAGTTCCACCTGCAGGTAACTGATCGGATCCAGGTACTGGTCGCGGATTTCCAGGGAACGCTTCAGCGTCGGCTGGGCGTCCAGCAACTCCATCTCGCCGGTGAGCCGTTCAACCTCAGCCACGGTGAGTTCGTACTCGTCGCGGATCATGTGGAACAAACGGTGCAGTTCCTCAGGGACCAAGGAGGAAACGTAGTGCCCCGCAATCTCCATGTCCGTCTTGGCCAAGGTCATTTCCACGTTCGAAATAACTGAACGGAAGAAGTGCCAACGGTCCATCATTTCAACGAGTTGTCCGGTGTTCCCGGCCTCGCGCGCAGCCTTCAACCCTGAGCCCACACCGAACCAGCCCGGAACGATCTGCCGGGACTGCGTCCACCCGAAGACCCACGGAATGGCACGGAGCCCGCCAAGTCCTGCCCCGGAATCCGGACGCTTGGAAGGACGTGATCCGATGTTCAGGGACCCCAGCTGCTCCACCGGGGTGGAGGCGAGGAAGTAGGCAGGAAGGTCGGGATCGTCAATGAGCTTGCGGTACCGGGCAAACGCGGCGTCGGAGATGGTCTCCATGACGTTGGCGTAGCGCTCGCGCTCGTCTTCGGAGGTACGCGGAGTGCGGTGGAGCGCCGAACCCTGCATCACCGCCGCCAGGGACAGTTCAAGGTTCTCGCGGGCCAGTTCAGGAAGCGAGTACTTGTCCGAGATGACCTCGCCCTGCTCGGTGAACTTGATCTCTCCTTCGAGCACACCGTTCGGCTGGGCCATGATGGCGTCGTACGTCGGTCCGCCACCACGGCCAACCGAACCGCCGCGGCCGTGGAACAAGCGCACCCGCACGCCATGCTTCGCAGCAATGTCGCGCAGCTTGCGCTGGGTCTTGTGGATCTCCCACTGGCTGGTCATCACGCCGGATTCCTTATTGGAGTCCGAGTACCCGAGCATGACTTCCTGGATGTCGCCGCGGAGGCGGACAAGTTCGCGGTACGAAGGATCGGACAACAGCTGGTCCACGATCTCCGCCGAAGCACGCAGCTCTTCCACGGTTTCCAGCAGCGGAGCAAAACCGATCTTGGCGTGGGGCTTGGCTCCGAAGAGGTCGAACAAACCGGCTTCGCGGGCCAGCACGGCTGCGGCCAGGACGTCGTCCGCCCCGCGGGTCATGGAGATGATGTAGGTTTCCACCACGTCCGGGCCATAGGTGTGCAGTGCTTGGCGGATGCTCCGGAAAACGTCGTACGTGCCATCTGCCGTGCCCTCGAGCTTGATCGGGTGGCCGGAGAGGGGCCGGCGTGACGCGAGCTCCGCACCGAGAAACGCGAACCGTTCCTCGCGGGTCAGCTCGCCGTACGGCTTCTCGGTACCGATGCGGTCCACAAGCTGTCCGACGGCGTCATGGTGGTAGTCGGCGTGCTCACGGATGTCCAGGGTGGCCAGGTGGAGGCCGAAGGCGGCGATGGCCCGGCGAACGCGCGCCAGGGCACCATCGGCCACCAGCCCGGCCGAGTGGTTCCGCAGGGAATCCTCGAGCAAGCCGAACTCTGCCAGCAGCTCGGACGTGGTGGCGTAATCGCGGCCCGGTTGGTGGTGCGTGGAACCGGAAACCCGGCGGCCCGTGTTGATCAGCTTCGCTTTGATGCAGGTCAGCTTGAGCCGGTACGGCTCCTGCGCGTTCAGTTCAAGGATGCGCTTATCCAGGCCCGGCAGGTTCTTCAGGTCCTCGGTGATGGAATCAAGCAGCGCTTGGTCGGCACCGAAAAGGGCCGTGGAGTTGGACAGGACCGAAATGAGCTCATCGATCAGGGCAATGCTGATCCGCACGGCATTCTGGTTCTGGAGCTGCAGGATCTCGCGGGTTACGGCAGCCGTCACATTCGGGTTGCCGTCGCGGTCTCCACCAATCCAGGAACCAAAACGGAGAGGGGCAGCCGCTGCGGGCAGCTTCACGCCGTGTTCCTCGAGGAGCTCGGACAGATCAGTCAGCATCTCCGGCATCGCGTCGGTGAGGATGCTGTTCAGGTAGTAGATGGCATTGCGCGCTTCATCCACGGGAGTGGGGCGCACTTGGCGGAGTTCATCCGTCTGCCACATCTGGTCGATGATTTCGGCAAGCTGGCGGTCCTGGCGGCGCCTCGCCGAGGTGCCTTCCTCCGTAGCTTCGGCCAGGACATCAGAGAGCTTGCGGACCTTGTCCAGCACAGAACGCCGCGAAGCCTCCGTGGGGTGCGCCGTGAAGATGGGACGCACATCGAGTTCATTGATGACGTCCTGGAGAACCTGCGGGCCTGCCTGCCCGGCGATCTCGGACACGGCCTTGGCCAGCCAGCCGTCCTTTTCCTGACGGGTGCGGAGTCCCCGGACGCGGTGCACTTGCTCGGCCGCATTGCTGAGGTGGAAATAGAACGCAAAGGCTCGGACCAGATCCGTCGCCTGGTCCAGTGGCAGGGAGGCGAGCAACTCGCGGACCTGGGCTACGACGTCGTGCGCGCTCCATGGACCCGTCGCATCCGCGCCGCCCCGCGCGGCTTCCTTCGATTCCTTGGTCAGCAGACGCACCTGCTCCACGAGCTGGAGCAATTCCGGACCGTGCTGCCGAACCAGCGACTCCCCCAGAAGAGTCGAAACGCGACGCACGTCGGCCCGCAGTTCTGCAGCGAGGTCGGTGTCTTGATGGGCAGTGTGAACCATGGATACATACCTTCGGGGTCAGGTTTGGCCCGTACACTGCGCTGGATACTGTGAGCCGGATTACTGTTGTTTCCTACGGGATCTTACCCGGCCCCGACCCCAGCAAAGAATGCGTCTCAAAATTTGGCACGGGCTTCTACTCCCGTCCGTAACGCACTATGGCCGGGCTCCGCGACGACCATCGGGTCCCAACCCGGTTGGTTCGAGCTCGTTCCAGCCAGCCTGCCGGACTGCAATCAGTCACACGGCTCCCCGGAGCATCTGCCCGGCCGCGTACTGCCTCATGGCGTGCTCCAGGAGCTCGGGCGCGTAGGCACTGTTGGCACCAAAGCGGGCATTGACTTCCAAAACCACAGGGCGCCCGTCGGGCATTCGACGGATGTCGATGGCAGCGGCGCCCGTGAGCCCCAGCGCCTCAGTCGCTGCCGCTGCCGTCCTGGCCACGTCCGGTGCCATCGACGCTTCCAGTCTCTTGAGCGGGACCACGTTGTCCGAACGCCCGCGGGTGAGCTTGGATTTCTCCAGGACCACCACAAGGGTGTCGTGGTCATGGCCTGCTCCATCTCGGTGAACCATTGACGCGTATCCGGTTCCGGAGGCACAGCGTTGAACAAGCCAGGAGTCATCCAGGGAACGCCAAAACCGTTCGGCGTTCCGGCCGCCGTCGCTGTGTCTTTTCAACACCCGCGCCTCCCGGCCACCACGCGAAACCCTTGGCTTCACCACCAGGCATCCGCCCATCCTGGCCATGGCCTCGTTAACGGAGCTGAAGTCCCCCGGCAACCCGAAATCGGGAACTCCCACCCCCGCGGTGGCAAGGCATCCCATCGTCAGGTATTTGTCGTTGGCGATGGACATCGGAGCCGGATCGGCGATCAGCACCTCCACCCCTGGCGCGAAGCCTTCCCGGGCAACCGAGGCGGTGAGCAGCTCCGCATTCACCGTAGGGATGACCAACTCGATCCCGTGGGCCGCCACGAGTCCGCGCAGCTCCCACAAATACGCCGGTGCGTCGACTGGCGAAACCACCGCCAAAGCATCTGCCGCCCAAGCGTGGATCCGCCGCATGTCAACGCCCAAAACCCAGTGTCCTTGGTCCCGCAACTGACGGGACAAAGAAAGCCCGGCTGAACCGCCAACGCCTGTTACCAGCACCCGCACCATCGCAACTCCCCTCAGTACTCGCAGGCAAAGTTGGCCGGCGTGAGCCCCGTGCCGCTGAGGGAGTACCTGAGCACTCCACCGGTATTGGGCACTTTGGGGGCAGAATTCAGATGGAAATGGAGGTCGCTCCTCTGAACCGAATCCGTCACACAGGACACGGCATTGGAACCTGCCCCGGAACATGACCAACCAGCAGGCGCCGCAACTGACTGCGGTTGGATCAAGTCGCCATTGTCCAGCGCAATAACAACCCTGCCGTTTCCGAGGGCTTCGGTTCCTGACGCGGTGAAAGCGATATCCCAGCGTGAAACGCTGGAAGTCCTTGCCCCGTTGCGATCGGTCGTAGTGACCCATTTCGCTGAACCGGTGACGGCCGCCAAGGACGTCGAAGGCGGCTTGGGCGCGGGGACAGCAGGCGGCGTCGGGACGGGGACGGGCGTAGCCACCGGTTCAGGAGGAGTGACGGGCACCGGTTGCTCTTCCACGGGAGCAGGGGCAGGTGTGGGCGCGGTAGTGGGCGCACTAGTAGCAGCAGGAGGGGGCGGGGATGGCCAGGGGCTGGGCTCCGCATGCACCGTGCTGGTTTCAATGGCCATGGGCTCCACGGGGTCATGGGGTGAGATGAGGTCGACGATTCCCGCTGCACCGAGGACCAATCCGACAGCGGCAGCGGTGGTGAGGGCCAAGACGGCCGGCTGCGCGAGGGCGGGGACGGCAAGGAAACCCTTGACCGGCAGAATCCCGCCCAGTACCCCAAGCCCGGCACCCTTTGCCACCCACGCTGCCAACGGTATGCCCGTGATCAGGGGCAGAAGCACGGCACGCATGGTTCCTTGGACATCTTTCAACTCAGCGAGAGCTGCCGTACATTCTGCACAGCCACGCAAGTGCTCGCGGACTTTGGCCTCTGCCCCGCTGGAAAGGCCTCCCCGAATGAAATAGCCGAGCTTCGTCACGAAGTCCGTGCAGTTGCCATCAGCTTTTTCGGCAAGGTGGAACTGCAGGTACTGTCTCCGCAGACCTTCACGGGCTCGTACAGCCAAAGCGGAAACGGCGTTGGCCGACACTCCCAGTATTGGCGCAACAGCCGCCGGTTTCATGCGTTCAACGTCCAGGTACCACAGGACTGCCTGCCACCGTTCCGGCAATGAGCGGAACGCCCGGGCCACCGTGCTCGACTCGAAAGCCTGGACGGCGGCATCGGGCTCGGCCATGGTCTGGTCCAGCACCGAATCATCCCCGCTGGGAACAACCCTGCTGCTCTTACGATTCTGCTGATGCGACAACCGGGTCACCGTGGACAACAGATATGCCCGGAAGAATGTGTCCGGGCCTTTGCCGGCCACCAGGCTCTGAAGAACTGATTGGAAGGCCTCGGCCACGACATCTTCAGCATCGCTCGGATTGTCCACATTGCGCTTGGCAACGGTGGAGGCAATGGCTACGTGCCGCTCATACAGGTGGTTAAAGGCCGACATATCCCCGCTGCGGACCAGCTCAATCAGATGTCCATCGTCGTTGACTCCGCGGTTTGATTTGTTGCTCGAGCGTGACCGCCGTGCCATCTAAGCGCCCCCAAAACGTAATGAACCCTGCCCATACATATGAAGTGGGGGTCGCCCGGGAGTCGTGACGCGAATTTGTCCACAATGTTTACCAACGATCTCTTGGAGCTGTTTCGTCACGAAACGCCCGAAAAGTGCACTGCTCGAATATGACATCGTTCCGCACAAAATCACTGGGCGAATGCACCTTTGCGCGGCACCTTCTGCTGCGCAGATGGCAGAGCACCAGCTATCAGGCCGGCTGGCGTTTCCGCTCGGATTGGTTTCAGCCGGAGGTCCGCTCCGTGGTGACTTCCCTCGCCACAAGCGCGGCGGTTCCGGCAACCTCAGCCAAATCCCTGGGCGCCGCCAGGGCGAGGAACGGCGTGAGCATCGGCGAGACCATGACGGATTTCAGGGCACTTTTTACTGCGGCCAAACAATCCTTGGACATCGATGCCCTCCAATCATTGGCAGAAGGCTGGGCGGAAGTTGCTGAGACGGCCCCGCCCATTTCCTGCACCGACGTGTACACGGGCCTGGCCAGCAAAGCCCATTTTCAGCGACGCATCCATGAAGTGTCCGGGATCGCCACTGAATGCCAGGGGGCACACGCACTGGCCGTCATCTCGGTTCCCGGCCCGCAGGAAACCCGCAGTCATTGCTGGACGTTGCTGGCCCTCATAGGGGAGGTCGTCAAGGCGCAACTGGGTGGAACAGGCGCCACAGCCATGTACCTGGACTCCGCGGTCCATGTTCTCTTTCCGCTCAGTGAAGGCAACCTCGCCCGGGTGATGAAATGCAGAACAGCCATGGAGGAGGTCGGTGACGGCGCCCTCAGGCCGTCGCGCATCAAGTTCTATCCACTGGCAGGAGGGACGGCGGCAGTATCAACGGCCGCCCCCTCCAAAGCCCCGGTGGTCTCTTTCTTCGAATCGAACTAAGACCCGGGTTCCATCGCGTCATGAAATGCGCGGTACGGCCACTCACCCTCTGATGGATCGTTCCCGGGCTCTCCGGGGATCGACCATCAAACGCGGCTCGCGCTGGCATGGGTTGGGGGCCAGCGCGAGCCGTTCCAACGCCGTGCGCCGGCGACAGGAATTCGGGGAATGCCGCAGCCCGGTGCATGGTTGAGGAAAGTGCACCAACGCACCACCGCCAGCCAAGGAGAGCCATGAGTTCATCTGCCACAGCAACCGACCCGCGGATCGCCCGATGGGAGCGGTTCCGTGAGGGCCGTAACTCAGCGCTTGCCACAGGGCATGGCTGGCTGACCCTGACCTCCTTCCAGTGGCTGGCCGAAGAACCGTCCGAGGTCGAGCTCGCGCCCGGGCTCTGGTCCACTGACGGAACAACAGCATTCCTGACTGCCAGCGCCGCAGACGGCCTCACATTGGTGGCCAGCGGTGAAAAGGTGGACGGCACCATCAGCGCGGTCTTGGAAGACGAAGAATCCCTGATGTGGGTCCAGTACGGAGGCGCAGACGGCAAGCAGGTAGTGGTTGAGCTGGCCATGCGTGCCGACAAGTACGCCATCCGGACCCGGGATGACGCATCTCCGGTCCTGACAGAGTTCACGGGCGTGCCGACCTACGACTACAACCCTGACTGGGTGGTCACTGGCCGCTTCGAGCCGTATGAAGAACCCCAGGACGTCCCCATCGGAACGGCCAACCCCCTGGTGGACGGCGTACACCGTTCCGTGGGCGAGGTTGTTTTCCATGTCCCCGGCATCGGGCACGGGATCCGGCTCCATGCCGAGGCGGAGAAGCTCGGCGCGCTCAACGTCACGTTCCACGATGAAACCAATGGCGACACAACGGACGAGTGGCGCAAGGTCTTCATTCCCCGGCCCCGGCCTGACGGCTCGGTGGTGATCGATTTCAACCGTGCCATCAACTACCCCAGCGCCTTCACTCCATACGGCACCTGCCCCATGCCCGTCCGGGGAAATTCGATCGATGTCCGGGTGGAGGCCGGTGAGAAGGTTCCCCAGGCCTAGGCAGCCACGGCTCCGGCCTGGGCCTAGGCGATAGCGGAAACGCCGGTCACGGCGCGGCCAACGATCAGCGAGTTGATTTCATAGGAGCCTTCGTAGGTGTAGATTGCCTCGGCGTCAGCGAAGATCTTGGCCATCCGGTAATCGGTGACGATCCCGTTCCCGCCCAGGATGGAACGGCCCCGCGCCACGGTTTCGCGCATCCGCGCACTGCAGTAGGCCTTCGCGAGCGCCACTTGGGCCATATCCGCACCACCGTGCCGGAGACCCTGCGCGTCAGTGAAGATATCCTCCTGCAGTTGGGCTATGCGGACCATCATCCCCATACTGGCCACCGCGTTACCGAGCATTTCCACCAGGTGCTGCTGGATGAGCTGGAACCTGGCCAGCGGCTTTCCAAACTGCAAGCGCTCGACGGCGTACTGCCGGGCGACGTCGAAGGCGGCCAACTGCTGGCCTACCGCCTGCCAGGCGACCATGATGCGGGAGCCGCGCAGAAGGTGGTTGGT
This sequence comes from Paenarthrobacter sp. C1, assembly GCF_049315185.1. Lineage (NCBI taxonomy): Bacteria > Bacillati > Actinomycetota > Actinomycetes > Micrococcales > Micrococcaceae > Paenarthrobacter > Paenarthrobacter sp. C1. The sequence goes on along the minus strand of NZ_CP186052.1, from coordinate 701,483 downwards.
GTCGGCAAAGCTGCTGATGCCTGAGAACCTGTCTGCCTCGGCCACTTCCACGTCCCTGAAGACGATGTCGGCGTTCTGCACGGTCCGGAGTGCGATTTTGTTCTCGATCCGGCTCCTGGTGATGCCGGGCAACGAAGCGTCCACGATGAATGCCCGCACGGCTCCGTCGGCTTCGTCCTTGGCCCATACCAGCATGTAATCGCAGAACGTCCCGTTGCCGATCCAGCGCTTGGCGCCGTTGAGCACCCAGTAGTCGCCGCCGTCGGACGCTGGGCGTGCCACGCGGCGGACCGTGGTTTCCATGCCACCGGCGACGTCGGAACCGTGGTCCGGTTCGGTGAGCGCAAAGGCGCCTGTGGTGCGGAGGTTCGAGGCGTCGTCGAGGTAGCGGTCCTGCTGGGAGTCGCTGCCGAAGTCGTACAGGGACTCGACGAAGAGATCGTGGTGGACCATGAAGAAGGTGGCGATCGAGGTGTCGACGCGCGTCATCTCCGCGATGACCAGGCCGGCGAAAAGATGGGTATACCCCCGCTGGGCCGGCGCGCTTAGCCGCAGCGCGGCTAGTTTCGGCAGGATATGCTCCGGAAATTCCGCTTTCTCCCACCATTGCCCGGCGTACGGCGCGATCTCGGAGGCGAGAAACGCCCGGAGTTCGTTGAGTTTCCGCTGTTCCTGGACGCTCAGGAGCGACTCGAAGTCGAAGAAGTCCGCTGTGGGAAGATCCGCTGCTGACGCCTGGGTGCCACCTGAGGATCCCGCCGTTACCGGTGTGCCGCTGTAGTCGCCCATCATTTGATGCCCATCCGGATGGCCCCATCCAGGCGGATGGTTTCACCGTTCAACATGGCGTTTTCCACGATGTGCGCGGCCAGGTTGGCGTATTCGGCAGCCCGGCCCAGGCGTGCGGGGTGCGGGACCTGCTGGCCCAGCGAGTCCTGGGCCGCTTGGGGAAGTCCGGCCATCATGGGTGTTTCAAAGATGCCCGGGGCAATGGTGTCCACCCGAATCAGCGAGCGCGCCAGCTCGCGCGCCAGCGGCAGCGTCATGGCAGCCACCGCTCCCTTGGAGGCGGCGTAGGCGGGCTGGCCGATCTGGCCTTCGAAGGCCGCCACGGATGCGGTGTTGATGATGACGCCGCGTTCGGGACCGCCCAGCCCGGTGGTCACCGGTTCTGTTTCCACCATGGCAGCAGCTGCCAGCCGGATCACGTTGAACGTGCCGATGAGGTTTATTTGGATCACTTTGTTGAAGGTCTCCAAGGGCAGGACGCCGTCCCGGCCGAGGACCTTTCCCGGCGTTGCGATACCGGCGCAGTTGACCACGATGCGCAGCGGCCCCAGTGATGTCGCCGCGTCCACGGCGGCCTGGACCTGGGCCTCGTTGGTGACGTCCGCAGGAGCGAAGACCGCCTTGCCTCCGCTGCTCCCGGCGTTAAGTTCCGCCGCGTAGGCCTCGCCTGCGGACTGGGGCAGGTCCACCAGAACCACTGATGCTCCGGCGTCGAACAGGCGCTTTGCGGTGGCAGCGCCCAAACCTGAAGCTCCTCCAGTGACCAGTGCCACCGTGCCGTTGATGTCCATCCATCCTCCTTGATGCAGAACCCAAATCCGTTAATGCATGTTAACTGGAATTGTGAGCCAGTGCACACCCGGTCCCCGGATAGGCTGTTCCCATGCCCGTGCACGATGCCCTCGACAACCAACCGCTCCCCACCCCGGATGATGCCGATTGGGCCGGCCGCGCCGACCAGGCAGCCCGTTCCGTGACCGGCAGCTTCGGGCGGCGGCTGCTCTTCCTGCCCGGCACGCACATCGGCGCCATCAGGATCCCGGGGAACACGCTCCGCAGCCTGCTGGGCCCCTGGCACTACTGGTGGCAGGCGCACTATGTGGATTGCCTGGTGGACACGGGTCGCCGGGAGCTCGCCAGGAAAACAAGGTTCGACGGCGGCTCCCGCCCGAGCGCCGGAAGGCTCGCTTCCCGGCTGGTCACCACTATCCGGCTTAGGAACCTGTTCAGGTTCGAGAACCACTACTACGACGACATGGCATGGCTCGCCCTCTCAACGCTCAGGCTCGAAAGGCTCGCGGAGGAGACCCGGAAGCCGGGGCGCCGACGCAACGCTTACGTCCAAAAACGGTTGACGCTGCAGTTCGATTCTGCGTCCACTGATGACCTGGGCGGCGGGACGTTCTGGAGTACCAAGAGGGACTTCAAGAACACTCCTGCTACCGCACCCGTGGCCCTGTATTTCGCCCGGACCGGCCGCCGCGAGCGGGCACAGGCCCTGGTGGGATGGCTCAATTCCAGGCTGCTTCATCCCGAACGCGGCGTTTATCAGGACGGGATCCGGATCAGGAACGGTGAACCCGTCCTGGAGGAAGCCGTGTACACCTACAACCAAGGCCCGGTTCTTGGGGCGCTGCTGGAACTCGGCGGCCCGGACAACCTTGAACGGGCAGCGCAGCTGGTGGCGGCCGTTGACCGGGAGTTGACGGTTCCCGGCACCCGGGTGATCCGAGGCGATGGAACCGGCGACGGCGGCCTGTTCACCGGGATCCTGGTCCGCTACCTCGCTTTGGCGGGACGGGACGAACGGCTTCCCCTGGAGGCGCGCACGGTTGCCCGCGAACTGGTCCTCGCCACCGCCGGGGCCTTTTGGACAGGCCGCCGTGAAGCACCGGAATTGGTGCGCGGCACGCCGACAGGACACACTCCGTTGCTTTTCTCCCCCAACCCCCTGAGTCCGGCGACCGAGACCTATCCGGCGGGTGCCGGCGTCGAGCTTTCCACCCAACTGCAGGCCTGGATGACTTTCGAGGCCGCCGCCACGCTTTAGCCGGCGGGTTTCGGGGGTGTTGCCGGCTGTTTCTTCTGCGGATAAGGCGTTTCGTGGCGGGACAGCATCTCCACGAACCCGGCGATTTTGCGCGCCCGGGTATCGGCCCGCTTGACCAGGTTGGTGCGGTGGATCAGGGCGAAGCGGTTCTGGGACGTGAGGACGTCGAACATGGCCTGCGCTTCGGGCACTTCAGCGATGGCAGCGGCGAGGTCGTCCGGAACCACGGAGTCGGCAGGGCCGGCGTAGGCAGCCTCCCAGCGGCCGTCGGCTTTCGCAGCGTCGACGGCGGCGCGGCCGGCGTCGGTCATCCTGCCCTCGGCTTCGAGCCGGGCAATATGGCCCACATTCCGCGCGGACCAGATGCTGCGGCGACCCCGCGGGGTCATGCGCTGGAAGTAGCTTTCGGCGTCCCGGCTCCTGGACTGCCCGTCGATCCAACCGAAACACAGGGCCTCGTCCAGGGCGGCGTCGTAGTCCAGTTCCGTGACGTTGCCGCCCTTTTTGTGCAGGATCAACCACACGCCAGGGCTCTCTGCTGCGTGTTCAGCCAGCCAGGCGCGCCAGGCCGTGCCGTCTTTGACTACCAATTCCTCAAGCTCAATGGGCATGGTCCCATTCTGCTGGTGAAACGGCGGGACCCGATACGGGCACGCGGAATAGGCTTGGAACGACGCCCAGAACCTGGAGGACCAATGTTGCGCGCACGCCCCATCCATTACACGTCCCGTCCGGAACAGTGGTCCGTACTCATGCGGGCCCTGGGTTTGGTGGTGACCGTCGAGGACGGTGACTGGTTGGAGTTCGACGCCGGTTCCGGGCGCGTCGCCCTGGGGCGTGTGGAGCACGGACACCCCCTGGATGGCAGCACGGTCTTCAGCGTCGAGGCAGGAGACCTGGAAGAGTTCGCGCGGCGTACCGACGACGACGGCACGCAGGCCGAAGTCCACCATGGCCCCGACGGGCCTGCCGTCCGGATCTCCTCGGACGACGGATTCGAGTTCTTCGCCTTCCCGGCCACGCGTGCCGCTGATGGCTTCTGGGCCACGTCCGCCGACGCTGATCCCGCCCTCACTGTCGTGGCGACCTGGGTCAGCCCGCTGGTGGCCCTGGCCGCCGTCGACCTCCGGAACATCGGCGCACGCCCACGCGCCGACGACGACGAATCGGCCTCCTTCACCACAAAGAACGGCGGCGTCCTGCGGGTAATCCACGGCGCGGACAGCACCAACGGCGACCTCGCGTTCGAATACGACGGCGACCTGGAATCCTTGCTGGGACGGCTGAAGGCAGCGGACATCGAGGCGAGGATCAGCGAGGACGTCCTGTACGTGGCCAATCCGGATGCCGTGGGCGGTTCCGCGCCGGCGTCGATTGCGGTGGAGAAGGCCCCCGGCTCCCATCCGTAATACAGCCGAGAGCGTAACGGCCCCGGCAACCGGAATGCCTCCACGGAACTTCGGCCGGGGATGCGGTAGAACTTAACCATGAGCGTACGTACACCGGACCCGTATCCAGGCTGGCTTTCTGATGAGGACCTCTTCGAAGCCCGCGGCCGCCTCCCCATGGTCTACGTGGAGGCCGTCCCCGTCCGGCTGGATCCGCTCGGATACGTGAACGAGGTTGGCACGCTCCTCCAGGGCGACGCCGATGGCAACATGGTGCGCTACCTCGTCTCCGGCCGCGTCCTTTACCGCGAAACCATCCGCGCGGCGCTTCTACGGCACATGGAAAAGGACCTCGGCCCCCTGGCCTTCCCCCAGCTGCCCATCAGCCCCGTTCCCTTCACGGTGGCCGAATACTTCCCGGCGCCGTCCCAGACAGGCTTCACGGACGACCGCCAGCACGCCGTCTCCCTGGCCTATGTCATCCCGGTAACCGGAGAGTGCGATCCGCGCCAGGACGCCCTGGAACTGACCTGGATGACGCCCCAGGAAGTGCTGAGCGAGAACGTCCAGCAGGAATTCGACGGCGGCCGGGGCAACCTCGTGCGGCAGGCTTTGGCATTCTCGGGCGTGATCCTCTAGCGGGTCCCGGCCCCGGGAGCAGCGCGTCTTTGTAGACTGGACGGCGGACCCCAAGAGAACCAAAGGACTTCCGATGACTCACAGCCCAGCCACACAGCAGTACAGAGAGAAGCAGGCTGGGGACCTGCGGCCCGGGGACTTTGTGTTCCCACCCGGTGACGGGCCGGCCCAGGAAATCGTCAGTATCGACGTCGAAAACGATGACTACGGCGTTGCCGCTTTGCTGCGCCTGGCAATGGACGACGGCGGCACGGTGCGGATCGCTGTCGGGTCCAGTGTTCCTGTGGGTGACGGGGCTCCGGCCGACTCAGGCGCGGACGCCGGCGACGCCGGCACCGCCGACTCGCCCGGGCCCGACTCCGGCACCACGGATTCCAGCACCTCCTCCGAAGCCGACGCCGATGCTCCCGCCGGACCCGCCGTCGTCGTGCCTCCACGCCCGGAAACGCCGCCCGCCTACACCGGACCGAGTGCTGAAGAACTCGCGCTCATTCCCGAACCCGAAGGAACCCCGGAAGCTGTGGTGAGCGCCGCCGCGGCCAACCACAAGGGCAAAAACGGCGTGCAAGTGCTCGCAGACCGGCTCGCGAAGGGCATCAACACCAAATCCGGAAGCTGCCTCCGGGACCTCAGCAACCTCGCATTCGATCTGTGCATTGTGCTGCGCGATCCGGACCACGCTTTGGAGGTCGCGGACCTGCTGAACGTTCTGCCGTTCGATGGAAACCTGGACCGGTGGGCGTCGATCGAGCGTGCTTTGGCGTTGTCCAGTTTCATCTGCCGCGAGGCCGGCCAGCCTGAACGCGCCGCCGTCTACGAGAAGCTGCTCCGGGCACCGGAGTCCCAGGAAGAGGACCCGTTCAAGGCCCGGATCAACGCCAGGGTGCGGCAGCGCTCGCTCAACGAACCCAACCTTTATGACAAGGAAATCTTCCGCGCGATCGACAACGGCAACCACGAAGCCGAACGCGAATGGCGCTTCCTGCGCCTCGAAGCGCTGATGTTCCTGCGCGCCCACGGCGGGTCCAAGACCATTGGCGAGGACGAGCTGGCCCGAAGGATCGCAAACGAACTGGAATCGGTCCGCGCCTAAGCCGTTTTCCGGGAAATTCAAGACCTGTTATGTGGGCGCCAACGGCGGTAGATTCGGGGCCATGACGAACAATCTGAGCGTTGTGGTTAATGCCGATGCGCAGCAGGTTTGGAACATGCTGCGCGAACCGTCGTTGGTTGCCCAATGGCACGGTTGGGAAGCCGACGATCTCGCCGACGAAATCAAGCAAATCTACTTCAACACGGACGTTGTGGAAGGACCCGATCACACCAGCCTCACCGTCAACGGCGGGGACATCTTTGAACTGCACCCCGTCTCCGGCGGCACGGAAGTAAGAATCACCAGGGTCGCCCTTGACCACGATTCCGAATGGGCTGACTGGGACGAGGACATCACGCAAGGCTGGCTCACGTTCCTGCACCAGCTGCGCTTCGCCCTGGAGCGGCACCCGCACGGGCACCGGCGGACGCACTTCGTCTCGCTGCCGGGCAAAGGCGGCCCCGCGATCGAGAAGCTGGGGCTCGGAGATTTGCCGCCCGTTGGGGAGGAGTACTCACTCACTCTCGCGACGGGTGAGAAGATCTCCGGCAAGGTCTGGTTCAAGAGCCGGCACCAGGTTGGCCTCACCGTCCACAGCTACGCCGAGCACGGAGATGGGCTTTTGATCGTCGCCGAGCAGCTGCCAATTCCGGAGAAAAGGCCCGACGGCGGCTCCATGGTGATTGCCTCCACGTACGATCTGGGGGCCCACACCTTGGCGGACATCCGGTCGTCGTGGGACAACTGGAAAGCTGAAAACTACGGGTCGTAGCCTTACCCGGGCAGGTTACCCACGGTAAAGCTGGCACACTTGGTAGCGTGCCAGCTTCAGTTCCTGCTCCTGCTTCTTCCCCTGCGCTGCCCGGTTTGTCCGACCGGCAATCCGAGTTCTCCTTCTCGGTGGGCACGCGCCTGACTGAGACGTGCTCGCCGTCGGACGCTCAAGTAGACGCCAACGGCGGCGCCTTCCTGGGCCGCACCGGGACCATCACCACGCCGCACGGGACCATCCAGACGCCCGCGTTCATCGCCGTCGGGACCAAAGCCACCGTCAAAGCGGTGCTGCCTGAGTCCATCGCCGAGCTCGGCGCCCAGGCCGTCCTTGCCAACGCCTACCACCTGTACCTGCAGCCCGGCCCCGAAATCCTCGACGCCGCCGGCGGGCTGGGCGCGTTCATGAACTGGTCCGGGCCCACCTTCACCGACTCCGGCGGATTCCAGGTGATGAGCCTGGGTTCGGGGTTCAAGAAGGTCATCGACATGAAGAACGTGGATTCTTCCGGCCCCGATGACGCCGTGGCTCCCGGCAAGGAGCGGCTGGCGCACATTGACGATGACGGTGTCTGGTTCAAGTCGCACCTGAACGGGGACCGGCACCGCTTCTCCCCCGAGATCTCCATGCAGGTCCAGCACCAGATCGGCGCGGACATCATGTTCGCCTTTGACGAGCTCACCACGCTGCAAAATTCGCGGGCGTACCAGGAAGAGTCACTGGAGCGGACCCGTTTGTGGGCGCTGCGGTGTTTGGAAGAGCACGCTTCACTGACCGCTTCCCGCGTGGGCAAGCCGTACCAGGCACTGTTCGGCGTGATCCAGGGCGCCCAGTATGAGGACCTTCGCCGCAAGGCTTGCCAGGACCTCGGTGCCATGCCCTTCGACGGCTACGGAATCGGCGGTGCGCTGGAGAAGGAAAACCTGGGCACGATCGTCCGCTGGTGCAACGAGGAACTTCCCGAGGACAAGCCGCGGCACCTGCTGGGCATCTCCGAGCCGGACGACATCTTTACGGCCATCGAGAACGGCGCCGACACGTTCGACTGCGTCTCCCCCACCCGCGTGGCCCGGAACTCCGCGTTCTACACTCCGTTCGGGCGCTTCAACTTGTCGGGAGCCCGCTACAAGACGGACTTCGGACCCCTCCAGGACGGCTGTGACTGCTACACGTGCGTGAATTACTCCCGCGCGTACATCCACCACCTGTTCAAGGCCAAGGAAATGATCTCGGCAACGCTGATCTCCATCCACAACGAGCGGTTCGTGGTGAAGATGGTGGACGATGCCCGCCTTGCCATCGAATCCGGGGACTTCTTTGAGTTCAAGGCCGAGACGCTGGGGCGCTACTACTCGTAGACCGGGGTTGCGCTCGCTCCCGGCCCGACGCCCGCTGGCGCGCTCCCGCTGGCGCGCCCGCCCCGAGATCGCGGGTCCGGCGCCAAATCGCTGGAGCTGAGCCGCGACCTCGCACAGCTCCCGCGTCGTCGGCATGACTACAGCGATCTCAAGCGTTTTCCACATAGCGGCAGCAGGGGCTGTCTTGGGGCGGACGCGCAGCCAAGGCTGGTTACATGAGCCAGAAACTTACGCCGACCCTCCCCCAACTGGGAACACTGTGGCGCACACAGCAACTCAACGAACTGGGACTTGGTTCACGCGCAATCGCCGGATTGGTCCGGAGGGGTGAGCTTCTCCGTGTACGCAGGGGATGCTACGTCCGAAAGGCGGCGTGGGACAAACAGCCCGTCGATGCCCGTGGTAAACAACTGATTCACGCGCATGCTCACGGAACGCTCGTCACGTCCAAAGGGGACTTCGTCTACAGCCATACTTCCGCGGCCCGCCTGCACGGCTTGTTCCTATGGAACGTGGACCAGCTGATCCATGTCATTCTTCCCACCAACCCCTCCAGCGGGCGGCTTGGCAAGGACGTCCGCGGCCACAGGCTGCGGTTGCCGGCCTCCCAGATCGTCACCGTGGAGTACCTACCCGTAACGGACCTGGAACGAACGGTGGTGGACTGTGCCATGACCCTGAGCTACCCGCAGGCCCTGATCATCATGGATCATGCGCTTCGGCTCGGAGCCGACAGGCTTCTCATGATGGCGTGCGCCGGTGCCTCAACGGGACGCCGAGGAGTCACGACCCTGCGGAGATGCTTGGCCAATGCTGACCCCGCCTCCGAATCCGCAGGTGAGACGCTGTGCCGTGATCTCCTCCAGCGGCTCAAGTTGCCGATGCCCGAGTCGCAGGTAGAGGTGCAAAGCCGGGTCGGCCGCTACCGGATGGACTTTGCGTGGAAGAAGGAGAAGGTGGCCCTGGAGTTCGACGGAGAGGTGAAGTACTTCAAGTACGCCCGTACGGATCGTGTGATCTTCGAGGAACGACGCCGGGAGAAAGCACTCGTCGAGGACGGCTGGTTCTTTATCCGGGTGGAGTGGCGGGACCTGTTTCAGGAGCAGGAGTTCAAAGCGCGCGTCCTGAAAGCCCTCCGTCGGTGAGTTCAACGCCGGCCGCGAGGACCGCCGTCGTGCTGGTTCGCGAGATCGCCTGGACTGTGCGGGAAGCGGGATCTGTGCGAGATCGCCGCTCGTGTCCGGCGATCTCGCGCAGCCCCAGCGTCCGCAGCGCTGTTCCGGCGAACTCAGCTAACTCCGTAGCTCGGCTCGCGCTTCTTGATCCAGCCGACAACCAGCACGGTGACCGGCACGAACAGGAACTCCACGGCGGTCTTGTAGACGAAGCCCACCAGGACATAGTTGACGAACGAGCCGGCGTCGGTGATGCCGATGACCGACGCCGCGATGCTGCAGAAAATCAGGGTGTCCACGAACTCGCCCACCACCGAGGAGCCCATGAGGCGTGCCCACAGGCTCTTCTCACCCGTGCGTGCCTTCATCTTCACAAGGATCCACGAGTTGATGGTCTGGCCGGCCAGGAAGGCAAGCAGCGACGCGAGCACGATCTGCGGCACGGGGCCGAGTGCGCCCTCGATGGCGGCCTGCTTGGCGGTTCCGTAGTCGTCGTTGAAGCCGGGAAGAATGATGATCACCCAGTAGCAGAGGGATGCGAACACCGAGAGGGCAAAGGAAGTGATGATGGCCTTGCGTGCCACTTTGAAGCCGTAGACCTCGCTCATGACATCGCCCAGGATGTAGGCCAGCGGGAACAGGAAGAACCCGCCATCGGTGATGATCGGTCCGAGCACCACACCCTTCGAGGCGCCGATATTGGACAGGATCAGCACCACGGCCATGACGGCAAGCATGATGCCGAAGTACGGTGATCCGATCGAGGCGAAGCGGGGTGCAGGCTTGCTCAGCGTGCTGGAGCCGGAGGGCGAGGGCATGGGTCATCCATTTCGTAGTGGTTCGCGCAGGCATCCTGTTCCGAGGAGCCCCGCTGTATTAGCACTGGGGTGGTGGGGCATGCAGCCGGCACCTCCACCATTCTCCCACCCCCTTCAACCAAACCCTCCCTCACACCCCACCCCCTTCATCTTTTGAACACGTTCAAGAATGTGCCATACTCATTTCTGAACACGTTCAAAATTTCCGTGAGGAGCACTGCATGGCCGCGAAAAGTGAGCAGACCCGCCAACTGGTGGCCGACGTCGCGCTGAAGATGTTCCGCGAGGTCGGCTTTGAAAAAACCACCATGCGCGCCATCGCCCAGGAAGCCGGTGTGTCGGTCGGCAATGCGTACTACTACTTCGCATCCAAGGATGAACTGGTCCAAGAGCTATACATCCAGGTACAGGATGAGCATGCAGTTGCCGCAGCGCAGGCACTCGAAAATGTCCAAGACCTCGCGGGCCGGCTCAAGGCGGTCCTCCACACCGGAATCGATGTCATGGCGCCGTATCACCAATTCGGTTCCGACTTCATCTCAACGGCCATCCGGCCGACGTCGCCTGTCAACCCGTTCGGCGAGGCGTCCACCGCCGCCCGCGACGCTTCGCTCGCGATCTTCCGTTCCGCCGTCGAGGGCTCCTCCCCCGCGGTCGCTAAGAAACTGCGCGCCGATCTGCCCGAACTGCTATGGCTGGCATACATGGGCGTCGCGTTGTTCTGGGTTTACGACAAATCCGCGGGCCAACGCCGCACGCGAAAACTGATCGACGGTGCGGCACCGCTGGTGGCTCGTGGATTGTCGCTCGCGAAAATTCCCGGAGTGAGCAAGGTGTTTGACGACGTCCTGGGACTCGTGCGTAGTGTGAAGGAGGACTCGTGATGACCCGGACCGTGGTGATCGCGGGCGCGAGCGGCTTCATCGGCAGCTACTTCCGACGGCGGTTTGCTGATGCCGGATGGCAGGTGCGGACGGTTGGACGCGGCCCTTCGTCTGACGCGCAATGGAACGACGACGGCGCCATCACCAAGGCGCTGGACGGCACGGAACTGCTGGTGAACCTCGCCGGACGATCCGTGAACTGCCGCTATGACGAGCGCCACCGTCAGGAAATCCTGGACTCCAGGGTTCTGACCACACGGGCCTTGGGCCGGGCCGTTGCTGCATGTGACGAGCCGCCCAGGACATGGATCAACTCAAGTACCGGCACCATTTATCGGCATGCCGAGGACCGTCCGCAGTCAGAGATCGCAGGCGAACTGGGCAGCGGGTTTTCCGTGGACGTTGCCCGGGCATGGGAAGACGAGTTGGCGTCGGCTGTTGTGCCGGAGACCCGGAAGATTCCGCTCAGGATTGCGATCGTGCTGGGTCCCGGCGGCGGGATCATGACTCCTTTCCGGAACCTTGCGCGGCTGGGTTTGGGTGGGCACATGGGGCCCGGAACGCAGAAGTTCAGCTGGATCCATGTGGAGGACCTGTTCCGGACAGTGTTGTTTCTCCACGCCAGGCCTGAACTGAGCGGCCCGGTCAATGCAGCATCGCCCTACACCGTGGACAATCGGGAGCTGATGGCACTGGTTCGGCGGAGCCTTGGTATTGCGTTTGGCGTCCCGACGCCGTCGTGGCTGCTCGAGGCTGGCTCTGTTCTCATTCGGACCCAGACCGAGCTGGTGCTGAAGAGCCGGTGGGTGGAGCCCCGGAAACTGCTCGACGCGGGGTTCGCATTTGAATACCCATCGTTGGCCGGTGCGCTCAACGAGATCGCCACAGGGCGCCCCAAACCCTCACTCACGTAACCACCCCATCCGCCCAACCCTCACTCACGTAACCACCCCATCCGCCCAACCCTCACTCACCAAACCGCCCCATCCGCCCAACCCTCACTCACAAACCGGGAGCAACTATGAACGATGACAGTTGGGCGGACGAGTCCGAGTACGGACTGGTGGCGCCTGGGTCGCGGAATAGCTGGCGGTACGGATCGAAAGACCGGGTAGTGATCGGAGGCGGAGGCCTCGCTGTCGGCGTCGCGGTGGCGCATCTGACTTTCTGCCTGTTGCTTGCAGTCCAGTCACCGGGGGGCTGGGCCCTCGTCTTCTTCATATACAGCCTGATTCCAGTGTGGGCTATCGGTGTTACGGCCGGATCTCTGCTCGGCCTCGTCCTGCGACGCATCACCAACCAATGGATCCACGTGGCGGTCTTTTTCCTCGCCCCGTTGCTCGTCTGCGCGCCATTCGGCGGGCTCTCCCCGAACGGCGCGATCTTCTTTTCAATGTCCATAGCTATTGCAGCTGGCTTCGGACGGCTCGCAATCTGGAAGCTCGTTCGCATCAATAGGCCCCTCCCGATCATGGACGGATGGATGTGAGCGAGCGTCCCCACCAAACCCCCGGGATGTGAGCAAGCGTCCCCACCAAACCCTAGGGATGTGAGCAAGCGTCGGTTGTACCCGGAACGGGGCCCCCTCCACCTCACCCCGAAACCTAAGGAAGTGTTAGGAAATCCCCTCCCACGTTGGTTGTGCCGTGCATCACCCATAGTTTGGAATACGTCCTCTTCACCCCAAGAGGGCCTTTCTTAGTCGACGAAGAGCCATGCGCAAGGACGCCATGAGCACGAGCTTCATGGACAGAACGAACTCATGCAAGACACGGCTGCCGCATGCGCAGCCGCCAGGAAGGTTCATTGATGAGCACCCAACAAGCTGCACCTCTGAGCGAAGCCGCCCAGACACGCAAGGCAGTGAGCAACATCCTCAAAGGCTCCGCGGGCAACCTCGTGGAGTGGTTCGACGTATACGTCTACACCGCTTTTGCGGCGTATTTCCAGTCGCACTTCTTCAACTCCTCGGACGATCTCCAAGCCGGCCTTGAAGCGATGGCCGTGTTCTCGACGTCGTTCCTCATGCGCCCGATCGGTAGCTGGTTCTTTGGTCGCTACGCCGACCGCAAGGGCCGTAAAGCCGCGCTTACTCTCAGTGTGACCATGATGTCCGCCGGCTCGTTCGCCATTGCGATCATGCCGACCCAGGACGTCATCGGTCTATGGGCCATGATCCTCCTGGTCTTCATCCGCATGGTCCAAGGCTTCTCGGTGGGCGGCGAGTACGGAACCAGCGCCACCTACATGTCCGAGGCTGCTACGGCCAAACGCCGCGGCTTCTTCTCCAGCTTCCAGTACGTGACGCTGATTGGCGGCCAGATGCTGGCACTCCTGGTGCTCGTGATCCTGCAGAACACCATGAGCAAGGAAGACCTGACCGCGTGGGGTTGGAGGATTCCGTTCGCGATCGGCGGCGTGGCCGCACTGGTGGTGCTCTGGCTGCGACGCTCCATGGAGGAGACACTCTCTGCCGATCAGCTGCGAGCTGCGCACGTCAAGGTTGAAGGCGAAGCCCAGCCGGGAACCATGAAGCTCCTGTTCACCAAGCACTGGAAGCCGCTGCTGATCTGCATCGGCATCACACTCGGCGGCACCGTTGCCTTCTACACGTACACCAACTTCATCCTGAAGTTCATGAACGATACGTCCGGTATAGCCAAGACGGACACCTCCGTGATCAACTTCTGGGCGCTGTTCATCTTCATGCTGCTCCAGCCCGTCTACGGCATGCTTTCGGACAAGATCGGCCGGAAGCCGCTGCTGATCTGGTTCGGTGTGACGGGTGTTCTGTTCACGTGGCCTTTGCTCTCGGCGCTGGCCGGGACCAAGGATCCGTTCGTGGCATTCCTGCTGATGTTCGGCGGCCTGTTGATGGTGGGCGGCTACACGTCCATCAATGCCTTGGTGAAGGCCGAACTCTTCCCGGCATCCATCCGTGCGCTCGGTGTGGGCCTCGGCTACGCGATCGCCAACTCGCTGTTCGGCGGTACGGTTCCGCTGATTGGTGCAGCTTTGCAGAAGTCGGACCAGGTGGACCTGTTCTTCACCTACGTCACGGCGGCCATCTTCATCTCGCTGCTGGTGTACATCTTCGCGCTGAAGAACAAGAAGCCGACGCACTTGGATGCGGAGCAGGGCCACGCGTTCAAGGCCCGGGCCACTGCAGACGACGACGGCGACAAGAAGGATCGCGTCAACGCCTGACTTGGCTGCCTCTTGGGGCCCGTTCTGCACTCTTTGGATACTCCGAAGGGCGCAGAGCGGGCCTCACAACGTTAAGCTCTAGTAGCGAACCCAACCAGCGAACCCGACCAGCGAAACCCCACCAGCGAACCCACCAGCGATCCCCGAAGGACTACACCGTGCATGTGCTCATCGTCGAGGATGACGACGCCATGGCCTCAGCCTTGAGCGCCGCCGTCGCCTCTGCCGGGCACAAGCACACCCGGGTTTCCCGCGGCGAGGACGCGCTCCTGGCCCACCGTCAGCACGAGGTCATCCTGCTCGATCTGGGCTTGCCGGACCTTGATGGCCTGGACGTCCTCAGGAAACTCCGCCAGGTCACGCAGATCCCCATCCTGATCCTGACGGCCCGCGATGACGAGCGGAGCGTGGTCCTTGGCCTTCGCTCGGGCGCCGACGATTATCTGGTGAAGCCCGTGAAACTCGTGGAATTGCTGGCCAGGATCGAGGCGGTGACGCGCCGGACCAACCGCGGCGGCCAGGCAGCACCACACACTATCGCCCTCGGTGAGCTGGAGGTGGACCTCGACCGCCGTGTGGCATCGGTCGGCGGCAAGCAACTGGCCCTCACCGCCACGGAGTTCGACCTCCTGGGCCTGCTGGTCAGGCATGCGGGCTCGGTGGTCACCCGGGAACAAATCCTGGACGCGCTCTGGGGCGACGCGTTTCTTGCGCACTCCCGGTCGTTGGATGTGCACCTGACCGGTCTCAGGTCCAAGCTCCAGCTGCCCGGCTTCATCATCAATGTCCGGGGCGTCGGCTACCGCGTCGAGCAGCCGTGAAACTCCGGGTCCTGGGCATCCTCAGCCTGCTGGCGGTGGTGATTGTGGTGACGGTGTCCAGCGTGATCCTGACGTCGGCCAGCCGGGAGCTCACGCAGGAGCTGCAGATCAACAGGGTCGCTGCCCTCAACCGCTTCGCCCAGCTGGCCAGTGACGCCCTGGAGGACAACAACACCACTCAGCTGCAGCGTGAAATGGACCGCTACGCCGAGCTTTACGGCGAAGGAATCCTGATCCATATGCAAGGCCAGAGCATCCATTCCGGCGGCCTTCGCGACGATCAACCGGAGGTCATGGACGCGCTCGGCAGGGCAAGCCTGAACCTGAGCGACACAACGCTCAGTCCAATCCGCGCCTTCGGGACGGGCAACGAGATCATCTCAAGGTCCTTCGGCACGGCAAGCCAGGTTCTCGGTGAAGTTGTCATGGAGGTAAACCTCGACGCCGCCCGGCAGAAGCTACGGGAGCGGTGGCTCGTCGTCGTCGTTGCCGCCGTGGCGCTTGGCGCGCTGCTCCTGCTGGCCGCTGCCCGTATCACCGGCTGGGTTTTGCGCCCGGTCCAGCGCCTTAGCAAGGCCGTCCACGAGCTCGAAACCACCGGCGCGACCACCCAACTGCCTGAAGCCGGGCCGCCTGAGCTGCGCGAGCTCAGCCGCTCCTTCACCACCATGGCCCAGGCCGTGAGCGAGAGCATGGAATCGCAACGGCGACTCATCGCCGACACCTCGCACCAGCTCCGCAATCCGGTGGGGGCGTTGCGGTTGCGGATCGATCTGCTGCAGCTCGCCTTGCGATCGGAACCGGAAAAGGCCGCCGCTTCGGGCGTCGTTGCTGAACTTGAGCGCGTGGAGGAAATGCTCGACGGCGTGCTGAAGCTGGCCACCGCGGAACATCGCGCCTCTGCCGGGGCTGCCCGCGCGGACCAGGGAACGGGACACCAGCGCCTGACGGTCATCGACCCGTTTCCTGTCCTGCAAGGTGAGGCGGAACGGGCCACGCCCTCTGCCCTTCAGGCAGGTGCCACGATCACGCTTCTCGAGCCGGGCCGGCCGATCACCATCGCCTGCAATCCGGAAGAACTCGCGCATATGGTGGGCGAGCTTCTGGCCAATGCCGTCAAATACGCCCCAGGTTCCCACATCACGGTGGCGACCGAACCCACCCCGGGTGGCACCGCCGTCGTGGTTTCCGACGACGGTCCCGGCCTCCCCGCTGATCAGCTCGCCGCGTCAACCACCCGGTTCTGGCGGGCGCCGCAGCACAGCAAGATCCCGGGCAATGGCCTGGGCATGACCATTGTGGAACGGTTGGCCGAAGCGAACGGAGCAAGGTTGGTGCTGGAACCCCGCGTGCCGCACGGGCTGACGGCGCGCCTCGAGTTTGTGCACCCGCAGGGCGGTTCCGATGCCTGAAAGCCGCACAGTGACGCGAAGGAATGCCATGAGGGCAGCTGTGTCGTTCGGCCTGCTGGCGTCAACGGTTGGCTGCTCCGCGGAGGAACGGCCGCAGGAACTCACGGTGGCCGGTGGCGAATCGGGCGGCTTCTACCTTGAGTTCGCCACCCTCCTTGCGGACCTGCTGCAACGGGAACGGATCGCCGACAAGGCGCGGGCACTGACCACCGGCGGGAGCCTTGAGAACATCCAGCGGGTGCTGTCCGGCGAGGCGACCTTCGCCGTCGCCCTCGCCGATGCGGCAGCCCAACCCGCCGCGAACAGCCACAGCGAAGGACGCCTGATGGCTTTGGGGAAGGTCTATCAGAACTACGTGCACTGCATTGTGCGGGAGGACAGTTCGATCCGGTCCTTATCGGACCTTGCCGGCAAGACCGCGGGGGTGGGCGAAGTCGGTTCGGGGACCACCCTCACCGCCGGAAGGATCATCGCCGCAGCGGGGCTGGCACCGCAGTCCGCCACGCCGGACCGGTCCTTGAAACAGGTCAACCTTGGCTTGAACCAGGCGATCGCGGCCCTTGCCGATGGTTCGATCGACGTCATGATCCAGTCCGGAGGGGTCCCGACGGCGCCGATCGCCGCGGCTGCGCAGGACCTTCGCGTGCGGCTTCTTGATCTCTCCGAACTGATTCCGGCAACGCGAGCACAGTCAGGCTTCTTCTACGACCGGGTCCTCATCCCCGCCAACAGTTACGGGGACGCGCCCGCCGTCTGGACGGTGGGGGTCGCCAACCTTCTCCTGTGCCGGAGCGATCTTGCCGACCACGTTGTCCGGCAGACCGTCGAACTCCTGGTGGAGCAGGCCCAGGACCTTGTTCCTAAGTCCAGCGCAGGGGTCCAGTTCCTCAGTCCCGAAACGCTGATCAACACTGCCGGAGTGCCGCTGCATCCGGCCGCTGAGGCCGCTTACCGGGCGTTGCACGGCTAGCCCCGTTTAGGAGTCAAACCGGAGCAACTGCCAAAATGAAGTCATGACTTCTGCCGTTGCCCCTGCCATTGCCCTGACCATCGCCGGCTCCGAAGCGACCGGTGGCGCCGGCGCCCAGGCCGACCTCAAGACCTTCCAGGAACTCGGAGTGTTCGGCATCGCGAACCTCACGTGCATCGTTTCCTTCAACCCGCAGGACAACTGGAACCACCGCTTCGTGCCGGTGGACCAGCAGGTCATCGCGGACCAACTGGAAGCCACGACGGCGGCATACGGCGCCGCTTCCGGCGCACCGTCGGTTCTGGATACCGTGAAGATCGGCATGCTTGGAAGCCCGGCAACCATCAGCACGGTGGAGAAGGCTTTGACGGACGGCTCGTTCAAGCACGTGGTGCTGGATCCGGTGTTGATCTGCAAGGGCCAGGAACCGGGCCACGCGCTGGACACCGACCAGGCTTTGAAGGCACAAATCCTGCCGCTGGCTACCTTCGTGACGCCGAACCATTTTGAAGCCGAGTCGCTGTCCGGGCTCACCATCACGGACGAAGAGTCGCTGAAGGCTGCTGCCATCCGCATCCACGAAATCAGCGGCGCGGCAGTCCTCGCCAAAGGCGGGGTGCGGCTGGAAGGCCCGGACGCCGTCGACGTCTACTACGACGGCGACACGCTGGAAGTCCTGCGGGCTCCGAAGGTGGGCGAGGTTGCCGTGTCGGGCGCCGGTTGCTCGCTTGCCGCTGCTGTGACCGCGGAGTTGGCAAAGGGCGCAACCCCGGTGGAAGCAGCCCGTACGGCCAAGGCTTTCGTGACGGCGGGTATCAAGAACCGTGTGGCCTCGGGGGCGCCGTTTGATGCCCTGTGGCAGGGCGGCGCGCTGAGCTAGCGCCTCCTGCGTGCGAGAGGCTGGCGCCCGCGTACGAAAGCCAAGCGTCTGCGCGCGAAAGAGCCGCCCTGGAAAGCCTTCCGGGGCGGCTCTTCTTTTGCAGGCGCTTAGCGCGAGACTTTGCCCATGAGCGAGGCAATAGGTCGCAGGAACAGTGGCCTGGCAAGGAACCAAGCGGCCGCCGTGAACACGATCGATGCTGCGAAGATGGCGAATCCCCACCAGCTGTAATCGTTGTTCGAGGCGTACATGTGGTTGAGGTTGTTCAACGCACCGGTGGCCAGCACCAGGGTTACGTGGACGATGACGAAGGCTACGAAGTAGATCATCACCGGGAAGTGGATCTTGCGGGCCAGTTCGATCGGGTAGAACTTGTTGATCGCGGCTTTCTTGGGCCATGCCCCAGACATCCGGATGCCCGTAATGATGGCCAGCGGGGCGGCGATAAACACGGTGATGAAGTACGTCAGCAGCTGGAGGCTGTTGTAGTTGTTCCAGCCGTTTTCCACCGGCCAGTTCAGGGAGGCGTACTGCAGGCCGGCCGAGACGGCGTTCGGGAAGACGTCCCAGTTGGTGGGAACAATCCTCAACCATTGGCCGGTGGCGAAGAGGAGCACGATGAAGATGATGCCGTTCAAAACCCAGAGGGCGTCCAGCGTCAGGTGGAACCAAAGGTCCAAACTGATTTTGGCGGGTGGGTTCTTTGTCTTGATGAGGCCCTTGTTGTTCCGGGTCCAGTACGCCGGCGGGCGAGTGGTGGTGCGCACCTGCCAGCCAGAACGGATGATCAAAACGATGAAGAACATATTGAGGAAGTGCTGCCAGCCAAGCCAGGCCGGGAACCCCGTGGGCGTGCCGTCGGGGATTGCAGAATGGCCGGGGTAGTCCGTCAGGAACTGCTGGACCGGCTGAAGGGTCCGAAGCCATTGCGCAACGAGCACGAGGATCAGTGCCACCACCAAAGCTCCTGCGGTGACGACGACGGGCTTGAACCACCTGTTCGACGTGATCCCGGACGACTTGCTTGAAACGGACATCAGGCCGCGTTCCTCTCTGGCTTGGTTGGCTGCGACCAGTTGGCGCTATATAGCGATTCAACCAGTTGCAGCCCGACGGTGAAAACGGCACCCGGGTTTCGGGGCGTCCGACGTCAAAAATCGCAGCATTCGGATACATGCCGCAATATGTATTTCTAGAACAGACTTCCAGAATTATTTCCTTTCACTCACTGGTCCGTCAAGGTTCGCTGTTCGCTATGTGGATTATTCCGGGGGTAGGATTCCAGAAAATAGGCAGCAGACACACCGGTATTCGTTCTGACTGAGGGAGGAGCCCCACCATGGTCCGCAAGACCTCCGAAGTTGCCAGCAACGCGGGCTCCTGGCAATGGACCCGGACGGCGGCTACGCAGCGCACCTTGCTGGACGCGGCGGCCGGGGTATTCGTGGAACATGGATTCACCAATGCCAGCATCTCGGACATTGTTTCCCGCGCAGGATCGAGCGTAGGCAGCCTCTACCACCACTTCGGCGGCAAGACCGAGCTGTTCCTTGCCCTGTGGAACGACTACCAGAATGAACATGAGCGACTGGTGGCTTCTGCAGTGGCCAAGGCACGCAAGGCAGGCGAGACAGACCCGCTGGCACTGTTCAACGTGGGCAGCCGCAGCTACTTCGACTACACCTGGAAGCACCGGGGACTGGAGAGGGTGTTCATTGAGGGCGACACTCCCCCGGGCTTCGAGGTTTTGCGGCGCGAGCGCGGACGCGAATGGGTCCGGCAGAACTCGGTCCTGCTCGGCGCCAGCGACGACACCCTCGGTCGATTGACGGTAGCGGTGATCACGGACATCGTGACTGTTTCGGGGCAGGAAGTGGCGTTGAGTGCCTCAAAGCGTGAGGCGGACGAGGTTGTGGGTGCGGCGGCCGAGCTGGTGGGCCGCTTGGTCCGCTGAGGCTCGGCCCTTAGTTGCCGTGAACGGCTTCCTCGGCAGCTCGCCTCGACCTGGTGATGGCCAATCCGACGACGCTACCTGCGGCGGCGAGGAAGAAGACCAGAACCAGCAGCGGTCCCGTCATCCCCGGGAAGAGCGGGCTACCACCCGTCAGGAAAATCGAGGCCAACAAACCCACCATCGACAGGCCGAATACGAGCGCCAGTGCTCTCTGCAGGCGGCTTTGCCTCATCAACAGTGACTCGCTTGTAGTGGCCATAAGTGGAGTCTATCCGGCTTCTCCACGGGTAGCTGCTCTGGGGGTAGTCGATGTCGCTGTACAGCGACAGAGGGAGGTTTCTCCATGGATTCCTCACCCGGCAGCCAACTGGAGTGCAGTGCGAGTAGACAAGCAGTCGCTTCGATGAGTCGTGAGAACATCATTGAGTGACCGACAGTACTTCGCTTGAACTGCCGCCCCTGTACGAGTCCTTGACCTGGCTTACCCCGCTCTCCGAAGAACGTGCTGCACACCTTGTGGCATTCCTGACCGACCCGGCGCCGGCTGAGGTTCTGGACATGGGGTGCGGATGGGGTGAACTGCTTCTTCGGGTCTTGGACTCGGCCCCGCAGGCTCGTGGACGCGGAGTGGACAGTGCTTCCGTGTTCATCAACCGGGCCAGGCAACAAGCCTTGGCTCGTGCACTGCTTGAGAGAGTGACTTTTGATTCAGTGCCCGGGCTGGAAGCCCAGGATCGGCCCGCAGACGCGGTCATCTGCATCGGTGCGAGCCAGATCTGGGGACCGCCGGTAGAGGACGCGCAGCCGCTTGACTACGCCGCAGCCCTGCGGGCCCTTCGGGCTTTGGTGCTGCCCGGCGGAAGGCTCGTCTATGGCGAGGCAATCTGGTCAGCAGCACCTCATCCCGCGGCCACCGCACCACTCGCTGGGCGTGATGACGAGTACCCGACAGAACATGCGCTACGCGATCAGATCAGGGCTGCTGGTTTCGAGGTAGTGGACCACGACCAGGCAAGCGTTCAGGAGTGGGACGTCTTTGAGGCCGGGTATCGCGACAGGTTCACCCGCTGGCTGGAAGCACATGATGCCGACCACCCCGCGGCAGAGCACGTCCGCGCGAGACATGAGGAACAGCGCGCTGCATATGAAGAAGGCTACCGAGGCGTACTCGGGATGGCGTATTTCTGCTTACGGGGTTAGAAGTCCAGCAGACTGACGAGCAAGTCCATGCGTTCTGTGGCGGGAAGATCATCAACCGGATCTTGCCCAATCATCGACAACAGGGTCTGAGTTCATCCGTGCGGCCGCTGACCTGTCAGGCGTCCAAGTCCATGTTGGATGCCCGTCGATTACGGGCGCAACGTATCGATACCTGATCATGCAGTCCACGAGTAAGTATCCCTGGAGCCTCCAGCGATAGCATGCCGAATTCGACACCCCGCCCCGGTGAAGATTCCGGGTGTGCAATGATTCAGGTCATGGGGAACACGTTGAAGACGTTCTTCTTACGCTTCACGCCCCAGAGGCGCACTGATCCGTCCGCCCTCATAACAGCCACAGACTGTTGTACTTTCAAGATGTCAACGTCTTTTGGGTAGTCCTCTTTGGTGTGCGCGGCAAACTCTGCGGCGAATCGCTGGTTGATGAGGGGTGCAAGCTCTTTCTGCTTCCGCCACCCGTAAATGGAAAATGCCACGAACAGCGCGAATGAGATGAGCCTTAGGCTGAACCACGGAAGGTCCGGGACATCCGAACCCCCGAAAGAATCGATACCCCACAGAATCCAGAACACCAGGAAGGAAGCTGTGGCCAAGGTGCTGGCCGTTCTCGTTCTTTTAGCCTCGGGAAAGGCAACTGTAAAAGCGGTGTTGCCTTCATTCATAAGACGCCCCCGTATCGCCAAAAGACTCTGACGATAGAGTAACGCGGCGGGAGCCGGAATGCAGCACAGCTTGTCTACGCCCAGTTGAACTTGGTCACTTGGCCGCATCCCGGCCGGTAGATGTGTCCGGGTAACGATCTTTCACCGGACGCCGGGAGCCCCGTTGAGTGTTGTGCCTGACTCCAGCTGGGGAACGCTTTCGTCGTGGAGGATCACCGCAACGACGGTCTCGGTAGCATGCTCCGCTACGGGATCCTTCACGGTGCACCTTCCTACTGCCTCGTTGTGCAGTTTTTTCCAGGCTTCGATGAAGTCCGCGATCAAGTTTTGCCCACCCGACGCTTCCCTTAGCAGACGCCTTTAGATCCACCGGCCCTCTGCCAGGTCAGACCAGAACTCGATGCGATGCGGGGATGATTCTCGGTCAGCAGTGTTGAAGAACTCTCTTTGAAAGTAGGAGGCGAGATCGCTGCCGTAGTAGATGACATCAGTTTGATACACGGAAAAAACCGGGCTGCCGGCGGGTGCAGGAGCTGCGGGCATGAAACGGTGCGAATAGATCGGGACGAGGACAGGCACCGTGCGCAATCGCTGACGTGCCGCTGGGAGGGCTTCCTCAACTTCGGTTGGCCGCTCGCCCCATTCCTCAGGCCAGAAAGCACTCTCCCGAACGTCAAACAACACGCCATCGCGCGGCCAGTCGAGCCTCTTCTGAATTCCGACGGGGTCGCCCAGCCAATCAACCCAGCCAGGGCCTATAGGCATCGCCAGACTCAAAAACCGCACATGATCAGGACTGAACTCGAACGAGAACTGCTCTTCAACATCCTCGAGCTGCCATGGCGATAAGCCCGGAGCCAGAGGAACCTTGGCCGCATAAAGCACCTCTAGGGCTTCTTCAACAAGAGAACTCACGCAATAAATCTAGCCGTAGGGTTACTCGTTCCAGTTCAACACGTCACGCTGCCAGTCGTGGTTCGAGTGCCGTCATGTATCGAGAAATTACTGCGACGGACTTCCGGAATGTCCACGGCAGTAATGCTCCCGCAAGCATCGGTCCCTTAACGGACGCCGAGAAGTGTGAATGACTTCCAGCCAGTTGGGATGATTTCCGCGGTTAGTGGACCGAAGGGGGAACTTCCGTGGTGTCGCAGGATCAAATACGCGAAGCGCTCTATGACCTCATACAGTTGCGTCGTCCATTAGCCGAGTTGTCAGTTCGATTGTTGACGTTTGAATGGTCCTCCCAAGAGGAGCTAGCCACTGCTTTCGCTCAGGATATCGGCCATGCCCTTGACGAATTCTGGGCCGGGAAGATCAGTGCAGATGATCTTTGCGCATGGGCGGAGGAGCTGCAGGGACGCGAAGATATTGCACTGAACCCGCAGGAACGCGATTTCTTCTCCGATTCCGAACGCTGCTGAGCAAGCGTCACCCCCAAACACCCGGAACGTGAGCGAGCGTCCAGCCAAAACACGCGGGACGTGATAGAGCGTGGGGGTCAGCGCTCGGAGTGCGCCGCCAGGAAGGAGTAGACCTCGGTCTCGTCCACGCCCGGGAACGCGCCCGGAGGCATGGCGGCAAGCAGGTGCGAGTGGGCCCGGGCGGAAGGCCATGCGTTGCCGGCCCACTCGTTCGCCAGCGAGGCAGGCGGCCGCTTGCAGCAGTTCGGGTCCGGGCAGTTGGATGTGGCACGGGCGGTGGTCTCCCGGCCGCGGAACCACTTCACGTGCTGGTAGGGCACCCCGATGCTCAATGAAAATTCACCGGCTGCCGAGCGCTCCGTCCGGGCCGTGCACCAGTACGTGCCCGACGGCGTATCCGTGTACTGGCTGTAGGCGCTGAACTTGTCCGGCACATCGAAAACGGCCCGGGATGTCCACGCTTTGCACGACGGTTGGCCCTCGATCGCCCCGGTGTGGTCCTGCGGGAAGGTCACGCCATCGTTCTCGTAGGCCTTGTAGATGATGCCCGACTGGTGGGTCTTCTGAAAGTGCGTGGTGATGCCCAGGTGCTTGGTGGCCAGGTTCGTGAACCGGTGCGCGGCGGTCTCGTAGGACACAGCGAAGGCGTCGCGGATGTCCTCCACAGCGATTTCCTTGGCGGCCTTGGCCTTTTGGAGGAACTCCACCGTGGCCTGCTCCGGCAGCAGCAATGCCGCAGCGAAGTAGTTGGTGGCCACCCGCTGCGCCAGGAAGTCCCCATAATTCCGCGGAGTTTCATGCCCCAGGACATAGTGACCCAGCGCCTGAAGCAGTACTGAGCGGGGGTCGTGATCCTGGCGCTGGTTCTGCGTCAGATAAATTCTGCGGTTCTTCAAATCCGTCACGGACCGCGTCGAGTGCGGCAGATCGCCCACGTGATGGAGGGAGAAACCAAGGTTCTCGGCGATGTCAGCAATGACGTGCTGGCTGAGCGGACCGGTGGTGTACCCAACCCCTTTGAGGACCTTCTGTGCCTCGGCTTCATACTCGGGGAAATAGTTACCGCGCTCACGCATCATGGCACGCAACTCGCCGTTCGCGCGGCGGGCCTCTTCCGGCGTCGCGACTTGCTCGTTAAGTTTGCGTTCGAGTTCCTGAAGCAGCCCCACCTGCGACTCCAGAACATCCAGCGGAAGCCGCGAGCTGATGCGGATTTTGGGCAGGTTCAGCGACTCGTAGAGGGGTCCGCGCTGGTACCGTTCCAGCTCGATTTCCAGGGCCGCGCGACGGCTCGGCGGCTCCGCCCCGAGCAGTTGGTCGATGCTCACGTTGAGGGACGCAGCGAGCTGCTGAAGCAGCCCCAGTTTGGGTTCGCGCTTGCCGTTTTCGATCAGGCTCAGCTGGCTTAGCGCGGTCCCGACGGCGGCACTCAGGTCATCGAGCGTCAGCCCCGCCTGCTTGCGCAGATGGCGCACGCGGCGGCCAAGGCTGATGACGTCCAGTTCGGGGGACGCAGGGGACAACGACGGCGACGCGACTTCGCGATTCCAGCTCACAGGCGACATTTCTTGAGAATACGCGAAGAAGTGCATTTCTTTCCATAGTTTTCCTCTAGCTACCCTCTTGGAAGTGCAGAAAAGTAGGTCTTACGAAAAAGAAATACAGACCCGGATAAGCCGGCCGATGCAGCAAAGGTGCAGCGGAGGCCGGCCCGGGCACCACAGAGGAGATCAAGATGACCGCTTCATTTGAACCCGCAGAGCAGTCCGCAGAGCAGCAGGCAGCAGCGCTGGAACTCGAATGGTCCGCCAACCCGCGGTGGGAAGGCGTCACCCGTGATTACTCGGCTTCCGACGTTGTCCGCCTCCGTGGCCGCGTCTCCGAAGAGCACACCCTGGCCCGTCGCGGTTCCGAGAAGCTTTGGAAGCAGCTCACCGAGGAAGCTCCCACCGGCGGCTACACCAACGCCCTGGGCGCACTGACCGGTAACCAGGCTGTGCAGCAGGTCAAGGCCGGCCTCCGCGCCATCTACCTCTCCGGCTGGCAGGTGGCCGCCGACGCCAACCTGTCGGGCCAGACCTACCCGGACCAGTCCCTGTACCCGGCCAACTCGGTGCCGCAGGTTGTCCGCCGCATCAACAACGCGCTGCTCCGTGCGGACCAGATCGAGTATGCCGAAGGCGTCAAGACCGTCGAAGACTGGCTGGTCCCGATCGTCGCGGACGCCGAAGCAGGCTTTGGTGGCCCGCTGAACGCCTACGAGCTCATGAAATCCATGATTACCGCAGGTGCCTCGGGCGTTCACTGGGAAGACCAGCTCGCTTCGGAAAAGAAGTGCGGCCACCTGGGCGGCAAGGTGCTGATCCCCACCCAGCAGCACATCCGGACCCTGAACGCAGCCCGCCTGGCAGCCGACGTCGCCGGTACCCCGACGGTGGTCATCGCCCGTACCGACGCCGAAGCAGCAACCCTGATTACCTCCGACGTTGACGAGCGCGACCAGGAATTCATCACCGGCGAACGTACCGCTGAGGGCTTCTACAAGGTCCGCAACGGAATCGAACCCTGCATCGCCCGTGCCAAGGCCTACGCACCGTACTCCGACCTCATCTGGATGGAGACCGGCACCCCGGACCTGGAGCTGGCCCGCAAGTTCGCCGAATCGGTCAAGGCCGAGTTCCCGGACCAGATGCTCTCCTACAACTGCTCCCCGTCCTTCAACTGGCGCAAGCACCTGGACGACACCACGATCGCCAAGTTCCA
This sequence comes from Paenarthrobacter sp. C1, assembly GCF_049315185.1. Taxonomy (NCBI): domain Bacteria; kingdom Bacillati; phylum Actinomycetota; class Actinomycetes; order Micrococcales; family Micrococcaceae; genus Paenarthrobacter; species Paenarthrobacter sp. C1. The sequence goes on along the minus strand of NZ_CP186052.1, from coordinate 675,204 downwards.
GCGCGAACTCGGTGCCATGGGCTTCACGTTCCAGTTCATCACTTTGGCCGGCTTCCACGCCCTGAACTACTCGATGTTCGACCTCGCCCACGGTTACGCCCGTGAAGGCATGAGCGCCTACGTCGAGCTCCAGGAGAAGGAATTCGCCTCCGAGTCCCGCGGCTACACCGCCACCAAGCACCAGCGCGAAGTCGGCACCGGCTACTTCGACGACATCGCAACCGCGCTCAACCCGAACGCATCAACCTTGGCCCTGGTGGGATCCACCGAAGAAGGCCAGTTCCACTAAACCAAACGCCCAAAGGTGAGCTGTTCGCTGCGCTCACCGGAAGGCACGACGGCGATTGTCGCCTCCGGCCTGCGGACCGGTACCGCTCTGCCTGCTATTCCCCACGTCCCGGTTTCGACCTCGCTGAGCGAGGACGGACCGGGATGCAGGGCCCCTTTTACGCAGGCTGCCGCGGCACCGGCTCCTTGGCCTAGTGCCCACGCGACCCAAGCACCGCCGTCGAACATTTGCTTCTCATAGGAGAGATTGAAATGAACAGCTTCACTGACAACTTCACTATCAATGGCATCACTTTGACCGCTCAGCCCATTTGCCGGCAGAATGAGGTCCTCACGCCGGACGCTTTGGAGTTCATCGGCCAACTGCACCGGGCTACGGCTGATCGTCGTCAGGAGCTGATGCAGGCGCGGCATGCCCGCCGTGGGCAGATCGCCGCCGGTCAGGATCCGCGGTTCCTGCCGCAGACCGAGGCCATCCGGAACGACCCGTCCTGGCGCGTTGCTCCCCCGGCACCGGGACTGGAGGACCGCCGTGTTGAGATCACGGGACCTGTGGACAAGAAGATGACCATCAACGCGCTGAACTCCGGTGCGAAGGTGTGGCTGGCCGACATGGAGGACTCCTCCACGCCGACGTGGCGCAACGTCATCCAGGGCCAGCTGAACCTGACCGACGCGTTGGAGCGCCGGATCGATTTCACCTCTCCCGAGGGCAAGGAATACAAGCTCAAGGCGGCCGAGGATCTGCCCACCATCGTGGTCCGTCCCCGTGGCTGGCACCTGCCGGAGAAGCACATGCTGATTGACGGCAAACCCATCGCCGGCGGAATCGTGGACTTCGGACTGTTCTTCTTCCACAACGCCCGCCGCTTGCTGGCGCAGGGCAAAGGCCCATACTTCTACCTGCCCAAGATCGAGAACCACCTCGAGGCACGGCTGTGGAACGACATCTTTGTCCTGGCCCAGGATCTGCTCGGCATCCCGCAGGGCACCATCCGCGCCACGGTGTTGATCGAGACCATCACGGCAGCGTTCGAGATGGAAGAGATCCTCTACGAACTGCGGGACCACGCAGCTGGTTTGAACGCCGGCCGCTGGGACTACATTTTCTCCCTGATCAAGAACTTCCGGACCCGCGGACCGCGTTTCGTGCTCCCGGACCGCGGCCAAGTGACCATGACCCAGCCGTTCATGCGGGCCTACACCGAGCAACTGGTCCGGGCCTGCCACCGCCGCGGTGCCATGGCGATCGGTGGCATGGCTGCCGCTGTTCCCAACCGCAAGGACGAGGCCGCCAACACCGCCTCGTTCGAGAAGGTCCGTGCGGACAAGACCCGTGAAGCCAACGACGGTTTCGACGGCTCCTGGGTTGCCCACCCGGACCTGGTGCCGGTGTGCCGCGAAGTGTTCGACTCAGTTCTCGGAGACCGACCCAACCAGCTGGACCGTTCCCGCGAGGACGTCACCCCGGATGACCGTGCGCTGATCGACATCTCCACCACCGAGGGCACCATCACGGAGGCCGGGGTACGCCTGAACATCGAGGTAGGCATCCGCTACATCGAGTCCTGGCTGCGGGGCAACGGCGCTGTCGCCATCCACAACCTCATGGAGGACGCCGCCACCGCCGAAATTTCGCGGTCCCAGCTGTGGCAGTGGATCCACTCCCACGCCATCACTGACCAGGGCGACATCATCAGCCGTGAATGGGTAGAGGACATGTTGGACGAGGAATTCGCCCGCCTGGAACGCTTCGATGGGGATCGCTTTGCAGATGCCCGCGCCATCTTCGAGGAAGTCACCCTGGCTGAGGAATTCCCCACCTTCCTGACCATCCCCGCCTACGCCCGTTTCCTCACCGAGGCCCGTGAAGAGGCCACGGAAGAGGAACTCGTCGCCGCCTAGCTGCACTGTACTGGTCGTCGACACGCCAAGCCCCGACGCTGGGCTGCCTGCACTCTTCGCAACAAGTGACCCCGATGGTCGGGGAGGCAGCCCAGCAACGGGGCTTTTCCATGCTCAAGGCCCTCCGGATTCGATGGTTCGCTGCACACCATGCCGTGCGCACGGCATCCTGTGCAGCGAACCCCCGAATCAGCCGCTGGAGGGGCCCAGCGGCCCGGAGCGGCCCGGCCCCTTAGCGCTGCCGGGCAACCCAGCGCACGGACAACGTCGTGCACACGCAGAACGCGAGCACCGAGCCGAGGATCACGAAGAGCGGACCCGTCCAGCCGTCGGTAACACTGTGCACGTATCCGACAACGGTGGGCGCCAGGGCAGCAAAACAGTAGCCAACACCCTGGACCACGGCGGACATCTTCCCTGCGGCGGCCTGCGAGCGGGCGAACTTGATGATCGCAATGAAAATCACCGTGATTCCACCACCTTGGGCAACGCCTCCCAGCGAGGACCACAACCACCAGAAGCCCGATGCCAGCAACAAGCCAACGGGAACGGTCAGCCACATCGCACTCAAGGTGACCGCTACCGTCGTCGTACTGGTGAAACGGGCCAGGAGCGGAACGCCCAGGCCGCCCACAATCGCGAAGATCTGGAAGAGCGAGGAGCCCGCGCCGGCCTCGGCCGTGCCCATGGCGAGTTCGTCGGACAGGAAGCTTGGCAGCCACGCGGTGACGCCGTAGTAGGAGAACGCCTGGCCGGCGAAGCCGAGCGTCAGGCCGACGGTCAACCAGCCCACCCCCGCAACGGGTCCCGAACCTGAAGGGACGGCAGCCTCAACCGCGGCTGGGACAAAGGCCCGGCGCGTACCCACTGTGGGCACCCAGAACAGGATTGCCGCCAAGGCCAGCAGCGCGCTGGCAGCCAAGGAAAGCCGCCACCCCCCCAGCTCGGCCAGCGGAGCCGTGGCTACGGAGGTGAGGAACGAACCGATGTTCAGGGCCGCGGTGTAGACGCCCATCGCTGTCGCTTGCCGGCGGGGAGCGAAGTCGCGGCGGATGATCAGCGGCACGGCGATGTTGCCGATGGTGATGGCCACGCCAATGACCACTGTGCCGGCCATGACCAGGGCGCCACCGCCGCTGGAACGGATCACCACACCGGCCAGCACGCCGAGCAACGTGAGCATGACGGCGAATTCGGCGCCCAGTCGGCGTCCGGCCAACGAAGCCAACGGCGAAGCCAGGGAGAAGCAGAGCACGGGGATGCCTGTCAGCAGTCCGAGTTCAACCGGGGAGAAGCCAAGGTCCTGTCGGAGCAGATCCACTACGGGCGCCACGGCGACGAACGGTCCGCGCATGTTCAAGGCAATCAGCCCTATGCAGGCGAGGATCAGCCAGCCTCGGGGAACTTTGGCGAGGAACTGGCTCATGGTGCGGACCGGAAAGGGACAGGAAGCGTTTTCATCAGTTTCATTGCTATCACGCCCCCGGCCGCCCCACGGCATCCATGAAGGCCTAGCCCGTCGCTTGGAGTGTGGCCTCAATCACCGCAGGCGAGAGAACGTACTGGGTCACCATCTGGCTGGCACCCAGGATCGCGGAGCGGTCTCCGGCCATGGAAATGCCGATCCGAAGATGCGTGGTGGCCAACGGCAACGACCGCCGGTAGACCACTTCGCGGATTCCGGCCACCAGGTGTTCGCCGGCCTCTCCCACGCTGCCGCCAATGATGATCATGGAGGGGTTGAGCAGGTTGACCACGGTTGCCAGGACATCTCCGACATCACGTCCGGCCTGTCGCAGCGCCTGGATAGCCTGGAGGTTTCCCTCGCCCACGAGCCGTAGGACATCGGCGCCGTTGGTGGCTTCCAGCCCCTGCGTTTGCAGTTGATGCGCGACGGCGGGACCGGAGGCGAGCGCTTCAAGGCACCCGTAGTTGCCGCAGCGGCAGAGGACGTCGTCGCCACGTGGCACCCGGACGTGGCCGAGGTCGCCGGCGGTGCCGTTGGCGCCCCGCTGCAGCTCACCACTGCTGATGATGCCCGCACCGATGCCGGTGGCCACCTTGATGAACAGGAAATTGTCGTGGTCGGGCCAGTAGGCGGTCCGCTCCCCCAGGGCCATGATGTTGACGTCGTTGTCCACCAGTACGGGAACAGGCAGCGAGCGCTGAACGTAAGTGACGACGTCGAATCCGTCCCAGCCCGGCATGATCGGCGGCTTCACGGGCCGTCCGGTGTCATGCTCCACGGGCCCGGGGAGGCCGATGCCTATCCCGGCGAGGTCGCCCGGTTCCCGCCCGGCTTCGGCAAGCAGCTCCCGGCCTGCTGAAACCACGCGGCCCAGCACTACCTCGGGACCGTCGGCGACTTCCTGTCCCAGCCGGCGCTCCGCCAGGATGCTGCCCCCGAGGTCGGTGACGGCAACAATCACGTGGGTCGCTCCGACGTCGACCGCCAGCACGACGCGCGCGGCCGGGTTGAAGGCAAAGCGCGACGGCGGCCTGCCGCCGCTGGAGCTTGCCTCACCGGCCGGGCCGACCAGCCCGGAGTTGATCAGGGCGTCGATGCGGGAAGCCACGGTTGAGCGGGCAAGTCCGGTGGTGAGGGCAAGTTCGGCGCGTGTCCGGGCTTGGCCGTCGCGGAGAAGTTGGAAGAGATCGCCAGCGCGCGACAGGTTGCCGGCCTCTAAGACCATGGTGTTTCCGGCGTCGTTTCCGGGTGCTGGAGTCATGCATTTAGTGAAGCACGATTGCTTATGCATGTCATGCAATGAAAGTTTGTCGGCCATATTTCAACTTTTGCTTGACGATCGACAAAAGTCCCCCTAGGTTGTGATGAGCAGCACATCACGACGCTCGATGTCAGGGATCCACAGCATCGATCCCTCCCGTTCCGCTCATGCGCCAGTCCGCTTACGAAGAGGTAACTGAACTTGTCCAGCCCTACAGACGCCACCCGAATCCTGGGTGTTGGCATCCTCGGCGCCGGCCCGGTCACCCAGGCCATCCACCTGCCATCCTTGGCGCGTTTGGACCACATCCTGGCTGTCCGCCACATCATGGATGTCGACCCCAAGGTGGCTGAGTCCGTTGCCGCCCGAGTTGGCGCCACCCACAGCACCAGCATCGACGCCCTTCTGGGTGACCCGGACGTGGACATCGTGGCCATCTGCAGCCCGCACCAATTCCACGCTGAGCAAGTCATCGCCGCATGCCGCGCCGGCAAGAAGGCTGTCCTTTGCGAGAAGCCCTTCGCCATGAACGCCGAAGAAGCTGCCCGCATTTCGGCGGTCAGCGCGGAAACCGGAGTACCGATCATCGTGGGCGCCATGCACACCTTCGATCCCGGCTGGCTCGCCGCCCGGAACAACTGGGGCGAACTTCCGGAGAAGGCACACACGATCCGTTCCTCCATCGTCCTCCCGCCCAACTCACGGTTTGAGGACTTTGCCACGGAGATCATCACCCGTCCCGCCGGCGGTGCCCCCGACTACTCGGACCCCGAGGTCATCAAAGGCGCACTCCGCGGCGGGGTCATGGGGCTCGCCATCCACGACCTCCCCTTGATCCGCAGGTTCACGCCGGACTTCAAGGACATCGAAGTGCTTGAAGCACGCCATGTCCGCCCGTTCGGCTACGTCATCTCCCTCCGGACCCCCACCCGGACCATTGAGCTCCGCGCAGCCATGAACAACACCTGGAAGCCCGAATGGAGCTTCGAAGCCCTGTCCGACGACGAGTCCCTCCGCATCGACTTCACCCCGTCGTACGTCCAGGCCGGCTCAGCGGTGGCAACGTTCTCCCGCGGGTCGCAGAAAACCATCCTTGGCCCCTTTGAGCACAACGGCTACGAAGGAGAGTGGCGCGAACTCGCGGCCCTCGCCGCCGGCACCAAGCAGCCGCCGTCTGCCCAAACCCTGATTGACGACCTCACGTTCGCGTTGGACATCGCCGAGGCCACGGTGGCCACCCTTGATCGCCGGACGGCAGTACAGCCCGCAGTCTCCGAAGGAGTCCACGCATGAGCGCCGCCGCCTTCGAGCACTACACAGTCCAGGCCACACCCGAGGCGCAGAAAGCAGGCGCCGTTGCCTTGGCAGTGGCTTCCCTGCCCGAATCGTTCGGCCCGGCCATGGATGAGAACAGCGCCGACGTCCAGGTCATCGCCGGACAGCCCGGCTGGACCCGGCACGCCGTGGAAGCCATCAGTGCGGGAGCCCGCGGCATCGTGGTGGTCAACCCTTCACCCGAAAACGTCAACGAGCTCACAGAGACGGCAGCACGGCACAATTCGGCCGTGGTCCTCGACCAACGTTGGGCGTCCAACCCGGCCACCGCGGCAGCCGAGGACGCAGTCCGGTCCATGGCCGGCCGCGCCGTAGTCCTCGACGTCGTCGCCACCGCTCCGGTGGGAACCGACAGCGGCGCGTTGCTCGCGGACCAACTTGCCGCCGTCGTGCGTCTCACCGGACCGCTGGGAAACCTCAGGCTCCTGGACCGCAGGCCGCACGGCTACACCGCGACGGCGGTACTCGCCAACGGCGCACCGGTGGCCCTGCAGGGCATCCTTTCCAACGCCCGGCCCGCAAGCGTCACCATCACCATGCTGACAGACGACGGCGGCGCCGCCGTTTCGCTGCCGGATCCGGTGGCTGCCTGGCCGGCCACCGTGAAAGTCACCGGTCCACACGGTGAACTGCTTCTTCCCACGATCTACGAATCTGCTCACCGCGCCACCTGGCGCCGGCTCAAGGAACACCTCGACGCCGGCACCCTCCCCTCGGATCTGCAGCAGTTCGCTGCGGTTTCGGAATCCATCGCAACCCTCACCTGAAACACCAGCACCTCCGTTCCACCAGCCATTCAGTATCCGTTGCCCTACTCAAAGTTGAGCTGGACCGGCAAACCAACGCACAGCGTCGCCGGTCCCGAAAGGAATCACTATGAATGTTCAGTCCGCAGCCACCCGGTCCTTCTCCCGCCGCAATTTCCTCGGCCTGTCCGCGGCTGCCGCTTCCGTGCCGCTGCTGGCAGCCTGCGGCGGAGGCTCGGCTACCCAGGGCGGAGGTGGCGGCGCCGGTGGAACGGTCAAGTTCTGGGACATGCCGTGGGCCACCCCCGCCTACAACGAATCCGCTAAGAAGATCGCAGAAGGCTTCTCCGGCGCGAACAACGCCAAGGCCAACTACCAGATCATCCAGTGGAACAACTTCTACCAGACGTTCTCCTCGGCCATCGCTTCCAAGACCGGCCCGGCCGTTTCCACCGGCGGCGGCTTCCAGGCCTTCCAGTTCGAGCAGCAGGGCCAGATCGCGTACGCCGACAAAGTCATTGAAAAGCTGAAGTCCAACGGTCAGTTCGATGACTTCCTGCCCGGCGTGCTGGACCCGTTCAAGTCCGACAAAGGATACGTCGCCGTGCCGTGGCAGTTGGACATGCGCGTGTTCTGGTACCGGAAGTCCCTGTTCGAGAAGGCGGGCGTGTCGCTGCCCACCGACTGGCCGTCCCTGCTTGAAGCCGGCAAGGCGCTGAAGAAGGTTGGCGCGTTCGGCTTCGCCACGGGCGCCGGTTCGGGCAACAACTACGGCAACCACTCGATGATCATGATGATGGTCAACAACGGCGGCGGTGTCTGGAACAAGGACGGCGAGCTGGACCTCCTGAACGACCGCAACGTGGAAGCCATCGAATTCGTCCGCGAGCTTGTCTCCAACGGCATCGTGGATCCCGCAGCCGTCAGCTACACAACGGACAACATGTCAGCACAGTGGAAGGACGGCAAGGCCGGCTTCGGCCTGTTCCAGGTCAACGTGCCGCAACGCGTCGGCGACACCTCCGGAGACCTGCTGGTGGCCGACCCCATCACCGGTCCGCACGGTGACAAGGCAACCATCGTGTTCCCGAACAACATCATGATGTACAAGAACACCCCGTCGCAGGAAGCCTCAGAAGAGTTCCTTGTGTACTACCTGGGCCAGCTCAAGGAACTGTGGAAGCAGAAGCTCATGTCCGCACTGCCCGTCTTCAAGTCGATCACCGAGCTGCCCGAGTTTGCCGACGACCCCAACAACGTCAAGATCGTCAAGGACTGGCAGCCGATCGCCAAGACCTTCGCAGCCCAGGGCAGCACGCTCAACGCAAACCTCGCAGCCCTTGACGGCGGCCAGGCGCTGAACCAGTTCAGCCAGTCGATCCTTACCGGCCAGGCAGCTGATGCCAAGAGCGCCCTGCAGGCCTTCCAGTCCGGCCTCGAATCGGTCTTGAAGAAGTAGAACGGTACCTCTGCCATGTCATCAACTACTGCAACATCGGGCCTGTCCCGGGCCCGCCGGGGAGTGGCCCCCGGCGGCTCGGGGGCCGGCCCCGGCAAACGCAAGAGCAAACTCAGCGCGCAGACCACCCGTACTTTCTTCTGGCTGTTGCTGCCTTCGGTGGTGCTGCTGGTCCTGATCCACGGCTACCCGCTGATCCACGCCGCGGTACAGGCCACCCACGACGGCGACCTCCTCCAGACCGGCAACTTCGTGGGCGGCGAGAACTTCGCCAGCGTCCTGTCCTCCCCGGCGTTCTGGAAAGCTGCACAGTTCACTCTCTGGTTCACGATTGTCGGAGTCTTCGGCTCCTGGCTGGTAGGACTGGGCCTGGCCCTGCTGCTGCGGACCAGGATCCCCGCAGGCAATACCTTCAAGGTCCTCTTGCTCCTGCCGTGGGTAGTGCCGATCGTCGTCTCCTCCACCGCCTGGAACTGGTTGGTGGCCACCCCCGACAGCCTGATCCCGTCGATCTTCCGCGGGCTGGGACTGGGGACCCCGCTGTTCCTGGCCGACCCCACACTGGCATCCATCACCGTGATGGTGTTCAAGGTCTGGGTCTCTTTCCCCTTCATGATGATGATGATCTCCGCGGCACTGGCCTCGGTGGACACCACCGTCTACGAAGCGGCCAGCATGGACGGCGCCTCCAAGTGGCAGCAGTTCACGCAGATCACGCTCCCGCTGATCGCCCGCTCCACGTACATCTCGTGGATCCTCATGACGATCTTCTGCGTCAATGACTTCCCGACCATCTACCTGCTCACCGGCGGCGGTCCCGTCAGTGCCACCACCTCCTTGGTGGTCCTTGCCTACCGCACGGTCTTCCAGGACTTCGCCACCGGCCCCGGCGTCGCCATCGCCTTCCTGATGACCATGACCCTGGTGGTCATTTCCGTCATCCTGTACCGCCAGATCCGAAAGTCGAGCGTCGAATAATGAGCACAGTACTTCACGCCCACCCCGAATCCGGTCCCGCCCTGGGCATCACCGACTCCGGAAAAACCCGCCGGGTGCTCTCCGAAGCCGGTATGCGCGGACGCTGGTGGAGGTTCGCCCTGATCCTGGCCATCACGGTGATCGTCCTGGTCCCCATCATGGTCACTGTGGTCCTGGCCTTCACTCCCGGAGCCAACAGCACCGCCACCGGCTTCACGTTCGAGAACCTGGCCAACGTGTTCAACGGGACGCTCGCCGCCACCTGGCTCCAGAACAGCCTGGTCACCACACTGTCCACGGTCCTGGTTTCGGTCGCGGTGGCCGCTCCCGCTGGCTACGTCCTCTCCCGCGGACGTTCCAAGGCCGTGTCCGGTTACTCACTGCTCCTGTTCGTCATGCAGTCCCTGCCGATCATCACCTCCGTGGTCCCCCTCTTCATCCTCTTCGCTGCCATGGGACTGGTGGACAACCTCCTGGGCATCACCATCATCTACGTCGGTTCCACCATGACCGTGGCTACCTGGATGATGGCCGCCTACTTCGACTCCATCCCCATCAGCCTCGAAGAAGCCTCCTGGATCGATGGCTGCTCAGTCTTCGGATCCTTCACCAAGGTGGTGCTCCGCAACTCGCTGCCGGGCATCCTCTCCACCGCGATCTTCGCCTTCCTGCTCGCCTGGAACGACTACCTGGTAGCCATCGTGTTCCTCCGTTCCAACGAGATCTTCACCCTGCCCATGGGTGTCCAATCCTTCTTCCAGCAAAACGCCACTGACTGGACATCCGTCATGGCCCTGGCCGTGGTCATGATGCTGCCGCCGATCATTGTTTTCGCCACCCTGAACAAGTACTTCAGCGTCGGCGGAATCGGCGGCTCCCTGGCCGGCCGCTGATTAGACTGGCGCCAAGTCCCCGAACTCCCGGAAAACCACTCCCGAAAAGGAAACCCATGTCTTACTCTCTCCAGCTGTACACCCTCCGCAACGCCATCCAGGAGGACCTGCCTGGAACCATCAGGAAGGTCGCTGAGATCGGCTACACGCAGGTGGAGCCCTACAACTTCGTGGCCACAGCTTCGGAACTCGGCAAGGCTTTGAAGGAGAACGGCCTGACCGCTCCGTCCGGTCACGCCCCGCTCCTGTCACAGGACCAGGACGAAATTTTCGCTGCCGCCAAAGAGCTGGGCATCACCACCGTCATCGATCCGTTCCTCCCGGCTGAACACTGGCAGGATGCGGAAACCATCCAGGGCACGGCAGCCAAGCTCAACGCCGCCGCGAAGAAGGGCGCCGAGTACGGCATCCGGGTTGGTTACCACAACCACGCCTGGGAGCTGCAGTCCACCATCGAAGGCACCACTGCGCTTGAATACTTCGAAGGACTGCTGGATCCGGAACTCGTCCTCGAGGTAGACACGTACTGGGCAGCCGTCGGAGGCCAGGACCCCGTCGAATTGCTGGCCCGCCTGGGTGACCGGGTCAAGCTCATCCACATCAAGGACGGCCCGGGCAACACAGACACCAAGGCCCAGCAGCCCGCCGGCCAGGGCACCATTCCGGTGCTGGATGTCATCGCAGCTGCCAAGTCCCTGGAAGTGGGCGTGGTGGAGTTCGACGATTATTCGGGCGACATCTTCCAGGGCATCACGGAGAGCCTCGCATTCCTCAACGCAGAATCGGCAGGGGCCAAGGCATGAGCTTCACACCCTCAACCCGCAAGGGCCCCGTAGGCGTCGCCGTCATCGGCGCGGGCAACATCAGCAAGCAGTACCTGGATAACCTCACCACCTTCCCGGACGTCAAGGTCCTGGTGATCGCCGACCTGTTCGAAGAGGCAGCCAAGGCCCGCGCCGAGGAATACGGGATCGCCGAGTTTGGCGCGCCGGAGCTGGCACTGAACCATCCCGACGTCGAAATCATTGTGAACCTGACCATTCCTGCGGCGCACGTCGAGGTAGCCACCGCTGCCGTCAATGCGGGCAAGCACGTATGGACTGAGAAGCCGTTCTCGCTGGACCGTGAATCCGGTCTGGGCCTCCTCAAGGCCGCAGATGCAGCGGGGATCCGCCTCGGAACCGCACCGGACACGTTCCTGGGTGCCGGCCTGCAGACCGCGCGCCGCATCATTGAACGCGGTGACATCGGCACGCCGCTGACCGGCATGACCACGTTCCAGACCCCGGGTCCGGAATCCTGGCACCCGAACCCGGCCTTCCTGTTCCAACACGGCGCCGGCCCGCTGTTCGACATGGGTCCGTACTACCTCACGGCCCTGATCCAGACCTTCGGCTCCGTCCGCAAGGTGGCCGCCGTCGGCTCCTCCGCCAAGGCCACCCGCGTCATCGGTTCCGGACCCAAGGCCGGCGAGGAGTTCGCCGTCGAGGTTCCCACGCATGTGTCCGCGATGGCGCAGTTCGAAGGCGGACAGTCCAGCCACAGCGTGTTCTCCTTCGAGTCGCCGCGCCTCCGGATGGGCTTCGTGGAAATCACCGGCACTGAGGCGACCCTCTCACTGCCGGACCCGAACTATTTCGACGGCGAGCTGAAGCTCTGGCGTCCAGGCGCGGAAGAACCCGAGATCATCGCCGCAACCGGCCCCGCCAACGGCCGCGGCCTGGGTGTGCTGGACATGGCCCGGGCGCTTCGGGCCGGAACTCCGCACCGAGCCACCGGCGATCTGGCCTACCACGTGTTGGACAGCATGGTCTCGATCGCCGAGTCCGTGGAATCGGGCACGTTCGTGGATGTCACCAGCAACGCGCCGGCCTCGGCGGCAGTCCCTGAGGACTGGGCTCCCGAAACCGCCACACTCTAAGTCCGCAGCAACAGCGAGGAACCTGACCATGAGCACGCCCACACACTCGTCCCTGCCTTCCGACAGGCTGGCTTCCCGCGAGGATAAGGCCCCCCTGGGGGTTGCCGCCATTGGCTATGCCTTCATGGGGAAGGCCCATTCGAATGCGTGGCGGAATGTGGCCAGTTTCTTCGACGTCCCGGCCTTCGAGCAGAAAGTGCTCGTTGGCCGGGACGCCACCCAGGTGGCCGAGGCCGCTGCCAAGTACGGCTGGGCCGAATCCGCCACCGACTGGCGCTCCGTGATTGAACGCGATGACATCCACATCATCGATATCTGCGCCCCGGGCTGGATGCACGCGGAAATCGCCATCGCCGCCCTTGAAGCGGGCAAACATGTGTTGGTGGAGAAGCCGCTGGCCAACACATTGGGTGAGGCCGAACTGATGACCGCCGCTGCCGCGAAAGCCCGCCAACGCGGAGTGCAGTCCATGATCGGCTTCAACTACCGCCGCGTCCCCGCCCTTGCACTGGCCCGCGAACTCATCGCCGAGGGCCGCCTCGGCACCGTCCGCCACGTCCGTGCCGCCTACCTCCAAGACTGGCTCTCCGACGCGCAATCCCCCATGACCTGGCGCCTCCGTAAGGAAACCGCCGGTTCCGGCGCGCTCGGCGACATCGCTTCGCACGCGATTGACCAGGTCCTGTTCCTTCTGGGCGATGCCGTTACCGAGGTCTCCGGCCGCCTGCAGACGTTCGTGGACCGACGCCCCGGACCGGATGGTCCGGAGGATGTCACGGTCGACGACGCCGCCTGGGCAACGCTGACGCTCGCCTCCGGAGCAATCGCCTCCGTTGAAGTCAGTCGGGTGGCCACGGGCCAGAAGAACTCCCTCAAGCTCGAAATCTACGGAGACAAAGGCACTATCCTGTTTGATCTCGAGGCACTGAACGAACTCGGCTTCCTTGACGCCACCGTCCCGGTCCGGGAGCAGGGCTTCCGACGGATCCTGGTCAACGAGCCCGTTCACCCCTACCTTGAAGCATGGTGGCCGCAAGGCCACATCATCGGCTGGGAACACACCTTCACCCACCAGATCCGGGACTTCCTCCTTGCCGTTCGCGACGGCAGCCAGCCATCGCCGTCGTTCGAAGAGGGCCTGAACGTCCAGCACATCCTCGCCGCCGTGGAAGAGTCCGCAGCCGCCAAAAGCTCACTGATCCAGTTGCACGCAAACCCTACCGAAGGAGCCTGACATGCCCCGCCCGTACACCCTGTTCACCGGCCAGTGGGCCGACCTCCCCTTCGAGGAAGTCGCGCGCCTTGCCTCGGGCTGGGGCTACGACGGCCTGGAAATCGCCGTCTCCGGAGACCACCTGGACGCCTGGCGCTGGGACGAACCCGGCTACGTCGAGTCCAAACTCGCCATCCTGGACAAGTACAACCTCAAGGTCTGGGCCATCTCCAACCACCTCAAGGGCCAAGCCGTCTGCGATGACCCCATCGACTTCCGCCACGAGGCGATCGTTGGGTCCAAGGTGTGGGGCGACGGCGACCCCGAAGGCGTGCGCCAACGCGCTGCCGAAGAAATGAAGCACACAGCCCGCCTCGCAAAAGCGCTCGGCGTGGACACCGTCGTCGGCTTCACCGGCTCCTCGATCTGGCAATACGTCGCCATGTTCCCGCCTGTCCCCGAGAAAGTCATCGAGGCCGGCTACCAGGACTTCGCCGACCGCTGGAACCCCATCCTGGACGTCTTCGACGAATGCGGGGTCCGCTTCGCCCACGAAGTCCACCCGAGTGAGATCGCCTACGACTACTGGACCACCGTCCGGACCCTCGAAGCGATCGGACACCGGCCAGCTTTCGGCCTGAACTGGGACCCGTCGCACTTCATGTGGCAGGGCATCGATCCCGTGTCCTTCATCTGGGACTTCAAGGACCGGATCTACCACGTGGACTGCAAGGACACCAAGCTCCGCCCTACGGGCCGGAACACCGTCATGGGCTCCCACTTGCCCTGGGGCGACCCGCGCCGCGGTTGGGACTTCGTCTCCGCCGGACGCGGCGACGTGCCTTGGGAATCGTCCTTCCGCGCCCTCACCGCCATCGGCTACAACGGACCTATCTCCGTGGAATGGGAAGACGCCGGCATGGACCGCCTCCACGGCGCCCCCGAAGCCCTCGCCGCGCTCAAGAAGTTCGACTTCCCCGCCTCCCAAACCTCCTTCGACGCCGCCTTCAGCCAGGACTAACCCTCCGGAGTTTTTGTACAGCTAACGCCCTTTAGAAGCCTTCTTCAGGGCGTTAGCTGTACAAAAACTCCCATCAAAGTGGCAAGGAGCCAACCGTGATCCGCACCCTTCAACCCGGCCAGCGTTGCGAGGTGCGGATCGCGTCGGTCACGGGCCACAGCGAAACCCTCTACTCCACTGACCACATTCTCCTCGAAGCCCCGAACTGGACCCTGGACGGTTCAGCCCTCGTCCTGAACGGGGACGGTAAACTGTGGCGTCTTGACGCTTCCACTGCGAAACTGACCCAAATCCCGCTCAGTGGCATCCCAGACCTCAACAACGACCACGTCCTAACGCCGGATGGCACCGGCATCTTCCTCTCCGCCAACGACGGCCATATCTACCGTGGACTGCTCAAGGGCGGCCCTGCCACCCGCATCACCGAGGACGACGGCTCCTACCATTTCCTCCACGGCGTCAGCCCCGACGGCAAAGAACTCGCGTACGTCGGAATTAAGGCCGGCGACTTCAAGCAGCCCGGCAAGCTCATGACCATGGCGTCCGACGGCGGCGCTGCCGCCCGGGTCGACGTCGGTCCAGGCCACTGCGACGGGCCCGAATACTCGCCTGACGGGCAATGGATCTACCTGAACACGGAGTCGTTCTCAACAACACCGGGCCATGCCCAGCTTGCACGGATCCGACCGGACGGCAGCGACTTTACTCAGCTGCTGAAGTCCGACACCGTCGACTGGTTCCCCCACCTGTCCCCGGATGGCCGCTACGCCAGCTACATCCGATTCCCCGGCGGCACCGTTGGACATCCCGCTGACCTGCCCGTCGACGTCGTGCTTGTTTCGACCAAGGACTGGACCACCCCACTCCAACCATGGCCACTTTTCGGTGGCCAAGGTACCCTCAACGTCAACAGCTGGTCGCCGGACTCCGCGCGCTTTGCGTATGTGGCGTACCCGCTCACTGACTCTGCAAAGGACTAACTACGTGACCCTAAGCAACGGTACTTCCGACGGAACCATCCGCTGGGGCATCCTCGGCACCGGATTCATAGCCGGGCTGCAAACGCAGGATTTGAATGAGAACGGCTTCACTGTCCAGGCGGTGGGTTCGCGTTCGGCAGAGTCCAGCAGGTCCTTCGCGGATAAGTTCGGGATCGCCACCGCGCATGGCAGCTACGAAGACCTGGTAGCCGACCCCTTGGTTGACGTGGTCTACATCGCCACGCCGCACCCCTTCCACCACGCGAACGCCCTCTTGGCCTTGAACGCCGGCAAGCACGTGCTGGTGGAAAAGTCGTTCACCATGAATGCCCGTGAAGCCCGGGACATTGTAGGACTCGCGGAATCAAAAGGGCTCGTGGCGCTCGAAGCCATGTGGACCCGTTTCCTCCCGCACATGATCCGTCTCCGGGAAATCATCGCCGCAGGCACCATCGGAGAAGTCCGCAAGGTGGTGGCCAGCCACAACCAGAACCTCCCAAAGGACCCGGCACACCGCCTCAACAATCCCGCCCTGGGCGGCGGCGCACTGCTGGACCTGGGGGTCTACCCGGTCTCCTTCGCGTTCGACATCCTGGGCACGCCGGCCTCGATCAGGGCCAGCGCTGCCATGACTGCTACCGGCGTCGACCGCCAGACTGCGGCGGTTTTCGATTACGACGGCGGTGCGCAGGCGATCGTCGACTGCGAACTTGACGCAGCAAGCGCCAACCGGGCCATGGTGATCGGAACCGAAGGCTGGATCGACGTCGAACACACCTGGTACAACCCTGTCCCCTTCACCGTTCATGCGGCCGACGGTTCCGTGGGTGAGCGCTACGAGCAGCCCGTGAACGGTCGCGGCATGCAGTTCCAGGCAGCTGAGCTGGAGCGCCTGGTCCGGGAAGGTTCCACCGCAGGCACCATCCTTCCGCCGGACGAGAGCGTTGCCATCATGGCTGCCATGGATGAGATCCGCCGCCAGATCGGGCTGAGCTACGACGCTGATGCCGCCCCGGAAGGAAACCACCGTGACTGAATCCCCACGCCTCGCCGAGCTTCGCCGGCAGGAAGAAGAACTGGTCTTTGCTTCGTTCGATCACCATGACGCCTGGCGCCTTGGTTCGTTGATCGCCAATCATGCCATCAGTTCGGAGTTCGGGGTTGCCATCGACATCCGCCGGCACAACATCGTGCTCTTCCGCTGCATCCTGCCCGGCGCGACGGCGGACCAGGAAGAGTGGATCCGCCGGAAGTCAGCTTCGGTGCTGCGTTTCGAGCACAGCACGGCACTGTTGACCGAACTGTTTGCCTCCCGTACCCACAGCCCCCTGGGCAACGGGTGGCTGGCCCACGAGGACTACACCCTGGCGGGTGGTTCCTTCCCTCTCCGCGTGCGTGGTGCAGGTGTGATCGGGGCTGTGACGGTGTCCGGCCTCAGCTCCGACGAGGACCACCAACTGGTGGTCGATGGCATCCGGAACTACCTGAAGACGGTCGGGGTTTAGGGGCAGCAGGGCTCGAACCCGGCCAGGGCTGGTTTGGCCTCACCGCCCCTTCAGCACATAGCGCCTTTCGGGACGTCCGACGCCGTACTTGAGTCGAACGTCCAAGGCGCCTTCGTCGTGGAGGTACTCAAGGTATCGGCGGGCACTGACACGGGAGGTCCCGAGTTGTTCTGCAAGCTCAGCGGCTGACAAATCACCCGGTGCTGATTTCAACGCGGACTCCACCAGTTCCAGGGTCTCCACGCTGCAGCCCTTCGGCAGGGTCCGCTCGGAAACACCCAACCCAAAGACCCTGTTCACGTCGGATTGTTCAGCCTCGACCTTGGAAGCATCCAGCCCCTGGTAGGCGCTGAGGTAGTGTTCCAGCCGTTCCTGAAGATCGGACTGGGAAAAGGGCTTGATCAGGTAGTGGACGATGCCGCCGCGGAGGGCTTTGCGCACGGTCTCAACCTCGCGGGCTGCACTGATCACCAGCACGTCGAGGTCCGGGGCAACGTCCCGCAACTGGTGCATGAGGTCCAGGCCGTTGATGTCCGGGAGGTGGATGTCCAGGAGTACAAGATCGGGTTGCAGCCGACGCGTTTCCGCCAAGGCCTGTGCGCCGGTGTGGGCAACACCCACCACCCCGAAACCGGGGCTTCGCTGGATGAACCCGGCATGAACCTTGGCCACCATGAAGTCGTCATCGACAATCAAGACCTTGATCACTTGTGGTGAGCCCCTTTGCTGAATCGTGCGGTGAACACTGCACCGTCGTCGTTGGCCACGGTCAGTTCGCCCCCGCTGCGCCGGCAGATGACCCGCGAAAGCGCCAAGCCGAAGCCCCGGGCATCCCCCGGTCCCGGTTCCTTGGTGGAGTAGCCCTGTTGGAAGATCTCCTCGGCAGAACCGGCGGGCACTCCCGGGCCGTTGTCCTGGACAGTCACCCCGACGCCGTCCGGCGAGTCCTCCACGAGCACGCGGACCGATGCCCCGGCGAGGCCAGTGACGGCGTCGAACGCGTTGTCCACGAGGTTGCCCACCACGGTGGTGATGTCCCGGGACAGTTCGTCCTTGACGCGCGGAAGCGCGGACCGGGGGTCCAGTTTCAACTCGACGCCGCGCTCAGTGGCCAGGCTGGCCTTGGCGATCAGCAGGGCAGCGAGCGCGGGATCCTCGATCCGCCGGGTCACGTCGTCATTGAGCCGGGTCCGCTCCACGGTGGCACCGTTGACGAACTGCACCACGGAATCGTACTCGCCGATCTGGATGAGGCCCGAAATGACGTGGAGCTGGTTGGCGAACTCGTGGGCCTGGGCGCGGAGGGTGTCCGTGACCGTACGGGTGGCACCAAGTTCGCTCTCAAGGGAGGACAACTCGGTGCGGTCCCTCAGTGTGGTCACAGAACCGATGTCGCGCCCATGCGAGCGCAGCGCCACCCGGTTCATCACCACCAGCCGCTCCCCTACCAGCACCAGTTGGTCCGGGTCCGACTGTTCGCGGGTCAGCACCACTTTCAGGGCGGATTCGACGGGGAGGGAGCGCAGCTTCCTGCCTACGCAGTCGTCGGGCAATCCGAGCAACTGTCGGGCGCTCTGGTTGGCCACCGTGATCCGCTCATGGGGGTCCAACGCCACAACACCTTCCTTGAGGCCCTGCAGCATGGCTTCGCGGTTTTCCACCAGTCCGGTGATTTCCCGGGGTTCCATGCCGAGGGTTTGCCGTTTGACACGACGGGACAGGAGAAGCGAACCCGCCACCCCCAGGACGCTGGCCACGCCCAGGTAGGTGAGGAGGTTGGGAACGGCGTCGCCGAGTCTTTCCAGGGTGGAAGGGTAGTTGCGGCTGATGGATGCGATGCCGATCATCTGCCCGGAGTCGTCGATCACCGGCACGTGGGCGGACAGCACTGTCGCGTTGTTGCTGGTGACGACGCCGGTCCAGGCCCTGCCTTCCATCACCCGGCTCTCTCCCAGTGGCAAGGGCCGGCCGATCAGTCCGGGGTCCGAGGCCGTGATGACTGTGCCGTCCAGTTTTGCCAGGGCCACGTGCGCTGAACCCGAGACTGTCCTGACGGATTCGGCGACGGCGGGAAGCGCCGAACCGCCGCGCGGTTCCGCCGTGGGGAGCAGCGCGCGTACGGTGGGGTTGTTGCCCAAGGCTTCGGCTGCCGACAACGCCCGCCTGCCCTCAGTCCGTTCGAACGCGGCGGCCGACTGCGCCAGGGAAATGGCGACCACTGCCACCAGCACCGCCAGGACGATCAGCAACTGCAGCACAAGGTATTGCCCGGCAAGGGACATTCCTCTTCTTCGAGTCACTGCGTGGTTTCCTTTGGTGGTACCAGAGTCCGGAGGTGTCTGGGGGCGCTCCGCGTGGCGTATCGGAACTATACCCCAGAGCAGTAATGGACCGTCCAGGACCGTGAACGCAATGAACTTAAAGATCACTGCGAACACAAGAGTGATCGGCGTCACTGCGGCCC
This sequence comes from Paenarthrobacter sp. C1, assembly GCF_049315185.1. Classification (NCBI taxonomy): domain Bacteria; kingdom Bacillati; phylum Actinomycetota; class Actinomycetes; order Micrococcales; family Micrococcaceae; genus Paenarthrobacter; species Paenarthrobacter sp. C1. Next base: position 655,767 of record NZ_CP186052.1, on the reverse strand, counting down.
CTAGCATCAGTTCACGGGGCACAACGTTGATCGCCCTGCAGAGAATTCAAAACTGAGAAGAGGAACACCATGCGCCAGATCCGCGCATTGCGAGTCGCCGCCGTCGCCGCCGGCCTCGCCCTGATGGCCACCGGTTGTGGTGCCACCGGCAAGAACTCCACTGGTTCCGAAAGCTCCGGCGCTGCCGCCGGACCCATCACCGGCCTCCAGATCATGGTTCCGAACACTCCCGGTGGCGGCTACGACACCACCGCCCGGGCAGCGGCCAAGGTCCTGGACGATGAGAAGATCGCCAACAACACTGAAGTGTTCAACCTTGCAGGCGCAGGCGGCACTGTGGGCCTGGCCCGCGTGGTGAACGAAAAGGGCAACGGCGATCTGACCATGCTCATGGGCCTGGGCGTGGTGGGTGCCAGCTACACCAACAAGTCACAATCGAAACTGACGGACACCACGCCCTTGGCCAAGCTGATTGAAGAGCCGGGCGCCATCATGGTCAGCAAGGACTCCCCCTACAAGACCATCGATGACCTGGTGAAGGCGTGGAAAGCAGATCCCGCGTCGATCTCCGTAGGCGGCGGCTCCTCGCCCGGCGGCCCGGACCACCTCCTGCCGATGCAGTTGGCCGGCGCTGTGGGCATCGACGCCACGAAGGTCAACTTTGTCTCCTACGACGGCGGTGGCGACCTCCTTCCCGCCATCCTTGGCAACAAGCTCGGCTTCGCAGCTTCCGGCGCAGGCGAGTACCTGGAACAGATCAAGTCCGGAGAGGTCCGTGTCCTTGCCACGAGCGGCGAGAAGCGGCTTGACGGCGTGGACGCCCCCACCCTCAAGGAATCCAACATCGACCTCGTGTTCACCAACTGGCGCGGTGTCGTAGCCCCTCCGGGCATCAGCGACGCCGACAAGAAATCCCTGATCGCCGCGCTGGAGAAGATGCACGAGTCCGCTGGTTGGAAGGAAGCACTCAAGACCCACAGCTGGACGGATGCCTTTGTCACCGGCGACGAATTCCAGACGTTCCTGACTGACCAGGACAAGCGGGTGGCGGACGTCCTCACCAAGCTTGGCTTGGCGTGAGCTCTCCAGCAACAGGCTTGAAAGGCCGCGCCGAGCTGGGGGTCGCCCTCCTGCTCGGCGTGGTCGGAGTCCTGGTCTTCCTGGACGCCAACGGCCTGGTAACCCCGTACTCGAAATCGGACCCTGTGGGTCCAAAGACTGTCCCGTTCATCGTTGCCGGACTCCTGGTGGCCTGCGCTGTTCTGCTTGCCATCAATGTCCTCCGTGGCGGCAGGGGCGAGGCCGAAGGCGGCGAGGATGTGGACCTGGCGCACCCTGCCGATTGGAAGACCGTCCTGCCGCTGGCGGGAGCCTTCCTGCTCAACATCCTGCTGATCGATTGGGCTGGTTGGGTCATCTCCGGCACGGTGCTTTTCTGGGGCAGCGTCCTTGCCCTCGGAAGCCGCCGTTATGTCCGTGACGGACTCATCTCCGTGGCACTTTCCCTGCTGACCTTCTACGGCTTCTACCTCGGCCTGGGCATTGCGCTGCCGGCCGGACTCCTGGAAGGAATCCTCTGATGGACGTCTGGTCCTCCTTGATGGACGGGTTCTCCACCGCCCTCACTCCTTTGAACCTCATGTACGCCATGATCGGCGTCATCCTCGGCACCGCTGTAGGTGTCCTTCCCGGGCTCGGTCCGGCCATGACCGTTGCCTTGCTGCTCCCGGTCACGTACGCACTTGAACCCACCAGCGCCTTCATCATGTTCGCCGGTATCTACTACGGCGGAATGTACGGCGGCTCCACCACCTCCATCCTGCTGAATACTCCCGGCGAATCGTCGTCCGTGGTGACGGCCATCGAAGGCAACAAGATGGCCAAGGCGGGGCGGGCGGCGCAAGCACTCGCGACGGCGGCCATCGGCTCGTTCGTGGCAGGCACCATCGGCACTACCCTCCTTGCGGTCTGCGCACCGATCGTTGTGAAGTTCGCGGTCAGCCTGGGCTCCCCCAGCTACTTCGCGATCATGATGTTGGCCCTGCTGGCTGTCACTGCGGTACTGGGGTCGTCGCGGTTGCGCGGCTTCGCCTCCCTCGGCCTGGGACTGGCCATCGGTTTGGTGGGCCTGGACTCCGTTACGGGCCAGAGCCGGCTCACGTTTGGCCAGCCGCTGTTGTCCGACGGTTTGGACATTGTGGTGGTGGCTGTGGCCATCTTCGCGGTGGGCGAGGCCCTCTGGGTGGCGGCACACCTGCGCCGCACCCCGTTGCATGTCATTCCCGTTGGCCGTCCCTGGATGGGCAAGAAGGATTGGCAACGCTCCTGGAAGCCATGGCTTCGCGGCACGATTTTCGGTTTCCCGTTCGGGGCTTTGCCGGCAGGCGGAGCGGAAATCCCCACGTTCCTGAGCTACGTCACCGAGAAGCGCCTCAGCAAGCACCCCGAAGAGTTCGGCCATGGAGCCATCGAAGGCGTGGCGGGTCCGGAAGCTGCGAACAACGCAGCCGCCGCCGGTACCCTCACTCCCATGCTGGCCCTCGGCCTGCCCACCAACGCAACCGCGGCAGTGATGCTGGCAGCGTTCACGTCCTACGGCATCCAGCCCGGCCCGCAGCTCTTCTCGAGCCAGGGACCACTGGTGTGGGCGCTGATCGCGAGCCTCTTCATCGGCAACCTGCTCCTTCTGCTGATCAACCTGCCCCTGGCACCGTTGTGGGCGAAGCTGCTGCAACTGCCCCGCCCGTACCTGTACGCAGGCATCCTGTTCTTCGCCACGTTGGGCGCCTACTCGGTGAACCTCCAGGCATTCGACCTGGTGATCCTGCTGATACTGGGGGCTTTGGGGTTCATGATGCGCCGCTTCGGACTCCCCGTCCTGCCGCTCATTCTTGGCGTTATCCTGGGCCCGCGGCTGGAAGGCCAGCTCCGCAAGACCCTGCAGCTCAGTGCAGGCGACCCGGCAGGGCTCTGGAGCGAGCCGATCGCCGTCGGTATTTACGTCATCATCGGCATCATCCTGGCCTGGCCGCTGGTCCTCAAGCTCATCCGGCGGAACCGTCCGACGGCAGCTCTTACAGGGCCGTCCATGCTTTCGGACCAAGATGAGCCGCAGACCCCGGCGACGCCTTCAACCACGAAGACCGAACCAACCACGCCCGCACACCATCGGCAGGAGAAACCATGACCATCGTGGTGGGATACGTCCCCACACCAGAAGGCGAAGCAGCACTGACGCAGGCCATCGCCGAGGCAAAGAAGAGCAACGACACCCTGCTGGTCATCAATTCCTCCAAGGGCGACGCCCTGGTGGACAACCGTTATGCCCAGGAGCCGGAGATCCAGAGCATCGAGGACCGGCTGGCTGAGCACGGCATCCAGCACATCATCAAGCAACCCATCCGCGGTCATGACGCAGCGGCCGAGGTGCTTGATGCTGCCGACGAGCACGACGCCGGATTGATCGTGATCGGCCTCCGCCGCCGCAGCCCGGTAGGCAAGCTCATCATGGGCAGCGTTTCCCAGCGCATCCTCCTGGAAGCGGACTGCCCGGTCCTTGCGGTGAAGGCGGACTAGGAGTTTTCGTACAGCTAATGCCCCTAAGAGGCGTTCTTAGGGGCATTAGCTGTACAAAAACGCTCGACGGCGGCTGGTCGCCCTTGGTGACCAGCCTCCGTCGTACTTAAAGCCGCGCCTTCCTTTCCGGGTCTTAGGGTGTGGGCCGGATTGCCGTGTCCGGGCTGTAGGACGTAATGGTGGTTGCGGATCCGCTGTCGAGCACCTTTGAATGGGTGGTGGATCCGTCAAGAACCACGTGCTGGGTGGCAACGTTGCTGACCACGTGATTAGTGGCTACGACATTGCCGTCCCCTCCCGCGATCAGGATGATGGTTGGCTGGGCGCCTGCGGGGACAACCTTGTTCGGTGGGACGTCATAGGCGAAGAGGTTGTTTGAAATGAGGTTGTTGTCTCCCAGCGTATGGAGAACGCCGTAGAGGTCATCGAGACCGTTTGTGCGATTGATAAAAGGGGGGAACCCCTCGGTGCCCCTGCGGAAGTGATTGGACGTGATGAGGTTTTCCTTGCATCCATTCAGCAGGCGCATCATGCCAGGATAGAAGCCCTGAAACCGGTTCGACGATACGGAGCAGCGGTTACAGCCGTTGAACTCGATGAGGCTTCGTCCTCGCGGGAAGAAGTTGTTCCCCGTGACAAGCAGGCCCTCGTGGTTTTCAGCCAGAAGCGTCACACCCTCGGGTCCTGCACCCATCAGGTTGTCGCTGACAATCGTTGCCTGCCCGGCACCAGTTAGTTCGACGCAGTTCCCGCACTCGGCGATCATGTTGTCGTGGACCCGGAGGGCATCTGCGCCGCGAACTATCAGGGCGTGCTCAAGGTAGACGAACCCCATCCCGGTGATATGGGTGGAGTCATTGTCGGATGCGACCTCGATGCCCGTTTTCCCGTTCCTGTAGCTGTTCCCGTCCGGGGTGAAATTGACCCCGTCCAGGCAGAAGTCCCTGAACACGATTCCGGACAGGCGCGGACTGCCACTCCGACGCACGAGGAATGCCTGTGGTGCGGATGGGGGCGTCAGGACGCGGATGTGGCTGCCGCCTGGCTGGAGGTTCAGCCATCCCGTAGGGTCCACGTTGTCCTTGATGCTGCGGGAGAAGAAGCCATGGCCGAAGCCCGCGATGGTGAGGTAATCCACGTCCACTACCACCTGGGTGCGAAGGTCGTAGTCCCCTGGGGGAATGATTACCACGGCTCCCGGCCTGGTGTCCGGCGTCGTTTGGCGCTTTTTGATGTCGGCAATGATGTCGTTGATGACGGCGCCGATATCCGACTCAGCTGTGACCTTGGGCTGGCCCTTGATCCGCCAAGCTGTGACGTCATAGGTGTTCGGCGAGTTGAAGGGGCCGGCTTTCGTATCCTGCGCAGCTTCAGCTTCCGGGGACATCCCCAGGCTTAGCGCGGCCGCCAGCGAGCCCACGGCTCCAGCGCCGACGAGCATCCGACGACTGGTGTTTTTCACGTCAAGCGTCTCGTCAATTTCCATATTGGTCTCCTGCCGGTCCTTGTTCATTCGTGTTGCTTGATTGGCCCCGCCCCATTGGCCCGGACTCCTGCGTCCGGGCAATGGCGTAGTGAGCGTGGCGTCCATGCCAAAAATGCCAAATCGTTTTATCGGGAGCCGGAACAAACAGTAAGTGGCATCGAACAACACTGTCAACGACAAAATCCGAGGAGTAATTTTGGCAAGACCGCGCGCCCCAAGTGGCTCTTGACACTCCCGAACTTCCAGCTCTAAAGTGTTGCCAAGTCGTTTTGGCAAAACGATTTTTCAAGCCAAAGACGTGAAATCCCCATCTCTCTGCAATTTCCGTTCAAGAGAAAGTGAGTCGACAGCGATGTCCACTCGAAACACCATCTCCAAGCTCGTCACCCTCGGCGGGCTGTGCACCGCCGTCGCACTCGTTGCCACCGGTTGTGGCGCCGGCGGTCCCGCACCATCCTCAGGCGGATCGGGCGGCTCCAGCTCCATCAATGTCCTGGTTGAAGCCGGCGGCCACGCCGAACTGACAGGCGTAGCCGAGCAGTGCAAGAAGGACGCCGGCATCGACGTGAACTTCGTCGAACTCCCCTACGACGGCATGTTCAACCGCCTCTCCAGCGAGTTCTCCTCCGGCAACGTCTCCTTCGACGTCGCCGCACTCGACTCCGTATGGCTTCCCAGCTTCAAGGACGCCGTGCAGCCCATGGACGAACTCTTCACGGACGACGTCAAGAAGGACATCTTCCCGGCCCTCGTCAAGGAAGCCAACGTGGATGGCCACTTCATCGGCATGCCGGCCTGGACCAATGCCGAGATCATCCTGTACCGCAAGGACCTGTTCGAGGACGCCAAGAACAAGGCTGACTTCCAAGCCAAGTACGGTTACGAGCTCGCCGCCCCCAAGACGTGGAAGCAGTACCAGGACATTTCCGCGTTCTTCACCAAGGACGGCATGTACGGCACGGACGTCAAGGGCGCCGTGGAAACTGAATGGCTGGCCCACGTCCTTCAGGCGGGCTCCCCCATGGTCCTGGACAAGGACAACAATGTGGTCATCGACAACGCCGCCCACAAGGAAGCCCTGGACTTCTACGTGAGCTTGGCCAAGGATGCCCCGAGCGGTGCAGCGCAGGTTGACTGGGCAGCAGCACAAAACCTGTTCAACCAGGGCAAGACCGCCATGACCCGCTTCTGGGCCCACGCCTACCGCCAGATTCCCGCCGATGCTCCGGTGGCAGGAAAGGTGGGAGCCGCAGCAATGATTGGCGGCAGCGCCGGCGTCGCAGGTGTTCCGGGACCGTGGTACCTCTCCGTTCCCAAAGCCACCAAGAACACTGACGCCGCCAAGAAGTTCGTCAAGTGCGCCTATGACTACAACGACAAGGGAATCGAATCCAAGCTCGGTTTGGCCTCCCGTATCAGCGCGTTTGAAAAATACCAGGACCAGCCTGGCTACGAGAGCTTCAAGCCGCTGATCGAGACCCTCAACGGCCAGGCAACGGCCACCCGACCCGCTACCGCCAAGTGGCAGCAGATCGTTGATACCGTCCTGATCCCGTTGCTGCAGAAGGCCGTGGCCGGTGGCGACACCTCAACCCTCCTGGCCGATGCCAAGAAGCAGATCCAGGACCTCCTGAAGTAGAACTCCGCGGCCGGCACCGTTAGCAACTGAATGACAGTGCCGGCCGCGGTCCCAACCAGCAGAAAAGAAATACCGTGCGTATCTCCGATCGCCGCTTCGCCCTCTATCTGATGACGCCCGCGGCACTGTTCCTGGCCGTATTCGTGGCCTACCCCCTCTTCCGCCTGGTGGCAGACAGCTTCTTCAAGATCTCCCCCATCGCCGGCGGGCCCCGCGATTTTGTGGGGTTCCAAAACTACGTCACCGCCTTCACCTCCGAGGCCTTCACCAGCGCAGGGTGGCGTACGTTCGCCTACACCCTGGTGGTGGTGACCCTCGAATTCGCGCTCGGCCTGGGCATGGCACTGCTGTTCACCACGCTGGGCAGGAAATCCCAGATTTGGCGGACCGTCTTCCTCTACCCGTTGATGATCGCCCCGATCGTGGCGGGCCTGCTGTGGAAGTTCCTGATGATCGACAACTTCGGTCTGATCGGAACTCTCCTCCACCAGGCAGGGATCCTTTCGGACCCCAACCAGATCGGCTGGCTGTCCGACCCCAACATCGTGCTGTTCTCGGTGGCCATCCCGGACATCTGGCTCACCACGTCCTTCATGTGCCTGGTGCTCTTCGCAGGCCTCCAGAACATCCCCGGCGATCTGATTGAGGCCGCCCGCCTGGATGGTGCACGGGCTCCGGCACTCCTGTTCCGGATCATCCTTCCCCTGCTCCGCCCAGTGATCGCCGTTGCGCTGGTGGTCCGCGGAATCGATGCGGCCAGGGCCTTCGACACCATCCTCATCCAGACCAACGGCGGACCGCAGTCAGCCTCCGAGACGATGAGCCTGTTGATCTACCGCACCATGATCCGCTTCGGCGACCCTGGCCTGGCCAGTGCCATGGGCACCATCTACCTCCTCGCAATGCTCGCCATTGCCTTTGTTGCAGTGACCACCATCTGGCGGCCAGGAAAGGACAACTGATGAGCACCACAAGCGTCACCACCAAAGCCAGCCCGCCGTCGTCGGACTTCCCGGAAGCGCAGCCGCTGCGCAAGCGGCGCGGGGCCAACCGCGAAGGCCTCGAAGCCGGCCGGCGCAGCACCCGGACCATCCTTTGGATCCTGCTGGCAGCGGCCATGGTCCTCTACGGTTTCCCGTTCCTGTACCTGCTGTTCACGTCCTTCAAGACGCCGATCGATACCATCGCCGTCCCACCGACCATCCTTCCCAGGGAATGGACGCTGGAGAACTACACCAACGCCCTGGGCCGGAGCGGGGTGGTGGCATCCTTCATCAACAGCATCCAGACCGCCGTCATCAGCACCCTGCTCTCGCTGGTTCTGGCCGTTCCGGCCGCCTACGGCATTACCCGCTACAAGACCCCCAGCGGTCAGGTATTCATCATGGCTGCACTGGTGACCCGCATGGTTCCACCCGTGGCCATCGGCATTCCGCTGGCGTCCATGATGGCCTCGGCGGGCTTGTCCGATACCCCGATCGCCCTCTCCATTGCGCACACCACCATCTCTCTGCCGCTCTCCATTTGGCTGATGTGCAGCTTCTTCGAATCCGTCCCCCGGGACCTTGAAGAGGCCGCAACCGTGGACGGCTGCAGCAGGTTGGGCGCCCTGTGGCGGGTAGTGATCCCGGTAGTGTCCGGCGGCATTGCGGTCACTGCGATCTTCGCCTTCCTGGCATCCTGGAACGAATTCCTGTTCGCACTCCTGATGACCGCCATCCGTTCGCAAACCACACCTGTGGTGATCGCGAACTTCCAGACCCAGTTCGGCCTGGATTGGGGATCCATGACGGCCCTCGCCGCCGTGTACTCGATTCCGGTCATCCTGCTGACACTTCTGCTGCAGCGCAAGATCGTCGCGGGCATGACGCTGGGCGCAGTCAAGGGCTAATGCCACCAAGGCCACTGCCACCATCAACGAGTAGCCTACTGATAGCCCTTCCGGGGCATCGCCAACCATAAGGACGTGGGAGCCACATGAGCAGCAAGAACATCGGTATCAAGGACGTTGCCGTCGCCGCCGGCGTGTCCGTCACCACCGTCTCCCACGTCCTTAACGAGGTCTCTTACGCGCGGATCAGCAGTGAAACCCGGGACAAGGTCCGGAACGCCGCCGAGGAGCTCGGCTACGGCCCCAACCGCCTGGCCCAGGCCCTTCGCACGCAGCGGACAGGAATGCTCGGCCTGGTCAGCGAGGAAATCGCTACCACACCCCATGCAGGCCGGATCATTCTCGGCGCTGATGAGGCGGCCAAGGCCCGGGGCTACAACCTGATGATCATCAACACCCCGGGCTCCGCCAGTCTCGAATCGAGGCAAGCCGACGTCCAGGCCCTCCTGGAGCGCCGGGTGGACGGGATCCTGTACGCCACCATGTACCACCGCAACGTGGAACTTCCCCGGAACCTGGAAAACGTACCGTCGGTCCTGGTGGACTCCGTGGCCATTGGCGGAAACATCACCGCGGTGGTCCCGGACGAAGACGGCGGCGCCCGCGCCGCTGTTGGGGCACTCCTGGACGCCGGCCACACCCGGATTGGATTCATCAACAACACCGACGACGTACCCGCCACCCGCCAGCGGCTCCAGGCCTTCCGGGCCATGCTCACCGAAGCAGGGCTCGACGGCGATGCCGCACCGGTCGAGTCCGAAGTCTCCGAAGTTCATGGCGGCTATGCGGCTGCCAAACGGATCCTGTCCCGGGAAGACCGCGCTGACGTGCCGACGGCACTGTTCTGCTACAACGACCGGATGGCCATGGGCGCCTACCGGGCAGCCGCCGAGTTAGGGCTCAGCATTCCCAAGGACCTCTCCGTTGTGGGCTTCGATGACCAGGAACTCATTGCCGCCAACCTCTACCCCGGCCTTACCACCGTGGCCCTCCCCCATTACGAGATGGGGGCCTGGGCAACGGATCACCTTATTGATGCCATCGAGGGCAAAGAAGATCTTTCCTTAATGGCGCTCCACCCCACCGTCCTGGGCTGTCCCCTGGTTCGCCGTGACTCGGTCGCGGCTCCACGGTAAGCCCAACCAGCCCTTCAACGTCCCAAAAGGAACGCACCACATGTCCAGTAGCCTTGACGCCGCACGCCCGGAAACAGCCCCGGCCGTCACTCCCAGGTTCCGGCCTGCCATCCATTTCACGGCACAGGACACCTGGCTGAACGACCCCAACGGCCTGGTCTTCCACGACGGTTTGTACCACCTCTTCTTCCAGAACAATCCCTACGGCAGCGTCTGGGGCAACATGTCCTGGGGGCACGCCACCTCCCCGGACCTCCTGCGCTGGACCGAACACCCCGTGGCTATCGCAGGCGATGAAACAGAGGACATTTTCTCCGGAAGCGTGGTGGTGGACCACGGCAACACCTCCGGTTTCGGCACAGCCGGGGCGCCGGCTTTGGTGGCCATATATACGAGCGCTTTCAAGCCCGGGACCGAACACAGCGGCACGCAGGCCCAGTCCCTGGCGTACAGCTCCGATTCGGGAATGACCTGGCAAAAGTACGGCGGTAATCCGGTGCTCACCCGGGACTCAGCCCACTTCCGGGACCCCAAGGTCTTCCGCTACCACAGCGGAGCGAGCGCGTACTGGGTCATGGTCGCCGTCGAAGCCCAACAGCAGAAGGTGGTTCTCTACCGTTCCGACGACCTCAAAACCTGGGACTTCCTGAGCGACTTTGGCCCGGCCAACGCCGACGCCGGTGAGTGGGAATGCCCTGACCTCTTTCCCCTGGCGGTGGACGGGGATCCTGAGGACATGAAGTGGGTGCTGATCGTCAACGTGAATCCCGGCGCTGTCGCGGGGGGTTCCGGTGGACAGTACTTCGTAGGACAGTTCGACGGCGTCAGCTTCGTTCCGGACGCGGGTTCCCTTGCGGCGCCAACGGGAGTCACCTCCCTGCCGGACGAATCTGCCACGGCCGAGGCACTGCAGCAATGCCTGTGGCTGGACTGGGGCCGCGACTGCTACGCCGCGGTGTCCTTCAGCGACGTCCCGGATGAGAAGCGCATCATCATCGGCTGGATGAATAACTGGGACTACGCCAACCAGTTGCCCACAGCACCGTGGCGGTCCTCCATGACCCTCGCCCGCGAGCTGAAGCTGAAATCGATCAGCGGCACCGCCCGGCTGGTCCAGTACCCCGTCCTCGCGGGTCCGGAGGAAGAACTGTTTCGCGCGGGCACCATCGAGTTGGGGTCGGAAGCCCTCACCTTGCCGGACGCCGTACCGGGCACGGCGCAGGTTATTGAGGCTGAGATCACGCCGGGAACCGCAGAGCGTGTTGAGTTGCGGCTGCTCGCCAGCTCCGACGGACGCCAGGGCACCCTGCTGAGCTACACCCCGGGCAGCGGCAGGCTGACCCTTGACAGGACCCGGTCAGGGGACACCTCGTTCCACGGGAAGTTCGCATCCGTCGAATCCGCACCGGTTGCACTGGAAGACGGCGTCCTTAAGCTGCTCATTGTGGTGGACCAGTGCTCCGTGGAAGTCTTCGCCCAGGACGGCACGGTGGTCCTGACGGACCTGGTCTATCCGGATGCCGACAGCCGGGAAACCCGGTTGTCCGCCCAAGGCGGCACCGCCACAGTTCTCAAGCTCGTTGTCTCAACACCCGCCTAAGGAGCAGGTTCCAATGCAGAACATCCAAAAGCCAACCAGCAGTCCGGCAACCGAAGTCATGGTTGTGGGCGAGGCCCTGGTGGATATCGTCGTCTCGACCCACGGCACCGTGGAGCATCCGGGAGGATCTCCGGCGAACGTGGCCTACGGCCTCGGCAGGCTCGGCGTGCCCACCTCATTGCTGACCTCCATTGGAGAAGACCACCATGGTGCTGCCATCCAGCGGCACCTGGCCGGTGCCGGCGTCGAACTCCTGGCCGGTGCCCGCGCAGGCGTCCGCAGCGCTACGGCAACCGCCACCCTGGCGTCGGACGGTTCAGCACGCTACGACTTCGACATTCAGTGGGACCTTCCCCGGATCACCCCAACCACCCTGCCCAAGATCCTGCACACAGGATCGATTGCCACCTTCCTGGAACCCGGAGCGGCAACTGTGCGCGATCTTCTTGAGCAGGTACATCAACGCTGTGTGGTCACCTACGATCCCAACATCCGGCCGGCCCTGGTGGGCAGCCACGCCCAGGCCACCACCACTTTCGAGGAACTCATTCCTTTCACCGACGTGGTCAAACTCAGTGATGAGGACGCGCACTGGCTTTACCCGGGCCTGTCCCTCGAAGACACTTCACGGCGCATCCTGGGCCTTGGGACCGGCCTCGTGGTGGTGACCAAGGGTTCGGAAGGATCCATGCTCTCGACCACCGGCGCCCAGGTCTTGGTTCCCTCCGTGACGTCCACCGTGGCTGACACCATTGGCGCGGGCGACTCGTACATGTCCGCCTTGATCTACGGGCTCCTCCAGACCGGAGTTGACCGACTCACTGAGGAGGCCCTGGAGTCCCTGGGCGGCCGGGCCGCCAAGGCCGCAGCCATCACTGTCCGTCGTGCGGGCGCCAACCCGCCGACGTCGGACGAGCTGCTGGCCGAACTGCCCGAACACCAGCCCGCCACCTGACCACCCCCAACTCCACGAGGATCCACACCATGTCCAGCAGTAACTACTACGATGTGACCACCTGGCCCACCGGCGACCCGTCCAAGGATGTCGGCGAGGTCATCAACAGCATCATCGCCGACGTCAAGGAACGCCAGAACGCCACAGATGTGAACGACGGCGGCAAGCCCGGTGCGGTGATCTACCTGCCACCGGGTGACTACCGGCTGCGCACGCAGGTCCTGATCGACATCAGCTTCCTTCGGATCCAGGGCTCAGGCCACGGGTTCACGTCCTCGAGCATCAGGTTCAACGTTCCCCAGGACGAATGGTCCGACCTTCATGAGCTGTGGCCCGGCGGCAGCCGCGTGCTGGTGGATCTTCCTCCCGCTGACAACTCGGACCCGGCCAGCGGAGCAGCGTTCCTTGTTGAGCGTGCGGGCAGCCCCCGGATCAGTTCGGTGGAGTTCGCCAACTTCTGCATTGATGGCCTGCACTTCACCCCGGACGGCTCTGACCTGCCGGCCGAGAATACATACATCAATGGCAAGACCGGGATTCACGTTGCCAGCGCCAACGACTCCTTCCGGGTCAACGAGATGGGCTTCATCTACCTCGAACACGCCCTGACCATCCACAACGCCGATGCCCTCTCCATCCACAACAACTTCATCGCCGAATGCGGAAGCTGCATCGAATTGCGGGGCTGGGGTCAGGCATCGAAGATCACGGACAACCTGATCGGCGGGGGATTCAAGGGCCACTCGATCTATGCGGAGAACCATGGCGGACTCCTGGTCACGGCCAACAACGTCTTCCCACGGGGTGCCAGCAGCGTCCATTTCAGCGGTGTGACGCGCTCCAGCATCACCAACAACCGCCTGCATTCCTTCTATCCGGGCATGGTGGTCCTGGAGCGGAACAGCTCGGAAAACCTCGTGTCCACCAATCACTTCCTCCGCGACCACGAGCCCTGGACGCCGTTCCTCGGGATCGATAACGGGCTGGATGACCTCCACGGGGTCCTCAGTGTAAGCGGCAACAACAACTCGGTGATCGGCAACCACTTTTCACAGATCATCGACTCGGAGAGCATCCGTCCGGAGGGCGCAACGCCGGTCATCATCCGCTTGCGTGAAGGCGCGGGCAATTTCGTGTCCAACAACCATGTGGTGGCTTTGAACGTGCACGCCAACGCCAGCGACGACTGCTTCGAGGCCCAGGTGGATGCCCTGCTGACCACCGATGCGGCTGAAGACCTGGCCGTGACCGCGGTCCTGGTGGACCCGGAATCAGCGCGGAACACCATCCTCGACTCGGGCAGGGAAACCCAAATCACCGCCGACCGGGCAAGCAACGCCATCCGTCCCACCCCTTAACCTGGGAGTTTTAGTCCAGCTAATGCCCTTAAGATTCGTTCTTAGGGGCATTACCTGTACAAAAACTCGCAAGGGGGACCACGTGCCAGAGACTATCCGCACCGCAACAGCCAACGACGCCGGGAAGCTGGCTGAGCTTGCCGCCATCACCTTCCCGCTGGCGTGCCCGCCGGGCTCCTCACCGGACGATATCCAGGCGCACCTTGAGAAGACACTCAGCGAGGCCAACTTTTCGGAATACCTCGCCGATGCGAACATCACGGTCATGGTGCTCGACGACGACGGGCAGCTCACCGGGTACACCATGCTGATTGCCAAGCCGGCAAGCGACCCCGACGTCGCCTCGGTGCTTTCGGCGCAGCCCTCCACCGAACTGAGCAAATGCTACGTCCACCCGGACCACCACGGAAAGGGCGCCGCAGCACGGCTGATCCAGGCATCCCTGGCCCTGGCCGCGGACAAGGGCGCATCCGGGGTGTGGCTGGGCGTCAACAGCGAGAACGCCAAGGCCATCCGCTTCTACGAGAAGAGCGGTTTCCAGCGCGTCGGCACCAAATCGTTCAAGCTCGGCAACACGGTGGAACACGACTTCGTCATGGAGAACAGGCTCTAGCCAAACAAGTCCCCGGCCAGCTGCGGCCGGGGGTCGTTGCGCAAATGGAGTCCCTCCGGAAGGCCGCTGACTGTACCCGAGGAACCGGACGCCCGCACGGTGAGCCGCGAACTCCCGAGCAGCACGTTGTCGGCCGTGAACCCACCGAAGGACTCCGGGAGGATCGGAGCCAAGTGGAGCACGTCCCGCGTGAAATCGGGGTCGAACCGCAACAGGATCCGGGCCAGTTGGACCGGTGCCGCAGCCGCCCACGCCTGCGGGGAACACGCCGTCGGATACGGTACGGGCTCCGCGAACTCTGAACGGTCAAAGCCGCAAAACAGCTCAGGGAGCTGACCGCCAAAGTGCTCAGCGGCGTCGAACAGTCCACTGGCCGCCCGGCTGGCCTCGTCCACGAAGCCGTAGCGCATGAGTCCCGTGGCGGCGAGCGCCGTATCGTGGGGCCAGACCGAGCCGTTGTGGTAGCTGACGGGGTTGTAGGCACCCATGTCGGAGCCGAGGGTGCGGACGCCCCAGCCGGTGAACATCTCCTTGGACATCAGCCGCTCCGCCACCTGTGGCGCCTTGTCCTCGTCGACGATGCCCACCCACAGGCAATGGCCTATGTTGGACGTACACGAATCCACGGGGTTCTTGTCCTTGTCCAGCGCCAGGGCGAAGTAACCCTTGTCCGGCAACCAGAAGGTCTTGTTGAAGGCCTCCTTCAGCTCTGCGGCCTTGTCCGCGCAACGGCGTTCGACGGCGGTGTCGCCCGCCGCACGCGCCAGCAGGGACCGGCCCACGTAGGCCGCGTAGGCGTAGGCCTGGACTTCACACAGGGCGATCGGTGCCTCCGCCATCCGGCCGTCAGCAAAGTTGATCCCGTCCCACGAATCCTTCCATCCCTGGTTCACCAGTCCGTGGTTGTTGGGGCGCTGGTATTCGATGAACCCGTCCCCGTCGCGGTCGCCGTACTTCTCCATCCATTCGATGGCCCGGTCAGCATGAGGGAGAAGTGACTCGATGATGTCCTCCCCCAGGCCCCAGCGGCTCAACTCGCCCAGGGTGGAGACGAAAAGCGGCGTCGCATCGGCTGTGCCGTAATAGGCGGTGCCGCCCAACGACAACCCCGCTGTGATCCCGAGCCGGACCTCGTGCGGCATGCGCCCGGGCTCCTCTTCGGAATCGGGGTCCACCTTGCTGCCTTGCAGTCCGGCCAGTGTTTGGAGCGTCCCGGCGGCCAGGCTCGGATCAACCATGAGGGACATGTAGGAGGCAAGCAGGGAGTCCCGTCCGAAGAGGGCCATGAACCACGGCGCCCCGGCGGCGATGGCGGCACGGCCGGGGTGTTCGTCGTCGAAAATCCTCAGTGATCCGAGGTCCCGCTGACTTTGGGTAAGGACGTCCGTGACGTTTTGGTCGCTGACCGTGATGCGCGGAACGTGCTCCTCCCATTGGGTCTGCCGGCGTGCTCCCGTGCTGTGTTTAAGGGGCGTTCCTGCGGTGAAGGGATCGTCCGGGGCCTCACCGTTGACCAGCGGCAGGGCAATGATGGTGGTCGACCACTGCTCCCGGGCAGGGATGGTGACGTTGAACGTCAGCCCTTCCTCCGTGACTTTTGCTCCGTGCGCCTGGAACAGCACTCCCCGTCGCTGTCCGCTGGAGTGCAGGGCGTCTATGTGCAGCCCGTCCTCCCGCGCCGCCTTGATGGTTTCCTCGGCGGTTCCCACCCTGCCGCCTTTGACGTCGAAGAGGTCGGCGAGGTCGGCGTCGATCAGCAGTTCGATGGTGCACGTTGACGGGGTGCCGGAGTAGTTGGTGATGGTGAGGTCATCGCGGAGCCCTGATCCGACGCTGCGCTGGTGCCGGACCAGCAGCGGGCTTTCAAAGCGCCCGTCCTCGGTACACGCCCGGCCCACGTATTCAGCCTGGAACGACGCCGGGTTGCGGGCCACCAGGGGCTCCCGGGGTTCGCCGTTGATGCGCAGCACCCAGCGGGACACAATGCGCGTGTCCTGGTAATACGCGCCTTGCGAACCGCCTGCGTGGATGTCGCCCGGGTGGGCGGAAATGCAGAAGGACGAGCCTTCGACGACGGTCACCGCCCCCAGTTCGGATGCTCCGGCTTCCGTGTCTGCGTTCCAAGCGGTCATGCGCGGCAGGGCTCCTCTGGCGGGGTTGGTTTCGCGGACAAGCAACCTCTGGCTACGAGGCCTGCCTCTGATTCTCTTTCACGTAGCCGCCGTCGGGAAGCCCCTTGCTGCTGAATTGTTGAAGGATGCGCGAATAGAGGGCCAGATGCTCGGCAGCCATCCGGCCGGCGCTGAAGTACTCGTCCACCGAGCGCCGGCATTCGGTCCGGCTCAAGCGTGCGGCGGTATCCAGGAAGCCGGCGAGGTCCCGGACCTCGCCCAGGAAGCCGGTCTTGCCGTGCTTGACGATTTCCGGAGCGGCACCCATCGGGGTGGCCACAACAGGTGTGCCCGTGGCCAGTGACTCGATCATGACCAACCCAAAAGGCTCGGGCCATTGGATGGGGTTGATCAATGCCACGGCACCGCCCATGAGCTCGTATTTTTCAGGGTCGGAGAGTTCACCCAGGAACTCCTCCTGCGGGCCCAGGGCCGGCTTCACGACTTCCCGGAAGAAGTCCTGTTCGTCTTTGGCGTGCATTTTGGCGGCTATTTTCAGCGGTACACCGGCCTCGCGGGCAACCGCTACCGCTTCCATGAGCCCCTTGTCCTGGCACATCCGTCCCACAAAGCACGCATAACCGCCTAGCCCGTCCCCCATGGACACAGTGGACAAGTCCAAGCCATGGTGGATGACCGCTGCAACGTTGAGGTCCGGGAACATGGACCGTTGGTCATTGGAGATGGCGATGATGGACGTGTCCCGCTCCATGGCGCGGTAGAGCTCCGCCGACTGGGCGGTGAACTGGCCGTGGATGGTGGTGACCACGGGGATGGCAGGAGGTCGGTAAGCGTAGAGGGGTCCGGCCAGCGTATGGTCGTGGATGATGTCCACCCCGCCCAGCCCGCGGTAGGCCTTGATGACATGGTCCAGCTCGCTGAGGGTCAGTCCGAGTTCATCCGGCTGGCTTGGGCCGAAACCGGGGATGCGGGGCACCGGACACGTGCTGTCGGAGGCTGCCGCCAGGAGGACTTCATGCCCGGCGTCAACCAGCGCGCGGGCGAGGGCGTCCACCACCCTTTCCGTGCCGCCGTATTTTTCGGGCGGGACGGTAAACCATGGTCCAACAATGAGTCCAATGCGCATCCGGGCCTCCGCGCATAACCCCCAAACCATGGGCTGGCTTCATAACCCTCCTCAAGGCTAGGCGTCCCGTGAGGAAAATAACAGGCCGCCGCCGGAATGCCCTGGAGCCGGGCGGGGTTGACGCAACCATGAAGATTGAGATCTGGTCAGACGTCGCGTGCCCGTGGTGCTACATCGGCAAGCGCCGTTTCGAGACCGCCCTGGCACAGTTCCCCCACCGCGACTCCGTGGACATCGAATGGAAGAGCTACCAGCTGGATCCGTCCGTTCCGGGGCATTATGACGGCACGGAGCTGGACTACCTCAGCCAGCGCAAGGGCATGGCTCCGGAGCAGGTCAAGCAGATGTTCGCGCACGTCACGGAGACCGCCAAGGGCGAAGGCCTGGATTACCACTTCGACAAGGTGGTTGTGGCCAACAGCTTCACCGCCCACCGCCTCATCCACCTGGCTGCCGGCCACGGACGCCAGGACGCCGCCAAGGAACGACTGCTCAGCGACCACTTTGAGCACGGCAAGGACATCGGCAACCAGGAGTACCTGACGGAGCTCGGTGAAGCCCTCGGCCTGCCGGCACAGGAAGTTGCCGAACTCTTCACGTCCGACAAATTCACGGACGAGGTCAATGAAGACATCAACGAGGCCCGTGCCATCGGCGTGACCGGCGTTCCGTTTTTCGTGATCGACCGCAAGTACGGCATCTCCGGTGCCCAGCCTGCCGAACTTTTCAGCCAGGCCCTGAACCAGGCATGGCAGGAAGCCAACCCGCTGATCCCGGTCGGCGCTTCCGACGCCGAGGCCTGCGGCCCGGACGGCTGCAGCGTTTAACCCAACGCGGGGTCACTTATGGCCCAAAATCCCCCTTGGGATAGGCCATAAGTGACCCCGCGTTGCTTTGTTGGCGAGGGCTAGGCCTTCGCCACCTCAAGCTCCACGACGGCCCAGGACAAGGCGGGCAGCGTCAGGCGCAGCTCCGAACCAGTCGCCTTCACGCCGTCCAGCGGCTTGAGCCCAACCCGGCCCGGCTGGTCCTGGCTGTTGATGGTGAAGCGGTCGCCGCCGTCGGGAATTTCCAGGACCTCGGCGCGGACCACCTGCCGGGCGTCGAACCCGCGCAGGGCTGTCTCGACGTCGGCCGCTTCCTCCAGGCCGCGGTTCGCGAAGAACAAGGCAACCCGGCCCGTTTCCTCGTTCCACGTCGCGCTAACGTCCACCAGGTCGGTGTCCCCGAACCGGTTGTTGGAGTACTTGTCCGAATCAACTGAGAGCCGCAGGATCTGTCCTGTGGCGAGCTCTGCCATCCGGGCGAACGGGTGGAAAATGGTCTGCTTCCAGGCCGGCCCGTTTTCCTCGGAAAGGATCGGTGCGATCACGTTGACCAGCTGCGCCTGATTGGCGATCTTTACCCGGTCGCCATGGCGCAGCAGCGAGTTGAGCAGGGTCCCCACCACTACGGCGTCGGTCACGTTGTACTGGTCCTCGATGACACGCGGGTGTTCGCGCCACGGAGCCTTGACGATGTTGCTCAGCTGGTCCTCGGTGTCCCGGCCGCGCTGGTACCAGACGTTCCACTCATCAAAGGACAGGTTGATGTGCTTCTTGTGCTTGCCCTTGGCCCTGACGGCATCGGCCGTAGCGATCACTGACTCAATGAAGTAGTCGGTGTCGACGGCGGACGCCAGGAAGCTGCCGACGTCGCCCTCCTCCTCGAAGTAGTAGGCGTGGAGGGACACATAGTCCACTTCCTCATAGGTGTGCGTGAGGACGGTCTGCTCCCAGGCCCCGAAGGTGGGCATCCTGGAATTCGAGCTGCCGCACGCGACGAGTTCAATGGACGGATCCACGTATCGCATGGCCTTGGCGGCTTCCTGGGCCAGTCGGCCGTATTCATCGGCCGTCTTGTGCCCGATCTGCCACGGGCCGTCCATCTCATTGCCGAGGCACCAAAGCTTGATGTCGAACGGGTCCTTGTGGCCGTTCTTCGCCCGGAGGTCAGACCAGTACGTGCCTCCGCTGTGGTTGGAGTACTCCACAATGGCGCGGGCTTCCTCGACTCCCTTGGTGCCCAGGTTGATGGCTTCCATGATTTCGGTGCCGGCCTGCCTGGACCAGTCCACGAATTCGTGCAGTCCAAAGGCGTTGGTCTCCACGGTGTGCCAGGCGCCATCCAGGCGGCGGGGCCTGTTTTCCCGTGGACCGATCCCGTCTTCCCAGTTGTAGCCGGAGACGAAGTTGCCGCCGGGGTATCGGACAACGGTGGCGCCGAGTTCCTTGACGAGCTTGAGGACGTCCTGGCGGAAGCCGTGCTCGTCAGCCTCCGGGTGCCCGGGTTCGTAAATCCCGGTGTAGACGCAGCGGCCCATGTGCTCCACGAAGGAGCCGAAGAGCCGGCGGGGTACCTCCCCGATGGTGAAGTCGCGATCGAGGGTGATGCGTGCGCGGGACATGTATCTCCTTGGTTGTGTGTTTCAGGTCTGGTGGTGCGGCAATGCGGACCGGTCAGGTCCCGGCAAGTCCTGTGGTGGAAATGCCCTTGATGATCTGGCGCTGGAAGAACAGGAAGACGACAATCAGCGGCAGCGCGGCCAGCAATGCCGACGCCATGTTCTGGGCGTACTGCACGCCGTAGGCGCTCTTGATGGTCTGCAGGCCCACCGGAAGGGTCAGCAGGGAATCGTCGTTGGTGGAGATGAACGGCCACAGGAAGTTGTTCCACGCGCCGATGAACACAAAGATCGCGACGGCGGCCAGGATCGGCCGGGACAACGGCAGGATGATCTGCATGAAGATCCGGAGCCGGCTGGCCCCGTCCATCACGGCCGCTTCCTCGAGTTCACGCGGAATCTGGTCGAAGAACCTCTTGAGGACGAACACCATGGCGGGGTGGATCACCTGCGGAAGGATGATGGCCCACGGGGTATCGATCATCTTGAACGCGAGCATTTGGTAGAAAAGCGGGATCATGAGTACCGGCGGCGGCACGATGATGCTGGCGATGATGGCCGTCATCAGTACCTTCTTGCCCTTGAACTCGATCCGGGACAATGCATAAGCGATGAGGGCGGAGATCACCAGCGTGATGAGGGTGATCGCAGCGGAGGTGTAGAGCGAATTCCATGTCCAGAGCGGGATGTTGCCGGCTTGGAAGACGTTGGCAAAAGCGTCGAACGTAAAGCCCGACGGCGGGATCCAGCTGACCTTCGAGGCCGAGGCGTCCGCTTCGGATTTGAAGGCGGTGACCGTTGCCCAGGCGAAGGGAACCAACCAGAGGACAGCGAGGACGGCGGCGACCACGACGGCTGCGGCCTTGCCCACTGTCAGCTTCTTGCGTGGTTGGCGGATGACCTGGCCGGCAGTGCTGCGCGGGATGGATCGGGTGAGGGTTGTATTTGCCATGGCTATGCACTCCTGCGGCGGGTGATGACGAACTGCAAGGCAGAGACCAGCACGATCAGTCCGAAGAAGATGTAGGAGATGGCTGCGGAGTATCCCAGCCGGTATCCGGTAAACCCGGTTTCGAAGATGTACTGGACCACGGGCCTGGTCGATCCGCCCGGACCGCCGGACGTCATCTGGTAGATCTGGTCGAAGACCTTCAGGGAAGCGAGGATCTGCAGCAGCACGATCATCACCGTGGTGGGGGTGAGCTGTGGCAGCGTGATGGAGAAGAACTGCCGCCAGGCTCCGGCGCCGTCCAGCGATGCTGCCTCATAGTGCTGAGCGGGAATGTTTTGCATTGCCGCCAAGTACAGAAGGAAATTGAATCCCACGGTCCACCAGAGCGTTGCAATCACGATCGACCACATGGCCACATTGGGATCGTTGAGCCACCCGATCTTCGGGATGCCGAACTTGGACAGGAAATCGTTGATCAGTCCGAGCTGCGGGTTGTACATCCAGACGAAGAACAGGGAGACAACCGTGGATGCCAGAAGGAAGGGCGCGAAGTAGGAAAGCCGCCAAAGCCACTGGGCGGGAAGGCCGATGTTCAACAGCGCAGCCATCACCAACGCCACCAGGACCAATGGCACGGTGCTGATCACGGTGAAATAGAGCGTGTTTCCCAGGGAACGCCACATACCGGCATCGGCAAAGGCCTCAGAGTAGTTGGAAAATCCAATGAGGACGTCGTTGGCTCCCGTGAGGGATTTGCCCGTCAGGCTCATATAGAAGCCGTACAGGATTGGCCATACAAGGAACACGAGGAAGAAGACGAGGAACGGCGCCGCGAAGGTCCAGCCGCTCACGTTGTCCCTGCTGCTGCGCAGGGAGGGCCCGGTCTTGGTGCCGGGAGTGGGTTTTGTCCGTACTTGGCTGGTCTGCCGGGACACTGTAGAGGAACTCATGAAGGACTCCTTTGTCGCTCGGTGTGCTGTGCCGGTCAGACCGGGTTGGGCCGGGATAGAAGGTCGTTGGTGCGGGCCACGAAACCGTCCCACCCCTCAGCTGCTTTGCTGCGTCCCAGAAGTACGTTCTGGATGTACTCGGCAAAATAGTTCTGCCAGTCCGAGCCTGATCCGCTGAACCAGGCCTCGGGGTCGTAAGCGATGATGTCTGCGGCGTTGGCATAGTGGACTTGAGGGGTGAGTTCCCGGTATGCCTGCGACTGCACTACGGGCTGGTATGCCGGGATGTGCCCCGCCTCGGCCCACGACAACGACCCCTTGAGGATGTCGCTGACGAACTTGTAGGCGTCCTTGCGTTTTTCTTCATCCACCGCGAGTTGCCGTGGAAGCACGAAGGAATGCGAATCGGCGTACGACGCAGGCGTCCCGTAGAGCGTCGGGATGGTGGCAGCGTCAACCGGAAGCTTGGCCTTCTTCATGGTGGGCAGTTCCCAGCCGCCGCTGAAGAGCATTCCCGAGTCGCCCCTGACAAACTCGGCGATGCCGGTGTTGATGTCGTTGCCCTTGGCCGCGATCGTGTCATCAAAGAGCGACGCCATGAATTCCAGTGACTCAACGGCAGCGTCCCTGTCGGCCTGCATGGGCTGGCCTGGAGTCAGTACGATCTCGGCCCCGTGCTGCTTGTAGAGCGTGTAGAACAGGCGCCACATTTGCGAGCCGAGGTTCAGGTATCCGAAGGAGAGGCCGTGGGCCTTGGTGACCTTTTGCATCTCCAGTGCCATGGCTTTGAATCCGTCCGGCGAGTTCACTTCCTGCAAGAGGCCGTTGCTTTCCAGGAGCCCCGCTTTACCGGCGATGTCCGTGTTGTAGAACATGATGAACGGGTGGGAGTCCAGTGCGAGCGAGAACACCTTTCCGTCCTGCTGGCTCTTTTCCCAGATACGCGGGGCAAAGTTCTCCGGCGTGATGCCGTTCTCTGCCAGCAGGCCCAGGTCCCAGGGCTCGATGAGGCCGCCGGGGGCGTAGCCGGGAACCCGACTGGCATGCATGATGGCTACTTCCGGCGGCCGTCCGCCGGCCGATGCCATGGCCAGCTTGGTGTAGTAGGGCGGTCCCCAGGCCAAGACCGTGGGGTGGACCTTGAAGCCCGGATTGGCGCTGTTGGCGTTGGCGATCATGGCCTGCATCTTGGTGCCGTCTCCCCCGGAGAGGAGGTGCCAGAAGTTGATGGTCGGGACGGCCGCGGCTCCCGCCGATCCGCCGCATCCTGTGAGGCCCGTGGCCAAAAGCCCGCCGCCCAGCAGCGCCGAGCCTGTCAATAGCTGTCTCCGGGACAAACTTCTCCCGGTCAAAGATTCAAACTGCTTCACCCGTCACTCCTTTGGAAGGGTCCGCTGAAAGGACACACAATGCTGCACGAAAGTCCGGCTTCGCTGCGTCTCCACGCGTGGGTAAAAGGTGGCCCCCGGGTGACGCAGGTCTGACATTACATCGTTGTAATGTGCAGGGCAAGAGAAATTGTTAGCGCCAACAATTTGTTTTTTCGGGAACCTATCGGGTGCTGTCCCGCTCTTCGATGCTGTACGGAACGGACACTATGCGCTGTCCATGGCCCCTGTCCGCCATACGTTCGGTGAGCAGGCGCAACGCCTCGGAAGCGATCATGCGTTTGTCAAAGGACACGGTGGTGAGCGACGGTACAGCGAACCGGCCATCGGCAATATCGTCAAAACCGGCCACAGCAATGTCCTTGGGAACCCGCACGCCGCGCTTCCACAAAGCGTTCAAGGCACCAAGGGCCATTGAATCCGTGAAGCAGAAGAGTGCCTCCGGCAGCGGGTTGCTGTCGAGATACCGCATGACGGACTCAGCCGCGGAGCCAGGCGTCCATTCATCGCAGGCGATCATGAGGGATTCGTCCCGCGGGATGCCCAGGGAGCGCAGGGCTGCCTCATATCCCTGGGTCCGTTGGATGGCGGTGGCCGATTTCCTTCCCTGGTTGATGCCCAGTACCGCTATGCGGCGCCGCCCCGGGCGGGCCAGGGCCAAGGTCATATCCCGGGCCGCGGCAAAGCTGTCCACAAAAACGCGGTCGGCGAGTTCTTGCGACACCTCACCCAACAGGACCACCGGAGGCAACGCCACACCCACCCGCACGGCACTCTCATCGAGAACAACAGGATTCAGGATCAGGCCATCGATCAGGTTGGCCCGCGCACGTGTCATCAGTTCCTGTTCCCGTTGGGGGTCGGAACCGGTTTCTTCAATCTGCACGCTCCAGCCCCGGGCATGGGCAACTTCAACGAGGCTTTGGGCGAGTTCCGCAGAGAACGGGGTGCCGAGGTTGGGCAATGCCAGGCCGATCACACCCGAGCGTCCATTGCGCAGTCCACGGGCCGAGAGGTTGGGGACGTAGTCCAGCTCCTGCATGGCCTGCTCAACCCTCAGCCGCGTAGGTCCACTCACCGGAACGATTCCGTTCATGACATTCGAGACCGTTTTGGGTGAGACCCCCGCGCGACGCGCTACGTCTTTGACCGTTGCGCGCAAGACGCCCCCTTGCTGCAATGTTTTACGGATTTTCCCGTTTTCCACGATGTTGCCGCCGGGTTCCGCGGGTTCCGCGTCGGGACCCGGTTTGCTGACAGATCACTGTAAAGTGTCTATATGCCCAGGATCACGGCCCCCACGAACGCTGCCCAACGCGCCGAGACCCAACGTCGGATTCTCACGGCCTTCGGCGAGCTCCTCTTCACCCATGGCCTGCCCGGATTGACCATGACCGATGTCGCCCGTCATGCAGGCGTTGGCCGCACAGCGGTCTACAACTACTACGCGGACATGGAGCAGCTCCTCATCGCGTACGCCCTGGACGAGACCGAACGTTTCATCGTCGACCTCCGGGAATCCCTGGCCGCGCTCCAGAACCCGGTGGACCGGCTGGCCCTCTACGTCCGCGCGCAGGTGGAGGACCTCAGCCGACGCCACCTGCCGCCGGGTCCGGCCATGGCAGCCGTCCTCTCCCCCGGCTCCTTTGCGAAGCTCGCAGACCACGTGGGCGACCTCAACGCCTTGCTCGAGGACATCCTCCGGGATGGTGTCCACCAGGGCTACCTTCCGGACATCGACGTCACCCAGCTCGCGCGGCTCATCCACGGCACACTGTCGGCAAGTGCCGCGCGACGCAACCGGACGCCCGACGGCGGGACTCCCCCGCCGCCCCCGGCCTCCGACGTCGGGCTTCTTGCCGCACAAGAGGCGCAGACAGCGCAGACTGTGCGTTTCATCCAGTTGGGTGCGGGTGCGCGTTTCGACGACGCCGGCAGGCCGGTCCTGCTGGCCACCGCTACCCCAACTGTTTAGTGCCACCCAAACGGGCTGACGCCACGCAAATCCCGGCGTCACCCATCTCTTTGAGTGGCGAAAACCGGCAAGCGTGTCAGCCGGCGGGCCGCGTCGGGATGATGGGCCACTTGGAGTTGTCAGCGATCCGCAGTTCCTCACGCGGACACAGGAGCTTTCCGGGAGTCTGATCCACCAGCTGCGGCTCCACGAGACCCTCATAACCCGGGGTGATGATGACGTCCACCGACTCGTCTTCGCGGTTGTCCTGGAAATAGTCCGTTCCGGCCAGGTTGCGCTGGATGTTAAAGGCGGCAGCTTGGCCCTTGACCCCGGATACCACCACGGCGATGCCTGAATACGTGGTGTCACTGTTGCCCACGGACGCCACTGTGTATCCACGGGCAGTGAACTGGTCGGCTACCGTTGCCGCGAGTCCGCCGCGGGACGTGGCATTGAGGACGTTGAGCCGCACGGTGTTGTTGGGTACGTAGTCGAAAGTGGTGGAAGGGCACAGGCTGGTGGGGGCTTTGCTCGCAATCGCCGTCGGGACTTTGATGACGCCGTTCATGACCGCCCAGGCACCAACTGCGCCCGCAGCGATCACTCCGAGCAACACCACCAGGACAATGCCGTGGAACAAACGACGCCCGAAGCTGCCTCGCCGGACCGGGGCGTCGTCGGCAAAGGTTGCCCGTAGCTCCGGCCCCGTCACAACACGGTGGCCATGGAGCTGCGTCACATCTTTGGGACGCTTACGTTTTTTTGGCCGGGAGTTATCCTCCCCCGGACCGGACAGCCTAGCCATCGATGACCAATACACGTGCGTGGATGGCAGTCCTTTGGTGCAGCGCCGTGCGGACCGCCCGGTGAAGACCGTCCTCGAGGTACATCACGCCCTGGTACTGGACCACGTGCGGGAACAGATCGCCAAAGAAAGTGGAGTCCTCCGCCAGCAATGCCTCCAGGTCCAAGGTCCGCTTGGTGGTGACCAGATCGTCCAGGCGGACAGGGCGCGGGGGCAGGGCAGCCCAGTCCCTGGGCGCGGAGTATCCATGGTCAGGGTACGGGCGTCCCTCGCCCACAGCTTTGAAGATCACCCTGCAAGCCTATGGAAGATACCGCCGTAACGGAACTTGTGACCCGCGGCACAGGAAGGTTGTAGCCAAAAGGTGACTATCCTTCGCGGGGCGTCACAGACGTCATAGCTGTGTTGTGGGTCTGCGGGACTGACAGAATAGGGGCATGACCCAACCGTTCCCAGGTACTGACCGTGCCGCTGCCCGCACCGAGCCCGCACTGGCCCTGCTGCTGGACGTCGATGGCCCCATAGCCAGCCCTGTGACGCGCGACGTCAAACCGGACATCATCGCCGACATGGTGGCCCTTGCCTCAGCCGGAATCCCGGTCATCTTCAACACGGGCCGCTCGGACGCGTTCATCGCCCAGCAGGTCATGGAACCCATGATCGCCGCCGGCATGCCCGCCAACACGGTGATCCACGCCATTTGCGAGAAGGGAGCCGTGTGGTTCAGTTACACCGCTGACGGCCCCGGCCCCATCCACGTGGACCACGAACTCGCGGTACCGACTGCCTACGGCGACGATATCCGCCGGCTGGTGGCCGAGGATTACTCCGCCCACATGTTCTTCGATGAGACAAAGCGCGCCATGGTATCCGTGGAGCAGCACCTGAACGTAGCCAGCGCGGATTACCTGGCTGAACAGAAACTCTTCGACGCCGACGCCCTGGGCATCATGGAACGGCACGGCCTCAGTGCCGCCATCCTGGACCATCACGCGCCCGGATCCGATGACACTGCAGACTACCGTCTGGACCCCACCATCATCTCCACGGACATCGAGTCCGTGCGCCTGGGCAAGGACCTTGGAGCAAGCCGGGCCGTTGAACTCCTGGCCGCCCAGGGCATCACCCCGCTCTCCTGGCGCACCGTGGGAGATTCCCGGACGGACTACGCCATGGCAGACTGGCTACACCACAACGATCATGACGTGAAGCACGTGGATGTCCGGCCCGCGGACGGCGTACCGGTGAAGCCCTACACCATCCTGACTGCCGCAGACCTTGACCTTGCAGAGGACGTGATCCACGACGACGCCGGCGGAGCGTTCCTCCGCAGCTGGCGCGAGGCCCTGGCCATCTAGCGGCGACGCAGCACCACCTACACCCAGAAACACCGAAGATCCCGGAGAAACAGCCATCACACAAGCACAGGTCGATCCGATTTACCACGGCAGCCCTTCCGTCGAAGAGGACACGATTGCGGAGGCGGTTTCGCCTGCCGTCGTCGCGCATCTCAAGCACAGGTCCGACGTCGTCCGTCACCGTGGGCGGTACGCCCTGATCAACAGCGACCTGACACCTCAACAGGCCATGGTTTCGGACCTCTTGGCTGTGCGGGCCGCGCTGGATGCCGCAGGAATCGATTTCATCCTGGTGCGGGGCAACGACGAACGTCCGGTCATCGCCGTCGACTGGGAGTCCCGCAAGGACGTCCGGGATGCACTGGCTGCTGCCTTCAAGAATGAGCCCTTCTACGCCATGACGGTGGACGCCAGGAAGAAGACCTCCGTGCTGGTGGCCGACGGCGAACTCTCGGCCAACAGGAAGGCCCGGATCTTCCGCCTGTACCGCCCCCGCGTCGAGGTCGGCGGCGGGCTTTGGTACGGCCCCGCATTAGGCGTCCAGCTTGAGCTGTGGAGGTTCGAAGGCGACCACCTGGAACTCCCCGTGGAGAACTCACTGACGCGCCGGACCATGCTCCGGCAGGACGCCGTCCGCGGAACCGTGCAGCGGCATGGTTTGGCTTGGCCCACTATCGAGAACATGTTCGCCGACCACGCCAGTGACATCGATTTCGACGTCGACATCGTCTTTTCCTGGGTTGATGGCAGCGATCCCGAGTACATCGCACGCAGGCGCGCCCAGCAGGCCGAAGCCGTCCTTGGTGAAGGCGATGACCATGAGGCCCGATTCCGGCAGATCAACGAACTCAAGTACGCGCTGCGTTCGGTGCACATGTTTGCGCCGTGGATCCGGCGGATCTTCATTGCCACCGATTCTCCCGCCCCCGAGTGGCTGGCCGACCACCCTGCCGTGACGATCGTTCGGAGCGAGGAATTCTTCGCCGATCCTTCCGTGCTGCCCACCCACAACTCCCAGGCAGTGGAGTGCCAGCTCCACCACATCGAGGGCCTGTCCGAGCACTTCCTGTACTCGAATGACGACATGTTCTTTGGCCGGCCCGTGGGCCCGGACATGTTCTTCACGCCCGGCGGCATCACCAAGTTCATCGAAGCGGACACCCGCATCGGCCTGGGCGAGAACGACGCCGAACGCAGCGGCTTTGAGAACGCCGCCCGCGTCAACCGCAAGCTTCTCTGGGAACGGTTCGGCCGCATCACCACGCGGCACCTGGAGCACACCGCTGCCCCGTTACGGCGCAGCGTGGTGGCACAGATGGAGAAGGAATTCCCCGCCGAGTTCGCCAAGACCGCAGGCAGCCGTTTCCGCGCCGCGGACAACATCTCGGTCACCAACTCGCTGTACCACTATTACGCCCTGCTGACCGGCCGCGCCGTGACACAGACCGCCGCCAAGGTCAGGTATGTGGACACCACCATGTGGGCCGGGCTGCACTACCTGCCCAAGCTTTTGGCCAAGCGTCACATGGACTTCTTCTGCCTGAACGACGGCAGCTTCCCTGAGGTTGACTCGGAAGAACGAGCTGAGCTGGTGACCGACTTCCTGGAGAAGTACTTCCCGGTCAAGGCGCCTTGGGAGAAATAAGCGGCAAGGACGACGTCAGGGTTCCCGGGGAAGTGTGGGCCCCCACACGGGACTCGTGCGGGATGCGGATGCCGGCAGCGGCCAGCCGCCGCTGAACCTCCGCCGCGTCCACGGGTTCGCCCACGGTGACACCGCCGGACATCGGCACCACGGAGTGCACTATGGTGTGCTCGTACACGTGGATCATGTTGTAGGACTGGGCGCCGTCGCGTCCCCGTTGCCCGCCCGCGCGCACGCCCAGGTCCTGGGTGTAACACGTCGCCGAGGCGACGGACACCGGGATGCCGGCGAAGCTCGCCGTCGTGGAGTAATGCAGGTGTCCACCCAGGATGGTCCGGACGTCGGTATTACGGACGACGGCGGCCAGAGCGGCCTGGCCGCGCAGCTCCACCAGGACCGCGAGGTCCTGCACGCACGGGACCGGCGGGTGGTGCAGCGCCAGGATGGTGCCGTCCGGCGCCGGGGTCGCGAGCTCGGCTGCCAGCCAGTCCAGCTGGGCCTCGGACAGTTCACCGTAATGGTGGCCCGGGACCGTGGTGTCCAGGGTAATGATGCGGAGTCCATCGACGAAGTAGCTGCGGTCAACAGGGTCCTGCGGCTGGCTTGCTTCCGAGGCGTCCATGAAGGCGGTGCGGAAGTTGGCCCGGTTGTCATGGTTTCCCATGGCCCAGATCGCCTTGGCGCCCAGGGCGTCGCAGACCGGCTCTATCATGACGCGGAGGCGTTTGTAGGCTTCGAGCTCGCCCTTGTCCGCGAGGTCGCCGGTAAAAATGATGGCCGCGGGCTTGATCCGGGAAGCAATGATCTGTTGGCAGATCTCCTGCAACCGGGCAGAACTGTCGACTGAGCCGTGGAGCGTGCCTGGACCACCCACCAGGTGAAGATCGCTCAAGTGCAAAAGCACATGACCTGGGTGGGGGTACTCTGCCTCGATGAGCTCCATAGCTTGCCTTAGCGTTTGGTGGGAGACGGCGTCTCCCGTGTCAATCCAGTAGGGCCAATCCAACCAGACAACAAGCCAACAACTGGCTAATTTCCGGCGGAATGTTGGAAAATTACTTTCCTCCCTTCAGGTTTGGCGGCTTACGCCAACGCCTTTTCCACTGCCGTCAAAAGGTCTTCGGAGTCAGGCTCCACTGCGGATGGGAATCTCCCCACGAGTTCTCCCGCCCGGTTGATGACGAACTTTTCGAAGTTCCACTTCACCTTGACGGGCTGGCCGTCGTCGTCCCGGGTGAGCTCGGCGAAAAGGGGGTGCTGCTCCTTGCCCAGGACGTTCGCCTTGCTGGTCAGCGGGAACGTGACACCAAAGTTACGCTCGCAGAACTCCGCGATCTCCGTATCTGCACCCGGCTCCTGGCCGCCGAACTGGTTGCAGGGGACGCCGAGAATCTCCAGTCCCTGCCCGCGGTACTTGCCGTACAGTTCCTCAAGGCCCGCGTATTGACGGGTGAAGCCGCACTCCGAAGCCACATTCACCACCATTACAGCCTTGCCCTGGAACCGTCCGAAGTCACCTTCGGAGCCGTCATTGAACGTGATGGGAATGCTGTAAAGGCTGGTCATGGGATTCGCTTCCTGACGTCTTCGGCTGGCGGGATCGCCGCCATCGAGCTTACGGGAGCCGGCTGAGGGCCACGAAATGCAGGCCCTTGCGTTTTTTAGGGAGCGGGAATGACGAGCGTGGACAAAGGCACTATTACGCCGTCCGGCCGCTGGACCAGGTCCGGTGCGATCAGGATGTAACCGGGCGGGAGCGTCACAACCGGAAGCGCGGACGGGAGGACCGCCACCGGCGTCGGCGCGGGTGCCGGGGCCACAGGCGTCGGAGCGGGTGCCACGGCTTGCGTAACCGTAGGAACGATCGGTGCCACCGCAGGTGCCGGCTCCACGACCGCAGGTGCGGGTGCGGGCGGCGCGGGCGGCGCGGGCGGCGCGGGTGCGGGTGGTTCGACGACGGCGGCCGGCGGCGGTGCGACAGCTGACTGGACGGTTGGTGCCTGGACGGTTGATACCGGATCCGTCGGCGCAACCGGAGCTGTGGTGGTTTCAGGAACCGCGGGCGGGGACGTCGGAGTATCGGTGGGTGTCGGCGTGATTGTCGGTGTGGGGGTAACCGTCGGCGTCGGGGTGACCGTCGGCGTGGGAGTCGCTGTGGGTGTCGGGGTGACCGTCGGCGTCGCGGGGGCTGTCGGCGTCGCCGTCACGGACGGTGACGGTACCGGCGTCGTGGTTTGTGTCGGTGACGTCACCACGGGGCCGGGCGGGTTGACCGAGGTGACGGGCGGGACCACCACTGGTGGCGCGACGGGTTCTTCGTGTTCGCCGCCGATGACAGCGCGGTTGGTGCCGTCGGCAACGGGGACCGCCCACTGGGGCGCGGAGGCTCCCGTGCCAACTCCCGGCTGGTAGTTCACGAACGTCATGGTTTGCAGCGGATCCACCTGCTTTATGGGCAGGTACGTCCAACCGTTGGGGTTGGTGTGGAGTCCGTTCACGATTGTTTCGAAGTGGAGGTGGCATCCCGTGGACCAACCGGTGGTGCCGACCTCGGCAATGACTTCGCCGACGCGGACCGACTGGCCCTGCGTCACTCCGATGGCTTGAAGATGGTTGTAGGTGGTGACCAGGCCGTTGCCGTGTTCGATCTCCACCCGGTTGCCGCCACCCCAGATGTGCCAGCCAACCGCGCGGACCACGCCGGCGTCGGCCGCATAAACACGCGTTCCGCAAGCTGCAGCGTAGTCCTGCCCCCAGTGGAACTCACCGGCCAGCCCGGTCAGTGGGCTGTAGCGGTAACCGTAGGGGGAACTAGGATTGAGGACTTCGAGAGGGGCGTAGAGGCTGCCGGCGGGCGGACGGGAGAGTCCGGCCGAAGCCACCGTCAGCCCGGTGGAACCGTCCTTGCTTACTGTCCGGACCATCGCCCGGTCAAAGAAGACCATTGGCGTGCCGGGCGTTTGCTCGGGGGGCGCCTGTGTGGGGTCAATGATCATGGTTTCGGCTTCCGGCGGGGTCAGACTACCCAATGCCGTGGGGCCTACGACGCCCTGGGCAACTGTTCCGTCCACATTTCCTGCGGGGACGGACGTCAGGGGCTGGAAGCCGAAGGCGAAGAAGGCCAGGGCCGCAAGGCATCCGGCGATAAGAACGCGGCGGAATTTTTCAGTGTGGATCAGGTCAATCGCCCGGTCTGATTCATGATGCTTGCCCACAAAACACTCCCCAAAAGCCAGCGGCACCAAACCCCAGCCTGGCGTGCAAGCACCATTGTTGCGGGTATGACCTCAGAAATAAAGGCTTCGCGGGCGCCGTGGAGCGAAAGGTTGGATCAGTTTTTGCTCAAGACGTCTTGAGCTTCGCCGGGGGCGCTTTTGCTGTGGATACTCATGGAAACCGACAGGCTCGAAAAGCACCCCTACCGTCGAGTGAATGCGTTGCGTTAAGGGCCCCTTTACCGGCAGTTTTGCGGGCGGGCCTCACGGGCGGGCCTTCGCGCGGGCGGGTCTTCGCGCAGGCGGGTCTTCGAGAAACCCTGGAACGCAGTGAGTACTGATGCGCGGCCGGTGAGTATCGACGGCGGCCGGTGAGGACTCCCTTGGGTTCTTGCGGTGATTGCACGACTTAGCGGAGGGGGCATCGAAATGCAGGACTGGAAGACCGTGAAAATAGACACCGGCATCGACATCTACTTCTGCGACCCGCGCTCACCTTGGCAACGCGGCATCAACGAAAACACCGATGGCCTCCTGCGCCGGCACTTCCCCAACGGCACCGACCTGAGCATCCACAGCGCCGAAGACTTCGACTGGGTCGCACAGGAACTCAACGACCGACCACGCAAAAGACTAGAGTTCAGAAAACCGATCGAACTGATCGAAGGACTCCTGTTGCAATAACAGCCTGAATCCGCCGATCCCTTTGCGGGAAGCGCCACATGACTAGAGGTCTTGCTACGGTAACGGCACCATGAGCGTTTCAGAAAGACTCCAGCAATCAGCCGATCGGTTCCTTTGCGGCGACGAGTCCATGCATGCTGCACAGGCGTTGGAACGAGTTCTTATCGACGAGTATCTCGGCGACGACCGGACGGAAGAGTTGCTGTACGTTCTTTCGCTGTATTCGCCTGGAAGCAGTGTGCCTTACTCCGAGGCATCAGACGTTCGTCCTCTGGTTCTTTCAACACTGGAAAGTCTGGCCAAAAAGGGTTGATCTAAGGCGACTGTGATGGGCGCACTGTAAAGGATCCTGGCCGAACGCAGGACCCTCTTATATGCGCAGAAGCGTGTCGCGCACAGATACGTGCTCACCGACCTGCACCACTAATTCGCCGCCCAGTCCTTCCCAACGCGACCAGACGCGGAACTCAATGACGCCGCGCTCGTCGCGCACGCTGATCTTGACCGGGGTCTCTCGCTCGACAGCAAGCCGCGCTACGGCACCGTCCAGCCAGCGGACGCTCACTGATCCAGCGATCTCATCCCAGGTCAGTGTCACAGTGCATCCGTCGTTAGCCCTCGCGACCAAGGAAACTACCCCAGACTGATCAGACGGCTCGACCGCAATCCCGAGGCCACTCAGGTCTCCAAGCCTCGGAACCTCAAGCTGCGCGCTCATAAGCACATGTTGTCACACGCGCGGCAAATGACGGGGGCTCTGCTGCACGTTGAGCGATCCTTGGATCCTTCACCGGGCACTCCCACCGCAGCCCTGCAGCGGCTGGAGGGGCAACCCTGTACGGGCGCCAGCAAGCATCCGCCGCCGAAAGTGAATTGAACTGAGAGGATAGGGACCATGCGAGGAAATGTGTGGGCGTGGGCCAGCGCTCTGATTGGGGCTGCAATTGTGGTGCTGATCTTCTTTTACGGCACCGAATACGGGACCTGGATCGACGAAGCTGGCTCCCTTAGTGTTGAGCCCCCAACCTTTATCCTTCCGTTCGCCATCGGCGGACTTGGCTTTGTGCTCCTGATCGGTGGCGTCATCGCGGGATCAAAGGGAATGCCGAGCGCCGCAAGTTCCGGCCGCGAAGCTAGGCGCTAACGCTAGCGGTCACATCAGAGCAACGCGCTCCTACTGCGTCGTAGAGCGCAGAAGTACTTAGCCGATCGGCTTGCGGACGCTAGGGCCCTTTCACACGGGTAGTGAATTGGAGCTGGATGCTCTTGAGCTCGGCGCGTGGAAGCACGGCCGTCACGACGCCGCCGGTTGCTAGTTGGGCGCCGACGCCGTAGACGAACGGGTCCGTATCAACCTCCGCACCGGGCACACTGACTCCATTGATGACGATTCTGGCCTGACTGTTGACCACCCGACCGGTTATTGGGGGTGCGTGTTGGTCCCAAGGTTTGCTGCCCGGCCAAATCTCCTGCCGGTACTGATTCATCAGGATGTGGTTGACATGGTCAACCAGGAGGCATTGAACCGATGAACGCTCGGATGGAGCGCGGTGCCAGACGGTTCGCACGGCCTCCCACAGTTGCGGGTAGCGCAGTCGCTCCACCTGCTCGATCAGCCAGCGCGGCCGGGGCCATGGCGGAACTTCCTCGATCGATCTGCGTGTCTTTTCGTCGAGGTCTGCAAGGTTTACCGGGTCTGAGCGATCATCCGGGTTTCGCCAGAGAGTGTAGGTGATGCTTGCGGTCATATCGCTGTATCCACGATCATCCAAGCAATAGGTCAGCCCGACGGAGTCCGTGTCCTCCAGCGAAGGTTGGGGCGCGAGTCCAATGATCGGAATGGGCATGAGTTTGAGATTGTCGGCCCATGCGACACGGGGGTCAGGGGCGTCCTCAGGAAGAATGCCGGCCTCTCTCATGGCTCGACTATGAACCAACATAGGGCACGTGTAAACGGGCCTAAGTTTTCGAGTGTCAATGTTCCACTGAGGGAGCCCCCCCTCGGGACGCCCAGGGTTTGCCCGCGGCCGGATCAGCCCAGGTTTTCCTTGAGCAGCGCGCGGTGTTCGACGGCGGCGGTGGAGTGGAGCGCACGGCCCGCCTCAGTAAGTTCCAGGAACAGCGAGCGGCGGTCCTCTTCACAGGTCTGCCGGGACACCAAGCCTGCCTTTTCCAAGCGGTCCACCACTTTGGAGACAGCACTTTGCGTCATGGGGGTCCGCTCCCCCAGGGACTTCATGCGGCACGACGACTCTTCGCTCTCGGCCACGAGGTCAAGGATTTCGAACTCATTGAGGCCGATGTCGAATTTGGCTTCCAGGGCGCGGTCGATTGCTCCTGCGGTTCGGAAGTAGGAGCTCTGGATGTCGCGCCACTGCTCGACCAGTTCACGGTCTTCCAGCTGGCGGTCACGCGTCGTTGCCATGCCCCGATTCTAGTTCATGAACGACTTAAAATCCACGTCATAAGATTCCGCGTCATATTCCTTGTCATTGAATGACGTGTCATATAGATTGATCGCATGACCTCACCCACCACCCTCAAAACCTCTGCCGAGCCGCCCTTGGTTTCAGCTGTTCGCTGGACCCGGGCCCAATGGCTCCTGTTGATGGTCGTCTGCACCGTCCTGGCCTTGGACGGGCTGGACGTATCCATGGTCGGCGTCGCGCTTCCATCCATCGGACAAGAACTCCACCTCGGAACCGATTCGCTGCAGTGGATCGTCTCCGCCTACGTCCTTGGTTACGGCAGCCTGCTGCTCCTTGGTGGCCGCCTCGCGGACCTGTTGGGCCGCCGTCGAATCTTCCTCATCGCCTTGACGGTGTTCGCCGCAGCGTCGCTCCTTGGCGGCCTGGTGGACGACCCCGCCGTCCTGATCGCCACACGTTTCGTGAAGGGCCTCGCAGCGGCCTTCACCGCACCTACCGGATTCTCGATCATCACCACGAACTTCGCCGAAGGACGCGAGCGCAACAAGGCGCTGTCCATCTTCACAACGTTCGGAGCCAGCGGATTCTCGCTGGGACTGGTGGTCGGCGGCCTGATGACCAGCCTCAGCTGGCGCTGGACCTTCCTGGTCTCCGTCCCGATCGCCGTCGTCGTGGTCCTGCTGGGGATCAAATTCATCCCCAAGGACAAGCCGTCCGCCGAAAACAGCGGACACGACATCTGGGGTGCGGTGACGCTGGCACTGGGCATGCTCGGCCTTGTGTACACCTTGGTTTCAGCACCGGAGCAGGGCTGGGGATCTGTGGCAACAATCGCCGGGTTCGCAGTTTCTGTCGCCGTGCTGGCAGCCTTTGCAATCATTGAAAACAAGGTCAAGCATCCGCTGATCCGTTTCGGCATCCTGAAGGAAGGCTGGGTAGCAAGGGCCAACCTCAGCGCCGTGGGACTGTTCGGGTCCTACCTGAGCTTCCAGTTCATCGTCACCATGTTCCTGCAGTCCGTACTCGGCTGGACACCGTTGGGTATGGCGCTGGCCCTGCTGCCGGCCGGCCTTCTGGTGGCCACCAGCGCACCGTTTGCGGACCGGCTCATTGAAAAGTTCGGGGCCACGCAGCTGATCCTCACCGGTCTTACCGCCCTCGGCCTGGGTTACGTCCTCTTCCTCCGCGTGGGCACAACTCCGAACTACGCCCTGGACATCCTGCCCTCGGTGGTCCTGCTGGGCGTCGGCTTTGCCCTGGCCTTCCCTTCCATCAACGTCCAGGCCACAGCCGGGATCAAGGACTCCGAACAGGGACTCGCTGCGGGCCTGATCCAAACGAGCACCCAGGTTGGGGCGGCGCTGGTCCTCGCCGTCACCACCGCATTGGTCAGCGGTCACGGCCAGGCCGCGGGAACCGTCAGCGCCCAAGCCATGCTGGAACAGTACCGTCCGGGACTTATCCTGAGTGCCGCCGTCGCAATTGCCGCCCTGCTGGTGGCAGCGGCACCTTCCCGTCGTCGCGTCCGCCCCTAACCCGGAGTTTTTGTACAGCTAATGCCCTTATGAGCCCTTCATAAGGGCATTAGCTGTACAGAAACTCCCTCTGTACGGTCTGGCGAATCTGCGGTCTCATGGGATGCATGAGGAATTACCTCACTGAGTACCGCCACGAATTGCAGCGCACGTTCACCGGCACGTCGGGGACGCCGCCTGAGTGGGTGCCGCGCCTGGCGGAAGGGAACGACGCCGGATATCACCTCCCGGGCTCGGCCGTCTGGGCGGTTCACGGCCACGTCGCGACCATCGTGGCAGGCATCCGGGTCCTGCTGATGCAGGCCCTCCACCCCGGCGCGCTGGCCGGAGTGTATGAGCACTCGGGTTTCCAGAAGGACCCCTTGGGTCGCCTGGCTAACACGGTCCGGTGGATCTTCACCGTGACCTACGGATCCACCGAAGCGGCCGAGTCCGCAACCGCCGTGGTGCGCAGGATCCACGAACGCGTCCGCGGGACCTATGTGGACGGGCTCGGCGTCCAACGACCGTACGCGGCCAATGATCCCGAACTCCTCCGCTGGGTCCACGTCACCTACGCCGACTCGTTCCTCACGGCCAACCGCATTTGGGGTGCTGCCATCCCGGGCGGGGCCGACGCCTACGTCCGCGAATGGGCTGCGGCAGGCCGACTCATCGGCGTTCAAGATCCGCCGCTCACCGAAGCGCAGGTCCGTGACGAGCTGGAGGGTTGGTACGCCTCTGGCATCCTCCGGGCGGATGACCGCCTGGCAGAGACCGTCTCGTTCATTCGGCACCCTCCCCTGAGCCCGCTCCTCAAGCCCGGCTACCGCATACTGTTCGCGGCCGCCGTCGCAAGCCTTGAACCGAAGTACAGGGAACTGCTGGGGCTCCAGCGCGCCCAGCTGGGCTTCGTCCCGCTGCCGGTCATCACGGCGGCGAGGGTGGTGCTGGGCATGGTCCGGCTCGCCCTGGGATCACACGGCCCCAGCGAACAGGCGGCGCGGCAAAGACTGCAACGTCTCGGCTACGCCGCCTGACATCACCCAGGGGCGAGCTCTCACCCTTTTGGGGACTCCGCGAAATGCCGAAAGCCAACCCCTCAGCGGGACCTCACTTTGTGTGGGGTTCGCCGAGGGGTTGGCTTTCAACCTTTTACGGGCATTTATTGTGCCGAGAGCTCACCCCTCGGCGCACGAACTAGATCAGGTGATCCGACAGGTGGTTCGGGGTGCCGAAGCGGTGGGCCGTGATGGACACCGCCTGCTCGCGGAGGAACGGCAGCATCTCGATCCGTCCGGCCTGGGTCACGGCGCCGTGGTATACCGCGACGTCGGGACGGCCGCCCATCGCTGCGCTCAGCGCGGCGAAGTCGCCACCGATCAAGCGGATCCGGCCGGCGTCGAAGTTGGCCGCACGGCCCAGCCACGCGGCGTCGTCCTCGATCCGCACGTTGACGCCCAGACCGGCGAAAGCGGTCACCACAGCGTCAGGAAGTGCGACGGCGGAGCTCACCGTGAGCTTCGAGCCCGCCACTGCACCGGCTGCCACAACGCGGATCAGCTCAGCGAGCCGCTCGCCTTCGGAGAGGCGGATGGTCACGGGCAGGGACCGGTAACGGAAGACGTTGCGCTCTGCGGTCAGTGCGGAGACGTCCTTGCAGGTGCCGAACTCGGATTCCCAGGCTGCTGCGTCGCTGAAGAGTGCCTTCTGGAGGGTCTCGTGTTCCTCGGCGGTCACGTCAGCGGACTTGGCTGCAGCGAGGAGCTGGGCAGCAGCACCCTGAAGGACGGTGCCCCGCTGCCCCTTGGCCTCGGCTGGTACCCACGAGCCGAGCCCGATCAGGTAGTTCGGTCCGCCTGCCTTGGTTCCTGCACCGACGGCCGACTTCTTCCAGCCACCGAACGGCTGGCGCTGCACAATCGCACCGGTGATGCCGCGGTTGACGTACAGGTTTCCGGCCTGGATCTTGTCCAGCCAGACACCCATTTCAGCTGAGTCCAGGGAGTGCAGGCCGGCGGTGAGGCCGTATTCGATCTCGTTCTGGATGGCGATGGCTTCTTCGAGGGTTTCAGCGGTCATGACACCCAGCACAGGGCCGAAGAACTCGGTCAGGTGGAAGTAGGAGCCACGCTTGACGCCCGAACGGATGCCCGGGGACCACAAGCGGCCGGTCTCGTCGAGGCGCTCGGGCTTGATGGCCCAGGTTTCGCCGTCGCCCAGGGTGGTGAGGGCGTTCAGGAGCTTGCCGTTGGCGGGCTCGATGATCGGCCCCATCTGCGTGGTGGCGTTCTCCGGGTAGCCAACGGTCAGGGAGCGCGCGGCGTCGATCAGCTGGTTGTGGAAGCGGGCGCTCTTCGCGACCGAGCCCACCAGGATCACCAGCGAAGCGGCCGAGCACTTCTGGCCCGCGTGGCCGAACGCCGAGTACACGACATCCTTGGCTGCGAGGTCAAGATCGGCGCTCGGGGTGACGATGATGGCGTTCTTGCCGGAGGTCTCGGCGAGCAGCGGCAGGTCCTGGCGGAAGGAGCGGAACAGCTCAGCGGTTTCATAGCCACCGGTGAGGATCACGCGGTCAACGCTCGGGTGCGAGACCAGCTGGGTGCCCAGTTCACGCTCTTCGAGCTGCACCAGCGCCAGAACGTCACGCGGCACACCGGCTTCCCACAGGGCATCCACCATGACCGAACCGGACCGGCGGGCCTGCTTTGCAGGCTTGATCACGACGGCGGAACCTGAGGCGAGCGCTGCGAGCGTCGAGCCTGCGGGGATCGCCACCGGGAAGTTCCACGGTGGTGTCACCACGGTGAGGTTCGCTGGGACGAATGTGGCGCCGTCGACCGTTTCCAGGTCCTTGGCGCGCTCGGCGTAGTAGTGCGCGAAGTCGATTGCTTCGCTGACCTCGGGGTCGCCCTGGTCGATGGTCTTGCCAGTTTCGGAAGCCATGACCTCCAGGAGTTCGGCGCGTCGGGCCTCAAGGACTTCACCGGCGCGGTGCAGGATGGCTGCCCGCTCGGCGGCGGGACGGGCGCCCCAGGCCTTCCCGGCGTCAACGGCGGAGGCAATGATCTGGTCCAGCTGGGCGGCGTCGGAAACCTTGGTGGATTCGACGATCTTGTTCCCGGCCGTGGATCCCGGGATGCGCTTGAGGATGTCGCGGCCCCAGGCACGGTTTGCCGGGAGTGCCGGGTCGGTGTCAGGGGTGTTGCGGAAGCCCTCGGTGGGGGCGGGTTCGGCCGGAAGGCGGCGGTCCTGCTGGCGGTTGGGCCCCGGAACTTCACTCTTCATGTTGGCCAGTGAGCTCAGGAAGCGCTGCTGCTCGCGCTTGAAGAGACTCTCATTTTCACTGAGTTCGAAGACCGCGGACATGAAGTTTTCCTGGCTCGCACCCTCTTCGAGGCGGCGGATCAGGTAGGCGATGGCGACGTCGAACTCGCCCGGGTGGACCACCGGTGTGTAGAGCAGAAGGCTGCCGACATCCTTGCGGACCGCGGTGGCCTGGCCTGTTGCCATGCCCAGGAGCATTTCAAACTCGATGCCCTCGGTAACCCCGCGCTGCTTGGCCAGGAGCCAGGCGAAGGCAACATCGAAGAGGTTGTGACCGGCGACGCCGATGCGGACGGCGTCAACGCGCTCCGGGGTGAGGGCGTAGTTGATGACGTTCTTGTAGCTGGTGTCCGAGTCCTGCTTGGTGCCCCAGGTAGCCAGCGGCCAGTCGTGCAGCGAGGCTTCGACCTGCTCCATGGGGAGGTTGGCACCCTTGACGACGCGGACCTTGATGGGTGCGCCACCTTCGGCGCGACGGGCGGAGGCCCACTCCTGCAGTTCCTGCATGGCACCAAGTGCGTCAGGCAGGTAGGCCTGGAGGACAATGCCGGCTTCCAGGTTCTTGAACTCCGGCATGTCCAGGATGCGCTTGAACACCGCGATGGTCATGCTGAGGTCCTTGTATTCCTCCATGTCCAGGTTGATGAACTTGGGCTTGGGGAAGGACGCTGCGAGGCGGTAGAGCGGGGTGAGCTTCTCAACAACGTGGTCGACGGCTTCGTCGAAGGCCCACGGGGAGTGCGGAGCAACTGTGGAGGATTCCTTGATGGAGACGTAGTCAACGTCTTCGCGGGCCAGCAGCTTCAGGGTGCCTTCCAAACGACGCTGGGCTTCGTGCTCGCCCAGGACGGCTTCGCCGAGGAGGTTCACGTTCAGGTGCACGCCGTCCTGGCGGATCTTGGCGATGGCCGGACCGAGCTTGGCGTCGGTGGCGTCAACGATCAAGTGGCCCACCATCTCGCGGAGCACGCGGCGGGCGATCGGGATGACAATCTGCGGCAGGATCGGGGCCATGACGCCACCCACCCGGACAGCGCTGCGCATGTACCAGGGAAGGAACTTGGGAACCTTCGGGGCGAGCTCGGCGAGTTTACGGCCGGCGACCGACAGATCCTCGGGGCGGATGACGCCGTCGACGAATCCAACCGTGAAGTCAAGGCCGTTCGGATCCTTCAGGACGCCGGCGAGGCGCTGGGCGGAGACGTCCACGGGGATCTTGCCGGCTTCAGTCAACCAGTGGCGGACCAAAGCAATGGCTTCCTGGGCCAGAGCATCGAACTGCCCCGATTCCTCGGTGCGCGGGGCGGTGGCATCCGGGAGGGTGCTGGTCATGGGGGCTCCTTCTGAGACGGAGAAGTTTGTTTGTTTCCATCAGTATGGATCTACAATCTCATTAGGAAAAGCGATCTTTTCTGACGAATATTGATTACCCATCCCGAACCTTTGGAGGCCGCCTTGCTGGATGTCCGCAGGCTGCGTTTGCTGCACGAGCTGAAGATCCGCGGGACCCTGGCCGAGGTCGCCGACGCGATGCAATACAGCCCTTCATCGGTATCCCAGCAATTGACGCTATTGGAGAAGGAAGCCGGGGTGGAACTGCTGCGCAAGGCGGGCCGCCGGGTCCAGTTGACGCCCCAGGCCGAGATCCTCGTGGCACACACCGCGGCGCTGCTGGAGACCCTGGAACGGGCGGAAACCGAGCTCGCTGCATCCCTGTCCATGGTGACCGGGACCGTGCGCCTGGCCGTGTTCCAGTCCGCAGCACTGGCGCTGCTGCCCGATTTCCTCAGCATTATGCGCCGGGAGTACCCGGAAGTGCGCGTGGAAATGACCCAGCGCGAGCCCGAGACCGCCCTCTACGAAACCTGGGCCCGCGACTTCGATCTGGTGGTAGCCGAGCAGTACCCCGGCCATGCCGCGCCGCACCACAGCGGACTGGACCGGGTCACGCTGACCAGCGATGCCATCCGGCTGGCCACTCCCCCGGTCGGGCTGGGCGGCGAAACAGTTGCGGCCCTGGCCGACACGGCCTCGATGCCGTGGGTCATGGAACCCCGTGGTGCCGCTTCAAGGCACTGGGCCGAGCAAGCGTGCCGCTCCGCAGGCTTCGAACCGGACGTGCGCTACGAAACGGCCGACCTCCAGGCGCAGATCCGGCTCATCGAGTCCGGAAATGCCGTGGCCCTCATGCCGGACCTCGTCTGGACCGGGCGAAGCAGGACGGTCCAGCTCCTGGATCTCCCTGGCCTGCCGAAACGGACCGTGTTCACCTCAACCAGGACAGCCGGCAGAATCCACCCGGCCACCGCAGCGTGCCGCGAGGTACTGGAACGCGTGGCGGCAACCCAACAGCAGGACGCCGAACAACAGGCGGACGCAGGCTAGCCAGGCTCAGCCGCCGCGTCCATGGAACGCAAAAGGCCCCGGTCCACTGGACCGGGGCCAAACGCGGAGAATGGGGGATTTGAACCCCCGAGGGCGTTAACCCAACACGCGTTCCAGGCGTGCGCCATAGGCCGCTAGGCGAATTCTCCTTGCTTCCGATTCGAAAGCAGATACTACTGTACCTGAGAATTTCGGCATCGTGTAATCGGGCCGAATCGCCCCTTTTGCCCAGCCAGGGGAGCACACCGCTTAACGGAAAAATGGACGCCCCCAACGCGCCCATTCTTGCGGCACAACCGTTGAGCTACCGGGTCCGGCCCCTCGCCCCCAGGCCCCGCAGCTCACAACCTTGAGATTGCCCCAATCGGTGTACATACCCATGGTCCGCTGCCACCCCTTCTTTTGCAATGGTTGAGACCGCTTTGTAGCCTAATTTGCTGACAAGATGTCCCCATGACGCAGCTTCATGCCTTGGTGGTCTACGTGCCCGAGTCGCATCTCGAAGAGGTCCTGCTGGCCATCGGCGACGCCGGCGCGGGACGGATAGGCGACTACTCCCACTGTTTCTACACGTCCCCGGGCACAGGCCGGTTCACTCCCCAGCCCGGCGCGCAGCCCTTCGTGGGAGCGGTCGGCATCGAGGAGCAGGTGCCCGAAACCCGGGTTGAGTGCGTGGTTGAGGAGGCAGCGCTCGACGGCGTGGTGCTGGCCCTGCGGGCGGCGCACCCTTACGAGGAACCGGCGTTCATGACGTGGCCGGTGAACGGCTGGCGGTGACCCAACCACCCGCCGTCGAGCGTTATCCACAGCCTTCCGCACCGATTCGAACCCCGAACCAAGTTCGGGTAAGCTTATCGACGGCCCCTCATGTGGCGTCATCCTGTTGAACTCCCCCAGGACCGGAAGGTAGCAAGGGTAGATGGGCTCTGGCGGGTGCATGAGGGGTCACTTACTTTAACTGTCAGTCCCTATAGGTAGGTTTCACTTGTGACTGTTACAACTGCCCTGTATCGAAGGTATCGCCCGGACTCTTTCGCGGACGTTATCGGGCAGGAACACGTCACAG
The DNA here is from genome assembly GCF_049315185.1 of Paenarthrobacter sp. C1. NCBI lineage: Bacteria > Bacillati > Actinomycetota > Actinomycetes > Micrococcales > Micrococcaceae > Paenarthrobacter > Paenarthrobacter sp. C1. Next base: position 612,134 of record NZ_CP186052.1, on the reverse strand, counting down.
AGCCCCTGATGACGGCACTCCGGAAGAACCGCGTGAACCACGCCTACCTCTTCTCCGGTCCGCGCGGCTGTGGCAAGACCACCTCCGCGCGCATCCTGGCACGCTGCCTGAACTGCGCCGAAGGCCCCACTGACACACCTTGCGGCAAGTGCCCCAGCTGCATCGAACTTGCCCGCGGCGGTTCGGGCTCCCTGGACGTCATCGAGATCGACGCCGCCAGCCACGGTGGCGTCGACGATGCCCGCGATCTCCGTGAGCGCGCCACCTTCGCCCCGGTCCGGGACCGCTACAAGATTTTCATCATCGACGAGGCCCACATGGTCACGTCTGCCGGCTTCAACGCTCTGCTGAAGATCGTGGAGGAGCCGCCGGAACACATCAAGTTCATCTTCGCCACCACGGAGCCGGACAAGGTCATCGGCACCATCCGCTCCCGCACGCACCACTACCCCTTCCGGTTGGTGCCACCCGAGCCGCTGATGCACTACCTTGAGCTGCTCTGCCAGCAGGAGAACGTTCCTGTTGCCCCCGGCGTGCTCTCACTCGTTATCCGCGCTGGCGGGGGTTCTGTCCGGGACACCCTTTCGGTGCTCGATCAGCTCATGGCCGGCGCCGGCCCTAACGGCCTGGACTACGAGCTCGCCGTGGCGCTGCTCGGCTACACCCACGCTTCGTTGCTGGATGACATCGTCGACGCCGTTGCTGCCGCCGACGCCGCCACCGTTTTCCGCGCCGTGGACCGCGTCATCCAGACCGGCCACGACCCCCGGCGCTTCGTCGAGGACCTGCTGGAGCGCTTCCGCGACCTCATCATCGTGCAGGCGATGCCCGAAAGCGCCCAGGCCATCCTTCGAGGAATGCCCGCCGATCAGATCGCCCGCATGCGCAACCAGGCAACCAACCTGGGCGCGGCTGAGCTGTCCCGGGCCGCGGACGTCACCAACACCGCGCTCACGGAGATGACGGGCGCAACCTCGCCCCGGCTCCACCTTGAGCTGCTGTGTGCGCGCATCCTGCTCCCCAGCGCTGAACAAACCGAGCGTGGTATCGCCGCGCGCATCGATCGCGTGGAACGTCGCCTGAACTACGCGGGCGACGGCGGAACACCGGCTGTTGCTGCCGGCGCGCCTACAGCTGCGGCTGCTTCGGCTGTTCCGCCGGCGGCCGCGCCCGTTACACAGTCGGCCCCGGCCCCCACGGCTTCTCCCACACCTGCAACTGAGCCCGCAGCAGTGGAGCAGGTCCCTGCGGCTTCAGTCCCTGCCGTTCCCGAACCATCCACCGCAGCTGGTCCGCGCGATGCCATCTCAGCACCGCGGGTGTCCACCAACGATTGGCCCGTCGAGGAACGTGCGGCTTCCGGTCGCGCAGCCCAGGCTCCGCCGGCCCCGGCTGCTCCGAGTGCTGCGGCTGCTCCGACCCCGGTGCAACCCCCGCAGCCTGAGCCTGTCCAGGCATCTGCTTCCGCAGCGCCGCAGACACAGCCATCACATGCAACGCCCCCGGCAGCGCCGTCACAACCAGCGCCGTCACAACCAGCGCCGTCACAACCAGCGCCGTCTCAGGCGATGCCCTCTCAGGCAGTGCCGCAGGCACAACCTTCCCCGGCCGCATCTCAGGCACCTGCGTCAGCGCCGCAACCTGCGGCTGCCCCGGCTCCGAGTGCTGGAGGCAGCGGGGACGTCGAGGCCCTTCGCCGGGCATGGCCGGATGTGCTCCAAACGCTGACCAAGATCAAGCGCAGCACGTGGGCCCTCGTTGAGCCCAACGCCCAAGTTGCCCAGTTCGACGGCCAGGTGCTGACCCTCGCGTTCACCACCGGCGGCCTTGCTGGTGCCTTTGGACGCGCAGACCACTCCGAGAACCTACGCCAGGCAATCCACAAGACCATCGGCATCGACTGCCAGATCGTCGCAGTGGCCGGCGGCAACAGTTCAGCGAGCTCTGAGCCAAACCCAAAAGCGCCTACTAGCCGGGAGAGTCCGGCTGCTTCAACGCCAACGGCTGCCCCGGCACCGGCTCCGGTGTCTTCGGTCGACTCGGCGTGGGGCCTCGCTCCAGCCACCCCTGCCTCGGCGACCGTTCCATCGGCCGGCCCTCACGCGGGCACAGCTGCGTCCTCGGCGCCATCCCGTGCAGCTGATGTGGCTCCTGCAGAGCAGCCCCAGCCACCGGCGACCCCCGTCCCGGCAGCAGCATCAGTTCCTGCCACTGCGGCGCCGGCTCAGGCAACCAGCCCGACTCCGGCTTCTGCTCCCGCTCCAGCTACAACACCGACACCGACACGACCACCGGCCCCCGCTCAGGCTGCGCCTGTGCCTGTGCCTGCCGTCGTCGAGACCGCTCCCTCCTCCGCCGGAGAGTACTCCTACCCTGACGACGACTGGGGTCCGCCCCTGGACGAGGACGCCCCTCCACTGGAGGAAGAGCCGCCGGCTGATTGGGAGCCACCGTACGGCCATCAGGGAGAACCCCGGAGCTACCCACAAGCAGCCTCCGCCTCCTCTGCCGCCCCAACACCTGCACCAGCGCCAGCACCAGCAAGCGCGCCCACACGCACAGCCGCGCCTCAAGCCACCCCGGCACACGCCTCCTCGGATGACCCGTGGTCCCGCGCGGTGGAACAAGCTCCGGGCACGTGGGTGGTCGGCACGGAATCCAACGTCGGCAAAAACCCGCAGGCAGCAGAAGAAACCGTCGCTCCAGCAGCGGACACCCCGGACTATGAGCCGGCCGCGGCACAGGTCCCGGAGCCGGCCCCGGCCGCATCGTACGGTCACCCAACCAACGCCGAAGAGAACCCAAGCTCCAGCTGGGACGTCGCACCGGCGTCGAACTGGCCTGGAACTCAGGCGCCCAGCGCGGCCGTTTCGGGTGCACCGGCCGCCGGCAGCATCCCCACGTGGCCGTCGTTGGCGATCCAACCTGAGGAAGCACGCGGTTCCGTCGCCACGCTCGAGGACGACGCGCCGTCGGGCAATCCGAACGGACGCCAGAGCCTGTACCAACGGCTCACTAACAGCCCCGAAGCCCAGGCAGGACGTGTGCAGGCGCCTGTGCGGACACAGGCAGCGCCGGCCGCCGCGCCGGAGGACATCCCCAGTCCCGAGGACGAAACCATCGAAGAGTCGAGGGTCTTTGGGCGGGCTGCGGTGGAGCGTATTCTGGGCGGAAAGCTGATCGAAGAGCGCGCCTTGGACGGTTCTCCCCTGCAAACCCGCTGATCCCGGCATTGATTTCAAACAAACGAGGACATTGTGTACGAAGGTGCAGTTCAAGAGCTGATTGACGAGCTCGGCCGGCTTCCCGGCGTGGGCCCCAAGTCAGCGCAGCGCCTGGCGTTCCACATCCTGGAGGCCGACCCCGAGGACATGAAACGCCTGGTCACGGCTATCACCACGGTCAAGGAACGCGTGAAGTTCTGCTCCGTCTGCTTCAACGTCACCGAGCAGGAAACATGCAACATCTGCCGTGATCCCCGTCGGGATCCTTCGGTGATCTGTGTGGTCGAAGAGTCCAAGGATGTGCTGGCTGTGGAACGGACCCGTTCCTTCCGCGGCCGGTACCACGTGCTGGGCGGCGCCATCAATCCCATTGCAGGCATCGGCCCCGAGCAGCTGCGCATCCGCGAGCTCCTGACGCGGCTCAACGACGGCGCCATCCAGGAAATCATCATCGCCACGGACCCCAACCTGGAAGGTGAGGCCACGGCCACCTACCTGGCCCGCATGCTCAAATCCATCGGGATCACGGTGACGCGGCTGGCGTCCGGCTTGCCCGTCGGCGGAGACCTTGAGTATGCCGATGAGGTCACGCTGGGACGCGCCTTCGAAGGCCGACGCAACGCCCTGTTGTAATCTCGCAACCACAACATCAATCGTGATTGGGGTCCCGTGCGAGAACTTGTCTACTACGTTGCCGTCAGCCTGGACGGCTACATTGCCGGTCCGGGAGGCGAGTTCGACGCTTTTCCCGTGGAGGGCGATCATATGGCCGCCCAGAATGAACGCTTTGCCGATGCCATCCCCACGGTCATTGCCGATGCCATGGGCATCGAGCGCACCGGAACCATGTTCGACACCGTAGTGATGGGTTGGAACACGTACGCCGTCGGACTGCCGGTAGGCATGACAAGCCCGTACCAACACCTCCGCCAAGTGGTGTTCTCACGGACAAAATCCGAGGCTGACATCCCGGGCGAACATCCCAACCTGACGTTGACCTCCGAGGACCCCGTAGAGGTGGTGCGACGGTTGAAGTCGGAGCCTGGCCGGTCGATCTGGCTCTGTGGTGGCGGAGAGCTGGCCACACAGCTGGCCGATGAAATTGACAGGCTTGTGCTCAAACGCAGCCCGCTGCTCTTTGGCGACGGGATTCCGCTCTTTGCACCCGGCACCTACCAGCCACGTGCTTTCGACGAGGCAGGCACCACGGCATTCGACTCGGGCGTCGTGATCTCCGAATACGTGCGGCGGAAGATCTAGCCGGAAACCGAATCAGTCGTCATCCGTCGGGAGGCCAGCCAGCGGCCTGCAGCAAGCACCACCGCGGCGAGCAGGCCCTGCAGGAACAACCCCGTGAGAGCCACCGGCACCGCGGGTGCCAGTCCGTCGCTGGAGACCCCGCCGAGACACGGGACTTCCCTCGCAGGCCCGTCAGCCGCGAACTGGAGCCCGGACAAAACCCAGGCTACGTCGTTGTCCGGCGGAACAAACTCCGCCCCGACGCTGGCTAGCAACAAGGCCGGGTGCGACGCCGCCAACCACGCCACCCTGTCCGTGTGTGCAACTTCCACCTGGTGCAAGCTGCCAACACACTCATAGGCAGTGATTCTCCCGGCGTCGTCGCGCTCCACGTTCACGGGGACTGAAGCGCTGGCAAGTTCCGTGGTTCCGGGCAGCAGGAGAACGGTGAGGGCAACGTTTCCTGCGCAGAAAAAGGCCGCCAGCACGGAGGCCAGGGCGACGCCCGGGACGGTAGCTGCGAAGCAAGCACGCGAACCGGCCCCCATGAGCTCGAACACAGCCACTTCAAGGACCACCACGACGACGGCGGCACCGGCCAGCGCGAGAGGCCCGCCGCTGCTGATGCCCAGCATGAGCAAAAACGGCAACGCCACCACAGCCAGAGCCAGCCCCCGCAGAGCCCCTGCCAGAAGCATCACCAGGACGCTTTCATGGACGTGCCGGAATCCCCAGACGACACCGAGCACGGCTGCCGGGAAACCAAGGAATACCGCCATGATCACGAAGGTGGCCGCGGGCATCGCGTTCTCGATCCAACCATTCCGCAGAGCCCAGGCGACCAGTCCTGCAGCCGTTCCTGCGGCGAGGGCCACCCCTGAACAGCACGAGAGCCAAAACAGCCACGATGAAAAGGACTTCCGGGCATCCCGCCAGGCAATTCCGACAGCGTTCTTGAAGGCTGCGTTCTTGTAGCCGGCGTCGCGTGGTGGATTGGAACCATGGCCGGACTGCCCGGTACGGGGCTGGTCATCAACCAACCCACCCCCGATGACCTCATACTCGGGCTCATTCCAGCCGTCATCGCGGCCTGGATGGTCAGGGACGCCGGCCATTGCCACACGCAATCCTCATGATGTGGATGGTACGCCGGGCGGACCGGCACCGACATCCATTCCGGGGAGAAGGTGGCACCATGGAGAGATGGTCCCCATTCCCGGTTTCCCCCGTTCCAAGCGTCCGCACCGCATCCCTCCCGCGCCTGGACAGGAATCGGTGTGGGACTATCCGCGGCCGCCGCAGGTCGAGGCCCGTTCGGAGCGGATCGTGGTGCGGCTGGGTGGCCATGTCATTGCTGACACCGTGGATTCAGTGCGGGTACTGGAGACAAGTCATCCGCCCGTCTACTACCTGCCGTTCGATGCCTTTGCGCCCGGGGTGCTCGTCCCCGTGGACGGCGCCACCTTCTGCGAATACAAGGGCATGGCCGGGTATTTCGATGTCGCGGCAGGCGGGATGGTGGCTTCCCGTGCCGGATGGACCTACCCGGAACCCAGCCGCGGTTTCGAAGCACTGCGGACCCGGGTGGCCCTCTACCCCGGCCGGATGGACTCCTGCGAGGTGGATGGCGAGCAGGTAACGCCCCAGGACGGGAACTTCTATGGCGGCTGGATTACGCGGAACATCGTGGGTCCTTTCAAGGGCGCTCCGGACACTGCCGGGTGGTGAGCTCCCCCGGCCGCTGTTTGTGTGGCCGCCATATGGTCACAATTCCTGCCAGCACTCCACGCGGCGATAAACTGGGCAAATAAGCTACGCAGGCGTGCTCCAATTTGGAATCCAGCATGCCGCGTTCGAACCCTATTGATGCAGTGAGGGTGCGCGCATGACTATGCCCACTACCGAAGTGAAGATCGAAGAGCTCTCCAACGAGGCTGCCATTACCAAGCAGCTGATCGTTCAAAAGTTCGGCGGCTCCTCGGTTGCCGATGCCGATGGCATCAAGCGGGTCGCACAGCGCGTCGTGGATGCGCAGAAGGCCGGCAACGAGGTCGTGGTGGTTGTCTCCGCAATGGGTGATACCACCGATGAGCTCCTGGACCTTGCCGCCCAGGTGACGGACTCCGCACCTGCCCGCGAGATGGACATGCTGTTGTCCGCCGGCGAGCGGATTTCCATGGCCCTCCTTGCCATGGCCATTAACAAGTTCGGTGCCTCGGCGCAGTCCTTCACGGGTTCCCAGGCCGGCATGATTACCGACGGCATCCACGGCAAGGCGCGAATTATCGCCGTCGACCCGCACCGCATCCGCACCGCCCTGGACAAGGGACACATCGCGATCGTCGCGGGCTTCCAGGGCATGAGCCGCAGCACCAACGAGATCACCACTTTGGGTCGCGGCGGTTCCGATACCACTGCGGTCGCCCTGGCCGCAGCCCTCGAAGCCGATGTGTGCGAGATCTACACGGACGTGGACGGCATCTACACGGCCGACCCCCGCGTGGTGACGTCGGCCCAGAAGATCGACCGGATTTCCAGCGAGGAAATGCTGGAACTGGCCGCCTCCGGTGCCAAGATTCTCCACCTGCGTTGCGTTGAGTACGCCCGCCGCTTTGGTGTGCCCCTGCACGTCCGTTCGTCATTCAGCCAGAAGGAAGGCACCTGGGTCATCCCGGGCGCCGACGAAAAGTTCACGATTGAAGAGGGAGTTGCCTTGGAGCAGCCAATCATCTCCGGCGTTGCACACGACCGGTCCGAAGCCAAGGTCACCGTTGTGGGCGTCCCCGACATCCCCGGCAAGGCTGCCGCGATCTTCCAGGTGATCGCCGACGCACACTCGAACATCGACATGATCGTCCAAAACGTGTCCACGCACGGCACGGGCCGCACGGACATTTCGTTCACCCTGCCCATCGTGGAAGGTGCCGATGCCCTGGCTGCCCTCCGCGCTGCGGAAGGACAGATCGGCTTCGAGAGCATCGAGTACAACGAGCACGTAGGCAAGCTCTCCCTCATCGGCGCAGGCATGCGTTCCCACCCCGGCGTTTCGGCCACCTTCTTCAAGGCACTCTCCGACGCAGGCATCAACATCGACATGATCTCCACGTCGGAAATCCGCATCTCCGTTGTCACCAGTGCCGACGCCCTGGATGACGCCGTTCGCGCCATCCACAATGCGTTCGAGCTCGACGGCGACGCCGAGGCTACCGTTTACGGCGGCACCGGCCGCTAGGCCAGCCGCTACGACGACATGAAGGACCGGAGCCAGTGCTCCGGTCCTTCATGTCTTTCAGGCGAAAAGCCCTTCGCCGACGAAACCGCCGGGAGCGCATCCCGGTGGAATCGCGAAGACGGCCGAACCCACGGGCGTGGTCCAGAGATTCAGCAGGTCCAGCTCGTCGAGGCGGCGCTGGATGGGAACGAACTGCCGGCCGATGTCCGCTTGGTAGGACGCGAAAATCAATCCGGAATCCGACACGCTCCCGGCCCCGGGAACGGAGTCGTAGTTGAAGGCCCGCCGGAAAATCCGCTGGGACGGGTCGTCCGGGCGCGCCCTCCGCAGATGGGCGAAATCGGCTATGACCGGAAACCCGACGGGCGTGACGGCGGCAAAGTCCGGCTCGTCGTGCTCGGCCGTGCCCGTCAACGGAGCGCCGTTCGCCAATTTGCGGCCCACGGACTCTTCCCGGCCGGACCTGTCCAGCTCGTCCCATTTGTCCAGGTGCATGCTGATCCGGCGGATCACCAGGGATGTTCCATGGGGCGCCCATGACCCGGTACCGCCGTCGCCATAGACAACCTTCTCAAACTCCGCGCTTCCCGGCACTGGATTCGATGTCCCATCCACCTGGCCAAAAAGGTTCCTCATGGTCGTTCCGGACTGTTCCGTGCCGTAGGCGCGCCGGAACCCCGTTTGGACCCAGCGCACGGTGGTGAAACGGCGGCTGTCCTTAAGCAGCATGCGCTGGGCGTGCGCAACCGAAAGGGGGTCGTCGGCGCATATCTGCAGCAGGAGGTCACCTCCGCAGAACTCCGGTACCAATTTGTCGATGGAGAAGGCCGGAAGTCCGGATACGCCGTCCGGGACCGGCACGGTGCCCGCAACCCGGAACAGGCTAGGACCAAAGCCGAACGTGACCGTCAGGCGTGCGGGCCGGAGCGCCAATTCACCCTCTGTATCGGCCAGCGCTGCCTTTCCCTGGGTCAAGTTCGCGGCATCGTCACTCAGCAGTTTCAGGAGCGACTTGAGCCGCTCAGGCGTTGTCCCTTCCTTCAGGTCGAGAGCAAGGAAAACACCGTGGGCCTGGGCAGCCGTGCCAACGCCCGCCTGCCTGTCACCGTAAAACGGCACCGTCCTGGCACCGTTTGCCCCGTCCCCGGAATCACTTGGCATCGGTGGGACCGGTTTCCCGGCGAGTTGCGTGCCCACGGCGGCCAATGCTCCGACGCCCGCGGCAGCACCGCCAAAGAGGAGGTGCCGCCGCCGTACTCCGGGCCCGGGCTTGGGGGTGGTGTTGTCCCGTCCGGAACTTCCCACGGCTGCTGCCCTACTTGGCTGGCGCAGCGGGTGCCGAACCGCTGCCTTCGCCTGCTGTGTAGTTCTCGTTGGCACCCGTGAAGTCCTTCGCTTGGGCAGTAAAGGTGACCGAGCCGCCGTCGGACGTCTTCAGGTCGAAGGTGACCTGATCCCCGGCCTGGACCGGCTTGGTCAGGTCCATGAGCATGATGTGGTTCGCCCCGGGCTCGAGTTTGAGTTCGCCCTTCGCGGGGATGACGAATCCGCCCTGTTTGGCCTGCATTTTCATGGTTCCGTCCGGTCCCATCACGGTTTCGTGCAGTTCCACCATGGTGGCCACCGGTGCTGCCGCGCTGACGACGGTCACATCCTTGTCGCTCGTGTTCCGAATGGTCCCGAACGCGGCCGACATCCCCGAGTCCGCGGCTTTGATCCACGTGTCACTCACCGTCAATGGTTGGGAGGACCGGGAAGCGGACTGGGCTGTGGTGTTTGGTGTGTTGCTTTGTCCGCAACCCACCAGGGCCAACGAGGCCGCTGCCAGGATGGACACGACGGGAATCACTTTTCTTTTTGTCATGGTGATGCTCTCTGTGAAAGTAGTGTGCTGCACCGGGCTGAATCGGCTCCGGAACAGGTGGGATGGCAGGTTGGTGGCTTAGCCGCCCCGCGGGCCGGACCGGCGTCGGCGCTTGAAAAAGCCCCAGCCCAAATACAAGGCGAGGCCCGCGGCCGCCCCGAGGGCAGCAGCAATCACCCAATCGGGTACCTGGACCGTGGAGGCCGTGGCTCCTGGTTCGGCTGATCCGGGAGGAACACCGGGGGTGGCCGTGTTTCCGGGGGCCGGGATGGCACCTGCTGTGGCGCCGGCCCCCACCAGGAATGAGTAACTGCCGTTGATGGGGTGGCCGTCGCTGGAAACCACGCGCCACCTGACCTGGTACTCCCCGTCGGGCATGCCCGGGGCGAGCGGCTGGGTCAAGGTCCCGCGGTCCAGCGCAGAATCGCCCTGGACCCAGTTCTTTGATGCCGCATCTACGACGCGGACTTCGTGGCCGATGGCCAGCAACGGTGCACTGAATTTCAGTTCAATGGTCGACGGCGGCACGGCCAGCCGCTCGCCGGTGGAAGGTGTGGACGAAACCAGTTGGTCATGGGCGGACGCCGCCGGCGCGCTGACGAGCCCGAAGGCGATGCACAGCGCAAAGACGGCAAGGAGGAACGCTCCGCCGGGTCCTGGGTTTCGCCATGAAAAAGTACGCAAGGATTTTCTTGCCATGGCTGCTTCCCGCCCCGCTGCCTGTGAAAAAGGTCCGGCAGTCCGTGGAAGGATGGCCTCCCCTCACGGGGTGGCGGGGCTTATAGGGTGATGAAGGCGCCGGGCGCCTGGGACGTTGCTGGACGCCGTGGCGGTCCTCGATGGCGCATGGCAAGCAACGGAACGCCAAGATTGCGCAGCGGGCGTACAGCCCAGTCCGAGGGGATGACGTTTGGCCCGGGGTTCACAGCCAAGGGCTGGATGATCCTCAGAAAAGGAATCAGGCGCAGGCCAAGGGCGGCCAGCAAACGGACAGCCGTGACCTCGCCGTACCGCAGGACTGCGATGGTGGCGACGGCTGCGAGGACGTGCCCCACCACCATCGACGGCGAGGAGTGGTCCGAGGGAGCGGCGGCGACGGAAGCGAGTGTGTGCGCCCCGTGCCCGGCGTGCCCTGCTGCGGCCGCGGTCCCGACATCGTGGTGGGCACCGGGATCAAGGCTGTACAGGCCATGGAACACGGTTTGGCTTACCAGCACGGCCGTGGCAAGACGCCATAGCGACAGCACTTTACCGGCCAGGGCCATGCACACAAGCCCGGAAAGAGCCAAGGACAGGATCAGGACAGGGGCTCCCGGCGCGTTGCCGCCGGACAGCACGTGCGAGGCAGCAGCGATGAGGGTGGCGGCAACGGCTCCCGCCCACCCGCGCGCGAAGCGCACCGTGCGTGCCGTCATGTCCCTCCCGCCTGTTGAGGGGCAGCCCGGGCGGGCCCTCCTCGTGATGCACTAATTCTACGCAGCGTAGAATCTTCCAAGCATAATCACAATCCGGGCGCCCCGGCGCCGGCTGAATCCCCGGCGTCGGCTGCACCGCCGTCGTCCTCCGCGCCGCCGGCAGGGGCCGAAGCGCCAGGAGCCAGCAGGATGTTCGTCAATTGCCGCAACCCCTCGGCCATGTCCACATCTTTGTCGTACAACCACTGCAATTGAAGGCCGTCAAAGGCAGCTACGACCAGCCGTGCCAGAGGGATCGCTGCAACATCCGTCCGGACTTCTCCTGCTTCCTGGCGGCGGGCAATGTCCGCGCTGACTTCGCGCACGATCACCGAATAGCGTTCCTGGAAGTACGCGTGGGAGTCGTGCCCGGGGTCGTTCGCCGTAGCCGATGCGACCGCGTAGAGCGTGGTCAGCCCGGGCTCGCTCCGATTCCGTTCGGCGATGGCGGGCATGTGGTTCAGCCCGATGTCACTCTGCCCCGTTGCCGCCAGAGAGCGCTTGTCCCGTTCCGTGAGGACCGCTGTAAGGAGCTCCTGCTTGCCCTTGAAATAGTGGAAAAGCGTCGCTTCCTTGACCCCCACAAGCTCGGCGACCCGCTTGAGCGCTGTTCCTTCGAAGCCTTCCGTAGCGAAGACGTCCGTGGCCGTCTGGATGATCTGTTCGCGGCGTTCCGCACCCTTTGCGTACTGACCCCGGGCCTTCGACGATGACATTCGTTCAGTGTAGATGAGCAAACGAAAACCTAGTCATACTAGATTTTGACGATTAGACTCAACAAAGATGCCCAACGATGGGCCACGAAGGAGTCATGAAATGAACCCGACACTCCCGGCCGCCGTCACCGTCCCGCCCGCCGAAGGCCAGGGCGCCGACACGAAGATCCGCGAACTCGCCCGGAGCCTCAGCCTTGAGCAGCAGATCCGGCTTCTGACAGGGGCGGACGTTTGGTCCACGCACGCCATCCCGGAGATCGGCCTGGCGCGCATGGTGCTGTCGGATGGCCCAGCCGGAGTCCGTGGCGAAGACTTCGACGAGCGCCACGATTCCGTTTCCCTTCCGTCCCCCTCGGCGTTATCGGCTACGTGGAGTGTCGAAACCGCCCACCGCTACGGCCAGATCCTGGGCCAGGAAGCGCGGCGCAAGGGCGTCGACGCCGTCCTCGGTCCCACCATCAACCTGCACCGCTCCCCGCTGGGCGGCCGGCACTTCGAATGCATGAGCGAAGACCCGCGGCTCACGGCAACCATGGCAGCCGGGTACGTCGCCGGAGTGCAGTCCATGGGTGTCGGCGCAACGCCCAAGCACTACCTCGCCAACGAAGCCGAGACCGAGCGCTTCACGGCGGACTCCGTGGTGGACGAGCGGCCCTTGCGCGAGCTCTACCTTGCGGCGTTCGAAGACGCCATCACCGAGGCCCGCGCCTGGCTGGTCATGAGCTCCTACAACTCCATCAACGGGACCACTGCCAGCGAGAACAAGCTCCTCGAAACTCCGCTATCCACCGAATGGGGCTTCGACGGCGTAGTGCTTTCCGACTGGACGGGCGTCCGCTCAGTCGACGCCGCCAACGCGCACCAGGACCTCGAAATGCCTGGCCCGGTGGGCCACTGGGGCCCCAAGCTACTCGCCGCCGTCCATGATGGCCTGGTCAGCCGTGACGCCATCCTTGAAAAGGTCACCCGCATCCTTCGCCTGGCAGCCCGCGTGGGCTCATTGGAGGGTTTCGAACCTGCGGTGACCCAGCTTCCGACGCAGCTTGACGGGGCCGCCGTCGCGCGTGAAGTTGCGGTCCGCGGGGCCGTCCTGGCCCGCAACAAGGGCCTCCTGCCGCTGGATGCCAAGGCGCTCAGCAGCGTCGCGGTGATCGGCCACAACGCCGACGAGGCCCGCACGCAGGGCGGCGGCAGCGCCACCGTCATGCCCAAGTACACCGTGTCCCCGCTCGAAGGCCTCCGGAAAGCATTGCCCGACGACGTCAAAGTCACCTATGCGCGCGGCGCCAAGGTGGCCGAGGGCATCCAGGCGTTCCCCCGCACGAGCCTGCACAACCCGGTGTCCGGCGTTCCGGGAATCCGGGTGACGTTCCTCGCGGAGGACGGCTCGGAAATTTCGGGTGAGGACCGCCTGGCGTCCCACCTGATCTGGTTCGGTGTGGGGATTCCCGATGGTGCCGCCTCCATCCGGATGGAAACGGACTGGACTGCCGAAACAGCGGGCGTGCACCATCTGGGCGTCGGTACTGTGGGCCAGATCCGTTTCGCCCTGGACGGAGCAGCGGTATTCAACAGTGAACTTGAGGATGACACGGAAGTCCTCGGCGCCGCGCTGTTCGACCCGCCCAAGACAACCCACCCAATCGAAGCCGCTGCCGGGCAGACCGTGCGGATCGAGGCCGAATACCAACTGCCCAAGCAGCAGGTCATTCCGTTCACCGCGATTCTCCTGGGCGAGGAAACGGTGGTAGCTGATCCACAGGCCGAGATCGACGCGGCAGTGGAGGCCGCCAGGGCGGCCGATGTCGTCGTCGTCGTGGTGGGTACCAACGCAACGATCGAATCGGAGGGCTTCGACCGGAAGAACCTTGACCTCCCCGGCTATCAGAACCACCTGGTGGAGGCCGTGGCGGCAGCCAACCCGCGGACAGTGGTGGTGGTGAATTCCGGCTCACCGGTGGTGATGCCTTGGCTCGACACGGTGGATGCGGTCCTGTTGGGCTGGTTCGGAGGCCAGGAATTCGGCAGCGCGATAGCCGACATCCTGTTGGGCAAGGAAGAGCCCGGCGGCCGCCTTCCCACCACCTGGCCGGCCGCGCTGGAGGACGTCCCCGTACTGAGCACCACGCCCGTTGACGGCAAGGTGGTCTACTCCGAGGGAATCCACGTCGGCTACCGCGCGTGGCTGAAGCAGGAAGCCGAAGGGGGAGCCAAGCCGGCCATCCCGTTCGGCTACGGCCTCGGATACACGACGTTCGATCTCGGGACCGCCCACGCACCGCAGGTGGTCACGGCGGGGAACGATGTTGTGGTCCACGTGCCCGTCAGGAACACGGGCTCGCGTACAGGCCGCGAAGTGGTGCAGGTTTACCTGGACCGACCGGCCTCCGCGGTTGAGCGCCCGGTCCGCTGGTTGGCCGGTTACGCCGGAACGCACCTCGCTCCAGCCGGCACCGAGAGCGTGGAGGTCCGGATCCCCGCCAAGGCATTTGCGCATTACGACGGCGGCTGGCAATTTGAGCAGGGCACGTTCCGCCTGCTGGTGGGTCGCCATGCAGCTGACGAATTCCAGTTCCTTGACATAGAACTCCGGTAATACAGGAGTAGGATCTCCGTGCGTGGCAGCCTTTTTTTGACCGCCACGCACGTGGTTTTCGCCACAAGCTGTAGAACTGGGGTATGGTATGGAATTTTCATGGCATGCTGTACGTTGCATACCCGGTAACCCCCTAACACGAAGAGGCATTAAAAAGTGGCAGCCGATTACGACGAACTCCGTACCGATGTAAAAGAGAACCAGGAGCAGTCGCTCCAGGCTCTTCAATCTGCCAGCGCCCCCACGGCCAAGAGCGTCGTGCTGGAACTGGACGAAACCGACGGCCTTGACGCCAATGGCCCCGGTGGCGAAATCGTCGCCGAGGAACTGGTCATCCAGGTCATCCCGCAGGCAAACGACGAGTTCACTTGCAACTCTTGTTTCCTGGTCCGCCACCGCTCGCAAATTGCGCGCGAAAAAGATGGCGTTGCCTACTGCACTGACTGCGAAGGCTAAGACGACCCCAACACCCCGGCGGACTGAACGTCGTCAGGGAGTGCCGGCGTCGGGATTAAATTGCGGAAGGACCGGAGCATGTGCTCCGGTCCTTCCGCAGTTAAACCTGGGCGCCGTATGAATCTAGGGTGCCGTTCCCGGACCGCCCACGACCTTCTTGCGCCGATGATTGCCCATTCGGAGTTGAAGGATGCGCGCTCCCCCGGCGAGGGCAACCAGCACTCCGCCACCCACCGCTGCGATGAAGAGCGTGGTGCCCAGGGCGAGTGTCCCCTCCAGCCCGAAGAACCGGACGGTGATCATGTCCTGGTTCTGGACGAAGAACACAATCAGCATCACCAGGACCACCAGGCCGACTGCCACCGCTACCCACAGGGCTGCGGTGCGGGTGGGCCGGGCGTGGCCTGGCGCGGGCGGTGGGATCACCCGCTCGTGGTGCCCGGAACCGGCCCGGTCCGGGCGTGCCGAACCGCCCGGAACTCCTGCTGCATCTTCATGGAAACTCATTGACGGCCCCCTTAGTACGCCAGCACCTACCGTGCAATTACATAATAAGCATGCTGACTAGTTGCTCAACAGTGGCACGGCCACCAAACCGGGGTCAAGGTGGCGCGTTTGCCGGCACGCAAGGAAGGGCCGGAGTTCGCGGTCCGGCCCTTCGGCACCTCATGCCCCGCTACAGGGCATAGTCCTACAGGGCATAGTCAGTGGTGGTGGGCCCGGGATCGTCATTGCGGACTGCGTAGTGGTGACCCTCGGAGTCAGTCTCGATATCGAAGTGCTTCAGGTCTTCCTCGGAAGCGGATTCGAAATCATCGTGCTTATGCACCACGGGGCTGTCCGTATCGCCGTGGGTTGCCGGTCCAAAAACGGACTGCAGCCGCTCGGTCACATGGACGAAGCCTTCCATTCTGCGTCCCATGTTTTCCACCTCCCTTCTTACCGGAGAGCGAAAAAGCGGCAGGGCTGGTGCGTGCCGTTCAGTGAGCCAATTTTACGCCCGCAGGCCCGAAAAGGCTCCGGGTCGGCCGTGCGCCGAGTTGACAGTTAATGACAATCCGAGTGCGGCGTCTTCAGGTGGCTAGTGCAACACCCCTGGAGTTGGAGGGGTGTCATGGTCAAGAAGTTGCCGTGGTCGGTTCGTGCGTGTGCGTATGAGCACTTGCTGGCGGGTGAGGACACGGGACGAAGTGCTGCCGCGGCTGGGGTGTCCCGGCAAGCGGTGTCGCATTGGGCGAAACTAGCGGGCATGGAACTTATCTCCGGCCCTGGTGGTGGCGTGCGTCTTCCGATGGCTTCGGAGGTGCTTTCGCGGGATAAGGAGCGAAGGTACCGGCGGCTGACTTTGGAGGACCGGGCTTATATCAAGGCCTGTCTGGGCTTGCCGGAGCCGCGTTCCATGCGACAGATCGCCAAGGAGTTGGGCGTGCATCCATCAACGGTGTCCCGGGAGATCCGCCGACACAGTATCGAGCATTGGGCCCGGCGCTATTACGACGCCGGGGTTGCCCAACACCGGGCACTGGTCCGCCGTAGACGGAACCGGCCCGTGAAGCTCTCTGCGGGAACGGCGGTGTGGAAGGAGGTCGTGGCACGCTTGAACCAGCGTTTCTCACCTCAACAGAGCGCTGCGGACCTGAAGAAGACGTTCCCCGAGCAGCCGGAGATGCACGTGTCCCACGAGTCAATTTACCAAGCCCTTTACGTGCAGGGCCGGGGTGCCTTGCGGCATGAACTTGCCGTGGAGAAGGCCCTACGTTCGGGCCGGACCGGTCGTAAGCCCCAATCAAAGCTGCCTGCCAGGAACGTAAGGCCCTGGCTTGAAGGGGCCCGGCTGAGCGACCGGCCCGCCGAAGTCCAGGACCGGGCCGTGCCCGGCCATTGGGAAGGTGATTTGGTCGTGGGTCCCGGTAACTCCGGGATCGTCACCTTGGTCGAGCGCTCCTCACGGTTCACTTTGCTGGGCCGGCTGCCGGGAGCCAGGGACAGCGCGACGGTCATCGAGGTCATGCAGAAAATGATCCACACCCTGCCCCAGGCGATCCTTAAAACGATCACCTGGGACCAAGGCACGGAAATGGCTCAACACGCCAAGTTCACAGTAGCGACCGGCTGCCAGCTGTTCTTCTGTGACCCGCACTCACCCTGGCAACGCGGCACGAACGAGAACACCAACGGACTGGTCCGCGATATCCACCCCAAAGGCACGAACTTCAACCAGGTCAGCGACGAAGAACTCGCCCACACCCAGCACCTGCTCAACATCCGACCGCGTCAAACACTCCAATGGGACACCCCAACTGAAAGACTGACCAAAATAATCGATGGTGTTGCACTAGCAAGCTGAAACCGCCTGCCCGGCATTGTCATTAACTGCCACCTCGGCGAGAGGAGAAGGGGTTTAGCGCAGGGACTTGTCGTCCGGATTGCGGGGAACTACGTAGGTGCTGCCATCCGGACGGCGGAGGGTTTCCCACTGCTGGGTCTCCGCTTGGCGCTGGGCGAGCAGCTTCCGGTTGGCTTCCGTCATTTCGTGATCCAGGGAGCTGCTGTGTGCCGGGCCAAAAATCACGCGAAACTTTCCGGTTGCGCGCATGAATTTCCGGGTGAAGGATTCCTTTGCCACGCGGATCGACTCCTCAGTGTTCGACGACTCTATACGTTCATAGTACGCTAATCATTAGTACACTAACTAATTGGTTCGGTGTAGCCTCGTCAGTGCAGCAAGCAGGAGGAAGCCATGACGACCATCAGCGATACCAGCCAGGAAACCGATGACCTCCTTCTGGAGCGCCAACTGTGCTTTGCCCTCACCGTAGCCTCGCGCAGTGTTGTGGGTGTCTACAAGCCCGTTCTTGAAAAGCTCGGCCTGACCCACCCCCAGTACTTGGTGATGTTGGCACTGTGGGAACGCAGCCCGAGGACGTTGAAGGACATCAGCGACAGCCTGCTCCACGATCCCGCCACCCTCTCCCCCTTGCTCAAACGCCTGGAAGAAGCACAGCTCATCACCCGCGAGCGCGTGCCCGGTAATGAGCGCGCACTGGCCATCACACTCACTGACAAGGGAGCGGCCCTCCGCGCACAGGCCACGGCTGTGCCCGGCGAAATCCGCAATCGCCTGCACCTCAGCCGCGAAGAAGTAGCCGAGCTCCACCAAGCGATGACCGGCCTGATTGCCGCCACTCAGCGCACGGCCGACGAGCCACGTAAAATGGAGGCAACCTAGGAGATCCCATGAGCATGCGAAGTGTCCGCCCGTTACTGGCAATACTTGCTGTCGCAAGCCTCGCCGCATGCTCCGGTGCCCCCGCACCAGGTTCCACAGGCAGCCCAACCCAGGCGCCGACGTCGGGCCCTTCAAGCAGCAGTACAGCACCCGGCAGCCCCTCCACCAGCAGCACCCCGACGGCGGGCGGCAGCCAATCGGCAACGGCCGGACGCGGCGACGCTGAACTGAGCATCACACTCCTGGAAACCCCCGAGGCCGCGCCCAAGACCTTCACCCTTGTCTGCACGGGCGGAACTCCCGCCGCGGAGAGCAACCACCCGTCGGCCGCCGAAGCATGCGCCGCGATCAAGAACAACCCCTCCATGCTCAACCCGGCTCCGCCCCGGGCCGACCGGGCCTGCACCATGCAGTACGGCGGCCCCGCAACCGCCAAGGTGACCGGCGCCGTGGACGGCAAGGAAGTAGTCGCGGCCTTCAACCGCACCGACGGCTGCCAGATCGGTATGTGGGACGTCGCCAAGAGCGTCCTCGGATCAGATGGCGGTTTCTAGGCTGCGACACCTCCCCCAAGAGGAATGGCTTGGGCTGGAGGCTGCCCATCACACTCGGGTCGCACGCTATGCGGACCCGTACTTGGCCCGGCGTTCGGCCGGGAAGAAGCACCCCGTGGAGGACTTCCTCTTCACCTACTACACCCAGAAGCCGGGCCAGTTGCTTCGCTGGCACCCCGGGGATGCCGTAGTCCTCAGCGGTGAGCGGGCATTGGAGCGCAGCGCGTGGAAGTTCTACAGGACACCCGACGACGGCGAACTCGCCTCGCTGGGGCTGCCCTCCGGTACACCGGCGGTCACCTTCGACCGGGCCGGTTTCCTGGCCGACCGCGCCGAGGCCGTCCGCTTCGCGGGCATCATCCTCTCCGGGACCGCGAAACGTCCGGCCCAGTTCGGCTGCTTCGGCCTGCACGAGTGGGCCATGGTGTACCGGCAGGAAAAGTTCGAGCTGCGCCACGAATACCTCAAGCTCAGGCTGGGCGGCGAGGGTACTGACACCGTGGTGGAAGAGAACCGGATCCGCTGCTCCCACTTCGATGCCTTCCGCTTCTACACCCCCGACGCCTTGCCCCTTAATGAGCTCACGCCAACCCGCGAAAACCAGCGGACCATGGAGCAACCGGGCTGCCTGCACGCCAACATGGACCTTTACAAGTGGGCCTACAAACTGACGCCCGCGTTGCCAAGCGGGCTGGTGATGGACTGCTTTGAGTTGTCGTGGCGGATCCGGGCCATGGACATGCAGGCCTCTCCGTACGATCTCGAAGAATGGGGCTACCCGCCCATCAGGATTGAGACACCGCAGGGCAAGGCCGAGTACGTTGAATACCAGCGGGCTTTCGCAGCCGAATCCCAGGAGCTGCGGACCCGCGTGCTTCAGGCAGTAAGCCCACTCTTGGACGAGCTGAGCGGCGCGGCCGCCTGAGCACCCGACGCCACCAGCGAAAGGTCACCATGGTTTCCCCAAGCAACAGCGACACCACCGACACAAACGCAAGCGAAAACGACGTCGACCTCACCGTCACGCTGACAGAGTCACCGGGCGCTGACAGCCGGGTGTTCCACCTCCGGTCGGCAGGGGGTGTCCTCTCCCCCGACCCGGACTCGGTCGACTCAAACCTGCCGGATGCGACGGCGGCGCTTGCCGCCGTCGAGCAGTTCGGGGAGGAGATCTTCTTCCCGCAGCCGCGGCCAGACCGGATCTGCACGCAACAGTACGGGGGCCCGCAGGTAGCCGAAGTCCGGGGATGGTTCCGTGGGCGTAAAGTCCATAGCCATTTCAGCAGGACGGATGGTTGCGAGATCGCCCGGTGGAAGACCATGGCGGCGTTGCTGGGCAATACCGGAGGCGCAACTTCCGGCTCATGACACGCAAATGGGCTGGGGACGCCCGGATTCGGATGTCCTCAGCCCATTTGCGTGTCCCGCAGAGTTTTAGCCGGCGTTGTTGCTCTGTGTCGGCTCATCGCCGCGGATCTTGCCCCGCGGCTTCTTGTCCTTCTTGTCCTTCTTGGGATCTTCCTCATCCGGAACCACAACAGCTCCGCCGGGGTTGACCAGGACCGTGACGAAGCTCGGCTCGCTGGTTCCTGCGAAGGTCAGGCGGCCAATGTAGGAACCCGGTTCCAGGTTCTTCCAGTTCAGCCAAATCTGGCCCGTCTTGCCGTTGGCGAGTCGGATCGGATTCGGCGTCACGGTGGCGTTGCCCTGGTTGGCCCCCAGCACTGCAGCATCAACGGTTGCCTTGGTGGGCTGGTTGTTGGGGCTGGCGTAGAGGTTGGCGTAGACAAAGTAGTCGCCCGGGGCCGGGTTGGGAACGGACAGGGTTTCGCTGGCGGATGCCGTTGCGGCCGGCAGCTGCTGACCGGACGGAGTCAGGACCAGCATGTCGAAGTCGGCGGCCTCATTGGAGGAGATCACCGAGAACTTGGCCAGGGCACTGCCCTCACCAACGGTCACCTTCTTCACGAAGTTGGATGCGTTGGTTTGGCCGGCAAACGGGCCGGGAACCAGCTCGATAGCCGAAGAATCAGCCTTGGACAGGCCATCAATGGTCACACCCACCGGCAGGTTGGTGCCGGAGGTGATGTTGATGGTGCCCGAGCCATTGGGGCCCGTGCCGGTGAAGGCCAGGGCCTTGTCCGCGATGACGGACTGCGGACGGACGGCGATCGGCGAGGTGACGGTCTTGTTGGCACCCTGCCAGTTGAGCGAACCCATGGCGAACTTGCCCAGTTCGGCGTTCTTGTTCTCAAACTGGACCTTGAAGGTCTTCTTTTCACCGGGCGCACCGAAGGTCAGCACGGACGGTGTCACCTTGACGTTGACGCCCGGCACGTTGGCCGTGGCCCGGTAGGTGCCCGGCGTCAGCGCAGTCAGCGTACGCGTGACTTCGATCTTGCCGGCCAGGTTGCCCAGCGCGAAGGAGGGAACGTTCATGTCGCGCGCGGCCGTGGTGCCGAGCCCTTCCATGCCCAGGTCCATCCCGGTGCCCTGGATGAACTTCAGGTAGTCCTCGGTGGTGGCGTCGTAGACCAGGCCAGGGTTGAGGACCTTTGCCGGATCAACCTGTCCGGCGCCGGTGGCGAAGACGTCCTTGTTGACGGCGCCGTTGGCCAGCTTGACCGGACCAGCGGTGGTCATCATGGCGGACTTCACCGTAGCCGGAGACCACTGCGGGTTCTTGCCGAGGATCAATGCGCCGAAACCGGCCACGTGCGGTGAAGCCATGGACGTTCCGGACAGGAAGCCGAAGTTGTCGCCGCCGGTTCCGATCGGGGATACACCCGCGAGGATGGCGACACCGGGTGCCGAAACATCCGGCTTCAGCAGGTCCGAGTCAGTGGCAAGCAGCGGCCCGCGCGAGGAGAACCCGGCGATCTGCGGCTGTGCTTCGGCCGGCAGTCCCGTGGTGTCGCGGTTCAACAGGGACACAGTGATGGCCGGGTTCGCCGTGACCTTGTCCTTGATGGTCTGCGTGGCGGGCGGGTTCACGTGCACGGTAGGAATGACGTGCTTGTCAGTATCCAGCGACGAGTCCGTCAGGTTGACGAGGATCATGCCAACGCCGCCGCCGCGCAGGACTTCAGCGCTCTTGGCGGTGCGGTCAACCACGCCACGGTCACAAACAACAACCTTGCCGGCAACCTTTCCCGGGTCCAGGGACCCGGGAGCACACAGCGCTGCGTTACCTTGGCCGCTTGCGGCGTTGGTGGACAGCACGACGCCGGCCCCGCTCACCTCGCGGTTCATGATGCTCGCTCCGCGGAACTTGCTGCCGTCGGAGAATTCAACTGTGCCCTGGAGTTCCTGGGAGAAGGATGTCGCAGCAACGGTGGTCAGCCAGGGAGCTCCGTGATTGACGGTGCTGGCGGTTGGTCCGGAGTTGCCGGCCGAGGTGGCGACGAAGATGCCGGCTGACGCTGCGGACAGGAATGCCAGCGACACCGGATCCGTGGTGGAAGTGGTGGAACCGGAAATGGAGTAGTTCAGTACGTCCACGCCGTCCAGGATGGCCTGCTCGATCGCATCCACGGAAGCGGAGCCGTAGCAGCCACCGGTGGCGGGATCGGTGTCTTCCCAGCAGACTTTGTAGATGGAGAGCTTGGCGGCCGGTGCAATGCCGCTGGTGGTTCCGAAGCTCCTGCCATCCACGACGGCGTCAACGTTGCCGTTGCCTGCTGCCGTGCTGGCGGTGTGGGTGCCGTGGCTGTCCACGTCCACCGCTGAAATGACTTCTTCGGGAGCCCGGTTTTCCGGGGGAACTGTTTCCAGGAAGGCGTCTGCGAAGTAGTGGGTGCTGAGGACCTTTGAGTTGCAGGCGCTGCCGTCGTAGTCGGCGCCCGTCCCGGTGCCTGGCTGGCATTCGCCGACGAAAGTGTCGCCGTCGGCCTTGAGCATGGCGATCTTGCCGTCCGCAGTGCGGTAGGGAACGCCAACCTGGGGGTTGCCGACCAGCGGCCCCACGGGCTCACCGGCGAAGAACGGGTTTGAAGGGGTGTAGCCGGTGTCGATGACGCCCACGACCGTGCCCTTGCCGGCATTCTCCTGCCCGCCATACTGGGTGGCCCAGGTGCCGTTGGGGCCGCTGAGCTTCAGGAAGTCGGTGGTGGAGTAGTCCGGAGCGTATTGCGTGTCCGGTGCGACCATCAGGACTTTGGGATCCTTGGCAAGGTTGATGGCCTGGTCCGCGGTCAGGTTGGCGCTGAAGCCGTTGACGGCGGTGGTGAACTCGCGCTTGATGGTGACGTTTTCCTGCCGGGCAACTTCCTGCTGCTTCTGCTGCAGGTGCTGCTGGTATTCCTTCACCTCGGCACTGTCGGCGTCGAGCTTTTTGCCTTCCTCCGGTTTGGTCGGCGCGAGCCCTGCCGTGCCGCCGTCGTAGGTTGCCGCAGGCTTTTCGGCAAGGACCACCATGTAGCGGCCGTCCTTGTAGGAACCGGGGTCAAGGTTCTTCTTGGCCACGCCTGCAACATTTCCGGGCGCCTCCGGGGCAGGGGCGGCCTGGGCCGGCATCGCCATGGACGAGAGCAGCAACGGCAGGCCGACGGCAAGCACCGCGGCCTTCCGGAGTCCCCCGCTTCTGACGAAGCTCTTTCCTTGTGATTTCACGAGTGGTTGCACCTTTCACTGAGGAGGCCCGGGCTCCATCGCCAAGGCCTGTCAACTTTCAGATGGTTGAACCTTTGACAGTTCTTGTCAAAGCCGCACAACCAGCCGAGTCATAGAGTATCTACTGAGAGCCGAATATGACATACAGCACATTTCAGCGAATTTGTCTTGTCACAATGGCCGCGATTCGTCATGGAAAGCAGCAACGGACCGCAGGGAACAACCCTGCGGTCCGTCGTGTGCAGCCAGCCGTAAACGACTAGCCCTTGGGTGTCACCTGGAGCCGGTCAAACGAAACCTGCACGCCATCCTTGTCCAGGACCACGACGTCGTCGCGGCCGTTCTTGACATCCGAAGGCAGGATGAACTCCACGGTGTTGTCGGTGGTGGGGAAGATCCAGCCGAGACGGTACATCGTCTTGTTGAGATAGACGTAGTACCACTGACCGTATTCAAGACCCTTGAGCTCTACCTTCTGTCCGGTCCGGTACTTGTCCGTCGTGCCCAGGTCAAAGGGCGGCGTCCGGCCGTCGAAGTCCTGGACTGTCAGCGCAGGCACGTTGCCCGGCTTGGCCGGCTGGACAGTCAGTACCAGCGGATCCGCTGCCGCAGACGCAGCCACTTCCGTTGCACCGTTGCGGGCCGTCGCCTCGAAACCCACTGCCGCAAGGCTTCCGGCGGCCACGTCCGCAGCTGTCAGGACATGCTCCCGGGTGGACGTCACCGTGGCGCCCTCAGCAAGCGCGGCTGCGGAAATACCGGCGTCGGGGGCCTCCAACCCGGTTACCGCAACGTTGCCCGCGTTGCCCACCGTGTACGTGTAGGTCACGGGATCACCGGGGCTGGCGAAACGATCTCCGTCAGCGTCCCGCCATTCAGCGGAAACCGTTGCCGCAAGCTTCGGTTCGCGCACTTTGAGGTCCACCTCGCCGCCGTTCACCGTAATGGTCTTGGTGCTTTGGCCGGCAGCGCTGACCTCCCAGGTGGTGTCCGGGACGAAGAAGCCCTGCTCGGCTTCGGCGGCAGTCACCGTGTGCCGCGGGGTGGTGCACTCGTAACCCTGCCCCGCCGGCAACACGCTGTAACGGCAGTTCCCCGGACCCTCGGGAAGGAACGGGCTGAAGTTGCCGGCGGTGGGGACTGTTTTCTCCACCAAAGGGCTCGTGTTCTTCACCGTGAACGTGTACGGGACCAGCTCACCTGCGGCGTAGGGCCGGGTTGCGAGGTCACGCCCGACGTCGGCACGCGCCCCGCTGATGTCGGCTGTCAGCAGACCGTCGCGCAACGCGACCGCAGCACCAGTGAACTGCACCGTTTTGCTGAGCGACGGCGTCGCGCTGGCAGTGATGGTGAAGCCCGCCTCCGGAAGGAAGTAGCCACGCTGGACGTCCGTAGCCGTGATCACATGCTTGGCAGTGGTGCAGTTGTACGCAGCGCCTGCGGCCAGGTTGTTGAACCGGCAGTTGGGAGCCGAGGGCGGCAGGAAGCCGGAGTCGAAGGTTCCCGAGACCGGTACGGAGTTGGCCGTGACGTTGGCCGTGCTCTTGACATTGAACGAGTAGCTGAGGACTTCGCCCACCTGGTAGGGGCTGGCCACGACATCGCGTGCGGGTGCAGAACCGGTGATGGTGAGACCCACCTGCGGAGCCACCGGCACGGTGGCGGTGAAGGTGAACTGCGAAACCCGGCCATCCGCCGTCGTGAAGGCCGCGTTGAGGTTCTGCGGCCCGCTGGCGTTTGCCGGTGCGGTGAGGGCTACGTTGACGGTGACCGAGGCTCCCGGCGCGACATCGGGAACCGGCACTGTGGTGGCCGACCAGCCGCTGGGTGTGTAAACAGTGGCGTTGGCGCCAGTGAGCGTGGTGGCTTCCTGGTTTGTCACGGTTACCGGCACTTGCTGCGTAGCTCCGGGAGCAGCGGTGACGGCCGGCACGGACAACGGTGCGCAAACGTAGTTCAACCAGGCGTCGTCGAACTTGGCGAACGGCATGTTGTCCGTGTAGTTGCCCTCGTAGAGCACGCCGAACTTGCCGTCCTCCAGCCGGGTCACAGTGGAGTACGCGGAGAAACCGGAGCGGATGGTGCGGACGCCCGGCCACGTAGCGCCGTCGTCGCAGGAGACACGGGCGGAGACATTTTCGCGGCCGGTCTTGGAGTTGGCGTTGGTGAAAATGAGCTTCCTGGCATCGGCCGAGCCCTGCGCGGCGTTCGGGAACATGCGCGCGATGGCTCCGTTGTTGGCGGGATCCGGAAGCTCCGTGTCCTGCGTGACCGGACCGTACGTGGCGCCGCCGTCAGTGGAAACGGCCACCTTGCGGTAGCCCTGGTTGGCGTTGTCCCGGGAATTCAGGAGGACACGGCCGTCGGAGAGTTCAACGGTCTTGTTTTCGTCCATCCGGTCACCGACGTTGGCACCCTTGTGCCAGGTGGCGCCGTGATCGTCCGAATAGACGCTGTAGGCCTGGATCTTGTTGGTGCCGTCGGCCTGGCGCACATCGCCGGCGTACTGCTGGATGAGCCGGCCCTTGTACTGGCCGTACTTGAGCTGGATGCCTTCGCCGGAGGAGGCAAAGTTCGAGCGGACGTCCCCGGCCGCCGGGCTGGTCTTGCTGGTCCCGGGCTTGGTCACGTTGGTGATGAGCCGGGGCTGGCTCCAGGTGATTCCGCCGTCGGAGGACTCGATGACTGCCGAGGAGATCACTGCCCTGTCGGCGTCGTCGTTGCCGAACTGGCTGCCGCCGAAGCCTTGGTCCTTGGAGTAGACGAAGAAAGCGAAGACCTTGCCTGCTTCCGCGTCGTAGATGTAGGAGGGGTCGCTGTAACCGTATTTGGGTCCGCTGGCGTCAGCCACGTGACCCGCAGCGATGACCTGCACCGGCCCCCAGGTCTGGCCGCCATCAGTGCTGCGGAGTTGGACTATCGAGTTGGGGTTGGGCGCGTCGGCCGCTGAGCCGGGACGTCCGTCCCAGGCTGCCAACACCACATTGTTGCCCAGGTAGGTCAGGGCGGGGATCCGGTAGAAGAAGTTGGCAGCCGTGCGGTCAGCGGCGATGTTGGCCTCGGTGAAGGTGCCGGGGGATGCAGAGGGGTTGCTGGGCGGGATGGGGGCGGCGGTGGCCGGAAGGCCGAGCCCGGCCAGCAGGCCCAGGCTCAGGGTGCCGGCAGCTGCGATGCGGGCGAGCGATGGTGCAGGGGGTATGGATTTCAAATCCAGTGTCCTTTCGAATCGGCTCCGGGTTGGCACTTCACGCGTGGTTGGTTCAGGGATTTGCGTGTAGTGCTACCTCGTGATGGGCGTTCGTGTTACGTGCTACGTCGAACGTCCTACAACCATAGAGTGCTGGCCGTCACATTGCCAGAGATGGAGCAGGAGCAGATGCGCGGCGGGATAAAGCGGTAGCCTCTAGTGCAAACTGCCCGACGCCCGTAAACCTTGGAGTTGCCGTGAAAATCCTCGTCCCGGACACCATCGAACTGGACCTTTCCGATCCCGCAACCTCCGGGGACGAGATCGTGGTCTACGCAGTGGACAAGCCCATCCCCGGCGAACACCGCGACGCAGAGGTTCTGGTGGCATGGCGGAATACCTCGGAGAACCTCGCCGATGCCGCCAAGGAAATGACCTCACTCAAGCTGGTCCAGACGCTCGCAGCCGGACCCGACTCCGTACTCGCCGCTGGATTCGGGGACACCACAGCCATCACGTCCGGACGCTCACTCCACGACGGCCCGGTCGCTGAACACGCGCTGGCGCTGGTCCTGGCTGCCGTGCGGCGTCTGGATGTCCTCCTGGAATCGCAAAAAGCCGCTACCTGGAACCAGCCATACAACGCCGAGCAGTCCAACCCCGGCACCGAACAGCTCTACACGCTCGACGGCGCCAAGGTCACCATTTGGGGGTTCGGTTCCATCGCCGGGCGGCTGGCTCCCCTGCTGGCCGCGCTGGGCGCGGAGGTCACCGGCGTCGCAAGTTCCGCCGGCGAGCGCTATGGCTTCCCGGTGGTGCCCGCGGATGGGTTCCCGGAGGTCCTGGGCACCACGGACGTGCTGATTTCAATATTGCCCGCGACCCCGGAAACCGCCGACGCCCTCAATGACGAGGTCCTGCGTCATCTGCCGGCGACCGCTGTGTTCGTCAACGTGGGCCGCGGCGCGACGGTGGATGAGGACGCGCTGCTGGCAGCGCTGAAGGAAGGCCGCCTGCGTGCAGCAGCACTGGATGTGACCAAGGTGGAACCACTGCCGGCCTATTCGGAATTGTGGTCGGCGCCCAACCTGATCATCACGCCCCACGTCGCGGGCAACCGCCCCAAGGGTTCGGCGAAGCTGGTCCTGGCCAACATCTCCGCCCTCAAGGAAGGCAAGCCGCTCACCAATCAAGTGGCGGGCTGAACGAATCTCCACTTACTTGCGAAATTCCTTGCGTGGAAATAGTAAGCATGCTTATGTTATGTGGGTCCGGGGTGGCCAGCAGAGGGTTCCCATCCCACGCATAGCATGAGGCAACGTGAGGAAACGTATGTACCTGCACACCCAACTTCTCATCAATGAAATCGCTGCCGACGAGCCTGATCCCGCTGCAGCCAACGCCCTCCAGGAAGGCCTGGGCGGACAGTTCGGCGAAATGCGGACCATGATGCAGTACCTCTTCCAAAGCATGAACTTCCGCGGCGATCCCGCCTCCAAGCCCTACAAGGACCTCCTCCAGGGCATCGGTACCGAAGAGATCAGCCACGTGGAACTCATCGGAACCACCATTTCCCAACTCCTTGATGGGTCACCCCGCTACCAGGGCAAGAAGTCGGATCCGGTGGACGAGCCCGGCGCCGGCGGTGCCACTCCCCTGAAGATCGCCCTGGACACCAGCAATATCCACCACTACCTGGTGGGCGCCCAGGGTGCGTTGCCCGTGGATGCGGCAGGCAACCCTTGGAGCGGTTCCTACGTCTACAACAGCGGGAACCTCGTCCTGGACCTGCTCTACAACCTGATGCTCGAATCCACGGGGCGGCTCCAGAAATGCCGCATCTACGAGATGACGGAAAACAAGACGGCACGCTCCACCATCGCCTACCTGATTGTCCGCGACCAAGCCCACGAGAATGCTTACGCAAAGGCCCTGGAAAGCCTGGGTGTGAACTGGGGCAAGGTCCTCCCGATCCCCAAGACCAACGCCGAGCAGTTCCCGGAAGTGAAGAAGCTCCTGGACCTGGGACTCCAGAGCATTCAGTACACCTTCAGCGCTGACAACCTCAGCGAAGCAGGCAAGCTCTACCGTGGGGCGTCACCGTCCAACGACGGCACCGAACTGAGCACCGAGCAGATGCCGGACGGTTTCCCCATGACCATGTCGGCGGAGCGCAAGGAAGAGTTTGCGCCCGGACTCGATCCTGAACTCCTGGCCTTGATCCAGGCTACGGCCGAGCAGGAGATGAAGGACGCCGACAGCCCCAAGGAAGCCGCGGCAACCCCGGCCAAATCCAAGACGGCCAAGAAGTAGCCTGACATCAAGAAAGTGGGCCCAACCTCGCAGGAGGTGGGCCCACTTTTCGCTTAGTCAGCAATCAGGCGTGCTCGTAGGTAAGGCAATCGGCGGCTTCGCGGCCGGGTCCGACCTTGACGTCGTGGGCCTCGCACATGAGGTTGTTGTTGTGGACGCACTCGGACCGCTGGCAGGCGCCGACGTGGGCCAGGACCTTGGGCAGGCCGCCCATGGCATTGGTGTCAATGAAAGTTGCGCAGGAAGCGTGGTCCTGGGTTCCGCCGATGGTGATTCCAAAAGCGGTGCAGCCATCGTGGTTGAATCCGCAGCTGCCAACGCTACAGGCGGATACTTCTGCAATGTGATCGGTCATTGGTCCTCCTGGTTATCCTTGTTTTACCAGGGGGGTGAACCCCCGCGTGTATCTCCAAAGTACGCCGGAATCACGCCGTTTAACCCCTTTGAATAGCGCATTTGTACGTGCGCTAATGTCAGGTTCCCTACCGGGGTCCGCGCAGGGCGTCGCTGATTTTCGCCCGGGTCTCCGCGTCCAAGGGAGCTGTCACCCTGTGGTCGCGGGCAGCTTTGTCAGCCCTGATCTTTTGGATGACCATGCGGCCCAAATCTGCAAAAACGGCTGCGGCCACAACACCCAGCACCATCGATTTCGGTTTTTCAGCCATGCGGCAATCCTAGTGACGCCGGGCCGCGGCGGCCAGCGTCGACAGGCGCTCGTGCCTGCCGCCGTCGGACGTTCCCTTGGCACGATTTCCGCCGTGACGGCGGGGTGGCCTCGCAGAATCGGGCTGAATAGGGTATGTGCGCCGCTCCCGGTAGAATGGTTGTGCAAGCTCGCGGAGCGCCCCCATGCCGTTCAAACAATGCAGTTCACAACCGTGTTTAACCCTGTGTCCATAACGCTGTTTGAATGCGGCTGAACGGCGTGAGACGGCATCTCCGCGGCAGCCTTATTTAAGGTTCACCCAACTCACGCACAGGAGTTACCGGATGCCCCGGATCGTCGTTGACGTCATGCCCAAGCCCGAGATTCTGGACCCCCAGGGGAAGGCCATCGTGGGTGCACTGCCCCGCCTCGGCTTCAACAGCTTCAGCGCAGTCCGCCAGGGCAAGCGCTTTGAACTGACTGTCGACGGCGAGGTGACCGACGCTATCCTGGCCCAGGCCCGCGAAGCTGCCGAGACCCTCCTGTCCAACCCGGTGATCGAGGATGTCGTCAACGTCGAGGTCGTCGAGGCCTGATATGACTTCACTCCCCCTGATCGGCGAGGCTATCGCCGCCGACGCTTCTGGTGCTCGTGGCCTGGCTGGTGCCAAGATCGGCGTCGTCACCTTCCCCGGCACCCTTGACGACCGCGACGCCGCCCGTGCAGTGCGTCTCGCAGGTGGCACGGCGGTGCCGCTCTGGCATGCCGACTCCGAACTCGGCGATGTTGACGCAGTCATCATCCCCGGCGGATTCTCCTACGGCGACTACCTCCGTGCAGGCGCCATCTCGCGTTTCGCACCGCTGATGTCCAAGATCATCGATGCTGCGAACTCCGACGCCAAGCTCCCGGTCCTGGGTATCTGCAACGGCTTCCAGATCCTCACCGAGTCACACCTGCTGCCCGGTTCCATGATCAAGAACGACCACCTGAAGTTCATCTGCCGCGACCAGACGCTGCGCGTGGAAAACGCCAACACAGCCTGGACCGTGGACTACACCGATGGCCAGGAAATCATCGTGCCGTTGAAGAACCAGGAAGGACAGTACATCGCCGACGAGAAGACCCTGGACGCCCTTGAGGCTGAGGGCCGCGTGGTGTTCCGCTACGTGGGCTTCAACCCGAACGGCTCCCGCCGGGACATCGCCGGTATCTCCAACGCAGCCGGCAACGTGGTGGGCCTCATGCCCCACCCCGAGCACGCAGTGGAGGCCGGCTTCGGCCCCGAGTCGCTGAACGGCGAACCCCGCGACACCGACGGCCTGGGCTTCTTCACCTCCGTACTGACCAAGATTATGGGAGGCGACAAGTGACCACGGAAACCACCAAGAAGTTCAACATCGACACCGTTGAGCACGCTGCCAAGACCCCGGACACGGAACTCCCGTGGGCCGAGCTGGGCCTGAAGCAGAACGAATTCGACGAGATCGTCAAGGTCCTTGGCCGGCGCCCCACCGGTGCCGAGCTGGCCATGTACTCGGTCATGTGGAGCGAGCACTGCTCCTACAAGTCCTCCAAGAACCACCTCCGCCAGTTCGGCGAGAAGGTCACCGAGGAAATGAAGAAGGACATGCTGGTGGGCATCGGCGAGAACGCCGGCGTCACCAACCTGGGCGACGGCTGGGCCGTAACGTTCAAGATCGAGTCCCACAACTCGCCGTCGTTCGTTGAGCCGTACCAAGGTGCCGCTACCGGCATCGGCGGCATCGTCCGCGACATCATTTCCATGGGCGCCCGCCCGGTAGCGGTGATGGACCCGTTGCGCTTCGGCGCCATCGACCACCCGGACACCGCACGCGTCATGCACGGTGCCGTTGCCGGCATCGGCGGCTACGGCAACTGCCTTGGCCTGCCGAACATCGGTGGCGAAATGGTCTTCGACTCCGTCTACCAGGGAAACCCGCTGGTGAACGCGCTGGCCGTGGGCGTAATGCGCCACGAGGATATCCGCCTGGCCAACGCCTCCGGCAAGGGCAACAAGGTTGTCCTCTTCGGTGCCCGCACCGGCGGCGACGGCATTGGCGGCGCCTCGGTGCTGGCCTCGGAATCCTTCGATGACACCAAGCCCTCCAAGCGCCCGGCCGTCCAGGTGGGCGACCCGTTCGCTGAGAAGGTCCTCATCGAGTGCTGCCTTGAGCTCTTCAAGGGCTCCCTGGTTGAAGGTATCCAGGACCTCGGCGCTGCAGGCATTTCCTGCGCCACGTCCGAGCTCGCCTCCAACGGCGACGGCGGCATGGAGGTCGAGCTGACCTCGGTCCTGCTGCGCGACCCCACGCTGACCCCGGGCGAGATCCTCATGTCCGAGTCGCAGGAACGCATGATGGCCGTCGTTACCCCGGAGAACATCGAAGCCTTCGAAGCCGTGATGGACAAGTGGGCCGTGGAGTACTCCTGGTTGGGTGAAGTCACCGACACCGGCCGCCTCATCATCACCTGGGAAGGCGAAGTAATTGTCGACGTCGATCCCCGCACCGTCGCGCACGACGGCCCGGTCTACGACCGTCCGTTCGCCCGTCCGGAGTGGCAGGATTCCGTCCAGGCAAACTCCTTCACCGGTTCCGTTGAGGACGCCGGCCGCCCGTCGGCTCCCACCGAGCTGGCTGCGGCTGTCACCGAACTGGTGGCATCGCCCAACATGTGCAGCAAGTCCTGGATCACCAAGCAGTACGACCGCTACGTTGGCGGCAACACCGCCATGGCTTTCCCGGATGACGCCGGAGTAGTCCGTGTTGACGAGGAAACCGGCCTGGGCGTTGCCCTGGCCACCGACGCCAACGGCCGCTACACCTACCTTGAGCCGTACCAGGGCGCACAGCTCGCACTGGCTGAGGCCTACCGCAATGTCGCTACCTCCGGCGCCGTTCCGATGGCCGTCAGCGACTGCCTGAACTTCGGTTCCCCCGAGGACCCGGATGTCATGTGGCAGCTCGCCGAGGCCATCCGTGGCCTCTCGGACGCCTGCATGGAACTTGGCATCCCGGTAACCGGCGGCAACGTCTCGCTGTACAACCAGACCGGCACCACGCCGATCCACCCCTCCCCCGTTGTGGCGGTCCTGGGCAAGCTTGACGACGTCGCCCGCCGTACGCCGTCGGGCTGGCGTGAAGATGGCCAGGCCATCTACCTGCTGGGTACCACCGCAGCTGAGCTGGATGGTTCCGAATGGTCCAACCTGCGCGGACACCTCGGTGGCCTGCCGCCGAAGGTTGACCTCGCAGCTGAGCGTGCACTGGGTGAAATCCTGATCAACGCTTCACGCGACGGCATGGTCGACGCGGCACACGACCTCTCCGAAGGTGGCCTCGCGGCTGCTTTGGTGGAGTCCTCGCTGCGCTACGGCGTCGGCGCCCGCATCGCCCTTGAGGAACTCATGGAGCGCGACGGCGTGGACCTGTTCACGGCCCTCTTCTCCGAGTCCCAGGCCCGGGCCATCGTGTCCGTGCCGCGCTCCGAGGAAGTCCGCTTCAAGGACATGTGCACCGCCCGTGGCTTCGCCCACCTCCGGATCGGCGTCGTTGACGCTGCCGGTGGAAAGCTGGAGATCAACGGCGTGGATGAGCTCTCGCTGGACGCCCTGCGCGAAGCCCACGAAGGAACCCTGCCGAAGTACTTCGGCTGATCCTCTCCGCCTGAAGTGACGCGAGGTCACTTATGGCCCGTAAATCCCTCCGGGATGGGCCATAAGTGACCTCGCGTTTCCTTTAACCGGGCAAGGAAGTCTGCTTCGGGCAACGGCCTGCCGAAGAAATACCCCTGTCCGCTCGTACAGCCGATACTCCGCAGCAACTCCGCTTCCCGCGCTGTCTCAATGCCTTCCCAGACCCCTTCCAGCCCGCACGAGCGGATGACTTGCTGGATTGCCGCCAGGAACTCCAGCTGGGACGGGTCCTTCTCCAGGTCCTTCACGAACTGCCGGTCAACCTTCACCCGATCCACGGGGAGTTTGCGCAGGTAGCCCATCGAGGAATAACCGGCGCCGAAATCGTCTATCTCCAGGCCTACGCCCAGCCTGTGCAAGCTCATCAGGGTGTAACGGTCCAGCTCGTTGTTCTGGATGATGGCGCTCTCGGTAAGTTCCAGGACCAGCGACTCCGGGGACAATCCTTCCTTTTGGAGAACGTCGCGGACGTCGTCCACGAATTCCAGGCTTTGAAGGTCGGCGGCAGAGACGTTGATGCGCATGGAGAAGGCGGGCTCCGACGTCGCCGGATTATCCCGCCATTGCCTCAGCTGGCGCATTGCTGTGCGGAGGACCCACCTGCCCAGTTCCGCAATCAACCCGGTGGCCTCTGCCACGGGAATGAACTGGTCCGGCATGATGAGCCCGTGTATCGGATGGTTCCAGCGGACCAGGGCCTCGCAACCCTCAATGGTTCCCGTGGCAAGGTCAACGATTGGTTGGTAATAGAGGACCAGCTGCTCAGAGCGGATCCCCTCCCTCAGGTCGCCCACGATCTGCCGCTGGAGTTGCCGGGAGTGCAGGGTCACGGGATCGAAGAGCTTGAGCTTGTTCCGGCCCTCGCTCTTGGATTCCTCCAGGGCGAAATCGGCTTCCTGGAGGAGGTCCTCCAGGGTGTGGTGCGGCTCGGCGATCCGCAGGCCCATGCTGGCAGCACACTGGACACTGTTGTTGCCGAGGTCGATGCCGGGTTCCAGCGCGGCCAGGATGCGGTTCCCGACGGCGGCAGCCCGGTTCTTGGGGGTGCCGGGCATCAACACAGCGAATTCGTCGCCACCCAGGCGGGTGACGACGTCGTTCTCCCGGACTGCCGAGCGGATGCGCATGGCAACGGTGACCAGAACCTGGTCCGCTGCCGCATGGCCCGCAGAGTTCTTCAACGTCTTGAATCCGTCCAGGTTCAACAGGAGCAGCGCGGGCGGGGCGATGCTGTTGGCCATGGCAGCCGTGGCTTCCTTGAAGGCATCGGCCAGGGCCAGCCGGTTGCCGACGCCTGTCAGGGGGTCGGTAAGGGCCTCATGGCGTCGTTCATTCCGGACCTCATGGAGTTCTTGCATGAGTGCCCGGACCTGCCGTTCCAGGCTTTGTATTCGGGGGTCGTCATCATCAGTGGACACCAGCCGGCGAGGCTTGGTACTGGTCACGATTCGTCCAGGCTGCGCAGCGTCATATCGGCTACGGCCTGGGGCTTGGGAACCGGGTTGCGGTGCTCGTCCAGGAACAAGCGATAGGAAGCGATATCCAGCCGGCCGTCGGGCTTTGCCTTGTTGCCCATGCGGTAGACGTTTGTGATCCATGACCCGCCCAGGATGGCCTCGATCCAGGCATCGCATTCAGCGAGCGGGAGATGGACGCGCGTGCCGGTGTTCCGCCGGTGGCCGGCGATGGACACTGTGATGCAACTTCCCAGGAGGCCCTTGTCCGCAGTGAACCAGGCAAGGCCTTCAACATCGGCCACGATGGTCAGGTTGGCGTTTCCGTCCTCAACGGACTGGACAGGACCCATCCGCACCGAGCGCCGGTCCGCGTTCAAGGATGTGGCTGTTCCGGCTTTGTAGGGAGCACTGGTGATGTCTTTCCTGAAGACGGACAACTCCTGGTTGTGCTGGATCTGGATCCTGGTGGTCAGTTCATTGAGCGTCATGATCGTGCCTCATCCGCAATAGTGGCCGCCTCGAGGCGGTCGGCTCCTACAATCCGGTTTCTTCCTTGTGCCTTGGCACTGTAAAGCGCTGCGTCAGCTACCTCGATCATGAAGTTCAGATCGGCTCCGGCAGAGATGCTGGACGTAACTCCATAGCTGATGGTGGGGAACGGGATACCTTCCGGTGTGCGCATGCCTGCGGTCCGGCGGCTGATTTCGACGGCGATGCTCTCGGCCCGCTCCTGTGTGGCCCCGGGCAGGAAAAGGATGAACTCCTCCCCGCCGTAGCGTCCAATGAGGTCCGTGGACCTCACGGACGCGGCGCAGGCCGCAGCGAAGGCCTTCAAGGCCTCATCCCCGGCGCCATGACCGTATTCGTCGTTGACTGCCTTGAAGTGATCCAGGTCTGCCAGGACCACGGCAGCGCCGGATCCTGTGGAGTACAAACGGTGGAGCTCGGTGGTGGCCAGTTCGAGGAACGTTCCACGGTTGAGCAGGCCGGTCAGGTGGTCGCGGGCCGCCCGCTCCTTCAAACCCTTGATGAGTTGGTCGCTGGTGAGGGCCGTCATGCTGAAGGACACCGTCACCAGCAGCACCAGCGAAACCAGGCCCGACGGTCCGGGACCGAAGTACATACGGAAGGCCTCACTTGCCGGCCCTTCCAGTGCATAGACCGTAAAGCGGCCCAGGTAGTACGTGGCCAGGAGACCTGCTGCCAGCGACAAAGCCTTGTGGACCTGGGAATGGGAAGCTTTAATCAGCCAAAGATCCCGGGCGGCCAAGGCAATCCCGGTGGCCATCATGGCCAGATAGACGAAGCCCCCGGACCAGACATTGGTGGCGGGGCTTTCGAGGACAGAAGCGACAGCAGTGACCGCAGGACCTGCGGCAAGTTGCCAGCGGGCGGTTTTGAGGTCCCGCAAGGAGCGGGCGCCGGCCCACACGCTGAATGCTCCAGCCACCACCAGGACGTTTCCCACCGGATTGGCCCATTGCTGATGCGGGGATCCGTTGAGCAGAAAGGCTGTGTTGCCGGCCATGAATTGCAGCAGGGCCAGGCTCCACCAGCCGGCATACGGCGAACGGGTGCGGTGGAAGGAGGTACAGAACAACACCAAGAGGGTTACTGTGACGACGCCCAGGGCGACTCTTACAGAGAACGGATCGAGCACCGTGTCCAACCCCCTCAGCTGGTCATCCTGCGGCTTTGGATTCAGTGTGGCGGTGCTTACTCAACCTCTCTGCGGCATTTGCTCAAGATTGGCTCAAGATCAGGTGCGGTGCTTCACCCGACCCAGTGGCCGTCGTCGTGGTATTCCGCCTCCAGACCGTGCGGGGTCTTCTCCCATTTATGGGGGCTGGTCAGCATCTGCCAGGCCGCGCGCCACGCCGCCACGGAATGCAGGACCCAGTAGAACGGGTTCAGCAAGGCAAAAATCGCGATCCTCCAACCATGCCTGCGGAAGGTGGCGACACCGGAGACGATGATCATCATGGCATTGCCGAACAGCATGGACACCACCCCTCCGGCCAGCAACCAGCCGGGAAGGACCAGGCCTACGATGTCGTAACCGATGTAGGTCACCACGGTGAATCCAACCACCAGCGGATAAGCCAGGAAGGCCAGCGGCGTGCCGAGGATCAGCCCAAGGAAGCCTACTGTTCCGGCTACCCCCGTGCTCTTGATGTACCTCAGGGAGTTCCGGGTATTCACCGCCGAGGTAATCATGTACCCCTTGATCCAGCGGGTGCGTTGCTTGATCCAGGCAGGCACCTGTGAACAGGCCTCCTCCCACGTTGTGGAGTCGATGACACCCACCCGGTAACCGTCCACGGCCGCCCGGAGTCCCAGGTCCGCGTCTTCGGTCACGTTCCACGGGTCCCACGCGCCAACTTCCTTGAGCAGCGCGGTGACGAAGTGGTTGGACGTGCCGCCCAGCGGCAACGGGATCCCGGAGTTGTCCAGGCCCGGGAGCATGGAATCGAACCAGTGCGTGTACTCGATGGTGAACAGGCGCGTGAGCACGTTCTGGTCGGCGTTGAAGTAATTCAGCGCGGCCTGGACACAGATGAGCGGTTTGCGGCCGGGGTTCAGGTGCTCCCGCTCGAACTCATCCCGTTTGAAGGCTGCAATGGAAGCCCTCAGCTGTCCCGGATCAGGGCGGTCCTCGGCGTCGTAAATGACCACGTATTCGCCCCGCGCAAACGTCAGTCCGTAATTGCACGCCCTTGGCTTGGTTTGCGGTTCTCCCCGCGGAACGATGAGGATACGGACGTACTCCGGCGGCCTGGAGGCCTTGGCCGCGGCGATGGTCTCGGCGTCGTCTTCCTCCAGGAGGACCAGCACATCCAGCTTGGACCGGGGGTAATCCAGCTGCCCCAGGTTCGTCAGCAGTTTGTCGATGATGTTGGCCTCGCGGAACACCGGTACAAGGATCGTGTAGACGGGCAGTTCGGAATCCGGAATCCGCTCATCGGCCACCGGCGGAAGGCCGCGTCGTGCGCGTTCCTTGTTCCGTGCCCGGACCACTGCCGCCTCGTGGAGCTTGTCGAAAGGCCGGCGGAGACTGGCCAACGTCTTGAATCCGATGCTGATCAGGAAGACGATGTTCGCTGCAGCCAGCAGCACGATGACCGCCGTCAGCGGCGAGATCACGAACCCCACCATGATTGCCGCTACAAGGACCACAGGAAGGTACCGTTGCCACGGCGTCAACGCGATGCGAGCGGAGTCACCCGGCCGTTCCTCGGCCAGGCGTTCAGCGGATTCGTAGAGCAGGTGGCGCCTGAAGGAGCGTTGGATGGATTGGTTGATGTCCCAGTCCGTCGTAGTGCGGAAGACGACGTCGGTGGCCCCGAACTTCGCTGCTGCTTCCTCGGCGATTGCCGCGGACGGAACAACCGCCGTCGCCACGGTCAGCACTCCGTCCTCGCTGCGCCACGGCAACCATTGAGGTTCCGCAAGCTCGCTGAAAATGAGCTGCTCCATGAGTTCGTCGGCTGGTGGCTCGGCCACCAGATCCACCAGCGGGGCGTCCCACTGCCGGGCCAGCACTTCATAGATCCGACGCCGGTCCAGCCCGGCTTCCAGGATCAAGTGCCGTCCCAGCAAACCGCCTTCGATCGCGGCCCGATCCAGTGCACGCTGCAGTTGTTCAGGGGTCACAAGGCCTGCGGCGAGCAGTGTCTGGCCGATCGACTGCCGGTTGAACTGTCCTTTGACGAGGGAAGCAGGGGTCATGAATCCGAGGACCTTTCATAGATCCGGTGCGTGGGCGTGGAAAAGGCGACGGAGTAGCGCACGCCGAAGGAAGGGTTCTTGATGATCGCCTGGTAAACGAGGTCGGTGGGGCCCGAATCCCGCGCTCCTGTACCTGCTTCGACGTTGACGAACACCCATTTGGCATACTTGGCCGGATCATCCAGCGCAGGAGCGAAGTAATCGCCGGAGGCCCTGTTGTAGATTTCCTTGAGCGGGATGCCCATCACGGGAAGCACTGCGTTGCCGCGTGCGCTTTCGTCCATCAGGATCCCGCCGGATTCGTAGTGCTGGTTCAGCCAACGGGCGGCGGCGGTGGAGTTGGTGGTGGATTCAGCTGACATCCTGCCTTCCGCCAGGACGGCCAACCTCCCGGTGGGGTCCTCGTTCCACCACACGTTCTGCACCACCAATGCACCCAGCAAAGCACAGATCAGCCAGGGCCGGAGCCGCGCCGGCCGGGTCAGTTCCTGCACGAAGACGGCCACCAAAACCGCTACCAACGGCAACGCCGTCAGGGCGAAGCGGTTGTTCCACCAGGTGGTGGGAAGCGAGTGGTCATTGTTGATGGCCGTTTGGCCCAGGAAAAGGCTCAACAGCGCAAAGGCATAGGCGCTGCCGGTCACCGCCACCAGGAGGGTGCTGTTCGCGAAGCCCCTCCTGAAGACCAGCACGACGGCGCCGCACGCCGCCAGGGCGAGGACCACCACCCCCGCGGTTTCCAGCAACGACCAGTGGAAAGTAGTCAGCGTCAGTCCGAGGTTGCCCTTGGTAGGCAACAGGCCGCCGTCGGTGATGTTTTTCTGCTGCGCGTAAGCGGAATACTGCCCGAACATGAACTCAAGCGGGTTGCCGTAGATGGCCCAGTTGTACGAAAGCCACCACAGCACCGCCGCAGCAGGGATCATCACGTAGCCGCCGGCCATGGTGAGGGCTTCGCGCCATTGGCCTGTGCGGCGCTTGGAGACGATCAGCACGAACAGCGTCCCGGTCATCACCAGCGCCCACCCCTCATAGCGGGAGAGGACGGCTGCGGCCGAGGGAATGCCTGCAAAGACTGCCAGTTCACCGGCGCTCATCCGACGCCGGCTGGTGGACCAATGTGCCAGCCCTGCCATGCCGCCCACGATGCACATGATCAGCACGGGCTCGGTCAAAGCAGTGGTGTAAACGTAGAGGACCGCCGGGTTCGCCAGGACCACCAGTGTGGTCGCCAGGCGGCCCGCCCGGCCCAAACCGAGGCGCGCTGCGATCAGGTACAGGCCCGTGGCGGTAGCGGACAAGGCGAGGATCCCCAATAGTCCCGCAGCCCAGCCCGTGCTGAACAGCCACATGTTCACCACGAACGGCGCCAGCAGAAGGTGGGGCATGGGCAGCCACACCGTGCCGAGCTGTTCAAAGCCGGGCGCCTTGCTGTCGAAGATGCGCCGGGCGATGGTCAGGTGACTTTGGGCGTCGGAGTAGTCCAGGTTGGTGCCGTGGCCGATGGTGTACAGGCAAGCAACGTAGCCCACCACTGCGGCCAACAAGGCCACAATCCTGGTGCCCGGGACCTTGCGTCCGTCCACCGGGGCGCCGAGCCGTTCCCAACCCCGGATCATCAGCGATGACAGGGACCGCAGCACCGGCTGCCGGTGGGCAGCGCGGCGCCGCGTGGCAACGCTAGTTGCCATGGCCCGGTTCGGTCGCCTTCTGTTCAGCGTCCACGTAAGCCTGAGCTTCCTTGGCCCGGCGCCGCATCAGGATGGTGCGGGCGGCGAACGCGAGGCCCAGCACCAGCACTGCACCGCCGATCCACCAGGCGTAGGGACGGTAGTCGTCGGTGACGGCCTTCTGCGGAACCACCACGTTGCTTTCCAGCAAGACCGGCGTACCCGAGGGCTGGGTGACCAGGAGGTTCCGGGACAATGATGCCCAACCGCCGTCAACACCACTGATGTGCGAGGTCAGGGAAGCCTGCAACGCAGCCGCGGAAGCGTCGCCGTCCGGTGCCCACGCCCCGAGGAGCAAAAGATCACGGCCGCCTTGTTCGAACGCCTCCAGGACACCGAACGGTGCCGACGTGCCCACCCCGTATTCGACGTCCTTCGGCGAGATGGTGCGGAACTCGGCCAAACGCAGGGGTGCCGAGAGCTTGTCGGCAACATCGCCGGTGGCGCCCACCACCAGTCCGGACTCGCTGGAGCCGGCCAAGGTATCCAGGCCCACCACCCGGGTGTCCAGCAAGGTGGCGCTCTGCCGCTGCAGGGAAGCTACCAGGGTGGCCGCGTTCACGGTGTTTGCCTGCGCGTTGCCGTCGCCGAACGCTACGGGAACA
Organism: Paenarthrobacter sp. C1; assembly: GCF_049315185.1. Lineage (NCBI taxonomy): Bacteria > Bacillati > Actinomycetota > Actinomycetes > Micrococcales > Micrococcaceae > Paenarthrobacter > Paenarthrobacter sp. C1. Next base: position 571,573 of record NZ_CP186052.1, on the reverse strand, counting down.
CTCTGTCCCAGGGCCTGGGGGAACCGTGCAAAACCGGCCTTCATGGAACCGCCCCGGGCGGCAGTCAGCGTGCTGCCTGCCGTGTCCACGGTGACCTCCATGGGCATCACACCTGCGGGGCCGGTGCAATCACCGCCCGCGGGAAGGGCCGCGAGCCGGATCCGGAGGCCGTTGTTCGCCTGAAGCTGCCCGGCTGGTACTTCGGCGTCCACCGAAAAGCTGTCACCGCCGTCGAGGTTCCTGGAGCTGAGCAGGTAATCGTTCCAGAAGACGGAAAGCTGAGCCTGGGCGTTGGCCGGCACGGCCGTGTGCGTGCCCTTGAGCTGGACCTTCACTGATTGGACGGGACCGCCGAACTGGGACTGGGTGACTCCCACGTACGATTCCGGCGTGCCGTATCCGGAGAGTTTCAGGGTGCTGCTGCCCAGGTCCTTGAGGCTTTGCGTCAGGCCCGGCGACGCAGGCAATGCGGACGTCAACCCGGTGACGGACGATGTCACGGCGAGCGCTGTATTGTCGCTGGCCAGTGCGCGCGCGGCGGTACGGAGCTGTTCGTCATGGCCGCTGAGGATGAGCTGCGGGAGGCCGGCTGTGGTGGAGAGTTTGGTGCTGGTTTCGCCTTGGTCACCCACGACGCTGAGGACCCGGCTGCCCGCAGGAAGGCCGGCCGCCCGGGCGGCAAGTCCGGCTTCCGGGACCACGCTGACAGAGGCGTCCGGGTAGCGGTGCGTCATCGAGGCGGCGGCAGTCATGACGGCCGCGGAAACATCGGCACCCGGGTCCGCCGGGACGGGAAGTACGACGGCGGGCACGGACACCGGGAAGAACCCGCCGACGGTCGTGGGAACCTCCGCGGTTCCGGAGAAATCGACTGCGAGGTTGTTCAGCGTGGCTGTGGCGTTTGAGAGGACGCACATAGTCTGCGCCGCCGGGATGAACTGCAGTCCAACGGTCATCTGTTGGTTGATGACGTCTGCGCTGCTCACTGCCTGGTCCAGGGCGATGGCTGCTGCTGCGTTGGCTTCGAGGACTATCCTGCCGTTGACCGTTGCGCGGACCGTTCCTTCCGGCTTTCCGGCGACCACGATGCTGCCCTTGATCCGCGTGGGCTCCAATCCCGCAGTCACCGGAACCACAAGTGTCTGCTCCACCTGGCCGGCCATGGCCGACACGCTGGAGGACGCCCGGACCACTGCTCCCTGCGCGGGCCCGGCCGAAGCCGTAGGGGCCGTGATGGCGGAAACCGCCAAGGTGGCGGCGCAGGCGATGAGTATGGCTGTGGTGCGGGATCGGGCGCGGGCTCTGGCAGGGTTTTGGGTCACGATGTCAGTCCTGGGTAACTAGCAGCGGATGAGTCGGGGGCCCTTTTGGGCCAACCTCATAGACACTGCCGGGCCGAACTCAAGACGCCTTGCTGCGTTCGATCAAGATTCCCTCAAGACCTCAAACAAGGCGGGGTCACTTTTGGCCCGTAAACGCCCCTGACATGGGCCTTAAGTGACCCCGCGTTGCTGTTGAATGGGGTTTATGTGGATCGGGTGGATCGAATTTGATGTCCTGCTGGGCGACGTTCACAGCCTGAAGGAGAAGCGTTCGCTGGTCCGGCCGCTGGTCGCCGAACTCAAGCGCCGCTTTGAGGTCTCCGCAGCCGAGACCGGCTTCCAGGACCAGCACCGGCGCGCTTTGATTGGCGCTGCTGTGGTGGCCCCTGACCACGCCCACCTTCAGCAAGTGCTCGACGCCGTTGAACGTTTCGTGGCTGCCAGGCCTGAATTTGAGCTGCTTAGCGCACGGCAGCGGGAGTTGCACAGCGAAGATTAGTAGCCGATGACGGCCCATCGGGTGGAGTCCAAGTGCGCATCGATGGCTTGGTGGGCCGCTTCCAGGCTTCGGCTGCGCAGGGCGTCCACAATCAGTTGATGTTCGCGAAGCACATCACCGGCGCGATCCGATCCCCGGGACACTGCTTTGACGCCGATTCTCAGCTGCTTCTGCCGGAGCGAGGCGTAGAAGTCGGCGAGGACCGGATTTCCGCCGGCCTGAACCATGAGCGTATGGAACTCGGTATCCAGCTCAATGAAGCGCGCGGGATCATCCTTGGCTTCCCGTTGCTGGTCGATGACGCTCTGGAAAGCGTCGATCTGTCCGTCGGCCATGGTGTCCAGGGCTGACACGGCCCACTTTTCCACCACGGCCCTGGCCTGCAGGATTGCCCGCACATCGGGGTCGGAAATTGGGGGCACGAACGCGCCCTTATGGGGGATCCGCTTGACGAAGCCTTCCGCTTCGAGGCGCAGCAGGGCCTCCCGTACCGGCGTACGGGATGTGCCCGTGGTCTTGGCGAGGACGGCCTCGTTGAGGAACGTTTCCTCCTCCCGCGGGAGGGCAGCGATGTAGCTTTTCATCCACTGATAAGCCACTTCGGGCTGGGATTGCGCAGTGGGAGTCATTTGGATCATGGAGAGCCTTTCTCGCGAAGCCCAGTATACGAGTTGCCTCCAGGAGGGTCCCGGACGTCTGGAAGAATCTTTAACCCCAACTATAGACAGGTTGTATACAACTCGTCTACAGTAGTTTTCAGTGGCGGCTCAAGTGATTCCGCTCACGCACTGGAACCCCTCAATTTCTTGGGACATCGGCCCGCCTCACAAGAAGCCCGGCCGCTCCCAATCGCAAAAGGATCCCCACAATGACCGATTTGAAGAAAGCCGAGCCAAGGCAGCAAAAGCACTCCAGCTTGCCCGTGGTTGCTGCTTCGAGCCTCGCCGGTACGGCAGTGGAATGGTACGACTTCTTTCTCTACGGCACAGCCGCTGCACTGGTATTCAATAAGCTCTTCTTCCCCACGGACGATCCCCTCGTCGGCACCATGCTGGCGCTGGGCACATTCGCCGCCGGCTTCCTCGCCCGGCCCCTCGGCGCGATTGTCCTGGGGCACCTTGGCGACAAACACGGCCGACGCGCCACGTTGGTAGCAAGCCTCATGCTCATGGGGGTCGCGACGACCCTCATCGCCTTCATCCCGTCATACGCGGCCATTGGTATTGCAGCACCGTTGCTGCTGCTGTTGCTGCGGCTGATCCAAGGGTTCGCACTCGGAGGGGAATGGGGCGGCGCTGTCCTTCTTGTGTCGGAGCACAGCAATGACAGTTCCCGCCGCGCGTTCTGGTCCTCCTGGCCGAATGTGGGCCCGCCCCTGGGCAATCTCATGGCAGCCGGCGTGCTCGCTATCCTCGCCGGCACCATGCCGGAGAGCGAATTCCTTGCATGGGGCTGGCGCATAGCATTCGGATTGTCCGCATTGCTGGTCATCATTGGCCTGGTCCTCCGCCTCTACGTGCAGGAAACACCGCTGTTCAAAGAAGCGCAGCGGAAGCGCGAGACCATGGCAGTGTCCGAGCGCAAGATGCCCTTGGCCATCCTTTTCCGCCGCAACTGGCGCGAAATCCTCATCGCCACGGGAAGCCGCATGGGTGAGAACGCAGGCTTCTACATCTACTCGCTGTTCATCATCACGTACGTCACCCAAATCATGGGATTGCAAAGGCAAGCCGGACTCACCGCCGTCATGATCGGTCAGGCAGTGGCCGTCGTCGCTATTCCTGTCCTGGCCATCTACGCGGACCGCGTAGGCCGGAAGCCCATCATGATCGGGGCTTCGATCGCCACCGTCATCTGGGCATTCGCCTTCTTTGCCCTCCTCAACACCGGACAGATGTGGGGCATCATCGCCGCGGCGGTAGGTGGCCTGTTGATCTTCGCCGCGTACAGCTCGGTGATCGGCGCCTTCTTCTCCGAACTCTTCCCCACCGATGTCCGGTACAGCGGCACCTCCGTAGCCTACAACCTGGCTTCGCTGATCGCCGGCTCGCTGTCTCCCATCATTGCGTTGGCTCTCTACAGCGCCTTCGGTACGGGCTACGCGATCGGCATCTACCTGGCAGGGATGGGCTTGATCTCGATGGTCTCGGTGATGTTTGCCAAGGAAACCAAGGGCCTGAAGCTCAGTGATCTGGACGAGCCGAGCAGCAAAGAGAAGGAACAAGCATGAAAATCGCATTGGTCCAGGTAGCCAGTCCGGACACCGAAAGCCGCGGGGACCGGATCGACCGGGTCGAGAAGATTCTTCGCAACATCAGCGGCGCCGAGCTGATCGTCCTCCCGGAACTGTGGAGTGCAGGCTACTTCCACTTCGATGACTACGCGACCCTGGCAGAGACACTCTCCGGCCCCACCGTTTCAATGTGCTCACGGGTTGCGAAAGAACTGGGCGTCCATCTCCATCTCGGCAGCATCATTGAAGCCGGCGCGGACGGGCAACTCAGCAACACATCAATCCTGCTGGGCCCGGACGGCAGCGTGGTCCACACCTACAGGAAGATCCACGTCTTCGGTTACAAATCGAAGGAAGCCAGTCTCCTGACAGCCGGGGCCGCCCTGCCTGTGGTCCCGCTCCCCTTCGGGGCCACGGCAGGAATCACGTGCTACGACCTGCGTTTCCCGGGGTTGTGGATGGAGCTGAGCACCCGCGGCGCAGAAATCGTGATCGTTCCGGCAGCCTGGCCCGCAGCCCGGCGCGAACACTGGCGTCTCCTCACCACCGCCCGCGCCCTGGAGCACCAGATCTTCGTGGTTGCCTGCAACGCTGCCGGTGTCCAGGAGGGCGTGGAGCTCGGCGGCCACAGCAGGGTGGTGGATCCCGCCGGCAAGGTGCTGGCCGAGGCCGGCGCCGGGGAGTCAGTGCTCATGGTGGACATCGATCCGCAGCAGGTGGGCATTGTCCGCAACGAGTTCCCGGTGCTCAATGACCGCTTGGCCAGCTACGAAACTCTGACCGTCTAGAGGAAGTCCAATGCAAACACAGCAAACAACACGGCAAGTCCCACTCACTTTCAGGGTGGTGGGCACGGACAAGACAATCGTCATTTCGGATTTCCACGCAGTGGTGGCCGGCTACACGGGCCGGGATCCAAAAGCGGTGCAACACCATATTGACGAGCTGGCTGCCATCGGCGTAGCCCCTCCCCCGGAGGTGCCCATGTTTTACCGCATGGACTCGGACCTCTTCGAGACCTCGGGCGAGCACGACGCTTCGGAAAACCTGACCTCCGGTGAGATTGAGCCCCTGTACATCCGCCACAACGGCCAGTATTACCTCGGCATCGGATCCGACCACACAGACCGTGACATTGAAGCCCGGGATATCGGCGATTCAAAGCGCGCGTGCCCCAAGCCGGTGGCCGCTGAGGTGATCGCCGTAGAGAACCTGGAAAATCTCGACCTCGACGAGTGCACAGCGCGCTCGTGGGTTGACGGAGTCCTGTACCAGGAAGGTTCGCTGAGCGGCCTGCGCAAGCCGGCCGACGTCGTCGAGCGTCTCCTGGCCCGGACCGGCATCGGCGACGCCGACTTCATGTGCCTCGGCGGCACCCTGCCGCTTCTGGACGGAAAGTTCATAGACGGAACTTCCTGGAAGTTGGAGCTCTCGTTCCCAAATGGGACCACCATTGAACATAACTACAAAATCAAGAAAGGCTCACTCTGATGAGGACCGGAAAAGAGTACCTGAAGTCCCTTAATGACGGCAGGACGGTTATCCTCGACGGCGAGGTTGTCGGCAACGTCCTGGAACACCCGGCCTTCGCGAAGGTTGCCCGGACCATGTCCGAGCTGTTCGACATCGCGGCTGATCCCGCCAATGGAATGCAGTTCCATTCGGAGGAAATCGGCGGGCCGGCAAACCGCACGTTCGCAGCTCCCCGGACCCAGGAAGAGCTGGTGCTGCGCCGGCAGGCCATCGAAAAGTGGGCCAAGCACACGCACGGCTGGGTGGGCCGCAGCCCTGACCACGTCGGCACGTTCTTTGCCGCGTTCGGTTCCCATCCGGAGGTCTTCAAGAACGACGAACGCGACTTCGCAGGCAACGTGGAGCGGTACTACAAGAAGATCCTGTCCGAGAACCTGTACCTCTCCTACGCGATCATCCCGCCGCAGGTCTCCCGCGCCACCACAGCGTCAGGGTGGGAAGGCGAATACCTGCAGGTCGGCGTCGTGCGCGAAACCGAAGAGGGCATCATTGTCCGGGGTTCGCAAATGCTCGCCACTGGCGCTGCGATCGCCGACGAAGTTTTCGTCACCTGCATCAAACCGCTGGGACCGGACGACGTCGACTTCGCCGTCAGCTTCGCCGTCCCGGTGGCCACCGACGGCCTGAAGCTGTACTGCCGCCGCCCGTTCGCGCCTGCCGCCACCAGCGACTTCGACTACCCGCTCACCAGCCACTACGACGAGCCGGACGCCTTGGTGGTCTTCGACGACGTGCTCATCCCCTGGGACCGGGTATTCATCAACCGGAACATCGACACACTGCGCCGCCAGTTCTTCGAGACCGGCGCCCACGCCCTGGGCAACTGGCAGGCCCAGATCCGGTTCTCCACCAAGCTCAAGTTCATCGCCTCCGTCGCCCGCAAGGTCACACAGGTGAATGGCACGGACAAGATCCCCGGCGTGCAGGAGAAGCTCGGAGAACTCGCCGCGATCGTCCAGTCCGTCGAATCGGCCGTGCTCGCCGCCGAGTACACCGCAACAACGGACGACGCCGGCATGCGGGTTCCCGGGAAGAGCGCACTCTACGGGGCCATGGGCCTGCAGTCCGAGACGTACCCTCGAGTGATCTCCATCCTTCGCGACCTCGTGGGCGGCGGCGTGCTGCAGCTGCCCTCCAGCGTCGCCGACATGACCAGCAGCGTGACGCGGCCGGATATGGAACGCTATGTCCAGTCCCCCGGCGTCACCAGCGAGGAACGCGTCAAGCTGTTCAAGCTCGCCTGGGACATCATCGGTTCGGAGTTCGCGGGCCGCCACCAGCAGTACGAAATGTTCTACGCCGGCGCCCCGTTTGTAGTCCGAGGTGCGTACACCTACCGGAACTACGGCTACGACGCACTGGTCGCCGAGCTGGACACCTTCCTTGGTTCCTACAGCATTGCCGGCACCACCGAGTCGGAGGAGATCTGATCATGGCCAAGCCCGAATTCGAGTTCACGCCCACGGACTCGGTGGACTTTGCACCCTGCAACCCGCACATTGAGGGTTTGTCCGAGGCCATCCTGGCCCGGGACTCGGACAACGACTCAGTCACCCGAATCCTGAAGTTCGAACCTGGAACGGACACCTCCCCCAACGGCGTCCTCACCCACGATTTCTGGGAAGAAGTGTTCATTTTCGAAGGCTCGTTCGTTGACCAGCGCCTGGGCAGGACCTTCAAAGCCGGCGACTGGGCTACCCGCCCGCCCGGCATGGAACACGGCCCGTGGGTTTCCGAGAACGGTGCCAAGATGTTCGAAGTCCGCTACTACACGGATCCAGCACCAGCTGAGCGGAGCAACTGACATGAGCCTCGCACCGCTTTTCACTGTTCCCGATGCCATGGGGATGCGCCGGGCCATGGGCCGGTTCCTGACGGGCGTTGCCGTGGTCACCACCCAACACGAGGACGAGCAATACGGGATGACCATCAGTTCGCTGACATCCATCAGCCTGGAGCCGCCCATCCTGATGATCTCGCTGAACTTCGGTACCCGAACCGGTGAGGCCCTGATGGAGAGCGGCAAGTTCGCGGTGTCCATCCTGGGGTCCAAGCAGGAGTCGATCGCGCGGCGGTTCGCGGTGCGCGGCGGTGACCGCTTCGGCGACGGAGACTTTGACGTCACCGAAAGCGGCCTGCCCGTGATCAAGGGCGCCCTCGCCCAGGCGGATTGCACCGTTGTGCAGAAGTACGACGTCGGCGATCACCAGGTCTTCTTCGGCCAGGTCACCACGTGCCGGGACCGGGACGGCGAGGTGCTCGCGTTCAAGGCCGGACGGTTCGGATCCTTCTCCGACTTCGGCCACGCGGAGATTCCGTGGATGTTCTGAGGAGTTAAACAGGTGGTGCCCGGCTCGTTCGAGCCGGGCACCACCTCTACCCTCCGGCTAGGCGATGGTCAGCTCACCCATGCGGTCCCAGCCACTGCCCTCGATCTGGCGGCTGATGATGTGCGGCGTTTCGGCGAGTGCCTGCGGCATGTCCGACATGGCCTTCTTGAAGTGTTCGCTGTTCACGTGCGCCTCGGCGGCATCGTCCTGGAAGGCTTCCACGAGGACGAATTCGTTCGGGTTCTCCACGCTGCGGGACCAATCGAACCACAGGTTCCCGGGTTCCGCGCGGGTAGCATCGGTGAAGTCACCGACGAGATCCAGCCAGCGATCGGACCAGTCCGGCTTGACGTTGAACTTGACCACGATGAAGATCACGGTTGCTGCCTTTCGTTGCGTTGCGGTTTACCGTCCATGTTTACTGTCCATACTGTCAGAATTCCTGTACTTCCCTCCGCCGTGGAGATCCCAATGACGCTTTCACGCATTGCTGCCACCCTCAGCTCCACAGCCCGGAGGATATTGGACCCGGCGCACGATAAGGACCAGGTGGTGGAGGCATGTACGCGGACACTGCGCCCCCACACGTTGCGCCTTAACGGCAGGACATCCCGGCTTGCGGCGCGGCTCGACCATCAGCAGATTGGTTCGCTTTCGATCAACCGGCTGCACTACGGCGCTGCAGTCACGGTGTCGCCGGCTGAGCCCGACGAGAACAGCTTCCTGGTGAGCATGCCCGTCCGCGGCCGCGCACTTTTTCGCTACGGCTCGGAGACCGCCGTCGCAACGCCTGACAACGCAGTGGTTGTCGGCCCGTATGACCTCTTTCAATTCGACCTCGACGCCGACTACGACCAAGTGGTTTTGAGGCTGGATCGTCATCGCGTCGAGACCGTGGCCGGCCAGGCAATGACCACTGGGCCAGGCCGAAGAGTCGAGCTCCCCTTGTCCCTTGGGCTGCCGCCGGCCCTGCTTTGCAGCTTGATCGAAAGCAGCATGAGCATATCGACGGTGAAAGACTCCAGCTGGCAGCATCGGGTGAGCCTTCACCTTGAAGAGCTCATCATCGAGTCCCTCCTCATCCCCAGCGGAGACGTTGCCACCCCCTTCCAGCCACGGAGCCCGGGCGGGATTGCGTCTTTGCGTGTCCGCCGGGCAACCGAGTACATGCTGGAGCGTATCGGCGAACCAGTAAGCCTCAGCAGCGTCGCACGTTGCTGCGGCATCAGCATCCGCAGCCTGCAGGCAAGCTTTCGCCGCGAGCTGGACACGACGCCCGGCCAATGGCTGAAAATGAAGCGGCTCGAAACCGCCTACCGGATTCTGCGGGAATCAGATCCGGACGGGACCAGCGTCACCGAGGTCGCGTTGCAGTGCGGTTTCTTCCATTTGGGTGAGTTCTCCACCCAGTTCAAGTCCCGCTACGGCACGACGCCCTCCGTTGTCCTGAAGGCTGCGCGAATCCGATAGGACCGCCGTCGTCTTTCCGATAGCGGCCCCGTCCGCCGTTGAACATACTTCGATGACAGGCAATTGATCCCGGATTCGGAGAGAACCATGAAGTTTGTCCTTGTACACGGCGCTTGGCACTACGGCGAAATGTGGAACCCCGTTCGCACCCACCTTGAGGCGGCAGGGCACGAAGTTCATACCCCCACTGCGGGTGGGCTGGGGCCGAACGACAGCAAATACGTCAACCTGAACGGTGCGGCCGAGCCGATCATCGATTACATCAGGGAGCACAACCTCAGCGACTTTGTGCTGGTGGGCCACAGCTGGGGCGGTTATCTGATCTCCAGGGTCGCCATTGAAATGCCCGAACGGATCCGACGACTCGTCTACTTTGCAGCGTTCGTGCCGGAGCACGGCAAAGCGCTGGTGGACGAGCTACCGCCGCACCTCCGGGCCGCCCTGCAGGCAAGCGCCGACGAACGCGCTGACGGCTCGGTGGTCCTGCCGTTCTTCGTGTGGAGGGACGGATTTTTCAACGATGGAAGCGCCGAACATGCCCAGGAAATCTACGATGTACTGCGCCCCCAGCCCTTCGGCGCATTCACCGACCCGGCAGACATGACAGGTTGGGAGCGCGTTCCCCAGGCGTTCAGCTACATCGCGCCTTTGGACGACAACGACATCACCCAGGGGGAATGGGGACGGCACCCCCGGCTATCAAACAGGTTGGGTGTCTTCCGGCTGGTCAGTATGGAAGGCAGCCACGAGGTCCTCCTGACAAACCCCGGGTACACCGCCCTTAAATTCATTGAGGCCGGCAGGGACTGAACCGGACCGCGCCCCCTCCCCCGCTGCCCTTAACGCCCGACGGCGGCCCGCACCTGGGGTGCGGGCCGCCGTCGAACGCTGTCTTTAGCGCTGTTGTACTACTTTGAGGTGCCCTGCGAAACGGATCCCTGCAACTGGCGCTGGAAGATGATGTACACGATCAGCACCGGAACCACGGTCACGGTCACCGCGGCGAACAATGCCCCGAAGTCCACCGCATAGCCCATCTGGCCGGCGAAGGCCGCCAGTTCCTGCGACAGCACGCGTGGACCGGCGGCGTTGATGGACACCGGAATCAGGAACTGGTTCCACAGGCCCAGGAAGTTGAAGATGGCCACCGAGGCGAGGCCCGGCTTGGCCATCGGCAACATGACCTGGAAGAACGTCCGCCACTCCCCCGCACCGTCAAGGGCTGCTGCCTCTGTGATTTCGTGCGGCAACGACTTGAAGAAGGAGAAGAGGAAGAACACCGTGAACGGCAGCGCGAAGCCGACGTAGACCAGAATCAACCCGGGCAGTGTGTTCAGCAGTCCCATGTTCTTCAGGACGAAGAACAACGGAACCATGGCCAGGAAGATCGGGAAAGTCAGGCCGGCGAGCATCAGGTAGTAGATGGCCCTGCTGCCCGGGAAGGTGTAGCGGGCAAGCACGTAGGCACACATGGCGCCAAGGACCATGACGATCACCAGGGCCACAGCGACCACCAGCACGGAGTTCAGGAACGCAGCTCCGATGCCTGCTTCACTCCACGCCTTGGTGTAGTTATCCAGGTTCCACTGGGACGGCAAGGCGAACGGCGAAGCAAAGATCTCGCTGGACGTCTTGAAGGACGACATGACCGTCCACAGCAACGGCAGGATGACAATGAGCGTCCAAATGGTCAGGGCAGTGTGCGAGACCGCTCCCACCACTTTGTCGGACGTGGATGTTGCCGGGGTCCGCGGCTGGAAGTGCAGGGACTTCATTTCCGGAGTTGAAACTTTTGTCGTCATTACAGGCTCACATCCTTATCGCCGCCGGTGAGCCGGTTGACCAAGAAGACCAATCCGGAGAAGATCAGCGTCGCAATGGCCAGCACGACACCCATGGCGCTGGCGAGACCGAACTGCCCCTTGCTGAAGGCTGTGAAGAACAACTGCTGCGCCATGACCAGTGTGGAGTTGTCCGGACCACCGCCGGAGTTCAGTGCGGCCATGTAGACAAACGCGTCCAATGCCAGGATGCCCATGTAGATGTAGGCGGTCTGGATGTTGTCCCGGATCAGCGGAATGGTGATGGACACAGCGGTGCGGAAGCGGCCCGCGCCGTCGATCCTTGCCGCTTCGAAGAGTTCAGCGGGAATGCCCTTGATGCCTGCAACGAACAGGACCATGTAGAAGCCAACGAAGCCCCACACGATCACGAACATCGTGGCGATCATGGCAGTGTCCTTATTGCCCAGCCAGGCGAAGTCCTTGAACTGGTCCAGACCCAGCCCTGTAAGGATGCCGTTCAGCAGACCGCCCGAAGGATCGTAGATCTGCCCCCACATGATGCCGATGGCAATCGCGGGAATCGTGTACGGGAAGAATGACACAACCCGATAGAAGCTGGAATTCCGGAGGCCCTTGATCTGCCCCTTGCTGCTTCCGCCAACGGTCACCAGGGAAGCCAGCACCAGGCTCAGGATGATGGTGATGATCGGCAGGAAAATAACCAGGAGGATGTTGTTCCCCATGGCTTTCATGAAGATATCGTCCGTGAAGATCTTGGTGTAGTTCTCCAGGCCGATGAAGTTCTGCGTGGGCGAGAAGCCGGACCAGTCCGTCAGCGAGTAGCCGAATGCCTGGATGAACGGCCAGATCACGAACAACAGGTAGATCGCCAGCGGAAGTCCGAGGAATACCGCGAAGAAGCTGACTTTGTCCCAGGTCAGCGGCTTGCGCCGCCGCTTGACCAATTGCTGTGGAGCTGCGGCCGGAACGACGGCGGCCAGGCCGTCGTCGTTCCGGCTCTGCTGTGTTTTCACTACGGTCACTTCACTTCGATCTTCTTGACCGAGCTGTCGTTACGGACCTTGTCGGTGATGTTCTGCAGTGCGGAGGTCAGGGTTGCAACGTCCGACTTGCCGTCCAGGAAGGTGTTCCAGACAACGAGCTGGTCCTTGTTGGTTCCGTAAAGGTCGATGAAGTTCCAGGAGTAGACGTCGTCGCCGGCATCGCCCAGCATTTTGGTTTGCGAGACCAGCGCGGTGGATCCGAAGCCGTCTGCCGGAACGGTGTCCTTGACGATCGTTGGAGCCAACTTGGTCTTGGCGAAGTTGGTTGCAGCTTCCTTGGACAGCATGATGCGGAGCATTTCCTTGCCGCCTGCCGCGTTCTTGCCTTGCGACGGGACGATGTACGGTTCGCCGGCTGCGCTGTGGAGGGCGGTGTAAGGCATCTTGGGGCTGGCACTGACCGAGGGCGCCGGGGCGCCCATCATGTTGAAGCCGGCCTTCGTCTGGTCCTTCATTTCGTTCTCGATCCACGAACCCGACGGGTAGAACACAGCCTCCTGGGCGTTGCTCCACTGCGCCTGGGCGGCCGTGAACTGCGTGCCCGAGCCGCCGGGCTTGAAGAAGCCGGCCTTCACGATCTTGTCCAGTGCGGTGAAGACGGACTGGATGGCCGGGTGAGACCAGCAACCTTCCTTGAGGTTTTCCAGCGCGAGGCGGACTTCGTCCCCGCCTTCCTTGATGGCGGACGCGATGGCGAGTTCCTGGTAGTACGTGGCGGCTTCCTTGCCCCACACGAACAAGTACTTGCCCTTGGCTTTTGCCTGCTCGCCGAGCGCATACATTTCATCCCAGGTCTTGGGAACGGTCCAGCCGTTTTCCTTGAGTAGGGAATCCGAGTACCAGACGGCGTAGACGGTCAGTACGTAGTTCAGCGCGGCAAGCTTGCCGTCGAAAGTGCCCGGAGCCAGCACGCCCGTGTACAGGGTGTCCTTGATGACCTTGCCTTCGAGGTTCTTGGCCTCCACCACGGGGGTGAGGTCCTCGAGCTGGGCCAGGATGGTGCTGAAGCCGATTGCCTTGGCGCCGGAGTTGTCGATCAGGTCCGGCGGGTTGCCACCGACGAAACGGGGCTGAAGTTCCTGGGCGATGTCCGTGGACGGAGCGATCTTTGCGGTGGAACCCTCGTGCGTCTTTTCAAAGATCTTGCCGGCGAAATCCACGTAGTCGATACCGTAGCCGCCCTTGAAGATCACGGCGTCGAGGGTGGCCTTGTCAGCCATGCCGAACGGGTTGGTGTCGGAGACAGTGCCCGTGGGGCCGGTGGTGGTGCCGCCTCCCCCGGCAGCACAGGATGCGATGGTTCCCCCCATGGGCACGAGTACGGCTGCTGCGAGTGCCCCGCGCAGGAATCCACGGCGACCGACGGACTGGTGCTGAATGGTCATTTCAATACCCCTCTAGTGACTCGTAAGGCCGACTCCGGCGGCTAGGGCCGTCCAGTCGGACAGTCTGGGCTGACGCTCTGGCAGCACCAACCTTCGTGTGACATACTTCACCACGAATGATCGAAAATCAATATTTCTCCGCAGTTTCGATCAACATTTGTCAAAGCGTGATCTTTTCACGGTCCCTCCGCGAGAGCCTTTCCGCATTCCGTCCGGGACCGGCGATACACCCCGTCGGGATGTTCAGTTCCCTTTGGTTCCGCCCAATTTTCGACCATCCCGGACTCCGTCGCGTGGTCAGTGAGGCGGTTTTTACCGTCCGGAAACACTCCGGAGCGAGTGCGCGAAGCAATCATCCGCCGCGTGGTTCGCTCATCCAGTGAAGCAGGGCCATATCCGTGGGCTTTGCGCATCGCTTCACCGGCTCAGCGCGATCGGTGGGACGTTCCACAGCTGCGCCTGTGCTTTCGTATCCACCATCAAACCGCTCCTGACCAGCCCTGCGGCTGATGTCGCCTGGTATGCACTATCAATCTAGTCCGATGTCAGCGCCATGGGGAGGGGGCATCAGCCCCCTTGCGGGCGCGCCAGCCGGGCCCAGCCGAGTTGCTCCTGCTGCTTGCGGCTCAGCGTGGCCACCACGAGGTCGTAGGAGTCCTCCACCATGTCCCGGACCATCCCGTCCGGAAGGGCACCATCCAGTCGGACACCGTTCCAGTGGGTCTTGTTCATGTGCCAGGCACCGGTGATTTCCGGATTGGCCGCCCTGAGTTGTTCGGCCAGCGCAGGCTCGCACTTCAGGCTCACGGACCAGTCGTCCGGATCCATGGAGGACAGCGCGAACATCTTGGCCTCGTGCCGGGCACCACCGGCGACGGCGGCACGGACCTTGAAGACCGATGTCCCGGGCCCGAACGGGAAGTCCTCAAAGGCGCCCGGGAAGCCAAGGCATATCTCACGGAGCTGGGAAACATCCATGGAGCGAGCCTACTGGAGCGCCACCGCTGCAGGTACGGCTACGCCACGCCCAGGAAGTCCTCAAGCAGCACCACTTCCAGCCCCGCTGCAAGCTGCGCAGCCCGGAAAGCAGCCAGGTCAGCGGCGAACTCTGCCCGGAAATGCATCAGCACAATGTCACCCGGTCGCAACGCGTTGCCCACTTGGTAATCCATTTTTCCCGCGTTGGCTTTGGCTTCCCAAGTAATGATGGCTTTCATGCCGGCATCGGCAACGGCTTGGCGCATCACGTTGGAATATGCGCCTCCCGGCGGACGGAAAAGTGTTGGCCGGCGGCCATAGTGCTGGAGGGCGTACTCCTGCATTCCCACCATGTCATTGAGCTGCTGCTGATATCCCCATTGGCGCACCATGTTGATGTTATGGGTGACCGTGTGGTTTTCCACCAGGCTGCCTTGAGCTTTGAAGGCGTTGAAGAACGCCGGATTGTCAGCGATGGTGTCCTTGGTGAGGAACAGCGACGCCGGATAGTCGTATTCGGCCATGAGCCTGACCGATTCCGGGGTTTTGATGTTGCCGTCGTCGATGGTCAGAAAAACGACCGGGTGCTTGGTGGGGATCTTGGTGATGACCGGAGCGAGGCCGCCCACGACCGGCGGCAGTTGGAAGTCCGGAATGAAGGAGCGGCGGATCCGCTTCGTTGCTGCGGGGGTCGGCGTGGGGGTGGGCGTCGCCGTCGCCGAAGGGGAGGCCGCTGGCGTTGCCGTGTCAGTCGGCGCAGGCGCCGGCGTCGAACTTTCCGCCCCTTCAGCGGCAGTGCAGGCGGCTAGACCGGCCACCATGGACGCGCCGAAGATACCCAAGGCGGCCCGTCTGCTGGGAATGGAAAATGGCATTGTAAAATGGTCGCCGGACATGGCCGTCCCCCGGGGCTGAAGAGATGAGTCAGCAGCAATCTAGCAGAAGAACCAGCGCAGGAATCACAAGCCGTAATGCCAGCCTTCACGCGCCGGACATGAATTCACCACGACGTCGAGGCCTGCGTCCATTGCGCGTTGCGTGGCGTCGTCGTCGAAGACTCCCAGCTGGAGCCATACCGCCTTGGCGCCGACCTCGATTGCCTGGTCGATGACCGCACCAACACGTTCGGAATTGACGAAGCAATCCACAACATCGATGGGGTGCTTGTCGAGGGGAATGTCCCCCAGGCTTTTGTAGCCCTTCTCGCCGTGCACGTCCTCGCCCTTGAGGTTGACGGGGATGATCTCCATGCCCATCTTGTCCCGGACGTAAAGCGAAACGTCATAGGCCGAACGCCACTCGTTGTTGCTGAGGCCGACGATGGCCCACGTGCCTTTGGTCCGCATCAACCGTTCGACGACGGCGGGATCGTTGACGTGCATCATGGTCCAAGCCTACTGCCGTCCTCACGCGGGGAATCACGGACGTGGCTGTGCCGGATCCTGCCGTTTCAGCTGCTTCTTCCACTGCTTCAGTTTTTCTTCAGCGGCTTTGAGCTGCGCCAAGGCCTCCTTTTCAGAAGCTACGGAAAGGCCATTGCCGGGCAGGGCGCCTGGGCCCACCGGACCGGGCCGCAGCCAAGGCGCCGGCGTGGTGGGCGCAGCGGGCATCGCTCCCGGCACAGCCTTGGCCGGTTGCGGCGCTGGCGGATTCGCGGCGGGCACGACGGCGGTGGCAGCAGCGGGCGCGGTTCCCGCCGGCGTCTGGGGTACTGCTTGGGATGGTGCCGGTGCCTGTTGCTGCGCGGGAATCGGGATCATCGTTGCCGGCGTTGGCTGCACCGGAGAGGGCTGCGGGATCGCGGCCGGATCCGCCGAGGGAGCCGGCGCGGTGCTGACCTTGGGAGCATCGGGAGCGGGCAAGGCGGGCGCTGCAGCGGCCCGATGCGGGGCGACAGTGCCCAGCAGACCCTCGAACGACGGGCTCCGCGTAAGGCCCGAACTTGCGGCTGCAACACCGCTGGCACCAAGTCCCATCGCCGCAACCACGGCAACACTTACTACTGCGGTCCGGTGCTTATGCCGCCAACGTCGTTTGGAAACCTCATCATGCGGTCCCGCCAGCATGGCAGCGAGTTCCGCGCCGGGTGGAGGAGCCGCCGCGTCGGCAAGCTGACCCATGGCCAGAAGCGCCTGCCGAATATCGGACGCGTCGCTGAGACCGGCGTCGAGCAGCAGCTCGTCCACGATCTGCCCGCGGTCCAAATCCTTGTATGTCATGGCGACACGTATTCCTTTACTGCCGAATGCTCACGGAGGGTGATCAGTGCCCGCCGTTGCAGCTGCTTCACTGCACCGGCGGTTTTCCCCATGATTCCGGCCACCTGCTCCACGGTGAGGCCTGCGACGATGCGGAGCGTCAGGACCTCCCGCTGCTCTTCGCCGAGGTGTTCCAGCAACGCCATCACCTCGTAGGGGGCCAACCGCAGCATCGCCTCAGCCTCTGCCGAGCTCGCTTCGCGCGCATCCCGCTCGGGCTCAAACTCGTGCTGGTCAGGTGTCCGGCTTTCCTTCCTGTGCTCATCCACCATTCGGGCGTGGGCTACCGAGAAGATAAAGGTCCTGAGGCCGTTGACGCCTCCATTGATCTCGTCCAGGCGTGGAAGGACAGCGAGGAAAACATCCTGCGTGGTTGCTTCCGGGTCCGGGACGCCTTTGGCCGTCAAATACCCAAGAACCTGGCCTGCATAGGCCTGGTAAACGGCGCTGAACAGTTCCGCGTTATTGCCTTGGAGTGCGTGAAGCGCTTCGTCGGTCAATGCGTCGGTCACAGATTTCGGACTTTCGATCGGCGGTTGGTCCAGGCTGGGAGCCAGATCATCCGATTCCCGCAACGGACGACCCCACCAAGAGTAACTGCTCTGCCGGGCCTGCCAAAGGACGAACCCTTGACCGGCAGGAACTCCCGGACATGGAAGAGCCGGGCTGGAAGATGATGGGGGACAAATTCCAACCCGGCCCTTTCACAGACGTAATCGTCGGAGCGCGGCAAAGGGTTACGCGGGAGTACAAACTTTTTTTGGAAGCCTTTCCTGCGCCGTTCAGCGCCCGTCCGGGCGGGGTAGCCGGGGCAGGGACAGACTGGCCCCTACTGCCCGTGGATCAACCACTGCGCCGTACGGATGACCGCCTGGTCACCGTGCACTGTTCGAAGTCCCGCAATATCAGAACGCGTGACGGCCGCACCCTCGAACAAGCTCACAATTGCGGCGGCCACTGCGTTGGCTTCCTGGTCCGGGAGCTCCGGCCTTCCCCTGCGGACCAGACCCTGCACGTGCGCGGTGTACCGGGAATAGAAGCCCCGCAAGGCCCCGGCAGCTGCTTCATCCGAGGCGGCCAGCGCCCAGATCTCCAGGTGCATCCTGACGTCGGCCATGTCGGAGTGTTCCCGGAGCAACGCGGTCAGGAGCCGCTGTGACTCATCCATGCCAAGCCCGCCGGCAGCCTCCGGCGCGAGGTCCACGTCGGTGACGTCATTGAGCCGATGAAGCGAGCGCTCCAGCGATCGCTCAAGGACCGCGCGAATGAGGTCAGCCCTGGTGGGAAAGTAGTGCTGGAGGTGCCCGACCCGCACCCCGGCGGCGGCTGCGAAGTCCCGCATGGCAGCGTTTGCGTTGCCTTTGGTAACCAGCACTTCTTCGGCCGCGTCCAGAAGGGCCGCCCTGCGCAGCGCGCCCTTGCTTTCGGTCATGACCTCAATATTGTCACACCGTATGACTCGAGTTTGGCGAGCTGCGCAGCCGGTTCGGGCGCCGATTCGGGAAAGGAAACGCCGGGCCGCGCATCATCGCTGAGCACCGTGTGGAGCCCAAGAAGTCCACCCGCTGCCGTCAGGTGGGCCTGCCCCAGGGGATCGGTGATAGTGGCAGTCCCGGTGCCGCCCGGACCAGTCACTTCCACCCGGATATGCGCCGTCCCGCCCGATCCCGGGGAGTAGAGCAGCGAACGACGCAGCGGCGCCCATTTCTCGCCGCTGCCCCACCGGAACAGCCCCACCGCGCGCGCGGCGAGCAACGCCGTCGTCGATGTATTGGAACTGAAGCCGATCCTCGTTGCCACAGAACCTGCACCCAAGGTGAGCGGCAGCGTGAACTGCTCGGGGGTGTCAAGCCTGGCGACTTTGGTGCGGTGCCCGGCGATATCCACCCAGCGTGTGTCGGTCAAGGGACGTACGACGGCGGCCTTGCCGCCTTTGCGGGCTTCGAACTCCAGTCCCAGCCGGTCCATGAAGTCAACGGAGTCGGCCCCGGCCTGGTCATTGACGTCATACCTGATGGAAATGTCCACCTCGGCTGCTCCGCCCACTTCCCGGGCCAGGGCTGCGGCCACGGTATTGGTGACGCCACCCATCCACCCCGAACTGAGCAGCACAGGCGCCGTGGGCTGCAACAGGGTGGACAGGGTGACGGCCCGGGTGACCCGGCTGGTCCAACGGGTGACATCAACGTACGGAATCCCGGCGCTTACAGCTGCCCGAAGCACCCTGTCATCGGGGTCATTGACTGTACTGATTACTGCCCGGACCCGCGCTTCGAAGGGCTCGGACTGGTTGAGGTCCCATGCCCGGACAGTCACTCTGTCATTGGTCAGGTGGCTCCCGCGGTCCGGGTTCCTGCCGGTCAGGAGAAGCGGCCACTCCCCCTGTGCATGCTGCGTGAGCGCTGCGCCGACCGTTCCGTAACCGCCGACAATCAGCACTGGACCGGAGGTATCGAGCTTGAGATGATCTTTCATGAATCCGATTCTAGGTCATATGACCTAAAAATTGAAACAACCCACGGAGTGGTGGCGCAGCAAGGGGCCCGCGCCTAGGCTGCTGGTATCTACCCCGAGCACCATTCACCAGAACGCAGAGGAGAGATCATGACATTGCCCCCAGCCCACGAGCCCGAGCCGTTCCCGCCCGACCCCGGCCCCGTACCTCCGCCCCCGGACCCCACGACGCCGTTTCCTCCGAGCCCCATACCGGACCCCAATCCGACGCCGGGACCATCACCGGTTCCCGACCCCGGCCCGGCTCCCCCACCCCCAACCCGGACCCCACCTACTAGTCACGCCGGCCCCTGTCCCGCGCAGGAGGAGCCACCCCCGCAAATAGTCAGTAGGCTTACGTTTGATCCCATCGGCTGACCGATGCGAACGAACAGGAGTTCACATGACGCGATCCGAGGAAACGGCTCCCCTTTCCACGCGCAACAAACCCAAGCCCGACCTGTGGAAGGACTCACTGGGTCGGACGGCTATCCGGGCCGCCCAGATTCTCCTGATTCTGGTCGTGGCAGTAGTGGTGGTGTTCGCGCTGCTGCAGATCCGGCTGCTGGTGATCCCGGTCCTTGTCTCACTGATCCTGGCCGCCGCCATCGGCCCGTTCGTCAACATGCTCCGGCGCCGTGGCTGGCGTGGCGGTCTCGCCACCGCCGTCGCATTCCTGGGACTGTTGATTGTCCTGGGCGGCGTTGTGAGCATCATCGTCCTGTCGGTGCGCAGCCAGTGGGACGAACTGATCAGCCAAGCGGCAGAAGGCCTGGACGAGCTGGAAAACTTCCTGCTCACAGGGCCCTTCCCCTGGATCAGGAACAGCTCAACCAAGCCCGGCAAGCTGTAGTGGACTTCGCCCAGAGCAGCCAAGTGCGCTCCGGTGCCGTGACCGGTTTGTCCGTGGTGACCGAGTTCCTGGCCGGCGCGAGCCTCATGGTGGTCATACTCTTCTTCTTCCTCAAGGACGGCGCCAAGATCTGGGACTTCTTCCTGCGTCCGTTCAAGGGCACTCGCGAAGCAAAGCTCCGCCGCGTTGGCAAACGGACCATGGAAGTACTGGGCGGTTACGTGCGGGGACGGCGATTGGGCTTTGGTGGATACAGTCGCCATCGGAGCCGTGCTGCTGATCCTCCAAGTGCCGCTGGCCATCCCCCTGGCGATCATCGTCTTTATTGGCGCGTTCATCCCCTTGGTGGGTGCTACCGTCGCCGGCATTCTGGCGGCGTTGGTGGCCCTCGTGGCGAACGGTCCGATCGTGGCACTCATCGTGGTCATTGCAGTGATCGCGGTCAACCAGCTTGAGGGCGACCTTCTCCAGCCGGTGGTCATGGGCAAGTCGTTGCAGTTGCACGCCCTGGTGATCCTGATGGCACTGACGGCGGGCACCATCCTGGCCGGCATCATCGGCGCCGTCCTCTCTGTACCCATCGCCGCGGTCACCTGGGCCATCGTGCAGGTGTGGACGGCGGAAGACCCTGACCTTGAGCCGGTCAACCCGGACCTGCCGCCGGCCAACAGCCAGCCGGTGTAGCGGCCGCCCGAGCTGGAAGTCCGACTGTCAGGCGAGTGCCTTCTTCAGCAGTTCGACGATCTTCGCTTCAACAGCCGGCGTGATCTCCCTGAGGGCGAACGACGTGGGCCACATGTCGCCGTCGTCAAGCTTTGCATTCTCCTCAAAGCCGAGCGTGGCATAGCGGGCCTTGAACTTATGGGAGCTCTGGAAGAACACGATGTTCTTTCCGTCCCGGGCATAAGCGGGCATTCCGTACCAGGTTTTCGGGGTCAGTTCCGGCGCGTGTTCCTTGACCAGGGCGTGCAGGCGTTCGGCCATGGCTTTGTCCGCTTCGGGCATCTCGGCGATCTTGGCCAGGACATCGGCCTCACCGTCGGCTTTGGAGGCCTTCTTGCGCGGCGCCTTCTTCAGCTCCTGCGCCCTTTCTTTCATGGCCGCGCGTTCGTCCTCGGTGAAGCCGTCGTAGGACTTTTCTTTGGTAGCCGTTTGCTGGTTGTCCGTCATGGCGATCTCTCTCCCTGGTCTTTTTGCTTGACACCATCAACGCTATGACCCGGCGGCCCGTGGGGCTTCTCCAAAACTGCTCGATCGGAAACTTCGTTGGTCGCTTGGCATTGAGAGCCGGGACGAGCAAGCAGTGGGTGCGGTTTTCTTGAGGGTTTCCTGAGGAAGTGTTGTGGGTTTGCAGGATTGGTTCTTGATCCAGGCCCGGCAAAGTATTTCTTGTCAGCCACACAGGCTGGAGAAACGGCCGGCCGGTCTCACGGTGGCCACACGAAAGGACACTGATCCCCATGGCCATCAGCCTCAAGACCACCTCCGGCAAAATCCTCGCCTCCGTCGCACTGGTCGGCACCGCAGCCGCCGTCGCCGGCATGGGAACCTACGGCGCGTTCACCTCCTCCACCTCCGCCTCCCAAGCCGTCACCGCAGGCACCGTCACCATCGCCCTGGGCGCCCCGGACCAGCCAACACCCTCAACGTCCCCATCGCGGGCCTGCTGCCCGGCGACAAAGTCGAAAAACTCGTCACCCTGGCCAACACCGGCAACTCCGACCTGAACAACGTCACCCTCACCACCTCCGCCGGCGCCACCGCCTCCCTCCTCACCACCGACACCACCAACGGGCTGCAACTGACCATCGAAAACTGCTCCACCCCTGGACCGGCACCGCCGCCCCTACACCTGCGCCGGCACCAAAACCACCGTCCTGGCCAACGGCCCCGTCATCGCAGCGAACAAAACCCTGAACAGCCTCACCTCCCTGACCTCGGCCAAGACCGACAACCTCAAAGTCACCACCGCGTTCCCCACCACCGCGGACAACACCTTCCAAGGCGCCACCTCCACCATCGCCTTCGCCTTCACCGGCACCCAACGCACCGAAACCACCAAATAGACCACCCCCAAACCCCGCCGGGCCTGATCGGTTTCCTTTCCCCCCAGCCCGATCAGGCCCGGCGAGCCCTGAAACTCCAACGGCCCCGACACGCTTATGCAGATGGCGTATCGGGGCCGTTGGCCTGTTCAGAGCTCGAGGGAAGTGCTACGAGAATCGCCCTGGACGGAACGTCGCGAGCATCGGGTGTTTCTCGCCGGTCAGGATTTCTCCGGAGAGCAATTCACCGGCAATGAGCCCCAACGTCGCACCGGAGTGTGTGAAGGCAACGAAGCAGCCCGGCACCTGGCCCAGTTCGCCGAACACGGGCTCGCCGTCCCCCGGAATGGGCTTGTAGCCGATTTTCCACGACGCCGGCTTCAGTTCCGGGTTGCCTGCAATGAGTTTGGAAGACTCGTCGGCCAGCTCCTGGACCACCTCATCGGGGATGGTGAATGAACCGTCGGCGTGCTCGGTGATGCGCTCCTCGTACCAGTCGTGATCCAGCGCGAACGTATTTCCCGGGTTGGGGCGCACAGCGGCCCGCGGCGTGTTCATCACAGCGGTGACATTGTGCTCCACCGGCTTGGTCACCACAAGCATGGACACCGGGGAACCGTTGGGAATGTCGACGCCCAGAGCCTTGACGACGGCGGGTGTTGCGGCACCGCAGGCAACCAGGACGGCGTCCGCGGCGTACGTATCGCCTGCCGCGGTTTCGACGCCGGCGGCCCGGCCGCCGTCGACCGTCACCGAGACTTTTCCAGCGTTCAGAACGAGGTTGCCGCCCAAGGCGTGGAAGTCTTCCATCAGGAAGTTCACCAGGTCCGGGAGGCTGACCCAGCCTTCGCCCGGGTTGAAAATGGCGTTTTCGGGAACAGCGCGTGCATCAATACCCGGGGTGACCGACTCGATCTCATCCGGAGCCAGAAGTTTGGAGTCGTAGGCGATGGACTTTTCGTAAGCGTGCCGGGCCTCCGTGACTTCGCCCTGCCCGGCCGCGTTCCACATGAGCCCTCCCCCGAATTGCAACCACTTGCGGCTGGGATCGGTAGCAAAGAGCGTGCGGTACCGGTCCACCCCGGCTACGCGAAGCTGGTGGTAAGGCGTGGAGCGTTCACCGGCCGAGTTGAGCCAGGACAGAGAACGGCCCGTAGCTTCGCTGGCGAGGCCCTGCTCGCTCAGGAGGGTCACAGAGGCGCCCTGGCGGAGCAGGTGGACTGCGGTGGAGACGCCCAGGATGCCGCCTCCGATAACGGCAACGTGCTTGGTGGAGGACATGGTTCTCCCTTTCTATGTGTTGGTGCGGTGAAACGCCGTTATGCGTAGGCGTGAATGTTTTCGATGATCCTGAGGGTTTCCAGCGCTTCTGCAGCTTGCACGGGCAGCTGGCCCTGGCCCCGGAGCGAGGCGGCGAGTTCCCTGTAGAACCGGGGGTAGTCGCCCTTTTCCGCGGGGACAGGCGTTGCCGAACCGTCGATTCCCAGAACGCCCCAAGACTCCTGGGACTCCACACCGTAGGACGGGTCCGACGGCGTGACGCCCGCTGCCAGCGCGGGTTCCTGGCCGTCGAGTCCCCATTTGGTGTAGCCCGCCTTGGAGCCCAGCACATGGAATCGCGGACCCACTTGCGCTGCCATGCCGTTCATCCACAGCCGCGAGCGGACGCCGGATTCGTGGAGCAGGGAGACGAAAGCCTCGGTGTCCGCAGCCTCAGGATGCGGCCCGTGGTTGGCGACCTCGCCGTAGCTCTCCGCAACCGGCCCGAAAAGCTGGATCGCCTGGTCTATCAAATGCGCCCCGAGGTCGTGGAGGATCCCGCCGCCTTCGGCCAGCGTTGCCGAATCGCGCCAGTTACCGAAACCTTCGGGCCGCCACCACTCGAACCGGGATTCGAAGGTGCGAACTTCGCCAAGCCCGCCGTCCCGCACAAGCTTCCGGAGCGTAAGGAAGTCAGCGTCCCACCGGCGGTTCTGGAAGACCGTAAGCTGCACACCGGCGTCGGACGCGCGGGCCAGCAGCTCCTCGCCGTGCGCAACCGTGGACACGAAAGGTTTGTCCACCACCACGTTCAAGCCATGGGCGATCGCCGTTGCCCCGAGTTCCAGGTGCGTCAGCGGCGGGGTTCCCAGCACCACCAGGTCCAGCTCGGCGGCGCGGTTGAACATGTCCTCCGGTGTGGGCACGATCCTGGCTTGAGGGTAGAGGCGAGCGGCCTCGGCGGCCCGTTCCGGGTCCGCCGTCACAATCACGTCCAGCGAATAGTTCGGGTCCGCTTCGATGAGCGGTGTGTGGAAGACCTTGCCGGAAACACCGAATCCGACGACGGCGGTCCTAATGGGTGCCGCTGTTGCCCCGCCCATCACAGGACTTCCGAGAGGAACCGCTGCAGGCGTTCGCTGCGCGGGTTGTCGAAGAGCTCGGTGGGTGTGCCGATCTCCACTACCTCGCCTTCGTCCATGAACACCACTTGGTCGGCGACCTTACGGGCAAAGCCCATCTCGTGGGTGACCACCAGCATGGTCATGCCACGCCGGCCCAGCCCGGCCATGAGGTTCAGGACGCCCTTGACGAGTTCCGGATCCAGCGCACTGGTGGCTTCATCGAAGAGCATGACCTCCGGTTCCATGGCCAGAGCCCGTGCGATGGCGACGCGCTGCTGCTGCCCTCCGGAAAGGTCCCGGGGCCGGTGGTCGGCGCGTTCGGCGAGACCGACCTCGGCGAGTCGGCGCCGGGCGCGCTCCCTGGCCTCGGCCTTGGACATGCCCTTGACGCTCCAGAGTGCGAGTGCGACGTTCTCCAGGGCCGTGTGATCCGGGAAGAGGTTGAAGTGCTGGAACACCATGCCGATGCGGGCCCTCAGGATGTCAGGCTTCACCTTGAGGGCACTTTCGCCGGCCAGGAGCACGTCGCCGCTTTTGGGCTCGTGCAGGCGGTTTACGCCGCGCAGGAGCGTGGACTTGCCGGAGCCGGATGGACCGATGATGCAGGTGGTGGTGCCCGGGGCCACGGTGAGGCTGACGTTGCGGAGTACTTCCACGTCCCCGTAGGCCATGGTCAGGTTCTGCAGTTCCAGGCTGGATCCGTGGAACTTTTCGATGTCCTGGCTGGTCTTGTTGGTGCTGGTTGCACTGCTGCTGGTGAGGTTCACGTGTTGCTCCCGGTGATGAGCGGCGAGGCCGCGTCGAGTTCCTTGACTTCCTTCAGCCCGCTGGTGGGTGCCGTGGGACGACGGCGGCCGGTGCGGAACTTGTTGTCGAAGTAGTTGACGAGGTGGGTCAGGGGAACGGTGATGATCAGGTAGAAAATGCCCGCCATGACCAACGGCGAGAGGTTGCCGGAGAGCACCGCCGCGTCCTGGCCCACCCGGAACAGTTCCCGCTCGCTGACAAGGAGGCCCAGGAAGTAGACCAAGGAGGAATCCTTGACGATGGCGATGAACTGGTTCACCAAGGCCGGGAGTACCCGGCGAACGCCTTGCGGCACCACTACCAGCGCCATGGATTTGGTGTAGCTCATTCCCAGTGCGCGGCACGCCTCTCCTTGGCCTTTGTCCACACTGAGGATCCCCGCACGGAAGATCTCTCCGATGTAGGCACTGGCGATGAGGCTCAGCGCAATGATTCCCAAGGGGTAGGGAGAAGGACCGAAGACCGACTGGCTCAACCGGGCAAATCCTTGGCCGATCAGCAGGATGGTGAGGATGGCGGGAAGCCCGCGGAACAGGTCCGTGTAGATCCTTGCCGGGATCCGCAGCCACTTGGAGCGCGAAATGCCCATGACCGCCACCACCATCCCCATCACTACGCCGAGGATGGTTGCTGCGATGGAAATGATGAGGGTGTTGAGGAGGCCAACTCCGAGGAGTTGGGGCAGCACTTCGACCATGGCGTCAAAGTCGAAGAACGTGCGGCTGATGGTATTGAGCCAATCCATTGAGTGCTCTCAGACGTTGGTTGGTTGGGCGGAACGGCTTACTTGGCGGCCGTGGGGGAAGGGCTGGAGGTCTGCTCGGCCTTGGGGAGGTACTGCTCGGGCATCGGTGAGCCCGGGAACCACTTCTGGTAGAGCTTCTTCCAGGTGCCGTCCTCCATCGCGGCGGCGAGGCCCTTGTTCAGTGCTTCCTTGAAGGCGGGCTTGTCCTTGGCGATCGCGAATCCTGCCGGGGCGTCGAAGGAGGGGATGTCGGCGGCACTGACCAGGCCGAACTGCTCCTGGTAAGCCTTGGCGGCCTCGTAATCGAGGAAGTGTGCATCCACGGACCCGCTGTTGACGGCGGCTATGGCCGTGTTGTTGTCAGGGAACTTCACAAGCTGGGCGGAGGTGAAGTTCTTCACCGCATAGGCTTCCTGGAGGGTGCCCTGGACCACGCCCAGGCGCTTGCCGTTCAGCCCGTCCACATCCTTGATGCCAGAGGTTTTCGTGGTGATGACCGTCAGGTAACCGGCCAGGTATCCGTCGGAAAAGTCCACGGTTTCCTTGCGCTTGTCGGTGATTCCGATAGCGGCCACGCCGACGTCGAACTGGCCGTTGGATACCGCTGCCAGAAGCCCGGAGAAGTCTTGGCCGGTGAAGACGACATTGTCCACGCCTGCCCGGTGGGCCACGTCCTTGAAGAGTTCAACGTCGAACCCTGTGAAGTTCCCGGTGCCATCGGTGAAGGTGTACGGCTTGGAGTCACCGAGGCTTGCTACGCGGATGGTGCCGGGCTGGATGAGTCCATAGGGGTTGTCGGCTGACGGTGAGCTGCTGGCCGAGGATCCACCACAGCCGGAAAGGGCGAGGATGGCCGCCAAGGCTGTGGCTGCGAGCGCTGCCGGGCGGAAGTTCATTTTGATCACAGCGTTGTCCAATCGTGGGAGGGAAAGCGGTGCTGTCAGGAGCCGCTGGAGATATTGCTCGATGTCGGGTCTTGCTGAGTCCGGTCTCAGTCCCTAGGATTGAGACCGGACTCACATCGATTGATTGAAATGTAGCGGAACTCACAAAGCCGCGTCAACACCCTTTCGGAAAGGTGAACATGAGCACTGACGGATCCCGACGGCGGGACGTGACGGTTGCCGACGTCGCCAAAGCTGCGCAAGTGTCCAAAGCCCAGGCGGCGCGGGCGCTCGGCAATTACGGCGCCGTCAGCGACGACGTCCGTGAACGCGTCCTCGCCGCGGCCGAGGAACTTGAGTATCGCCCCAACGAGCTCGCCCGCAGCATGAACACCGGCAAATCCAACACCATCGGGGTGGTGGTAGGCGATATTGAAAACCCGCACTTCGGGCTCGCCACCAGGGGCATCACGGACGCCGCCAAGAAGAGCGGCTACAACGTCATCCTCATCAACACCGACGAGGAACAGGCCGCGGAAGTGGATGCGGTCCGGGTGCTGCTGGACAAACGGGTTGATGGACTCATTGTTGCTCCGGCTTCCTCGGTGGAAACCGCACACCTGCGGCAGGTCCGTGAGTCCGGGCGTCCGCTGGTCCTGCTGGACCGTGCCGCCGAAGGGCTGGATGCCGAGACGTTCGCGGTGGACATGGGAGGCATCTCCTACGAGTCCACCAAGCACCTCATCGCGGCCGGACACCGACGGATCGCCTTCGTCTCCACGGTCCGGACCAATGCCCCGTACGTTGCCGGGATGAAGCTGGACTCCTCACAAATTTCAGACCGTCTGGACGGAATACACAGGGCCTTCGACGAAGCGGGCCTCCCGCAGCCCACCGATCTTGTCCGCCTCAACGCCGGCGACGCCGACTCCATCATGCGCGTTACGCGCGAGCTGCTCCACGGCCCGGATCCCGCTACGGCCATCATCGCCTCGGACGGCCTCATCGCGTTGAGCGTGGTGGAAGCCGTGCAGAACCTCGGCCTCTCCATCCCGGAAGATGTCTCGTTCCTGATGTACGACGATTTCGCGTGGACCCGGCTCACCACTCCCCCGCTCACGGTCATCGCGCAACCCGTCTACGACATGGGCATGGCGGCGGCGTCAGCCCTGATCCGGCAGATCGAGGGCAGGAAATCAGTTTCCCCTGCCCCCGAACTGGCGGCGAGCTTGATTCAGCGCGGCTCCGTGGGGGCGCCCAGGAACGCCGACGCCCTCAGCAAGGCAGTCAGCTGAGGCTCAATCAAAAGGTATTGGTGGCAAGCAGGAACAATGCCAACGCAAGGGTGAGGCGTACACGGCCTTGGGGCGTTCGAATGTCAAAGCCCAGGGCAGTCGTAAACTCCGCCGCCCGGTGCTGAACGCTCGAATGGTGCAGATTGAGCTGCCCTGCCACAGCACGGAGGCTGCCTGCCTCCGCTATGGCCTCGAGCAGGGAATACGCCTTGGGCTGAGCCTCGATCAACCGCTTCAAGGCCGTCAGGTCAGGCGGTTCCCGTGTTGTGTCAGTGGCCACCCCTGCCAGGACTACCAAGCCGCCGAGCTCGCCGGCGTCCTGGATCTGATGGCGCGGGCTGGTGAGCCGGAGAGCCAGCAACGCCGTTTCCCACGAGAGGTAAAGCTCGCGGGGAGGTTTGGGAAGGCCGATTCCTGCCGGGGCGTGCTGTTCAACCATTGCACCGGCCGGGCGTATTGCCGCCTTGATGGCCCCGAAGGGGGTGTGCAGCAAAACCGTGGGACCTGATCCCTGGGTAGCTCCGGGCGTTGCATGGACCCGGTACAAGGCGTCGCGGTTCAGATGGAGGAGTTGCGCCGCCTCCATGCGCTTGTCGTCGGAAGCGTCAGCGTCCAAGAGGGTATCCATTGCCCGCCGTGTTGCAGCCACAGGGCTCCTGCGGTCCCAGAAGATCCCAAGAGCGATGGCGAGCCGTTCCAGGATGAGCTCATCATTGGCGTACGCCGGGCCGGGGCGCTGGATCCAGGCCTTCCCGTCGACACCGAACGGCCTGGATGGCCAGTCGCCCTGCTGCCCGGAGATCTTCCCGCCCGAGGCATCCACGCAGACGCTCCTGCCGTCCATGGCATAGCCAACGGGGCACCCGCAGAGCGCCGCCGCTCCGTGGATGAGCATTTCCGCATTGGCCCGGCTGTTGACCAGGGCATCGAAATACGTAATGACTTTGAGGCTTTCCGAAGCCTCAGGGTCGAGCGCCTTGAGGCGCCACACCAGTCCTTGCATTTCCTACCGCCCACCACATCGTCAACCTTCGGGAACTCAATGGTGCTCCAGTCCTGCCGCTGCGGCAACAAACTGCGGCGGCGGGACAGGTCCATCAGGTGCCCAGTATGCGTCGGAGCCACCTGGTCCTGGCTTCCCGGGCCAGGACCGAAAGCGCTGCCTGGGGGAAGAAAATATCGAAACCGTGGAAGCCGCCGGGCCAGACGTGCAGTTCCGCATCCCCTCCGCAGGCCCAGATGGTCGACGCGTAGGCCACGTCCTCATCCCGGAACACTTCGGCGGAGGCAACGTCAATGAAGGCGGGCGGCAGGTTCGAAAGATCGGCTGCGCGGGCAGGCGCCGCATATATGGATACCTGACTGGTTTTGCGGCGGTCACCCAGGAGGGCATCCCAGCCGGTGTCGTTGCTGGTCCGGTCCCAGACGCCGATGCCGTCGAACTGGTGGCTGGACAGGCTCTCGTTGCGGTCGTCCAACATGGGGTAGATCAGCAGCTGCCCTGCCAGGGCGGGGCCGCCACGGTCGCGTGACATCAGTGCCACGCCTGCAGCCAATCCTCCTCCCGCGCTGGCACCCGCGACGACCAGCCGCTCGGGATCCACACCCAGCTCTTCTGCGTTCGCCGCCATCCACTCCAGGCCCGCATAGCAGTCCTCCACGGGTGCCGGATCAGGGTTTTCGGGGGCCAGGCGGTACTCCACCGAGACAGCCACCGCGTCCAGTTGCTCCACCCAGTCAATCAGGGAGTCCGCTCCAAGAAACCGGTCACCCATGACCATGCCGCCACCATGGATGTGATAGATACCGGGCCCTCCAGGGGCGTGGTCAGTTCGCTGGAAAACAGACACTGTGAGGTCGGGAGCACCCAACGGGCCCGGAATGGTCCGCTCAAAGTGCGTTACGGGGCGTCCCGACAAGAGATCTTCGACGGGAGCCACAACGAACGACTCCCGCATTCCTTCAATCATGTCCGGGGTCAGGGTGGGAGCAATCAGGTCGCCCAGCGCCCCGAGGGTAGCCCCTAGTTCGGCATCAAATGGCGGCACTTTCCGTAAAGTTGTCATCTCGACCTCCATCAATTCCGGCCACCTCGTCGTGACCTGATGCAAGCCTAGGCGTCCCTGCGTGCTGCGCTAACCGCCAGCTGTCCGCAAAAGAGCGGGCCCTGACCGCCGCGTGGCGGGCCAGGGCTAGGCCTGGATGTCGCCTTCTTCGGGATCGTCGGCGGAACGGACGTCGCTCCGGATAATGCCCAACTCCTCGAGCCGGGCCGACATGCCTGCACCGTCCGGGGCATAGATCCAAGGAACCCCCGGTGTGGGTTGACCGACCGTCTTCGACCGACCGCCTGCGAGGACCGCTTCGCCGGCCGAGAGTTGGCGGATGGCAATGGCCCGGACATTCTCCGGGTGGCGCTGGGCGAACTCGGAGTAAATGGCTTCGTCATGTTGTCCGTCGTCACCAACCAGGAGCCATTTGACGTGGGGGAACTCCTCCGCGAGGCGTTCCAGCGAGGTCCGTTTGTGTTCCTGGCCGCTGCGGAACCAGCGATCCGGCGTTGGGCCCCAGTCGGTCAGCAGCTTGGGACCAGCCGGGTACAGATTGCGGGAAAGGAAACGCGACAGCGTCGGGGCAACGTTCCAGGCCCCGGTGGAGAGATACAGTACCGGCGCCGACGGGGCCGTCCTGGCGATCCGTTCATACAGCACCGCCATGCCCGGAGTGGGAGTCCGGGCATGTTCGTTGAGCACGAACGTGTTCCAGGCGGCCAGGAAAGGCCGGGGCAGCGCGGTGACCATGACCGTGTCGTCGATGTCCGAGACGACTCCAAAGTCCGTGTCGTCCGCAACAATCCGCACGGGAGCCTCCACGACGTGGGACTCCCCCGACTGCAGCGTGATGGTGTGCCAACCAGCTGTCAGGGTCACCGGGATGCGCACATCAACCACACCGCCGCGGTCTGCGACGACGTCATGGACGGAACCGGCCACAGTCACCTTTACCGCGGCGTTGGCTACAGGAGCACTCGTGAAGTTCCGCCAGCCGCGCATGCTTTCCTGCAAGGGCTTTGCGTGACCTGCAGCGTCGCGCGGATCACTTCGCACCACGCGGGCCAGCACCCGGACCCAAGTCGTCGAGCCGTAGCCCGTATACGGAATCACGGTCTCCACCCGGCCACGCCGGATGGCAAGGCGGGTCTGGAAACCCAGCCACGCGTCGTCGAGCCTCATGGCCAGGTGGCGGCGCCCCTTGCCCGCAGGCTTGGGACCGTCAGTTTCAACGACGTCGGGCTGGGGGCGCGGTTTCACGGGACGGGAAGACATGTGTCCAGTCTTCCACGGCCTGCTCGCTGCGGCACCGCTTCCCTCCAGCCCGCACGCATTACGCAACAATCCGCTACGGCACGCGCTCCGGGCTCGCCAGCACGACGATGTTTTTCCCCCACAGATCAGCCGCGTAGCAAGTGATGAGAATGAGACGCCCCGGCACCCTGTCCCAGATCTCACTGTCCCGCAGGGTGTCCTTGTACTCCGTTGCCACCGAGTCGACCCTGAACTCCAGCAGCCCCTCCGCGGTTGTGACGGTGATGCGGTCACCCGCCTGCGCGAGGGTGCTGATGTTGTTGAAGGGAGAGGCCTGTCCCTCCCAGCTATGTCCCACCAGGTACGTGGTGTTGGTTGATCCCGCACCCGGCATGCCGTATGGGTCGAGCCAATACGCATCGTGTGTGTACGGCGGGACGATGGAACCCAGTTCCCGTTCGGCCTCCGTCGGGGCAAGGGGCACGATCGCCTGGTCCATCCCGACCTTCGCGTACGTTATGTGCAAGGGTGGCGAACCGGTCGCCGCTGCGGCTGCCTCGCTGGGCGCTGGCTGCGGCGCGGGTGCAGCAGCAGGTGCCGTGGAGGGTGCCGCAGAAGCGCTGCTCGAAGTGAACGGCTGTATAGCGCTGATTGCCTTGGATGGTTCACCTGCCGCGACCGTTGGCCCGGAATCAGTGGCGGCCTGCGTTGACCACCCCGGAAGCAACGCCGCCAACAGCACTACAGCCATGGAGGCGATGACCGCCGTTCGCCGTTGTTTCCAACGCCCCGGCGAACGGCGGTGCCTGCCTCGCTGTACAGATCCTCGACGCAAG
Organism: Paenarthrobacter sp. C1; assembly: GCF_049315185.1. Classification (NCBI taxonomy): domain Bacteria; kingdom Bacillati; phylum Actinomycetota; class Actinomycetes; order Micrococcales; family Micrococcaceae; genus Paenarthrobacter; species Paenarthrobacter sp. C1. Next base: position 539,070 of record NZ_CP186052.1, on the reverse strand, counting down.
CTGCTAGTCCTGCTGGTTTTCCCTGCGAATAGCGGTCAGGAAGCGGATGCCCAAGGTCAGAATTCCTGCACCGCCCAGGGCCACCAAGATCGTGCCGAGCACGGCCGTGCGGCTTATGGGCTCCGTGTTGGAAACCCTTGCTGCAGTGTCCACGTTGGTGCCCTGATTCCTACCCGTCCCAGCCAAGGGTGCGGACTGGACCGGAGTGGCGCCGTCAGTGGAAGTGGCAGTCGGGGTCGCGGTCGCCGTCTCCGTCGCGGTCGGCGTCGCAGTCGCCGTCGCGGTCGGCGTCGCAGTCGCCGTCTCTGTCACCGTCTCCGTCGCGGTCGGTGTCGCAGTCGCCGTCGCAGTCGCCGTCGCAGTCGCCGTCGCAGTCGCCGTCGCAGTCGCTGTCTCCGTCGCGGTCGGCGTCGCAGTCGCAGTCGCGGTCGCAGTTGCAGTCGCCGTCTCTGTCACTGTCGCGGTCGGCGTCGCAGTCGCCGTCGCCGTCGCTGTTGCAGGTGGCGCGGAGGTGGTGGGGGTCGTGACGCAAGCGGGTGCGGTTACCACGTTGGTGTCCAGGGAAACCTGACCATTACGCGCCAGGAGCCGCCCCTCCACCACTGCGTTGGTCTGGGCTGTAATCGACGTCAGCGCAAGTACGGTGCCTTTGAAGCTTGAGGCAGTGCCCAGGGTTGCCGAGCTGCCGACCTGCCAGAACACGTTGCAGGCTTGGGCGCCGTTGGTGAAGATGATGCTGCTGGCGGACGCAGTAATCAGCGTGGACGCCACCTGGAACACGAACACAGACGCCGGATTACCCTGGCCATCCAGGGTCAGCTGACCGCTGAGCGCCAGCGACGATGTTGACTTGTAGACACCTTCCGTCAAAGTCTGGCCAACCAGGTCGCCCGATACGCTCGCCGTCAACGCTTGCCCTGCCGCATTGTTGTAGGCGGTGGTCAGATCCGACTGTGCTTGCAAAGCCACCGCGTCGGCCGCGTGGATTGTGCCAGCAGCGGTGCCGGGCGGAAAGCCGGTAATGGCGGTGCCGGGGCTCAGGCCCAGGTCTCCTTGGAGGGTGGTGGGGCCGGTGTTGGTCACCGTGGTGGCGGCAAGGACCGAGTACGACCCCGCAGTACCCAGGTTTACCGGCGTCGCCGCAAATGCAGGTGATTGTTGGAGCATGATGGCACCGGCAAGGAGAAGAACTCCGGAGGCGGCCCCCACTGTTACCGACGTGCGCCGGCGGCTCGATCCCGCTGAATGTATCCCTGGATTATTTCGCGCGGAGCTATGGTGCATGGCAGTTCCTTCCCCCAGCGGGGCGACCGCCCCAAAGCAACTGCCCAACAGGATGCGGGGGAGCTATACAGCGGACTGTACGCCCGCGATCGCGGTGTGCCTAGGGCCGGCGATGGAGCGATAAGCCGGTGCGGGAGCGCCCCGTCGACCCCTCCATCCGGCCGTTTTGGGTATCGTCCCTGCTCAAACCATCAGGGTGCTGACTATCGGCGTTTAGGGATGGCTTTCCAGCGCGGATTAATTACTCCAAAATATTTATGAAATACGGCGATGGCGGCAACCGGGACGCGGACAGCCGCCCCTAAACAGGCGTTGTAGGAGCCCGGCCCTCGTCACCGTGCTGCTTGCGCGCTTGCGCAACGCGAAGTCTATCCAGCCGATTCATCAACGGCGCGGTGGTAGCCCCGTGGACCACGATGGACAGCGCCACCACCAATCCGACCATTGCCCACAGACTGTGGGCCTCATCTTCGAAATGTCCGTGGCTGATCGCAAAGGCAATGTAAAAGAGGGAGCCGATCCCTCGAATTCCAAAGTACGAAATGGCCAGGCGTTCGCGGGGGCCGGTCTTTCCACGCATCAGCCCTATCCAGCCGGCCACGGGCCGGACCACCAAGAGGAACGCCAGGGCTACCAGCACTTCAGGCCAACCAATGCCTTCCAAAAGACCACGTGCAATAGCGCCGCCAAGGAGGACCAGGATCACTACGGTCATCAGCCGCTCCAGCTGCTCTACATAGCTGTGCAGAACCTGGTGGTAGGCGTGGTTATGCTCGGCGGAACGGATGGTCAGGGCACAGATGAAGACTGCGATGAAGCCGTATCCGGCCACCAGCTCCGTGGCGCCGTAGGCCAGGAACGTGGCCGCCAGGGCAACGAAGCCCTCGGAATGCTCGGAGAGGCGGAAACTCTTTCCCTTGGCAGCGAAGAAGATCAGGCTCAACAGCTTGCCCGTGCCGAATCCGATCAGGACCCCCGCGGCAATCCGCCAGAGCAAATCAACACCCACCCACTCCCCTGACCACGCAGCCGGCGCGGCTCCCACCAGGCTGATGAGGATGGCGAGGTAGACAAAGGGGAAGGCAAGCCCGTCATTCAAGCCGGCTTCCGAGGTCAGGGCAAAGCGCACCTCGTCCTCGTCCGGATCCTCTTCACTGTCCGCAGGTTTTCCCACCTGGACCTCGGAGGCCAGCACCGGGTCAGTGGGGGCAATCGCGGCCGCAACAAGGATGGCGGCGGCGAGCCCCAACCCCAGCACCCACATTCCCAGGAGCGTCATCACCAGGATGCACAAGGGCATAACGATGCCAAGCAGGCGCCAAGTGGTTGACCACCCGCGCCACCGGAACGGTCGGTCGAGGGCCAGACCTGCGCCCATCAAGGAGATGATGACGCAGATTTCAGTGAGGTGGGTAGCGAACTCCCCGTAGCGGACAGGATCAGGGTCCGGCAGATCCGGGAGCAGAGTGAACGCCAGGATTCCGCTGCCAAGAAAGACCATCGGCATGGACAGCGGCATGCGTCGCAACAGTTTTGGCAGGACGGCAGCGGCCAACACTGCAAAGCCTGCTGAGAGGAACAAGATGCTGGGGGCTTCAAACACGAATAGTCTTCTTCCTGCCGCGCCGTTCGGCGCGTCCAAGAAGCCTAGCCCCGCCGTGCCCGTCGGGGCTATCCCGCAACGCTGCGCATCAGCCGGTTCCTGCGCCATGGATCCAATGGCATCCGGGAACCAATCTTCCGTTGACGTAACCCAGGTCACGTCGTAGGATTATGAATCGATTCAAGACGAGGTTTATTCTTTGCCAACGACGCCAGAGGAGTACAGCGACGTGACCGTCACGCACCGGAGGGAGATCCCTCCAGTACCCAGCGAAAGCACCGCTCGAAAGGACCCGAAGAAGGCCGCCATGAGCGGCTGGATCGGCAGCGCATTGGAGTACTACGACTTCGCCCTGTACTCGCTGGCAGCAACGCTCCTGTTTCCCACGATCTTCTTCCCCACAGAGAATCCCACGGTGGGAATCATCGCTTCCTTGGCCACCTACGCAGTGGGATATGTTTCACGACCCCTGGGCGCAGTGGTCCTGGGCGCTTACGGTGACAGGCACGGACGCAAGAAGGTGCTCGTTTTCGCGATGCTGCTCATGGGTTTCGCCACCTTTGCCGTCGGTCTCCTCCCCACCTACGGACAGGTCGGACTCCTGGCCCCCGTCATGCTGGTGATCCTCCGCCTGATACAGGGCTTCGCCGTCGCCGGCGAACTCGGCGGTGCGAGCGCGATGATCGTGGAACATTCCCCCGACGCCCGGCGGGGATTCTTTGCCAGCTTCAGCCTCCAAGGCACGCAGGTCGGCTCGATTCTGGCCACGGCAGTGCTGATTCCCCTGGCCGCCCTGCTGCCGGATGAAGAGTTCCACTCCTGGGGATGGCGGCTTCCCTTCCTGCTCAGCGCCGTAGTGATCGTGGCAGGTTACGTTATTCGCCGCCGGGTGCAGGAGCCACCGGCCTACCTGGCACAGTCCGAGGCAGCCCCCGCCAAACGCCGGTTCCCATTGGTCGACCTCCTGCGCACCCACCCCTGGGTCCTGGTCCGCTGCATTGCCATGACCTTCACCAACGTCATCGGCATGGCAACCCTGATCTTCGGGGTTTCGTTCGCCACCCAGAAGGGCTACGGGATCGGATTCTCCAGCAGCGAGTTCCTCTGGGTGACCATGGCCGCCAATGTCACCGCCGTCCTCACCATTCCGGCGTTCGGCGCACTCTCGGACAAGATCGGGCGGCGTGCTTTGATGGTGGCCGGCGGCATGACCGGGGGGCTGCTGACCATGGGCTACCTTTGGGCCATCGAACAGCGGAGCCTGCCCTTGGTGTTCGTCTGCGTTGTGATCGTCCAGGGCATCCTCTTCCAGATGTGGAACGCCACCTTCGCCACGTTCTTCCAGGAGCAGTTCCCGATGCGGATGCGCGTCACGGGATTCGCGGTGTCCCAGAACATCGGACTCATGATTGCCTCGTTCTTCCCGAGCCTGTTTACCGCAATTGCTCCCCCGGGGTCTGCCAACATCCCCATGGTCATCGGGCTGACAACGCTCGGCATCTGCATCATCTCAGCCATTGCCACCCTCCGGTCTTCCGACACCAAGGGCAAGACACTCGAGGAGCTTGAGGCCCGCTGAGGGCGGCGCCGGGACCGGCAGGTTCCGGGCCAGGAGGCAATCCGGCTAGGAAGCCTGGCCCAATGCAGCGTCGATCAGCACTTCGGCGGCCTGCCGCGCTTGTCCCGCAGCCTCGGGCGAGCCGGCGATGGCCGCCGTCGTTTGCGCCCCCTCGGCGAGGATTGAAAGCTGGGGCGCCAAGTACGCCGGCGCACCGGCCCCGGCGGCGAGGCCTGCAACGTATTCCTGGAACGATTCCTTATGCTTCCGCGCATAGTCAGCTACTTCGGGGCTGACAGCACCCAGCTCCGCGAAGCTGTTGATGAAGCCGCAGCCCCGGAACGAATCCTGGCAGAACCATCCGGCGAGGTAGTCAAAGATGGCCAGGAGCTTGCCCCGCGGATCCGGGGCCTTGCGCACCATCGCATCCAGCCCCTCGGTCCAGGACTCGTGCCTGCGCTCCAGAACAGCCATGACAATGCTGCTTTTGGACGGAAATTCCTGGTAAAGCTTTTTCAGTGAGACACCCGCCGCGGTCCGCAGCTCGTCCATACCCACCGACTGGATTCCTTTGGCGTTGTAGAGCCCGTCAGCCGTCGCGACGATGCGGTGCCGGACCTCGGAAATATCCATACCCCAATACTACTTGAAATGAGAACGATCGTTCTATAGTATTTGTAAGCAGAGAGAGAACGATCGTTCTCTACTTCGAGGAAAGGGAACAGAATCATGGGCTTCATCAAAGTCGGAACTGAGAACACCACGGATATCGAGCTCTACTACGAGGACCACGGCTCAGGTCAGCCGGTTGTCCTGATCCACGGCTATCCCCTTGACGGCGCCTCCTGGGAAAAGCAGACCGCTGCCCTCCTGAACGCCGGCTACCGCGTCGTCACCTACGATCGCCGCGGGTTCGGCAAGTCCAGCAAGACCACCACCGGTTATGACTACGACACCTTCGCAGCCGACCTCAACACAGTCCTTGAAACGCTCGACCTGCAGAACGCCGTCCTGGTCGGTTTCTCCATGGGCACCGGCGAAGTTGGACGCTACATCGGCACGTACGGCGAGTCCCGCGTTGCCAAGGCCGTCTTCCTCGCTTCGCTCGAGCCGTTCCTCCTCCAGACCGACGACAACCCAACGGGCGTCCCGTCCTCCGTGTTCGACGGCATCCGCAACGCCGCCATCGAAGACCGCTACGCCTGGTTCACCAACTTCTACAAGGACTTCTACAACACCGACAACTTCCTCGGAAACCGGCTCAGCGAAGAAGCCCTTCGCAACTCCTGGAACGTCGCTGCAGGCTCGTCCTGGTACGCATCGTTCGCCGTGGTGGACACCTGGCTGACCGACTTCCGCTCCGACATCGAAAAGGTCACCGTTCCGTCCCTGATCGTCCACGGAACAGGCGACCGCATCCTGCCCATCGATGCCACAGGCCGCGAATTCACCAAGCGTCTGCCGGCGGCGGAATACGTCGAGATCGAGGACGCACCGCACGGCTTCCTCTGGACGCACGGCGCTGAGATCAACGAAATCCTGCTCAGCTTCCTGGCCAAGTAGACCTCACCGGCCATCCGCTTAAAGCACGACGGCGGCGGGTCACCTTCGGTTCCATGGGAGCCGAGGGTGGCGCGCCGCCGTCGTCGTGCCTGGTACCTCGAAGCTAGTACTTGGAGAAGAAGGTGGAGTATTGCAGGTAGATTTTGAGCCCCCCTGCGTCACTGGAGACTCCGGTACAAGTCTTCCGCATGGTCCAGAGGTTCATCGGTTCGCAGCGTTCCTGCGTCAGCCCCATCTCCGCTGCAATCGACTGCGATGTCTGAGGTGGCTTGACGTTTACGGTCATTACCCGGGAACAGCCTCCCGAACCACAGTGTGTGCTGATCGCCCCGGCTTCGCTGGGCGACGGAACGGTAAGGAACGACGAGTCGGCGGGCACCGCACCTTCGTCGATGGCAGTCCAGAAAATGGAGCCGATCCACGCCATCAACAGGATTCCTGCCGCCACTACGGAAAAGCAGCCGCTGCGCTGACGAGTCACCATAAATTCCCCAAATCGAAATTCCCAGACTACATGGCGCGCGTCCCGCCTCAGGGTTCCGGAACTTACTTCCTTACGACGGCAACTCCGTGAGTGATCCGTCATGGTCCAGATTCAGCACAAGGTCCAGATCCAGACGGTCCAGGAAGTCGTCGTCGTGGCTTACCAGGATCACGGCGCCGCGATAGGCGTTCAACGCTTCCACGAGCTGGTCCACGCTCTGGATGTCCAGGTTGTTGGTGGGCTCATCGAGAATCAGTACCTGTGGCGGCGGATCGGCAAAGAGGAGCCGGGCCAGCGAAACCCTGAACCGCTCGCCACCGGACAACGTATGAACGGGCCGGTAGACGCTGTCGCCCCTTAGCAGGAACCGCGCCAACTGGTTCCGGATTTCACCTTCGGGAACGCTTGGTGCCGAAGCCTGGACATTTTCCAGCGTGGTCGCGGCATCGTCCAAGCCGTCGAGGCGCTGCCGCAGATAGCCGGCACGCCCGGTGAGAAGGCGACCACCGGCTGTGCCGGATTCGACGACGTCACTCACCTCGTCGTTGTCGGGCAAGGACTCACCGGCGACCACGCGTTCGAGCAAGGTGGTCTTTCCCACTCCGTTCGCACCAATGATGGCCACCCGTTCCGGGCCTTCTACGAAGAAGGCACGATTGGTCCCGCGCAACTCGGCTATCCGGCGTCCACGGGGAACGTCCGGATCCGGAAGATTCAGGCTGATCCGCTCCTCTTCCCTGATTCTGGACGAGGCCTCATCCAGTGCGGTCCGGGCGGCGTTAACCTTGTCGTCCGACCCCGAGCGCAGCTTCCCCGCAGACACCTGCGCGTCGGAGGCCCGCTGGTTCATGAGAATCTTGGAGCCCTTCTTGTTGTCGTAGCTGCTTTGGCCGGTCCGGGCACGCTTGGCCAGCTTCGTTTCAGCATCCTGGCGTTGGCGCTTCTCGATCTTCACAGCCTGCTTTGCAGCTTGGGCAGCCTGCACAGCTGCCGCTTGCTGCTCATCCATGTGGGACCGCCAAGCGCTGTATGGACCTCCGAAGACCGTGAGTTCCCCGGCATGAAGCTCCGCGGTGTTATCCATCAACTCCAGCAAGCTGAGGTCGTGGCTGACCACCACCAGCGTTCCTGGCCAGGAAGTGATGAGGCCGGAGAGTCTTGCCCGGGCATCCCTGTCCAGGTTGTTCGTTGGCTCGTCCAGCAGCGTAATTGCCGTCCGTTGGAGCCGAAGTCCGGTGATCGCGACCAGCATGGCTTCGCCGCCCGAAATCTCGCCGACGTTCCGGTCAAGGTCCGATCCTGAAAAGCCGATATGACGCAGGGACTCGTCTGCACGGGTTTCAATGTCCCAGTCATCGCCCACTGTCTCGAAATTCTCCACCGCGGCGTCGCCGGATTCGATGGCGCGCAAGGCCCGCAGCTTAGGGCCGATACCGAGCAAGTCGGCTACGGTTGAGTCGGTTTTGAGGGTAAGTGTCTGCGGAAGGTAGCCGACCTCGCCGTTGGTGCTGATCCGGCCACTCGTTGGAGTCAACACGCCGGCAATGAGGCGCAGCAACGTCGATTTTCCCGCACCGTTGGATCCCACCAGGCCCGTGCGGCCCACTCCGAAGGTCCCGGAAATCCCGGTGAGGGCAGTGGTGCCGTCCGGCCATTGAAGGCGGACGTCAGTCAGGGTGATGGACGGATTTTTTGTAAAAGGCATGATGTTTTCAGGACTCCAGTGATTTCAGCGAATGCGCTGCAACCACCGGCCCGGAAGGACATCAGGTGCGTGTCAGCGCTTGGTTTGCGTCGCGAAACCTTGAATGTCCGTCAAAACATCAGCCTAACACTGGGGAATAGAGGATTTCAGTCTCACAAAGATGGCCTAACAAGGCAAATTCCCCCATGCTGAAGAAACCCCGGGCTGAAGGAACACCTGCTGAAGAAGCACCATGCTTCACGCAAAACGGCGGGCCGACGCCAGGTTCCGAAACGAAACCCAACGTGACCCGCCGCCGTCGTTCGCGTTATGCCCTTAGGCTCCGACCGTGACCACGATCTTGCCGCGCGTGTGGCCTTCCATGTTGAGGCGGAACGCCTCCGCTGCCTCAGCAAGGGGGAAACTCTCCGCTACCTCAACCTGGAGTTTGTTTCCGTCCACCAGATCGGCAAGTTCCTGCAGCTCAGCACCCACGGGATTCACCCACATCCAGGTGCCGCCGTGCTCCTCGACATCACTGTCCGCGATGGAGGCGTGGCGACCGTTTTCCTTCAGGACCTCCAGGGTGGTCGAAAGGTTGCCGCCCACGAAGTCCGCAACCACTTCCACGCCTTTGGGGCGCAGGGCACGCACCCTCTCCGCCAGCCCTTCGCCGTAGGCCACGGGTTCGGCCCCCAGGGACCGGAGGAAGTCATGGTTCTTCTCCGAGGCAGTGGCGATCACCTTCGCACCAAGGGCCTTCGCAATCTGGATACCGAGCGAACCCACGCCGCCCGAACCGCCATGGATCAAGACAGTCTCCCCCGCAGCCAGTTCCAGCCGCTTCAGCACCTGAAATGCAGTCAACCCGGCCAGCGGCAAGCCAGCGGATTCGTTCCAGTCCAAGGACTCCGGCTTGCGGGCCAGGAGCCGCTCCGGCAAGGCAATGTATTCAGCAAAGCTGCCACCGTGGACGTAATCCTTGCGGCCGTAGGCGATGACCTCATCGCCGGGCTTGAAGTGCGGAGCGTCAATACCTGTCGACTCCACTACGCCGGCGACGTCCCACCCGGGAATGGCCGGGAACTGCAGGTCCATGAGGGGGTCCAAGTAGCCGGCCATGATCTTCCAGTCCACCGGATTCACTGAGGCCGCCTTGACTTTGACCAGGACCATGCCCGGCCCTACTTTGGGCATTGGCTGGTCAGTGAGTTCCAGGACGTCCGGGTTTCCGTACTTGTTATAGGTAATTGCCTTCATGTGAGCGTCAACTTCCACTTGAGGCCGGCTGTTCCTTAGCTGGCCGGCTCAGTCGAAGAACCCCACGATGTACCCGATGAAGTACAGCATCGACAACAGGACAAAGACGCCTATGATCGAGAGCCACAGGACCTGGGTGCCCTTCCTCGGGCCACCCTCATCGTGGCCCTGGGGGCCGGCCGTCGACGACTCGCCGGGCGGGGTTTCGCCCGGCGGCACTCCCCCACCAGGTTCCAAGCCTGTGATCTTGTCCTCGTACGGGTCGGGATTAGGTCCTGACACGCTCACTCCCCTGGTTGCAGTGGTGTCGCTTTGACCCAGCGTATCGAACCAGCCCGGCCAGAACCACAGCAACCTTATAAATCAGCGGGAGCCCGGGTCAGCGCGTCCACACAGTGTCGCGCGTCCCGGTGCGAAGACGGTACAGAGACGTGGTGGCCGTGATGTAGAGGTCGTGACCGTCGGGACCACCAAAACACAGGTTGGAAACCCTTTCAGGAAGTTCGACGGCGGCCAGCAGGCTGCCGTCCGGCGCGTAAACACGGACAGAAGCCCCCGCCGATGTCCACACCCGGCCCTCGACGTCAACGCGGAAACCGTCAGAAGCCCGGTCCTCCTCCAGCTCCACGAACGTGGTTCCGGCCCCACACGCCCCTTCTTCCACGGGGTAGGCTGCGATGCGGAACGGGACGCCATGCGCGGCCCCCGCCGTGTCCGAAACATACAGCAGTGACTCGTCCGGCGAGAAAGCCAGGCCGTTGGGATGGACCAGGTCCGTGACCACCGGCTTTAGTTCCTCCGTCGCGGGGTCGAAGCGGAACACGTAGCAGCCACCGTACTCCTGTTCGCCTTCATGGCCTTCAACCGTGCCCGGCAGTATTCCATAGGGCGGATCAGTGAACCAGACCGTTCCATCTGCGGCGACCACGACGTCGTTGGGCGAATTGAGCCGGTACTCACCGAACGAGTCGACGATCGGCGTCACATCGCCGTCGTGGTCCCGCTCCACGCGCCTTCGGCCGTGGCTGCATTGCACTACGTCCCCGTCGTGGTCGAGCGTCCGGCCGTTGGTGTATTCGACGGCGGTGGCGTACTCGCGCGTGGCGCCCGTGGCGGGGTTGAACTCCAGGATGCGGTTATTGGGGATGTCGCTCCAGCGAACCGTCTGAGATTCCGGAATCCAGACCGGCCCTTCGGCCCACACAGTGCCTTCAAAGAGCTTTTCCAGAGTGCCGGTGATCAGTTCATCCATACGTTCGAGATTAGTCCTCCGCAGGTGTCACAGCGGCCTTTTCTTCTTTCGGGGTGTTGCTGTCCGCCCGCTGCGCAGCGGGCATGGCGATCACGGCCACGACAGTGAGGACGGCGCTGACAAGCACCGCCACGAACACCGCCGCAGACGCGTTTATGGTGGTTTGCGGATCAGTGCCACCACTTGGACCGCCGGCGTAGATGGCGTTGGCGATCGCACCAAAGACGGCGACTCCCAGGGCGCTGCCGATGGAACGGGCAAAGAGGTTGGTTCCGGTGACCACTCCGCGTTCGTTCCATTCAACACTCGACTGGGCGGCGATGAGGCTGGGGGTCGCAACCAGGCCAAGCCCCAAGCCCACGATGAAGCACGCCAATGCCACCAATACGACGTTGGGCGAGGACGCGGTGAGCGCCAGCACTGCTGCACCCGCCACCGAAATGGAGATGCCGATCAAGGCCGTCCGCTTGAACCCGATCCGCAGATAGAACCGGCCGGCCTGTGATGCACTGATCGGCCAGCCCAAAGTCAAGGCAGCCAATGCAAGGCCGGCCAGAATGGGAGACGTCTTCAGGGCACCTTCAAGGAAGGTCGGGACATAGGAAGTGAGGCCCAGCATGACTGCGCCCACGCCGAAGGAAATGAAGGCCGTGGTGGCGAGCAACCGTCGCGACAGAACCCATGACGGGAGGATCGGCTCCGCCGCCCGCCGCTCAGCCAGGACAAAAGCGCCCAGCAGCAAGGTACCCACCGCGAAGACCGTGATGCTGACGGGTGAGTTCCAGGCCCATGCCTGGCCACCCTCGAGCGCCCCGAGAATCAGCAGGCTCAAGGAAACGGTCAGCAGGGTGGCACCCAGGTAGTCGATCCGGTGCTTGGCACGCTCAATGTCCTCGTGGAAGGTGCGCACCAGCATCCAACCCGCCAGGAAGCACAACGGGATGTTGATCAGGAAGATCCAGCGCCAGATCCCCAATGACGCAAAGACGCCACCGAGTGTTGGCCCCACCACGGAAGAGATGGCCCACACGCTGGCCAGATAACCCTGCACCTTGGCGCGCTCGGCAAGGGTGTAAATGTCCCCCGCGATGGTGATTGACACTGGTTGCACCGCGCCTGCCCCGAGGCCTTGAAGCACCCGGAAGGCAATCAGGGCCGGCATGCTCCATGCCACCCCGCACAGTATGGATCCCAGCAGGAACAGGCCAATGCCGCTGAGGATGATCGGTTTCCGGCCCACGACGTCGGAAAGCTTGGCGTAGATAGGCACGGAAACAGCCTGTGCCAACAAGTACGCCGAGAAGAGCCAGGGGAAGGAACTGAAACCGCCGATGTCTTCCACAATGGACGGCACGGCCGTGGCGACGATCGTTGAATCGATGGCCACCAAGCCCGTGGAAAGCATCAAGGCAATGAGGATGGGTCCGCGTCGGGAACGGAATCCGACTCCGTCAGCAATCTCTGCAGTCATGTATCTCGTCCCCGTCGTCGTCTGGTTGCGTTCGTTGCCGGGGCATGCCCCAAAGGAGGTAACGGCGTGGGTAACGGAATTAGTCCCGGGCGCTGATCCTCTAGAGATCCGACAGCAGCGTGCGGGCGGACTCCAAGTAGGCAGCTTCCGCTTCGTCTCCTCCGAGCGCCGCCTGGATGGCGAAACCTTGGATCAGCCCCAAAATTGCGGGGGCGAGTCTGCGGGCCCGTTCAGCTGCCTCTTCGTCAGGCCTGGATCCGCGCAGCCAACCTTTCAAGTAGTTCTCGATGTGCCCCAGGATTTCACTAAGGATCTCCCTCGCCACGACGCCCAATTTGTCGTTTCGAACGGCCTCTCCCCAAACCTGCACCGCAACCCCGGGGAAGAAGTCAAGCTGCGCCAGTCCGGACATGAGAGCCAACACGGCCTCGACGGGGGGTGGGACGTCGTCCTGGCTGCTGAGTCGTTCGAGCGCCGCCATGCGCTCTTCAAAGACCAGTCGGCCGGTATCAACAATGAGTTCTTCTTTGCTGCGGTAGTACACATAGACCGCGCCCGCGGACAGGCCCGCCTCGGCGATGATATCCCCCATCGAAACGCTGGAAAAGCCCTTCTCCGCAACGCACGCCAGAGCGGCCCGCTGGATGCGTTCACGCATGGCTCCGCGGTGTTCCTCGGTAACTTTCGGCATTCACCCACCGTACCGCGAAAAGAAAACGAATGATCATTCTTGACGAGTGAATCGAACCGCTTCACAATGAAGAACGAACATTCTTTTTTTATAGTGCTGGAGAGGACAGCCCATGTCGACAACAACTGAGCTCACAGAGCCGAGGCGTCAGTCACCATCTGTGGCGAGTCCACATACCCCCTGGCCGCAAGCGCTGCGCACCGCTCTGCTCGCCGCCGTCGCCGTTTGTGCCGTATTGCTGGCGTTCGCTTGGCCGAGCGTCACCGCAAAGGTCCAGAACCTCCCCATTGCCGCCGTGGGCAACTCAGACCAGGTCTCCCAAATCGCTGCCAAGGCCCCTGCCGGTAGCCTGGACATACGCACTGCGTCCAGCCGCGATGAAGCCGTAGAGCTCATCAAGCAGCGTCAGGTCTATGGGGCGATCGTCCTGGGGACGTCCCCGGAGATTCTCGTCGCCAGCGCCGGCAGCCCGGTCGCCTCGCAGGCACTCACCCAAATGGGCGCCCAAATGCAGTCCCAAATACAGGCGCAAGTGATCGGCAGACTCCAAAGTGCTCTCGGCCAGGCAGCGCAGGCAGCCGTCAGCGGCCAGGCCCCCGGGCACGGCCAAGCGGGTCAGGCGCCGCAGGGCGCGGAGGGGGCCGCGGTTCCCCAAGTGACCATCACCGACGTCGTACCGCTTTCGTCCGATGACGCACGCGGCACCGGACTGGCAGTTGCTGGTCTCCCACTCGCGATGGGAGGCATGATCGGCGGCGTACTGATCTCGCTGTTCGTCTCCGGAACGTGGCGCCGGCTCGGGGCCATTTTGGCTTATGGAGCGGTGGCGGGCCTGGGGCTCACCGGCATCCTGCAAGGCTGGTTCCACACACTCCAAGGGAGTTATTGGGCAAACGCCGGCGCCATCGGCTTGGGAGTCGTCGCGACAGCCGCGATCATCGTGGGCTTCAACGCGCTCATCGGACGCGCCGGCATCGCCCTTGGCGCGATCATCACCCTTTTCATCGGCAACCCACTCTCGTCATTGGCCCAGCCAAAGGAGTTCCTTCCCGCACCATGGGGCGACGTGGGTCAGTGGTTGGTGCCCGGCGCCTCAGGAACACTGCTGCGCGACCTCTCCTATTTCCCGGATGCCCCGTCCGCATTTCCCTGGCTGGTTCTTGGCATGTGGACGTTGGCCGGAGCGGCGCTCATCGCCCTCGGCCATTTCCGAAACGCCCCGGCATTGGCTGTTGCATAGCGGCACACCCACCTGGACGGCTGTTTTGTGACAAGGACCTGTAGTGCTCATCTGACAGGATGGCTGGATGAGAACAGGCGAGTTACCCAGGGATTCGATGCTCTCCCGCAAGGGCCTTCCCGTCCCCGGACCGGGGCTGGACATCGCTGTTCCCGTACCCTCGGAGCGGCTGCAGAACCTGGTGGAGTTGGCCCGGACGGTGTGCGGACAACCGGTGACGGCCATCAACATCATCACGGAGGATCTGCAGTACCAAGTGGCCACGGCCGGCCTGGAGCCGTATCTGTGCAGCCGCGAGGATTCGATGTGTGCCGTCGGTTTCCAAAGCGGGGCCTCAACGGTGGTGGAAGATGCATCGCTTGATGCGCGGTACAGGGACAACCCGTTTGTGGACGGCCGCCGCGGCGCGATCAGGTTCTACGCTTCCGTGCCGCTGGTCAGCGACGACGGTTTTGTTCTGGGCACGCTCTGCGCCGGCGCACGGGAAACCGGCCGGCTCAGCGACCGGCAACGCCAGGGCCTCGAGATCCTGGCAGCGGAAGTCGTCGAAGCCCTCGCCCTTGAACACCGCGCACGGGAACTGGCCGAGGCGCTGGCCGAGGCGCAGCGCAGCAACGCCCTGCTCGCCGAATTCGCCGGCCGCATCAGCCACGACCTGCGCAATCCACTCACTTCCATCCTCGGCTTCGTCGAACTCAGCCAAATGGAGGCCCAGGACGCCCCCGATGCGACCATTGCCCAGTACCTGGACGTCGTGGCCAATTCCGGGCAAAGGATGCTGAGCATGGTGGAAGACGTCCTTGCCTACGCCACTATCGGCGGAGATGTGCGGCCTGCCCAGATCTCGCTCAAGGCCCTGGTGGAAGACGTGGTCCAGGACTTGGCTGCGAGCCTTGAAGTGAACGGGGCTTCGGTGGACTGCGATGATCTTGTGTTCAGTGCCGATCCCGGCCAGATGAGGGTCTTGCTTCAGAACCTGATCCACAACTCGGTCACCTACACCAGACCCGGAGTTCCGCCGGCCATCCACGTCACGGGCGAACGGACGGACGAGGGCGCAACCTTCCGGGTGATCGACAACGGCAAGGGAATCAGCGAACCCGACCGTGACCGGGTGCTGGACCCCTTGGTCCGTCTGCACAGGGAAGACGACCCTCCCGGAACAGGCCTTGGCCTGGCAACCTGTGCACGCATCGTGGCCGCAGCCGGTGGACAACTTGAGATCGGTTCCGCACCGGGCGGCGGCACCGCGGTATCCATCCACCTGGGCAGTGGGAGCTGACCGTAACTTAACGACGACGGCGGGTCCCCTCAGGTTCCGTATGGAACCGAGGGGACCCGCCGCCGTCGTAAATCAGCTGGTGGTCAGTCGTTGACCAAGTCGTGGACCACGATGGTCTGGTCGCGGTCCGGGCCGACGCCGATGGCCGAGAAGCGCGTGCCGGAGAGCTTCTCGAGGGCCAGCACGTAGTTGCGGGCATTCTCGGGGAGGTCTTCCAGGGTGCGGGCACCGGTGATGTCCTCGGTCCAGCCGTCGAAGTACTCGAAGATCGGCACGGCGTGGTGGAACTCGGTCTGCGTCATGGGCATTTCATCATGGCGGACACCGTCGACGTCATAGGCAACGCAGACGGGGATCTGCTCGATGCCCGTCAGGACGTCCAGTTTGGTGACGAAGTAGTCCGTGAAACCGTTGACGCGGGAAGCGTGGCGGGCCAGGACGGCGTCGTACCAACCGCAACGGCGGGGACGGCCTGTGTTGACACCGAACTCGCCGCCGGTCTTCTGCAGGTAGACGCCCATCTCATCGAACAGTTCCGTGGGGAACGGGCCGGCGCCAACGCGGGTGGTGTAGGCCTTGATGATGCCGATGGAGCGGGAGATGCGGGTGGGGCCAATGCCCGAGCCAACGGATGCGCCGCCTGCCGTGGGGTTGGAGGAAGTGACGAATGGGTACGTGCCGTGGTCCACGTCCAGGAACGTTGCCTGTCCGCCTTCCATGAGCACAACCTTGCCCTCATCCAGGGCGTTGTTCAGCTCCAGGGTGCTGTCGATAACCAACGGGCGGAGCCGCTCGGCGAAGGACAGGAAGTAGTCCACGATCTCATCCACCACGATGTCGCGGCGGTTGTAGACCTTGACCAGCAGTTCGTTCTTCTGGCGCAGCGAACCTTCCACCTTCTGGCGAAGGATGGACTCGTCGAAGACATCCTGGACGCGGATGCCCAGGCGGGCCACCTTGTCCATGTAAGCCGGACCGATGCCACGGCCCGTGGTGCCGATGGCGCGGCTGCCAAGGAAGCGCTCGGTGACCTTGTCCAGCACCTGGTGGTACGGCGCAACAAGGTGGGCATTGGCTGAAACGCGCAGGCGCGAGGTGTCAGCGCCGCGGGCTTCAAGGCCGTCGATTTCCTGGAAGAGAGCCTCCAGGTTCACCACGCAGCCGTTGCCAATAATGGGAATTGCGTTGGGGCTCAGGATGCCCGCGGGAAGGAGCTTCAGCTCATACTTCTCACCGCCAACAACCACGGTGTGCCCGGCGTTGTTACCGCCGTTGGGCTTGACCACGTAGTCAACGCGGCCACCGAGCAGATCGGTTGCTTTGCCTTTGCCTTCGTCGCCCCACTGGGCTCCGACGATCACGATAGCGGGCATGGGATCCTCCCCCATTCTTTCGGGCTGACCCCAGAAGGATGACTGGGGCTTGGCGCCGTACATGAGAATGCCCCGACGTTACCGGTGCAGCCTGCCACGCGGGCTGGCATACGCAAGAGTTCGGGGCTCTTACCAGCCAAGTTTAGCCGATGGCAACGGTTTCTCTGGTGTTGGCCCAACGTTGGCCTGCAGTTGTGGACAAAGTCACGGGACAACCAGGGCGGCAGGACCAGCCGACGAACTCCCCAGCGACAGGCTCAGCAGGCCGGCACTGTCCACCAGCCCCACGCGAATGGCCGAGACCTTGTATTCTCCCGCCGCAGCAGTGACATCCGCCGGTTTGGTGCCGGGCCAGCTCTGATCGGGCTGGACGTTGACATTGATGGCCACCAGCGTCCGGACAGCTGTCAGGACCGGCCCAACGGCGTTGATCACCGGTGTGATCAACGCCTGCAGGCTTGTACCCAGGTTGGCGACCAGGCCGGTGTTGAAGATTGTGGCGTTGAGGACGGTCTTCACCACGTTGTTGGTTCCGGTGAGGAGGGCCGAGGTAATGGGTCCCAGCAAAGCAGCCACCACACCTCCCAAATCCAGGCCAATGACGTTGGCGGTTACTTGGGGTGCCGTGGCGGTGCCATCCAGGAAGTCGCCCAGAGATATACCTGTGCTGGCGCCGGTGGCCGCGCCTATCTTGACGCCGATGGTCGCTGCGTTGAGCCCGGCCAGTTTCAGGGTGATGTTGGTGGTGGCGTTCAAGGTAATGGCGCGCAGCGCGGTAGTCAGCGCAGCCAGCACCCGGTTCTTCCACGAATCCAGCAAGGCAGTAACCCTGGAGGTCACCGCCGTCGTCGTGGCCGCATCCAGAGCGACAGCGTGATTGGGTTCCATGCCGTTCAAGCCAGTCACCGAGCTGCCGGTCAGGGCCGCGATGTTGACCTTGACCGTCCCGGTTCCCAGGTTGACGGTGACAATCCCATCAGTCATGGACTCGGTCATCATGGCGGTGACCCCGGTCAGATCCGGAGCAGAGAGCGTCGCAGTGGTGCTGATGGACCCGAGCGACAATGTCCCCAGCAAGGGGTTGATCAGTGCCGAGACTCCGTCGGAGATCCCGGTAGTCAACCCACCCGTCCCCAGCAACGCATTCAGTTGCGCAGGAACCGTCCCCACCAGTGAAGCCCCGCTGGTGGACAACGTCCCGACGGCGGGAATCGCCGCCGTCAGGTCCAGCCCGGCAATCCCGTACTGGCGCTGGACGGTAGGTGTGGTGTCCAGCATCGGCCACCCGTTGGTCATGACACAGCTGTCCACCTTGGAGGACGATGCAATCGCCCCAACATCAAGGGTCACCCCGGACAATGAGGCAGGAACGATGTTGCCCAGCGAAATACTGGCCGCTTTCGGGGCACTGCCTGCTCCCTGCGCTGTCCCTGCGACATCCACAGCACCCGTCTGGTCCGACACCAGCCCCGAAGCACCCTGGGCCTGCCCGCTTTTCTGCGAGCGCGCCCACTGCGTATACGTCCCCAGGCCGCCTACGGGAACACCCAATCCCAGCCCCACCGAGACCGGGCTGCTGCCCAAGGCCGTCACCGGAATTTTGGTGACATAAGCGTCCGTAGTGCCGGGCACCAGCACCGCAGAGACCGGGGTGGGCGAAGCGGTGGTGCCGTTGTTCAGCACAGTCAGCCCCTGGACCCCTGCCACGGTGTCCAGATTGGTGTTGAGCACTGTGCCGTGCAGTTCCCTCGCCCAGGCCTGGTTGGTGAACATGGAGTTTGTGCTGCAGTCTCCGGGCGAACTTACGCCGACGGCGCTTTTCACCCATTCGCTGTCCGTCCACGCAGCTGTGGTGATGCTTGTGGTGGCGGCCAGGCTGATGGCGGCTACTGCTGCCACGAGAATCGAGCGGCGTGGACGGTTGAGGAATGCCCGGCGCAGGGGTTCGCTCAGCGGGCGTCGGAGCGTCATGCGCCTTGCTCCTTGGCTTCACTCGGCCGTTTCAGCATCGCCAGGACGGCGGTTCCCAGGAGGAGCAGCGCACCCCCGGCGAACAGCGCGGGGAGGGACGTGGCACCCGTGCTTCCAAGGGGTTCTTTGCTTCCGCCGTCGGCGGCCGGTGGCAGCGAAGGCGCGCTTCCGCCGTCGTCGTCTCCCATGGCGGTGACCCCGATCCCCAAGGTGAGCGCCGCGTCTTGGGGCGGGGCGCTGGCGGGTCCTGCCAGGGTGAAACGGAGGTACGGTGCGGTCCCGGCCCGGAGGTTGCTGAGCGGGACACGGAGGCCTTGGTCCCAATCGTTGAGGCGGGTGGGCTGGATCCTGGGCGTTGAGCCTTCGGGACAGCTCAGTTCCTTGTTCAGCCCGCTGTCGCCCTGCCACGGGGACGGGCATTCATCGACGGCGATGCCGTATCCGTCAGCGGCGGCCAGGCCGCCTGTGGCAACGAGCTGCAAGGAGGAGGTGGCTTGGGGCTTTTCCAGCGACAACCCGATCTGCCACACGAACGAATCGCCCGGTGCCAGTTGCGGGAACTCCAACGGGTACACGGAAGAGGAAAGCCAAAGGACGCCCGGGGTTCCGTTCTCGGGTACCGGGATGAGCTGGTCGGCGGCTTGGGCAGGGACGGCACAGAACAGCACCCCGACGACGGCGGCACACGCTGCCGCTACAGGCCTCACCACCCGGTTCCACTGCTTCACAGCTCTTTCACCTCCCTGTTGACACCACACCTTTGTGACGGGGTACCCGCTTGGGCCAGTACGCCCACACCACAAGCGCGGCGACCGCCATGGTGGCAGCGCCGATGAAACCAGGCCCCCGCATGGCCATCACCCAGGAACCCACTGCGGGTACCGTTACCAGTACCTTCCGGGCGGTGTCCACCTGGTACGGCAGCGGATCTTCCGAGCTGTTCGCGTCGCCCTTGAGCCGTAAGGAAGCACCAGAGCCGTCAGGCTCCACCGACACCACGCGGTGGGTGACCAGGACGCCGGATTCCGAGCGTTTCACGGAGACGACATCACCCGGGACCAGTTCCGCGGCAGGGACCTGCACGGTAAGGGACAGCGCCCCGACCGGGTAGATGGGCTCCATGGATCCGGTCCGGAAGACCACGAACGACGCCTTGTAGACGAAACCCAGGACCAGCGCCAGAATGCACACCAGCCCGAGCAAGGCCAGCAGAGTCAAGGCAATTTCACGGGAGACCTTGAGGATGCGGGACAAGACGGCCCAGAAGCCCGCCCCGCCTAGGGCAGGGGCCGAAGGGGGCAATGGGGACGAGCTTCTGGTCCGGGTCAAGGGCTCTGTCACAGAGCTGCGTTACGAGCTGACGATGCTGGTGAACCTCCACAGCGGAACCGTCTGCTTTCCCTGCAGGGTCACGTCCGTCACGGCGGACGGGAGGGTGATGGCGAAGCAAATGTTCACCGCGGAGCCGGCCGTTGCTGCGTCGGCACCCTTCGGCAGTGTGATGGGGGTTGCGGAAACTGTCGTCAGCGGGACGCCGGCAGCTGCCGAACCTACGATGTCGGTGCCGCCGGTCAGCGTACCTGCAGCGCAGTTGGCCGGTGTGACGCCCTGGACCGCACGGTAGGTCAGGGCGTTGTAGAGGGCCAGGGAATTGGTGGTGGTGTCGGCTGCCGGCGCGGTTCCGCCGAGCTTGACTGCCTCCGCCAAAGTGGCCGTCAGGGCTTCGGAACCTGCCGCTGCCCGGAGCTGCATGGGCGCGTAAGCAGTATCACCGGGCTTGAGGGCGGCCGAGATGGCGCCGAACGTCAGTGCCCCGTCAGTTGCCGAGCTCGGCACGGTGGGGATGTTCGGCTTGTCGCTCCACGCATCGGCGCCCGTACCGTTGGTGTTGCTGAAAGTGTTTTGCTCCATGTGGTAGGTCAGCGTGCCCGGTCCGTTGTCCCCACCGGAATTGCCGAAGACCCACTCGTTGTCTGTCCATGCAGCCAAGGTGAACGCAGCTCCCACGCCCAGGACAAGCCCGCCGGCGAGGAGCGCCCGAACTTTCGTTGCCTTGTTTGATGACGTCTTAGCGACCATTGTTTAACCCCCACAGTTGATGATGCTGAGCTGGCGGGGAGGCCGAACGGTTCCCCCGGAACCAGTAGTTTCAAACGTCATTATCTGGGGAAGGAAAAGCCCCACCCGGCCGAGGTGCACTTTAGGGTTAATGCCGGCGTTCGACGCTGGCAGGGAGCGCCGCACCGGCGTCGAACCTTGTGCCGCAGTTGCGGGCGGGCCGAGATGCCTGACACGTTTCCCGGGCAACACGCCGCGTCGCATTAAGTGGCGCGCCGGGACGGCCCCCATTGGGGCAGTAAGTCCGGTAAGGTTAGTTAGCCCCCAACAGCACCCTTTGAGGTTCGGCTGCGGCATGCCCGCGGCCCCTTGGAACGGTGCGCTGTAACACCTAGGAGACCTAACCCCTGATGCAAGAACTGGCGACTGAATCACCCGAAGAAATCCTCTGGAACCGCCGCTACGAACCGCACATCGCTGAGGTCAACGAGCTGTGCGACTCCATCAAGGAGCAGAAGCCAGGCAGCGAGGTCCTCTACATCGACCCCGCCCACAGCATGGATGACTGCCGCATCGTCAGCCTTTTCTCCAATCAGCGCACCACCACCGGTGAGGGCTTCATCACCCCCGGCGACGAGGAAGCAGCCACCCGCATGCTCGGCATGCAGTGGCAGCTGGGCCTCCGCCCCGAGCTCATGATGCCGTGGAACGCCTACCCGTGGATCGAGCCCAACGAGGAGCCGGGCAAGCTCACCCCCGCCAACATCACCGAGGGCCTCAAGCCACTGCTTCGCCTCCTGCAGCTCCTGCCGCGCACCTCTGCCCTGGTGGCACACGGAAACGAAGCCCACCGCCTGGCGGACCAGCTCATGAAGGCTGCACCAGCCAGCATCGCGCGCCGCGGTTTCAAGACGTTCAAAGTCCGCTCGCTCGGTGGCCGCTCCTTCGCGGGCACGCCGGCACGCCAGCAGGAATACCTGGATGCCATCCACGGTGCCTACGCCGAGGCCATGGCCCGCACGGGCATTCCCCGCAAGGCCTAGTCACACCTTCGTTGTGGGGCCCGCTTTGCGTCCCAATCCCCCGGGAAACCCCGCAGACCAGGCCCCACAACACACACACCTTCGTTGTGGGGCCCGCTTTGCGTCCCAATCCCCCGGGAAACCCCGCAGACCAGGCCCCACAACACACACGACGACGGCGGCCCTCACCTTTTTGGTGAGGGCCGCCGTCGTCGTTGGGGTTCTTGTGGTGGGGCCGGGTCAGCCGACCAGCATGCTGCGGAGGTCCTTCAGGATCAGCTGGGCGCCTGTGGGGCCGAGGCCGAGGAACCAGACGTCGTCATTGACCGCTTTCGCGTGGCCGGCTTTGACTGCGCCGAGCTTGGGCCAGACAGCGCCTTCAACTACAGAGGTTTCCCCGGTGGCTGAGGGGTCGCCGTAGCTGCTGTAGAAGATCCAGTCGGCGTCGCCTTGCTCGATGTTCTCGGCCGAGATTTCAGCCGCGAGCTCATCAATGTTCTGGTTCTCCGGGCGGGCCAAGCCTGCGTCCTTCAGGATGACGCCGATGAGGGACTTGTTGGCATACAGGCGGATCTTGCCCGGCAGGAAGCGGACCAGCGAGATCTTCGGGTCGCCCTTGACGTCTGCCTTCAGCGCGTCAGCTTCGCCCTGGTAGTCGTTGAGGGCTTTGGTGGCCTTGTCTTCCTCGCCCAGTGACTTGCCGACCAGGAGGAAGTTTTCCTTCCACGGGAAGCCTGGCCGGATGCTGAACACGGTGGGGGCAATGGATGACAACTGCTTGTAGAGTTTGTCGGCCCGGAGCTTGCTGCCGAGGATGAGGTCCGGCTTGAGCGCTGCGATGGCTTCAAGGTTGAGGTCCTGGATGGTGCCCACGGAGGGGACATCCTTGACCTTGTCAGCCAGGTAGGTGGGAACAGGGTTGGCGCCTTCGGTGGTGGCCATGCCCACCGGCGTGACGCCAAGGGTGACGACGTCGTCGAGTTCGCCGGTGTCGAGTACCACCACGCGGGTGGGCTTCTTTTCCAAGGTTGTTTCACCGTTTGCGTGCGTCAGGGTGCGCGGGAAAACGCCGGGCGCGGCGTCCGTGCCGAGCTTCGCCGTTTCCTGGTCAGCAGTGGTGAACTTCGATCCTCCCGTGGCAACATCGGCGTTGCCCGCGCTGGAACCCGAGGTACCACTGGTGCCGCAGCCCGCGACGAGGCCCATAAGCAAGGTGGCACCGACCGCCTTCATTACGAGCTTTCGCGCACGGGAGCCCTTGGGCGGCTGAACTTCAAAATCGTCATTTTTCACTGGGTAAGGCTAACCTAATTAGGGCACACTTCTGTGACGTTGTGACGACAGTCACGGATAGCCCTTCCTTTATTGCCCCTCTCTGAAATGGTCCCTGTCGTGTCCCAACTGATGGCTCCCGCTCCCAAGCCGCACGCCGGCGAGCCAGCAACCGCGGCCCAGTCAGGTGACAACGCGGCCCCACGCGGCGGCGTCGTCAAGAGATCCTGCTGGCGCGTCACCTTTTTGTTCGCGGCGGCCGCAATCCTTCTCGGTGCCGTGGTGCTAAGCCTGGGTGTCGGTGCGAAGCTCATCCCGGCGTCCACCATTCTCCAGGCCTTCACCAACCCGCAGGACACCGCCGATCACGCGATCATCCTTGAAAGCCGGTTGCCGCGCACTTTGATGGGGATCGCTGTGGGAGTCGCCTTGGGCATGGCCGGCGCGCTGATCCAGGCCATTACCCGGAATCCCCTGGCCGATCCCGGCATCCTCGGGGTCAACGCGGGTGCCTCGTTTGCGATCGTGGTGGCCATTGGTGTCTTCGGGGTAGCTACCCTGAGCGGCTACATCTGGTTCGCGTTTGGCGGGGCCATCCTCACCACCGCCGCGGTCTACCTGATCGGAACCTCAGGACGGAACGTGGTGAATCCCATCCGGCTAACACTGGCCGGTGTTGCCCTGGGCGCCGTCCTCACCGGCATTGGCTCCGGACTCACACTCCTGAACCCCAAGGCCTTTGACCACCTGCGCTCGTGGAGCATCGGCTCACTGGACACCCGCAGCATGGAGTCCGTTGCCACGGTGGCACCGTTCATGGGCGTGGGATTGCTCGTGGCGTTGTTGTGCGTCCGTGGCCTCAACGCCCTGGCACTGGGTGACGACCTCGCCACTTCCCTTGGCGCCAACGTCAACCGCACCCGCGTCCTGGGCGTCGTGGCCATCACCCTCCTCAGCGGCGCAGCCACAGCAGGAGCTGGCGCCATCGGCTTTGTGGGACTCATGGTTCCCCATGTGGCCCGGTGGATCGTGGGCCCGGACCAGCGGTGGATCATGGCCACGACAGTCCTGCTCTCCCCCATCCTGCTGCTGGTATCGGATGTTGTTGGCAGGGTTGCCGCACCCGGTGAGCTGCAGGTAGGCGTGGTGACAGCGTTCATCGGCGCGCCTGTACTCATCGCCTTGGCACGGCGCCGGAAAGTGAGCGGGCTATGAGCCGCCTGGACCCAGGGAAGAGGGTCGATTTCGGCCGGCCTGTTGCTGTGGTCCGCAACCGTTCGCTGAGCCTCCGGCTGGATATCCGCAGCATGCTCGTCTGCATTCCGCTGCTTCTGGCCGCGCTTGCCGTAGCCGTGGTTTCGCTGGCGACGGGTGACTACGAGGTCTCCGTACAACAAGTACTGCAAGCCTTCACCGGCGATGCCCCGGGGCTCGCCCAAACAATCGTCATGGAATGGCGCCTTCCCCGGGTCCTGGCGGCGCTGGTGTTCGGTGCGGCGCTTGGCATGAGCGGCGGCATCTTCCAGTCCATGACGCGCAACCCGCTGGGCAGCCCTGACATCATCGGCTTCAATACGGGTGCCTACACCGGGGCGCTCATTGTGATGCTCACGGTGGGTGGCAGTTATGCGGGAGTTGCGGCCGGCGCCTTGGTGGGCGGAGTCCTCACAGCCCTGGCCGTCTATTTGCTGGCCTACCGCCGTGGTTCCCAGGGCTTCCGGCTCATCATCGTGGGCATCGGCATCAGCGCCATGCTTGCTGCGCTGAACCACTGGCTCATCCTGCAAGCCGAACTCGAGGCCGCCCTGGCGGCCGCCGTCTGGGGAGCCGGGTCCCTCAACGGCATCACGTGGGAGCAAGCGGCGCCGGCCGCCGTCGTGGTTGTTGTGGTTGGCTTGGCCACGCTGGTCGTGGCGCGTCGCATGCAGCTCCTGGAAATGGGCGACGACGCCGCCCGCGCCTTGGGCGTCCGGGCCGAACCCACCCGTTTGCTGTTGCTCATCCTGGGCGTTGCGCTGACGGCTGCCGTCACTGCAGTGGCCGGTCCCATCGCGTTCGTGGCCCTCGCCGCTCCCCAGCTTGCCCGGCGGCTAACCCGGAGTGCCGGCATCACATTGGTGCCTTCCGCGGTGATGGGTGCCTTCCTGCTGGTGTCCAGCGACCTCGCAGCGCAGCGTCTCTTCGCTCCGATCCAACTGCCAGTCGGGGTTGTGACGGTGTGCATCGGCGGTATCTACCTCGTTTGGCTGCTGGCCAGGGAAGCAAGGAAATCATGAGCCTCACCACTGCTGCACCGCAGCTCCACGCAGAAGCCCTGACCATTGGCTATGAGCAGCGCGTCATCTCCGAGGACCTCAATGTGCGCATCCCCGAGGGGAAGTTCACGGTGATCGTCGGGCCCAACGCCTGCGGCAAGTCCACGCTGCTGCGGGCGCTCGCCCGGCTCATCAAGCCCCGCAGCGGACAGGTGCTGTTGGACGGAAAATCCGTGACGTCGCTGCCCGCAAAGGAACTGGCGCGCCGGCTCGGGTTGCTCCCCCAGTCCTCCATCGCCCCCGACGGCATCACGGTCGCTGATCTCGTGGCCCGCGGCCGGTACCCGCACCAGAAACTCCTGCGGCAGTGGAGTGTGGAGGACGAGTCCGCGGTAGCGGAGGCCATGGAAGCCACTGGAGTCTCGGCCCTGTCCGGGCGACTGGTGGACGAGCTCTCCGGCGGTCAGCGGCAGCGCGTGTGGGTGGCCATGGTGCTCGCCCAGCAGACGCCGCTGATGCTCCTGGACGAACCCACCACCTTCCTCGATATTGCTCACCAGATCGAGCTGCTGGAACTCTTCCGCGAGCTCAACCTGGACAAGGGCCACACACTGGTTGCCGTGCTCCACGACCTCAACCACGCCAGCCGCTACGCGGACCACATCATCGCCATGAAGGACGGCGTGGTGGTGGCCGAAGGCGCCCCCGCCGACGTCATCACCGGGTCCTTGGTGGAGGAAGTGTTCGGAATGGCCTGCAAAATCATCGATGACCCCGTGACGCACACGCCGCTGGTGGTCCCGTTGGGACGCCCGCGGCACTCAGCCGTCACGGACTGACGCCCTTAACGACGACGGCGACCCTCGCCTTTTGGTGAGGGTCGCCGTCGTTCGTTTGCTTGGCTTTAGCGGGCTTCGAGCGCTGCCTTGGCCTTCGGGTCCGAGTCGTTCAGGAACTTCTCGATCCGCTCAGGTTCTTCAGCTTCACCGATCGCCGAAGCGGCCCGGCCCAGTGCGTAAAGCGCGCGCAGGAAGCCCTGGTTGGGCTCGTGCTCCCACGGGATGGGTCCGACGCCGCGCCAACCGTTGCGGCGCAGCGAATCGAGGCCGCGGTGGTAACCGACGCGGGCGTAGGCGTAGGACTCGATGGTCCGGCCCTCCGCCCAGGCTTCCTCGGCGAGGATGGCCCACAGCAGTGACGATGTGGGGTTCTGCGCCACGAGGTCCAGTGCTTCCTTGCCGAGGGCCAGGTGCTGGTAGATCTCGTTCTCGGCGGGCAGGAGCGTGGGCTCCGGCCCCATCAGGTTCTTCCGGAATTCGTCGGACATCAGAAGGTCTTGCCCACCGATCCGAGCTGCTGGGCGGCTTCGACGATGCGCGCGGCCATGCCGGCTTCAGCGGAAGCGCCCCAGACGCGGGGGTCGTAGGTCTTCTTGTTGCCCATTTCGCCGTCGACCTTCAGGACGCCGTCGTAGTTGGAGAACATGTGGCCGGCAACCGGGCGGGTGAACGCGTACTGGGTGTCGGTGTCGATGTTCATCTTGATGACACCGTAGGAAACGGCGTCAGCGATTTCCTGTTCCGTGGAGCCGGAGCCGCCGTGGAACACGAGGTCGAACGGGTTTTCCTTGCCGATCTTGGCCCCAACCTCAGCCTGGATCTGCTTGAGCAGTTCGGGGCGGAGCTTCACGTTGCCCGGCTTGTACACACCGTGCACGTTGCCGAAGGTCAGTGCGGTCAGGTAGCGGCCGTTTTCGCCGGCACCCAGGGCCTCGATGGTTGCGAGGGCATCCTCGGTGGTGGTGTAGAGCTTCTCGTTGATCTCGTTCTCAACGCCGTCTTCTTCGCCACCAACGGTGCCGATTTCGACCTCGAGGATGATCTTGGCAGCAGCTGCGCGCTCCAGCAGTTCACGGCCGATGCGCAGGTTCTCGGAGAGGGTCTCGTGCGAGCCGTCCCACATGTGCGAGTTGAAGATCGGGTCCTTGCCGGCCTTGACGGCTTCCTCGGAAGCGGCCAGCAGCGGCAGAACGAAGTCCGCCAGCTTGTCCTGCGGGCAGTGGTCCGTGTGCAGGGCGATGTTGACGTTGTAGTTCTTGGCAACTTCGCGGGCGAACGCGGCGAAGCCGAGGGAACCGGCAACCATGTCCTTGACCGAAGCGCCGGACCAGTAGGCTGCGCCACCGGTGGAAACCTGGATGATGCCGTCCGATTCGGCCTCGGCGAAACCGCGGATCGCAGCGTTCAGAGTCTGCGACGACGTCACGTTGACCGCAGGGAAAGCGAATCCGCCAGCCTTTGCGCGGTCGATCATCTCGGAGTAAATCTCTGGGGTTGCAATGGGCATGGTGACTCCTATGCTGAATTCGTCTGTGGGTTGGTAACCCTGGAGTAGACCGCTTACGGCTAGCACCCATCCTAGCGATATCCGCGGGGGCGCCGTGTTTCGGGTCACTGGGGCTCTTAACACTTCCGCCGAGGTGGCAGTTAATGACAATGCCGGGCAGGCGGTTTCAGCTTGCTAGTGCAACACCATCGATTAGTTTGGTCAGTCTTTCAGTTGGGGTGTCCCATTGGAGTGTTTGACGCGGTCGGATGTTGAGCAGGTGCTGGGTGTGGGCGAGTTCTTCGTCGCTGACCTGGTTGAAGTTCGTGCCTTTGGGGTGGATATCGCGGACCAGTCCGTTGGTGTTCTCGTTCGTGCCGCGTTGCCAGGGTGAGTGCGGGTCACAGAAGAACAGCTGGCAGCCGGTCGCTACTGTGAACTTGGCGTGTTGAGCCATTTCCGTGCCTTGGTCCCAGGTGATCGTTTTAAGGATCGCCTGGGGCAGGGTGTGGATCATTTTCTGCATGACCTCGATGACCGTCGCGCTGTCCCTGGCTCCCGGCAGCCGGCCCAGCAAAGTGAACCGTGAGGAGCGCTCGACCAAGGTGACGATCCCGGAGTTACCGGGACCCACGACCAAATCACCTTCCCAATGGCCGGGCACGGCCCGGTCCTGGACTTCGGCGGGCCGGTCGCTCAGCCGGGCCCCTTCAAGCCAGGGCCTTACGTTCCTGGCAGGCAGCTTTGATTGGGGCTTACGACCGGTCCGGCCCGAACGTAGGGCCTTCTCCACGGCAAGTTCATGCCGCAAGGCACCCCGGCCCTGCACGTAAAGGGCTTGGTAAATTGACTCGTGGGACACGTGCATCTCCGGCTGCTCGGGGAACGTCTTCTTCAGGTCCGCAGCGCTCTGTTGAGGTGAGAAACGCTGGTTCAAGCGTGCCACGACCTCCTTCCACACCGCCGTTCCCGCAGAGAGCTTCACGGGCCGGTTCCGTCTACGGCGGACCAGTGCCCGGTGTTGGGCAACCCCGGCGTCGTAATAGCGCCGGGCCCAATGCTCGATACTGTGTCGGCGGATCTCCCGGGACACCGTTGATGGATGCACGCCCAACTCCTTGGCGATCTGTCGCATGGAACGCGGCTCCGGCAAGCCCAGACAGGCCTTGATATAAGCCCGGTCCTCCAAAGTCAGCCGCCGGTACCTTCGCTCCTTATCCCGCGAAAGCACCTCCGAAGCCATCGGAAGACGCACGCCACCACCAGGGCCGGAGATAAGTTCCATGCCCGCTAGTTTCGCCCAATGCGACACCGCTTGCCGGGACACCCCAGCCGCGGCAGCACTTCGTCCCGTGTCCTCACCCGCCAGCAAGTGCTCATACGCACACGCACGAACCGACCACGGCAACTTCTTGACCATGACACCCCTCCAACTACAGGGGTGTTGCACTAGCCACCTGAAGACGCCGCACCGGGACTGTCACTAAGTGCCACCTCGGGGAAGCTACGAGACCGGCTGTTGGAACACGTGGCGGCGCACCCACGCGTGCATGGCGATGGCCGCCGCGGAGGCCGCATTCATGGACCGGGTGGAGCCGAACTGTTCAATGGACAGGGTCGCGACGGCGGCATCGTGCACCTCAGGCGTGAGGCCGGGGCCTTCCTGCCCGAACACCAGGACGCAGTTTTTCGGGAGATCGTACGTTTCAAGCGGTACGGAATCCGGGAAGATGTCGATGCCGATCACGGCAAGCCCCTCCCCCTCGGCCCACTGGACGAAGTCCTCAACCGTGGGGTGGTGGCGGACGTGCTGGTAGCGGTCGGTGACCATGGCCCCGCGACGGTTCCACCGCCGTCGGCCAATGATGTGGACCTCCTTGGCGAGGAAGGCGTTGGCGGTCCGCACCACGGTGCCGATGTTCAGGTCGTGCTGCCAGTTCTCAATGGCGATGTGGAAATCGTGCCGCTTCGAATCGAGGTCGGCGACAATAGCTTCGTGCTTCCAATAGCGGTACTGGTCAACCACGTTGCGCCGGTCGCCGTCACGCAGGAGGTCCGGATCCCAGTGCTCGCCAACCGGCCACTCGCCTTCCCAGGGCCCGACGCCGACCTCCGCCTTCGCTTCGGCCTCGCCTTCTGCGGTGGTCCCCTCCGGGGACGCGGCAGGGGCGGGCAGGGCTGTGTTGGGGGGAAGGTCAGTCACCCCTCAACTTTAGCCCTGCCGTTTCCCCGCTTGAGCCCGTGGCCCGCTTGAGCCCGTGGCCCGATTGAGCCCGTGGCCCGTTGGAGCGCGCGTTCCTAGCCCATCTTCCACTTGTTGATGCGGTAAGAGTTACCCAGCTGCTCGAAGAGACCCGGGTGCGCGTCCCAGTAGGTCTTGTGTCCGCTGACACCGAGCATCTGCGGAGTGCCCCATGGCGTCACGGAGAACAGGTTCACTGCCTGGATGGCCTCGCCGCGGGCGTTGGTGCAGGTGAATCCGACAACCACAGCCGCGCCACGACGGAACTCACGGATCTCCGGCATGGAGGTCTTGAAGTCCGAGGCGCACTTGTGGCCTACCAGGTTCTGCGGCAGTTCAG
Organism: Paenarthrobacter sp. C1; assembly: GCF_049315185.1. Classification (NCBI taxonomy): domain Bacteria; kingdom Bacillati; phylum Actinomycetota; class Actinomycetes; order Micrococcales; family Micrococcaceae; genus Paenarthrobacter; species Paenarthrobacter sp. C1. Next base: position 508,840 of record NZ_CP186052.1, on the reverse strand, counting down.
TGGCTGTCATGCCCTTGTACCGGGCCTCGATATCTTCCAGGGCCTTCTTGATTTCCGCCGGATCCTTGCCGAACTTGCCTTCCTCGGATTCAGCGAAGAAGGCATAGGCGAGCGCGATCCCGTCGCCGTCGGTCTCCACCGTGCCTTGGGCCTTCTTCTGGATCTCTTCGCCCGTGGTGGGGTCCTTGGTGATGCCGAATGATTCGTCGTGGGTCCACTCGGCCAAGTACTGGAAGGACGATTCGCCCGTGACCCATTTGCTGAACAACGGGTCGCCGTCCGCTGGGACGTTGCTGGGGCCCGCGAAGTTCTCCCATGCTGACGGCAGCGGGATGGCCCCGGCCGGGATGTCAGTGGACGCCGACGCGTCACCGGAAGGCTCAGCCTCGGCGGACGGATCCGCAGACGGCTCAGCGGCCGCATCCGACGCCTCGTCCGAGGACGTGACCGAAGGCGACGGCGAGTCAACGGCAGTCGGCTTGGTCAGGGACGGAATCAACCAGGTGAACGCAACTACCAGGGCAATGATCACGACGACGGCGACACCGCCGAGGATCAGGAACAGGGACTTCCTGTTGTGGTCACCCGGGTTCTGGCCGGGTCCCGTTGGCTGGCCCGGGTAGGGGCCGCCGGGCGGTGGGAAACCCGGCTGGTTGGGGTTGCCAGGGTGGCCCGGGTAACCCGGCTGGTTGGGGTTGCCGTGCTGGGCCTGCTGCAAGGGGAAGGCCTGGGTGGGATCGTGCTGTGCAGGAAAAGCCTGCGTCGGCGCGTCCTGCGGCTGGGCTGGCTGCGGCTGGCCTTGCTGCTGGGCTTCCGGCTGGTACATGGGCTGCGCTTGCCCGGGCTGGTACTGGCGGTACTGCTCTTTGCCCGTGTCGTAGCGTGGCTGCGGTACGCCGTCCGGATTGTAGGGAGGCTGGGGTACGCCGTTGTTGTTGCTCATGGCAAGGCCCTTTCACATGCTGTGGGCACCGGAACATCCTTGCGGACACAACCGGTGGTCTATCCGGAACGAGGGACCTGCTGAAGCGGACGGCGTGGTGCTCACCGTGTCGATCCCCCGACCCACGGTGCCGGCGCGCAGCCACCAGCGTAGTGCAGGACGTCGAGGACGGCACAAGTCAAAGCCGATATCCGCATGGGCAGAACTACCCACATAAGCAGAACTACGTGATGTCCGGCAGCCCGAATGATGAAAGACTGGGAAGCAGTGCATGACCAACCCCAGCCGGAGGCAAATATGGCAGAAGAAACCACGCCCCACCCGTCCACGTCGGTTTACCGTAATGGCCACGAGATCGAATGCTGGCTCACGGACATGGACGGCGTCCTCGTCCACGAAAACCAGGCCATCCCCGGCGCAGCCGAGCTCATCCAGCGCTGGGTGGATACGTCCAAGCGCTTCCTGGTGCTGACCAACAACTCCATCTTCACCCCGCGCGACCTCGCAGCCCGCCTCCGTGCGTCCGGCCTGGAAGTCCCCGAAGAGAACATCTGGACCTCCGCGCTCGCCACAGCCCAGTTCCTCAAGGACCAGGTGCAGTCCTCCGATTCGGGCAACCGCGCTTACACCATCGGCGAGGCCGGCCTCACCACCGCCCTGCACGAAGCCGGATTCATCCTCACGGACACCGACCCCGATTTCGTGGTCCTCGGCGAAACCCGCACCTATTCCTTCGAAGCGATCACCATGGCCGTCCGCCACATCCTGGCCGGCGCCCGCTTCATCGCCACCAACCCGGACGCCACCGGCCCTTCCAAGGACGGTCCCATGCCCGCTACAGGTGCCATCGCGGCCATGATCACCAAGGCCACGGGCCGCGAACCGTACATCGTGGGCAAGCCGAACCCCATGATGTTCCGCTCCGCCATGAACCAGATCGATGCCCACTCGGAGACCACGGCCATGATCGGCGACCGCATGGACACGGACATCGTGGCCGGCATGGAAGCGGGCCTGCACACGGTCCTGGTGCTCAGCGGAATCACGCAGCGCGAGGAAATCGTGTCCTTCCCCTTCCGGCCCAACCAGATCCTGAATTCAGTGGCCGACCTCAAGAGCCAGATCTAAGAAGGAACCACCATGGCTGTGCTCAATCTGCGTCCCCTGGCGGGGGGACGGATTCTCAGGGGGAGCCAGCCGTTCGGCTTGGATGCCGCGGCAACGTCAGGGTTCCTGGTGGAACACGGCATCCAAGCCATCGTTGACCTGCGCAGCGAGCTGGAGCGCTCGCTGGTTCCGTGGTTGGTTCACGACGGCGGCGGCGGGCCGGCCGCTGCAGCCCCACCCGCCGTCGAACTCATCCATAACCCACTGGACCCCAACGCCATCGCGGGATCGCTCCAGGCCGTGGAGACGGCCGAGGACCTGGGCGAGCTGTACCTCGGCTGGATCCGGCTGCGGCCCGAATGGGTGGCCGACGCCCTGCGACCCGTGGCGCGTGGCAAACGCACGCTGGTGCATTGCTCACTGGGCAAGGACCGGACCGGCGTGGTTTCCGCGGTCGGGCTCCTGGCAGCAGGCGGGACCGAGGACGACGTAGTAGCCGACTATGTGGCGACCACCGCCAACCTGCCGGACGTCCTGGAGGTCATGGCCGAAACATGGCGGCTCAGCGTCCCATCAACTCCGGCAGAGTATTTCAGCCCCGACCTCATGATCCTGCAGAGCCCGGAAGCTGCCATGCGGCACTTCCTGGCCGGATTCTCCAAGGAATTCGGCGATGTCGGCGGCTTCCTGCGTGAAGCGGGCCTCACCGCCGTCGAGGTTGAAGCGTTGCGCTGAACGCTCCAGCCACCTTACGCAGGCCTGATGATCTTCCCATTGGGCTCCTGGTACGACGGTTCCTCCGGTTCGGGCGGCAGGGGCAGGAGCTCATCCTGTACCTTTTCCAGCAATGGCCGGTACACACCGGCGTTCCACTGCGGACTCGCGTGCGCCGGCCGTGCGCCCTCGGTACTCAGGGTGGGCAGGGCCATGTTGGCGCCGAAAACCTTGCTCCATCCCGCACGCGCCGATTCGTAGTCCACGGTGCCGTCCTTGGAGTTGCCCATGAACGCCATCTTGGCGCCACCGATCTTGCCCGCGAACCGCAGCCCGTCAAAGTGGTAGATGTAGGCCGACTCTGTCTGGATCAGCACACTGGAAGGCGCGATAGGCGAAAGCTGTTCCATCGTCTGATCGAGGATCTGCCGCCACGTGCGCTCGTCCTTGTGAACCACGCGCTCCCCCAGCTCATAGCCCCCGCGCAGCACCGAAGGAATGCGGAAGCCGTTCTCATAAAGGAACACAACGCCGTCGAACCAGCTCTGGTCCAGGACATCTGCGCGGCTGAACGGACTCGAATCCAGGACAATCACCTGCGTTTCCACGCCATGGAGTTCCAGCAGGCGTGCAGCAACCTGGGTCGCGAGCATTCCGCCAAAGCTGTGACCGTAAAAGTACAGCTTCTCCAGTTCCAGCTCGCGGACATGCAGGATGATTGCGCGGACTACTTCATCGACGTCCAGGCCCAGATTGGAATATCCGACGGCGGCCAGGCGACCGCGTTGGTGCAGTGCAGGACGCAGCGAGTTGAGGATCCACTGCGCTTCTTCCCAACTGGTTTTGTACCCGGGAAAGAGGATCCAACTGGCTTTGGGAAAGTACAGGTCCGAGTACGGATCCGGAACCCGAAGGATCTTGGTGGCCCGGCGCTCCGCCTGGACGCGCCTGGTGAATAGCATGTCCCCGGCCAGGGCTGCTGAAATGCCGGCGAAGGTCAGGAAATTACGGCGGGACGTCTTCTTGAGCCGGGCAGCGTAAGGCAGGATCCGGGCCCAGGAGCCCGGATCCCCCGCCGTTTCAGGTTCCGGAGTTACCGGCGCCGGAGGGTTTTCAGTCACCTCCGGCGGCGCCGGCAGCTTCCCTACTTGAACGTCCACGCAGCAAGCATAGGCTTCGGCGGCACTGCCTTACATCCCCGCAGTTTGTGCACAGCCGGTGCCCTTAAGATGTGCTCTTGCAATCAGGAACCGGACGGACTCTGTTTAGTCCAGGCCCAGTTCGTCCTTGCCGAAAGCGAAGAGGTACGGAACGCCGGTTTCGGCTTCGATCTTCTCTTTGGCACCGGTGTTGCGGTCCACGATCACAGCCACGGCCACCACGTTGCCGCCCGCCTTGCGGACACCTTCGACGGCGGTCAGCGCGGACCCGCCGGTGGTGGACGTGTCCTCGAGGACCACCACGTTGCGGCCTTCGACTGAGGGACCTTCCACCTGGCGGCCCATGCCGTAGGACTTCTGGGCTTTGCGGACGACGAAGGCGTCCACGGCACGGCCGGCGTCGGCAGCAGCGTGCATGACAGCGGTACCGACGGGGTCGGCACCCATGGTGAGTCCGCCTGCGCACTCAACCGGAACGCCGGCGTCGTCGATCATTGCCAGCATGACCTGGCCTACCAGCTTGGAGGCCTCGTGGTGCAAGGTGATGCGGCGCAGGTCGATGTAGTAGTCCGCTTCCTTGCCGCTGGAGAGGATAACCTTGCCGCGGACCACCGCCAGCTCTTTGATGAGTTCAAGAAGGCGGGCACGGGCAGCAGCAGTGTCGACTGCAGGGAAACTGGTGGAAGTCATGGCTCCTAGTTTAGTGTGCCGGTGCAGCCGTGGTTGCCCTGATGACCAGGCGCGGATCCACGATCTGATCCCGGGTTCCTGCTTTCCCCTCCAGCTGGTGCAGCATCTCTTCCATGGTTTTTCGCCCGAGTTCTTCGAAGTCCTGCTTGATGGTGGTCAAGGGAGGCATGAAGAACCCGGCCTCCGGCTGGTCGTCGTAGCCCACCACGCTGATATCGCCTGGTACGTGGCGGCCGGCTTCCTGGAGGGCGCGGAGGACGCCGACGGCCATCTGGTCATTCGCTACGAATACAGCGGTTACGGAGTCGTGGTCGATGAGTTCCCGTCCGGCCCGGTATCCGGATGCGGCATCCCAGGCACCCTGGAGCAGGACGCTCGCCTCGAGTCCGGCCGTGTCCATCGCCTCCCGCCAGCCCTCAATGCGCTCCGCGGCGTCGATCCAGTGGGTGGGCCCGGAAATGTGGGCGATGCTGCGATGCCCCAGCCCGATCAGGTGTTCCACGGCCAGCCTGGCTCCCAAACGCTGGTTGAGGGACGCTCCGGTGAGCTGATTTCCCGCACCGGCGCCTACGGCCACGATCGGCACAGGGACTGAAACGTCATGCAGGGCCGCAAGGACATCGGGATGCGGAACCAGGATGACGATGCCGTCCACGGATTGGCTGCGGAAGTGGCCCATGGCGTCGTTGATACTGTCACTGGTCACTTCGCGAAGATTCGCGATGCTGACGAAGTATCCGGCTTCCCTGCCCGCCTGCTCGACTCCAAGCAACGTGTTCGCCGGCCCGAACTGTCCCGTTTCGCAGGCAAGGACACCAATGGTCCGCGACCGACGCGTCACCAGGCTCCGTGCTGCGGTGTTCCGGCGATAGCCGAGGCGGGCTATTGCCGCTTCCACCCGTTGCCTGGTGTTGTGGCTGACGTTCGGGTGGTTGTTCAGGACACGGGAAACCGTTTGGTGGGAAACCCCGGCCATCTTCGCCACATCCCCCATTACCGGGGGCCGGCTCGGTGAGTCGGGGGCGGCCCCGGGCAATACCCGGGGCCGCAGTGTTGGCGGTTGCTCACCGCGTGGCATCAGATGCTACTTCGCGTCGACGCCCACAGGCTCCGCCGTGGAAGCGGGTGCCGCTTCGGCAGCTGGAGGCGTGGTCTTCCACTTGAACCGGCGGCCCATGGAGGAACCTCCGCCGGCACCGGTCCGGTTCTTGTTGAAGATGTCGAAGCCGACAGCCAGCAGGAGCACCAGGCCCTTGATGAGCTGCTGGTAATCAGTGCCCAGGCCGAGAATGGACATGCCGTTGTTCAGGACGCCCATGATCAGGCCACCGATCATGGCTCCTGCCACGGTGCCGATGCCGCCCTGGACAGCTGCGCCGCCGATGAACGCTGCAGCGATGGAGTCCAGCTCGAACCCGGTACCGCCGGCAGGCTGTGCCGAGTTCAGGCGGGCCGTGAAGACCAGGCCCGCCAGCGCGGCCAGGACGCCCATGTTGACGAAGAGCCGGAAGGTGACCTTCTTGGTCTTGATGCCGGACAGCTCGGCGGCGTGGAGGTTGCCGCCAATGGCATAGGTGTGGCGGCCAAAGATGCTGTTGCTCATCAGCGCCGAGTACAGGATCACAAGGACTGCCAGGACAACCAGGACAATCGGGGTTCCACGGTAGCTGGCCAGCAGGAAGGTGATGATGAGCATCAGGAGTGCGATGAAACCGTTCTTGACGGCGAACCACGCCATCGGTTCGTTCTCCAGGTTGAACTTGCGGCGCACCCGGCGTTCCTTCAAGGCCTGGAAAAGGATGGCTGCCGTACCGCCGACACCCAGGATCACGGTCAGCCACTCAAGGACGGACGTGCCACCGGAGATGTCCGGCAGGAAGCCGCCGCCCAGGGCGCGCAATTCGTTCGGGAACGGGGTGATCTGCTGGTTCTTGAGGGTAATCAGGGTCAGGCCACGGAAGATCAGCATGCCGGCAAGGGTGACGATGAATGCGGGGATACCAACGTAGGCAATCCAGTAACCCTGCCAGGCACCCACAAGGGCTCCCACCAGGAGGCACGCCGGGATGGCGAGCCACCAGGCCCAGCCCCAGTGCACGATCATCACACCGGCCACGGCGCCGATGAAGCCGGCAATCGAGCCGACGGAGAGGTCGATATGACCGGCAATAATGACCATCACCATGCCGATGGCAAGGATCAGGATATAGCTGTTCTGGACCACCAGGTTGGTGACGTTCTGGGGCTGAAGGAGGATGCCGTCGGTGAGGACCTGGAAGAGGATGACAATCAGGATCAGGGCGACGAAGATGCCAACCTGGCGGAGGCGGCTTGTGAGGAAGCCAAGGGATTCTCGTAGGGCGGACATGGTGGCTATTCCTTCTCTTGAGTCATGTAGTGCATGAGGGTTTCCTGGGTGGCTTCGGCGATGGGGACCTCGCCGGTGATGCGGCCCGCTGAGAGCGTGTAGATCCTGTCGCAGATGCCCAGGAGTTCCGGCAGTTCGGAGGAGATCACAATGACCGCTTTCCCCGAGGCCGCCAGCTCGGCGATGATCGTGTAGATCTCAAACTTGGCGCCCACATCGATCCCACGCGTGGGTTCGTCCAGGATGAGGACGTCGGGGTCGGAGAACATCCACTTGCTGAGCACCACCTTTTGCTGGTTCCCGCCGGAGAGCTTGCCCGTGATCGCAGCGACCGAAGGCGCTTTGATGTTCATGCTCTTGCGGTAATGGTTGGCCACCGTGGTTTCCTGGTTGCCGTCCACCCAACCGCGTTTGGCCAACTTGTTCAGGGCAGCCATGGAGATGTTCCGCTTGATGTCTTCAATCAGGTTCAGGCCGTAGTGCTTCCGGTCCTCGGTGGCGTACGCAATTCCGTGCTCGATTGCATCCGAAACCGTGGACGTGTTGATCTCCTGGCCGTACTTGTAAACCTTGCCGGAGACCGCACGGCCGTAGGTACGGCCGAAAACGCTCATCGCGAGCTCAGTCCTGCCCGCACCCATGAGGCCGGCCAACCCAACAACCTCACCCTTACGGACCGTCAGGTTGGCGTTGCTGACCACCATCCGCGAGTGGTCCTGTGGATGCTGGACCGTCCAATCCTCGATGCGGAGGACTTCTTCACCGATGTTTGGTGTCCGGTCCGGATACAGGCTTTCGAGATCGCGTCCCACCATGCCCCGGATGATGCGTTCCTGGGTGATCTGTCCCTGGTCCAGGCGCAGTGTCTCGATTGATTTGCCGTCGCGGATGATGGTGACGGCGTCGGCCACTTTGCGGATCTCGTTGAGTTTGTGGCTGATGATGATGCTGGTGACGCCCTGGCCTTTGAGGTGCAGGATGAGGTCCAGCAGGTGGTCCGAGTCTTCGTCGTTCAGCGCCGCCGTTGGCTCATCGAGGATGAGCAGCTTCACCTCCTTGGAGAGCGCCTTCGCGATCTCCACCAACTGCTGCTTACCCACGCTGATGTGCTGGATGGGCGTTACGGGATTCTCGCTGAGACCCACCCGGGCCAGCAGTTTGGCGGCCTCCAGGTTGGTCTTCCGCCAGTCCACCCAGCCGTTCTTCGCAAGCTCATTGCCCAGGTAGATGTTCTCGGCGATGGACAGATACGGGCTCAGGGCCAATTCCTGGTGGATGATCACGATGCCGCGCTTCTCGCTGTCCGTGATGCTGGAAAATTCGCAGGGTTCGTTCTCGAACAGAATGTCGCCGTCGAAGGTGTTGTGCGCGTAGACGCCGGACAACACTTTCATGAGGGTGGATTTCCCGGCTCCGTTCTCACCACAAATGGCGTGAACCTCACCTCGGTTGACGTCCAGGGTGACGTCCTGAAGGGCTTTTACACCGGGGAAGGTCTTGGTGATTCCTCGCATTTGAAGAATGGGTACGTTCATCGTCAATTCCCGCTGACTGGTTGAAACTGGGCCGGGTCGAGGACTCGACAGGCACTGGGATGCTGTGGCCCCACCGCTGCGCGCTGCAACACAGGGCGGTGGGGCCACAGATTGGGGAGGTGGTTACTTGACGTCGGCTTCGGTGTAGTAGCCCGAGTCGATGAGTTCCTTCTTGTAGTTGTCCTTGGTGATGATGACTGACTTCAGAAGGTATGCCGGAACAACCTTGACCTTGTTGTTGTAGGTCTTGGTGTCGTTGGTTTCGGGCTCACTGCCCTTGAGTACGGCGTCTACCATTTTCACGGCCTGGGCGCCGAGCTGGCGGGTGTCCTTGAAGATGGTGGAGTACTGCTCGCCGGCGATGATGGACTTCACGGAACCCTTTTCAGCGTCCTGGCCGGTCACGACCGGGAGCTTTCCGGTGGAGTAACCGCCGGTGCTGGTAAGAGCGGAAATGATGCCGATGGACAGGCCGTCATACGGGGACAGCACGCCGTCGAGCTTGGTGCCGGAGCTGTAGGCGGAGGTGAGGATGTCTTCCATGCGCTTCTGGGCAACGGGTGCCTGCCAGCGGAGGATGGCTGCCTGCTCGAACTTGGTCTGGCCGCTGGGGACCTTCAAGGTGCCTGCATCCAGGTACGGCTTGAGGGTATCCATTGCGCCGGTCCAGAAGAAGTTGGCGTTGTTGTCATCCGGGCTGCCCGCGAACAATTCGACGTTGAACGGGCCCTTGCCCTCTACCTTCTTGCCGCTGGCATCAACGAGTCCCAGACCCGTCAGCAACGACGTGGCCTGCTGGACGCCCACGGTGTAGTTGTCGAACGTGGTGTAGTAGTCCACGTTCGGCGTTCCGTTGATGAGGCGGTCGTAAGCGATGACCTTGACGTTCTGTTCCTTGGCCTTGGCTAGGACGTCCGTCAGCGTGGTGCCATCGATGGCTGCGATGATGAGTGCCTTCGCACCCTTGGTCAGCATGTTCTCGATCTGGGAAACCTGCGTGGGGATGTCATCGTTGGCGAACTGCAGGTCCGTCTTGTAGCCGAGGTCCTTCAGGGATTTCTCAACATTGGCACCGTCTGCGATCCAACGCTCGGATGTCTGCGTCGGCATCGAAATGCCTACCAGCGAATCGCTGGGCTTTGCGGTGCTGGAAGACTCCGCCGCGCCTCCACGGCTGCCGCAGCCTGTGGCTCCGACGGTCAAGGTTAGGACGACCGCTACGGCGCCCAGGAGTTTTTTCAATCTCACGATGCTCTCCTTCCGCGGCAGCAGTGCCGCGAACTCTGATGCAGCCGGAGCATCTGCGCGTCCGGCACGGTGAAGCTGGATGTGGCCTGCGTGCTGGGGGCTGCACAAGCCATTGAAAAGGTATTGCGAATGCCATTGTGAACGCTAACAATGCCCGGGGTCAAGTGCTGTAGATCACGAATTGGTTGCAGGCGGCGCCCCTTCGCCAAAGTCTTGATTTACAACGTTGTTAGCGTTCACAATGACCCGCGTCACTCTCCGGAACAACAAAACCCGGCACCGCCTGGTGGGCGATGCCGGGTTTGAGGTGTTGCTCCGCGGTGGCAGGGAAGGACAATGGCGATTCAGACGCGCTCCGTTGTTGGGGTATCCAGGCCAGCCAGCGCTGAGTCCACCTCATTCACGATGTCCTCGACGGGCTGTGCGATGTCCACCACTACCCCGGCTTCGTCATTCTGCAAGATTTCCAGCGTGGCCAGTTGGGAGTCCAGCAACGAAGGCGGCATGAAGTGCCCGGGCCGCGCCTTCATCCGGGCGTCCAGCAGTTCGCGCGTCCCTTGCAGGTGCACGAAGACCACGGACGGGTCGGCGCTGCGGATGATGTCCCGATAGGAGCGCTTTAGCGCGCTGCACGCGATGACAAGAGAAGATTCCGACGCCGGGAATCGCCTGCCGATCTCGGCCAGCCATGGTGCGCGGTCGTCGTCGTTCAGCGGGGTACCCGCTGCCATCTTGTCGATGTTCGCCTGCGGGTGCAGCGAATCGCCGTCGAGGAATCCAGCGCCGAGGCGTTCGGCGAGGGCCGCACCCACGGTGCTCTTTCCGCAGCCTGCGACGCCCATCACCACGATGTGGTGATAGGCGCTCGCACGGGACAGAGGTTTACCAGTCATGAACGGTGCCGTCCACGAGGCGGTTGTAGGGCAGGTAGGCCTGCTGGTACGGGAATGCGGCAGCGGCCTCCTCATTGAATTCGACGCCGATGCCGGGGTTGTCGCCGGGGTGCAGGTAGCCGTCCTTGAAGGTCATGGACTGCTGGAAGACCTCGTTGGTCTTGTCCGAGTGCTGCATGTATTCCTGGATGCCGTAGTTGTGGATGGCCAGGCCCACATGCAGCTGCGCGGCGAAGCCCACCGGGGAAATGTCCGTGGGGCCGTGGAAGCCGGACTTGATCTGGTACTGCGCAGCGAAGTCCATGACCTTCTTCAGCGGTGAGATGCCACCGAAGTGGGTGGAGGCCGCCCGCACGTAGTCGATCAGCTGTTCCTTGATGAGGGTCTGGTAGTCCCACACGGTATTGAAGATTTCGCCAATGGCCAGCGGGGTGGTGGTGTGCTGCCGGACCAGGCGCAGGCCTTCCTGGTTCTCGGCAGGAGTGCAGTCCTCCAGCCAGAAAAGGTCGTAAGGCTCCAGGGCCTTGCCGAGTTTGGCGGCCTGGATGGGGGTCATGCGGTGGTGGCCGTCGTGCAGCAGCGGGATTTCCGGACCGAACTCGTTGCGCACCGCTTCAAAAACGGTGGGCAGGTGGCGGAGGTACGCGCGGGTGTCCCAGTCCTCTTCCTGCGGGAAGGCACCGCGTCCGGCGGGCTCGTAGTCGTAACGCTCGCCAGAGGCTTGCGCCTGCGCGGCCACACCGTAGACGGCCTTGATACCGGGGATCGCGGTCTGGATACGGATGGACTTGTAGCCCAACTCCAAGTGCTCCCGGACCGAGTCGAACAGCGACGGAATGTCCGCCCCCGAAGCATGGCCGTAAGCGCGCAGCCCATTACGGGAAGCCCCGCCCAGCAGTTGGTAGACCGGCATCCCGGCGACCTTGCCCTTGATGTCCCACAGAGCCATGTCGACGGCGGCAATCGCCGCCATGGTGACGGGGCCACGGCGCCAGTAGGAGCTGCGGTACAGGAACTGCCAGGTGTCCTCGATCCGGTGCGGGTCCTTACCGATCAGAAGCTGCGCGACGTGTTCCTTCAGGTACGCGGCAACGGCGAGTTCACGGCCGTTGAGCGTCGCGTCCCCGATGCCCGTCACACCGTCCTCGGTGGTGATGCGCAGGGTGACGAAGTTGCGGGACGGGCTGGTCACGAAGACTTCAGCGGCAACGATTTTCATGGTGTGGCATTCCTTCCAATGGCTATGCGTGGGTGCGGGCAGCGGCGATGGCGTCTTGCTGCCGGTGAACATGGGAAACCAAGGCACTGTCCCCGGCCAGCCCTGGGCTGAGGAGTGCCAGCAGCGCAGCGGTGCGTTGTTCGCCGTCGAGCGTCTTTGCGGTTTTGATGTCGTCTGCCAGGGGGTCCTGGAAGTCTTCAGCCGCGGACAAGTACGCGGCCCAGGCCGCGATCATGCGGGCAGCGCCGTCTCCTGAACGGCCAAGGGCACGTTCAGCGGCCAGGACAGGCAGGGCGCGCATACGCAATTTGGTGGTTCCGTCCATGGCAATCTGCGCCAGATGATGGGCAATCCGCGAGTTGCCAAAGCGGTCCAGGAGGGCCCTGCGGTATCCGGGAATATCCAGGCCTTCGCCGGGCAGATGGCGGGATGCTTCATCCCAAAATGCCTCCACGGCGGCCCTGCAGGTCCCGTCGGACAGCGCTTCTGCCACGGTTGTGTGGCCCCGGACCAAGCCAGCATAGGCAAGGATTGAGTGCGCTCCGTTGAGGAGCCAGAGCTTACGGTTTTCGTAGGGCTCAATGTCGTCCACGAAAACCGCGCCGGCATCCTCCCACCGAGGACGGCCGCCCGGAAAGTCACCGCTGAGGATCCAGTTGTGGAAGGGTTCAGCCACCACGGCGGCCTCATCCCGGTAGCCGCACTGTTCGGCCACTTCCGCAAGGTCCTCCGGAGTGGTGCGCGGCGTGATCCGGTCCACGGAGGTACCGACAAAGCTCACGTTGGCATTGATCCATTCGCCCAGGGCCGGGTCAGTCGCCTCTGCAAGGGCCCGCACCGCCTTCCCGGCAACCAGGCCGTTTTCCGCAAGGTTGTCGCAGCTGACCACGGCGATCGGACCGGCGTCGGCGTCCTTGCGGGCAGCGAGCGCCGTGACCAGACGGGCCAGCGGCGTTTCCGCGCCAACCGCCGCATACGCCGCTTCCGTGATGGTCAGCGTGACCACAACCGTGGCGGGTGCGGCCAGAAGCCCGGCCAGCCGCCCGATGTCGGAACCATCCACGGCTTCCACAATGCTGCCGATGACCTCGAAGGTGTCGCCCGCGCCCGAGCGCTCCACCACAGTGAATACACCGTCCTGCCCGGCCAGCAGGTCAGCCGCGTCGGGCCTGCGTCCGGTGAAGGCCGCGATGCCCCAGTCAGCGGCATCGCCGGCGTGATGGGTGTACCAGGCCTGGTGGGAGCGGTGAAACGCCCCCAGGCCAAGGTGCACTATCCGGACCGGCGGTGTGGCTTGCCCCGGAAACGCGCTGGCGCGGCTGAGCCGCGGGGTCGTCTGGGCACTCACAGTTTGAAGACCCTTCGCGGGGAAGAATCGACGACGTCGACAATCAACTCGTGTGCGCGGTCCTCACTGATGCGGTGCTCGGCAACGAGCCGTGCCAGGAACGAGGCCTCGATCCGTCGTGAGGCGTCGTGCCGGGCGGGGATGGAGCAGAAGGCGCGGGTGTCATCGATGAACCCGGATGACCTGGAGAAACCTGCTGTTTCCGTGACGGCTGAGCGGAACCGGAGCATGGCATCCGGGGCGTCAAGGAACCACCAGGGCGCCCCGATGTAGACCGAGGGGTAAAAGCCTGCCAGTGGTGCGAGTTCGCGGGAGAAGACGGTCTCATCGAGCGTGAACAACACCAAATGGAAGTCCTTGGCAGTGCCGAAGTCCTGCAGCAACGGCCGGACCGCTTCGGTGTAATTGACGGCGAACGGGATGTCGTGGCCCGTGTCGGCGCCGAAGGCTTCGAACGTGGGCTGGTGGTGGTTCCGGAAGGAGCCTGGATGGATGGTCATCACCAGCCCGTCCTCCACCGACATCCTTGCCATCTGGTACATCATGTGGGCTTCGAAGGCATCACGATCCAAGGCCGTGGCGAGGCCGGCACGGGCCTTGTCGAACAGGGCCTCCGCTTCGGCCTCGTCCAGTTTCAGGGTTGCCGGTGTCCTCACGCCATGATCTGCGGACACTGCCCCGTGATCCACGAAATAACGACGGCGGTTCTCCAAGGCGGTGACGTATCCCCGGTAACCTGTGCCGCCGTCGGACGCTTCGGCAACGAGCCGATCGACGTTGGCCGCCCACGCCGGGTGCGCGATGTTGATATACGCGTCCGGGCGGAAAGTCGGCAGCACGCGGCCGTGGAAGGACGGATCAGCGGCCAAGGCGGCATGGCTGTCCAACGAGTCAAGGGGATCATCGGTGGTGGCGAGGACCTCAATATTGAAGTCCTTGAACAATTCCCGGGGACGGAACCCAGGCTCCACCAGCTTGGCGGAAATGGCATCGAAGCTCGCGTCCGCGGTCTCCGCGGACAACTCCCCCCGCCACCCAAAAACCGACTCGAACTGCGTCCGCAGCCAGTACCCGGAGGCGGTGCCATCGAACAAGGGCCACGCCTCACAGAAGGACCGCCAGATACTGCGCGCCCCCGCCTGCGGCTGCAGCTTTTCCAGCGGAACACCGGAAGCATGAATCAGTCGCGTCACGTAGTGGTCCGGGGTGACCAGCAATGCCGCGGGATCCGGGAACGGCGTGTTCTGTTCGATCACTGCCGCGTCCACGTGGCCATGCGGGGAAATGATGGGCAGGTCCTGGACACGCCCCAGCAAGGAACGCGCGATGCTGCGCGTCCCCGGATCCGCTGGAAGGAGGCGGTCGGGATGGGTGGCAAGGGAATGGGACATGGTCAGCCTTTCGGGATGGAACCGGCGGAGAGATCGGCGCTGGCAGGAACTGACAGTCCGGCCAGCTCTGCTACCCGGCGCAGGTACTGCAGGTTTCCGGCGGTGCGTGCAGTGAGCGGGACGTCCGTGGAGAAGTCCTCTACTGTTACCCATTCGTCGTAGCCCACCTCGGCCAAGGCTTTGAAGTAGCCAAGGACGCTCCCCTGCCCCTCGGCCAGCGGCGCCCACTCATTCACCCAAACAGCAGCTCCGGCTTCGTCACGTTCCTCCGTACGGATCCACCGGGCATTCTTGACGTGGATGTGGGCAAGATACGGGCCGAGCAACTGCAGGGCGGGCAAAGGTGATTCCAAGCCTTCGATCAACAGGTTGCCCAGGTCATGAATGACTCCAACGTGCTGCGGGTCCAGGCCTTCCAGGAGCCTGCGGGCCGATGATGCCGAGGCCGTCACCGTGCCGTGGTGCAGTTCCACGAGTGCCTTGACGCCATGGTGCGCGGCGCGTTCGGCCACCCACTCGTAGTGTTCCCGGGTGGCCGCAAACAGCTCAGGGTAGGACAGGCCGCTGGGCTCGCCGCCCCCCATGGTGGAGTTCCCGAGCGGCAGGACGTTGACCCGGACCTGGCGTGCGCCCAAAGCGGCGGTGGCGGCAAGAACGCGCTCCACGCCGTCGTGATTGTCGCAGCGGGCGTAACCGCCCAGGCCGGAGTACTCCAATCCGGCATCCGTGGTGACCCGGGCAATCTCCGGCAGCGAATCCTCAAGGCCGGTCATGGGCCAGGTGGCCATGTTCCCTGCCCAGAAGCCGGGTTCGGGCGAATCAGCCTGGTCGGTGACCCGCCATTCGATGCCGTGCCAGCCCTGGGCCGCCAGCTCCGTCGCAGCTTCCTGCGGTGACCATTCCGGTGTGGAGGCCGTGAAGACCGAGAATTTCATGCCGTGACCTCCTCAAAGTGGCCGTTGCCGGTCCGAACCTCAACGTCGTTGTACTTGCCTGCAACCACGTCGGCGATGAGCACGGGGCGGCCAAGTGTGGCCGAAACGTACAGCGCGCGTACCGTGGCCAATGCCGTGACGGCATCCTGGATGGTGACGCCTGCCGGCCGGCCGTTCCTGATGGCGTCCACCACGTCCCGGTATTGGCGGATGTGGCCGGCGGGATAGAGGGTAGGGTCCAGCTTTGCCTGCGGTGCCGGGTCCGCGAACCTGGCCAGTTCCGCCTCAGCCTGGTTGCTGGCGCCGGGCATCCCCATCGGTCCGCTCTGTGTCTCTTCTTCTGAGGCCGCAGTGTGGAAGAACTGGAGGTTGTCGCTGTCGATGACGGCTGATCCCATGCTGCCCATGACCTGCAGCCTGACGCTCAGCCCCGGGTAGGCGGCGGTGGTGGCGTGAAGTACTGCGAGGGCACCCGATTCAAAGGTCACGGTGGCCACCGCGGTGTCCTCGACTTCAACGCCGGTGTGTGCCAGGAGGGCCGTTTTGGCACTGATTTCGACCGGGGTGCCCAGGAACCACAGCAGGAGATCGACGGTGTGGACGCCCTGGTTCATCACTGCCCCTCCCCCGTCCATGGCCCAGGTGCCACGCCAGGCGCCGGAGTCGTAGTAGCCCTGGCTGCGGTACCAGCTCACGGAGGCGATGGCCGATGTCAGCCGGCCGAAGCGCCCCGCACGATTGGCTTCGTCCACCACGATGCTCGCGGGATCAAAGCGGTGCTGGCTGATGACGCTGGCTACAAGTCCCTTCTCTTCCGCTGCTTTCGCTGCAGCGAGGATTTCGTCGGCGCGGTTGAGGTTCACGTCCAGGGGCTTTTCGATCACCACGTGCTTGCCGGCGTTGAGTACCTCCAGAGCCTGCTCGATGTGCAGTCCGCTGGGGGTAGCAATGATGACGAGATCGACGTCGGCACCTGCGAAAGCTTCGTCCAGACTCCGGAACGTGGCCGGCCGTGCCGCCCCCTGGTCTTCTATGTGCTGGGCCAGCGCGTCTGCAGCTTCCGCGATCTCATCCACCAGGGCCGTGACCTGCAGATCACCGATTTCGGCGACGGATGCCGCATGGGTGCGCCCGATAGTGCCGCAGCCGGCAATGGCGACGTTGAGGATAGGGTTGGACGTTTCGGTGCTCACTTGGTTTCCACTCCTGCTTCGTTAACGACTTTGGCAAAGGCCCGGGCGGCCATCCCGAAAGCGGTCGGTCCCGAAAAACCGCCCAGGCCATGGGCTCCGGCCAGATGTGGTTCAAGGCTCGCGAATCCCTCGAAGCCGTCCGCTTTCAACGCCTCCACGGTGCGGAGCAGATCGCCGTCGCCCTCACCGGCAGGAACCACGACGCCGTCCGCGAACCGTGCGTCCTTGACCTGCAGGTACTCGAGGTGGGGGCGGAGTTTGGCATAGCCCTCGTCGAAGGGCTTGACGCCCACCTGGACGAAGTTGGCCGGATCCCACGCGACTTTCAATGCCGGCGAGTTCACGGACTCGATGATGTCGAGCACACGTTCGGGGGTGTCTCCGAAAATGTCCTTCTCGTTCTCGTGCAGGAGTACCACTCCGGAGTGTTCAGCGACGTCCGCCAGAGCACGCATCCGCTCGATGACATCGTCCCGGATGCTGTCCACGTCCACGCCTTCTCCGTAGTAGAAGGAGAAGATGCGGATGTAGCGGGAGCCGAGAACTTGCGCTGCGTTGGCTGCACGGCGAAGGCGTTCAACCTCGTGTTCCACCGGCAGCGTCACGTCCACCTTGCCGATGGGGGAAGCAATCGCCGAAACTCCCATGCCTGCCGCATCCAGGAGCCTCTTTAGTTCCGCCAACTGTTCGGGATCAAGGTCCACGATGTTGGTCCCCCAAGCACTGCGGACTTCGATGTGGTTCGCACCCAAAGCCTGGAGCACCGCGATCTGCAGGACCGGGTCGTCGTCGATCTCGTCTCCGAAGCCCGAAAGCGTCCACTGGACTGTTGCTGGACCGGTCATTGCTACTTAACTCCTCCGGCGGTGAGACCGCCCACTAGGTAACGTTGGAAAATCAGGTAGAGAATCACGACAGGCGCCGCACAAACGAGCGAGGCCGCCATCATTTGCCCGTACAGGGGAATCGCTCCACCCTCCTGCGAGGCTCCGAAGACCTGGAGGGCCACTGCTGCCGTCTGGCTGTCGGGCCGGGTCATCACCGAGGCGAAAAGGACATCGTTCCAGCCGAGCAGGAAGGCAAAGATCCCCGAGACCACAATTCCGGGCCAGCTGAGTGGAAGGATGATCCGGACCAGGACGCCCAGGTTGCTGGCGCCGTCGATCCTTGCAGCCTCTTCAAGTTCGCGTGGCAGCCCACGCAGATAGGTGACCATCACCCAGGTGGAGAAAGGCATCGCGAACGTCAGGTAGGTGATGAACAGTCCCCACTGCGTACCGATCACCTGTACGCCAAGGTAGCTGGCGGCCGAGGAAAAGAGCACGAAGACCGGAAGGACCATCAGGGTTCCCGGGACCGACTGCAGGGCAAGAAGTCCGCGGAGGATGGAGAGCCGGCCACGGAACTGGTAGCGGACCAGGACATAGGCAATGGAGACGGACATCGCAGCCGAAACCACCGCAGTGGCTCCCGCGACCAGGACACTGTTGCCGAGGCCCTTCGCCAGGCCCACACTGGACCAGATCTTGGTGTAGTTCTCCAGGGAGAACGTGGAAGGCCAGAACTCACCATTTGCCACGCCGATGTCAGAGTTGACCGAGGCCAGGAAGATATAGGCCACGGGGATCAGGACGATGGCACTCAGGACTGTCAGGATGATCGCCAGCATGGGGCCGGGCAGGAGACGGGTTACTTCGTGCTGCCGCCTGGAACCGGGGCGGAACGTGGTTCCGGCCGGGACTCCGCGCGACGTGCCGCGGACCGAGGTGGTTGATGCGCTCACTTCTTGCCTCCCGGCGTCTCTGCGTCGTCCAGTTTGACGGCGCGCAGGTAGATGAACAGCGGAATGGCGATCAGCACCAAGGACACGAACGCCATGGCGGCGCTGAGGCCGAAGCGGAAGCTCTGGAAGCTGGTGACGTAGGTGAGGATCGGAAGCACTTCGACGTCGGACGGCGCCGGGACCCCGAACAGCACGAACGGGAGCGTGAAGTTGTTGATGTGATGGAGCATGCCGATCAGGAAAGCGAGTGCCAACGGCCCCTTGAGATAGGGGAAGATGACGTACCGCAGCTTCTTCCACCACAGCGCTCCGTCCAAGGCGGAGGCCTCGTGTACCTCGTGGTCCACGGATTGCAGGCCGGAAAGGGCCAGCAGGTAGATGAACGGCCAGGAAGCCCAGATCTGGACCAGGATCAGCGTCCAATACGTTTGCGGTCCGTTGAGCCACAATCCACCGTCCATGCCAAAGACACCCAGCGCCGAGTTGACCACTCCGTCCGGCTGGAACATGGTCCGCCACACCGTTGCCACCACGAAGGAGGGCAACACGTACGGGATCAGGAAGATCGAACGGACCAGCGCGCGGCCCTTGAAGGCATTCTGCGTGGCTACAGCCGCGGCGATCCCCAACGGCAACGTGACCACCATGGCGATCAGGGAGTAGCTGACGCTCAACCACACCGAGTGGAGCAGCGGTGAATCAGTCAGGGCCTCCACAAAGTTGTCGACACCAATGAACGGTGCGCTGACCCATTTGCGCAGTGAGTATTGGTCGAGGTTGAGCGCCGACATGTAGATGCCCAGGAACAGCGGGACCACGATGATGACGAACATCAGGACGCCGCCGGGGATCAGCATCCACAGTGGACGGTTGCGCTCACTCAAGCCCTTGCGACGGGCGGGTTTCCGGCCATTGCCGGCCGGCTGGGTGGCTCCTGTGCCTGCGTTTGGTGAGGCACCGGCGTCGAGCGCTGGTTCTGTCGGCCCGGACCGGGCCAGCTGCCCGCGGGCAGCCGGACCAGCCACGGTTTTCATTTCCCTGAAGGAATCAGTGGACATGGGAAACCCTGCCTAGGACTTCGCGGCCCGGTCGAGGGAGGCCTGGCCCTTGGACTGTGCATCCTTCAGCCGTGTCTCCAGTGCGCCGTTATCTACAGAGCCCTTGGCCAGGTCCGGAATGGACCGGACGGTGACGTTCAGGAGTCCCAGCTGGATATCGCCCCAGGCGCCTGTGAAGGGGGTTGCCTTCGACTTGCTCGCGGCATCGGCGATGGGCTGCAGTTTGGGATCAGTCAGTGACGCGAGTGCCTCGGCATTCGCAGGGAGCTCACCGAAGATCTTCTGGTAGTTCAGCTGCTCTTCCTTGGAGGTGATCAGCTCGATGTAGGCGAACGCAAGGTCCTTCTGCTGGGAGTAGTCGGCAACCACTACGTTGTCGCCGGAGAGGATGCTCGCGGCCTTGTCGCCGTCGCCCTTGGGGGAAGATTCCCCGGGAGCCGTAGTGGGCATGATGGAGTAGGCGTACTTACCGGCGATGGCTGACTTGTCCAGGGTGGGGATCGAACTGGATGTGGTCATCATCAGGTATCCGGCCTTGCCGGACGCGAAGGCCGCTACGGCGTTGCTGTTGCTCCAACCGATGGCTGCCGGATCCACTACCTTGTCCTTGGTGAGCCAGCCGAAGTAGGTCTCGTACGCTTTCTTGACGGTGGGGTCATCCATCTTCAGCTTGTCGCCGTCCACCAGGGGGTTTCCTGCCTGCACGGACATGGCCCAGATGAACTTCCACGGGTCGAAGTTGTCCTTGTACCCGGTTGCCAGGCCATAGGTTCCGGTGCCTGCGTTGGTCACCTTCTTGGCCTGTTCGGCAAGCTCATCCCAAGTGGTTGCGGGCTTTTCGATTCCTGCGGCGGCGAGGAGGTCCTTGTTGTACGCCATGACAAACGGGCGGCTGACGAAGGGGATGCCGGCCTGGTGCTCGGAGTCAGGACCTGAAATGCCCAGTGCGGCCGGGTTGAAGCGGTCCTTACCGCCGACCTTCTTCCAGTCATCCTCCGACAACGTCACGAAGGCCTTGGTGGCGTAGGCGGTGGGCGTGAAGGTGGTGCCCAGGCTGTAGACGTCCGGGCCCTGGCCGGAAACAACGGAAGTCTGGATGCGGGTCAGCTCATCGTTGGCTGAAGCAAAGGTCTCGAACTCGACGTCGGCTCCGGTCTTCGCCTTGAACTTTGCGGCGATGTCCTTGAACCATTCCTTCTGCTGCTCGGGGTACTGGTTGTTGACGCCGGTCAGGATGTTCAGTTTCTTGCCCGTTCCGTCAACGGCGCCCCCGGAGCTGTTGGACGTGCTGCTGTTGTCGCTCCCCCCACACGCTGTCAGTGCCAGGGCCGCCGTCAGAGCGACGGCGGCAAGTTTGGCTGATGGTGCAAACCTCATTGTTTCCTCCTTGGATACACAGCCCGTTAGTGGTCTACGTCACAGGGGCTTCGGCATCGAGTCTATGAGTCCGGCAATGGTGCGGCAAGCGGTTGCCAAAAGTTGCCATGAATGGTGCAATCTTCCTATGGCTGAGACAAACGCGCGGGGATCCGCACCCACCATCCGGGACGTCGCCGCATTGGCGGGAGTGGCCACGTCCACTGTCTCCCGGGCCCTGTCCAACCCCGACCGCGTCAACAGGGCCACCCGCGAACGCATCGAAAAGGTGGCTGCCGAGCTCAACTACGTCCCCAGTTCACAAGCCCGTGGACTCAGCTCGGGGCGCACCAACGCCATCGCGCTCCTTGTTCCCGACGTCACCAACCCGTTCTACTTCGACATCATCCGGGGCACCCAGAACCAGCTCAAGGCAGCGGGTTACACGCAGCTGCTGGTTGACACCGAAGAGTCTGCGGAAATGGAGGCCGATACGCTCCAGAAGATGCAGCGGACAGCTGACGGGTTCATCCTGGCCGCCTCCCGCCTCACCGACGCCCAGATACTCGAAGCGGCAACGTCGCAGGCAATCGTCACCATCAACCGGTCATCAGCCAATGCCCCCACGGTCGTCATCGATACCCCGGGCGCCGTCGTCCAGGCGCTTGAGCACCTGACATCTCTGGGCCACACCAGGATCTGTTACGTCGGTGGCCCGGCGTCGTCATGGTCGAACGCCAAGCGTTGGAAGACCTTCGAAGACGAAAGCCGCGACAGGGGACTGACGACGTCCCGCGTCGGGCCGTTCACGCCTAAGACGACCTCCGGGGCAGCAGCAGCCGACGCTGCGGCGCGCACCGGGGCAACGGCGTGCATCGTGTTCAACGACCTGCTGGCCATCGGCATGTTGCAGCGCCTCAGGGAACGCGGGATCCGCGTGCCGGAAGACATGAGCATTGTGGGTTGCGACGATATCTTTGGCGCCGACTTCTGCAATCCGCCGCTCACCACCATGGCTTCACCGATTGAACAGGCAGGGCGGGTGGCTGTTTCGATGCTCCTGGCGCAACTCGACCCCCTGCACGCAGGCTCAAGCCGGCGCCTTGCGGTCATGCCCACCCATCTCACCGTGCGGGGGTCAACGGGGCCGGTGTCCCCCAACTAGCTGACACGTGGGCTGGATGTGTGCAATATGGTTGAGCGTCCGCAGCCATGCTGACTAGTGTGGAACACATGCGCGAACTCCAGGCCAAGATCATTGAGGAAATGGGCGTCCAGCCCCGGATCGATCCTGCGGAGGAGATCCGCAAGCGGGTCACCTTCCTGAAGGATTACTTGAAGGCAACAGGAACCAAAGGCTTTGTCCTGGGCATTTCGGGCGGCATCGATTCGTCGTTGGCCGGCCGCCTCGCCCAGCTCGCGGTGGAGGAACTGGAGGCCGAAGGTGTCGAGGCGAACTTCGTAGCGGTCCGCCTTCCGTACGGCGTGCAGCACGACGAGGACGACGCCCAGGCAGCACTGGACTTCATTAAGGCCAAGACCGAGTGGACCTACAACATTTCCCGGGCCGTTGACGGTTTCGAGGATGAGTTCGAGAAGACCACCGGCGCTCCGATCTCCGACTTCCACAAGGGCAACACCAAGGCGCGCGCACGGATGATCGCCCAGTACGCACTGGCCGGCGAACACAATTACCTGGTGATCGGAACCGACCACGGCGCCGAGTCCGTGACGGGCTTCTTCACTAAATTCGGCGACGGCGGCGCGGACATCCTGCCGCTGTTCGGCCTCAACAAACGCCAGAACCGCGCACTCCTTGCCGAGCTCGGAGCTCCATCGCGCGTCTGGGAGAAGGTCCCCACGGCCGACCTCCTGGATAACAAGCCCGGCCGCACCGATGAGGACGAGCTCGGCATTACCTACGACCAGATCGACGACTACCTTGAAGGCCGCGACATCGACCAGGCGTCAGCGGAACTGATCGAGCAGAAATATCTCCGGACCCGCCACAAGCGGACGGTGCCGGTCACGATCTTCGATACCTGGTGGAAGTAGGCGCAGCCTTCCAGGGACGCCACTAAAGACATCCACGACGGCGGGTGCGGACTTAGCGATAAGTCCGCACCCGCCGTCGTGCTTTAACCCTCCCTCACCTCCCGCGCCCTTCAACCAAACCCTCCCTCACCTCCATTGACACTGCGATAGATATCGATATATCGTTAACTATCACCGATACTCCTTCGGTGACAACTACCGAAAGGACGATGCTGTTATGAAAGGCATTCACAATCACGAAGAAAACTCTTTCCCGGAACACGGCGAAGGTCCCCACGGCCGCAGCCGCTTCAACCGCAGCAAGGGCCGTCGCGGTCCGGGCGGGCACGGCGGAGGCGGCTTTGGGCCAGGGCGCGGACCAGGCTTTGGCCCGGGATTCGGGCCCGGCGGATTCGGGCCGAGAGGCTTCGGCCCGGGCGGCCCCCGCCGTAACCGCGGCGATGTCCGCGCGGCAATCCTCTCCCTGCTCGCTGAGGCTCCGTCCAACGGCTACGGCCTGATCAAGACCATTGCCGAGAAGACATCCGGAGCGTGGCGCCCGAGCCCCGGCTCCGTCTACCCCACCCTCCAGCAGCTGGTTGATGAAGAGCTCATCACGGCAGTGGGCGAGGGTCGCCGGACGGAATTCACCCTCACCGATGACGGCCGCGCCTACGTTGCCGAGCATGAGGAAGAACTCGCCAACGCTTGGAATACCGAGGCCGACGGAAACATGCAGGAATTCCACCAGAGCATCGGCAAGCTGATGGGGGTCATCCACCAGTTCCGCGGCGCGGCAACGGAGGAACAGCGCCGGGCCGCAATCGAGAAGCTGGACGAAACCCGCCGGGCGCTCTACCTGATCCTGGCCGACTAGTGGCAGACACAATCCCCTTGACCTTGACGTAACGTCAACCTCTAATGTCGAAGAACAAGGAGGAGACGGAGGACAGATGGACTGGTCAATCCAGGAAATCGCACGGATCGCAGGGACTACCAGCCGCACACTGCGTCACTACGACGACATCGGGCTGCTCAAGCCAAGCCGGACCGGCCATAACGGCTACCGCTACTATGACGGTCCGGCCTTGGTCCAGCTCCAGCGCATCCTCCTGCTCCGGGAACTGGGGCTCGGCCTGCCGGCCATCGCCGAAGTGCTCCATCGCGAGACGGACACGGTCAAAGCACTGAGCAGCCATCTGGAATGGCTCGGCCAGGAGCGGGACCGGCTTGCCCGGCAAATCGCCTCAGTCCGGCAAACAATCGACACGATGCAAGGGGATGGAAAGTACATGGCACAGGACATGTTTGATGGTTTCGACCACACACAGTACAAGGACGAAGTCGAGGAACGCTGGGGCAAGGATGCCTACGCCGCCGGCGATTCCTGGTGGCGCGGCATGAGCGCCGAAGAAAAGCAGCAATGGAAGGACCGTGTCCGGAAGCTCGGCTCGGACTGGATTGCGGCCGCCGAATCCGGCGTCGAACCGGACAGCGCTGAAGCGCAGGACCTCGCGAAACGGCACGTCGAGTGGTTGCGCGGCATCCCGGGAACCCCGACGGCGGCACCTGGCGGAGACGTCAAAGGTTACGTCTCGGGCCTGGGCGAAATGTATGTGGCAGATCCGCGTTTTGCCGCCAATTACGGCGGGGAATCAGGGGCCGCTTTTGTGCGGGATGCCCTGCGTATCTACGCGGAAAGAAACCTCTAGGCGGTCGGGATGCGCTGATCCGGGTTTGGCAATAGTCTGGCCGAATGGGTACAAGCACCGTAAAAACCGGCGAACAGGCTGACAGGCAGACACGCATCCTCGAAGCAGCCCTGGAGTTGCTGTCCCGCCACGGCATTTCGGGCATCAACATGCGTGCGGTGGCGCGCGAAGCCGGCGTCGCCCTGGGGCTTGTGAACTACTACTACGAGGACAAGTCGAGCCTGATCCGTGCGGTGCTGCACCAGATTGAGGAACACGACCTTCTGTTGGTGGAGCCCGAACCGGCTTCAAATCCCGAGGAGCAGCTGCGGGAGGCTCTTCGGCGCGTTGCCGACCCCGGACTTCTGACAACGAGGTATCTGTCCCTTCGCCTTCACTTGTGGGCCCTCGCCCAGGCCGATGAGGAGTTCGCACAAATCAACGCCGCAGCCTTTGACCGATACCTGCAGGGGCTGGCTGCACTGATCGGAAACGCAGTTCCCGGGCTCTCCGCCGATGAATGCAAGGCCCGGGCGGATGACGTCGTCGTCGTGCAAAACGGCATGTGGCTCACCACGCTTCTGGGCATCGACAAGGCGGCCATCGAGCGGGGAATTTCGCGCACGGAAGAGATTGCGTTTGGCTCTGCCCTTCAGGGCGAGCACCGCTAGGTAGCCGGAAGGCAGTCAGGGACGTTCGCGGAGGACCGTGCTTGCCGTCTCGATGGCCCTGACCCAGCCGGCGGTGGCAGCGCAGCGCATGTCCACTAGTTCGACCACTCTCTTCAGATCGTCGGCGAGGTGTCGTTTGAAGATTGGTTCATGGTGGGCGATACGGTTCCGGAGCAGACGAATTGCATCCAAGTCTGCATAGATCTGTCCACGCAAGGCCTCTGCGGTCTTGGCTGATGCATGAGGGAACAGGGATAAAATGGCTTGATCCCAAAGGCGTTCGTCATGACGCGCGGTGAACATCTTCTGCCAGAAGACGAACTTCAATTCAGCGATGACTTTGCCCGTTGTAGGTTGGCTAGTACGGGTCGAGACCAAATCCCACCGAGGACTGTAACGTCCACGAGGCCCCCCTGGGAGGCTGCCCTCGAACGTTGGGTTCCATGGCCAGTCCGGACCGTAAAGTCCGGTCAAGGCATCAGACACAGCGTTCCGAACGATAACTTCGGCGAAATGCGCTGGCAGCATCAGGGCTGCCGACGCCCGAGCATTCCATCCGTAGAGGTCCAACGCTCTTTTCGAGTCTCCAGAGGTGGCCTGAAGGTAGGTGGACATGCGGGGTCCGGACAGGGACGCGTGAATCGCGGCCTGTGCAGCTGAATTGGCATATGGCACATAATTATCCTAAAGTGATTAGCACGAGTCGCGTGTTTCGTGGGCTTAGGCCTCCCCTCGCGGACAAAAGATTACGAAAGAGCCCGCTGTCCAGCGGGCTCTTTCTCTTTCCGAAACCATCTCTTGGTTCCCGGCCGCATCGTCACGGATGAGCAGACACTCCGAATAGCTCGTTGACGAGTACCCGCACCTACTCCACCGTCACCATCACCGACGGCCAGCCCGAGGCGCCGTCAGGTACAGGATCTGCGCGCTTTTCCGTCTGGACTTCTCCGGTACCGTCGGTGGCGCGGGCCTTCACGTAGTGGATGCCCGGTGTGGCGTCCCATTCATAGGACCACTGGCGCCAGGTAATGGTGGATGCCTCGTCGGAGAGGGTTGCTTCGACCCACTCGCCGTCGTCGATCTGCACTTCCACCTTCGTGATTCCCCGCGTCTGCGCCCATGCACTGCCACCCACGGCGACCTTGCCTGCCGGGAACTTCGCAAAGGACTTGGGTACGTCCACACGTGCCATGGTCTTGATGGGGCCGCGCTCCGACCAGCCACGCTCAGTCCAGTACGCCTTACTGTCCGCGAAGCGGGTGACCTCAAGGTCCACCACCCATTTAGTGGCTGAAACGAACCCGTACAACCCCGGAACCACCATCCGCACAGGGTATCCGTGCTCCACCGGAAGCGGCTCCCCGTTCATGCCGATCGCCAGCATGGCATCGCGGTCATCCTGAAGGACCTCCAGCGGGGTGGAAGCACTGAAGCCGTCGATGGATTTCGAAAGCACCATGTCCGCGCCTTCCTTGGGTTTGGCCCTGGCCAGGACCTCGCGGATGGGAAGACCCAGCCACTTGGCGTTGCCTGCCAGCTTTCCGCCCACAGGGTTGGACACGCAGGTCAGCGTGACATGTGATTCGATCAGTTCGGCATCGAGCAGGTCCTGGAAACTGAGGGTGACCTCTTCCTCGACCATTCCGTGCACCCGCAATTGCCAGTCATCAACGTTGATTTCCGGGACACTCAGGGCGGTATCAATACGGTAGAACTCGCTGTTGGGTGTCAGCCATGGAAAGACTCCCTCAACCGGGGACTGGACGCCGGCCGGCACGGGAGGCGCGGCCTTGACCGGCGCGGGGAGCTTCAGCGCGTTCCGGGCCTCGGCTATGTTGTTGCGCGCGGCTCCGAGCAACCGCCCACCGGTTGCGGCGATGCCGGCAGCCACCGCGGTGATTCCGGCAGCGGCAAAGAAACGACGGCGGCTGGTCCCGGCGGTGCCAACGCCGGCACTGCCGTTGCGGACTTCGGCGTCGGCAGCCATGTCCGCGGGAGCTTCCGGCCACGCCTTCATCCCCCACAACGGCACCATGAGGCGCCGCAGGACCAGAAGCCCGGCGATGGTTCCCAGGATCGAGGGGATGGCGTCGGCGAAACCCACCCCTGCACGGGTCAGGACGCAGGCCACGATCACTGCGCCCATGAACAGCACGCCCAGGACGCCGAGGGCCCACTTACGGTAGGCCACCACACCCAGCACGCAGGCAAGCACGGCGATGGTTACGCCCATGCCCACGAACAGGGCGGCCTTGTCGTTGGTGCCGAACGTGGCGATCGCAAAGTCCTTCATCCAGGGCGGCGTGAAGTCGATGAAGGTGGATCCCAGTGCAAACACCGGGGTTGCCCTGGCAGTGAAGAATGCGCCGATCAGTTCCGCTACGGCGAGCACGACGCCGGCCGACACCACGCCTGCCAGCGCCGCCATGCTGTCGGTACCTCTGGTCCGGGATCCAAGCTTTTTCATGCAACTGATTCGTAGCGGCCCGGGTCTTGGATGGGTTGACGAATGCCGCGTCACCGGAAGGACGAGACAGCTACCACTTTGAACATCCGTTCATGATTTTCCTTGAACAGATGTTCAAAGTGAACTAACCTGCTTCGTATGACCCAAGCCACATTTTCTGATTCCGCATCCACTCTTTTCATCAACGGATCGTGGGA
Source organism: Paenarthrobacter sp. C1 (assembly GCF_049315185.1). NCBI lineage: Bacteria > Bacillati > Actinomycetota > Actinomycetes > Micrococcales > Micrococcaceae > Paenarthrobacter > Paenarthrobacter sp. C1. The sequence goes on along the minus strand of NZ_CP186052.1, from coordinate 480,839 downwards.
GCCGGCTGCGTCCGGCGCGGTCCGCGACATTCACAACCCAGCCGACGGCGAGTTGGTCGCCACGGTATCCGAGGGCGGCCGCGAAGACGCCGAGCGCGCTATTGCCGCAGCCCGCGCGGCCTTCGACTCCGGAGTCTGGTCCTCCGTCCCGGCCCCCGAGCGGGGCGCCTTCCTGCTCAAAGTCGCCGCGGAACTGCGCGAACGCCGCGAGAAGTTCGCCCGCGCAGAATCCCTGGACACCGGCAAGCGCATTATCGAGAGCCGGATCGACATGGACGACATCGCGGCCTGCTTCGAATACTTCGGCAGGCTCGCGGGCCAGCAGCCGGGCCGCGTTGTGGACGCCGGAAATCCCGACGTCGTCAGCCGGATCGTCTACGAACCCGTGGGCGTCTGCGGCCTGATCACACCGTGGAACTACCCCCTGCTGCAAGCAGCCTGGAAGATCGCCCCGGCACTGGCCGCCGGCTGCTCTTTCGTCCTCAAGCCCGCCGAGCTGACGCCGTCCACCGCCATTCTCACCATGCAGCTGCTGAAGGATCTTGGCCTGCCCGACGGCGTCGCGAACCTTCTCACCGGCCCCGGCCGCAAGGTGGGCGCACCGCTGACGGAACATCCCGACGTCGACCTCGTTTCCTTCACCGGCGGCCTGGAAACCGGCAAGAGCATCGCCGCGGCCGCAGCCGCCACCGTCAAGAAGGTGGCGCTGGAACTCGGTGGCAAGAACCCCAACGTCGTCTTCGCCGACGCCGACTTCGATGCCGCCGTCGACAACGCCCTCAACGGAGCCTTCGTCCACTCCGGGCAGGTTTGCTCCGCAGGTGCCCGCCTGGTGGTGGAGGAGTCCATCGCAGAGCGTTTTGTCGACGAGCTTGTCCGCCGCGCCGAAACCATCCGTCTGGGCGGGCCGTTCGATGAGGACGCCGAAACCGGCCCGCTGATCTCCGCCGAACACCGCGACAAAGTCCACGAGTACGTCCAGCGCGGCATCGCGGAAGGCGCCCGGCTGCGGACCGGCGGCTCGGCGCCTGAAGGACAGAAGTACGACGCCGGGTTCTACTACCAGCCGACCATCCTGGACCGCGTTACCCGGGGAATGTCTGTGGTGGTCGACGAGGCGTTCGGCCCGGTAGTAACCGTGGAGACCTTCCGGACCGAGGACGAAGCCGTGGCCATCGCCAACGACACCATCTACGGACTGGCTGGAGCCGTCTGGACGCAGGACGCCGGCAAGGCACAGCGCGTGGCCGGCCGGTTGCGTCACGGCACCATCTGGATCAACGACTACCACCCCTACCTCCCCCAGGCGGAGTGGGGCGGCTTTGGCCAATCGGGAATAGGCCGCGAGCTCGGCCCCACCGGCCTGGCTGAGTACCAGGAAGCCAAGCACATCTACCAGAACACCAGCCCCCAGGTGACCGGCTGGTTCGCTGACCACAGCAAGGAGAACTAGATGCACAGCGACAACATCGAAACCCTCGGCGAGCGCGCGTTCGACTACGTCGTCATCGGCGGCGGGTCCGCAGGGGCCGCGGTTGCCGCCCGGTTGAGCGAGGATCCGGACGTGACGGTGGCCCTCGTTGAAGCCGGTCCGGATGACCGCAACCTGCCCGAAATCCTGCAGCTGGACCGCTGGATGGAACTGCTGGAGTCGGGGTACGACTGGGACTACCCGGTGGAACCACAGGAGAACGGCAACTCCTTCATGCGTCACGCCCGCGCCAAGGTCATGGGCGGCTGCTCCAGTCACAACTCCTGCATAGCTTTCTGGGCTCCCCGCGAGGACCTGGACGAATGGGAATCCAAGTACGGGGCCACGGGATGGAACGCCGACGCCGCCTGGCCGCTGTACAAAAGGCTCGAAACGAACGAGGACGCCGGCCCTGACGCTCCCCACCACGGCGATTCCGGCCCCGTCCACTTGATGAATGTGCCCCCGGTGGACCCGGCCGGAGTGGCCCTGCTGGACGCCTGCGAGCAGACAGGGATCCCCCGGGCCAAGTTCAATACGGGCACCACCGTTGTGAACGGAGCCAATTTCTTCCAGATCAACCGCCGCTCGGACGGAACCCGCTCGTCCAGCTCGGTGTCCTACATCCACCCGATCATTGACCGCCCCAACTTCACGCTCCTCACGGGCCTCCGGGCCCGCCAACTGGTGTTCGACGCGGACAAGCGCTGCACCGGCGTCGACGTGGTTGATTCAGCCTTCGGCCGCACCCACCGCCTCTCGGCACATCGCGAGGTGATCCTCTCCACCGGCGCCATTGATTCCCCGAAGCTCCTCATGCTCTCCGGCATCGGCCCCGCTGACCACCTGGCGGCCCATGGCGTCGAGGTGCTGGTGGATTCGCCCGGCGTGGGCGAGCACTTGCAGGACCACCCGGAAGGCGTCGTCCAGTTCGAAGCCAAGCAGCCGATGGTGCAGACCTCCACCCAATGGTGGGAAATCGGCATCTTCACCCCCACCGAGGAGGGCTTGGACCGTCCGGACCTGATGATGCACTACGGCTCGGTCCCCTTCGACATGAACACCCTGCGCTACGGCTACCCCACCACGGAGAACGGCTTCAGCCTCACCCCGAACGTCACCCATGCCCGTTCCCGCGGGACTGTGCGGCTCCGCAGCCGGGACTTCCGCGACAAGCCCATGGTGGATCCCCGGTACTTCACCGATCCGGAAGGCCACGACATGCGCGTCATGGTGGCTGGCATCCGCAAAGCCCGGGAAATCGCGGCCCAGCCGGCCATGGCCGAATGGGCCGGCCGGGAGCTCTCCCCCGGCATCGAAGCGCAGACCGACGAGGAACTGCAGGATTACATCCGCAAGACGCACAACACCGTCTACCATCCCGTCGGGACAGTCCGCATGGGCCCGGTGAGCGACGACATGTCGCCCCTGGATCCCGAGCTGCGCGTCAAGGGCGTAACGGGCCTTCGCGTGGCCGACGCCTCCGTTATGCCCGAGCACGTCACGGTAAACCCCAACATCACCGTGATGATGATTGGCGAGCGGTGCGCAGACCTCATCCGCGCCGGCCGGTCGGGCGAAACGACGACGGCGGCGGCGGACTTCAGCTTGTCCCTTGCCTGAGCGGGCACGGGACATCATCCGAAACCAGCGGTGAAGCGGGCGCGCCTTCACCGGCGCTTCCGCGCACCCCCAGGGGCGCGGCGGTGAACGGAAAGGCGCGGATTATTCTTGAGCATTTGTTCATTCACAAGTCTTGAACGCATGTTCAAACTGAACTAACCTGCTTCTTATGACCCACGCCACACTTAAACGGAAGTGGCTTGGCGGGCCGGCCCGGACATCGACCACCTCGAACGTCCCGGCCAGCCACGCAACATCAACGGGGGAAACAGCCTGAGGCACGCAGATGTGCCCGGCCTTTTGATTTCGACTGCGACCAATGGCGGCCGCAGGTCATCACCATTCGTGCATGTCTGAGTTAGGAGTTCGAATGTCAGAACCCAGCAAATTAGGACCCTGCAAGAGCGATGCAAGCGGTATGGACGAGTTTGGCTATGCCCAAACCCTGGACCGCAGCATCGGAAAGTTTGCCAGCTTCGCAGCCGGCGTCAGTTACATCTCCATCCTCACCGGCGTTTTCCAACTGTTCTACTTCGGCTTCTCCACGGCCGGTCCCGCGTACGCGTGGTCATGGCCCATCGTGTTCGTCGGCCAACTCATGGTTGCCCTGTGCTTTGCGGAATTGGCCGGACGCTACCCCGTGGCCGGCTCGGTCTACAACTGGGCCAAGCGGCTCTCAACAGGAACCTGGGCGTGGCTGGCCGGATGGCTGCTGCTGCTCTCGTCCATCATGGCGCTGGGATCTGTTGCCCTGGCCCTTCAAATCACCCTGCCGCAGATCTGGAGCGGTTTCCAACTGGTCGGCGACGGTACCGGCCCGTACGACTTCGCCGTCAACGGGGTCATCCTTGCCAGCATCATGATCGGCATCTCCACGCTCATCAATGCGTTCGGCGTAAAGCTCATGACCATGATCAACAGCGTGGGCGTGTTCGTGGAACTGGTGGCGGCCGTCCTGCTCATCGTGGCCCTCATCTGGCACTCCGTGCGCGGACCGGAAGTTCTCCTGGACACCGCCGGGTTCGGCGAGGAACACCCCTTGGGCTTCTTCGGCGTGTTCCTCATCGCCGCAATGGCTTCCGGCTACGTCATGTACGGATTCGATACCGCCAGTTCACTCGGTGAAGAAACCAAGGACCCCAAGCGCACGGCCCCCAAAGCGATCCTGCGTGCCGTCACAGCATCCTTCCTGCTGGGCGGGCTGCTCCTCCTGGGCGGAATCCTGGCAGCCCCGGACCTTTCCGATCCCAAAATCGGAGCGGCCGATGGCGGTTTGCAGTACATCGTGCTTTCGGTGCTGGGCGGCCCCTTCGGCAAGGCCTTCCTTGTCTGCATCGTCGTGGCCGTCGTCGTCTGCACCCTGGCCGTCCACGCAGCCGCCATCCGGATGATGTTCGCCATGGCGAGGGACAACAACCTTCCCTTCAGCCGCCAGCTCAGCAAAGTGCATCCCACCCGGAAAACCCCCACGGTGGCCGCCATCGTCATCGGCGTCGTGGCAGTGATCCCGCTGATCGTCAACATCTCGCAGCCTGCAATCTTCACCATTCTCTCCAGCATCAGCATCGTCCTGATCTACCTCTCCTACCTGCTGGTCACCGTGCCGATGCTGCGGCGCCGGTTCCTCAAAAAGTGGCCATTGAAGGACGACGGATCAGAACCCGGGTTCAGCCTCGGCAAGTGGGGGCTGCCCGTGAACATCCTGGCAGTCCTGTGGGGCGGCGCGATGACGCTGAACCTGGTGTGGCCGCGACCGGAGATCTACAACTCAGTCCCGCCCTTCGAGTGGTACCTGCAATGGGGCGGTGTGATGTTCGTTGCCGCAGTGGTGGTGGGCGGAGCCCTCCTCTACCGCCTCCGCATCAGGCACAAGACAGGGGTCCTGGCCGAACACGCTGCCGTGCCGGCTGCCGCGCCGGAAGACCAGGCAGACCCGGCAAAGGCCGACCCCTCCCTCGCCGCGGCCCGCAATTCCTAGCAAGCACACCCCTGGCAATCACGCCCCATAGCAAGCACGACAAGGGCATCCCTTCGCTGGTTCCGCATCAGCGAAGGGATGCCCTTTCCACTTTTAGACGAACGCCGATTTCCCCGTCACCGCGCGGGCCACGATCATCGAGTTGATCTCGTAGCTGCCCTCGTAGGTGTAGAGGATTTCGGCGTCACCGAACAGCTTTCCCATCTCGTAATCGGTGGTGATTCCGTTCCCGCCCAGGAGGGACCGGCCCATGGCCACCGATGAACGCGCCAGGCGTGTGGTGGTGGCCTTGCACATGGCGGCCTGCACCATCTGGAGCTTTCCCGCCTGCTGGATCCGCGCCAGTTCAACCATCATGGACAGGGAAGCATTGGCGTTGCCCAGGATGTCGGCGAGCTGCTGTTGCACCAGCTGGAAGCGGGCGAGTTCCTTGCCGAACTGCTTCCTCTCCAAGGCGTAGGACCGCGCAATATCAAAAGCGGCCAACTGGATGCCCGCAGCCTGCCAGCCCACCCACGCACGGGAATCCCGCAGGAGATCGTTCGCCCGGGAGAACTCTGTTGCGCCCGGCAGGAGGTTCGACGCCGGGATCCGGACCTCCTCCAGGACAATATCGGCATTCTGCATGATGCGCAGGCCGATTTTGTTGGAGATTTTCGTCGCGGAGTAGCCGGGACGGTCCGTTTCCACAATGAAGCCCTTGACGTGGCCGTCGGAAACATCACGCGCCCAGACCAAAGCGAAGTCGGCGATGGTGCCGGCCCCGATCCAGCGCTTGGCACCGCTGATGACCCATTCGCCGCCGTCGCGCCGCGCCGTCGTCGAGAGTCCGCCGGCGATATCCGAACCGTGGTCCGGTTCCGTCAACGCGAAGGCGCCCAGCTGGGTGAAAGCCTGCAGGCCGGGCAGCCACTTGCGCTTCTGCTCCGGTGAGCCGAGCTCGTTGATCATGCCGACGATGAGTTCATTGTGGATGCCCACCAACGCGGAAAGGGACACGTCGGCGCGTGCAACTTCGGTGTACATGAGCCCCTTGAACAGCTGCGAGGAGCCGTCCGTTTGCAGCCCGCCCAGCCCGAACCCCGCCATCTCCGCGAGCAGTCCGAAGGGAAATTCTTCCCGGTTCCAGTAGTCGATACTGGCTGCACGGATGTGTGACTGCAGGAACTCCCTGATCTGCACGTACCGCTCCCGTTCCCCGTCGGGGAGCAGGTCGACCACATGCATGAGGTCCGCCTCCGGGTAAGGAGGGAGGACGCGTTCTGAAGCTGGACCGCTGGTAACGGTGCCGGCAGCTTTTTGCTCGAGCATTAGACCCCTTCGTCATGTCCCGGAAGGCTCTTCCAAACCCTTGGATGTCCTAGTATATTGCAAGGTGATGTGGATCACTAGGCGGGATGCCGGGCAAGGGTGCCCTGGCAATCCCACAGCGAAAGGCGGACTATGACAGTCACAGAAGACTTCCGTGCGGCCCGCGACCGGCTGCTGGCATTGCGCGAGGACTACGCGACCGCGCACGCAGAATTCCAGTGGCCCCGCTTCGATGAGTTCAATTTCGCCCTGGATTGGTTCGACCAACTCGCAGCGGACGGGGAACGGGGCAACAAGCCCGCGCTCATCATCGTGGAGCAGGACGGCAGCTCCACGCGGCGCACGTTCAAGGAACTGTCGGACAGGTCGTCACAGCTCGCCACTTGGCTCCGTGGCCAGGGGGTACGGCGCGGCGACCACATGATCATCATGCTCGGCAACCAGGTGGAGCTCTGGGAACTCATGCTGGCGGGCATCAAGCTGGGCATCGTCATGATCCCCACCACCACGCTCATGGGAGCCAGGGATCTCCAGGACCGTGTCGAGCGGGGCGGCGCAGCCTGGGTGGCGGTCGGCAGTGCCAACATCGGCAAGTTCGCCGACGTCGAGGGCAACTACCAACTCATTGAGGTTGGCGCGGAGCGCACCAACCCGGCCGCCAAACAGTACACGGATTCCTACGACGCCGGCACAGACTTCACGCCCGACGCCCCCACCCGCGCCGACGAAACCCTTCTGCTGTACTTCACCTCCGGCACCACGTCCCGCGCCAAGCTGGTGGAGCACACCCACACTTCCTACCCCGTGGGCCACCTGTCCACCATGTACTGGATCGGCCTGGAACCGGGCGACGTGCACCTGAACGTCGCTTCCCCGGGCTGGGCAAAGCACGCCTGGTCCAACGTCTTCACACCATGGATCGCCGAGGCTACGGTCTTCATCTACAACTACGAACGCTTCGACGCAGCAGCCCTCATGGAACAGATGGGCCGGGAGGGCGTCACCAGCTTCTGCGCACCTCCCACCGTGTGGCGGATGCTCATCCAGGCCGACCTCACGCAGCTGGCCACCCCGCCACGGAAGGTAGTCTCGGCAGGCGAACCGCTCAACGCGGAGGTCATCGGCCAGGTGGAGCAAGCCTGGGGCGTCACCATCCGCGACGGCTTCGGCCAAACCGAATCGACAGTCCAGATCGCCAACACCCCCGCCCAGCCGGTCAAGATCGGCTCCATGGGCCGGCCGTTGCCCGGGTACGACGTGGTCCTTGTCGACCCGGTCACCGGAGAGGAAGCCGACGACGGCGAACTTTGCCTGCGCTTGGACCCCAGGCCCGTGGGGCTGATGAAAGGCTACTTCGGCGATGCAGCCAAGACTGCCGATGCCTTCCGCAACGGTTATTACCACACCGGCGATATGGCCAGCCGGGACGCCGACGGGGTGATCACCTACGTCGGCCGGGATGATGACGTCTTCAAGTCCTCCGACTACCGGTTGTCCCCCTTCGAGCTCGAAAGCGTCCTGATCGAGCATCCCGCAGTGGCGGAGGCCGCCGTCGTGCCTTCGCCTGATGCCGTGAAATTGTCGGTGCCGAAAGCTTTTGTGGTGCTGGCCGCGGGCTACGAGCCCGGCCCTGCCGTGGCGGAGGACATCCTTAAATACTGCAGGGAACAACTTGCACCCTTCAAGCGGATCAGGCGCCTGGAGTTCGGCGAATTGCCCAAAACGATTTCAGGCAAGATCCGGCGGGTGGAGCTCCGGGGAACGGAAGTTGCCCGGCATGGAGACGGTCCGCTTCCCACAGGTTTGGGCGTGGAATACACCGAAGAAGAGTTCCCGAATCTGAAAGACTAAGCACCCGAGCAACCAAGGAGGCCCATGGGCACCCCACTCCCCCGCGATCCCATCGCCGATGCCCAGCGCAACTGGGAACGGCATGGTTGGGGCGATGTCGCCGCGCCCATGGCAGCCATCACTGCGATCATGCGCACGCAACAGATCCTGCTCGCGCGGATCGAAACCGTCCTCAAACCGTTCGGGCTGACGTTCGCAAGGTACGAGCTCCTGGCGCTGCTGAGTTTCGCCCGCAGCGGCGCGCTGCCCATGAACAAAGCCAGTGCGCTCCTGCAAGTGCACCCCACCTCGGTGACCAACGCCGTCGACCGCTTGGAAAAGGCCGCCCTGGTGGCGCGTTCACCGCACCCCACTGACGGCCGCACCACGCTCATTGAGCTGACTGCAGAGGGCCGCACCCTCGCAAAAAAGGCGACGGCGGCTCTCAACTCGGAGGTGTTTGGCAAGTCGGGTTTCGGGGACGACGACGTCGACCACCTCATCCGCGTACTCGGCGCCTTCCGCAGGGATGCCGGAGACTTCACGGAAGAATAACGCCCACGTCAACGCCGAGGGCAATGAGGGCCCTACGTTCTGGAGGGTCGGTATCCAGGTAGTGGTGGGGCCTTTGACCGGTAGCTGTGTCCTGTGGGGGTACTGATTTCGAGCGTATGCACGTCACCGTGGATGGCTCTGGCGGACCAGCCGGGGTTTTCCTTGGTGTGATTGCAGGCTTCGCACAGTCCTGCGCCGTTGGCGAGGTTGGTCTCGCCTCCGGAACGCCAAGGCACAATGTGGTCGATATGCCGGATGGGTGCATCGCAGTACGGTGTCCGGCAGGTATCGTCGCGGGTTTCGATGAATCGCCGAAGTCGACCAGTAAAGAGCCGCGCTTTGGAATCGGTGGCAAGCAGCTCTCCCGTGGCCGGCGCGGTGTATAGCCGGCGAAGCCAGACAGTGAGCTCGTTGGCATGGTTCTGATCAGGTTGATCCTGCTCAACTTGGCCCTCGGCGACCATTGATCTGGCCCACTCGGCAGGGACGATTCCGTAGCCGTTGAGGCGTGCTGGTTCGCTATCGCCTTGAAAAAGGGTCCGGTCGGTCATGACGAGGTCCAGATTGATCCCGGAGATTCCGCCCGGGGTACCAGCGACGCGCTCAACCAGAGTATCGGCCATGAGCTGGCCGCGTGTCGGGACGACCCCGGAAGATACGGCATCCCCACCAGCCAGTTCACTGTGGCAGCGGGCCGAATCAGCAGCCCTGGTCAGGGCTGCGTAGACCGCCACTCCTTGGGCGACGGGAAGCAGCGCGGTCAGGTACGTCATGGTGTCCGGCGCAGGACGCAGGCTCACGGTTCGTTCGGCCGCGGCACGGCTGGCACGCCCGACCACCGACCTCGGATCCCGTCGATACGCCGCCGCCTTCGCAGCTGCAATGATCGCCCGGTCGCCCTTGCCCGCAAAGGTCCCGGTATCGGGCGCGAGTTCCTCATCCACTGCGCACCGATCCTCAACAGACAGACACGCAGTCTCCTTCACCAGCAGTGTGGCCCGCCACTCATTCAGCTGCCCGGACTGCAGCGCTGCCAAAGTCCGCGGCATCTCCATAACGAGGGCTTTCGCCAAACCAAGCTGCCGGGAACCACGGTTCGGTGACTCCCGCCGGGCCAACGCAACCTGGGCACCTACTCCTTGGCCACGCTTCGATGCGGGGACGTTGGCCTCGGCTTGTTCGGCGCGCTGGGCAAGGTCAAAGGCGACGGCAACCCGCGCCTGCAATCCGCAGATGGCTGACTTCATCTCCTCCAGGGCACGCAACTGCTCGATCAAGTCCGCGCTGACGGTGCTGGCCGGAAGTACGCCGACACCGGGCGGAAGCAAGCCCGGTTGACCAGCATCCGGCGCGGAGCGACCACGCCCAAGCGCCACTGCTGCGCCCGGTCCACTCTCCCCAATCAGCCCCATGTCCCAACTCTGGCAGCAGGCACCGACAATATAACGAAGGAAGTCGCAGGGGCCTTGGACCTCCATGGCGGAGGGGGCAGAGCCCCGCTGCTAAGCTCCGAGGGCCGACAACTCAGGAGGAAACAGCGTGAGCTTTGCCAATGAACTCAGGAACCAGCACGCCGAGGACTGGGACGCCGCCGTCAACCATCCGTTCGTGGACCAGTTGTTGGACGGTTCCCTCCCCGATGAGAACCTGCGCCACTACCTTGTGCAGGACTATCAGTTCTGTGATGCCTTCACAGCCCTGCTGGGCCAAGCGGTGGCGTCGGCGCCGTCGTTGCCCTCCCGGTTGGTCTTCGCCGGTGTACTGGGAGCCTTTGCCTCGGATGAGAACACCTACTTCCAGGATTGCTTTGCCGAGCTCGACGTTCCCGAGGCAGATCGCGCGGCGCCCGCACTCCACAGGGTGACCCGCGACTTCGATGCCCTGATGCGCAGCGCCCTGGCAACCCGCTCCTACCCGGAGGTCCTGGCGGTCCTTCTGGTGGCAGAGTGGCTGTACGGCGATTGGGCAGCCCGCGCCGGCGACCCCGGTTCGTGGCCGGCCGAACCAAAGCACGCCGAGTGGATCCGTCTCCACAACAACCCGGAGTACAACGCATGGGTGACCTGGCTACGCGACGAGTTCGACGCCGTCGAGCCTTCAGACGCCGCGGCACGGGGGCGCGTGGTAACCACCTTCGCCGAAGCCGTGCGGCTGGAGCGCGCGTTCTTTGACGCGGCGCTGGTCCCGGCGGAGGTCCGGGGGATGGAACGTGAGCCGGGCCCCGCTGCATTGCGGAAGTAAACGCGGAGAACAGCCGCTGCGTGTCGGCCGGCCCGGTTTGAGCGATCTCCTACCGGTGCTTGAACTCCGGCTCCCGCTTTCCGCTGAACGCGGCCATGCCTTCCTTCTGGTCTTCGGTGGCGAAGAGCGAGTGGAAGATCCTGCGCTCGAAAAGTACCCCTTGCGCCAGCCCGGTTTCGAAGGCCGCGTTGACGGCTTCCTTGGCCATCATCGCCACGGGCTTGGACTTGGACGCGATGACTTCGGCCGCTTTGACGGCTTCCTCAATGACCTCCGCAGCCGGCACCACCCGGGACACCAGCCCGGAACGCTCAGCCTCTTCAGCATCCATGTACCGTCCGGTCAGCACCATGTCCATCGCTTTGGCCTTGCCGACGGCGCGTGTCAGCCGCTGCGAACCGCCCATGCCCGGAATGACGCCCAGGTTGATTTCGGGCTGGCCGAACCGTGCGTTGTCACCGGCGATGATGAAGTCAGCCATCATGGCGAGCTCGCACCCTCCACCCAGGGCAAAACCGGAAACGGCTGCGATGACGGGGATCCTCAATCGGGTGAGGTCCTCCCAGTGCCGGAACCAGTCCGCCGCGTACATCTCCATATAGCTGTTGGAGGACATTTCCTTGATGTCGGCGCCGGCCGCGAAGGCCTTGGCGGATCCCGTGATCACTACCGCCCCAACATCGGGATCGGTGTCCATGGCGGACACGGCTTCCACGAGTTCGTTCATGAGAGCAGTGTTCAGCGCGTTCAGCGCCGACGGCCGGTCCAACGTCACCAAGCCAACCCTGCCCCGCCGTTCCACCACAATGTTCTGGTACTGCTCCGTCATGCTCTCCCTCTCGTCAAAACCCTCATGGACACAGCTCAAACTCTCACACGGATTTGTCCCGGATCTCGGTGATGATTCCGGAGAAGTCCCTCCCCGCGCCCTCGCCTGCCGCGAAAGCGTCGTAGATCCGGGAGGCCAGCGGACCCATCTCGGCGGCAACGCCTGTGCTTTCCAAGGCGTTCACGGCCAGCCGCAGGTCCTTGGCCATCAAAGCGCCGGCGAACCCGGGCTGGTAGTCACGGTTGGCGGGGCTGGTGGGAACCGGCCCTGGGACCGGGCAGTTGGTGGTCAGTGCCCAGCACTGGCCGGAGGCATTGGAGGCGACGTCGAACAGCGCCTGGTGCGTGAGGCCCAGCTTCTCGCCGAGTACGAAGGCTTCCGCAACTGCGATCATGGACACCCCCAGGATCATGTTGTTGCACACCTTTGCGGCCTGCCCGGCACCGTGGTCACCGCAATGGACAATCCTCTTCCCCATCAGTTCAAGGATCGGCTTTACGGTTTCGAAGTCCTCCGGCAAAGCACCCACCATGAAGGTCAGCGTGCCTGCCTCGGCCCCCACCACACCACCGGAAACCGGCGCGTCCACGGACCGGTGGCCTGCTTCCACGGCAATGACGGCGGCCTGCCGGGCCTCGTCAACGTTGATGGTGGAACAATCCAGGAACAAGGTGTCCGGCTTGGCGACGGAAAGCAGTCCCGGCCCATCCACACCCCGGTACGCATCCAGCACATGCTTGCCGCTGGGCAGCATGGTCAACACCACCGCGGCTTCAGCTGCAGCCTCGTGTGCCGAGGCGGCCATGGGAATCCCGTGCGCTTCCGCAGCCTCAACGGCCGCGGGGACGGGGTCATAGCCAATCACCTGGTGGCCGGCCTTGATCAGGTTGGCGGCCATGGGTCCGCCCATATGACCCAGGCCGAGGAAAGCGATGAGTCCCGTTGCGGATGCTGCGTTCTCTGTCATGTCGTCTCCTTCGACTGGCTGCTGAATAGCTGCTGACTGCAGGTCATGTGGTTTTCGCGCCCAAAGCGGCGAGGCCCAACTCCCGTTCGCCGAGCGGCGCAAAGTAGCCCTCGACGTCGGATGCCTGGACGTCCGCGAGGTTTGCCGGCTTCCATTGCGGATTGCGGTCCTTGTCCACCACCTGGGCCCGGATGCCCTCCCGGAAATCGGGCCCGGCCAGGCAACGCAGCCCCACACGGTATTCCTGGTCCAGCGCTTCCTCCAGCGTCACTCCCCGGACGCGGCGCAAGGACTCCAAGGCCACCTTCACGGACGTGGGCGATTTTGCCTCGATCGTGTCCGCCGCGGACGCTGCCTCTCCCCCAGCTTCGCGCAGGCTCCGCACGATTTCCTCCGCGTCGTCATACGCGTAGGCGGGATCGATCCACCCCCGCTGTGCCGCAAGCGCCGAGTCCGGCGCGGCTTGCGCAAAGCGCTCGACGGCGGCCTCCGCCGTCGAGCTTTCCAGCGCTGCTGCCAGCGCGGGAAGGCTGTCGGACGGCACAAAGTGATCGGCGAGCCCAAGGAACAGCGCGTCCCCACCGGATAGGTGGGCGCCGGTGAGTGCAGCGTGGGTGCCCGCTTCACCAGGTGCGCGGGACAGCAAGAGCGTGCCACCGACGTCGGGCACGAAACCGATGGTGGTTTCCGGCATCCCGGTGCGGGTCCGTTCGGTGACCACACGGACCGAGCCATGGGCCGAAACGCCAACGCCCCCGCCCAAAACCAGCCCATCCATGAAAGCCACATAGGGCTTGGGGTATTGCGAAATGAGCAGGTTCAGCCGGTACTCGTCAGCCCAGAACGCAGCCGTTTCCGTGCCGCCGTGCAGCATGTCCTTGTAGATGGCCACGATGTCGCCGCCAGCGCACAGCCCACGGTCTCCGGCACCGCGCACCAAGACAGTTTGCACCGAATCGTCATCAGCCCAGGCAACCAGTTGTCGAAGCATGGCTTTGACCATGCCGTGATTCAGGGCGTTGACCGCTTTGGGACGGTTGAGCGTGACAACCCCCAAGTGCCCGCGACGCTCAAACAGGACTTCGTCTTCCTCCTGCAGATCTCCCATCAGCTGCCTGCTGGCATCACGAAGCTGGCGCCCTGGCGGATGCCGGAGGGCCACCGCGAGGTGACGGTCTTGGTCTTGGTGTAGAAGCGGAAAGCGTCGGCGCCGTGCTGGTTCAGGTCGCCAAACCCGGAGGCCTTCCAGCCACCGAAGGTGTAGTAGGCAATCGGGACGGGAATCGGCACATTGATCCCCACCATGCCCACCTCGACGCGGCTGGCGAAGTCGCGTGCGGAGTCGCCGTCGCGGGTGAAGATTGCGACGCCGTTGCCAAACTCGTGCTCGCTGCAGAGCCTCAGCGCTTCGTCGTAGTCAGCTGCCCGCAGCACGCTGAGGACGGGGCCGAAGATCTCTTCCTTGTAGATCTTCATGTCCTTGGTGACGTTGTCGAAGAGTGTGGGGCCAACCCAGAACCCGCCGTCGTAGCCTTCCACGGTGAGGCCGCGACCATCAGTGATCAACGTTGCGCCTTCATCCACGCCGGACTGGATGTAGCCCTCGATCCGTTCCTTCGCGGAGGCTGCCACCACGGGCCCGAAGTCGGAGTCCTTGTCCAGGCTGTGGCCCACCTTCAGGTCCTTCACGCGCTCGGTCAGCTTGGCCACCAACGCGTCGGCGGTTTCCTGGCCAACGGGCACCGCCACGGAGATGGCCATGCAGCGTTCGCCCGCGGAACCGTACCCGGCACCAATCAGGGCGTCGGCAGCCATGTCGAGGTCGGCGTCGGGCATGATCACCATGTGGTTCTTCGCCCCGCCGAAGCACTGCGCACGCTTGCCGTGGGCAGCGGCCGTGGCATAGATGTACTGGGCAATCGGCGTGGAGCCAACAAAGCCGATCGCCTTCACCCGAGGGTCCTCCAGCAGGGCGTCCACGGCTTCCTTGTCACCGTTGATGACGTTGAAGACGCCGTTCGGCACGCCGGCTTCGCTGTACAGCTCGGCGAGGCGCAGCGGAACCGAGGGGTCCCGCTCCGACGGCTTCAGGATGAAGGCGTTGCCTGCTGCGAGCGCCGGGCCGGACTTCCACAACGGGATCATGGCCGGGAAGTTGAACGGCGTGATCCCTGCGACGACGCCCAGCGGCTGGCGCAGCGAATGGACGTCGATGCCCTGTCCGGCGTTGTCCGAGAACTCGCCCTTGAGCAGATGCGGGGCACCCGCGGAAAATTCAACGACTTCGATGCCGCGCTGGATGTCTCCTTTGGCATCGGCAAAGGTTTTGCCGTGTTCGGAGGACAGGAGCCTGGCGAGTTCGTCCATGTTCTCGTTGACGAGGTCCACGAACTTGAGCAGGATGCGTCCCCGACGCTGCGGGTTCATGGCTGCCCATTCGAGCTGGCCCTTTTCTGCATTTGCGACGGCGTTGCGAACCTCGTCGGCGCTGGCCAGCGGCAGCCTGGCCTGGACTTCGCCCGTGCAGGGATCGTAGACGTCGCTGAACCGGCCCGATGTGCCGTCAACCCTCTGGCCGTCTACGTAGTGTGAAAGCTCGCGCACCATAGTGGAATGCTCCTTTGCATCGTGAATGACTACCGTGCCGCTCAGTGCTGGGAACACGGCGGGAACACGTGACCAACTGTGATCCAGGTCATCTCTGAATCCGAATATACTCGGACTTCCTACTAATTTCCAGAGGGCTGTTTTTCGGATCCGGCAGCGCCGCCCACCGCCTCCGTCCGGGCGGGCCAGTGCCCGGTGACCTGATGAAAGTCGATGGCGCGCAAGAGCGGTGTCATGTCGTAGGCCCTGATATTCAGGCTGAGCTTGACGCCGTTTACCGACTTGACCGTCAGGTACGGCTGCCCCTTCAAGGTCTGGAAGCTGTAGTGCGCAATGTCGCTGTAGTGAAGAATGTGCTCTTTGCCGAGAACACTGCGGAAAGCCACCTCAAAGTCGCGGGGTGCCACATAGAAGTTGCGGTACATGAGTACGAATACCACTCCACCCACCACGATCGCCACCGAAGCGATACGGAAGGCCAGAGGGTCCCGTGCATGGTCGGAGGTGAAGGCGACGAGTCCCATCAGGAGGCCCACAACAAGGAAAAGCCAACCAACTCCCGGCACGACCTTTGGCATGCGAACCCGCTCCGGGTACTCCTTGGACCGGTTGGGATGCTTACGGGCCCACCAGGCAACCGCAGCGATGAACATGGCCGCGAACGCCATGATGAGGACCTTCAGGATGGACTCCGTCGACATGGACCCAGCCTATAGCCGGGCCTGCGGGACCTGCGGGACCTCCTTAGTGGACTTCCCTCATCTCCTTGTAAGCCTCCAGCGCTTCGGCGCGGGTGGTCTTCAGATCAACGATCTCCTCCGGATATTCGGGAGTGCCGAACTCGGGAATCCAATGGGCAATGTATTTCCCCTGGGGATCGAACTTCACGCGTTGGGCCTCCGGGTTGAAAATCCTGAAGAACGGCGAGGCGTCAGCCCCGGACCCTGCCACCCACTGCCAGTTGGCGGGGTTCGACGCCGGATCCGCGTCCACCAGGGTGTGCCAGAACCACTGCTCACCGAGCTGCCAATGGATGCCAAGGTTCTTCACCAGGAAACTGGCAGCGACCATGCGGACACGGTTGTGCATCCAGCCTGAGTGCCACAGCTGGCGCTGGCCCGCGTCCACCATAGGGAAGCCGGTGCGGCCCTGCTGCCAGGCGCGGAACTCCTCGGGTGCCGACTCATGGCCAGGATGTTTGCCATTGCCGTTATTGCTGCCCGGCCACGCCCAGGGAAAACGGTCAAACTCGGGACGAAGGTTGGCTGTGGCCAAGTTCGGATTGTGAAAGTACTGGTGCCAGCAAAACTCCCGCCACCCCAGCTCCGAGGCGAAAATGCCCGCACTTTCGGAGCGCTTGGACCCCAGCGCGTGCCACACCTCGAACGGGCTGAGCTCACCCCAGCGCAGGTAGGGCGAGAGGCAGCTGCTGCCATCGGTGTCCGGACGGTTTCGGCCCTCGCTGTAGTTGGAGAGACCGTCAGCCACGAAAGCGTCCAACCGCTTGTGCCCCGCGGCAGCACCAGGAGTCCACATCTCCGCCAGCCCGCCCGACCAGTCAGGCTTGCCGGGCAGGAGGTTCCAGGAATCCAGCTCGTCATAAGCCGGGAGCTTGCCGGTGAATCCGTGGCCCTTTTCCGGTACGGCCAACGGCTCCCGGAAGTCCTGCGCGGACACCGTCCGCCAGAAAGGCGTGAAGACCTTGTACTGGCCACCGGTCTTGGTGGTGACCTCCCAGGGTTCATGAAGGAGGGAGGCCTGGAAGCTGGCAACATGCAGGCCGGCCTCACCCGCCCAGGCCTTGATCCCGGCGTCGACGGTGCGCTCGGCCGCACCATAGCGCCGGTTCCAGTACAAACCGCCGGCACCGAGCGCCTTCGTGGTTTTTTGGACAACGGAGGCAGCGTCGCCGCGCCGCAGAAGCAGGGGGATGCCAAGTGCCGCGAGGTCCTCGCGAAGGGACACCAGCGAATGGTGCAGCCACCAGCGGGAAGCGCCACCGTGAGGTCTGAGGCCTTCCGATTCCTCGTCAAGGACGTACAGGGCCACCGCAGCACCGTCGTCGACGGCGGCCCGCAAGGCCGGGTTGTCGGCAACCCTGAGGTCATCCCGGAACCACACGATGGAAGGCTTCACGTATTTCCCTTCAGAAGACAGCCCGGACATGGAAACAGCCCATGCCCCTATCAAATCCTAGGTGCATGGGCTGTAGAAGCGACGTGACATCAGGCGATGGACGGAACCGCATCCTCCACAGCCTCGGAAAGTGCGTAGGCGCTGGCTGCGGAGTCGTTCCACATGGGAACGCTGTTGACTACGTAGTCCCTTGCGGCCGGGCCGACCATGCTCATGCCAGGGTAGATCCGCTGGCCATTCAGCTTGATGGTTTTGAGGCCCTCCCGCTCAAGGGCGGTCTTGAAGGCGGAGTCGGGGATGGGGATTTTTCGTCCGAGAACGCACCAGCTGATGTACAGGCCGTAGAAAGTGTCAAATTCCAAGCCGTTCTCAGTGTCGTCCTCAAACACCACACAGTCGCGGATAAAGCTACTAATTTGGGTGTCGGTCATTACGGGGCCTCCGGCGTCGGAAGAAAAAGCGGGCCGCCGGGCTGCATCAGCGAATGTCCTGTTCTCTCACTATAGACCCCTTCTGGTTTCCCGGACGAGGAAATGAGATTAACTCTGGATGACGGGCCGGCACTCCCTTGCGCCGGGAAGGCATATAGAGGGTGTGGAGAGCGGCCGGGATCTGGCGCCGATCCTTCCGTCGGCGTAGCGTCGACTTCATCTCCACAAGCGGCCGGACAGGCGGCATCGGCTGCAGCTCAAGCGGATCGATAAGGAGCGTCTCGTGGCTGGATGGAACGCTGATACAGCAGCCGGACCCCTTGGTGCCGGGACAGTGACCCTGGTGGAAGGCTCATCCTTCTGCATCTCCTCCGCCAACGGAGACATCCACCCCGAATTGCCCCAGGGCGTCTTCCATCTGGACACCCGGATCCTCTCCAAATGGGAGCTCACTGTCAACGGACAAGTCATCGAACCCTTGGCAGCAGAAACCAGGGAACCGTACCGGGCGTCATTCGTCGGCAGGGTTCCCCGCCCGGATGGGTACGCCGACAGCCCCTTGTTGGTGGAGCGGCTTCGGGAGGTAGGAAACGGAATCCGCGAAGAAATCACCGTTCGGAATTATTCAAACCAGGCAACACAATGCCGCATCCTGCTTTCTGCCGAATCGGATTTCGCTGATCTTTTCGAAGTCAAGGAAGCACGGATCACGCGGCAATGGACCGAAACCCACCTGCCGGATGGTGATTCCCTGGAAATCCGCGGAAAATGGGAGGACATTCGGAAAAGCGTCCTGATACGGGCCGACGGCGCCGGTGCAGGTGCCAGGGCATTGGGTTTCACGGCCAAAATTCCCGCGTTCGGGAGCTGGAGTACGCGGGCCAGCGTGGTGCCAAAGCAACCAAGTGCCGGGGCCGCTTTCACCCACCAGGATCCGGTCGGGCTCTCACCCAGCGATCAGCGCAGGCAGGATTGGGTAGCCCGGATCCCCGTTGTGCAGCTCAGCAACCGGTCAATCGAAGACACCCTCCGCCGCAGCTACGAGGACCTTGGCGCGCTCCGCATCCAGGATCCGGACCACCCCGAAAGGGTGGTGGTGGCCGCCGGCGCCCCGTGGTTCATGACGCTGTTCGGCCGGGATTCCTTGTGGGCGTCCGAAATGGCCCTTCCCGTGGACCCCTCCCTGGCCTTGGGCACCCTGCGAACGCTGGCCGACCGCCAGGGCACGGTGGTGGATCCCGCCACCGAAGAAGAACCCGGGAAGATCCTGCATGAGGTCCGGCTGGGGGTCTCCGGGGGCCTGGCGTTGGGCGGAAAGTCCGCTTATTACGGAAGCGTGGACGCCACCCCGCTGTTTGTGGTGGTCCTTGGCTCGGTGAGCCGCTGGGGTTTCGGCAAAGACGCGATCTCGGGCCTGCTCCCCCACGCGGACCGCGCCTTGGAGTGGATCCGGACCTACGGCGACCGTGACGGCGACGGTTTCGTGGAGTACGGGCGGCCCAACGAGCACGGACTCATCAACCAGGGCTGGAAAGACTCCTGGGACGGCATCAATTTTGCGGACGGCACCCTCGCTGAACCGCCCCTGGCGCTGTGTGAGGTCCAGGCGTACGTGCACGGCGCCTATGTGGCGCGCGCCTGGATGGCCTACGACGACGGCGACCTCACCTTGGCGGAAAGCCTGCGGGAACGCGCCGAGGACCTGAAGAAGCGGTTCAACGAACAGTTCTGGATGCCGGACAAGGGTTACTACGCTGTGGCGCTGGACCGCAACAAGCGGCCCGTGGACGCTTGTGCTTCCAACATGGGCCATTGCCTGTGGTTTGGTCTGATTGACGAAGACAAGGCCCCTGCCGTGGTGGAGCGGTTGATGTCCCCCGAAATGTTCAGTGGATGGGGTGTCCGGACGCTGGCCAGGAACATGGGCGCCTACAACCCGGCCAGCTATCACAACGGCTCCGTGTGGCCCCATGACAATGCGCTGATCGTGTCCGGACTCCTCCGCTATGGCTTCGTGGAGGAAGCCCAACGGATAGCAACCGCAATGCTTGAAGCCGCCGAGATCTCTGGCGACCGGTTGCCCGAACTCTTCTGCGGGTTCGACCGCACGCAATTCCGGGAACCCGTCCCTTATCCCACGGCTTGCTCACCCCAGGCGTGGGCCGCCACGACGCCCATCCACCTGGTCATGAGCCTGTTGCGCTACGACACGCACATCTCCTTGGGCGGCATCTGGCTGGATCCGGTGCTGCCGCCGTCGTTCGGGGACCTGCACATCCGCAATGCGCCCATGGGCGGCGGGCGGATCACCATTGACGCTTCCGGCACGGAAGCGACGGTTCAGGGCATCCCCGACGGCCTCACGGTCCATCACGGGCAACGGCCGTGGATGTCCGAACTTGTTGAGCGGGCGCACCACCGGACTCCCGACAAAACCTAGGCACGGAGCCTGTTACTGGATGGCTGCTTTGAGTTCCTTCGCAGCCAGTTCAGGATCAGCGGCACTGTAGATGGCACTTCCGGCCACTGCTACGTCGGCACCTGCCAACTGCACGGCCGCAATGGTGGATGCGTTGACGCCGCCGGCCACGGAGAACGGCACACGGGCTTCTTCTCCGGCATTGAGGAGTCCGCGCAGGTCATAGCCCGGCTGTGCCTGCTCGTCGAGGCCCGCGTGGAATTCGATGAACCTGGCTCCGAGGGAGCGGGCTTGCTTGGCGCGGGAGACCTTGTCGGCCACGCCAATGAGATCCACCACGATGCCCTTGTTGTGGGACTGAGCGGCCTTGACGGCACCGGCGATGGTGGAGTCATCCGCAGTTCCCAGGACGGACACGAGATCGGCACCCGCCTTGAAAGCGATGTGCGCTTCGAGTTCACCGGCGTCCATGGTCTTCATGTCGGCAAACACGATCTTGTTGGGGTGGGCTTCCTTGATGGCCGTCACGGCGGCGAGACCCTCAGCCTTGATCAGCGGAGTACCGAGCTCGATGATGTCCACGTGCTCGGCAACTTTGCCGGCGAGTTCCAGGGCATCTTCGATGGTGAGGAGGTCAAGGGCGACTTGCAGTTTCATGGTGTATCGCTTTCTTTTGTTTGGGGTGGCTTTGGAGGACAGGTTTGCGGTCTATTCGAGGTTTGCGTGACGCAGCCAGAGCTTCTCGGCGGGCTCTGCAGTGGCTTCCCACAGAGTTTGGAAAACCGACTCCGTCACCAGGAAAAGGGATTGTTCAAAGAGGCTGCCCGAGTATTGCCGGGACAGGTCGGAGCCGTGGTCAGTCTTCCGCGCGGCGGGAATGACCACCAGCGCGTCGGCGAAGCCCGCAACAGCGGACGAGGGGTTGGTGGTTACTGCTGCCACCCGCGCCCCCGCGGCCAGTGCTGTCTGGGCTGCTTTGACCACGCCGGAGGTGGTCCCGGAACCGGATGCCACCAGCAACAAATCGCCGGCAGTGATGGCCGGTGTTGTGGTGTCGCCGGCTACGTGGACCGTCAGGCCCAGATGCATCAAGCGCATCGCGGCCATGCGGAGCACCAGCCCGCTCCGGCCGGCTCCGCCCAGGAAGACGCGCTCCGCTGCGCCAACTTCCTCTGCAAGGCGGGCAACCTGGCCGTAGTCCAGTTCGGAAGCAATGCCCCCAAGCTCTGCGAGGATCAGGGAGGCGTTGCCGGCTACGTCTTCAGCTGTGGCTGTCGCGGTGTCTGCAAAGACGTTCACGGTTCACTCCGTTCGTGGGTGGTTGATAGCGGTTTCCGACCTTGTAACTATTCTTCCGGCTGGTAGAGGTGGCTGAAACGCCGAAAAAGGACAGTCCTGGCCACCCGTTCGGGTAGGCAAGAACGTAGCTGCTCGTCTACGCTGGGGATATGCCCCAGCAACCGTCCGTGCCCTGGCAGCTCCTCAAAGCCATTGAAGACATCGCCCAAGCGCCCCTCGCGCGTATCGCGGAGAGCCTGCGGACGGCCCTCTCGCCGTTGGTCCCCTCCAGCGCCTTGGTGATTTTCACGGAAGACTGCACGGGCCGGCCCCAGAAAAAGGCGGGTGCCGAGGGCATTGTCAGCCGCGTGTCCATCCCCGAGCTTGATGGGATCCGGGCATCCATGGAGGGGAAAGGGCCGTGGCGGACGCGAGCGTGGATTGCGGGGCAGGAACGCGACATTCTGGGCTTCACCTATCCGCCCAGCAACGCCCTCCTGGTCCTCACCGACCCGGAGTTGCCGGAAGACGATGAACCACTGCGCCTCGCCTCCTACCTTTGGGGACTCACAGCGGCCCGTATCCAGGAGAAGGTCAGTGACGCGCCGCTGTCGTATCTTTTGGAGTCCCGGGCAGCATCAGCTGAACGGATCCGCGTAACCGCGGAGCTGGTGGACCAGCACTCCACTACCCTCGAAACCCTGCTGGCCGCACTGCGGTCCAACTCCTTGGACGATCACGCGGCCCGGGTCTCCGTGACCGACCTCGCCGTCAAGGCACTGATCGGCCTCAGGACCCTGAACGACCGCACCAGCGATCTCGTGGAAGAACCTGTGAGCACCGCCTTCCAAAGGCTCCGGGAGGACCTCCGTCCGTTGATGCACTTCAGCAACATCGACATCCAGTTCATCGAGCCGCCCGCCAACGGACGTGCCCTGCCCGGAGAGGTAGCCCACGCTGCCAGGGCCGTCGTCCGGGGCCTGGTCCTGGCGATCGCCGAGCAACCCGATGTGCACCGCGTACGCGCCCAATGGGACTGCGACGGGGAAAACCTGCTGATCAATGTCAGGGATGACGGACGCGGGGAACTGTCCCCGGATGCCCCGAACATGGAACGGCTTCGCCAGAAGGTGCAGGCCCTTGACGGCAAAATGAGCGTCGACGTCATGCACGGGTGGGGAGCAGACATCTCAGTGGCGCTTCCCTTGGACCCGCCGGTAGCGCCCGTGGGGGATGTCGCGGCGTGGGGCCTGGCCACCAGGGAATTGGAAGTTCTTCAGGCATTGGCCGCCGGGCAACGCAACCGGGCTATCGCCGCAGAGCTGAACATCAGTGAAAACACGGTCAAATTCCATCTGCGGAACCTGTTCCGGAAGCTGGACGTCCGGTCCCGCACTGAGGCCATTGCGCTGGCCCACAGTGCGGGACTCCGGTAACAGCTAGGCGTCGATCACCATATCGGTGCGCGCCGTGGAGCAGCAGGGCAGGAACTTGCCGGCGTCGATTTCCCGCGAGCGGATTCCGCCCTGGTGGTTCATTTCCACCTCGCCGGAAAGCTTGACCACCTTGCAGGAACCGCACATGCCCTCTTTGCAGTTGGCACCGATCCTGACACCGGCCCGCTGGGCCACGCCCAGGATGTGCTCATCGGGGTCAATGCGGACATTGACGCCGGTGCGCAGGAAGGACAGAGTGAGGCTTCCCGTTCCGACGGTCTCGAAGCTCGAGGCATCAGGCGTTGCAGCCTCGGGCGCCTGGCTTGGACCGCCGTCGGAAGCTTGCGAACCTGAGGCGTCCGGTTCGGAGGTTTCCAGCGGCAGGCCCGTGGCTTCCAACGTCCCGTCGGCGTCGTAACCCGGCTCGTAGAGCCCGAACGCTGCCGGTTGGCTTTCGTAGTAGTCCTCGGCGGAATCGGCGATTTCCTCGGCGATTTCCTCCGCAATATCCGCCGCGAGCGCGAGCTCTGCCTGGTATTCGAGGAGGGTCTGGCGGTCACCGGTGAAGAACTCCATGTAGATGGAGGTGTCGTCAACGCCTACCTTTTTCAGCAGCTCGGTGGCCGTGTTCAGGTAGCCTTCCGGGCCGCAGGCATAGACCTGCCTGCCGTTGGCGTCAGGGGCCACCTCTTCGAGCATGGCCGCTGTGAGCCGTCCGCTGAACCCTTCCCATCCTTCCGGTTTGCTGCGGTCGCCCAGGGAGTAGAAGACCTTGACGCGTGAGTCCACGGAGGCGATGTATGCCAGCTCCCGGTGGAACGCGAAGCCGCCGGCCTCCGCTCCGTGGTACAGCACCACGACGTCGGCATGGCCGGGCAGGGAGTGGATGGTCCGCACCATCGACATGATGGGGGTGATGCCGGCACCGGCGGCCAACAGGAGGTACCTGGCGCGCCGGTCGGCGTCTGGCAGGTGGAAAGCCCCCACCGGTCCGAGCATGTCCAGCACAGTGCCGGGCTTGACGTTCTCATGAACCCATGGCGACACAAGGCCCGTGGGATCGCTCTTGACAGTGATGTTGAAGGTCCAGGGCTCCGTGGGCGAACTGGACAGCGAGTAGCTGCGGTCCACCGGGTCCTGGTCCTCGCCGTTTACCGGAAAAGCGATGTTGACATACTGGCCGGCACGGAACGCCAGGGGCGCCCCGTCGCAACGGCGGAAGACGAAGGTCATCATTCCGCCGGCCTCGGGAACAGTCTCGACACATTCGGCCATGAACTCCTGCGGATGCCAGGGACCCAGGGCACGTGCGGCACGCGCGGGTGCCTCGCTGCTGCCCATCACCCGGTTCCACGGCATCTCAAGACCCCGGATGCGCTGCGGCTCCCGGATTGCCGTTTCAGTGAGGAGTTCAATCATGCCAAGTGCTCCTGCACGCGCTGGACGTACCAGTTGATGAATGCCTCCACCTGGTATTCGCTCTTCATGTAGGGGCCGGGCTCGTAGGCGGGGCTGCCGGCACCCGTCTGGCACAGCTCAACGAACGCCTTGTCCTGCAGGTTCGTCTGCTTCCAGGTGTAGGTGAGTTTTTCCAGGTCGTAGTCGACGCCTTCCACGGCGTCGTCAGCCACCAGCCAGGTGGTGCGGACCAGCGACTGGTGTTCGTTGATGGGGAAGACGCCGAACGTGATGACGTGGTCGCTCTGGAAATGGAACCAGCTGTTGGGCTGCAGGTGCATGGAGCAGCGGCCGAGGCGGAAATCGCGCAAATCGCCCAGGAGCTTCTTGGAAAGCCTGCGCCCGTCGGGTGAGAACGATTCGCCTTCACCGTCCAGGGATTCGCGGGAGATGCGGATGCCGGCGATGCGCGTGTCGAGTTCCTCCACTACCTCGTAGGGGAGGCCATAGCGGCGGCAGCGCTCCTCGAGGGAGGACTGGGCTTCCTTGTTGCGGTCCCAGACTTCCTCAAGGTGGGCCGGAATCAGGCCCTCGGTGAGTCCCCACGTGGGGAAGAGGGAGCAGGCGAGTTCCGGGTGCCCATCGCAGTGGTAGCACTCACGGTTGTTCTCCATGACGAGCTTCCAGTTGCCCTCTTCGATGATGTTCTGCTGGTAGGCGATTTTTGTCTTCGCCAGATCGTGGGGCGCGAGGTAGGGCTCGAAGATCTTGGAGGTTTCATCGAAGTCGGCCGGCGGCTCGCTCGCGATGCAGACGAAAATGAGCCCCGCGACGACACGGCTGTGGGCGCGCTTGAGGGCGAAGCAGTTCTTGTCGAACTTCGTCTCCCCCGGTGCCGAGGCGTGGATCAGGTTGCCCTCGGGCGAGTAGGTCCAGGAGTGGTAGCCGCATACCAGGTTTCCGGTGGAGCCTGCGGCTTCGGTCAGCACCCGGGCACCGCGGTGGCGGCAGACGTTGTGAAGGACGTTGACGTCGCCGTCGTCGTTGCGCAGGACGATCAGGGAGTACGGGCCATAGTCCACCGTGATGTAGTCACCCGGTTCCGGCAGTTCGGCGACGCTTCCGGCAAAGATCCAGTGCGCACCGAAGATGGCTTCCATGTCGATCTTGAAGATCGTGGGATCGGTGTAGAAGGGGGCGTCCAAGGAGTAGCCGGTGCGCCGGAACTCGAACAGGGCACTGATCTCGGCCAGCTGCTCGGCAGGCAATGTTGAGGCGAGTTTTCCGCGCGAATTCAGGGGCACGTTCACTTGAGCAGTCATGGGTTTCCTCCCGGGAGGCTGGGTAAGTTGGGGGATCTTGGGGGCCGCGGGTGCATCGTCGCAAGCGGCGTTATCGAAGTCTTCGTAGTACGAGATTAGGGACGAATGCACTGCAACAAAAGCGCAATATTTAGGAGATAACCATGCGCAATGGGTGCATGATTGGTCCATGATCGATCAGAGGCTGATAACACTTCGGGTGTTTGCCCGATGTGGCACCGTGGGGGCGACGGCCGAGCTCACGGGATATTCCCCTTCCGCCGTCTCGGCGCAGCTGCGCGAGCTCCAGCGTGTCCTCGGCATGCAACTTCTGACCAAGGACGGCCGGGGCGTGCGGCTGACCGCCACAGGACGCTTCCTCGTGGCGGGTTCGGACAGCCTTATCGCCGAATGGGAGAGCCTGAGAGCCGCGGCAATGGAGGCCGGCGACCAGGTGCAGTCACATTTCGGCCTGGGCGGATTCTCGACGGCGGCCGCGCAGCTTCTCGCGCCACTGGCCGCAACGCTGCGCTCCACGCGGCCCCTGCTGGAGGTGCAGGTGCTGGAGGCAAATCCATCACGTTGCTTCGACCTGCTTGTGGCAGAACGCATCGACCTCGCCGTCATTGTGGCGATGCAGTCCGACACCTACGGCGAGGACGATCCCCGCTTCGAGCAGACGGTCCTGCTGGACGATCCACTGGACGTCATCATTCCCGCGGACCATCCCCTGGCTTCACGGCAGACGGTGACGCTCGAGGAACTGGCGTCGGAGCCGTGGATCACGGAGGCAGCGGGGTCCACCTACCATTCGTTGTTCACCGCAGCATTTACGGCAGTGGGAGTGACGCCGCGGATCGCGCATGAGGCAGTTGAATGGGAGACCCAGATCGCGTTCGTAGGGGCCGGGCTTGGCGTAGGCCTGCTGCCCCGGCTGGCGCCGCTCCACAGCGCGGAGAACGTGGTGCGGTTGCGCATTACGGGCAAGGGGAAACCTGCACGCCGCATTGTCGCAGCGGTCCGCAGGGGCAGCATCGCCTCGCCCCTGATCCAGGAGTCACTGGGCATCCTGCAGGCCAGCGCCAAACGGATTCTGGCGGCGCGGCCCGAAGACGATCTCTGAGCCCCACGGCAACAAAACCGGCCCGGCCGGCAACAGCGCTCCGGCTAAGCCCAGACCTGGTAGCCGGTGGACTTGTCAAAGAGCCGCCGGGTGTCGGCTCCCGCGGCGGCGATCCACAAGACGGAGTCGTCATCCGCCGCCTGCTCCACCACGCCCGTCATGACGTGGTCTTCGAAAAGCCAAACCTCCACGGTGTGGCCGGTCAGCTTGGCCCAATCCATCCGCAGTCCCCGGCCGTCCGCCGTCCTCACCGGCCTCACGTCCAGCACCCCGGCCTACCAGCCGCGTTCTGCGAGACGGTGGGGCTGCGGGATTTCGTCGACGTTGATGCCGACCATCGCTTCGCCCAGGCCGCGGGAGACCTTGGCAATAACGTCAGGATCGTCGTAGTAGGCAGTAGCGTTCACGACGGCGGCGGCACGCTCTGCCGGGTTGCCGGACTTGAAGATACCCGAACCGACGAACACGCCATCGGCGCCGAGCTGCATCATCATCGCAGCATCAGCCGGGGTCGCGATGCCACCGGCAGTGAACAACACCACCGGAAGCTTGCCCGTGGCAGCGATCTCCTTGACCAGCTCATACGGGGCCTGGAGCTCCTTGGCCGCAACATACAGCTCGTCCTCGGGCAGGGCGGCGAGCTTGGCGATCTCCGAACGGATCTTGCGCATGTGACCGGTAGCGTTGGAAACATCCCCGGTACCGGCTTCGCCCTTGGACCGGATCATCGCCGCGCCCTCGTTGATACGGCGCAAAGCCTCACCCAGGTTGGTGGCACCACACACGAACGGAACAGTGAAGTTCCACTTGTCGATGTGGTTGATGTAGTCCGCCGGGGTCAGGACCTCGGACTCATCGATGTAGTCAACACCGAGGGACTGCAGGACCTGGGCTTCGACGAAGTGGCCGATACGGGCCTTGGCCATCACCGGGATGGACACGGCAGCGATGATCTGATCGATCATGTCCGGATCGGACATGCGGGACACGCCACCCTGGGCGCGGATATCAGCCGGGACACGCTCAAGCGCCATCACGGCGACCGCACCGGCATCCTCGGCGATGCGGGCCTGCTCGACATTAACGACGTCCATGATGACGCCGCCCTTGAGCATCTCAGCCATGCCCCGCTTAATGCGGCTGCTTCCCGTGAGCGGAATGTGTTCGAAAAGAGGGTGTCGTGTAGTCACGTGGTACTCCAGGGACGTAGGGGCCGTGATTGCATCACGAGCACAGGACCAGGATGGGCCAGGTGTAGGCCGCGCCTAATATCCGAGTGATATATTAGTAAGAAGTCCAGTATGCAAGTGACCCGTCGCCGAGTCAACCACTTTGGCGGCGGACGCCCTTAGGCGGCGAACAGCGCCTGACGAACAGCTTGCTCAAATCCGCTGACATGGACGCGGGCGAGTTCGGCGGCCTCTTCTTCGTTGCCGTCAATTACAGCCCGCAGAAGATCCAGGTGCTCGCGCACGTGGTGCTCGAGGTCCGGAAGTCTGTCAAGTACCATGCACCAGATCCGCGTGGCCAGATTGTCATAGCGGATCAGCACGTCCTCCAGATGCGGATTCGCTGCAGCCGAATAGATGCCCTGATGCACGCTCGCGTCAAGACGCAGGGTTTCCACCACGGACGCCGCGCTGACATCGAAGTCCTCCACGGCCCGCATCACGTTCCGCAGATGTTCCCTCGTGGCAGCTGAAGCCACCCGCGCTGCGCGGGCCGCGGCAAGCGGTTCAAGCTGGGCACGGATTTCGGAGATGAAGGCGAGGTCGGTTACCTCCACACGGGTGGCGAACGTTCCGCGCCGGGGGTAGGTAATCACCAGCCGATCCAGCTCCAGCCGTTTCAAAGCTTCACGGACGGGAGTCCGCCCCACTTCCAGCTCCTTGGCGAGCTGTTCGTCATTAAGGATGTCCCCTGGCTTGATTTCAAGCATCAACAAGCGGTCGCGCAGCCGTTCGTAGGCCACGTCGGCCAGTGATTTCCTGGTGGCGTCGCCAATGCTTGCGAGAGTTCCAGTAGCCACAGCGTGAGCTCCTTCTTCAAAACCGGGAAATCTATTGACCTGCCCCGGACACCAGTATACGCTGATTTCCAATCCTAATATATCAGTTTGTATTTCAGGAATATATCTAGGCACACACCTAAGGAGGACACATGACCCTCGTGGCTTCAGACTCACACCTCAGCACCCTTCCGGCAGAACGCGGCCAGCTCAAGGACGAGCAGGCGCAGAAGTTCGTACTCACACTGTCGTGCGTCGAACAGCCGGGCATCGTGCAGGCAGTCACCACTTTCCTCTTCGAACGCGGCTTCAACATCGAAGAGCACCAGCAGTTTGACGACAGCCTGCGCCAGACATTGCACTTGCGCACTGCCTTCTCCGGTGGCCAGAGCTACTCCTCGGATCAGCTGGAGGATGAGTTCCGTTCCATCGCGGACCGCTTCGATATGAAATTCAGCTTCCACGACCAGACCAAGCAACGCGTCCTGGTGATGGTCTCCAAGTTTGGCCACTGCCTCAACGACCTCATCTTCCGCTGGCGCGGAGGCAGCCTCGGCGGCGAGCTCGTCGCCGTCGTCTCCAACCATGAGACCCACCGCGCCATGGCCGAGGCAGCCGGGCTGCCCTTCATCCACATCCCCGTAACCCCGGACACCAAGGCCGAGGCGGAGCAAAAGCTCCTGGAACTTGTGGACGAATACAAGGCCGACCTCGTGGTCCTGGCCCGCTACATGCAGGTCCTTTCGAACGACCTGTGCCGCAAGCTGGAAGGACGCGCGATCAACATCCACCATTCCTTCCTCCCCGGCTTCAAGGGTGCCCGCCCCTACCACCAGGCCTACGACCGCGGCGTGAAGCAGGTGGGTGCTACCGCCCACTACGTCACCGCCGACCTGGACGAGGGCCCGATCATCGAGCAGGAAGTCATCCGCGTGGACCACAGCTACGGCCCCAACGCACTTTCCACTGTGGGCCAGGACGCTGAAGCACTGGCACTTTCCCGTGCCGTCCGCTGGCACTGCGAACACCGCGTCCTCCTGGACCGGACCAGCACGGTCGTCTTCCGCTAACCAGCCCGTTCAAGCCCGCCCCACACGAACTTCCGCAGGAGAATTTTCATGGCATCCACGCCCCGCATTGTCATCATCGGAGCCGGGATCGTCGGCACCAATCTCGCCGACGAACTGGTCACCCGTGGCTGGAACAACATCACCGTCCTGGACCAGGGCCCCCTGAACATGCCCGGCGGTTCCACCTCGCATGCACCGGGACTGGTGTTCCAGACCAACCCTTCAAAGTCCATGGCGTTGTTCGCCAAGTACACGGTGGAAAAGCTCCTCTCGCTGACCGAGGACGGCCAAAGCTGCTTCAACCAGGTGGGCGGCCTTGAAGTAGCCACCACGGAAACCCGCCTGGCGGACCTCAAGCGCAAGCTGGGTTACGCGCAGTCGTGGGGCATCGACGGCAAGATCCTCTCCCGCGAAGAGTGCAAGGCGCTGTACCCCCTCATCAACGAGGAAGACATCCTCGGAGGCCTGCATGTTCCCACGGATGGCCTGGCCCTGGCCGCCCGCGCGGTCCAGCTGCTCATCAAGCGCACCGAGGCCGCCGGCGTCAAGTACATCGGCAACACCGAGGTGACCGGGATCGAGCAGTCCAACCGCCGGGTCACCGGCGTCGAGACCGCCGACGGCGTGATCCCCGCGGACATCGTGGTTTCCTGCGCCGGCTTCTGGGGCGCCAAGGTAGGCGAGCTGATCGGGATGTCCGTCCCGCTCCTGCCGCTGGCCCACCAGTACGTCAAGACCACACCGGTCCCTGCACAGAAGGGCAAGAACGAACTGCCCAACGGCGCACAGCTGCCCATCCTGCGCCACCAGGACCAGGACCTTTACTACCGCGAGCACGGCGAACGCTACGGCATCGGCTCCTACGCGCACCGCCCCATGCCCGTGGACCTGGACGAACTGGGCAGCTACGAGCCCAGCAGCATCAGCGAACACAACATGCCTTCCCGCCTGGACTTCACCCTGGAAGACTTCCTTCCCGCGTGGGAAGCTACCAAGCAGATCCTCCCGGCACTGCGTGAAAGCGAGATCGAGGACGGCTTCAACGGCATCTTCTCCTTCACCCCGGACGGCGGCTCCCTGGTGGGCGAGTCCAAGGAAGTGGATGGCTTCTTCGTAGCCGAGGCCGTGTGGGTTACCCACTCCGCCGGCATCGCCCGCGCCGTGGCAGAGCTGCTGGTGGACGGAAAGTCGAAGATCGACCTTGGCGACTGCGACATCCACCGCTTCGAAGAGGTCCAGCTGACGCCCGAGTATGTCAGCGAAACGTCCCAGCAGAACTTCGTGGAGATCTACGACGTCCTGCACCCGCTCCAGCCCAAGCTGTCCCCCCGCAACCTTCGCGTCAGCCCCTTCCACGCCCGCCACAAGCAGCTGGGCGGCTACTTCCTGGAAGGTGCCGGTTGGGAACGCCCCTACTGGTTCGAAGCGAACGCCGAGTTGCTGAAGGAAATGCCGGACGAGTGGCAGCCGCCGGCCCGTGACGCCTGGTCCGGGATGTTCAGCTCCCCCATCGCTGCGGCGGAGGCCTGGAAGACCCGCACGGCAGTTGCCATGTACGACATGACGCCGCTGAAGCGCCTGGAAGTTTCCGGCCCCGGCGCCTTGAAGCTCCTGCAGGAACTGACCACCGGCGATCTCGCCAAGAAGCCCGGCGCCGTTACCTACACGCTGCTCCTGGACGAAGCCGGCGGAATCCGAAGCGACATCACGGTGGCACGCCTGAGCGAAGACACCTTCCAGCTGGGCGCCAACGGCAACATCGACACCGCCTACTTTGAGCGCGCGGCCCGCCACCAGACCGAAAACGGCAGCGCAGGCGACTGGGTCCAAGTCCGCGACACCACCGGCGGCACCTGCTGCATCGGCTTGTGGGGCCCTCTTGCCCGCGACCTCATCAGCACCGTCAGCAACGACGACTTCAGCAACGATGGCCTGAAGTACTTCCGCGCCAAGAAGGTCACCATCGGCGGGGTCACGGTGACCGCGATGCGCTTGTCCTACGTCGGCGAACTCGGTTGGGAGCTCTACACCAGCGCCGACAACGGGCAACGCCTTTGGGATGCCCTGTGGAAGGCCGGCCAGCCGTTCGGCGTCATCGCAGCCGGTCGCGCTGCCTTCAGCTCGCTGCGCCTCGAAAAGGGCTACCGCTCCTGGGGCTCGGACATGACCACCGAGCACGACCCCTACGAAGCGGGCCTCGGTTTCGCCGTGAAGATGGCCAAGGAGAACTTCATTGGCAAGGCGGCTCTGGAAGGACGCAGCGAGGAAAGCTCCGCCCGCCGCCTGCGCTGCTTGACCGTCGACGACGGCAGGAGCCTCGTGCTGGGCAAGGAACCTGTGTTCTACAAGGACCAGGCGGTGGGTTACGTCACCAGCGCAGCCTACGGCTACACCGTCCGCAAGCCGATCGCTTACGCCTACCTGCCGGCAGCCGTCTCGCTGGGAGACTCCGTAGAGATCGAGTACTTCGGCCGCCGCATCCAGGCAACGGTCACCGAGGATCCGCTGTACGACCCCACCATGAGCCGGCTCCGCGGCTGACCCCGCGCACTGCGGGTCCGTCAACGACCCGCAGCCAGGACATGCGGCCCGGGCCCTTCCCCTCTCCCGACAGACCAGGGTCCGGGCCGCTGTTTCCGACCTTCACATCCAGTTCAGCCTTTCTTACCCAGTTCAGCCAGGACGGCACATGATCAGCTCTGAAACCATCAATGACTACCTCTCCAGGCTGGCCTCCCGCCAGCCCACACCGGGCGGCGGTGCTGCCGCTGCGCTGCACGCGGCACAAGGAGCCGCGTTGGTTGCCATGGTGGCCCGGTACACCACAGGCGCGAAGTTTGAGCAGCATGCCGCGCTGGTAGCCCGGATCACCAGCGCCGCCGACCACCTTGTAGTGGAAGCCTTGCGCCTGGCCGACGCCGATGAGCACGCCTTCCAGACCGTCATTGACTCCTACAAACTCCCGTCGGACACGGACGAACTCAAGAGTGCCCGCAGCGCAGCCATCCAGGATGCCCTGGTCCAGGCAGCCCAAACTCCCGCGCAACTCATCCGGGTCGCCGGTGAGGTCGTCAGCCTCGCCACCGATCTCCTGGATGCGGCAAACCCCAACGTCATCAGCGATGTCGCCGCGGCTGCAGATGCCGCCCGCGCTGCCGCCACGACAGCGCGCGTGAACATCGACATCAATGTCGTGGCCATCAAGGACAGCGCCGCCCGCAGCCGCCTGGCAGGGCAGACGGACGGACTTGAGGACAAAGTGGTCCTCGCAGCCGATTCCCTGGTCAAGCGCGTCCGCGAAAGGATCCTCTCGTGAACACCCAAGTGCTTTCCGGCAAGCAGCTGGCAACCCTCATTCAACAGCGCGCCGGGGAAGAAGCCCGCGCCCTGGAGAACAGCGGGCGCCATCCCGTCCTGGCCGTGGTGGTTGCCACCGATGACGAGTCGACGCTTTGGTACGTCCGCTCCATCGAACGTGCAGCCGAACGGCTGGGCATCGGTTGCAGGATCGTGGACCTGGGACCCGAGGCCACCGAGCAGGTATTGGCAAGCGTCCTGGGGGATCTCAGCACCGAACCTTCGGTCAACGGAATCATCCTGCAGACGCCGTTGCCGGTGGGCGTAAAGGCTGATTCGCTGGTGGGCCTCATCGCCCCGGAAAAGGACATCGACGGCGCCAATCCCCTCAGCCTCGGCCGCTTGGCTGTAGGCCAACCCGCCTTCGCCCCCGCAACAGCGCAAGCCGTGGTGGAACTGCTGGACCACTTTGATGTGCCCGTCGCGGGACGCAACGTGGCCGTCGTCGGACGATCCGCAGTAGTGGGCAAGCCGCTGGCCTTGCTCCTCCTGGAGCGGGACGCGACTGTCACCATCTGCCATTCCAGGTCGGGGCCGCTGGAGCGCTTTACCCGGCCGGCCGACGTCGTGGTTGTTGCCGCCGGCAGGACGGGCCTGCTTAAAGGCGGCCACATCTCGCCGGAGACGGTAGTGGTCGACGTCGGAACCAACGTCCTGCCCGACGGCTCACTGGTGGGGGACGTTGACGAGGCGAGCGTCACCGGTATCGCGGCCGGGTTGACCCCGGTGCCCGGCGGCGTAGGCTCAGTCACCACAGCCCTGTTGCTCCTGCACACGGTTGAAGCCGCACGGCAGCAGGAGCCGGCCCAATTGGCCACCGCCACCTCCTCCGCCCGGATCTGAAGGGAAACCTCATGGCTACCAAAGCCCCCGACGGAAACATTGATGAGTCAAAGCTGACCGTCACCAAACCCAAAACCAAGGCGGTGGGCATCCCGGCCGTCGCCAACGCGTTGAAAATCTCGCTGGAACAGATGGGTCCGGTGCGCAGCGTCCAGACCCTGCTCGCCGTAAACCAGCTGGACGGTTTCGACTGCATGGGCTGTGCCTGGCCCGAACATGAAAAGCGGAACGCGGCGGAGTTCTGCGAGAACGGCGCCAAAGCCGTTGCTGAGGAAGCCACCCGCCGGCGCGTCACTCCCGAATTCTTCGCCAAGTACTCAGTGGAAGAACTGAAGACCCGCGACGACTACTGGCTGGGCCAACAGGGGCGCCTGACGCATCCCATGGTCCTTGAAGAAGGAGCCACCCACTACACCCCGATCGAGTGGGACGACGCTTACGAGCTGATGGCGCGGGAACTCAGGGAGCTGGAAAACCCGGACCAAGCGGTGTTCTACACCTCGGGCCGGACGTCCAACGAAGCAGCTTTCGTGTATCAGCTCCTGGTCCGCGGAATCGGCACGAACAACCTGCCCGACTGTTCCAACATGTGCCACGAATCCTCCGGTTCCGCCTTGGTGGAAACGATCGGTATCGGTAAAGGCTCCGTCAGCCTCACCGATCTGGAGACGGCGTCGCTGATCTTCGTCGCCGGGCAAAATCCCGGAACCAACCACCCTCGCATGCTCAGTGCGCTGGAGAAGGCCAAGAAGAACGGTGCGGTCATCGTGTCCGTCAATCCACTTCCCGAAGCCGGACTCCTGCACTTCGAAAACCCGCAGCATGTGGCAGGAATGATCCAAGGAACGCAGCTGACGGACGATTTCCTGCAGATCCGTGCCGGTGGTGACCAGGCTCTCTTCCAGGGCCTGGGTAAATACCTCCTGGAAGCCGAAGCCGAGGGCCGCAAGACCCCGGGCCTGGAAACCGTTCTTGACCACGCGTTCATCAATGACCACACCGTGGGCATCGACGACTATCTCCGTTTCCTGGAGAAGGTGGAATGGGATGACATCGTGGAGGCAACGGGGCTCACCCTGGAACAGATCCACGCCACCGGTGAACGGCTTCTGGCTTCCAGCGCCACCATTGTCTGCTGGGCCATGGGCCTGACGCAGCACAAGCACTCCGTGCCCACGCTCCGCGACGTGGTGAACGTCCTGCTGCTCCAAGGAAACATCGGCAAGCCCGGCGCCGGCGTCTGCCCTGTGCGTGGCCACTCGAATGTCCAGGGCGACCGCACCATGGGCATCTTTGAGAAGATGCCGGAAGCATTCCACGACCGACTGGACCAGGAATTCGAATTCCGTTCGCCCCGGGACCACGGCTATGACACTGTTGCGGCCATCCGTGCCATGCGGGACGGGAAAGTCCGTTTCTTCATGGGAATGGGCGGCAATTTCGTGCGGGCCGCCCCCGACTCGGAGGTCACCGAGCACGCCTTGGCCAACACCCGGTTGACCGTCCAGATCTCCACCAAACTGAACCACTCGCACCTGTCCACCGGCCAGCGGGCACTGATCCTGCCGACTCTCGGCCGCACCGAAAAGGACACCCAGCGAACCGGTGACCAGCGGGTCACCGTGGAAGATTCCATGAGTGCCGTCCACGCCTCACGTGGCCGCCTGAAGCCTGCAAGCGAGCACCTCCACTCCGAAGTCGCGATCGTCTGCAACCTCGCGGACAAGCTTTTCACCGACGGGTACCAACGCTTGCCCAACACCCCCAGGGCTTCCTGGCTCGCCATGAGGGACGACTACACCCTGATCAGGAAACACATCGAGGCGGTCTTCGACGGTTTCGAAGACTTCGAAGCCCGGATCCAGCATCCCGGCGGCTTCGTGCTGCCGCACCCGCCCCGCGACGCCAGGAAGTTCGACACAGCCTCCGGGAAAGCGCACTTCACGGGCAATGAACTGGAGTTCATCAAAGTCCCGCCGGGCAAGCTGGTCCTCCAAACCCTGCGCTCCCACGACCAGTACAACACCACCATTTACGGCAAGGACGACCGGTACCGCGGCATCCACGGCGGCCGTCGGGTGGTGCTGACCAACGCAGGGGACATCAGCGAGCTCGGCTTTGCCGATGGGGACATGGTCCACCTGGTCTCAGAGTTCCACGGGACAGAGCGACGGGCCGAAAACTTCCGCATCGTTTCCTATTCGACGCCGAAAGGCTGCGCCGCCGCGTACTACCCCGAAACCAACGTCCTGGTGCCGCTGGATTCCGTCGCCGACACCAGCGGCACCCCGACCTCGAAGTCCGTGATCATCCGGCTGGAAAAGGCCTAGCCGCACCACAACTGTCCATTTGTCCGTTTATCGATATGTCCAACTGTCCGTGAATGGTGCTTCGGTGGCCTGAAACCTGGGGAGGTATTCCTCATCGAAGCACCGCTTTCGGACCGTTGGACAGCTCAGTTCAACAACAGCAAGGAACAGGGAGTAACCATGTCAGGAAACAGAGCAGTCGCCTACAAGGAACCCGGTGTCGTCGAAATCATCGACACCGACTACCCAACGTTTGAACTCAAGGACGGACCGGGCGTCAACCCGGCCAACGTCGGCAGGAAGGTCCCGCATGGGGCCATCCTGCGGACAGTGACCACCAACATCTGCGGTTCGGACCAACACATGGTCCGCGGACGCACCACCGCACCGCAGAACCTTGTCCTTGGCCACGAAATCACCGGTGAAGTGGTGGAGGTGGGACCCGACGTCGAATTCATCAAGGTAGGTGACATCGTCTCGGTACCGTTCAACATCTCCTGTGGCCGCTGCCGGAACTGCAAGGAACAGAAGACCGGCATCTGCCTCAACGTCAACCCCGACCGCCCCGGCAGCGCCTACGGCTACGTGGACATGGGAGGCTGGGTCGGCGGACAGGCGGAGTATGTCCTGGTCCCGTACGCGGACTGGAACCTCCTGCGCTTCCCGGACCGGGACCAGGCCCTGGAGAAGATCATGGACCTGACCATGCTCTCGGACATTTTCCCCACCGGCTTCCACGGCGCAGTCACAGCCGGTGTCGGCGTCGGTTCCACCGTGTACGTTGCCGGTGCCGGTCCCGTGGGCATCGCTGCCGCGGTCGGCGCCCAACTGCTGGGGGCCGCCGTCGTGATTGTGGGCGACATGAACGAGGACCGCCTGGCCCAGGCCCGATCCTTCGGCTGCGAAACCGTCAACGTCTCCCAAGGCGATCCCAAGGACCAGATCGAGCAGATCCTGGGCGTTCCGGAAGTGGACTGCGGCGTTGACGCTGTGGGCTTCGAAGCCCGGGGACACGGAAAGGACGCCTCGCACGAAGCCCCGGCCACCGTGCTGAACTCACTCATGGACATCACCGCGGCCGGCGGCGCCCTGGGCATCCCGGGCCTCTACGTGACCGGCGATCCGGGCGGAATCGACGACGCCGCCAAGCACGGTTCGCTCTCCCTGTCGTTGGGGACGGGCTGGGCCAAGTCCTTGTCCTTCACCACCGGTCAATGCCCCGTGATGAAGTACAACCGCCAATTGATGATGGCCATCCTCCACGACAAGGTCCAGATCGCCAAGGCGGTCAACGCCCAAGCCATCCCGCTCGAAGACGCGCCCCGCGGCTACGCCGAATTCGACGCCGGAGCCGCAACCAAGTTCGTACTGAACCCCAACGGCTACGTGAAGGCCTGACAAAAGCTACCGGGGACTGCGCGGCAGTAATTACGGGAAGGCCGTGCAGTCCCCGGTGCCTTCCACACCGGAAGCACCACCCAGGAAACGGACATCCATGCTTGCACAAGAGGAGTTAACAGCCGGCCTCCAGCGGAACCATGCCATGACGTGGGCCGAAGCCCGGCAACTGGCGTACCACTGCGCAGCTCCCCTCCCCTCCGCACCAACAAGCCTCGACGCGGCGATCGGCTGCACTTTGGCCCGCGATGTTGTTGCCCGGCAGGACCTTCCCCATTACGCGTCATCAGCCATGGACGGCTGGGCCATCAGCGGTGAAGGACCCTGGGCACTCACCGGGCCCGGGCGGCGCCTTTCTGCCGGAGAAGCCAGTGTCATTGCCACCGGAGGCCTTATTCCTGCCGGAGCCACCACCGTGCTCCGCAAGGAAAGCGGACAGCTGTCCGACGACGGGCACCTCACCTTGGGGCCGGAGGTGAAACCGGGCGAAACACTTCCCGGCCGCCACATCCGCCCGGCCGGCGAAGAAGCCACCGCAGGCGACGTCCTCATACCCGCCGGCACCCTCCTCAATCCGGCACACCTTGCCCTGGCCGCGGTGGCCGGCCACGATCAGCTGCAGGTACAGCGCAAGCCGAGGGTCGCCGTCGTCATGACCGGTTCTGAAGTGGTCACCTCAGGTGACCCCGCGCCCGGACAGGTGCGCGATGCTTTTGGTCCGCAGCTCAATGCCGTCATCCCGCAATTGGGCGGAGTGCCGGACGGGCAGCTACGGATCGGCGACTCGTACGGAGAGTGGCTGGCGGCACTGGACGGCGCCGGTGACGGGCGGCGTCCCGAGGTGACGATCACCACCGGAGGCACCGGTAAATCCGGTACAGACCACTTCCGTGCCGCCGTTGCGGCGCTCGGCGGGCGGCTCCTGCTGGACGGGGTAGCCATGCGCCCCGGACATCCCGCCGTCATGGCCGAACTGCCGGACGGTCACTTCATCATCGGGCTGCCGGGCAATCCGCTGGCAGCCATGCTGGCCCTCATGACCCTGGGCGAACCCCTGCTCGCCGCCCTGGGAAACCGCCCCTTCCAGGAGGCCACTCCGCTGCTTTCCGGCGCCGACATCGAACCCGTCCAGGGAAAGACGCGCCTCATACCCTGCCGGCTCATCCACGGGCTGGTGTTCCCGGCCGCCCACGCTGGTCCCGGGATGATGCGCGGGCTCGCGTGGGCCGACGCGTATATGTCGGTGCCTCCGGAAGGAGCAGTGGCCGGCGAGCCGGTTCCCGTGCTGCCCCTGCCATGGACAGCGCCCATCGGTAACCCGGGCCAGAACCAGCCAGGAAGGCCCACCGTATGGCCCGCATGACGCAGCGCAGGAAAATCCACCGCTTCCAACTCGATGGGACGGGCGGCGAGCACCCTGTTCGTCACAAAGAGGACGTCCTGGCTGCCGAGGAGCCACTGGAAATCAGGATCGCTGGGACCTCCTTCGCAGTGACAATGCGGACACCCGGGGACGACTTCGATCTTGTGGCCGGGTTCCTGGTGTCCGAGGGGATCATCCGGAACCCATCGGAACTGCTCTCCCTGCGGTTCTGTGCCGGCGAAAAGGACGGGACACAGACCTTCAATGTCGTCGACGCCCAGCTGCGCCCGGACGTGCCCCTGCCGGACACCAAACGCCACGTCTACACGTCCAGCTCGTGCGGCATCTGCGGAACCGACTCGATCGACGCCGTGCGCAAGACCATCCACTACGACGCGTCCCTGGATGGGCTGCGGGTTTCCGTTGATCTCCTGGCCGGGCTGCCGGACCGCCTCCGCGAGGCCCAGGCCGTTTTCGACAGGACCGGCGGTGTCCATGCTGCGGGACTCTTCAGGGTGGATGGTTCCGAGCCGGAGCTCCTGTGCCTTCGCGAGGACGTGGGGCGCCACAACGCCGTCGATAAGGTGGTGGGGTGGGCACTCCGCCAGGACCTGTTGCCGCTGACGGGCCTGGTCCTGCAGGTCTCCGGCAGGGTATCGTTCGAACTCGTCCAGAAGGCCGCGCTGGCCGGAATACCGGTCTTGTCAGCGGTGAGCGCACCCTCTAGCCTGGCGGCCGATCTTGCAGTGGGGACCGGCCTGACCCTGGTGGGCTTCAGCCGTGGCCACAGCCTGAACGTCTATGCAGGAAGGGAACGACTCATCGATTCTCGGGCCAACGTCCAGGAGGTGGCCGTCAGCGCATAAGTTACGAGTGCCCCATGATGTGAAAGAGTCCGTGTAAAACTCCGTCTAGGATGAGGAAAGACGAGGGTGCAGGCCGTGCAGGGCTACCAGGCCCAGGGCCGCCTGCCTGGACAACGACACGAGGCAGCATGGCCGCACGCAACAACCCGGACTTCGACAAGGACGCGGACGCCCAGGGCGGAGGCGTCCAGTCAGTGGACCGCGCCCTCCAGATCCTGGAAATCCTGGCCCGGGAAGGCGACGCCGGAGTGAGCGAGATCGCCGAGGAGATGGGTGTGCACAAATCCACCGTGTCCCGGCTTGTGGGCTCCCTGGTTGGCCGCGACCTCGTCCGGCAAAACAGCGAACGTGGCAAGTACCAGTTGGGCTTCGGCATCCTCCGCCTGGCGTCATCCATTCCCGGCAGGCTGAGTGTTGTCCACGAGGCACGGGAAGTGCTGGAGGCCCTGGCTCACGAGTACAAGGAGACGGTCAATCTGGCTGTCCTGAGGTCCAACTATGCGGTCAACGTGGACCAGGCGATGGGACCGTCGACGTTGGCCACCTATGACTGGGTGGGGAGCCTGACGCCGTTGCATGCCACGTCGAGCGGCAAGGTTCTCCTGGCAGCACTGACGGCAGACGAACGAACCCAGGTTTTCAAGGCGGTTGGGCTGCCTGCACGAACGCCCCGCACGGTGACGAACCGCGGAGAGCTGGAGAAGCAACTGCTGGACGTGGCCCGCAACGGATACGCCACGGTCCACGAAGAGTTTGAGATCGGCCTCACCGCCGTGGCTGTGCCGATTTTCAACCACACCGGCAGTGTCATTGCCGCCGTGAGCATCTCCGGTCCGGCGTTCCGTTTTTCGCCAGAAGAGCAGCCGGGCCTCATCGATGGACTGCGCGAGGCCGGGCTGAGTATCAGCGCCAGGATGGGCTACAGGCCCCGTTAGTCCGGACCCGTAAACAGCTCTTCCCCCGCGGCGCTCTTGGCGCAACGGTCATCATGGTAGGCAACACCCCACGTCAAGGCCAATTGATATATCAAGTGGCCGTCAAAGACGGGAAAAGCCTTGACTTTGATGTGTGACGGGGCGCACTCTGTTGCTTAGCGCGAATGTTGTTGATTCATGCGGAACGTTCCTAACCTTCTCCGAACGCACAGCCCAAGGCCGTGCATCAACGCAAAACCCATGACTCGCCGAGCAAAGGACCCGCTCATGGCTACAAACAGTGGCATAAAACCGTTAACACCTGAGGAGTTGCCTGCCGACGATCGTCCGGCAGGCAGTCCAGCAACCCGACCCGCCCACGTGGAGCTCCCTGAAGAAGTCATCAGCAGCTCCCCCGATGCAACAAACCCGGCAGCCCTCAACGACGAGGATGGAGGCGCAGAGACTCTCCCCGATTCTGAAGAATACGATCAGATCCTGGTGGAACTGCGCAACGCCAAGACCGAGCAGGCCGTCTCCGCCCGCCGGAACCAGAAACTTACCCTCGACAAAGTCACCTTCGGGATCACAGGCGCCATCGCCGTCGCCTTCGTGGTCTGGGGCTTTGTCGGACGCGACAGCCTTTCGGAAACATCCAAAGGGGCCCTGAACTGGGTCATGGAATACACAGGCTGGCTCTTCATGGTCCTCGCCTCCTTGTTCGTCGTCTTTGTCCTGTGGCTGGCCCTGGGCAAATTCGGCAACATCCCGCTGGGCAAGGACGGCGAGAAGCCCGAATTCCGCACCGTCTCCTGGGTGGCCATGATGTTCGCCGCGGGCATGGGCATCGGCCTCATGTTCTACGGCGTGGCTGAGCCTCTCTACCACTACATCTCGCCCCCGCCAGGAACCGTGGACGGCCGCACGCCCGCCGCCATCCAGACCGCCATGGCCACCTCGATCTTCCACTGGACCCTCCACCCGTGGGCCATGTACGCAGTGGTTGGCATCGCCATGGCCTACGGGACCTACCGCCTCGGCCGCAAACAGCTGGTCTCCGCAGCGTTCACTTCGCTGTTCGGCATCCGGATGGTCGAAGGGCCGATCGGAAAGTTCATCAACATCCTTGCCATCTTTGCCACCCTCTTCGGAACCGCTGCTTCCCTGGGCCTCGGTGCCCTGCAGATCGGCAGCGGCATGACGTCCAACGGCTGGGTGGGTGAGATCGGCACTCCCGTGCTGGTGGTCATCGTGGCCGTCCTGACGTTCTGCTTCGTAGCATCAGCGGTTTCCGGCATCAGCCGCGGAATCCAGTGGCTGTCCAATATCAACATGGTCCTGGCCGTGGTGCTTGCACTCATCGTCTTCGTTGCCGGCCCCACCCTGTTCATCCTCAACCTGATCCCCTCGGCCATCGGCGACTACGCCCGCGACCTCGCGGAGATGTCGTCCAGGACAGAAGCCGTGGGCGACGACGCGTTGCGCAGCTGGATGACCAGCTGGACCATCTTCTACTGGGCCTGGTGGATCTCCTGGACGCCCTTCGTTGGCCTCTTTATCGCGCGCATCAGCCGCGGCCGCACCATCCGCCAATTCGTTACCGGCGTGCTTCTGGTCCCCAGCGTTGTCAGCGTGATCTGGTTCGGCATCTTCGGCGGAGCCGCATTCCACGTCCAGCAGGAAGCGGACAAGGCCGGTACGCCCGGCCTGGTGACCACAACCAACGGGGTCCCTTCAGTCAACTTCGACGGCGCACTCTTCGACCTCGTCAAGAACCTGGGAATGCCCGGCTGGGCCACGGCCGCTGTCATTGTCCTGGCCATGGTGCTCGTGGCGATCTTCTTCATCACCGGTGCCGACGCGGCCTCCATCGTCATGGGCTCACTCAGCTCCAACGGTGCTGAGCACCCCCGCCGTGCCGTGGTCATCTTCTGGGGAAGCCTCACCGGTGCTGTTGCAGCGGTCATGCTGCTGGCTGGTGGTGATGAACCATCCGAAGCCCTGGCCGGATTGCAAAGAGTCACCATCGTGGCGGCGCTGCCGTTCGTGATCGTCATGCTGCTGCTCTGTTTCGCCCTGACCAAGGACCTGCGGCGCGATCCCCTGTCGCTGCATAAGCGACTTGCCACCTCGGTGGTTGAACGAGCCATCCGGACCGGTGTCGAGCAACACGGCGGCGTCCAGTTCGACCTCGTCACCAAGCATGAGTGCGCCGGGAAATGTAACGAGTCCGATTGCCCCGGAGGAACGGCCACAGGGACCATACCGCTCGTCGGCAAACCCCAGCTGAACTCCGAAGACAAGTGACCGGCTCCGCCCCAAGCACTTCACCTGCACAGTTCTTTACCTGCACAGTTCATCCCACATAGTTAGGGCCCGCATGTCTTACATCTCAACCACCGACGGAACCCTCCGGCTCAGCCACCAGGCAAACAACGTGACCCTCACCCTGGACGCCTCCAAGCCCATGACGCTGCGCATCGAGGTTGACCGTTGTCCCTGCGGCTCGGAACACAGCCGCCCCGGTTCCTACGTCGACAGCGACTTGAACAACTAGCACCGCAACTTAACAGCAAAGCAGGCGCCGGATTCTTCCGGCGCCTGCTTTTGTTTGTACCGCTGTGGAGCTGTTTGTACCGCTGTGGGGCCTGGGCCTACTTGGGCATCAGCACCGAGTCAACCAGGTACACCGTCGCGTTGGCGG
Organism: Paenarthrobacter sp. C1; assembly: GCF_049315185.1. Lineage (NCBI taxonomy): Bacteria > Bacillati > Actinomycetota > Actinomycetes > Micrococcales > Micrococcaceae > Paenarthrobacter > Paenarthrobacter sp. C1. The sequence continues at coordinate 437,073 of NZ_CP186052.1, read as the reverse complement.
TCTGGACGCCACCGCAGATGACGTTGGCGCCATTCACGGTGAGGGCGTCCTTGGTGCCTGCAACAGTCACTTCGCCGCCCTCTACAGTCTTGTGGGTGCCTACGATCTTGTCCGGGGACAGCTGGCCGGGGACTACGTGGTAGGTGAGGATCTTGCTCAGCAGGGCGTCATCGGTCTTGAGCGTTTCGATGGTGGCCGGGTCGATCTTGGCGAAAGCGTCATCAACCGGTGCGAAGACCGTGAATTCGCTGCCGTTCAGGGTGGAGACCAGGTCAACCTTGGGGTTGAGCTTGCCCGAGACGGCGGCGGTGAGGGTCTTGAGCAGCGGGTTGTTGGAAGCAGCGGTTGCTACCGGGTCCTTGGCCATTCCTGAGACCGAACCGGCACCGTCCGGAACCTGTGCGGCGTAGCCGGCGCAGCCGGGGCCTACAAGGTTGGCGGCGGGATCCATGGCGGCGCTGCTCATGGGGGACGACGACGGCGACGGTGCCATCGACGACGGAGCCGCGGAGGAACTCATCGGGGCGGGTGACGAAGAAGAGGGCGAGCTGGAGGTGCTGGATCCACCACAGGCAGTGAGCCCGAGAAGGGTGGCTGCAGTGAGGCCAACGAAGGCGAGGGCGGGGCGCTTTGTGGACAACATGTCATTCTCCTTGTTTTTGGAACCAGGGCGTTGGGTCCATTGGGTGGTGGGACACGGGCTGCAGGTACCGCTTTTGCTGTACCTCCGGTTTGTGTCTCACCAACTATTCGGAGGATGGGGCAGGGTGGATGGGTGCGGATTGAAAAAGTTTTTCGAACACTTTGAAACCGAGTCCACTCATGGCCCGCGGTGAGGCCATGCCGGGCCATAAGTGAACCCCGTTTTTACAAGTACGGCCGCGTGATGAGTTCGAGCGCGTGGCCCGAAGGGTCTTTGAAGTAGACCCCCCGGCCGCCGTGCTCGGTGTTCGTCTCACCCGGGCGGGTCATCTGCGGATCGGCCCAATGTTCGACGCCGGCACTCAGCAACCGCTGATAGGCGCGGTCGAAGTGTGCGTCGTCCACCAGGAACGCATAGTGCTGCATCTGGATCTCCACCGGCGGCTCAGCGAACTGGAGCATCACTCCTCCAGCCAAAGTGAGGTTGCTGAATGGCCCCCAGCCGGGAGCTTCGTCGGCTTCGAGGATGGACCGGTAGAACCTGGCAGAAATTTCGCGGTCAAGGGACGCGATGATGGTGTGGTTGAAAAGCGCTGGCATTCATGACTCCTTTTATGTGGGTTCGTTTCGATGGGTTGCTGGGTCATCGATCCACAAGGCGGAGCACGCTGGCGCGTCAGAGGTCGGCCGGATAGCCGATCCGTGCAGGGCAGAAGCCCGATCCGGTCATCACGACCGCAAGCCTACCTGAGCCTCGCGGCAGTCCTGGCAAATTTCCCGCCGTCGCCCCAAAACCCGTCCACCCGCCGTCGTCCGTTGCCCACCACCGGCCCGGGTGACAGGATGGGCGGCATGGCTATCGAGGTGAGACCGGCGACGGTGTTCGATGACGTGAAGACCATGGTCGGTCCCAAGCGCCCCGATTCCAACGTGTGCTGGTGCCTGAGTTACAGGATCCCGTCCAGGCTGAACCAAAGCCTCCAAAAACAGGAGCGCGGGAAGTACGTCGAGAAGCTGGTCGCCGAAGACCCGCCTCCCGGGGTGTTGGCGTACGACGGCGACGAAGTAGTTGGGTGGGCAGCGGTGCACCCGCGCGCGGACACCAGTTTCGCGACGAACCGAAAGATCCCGCAGGTGGACGATGCCAAGGTGTGGTCCGTGTGGTGCATCCGTGTGCGGCCCGGGCATCGCGGCAAGGGCATCTCCCACGAGTTGCTGCGCGGAGCCATCGAATTCGCCAAGAGTCATGGCGCCCCGTTCATTGAGGGCTATCCCGTGGACAACCAGGGCGGCAAAGTGGACCTGACCATGGCTTATGTGGGTACGCGAAAGCTCTTCGAGAAGGCCGGCTTCAAGAAGGTGGCCGAGACGACGTCCGTGCTCAACGGTTTCCCCCGGGTGCTCATGCGCCTGGACCTGCGCTGAAAACCATCCAACTAGGTGCCCTGTAACCGCGCCGTCATCCGGTGCGCTTCCTCGAGCAGCAGCTTGCCCAGGAACTCCTGCCGGTCAGGGCGGAACCGTGGCTCGATCCCCGTCAGGGACAAAGCCCACGCCGGCCGGCCCTGCGGGTCAAACACCGCAGCCCCCATGCCCCAGCTGCCTTCAAGAATCAGGCCGGGATTCACGGAGTAGCCGGTCAAACGGGTCTGCTCCAGGTTTTCCCGCACCACGTCCGCGGGGTGTCCGGAAGCGAAGTCGCCCGCATGTGCCGGCCAATCCGCCAGGAGGGACTCTTGCTCCTCAAGAGGCAGGAAAGCCATGATCGCCGTTCCTGCCGAAGCGATGCCCAGCGGAAAGCGGACGCCCTCGTGCAGCACGAACGACCTCACAGGGAACGAACCTTCTTCACGCAGCACGCACACTGTTTCATTGCCCCGGCGGATGGAGAAGAACGCGCTCTCCCCGGTTTCGGCTGCCAAGCGGCGCAATGACGGGCGGGCAATGTCTTCCATGGGAAAACGGGCCGCCGCCACCGACCCCAACAGGAAGACTTCCGGCCCCAACACCCACTTACCGGAGCTTGAATCGTGTTCCAGCAGGCCCTCCGCAGCCAGCGAGGTCAGTAGCCGGTGCACAGTTGGCCTGGTCAGCCCGGATTCACGAACCAAACCCGCCAACGAGGTGCCCTCGGGCTTCCGTCCCACCAGCCGAAGCAGCAGCGCTACGCGCCCCACCACTTGCGCTCCCTGTACCGCCACTACGGCCTCCCGAAGATTTCATCCACAATATGGACACCACCCACCATAGCGTCCATAGCGTGAGTAGCCAACGGGATGGCCCGTTGACCCACACCCTGAAGAAATCTAGGCTCCAAGGAAAGACCACAATGTCCACAAAGTGGATGTCACTCAACAACACTCAATATCACTCAACGAGGAGTCCACCATGTCCAAGATCCACGCGAGCGCAGCCCAAGCGCTCCATGACCTGATGGCAGACGGCCTGACCATCGCCGTCGGAGGTTTTGGCCTCAGCGGCATCCCCGCCGACCTGATCGACGCCGTTCGCGCGTCGGGCGCCACGGATCTGACCATTGTTTCCAACAACATGGGCGTGGACGGCAAGGGACTGGGCGTGCTGATCGAGGCGGGCCAGGTCCGGAAGGTCATCGCATCCTACGTGGGCGAGAACAAGCTCTTCGCCGAGCAGTATTTGGCCGGCCAGCTGGAGGTCGAGTTCACCCCGCAAGGCACCCTGGCCGAACGCCTTCGTGCCGGCGGCGCCGGAATTCCCGCTTTCTACACGCGGACGGGCGTGGGCACCTTGGTTGCCGAAGGCAAGCCGCTGGAAGAGTTCGACGGCGTCACGTACGTCCGCGAGCGCGCCATCACTGCCGACGTCGCACTGGTCCACGCCCACACCGCGGACACGGACGGCAACCTGGTGTACCGCTACACCGCGCGGAACTTCAACCCGGTGGTGGCCACGGCAGGCACCGTAACTATTGCCGAGGCCGAGGTCATCGTGGAACCGGGCGAGCTGGACCCCAACCAGATCGTCACCCCGGGCGTCTACGTCCAACGGCTTGTCCAGGCAAGCAACAGGGTCAAGGACATCGAACAGCGAACAGTCCGCCAGCGCGCTGAAGCGCACCACGCCGAACCACTTACGGTCTGAAGCAGAAGGAGCAAACCATGGCTTGGACACGAGACCAGATGGCCGCGATTGCGGCAGAAGAACTGAACGACGGCGACTACGTCAACCTCGGTATCGGCATCCCCACACTGGTGGCCAACAACCTGCCCGATGGCGTGCGGGTAGTCCTCCAGAGCGAGAACGGGCTGCTCGGCATGGGTCCGTTCCCTTATGAGGGCGAGGAAGACGCCGACCTTATCAACGCGGGCAAGCAGACCGTCACCATCACCCCCGGCGGGAGCATCTTCGACTCCGCAACCTCGTTCGGCATGATCCGTGGCGGGCACGTGAAGGTTGCCATCCTTGGCGCCATGCAGGTGTCCGGCAGCGGCGACCTCGCCAACTGGACCATCCCCGGCAAGATGGTGAAGGGCATGGGCGGTGCCATGGACCTGGTGGCCGGGACACCGCGCGTCGTCGTCCTGACCGAGCACAACGCCAAGGACGGTTCGGCCAAGATCGTCACCGAATGCACCCTCCCCCTCACGGGACTCCGCTGCGTGGACCGGATCATCACGGACCTGGCCGTTTTCGACATCGAAGAGACGCACGACGGCGGCACCCGCCTGCGGCTGACCCGTCTCGCCCCGGGCGTCACCGTGGAAGAGCTCCGCCACAAGACCGGGGCCGGGTTCGTGGTAGCGCTCGCCTCTGTTGAACACACCCTCGAAGGAGCCAACGCATGAGCCTCAAAGACCAGTTCGGCAAAGACATCCTGCTCACGGGATGGGGACACAGCAAGTTCGGGAAGTTGACCGATGAGACGCTGGAATCCCTGATCGTCCAGGTGGCCGGGGAGGCCATCAGCAACTCCGGGCTGGACCCCAAGGACATCGACGAGATCTACCTCGGCCAGTTCAACTCCGGCATGCAGCCGCTGGGCTTCACGTCGTCCCTGGCGCTCCAGCTCTCCGCGGACCTGGCCAACGTCCCCGCGACCCGGACGGAGAACGCCTGCGCTTCCGGGTCCGCCGCCTTCCAGCAAGGCGTCAAAGCCGTGCTGGCCGGGACTGCCCGGAACGTGCTGGTGATCGGTGCGGAAAAGATGACCGACGCCGGAGCCGACGTCGTGGGGGCAGCGCTGCTCGGCGCTTCCTACGAAATGGCTGGTAAAGCCTCCAGCACCGGATTCACGGGCCTCTTCGCGGAGGTCGCCAAGCATTATGACAAGCGCTACGGCGCAGGCATCACCGGTCCCGGTGTCCAAGGCCTCGGCGATGTCCTGGGTTCCATCGCCGCCAAGAACCACCGCAACGGCATGGACAACCCTTACGCCCAGATGCACCGCGACTTCGGCGAGGAATTCTGCCGGACCATTTCGGACAAGAACCCCATGGTGGCCGAACCCTTGCGCCGCACCGACTGTTCGCCGGTCTCGGACGGAGCTGCCGCCGTCGTGCTGTCAACGTCGGCGACCGGGGGCGTAACTGTTCCCGTGCGCCTGGCCGGGTTCGGCCACGCGAACGATTTCTTCCCCGCAGAACGCCGCGATCCCACCGAATTCGCTGCCACCCGGGCGTCGTGGGAGCGCGCCTTCGCCATGGCCGGGGTCGGCATTGAGGGGCTGGACTTCGCCGAGGTTCACGACTGCTTCACCATCGCCGAGCTCATCATGTACGAGGCCATGGGCCTGGCTCCCCGCGGTGAAGGATCCCGGGCCGTCACGGAGGGTTGGGTCTACAAGGACGGCAAGCTCCCCATCAACGTCTCCGGCGGCCTGAAAGCGAAGGGCCATCCGGTGGGCGCCACCGGTGTGTCGCAGCATGTCATCGCCGCTATGCAGCTCAGCGGAACCGCCGGCGACATGCAGTTGCCCAACGCCCGTCGCGGAGCCGTCCAGAACATGGGCGGCGTGGGCATCGCCAACTATGTGAGCGTGCTGGAAGCCGTCTAGTCCATCTACGTCAGCGGGACCTGATCATTGCCGCGATCTCCGTAAACCCGAGCCGCTCTGCATTTTGCAGGGCCGTTCGGCCTTGTGGATCGCGGATGTCCGGGTTGGCTCCGGCCGCGAGGAGTTGCCGGACCACGTCCTGCTGCTTGGGGCCGCCGTTGTTGAGCAGGATGGCTTCCTGCATAGCGGTCCAGCCCAGGTTGTTGACGTGGTCCACGGGCACACCGGCGGCGATGAGGATCCTCACTGTCTCCGTGTGTCCGTGTTCGCTCGCGGGGATCAGGGCGGTGCCGCCGTAGCGGTTGGTGCTGCGCACGTCCGCCCCTGCAGCCAAGGTCAGCTCCAGGACCTCGTTGAAGCCCTCCGCGCCGGCATACAGGAACGCGGAGTCCTGGATGTCGTCCTTGGCGTTCACGTTTCCGCCGGCCGCGATCAGCTCCCGGACCCTGGCAACGTCGTTGGCCTTCGCGGCGAGGATCAGGAGTCGGTCGGTTTCCATTTGGGCCTCCGGTGTCAGTGTAGGCGGCACGGCAGCCGACGACGTCGGGCCGGGACCCGCGCTCGACGGCGCGGCTGAAGTGGGGGCTGCCTGAGTCGGCGCTTGGTCGGAAGGCGAGGCGCCGGAAGGTGAGGCGGCCGCCGGTGAGGCGGCCGAAGGTGAGGCGGCCGCCGTCGAGCTCTGTGTAGTTGACGGCCCGGGCGACGACGGCGCGCACCCGGCCACGAGCCCGACCAGCACCAACCCCGCCCCCACCACCCGAGTTTTTGTCCAGATATCGCCCTTAAGACGCTCCCATAAGGGCATCACGTGTACAAAAACGCGGGCGCGGGCGCGGGTGGTCATGGGTCGAGGCTACTTCGCCGCTGCGGCCAAGGCTTCTGCACCGGCGGTGGCGCAGGCCTCGTCGAGGGCACCGTCGGGAGCACCGCCAACACCGATGCCGGCAACAGAAACGCCGTTGACCTTCAGCGGAACTCCACCGGCCAGGAACAGTGTGCCGGGGAGGTCGGCGATCGAGGGACCGTTGCCGTTGATGCGCTTGGCCAGCTCGCTGGTGGGAGCACCGAACGCGGCAGCCGTGTAGGCCTTCTGCTTGGCAGCTTCGATGGTGTGTTCGGCGGCGTTGTCACCGCGGAGGACTGCCTGGACGGTGCCGAAGCGGTCCACCAAAGCGACGGTAACGAATGGCAGCTTGTCCGCCTGGCACTTGGCCAGTGCGGCATTCACGGCTTTGCTGGAAGCGCCCACGGTGATGCGGTTCTGCGCCACGACGTTCTCGGGGGCGGGCTGCACATCAGCGGCAACCTTTGCAGGCGCGGCCTCAGGTGCCGCGACAGGTGCCACGGCGTTGGCCACAGCCGTGATTCCGCCGGTGAGCAACAGCGCTCCGGCAGCAGCGGCGGCAATCATCTTGTTGGACTTCTTCACGGGGGTTCTCCTTCGGGACTGCATGGACATTCCGGGTACACATCCATGCTTCCCGGACGGCCCCGTTGCCACATCGGCCCGAAGCAGGCCCCGGGCTCATCCTTTCCGCACGCTGTATCAGCCAAAAGGTGGAGAGACCAATAACCGCCCGGGACCTAGCATGGAAAGATCGCCCGCCACGCACGAAACCGCCACAGCCAGGAACGGAACCGGGAACCATCCATGCCAACTGCTCCTCCACAGCCAGGGCCAAGCAGCCGCTTCGACGGCCGCATCGATGCCGTGGTGCACGTGGGCTTTGCCGTGCTGATGGTGGCCTCCGGGGTCCGGTACGTCATGCGGCATTCCCCCGCGGACAACCTGTGGACGGTGGCTTTGGCGGCGGCAGTGTGCGGGCTCTACGCCGTCACCGCCCTCCTGGCACATCGACGCCCGGCCCGGGGCAGCCACTGGATCCCGTGGATGATTGCCCTTGTGGCAGCGTGGGCCGCCCTGGTGATCGTGGCTCCGAGCTTTGCGTGGTGCTCGTTCGCCATCTTCTTCCTTGCGCGCAGGGCTTTCCGCGGCTGGGCCGGATACGCGGCCAGCAGCGTGACCGCAGCGGCCACCGCCGTCGGGCTCTTCCGGATGAGCGGCTGGACGGACGTTGCCATGCTGCTTGGCCCGCTCGCCGCAGGGGCCCTCCTGACCTTGATCTACGACAAGATCGAACGCGACCAGGAGCAGTTGGCCGCAACCGAACGGCAGGCCGGGATCGCCACCGAACGCGAGCGCGTCTCCCGGGAAATCCACGACACCGTGACCCAGGGCCTGGCAAGCAGCCTGCTTCTGCTGGAGGCGGCGCAGCGCTCCTGGCCGGATGGTTCGGCCCAGCGGGACGTTGCCAAGGCGTCCGGCCTGTTGAGGCGGAACCTCGCCGACACCCGCAGCCTGGTGCACGAACTTTCCGCGCCGGGTCTCGAATCAGGCCCGCTTCCGGAAGCCCTGCAGCACGCCGCGAGCCAATATGTGGATACCATCCAGGTCCACGTCACCGGCGATGAACGGCCGCTCCCCGCAGAGGTCCGCCATGCCCTGATCCGGGTGACCCAAAGCGCAGCGGCCAACATCAAGCTCCACGCGCACGCGGACCACTCCAGCGTGACGCTTGGGTACCTCCCGGAGTCGGTCACCTTGGACGTGTACGACGACGGACGCGGCTTTGATCCCGCAGCGGTACCTGCGCCGTCGGAAACCGGAGGGTACGGCCTGCGGGCCATGCGGCAACGGGTTGAGCAGCTAGGTGGAGAATTGTCAGTGGAGAGCTCGCCGGGTGAAGGCACCATCATCGCGGCGCAGCTGCCGCTCAGCCAGCCTGCCCGGTCGTCCAAGGAGGGCCTGTGATCGCCATTTCCGTTCTGCTCGTTGACGACCACACCGTGGTCCGGAGCGGGCTCAAGGCGCTGTTGGGCACCCAGGCGGATATCGCCGTCGTCGGTGAAGCCTCCTCCGGCGAAGACGCTCTGGAAGCGGCCCGGGTGCACTCGCCGGCGGTTGTGCTGATGGATCTGGCCATGGGAGCCGGGATGGACGGCATCGAAGCCATCAAGCAGCTCCGGCAACGCAACCCGCAGCAAGCGGTGATCGTGTTCACCACCTACGACTCCGACGCCGACATCGTCCGCGCCGTGGACGCCGGAGCCATGGGGTACCTGCTCAAGGATGCCGCGCCGGAGGAAATCTTCGCAGCCGTCCGTGGTGCTGTGCAGGGCAAGAGCGTGATGAGCGCACCGGTCGCCTCACGGCTGTTCCAGCAAATGCGGAATCCGGACGACATCCTGACTCCGAGGGAAGCCGAGCTGCTCAGCCTGCTGACCGAGGGACTCAGCAACCGGGACCTCGGAAAACGCCTCTTCATCTCCGAGGCCACGGTCAAAACACACCTGGCACACATCTACGCCAAACTCGGTGTCGAGACGCGTGCAGCAGCCATCGCAACAGCCATCCGGCGCGAGGGGATGCGGTAAAGGCACACGGTTGGTTACGCTGACCATATGTCGGACACAACGGGTCGCAGAATGTTCACAACTCCAGGGACAGCTTTGTTGGTCCGGGGAGCCCTCGCCATCGTTTTCGGACTGCTGGTCCTGGTCTTGCCCAGCGCCACGGCGTTTGCAGTGGTGGTGGTGTTCGGCTTCTTCGCCATCATCGACGGCATCACCAGCGTGGCCCACTACTTCTACGACCCCGCCGGCCGCTCACGCTGGAGCGTTGTGGGTGGATTCATCTCCATCGCCGCCGGCATACTGGCCATCGCCTGGCCCGGCATTACCGCTGCCGTCATTGGCGTGATCATCGGCCTGTGGGCCCTGGTACTGGGGATCTCGCAGATCATCCTGGCCCTTGCCGCCCGCAGCTTCATCCGCAGCTGGGGACTATGGCTGCTCACCGGCCTCATCACCACGGTGTTCGGAATTGTGGTCCTGGTCAATCCGGGCATCGGGCTCCTCGGCCTGATGGGAATGCTCGCAGCTTTCGCCATTGTGACCGGCCTGCTCCTGATCGCTTCGGGCATCGGTCTCCGCAAGCTGGCCAACACCCAGCCGCTGTATGGCCACTAGCTTCGGCGCGGTAAAAAGCCGTAGGGGGATGCGCTGAGCCCCAAGTTCGGTAAGTTAGTGGCTGTGAAGATAGCTACCTGGAATGTGAACTCCCTCCGTGCCCGAGCCGACCGTGTTGAAGCGTGGCTTGAGCGCAGCGACTGCGATGTCCTGGCCATCCAGGAGACCAAGTGCAAGGACGAGAACTTCCCCTGGGAACTCTTTGAACGCATGGGATACGAGGTAGCGCACTTCGGCGTGAACCAGTGGAACGGCGTGGCCATTGCCTCCCGTGTGGGCCTGGAAGACGTTGAGCGCACCTTCGTGGACCAGCCTGCCTTCGGCAAAGCCGGCAAGGACCCCGCCCAGGAAGCCCGCGCGATCGCTGCCACCTGCGGCGGAATCCGCGTCTGGAGCCTCTACGTTCCGAACGGCCGCTCCCTGGACGACGAACACATGCCCTACAAGATCAAATGGCTCGAAGTCCTGCGGGAGCAGGCAGCCGAATGGGTCAAGGCCGACCCCAACGCGCAGATCGCCCTCATGGGTGACTGGAACATCGCCCCGTTCGACGACGACGTCTGGGACATCCAGCTCTTCCGCGACAACAACTACACGCACGTCAGCGAACCCGAGCGGGCAGCGTTCCACGCGTTCGAAACCGCCGGATTTACCGACGTCGCACGTCCCTATACGCCGGGGCCGGGGGTCTACACGTACTGGGACTACACGCAGCTGCGGTTCCCCAAGAAGGAGGGCATGCGGATCGACTTCTGCCTGGCCTCCCCGGCACTGGCTTCCCGCGTCACGGGTGCGTCCATTGACCGCGAGGAACGCAAGGGGAAGGGCGCCTCGGATCACGCTCCCGTGATCGTGGAGCTCGCCGACTGAGCACTGCACCTGATGACTCATTGACGAAAGGGGTGGCTGGACATGGCGGGTAGTCTGTACCGGGGCCAGGCGGGACTGCCGTTCTCTTCGTCGCTGCGCATTTACGAGCCGCTTGAGGCGTTCCCTCCCGAGCAACAGCGCCAGCTTGTGGCGGAGGGCAGCAAGGCAGGTTCCCGGGCCGCCGTCGAAAATGCGGAGCTCCAGGCCTCGCTGGGACGCATCACCCGCTCCGGCGGCGATCCGTTCCCCACCGGCCGCACCGATCTGGTCCGCATGACGCGGGTCCCCATGGGACGGCACGCCGCTCCCGGCAATGATGAGGACGACGCCGGACGGCTGCTTTACTGCCCCAGCCAACTGGTGATTCGGGCCGGCTTGGCGGCCAACGCGCTCATGGACGGAGTCCACAGTCCGCTGGCCGACCTGCTCATTCCGGTTTCGCAAAGGGACAAACACCAGATGCGGATCGACCGGATCAACGCCCGCGAAGACGCCAAACGCGTCCACACCCGCGCCTCAACCTGGGGTATCCCGTTCAGCTGGTTCTCGCTGTTTGCCGAATCGGACCGCAAAGACGTCGTCGAATCCGACGGCCGCATCCTGACGGTGCGGGTATGGACCCCACTGACTGAAGCCTTGGAAAGGGCCCGGTTTTCCGTGGCCCATCTGGCGCTGGCCGCTCCGGACCTGGACATGCTGGATGACCTGACGCAGCTCACTGAGTGGCTCGAGCTGTTCCACGTCCAGTCGATGGTGGAGCTCGATTACGGCGCCGTTGCAGACAAGGTGTACCCGGACGACTCCCCCATGGATGTCCGCTTGGGCATCGAGTGCCTGGCCGAAGGCGACATGACAGGCGCCGCGGCCGCGTACCGGCGCCTGGCTTCCCGCTGGATTCCCATTCGGCAGTTGGCGCGCGCTTCGTAGCTTCACGGTTTCCAGGTTCCCGCTTGTGCGGGCTCCTGCGTCCTTAGTTGGGGCTGTTGGTGAATTTCCCGTTCGGCGGCGCTGTAGTCTCGCGGACAATCAACTGGTGGGGAGCCACGGCGGAGTGCACCGCTCCGACGTTGCCGTCGAGTTCGTCCAACAGCATCTTGGTCGCAAGTTCGGCTTGGTTGTCCGGGCGCTGGCCGACTGTGGTCAGGCCCAGCGAGGACGAGAAATCGTGGTCATCGATGCCGATCACGGAGAGGTCCTCCGGGACCCTCACCCCGTGGCGGCCGGCTTCAAAAATCACGCCCATCGCCATCTCATCGGAGGAACAGAAGATCGCGGTCGGTTTCCGGCCGGGCTGGCTCCACAGCCGGTTGAAGGCCTGCTGCCCGCTGGCGACGGTGAAGTCACCCCACTGGTCCCACTCAGGGCGGACTTCCAGCCCGGCGTCGGACATGACTTCCTGGAACGCCTGGATCCGCACCCGGGGGACGTCGAAGTTCAGATCCGTTTCGTCATCGCCGTGCAGCAGGGCAATGTCCTTGTGTCCCAGATCCAGCAGGTGCTTCACGGCGGTGGATGCGGCGTCGTAGTCATTGATGCCGATGTAGGGGCAGTCCTCAACGTGGCCACCCACCACCACCAACGGAATGTCGATCTTGTGGAGGTGCTCCAGTTCGTCCTCGGTCAAGGACATGCAGAGCACCAGCAGGGCGTCGATCTGCTTGTACACCATGGTGGAACTGAAGAGGCGTTCACGGTTGCTGCCGTGGCCACCGAGATTGAACAAGGAGAGGTTGTATTTCCTTGAGTGCAGCTCACGGTCGGCGCCTTCGATGGCTTTCGAGAAGAACCACCGGCTAACGAAAGGAGCCAGGACGCCTATGGTCCGGGTGCGGCCCGTCGCCAGCCCGGAGGCTGACGACGACGCCACATATCCCAATGAACTTGCTACTTCGAGGATCTTCTCGCGGGTTGCGGGAGATACCCGCGGCAGTCCCCGCACTGCACGGGAGACGGTCGCCGTCGAGACTCCCGCTGCTGCGGCAACGTCCTCGATGCTGACGCCGGTGTGGCCGCCGCGTTGGGACCGCTCGTTCGTCTTTGCCACTCAAGCCCCCTTTTTTGGTGCATGCCGAAAGCCGAGGGCTCGTTCCCGGACGGCACCTTCCAGCCTATTCCGCCTGCCTGCTGTTCGCCGATTTCGCACAAGTTATTGCGACGCCGGTCAGGTACTGGTGTTCTCCATGGGCCGCCTCAACCAATCCGCCGTGTCGTCCGGCGCGGTAGCTTGCGCCGCAAGCGGAGCATTCCCCAGAGGGCGAGGACAACGGCCAGGAGCCCCAACGCCCAGCCGAGGGCGGGCTGGCCGGTGACCTCCATCGAGATGGTGGCCACCAGGAGCACCAGGCCCCAGAAGGCGAGGAACCCGATGATGATGTCGAAGTCCTCCGCGGACCGTACCCGTTTGGTGCCCGGGTCGGGCTTCGCTGCGGGGGACTCCCGACGTCGATTTCCGTAACTTGTCACTTGACAGCGCCTGCCGTAAGGCCGGCCACGATCTTGCGCTGGAAGATCAGCACAAGGACAACCAGCGGAATGGTCACCACGGTACCTGCGGCCATAACGGCCGTGTACGGTTCCTGGTGCGGCTGCGCACCGGCAAAGTACGCGATGGCTACCGTGACGGTCTTGGTGGCGTCATTCGACAACTGGCTGGCGATGAGGAATTCATTCCAGGAGGCAATGAACGCCAGGATCGCCGTGGTGAACGTTGCCGGGGCTGCCAGCGGAAGGATCACTTTCCGGAACGCCTGTCCCTGCGTGCAGCCATCGATCCTTGCGGCTTCTTCGAGCTCCCACGGCATCTCGCGGAAGAAGGAGGTCAGCGTGTAGACCGTGAGCGGAAGAACGAAGGAAATGTTCGGAATGATCAGCGCCTGGTAGGTGCCGAACCAGCCGATGTTGGTGAACAACTGGAACAGCGGGGTTACCAAGGCAACGCCGGGGAACATCGATGCGCCCAGGATGAAGCCGAGGACCACGAACTTGAACCGGAAATTCAACCGGGCCAGGGCGTAGGCCGCAAACACACCGACCAGCAGCGCTACGACTGTCGTCACGGCGCCAACGATCAGGCTGTTCAACAGGTTGCGGCCGAAGTGGTTGCCAAGGCTCTCGTCGAACACCGTCGCGAAGTTGTCCCACGTGAAGTGGGTGAAGAACGGCGTGGTGTCGAACGTGTATCCGACGTCGCGGAAAGCGGTGACCAGCATCCAGTAGAAGGGTGCCATGCACCAGACGAGGATGATGGCGGCGCTGATGTAGGTGCGCAGCGACCCCCAGTTGAAGGGCCGTTTGGGCCGTTCCACGGAGTCGGCGGAGGTCTTCGAAGCTGTGGCTGTGCTCATCTCACTTGGCCTTTCCGGAAGATGTGGCCGCGTCCACGGCATTCGCCCCGAGGAAGCGGACGAAGATAAACGCCACGAGGAAGATCACCAGGAATGTAATGGTCGATAGCGCCGCCGCTGTATTGAACCCTTGCCTGATTTGTTGGACAACAAGGATGGACAGCGTGGTGGTGCCGTTCGCGCCCTGGGTCATGATGGCGGGGAGATCGTACATGCGCAGTGCGTCGAGGACACGGAACAGGATGGCCACCATCAGCGCCGGCTTCACCAGCGGCAGGGTGATCAGGCGGAACCGCTGCCAGGTGGACGCGCCGTCAACCTTGGCGGCTTCATAGACTTCGTCCGGAATCAGCTGCAGGCCCGCCAGGATCAGGAGGGCCATGAACGGCGTGGTCTTCCAGACGTCGGCAATGATGATTGCCCACTTGGCCGGCCATTCCGAGCCGGTCCACAGGATCTGGGTACCGAACAGCTTGTTGGCGATGCCTTCGAAAGCGAAGATGAAGAACCAGAGCTTGGCGGTAACGGCCGTCGGGATGGCCCACGGAACCAGGACGGCTGCGCGGATCAGGCTGCGTCCGCGGAAGGCGCGGGCCATGATGATTGCCATCCAGAAGCCAAGAACGGTCTCGAAGGCCACGGTAACCACCGTGAAGAAGAAGGTAGTGCCCATGGAGTCCCAGAACTGGGCTCCGAGTGTGCCCGGAGGGCAGGCCAGCGAGCCGCCGCCGGGAGCCGTGCATTGCTGCAGCAGCCAGTGCGTGTAGTTTTCAAAGCCGGCCGGGCCGCCCTCGGAGAAGAACCCCGTGGCCGGGTCGAGGCCGGAGTCCTTCTGGAAGGACATGATGATGGCGTTGAGCACCGGGTAGATGATGACGATCGCCAGCAGGATGAGCGACGGCGCCAGGAGGGTGTATGCCCAACGGCCCTGCGTAAGCTGCTTCCGGTCGGCGCTTTCGCGACTGGGCATCGTGTGTCCGGAAGCCGCCGTCGCGTCTGGTTTTTGTAGTTCTGTTGACATGTCAAGACTCCTGTCAGGGAGAAGGCCGTGGCCGGCAGTCCGGCTGCCCGCCCCTCAGGGACAGGCAGCCGGACTGTAGCCCGGGTGGTTACTTAGCTCCGGCCGACTCAATAGCCGCTTGCATGTCGGAGATTGCCGCATCCACGGTCTTCTCTCCCTTGAGGGCAGCGTAGGCGTTGTCCTGCACAGCCTTGGTGACGGCGGGGTAGAACGGCGTCACGGGACGCGGAACCGCGTTCTCGATGGACGTCTTCAGCACCGGGAGGTACGGCAGCTTGGTCACGAGTTCCTGATCGTCATACAGCTTGGTCAGGACCGGGGCCAGCGAACCCTGGGTAGCGTAGAAGCGCTGGGTTTCCTCGCTGGTGATGTACTTGATGAAGTCCGCAACAGTTGCCTTGTTCTTGGAGTAGACGCTCATGGCGATGTTGTGGCCACCAAGCGAGGAGGCACCGGGGCCGTCCTTGCCCGGGAGGGGTGCCATCTTGAACGTGTCCTTCACAGTGGAGGAACCGTCGGTCTTGGCCAGGTTGTACACGTAAGGCCAGTTGCGGTGGAACAGCAGCTTGCCGGCTTCGAAGGCCTGGCGTCCCTGCTCTTCCTGGAAGGTGATTGCTTCGGTGGGGATGTTGCCATCCTTGTAGGCGTTCACCAGGTTGGTGAGGCCGGCCTTTGCTTCGCTGGAGTTCACGGCAGCCTTGCCGGAATCATCAACGATCTTGCCGCCTGCCGAGTTGATGGCTTCAGCAGCGTTGACCGTCAGGCCCTCATACTTCTGGAACTGGCCTGCGTAGCAGCCGATGTTGTTCTGCTTGGCGATCTCGCACATTCCCATCATCTCGTCCCAGGTCTTGGGCGGGTTGGGAACAAGGTCACCACGGTAGTAGAGGATGCCGCCATCCGAGCTCTGGGGGGCTGCATACAGGGTGTTGTTGTAGGTTGCGCTCTTGACGGTGGACTCGAGCATCCCGTCCGTGGAGATTGCGGTCTTGTCCTTGAGCGGCTGCAGCCAGCCCTTGGCAGCGAACTCAGCAACCCAAATGAGGTCGACGCTCATGACGTCGTAGTTGGCGTTCTTGGCCTGGAAGTTCTGGACCAGGTCATCGTGCTGCTGGTCGGCCTGGTCCGACTGCTCCTTGAACGTTACTTTCTCGTCCGGATGGGCGGCGTTCCACTTTTCGATGAGGGGCCGGACAACGTTGCTGTTGTCCTTGCCCTGGACGTAGGTGATCGGCCCGCGGCCGTCAAGGTTGTTGGCTGCGTCGCCGCTGGCACCTCCGGAACTGGTGCCGCCGCCACCCCCGCCGCCACCACAGGCGGTCAGGGACAGAGCCAGGACTCCGGCTACAGCTGCCGGAAGCAGGAACTTTTTGGATTTCATGCTGGGAACTCCTCGGTGAGTGGACCAGGTTTTTCCGCGGTGCGGTTGATGTGGTGAGGCTCACAATAGTCACGGGAGGAAGCAAAATGCAAGCGCTTACACGCGTCGTGACCACAACGATACAAAGTAGCCTGATTATTCACGCCCACCACCCTGGAAGCGGGGGCTCTTTCCGCCGACATGGATGCGTTTTGGGATGGTCGCGGCCTTGAGTCGATTTGATTGCCCACTATTGCCTATGGAACAGTGGGAAGCGTGGATGAACTCGAAGCACTGCAGACCATTGGACGGCTCATCAAGGAAGAGCGTCTCGCGCAAGGTCTCAGTCAGGTGCAGCTGGCCAAACAAGCAGGAACCGCCATCAAGACAGTGCGGACACTGGAGTCGGGCACGCGACGCACGCAGGAAATCAACCAACGCAAACTCGAGCATGCCCTGGGTTGGCGTGCAGGATCGGTGTCCGAAGTCCTCAAGGGCAAATCGAACTTCGCACCGGACATGATCACGCCGGACGACATGCGCTCCGGGGACGACTCACGGCAAGGACCACCCCGCATTGCCGTTCCCGCGGCACCCGTCGCCCGGGCCTCACATCTTTCCGACGAGGAACTCCTCGCAGAGCTCACCTACCGGATGATGCACCGCAACAGGGGCTGAATGCCCTGTTCTTCGCCGGCGCTCCTTCATTCCGGCGGATCTTTCTCTGCCGGCGCTCCTTCAGTGTCGGCGCTCCTTCAGTTCCGGCGCTCCTTCAGTTCCGGCGCATCGGACGGTTGGCCAGTTGCTGCAGATATTCGTTGTAGGCGTCCAGCTCAGGGTCGCCGGCCACGGCGGACTTATGGGCGGCCGCAGCCCATCCCCGGGCCTCGTCCCGCTGCCAGCGCACCAGAATGAACATGAGCAGCAGCACTCCCGGCAGTTCCCCGTATGACCAGGCCAAGCCTCCGGCCATGCCCTGGTCCGCCATGGGGTCGAGGCTCCAACTTGCCGGTGGGGTGGCGAAGAATCTGACCATCGGAGCCGTTGCCATCATGATGACCACGCCGAAAAAGGCGTGCAGCGGCATCTCGGCAAAGATGTCGAGCATACGACCGAAGTGCGTCTGCCGGGTGGGCAGCGGGTCTGCCGAGATCAGCGGCACGGTGAACAGGACGCCCGCAGCGAGGAACAGCAGTTCCAGCCCCACGTGCCCGTACCAATTCGGCAGCAGCAGGTCCGCGAGGCCGGAAAAATAGACGCCGTAGAAGCTCAGCAGGAACAGGGGCACCATGAAAGCCGGGTGGATGGCCAATCTGCCCCAGCGTGAACGCAGCCCCCACATGGCCATCCTCAAGACGGGCCGGCCGAAGCGGCCATGAGGGGTTGCCCGCAACAGCAAGGTGCCCGGAGAGCCGATGACCAGCAGCGGAGGCACGGCCATCATCAGGGTCAGCTGTTGGAACATGAAGACGGAGAACATCCGCAGTCCGTAGCCCTCGATCCCGGCGCCCATCACAACCATAATGGCCACGCAGCCGAGCAGGAACGACGCCGTCCTGACCGGCGACCAGTGCCGGCCCTTGCGCCAGAGGCTGATGGCACCGGCGAGGTAGAACACCGCCGCCAGCAGTGCCATGGCTGGAATCAGCGGAACCGGCTGAAGGTTCGGCGCGAGGTACTCACCCAGCGAGGGTGGCAGCGAGGGAAGCCAGACGGGGCCCTCGATTCCAGGCTCGCCCATCTCAGCACGCCCACTTGGTGAACGCGCCGTGTACCGGGGTGCTGTTTAGCCGTTGCTGACCGCTTGGAGCCTGTCCTGGCCCGCGTGTCCGACGTGCGTGAGCCCGAGGTCGAGCAACATCCGCACATGCGAATCCGCCAGGGAGTAATACGCCATCCGGCCGGCCCGACGGACCTGCACTACACGCGGTCCGCGCAGCAGCCGCAGCGCATGGGAGACTCCTGATTCGCTCAGCCCGGTGGTGGCAGCAAGATCGCACACGCACATTTCCCCGTCGAGGAGGGCAATGAGGATCCGCACCCGGCCCGGGTCCGAAAGCAGCCCGAAGATCACGGCCAGATCGTTCACGTCCGACTCGGCAGGCATCCGCGCCCTGACCTCCTCGACCCGGTCGGCGTCGACCACACGGACTGCGCAATCGCTGCCGGCCCGACGTGGCGTCGCCTGCCGTGCCCGTGCTGTTCCAGTCATCCATCAAGACTACCCCTACCTGCGAATGCGTCGCATTTGTCCCGCCCTAAGCGGCCGTCGAAAGGATGACGGACACAGAGTCCGGCCGTGCTTGGTGTGGCCACAAATTAACGTCTGAACAACTCTACATATATTCTGAAGAGGTGCCGGAATGCCTGGCACCTCCCGGCCCCGGGCTGAGGGACCGGGCCGGGGATCAGCACCTAGGAGCCATCGTGACTTTGAAAGCCGCACTTGCAGGAGGCAGCCCGGCCATTTCCCCGGGACTGCCGTTCCTGATCGCGTCGGGCGGGACGGGTGTGATGGCGGACGGTGCTGCTGTCCTGCCCGCCGTCCGGCAGGCCCGCGCATGAGCGGTCACGATCACGCTTCCGAAGCGACTGTTCGGCGCAGCAAACTCATCACGGTCTTCGCCATCACCTTCACTGTGATGATTGCCGAAATCATCGGCTCCGCACTCACTGGGAGCCTGGCGCTGCTGGCGGATGCCGGGCACATGTTCACCGATTCCGCCGGGCTGTTGATAGCGCTCGTCGCCGCGTCGCTGGCCATGAAGCCCGCCACGCTGAAACGGACCTGGGGCTATAAACGCGCCGAGATCATCGCCGCGGCCGGACAGGCGGCATTGCTGCTCGCCGTCGGCGGCTTCGTCATCGTCGAGGGCATCCGCAGGCTCTTCGAACCACCCGAAATCG
This sequence comes from Paenarthrobacter sp. C1, assembly GCF_049315185.1. Taxonomy (NCBI): domain Bacteria; kingdom Bacillati; phylum Actinomycetota; class Actinomycetes; order Micrococcales; family Micrococcaceae; genus Paenarthrobacter; species Paenarthrobacter sp. C1. Next base: position 417,868 of record NZ_CP186052.1, on the reverse strand, counting down.
GCGGGTCCACGATGCTCTGGTTCGGCGTCATTGGCCTGGCCGGCAACGCCGTAGGCCTGGTCATTCTGGCCTCCGGCCGGAACCACAACTTCAACATGAAGGCCGCCTTTCTTGAGGTCCTCAACGACGCCCTCGGATCGGTAGCGGTCATCACGGCGGCCATCGTCATAGCCGTCACCGGCTGGCTTCAGGCCGACGCCGTCGTGTCCTTGATCATCGGCGTCCTGATCATCCCGCGGACCCTGAAGCTGCTCCGCGACACCGTGAACGTGCTGATGGAATCCACTCCCGAAGGACTGGACCTGGCCAAGGTGCGCGACCACATCCTGGCTCTCCCGCACGTCATCGATGTTCACGACCTTCATGCTTCGCTTGTGGCCTCCGGAACTCCGGTGCTCTCGGCGCACGTTGCAGTGGAAGACAGCTGCATGACCGACGGCCACGCGGCCGGCATCCTCGCTCAGCTGCAGGCATGCCTCGCCCAGGACTTCGACATCAGCGTCGAACATTCCACCTTCCAGATCGAACCAGCATCCCACCGCGACCAGGAAAGCATCCACCACTGATGACGCACAGCAAAACACTGCCCCAGCCCATGGACAAGGCAAAGAAGGTCCGGGTATTCATCTGGGTCCTGCTGGCTGTCCTCGTCGCCGTTGGAGTGATCTGGTACACCGTATTTACGCTGAACAAACCCGCTCCGACAGAACCTACGCCTGCTGCTGAAGCCCAAGTGGTCCGTGACGACAGCCATCGAGTCACCTCACCGGCTGTCGAAAAGGCACAACTGGTGGAGTTCCTGGACTTCGAGTGCGAAGCCTGCCTCGCCGCGCAGCCGGTGGTCGAGGAACTGAAGAAGGAATTCGGAGACCGCGTCACCTTCGTCCACCGCTACTTCCCATTGCCGGCACACCGCAATTCGGCCACGGCAGCCCTCGCTGTAGAAGCAGCCGCCCAGCAGGGCAAATATGAGCAAATGTACGCAAAAATGTTCGAAACCCAGGCGCAGTGGGGCGAGAAGACGGAGTCCCAAGCACCCCTGTTCCGCACATTCGCCGGGGAACTGGGCCTCGATCTGAGTGCCTACGACGCTGCTGTGGCGGACGACAAGACCAAGCAACGGATCAAGAAGGACATCGCGGACGGTACAACCCTGGGAGTGAAAGGAACACCGACGTTCTTCCTCAACGGTGAGATGCTCACCCTGGACACCGAGGCACAATTCCGTCAGCTCGTAGCCGATGCCGTGAAATAGCTGACCACCCGCCAAGCGGCCCGTTATCATTGCCCCGGACTGCCCCGGGCAGACGCCCGGGAGCGGCTTAGGCGCCTACCTGTCCCTGGCCAACCAGCAGAATTGCAGAACACTTCGATGAAACTCTTTACAACGCGACTCCTGCGCATCCGCTTGGTGATTGCCGCCGTCGTCCTTTCCCCTGCGGTCGCCGCAGCTCCGGCGCAGGCACACGCCGCCGCGGAAGCGATGTTTCCGGCCAAGGAGACCACCACCGTCCAAAACCCTGCCCAAGCCCGCACCGCGACACCATCGCCGACGCCCGAAGCGACTTCGCCGTCCAGCACCCCTGCCCCGGCGACTGAAACCACACCGGAACAGGTCAAACCCAACGATGACAACGCTCCCCTGGCCGTAGGCATTGCTGCCGCGATCCTGGTTGTCGCCGCCCTTGTCCTCTACATCGCCCAAAAGCGCAGGGACAAGACATCCGCGGCATAGGCACCCGAAGCTGCCCGGGCATTAGTTTCCGGCTTGGCGCCTGACCATTTCATTGATCCAGGCCGGGGCGAACGGAGAAGTGCAGTTGGGTGGCGTTGGATAGTCCTTCAGCACTTCCAACCGCTCGCCGATGTACAGGGCACGCGGACGGTACTCCGGGTGTTCAATCCCAATTTGCGCCAGACAGTTATTCATTGCCCACTGCAGGCGGTCCGGGGCGTCCTTCATTTCTGCTTCGATAATGTCCAGCAGTTTTCCGAGGTCCAGGCCTTCGGGGCGTTTGACCACACGTTCGGCGGTCAGTGCCCAGCCAGCACTGGACACCACAGGATCAGGGTCGGCAAACCATGCCACCCTCAAATCCTCAGCAAACGGGCTTTTCTTGATGACGTAATTGACGAACCAGTCATGTACTTTGGGTCGCTTGGCTTCCCGGAGCATGGCGTCGAGTTCGTTCTTTCCGAAGTCCCTGGGACGGCAGATCAGAAGTGACAGAAGACGCGCAGCGGTGTCGCCCGTGGACCACAGTTCGCGGGACAGATCCTGCTGGATTTTGAGCCTCTTGGCTACAGCACGAAGCTTGCTGAGATTCACCCCGTGATCGTCGCCGTGCTTCTCATTGACCTCGCGGGCCCGGGGATCCTCCAAGGCGGCAAGCTCCGCCAGGACCGCGTCCAGGGAAGATTCGGGCGCCATTGATCCTGCCACTGCTGTCTCCTGTCCTCCGATGGCAGAAACTACTGCTGCTTGCCGTCCTTGAACAGTCCGGCAATCTTAGCGCCGAGGTCCTTCACGTTTTCGGCTACGTCCCCGGCAATTTCCTTTGACTTCTCCGCGACGTCACCGGCCAATTCCTTGGCATTCTCTCCAACGTCACCGGAGAAGAACTCCTTCACGTTCTCTGCGGCTTCACCAGCGAATTCCTTGACATTCTCCACAGCGTCACCAGCAAATTCCTTGGCATTTTCAAGTGCGTCGCCTGTGGCGTTCTTCGCGTTCGATGCCCCGTCATTCACGGCGTCGGCTCCAGTGTTTTCCTCAGTCATGACGAACTCCTCTGTCGGGTTGTGGCTTTGCGCATCAAAGGAGGTTTCCCCCTCTGGCTTCAAACTATTTGCAGCAGCGGAATTACGCAACGTCAGCGCACCCGTTCGGCTTTCGTGAATCTTGAGCGCGCCCCCGAAACCATGTGCACCAGCACCGGTGTCTTCTGTCCGATGACGAGGTCCAGTGCTTCGACCAGTTGTGAGACCTCCGCAGCCAGGAGGTGGGGTGCCACGCCCTGGCGCGGTTGGATGCGTATCCGCAGACCCGGTTGACCCTTGAACTCATAGGTTGCCACTGACACCCCGGCAAGGTCGGTTCTTTCCGTCAACGCAGCCCTCAGTGCCTGTTCGGCGACGCCACCGCCAATCCTGACTTCGCCGTCGACATTGCTGTCATCATCACTGGCGACCAGGAGGTTGGCCCGTCCTTTGCCCTGCTGTGACAGCCACGCAATCATGGCGACGATGAGGGCCACCAGGACCACACCCGCCACAATCCACAGCCAGCTCTCTTCGCGTCCGGGAAACCGCGTCTGCCGGAAGGCATTCTCAGCTCCGGCCCAGACGCCGGCAGCCCATCCATGCCACCAGGCGGCCACTGCAGGGACAGTCGCCAGCAGCAGGAGCAGAAGACCCACCGCCAGGAGTTTGATCCCGATGATGAAGAGCAAGACGCGGTTGAGTGCCCGGGGTGTTCCGTTCACGCCCCAATCACCCCCGACGACGCCAGGTTGACCCGGACCGTGGGCATGGGAACCGGCGACATCTCCTCAAGTTCAGCCTGCACAGCCGCGAGCACGGCGTCGTGGCTCACGCGGCTCCCGGATGTTGGCCGCACATTGACCACCACTGTCTGTCTGGAAACCACCACCATCACCTGCTCCTGGGTAACATTCGCTGCCATCCGGGCACGACGGGCAAGTGCGGAGGCCAGGACTTCGTCGTCAACCACGACGGCGGTCCGCGGGTCCCGGAGCAGATGGCGGGCCCGCCTGCCAGGCAGCACTGCGTGGAGCAGGAAGAACAGCCCTACCATGGCGACCACGGCAGCGCTCGCTCCCAGCAGGAGGGGTGAAATGCCCTCAGGTAGGGCGATGATGCGTTCGGCAGCAGTGGTGGGATCAACCAGCCAAGGAGGCTGGCCGACCGCACGGACTCCGGCTTCCAGCAACGCGTATACGCAGAGAATAATGACGAGCACCGCAGCAATGACGGCGGCGCCGGCCCGTGATGAATGGGTCTCGCGACGGAGGATACGGCTCATCGCGGGGTCCTCCCCCGCCACCGGCGCGGCGTCGTTGTCCAGGCCCACGGCCATGAACTTCCCGGTTTCCTGGTCCTGTGTCATTGAACGCGGCCTCCCTCCCTGACCTGGGCCCCACTGATCCTGATATCCACCCTGCTCAGCTGGGAACCACTGAGCCGGGTCACCGTCTCGAGGACTCTGGATTTGGCAGCTACGGTGCGATCCCAGATGGAGCCCCCGAAACCCTGGACACGCCTGGGATCCCGGAGTACTTCCGTCAAAGCCGGAACGCTGATGGGTGCGACAATCGACAAAGCCAGCAGGCCGTCGTCGTCCGCCCAATCCGCGCGGATGTCGCTGGCCTCAACGCCGAGCGCCTCGGCGGCAGCGGCGCGGGCCAGGGAAGTCAAAGCCTGGGTACTGATCCGGTTATGGCCGGCCAGGCTGGTGGTGGTGTACTCCACAGCCTCAGCCACGCTCATGACGAAGAGCGCCGGCCCGTAATGGCGTCAAGGACACTTCTAAGATCCAGTTTCCCTTCGGCGGCCCGCCCCAACAACGCTCCGATTCCCATGAAAAGCAGTGAGATGAGGAAACCCCACAGCCCGAACGAGAACGACATGAACGCCACGAAGGCTCCGATCGCGATTCCCACTACGGTCATGCTCACTGGAGTGCCTCCCTTTCCACCACGACGGTCTTGGCCCCGGGCTGTTTTGCCGGCGGCGCGATGAAAACGTCGGTAATCTCTATGTTTACTTCGATTACCTGAAGGCCAACCAGTTCTTCGACAGCGCGGTACACCGCCGCCCGGACCTGATTGGCGACGCCATGCAAAGGATGGCCGTAGAGGGCAACCAAGGTGATGTCCACTGCCACTTGGGTTTCGCCCACCTCGGCGCGGACGCCCGCTGCGTGGTCTGAACTGCCGACAGCGTCACGGATCGCGCCAAGAGCGCGGGAAGGACCTGAACCAAGAGAGTAGACACCGGGCACTGTGCGGGCAGCGATACCTGCCACCTTCGCCACCGCGGCCTCGGAGATGATGGTGCGTCCGGTACCGGGAATCTCGCCCCCAGGCACAGGATCCGGCTGCACGTTCTGGACTTCCATGGAGCACTCCCCTTCTCTTGAGTACCACCCTAGCGTCTAGCTACGACGCTTTGGAGACAAGGGGTGCGCGCGGCGGTGCCCTAGGAGCAGTTCTTCTCTGTCCACGTCTGGATGGGCTTCATGAGTTCCTCGAACTGGCCATCGCCGTACTTGCTGAAATCCGACCCCGCGGACTCAGTGAAGGCCCGCAGTTTCTCGAACGACGGCTTCAGCTCTTCCGGCACCTTGCCCTGCATTTTCGACAACTCATCCTTGGCCTTCTGGATGTCCTCAGCATTTCCGCCGGTCATGGCTGCCAGGGGGAGAATGGTGACGCTCAGCATGGTGGCGCTGACAGACAGGCAAGCCTCTGACATTGAGGTGAATTGGCCGTATACACCGTCGGTTCCTGCCGAGCCGTCCGGGCTGGGCGCGCTGGCGGAAGCGGAGCTTGAACCCACTTCCGCGGCGGGGGTTTCGGACGCCGCCGCCGGGGTGTTTTGAGCTGCCGGCGATGGTGAGGAGCAGGCGCTGAGCGTCAGCATTGCGACGAGACCGGCAGCTGCTGCCAGGCGGCCGGAAAAGGACAGGCGTGAACGTTCGATGGCGACCATGAATTCCCCCAAAAAGATGCGTGCGATGACAAGCTGGCAGGCCAAGAATACTTCGGCCATCGCCCCGAGGCCAGAGACGAGTTATCCACAAGGCCCGTTTCCAGACTGGGAGGCGACTGGAAACCCTGCCTAGACTGGCCGACACATCACCTGAAACAGCTGCTGGGGAGCTCGCCATGCCACGCCTTACGTATGCCGCTTTGTTGCCTCTCCGTGCGCGAACGGCGGCAATCGTCGTTGTTGCAGCGGTGCTTCTCAGCGGCTGCCAGGGCGGGTCACCCACTGCGGGCACCTCGGAAACACACACGACGACGGCGTCGCCCACCTCAAGTGTTTCGTCGCCTGTTGCTTCGGCTGCTCCGCCTTCGTCGGGTGCGTACAAGCCGGCGGATGCTAGCGGGAAGGCGCAGAACGTGCCGGTGCCCGTGATGCCCGAGTTGGCGAAGGAGAACTCCAAGGCGGGGCTGGAGGCGTTTATTCGGTACTGGTACGCGACGTACTCTTATGCCACTGAGACCGGTGACCTGGGTCCATGGCTACAGACCACCGATACCTCCAACACGCTCGCAGCCGCTTATAAGAGAGCTCTTGAGGGCAACCACTCGGACGGAAGATGGATGGTTGGCGGGCAAATTTCCGTTCCAGCCGTCGACATCATCTGGACCGCAGGGGCAAGTACCCAAGAGGCCAGAGCCCAGGTCATTCAAGAAGAAATTCACTACCTCAACCCCGACGGCACTGAGGGCAGGGAATCTACACCGGCATCGAACATCGCCGAGGCGGTTTTTCTGGAATTCAGGAGTGGTACGTGGAGAGTCATTAACAACGGCTTGATTGTTGGTTGATGGTGAAGATCCTTCGCGTTGGGGTTCTTCTCCTGGTCCTCTCGGCTATCTGGGCAACCCCGGCTCCCGCGCATTCTTCAAACGACGACGGACGCCAACTAAGTGTCGGCCGAGGTGAGACGGCACTGACCGTCGGGGCCACATTTATCTTCAACCCCGAGACCGGCAAATCTGAGCCGAGGCCTGGAGCGTCCCCGGCCGACGAGGACCCCAACCAGTACATGGCCGATACCCACTGCCGTGCCGACGGACCCGACACCAAAGACCCCGGCTGCGACGCCCTCGACTGCCCCGCCACCACACCCGGTGGCCCAGAAGGCACCCCCGTCATCTGGAAAGAAGCCCCCAAAGCCATCACCAACCCCGGCTGGACCAACTGGATCCCCATCACCGGCCCCACCTGTCTCTATGACGCAGAGCCGCAAAACGTCCTGGCCGACATCGCCGCCCGCATCCTCAACGACTTCCGCCAACTCCCCATCAACCCAGGAAACCTCCAAGCCCAACCCTTCCCCCACACCCTCAAAGGCGGACCCACCAACTTCTACACCACCGCCACCGAACAAACCTTCGACGTCACCATCCTCGGCCAAGCCATCCACCTCACCGCCACCCCCGCCAACCACACCTACACCTTCGGAGACGGCACCACCCTGGGCCCCACCCCCGCCGCCGGCTACCCCATCCCCGAAGCCGAATGGCTCACCACCGAAACCCGCACCAGCCACAGCTACACCCAAACCGGCAACTACCCCGCCACCATCACCACCAGCTTCACCGGCACCTACTCCGTCAACAACGGCCCACCACTACCCATCAACGGAACCCTCAACATCACCACACCAGCCACAACCATCCACGTCTGGAAAACACAAAGAGCACTCGTCGCCGACACCTGCCAACAAAACCCCAACTCCTGGGGCTGCCCCGGCACAGAACCAACGCACTAAGGCCTCGGAACAGTAGCTTCCTGACCCGTTTTGAACCCGAAACAGCTCGAAACCGCGGGAAAAGCGCACTCAACGGCCTCAAACAAGGTCACAAAGCCACACCACCCAGGTGCCGACGTCGAAGTTTTGGGAAAGACCCGTGCCGCCACCATCCAATTCGAGGGCGGACAGCCCGGCAACACATCCAACACGGTGTATTGGATCCCTCACAGTGTCAAAGTGGGTGGCGGCGGTACGCGGGGACGGAGAAGCCGCGTCTTCAACGGAGATCCTGGGCCTTAAAAGAAGAAAAGCACCAGTTCCAAAGAACTGATGCTTCCCAGTGGTGGCTCCGACCGGCGTCGATCCGGTGACCTTTCGATTTTCAGTCGAACGCTCTACCAACTGAGCTACAGAGCCTAGGTGACATGTCACCTTGAGAACCGAATTTCTTCGGCGCTCAGAGCGACCCTGACGGGACTTGAACCCGCGACCTCCGCCGTGACAGGGCGGCGCGCTAACCAACTGCGCTACAGGGCCTTGCGTTTGCAGTATCTCTACCGCGTTTTTTTCAAGGCTTCTAGCTTACCAGACTTTTTCAGTCCGATTTACCACTTCCTTGCGTACCCCCAACGGGATTCGAACCCGTGCCGCCGCCGTGAAAGGGCGGTGTCCTAGGCCGCTAGACGATGGGGGCCTGAACTCAATTCGGATTTTGCAAAGAAAAGGGACGCTTTACGCGTTCTTTCCGTGTCTCGCTCGTCCGAACTGGACTCTAAAACTTTAGAGCATAGATGCCGATATTCCCAAATCGAGGTTGGAGGACCATCCCGGACCCCCGCTCGCGAGCGCGCCGAGGGGTTGGATCCCACCCTTTTGGAGGCTTCCTAAGAGTCGAAAGGTAACCCCTCGCGAGACCCGAGAAGGGAAGCCCGCGAACATTGGCAGGATCTTGCCCTGACGCGTCCGAAAACCGCCAGCCGTCCCGGCCGATGCCCCGATAGATTTGGCACATGACAACCACTTCCCCGGCCGAACCCGGCCAGCCATCCCCGAGCCTCCCCCCGCGCACCACCCCCGCGCCGGGAGCGGCCATCAGCAAACTGGGCATCGCTGCGGTCATCGTTACCGTTGTCCTGTGGGCATCCGCGTTCGTGGGCATCCGGGCGGTCGGCCCCAGCTTCTCCCCCGGGTCGTTGACGCTCGGGCGTTTGGCGGTTGCCGCCGTCGTTCTTGGCATTGTGGTGCTGCCGACGCTGAAGGTCTGGCCGAAAGGCCGGGAGTGGCTTCCGATCGTGGCCTACGGGGTGATGTGGTTCGGCGGCTACAACGTCGCCCTGAACGCCGCGGAACACATGCTCGACGCCGGCACCAGCGCCATGCTGATCAACGTCTCGCCCATCCTCATCGCCATCCTGGCGGGAATCTTCCTCAAGGAGGGCTTCCCGCGGTGGCTGCTGATCGGCAGCGGGGTGGCTTTCTGCGGTGTGGCGATGATCGCCTTGGGTTCGGGGCAACGTTCGACGGCGGATGTCGCCGGAGTGCTGTTGTGCCTCCTCGCCGCTGTGCTCGCCTCAGTGAGCGCAATCCTGCAAAAGCCCGTGCTCCGGAAATTCTCAGCAGGCCAGGCAACGTGGTTCGGCATCATGGTCGGAGCGCTTTGCTGCCTGCCGTGGGCAGGTCAGTTGGTGACCGAAGTCCAGGCAGCGCCTCTTCCGGCCACGCTCGGCCTGGTGTACTTGGGCATCTTCCCCACCGCCATCGCCTTCACCACGTGGGCGTACGCCCTCTCGCTGATCTCGGCCGGCAAACTCGCTGCCACGACATACCTGGTGCCGGGAACAACGATCCTGATCTCTTGGGCCGTCCTTCAGGAAGTACCAACCATCTGGGGCTTGATCGGTGGAGTGGTGTGCCTGGTGGGCGTTGGGCTCACACGGCGTCGGACCAGCTGAACCTGCCGCTAGCGGGCCATCTCTGCCAGGAGTTCACGGTGCGTGGGCGGGTTGGCCCCCGGACGCCCGACAGTGATGGCGGCTGCCATCGACGCGATGCTGCCGATCCGCTCCAGCACGGTTGGCGCCAGCCCGTCGCTGCCACGCAACAAAAGGCCCATGATGAGCGCCGACATGTAGGAATCGCCCGCGCCAATGGTGTCCGCCACGGTGGACGGCACGGCGCGGACCCGGAGCTGAAAGTTGCGCGTGGCCATCAATGAGCCCTTCGCACCCTCGGTCATGACCGCCAGGGTGGTACCCAGCGTCAGAAGATGGCTCGCGATATCCTCCAGTGCCTTGCCCGGGTAGAGCCAGTGGGCGTCCGAGGCACTCATCCTCACGACATCCGTCAGCGGCACAATTTCCTCAAAGAGGGCAAGTGCTTCGTGATGGCTGCCCAGGAGATCGGTGCGGATGTTGGGATCGTAGGTGACCATGCAGCCTCCCTGCGCCTGCTCCAACAAGCTCCGGACCACTCCCGCGCCGGGCTCAAGGAACGTAGCAATGGAACCGGTGTGCAGGATGCGCGGCGCATACGGCAGTGCCAAAGGGGCCAGCGCCCACTCAATGTCGAAGGTGTAAGCGGCCGAACCGTCGGCAGCGATCCTGGCTGTCGCCGTCGCGGTCTTTCCCATGGACTGGGACCCGGGCAGCAGCACCACCCCCGCGCTCTGGAGGTGCGCTGCGATGGCGTCACCCCGGGGATCCCGGCCGATCGCCGTCAAAAGACCGGCTTTCACATCCAGCCGGCCCAACCCGTAAGCAACGTTGGTCGGCGAACCGCCGGGGTATTCGGCCTGGCCGTCGGGCGACTGCACGATGTCGATCAGCGCCTCGCCCACAACGACGACGTCGAGGGGTTCAGACATGGGGGAAGCGGTGGAAGTCATGCGGTTCCTGTGTCTATCGGAAAGGGACTGAGATCAGTATCCCTCATGACATGGGGCGCCAATACAGCCGTGGCGGACTAAAGTCGAGTCATGCCCGCGAATCTTCCTCCCGGACTTCCCATCGTTCCCGACGGCGAGCGTCCCTCTTCGCCGCTGCCGGACCGGAACGCGCCGCACAGGCCGCCCTTCCAAATGTCCCCCGAGGAGTTTGAAGAAGCCGTCAGCGACGCCCTGCAGCTGATTCCGGCCAAAGCCGCCCGTGCCATGGACAACGTGGCAATTTTCATTGAGGACGACTACACCCCGCAGCCGGGGGAAGACCCGGGCACAGTGTTGTTGGGACTGTACGAGGGCGTGCCGCTGACGGAACGGGATTCCTGGTGGGATGCGGGCTCCCTGCCCGACCGCATCACCATCTTCCGCCAGCCCATCCTGGATATCTGCGGCAGCCGCCAGGAAGTCATCGATGAGGTTGCCATCACCGTGGTTCACGAGATCGCACACCACTTCGGGATAGATGACGATCGCTTGCACGAGCTCGGCTGGGGCTAGCCTTGTATGCATGGGGCATGATCACAACCACTCGCACGGCGTTACCGCAACCGGAAAGCACCGCAAACGCCTGATCGCCGTCCTGGGCATCACCATGGGCGTCGTGGGCATCCAAGTGGTCGGTGCCGTCGTTTCCGGTTCCCTGGCGCTGCTGGCGGATGCCGGGCACATGCTCTCCGACGCTGCAGGTGTCTTCATTGCGCTCATGGCCGCATGGATCGCCACCCGCCCGGCCAGCGATCTGCGGACCTACGGATACCAGCGCGCAGAGGTTTTGGCTGCCTTGGCCAACGCTCTGATCCTCATTGTGATCGCCGTAGTGATCATGATCGAAGCGATCCGTCGGTTCGGCGAAGCCACCGAAATCCAGACCGGCGTAATGCTGTGGGCTGCAGTCCTGGGCGCCGTCGCCAACCTGGTTTCCCTCCTCATCCTGCAGGGGGCGCAAAAGGAAAGCCTCAACGTCCGCGGCGCCTACCTTGAGGTGCTGGGCGACCTCCTGGGCTCCATCGCGGTCATCGTGGCAGCAATCGTGATCATGACCACCGGGTTCTCGGCTGCCGACCCCATCGCCTCGGTCCTCATCGCCCTGATGATCATTCCCCGTGCATGGCATCTGCTCCGCGACGTGGTGGACGTACTTCTTGAAGCCACCCCCAAGGGCGTGGACGTGAACATGATCCGCGAGCACATCATGGCCGTGGACGGTGTGGTGGAAGCACACGACATCCACATCTGGACCATCACTTCCGGCGTACCGGTGTTCTCCGCCCACGTGGTGGTGCAGGACGAGGTGCTCAATGCCACCGGGGCGGACAGCATCCTGGACCAGCTTGGCTCCTGCCTTGGCCGGCACTTCGACACCGAGCACTGCACGTTCCAACTGGAGCCCGTCAGCCATTCCGAGCACGAATCGCACCAGCACGCCTGAAAAGCTCAGCCGTCAGGGTCTTCCGTACTGACTGTCCCCGCTGCACCGTCCACGGTGATGCGCTGGCCCGTACGTAGCCGGATGGTTGCGTCCGGGACGCCGACGACCGCAGGGATCCCGTACTCGCGTGCCACCACGGCGCCGTGCGAGTTTGGCCCGCCCATCTCCATGACCAGGCCTCCCGCTGTGAGGAACAGCGGAGTCCACCCGGGATCCGTGGACGGAGCCACGAGGATCTCACCCGGCTCCAGATGTGCCCCGACCGGGTCCATGATGACGCGCGCAGGCGCGCTCACCAGACCCGTCGACGCCGGGCTGCCGGACAATGTTCCGGGGCGCGGATCGGCGTCGCCCGCAGCCGTCGCTTCCGGCTCCGTGCCGTCGGAGAGCAGCACCCGGGGAATGTGCCTGCGCCGGAGTTCGTGTTCGTAGGCCGCCCTGTATTGTGCAATTTCCTCGCGGAAATCCTGCCCCGCAAGCGCATTTTCCACCCCGTCCAGATCCAGGAAGAAGATGTCCTCTGGGCGCTCGATCCGATGTGATGCTGCCAGTTCGCTTCCCACCAAAAGCAGTTGTTGCCGGGCCACGGCGAGGCCCAGCACGAGGTTGTATTTGGGCAACTCGCGCAGACCAGCGAACCTGCGCGTTCGGTCCAGCGCTGCGCGGACCACCACCGCGTGGAGCGGACTGATGGCCCGGGCCCGGGCGATGAACTTCGCCACCTGTTCTTCGGCCTCTTCCGCTGCCCTGCGGAACTGCTCGTCGGGAGCCCCCGCACCGGGCTGCAGTCTCAGGTAATTGGCCAGGACGCCAAGAATGTGGGTGGGATCGTCTCCCCACCGGGGCATGCCAAGGTCGATTTCAGCCACGGCCCGGTGCCCGTAGGCGCGCAGGAACCCATCGAGGCCGGATTGTGCAATGGCAGGCAACCCCTCGTCCCTGTACCGTTCCAGCAGCGCTTCCGCCGTTTGGCCAGCCATGGAGGCAGCGGCGTCGTCATCTTCCCTGATCTGCGAGGCGAGCTGCCACAGGGCCAGGTCCATTTCAGTGGTGACGTTGTTGGGCAGCCCGCGGATCACGGTCTGCAGTTCAGCGTAGGATGCCTGGTCGCCGAGTATCCGGCCTACGAGCGCCAGCAGGGCAAAGCCGAGCGCCGGCAACGGCAGGATTTGCGGGACGGTGGCGAAGAGCTCCGAACCCAGGATTCTTTGCACGTGGGCTACCCGTTGATGGGCGGTGGCTTCCCCTGGGACGGCTATGGCTTTGCGGAGTTCAGAACTGTGGCGCTCTACCCGTTCCAAGGCCGCCTCCGGACGGAACAGACCCCGGAGCAACGACTCGGGGACGCGGTATTTTGCAGCCACTGGAGCCACGTGGCGGATGAGTTTCAGCGGCGTTTTGATGGTCACCGAAAAGCGGGGGTCATCGAACAAACTCCGCATCAGCATGGCGGACCGGGCTTCCATGACATCGAAGACCCGGGGCACGATCTTCCGCCCGATCCGGCTCCGCAATACCGGGGTGAGATCAAAGAAGATGCGCTGGCCGGCCTCGTAATAGGGTGACGGTCCTGACCGGGGATCCGGGACGGCAAAGCCCGCCGTTTTGGCAACACAGGAGGCTATGAGGCGGATCCCGGCCAAACCCATGGGCGTCAGTGGCCGTGTGAGGCCCTGCGCGAGGCTGAAATTCAGAAAGGCGTGGATGCCAGGGACCGGTGGGGTGCGGGTGGTTTGCGGGTAAAGGGTGGTGATGGGCCTGGCCTGGGTCAGCCACAGTTTTCCGTTGGGATCCATGGCCCACTCGGTGTCCTGTGGAGCTCCATAGTGTCTCTCCACCAAGCGGCCAAGTTCGGCCAGCTCCTTGATCTGCCGGTCACTAAGACACGGTTGAACAGCTGCATCCCGGGCGCCTTCCGGGTCCCCCGGACTTTCGTTGCGTGACCGTTGGGTCCGTTGCGTGCCGCCGCCCGGCACGGCATGGATCTCCACCCGCCGGTCCCCCAGGGTGCGTTTCACGATTGCACCGCCGGCCATATCAACATCGTACTGATCCGGATTCACGGCGCCGGACACCACGGCCTCCCCCAGACCGGGGCTCGCGTCGATCACTGTCTCGTGCCTCTTGCCCGTCACGGGATTGGCCGTGAACATAACACCGGCAGCCGTCGAATCGACCATCTCCTGGACAACGACAGCCAGGGCGGCACCAGCATGCTCAATGCCGTTGGTAGCCCGGTAAGTCACCGCCCTGTCAGTCCATAAGGAAGCCCAGCAGCGGCTCACGGCATCCAGGACAGAGTCCGCGCCCACCACGTTCAGGAAAGTGTCCTGTTGGCCGGCGAAACTCGCGAAGGGAAGGTCTTCGGCTGTTGCCGAAGACCTGACAGCGACGGGGACGTTGCTGCCCAGAGCTTCATAGGCGGACCGCACTGCTTCAGCGACGTCGGCCGGGACCCCGGCGTCGAGGACCAGGGAACGGGCCCGCCCGGCCAACCGGTTCAGCCCTGTAAGGTCAACCGTGCTTGTCGATTCCAGGGCCGCACAAATGTCATCCAGGCCGCTCGATGACAGCGCACGCCGATATGCATCCGTGGTCAGGCAAAAGCCTGGCGGCACGGGTAAGCCGGCGCCTGCAAGCTCGCCGAGGTTCGCTGCTTTGCCGCCCACCTCGGGAAGCATGGGTCCACGAATATCCGTGAGCTGCAGCGTGAACACCGGCATCCCTTTTCCTGCGCCTTTTCCTACACCGCGCCGAGCATCGGACCAAACTTGTCGCGGTCTGCCAGACGGGGATCCTCGCGGTCCGGAACAACCAACACGGGTCCTTTCGCATGGTGCAGGACGCCATCCGATGTGGATCCCAACAGCATGCCCGCAAACCCACCGCGGCCACGGGTGCCCAAAACCACCAATTCCACGCTGCGGCTGGTTTCCACCAGAACGTCAACAGGCGAGCCGTCCCTGAGGTCCGTCTCGATGGTCAGTTGCGGGAAATGGCTCTGCAGCCAGGCAACCCCCGCGTCCAGCTGAACCTTGATATCGGCAAACAAGGCGTCCCGGTCCAAGGGAGCGGGGACCCAGGCCAGGGAACCGCTGTACTGCGGGACAGCGCAAATGACACGGAGCTTGGCTCCCATGCGTTGGGCCTGCTCAGCTGCTTCGAGCACAGCGACCCGCGCCTGCTCCGAGCCGTCCACGCCCACTGCAACCACGTTTTCCACGATGCGGGGGCCGGCCTTGGCGTGCTCGGCCTTGATGTGTTTGTCCTCGGTATTCTCGCCGAGGCGGTCAGCACAATAGAGCGGGACAGTTACTGTGGGGCACTTGGCATGGGCGGGCAAGGCGCTGCTGACTGAGCCCAGCAGACGACCTACGAAACCGCCGCGGCCACGGCTTCCGAAAACCAGGAGCGCTGCCTCTGCGGAAAGATCCAGCAGCACGCCTGCTGCGTCACCGTTTTCGACGGAAGCATCAACGTCGATGGAGTATCGGGCGACCTTGTCCATGGCCTGCTTGACAATGGCTTCCGCGCCCTCGCGAATGACCGAATCGTCCACGGTGGCGTATCCGCCGTCGAGTCCTGAGGCGGCGAAAATAGGAACCGAGTACGCCGTGACGATGTGCAGCGGAAGCTGCCTGCGTTCGGCCTCACGTGCTGCCCACACCAGGGCGCACTGCCCGTGTTCCGAGCCGTCCACTCCCACGACGATGCCGCCCGGTGCCACTGCCAGGCCCTCGCCGTCCTGTGGCTCTTCACTGTGTCTGCCGTGCTGGTCCATTTGGGGGCCCGCCTCTCCACCTACTGCTTGATGTTCCGGCCATTCTGCCAGAGGTTTTCCGCATCGGATTCCTCGAGGGCTCGATTGTCAATGGCCAGGGGCAGGGAAATCCGGAATTTCCCTGTCCAATGCCCACTATTCTCGGTCGGCAGGGCCGAATCAAGGTGGCTCGGCTGTATGTGTATAACGGTCGGGGCTCGGTTTCCGGACCCCGCTTTTGTGCTGCTGATGAACACACGGAACACGCTGTCAGGGAAGGCTATCCATGCGCGAAAAAGTTCGGTAGTGTTCGAGTCACCGAATGGCCGGCGAACGTGTCCTACAGCACACTCCGGCCATTTATTTGCGGCCGCTTGGGGAACTCGGACGCGATCCCACGCGATGCCGCAAGGCACACACGTCAAGGAGGAACCAAGCAGTGTCACACGCGCCTGATTCCGGCACGGAACGCACAACCACCGTGGTCATAGGAACCGGCTTGTCCGGCCTGGCAGTTGCCAGTGAACTCAGCCGCTACGGCGTGGGCTCCATAGTGGTGGATGGTTTCGGTGCCCTGTCAGCCACCGGCCCGGCGGTCCACACAGGCATGCTTCAACGCTGCGAGGTCACCGATCCCGCGTCCATCCAGGAACGCAACGAAATCCTCCGCCACTTACGCAATTACGCGGCCAGCCACCATCTGGACGTACGCAGCACCACCAGGGCCGTCCGCCTGGATTTCCTGGGCGCGGACCCAACCCAGCACATCGGGTACGGGCTCGCCGCAAGCATGACCCGGAGCGGTCTCCATGCCTCCGGCCCCCTCGAATCCGCCCCGCGCCAGTGGGCAGTCCACACCGCCAACGGGATTCTCCTGGCAGACCATATTGTGGTCACACGCTGCGCCCAGAGCCAGCTGCGCCGCATGCTGGCCGAACTTGGAATCGCCGTCGGACAGAACCTGGTCTCCGCGATGCGGGCAGTGGGAATGCACCTGGTGGGCGTGGGCGAGCTCATTACGCCCAGCCCCAAGGAAGTCCTGCGGCAAGCCAAGGCAGTGGGTCAGGCAATCTCCACCAAGGTGGCGCTCCCGGGCGGCCCGGGTATCGCCATCGCCTAGCCGGCATCATTCACGGCAGCCGCAACACGAATTTTAAACGCCAAAGGCCGGTGTCCTCGAAGATGATCTTCGGAGACACCGGCCCTTGCGTTGAAGCGTGAGGCTTATGCGCCAGCGCGTACGTACGTGATGGGACCAGTAGCGGTCAACCAGCTGATCGGGTGGATGCCCGTCTGGTTGCCGTTGATTCCACCGCTGATTGCCTGGCCGTTGCCGATGTAGATGGCGACGTGGCCGGACTGGACGATCATGTCGCCCGGCTGCGGGTCGCTGACAACCTTGCCGTAGTTCATGAACTGCATGGGAGCGAGGTCGCCAACCGGAATGCCGGCGGAACCGAGGGCCCGCTCAACCATGGCGGTGCAGTCCTGCATGATGCCGATCTGGGCGTAAGCCGAGGCAACCATGGCAGCGTTGACGCCACCGGCAGCGGGAGCAGCAGCTACAGGAGCAGCAGCAGGTGCAACAGCGGCCGGAGCTGCAACTGCAGCCTGGGCAGCTACGGGAGCCGCCGCTGCAGCAGCGGTAACGGCAGCCGGCTTGGCAGCGGGGGCTTCAACTACAGGAGCCGGCTTTTCGATGACCGGAGCTGCAACAGAAGCAACAGCCGGACGCTCGAAGTTGACGGTAGCCGTAGAAAGAGCGGTAACAACCTTGGTGGGGGCCTCGGAAGCGGTCTCGGCGACCGTAGCGGGGCTGGCATCGCGCTGGACCGGAGCCTCTGCAGCGTGTGCAGCGACAGATCCGGTCAGAACGAGTCCGGAAGCTGCTGCGATAACAGCTGCCTGGCGGCCAGCGCCGGAAGCGTTGCTGGCAACTGCCTTGGAGATGGAGATGAACGGATTAGGACGTACGCTGTCCGCCTTACGACGGCCGCGAAGAATGCGTGAAGACATGAAAGAGCCTCTCCCGATGCCTGCGAGGTTAGCTGTCGGATTCGGATGGGAGTCACCCGGCCACTATCCCCCGCTGTTCAGCGGAAGTTTCGTGACTTCACCCCAAGGCACGCTCGAAAGCGGCCCAAAATGGGTTCCCCGTCTCTGCCGTAGGTTTGTCTGCGAACGGATTCCGGACTGCGGCAGAGCTAGGCAATCAGGCCGGAAGTGCCCGCTACGTGGAACAGGCACAGGTACTACCGTACGCGATGATCCCGCCGAAGTCACATTTAAGTAACGAGGACTGCAGCTTTGGCGTGTCGCGGTAACCGAACCGAGATATTCGCAGCTACGTAGAAAAGCCCGCTATTCCGCGGCTTCCGGGCGGTTTTCGTCATCCGATCCGGCAAGTTTCCTGCGGGCTGTAACGGCGAGGAAGATCACGAGCGCAACCGCAACAACCGCAATGACAACAATGCTCCAGGGGAACGGCTGGGACGCATCTGCCGCGGGCGAACTGCCAACTGTTCCCGGAGGAGCCGTACCTGCGGACGGCACCGATCCCGAGGTGGCCGAAGCGGACGCCGAGGGGGCGGCCGAGCCGCTTGCCGCCGTCGTGCTTCCCGCTGTGGCCGTGAACTTGAAGGTGCCCTCGATGGGGTGCGAATCGGAGCTGACAACGCGCCACACCACCGTGTACTCCCCCGCCGGCGCGCCGGCCCGGAGCTTCTGCACGGCCTGGCTGTCGATGATCTCGACCGGCCCGTCTGCCCAGTTCTCGCCGCCGGAGGTTACGGAGACGCCCGATCCGATGGCCAGCGGCCGGTTGTTGAACGTAATGGAGACCGACGCCGGCACTTCAGCCACGGTTGCACCGTTCGCCGGCGCTGTGGATTCCGCGACGTCGTGCGCGGACGCCGGAGCCGCGGAAAACAGCAGGGCAGACGCGAAGGCAAGGGCGGCGACGACGGCGGCCAGAAGCGGGCGGATGGTACGCATGGGGCGGTTTCTCCTAGTGTTGGCTTCCTTACAGACTAGGGGAATGGTCCGAAGCTCCCACATTCAACGGCATAGGATTTGAGAGCACACTCCCCCCAATACCCGGAGACCTTCATGCTTAAACAAGGTTCTGCAGTGGACCGCTATTTCAAGATTTCCGAACGTGGCTCCACGTACTCAAGGGAAATCCGTGGCGGCTTCGCGACATTCTTCGCCATGAGCTACATCGTTGTGCTGAACCCGCTGATCCTCTCGGGGGCAGACTCCAGCGGAGCTTCCCTGGGCTTCACCGCGGTCGCAGCCACCACGGCGTTCGTCGCCGGCATCCTGACCATCCTCATGGGCGCCTGGGCCAAGCACCCCTTCGCTGTGGCCACTGGGCTGGGCGTGAATGCGTTCGTCGCGGTTACCGTGGCCTCGCACCCGCAGCTGACCTGGCCGGACATGATGGGCCTTGTTGTCCTCTCCGGCGTCACGATGCTCATCCTGGTGCTCACCGGCTTCCGCACCGCGGTTTTCAAGGCTGTGCCGGAGGCGTTGAAGACGGCGATCGTGGTGGGCATCGGCTTGTTCATTGCCCTGATCGGCCTGGTGAACGCCGGTTTCGTCCGGCGCATCCCGGACGCTGCGGGCACGACTGTTCCGCTGGGCCTCGGTGTTGACGGGAAGCTCATGGGCTGGCCCACTCTGGTGTTTGCCGTCGGTCTGATCCTGACCATCGCCCTGGTGGTCCGCAAGGTCCGTGGTGCGATCCTGATCGGCATCGTGGTCTCCACTGCGCTGGCTGCGATCCTCGAGTTCACCCTCCACATCGGCCCCAGCTTCGATGGCAAGAACGTCAACCCCCGCGGCTGGTCCCTGGTGGCCCCCACTTTGTCGGAGTGGGGCGCTCCGGACCTCTCCCTGATCGGCAAGGCCAACCCCTTCGGGGCCTTCGAACACCTCGGCTTCATCGCCGCGGCGCTGCTGGCATTCGTGATCCTGCTGAGCATCTTCTTCGACGCCATGGGCACCATGGTGGGCCTGGCCAATGAGGCCGGAACGGTGGACAAGGACGGCAACATCCCGAACGTGGACCGCGTGCTGCAGGTGGACGCCCTTGGTGCCATCGTCGGCGGCGGGGCCTCGGTTTCCTCCAACCAGATCTTCGTTGAATCCGGCGCGGGCATCGGCGAAGGTGCCCGCACCGGCCTGGCCTCGATCGTGACCGGCGTGCTCTTCCTCATTGCCATGTTCTTCACACCGCTGATCAACCTGGTGCCATTCGAAGCCGTGGCCCCCGCGCTGGTGGTTGTGGGCTTCATGATGGTGTCCCAGGTGGGGAAGATCGACTGGCAGGACTGGGGAGTCGGGATTCCCGCGTTCCTGACCATCGCCTTGATGCCGTTCACGTACTCCATCGCCAACGGCCTGGGTGCCGGGTTCATCTCGTTCGTGCTGATCCGCACCTTCCAGGGCCGCGCCCGCGAAGTCCACCCCTTGATGTGGGCTGTGGCCGCTGCGTTCCTGCTCTTCTTCGGCATCGGAACCGTTGAGGAACTCCTGGGCGTCAAGTAGGCATTCCGGTATTTCAGACACCCCGGACCCGGAACTGCTGGTATTGGCAGTCCGGGTCCGGTCTGCTTAAAGCATGGAAACACGCGCCGTAATTGTAGATGTCAGCCCCGCCCCGTGGACCGGCCGTTTCGACGGCGACGGCGTTGCGCACCGCCGCTGGTGGCAGGCCGTCACCCCGCACACGCCCGCAGCGGCCAGCACCGCCTCGCGTCCCGCCGTCGTGCTTGGATTCTGCAGTGACGCCGGCGTTCGACGCAACAAGGGCCGCACGGGTGCCGCCGCGGCGCCGGCCGCCATCCGTTCGGTACTGGGACCGCTGGCTTACCACCTGGAACGGGACGTGTTCGACGCCGGCGATGTTGTGGTGGAAGGCGACGCGCTGGAGGCGGGCCAGGAGCGCGCCGGCCGCGCCATTTCGGGATTGCTCGACGCCGGTAACCTCACCGTGGTGCTGGGCGGAGGCCACGAGACCGCGTTTGCCAGCTACTTGGGCGTCGCCGGCTCGGACGTGGTCCAGGGCAAGCGGCTGGGTGTGCTGAACCTTGATGCCCACTTTGACCTGAGGGATGAGCCCACACCGAGCTCGGGCACGCCGTTCCTTCAGATGGCCCGGGCTGAGTCCGCCGCCGGACGCGAACTGCAGTACGCCGTCGTCGGAATTTCCGAGCCCAACAACACCCGGACCCTTTTTGACACGGCGCAACGCCTGGGCGTGAAGTATCTGCTGGACGAGCAATGCTCACCGGAAGCCGTGGAGGTTTTTGTAGCGGATTTCCTGGCTGGCGTGGATGTCCTGTACCTCACGATCGACCTCGACGTGATGCCGGCCTCGGTGGCACCCGGGGTGAGCGCTCCTGCGGCCTATGGCGTCCCGCTGCCCGTGATCAGCGCGGTTTGCCGGCAGGTTGCCGCCAGCGGGAAGTTGCTGCACGTTGATGTCGCCGAACTGAATCCGGAATTCGACGTTGATTCCCGGACTGCGAAAGTTGCAGCACGTTTGGTGAACACGCTCCTGGGATAGTCGCCCGCCCCTTTTCCCTCCGGCCTCCGCCGCTTAGCCTGTGTGGAGGGAAGGATGGCGATGCGCGCAGTTCCTGTGCAGGACAAGTGGGCCTGGGTCTCCGGGCTGCTGGCCGTCGGCCTGGGACTGGCGGCGCACCTTACGGCGGGCGGCAGCGCTCCGGCCCTTCCCGTTCTGCTTGGCTTCGCCGCGCTGTGCTGCCTGGGGGCCCAACTCCTGGCCCGCTGGGTCCACGGGCCATTGATCCTGCTGCTGGTGTCAGGTGTGGCGCAGCAACTGCTGCACTTTGGGTTCGCTGCATTCGGCGGTTACTACCCCGGGAGTGGATGGGCGGAGCACCTCCACAGCGCCGCACCAGGTCCAGGTGATCCACCGGCAGCGGCTGGCTTCAGCGGTGGTTCGCCGCACATCATGCTCTATACGCACATGGCCGCAGCCATCCTGACTCTCGTGGTTGCTGCCGGGGTCACAGGACTACTCAAACGCGTGTCATTGACGGCAACCAAGGGCAATACTGCGTAGCCGCGCGAAAGCCCGCGTAGCCCTGCGAAAGCCTGCGCAACGAATGTTGAAAGCCCTTCGCCCGGGCACCTAGTGTCGATTGCACGTGGTGTACCCAAGAGGCCAGGGAGCTGCCTGCAAAGCAGCGTACGCGGGTTCGAATCCCGCCACCACGTCCAATCGGTCCCGGCGATCGTCCGCCGAGTTGGCAGTTAATGAGGGTGTTTAGTCGGCGGTTTCAGCTTGCTAGTGCAACACCATCGATTATTTTGGTCAGTCTTTCAGTTGGGGTGTCCCATTGGAGTGTTTGACGCGGTCGGATGTTGAGCAGGTGCTGGGTGTGGGCGAGTTCTTCGTCGCTGACCTGGTTGAAGTTCGTGCCTTTGGGGTGGATATCGCGGACCAGTCCGTTGGTGTTCTCGTTCGTGCCGCGTTGCCAGGGTGAGTGCGGGTCACAGAAGAACAGCTGGCAGCCGGTCGCTACTGTGAACTTGGCGTGTTGAGCCATTTCCGTGCCTTGGTCCCAGGTGATCGTTTTAAGGATCGCCTGGGGCAGGGTGTGGATCATTTTCTGCATGACCTCGATGACCGTCGCGCTGTCCCTGGCTCCCGGCAGCCGGCCCAGCAAAGTGAACCGTGAGGAGCGCTCGACCAAGGTGACGATCCCGGAGTTACCGGGACCCACGACCAAATCACCTTCCCAATGGCCGGGCACGGCCCGGTCCTGGACTTCGGCGGGCCGGTCGCTCAGCCGGGCCCCTTCAAGCCAGGGCCTTACGTTCCTGGCAGGCAGCTTTGATTGGGGCTTACGACCGGTCCGGCCCGAACGTAGGGCCTTCTCCACGGCAAGTTCATGCCGCAAGGCACCCCGGCCCTGCACGTAAAGGGCTTGGTAAATTGACTCGTGGGACACGTGCATCTCCGGCTGCTCGGGGAACGTCTTCTTCAGGTCCGCAGCGCTCTGTTGAGGTGAGAAACGCTGGTTCAAGCGTGCCACGACCTCCTTCCACACCGCCGTTCCCGCAGAGAGCTTCACGGGCCGGTTCCGTCTACGGCGGACCAGTGCCCGGTGTTGGGCAACCCCGGCGTCGTAATAGCGCCGGGCCCAATGCTCGATACTGTGTCGGCGGATCTCCCGGGACACCGTTGATGGATGCACGCCCAACTCCTTGGCGATCTGTCGCATGGAACGCGGCTCCGGCAAGCCCAGACAGGCCTTGATATAAGCCCGGTCCTCCAAAGTCAGCCGCCGGTACCTTCGCTCCTTATCCCGCGAAAGCACCTCCGAAGCCATCGGAAGACGCACGCCACCACCAGGGCCGGAGATAAGTTCCATGCCCGCTAGTTTCGCCCAATGCGACACCGCTTGCCGGGACACCCCAGCCGCGGCAGCACTTCGTCCCGTGTCCTCACCCGCCAGCAAGTGCTCATACGCACACGCACGAACCGACCACGGCAACTTCTTGACCATGACACCCCTCCAACTACAGGGGTGTTGCACTAGCCACCTGAAGACGCCGTCCAAACATTGGCATTAACTGCCACCTCGGCACGCCTGAGACCCGGGTCACTCCGTTGCCAGTCATCTTACAAATAATCGGCAAGCTCCGACTATGATTGATGGGTCGCCCTCGCATGCGGCAAGTAATAGGAGGCCCCCAAATGACCCCTGCAATGACTGCAGAACGCGAAATCCGCCTGTCCTTTTCCAGGGCGGACGAAATCCACGACGGACTCGAGCAGGCCGTGGATGCATTGATCAAGAACGCAGCGGCAGACGCCAACTGCGGCATTCTGGTGACCAGGCACGAGCCCGGCACCTACACCGTGGCGCTGGACGAATCCGTTCCCTTCGGTCAGACCCACGAAGTACTCGCTGCCTGATTGCCACCCCTGACGGCATCACTGGCAGCGACGCCAAAAACCGGGGCCCGTCCCCTTCCGCACCTACTAGCCGCGGAAGGGGACGAGCCCCGGTTTCTGTTTAAGCTACGCCCGGCGGAGAGTGACGCCGTCGGACTTCATGAACAATTCCTTGCCCTCTTCGGTGACGCCGGGCCCTGAGTGCTCAAGCCACACAACGTTTCCGCTGCTGGAAACCTCCTCAACCCGACCGGCTGCGATGACGTGGGCGTACTTGACCACTTCCACCGTGTCGCCGGCCTTCAGCGTCTTCCAATCGGAAACCGTAGCCGAGTGAGCGTTTCGCCTGGACAGGACTGCTCCGCGTGCCTTCATTGAACTTCTACCCCTTTGTGGATGTTCTCTGTTGTGTATTGAGTTGTGAACGGTTGACCGTCAAGCCCACGACATCTTCGGCGTGGACGTGACGTACACCATAAGTTCTACTACATTTGCCACGCCCCGGTGCCTGCGTTGCGAACAAAGACCGGGGCGTGACAAATCTGCCCATGAAATGAGCGTTTTATTCGACGTCAGGCCAAAATCCCGACGGCGGATTCGGCGGCCGCACGGACCGCGCCGGAGCCAACCAAACGGTCAGCCGCTTCGAGTTCGGGCGACAGGAACCGGTCGGTTCCCGGTCCCTGCACCACTTCGCGAAGCACCTCAAGTACTGCCGTGCCGGCAGGACCCGGGGTGAGTTCGCCGTCGGACATCTGCGTACGCATATCAATGGCGCGTGCGCTGGTGACGAGTTCGACGGCGAGCACGCGGCGAAGGTTCTCAACGGCCTTGCGAAGCTTCCGGGCTGCGTGCCAGCCCATGGACACGTGGTCTTCCTGCATGGCGGAGCTCGGGATGGAGTCCACCGATGCCGGAACGGCCAGGCGCTTGTTGTCCGAGACCAGGCCTGCCTGCGTGTACTGGGCGATCATCAGGCCGGAGTCCACGCCGGGGTCTCCGGCGAGGAAGGCCGGGAGTCCGTGCGAGCGGGCCGGGTCCAGCATGCGGTCCGTGCGGCGCTCGGCGATGGAGCTGAGGTCCGCAACGGCGATGGCCAGGAAGTCCAGGACGTACGCCACGGGGGCGCCGTGGAAGTTGCCGTTGGAGGTGACGCGGCCGTCGGGCAGGACCACGGGGTTGTCGATGGCGGCAGCAAGTTCGCGGGACGCCACCAGCGCGGCGTGGTCCACGGTGTCGCGGACGGCGCCGGCAACCTGTGGGGCGCAACGAAGCGAGTAGGCGTCCTGCACCTTGGTGTCGTTGATCCTGTGGGAGGCAACGATCGGCGAGTTGGACAGCACACGGAGCATGTTGTCGGCGCTGGCGGCTTGGCCGGGGTGCGGACGCAGGGCTGCGTGGAGTTCCGGCAGGAACACCTGGTCGGTGCCCAGCAGTGCCTCGACGCTGAGCGCTGCGGTGACGTCCGCCGTCGCGAGCAACAGGCGGATGTCGGCGATGGCCATCAGCAGCATGCCAAGCATGCCTTCGGTGCCGTTGACGAGGGCCAGGCCCTCCTTCTCAGCCAGCGTGACGGGCTCGATGCCGTGCTGGGCGAGCAGCTCAGCAACGGGCGCCTTTCCGGCAACGCCGTAGAGCTCGCCGTCGGGACCCGTTGCTTCACCTTCACCCATGAGGACCAGCGCGCAGTGGGACAGCGGTGCGAGGTCGCCGGAGCAACCGAGCGAACCGAACTCGCGGACCAGCGGGGTGATGCCTGCATTGAGGACGTCCACCATGGTCTGCAGGACCACCGGACGGACGCCGGTGCGGCCCGATGCCAGGGTCTTGGCGCGGAGGAACATGATGCCGCGGACCACTTCCCGTTCCACGGCCGGGCCCATGCCGGCGGCGTGGCTGCGGATCAGCGACTTCTGCAGCTGCGTGCGGAGGTCGTTGGGGATGTGGCGGTTAGCCAGGGCGCCGAAGCCCGTGGAAATGCCGTAGGCGGGGACATCGCTGGTAGCGAGGTCATCGATGTGGGCGCGGACCTTGGCGACGTTGTCCCAGGCTTCCTGGGAGATGGTCACCTTGGCGTCGTGGCGCGCGACGGCGACCACGTCTTCCGGGGTCACGCCGCTGGAGCCGAGGGTGACGGTCAGGGGTTCGTGGGTAGTAATAGTCACTTTTGTTGCCTACTTCTCGTTCATGGGGATGCGGACGCCGCGTTCGTTGGCGACCTCGATGGCGCGGTCGTAGCCGGCGTCGACGTGGCGGATGACGCCCATGCCGGGATCGTTGGTCAGGAGCCGTTCCAGTTTCTGGGCTGCCAGCTCCGTGCCGTCAGCGACGGAAACCTGGCCAGTGTGGATGGACCGGCCAATACCGACACCACCACCGTGGTGGATGGACACCCAGGTAGCGCCCGAGGATGCAGCAGTCAGTGCGTTCAGCAGCGGCCAGTCAGCGACCGCGTCCGAGCCATCCTTCATCGACTCGGTCTCACGGTACGGGGACGCCACGGACCCTGAATCCAGGTGGTCACGGCCGATCACGATCGGGGCCTTGACCTTGCCCTCGGCGACGAGCTGGTTGAACAACAACCCGGCCTTGGCACGTTCGCCGTACCCGAGCCAGCAAATACGTGCCGGCAGGCCCTCGAACTCCACCCGCTCCGCGGCAGCGTCGATCCACTTGTGGAGGTGCTTGTTCTCCGGGAACAACTCCTTGATCGCAGCGTCCGTCACCGCGATGTCTTCCGGATCGCCCGAGAGCGCGACCCAGCGGAACGGGCCCAAGCCCTCGCAGAACAACGGACGAATGTACGCCGGGACGAAGCCAGGGAATTCGAACGCCCGATCGTACCCGCCCTTACGGGCCTCGTCACGGATCGAGTTTCCGTAATCAAAGACCTCAGCTCCGGCGTCCTGGAACTCCACCATCGCCTGCACATGGCGGGCCATGGAAGCCTGGGCCTTCTTGGTGAACCCTTCCGGATCCGCTTCGGCTTCGGTGTGCCACTCGGCCACGGTGATGCCCTCCGGCAGGTAGGACAACGGGTCGTGCGCACTGGTCTGGTCCGTGACCACGTCAAAAGTGACTTCGCCGGCCTTGTGGCGGCGCAGCAATTCGGGGAAGACTTCAGCGGCGTTGCCCACGTAACCGACGGACCAGCCGCGGCGCTCGTCCTTGGCGGCCTGGACTTTGGCGATCGCGGTGTCCAGATCGGTTTCGACCTCGTCCAGGTACCGCTTACCCACACGCCGACGCAGGCGGGACTCGTCCACATCAACAATCAAGCACGCACCGTCATTCAACGTCACGGCCAGCGGCTGCGCACCGCCCATGCCACCGCAGCCACCGGTCAGGGTCAAGGTACCGGCGAGCGGCCCTTCCGTGGAACCTTCAGCGGCAGGCGCGGGGTGGCGGCCCTCCGCAGCGAGCTTATTTCCGACGGCGGCAAAGGTTTCGTAGGTGCCCTGCAGGATGCCCTGGGTGCCGATGTAGATCCAGGACCCGGCCGTCATCTGGCCGTACATCATCAGGCCCTCAGCCTCGAGCCGGCGGAACTCAGGCCACGTAGCCCAATCACCGACGAGGTTGGAGTTGGCGAGGAGAACACGGGGCGCCCACTCATTCGTGCGGAAGACACCTACCGGCTTACCCGACTGCACCAGTAGGGTCTCGTCCTTCTCCATGGTTTCCAGGGTCCGGGTGATCGCATCGAACGCAGCCCAGGAACGCGCTGCGCGTCCGGTGCCACCGTAGACCACCAGATCATCCGGACGCTCGGCGACCTCGGGGTCGAGGTTGTTCATCAGCATGCGCAACGGCGCCTCGGTCTGCCACGACTTGGCAGTAAGCTCAGTACCCCGGGCGGCCTTGACCGGACGGGCACCAGTAGTGAAATCGGCGGGTGCCATGGTGACTCCTTCGTCTGTGGGAAGTGTGTGGTGGAAAGATCTTCTGCTTCTACTAAAGCCCCTTTACCAAGCGGCCGGAACGGCTTTTCGGGCGGTGCTGTCCGGGATTACAGACATGCGGATGCTCTCGCTTTCGCGCCCGGATGCGCGCATGCTGGACCCATGGCAACGTATCGAGTGTCCACCTTGGTCGCCGCGCCGCCGGAGCGGGTTTTCGACACCTGGACGGATCCTGACAGGTTTACTGAGTGGATCGGCGGCGTCACAAGCGTGACCGATCTCGTTGGCTCCACCGACCAGGCCGGCAGCAGCTATACGGTGTGGTTCGGCCGGATGGCGAGTCCCACGGAAGTCATCGCTGCGGAACGGCCGCGGCACATCCGCACCCGCTTCGGCAACGCGATCCTCAAAGGGGAATCGGATGTCACGTTCACCCCGGAAAGTGGTGGCACGCGCATCCAGCAGCTGTTCGAAACACGCGGACTGGTGTCCACGGTGGTGGGACGACTCTTCGCCACGGGATCCTACCGGGGGAGTTTCCGGGGCGAGCTGGAAGCTTTCCGCGCCATGGTTGAACGCGACTCCCCCGGGCCGGGCAGCCGCTAGGGTGCATCGGCGCTTACTAAGCGTCAGCCCGCCGTCGGGCGACCATGGATCCGGACCGACAGTTCGTCGGCGGCTTTCCTGATCCGCGCGGCCAGTACGGGCCATTGCTCAGCCGGCACTTTGTCCTCCAGGAACGTGACGGCGACTGCCGCCGTCGGCCATCCAACGTGGTCAGTCACGGCGACGGCGATGGAGCCGAACCCGGGAGTGATTTCGCCGTTTTCCGTGGCGTAGCCACGCTGGCGCACCTGGTCCAAATGGGACGACAAGGCGGAGTACTTCATGATGGGAAACTCGACATCGTGCCGGGACGTGAAGGCCGCAGCGTTCGGGTAGAGGGCGCGGACCTGCGATTTGGGCAAGGCGGCGAGGATTGCCCGACCGGACGCGGTGAGGTGGCTGGGAAGTCGAACCCCGACGTCGGTCACCAGGCTTGGGCGGTTCTTGGCACGTTCTTCCACGATGTAAAGGACATCGCGGCCATGGAGCACAGCCAGGTGTGCGCTCTCGCCGATGACGTCAACCAGCGACGCCAGCATGGGGCGACCCAGCCGGGACAACGGCTCCTGCCGCGAATAGGCGGAGCTGAGTTCGAAGGCACTGATGCCGAGTCCGTAGCGCTGCTCCTCATGCAGATGGAGGACGAAGCCGTTCGCCTCCATAACGCCCAGCAGGTGGTAGACACTGGACCGCGGCAGGCCCAGTGCCGTGGCGATATTCGACGCCGCCATCGGCCCTCGCCGCGAAGCCAACAGTTTCAGGATGCGCAAGGTGTTTTCGGCAGCCGGGACTTTGGACGTGGCCTTGCCGGGCGCGGTGGGCGTGGTGGTCATGGTTCCTCGCTGCTGGGTGATCTTGAGGGGCGCCGAAGCATACTGTCCGGTATCCCGTACTCAAGCGTGCACCTTTCACAAGGCATTGACCAGCACCGGGCCGCCGGGAGTGTCCGGTATACCGGACACTCCGACGACGTTTTCCGACTGCCCGGAGGCGTTGCCGGCTATCCCTCGGCTGGGGAGGGACCCTTGCGGCGCAACAGGAACGTGATGGCTCCAGCTGCTGCCAGGACCAGTGCCACGATGAGGCCGATGGTCCAGCCACTGATGCCCGCAGAAGAAGCAGCCATCGGAGCAGCCGCCTCCTGCGACTGGGAATCCACCGATGTGGAGCCCTTTGCTGCCGAGGTCGTCGGCGGCACGGAAATGCTCGGTGTGGCCGAAGGCGTTGCCGCGGGCTTTTCTACGGACTCCGTGACAGTGCCGGTCTCAGCCAGTCCGACGGCGGGAGCGTACTCGCGCGGCCACGGAATGACGATCGGGGCTGCTCCTGTTACCGATTGCTGCGATGCATCAACGCTGCCGGCCGAAAGCTGCCCACCAGCGGCTTCGGCCTGGCGTGCGGCTTCAGCTTGACGTGCGGCCTCGGCTTGGCGTGCGGCTTCAGCGGCCTTCGCAGCGTCAGCCGCCCTACCGGCGTCGAGGATTGCCTGGTCAGTGAGCCGCGACAGCTCTGCGAGAGCGGCGTTTACGGCGGCGGTATGCCGGGCATTCGCCGCGTCCTTCTCGGCAGCAGTGAACTGTTCGCTTGATGCAAATGCCTGAAGTTCCGCTCGCCCGCCCGCCATCGCTACGCCAGCAGCAGTCTGGAGCTCCGGAGAATCGAGCCTTATGAGACCGTCGGCCAATTCCGAGTTATCCAAGTACTGCGCGTCGGAGTGTCCGTACTCAAGGAAGTACCGGACATCTGCATGGTTGACGGACTTAACAGCGTCCTTAGCAGCCTGGACCACGTGCACGCCGCCCGCGGCCATGTGCTGGAAAGCACGCTGCCTGTCGTTAACAAAGGCTGCACTGTCCTGTTCGCTCGCGAGACCGTGACCATCGGCAATGAAGTCCTTGACGGCAGAGTTCCCACCCAGCAGAGCAGCCTCAGCTGCCTTCCGCACTTCAGGCGTACCCACCAATGCGAGGTCCAGTGCGGCCTGGCGGGCTTCCATGATCAGAGGATCAAGATCAGCTCCAGGGGCCGTTAGCGTCGACAGCAAAGCCGGAAGCTCGGCGGCGGCCTTTTTGAATGCAGCCTTGGCGGGCTCTTGGGATGCGAGCCGGGCTTTGTCTATGGCCTGCTTGGGCCAAGCCTGCGAGAAGCGATAGTCCCGCTCTTCCAGCAAGCGCCTCAGGTCGGTCTTCTTCGGGCCATCAACGGCGTGTCGCGCGTTCTCCAGAGCAGTCTTCGCGCGATCCGCCACGGCTGCCGAGCCAGCAGGGTTGGCTGCGATATCTGCCCTCACAGCGTCGAGTGATTTGGTGACCGTAGTCAATTTTTGGTCCTGCGCTGCGGCAACGAACTGACCGTAGCGCAGGTATGTAGCAAGGACTTCAGGGTCGTAGGTGTCCAGAGCAGCCTGCGCTCCGCGAGTGACGGCGGCAATGGGCGAATTGGTCAGATAGGTTACTGCCTCACGATCCTGGCCCTGAGCGGTCTTTTGCCAGCCTTCGAGAACGAACTCCTCGACAGCCTCACTGCCGTTGTCCAGGCTCTTGGAAGCAGCCATCCGGATGGGACCCGAGTAGTTGAGGAACCGAGTGGCCGTTATCCGCAGGTCGAGATCCCAGGCGCCGGCCCAGCCCTTTGACAGGAAGCTCGTGATCACGCTGGGGTCGTTAGTGGCCAGTATCCTGACCGCGCTCTCCCTGACATGCTCGCTCCCCCGTGTCGTCAGCTCGGTGACCAACTGCTTCCGGTCAGCTGCCAGCGCGACGTCCTGGCCGCCGTCGAGGAATGCCTGGACCGCGTCCGGCCCACCCACCAAGGCGGCAGCGGCGGCGGTGCGGATTGCGGGACCGCCGGTCTTCCAGAGCTCAACCACGCCAGCGGCGTCACTCACCCGTTCCACGAAAGGCACGGGAGCTTGCGAGGCGTTCGGAACCTCAAAATTCGGCACGTCATAGGCCTGCGCGGGTGCGGCAAAGAGCAAGGATGCCCCGGCCACTACGGCAACAACGGCAGCTGCCCAACGGCGTCGGGTAGCGCGGATTACGGAAATCATGAGTCCCCCAAGTAACAGATGCAAGAGTCAGCACAGAGTTCAAAGGGGGCGACGCGAAATGCGAGGGATGCCTGACCGTGTTGAAGAGCTGTCCGCGGTCATCATATCCGACCGGGAACTATGACTTTTACCACCCTCTGATGAGACCCACAGCATGGTGTCTGCGATCAAAGACACCAATCCCTCGTGAGTCCGATCACAAGGCCGTCAAAAGTGATCTGCTGGATAGCGATCCCCTCCCAAAGACGAGAAGGTTTTACTATGCAACAAACCAAGCTGGCTGTGGAGAGCTCTGTCCTCCAGGCCGCAGGTACGGCGCTCAGCCGAGGCCTCAACGTCCGTCACATCCGTTTCATGGCACTCGGATCCGCGATCGGCACCGGCCTGTTCTACGGCTCGGCATCCGCCATCCAAAAGGCCGGACCGGCCGTCCTGCTCGCCTACATCATCGGCGGCGCGGCCGTGTTCATGGTGATGCGCGCCCTCGGCGAAATGGCCGTCCGACACCCCGTGTCCGGCTCGTTCGGCCAATACGCGAGCCGCTACCTGGGGCCTTTCGCCGGTTTCGTAACCGGGTGGACCTACGTGTTCGAAATGGCTATCGTGGCAATCGCCGACGTCACGGCCTTCAGTATCTATATGGGCTTCTGGTTCCCACAGGTGGACAGATGGATCTGGGTGCTGGCGATCATCCTGTTCCTGGGCGCCATGAACCTGCTCAGCGTGAAGGTGTTTGGTGAGCTTGAGTTCTGGTTCTCGCTGATCAAGGTGGTGGCGATTATCGCCATGATCGTGGGCGGTGCGGCGATCATCGTGTTCGGTTTCCAAACGGGCGACGGCGGTGGCGTGGCACCGGGGCTGGGGAACCTCGTGAACCACGGCGGTTTGTTCCCCAACGGGTTCGAAGGGCTCCTGGCAGCGTTCGCCGTCGTGATGTTTGCGTTTGGCGGGATCGAAACGATCGGCATCACCGCAGGCGAAGCCGCCGACCCCAAAAAGGTCATCCCGCAGGCCGTCAACACCGTGCCCGTGCGGGTGCTCCTGTTCTACGTGCTGACTTTGGGCGTGCTGATGAGCATCTTCCCGTGGAACGAGATCGGCAGCAGCGGCAGCCCGTTCGTGCAGATCTTCGACGGACTGGGCATCCCGGCCGCTCCGCACATCCTCAACGCCGTGGTCATCACCGCCGCGCTGTCGGCGATCAACAGCGACATTTTCGGGGCCGGGCGCATCCTGTTTGGTCTGGCGCAGCAGGGCCACGCGCCCAAGAGCTTCAGCAAGATTTCCCGCCACGGCGTTCCGTGGATGACCGTGGTGATGATGGGTTGCATCCTGCTGGTGGGCGTCGTTTTGAACGCCGTCATCCCCGAAGACGTGTTCGTGCTCATTGCCTCGATCGCCACCTTCGCCACCGTGTGGGTCTGGGTGATGATCCTGGTTTCGCACGTCGCGATGAAGCGGGAGATCAAGCGCAAGGGCCTGCCGGCGTCGGAATTCGGCTCGCCGCTCTGGCCTGCTGCGTCCATCCTGACCATGGCGTTCATGGCGATGGTCATCGTGATCCTTGGAGTCTTCGAGGACACCCGGGTTGCGTTGTACGTTGGCGGAACCTGGCTGGCACTCCTGTTCGTGGCCTACAAACTGTGGGTCCGCGGTGGTGGCCTGCGCCGGGCCGAATTGGTGGACGAAACCGCCTGATTTTCCACGCCCGTATGACAGTTAATGCCAATGTTCTCGCGGCAAAGTCAATTGGTGGGAGCAACGCTGGGGGTTAGGCCGCTTGTAGCAGCTGGTTTAGCCGGTTGGCTGGGGTCTCGAGGTTCAGTGTTGGTCTGGGGCGGCGGTTGAGTTTCGCTGCGACCAGGCGGATGTCCTCGGGGGTGTGCACTGAAAGGTCAGTGCCTTTCTCGAACCAGAACCGCAGGAGCCGGTTGGTGTTTTCGTTGGTGCCGCGCTGCCAGGGCGAGTGCGGGTCGCAGAAGTACATCGTCGTATCGAGAGCGGTCTGGATTTTTGCGTAGTCGGCCAGTTCGGTGCCGCGGTCCCAGGTGATCGACCGGCGCAGGTGATCCGGGAGGGAGGCCATCTCCCGGATCATCGCGGCGGCAACGGTTTCCGCGGTGTGGTCCCCTGGCAGGTGCAGCAGGATCGTGAACCGGGTTGAGCGTTCCACCAAGGTTCCGATCGCTGTCCCGTTGGCGCCGATGATGAGGTCACCTTCCCAATGCCCGGGCACTGCCCGGTCCTGGACCTCGGCGGGACGTTGGCTGATCTTGAAGGCCTCTTTATAGGGGCTGTTGGCGCGCCGGTCAGTGCCGTGGGGGATGCGTTGTTTGCGTTTCAGGCTGAGCTTTTCGGCCAGGTCCGCCCGCAGGTTCCCGCGGGTTTGGACGTAAAGGGCCTGGTAGATCGTCTCGTGGCTCACCTGCATAGTCTGATCGTCACCGAAGTAATACGCCAACATCGAGGAGATCAGCTTCGGACTCCACCCGTCATCCATCCAGACGCCGATCAGCCGGCACAAACCCTCGTCCTTGGCCAGCCTGAAGGGTTTGGGACGGCGCCTGTCCTGATGCGCTTTGGCGTGAGCGACCGAGGCGTAGTACTTCCCGTCCGCGCTCGTGTGGCGTTTGACCTCCCGCCAAACTACGGACTTATCCCGCCCGATCAATGCGCCGATCTTCGCGTAACTGAGGCCCAT
Organism: Paenarthrobacter sp. C1; assembly: GCF_049315185.1. Classification (NCBI taxonomy): domain Bacteria; kingdom Bacillati; phylum Actinomycetota; class Actinomycetes; order Micrococcales; family Micrococcaceae; genus Paenarthrobacter; species Paenarthrobacter sp. C1. Next base: position 384,037 of record NZ_CP186052.1, on the reverse strand, counting down.
CCGCACACCCATCTGGATCATGCCTCGCTCTTCCAGACCCAACGCACGGCCAGGGCCCCCGACTGAAGGAGCAGGATCGGCAAGACCTCCGGTAGCACCCCGGTTCACGGTCATCATTAGGCCAGACTGAACCCACCAATTGTGCCCGGTAGCGTGCACCGCCCCGACACGCCGGGCAGCAGTACGAACAGGCATCCCCGCACACACCAAATCAAGAAACTCAGTACGCGCAGCCTTGGGGAACAACTTGACCATAAAACGCTCCATCAATCAGAGCGTTGCAACGACCCTATGACTTTGCCGCGGCTACCTGGCCGACCACCCGCCGTCCATGGTGTAGCTCGCGCCGGTGACCATACCGGCGTCGTCGGAGGCCATCCAAGCTGCCAACGACGCAACTTCCTCCGGCTCCACCAACCGCTTCACCGCCGACTCCGTGAGCATCACCTTGGCCAGGACTTCGGCCTCGGGGATGCCATGGAGCCGGGCCTGGTCCGCGATCTGCTTCTCAACAAGGGGCGTGCGGACGTAGCCGGGGTTGATGCAGTTGGACGTGACACCGTGCTCACCGCCTTCCAAAGCAGTGACCTTGCTGAGTCCCTCAAGACCGTGCTTGGCGGACACGTACGCGCTCTTGTAGGCCGAGGCCCGGAGCCCGTGGACCGAGGAGATGTTGATGATCCGCCCGAAGTTGTTGGCGTACATGTGCGGGAGGGCGGCACGGATCAGGAGGAACGGCGCCTCCAGCATCAGGGCCAGGATCCGTCGGAACTCGGCTGGTTCGAACTCCTCGATCGGCGCGACCTTTTGGATGCCGGCGTTGTTGACCAGGATGTCGCAGTCAAGGCTCAGTGCGGCCAACGCCTCAGTATCCAGCAAGTCCACCGTCCAGGCCGTGCCGCCCAGCTCGTCGGCAAGGGCCGCAGCTCCGGAGGCATCGACGTCGGCCACTACTACCTTCGCGCCGCGTGCGGCGAGCGCACGGGCACAGGCAGCCCCGATACCGCTCGCGCCTCCGGTTATCAGCGCTTTGCGTCCGTTCAAGGAGTTGTCCATCAGATCAGCCCTTCGAGGTAGCGGGTGCGGTGGTGAGTCCGTGCTTTACTGCGTCGGCCTCGTCCACCTCCTGGAGCGCGATGCCTTTGGTTTCCTTGAGTGAAATAACCGCGACGGCGGTAATCGCGCAGGCGACCACGAGGTAGATCGCTGTGGGAACCCATGAGCCGGTGTCCTTGAGCCACTGGGTTGCCAGCAGCGGAGCGAGTGATCCGGCGAATATGGACGTGACCTGCGAGCCCAGTGAGACGCCGGAGTAGCGCATGCGGGTGGGGAAGAGCTCGGACATGATGGCCGGCTGACCGGCGTACATGAAGGCGTGCAGGCAGAGGCCGATGGTCACGGCGAGCACGATGATCACGGCGTTCTTGGTGTCGAACATGGGGAAGGCGAAGAACGGCCAGGTTGCACCGGTAATGGCGCCGATGAGGTACACGGGCTTGCGGCCCCACGAATCAACAAGCCGGCCGACCTGCGGAATGACCAGGAAGTGGATGACGTGGGCGATCAGGAGTGCCAGCAGGAGCGAGGACGTGTCGTACTTGTGGACGCTCTTGAGGTAGACGATCGCGAAGCTCACCACGAGGTAGTACATGATGTTCTCCGCGAAACGGAGTCCCATGGCCTGCAGGATGCCCTTGGGGTACTTGCGGATGACCTCGCCGACGCCGTAGCTGATGGCCTTGGACTCTTCCACCTGTGCCTTGGCTTCGAGGAAGATCGGGGCTTCGGTGACGTGGGTTCGGATGTAGTAGCCAACGAACACGATCACCGCGGAGAGCCAGAATGCAACGCGCCAGCCCCAGCCGAGGAACGCTTCGCTGCTCAGGGTGGTGGACATAACGAACAGGACCAGTGTGGCCAGGAGGTTGCCCACCGGCACAGCGGCCTGCGGCCACGAGGACCAGAAACCACGCGACTTGTTGGGGCTGTGCTCAGCTACCAGCAACACAGCGCCACCCCACTCGCCGCCGAGCGCGAAGCCCTGGATGAAGCGAAGTGCCACCAGCATGGCCGGCGCCCAGTACCCGATGTCCATGAAGCCGGGGAGGCAGCCCATCAGGAACGTCGAGACGCCCACGATCACGATGGTCAGCTGCAGCGTCGGTTTGCGGCCGAGCTTGTCGCCGATCTGGCCGAACACGATGCCACCCAGCGGCCGCGCGACGAAACCCACGGCGTAGGTGATGAAGGCCTGGATGATGCCGTCCAGTTCGTTTCCTGTGCTCGGGAAGAAGTACTTGCCGAAAACGAGCGTGGCGGCTGTGGCGTACAGGAAGAACTCGTACCATTCCACGACGGTGCCCACCATCGAGGCCGCGACGATCTTCTTCAGGCCGGAGCCTTTGCCGGCGTCTTTCCCTGCTCTTGATGCGGAGCGCTGCTCTACGCTCATATCCATCTCCTCAGTGTCCTCTTTGACCCTTTTGAACGTGATGTGATCCACAACACGAAATGCTCCACTGAGTATTGCCGCAGATTTGTTATGCCTCAATGACCAAAGAGGCACCATATGTGTGCAAAATTGCAGATATGAAGCCGAACCCCGATGACCTCCTCATCTTCCTTGCCGTCTCACGTTCAGGGAAGTTCACGACGGCGGCACAAGCCTTGGGGCTGAACCACACCACCGTTTCGCGCAGGATAGCGGCGCTGGAGAAGGCATTGGGCGGCAGGATCCTGGCGCGTGCGGCCGGTGGATGGGAGGTGACGGAGTTGGGCGCCGAAGCGGTTCTGGTGGCAGAGCGGATCGAAGCTGCGGTGGGTGCGCTGGGACCCAGCGACCGCGCACCCGACCCCATTACCGGCGTCGTACGCATGACCGCGACGGATGGTTTCAGCGCCTATATCGCGGCACCAGCGGTGGCCCGTCTGCGGAGCTCGCACCCTGGTCTCAGCGTGGAGATTGTGACGGTGACGCGTCGGGCGTTGCAGCAGCGCTCGGGCCTGGACATCGAGGTGGTGGTCGGGACGCCGCAAGTGCACCGGGCTGAAGCGATCCGACTTGGCGAGTACCGGCTGGGAATGTACGCCTCCCGTGCCTATCTGAAAGACAACGGGACGCCTTCCAGCATTGAGGAACTGACGCAGCACCAGCTGGTGTACTTCGTGGACTCAATGCTCCAGGTGGATGATCTGGACGCTCCCCGGCGGCTGGTTCCCACCATGCGCGACGGGCTGAGCTCAACGAACGTCTTTGTCCACGTCGAAGCAACCAGGGCCGGCGCCGGGGTGGGGTTCCTGCCGTGCTTCATGGCTGACCGGCACGCGGATCTGGTCAGGTTGCTGCCATCGGACTTCGCGGAGCTGCTCCCCTACTGGATGGTCCTCCGCCCGGACTCCATGCGCCGCCCCGCGGTAGCCGCCGTCGTGCAGGCTTTGCGGGAGGAGACGGAGAGCCGGCGGGAGGAACTGCTGGGGGCGGGATGAGTCTCCGAGGTGGCAGTTAATGGCAATGTTTTCGCGGCAAAGTCATAGGGTCGTTGCAACGCTCTGATTGATGGAGCGTTTTATGGTCAAGTTGTTCCCCAAGGCTGCGCGTACTGAGTTTCTTGATTTGGTGTGTGCGGGGATGCCTGTTCGTACTGCTGCCCGGCGTGTCGGGGCGGTGCACGCTACCGGGCACAATTGGTGGGTTCAGTCTGGCCTAATGATGACCGTGAACCGGGGTGCTACCGGAGGTCTTGCCGATCCTGCTCCTTCAGTCGGGGGCCCTGGCCGTGCGTTGGGTCTGGAAGAGCGAGGCATGATCCAGATGGGTGTGCGGATGGGCCTCAGTTACGCGAAGATCGGCGCATTGATCGGGCGGGATAAGTCCGTAGTTTGGCGGGAGGTCAAACGCCACACGAGCGCGGACGGGAAGTACTACGCCTCGGTCGCTCACGCCAAAGCGCATCAGGACAGGCGCCGTCCCAAACCCTTCAGGCTGGCCAAGGACGAGGGTTTGTGCCGGCTGATCGGCGTCTGGATGGATGACGGGTGGAGTCCGAAGCTGATCTCCTCGATGTTGGCGTATTACTTCGGTGACGATCAGACTATGCAGGTGAGCCACGAGACGATCTACCAGGCCCTTTACGTCCAAACCCGCGGGAACCTGCGGGCGGACCTGGCCGAAAAGCTCAGCCTGAAACGCAAACAACGCATCCCCCACGGCACTGACCGGCGCGCCAACAGCCCCTATAAAGAGGCCTTCAAGATCAGCCAACGTCCCGCCGAGGTCCAGGACCGGGCAGTGCCCGGGCATTGGGAAGGTGACCTCATCATCGGCGCCAACGGGACAGCGATCGGAACCTTGGTGGAACGCTCAACCCGGTTCACGATCCTGCTGCACCTGCCAGGGGACCACACCGCGGAAACCGTTGCCGCCGCGATGATCCGGGAGATGGCCTCCCTCCCGGATCACCTGCGCCGGTCGATCACCTGGGACCGCGGCACCGAACTGGCCGACTACGCAAAAATCCAGACCGCTCTCGATACGACGATGTACTTCTGCGACCCGCACTCGCCCTGGCAGCGCGGCACCAACGAAAACACCAACCGGCTCCTGCGGTTCTGGTTCGAGAAAGGCACTGACCTTTCAGTGCACACCCCCGAGGACATCCGCCTGGTCGCAGCGAAACTCAACCGCCGCCCCAGACCAACACTGAACCTCGAGACCCCAGCCAACCGGCTAAACCAGCTGCTACAAGCGGCCTAACCCCCAGCGTTGCTCCCACCAATTGACTTTGCCCGCAAAACACTGTCATTAAGTGCCACTTCGCGGGTCGGGGGAATCAGGACCCAAGCGGGATCACCAGCGGAGTGTGGCTCACGGGGTCGTCGATCACGAGGCACGGCAGGCCGAAAACGTGCTCCACCAGCTCGGCTGTCACTACATCGGCGGGCCGGCCCTCGGCAACCACGGCGCCGTCCTTCATGGCGATGAGGTGCGTGGCGTAGCGGCAGGCGTGATTGAGGTCGTGGAGCACGGCCACGAGGGTGTTTCCTTCGCCGTTGAGGCGGCGGAACAACTCCAGGAGCTCGATCTGGTGCGCGATGTCCAGGAACGTGGTGGGTTCGTCCAGCAGGAGCAACGGGGTTTGCTGCGCCAACACCATGGCCACCCACACGCGTTGCCGCTGCCCGCCGGAGAGTTCGTCCACCAAACGCCCGGACAGTCCTTCAACATTCGTCGCTTCCAACGCCTGAACCACCGCGGCCTCGTCAGCCTCAGACCACTGGCGCAGCAGCTTCTGGTGCGGGTACCGGCCACGGGCTACGAGGTCCGCCACGGTGATTCCGTCGGGTGCAATGGAGGTCTGCGGCAACAAACCGAGGCGGCGCGCGACTTCCTTGGCCCCATAGGAGGAGATGCTCTTGCCATCCAAAAGCACCGACCCGGACGTCGGCTCCAGCAGCCGGGACAACGCCCGCAGCAACGTCGACTTACCGCAGGCATTCGGGCCCACGATCACCGTGAACCCGCCGTCCGGAATCCGCACGTCAAGCGCCTCGGACACCGTGCGTCCCGCGTAGCCGAGACTCACGCTCTCGGCGCTGAGGCGCGAAGCGAAGGGGCGGGCACCCGGCGCAAAACCAGAAACGGGATCAACCAACACATCAGTCACAACAGACTCCTTCAATTCTTCGCTCATTGCCGCTTCACCTCACGGGCAAGGAGCCACACGAGGTAGCAGCCGCCGATGCTGACAGTCACCACACCTACCGGCAATTGCGTGGGCGCAAAAAGGTTCTGCGCCGCGATGTCGCTGGCCACCAACAGGAAAGCGCCCATGGCAGCCGACGGGACCAAGCCCACAGAGGCCGAGCGGGTGAGACGGCGCGCGAGTTGCGGTGCTGCCAGCGATACAAAGGCGATTGGCCCCGCGGCGGCGGTGACCATCGCCGTCAAAGCCACGCCAACCACTGCCAGAACCAGCCGCGAGCCTTCCAGCCGAACACCCAAGGCGCGGGCGGCGTCGTCGCCCATTTCCAACAGGCCCAGCCGCCTGCCGTAGAAAGACAGCACCACCAGCAGCGCCCCGAACACGATCATCACCGGCAACACCTGGTCCCAGGTGATCTTGTTCAAGGAACCTGCACCCCAGACGGCTGCCGACATTGCCTGCTCCAGCGAGGCTTTGAGAATGAGCCAGGTATTCACCGAGGCCAACATGGCGCTCACAGCGATGCCCGCGATGATGAGTCGGAACCCCTGGATGCCCTTCTTGTAAGCGAACACGTACACCAGCGCGGCAGTCACCAGACCACCCACCAGAGCACCCGCCGACACCGCAAAGTAGCCGCCACCCATCAGCAGGATGACCACCAGCGCACCCGTATAGGCGCCCGTGTTGAAGCCGATCACATCGGGGCTTCCCAGCGCGTTGCGGGTCAGCGACTGGAAGATTGCCCCGCTGACCCCCATGGCCGCCCCCAATAACAGGGCCAGGAGGACACGGGGCAATCTCCACTCCACCACCACCATGTGCACGGCGCCACTGGATTGGCCCAGCAGCGCCGAAACAACGTCCGGCACCGCAACGCTGAACTCACCCAGGCCAAGGGCGACGACGGCGAGCGCCAGGGCGGCGGTAAGCAGGACGGCGGTGACAACCAAGGTCCGGACGTCGAGGCGAACTGAGACGCGTCCGCCAAAGCGGCGGATAGCGATGGTCCGCCGGCCGAAGTCGACGGACGTCGCCTTCTCAAGGGGAAACGCCTGGTCAAGGGATGTCACAGGGTGCTCACTTTCCGGCGCCGGATGAGCCAGATGAGGACGGGAGCGCCCACAAAAGCAGTAATGATTCCCACCTGCATTTCGCCGGGCCGGAGGACCAGCCTGCCAAGAATGTCGGACACCAGCAGCAGCACAGGCGAGAGCACCAAAGTGTAGGCCAGGATCCAGCGTTGGTCCGGACCAACGATCCAGCGGGCGACGTGTGGCACCATGAGCCCCACGAAGCCGATAGGTCCGGCGGCAGCGGTGGCGGCTCCGCAGAGCAGCGTGACCGCGATGATGGTCCAGATCCGGGTGCGCACGATGTTGGCACCGAGGGATCTGGCGGTGTCATCGCCCATGGCCACAGCGTTGAGGGGACGGGCCATGCACAGCGCTATCAGCGTTCCCAGCAGGATGAACGGCGCCACGGAAGCCAATACTTCCCACGTGCGATTGCTCAACGTTCCTGCACTCCAACTGCGCATACTGTCGAACACGGCCGGACGCAGGAGCGTGATGCCGGACGAAATGCCGCCGAGGACCGCGCCCAGGGCAACCCCGGCAAGGGTGAGGCGGAGCGGAGTGGTCCCACCCCTTCCCCGCGAACCGATGAAGTACACGGCCACCGTGGCAACGACCGCGCCAAGGAAGGAGAACCAGATGTACTGCTGGATGCTGGTGACGCCGAAGAGCGCCACCCCGAGGACCACGAAGAAGCCGGCGCCGGCGTTGACGCCCAGGATGCCGGGGTCCGCCAACGGGTTGCGCGTCAGGGCCTGGATCAGCGCGCCGGACAGGCCCAGGGCTACGCCCACCAGCACGCCGGTGACCGTCCGGGGCAGGCGAAGGTCGTGGATGATCACGTGTTCCGGCGAGCCGTCGTACGCGGTGATGGCGGGCCATAGACTCCCCGGGTCCACGTCTTTGGATCCCACCACAAGGCTCAGCCACAGGACCAGCGCCAGTGCACCGACTGCGGAAAGCAGCCCCAGGAGCCTATGCCTGTTCACAGCCGCCAAGGCCGCCGGCCGCAACGTGCCCGCTGAAACCGGCGCGGTTTCAGCGGGGGCTGATCGCAACTCCATGGTCCCGGCCGCCACTTAGAGCCCCAGCAATTCGAACCTGGCGTCCTGCAGGTCCGCGATTTCCTCGTGGTCACGATTCCCGTTGGACCAGAGCTCGTCGAACCAGCGGCGGGTTTCGGCGTCGAGGTTTTCCCAGCGCTGTTCCCAAGCCTCGCTCTTGTCCGTCCAGTAGCCGATCAGCTTGTAGGACTCGGGCGTGAGCTTCTTCTCGTGCCGAAGATACTTGCGGATCCCCCGCAGCACCTTGGTCTCGCCGGCCACCCAGATGTAGCCGACACCGCCGGGCAGTTCCATCGACCGCAGGACCTCCTCCAGGCGGGATTGGCTGTGGCCGTTCCCGCCGTGGATCCAAGCGAGTTCGGTCCCGGCGCCGAGGGTGATCTCCTGCTGGTGCGTGGCGTGCTCAACCTCGATCAGCACCCGCGTTCGAACGCCTGGCGGCGTCTGCTCCACAAGCCGGGCCACGGCCGGAAGTCCGGTGGCGTCTGCCAGCAGGATCTGCCACTGCAGCCCCGCCGGCGGTTCGTACAGACCGGTCGGAGAGTTGAGTCCGACGACGTCCCCCACCTGGGCGCGCTGCGCCCAGGAAGCTGCCAGTCCGCCGTCGTGAACTACAAAATCAATGTCGACGGTGCCGGCGGCAGTATCCACTGACCGGACTGTGTAGGTCCGCATGGCGGACGGCTCGACGCCGGGCTCCCAGTCCCAGGAGTCGCCGGTGGAGATGGGAAGCCGCGCTTCCCGGGCACCCGGCTTGGGCAGGAAGACGCGGAGGTATTCGTCGCCGATTCCTGTGGTGTCAAAGCCGGCAAGGGCGGGTCCGCCGAAGGTAATCCGGATCATTCCGGGCGTGAGAAAGCGGGTTCCGACTACCTCGGCGCGGTAGATCCGCATCATGGCAGGAGGGCCTTTTCGATCTTCTCAAGCAGCGCATACTGGCCACTGGGTGAGCCGTAAATCATTTCGAGGTCGTACGTATGGATCTCTTTGTTGGCCACGAACGGCAGCGAGGTCCAGAGCTTGTTTCCGGCAAGCGGAGCGAAAGCGTCCGGGTTGGCACCGTCCTTTTCGGGAACCTCGGTGGTGATGGCGACATCGATTCCCTTGAGCTGCTCCAGTTGCTCGGCGCTCAACTTGCTGCCCTCGCCATCAGCCAGGGGTGAGATCTTCAGGCCCAGGTCCTTGATCACCAGGCAGGGCGTTCCGTAGCAGCTGACGGAGACCTGGTCCTCGTAGTAGTCCACGGGGCCGACCACCAGGTTGTCCTTGCCGGCCGCAGCGAGACGCTTCTTCACGTCGTCAACCTTGGCCTGGTACTTGTCCATCCAAGCCTGGTACTGAGCCGTCTTGCCGAAGGCTTCGGCTACGGTCTTGAACTTGGTGCGCCAGTCGCTGCCGTCGAAACCGTTGAAGGTATAGGTCGGCGCGATGTCGGAGAGCTTCCCGTCCAGTTCCTTGTCGTAACCCAGGCCGTTCAGGATAACGTCGGGCTGGGCCTTGAGGATGGCCTCGAAATTGAACTCCGGGTAGTTGGTGAACGGCGTGATGCCCTCCAACGCTTTCTGGTCGAAGAAGTACGGGAAGCCCTTGTAGCCGCTGTCCCGGATGGGCTGCTGGCTGGCCAGCGGAATGCCGAGGGTGATCAGCATGTCCAAGTCTGTGGTGTACATGCCCAGCGCCTTCCTGGGCTCGGCGGGCATGACGACTTCTTTGACCTCGCTTTGGACCGTCCGGGTCTCCGATGACGCGCTGGCGTTGGCATCGGTGGTGGCGCAACCGCTCAGGAGCAAAGCTGCGGATGCCAGTGCCGCAACGGCGGCAGACATGGTTTTAGGGCGTGAAATCACTGCGGTCCTCTTGATTCTCAGGGGAGGCGGAGAGCTCCCGGTAGCGGCGCTGCTTTGTCATCCGGCCGCCGAAGTTAGGTATACCTACCCTAACAATGCACTCCTCGAAAAGACCGCCGTCTTCTATTCGGAACCGGCCAAAGGCTGATGATTTCCGGCCTTCAGCGACGCCACGTACCAGCCAGGAGTGTGCCCCATCACCTTTCGGAACACCTGCACGAACGCGCTCGGATTGTTGTAACCCACACGCCTGCTGACCGACGACACCGGGTAGCCGGCCGCCAGCAAACCCAACGCCACGCGCACCCGGGCGTGGATCCGCCACTGGGCAAAGGTCATCCCGGTTTCCTTATGGAACAGCCGGGACAAGTTACGCACGCTGACGGCAACCACAACGCTCCACTCCTCCAACGAACGATCCAGGGCCGGATCATCAAGAAGCGCCCTGGCCATCAGTTCCAGCCGCGGATCGGTGGGCATGGGCAGCAGCATCGGCCGGGAATCAACGACCTCGAGCAGCCCCACCACAACATGCTCGGATCTCCGCCGGATGGAATCGTCCATGTCAAAGGTGCTCATGTGGCGCAGCAACTCCTGCGCGGCCGCGGGCACCGTGACAGCCACGGTTCGATGTGCCAGCGCGGGGGCCACCTGCGCATCAATGTGCGAGCAGTAAAAGCCCGTACCTTGCGTCGATTTCACCGCGTGCGCCACGCCCGCCGGGATCCATAGGCCCAGCGTCGAGGGGACCGCGAAGAACCCGTCGTCGGCTTCCACCGTGAGCACGCCGCGGGCACCCCAGAGCAGTTCATGGGTTTCGTGGACGTGTTCAGTCCAGGTAGCCGGCGTCGCGCACTCGAAGTATCCCGTATGGACACCACGGACATGCGGCGTGGAAAGGCTGCTGCCTGCTTCCACCGGCGGCGTATGTCCGGATTGCGATATAGCTTGGCGGGTCATCTGGCCTTCTCGAAGTTAGGTGAGCCTTACTATGGTAAGCATGCCTTCCAGTTCCGCTCTTCAGTCCTGCCCGCCCGGGCGCAACAAGCAAGCACCGTGGAAGGTATCCCGGATCTTCACGTTCGCCCTTTTTGCGAACGGCCGATGGAAGTTGCTGCTGGGAGGCTGTGCCGGGCTCGCGCTGCACCAGGTCAGCGAGGCTTTGGTGCCGGCCACCATTGGCGCGGCGGTGGACAACGCCATCCAACCGAACGACGTCGCCGCTCTCCTTGGGTGGCTGGGCGCCCTGGCCGTGGTCTTCGTGGTCCTGGCGCTCTCGTGGCGGCTCGGGACGCTGGCCACTGAGCGCTCCTTCAACTACGGCTCCCACGACCTCCGCCAACTCGTCGTGGAACGAAACCTTCACCCCCGCGGCATGGCCAGCCGGCGAGCGCCCGGCGAAATCGTCGCCATCGCGTCCTCCGACGCCGACAGGGTTGCAGGACTTTCCTGGCTGATCAGCGGCGGCCTGGCTGCCGTGGCCGGGCTGGTAACCTCCGCCGTCACGTTGCTGCTGATCTCCGTGCCCTTGGGGCTTGCCGTCCTCCTTGCGACCCCGGTGATGCTGCTCGTCATGCACCACCTCACCAAACCGCTGGAAAACCGCAGCGACGCTGAACAGTCCACGGCCGCGCGGGCAGGAGCCCTGGCGACGGACTTCATTACCGGTTCCCGCCCCTTGAAGGGCCTCGGCGCCGAGGACGCAGCCATCACCCGGTACCGCTCCGCGAGCCGGGTCTCGTTGGCTTCGGCGCTGAAAGCCATCCGCGCCAAGTCCGCCTACACAGGCGCCGGGACCGCCCTCTCTGCGGCGTTCCTGGCAGGCATCGCCTTCTTCGCGGCCTGGTTTGCCCTCCAGGGGACAATCTCCGTGGGTCAATTGGTGGCGGTTGTTGGCGTGGCCCAATTCGTCCAGGGACCTATGACCTGGCTCGGGTTCCTGAGTGTGGAACTGGCTCAAAAGCGCGCCTCCGCGGCGCGGATCGCAGCCGTATTGGAGGAACCGGCCGCAGTGCCGGCCCCCGAACAGTCCCGCTCACGCGAGCCCAAAGAGCGCACGACGCCGGACGACCGGTCCGCGGCGACCAGCGCGCCGCTGCTCGAAATCCACAGCGGCGCAGCTGACAGCACCTTGCCCGCCTTCACGGCGTCAGCCGGAGAAATCGTGGGGATCGTCCTCCCCGACAGCACGCAGGCGAGGCAGTTGGTGGACACCCTTGGCGTCCGCGTACCCACCCCGCCTGGCCTCATCTCCATTGATGGCCAGGATGCCGCAGGGCTCGACCCCGGCCACATCCGCTCGCAGGTCTTTGCCGACAACCACGATGGTGTCCTGTTCCGGGGCAGTGTCCGCGAAAATGTCGCGGCACCCGCCGCCCTACTGGAGGAACGCGCCATGGCCGCTGCCGCCGTCGGGGACTTTGTGTCCGGGCTGCCCGACGGCACCGAAACCGTCCTGACCGGTCATGCCCAGAGCCTCTCCGGCGGCCAGCGGCAACGGCTGGTACTGGGCCGCTCACTGCACCAGCCGCAACCGGTACTGGTCCTGCACGACCCCACCACCGCCGTCGACACCGCAACGGAAGCCGTGATCGCCGACGGCCTGCGGAACTTCCCCGACAAGGCGCTGGTCCTGGTAACAACCAGTCCCACGCTGCTGGCGGCGTGCCACCGCGTAGTCATGGCGGGTGCGGGTGGTCCGGCGGAAACAGGCACCCACCGCGAGCTTCTTGCCACCTCCGCCGGCTACCGCGAAGTGGTGGGTTCATGAGCATCGAAATTCTTCCCATAGCCTCTCCCCGTGAAACACGGAAGGCCATGTGGCGCCTGTTGGCTCAGCGTCCGGGCAGGCTCACGTTGACCATCCTGGTCTTGCTGGCAGCGTCCTGCTGCGGGCTCGCGGCTCCGGCAATCCTGGGCATGATGGTCAATATTGCGGCGACGGGTGGAGACGTCCTGTCTTTGCTGTGGCTGGCCGTTTCCTTGTTGGTGGCCGGTGGCTTGGGAGCACTCCTGGGGATTCTGGGACAGAATCTCCTGGCCCGGATCTGCGAGGAAGCGTTGGCCGGACTGCGCGAGGACGTGTTTGCAGCAGCAGTCCGCAAGCCGCTGGCACAACTGGAAAAGGCAGGGATCGGCGACGTCGTTGCGCGGGTTTCCGGCGACGTGGAGGCCGTCAGCGAGGCCATCTCCCGCGTGCTGCCCGCGTTCACCAGCGCAGCGTTCACCATTGCCGTGACACTGTTTGGCCTGGGTGTGATCGACTGGCGGTTCGCCGTCGCCGTGCTGGTTGCGGCACCCTTGCAGGTCATCACGTTGCGCTGGTTCCTCAAACGGACCGCCCCCATCTATCGGACGGTCCGGATCACCGAGGCCAACCGGACCGAGCAGATCATCGAGACCGTCCACGGTTCGGCGTCCGTCGTGGCGCTGGGACTGGCAGAACGCCATGCCGATCTTGTGGCGGCAGCCTCCCGGGAAAACATCGGCCATTCGTTGCGCGGGGTTGGCTACCTGACCCGCTTCTACAACCGCCTCAACCTGGCCGAGCTCATTGGGCTGTCCGCCGTTTTGCTGGTGGGGTTCTGGCTACACGCCGAGGGCGCGGTAACCATTGGGGCAGCGACGGCAGCGGCACTGTATTTCTACCGGTTGTTCGATCCGATTGGCCTGGTCCTGGGGCAGTTCGACGAGCTCCAGAAGGCAGCCGCGGGCCTGGGCCGGATGTTCGGGCTGACGCAATCCGCGGGGCCGGCTGCTCCCCCGGACCGGACCAAGCCTGACGGCACCGCCCCGGGTGGCACCGCCCCGGAAAAGGACGCCGGAATCGTCTTGGACGATGTCTCCTTCGCCTACCCCGGCCAGCGTCCCGCGCTCAACGGAGTGTCCCTCACAATCAAACCCGGCGAACGTGTGGCCATCGTGGGAACGTCAGGGGCAGGCAAGACCACACTGGCCAAGGTCATCATGGGCTTGGAACAACCCCAACGCGGAACCGCCCTGGTGGGGGGCCTCAATTCCGCCACCGCCCACCCCGCGGAGCTGCATCAACGCATTGCCATGGTGAGCCAGGAAGTGCATGTCTTCTCCGGCACCCTCGCCGAGGACCTCAGGCTCGCCAAGCCGAACGCTTCCCCTGCGGAATTGCGGCAGGTCCTGCACACGGTAGGGGCCACTTGGAGTGAAACGCTCGACGACGGACTGGAGACTCCCGTAGGTGCCGGCGGCCACCAGCTCACCCCCGAGCAGGCGCAACAAGTAGCCCTTGCACGGCTCCTGCTCAAGGACCCGCCGATCGCCGTTCTGGACGAAGCGACGGCGGAGGCAGGAACGGGTTCGGCAACCATGCTTGACCAGGCCGCGGAAGCTGCCCTGGCAGGCAGAACGTCCGTGGTGATCGCGCACCGGCTGTCGCAGGCCGCCTCCGCGGATACAGTGGTGGTGATGGAGCACGGAAGGCTTGTTGAGTCCGGTCCGCACCAGGAATTGTTGGCCCACGGCGGCCGGTATGCCACCCTATGGGAGGCTTGGAACAGCTCCTTGAGCCGGGGGTAACGTCACTCGGCAGGAGGATCGTGCCGCACCGGGGTTCCGGCTGCGAAGGCCCGAACCTTGGCATCGTCCCAAATGTGGGCCGGCACGCCGCCACCCAGCAACCTGCGCGCCAGGGTGGGGTCATCGCCGAAAGGAACGTGGCTGCCGGCCATGATCATGTTGCCGTACCGGCGCCCTTTGAGCATGGCCGGATCAGCAATGATCATGGTGTGCTCGAAGGTGTCGGCGATAGTAGCGGCATCTGCCCGGGCATTCTTCAGGTCCGGCGCATCCCCTGAGTTGACCACATACAGTCCGTCAGCGGCGAGTACGGCATCGGCATGGGCCGTGAACTCCCGAGTGGTCAGGGCACGTGGCGTGAAGGCTCCCGCGAAAACATCGCGGATGATGAGGTCGCGGGTATCCGGAGTGAGGGACTCTGTGACTTCCCGGGCTTCTCCCACGCGGATCCTCAGCAACGGCGCCTTGGGCAGATCGAACCAGCCACGGACGTAGTCGGCCAGCTTGCCGTCAAGCTCCACCACCACCTGCCGCGCTTCGGGGTACGCCGAGTGGAAGTACCGCGCCATGGAGCACGCCCCACCGCCCAGATGGAGTGCACGCAGCTTGGGCTTGTACTCCCTGGGCCATCGGGATTCCACCAGGGCCGCAATCCACCGCATGTACTCGAAGTCCAGGAACAGGGGGTCCGCGAGGTCGATATGGGAGCTCATGACACCGTTGATTTTCAGCAGCCAGCCGTTGGAGTTGTCCTGGTCCTGCAGCAATTCGCAGTCGCCGGTATCGATGTAATAGACGCCTGCCACCGGGCCGTCAGGACGGGTGCCGGAGGGCACCTCGACGACTCCCGCCGTCGACCTTTTTCCGCGTTTCGCCACTATTGCCGCCCTGCCTGATCCATGGTTCCAGCCTAGTGGAGTGCAGTGTTACCCGATTCAGTCACATCAGTAGTAAGGATACTTACAATTTGGCTCCGCTGAGCCATATGATCGCTACATGGAACTTGGAGCATCGGTATGGGCGGAGGTACTGACGGCAGCAGTGGCATGGCTGACGGTGGTCTGCCTCCTGCTCGCGCGGGTGCCCAAACCGCCGGGCCTGCTCGACTCGCCGCTGGACATGGACCAGCCCGAGGAGAGCGAGCGCTGACTCAGGATCAGACGCCGGGGCGTACCATCCGATGCTCCGGGAGCGAGTACCACGATGGGTCGCACAACTGGCGCTTGCCGTCAGGGACGAACCCGTTGCGGCGGTAGAAAGCCTGGGCCCGCGGATTGTCGTCCAGGACCCACAAATAAGCCGGAGCGTCCCCGATCAAGGCGTCCACCAGCGCCTGCCCAACTCCCCTCCCGTGGATCCGTTCCAAGGTGTAAAGCATGAACAATTCCGTATCGCACGGGCGGTCCTCGTCGTTGCCCTGACCAGCTGCTCCGAGCCCCACCAGGTCGCCATCGGGACCGAAAGCCAGCATCCTTGCATGGCCCGCGGCGATGGACTCCTTGTACTTGTCGATGCGTTGGGGCAATCCTGCTTCCTGTTTGGCAAAGAACTCATCGGGCAGGAGGCGTCCATAGCTCTCGCGCCATGACTGGAGGTGCATCACGGCCATGGCCCGGGCATCGTCCACCGTTGCAGGGCGAAGCGTGAAGTCCACCTAGCGCACCCGCGCGATCGCGAAGCCGTCCCAGCCCTTGCTCCCTACCGTCTGGATGGCCGTGGCATCCAGACGCGGATCCTGCCCCATCATTTCCAGCGCCTTTACGATTCCGGGAGCGTTGGTCTCGTCCCGCCCGGGCTCCAGGATGGCACCGTCCCAGATCACGTTGTCCATCACGATCACCGTGCCGGGGTGACCCAGCCGGATGGCCCAATCGAGGTAATTGGCGTCGTTTTCCTTGTCCGCATCAATGAACACAAAGTCGAACGCCTCCTGGCCTGCAAGCGTCGGAAGCGTGTCCAGGGCCGCACCCACCCGGATGTCCACCTTGTGGCCAACGCCGGCAGAATCCAGGTTGGCGCGTGCAACATCGGCGTGCTTCCGGAGGTATTCACACGTAACGATCCTGCCGTCATCAGGCAGTCCCTGGGCCATCCACATACTGCTGAACCCAGCCAGCGTTCCGATCTCCAGCACGCGCCTGGCCCCCGACATCTGCACCAGCATCCTCAGCAGCTTGCCAGCGTTTGGCGCTACCTCGATGGCCGGCATCCCGGCCTCCATGGCGGAAGCCACCGCGCGC
The DNA here is from genome assembly GCF_049315185.1 of Paenarthrobacter sp. C1. Taxonomy (NCBI): domain Bacteria; kingdom Bacillati; phylum Actinomycetota; class Actinomycetes; order Micrococcales; family Micrococcaceae; genus Paenarthrobacter; species Paenarthrobacter sp. C1. The sequence continues at coordinate 367,554 of NZ_CP186052.1, read as the reverse complement.
TGGTGGGCAGGTTCGGGATGCACGACGACGTCCGTCAGGTACCGTTCGACGTCCACCCAGCCGGGCTCGGTCACGTGTTCAATCATGGCCCCCAGTCTGGCACTGACCGCCCGCCGTGGAAAGCATCTACTCCGAAGCGGAGATGGCGTCTTCCAGGCGCTCCACCTTGCCGGTCAGCTCGCCGCTGTAACCAGGGCGGATGTCCGCCTTGATGACCAGCGAGACGCGGCTGCCATAGCGCCCGACCGCCTCGGTGGCCCGTTTGACGACGTCGAAAACTTCGTCCCATTCGCCTTCGATGGTGGTGAACATGGAGTCCGTCTGGTTGGGCAACCCGGACTCGCGGACGATCTTCACTGCGGCAGCAACGGCGTCGTGCACGGAGGCGTCAGGGGTGGGTCCACCATTGGCGGCGGAAGCGGGCTGGCCCGAAGGGGCAACTGAGAATGCAAGCAACATGAATCCAGTGTTTCATGTGCCGGTTTGTCATATAACAACCTACTCCCGCGTAACAACAGGCCTGAACGCCTGCGTTGCTACCCTGACAAGCATGGAACAGCCCTCTGAACGCAAGCCCCTCAGGGCAGACGCCGCACGCAACGTAGACAAGATCATTACCGCCGCCCGGCAGTGCTTCCGTGAATTCGGCCCTGACGTGCCCCTGCAAACCATTGCCGCCACCGCTGGAGTTGGCCCCGCAACGTTGTTCCGCAACTTCTCCGACAAAGAGCAATTGGTCCTCGCCGCACTGTCGCGTCAATTGCGCCAGCACGTGGACCCCGTAGCCGCTGCGGCAGCGGACGGCATGGACGCCGCCGAAGGCCTCATCAACGTCATCGACGCCGTGATGCGGGTTGCCAGCGAAGATGCCAATCTGCTTGACGCCGTCGCCGGCCGCCGTGGGCTCCTCATGGGCATCACCGGTGGGCTCATCGGGTCCATGGCCACACTTTTGGAACGCGGCCAGGGCCAGGGATCGCTGCGCAAGGACATCACTATCGAAGACATGGTCAGGCTGGTGGCCATGTTGATCGGGGCAGTGGACACCATGGAACCGGGATCCGAAGCCTGGAAGCGTCCTGTGGCCCTGATCGAGGACGCTATCCGGACAGAACGCCCCTCGCGTCCCCTGCCGGAACAGTCGGGCATCCCCGGAGTGACGCTCACCGAAGGCGCCTGAAGCCCCTCCGCGGCTTCCAGGGCCCGGCCCGATCCTTGGCCCATGGTGAGTCCTGCCCATCGCGGAGCCGAAGACGTGCCCGTATCGTCTACCTAATGAATATTCCCCTGAGCTCATACTCTTCCAGCGGAGCAGGATCCGCTGCCACGGCCGGCCTCGCCCTGCTGTTCATGCTGATCTACTTCGCCGTGATCTTCGCGATCGTTGGTGTGCTCTACATGGGAATCTTCACCAAGTCCGGCCGACCGGCCTGGGCCGCCTTCGTCCCTGTCTACAACGGGATCAAACTGCTCGAGATCGCCGGGCGCCCATGGTACTGGTACTTGCTGTTCCTCATCCCGTTCGCCGGGATCTACTTCAGCATCGTGGCCCTGAACGACCTCGCAAAGAGCTTCGGGAAAGACGCCGGCTACACGGTGGGGCTTGTCCTGCTTCCGGTGGTCTTCGTGCCCATGCTTTCGTACGGCTCAGCTCAATACCTCCGACCGGCAGCCGGCCGGCAGTTCATGGCGTACCCGCCGGCATATCCCCCGGTTTACGGCCAGCAACAGGGCTACGGCCAAGTACCGGGGTACGGACAGCCGCCTGTCCAGGGTCATCCCGGACAACACCCAACGGACCAGCAGTACCGCTAGCCCCAGCCCAGCAGCCGCAGCAAAGCAGCGGCTGCCGCACCCGAAATGACAACAACAAGAAACGGCGCACGAAGCAGTAGTGCGACGGCGGCAGCCACCAGGGCGCCGATCCGCGCGTCGAGAACCAGGCCCTGGCCGGACGCCACAGCGTTCACCACCGTGAGGGAGGCGAGCAGCCCGATGGTCATGGTTCCGGCCACGTGCATGATGCGGGGGTTGTCCAACAGCTTGGCGGGCACAAAGTAGCCCACCAGTTTGGTGAGATAAGCCAAGGCGCAGGCGATGAGGATCCACAGCCAGAGGTTCATTACGCACCCCCATTTCCGTGATGATCTTTGCTGTGCTGATTCTTATCTCGCCGGCGAGTCTCCGCGTAGGGATCCAGATCCGGCTCAAGCCCTTCATCCATACGCGAGTGGCTGAACCAGCCGATCACGCCTGCCACCACGGCCGCAACGAGAATCGGGACGCCGGAAGGCACGAAGGGCACGGCCAGCACTGTAGCCAAGGCGCACGCTGCGGCAATCGCCCAGGGTTGGCGCCCTTTGAGCCGGGGCCACAGCAGCGCCAGGAAGGCCGCAACGGCAGCACCATCCAAACCCCACTGCTTCGGGTCGCCCATGGCATCGCCTGCCAACGCTCCTACCGCCGTGAAGATATTCCACAAGATGAATATGCCAATACCCGCGGTCCAGAACCCGCGGGCTTGTTCGCCGGGATCGGACTGGCCGGAAGCTGTGGCAGTCGATTCGTCAATGGTGATGTGGGCGGAGACGTAACGCTTCCAGCCCCCTGGACGCAGCATGGCGTTGATCTGCATTCCGTAGATTCCGTTGCGCAACCCCAGCAGGGCGCTGGCAGTCATCGCGGCAACACCTGAGCCTCCACCCGCCACCACGCCGATGAACGCAAACTGGGATCCACCGCTGAACAGCAGAAGGCTCAAGACCATGGTTTGCCAGAAATCAAAACCTGATGCCACGGAGAGGGCCCCGAAAGATACGCCATACAAGCCCGTCGCAATGCTCAGGGACAGCGCAATCTTGAAGGCCGGTGACTCCTTCAGCTTCTCGGGAGCGGAACCGCCACTCATTTCCGGAGACTCCACGACCAAAGGATGAGGGGAAGTTGCAGCGGCAGGCGGAGTGTGTGGATACGGCGCTCTTTCTTCGTGCCAGTCGGACCGTAGGCGCGACGCAAGGCATCAATATGTCCTGCAAGGAATGCAGTGAACATGGCGGTAGTCGCGTCAGCAGCAACCTTGCGCGTGGCAGGGACCAGCAGTCCGACGGCGACTGCGGCCTCCAGCAGGCCGGAAGACGCAATCCATTCCTCGCGGGACATAACTGCCAGGGGACCGTTCGGGCGGCTCCCCGGCTCATCCTTGCGGCACAGGTAGTCCGGCACCACAGGCTTGTAGAACGAAGGCGTGCGGAAGTGCTTCACAGCGCTGGTCAGGAGCAGGGCGCTCAGGGCGACTGCGGAAGTGGTACGGGTTGCTTGGGCTGACCAGCGAAAAGGCATGAGACCACTCAATCACAAGCGGAGTGGCCCCCAAAGCCGGAGCTACGCCGGTCTAGTTGGACACCATCAACTGGGCGAGTACCTGCGCCGGCTTGTTGGTGGTGATCTCCTGGATGCCGAGGCCTTGGCACAGGGCAACATCCTTTTCGGAGTCCACAGTCCACACCCTGAACGTGCGCCCGGCTTCCAACCAGCGCTGAACGTTCCGTGCGTGCTCGCGCACATAGTCGATCCCCGGACCGGCGATGCCCACCTGTCCTTCGTCCAGGACACGTTCGGCATCCTCCTGGGCTGCTTTCATGACATTGGCCACGGCACCGCCGGTAAGGAAGCCCAGCCCGAGTTCCTGCCGTATTTCCTGCACTGTGAAGTCATCCACCAACTGGCAAATGTGGCGCCCTGGAACCGATTGGAGCAACCGCTGCACGGAGTCGGAGTCAAAGCTCATGAACGAGATTTGTATATTCTCCAGCCGTGATTCTTCGGCGGACCAGCCTTCCTGCTCCAGGACTGCGATGACCCGCTCCTCAAGCTTGAGCCCGTAAGGACTGGGATGCTTGAGTTCGATTGCCAGACCAATTTCCCGTCCCGCTCCCCGGAGGATGTCCAGCAGTTCCGGCAGGGTAAGGAACTGGTCTGCCACTCCCCCATAGGCGTCCGGAATGCGCGCGCCTTTCCATGAGGAGAAATCCAGGGACCTGAGCTCCTCCAGGGTGTGTTCCGAGACAGGTCCCGTGCCTGTGGAGGTGCGGTCGAGGTTGGCGTCATGCAGGAGGACCACGTGTTGGTCACGGGTCAGGTGGACGTCGCACTCCACACCGTCGGCGCCGTCGGCGATGGCCTTCAAGTACGCCGCACGGGTGTGCTCGGCGAACGCGGCACTGGCACCCCGGTGGGCGTAGACCTTCGGGCGGAACGGGGTGAAGTCGTCGCTAGTCATGCAGACACGGTAGCCCACACCGCCGTCCCAACGGGGGCTACGCTGGGCTAATGCAGGTGAACTCTGAGCGAATCCCAACTGAAGACGTCACCACCCCGGACCCGCTGCCCACGCAGCCAGGTTCGACGACGACGCGCGGACGTACCGCCGTCGTCGATCTTTCCGCTGGTGAAAGGGAAAAGGCAGCCGCGCTGCTGCGGATGAAGCGCTTGGCGCTGGCCCTCCTCATTGCCATGGCAGTGATTTTCACGGTAGCTTTCGCGTTCCAGAAGCAATATCCGTGGCTGGAATATGTGCGTGCTGCGGCCGAAGGCGGCATGGTGGGTGCTTTGGCGGACTGGTTTGCCGTGACCGCGCTCTTCAAGTACCCAATGGGCCTGCGGATTCCGCACACGGCCATCATTCCGCGGCGCAAGGACCAGATCGGCGAATCGCTCAGTGAGTTCGTGGAGAGCAACTTCCTTTCACAGGAGGTTGTGCAGGAGAAACTGGCGAGCATCGATATCGCCCGTAAAGCCGGGCACTGGTTGTCCGCTCCCGGCGGCGCCGAACGCGTGGCCAAAGAGGGCGGCGCGGTGATCCGCGGCGCGTTTACGGTCCTTAACGACGACGACGTGCAGGCGGTCATCGAAGGAATGGTCCGCAAGCACCTCCTCACTCCCCCGTGGGGGCCGCCCGTGGGCCGGATGGCGGAAAGGATCTTCGCTGATGGACACCACCACACGCTGGTGGACCTGCTGGTTGACCGCGCCGCAGACTGGGTTGATGCCAACCATTCAACTGTGAACCGGCTGGTGTCGGACCGCTCGCCCCTGTGGGTGCCGACCTTCGTTGACGGGCTGGTGGGAGACCGCGTGCACGTGGAACTTTCCAAGTTTGTCCGCGCAGTCCAGGCCGACCAGAATCACCAGGTCCGCCAGTCGATCGACGCTTACCTCACCGACCTTGCCCAGGATCTCCAGCATGATCCGGCAATGATAGAACGGGCGGAGAGCATCAAGGCGCAGATCCTGGGTGACCCCGAGGTCCGCGAACTTGCCTCCCGCACGTGGGGGACGGTCAAGACGGCACTGCTCAACGCCGTCGACGATCCCGACAGCGAACTTAGCCAGCGCTTCAAGAGCGCCGTCCGCGACTTCGGTGCGCGCCTGGTCAACGACGACGAACTGGCGGGCAAGGTCAACACGTGGATCGGCGACGCCGCCGGCTACCTGGTGAACACGTACCGCTCAGACATAGCAGGCGTCATTTCGGACACCGTGGCGCGGTGGGATGCCGAGGAAACCTCGCAGAAGATCGAACTCCAAGTGGGCAAGGACCTTCAGTACATCCGCATCAATGGAACCGTTGTGGGCGCGCTGGCAGGCCTGGCGATCTTCACCGTGGCCCATCTGCTCTTCGGCTAAAGACCCTTCGGGGTGAGTGGCCGGCTCTGGAGCTATCCAGCGTGCCTTGGTACGTTCAACGCATGCCTATCAAACTTGAAAACGTCGGGATTGCCGTCCGGGATCTTGAAGCAACAATCGCGTTCTTCACCGACCTTGGCCTCACGGTGTTGGGCCGCGACACAGTCAGCGGCGAATGGGCCGACACCGCCGTGGGGCTCGACGGCAACCACGCCAAGATCGCGGTACTCCAAACCCCCGACGGCCATGGCCAGTTGGAGCTTTTCGAATACCTCCACCCGGATGCGATCGAAACGAGCCCGACCCTTCCCAACGAGATCGGCATGCACCGGGTCGCCTTCTCCGTTGACGACATCGATGCCTCCCTCGAAATCGCGGCCAAGCACGGATGCACCCCTTTACGCGGTGTTGCCAACTACCAGGACATCTACAAATTGACGTACCTCCGTGGGCCCAGCGGCATCCTCGTCATGCTGGCCCAGAAAGTGAAGAAGGACTGACGCTCGGGCACGTTGTTGGGTGTCTCGTCACCGGGGCCCCGATCCGCTAACCCAGCAGATGCACCATCTGCCCCGGCCTGGCTTGGCCTATCAAGTCAATATCCTCATCCCGCACGACGGCAATAACAGGGGACTTAGCGGTGGCGGGCCGGTCGGCAAGTGCAATCACCGGAAGGCCCGACGCCGGCAGCACCACCGAGCCTGCCGTCAACGGTTGGGCCTCGGGTGCCGGAGCCGAAGCCACCTCGAGTGGCCGGCCCGCCAGCCGCGCACCGACCCGGTCCGACTCAGGCGAGAGAATCCACGGTTCCGTGGTCAGGCGATGCCACAACCCGGCGTCGTAGTTGGGGACGCGGGGTCCGCGGCTGATCCGGGCGACCACCGGCCGTTCCGGATCCAAAGCGCGGCGGGCTGTCTGGTGGATGTGTGGGAAACCATGTCCCTGTGCCTTGCCAAATGACAGTGCGGCGCCGGCTTGGAGTGCCCCGCGGCCCGTGAATCCGCCCTGCACGGCAACGTAGTACCGGATTCCGAACTTGGCCGGACCGAAGGACAGCACCGCTCCGGGAGCCACCCGGACGGGCTTGTTCAGCGGCAGCTCTTCGCCGTTGAGGGTCACGACGCCCTCGGCACCAGTCACTGCAACGGCGGAGCCTGTCACGAAGCGGAGTTTGAGCCCACCCACCAGCACCTCCAGACCGGGCGCTGTGGCGGAATTACCCAACAAGGCGTTGGCAAGGTTCATGGACGCGCGGTCCAGGACATGCTCCGGCTCAAGCACCAGGCTTGAGGACCCGGGATCCACCACTACTGCGCCCATGCAACCTCCCAACCCATGAATTCTGCCGTCCAACCAGAATCAGGCGAACGCCTCAATGCCCACGCCGGCGCTTTCAAGGCCCTCGCGAACCGCGGTCGCCATCGTTACCGCTCCCGGCGTATCGCCGTGGATGCACAGCGAATCCGCTTGGACAGGCACAACCGAGCCGTCAATGGCCACTACTTCCCGACGTGTTGCCAGCCGCACGGCCTGTGCCACGACTGCAGCGGTGTCGTGCAACACGGCGCCTTCCTGCGTGCGGGGAACCAGCGTTCCGTCCGGCAAGTACGCCCGGTCCACGAACGCTTCGCGGAAGACAGGGTGTCCTGCTTCCTCGGCCAAGGTGATCCAGGCCGAGTCCGGCAGGCCCAATACGGGAAGCCCGGGATCGTAGGCGTGGACGGCCGCGACCACGGCCTCGGCCTGCTCGGCGTCCCGGACGATTCTGTTGTACAGGGCGCCATGCGGCTTCACGTAGTCCACCGAGGCTCCTACCGCGTGGGCCATGCCGTCCAGGGCTCCCAGCTGGTACAGCACATCGCCGAACAGTTCGTCGAAGGTCATGTCCAGGGAACGCCGGCCGAACCCTGCCAGGTCCCGGTATCCGACGTGCGCTCCTACCCGAACATCGAGTTCAAACGCCGCACGGCAGCTGTCCAGCATGGTGAGGGGGTCGCCGGCATGGAATCCGCAAGCGACATTCGCGCTGCTCACGATGCGGAACATCGAGGCGTCGTCGCCCATGGTCCAGGAGCCGAAAGACTCCCCCAGATCAGCGTTCAGATCCACTATTGCCGCCTTCCAGTATCGGGTTCTCCGCAGGGGTCGATTTCCCGGCAATGTTTTTGGGTGCGTTGGGAAGCAGTTCACCTGGAATGGTGTCCGGCAAGGGGCCAAATGCTTCCTTGGCAGTTGACACCACGGCCCGCCCCATCATCATGTTTCCGGCACCGCCCACCACTGCGCCAATGCCAAACGGCAGTGCGCGGCCAAGGAACGCAGACCCTTGCCGCTTTATCAGGTTCTTGAGGAACGCCCGCTGGATGGCGTCCCGGACGACTCCAAAGCCGCTGCCCGGGATCTTCTTGGTCAGGGTTTTCCCCCAGGCATTTGTGACGCCCATTCCCCGTCCCAGTGAATGCCCGCTGAGCGCGCCGAGCATGGACGTGCCTTCTTCACCCAACATGATGGCCATGACCATGGTCTGGGCCCGGACAGGGTCAGTGAGCCGGATGCCATGGAGTTCTGCCAAGGACGACGCGTACAGCGCGGTGGTTTCCAGGAAACCCACGGTCGCCAGGGCTGAGAGTCCCAGCGATGCCGCAGTTCCAATTCCAGGCACGACGGCGGTGGCGCCCACCGCTGCACCGCCACCTGAAATGGCGAACAGGTAGTGGCGCTCGAGTTTGGCGGCAAGCTGCGCCGGGGAATCGTTGGGGTGCCTTCTCTGAAGCCTGCGAAGGTTCGCCAGGACCAGGGGACGCTGGACCTCCACTGCCTTCAGGAGCACGTTGTGCACTCCTGGCTTGGTGTTGCCTTCGGCATCGAAGACTGCGTTGTGTGCTGTCTCCTGGGCGATTTTCACCGCCGGGTTGGGTCGCTTGGGCATGTTCACCTCTCCTTGGCAGCTCTGATTGTTCAGGGAACTGATGGTTTCAGCCTATGCCACACTCCAACGTCGCATGGGCCGTTTTGTGCCGTTTGTGGATACTATTCCGCGCAGAGCGGACCCCGTTTTCAGCCTTCCGCGGCGTAGACTGAGTTCACTCACGGAAGCAGTCCAAGAAGGACAGGGAGTATCCGTCATGACCGCCCCGGACAAGAACGAGCACCTCGACCGGCACCACACCGACGCCCCGGCAGAGGGTGAAACCGAAGGCTGGGTTCCGCACGACACCGGCCTGCACAGCCAGGAGCCGGCGGAGGGTCCGGACATCGACGACGACGTCCCGCCGTCGGGCGCTTCTTGACCTGACGTCTCCCCACGCCGGCGGCTGGACCGCCTTACGCAGCGTCCCGACACAGGTTTAGGCTGGTGAAATGGCCGCCCTGAGAGCGCTGCGCCCCTTTGCACACCGGGAATTCCGGGTGTTGATTTCTGCTTTGTCGATTTCCATTTTCGGATCCGGCATGTGGGCCGTGGCGATGGTCTACGAGGTCATCCATCTGGGAGGCGGCCCGCTGGAATTGTCGTTGGTAGCCACTGCCGCCAGCATCGGACTGGTGGGATTTGTGCTGGCAGGTGGTATCGCCGCCGACCGCTTTCCCCAGCGGCTGCTCATCATCGGCGTGGAGGGGGCCAATCTGGCTGTGATCGCCACGGTGACGTTGCTGGCGATGCTCAATGTCCTGCAACTCTGGCATCTGGCCCTCGGTGCGTTCGTCCTGGGCGTGGGGCAGGCCTTTTTCTTTCCGGCATATTCGGCGATCCTTCCACGCATCCTGCCGGCAGAGGACCTCCTCGCGGCCAACGGGATGGAAGGTACCGTCCGGCCGATCCTCCAGCAAGCGGCCGGTCCGGCGATTGCGGGCATCCTGGTGGCGGCATTTTCACCGGCGCACGCCGTTGCCGGGGTTGCTGCATGCCATTTCCTGGCCTTCGGGATCCTGAACTTCCTCAACAGACGAACTTTGGGCGGCCCCGATGCCGGCGTGGCGTTCTCCGACGCGTCGGCTGGGAGGTCCTTCCTGAGGGACCTCCGAGAAGGGTTCAGCTATACCGTCCGCACCCCCTGGCTGCTGTGGACACTGCTGTGGGCGTGCCTGTCCGTGTTGTTCCTGATCGGGCCGATTGAGGTCCTGCTGCCCTTCGTCGTCCGGGACCAGCTCGGTGGCGATTCAAGGATGTTTGGCTTCCTGCTGGCGGTCATGGGCGTGGGGAGTGCCGTCGCCGCGCTGGCCACCGCTTCTTTCCCCCTCCCCCGCCGCTACCTGACAGTGATGGTAGTGACGTGGGGCCTCGGAAGCCTGCCCGTCGCAGCCATTGGTTTCATGGACAGCGTGTGGCTGCTCGGAGGTGCCATGCTGATCTTCGGAGTCACCGAGGGCATGGGAACGGTCATCTGGGGCACACTCCTGCAGCGAAGGGTCCCACGGCATTTACTGGGCCGGATTTCGAGCCTGGACTTTTTTGTCTCCCTGGCCCTGATGCCCGTGTCCATGGCCCTCGCCGGGCCCGTGGCCGAGGTGGTCCCCATCTGGCTGATCTTCCTGGTGGCCGGACTGGTGTGCCCGTTCATGGCATTCGTGGCCGTCTTCGCAGCGCGCATGATGACTGACGAGATCGACAATCCCTTGACGCCGGCCGTTTCCGAATCCGCGGACTCACAGTCCGACTCCGTTTAGCGCGGTAGCCCGGTCCTGCCGCAGGCCTTACCCAGGCACGGGCCCTGTGGTGCGGCGCGCCACCAGGTGCGGTGTCCGCACCAGGTGGGTGGCCGGCGTCGTCCCCTCCAAACGGTCGACGGCGCGGTCCACTGCGGCCTGCGCAAGGAGCGGTGCGTCCTGGCTGACGGAGGACAGCTGGACGTAGCTGAGGCGTGCAAATTGACTGTCGTCGTAGCCAAGGACGGACACGTCTTCCGGCACGCGAAGGCCAGCAGCCTTGAAGCTCTCCCAGACGCCCAGGGCGCAGCGGTCGTTGAAAGCCACGACGGCGGTGGGCAGCTCCTCCTGCAGCTTCCGTCCGGCGCGCAAACCGTCTTCTTCCGTGGGGCCACCCGGGACTACGCGGTCATCCAGTCCGCGGCGCTCCATTTCTTCCCGGAAGGCCGCCCTGCGCTGCGGACCGGAGATGGCCTCACCGCCGTCAACGTGGGCTATGCTGCGGTGGCCCAGCGAGGTCAAGTGCTCGATCGCGAGGTGCATGCCGGCCCGGTCGTCGCTGCTCACGGAGTCCACGGAGTCCCCAACGTCGTCCCGGAGCAGGCTGACTACAGGCACCCGGGCCGCGTATTCGGCCAACTGCTGTTCTTCGAGGGTCGGGGAAATCATGATCAGGGCTTCGCATCCGAGATCCAGCAGCGAGTCCGCCGCACGTTCTTCGGACCGTCCGTTGGCCACCGCACTGAGCGCGATATCGTAGCCCCGCAGTGTGGCTCCGGCGTAGGCGGCATCAACGATTTCGGCGTGAAAAGCATGGGCAGTGGAGAAACTGACGCCAAGGAGCCTCGTGCGGCTGCTTCGGAGGAGGCGGGCACGACTGTCCGGCCTGTAGCCAAGTGCCCGGGCAGCTTCCTGCACTTTTGCCCGGGTGGCGTCCGATGCGCCTGGAACATCCCGCATGACGATGGAAACGAGGGCGCGTGAAACACCTGCTGCTTCCGCTACGTCCATCAACGTAGGCCGTTTGCCCGTCATGGCGCTCCTCTGTTCGGGAGCCAGTCTATAGAACGATCCAACCGCCGGGCTTCGAACGAGTCGTGCGGTCGGTCGCGACTCAGACGACCGACCGCACTAGCCCGTTCATGCAACGATGGCGCCCCGGGCGGGCCCCAGAACCCGCCACACCCATCGCTGCCTACTGTGCCGATGACACGCGACGCAGCCGAAAAGGGCAACGGCGCGGAACGCGGTCAATGACATGGGCACTGGATATGTAGTCCGAGTCCCTCAAACATGACGCGGAGTTCCGAAGAATATTTCCGGGAAGAGGTTTTTTGTTTGAAGTCCGGGACCCCTTAGACCTCTTTTTGGGCATCTCTCCGAATCCGACGCCATCTTTACGGCCTCCCAAGAAACCCACTAGAACGATCTAGACACGCACTCACACTGCATGCAACCATGGGAGCGACTAGAACGATCTAGAAACCTGAAAAGGAGCCCCAGTGACGTATCTCCAGCACCCGGTCCAGGCAGAGCAGCCTGTCCGCATCGCCGTCATCGGCGCTGGCTGGATCGGCAAATTCCACGCCGAGACCATAGCCCGCCGCATTCCGAATGCCCGACTGGAATCAATCGCCGACCCCGTCCTGCCCGCCGTCGAAGAACTCGCAAACAAGCTTGGCGTGGCCAAAATCAGTACGGACGCCGCCGATGTGCTGGCCGACCCGGACGTTGATGCTGTCCTCATCGCCTCTCCCATGCGTTTCCACGCCGGGCTGATCACAGCCGCAGCGTCAGCCGGCAAGGATGTTTTCTGCGAAAAGCCCGGCGGGCGGACCATCGATGAACTCGACGCCGCCATCGATGCCGCGGCGAGCGCCGGCGTCGTTCTCCGGTTTGGCTTCAACCGCCGTTACTCCAGCGATTTCGCAGCCGCCCGCAAGCTGGTGGACGACGGCGCCGTAGGCACACCGCAGTTGCTGCGCTCCCTCACCCGGGACCCCGGAACCGAAGCCGGAATCAGCAACCCGGAGCGCATTGCTCCAGGCACGATCTTCCTGGAAACCCTCATCCACGACTTCGACACCCTCAACTGGCTCAACCCCGGGGCCGTCCCGGTCAAAGTCCACGCGGTCGCTGATGCCCTGGTAGCGCCCGAGGCGAGGTCGGGCGGCCTGCTGGATACCGCCGTCGTGACCGTCACGTACAGCAATGGCGCCATCGCTGTGGCCGAAGCGAACTTCAATGCGCTCTACGGCTACGATGTCCGCGGCGAAGTGTTCGGCTCCGCAGGCATGGTCACCGCCGGAACACCGCAGGCCACCAACGCCACCAGCTACACCGCCGCAGGCATCGTCACGGAGACTTCGCACCTGAACATCCACCTCTTCCACGACGCCTACACCGCCGAGCTGGCGGCCTTCGCGGACGACGTCGCGGCACGCCGCGGATACCCGGAGCAACGCACAACGGCGGCCGTCCCGCTGGCCCCCGTGGCAGCTCCGGGTGGGGTGGATGCACGGAACGCGTTGGCCGTAGCACTGGCTGCCTTCAGGTCCGCGGAAACAGGCTTGCCCGTGGAGATTTCGGACATCGCGGAACTGCAGGCCGCAGAGCCCGCTGCGCAGCCCGCCCCGGCCGGGGTCCCCGCATGAGCTTCCGCCTGGCCGTCTGCGCGGAAATGGTCTACGGCGAACTGCCACTGGTTGACCGGGTTCGTCGGATCCACGAGCAAGGCTTCGAGGTAGAGCTATGGGACACCCGAGGCCGGGACATTCCGGCTTTGGCCGCCACCGGGGCATCGTTCTCCTCCATGAGCGGATACTTCGGGGGCAGCGTCATCGACGCCGCCAATGCCCACGAGGTCCTTGCGTCGGCAGAAAAGCTGGTTCCCACTGCGCTGGAACTGGGCGTGGAGCGCATGGTGGTCCATCCTGCCGAACTCGGCGAGGGAGGAAGGGCCGTGAGGCCCACCCACCGCTCAACGGGCGACATGTGGCTGACAGGGCTCCGGACTCTGGAAAAGCTTGGCGAACTGGGCGAAAAACACGGCATCACGTTCGCCTTGGAGAACCTCAACACGATCCTGGACCACCCGGGCATTCCGCTGGCAAGGGCCAAGGACACCCTGGCCCTGGTGCAGGCCGTCAATCATCCCAACGTGAAGATGATGCTGGATCTGTATCACGCGCAAATCGGCGAGGGGAACCTGATCGAGCTCGTCCGTGCGGCGCAGCCATTCACCGGCGAGATCCAGGTAGCCGACGTGCCCGGGCGCTTCGAACCCGGAACCGGCGAGATCAACTATCCGGCGATCGCGAAGGCCCTCAACGAGGCCGGCTATACGGGGGTGGTCGGCATGGAAGCCGGCGCGATCGGTGGCCAGGGAATAGACGCGGGCGATGCCGCCCTGGCCGCCTTCCGCGCCGCGTTCTCTCCCAACTGAGTCCCAGCAGCGCGCGTTATGGGCGCAGGAACCGCCCGCCCACAACGCGCGCTGCTGCTTGCACCGTTGCTACCCGTCCGGGTCAGTACTTGACTGGCTCCATGCGGCCGGAGCGCAAGGAAAGCACAGCAGCCTCGGCGATGGCTTGGGCCTTCAGCCCGTCTTCCAGCGACGGCGCGGGAGCCACGCCGCTTTCCAGCGCAGAAACGAACGCCGAAAGGGCCGAGGCATACGTCGGTTGCACGCGTTCGAACCAGCCGGGGTGCAGCCCGTCGTCCACCACTGACGTGCCGGAGTAGCGGGACACTGCCCCGTTCCGGTGTCGTCTGGCTTCCACCATTCCCTCGGAACCCATGACCTCGATGCGTTCGTCGTACCCGTAACCGGTGCGGCGCACACTGTCGATCTGGACCAACGCCCCTCCGGGGAGCCGCAGCGTGACGGCGGAGGTGTCGACGTCGTCGTGATTCGCCACGCCGGGTTCCGCCAACGCTGATCCAGTGGCGAAAACCTCCACCGGATCCACGCTGGAAAGCCAGCGGGCCAAGTCGAAGAAGTGGACAGTCTGGTCGCGCATCTGGCCGCCGGAGACGGCGACGTAGGACAACGGGGGCATGGATGGGCCACGGGAGGTGAGTTGGATCAGTTCCACCGTGCCGATCCCTCCGGAATCGACCACACGTTTGAGTTCGGCGTAGTCGCGGTCGAACCGGCGGTTGAAATCCACCATCACGGGGACGCCGCATTCCTGCACGAATGTGGCGGTTTCGCGGGCGCGGTCCAGGTCCAGGTCGATCGGCTTCTCGCACAGGGCTGCAATTCCGACGGCGGCCGCGCGCTGCAAGTGCCCGGCGTGTGTGTCGGTGGAGGAGGCGATGAAGACAGCGTCGATCAGGGATGGGTCGAACACCTCCTCCAACACCCCGGCGGCGGCAGCACCGTGGGCCGCGGCGAGGGTTTGCGCGCGCCGCTGGTCGACGTCGTAAACGAGCCGGAACTCGACCCCGGGATGTGCGGCGAGGTTTGCCGCGTGGACGGTGCCGATGAAACCGGCACCAATGAGTGCGAAGCGGATCATGTCAGGCTGCTGCTTTCTGGTGTGCTGATGCGGGGACTATCCATGCGGAATCGTCGTGGTGCGAGGCTGCGACTGCTTCCACGAACTGGACGCCGATCAATCCATCGACCCCGGTAGGGAAAGACAGCCCGCGTTCCGGGAGCGGCGTGGAGTCGCGGCGTGCGCGGAGGACCTCGGCGAGGTCGGAATAAAAGTTTGCGAAGGCCCCAAGGAAGCCCTCCGGATGGCCGAGGCCGACGCGGGTGAGCCGGGACGCGTCGTCGTGCAGGGTGCTGAGCCCCTGTGTGAGGACGGTAGTGGCTCCTGCCGGATCCTGGACCTTGAGGTAATGAGGGTCTTCATGCTGCCACTCCAGGCTGCCCTTCTCCCCGTAGACGCGGATGCGGAGTCCATGGTTGTGGCCAGTGGCGGCCATGCTTGCCCAGACGCGGGCCGGGACATCGCCGGTCAGTTCGAGTTCCACGGTGGCGTTGTCGAAGACCCGGCGCCCTGGCACCAACGTCTGCAGCCGGCCGGAGAGACGCTGGGCTTCCAGTCCCGTGATGTAGCGCAAAAGGTGGAAGGCGTGTGTGCCGAGGTCGCCCACGACGCTCGGGAAGCCCGCAATGTCCGGATTGGTGCGCCACGAAGCCTGCTTGTGGCCCTCGTTTTCCAGCGGGGTGGCCGCCCACCCGGAAGCATGTTCGACGTCGACAAAGCGGATGGCGCCCAGCTCCCCGTTGCGGACCATGCGGGCAGCCTGGCGAACCATGGCGTAGGCGGAATAGCAGTGCGGCACCGCAAGGATGGCGTCATTGGCGGCGGCGATGCGTACGAGTTCGGCGGCGGAAACCGAGTCCTGCGTGAGCGGCTTCTCGCAGACCACAGAAATGCCGCTGCTGAGGAACGTGCGGGCGATCTCGAAGTGGCTGTCGTTGGGCGTCGCCACCACCACGACGTCCACACCGTCTTCGCGAACGGCCTCGGCCTCAGCCATTTCGCGGACGTCCCCATAATTGCGGTCCGCCGGCACACCGAGCGCGGCACCGATGGCACGGGAACTGCTCGGATCCCGCCCGAAGATTCCGGCCTGGAGGTCGTAATGGCCGTCAAGCCTCATGGCGAAGCGGTGGGTCTTGCCGATGTCGGCGCCTTTGCCGCCTCCGACCATGCCGGCTATCAGTTGCCGGGTATGTGGTTCACTCATGAAAAATCCTCAAGGACTCTCTTTGGAATTTACTTGGACCGGTCCATAATGACGGTGGGGAGGCGAAGGCGTCAAGCCCTCTAAGCTTGGATGGGATCTGCCGGAGTGAAAGGAGACATGCGTGACTGACGCGTCCAGCCTGCCCGGAAGCAAGCCCACCATCCGCGATGTCGCCAGCGCCGCGGGCGTCTCAAAATCCTTGGTCTCCCTGGTCCTGCAGGGCTCTGCCAACGTCAGCGACGGTCGCCGTCGCGCGGTCCTCGAAGCGATGGAACAGCTCGGTTACCGGCCCAACCGGCTGGCCCAACGCCTTTCCGGACCGCGCAGTGGCACCATCGGGGTGATGCTTAATGACATCCGGAACCCATGGTTTGTGGAACTGCTGGAAGGGCTCACCGCGTCACTGCACGCGGCCGGCATCTCACCGGTCCTGGCTGACTCCTACACCGACAACCGCGTGGGCCGCAGTTCCGTGGAAACCCTGCTGGAGCAGCGGATCGACGGCCTGGTAGTGGTAGGAACCACCACGGAATCGGCTGCGATCGAAAACGCCTCACGAAACATCCCTGTGGTCCTGGCCGGGACGCGCGAACCGGAACTTCCCGGCGTTGACATCGTGGTCAATGACGACGACGCCGGCGCGCGGCAAGCGACCGGGCACCTGCTCTCGCTGGGGCACCAGCGCATTGCGCATCTCCAGGGCCCGGGCGAAGTCGGCAAGTTGCGACGGTTATCGTTCGAACGGACCATGCTCGACGCCGGGTTGGAACCTTTGGTGGTAACTGGCGGGGTGAGCGAGGAGAGTGCCTATGCTGCCGCGAGCCGTCTCCTGGCCGGACCCCAACGGCCGACCGCGATCTTCGCCTACAACGACATCGCATGCATCGGGGCACTCTCCGCGGCCGACGACCTTGGACTGTCCGTGCCCGAGGATCTCTCACTGGTTGGCTACGACAACACCTACCTCGCGAGGATCCGGCATCTGTCGCTGACCTCCGTGGACAACGGCAATCTCGCCGTGGGGGTGGAAGCCGGGAAGTTCATCCTTGAGCGGCTCACAGCCCCGGAACTTCCTGCCCGCCTGCACCAGGTTCCGTCGCAGCTGCAGGTGCGGGGGTCCTCTGGGGATGCCCCGTCGTAGCTACCGTTTCACTCGGCCCAGCAACAGCACTCCTGCGTTGGCTCCGACGATCAGGACGATTCCCGCCCACTGCGCTGGTGCAAGTTCCTGACGCAGAATGAGGGCTCCGATGACGGCCGCGAAAACGGGGTTGATGCTCATCAGCACGCCGAACAGATTCGCCGGAACCCTCCGCAGCGCGATCAGATCCGCCACATATGGCAGCACTGAAGCCATGATGCCGGCACCCACGGCACAGAGCACCGCAAAGCCATCGATGGGTTGGGTCAGGAAAACTACGACGGCAACCGGCAGGAAGAGGGTCGCCGACACCCCCGTGGCGGCCGCTGTGCCCTGGATTCCTTGGATTCGTTGGCCCACTATCCGGTTCAGGAGGATGTACGCAGCCCAACTGCATGCGGCAATTAGTCCAAGGCTGATGCCGGGAAGATCTGTGGACGCCTCCGGACCGGTGATCGCCACAACGCCCACTGCGGCGGCGAGCGCGCACAGGGCACTTCCCTTCCCTCGGGAACCCGCAAGGGCCACGGCCAGCGGGCCCAGGAACTCCAGCGTCACTGCCAGCCCCAGGCCAATGCGCTGAATGGATGCATAGAGCCCGAGGTTCATGGTCCCAAACGACACGGACAGGAGAAGCACCGGCCACCATTGGTGCCAGCTCAACTCGCGCAGCCTCGGCCGCACGACCGGAAGCAGGACAGCCGCGGCCACAAGTTGTCGAACAGCAACGACGCCCACAGGTCCCATGACAGGAAAAGCGAGCGAACCGCTGGCGGCCCCCAGTTGGTTGGAGAGCGCACTGGCGACAAGGGTTGCGGCTCCCCCGGCCTTGCCCGCTGCGGCGTTGGTCTGTTCCATGAGGAGATTCTGCACGCCGGGGGTTCAGGCGCTAAATGCATGAATTGGCGTATTCATGCGCTGCGTGCATGAATAAGATGAGGACATGGACGTGGAACTGCGCCAATTGCGCTGTCTTATCGCGGTAGTGGAGCAAGGCACGTTCACCGACGCCGCCATCGAGCTTCGAATGTCCCAGGCCGCCGTGTCACGAAGCATCGCAGCCCTTGAGCAAGCACTGGGGACACGCATCGTGGAGCGAACCACCCGCAGCGTGGGGCTGACAGCCGCCGGTGAGCGCGCACTGGGCAAGGCCCGCAGGATCATCGCGCTCCTGGCCGATCTTGAACGTGATGCCCGGGCCGGAACGGGGCAGATCCGCATGGGTTACGCGTGGTCGGCTCTGGGTGAGCACACAACCGAATTCCAACACCGCTGGAAATTGCGCTTCCCGCACACCGGGCTTCAACTCACCCGTTCCAACACCCCAAGCGGCGGCCTGCTGGATGGAACCACCGATTACGCAATCCTTCGACGACTCCCGCAGACCGCCGCCGTCGAGCATGTGCGCGTCGGCGAGGAAAAGCGCTACTGCGCCATGTCCACTGACGATCCGCTGGCCCCAAGGAGGTCAGTGTCTTTGGCGCAAATCGCCACATTGCCCGTGGCAATGGACCTGCGCACAGGCAGCACAACACTGGACCTATGGCCGGAGCAGGGTAGGCCCCCGGAGGTTATCCCTATCCACGACATCGACGATTGGCTGACCGTGATCGGCAGCGGGGCCGCGCGGGGCATCACTGCAGCCTCCACGGCACATCAATATCGACGCCGGGGAGTCGCCTACCGGCCGGTGCGTGACGCACCCATGGTTCCGGTGTACGCGGCGTGGCTGAAGAACGACCCGCCCCAGGATCACCAGGCTGTGGTTGCATTGCTGGCCGAGCTCTATCGGTAGGCCGCCTTTGACAGTCGCCCGCCATGGCCGTGAAGGCTGGCGGTCTATGTCCGCAGCGGTGCGTGGTGATGGTTCCGTCGGGCGGCTTGGCTGGGATCGACGTGCGCCGGCGGGATGAACCACGGGATGCCGTTTCTGCTCGCAATCATCCACTGTTCCTTGTGGATGACGTGATGATGGTGTGAGCACAAGAGCACGCCGTTGTCGGTGTTGGTGGGGCCACCTTGCGACCAGTAGGTGATGTGGTGGGCTTCGCACCAAGGCGCCGGCATGGTGCAGTCCGGGAAAGCACATCCTTGGTCGCGGGCCTGGAGGGCCTTGCGGATGTGGGGCGGGAAGATCCGGCTGGTCCGGCCAATTCCGAGGACCTGGCCTTCGGTGCCGAGCAGGACCGGGAGGATATCGGCGTCGCAGGCGATCTTCCGGATGACGTTCGGGTGGATGGGTCCTTGGAAGGTTGATACCGCGCTGCTGAGCCTGGGTCGCAGGCCGCCTGTGCCTGTTGTGCCGTTGCCTGCCGCTCTTGTGCCCGGGTCGGTTTCACCGGTGCCCACAGGGTTGCCGGTTTGTTGATTGGCAGCGTGGCTCTGGAGCTGGTCAAAGAGATCCCGGTAGTCGATGGTGACCATGACTTGGGGTTTCAAGCCGCCATTGGCTGGTAGCTGACCGGTTCTCAGGGCCAACGCGCAGCCACCGACCAGACCGTCGAGGAGTTTCTGGGCGCGGGAGCGGCGACCCGGTTCCGGAATCGGGTTCCTCCCGTTCGCGGGCTCCATGCGAACGGTGGCGGCTACCCTGCCCTCTGGGGTGCGGACCTGAGCGGCTGAACTCCGACCCCTGGTGTCCGTGCCGCGCTGGGTGGTATGGACAGCCGTGCGGCTTGGGCCGTTTCTCCCTCCCGGGCCGCCAGAACTGCCAGTGTTGCGCACCTCGCCCTCAACGAGGCGGGGGTTCGTGGCGGCGTTCATGACGGTGGTGAGGGTCTCGAATTGCTCTGCCGTTGCGAAGATTTCGAGATGATTCAGGCCAAAGCGTGGCTTTCGAATGAACGCACCTTGGAGTTGCCGAAGCACTTCTTCCGTGGGTTCGGCACCGTCTTGGTCAATGAAATCCATCCAGCGGCGGGCCGTCGTGGAAACAAAATCCGTGTCGGACTGGATGGCTGTGGACGTGAGGTCCTTCTCCATCCTGGTGATGGTGTCCTGATCGGTCAGAAGCTGGACGCGGTCCAGTGCTGTGCTGATCAGGGTGGCCGAGCCGCCGGATACCAATGCGTCGGCCACAGCGGAGGCCAGCTGTTCGCGCTGCGGCGGGACCGGCTCTCCGGCAATGCAGACGCCGGGCAGGACGGCGTCCGCAAGGGCCAGGCGACGCCGGGCTTCCTTGGCTGTGATCCGCAGCCGTGCACGGAGGAAATCTGCAGCGTTCCGGTACCCGTCATCGAGCACAGCGGCAGTTCCGGCTTCCTTGCGGGTTCGCTCCACGGCCCGGGCTGCGACGAGCTGAAGGTACTCCACGGTCCGGGCAATGTCCTCGACCCTGCCGGCGAAAGCGCTCGCCTCGCCGAAATCGAACATCGAGGCTTGAGCAAGGATCGACGCCCTCACACCATCCAGGGCATCAACACCGTCTTCGAGGCAGTCCACCGCGGAGTCCGATGAAGACTCCGCCTGCCCTTCAGCCACCTGCCCTCCGATCCCCATAAAGCAAGCCTGTCACGGCCCCAATCCCCAGTAACCACGCCAATCTGTGTATGTGGATAACGCATCAACCGCAGTTAAGCAGAAAAAGGCCGCCTGCCGCCGTCGTGCGTTGTAAAAGCACGACGGCGACAGGCGGCCCGGGCGCAAAAGGCGCGGCGCTAGGCCTTAGAGGTTTTCCACCAGCGAGACGTCCCGGACGGCGCCCTTGTCAGCGGAGAGTGCCATGGCCGCGTAGGCGCGGAGAGCCGGCGACACCTGGCGGTCGCGGTTCTTGGGCTTATACCCGCCGTTGACTTCGAGCTTCTCGCGGCGTTCGGCGAGGATCTCGTCGGAAACCTGCAACTGGAGCGAGCGCTGGGTGATATCGATGCTGATGATGTCACCGTTCTCCACCAAGGCGATGGCGCCGCCGGAGGCAGCCTCCGGGGAAATGTGCCCGATCGACAGCCCGGAGGTGCCGCCGGAGAAGCGACCGTCGGTGATGAGGGCACACTTCTTGCCCAATCCCCGGCCCTTAAGGAACGACGTCGGGTAGAGCATTTCCTGCATGCCCGGGCCACCGCGGGGGCCTTCGTAGCGGATGACCACCACGTCGCCTTCCTTGATAGTTTTGTTCAGGATCATTTCCACGGCTTCGTCCTGCGACTCGCACACAACGGCAGGGCCCTCGAAGGTCCAGATGGACTCGTCCACGCCTGCGGTCTTCACCACGGCACCGTCCACCGCCACGTTGCCGCGCAGCACAGCGAGGCCGCCGTCCTTGGAGAACGCGTGCTCCACGGAACGGATGCAGCCACCCTCGGCGTCGGTGTCCAGGGAGGTCCACTCATTCGATTGCGAGAACGCTGTTGAGGAACGGACGCCACCAGGGGCCGCGTGCCACAGCGCCCGTGCCTCCTCGGTGGCCTTGCCGCCGCGGATGTCCCAGTCGTCAAGCCAGCCGTCGAGGTCGGCGGAGTGCACTGAGTGGACGTTCTTGTGCAGGAGGCCGCCGCGGTTCAGCTCACCCAGCAGGGCGGGGATGCCACCGGCGCGGTGCACGTCTTCCATGTAGTAGGTCTTGTTTCCGGCGACGTTCGGGGCCACCTTGGCCAGGCAGGGCACCTGGCGGGACTTGGCGTCCATTTCGGCCAGTCCGTACTCCACGCCGGCTTCCTGGGCCGCAGCCAGCAGGTGCAGGATGGTGTTGGTGGAGCCGCCCATGGAGATGTCCAGGGCCATGGCGTTGTCAAAGGCCTCAGCGGTGGCGATGGAGCGCGGCAACACGGAGTCGTCGTCGCCGTCGTAATAGCGCTTCACGAGCTCGACGACGGTGGCACCGGCCTTCTCGTACAGCGCCTTGCGTGCGGTGTGGGTCGCGAGGACCGAGCCGTTGCCCGGCAGGGCCAAGCCGATGGCCTCGGCGAGGCAGTTCATAGAGTTGGCCGTGAACATGCCCGAGCAGGAACCGCAGGTGGGGCAGGCGTTCTCTTCGATGAGGTTGATGTCCTCGTCGGAGATGGATTCGTCCACGGCGTCGGCGATGGCGTTCACCAGGTCCAGGGAACGCACGGAACCGTCGGTCAGGGTCACGCGGCCGGCCTCCATGGGACCGCCGGAGACGAAGACCACCGGGATGTTCAGGCGCAGCGCTGCCATGAGCATGCCCGGAGTGATCTTGTCGCAGTTGGAGATGCACACGAGGGCGTCCGCGCAGTGTGCGTTGACCATGTACTCAACGGAGTCGGCGATCAGGTCGCGGGACGGCAGGGAGTAGAGCATCCCGGAGTGGCCCATGGCGATGCCGTCGTCGACGGCGATGGTGTTGAATTCGCGCGGTACTGCGCCGGCGGCGAGGATCGCGTCCGAGACGATCCGGCCCACGGGGGCAAGGTGGGTGTGACCGGGGACGAACTCGGTGAAGGAGTTTGCCACGGCAATGATCGGCTTGCCGATGTCCGTGTTGGCGACGCCGGAGGCGCGCAGCAGTGCGCGGGCGCCGGCCATATTGCGGCCGTGGGTGACTGTTCGTGAGCGTAGTGCAGGCATAAGTACCATCCTGCTGGGGTTTTGTTACCCCCGGAAGACGGTGCTGCTACTAGTAGTGAAAGTACCAGAGTAATAGTGTTGTCAGCGTGAAAGATGAGAGGCGCAAGGAACTGGGGCTTTACCTCAGGACCCGCCGCAACCAGGCCCTGCGCTCCGACTACGGGCTGCCCCCGGTGGGGCGGTCCCGCGAGCGCGGACTGCGCCGGGAGGAGATCGCGTTCCTGTCCGGGGTGAGCGTCACCTGGTACACCTGGCTCGAACAAGGCCGGGACATCAGCCCTTCCCGGCAGGTCCTTGAGTCCATCGCACGGGCCCTGCACCTTTCGGATACCGGGCTCGGCTACGTGCTCTCCTTGGGCGGATACGCCTCCACCATTCCCAAGGGTCCGGTTGCCGCCGATGCACCGGCGCATGTCCAGCGCCTGTTGGACGCCTTGGATCCCAATCCCTCGTATGCGCTTTCACCGGACTGGGGCGTGGCCGGGTGGAACCGCGCCTACGAGGCGCTGTACCCGAACATTGGAACTTTCGACGCCGCCGACAGGAACCTTTTGTGGCTCGTCTTCACCGACCCCTACGTCCGGGACCTGCTCCCGGACTGGGACGTCACCAGCAAGAGGTTCCTCGCCGAATTTCGTGCAGAGACGGGTCAGCGGCTGGGTGATCCGGATGTCGCTTATCAGGTGGAACGACTCAAGGAGGCCAGCCCGGAATTCCAGGAAAGCTGGGACCGCTACGACATCCTTGGCTTTGAGTCCCGCGAGCGCCTTTTCCACCATCCCGCAGTGGGAGTGCTGCAGCTGGAGCACCACCAGGTATCGCCGTCGGACCGGCCGGACCTGCACATTGTGGTTTACACCCCGGCACCAGGCAGTGACGCCGGTGAGCAGATGGAGCGGCTGCTGGAGACCGGGCGGTCGTAACCCGGTGTTCCTACAACTGCAGGGACGATTCGTCCGGGGTGGCAAGCGTCAGCACCGCTTCCTCCACAGTCTCGTGGTCCTCCAGCTCCCTCTCGATCCTGCGCAGCACCACGGCAACCTCGTGTTCCGGGTGGTCGCCTTGCAAGTCCACGGCCGCTACAAGATAGAGCTTGCGGGGGCCCACGAACTCCAGGTGGAGGTACGTCAGCCGTGCAATGTCCCGGTGTTCCAGGAGCTGCCGCCCCATGGACCGTTCTATGTCCGGCGTGACCCCCTGCCCTACCAGGAACCGGCGGTTGCGGTCGATCAGAACGACGGCAACAACCGCCAAGAGGACACCGACGACAATCGATCCGAACAGCATCGGGCAAGGGCGAACCCGTGACCTGATGGAGGAAGACGCCAGTGAATGCGATCACCAGCCCAACCAGGGCTGCGGCATCCTCCGCAAAGACGGCACGCAGGGTGGGATCCGAGCTGACAAGAACCTGTTCCAAGGTCCGCCGTTCCAGCTTCCTGGCTGCCTTTCGGGTCTGGCGGAAGGCCTGGACGAAGGAAAACCCTTCCAGGACAAAGGCCACTGCCAGAACCACATACGCAATCAGGAAGTCGGACGCAGGCTCCGGCTCAATGATCTGCTGGATCCCGTGCATGATGGAAACCACGGCGCCGGCAGTGAACAGCCCGAAAGCGGCAAACATGGACCAGACGTACGCTTCGCGGCCATAACCCATGGGATGTCCCGTATCGCGCGGACGTTGAGAGCGGCGTTCGGCCAGGAACAGGAACACCTGGTTGCCGGTGTCGGCCCATGAGTGCGCAGCCTCAGCAGTCATGGACGCCGACCCGGTGAGCGCCGCGGCCACTGATTTGGCCGCTGCAACCAGGGCGTTCGCCGCGAAAGCGATGACGACGGTCAGCAGGGTGGAGCTGGAGTCCGATCGCTTTCGTGAGGCAGCCATAGGCTTACCGTACCCAACAGCGCACGAAGTGGACGGCGGACCGAGGTTCCGCAGCTGAATAAAAGAATCCCCGTTTCAGCACACATTTTCAGGATGTGGCGCACTATGGAGGGATGGACGCTCCTGATGCCGACGGTTTGGCGCAGGACGGTTCCGGTAGCTTCCGGGCTGGACTGCACCCGTGGAGCCGTTATGTGGCATTGGGGGACTCGTTCACGGAGGGTCTGGGCGACCCCGAACCCCGCAGCCCGGGCGGACTCCGGGGATGGGCGGACCGTGTTGCTGAAGAGCTGAGTACGGACCACCACGATTTCGCCTATGCCAACCTGGCGATCAGCGGGAAGCTCCTCCATCAGATCCTGGAGGAGCAAGTGGGTCCGGCATTGGACCTCAAGCCCGATCTCATTACTCTCAACGCCGGCGGCAACGACCTGCTCTTTCATAGGAGCGACCCCGACAAGCTGGCACTGGAACTGGATCGTGGCGTGGAAATGCTGGCCTCAACGGGCGCCACCATCGTCCTCTTCACCGGCCCGGACTGGGGCGCGACCCCGGTGCTTGGCAGGACCCGCGGCAAAGTGGCTGTTTTCAACGAGAACATCCGCGTGGTGGCCGCCCGTCATGATGCCGTGATTGCCGATCTCTGGGCTTTGCGCCAACTCACCGATCCCCGGATGTGGGATCCGGACCGGCTTCATTTCTCTCCGCTCGGCCAGCACATCATCGCCATCATGGTCCTGGAGTCATTGAACGTCCCGCATTCCCTTGAACCGCTGACTCCGCGGCCGCTTCCCGAGCGCCGTTGGCGCGAGGCCCGCGCGGATGACATCGTGTGGGCCCGGGAGCACCTTTTTCCTTGGGTTGTGCGGAGGTTGACGCAGCGGAACGCCGACGGCGGTCGGCACCCCAAGCGTCCACAGCCCGGGCCGGTTTTCGGTGCGGCGATGCCGCCAGGCAGCTATGTCGGGAACGATCCCCGCCGTATAACGGACTGAACAACTGACTGACCGGCCGCCGAACAACTGACCGGCCACGCGGCCTGCCGCCTGGCACCCCGGGCGAGGACCGGCGTCGTCGATTTAACGACGGTCAGCTGGCAGGCTGCGGTTCCGTTTGCGCCCGGACGCTCCAGGCCGACCAATCAAGCGGGTGCACCGAGGGGCGGCCCAAAAGGTATCCCTGCGCAGCAGTGACCTTCAAGGCGGTGACTTCCTGCAGTTCTTCGGCCGTTTCGATGCCTTGCGCGTGGACATCTGCCCCGATCTCACGGGCCAGCTCAACGATGGCCTTGGCACGGAGCTTCTGGCCGTCGTTTCCGGCGATTCCTTCAATCAGGTGACGGTCCAATTTGATGATATCGGGGCGCAATTGCTCGATTCTGTCCAGCGAGACCAATGCGGCACCCGAGGCGCTGATCGCCACCCGCAACCCCAAGGCCCGCAGTTGTTCGAGGCCTTCGCCGGCCGGCTGGGCCGCCATGGATTCCAGGCTGCCCGTCAGCTCAACGATGATCCTCTCGGGGGCCAAGGCGGCAGCGGCCAGAAGGTTCCGCACCCGGGGATCGTGCGAGGTGGCCGGGGTGAGATTCAGAGTGACAAACATGTTTTCCGGGACGTCGTGCGCAGCCATCAGGGCGCAATGCAGCGCTGCAATCTCCAGCTCGGTTCCCAGACCGGCAGCAGCAGCTTCACTGAACCACACGTCGGCGCCCGCACCGTCCTCACCGATGAACCTTGTCAGGGCCTCGACGCCGATCGGGTCGCCCTTGGGAAGGGAGTGGATCGGCTGGAACGCCGTCAGGAGAAGCTTGTCGGCCAGGATCGATTGGATGCCGGCGCGGACGTCGTGGCTGACAGGGACCAGCACGGTTCGTGACGCGTCGGACGATTCCAGATGCAGGCTGGCGTGTTCCAAGTGAACAGGCACGTTGGACGCCGGCCGTGATGTTTTCCGGGTGAGGAGCAGGTGCTTCAGCAATGCACCCTCGGGGTCGTCCGGCCGCGCGTCAAGAAGCTCACGGAGCTTGTTCCTGGCCCCCTCACTGCGCGGTTCAGCGTCCTCAAGAATGGACTCGATGATGTCCAGGACCTGTGCCCGCATGGTCACTTCATCCGCGAACGGCGTGTCCCCTGCGCCGTCGTGGTTGCTGCTGTCCGCGTCGTTACCCGGTGATAGAGAGCCCGCTTCTTGAGCCATCAATTATTCCTTTGTGTATCCCCCGCTGGCCAGGCCAGACAACTGCCGGCCCGCCGCATGAGGGCCTTGCCTCGAATCTTACAGAGAAAAGTGTCACTTGGCTCACACTTATCACTCGAATCACAGGAAGCTTTCAGCGTGGAGCCGCAGCCCACGGCTCGTCCGCCACTTCGATCTCCCGCGCCATGTCATCGAGGAACCGCATCACGGCCACGCGCTCGTCGGGAGTGAGGCGTGCGGCCGCCAGGAACCGCTTCGCCTGTTGCTTGCCCACAGTACGCATCGCGGCTTCGTGCGTTTCCGGGGTAATGGCGATCGCGAGGGCCCGACGGTCGGAGGGGTGCGCCTGCCGGGTGACGTGGCCGGCGCGTTCCAGCCGGTCCAGCAATTTGGTGGTTGACGCCGTCGAGATGTTCAGGTGGGAAGCTATGGCTCCGGGCGTGGCTATGACGCGATGGTTGGCACAGACGATCAGGTAATGCAGCGCCCGCATGTCCGATTGGTTGAGTTTCATATACCGGAGCGAGGCCTCCGCAAGGCGCTGTTCGGCGTCGCGGAGCCTCCCGAGCGCTGCCATGAGTTCGCTGATCTGTTCAATGTCGGTTTCGGAGAACCGGGAGCGGTCAATCAACTGTTGGTGGGGATCATTGGCGTCCAGATGATAGAGGCCGGATGAGACCGGGAACCCGGCTTCTTCAGGCATTTCTTCAAGACTGGACATGCTGAGTATGTTACACCTAACTTCCTACATGGTAGCCTTTCTTCTAGCTTGTCTAGCAATATTCGGGCTGCTGTAAAGACTCAGGTTGCAGGAGGAAGGCGCAGTATGAACGCTACAGAGATGGTTGTCCTCCTTGACGACGCCGGCACACCCATAGGCGAAGCCCCCAAAGCAGGGGTCCACACACAGGAAACGCCCCTCCACCTTGCATTCTCCTGCTACCTCCTCAACGATGACGGCGAGGTCCTCCTGACCCGCCGCTCGCCGGAGAAGAAAACCTGGCCCGGAGTGTGGACCAACAGCTTTTGCGGACACCCGGCACCCGGCGAGGACCCCTTGGACGCAGTAGCCCGCCGGGCGCAATTCGAACTCGGGGTGGATGCCAACCAGGTTGAAATGGCGCTCCCCCACTTCCGGTACAGGGCCGTGGACCCCACGGGAATTGTGGAAAACGAAATCTGCCCGGTCTACGTCGCCAGGATCGCCGGCGATCTAAACCCCAATCCTTCAGAGGTAGCGGACTGGGCCTGGATGTCACCGGCCCTGCTGGCCAACTCCCTGGAGCGCACACCATCCGCCTTCAGCCCGTGGTTGGGACTCCAGTTCCCCCAGCTGCTTGAAGCGCGGGTACTCCCCCTCGGGACCGGAGCCAAAGCATGACCGTCACCTCCGGTGCTTTACGCAGCCGCACCGACCTTTGCACGGCGATTGAGAACGAGCTCAGCGGGCTCATCGGCAAGCGGGCCGCCGCCGCAACAACGTATGGGCCGCATTTCACCAGACTCTGGGAACTGGCCGGCCACAACGTCCTGGGTGGAAAGTTCGTGCGTCCCTTGCTGCTCATGGAGACCTACGATGCCCTCAGGGGGCGCGGCACGGACGGGACAGCCCCGCACGGGACAAGCCAGCCCTGCACTAACCAGCCCCAAGCCAGCCCACCGGACACGGGCCACCGCGAAACGGCCATCAGCATTGCGGCCGCGATCGAACTCCTCCACTACTCTTTCCTGCTCCACGACGACGTGATCGACGGAGACCTGGTCCGGCGCGGGCACCCAAACCTCATCGGCTCCCTCCTCGCAGAAGCAAAGTCGCTTTCAGAAACCCAGTCACTTCCCCGGACCAACAGTGGTGAAGGCGCCCGGGAAGGCAGCGACCTCCACTGGGCCCAAACCGGCGGCATCCTCATGGGGGACATGCTCCTCGCCGCCACCCACCAGGCCTTCGCCAGGGCTGACCTCCCGCATGCACTGAGGCTGCGGCTCCTGGATCTCCTGGAACACACCATCAACGAAACAGTGGCCGGTGAGCAGCTGGACGTGGGCCTTGGGGACGGCATCATCGACCCCCACCTCGAGACCATCCTGGTGATGTGCGGCTACAAAACCGCCACCTACACCTTCGAACTTCCCCTGCGGGCCGCAGCCGCGCTGGCAGGCGCGGACTTCGCCGTCGAAAATGCGCTCGCCACGGCCGGCCGCCATCTGGGCCTCGCCTTCCAACTCCAGGACGACCTCCTGTCAACGTTCGGGGACCCCCGCCGGCACGGCAAGGATCCCTTTTCGGATCTGCGGGAGGGAAAAGAAACGGCCATCATCGCCCATGCACGAACCACGGCGGCCTGGCCGGACATTGAGCCTTTCTTCGGCAGGCCGGAGCTGAACGGCTCGGAATGCGAATACGTTCGCCGGCACTTGGCCGATTGCGGGGCGGAAACGTTCGTCAACGGACTCATCGAGGAGCAGATGCGGGCCTTCAACGAGCTGCTGACCAGCACCATCCCGCAGGGCGTGTGCAATGTGTTGCTGGACCTTGCCGGGCAATTGGAAGGACGGCAGTCATGAGCCTCGCCTCAGACACCTCATTCACCCATTTCACCCGGACGGCCGAGCGGGCCGCCAACCAGGTGATCGCCGCGTATTCCACCTCGTTCGGGCTGGCGTGCAGGCTGCTCGGGCGGCGGCACCGCCAACATGTCCGGAACATCTACGCCTTGGTGCGCGTCGCGGACGAACTCGTGGATGGTGTCACCGCGGAGGCCGGCCTCAGCTACCAGGAACAGTGCGATGCCCTGGCCCACTTCATCGACGAGACCCACCGGGCCGTCAAGCTGGGCTACAGCAGCGACCTCATCATCCATGCTTTCGCGCAGACTGCCCGCGCGGCGCGTATTGACGAGTCGCTCATTGATCCGTTCTTCGACTCCATGCGCACGGACCTCGGCGGGCGCACCGGGACCCCGGAGACCCCCCTGCGTTTCGACGCCGACGCCCACCAGGGTTACGTCCACGGCTCCGCCGAGGTTGTAGGGCTGATGTGCCTGCGCGTTTTCATGCGGGATGAAAACATCGACGACGGCGACGCCGCGGCTTTGCAGCATGGCGCCAGCCGGCTGGGGGCTGCTTTCCAGAACATCAATTTCCTGCGCGACCTGGCCGATGACACCACCCGTCTGGGGCGAAATTACCTGGGCACCTCCGAGCACCTTGAGGATCGCGACCGCGTGGAATGGGTACGCACCATCCGCGCCCAGTTGGCCGACGCTGACGCCGTCATCCCTTTGCTGCCGCGCGATGCCCGGGCCGCTGTCCGCAGCGCCCTTTCCCTCTTCACAGCCCTGACGGACAGGATCGAGCAGACCACCGTGGACGAGCTCTACCGTTCACGGGTGCGCGTCCCGGATGCCGTGAAGGCCGGCCTTGCCGCGCGGGCAGTCACCTCAACCTGGATGGAGCTGCACCGATGACCCGGACAGTAGTGATCGGCGGTGGCATCGCTGGGCTTGCCACCGCCGCCCTCCTCGCCCACGAAGGACACGAAGTCCAACTCCTTGAGCAGCGTGACCGCGTTGGCGGGCGCGCCGGCAGCCTTGAGCGCGACGGCTTCCGCTTTGATACGGGCCCCTCCTGGTACCTGATGCCCGGCGTCTTCGACCATTTTTTCGAGCTTCTGGGCACCAGCACCGCGGAACAGTTGGATCTCCGCACGCTCAGTCCCGCGTACCGCGTGTTCAGCGAACCAAACCTCGACGGCGTCCGGCCGGACACGCTGACCGTTCCCTTGGGCAGCGAACAGGTTTTGGAAACGTTCGAGGACGTGGAACCCGGCAGCGCCAGGAAGCTGGCCACCTATCTGGCATCGGCGCGGCACACCACCGACATGGCGGAGCGCTTCTTCCTCTACAACCCCTTCACCAGGTTGCAAGGACTGCTCCAACCCGAGGTGCTGCGCAGCCTGCCCAAGCTTGCGCAGCTTCTGCTGACGCCCCTGGACAAATACGTTGCCCGGCGTTTCCAGCATCCTGTGCTGCGGCAGGTCCTGGGTTATCCGGCCGTCTTCCTGGGCACCAGCCCTTCCGATGCTCCTGCCATGTACCACTTGATGAGTGCGCTGGACCTCGGTGACGGGGTGCAATACCCAATGGGCGGCTTCTGGGAGCTCGTGGGCCGGCTTGAGGATCTGGCAGTCCAGGCCGGGGTTCGGATCCACACCGGCGCCGAGGCCCTCAAGATCACCACCCGCGCCGTCAGCAGGACCAAGAAGGTGGGACGGTTCGACGGCGTCAAGCTTCCGGCCGCCTTGACCGGCAGGGACAGCCGTGAAGTCACCGGCGTGACCTGGCGTGACACCTCCGGGAACGAGCACTACAGCGTGGCGGACCTCGTGGTCTCCGGCGCCGATCTGCACCACACCGAAACCCAACTGCTGGGCGTGCGGGACCGCAGCTACCCCGGTTCCTGGTGGCAGCGGCGTACCAGCGGTCCGGGAGCAGTCCTGGTGATGCTGGGAGTCAAGGGCAAGCTCCCTGAATTGCCGCACCACTCTTTGTTCTTCACCCGTGATTGGGAAGCAAACTTCGCCTCCATCTTCGGTGAAAACCCGGCCATTCCGGACCCGGCGTCAATCTATGTCTGCAAACCCAGCGCAACCGATCCCGCCGTAGCGCCCACAGACCACGAGAACCTCTTCGTCCTGGTTCCCATCCCGGCGGATCCCGCACTGGGAGCCGGCGGGCCGGACGGGGCGGGAGATGTGCTCATAGAACGAACCGCCGACGCTGCGATCGACCAGATCGCCCAATGGGCAGGCATCCCGGACCTTCGCGACCGGATCGTGGTCCGGCAGACAACAGGACCAGCGGACTTCGCCCGTGACTACAACTCATGGCGCGGAGGCATGCTGGGACCGGCCCACACACTGGGACAAAGCGCCATGTTCCGGCCCCAGAATGCCTCCAAGCGCGTGCAGGGCCTCTACTACGCCGGTGCCACAACGGCCCCTGGCGTGGGTGTGCCCATGTGCCTGATCAGCGCCGAGCTGGTCTTGAAAAGGATCCGCGGCGATCACAGCACCGGCCCTGTCACCGTGAGGCCTGTAGCCAGCAGGATTGGCTGATGGGAGTCCTCTACTTGGCCTCGTTGCTGCTCGGCATCACCTGCATGCTGCTGCTGGATCACAGATTCCGCCTGTTCTTCTGGCATGACGCGAAGGCAGCGGCGATCGTAACCGCCGTCGGGGTTTTGTTCTTCCTCGGCTGGGACGCGGCCGGAATCGGACTGGGGATTTTCCTCCGCGGCGAAGGAACCATAGCCACGGGCCTGTTGATCGCTCCCGAACTGCCCATTGAGGAGCCCGTGTTCCTGCTCTTCCTGACCCTGTGCACCATGGTCCTGTACACGGGCGCCCGGCGGTTGCTGGAACGGTCTCCCGCGAGGCAAGCGGAGCGGGAGCGGGAGAACGCATGACGTACCTGTGGCTCGCACTTGCATTCATCGCCGCGGCAGCCGTCGCCGGCGTGATCTTCGCCCGCCGGGGTACCCGGCAGGGCGAGACCTCCAGGCATTGGAAAGCCGTGGGGCTGGCGTTCGCTGCCCTGGCTGTGCTGACCGCGGTGTTCGACTCCGTGATGATCGGCATGGAGCTTTTCCACTACGACGCCTCGCACATTCTTGGCTTGAAGGCCGGGCTGGCACCCATCGAGGATTTCGCCTATCCGCTGGCAGGCGTCGTGGTGCTTCCCGGGCTGTGGATGTGGCTGACCCGCCGTCGGAGTGCCGGAGCAAAATCCGACCTCACACGCTTGGTTCCGCAGGCAATACTGGCGTCCCGGCCGGTCAGTTGGATCAACACCGCGTATCCCTTTGCCGCGGCGATGCTCCTGACCACCCGCGAAATCGACTGGGTCCTGATCGTGGGCACGTTCTACTTCCTGATCCCTTACAACCTGGCCATGTACGGCATCAACGACGTCTTTGATTACGAATCGGACCTCAAGAATCCGCGCAAGGGCGGCATCGAAGGCGCACTCCTCCGGCCGCAGCTGCACCGGCCAATGCTGTGGCTCGCCGCCATCACCAACGTGCCGTTCCTGCTGGTCCTCGCCTTCGCCGGCGGACCGGCAGTGTGGCTGAGCCTGGCCGTGAGTGCCTTCGCCGTGGTGGCCTACTCCGTGGCGGGACTCCGCTTCAAGGAACGCCCCGTGCTGGACTCGCTGACGTCGAGTACGCACTTCGTGAGTCCCGCCGTCGTCGGTTTGGCCCTCGCCGGTGCCGAGGTGACGCCCGGCCTCCTCCTTCTGCTGGCCGCGTTCTTCCTCTGGGGCATGGCTGCCCACGCCTTCGGTGCCGTACAGGACATCGAGCCCGACCGGCAGGCCGGCATCGGCTCCATCGCAACGGTCATCGGTGCCCGCCGGACGGTGCGGCTCGCCGTCGTCCTGTGGTTTGTTGCGGGACTGGCGATGCTGGCCACGCCGTGGCCCGGGCCGCTGGCGGCGATCATCGCCGTCCCGTACATCGTTAATTGCGCACCGTACTGGAACGTCACGGATACGACGGCGGCACGCACCAATGTGGCATGGCGGCGGTTTATCTGGCTCAACTACGGTTCAGGATTCCTGGTGACCCTGATCTTCATCCTGCAGTGGAGCCTGACGTCATGACCCGGACGGTTCTCCGGGCTCTTCGTCGATGGTGTCCAACGCCTCCCGCATATGCTGCAGGAAATCCACCACGACCCGTGACTCGTCCGGGCTCAGCGCAGACGCTGCGTCCAACATCCGGCGGTGCATCCCGCCCAGGGTGTGCCGGACTTCCTGGTCCGATCCCGGGGTGGCCTTCAGGATCAGCGCGCGACGATCGGTGGGATGGGGTTCACGGCGGATGTGGCCGGACTCCACCAGACGGTCAATCAAGGTGGTCATGGACGCCGACGTTATTCCCAGCTTGTCGCCCAGGTCCTTCGGCTTCATCACTTTGCCGTCGGCTTCCGCCTCAAAAAGGTACCGCAGGGCCAGCAAGTCTTTCTCGCCCATCCCCATGGACGAGCGGGTCCTGCGGCGCATCGCTTGTTCGGAGGCTCGATAGTCCCGCAGCGCGTTCAGGACATCGATGGCGATGGCCTTCTGCCCGGGGTCTTTCCCGTACCAATAGCCCTTTGCGTGGCCTTCCGAATCCATCCGATGTTCCTTCGATAAGCATAAAGCTCGCTTCACTAGCAATTTGATACTAAGTCACGGACACCCCGAATGCATGAAACCGCACATCCCATCAGGAAAGAGGCGCAGCATATGGCAACCGGAAGCCCCGATCCCACACGACAGATCGCTGTAACGGCGAGTCTGGTTGTCTGCATTGTTGGCTCGATGATCGGAGTCGGAGTCTTTGGCGGCACACCCATTGCCCAGGCCGCGGGCGGTGCCTTGGCCGCTGATTCCACCCTCCTGGCGCCGGCCACGCCCGCGTTCTCCATCTGGTCCGTGGTTTACACCGGACTGGTTGCCTACACCGTGTGGCAGTGGTTGCCGTCCCAGCGTTCCAGTATCCGGCAGCGGGCGTTGGGCTGGGTGGTTGCCGCGTCGATGATCCTGAATGCGGCATGGATCTTGTCAGTGCAGGCGGGATGGCTTTTTGTCAGCGTCCTGGTGATCATGGCACTCCTTGCGACCCTCGTCCTGGCGTTTCTCCGCTACAGCCGGACCCGCGCGTCCTCATGGGTGGAGGCCGTTGTGGTGGACGGAACTTTGGGCCTCTATCTTGGGTGGACCAGCGTGGCGGTGTGCGCCAATATCGCTGCCGCTTTGAAGGCTGCCGGATTCTCCGGATTCGGCCTGCAACCCGAGGTGTGGTCCGTTACCGTGCTGGTGGTGGTGGCGGTCATTGGCGTCGCGTTGGCCTTCAAAGGCCATGGCCGTCTCGCCCTCGCTGCGGCCATCGCGTGGGGCCTGGTATGGATCACGGTTGGCCGCAGCTCGGACGCACCTGAGTCATTTCCGACGGCGGTCGCGGCCGCCGTCGCAGCTGCACTGGTCCTGGGTGCTGCGATCGCGGTAAGGACCCGGGTGGCCTTGGCCGGAGCAGGTGCCCGGAGTTCCTCCTCACCGCTGCAATAGCCCGGCGGCCTTGGCACGGGTTGCTTCAGCCTGCGATGAGCTCCTTCACCGGGCCTTCGTGCAACGCCAGATAGACATCGTCCCGGACTTGGTTTGCTTCCGGATCCGTCATCGTCCGGCCGAGAGGCCGCAAGACGAGCCGGATCAGCGCGTTGGCCTGCCCGGCGAGGATCTGCAAACGGTCCCGCGCTCTGGCAGGAAGCTCGTCGTACGCAGTCAAGGCCATCAGTACGACGCTTTCCAGGTCCTCCGCCCGGTAACCCAGAGCCGTCCGCACCCGGTCTCCGAGCACTTCGCCATCCATATCCGCGGCAACGACGATTGAGATGTCCCTGCTGATGGACGGCATGTGGGACACCGGTCTCCACGGTGAGAGGTCCAGCATCTGCTGTTGAATCCGGGGATCGTCCGAGCTGAGCAATCTGATGTCGGGAACGCCCTTGCGGAGCATCAGGGCCCGGTCCAAGCCCATCCCGAGAGCCAGTCCCGACCAGTGACCGGGGTTCA
This sequence comes from Paenarthrobacter sp. C1, assembly GCF_049315185.1. Classification (NCBI taxonomy): domain Bacteria; kingdom Bacillati; phylum Actinomycetota; class Actinomycetes; order Micrococcales; family Micrococcaceae; genus Paenarthrobacter; species Paenarthrobacter sp. C1. The sequence continues at coordinate 332,150 of NZ_CP186052.1, read as the reverse complement.
ATCCGGCATCCAGGAACAGCTGTGGGGCCATCAGCCCGCACTCCGCAAGCTCCAGCCACTCACCGTTCATACGCACATCGAGCTGCAGGCCGTTGTGCGTATAGGGATGGGTTGCCGGAACTGTCCGCCAGTCCGCGCCCGGCAGCACAGCGTTCACCAGCGAGGCAACCATTTCCCCTAGATGGGAGGCCGTCAGCGTCTCCTTGGACGAGACGCGCCACAAATCCACTTGGTGCGGCGTCCCTACATGGGTCCGGTCAATGGCGTCCCGACGATAAACCACGCCGGGGATTGCCCAGAGCTAGTCGAGGGACCCATCCGGATCCAGCGAACGCAGCAACGACGGGATGGACGCGGAGGTGTGACTGCGCAGCATGACGGTAGGGCTGATGTAGCGGGAGTACTTCTGGTCGCGCGTGACGTCCGCGGCGCTGAACCCGAGCCGATCGTAATTGTCGGAAACGCTGACCAAGGGACTATGGCGGATGATCCGCTCCGACACGTTCCACTGCCCGCGCAGGCCGCGCACGCTGTCATGGAGGAGTTGCTGCATGGCGTGCGGGCCTTGGTCCGGATTGGAGAGGTCCCGGATGGTCAGGGCTTCATGGAGTTCTGTGGGTTTGAGATATGAAGGCATGGCTGGTCCTTGGATTCGGTGTGGGTGGAGGTCTCCTCCCCCGACCTTCTCCGTGCCAGGACCTAGGCGCGCGCCAAACAGCCCTCGCGACCGGAGACCGGTCGGGGGCAAGTAAATCGACGCAATGAAGGCATGGGCCGACTATACCCGGGTCCGTGGCGACTGCACAGGGCACCGGGCCTATGGCAAGGCCCGGAAGCCTTACTGCAGACCGCTTGACAGGCCCGCACCGGACAACCCGTGATGGGCTTGGTCACAGTCAGGTTGACCCTAACGGTGCACGAGCCGGTACACCGACACGTGGCTCCTGGACTCGGCCGTGAAGTCGCTGCGGTCCCAGTCCGCCCACCTGGATTCGAGCTGGAACCCGGCTATCCGCGCCATGAGGTCCAGTTCGCTGGGCCAGATGTAGCGGTGTGGCGTCCGGCTGATGCGCGCATCCCTGCCGTCGGACAGGCCCGGGCCGAAGCGCACGTGGTGGGAGATGACATGCTGGCGAAGAACGTTATAGCTGTCCACCAAGAGGTAACCAGGCTGGCTCACTTCAACTGTTCCACCGTGTCCGGGCGGCAGTGAGCGCAGCTGCGGCACCCACAGCTCAATGACGAAACGACCGCCTGGCGCCAGATGCCTGGCCGCGTTCTGGAAGCAGCGGACCTGCTCCTCCTGGGTCAGGAGGTTGGCGATGGTGTTGAACACCAGGTACGCCAACGTGAACTCGCCCTGCACCTGCGCTTCGGCCATGTCGCCCTGAACCACCGGGATGGTGGCCGCGTCTGCCTTCGACCGCAGCCGCCGGATCATCGCGTGGGAAAGTTCTATGCCACTCACGGGCACGCCGGCTTCGACGAGCGGCACCGCCACCCTGCCGGTACCGATCGCGAATTCGACGGCGGCACCGTCACCGGCGAGTTCCGACAACACCTGAACGGTGGGGCCCAGCACGTCGGGCGAGAACATGCCTTCACCGGGGGTGTCGTACTGCTGCGCGGTTTCTTCGTTCCAGAGCTCCTGCTGGTCGGTCATCCTGCCACTATTGCAGGTCCCGGCAACCGCGCGTAACGATTGACATGACATAACTCACATTCTGTAAGCTGGATTCAGAGTCACGCAGTCGGCTTTCATCGCTCTCATCAGGGAGGTCCTCATGGCCCCCAATTCCTTCAAAGCCAACATTCTTCTCACCCATGGTGTCGCAGCTTCCGCGGCCTCCGTTGCTCGACGAAGAGCAGCAGTCACCCAAGGAAGCCATGGCGCAGCCAACAAACCCGACGCCCTGCTGGGTGCCATAGCCGTAAGGCAGCTTTTTCACCGCTGGCCGCTGGTGCCCTCCCGCGAACTGGAGAGGATCCGCCACGTCCTCCTTCACTGCGACCAGCTGGGTTCCCCGGATACCCACCACCTGTCCGAGCCGGCCCAAGCGCTGCTGGAACTGATCAACAGCGAGTTGGACCGGCGTCGAACCGCGGAAGACCGCCCGCAGGCGCCCGCAGCAGAGGCACCCGCCACCAGGAAGGGGGCGGCGTAAATGGCCGGCCACTTTGAACTGTTCGACGAATCAGGCGGTGATTGCCGGGTCCGCCTCGTCGATGCCGACGGGACTGAACTCGCGCTCTCCATCTGTTTCCAGGACAGGGCCACGGCCGCCAAAGCCATTCATTCGCTGCGGGAAATCGCGGCGAGTGGCCTGATTGAAGACCACACGTCGCGGGCTTCCTGAACGGGTTACCGGATGATCGGAAGACCCGCCGTCGGGAAAACGCTGGGGAAGATCGACGGCGGCGGGACGGGAACGTCCTCCAGCGGCACCTGGACGGTGGCGGCACCAACGGTGACGTCGTAGTCCCGCACTTTCACCTGCAACGGCTCCTCGCTATAGTCGGGGCCAGGCACGAGGGTCAACGCAATGGACCCTTGTTCCAGCTCGACGGCCAGCAGTCGGCCCTGCACCTTGAGCCGGAAGGACAAGCCGTCCCATTCAACAGGCAGCCGGGGATCGAAGCGCAGCACCTCGCCCTGGTCCCGCATTCCCGCGAAACCACAGACCAAGGAGCTCCAGATGCCGCCGGTGGAGGCAATGTGGACGCCGTCAATGGTGTTGCCGTGCGAGTTGTCGAGGTCGATGAACAAGGCCTCGGTGAAGTGCTGCAACGCGACGTCCCCGTAACCGACCTCGGCCGCCATGATGCCCTGCACGCACGCGGACAGGGTGGAGTCGCCGGTCGTGATGGGATCGTAGAAGTCGAAAGCGCGCTGCTTCTCTTCAGCGGTGAAGTCCTGCCACTGGAGGAACATGGCCAGCACCGTGTCAGCCTGCTTGAGGACCTGGTGGCGGTAAATCACCAGCGGGTGGAAGTTCAGCAGCAACGGGTACTTGGACTTGGGCGTATTCCAGTCCCAGGGTTCCAGGGTCATGAAGTCGTTGTCCTGGCTGAAGACCTGGAGATGGGGGTCGTACGGGAGGGACATCCGTTCAGCGGCCTGCCTCCACACCATGCGCTCGGTTTCGGCGATGCCCTCGTGTTCCAGCGCGGCCGCTGCCCGGAGGTTAAAGCGTGCCATGACGTTCGTGTACAGGTTGTCGTTCACCACAGCCGTGTACTCGTCCGGCCCGGTGACGCCGTGGATGTGGAACATTCCGTCCTTGCCGAAGAACCCCAGCGAGGCCCACATGCGGGCCGTCTCGATCAGCAGGTCGGCACCCAGCTCTGCGCTGAACGTGTCATCGCCGCTGGCCCACTGGTAGCGGTTGGCAGCGAACGCAATGGCGGCGGCGATGTGGAACTGGGCAGTTCCCGCCGCATAGTAGGCACTCGCTTCCAGGCCGTTGATGGTGCGCCACGGGAACAACGCACCGTCCACGCTGAGTTCCTTGGCCCGTACCCTCGCATCCGGCAGCATCGCGTGCCGTGATTCGAGCACCTTCCGGGCGCCGCAGGGGTTGGTGTAGGTCAGGTAAGGCAGGAGGTAGATCTCCTGGTCCCAGAAGTAGTGGCCCTCGTAGCCGGAGCCGCTGACCCCCTTCGCGGGAATGCCGGCCACACCGGCACGGGCAGTGGCTTGCGCGAGTTGGAACAGACCCCAGCGCACTGCCTGCTGCATCTCGGCCTGGCCGCCGATCGATACATCAGCAGTGGTCCAGTACTCGTCGTAATGCGCTTTGCTCTGGGCCAGGATCTCGGAGAACGGCACCAGGTTGGCCTCCGCCTCAGCGGCCAGGCTCTCGCCACGGTCCTCGGCATCCCCGGCTGACCCGGCCACGACGTAACTGACCGTCTTCTCCAAACGGAAAGTGTCGCCGTCGTGGATTGCCAGAACGTAACGGACGGAGGACTCGTCCTCCGCCACCAGCGTTTCGAACGGCTGGCCTTCGGCCGAAATCCAGTGGTCGACGGCCATCGCCACGCGCTGGCGCGACTCCGACGTTTCCCAGGCAAGGCGGAGCGAACCATCGGCGCCTTGGAGGTGAAGTGGCAGCAGTACCCGCCCGGCGTGCCGCCCCGAACGCCGGGGGTCATGGACCGAGTGGTCCTCCACAGGCTGGTCCTGGCGGTTCACGACGCCGGAGGTGATGTCCGCGGACACGTCGCGGTCCGCTGACAACGACAGTTCAAGGCCGAGGCATCCGCGGGAATCGAAGCCGACCGCGCGGCGCTCCACTGTGGTGACGGTCGCGCCGGACCGGCAGGACCACACGATGCGTTCCTCGTAAACGCCTGTGGAGAAGTCCACACTGCGGTGATAGTCCAACACCGTGGACTCGGCAAGGCTCAGGGCTTCGCCATCAATGGAAACCGTGAAGTTGTTGGCATCCGGTACGTACACGATCCGTTGGCCCGTCCGTGCGAATCCATAGGCGTTTTCGGCATGCTTGATGTCCCAGATCTCATGGAAACCGTTGATGAACGTGCCGGGAAGCTCGCTGTCTCCCGCCGTGGAATGGGATCCACGGATGCCGAGGTGGCCGTTGCCTAGCGCGAACAGCGTTTCCAACGTTCCCTCGTCACCGGGTACGTGGATGTTTTCCACAAGCTTCCAGGGCTCGCAGGGGAAACGCAGCCGATCGGAGCTGATGAGTGCCATGGGCTGTTGAAGTCCTTCGAAAAAGTAGGGTCAGAGAAGTTCGTTGAGGTCGTCGACCACCAGCGTGGCGCCGGCATCGAGCAAGGTCTGGCGGCCCGCACCGCGGTCCACGCCGATCACGGCGTAGAAGGGAGCTCCCGCGCCGGCCTGCACCCCGGACACGGCGTCTTCCACCACGATGCATTCCTCCACGGGTACGCCCAGCAGGCCTGCTCCATACACGTAGGTGGCCGGGTCCGGCTTGCCGGAAAGTCCGACGGCGGCGGCCACCTGGCCGTCGACGACTACCTCGAAGTTGTGGTCGAGTCCCGCTGCCTTCAGCACGGCAGGAGCGTTCCTTGACGAGGAGACGACTGCGATCTTGAGTCCCCGTTCCAAGGCCGCATTGATGAATTTGACGGAACCTTCGTAGGGCTCCACTCCCCGGGTGTCCACGATTTCGTTGAAGATGGCGTTCTTGCGGTTGCCGAGCCCCTGGACGGTCTGGTTCGTGGGCGAGTCGTCCGTTGGGCCTTCCGGGAGCGTGATGCCCCGGGAGGTGAGGAAGTCCCGGACGCCGTCAAAGCGCGGCTTGCCATCGATGTGGTCGAAGTAGTCGCTCTCCTGGTAGCCCTCCTGGTGCCCGATCCGGGCCAGGTAACCGTCGAACAGTTCCTGCCACGCCTGCTCGTGCACCACGGCAGTGGGCGTCAGCACGCCGTCGAGATCGAACAGGAGCGCCGAGGCGCCGGTCCAGGCATTACGAAGGTCAGTCATGTGCATAGTTCCGTTCAGCGCTTGTGGCGCGTGGTTTTGCGTTCGATGAGCTTGGTATCGAGCAAGTGGTTGGAGGGTTGGTGGGGGGATTCGTTATTCAGGAGTCGTTCGCACAGCAGGTTCGCAGCGAAGGCGCCCTGGTCAGCTACCGGCTGCGCCACGGTGCTGAGACCCAGGAACCAGCTCATCGGGTGGTCATCTATTCCGATCACGGACACGTTTTTCGGCACGGACAAGCCGTATTCCCGGAGCGCGGTCAATGCACCGAACGCGGCCTCGTCACAGTGGGCGAACACTGCCGTGGGCTTCGCGCCGCGGGTGATGAGCTCAGTCATGGCCCGCCGCCCGTCGTCGATACCTGGCCCTGAAGCCACCACAAGGTCCGGGTGAACGGTGAGGTGGTGTTCATCCAGCGCACGCCGGAAGCCACGGAACCGAGGAGTCTCAGTCACAACGGAGTGTTCATTGCTCGAGAGAACGGCCAAGTTCCAATGGCCCAGCCCCAGCAGGTGTTGGGTTGCCTGCCAGGCAGCGTGTTCGTCATCGATGCCTACATTGTCCCACGGAACATTTCGCATGCCCACGCTGGCCATTGCCAGTCCGCAGGCTTCTAACGCTTCCAGTTCTCCGGGCTCGAGGTCAATGTTGAGCAACAGCAGTCCGTCGACCCTCTGCGCGAGGTTTTCAAGGTCCTCGAAGAACTGCTTCCGGACAGTGGCCTTGTTGCGGAGGCTGATCAGGACCGTGTCGTAGCCACTGTCGCCCAGAACCTCCTCTGCGGCTTCCACGGCCTGGGAGAAGAACCACGATGTGGCTGTGGGGGCGACGATCGCCACCGACCCTGTGTTTCCGCCGGCCAGCCTGGATGCGGCGGCCGAGGCTTTGTAGCCGAGCTTGCTGGCAGCTTCAGCCACCCGCGACTGGGCCTTTTCGGAAACGTTGGGGAGCTTCCTGAGTGCCCGCGATACCGTGCAAATCGACAACCCGGAAAGGACGGCTACGTCCTGGATTGTCACCCTGTGAGTCCTAACCATGCAACACGGCCTCAACCCTTTCCATGCTCGCCTGACGCCTTGGCGTGTGTCCCGGACCGGGTCACCAGCCAAAAGTGTAAGCGCTTACAATTTTGTCATTCAATAGAGTGCGGTTGAATGCGAAATTGTGACGCGAATCTCACCAACAGGTTTGATTCCGGGGTGGGAATGCCTTCTAATCCAGCCCTAGCCCAGCACGTAGTACTTCAGGAAAGCACTGACATCCACCAATTCGACAGGGTCTATCCGGTGCCCCATCCCGGGGTAGGTACGTGCCGTCAACGCCGTGTTGGCGTTCAACCACTCCTCCGTGTGGGCGATCGCGTCCTCGTTGATCACGGGGTCCGCTTTGTCCCTCCCCCAAAAGAACGGCGGCGGGGTGTCGAATGATTCACTCAGGGCAAGCAGGTCGTTGTCCAGGACAAATCCGGACAAGCCGACGGTGGCTTTGAACGACCCGGGCCGCAACCGCAGAAGCGTGCTGGCCATGGCCATGCCTTGTGAGTAGCCGAGCAAACTGACGCTGCTGTGGTTGTCTTTCACGGAGTTGATCCAGTCGAACACCGCATTTGTGGAGGCAATCACATCCGCGAAGTCGTTGGTCAGGAAGTAGTCCAGCAGGAACCACCCGTAATCGTCGCCGATAACCTTGGGCCCCCGCAACGCAGCACAGGTGAAGTCCGTGGGCAGTTGGTCAAAAAGGTTGACCATGCGCTGCTCGCTGGTGCCGTAACCATGCAGCATCACCAGCAAAGGAGTGCCCTTGCGCTGGTTTTCGGGCTTTGACCAGACCACTGATTCCATGGGCATGAGCCTAGTAGACTGACGCCATGACACCGCAGGAATTGGCCAACCTGGCCCATCTGCGGCGCGCCCGCGACTTCATAGACCGCGAGTACGCGCGTCCTTTGGACGTGCCCACCATGGCAGCCGGCGCCCTCATGTCACCGGCGCACTTCTCCCGCCAGTTCAAGGCCGCATACGGTGAATCGCCCTACAACTACCTGATGACCCGGCGGATAGAGCGGGCCATGGCCCTCCTTCGTGCCGGGACCAGCGTTACGGATGCCTGCATGGAAGTCGGCTGTACCTCCCTGGGCTCCTTCAGCAGCCGCTTCACTGAAATCGTAGGGATCACGCCCAGCGAGTACCGCTCCCGGGAGCACCACGCCGTGAAAGCCATGCCGAACTGCATCGCCAAACAGCACACTCGCCCCGACAGGAAGGGCAACACCAACCTGAGCAGGATTGAAGAAGCGCAGGCTCCCAAGCTGCAATAGCGTGTGGTTCATGAACATTTCATTGAAGTACGCACACGTCACTGTCAACGATGTCGATGAGTCGCTCGCCTTCTACCGCGACGCGCTCGGCCTGGAGGTCCGCAACGACGTCGGCTCCGATGGCCAGCGCTGGGTGACCTTGGGCAGCGACGCCCAGCCCGACCTCGAACTTGTCCTCTCCCCGCCGCACGCCGGCCGCTCCCAGGCTGACGGCGACGCCATCCAGGAACTCCTCACCAAGGGCGTCATGCCGATGCTCGTCTTCAGCACGGACGACCTCGACGCCACCTTCGAGAAACTCCGGGCGTCCGGCGCAGAGGTCCTCCAGGAACCGATCGACCAGCCGTGGGGACCGCGCGACTGCGCCTTCCGCGACCCCTCCGGCAACATGATCCGCATCAACCAGGGCTGACCGTCCGGGCACTTCATCGGAGGCTACGGCCCGCACAAGGCGCGACGACGGCGGCTCACCGGCCCGCCGTCGTCGGGCCTTCGACTGCTAGTGGCTGAGCAGCCCGGCGTCCGAAAGTTCCCCGTACTCGTGCGTGGAGGCGATGGCTGCGGTCACGACGTCGGACAGCCGCCGCCGGCGCGCGTACGCCTGGCGCTGCAGCCGCTCGCCTGAACCGCGGCGGAGGATGCCGGCCACCCCGGCCCGCGCCAGCGACAGGTCTCCGGCCTTGCCCAGGGCAGGCTTGATGTGGCGCAGCAAGGCGCCGGCAACTTCCGGAGCAGCAACCGGGCTCTGGTCCTGCGGGTGAAGCAGCTCGCGGTTGATGCCAAAGCGGCTCGCCTTCCAGTTGGCCATGCGGATGACCTGGGTCAAAGCACTCGACGGCGGATCGCCCCGCCGCCATTCAGCGGCCGAGGTTTCCACCAGGGCGCGCGCGATCACCGCCAGGGTGAGCGCGTCTTCTGCGTAGAGGCAAACGTCCGCGATCCGGAGTTCGACAGTTGGATGGCCCCTGGAAAGGCGGGCGTCGAAGTAGATCATGCCCTCGTCCATGGGAACTCCCGTGCCCAGCAGCGCCCCCAGGACTGCGCGGTATCCATCGGCCGAACCAAATACGTCCATGGGACCGGCAGTAGGCCACCGGTTCCAGATCTGTGTTCGATAGCTCGCGAAGCCGGTGTCGGCCCCCATCCAGAAGGGAGAGTTGGCGCTGAGGGCAAGCAGCACGGGGAGCCAGTGCCGCATGCGGTCCAGGACTCCAACGCCTTCCTCAGGCGACTCGATGGATACGTGGACATGAAAACCGCATGTGAGTTGCTCACGCGAAATCAGGCCGAATTCCGTGCCCATGGCAGCGTAGCGCTGATTGCCCAAGGTGGGCGTCGCATGGAATACCGGCGGGGTAGCCAGCGCGGCCACCCGCGCACCCACGGCTCTGGCCGCCTTGTCGGACAAGGCCCGGCCGGCACGGATTTCAGCCCTGAGCTCAGCAGCCGTCCGGCAAGGGCGGGAGTTGACCTCGATCTGCTCCTGCTTGAATTCGGACTTCAGGGAAGCGGCGTCACCGTCAACATCCCCGCCGTGGGCAGCCGCCACGTCCAGAATGTCTGTGGCGAGGGCCAATGGCATGCCGTCCGAAGGATCGGCAATCAGAAGTTCCTCTTCGACACCAAACGTGCGCACAGACCCACCCCTCCCGCTATGGATTATTCAGAGACGGTGGTTACCCAACGTGGCGCGGAACCTCCATTTGGAAACCACAACGGCAATGCAGGACCTGGGTCTGCAAGTAGACCTCAAGGAGATTGGGGCTTTCAGGATCTTCAGTGCTCCGGGGGGCCTCAATCACGCGTTCAGTAGGACGTCCCAGCGTCATGGGGTCGCCGCAATGTGTGCAGCTGAACCACAGTCCTGCTGCTGCAGTGGAAAGGAATTCCTGTTGGATCTCCGGCACCAGCGTTGCCAGGCGGACGGGGTGGGCGTAGAAGGTATCGCATTCGCTGCAGGTGTAGCTGACGTCGACCACTTCCGTCTGGTGTGGTTCGGCTTCCACCACGGTCTCAACAAAAATGTAGGAATCGGTGCCGCAGACAGTGCACCATGGCCGCACTCCGGCCTGGGCAGGTTCGGGCCCTTGTGAAGGTTTCGGGACAGGAAGGGAACCAAGCGTCATTGCCATTCTCCTTTTACAACTCCAAGGAGCCGCATGCATTGACGCTGCGAGCCGGCCGATAATGGCCACGGCTGAAAGTGCAGTTCTTGGACCATCCGGGATGGCACCACGTCATGAGGCTCCAAGGGCTATCTGCTTAACCCACCTAAAATGTAGTTCACCAGTGGCTTGCGTCACAAGTCATCGGCTGGCCGCGGACCCTTGGGGCGCTGTCCCTCAGGGTTCGAAATGAGCCACGGGTGACTCTTTCGCAACGCTCTTGATCAGCGACTCGGCGACGTCACGCAGCTTCTGGTTCCGGGCGCTTGAGGCCTTTTTGAGGATCTGGAAGGCGTCGTCTTGGCTGCACCTGTTCTGCCCCATGATGATGCCGCACGCGAGGTCGATCACGGTGCGGGACTGCATCGCATCCTGGAGGTCATCGGCGTGCTGCTGCTTTACTCCGATCCGGACTGCCAGGCGCAATGAGCGTTCGGCCTGGCTGGCATAGAGCTCACAGTCCCGGATGGTGGCCGCGTCAAAAGCGTCGATCCGCGGAGCGAAGAAGTTAAGGGCCGCGGTTGCACCTTCGTCCAGCTCCAAAGGGACACAGAGTGCCGAAAGATGGCCACGGTCCGCGATGACCTTGCAGTAGTCGGGCCAGCGCCCCTCGGTGGAGGTGTCGGGCACATGCACGGTGGCATGGCTACGCATTGCTTCCAGGCATGGGCCGTCCCCGTACGCCTGCTGTACTTCGTCAATCAATCTGGCTTCCGGGGTGCTTCCGGCCACCGTGGCCGTCCGCCTCCGCCTGCTCAATGTGATGCCACAATGCACGTTCACGCCCACCGCGTTGGTCACTGCCGCTGCGGAAAACACAGCAAGCTCTCCGAGGAATCCACCGACGTCTTCGCTATCGATAACGAGGTCCTGAAGCTGCTCGGGCACCGAAACTTCGTCGGGCGCCGAGGCGGCATCAGGCAGCGCCAATTCAACGTTCATTTCGTCCATGCCTTAGTTTACGATCGCCGGGTCACTGCCTGTCACCCCTTTGGGGAATGACAACAGAATCCTTGCATATGCCGTGCACCTATGTGCACAATCTAGCTACAGTCCCGCATTTTCAGGACCAGGCTTTACAGCTCATGCAGACGGGCGACCCGCATTTTTTGATGCCGAGGTAGACACCCATGCCGGCCCAGCCAGCGTCCAGAGTCCCGGACGAAGCCCACCAACCGCCCGATGAGCGTCTTTGGTGTACCCGGTGCAATACGGACAAGCACCTCCTGGTGAATTCGATCCAGTCCCACTATCCGCCCGCGCCCAACTTGGTGGACGTGGCGTACGAGTGCCATGTCTGCAGGTATTCCTACCAGCAGATCGCGTCCGTCCAGAGGGTTGCCGCGGTACTCAACCGACCCGGTATTTCCCAGGGGGTACTTCAGTTCGGCGGTCAGTATCTTCACTGCGGCGAACCCATGAAGACCAGCAGCTGCGAGCTCCGGAGGATTCAAACTCCCCTCGTCCTGAAACCGGGTGGGCGGCTGCGGATGTACGAGGTTCTCATCAACACGAGGATTCTTGGCTGCCACTGCGGCTTCCGGATGGAAATTCCGGACTGAACGTGACGGGCGCAGCCATGAGGAGCAGCACCAATTCTGAAGCTACAGGAAGGGACAGCATGCACGCAGAATCACAGAAAAGAGAGTCTTCCACTGCCACCCGGGGCCTTGGCCAGCATAACCAGCATGGTCAACCCGGCAAGCACAAGCTGCCGGATCCACCTGACCCGGACAACCTGCCCATCGACTACATGGGGTCCGGATGGGATTCCAGCCGGTACCCTTCCAGCACGCCGCAAAGCCTCCGCCCGACGCATTCGTCCCGGAGAAGGAGCGCTTGATGATGAGCGGTTTCCCCACGGATCCCTCACACCCCGATCCAACCCGGGAACCCGGGCCTACGCCTGAGCCCGTACCGTTGCCGGAACCGGGCCCGCCGCCCGTCCCGGAACCCACCCCGGGACCGGCAGTCCCACCGCCCCCGGGACCAGGGAACCCCCCTTCGCTTTAGGGCTGTTCCGCACCCAACAAGACCGGATCCCGGCATATCCCCCAGTCAGGATCCGATAGAAGGGCATGTCGCGCTACAGGGAGCGCGACATGCCCTTTCGTCGTCTCCGGAGCCCTCCCGGTGCGCGCCCGGACCACCTCGCACACAGCAGTGATCTTTGTTTATGTTGGTTTCTATTGACTTACCAACATAAACAAAGATAGAGTCAAGCAATTCCACATCGTTGTGATAGCAGTCACGGAAGTGGCCGCAACGAACTTGGCTTTACCGCAATGGAGGGTAAGTGTTCGCAGAAGAACGCCAGCAACTGATCTCCGCACTCGTCGCAGAGCGCGGACGCGTGAGCGTCACGGACCTCGCAGACCGTTTCAGCATCACCACCGAAACCATCCGCCGCGACCTCGCGGCCCTTGAAGTTTCCGGAAATCTCCGCCGCGTCCACGGCGGCGCAGTCCCCTCCGACCGCCTGAGCACCCGCGAGGAAAGCATCCTGGAGCGGGCAGTGCAGCGCCAGGCCGAAAAACTCCGTATCGCGAACGCCGCTCTTGCACTGATCCCGGAACCCACCACCGGCAGCATCCTGCTCGACGCCGGTTCCACCACTGAAACCCTGGCGGACCTGCTGGCCCAGCGGACTCCGTCCACCAATGGGAACGACGAGCTCGTGGTCATCACCCACGCAATTCCGATTGCCGGCAAGCTCTCCTCCACGCAGGGCGTCGCACTCCAGATCCTCGGCGGCCGTGTCCGCGGACTCACGCAGGCCGCCGTCGGGCAGTCCACCGTGGAGGCCGCTTACAGGCTTCGTCCGGACATCGCCTTCGTGGGCGCCAACGGGATCCACGCCGTCTTCGGGCTCAGCACGCCGGATCCCGAGGAAGCCGCGGTGAAAGCTGCTTTCGTCCAGTCTGCCCGCCGCGTTGTAGCCCTGGCCGACTCGTCCAAGCTGGATGCCGAAACACTGGTCCAGTTCGCCACCCTGAAGGATGTTGACACCTTGATTACTGACCAGCAGCCCTCGGCTGAACTTGCGGCGGCTTTGGCCGACGCCGGCGTCGACGTGGTGATCGCATGATCGTCACGCTCACCGCCAACCCCAGCCTGGACCGCACGGTGGAACTCCCGGGCGCCCTGGCCCGCGGCGAAGTTCAGCGCGCGGTGGCCGTCCACCAGGAATCCGGCGGAAAGGGCGTCAACGTTTCCCGTGCGCTCGTGGCCTCCGGCCTCGAAACGTTGGCAGTCCTTCCCGGCGCGGATTCAGACCCCGTCCTGTCCGGACTGCACGACGGCGGCGTGCCCTTTGCGGCGCTGCCCATCGGTCAGGCGCTGCGCAGCAACGTCACGCTCACCGAACCGGATGGGGTCACCACCAAGATCAACGAACCCGGCCCGGAGCTGAGTGGCGAACAGCAGGAAGCCCTGATCGGGCTGCTGCTGGAGCGCTCCCGTGGCGCCAGCTGGGTGGTTCTCGCAGGCTCGCTCCCACCAGGGGTGCCCGCGGATTTCTACGCCACAATCGCGCGTCGGCTCCGGTCGAACGCTGATGGAACGGCCGCCCCCGGCATCGCCATCGACTCCTCCGGAGCTCCGCTTGCGGCGGCCCTGGTGGGCGATGCCGCAGGAAAGCCCGACCTCCTCAAGCCGAATGCGGAAGAGCTTGCCGAGCTCGCCGCCGCAGCCGGTTTCACCAACGTCTACACAGCTGACGAACTGGAAGCGGACCCGGCCAAAGCCGCCCAAGCCGCTGCCGCCGTCGTCGCCAGCGGTGTAGGCGCCGTTCTCGCAACACTCGGGTCCAAGGGCGCAGTCCTGGTGACCGCAGACGGAGCGTGGTTCGCCACGCATCCGCCGATCAAGGCAGTCAGCACAGTGGGCGCAGGGGATTCTTCCCTTGCCGGCTACCTGCTGGCCGCAACCCAGGGCGGTTCCGCGCAGGACTGCCTCCGTCAAGCCGTGGCACATGGTGCCGCAGCTGCTTCGCTGCCGGGCTCCACTGTCCCGGCAGTCCACCAGACAACCCCCGACGCCGTAACCATCACGGCCCTCCAGAAGGAATCACAGTGACCCAGCTGATCACCCCACAATTGGTCACCCTCGACCAAAACCTGGGCGACTCCCCCGCCGACGTCATCCGCGTCCTGGCAGGCAAAGTTGCCGCCTCCGGCCGAGCTTCCGAGGTTGAGGGACTCTTCGCCGACGCCTTCGCCCGCGAGCAGAAGACGGCGACCGGCGTCCCCGGCGGCATCGCCATCCCGCACTGCCGCTCGGCCGCCGTCACGGAGCCTGCCCTCGCCATGGCCCGCCTCTCCCACAAGGTGGACTTCGGCGCCAAGGACGGCCCTGCTGACCTCATCTTCTTTATCGCAGCCCCGGACGGCGCAGACCAGGAACACCTGAAGCTGCTCTCCAAGCTGGCGCGTTCACTGATCAAGAAGGACTTCACCGCAGCACTCAGGGCGGCAGCCACCGAGCAGGACATTGTGGACCTCGTCGACGGAGCGCTGGCAGACAAGCCAGCTGCTGCGCCCGCCGCTGCAGCTGCTCCCGCAGAAAACACGACGACGACTGCCGCACCCAAGCGCATCGTCGCAGTGACCGCCTGCCCAACCGGCATCGCACACACGTACATGGCGGCTGATTCGCTGGTTGCCGCTGCCAAGGAAATGGGCGTTGACCTGCAGGTCGAGACCCAGGGTTCCTCCGGTGCCAAGCCGCTGGATCCGGCAGTGATTGCTGCGGCCGACGCCGTGATCTTCGCCGTCGACGTCGACGTCCGCGGCAAGGAGCGCTTCGCCGGCAAGCCGGTCATCAACGCTCCGGTCAAGCGTGGCATCGACGAGCCCACCAAGATGGTCGAGGAAGCCCTGGCTGCCGCCGTCGACCCCCACGCACGCCGTGTTCCGCACTTCGGTGCCGAAGAGCAGGCTGAGCGTGCCGAGGAGGAAAAGGGCGAGCACATCGGCCAGAAGCTGAAGCGCGCACTCCTCACCGGCGTCAGCTACATGATTCCGTTCGTTGCGGGTGGCGGCCTTTTGATCGCCCTTGGCTTCCTCATGGGCGGTTACCTCATCACCAACTTCGCCGACAAGATCGTTGTTGAAAACAGCATCTTCAACCTCCCCACCGATTTCCCCGAGAACGCCTGGGGTCCGCTGGGTGCCTACATCGGCGCAGTCCTGTTCAAGATCGGCGCCCTGTCCCTCGGGTTCCTGGTTCCCGCACTGGCCGGTTACATTGCCTACGCCATCGCTGACCGCCCGGGTATCGCCCCCGGCTTTGTAGCCGGTGCTGTGTCCGGCTTCATGGGCGCCGGCTTCCTGGGAGGCATCGTTGGTGGTCTCCTGGCCGGCTACGTGGCCTACCAGATCGGCAAGCTGGACGTCCCGCGCTGGCTTCGCGGCCTGATGCCCGTGGTGATCATCCCTCTGCTCGCGTCCCTGGTGGCGTCCGGTTTGATGTTCCTGATCCTCGGCCGTCCGATCGTGGATCTGACCAACGCCCTCAATGCCGGACTTTCCAGCCTCACGGGAGCCGGAGCTGTGGTCCTCGGCATCATCCTGGGCCTCATGATGTGCTTCGACCTCGGTGGTCCCGTCAACAAGGTTGCGTACGCATTTGCCGTTGCGGGCCTCGGTGCTGCGAGTGTCAGCAACCAGGCTCCTTGGCAGATCATGGCAGCCGTCATGGCTGCAGGCATGGTTCCGCCGCTGGCCATGGCCCTCGCCACCGTCCTGGACAAGAAACTGTTCTCCTTGGCAGAGCGTGAAAATGGCAAGGCAGCCTGGCTCCTCGGGGCATCCTTCATCTCCGAAGGCGCCATCCCGTTCGCCGCAGCCGACCCCCTGCGCGTCATCCCGGCCAGCATGGTGGGCGGCGCCGTCACCGGTGCCCTGTCGATGGCCTTCGGTGTCACCTCCAAGGCTCCACACGGCGGTTTGTTCGTCTTCTTCGCCATCGACAACTTCCTCCTGTTCTTCCTCTCGATCGCCGTCGGCGTGGTCATCACTGCGCTGCTGGTCATCGCCCTCAAGCGTTGGGCCGTGAAGAAGCCGGTAGAGGCAGAAACCACCCCGGCAACCGTCAGCGTCTAGACTTCCCACAAAGCCACCCACCACCACAAAGGAGCACCAATGCCTGAACGTACAGCCACCATCGCTAGCCGCGTCGGCCTCCACGCCCGCCCGGCAGCCATCTTCGCCGAGGCTGCGGGAGACCTGGATATCGATGTCACCATCGCCCGCCCGGGAGAGCCAGCCGACGACGCCATGGACGCCGCCAGCATCCTTTCCCTGATGAGCCTGGGCGCTGCCCACGGTGACGTGGTGGTGCTGCGTGCCGAAGGTGAAGGTGCGGACGCAGCACTGGACAGCCTGGTGAAGATCCTCGAAACGGACCACGACGCCGAGTAGGGACACCCAAACCCCTCAGCGACACGCAAAGAGCCTGGTGCCACCCGGATATGGGTGGCGCCAGGCTCTTTGCATGTCCGAAGTACTTTTGCGCGTCCGGGGTGCTCTGCGTGCTCTGCGTGCTCTGCTTGCCTAAGGTGCTACGGACCCGCCAGCTCGTCGAGATGGCGCGAGAGCACCCGGAGCATCGGACCCGCCTCCGGGAGTTCACCGCTCCACAATCCGTGCATCGCGATCCCATCAAGGAGCGCACGCAAGCGCTGGGCTTCATAGCCGGGGTCGCGCGTCGGGTTGAACTGTCCCGCTTCGACCAGGAGCTGGAGGGCAGCGTGACACACGCGGTCCACTCCCTCGCTGAGCCTGATCGCGGCAGGACGTAGTGCACTATCCGTCAGCGAGAGGACACCAAGCTGGACCTGCGCCACGAGTTCCAGCCGCCGTTCCTTGTCGAGAGGAAGCAACTGCAGGAGCAAGCCATCAACCAACGCCCGGCCAGTGAGCTCAAGGGCGGCGATTCGGGCGGTGACCCGGTCCTCAATGAGTTGCAGGCAGAACTCCCGCAGGGCATGTTGCGTGGCAAACGCACGCCGTAGCGAAGCGGCTGCGATGCCCGCTTCCGCTGCCACCCCGCGCACTGAAAGGCCCGAAAGGCCATCACGTTCGAGGACACGCAGGGAAGCTTCCGCAATTGCTGAACTGCGTGCCTCTGCATCGATTCTCCGGGGCATGGAATCAGCGCGACGGCGTAGCGGCGGGCAAGTCGCGGGCGGCCTTCTTCGGCCAGATCGTGTAGCTCAAAGCCCAGAGGAAGTCGATGGCGAAGATGATGCCCAGGATGCGGAAGAAGTCCGAGAGCGCTGCGGTTCTTTCGGCGTCGTTGACGAGGAAGATAATCGCGCCAAGGGTCGCCGCTGCGATGGCAACCGCCAACCCGGTAAGGAGCACATCCCGCCAGCATTTGATGGTGTAGCGGGTTCCAGTGAGACGTTCCGGCGCAGGTCCGCCCGCGAACCGGTGCTGGAAGTGCGCATCGGCCCAAGCCACCATGCGCTTGCCGTACGCGACAGAGACACCGATGTAGACCGCGGCGAGTCCGTGGTGCCATGAGGCTGTACCGCCGCCCAGCAAATCGACGGCGACCAAGGCAAGCAGGATGGCATCAATAACCGGAGCAAGGATCAGGAGGGCTCCGCCCAGGCGGGGACGACGCAGCAGATACCGTGCTGCGAGCCCGGCAAGGATCGCCACCCAGAACGCAACTTCACACACCACGATTGCCAACAGAATCACTTACGGCCCCCAGACGCCACGTCCCATCAATCTTTATTAGTACGAGTGTACTCACAAAAACGACAGGCCTTCTCGAGAGGCACGGTTTAGCTCGGTGTTTCGCCGTTCAAGTAGGCGGCAACCGACGCTTCCGTTGGCTTGACGTCTTTAAGCTCCTCCGAGAGGTAGCCCTCGATAATCCGCGGATCCACATAGGAGGAACGCGCCACAGAGGGCGTGTTGCCCAAGAGTTCGGAGGCCTCTTTGATGGCCCTCACAATGGCTTGCCTGGGGGTTCCCTTATGCCCGGACTTGATGAGGCAGAGGGCGGCGGCCGCAGTGCCTTTCCAGGTCCGGAAATCCTTGGAGGTGTACGCCTCCCCTGAGATGCCCCTGAGGTATTCATTGATCATGGACGCATCCACCGACACCCAGGTGCCGTTGGCCTGGTAAGCAAGCAGCCGTTCCTTGCCGGGACGGTCCGCCAGCGGCTCCAAAAAGGCCGCCAAAGCGGGATCGTGGATGGAGGTATCCCAGAGCTGGCCGCTTTTGCCGGGGAACTTAAGGAAGACGTCAGGGCCCTCCACCCGCGCGTGGCGGCATCGGAGGGTGGTGAGTCCGTAGGAACCGTTCTGCTTCATGTAGACCTCGGAACCTACGCGCAGCGCGCCAAGGTCCATGAACCGTACAGCTGCTGCGAGCGTCTGCTGCCGGGGATCCGCGGCGTCCTGGAGATGGACCGTCACGTTGCGGCGGACCGTTGGCAGCACCAGGCCAAGTTTGGCTGCACGGATGAACTTCTCGGTGTCCTTACGTTCCCGCCACCCAGGGTGGTAGATGTACTGGCTCCGTCCGGCAGCATCCACTCCCGTGGCCAGGATGTGGCCATGCTCGAAGGGACTGATCCACACATCGGTCCAAGCAGGCGGGATCGCCAGCGCGTTGATGCGCTGGCGATCCTCCTTGCTGACCAGACTGCCGTCAGGGTGGCGGTAGCTGAACCCCGTACCAACCTTCCGGCGGACGATGCCGGGCTTGGAAAGGTCGCTTCTCTTCAGCCGCGGCATGGTCGGCGGGTCTCTCTGTCTTCAGCCGGTCCGGTTTATGCTCAGGCTTCGTCCGGATCGGTAACGGCAGCGCCGGCGTTCATGATCTCTGCGTTGATCATCCAGACCAGCTGCTCAAGGCGGGCGATAAACGCGTGCAGCAGGTCCGCCGTCGTGGGATCTTCCTCGTCCACCTCGTCATGGACGTCGCGCATGGTCTGGACAGCGCGTTCCACGCGGTCGGTAACCAGCTTGACGGCGTTCTTGGTGTTGACCAGGCCTGCCGGGAATTCCTCCAGGCGGGTGCCCTTGGCGATGGTCGCGCTGCGGCCGTCCGGCAGGGCATGGAGGGCACGCATGCGCTCGGCGGTGTCGTCAGCGAACTGGCGGGTGGCCAGGACGAGTTCGTCCAGCTGGAGGTGAAGATCGCGGAAGTTCGGTCCCACGATGTTCCAGTGTGCCTGCTTTCCCTGGAGCTGCAGCTCGATGAGGTCTGTCAGGACGATTTGAAGGTTGTCTGCAAGCTGCTGTGACGCTTTCATGTGTTCCTCTCATGGACTTTCATGTGAGCCAAAAACGCGCCGCAAGGTTTCTGCGGCGACTGCCCAATCATCAGGTGACGACTGCAATAAGCCTTTCATAAGGGTGCTTAGTAGTACAATGAGGAGTGTTACTGTTCACAGCTGGCGAACTTCATCACCCGATGAAACGCCGGCTGACAGGGGCAAAGGCACTTCGAGGCGGCGGAACGCCTCCAAGTACCGGCATAACTAAATCGAAGTAAAACCGGAATGCATAGTTGGGAATCGGCGATTATTCAATGATTTCCCCGGAAAGGAATGTGCTGACCATGAATACGCTTCTGATCATTGCTGGTGTAGTAGCAATTGTTCTTCTTCTTGTGGGCGGCTTCTCGCAGGCCCTGAACTGGTTGCTGTGGGTAGGCGTTGTCCTTCTCGTCATCGCGGCCATCGGGTGGCTGCTGAGCTTCATGTCGGGACGCCGGGGCCATACGGTATAACCACCACCGAGGACTTCCGACAGGTCAACGAGGGCTGTACCTGCGCCCATCATTTGCACGCAGGGACGGCCCTCAGGCGCCCTTACCCTCCCTCAGGCTCCTGCCCTGTAGCCTCTGACGGCGGCGCAGCATCCGGATCCTTGGGCGTGGGGAACTCGTCACCCGGTACTTCGGGAACTCCTTCAGCCGGCCGCTCCGGCGTTTCGCGCCCGTCGCCGCTGCCGGGCATCTCCTGTTCGGGAGTCGGCGTACCGTAGCCGCCGGGCTCGCTGTCCGGGTCCACGCGGTGCTCGTCCTGACTCATTTTCTTCCTCCTTGGAAATCCGTTGAGGCCCCGATAAGAGTTCGAGGAATGCTGACAGTCCGACCGTAGTCCGGCACATCCCCGGCGTCCACCACACAGCTGCGGAGGCATGCGAATGGCAGAACAGGAACAAGTTCCCAGAATCGGCAGGAACGAGTCCACGGAAGAACGCATGGACCGCAACTGGATGGAACTCATCCAGGAGCTGCGGGTATTGCAAACGGGCGTCCAGATCCTGGGTGGCTTCCTGTTGACACTGCCGTTCCAGTCACGATTCGGGGAACTGGACGACTGGCAGCGCGGCCTTTACCTGTTCAACGTGATGGTGGCCGCCCTCACTACAGTGCTCATCGTCATTCCGGTCAGCGTTCATCGACGGCTCTTCCGCCGCGGGCTCAAGGCCACACTCGTCTCCAGCGCCGACATTGTCACCAAATGGGCCTTGGGAGGCGTCGCACTACTGATCGTAGGGTCCGCCACGCTGGTCTTCGATTTCACAGCTGGAAGGACCGCAGGCATCGTGGCCGGCGGCTTCATTGTCCTGACGTTGCTGTTGCTGGTGGTCGGCATGCCCCTGTGGCTCTACCGCCGGGGAATGAGCAGCAACGGACACAACAAGGAGGAGTGAGTCGCCCTGGAAGCTGCCACGAACTCCGAAGTATCACATGACCACAAACTCAGGGAAAGGAACCTGAACATGCCGGAAAAGAAGAACCCAAGCATCAAAGACCCTGAACTCTACGAGGAACTGCGCGACGACGGAGCCTCCAAGGAAAAAGCAGCCCGGATCTCCAACGCAGCGGCAGCCCGGGGACGCAAGGACGTGGGCCGTAAGGGAGGCAAATCAGGGGACTATGACGATTGGACCGTCGACAAACTGAAGGCCCGCGCCAAAGAACTCGGCCTGAGTGGCTACTCGGACAAGAAGAAGTCCGAACTCATTTCGATGCTGCGGAACCACTGACCCCGGAACCACTAACTCGTCCCCCGTCCCGGCCATGGCAACGTCAGAGCCGGGGCTCCGGCCTTAGTTTCCTGAGCCAGGTCTCCGTCTGAGCGATATGTGCGGCCGTCGCTGTCGCCGCCATGGTGGGATCACGCCGGGCGATCGCAGCCACGATCGCACTATGGCCTGCAGTGCTGTCCCTGCGCACGGCCGCGCCGTCCTCGCCGTCGAAAATGTGGAAATGCCCGCCTCGGGAGCGGAAAAGCCTGACCAGCGCATTCAGCGTCGAGTTGCCGCCCGCACGGCAAATTTCCTCATGGAACTCTGAATCCAGCTCGGAGTATTCGCCGGGGTCGACCGTGGCCTCCATGCTCTCCACAAGCGCGGTCAACTTCGCCAGGACTTCAGGAGTGGCATTGGCAGCCGCCGCCGCAGCGGCATGGGATTCCATGAGACGGCGGATCTCGAAGAGTTCCAGCAGACCGTCCAACGGCAACAGGTCCACCAGCAGGGCAAAGTTCTGAAGGATCACCGTGGGCTCCAGGGACGAGACATACGTTCCAGAGCCATGCCTGGATTCCATGACGCCCAGTGCCGACATCGCCCTCACTGCCTCCCTGAGGGAACTCCGCGATACGCCCAGCTGCGCCGCCAACTCCGCTTCCGGAGGACATTTCTGACCAGCCGCGAGTTCACCCGAGGCAATTTTGTTCCTCAGGCCCTGCATCGCCGTTTCGACAGCACCCAATACGTCGCCTCCTCCAGATTCCGGTATCACGCTACCGCACCGGGGCGTCCGGGCAGCTGAGTGAGGGCATTGTCATGCCTTCTGTTCAAGACATCGTACCTTTAGACCCAAACATGGGCTGATGAGGCAGGAATCTCATCGGAAAACGACAGAGTCATCTTATGACTATTTTGGATTGTCCGTTGTCTTGGTCAAAGCTGTGATGTAACTTACAGAGCGTTGACCCATTCCTCCGACGAAGGACGCCGTGTTCCCAGCACCCCTCACAGTCCCCCGCCCGATGTTGACCCCAGAGGGCCAGCCCGCAATGGCCGACTGGAGCCTTACACCGTCCAAGGTCCACCTCAACCACGGTTCATATGGGTCCGTTCCCCGCGCTGCCCAGGCACATCAGTTGAAGCTCAAGGAGCTTATGGACCAGAACCCCTGTCCGTGGTTCATGGGCCAATTCGAGCTGGTAGCCACGGCGCGACGGGAGATTGCAGAGTTCCTCAGGGTCGATCCGCAACACGTGGCGCTGGTCCACAACGCCAGCGCGGGCGTCAGTGCCGTCTACAACTCACTGGACTTCGCTCCCGGCGCCGAAATCGTGACCACCAACCACGCCTACGGAGCGGTGCTGCAGGGCGCAGAGCGGGTCGCTCGCAGGTGCGGCGGCCAGGTCCGGATCGCAGAGATACCCCTCGAGGCGGATGCGGAGGCAGTTTGCGCCCTGGTCATGGCGGAAGTAACGCCCAGGACAGCTCTGATCGTGGTGGACCACATCACCTCCGCAACTGCCCGGGCCTTCCCCGTTGAGGGAATCGCCCGCGCGGCTTCCCGCCTGGGTGTACCTGTGCTGGTGGACGCCGCCCACGCTCCGGGAGTTCTGGAGTTCCCGGTCCCCGATTTTGAGGGCTTTTGGGTTGGTAACCTGCACAAATTCGCTTGTGCGCCACGAGGCACCGCAGCGTTG
Source organism: Paenarthrobacter sp. C1 (assembly GCF_049315185.1). Taxonomy (NCBI): domain Bacteria; kingdom Bacillati; phylum Actinomycetota; class Actinomycetes; order Micrococcales; family Micrococcaceae; genus Paenarthrobacter; species Paenarthrobacter sp. C1. The sequence goes on along the minus strand of NZ_CP186052.1, from coordinate 309,484 downwards.
GTGGCGCGCGGACCAGAAGCACAGGCACTGGAACCGTTGATCGATTCGTGGGGGTTCCCGTACAGCTTCCCGGAGAACTTCGACCACGTGGGAACCCAGGACGTGACCTCGTGGATGGCGGCCCGGACCGCCTTCGACACCATAGAGGAGCGATACGGCTGGGCAGCTTTCCGCAGCTACGCCAAGGAGTTGTGCGACTATGGCCAATCACTGATCAGCGAGGCATTTGCCAGTGCCACAGGGCAGAACCCGGCAGTGGACGTCGGCATGCCGGTGGGACCCCTGCGCCTGATCCGCCTGCCGGAGGGGCTCGCCACTACCCACGAGGATTCCCACGCGGTCCGCGGCTACATCTCAGACCACCTGGACATCGAAACTGCCATCACCACGTTCAACGGACAAGGTTTCCTGCGGCTTTCGGCCCATTTGTACAACTCCCCCAAGGACTACGAGATATTCGCGGAAAAGGCAGTCCCGGAACTCGTCCGGCTTGCCCGTTCCCTCTAGACCCCACCCGCACCCGCTCAGCCGGTGCAAATCACTTAACCAATCAACGGAGGACCCACGTGAAATCCAGAATTATGGCGTCTGCGGCAGCAGGCCTGGCGGCAGTTCTTGCACTTGCCGGGTGTGGAGGCGGCCAGTCAGCGGCCGATGGCAAGGTCACCTTGAAGATGGTGGAAAGCCTGACGAACCCCACCCGCACGGAAACCCTGAAGAAGCTCATTTCCGGTTTCGAACAGGCCAACCCCGACATCAAGGTGGAGCTCATTTCGCCTCCCACCGATCAGGCGGACCAGAAAATCCAGCAGATGCTCCAGTCCGGCAAAGGCATCGATGTGGTGGAGGCCCGTGACATCACCGTGGGTTCCTTCGGCGCCAACAACTGGCTCTACGACATGACCAAGGACCTCGATGGCTGGGACGGCTGGAACAACCTGACAGACAACGCGGTCACGTACTCGAAGCAAAACGGCAAGACCTACTACATCCCGTACGGTTTCTACGGCCTTTCCCTTTTCTACCGTTCGGACCTGGTCAAGGAGGCCGGATTCGACGGCCCTCCGAACAGTTGGGAAGAGATGGCGAAGCAGGCCGAGGCACTCAACAAACCGGCCGAAAACAAGTTCGGTTACGCCTTCCGTGGCGGCACCAATGCCAACTCCAACGCCGTCGCCATCATCGAGGCATACGTGGCAGACGAGATCGACCGGGAAAACGCCTTCAAGCTGACGAACGGCAAGACGATCTTCTCCTCCCCCAAGGCCCAGCAAGCCATGGATCTGTACATTGACCTGTTCAAGAAGGGTTCCCCGCCGTCGTCGGTAGCCTGGGGCTACCCCGAAATGGTGCAGGGCTTCAGCAACGGCTCCACGGCTTTCCTGCTGCAGGACCCCGAAGTCATTGCCACCGTCAAAGAGTCACAGTCCATCAAGCAGGACCAATGGAACGTCGCACCCTTGCTGGTAGGACCAGGCGGCAAGGCAATCCAGCCCGTGGCTTCGGCGGGTTGGGGCATCGCTGAGTCATCCAAGTCCAAGCCCGAGGCAGTCAAGCTCATCAAGTACCTGGCACAGGGAGATGCTGCCACTACGTTCAGCAAGGACAACAGCCTGGTGCCCACACTGAAGTCCGCAGCGCAGGACACCTTCTACAGCACCGGACCATGGGCTGCCTACGTCAAGATGACTGAGAACCCTGATACGTACGTCTCGGCGATCCAGCCCCGCAGCGTCTCCTGGTGGACTGAATGGATCAAGAAGTCCGACGGTGAACTTCAACGGGTCCTCACGGGCCAGATGTCCACGTCTGACCTGCTGTCCAGTTGGGACAGTTACTGGACCGAAAAGATGAAGGGATAGCTTCCGGTGACTCTCGACGTCAAGCAGGCCGCACCGCCCCCTTCCGGGCGGAAAGCCGCGCGGTCGGAACCGGGCAGGGGCAACCCGTCCAAGCGACGGTTCAGCGGCCGGACAGCGCTGACCCTGCTGGCTTTCCTGGCTCCGGCTGCGGTCTTCGTGGGGATCTTCACGTACTACCCCATGATTGCCGGCAGCCAGATGGCGTTCCGGAACTGGAACCTGAACGACCTTTCCGATACCTCCTGGGTAGGTTTGGGGAACTTCCAGAGCCTGTTCGATGCCCCCGAGTTCGGGACGATTGTCCGCAATACGGTGGTGTGGGTTGTTGGCTCCCTGGTTCCGCAGGTGGTCATTGGCTTCGCGGTGGCACTGTTCCTGAAGCGCCGGTTCCGGATGCGCGGGGCGTACCAGGCCATGATCTTCTTCCCGTGGGCGGTGTCGGGTTTCCTCATCGGCATGCTGTTCCGGTGGATGTTCAATGCGGAGTTCGGGGTGGTCAACGACCTTCTGATGAAGGCGGGGCTCATCAGTTCGCCTATTCCGTGGCTGTCCGACCCCGGCTTCGCGATGACAGCGATCATCATTGCCAACATCTGGTACGGCGTGACGTTCTTCGCCATCATGATCCTCGCGGCGCTGCAGTCGGTGTCCGACGAAATGTATGAGGCAGCCGCTTTGGATGGTGCGGGCAAGGTACGGACGTTCTTCAGCATCACGCTGCCAAGCATTTCGACGACGCTGGCGCTGACCATCCTGTTGCGGGTGATCTGGATCTTCAACTTCCCGGACATCATCTTCGCCATGACAGGCGGCGGACCGGCCGACCAGACCCACATCATCACCACGTACATGATCAAAATTACCCAGGAGGGCGACTACGGAAAGGCGTCCGCCCTGGGGTTGATCGTGATGGTCACCCTCATGCTGTTTGCAGCCTTCTACCTCATGGCTGTCCGTTTCCGAAAGGCAGACCGATGATCAACACTCCCTCGCTCTTCGGCCGGGTTTCAAAGGTCGTCTTTTTGGGCCTATGCCTGATCGTCACCGTCTTTCCGCTGTATTGGATCGTGGTGACATCCCTCAAGGAGCCGGGGGCCATCTATTCGCTGCCCTTGGATTATTGGCCACGGCAGCTGTCGCTGGACAACTACATCGGTCTTTTCACGAAGTCCGACTTTGGCCAGTACATGCTGAACAGCCTGGTGGTAGCACTGGTGGCGTCGTCGGTGGCCACGCTCATCTCGTTGCTCTCCGCGTATGTCCTGGCGAGGTTCCAGTTCTCCGGACGAGGGGCTGTGCTTGGCGCGTTCCTCATCACGCAGATGATTCCCGGGTTCATTGCATTGGGCCCGCTGTACCTGATGATGACCGACTTCGGGCTGGTGGATTCCAAGACCGGCCTCATCCTGATCTACATCGCCATCTGCATCCCGTTCTGCACCATCATGCTCCGCGGCTTCTTCGAGAACGTCCCCGACGCTTTGGAAGAGGCCGCCATGATTGATGGCTGTTCGAGGCTGAGTGCGCTCTTCAGGGTGATCGTTCCGGTGATGCTTCCGGGCATTGCGGCGAGTTTCGTCTTCAACTTCGTCAACTGCTGGAACGAGTTGTTCCTGTCCGTCACACTCATGAACAGCGACAGCAACAAGACCATCCCGACGGCGTTGGCCGGCTTTATCTCCAGCTTCAACATTGACTGGGGTTCCATGTCCGCTGCCGCGGTTTTGACAGTGGTACCCACGCTGGTGATTTTCGCGTTCGCCAGCAAGTTCATTGTCCAGGGGCTCACTGCGGGCTCAGTCAAAGGCTGAGCCAGGCACGCAACAGGAAAGCAGCGCCGGAACCTTCCGGCGCTGCTTTCCTCTTGCGTATCAAGCAATTAAATGCCCGACGCCGGACTCACGCCTTTTTCTTCGCCCGCGCCTTTGGCTTGCCGGCAGTTTTGCTGGCGGCAGCGTCGTCGTCGGACGCTTTTTCCTTGCCGCGTTTCTTGTCGAGGCTGCGTTTCAGGGCCTCCATGAGGTCGATGACGTCGCCGCCTTCTCCTTCGCCTTCGACGTTGCCGAAGGTGGCCTCCGTGTCCAGGGCCTCACCCTTTTCGAGCTTGGCTTCGATGAGTGTCTTCAACTGGGCCTGGTAGTCGTCGGTGTATTCATCCGGGTCGAAGTCGTGGGCCATGGATTCCACCAGTGCGGAGGACATCTCCAGTTCCTTGTCGGAAATCTTGATGTCTGTTTCCAAGGACGGGAACTTGGCTTCGCGGACTTCGTCACCCCATAGGAGCGCCTGCAGCAGCAGCACGTCTCCACGCACGCGAAGGGCCCCCAATCGGGTCTTCTGGCGCAGCGCATACTGGACGATCGCGATCCTGTCCGTGTCCTCCAGCGTCTGGCGCAGCAGCATGTAGGCCTTGGGCGATTTGGAATCAGGCTCCAGGAAATAGCTGCGCTCGTACATGATCGGGTCCAGCTGCTCGGCGGGGATGAACTCCACCACCTCTATTTCGCGGCTGTTCTCCTCCGGCAGGGACTTCAACTCGGCGGCGGTGAGGACCACGGTGCGGCCCTCTTCCTCGTAGGCCTTGTCGATGTCCTCGTAAGCTACGACTTCGCTGCAAATTTCGCATTTACGCTGGTACCTGATGCGTCCGCCGTCCTTATTGTGGACTTGGTGCAGGCCAATGTCGTGATCCTCCGTGGCACTGTAGAGCTTCACTGGTACGTTGACCAGACCGAACGCGATAGATCCCTTCCATATAGCCCTCATGCACCCAGTCAACAGCACAACACAGCGGAGGAGAAGAGGTGGCAGGCAAGCAGCAGGAGCGGGTGACCGTGGAAGGCCACGAACTCACCCTCACCAACCTGGACAAAATCATTTACCCGGAAACCGGGACCACCAAGGCTGAGGTCCTTGAGTACTACGCCACTGTGGCCCCCTTCCTCATCCCCGCCGCGGCCAACCGGCCCGTCACGCGCAAACGCTGGGTCAACGGCGTGGGCACGGCCGAACATCCCGGTGAGGTGTTCTTCCAGAAGAACCTGGAGGACTCAGCGCCACGCTGGATCCCCCGGGCCGCCATCCAGCATTCGGACCACACCAACGTCTATCCGATGGTGAACAACCTGGCCACGCTCACGTGGATGGCCCAGATCGCGTCCCTGGAAATCCACGTTCCGCAGTGGCAGGTGGATGCTGCGGGCAAGCCCCTCAGGCCCGACCGCTTCGTCCTGGACCTCGATCCCGGTCCCGGCGCCGGACTGCCCGAATGCGTGGAAGTTGCCACCCTGGCCCGTTCCATCCTGCAGGACATGGGCATGGAACCTGTCCCCGTCACCAGCGGAAGCAAAGGCATCCATCTCTATACAGGGCTCGACGGCACGTTGAAATCCGAGCAAGTGTCCGCGTTCGCCCATGAGCTCGCGCGCGCCCTGGAAGCCGATCACCCTGACCTCGTGGTCAGCGATATGAAGAAGTCCCTGCGCAAGGGCAAGGTCCTGGTGGACTGGAGCCAGAACAGCGGGAACAAGACAACGATCACGCCGTACTCCTTGCGTGGCAGGGCCCAACCAACGGTGGCGGCTCCCCGGACGTGGCAGGAGCTGGCCTCTCCTTCCCTTGACCAGTTGGACTACACGGAAGTGATGGAACGGGTCAGTTCGGGCAAGGACCACTTCGCGCCAATTTCGGACCGGCACCTGCCGCCCCATGGCGAGGACGACAATGACGACGTCGGCGCGTCCGCTGTGTCGGGCGGTGGCCGCGAGCGCGTGGTAACGGTCGGGAATCGTCTCGCCAAATACGTCGGGATGCGCGATCCGGGCAAAACCCCTGAGCCGTTTCCGTCGTCGTCGGCTGCTTCTGCGGTGTCGCAGGGCCCCGCTTCCTCCGCGCAGCCCAAGCCGGGCGATCCTGCGCCGGCCGGCGGAATCTTCGTGATCCAGGAGCACCACGCCCGCCGCTACCATCTTGACCTGCGCCTGGAGCACAACGGCGTCCTGGCTTCCTGGGCGCTGCCCCGCGGTGTCCCGGAAACGTCCGAGCGGAACAATCTGGCCGTGCACACCGAGGACCACCCCATGGAGTACGCAACGTTCGCCGGGGTCATTCCGAAGGGCGAGTACGGGGCGGGAACCATGACCATTTGGGACCGCGGCGAGTTCACGTGCGAGAAGTGGCGCGATGGCAAGGAAGTCATCGCGACGCTCACGGGCGAGCCGGGTGGTGGACTAGGCGGCACCAAACGCCTGGCCCTGATCAATACGGGCGACCGCTGGCTGATCCACCTGATGAAGGAACAGCCGGGCGCCAGGCGGGCCGCCGCAACCGCGCCCGCAGCGAAGCGCCAGGCCCCGCCGGAGCCGGAGTCAGCGCCCGAGCCCAAGCAGGAGCCACAGCCCTTGCGCGACTACGCTCCGATGCTTGCCACGTCCGGGACCACCGCTGATCTTCGCGGCGACAACTGGCTGTATGAGCTCAAGTGGGACGGTATCCGGGCCATCATCACCGGTACCGAGGGCCGGATCCGCCTTATGAGCCGCAATGGGAACGACCTCACGGCTGCCTATCCAGAACTGACGGACCGCGCGTGCTGGCCCGAAGGGGACTTCGTGGCGGACGGCGAAATCGTCGCCCTCGGCAAGGGGTCCAGGCCGGATTTCGGCCGGCTGCAGCTCCGTATGAACCTGGTGAAGACGGCCGACATCGAGCGGGCCCGGGTCTCGGTGCCGGTACAGCTCATGCTCTTTGATTTGCTGTACGACGCCAGCGCGGACTTGAGCGGGCTGCCTTTCGTCGAGCGTCGCGAAAGGCTGGACGCGTTCGCCGGACGCATGCCCGGCGGCTGCCCGGTTCACGTTTCCGCCGTGTTGGATCACGACGTCGACGACCTCATGACCAGCGCCGCGGATCTGGGCCTGGAGGGCGTGATGGCCAAGAAAGCCGACAGCCGTTACGTGGTCGGCCGCCGCAGTGCTTCGTGGATCAAGCTCAAGCTGGAGCAGAGTCAGGAAGTGGTGGTGGGCGGGTGGCGGCCCGGCGCAGGCGCCCGAAGCGGAACTTTCGGGGCGTTGCTGCTGGGCATTCCCGACGGCGACACCTTGCACTACGTGGGAAGGGTGGGCACGGGGTTCAAGGACTGGCAGCTGCGGGACATCATGGAGCAGTTGGAGCCGCTGGTGGTGGACGGCTCCCCGTTCAAAGACATTCCGAGGGAGGACGCAGCCGGAGCGCACTGGGTGAAGCCGGCGCTGGTGGCCGAGGTGACTTTCGGCAACTGGACAGGCCCTGGCAGGCTTCGTCATCCGGTGTGGCGGGGCTGGCGTCCGGACAAGTCCCCCTCAGACGTCAGCCAGCCCAACCAGGGGGATCGATAACGCTGTACTGACGGGTCAATACGACGCTAGCTGTCCCCCGGTTGGGCTGGCTGTGCTGCTTGGTGCGGCTAGGAGGAGTGTGGCATCTGCGGGCGGCTGGTCCGGTGGATCGCCGTCACGGCTGCTCCCTGGCCCATGCGTCCGTGGGCCTGGTCGCGTTCCTTCGGGTGGCGGCGTTTGCCGTTTCCGTCAGGCCACTGCTTGCTTTGGTCCGCGCCCAAGGCCACGGCAATGGTTGTTGGCTCGGGCATGGGAGCCATGTCCATGGACTCCACCAAGTGGCTTGCAACCTCAGGATCGATGCTCTCAGTATTGTGATTCGCAGTCATGGTTCTTCCTTTCCAGTGCGCCTGTCCGCTGGACTTACCAGCGGACCTTTTTCTCGGTCTTGGCCTGCTTACCGCTCGCGGCCGTGGGTTTGTGCCCCTTACCGGTGCTTTGCCAGCCGGCCGGTGCGCCACCGCCGGACTTACTGGCCAGCATCGCCCTCTGGGCGTCGGTCAGCTTGGATTTGATACCGCCGGCAGCGGGGGTTTTGTTGTTATCTGTCGGGTTGGCAGTCATATGGACTCCTGGAAGTAAGTGAGTCCTGAAGAGACACGTATCCCGTGGCGTTCGGTTCGAGAAAAGGCGTCGACAACGGGAACGGCATGGAGGCAAGCCTCAACAGGCGTGGATTTTTGTCTTCTGTCAGGCAGGGCGTGCTCACAACAGAGCACGGGCCTGTCTACTCAAAAATCAGTGTTCCCATGCGTCATACCCTAACCGCGATCCTCCATATTTGTGAACCCCTCGGCTAGCATGACTCTCGTGATCCGGACTACGTCGATCGTCGCTGCCCTTCGCGATGCCGGTTGTGTTTTTGCCGAGGACGAAGCCCGTCTCCTGATCGATGCCGCCACCCATCCGGAGGAGCTCAACCGGATGGTGGACCTGCGCGTCGCCGGACTGCCACTGGAGCACATTCTCGGATGGGTGGATTTCTGCGGGACCCGGATAGCTGTTGATCCGGGGGTGTTCGTGCCCCGGCGTCGCACCGGGTTCTTGGTGCGGCAGGCGGCTCTCAGAGCCCGTCGGTCAATCGTTGGGCGCCGTGCCGTCGTCGTGGATCTCTGCTGCGGGTCCGGAGCGATAGGTGCCGCCCTCAACGACATCCTGGGGGGCTGCGAACTGCACGCCGCGGATATCGACCCTGCCGCGGTGGCCTGCGCCAGGCGCAACCTGGAGCCTCGTGGCGGCACTGCTTATCCGGGCGATCTCTTCGATCCGCTCCCCCGCCGGCTGCTGGGCCGGGTTGACGTGCTCCTGGTCAATGCTCCCTATGTCCCCACGGAGTCGATCAGCCTGATGCCTCCGGAAGCGCGGCTGCACGAGCCCGCTGTGGCGCTCGACGGCGGCGCTGACGGTTTGGATGTGCAGCGTCGGGTGGCGCTTGGGGCGCCTGGGTGGTTGGCGCCGGGCGGGTGGCTCCTGATCGAGACGTCGCGGCAGCAGTCCGTCGAAACGGCCGCCCTTCTGAGCGCCTCGGGGTTGATGGTCGACGTGGTGACGGATGAGGATCTCGATGCCACACTGGTGGTGGGGGCTGCACCCGGCCAGGGATGATTCGTCACTTTTAGGGCCGGAAATGGCCCTGTTAAGTGGGCATAGCTAAACAATTTGGTAACAACGCGCCTCGCGGGGCAAAAACTACCCGACTTCCGCGTCCTTACAGGGCAAAAGCCGGTAATGAGATGCAACACACCTAGGCAATTTGCACCCTCTCAGGGGCCAAAAATAGGATCTCAACTCGGGTTTTGGGGCTGAACCGCGTAAAATTGAAACCCTGCCCAGAGCGGGGCAGCAGAAGTCGCAAGCAAATGACCTCCCTAGGAGAAGCCCAAATGCCCACAGACCAAAGCAACACCGTCTCTCCGGATGGCGCAAGGAACGCCACCGGGAACCAGGTATTGGCAGGCCACACCCCGGCCGCCACGAACGCAGCAAACGCAATTAAGACCGCAGCAAAGAAAACGAAGCTCCGCCCGAAGCGCCGATTGAAAGAATCGGACGTCAACGTGGTGGATAAGCCGATGCTGCGCAAAGCACTCGGCGGCACCATCGTCGGCAACACCATGGAATGGTACGACGTCGGTGTCTTCGGCTACCTCATCACAACCATGGGCCCTGTCTTCCTCCCGGAAGCAGACAAGTCTGTCCAGACACTCTTTCTTCTGGGCACCTTCGCCGCAACCTTCATCGCCCGCCCCCTCGGCGGCGTCGTGTTCGGTTGGCTCGGCGACAAGGTGGGCCGCCAGAAGGTCCTCGCAGCAACACTGATGCTGATGGCGGCAAGTACGTTCGCCGTCGGCCTCCTTCCCGGCTACGCGCAGATCGGCATCTGGGCCGCCGCGTTGCTGGTGATCCTGAAGCTCATCCAGGGCTTCTCCACCGGTGGCGAGTACGCCGGTGCCACAACCTTCGTCAGCGAGTACGCCCCGGACAAGCGCCGCGGCTACTTCGCCAGCTTCCTTGATATGGGCAGCTACATCGGCTTCGCCCTCGGCGCCGCCCTGGTTTCGGTCCTGCAGCTCACGCTGGGACAGGCCGCCATGGAGGAATGGGGTTGGAGGATTCCGTTCCTGATTGCCGGTCCTCTGGGCCTCATCGCGGTGTACTTCCGTAGCAAGATCGAAGAGTCCCCCCAGTTCCAGGCAACCCTGGACGCGCAGGAGGCTTCCGCCAAGGACGCAGCTTCGCAGGACGCCGCAGTCGCCAAGGGCCCCATCGGCATCGTCAAGGCCTACTGGCGCCAGATCGTGCTGGCCATGATCCTCGCGGCCGCTGCCAACACCGTCGGCTACGCGCTGACGTCCTACATGCCCACGTACCTCACTGACTCCAAGGGCTACGACCCCGTGCACGGCACCTTGCTGACCATCCCGGTCCTGGTGATCATGGCTGTTTGTATCCCGCTGACAGGTAAGTTGTCCGACCGCATCGGACGCCGCCCGGTCCTGTGGGTTGGCGCAGGCAGCACCATCGTGTTCTCCGTCCCCGCGTTCCTGCTGATCGGTATCGGCGAGATCTGGTCCACGCTGGCCGGCCTTGCGCTGATCGCCTTCCCGGTGACGTTCTACATCGCCAACCTGGCCTCGGCACTGCCGGCCTTGTTCCCGACGTCCAGCCGTTACGGCGGAATGGGCATCGCTTACAACTTCTCGGTTGCGATCTTCGGTGGAACCACACCGTTCATCGTGCAGGGCCTGATCGAAGGCACGGGCGATGACATGATGCCGGCGTACTACCTGATGGCCACGTCCATTGTGGGCGCCATCGCCATCTACTTCCTGCGTGAATCCGCCCAGCGCCCGCTGCCGGGCTCCATGCCCAGCGTGGACACCCAGGCTGAGGCACGCGAGCTCGTCGCCACGCAGGACACCAACCCGCTCATCAACCTGGACGAGATGCCGTTCGACGGCCAGCCGATCGATGATGCCGTGTTTGGTAAAGGCAAGTCGGACCTGACCCCCGCGTAGGCCCCCTTTGCCTGCAACTTCTGCATAGCGACGCTCACTCCAAGCGTCACGGATAGTTCGCGGCAGCTGCCGCACACCGCAGCCACCAGCCCCAAGGCGCTCTCCTTGAGGTTGGTGGCTGCGGCTGTTAAAGCCCCGATTGTGCAGCCACTGCCTCGCCGATAATCCGTGCCCCCTCAGGGAATCGACCGGGATTCGGACCGGCGTAGTTGAGCCGGATGTAGGGGCCTTCCGGTTCTGCCGGGAACCACTCGGTCCCGGCCGCAATCAGGACGCCGGCCGCTTCGCAATCCTTGGTGAGCTGCTCGACGTCGAACCCGTCCGGCATCCGCAGCCACAGGTTCAAACCGCCCTTGGGAAGGTGGCTCAGGTGCGCCTGCGGTACGTGCTCGCGGAGGCTGGTGACCAGGAGGTCGCGCCGCGACTGCAGCTGATGGCTGAGTCCGCGGAGGTGCGTTTGCCACGCGGGCTGGGTGACGACTTCGAGCGCTGCCGCCTGCAGCAGCCCGCTGACGTACATCGACTCGGCAGCCTGGGCGCCCATGATCCGTTCACGGGCGGGGCCGCGGGCGATGATCGCAGCCACCCGGATGGATGGCGAGACGCTTTTGGTCAGGGAGCGGATGTAGACGACGTGCCCGGAGTCGTCCTTTGCCGCGACGGGCACCGACGGCGCCGTGATGCCAAAATCGTGGGCCCAGTCGTCCTCCACAAGGAAAGCCCCGTGGCGCTGCACGATCCGCAGCACTTCCTCGCCGCGCTCCGCGGACCACTGGGCGCCCGTGGGATTGGCGAAGTTGGGCTGGGCATAGAAGAGCCTCGCCCCGGATTCCTCGAACGCCCTGTCCAGTTCGTCCGGGTCCGGCCCCTCCGGGCCGCTGGGGACAGGAATGACGTTCACGCCCGCCTGCCCGGCGGCAAGCAGCGCTCCCCAGTAGCTTGGCGACTCCACCAGCAGCGGCTGCCCGTGGCCAACCAGGCCGCGGAAAATCGAACTCAGTCCGCTTTGACTCCCGGGAAGAATGACGACGTCGCTCGGCTGGGGAGGCGTGACGCCCACCGGCGTTGAGGTACTGAGCTCCTGCGCGAACCAGGATTGGAGTTCCGGAAAACCCTGCGCCGGGGGCCGCGACAACGCGGCATCGCCCCGGGCTGCGCGGGTCAGCGCGGCGCGAACCTGCCGCTCCGGGAGGAGTTCCCGAGCAGGATAGCCGGAATGGAAAGCGATGACGTTGTTGGAGGCGCTGCGCATGGCGGCGGAGTTCAATGGCCTGGCGGTTTGGGCCGATCGCAGGGCGGCTGTCTGCCAGCCGTAGTCGGAGGGCCTGGCCGTGCGGTAGGCGCGAACGAACGTTCCCACGCCCGGCCGGCTCTCGATCAGGCCTTGGACGGTGAGGGTTCGCAGCGCTTTTTGCACCGTCACGGGGCTCGCCTGGTACTCCGCGACGAGCTGCCTGGTAGATGGCAGTTTTGCTCCCGGAGCGGCTCCGGCGATCCACTCTTTTACTCGCGAGACGATCCGGGAACTGCTATCGTTGTTCATGAGTCACAATAGTAGCGCTACTACACTTTCGCGGCCAGTGATATCCACCAAGACCTCAACCGGCATCTGGTGGGGGCTCCTCGGCGTCTTCGCATTTTCCTTCACGGTCCCACTGACCCGCGTGGCTGTAGAGGGCATGTCTCCCCTCTTCATCGGAGCCGGAAGGGCAGTGGTTGCGGCCCTCCTTGCCGCGCTGGCACTGGGCTTGACCCGTCAACGCTTCCCCCGCGGCCGTCAATGGTTCCGCTTGGCCGTAGTAGCGGGCGGGATCGTGGCAGGTTTCCCCTTGCTGACGACCTTCGCCCTCACCAGCACCTCTGCAAGCCACGGTGCTGTCGTGATCGCGCTACTGCCCGTCGCCACCGCCACGATAGCGGTGATCCGCGGCAGGGAACGCCCCCGTCCATTGTTCTGGATCCTCACGGCAGTAGGTGTCGTAGCCGCCCTGGTTTTCGCCCTGGTCCAGTCCGGCGGATTCGGCTCCCTGCACTGGGCTGATCTCCTGCTGCTCGGTGCTGTCCTGGCTGCAGCCATCGGCTACGCAGAGGGCGGACTGCTGGCCCGTGAATTGGGCGCCTGGCAGACCATCTCCTGGGCATTGGTGGTGGCCTCCCCCGTCATGATCGTGCTGACACTGGTCTCGCTGGGTTCCGGAATGCCCGCCGCGTCACCCGTCCAGTGGTTGTGTTTCGCCTACCTGGGGGTCGTGAGCATGTTCCTGGGCTTCTTCGCCTGGTACCACGGACTCGCGATCGGTCCCATGGCCCAGGTCAGCCAGATCCAACTGGTCCAACCCGTCATGAGCATCGCGTGGGCCGGGCTGTTGCTGGGCGAGCCGATGACGTGGACCACCGTTGTGGGCGGACTGGCCGTGATCCTCTGCGCGGGAGCCGCTGTCCGCGTAAGGCTCAACCCGCCGTCGAAATCCTGAACGCTTGAAAGGAAGAAAACATGTACACCCCAGCGCATTTCGCGGCATCCGATGAGGCCATGGCCAATCTGCTCAATCACGGCGGGGCCGCCAACCTTGTCACCATGACGCCGCACGGGCTGCTCGCCACCCTCCTGCCCTTCGTGTACGAACCGGCGGTCGGTGAGCACGGGGCGCTGCAGGCCCACATGGCCCGGAACAACACCCAATGGTCCTCCCCCGTTACCGGTGAAGCCCTGATGATCGTCCAAGGCGCGGACGCGTACATTTCGCCCTCGTGGTACGCGTCGAAAGCCGAGCACGGCCGTGTGGTGCCAACCTGGAACTACTCCACAGCGCATGTCTACGGTGAGCTTGTTGTTCATGACGACGCCGAATGGCTGGGCCGGCATGTCCGTCGCCTCTCCGGGCAGCACGAGGCCGGCATGCCCCGGCCGTGGACGGTGGATGAAGCACCCGAGCGGTTCATTGCCGGACAACTGAGGGCGATTGTCGGCGTCGAACTTGTGATTACCCGAGTGGAGGCGAAGGCCAAACTCAGCCAGAACCGTACTCCAGCGGATGTTGACGGCGTGATTGCCGGGCTCCGTGCCTCCGGCGACGCGGCGAGCGCGGCGGATGTGGAACGGGCGCGGACCTCGTAGACTCGGCGCATGCGTGAGGAAACTGCCCAATCCCCGGGGCCTGTCGGCTCGATCCACCATCTGGAAATCTGGGTGCCGTTCCTTGAACGCGCCAGGGAAGAGTGGGGTTGGCTCCTGGGCCAGCTCGGCTACGAGTCGTTCCAGCAGTGGCCCACCGGGTGCAGTTGGAAGCTCGGCGGGACGTACGTGGTGGTGGAACAGACCGATGCCATCACGGGTACGGCCCACCGCCGGACCGATCCCGGGGTCAACCACGTGGCCTTTCACGCAGGCACGCGGGAGAACGTGGACAGGATCCGGTCGCTCGGCGCGGACGCGGGCTGGTACGAGATGTTCGAGTCCAAGTATCCGCATGCCGGCGGTCCGGACCACTACGCCGCCTACCTGCTTAACACCGACAGCTACGAGGTTGAACTCGTAGCTGAATAATTACACCGGAGGAACAGCAGGACGCCACATCGCCACCCGCGGCCAACGGGTCAGCCCCAACTGTGCCTCGTGTTCCATGAGGTGCGTGAGCTCCGGACCCCAGCTGCCGGCGTCGAGCACTTCAAAACCAAGCCGACGATAGTACGGAGCGTTCCAGGGCACATCCCGGAACGTGCTCAATGTTTGCCGTTGCATGCCGTGGCCGCGCGTCCAGATCCGCGCGGCGTGCAGCAGTTCGTGGCCGATGCCCTGATGTGCGTAGTCGGGGTGGACGCTGACCTGCTCCACGTGGCCGTTTCCATCGACGACGTCGGCCAGCAAGTACGCCACCGGATAGTCGAGTCCGTCGACGTACACCCAAGCACGTCCGGCTGCCGCGTAGGCGCCCAACGTTTCCACGGGAAAAGGCTCGTCGTCCGCGATCTGGTCCATGCCGAGCTGCCGGAAAGTCTCCCCCGCGGCGCGCTCGATGTCCTGCATCATCTGCAGGTCGTCCGAGTGGGCCAGCCGGATCATTGCCGTGCGTCCAGCGCGGGAGGAGCCACCAGGAATTTATTACGTTCTTCAATGAGGTTCTGCATGTACCGGGCGAGGACCAGCTTTTCCGCCAGCCGGCCCAGCGGTCCGAACGGCGCCGCGAATTCGATGGTGTCCACCATCAGTGTCCCGCTGCCCTCGGGCCGGAACTCATGCGTGTGGCGGAGGTACTTGAAGGGGCCCTTCACCTGTTCGTCAGAGAACGACGCCGGAGCCTCCATCCGCACGATGCGGCTGGTCATGCGGAACCGGACTCCCAGGTGCCAGGCCTGCCAGGTGACGGTCTCGCCTTCCGAGATCAACCCGGACGTCACCCCGGCGATGGCTTTCTCACGACTCTTGGTCATCGACCCCACGTGGGCGTCGATGTTCCGTGACAGGTCGAACAGCTCCTGCGGCGACATGCTGGAGCGGGTGCGGCAAACGAAGGCGACAGGCATACCTCGATCTTCCCAGACGTTCCCGGTTCGGCATGCCCCGGTTCACTACGGGTTGTGACCGGGCTTATGGCGGCGTACGGACAGCCCTGATAATTTCGAAAGCAAACCCTGAATGATTGGTGGTGTTCCCTGTGCCCGCACTTCTGATGCACGCCCGCGAACTCCACCGTCTTGGCCCGGCGAACAACGATCGTCTTTCCGCCCTAAGGGTCGCCCTGAGCGTTGCGCTGCCTGGGCTCTTCCTGATCCTCGTCGGCCGCCCCGACCTCATGCTGTACGCAGTTTTCGGTGCGCTCACGGGGATGTACGGCCGCAACGAGCCCCACCAACTCCGGCTCAAGCACCAGGCACAGGCCGCGTTGATCCTGGTGGGCGGACTTACGATCGGCGTTTTCCTGTCCGTGAACCACATCCATTCGTGGTGGCTGGTGCTGGTGGCTACCCTGTTTGCCGGTGCCGGGTCCCTGTACTCGGACCGCGTCCGCCTCAAACCGATCGGACCGTTCTTCGGCATCCTCGCGTTGGGCGCCTGCGCTTCCGTCCCCACCAGCGTGCCCTTCTCGACGGCGGTACTCATCGGAGCTGCCTCGGCTGCCTTCTCCTTGGTGGTCGGTTTCGCCGGCTGGTTCCGGCGCCGCACCTGGGTGGCCGGTGCTGCGCGGGAAGCCCCTGCCCTCCGGGGCGCGCTTCGCCATGCAGCCCTGGTCCATGCCGCGCGCTACTCCTTGGCGGTGAGCGCGGCCGGGGCCATCGGTGTTCTGAGCGGCAGCGGCCACCCGCACTGGGCCATGGCTGCAGCCGCAGTGCCGCTGGCCGGTGCCGACCTCCCAAGCCGCGTCCACCGGGGCATCCACCGCATTGTGGGGACGTTCCTCGGGTTGGCGGTGGTCGCCGTCGTCCTCTTCCCTGGTCCGTTGTCGCCACTGCAGTACTTCCCCGGCCATTCCGCCCTGGTCCTGGCTGTCGTGGTGATGCTCTGCCAGTTCCCCACGGAGCTGTTCATGGCCCGGCATTACGGCTGGGCGATGGTGTTCTTCACGCCGGTAGTCCTGCTGATCGCGCAGCTTGCGGCTCCGATGGACCCGGGTGTGCTGGTGATGGAACGCGCCATTGAGACGTTCATAGGTGCAGTAGTCGGAATCTCTGTGGCGGTGTTCGTGCGGAAGCCGCGCACCAAGGCACTCCCGGCCTGACATCCACGGGCCCCGTCTTCAGCTGCCTGCGGCATACTGGTTCAATGCAGGCGACGACTGTCCTGGTCGAAGGCGAAAGCGACCGGCTCGCGGTCGAGATGCTCGCGCGCCGTCGCGGATATGACCTGGACGCGGCGCATGTATCGGTGGTCCCCATGGGAGGCGCCACCAGCATTGTCCGTTACCTCGATATTTACGGCCCGGCCGGCGCAAACCACCGGCTCCTTGGGCTGTGCGACGAGGGCGAGTCCCGTGGCGTTGCCCGCGCGCTGGGCCGGGCCGGACTCGGCGCGAGCCCCTTGGACGAACTCGGATTCCAGGTTTGCCGTGCTGATCTTGAGGACGAACTCATACGCTGCCTCGGCATTGATGCCGTGCTCCGTGTCATCGACGCCCAGGGTGAGCTGGCGTCGTTCCGGCTGCTCCAACGCCAGCCTTCGCAACGAGGACAACCGGTTCCGTCGCAACTACGCCGTTTCTTTGGTGGACGCAGCGGGAACAAGATCCGCTACGCGCCCCTGTTGGTGGCAGCCCTGCCAGCGGGCCAAGCTCCGGATCCACTCGCGCGGCTTGTCGACGCGTTGGCGAACGGGAGTTAGGGCTCCAGCGGCCGGCGCGGTGGTCCGGCGGTCAGCTTTGCCGGAAGAACGCGAGCGAAGAAGCTGACCACTTTGTACCGTTTGGTGGGGATGGAAACGCCCTTCCCCTTTGCGTTGTCCTCCAGGCCTTCCCGCACCACACGCTCCGCGGTGAGCCACAGGAAGCGGGGGGCCACCGATTTGTCCATGCCCATGCGGTCGTGGAATTCGGTGTGGGTGAAGCCCGGGCAGACGGCGGTGACCAACACCCCGGACTTGGCGTACGTGGTGTTGGCCCAACGGCTGAACGTCACCTGCCATGCCTTGGCTGCGGAGTAGGTGCCCCGGTTGGCGAAGGCGGCAACACTGGCCACATTGATGATCCGGCCCTTGCCGCGGGCCAGCATCACTTCCAGCGCGGCATGGCACAGTTCCATGGGCGTTTGGACGTGCAGCCTCAAATGGCGGCGTTCCTCGGCCAATTCGTTGTCCTCGAACGACTTCAAGAGCCCCACTCCGGCGTTGTTGATCAGCACATCCACCGGCCTCGCAGCGTCCCGGAGGCGGTCCGCCACAGCCGAAACGCCGACGTCGGTGGTCAGGTCCGCGGGCAGCACCTCTGCCAGGATGCTGAAGTCGCGTTCAAGCTCCGCGGCTTTTTCCTTCAACCGCTGCTCGTCCCTTGCCACCAAAACCAGGTGGTGTCCCGACTCGGCGAGCTGACGGGCGAACTCGGCACCGAGCCCGGCAGTTGCTCCAGTAACAAGTGCGGTGAGTTCATTGGCTCGAGTCGTCATGGCCCAAGACTAGCCCCCGCTCCTTACCAGCAGGCCCCGATCGACGCAGGGTTCCTAGATGAAGGGATGCGGGAGCACGTTTGCTTGCAGGCCGCCGGGTCCGGACAAGCTGCCACGGTGGAGGACGTTCCATTCCAGGGCATCGGACATGCGCAGTGGCTGCAACGTGTCGCAGAAGATTTTCACCACACACCAGCCCATGTCCCGGATGGCTGGCGGAAGGCGCGGCGTCAGGTCAACCACTGTGTGCTCCGGCAGGCTCTCCAGCCATGCGGCGTTTTTTCCCTTGACGTGCGGCGGCTCCGCGGCTCCGGCAAACCGCTCTGCCCGGGGTATACGCGCCAGCCACCCACGGATGCGCCCAATGCTGGCGTCCGAGGCCCAATACCGCGCTCTGTCCATCTCGTTCGCAACCGGCAGGGACACGGCCTTTTCGCCCTCGAAACTCTTCATATTGATGAGCAACGACCTGATCTGAAGCGACTCCTGGACGGCCCGGAGTACTCCGATGGAAGGGTCCCGTTCCAGTCCGAGGCCCGCCCCCACAACCCCCTGAACGCCGTCAATGGCCACCACCATCCATACCGCGTGGCCGTGTGGCTCTTCAAGCCGGATGACTTCCAGCTCCACACCCTGGGCGGCTGCCACGGAGCCAAGGTCCAGGGCCTGCCGGCCGAACGCCTCATCACGCAGGGCGTACCGCCGGGCTCCTTCCGGTTGTGCCCAACCCAGCATCGCCGAGCTCCGTTCGATGATCTCCTTCGCGGCAGAATTGGCCGCCGAGGTCAGATCAACGCCGGCTGCGGTTCCGGAAGGGCCGGGGTCAAAAAGGTCTGTCACGCCGGGCAGCGGCGGAAAGTCAACCGCGGCCGCAGGGACAGCAACGGCCTCCGTCGCGCCATCTCCGCTGTACCTTGTTCCTGTATAGAGAGGCAGATCCGTCGCTACGGAAATGTCGCCCCACGACGCACCGCGGGGAGCCATCGGAAATCCGTCGCCGGCAGGCAGTTTTGTCCCGGGAATGAGAGCACTGCGCTCAACAGCTTCGCCGGCGGCACGGGCAAGGGTAGGCGCACGCCGGATTCCGGCCGCGCCAACCCAGCTCATGTCGATTCCGGCGTCCGCCTCATCGGGTCGTTCCTGACCAATATCCACTGCGACGGTCCAGAGCAGGTTCGTGGACCCGTCGGGACGGAGCACACGGACGCTGCGGGCAAGCCCGTTCGCAGGATTCAGTGTCTGCTGATAGTCAACGGCCATATGAATCGCTCCCTGTTTGCTGCAGGCCGGCTTGCTGGAAATTGGCAGGGGACAAGGCAGCCGCAAAGAGATCCACGAGCTCCCCATGTCCCACTGCCCGCTTCATGGGACGTCCACGGCCGAAGCGTCCAAGGGTCCTGGTGGCCAAGGAATCGGCCAGATCGTCCACCTGCATTCCGTCTCCGCCGGCCAGTCCGCCGACCAAGGCACCGCCGTCGGGCCCCTTCAGTGTTGCGGTCACCGCAGCGGCGGCTCCAACGGAAACCAGGGGCCAGAGCTCGTCCAGTTTCCGCTGGTTTCCCCATGCTGCCTTCCCGTTGCCTACAGCTTCCAACCAGGGCCGCAGCAGGAGCGCGGAGGCTTGGTTCTTGCGCAAACCCAAAGCCATGGACAGCTCGTTGGCCGGAAACCAGAGCGACGACGGCGCGGGGCCACGTCCGCGCAAGGACCAACCAGCGTGCGATTCGGCGCTCAGCAGGGCAGCATCCACTCGTTCAGACGGGGACAACCGGAAGTCCGTCTTCTGCCCGGCCGCCAAGTGTTCTCCTGCCTCCGCAAGGAGCCAGCTGCCCTGCGCATCGGAGTAGGCCAGGTCCGGGGTCCCCTCAACAAGGGACGTCAGGAGCCGGACTGCCGGTTCCAGGAGGCCTTCGGCAATGAGCCAGGGCGGCGCTTCAAGGAATTCCGGATCATAAGCGACTGCCGAGGTTTTCAGTCCCTCCAGCAGGACAAGGCTCTTGGCACGGAATCCGCCGTGACCGTCGGCCGGCCCAGCGGATTCGAAGCAGGCGCCTGAGGTGACCTCGGACCCGGTGCCAAAGGTAGTGGGTATGGCGGACACTTCGATGTGGCTACTGAGCGGCCGGGGCAGGACCACCACGCCGGCAGGGCCACCGCTACGGGTCACAACTGATTCCACCAACGGATCCGCCGCCATGGACACCGCCAGCTTCGCGAAGTCCATGGTGTTTCCGCCTCCAACGCTGAGGACACGCTCCACTCCGCGCTCCCGAAGCCTGCGGCCGAACCCGGCTGCATGTTCTGCGCTGACCACCGGCGGAGCAGTTTCCAGCCACAGGAATCCTCCGGCCAAAAGTCTCTCGGCCCGACCCATCACGGCAGGGTCCACCACCAATACCGACTTGGTGTCGCGGAAACCGGCAGCCAGATGGCGGGCGGACCCCGCTCCTGCAATCTGCAATGGGGTGGGAGGCCTGCTGACGGGAGCAGGGATCACGCCGGCTTCCCGGCCACGTAGTCCTCCACAACGCTGTGGATCCGTGAGAAGAGCACATCCAGCTCCTCGTCGGGATAGTTGAGGGCCGGAACGAATTGCAGTGCCCCCGGAGAAGGCTGGACAATCGCCCCGCGCCGGCGGCACTCGCCCACCAGCTCGAACACCTTGTCCGTTCCGATGAGTTCCCCCGCCCCATCAAACAGCTGGACCGCCCGGAACGCTCCCAGGCCAAATCCCTTGACCCGTGGGGACAATCCCTCCAGGGTGCTGACAAATTCGGCCAGCTTCTTCCCCACACGGGCTGCCGACTCTTCGATGTCCAACCGCTCGATTTCATCCAGTGTCGCCACAATCGCTGCACAGGACTGCGGCGATCCGGCTTGGGTCTCACCATGCCAGAAGACTTGCTGGGCCTGGTCGAACGAGTCCACTACGCGGCGCCCCAGGAGGAGCGCAGACGCTGCACAGGTGCCGTTGGTCAGGGCCTTGCTCACCACCATCACGTCCGGTTGCGGCCAAAGGTGGCTGGCGAATTTCGGTCCCGTTCTATGGAAACCGGTAGCCACCTCGTCGGCAACAACAAGGAAACCCTCGGACTCCCGGAAAGCGTAAACAGCATCAACGATTTCCTGTGGAACAGGTAAGGTTCCGGAGCCAAGAACGGGCTCCATGATGACTGCTGCCACTTCCGGGCCAAACCTCTTCATCACGATTTCCAAGGCATTGACATCGTCGTACGGGATCTTGATGTTGAGCCGTTGGTCCACTTGATAGACGTCCTGGAAGAGATAAGACCCGGTCACGGCCATAGCCCCCATGGTCACTCCGTGGTAACTGCCTGTAAAGCTGATCACGCGGCGGCGTTTTGGGTTACCGGCGATGTCGTGGAACTGCCGGCTGAGCTTCACCACGGCGTCAAGAGCGGAACTGCCGGACGTTGAATAGAAGACCGATGCGTATTCATGGGGCCGTGCGAATTCCAGGAGCCGCGCGGCCGCTTCGCGGGAGTAAGCACTACCCCTGCGGAATATGGGCAGGGTAGCCGCGTGGAGGTTCGCGTGGTTGATCGCTTCGGCCACCGCCAGGTTGCCGTAGCCCAGGCTGGCATTCCACAGGCCGCTGATCCCGCAGAGCGCTTCACTGCCGTCGGAGAACGTAACGGTGTTACCGCGGGCCGTGACGGCCTCCGCATTGCCCCAGTCCTTCGATGGCAAGTAGAACTCGAAGTAATCCCCGCTACCCATGCGTGTGGCCCTCCTTGATACCGGCACCCGCAGCTGAAGCATGGGCCCTGAAAAGTTTGTAATTGCCGATGGCATCTGCGCGGTTCCGCGGGCCAACATCGAATGCTGCTGCCACAGCAAACCCGGCAGCACCCAGTTCCGCCCTGAACTCAGCCTCGGTCAGCAAATGGGTTGTCACGGAATACTCCGCCACCCGTTCCCCGGCGTCATTCCGTTCCACCAGCTTTGAGGTGAACGTCCCGGCAGTGACATCAAAAGATTCCTCGATGGCCAGCTGAGGGGAAACCTCGTGCACGTAGAAGTCACTTCCCCCCAGCTCGGGGGTCCGCAGGGAAATCAGGAGCTCCCCGCCGGGAAGCAGCCATCGTTGGATGTCGCCCAAGAGCGAGCGGCGTTGGTCCGCGTCAAAGAGGCAAAGGGAGGTAGTCCCCAGAATCACGGCGTCGAACTGGTCCGTCAGCTCCAACCGCAGGATGTCGGCCAGGACCGCGTCCACTTTTGCTGCGTTCTTGACCCGCTCCGGCTTGGCCAGTTCCTCCTGCAGGATGGACAGGAGCTCAGCCGAATTGTCCACTGCGGTCACCGATCTGACAAACGGCAGGACGGCCAAGGTTATCCGCCCGGAACCTGCCGCCAGTTCAAGCACCCGCGCGTCCTTGCCCCGGAGGCAGCGGATGATCTCCCGCAGCTCCGAGCTGTCAGACTGAACAATCGCATGGTAGAGCTCTGCGCCCCGTCCGGTGTATAATGTTGCCGGCTTCCCGCTCATGTGACGATGACCGGAACAATGGTCAGGGCAGGGTTCACCGGGACGGCCACCGCGGGGATTCCGGGCGTCTCCGTTTCAGGAGCAATGGCGAGGTGCTCGAAAAGCTTCTGCAGTTCTTTGCTCCGGCGGATCTGTGCCGCCGGAGAAAGGTCCTTGCCTGAGAGCTTCAGGCCCAGCCGCGCCTGAAGTTCCTGGCTCGGCTCCGCAGCAGACAGGACACACTCCACCACTTCGGCCACATCCTTGGGAACCTTGCTGAGCTTTCCCGTGCTGAGGTCCGTCAGGTAGTACGCGTCTTCAGCGACCAGCACGTAAACACTGTCGCGCCGAGACCGCTCACCCGGGGTTTCTCCCTGGACCAGCCGGAAACCGAACCCTGCCACCTGGACGCCGGCGGGGAAACGACTCTGCGCAGCGCGGAGGACTTTGGCCGCGCCAAAAAAGCGCCCGATACCAGGGTTATCCGCAAGCAGCCGGGCGTTGTCTTCACCGGCTACGGGGGCGGATGTCCGGCAGCTGTCGCCGGATACCTCCACTGATCCGCCGGCCGGACCGGAAAGCAGCTCCGATCCCCCCTCGGCCACGTAAAGGCGGGCCGGGTCAGTCCCCAGCCGTCCGCTGTTCTGCCAGAACTGCTGGTCCAGGACCGTCACCAACTGCGTCAGGAGAAACCGTGGAAACACCCCGGACGCGAAGGCAGTATCGGCGTCGGCTGCAGCAGCTTCGCGGTCTGCATCCTCATCAAGTGAGAAAACTGTGGGACACGAGATCGCGACATAGGGCGCAGTTGCATACCCCTCCAGCTGGAGGACAAAGCTGTCACCGATCCCGATTTCGCCACCGTTGGTGGAGAACTCACCGCTATAGCCGACGACGGTCGACGTCGTCAGGGATTTGGCTGTCTCAACCTGCGATTCCTCGACGAACACGAGCGAGGTGCCCGACGCCGGCAACAGCCGCATCCGCTCCTCGTCCACGTCCCCCACCATCAATGCGTCCCGGATACCGGGGCCGGGGCGTCCTCCTTCAAGCCACAAACGCAGGCGTTCTGACATTGCGGGCTCCGCCAACAACTCTTCACTCATGATTCCCCCTCTTGGATTGTGCATTCTTCATCTGCTCGCCTATGCCCCCGCACCGGAGCGACACTCCGGATTCCAGGCGCCCCACCGCTTCGGGGAAGCGCGTCCTCAGGACCCGTTGCATCGCCTGGCGATGACCACGGCTGACAACAGGAGCTGCGATGCCCACCAACCAACCATCGTGACCACCAGGGAATGCACCCACAGTGAACGCCATGTGCGGCGCGGTTGAAACTGAGGGGCCCGGGCGTTCTGCCGTTTCCTCCGGCAGGCAGCCGCCAGACCCGTTGTTCGCCAACGGCAACATCACCAGCGGGTCGAGGTCGATCTCCCCTGCCCAGCGGAGGAAGTCCGCGGCAAATACTTCGGCCAGTCTCGCCTGGGACCAGTCTTCAACCGCGGCCCGGGCCGCTGACGCACTGGCAGTTCCCGCCAAAGGAACCACCAAGTGGTGGTCCAAGGTGTGCCGGCGGGTCGTCCCGGAAATGGACACAACCGCCGTCGTTTCATCCACGGGCTGAAGGCCGGCCCCTCGGGAACTCATACGCCACCAAAGGTCCCAGTCCTCCAGTCCCCTGGCTGCTCTGCGCCAGCCGCCGGCCGCCGTGAGGACAGGCATCCTGTGCGCCACACGGGAAGGCTCCGCGTAGGGATCCACCACGGCAAGTTCCGGATGCCACAGCAGGCTGCGTCCGCCGAGAATGGTTGACGAGCCGTCGTCATGGCGATAATCCCCACCGCTGGCCGCCCACTCTGCACCAGAGTCCAAGACCGACCCCAGAACCGCCAAGTGGTCCTCCCGCCACACATCGTCGTGGTCAATGTAGGCCACGTACCCCTGGCCGGCTTGCCCGCACAGCCGGTTTCGCACCAACCCGGGATCGCCCGTGTGGGCCAGCCGCACTAACTTCACACGGCTGTCGGCGCGTGCGAACCCGGCGACGATGTCGTCCGTATCATCTGTTGAACCATCAGAGCCAACAAGTAGTTCGAAGTCTCCCCTGGTTTGTTTCAGGACACTCTCAATGGTTGCCGCTATCGGAGCCGAGCGGTTATAGGCGGGGCAAATAACCGTAAACCTCGGGCGGATCATGGGCCGACCGCCCTTGCTCCCAGATTGGCCACCCACTGGGCGATTGTCTGGCCGGGGACCTGCCATACTGCCGTGCCGGTGCGGGGCGCCGTGCCGGCATAGTCCAGCCGGACGCACAGGGCGTCCAGGGTCAGGTCCGACTCCTTGACGGCAACCGTTGCTGCCAGGGGAACCGTACACGGCTCGGGATCGCCGGCGGCTGTCGCCGTCCCGATCCTGCTGCCCGGCACAAGCCCTGGCCCGAACAGGTCAACTGTCCCGCCCGTTGCTCCAGCGGATCCTCCCAGGACCACGAACCTGGGCCCATCACCATCACTGTAAAGGCCGCCGCGAACGTTGTTGGGGAACGGAACAACGACCACCAGTGCCACTGCGGCAAGCAACAGTGCAGCGCCATAGACCGTTACAGGACCCTTGGCGATGCCGGATTTCCGCAGTCCGACCATATGGCCGATCCCCCTCAGCAGCAGCCAAACGACAAGTCCACCTGCCAGGAACAACTGGATCCACGCTGCAACTTTCCCCCATGACGCCAGGTAGCTTCCAGCAGCGGCCACCACTCCAATAAGGATCAAGAGTGGGAAAACGATGCACAGGAATCCGAAGATCAGCCGCTTTGGGGACGCCGGGGCCTGGCTCGGGGATCCCTGACGGAAGATCAAGCCTCTGGTCCATGCCTGGAACTCTGCCATGCAGCTCGCCCGGAGGTTTGGCTTGTCGAGGTATCCCACCAACGCGATGTACCCGTCCAACTTCACGAAGGGGATCAGGTTCAGCAGCCCGTAGAGGAAACACAACACACTAAAGGCCGCGGCAAGGGTGGCAAGGTCTCTGGGCAGAACAAAGGAGAGGACCCCGGCAATTGCACCCAGATTTCCTTGGGCTGCGATGCCCGCCAAGGCAACCTTGGCGCGATCAGCAGGCTTGAGGTTCCACGCATCCGTTACATCACAGAAGAAAGCAGGAACCAAATAGAACAGCATGAAACCGACGCGGTGCGAACGGCCACCGAAAGCGACCAACGTCGCCGCGTGGGAAAACTCATGAATGAAGACGGCAAGGTACAGGGCCACCAAAAGCCAGAGGTAGCCAGTCACCGTCGTGGTGTCATGAAGGGCGCTTCCCTGGTCCATGAGCAGCACGGCCACGGCAGCCACACCCACACCGTTGAGGGCGGCGACAGTCCACCAAAAGCCGGAAGAACGAATGATCCGCCGGGTCCAGGGCATGCGGCCAAGCAGCCACGATGGGTCCAGAAGGGTCAGCTGGATGGAAAATGGCTTTCGGAACTGCAGGCGCCGGACCGGAGACACGTCCAGCCGGGCCAGTGCCGGGTTCTTTGCCAGCGTGTCCAGCAGCAGTTGCACTTCTGCCGCCGTCAGCTGCGAACGATCGGTCTTGGTCTGGCCACTCTGCGTCCCGCTGCCGGCACGTATCCGTTCCGCGATACCGTGGGCATCCACGTCGGGCAATGCTTGCTGGGCTTCGCGGACGATTTCTCCGAGGGCCTGCGGCAGACGCAGGACCGGACCTGCAGCGGTGCTGATGAGGATCCGCCCGCTCTCGTCCTGCTCGGAGAGCCGGATCTGGCTGAGCCACTGATACTGGCTGCTCACAGGAGGTCCGTTCGTCTGAGCCGGATCCCCGCGGCGGCAAACAGGACCACCAGCCATCCCAAATAGACGGCATAACCGGCACCTACTGGAAGCGTGTCAAAGGTGGCCGAGGCATCAAGGGTCATGGCTTGGCCCGCGCCGCCGGGCAGGAACTTGCCCGCGGCAGGAAGAATGTTGATCAGATTCGGTTCCAAGACCAGCGTCCACGCGACCAGGGCGATAACCACGGGCAGGGACTTCCTGCCCTGCCAGGCGATGAAATGACCAAGGTAGGCCGCGAAGATGATGGTGAA
Organism: Paenarthrobacter sp. C1; assembly: GCF_049315185.1. Taxonomy (NCBI): domain Bacteria; kingdom Bacillati; phylum Actinomycetota; class Actinomycetes; order Micrococcales; family Micrococcaceae; genus Paenarthrobacter; species Paenarthrobacter sp. C1. The sequence continues at coordinate 283,043 of NZ_CP186052.1, read as the reverse complement.
GAACACTCCGGCCAGGGTTGCGCGGCCGTCGCCGTCGAGGACAAAGTGGCCGCCCTTCGAGGAAACGGCAACCATGGCGACCACCACCACTGAAACTGTTCCTGCAACCGCGAAGGCAATCGCGGGAACCGCCAAGGCAAAGGCCCGCAGGGACAGCAGTCGCACAGCGCCGCCTGAGAGGAATGCACTCCGGCCGATGGACGCATTGCCAAAATCACGCGTGACGCTGATGGCCCCGAAAATCATGGAAAAGAGGCTGGCACCGAAACCGAGGCCCACCAGTGCCGCGGTGGCCTTCTCTGAAGCACCGGGGGCAGCGAGTCCCGCATCGAAACCCGTGGACGTGCCATATGCAGCCAGGACATTGAGCACCAGGGCTGTCAGGAGCAGGATGGGAAGTGACCATCCCCTGGTCAGGCGGAAAACTTCGGCGCGTATCACGAAGCGTCACCCTTTCCAGCACTGGAGGCTTTGTCCAGGGTGTTCTCCGAGCCATCATGGACGAGGGAGAGGTACCAGCGTTCCAAGTCGGCATCCCCAAGTTCGGGAACAGGGCCGTCATAGCGTTGGGTCGTACGGACCACAATTGCCCTGTCCGCCAACCGCCGGACTTCCGAAAGATTGTGGCTGGAAATGAGGGTCGTTTGGTTGCGGGCGGTGCGTTCTTCGATTTTTATTCGAAGCCAGCGCGTCGATTCGATGTCGAGTCCGTTCATGGGTTCGTCCAACACCAGGACATCGGGCCCACCCATCATGGCAGCCGCCAAGGCTGCCCTCTGCCGCTGGCCTGTGGACAGCTTACGGACCCGCCGCCCCATGAACTCCGTCAGATCAAAGTCCTCGGCAACCGCGGCGACGGCGCCGCGTCCCAGGTTTTGGGCCATCGATTCGATAGTCAGGCAGTCCCGGACAGTAAGGTCCGGCGGGAGGCCGGCAGGGTCAAAGACAAAGCCAAGCGTCTTGCCCGGCTCCTTCACCGCCCCGGGATCCTGGTTGAAGATCCGGACGCTTCCCTCTGTGGGCCGCATCAGACCGCACAAGATCTTCAAAAGCGTGGATTTCCCCGCCCCGTTGGGGCCCAGAAGCCCCACACACTCACCCCGGCCCAAGCCGAAGGTGACGCCTGAAACTCCCGTTTTTTGGCCGTACCTTTTTTCAACGCCTGTCATCGAAACGATGGGCTCCACTGGCATGGTTGTCAGCTGCGCTTTCTTAGGAGTCCGATGAAGATGCCCAGCACAACAAGCAAGATCATGCCAATAGCCAAGGTGAGGCCGAAAAGCACTGGCTGGTTTCCGGTTGCCGCGAGCATCGCGGTGAGGCCGCCCATGATGGCAACCAATGCACCAAGTACGGCGATGAGCGGGATGAATGCCTTGCTTTGAGTCATTCGCGTCGTCACTCTTTCTGCAGATTGATGTTTGGACAATGCCTGTGGGGGCCGAATCACAATGCCCGGCCCCCACAAGTACTGTCATTTCCTAGGTGATGGCTACGCCGATGCCGATGCCGCCGGCGACAACGCCTGCAGCACCGACTCCGATCGCCACGCCGCCGAAGAATTCTCCCCAGTTCCAAGCCGCGTCAAGCGACTCCAAGGGTTCAATTCCGGCAACGAGGGCACTGAATTCGCTGTTCACATCAAGAGTGGTTTCCATTTCACCTCCCCATAGGCTTCATGTCTGACGGTCTGGAAGGTCAATCTCCTGTGTCAGGTGATCGCAACGCCGATGGCGATTCCGCCGTAAATCAGGCCGCCGCCAACAACTGCGCCTACGCCGATTCCGGCAACCCACTCGCCCCAGCCGGGTGCGTCGAGTTCATCAAGCTGCTCAATCTGAGCCAGTTGGTTCTCCATATTTTTTACCTCCCCCCAAAGAGATAGATGGTCGAACTAATCCATTCACTGGACAAAACTGAACCTAGCAAAATCCGGAGGGCACATCGTTCCCGGGTTTTGTCGCTGGGCCGTGTGACTTGCAGTGTTTGGCAACCCGTGAAATATTCTGCGGCCACAAGCGGATCCGAAGGTTTCCGAACCACTGCAGGCGGAAATTCGGGCCTCCAGGCCTCGGGATGCCTATGACCGTGATGGACCAGTGATTCCAGATTTTGCTGACAGCGAAACAGCATCCCCGTGTCTTCCCGCCAAGGGGTTGGTCAAGCGGCCGGCCATTTGCAGCCCTCCGGAAGGGTCCGAGATGTCAAGCATCTGCTGGTTGTTCCGGAGCTGGAGACGGTTGAGGCAGGACAGCTCGAAATCCGCCGCGAACAGGTCGTGCATGGCGAACTGGTCTGCAAGCTCCGGGTGGCGCTGTTGGTATTCGCGAAGCACGGAAGCCGCAGTCTCCCAGAATTCGTCCTCGGCCAGTGTCCCGTCCTCCACGAGAACCGCGGACAGGAAGCGGAAGATGCAGTCAAAGACGTCCGTGAAGATGGCCAGGACCATTTCCTCGGCAGGGATCTCGGCCTTGATGCGCGAGACTTCATCCGGCAGCTCCAGCCGGTCCCCCATGACAACGATTTCCTCGGCGATGTCCTTCATGATCGCCCGGACGGGCACGCCGTTTTCGAGGATCAGGATCACGTTCTCCCCGTGCGGCATGAAGGCGAGCTCGTACTCATAGAGACAGTGGACCAGCGGCACCAGGTAGGCCTCGAAGTAGCGGCGAAGCCATTCGGTGGGCGCCAGGCCGGACCGGGAAATCAGGGCCGAAACCACGGAGTTCCCGGACAAATCCACGTGCAGCAATGAAGCCATGGTGGCCAGCTGTTGCCCGTCCTTGAGCATCGGCAGCGGACTCTCCCTCCACAGGGCCGAGAGCATCTTGCGGTAGGGCGAACCCTTGGCGGAAGCCGCCTCGTAGTAGTGGTTGTGATAACCGATGGCAGCGGTTTCACGGATCATGGCCAGGCCCCGGCTCTGGAGCTCCTGGTCATTGCCGATCAGTTCCTGAAGCCAGTCGTTGATGGCCGGCGTTGCCTTCATGTACAGCGGAGACAGGCCACGCATGAAGCCCATGTTCAATACGGACATGGCCGTCTTCACGTACGCCTTCTCCGGTGAGGTGGTGTTGAAGAACGTACGGATGGACTGCTGCGCCTGGTAGTTGTCCTCCCCCGTACCCAGGTTCACGATGTGTCGCTGGGCGATTTCTGCCGCGAACGTCACGGTGAGCTTGTTGTCCCACTGCCACGGATGGACCGGCATGAGGAGATAGTCCTCGGGATCCAGGCCGGACGCGGATAGCTCTGCGTTGAACCACGCCAAGGTGGCCGGCCCGAGTTCAGCTTCGAAGTGTGTCCGGTAGTCCAGCCCCGCGCTCGAGGTGAAAACTGCCTTGCTGCGGTGCACTGCGATCCATTGAAGCTTGACGGTTGCCCCGGTTTCCGGCGCGAACGCATGGTAGTCCGCGATCCCGAAACCAAGCCGGCCGTTGTTGGCCACGAAACAGGGGTGGCCTTCGGTCATGCTGTGCTCAATGGCCTGGAAGTCAGCGGCCGGGTCGGTCCCGCCCGTGATGCCCGCTGCCAGCTCGGCCGAGCTGAACGGCTTGCCCTGCTTATACGCGTGGCTGGCCAGCGTGCTGCTGATCTCCTCGAGGTACACCGGCAGCATTTCCATCCGGATGGCCAGTGCCTCGTGAAACTCGGCGATGAAGTCCAAGGCGTCAATGGGCAACTCCCCGCCGTCGCGCAGGCGCACTATGGAGTCGGCGAAAACAGACCAGTGCTCAAGCTGCAGCAGCCGTGCACGGAAACGGTATTCGGTGGCGTCATCGTCGCTCATTACGCGGTAAAGCCCAATGCCGGCGCCTTCATCGCGAATAAGCTCCGGCACCAGGATGCGTTCGTGCGAGAACTCCGCGATTGCCTTGCGAACCAGATGGCGGTTTGCTGCCGCCCAGCGTTCAGGGGTCAAGTGCGACACGGAATCAACGGCGGTGGTCGTCGCTTTGTCGGCAGTGGTGGTCACAGGGATTCTCCTCTGGTCGCCGCGGCAGGCGCGGCCAGAATCGGGGTCAGGGTGGCGAGGAAATCCTCGCGGGCGCAGAAGCTCAACAGAGCCTTTTTGTGGTCTTCGGCAGGGTCGACGGCGGGCAGGGTCACCACGCCGCGCGGGCGGAAGCCCACCTTTTCGTTGAGGACATGGATCTTGTGGTTGCGGGCGTCAGGCTCGACGACGATCCGCCGGGTTGCGGGGTCCGCGAACAGTTCCGTCATCACGGACTGCATAACGGCCGTGGTGTAGCCCGGTTGCGGCTCACCGACCGGCGGCGACACCAGCAGGTGCATGCCAACATCGCCGGGCTGGACGTCGTAAACGTCCGCCAGCGGCGAGGACTCCGGACGGTACCGCTCCATCAGGAAGGCGGGGACGCCGTCGTCGAGTCCCAGGAACGCTTGGTGGTGACCGGAGGCGGCGATCTTTGAGTATTCCTCCACAACGTCCTGCTCAGTGGCCGAAACCATTCCCCAGAAGCGGGCATACTCCTGGCTCACCCAGCTGTGAAGGACAGGTGCGTCGGCTACGGGGTCCACAGCGCGGAAGGTGAAGCTCATGCCGTCACCCCGGCGTTCTCCGGGACGCCGGCCGGCACGGGAGCGGGCGCTCCAAACTGCTGGAAGGCGATGCTGCGCTCGATCGGGTAGACCTCGCGTCCGGTAATTTCGCGCAGGATGCAGGAGTTGCGGTAGGCGGCCATGCCAAGGTCCGGAGTCACGAAACCGTGAGTGTGGAGCTCCGCGTTCTGGACGAAGATCTCGCCGGGTTCGACGCCGGTTCCATAGTTGCGCTCGACGTCGAAGCGGCCCTTGGAGTCGCGGCGGATGCGGTCGTGGATGCCGCCCAGGAAGGCAGGTTCCTTGTAGCTGTAGCCGGTCGCCAGGACCACGGCTTCGGACTCGAGGCTGTAGTCGCGGCCGTGTTCCTCGTGGTGCAGCTGGAGGGTGTGGGTGCCCGTCGCCGCGTCCCACGCCGCTGCGGTCAGTGTCGAATGGGTGTGCAGCTGCGAGTCCACCATGCCGGAGAGGCTCTTGGTGTAGAGGAGGTCGTAGATGTCGTCGATCAGGTCCGAGTTGATGCCCTTGTACAGGTTCTTCTGGCTCTTGATCAGTGAATCGCGCTGCTCGCCCGGCAGCGAGTGGAAGTAGTCGACGTACTCCGGAGACGTCATCTCGAGCGTGAGCTTGGTGTACTCCAGCGGGAAGAAGCGCCCGGAGCGGGTGACCCAGTTCAGCTGGTAGCCGTAGACGTCGATTTCCTGAAGGAGTTCGTAGTAGAGCTCCGCAGCGCTCTGGCCGCTGCCCACGATGGTGATGCTGCGCTTGGACTGCAGCTCACTCTTCCTCGACAGGTAGTCGGCGTTGTGGAGGACGAGTCCCCCGGCGTGCACTATTCCTGCACAGGAGTCCGGAATGTACGGGGACGTTCCGGTGCCAAGGACCAGTCGACGGGCGCGAAGCACCTCAGCGCCATCCGGTCCCTGCACCGAAAGGCGGTACACGCCGTCGTCGTAGCTGATATCCAGCACATCCGTGCTAAAACAAACGGACTCAAGCTGGCCCGCAACCCACTGGCAGTACTGGTTGTACTCGGCGCGCAACGGGTAGAAATTCTCCCGGATGTAGAAGCGGTACAAACGGCCCGTCTGCTTCAGGAAGTTCAGGAAAGAGAAAGGCGACGTCGGGTCGGCAAGGGTGACGAGGTCAGCCATGAAAGGAACCTGCAAGTGCGCCGGCTCAAGCATCATGCCCGGGTGCCAGTCGAAGGACTCACGGCGGTCCAGGAACACGCAGTCCAAGTCTTCCAGCGGCTCACTCAGCGCGGCCAGCCCCAGGTTGAAGGGCCCGACGCCGATGCCTGCGACGTCGTAGATCCTGCCGTTGTCAGGGGTGCTCATGCTGCTTCCTCCGTGGTGTTTGCGAGGAGGCTGGCGCCGGTCCTGCGGATCAGTTCGATGATTTCGTGGATGTCCCCCAGGCTGGCTTCTGCGTTGAGGAGGGTGAATTTCAGGTAGTGGCGTCCGGCGACCTTGGTTCCGGCAACGACAGCCTCACCCGAGGCGAAGATGGCCGCACGGATGGCTGGGTTGAGGATGTCTGCCGCGTCTTCGGCCAGTCGTGAACCCTCAACCTCGGGGCGGTACCGGAACACGAGGGTGCTCAGCTGCGGTGCTGCCGCGAGCTCGAATTCAGGGTCGTCAGCCAGCAGCATGCCCACGCGGCCCGTCAGGTCAATGGCCTCGTCGAAGAGCGCACCAATGGCGTCCGCGCCCATGATGCGCAGCGTGAGCCATAGCTTCAGGGCATCGAAACGGCGTGTGGTCTGGATGCTCTTGTCCACCTGGTTGGGGATCTCGGCCTTCGCGGCGCTCTCAGGGTTGAGGTAGTCCGCGTAGTAGGTGACGTGGCCAAGCATGGAACCGTTACGGACCAGGACCGCACTGGAGCTGACCGGCTGGAAGAAGGTCTTATGGAAGTCCACAGTGACGGAATCGGCCAGGTGGATACCGTCCAAAAGGTGCCGGTAACGCCCGGAAACGATCAGGCCTCCGCCGTAGGCCGCATCGATATGCAGCCAGGAATCGTAGGCGCGGACCAGTGCGGCGAGCTCGGAGAGCGGGTCAACCGAGCCGAAGTCCGTGGTCCCGGCGGTGGCCACGACGGCCATGGGTACCAGACCGGCGTCGTGAGCTTCCGCCAAAGCGGCCGCAAGCGCGGCGGGGTCCATGCGGTGGTCTTCGGCACTAGGAATCGCGATGACGGCGTCGAAACCGAGGCCCAGCATGGAAGCCGACTTCTGGATGCTGAAGTGGCTGTCCGCGGAGGTGAAGATCCGCAGCCGGTCCAAAAGGTGCGGCAGGCGGGCGTCCCCGTTCGCGGCCCGCAGCTTGGAGACGGCGTGGTTGCGGGCGATCAGCAAGGCCTGGAAGTTGGACTGGCTGCCACCTGAGGTGAAGACGCCATCAGCCTCCGCGTTGAAGCCGATGCGCTCAGCGGTCCAATCGATAAGGCGACGCTCGATCATGGTGGCACCCGCGCTCTGGTCCCAGGTGTCCATGGAAGAGTTCACGGCCGAGAGCACTGCTTCACCCACCAACGCGGGGATGACCACGGGGCAGTTCAAGTGCGCTGCGTAGCGGGAGTCGTGGAAGTAGACAGCGTCCTTGAGGTAAAGCTCATCGAGTTCCTCCAGGGCGGCAGCGGTGTCAGGCAACGGACGCTCAAGGTCAACCGCGCCGACCTTCGCTTTGAGATCTGCATGCCCCACACCAGTGAAGGGCCGGGCGGTCCGTTGGACCTTAGTGGAGACGGCGTTGACTCCCTGAAGCACCTGCGCCACGTAGCTGGGCGAATTGCGGGCGTTGAACAGCTGGTTTGTGGCAGCGAGGGCCAGCTCCACCTTGGAACCAAAATCCGGTTCCTGAGCGATCCGCTCTTCGACACTGGGTGACGTCACGTCAGCTTCCTTCCGTTTGCGTTGGGGCGCTTGTTAGCAAGGTAAGCCTTACTTAGGTAAGCCTTTCCGTCAAACTTTTGTGACCTATTTCGCTCGGAAGGCGGTTTCTGGGTCCACAACGGCAAGATCGCTCCGTCATTGACTTTTACGGACGGGGTTTTGCGTGGAGAATACGGCCGCTTTCGGCGGAGACGGCGGGTATTTAGGTCCTTCAAGAGCCGGTACCCCAACCTCGGATCTACGGGGAGTAGAGTGCAGGAACAAGGACATTCCGCGGTTGGGGGACCCATGAAAGACCACGTTCACGAGCGGATCGGTTTCCGCGAAATCGACGAGCATGGCAATGCCGTACAGGCAGTCAGCCCGCATGTTCCGGAGACAGCAGGCCCGCCGCCCAGGCGCCTGTCCGTGAACCCCTTCATCATCGCCCTCTGGGTTCTTGACGCAGGCTTGCTGTGGGTGGGGATCTGGGCCATTGCCACCGCCGCCGCGGCCTTGGTCGGGCCCGCTCCGGCGACGTATCAATCTGCCTCAACGGCCCAGTTCACGTACATGATGTTGTCGAACGCTCCCTACGCGCTCCTGGGCGGCGTTCTTCTCACGGCAGGGCTTCTCTTTTGGCATGCCATCCAGTGGCAAAAAAAGCGGCCAACCGGGTAGTGGATACCTGGTTGGCCGCTTCTCCAAAGGAACAGCGGTCCCGGCTGCTTGAGACCGGCTGCTGGAGCCGCGCGCTAGAGCACCGTAGCCCCGAGGACGCACTTGACGTCCACCCCTGGCTTGGAGACTTCTGCGTTGATGGTCCAGTCGAGAGCTTTGTCTGCTGCGGCATCCTTGAAGGTCTGCTCTCCACGGGCAAGCACGGCAGAAGTCTTTGAATCCACCCAGCTGACGGTGATCTTGACTGCTCCTTTGGCACGGGCCGGAGGAGTCACCGTCCCTTTGGCCGTCACCTTCCCGGGCGCCGTGTCACAGGAGGTCATGGAGGTTGCCTCGATGATGCCAGTGCCCGGGTTCGCCGGCTTTGCCTCGCCTGTGGTGGCGGCTTGGGTTGTGGTCGACGACGGCGGATTGCCCGCTTCGCTGCTTTGCGGCGAAGAGCAAGCGGACAGTGCCGAGACTGCAACCAGCACGCCCACGAGGCCCGCGACTGATTTCTTCATGTGATGGCTACCTGGATCTTTCGTGATGTGTAAATGAACGGACGTGTGCGTGGCAGCCGGGCTGTGAACCCGGCTGCCACGCACACTGCTACCTAGGCCTCGGAACGCTTGCGGCGCCCAGCGAGGAACAGGAAGAGACCCGCGCCAACCACCAGAAGGCTGATGGGCAGCACGGTGAGAACGACACCAGTGCTGGCCAGCGACCCTCCGGACTGATCCGACGCCGACGCCGACGGCGCGGCCGGCGGGACGGTCGGCGGGAAGGTCACTTCAGCCGTTGCAGGTGGCGTGCTCACCGGCGGTCCCGCGGGCGGAATGCCGGTGGCAGTTGCCGTGTTGGCCACCTTGCCTGCGTTGATATCCGCCTGCGTGATGGCGTACGTCGCCGTAGCCGTCACCGTCTGGCCGGGGAGCAGGACTCCCGCATCACCGGGCCAGGCGTAGTTCAAGGCAGACAGACCAGGCATGGAGTCGTTGACCACAACGCCCTTCAGCGGAACGTTTCCGGTGTTCTTCACCGTGAACGTGTAAGTGATCAGATCACCCACATGGGTGGGATCACCTACCGCAGAAGCGTCAGCCGTCTTGGTGAACTCCAAACCTGCCGCCGGGGTCAACGGAGTGTCCGTGGTACCCGGAGGAGGCGTCACCGAGGGACCGGTAGGAGGAGTTCCCGTGGTGGTGGCCGAGTTGGCGACGTGACCGGCATTGATGTCCGCCTGGGTGATGGCATACGTTGCCGTAGCCGTCACCGTTTGACCCGGAAGAAGGGTTCCTGCTGCACCGGGCCACGTGTAGCTCAGCGCAGAGAGTCCAGCCAGGGGGTCGTCGATGGAGACGTTGGTCAACGTGACGTTCCCTGTGTTCTTCGCCGTGAAGGTGTAAGTGATCAGGTCACCGACCTTGGAAGGCGAGTGAACAGCGGAGGCGTCAGCCGTCTTGGTGAACTCCATGCCCGGAGCCGGGGTCAACGGAGTGTCCGTTTCACCCGGAGGCGGCGTTACCGGCGGACCAACGGGAGGAGTGCCCGTGGTCGTGGCCGAGTTGGCGACGTGGCCGGCGTCGATGTCCGCCTGGGTGATGGCGTACGTTGCCGTAGCCGTCACTGTCTCACCGGGAAGCAGGGTTCCTGCTGCACCGGGCCAGCTGTACGTCAAAGCCGAGAGGCCAGCCAGGGGATCATCAATGACCACATTCTTCAACGTGACGTTGCCGGTGTTCTTCGCCGTGAAGGTGTAAGTGATCAGGTCACCGGCCTTCGACGGGTCATGAACTGCGGAATCATCGGCAGACTTGGTGAACTCCATTGCCGGAGCCGGGGTCAACGGGGTATCCGTCGTTCCCGGAGGAGGCGTCACCGGAGGACCGGACGGAGGAGTACCGGTGGTGGTAGCGCTGTTCGCGACGTGGCCTGCATCAATGTCGGACTGCGTGATGGCGTACGTTGCCGTAGCCGTCACTGTCTGACCCGGAAGCAGCTCACCCGCGGTGCCCGGCCAGTTGTAGCTCAGAGCCGACAACCCAGCCAGCTGATCCGTGATGGTCACGTTCTTCAACGTGACGTTGCCCGTGTTCTTCGCCGTGAATGCGTACTTGACGATGTCACCCACCTTGGTGGGGTTCTGGACCCCCGAGGCGTCCGCCGTCTTGGTGAACTCCATCGCCGGAGCCGGGGTCAACGGGGTGTCCGTCGTTCCCGGAGGGGGCGTGACCGGAGGACCGGACGGCGGAGTGCCCGTCGTCGTGGCGCTGTTGGCGACATGGCCGGCGTCGATATCCGCCTGCGTCACCGCGTAGGTTGCCGTAGCCGTCACCGTCTCACCGGGCAGCAGGATTCCTGCAGCACCGGGCCAGGTGTACGTCAACGCCGACAAGCCAGCCAACGGATCCGTGATTGCCACGTTCTTCAGCGTGACGTTGCCACTGTTCTTCGCCGTGAACGTGTAAGTGATCACGTCGCCCACTTCGGCGGGGTTCTGAACAGCCGAGGCATCCGCCGACTTGGTGAACTCCATCGCCGGAGCAGGGGTCAACGGGGTATCCGTCGTTCCCGGAGGAGGCGTCACCGGAGGACCGGTGGGAGGAGTACCAGTAGTGGTGGCCGAGTTCGCAACGTGGCCCGCCTCGATATCCGCCTGCGTCACCGCGTACGTTGCCGTAGCCGTCACGGTCTGGCCCGGAAGCAACTCGCCGGGAGTTCCCGGCCAGTTGTAGCTCAGAGCCGACAACCCAGCCAGCTGATCCGTGATGGTCACGTTCTTCAACGTGACGTTGCCCGTGTTCTTCGCCGTGAATGCGTACTTGACGATGTCACCCACCTTGGTGGGGTTCTGGACCCCCGAGGCGTCCGCCGTCTTGGTGAACTCCATCGCCGGAGCCGGGGTCAACGGGGTGTCCGTCGTTCCCGGAGGGGGCGTGACCGGAGGACCGGACGGCGGAGTGCCCGTCGTCGTGGCGCTGTTGGCGACATGGCCGGCGTCGATATCCGCCTGCGTCACCGCGTAGGTTGCCGTAGCCGTCACCGTCTCACCGGGCAGCAGGATTCCTGCAGCACCGGGCCAGGTGTACGTCAACGCCGACAAGCCAGCCAACGGATCCGTGATTGCCACGTTCTTCAGCGTGACGTTGCCACTGTTCTTCGCCGTGAACGTGTAAGTGATCACGTCGCCCACTTCGGCGGGGTTCTGAACAGCCGAGGCATCCGCCGACTTGGTGAACTCCATCGCCGGAGCAGGGGTCAACGGGGTATCCGTCGTTCCCGGAGGAGGCGTCACCGGAGGACCGGTGGGAGGAGTACCAGTAGTGGTGGCCGAGTTCGCAACGTGGCCCGCCTCGATATCCGCCTGCGTCACCGCGTACGTTGCCGTAGCCGTCACGGTCTGGCCCGGAAGCAACTCGCCGGGAGTTCCCGGCCAGGAGTAGACCAAAGCCGAGAGACCAGCCAACTGATCCGTGATGGTCACGTTCTTCAGCGTGACGTTGCCCGTGTTCTTCGCGGAGAAGGAATACGTGATCACGTCGCCCACCTTGGTGGGGTTCTGGATTGCCGAGGCATCCGCCGTCTTGGTGAACTCCATGCCCGGCTCGGGGGTCAACGGAGTGTCCGTCGTTCCCGGAGGAGGCGTGACCGGAGGACCGGACGGCGGAGTACCAGTGGTGGTGGCGCTGTTGGCGACATGGCCGGCGTCGATATCCGACTGGGTGATGGCATACGTTGCCGTAGCCTTGACGGTCTGGCCCGGAAGCAGCTCGCCCGGAGTACCCGGCCAAACGTAGTTCAGGGCGGACAACCCAGCCAAGGGATCCGTGATGGAAACGTTGCTCAGGTTCACGTTGCCGGTGTTCTTCGCCGTGAAGCTATACGTGATCACGTCACCGACCATGGAAGGATCCTTGACGGCCGACGTATCAGCTGACTTGGTGAACTGCATGGCCGGAGCCGGGGTCAACGGAGTGTCCGTCGTTCCCGGAGGAGGCGTCACCGGAGGACCAACAGGCGGGGTGCCCGTCGTCGTGGCCGAGTTCACCACATGACCTGCATTGATGTCAGCCTGGGTAATGGCATACGTTGCCGTAGCCGTCACCGTCTGACCCGGAAGCAGCTCGCCCGGAGTGCCCGGCCAAACGTAGCTCAGGGCAGACAACCCAGCCAACGGGTCAGTGATGGAAACGTTCTTCAACGTGACGTTGCCGGTGTTCTTGGCCGTGAACGTGTAGGTGATGATGTCACCCACAACCGACGGATCCTGGATCGCCGAGGAGTCAGCAGACTTGGTGAACTCCATCGCCGGAGCCGGGGTCAACGGGGTGTCCGTCGTTCCCGGAGGAGGCGTGACCGGAGGACCGGACGGCGGAGTACCAGTGGTGGTGGCGCTGTTGGCGACATGGCCGGCGTCGATATCCGCCTGCGTGATGGCGTACGTTGCCGTAGCCGTGACGGTCTGGCCCGGGAGCAACTCGCCGGGAGTTCCCGGCCAGGTGTAAGCCAGAGCCGACAGACCAGCCAGCGGGTCAGTGATGGAAACGTTGCTCAACTTCACGTTGCCGGTGTTCTTCGCCGTGAAGGTGTAGATGATGCGGTCACCTACTACGGACGGGTTCTGGATACCGGAGGCGTCCGCCGTCTTGGTGAACTCCATTGCCGGAGCCGGGGTCAACGGGGTGTCCGTCGTTCCCGGAGGAGGCGTGACCGGAGGACCGGACGGCGGAGTACCAGTGGTGGTGGCGCTGTTGGCGACATGACCGGCGTCGATATCAGCCTGGGTGATTGCATACGTTGCCGTAGCCGTGACGGTCTGGCCCGGAAGCAACTCACCGGCAGTACCCGGCCAGGTGTAAGCCAAAGCTGACAGACCAGCCAGCGGGTCAGTGATGGAAACGTTGCTCAACTTCACGTTGCCCGTGTTCTTGGCCGTGAACGTGTAGGTGATGATGTCACCTACAACAGAAGGGTTCTGGATGCCGGAGGCATCCGCCGACTTGGTGAACTCCATCGCCGGAGCCGGGGTCAACGGGGTATCCGTCGTTCCCGGAGGGGGCGTGACCGGAGGACCGGACGGAGGAGTGCCCGTCGTCGTGGCGCTGTTGGCGACATGGCCGGCGTCGATATCCGCCTGCGTCACCGCGTACGTTGCCGTAGCCGTCACGGTCTGGCCCGGAAGCAGTTCACCCGGGGTGCCCGGCCAGTTGTATGCCAGGGCAGACAAACCAGGCAGCGGATCCGAGATGGAGACGTTCTTCAACGTGACGTTGCCCGTGTTCTTCGCGGAGAAGGAGTACGTGATCACGTCACCCACCTTGGTGGGGTTCTGAACAGCTGAGGAGTCAGCCGACTTGGTGAACTCCATGGCCGGAGCCGGGGTCAACGGAGTGTCCGTCGTTCCCGGAGGAGGCGTCACCGGAGGACCGGACGGAGGAGTGCCCGTCGTCGTGGCGCTGTTAGCCACGTGACCGGCGTCGATATCCGCCTGGGTGATGGCATACGTTGCCGTAGCCGTCACCGTCTGACCGGGAAGCAGTTCACCTGAAGTGCCCGGCCAGGTGTAAGCCAAAGCCGAAAGACCAGCCAGCGGATCCGTGATTGAGACGTTGCTCAGCTTCACATTGCCGGTGTTCTTCGCCGTGAACGTGTAGGTGATCTTGTCGCCAACTACCGAAGGCGACTGGACCTCGGATGCGTCCGCCGTCTTGGTGAACTCCATGGCCGGGCCAGGGGTCAGCGGTGTATCGGTGCCCGCAGGGGGCGGGGTCACGGCAGGACCGTTGGGAGGGGTACCGGTGGTGGTTGCCGTGTTCGCAACGTGACCGGCCTCGATGTCCGCCTGGGTCACTGCGTAGCTTGCCGTTGCCGTCACGGTCTGACCCGGAAGCAGTTCACCCGCGGTGCCCGGCCAGGTGTAAGCCAAAGCCGACAAACCAGCCAGCGGATCCGTGATTGAGACGTTGCTCAACTTCACGTTGCCGGTGTTCTTCGCCGTGAAGGTGTAAGTGATCACGTCGCCCACCTTGGTGGGGTTCTGAACAGCTGAGTCATCCGCCGTTTTGGTGAGCTCCATGGCCGGACCCGGGGTCAACGGAGTGTCCGTCGTTCCCGGAGGAGGCGTCACCGGAGGACCGGACGGAGGAGTGCCCGTCGTCGTGGCGCTGTTAGCCACGTGGCCGGCCTCGATGTCGGCCTGGGTGATGGCGTACGTTGCCGTAGCCGTCACAGTCTGGCCCGGGAGCAACTCGCCCGGAGTGCCCGGCCAGGTGTAAGCCAAAGCCGACAGACCAGCCAACGGATCCGTGATGGAAACGTTCTTCAACGACACGTTGCCGGTGTTCTTGGCAGTGAACGTGTAGGTGATGACGTCACCCACGACGGAGGGGTTCCGGATAGCCGAAGCGTCCGCCGTCTTGGTGAACTCCATGGCCGGGCCAGGAGTCAGCGGTGTATCGGTGCCCGCAGGGGGCGGGGTCACAGCAGGACCGGTGGGAGGGGTTCCCGTGGTGGTTGCCGTGTTCGCAACGTGACCGGCGTCGATATCCGACTGGGTGATTGCATAAGTCGCCGTAGCCGTGACGGTCTGGCCCGGGAGCAACTCGCCTGGAGTGCCCGGCCAGGAGTAAACCAGAGCCGACAGGCCAGCCAGCGGGTCATTGATGGAAACGTTGCTCAACTTCACGTTGCCGGTGTTCTTCGCCGTGAAGGTGTAGGTGATGATGTCGCCGACGACGGACGGGTTCTGAATGTCGGATGCATCGGCCGACTTGCTGAATTCCATGGCGGGGCCAGGAGTCAGCGGAGTGTCGGTGGTGCCGGGCGGCGGGATGACGGGCGGACCGGTCGGAGGATTACCCGAGGTGGTGGCCGAGTTGGCTACGTGTCCTGCGTCGATGTCCGCCTGCGTAATGGAGTAGGTTGCCATCGCGGTGACGGTCTCGCCCGGAAGCAGAGTACCCGGGGTGCCGGGCCAGCTGTACGTCAGGGTGGAGAGGCCAGCCAGCGGATCGGTGATGACAACATCCGTCAACGCCACATTTCCGGTGTTGGTAGCCGTGAACGTGTAGGTGATCTTGTCGCCCACTACAGCCGGCGACTGAATCCCGGACGCTTCCGCGCTCTTGGTGAACGTCATCGAAGGAGCCGACTGCGCGGTGTTGGTCAGCACGCAGTCAATGTCGGCGCCGGCCACAGGTACGAGCGCCAGGGTTCCCTCAAATGCAACGCCGCTTGGCAGATTGGCCTGCAGTCCGTTGGCATCTGTACAGGTGATGGTCTTCGCGTAATCGGACAAGTTGGAGCCACCCGACTCGGTCAGGTAGTAGCTGGCACCAGTGTCAGCGACGTACTTCCCCGTGGTGCCGGTTCCGGTGGAAACGGTGGAGCCGGAACCACTGGTGGTGGAGTTGGCGGGGTTGCTGACAACCTGGCCGGTGGCAGAGCCCGAACGGATCTCCATGGTGAACTGATCAGCATCAGACAGTCGCGGAGCGTCCAGGGCCTTGCTCAAGGTAATCCGGGGGGCACGCACAATGAGTGTCGCGTCTGCCGGCGGGTTCAGGTTGGTGACGATGTTTCCCGGACCGTTGATGTACGTTCCTTCGGTATCCGATGTGACGTCGACCGTGATGGTGCATGACTCCATGCCGGCCGCGAGGTCGCCGCCGGTGACAGAGATGGAATTGCCGCCGGCGACCGCCGTCTTGACGAACGGCGCAGTGCCCGCAGCCTGAACACAGGTCCCGCCAATATTGGGGGTAGCTGCGACAACCAGCCCGGCCGGAAGGGTATCCGTAATGGACCAGTCGCTCTTGGCCTTGACGTCGTCAGTGTTGGTTACGGTCAGGGTAACCGTGGAGGTTCCACCCGGCCCGATGAGGGCAGGCGTGAAAGCTTTGTCCAGCTGCGGCGTTACATCCACGATCTGGGGAAGGTCGAAGGTCACATCGTTGCCCGACCCGGTGGTTGCTTCGTTGCGAAGCTCCAAGCCCAACGACGGCGAGGTGCCCTCGGGAATCTTGAACGCGCCGGACTGCAGCTTGGTGACCTGGACTTCCGGCGAGGTGCTGCCGCCGCAGGGGTCGAGACCCGTCCCCAGCACGATCGGTGTGCCGTTGACCAGGAGGCTGAAAGTCTCGCTGGCGTGCGCCGCGTGGCAGTTAACCTCCGCAAAGTACGCCGAGACAGCGTAGTAGTGGCCGGATACGGCTGGGATGGAATTCTTTGTCGTCCGGAACATCACGCCGGGATCGATCACGCCGGAGCTTGCGTTGGTGTACTCGGAGAGAGCCTGGTTGCTGGCGGCTTGGGCAGCAGTTTGGCCCTGAGCCAGGCCAAGCGCCTGAGCCATGGACCGGATCTGGTTCCAGCCTGCCGGTTGGTTCCTGTAGCAACCCAGGTCGGTTGGCGGCGTTGGTGTTGAAGAGTTGAGGATCCATCCGTCGCACTGCCCGCCGGCGGGCGTATACGGGGTATCGGCCGTGTACGTCTCATTGGCGGCGGCGGCGCCTCCGGTGTAGTTCAGGAGGCTGATGGCATTACTTGTCGCGTTCTGGTTGGAGAAATCCTCCGTGTAGACCGGCGTCCCTGGCTGGGTGACGCCTGGGGTTCCCGGCGTGGTTGCCAGGGCTGGCGGCGCCATGGCACCACCCACTCCCAGGGAAATTATGGCTGTAGCGAGCGCACCCGCCAACAGCTTTCGTGGATATGAATGTTTCATTGGCTCTCTTGCCTGTCTGGACCACGCCTGGGATCCGGTCGAGCTTGGAATCCTCGCGTGATGGCTGTGAAATGCGGAAGGCTACTCCCAGTTGCCTTGTGCGCTTCCATAACCATTCGTGACGCAGAAAAGCGCCAAATTTTCCTGACAGCACCAGGGCATAGAGCACCCAACTTCTTAGTGGGCGAAACTCACGAATCGTGACGCGAAATCAGCAAGAATTTTTTCAAGCCGCCAAGAACAGCCCTTTCGGGCGCCTTAATGACTTTCGGGCGCCTTAATGAAAGGTATTGGTGAACGTCTTCGGCACGATTCCTTGCCCGCTGAACTGGTAGTCCAGGGTGCCGCTCTCCGCACCGTCCGGCAGGGTCACAGCGACGACAAAGGTCAACTGCTGCGGGTCCAGCGTGGCTGTGGTGCAGCGGATCCGGCGAGCCTCGGATGCGCTGCACTCCCAGCCCTCCGGCACCACCGTCTTCCCTGCTATGAAAGTAGCGTCCGCCGGCAGGGCAAAGACCACTTCTCCGGATGTCGGCGAACCATCCCCGGCCAGGGAAAACTGGACGCCAAGGTCGCGTTCAAGGGGGCTTGGTCCCTGGCTGGCCGAGAACGTCGCCTCAACCGTTTGCGTCAAGGGTGCCGCCGAAGCGGTGGCCTGCGGCGCCGTCGTCGAATAGATGACGCCCGGGTCTACGACAACAGCGCGCCGTCCCGACGGCTCTTCCGGCGGAACCACGACGGCGGGAGGTTGACTGGGAGCCAAAGATGGCACAGCCGTTGGGGCAACGACAGGGAGGAGGGGCGGCTCCACAATGGCACTGGGTTCAGGCGACGCACTGCTGCTTGGAACCGGGGCCGGCGCCGTTTCCTCGGCCGTCGGAATACTGGCAGGAGATTCTGCAACAACTACAGAAGCGGGACCGGGTTCGGGTTGCAGGAACCAGGTGATGACCCCCGCCAGAGCTGCGGCACCCACCACCATGGCCGCCGGGATTTTCCAGGATTGGCTGACTCCGTGAAGGCCAACGACGGCGGCCTTGCCGCCGCCCGCTGCGACACCGGCGCCTGGCCACCCGACCGCTGCGGCAGCTGCCGGGGTAAAGGCAACGCCCGCAACCAAGGGGAAAAGGATGGCACGCATGCCGCCCTGGACGTCATTGAGTTCCATCAACAACGCGGTGCACTTGGCACAGTCTTCCAGGTGGGCACCCACTTTTTCCTTGGACGTGCGTTTGAGGGCGTTGCGCACATACTTGCCGAGCTGGCTGGCAAATTCGTCGCAGGCCTGGTCAACGCTGCGGCTGATGTGGTGTTGCAGGTAGGCCTGACGCAAACCTTCCCTGGCCCGGATGGCCAAGGATGAGACGCCGTTCGGCGTGAGACCCACCAGTGGCGCAACAGCAGCCGGCTTCAATCCCTCGATATCAAGGTGGAAGAGAACGGCCTGCCAACGCTCCGGCAGCGATTTGAAGGCATTGGCCATGATGCTCGACTCAAGATCGCCAACCACGGGATCGTCATCATGGACAGCCGCGTCCAGGATGGCGTCATCCGCTGCAGTTTGAGTTTGTCTGGCTTTTCGGTTGCGTTCATGCGCTGTACGCCGCACCACCGTCAGGAGGTACGAACGGAAAAACTCCTTGGGGCCTTTGCCGTCCTTCAAGGACTGGAAGATGGTGGCAAAGGCCTCTGCGACGACATCATCGGCGTCGCTGGGGTTGTCGGACTGTGTGCGCGCGACGTAGTGGGCGATCTGGACGTGCCGCTTGTAGAGAGTGTCAAAGGCGTCCGTGACACCCTGGCGGACGAGGTTCAGGATTTGGGGATCGCTGTCATTTCCGGCAGCCAAAGTTGGGGACGCCCCACCGGCCCCGGACATTAATACTTGATCCATAAACAGTAGTGTGTCATCAGATTGCGAATTGACTTGAATAACAGGTTGCTTAGGACTATAAGGGGCGAAAAGTTTCGTCGAATAAGCGACATAAAACTGTTCCTGCCGCCACTAATCAGGCATGAAGTTTCACAACTCCGGCGAAGTGCGACGAGTAGCGCGTTTCAAAGGGCGGTCGTCATTGTCGAGGGCGGTCCGGAGCGTCTCCGCGGGCACCGCAATCCACTCGCGAAGTGCGAAAACACCGTTTTCGCACTTCCGGCATCACGGCAACCGGCCGCTGGTTGCGCAAGCGAAATGCATCACATTGATCCACGGCGCGGACAAGTGCACGGCCGTCCCCGGTGAGACGGTGATCTTCACGGCATGGATCATGAACGACTCCACGTGCCATCTTCGTAACATTCGTCTTATTCCGCGGTCCTTCACCAACGAGGCCATGGAGCCCCTGGTTTATACCTCCAGCCCGGACCGTCGCCATCTGTCAGTCGGCTCCCTGGCCCCGGGCGAAGGCGTCATGCGGAGTTTCTCCTACCGCGTCACGGAGTCGGACCATGTCCACGGCGGCAGCCTGGTAAGTGCCATGCAGGTCAGGGCGTGGTGCCGCGGCCAGGAAGTTGTTGACGAACACGACGCCATCGTGGCGCTCTCGGATGCGCGGCTGGATTGGCTTCCACGGTCATCGCGACCAGGCCTGGGCTACTGGGCTTCAGCAACGGTCACGTCAGTCTCGCCGCGACGAAGGCCGCATTCGCCGAGAGGGCGGACCGACTGACCCGGCGCGGTCAGTTGTTGTCAGGCTCCGCGTCAACCGTAGGCTTTTCTTTCGGCCAGTCGACGTCCTGTTCATATCCCTCGTGCCTTTTCAGGTAACCGGCAATGAACGGGCAATGCGGAATGATGCGCTTCCCCGACGCCACGACGTCATCCAGGGCGAAGTGTGCCAGAACGTTCGCCAGTCCTTGGCCCTTGAATTGGGGTTTCGTCTCCGTGTGGATGAAGTCGATGTGACCGGGCCTGTCCAGGAACTGTGAAATCACCGCCAACTCCCCGTCTACGTGTAACTCGTAGCGGTGGAACTTGTCGTTGCGCAATGTAGTAACGCCGGGGCGGAACGACTCGGCCAGTGAATCCGTATTCTCGGTCATGGTTCGAGATTGGCACGTAAATCGTGTGCTGGCAACGTGGCCGGGGTCGCCTGCGGCGCTTCCGCAGGTTCTGCCTCCGCCGCCGGGGGGACCGGCGTCGGAACCCTGCCCAAAAGCAGGACGGACAGCGCGAAGCACGCCGCTCCCCCACCCAGCAACGCGAGCGTCAGTCCGTTGAAGGCGGCGTCCGCCACTGGGATAAAGACCACGACGGCGGCCGTCACCACGGCGGCCCGCCCCGGGCCTCGAGCATGGCTTGCTGCCATGGGACGATCCTCAAGCCGGCCGAAAAGCATCGTCACCGGGACGAGCAGTGCAACCACAGCGATGAAGACGGGAATGCGGGCCCACCACCACTCTGCGGTCTCGGCGACCGGCCTGGGCACGTCGGTGAGCAACAACAAACCGGCCATGCCAACCAGGAGGGGGAGATGCCATAGATAAACGGTCATGGAGCGGCGTCCCGCCACAGCGATCCCGGCACGGATCCACCGGACGTCAGCGAGCCACCGCAGCCCTGGACCCAGCAGTTGCAGGGTGGCTGTCTGGGAAATGCCCAGCAGAAGCAGGCACAAGTTGGGCGGGTTGATGTTCACCACCATGTTCCCCGGATACACAGCGACTCCGGTGACAAGTCCCAGGAGGAGATTGCTGCAGATGATGGCGCCCACCAGCCAGGTGCGGCTCCGGTGTTCGAAGAAGCCGTCGGCCTTGAAGAATCCCAGCTGCTGCACGGCGCACCATACGAAAATCATGTTGGTAAACGCCAGCACGGGAATGGCGCCGCGGAGGGAATCGACGGCGATGATGAAGGCCACCAGAACCCCGAAAGTCAGCAGCGGTGCACGTTCATGGAATCTTGCCAAGAGGGGGATGCTCAGCTGGGCCGTGAGGTACGCGGCGAGGAACCACAACGGCATCGCAGCTCCGGCAGTCATCAGCTGGATGACTTGCGGATGGACACCCAGCAGCAGCGCGATCCACAACCCTCCCCACATGACGGCGAGCAGAGCCATGGCGGGACGCACCAATCGCAGGAGGCGCAGCTGGGCGAAGTCGAATCCTGTCCCGCCGGCCGTTCTCAACCGCCGCCACGACTGGAGGCCGGTAACACCGCCAAGGACAAAGAAGAGCGGAACGATCATCAGGACCCAGAGCACAGGCGTGAACCAGGCTTGCTCCATGAGGACGTTCCGGGTCTCGACTGTCCCATCCTTGTGCAAAACGGGGCTCACCATCATGCAGTGGGCTGCGACCACCAGCAGCAGGCACGTGAATCGGACAAGGTCGATCACCGGATCCCTCTGCGCAGCCGTTGGACTGACCGCAGGAAACGCCTCCCGCTCCATGGCTCTCCCTACCGGGCCGGCACCTGCGTGCTGACTCCCAGTGTGCTGACTCCATTGTCCGCCTCGCGGAGCAGCGGAGCCAGCAGGGTGGCTTCCGCCCTGTCCACATGGTCGCATTCCATGTCTGGACGGGACGCCGAAACAACGGCAGGATCAGACGCATGACTACGTCCATTTTCGTGAATCTTCCTGTCAGCGACCTCGAGGCATCCAAGGCTTTCTACACAGCACTTGGCTACACGATCAACCCGAACTTCACCGACGAAACCGCGGCATGCGTGGTTTTCAGCGACACGATCTACACAATGCTGCTTACGCACGACAAGTTCAGCCAGTTCACCAAGCAGCCCATCGCGGATACCAGGAATTCGACGGCGGCCATCGTCGCCATTTCGGCCGACAGCCGGGAAGACGTGGATGCTTTGGCGGGCAAAGCCCTGGAAGCCGGCGGCTCAGAAACCTATGACCCGCAGGATCTCGGTTTCATGTACAGCCGGGCCTTCAGGGACCTCGACGGCCACCACTGGGAAGTGCTGTGGATGGACGACGCCGCAGCCCAGACAGGGCCGCCGGAACACTAGCCCAGCGTTACGGCCAGGATTCCAAGCACGACGGCGAGCAGCGGCGTCGTGCCTTGGATGGTCGCTGCCCGGAGGTACTTCTTACCGCTCGCCACGAGGACCAGAGACGCAAGAAGCATCGAGCCACAGCTGCTGAAGACGAGGGTCCAACCGACCTGGGGTGCACCCATGGCCACTGCGACAATCCCGACCAATGCACCGATGGCGAGGAAGAGGTTGTAGAAGCCCTGGTTGTACGCCATGGACTTGGTGGTATCCGCTTCGGCCTGGGACGTGATGCTGAATGTCTTCCACGTAGCGGGCTTGGTCCAGGTGATGGACTCCATGGTGAAGATGTAGACGTGAAGAAGGGCGGCAATCGTCGCGAAAATCAGGGAGGCCAGGATCATGGTCTGATCCTAGCCTCCCCGTGTTCCTGCGCTGGGCGTCAGGCGCTGAGCAACTCAAGCGTGGCGCCGGCAAAGGATGCTGCCGAGCCGTTCCACCGGACCAGCAATCCCTGGAGATTCTCGCCGTCTGCCCGGTACGCCGCTGTTTCCGACTCCAACGTGGCCAGGATCCCGGTCCGCAGCTCCGTGTTGAAGTTCACTTTGCCTACCTGCATTCCGGAAGCTTTGGCAAGCTCACTGGCCGGGATTCCGGAGGCGCCGTGGAGCACCAGAGGGACCTCTGTCCGTGCAGCGACATCCTGCAACACATCCCACCGGATGTTGGGCTCACCCGTGTACTTGCCGTGGACGTTTCCCACGGCAACAGCGAGCAATTGCGCACCCGTTTGCTCCACGAAGCCGGCCACCTGCTCCGGGTCGGTGAGACCGGGGACGGAAGCACCGGCGTCGGGCGTTGATGACCCGAACGCGCGGTCCTCGTCGCCTGCCAGTCCGCCCAACTCCGCTTCGATCACGACGCCGGCATGGCCCGCCGCGTCCAGCGCGGCACGGACCTCGCGGACCAGGCGGATGTTGTCCTTGAGCGGCTTGGATGAGCCATCGGCCAGGACGGCATCAGCTCCGGCAGCCACGGCTTCCAGGATGACGTTCAGATCCGAAGCATGGTCCAGCTGGACGGACACCGGGACGCTCGCGGAGTCCGCCAGGCCCCGGAGGGCAGTGATGAGCCGCAGGCCGTTGGCGGTGGACGCGGTTTTCGGCGCCACCAACAGGATTACGCCAAGGCGGGCCTCCTCCGCAGCTGACACGACGGCGAGCGCGGTGGTGAAGTCGTAGCAGGTGAAGGCTGGAACAGCGGAGCCGGTGGCCAACGCGGAATTGACCAGGTGGTCGAGTTTCGTGCGCATCAGTGGGCCAGGCCTCCTACCAGGATCCAGGCAACGTACGTCAGGACGAAGCCGGCCAGGCCCAGGATGGTGGTCAGGACGGTCCAGGTCTTGAGGCCGTCGGAGACCGTGAGGCCGTAGTAACGGATCACGGTCCAGAAGCCGGCATCGGTCACGTGGGACAGGCCGAGCGCGCCGAAACCGATGGCAATCACGATCACTGCGATCTGCGCCGGCGAGTAGCCGCCTTCCATGACCGCTGAGGTGAGCAGGCCCGTCGTCGTGACGATTGCAACCGTCGCCGAACCCTGTGCGGCGCGCAAGGCCAGCGAGATGATGAAGCCGAGCACGATCACGGGCAGGCCGAGGCTGTCCAAGGTGTGGGAGAGCGCGGCTCCGATGCCGGAAGTGCGGAGGACTTCACCGAAGACGCCACCGGCAGCAACCACCATCAGGATGGAAGCGATGGGCGGCAGGGCACCCTCGAAAATCTCACCTGTTTCCTTGAGGGACCAGTTGCGGCGGACAGCCAGCAGGAAGAACGACAACGCAACGGCGACGAGGAGGGCGAAGAACGGATTGCCGATGAACGAAGCCACGCCGTACCAGTAGTTGTCCTTGGCGATGGTCAGTGTGCCGACGGTGCCGAGAAGGATCTGCACGATGGGCGCTGCGATCAGGAACATGATCAGGCCCGGACGCGGCGGGGCGATTGCGCGGGCACCCGGACCGTCATGGCCCACGTGGACCAGGGAATCGGAACCGAATTCCTCAACCTGCTGCTTCACGCCGGGGAGGAGTTCGTAGTCCTTGCGGTTCATGATGCTGGCAACCCAGTAGGACAGGAAGCCCAAGGGAATGCAGATGATCAGGGAGATCATAGTGATCAGGCCGATGTCGGCACCGAATACGCCGGCGCCGGCAACGATGCCCGGGTGCGGCGGAACAGCCACATGGATGGACAGCATGATTCCAGCCATGGGCAGGCCGAACTTGATGGGGTGGACCTTGGCGATTTTGGCGAAGGCGTAAACGATCGGAACGAGGACGATCACTCCCACCTCGAAGAACACCGGAATCGCGACCAGGAAGCCGACGGCCGTCAACGCGACGGCAACGCGCTTGGCACCGAGCTTCTCCGTGAAGTGCGTGGCCAAGGACTGCACGCCGCCGGAGACCTCGATCATGCGGCCAAGGATGGCGCCGAGGGCAATCAACAAGGCGACCTTGCCCATGGTGCTTCCAACACCGTTGGTCACCACCGTGAAGATGTCCTTGAGCGGAATCTGCGCGGCCACGCCCACCAGGATGCTGACGGCGAGCAAGGCAACGAATGCCTGGATCTTGAAGCGGATGATCAGGACCAGCAGCAAGGCGATGCCTGCCGCGGCGATGGTCAGCAGAAGCGGTGTTCCCAGCTCCACTGCGGGTTTGATGGCAGGGGCATCGGCGGCCCCGGCCATGAGGGAGTTGACGAGGGGGTTCATTGGGGCGGTGTCTCCTTTGACAAACCGGTGCGCACAGCAGACCGGCGGGAGGTGGCGGCGACGACGAAGGGGGGATCGCCGTCGTCGCGCGTTCTGGGGTGGGTGGAGTTTTTGTACAGCTAATGACCTTTAGGGCGCCCCATGAGGGCGTTAGGTGTACAAAAACTCCCAGGGGTTAAGCGGTGCGCTTGGCGGGCGCTACTACCTTGATGACGGCGGAGTCATCAGCGGCGGCGAGGCCCTGGGCCTGGCCGAGCAGGTAGAGCTGCTCGGCGGCAGCGGCAACGGGTGCGGCGAGTCCGGCGGCCCGGGTTGCCTTGCCTACGATGCCCATGTCCTTGACGAAAATGTCCAGGCGGCTGAGGACCTCGGCGCCGTCTTCCGTGTAGGCCTCGAGGATGCGCGGGCCACGGTTCGAGAGCATGAAGGAACCGGCGGCTCCGGCTTCGAGGGCAGCGAGGGTCTTAGCCTGGTCGAGGCCGAGGGCGTCCGCGAGGGCCATGGCCTCGGCGGCAGCAGCGATGTGGACTCCGCAGAGCAACTGGTTGACGGTCTTCAGGGCTTGGCCGTCGCCGGGCTTGTCGCCCACGATGCTCAGTGTGGAGGCCAGCAGCTCCAAGGCAGGGCGCGCCTTCTCCAGCGCCTCCGGCTCGGCTCCGACCACGATCAATAGATCGCCTTCACCGGCACGCTTGGGGCCTCCGGACAGCGGAGCGTCAACCAGCGAAACACCGTACTCGGCCAGCTTGGCGACCGTCGCCGGGATGGCTTCAGTTCCCACCGTGCTGCCCAGGATGACCACGGCGCCCGGCTTCAGAACGGCAGCGACACCGTTTTCGCCAAACAGGACGTCGTTGAGCTGCTCACCGTTGCGGACGGCGAGCAGCAGCGCATCTGCGTCCTGCGAAGCTTCGCGGGCCGAGGCGAAGGTCTTGATACCGGCCGCGGCGGCGAGTTCCAGACGGGGCTCGGCAATGTCGAAGCCGTGCACGGTCAGCTCGGACGCGAGCCGGGTTGCCATGGGCAGGCCCATGGCGCCGAGGCCCAGGACGGTGACGGTGTAGTTGCTGCTGGTCATGGTGTTCTCCATTGAATTTTGGCTGTTAGAAGGTTGCGCTGAGCTTGCGGGTGACCTGGGTCAGGGATTGGTCGTCGCCCACGTTGCCGGCGAAGACGATGTACGGGATGCCTTTTGCAGGGCCGTCCACCGGCTCCCACAGGGAGACGATGCCCGGGAGCATGGGGCCGCGGACTATCGCGTGGCGGATTTCCAGGCCATGGGCGGCCACGTCCGAGGATGTGATGCCGCCCTTGGCGATGACGAAGCGCGGCGGGAAACTCTTGAGCGTGCGGTTCACGACAGCCACGACGGCGGCGGAGACGGTGCGGGCGATCTTCAGGCTGGCTGCGGCGTCGTCGGTCTTGATGAGCAGGCGGCTGGTGTGGACGATCACGTCACCGCTGCGGAGGGCATCCACGACGTCGGCCACTACCGTTCCGATGTACGCTTCGGCTTCTGCTTCGCCCTGGGTTTTGGTGCCGGCAATGAGCTTCTCGACGTCGATTTCGATGGTCCTCGCCGAGCTGTGCTGTGCCGTGAGGTCGTTGAGTTGCCGCGTGGTGACGCCCACGTGGGAACCCACGACGATCAAGCCTCCGGCTGTGGAGGGAGTGTTGCCTGCAAAGGCCTCTTCGGAGGTCAGCGCGGTGCGGATCTCCTGGCCGATGCGTCCACGGACGAAAGGCGGACCCACGCGGTAGAGGAGCTTCTTGCCGCGGCGTTCTGCTTCCTCCAGGCCCAGAGCAAGGGCGCGGAAGTCGTTCTCGGTGACGATATCGGCCACGATCGGGGTGGAGTTGGTGGCGGATTCCAGGGCGTCTGCGATGGCCTTCGCGGAGATGGTGGGGTCCTGGGCGGAAGCACCGGCGCGGATGATGTTCAGGTCCAGGACGATCACGTCGCTGGCGGGGAACCGCCCCTGCGACTTCTCCTCCACATACTTGGCCATCTCTGAGTTGGCGAAGCCGAAGCTCGCGTCCTTGGCGAACTCCGTCTCGGCAACGGGGGTGAGGGAACCGGCATCGCCCCGCATGTAGTGCACACCGCCGATGGTGACGCGACCGGCGTCGGGGAACGCGGGGACGATTACCACGCCGTCGGTGGTTTCGCCGGTTTCAGCAGCCACGGTGGCGGCGATGACGTCCGGCTCCAGCGGGTAGTGGCCGCGGAGGGTGGAGTCGCTCCGGCTGACGAAACCCAGGCGCAGTCCGTCGGCAGAAGCGGCTGCCGCGAGCGCATTCCGGACGATTTCCTCGTTGCGGGCTGCGGCTTCTGCGGGGTCCAGGCTACGGGTGTTGGTCAGCACATAGACGGCGGGCTTGGTCTGGTTGTCACGGATGTGGGCGAAGGCCCAGGTGAAGTCAGCGACATCCCAGCTGGTCAGCACTGCGAGATCTGCCACGGATTGGGTGCCTGTGGGGTCGTCGTCGAGGACCACCAGGACGCGGGGGCTGCTTGCCGAGGACGCGGCAACGGCATCGGCCACGAGCTGAGCAGGAATCTGGACTTCCGCCGGGAAAGCGGCCAGAACGTCGGCTTCAAGGGTCACTGTTCACTCCATCGTGGGAAATCTTTGCTGCGGTTTGTGAATGTAAGATGTCAGACATCTAACATTTGAATTAGTGTGACACAACGCTCCCGGCCTGCGCAAGGAGACCAGCGTCACTAGGCTGGGTGCATGGCTGGCAGCGAAGCACCGTTCACATCCGTGGATATCCGCACGCCTGTTGTTTCCGCAGGTGAAACGGCGCCGGCGGTCCTGATCCACGGCTGGGCCTCAACATCCGCCTACTGGGAACCATTGGCCGGAAAGCTGCTCGACGCCGGATACCCGGCATGGATTGCGGACCTCCCCGGCTATCACCCCGGCGAGGCGCTCTCCCCGGAGTTCGAATGGACCCTGGAGTCTGCGGCAGCCTCCTTGGCGGCGACCCTAGAAGCCAAACACAGCGGTCCCGTTCACCTGGTGGGGCACTCCCTGGGTGGCAGCGTGGCGCTGACGCTTGCCGCCGGCTTCCCGCAGCTGACGGCAACCCTAACGCTGGTTGGCATGGTTCCGGCGCCGCCCAACGAAGGCTTCCGGTCCATGCTGCAAGCGCAATGGAAACAAGGTTTCATCGACGCCGGAACCAAGGTTCGATGCATGGCAGCCTGGTACGGCGACCCGCCTTACCAGGACGAAGAACTACTCAGCCGCGGGTTCGATATCCCGTTCAAAGTCCTGGGCCCGAGCGGCGAGGCGGCCATGACCGGCGTCGAACCTTCAGTACCTGGGCGCGTCCACGCTCCGCTGCTGGTGCTGGCCGGAACAGCGGACCGCGTGCGGTCCATGGAACAGATGGCCGCGTTTGTGGACGCGGACCCGCGACGCCGGCTGAAGGCCATTCCCGGGGCGGGCCACAGTGTCCACTGGGAGCAACCGCAACAATGTGCGGAAGCGTTGCAGGAGTTTTGGAAAACCAGCTGGCCACCGCCAGCGTAAGATGTCTGACATCCATCCCGCCCCGGGGAAGCCGGGCGCAGGATGGGCGGATACAGGAATGGGGATACATGGCACGCAAGTCGCTGGTTGGCGTCGTCGCTGATGAGTTGCTGGACCGGATCATCGCGGGCGAATTTCCACCCGGCACGGTTGTCCCGGGCGAGCTGGAGCTCAGCGCCAAGCACGAGGTGAGCCGTATGACCGTGCGTGAAGCCATGAAGACCCTGGAAGCGCAGCGGATCCTCAGCGTCGAACGAGGCCGGGGCACGTTCGTGAATCCGCTGAATCAGTGGGCATCCCTGGAGGCCGTGCTGCGCGCAGCGTCGGAGGGCACCAAGGATGCCGCGGCGGCCATCCAGTTGATCGAACTCCGCCGCATGCTGGAGACGGGCGCCTGCGAACTGGCCGCCGAGCGTATCTCAGACGACGAACTCATCACGCTCAAAGAGCATGTGGCAAAGATGCAGTCCTCCCACGAGGACAATGACCTGGCGGGTTTCGTTGAAGCCGACCTGGCCTTCCATGACGTGATTCTGCACGCCTCCGGCAACGTCTTCGTGGCCGTACTGTTCGAACCCCTGCACCGCGTCCTGGAGGCGCGCCGCCGGGAGACGTCCGCTTTCGCGGAGATCCAGGAACACGCCATCGGACACCACCGGAAGATTGCCGCGGCGCTGGAATCCCGCAACCCCAACGAGGCGCGGCTCGCGATGGACGCGCACATGCAGCAGACGCTGGACGACCTGAAAACATACGTCCTGGAGGCGTAGCTAGCGACGCAGTGTCTCCGACGGCAACTCCCCGAAGGTCTTCAGATACAGCGCCGAGAACCGCCCCTGGTGCGTGAAGCCGCACGACTCCGCAACCGCCGTCACGCTTTGCTCACGCGGGCCGGCTTCCAGGAGCATCTCCCGGGCGCGATCCAACCGGATGC
Source organism: Paenarthrobacter sp. C1 (assembly GCF_049315185.1). Classification (NCBI taxonomy): domain Bacteria; kingdom Bacillati; phylum Actinomycetota; class Actinomycetes; order Micrococcales; family Micrococcaceae; genus Paenarthrobacter; species Paenarthrobacter sp. C1. The sequence goes on along the minus strand of NZ_CP186052.1, from coordinate 254,006 downwards.
TCCGCAGCAGGTCCGACGGCGTCGCCCCGGTTTCGGCGCGCAGTGCGGTCTGCAGGGTCCGGACCGAAACGCCAAGGCACTCGGCGATATCGGGCACCGTGAGTTCCTCTGTGGCGTGACGCTCCAGGAGTTCGCGGCAATCCCGGACCAGCCGGCCCTCCGCTTCCGTGTTCCGGGCCTCCTCCGCAGGCGGTTGCATCGCCATCAGCAGCCGGGACACCATGCTGTCCGCCAACAAGCCTTGAACGAACACCGGCGCGGCGGTCTGCGGCCGGCTGATCAGGTCGTCATGAAGCTCGACGACGGACCTCAGGAAGGCGCGACCGGCGGCGCCTGACAGGTCCATGCCGTAGCCAAGCTCCACAGCGCTGTCCCCGTACAGTTGCCCGGCAACCCGTTCCAGCGCCGTTCGCCGCACATAGACGATCAGGTGCGGGCTGCCGCCGTCCCAACTCATGGAGAATGGCCTGTCGATCGGCGGAACAGTGGCCATGTGCGGGCTGGATTCCACCGTGCTGGTCTCCACCCGCATGGACGCATGCCCGGCGAGCGGGATCTGCACCAGATGGAAATCCTGCAGTCCTTCAGGCTCAATGCGGACGTCGGCGCCGTAGTCCAGGAACTCGATGCCCACGTCGCCCCGGTGCAGGGAACGCAGCTTCATATCCACTGCCGAGGTCCGGGTCCGCGGTGCGAGCTCGTGGCTGCAGAACAGCTCGGCGATCCTGGCGTGGGCTTCGTCCACGTCAGTTGTGGCCATCGTCGGCCGCCCCCGCAGGACATCGCGGGGAAGAATTTTCACCATTTGGGCACCCACTCCACAGTTCTGCGCTTTTCGGATGATCCCCGCGCTACGTGGATATTCCGGATTTCAACGGCCGCCTAGAGTCGCTTTCAGAACCAGTATGACGCAGCTCACATCACGATAACAGCACTGAAAGCGAGGTGGGACCAGTGAAGAACATCAAGCTCGTGCATGACCGGCGGGACGAGTGGGATCGACACCATTTCGAACTCTGGGCGGCGGAACTTCAAGCCAAGGACGCTCAGCTCACCTCAGCGGCGTGGGTTGGTTGGCACGAAGAAGAGGAAGACCCTGCGTAATCCGGATGACTTTTGCGCTTAGTGGATAGTCCGGCCAACAGCGACTGCCTAGAGTCGCTTATGGATCAACCATGACGGACGTCACATTTCTTCAATATTACAATCACGGGAAAGGTTTGGGCCATGTCAGGACTCGACGGCAGGACAGCAATTGTCACCGGTGGGGCAACCAAGGTGGGACAAGGCGTGGTGACCTCGCTGCGGGACGCCGGAGCCACGGTGGTGGTTGCGGATATAGCTCCCGACGGCGGCACCCTCACCAAAGCACTCGGGGAAGGAATCCACTATTCCCACACGGACATCACTGATGACGCCGCAGTGCGCGAACTCGTGGAGGAAACCGTAGCCCTCCACGGCGGTCTCGACATCCTGGTCAACCTGGCCTGCACCTACAAGGACGATGGCCCGGCATCCGGTCGCAGCGACTGGCTCGAGGCTCTCAACGTCAACCTCGTGAGTGCTGTGGTGGCAAGCAACACCGCGCGCCCACACCTCAAAGTGTCAGGGCACGGCGCCATCATCAACTTCACCTCGATCTCCAGTTCCATCGCCCAAACCGGCCGCTGGCTCTACCCGGCCAGCAAAGCGGCCCTCGTCCAGCTCACGCGCAGCATGGCCGTGGACTTCGCGGCGGACGGCATCCGGGTGAACTCCGTCAGCCCCGGATGGGTGTGGAGCAACATCATGGACACGCTCAGCAACGGTGATCTTGCCAAGACCGATTCCGTGGCCGCCCCTTTCCACGCTCTCAAGCGCGTCGGCCGCCCGCACGAGGTTGGGGACGTCGTCGCGTTTCTCGCCGGCGACCAGGCAAGTTTCGTGACCGGCGCCGATTGGGCGGTCGACGGCGGCTACTCCGCCTTGGGTCCTGAACGCGCCGAAGAAACCATCCCCCTGCTGGCCGCCAACTGATGCCAGGCTCCACCACACTCCATAGAAGGGCAACACCATGACGCAACGCCACATCACCATCGTCGGAGCCGGCCAGTCCGGGCTTCAGCTGGGCATCGGACTGCTGGACGCCGGCTACTCCGTGACCACCATTTCCAACCGCACACCCGAACAAATCCGGGACGGCAAGGTCGCCTCCAGCCAATGCATCTTCCACAACGCACTGGAACACGAGCGGGCGCTGGGGTTGGACTTCTGGCCCGATGCCCCCACGGTCGACGGCATTTCCTTCACCATCCCACACCCCGAACTCCCGGGCGAGAAGGCCATCAGCTGGGCATCCCGCCTGGACAACCATGCCAAGTCCATCGACCAGCGCGTGAAGTTCCCGCGGTTCATGGAAGAGTTCACGGCGCGCGGCGGGGAACTCGTTTTCGAAGACGCAGGCGTGGCCGAGCTGGAGAAGTACGCGCAGAACTCGGACCTGGTGATTGTCGCCGCAGGCAAGGGAGACATCGCCCAACTGTTCACCCGCGACGCCGAACGGAGCACCTACGACGCCCCGCAGCGCGCCCTGGCGCTGACCTACGTGAAGGGCCTCAAGCCCCGCGAAGAGTACTCTGCGGTTTCTTTCAACCTCATCCCCGGCGTCGGCGAATACTTCGTGTTCCCCGCACTCACCACCAGCGGCCCCTGCGAAATCATGGTCTTCGAGGGCGTTCCCGGCGGTCCCATGGACACCTGGAAGGGCCTCTCCCCGGAGGAACATCTGGAGAATTCCACGAACATCCTCAAGACCTTCCTGCCATGGGAAGCCGAGCGGGCAACGGATGTGGAACTCACCGACCCCAACGGCGTCCTCCAGGGCAGGTTTGCGCCCACTGTCCGCCACCCGATCGCCACGTTGCCGAGCGGCCGGCAGGTACTGGGCCTGGCCGACGTGGTGGTGTTGAACGATCCCATCACCGGCCAAGGTTCCAACAACGCCAGCAAGTGCGCGGCGTCCTACCTGGACAGCATCATCCGGCACGGCGAACAGCCGTTCGGCGCTGAGTTCATGCAGGCCACATTCGAGCGCTATTGGGATTACGCACAGCACGTTGCACACTGGACCAATGCCCTCCTGGCCCCGCCGCCGCCCCACGTCCTTGAACTCCTGGGCGCCGCCAACAGCGAGCCGGACATCGCCCGCAGGTTCGCCAACGGCTTCAACCATCCGCCGGAATTCCAGGAGTGGTTCATGTCTCCCGACAAGGCAGCCGGCTACTTGGCGAGCCTTTCCGCAGCCAAAGTCTCCTAGCCACGTTTTTTGGCACAGACAAGCTAAAAAGGACCCATAATGCGAAAGATAGCAATCGTGGGCGCCGGTGAATCCGGTGCCCAACTGGCCCTGGGCCTGCAACGGGAAGGCTACACAGTGACACTGCTGTCCGACCGTTCCGCAGCCCAGATCCGCACCGGGAAAGTCATGTCCAGCCAGTGCATGTTCTCCACGGCCCTGGATGCCGAGGCACAGATGGGGACCGCCCTCACCGAATACTACGAATCCGGAGCAGTCCCGGCCATCACCTCCATCCAGCTCCGGGTGGACGCGGAAGAACCCATCGAATGGGCAGCCCCCTTGGACGGGACTGCCCGCTCCATCGACCAACGGATCAAAAGCGCCCTGTGGATTGAGACGTTCGTCGCTGTCGGTGGCGATTTCCGCATCGAGAAGGTCACCCCGCGCATGCTCGAGGAACTCGCCCGCGACTACGAGCTGGTCATTGTGAGCACGGGCAAAGGCGAAATCGGGCAGATCTTCCCGCGGGACAAGGCAAAGTCGCCTTTCGACCGCCCGCAGCGCGTCCTTGCACTGAACTACGTCAAACCCGACGCCGGCGCTGCCGACGGCGCAGTAGGTCACGGCGCAGTGGGTGACGGCGCAGTGGGCGCCGGCGCTGTAGGTGACGCCATCCGCATGTCCATGGCCCCCGGCGTCGGCGAGTTTTTCACCTTCCCGGGCCTGACCGTCTCCGGCCCGTGCCGCATGATGGTGTTCGAGGGCGTGGTGGGTGGCCCCATGGACCGGTGGACCGACGTCGGAAGTCCTGAAGAGCAGCTAGCGCGGTCGCTGGCGATCCTGCGCGAGCACTTTCCGCACGAAGCCGGGAACTTCGCCGGAGCCGAACTGACGGATGACGGCGCCACGCTTCTGGGACGCATCACGCCCACGGTGAGGTCCGCCGTCGGGGAACTCGGCAACGGAAAGCTGGTGTTCGGGCTGGGTGATGCCGTGGTCCTCAACGATCCCCTCACCGGGCAGGGCTCCAACAATGCAACCCTGGCCGCAAAGTACTACCTGGACTCGATCGTCCGCCGTGGCCAGCAACCATTCGATCGCCACTGGATGGAGCGCACTTTCGATGAATTCTGGCGGGGCTGGGGGCAGTGGGCCGTTGAATGGACCAACGATCTCCTGAAACCCCGCCGGGACCACCAGAAAACGCTCCTCAACGAAGCCGCTGAACATCCCGCGTTGGCGGCGAGCATCGTGAACGGTTTCGACGACCCCCGAACGTCCTACCCGTGGTGGTTTGATCCCACCGCTGCTGCTGACTTCATGCAGGCCAGGAAGGAAGAAGACACCTCGGCGTTCGACGTCCGTGACTTCCGGAGCGCCCTGGGACAATTCGCCACCGGCGTCACAGTGGTCACCACCGTTTCCGCGGACGGCAGGAAGGTGGGCATGACGGCGAACTCCTTCACGTCGGTCTCCATGGATCCCCCGCTGGTGCTGTGGTGCCCCAGCAAACGGGCACCCAGCCTGGGCGATTTCGAGGAAGCCACGCACTTTGCCATCAATATCCTGGCAAGCGACCAGCACGTCCTTTCCCGCCAATTCGCTACCCCGGCCACGGACAAGTTCGCCGGAGTGGAAACCGTGGAAGGCATCGCCGGTGTGCCGCTGCTGGACGGCGCGGTGGCGACCTTCCAATGCCGGACCGTCTCGCGACATGATGCCGGGGATCACGTCATCTATGTGGGTGAGGTGGAAAGCTACAACCACGACGGCGGCGCTCCCCTGGTGTTCCACGGCGGCAAGTACCACGCCACTGCCAGCCACCCTGATTTCTGAGCACTCTTGAAAGGAACGGTTATGGACGAATCCTGTGAGGTCGCGATCATTGGCTCGGGAATCAACTCCCTGGTGGCGGCAGCCGAGCTTGCCCTGGACGGAAAGCGCGTGTGCATCATCGAGCGCTCGGACCGGCTGGGTGGGTTCATCGACTCCTCCGAACGGACCTTGCCGGGCTTCATCCACGACACGTTCTCCTCCTGGCATCCGCTGTTTGTGTCCGGCGGCGCCTATGAAGTGCTGGGCAAGGAACTGCACGCCCGGGGCCTCGAGTATTGCAATACCACCGGGCCCGTGACGGCGAGCGTAGCGGCGGACCCGGCGACGGGGGCGCACCGCGTAGTCATTGCGCACCGGGATCCAGCCGAGACAAGCGCTGCTTTCAAGGAGCCCCGGGACCAGGCCGCTTACCTGGCGATGCTCGATGACCTGGGCCGGAACGCCGGAACGGTTTTCGGGGCCTTCGGGGCCGAGCTGCGGTCCTTTCCTGAGGTTGCAAAGATCGCCTTTGGCGCCGTGCGGCGTGGGCGCCTGGCCGCAAACGAGTCATTCATCCGGGACTCCGTGATGAGCGGCCGCAACTACGTCCGCAGCCGCTTTGACGGCTGGGAAACGGACCAGTTGTGGTCGCCGTGGCTCCTGCACGCCGGGCTGGGACCGGACCAAGCCACGGGCGGGGTGATGCTGCCCGTCATGGCCATGAGCATGCACGGTTTTGGGCTGCCCGTCGTGAAGGGCGGGGCATCGCGGTTCGTTGCAGCGTTCGAGTCGCTCCTGAGGGACAACGGCGTCAGGATCATGCTCGGTGCCGAAGCCGAGGAGATCCTGGTTTCAGGCACAGCGGTCACGGGTGTCCGGACGTCGCAGGGCAGTGTTTCGGCCGACACCGTGCTGGCCAACGTCTCCCCGCAGGCCCTTTACACGTCATTGCTTCACGAGCCCCCGGCCGCGGCTGCCCGGGCCGCTGAAAAGTACCAGAACGGCCGCGGAGCCATGCAGATCCACTTGGCCTTGGACAAGCCCGTTGAGTGGCTCGATCCCCGGCTCAACACCGTGCCGCTGGTGCACCTCAGCAACGGTTCGGACAGCACGGGAATTGCCTGCGCCCAGGCCGAAGCGGGACTGCTGCCGGCCGAACCAACGGTTGTGGTGGGGCAGCAATACATGCTGGATCCGTCGCGGGCACCGGAGGGGAGGGCCACGCTGTGGTTGCAGCTGCAGGAGGTGCCGTTCGCGCCTGTGGGCGATGCCGCAGGTGAACTGGACGTCAGCAATGGGTGGAGTGGCGAACTTAAAGCCGGCTACCTGGAGCGGGTCCTGGCAAGGTTGGAACAGTTTGCTCCGGGGACCCGCGCGAGTGTCCTCGCCTCCGACATCCTGGCACCGACGGACCTGGCCTTGGCCAACCCCAATGCCGTCAATGGGGATCCCTACGGCGGCTCGGCTGAGTTCTTCCAGAACCTTCTGTGGCGGCCTTTCCCGGAGGCCGCCGGACACCGCACGGCCATCCAAGGTCTCTGGCACATCGGGGCTTCAACCCACCCCGGTCCTGGACTTTCGGGCGGCTCCGGACACTTGGTGGCGCAGAAACTGACCGCACCGCCGTCACGATTTTCCCGTATCCAAGAAGCACTGAAACCACGTAAGCGATAGGAGAACAATGTCTGTTCTGGCCGGGCTCACTACAGCCCTTTCGAATGGTTCGGTGGAGATCATCGACCTCACCACTCCCCTCAGCTCCGAGACGCCCATTTTGAACCTGCCGCAGCCTTTCGCGAACACGGTGGGGCTTTCCGTATCGCCGGTGAGCAATTTCGACGACGCCGGACCCGCCTGGGCCTGGAACGACGTCACGGTGGGCGAGCACGCAGGAACACACCTGGACGCGCCGGTGCACTGGATCACCGGCAAGGACGGCAAGTCCGTGGACCAGATCGAACCGCACCGCCTGGTAGGTCCCCTCGTGGTGATCGACAAATCCGCCGAGGCGACGCAGGACCCTGATTTCCTCCTGGAACCGGAGCATTTTGAGCAATGGCAGGAAGAGCACGGCGCGTTCCCGGAGAACTGCTGGGTCATCTTCCGGACCGGTTGGGCGGCCCGCGGCGCTGACGCTGCGGCTTTCGTCAACGCGGACGACGCCGGACCCCACACTCCCGGGGTCTCTGCTGCAGGTGCCAAGTGGCTCGCCGGAAACGCCTCGATCAGCGGTTTCGGCGTGGAAACCGTGGGCATCGACGCCGGCCAAGCCGGTACCCTCGATCCGATGTTCCCGGTCCACTCGTTCCTGCTCGGGGCGGACAAGTACGGCGTCACGTCGCTGCGGAATGTGGACCGGCTTCCTATCACCGGTGCCACGCTGGTGGTTGCTCCCCTGCCGATCGTTGGTGGCACCGGAAGCCCCAGCCGCGTGTATGCGCTGGTTGAAAAAGACGCGGTGGAGAAGGCATGAGCGGGCAGGTTCGGGTTTCCGCGCTGGTCGGCAGGACCTTGGCGAAGCTCGGTGTCGGACACGTTTTCGGGGTGGTGGGCTCCGGAAACTTCGATGTCACCGGAACGCTCATGGCCGAAGGCATAGCGTTCACCGCGGCCCGGCATGAGGGTGGAGCGGCGACCATGGCGGACGCCTACACCCGGATGTCGGGCAAGGTGGGCGTGGTCACCACACATCAAGGCTGCGGGCTGAGCAACGCCATCACCGGGATCGGGGAGGCCGCGAAAAGCCGGACACCCATGATCGTTCTGACCGCCGACACCCAGGCCGCAGCCATCCGCTCCAACTTCAAGATCGACCAGGACGCCCTGGCCCGCAGCGTAGGCGCTGTAGCCGAGCGGATCCATTCCCCGGCCACGGCGGTCGCTGACACGGTCAGGGCTTTCCGGACGGCTGTGAACGAGCGCCGCACGGTGGTTCTGAGCTTGCCGTTGGACATCCAAAGTGCCACCGCAGCGGACGAGGTGGGTGCCGCCGTCGTGCCTCAACCGCCCAAGGTGCGCCCCGACGCTGGCGCCGTTGAGCAACTGGTGGCACTGATTTCCGCAGCTGAGCGACCCGTGTTCGTGGCCGGACGCGGCGGGCGCGGCGCCAGGGACGAAATCCTCGCGCTGGCGCGCCATGCCGGAGCCCTCGTGGCGACGTCCGCGGTGGCGAGCGGGCTGTTCAACGGTGAGGCCCACAACTTGGGCATTTCCGGCGGGTTCTCTTCGCCCGCAACGGCGGAGTTCATCAGCAGCGCCGACCTGATCGTGGGCTGGGGCTGCGCGCTGAACATGTGGACCATGCGGCACGGGCGGCTCATTTCGTCCGGCACCAAGGTGGTCCAGGTCGACGTCGAAGACTCCGCCCTGGGTGCCAACCGTCCCATCACTCTGGGGGTGCTGGGCGATTCGGCGCTGACGGCAGCCGATGCCCTGTCCGTACTGGCCCTTTCACAGCCGGAGCCTGTGGAGAAGTACCGTACAGAGGCCAACGCCCTGGCCATCAAGCAGGGCTCACGGTGGCGGGACGTGCAGACCGAAGACCTGTCCACCGCGACCTCCATCGACCCGCGCGTCCTCACCCGCGAACTCGATTCGGTGCTCCCTGCCGAGCGGATCGTAGCCGTGGATTCGGGCAACTTCATGGGCTACCCCAGCCAATACCTTGCCGTGCCGGACGAGTTCGGGTTCTGCTTCACGCAGGCTTTCCAGGCGATCGGACTGGGCCTGTACACGGCCATCGGAGCCGCCCTGGCCCAACCACACCGCCTACCGGTCCTGGGTGCAGGAGATGGCGGGTTCCTCATGGGTATCAGCGAACTCGAGACCGCGGCGAGACTGAAGATGCCGCTTGTGTGCATTGTGTACAACGACGCCGCGTACGGAGCCGAGGTGCACCATTTCGCTTCAGGGCACTCCGAAGCCGAGTTGTCCAGCGTCGTGTTCCCGGCCACCGACATTGCCGCGATCGCCCGGGGATTCGGTGCGGAAGGGGTGACAGTGCGGACCGTAGCTGACCTCGAAGCTGTTCGCCCGTGGATAGCTGCTTACGAAGCCGGGACGCAGGACCGGCCGCTGGTCATCGATGCCAAGATCGCCTCCGACGGCGGTTCCTGGTGGCTGGCCGAGGCCTTCCAGGGCCACTAAGTGCCGGCGTCGTTTTCCGAAGTGGTCTGCACACGCTGCCCCGAAAGTACTGAACTTGTGCAGACGGGTATGGAAATCAGAGTGTCCAAAGTCCCCTGCACGAGGCGTCACTTTGGTCGAGAGTCCTCTGCACGAAGGCTCCCGGCAGTGCGTTCGCTGCCGGGAAGCGATCGCGTGGTCGGCTCAGCGCGCTGGATGGTCCGTAGACGGTGGAGCGAGCGACGCCGAAGAGTTCAGAATCTCCGTTGTCGTGTGTTCCACCCTGATGAAGGCTCAGGAGGTGGGCCTCCTGCCTTTTGGAGAGCTGGGCCGTCGACCCTGAAGCTTGCCCTTCGACTTCGCCACCGCCATGCCTTCACGGGTCCGGGCGCGAATAGGGGCGGATTCAAATTCCGCGACCATGCCCAGGATGTTGAACAGCAGCTTTCCAACCGGGTCATGGGGATCGTAGATATTGCCTTCGATGTTGAGGATTACGCCCTTGCGCGTGAGTTCGTCGGCAATATCCCTTGCGTCCGGCAGGGACCTTGCCAACCGGTCAAGTTTGGTGACAACGGAGGTGTCGCCGTTGCGGCACGCAGCCACGGCCTTTTCCAGACCGGGCCGGTCTCGTTTAGCGCCGGTAAATCCGTGGCCGACGTGGACCATCTCGTCGTCAACTCCCAAGGCATGGAGAGCATGACGCTGGGCGGTGAGGTCCTGACTGCTGGTCGAGCAGCGGGCATAACCGATGGGCATGATTGGGCTGTAGCGTATAAGGCCCCTTCACCGGGCATTAATTCGGGCGGGGTATACGGGAATCCGGCCTTGGCGTAAACACGCAGATTTGGAGAGAGCCGATGGGCAGCGCCGGCACGTCCGGTGGACGACCGGCTAACGGGCAGTCCAGACACTTCAGTGAGTAACGGGTCTTATGATCCAGTTATGACTCTCCCGGACCTCTCGTTCCTTACTGAAGACCTTCAATCTGGAGCACGGTTCGACCCTAACGGTGAAGTGAGTTGGCCGATATCCCAAGCTTCAGCCGCCATTGAAGCACTTGCCGACTCAGGTCGGCTGGTTCTCGGACTGGATATCAGGGACTACCAAAGTGACGGAATGCTCGTCGAGGTGCCCTGGTGGTCTACACAGGGTCCGACACGGAAGAAGCCCGTAGCTTTGCACTGGACGCTCTCAGCCATGGAGATCTACCTGGGGACTGGGTCCTCGTTACGTGGTGAGCCATCGGCTTGCGGACAGAAGGAAGCTCGATCCGTACTTGCGCGCCGTCGTGGGTTTATGGTCGAACCTAAGTACCTTCGAACCATGACATTGCCTTTTGTCGGAGATGAAATTGTTCATCTCGATTCCGGGACCTTTATGTGGGTCCAGTTGACGCGTTTCCTCATCGAACCGGACCAGGACGACCGATCCCTTCTTGAGAGCCTGATCGAGAGCCCAGGGTACCAGCACGATTATGCCTCTCCCTTTCCCTCCAGGGGCGGCAGTGAGCCCAGCGACTGGGGAATCCACGGGCGGTGGAGGATTGGTGCCATCCACCCGGATCTGTTCGAGCCATCGACCGCCGAGGCAGCCAAAGCAGAGATAAATGCCTGGGCCAAGGACCAAGAATGGACGGACCCGGAATACTCCCAGCCTCCCGATGTCATCCAAAGGCTGGAGTCCATCTTTACACTCTTGGGCTCTGGCCCTGTCCTGAAGCTACGCAACCCCTCACGGGAAGCCGAACATGACTATGGCTTCGTCACCGGAAATCTCGGCTTCCACGAGTTCATCGTGATTGATCGCGTTCTCCGCATACTTCACGTCATCGTCGCGTCGGATGACTGAATTGCTCTGCCCCGTTGTCATCACTCGCAGAGCCCTAAATTGGAGTCACTGATGGCATCCAAACCAGCGAGTGTTTACCTCCGCCATAGGGCCCAGGGACACGAAAGGGCCTGCCGCACTGCTTATCCGAAGCTACCAGGACTAATCCCAGGCAGCACGGTAAGGGATTCTCTACCGGGCAACCAGCGCGTACCGGTAATTCACCAGCCTATGGGGCGCTGTCCTAAAGGGCATGCTGCTTCTGCGCTTCGACTTTGGGTTCTTTCCAAGATCTCGGCGAAGTGCTGGCGGTCGAGATAGTCCGCGCCAGCTAGCCGGATGATGCGCCCCATGTAGGGATCTCGCTGCATCAACTTCCTGTTGCCAAGGCGGATGGTTGTGTAACCAGCCTTCCTTTCAGCATCTTCCCTGAAGCCTGCCCAGTTGATGAGGACGATCAGTAGGAGCGCTGAAAGGAGTAGTAGACCTAACACCAAATCGGTAAAAAAGACTGAGGGACACCAGAGTTGTTTAGATAGAGACCTAACAGTCCATCCAGCGCAATAAACCCCGTGACACGGTGGCGCCACCGTGTCACTTGAAAGGCAGTTCTGCCAGTAATCAAGCCACTACGGGATCCTGTTTTTACCAAGTCTCAGCTCCGTTCTTTGCGCAAGCACTCCCCAGCTCTCATCGTGCCATGTCCCTAAAGTCGTCCTAGGCGATGCGGTAACCCGGTGAGATCCTTAACCGGACAAATCGATGCCCGGACTACTGCGTGTTCCGGGAGGGCATAATCCTGCTACCGTGCTAGCTATCCTGCGCCGAGGAACCTAAAGGGCCCTGCTCGGGCAGCAGACGACGTTCCGCAAACGAGCAATCACGCGAGGCAAAATGACCGACGACAGGCCGTTTATCCGGGCCAAAACCTGGGTCAGCCGCGCAAGCGGAGACGATCAGGAAATCACAATTGCCAATGGCCTCATCCGAGCTGTCCTCGGGTACCAACTTGTACAGGTCCGCATAGGCTACGGGGTCCACCTTGAATTGGGAAACGACTTCGAGATCACGATCGAGACGGAATTCACCGTAGAAGCCGGCGAGATACGGTGGACCGGCGAGCCACTGACGAAAGAGGCCGCGGGAGTCCTCTCACCCCTGACCTTGACGACGGTATCGGAAGCCGCGATCGGCAAAGATGGCACATTACGTCTCGCCCTAGGCCAGGCGACGCTGACGGTTTCGCCGCACCCTCTTTACGAGGCATGGCAAGTCAGAGGATCCCGAGGCTTGCTGATTATTTGCTCGCCCGGCGGTGATTACGTCGCGTGTTGGGCGCCGACACCTGCCCCCTAGCGCTGCCCCGCTAAGGGATCCCTCAGCGGGGCAGCTATCCCTTCCGAGGCCGCCAACAAAATCCAAGACGGCGATCGCTATGATGTTAGGTCTATACCATGACGAAATCATTAGCTCAGTCGACAAGAATCATCGACGAGTACACCCATCGCTTGAAGCGACCTACACGCTCGCTTTATGATCCGGGGGCTTCCATTAAGGCCATTGTGGATCCACTGAGGCAGAGGGGTTTGCACGTAAGTGATGAATTGATTGCCCTCTACAGTTGGCACAACGGCACTCATGCAGACGAGGAGACCGTCCTGGGAGACATGCACATTATGCCCGGGTACTACTTTCTTAGCCTGGAAGAAGCCCTTGCAACCTACGACGAGTTTGTCAATACTCTCAACAAGAACCCGGCCTGGTTTCCTTTGCTCTCGGACGGTGCCGGCGGCTACGCTTTCCTAGACTGCTCAGCTTCAGAAACGCAGCCCATCTATGACTTCATGTTCGACGAACCAGATCATAAGGTCATTTTCCGCTCCATCGAAGATATGCTTCGAACATTCGCCGAAGCATACGTTCGCGGGGTCTTTTTCGTGGGTGAAGATGGTTTCCTCGACATGGATTCATCCGAATATGATGAGCTCGCGGCTGAAATGAACCCAAACGCAAACTATTGGTCAGCTATATAGTCGCTTTCCTGCTAAAGACTGCTGACAGCCTTAGCTACAGGAAATTCATGCAGCGAGATCCATATATGGGGCGCACCATCAGGCTAGCCGGCGCGGACTATCTCGACCGTCAGCATTTCGTCGAGATCTTGGAAGAACTAAAACGGAAGCGGCGAAGACGCAGCAGCCCCTGTAGGCAACGTCCGTACGACGATCCCTTTTACGGGCGGGAGGCCGCCTCAACACGACTACCCTTGAGGCTCGGTCACAGTTGTTTGGTACAGGGCTTTTACGAACAGGTACCCAAGGTAAATCCAATCGTCTGCTGATGCTTGCTCGTCGGCAATTTGATTTAGACAGGCGGCGATCGGCATATCCGCAAAGGCGGGCAATAGGTGCGGAACGGAGTGGTCCGCCCATGCGGCGATAACGCCGCGTCGGCTTGCCGACTTTTCCATGCCAGCCCAGATCTCCGGCCCGGCCTCTGGCACGCGTACGTTCGCGAAGTCTCCCGCTCTGGGCCACGACTCCCAGGCACTGTTCAAAGCCGTCTCGAACGCAGGCCTTTCGTTGGGCAGTCGGTTTACGCCGTAGGCCAGGACACCAAGTGCCAAGCCCTCGGCTATCCGCCTGGTCTGTTGACGCGTCGTGACGGATCCCGTCCCTGTGGCATTCTCACCCGCCCCCATTGGCAGCAGCACCGCGGTCGGCTCCAACTGTGGGCGCACCGGCACCCTCCAACTGGCTGGTGGAGGGAAGAGCGGCTTTGCCCACTCTGAATCGCTTTCCGGAGACTCGTCCGTTGAAGGCCCGTTCTCGGGCCAGTTTCTACTGCCACCCATCTTGCGTTGGATCGCTCTGAGGATCCTTATGGTTTCGTCGTCTTGATAGCCGGTGACGATAGACCAGTCCAGCCCAACCCCAACTGTGTTGCTAGCGAAAGCAATCTCGGTTGCCAGCAGGGCCCGGCGCCATTCAGCCTTCGTCAAGGGTCGGCCGGCCCGAATGAACCCAGCGATTCGATCGCCTTCGGCAATCAAATCAGCAACGTCACGAAAGCCCATAGCCAAGGCCATGGCCTCCGTGGGGGCCGCTGGCCCCGCCCAGTCGGTCAGGCCTCGCCTCAGTACCTCACGCTCGTCCTCATCGAGGTCGAACTGAACCCTTTCATGCGCACTCACAGCTCATCTTCCATCACTTCGACATACTGCGGCCACCGTCTCCCCGTAACAAGTCCCGGCACCTCAGGCGAATCCCGAATGTGAGATTGAGCCGTCCGGGTCAGCTTCCCTCAATATTCAACAACGACTCGTCAAACCAGACATCTTCGTAGCCAGGTGCCAAGAGGAATCGCCACCCCGCGGGCAGAGCGAGATAGGGAACGGCTTCAGGACACCAGGTCGTCAGATGCTCGACGTGCAACGGATCGAAGAAGTCATCCGCCGTTCCGAGATCTTCACCCAGCCAGATGAACCAGCCACTCGTACCAGCAGCGGCTGAATGCCTCAGCCCGTTGAGGGGATTAACATCTGGCGACCGCACGTTCTTGGAGACTCCCACCTTCACGCCCTGCAACGGCGGTGTAGGGACAGCCGCGAACCTGGCGGTCAGCTGCATCTGGATGAAAAGGATCGAATCGTGCATATCTAGCATCTTCGCCTATGAAAGCGCGCATAGCCCTGCCCGGTGAAGGATCGTTTAGCGGACACCGAATGGCTGGTGGCCGTAGCCAATTAGACTGCAGCTTGAATGGACGTTCTAAGGACGGACCCTTCTACCTGCGGCCGCCTGTGGCCGTCGGTCGCCCCTTTGGCCTGGCCTCTCGGTCATGCCCGGCAGCTGCTTTCTAACTGGCTGTCGCCCTTTGCGAATGGAATACGAATCACGGGATGGAAACTTCTATAGCAACTGGGTTGGTCGACGGACCCACCGCGTTCATCTTGTGGCGGTGGCGATACCGTTTCACGACAATAACGGTTGGGTCCTGCGGCGTTTTAGCCGTCCTGAGTCGATCAGGCGTACCCCTAACCTGGTACGTCAACGTACTTGCCGTGGTGATGATGCTAGGCGGGCTTGGCGTAATAGTTCTCATCAACTGGTGTGCGGTGCGGGACCGCGCGGAGAAAAAAGCTGGTTACACAACTGTCCGTCTCGGCAATAGGAAGTTGATGCAGCGAGATCCCTACATGGGGCACATTATCCGGCTAGCTGACGCGAACTACCTCGACCGTCAGCACTTCTCCGGGATCTTGGAAAGAACTAAGGCCGAAGCGAAACGCAGCAGCCCCTCTCGGCAACGTCCGTAAGACGGTGGCTTTCCGAACGCTCCAAGCGTCCGGTGGAGGATCCCTCAACGGGCGGTTGTGCAGACGACTTCGGAAACTGACAGCCGGAGGACCCATCCGGATAGCAGAAGAGGCCGTTTTGAATGCTCAAAACGGCCTCTTTGCTTGCTTGGGTGTTACGCGTCCACTTCCGTGTTCACGATGTACACGTCGCACGGAGCGCCGTGTGCCACGCTGTTGGCGATGCTGCCCAGGACGCGGCCCAAGCCCTTCATGCGCTTGTTGCCCACCACAATCAGGGAGGCGTTGTTGGTCTCGGCGTAGTTGATCAGGGCGTTGGCCGGGTTGCCACGGGCAGCGTAGTACTTGACGCTGCCGGCCGGAACGTCAAGTTCTTCGGAGACCTTGCGGGCCACGTATTCCGCGGAGTCGGCCGAAGAGACAGTGATGCGGTCGCTGCCGCTGCCGAATTCTTCAATGCGGTCGTCCGAGAAGCCGCTGATGACGTGCAGTTCGGCACCGAGGGCGGTGGCGAGCTTCGCTGCCGCCATTGCTGCACGCTTGGCCGTTTCACTGTTGTCGACGCCGACGACAATAACTTCTGACATGAGAACTCCTGGTTGTGGGGATTCGCGGGGTGCTGCTGCAAGAAATCTACACTCCATGGCTGCACACCGGGGTGACCCTTTTGTGCCGGGAGTGTTTCCTGCATGCGCCAGGGGGTAGGGATAAATCATCGGCACCACCACTTCACTGAAAGGCAGGACCATGAGCGACGCATCATTCGCCCCACAGACCGCCATCGTCACAGGCTCGGATTCAGGGATCGGGCGGGCCACGGCGGTGGCCCTGGCAAAAGCCGGCATGGACGTGGGAATCACCTGGCACTCGGACCAGCAGGGTGCCGAGGAAACCGCCGAGGAGGTCCGCCGCCTGGGACGCAAGGCGGTGGTCCACCAACTGGACACCACCGATGCCCGCGGAACGGCGGCCGCCGTGGACACCCTTGCCGAGGAACTCGGGGGCGTGGATGTCTTCGTGAACAACTCCGGAACCGGCGACGGCACCAAGTTCCTGGATCTCGACTACGAAACCTGGATGACCACGCTGGACACCAACCTCAATGGGGCCTTCGTGGCCATGCAGACGGCAGCCAAGCGCATGGTGAAGGCGGGCCGAGGGGGACGCATCATCGCCGTCACCAGCGTCCACGAATTCCAGCCCCGCGTTGGGGCCTCGGCCTACGACGCCTCCAAGCACGGTCTGGGTGGGCTCATCAAAACCATGGCGCTGGAACTCGCCGAGCATGGGATTACCGCCAACAACGTGGCGCCCGGCGAAATCGCGACCCCCATGACGGGCCAGGAGGACGAGGATCCCACCCAGAAGGAGCGGCCCGGAGTGCCCCTGGGACGCCCCGGAGACGCACGCGAAATCGCCGCCGTCATCGCTTTCCTTGCCTCCCCGGCGTCAAGCTACGTCAACGGCGCGTCGTGGGCGGTGGACGGCGGAATGCTGCAAATGGGACCCCAGGCCGGCTCGCACATCACCAGCAACGACTGGCGTGAAAGCTAAGCTGCGGGACCTCTGGCCGCACAGGGATCCGTGGGCTAGTCTGCATGGACAGCCCGCCCTGCGGGTCTGATTTCTTTTCCAAAGATTCGTATGACGTTGATGAGGAGCACCATGGCTGGCCACACGTATAGCGTTTCCGAAATTGTAGGAACTTCCACCGAGGGCGTGGACGACGCCATCAAGAACGGCATCGCGACAGCGTCCCAAACGTTGCGGAACCTCGATTGGTTTGAGGTCAAGGAAATCCGCGGTCACCTCGAGGACGGCGCGGTTGCCGACTGGCAGGTCACTATTAAGCTCGGTTTCCGCCTGGAGCGCTGACCGACTTCACCGCGAGCTGACAGTTGATGCCAATGTTTTTGGGGCAAAGTCAATTGGTGGGAGCAACGCTGGGGGTTAGGCCGCTTGTAGCAGCTGGTTTAGCCGGTTGGCTGGGGTCTCGAGGTTCAGTGTTGGTCTGGGGCGGCGGTTGAGTTTCGCTGCGACCAGGCGGATGTCCTCGGGGGTGTGCACTGAAAGGTCAGTGCCTTTCTCGAACCAGAACCGCAGGAGCCGGTTGGTGTTTTCGTTGGTGCCGCGCTGCCAGGGCGAGTGCGGGTCGCAGAAGTACATCGTCGTATCGAGAGCGGTCTGGATTTTTGCGTAGTCGGCCAGTTCGGTGCCGCGGTCCCAGGTGATCGACCGGCGCAGGTGATCCGGGAGGGAGGCCATCTCCCGGATCATCGCGGCGGCAACGGTTTCCGCGGTGTGGTCCCCTGGCAGGTGCAGCAGGATCGTGAACCGGGTTGAGCGTTCCACCAAGGTTCCGATCGCTGTCCCGTTGGCGCCGATGATGAGGTCACCTTCCCAATGCCCGGGCACTGCCCGGTCCTGGACCTCGGCGGGACGTTGGCTGATCTTGAAGGCCTCTTTATAGGGGCTGTTGGCGCGCCGGTCAGTGCCGTGGGGGATGCGTTGTTTGCGTTTCAGGCTGAGCTTTTCGGCCAGGTCCGCCCGCAGGTTCCCGCGGGTTTGGACGTAAAGGGCCTGGTAGATCGTCTCGTGGCTCACCTGCATAGTCTGATCGTCACCGAAGTAATACGCCAACATCGAGGAGATCAGCTTCGGACTCCACCCGTCATCCATCCAGACGCCGATCAGCCGGCACAAACCCTCGTCCTTGGCCAGCCTGAAGGGTTTGGGACGGCGCCTGTCCTGATGCGCTTTGGCGTGAGCGACCGAGGCGTAGTACTTCCCGTCCGCGCTCGTGTGGCGTTTGACCTCCCGCCAAACTACGGACTTATCCCGCCCGATCAATGCGCCGATCTTCGCGTAACTGAGGCCCATCCGCACACCCATCTGGATCATGCCTCGCTCTTCCAGACCCAACGCACGGCCAGGGCCCCCGACTGAAGGAGCAGGATCGGCAAGACCTCCGGTAGCACCCCGGTTCACGGTCATCATTAGGCCAGACTGAACCCACCAATTGTGCCCGGTAGCGTGCACCGCCCCGACACGCCGGGCAGCAGTACGAACAGGCATCCCCGCACACACCAAATCAAGAAACTCAGTACGCGCAGCCTTGGGGAACAACTTGACCATAAAACGCTCCATCAATCAGAGCGTTGCAACGACCCTATGACTTTGCCTGGAAAACATTGGCATCAACTGTCAGCCCGGCGGGCAGGGGCGGGTTCGGGCACGGCGGCCTCGGCATGGGCGCCCACGTCTCCAAAGTTCAGCAGCGTCAAAGCGTCCGACGACGGCGACCCGGCCTTGGCGGAATAGATCCTCAGCAGCTGGTCGGGGTCGTCCGGGAGACTCAGCGTCTCAAAGTTCAGTTCCAGGTCCCCCACCACAGGGTGGTGCAACCTGACGGTCCCTGCGGCGCGGGTGGCGACCCTGTGCCCGGCCCACCACTGACGGAAGTGTTCGCTATGGACGGCCAGTTCGCCCACGAGCTGGTTTGTTTCGGGGTCATTCGGGTGCCGGCCCACGTCCATGCGCAAGGCACCGACGGCTTCAGCGGCAACGGTCTTCCAGTCGCGGAACAAAGAACCGGCCGCAGGGTCCAGGATGAGCCAACGGGTGAGGTTGCGCTCAGCGGTCGGCAGCAGGCTGAAATCCGTGAACAAAAGGTGTGCCATCCGGTTGCATGCCAGGACATCTGCACGCCTGCCGAGGACCATGGCCGGGACGTCACCCACTGCATCGAGCAACTGTTGGAGAGCCGGACGTACCTTTTGGACGGGGCCGGGGCTGCCCGCGGAGCTGGCGCAATGCTCCAGCAGATCCATCATGTGTGCCTGCTCCCCCGCATCCAGCCGCAACGCACGGGCAACTGCGTCGAGGACCGCCCTGGACGGGTGGATATTGCGGCCCTGTTCCAGGCGGGTGTAATAGTCCGTGCTCACTCCGGAGAGCCGCGCCACCTCTTCGCGGCGAAGCCCGGGCACCCTGCGGGAACCGCTGGATTCCTGCGCGCCGGCGTCCTCCGGCTGGAGACGGGCACGCATGATTTTGAGGAACTTACCGAACTCGGCGCTTTGACCCATTGGTCCATTCTGCCGTCCGGGGTGTGTGAAAGGCCACCGTTATGGGTAGGACTACCAGACCTAGGAAAAACAGGATCAGGCTGTATTGCTGACTCTGCCGCCAAAACTGCATAGGCTCAGTACTGAGCCTCCGAAAACGCTTTCTGGAACCGACTTACGGCCTTAGCCAGAAACCGGAGCGCCACGGCCATAACCATCCCGTCGAAGGAGACCGTCATGCCAGAGCTGACACTGAACAACGGCGTCACCATCCCCCAGCTGGGTTTTGGTGTTTTCCAAGTGCCTGCCGACGAAACGCAGAAGGTGGTGGAAGATGCCCTGGAAACCGGCTACCGCCACATCGATACCGCTGCCGCCTACCGGAACGAGGCAGGAGTCGGCGCCGCAATCAAAGCCTCGGGCATTCCCCGCGAAGAACTCTTCATCACCACCAAGCTCCGCAACGGCGAACAAGGCGAAGCCTATGACGCCTTCCAGCGAAGCAGGGACGCCTTGGGCCTGGAAGTCGTTGACCTCTACCTGATCCACTGGCCGGTCCCGTCACAGGGCCTCTTCACGAAGGCCTGGAAGGAAATGGAGAAGCTGTACCAGGACAAGCAGATCCGGGCCATCGGCATTTCCAACTTCCTGGCCGATCACGTGGACACGCTACTCCGGGAAGCCGAGGTAGTGCCCGCCGTGAACCAGATCGAGCTCCACCCCACGTTCCAGCAGGCAGAACTGGCCAACAAGTGCCGTGACCTTGGCATTGCCGTTGAGGCATACAGCCCGTTGGGACAGGGAAAAGACCTGAACGCCGAGCAGGTGGCCCTTGTCGCGGCAGCACACGGCACTACTCCTGCACAGGTGATCCTCGCCTGGCACCTCGCTCAGGGAACCATCGTGATCCCAAAGTCCGCGGACTCGTCCCGTATGCGGGAGAACTTCGGTGCGGCGGATTTGAGCCTCACCGAATCCGAACTCGCCGCCATCACCGCTCTTGAAGCAGGCGCGCGGATCGGTTCCGATCCCGCCGTCGCCGCTTTCACCCAGCTCTAAGACCGCAAGCCAAGCACAAAGGACCCAACAGACATGCAGTACACCCACCTGGGCCGTTCCGGCCTGAAAGTTTCACGCCTCTGCCTTGGAACCATGAACTTCGGCCCGCAGACGGACGAGGAAACAGCGCATTCCATCATGGACTCCGCGTTGGACTCCGGCATCAACTTCTTCGACACCGCCAATGTTTACGGTGGCGTGGAGCACCGGGGCTGGACCGAAGAAATCATCGGCCGCTGGTTCGCCAAGGGCGGCGAGCGCCGCGAAAGGACCGTGCTGGCCACCAAGCTATACGGCACCATGACGGACCGCCCCAACGAGTCCAAGTTGTCCGCGCTGAACATACGGCGCGCACTTGATGCGAGCCTTAAGCGGCTGCAAACGGACTACATCGACATTTACCAGTTCCACCACATCGACCGGGATACGCCGTGGGATGAGATCTGGCAGGCGATTGAGGTTGCAGTCCAGCAGGGCAAGATCCTCTACTCGGGCAGCAGCAACTTTGCCGGCTGGCACATCGCCCAGGCGCAGGAAGCAGCGCGCCGCCGGAACTACACCGGCTTGGTGAGCGAGCAGTCCATCTACAACCTTTTCAAGCGCGAATTGGAGCTTGAGGTCATCCCGGCCGCGCAGCAGTATGGCTTGGGCCTGATCCCGTGGTCGCCGCTGCAAGGAGGGCTGCTGGGTGGCGTGCTGAAGAAGGAAGAGCAAGGCGTCCGCCGCACTGAGGGCCGGGCACTTGAGACCCTGAAGAAGCATGAGGACCAGATCCGCCAGTACGAGGATTTCGCTGACGAACTCGGCCATGCACCCGGAGACGTCGCGCTGGCATGGCTCCTCCACCAGCCTGCCGTGACTGCACCGATTGTTGGGCCGCGTACGCAGGAGCAATTGGACGCAGCCATCCGCGCGCTGGATGTCTCCCTGAACGAGGACGCCCTCAAGCGCCTCGATGACATCTTCCCGGGCCACCGCCCCGCCCCCGAAGACTACGCCTGGTGAGCAGCCTCCTTCCGGACAGCCTCGGAGCGGCGGCGGACACGGTCTCGCCGAAGAACATCCTGTTCATCGGCGGGACCGGGGTCATTAGTGCGTCGGCGGCTGAACGCGCCGTCGCGCTGAACCACCGGCTGACCATCCTTAACCGGGGACGGTCGGCCGGTCGGCCGGTCCCCGATGGGGCGGAGGTGCTGCACGCGGACGTCCGCGATCCGCAGGCTGTGCGTGAGGTACTTCAGGGAAGGGAGTTCGACGCCGTTGCGGACTTTATTTCCTTCACACCGGATCAGGCGCGGGCCGGCTTGGAGATGTTCCGTGGCAGGACGGGTCAGTACGTCTTCATCAGTTCGGCGTCGGCGTACCAAAAGCCGCCAACCACGCTGCCCATCCGGGAATCCACTCCGTTGAAGAATCCTTTCTGGAAGTACTCGCAGGACAAGATTGCCTGTGAAGAGCTGCTGTTCGAGGCGTACCGCGATCAGGACTTCCCTTTGACGGTGGTTCGCCCATCCCACACCTATGACCGAACGAAGATTGCCATGGTGGGCGGCTGGACTGACATCCATCGCATGCGTGCCGGGATGCCGATCATGGTGCACGGAGACGGGACCTCGCTCTGGACATTGACCCACAGCCGGGACTTTGCCAAGGCCTTCGTTGGCCTCCTGGGCAGGCCGCAGGCCGTTGGCGAAAGCTACACGATCACCTCGGATGAGTTCCTGCCGTGGAACCAGATTTACCGCTTGTTCGCGCGTGCTGCAGGGGTTGAGGAGCCGGAGTTGTTCCACGTTTCCTCGGAGACCATTGCAGCTCACAGTGCGGAGCTCGGTCCCAACTTGCTGGGCGACCGTTCGCACTCGGTGGTGTTCGACAATTCCAAGATCAAGGCGCTCGTTCCCGATTACCGGGCAACCATCCCGTTTGCGGACGGAGCCCGGGAGATCGTGGCGTGGCATGATGCCCACCCGGAACTGCAGGTGGTGAGTGAGGACTACATGGAGCTGAGCGACAAACTCCATGACTGGTCGCGTCGGTAGCTGTTGCCAAGCAGCAAGCGGCCAGCGTAGAAACGAAGAAACCCGGAGGAGACCCAGCCCATGACACGTGCACCGCTTATCGAACTCAACGACGGCCACAAGATCCCGCAACTGGGCCTCGGCACTTGGCCCTTGAATGACGCCCAGGTTGCCGATGCCGTGGTGGAGGCGGTGAGCCACGGCTACCGGCACATCGATACCGCGGTGAAGTACGGGAACGAGAAGGGCGTGGGCAACGGTATCCGCACATCCGGGGTGGATCGTGGAGAACTGTTCATCACCACCAAGCTCGACGGCGAGTACCAGGGTTCCGGGAGGGCTGTTGCCGGCTTGGAGGGTTCGCTGGAACGTCTGGGATTGGACTACGTGGACCTGCTGCTGATTCACTGGCCGCTCCCCCGGCGCGACGAGTTCGTCTCAACCTGGAGAACCTTTGAGGAACTTCAAGCGTCGGGGAAAGCGCGCTCCATCGGAGTTTCCAACTTCAAGCCGGCGCACCTCGACCGCCTGTTCCGGGAAACGGACGTGGTTCCGGCCGTGAACCAGATCCAGCTGAGTCCTTCCGTCCCGAGGTCGGCTGCCCGGGCCTTCAACGAACGCAACGGAATCGTCACAGAGTCCTACAGCCCGCTGGGTGCCAGCAGCGACCTTTTGAATGCCCCGGTCCTGGCGACGGTTGGTGAAAAGTATGGAAAGACGCCGGGACAGGTTGTGCTCCGCTGGCACGTCCAGCAGGGCCTGGTTGCCATACCCAAAACCGCCAACCCTCAGCGCATGAAAGAGAACCTGGACGTTTTCGACTTCGAGTTGGACCAGGACGACCTCACCACACTTCAGACCCTCGACGGCGGACCAGACGCCGGCGTCGACTCGGACGTGCAGGGGCATTGAGATGACAACGCACGAATCATTGCTCTGGGTTGGCTCCTACACGGCCGACAGGAACGGCCACGGCAAGGGCATCACGGCGCTCTCGGCGGACAGTGAAGGTGGGCTGACGGCCATTGGCTTGGCCGTCGAAGCCAATTCGCCGTCCTTCCTGGCGCTGCACCCGACGCTTCCCGTGGTTTACGCCGTAGCGGAGGAAGGCAAGACGGTACGGGCTTATCGCCGGAGTGGCGACACCGCGTTGGAGGCTTTCGGCGATCCTTGGCCCGCGGGCGATGCCACCTGCCACGTCGCTGCGGATCCGCAGGGCCGCTTCATCGTGGCCACCTGTTGGGGCGACGGTCAGGTCATCCTCTACCAACTGGACGACGACGGCGCCATCACCTCGCGCGAGAGCGCGGCGGCCGCCGTCGACCCCCACTCGGCTGCAGCCCCCGGAGCTGAGCGGCCAAGCCGCGCGCATTCGAGCTTGATGCTTCCTGACGGCCGGGTCATGACCACGGATTTGGGGCATGACTTGGTCCGCGTGTGGAGGTACGTGCCGGGTGAAGGCCTGCAGCCCGACCACCAGGTGGTCCTGCCTATGGGTTCGGGTCCCCGGCACATGGCCCGCCACCGGAGCGAGACGGTCTTTGTCGACACGGAGTATTCGGTGGAGGTGGCAGCGGTCCGGATGGAACCGGACGGCACTTACGAGCTCGCATCCGTGGTCCCGGCAAGCGCCACGGGAGCCAAGGACGGCGATGCCGGTGCAGAGATCGCCCTCTCCCCGGATGGACGCTTCGCCTATGTGGGCGTGCGGGGTACCAACCGAATCTGCGTCCTGGAGGTCTCGGGCGAAGGCACCGGGGTTGAGCCGCGCGGAGAGGTACCGTGCGGCGGCGAGTGGCCCCGCCATCATCTGGTTCGCGAAGGCTGGCTGTATGTAGCGAACGAAGGTTCGGACGACGTCGTCAGTTTCAGGCTTGACCCGGAAACCGGGCTGCCGGACGGCCCTGTGGGGCGTGCGGAGATTGGTTCACCCAGCATGTTGCTCGTCGCGGGCTAATTGACACCGGGACAGCACTTGGTACCTATGATCCGCTCAGACATTGGTATCAAGCGCCATCCCGGCGGGTCTTCAGGCTGACCAGACCTCGACGTCGTCCGTGCCGCAAATGAGTTTGCGCCCGGTCGGTTCGAGGACTACCCAGAGCAATTCCTGGTGTTTGGACACGTCGTCCACGCGGCCCGTGCCGGCACCCCAAGCGACGTCGTAAATCCACACGGGATCGCCGGCGCTGAGCTCGGCCCATTCGGCCGCAGGCACGTGGCGGTAGCCTGCCGGCCTGTTCAGGATGGAGCTGGTCATGCCGAAACTTCAGCGGCAGCCTGCCGCCGCCATACCGTGGCCACGCCGTTGTGGGCCGGCAGCACATGGCCTTCAGCAAAAACCTGGACGACATCCGGCTCGCAGTCCGGGCTCCACAGTCCTGATGCCGGGCAGTGGGAACCGGTGGGCATGACGCGGGTGGCTCGTTCGCGCAAGAGGGCGATGCTCTTCATCGTTGAAACTCATCCTTGGGTAGTTCGCGGTACTTTGTGAAGCAGATCTCTTCAACCCTATGCAAGCGAGTGACGCTTTGTTATGGACGGCCGCACAACATTCTGAATTATGGATGGGCAAAGGCACAGCATCCTGAAGCATCAATCCAGACCGGCAATTCTGCAAACGCTTCCAGATTTTCTGCAATCAGGGGACTAATCCGACGAATCAACGGCCGCCTACTCTGGATTAACATCACGCAAGCGCTTACAGTTGTGACTTGTCCCACAGCACTGTCGCTAGAGGAAGGCTTCACTTGTCACTCCGCAGCTCCGGATCCCCCAACAACACGTCCTTCAAGAGAAGGGCGGCTGTCGTCCTCATGACGACGGCCGTCCTCACCGCATCGGCGGTACTCCCGGCAGGCGCCGCGCCCGGCGTCTCCGCGAAGAACCCTGACCCCACGGCCCAACACTCCATTCGGGGCGGTGTCAGCAACCAAAACTTCTACTTCGTCATGGCCGACCGCTTCAAGAACGGAACCGCCGGCAATGACGACGGGGGCCTGGGGTCCGATCCCATGGTGTCCGGCTTCGATCCCACCCGCAAAGGCTTCTACAACGGGGGCGATCTGAAGGGCCTGCAGGACCAGCTGGACTACATCCAGGGCTTGGGCACCAACGCCCTCTGGCTCACTCCCAGTTTCAAGAACAAGGCCGTACAAGGTGACGGAACGCCGACGAACAGCTCCGCCGGGTATCACGGGTATTGGGTCACCGACTTCACCCAGATCGACCCCCACCTGGGCACCAACGCCGAGCTCAAGACGCTCATAG
The DNA here is from genome assembly GCF_049315185.1 of Paenarthrobacter sp. C1. Classification (NCBI taxonomy): domain Bacteria; kingdom Bacillati; phylum Actinomycetota; class Actinomycetes; order Micrococcales; family Micrococcaceae; genus Paenarthrobacter; species Paenarthrobacter sp. C1. Next base: position 228,227 of record NZ_CP186052.1, on the reverse strand, counting down.
ACGCCGCCCACGCCCGCGGCATGAAGGTGTACTTCGACATCATCACCAACCACACGGCCGATGTGATCCAGTACCAGGAGACGTCCTCGGCTCCGTACATTTCCAAGGAAACCGAGCCCTACCGCGCCGCCACGGGCGAGGTCTTCGATGACCGCGATTACGCCGGGACGCAGGACTTCCCTGCCCTGGACGCGGCAACGTCGTTCCCCTATACGCCCGTAGTCCCCGCGGCTGAGAAGGACGTCAAGGTTCCTTCCTGGCTGAACGACCCCACGCTCTACCACAACCGCGGCAACACCAACTTTGCCGGCGAAGACTCCCTGTACGGCGACTTCTTCGGGCTGGATGACCTTTTCACCGAGAACCCCAAGGTGGTCAACGGGATGATGGACGTCTACAAAACGTGGATCAGGGACTTCGGAGTGGACGGCTTCCGCATTGACACCATGAAACACGTCAATGACGAGTTTTGGCAGCAGTTCGGCCCACAAGTGCTCAGCTATGCCAAGGAGCAGGGCAAGGACGAGTTCTTCATGTTCGGGGAGGTCTTCGATACCTCCAAGACCGTCACGTCCAAGTTCACCACCAAGAACAAGATGCAAGCCGTCCTGGACTTCGGCTTCCAAGGCGCAGCCCGCAGCTTCGCATCACAAGGCAGCAAGGCCACCGGCCTGGCAGACTTCTTCAACGGTGATGACTGGTACACGGATGCCGATTCCAACGTCTACCAACTGCCCACATTCCTGGGTAACCATGACATGGGCCGCATCGGCACCTTTATCGCCCAGGACAACCCGGGAGCATCCGACGCGGAACTGTTGGAGCGCGACGAGCTGGCCCATGAGCTGATGTACTTCTCGCGCGGCAACCCGGTGATCTATTACGGCGATGAGCAGGGCTTCACCGGCGCCGGCGGGGACCAGGACTCGAGGCAGACCATGTTCGCCAGCAAGGTCCAGGAGTATTTGGATGATGACCTTTTGGGAACCAACGCCACGCATGCCACGGACAACTTCAACACCGGGCACCCGCTGTACAAAAAGATCAGCGAGCTCGCGGCCCTCGCAGCGGACCACCCCACGCTCCGTACCGGTGCCCAGCAAGACCGCTACGCCGCTGATGGGGCCGGGATCTACGCCTTCTCACGCATCGACGCCAAGGAACAGCGTGAATACATCGTGGCTGTGAACAACAGCGAGACCGCACAGACCGCGGCGATCCCAACGTACGAAGCGAAACAGCCGTTCAAGCTGGTTTACGGTGAGGCCGCCAAGAACGCCAAGTCCGGTCAGGATGCGAAGCTGGCTGTCACCGTCCCGCCGCTTTCCGCAGTGGTTTATGAAGCAGCGGGGCGACTCGCCAAATCGAAGGCCGCACCCGCCGTCGTACTCAAGAAGCCGGTCACGGCGGCTGGGGACGCCACCCGCCAGAAGGTGACGGCCGACGTCGACGGTAACTCGTTCTATGAGGTCACCTTCCAAGCGCGTACTGCAGGTGGCGACTGGGCGTCGATCGGCACGGACGACAACGCGCCGTACCAGGTGTTCCACGACGTCTCGTCGCTGGAGTTCGGCACGTCCGTGGAGTACCGCGCTGTGGTACTGGACAACCGCGGGCAGACGTCCGCCAGTGAGCCCCGCAGCGGCGTGGTGGGAGAACCGACGCAGCCCGAGACCGTCACTGTGGCCGGCAGCCTCAACACCGAACTGGGTTGCACCGAAGACTGGCAGCCGTCCTGCGGGCAGGGGCTCATGAGCTACGAGCCGACGCACCGACTGTGGCAGCTGAATGTCCCCAACCTGCCCGCGGGCACGTATGAATTCAAGGCCGCGCTCAACGGCACGTGGGACGAAAACTACGGCGCGGGTGGCGAGTTGAATGGCCCCAACGTCGTGTTCACGCACCCCGGCGGCGCCGTCACGTTCCTTTACGACCACTCCACCAACGTGATCAGCGCGGTCTCCGCGGGCCCGCAGCCGGCGGCCGTTTCGGTACCCGGCAGCCTGAATTCCGAGCTTGGCTGCTCGGGCGACTGGATGCCGGACTGCGCCCAGGCGCAGCTGCAGCTGGACCCGGCGGATGGGATCTGGAAGCTGTCAGTGCCCAACCTGGCCGCCGGCAGTTACGAGTTCAAGGCCGCCATCAATGGCTCCTGGGCTGAGAACTACGGTCTCGGCGGCGCCCCGAACGGCAGCAATATCGCCTTGAAGCACGACGGCGGCCCGGTCACCTTCCGGTACGACCCCGCTGGCCATCTGGTCACCGTCCGCTAACCCAAAGGAGGGGACGGCAAACGTCGCTCCGGGCTGCCAGCTGCCGGGCGGGGTGCCCGGCGCATTGAATGGACAGTGGGCCCACCCGGAATCACAGTGGTGTCCGTGACAAGGAAACCAAGGCGTCCGTAAAGGCGCACGTTACGCTCGTCCGAGGTTTCAAGCACCACGGCACCTGCCTCTCGATCTATTCGCGTGAGACCCTCCGAGGCCACGGCCGTACCCAGCCCTTTGCCTTGATGTGCCGGGTCTACGCCCACGGTGGCCAAGGTCCACGCCGGCCCCTTTGGCTGGGGCAAGCTCAGATCAATCAACGCGGTCGCTCGAGAACCCAGCAGTTCCAGAACTTCGATCTGCATATCGGGACCAGGCTCGGGCGCATCAGGGGGAAGGAATGCAGCGACGGAGCGCAGTTGTTCATCCACCAGGACCAATCCATGGGTAAGCGCATGTCCCAGGTAGAGGTACTGCAGCCGTTCGAGTCTCTGTTCATAATCAACGTCAGGAATCGACCATCTCGTCCAAGGGTAAGTCTCAAAGGCAAGGCCGAGTACTCGGGCAGCAACCCCGAGGTCTGCGCCGGTTGCCTGGCGAACCATGTCTGTCATGAGAAATGCTCCTAGCGAATAAAGGCCTTCTGCCAAAGTACCTGAGACTACGGCAGCGCCAGTCAAGGTCCCCTCAGGGGACAGCAAACGTCGCTCCGGGCTGCCAGAGCGACGTTTGCTATCCCCCGGATGGGGCTATTTGTAGCTCACGCTCAGAAGCATCGACTTCAACTGGGCGTACTGCGTTGTGTTCATCCAGGCCTTGGCCGCTTCCGGGGTGTCAAAGGTGGGCCGTTTGTTGATGTCAAACTTCACGTAGGCCATCATGAACCCGTTGGGCATCTTGATCTGGTTTGTGCCGGAAGAAGCCTGCCCGGATTGAAGCTCAGAGGACAGCCGGATGTCCATGACGTACGCCGGGGGAGTGTCGGAACGCCCAGTAGCCGTGGGCATTCCACCGTTACCGGAGTTGTAGTCGAAGTTCATGAAGTAGTTCAAGGAAAAACCGAATTCCACCTGGTTTCCTGCTGTATCCGTTACCCCGGGAACCACGGCACGGTCCAGAACTGTGCGGTCCACCAGTCCGGCAGTACCGTCGCCGTAGAAACCGCTGCTCATGAAAGCGACCTCGGCGCCGGTGTTGTCCAAAACGGTGACTCCGTCGGAAGGACCTTGTTCCGGGCGAACGGTCCAGCCCACGGGGTAGGTGAAGGAAACGTGTCCATCGGGGAAAGTGAACGTCTGCGCTGTGGCCACGGGAGCAGGCGGCTGCGTTGGAGCCGTTGTCGGTGCAACCGCCGGAACAGTCGGAGTCGCCGGCGGAGTGGTGACCGGAACAGTCGCCTCCGGGGTGGCCGAGGGCGTGGGTGTGGCTGTGGGAGTAGGGGTGGGGGTAACGGAAGCACTCGGCGTAGGTGCCGGCTCAGTCGGGCTGACGGTCACTGCCGGCGCGGGAGCCACTGTGAGCGGGCCAAAGTTGGCCGCAACCAGGACACCCGCGGTGACAGCCGCAGCACCAAGCAACAACCCGCCCGCGATCCGGGCCTTGCGGCGCTTGCGGTCTTCAAGGGACACCACTCCGGCTGCCGGGTTGCCGTCGCTGAAAACCCGAGGGCCTGTGAGCATGCGCGCCAGAGCTTCTTCAGAGTTGACCTCGGTGCGCTCGTCCGCAAGCGGGTCAATCGCTGATATCTGGTTCTTGATCGGATCCATTGTCTTCAGACCCCCATCTTTTGTGTAGTCGTTTCGGCGCCGGCGGGCAGCTGTTTCCGGAACGCGGTCCGGGCCCGGTGCAGACGGACCTTGGCTGCTGATTCACTGCACTGCAGCACTCCGGCGATGTCAGTGGTACCCAGTCCGTCCCAGTAGGCCAGCTGCAGAATCTCGCGGTCCTGCACCCGCATGCGGTCCATCGCATCCTGTACCGCGACGTTCTCGGAGTCATCCCCGAAACGTTCCACCGCCGTCGTGCGCAGCTTTTCCTGCAGAGCCTGCTGCCGGTCGCGGCTGCGGTAGGCATTACCCACAAGGTTGCGCGCTATGGCGAGCAAGTATCCGAGTTCCGGCCGGGCATCATCCGACCATTTTTGCCATACGACCCGGAAAACGTCGGCGGCGATCTCTTCAGCCATCTCCGCCGATTCGACGCGTCGGCGCACGAACCTGAAGACGGATGGATAGCTGTCTTTGTGAATGGCGATGAACGCCAATTCGCGCTCGGAAAGCACGATTTCCCCCTGAAAAGTAGAGCCCTGAACTGCAGGATACTTGTATAGTTTCCGGCCAGGCCGCCGGGGTTACACGTGGCGGTAGGTTTCTTCTCAACGCCATCACGATAGATTCAAGACACCGAATCCCGAGCGAAAGCGTGGCACAGCAATGGTGCAGACAGGACCCGCGGCAGAATGGGCCCGCAAACAGGTTGAGCTCGGGCGCGTGCCCGTTGCCGTGCTGGGGATCGCCTCCAGCCAGGGCATCGAGGACATTGTGGCGTTCGGGACCGACGGCGGCAGGCAGGCAACAGCCGAGGACCACTTTGCGCTGTTCTCGGTGACAAAGCCGGTCACTGCCCTGACCGTCATGCGGCAGGTTGAGCTCGGCAAGTTGTCACTGGGCAGCACACTGGGCGACGTTCTCCCGGACTTCGGCGCGGGCCGCACGGACACCGTAACGCTGGAGCACCTTCTCAGCCACCGCTCCGGGATTGCTGATCCGGCGCTCGACGGCGGCGCTCCCCTCCGCGAGGACCTCACCTCCGCCGAACAGGCCTTCTATGCGGGTTCCCTTGTCCAGTATTGCAATATCGCTTTCGAAGGTGCTGCAGCGATGGCCGAGTGGGCTGACGGGCGCCCGTTCGAGGAGCAACTCCTGTCCCTGGCCGGTGACACAGGTGCCGGCGGCCTGACGTTCGGCACCGACTGCGACCCGCACAGAATCCACGGCACCGAGGCTGCGGGTTTGAACGTGGATGCCATGTATCGGAAAAGGCACCCGGGTGCCGGGCTGTTCGGTACGGCAACGGACCTGCTCAACCTGGGTTCCGAGCTTCTGGGGCAGACCGGGAAGGCCGTTCGCCCCGCCACGCTGGCTGCGATGCGCCGTCCACGGACCACTGAGGTTTCCCACATCACCACCCGGCCCAAGCCCCTCCGCCACACCGGGCTGGGATTCCAGCTGCCCGCCAACGAGTCTGAGCTGCTGGCACAGGGAATCTACGGCCATCCCGGGTGGGCTGGGACGGAGTGGTGGATGCTCCCCGAACAGGACCGCTGCGTCGTGTTTCTGACCAACGTGCTGGACACCCCGGATCTCGGCGTGGACACCACCGAGCTTTTCAACGCGGTAGCGGTTTCCTAGGACCCGGCCGTGACGCTCCGGCCACGCCAGGCGGACACGGCCCACACCAGCACGAACAGGCCCACCAGGATCAGGCCTGCGTCGCCGAGGTCGATCTCCCCGAGCCAGGTTGTCAGGGGATCCTCCAGCCCGAACGCGGAATTGACGAAACCGCCGAGCGTGATCACGGAGATGAACAGCGCCGAGACGGCCGAAATGCCCGTGATGACAGCGTTGAAACCGAGCTTGCGTTGCGGGTTACGGATGGCGGTTTTGTACATCTTCATCATGGCCACGCCGTTGGCGGAATCGCACAGGGTCATGGCTGCTGTGAACGCGAGCGGGAGGGCCATCAAGGCCAGCGGCGAGACTCCGGCGAGTGACGCCGTCGTCGTGAGGACCAGCAGCCCGATGGTGGTGGCGGTGTCGAAGCCCAAGCCGAACAGGAAGCCGATCACGTAAATGTTCCGCGGCCGCTCCACCTTCGACAAGGGCTTGGCGAGCAGCCGGGCCACCAGGCCTTTTGCTTCCAGGTCTTCTGGGCGCACGTCCCCGCCGGCCTGGACTTTCCGGTATGCCTGCGTGGCGCGAACAAATGCGGAGCCGTTGAACAGTCCCATGGTCAGCAGGAACAACCCGGACACACCGCTGCCGATGAGGCCCAGGATCTTGTTGCCCGTGGTGCCGTCTTCCATGAACTGGCCGATCAGCGTCGCCCCGGCCACTACCAGCACCCCCGCGAGGATCACCACGGAGCTGTGCCCCAGGCTGAACGCGAATCCTACGCTCACGGGGTCCTTGTGCTGCGCCACGAATTTGCGGGTGGAGTTGTCGATCGCGGCGATGTGGTCCCAGTCGTAGCTGTGCTTGATGCCGGCCACGTACGCGGTAATCACCAACCCGAGCGCCAGCGGCTGGGCGCCACCGGCGGACCCAAACAACAAAAGCACGACGGCGGCAACGTGCAGAGCGGCCACGGCACCAAAAGTGAACAGCAGCCGGGTCCGCAGGGACAAAGTTTCCCGCTCCCGGTACATGGTGGCGAATTCGGTCAGCGCAGTCATCAGTACTTCCTCAGATTCAAGGGCGCCTGTCCGTACCAACGGTCGCGCAGAACGCCCGTACAAGCACCCAGCAATGTGTTGAGTTCCTCGGTGCTGTTCGACAACGATCGCAGCACAAGCCCGGTGGTCCCGGCAATAGTCGCGGTCAAAGAAACTCCGGTATACGCGTCAAAATCCCGGGCAATTCGGGCCAGTTCATCAGCAAGCTCCTGATCCACCCGCGGATCCACTACCACCAACGATCCCAGGTGGCTGAAACCCTCCATGAACCCCATCCCGGTCACATCCCCCAGGGGCGGCCGGATCAGGAGATTATCCAGGGCCAGCAGTTCCTGGTGCTCCCCCGTTCGGACGTGGATCTCATTCCGCAGTCTCACTTCTTCGAACTTGAAGGATGCCCCGTCCGGCGACCACCCCGGCGTGACCACCTCAGCCATGACAAGGCACGACGCCGGGTGGAGACTGATGCGCGAATTCTGCCGATAGCTCGCCTCTCGATAGGCGATTAACTGATCGGGCACCAACTCCAGCCGCGCGCCTTCCCCCAGTTTGATACTCATCCGCTGCTCAGCGAACGACCCCGGAGTCCGGTACACCTTGGTGGCCGACTGCGTGGTCAACAACAGATCAGCCCCCGCCTCAACCTCCACCTCAATGACGAACACATCCGCACCCAGATACGCCCCGCCGGGATTGACCATGACGTAGCAAACCTGCCCGGACCCATCCAAGTAATGCGGCCTGAGCACCCTCAAAGCGCCCTCATGAAACTGCCGCGAAGCAACGGACCGCCCACCCCGCACACTAACGCCCAGCTCCAACCGCCCCCGCACAGGCCCTTCGCCCAAGGCCAACGTGGAGCCGGGCCCCAGGTTCCCCACAACGTCTGAGCCGAAATCGACCTGCGTCGTCGTGTTCATGCGCGTATCTCGCGTGGTGTCGTAACCACCGAGGCGGCGGAGCCGGGGATAAGGAACTGGCCTTTTGTCGCGGCGATGCGGGTGGGGCGATCCGCGGGCGCCGCCCAAGGTGACTTAACCGCCAACTCGCATCGGTTCATTGGGCCAAGTCAAGCATCAGGACATCTCGTCGGATCCAGTTCAGGACGTCATCGAGTCCTTCATCCGTCTTGAGGTTCGTGAAGCAGAACGGTTTGTTGCCACGGAATTCCTTGGAGTCGCGCTCCATGACGGAGAGGTCTGCTCCGACGTGGGGTGCCAGGTCCGTTTTGTTGATGATGAAGAGGTCGGACTTGATCATGCCTTGTCCGGCTTTGCGCGGGATCTTTTCGCCTTGCGCGACGTCGATGATGTAGATGGAGAAGTCGACGAGTTCGGGGCTGAAGGTGGCGGAGAGGTTGTCGCCGCCGGATTCGACAAAGATGACCTGGAGCCCGGGGTGCCGGGCTTTGAGTTCTTCGATGGCCGCAGTGTTCATGGAGGTGTCTTCGCGGATGGCGGTGTGAGGGCAACCGCCGGTTTCGACGCCGATGATCCGGTCCTCGGGGAGGATGCCGTTGGCGGCGAGGATTTTGGCGTCTTCGATGGTGTAGATGTCGTTGGTGATGGCGGCCATGGAGATGTCTCGGCTCATGTGGCGGGTGATGCGTTCCACGAGCTGTGTCTTGCCTGCTCCGACGGGTCCGCCGATTCCGATCTTGATGGGTTCAGTCATGTGTTCTGTCCTTTGCACTAACTAGCTCATGAACATGCGGGCGCGTTGCCGTTCGTGCCGCATTTGTGAAATTTCCAGTCCGGGGCTGACGGCCCCAAAGTCGTCCCAGCACAGCTGTGCTACATCCCGGCTGGCGGCAGCAACGGCGTCGTGTGCTTGGCGAAGTACCCGCTGCCCGGCGTTCTGCCCGAGCGGTATGGCGCGCACGGCGTTCTGCGTCAACGAAGTAACCGTGGCAAACAAATAAGCGGAAAGCGCCGCTTCAAAAGGAACGCCGAGCGACCGTGCAATAACCCCAAAAGCCAAAGGCTGATGCCCCATGGCACCCCCCTGACGAACGAGCCCCCGATAAGCCTCCAACTCCCCTGACGGAAACACCTCCCCGCCAATCTCAAGCAACCGTCCGCCCATCTTCAAAGAAGCCTCCCGAACCTCCCGAGCCAACAGCTGCCCGGTAAGAACAGAATCCAACAAGCCAACATCCACCCCCTCATAAAGGAAACGCAGAGCCAACCCATCCGAATAAACCAACTGCTGCCCCACAAAAGCGCTCAACCAAGTACCGAAAGTGACCTCATCCCCCACAAGCCCCCGCTCGATATAGCTCTCAAACCCCAAAGAATGAGCAAACGCCCCCGTCGGCAAAGCCGAGTCGGTCAACTGTTGGAGAGCCAGCTGATATGTCGCGCTCAAAGCGCACCCCCGGCGGTGCGAACTGTGCGCTGGAGCGGAGCTGGGAAGGGGGCCGCGGCGTGGCGGGCATCGCGAAGCGGGCACGGCCCCCTTCCCAGCGAAGCGAAAGCGCACGCACCCAACCTGCCGGGGCGCATGACTTTAGTGCGAGTGCTCAGCATGGCGGAAGGGCACCGGCATGACCCGCTCTTGCCTGTCGTAGGGGACGCCGACGCTCTTCAGATAGTCCTCGACGGTGTGGTCGTACTGACACACCATGACTTCGGCTTCATATTCGGACGCAGCATCAAAGAATTGCGCCTGCAGATGCCGGTTGCCGAGCGAGTGCGCAACCACACCCATTTCGTGGATGCTCCTTGGCGCTATCACCAGGACGTCCGTTGGCAGCACGGAGATGACGATGACGTTGTGGTCGTCGACTGCCAGGATGTCACCGTCGCGGAGGTCGCCGGAGCCGCTGGGCAGGCGGATGCCGAGTTCCTTGCCGTGGTCGGTGGTGACCCGTTGGATCCTTTTGACGAGGAGGCTGCTGGGGAGGACCACTTTTTCCGTGTGCCTGCCCGCGTAGCTGCCTGCGGGCTGTTCGTGGACGTTGCCCAGAATTTGTTCGATGATCATCGGGCTCCTAGAAGAGGAAGTAGCGCTGCGCCATGGGCAGGACGTCGGAGGGCTGGGAGGTGACTTCTTCGCCGTCGACCGTCACTTTGTAGGTTTCGGGGTCGACGGCGATGTCCGGGGTTTCGCCGTTGTATTTCAGGTCCGCTTTGGTGAGGTTGCGGATGCCGGACACAGGCTTGATGATGCGTTCGAGGCCGAGTTCGGCGGGCACTCCGGCGTCGATGGCTGCCTGGGACAGGAAGGTGATGGACGTTTGCTGGAGAGCCTTCCCGTACGTGGCGAACATGGGCCGCATCGTCCGGGGTTGGGGCGTGGGGATGGAGGCGTTGGAGTCTCCCATCAGCGCGTAGGCGATCTGGCCGCCTTTGATGACGAGTTCGGGTTTCACCCCGAAGAACGCGGGGTCCCAGAGGACGAGGTCCGCGAATTTGCCTTCTTCCACGGAACCGATCACGTCTGCCATTCCTTGGGCGATGGCCGCGTTGATGGTGTATTTGGCGACGTAGCGTTTGAGGCGGAAGTTGTCGGAGCCGGCGGAGCCGTGGGTGGTCCCGGCTGGATCCGTCAGCACTCCCCGTTGCCGTTTCATGGCGTCGGCTACCTGCCAGGTACGCGTCACTACTTCGCCTACCCGGCCCATGGCCTGGGAGTCAGATGACGTGATGGCGAAGATGCCGAGGTCGTGCAGGACGTCTTCGGCGGCGATGGTTTCGGCCCGGATCCGGGAGTCGGCGAAGGCCACGTCTTCGGGAATGTCCGGGTTGAGGTGGTGGCAGACCATGAGCATGTCCAAGTGCTCTTCGATGGTGTTGCGCGTGTACGGCAGCGTGGGGTTGGTGGAGGCGGGAAGGACGTTGGGCAGCCCGGCGATTTTGATGATGTCCGGGGCGTGGCCGCCGCCTGCGCCTTCGGTGTGGAAGGTGTGGATGACCCGGCCGTCGATGGCCCGGATGGTGTCTTCGACGAAGCCGCACTCGTTGAGGGTGTCGGTGTGGATGGCCACCTGAATGTCGTATTCGTCGGCGACGCGCAGCGACATGTCAATGGATGAGGTGGTGGATCCCCAGTCCTCGTGGACTTTCAGTCCTACGGCACCTGCCCGGATCTGCTCTGCTAGGGGCTCGACGGCGGACGCGTGGCCCTTGCCGAACAGGCCGATGTTGACGGGGAGCCCTTCGGCGGCCTGAAGCATCCGCGAGATGTGCCAGGCTCCGGGGGTGATGGTGGTGGCTTTGGTTCCTTCGGCCGGACCCGTGCCACCTCCAACCATCGTGGTGATGCCGTTGCACAGGGCCGCAGGGACCTGTTCCGGGGAGATGAAGTGGATGTGGGTGTCGATGCCGCCGGCTGTGAGGATCTTCCGTTCGCCGGCGATGATCTCCGTGCTGGCGCCGATCACGATGTCCACGCCGTCAGTGATCTGCGGGTTCCCGGCCTTGCCGATCTTGAAAATATGCCCGTCTTTGAGCGCGACGTCGGCTTTGTAGATCCCGGTGTAATCCAGGACCACCACGTTGGTGATCACGGTGTCCGGGATGTCTTCGACGCGGGTCAGTTGGCCATTTTGGCCCATGCCGTCGCGGATTACTTTTCCACCGCCGAACACTACTTCTTCGCCGTGGACCGTGAAGTCCTTCTCGATCTCAAGGAACAGTTCGGTGTCCGCCAGACGGATGGCATCCCCGGTGGTGGGTCCGTACAGTTCGGAGTATTGCTTGCGGGAAATCTCGAAGCTCACTGGTGGTCCCTTTCCGCTGCGACGCCCGGGCGGGGTTCACCGGCAACGTCAGTGCCGCCGTCGAGCTTTCCGTTGACTGCGTTGCTGAGGCCGAACACTTCGCGTGACCCGGCGAGTTCAATCAGCCGGACCGTTTTCCTGTCCCCGGGTTCGAAACGCGCGGCGGTGCCCGCCGGGATGTCCAGGCGGCGGCCGTACGCGGCGTCGCGGTCGAATTCCAAGGCGCGGTTCGCTTCGGCGAAGTGATAGTGCGAACCGATCTGCACCGGCCGGTCGCCGCGGTTCACTACCTCGACGGCGATCGCCTCACGGCCGCTGTTGCAGGCGATGGAACCTGGCTGGAGCCTGTATTCACCGGGGATCATGGGGGCTCCTAACGGATGGGGTTGTGGACGGTGACGAGCTTGGTGCCGTCAGGGAAGGTGGCTTCGATCTGGACGTCATGGATCATCTCCGGCACACCTTCCATTACGTCGTCCCGGCTGAGGAGGGTGGTTCCGTAGCTCATGAGTTCGGCCACGGTTTTGCCGTCGCGGGCGCCCTCAATGAGCTCATAGCTGATGACAGCCACAGCCTCGGGGTAGTTCAGCTTGAGCCCTCGGCCTTGTCGGCGCCGTGCAAGGTCGGCGGCCACCACGATCATGAGTTTTTCCTGCTCACGGGGCAAAAGGTGCACGGCATCTCCTTGTGGCTGGCACAGTTGGGACTGATGTGACCAGCGTAGGGAGCGGAAGTTTCAGGCACGTTTCCAATCCGTCTCAGGCGGGGGTCGAATAGGCCCGAATTGACCTCAACTATTGTTGAGGTTCTAGCATCGGATACTGTGCGCCCAGCGGCGTCATTCCGAGCAAGTTCCACCAAAGGTATAGCGATGACCCACCACAATCCCCTGCCGTCCCCGGCCGTCGGCGAGCTCTTCAGGTCCGCGTTCCGCGCGCACCCGGCGGGAGTCGCGATCGTCACTGCCTCCGGGCCGGAGGGCGCGGTAGGGCTCACGGCGTCGTCGGTGGCGTCCGTCGCGGTGGATCCGCCAACGCTCGCGTTCTCAGTCACCGGCGGCCGGTCGGCGTCGGTTATCGCGGCCGCGCAGTCAATCGTGGTGCACCTTGTGGGGGCCGGCCAGTTGGAACTGGCGCGCACGTTCGCAGACCCCGCAGCCCCGCGCTTCACACAGGACATGGACTGGGAGTTGCTGCCTACCGGCGAGCCCCTCCTCCGGGAAGCCCAGTGGGCGCTGCGCTGCGACATCATCCACCGGGCACCGCTGGGAGGCTCTGTGCTCCTGGCCGCGACGGTCCTGGACATCAGGGCGAACCCCGGCGCCTCAGCCCCGTTGGTTTACCACAACCGCGAGTTCCACACGCTGCTCGAGACCGCGCAGGCCATGGGCTAGTTGTTGCGCCCCCGCGCCGCCACGGTCCACGTCTCCACGACGGACCCATCGCGCACCACCGTGACCTCGTCCACGAGGTTCATCGCCAGGCACACGTGGTTCGGAATCACCCTGAGCCTCGTGCCCAGAGCCGGAAGATCCGACGAGTCCGGCCAAACGACCGTGGCGTGGTGCTCGGACAGTGCGGTTACCTTCGCTTCGGGGTACTCCGGGAGCCGGCCGTATCCGGTGGCCCAGTCCGGACGGTCACTGCCCAGGACCTTGCTGCCCGCGTCCACCACAACCCGGCGCACATTTCCGCCGGCTGCCTCGTGGCGGCTGACCACAGTTGCTGCCACGGTCAGGGAGATGTCCTCCCAGGCGCACCGTTCGAGTTCCAGTTGCTGGGCGTCGCCGAAAACGTAGACACCTGGACGAAGCTCGGTCGCCACAGTTTCACCGTCAATCAATGCAGTGGGCGTGGAGCCGCCGCTGATGGTGGTCACTTCGAAACCTGCGGACGTCAGGACCGTCGCGGCCAGGCCGAGCGCCTCATTCTCGTTGCTTGCCGCGCCGGTCGGCATGCCCGGCTTGTAGCTGTGTCCGGGGAACGTGAAGACGCCCTGAACGCTCAGTCCGGCTGCAGCCGCGGCGTTGGCAACATCCACCACTTCGTCAGGCAGCACGCCGCTGCGGTGGTGTCCGCTGTCCACTTCGATCAGCACCTCCACGCTCGCCGCATCGGCTCCGAGGTGGTGCCCCATCGCCGTCGCGCTTTCCGCTGAATCGACGCCGACAGCAAGGCGGCATGTGGCCGTCAGGGCCCGAAGACGGTCCGCGTGGGAGGCTTCGACCCAGAGGGGGTAGGCGATGAAGATGTCCTTGACTCCATCCGCCGCGAAGACTTCAGCCTCGCCGATAGTCGCCACCGTGATTCCAATGGCGCCCGCCGCAAGCTGCTTGCGCGCGATTTCCAACGTCTTGTGCGTCTTCACGTGCGGTCGGAGGTTGAGTCCTCTGCTGAGCATGGCGGCAGCCATCCGCTGGATATTCCGGTCAAGGATGTCGGCATCGATCATGACGGCAGGGGTGACGACTTCAGCGGGAATCACGTTCATTCCTCAAACACTAACGGCCTACGGCGCGGACTGCCTGACCCGCAGCTCGAACGCCGCCTCCGGCTGCTGCACGGCGGGAGCGGCCAGGTTGCTTTCGATCCGCTCGATCAGAAGTTCGACGGCGCGCTCCGCGATTTCCGTACGACCGGGCGCCACCGTTGTCAGCGACGGCGAGGCAAACCGGGCCTCCTCAATGTCATCGAAACCGGCTACGGCAATCTCCCCGGGAACTTTCCGGCCGCGAAGCAGGAGTTCGTGGAGCGCTCCCAAAGCAATAACGTCGTTGAGGCCGAAAACGGCATCGAATTCCGCGCCCGCATCCAACAGCTTCGCTACCGCCTCAGCGCCCCCGTCCCGCCGCCACTCGCACCGCACCACCAGGGCGGGGTCGTACTCCACCCCGGCGTCAGCGAGCGCGGCCTTGTAGCCGCTGAGGCGCAGGCCGGCACTGCCGGTTGTGTCGCCGTCGTCGGCGCCCAGGACAGCTATACGACGGCGACCACCCGCCAACAGGTGCGAGGTCACCGCCGCGGCGGCCTCGTAGTTCCGGATGAGGACCATGTCCAGGCGCGGGTCCTGCACGAATTCTCCCAGGAGGACCAACGGCTTCTTGCCGGCAGCGGCGATGATCTGCTCGGCGTCGAGCGCGAGCGGGATGAACAGGAGGCCGTCGGTGAGGCTGCGGAACTGCCCTTGGAGTGCCGCCTTCTCGTGTTCTGCCTCGTTGCCGGACTGCTCCACCAGCACCCGGTAACCGCGGGCCCACGCCGCCTTCATGATGTCCGATGCCAGTTCCGCGTAGTACGGGATGGAGAGGTCTGCCAGGACCAGGCCGAGCATGCTGGTCTTGCCGGACCGGAGGCTGCGGGCTGTGAGGTTGGTTTCGTAGCCGAGTTCCTCGATCGCATCAAGGACGCGTTGCTTGGTGGCAGGGCGGATGAACTCGTAGTTGTTGATGACGTTGGAGACCGTCTTCAACGAGACTCCGGCGGCGCGTGCGACGTCGTTCATGGTGACGGCCATGCAGGGGCTCCTTCGTTGCGTTTTCATACATCGTTGCAGATGGAGCGGCTTCCGGGCTTTGACCGACCACGAGTGCAATGCCTCTTGTTCCGTCACACATCGCTCATCCCCTTGCAACGCCCCTGCAACAAACATGCGCAATGCTGGGGCGAATGGAAGGCGACAGCCGAGGGGAGCAGACATGAGCATCGCAAACAGGGACTTGTTCCAGGCCCTGAAGACACAGGCAAGCCTGGCGCAGGCATTCGGAACCATGCCGGGCAGCCAGGAGGAACCGCACCCGTTGAGCCCGGGCAGCTACGTCGAGGCATGGCACAACGGGCGACTCTACCACCGGGGCACCGTGGTCAAGACAGTGGCAGGAACGGACCTCTTCTGGCTCAATGACCACACCGGAAGCCGGCGGCTGCTGGACATGGAGTCCATGGAGATCGTGACCGTCGACGAGCCGGCTCCGGAGCCCGCAGCGCAGGCACCGGAACCAGCCACCGTCACACCCATTTCCGCGTACCCCATGTTCCACGACGGTACGCAGCAGATCGCCTAGTTTCCCGCTGTTCCGGACGCCCCGTGGTGTCCTGGCCGCCCTGTGTTGCCCTAGGACTCCAGGGACAGCCTGATCATGGTCCAGCTCACGGGCGGAAGCCCGGCGGTGAGGCGGCCGCCGTCGAGCTTGACGCTGACGTTTTCGGACGGCAGGACCGACGTCGAATCGTCCGCCGTCGCCTGCCAGTACGGGTCCTTGTTCGTGTACGTGATGGCCTCGATAACCTTCTGCGCGTTGAGGCTTCCGACGGCGGCGTCCAGGGTCAGCGCGTCAGTCGCCGAACGGTTCACGGCGAAGACGACGGCCTCCTTGGCATCGGCGTCATGTGTTGCCACCGCTGACAACGCGCTGAAGGCGGGCGTCTTTTCGCTGCCCAGCTGCGGCGATTCGACGGCGAGGTTCAGCACATCGCCCGAGGCATGTTGCGACGTGAGTGCGAACGGGTGGAACGTTGTCTGCTTCCAGGCACGGCCACCGGGCTCGGTCATGATGGGCGCGATCACGTTGACCAGTTGAGCAAGGCTGGCTGAATGGACGCGGTCCGTGTTGCGAAGCAGCGTTATCAGGAGGTCACCCACCACCACGGCGTCCGTCACTGTGTAGCGGTCCTCCAGCAGTACCGGGGCGACCGGCCAGTCATCACCGGCGGGTGCCTTCGATTCGTCCCGGGACATGTGCCAGACGTTCCACTCGTCGAAGGAAATGTTGACCTCCTTGCCGGATTTCGTTGCAGATTTCACGTGGTCGATGTGGGACACCAGGTCCTTGATGAAGGCCTCCATCCTGTGCCCGGCGGACAGGTGTTCCTGCAGATCGCCGAAGTCCTCGAAGTACTGGTGGGCTGAGATCAGGTCCACGAGTTCGTAGGTTTCGTTGAGGACCACACGCTCCCATTCGCCGAATGTGGGGAGGTCCGGGCCGGAACTTCCACACGCCACCAGTTCCAGGTCCGGGTTCACCATGCGCATGGCCCGGGCTGTTTCAGCCGCAACCCGGGCGTACTCTGCGGCCGTTTTGTGGCCGATCTGCCAGAAACCATCCATCTCGTTGCCCAAGCACCACATGTTGATGTTGTGGGGCTCGACGGCGCCATTGGCCTTGCGCTGTTCGGACAGGGCCGTACCGCCCTTGATGTTGGAGTATTCCAGCAGGTCCAGGGCTTCCTGCGTTCCCCTGGTGCCCAGGTTCACAGCCATCATGGGCTCGACCCCGGCCTTTTCGGACCATTTGGCGAATTCGTCCACACCCACCAGGTTGGGGTCGCTGGAGTGCCAGGCGAGATCCAGGCGCGTAGGGCGGTCTTCCTTGGGACCCACCCCGTCCTCCCAGCGGTAGCCCGAAACGAAATTCCCTCCGGGGTAGCGGACGGTGGAGACGCCGAGTTCCCTGGTGAGCTCCAGGACGTCGGTACGGAATCCGTCCTCGTCAGCCTGCGGGTGCTCCGGTTCGAAGATTCCTGTGTAAACGCAGCGGCCCAGGTGCTCGACGAAGGCCCCAAAGGTTTTTCTCCGGACCGGACCGATGACAAATGCGGGGTCGATGGTGATTTTGGCGGTGTTGTTCTGGTCTCCCAAGGCATGGGTCCTTGTCTGCTGGGTTGTTCGGGGGCTTACGAGTCAATTTACAACGTTATAGAACCATGCTGTCGGTGTATCGATGACGAGTCAAGGACTTTCTTTGCTTTGCGCGGCGCTTGCGCCGTTCTGCATCGGGAATTCGCACCGAGCGGGTTGGGAGCGGCCTAGGCTGGAGTCCATGTCATCCGGGATCACTGCGTCCGCCTATTCCGCCCGCGCGGCCGAGTACACCTCGCTGTTCGGGTCCATCAGCAGCACCAACACCGACGATCGCGCGCTCGTCCAGGACTGGGCCGGCAGCCTTGACGGGAAAGTCCTCGACGCCGGCTGCGGCCCAGGCCAGTGGACGCACTTCATGCACTCGATTGGCGTGGATGCCGAGGGTGTGGACCTGGTGCCTGAGTTCATCGAAACCGCCCGGCAGCGCTACCCGGAAATCCCCTTCACACTGGGTGACCTCCAGGTTCTGCCGACGCCGGACCAGTCACTCGCCGGGATCCTCGCCTGGTACTCGGTGATTCACACTCCCCCCGAAGACATCGGCGCGGTCCTGGACGAATTTGCCCGATGCCTCAGGCCCGACGGCGGTCTCCTGCTGGGATTCTTCGAGGGAGTCACCCTGGAGGTCTTCCCGCATGCAGTGACGCCCGCCTATTTTTGGCCCGTGCAGGACATGGCCGCCCGGCTCCAGGATGCGGGCTTTACCGTGACCAGCACACACTCCCGCGCAGACCCCGGAGTCCGTCCGCACGCCGCCATCGTTGCTCGGCGGGCGAAATCCTGACGCCCACGCTGACCTTTGCGCCGTTCACGGCTGTGCGGCGGGAGATAGGGCCAAGACCGCCAGTCCGTGGGCGGACAACAAAAAAACAGGCCGGAGACTCAGCGTCTCCGGCCTGTTTTGGAGGGTGGGCCCTGTGGGGATCGAACCCACGACCCACGGATTAAAAGTCCGATGCTCTACCAACTGAGCTAAAGGCCCTCCAGCTGTTGAAACAGCCATAAATACTGTACCCCAAGGTCAAGGCAGGTATGGAACCGAAGGCGCGCTGCGGCGTCGTCACCTTCTTTGTGCGGGAGGTCGACGACGACGCGCGGCAGCTGCGGTGTGTCCGTCTCAGGGCGGCGGCAAAGCGGGTAGCGAAGGCCCGCCCCGGCAACAGCGGCCCAAGGAACCGTTACTCGACCCCACCAGAGCACAGGAGTACGGTGAACTCATGAGCGAACAGCCAGGATCACGTGCGTACGGCGGAGCAAACAGGCACCACAAGCCCAAGCCCTTCGCCCCCATCGATTTCGAACCGTTCGCCGGTGGGGCAGACCCGGCACGCGTTTCCGAGGCAGCGCACCTGGCTGCCCAGGCGCTGGTGAAGCGCGGCCGCGACAGCGACGACCCCAAAGTCACCCGCAGGCTGGTGAAGCTGGCCGATGAGCAAGGCCTCGAGGCCATCGCTGAGATGTGGGCTGAAAGCCCTGCCCGAAGCCTGCCGGGCGCCCTCTGGCGGCTGTATGCCCTCCGCGCCGCAACCATCCAGAACCCGGAGCGCATCTCCGTGTACTTCCGCGCCGGGCGCGATACCGCGCAGGTTTCGAACGTGGTGGCAGGGGCGGCTGAGCCGCCGGGAGCCGACGAGATGAAGACCATGGCTGACGCGATTTTGTCGGGCGCCTTCGACGGCGAGTTCGACGTCGCGCTGGAACGTTCGGCTGCGTTCTGCCGTGTGGTGGCACTCGGCCAGGCGACACTTGCCGACGGCGCCGAACACACCAATGAGGGCCACGCGAGCAAGCTCACCCGCAACTCCCACCAGCTGGTGAAAACCGCGGAAGACCTCGAACATGCCGCAAACGCTTGGCGGCTTGGAGAGCTGGACTAACGCAGCAGAAGGGCGAAACGTACCCACGCCCGGCCCGGACTGTCAATGTTGACTTAGCCAGCCAGACGGGGAAAACTAAAACTGGTGTCGAACCGCGAAACCCCCGGGCTTCAACTTATAGCCGCTTCGAGCGGCCTACCGCCGAGAGGCGTATCCGGTTCGGCACCATTTTTATGCCCGAACGCAGTTTGCCCGGGCCTGTCCTGAAACGGGCCCGGGCAAACGCGGCAGGAACTACTTCAAAGTGACCGTAGTTTCGGCGGTTTCCTTCTTGTCGTGATCCAGGTCGCCGGCCGTGTCCTGCGGCGTCATGGTGGCCTTGATCTCGGTTTCCTTGCCTGCGGTGTAGGCGAAGTTCTCGGCGATGTTGAACGACTCACCCGGCTTCAGCACGAACGGGTCCTTTTCCTTCAGCTTGATGCCTGAGCTGGTGAGGCCGTGCTTCTTGAAACCGTCGCTGCTGGAATCGGAAGGCATGCCTCCAAGGTACTTCCAGTCCGTGTACTTCGCAGAGGGCGTCACCAGCGAGTGGCTCAGGGGGATATCCGCCGAAGAGGTGTTGGTGACCACGTAGTTCACGTAAACAATCGGAGCGCCCTTCTTCAGCAGGTTCTCCTTGGTTTCCTTGTCCACGAACATGCTGTCCTTGGATGCGACGTCCGTGGCCACTTGGAAGACATCCACGGAGAAGCTGTCACCCTTCATGCTGCCCAGCTTCTCGCCGGCGTCCGAGATGGGAAGCGCCCAGGCGGCAACCTTGTAGTCTCCCGAGGAAGTGCCTTCGGAGGCAGCAGAAGAAGCAGAGGACGACGACGACGCTGAAGGCGAAGCGGACGATGATGTGGACGACGATTCGGAGCCAGCCGGCGTCGGGCTCGACGCAGCGGGTCCACAGGCACTCAAGGCGAGCATCCCGGCAGCCGCCAAGCCGGTGATCTTCACAACATTGTTGAAACGCATAATTCCCCCATTGATTGGATTAAATATTTGTCTTGCCAAGTGTTGCATGGATGTGCAGCACCTCGCGATGGGGACAACTTCCCGCAACGTTCCCGCGCGCATCCCGCAGCTCGCCGCCGGACCGGTAAAGTTGGGAGCGAAACGGGTCGCGTCAAGTCAAGCGGCCTGCGCCCACCCGTCCCCAGCCCGGAAGCGACATGAAGCTGCGCCTTTTCCCCCAGGAACCTGCCGGGCTCGTACTGCTCGCACAAATGGCCGGCGTCATCGTGGCAGCCACCGGAACCCTGTCCGAGATTCTCGGCGCCCCCGCCGGCGAGCACGACCGCCTTGCCGAGGAACTGCACGAGCATGAGTCGAAATCCCTGGACCTGCACTTCGCACTCCTGACGCACATGCGCACCAGTTTCGTGAACCCCCTCCCCCGCGAGGACATGTACACCTTGTCGCGCCACCTCAACGAGGCCATGGAGAAGCTGGATGCCGCCGGCGACCTCGTCGCGATCTACAAGCTGGACCGGCTCCCCAAACGCGCCGCCGACCAGCTGGAGATCATCAGCCGGCAGGCCGAGCTGACGGTGGACGCCATGCGGAAGCTCGAGGACCTTGATGAACTCGAGGACTACTGGATTGAAATCCTCCGGCTCACCAAGCGTGCAGAACGCACCCATCGGATCTGGGTGGCCGAGATGCTCAAGGACATGAAGTCCGCGCAGTACGCGCGGCACCGGGACATCGCCAACCAGTTGGTGGAAGTGACCAAAGACATGCGGAAGGTCGCCACGCAGGTAGGCAGCATCATCGTCAAGGAATCATGACGTGACCATCGCCGCCTTGGTCCTGGTAGTTGCCTTGGCTGCCGGGTTCGCATTCCTCAACGGCTTCCGGGATGTCTCCAACGCCGTCGCGCTTTCCACCCGGACCCGGGCCCTCACGCCGTCCATCGCCGTGCTTCTGGCTGCCGTCTTCAACTTCGTGGGCGCCATGCTCAGCGGCACGTTCGTCCTCGCCTTCACGCAGTCATGGATCACCCTGCCCGATGGCACCAGCGGCCTCACCATGCTCGCCTCAGCCTTGGCGGCATCAATACTGTGGGGAGTTTATGCGTGGTGGCGTGGCATTCCTTTGTCTTCCACGAACTCGCTGGTGGGCGGCCTGATCGGCGCAGGCAGCGCGAGCATCCTGGTGGGCGGAAACTCCATCGGGGGCGTGGACGGCATCGTTGTCACACAGGTGGTCCTCCCCCTGGTGCTGTCGCCGTTGATAGCCTTCGGGGCGGCTTACCTTCTGGTGTGGCCGGTGACGTGGGCCGCCCGCTACACGCAGCCGAACGTCGTCAACAGGCGCTTCCGGCGTGCGCAGGCCGTTTCCAGCGCGGCTGTTGCGTTCGGCCACGGCCTCCAGGACGGGCAGCGAACGGCCGCGGTCATTCTTCTGGGAATAGTGGCTGCCGGGTTCTCGGGCGGGGACGACGTCCCTCTGTGGATCCTGCTCCTCACCGCCGTCATGCTCACGGCGGGAACCCTGTTGGGCGGCTGGCGGATCTCCCACACGTTGGGGCACAAGCTCATCCGGGTTGATCCGCTGCGTGGATTCGTGGCCCAGACCCTGACGTCGGTGATGCTGTTTATCGGCGCGATCGGATTTCAGCTGCCGCTTTCCACCACGCACACACTCACGGCCTCGGTGCTGGGCGGCGGCGTCAACCAACGCTTCCACACCGTCAACCGGCGCCTGGTCCGAAGGATCCTGCTGTTCTGGGTAGCAACGCCACTGGTCACCGCAGTAGCTGCGTTCATCCTGGAGCTTGCGCTCTCCCCGCTCACACGCCTGTAACCCCAACTGGGAAGGACAACGACGCGGATCTTGCAACGGCTAGTACGAGACTGCCGTTTCCGGGCCCAATGCCGGTCGTTAGGTCCAGATCAGAGGCGATCATGGTGTGCCGGTTCCCGTTGGGGCTGTAGGGCCGGGGCCGACAAGCTGCGTCCTGAGTCGGACAGGAATGCCATAAGTGGCAAACTGGGCATCCATACCCTCTTGCACGGTTGCGTATTTCCCATTCTGAACGTCATAGGCGAGAAAGTCCCAGTTATGGACGCTGGTCCACAACTGTGTGAAATCGGTCAGGTATCGGCCGTTGCTTTGGAGCGTGGCAAAGTTGAAATAAACGTTGCCACCGTCGAGGCCGATGGCCCTGATCCCCTCATCTGAAATGGAGTATGCGAGCCAGCCTTCTGTGCAACCAAGGACGGTGTAGTACTGCTGCTCATTGGCCGGGATCGGCTTGATCGCCTGGACTTGGTCGTTCCGCCGGATATCGATGTTGTCAGGGGTGCAGGCGCCCGCAGCTGGGCCGGCGGGCGAGGTCGCTGGTGGTGCCGTGGTCGGCGCCGGGATCGGGGTGATAACCGTGGTCGAGGTCGGAGAAGGGGTCCATGCCGGGGTTTCGGTTGGGGTGGTTGTCGGTGTGGGGCTTGCCGTCGCGGAAGGGGTAACCGTTGGCGACGCGGTGGGCGTTGGCGTAGGGGTGGCCGTGACAGTGGGGGTGTCGGTAGTGGCCGGTGCCGGCGCCGATTGCGGGACGAGGTTGCCGGCTACGACGACCGCCCCGATGACAGCTGCCGCAGCGAGAACCACACCTGTGGTGGCCGCCCACCCTTTACGCCGAGGTTTGCGGTCGGCGAGAGAAACGACGTTGGGATCATCGGAGAAGACATGGGACCGGCTCGGCAGGACACCGGGGGTGGTACCGGGTTCGGGGACGTTTGGTTTTGCGTTTTTCATGAGTTGTTCGATGCGGTCCATGGTTAGACTTCCCGTTCTGTCATGAGGTGTTGTGGTGCGGCTTTCGCGAACGCTTTCCGGGCCCGGTGGAGCCTGACCGCGGCAGCGGAGGCTGTACACCCAAGGCTTTCGGCCAGTTCCGCGGTGGTGAGGTCATCCCAGTAGGAGAGCATCAGGATTTCCCGATCGCGGTCCTTGAGCCTGGAGAGGATCTCCGCAACGGTGGCCTGCTGCTCGTCATCGCTGGTAGTAACGGCCTGGACCCGCGCTTCTTCGGCCAGGCGCTGCATGAGTTGATCGCGACGACTCCTGCCTTTGTACTCATTGCCCAGTACATTCCTGGCTGTGGCTATCAGCCATCCGAGACCGGGCGGCTCGGGCGGTTGTTTTTCCCACACGATTCGGAACACGTCATTGGCCAGTTCCTCGGCCCGTTCGCGGTCGTTGATCCGGTACGCGATGTACTGGTAGATGCGGCTGAAGTGTTCAGCGTGAAGAGCAATCAGTTTCTGCTCTCTGGCAGCCAACATCCTTGTTCTGTTCCCCCGGACTAGTGCGATGTGATGTGTCAACCACTAAGTGTCCCGGGAATCGTTGTTTCTTACATAACCGTAGAAAAAGTTTAAGCATCTGTTCCGGTAGCCCTCTTAAATGAAGAGATACCCGGCAAAATCCCCCAATGAGCGTGCCGGGTACCTCTTTTAGAGCCGCTGCGCGGCCAAGTCGTCGCCGCTGGGTCTCTGCTTGCCTGCGTGACGGGCCGACCACACGCTTCTGCAGGCATGCACGACCGGGACGACGACGAACATCGCGGCTACCAGAACAACTGTCGAAACGGCGACGACGATCACGCCGATGAGATGAACGAGCAGTACGCCGAAGATCACCACTGAGTGGGCGTCTATGAATTCCATGGTTAATTTCTTGTGCTTGGAGTGGAGGTGGTTACGGAGCGCCGGTTGCTGGGCCGGGACCAACAAGTTGTTCCCTCAACCGGACTGGGATGCCGTTTGTGGCGAACTGGGCGTCCATAGCCTCTTGCACGGTTGCGTATTTTCCGTCCCGTACGTCAAAGGCGAGAAAGTCCCAGTTATGGACGCTGGTCCACAACTGTGTGAAATCGGTCAGGTATCGGCCGTTGCTTTGGAGCGTGGCAAAGTTGAAATAAACGTTGCCACCGTCGAGGCCGATGGCCCTGATCCCCTCATCTGAAATGGAGTATGCGAGCCAGCCTTCTGTGCAACCAAGGACGGTGTAGTACTGCTGCTCATTGGCCGGGATCGGCTTGATCGCCTGGACTTGGTCGTTCCGCCGGATATCGATGTTGTCAGGGGTGCAGGCGCCCGCAGCTGGGCCGGCGGGCGAGGTCGCTGGTGGTGCCGTGGTCGGCGCCGGGATCGGGGTGATAACCGTGGTCGAGGTCGGAGAAGGGGTCCATGCCGGGGTTTCGGTTGGGGTGGTTGTCGGTGTGGGGCTTGCCGTCGCGGAAGGGGTAACCGTTGGCGACGCGGTGGGCGTTGGCGTAGGGGTGGCCGTGACAGTGGGGGTGTCGGTAGTGGCCGGTGCCGGCGCCGATTGCGGGACGAGGTTGCCGGCTACGACGACCGCCCCGATGACAGCTGCCGCAGCGAGAACCACACCTGTGGTGGCCGCCCACCCTTTACGCCGAGGTTTGCGGTCGGCGAGAGAAACGACGTTGGGATCATCGGAGAAGACATGGGACCGGCTCGGCAGGACACCGGGGGTGGTACCGGGTTCGGGGACGTTTGGTTTTGCGTTTTTCATGAGTTGTTCGATGCGGTCCATGGTTAGACTTCCCGTTCTGTCATGAGGTGTTGTGGTGCGGCTTTCGCGAACGCTTTCCGGGCCCGGTGGAGCCTGACCGCGGCAGCGGAGGCTGTACACCCAAGGCTTTCGGCCAGTTCCGCGGTGGTGAGGTCATCCCAGTAGGAGAGCATCAGGATTTCCCGATCGCGGTCCTTGAGCCTGGAGAGGATCTCCGCAACGGTGGCCTGCTGCTCGTCATCGCTGGTAGTAACGGCCTGGACCCGCGCTTCTTCGGCCAGGCGCTGCATGAGTTGATCGCGACGACTCCTGCCTTTGTACTCATTGCCCAGTACATTCCTGGCTGTGGCTATCAGCCATCCGAGACCGGGCGGCTCGGGCGGTTGTTTTTCCCACACGATTCGGAACACGTCATTGGCCAGTTCCTCGGCCCGTTCGCGGTCGTTGATCCGGTACGCGATGTACTGGTAGATGCGGCTGAAGTGTTCAGCGTGAAGAGCAATCAGTTTCTGCTCTCTGGCAGCCAACATCCTTGTTCTGTTCCCCCGGACTAGTGCGATGTGATGTGTCAACCACTAAGTGTCCCGGGAATCGTTGTTTCTTACATAACCGTAGAAAAAGTTTAAGCATCTGTTCCGGTAGCCCTCTTAAATGAAGAGATACCCGGCAAAATCCCCCAATGAGCGTGCCGGGTACCTCTTTTAGAGCCGCTGCGCGGCCAAGTCGTCGCCGCTGGGTCTCTGCTTGCCTGCGTGACGGGCCGACCACACGCTTCTGCAGGCATGCACGACCGGGACGACGACGAACATCGCGGCTACCAGAACAACTGTCGAAACGGCGACGACGATCACGCCGATGAGATGAACGAGCAGTACGCCGAAGATCACCACTGAGTGGGCGTCTATGAATTCCATGGTTAATTTCTTGTGCTTGGAGTGGAGGTGGTTACGGAGCGCCGGTTGCTGGGCCGGGACCAACAAGTTGTTCCCTCAACCGGACTGGGATGCCGTTTGTGGCGAACTGGGCGTCCATAGCCTCTTGCACGGTTGCGTATTTTCCGTCCCGTACGTCAAAGGCGAGAAAGTCCCAGTTATGGACGCTGGTCCACAACTGTGTGAAATCGGTCAGGTATCGGCCGTTGCTTTGGAGCGTGGCAAAGTTGAAATAAACGTTGCCACCGTCGAGGCCGATGGCCCTGATCCCCTCATCTGAAATGGAGTATGCGAGCCAGCCTTCGGCGCACCCAAGGACGGTGTAGTACTGCTGCTCATTGGCAGGGATCGGCTTAATCGCCTGGACTTGGTCGTTCCGCCGGATATCGATGTTGTCAGGGGTGCACGCGCCCGCAGCTGGGCCGGCGGGCGCGGGCGCTGGTGGTGCGGCTGGCGGAGCGGTCGCCTGTGGGGCAGTAGCGATTGGTGGGGCAGCAGTAGGAACGGGCGCCGCTGCTGGCACGGTACCTGACTGTTCCTGGGATGGTGCAGCGGTAGCCGCGGGGACCATGACCGATGATGGCACTTCGAGCAGGACCGGGTTTTCCAGCCGATTAGTTGCGCTGGATTCAGGCGCCGGCAGTATCTGATCAATAACCACGGCGAGAGGCTGGGTGGCGGGCATAGGGCGTTCTGATACTCCCCGAGCGGTGGAAATACCCGGCGGGTTTGCAGGTATGCAGGCTGTAAGTGTCAGTGCCAGCGCAAGCGATGCCAGAGTGGCGGACTTGGCAAAGCGGGATCGGTGGTACTTCATTGGTCTGGGTCCTTCCCCCCTGGAACAACTGAGCAGAATGGCCTGCTCGTACATGTTGTTTCCGGTTCGGGACGAATAATTACACCACCAGCAAAAATCACTGCATTGTCGCCTAATGCCTCAGGCCCGCACTCCTGACCTGCCGCTGGGTCACCGCAATCCTGGAGCTTGCGCTCTCCCCGCTCACACGCCTGTAACCCCAACTGGGACGGACAACGGCCCAGTGAGCAGTCATTGGGTCGATATCTGCCCCCTCAGTTAGGCAACAAAAAACGACGGCGGCCGTACCCCCAAGGCGACGGCCGCCGTCGTTCTGTGCCGACTCCCCCCATAGAAAGCCGGAACCCGCGGAACCCTTATCCGAAGCGGCCGGACACGTAGTCTTCCGTGGCCTTCTGGGACGGGTTGTTGAAGATGCTGGTCGTATCGGCGAACTCGATCAGCTTGCCGGGCTTGCCGGTGCCTGCGATGTTGAAGAACGCGGTCTTGTCGGACACGCGGGCGGCCTGCTGCATATTGTGGGTCACGATCACCACGGTGTACTGGTCTTTGAGCTCGTTGATGAGGTCTTCGACGGCCAGCGTGGAGATGGGGTCAAGGGCGGAGCAGGGCTCATCCATGAGGATCACCTGAGGCTCGACGGCGATGGCGCGGGCGATGCACAGACGCTGCTGCTGGCCACCGGAAAGACCGGACCCCGGCTTGTCCAGGCGGTCCTTGACCTCGTTCCAAAGGTTGGCACCAACAAGGGACTTCTCAACGAGGGCATCGGCTGCTCCCTTGGAGATCTTCTTGTTGTTCAGCTTCACGCCCGCCAGCACGTTGTCGCGGATGGACATGGTGGGGAACGGGTTGGGGCGCTGGAAGACCATGCCCACCTGGGTGCGAACGGTCACGGGGTCAACGCCGGGACCGTAAAGGTTGTCGCCGTCCAGCAGCACTTCGCCCTCGACGCGGGCGCCGGGAAGGACCTCGTGCATGCGGTTCAGCGTGCGGAGGAAGGTGGACTTGCCGCAGCCGGAAGGGCCAATGAAAGCCGTGACGGACTTGGCTTGGATGTTGATGTTGACGTCCTCGACGGCCAGGAAATTGCCGTAGTAGACATTCAGGTCTTTGACGTCGATGCGCTTGGACATGGTGTTCCTTTGTTCCTTGGGGGTTCTGGAAGTTTTGAGTGCCGAGCGGCCCGGCAGACCCGGCTAGCGGCCCGTCTTGGGCGCGAACATGCGGGCGATGAGGCGGGCTCCGAGGTTCAGGAGCATCACCAGGATGATCAGCACCAGCGCGGCGCCCCAAGCACGCTGGTCGGAGGGACCAGGGTTGGACGGCGACGTCGGGTTGAGGATCTGCGTGTAGATGAACGTGGGCAGCGAGGCCATCCAGCCGCCGAACACGTTGTTGTTGATGGTGGTGGCGAACCCGGCGGTCACCAGGATGGGGGCGGTTTCACCGATCACTCGGGCGATCGCCAAGGTGACGCCGGAAGCGATGCCGGAGATCGCCGTCGGGATGACCACTTTGGTGATGGTGCGCCACTTGCGCACGCCCAGCGCGTAGGAGGCCTCGCGGAGCTCGTTCGGGACGATCTTCAGCATTTCTTCGCTGGAGCGGACCACCACCGGGATCATCAGGACGGAAAGCGCGACGGCGGCCACCGCACCGGTCTTGGTGCCCGGGCCGACGATGGCGAAGAAGAACGCTGCCGCGAAGAGGCCGGCCACGATCGAGGGAATGCCTGTCATGACATCCACAAAGAACGTGATGGCGCGGGCCAGCGGACGGTCGTTGCCGTATTCCACGAGGTAGATCGAGGTGAGCAGGCCCACCGGCACCGAGATGACAGTGGCCAGGAGGGTGATCTGGATAGTGCCCATCAGGGCGTGGTAGATGCCGCCCAGCACGGGGGCGCCTTCTTCTGCTGCCTTGTTGTCGAACGCTCCGGTGACGCCGTTCATGGAGGTGCCCAGGAATCCGGGTGTGATGAGCCCCGGGATGCCGTTGATCAGCACCGTGACGATCACCGAAATCAAGGGCAGGAGCGCGATCAGGAACGCACCCACCACCAGGCAGGTGGCCAGCTTGTCCTTGGCTTTGCGGGCGCCTTCAACAGCGCCGCTCCAGGAAACCAGGCCGACAGCGAAGAGGATCGCGGCGACGATGCCCCAGCCGAAGGCGTTGAAGCCGATCAGTGCCATGATGGCCGCTGCTACGACGAGTGCGACGGCCAGCACGATGTAGGGCGCGAACTTTGGCAGTTGGCCCTTGGTGAGTGCGGAGCGCTTGCGGGCTACTGTGGCGGTCATTTAGTTGGCTCCCGAGAATTCTTTGTGCCGTGTGATGATCCAGCGGGCGATCATGTTCACGCCGAGGGTGATGACGAAGAGCACCAGGCCGGCAGCGATCAGGGTGTTGACCTTCAGGCCGCTGGCTTCGGGGAAGTTCAGGGCGATCTCCGCGGCAATGGTCTGGTTGCCGGACTGGATGAGGCTCGCGGTGAGGACGCCTGAGGACAGCACCAGGGCAACAGCCATGGTCTCCCCCAGGGCCCGGCCAAGCCCGAGCATGATGGCGCTGATGATGCCGGGGCGACCGAACGGCAGCACAGCCATCTTGATCATTTCCCAGCGGGTGGCTCCCAGGGCCAGTGCTGCTTCTTCGTGCAGCTTGGGGGTCTGCAGGAAGATTTCGCGTGACAGGGAGGTGATGATGGGAAGGACCATGACGGACAGGACAATGCCGGCGGTGAGGATGGTCTTGCCGGTGGCCGAAGCGGGACCTTCGAAGATCGGGATCCAGCCGAGGTAGGTGGCCAGCCAGTCATAGGCGGGCGAGATTTCCTTGGCCAGGAAAGCCGCGCCCCAAGCGCCGTAAACAACGGAAGGGATGGCGGCCAGGAGGTCCACCACGTAGCCCAGGCCGGCGGCGAGCCTGCGCGGTGCGTAGTGCGAGATGAACAGGGCAACGCCGATTGCCACGGGGGTGGCGATGACCAATGCGATCACGGCGGCGATCAACGTGCCCACCACGATCGGGGCGATGTAGGCGAAGAAGCCGTGTCCGCCCTGGATGTCGGCGGGCGGTGCGGTGAGCGCGGGGATCGCCTGCACCACGAGGAACAACGCGACTCCGAAGAGAACCGCAAGAATAAGGCACCCTGCGGCCATTGCGGCCCCGGAGAAAACCTTGTCCCCGGCGCGTCCTGCGCCTTGGGAGGTTGTCAGGGAGTTGGTGGTCACTTCACGATCCTTCAGTCTGGAGTGAACTGGTCATACATGGCTAAGTTCCCTGCCCCGCCCGGGCGGCTCTGCGGCCACTCCGTGCGGGACAGGGAACTTCAGTGTTCAGCCGGGTTCAGCGAACCCGCCGGGAACCTTAGGCCTTGGCCTTGATGGATTCGATGGCGGTCTTTGCCTTGTCCTGCAGGGTCTTGGAGAGCGGTGCGGACTTCGCGGCGTCGGCAGCGGTCTTCTGTCCCTCATCCGAAACTACGTAGGTTTCGAAGGCCTTGACCAGGTCAGCAACTTCCTTGGTCTCGTAGGTGGTGCAGACAACGTGGTACGAGACGAGGACTACCGGGTAGGCACCCGATGCGGTGGTCTTGCGGTCCAGCTTGATGGCAACGTCGTTGCTGGCGCGGCCGTCAACGGGCTTGCCTGCTTCGACAGCCTTGGCAGCAGCGTCGGCAGAGATCTTGACGAACTCTTCGCCCACCTTGATGGAGGCGGTGCCCAGCTTGCCGGAAACTGCGGAGTCATCGGCGTAGGTCACGGCACCCGGGGTGTCGGTGACGGTCTTGACGACGCCGGAGGTTCCCTTGGCGTTTTCGCCCTTCAGGGATGCGGGCCATACGCCGGCAGCCTTGTCGGTCCAGACCTCGGGAGCAGCGGCTGCGAGGTAGTCGGTGAAGTTGGTGGTGGTGCCGGAGTCATCGGAGCGGTTCACCGGGGTGACCTTGAGGTCCGGGAGGGTGACGCCTGCGTTAAGGGCTGCGATGGCGGGATCGTTCCAGTTGGCGATTTCGCCGCGGAAGATCTTGGCGACCGTTGCGGCGTCGAGCTTCAGTTCCTTGACGTCAGGGATGTTGAAGGCGACGGCGATCGGAGAGATGTAGACCGGGATGTTGATGGCACCCTCGGGGCCGCACTTGGCCTTGGAAGCCTCGAGCTCGTCATCCTTCAGGTAGGCATCCGAGCCGGCGAACTGTGCCGAGCCGTCGATGATTGCCTTGCGGCCCGCGCCGGAACCGTCCGGGGAGTACTGGACAGTGGCGCCCTGGTTTGCGGAGGCGAAACCGGCCTTCCAAGCGTCCATTGCTGCGCCGGTGGAGGAGGCGCCGATACCGGTCAGGGTGCCGGTTACCTTGGTGCCGGCTGCTGCGGACTGGGTGCCGCCAGTGGTGCCGGTTGCGTTGTCAGAACCGCAAGCGGTGAGCGCGAGTGCGCCTGCTGCGATGACCGCGATTGCCGCGTTGCGGCCGAAGCGAGTTGCCTTCACTTGGATGTGCCCCTTCCAGGGATTTCTCAGATGCGTTCCGAACGGAGATTTCGGCGTGCGCGAGCTGTGGACCTTTTTGTTCCTTTACTGAAGGTATGGAGCGCAGGTAACGGGATCTGCGGTGGCAGGTGAACGGAAGGTGAACGACGGCGGACCATTGGGTTATGTGGCGCGCGCCACCTTGAGTGGTTCCCCGGTTGCGCTCGTCGCTCCCTGGCAGATGGCGGGCGGGGAAATAGACTGAAGGACATGGCTGCCGCTAAGGGACTGAACGCAAGCAAGAGGTTTCTGCGGGCCAGAGTCAGGACCGGCTTGGTCCGGAGCCGGAACTCGTTGACGCCGGCCATCCAAATGACGGTGTGCGCGGTTGGCGCCTACGCTTTCGCCGAATACGTGTTGGGCCACCAGGGGCCTCTGTTCGCCGCAACGTCTTCCCTGATTGCCTTGGGTTTCTCACGCGATCCCCGGCTGCGCCGGGTGATAGAGGTAGGCCTGGGCTGCACACTGGGCATCGTGGTTGGTGATTTGCTGCTTCACTGGCTGGGCGCCGGGATCTGGCAGGCCGCCGTCGTACTTCTCTTCTCGATCCTGTTGGCCAGGTTCCTGGACAGCGGGACTATTTTCACCACGCAGCTGGGGCTGCAGTCGCTTCTGGTGGTGTTGCTTCCGGCGCCGGCCGGCGGGCCTTTTACGCGCAGCCTGGACGCCGTGGTGGGTGGCGTGTTTGCGCTGCTGGTGACCATCTTGGTGCCCAAGGATCCACGCCGGGAACCGCGGAAGGACATCCAGAAGATTCTGCACGAGCTCGCCGAGGTTCTTCGTGAGTGTGCCACGGCCATGATCGAAAGCGACTCCACCACTGCCTGGCACGCCCTGATCCGTGGCCGCAACTGCCAGCCTTTGGTGGATCGGATGCGGCAAACGCTGCGGGCTTCCGGCGAGGTGGCGACGCTGGCCCCGGCGCATCGCCGGCACCGCGATGAACTCGCCGGCCTGGAGCATTCGCTGGAGTACATCGACCTCGCACTGCGCAACAGCCGGGTGTTCGCACGCCGCCTCACCAGTGCCATCAACCACGCGGCTTTGTCCGACGAGGCGATCGAGAGCATCTCGGAGGTCCTGCAGGAAACTGCGGCCGCCATCGACGAGATGACCATCGGGCTGTCCGAGCAGAGCGAAGGAACGCGCAGGGTGCATCTGCGGCGGGCCAGGAACGACCTCTCGGACATCGCCGCCCGGCTGCACCCGAAGATGCTTGACGTCCAGAGGCTCGAAGGCGAAACCGTGGTGATGCTGTTCCGGCCGCTCATGGTGGACCTGCTTGAGGCCAGCGGGATGGAACCTGAGGAAGCCCGGGCGGTACTGCCCGCGCTGTAGCTTTCGCCCGGCGTTCCCAGCCAAGTCCCATTTACGCTGTGGATAATGGGCCGATGCTTTCTGCACCTTCTGCGCGTCCGGCCCTGCGCCCAAAACCTGCCCCCGCCCTTCGGGTGCGGCAGCGGGTCCTGTTCCTGTGGGCGGGCGGGTTGTTTGTTGCCGGGGACGTGGTCTTCTGGTTGATGTTCGCTTCCGTGTTGTCCTCGAGCGGCCTGGCGACGCTCGACGGAGCCGTTCACTCGGTGGTTGTCGATTCCCGCAACGCTTTGGCAACGGCCTTCCTGGCCGGCGTCTCGGAAGCCACCTCACCCACCATGATGTCCATCATCGGCGGCCTGGTCGCCGCGGCATGGGCCGTGTGGAAGAAGGAACTGTGGCGTCCGGCCATCCTGATGGGCGCCATGGTGCTTTCCGTGGTGCTCGCGGCGGTCATCAAGCTGGACGTTTCCCGGTCGCGGCCGTCGTCGTCGGACTTCCTCCTGGGCCCCGATGACGCCTTGTCCTTCCCCTCCGGCCACACGCTCGGCGCCGCGGTCTTCACGCTTGTCCTGGCCTATTTGCTGGTGTCCCGTTCAGGAACACGCACGACGGCGGTGGCCGCCTACGCAGGGGCCGCCCTGCTGACGCTGCTGGTCGCCTACAGCCGGCTCTACCTCGGCTACCACTGGCTCACCGACGTGGTGGCGTCGATGGGTGTGGCACTGGGCGTGTTTGGCCTGGCGGTGTTCGTTGACGCGGTGCGCTACGGACGGGCCGCTTGAATCGAGGAGGTTGTTTCCCGAATCTCGATACGGGGCCCGAAACGACATGCGCCGTGAGCCATCGGGATGCCTCGGGGTGTCAAATGCGCTAGACTTGAATCAAGTTTTCGAAAATTGATTCAGTGGGGGTTCCCGTGGCGACGGCTGACTTAGGACAACGAATTGCCGCCCGACGAGCAGAAGCCGGGCGGACCCAGCGGGACCTCGAGGCAGAGACGGGCATCTCACAGTCCACGCTGGCGCGCATTGAAAGCGGCCTCCGGAGGCCGAGGATGGACGAGATAATTTCGATTGCTTGGGCTTTGGGCTGCCCGGCGGAGGCACTTCTCGCTGAGAACCCAGTCCGCGATCGTGTGCTCGTGGCCAGCCGAGCAAATCTTCCTACAGCCGATGCCGCGGAAGTGAAAAGGAAGCTCACCCAGTTCCTGGAAATGGACGCGTACCTGGCCAGTCACGGCATCGGCGCATGACGCCAGAGCGCGCTCCAATTCCGCACAGCATCGGACCAAGCGAGCGGGAGGCCTATCTCGCAGCTGAAGGCATCAGGAATAGCCTGGGACTGGGCCTCGGACCCATAGCCGACCTTCACGAACTCATTGGCCTTGTTGCTCCGGGAGTCGATGTAGCGATTCTGGAAATGCCGGCAGGCATGGATGGCATGGTGTTGACAGATCCGGTTCGCGAAAAATCTGTGATTGGTGTTGCAACGACCGGTGTTCCGGGTCGCCAAAGATCGTCCCTTGGCCATGAGCTGGGACATATCGTCTTCAAAGACAACGAGGCCGGACTACCACATGACCCCTCAGCCAGAAGGCCCGAAGAGATCAGAGCCGACACCTTTTCGCGCCACCTCTTGGCTCCGGTTGGGGGAGTCTCAGCTTTCCTTGAAGATTTGAATGTCGATAAGGGTAGCGCCCGACTCCGTGACGTTTCGTCCGTTGTGCGGCACTATCAGGTCTCCCCGAACTTCGCACTCATCCAAATGCACTCAGAAGGCTGGATCACAACTACGCAGAAAACACAGTGGTGGCCTCAGACTGCACATTCGCTGGCACTTCGGTTCGGCTGGATCGGCGACTACAGAGCCATGGCCGCCGAAAGCCTCACCCCAAGACCACCGCAGCGCCTGGTTGAGAATGCCACGGAGGGGTATATTCGCAACCTGGTTTCAGTCCAAGGTTTGGCCGCACTCAGCGGCGTAGACACAGACCAACTGCTCCGCGAGCTCGAAGAGGCAGGCATTCATCCTGAAATTATCGACGTCGCATGGGCCGACCTCGACGCTTTCGGAGACTGAGCGATGGCCGCACAGATTACAATCCTCGATGCAGGACCCTGCATCACTTTCTGCGCGGCCGCCAAGCACGCATTGCTCCTCGAAGTGCTCCGACGGGGTTCCAATCAACTGCATGTCCCCGACGTAGTGGATGGTGAAATCACCAATCGCGGATCTAACCGCCGCGACTTTCCGCCCGCCACCGTTCCAAACTGGCACTGGCTTGTCAGCCACGACCATATTGGGATCCTGGACTCCCATGTCTCAGAAGAGGACCTGAACGCACTTTCAGAGGCAGTCGTAAAACTAACGGGAATGCCGCTCGCTCAGAGGCTCATGGAGGGTCGCGATTTAGGCGAGGTTCTCGTGATCGCCCACGCAATGGTGCGGAAAGACCGCGGGGAAGACGTATATGTGGTGATCGACGAGTACAGAGGCCAGCAGTTGGCCAGCAAGTTTGGACTCAAAATCATTGACACGCCTTGGATCCTCAGTAGCGCGGTGAGACGCGGGCTGATTGCGGATCGCGGCGAAATGAGGAAGGTCTACAACGCACTACGGCAATTCGATGCCGGTCTGATTCACATCGACCAGACTCACCTTTTGGGCAAACCGCTTTGGGCGCAGAAACCAACGTCAATGAGCGACGTAGGCGCCGATGAAACCGCGGCACTCTCAGAGCCGTGACAGCCCACACATACAAATCGCCCGCGCAGCAATAGATCTCCAAGGGTCGAAGGCTACGTTAAAGAGTGCGAATTGCACTTAAGGCCGTACTGTCGGTCCCGGCCAATACTGTCAGTCCCCACGACTAGTCTGGAACGCATGGCTTCAAAGACATCGCGCGCATCCAAGACACCCGCCTACAAGTGCGCAGAATGCGGCTGGACCGCCATCAAGTGGGTGGGGCGCTGCGGTGAGTGCCAGGCCTGGGGAACCGTCGAGGAATACGGCGCCACTGTTGCGCGCACGACGGCGGCCGCCACCGTTTTGGAGCCGGCCCGCCGCATCGCCGAGGTCGACGGGACCACCGCCGCGTTCCTGCCCACCGGAGTGGACGAACTGGACCGCGTCCTGGGAGGCGGGCTTGTTCCTGGTGCCGTGATCCTGCTTGCCGGGGAACCCGGCGTCGGGAAATCCACTCTGCTGCTGGACGTCGCGGCCAAGTTCGCGCGGACCGGGCAGGACGTCCTTTACATCACGGGCGAGGAGTCGGCAGCCCAGGTGAAGCTGCGCGCTGAGCGGATCGACGCCGTCGCCCACACCCTTTACTTGTCAGCGGAGACCGACCTCGGGCAGGCGCTGGGCCAGGTGGAGAAGCTTGAGCCCAAGCTGCTGATTGTTGACTCCGTGCAAACGTTGAGCAGCGCGGATGTGGAGGGCAGCGCCGGCGGTGTTTCGCAGGTACGCGAGGTTGCGGCCTCCATCATTGCCGCGGCCAAAAAGCGCAACATGACCACCTTGCTGGTGGGCCACGTGACCAAGGAAGGCACCATCGCCGGTCCGCGTTTGCTGGAGCACCTGGTGGACGTCGTGTGCCAGTTCGAAGGCGAGCGCCATTCGCGTCTCCGCCTGCTGCGGGCCGTCAAGAACCGGTACGGCGCCACGGACGATGTCGGGTGTTTCGACCTCAACGAAACAGGCATCGAAGGACTGGCTGATCCCAGCGGACTGTTCGTTTCACGCACCCGTGAGCCCGTGTCCGGGACGTGCATCACGGTCACCATGGAAGGCCGCCGGCCTTTGCTCGCCGAGGTCCAGTCGCTCCTTGCCGAGAGCCCCAACTCCCAACCACGCCGCGCCACCAGCGGCCTGGAAAGCTCCCGAGTGGCAATGCTGCTGGCAGTCCTGCAGCAACGTGCGGGCTGCATGCTCCATAAGGACGATTCCTACGTGGCAACGGTGGGCGGCGTGAAACTTACGGAGCCCGCCACGGACCTGGCGGTGGCGCTGGCCGTCGCGTCGGCAAAATCGAGGAAGGCCCTCCCCCAGCGGCTCATTGCGTTCGGCGAAGTGGGCCTGGCGGGCGAGGTCCGCCCTGTTCCCGGGATCAACCAGCGCATCCAGGAGGCCCACCGGCTCGGGTTCACCCACGCGATCGTTCCGGCGAGTCCTGCCGGGGCCGGGGTCATCCCGGATGGCTTCTCCGTGCGCGAGGTGGGGCACCTTGCAGAGGCACTGGAACTGCTGATCACTTAACACTTTCGGGGTGTCGGGCCACCCACCGACTTCCTTTGGGCAAGGATTGGCCCATGACCAAGAGAAATGTGCTTGTCGGGGGACGCTTCTTCTTTGGCCTTTTGACCTTGATAGCGGTGGGTACACAGCTGACGGTTCATTTGGGCATGGGCTACGACCTCTGGAACTTCTTCAGCTACTTCACCAATCTGTCCAACATCTTTGCTGCGTTGGTGCTCCTCATCAGCGGCTACCGGGTCCTGATCCGGAAACGCCCCTCGGAGGCCGACGACGTGACCCGCGGGACCGCCACCATCGCCATGGCGGTGGTGGGGCTGGTGTTCGGTGCCCTGCTTGCCGGCGAGGACCTCGGGTCCCTGCTCCCGTGGGTGAACTTCGTGGTCCACTACCTGATGCCTGTGGTGATGGTGGCGGATTGGCTGTTCCAGCCGCCCCGGACCACCCTCAAGCCCAAGCACATCTGGTATTGGCTTCTCTACCCCATCGGTTACCTGGTCTACAGCCTGATCCGGGGAGCCTTTGTGAACTGGTATCCCTACTGGTTCATCGACCCGGCGCGTGCTGGAGGCTGGACGGGTGTGGTGGTCTTCGCTCTGGCCATATCAGTCGGCTTCCTCGTAGTGAGCCTTGCGATGCTGTGGCTGGGAAACAAGCTCAAACGGCAGGTTGATTACTGAGACCCATGGATGAACGGGCAGCTTCGGTCTCAGCCGGGCAATAAATACACCAACTTGTTATATGAGCCCACGTCAACGGGCCTCGTTCGTAAAGTGCGCCTGCCGGGCGTCGTCGAAAACCCACCTCCGGAGCACTGCCGAACATAACGAAATGGCCCACTTTGGGGCTTGCTGGTGCGGTTAAGGGTGCGATGAAGCCCTATCATTGAGCTTGTCGTCACAAGGCCATTTTTCGGATGCGCCAACTGACACCGCATTCAGCATGTCTGCGAGCCATGGGCTTGCACCTTCGAAGGGAAACCCTATGGCCCGGAGCCCGGAAGAGTCGCTCAAGGCGACCCTGGCCAGAGTCGCACCCGGAACTCCGTTGCGTGACGGCCTGGAGCGCATCCTCCGCGGGCGCACCGGCGCTTTGATCGTGCTGGGATATGACCGCACCATCGATTCCATCTGCTCGGGTGGCTTCGACATCGGCATCGACTTCTCCCCCACACGGCTTCGCGAGCTGGCAAAGATGGATGGGGCCATCATCTGCGACAAGGACGCCAGCAACATCGTCCGCGCCGCCGTGCAACTGGTCCCGGACTCGAGCATCGAAACCCAGGAATCCGGTACCCGGCACCGCACGGCCGAACGCGTCGCGATTCAAACAGGTGTTCCTGTCATCTCGGTGAGTCAATCCATGCAGATCATCGCGTTGTACGTGAACGGCCTGCGCCACGTCCTGGAAGGGTCGGAGAAGGTCCTGGCACGCGCCAACCAAGCATTGGCGACCCTGGAGCGTTACAGCGCCAGGTTGGACCAGGTCACCAGTTCGCTTTCAGCCTTGGAGATCGAGGCTTTGGTCACGGTCAGGGACGTTGCCGTCACCCTGCAGCGCCAGGAAATGGTCCGGCGCATCTCTGAGGAAATTGCCCAGTACGTCCTGGAACTTGGCGAAGACGGCCGCTTGTTGTCCCTGCAGGTTGAGGAACTCACTGTGGGCCGCGGACCTGGCAGTGAAGTGATCATCCGGGATTACTCGGACCCCAACACCACACCCGAGGAGATTGAGGAAGCCGTGCAGGCGCTGCTCAACCTCGGACCCACGGAATTGATCGACCTCAGCCGCATCGCCCACATCATCGGGTTTGCCGGTGGCGTTGAGCAGTTGGACGCGGTGGTCCAGCCGCGCGGCTACCGTTTGCTGTCCGGTTTGAAGTCCGTGCCAAAGGCTGTCGCCGACCGTCTGGTGGACTACTTCGGCGGGCTGCAGAACCTGATGGCCGCCACTATCGACGATCTCATGACCGTGGACGGCATCGGCGATCAGCGTGCCCGTACGGTCCGCGAGGGTTTGAGCCGCATGGCCGAGGCGAGCCTGCTGGACCGGTTCCTCTAAGCCGCCGGCCGCCGTCGGACGCTTTCCGGCTGGTGTCAGTTCAGCTGGAAAACCGCTTTGGGACTGGCCTTGTTTCCCAGCCGCGCCTCAAATGTGTAGTAGGCGCCCCCGGCGCCGGGTTTGGCGTCGATCACGCCGCAGCCTTCCAGCGACCTGTTCCGCTGCCAGGGGAAGTTCGCAGTCTCGCTCTTGCCCGGTTGGATGGTCTTCACCAGGTCCTCCCCGCCGGTCTGGCAGTCCTTGGAGGAGAAAATGCGGTCGGATCCGCTCATCACCACGTATTCCATCTGGGACGTGCCCACGTTGACTTCGCAAGGTGCAGTGCCGCCGTTGGTGATTGTCATGGTGAGCAGCGGCTTTTCTTCCGCACCGTAGGCGGGCTTGTCGGTTTTCGCGGCGACGGTCATCAGGTTGAAGTCGCATACGGGACTGGGCGAAGCCGACGGGGACGGCGTCGTGGACGCTGCGCTCCCCTGCGTAGGCGCTTGCGCGGGTTCGGAGGTGGACACCGCTTGCGGCTCAGGACTCCCGGCGAAAGTCCCGGCGACAGCCAGCACCCCCACAACCACCAGGGCAATCACCAGCAGCAGGCCGCCGAAAACAACCTGCCGACGACGGCGGTACACGGCAGGGCTGGGACGCCTCTTTTTCGCCGGGGTTCCGGAGGAGCCGCGGGCAGCACCCTTCGCCGGCGCTGTTGAGCGCGCGGTCGACTGCTGCTTACCGTTGGAGGCC
Organism: Paenarthrobacter sp. C1; assembly: GCF_049315185.1. Classification (NCBI taxonomy): domain Bacteria; kingdom Bacillati; phylum Actinomycetota; class Actinomycetes; order Micrococcales; family Micrococcaceae; genus Paenarthrobacter; species Paenarthrobacter sp. C1. Next base: position 189,092 of record NZ_CP186052.1, on the reverse strand, counting down.
ATGCTTCTAGGCTAGGCTCGCGGTTGTCAGGGCACCTAACCTACACGCCGCAGGGCAGCAATCCGGGGCTGTGTGACGTCGGCCATGGGCGGGTGCGCGCGGTCGTTTCCACTACAGTGGATGGCAGTATGACACTTCCCGATTCCGTCCAGCTCGCCGGCCTCCACGACGCCCTGGACCAGTGGTTTTCCCGGACAGCCAGGGACCTCCCATGGCGCGAGCCCGACTGCAGCCCGTGGGGCATTCTGGTAAGCGAAGTCATGCTCCAGCAAACCCCCGTGGTCCGGGTCCTGCCCGTGTGGCTCGACTGGATGGAGCGCTGGCCCACACCCGCCCGGTTGGCCGCGGAGCCCTCCGGTGAGGCGGTCCGCCACTGGGGGCGCCTGGGTTATCCGCGCCGTGCGCTCCGGCTGCACGCTGCCGCCGTCGCCATCCGTGAGCAGCATGACGGCAAGGTTCCCGATACTTATCCGGAGCTCCTTGGGCTGCCGGGTGTTGGCAGCTACACAGCTGCCGCCGTCGCCGCTTTTGCCTTCGGACGGCGGGAGACCGTGGTGGACACCAACATCCGGCGTGTCCACGCACGGCTCATCTCGGGGAATGCCCTGCCGGCTCCAGCGCTCACTGCGGCGGAAATGCGCCTCGCCGACTCGCTCCTCCCCGACGACCAGGCCATGTCCGTCCGCTGGAACGCCTCCGTCATGGAGTTGGGAGCGATGGTCTGCACGGCCCGCAATCCCAAATGCGCGGACTGTCCCGTCCGCTCCAGCTGCGCGTGGCTCGCGGCCGGTGAGCCGCCGCCGTCGTATACGCCCAAGGGGCAGTCCTGGCACGGCACCGACCGCCAGGTTCGCGGCGCCGTGATGGCCGTCCTGCGCGAAGCGTCACACCCCGTTCCGCGCGACATGTTTGAGCGGGCGCCCGCGGACCTTGGATTCGAGGCCTCGGGCATCGGCATTCCGCTGGCCGCCCTGCACCGGCTGAACTCGGCACCTGAGCAGCTTGAGCGGGCACTGGACGGACTGTTGGCCGACGGCCTGGCGGAGATGCACGACGACGGCTTGCGGCTTCCGGCGTAGCGGTGCGGCCACCGCCGTCCTACTCTGAAGCATGGGGAACATCGGAGTGGCTTTCACGCTGGCGGGGGCCGTGGCCCTGCTGACCGGCTGCGTTGCCGAGCCTGTCGCCTGCCCGGCGATTGGCCATGTGGCGGGAGTGTCCCTCACTGTGGTTGCCGGGTACGCGGACCAGGTCGGCTCCCTGCGGCTGAAGGCCTGCCAGGACGCCGCGTGCACGGAGAAGGACATCATGCTCAACCCAGGCGCCGTGACAGCGGACGAAAGCTGCACGCCGGACGGGGTGTGCTCGGCTACCTCATCTCCGGATGGCACCCTGCAGGGCTTCCTCGAGCTGCCGGCCCTGAGTGAGTCTCCCCTCGAAGTGACGGTGAACGGCACTTCCAAGACCGGCGCCCCGCTGCCCACCCGCACACTGGAGTTCACACCGAAGGGCGACTACCCGTACGGCGAGAAGTGCGGAAGGGTCATTGCGGCCGGCGTGTGGCTGGATGCGGCGGGGCTGCGGCAACGCTGAGTCGGATTCAACTAGGGTTTCCGCATTGTGGAAACTTGCTTCCGATATTAAACATAGCGGGACCTTGGAATTAGCATTCCGGAAACAAGCCTTCCATAGCGTCTTATGTGATCCCGGACCGTGACCTTGCGCGGCCGTTTGCATAGATAGGCGCCATTGTGAAGATTCCAACATCCGCCACGGCTGTGAGCCCCGCGGCAAAGAAGCCCTTGTACAAATCCTTGTTCTTCCAGATCCTGGTGGCCGTGGTGTTGGGGATCGCCATCGGCTATCTCTGGCCGGACCTTGGTTCCGCTCTCCGCCCACTGGGCGACGGCTTCATCCAGCTCATCAAAATGATCATCGCCCCGCTTATTTTCCTGGTTATCGTCACAGGTATCTCCGCTGTGGGTGACGTGAAAGCCGTGGGCCGGGTAGGAGTGAAGGCGCTGATCTACTTCACTGCCGCTACGCTGTTCGCGCTGGCATTCGGCCTTGCAGTAGCCAACATCGTGCAGCCGGGTGCGGGCCTGAACATCGATCCCGCCACCTTGTCAGCGGATGCGGTGAACGCCAAGACCACCGCTGCTCCGCCCAAAGACGCGGGCCAATTCCTGCTCGGAATCATCCCCACCAGCGTGGTGGGGGCGTTCGCGTCCAACTCATTGCTTCAGGTCCTGTGCTTCGCTGTGTTCTTTGGCGCCGCCATCGTGGTTGTCGGGCGCGAGAAGTGCAAGCCCGTCGTCGATGTCATGGAGACCACCCTGGAGCTCTTCTTCAAGATCATGGGCTGGGTCATGCGGGTTGCACCAGTGGGGGCTTTCGGTGCCATGGCCTTCATCATCGGCCAGTACGGTCTCAGCTCGCTCAGTACCTACGCCCTGCTGATTGCGGCTTGCTATGGCTCAGCCGTGGTCTTCATAGCCTTGCTGTTCGTCGTCGCCTGGGTCTACCCACGCGTCCCGCTGTGGCAGTTCATCAAGTACACCCGCGAAGAGTTCCTGCTGGCCCTGGGTACGGCCTCTACCGAATCGGTGCTGCCCCGCATCATGACCAAGCTGACCAACGCCGGCTGCTCCCGGGCGACAACAGGCCTGGTGGTTCCCACCGGATACTCCTTCAACCTCGACGGCGCCGCGCTATACCTCTCAATCTCCCTCCTGTTCCTGGCGCAGGCCTTCGGCCACAACCTGGACCTCGGGCAGCAGTTGGCCGCCCTCGGCATCCTGATGCTCACGTCCAAAGGCATGGCCGGCGTTCCCGGATCGGCCTTCCTGGCCCTCTCGGCGACGGCAGGCGCCCTGGGGATCTTCCCGGTGGCGGGAGTGGCCCTGCTTCTGGGTGCCGACCGGCTGATGGACTCCATGCGCGTCGTGGTCAACCTCCTGGGCAATTGTGTTGCCACCTTCGTCGTCTCCAAGTGGGAGGGGCAGTTCGATCGCGAGGCCATGCTGGCGGCATTCCGCGGCGAAACAACCAATACAGAGGTCAGTGAAGCCGCCGCTGAACCTTCCGTCCCGGCACTCACGACTCCCCGGCTGACCTCCGATACGTACTCGGCGTAAAGCCCAGGTATTTCCGGAAGTCGTTCGTCAGGTGCGCATGGTCTGCATAACCAAGTTCGACGGCGATCGCCGCAAGGTCCGCTGTTGGATCGGACCTTGCGCGCTCGGCGGCATCCTGCAGCCTGCGACGCCGGATAAGGGCCGAAGGGCTCAGGCCGACGTACTTCCTGGCAAGTCTCTGCAAGGTCCTCGGCGATACTGCCAAGCGGCGTGCTGCATCCTCAATCAGGAGCACGTCCGGTTCGGATGCGATGATGTCCACCATCCGGTTGGCGAGCAACGCCTCGTCGGACGGGACCACGTCCCGGGAAGCCAGCCAGCGAGCGAAAGCAGCCGCCGCACGCTCACGGCGGGTGCCGCCGTCGGGCTGAGTCTTTCCTGTAGGCGGCTCCATCGCTGCTGAGACAGCGGAGACAAGGTCTTCCAGGGGCAAGGCAACTTCCTGGTCGCGCATAGTCCCGGGATCGTCGGTGAAGAGCGGGACCGCAGCCGGGCGGAGCAGGGCGCCAACGGCCCAACCCTTGCCGGTGAGGTCCCGGAATGCCGCCCGGGTTGTGGGACCCGAAAACCCCGCAGCTCCGCTTTGCACCACCAGATTGGAGGCGGGGTAGGCGATCAGGTGCTGTCGGGAGGACCGGCCGGGCTCGATATCCCATTCGGGGATCCAGAACCACTGCACCAGATGGGACACCTCCTCGGGCGCTGGAACGCGATGGAAGGTGGGCAACCGCGCCGGATAGAGGACGCCCTTGAAGGAGCTCTCCACAGGACCTCCGTTCGGTGTGCTGTCGTCAGCGACGAATATACCGCCCCCGGCTGCCGACTGCAGGGGCCACCAGTGGTACTGCCGCGGTGGAGCGCCAGAGTCCCGTCCCTCATGACCGGAATTGCTGCTAGATTATTGCCGGAACTTTGGTGCCAAGCGGCGGCCTGGGTGCTTCACATCCCCCGGTTCTCCCGCACCGGAGTGTCCCGGGCTTCAGCAGGGAGGCCCCTGGTGCTTTGTTCTTGTTTGCGAAGGGCGGGTGGTGTTTGTGCGTTCCGGGGCCGCGGAGGACTGGTCGGATGACGCCAACAAGCTGGCTGATCTGATTGCCAGTGCCGAAGACATCAGGGCGTTCCTGAACGGGCTTACTGAACTGGGCGCGGCGGTAGCGTCCCGGTCCACAGGAACAGCAATTGAGTGTGCGGTGACGTTGGGCCGACGCAAACGTACTGCGACGATTGGAGGCAGCAGCGAACAGGCGATGCTGCTGGACCGGATCGAGCAGTCGCTGGAGCAAGGTCCCTGCATCGACGCCCTGGAGAGCGGGCGCCCCGTCCTTCTCGATGACGCGTTGTCCTCGCCGCAGTGGGACAAATACTGCCAGGAGCTGGCCGCCGTCGGAATGCGGAGCACTCTTGGCGTGCCGATGGAGCTGGAGCATGACTCTGCAGCTGTCCTGAACTTCTTTGCTCCCAAGCCCGGAACATTTACCCGCGAGGCCGTTGCTGGCACGCTCACCTTCGCGGGAATCGCAGGCAAGGCCTTGCGGGTAGCAATCCGGATAACCACCCTGAACGAAACAGCGGAGAACCTTGACGCCGCCATGGAAACCCGGTCGGTCATCGACACTGCCTGCGGTGTGATTATTTCGCAGAACAGGTGCACCCCGGATGAAGCATTCCAGATCCTGAAGAAGGCTTCCAACGACCGGAACCAAAAACTGCATGAATTGGCCCGGGCCCTAGTCAACGGCGTTGCCGGTCGCCGACCATAGCCAGGACTGGACCCGCCGTGAACGGCGTCCTCAGCCGCCCTGCAGCCTCTCCGTGGCCCATCCAAGAAGAGTGAGCTCGAAGGCGGGAGGCCTGAGGGCTTCATGCACGTAGGCATCCAGCTCCAGGAGATCCGCGCTTCCACCTTCTGCCCAATACCGGATCCATAACCGCTCAATCGTCACGATGTCCAGTTCAAGAAGATTCCGAGCTGATTGCCGTGGATCGTTCATCACTGTTCCCCCTAGGTCCGCGCGTATCGATCGTCGGTTCCATCCTGCCGGCCGCCGCAGGCATGAAGCTGTCGCGAATCTGCAAGCGTTGCTGCCCGGCTGGCGCGTAGCGTCGTAGCCATGACCGACACAACCAGCACAGAATCAGTTACCGCAGCCAACGGCCAGTACACCACCCATGGCGTTCCCAACGGCCTGACCAGCCTCACGCCGTTCCTGGCCGTGGCCAACGCGAAGGAAGCCATCCGGTTCTATCGCGACGTCTTCGGAGCCCGTGTGGTGGGCGAGACGGAGATGGGTGGTGTGGTTGTCCACGCGGAGTTGGACTTCGGCCACGGCCATCTCCAGCTTGGCGAGCCAAACCCGGACTACCACTTGGTACCGGCTCCGGATGGCGAGGACGATTGCTACTCCCTGGGCCTGTACTGCGCCGACGCGGACGGCCTGGTCCGCAAGGCCGAGCAAGCAGGAGCAACCGTCCGGGAACCGCTGGCCACCTTTGTTTCAGGTGACCGGTACGCCAGCATCCGGGACCCCTTCGGCGTTCGCTGGTCCATCATGACCCGTGTCGAGGACCTCTCCGAGGAGGAGAGCAACCGCCGGGTAGAGCAGTGGGCGGCCCGGCAGGGTTAGCTGAGGCAGAGGCAGAACGGGTGTCCGGCCGGGTCAAGGAGCACCCGGAATGTTTCCCCTGGCTGGTGATCCGCCTTGCTGGCACCGAGGGCGAGTGCAACTTCCTCACTCTTGTCCAAGTCCTCCACAATCATGTCCAGGTGCATTTGCTGCGGGATGGTCTGGCCGGGCCACACGGGAGCCTGATACACGTCCACCTGCTGGAAAGAGATGCAGTTGCTGCCGTCACCTGGCCGGATATCGAACCAGTCACCCTTGTCCTCGACTTCCCAGCCGAAGAGTTCGGCGTAGAAGGCAGCCAGTGCGGCCGCATCGGGACAATCGATGACAACACTCGGGAATTTAGCTATAGCCATGGTTAAACCTCGTCAGCTGTCTTTTTCATGCGGGCCAGGGCACTCTTCGTGCCCCGTTGGGTGAGGACGTGGACAACTGCGCCAACGCCGGCGGACACAATGGCGAACACCAGGACACCAGGCAAAGAGTCATTGAGGTCCGTGCCGTCCTTGGGGGCGGGCTTGCCCGTTTTCTTCTCCCAGAGTCCTTCCAGCGTCTTGTTGGCGAGCGCGCCGGCGCCCAGGCTCGCGGCGAGTCCAAACAGCTTTACCAGTATGTTCACGAAGATCCTCCATCAAGTCAGCTCACTGCCGGAGCAGTATCTCGCACAACAAGACGGGGCCGCTGCAACAGCAGCGGCCCCGTCCACATTCCTAGTCCTTCTTGAAGGCGTCTTTCACCTTTTCGCCGGCACCCTTGAGGTCTGCCTTGACCTGGTCGCCTTTGCCTTCAGCTTCGAGGCCCTTGTCGTCAGTCAGCTTGCCGGCAGCTTCCTTGGCCTTGCCGCCGAGCTTCTCGCCGGCATTTTCCATCTTGTCGTCTGCACCCATGTCGCACCTCTTTCGTCGTAGGAACCTTGTACCTCTACAACATCACTAATCAGCATACTTAGCAATATTTGGCGGAAAATCCGCGCAAACTAAAGCTCACCGAAGCCCTCTTTCACCAAGCGGCCCACGTACTCGACGGCCTTCGAAGCATCCTTCCCCCGGGCTTCTACGTGGAGGCTGGAGCCCTGCCCCGCGGCGAGCGCCATGAGCGCCATGATGGACATGCCGTCAGCGCCGTTCACCGTCACTTCGGCGTCCAGCCCGGATAGTCCGCCTGCAATCTTTGCCGCCGGACGCGCGTGCATTCCCAGGGGGTTGATGAGTTCGAAGTCGCCGGTTGCATCCGGGTCGCCCAGGCCGCTGGCTTCGGCCGGCCCGTCGCGCCGGTCCGGCTCAGCCCCGCCGCCAAAGCTGACCGCCTCGGCGGCCTTGCGCACATCGTCGACGCAGGCACCTCCTTGCGCAGCGACTGCAGCCGCCACGAGCCCTTCCACCAGCGGGGCATCCGCCAGCTGGACGGCGTCCGGATTGCTGGCGAACTCCATTGCCGACTCAGCCGTCATTACCGCCGAGCCGAGGTCCGTCAGCACCACCACACCGTCACCACCGGAATCCACCAGGGACTGTTCGACGGCGGCCAGCACCTTCTCCAGGCTGGTCCCGATCCGGTCGTCGTCAGTGCCCCCGGCGGCGGCGAGCTCGACGTCGGGCGCCATCTGGGCGGCGAGTTCAACTGCCCCTTCAGCGATCTTGCTGCTGTGCGAAACAACCACGATCCCAACCGTCATCCGTCACCTGCTCCCGCGCCGTCGACTGGACCGGCCGCTGCTTCCGCGGCTGCCCGCAGCAGCAGCGCGGTTGACGCCGCGCCGGGATCACGATGACCGGCACTGCGGTCGCCCAGGTAGCTTGCCCGGCCTTTACGCGCCACCAGAGGGTCCGTTGCCCTGGCCCCGGCCTCCGCTGCGTCCGCGGCAGCTTCCAGCACAGCCAATGCTTCCAGGCCGCTGGCCGCAGCCTTACTTGCGGCCTCCACGGCAGGAGTCCAGGCATCGATCATTGTCTTGTCGCCAACTTCTGCCTTGCCGCGTGCCACGATGCCATCCCGCGCAGCGATGAGGGCCGCTGCGAGCGCGTCGGGATCGACGTCGGTGGCCTCACCCAGGGAGGTTGCCGCACGCAGGTACGCCGTGCCATAGAGCGGGCCGGCAGCACCGCCCACTTTGGACATGAGAGCCATGGCCGCAGCCTTCAACGCAGCTCCGGCGGTTTCTGGCGGGCTTTCATCGAGCTTCTGCAGCACGGCTTGGAAGCCGCGGTCCATGTTTTCGCCGTGGTCGGAGTCGCCAATGGGCCGGTCCAGCTCAATCAGCTCCACCCTGTGCTCCGCCATCGCTTTCGCGGACAGCCTCAACCATTCCTGCGCCCATTTGACGTCAAGGCCCATGCTCAGGCTCCCCATCGCAGGGCGGCGGTGTGAACAGGGGCGTCCCAGAGCCTGGTCATTTCATCGTCAAGGCGCAGCACCGAGACGGAACAGCCCTGCATTTCCAGGGACGTCACATAGTTGCCCACCAAGGAGCGCTCCACGGTGGCACCACGCTCGGCGAGGACGTGCGCCGCCCGCCGGTAGACGATGTACAACTCACTCAGCGGCGTCCCGCCCATGCCGTTGACGAACAACAACACCTTGTCGCCGGAGGCCAGGGAAAGGTCCTCCAACACAGGTTCAAGCAAGCGGTCCGTGATGGCGTCGGCGCTTTCCATGGCGATCCTGTGGCGGCCGGGCTCTCCGTGGATGCCGATGCCGATCTCGATCTCGTCATCGGCCAGTTCGAAGCTCGGCGTTCCCGCGTGGGGCACCTTGCAACCGGACAGGGCGACGCCCATGGTACGGACGTTGGCAACTACCCTCTCGGCGATGGCCGTCACGGCGTCGAGGTCGTCTCCGCGTTGCGCGGAAGCTCCCGCGATCTTCTCCACCAGGACGGTCCCGCCAACACCGCGGCGCCCGGCCGTGTACAGCGAGTCCTCCACGGCCACGTCGTCGTTGACCAGCACCGACCGGACGCGCACACCTTCGGCCTGCGCCATTTCGGCTGCGGTTTCAAAGTTCAGGACGTCGCCGGTGTAGTTCTTCACGATATGCACGACGCCGGCACCCGAGTCGACGGCGACGGTCGCCGGAATGATCTGGTCCGGTGTTGGTGAGGTGAAGACAGCGCCGGGGACAGCGGCGTCGAGCATGCCGAGTCCGACGAAGCCTGCGTGGAGGGGCTCGTGGCCGCTGCCACCGCCGGAGACGAGGGCAACTTTGCCCGCAACCGGTGCACCTTTCCGGACGACGAACTTGGGGTCGGGGTGGACGTCCACGATGTCGGCATGCGCCATGCCGAACCCGTCAACGGACTCGTCCACCACGGCGCGTGGATCATTGATGAGCTTTTTCATTGGATGCTCCTGGCGTGCTGTGGCTGGTGCTCTGACCCTACTACCGGCAGCCGGGGCCCCGGTAGGCCTTACCGGGTGGGAAACAGTACTTAAATAGCGGCAGGAACAGCCCTGATAGCTGTCCCTGCCGCTGTCGATGACGAGCCCCTAGTCCTTGGTGGGCGGAGCCGTCACTCCGTCCGCCTCCGGCCTGGGATTGAACTCGGGCCAGAACGCCGAGTAGAGGTCCGGGTCCGAATTCCTGTCGCCGGTCCAGTGGACTTCATGCGGCCACGGCCCGTGGGGGAGGTCGATCTGGAAGGCGGAGAAATCCGGGAACGTGACCCTATGGTCCATTGTCCGCATCCCCTTCAGCTGTTCAGAACGGCGTCGCCGCCGGTGGCAACGTCTTCCAGCAGGACGGTCTGGTCGATGACCGGCAGCCCTACGACGTGCCCAAAGCTGAACATGTTGTGCGGATCCAATTCGGCCTTGGCCTTGCGGAGGCGCTCACGGACGCTTGGTCCCCACGGACGCTCCCGGTCCTCGGCGTCCACGAAGTGTCCGTGCAGGTTGACGAACGTCCCGCCGCTGGAGGCGTCGCGCAGGTCCTCGCGAACGGCGTCGAACACGCCCGGAAGCAGCTCCGCCAAAGGCGGGACAGCCATGCCCGCCATGAAGAAACTGAACGCGGCGTCGCGGGCTCCCACCATGTCTTCCCCGTCAGCGCAGACAGCCAAAGCCCCACCCAGGAGCCGGATTTCGGCCATCAGCACGGGGCTTGGGACGTCGGGACCGAAGTGCCGCAGGATGGCATCCTTGGCGCCCTGGTCCAGGCGGTCCAGCAGGAAGCCCCGTTCCCGCACGGGCACTGGCTGCTCCGGATCCTGATGGACCATGTCCATTTGGGTGGATTCCAGGGGGCCCGTTCCGTCCATCATGAACGGAGCGCTCTTGCGCATTGGCTCCAGGAGCTGCGTGGCCACAGCGGCATCGCCTTGGTAGGCGTAGCGAAGGTGCACGACGAACTTGCCGCGCAGGGGCTCGGGGACGATGTCCATATCCGGCAGCCGCAGGAACGCCAACGACGCCGATGCTTCCGGTGGCAGCTCCGGCACCCATTCGCTGAACTGCTGCAAGACAGCGGCTGCATGGACGCCGTCGTAGTAGAGGCCGCCGGCAAAGAGGTCCGAACTTGGGAACAAATGGAATTCCATGGCAGTGACGATGCCGAGATTCCCTTTGCCTCCGCGCAAGAGGTAGAAGAGTTCGGAGTTCTCGTCCTTGGTCACCCTGCGCTGGGTGCCATCGGCGGTGACGAGCTCAAAGGCAATGACGTGGTCCGAGGCGAAACCGTACTTGCGGCCGAGGATCGGCAAGCCGCCGCCCAGCGTGTAACCCACCACGCCGACGTCGGTGGTGGAACCGCAGAGTCCCATCAATCCGAAGGTCGCGGCGTGGTCCACCACCGCCCTCCAGCGGACGCCCGCACCCACGCGGGCCGTCTTCTCGATGGGATCGATGCTGAGTTCCAGCATGCGGCGGGTGCTGATCAGCAGCCCGCCTTCAATGGCATTGGTTGCGCCGTGCCCGGTGGACTGTACGGAAACGGGCATCCTGCGTTCTGCAGCCCAACGGACCGCCGCCGCAACGTCCTCTGCGTCGAGGGCGCCGAAGGCAAGATCCGGTTGGTGCTGGGTGGACAAATTAAAGGCCGCTACCTCTGCGGCGAAGCCGGGATCGGCAGGCGTGAACACTGGACCGCGCACGCTGAGTTGGAGTTCTGAAACATCTGAAAAGGACGCGTGGGACTGCATGATCTTCTCTCAAATTGACCGAGTGGTGGAAGCTTCCCCAGCAAGCCTTGACCAGTTTATCCATCAACTGGATATATGAGAAGAGTTAATAAATCACCCATAATCGGGCAGGGTTGATTGCACGCCAAGTTGCGTGGATTTTTTTGTGGATCTTTTCGCCTGGATTTTTTCGGGAAGTGCCGCGTACGCCCTAAAGCTGCTTGATCATGCGGGTGTTGCCCAGGGTATTGGGCTTGACCCGGGCGAGGTCCAGGAATTCTGCCACACCTTCGTCATGCGAGCGCAGCAGCTCGGAGTAGACCTGCGGGTCAACGGCCGACTGGTCCGCCATGACTTCGAATCCATGGCGCTTGAAGAAGTCCACTTCAAAGGTCAGGCAGAACACCCGGCTGACACCCAGCGCCTTCGCCTCTTCCAGCAGGTTCTCCACCAGCACATGACCCACGCCGCGGCCACGCCAGGAGTCAGCTGCGGCCAGAGTGCGGATCTCTGCCAGATCCTCCCACATCACGTGCAGGGCTCCGCAGCCGATGACCTCGCCGGAATCGGACTCGGCAATCCGGAATTCCTGGAGACTCTCGTAGTAAGCCACAGTCTCCTTGGCCATCAGGATCCGCTCCTCGGCCAAGGGTGCCACCAACCTCTTGATGGCCGCCACATCGCTGGTGCGGGCAGGGCGAAGGCTGAAGGACGAATTCACTCCCCCATCCTAACGAGGTGCGCGGAAGTGGGGGCTTCGTGACCACAAACGTGGGTGCCGCGTCCTGCGCCAAGACTTATTGGCCTAAGAGTTGGTACGGCAGCCATCCTCTTACGCACGGAATCGGCTTCCAGTTCGCAAAGTTCATCCAACGCCAGGCCACGGCCGCAAGCGCATCTGGCAGCACGGCGGAATACTGGAGATTCCCGACGCCTATGCCCCCGGCATCCGGCGGTTGTGCGGAAGCTGATCCGCCAAGCTGCCGTCCTGCATCAGACCCCCAGCTCCTCCGGCAGCGCAACGTCCTCGCCCAGCACCTGCTTGGCCAGGAAGTGTTCCACCACGCCATACCAGACCTTCGCGTGCTGCGGCTGCAGCACCCAGTGGTTTTCGTCCGGGAAGTACAGGAAGCGGTGCGGGCTCTGGCCATTCTCATCAGCGGGCAGCTGGGAGGAGGACAGGAGCTCGTACCAAAGACGCAGGCCTTCACCGATCGGTACCCGATAATCCTTGTCTCCATGGATCACCAGCAGGGGCGTTTTGATGTTGCCCACGTTCAGGTGCGGGGAATTGGCCATGGCCATCTCCACGGTCATTTCCTTCAGCCAGTACTGGGCCGCATCAGTGGTGGGACCGAACTGGTCCAGCGCCCACAGGCTGGCGTGGGTGACGATCGCCTTGAACCGATCCGTCTGGCCGGCCACCCAGTTGGCCATGTAGCCGCCGAACGAGCCACCCATGGCCGCAGTCCTTGTTTCGTCAATGTCCTGCCTGGCCACCACCGCGTCAGTGATGGCCATCAGGTCCGTGAAGGGCTTCTTTCCCCATTCACCCCAGCCGCGCTCGATAAATTCCTGCCCGTAGCCCGTGGACAGGGCGGGATCCGGCAGCAGGACGGCGTAGCCCTTGGCAACCAACAGCCACGGGTTCCAGCGCCAGGTCCAGGCATTCCACGAGCCCAGGGGGCCGCCATGGATCCACAGGAGCAGCGGTGCGGGGCTGTCTGCGGAGGCCTTGTCCGGGAGCGCCAGATAAGCGGGCACGCGTGAGCCGTCTTCCGCCGTCGTCTCCACACGCTCCAGCCTGCCCTTGTAGGCGGGACGTTCCGCCGGCGCCGGCAGCCGGACCACCTCTCCGGTGGCGAGGTCGATCCGCACGGCCTCGGGCGGGAACCCGTACGAGCTGCGCAACGCATACGCTGTGGTTCCGTCGGGTGAAACCACGACGTCGGTGTACGCCGCACCGTCCTTCGTCACCTGGGTAACGCCACCGTCGGCGACGTTGATCCTGAAAATCGGCGACGCGCCGTCGTCGTCCGCTTTGGCAAGGATGGCAGAGCCGTCCGGCAGCCAGGCGAGCGCAGTTGCCCATCGGTCCCACTGGTGGGCGAGGGGCTCCAGATCAGTGGTTTCTCCGCCCGCAACGTTCAGCAGGTGAAGCTTTACCTGGGGCGCCTGCGTGGGCGTCGTGTCGCTTTCGCTCTCCACCACCAGCGTGCGGTTGTCCGGGCCGACCGGCCCAGGGAAGTAGCTCATGCCCTCATGGTCCAGCAGCACCTTGATGGCGCCCGTGGCGACGTCGACGGCGGCGAGCACCTCGCGGCTGTCTGCTTTCGCAAGCGCTTTGGTCATGCTTGTGTAGATGGTCTTGCCGTCGGGACTCACCACGGTTTTGGCCTCGCGCAGCGAACCGCCGACGCCGGGCGTCAAGTTGCGAAGCGTGAGCGGCGCGCTGGCATCCACGGTGGAAGGTTTGCCGGGCTCCTTCGCCTCGCCCGGCTCCACAGCGAAGAGCCGCGGCTCTGCGGGACCGAGGTCGGCATCCCAGTAGCGTACGGGGTAGCCCGTGTGCAGAATGGCGGAAACTTTTTTATCCTTGCGGGCCTTGCGGCGTTCTTCGTCGTTGTCCTCGTCCGTGGAACCGGCCAGGACCTCGGCATTGACGAAGGTCGCGTCTGCGTCCTTCGCGGCCATGACGGAACTGATCCCGCCGGCCCGGGAGTGCACCACGCGGGCTTCTCCTCCGTCCGCGGGGAGCAGCCATAGTGCGTTGACGGGGTCGGCGTCCGGGCTTTCCGGATCCGGGCGCGCCGAGGTGAAGTACAGGTCGCCATTGGCGGCGAAGACGGCGCCGGCCTCACCTTTGGCGCTTCGGGTGATGCGGCGTGCGTGGTTCCGGCCGCTGGGGTCGAGCTCCCAGAGGGCCGTAGCGAATTCTGTCGCCTTGCCGTTCAGCGTCGTCACGGTGGTGACAAGGCGCTTGCCGTCCGGGCTTAGGGTGAGGCCGGCAACCCGTGGAATGGAGAGGTAGTGGTCCAGATCGTGGAACGGTGTTTCGGGCTGTTCGCCCGAGGCATGAGTGTCAGCAGAGTCCATGCTCTGATTCAACACGAAATGTGCTCCTGATCACACATGTTTTCACTCAGAGTGAAACAGTACTTTCAGATATTCCCCAAGGTCTCAGAGGCGCCGCAAAGCCTCGACTACTGCGACGGTTCCATCTTCGGTAGCTATGCGCGCCGCGAGTTCCTCCGCCCGCTGTGCATACGACGGGGTGTTCACGGCTAGATTGATGGCCTCTCCGAGCCGTTCTGCAGTGAGCTTCTTGTACGGGATTGGCCCGGGTCCGGCACCGAGGGCGGCCACCCGGGAAGCCCAGAGAGGCTGGTCCGTGTAAACGGGCACGCCCACGGTCGGCATACCGGCACGCAAGCCGGCGGCGGTGGTTCCCGCCCCTGCGTGATGAACCACGGCAGCCATGCGCGGGAACAACCACTCATGCGGAACACTTCCGATGCCGATCGCGTCCGGACCCAGGGAATCCTCCACGCCCTGCACCACAGCCCTCACCCCGGCGCGGCGCGTGGCTTCGAGGATGAACTCCGGGTCAATGTGTGCACTGCTGCCAAAGCCCACGAAAACAGGCGGCGGACCGTCGGCCAGGAAATCCACCAGGCCAGCAGGCGGTTGCCAATCCTGTTTGACGGCGGGCCACCAGTATCCGGCCATCACCAAGCCGGGATGCCAATCGGCGGGCCTCGGGAGAACGGTCGGGCTGACGCCGTGCAGGACAGTGGCCGACGCCTTCCTCCGCCTCCGCTCTCCGGCCGCACGGCTTTCCTTTTTCAGCCCCAGCGCCTTTCGAAGGCGGGCGCTGGGGGCGTCATAGGGCGCCGGGCCAGCGGATGCGCGCTCACCAATGATCCTGTTCCCCAGCGAACCAAGACTGCGTGCCGAGTTCATCAGCACAGGCGGATAGGCGGCGCTTGGTTCGGTCGGCTGCAGGTGTGCCCCGAGGGCGGGAATGCCGAATGCCTCCGCAACGTCATACGCGTAGGGCGCCACCGAATTGGCCAGAATCACGTCGGCCCCAGCCTCGGCCGCCGCGAGAGTGCCGGTGGCGGCATCGTCCATGTACTCCCGGAGGTTTCTCCAGAAATCGAGCACGCTTGCACCCTGGGCCTTTGCACCCGGGGTATTTGCACCCGGGGCCTTTGCACCCGGGGCCGGGTGGCTGATCAAAGCCGCCAGGTCACCGGGCAGGAGCCTGAATTCGCACCCCGAATCCACCACCAAAGGCGCATAGGCAGGGTTGGCCGCAATCGCAACCTCGAAGCCCAGGCCCTGCAAGCGGTTACCTAGCCCGGCCATGGGGGCAACGTCACCCCGCGTGCCCGGAGCCACCATCAAAACGCGCATGAATTCCTTTCTCGGATTGCACAAAGCCCCGCCTGCTCCTTGCGGAGCGGGCGGGGCTTTGTGCTGTGAGGCTATGTGCCTTACGCGGTGGGAGCGATCTCCGGGATGCGCGGCTTGGCGTTCCCTTCGAACGTGAACTTGGCGTCGTCACCTTCGCCATCCACATCCACCACGACGATGTCGCCGGAGTGGATCTCACCGAACAGGATCTTCTCGGACAGCTGGTCCTCGATCTCGCGCTGGATGGTCCGGCGCAGCGGTCGGGCACCCATGGCGGGATCGTAACCACGCGTGGCCAAAAGTACCTTGGCTGCGGGCGTGAGCTCGATGCCCATGTCCTTGTCCTTGAGGCGGCGCTCCAGGCGGGTGACGAACAGGTCCACGATCTCGATGATCTCGTCCTGGGTCAGCTGCGGGAACACCACGACGTCGTCAACGCGGTTGAGGAACTCGGGGCGGAAGTGCTGCTTGAGCTCTTCCGTGACCCGGGCACGCATCCGGTTGTAGCCCGTCTGGGTGTCCGTGCCGGACTGGAAGCCCGTGGCCACGCTCTTGGAGATGTCGCGGGTACCAAGGTTGGTGGTCATGATGATCACGGTGTTCTTGAAGTCCACCACGCGGCCCTGGGAGTCGGTCAAGCGGCCGTCTTCCAGAATCTGCAGCAGGGAGTTGAAGAGGTCCGCGTGGGCCTTCTCTACTTCATCGAACAGGACCACGGAGAACGGACGCCTGCGGACCTTCTCGGTGAGCTGGCCGCCTTCTTCGTAGCCGACGTAGCCCGGAGGAGCACCGAAGAGACGCGAAACCGTGTGCTTCTCGGAGTACTCGGACATGTCCAGCGTGATGAGGGCGTCCTCTTCACCGAACAGGAACTCGGCAAGAGCCTTGGCGAGTTCGGTCTTTCCGACGCCGGTCGGGCCGGCGAAGATGAACGAGCCACCGGGACGCTTGGGGTCCTTCAGGCCTGCACGGGTGCGGCGGATGGCCTGCGACAGAGCCTTGATGGCCTCGTCCTGGCCGACGACGCGCTTGTGCAGTTCGTCTTCCATCTTGAGCAGTCGAGAGGACTCTTCCTCGGTGAGCTTGAAGACAGGGATGCCCGTGGAGTTCGCAAGAACTTCGGCAATCAGGTCTTCGTCAACCTCGGAAATGTCGTCCATGCCGCCGGACTTCCAGTTGCGTTCCTTCTCCGCGCGCTCGGCAATGAGCTTCTGCTCCTTGTCGCGCAGTGAGGCAGCACCCTCAAAGTCCTGGGCGTCGATGGCGGATTCCTTCTCCATCTTCACTTCGGCAATGCG
Source organism: Paenarthrobacter sp. C1 (assembly GCF_049315185.1). Classification (NCBI taxonomy): domain Bacteria; kingdom Bacillati; phylum Actinomycetota; class Actinomycetes; order Micrococcales; family Micrococcaceae; genus Paenarthrobacter; species Paenarthrobacter sp. C1. The sequence continues at coordinate 172,501 of NZ_CP186052.1, read as the reverse complement.
CTCGTCCATGGCCTTGAGCTCCGGCGGAGCCGTCATCCGACGGATGCGCAGGCGTGCGCCGGCTTCATCGATGAGGTCGATCGCCTTGTCGGGCAGGAAGCGGTCCGAAATGTAGCGTTCGGCCAGCTGCGCGGCTGAGGCGAGGGCGCCGTCGGTGATCGTGACGCGGTGGTGTGCCTCGTAACGGTCGCGAAGGCCCTTGAGGATCTCGATCGCGTGCGCGACGGAGGGTTCCTTGACCTGGATCGGCTGGAAGCGGCGCTCAAGAGCGGCGTCCTTCTCGATGTGCTTGCGGTACTCGTCCAGGGTGGTGGCACCAATGGTCTGGAGTTCGCCACGGGCAAGCATCGGCTTCAGGATGGACGCAGCATCAATGGCGCCTTCGGCAGCACCTGCACCAACGAGGGTGTGGATCTCGTCGATGAACAGAATGATGTCGCCGCGGGTGCGGATTTCCTTGAGGACCTTCTTCAGGCGCTCTTCGAAGTCACCGCGGTAGCGGGAGCCGGCAACCAGTGAGCCAAGGTCCAGCGTGTAGAGCTGCTTGTCCTTGATGGTCTCCGGGACATCGCCGCGGACGATCGCCTGGGCGAGGCCTTCGACGACGGCGGTCTTGCCGACGCCCGGCTCACCGATCAGCACGGGGTTGTTCTTGGTGCGGCGGGAGAGGACCTGCATGACGCGTTCCATCTCCTGCTCGCGGCCGATCACAGGATCGAGCTTGTTTTCGCGGGCAGCCTGCGTCAGGTTGCGGCCGAACTGGTCCAGCACCACTGAGCCGGCGGGGGTACCTTCGGGCTGGCCCTGGCCGGAGCCGCTGCCTGCGGTCTCCTTGCCCTGGTAGCCGGAGAGCAGCTGGATGACCTGCTGGCGGACCCGGTTGAGGTCTGCACCAAGCTTGACCAGCACCTGTGCGGCAACGCCTTCGCCTTCGCGAATGAGGCCGAGCAGGATGTGCTCAGTACCGATGTAGTTGTGGCCGAGCTGCAGTGCCTCGCGGAGCGAAAGCTCAAGCACCTTCTTGGCGCGCGGCGTGAAGGGGATGTGACCGGACGGGGCCTGCTGGCCCTGGCCGATGATCTCCTGCACCTGCTCGCGAACGCCATCGAGCGAAATGCTCAGGGACTCGAGCGCCTTGGCTGCAACGCCTTCACCCTCGTGGATCAGACCCAAGAGGATGTGCTCGGTACCAATGTAATTGTGGTTGAGCATCCGTGCCTCTTCTTGGGCAAGGACGACCACGCGACGGGCACGGTCCGTAAATCTCTCAAACATTTCGCCACACTCCTAGCTACGACGTACTTTGATGCTACGTGCCCGGGCAACACTTTTGGAGCGTGTTCGCCACAGGGGAAACATGACGTCGTTGCGGAATAAATCCAGTTGGCAGCCTTGACCGGAAGCGCCGGCGGTGACACCCTGCCGCCCTGCCCGCAGGAGGAACCCGGGCTGTGGGTTTTCGGACTCGGGCCCCTGGAATCGCGGTGAATCAAAAATGGGCTCTAAGGAGCCTTTCCACCGGGGCAGGGGATTCACAGAATATTCCCAGCCATGGGCTGGCCGGAGCCTAAACAAACCCCGCTTAAACAACGAATGCCCCGGCAGCATCTGCCGGGGCATTGAAGTGATGAATCAGGAATTGGCCTTTTGGTAAGCTTCCTGAATTTCTGCCTGAATACGTCCGCGGCTGTTGACCGTGTAACCGTTGTCACGGGCCCATTGCCGGATCTGCGCGGAATCCTGGTTACGGGCTGCAGTAGCGCGGCCCCGCGTTGCACGACCGGAAGTCTTCCGGGCCTTGGCTACGTATGGTTCCAGGGCCTTCCGGAGGGAAGCTGCGTTAGCGGTGGACAGGTCCATCTCGTAGCTCACGCCGTCCAGGCCAAAGCGGACAGTTTCGTCCGCGGCCCCTTCATCCAGGTCATCGACGAGGATGATTTTTACTTTCTGTGCCATGAGTTGCCTCTCATTCGGAGGGTTGGATAATCAGAAATTCCCCGGGTTTCTTTCTTGATTATCTGTCACGGCAAGCATGCACGTCAAAGAACAATTGGATTCCTCCGTTAGCGGAAGCCAATTGCGGGCTTATTTAGCCGCTGGACCTTCCGGAGCCGGACCCTGATTTCTCAAATTGGCCTCCTCCTGCGCGCGGGCTTCCGCTTGGCGCTCGGATTTATCCGCGTTGAAGATCGACTTCATGGCGAACCAGAAAATCAAACCGACCACCACGGACGGCGCCAGGACTGCGATGTACTCCATGATCAGTGCCCTTCAGGCTTCAACAAGGGGAAAAGAATGGTTTCGCGGATACCGGCACCGGTGAACAACATGACCAGGCGGTCGATGCCAAGCCCGATTCCACCCATGGGCGGCGCGCCATATTCGAGTGCGCGGAGGAAGTCCTCGTCCAGCTGCATGGCTTCTTCATCACCGGCGGCAGACCTGCGGGATTGCTCCGTAAGGCGTTCGCGCTGGATAACAGGGTCAATCAACTCGGAGAATGCCGTACCGCGCTCCATTCCGCCAATAATGAGGTCCCAGGCCTCAATCAGGCGGCCATCCTCGCGGTGCGGGCGGGCCAGGGGCTGGGCCGACGGCGGGTAGTCATAGACAAAAGTCGGGTTAAGGAGCGTGGGCTCGACGATTTCGCCGAAGAGTTCCACCACGATCTTCTCGGCATCCCATTTCGGGTCCACCTTGACGTCGTGCTTGGCGGCAATCGCCAACAACTCCTCCACAGTGGTATCCGGCGTAATTTCCACGCCCACTGCTTCGGAAATACCGGGGTATACCGCAAGCCAGGCCCACTCGCCGTCGAGGTTTATTTCCCCGGCTTCGGTCTGGATGGTGCGGGTACCCACAACATCTGCCACATTCAGGATGATTTCCTTCATGCGATCTGCCATGACGAACTGGTCAGCCCATGCCTCGTAGCATTCAAGCGTGGTGAATTCCGGACTGTGGGTGGAGTCCACGCCCTCGTTGCGGAAGACCCTGCCCATGTCGTAAACACGATCAATTCCGCCCACCACTGCGCGCTTAAGGAAAAGCTCCGTGGCAATGCGGAGGGTCATTTTCTGGTCGAATGCATTCATGTGCGTTTCGAACGGACGGGCCGTGGCGCCGCCGTGGACCAGCTGCAGGATGGGGGTTTCCACCTCCACGTATCCGTGGCGGTCAAGGGTGTCGCGGACCGAACGGGTGATGGCGGCACGCTTGTAAACCATCTCGCGGGCTTCGTCACGGACCATGAGGTCCACGTAGCGCTGGCGGACGCGGGTTTCTTCGTTCAACTCTGCGTGCAGCACGGGAAGCGGGCGCAGGGCCTTGGAAGCCATGGACCAGGAATCTGCCATCACGGACAGCTCGCCGCGACGGGAGGAGATGACCTCTCCCTTGATGAATACGTGGTCGCCGAGGTCGACCAGGGCCTTCCAATCGGCCAGTGCTTCTTCGCCTACGTTCGCGAGGCTCAGCATGGCCTGCACGCGCACGCCCTTGCCGTCCACGCCGCCTTCCTGGAGGGTGGCGAAGCAGAGCTTGCCGGTGTTGCGCACAAAGACCACGCGGCCGGTGATGCCTACGACGTCTCCGGTGGTCTCGTCGGCCTGGAGGTGCCCGTATTTCTCGCGGATTTCGCCGAGGGAATGGGTCCGTTCGACACCCACCGGATAAGCCTCTGTGCCCCGCTCGATCAGCTTGGCGCGCTTCTCCATGCGGATGCGCATTTGCTCGCTGGCGTCGACGGGCTCTGCGGAGGTGTTCAGGGCTGGGGTGTTTGCGGAAGTCACAGTCCTTAAGTTTACCGGTGATTGCGGACCTTCATTTCCGGACTTCGCCCGACGGTGAAAAGCATAGACTCGGACGGTGGAGACATGGACAGTTGAAACGAACGACGGCGGCGGGCGCCTTGAGGTGCACAGCTTCAGGCCCGCGTCGGCTGCCACAATCCCCGGTTCCAAAGCGCCCGCGGAAACGGCCGGCGTCGTGCTTGTCCACGGCACCCTGGTGACTGATGCCCTGTACTGGCCGTTCGCGCGTACCCTCAGCGTGATGCTGGGCCGCCCGGTCCACAGCTACAACCGCCGCGGCCGTGGCCATTCGGCACCGCAGCCCCCGGGCTATTCCGTCGACACTGAGATCGCGGACCTCCAGTCAGTCATGGAAAAGAGCGGATCCACCGACGTCGTAGCGCACAGCTACGGTGGGTTCGTGGCGCTCCAGGCCGCACGGCGGACCACCATCAACCGGCTGGTCACCTACGACGCCGCGGTGTCGTTGTCCGGCAACCTGAGCAGCCGGTGGCGGCCGGAGCTGGAGGAAGCAGTCACCGCGGGCCAGTTGGACCAGGCCTGGGCGCACCTTGTACAGGGGTTGGGAACGGCTGGCCCGATTTCCTATCTTCCGATGCGGGCCCTGCGGACTTTGAGCGTGCTGTCCGCCCAAACCAGGCTGGGACTGGAGATGCGTTCCCTGCTGCCCACCGCCGTCGTGGAAATGCGGGCGGTCCTTGACGCTGACGCGCACATTGGGGACTTCACAAAAATCTCCACTCCAACCCTCATGCTCAGCGGCGGCTGGAGTCCGTCATACTTCGCCGAAACGGCCCGGGCGCTGGCCGGCGCGGTGCCCGCGATCGCGTTCGCGCAGGTACCGCTGCAATTCCACGAAGGCCCGCTGCGCCCGGGACGGCGGCTTGCCGCACGGGTGGCCCGGTTCCTCTCGGGGAACCACCTCCCCGTAGGACAGGCAGAAGCCACCTAAGATGTTCCGGTGAAGGAACGCGGGATCAGGACACACGACGGCGGCAGGCTCGCCTTGTACAGCTACGGCGCCGAAGAGGCGCCCGGGGAGCGCAGGGTGGTGCTGATCGGGGGTGCGTTTCTGACGGCCCTCATCTACCGGCCGTTCTCCATCGCTTTGGCCAAGGGCCTGGGTGACGGCTGGGCCGTGGACGTCTACGACCGTCGTGGCCGGGGAAAGTCCACAGGGCAGCCGGACAACTACTCCATGGCGACGGAAGTAGAGGATGTCCGCACCGTTATGGACGCCACCGGTGCACGGAACATCCTTGGCCACAGCCTGGGCGGATCCGTCGCGCTGAATGCCGCACAGGACTTCGCCGGGACCGGCCACGAACCCGGCAAACTCGCTGTCTACGATGCCGCCGTCAACATCGACGGAAGCATGGACCTGGATTGGCTGCCCGGCTTCGCGGACGCTGTGGACAAGGGCGACATCAACCGCGCGATGGCACGGATGCGGCGTGGAATGGAGCCCGGAACAGCCTTGGCCCGAGTACCCGAGCCCATCCTGGCAGGACTCATGGCAGTGGTTTCACGTACCAAGGTGAACAAGGTCTTCCGGGAACTCCTGCCCTCGGGTGTCGGCGAGCTGAAGGCCGCCTTCGAGGACGCCGACACGCCCCGGGACTTCGCTGTGCTGCCGTCGAACACCCATTTCATGGTGGGCAAGAAAAGCCCGCAGTTCTACAAAGTCGCCGCAGCCAGGTTGAACAGGGCCGTCCCCGGGAGCACGTTGGAAGTCTCCCCCAAAGGCTTCCATGGCTCAGTCCCCGCGGCAGTGAATGAACTGGTTTCGGATATCTCGGAGTACTTCAAGAGCTGATTCGGTATCCACATACGGGGTTGCCATGCGGCCGGCTGTCGGGTGGCTCGGCTAGGCTCAAGACATGACGCGCGACATCATCATGACCCACGACGGCGGACACCTCGAACTCCTCACCACAGGTGGTGACCTGGCAGCGGCAGGCTCCGGCGTAGTCGTCGTTCCTGCCTCCATGGTGACCGCCTCCGATTACACGCGTTTCGCCCAGAAGCTCAGTGAGGCGCTCGGCCGGCCGGTCCACACGTTCAATCGGCGAGGCAGGGGCGACTCATCGCCCCAAGCCGAGGACTACACGTTGGAAGCCGATATCCGGGACCTTCAAACGGTTATGGAGCACACGTCCAGCACCGACGTGTTCGGCCATAGCTTCGGCGGTGCGGTGGCGCTGCATGCAGCACGCACGCTCCCGGTGGAGCGGCTGGCCGTCTATGATCCCGCCGTGTCGGTCAACCACAGCGTCAAAGCCGACTGGACGCCCGATTATGAACGCGCGACGGCGGCAGGAGACTACGACCGCGCCCTCGCCGTCCTCATCAAGGGAGTTGAGACAGGCGGCGCTTTCGCGCGAATGCCGCTCTCGATGCTGACGCTGGCCAACAAGCTGGCCGCCGGCACACCTGTCGGCAAGCAGATGCGGGAGCTCATGACCTGTGGCGTCCGCGAAATCAAGGCCGTCATTGCGGCCGACATGCCCGCCGAGCCGTTCCTGGCACTGCCGCTGGAGACCTTGATCGTGGTAGGTGAAAAGAGCCCCGCCTACTTCGGTGTTGCCTGCGGACAGATCCACGATGTCCTGTCCGGGTCCAGCTACACCATCCTTCCCGGCTTCGGGCACGACGGCCCCAACAAAGCCCCGGACAAGCTGATCTCAGAATTGTCCGAGTTCTTCTCCGGCTAGTTTCAGCGGGCGATCCGGCTGCAGCCCCGTTGGGGCCTGGCTGGTGTGTTAAATGGAAGAGCCCCAACCGTGGTTGGGGCTCTTCGTTAATGGTTGTCCGGCGGTGTCCTACTCTCCCACACCCTCCCGGGTGCAGTACCATCGGCGCTGTGGGTCTTAGCTTCCGGGTTCGGAATGGGACCGGGCGTTTCCCCACGCTATGACCGCCGTAACTCTGTTACCCGTCCCAACCCCTGGTGTGGGGGTGGGTGGGAAGCTTTGTGGTTACAACTGTGGTGTTATGTAGTTGTTGTTGGTTCCTGGAACGGTTGTTGTTCGGGAACCACATAGTGAACGCGATGCAGTGTTTTGTGTGTGGTGTAAGTTGTTGGCCTATTAGTACCGGTCAGCTTCACGAGTCTTTAGTCCTCGCTTCCACATCCGGCCTATCAACCCAGTGGTCTGGCTGGGGGCCTCTCACACATAATGTGTATGGAAATCTCATCTTGAAGCGAGCTTCCCGCTTAGATGCTTTCAGCGGTTATCCCATCCGAACGTAGCTAATCAGCGATGCACTTGGCAGTACAACTGACACACCAGAGGTTCGTCCGTCCCGGTCCTCTCGTACTAAGGACAGCCCTTCTCAAATTTCCTGCGCGCGCAGCAGTAGGGACCGAACTGTCTCACGACGTTCTAAACCCAGCTCGCGTACCGCTTTAATGGGCGAACAGCCCAACCCTTGGGACCTACTCCAGCCCCAGGATGCGACGAGCCGACATCGAGGTGCCAAACCATGCCGTCGATATGGACTCTTGGGCAAGATCAGCCTGTTATCCCCGAGGTACCTTTTATCCGTTGAGCGACGGCCATTCCACAATGTACCGCCGGATCACTAGTCCCGACTTTCGTCCCTGCTCGAGATGTCTCTCTCACAGTCAAGCTCCCTTGTGCACTTACACTCGACACCTGATTGCCAACCAGGCTGAGGGAACCTTTGGGCGCCTCCGTTACTTTTAGGAGGCAACCGCCCCGGTTAAACTACCCATCAGGCACTGTCCCTGACCCGGATCACGGGCCGAAGTTAGATGTCCAAAGTGACCAGAGTGGTATTTCAACGATGACTCCACCCGAACTGGCGTCCGGGTTTCAACGTCTCCCACCTATCCTACACAAGCCACTCCGAACACCAATACCAAACTATAGTAAAGGTCTCGGGGTCTTTCCGTCCTGCTGCGCGTAACGAGCATCTTTACTCGTACTGCAATTTCGCCGAGTTTATGGTTGAGACAGCGGGAAGTCGTTACTCCATTCGTGCAGGTCGGAACTTACCCGACAAGGAATTTCGCTACCTTAGGATGGTTATAGTTACCACCGCCGTTTACTGGGGCTTAAATTCTCAGCTTCGCCACAAGTGGCTAACCGGTCCTCTTAACCTTCCAGCACCGGGCAGGAGTCAGTCCGTATACATCGTCTTGCGACTTCGCACGGACCTGTGTTTTTAGTAAACAGTCGCTTCCCCCTGGTCTCTGCGGCCCACACCCGCTCACGGAGAGCAAGTCTCCATCACGGGGCAGGCCCCCTTCTCCCGAAGTTACGGGGGCATTTTGCCGAGTTCCTTAACTCATAATTCTCTCGATCGCCTTGGTATTCTCTACCTGATCACCTGTGTCGGTTTGGGGTACGGGCGGCTAAAACCTCGCGTCGATGCTTTTCTTGGCAGCATAGGATCACCGGATCCCCCTTGCAGGAGTCCCATCAGATCTCAGGAACGTGCTCGAAGCACACAGGAACGGATTTGCCTATCCCTGACCCTACATCCTTAGACCGGGGCAACCATCGCCCGGCCCGGCTACCTTCCTGCGTCACACCTGTTAATACGCTTACCTCCGGGATCAGGTCCCGCGCTCGGCCAAACCCACAACACCACAAGGGTGAGCGGGCAGGCTCCGGGCGGTTAGTATCCCCGCTTGGCATGGGCGGTTTTCGCCGGTACGGGAATATCAACCCGTTGTCCATCGACTACGCCTGTCGGCCTCGCCTTAGGTCCCGACTTACCCAGGGCAGATTAGCTTGACCCTGGAACCCTTGATCATTCGGCGGACGGGTTTCTCACCCGTCTTTCGCTACTCATGCCTGCATTCTCACTCGTGTAGGCTCCACCGCTGGTTTCCACCGCGACTTCACTGCCCACGACGCTCCCCTACCACTCCACACCCCTGAACCACGAAGGCTAGGGTACTGTGTGAAATCCACAACTTCGGCGGTGTACTTGAGCCCCGCTACATTGTCGGCGCGGAATCACTTGACCAGTGAGCTATTACGCACTCTTTCAAGGATGGCTGCTTCTAAGCCAACCTCCTGGTTGTCTTCGCAACTCCACATCCTTTCCCACTTAGCACACGCTTAGGGGCCTTAGTTGGTGGTCTGGGCTGTTTCCTCTCGACTATGAAGCTTATCCCCCACAGTCTCACTGCTGCGCTCTGACTTACCGGCATTCGGAGTTTGGCTGACGTCAGTAACCTTGTAGGGCCCATCGGCCATCCAGTAGCTCTACCTCCGGCAAGAAACACGCAACGCTGCACCTAAATGCATTTCGGGGAGAACCAGCTATCACGGGTTTGATTGGCCTTTCACCCCTACCCACAGCTCATCCCCTCCATTTTCAACTGAAGTGGGTTCGGTCCTCCACGACGTCTTACCGTCGCTTCAACCTGGCCATGGGTAGATCACTCCGCTTCGGGTCTAGATCACGCCACTACACTCGCCCTATTCAGACTCGCTTTCGCTACGGCTACCCCACACGGGTTAACCTCGCGACGTAACACTAACTCGCAGGCTCATTCTTCAAAGGCACGCCGTCACAGTAACAAGACTGCTCCGACGGATTGTAAGCACACGGTTTCAGGTACTGTTTCACTCCCCTCCCGGGGTACTTTTCACCTTTCCCTCACGGTACTGGTCCGCTATCGGTCATTAGGAAGTATTTAGGCTTATCAGGTGGTCCTGACAGATTCGCACGGGATTTCTCGGGCCCCGTGCTCGAGGATACTCTCCAGGCGGCACACAACATTACGGTTACGGGGCTCACACCCTCTCTGGCCGGCCTTTCAAGACCGTTCACCTATGCACGCACTCTCACCTCACTGGCCCGGCAGAACCAGAACGGAAAGTCCCACAACCCCGCCCATGCAACGCCCGCCGGCTATCACACATGGAAACGGTTTAGCCTGATCCGCGTTCGCTCGCCACTACTAACGGAATCACTCTTGTTTTCTCTTCCTGCGGGTACTGAGATGTTTCACTTCCCCGCGTTCCCCCACGCACCCTATGTGTTCAGATGCGGGTCACACAATCACCATGACAGCGTTGTGCGGGGTTTCCCCATTCGGACATCCTGGGATCAACGCTCGGTTATCAACTCCCCAGGCTTATCGCAGATTCCTACGTCCTTCTTCGGCTCCTAATGCCAAGGCATCCACCGTGTGCCCTTAAAAACTTGACCACACAAACATGATCAAAAACTTACTCGAGAGAACCACGAGCCACTACGGCCCAAGGTTCATTCATAAGAAATTGCTGTATGGAACACACACACCAAAGCGTGTATGTCCCAGATGCTCGCGTCCACTATGTAGTTCTCAAACAACAACCCCATCAACCAACCCCCAACCCGCCACAACCCACACACGCAGGCCGCAACACAAAGACCGGAGGAACCGGCTGCAGGAACAAAAGAAACACCAGAAGTGCCCCCTGCATTGCTGCAAAAAGGTCCTGTTGCCTCAGGACCCAACAGTGCGCCAAACACAACCCCCACCAGCAACACCCCGGACACGTTCCCAACAACCCACACCCCCACACAAAGCAGGAGCACGAACCGCCGTACTAGCACCAGGACACAACCACGAAAGCCATGCCAAAAATGATTCGTTGATATTCCACCCATGAGCACCCACCGCAGAACAAACGCCTGCGCAATGGGCAACACTGACAACAACCAGACACCCCATGCAGGGCACCAATCATTGCAAGCAGCTCCTTAGAAAGGAGGTGATCCAGCCGCACCTTCCGGTACGGCTACCTTGTTACGACTTAGTCCCAATCGCCGGTCCCACCTTCGACGGCTCCCCCACAAGGGTTAGGCCACCGGCTTCGGGTGTTACCAACTTTCGTGACTTGACGGGCGGTGTGTACAAGGCCCGGGAACGTATTCACCGCAGCGTTGCTGATCTGCGATTACTAGCGACTCCGACTTCATGGGGTCGAGTTGCAGACCCCAATCCGAACTGAGACCGGCTTTTTGGGATTAGCTCCACCTCACAGTATCGCAACCCTTTGTACCGGCCATTGTAGCATGCGTGAAGCCCAAGACATAAGGGGCATGATGATTTGACGTCGTCCCCACCTTCCTCCGAGTTGACCCCGGCAGTCTCCTATGAGTCCCCGGCCGAACCGCTGGCAACATAGAACGAGGGTTGCGCTCGTTGCGGGACTTAACCAACATCTCACGACACGAGCTGACGACAACCATGCACCACCTGTAAACCGACCGCAAGCGGGGCACCTGTTTCCAGGTCTTTCCGGTTCATGTCAAGCCTTGGTAAGGTTCTTCGCGTTGCATCGAATTAATCCGCATGCTCCGCCGCTTGTGCGGGCCCCGTCAATTCCTTTGAGTTTTAGCCTTGCGGCCGTACTCCCCAGGCGGGGCACTAATGCGTTAGCTACGGCGCGGAAAACGTGGAATGTCCCCACACCTAGTGCCCAACGTTTACGGCATGGACTACCAGGGTATCTAATCCTGTTCGCTCCCCATGCTTTCGCTCCTCAGCGTCAGTTACAGCCCAGAGACCTGCCTTCGCCATCGGTGTTCCTCCTGATATCTGCGCATTTCACCGCTACACCAGGAATTCCAGTCTCCCCTACTGCACTCTAGTCTGCCCGTACCCACTGCAGAACCGGGTTGAGCCCCGGTCTTTCACAGCAGACGCGACAAACCGCCTACGAGCTCTTTACGCCCAATAATTCCGGATAACGCTTGCGCCCTACGTATTACCGCGGCTGCTGGCGTAGTTAGCCGGCGCTTCTTCTGCAGGTACCGTCACTTACGCTTCTTCCCTACTGAAAGAGGTTTACAACCCGAAGGCCGTCATCCCTCACGCGGCGTCGCTGCATCAGGCTTGCGCCCATTGTGCAATATTCCCCACTGCTGCCTCCGTAGGAGTCTGGGCCGTGTCTCAGTCCCAGTGTGGCCGGTCACCCTCTCAGGCCGGCTACCCGTCGTCGCCTTGGTAGGCCATTACCCCACCAACAAGCTGATAGGCCGCGAGTCCATCCAAAACCACAAAAGCTTTCCACCCCCACCATGCGATGAGGAGTCATATCCGGTATTAGACCCAGTTTCCCAGGCTTATCCCAGAGTCAAGGGCAGGTTACTCACGTGTTACTCACCCGTTCGCCACTAATCCCCAGCAAGCTGGGATCATCGTTCGACTTGCATGTGTTAAGCACGCCGCCAGCGTTCATCCTGAGCCAGGATCAAACTCTCCGTTGAAGTAAAACAAAATCAAACAGACACAACCACACCCACCGGAAATAACGGCAAACACGGCTGCACAAAATTCGAAACCAGCTGAAAACCAGACCACCACACACGGGGTGCGCAGCAACCTGGCAAAATTTCAACCAATCAATAAAACAATCGGTATCAACAAACTTGGCACACTATTGAGTTCTCAAACAACAGACCCCCAAAACATCACCCCACCGGAACACCACACAAAGCAGCGCACCACAACAGGGCCATTGGAAAGAAGAGTTATTTTTGGCCGCCTACCGAACCGTACACACCTTCCAGCTTTCCGTTTCGCACCCGGCGACTCAGAAAACAATACACGCCCCACAACCCCAACGCAAATCCACCACCCAACACCCCACCCCAACCCCCAAACCCCACCAAACCGCCGTCGAACACCACCTACAACACGGCCGTGACGACACCGCCGGTGGGTGGGAGGATGGGACCCATGGAACTCCACATCACAGGCGAAGACGCCGCCGACCAGCTGCTCAGTCAAGACGCCTTTGCATTGTTGACGGGCATGCTGCTCGATCAACAGGTCACCATGGAATCGGCCTTTGCCGGCCCGGAGAAGATCCGTACGCGTCTGGGCACCCTCGATCCGGGCGTCATCGCTGGCCAGGATCCGGCCGGCTTCGTGGAGCTCTTCAAGGAGAGGCCGGCCGTCCACCGCTTTCCGGGCTCCATGGCAGGCAGGGTCCAGGCCCTCGCTGCCACGGTGCACAGTGACTGGGACGGAGATGCAGCAGCGATCTGGACGAAGGGTAACCCTGACGGCCCCGAAGTGCTCCGCAGGCTCAAGGCACTGCCCGGTTACGGAGAGCAAAGGCGAAGATCTTCCTGGCGCTTTTGGGCAAGCAATGCGGTCTCAAAGCCGCCGGATGGCGTGAGGCCGCCGGCCACTACGGAGAAGACGGCTCCTACTTATCCGTGGCCGACATCGTGGACCCTGCATCCCTGGCCAAGGTCCGCGCCAGCAAACAAGCAGCGAAAGCCGCAGCAAAGGCTGCAAAGACAAGCGGCTCCTGAACCCGCCGCCCGCCCGGCATATTCAATGTCGGGTGGGTTGTGTGAGTGGCCGTCTACGGCATTGCCGTAGACTACGTTGACGCACGCCCGGCAATGCCCTAACGCGCATACTTCCACGAGAGGGCAGGGCCGGTGCTTGTGTGGGGGTTGTGTGTGTTAAATGGAAGAGCCCCAACCGTGGTTGGGGCTCTTCGTTAATGGTTGTCCGGCGGTGTCCTACTCTCCCACACCCTCCCGGGTGCAGTACCATCGGCGCTGTGGGTCTTAGCTTCCGGGTTCGGAATGGGACCGGGCGTTTCCCCACGCTATGACCGCCGTAACTCTGTTACCCGTCCCGACCCCGTGTTGGTGTGGGGGTGGGTGGGAAGCTTTGTGGTTACAACTGTGGTGTTATGTAGTTGTTGTTGTTGTTGTTGTTGGTTCCTGGAACGGTTGTTGTTCGGGAACCACATAGTGGACGCGTGCAGTGTTTTGTGTGTGGTGTAAGTTGTTGGCCTATTAGTACCGGTCAGCTTCACGAGTCTTTAGTCCTCGCTTCCACATCCGGCCTATCAACCCAGTGGTCTGGCTGGGGGCCTCTCACACATAATGTGTATGGAAATCTCATCTTGAAGCGAGCTTCCCGCTTAGATGCTTTCAGCGGTTATCCCATCCGAACGTAGCTAATCAGCGATGCACTTGGCAGTACAACTGACACACCAGAGGTTCGTCCGTCCCGGTCCTCTCGTACTAAGGACAGCCCTTCTCAAATTTCCTGCGCGCGCAGCGTAGGGACCGAACTGTCTCACGACGTTCTAAGCCCAGCTCGCGTACCGCTTTAATGGGCGAACAGCCCAACCCTTGGGACCTACTCCAGCCCCAGGATGCGACGAGCCGACATCGAGGTGCCAAACCATGCCGTCGATATGGACTCTTGGGCAAGATCAGCCTGTTATCCCCGAGGTACCTTTTATCCGTTGAGCGACGGCCATTCCACAATGTACCGCCGGATCACTAGTCCCGACTTTCGTCCCTGCTCGAGATGTCTCTCTCACAGTCAAGCTCCCTTGTGCACTTACACTCGACACCTGATTGCCAACCAGGCTGAGGGAACCTTTGGGCGCCTCCGTTACTTTTTAGGAGGCAACCGCCCCAGTTCAACTACCCATCAGGCACTGTCCCTGACCCGGATCACGGGCCGAAGTTAGATGTCCAAAGTGACCAGAGTGGTATTTCAACGATGACTCCACCCGAACTGGCGTCCGGGTTTCAACGTCTCCCACCTATCCTACACAAGCCACTCCGAACACCAATACCAAACTATAGTAAAGGTCTCGGGTCTTTCCGTCCTGCTGCGCGTAACGAGCATCTTTACTCGTACTGCAATTTCGCCGAGTTTATGGTTGAGACAGCGGGGAAGTCGTTACTCCATTCGTGCAGGTCGGAACTTACCCGACAAGGAATTTCGCTACCTTAGGATGGTTATAGTTACCACCGCCGTTTACTGGGGCTTAAATTCTCAGCTTCGCCACAAGTGGCTAACCGGTCCTCTTAACCTTCCAGCACCGGGCAGGAGTCAGTCCGTATACATCGTCTTGCGACTTCGCACGGACCTGTGTTTTTAGTAAACAGTCGCTTCCCCTGGTCTCTGCGGCCCACACCCGCTCACGGAGAGCAAGTCTCCATCACGGGGCAGGCCCCCTTCTCCCGAAGTTACGGGGGCATTTTGCCGAGTTCATAACCATAATTCTCTCGATCGCCTTGGTATTCTCTACCTGATCACCTGTGTCGGTTTGGGGTACGGGCGGCTAAAACCTCGCGTCGATGCTTTTCTTGGCAGCATAGGATCACCGGATCCCCCTTACGGGAGTCCCATCAGATCTCAGGAACGTGCTCGAAGCACACAGGAACGGATTTGCCTATCCCTGACCCTACATCCTTAGACCGGGGCAACCATCGCCCGGCCCGGCTACCTTCCTGCGTCACACCTGTTAATACGCTTACCTCCGGGATCAGGTCCCGCGCTCGGCCAAAACCCACAACACCACAAGGGTGAGCGGGCAGGCTCCGGGCGGTTAGTATCCCCGCTTGGCATGGGCGGTTTTTCGCCGGTACGGGAATATCAACCCGTTGTCCATCGACTACGCCTGTCGGCCTCGCCTTAGGTCCCGACTTACCCAGGGCAGATTAGCTTGACCCTGGAACCCTTGATCATTCGGCGGACGGGTTTCTCACCCGTCTTTCGCTACTCATGCCTGCATTCTCACTCGTGTAGGCTCCACCGCTGGTTTCCACCGCGACTTCACTGCCCACACGACGCTCCCCTACCACTCCACACCCCTGAACCACGAAGGCTAGGGTACTGTGTGAAATCCACAACTTCGGCGGTGTACTTGAGCCCCGCTACATTGTCGGCGCGGAATCACTTGACCAGTGAGCTATTACGCACTCTTTCAAGGATGGCTGCTTCTAAGCCAACCTCCTGGTTGTCTTCGCAACTCCACATCCTTTCCCACTTAGCACACGCTTAGGGGCCTTAGTTAGTGGTCTGGGCTGTTTCCCTCTCGACTATGAAGCTTATCCCCACAGTCTCACTGCTGCGCTCTGACTTACCGGCATTCGGAGTTTGGCTGACGTCAGTAACCTTGTAGGGCCCATCGGCCATCCAGTAGCTCTACCTCCGGCAAGAAACACGCAACGCTGCACCTAAATGCATTTCGGGGAGAACCAGCTATCACGGAGTTTGATTGGCCTTTCACCCCTACCCACAGCTCATCCCCTCCATTTTCAACTGAAGTGGGTTCGGTCCTCCACGACGTCTTACCGTCGCTTCAACCTGGCCATGGGTAGATCACTCCGCTTCGGGTCTAGATCACGCCACTACACTCGCCCTATTCAGACTCGCTTTCGCTACGGCTACCCCACACGGGTTAACCTCGCGACGTAACACTAACTCGCAGGCTCATTCTTCAAAGGCACGCCGTCACAGTAACAAGACTGCTCCGACGGATTGTAAGCACACGGTTTCAGGTACTGTTTCACTCCCTCCCGGGGTACTTTTCACCTTTCCCTCACGGTACTGGTCCGCTATCGGTCATTAGGAAGTATTTAGGCTTATCAGGTGGTCCTGACAGATTCGCACGGGATTTCTCGGGCCCCGTGCTACTGGGATACTCTCCAGGCGGCACACAACATTACGGTTACAGGGCTCACACCCTCTCTGGCCGGCCTTTCAAGACCGTTCACCTATGCACGCACTCTCACCTCACTGGCCCGGCAGAACCAGAACGGAAAGTCCCACAACCCCGCCCATGCAACGCCCGCCGGCTATCACACATGGAAACGGTTTAGCCTGATCCGCGTTCGCTCGCCACTACTAACGGAATCACTCTTGTTTTCTCTTCCTGCGGGTACTGAGATGTTTCACTTCCCCGCGTTCCCCCACGCACCCTATGTGTTCAGATGCGGGTCACACAATCACCATGACAGCGTTGTGCGGGGTTTCCCCATTCGGACATCCTGGGATCAACGCTCGGTTATCAACTCCCCAGGCTTATCGCAGATTCCTACGTCCTTCTTCGGCTCCTAATGCCAAGGCATCCACCGTGTGCCCTTAAAACTTGACCACACAAACATGATCAAAAACTTACTCGAGAGAACCACGAGCCACTACGGCCCAAGGTTCATTCATAAGAAATTGCTGTATGGAACACACACACCAAAGCGTGTATGTCCCAGATGCTCGCGTCCACTATGTAGTTCTCAAACAACAACCCCATCAACCAACCCCCAACCCGCCACAACCCACACACGCAGGCCGCAACACAAAGACCGGAGGAACCGGCTGCAGGAACAAAAGAAACACCAGAAGTGCCCCCTGCATTGCTGCAAAAAGGTCCTGTTGCCTCAGGACCCAACAGTGCGCCAAACACAACCCCCACCAGCCACACCCCGGACACGTTCCCAACAACCCACACCCCCACACAAAGCAGGAGCACGAACCGCCGTACTAGCACCAGGACACAACCACGAAAGCCATGCCAAAAAAATGATTCGTTGATATTCCACCCATGAGCACCCACCGCAGAACAAACGCCTGCGCAATGGGCAACACTGACAACAACCAGACACCCCATGCAGGGCACCAATCATTGCAAGCAGCTCCTTAGAAAGGAGGTGATCCAGCCGCACCTTCCGGTACGGCTACCTTGTTACGACTTAGTCCCAATCGCCGGTCCCACCTTCGACGGCTCCCCCACAAGGGTTAGGCCACCGGCTTCGGGTGTTACCAACTTTCGTGACTTGACGGGCGGTGTGTACAAGGCCCGGGAACGTATTCACCGCAGCGTTGCTGATCTGCGATTACTAGCGACTCCGACTTCATGGGGTCGAGTTGCAGACCCCAATCCGAACTGAGACCGGCTTTTTGGGATTAGCTCCACCTCACAGTATCGCAACCCTTTGTACCGGCCATTGTAGCATGCGTGAAGCCCAAGACATAAGGGGCATGATGATTTGACGTCGTCCCCACCTTCCTCCGAGTTGACCCCGGCAGTCTCCTATGAGTCCCCGGCCGAACCGCTGGCAACATAGAACGAGGTTGCGCTCGTTGCGGGACTTAACCAACATCTCACGACACGAGCTGACGACAACCATGCACCACCTGTAAACCGACCGCAAGCGGGGCACCTGTTTCCAGGTCTTTCCGGTTCATGTCAAGCCTTGGTAAGGTTCTTCGCGTTGCATCGAATTAATCCGCATGCTCCGCCGCTTGTGCGGGCCCCGTCAATTCCTTTGAGTTTTAGCCTTGCGGCCGTACTCCCCAGGCGGGGCACTTAATGCGTTAGCTACGGCGCGGAAAACGTGGAATGTCCCCCACACCTAGTGCCCAACGTTTACGGCATGGACTACCAGGGTATCTAATCCTGTTCGCTCCCCATGCTTTCGCTCCTCAGCGTCAGTTACAGCCCAGAGACCTGCCTTCGCCATCGGTGTTCCTCCTGATATCTGCGCATTTCACCGCTACACCAGGAATTCCAGTCTCCCCTACTGCACTCTAGTCTGCCCGTACCCACTGCAGAACCGGAGTTGAGCCCCGGTCTTTCACAGCAGACGCGACAAACCGCCTACGAGCTCTTTACGCCCAATAATTCCGGATAACGCTTGCGCCCTACGTATTACCGCGGCTGCTGGCACGTAGTTAGCCGGCGCTTCTTCTGCAGGTACCGTCACTTACGCTTCTTCCCTACTGAAAGAGGTTTACAACCCGAAGGCCGTCATCCCTCACGCGGCGTCGCTGCATCAGGCTTGCGCCCATTGTGCAATATTCCCCACTGCTGCCTCCCGTAGGAGTCTGGGCCGTGTCTCAGTCCCAGTGTGGCCGGTCACCCTCTCAGGCCGGCTACCCGTCGTCGCCTTGGTAGGCCATTACCCCACCAACAAGCTGATAGGCCGCGAGTCCATCCAAAACCACAAAAGCTTTCCACCCCCACCATGCGATGAGGAGTCATATCCGGTATTAGACCCAGTTTCCCAGGCTTATCCCAGAGTCAAGGGCAGGTTACTCACGTGTTACTCACCCGTTCGCCACTAATCCCCAGCAAGCTGGGATCATCGTTCGACTTGCATGTGTTAAACACGCCGCCAGCGTTCATCCTGAGCCAGGATCAAACTCTCCGTTGAAGTAAAACAAAATCAAACAGACACAACCACACCCACCGGAAATAACGGCAAACACGGCTGCACAAAATTCGAAACCAGCTGAAAACCAGACCACCACACACGGGGTGCGCAGCAACCTGGCAAAATTTCAACCAATCAATAAAACAATCGGTATCAACAAACTTGGCACACTATTGAGTTCTCAAACAACAGACACAACCGGCACCACCCACACCCCACAGGGTCCAGGATCGCTCCGGAGCAACTTTCCAAACTTACCCGAACCGGCCGCACAAAGCAAACCAAACCCCAGGCCTCCCCCACCCACCAGAAGCACACAAAAGCACAACCGGAACCGGTGATTTGAAAGGGAGTCGGTCGCTATCTTTCCGCATCAGCGGCGGCGACTCGAATAACTTTACACGCGCCCCACCCCCACACCAAATCCACCCCAACACCACCCAAAAACCCCGCAAACACAACCCAAACAACCCCACCAACCCAACAAACCACCCCCAAACCCACCAAAACAACCACCGTGAACCCCATCACAACCCACCCACACCCCCCCCGACACCCACACACCCAACCCAACAACCGCCGTCGAACCCCCAAAGACGACACCCGACACCAAAACAACAACGCTCCCCCACCAAAGTGAGAGAGCGTCGAAGAAAATGAGCAAGCGTCCGATTCAAACCCGCGGGATATGAGCAAGCGTCCGGTCCAAACCCGCGGGATGTGAGCGAGGGTCAGTGGCCGCCGTGGCCTCCCGCGCCTTCGGTCTTCCGCATCATGGCGCTGAGCACCACGGCGGCGAGGGCAATGACGGTCGCGGCCAGGAAGGCCGCCTGCATGCCGGCCACCAGACCAGACGAAGCAGAAACCACAGCGTAAATGGACACGAGCAGCGCGGTACCGGCTGCACCTGAAACCTGCTGGGCCGTGCTGATGATCGCCGAACCGTGCGAGTAGAGGTGCGGCGGCAGCGGGTTCAGGCCCGTGGTGAATGCCGGAGTAAACAGCAGCGCAAGGCCGAAGCTCAGGGCCACGTGAAGGGCAATCACCCAACCAAGCGAACTGGCCTCATCCAGCCGCGAGAACTGCCACAAGGTCAGCACCATCAGGACCGAACCGGACAGGGTCAGGGGCAGAGGGCCCACCTTGTCGAAGATCCTGCCGATGACGGGGCCCAGCAGGCCCATGGCCAAACCGCCGGGCAGCAAGGCCAGCCCGGTCTCCAGGGGCTGCAAGTGCAAGGTGTTCTGCAGGTACAGCGGAAGCAAGATGACTCCGCCAAACAGCGCCATCATTGCCACCACCATCAACAGCGTGGACACCGTGAACATGCGGAACTTGAAGGCGCGCAGGTCCAGCAGCGGAGCATCGGACTTCTGCAGCTTGAGCTGCCGGACGACAAACAGCGCCAGGCATAGAAGGCCAACCACCAGGGCGATCACCGGAACAACCCCCGCGTTGGAACCACCGATCTGGCTAAGGCCATAGACCAGTCCACCGAAGGCCGGAACCGTCAGGATCACGGACGTGACGTCGAGGGTCGTCTTCTCGCGCTCCCCCACATTGGTGAGGTACTTGGCACCAATCGCGAAAGCAGCCAAGGCGACCGGCAGCACGAATACGAACATGAAACGCCACGAGAAATGGTCAAGGATGATGCCGGAAACGGTGGGCCCCATCGCAGGCGCCACGGAAATGGCAATGCTCACGTTGCCCATGACGGCGCCGCGCTTGGACATGGGAACCAGCGTGAGGATGGTGGTCATCAGCAGCGGCAGCATGATGGCCGTTCCGCCGGCCTGGACGATGCGGGCCAGCAGCAGCACCAGGAATCCGGGTGCCAACGCCGCCAGCAAAGTGCCGCCGCTGAAGAGTCCCATGGCAAGCATGAACGCGCCCCGGGTACTCATGCGTTGCAGGATGAAGCCCGTGGTGGGGATGACCACTGCCATGGTGAGCATGAACCCGGTGGCAAGCCACTGAACCGTGGAAGCACTCACCTGAAGATCCGTCATGAGGCGCTGCAAGGCAACGTTCATGATGGTCTCGTTGAGGATCACCACGAAGGTCGCCACCAGCAGCGTGACGATGACCGTCACGGACTCACGCGACATCTTTCCGGAGGCCGGAGCCTGCGTGGACGTTGTCCCTGCCGAGGCGGCGGCTCCGGAAGTGCCGGATTCGGGTTTGCCGTTAGCGTCGGACGTGACGTCGGTAGACATGAGGATTCCCCAAGGTTTGGATTTGGTGTCCGGCGAGCGGTGCCGGTGAAGACTTGAACAGTCTAAACGCCCAGCGAATTCCCGTCACGGGGGAAAAACCAAACCTTAGGAAAACAATGGGGCGTTATCGATGAGCCGGACCGGACCGACTTTGGCCGCGATAATCGCCAGCCCTTCGCCGCGGAACGGCGTTTCCTTGCAGTTTTCGGCGAGGGGTTCCAAGGTGGCGGGGTCGACGACGTCGAAGTAGTCCAGTTCCACCAACGGCTGGGATTCAACAAGCGCGACGGCGGAATCCAGGTCAAGCGGTTCGTGCGCGTTTGCGCGCGACTCAATAAGGCGCAAAGCCCGCGACAACACCAGGGCGGCCTCGTGCTCTTCGTCCGAGAGGAACCGGTTGCGGCTGGACAGCGCCAATCCGTCGTCGCTTCGGACAATCGGCACGGGAACAATCTCCACGGGGAAGTTCAGGTCCGAGACCATCCGCTTCACCAAGGCCAGCTGCTGCGCGTCCTTCTGCCCAAAGTAGGCACGGTAGGCCGCCGTCGTGCGGTCCGCTGCCGCACCGCCGGGGAGTCCATAGTGCAGCAGCTTGGCAACCACGGTCAGGGCGCCGTCGAAATGCCCGGGACGCGAGGCGCCTTCCCACTTTTCGCCCAGCGGACCGGCGGTCACCCGCACCAACGGTTGCCCGCCCGGGTAGACCTCCTCCACGGACGGCGCGAAAACAAGGTCCACGCCTTCGGCATCGAGGAGGTCCATGTCGGCCTCAAGCGTGCGTGGATAACGGTCCAGATCCACGGCATCACCGAACTGCAGCGGGTTGACGAAAATCGTGGCCACCACAACATCGTTATCAGCCACCGCAGTGCGGGCCAACGCTGCGTGGCCCTGGTGCAGTGCGCCCATGGTGGGGACCAGGCCCTGAGAACTCCCGCGTTTTTCAGCGAGAAGCCGGGCACTTTCCGCACGCAATTCCGATGCTGTGGTGACGAGTTTGATGGCCATTGTTGTTCAGTTTCCTTCCGGCGCCTTGGGATCTGCGTCCAAAGCCTCGTCGATACCAGTCAATTGTTCCGGGCGCAGCAGTCCCCTGTTGCCTGCCCTGCGTGCGGTGGCCCGGGCCATGGCCTGGTAGGCGGCGAGGACATCGCCGCCCGCGCCGGCGTCGTACTCCTTCAACGCCTGGGCGTGCGCCGTTACCGTACCCACATCTCCGCGGGCCACCGGGCCGGTCAGTGCGGATTCGCCCGACGCGAGGGCATTTTCCAGCGTGGCGCGCAGCAGCGGACCGAGCATGGATTCCGGTGTCTCAACGCCGATTTCCCGCAGCATCTGTGAGGCCTGGGCCACCAAGGTGACCATGTGGTTCGAGCTGTGTGCAAGGGCTGCGTGATAGAGGGTGCGGTCGGCTTCGGCGATCGCCACGGGCTCGGCTCCCATCTCCACTACGAGCGCCTGGGCAATCGGCAGCATGGCAGCGTCCGCGGTGACGCCGAAAGTGCAGTCCATGAGGCGGGTCAGGTCCAGGCTCATGCCCGTGAAGGTCATGGCCGGGTGAAGGGCCAGTGGAATCGCGCCGGCGGACCGCACAGGGTTGAGGATTCCGACACCGAACCGGCCCGAGGTGTGGGCCACCAACTGGCCGGGCTGCCAGGCTCCCAGCTTTGCCAGGCCCGCCACCAATTCGCCCAGCGAATCATCCGGCACGGCCAACAGCACCAGCTCGGAACGCTCCACGACATCCTGGATTTCAAGGATCGGGACGCCGGGCAGCAGATTTTCGGCCCGCTCGCGGCTCGCCTCGGACACAGCGGAAACCCCGACGACGGCGTGCTCGGCCGCGCGCAAAGCCGCGCCCAGGACGGCGCCCACTTTGCCTGCACCTACGATCCCGACTCCGAGTCGTCCTGGCTTAGCCATCGTGGCGGTCCTCCTGGTTAGGTGTTTGGGGTTCTTCTGGCTGTGCTGCCGCTGCGGCAACTTCCGGGGCTTGCGGCGCCACCTGCGCCAGCCATTGTTCGCTGGTCTGCCGCTTCCGTGCCTCCCGGGCACGGGCGGCCTGCTGGTCGAAAAGCTCAACTGCCTGGGACACCCCGGCCTGGAACACGCGGGGAAGCACCGGGCCCGCTGTGGTGTGGAGGACAAGATCAGCCACACCAAAGCGCCGTGCCAGCGGCCCTTGGTGCAACGCCATGGACTGTGTGCGTTGATGCGGCACCATTACCAGGGTGCGCCACCATCGGCCGGACCGGATCAGCAGGGCGGTCCCGGTGGCCAAAAAGCCGTTCCGACGCCAGCCCAACGGAGCCAGCAACCGTGCACGGCGGGGTGTCGTAACGAATCCATCAGTGCCGGCCGGGACGCGGCCCGACGGCGCCAGTCCCTCCAAACCGGCATCAAAGACGGCCGCGGGTTCGTCCACCCCGGGATCCGGCAACACCAAGGACATCATCCGCAGGACGTCCGGCTTCAACCCCACGGGGAGCAGCATGGTGCGGGCAGCGCCGTCGGAATTCCCCGCGGCGCCGTAGCCGGCCACATTGACGTGCATCCGGTACCAACCGAAGAGCCTCCAGATGGGGGGCTGCCTGACCATCACGGCCTGGATACGGCCCGGGGGGAGGGTCTGGGCCTGCGTATCCAGGAGTCCGTAGCGGAGCCGGATGCCGTCCGGCGATATGGCCGCGGTGAAGTTGTAGCCCTTGTTGAATGAACTCCAATACGAAGCGCCGATACCTAGGATGGCGGGGATGAGGGCCAGGAAGATTGCTGTGTTGTCCAGAAGGACCGAGGTTGAGACCACCGCGGCGGCCCCGAGGAGGATGCCCACGGTCTGTTCACTCAGCAGCAGCGAACCGAGGAGGCGCGCCGGAGGCACGGACAGGACAACATGCTCCGGGGCTTCCGGGATCTCCTGCTCCGACCCGGCCCCGCTGACCACACCCGCCGCCCGCGCAAGGATCGTGGCGCGCAGCTGCTTGGCCTGGTCGATGGGAAGGTACGCCAGCCGCACGGCCGACTCGCCGGCGTCGGCCACCTCAAACTTGAGTTCAGCGAGACCGAAAATCCGTGCCAGAAGCGGCTGCACAATGTCGATGGCCTGAACGCGGTCCAGGCGCGCCTGCCGCTGCTGCTTGAACAGGAAACCCGTGTTCACCCGGACAAAGCCTTCGGCCACCTGGTAGCGGGTGAAGTACCAGCTGAGAATGAAACCGCCGACTGTCAGGAGCAGCACCACAGCGCCACCGGCCAGGAGCCATGGCACCCGGCCGCTCAGGTGCGGATCCACAAAATCCCGGCCCTGCAGCATCCGCTCGAAAGCGTCCCTGCTGAAGAAGAACCCGACGGCGGCCAACGCCACCCAGCCGCGGACGAAAGGCGAGGCAGGATGGACCCGCTTCCAGTCGCCGTCGACGGCTTTGTCCGGTAACACCACCGCAGAGTCTCCCGGGCTCACAGCCCGGCCAGCCTGGCTTCTCCGCGGGCCGAAAGCTGTTCGCGCAAGCGGGCGCCTTCCTGGGCAGGAAGGCCGGGGAGCTGGGCATTCGTACCGGTGGAAGCGGTGTGGAGTTTCAGCGTGCACAGCCCCAGGCTGCGCTCAACCGGCCCGACGGCGACATCAACGTACTGCATGCGGCCGTACGGAACCACCATGGTGCGCTGGAAGAAGATGCCCCGGCGAATGAGCAGGTCATCGTCGCGTTCGGCGTATCCAATGGCACGCACCTGGCGCGGAATGAGGGCCAGACGCCAGAGTGCAAGCACCAGCATCACGGCAGGAACGGCAATGGCCAGCCACAACGGGGGCCACCGCCACCATCCCAGAAGCACGAAGACAAGCGGCAGGCTGAGGAAGGCAACCATCAGCACATTTCCGATGGCCCACTCCACCAAGCGGACAGTGACGTACTTGGGGGAAACCCGGAGCCACTGGACGCCGGGAGGATCAATCGCCTCGGTAGGCATATTCGCCTTCGCCTTTGGTTTCGCCCCGGCGGGTTTCAGGACCGGCGGAGCCGCCTTCGATGTCCTCCGGCGGTATCCGGCAAAAACGCTCCACTACCAGGCCGACGACCACCATCACCACACCGCCGCCACCCATCAGCAGTGCATTCCACAGGATGCCTTCACCGCTGCGCAGCGTGCCGATCCGCAGGAGGTCCACGCCGATACCCGCATGCCAGCCAAGGAGGAGCGTTCCAGCGTAAGCGCAGGCCTGGGCAAGGATCAGGGTCCTGGCGGCAAGAATCGGATTCAGCATGTTCTTCTTCTTGCCGTTTCGCCACCGCAGGACCCGCACGCCCATGACGAGCGTGAGTCCGGCGATGACACCCATGGTGATCAACGCGGACGTTGGCAGGACAGGGGTGGGCATGCTGAAACGGTTGGTAGAGACAGTGGCCAGCCAGCCTACGACGGCAGCGATGACGGCGATGAGCACCAAAACAACCGGGCGCATGGCTTTCACTGCGGCTCCACCGCCCCTGTGGCCGGTACGCCGGCGACGTCGCCAAAGCCGTCGAACCTGCGGATGTCCTGCATGTCGGCTGCGACGGCGGCCAGTTCAGCCACGCTGTGGCCATTCAGCCGGGCGTGTGGCTCAAGCAGCGACCAGGGGTAGAGCACGAAAGCCCGCTCGGCTGCCCTGGGATGCGGGATGGTGAGGACGGGGTCGTCGCTTGCAAGGTCCCCGAAAACGATGATGTCCACATCCAGGGTCCTGGGACCCCAACGCACTTCACGGGTTCGGTGATGCTTCTGTTCGATCTCGTGGCAATGCTTGAGCAGCTCCAAGGGAGTGAGCGTGGTCTCCACCGCCATGACCATATTCAGGAAATCAGGCTGGCCTTCCGGCCCCCCGACGGCCTTGGTCTGCACCACCGGAGAAACCCCCAGGAGGCGGACCTCCGGCGGATCAACGAGGTCGGCAACGGCCGTGGAAAGAGTGTCGTTGCGCTCCCCCAGGTTGCTGCCCAAAGCCAGAATGACCTTGGTATAGCCAGGGCTCATGATCGCTCCCGGTGGACGCTGACGGTCACATCGCCAAACGGAACCTCAATGGGCGCCTTGGGTTTGTGGACGGTAACGTCGACGGCGGTCACGCTGTAGTTCGCGAGGATGGCCTCGGCGATCCTGACCGCGAGACCCTCGATCAGGTTCAAGGGCTCGCCCTCGATGTGCTTCGTGATCAACTCGGCGACTTCGCCGTAGTGCGCTGTGTACTGCAGGTCGTCGGTCTCGGCAGCCTTGGTGAAATCCGTGTGCAGCACGGCATCCACGACGAAGGGCTGGCCGTCACGGCGCTCGAAATCGAACACCCCGTGATAACCGACGGCGGTGACGCCGGTCAGCGTAATCCTGTCCACAGCGATATCCAATCAGCGGGCGATACGGGCGGCAACCTTGACGGCGTCAAGGCTGGGGCCGACGTCGTGGACGCGGACAGCCCAAGCGCCTTGGGCAGCACTCAGAGCGGTGATGGCGGCGGTGGCGGAGTCGCGCTCCAACGGCGCTGCCGACTTGCCGGCCACTGTGAGGAGCGAGCCAAGGAAGCGCTTGCGTGAAGCGGCCACCATCACCTTGTGTCCCAGGACGAACAACTGGTCCAGGTTCTTCAGGAGTTCCCAGTTCTGGTTCTCGTTCTTGGAGAACCCGATACCGGGATCGACGATGATCTGCTCCGGGGCAACACCGGCGGCATACAGCTTGTCGCGGACGCCGCTGAGTTCAGCCACCACGTCCTCGGTGACGTTGTTGTAGTCCGTCAGACTGTCCATGGTCAGGGCGTCGCCCCGGCGGTGCGTCAGTATGTACGGGACCTTGGTGCGGGCCACGAGCTCGGGCATATCGGGCTCGATGGTCAGGCCGGAGACATCGTTGATGATGGCAGCTCCGGCCTCAACAGCGGCGGCCGCCGTGGAGGTGTGCATGGTGTCGATGCTGACCAGCGCACCGGCCTTCACCAGGGCCTGGATCACCGGCAGCACGCGGCGCTGTTCTTCCTCGGGGGAAACAGGTTCCGCGCCCGAACGGGTGGACTCGCCGCCGACATCGATGATGTCAGCGCCGGCGTAGAACATCCGCAGGCCCAGCGCAATGGCTGTGTCCGGTGTGCGGTGCGTGCCGCCGTCGCTGAAGGAATCCGGGGTGACGTTGAGGATTCCCATGACGAGCGTGCGGTCCGTGGGCAGGTCCTCGAACCTGGCCGCGGGCCGCGGCTTGCGGAGAACCGGCAGCGGGCTTGTGGCCGGGCCGGTTCCGGGTGCTGCAGCGAGGGAGTCCATAAATGCTTACCTTCCGATGATGAGGCTCATGGCCTCGGCGCGGGTGGCCGGGTCATGGAGTTGACCGCGCACCGCGCTGGTGACGGTCTTCGCGCCGGGCTTGCGGATGCCGCGCATGGACATACACATGTGTTCGCATTCGACGACGACAATCGCCCCGCGCGGGTTGAGGTGCTTCACCAGGGCCTCCACGATCTGCGTGGTGAGGCGCTCCTGCACCTGCGGCCGACGGGCGTAGATATCCACCAGCCGTGCCAGCTTGCTGAGGCCGGTCACCTTGCCGTCATGTGACGGAATGTAACCGACATGCGCTACTCCGTGGAACGGCACCAGGTGGTGTTCGCACGTGGAGTAGAAGGGAATGTCCTTCACCAGGACAAGCTCTTCGTGGTCGAGGTCGAAGGTGGTGGACAGGACGTCCGCGGGGTGCTGGTGCAGGCCCGCGAACACCTCGGCATAGGCTTTGGCCACGCGCTTTGGCGTGTCCTGCAGCCCGCCACGGTCAGGGTCTTCACCAATTGCCAGCAGGATCTCGCGGACAGCCGCTTCAATGCGCGGACGGTCCACCTTGGAGTGGGCTTTGGAGCCCGTGGCGGAACCGTGGGCGGCGGCGAGGTCGTCGTCGTCGAAATGAGTCACAGCAGAAAGCTTAGCCGTGATGCGGGTGGTCGTTGCCGCCGTCGGGCTGCGGCGCCTGGAAGGAGTCCTGGCTACTGACGCCCTGTGCGTGCGGAGCTACGGTGTCCAACGGTTCGTCCAGGCGAGCCTTCTTGGCCTCCTCCTGGGCTTCCCGCTCGGCCTTTTCTGCACGGCTTTCCACCGGCGGAATGGACTGGACCGGACGGGATTCCTTGGACAACCAGATCTCGCGGAAATCGCGCTTCCGGATGTCGTGGAAGATCTCGGCGATCTCAGCCTGATTCAGGGTTTCCCGTTCCAGGAGTTCCAGTGCCAGGCGGTCCAGGACGTCCCGGTTTTCGGTAAGGATGGCGTAGGCCTCGTCGTGTGCCTGGTCGATCAGGCGACGAACTTCCTCGTCCACGACGTACGCGATCTGGTCCGAGAAGTTGCGCTCCTGTGCGGCATCGCGGCCGAGGAACGGCTCGCCGCCACCCTGGCCCAGCTTCACGGCACCGACGCGTTCGCTCATGCCGTACTGCGTCACCATCTTGCGGGCAGTGGAGGTGGCCTTCTCGATGTCGTTGGAGGCACCGGTGGAGGGGTCGTGGAACACGATCTCCTCTGCGACGCGGCCGCCCATGGCGTAGGCCATCTGATCGAGCAGCTCGTTGCGGGTGACCGAGTACTTGTCATCCTCGGGGATCACCATGGTGTAGCCGAGTGCACGGCCGCGGGGAAGGATGGTGATCTTGGTGACCGGGGCGGAATTCCGCAGTGCTGCCGCCACCAAGGCGTGGCCGCCTTCGTGGTAGGCGGTGATCTTGCGCTCGAGTTCCTTCATGACGCGGCTGCGCTTCTGCGGGCCGGCCATGACGCGGTCGATTGCCTCGTCCAACGCACGATCATCAATGAGGTTCGCATTTGAACGGGCGGTCAGCAGCGCGGCCTCGTTCAAGACGTTGGCCAGGTCGGCACCTGTGTAGCCGGGGGTCTTCTTGGCAACAGCCCTGAGGTCGATGCCGGGAGCCATGGGCTTGCCCTTGGCGTGGACATTGAGGATCTGTTCGCGACCGATCATGTCCGGAGCTTCCACGGTGATCTGGCGGTCAAAACGGCCCGGGCGCAACAGTGCGGGGTCCAGGACGTCGGGACGGTTCGTCGCCGCGATGAGAATGACGTTGGTTTTGACGTCGAAGCCATCCATCTCCACAAGGAGCTGGTTCAGGGTTTGCTCACGCTCGTCGTTTCCGCCGCCGATGCCGGCACCGCGGTGACGGCCGACGGCGTCGATCTCATCCACGAAGATGATTGCCGGGGAACTGGCCTTGGCCTGCTCGAAGAGGTCGCGGACGCGGGAGGCACCCACACCGACGAACATCTCCACGAAGTCCGAGCCGGAGATGGAGAAGAACGGAACACCGGCTTCGCCTGCGACAGCACGGGCGAGCAGGGTCTTACCGGTACCCGGAGGGCCGTAGAGCAGCACACCCTTGGGGATCTTGGCGCCGACCGCCTGGAACTTCGCCGGTTCCTGGAGGAATTCCTTGATTTCCTGGAGCTCTTCCACGGCCTCGTCAGCACCGGCGACGTCGGAGAACGTCACCTGGGGCATGTCCTTGTTGACCAGCTTGGCTTTGGACTTGCCGAACTGCATGACCTTGGAGCCGCCGCCCTGCATGCGGGACAGCAGGAACCAGAACAGGACACCGAGCAACAGCACCGGGATAAGGAGCGAGAACAGGCCGGAGAACCAGTTGTTCTCGACGGGCTGGTCAGTAAAGCCCTTGTCCGGGTTGGCGTTGGTAACAGCCTTCACGACATCCGGACCACGATCCGTGACGTAGAAGAACTGGACGTTCTTGCCCTTGTCCTGTCCATCTAGGTTCAGGTTGTCCTTCAGCACCAAGTCGACGCGGTTCTCGGCGTCGAAGATCTTGGCCTGCTCGACCTTGCCGCTTTGCGACAGCAGATCCAGGCCTTCCTTGGTGTCAATGCGTGTGGAACCGCCCGGAGCCAGTGTTGCGAATGCCACCAGGAGCAAGCCAACGACGACAACAATCCAGATGCCCGGGCCCTTGAAGAAACTCTTAGCTTTCATCTGATCGGGGTTTTGCCCCGTCCCTCCTGGTAGTGCTGCAAGGCGCAACTTCTGCGCGCGAGTGGTGCTGCTTCGGTTTCAAGCTATACACCGTTCCCAGTAATTCACGCACTGGAAAGTCCAAAAG
Organism: Paenarthrobacter sp. C1; assembly: GCF_049315185.1. NCBI lineage: Bacteria > Bacillati > Actinomycetota > Actinomycetes > Micrococcales > Micrococcaceae > Paenarthrobacter > Paenarthrobacter sp. C1. Next base: position 142,376 of record NZ_CP186052.1, on the reverse strand, counting down.
TTCCCTCTGGGCGTACACAGGATACTCGCGGTGGGCTCGAGTGGACAGGGTTTGTTGCTGGTTCGTTCAGGCCGCAGCGACGGGGAGGACCAGCAAGTAGCCGGTCGGGAGTCCGCTGCTCCAGCGTCGGGGCTCCCGGACCACGAACTGCGTGGCCAGCTGCTCCGGACTGAGCAGGCTGTTGGGCTCGGGCGATGGCCCCCACTGCCCGCTGCCGTATGGGTACAGCGGATCCATGACGTGAATCCCCGTTACCTTGAAGTCCGGGAACTGGGCGGGATCGCCCATCGATTCGAATCCGCTCATGACCCACGCGTGGCGGCCGCTCCACATGACCAGGCCAACCGGTCGCCCGGTACCCGCCATGGCGCGCGCAGCCGTTTGCAGGGCGCCGCCATAATCCGCGACGCTCACCACCGTGTACGGCCCCATGCCTGATTCGGTCAGCACCTGCGCCCAACCGAACGGGTTGGCACCGTTGAACGAATCGGATGATCTGGCCCTTGCCATCTCCCACAGATGACCCTGCTGCGCAGAGTCGGTCCAGGAAGCCCCGCCGGTGTCGTCAATGAGGTTGTGGGCCATCTGGACGCTCGCCGCAACGCACCAATCGAAGGTGTACTGCGGAACGAAGTCACCCGCCTGGTACAGGTTGAACGCGAACGGCTGGGGAATCGCCGGAGGCGCCGCCGGGACGGGAGGCGCAGCTGGGATTGGAGCCACAGCAGGAGCGGGAGGTTGGGTATTCGTAGACGGGGCCGCGGCGGTTTCGCTCGCAGTCGGCAAGGCGGAAGAGGTCGCGACCGGCTGGCCGGTATCGGTCCCGGGGAGGTCGACGGCGGGAGTGCAGGCCGTGAGGAGCGTCGCCATGACGGCAAGCCACGTCAGAAGACGGGCAGAAGCACCGGTCATGGTTCAGTTTAGCCCCGGCAAGCGGAGAGGCGGCAGGTCCGGCCAAGCCAAAGATCAACCGCCCAGGCCATTCGCACCCTTTAAGCAGCACCGCCGCGCCCCTTCCGCCAAAGGCACCAGGTTGCAGGTGCGGTCGGCGGAAAGTGGCGCGGCGAAGCGGGAACCGGGTACTTACTCGTAAACGTGCGGGGCCAGGGTGCCCACGAAGTCGAGGTTGCGGTACTTCTCGGCGTAGTCCAGGCCGTAGCCGACAACGAACTCGTTGGGAATGTCGTAGCCGACGTACTTGACGTCGATTTCCACCTTGGCGGCGGTCGGCTTCCGGAAAGCGGTGCAGATCTCGACGCTGGCGGTACCGCGGGATTCGAGGTTCGACTTCAGCCAGGAAAGAGTGAGGCCGGAATCGATGATGTCCTCAACAATGAGCACGTCTTTGCCCATGAGGTCGGTGTCGAGGTCCTTGAGGATCCGGACGACGCCGGAGGACTGGGTGCCGGAGCCATAGGACGAGACAGCCATCCAGTCCATGCTGACGTGGCTGTGCAGTGCGCGGGCAAGGTCAGCCATGACCATGACCGCACCCTTGAGGACCCCGACAATGAGGATGTCGCGGCCTTCGTAGTCCTTGTCGATCTGCGCTGCGAGTTCCGCGATACGCGTTTGGATCTGCTCTTTGGTGTAAAGAACGTGCTTGAGATCTGCCTGGACGTCGTTTGAATCCACCAATGGCTCCTGTTTTGATGCTCGGGTGCGGCTACTGCTGGGACGGTTTCTGATGCCGGAATACTAGCTTCCCACAGCGCGCGGCTTCGCGGGGACCGGCGTTGGCCGAATCACCGGTCGCATCCGCCGGCGGAGCGCCCGCGGAAACGGTCCTTTCCTGCGCCAGATCGCTGAGGGACAGACGTGAAACGCTGACGTGGCCGGGAAGCTGCACGGGCCCGGCCGACCCCTGCCTGCGCAGCAGGGCTTCCGCGGCTTGAAGCCGACCGTACCCGGGTTGTTGACCCCCGACGTCGGCTGCAGCCTTGGCGATGACCCGGAACCTTAACGCCGGTGCAAGTCCGCGGACGGTGTCCTCCGGCAGCCAGACGCCCCCATCCTCACGATGGACGAGTGAGAGATAGGTCTCGTTGGCCAAATCCTCGAGGAAGTCCGCATCCTGCTGAAGGATCGCCGCAGTCCGGGCCAGGGATTCAGCCACCCCGGGCCCAAGCTTTTCTTCGAGGACCGGCATGACTTCCACGCGTGCCCTGGAGCGGGCGAAGGCGGGATCGGCGTTGCTCGGATCGTGCCAGGGGTCCAGTTCCTCGATGTCGCAGATCTCCACTGTTTCCTGGCGGCGGAGACCGAGGAATGGGCGGAGAAGCCGGCCGCGGGCTGGGCGCATGCCCGCCAGGGAGCGTGTCCCGGAACCCCGGGCCAGGCCCAGGAGCACCTGTTCAGCCTGGTCATCCAAGGTATGGCCGAGCAGGATCGCATCACACCCCAGGTCATCGGCGGCGGATTCAAGGGCCGCGTGCCGGGCGTCCCGCGCTGCGGCCTCGGGGCCATACCCGGTTGCTGCGACGTCCACTGTCCGCACTTCCACGGGAGAAAGCCCCAGCTCGCGCAAAACAGATGCGGTCCTGGCAGCTACTTCCGCCGATCCGTCCTGCAGTTGATGGTCAACCACGACGGCGGCAACGGACACCGGATGCCCATCCACGTGGCCGCGCCTGCCGAAATAGGCTGCAATGGCTGCGAGCGCCAGGGAATCCGGACCTCCGCTGCAGGCCACGAGCACCCGCGCGGGGTACCCGGCAGCGGCGAGGGCGTTCTGCAACTGTTTCCGTGCTTTGCCGACGACTGGCGCCAGTCGTCCGGGCCGGCGTCGTCCTTTGCCTGCTGAACCCACACCGGAACCTGAACCAGCACCGGAACCGGCCGGAAGGCTCAAAGGCCCATCCGCTCTAGCCACAGCCGGGAGTTATGGATTTCTTCTTCGGTGGGCAGGTACTCGGCGGATTCCCAGACCTTGTTGAAGCCTTCCATCCCGGCCACGGCAACAACTTCGCGGACGAATTTGGCGCCGTCGGTGTACTGGCGCATCTTGGCATCCAGGCCGAGGAGGTTGCGGATGAACTTCTCCACAACGCCCCGGTCCTTGCCGCGGTCGTTGAAGCGCTGGCGGATGGTCTTCACGGAGGGGACGATGCTGGAATCGACGGCATCCATCACGACGTTGGCGTGGCCTTCGAGGAGGCTCATGACAGCGGTGATGTGGGAGAGGGACGCTTTTTCTTCGGGATTCTGCAGGAGGTCCAGAATGGCGCCACGGCCCGGTGTCTTCTCTGTGGGGTTGCGGTCCCGGAGGGACTTGGCCACTGCGCCGGCCCGTTCAACGAGGGAGTCCATGTTGCCCAGGAGGTTGCCGCTGAGTTTCTCGATTTCGTCGAGCATGTGGTGCCTGAGCCAGGGTGCGGCCGCGAACTGGACGCGGTGCGTTTGCTCGTGGAGGCACACCCAGAGGCGGAAGTCGTCCGGGTGGACGTTGAGTTCGCGTTCCACGGAGATGATGTTCGGCGCCACAAGCAGGAGGCGGCCGCCCGGGGGCACAGTGGAATCGGGTGCCAGGGCAGCGAAGGGATCATACTGGCCGAGCACTTTGCTGGAGAGGAAGGCCAGTACGGCGCCGAGCTGGGTTCCGGTGATGGCCCCGCTGGTTGCAGCTGCCGCCGGTGTCATGGCAACCCCGCTGCGGCTTTCCAGCATCTTCTTCAGCGCAGGCTGGAGCATCACCGAAAAACTCTGGGTATTGGCCTTGGACCACGAGGCCCGGTCCACCACCAGGACATGGGAATCGCGCAGGTCCCGCGCGGCGTCCAGGCCTGTGATGTCGTGCACGTGGGGCACGGAGATATCCGCATTGAAGCGCAGGTTCTCTACCGCCTTGCCGATTTCCCCGGCGCTGAGCTCAGGGCCGGAGGGGGCAAGCCGGGCAGCCGTAGCGGCGGCCAGATCCCAATTGATCAGGGACTGGGCCCCTGCTGACGATTCGCGGGCAGATGACACCATACGGTCCATCACACCACACGTGGCTGACAGTGAACCCTTAAGTTCGCTGGACGCGGAGCTTTCAGCCCCGGCAGCCGCAGGAGGCCAGTACGGACGCGGATCGGTCCATGGCCACTTTGTTGCCGGCCGCACCGGGGTCCAGCCCGTTGCCGATGAAGGAGAACACCAGGAGCCGTCCGTCCGCGTCCACCACATAACCGCTCAGGGCGATGACGGTGTTGAGGGTTCCGGTCTTGGCGCGGACCAGTCCCGCTCCCCCGGCGGTGCTGGCGTCGCCGTACCTGTCGTTGAGGGTGCCGGTGAGTCCCGCAACGGGAAAACCGTCCAGGGCTGAACGAAGCGCAGGATCCGGACCACTGGTGATGGCCCGGACGACCTCGGCGAACTGCCGGGCACTGACCTGGTTCTCCAACGCCAGTCCCGAAACGTCGGCCAGCTGCATTGAGTCCGTGGCGATGCCCAACTCCCCCAGCCTTTGCCGCACGGCTGCAGTGGCGGCGTCGTACGTGGTTTCCTTGCCGCTGGCGGCAGCGGTCATCCGCCCCAGGGCCTCGGCCAGGAAGTTATCGGAGGTCTCCAGCATCAGGTCCACTTGCTCGCTGACCGTGGCGGATTCAGCGGTGGCCAGGACTTTGGTGGGGAGGCCTTTGGCGCGTTCGACGCCGGGACTCACCACGACGCCGGCCGCCGCCAACTGCTCCGCGAAAGCCTGGGCGGTGGTCATGGCAGAGTCCTGGGGCCTGGGACCTGTTTGAACGCCGGGTGAATAGCGTCCTGAGTTCAGCGCGAGGGAATACAAGGGAGCAGTTTCGCCGGCCGCCACGTCGTCGAGGCTCCAGGCCGGGTTCAGGGCCGGTCCGGTGAAGAGGGAGTCGTCCACCTTCACCGTGATGGGGCCCTGCACACCCGCTGCGGCCAGGGCTGCCGCAGTGTCCGCGGCCAGGGAAGCCAGGCCGGCACGTCCAAGAATGGCGGAAGGGTCGGAAGCGGACGCACCCAGCAGCACGTCCCCGCCGCCGGTCAGGACCACTGTGGAGGGATTGTCGGATCCGAGAACCTTGGTGGTGAACCGCGCGTCGGGCCCGAGTGCCTTCAGGGCGGCCACGGCGGTCAACAATTTCATGTTGGACGCCGGGATCCTGTTGGCGTTGGCGTCGCGGTCGAACAGGACCTTCCCCGTGATGGCGTCGATGACCATGCCGCTGATGTTGCCCGCGCCATCTGGTTTCAGGGTCCCGTCCAGGAGCCGGGACACTTCGGACGGCAGGGGGACGGGCGCTTTGTCATCCAGGGGCAGCAGCGCGCTGGAGCCGGACAGTTGCGTGGGTTGCTGCTGCCACGCGGGGATCGACGGCGAAGGCCGGGGAACACTGAACAACCCGGGCGCCATTCCGGACACCACGACGGCGCCGACACAGAGCAGGACAACTGCCAACAGCACCGGCCACATCAAGCGCCCCCACACCGTGGGCACCCTCTTCCGGGAACCCCCGTTTTTAACGCCCATCATGGAAGTTGCTTGGTCCTGTCAGTCCTGAAATGTCACCGCCGGTTCAAGAAACCCGGGCCTCTCGCTATATCCTCAATAGTAGTCGGCGGCACCGGCTGTACTTTTGCCTGCCGCCAGCCCCGGGCTAAGCAGCCTGCCTGAGGCACCGTCACCCGTGGCGGCCGCTTCGGCGGAGCAACGCCCCACCCTCACCCGTCAAGGAGCATTCCATGAAGCACGACGTGACCATCGAGATCCCCAAGGGATCGCGCGTCAAGTACGAAGTTGACCACGAAACCGGCCGTGTCCGCCTGGACCGCGTCCTGTTCACCTCCATGCAGTACCCCACGCACTACGGTTTCTTCGAGAACACTCTGGGCGAAGACGGCGACCCGCTGGACGCACTGGTGCTCCTGCAGGACTTCGACCTCCACCCGGGCGTCATCGTTGAATCCCGCCCCATCGGCGTCTTCAACATGACCGACGACGGCGGCGGAGATGCCAAGGTCCTTTGCGTTCCCGTTGACGCACGCTTCGACCACATCCAGGAAGTCAGCGACGTCAGCGAATTCCTGATCAAGGAAATCGAGCACTTCTTCACCCGTTACAAGGACCTGGAGCCCGGCAAGTGGGTCAAGGCCGAGGGTTGGGGCGACCGCGCCGCCGCCGAAGCCGAGCTGGAAGCCTCCATCAAGCGCTACGTTCCGGCCGCAGGCCACTAACGCAGACCACGACGGCGGTTGGCGGGGTTCCCTGGAACCCCACCAACCGCCGTCGTGCTTTTAAAGCAACGCGGGGTCACTTATGGCCCATTCGGGAGTCGAACATGGGCCATAAGTGACCCCGCGTTGCTTTGATGGGCATGACTACCCATCGCGGGAGCTTGGCCGGCCCCCTAGGCTGGGACGAGACTTTTCGATGCTTGCACACAGGGGGTTCCATATGGCTGGGTTTTACGGCGCCGATATCGCGCAACTTCGCAGTCTGGCGGGTGTGATGGGCAAAGCCGCCGACGCCATCAGCCTGCAAAACACACAGCTGTCCAACGCGATTAATTCCACGACAGCCTGGCAAGGCCGCGACGCCACGGTCTTCAAGGGTGACTGGAACAGCCAGCACCGGCAGAGCCTGGTCAAGGCCGCCAACATGCTCCGGGAAAACGCGAGCCAGCTGAAGAAGCACGCCAACCAGCAGGAATTCGCCAGCCACAATGATGGCTCGGGCACGTCGGTGGGCGTCCTCAAGGATGTCTACGACACCGCCATGGGCGCCAAAGGTGTGGCTGCTCCGCTGTGGACGGCCTTCAAGTACCTCCTTCCGGTCAAGCCGGACGCCGCCGGAAACGTCATCCCCCGGCACCTGCGGTACGGGCAGACCAAAGAGATCCTGACCAACTGGCGCGCCGGTGGCAGCGTGCTGCGGGACGGCATCACCGCGCTGCGCAACGGCGAAAAGGTCACGGACGTCATCACCGACCTCAAAGCCAACATCCCGTACAGCACGGCATTCCAGGAGGCGAGCAAGTTCTCCAAGGGGCTCCGGATCGCCGGGGCTGTCGCTGCACCACTGAACATCGTGGGCGGCATCAGCGACATGATCAGCCCCCAGCACGACGGTTGGCGCGGAACCGGCGACAGGGTTGCCGGCGGGCTGTCCGTGGTGGGCGGCGTGGGCAGCATCATGCTCATGACGGCCGGCGGCGCGGCCCTTCTGGGTCCCATCGGTGCGCCGATCGTCATTGGTGCCGGGCTGGTTGCCGGAGCGTGGGCGCTGGGCAACCTGGTGGCTGACAATTGGGATTCCATCTCCAACTTTGCCCGCAACCCCGGCAGTTACATTGCCGACGGCGCCAAGGAAGTGGGCAATTTCGCCAAGGATGTAGGCAGTAAGGTGGCAGACGGAGTCAGTAATGCCGCCAAGTCGGTCGGAAACTTTGTCGGAGGGATATTCGGATGACAACGAGCACCATGAATTGGACCGAACGGGATGTCCAGGCCGCAGCCAAGGTCCTGGCATCAGCCAGCGCCATCGGAGCGCCCCTGCCCACGCTGACCGATGAGGAAGTCGTGGCACTGGACGGCGTCCAGCACGAGCAACTGGTGGCATTGCCGTGGCTTTCAGCCCAGGACGCCAACAAGGACATCATGTGCGCCGTGGCCTTGCGCGGGCTGCTCGCCAAGGAACTCGTCTACCCGGTGATCTTTGAAGGCGAAACGGAACCCTCCCGTTTGCACGCCACGGAGGAAATCACCGGCGCCCTGACCCTTCGCCGCAGCGGCAGCAACGTTGTTTCCGTTGAACGGACCGTCTCCACCGGCAAGCGCTGGCTGTACGGCTACGTCCACGACGAGGGCGTCCTGCTGGAGGAAGTGGACGAAGGCGGCCTTCACGGCTTCACCGTTGTCACCCGGGATCAACTGGTACCGCGCCTCGCCGAATTCGTGGATCCCGAGCACGCGGCCGCCCGCGACTCGGATCCTGCGGTGTACACGGAAGCCCAGTTCGAAGCCCATGCCGCCACGGCCCTGGCCGATACGCAGGCCGCAAGCAACGTTGTTGCGTTCAACTCCGACACCAATGAATTTCCTACCGTCACCGTTTACACCGGCCCGTCCGGCGTCCACGTCCTGACGCCTCGCGTGGAGGGCTCGCAGGAGCCCGGCCTTCCGGAGCAGGGCGAGGGCGTTTCCTTCGAACTGAAGGAAACGTCGGCCCCGTCCCTGGCCCGCGTCCTGGGCGGACTTGCCGGGCTGGCCTGATCTCCCGCAACCAAGCCGCAACCCGCCGTCGAACCGAAAGCCCCTCATGAGCGCTACGAAGCCCACAACCGCAACCGGCATGGTGGACCCCCTCACCGGACGTGCCGTACGCCGCCACCCCGACACGGGCGCGTACTTCGTCAAGGCATCCGGAGCAGCCCACTTTTGGGGCCGCGTGCTGGATGCGGTCGTGTTCCTGGTGGGCTACGTCATCCTGGCAGCCATCGCCGCAGTGGTCCGTGAGTCCATGATGAACAACGGATCGACGCTCGGGTTCAATGACGGCTTCTGGCTGACCCTGTACGTCGTACTGTGGTTCGTGGGTCTGTTCATCTACGGCATGATCTGGGGAACTGTGGGCAGCGTCGGTGACGCCGCTGCAGGCATGCGCTCGGTGCGGATCAAGAACGGCACGACGGCGGGTGCCTGGTTGGGCGGATGGCGCGCCATCTGCTGGTCGTTCTTCCCGTTCTTCGTGGTGATGGTTATCGCTGCTGCACTGAGCGGCGGCGGAGATGACACCTGGGATCCCAAGTTTGCTGCCATGGACCGGCGCTCCGGCATCGCCAAAGGCCAGCAGCCGGTCCCGGATCCCAAAGCCGTTGCCGCGGAGCAAGCGACCTCGGCACAACAGCAAAACCTGCCCAACCTCTATGGCCAGCGCCCGGATGCGCGGCCGTAACTGGCTGGAACGACGTGTTGAGCGCCGGCTTGGACCCGGGCTGGGGCGACTCCGGTATGTCGCTTCTTCGCGGCGCATCTACTGGAAGGCGCTGATTCCCTGCCTGCTGGTTGGCTTCCTCTTTGGAACCATCGCCGAGTTCGTCAGCCCGCTCCGCTCCACCCGGGAGGCCGGACATTTCGGTGATCCCCTGCTCTTCATTGCCGCCAGCGCCCTCACCGGTTTGGTGCTGTGGTCCATGACCCTGCTGGGCAGTTTCCGGAAACTCCTGGTCTTTGACGGGGGAATCGTGGCCAAGTACTCGCAAAAGAGCACCCTGCTGGTGTTTCCTTGGAACGCGATCGCGCCCGGGACGCTCAAGGCCGTGACTACCGCCGACAACACTGATCCGGACAGGCGCCTGGTGGCAAGGAACAAAGTCTCGCTGGGTGCGGGCGGCAGGAACGCAGTAGTGTTCCAGGCCCGCGATACGTTCTGGGTCTTCGCCGCGAACGAGGATCCGGCCCCGCTGGTGAAGGCCATACAAGGAACCATGAGGGACTCCGGCACACCCGGCGCCGGCCGTCCAGCGGCAGGTGCGCTGCCCGCCGTCGTACTGACTGGACCCACCGCCTTGGACTGAGCCGCCTGACGTTCGCGGAGCCCGTCACGAAGCAAGTAACAGGGGAATTGTGCCCTTGCAGAGCTGCTACCAGCCGGTAGCATGTGATCCACTATGTTCACTCTCACCATCAACCAGCGCGACAGCCGCCGCGACGGCGATCTTGTGCCGCAGTTGCTCAAGGACCTGCGGCACATTCCTGCCCGCCTGGATTTCGACCGCTCGGTTGAGGATGAGGTACAGGGCATCGTGGAATCCAGCCACCAGGCCGTAGAGACCGCCTTGATCGCGCTCCGGACCGGCCAGTGGTATGTGGGAATTGGTGTTGGCCCCATCAATGAGCCGCTGCCCAACCTGGTGAAAGACGCCTCAGGCCACGGGCTGGTATATGCCAGGCGGGCCGTGGACAGGCTGCGGTCCAGCAAGGAGCGGATACCCGTCGCGGTGGACGGCCCTCTGGCCGCCCTGGCTTCCGAAGCAGAAGCCGTACTGCGGCTTCTTGGCCATATTGTTCAACACCGCAGCGCTGCGGAGTGGCGGGTGCTGGACCTGCTGACGCCCGGAGTCCGGGGCCAGCAAAAAGCCGTTGCCCAGGAACTGGGTATCACTACGCAGGCTGTGAGCAAGGCACTGGCCCGCGCGCAATGGGCCGAAGAGCACGCAGCACGCCCGGCTGCTGCGCGGCTGCTGCAAATGATCCTCGAAGTGCGCTGACACCCGGAAAGGGGACAACTTACGTCGCAATGAGGATGCACTGCGGCGTTTGCTGTCCCCTTCCCGGGTTGGCAGGCCGGCTTACTGGTTGCTGACGATGTCCTTGGCTGTCTCTGCCCGGTCCTGGACGTCGGCGGCCGCAGCCTGGCCTTCATCCTTGACGTTGGCAGCAGCTTCCGTGGCGCTGTCCTTGACGTTCTGCATGGCGTCCTGGGCGGGCTCGCGAAGGTGCTCCGCGACTTCCTGTGCCGCGTGGCTCAGCTCATCGGTCAGCGGCTGGGCTGCTTCCTTGACTGCCTGCGCTGCTTCGCGCTCCTTTTCAGAGGCGGGGAACAGCGAGGAGACCAGAAGGCCGGCGCCGAAAGCAATCAGCCCTGCGGCGACAGGGCTGCCCTGGGCTTTGCGGGTGATGGCCTGCGGGGCATCGCCGATATCCGAAACCACTCCGGACACAGTGTCCTGTGCTTGGTGGGCGGCGGTGCTTGCCCGGTCCTGGACGTCGTCGCGGGCGCCGAAAACAGCTGTCTTGATCTTGTCCACCCGGCGGTTGACGATGTGTGACGGCGTGACTTTGTCAGCCACAGCATCAACGTTGGTGCTGAGCCGGCGGCGCGTTTCTTCAATGTCCGCGCGCAGGGCGTCGGGGTTCTGCGTCATCGTGTCTCCTCAGTGTTGGGTTTCAAAGCGGGTGGTATTTCCTTGACCGTCTCAGCGGTCCGGGGCATGCCTTTGATGGTGTTCAGTTCCTTGCGGCCCTTGACCGCCAGGACCGCAGCGACGATTCCCCAGATGACCGCGACGATGACGGCGGACCACCCGAGTCCAACGAGCTGGCCCAAGGCCCACCAGAGGGCTATGGACAGGAACAGCACCGTGATGTGGCCGGCGTAGGCAGCTCCGCCCAGCAGTCCGGCGCCCTTCCCTGCCTTGGTGGCGGACTCCTTGAGTTCCACCTTGGCCAGCTCCACTTCCTGGCGCATCAACGTCGAAACGTCACGCGTCAGGTCGCCCAGCAGCTCGCCGAGTGGCAGGTTTTCCGCCTTCTCGTGGGCCGCGGTGGGGGGCAAGTCGGTGGGACTGCTCATCGGTTACCTCCGTACTGGGGGTTGTCCGGATCAAGCGGGCCCGCGAGCGGATCGCCCTGGGCCTTGATCCCACCGGCTTCGGTCTCCGGGTACGGGAGCGTGGAGCCTTCGAAGCCTCCGGTGGTTCCGGCGTCGTACCCAGGCGTTCCGGGAGTTCCCACGGTGGTTGCCGAGCCGTATCCTGCAGTGGTTGCCTGCGGTCCGGGCAGATCCACGGCCGGAGGCGTTACCGCTCCGCCGGAAGAGGGGTAGTACTCCGCGCGGGGGGTGGTTGCCGGCGTCGTGCTTTGCGCCGAGGCGGCGTCGGAGGCGTTACCGGCCATGCCGCGGCCCAGTCGACCTGCAAGGACACCGGCTCCGGCGGCCAACAGGAGGAACGTCCCTGGCTTGCGGCGGGCGAAGCCCTTGACCTCGTCGAGCAGCGAACCGGGATCGCGGCCTTCCAGCCACTGCGCAACGGATGAAGACCGCTGGGCAGCCTGTTGGACGAGATCCGTGGCAACGCCGCCGTCCTGGGTGGAATTTGCCATGGTCGACAGTTCGTCAGAGATGGAGCGCAGCCCTTCGGCAACGCGCTGCTGCTGGACCTGGGCCTGGTCGGCAAGCTCACCCTTGGTCTGGGTGAGCAGCTGGCGGGCGTTCACCTTGACCTCACGGGCTACGTGGCCGGCCTCGGTTTTGGCGGTGTCCACCACTCCGCTGGCCGCGTCACCGACGGCTCCGGCCACACCCGCGGCCTCTTGCTTGGCAGTTTCAACGGTGCCGGAATCCGCAGATCCGGTACCGGAACCTGCGGAACCAGTTGTTAACGTGGCATCGGTTTCAACGTCCGGCGAGTCCAGGTAGCTTCCGGAAAAAGGCTCGGTCCCTGCGTGGGCTCCGCCTCTCGGCGCCGCGAAGCTTCCGTCCTGCGGCGATTGGCGCTCAGTCATTGTTGCTCTCTTTCCACAGTTGGCAGGCTGCGGACAGCAGCCGGAATAGTAAGCATCGTTACTATCAATGGGTTTGTACCCGGATGCCGTGGTTCTAATCACATGAATCCAGTAATCATGGTTCCGCTCACGTTCAGCGCTTTCCGCTCGACACCAGGGCACATACCTGCGACCGTTGGATTGATGAGCCCCATGCCCTCCAGGCGACGGCTGATTCCCGCGCTGCGTAAAACCGTCACACGCCATCGACTCCTGTTCGCCGCCAAAACAGCCATCGCTGCTGGATTGGCCTGGTACATCGCCCCCTTCATGCCCGGCCCCGCCGCTGAATACCCGTACTACGCGCCCCTGGGTGCCTTGGTCAGCATGCACCCCACCGTGGCGGACTCCGCCAAGCACGGACTCCAGAGCCTGGCCGGCCTGGTGCTGGGTATCGGCATGGCCTTCGCCATCACAACGGTCACCGCACCAACAGCCTTCGCCGTCGCCCTGGTCGTGGGACTTGGCGTGCTGATCGGCGGCCTGCCCCGGCTGGGAAGTGCCTCTGAATGGATTCCCATGGCTGCGTTGTTCGTCCTGGTGTTGGGCGACTCGAACACGGAGGGGTTCTCCTTCGCGTACGTCCTGCAGATGGCATTGGGCGTCGCCGTGGGGTTCGCCGTCAACTGGCTGGTGGTTCCGCCCCTGCACCTGGACGACATCGACCCCGCGATCGCCGGCCACCAGGAAGCACTTTCACGGCAGCTCAAAGACATGGCGAAGGCCATGGAGGAGTCCTGGCCCCCCAACCACGAAGCATGGGCGAGCCGCAGCGACGAACTGTCCCTCACTGCGGCCGCGGTGCGGACAGCGGTGCACCAAGCGGAGCTGAGCGCCAAAGCGAATCCCAGGTCCCGGCGTCGTGCGACCCGCCTGCCGGCCGACCTCTCAGGTTTGCGGACCCTCGAACGGCTCACTTTCCACGTCCAGGACATCACCGACGTCCTGGCAAGTGCCATCTGGGAAGAAGGCGCCGGTACAGTCATCCCGGATGCTGTGGTGGGCTACCTTTCGGAGTCTTTGGAAGCCGTGGCCTCTGTTGTGGACCACTGGCGGGACGGGGAATCCGGCGAGCTGACCAGACGCATGGCTGATGCGAAGGACAGCATCACCGCCCTGAGCAACGCCGTGGCCGAGGCTGCGGCGGGCCAGGCACCCGTGAACGCACCGGCTTCCGTGGCCATGAGCCTGCGCCGGATCCTGACCGTGGTGCTGTCGTCGGAATAGGGCTGGATCTACCTCAGCGCGGCCTCAGTGGCGGCGAACCCGACCGGCCCTTGCCCGCTCCGATTCCCTTTAGCATCTCTGCCAGGGACTCCAGCGAAGAATGCTTCGGCGACCAGCCCAGCAGGCTGTGCGCACGGGAACAATCCATGATGGGCGCGTTGGCCGCCATGTCCACCCAGCCGCCGTCGGTCACCTGCAGGCGCAAACGCCACGTGGCCTCGACGACGGCGCGAAGCACCGCGAGCGGGAACGGCAGCAAACGCCTGGCCTTGAAGATCCATGCGAGCGCGTTGGGGTCTATCACCGGTTCGGCGGCAATGTTGTAGGCGCCCTCGGCCTTGTGCTCCAACACCCGCCAGTACGCATCCGCGGCGTCCGCCGTGTGTACGGCCTGGAACACCAACTCTTTGGGTAGGGCCAGCACCGGGAGCCATGGCTTACGCGGAACCAACCGGGGCAGGAGCCGGCCGAGGAAGTAGCGGCCCACTTCGCTTCCGCCTCCGGAGCTGAACATCAAAGCCGGGCGGAGGCGGGCCACCACAATGTCCGGGTTCTCTTTGGCGAACTCGTCCAGGAGGCGTTCCTGCTCCGCTTTGTCCGCGCTGTAGTGCGAGCTGCGGATACCGCCAGTGGGCCAGCCTTCCTTGGTGCGTTGGTCCTTCGGCGCCGGCGAGTAGGCTCCCACGGAGGAAGCGCAGACAAAGTGCCCCACCCCGGCTTTGCGCGCGGCGGCCAGGACGTTGGCCGTGCCCTCCACGTTGGTGCGTCGCAGCAGTTCCCTGTCGTGGTTGGGCTGGATGAGCCAGGCCAGATGAACCACGGCGTCGGCCCCGGCGAGGGCAGTTTCGAGTGCCGGTTGGTCCGTGGGCGAGCCGATGTCCAGGGTGTGCCACTCCACCCCGTGGTAGGGGGCGGCATCCGGATCCGGTTCCCGGCGTACCACGCCCACAAGTTCCAGGTCCGCGCCCTCTTCGGAACGCGCCTTCTGCAGCCGTTTGAGCAGTTCCGTTCCGCCGTGTCCGGTGGCTCCGATGATCGCAATGCGCATGCGTGGTTCCTCAGCCTTCCTGGTTCTCGCCGCTTGAGCGGATGCGTTCGAGCACCGCTGTGGTGGAATGCTCGGGCACGTAGTCCAGGATGGTCACCGTGCCGCCGTAGCTTTCCACGGCTTCCGTCTCCTGGAGCATTTCCGGGGTGTAGTCCCCGCCTTTCGCGTAGACATCGGGCTGCAGGAGTTCGATGAGCGGGATCGGCGTGGGGGTATCGAAAATGGTCACATGGTCGACGCAGCTCAGGGCGGCGATGACGGCGGCCCGGTCGGCTTCGTGGTTGACCGGGCGGTCTGGACCTTTGAGTTGCCGTACTGAGGAGTCGCTGTTCAGTGCCACCACCAGCACGTCGCCCAGCTGCTTGGCCTGGTTCAGGTAGCGGGTATGGCCGCGGTGGAGGACATCGAAGCAGCCGTTGGTGAGCACTATCCTGCGTCCTTCCCTGCGGTGCTCCTGGATGTGTGCAGCCAGCTCTGTGTCCGTCAACGCCGTGTCCGCGAAGCCGCTGAGGTGTTTGGTGAGTTCGCTGGTGGTGCAGACAGAGGTTCCCGGCCTGTGGACCACGACGTCGGCGGCCGCTTGTGCCAGATCCACACTGGTGGTCAGGGGCAAGCCTGCCGCCCGGGCCAGGGTCAGGGCCGCGACGAACGTGTCGCCGGCTCCGGAGGCCTGCTTCTCCGCCTGCGGCCGGGCCCAGGTGCGGTGCGCCGCCGGTTCCGTTGGCGTGCTGTCAGGACGGATGGTCAGCGTCCCCTCCCGGTCCAGGGTCACGACGACGGCGGCCGCACCTGAGGCGCGAAGGAGCTGGTCCGTGTGCGCCTCCACGAAGGGGCACCGGGCGGCACCGCCCGGGAATTCCGCACCGATCAGCCTTGCCGCTTCCTGGGCGTTGGGGGTAGCCAGGTCCGGTCTGAGTCCGGCCCAGTCGGCTGGGTTGTGGGCATCCACCACAACAAGCGTGTCCTGCCGGGGCTCCGGTACACCGCCGTCAACGCCGGGGGCCAAGTGATCCAGGATCGCACTGCGCACCGGGCCTTCCAGTGCCCCTGCGCCGTAGTCGCACAGCACCACGGCAGCGGAGCCACGAAGGGCCTCCGGCACTGCGGCGGCCATTTCCCCACGGCCCGCGTCGGGAATTTCCGTGGCGGCATCGTCCAGCCGCAACATCACTTGGCCGGCGCTGCTCACCCGGAACTTGGTAGTGGTGGTCATGGCAGGGTGCCGGACCATGTGGGAAACGTCGACTCCTGCTGCTTCGAGGGCGGCGGCCAGTGTTGCCCCGGCAGCGTCCTCGCCGATCAACGACACGAAGCGCACCTCGGCGCCCAAGGCTGCGAGGTTCATCGCGGTGTTGGCAGCACCGCCGGGAGCGAAGTCGCGGCGCTGGACCTGGACTACGGGAGCGGGGGCTTCGCGGCAGAACCTTTCGATGGTTCCCTCCCACCAACCGTCAAGGATGGAGTCGCCGATGACCGTCACGACAGGGCGTTCCTCGGCCAAACGGCCCGGCAACCAGTCAGCCAGGCCTTCTTGATTGGATAGGCGTGCCATGGGTACCTTCCGGTAGAACGGCATGTTCCTGTTCCCGACAGGTACCCCGCGGCACGCGCTTCACACGCCGGACCCGGGAGTTTTCGCTACCTTGAAGAAAGAAACCGCTCATGGATGTTCGTTTGTGTCCCGGAATGGGGCCCGTGCTGGAAAAGTTCCGTGGAGTCCAGCGGATCGCGGTGCTCAGGGGCGGCGGACTGGGCGATTTGATCTACACCTACCCAGCCCTGAATGCACTGAAAAGCGCCTATCCGCAGGCCACTGTCACGCTGCTGGGCACGCCCGTGCACGCAGCCCTGGCCGCCGCTACGGACGGTCCGGTAGACGACGTCGAATTGCTTCCGGTGGCGCGCGGCGTCCACGACGGTCCCCGCAACGGCGAGCACTTCGAGGACGATGCTGAGGACACGGCCGCCCAGGAAGCCTTCTTTGAGGCGATGCGGGCCAGGGAGTTCGACCTTGCGCTCCAGATGCACGGTGGTGGCCGGTTTTCCAACCCCTTCCTGCTCCGGCTGGGGGCGCGGCACACGGCCGGAACGCGCACCAAGGACGCCGAACATCTGGAGCGGAACCTGGACTACGTCTACTACCAGAACGAACCGGAGCGCTGGCTGGAAGTAGCCGGCCTGGCCGGGGCACCCGGCGGTGTCCCCGCTGTCCTGCTCCCCAAGCACGGGCACCGGCAGAACATTGCCGGGTCAAGGGACCCTCTGCGGTCATCGCTGGTGGTGGTCCACCCGGGTGCCACCGATCCGCGAAGGCGGTGGCCGGCGTCGAACTTTGCCGAAGCTGCGGCGGGCATCGCGGCGGAAGGGGCGCAGGTGCTGGTCGTCGGCGACAGCTCGGAAAAGGCGTTGGCCCAGGAAGTTGCCGGGCTGGCCCGGCGGCAGCTCACGGAGTCCCATCGGCAGGCCGTGACGTCCGTGGCCGGCGAGCTCGACGTCGGAGATCTGGCGGCCCTGCTGGCAGAGGCGTCGGTAATGCTGGCCAGCGACAGCGGCCCACGGCACCTGGCACAAGCACTTGGCACTCCCACTGTGGGGGTCTTCTGGCTGGGCAACGCCATCAATGCCGGCCCGCGCGGGCGGGCCATGCACCGCGTCCACATGTCCTGGGTGACTCGCTGCCCTCGTTGCGGGGCGGACATCACCCAGGTCGGCTGGACGGCTCCGCACTGCGGCCACGACGACACCCTCATCAGGGGCATCGCCGTGGCCGACGTTGTTCAGGACGTGCTGGACCTTACGGCCACGAGCCTTCTTCTGCGGGGCAAATAAGGAGTTCGCGGACCTCGCTGCCGAACGGCTGCGAGAGGGCGAACACCACGGCCTGCGCCACATTGGCGGGGTCGTTGAGCTTGGAGTCGTCCTGCGGCTTGTACTGTTCGTCGCGGTCATCGAAGAAGTGGGTCTTCATGCCACCCGGGATGATGGTGGTGACCCCGATGACTCCCCCGGTTTCGGCCGCGAGTGCGCGGCTGAAACCGATCACGCCGAACTTTGACGCGCAGTACGCGGTGGCGTCCGGCAGTGCCCGAAGGCCAAGGGTGGAGGCGATGGTGATGACCCGGCCGCGGGATCCCTTGAGGTACGGCAGGGCTGCCCGGACCACGGAGACCGTTCCCAGGAGGTTGACTCCGATGACCTTTTCCCATTCCTCGGCCGGAACGTCGCCCAGCTTTCCGCAGCGGTCGATCCCTGCGGCAGTGACCACTCCGTCCAGGCCGCCCAGGCTTTCGGCGACTTCCTTGACGGCCGATTCCACGGCCTGCCGGTCGGAGACGTCCACTTCCAGGGCTTTGGCCCCCGAGACGTTGCTGACGTCCCGGTCAAAGACGAACGGCGTGCCGCCGGCGTCGCGGATGGCCTCAACGATCGCAGCGCCAAGGCCGGAGCCGCCTCCGGTGACGATGACGCGTCCAGGTGTTTGCGTGTTCATGCGGTTCCTTTCGTTGATCCTGCTGATGGTCAGCTGACCTTGGCAAGGGCTGCAGCCAGGCCGCTGGTGGAGCGTGCCGGATGGAAGGGCACTGTGACACAGCGCCCTCCCCACGCCTCAAGGACGCGGGCTTCCGGCAATTCTTCGGGAGTGTAGTCGCCACCTTTGACCCAGATATCGGGCCGGATTCCGCGGAGGCAGGCTTCGGGGGTGTCTTCGTCAAAGACCACCACCGCGTCAACGCATCCGAGCGCCAGCAGCAACTCGGCACGGTCTTCCACACTGACAATGGGCCGATGCGCGCCTTTGAGCCGCCGGACGGATTCGTCCGAGTTCAGGCACACGATCAGGCAGTCGCCCATGCTTCGCGCCGCTGCCAGCGTCCGGGCGTGGCCTGCGTGGAGGAGGTCGAAGCATCCACCCGTGGCCACTACGGTGCCTCCGGCTTCGCGGGTGGATCGGGCCAGGCGGACTCCGTCCTGGCGGAGGTCGGCGCTATCCACCAGTTCCAGACCCTTGGGTTCGACGACGGGTCCCGCCCCGGGCGCCACCTGGACCGCTGTTTCGTCCCCCACCATTGCGAGCGCCGCCGCACCGCCGGCGGCCAGGAATGCTGAAGCGTCCCCCACGGCCCGCGCGGCAGCTTCCGCCGGGCCCAGTCCTTTGCCCAGGTAAACAGCGAGGCTCCCGGCAAGACGGTCGCCGGCACCACAGGGATCGCTGACGTGGGTCTTCGGGGCCGGAATGCCCTGCGGCTGAGCGCCCGCCGCGAGCAGGACGGCGCCGTCCTCGCCCTTCGTCACCAGCACGGACGCGCTTCCCCACGCGTCCAGCAGGAACCGCCCGGCAACTTCGGCCCCAAGGTGGTTCCCCTCCAGGCCTGCGGCCTTGGCAAAGGCGAGTGCTTCGGCGAAGTTGGGTGTCACCACGGACACTCCCGCCACGGGGACCGAACCGGCGGGGTGCGGATCCCACACCACCGGAACATGCCGGGCAGCTTCCGCGAGCGACGCCCGGATAGCCGGGTTCGCGGTGATTCCCCGCCCGTAGTCTGCCACCACCACGGCGTCCGCCGACACGATGGCTCCGAGCATCTCCCCGGTGCTGGACGGGACGGGGGCCGGTGAACATCCTTGATCGAACCGGACCATCGGATGCGTTCCGATCCGCACCCGGGTCTTGGTGGGCGTGGGAGCCAGCGGGGCTCCGGCGAGCACGGATACACCAGCCAGTGCGCGCCTGAGGTGGCTTGCACCGTCGTCGTCCGCCAGCGCGGTGACCAGCGTGACGTCGTGGCCGTCGCGCGCCAGCACGGTGGCGACCAGCCCTGCGCCACCCGCCCGACGCCGGACGTCCGCGACGTCGACCACCGGCACCGGCGCGTCGGGGCTCAGCCGGGTGGCGGCACCGTTGATGTCGACATCCAGGAGCAGATCGCCAACAACCGTGATCTTCATGGTCGGCCACCCACCTGAGTGCCGGCACGCCGTGCGATCTCCGCGTCAAAGGCCCGGCACACGGCGTGGACCGCGATGAGGTGGCCTTCCTGCGCGTTGGCTGCGATGGCGTCCACTGTGACGGCTTGGTCGCAGGCGTCGGCGAGCGGGTTGGGGCCAGGGCCGGTGAGGGCCCAGGTAACGATGCCGCGGTCACGCGCCGCACGGACAGCCTTGAGCATGTTGGGACTCCGTCCGCTGGTGGACAGAAGCATCAGTACGTCACCTGCCCGGCCGTGGGCCCTGACCTGGCGCGCGAACACTTCCTCATAGCCGTAGTCGTTGGACAGCGCGGTGACCGCGGATGACTCGGCGTGGAGGGAGATCGCGGAGAAGGGCGCCCGTTCGTCGTCGAACCTGCCCACCAATTCGGCCGTGAAGTGCTGGGCTTCCGCCGCTGATCCGCCGTTGCCCGCCGCCAGAAGGCGCTGCCCGGACAGCAGCCTGGCTGCCAGCTCCGTTCCCCACCCGGACAGCCGGTGCGATTGCGAGCGCAAAGACTCCAACGCGGG
The DNA here is from genome assembly GCF_049315185.1 of Paenarthrobacter sp. C1. Taxonomy (NCBI): domain Bacteria; kingdom Bacillati; phylum Actinomycetota; class Actinomycetes; order Micrococcales; family Micrococcaceae; genus Paenarthrobacter; species Paenarthrobacter sp. C1. Next base: position 122,333 of record NZ_CP186052.1, on the reverse strand, counting down.
GAGGACGTTGTCCAAGTGCCGGGTGACTTCGGTGTTGTGGGTGGGATCGCCGGGATCGGTGGCCCAACGCGCCGGCATGGCGCCGGGTACGCGGCCCGGGAGCACGGACTCGGTAGTCACACGGCTTTCAAAGGTCACAGCGCCGTTCCTTCCAGTGGTTCCAGGACTTCGTCGGCCTGCCGCGACAACCCGGCAGCCAGAACAGATCTGTAAGCTTTCTCGGTGTCCGCGGCGATGCGTTCCCAGGAGTACCGGGAACGTGCCCGGCGGGCACCGGCGCGGCCCATGTCAGCACGAAGCTCCGGGTTTCCCAGCAACCTGGCCAGTGCTTCGGCAAGGGCTTCGGGATCCTTGGGCGGGACATGCAGTCCTGTCTTCTGGTCCACGACCGTTTCCCGGAGTCCGCCCACCGCTGCAGCCACCACGGGCACGCCGCAAGCCATTGCCTCGAGGGGAACGATGCCGAACGGCTCGTACCAAGGCGCGCAGACTACGGCATCCGCGCTGCGGAAAATCGCGGGCATGGAACCACGGGGCACTTGGCCGCGCATGGTCATCTTGTCTTCAACGCCGAGCTCTTTGGCCAAGGACCTGAGCCGTTGGGCTTCGGGATCCTCTTCGAGATTGAGGGCGTCCCCGGAACCACCAACAATCAGCAGCTCCACGTCGTTGAAGCCGGCCTCGGCCAGCAGGGGCAGGGCCTGGATGATCAGGTCCACTCCCTTGCGTTGCACCAGGCGCCCCACGCTCAGGATCCGGTGCGTGCGGGACTTGGGCTCGGCGTCGGACGTTCCTGTGAAGAGGTTGAGGTCCACGCCGCAGGGCGCGATGGAGATTTTTGACCGGCTGATGCCCAGGGCTTTGAGTTCGAAGACCTCGTCCGGGCACGTGGCGATCACCCAGTCAGCGGTGCGGCCCACCCAGGGTTCCAGCCACTGCCGGGCGGGCGGGCTGGTGTCTGCGGCCCCCTGGTGCCTTCGTTTGACCGAGCCCAGCGCGTGGAAGGTCTGGACCACGGGCACGGGATCGGCAGCTCCCGCCCGACGCGATGCTTGAATTGCCGCGAGGCCGGACATCCAGAAGTGGGCATGGACCACGTCCGGCAGTTGGCCCGCCCAATCGGCGCAGATACCGTCCGCCAACTCGCCCATGAAAGGCAGCAGTTCGTCCTTGGGAACCCTTTTGGCCGGACCCGCGTCAACGTTGACCACGGTGAGTCCTGGACCAACCTGCACCTTTGCGGGCAGTCCGGGATCGTCACGCCTGGTGTACACCGTGACCTGATTGCCACGGTCGGCCAAGGCCGAGGAGAGTGCCGCAACGTGGACGTTCTGTCCTCCGGCATCAACGCCTCCCAGGGCAGCCAGCGGACTGGCGTGTTCGGAAACCATGGAGATTTTCATGGGTGCGTCCTCTCTGTGTCATGGCTGGCGCTGGTGTCATGGCTGGCGGCTGTGTAGCGGCCGACGGGCAGCCCGGCCAGGAGTTCGTCCCAGGCCCGGTGGAATTTGCCCAGACCGTACCGTTCCAAGGCAGCCTCCCTCGCGACGATCCCCATCGCGTACGCGTCCTCGGGGTCATCCAGCAACCGCTTTGCGAACCTTTGGAGTTCGCCGACGTCGTTGGAGACCAGGCCTGCTCCGCGCGGTATCGCCCGGGCCGCTTCGGTGGTGGCCAGGGACAGTACGGGCATGCCCAGGTGCATGGCTTCCAGCAACGCCAGGCCCAGCGAGGTCCACCGCAGGGGATGCAGGTAGAGGCGGCAGCGGGCAAGCTGCCCGTGGAGTTGCCGGGCGGGCAGGTCTCCGGAGATCCGGAGTCTGTCGTTGCCGAACCCAAGGCTCTCCAGGTCCAGTTCCCGGGGCAGTGCTTCGGCGCCCATTCCGAAGACCCTCAAAGGCCCCACGCCCGCGAATCCCGGGAGCAGGTCCGTTCCGGTGACGCGGCCGCGCCGGACGGGTTCGTTGACCACCACACCCATTTCTTCCAGCTCGCCGGTGTAGAGATGGCCAGGATCCGGGATGCCGTGTTCAATGACCGTGGTGCTTGCCGAGCCCGTGTCCCAGAAAAGCTGGTTGAAGTAGGTCACGTGGACCACCGGTATGCTGCTCTGGTCCGCCAACGGATGCAGCGTGAACGGAACGTCGCCTTTGGGGGTGTTGTGTTCCAGGTACACCGCTGGAAGATCGACACCCGGCCGGCGTCCCAGAGTCCGCGCCACTGCCGCGATTTCCTCGGGGCGTTGCAGGACCACTGCGTCCACACTGTCCGGGTCGAGTCCGGCCAGGTCCACTTCCTGAGCCGCGGCTGGCCAGTCACGGCCACCGCGCCCCAACCCCCAGGCGCCGCCGTCGGACGTTTTCGGAAGCAGGTATTCATGCCGGCCGCGGACGAAAGCCTCCATCCACCCGCCGTGGACGTGCCACACCAGGATCCTCATGGTTTCCACACCTTTCGCCGGCTAGTCAGGGAGGAGATGCCTCCCAGGAGCCTTTCCACCGCTTCGACCACCTGTTCCGGGGTTACGGAGCTCAGGCATGGGTGGCCGGGGACGGGACAAATGCGGGCACGGGAGTTCTTGCAGGCCGCGTCCTGGTCACCCAGCAGCTCCAAGGGGACGCCGTAAGGAGCCCAACGGATGGCCGGGACCACAGGCGCGAACAAGCACACCACCGGGGTTCCAACCGCTGCCGCCAGATGGGCGGGCCCGGTATTTCCGGTCACTACGACGGCGGCCCCGGCCAGTACCGCCGCCAGCGTCCGGAGGTTGGTTCCGCCGCCGAGGTTCCTGGCAGAAGGGCCGGCCACCGTTGCCGTGAGAGACGCTTCGCTGGGGCCGCCCGTGACCACCACCCGGTGACCGTAGGCTTCGAGCAATTCCACGGTTGCCGCATGGTGCAGTGCAGGCCAGGCCCTGGCCGGTGCCGCAGCGCCCGGGTGGACCACGATGTAGGGTCCCGCTTCAGCCAGTTCATCCGCCAATCCCTCATGGTCCGGGCCAGGGGTGATGCGCAGTTTGCCGTCGTCACCGTTGGGCAGGACGTAGCCGCCGGCTTCGGCGATGGTGAGGGCACGCACGGTTTCCGGCTGGTCTTCGGGGAAGTCCTCGCCAGGTTTCAGGCGGACGTCCAGGAGGGAGCCGGCGTAGTCCGTGGATGCGCCGGTGATTTTCGTGACCCCGGCGAGCCGCAGGAGCAACGCCAGCGGGAGCGGAGATTGGTGGAAGGACGTGAGGATCACGGCCTCCTGGATGCGGGAGCTGCGGACGAAATCAATGAGTCCGTTGGTCATTTCCCCGGTTACGGGTGGGGCCGGATTCACTATCCAGGGCGACGCCCACGTGTGCACCTGGGTCACCCCTGGCAGCATCCCTGCGGCGGCTGCCCCGTCCGGGCCGCAGAGGAGGACGACGTCGTTGGGCCGGCTGCCGTCGGAACGGTTTCCGTTCGCCACAGCACGCAGGGCGGGCCCTGAGAGAAGGACGTCACCCATGCTGTCCAAACGGGCTACCAGGACGCGGCTCATGCAGGGGCGCCCTGTTCTTCCGGCGTCCCTGCGAGAAGCAGTTCCACGGCGTGGCCCAGGTCCATGGCCACCAGCCCTGCAGCGTCGATCTCCTCTTGCCGGGTCACAGGCGTGGGCACCAGCACTCCACGGGAGCCGGCAGCCGTGGCAGCCTCGATGTCGGAGCCGATATCGCCAATGAAGGCAATCTCTTCCGGCGCGATGTCCAAAGTGGTGCACGCGGCCAGGATCATTCCGGGAGCGGGCTTGCGGCATGCGCAGCCGTCTTCCGGTCCATGGGGGCAGATTTCCCACACGTCGAACGGGCCCAGCAGCTGCTCCACCTGGCGGTTCACCGATGCCACCTGGTCCAGGGTCAGCAGCCCGCGGGCCACGCCTGACTGGTTGCTTAACACTCCGGTGGCCAGGCCCGCCGCGCGGACTCTGTCCAGTGCTTCCAGGGCGCCGGCCATGGGCCGCACCAGCTGCGGATCGCCGTTGTACGGCACATCGACAACGAGTGTTCCATCGCGGTCAAACAGGACCGCCTTCAACGTTCCGGTTCCTCCCATACCCGCAACGTTCCCCAGTTCTCCTGACGCTAAACAACGCGGCAGTGAGAAGTTTCGTACCGCTAGACTCACAGCGGGAGGCCTCTATGGACATAGCTTTGGACAGTGACGGGAACCGGAACCAACCCCTGCTGCTTGCCCTGCGCGCCCTGAAACTCGGCGACCTCCTGGTGGCGGTTCCGGCCCTGCGGGGCTTGCGGCGGGCGTTTCCGGAGCACCGGATTTTGTACGCCGGGCCGGCCTGGATCGCGGGGGCCTTGGAGTTGGTGGGCGGTGTTGAACACCTGCCAACACCAGGGTTGGACGAGCCTCTCACCCTTCCGCACGGTTCGGTGGATGTGGCCGTCAACCTGCACGGAAACGGCGCGGAGAGCCGGCTCCGCATTCAGGAACTGGGCGCCAACCGCGTTGTTGCACACGCATCCGACGGAATCGCCGGACCTTCATGGATCACCGGCATTCCGGAACGTGAACGCTGGACCCGCCTGCTCACCTGGCATGGGATCGACGCCGATCCCCTCGACTACCGCCTCAACCGCCCCACCGTCTCCTCGCCACGCCCCGGCGCCACCGTGATCCATGTGGGTGCCGCGTACGGGAGCAGGTTGTGGCCCGTGGAACGGTTCGCCGACGTCGCTGTCGACCTCGCCGCTGCAGGGCACCGCATCGTCCTCACAGGGGGCGCTTCGGAGCGTGCCCGGGCGGAGGAGGTGGCCGCTTTGGCAAGGCTCAAGGGAGCAAACCTCGACGACGGCGTGCTTGCCGGGCAGCAGGGCCTCGCCGAATTCGCGGCGACCATCGCAGAAGCCCGCCTGGTGGTTTCCGCCGACACCGGCGCAGCCCACCTGGCATCCGCCTACGAGCGCCCTTCCGTGGTCCTCTTCGGGCCGGCGCCAGCGGAGGAGTGGGGACCGCCGCCGGGACCGCACGTGGTGCTGACCGCCGTCGAACTCCGCCGCGGTGATGTCTTCTCGGCCGAACCCGACCCCGCACTGTTGGCCGTCAGCGTCCGCGACGTCCTGGACGCCGTGGAGCGTCTTGGCTGCTAGGCAACAGCGGCGGTCAGGGGGCCGTCCCGTTCCGGAGCTGGGCTTCGTCGTCCAACAGTTGCTTCTGGAGGGCAACCAGAACCCTTGAGAGTTTCCGTGACACCTGCATCTGCGAGATTCCCAGGGCTTCGGCGATGGTGGACTGCGTTTCCTCCCGGTAATAGCGCCGGTAGAGCAGGTGCCGGTCTTCCGCACTCAATCCGCGGATGGCGTTCCGCAGCGCAAGAACGTCTTCGAGCCTGTCTGTCGGGCAACCGAAGGCGGACAAGGATCCGTGAAGTCCGTCGCGGCCTTCCGCGGCGGGGGCATCCAGCGAATCGGGCCGCTTGCTGGTTCCAGCCGTCAGGGCTTCCTGCACCAGGCCCGGCTCAAGCTTCAGGTCCGTTGCCACATCTTGCGGTGACGGCGTCCGCTGCAGGGTTTGGGTCATCTCTTCCGTGCGGGCCAACACTTGGCGCCGCACGTCCTGGATGGGACGCGGTGGCCGCACTACCCAGCAATGGTCGCGAAGGTACCTTTTCACCTCGCCGGCAATTGTTGGGGCTGCGTAGGCCGGGAAGCTGACGCCCTTGGCTTTGTCGTAGCCACGTGCCGCCTTGATCAGGCCCATGTAGGCAACCTGGCGGACGTCATCCAGGTCATGGGTGTGGGCGGAGTATCGGGCGGCAATGGACTTGGCCAGATTGAGATGGTCCAGGACCAGGCTGTCCTGGAAGCTTTGCCGGATGCTCCCTTCGGGTGCATTGGCGGGGGGACGTGTCAGGACGTCGGACGGTGGGATTTGTCGCATGGGGCTTCAATCCTCAAACCTGCTGGGGTGGTGAGCCCACGGCAAGACTCCTTAAAAAGAGAAGCACACTTACTATTAGCTTTCAACGGGTTTAGGCTCAAAAGGTAGCCGCGTCCACCGAATCGGAGATTTACATGGAAGAACCACAGCTCGCAGCGCCGAGCACGGTCCTGGCCGATATCCAGGACATGCTGCTCAACACCCCGGATGTGGAAGTGTTCCTCGAGGAGTTGGCACGGCACTCGGCCGGCATGTTCAGCAACTCCGATTCAGAGGTCTACTGCGGAATTACTCTGATGCGTCAGAGGACCGCGGGCACGGTGGCCAGCAGCAGCGAACGTGCGCGGCGACTCGACGAGGTTCAATACGCGTTCGCCGATGGACCTTGCCTCCACGCCTGCCGCGAGGGCACCCAGGTCCACATACCCGACTTTGAAAAAGACAACACCTGGCCGGAATACAACGAGGCCATCACAGGCCACGGCGTACGTTCAGTGTTGGCCGTTCCCTTCCCGCTCCCTGACGACACGTCCACGGCGGGCCTGAACCTGTATTCCGACCGCCCCAACGCCTTCGACGCAGCGGCCGTGCAGCGCGCCAACGACTACGTGGTGCAGGCTTCCAAGGGACTTCAGCTGGCCATACTGCTGGCACACCACAGCCAAACAGCGGCAAACCTGCGTGCCGCGATGGAATCCCGCACCGTGATCGACGTGGCGACCGGCATCATCATCGCCCAGAACCGCTGCACCCAGGAAGAAGCGATCGAACTGATCAAGAAGGCTTCGAGCAACCGGAACGTCAAACTTCGGGTGGTGGCACAGGCAATCGTCGAGTCAGCCGGGGGCGGGCAGGTTCAGACGTACTTCCAGTGAGTACGGATCCTTACAGCAGGCCGCGCAAAACCAGCGCCGCGCCGTCGTCGAGCACTGACGCGGTGACCTCGTCCGCGACGGCGAGCACCTCATCGGGAGCCTGGCCCATGGCGATGCCGCGGCCGGCCCAGGTGAGCATCTCGATGTCGTTGCGGCCATCGCCTACGGCCACTGTGTTGGCCTGGTCCGTGCCGAGCCGGCGACGGAGGGCCTCCAAGGCGCTGGCCTTGGTGACGCCCTCAGCGGCAATATCCAGCCAGGCAGTCCACCCCACCGAGTAGGTCACACCGGATAGCCCGATGTGCCGGATGGCCTCGTTGAACTCCTCGGAAGTGTTCTCGCTGCTGAACACCACTACGCGGACGGCTGTGGCATCGAGCATCGTCTGGAAATCGACACCGATGGACTCCACGCCGAAGCTGGCATCCTGGAAACGCTCCGTGGAAAGGAAGTTGCCGTCCTCGTCCTCCAGGGCGTACTTGGCGTTGGGCAGCCGTTCCCGCAGTGCCTTCAGGGCGGGGGCGGGGTCGAACGTTGCTTTGTGGATGATCTCGTAACCGGATTCCAAGGCGGGATCCAGTCGGAGGGTCACGCCGCCGTTGCAGCACACTGCATAGCCCCGCTCCATGCCGATCTGCTGAATGATCGGCAGCGTCGCGTTGAGGGACCGGCCGGTGGCGATCATGACGTCGTGCCCCTTGGCCACCACTGCCTGGGCAGCGGAGCGAACCTCGTGAGTCATGTGGCCGTCATGGTCGACCAGGGTGCCATCGACGTCCAGGGCGATCATGAGCTTGGTGTTTTCGTTGGGCTGGTCATCGATGCCAGCAACTGGAGTATCAGTCAAAATAGTCATGCTTCCAGTAGACCAGACACCGCCGACACTCAACTAGGACCGGCGCCACAGCGGGCGGTTAACGGAGCGTGAACAGTGTCATCACAGTGCGCTCCGGAGGACGGCGAGTTGCTGCGTCGCCCGGGTCATCGCCACGTACCGGTCCACGGCGCCTTCGATCCCGGCACCGAAATCGTCCGGGTCGATGAGGACCACGAGGTCGAATTCAAGGCCCTTGGACAACTCCGGGGTGAGCCGGCTGACCCGCTCCCACTGCGGGTTTTCGCCCAGGACCGGTTGGCTGATGACGCAGGCGGTGCCCTCACTGTTCGCATCGAGCCACGCATCCACTATCGTTTCCAGGTCCTCTCTCACGCCATGGAGCACCGGAATCCCGCTTCTCCGCACCGACGTTGGCACATTCGCGTCCGGGAGGGCGGCACGGATGACGGGTTCGGCCTCCACCATGACTTCTTCGGGAGTGCGGTAGTTGATGCTGAGGCCGGCCAGGGCAACATTTTCCATGCCCACCCGGTGAAGGCGTTCCTCCCACGATTCCGTAAACCCGTGCCGGGCTTGGGCGCGGTCCCCCACCACCGTGAAGCTACGGGACGGGCAGCGCTGCAGCAGCATCCGCCACTCTGCGTCCGTCAGCTCCTGGGCTTCGTCCACCACGATGTGCGCGAAGGGTCCGGTGAGGACATCCGGATCGGGTATTTCCACAGCGTCCTGGCCTGCCAGCTTCTCCCTCATGTCGTCGCCGCGCAGCATGTACATTTCCAGGTTCTCGGAATCATCGGCGGCAATGAGGTCGTCCACCACCCGGTCCATGAGTTCGCGCTCCGCCGCCAGGACCGCCGCCTGCCGCCGGCGTCGCGTGGATGCCTCCGGGTCGCCGAGGCGCAACCGAGCCGAATCCAGCAACGGGAGGTCGGCCGTAGTCCACGCCTCCGGGTTTTCGCGATGAAGCATCTCCCGCTCGCCAGGCTGCAGGTGCGGAGCGCACAACCGGAGGTAGGCCGGCACGCGCCACAGGTCCGCCACCAGGGCTGCGTAATCGAGAAGCGGCCACGCCCTGTTGAAGGCCGACTGCAGCTCCGCGCTCTGGCTCAAAGCCCTGCGCCGCATGGCCTCCGGCACATCGTGCTCGCCCAGCTTGTCCGCCAGGATATCGAGCAACGCATCCCAGACATCGTCCCGGGCTTCATTGTGCGGCGTACCGGGCTCGGCCGCGTCAAAAGCCTCCGCCCAATCGTCGCTGCCCAGCCAAATATCGGCATAGGGGGTCTCCACTTCCATGCCCTCGGTTGGCGGCTCTTCGTAAAACCTCACACCGCGTTCAATTGCCTTGATCATCTCCACGGAAGATTTGAGCCGGGCCACCTCAGCATCGCGTTCGACGACGGCACCGGCACCTTCGGGGACAAGGTCCCGCAACGTGCAAGTTTGCACGCCCTCCTCCCCCAGGCTTGGGAGGACATCGGCCACGTACGCCAAATAGCGCTGATGCGGCCCGACGAACAGTACCTCGCTTCTTCCATGGTTGTTGCGGTGGCTGAGCCGGGGATCGGAGTACAGGAGGTAGGCCGTGCGGTGCAGGGCAACCACCGTCTTACCTGTACCAGGACCGCCGTCGACCACCAGCGCCCCACGCGAGCCGGCACGGATGATCCGGTCCTGGTCGGATTGGATAGTCCCCAGGACATCCCGCATCCGCGGCGAGCGGCTGCTCCCAAGGCTCGCGATAAAGGCGGACTGGTCATCAAGCGCGGCATTTCCTTCCATGCCGGCAGCGGTGAAAACTTCGTCCCAGTAGTCGGTCACCCTGCCACGGGTCCAGCGGTACCGGCGCCGGCTCACCAGGCCCATCGGGTTGGCATGTGTTGCTCCGAAGAACGGTTCGGCAGCGGGTGACCGCCAATCGATCAGGAGCCTCTTCCCCTGGCTGTCGGTGAGGCCCAGCCTGCCGACGTAAACCGGTTCCGGACTACCGGCTGTCACCATGCGGCCAAGACACAGATCCAATCCAAAGCGGCGGAGTCCCCGCAGCCGGGCAGTAAGCCTGTGGATCTCCTGGTCGCGGTCCAAGGCAGCCTGGCCACGGCCGCCGGGCTGCTTGCGGGTGACCTCCAACCGGGCGGACAGTTCAGCGATCGATTCCCCGAGGCTGGTTGCAATGGCGTCGAACTGCCGCTCATCAGCGCCGATCAGTTGCGGATCGGCTTTGCGTGCAAGGTGCCCGGGCAGGGCAAAGGCACTGGTTCCCAGGCGGTTGTTTTCAGGCATCCCACGACTCCCTTTTGCGTTGGTTATGGGGTTCGGGGATCAATTGTTCGGCACCAGGGGGGCCTTGCCGCAAGCCCCCGGGTGGGTTATACATTGAATATGGAAGGGATAATTCCCGTCCTTTTTTGTGCCCGTTTCATGCCCGGGTTGCGTGCCCGCCCCTTGCGCGTTGGGTAGGGTTGCCGGATGCGTTCACGACTGACCGGAACCCAGCTCTCCGCACTCTACGACCTGGAAAACCGCTGGGCAGAGGACGACGATTTCTTCTTCGACTTCGTGAACAAGCAAGCAAACCGACGGGTCCTGGACCTGGGGTGCGGGACGGGGAGAATCACCTTGGCGTTGGCCGCCCAGGGGCATGACATGGTGGGCGTCGACCCGAACCCCGACTCCCTCGCGGCCGCCCGCGGCAAGCCTGGCGCTGATGGTGTCAGGTGGATCGCAGGCACATCGGCCCAGATCCCGGAGGGGGAAGTTTTCGACGTCGCAATCATGACGGCGCACGTCGCCCAGGCCATCCACGACGACGGCGAATGGTCCCGTACGCTTGCCGACGTTCACCGCGCGTTGATACCCGGGGGGCGGTTGGCCTTCGATTCCCGGAACCCTGATGCCAGGGCGTGGGAAGGCTGGACGCCGACGGCGACGCGGCGCCGGCACACGCTTCCCGACGGCACCGCGGTGGAAACGTGGATGGAGAGTGATCAGCTCCGCGAAGGACTCGTAACCCTCACCGAATACCGAGTCCTCGACGAAAGCAGCAGTGAGACAGGGACCTCGATGCTTGCGTTCCGCCCAGAGGAACAACTGCGCCGGGATCTGGGCACAGCGGGATTCACCGTGGAACGGATCCTCGGCGGCTGGGCCGGCGAGAGCGTGGGCAGCGGCCAGGGCGAGTTGATCGTCCTGGCGCGCAAGCCCAGCTGACTAAAGAACCGGAAGGACCTCAAGGCCACCAAGGTACTTCTGCAGCGCCTTGGGAACATTGACCGAACCATCAGGGTTCTGGTGGTGCTCAAGGATGGCCACGATCCAGCGCGTAGTGGCCAGGGTGCCGTTCAGCGTTGCAACGGCACGTGTTCCCTTGGCTACGCCTTCGTCGTTGACCACGCGTTCGCGGATGTTCAGGCGGCGGGCCTGGAACGTGGTGCAGTTGGACGTGGACGTGAGCTCACGGTAGGCGTTCTGCGTGGGGACCCAGGCTTCACAGTCGAACTTCCGGGCCGCGGACATGCCGAGATCACCGGCAGCGGTGTCGATGACGCGGTAGGGAAGCTCGCACTTGGCCAGCATCTCCTCTTCCCAGGCCAGCAGGCGCTCGTGCTCGGCGGCTGCTTCTTCGACCGTGGTGTAGATGAACATCTCCACCTTGTTGAACTGGTGCACACGAATGATGCCGCGGGTGTCCTTGCCGTGCGAACCGGCCTCGCGGCGGTAGCAGGAGCTCTGGCCGGCGTAGCGGATGGGGCCTGCTGAGAGGTCCAGGATTTCGTCTGCGTGGTAGCCGGCGAGGGCCACTTCCGAGGTTCCCACCAGGTAAAGGTCGTCTTCAGCGAGACGGTAGATCTCGGCGTCGTGCTTTACGTCGAAACCGGTGCCCTGCATGGTCTCCGGACGCACCAAAGTGGGGGTGATCATGGGGACGAAGCCGGCGTCGATGGCCTGCTCCATGGCCATCTGCAGCAGTGCCATTTCCAGCCGGGCGCCCACGCCGCGGAGGAAGTAGAAGCGTGAGCCGGAAACCTTGGCGCCACGCTCCATGTCGATCGCGCCGATCAGTTCACCGATTTCCAAGTGGTCCTTCGGCTCAAAGTCGGTGAACTCACGCGGTGTGCCGACGGTCTTGACCACAACGTAGTCGTCCTCGCCGCCCTCGGGAACGCCGTCCACTACCAGGTTGGGGATGACGCGCAGCAGCTCATCCTGCTTGGCCTGGGCAGCGGCTGCCTCTGCGGACGCGGCCTTCACCGAGTTGGCAAGTTCCTTGACCTCGGCCAGCAGGGCCTGCTTCTCCTCGCCCTTGGCCTGGGCCACCTTTTTGCCGAAGGCGTTCTGCTCGGCGCGGAGGGTCTCGTGGCGGATCAGCGCAGCACGGCGGTCGGAGTCAGCGGAGATGATCGCGTCCACAACGGACTCGTCGGCGCCACGGGCGCGCTGGCTGGCACGGAACTTGTCCGGATTTTCGCTGAGGTCTTTTACGTCGATCACCACACAAGACTATCGAATCAGCCACGGATTTCCGGTCCGCAGGGCCAAAAGCGGGCAGCTCTGCGGACGCGGCAAAGTCAGGGGTGCCCATGAGGATAGTGTTGGAGCACGATGAACGACTGGATCCTGTACGTGATTCTCGCTGGGGGCGTGGCTTTTGCCGTCTCGAGCTGGTGGGGCGTGCGCAGGCTGAAAGCCAGGCACATCAGGAGCGCGGTACGGGAGGAAGCACACAAGCCCGGCCCGGGAGACCAAAAGGTCGCCGTGATCCTCAACCCCGTGAAGAACAACGCCGCAGTGGCCCGCCAGGCGATCATTGATGCTTGCGACCTCGCCGGTTGGGACGCTCCGAAATTCTTCGAAACCACGGTGGAGGATCCCGGTTACGGCCAGTCGCGCCAGGCCTTGGCGGACGGGGCTGACGTCGTTCTGGCGTGCGGCGGCGACGGTACCGTACGCGTTGTGGCCGAGTCGCTGGCGCATAAGGACGTTGCCATGGGCCTGGTCCCGTTGGGCACGGGAAATCTGCTGGCACGAAACGTGGACCTGGACGTCACGAACCTCGCAGAGTGCATCCAGACGGCCTTGTTCGGCCACCAGCGCTACATCGATACCGCAACCATGGGGATCGAGAACGACATCACGGGGACCAAAGGGGAACACACTTTCCTGGTCATCGCGGGCATGGGCCTGGACGCTGAGGTCGTCGGAGACACGAAGGAAGACCTCAAGAAAAGCGTCGGCTGGCTCGCCTACACGGAGGCGGGTGTCCGGCACCTGCCCGGCCGCCGAAAACGCGTCACCATCACCATGGATGACGAGCCCGAGCAGGCACGCAAAATCCGTAGTGTCCTGTTTGCCAACTGTGGTTTGATCCCCGGCGGCATCGACTTCATCCCGCAGGCCATGATCGACGACGGCATGCTGGACATCGTGGTGATGAGCCCCCGCAGCGCCTTTGGGTGGCTGGCCATGTACACAAAGGTCCTGTTCAAGCACAACCGGAACCTGCCCATGATGAGCTTCTACCGGTCCGGCAAAGTGGTGATCCGCAGCCAGGAACCCATGGCCACACAGCTCGACGGCGACCCGTCGGGTGAAGCGACGACCGTCACCGTTCAGGTGGCCCCGGGTTCCCTGCTGGTGCGGGTGCCGAAGGCAAAGTCCGTCTAGACCGAACCGGCGTCCGGCTGGGCGGCCTTCTCTTCAGCTTCCTCAGTGGCGGCTTTTGCGGCCGCGCGGGCCTCGGCCTGCTCCTTGATCATTGCTTGTTCTTCTTCAAAGCGGAGCCGGTCTGCCCGATCGGCTTCATCGCCATTCCAGTCGTCCTGGTTTTCGCCTGTGGGCTTCGGATTGACGATCATGCCCTGGCCGTCTTTGTCATCCCGGTGTACAGACATGACCGCTCCTTTCGTTGATGCATTCATCCATCGTTTGTGGATCAAGCAAGCATACGCACAGTTCTGCCAAGGGGAAAGGGCGTTGGCCGTGCCCTGTGGAGAAGGCTTACTGGCCCTTCAGGATCGAGTCGACCCAGGCGTGCGCGGACGCGAAGGCAGCGTCTGAAGTGTGTGGGGCAACCACAGCAGGCTGCTTGTCGGCCCGCGCGTAGGAGCCAAGGAAGCGCGTTGCCGGGCTGATCCGGTGAAGGCCGGCCAAGGCATCAGCCACCCGGGAATCGGAGGCGTGGCCGTCGGCGTCGATGCTGAAGAAATAGTGGCCAAGGTACTGACCCGTGGGCCGGGATTCGATGCGGCTGAGGTTCACGCCCCGGGAGGCGAACTGGTCCAGGATTTCCATGAGGGCGCCGGGGTGGTCTTCGGGCAGCGGAACAACGACGGTGGTCTTGTCGGCACCGGTCCGTTCCGGCAAAGCCCCCGGCCGGCTCACCAGGATGAACCGGGTCACGGCGTCCGGGTTGTCTCCGATGTCCCGTGCCAGGACGTTGAGGCCGGGTTGCTCGTCGGCAATCAGCGGGCCGCAGATGGCGGCTTCGTAGGGCGCATCCTCGTCCAGCAACCCCATGGCCGCTGCTGCCGTGGACGAACCCGGTACGTAATCGGCTTCCGGCAAATGCGTATCCACCCAGAGCCGGCATTGCGCCCAGGCGTGCCCGTGCGTGGAGATCCGCTTGATGTCGGAAAGCCCGACGCCGGGCCTCGCCACGAGCACGAAGGTGATGGGAACAAGGGCCTCGCGGATGATCCGCAGCTCCTGTCCCGTGGCAATCGCGTCCAGGGTGGCAGTAACCCCGCCCTCCACCGAGTTTTCGATGGGAACCATGGCCGCGTCCGCTTCGCCCTGGCGCACCCGTTCGAGTGCCGTATTGACGTTGGTGCAGGGAATCCGTGTGGCGTCAGCAGCACCCGGAACCTGCAGGAGGGCCGCTTCAGTGAACGTGCCTTCAGGTCCCAGGAAGGTGTACGTAGCTGCTGGCATTGAGTATTCCTTGCTGGTTATATACGAGGTTGGTGACGGCCGGACGGGGGCTACAGCACCACTGGCTTGAGGCCGTTGTCAGAGACCATCGGCTTGCCGGCTTCGAACCACATGTCCATTCCGCCGGCGACGTTCACGGCCGAGTAGCCCTGGCCCACCAGCCACTGGACCGCGCGGAAGGACCGCCCACCGGTCCTGCAGATGACGAAGAAGTCCTCGTCCGGATCAAGTTCGTCCAAGCGCGCGGGCAACTGGTCCATGGGGATATGGCGTGCACCTTCGGCGTGCCCGGCCACCCATTCGTAGTCTTCGCGGACGTCCAGGATGCTGGCACCGGCCGGAATATCGCCCACAGGCACGGTATCGAAGTCGCTCATGGTGGATCCTTCCCATCGATTAAGGTCAGCATCCAGCCTAGTCCCCGGAGCCTGACCCCGTAACGCGGCGGACGGCTTCGCTTGCGCGCAGTGGCCTGGGCGTTAAGACTGGTGACCAAGCACTCCCCCACAACCGGCTACTAGGAGCAACCCATGACTGCTGGGCAACCCACGATTCTGGCCACCTCCGGCGGGTACAAGCCGGGTGAGCGGACCAGGATCGAGTTCAACCACCTGATGCACTACGCCGTGGAACTGTCCGGCGTGACGGGCCGGGCGCCCCGGGTGACGCACATCGGCACGGCATCCGGTGATCAACGATGGTGGGCCGCTGAGATGGACCAGGCTGCGCGCATCGCCGGGTTCGACTTCAGCCACCTCAATCTCTTCACCATGCCCAACATCGACGATCCGGAAGCCCATCTGCTGGAGCAGGACGTGGTGTGGGTCAATGGCGGCTCCGTTGTAAACCTGCTGGCCGTTTGGCGTGCACACGGACTGGACCGGATCCTCCGCAAGGCGTGGGAGGGCGGGGTTGTCCTTGCCGGGGTTTCAGCGGGATCCATTTGTTGGTATCAGGGCGGTGTGACGGACTCCTTCGGGCCGGAGTTGCGCCCGGTCACCGACGCCCTGGGCTTCCTCCCTTACGGCAACGGTGTCCACTACGATTCCGAGCTGCGCCGGGCGCCCGCAATCCACAAGCTCGTGGCCGACGGCACGCTGGGCGAGACGCACTGCACGGACGACGGCGTGGGGCTGGTTTACCGGGGCACGGACCTTGTGGAGGTGGTGTCCGAAATCAAGAACAAGGCCGCGTTCCGCGTGACTGCGGGCGCCGGCGAGAGCGTGGATGCCGTGGCTGTGGAGGAACGGTTGGAGTCGCGTTTCCTTGGCTGATCCGTCGACGCAGGATCTTTCCGGACTAACCGCGGTCCAGCTCCGCGACGCCCTCGCCGCCGGGAAGCTCTCCGCCCGCGAGGCAACAGCGCACTTCGTGTCCATCATCGGGCAGCGCAACCCGCACCTTGGCGCCTTTGTCACTGTTACGGCCGAGCAGGCACTCCTCGATGCCAAGACGGCCGACACCCTCCATGCGCGGTTGGTCCGGGATGGCCGCCTGGAAGAGCTGCCGCTGCTGCACGGCATGCCGACGGCTTTCAAGGACCTCACCGATGTTGCCGGCGTCCCCACTACTCACGGCAGCGCCGCGCTGGACCACAAACCGGCGCCGGAGGATGGAGCCCTGGCGTCAACGCTGAAAGCCCAGTGTGTGGTTTCCCTGGGCAAGACCCAGGTGCCGGAATTCGGTTTGACGGCCTACAGCGAAAACCGCGTCGCACCGCCGTCGCGCAATCCGCATGCTCCGGGGCGAAGCTCCGGCGGCTCGTCGGGAGGCAGCGCTGCCGCGGTGGCCGCGGGACTTGTCCCGTTCGCACCAGGAACCGACGGCGGCGGCTCCATCCGGATTCCCGCCGCCGCCTGCGGGCTCGTGGGACTGAAACCGGGGCGGGGCCTGGTTCCTGCCGGGGCGGGCGCCGGGGATGCCGCCAAGTTGGTGGTTGCCGGGCCACTCGCACGGAATGCAGCGGACGCGGCGCTGCTCATGGACGCACTGGTTCCCCCGGAACAAGCGCCCGACGGCGGCTTCCTCGCCAATGTCGGCCGGGCGCCGGAATCCCTGAGAATCGGCGTCAGCCTGGACAGCCCGTGGGCCGGTGTGTACCCCTTCGAGATCGGGCAGGAAGCGCGGGATGCCCTGGAACTGGGCGTGAAGCTGCTGGAAGAAGCCGGACACAGCGTAGGCGAAGCGGAAATCCGATACGACAACCGCTACCCGGAGTCGTTCACCACCGCCTGGACTGCCGGCGTCGGGAGTGCCCGGATAGCACCCCCGCGCGAGCCACTACTGACCCCGCTGACCAGGACCTTCCGTCGTCGGGCACAACAGCGCAGCGCTTCCAAAGTCAGCGAGGCCTTGGCCTTTCTGCGGCAATTCGAACACGACACCATCGCGCAGTACGCAGAATGGGATCTCATTCTGATGCCTGCCTTGGCGCAAACGCCGCGCCCCATCGGGTGGTTCACGGGCGGTGGGCACAGCGGCGAGCCCTGGCCGAGCGAGTGGGCGGGCGACGCGGATGAGGATTACAAACGGCAGTGCCAGTATGCACCGTGGTCGTCAATGGTGAACGTGTGCGGACTGCCCGCTGTCAGCATTCCTGTTCACACCACGGCGGCCGGATTGCCCATGGGAATCCAGCTCATTGGCCCGGCAGGTTCAGAACTGAAACTCCTGCAGCTTGCGTGTTCCCTGGAGGCCGCAAAAATGCCTGTCTAGCATATGGAAGGTGGTTGCCTGGGGCATTCATCGATGTGACAATGCCCGCAGTCAGTGCCAGCATTAAGAAAATGAGCACACCCCAAACCACGGCTGAGTCCGCAAAGCCAGCGGGCGATACGTCGTTCTTCGGCCACCCAAAGATGTTGGCCAGCCTCTTCTCCGTGGAAATGTGGGAGCGTTTCTCCTTCTACGGCATGCAGGGAATCCTGCTCTACTACATGTACTTCACCGCCGAGCAGGGCGGTCTCTCCATCGACCAGGGCCTCGCCGCTGGTTTGGTGGGCGCGTACGGTGGCGGCGTTTACCTGTCGACGATCCTCGGCGCCTGGCTCGCCGACCGTCTCTTCGGTTCCGAGAAAGTCCTTTTCGGTTCGGCCATCATGATCATGGCCGGCCACATCGCACTGGCCCTCCTGCCCGGCATTCCGGGCCTCATCGCCGGCCTGGTGCTGGTAGGCATCGGTTCCGGCGGCCTGAAAGCCAACGCAACGGCGCTGGTAGGTACCCTTTACGGTGAGAAGGATGAGCGCCGCGACGCCGGCTTCTCCATCTTCTACATGGGCATCAACCTGGGCGGTCTTATTGGCCCGCTGGTCACAGGTTGGCTGCAGACGAGTTACGGCTTCCACATCGGCTTCGGCGCTGCAGCGGTGGGTATGGCGATCGGCCTGGTCATCTACTCCTTGGGCCGCAAGCGCCTCCCGGACGAAGCACACCGCGTTCCCAACCCGCTCCCGGCGAAGGACCGCACCAAGTACGGCCTGATCTTCCTGGGCATCCTGATTGTGGTGGCCGTCCTGCTCGGCACTGGATTGGTCAACGCCAACAACCTGGCCAGCAGCATGGCTTACGCCGCGATCGGCGCCGCAGTGATCTACCTCTTCCTGATCTTCCGTAGCCCGTTGGTGACCGGCCTGGAGCGCAAGCGCGTAGTGGCCTTCATCCCCTTGTTCATTGCATCGGCCGGGTTCTGGGCACTGTTCCAGCAGCAGTTCACGTTCATCGCCGTGTACTCGCAGGAGAAGCTGGACCGTAACCTGTTCGGCTGGGAAATGCCCGCCGCATGGGTCCAGTCCATCAACCCCGTCTTCATCATCATCTTCGCCGGTGTGATGGCTGCCCTGTGGACGAAGCTTGGCTCCAAGCAACCGAGTTCACCGTTGAAGTTCTCCGCGGGCCTGCTCATCATGGGCCTGGCGTTCCTGGCGTTCATCCCGCTGGCCGGAGAAGGCAAGACCCCGCTGCTGGCTCTGGTGGGGATCCTGTTCCTGTTCACCCTTGCCGAGTTGTTCCTGTCCCCCATCGGCCTGTCCGTGAGCACCAAGCTCGCACCGCAGGCATTCCACACCCAGATGGTGGCGCTGTTCTTCCTGTCGGTCTCGCTCGGAACCACCTTGGCAGGCATCCTCGCGGGGCTGTACAACCCCGACGACGAGCTCCCCTACTTCCTGGGCATCGGCGGCGTGGCAGTGGTCCTGGCCGTTGGACTTGCCGCGGCATCGCCGGCAATCAAGAAGTTGATGGGCGGCGTTCGCTAGGACTTTTGCCCAGCGACACGCAAACGGACCAGCGCCGCCCACATCCGGGCAGCGCTGGTCCGTTTCTCTGTCCCCGGCGAATTTGGGTGGCGTAGCCTGCGTTAACCAACGACGGCGCCCCTTGCGTCAGGCGGGATTCCCACCTGACGCAAGGGACGCCGTCGAACGTTTTTGTTTAGTAGTTGTACCTGTTGGTGGAGGCGCCGATGGCGGCGAAGAAGATGATGCCGAACACCACCGTCAGCGCGATTCCGAGGTAACCCATCACCAAACCGGCGATCGCCATGCCCTTGCCTGCAGGTTCACGCTTAAGTGCGAGGTGGCCCAGGATCACGGCAGCGATCTGCGGGAGGATGAAGAATCCGAAGCCGATGTAGACGGCGATACCGCACACCATGCTGGCGATGCTCAGGCCCTTGGGCTGGGTGGGCGTTGCGTAGTAGGCGGGCTGGCCATACGGAGACTGCGGCTGGCCGTAGGGCTGCTGGCCGAAAGCCTGCTGCTGGTACGGGCTCGGCGGCTGGCCGTACGGCGAGGCAGGCTGCTGGCTGTAGTCGCCCGGGGTGTAGGCGTCCTGGTTGCCCGGCTGGCCGTAGGTGTTCTGCTGGCCGTAAGCGTTCTGCTGGCCGTAAGCGTTCTGCTCATACGGCGGCAGCGGCTGGGTGGCGTTGCCCTGGTCGAACGACTGGGCCGGCGGCTCGAACGCCGGCGGGACGGGAGCGCCCGGGGCCGGCGGGTTCTGCTCGGGAGCGCTGAACTGCGCCGGAGGAACGTACTGCGGCGGCTCGTAGCCGGCCGGCTTATCCTCGTTACCCTTGGATGGCTGATCTGACATAGGAATCCCCCTGAATGTGGTCTTTGATCCCAACACTACCGCCGTCCGGGGCCGCATATAAGGTAGCGCGCATTGTGGCGGCCGGCTGTCTTGGCGGAAGGCCGGCACTAAGGTCACTTATGGTAAACGCGGAGTGAACCTTTGGGCGATACCGGGAGATATCGTCCGAAGAAGTCCGCCATTCGGCGTCACAGGGGCCGGATCACGGACATTTCGTGTCAGCGGGGCCTTCGGTCTGGCATGCTGGACCCCATGGCTAGCCGAGCGGGCACAGTTGCCCTTCCCCAGGACCTTGTTGACATCACAGCCCTGCTGGACGCGTATTTCGACGTAGCTCCGGACTTGGGCGATCCCGCGCAGCGCGTGGCGTTTGGAACGTCGGGGCACCGCGGTTCCAGCTTGAAGGCGTCGTTCAATGAGCCGCACATCCTTGCCATCACACAGGCAATCGTTGAGTACCGTGGCCGTCAGGGCATCACCGGGCCGCTGTTCATTGGCCGCGACACGCATGCCTTGAGCGAGCCGGCGCAGAACTCCGCGTTGGAGGTGCTGGCCGCCAATGGTGTGACCGTTCTGGTGGATGCCCGCCACGGATACACACCCACTCCGGCCCTGAGCCACGCGATTCTCAAGTACAACCGTGAAGCTGCGCCGGGCACACCCCAGGCCGATGGCATCGTGGTTACCCCCAGCCACAACCCGCCGGGCGACGGTGGCTTCAAGTACAACCCCCCGCACGGTGGCCCGGCCGACACCGACGCCACTGGCTGGATCGCCGACCGCGCCAACCAGTTGCTCGAGAACGGGCTCCGCGGCGTCAAGCGCATGCCGCTCAACGATGCCCTGGCTGCTGACACCACCGGCAAGTTCGACTTCCTCAGCAGCTACGTCGATGACCTCCCGTCGGTGCTGAACCTCGACGCCATCCGCGAGGCCGGCGTCCGCATCGGCGCCGACCCCATGGGTGGAGCTTCCGTGGACTACTGGGGCGAGATCGGCGAGCGCCACCAGCTCAACCTGACCGTGGTGAACCCCACCGTGGACCCGCAGTGGGCCTTCATGACCCTCGACTGGGACGAGAAGATCCGCATGGACTGCTCATCGCCGTCGGCCATGGCGTCGCTGATCAAGCGGATGTCCGACTCCACTGGCTCCTCGGGCGCGGGCTCAGCGTTCGACATTGCCACGGGTAACGACGCCGACGCCGACCGCCACGGGATCGTGACGCCCGACGGTGGGCTGATGAACCCGAACCACTACCTCGCCGTCGCCATCGACTACCTGTACCGCAACCGCAGCGGCTGGAACCCGGACTCAGTAGTCGGCAAGACGCTGGTGTCTTCCTCGATCATCGACCGCGTTGCCGCCGGACTCGGCCGCAAGCTGGTCGAAGTTCCGGTCGGCTTCAAGTGGTTCGTCCCGGGCCTCCTGTCCGGCGAAGGGGCTTTCGGCGGCGAGGAATCTGCCGGCGCCTCCTTCAACAAGCTTGATGGCAGCGTGTGGACCACGGACAAGGACGGAATCCTGCTGGCCTTGCTGGCGTCGGAGATCACCGCTGTGACGGGCAAGTCGCCGTCGCAGTTGTACAAGGGCCTCACCGACCAGTTCGGCGCGCCTGTCTACGCCCGCATAGACGCTGCCGCCACGCGTGAGCAGAAGGCCAAGCTGGGCAAGCTCTCCGCTGCCGACGTCACTGCCACCTCCCTTGCCGGCGAAGAGATCACTGCCAAGCTCACCGAGGCTCCCGGCAACGGCGCTTCGATCGGTGGTCTGAAGGTCGTCACCGAGAACGCCTGGTTCGCGGCCCGCCCCTCCGGCACCGAGGACGTCTACAAGATCTATGCCGAGTCGTTCAAGGGCGCAGACCACCTGAAGCAAGTCCAGGAAGAGGCCAAGGCGCTGGTGGACGGGGTCATCGCGTAGTGTCGGGGCCGCTGATCGAGGAGATGTCCCCAGCGGAGGAGGAGTGGATCCAGGATCTTCTCCGTTCATTCCAGCAAGTGGGGTCGGCGGTGGACGGCCCTGACAGGGATCAGCCCCGCACTGATGTCGAGTACATCGACGCGCTGTGGCAGATGACTGTCAACCATGTCGAGGATGAGCCCGATTTCGATCCCAACGCGATGATCAACATCATGGGCGCAGCTCTTGGAGATCACCTCATCAGGGAGGTCCCCGGGCTTCGGTGGGTGCTGGGCACCTACCCGGACGGCGTAACGGAAGCCACAGTGCACCACCAGATCGGCAACATTGTGGTGCATCCGATGAACTTCATCGGCAAACGCTGGCCCACCCGCTCGGAGGAACCGGGCACCTGGATATCGCAACAGGCAGCTGGCCTGGTCCAAGGGATTCAGGGGGCGCTTGCGGCGGCATCTGGTGGTACCAACGCCGCGCAAAACAGCTAGCGACACCCAAACGGATTGAGGACACCTGAATTTGGGTGTCCTCAATCCGTTTCTGCGTCATCAGGCGTTATGGGTGTCCTGGACGACGACCCGGGATGACTAGACGGTGCGGACGACGTCGTCGTAAGCGAACTTCGGCTTGGCTTCGCCCCAGGCGTCCGGGCCGGGCTGTCCGATGTTGACCACGAGGAAGCTCTTCTGGTCGCCGGCCGGGAAGAACTCGGCGTCGATGGCGGCGAAGTCAGCGCCGGTCATCGGGCCCGCGGCGAAACCGAGGGAGCGCACGGCCAGGATGAAGTAGCCGGCCTGGAGGTGGGCGTTGTTGTTGCCGGTGGAGGCAGCGAAGGCGGGATCGGCGTCGTACATTGCCTTGGGGGCGCCGTACTCGGGGAGGAACTTGTCCCACTGTCCCTGCCAGTCGGTGTCGTAAGACAGGATGGCGACCAGCGGAGCTGAGGCGGTCTTGGCCTGGTTGCCGCGGGACAGGTGGTCTACCAGCTTGGCCCGGGCTTCGTCGGAGCGGACGTACGTCACGCGGAGCGGCTGGGAGTTGAAGGCGGTGGGGCCGAACTTGGTGAGCTCGTAGATGGCGCGGGCCTGCTCCTCGGTGACCTCACCGGAGAAGCTGTTGGCGGTACGGGCTTCGGCAAAAATGGCGTCGACTGCTGCGGCGTCAATGACTGCTTCTTCGTGGGCAATCGTCATTTGTGAACCTTTCGCTGGGCCCTGACCCTGGGCTGGCCGGGCACTTCTGCTTTCCATGGTTGCAACTTCAACTTCCGCTGTCCTCTTCCCATGACGGCCCGTGACGTTGGGCACAGCGGGAAAATGGGTAGCATCGTTTTTACGAGCCGGCGCCCGTGTGGGTTGGCGTCTCAACTGTGGGAATGACGACACCAGAAGGGGCCTGATGCCTACCTTTCCCCTGGCGGCCCCTCGACGGGCCCTGGCAGTACTTGTCCTGCTGCTTCTGGCGTTCCTGCTCCCCTCCACGCAAGCTTGGGCCTTGGACCGGCAACCGGCCGACGGCGACGATCCCGGCCAGCGCTACTTCGGAACCTTGCTCGACTGGGACAAGGACTCAGCTGCGGACTACGCCCAGCGCCTCGGCGAGCCAGCTGCCCTGTACGGACAGAACGTATCCATGCCCATGGACGAAGGCGGCCTGGATTACCTCAAGGGTTACTTCTCCCAGGTAGCCGGCCAAGGCTCCCACGCGCTGCTCACCGTACGTCCCGGAATTTCCCTCCAGGATGTCAGCGACGACGCCGCGGCCACTTTTGCGCGTCAAATCACGACGGCGGCTGCCGGCTTCAGGGGCAAGGTCTTCGTCCGCTTCGCACCGGAAATGAACGCCCCATGGGTGGCTTGGGGCCAGGAACCCGAAGCATACCGGGCAGCATTTGGCCGGGTTGCTGCCGCGCTCAAGAGCAGCCTGCCAGACCCCGTGATGGTGTGGTCGCCGACAGCGGAGAAGGACTACCCGTTCCAGACGGCCACGTCCACGCCACCCAAAGGCGTCCCCTTGGCCTCGCTGGACACCAACGCTAACGGCGTCTGGGACCTCGACGACTCCGCGTTTGACCCCTATTACCCGGGCGATGACGTTGTGGACTGGATAGGCCTGTCCATTTATCACGACACCACCGGTGCAGGCTCCGCCCAGAACACCCTCCCTGCGGCCGACGAGTTCAACGACTCCCTGCACGCGTCCAGTGGTGGCACCGGAACGGACAATTTTTATGGCACCTATGTACAAGCCCGGAACAAGCCGCTGCTGATCGAAACCGGGGCTTTCTACTCACCAGGAGCCGGCGGCGCCGCAGAGATTGACGTCAAGCAGACGTGGTGGCACCAGGTCTTCGCGTCGGTGGCCCAGCCCGAGAATGGGTCCGTCCGGGCAGTGGTCTGGAACGAAACCACCGATGCTCGCGATCAGAGCAAGGTGTCCATTGACTGGCGCACCACCGCCCAACCGTTGCTGGCCGCTCCATTCCGAACCTCTTTGGACACCTCCGGCCTAAGGGTCGGTCCTGTCACCGAGAAGGGGCTGGAGGACGTTCCGGGTCTTGAGATCCCGCAAGCGAAGTCCGGCACTGTGATCCGTGGATGGGCTGCATGGGCCACCGCCGGAACGGTCCTCGTGGCCGTCGCGGCACTCTGGCTTCTGTCATCGCGGGCGGCCCCCAACAAGTGGTCGTACACGGGTTCCGGCAGGCGGGATGCCAGGATCGACATGCTCCGCGGACTGGCGATCGTCTTCGTGGTGGTCAACCACGTGGGCATCAACTCGGTTTTCCAACTGCTGAGCCAGGAGACCATCGGAGTGGTCTCCGGGGCGGAACTCTTTGTCATGCTCTCCGGGGTTGTGCTGGGCATGGTCTACGGGCCGCGCATCTCCACGGAGCTGGGGGACGTGGTGGACGGGACAACCAAGCGGGCGTGGAAGCTCTACTTCACCGCCCTGGCCGTGGTCCTGATTGTCTACGGTCTGAGCCTGCTCCCCTTCATTAACGCCGCTGCCGTCACCACCTTCACCGATCAAGGCACAGGCGCAGCCGGGCATTCAGCCGCCGGAACGACCTATGACCTCTACGCCGGGATGGAAGGTTTGCTGCAGTTTCCGGTGCCGCAAGGCCTGATTCCGGCCCTGCTGTTGTTGCAGGTCGGTCCGTGGCAGTTCAACATCATGGGCCTCTACGTCATCCTGTTGTTGATCAGCCCTTTGATCCTGGTGGCACTGTCCCGCGGACTCACCTGGCTGGTGCTTACGGTCAGTCTGGCGCTCTACATTGGTGGATCCGTGATCCGGTTCCGGTTGCTTCCCTCGCAGTTCGAGGACTCCTTTCCCCTGCTTGTGTGGCAGTTGCTGTTCGTCCTCGGCATGACTGCGGGGTTCCACCGCCAACGAATCATCGACTGGTTCGCCCATCCCCGTCAGCGGATTCTTCTGGGCGTGTGCGTTTTCCTGGCCGCAGCCTGCGCGCTTTTCTCGTGGAGCGGACCCTATCTGACAAACCAGTTGGATGTGCGCCTTGCCCTCATCCCGGAGACCACGTTCAGGTACCTCTACGACACCTTCTTCGGCCGCACTTATCTGGGCCCGGGCCGTGTTGTGAATGTCCTCGTCATAACCATCGCCCTTTATGCCCTCCTGAGTGCGTTCTGGAAGCCGCTCTCACGCGCTGTTGGCTGGTTCTTCATACCTCTTGGCCAAGCCACCCTGTACGTGTTCATCATGCACGTGTTCTTCATCGTGGCTATCGCCAACATCCCGGCGCTGCGGGACGGTAACCTCTGGCTGAACTCGGCCGTGTACGCAGCTTTACTCGCCATTCTGTGGGTCAAGGTGAAAACGAAGTTCCTCTTCAAGCTGGTTCCACGGTAAGCAGCTTTAGCGGGGCGGGGCGGGTACTTTGGCGGTAATGTTGCACCGAATCCCAATACTCTTCTGAGGAAGGCTCCGCCATGAGCATGCTCGGCACCAAATGGAAGCTCCACGGTAATGGCAAGTCCATCCGCCCCGGTCACGTGGTGGCACCCGATGAGCGGCTCGCCTGGCCCCTGACCATCGGCATCGGCATGCAGCATGTAGTTGCGATGTTCGGGGCGACTTTCCTGGTCCCGATCATCACGGGCATGCCACCGGCCACCACGCTGTTCTTCTCCGGTATCGGCACACTGCTGTTCCTCGTCATCACCAAGGGCCGAGTGCCCAGCTACCTGGGATCGAGCTTCGCGTTCATCGCCCCGATCATGGCGTCCCAGCAGCAGTACGGCGTTGGCGGCGCCTTGGGCGGCGTGGTGCTTGCCGGCGTCGTACTGGCGCTTATTGGTGCGGTGGTCCAGAAGTTCGGCGCCGAATGGATCAACCGGCTCATGCCGCCGATCGTCACCGGCGCCATTGTCGCGCTGATCGGCCTGAACCTGGCTCCGGCGGCGAAGGCGAACTTCGACCTCGCGCCCGTCACCGCGCTAATCACGCTGGTGACGATCATCCTGGTTTCTGTACTGTTCCGAGGCATCCTTGGGCGCCTGAGCATTCTGGTGGGCGTCGTTGTCGGTTACCTCGTGGCGATGATGCGCGGCGAGGTCAGCTACGAAAAGATGGATGCCGCAGCATGGGTTGGCTTGCCGTTTTTCCAGACGCCCGAATTCCACATCGGCGTGGTGGGTTTGTTTGTGCCGGTGGTGCTGGTGCTGGTGGCTGAGAACGTGGGGCACGTGAAGTCGGTGGCAGCGATGACGGGCCAGAACCTCGACGGCGTCTCCGGTCGCGCGCTGATGGCCGACGGCGCCGCGACGGTACTTGCCGGGTTCGGCGGCGGTTCCGGTACCACGACGTACGCGGAGAACATCGGTGTCATGGCGGCCACCAAGGTCTATTCGACGGCGGCCTACTGGGTGGCCGGCGTCTTCGCCATCCTGCTGAGCTTCTCCCCGAAATTCGGCGAACTGATCGCGACCGTCCCGCCGGGTGTCCTGGGCGGTGCTGCGACCATGCTCTACGGCATGATCGGCGTGCTTGGCGTGAAGATCTGGGTTCAGAACAAGGTCAACTTCTCCAACCCGATCAACCTCACCACCGCTGCTGTGGCCTTGATCATCGGCATCGCGGACTACACCTGGACCATCGGTGAGCTGAAGTTCACGGGCATTGCCCTTGGCTCCGCTGCTGCGCTGGTGATCTACCACGGCATGAAGGGACTGGCTCGCTGGCGCGGGACCGTCGCTGAGCCGGAAACCGAGACGGCGGGGCTGCCGCCAGCGGTGAAGTCGGCGATGAACGCTGCGGCCAAGCGGGGCGGGAAGAAAGGGAAGTAGGCGGTAGCAAGCGACGCGCCCGGGATTCGCCCCTGAACAAAATCGCCTCTGAACAAGGGAACGGCACCCGCTGGCAGAGTCGATGACTAGAGCCTTCATGCCGGCGCAGGACCGGGACAACGCCTGCTCGTAGGCCTTGTCCCGGCGCTTTCAGTACCCTGCCCGCGTAGCCCCGCCTAAGAGGCGACACCCGCTGGATAGCCGTACACAGTGACCGGCATAAACATCGACGCACCGTCATCAATTCATCAGCTCGCGTCGTTGTGCGAGCAGCTGGGGTACTGATACCGCCGATCCGCATCGGCTTACAGAGGACCACTCAGGGCTCTTGCTACCGTCGACGTGCTGACCCCCAAGGTATCCGCAATTTCACTGAGGGTCAGCTTCTTGCTTCTAAGGTTGCGCGCCGTCTCAAGCTTGTGTGGGGTCATCGCCGGAGGTCGGCCGCCAAGGCGCCCACGCGCACGTGCGGCTGCGAGCCCCACAGTTGTTCGCTCCGACAACCTGCTGCGTTCATAGTTCGCGATGGACTCGAATAGCTTGAGAATGACAGGGCCGTACTGGCCATCGGTATCCAACCAAGGTTCTCCCACTACACGGAAGCTCACGCTCCGCTGGGCCAGCAGCGCCATGATGCCCGCCAAGTCTGAGGTACTCCGCCCCAGCCTGGTCAGGTCACTCACAAGCAGCGAGTCCCCCGGCTGGAGCACCTTGAAACAGGCCCCCCATTGCTCCCTCAGCTCGGTAGCTCCGGTTGCACGCTCCTCATAGACATCCACAGCTCCGGCTGCCTTGAGCATTCGAACCTGATCCGCCAGCGACGGACCAAGCGTGCTTTCCCTGGCGTAACCAATAGAAATATTGCGCCTATCCAATTTCCCAAAAACCCCCATTTTTGAGTTGAAACTATTTGAATATCGAATTGAGTTTTGACAGATAGAGGCCGGCGAATGGGCCCGGCAGGCTTACTGCGTTCACAAGTGATCGATAATGACTTTCGGGAAGCGCGCCAGCGATCCTGACCTGGCCTGAAGAACAGCATCCGCATCGCCAGTATGGCATAAGGAAATTAGAAACTAAAACAACTTTAAGAAACCCCTTGATGGCTCTTGTCACGTTCTCAACCAGAAGTGATACTCGAGTTACAACCGGCAAAGTAGCCGTGTAATTATCACCTAGGGAGGAGGGATGATGATGAAAAGCAACTATTCTGCTCCGCGTGTAGCGCGGGTGGGTTCGTTCCGTGAAGTGACAAACGGTGTTTGGTTCGGACGCTGGCGCGACATCTTCGGCGGTCGGGCATTCGTTAAGGTCGACGTCGGCTGATAGCAGTACAGAGGTACGAGCGGGAGCCTCGTCATCGCGACGAGGCTCCCGTTCTGCATCAGGCTTTCCATTCGCTCCATTACACGTCAGGTGCCAGGACACAATGCCGCAACTCTTCTTAGCCAACAGGGGCAGCGCCTCGGGATTGATCGACGAATCCTCGGCGTCGCTGTCCAGCGCCGCTGTCACGATCCTCGATTCCAGGCTCAGTGAGCGGCAAGTGCGGGATTCTGTCGTCTCCCACCAACATTTACGTGCCGCCCCAGGCGCAATGCCGGGCTACGCTCGCGACATCACCGGATCAATCTCAACCGCGGAGACACTGTACTGGACCGACATCGACGGAACACCGGTTGCCTCGATGTCGCAGGGAGCACTGCGACGCATTGCCCACAGCAAGCTCGATGACAGCAGGGTCCGGCTTGCCCTGTGCACAAATTTGCCTGGCTTCCTACGCCATCTTCCGTTCTGGGAAGGAATCAATGCAGTTAAACCAGGTTCCACGCTCACCTACCACGATGGGCGTCCCAAGGTGCTGGATCAGGCGATTGCGACGGAGCACCCCAAGCTGGATCTTTCCGAGGCGGCTGAACTGCTGCTGGCTGAACTGACACGGTCCATGGAACGCCGCATCCTGTCCTACGGGAAATTGAGCGCTGATGTGTCCGGCGGCATGGATTCAACCAGCCTGGCCTACATTCTGGATTCACTTCAGGAAGAGAGCATTTACTACCATGCGGGTACGGACGATCCCCATAACCGGGATAGCCAGTACGCGCGTCGAGCAGCATCGGAACTACGCGGGCAATTCACTGAGCTGGAGTCACTGACCGCCACATCAGGCGCGTTCAGCGAATTCGACCAGAACATCCGGAGCCTCGATGACGGTCCGCTGGCATGGGCCGGGAATTCCAAGCACCTCGGTTTTTTGCTCACAGATGCCTCCCGGCGTGGCGTCAAGGCTCACCTGACGGGCGTTGGTGGCGACGAATTGTTTGATCCACTTCCCGCAACCGCCCTGGATCTCCTCACGACTTCATCGTGGAGGGCCGGTCTGCGGATCATTCGGCGGTTAGGCAAAATGCAGCGGTGGTCCACGCTGGCAGTAGCCCGCGCGGTGGGATCCAACGTCAGCTTTGAAACTGAGATGCTACGGCGTATTGAAGCCCGGGCGGGGAACATCGTGGGGCCGGCCGAGGCCTTCTCATGGGCGCCCGGCTTCGGCATTTCTAAATTCGCCACAGCAGAAACCCGGGAAGTAGTGGCGCAAAAAGTGAAGGATGCGCTCACACAGGGAGCCCGCCCGCACCATAAGGATCGCTTCAGGCATCAGATGACCGAGGCAGTCATGTTCCAAGGCGAAGTTGTGCGGCAAGTGGGCCATGCCTACGAACACCTCGGCGTCGCTTGGGAGGCGCCCTTCTTGGACGATGCGGTAGTCCGTCTCATTCTGAGCCTGCCTACTGACATCCTCGTTGGAACCCGCGATAGCAAACCGCTCCTGGCGCGGGCGACGGAGCCTGTTGCCCCCCGTTGGCTGTTCACCCGCGAAGACAAGGGTGAATACAGCTCCGACCTGTTCACCGAGTACAAGAAGCGCCGGCACGATCTGTCCCGCCTTTTCGACGAAAGCTATCTGGTGGACATGGGCCATATCAACGCTGACGCTGTACGCGATGCCTTGAGCATGCCGGTCGTCAGCACGGACGAGCTCTTTGAAATCGAACAACTCGCCGGCGTCGAGAGATGGGTTAGGGCCATTCAATGAGGAAGAAGACAACCCGCACCGTCGAGGCTGGAGACGTATTCCGGCCTTCACCGAAAATTACCTTCAACGTAGATGATGACGGGGTAACGGTGTTCGACGCCCGAGGCGGCACCTACTGGCGTGGAAATGCCACAGCAGCGGACGTCATGGCCGGAATCGAGCAAAATCTCAACGTCGGTGCCGTCGTTGACAGAATCTCTGAATCCTACGGAGTTGACCACCATCGCGTGCGTCAAGACGTACACGCTTTGATTGACGAGCTCCAGCAGTCAGGAATCATTCGGAGGGCCAGCTCATGAGTCTCCCCATCAGCCCGCAGCCGACCGTCATGCCACAGGGGCTGTTCCGGTTGCGGACTCACGCGGTAGTCGGCGTCGCCTGGGTCATGACCTTGCTGCCACCGGCGCTGCTCCAGTCAGTTCTCCATGGCCTTTCACATTCACACCGTTCCACCAACGCCCACCAAGCGCGCCTCATGCGGGCAGCTGTATGTGCCGTCAGCGCCCGCTGCGCCGGCGAGGGGTGCCTGCAGCGGTCGATCGCAGCCTTCATGCTGTGCCGGATGGAAGGTCACTCTCCGGGATGGAAAACGGGGTACCAACTTGAGCCCTTCGCCGCCCATGCATGGATTGAAGTGGATGGGTTGCCGATCGATGAGCCCCACCGCATCCGCAGCTACGTCCCCGTCCTCACCGTGGCCCAGCCCGGAGAAGCGAGTAACAAATGAAGACCGCAGCCAATGCTTCCCGACGCGCCGGGCTGACCGAACTGTTCCGCCACGTAGCCGTTCAACGCCGGCTCGTTGCCCTCATCGTGCTCCTCAGCCTTCTGGGATCCGCGCTTTCCTTGGCGCAACCTTTGCTGGTCCGTGAAGTGATCGACCGAGTCAGTGCTTCCAAGCCGTTGGACCTCTTGCCGTGGCTTGTGGGTGGGCTCATCCTTGTGGGAGGAGTTCTTGGTGGCATCCGGCAGTACCTGATCCAGCGCACTGCTGAGACGGCCATCAGGAGGTCGCGCCACAATCTCATCGACCACATCCTTCACCTGCCGGTACCAACATTGGACCAGCGCCGTGTAGGCGATCTCGTCGCCCGTGTCACCACCGACACCACAGTGATCCGGAACATGCTCAGCCAAGGCTTTGTGGAGTCCTTCGCTGGCGTTTTCACCATCATCGGCGCGCTCGTGGCAATGCTCTTTCTGGACCCGGTTCTGGTGATCATTGCCCTGGGAGCCGCCCTGGTCTCGGTCGCAGCGGTCGTTTGGGTCACCTCCTACATCGAACGCGCCAGCCTCGGGGTTCAAACTGCCCTGGGGAAACTCTCGTCCTCCATGGACCGCGCCATCCGGGCGACACGAACTGTGCGCGCAGCCAACGCAAGTACACGTGAATCCCAACGCGTTAAGGAAGACGCGAACGGCGTCTGGACCATTGGACTGCGTGTTGCGGCCACCACAGCCTTGGTATCCCCGATTTCCTCCATCGCCATGCAAGTGACTTTCCTCGCCGTTATCGGGGTTGGCGGGCTCAGAGTGGCATCGGGCGAATTGACGGTGGCGGACCTCGTTTCCTTCATACTCTTCCTGTTCCTCCTCATCATGCCCCTCGGCCAGCTCTTCGGAACCGTGAGTGCCATCGGGGAGGCCCTTGGAGGCGTGGCGCGCATTAACGAGATCCTGCAGCTCCCCACCGAACAGGACGCGCCCGTCGTTGTGGGCAACGTGGTCCCCACCATCAGGGATTCCAGCTTGGTTTTCCGTGGGGTGAGCTTTGAGTACGACCATCCTTGCGGGGAGACGGAAGGGCCGAGCCGGCGTTCAACGTTGAACGATGTCTCATTCCAGATCGAATCCCGTCAGCGGGTTGCAATCGTCGGCCCATCCGGGGCCGGCAAGAGCACCATCCTGAACCTTATAGCCCGCTTCTACGATGCTTCCGATGGGCAAATCCTGTTCGGCGGAACCGACGTTGACCAAGTAGCAAGGTCGGCGGTCCGGGCCAACATTGCCTATGTGGAGCAGGACGCTCCCGCTGTTGCCGGAACCCTCCGGGACAACCTGAACATAGGGAATCCGGATGCCTCCGACGAGGACATGATGGCCATTCTGGAACGGCTGAATCTCACGGCTGTCCTTCAGAGGTCAGAACTTGGCCTCGACGCGGAAGTCGGCGAGGGAGCCGTGCTCCTCTCCGGGGGAGAACGGCAGCGAATTGCTGTGGCCCGAGCCTTGCTCGCAAACCCTTCAATGCTTCTTCTGGACGAATCAACTTCCAACCTGGACGGGGTGAGCGAGGAAAAGGTGCGGGAGCTCATCGCCGACGTAACTTCGGGCTGCACCTTGGTCATCGTTGCCCACCGCCTCGCCACCGTGCAAAGCTCTGACTTGATCCTGGTGCTCGATGAAGGCAAGGTCGTGGCAAGCGGTACCCACACCGAATTGATGCAGACGTCGCCTCTTTATCGGGAACTCGCTCAGAACCAATTCCTGACAAATGAGATGGCCTATGAACCAACGACACCCGAGCACGACGCAAAGCGCTGATCCAGAAAACGTTCACGTCTCCGTAGTCCGGGAAACGATCATTCCCGTTCTACTGAACGGTTTGGTCGGCATCATCATGGTGGCAGGGCTTTGGATCACCGTGGTTCCGCCGGAATCACCGGGCAGGCTGGTCCAACTGGCTTTGGGGGGCCTTGTTGTCCTGGGACTCTGCCTTCGGTCAAGGTTTCCTTGGCTAGCTGCCGCTTGGACCGGCGTTGTGACGGCCGTTGGCTGGAGCTTGGGAATGACCGAGGATCCTTTCCTGGTGACAGGGCTCTGCCTGTACGTTGCCGCGGAACGATTCGGGACACGCCTCTTTCCTGCATGGCTGATCGTGCTGGAAATTCTTCTGTTTGCGTCCTTGCTTCTGGTCTCTGCGGAGGGCGCCGAAGCGAGCATCCGGGGCATCATCCTGGGCGCCGTCATCATCGGGGCCGCATGGGTTTTGGGAATCCGTACCCAACGCATGCGTTGCGAAACCGAGCGCAATGCCCGGGCGCAGGAGCGGCTTCGCCTCGCAC
Source organism: Paenarthrobacter sp. C1 (assembly GCF_049315185.1). NCBI lineage: Bacteria > Bacillati > Actinomycetota > Actinomycetes > Micrococcales > Micrococcaceae > Paenarthrobacter > Paenarthrobacter sp. C1. Next base: position 89,293 of record NZ_CP186052.1, on the reverse strand, counting down.
GGGATATCCACGACGTACTGTCCCACACCCTGGGAGGGATCGGGGTGCGGGCGGGCGTCGTGGCCCATGTAAAGTCGTCCACCCCCGACGATCTGCGATCTGCACTGCAGGGCATCGAGTCCGACGCCCGTGATGCGTTGGGCCAACTTCAGGTGTTGATGCGACAGGAACGTAGCGAAACGGCTGATGACGCTCCGCCGGGAAGCCTTCCGGAACTGGTGCGGGAGCTGTCGCAGCCGGCCATACGGGCCGGTATATCTGTCGTGATCGACGCCGACGAAAGTGCCCACGATCTTCCGGCCGCGCAGCGAACGACCGCGTATCGAATCATTCAGGAAGCCCTGACGAACGTGATCCGGCATTCCGGAGCAGGAACCTGCCGGATCACCATCAGGACTGAAGGCGACGACCTGCGGATCAGCGTCCTCGACGACGGCCCGGGGGCGGCTTTGGCTTCCAAGAACGGTCACGGACTCACAGGCATGCGTGAACGGGCTCAGTTATTGGGCGGGACCTTCGAAGCAGGACGGGAGACCAAAGGATACCGTGTGGCTGTTTCACTGCCGGGAACTGCAGGGAGGGTGCACACCCGATGAATGAAATCAGTGTCCTCATCGCAGACGACGATGCTCACATCAGGACGTCACTGCGCCTCTTGATCGACGACGAGCCGGACATGACGGTGTCCGCAGTGGCTGTGGACGGCGCGGAGGCCGTGGAGTCCATCTTGGAGCATCAACCGGATGTGGCGCTCATGGATGTTCGAATGCCACGGATGACAGGCCTTGAAGCTGCAGGCATTCTGGCCTCCCGGAAATCCAGCACCCGGTTGGTCATGCTGACCACCTTCGATATGGACGATTACGTGTACCAAGCTCTCCGACAGGGCGCCTCCGGCTTTCTCCTCAAGAATGCGCCGCTGCCGGACATCCTCAAGGCAATCCGGACCGCGCATGAAGGTAACGCCCTCCTCGCCCCGGAGATCACCCGCCGCCTCATAGACCGCTTCACCCAGAGCCCGGCCGCACACGACCGGATCAGCGAACTGACAGTCCGCGAACGCGAAACCTTGACCCTCATCGGACAAGGCGCCTCCAACAACGAAATAGCGGCTGCCCTGTTTCTCACGCGAACCACGGTGCGGACCTATGTGAGTAGAATCCTGACAAAACTGGACGCGCGGGACAGAGCCCAACTTGTTGTCATCGCCTACGAAGGCGGCCTGGTGCGTCCTACGCCCATCTAAAGTCTTCCCCCCGCGCAAGAACGTGCCACGACTGTCAACACCTGCAGACAGACAAGCGATGCCGGTCCGGATTGACTTGAGTCATGCCAGCATCTTCCACAGCGACCCTCGACGTGCGGCCGGGGCCACGAACAACCATGGCCCGCGCCGTCAGGGCCGAGACCACCAAACTCCTGACTCTGCGTCTTTGCTTCAACACCATGGCAGGAACGGTGCTGCTCACGGTGTTTCTTTCCTGGATACTGACAAACCTGATCGACGCTGCCCATAAGGCAGGGAGGCCGGAGGAGGCAGCTGGCCTTGAGGGAGGTACGGCCTTTCTGGTCATCCTTCACTATGGACAAATAGGGGTCATCCTTCTTGCGGCGTGGTCGATGCACCAGGAATCGGACAGCGGCTCTCTTCGGAGCACCTTGATCAGCCTCCCGCAGCGCAGTGCCGTGTTGGCGGCCAAAGCGATCGTGATTGTCGCTGCCGTATTCCTCACGGCCGTCCTGAGCGTGTTCGGGTCGGCAGGGATTCGTTGCGTGGTCATCGACTGCACCACCGAAACAAGCCAGATAGCAGCAACTCCACAAGCGGCATCAGGAATCCTATGGGGCGTGGTCCTTTACTGGATACTCATCGCCCTGTTCACCTACGCCTTGTCGGTGGTCCTTCGCAGCGGATTGGCGGCCATGGGCACGGTCTTGGCGATGGCCCTCATTGTCTCCACCTACATGGTGAACATCACCCCCCTGGCCAAGTTCCTGCCGGATCAGGCGGGCGCCCAGCTCTACCAACTGCCACCTTCCGCGCCGGGCGATTTGGGACCTGCGACGGGCGGATTGGTCCTCGTGGTGTGGGTGGTCGCAGCGTTGGTCGCTGCTCTTGTTCTGTTCCGCCGCCAACCAGTTCGCCGCTAAGTGACATCGACTACCGAGGAGATCAGACAGTGATCGAGATTAAGAATTTGAGCAAGAAATACGGGCAGTCGGACGGAATTATCGACGTCTCACTGACGGCCGAGCCCGGGAAAGTCACCGCTTTTCTCGGCCCGAACGGGGCCGGAAAGTCGACCACTTTCCGTCTGCTTCTCGGCCTCGACCGGGCGGACAGCGGGTCCGCGCTCATCGAAGGAAAGCCTTACCGGGACCTCATCGCCCCCCTCTGGACCGTTGGAGCTCAGTTCGATGGCTCAGGAGCCCACAAGGGTCGCACAGCCAAGGCCCATCTCACTTGGCTGGCTCAGTCCAATGGCATCCCGCATTCGAGGATCGGTGAAGTCCTCGAGGTCGTCGGACTTTCGGACGCCGCCCGGAAACGCGTGGGAGCGTACTCACTGGGGATGGGTCAACGGCTGGGGATCGCCGCGGCCCTCCTCGGCGATCCACGCATTATTGTTCTCGATGAGCCGACCAACGGCTTGGATCCCGAAGGTATCCGCTGGATCCGGGGGCTTCTGAGAACCCTCGCGGCCAACGGCAAGACTGTCCTTATCTCCAGCCATCTCATTAACGAGGTCCAGCACGTAGCTGACCATATCGTCGTCATTTCCGGTGGCCGCATCGTCCAGTCCGGAAACGTCGTTGATCTGGTAGCCGGTCACCATGACCTGGAAGCTGCCTACTTTGACTGGACCGGCAACGCAGCTAAGGGAAGCGCCGCATGACTACACTCGTCGACACTGCCCGAACGCCCAGTCTGTTCCGCGCCGAACTCACCAAGCTCGTCACGTTAAGGTCCGTGTGGATCACTGCCGCCCTGACGTGGCTCATCGTCGTCCTCGTCGGGTGGTCCCAGGCGGGTCCGGTGGGGGAAGCGCTCCGAACGAATGACCCCGGCCTGGCCCCAGGGGCGAGTCCGGAGACGGTGGGCTTTGACTGGGTTGCGCTGGGACTGATTGGAATCATCGTTATCGGCGTCATTTCCGCATCGAGTGAGTACGTGTCGGGCCAACTGCGGACAAGCCTGGTGGCCGCGCCGAACCGCGAGCGCCTGTACTTGGCGAAATGCACTGCGTTGACAGCGTTCGTCACGCTGCTGGGCCTGGTGACCATCCCGCTGCTGAGCCTGCTGTCCCAATCCGGTCTCGGCGAACTTTCCGTCGTCAACGGAACCGTTCCGGCAAGCCTTATTCTCCGCTGGGTTGGTGCCATCGCTTTCTGGGATGCCATAGCCCTCATTGGGTTCGCGCTGGGCATCTTGCTCAAGCAGACGCTAATACCGCTGTTTGCGCTGATTGTAGTGTCGCAACTGTCATTGATGTTGCTCTTGCTGACTCCGGCTTTTGCCTACCTACCCACAGTGGCCGGGGTCCTGCTGTTTGATCCCGGCTTGGTGACGGGGTCATACCCGGCCGCGGACCTGGGTGCTCTCACCGCTGCGATAGTAACCTTCACCTGGACAGCCGGCCTCGTGGGTTTTGCAGGGTTCAAGTTCAGCACGCGGGACGCCCGCGGATAGCTGAACCACGACGGCGGTCCTCACCTCAGACTGAGGCGGGGACCGCCGTCGGGCTTGGCTTAGCGACGTACGAGTCCGGTTTTCGCTGCGACTGAATATGTCCGGTTAGGCGTATGTTCACCAACCCCATCGAAATAGTCAGCTTGCTTACTAAAGCATCCTTCCCTAGGCTGGTTCAGGTCAGACAAACAACTCTCGCAGCACCGGCACATGCCCAAAAAGCAGCCGAACAAGAGGAGGAACAATGTCAGAACACAACATCGCAGGCAAGAAGGTCGCATTCCTTTTGACGGACGGCGTGGAGCAGGTGGAACTCACCAGCCCGTGGCAGGCCATCAAGGACGCCGGAGGCGAGCCCACCCTGGTAGCCCTCGACAAAGGCAAGCTCCAGGGTTTCAACGGAGTGGACAAGGGCGACACGTTCGACGTCGATCTCGCAGTTGCGGACGCCAACGCCTCGGACTTCGACGCCCTGGTTCTCCCGGGCGGCGTCGTCAACGCGGACAACCTCCGCGTGGACAAGGACGCCCAGAACTTCACGCGCTCCTTCTTCGAGCAGCACAAGCCCGTGGCTTCGATCTGCCACGGACCGTGGATCCTCATCGAAGCCGGAGTGATCAAGGGCCGCAACGTCACCTCGTACCACACGCTCCAGACGGACCTGAAGAACGCTGGCGCCAACTGGAGCGATGAAGAAGTGGTGTGCGACCAGGGACTGGTCACCAGCCGCAACCCGGACGACCTCCCCGCCTTCAACGCCAAGGTTGTTGAAGAGATCTCGGAAGGCCAGCACGCCGGCCAGACGGCTTAGCGGCCACCAGCGTCCTTAAGGCGCGTGCCGCCGTCGTACTTTCACAAGAAGTACGACGGCGGCACTTGCCTTTAACTGCCAGGCAGGCTCGTTCGCCCGGGCACTTGAGTGATTTGCAAAATATATAGACTGGTCTATTATTTCTTCATGCCATCCAAAGGAACCCTGACAAGAGAACGGCTCTCAGAGCCCCTGCTCCAGCCCGTCCAGACCAGCGGTGTTGACGCCGAAGACGCGCGGCCGCCGGTGGCCGTTATTGTGCCGTCGGCGGAGACTGCGACCATAGCCTCTCGCACCAGGCAGAGCACCCAACCCCTTGCTGCGGCTGCTGGTGCGGTAGCGGAGCTTGCCAACCAGCGTTGCCAGACCGCCGGGAGGACGCGATGACACCCCGCGCAGACTCCCGCAACGCCCTGGTCTTCGGGGCCTCGGGAATGGTCGGCCGGCACCTCGTCCTGACCCTTGCAAAGGCTGGCGCGAACGTGACGGCGGCAGTCCGGACCGCCGAGTCCGGAGCGCGTGTGGAGCGATGGGTCAGGGAGCATGGCCTGGAACGCAGCATCAGGACGACGATCGTCGACTTCGATGCTCCCGGGATCGTCGCGGGTGGACCATCGACATTGCCGTTCATCACCGAGATCCACAACTGCGCCGGGACCTACCGATTCGGGATGACCGCCCAGGAGGCACGCAGCGCAAATGTTGGCATCGTCGAGAAACTGATCGACTTCGCAAAGGACCTCCCCAATCTGCAGCGCGTCGTCCACGTGTCGGGCTACCGGGTGGGCGGACAGGACCCCGCCACTGTCCCATGGTCAGATGACCACCGCATCGCGGTTTACAAGGAACTTGGCGCCTACGAGGCGTCGAAAGTGGAATCCGACGCCATCTTCCAAGCACGTGCCTTGGAGCACGGAGTCCCCTGGACGATCGTCAATCCGTCCAGCCTGATCGGCGACAGCGTGACCGGGGAGTCCGACCAGCTCATCGGCCTGGCTACCACCATCGCGCAAATCTGGGAGGGAGCCGTAGCCGCACTGCCCGGAAACGGATCGACGTTCCTCCCGGTCGTCACGGTCGACTACTTGGCTGCCTTCATGACCGCAGCAGCGGTCGATCCCACTGCTGCGGGCAAGGCTTATTGGGTTCTCGACGACGCTACCCCGCCGCTGGCTGACCTGCTCACCCACGTCGGGCGGCACCTCGGAGTCAAGGTTCCGCGGGTACGGATGCCGGTCGGCGTCATCAAGCGACTCCCGCAGCGGATCACCAGGGCGGATCCCGAGACACTTTCCTTCATGTCCGCCGACCGCTATCCGACAGAGTCAGCCATCGAGTTCGCAGACAGACACGGGATACAGATGCCGGACGTACTGGTGTCCCTGGAACGGTGGGCCGACTACTTGGCCGCACACCGGTTTGGCGACGCCTTGGCTGACGGCCGCCGATTCGTCGATGCCGGCGGTGTAAGGACATTCGAACTCGGAGTAGCCGGATCCACCCGGATGGTCCTTCCCGGCTTGCCGGTCAACGCAGACACATGGGCCGGCGTCGCTTCGGGTGTCGGCGCGCGCGTCGTCGACCTTCCCGGACTCGGCCTCAGCGGAGGAACAGGCATTCAGGACTGGGAGCAGTGGCTTCCCGATGTGCTGGGCGGTGAACCTGCTGACCTCATCGGCCATTCCATCGGCGCGGCTGCGGCAGTGGTCGCGGCGGACCGGTTCCCGGAGCGGGTCAAGTCCCTGACACTGGTCGCACCGTTCTTCCTCCAAACCCCAACGGGCGTCCCAGCAGGGCTTCGGCCGCTCGTATCCGCCTACCTGCGACACACCAATCCGGCGCGGCTGTCACGCCAACTGACCGGATCAGAAGCGAACGCAGCTGCTCTCCAGTCCAGCCTCAGTGACATCAAACGAAGCAGCGCCAAGAAGGTGGCCAGGCAACTCGCCCTTGCAGGATCGAAACAGTGGCGTAGCGAACTCCAGGAGGCCCTGGGGCGATTCACCGGCCCGGTCCGCATCATTACGGGAAGCGAGGACCCAATCGCCCCGGGCATGGTTGGGCAGCTCGAATCACTTCCAAACGTTGAGCTCGTCTCGATGCCGGGCGCAGGGCACCATCCGCAGCTGACCCATATAGATCCACTCGTCACACTCATCAAGCAATCCGTCGGGTGAACAGGGCGCCCGGGTCCAGCTGTTGAGAAATACACATGCCGATTGAGATCCACCAACGAGCTCTGACCTGGAAGGTAGCCAGAGGTTCAAACTGGCTACATATTTCAAAGCCAGTTCAGGGGATGCTGGAGTGATGTTGTCTTGCGTGAACTGGCCATCAACGGACGAGTGTGGGCCTCCGGACTGGACCCGCAACCGAACAGCCACTAACTCTCAAACGGGCGAGTAAACGAACACCGCAACCCAAACGCCGGATGTCAACCGCCAAAGCCACAACAAAATGGAGCACCGTCGGTCCACAGGCTGGTGGCACTTAGGAACCTAAGGACGCTGTCCCACTTCCTTGGAAGTGGAACAGCCAAGAGTGGGACGCTGCCCAGCAGCTGATGGGGTCAGTTAGTGCAGAGAAGTTTGGAGCCGATCTTCGCATCCTTGGCCCAGGACGGGACCAGGCCGCACTTTGCGATCAACAGCCGCCGGTAAAGGGCTCCCTCGTCCAGTCGTTCGGCCACGATTGGCACAATCTGGGTCGGGGCGACGTTCCAGCTCGGCCCAGGAGGGTTGCCTTCAACCTCCTTGGCCTCGAAATGGCTCAGAAGATCGCTCGTTGCTTTGGACATCACGTATCTGCCGCAAATGAGCCCATTCTGCCCACAAAACCTTCAAAGCGTGGCCAGCCGCGGGCCGGCGCCCGGGTACTTCTTGAGGACCTCGCGCAGCTCCCCCTCCCATGACGGAGCTCGCGGTCGCTGTCCTGAGGTGTGGTGTCCCGCGTTGGTACCCATACTCAATCATTACCTCGCTGATTCTTCTCTTGCCGTGGCGCTCATTCGAGCGGCTTTTCCCAATCCGCGAGGTCACGCAGGGATCCAATCACTTGGTAGAGCGCTAGTCTGGCAGCCTCCGTTTTCAGGAATGGGGTCAAGGGAGGTGGCCAATTGAGAGGCTTGTTGTCCGCTGGCCAGATCAGCTTTGCGGGAGTGGCATCGACTCCTCGTTGTGCGTCAAGCCAGATATAGCGGTTATCGGCATTCCAGGGAAGATCTGGTTTGAAGTACTGCTGGATGAAATAGATGCCCTCTATTCCAAGGAAAGAACTCGCTGTGTTGTTTGGTTGGGCCAGTGCCGCTTGGGGGTCCGTGCCTGCGTCCAAGACCAAACGATGGGGTTGGTGCCAGATTGAAACGGTGGACCATGGGGAGTTTGTAATCCCCATATAGATGCGTGCGGACGAAGGTGGCCGGCGGGTCTTCATGAAGGAAGTGAAATCTTCGTCCACGAAGACCCTGTCCTCGACAGGAAGGTACTGGTCATACATAAGAAGGCACTTATATACCCACGCCGCCAGATAAAGCTTTCCTTCAGGGGACACCAAGTGCGGCATGGGAGGTGTCTTCTTGGCCATCTTTCTTAGGATCGGTTTGACTGAAGTCTCCAGTCTCGACATCCAGCCGTTGTTGCAAGCAGCGCAGACGCTCTTTACTTTTACCTCGTGGACGTTCGGCGTCCTCGTACCCCGAGCTTCATCGACCTTGACATAGGTTCCTTGAGAGTTCTTCCTCACGACCGTCTGACGGAAAGGAGCCTGGTAGGAGCCCTTGCGTTGGATGAAGGCCTGAGGAGCGGCAAATTGCCGTAACCACTGGGGAAAGACGTGTTCCACCGTCAAAGGAAACCCACCGCAGAAGACACATGTTCTCATGAGCGCAAAGGCTATCCCGTTTTGTCTGGCTTGGGAGCCACCCTCGTTGAGCGGCACTCATTGATGCGTGCAAAGGACGCTTGTGCGCACTTTGGGACGTTCGTCGGCAACGACCTCACCGTTACTAAGTTGGCAAGCATCGGTCCGGCGGTTCCATCGGCGTTCAGGTGCCATGGTTTTATTTGCACATGAGCAATTCGGACCTGATCGCACTAGTCGCTGGTGTCGTGACACTCGTTGGGGCAGTAATTACGGCACTGCAGTACAGGCGCAGCAACCCCAAATCACGGATATCCGCAGACGTCAGGGCCGCCCCAATAGTAAACAAGCTCGGGCAAGGCAGCGGTTGGGACAAGCTCGTGGTCCAACACTCCGGCAACGTTGTGCAGAACCCCTACGTGCTGATTGTCACTCTTGAATCAACTGGACGAGCGGATATCCAGAGCAGCAGATTTGATGCCGGAAAACCACTCATCCTCGAATGTGGCGCGCCTATTATCGCTCTGCTGAGTGACGATCCTGAAGCCGATCTGGGTAGAGTAAACCCGGCTGGGTTGTTCCGGGCCGAAGGCGATAACGTCCTTTTCGGTCCTGCTCTGTTAAAGAAAGGCCGCCCCGCCCAAACAACGGTGCTGCTCGACGGACGACCTAAGTGGGCGTGGAATGACCGGAACCTCATTGACGTCAAGATCCAGCCTGGCCGAGGTCGAGACGCCGTGGGCTTTCTCCGAGGACATTTCTCATTAGGCACCATTGCAGCAATAGCCACCGTAGGTGCCCTACTTGTGGCTGTGGCGACATTTGCCCTGCAGTTCTTCGGACCTCAGCTTGGGATCGGGAGTCGTTCGGTTCCCCCACCCGTACAAACCCGTTTGGACGGCACCTACCCACAAGCTGGTTGCTCCGTAGATGCCATAACGCTGAAGAGTATCCCCATTGCCAGGGCCTCAGAGCCTTCCCCGTTCGCGTTAGTGACCGTACTGCACTCTCCTGGATGCGAAACGAGCTGGGTCCACGTCAGCAACCAACTCAGCGGAACAACGGTCACGAAGTACATCGAACGAGGCCCTGCTGAGGGCCTCCCTTCAGTTAGCTTCACATCGCCGGATATCACTGGAGATGTGCAAGCAACACCCGAGGCAAAGAACTCCTTCACACGCCAGGTGTACGCACCCGGCTGCGTCCTTGTACGAGTGGAGTTCACGGACGCAACCGGTATTCGTCTGGGTGAGGTGCCTCTGCAGCCTGTGTGTTGATGCTGGAGTAGGCGACAAGAGCAACGTGTCCCACTTCCTTGGATACGGAACGCGGCAGCTGGGACTCCGTTGACGTAAAAGAGAGACGCTGTCGGGTTCACCGACCTGGTAGGCCGCTTAGGCGGGAGCTGGAGCCACTCGGTCGTCCTGCATGGGATCAGGAGGAAGCGGAGCTGGCAGCACCGGGGCGTTGATGAGGGAACGGTCGTAAACGACCAAGGCGTTGTTCTCGATGATCTGTTGCTTCGAGGTCACAAGACCTGTCCGTTTGTCCCGGGTCAGCCTCATCACCCGGTTATGGCGGTAAACCTTATTCCCGGACTCGTAGAAGTAGGCGTCCTCTTCACGGATGTGGAATTTCACATCCGGGACGTGCTCGGCGCGAAGTTCACCACACAGGTATTCGTCGTTGGTACTTACCAGGAATTGGAAAGCCTGGTCCGTGTCATTGCGAACCCGGTAGTCCAAGTAGTTGTAGATGATCGAAGTGCCCGAACCAAACGGGATCTGACGATTGAAGTCCGGAAACAAGTCCAGGTCCCCGTGGTGGTGATGCTCCACCACAGTCAGCTCGCTGTGCAAGACCATCCAATGCAGAAGGTTCGTGAATTGACACAGGCCGCCACCAATTCCGGAATCGGCTCGGCCATGGTTGATGACCAGGCCCTCGCGGTATCCCTTGGCTTCAGTGCAACTCCCTACCAGCTTCCAGAACGAAAAGGTCTCGCCGGGACGAATGACGACAGAGTTCACCAGAGGCGCGGCGATCCCCAGACTTACCGCCTTATTTTCCTGGAGGTGCAAGTCCACGTTGCCCAGCTTGCGGCGGATCAGTGAGTTGTGACGGTAGACAACCGCAGGAAGGACCTCTTCCGGCTGGCGCCGCGCAAAGACTGTGGGAGAGAACAGGTCGCGCAATTTGCGGTTCAGGATCATGCGCTGCACAGAAATGCGGTATGTGATCGGCGAAAGTTCGCAGAAGAGTTTTCGTGCCATGGTTCCCCCGGTAAAAACGCCCACCCAGGGCAAGCCAAACCGGAACGCCCGGCGTCAAGGCTATCTTTCCAGACGCTTGAAGAAATCGAGTAATCGGTGAAACGGTCCGTCCTGAGCCAGTGGAACATGGGCCATCCAACCAACGCCTGAGGTTCATGCGATACCAGATGCCGGCGCAGGTGCCTTAGGTGCCGACCGGGATCGTCCCAGTTCCTTAGAAGTGGGACACCAGCAATGGAACACTCCCCCACCCATCCGAATCTGTCGTTTTCAGAAGCCGACTGCACAAAATCCCGCTGAATTTTGGGGTTTGTGCAGACGGGTTGCGATCAGTGACTGGCCGGTACTCCTGTGCACAAGTGCCCGTTTGTTCAGCACTCCTGTTCACAATCCGCGCCATTGATTTGTCTCGGAACGTTAGGGATTCGAGGCACCTCGGTTATAAGACATGGAGGGGGTTCAGAGAAGGAGCCGGCGCCCGCGGGCGGGATCGCTTATCGGATCAGCTGGTCACTTGTAGGACTAGAACACGATCGAGTCGAAGACGGCGCGTGCCTCTCTCATCAGCTCCGGATTGATTGATTCGTCGATACGGCCCACCGCGACGACAGCCCGCTTGCCGTTCAGGTCGACCACCCGGTAGGTTTCGCGTTCGCCCCGGGTGGAGTACCAGCGTGAGCAGGCTTGTGTATGTCTTGAGTAAATGCATAATTCACCGCCGTCGCAGGCGTTCATGTCCACGTTGGCCTCGACGAAGTGGTCGAACTCGAAGCTTGAGTAGTTGCCCACCGTGACCTTGACGGGAGGGGTGCTTGCCGTTGACGACTGCGCCGCCATCGCGTCAACGAAGGCCTCGGCCGACGAACCGTCATCGGAAAGGGCGCCCCTCCACTTGCATGCGTCCATCGCCACATAGTTGACAGGCAAAAGAGTTATGTGGACGGCCCATTCAGCTGGGTGATCCGGGTCGTCCTTGCCCACACTTCCGCCGTCGAGAGCAAACCAGCCGTCTGGGACGGTGATCTCGAAAGGTTCAGTATGGCCGGCGACGGGGACGAGGTATGTGCCGGCGTCAATGTCTCCACTCTCCGGCAGCGGCGGGAACGGGCGGGGGTCGTTTCCGTCCGGCAGTGGCGGGGCCGTGCGGGCCTCCAAAGTTGGAGAATTGGTGGACGGGAGGGCGACGTTATCGGGCTCATACTCGCACCCGCAAAGACATCCAATCAGGGCGACAATCACCAAGGCCAAGAGATGGCGCAACCGCTGACCGGCCTTTTCGAGGGGTGTCATGGAGCTCATTGATCCACCAGCCACTACAGGGTGCTGTGAGGCCCCGCAGCCGGGTGGCCCCGCGGGCGGCCCGAGATGGAAGGCCGTCGCCTCAAGTCTCCTCCGGCAGAGAACCCGTGACAAGGAAGAACTGCCCGGAGATCAGTTTCGACTCATGCAATCCCCCGAAATGACGAAAGCGCGTCGCTGAAGCAGCGGCGAGGAAACGCCAAATGATTGTGTCAACTTAGATTGGCCCCGGTAGGACGTATATTTTTGGCCCCAGCAGTCTGATGGCGTCGGTTCGCTGCTGCCGGACGTGCAATTGAATCAGTTCTGTTGGGGAACACCTCCACTGTGAGGAGCCCTCTTTAGGTTTGGGTTCCTTCCATGGCGCTGGCTCTACCGGCCATGTGGCCCTACGCATTAGTGGTCGTGGCGTAAACCCTCGTGGAGCTGATCGGGGAACCGGGGGGCGCCTGCCGCAGCCAGCGCGAACCGGGATCTGGCTCCGTCAACTTCCGCGTCGGACGTCGTCAAGAATGACTTTAATGGGGACCGCAAGGCTGACATTCTGGCCCGTGATGGCGCCGGCGACCTGTGGCTTTACCCCGGAAATGGCTCGGCGGGATGGATGCCACGTGTGCAGGTATCCGCCGGCTGGAATAACCAGACTAATAGCCTAGGGATCGGCGACTTCCAAGGCGACGGATTCGTTGACGTAGCCGTCTCCAACCGTGGCGGGATGTGGATAGAGCGCGGTGATGGAAAGGGCGGTTGGCTGAACTCAGCGTGGGCGGGATATGGCTGGTTCTTCGGGTCGGAGGCCATCGGTGTCGGTGATTTCAATAGTGATGGCACAGCTGATGTCGTGGGCCGCGACAGTTCCGGTGTCCTGTGGCTCTACCCCGGCAACGGAACCGGCGGCTGGTTGCCACAGAGCGTGACCGGCGCCGGCTGGAACGCCATGAACTCCCTTGTTGGACCCGGCGACTTCAATGGGGACGGAAAAAACGACATCATAGCCCGGGACTCCATCGGCGACTTGTACCTTTACGAGGGCAGCGGTGGATCCGCATGGCCCACATCGAGGAAAGTGGGCAGCGGCTGGAACATCATGACGGAGATCCTATAACTGTCCTAGCCGGACGTGGTGCCCATTTCCGGATCCGAGGCCATGGGATGTAGACGTCCGGTGGAGGATCCATCACCGTACATGTTCTGGCTAACTCGTTGTATGTCGCTGCGTCCAGGCATCGATCCAGTCCGCGATCAAAGTGTTGCCCATGCGACGCGCGTAGTCAGATGCGGTCATGTAAGACTCGCCCGCAAAAATGCCCGGTGAAGCTGCCGAAACGCTACACAGTTTCCTGTCCCATTTTCTTGGAAGTGGGACACACTCGGTGGGACACTTCCGAGCCGCGGATTCAGTCGGGGCAGCATGCCGGATGTCGCGTGATGCCGCGCCGACCCCTTGGAGGCATCCTCTAACGTGCATGTTGTGCAGACGGCTTTGGGCACTCATTCAGACACAGTCCAGCAATGATGAAATCCCAGTCCAGCGTCCCCGACACACTGTCGTCCCGCATGTTGTCCCAAAACATCCCCTTCCAACAGCTGTCCCAAAGACAACTTCCGGGACAGCTGGGTCGCCGACTCACGAGCGAACCCGCACCCATTCCGGGTACGCAGGGACCCGGCCAAGCGGCTTGGCTGGGGATCAAACCCGTGCCAGCTCCCGCCGTCGTAATGTTGCGCAGGTCACACCTGGCACATACGCTGGGGTGCGCTGCAGCGTGGCAGCAAGGATGAAAGGCAGAAAATTGGCCAGCGACAAGCTCTCCGTAGTTGTTCGCGTCGACGTAGACGGCGAACAGATCCAGATCGCAGCAACGGGCCGCGTCACCACCTCGAGCCTTCAGGGGCTTTACCCCGTGGTTCAGCGGACAAAGGGCCTGGGCGGCGGGCTCGGCGTGGAAATGGACCTTTCGGAAGCGACCATCGACGCAGATGCGCTGGACCAACTGAGGATCTACGCTGAACTCCATGAGGTGCCTGTCCGCCTCAACACTGCGCCCGGCAACGTCGGCAATGTGACCGCCCTGCCCTCCCGGAAACTCCAGACAGCAAGCCGGGCAGCCTAAAAGGAGAACGCATGCGAAAAGTAACCGCCGGACTGTTCCATTCCGTGGATGGCGTGGTCCAGGATCCGTTCAAGTTCCAGTTCGACAGCTTCGACGAGGACCTCGGCAAGGGCCTGACCAAGATGATCAACACCGTGGATACCGTGGTGCTGGGCCGGGTCAGCTACCAGGAGTGGGCCGGATACTGGCCAAACGCCACCCAGGACGATGATTTCGCCGCCTTCATCAATCCCGTCGAAAAATTCGTGGCGTCCCGGACCCTGACCGAACCGCTGGAGTGGCAGAACTCGCACCTCATCAACGGTCCGTTGGAGGACTTCATCACCGATCTCAAGAACCGCGACGGCGGAGAGATCGCCGTATGCGGCAGCATCTCGGTGGTCCGCCAACTCCTGTTTGCGGGCCTGCTGGACGAGCTGACCCTGATGACGCACCCGGTGGTGGCGGGCAGCGGCCGCCGCCTCTTCGAGGACGGCGATCCCCAAAACCGGCTCGTCCTGGAGGACCAGTACGGCACCAGTAAAGGCAACGTTGTGAGCACCTACAGCCTGCGCAAGGACTAGAGAACGCTCGACGGCGGCAGCCGGCTGCCGTCGTCGACCCGCCTCAGCGCTCACCCCAGCAGCAACGCCGCGCCCAGCTCGCTCCGGAAGTAGAGCACACTGTGGCCGTAGCGCGTGGAAGTCACGAGCCCGGCATTCCGGAGCGCCCTGAGATGCTGATTGACTGCGGACGTGGTCACGCCAAAGCGCACTCCAAGCTCGGTGGATGAGGCAGGCGCAGCGAGCGCCGTCAACAGGCTGGTTCGGGCCTCGCCGAGCACCGCCACCACAGCGGCAGGGCTTCTCACTTGCTCCGCTTCCCACATGGCTCCTTGACCGCGGGCCGGGTACATCAGCATCGGCGGGTCACCGTGGTTCACGGGAGCAGAGGCCCTGCGGGTGAACATGGTGGGTACGAGAGTCAGCCCCAGGCCATCAGTCTTCTCGGTCCGTGACGCAGGGTTCTTCAACCGCACGGAGATGACCCGGCCGTCGAATTCCACGGCACCGGACAAGTCGTTGAGCATTGTGAACAGCCCGCCCTGGGCGAGTTGCCTGCCGCGGTAGACGATGTCTGCTTCCAGGATGGTGCGCATGCGCAGCCAGTGCGGTGCGAAGCACGTTTCCCAAAAGTCCTTGAGGATTTGCACGAGGCGCCGGATCGCCGGGCCAACGGGTCCGGCAAAGACTGCGGGCACTTCGCCATGCACCCGGATCAGGTCGCCGTGGAACTGCTCGGCTGAAATTCCCTCCAATGCCGCGAACTCGTCGTCGATCCTGGTCAGAGGGGAATCAGGCCTGGGATTCAGGAAGTCCGGCGTCCAGAGCCGGTGGTCAACCAGCGCCAGCAGACCATCCAGATCCAGGCGGGAACGGGCTTCCTCCGTGCGGCGCAACCACGGCAGCTGAAGAGGGTACTGGCTGGGATCACGGATGGCCCTCAGAGAGAGCCCCAGTTCACACATGGGCGAGATGCCGAAGCGCACCCCGCCCAGGTCGGCGCCGGACAGTACGTACTTCAACATGAAGCATAACGCTACATCACTACCGGCCATCCTCGGCGGGTGACAGAACTAGGGGGTGACCAAAACTCCGGCAGACACCATTACCCCTCCCCGGCACGGCCTCCGCGCCGCCCTTTCCGAACCCAGCCTTAAGATCCTCGCTTCGGCCATTCTGGTCTCCACGGTGGGTCGCGGCATCTTCCTTACCCTGACGGTTCTGTACTTCAGCCGCTTCGTCGGACTCAGCGCCGTGGAAATCGCCGTCATCCTCTCTGTTTCCAGCGGGGTAGGCGTCGCGACGTCGTACATTGGCGGCCGCCTTGCGGACCACTTATCCGCGCGCCGGCTGCTGGTGGTGATGGTCGCCGTCGAAGGTCTCGCTATCGCAAGCTACACGTTCGCCGGGAACTTCGGCACCGCCGTCGTGATTGCCTGCATTACGGTGGGCGTGGACCGCGCCGCGAACGCCACGCGCTCAGCGATCATCGCGCGTGCCTTCGATGGCCCGAACCGCGTCAACGCCCGCGCTGTCCTCCGCACCATCACAAACCTGGGCATCGCGACGGGTGGCATGATCGCCGGATTGGCGTTGCTGGCCGGGACGGCCGACGCGTTCCGGGTGATGATGATCAGTGCCGGCGTCGCCTATGTCCTCAGCGCGCTGCACCTCCGCCGCCTTCCCAGCCGCGTCGACGCGCCGCGACACGACCCCGCCAACCCTGCGCCGAAGCGTGGCATCTCCCCCTTCAAGGATCGCCGCTACGTTCTGTTGACGGTGCTGTCCGGTATTTTCGGCATGCAGTTCGGACTCGCCGAGATGGGTGTTCCGCTGTGGATTTCCCAGGACACCAGCGCGCCGGATGTGCTGATATCGGTGGTCCTGGTCATCAACACTGTTTGCGTCGTCCTGCTGCAGGTGCCGCTCTCCCGCGGCACGGACCATCCTGCCCGTGCCGGGAAGATCGTGCTGACCGGCGGGGTGCTCATGGCCGCGGCTTGCGCGCTCTACGCACTGGCGGGCGGAGTGCCGGTGGTCGCCGCCATCACTCTCCTGTGCGGTGCCGCACTCCTGCACTCGTTGGCGGAAATCCTTTCGCAAGCGGGGGCGTGGGGACTCAGCTTCGAGCTCGCCAATCCACTCCAGGCCGGCGCTTACCAGGGAATGTTCGGCATGGGATCCTCCCTGGGGGCCATGCTCGCACCTCTCGTGGTGACCGCTACCGTCGTCGAACACGGCACGCTGGGTTGGGCCATCCTGGGAGCGGTCTTTGTTGCCTCGGCGGCGGGCGTAGCGCTGATAGCGCGGAAAGCCACGACGACGGCGGTACTCGCCTAACGGGGCGGGCGCAGGGTCCGCCGCCGCCCACCGGCGGGCTGCGCACTGGGTTCCGGCGGGGTTTCCTCGTCCGAGCATTCCGGACACTGCCCATCAGGAAACTCGCCCACTTGCGGCCAGATCCACCCCTCCAAGCACAGGTCATTCCTGCACGACTTTTGCGCCATTGACTGTCCCCCTAAGCCACGTTCCTTTCTACTAAGGTGCACAAAAGCACTGATTCGTTACGCGAAAATCTGCCCCCAGGGCGAGACCGCCGCGAGCAACATCACCACGGAGACGGAGGGATTGAGCCGCCCACCCTGAAACCATGGAAGGAACGAGTGAAGGGGAATCATGGGGGAATGGGTCTGGCCGGCGTACGTGGGCGTGTTGGGAGGAGTGGCCCTCTTTGCGGTGTTCATGGTGCCGATCGTGGCCGTCCAGTACAGGATGTACGGCCGGTTCACGTGGCGCCGGTTTCTGGGTGCCGCGGGGCTCAGCATCTACGGCGTTGCTCTGGTGGCTTACACGCTGCTACCCCTGCCGGACCCCACCCTGTTGAAATGCGGCCCGGGCGGCAGCACCTTCCAGGCGGTCCCCTTCCAATTCCTGGACGATATCCATCGTGAGACCTCGGGCTTGGGGATCACGGGGACACTGACCAGCCGTGCCATGTTGCAGGTTGTGTTCAACGTGGTGCTTTTCGTTCCTTGGGGTGTGATCGCGCGCCGCTACTTGTCGTGGAACATTGCCGTCTCTACGCTGACGGGCGCCCTCGCCTCGGGCCTCATCGAAGCGACTCAATTCACTGGTTTGTGGGGCATTTACGACTGTGCCTACCGCCTTGCCGATGTCGACGATCTCATCACCAACACCCTGGGTGCCCTGATCGGTGCCATGATTGCGCCTTTGGTCCTCTGGTTCATGCCGCAACGACGCGACCTCCGCGCAGCCCGTGGCCAGAGCCGCCCCGTCACTGTCCGGCGGCGCTGGCTCGGGATGATCATCGACTACGTGGCGCTAACGTTCCTTGGCTTCGGCTTCGTTGTGATTTACAGGGTGGGGTTGCTCGCGATCGGTGCGGACCTTCCCGGAGCCGACGACGCCGTCTCCCTCGTCCTCATGCATCTCGTTCCCGGGTTCCTGGTGTTCTACCTGCCGGCGCTTGTGGGTTCCGGCGCATCACTCGGCCAGCGCGCCGTGTGGCTGCAACCGCATTGGCCGGCCACCCGCCGTCGGGCGTTGCTCCGGGCCAGCACCACCGGCGGACTCTATGTTGTGTTGTCGTTCCTGACTGCCCTGATACCGGCAACGGCGTTCGGTCCGCTCTCCGGCCTGCTGCTCCTGGCCGCCTTCGTGGCGGTTCCCCTGACAAAATCGCGGGGACTTTCGGGCGTCCTGACGGGTGCGGAGATGGTTGACTCGCGTGAAATCGAACGACGCCGGGTGGCTGGCCCAGCTCCTCGACCCGCCTAGGGGCCGCACGCCACCTCGGCAGCCGGCTGGTGCGCGAGGTGCGTGTGGCCGGCTCGAGGGGGGGTCTGCTTTCGGGCCGGCCACACTGTCCACTTGGGCAAGCGGACGAGCGCACCTCCAGCTCGCCGACAAAAAGGCGGCATGGATCGTTGCGCCGTGACCGGCCGAGGAGGGGGTCTCAACACCTCATAGGCCGTGGCTGCTGTTCTACATCCGGAATGCGCTCTGCAACCTGTCACTACTTAGTAGTGGCGCCACCTGATGGAACGTGTCATGGTCCAGGTCACTTTCTTTTTATCTTTTTTCGGGAGCGTCTTTCGGGACCGTCCGGCTACTTTTTCCCGGCCTTCAGATCGGAGACAACTTTGGCGATACGTCGCGCGCGGGTCTCAGCAGTCCTGGCGTCTCCGATCGGTTCCACATAACGCCGCTGGGCACTGTAGTTGAGCGTCCCGTAGAAGGCTTTGGCTTCGGGTTCAGCATCCAGGGCTGCAGCGAGATCGTCCGGGACTTCCATTACACGCGGCTGGGTGTCGACTTCCAGGCCGACCTCCACCGTGTCACCGGCAGCAGCGCCGGTAAGCGCGCGGTTCGCCGCGCTCACGCCCACCATGTACTTTCCACCCATCACCGCGATGCTGCTGCGATAGCTTTGGCCGTTGATGGTCACCACCACGGGCGGCTTCTTTCCAGCCCCCAGCGCATCAACGACATCGGCGGGAACCTCTATGCCGGCCTTGTTTCCATCGCCCACGATGGTGGTTGTGAATTGCATGACCCAAGTATGCCGTCAGACGCCAGTAGACGCACCCGGTCAGTAGTACTAGGTTTCACATAACGCCCGGAACAGCCAACCCAAGGAGCAGGACCATGGACGAGCAGGATCTTCTGGAACGAATCCAGGCATTGGTGGAAGAAGAGCATCATCTGCGCGACTCGGCGGGATCGGAGACCGACGGTGACGACAGCCGCGCGCGTCTCTCCCAGCTGGAAGCCCAGCTGGACCAGTGCTGGGACTTGCTGCGGCAGCGCCGGGCCAAGAAGCATGCCGGGGAGAACCCGGACGACGCCGAGGCCCGCCCGATCAGCGAAGTCGAGGGCTACAGGCAGTAGTTCTGCCGGGCGAACCTAGGCGCCCTCGAGAACCTGGCTCGTCGCCCACGCCAAGTACTTGGCGGCGTTGGCGACTGCATCGGCAACATCCGGAACGCCGTCCTTGCGCTGCGCGACGTCCAGCAACTGCGCCGCAGCCACGATCCCGTGCTTCGCGAGATCCTCGGGGGTCACAGTGATACGGCCTGCCACCGCGATCACCGGAATGCCGTGCACGCTGGCCGCGTCAGCCAGTGCGATGGGCGCCTTTCCGGTGAGGGACTGTTCATCCATGGACCCCTCCCCGGTAATCACAAGATCGGCTTCGCTCAAGTGCGAGGCCAGCCCGGTGAGACCGGCCACCAGCGCGAAACCACCTTCCAGCGCAGCATCCGTAAACGCCAGGAACGACGCCGGGAACCCGCCCGCCGCTCCAGCTCCCGGAACGTTCACGTCGCGGCCGGTGGTTTCCCGAAGGAGCGATGCCCAGTTGCGGAGCCCGGCGTCGAGCTTTTCGACCGCGTCCTCATCCGCACCCTTTTGCGGACCGAAAACGTGCGCGGCACCATCCGGCCCGTACAGCGGGTTCCGGACGTCGACGGCGATGCGGAACTTCACGGCCGACAGCCGGGGATCCAGCTCCGAGACGTCCAGGGCAACTGCGTCTGCGAGTGAGCCACCGCCCAGCGGGACCACATTTCCTGCCGTATCGAGCGGTTTGAGCCCCAGCGCACGCAAGGCTCCGCTGCCGCCGTCGGACATTGCCGAGCCGCCCACACCGAGCACGATCTCAGTGGCCCCGGCATCCAGCGCGGCGGCGATCAGTTGCCCGCAACCGTAGCTGTGGGCGCGCAGGGAGTTCTCCGGAGTCGGCTCCATATGCGCCAGGCCTGAGGCCATGGCCGTTTCGATCACAGCAGTCACCCCGCCGAAGGAGTCCTTCCGGATCCCCCACGAGGCACCGACCGGCTTGAGGATGGGACCAACTACGGCGTTGTTCCGTTCCTCATAGCCCGCGGCAATGGCGGCATCCAGCGTGCCTTCGCCGCCATCGGCTACCGGGAACTGCGTGGTCACGGCATCCGGGTAAACGCGGAGCGCGCCCTCGGCCATGGCTGACGCGGCTTCGGCGGCGGTCAGGGATCCCTTGAACTTGTCCGGGGCAATGAGGATACGCATGGGACCATCTTGCCAGCTTTGCCGGGAAAGCGCTTGCCCGAACGTAACGTTGCGTTGACGGCGTCGCAGTAGTTCCCGCCGCACGTCTCCCCTCGCACCAGGGGGCTACCCGCCCAGCACCCGCACAGGGTCACCCGCCAACCAGGCCTTGACGTCCTCAAACGCCTCCCCGTAGAACTTCCGGTAGCTCTCGTGCGTCACGTACCCGACGTGCGGCGTGAGGACAGTCCGCCGGGAATGCAGGAGCGCGTGCCCTGCGGGAAGGGGCTCCTCCTCGAAGACATCAAGGGCTGCGCCCCGGATCCAGCCCTCCTCCAGGGCGCGGATCAGGGCAACCTCGTCAACCAAGGGGCCTCGGGCGGTATTGACCAAGACCCCGTCGGGACCCAGCAGGCGCAATTCCTCCGAGCCCACAATGCCCTCGGTTCGCTCGGAGAGCCGCAGGTGCAGCGTCACGATGTCCGACTCGCTGAACAACTCCTCTTTACTGACCAAGCGGGCACCTGCCGCCTCAGCGGTCTCCGCGGTGAGGTTCTGGCTCCAGGCGAGGACGTCCATGCCGAACGCCTTGGCGTACCCGGCCATGCGCTTGCCGATCTTCCCCAGGCCAACAATGCCAAGCGTCTTGCCTTCAAGTTCAAATCCGACGCCGGTCTGCCACTCCCCCGCCCGCAGTGAGTTCTCCTCCATAGGCAGGTTCCGTGCGAAAGCGAGCAGAAGGGCCCAGGTGAGCTCCGGCGCCGCGGCAGGGGATCCACCGGTTCCGCACACCACGATCCCCCGCTCGGATGCGGCCTCCATGTCAATCGCGGCATTGGCCATGCCGGTGGTCACCAGCAGCTTCAGATTGGGCAAGGAATCCAGGACACTTTGCGGAAAGCGGGTCCGCTCACGCATCGCGACAACGATGTCGAACGGCGTCAAGGCGGCCACAGCCTGCTCCTCCGAGACGAACGGTGCGCTGAAAACGCTGACCTTCACGCCGTCGTCGGGCAGTGAATCCCAAGGAGCGTAGTCCCCGGAAACCTGCTGGTAGTCGTCAAGAATGGCTAAACGGAACTTCGTCACGGCTGTCTCCTCCCGCAGCGGCTGGTGGTACTGACCACCATCTCACGTTAGGTTTTTGAGTGTGACGCAAAATGTGACCTCCGCCATCCCCAAGCCCGAGCATCCCCGCCCGCAACTGGTCCGCGACAAGTGGATGAACCTCAACGGCACCTGGGGTTTTGAGATCGACGCCGGGGACTCCGGCGTGGAGCGCGGGCTCGCCACCCGCGAACTCAATAGCTCGATTCTGGTCCCGTTCGCCCCGGAATCGGCCCTTTCCGGGATCGAGCACATCGATTTCATGGAAGCCGTCTGGTACCGCAGGACCGTGAGCATTCCCCCGGAGTGGTCCGGACACAACGTGCTCCTCCACTTCGGCGCTGTGGACCACGACGCGACAGTCTGGGTGAATGGCGTCGAGGTTGCGCGGCACAGGGGTGGTTTCACTCCGTTCACGGCCGATCTGGGTGGCATCGCGGAGCCTGGGACGGATGCCGTTATCGTTGTCCGCGCCAGGGACTCGCGGCACGGGATGCAGGCACGCGGCAAGCAGGCCACCTGGTACAACAACACGCATTGCCAGTACACGCGCACCACCGGAATCTGGCAGACGGTGTGGATGGAGGCCGTGCCCGAGGTTTACATCAAGCGCCTCCGGATGACCCCCAGCCTGGCCGATTCAAGCATCACGGTGGAGGTCCCGCTCAGCCGGAACCGGAGCGGGCACACAGTCACTGCCGTCCTCAGCGATAAGGAAGACCTGCGGATTGAGGCGGAGGTCAAGGCAGACCTGGACCTCACGCCGTCGCTCCGGCTCACCGTCCCAGCCGAAGCGATGCGCCCCTGGTCGCCGGAGGACCCGTTCCTTTACGACATTGACGTGAGCGTGCGGGACGGCGCCGGCGAGGTGGTGGATCGAGTGAGCAGTTATGCCGCCATCCGCTCGATTGCCTTGGACGGCAAGGTTGTCCGCATCAATGGCAATGCGGTTTTCCAGCGGCTGGTCCTGGACCAGGGCTACTGGCCGGACTCGTTGATGACCGCCCCCGATGAGGCCGCCTTGGTCAAGGACATCGAGCTGTCCATGGCTGCGGGATTCAACGGCGCCAGGTTGCACCAGAAGGTTTTCGAAGAGCGTTTCCTGTACCACGCGGACCGTTTGGGCTATCTGGTGTGGGGCGAATTCGGTGACTGGGGCGTGTCGGGCGGCGGCACCATCGGCCACAACCAACAACCGACTGCCAGCTTTGTGGCGCAGTGGCTGGAAGTCCTGCAGCGCGACTTTAACCACCCGTCCATCGTCGGCTGGTGTCCCCTCAACGAGACCCACCAAGTGCTGCATGACCGCCTCACTGTTCTGGACGACGTCACCCAGGCCATGTTCCTGGCCACCAAGCTCGCGGACCCCACACGGCCCGTGATCGACGCATCAGGCTACTCCCACCGGATCCGGGACACGGACATCTACGATTCCCACTCCTACGAACAAGATCCCGACCGCTTCCGCATCGAACAACAGGGCCTTGCTGACGGGAAGCCATACATTAACCGGAAGGACGACGGCGAGGAGTACTCGGTACCGTACGCCGGGCAGCCATACTTCGTCTCCGAATTCGGCGGTATCTGGTGGAACGAGGCCGAAGCGCGCCAAGCAGCAGAGGCGGCAGGCACCGACGTCGAAAGTTCCTGGGGCTACGGCCAGCGCGTCAGCAGCAAAGAGGAGTTCTATGCCCGCTTCGAGGGACTCTGTGGCGTCCTGCTGGATAATCCGGACATGTTTGGGTACTGCTACACGCAGCTGACGGATGTCTTCCAGGAGAAGAACGGCATCTTCACGTTCGATCGCAGCCCCAAGTTCGACCTCGAGAGGATCCGGGCGGCGCAAGTCCGGCCGGCAGCCATCGAAACCCGGAACTAACCCCGCCGAGTTTGGCTAGACCCACTGGCCTCGACGGACCAGGACTTCCTTGAGCAGATCCAGGCGGTCGGACACGATCCCGTCCACGCCAAGATCCAGGAGCCGCTCCATCTCGGCGGGTTCGTTGATGGTCCACACATGCACGTGGCGGCCCAAGCGGTGCGCGCGGCGCAGGAACCCGGCCGTCACCACCTGCACCGGCCCGTAGCGGACAGGAACCTGGAAAACGTCGACGCCGGCAAGCAGCCTGCGTGCCAAAGGTGCCGGCAGCACGGGGCCCAGGAGGACAAACAGAGCGGTGAGGGAGCTGCCCGCCGACGAAGCAACGCGATTCGACAGCTTGGCCAGGACTGCCCTGCGGCGCCTGTCGGAAAAGCTGGTGACCAGTACGCGATCATGGATCCCGTGCCGCTCAATGGCCTCGGCCATCGGGCGCACCGAATTCCAGTCCTTGATATCCAGGTTCAACCGGGCATCCGGCAACGCGGCCACCAGCTCATCAAAGGTCGGAACAGGTTCCACACCACCGATTCGTGCCCCGGCTACCTCTGCTGCCGTCAACTCCGCGATCTTGCCGACAGAATCGGTCACGCGGTCCAAGGAAGAGTCGTGGAAGACCAGCAGCACGCCGTCCGATGTGGTGTGGACGTCCGTTTCCAGGTGCACGGTGCCGAGTTCCGCCGCGGCTTTGAAAGCCGCCATGGAGTTCTCCAGGCCATCCAGTGAGAAACCGCGGTGCGCGAAGGCCAAAGGGCCCAGCGAACCGTCCTTGCGGAGGAAATAGGGCAGCGTCACACCCGTAGCGTAGCCGAACGGCTCTCCCGACGGCGCGTGTGCCAGGCGCGTGCGTCACGCGCCACATGTCAGGCCTGGCGCGTCAGGCTTCGTGCGGAACTATCGCCACGCCGTCGCTGACGTGAACCAGCGTCCTGCCGCGGCCGCCGTCGAGCTCCACCCACACGGCGGTGGCATCGCCGGTGACGGCGTCAATCACTCCCGCCGACTCATACCCGGGCGTGAGCGTGACGCTGACCCGGTCGCCCTGGCGCAAGGAACGCCAGTGGTGATCCGGTTCGACGCGCCGCACCGGCGCCGTGTTGAAATCGTTGATCCTGCGCTTGGCCATGATTCCCCCTGCATTTCGACTGGTAGACACGATGCGAACGGGTCCGTGGCTGGAAGCCTACGGGCGCAAGGTGAACGCCGGTTGTATGGAGGCTGGGAAGTCGGTGACAGCCTGAAACTGCAAGACTAGGGACATGACTGTGTTGATTGCCGGATGCGGCGACCTTGGAACCGAAGCCGGACTTCGCTTCGCTGCGGCGGGCCACGAGGTTGTGGGCTTGCGGCGTTCCCCCGGCAAGCTGCCTCCGCAGATCCGTGGCGTCTACGCGGACCTTTCCGTGGAGCTCCCGGAGTTGCCGGCCGATGTGGACATTGTGGTGGTGGCCGTCGCAGCCGACGCCTCCACAGAAGAGGCCTATCGCGCGGCCTACCTGAACGGCGTGAAGAACGTCCTGGATGCGCTGGAACGGCAATCCATCGAACCGCGGCGGATCCTCTTCGTCTCCTCCACCGCTGTGTACAAGGATTCCGGTGGAGCTGTTGTGGACGAGTCCACACCCACGGAACCCACGCGGTTCAGCGGCAAGGTCCTGCTGGAAGCGGAGGAACTGCTGTTCGCCCGGACACACGGAACGGGCACCCGGCCAACCTCCCTCCGGCTCGGCGGGATCTACGGCCCGGGACGCACCCGGCTGATCGACCAGGTCCGGAGCGGCAAGGCCGTCATCCCCACCCAACCCCGGCACACCAACCGCGTCCACAGGGACGACGCCGCCGCCATGATCGTCCACCTGACCACAATGGGAGCTGCCCCGGACGAGGTTTACGTGGGCGTTGACGATCACGCCGCCGAAATGGGCGACGTCATGCGGTTCCTCGCGTCCGAGCTGCAGTGCCCTGAACCCCCGACGGCGGCACCTGAGGGCCCGTCCGACGCCGGCCCCGGCGATAAGCGCTGCTCCAACAAACGGCTCCGCGCGACGGGTTTCGAGTTCACTTTCCCGAGCTACAAAGAGGGCTACCGCGCGTTGCTTTCCGGCGAGGGCGTACGCCACCCGTGAAGCCCGTGCTGCGTGCCACAGGAAAGCAGGGATGGGGGCGGGCCTACTTCGCAATGCAGGCGGTTGCCGGGCTGGCTTGGTGGACCCTGGTTTTCCTGGCACCCCCGGTGCGTGCAGCCACCCTGGGCGCCCTTGACCCCGTCGCTGTGGCCGCCCTCGACATTCCGCTGTTCGTGCTCTGTTCGGCCCTCGCAGCTTGTGGCATCCGGTGGGCGGCCGTGGTGGCCACGGGCTGGACTGCTTTGGTGGCAGCCGCGCTGGCTGTCTACGCCACATTCACCACGGAAGCGGGCCTGGGCGTCCTGATGATGATTGCCGCTACCGCCTGCTCAGGCCTGGCGCTCTGCTTCGTCCTGCTGGGGCGGGTTCCCACGGACTGGATCATCCGCGGCCCGTTCGCGTTCCGCTCCGCCGCTTCGAACCGGCCTGCAACGGCCCACGTGAGCGCGACCATCGCGCAAATGATCCTCTTCTGGGGCTTCTTCCTTGTCGCAGTCCCGCTGGTCATCTCATGGTTGGAAGGTCGATGGCTGGTGTCCCTGCCTGTCCCGCAGTTTGCCGTCATCGCAGGCGCCGTGGTCCTGGTGCTGGCGAGCATTCTCGGCGTCTCGTCCGCTGTAACCATGTCATCCAAGGGCCGCGGCACCCCGCTGCCGTCGGCCATGCCCAACCACCTCGTCATCGCCGGGCCGTATCGCTGGGTCCGCAATCCGATGGCCGTTGCCGGCATCGCCCAGGGCATCGGGGTGGGACTCATCCTGGGGTCCTGGCTCGTGGTCGCCTACGCGATGATCGGCTCGTTGGTCTGGAACTACGCCGTTCGGCCGCTGGAGGAAGCAGACCTCGAAAACCGCTTTGGAGCCGAATTCCGCCGCTACCGTTCGTCAGTGAGCTGTTGGCTTCCCCGCGTCGGGCGGAACTTCGGGCGGAGCTAGACCCGCTGCTCCGTCAGTTTCGCCTCCAGAACCTGGGCCACGCCGTCGTCGTCGAAATGCGGCGCCTGCCGGCCGGCAGCGAGGATCGCTTCGGGGTGCCCGCTGGCCATGGCGTAACCGTGGCCAGCCCAGCGGAGCATCTCGATGTCATTGGGCATGTCCCCGAACGCAACAACATCGGCGGCTTCGATCCCCAGGGACTCTGCGTACTTGGCCAGCGTGACTGCCTTGTTGATCCCCGGCACGGACATTTCCAGCATCGCAGTCCGGGGAGCTGAGTGCGTGGTGGACACGAGGTGCGCGACAGCCGGCTGCACCTCGGCCAGGAACTCGTCCGGCGTCCCCTTGCGGGTAATGGCAAGGAACTTTACGACGGCGTCATCCGCCGTGAGCGTCTGGTCCAGCGGTTTTGGGGTGAACTCGGCAAGCAGTTCGCTGGTTTCGTTTTCGATGAACCCCGGCTCCAGCTGGAAGCCGGTGAGCGTCTCCACAGCGAACAGGGCGTCAGGCCGGATGGACTTGATGATCCGGCGGGCCTCAAAAACGGACTCCGCATCGAGGACGCACGAGGAGAGTGCCTTCTCCGTTTCCAAGTCCCACACCACGGCACCGTTGGAACAGATCACGATTCCGCTGTGCCCGAGCTGCTCCTGGAGCGGGTACAGCCAGCGCGGCGGACGGCCCGTGACGAAGACGAGTTCCACTCCGGCATCGCGGCATGCCTGGAATGCCTTGATGGTCCGGTCACTGATTTTTCCGTCGTGACCGAGGATGGTGCCGTCTATATCGCTTGCTACGAGCCGCATCATGCCAGTCTACGTTGGAGCGAAACAGGCGGCTGCGCACCGGAAAGCCTCCACATTTCCAAAACCGGGAGCATAGGCTGAGTTGATGAGTGACAAGACCATGAGCGAAGAACACAGCACACGCGGCGCGTACGTCACCGGCGGTGAGTTCACCCGCGACACCAACTACATCGAGGACCGCATCACCCGCGACGGCGCTGCCGGCCCAAACGGAGAACCCGGCTGGCCCGTAGAGCCCGGGCGCTACAGGTTGATCGCGGCCCGCGCTTGTCCGTGGGCCAACCGCTCCGTAATTGTGCGGCGGCTCCTGGGACTTGAGGATGTCATCAGCCTCGGCCAGCCTGGCCCCACCCACGATGCCCGCTCCTGGACTTTCGACCTTGATCCCGGCGGCAAGGACCCCGTACTGGGGATCGAGCGTCTGCAGGAGGCGTTCTTCCGCCGCTTCCCGGACTACCCGCGAGGCATCACCGTCCCGGCCATTGTCGATATCCCCAGCGGCGAAGTAGTGACCAACAACTACCCGCAGATCACGCTCGACTTTTCCACGGAGTGGACGGAGTTCCACCGCCCCGGGGCGCCCCAGCTGTATCCGGAGCACCTCCGCGAGGAAATCGACCAGGTCAACAAGCGCGTATTTACCGAGGTCAACAACGGCGTCTACCGATGCGGCTTCGCAGGATCACAGGAAGCCTACGATGCCGCCTACGCGCGCCTGTGGACTGCTTTGGACTGGCTGGAAGAACGGCTCAGCAGCCAGCGGTATCTTGTGGGCGACTCCATCACTGAGGCTGACGTCCGGCTCTTCACCACCTTGGCACGCTTCGACGCCGTCTATCACGGGCACTTCAAGTGCAACCGGAACAAGCTCAGCGAAATGCCTGCGTTGTGGGGCTACGCAAGGGACCTCTTCCAGACACCGGGCTTTGGGGACACCATCGACTTCGTCCAGATCAAGCAGCACTACTACATCGTCCACGAAGACATTAATCCCACGCAGATTGTCCCCGCCGGTCCGGATCTGTCCGGCTGGCTGACGCCCCATGGACGGGAATCCCTGGGCGGCAGTCCGTTCGGAGACGGCACTCCCCCGGGTCCGGTGAAGGCCGGGGAAGAAGTAGCTCCGGGGCACGGCGCCGGCTAACCGCTGGTGCGTGTCAGGCCGGCCCGTGGTTCAGCTCGGCACGCGTCGGCGGGTTGGCGCCGGCGCGTGAAACGGTCACGGCGGCGGCGCGGCTGGCATGCTCCATGATCGCCGCGAGCATTTCTGCGGGCATGGCCCTCAGTTCCCCGCGGTTCTGCGCGCCGTCCAACCCATGATCCACAATCGCGGACAGCAGCCCTGCCATGAACGAGTCGCCGGCACCCACGGTGTCCACGACATTCACGGATGGGGCCGGAACTTGGGTTTCGCCTGCCCGGGTGATACCCCATGGGCCGCGTGAACCGCGCGTCACCACTACCAGGGCCGGTCCTTCTTCGCCGCCCAGGGACAGCCAGCGACGCGCGGATTCCGTAGGATCGACGCCGGGATACAGCCACTCGAGGTCCTCGTCGGAAGCCTTCACGACGTCGGCCAGCGCTACGAAGCGCTCGGCTTGCGTCCGCGCGTACTCAACGTCCGTGATGATGCTTGGCCGGCAGTTGGGGTCGAAGCTGATGGTGCTGTTCGGGTGGGCATGCTCGACGGCGGCAAGAACCTCCGCGGCACCAGGCTCCAGGAAGGTGGCAATGGAGCCCGTGTGCAGCAACGTGGCACCCTGCAGCATCAGGGGCAACCTACCGGCGAGGCCGGGGAGTTCCCAGGTGAGGTCGAAGGCGTAGGTGGCGGCGCCGTCGTCGTCGATCCGGGCGGTGGCCACGCTGGTTGGCTTCTCATCCGGCGGAAGCGGCACCATCACGGAGCTTGAGCGCAGGTGCGCTGCGACGGAGTCTCCGTAGGCGTCCTTGCCGTAGCGGCCGATGAACTGCACCGGGTGGTCCAGCCTGGCCAAGCCGACGGCAACGTTGAGCGGACTGCCGCCAACGTGCGCCTCAATTCCAGAGGAGCGTTGGACGACGTCTACCAGGGCCTCACCAATGACTGTCAGCATGGGTCAACTCTGCCAGAGGTGAAGCGCAGCGGCCCAACAATTACGACAGCAGTCGCTGCACCAACTCGCGGCACTTCTTGTAGGCAACGGCCTTGGGGTCGATGAGGTCGAAATGGTCGCCCGGGACCCGCAACAGCTGGGCGGAGCCCCCGGCCGCCGTGGCTGCGGCAACGTAGGCCTCGGACTGGCTTGCAGGAACGTCCTCGTCTTCCGTGGCGTGAACGGCGTAGACGGGGACGTTGATCGGCAGCGAGCTCATGGGGTCGGCGTATTTATGCCGTTTGGGGAATCTGGCCGAATCCCCGCCCATCAGGTTGCAGACGGCGCCGTTGCTGAGGTTGAGCTTCTCGGCTGCCGCAAGGTTCAGGAGGCCGGACTGGCTCACCACGCCCGTCAGGTGCACGGCGTTGTCCTCCGGTGCCCGCTGGAGCTGGCGGTCGGCGTCGGGGGCTCCGATCGCAGAGAGGCGGTGCCTGCCCGCAGCCCATACCGCGAGGTGTCCTCCGGCGGAGTGGCCCAGTGCCACCACTTTGCCGAGCTGGAGGTCGTGGTCCCCGGCTATCTGCGACAGGTGGTCGATCCCGGCCAGGATGTCCTCGAACGTATGGGGCCATCCACCGCCGTTCCCGGCCCGCCGGTATTCAAGGTTCCAGGCGGTAATTCCGTGCGCTGCGAGGTCCCGCGCCAGCGGTTCGCCGAGCTCCGCGCCGTATTGCGAGCGCCAGTAGCCGCCATGGATCACAACGGCTACTCCACCGGCCACAGCTGATGCGCCGCGATGGTTTCCGTTGTTCGGTTCAGGTATGAAGAGTTCGCCCCACTGACTGGGGTGTTCGCCGTAGCTGTACTTGTGCCGCAACATTGCGCCCTCCTTTGTACTGAGCCTATCGTGACGGTTCCGAAGTTTGGCTAGAGGCACCCCGACGGCGGGTGGCCCGGTTCAGTGTCGCAGCCGCCACGTAAGCTGGGGGCATGGCAAGCAATTGGGACAGCCTGGACCAGGCCCAGCGGGATGCAGTGGATGCGAATGTGGCCCTCTACGAGCGTGTCCGCCCTGCTTTGAAGCGGGTCACGCGGGACGTACTGCTGACCCTGCGGGACATGTTGAACGACGCTGAAGTCACCCCGTTGTTCGTCACCGGCCGGACCAAGACCGTGGAGTCGTTCCGGGAAAAAATCTCCCGCACGGATGATCCCCTGGAACCGGGTGGTCCGCGCGTCCTGAAATTCCCGGACCCTTTCCGCACGTTGAACGACATGGTGGGCATCCGTGTCATCACCAAGCTCCCTGCGGAGAACGCAGCGGTGGCCAACATCATCAAGCGTCAGCGCCAGCTCTTCGATTGCCGGGGCGACCGCGAGAAGGACATCGGTTCCATCGAGTCCGGCACTTATGGCTACTCCAGCCGCCACCTCATCCTGCGCACCATCCAGAATGAAACGGTCAAGGAGTACCAGCACGTCTTCAATCCGGACATGCCAGCCAACGGCAGCTACTTCTTTGAATGCCAGATCCGTACTGTTTTCGCGCACGCCTGGAGCGAGATTGAGCACGACATCCGCTTCAAGGCGGAGGACCCGCGCGCATGGACCCCGCATTTCGACCGGCAGTTCACGGCCACGGCGGCCATGTTGGAGACGGTTGAGAGCGCTTTCGCGGACCTTCACGAGCGGTACGAGGAAGTCCGCGGCTACTGGGATCTGGAGGGTGAAGGCGGCTCGCCCCTGACCCCCAACCGGGTTCGTGACGTCTGGCGTACGCTCCTGCCGCACGTTGACCGTAAAGTTGATGACGACTGGGGATGGGCCGCCGAGCTGCTCGCCGCCCACGGACTCACCAAGACCGTGGAACTGGCCGGGCTTCTCAGCGCCAACCGGATCACAGAGGTCCGCAAGGCCCTGGACCATCGCTACTCACCCGGTCCCGACCGCCTCCTGGATGACCTCCTCTTGTGGCAGTACGGAACCGAACACATTGATCTCACTGCTGAGGCGCCCGACGCCGTTCCGCACCCGCGGCGCGACAGCCTCCAGCGTCGTCTTAAGCAGATTGAGCGCTACCGCCAGACTGCACTGTAAGGACCCATGACTCCGGAGCAACTCATGTCATTGCGGGCGACTTTTCGCTCGCCCCGCCGGCTGCTGACGGAGTCCCTCGCGGGACTCGTGGTGGCTTTGGCCTTGATCCCGGAAGCCATCGCATTCTCGGTGATTGCCGGCGTGGATCCGCGTATTGGCTTGTTCGCATCGTTCACCATGGGCGTGGTGACGGCTCTGGTGGGTGGCCGCCCGGCCATGATCTCCGCTGCGACGGGAGCCGTGGCGTTGGTGATCGCCCCCGTCATGAAGGAGCACGGACTCGACTACCTGATCGCTACGATCATCCTGGCCGGCGTCTTCCAGGTCATGCTGGCGGTCCTCGGTGTGACGCGGCTGATGCGGTTCATTCCCCGTTCGGTGATGATCGGCTTCGTCAATGCCCTGGCCATCCTGGTGTTCATGTCCCAGATGCCGGAACTCTTCAACGTGCCCTGGATGGTCTACCCGATTGTCATTGTTGGTTTGGTGATCGTGTTCGGGCTGCCTCGGCTCACCACTGCCATTCCCGCACCGCTGGTGGCGATCGTGGCCATCACCCTGGTGACAGCCCTCGGCAACATCGATGTTCCCACCGTCAGCGACAAGGGCGAACTCCCGGACAGCCTGCCAGGATTCTTCCTGCCCAACGTTCCACTGAACCTGGAGACGTTCCGGATCATCGCTCCCTTCGCCCTTTCCATGGCGCTGGTGGGCCTGCTGGAATCACTCATGACTGCCAAACTGGTGGACGACATCACGGACACCCGCTCCGATAAGACCCGGGTGTCTTGGGGGCAGGGTGTGGCCAACATCGTCACCGGTTTCCTTGGTGGCCTGGGCGGCTGCGCGGTGATCGGGCAGACCATGATCAACGTGAAGGGCTCCGGTGCAAGGAGCCGGCTCTCGACCTTCCTGGCCGGGGTGTCCCTGCTGCTCCTGGTAGTGGTGCTCGGTGACGTGGTGGGCATGATCCCGATGGCTGCCCTGGTGTCCGTGATGATCTTCGTTTCACTGATCACGTTCGATTGGCACTCCGTACGGCCATCGACGTTGAAGCGGCTGCCCAAGTCCGAGACCGCCGTCATGATCCTGACTGTTGCCGCTGTGGTGGCGACGCACAACCTGGCGGTGGGGGTCGGCGTCGGCGTCCTGGCCGCCATGGTGCTGTTCGCCCGGCGCGTGGCGCATTTCGCGACCGTCGAACGGACCGAACTGGAGCTGAACGGCGAGAGGGTTGCGACGTACACCGTGGATGGGGAGTTGTTCTTCGCTTCTTCCAACGATCTCTATACGCAGTTCGACTACGCGAAGGATTCCTCAGACGGCATAGATCGGGTAATCATCGACCTGCATGGATCGCATATTTGGGACGCGTCCTCCGTGTCGGTGCTGGATTCCGTGACGGAGAAGTACCGGAACCATGGCCGCGAGGTCGAATTCATCGGACTGAACGAGGCCAGCGTCCGCATGCGTGAGCGGCTGGCGGGGAAACTCAACTCCTGACCCGGCTGGGTTTGGAAACAGCGGTCATCTGACATATACGCCTGCCTGCAAGTAAAGAATTCGTTCGGGCTGCCGGGCAGATGTGAGCATGGATGAATGCTTGAGGCAACCAATAACGCACCAGAGTCTGAAGAAACAGCCGCGCCCGTGAACGCCGCCCTCGCCGCCGAGGCAAGGATTGCGCGGGTTGCCGTCACGGTGTTCCCGCTCCTTGTTGTGGCTGCCGGTGTCCTTGGCTTCCTCGTACCGGACCTCTTCAAACCCATGGGCGTCTCGGTCCCGTATCTGCTGGGCGTCATCATGTTCTGCATGGGCCTGACCCTGACCCCTCCGGATTTCGCCTCAGTGGCCCGGCGTCCGTGGGCCGTAGCACTCGGCATCGTGGCACACTACGTGATTATGCCCGGCGCCGGCTGGCTCATTGCCGTGCTGCTCCAGCTACCTCCGGAGCTGGCGGTGGGCCTGATCCTGGTGGGCTGCGCGCCGTCGGGTACCGCGTCCAATGTGATGGCCTTCCTGGCCAAGGGCGACGTTGCACTCTCTGTTGCCGTGGCATCGGTTTCAACGCTGATCGCTCCTCTGGTGACACCCGCGTTGACGCTGTTCCTGGCCGGTTCTTTCCTCCACATCGACGCCGGTGCCATGGTCCTGGACATCGTCAAGACCGTGCTGCTTCCCGTCATCGCAGGCCTCCTGGCGAGGTTGTTCCTTTCCAAGCTCGTTGCCAAGGTGCTTCCGGCACTTCCGTGGGCATCCGCCGTCGTGGTTTCCCTGATCGTTGCAATTGTTGTGGCCGGCAGCGCCAGCAAGATCGTGGCAGCAGGCGGCATCGTGTTCCTGGCTGTTGTCCTCCACAACGGCTTCGGTCTTGGCCTCGGCTACCTGGCAGGCAAGCTCGGCCGCCTGGATGACAAGGCGCGCCGTGCGTTGGCGTTCGAGGTCGGAATGCAGAACTCCGGACTTGCCGCGACCCTGGCCACAGCACATTTCGGTGCTTTGGCCGCGCTGCCCTCAGCCGTGTTCTCGCTGTGGCACAACGTTTCCGGTGCGATCGTTGCAGCGTGGCTCGCGCGACGTCCGCTGAAGGACTGACTTCTGCACTCTTGGGGACTGGCTTCCGGCCTCAGTCCTTAAGGCTTCCACGAGGCCCGAAAGTCGCGAGCCTCGGGGTCTTGACGCCGCACTTGCATTTTGCAAGTATGACCGCATGAGCCTCTTTATTACTTGCCCGGTTGAGAGCGTCGAACGTGCCACCGCCTTCTATACAGCCCTCGGCTGGACCCTCAACACCGAGATGTCCGATCACAACGTGTCGTGTTTCGCGATCGCACCCGAGCAGTACGTCATGCTCGGCAGCCGTGAGATGTACGCCAGCGTCGGTGGCGCCGAGGAACTGGTCGGTGGACCTGACACTCCCTCGAAGGTCACGGTCTCCTTCGACCTGGGCAGCCGCGAAGCAGTGGACGAGCTCACCGAACGCGCCGGCGCCGCCGGCGGGCGGATCGGTGACACCGACGACTACCCCTTCATGTACCAGCGCCAGTTCGACGACCCCGATGGCTACCACTACTCGCCGTTTTGGATGAAGCCGGACTCCGATCCGACCGCGTGAGCAACCTCGCCGCGGCCCTCGACGTCGTCGGCTCACGGTGGGCCCTGCTCATCGTGGAACGGCTGCTCGACGGGCCACAACGCTACGGCGATTTGCAGCGGGACCTCGGAGTGCCGACCAACATGCTCGCGACGCGCCTGCGTGAGCTCGAAGCCGCCGGCGTCCTGTCCCGGCTGCCCCTGCGCCACAACACCCGGGCCTACACGCTGACCGATAGAGGGCGGGCCCTGGGCGAAGCAATCAACGCGCTGGCCCGTTGGGGCGAGGAGTTGCCCGGGAACGACGCCCAGACGTAGACCTTTTGCGCCGCGGTCGTGACGCTACTGCGGCGCCGTCTTGCTGCCGTCCACCGTGGTGGCGTCCACCGTGGTGCCGCGACGGTGCAGCTTCCACGGAGAGGCGACCCGGACGCCGTCGGCGGGAGCCGTTCCCTCCAGGCGGTCGAGCAGCATCCGGACCACCTTCTCGAAAATGGGATCGGGACCCACCGTCGTCAGTGCGGGATCGAACTCCTGCCCCTCGGTGGAGTTCCCCACTCCTACGATCTGCACGTCCTCGGGCACGCGCAGGCCCAGCCGGAAGGCGGCCCGTACCGCCTGGAGCGCTTCCATGTCGTCAGTGCAGAGGATGGCCGTGGGGCGGACCGAAAGCTGCAGCAATTCAAGCGCCGCCTGATACGCCTCGGCCGGGCGATGGTGAGAGGTCCGGACGAGGGACTGATCGAGCGGAATGCCCGCCTTTTCAAGCCCACTGGCGTAAGCAGCGAACCGGCTCTTGGGCCGGTCAGTGGAATCTGACCTCCGAATGCAAGCGATCCTTCGATGCGACGCCGTCAGGAACTCCATGCAGTCCGCCAGCCCGGCGTCGGTCTCGGGCGCGAGGACGTCGAACCCGGCAGGATTCATGGTTTCCGAAATCACCACTTGGGCTACGCCGCGGCGAGCCAGTTCCGTGACGGTCTCGTCCTCCGTTTTCGCCTCCGGGAAGTACCCGATGATGACACCGTCCGCGCCGCCGGACATCATGAATTTTCGCCAGTCCTCGCCCAAGAGGATCACAGGCTGATAGCCACGTTCCGGAAGGATGTTCGCCGCCGCAGTGGCCAACGCCCGGTCCCACGGCCATTCGAGGTTTCCAATCGCGACGGCCACCACGTCTGTCTTGCCGCGCCGCATCCCGCGCGCGGCCTGGTTGGGAACGTAGCCCAACTCCTTCACGGCCGACAGGACGCGGTCCTGGGTGGGCTGGCTGATCCGGGTAGTGCCTCCGTGGCGGCCGGAAAGCACGTAAGAGACGGTGGTCAGCGATACGCCCGCTGCCGTGGCAACATCCCGGATGGTGGGCTTGAGTCCCTTGCTCACGGCGGCTCCTGACAGACGATTGATTCTTGAACTCTATCTTCACCGAGGTGGACTCCCCTTGACGCACTTAGTTGTGAACGTTAACAATTGCGGGAGCCAACATGTATTCAAAAGGGAAGAATTCAATGAAGAACTGGGCAGGAAACCTTGAGTATTCGTCCGCGGGCATCCAGCGGCCCGCGTCGGTGGAGGAGCTGCGCGAGCTCGTGGCCCAGGCGACCCGGATCAAGGCCTTGGGCTCCCGGCACTCGTTCAATACGGTCGCGGACACCGAGGGCACGCACATTCTCTTGGATGCCCTCCCCCAGGAAATCGTCCTCGACCTGGAAAAGAGCACGGTAAAGGTCAGCGGTGGCATCAGCTACGGAGCCTTGGGTCGCTCGCTCGAAGAGCAGGGTTACGCCATCCACAACCTCGCCTCTCTTCCCCACATCTCCGTAGCGGGCGCCATCCAAACCGGCACGCATGGCAGTGGAGTCAATAACCCCTCCCTGGCTGCCGCCGTCGTGAGTGTCGACCTTGTGCGCGCCTCAGGCGAGCTGGTCACCCTTACAGCCGACGACGACGAATTCCTCGCCAGCGTGGTGGGCGTGGGAGCCCTGGGCATTGTGACAGGACTGGAGCTTGCCGTCCGCCCCAGCTACGAGGTCCGGCAACGCGTGCTCACGGATCTGTCCTGGGATGCGGCGTTGGCCAACTTCGAAACCATCGCTTCCAGTGCCTACAGCGTCAGTTTCTTCACGAACTACACGGGTGACACCATCGCCCAAGTGTGGCTCAAGGCGCTGGACACCGAAGCTCCCCTGGCGGAGCTGTTCGGAGCAACGCCGGCGACGGCGGCACTGCACCCGCTCCCGGACATGTCAGCCGAGAACTGCACCGAGCAGCTCGATGTCGCGGGAAAGTGGCTGGACCGTTTGCCGCACTTCCGCCACGAATTCACCCCAAGCAACGGGGAAGAACTGCAGAGCGAATTCCTCCTGCCGCTGGAACATGCACCCGCCGCTCTGGCCGCCGTCCGAGGTCTCGCGGACAAGCTGGCACCCCTGCTGTTCATCTCCGAAATCCGGACGATTGCCGCCGATGACTTCTGGCTCAGCCCGTTCTACCAGCAGCAAAGCGTGGCCCTGCACTTTACCTGGAAGCCGATGCAGGCCGACGTCGAGGCCGTACTGCCCGAACTCGAGGCAGCCCTGCGCCCGTTCGGTGCGCGACCGCACTGGGGCAAGCTCTTCACTCCCGGCGAGTACGACTTCGCCGCCCTCTACCCGCGTTTCGAGGACTTCCGGGCTCTCGTTAGCGCCAACGATCCCACGGGCAAATTCCGAAACGCCCTGCTGGACACGGTGCTGGGCGTGACGGTTACTTCATAGCGCGTCGGGCCGCTACTCGATGTGGGCGAGCACTGCGCCCGCCAAGACCACTCCACCGGGAGCCGAGAGCACTTCCGAGAGGGTGCCTGCGCGGTGTGCCGGGACCTGGGTTTCCATCTTCATGGCTTCCAGAACCACCAGGGGGTCTCCGGCAGCTACCTCGGCTCCGGGTTCCACCAGCCACTTGACGACGGTGCCGGACATGCTGGAGACGAGGGCGGATTCGGCGGGTGAATCATCGGCGCCGAGGGAACCCGGCAGCCCCGTGACATCCGTAGCGGCCGGAAGCCCTTGTCCGGAGCGCGCCCAGCCATCCAGCAAATCCGCAGGAAGTCCCACGGCAAGCCGCTTGCCATCGACGTCAACAGTGATGGTCCGGCGTTCTCCGCCCGGAGCCACCGCGCTGTAGTCAGGGTCCACGGGGATCTGGCCGGCGAAGTCAGTCTCGATCCACCGGGTGTGTACGCGGAGTCCGGCCACTGAAGTGAAGTCGTCAGCCTCCAGGACCGCCCGGTGGAATGGCAGCACCGTGGCCAAGCCTGTGATGGTGAAATCGGCCAGGGCCCTACGGGCGCGACGAAGTGCCTGCTGCCGGTCAGCTCCGGACACGATCAGTTTCGCCAACAGGGAATCGAACTGCGGTGGAACGTTCGACCCCGCACGCACTCCGGTATCCACCCGGATGCCCGGCCCTGTAGGCACCTCGAAAAGTCCGACTGTGCCAGGGGACGGCAGGAATCCACGGCCGACATCTTCAGCGTTGATCCGGAATTCGAAGGAGTGCCCCTTGGCGACGGGGTCCTCGGACACACTCAAAGGCAGGCCCGCAGCCACGCGGAACTGTTCCTGCACCAGGTCGATCCCCGCTGTTTCCTCGGTGATCGGGTGCTCCACCTGAAGTCGGGTATTGACCTCAAGGAACGCGACGGCACCGTCTGCCGAAACGAGGAACTCCACTGTTCCGGCACCGTAGTAGCCGGCTTCACGAATGATCGCCTTGGAACCGTCGTAGATCTTTTGCCGCTGTGCATCGCTGAGGAAGGGCGCGGGTGCCTCTTCCACGAGCTTTTGGTGGCGGCGCTGGAGGGAGCAGTCACGGGTACCCACCACAACGACGTTGCCCTGCTTGTCCGCGATGATCTGCGCTTCCACGTGCCGCGGCCGGTCCAGGTACTGCTCCACGAAGCACTCGCCACGACCGAATGCGGCCACGGCTTCACGGACAGCGGAGTCGAAGGCTTCTTCCACTTCAGCGAGCTCCCGGACTACCTTGAGTCCCCGTCCGCCGCCACCGAAAGCAGCCTTGATGGCCATCGGGAGCCCGTGTTCCTCGGCAAAAGCGCGTGCTTCCGCCGCTGAGGACACAGGTCCGTCGCTGCCCGCGACCAACGGCGCACCGGCCCGGACGGCGATCTCGCGGGCAGTAATCTTGTTGCCCAACTGACGGATGGACTCCGGAGAGGGACCGATCCACTCCAGCCCGGCGTCGATCACTGCTTGTGCGAAGTCCGCGTTTTCGGAGAGGAAGCCGTATCCGGGGTGGACCGCGTCCGCTCCGGACTGCGCGGCGATCCCAAGCAGCTTCCCGATGTTCAGGTAGGTGTCAGCAGGGCTGTTTCCGCCCAGGCTGTAGGCTTCATCGGCTGCGCCAACGTGCATGGCGTCGGCGTCGATATCCGCGTAGACGGCTACCGACGAGATGCCGGCATCGTCGCAGGCTCGGGCGACGCGGACGGCAATTTCGCCGCGGTTCGCGATCAGGACCTTACGCATCAAATACTCACTTCTCTGGGGTTGTGCTGAAGTCTGGGGAATCGTGGACGAACCGGAATCGGATACGGCCGCCGATGGGCACCTGCGCTGCGCGGTCGAGGTGCTCATCACGCACCACGCCGATCACGGGATAGCCACCGGTGATCGGATGGTCCGCCAGGAACAGGACCGGCAGTCCGGCAGGCGGGATCTGGAGCGCACCCGCCATGGTGCCCTCGCTGGGAAGCTCGCCTTCGCGGGTCCGCTTCAACGGGGTGCCGTCCAGTCGCATGCCCACACGGTTGGACTGCGGTGTGACCAGCCAGTCCTGGCTCGTGAGGGAGTCGAGCGCAGCCTGGTCGAACCAACCGGCGCGCGGGCCGGGAACGACGTCCAGCACCGTGACGCCCTCGTCCGGGAAGCCGGGTTGCAGCTCAGGGCTGCCCACCGCTGTTGATTCGGTGGCGTCACCGGCGGGAAGCTCCTGGCCGATGACCAGCGGGGCAGGCCCGATGCCGGACATCGTGTCTGCCGAACGGCTCCCAAGAACCTCGGGCACATCCACTCCGCCGCGGATTGCCACGTAGTTCCGGAATCCCGACTCGGGGGCGCCCAAGGTGAGGACTTCGCCGTCGAGCAGTGCGAAAGGTGCAGCCATGGGAACGGTCCGCTGGCCGCCGGGACTGACTTCGTCGCCGTCGTCGTCAAACCACGACGGCGACTGGACGGTCAGCGTTGTCGGCGCACCGGTGACGGCAAGGACTTGGTCTCCAACAGCTTCCACAGTCAGCCCGCCGTTGACGGACTCAATGGCCGCCGCAGAAGGGGCATTGCCCACCAGGCGGTTGGACCTGCGGAGGGAGGCCCGGTCCAGGGCACCAGCCGCGGAGACGCCGAGCGGGCCGAATCCGCGGCGGCCGAGGTCCTCTATGAGGCTCAGGGCACCTGGGTTGAGGATCCGCAGGCCCGGTCCCGTGTGGTGGTCTGAATCGGCGTCGGAATCATGGGCCGAGGCAGTGACAACCTCGCGGACGGCCCGGTATTGGACCCGGTCACCGGGCCTCACGAGTGCCGGTTGCGGACGGTTCAGGTCCCACATCCGTGCACCGGTCCGGCCGATCAGCTGCCAGCCGCCCGGGGAACGGCGGGGGTAGACGGCCGAGTACTGGCCACCGAGGGCGACGGAACCGGCCGGGACCGCTGTGCGCGGGGACGAACGCCGAGGCACGGTAAGGACCTCGTTTTCGCCCACCATGTACCCAAAACCCGGCGCGAAGCCCGCGAAGGCAACGGTCCAGACCTGACCTGTGTGGGCCGCAATGACGCCGTCGACGCTCAGGCCGGTCAACTCCGCGACGTCGGCGAGGTCGTCGCCGTCGTACACGGTGTCGATGACCACCAGCCCGGAGTCAGTAACCTCCGGAGCGGTGAGTTCCAACTCAAGCAGCCGGGCGCCGATGGCGCGGGTAGCTGCGGCGGACTCACCCACCACCATCACTGTTTCAGCAGCGGCGAGAACGTCCACCTGTCCCGGGAGCGGGGACTTGTACAGCATGTCCTGGAGGGCAAGGACATCCTGCAGTCCGTCCAGTTCGGCCAGGACAGCACGCGTGCCAACCGGCCTGACGGAGAGTACCTTTTTTGCGGTGGTGGTGTGCATTGCGGTTTCCATGACTCGTTACACTGCCGGCTGGGACTGCGCCGCCTGCAACAAGCGCTCTTCCTCTTCAGGCTCCGGATCGCGACCCAGGAGCATGCCCACGATGGTGACAACGGATGCCACCAGAATGTAAACAGCAATCAGGTACCAGCCGTGATTCGCCGCACCGTAGAGCGCTGTGAAAATGATCGGTGCAACCGCTCCGCCGATCACGCCGGCCAGGGTGTATGCCAGCGAGCTGCCCGCATAACGGAGCCTAGCCGGGAACTGTTCGGTGATGAAAGCCGCCTGCGGACCGTACATGAAGGCGTGCAATGCCAATCCGATGACCGTGCCGATGGTCAGCATGAGCACAGACCTGCCCTGGATCATCAGGAAGAACAGCGGGATGAACGCAGCGGTTGCGGCTGCAGCGATGCCGTAGACCCAACGACGGTTGAAGCGGTCAGTCAGTGCGCCGGCCAGAGGGATCAGGAAGAGCTGGAAAGCTGACCCGATCAGGATGGCGGACAGTACGTTGCCGGTGGTCATGCCCAGTTCCTTGGTGGCATAGACGGCCACGAACACTGTGAACAGCGCGTAAAGGATGTCGGGGCAGACCCGGGAGAGGGCGGCTGCCACCAGGGCCCTGGGCTGTTGGGTGAAGACTTCCTTGATGGGGGCCTTCGGCCGGTCGCCTTGGGCCTGGATGGCTTTGAAGACCGGGGTTTCTTCGAGCTTGAGGCGGATGACCAGGCCAAACACCACGAGGAGTGCGGAGGCAAGGAAGGCTACGCGCCAACCCCAGGAGAGGAACGCTTCGTTGCTCAAGCTGGCGGCAAGAATGGCGAGGACGCCGTTGGCCATGAGGTTGCCTGCGGGCGGGCCGATCTGGGCTGCCGAGGACCAGAATCCGCGCTTGTTGGGATCGCCGAATTCACTGGACAGCAGTACCGCGCCTCCCCACTCACCACCTACGCCGATGCCCTGGGCGAGCCGCAGGAGGACAAGGATGGTGGGAGCCGCAACACCGATCACGGAGTAATCGGGCAGCGCACCGATGAGGACAGTGGCCACGCCAATCAGGACCAAAGTGAAGACCAGGACGTACTTGCGCCCGACCTTGTCGCCGAGGCGGCCGAAGATGATGCCACCGATCGGGCGTGCAAGATAACCAACTGCGAACGCTGAGAAGGAGAGGAGCAGCGCAACGAATTCGTCGTTGCCCGGGAAGAAGATCTTTGGGAACACGAGGGCCGAGGCCACCGAGTAGATGGCGAAGTCGTAGTACTCCAGCGAGGTGCCGGTCAGGCTTGCCACGTAGGCCTTGAGTGCGCCGGGCGGTGGCTTCCTTGTCACTGCCTTTGCTGCGTTGTTGGTGCTGGTCATGATGCCCTCCGGGGGGATGAGGTGTGTGGTGCGGAGCCCAGGTTCAAACGGATGGGAGGAACGAGCCGACGGCTACGCCGGCCTCGCCCAGTACGGACTTCACCGCGGTAGCCATAGCAACGGCTCCCGGTGAGTCACCATGCACGCAGATGCTCTCTGCGCGGATCTTGAGGATGGAACCGTCGATTGCCTTTACCGACTGTTCGGTGGCCATACGCAGGACGTGTTCGGCCACTTCGGCTGGGTCATGCAGGACGGCACCCGGCTGGGAACGGGAAACGAGGGTTCCGTCCGGGTTGTAGGCGCGGTCCGCGAAGGCTTCGGAAACGCCCCGAAGGCCGGCTTCCTCAGCGATACGCAGGACTTCGGAGCCGGGAAGGCCAAGAATCGGGAGGTTGGGGTCCACCGATTTCACAGCTTCCACTACTGCCCGCGCCTGGGCTGTGTGCTTCACGATTGCGTTGTAGAGGCCACCATGGGGCTTGACGTATTCGACGCGCGCTCCCGTAGTGGCCGCCAGAGCCTGCAAGGCCCCGATCTGGTACACGACATCGTCCGCCAACTCCTTGGGATCGATATCCATGAAGCGGCGGCCGAAACCCGCGAGGTCGCGGTAGCCGACATGGGCACCAATTACGACGCCGGCCTTGACCGCCTTCGCGCAGGTGCTGCGGATGACGCTGGGGTCGCCGGCGTGGAATCCGCATGCAACGTTGGCACTGGAAACGGACTGGAACATGGCAGCGTCGTCCCCGAGTGTCCAGCGCCCGAAGGACTCGCCGACGTCGCTGTTCAGGTCGATGGTTGCCATGGTGTGATCCCTGCCTCGTGATGTGCGTTACATCCAGCATGCACCAATCTGCTGGATTGTTCAACAATCCAGCGATCCGAATTTTCGGCAATCGTGTAATTTTGGAGTCATGGCCAGTGCAGATCAGGAATCAAGCGAACATGCTGGCTTCGACGGCGCGCGCGCCAGGATGCGCCTCAGGGTGCCGTCCGTGGCTGAGCGGGTCGCAGAGGAACTGCGCTATCAACTGGCCGAAGGCTTCCTTGTTCCGGGCGCCAAACTCACTGAAGCCACCATCGCAGAAGATCTGGGAGTCTCCAGGAACACCGTGCGCGAAGCGTTTGCCGAACTCGCCGGCGAGAGACTGCTCATCCGGCAGCCAAACAGGGGCGTATATGTGGCCACCCTTGAAGCCGGTGACATCCACGATGTCTACACCGTGCGCCGGGCCATCGAGGTCAGTTCCATTCGCGCAGGCGGCTCACCGGAGCGCGTCGCCGCCGTCAGGGCCGCCGTCGAAGAGGGAAAGCTGGCTGCGGCCGCCAATGACAATGAAGGTCTGGGCAGCGCCAACCAGCATTTCCATGGAGCGATCGTTGCCCTCGCGGAAAGCAACCGGCTGAACACGATCATGGCCCAGATCCTGGCCGAGATGCGGCTCTATTTCCACAAGGCCACCATGAACGCACATTTCTACAGTGACTGGCTCGCGGAAAACGAGCAGATCTGCGCTGCACTGGAAGCCGGCGAACTGGAACGTGCGGGCGACCTGCTCCTGGCCTATCTCAACCGTTCGGAACAGCAGCAGGCTGCCATCCACGGCGAATAGTCAGCGCTTGCCCTTCTTGCGCGAACCCTTGCCCCGGCCCTTGTCAGGATTGGGAGCGTAGCGCTGTGCGACGGCAGGCTTTTTGGGGCCCCCGC
Organism: Paenarthrobacter sp. C1; assembly: GCF_049315185.1. Classification (NCBI taxonomy): domain Bacteria; kingdom Bacillati; phylum Actinomycetota; class Actinomycetes; order Micrococcales; family Micrococcaceae; genus Paenarthrobacter; species Paenarthrobacter sp. C1. The sequence continues at coordinate 45,289 of NZ_CP186052.1, read as the reverse complement.
CACGACGATCAGGCTTGGGTGCTTTCTTGGGCTTTTCCTGTTGGGCGGATGGTTGGCGCGAGCTCTGGGCCGTCCTGCCCCGCACGATTCCAATGAATTCTTCGATCACCGGCGAATCCGTTCCCACCGGCCACGCCAAGCCGATCTGTGTTCCGGGCGCACCCGTCAAACGCCGCATGACAGTGTCCTTGGCGTTCAAATGCCTGGCGACCGACATGGGCATGATCACCAGCCCGGCTCCGGAAGCAACCACCTGGAGGGCCATGTCCGGGCCACCCATTTCCCCTACGTCAAGGAAGTTTTCCTCCGCCAGGTCATCCAGCGCCACTTCCTCGAACACCGAGATTTCGTGGCCTTTGGGCGCCACGACCACCGGCTGCTCTTCATACAAAGGGATGACGTTCAGACCTTCGCGGTCCACGGGCAACCTGACAAAGCTGAGGTCCGCGGAACCGTCGCGCAGCACCGAAAGCTGCGCGTCGTCGTCGGACATGAACGAGTGCAGCGGGACATCCGGCATCCGTTCTTCCCACCTGCGGATCCACTTGCCGGGGGTAACGCCCGCCACGTAGGCGAAGCGAAGCCCGGGTTGGGACTCGGGGGTTTCGGCGGAATCTTCAGCATCTGGCACACACTCACAGTACCGGCCAGATACCCTTGAAGCATGACGTCCTCGAACTCCCAGTCCATGAAGCCGGCAACAGTCGCCAAGAAACTCGGCATCTACCTGCCCGCGACACCCCAGGAATTCCAGGATTCGTCCATCACCCGCGAGGAATTCGCCGAACTCCAGGCAAACCCGCCGGAGTGGCTCGCCGAACTCCGCCGCAACGGCCCGCACCCGCGTCCCGTCGTGGCACAGAAACTCAACGTCTCCATCAGCGGCCTGGCCCGCGGCGGCGTTGAAGATGCACTCACGACGGCGGAAATCACCGAGCTGCTGCAGGCTCCCCCGCAGTGGCTGGTCACCGAGCGTGCCACCCACGCCGCTGTCCGCTCCGAGGCACAGCGTGTGAAGGAAGAGGCTGCCAGGAAGGCCGCCACCAAGGAAGCCCGGGACAACGCCGCCGCAAAGCGCGACGCTCCCAAGACGTCCAAGCGCGACCACGCGTAAGTGTTCTGAAAGGTGCGGCCGGGGACCGGTGGTCTCCGGCCGCAACTCTTTTAAGCGCTAGTCCTGGTGGAGCTGGACGAAGTTGCCGCAACCGTCGTCGAAAACTGCGCTGATTCCTGACGGATCCTCGGCCGGCTCGCCCTTGAAAGTCACGCCTGCAGCCAGCAGGCGTTGGTACTCGGCCTGGACATCCGGAACGCCCAGGACAACAGCGGGCATCCCGGCTTCGTAGACGGCGTTCATGTAGTTCGCGCCGATCGGGTTGTCGCTGGGTTCCAGCAGCAGCCCGGTTGCATTGTTGTCCGCTCCGGGATTCTTGATAATGAAGAGGTTGTACTCGGGCATGGCCATCAGGGTCTCAAACCCCAGCGTCTCCGTGTAGAACGTGTGAGCTGCTGCCGGGTCCTTGACGTGGATGCTGCACATTTTCAGTCTCATGGTGCCAAGGCTACGCCGGGGGTACGACAGTTGACCCCTCGCGTCCACTCACGCGCTGGCGCATACTGAATCAATAGCAGCGAAGTCGCCTGGAGGTGTCCGATGCCCGCCATGATGCTCCTGTGGGGCGTTGCCCTGGTTCTTGCAACTGCGGCAACCACGTACGTCTTGCATAAGAAACTCACGCATGGACGTGGCCCGGAGCCGGACGGGCTTTTTTGGGACGTGTTCGCCGGGCTCGTGGTCATAATGCCCGCTGTTTTGGTGCCGTCAGTGCAGTGGCCGCCAGCCGGGGTCATCATGGTTTTCTTGTGCTTTGCAACCGCTGCGACCACCTTCGCCGGCGCCCGCAAAGTGGAGCGCATCCACGCCGCCGAGCCCCGCCGTCGTGCCGGGTTTGCTGACGATGCCGCCCTCCATGCCCACATCCTTGCCCAGTGGCGCCGCTACGAACTGGACCCCGCGCAGGCCATCGATTTTCCGGCCATGACGGACGTTCGGACTGCGGAAACGGCGGCACTCACCAGGGCCATGCGGGAAGCCGAGTACTGCCGGGTGACTGCCGGCACCGACTATCGCGCCGCCGTCGAGCGCCTGGCCGAAGCCCTTGCGGCAGCAGAGCGGGCAGCAGGTGTACCGACGTCCGCAATCCCTTCACCGAGGTGACACTTAGTGACAATCCCGGCGGGGCAAAGTCAATTGGTGGGAGCAACGCTGGGGGTTAGGCCGCTTGTAGCAGCTGGTTTAGCCGGTTGGCTGGGGTCTCGAGGTTCAGTGTTGGTCTGGGGCGGCGGTTGAGTTTCGCTGCGACCAGGCGGATGTCCTCGGGGGTGTGCACTGAAAGGTCAGTGCCTTTCTCGAACCAGAACCGCAGGAGCCGGTTGGTGTTTTCGTTGGTGCCGCGCTGCCAGGGCGAGTGCGGGTCGCAGAAGTACATCGTCGTATCGAGAGCGGTCTGGATTTTTGCGTAGTCGGCCAGTTCGGTGCCGCGGTCCCAGGTGATCGACCGGCGCAGGTGATCCGGGAGGGAGGCCATCTCCCGGATCATCGCGGCGGCAACGGTTTCCGCGGTGTGGTCCCCTGGCAGGTGCAGCAGGATCGTGAACCGGGTTGAGCGTTCCACCAAGGTTCCGATCGCTGTCCCGTTGGCGCCGATGATGAGGTCACCTTCCCAATGCCCGGGCACTGCCCGGTCCTGGACCTCGGCGGGACGTTGGCTGATCTTGAAGGCCTCTTTATAGGGGCTGTTGGCGCGCCGGTCAGTGCCGTGGGGGATGCGTTGTTTGCGTTTCAGGCTGAGCTTTTCGGCCAGGTCCGCCCGCAGGTTCCCGCGGGTTTGGACGTAAAGGGCCTGGTAGATCGTCTCGTGGCTCACCTGCATAGTCTGATCGTCACCGAAGTAATACGCCAACATCGAGGAGATCAGCTTCGGACTCCACCCGTCATCCATCCAGACGCCGATCAGCCGGCACAAACCCTCGTCCTTGGCCAGCCTGAAGGGTTTGGGACGGCGCCTGTCCTGATGCGCTTTGGCGTGAGCGACCGAGGCGTAGTACTTCCCGTCCGCGCTCGTGTGGCGTTTGACCTCCCGCCAAACTACGGACTTATCCCGCCCGATCAATGCGCCGATCTTCGCGTAACTGAGGCCCATCCGCACACCCATCTGGATCATGCCTCGCTCTTCCAGACCCAACGCACGGCCAGGGCCCCCGACTGAAGGAGCAGGATCGGCAAGACCTCCGGTAGCACCCCGGTTCACGGTCATCATTAGGCCAGACTGAACCCACCAATTGTGCCCGGTAGCGTGCACCGCCCCGACACGCCGGGCAGCAGTACGAACAGGCATCCCCGCACACACCAAATCAAGAAACTCAGTACGCGCAGCCTTGGGGAACAACTTGACCATAAAACGCTCCATCAATCAGAGCGTTGCAACGACCCTATGACTTTGCCCGGGCAACATTGTCATTAGGAGCCAACTCGACGGGAGGAAACTAGAGGACCTTGCCCTTGAAGAACCCGGGCCGCAGCCGATACATCACCAGCATCACCACAACGCCCAGCAGGATCACACCCATCCCCAGCACAAACACCAGGCCTACCCCGCCAACGGACGAGCCCGAGCCATACGCGGGATCCATCGAGTCCATGGCCGTCTTCACGAACATCACCAGCAGGATCACCCCGCCCAGCAACGGTGCCAGGAACTTGAAGAAGAATGCCCGGACACCGCTGAAGGCTGAAGCGCGGAAGAACCAAACACAGGCCAGAGCTGTAATGCCGTAATAGAAGCAGATCATCATGCCCAGGGCGGTGATGGTGTCCCACAGGGCATTCTCGGACACAGTCCGGGTGATCACGTAGAACGCGGCTGCCGCGATGGCCGCGGCGATGGTGGCAAAGCTCGGCGACTTGAACGTGGGGCTGATCCGCCCAAAGCGGGGCGAAATGGCGCGGTAGTGGCCCATGGCCAGCATGGTGCGGGCCGGTGAAACGAAGGTCGACTGCAAGGACGCGGCGGAACTGCTCAGGATGGCCAAGGACATGAGGATCGCGAACGGACCCATCACCGGACCCGCCAGAACCGCGAAGATGCTGGATTGGTTCTCCGGGTTGCCGGCGCCCAGGCCGGTCTCGCCGACGCCCGCGAAGGACAAGGTAGCCAGTGCGACGGTCATGTAGATGATCACGATGACCAGCACGGTGATGGTTGCCGCACGGCCGGGCGTCTTTTCCGGATTCTTCGTCTCCTCATTCATGGTCAGAGTGACGTCCCAGCCCCAGTAAATGAAGATCGAGAGCGAGACACCTGCAGCGAATGACGAGAACGAATCGACGGCGAACGGGTTGAACCAGTCAGGCGAAATGGCAGTGGCATCGAAGGCCGTGCCGTTGGCTACATGCACGAACGCCGAGACCGCGAACCATCCCAGGACCAGCAACTGGAAGGCCACCAGCACGTACTGGACGCCTTTGGTGGTTTCCATGCCGCGGTACGAAATCCAACAAGCCAGCGCAATGAAAACCAGTGTGGTGGCAATGTTCAGCGGCAGGATTTTGCTGAGCTCGCCCAGCTCCGGGTTGCTGAAGATCTGCCCGAGCATCAGGTAGAAGAAGTCCACGGCAACGGCCGCCAGATTGGACAGCACAATGATGGTGGCCGCGATCAGTCCCCAGCCGCCCATCCATCCGATCCACGGACCAAACGCCCGCGTCGCCCACGTGAAGGAGGTGCCGGCGTCGGGCATGGCGTTGTTCAGTTCGCGGTAGCCGAGCGCCACCAGCAGCATGGGGATGAAGCCAACAAGGAAGATGGCCGGCAAGTGCACGCCCACCTCGGACACGGTGGGCCCCAGGGCCGCGGTCAGCGTGTACGCGGGAGCAATGCAGGAAACACCGATCACGACGGCGCCAATCAGGCCCACCGATCCGGCTTTCAGTCCCTTTTCACTCAGGGTTGATTCTTTCGACTGGACCGTCTTTGGTGCAGTAGACATGGGTATTGCCTCTCAGGCGATTGCTAGGAGCTTTGGCGCGTGTAATCGCGGGGAACCACGATCATGGGAACGGGAAGGGCGCGCAGGATCCGGTTGGCGGTGCTGCCAAGGAACGTGGCACGGTGCTGGGCGAGGCGGCTGGAGCCGATCAGCAGGATTTCGCCGTCTTCCCAGTCGAGGCGGTCCACGGCTTCTTCTATGGTCCGGCCCTGCGCCACGACGATTTCGGGCTCAGGCAGCGGTGCGTCCGGGGTTGAACTTCCGACGGCGGCAAGCCGGTCGGCGGCGTGCATCCAGGCGGCGTCTGCCAGCGTCAGCGAGTTACCGCCGTCGAGCGCCAACAGGGAAACGAGCCGAAGCGGGAGTTGACGGTCGCGTGCGGACTCGACGGCGACGTCAAGCAGTTCGTCTGCGCCGGGGCGCGTCCCGAAACCGCAGCTGAGCCGGGTGATGGCGTCAGTCCGCTGGTAGCCGTGGGGTGCCAGCGCCACCGGGACCGGCGACGAGTGGAGCAGTGAACCCGCCACGGAACCAATGGTGAACCGCTTGAACAAGCCGCCGTTCGTGGCGCCGATGACCAGGGCCGCGGCGTCCATCTCGACAGCTGCGTCAATCAGCGCCTGGGCCTCGGAATCACCGCGGCGGATGTGTCCGTGCGCCGTGATGTCATCCGGGACCAAGGCGAGGCCCTCATCAAGCCAGCGCTGGGCTTGCTGGTTGAGGATGTCGTCGTAGCCGGCTTCGGGTGGGTACACGGCATTGAACGGGGAGTCCTCCGGGATCACCAGGACCAGGTCCAGGCTGACATCCTGGTTCCGGGCCAAGGCGACGGCAAGGTGGACGGCGTCGTGCCCCCTTGCGTTGGCGGTGTAACCAACTACGTAGCGCATGGTGGTCCCTTTCAGTTCTTAAACAGTGCAGCCGGCAGGCCGGGAAATGGTGCTCCCCCGGCCTGCCGGTGTGGTTTCACAGTGATCAGACAGTCACTGATGCCAGTTTGTTGGCTTCGACGATCCGTGCGGCGGTTGCCTGGCCCATACGGACTGCGCCGTCAACGTGCTGGTAGCCTTCGGCGGCGAGGTCGGACGAGGACCAGTAGATCGGGCCGACGTTCGCGTGCTGGTCCTTGCCGTAGCGGTGCAGGCCTCCGAGGTCGTAGCTGGAAGCGTAGGCGCCACGGGTCCACTCTTCCGAGCCCCAGTCGGACTCGTAGTAAACCTCGGGGGTGAGGGCCTTGTCGCCCAGGAATCCGGCGATGGACTCCAGGATGGCCTTCTTGCGGTCTTCGGCGCTGAGCTCGAACACGGCGTCGGCCTTCTCGTCGGACACAAAGCCAACCAGGGTTCCGCGGGTGTCGCCGTAGTTGGTGTTGTCGTAGACCTCCTGCACCAGCGCACCGGCGCTGAAGCCCGTGCCGGACAGTCCGTCTTCACGCCAGAACGGCGTGTCGTACACAGCGTGGACCTTGATGACCAGGCCCAGCGACTGGTGCTGGTGCATCTGGTGCTGCCGGCGCGGGAGCGGCGGGTCGAAGGAAACGCGTGAGTACAGGTTCGGCGGAACGGCCATGATCACGTAACGGGCGTTGACGGTGGCCCGCTCGGAAACAACGGTCACGCCGTTGTCGTCCCACTTGATGGTGCGCACCGGGCTGCTAAGGACGACGTCGTCGCCCAGCTCAGCTGCCTGGAGCAGTGAAACCTGCTGCATGCCGCCGATGACGCGCTTGTCCAGGATGAAGTCTTCGTCCGTGAGGTGCGTGAACGAACCGGCAGAGGCGGCCATCAGGACTGCCTGCAATGCCGAGAAGGCGTGCGCGGGCTTGGTGAGCATGCCGCCGGCGATGAAGAGGCCGATGTTGTTGCAGGCTTCTTCATCTGTGGAGTTCCGGCGGAGCCAATGGTGGAAGGAGATGGTGTCCAGCTCGCGTGCCTTGGGGTGTGCCCAGGGCTCGGTGGGGCCGATCTCTGCTGCGAGTTCGTCCAGGATGGCGACGAGCTTGTCCATCTCGGCCTTGGTGGTTTCGTTGACCGGGAAGGTGTCACCGGTGTACTGCGTGCGCTTGCCGTCTGCGCCGATGTAGACGGATTCGCCATCGCGGTAGCGCGGGTACATTTTCAGGCCGAGCTCGTCCAGCAGGTCCATGAGGGCCGTCTGGTCCGGCGAAACCCACTGGCCGCCGATCTCCAGCATGGCGCCGTCGATGGTGTCGGTCCAGGTGCGGCCGCCCACGCGGTCGCGGGCTTCGAGCACTGCGACACTGAGCCCGGCCTTCTTCAGTTCACGTGCCGCCGTCAGCCCTGACGGCCCGGCACCGACGATCACAACGTCGCGATCAAGATTCTGCATGATGTCCTCTCCGTGGCCGTCCGTTGGTGGCTGACCAATAAATGAATGGCATTCATTTATCTCCATAGTAGCGGCTGAGTGCGCGGCTGTGAAGAGCCGATGGAATAATGCTGGGGACACAGGCAGCAGAAAGGCTCCCGATGCCCGAACCCACCCCAGCCCCATCCGCCACTTCCCGGCGCCGCGCCGGCCGACCAACGGCGGCGGTTCTGGACCAGGACGGCATCACGACGGCGGCGCTCAAGCTGATCAGCAGCAAGGGTTACGACGGACTCACCATGGCGGCGTTGGCCCGCACACTGGGAGTAGCCCCCTCTGCCTTGTACAACCACGTGTCCTCCAAGGACGACGTGCTCGTCCTGCTCGAGGACCACTTGGCCGCGATGGTTGATGTGTCGGCGTTCGGGATAGACCCCTGGGAAGAGGCCGTTCGCAAGTGGGCATGGTCCTACAGGGATGTGTTCTCCGAGCACACGCCGCTTATTCCGATCATCGCCGTCCTGCCCGTTGCCAATGCTCCCAAGACCCTGGCCATGTACGAGGCCGTGACGGCCGGCTTCCGCGACGCAGGCTTCCCGGAGGAGAAAATCATCTCCGCGATTGTGGCTATCGAGGCCTTTGTCTTCGGGGCCGCTTACGACGTCACCGCACCTGAGGACATCTTCGACGCCGGCACCCTCGCCGATCAGGTCCCCAACTTCACGGCCGCCGTGGACCGGCTGGCCTTGGAACAGCATGCGCGTCCCACTGACATTGCCTTCAGCTTGGGCTTGGAGGCTTTAATTACGGGCTTTGGGGCTCTGCGGAACTAGGCCCCGAGAATCTGAGCTTCTTAATGCCAAGTTAGTGCATTATGCTGCACTAATGGATGACAGTGCAGAGGCCTTGGCACGCGCAATTGGCCTGCGGGTGAAACAGGAACGCAAAGGCAGGGAGTGGACCCTCGACCAGCTTGCCGCCATGGCCGGCGTTAGCCGCAGAATGCTGGTGAGCGTCGAACAAGGCGGCGTAAATCCCAGCATCGGAACCCTCCTGCGGCTCAGCGATGCCCTAGGTGTTGGCTTGCCTGCATTGGTGGAGCCGCCCACGCTGCGTTCGGCCAAACTTACCCGCAAGGGCGAAGGCGCCGTACTGTGGACCGGCCCTCTGGGCGGCAAGGGCGAGCTGGTTGCCGGTACCGAATCTCCCGACGTTGTTGAACTGTGGGACTGGTCCCTGGCTCCCGGAGAGCTCCACGAGAGCGAAGCCCACAGCTCCGGCACGCGTGAATTGCTCCAGGTGCAGGAGGGCGCCATCACGGTGAACGTCGAGGCCGGGAGCTACGAACTGAACACCGGCGATGCCCTGACCTTCCGCAGCGATGTTGCCCACTCCTATGCAAACCACGGCGGGACAACTGCCCGATTCTCCCTCGCCGTTTTTGAACCGGGCGTTGGAGCCGGACATCGGACGGAAAGCCCCAGTGCGTAAAACCTTGACCCGAACCCTCACCGCCGCTCCCCCCTGGTCTATGGCCGTCGCAGCAATGATGGCCATCCAGCTCTCCAACGCCATGTCGGTCACCGTTATCGGCCAGGTCGGCCCAGCAGGGACGGCATGGCTTCGGATGTGCTTTGGAGTGGTCTTTCTCTGGGTAATCAGCCGTCCGGCCATCCGCTCGCTGCGCCGCCATGACCTGCCGGCTTTGATCGCCCTGGGTGTCGTGACAGGTTTCATGACCACCTTCTTCCTCGCCGCCGTCGAGCGCATCCCGCTGGGGACCGCCGTCGCGATTGAATTCCTTGGCCCCCTCACGGTGGCCGGGATCATGAACAAACGCCGCAAGGCGTTGGTCTGGCCGCTCCTCGCCTTCATCGGCGTGGCGCTGCTGACTGAGCCATGGCATGGCGTCATCGACCTTGCCGGCGTGGGATTCGCTGTGGCTGCGGGTGCCTGCTGGGGCCTGTACAACGTGCTCACCCAACATGTGGGAGACCGGTTCTCCGGCATCAGCGGCTTGTCACTCACCATCCCGATTGCCGCTCTTGCCACCATGCCGGTCGGGTTGCCGCAGGTACTGGGCGGGTCACTCGACTGGTGGGTGCTGCCCCTGGCGGCCGGGATTGCCCTCATAACGCCGGTGATCGCGTTCGGCCTCGAAATGCTGGCGCTGCGGCGCATGACCCACACGGCCTTTGGAACGCTGCTTTCGATCGAGCCCGCATTCGGTGTCCTCATCGGGCTGCTTGTCCTCGCCCAGCAGCCGACACTCATGCAGGTGGCAGGGATAGCCCTGGTGGTTGTTGCCGGGACAGCCGCACAGCAAGGAGGCAAGCGCACACCCAAACCCGTACTGACAACGGATGTGCCGGCATCGCCAGCAGGGTCGTGAAGAAACAAGTCTTGTACTACAAGTACTCAGCTTGTATCTTAAGTAGCAGGCAAGGATGCCCCGCCCCTTAGGAGACCCAGTGAGTACCGTAGACCTCATCCGCCACGTCAAACTGTCCACGGCGCGACTGCCGCTCAGCGTTCCCATCAGCGACGCCAAGGTCTTCACCGGCAGACAGAAGCCGATGACGGAAGTAGTGTTCCTCTTCGCCGAGATCACCACGGAGCAGGGACACAGCGGCCTCGGTTTCAGCTACTCCAAGCGCGCCGGCGGGCCGGCCCAGTACGCCCACGCCAAGGAGGTCGCGGAGGGCATCATTGGCGAGGACCCCAACGACATCGGCAAGATCTACACCAAGCTCCTCTGGGCCGGCGCCTCGGTGGGAAGGTCAGGCGTGGCGACGCAGGCTCTCGCCGCGATAGACATTGCCCTCTACGACCTCAAAGCCAAGCGCGCCGGACTCCCGCTGGCCAAGCTGCTGGGGTCCTACCGCGATTCCGTCCAGACCTACAACACCTCCGGCGGCTTCCTCAACGCCACCCTGGCAGAGGTCAAGGAACGCGCCACGCAGTCAATCGACGACGGCATCGGCGGCATCAAGATCAAGGTGGGCCTGCCCGACTCCAAAGAAGACCTCCGCCGCGTGGCGGGAGTCCGCGAACACATTGGCTGGGACGTTCCGCTCATGGTCGACGCGAACCAACAGTGGGACCGGGCGACGGCGCTGCGGATGGGCCGCCAACTGGAGGAATTCAACCTCATCTGGATCGAAGAACCACTCGATGCCTATGACTTCGAGGGCCACGCCCACCTCGCACAGCTCCTGGACACGCCTATCGCCACCGGTGAGATGCTTGCCTCTGTCGCCGAGCACAAGGGCCTCATCAACGCCAACGGCTGCGACATCATCCAGCCGGACGCGCCGCGCGTCGGAGGCATTACCCAGTTCCTGCGCCTGGCAGCACTGGCCGACGAAAGAGGCCTGGGCCTGGCACCGCACTTTGCCATGGAGATCCACCTCCACCTGGCCGCCGCCTACCCGCGCGAGCCGTGGGTGGAACACTTCGATTGGCTGGACCCGCTGTTCGAGGAGCGGCTGGAGACGAAGAACGGTCGCATGATCGTCCCGGACCGTCCCGGACTCGGCGTCACGTTGAGCGAACAGGCCCGTGCGTGGACCACCGAAACCGTGGAGTTCGGCGCGTAATCTGGAACGCATGAGCCGAAACCTGACTGCGGATCTCGCCGCCGACCTCCGCAACCGCATTGTCGACGGCGTCATCCAACCGGGCGAGAAGCTCCCCAGCGAGAACACCCTCATCAGCGAATTCCGGGTGAGCCGAACCGTGGTCCGCTCCGCATTGACGCGGCTGCAGGCCGAGGGCCTTGTGGAAACCGAACGTGGGCGGGGCAGCTTTGCCCTGACTCCGCCCGCCGAAGGCCCGACCCAGGCACCGGGAACCCGGCCTGTGTCCAGCATGGAAGAACGGCTGCAGATGCTCGACTTCCGGATCGGCGTCGAAGCCGAGGCAGCTTCGCTTGCTGCCCGGAACCACAGCGAACGACAACTCAAGGCCGTCCACGGTGCCTTGGAACAATTCACTGCGAACGTTTCGCATCCGGCGCACGCCATGAAAGCTGATTTCGAGTTCCATCGTGCTGTGGCTGCGGCTTCAGGCAATCCCTTTTATACAGACTGCATCGCCGCCCTCGGCCAGACCATGATCACCATGCCCCGCCCACGCCTCGTCGCCGGGGATGACCGGGAAACCCGCGAACGCTTCGATCAAGTAGTCCACGAGCATTCCTCTATCTACGCAGCAATCGCGGACGGCGATCCCGTGGCTGCCGCGGCAGCCATGCGCCTTCACCTCAGCAACTCACGACGCCGGCTGGCAGGTTCCGCCCGCAACTAGCCTCGCGCGGGGCTGACCACAAAACAAAAGAGCCCCGGTCCTAAGACCGGGGCTCTTTCGATTGCGTGCGCGAGGGGGGATTTGAACCCCCACACCCTTTCGGATACTGGCACCTGAAGCCAGCGCGTCTGCCGTTCCGCCACTCGCGCGCAACTTCTTTTTCCGGACTTCCCTGGTCTCCCAGCTTCGTTTCCTTCAAAAGCAGCGAGATCAAGCATAACGGACATCCGGAGCAAAACACCAATCGGGCTGGGAGGCACCCTCCGGAAGGGCGGTGGACGGCCTGGAAACCGCAGAACTTCAAGGAATTTTCAACCCCTGCGAGCCCCGCCAGCAAGGGCCGCCGTCGAACTTTTCCGTGGCGCAAGGCGTTGTGGATTAAGGTCATTCCCAGTCAGTCCCAGTAGTATCGGGAAGAGGAAGGGCCGTGGGGCGCGCACTTTGGTGTGTGCACAGTCGGACCAATTGCAGGACTATCGGACAGGCACAGCAGGTGCCGCGGCAAGGAAAGGAGAAGGAACATGGGTTTGCTGGACAAAGTCGAGCGCGGCATTGAAAAGGCCGTCCGCAACGTCTTCTCCACGGGGTCGCGGGCACGGGTTGAGCCAGTGGAGATCGCGAGCAAGCTGAGGCGGGAACTGGACAATCAGTCCATCACCATCGCCGCCGGACGCACGCTGGCTCCCAACGTTTTTGATGTCCTGCTCAGCGATGAGGACTTCGCCCGGGCCCAGGAATGGGGAACGCCCCTCGCTGAGGAGCTGTGCGACGTCGTTATCCAACACGTTCGCAGCCAGGGCTATACGCTCCAAGGCGCGGTCAGGATCTCGTTCCGTCGCAATGAGGAGGAACGGGCCGGCCACTTCGAGATTGCTTCCCGGACCGAAAAGTCCTCCGGCGACGCAGCTCCCGCTCCGCAGCCTCCGCGGGCCAACGTTCCCGCGGCCCCCGCACGGCAGCCAATTCGCCTCCAGCCTGTCCTGGACATCAGCGGTCAGCGATACTCCCTCAATGCAGCCAGCGTGGTGCTCGGCCGCTCTTCTGAAGCCGACATCCTGGTGGACGACACCGGGGTTTCACGGAAGCATCTTGAGGTACGCACCGAGAACGGGAGCACGTGGGCTGTTGACCTCGGCTCCACGAATGGCAGTTACGTCAACGGACATAAGGTAAACGGCAGCGTGGAGCTCACAGACGGCTCAACCATCACGATGGGACGTACCAAGATTATTTTCCGCCTCCTCCCCCAAACCCCGGGTGGCCACGCGTGAACGATGTCAGCGAACTGACCATTACAGCGCTTCGTTTCGGCTTCCTCCTGTTGCTGTGGGTCCTGATCTTCAGCATTGTGTCCACCATGCGCCGCGACTTCCAGATCGGACGCAAGGCAGTGACCGGCGTTCCTACGGCACGTGAAGTCCGCAAGCATCCTGAACTGGCTGCCACACCACCGCCGGCCATCCAGCATGCCCGCAACCTGGTGGTCACTGAGGGTCCCCTCAAGGGCACCACGGTTCCCCTGGCGGCCAGCCCCATCCTGCTCGGACGCGCGCAGGAAGCCACCCTGGTCCTGGAGGATGACTACGCCTCCGGTCGGCATGCGCGTCTGTTCCCGCAGGGCAGCCGATGGTTCATTGAGGACCTCGGCTCTACGAACGGCACCTACCTGGCCGATCAGCAGCTCACTCGTGCGTTGCCGGTGGAGCTCGGTGTCCCCGTGAGAATCGGCAAGACGGTCATTGAATTGAGGCCATAGTCCATGGCCTCTTCTGAGACCCCCGAGGACAAGGAAAAGCCCGCGGAGCGCCCGCTGATCATGCGCTACGCGGCCCGTTCCGACGTCGGCCGGATCCGCTCCAAGAATGACGACTCCGCTTATGTGGGCCGCCATCTCGCTGTGGTCGCCGACGGCATGGGTGGGCACGCGGGCGGCGATGTCGCCTCCGCTTCGACGGTCCTGGACATGATCCACCTGGATCATGACGACTACCCTGAAGGCGCCGACACCGTCCTGGCGGACGAGATCCAAACCGCCAATTCACTGCTCTCAGAGCTCGTCCACCAGAATCCCAAGCTGTCAGGCATGGGTACGACGGTCACGGCGTTGCTCCTTGAGGACCGCAAGCTCCACTTCGCGCATATTGGCGATTCCCGCGCTTACCGCCTGCGCAACAAGAAGTTCGAGCAGATCAGCGTGGACCACACGTTCGTCCAGCGCCTGATCGATGAGGGACGCCTCCGTCCGGAGGAAGCCGAGACGCATCCCCATAAGAACGTCCTGATGCGCGTGCTTGGCGACGTTGACGCGAGCCCTGAGCTGGACTTGGACGTCCTGGACGTCGAACCCGGCGAACGCTGGCTGCTGTGCTCTGATGGCCTGAACTACGTAGCAGGGCACGTCGTGGAGCGCATGGTCCGCGAGACCAAGGACCTTCGCGAATGCGCCGAGATCCTCGTAGACCTCACGCTCGAAGCGGGCGCCCCGGACAACGTCACGGTTGTCATGTTGGAAATCGTCGAGGAGACGGTCGACGACGTCAACACGGCCGCCGTCGACGTCGTACCGGCCGCTGCGCTTGCCGCCGTCGATGAGCCTGAAGCGGTGACGGCCACCAAGTCCCCCGATGAGGTGCCGTCCGGAGATGCGGCCAAGGGCCCCTCGAAGTCGGAAGCTGACCGGAAGCCGGACGCAGGACCGGCTTCCGACGACGGCACCAGGACGAAGGAATCGGACGAGGCGGACGAAACGTCCGGGACTTCGGATTCCTCCACCGAACCGCCGGCGACCACCGATCCCCACCTCGGTGAGCATCTGTCAGCCGAAGTCCTGCGCGAGGAACTGGCCAGCCGCCCCCATGAGCTCGTTGGCGCCGCGGCAACGGCTGCTGAAACAGGCTCCATTCCTACCGTTGCCGGCCGCACGGTGGCCCGTCGCGCTGCCACAGTCCTGACGCACAAAGCAGAGCAGGACCGCGCGGAGGCCGAAGAGCCGCCAAGGCGTCGCATCCGTTGGTTGATGCCCGCCGTCGCCGCATTCCTGGTTCTGGGCGTCGTGGTCGGCCTGTGGCTTGGCTACGCCTGGACCCAGACACGCTATTACGTGGGTGAATACGATCAGCGTGTTGCCATCTTCAACGGCATCTCGCAAAGGCTCGGCCCAATTCAGCTTTCCCGATTGGAAGCCGTAACCGATGTCAGGGTGGATTCCTTGCCTGAGTATGGCCAGCAGAGCGTTCGCCAGACCGTTCCTGCCGGGGACCTCGACGACGCCCAGCTCATCGTGGAAAACCTGAAACAGTACGGCAGCGCATCGGCCAATTGCCCCAGCCCGACGCCAACCGGCACGGCGACTCCCACGCCGTCGCCGTCGGCTACGGCCACAGTGCCGGTACCCAGCACGGCAGCCGTTGCCAGCCCCACGCCATCTCCCGTTCCGACTCCCTGTGAGGGGGCAAAATGATCCAGACTGAAACCGCCCCCAAGCCCCGCCGGAACGTCGAGCTTCTGCTCATCGTGCTGGCACTTGCCGTTGGAATCGGCGCCAGCGCACTGGTCAGCCTCAACTCGGATCTGGGACTGGACAGCGACTTCTGGTTCCAATCGAGCCTGCTCGCCGTAGCGGCCTTTGCATTCCACGTGGTGCTCCGTCTCCGCGCTAAATATGCCGATCCGGTAATACTTCCCATAGTGGTGGCCCTGAATGGATTGGGCCTGGCCCTGATCCACCGCATGGACGGCCCTGGCGACGACACCGGCAACAACCAGCTCCGGTGGACGCTGATTGCCATGGCCGTTTCCATCGCCGTGATCTGGTTCCTCAAGGACCACCGCATCCTGCGCCGCTTCACCTACATCTCGTTGGCGGCCAGTGCATTGCTGCTGATTCTTCCTCTGGTGCCCGGCATCTCCGCCGGTGAGGTGCTCGGTGCCAGCGTCTGGATCCGCATCGGCCCCATGACTTTCCAGCCTGGTGAAATCGCCAAGATCACCCTGGCCATATTCTTCGCGGGTTATCTGTCGTCCAACCGGGACCTCATCCTCCTGGCCGGCCGGAAGATCGGTCCCATGCAGTTCCCCCGCTTCAAGGACCTGGGTCCGATGATCACCGCCTGGCTGGTGAGCATCGGCGTCCTGGTCTTCCAGCGCGACCTCGGATCGTCTGTCCTCTTCTTCGGCCTCTTTATCGTGATGATCTACGTGGCCACCAGCCGTATCTCCTGGGTCGTCATCGGCCTGGCCCTGATCCTCGGCGGCGGTTTCATCGCATCGAAGATCTTCTCCCACGTCGCGTTCAGGATCGACAGCTGGATCAACGCCTTCACCCCGGAGGTCTTCGGCAGGTCTCCCGGCGGCAGTGGACAGATTGTCCAGGGCCTGTTCGGCATGGCCGACGGCGGCCTGGTGGGAACAGGACTGGGACAGGGCCGCCCGGACCTGGTTCCGTTCGCAAACAGCGACATGATCGTGGCGCTCATCGGCGAAGAACTGGGCCTGATCGGCCTTTTCGCCGTGGTGATGCTCTATTTGCTGCTCTTCACCCGCGGTTTCCGCGCAGCCCTGGGAACGCGCGACGCCTTCGGAAAGCTCCTGGCGTGCGGCTTGTCGTTCGCGATCGCACTGCAGTGCTTCGTGGTCATCGGCGGCGTCACCCGGCTCATCCCGTTGACCGGCCTGACCACCCCGTTCCTGGCCGCCGGAGGTTCATCCCTGCTGGCCAACTGGATCATCGTCGGGCTGCTGCTCATGATCTCCAATACGGCCCGCGGACCGGTTGACACCACACCCATGGTCAACAAACCCCCGACCACCAGCTCCCACGGGACAGTCAAGACTCCAACAGGCCAGACACCAAGCGCACCAACTGAGGCGGTGAAGCATCAATGAACCAAGCGATTCGCAGCTCGTGGATGGCCGCCGTCGCCATGTTCGCGTTGATTTTCGGCGCCATCAGCTACGTCCAGGTCATTGGCGCGGACGACCTCAACGCCAATCCCTGGAACCAGCGCGCCATCCTCGCCACGTTCTGCAACGAACGCGGTGCCATCATCGTTGGCGGGAAACCGGTGGCAGAGTCCGTCCCCGGAACCGAGTCCTGCGCCTTCCAGCGTTCGTACCCCCAGCCGGAGCTTTATGCGGGCGTCACCGGCTTCTTCTCGAGGGGCTTCGGATCCACCGGGCTGGAGCAGTCGATGGGGGAAACCCTGGCGGGTAACTCGGACCAGTTATTCCTGGACCGCATCAGCCAGATGTTCCTGGGCAAGGAACCCAAGGGCGCTTCTGTGGAGCTGACCCTTGATCCTGCCATCCAGAAGCTGGCCTACGACCTCATTCCGGACGGCCAGCGGGGTTCCATCGTGGTCACCAACCCGAAGACGGGAGCCATCCTGGCGATGGTCTCCAAGCCGTCCTACGACCCCAACCTGATTGCCACCCACGACACTGCCGCTGCAGAGGCGAACATGGCCCAGCTGAACCAGATCCCGGGTATCAACCTGAACCAGAACGTCAGCGGTCCCACCGGAAACCTGCTCTCTCCCGGCTCGGTTTTCAAGCTCATTGACACGGCCGCGGCGTTGAACTCGGGCAAGTACAACAAGGACAGTGAGCTGCCGAACCCGAGCAGCCTCCCGCTTCCCGGTTCCAATGCCAGCCTTCCCAACTATGCCGGGGGCAACTGCAACGTCCGGGAGACGGCGTCGTTCGCCTTTGCCCTGGAGCAGTCCTGCAACACGCCGTTTGCCAGCATTGCCCTGGACCTCGGCCAGGACGCCATTCGTGAGCAGGCCGAGAAATTCGGTTTCGGTGAAACCTTCGGAGATCAGCTCAAGCTTCAGCAGGCCAAGAGCGTCTTCCCCAGGGACCTGGACCAGGCACAGCTCGCCCAGTCGTCCGTGGGCCAGCGCGACGTCAAAGCTACTCCGTTGCAGATCAACATGATGACGGCAGCCATCGCAAACGGCGGCGTGCAGATGAAGCCGAACCTGGTGCAGACAGTACGTGCTCCTGACCTGCGCGTCATCAGCGAAACAAAGCCTGAAGCACTCCGCACCAGCACCACGCAGCCGATCGCCGGCCAGATCACCGAATGGATGACCAGCGCAGTGGATAACGGCATTGCCAAGGGCGCAGCCGTTCCTGGCATCAAGGTGGCCGGCAAGACCGGCACGGCGGAACTCGGTGATTCAGGTTTGAACAACTCATGGTTTACCGGGTTCGCCCCGGCAAACGACCCGCAAGTAGCCGTCACCATTGTCATGGAACGTGTGGACGTGCTCAGCGGTGCCCAGCTAACCAGTCCGAACGCAAAGAAGATTTTTGAGGCGGTGTTGAATAAGTGAGGCCTACTTCGGGAATCACACTCGGCGGCAGGTTCCAGCTGACCAGTCGCATTGCGATTGGCGGCATGGGCGAGGTCTGGAAGGCCAAGGACCAGATCCTTGGCCGGATCGTGGCCATCAAGGTGCTCAAGGAGGAATACACGGGTGACCCCGGCTTCCTGCAGCGCTTCCGTGCCGAAGCGCGCCACACCGCCCTCCTCAACCACGTGGGCATCGCCAACGTGTTCGATTACGGCGAGGAAGCCGGCTCGGCATACCTGGTGATGGAGCTCGTGCCGGGCCACCCCCTGAGCGGCATCCTGGAGCGCGAACAGGTGCTGTCCCCGGACATGACGCTCTCCATCATTGCCCAGACAGCCCGGGCCCTTGCCGTGGCCCACGCGCAAGGCCTGGTTCACCGCGATATCAAGCCCGGCAACCTGCTCATCACACCGGACAACCGGGTAAAGGTCACCGACTTCGGCATCGCCCGCCTGGCGGACCAGGTTCCGCTGACGCAGACCGGCCAGGTCATGGGCACCGCCCAGTACCTGGCACCTGAGCAGGCAACCGGCCAGACAGCCACCGGGTCCTCGGATATCTACTCCCTGGGCGTCATCGGCTACGAATGCCTCACAGGTCACCGTCCGTTCTCCGGGGAATCGCAGATCGCCATCGCCTTGGCGCAGGTCAATGACGCACCGCCGCCCCTGCCGGAGACGCTGCCTACGCCCGTGCGTGCCCTCTTGATGTCCATGCTTGCCAAGGACCCCAAGAACCGGCCGGCCAACGCCATCAAGCTTGCCGAAGCAGCTGAAGCCATCCGTAACGGCGACATCGCCACGGCTCATGCCGCTGTGCCGGGAATGCTGTTGTTCGAAGACTCAACCGGCCCCATCACTGCGCCGGTCGACACCGCAACGGCACCCACCGGCGTCGTCGCCTCACCTTACGGCAAGGAGCAATCCTCGACGGCGACCTCCGCACTTCCGGTGCTGGGCGCCGGCGCCGCCGGAGCTGCCGTGGGAGCCGCTGCGGCATCCGCGGACAACCCACTGACACGAGCCAACGCCCTCGAGGCGGAACGGCAACTGAACGACGACGAAGAAGTCATCTACAGCGATGACGAACGCTACGACGATCAGGAACCGGAACGCAAGAAGCGCAGCCCCTGGACGTGGCCCCTTGTTGCGTTGATCCTCCTGGTCTTGTTCGCGCTGGTCGGTTTCCTGATTTCCCAGTCGGGATTCTTCTCGCCCACCCCTTCGCCGAGCCAGTCCAGTTCCGCGAGCCCGAGCCGCTCTGCCAGCCCGTCGTCCTCATCGACGTCGTCCTCGCCGACTCCTACGCCTACGGAAACCTCTGAAGCACCGTCGCCCACCCAGTCGACGCCGCAGAAGATCAACATCATCCCGGAGGAATTCCAGGGACAGCCGTTCGAGACGGTCAGTGCCAAGCTGCGTTCCCTCGGCCTCGGCGTCAACGGCCAGGAGGTCTTCGATCCGGCAACACCCGGGACGGTTCTCAGCCTCAACCCCACAGGTCCTGTTGACCCGGGGACCACCATCACGGTGACCTACTCAAAGGGACCCGAAATGGTTGCGGTCCCGAACATCGGTCAGGGAGTCTCCGAAACCCAGGTCCAGGGCGCCCTGCAGGGGGCAGGGCTTAAGTACGTGAGGGGCGAGGACGTCAACGGAAGCATCAGCCAGGGCCCGAACACGTTCGTGCGTTCCTCGCCTGCCGCCGGCACCGAGGTACCCGCAGGGTCCACGGTGACCTACTACTTGTCCAAGGAGCTCATCCCTACGGATCCGGTCACTCCCAGCGGCAACCCCAAGCCGTCCAGCTCTGCGTCCCCCACAGGCCGCTAAGCCACCATGTCTACGCCACGTCCCGGCCCCGCGCATCGAGAGGAGAGCACACCTGTGTCTTCACAGCGCATCCTCAATGGACGCTACGAACTCGGTGAGTTGATCGGTCGTGGCGGCATGGCTGACGTCTACAAGGGAACAGATACCCTCCTGGGCCGAACCATCGCCGTAAAGGTCCTGCGTGCCGACCTTGCCCGCGATCCCCAGTTCCAGGCCCGTTTCAAGCGTGAAGCCCAAGCCGTCGCGGCGCTTAACCACCCCTCCATCGTGGCTATTTTCGATACCGGAGAATATTCCGTTCCAGGTGGGCCCGGAGAGGATGTCCGCGTTCCGTACATCGTCATGGAGTTCGTCTCGGGCCGCACCCTGAGGGACATGATCAAGGCGAAGGAACTGGGCGTAGAGGACTCCGTCGGCTACACGCTGGGTGTCCTCTCAGCCCTGGAGTACAGCCACCGGGCAGGGATCGTGCACCGGGACATCAAGCCGGCCAATGTCATGGTGTGTGCGGATACCGGCGACGTCAAAGTCATGGATTTCGGAATCGCCCGGGCCATGGCAGATTCCGCGGCCACCATGACCCAAACACAGGCAGTCGTTGGCACCGCGCAGTACCTTTCCCCGGAACAAGCCCGGGGCGAAACCGTGGACGCCCGCAGCGACCTCTACTCGGCTGGATGCCTCCTGTACGAACTGCTGACCAGCAGGCCGCCGTTCGTTGGTGACAGCCCGGTGTCCGTCGCCTACCAGCACGTCCGGGAAACCCCGGAACTGCCCAGCACCCACAACCCGGATATCACAGAGGCGCTGGATTCCGTTTTGGTCAAGGCACTGCAGAAAAACCGTACTGACCGCTTCCAGGACGCAGCGGCCTTCCGTCGGGCCCTCCGGGCAGCCAGCAATGGCATTCCCGTGCCTGCACTCCCGGCAAGCGAAGCCCCCACAGATCCCAACGACCTCGTGGAACAGGAAGATCCCGCCACGCAGCTCCTGAGCACTACCGCCGTGGGGCTTTTGGACGTGGACCAGTTCAAGGACGAGACCTTGGACCACGAGCACGAGGAACCCCTTCCTTTGGGCCTCCCAGCGGAACGTGAGCGGCCCGCCCAGCAGAAGTCCCGGCGTCGAGCGTGGATCTCCACCCTGGTGATCTTCACTATCCTGGTACTGGCCGGCGGCGGGTTCTGGCTCTACAACCTCATGAACGCCAAGCCGGCCGAACCTGCACAGATCGAGGTTCCGGTGGTGGCCAACATGTCGGAATCCCAAGCGATCCAGAAGCTCTACTCGCTCAAGCTGGTACCGAAATCCGTACGCGAGCCAAGCGATACTGTGGCCAAGGACATGGCCATTGGCACCTCGCCCGCAGCGGGCGCAAAGGTGCCCCAGGACGGCGAAGTGATCCTCAAGGTCTCCAGCGGTCCGAGTTCGGTGACCATACCGGCGGATATCGTGGGCCGCACGGAAGCAAACGCGACCGACGCCCTGCGGGAACTTGGTATCACGGGCACCATCACCAGTGTCCGGACGCACAGCCCGACGGTACCCATGGGCCAGGTGATCAGCACAGCCCCGGCGCCGGGCGGACCCATAGCTACGTCCTCAAAGGTGGAACTGCAGATCTCATCGGGCAAGGTCCTGATGCCGCAACTCATTGGCCTGCCTGTGGCGGAGGCCGAAGCGGCGCTGAAGGCCAACGGCTTGACCATGCAGGTAGTGGAACAGGAAAACTCGCAGGTGGATCCGGGCAAGGTCACGGCACAAAGCGAGGTATTCAACAGCGAGGTAGATCAGGGCAAGTTGGTCACCGTTACTGTTGCGAAGGCTCCCGCGCCTGTCCCGACCCCGACCCCCACTCCAACACCCACAACGGACACGCCGACGCCGAAGCCTACGCCGACGACGACCAAGAAATAGCCTGCTGCCGGGGCGGATCCGCCGTCCCGCCGGGTAAGTCTTTACCGGCAGTTATTGCTTAATGAGCGGGCTCAGCTTGGAGGCACGTTCGGCGGCACCGGCCATGCCCAGGGATTCGAGCCAGTTCCCCAACATCTGGTACCCGCCCTCGGTGAGCACTGATTCCGGGTGGAACTGGACACCGCACAGGGGAGCGGTCCTGTGTTGAAGACCCATCACTACACCGTTCGTCGTCTCCGCTGTGACCTCCAGGACGTCCGGTATGGAGGCACGAACCGCCGCCAGTGAGTGGTACCGCGTTGCCGTGACGGGCGAGGGCAGGCCGACGAAGACGCTTTTGCCTTCATGCCGCACGGGCGATGTCTTGCCATGCATGAGTTCCGGCGCGTGGGTCACCACTCCGCCGTAGGCCTCAGCGAGGGCCTGGTGTCCCAAGCAGACACCGAACATGGGTTTGGAGGCCTCACCGCACCACTTGATCAGCTCAATGCACACGCCGGCTTCTGCAGGGGTCCCGGGTCCGGGGGAAACCAATACGCCGTCCCGCGTTGCGGCCAGTTCGATGGCTTCGGCAAGCGTGACGTCGTCGTTACGGACGACCGTTGTTTCCGCACCCAGTTCCTGAAGGTAGCCCACCAGTGTGTAGACGAAGCTGTCGTAGTTATCTATTACCAAAATCTTTGTTGTGCTCATGGCTGCTGCACTAAACCAATCGTTGAGTCAGTCAATGTGGTGAATTGGGAAAACCAGGGGAAGAGGAACTCGACCATCAAGACAAGGGCCACACCCACCAGTACCAGTGAGGTCAGGATCCGTACCCACAGCGGACCGGGCAAGTTCCGGAAAATCCATGCGTACATCTGCTACCCCTTTCCGTGGGCGCGGGCTACTTGGACGGCTATTTCCGACGGCGGCCCTGCCGAGGCAGGTTGCCAACCATCCAGCACTGAGTACGCGATGATGCGTTCCTGTGCACCAAAGCGGGGATTGCAGCTGGTCATGGTGAGGAAACTTTCCGTGGGGGTTGCCCCCGGTTGGGTAGGCACGGGCATCAGCACGTCGGTACGGTCCGGCAGGACAATCTGATTGTTGCGGAACACGTAGGTGTAGTAGCCATCCGCGGTTTGGACGTAGATCTTGTCACCGGGAACCAACGTGTGGATGTTGTCCAGGACCGCACCGTGTGTTTGCCTGTGGCCGGCCACCGCAAAATTGCCGGGAGCTCCAGGCATGCTGGTGGTTCCGTAGTGGCCCAATCCCAAGGTGTCCAGGACGTCCGAGCCCGTGCCTTCAATGATGGGGCGGGTGTAGTCCTGGCCGAAGCGGGGGATGTACATGATCCCGATGGTTCCGCCGTTGCCGGGCGCCTTGCCCACCACGGGAGGGCCATAGTCCACCGGACCCACCGGCGCCGCCGGAGCTACCGGGCCGGTGAATTCCTGGGCGAAGCTCTTCACCGCTTCCGTTTGCTTGGCATCGGCTTCCACGTTTGTCCACCACAATTCCCAGCCAACGAACAGCAGCAGGACTATCCCGGCTGTGATGAGGAGTTCGCCGAAGATCTGGCTGATTTTACGGATAACATCCGAGGCCCGTCGACGCTTTCGGGGCCGCCGTTCCTGCCCCGGGCTGGCGGACGGCACGGCTGATGCCGCCGTCGTCTGCTGGTGCGCCACAGGGTCTCCTCATATAGGGCGCGGGCGTCGCGGGCGTATCCCGAGTTGCGGCTAGACTTGACAGCTAGAACCAACCCGGAACGCCGTGTGGCCGTTAACCGCTGGAAATTTCCTTCCTGCAGGATATCAAGGCCGGCAGGGACGGGTATCAACCGAACAGTCCAGGAGGATCCGTGCCCGAGTCCAAGCCCCGCAAGCGGCCTGCCCGCCAGGCCCCACAGACTTCGGCCACGCAGCAGTACAAGCCCAACCCGGTTTGGTACAAGGCCGTCATGTTTGGATTGATGATCCTCGGCCTCCTGTGGATCATCACCTTCTACATCACTGAAGGGCAGTTCCCGGTCCGCGACTGGGCATCCTGGAACATCGTGGCCGGCTTCGGCATTGCAATTGTCGGGTTCCTCATGACCACGCGCTGGCGCTCCTAGGAATTCCGGACCTCACATTCCAGTGCTTGCTGGCGTCTACAGGATATGAGCAACCGGCACACCACGTTGGACTCCCCGTTGGGTCAGTTGACGCTGACAGCCCGCGGGGAGTTTTTGACGGGCCTATTTTACGAAGGCCACTGGCATATGCCTCCGCCCGACTATTTCGGAGAGCCCACCACCATCGAGGACCCGGTGTTCTCCCGCACCCGGAGCGAGCTCTCCGAATACCTAGCCGGTCACCGCACCGAATTCAACGTGCCGTTCGAGGCACGCGGAAATCCCTTCCAGGAGAAGGTCTGGGCACGCCTCGAGACCATTCCTTTCGGGGAAACGGTCAGCTATGGGGAATTGGCCCAGGAACTGGGTGATCCCCACCTGGCGCAGGCAGTTGGTTCGGCTGTCGGCCGTAATCCCATCAGCATCATCATCCCCTGCCACCGGGTAGTGGGCCGGAAGGGGCAACTGACCGGCTATGCCGGCGGGCTTCGCAACAAGCGCTTCCTCCTGGAACTGGAAGAACCGGATTCCGTAAGAGAGGGCAAGCTCTTCTGATGGAAAACGGACAGGCGGCCAGCAAGAAACCGTTCGAAGCAGTTGTTCGGGAACGCGGGGCTACGGTGCTTCGTGTTTGCCGTGCAATTCTCGGCGTCCACGATGCCGACGACGCCTGGTCGGACACGTTCCTGGCGGCTCTCCAGGCCTATCCCGATCTTCCCGTGGGGGCCAACGTGGAAGCCTGGCTGGTGACCATCGCCCACCGGAAGTGCATTGACCATCTGCGGGCCGGTGCGCGCCGGGCATTACCTGTGGAACAACCGCCGGAACAACCAACCCGCCTGGGCCTTCCGGGTGAACGGGACACCGAGCTTCTCGACGCCGTCGCCAAGTTGCCCTCGAAGCAGCGCCAGGCCGTGGCGTACCACTACCTCGCCGGGCTGCCTTACAAAGAGATCGGCGCCCTTCTGGGCAGTTCCCCGGAGGCCGCACGCCGGGCCGGAGCAGATGGCGTGAAGGCGCTCCGGGCAGCCGTCCACACCCCCGTTCCGCTGGTCCATTCATCGTCGAAAGGTGAAGTGCAATGACCCTCGACCCCAGCCCCGGGCACACCGAGGTGTTGTCACTCCTGGAACCACTGGACGTTGCCCTTGGGCCCGCCCTCGCGGACCTCCATGCCCGCCTGGCCCTCGACGCACAACTGACCCACACCCTGGACATCGCCTACCGAACCGTCGATTCACCGGTGGGGAAGCTCCTCTTGGCAGCCACGGACCGCGGAATCATCCGGGTAGCCTTCGAATTGGAAAACCATGACTCCGTCCTGCAGTTGCTGGCGGACACGGTCAGCCCGCGCATTCTGGAAGCGCCCACGCGCCTCGACGACGCTGCCCGGGAACTCGAAGAGTATTTCGCCGGTACACGCCGCGACTTCGACCTCATCCTCGATTTCCGGTTATCCCGCGGTTTCCGGCTCAACGTCCTCCGTCACCTGCCCCGGATTCCTTACGGCAACACGGCGAGTTATGCACAGGTGGCCCAGGCGGCCGGCAGCCCCAACGCCGTCCGTGCCGTGGGCACCGCCTGTGCCACCAACCCGCTTCCCGTGATCGTTCCCTGCCATCGGGTGGTCAAATCCGACGGCAGCTTCGGTGGCTACCTTGGAGGTCCTGAAGCCAAACGCGCGTTGCTCACGCTGGAGGCCGCGGCGTGAGCGACGACGCCCTGTTCCCGCTGGAGCTGGTTCAACCGGAAAACCACGACGCCGGTCCACGCCTGGTGCGGCCGGGTGCGGTTCACGTCCCCGGTTGGCTGACCCTGGAGCAGCAACGATGGATCGTCGGGCGTTTTGGTGAATGGACCCAGGGGCCCGTTCCCTTGCGGGCTGCAACTCTGCCGGGAGGGCATCAGATGTCCGTCCGCACGGTTTGCCTGGGATGGCATTGGCAGCCGTACCGCTATTCACGGACGGCGACCGACGTGAACGGCCAACCCGTCCTCGATTTTCCTGAGTGGATGGTCCGCCTGGGGAAGCAGGCCGTTGCTGCCGCGTATTCCCCGGACCTTGGAGTCGATGAATCCTTGATTGGCCTGTCCCGGGACTACGCACCGGATGCCGCCCTGGTGAATTACTACGGCGATGGAGCCGCCATGGGCATGCACCAGGACAAGGACGAGCATTCCAACGCTCCGGTGGTGTCCCTCAGCATCGGAGACACGTGTATCTTCCGTTTCGGCAACACCGAGTCACGGACCAAGCCCTACACCGATCTGGAACTCCGTTCGGGCGATCTGTTCGTATTCGGCGGGCCCTCCCGGTTCGCCTATCACGGCATCCCCAAGGTCCTTCCGGATACGGCTCCTGAGGGCTGCGGCCTCGATCGTGGACGGATCAATATCACCATGCGTGTCACGGGTCTGTCGTAAGACCGGACCCGTGGAAACCGGCTCCGTGCTACCAGGCTGTCGACGTGACAGCTGTTAATGTCACAGGTGCCGGGAAGAATATCCCCGGCAGTTAAATGCATGCCGGCCGCTGGGCCGGCATGGTTGCGGAGGAGTGCGCATGACCCCGGATAACGGCACCATCATCGGACCGGACGGCTTGGCTCGTCCCTCATGGGCTGCCTCGGACCCGCTCATGCAGGCCTACTACGATCACGAGTGGGGCATGCCCGTGCGCGATGAACAGGGCATGTACGAACGCATCAGCCTCGAGGCGTTCCAGGCCGGCCTCTCCTGGGCCACCATCCTCCGGAAGCGCGAGGCCTTCAGAGAGGCGTTCCTGGACTTCCACCCGGAAAGCGTGGCCGCCTTCACGGAATCCGACGTGGAGCGCCTGATGCTCGACGCCGGGATAGTCCGGAACCGCCTGAAGATCCACGCCGCGATCACGAACGCCAAAGCCACCATTGCCTTGCGTGAGGAGGGCGGGCTGGTGGAATTCGTCTGGTCCTTCCAGCCGGACAGCACACCCGCTCCCCGCACGCTGGCGGAAATCCCCACAACTTCGCCGGAGTCAATCGCCCTCTCCAAGGCCCTGAGGAAGAAGGGTTTCGCTTTCGTGGGACCCACCACCATGTACGCCCTGATGGAAGCAGTGGGCATCATCGATACCCATTTGGTGGACAGCCACCGGCGCGGCACGTCTGGAGTGTGGACCTAGGGGAAGCGTCCACCTTCGCTGTGGGCGGCTGAGCCGCTGTCCACAGAAGTGCGTAACTTTATCCACAAGGGTGGATAACTTCTGTGGACATCCACGTACTTAGGTCCAAAATCGGTGCCACACCGCGTCTGGAGGGGCTAAACGGCCCATGCTGCGACTTATGCCCACTGTGCATCGAGCTGTGGATAGTGGTCCAAGCTTCACCGAAAATTCAACGTCGCAGGATTGCCTGGTTCGTCTTGGCGGAATAATCCGGCCACTACCTTGAGGCACCGGAGGCCCCGGTCGACTCTCGCCTCGCATCTTCCGAGTCCGTGCCGGTTACCCACTTAACAACAACCCCCTACCCACAAGTTATCCACAGATGGGGAAAACATGTGGGTTTCAGCAAAGGGATCGCTGTCGTGCCGGGCCTCAGTGGCCCTAAGCCGGACTGAACTACACGTGTGTAAGTTATTAACATTGTTGATAAGCCTGTTGATAGCCGCTTCCACGCAACGCAATTAACAGGCTTATCCACAGACATCCCAAATTAGCCTTGTTTGTCCACAAATTCTGGGCTGGTGGGGACATAGTTATCCACAGGTGTGGAGAAATCCATGCCTTTCGGGGGATATCTAGCGCTTCAGGGGCTGCAACGAGGGCCTAACACGATAACTACACGTGTGTAAGTTACTCACAGTGTGGATAACGCTTGTGGATAACACAGGTGCCGCAGGGTGGGACGCCCTGGCCTGTGGGCTTAGCGTGGGTTCCATGAAGACCGACCTCAAGAAACTGATACCTGCCTACAGTGCGACCAAGGGACGGTTTTCCCTGCTTACCGTCCCGCCCATGCAGTACCTGATGATCGATGGCAAGGGTGACCCCAACACTGCCCAGGCGTACAAGGACGCGTTGTCGACCCTTTATCCGGTCGCCTACAAACTGAAGTTCTTCAGCAAGGGCGAGCTCGCGCGTGATTATGGTGTCATGCCGCTGGAGGCCCTGTGGTGGGCCGAAGACATGGATTCCTTCACCAGCGTCCGGGACAAATCACTCTGGTCATGGACGTTGATGAACATGGTTCCCGAGTGGCTTACACAGGAACACATGGAGGCAGCGTGCAGGTCGGTCGCCGACAAGGGAGCGGCTCCTGCCGTAGATGCACTCCGTCTGGAATCGTTGGAAGAGGGTTTGAGCGTGCAGACACTTCACGTTGGCCCCTACGACGACGAAGGCCCCGTACTGGATGAGATGCACAACAGGTTCATACCGGAGCATTCACTGGCCATGGCGGGGAGGCACCATGAGATCTACCTCGGTGATCCCCGGCGTACTGCCCCGGACAGGCTCAGGACAATCCTGAGGCAGCCAGTCGTGCGCACGGCGGACTGAAGGTCGGAAAAGCAGCGAGCGTGGGGGCCAGTCCAAGCAACGGGCAGCCGGCTAGCCGGCAGTAATGCGGAACCAGGTCACCACGGCCAGCAAGCCGGCCACGAGGACCAGGCCGCCGGCTTGGAGCAGGGCCTGGTTCTTGCCCCGGGGCGCGTAGGCGATGGCTGCTGCGGCCAGGCCACCGGTAATCAGCCCGCCCAGGTGGGCCTGCCAGGCAATGTTGGGGACAAAGAATCCGATAGCGCCGTTGATGGCGATCAGGATCCAAAGTTGCCGGGTGTCGCCGCCGCGGTGCCGTTGAACCACCAGCATGGCCCCGAAGAGGCCGAAGATGGCACCGGAGGCACCGACGACGCCGGACAGAGGGTAGTCAGGGGTCAGCAGGAGATAGCCAATCGAGCCACCGACAGCAGACAAGAGATAGACAGCCAGGAAGCGGATCCGCCCGAGCAGTGGCTCGAGGGCTTGTCCGAAGATCCACAGCGTATACATGTTCAGGACTATGTGGAGCAGGAATCCCTGGGAGTGCAGGAACGCTGCGGTCAACATCCGCCAAGGTTCCGTGGCCGCAAAAGCATTCGCGAACGCGAAGTCCTGGAAAATCAGGTCGCCGGGGACAATCCACTGAAGGATGTACACCAGCACGCAAAGCCCGATGATCGTGAACGTCACCAAAGGACGGCCGACAGCCAGGGCCCCGCCATACGGGGACCGGTACGCCGGCGTCGTACGTTTTTGTTCGTTGACGCAGTCAACGCATTGGAACCCGACGGCGGCCGTCCGCTGGCACTCGGGGCACGCGGGGCGCCCGCAGCGCTGGCACCGCACATAGGAGGGCCTGTCCGGGTGCCGCGGGCACACCGGAATATCAGCGGACGGCTCTGCCGACGGGATTCCGTAACTCATGGATTCAGCTCAGTGAATGACTAGAGCTGTTCGATGTCGATGCTGTTGATGACGACGTCCTCAACAGGGCGGTCGCCCATGCCGGTGCGGACAGCCTCAATGGCGTCGACAACCTTGCGGGATTCCTCATCCGTGACTTCACCGAAGATGCTGTGCTTGCCGAACAGCCAGTCGGTGTTGACCGTGGTGATGAAGAACTGTGACCCGTTGGTGCCCTTGCCCATCTGGATGCCGGCGTTTGCCATGGCCAGCTTGTACGGAGCGTTGAAGGTCAGTTCCGGGTGGATCTCGTCATCGAACTGGTAGCCGGGGCCACCGACGCCGCGGCCCAGGGGATCGCCGCCCTGGATCATGAAATCCTTGATGATCCGGTGGAAGATCGTGCCGTTGTACAGGGGAGTTCCGGTCTTGTCCTCGCCCGTCTCGGGGTGGTTCCAGGACTTTTCGCCGGTAGCCAGGCCAATGAAGTTGGCTACGGTCTTGGGCGCGTGGTTGCCGAAGAGGTCAACCTTGATGTCGCCGAGGGTAGTGTGGATCGTTGCTTTTGCAGTTGCAATGGTCATAGGGCCATTCTTCCATGCAGGGTCAACGCCGTTGCAGTTGTAAAGCCGGTTCCGCGCTCGGTGAAATCCGGGTCGAATCCGGCAGATGAATAGCCGGTGTTCCCCAAGCGACGTAGGCTAGCAACAAACGAGCACGTGTATCGGGAGGTAGTTGTGAAGAAAACAGACCGTATTGCCCGCGAACTCGAACAATCCGTTGCGGTTGGTGTGGATAACGCACGCGACTGGGCTGCGCCCCGTGTGGAAGCAGCCGTCAATTGGGCTGTTCCGCGCATCCAGCACGGCATTGACACCGCTTCCCCCAGGATCCAAGAGGGGCTGAAGTCCGCCGCGCACAACCTTGCCGACGGCGTGGCAGTTGTAACGCCGCGGATCCAGGATGGGCTGGCGCACCTCGCGCCGAAGATCCACGACGTCGTAGAGGACGCAACACCCCGGATCCAGGAGACGCTCAACAAGGCCACTCCGGCTCTGGGTATTGCGCGGGACAAAGTCGTGGACGAGTACCTGCCCAAGCTCTCTGAACAGTTGGGCCAGGCCTCTGTAGCCGTTCACCACGTTTTGGAGAACGCCCCCGCACAGGTTGACGCGGTTGCGCAGAAGCTTGTTGATTCAGGCGTGGTGCACAGCGTCCAGGAGCAGGCACACGCTACCGGCAAGCAGATCAAGGCCGTGGCTGACGAGGCCACCAAGGCCGTCTCCACGAAGTTGGGCAAGGAACCGAAGCCCAAGAAACGTGGATGGCTGATCTTCACCGTCATTGCCGCAGCTGCGGCCGCCGGTGTTGCCGCCTGGAAGGCTTCCAAGCCGGTTGAGGATCCGTGGAAGACGCCTTCTCCGGTCACCCCCACGCCGGCTCCGGTTCCGGCCGCCCCGGCACCGGCTCCCGCGAACACCGCAGCATCGGCAACGGCTGCGGAAGCTGCCAAGCCGGGTGCAACGGACATCACCCCGGAAGATGCAGCAGCCGAGGCCGAGCAGGCCACCAAGGACGCCTTCAAGAACGTCGAGGACTCCACCGCCAAGGTGGCAACCGACGCCAAGACGGCCGTGAAGAACATCGCGGCCAGCTTGAACAAGGACACCGAAGGCACCGGGGCTGACGCCAAGGGTACAAACAGCTAAGTGCTTTTCAGATAGGCACCGCTTCAATACTGGAGGGACTTCGGCAGCAGCCGGGGTCCCTCCAGTGTTTGCCGGCTTGTAACCAAAGCCTCCGGCTAGGCGAGGATGCGGGTGTTAGATTTGGAGAGATGTCAGCCGATAGCCCCTTGACGGGTGCCCTCCAGGATGCCCCGGAACCCCCCGGGGTCTCCATCGTCATCCCGGCGTATAACGAAGAAAGCGTCATTCGCCAGTGCCTCATCGCTGCCATCTACCAGTCTGTCCCTGCTGACGAGATAATCGTGGTGGACAACATGTCCACGGACCGGACAGCACGGATTGTGCGGCAGATGCAGCAGGAATACCCCGAGAGCCCCATCATTCTCCTGCGGCAGGACGCAACGCAGGGTCTCATCCCCACACGCAACCACGGCCTGAACAGCGCTACGGGGGACGTCGTGGGCCGCATCGATGCCGACTCTGTCCTGGAACCGGATTGGGTTGAGCAGGTCCAGAAGGCGTTCACTGACAAGTCCGTGGCCGCTGCCACGGGGCCGGTGGTGTACTACGACATGCCCATGCGCCGGTTCGGGCTCAAGGCCGATGACAAGATGCGCCAACTCATGCTGCGCCTGGCCAAGCACCAGTACCATTTCCTGTTCGGCTCCAACATGGCCCTTCGCCGGACTGCCTGGGAAACCATCCGCGACGAGGCATGCCTCGATGAGAAGGATGAGATGCACGAGGACATCGACCTCTCGCTGCACCTTTTTGAGCACGACCTCAAAGTCCAGTACGTGCCCCAGATGATCTCCGGCATGTCCGCGCGCAGGCTGGAAGACTCACCGAGGGACTACCGCTACTACGTCCAACGCTTTGACCGGACCTATAAGGCGCATAACGTCAAAAAGATGGCCCTGAAAGCCCCCATGGTGGTGTTCTTCTCCGTGTATTTCCCCGCCAAATTGCTGCGGGCCATCCACACAGCCAATTCGGCTCAGGGCGTCCGCCGCGGCGGTCTGTAACGCCTGTAAGCCGTCGACGTACGACGCCGGCACTTCAGTCAGTGCCTAGCTCGGCTTCCCGCCGGTCAGCTTCCGGGCGGTCCGTTCCCGGGCGCTTGCGCCTCTGTCCGGCCACCACAACGGCCAGGCCGGCGAGTATAAGTCCCAGTCCGCCGTAGATACCGGGCGGCAATGTTTCGTTGAGGAAGATGGCTGCCAGAATGGCTGCCCCTGGGATCTCCAGCAGGATGATCATGGATACCAGCAGGGGACTCATCGTTGCCAGCAAGTGATTGAAGGCCGTATGGCCCACCAACTGCGCACAAACGGTGATGGCGATGATGCCCAGCCAGCCGCCGGCGTCGAATCCTGACAACGGCTGCCCACTGACCAGCGCCATCAATGCCACGAGGGCCGCGCACATGCCGTAACAGAGCGTGGTGTAGGTTCCCGTTGCCATGGACTGCCGGGCTTTGCCGCCCGCCAGGGTGTAGAGACCTGCCAGGGCCCCGCCAGCGACGGCCAGGAGATCTCCGAGCAGTGCTTCGGGGGAAGAACCCATATCGAATCCCGTGATCGCCACAACGCCCACGAAGGCGATGCCAAGGCCGGCCAGGACAGGCCAGCGGTGGCGGGTACCACGGAACATCTGGAACACCGCGATCCACGCTGACTGCAGGCAGACCAGAGCAGTCGCCGCCGCAACGGACGTCAACTGGAGTGCGGTGATGAAGCACGCGAAGTGGAATGCCAATGCGACGGCGGCCACCGTCGACCAGCCGAACTCACGCCGGGTGATCCTGCCGAACGCTCTCGGCTCCCGGATAGCTACAGGCGCCGCCATCACCACAGCCCCGATGGCGTTCCGCCAGAAGGCGATGGCCAGTGCAGTCACCGAGGTGGCGCCCAAGGTCCCGGCAATCAGTGGTCCGGAGGAGGCAACACCCAGGACTCCCAGGGCGGCGATGAGAAGGTTCACAGACCAACCCTAGTGCGCCGGAGTTCCCTGTCCATTCGAGCTGCCGGCAAGAGCATATTCCGGATCCTGGTGTTAAACGCGAAAGTCCCGGTCATTCCTGACCGGGACTTTCCTTATGGTGGAGGCACGGGGACTCGAACCCCGAACCCCCTGCTTGCAAAGCAGGTGCGCTACCAATTGCGCCATGCCCCCATAAGAAGCAACCCGTCAATCATACCCCATCTCCGGACTGGCTTTTACCAGTTCAGAACCGGGATCCTCGGCTAATCAACCGTATCGGTTGACTTGCTCCAGACATCTTTCCGGGCTTCGGATTCCTGGTTCTTTTTATAAACCAGGACACCTGCGATTGCCGCTGCCACAACTATCAGCAACTTCTTCACAAGTACCTCATTCCGGCTCAGTTTTACCTGAACCTGTTTTGGTTCCGTGGGCGTACCAGGACTTGAACCTGGGACCTCTTCGTTATCAGCGAAGCGCTCTAACCGCCTGAGCTATACGCCCCGATGCCTCATCGGGCCGAGATATGACTGTACAGCACTTCCCGGCCCGATCTCAAATCGAGGCAATTTCGCGGAGGATTTCCGCCGAAAACGGCGAAATTCCGCGGATTTCTTCTAGTCGTCCGTCAGGGTGACGCCGACGCCGCCAACCAATGTTGCAGAAATGTTATACAGCACAGCCGACAGCATGGACAGCGCCGTCAGCAGAACAACATTCACCACGGCGATGATGGTGGCGAACGAGGCAACCTGGCCCAGCGAGGCAATCTTCTTCAGCTCGAAACCGCCGCCTTCAGAACCTGCGAGAGTGCCCAGGAGGCTGTCCACCTGGTTGAAGATTCCCGTGAGGTCCAGCACAGTCCACAGAACGATTGCAGCCACGACAGTGACAATGCCCAGCGCTACGGACAGCAGGAACGCCATCTTGAGCACCGACCACGGGTCCACCTTGCTGACCAGGAGGCGTGCACGGCGCACCTTCGCCTTGGGAGCGGGCTTTACCAAGCCGGGGGCACCCTGGGCCGGACGCTGGCCCGGAGCCCCTGCAGGCCGCTGGCCGGGCTGGGCCGGACGCTGCCCGGGGGCACCCGCAGGACGCTGTCCTGCCGGGGCAGGTCGTTGTCCGGCTTGAGCGGGACGCTGTCCGGGGGCACCGGCAGGTCGCGGAGCGGAGTTGGCACCCGTCGCCGGTCGTGCGCCTGTGGCTCCTGAACCGGTGGCTCCTGCTCCGGGTCGTTGCTGGGGCCGTGCAGGCGTTCCTGCCTGTGCATTGCCCGAGGGCTGCCGGAGTCCGCCGGGGACACCTGTGCTCGGCTTGGGATATGAGTCGGAATTACTCACTCGTTACCTCCGGTATTGTCTTCGTTCAGCTCCGCGCCCGATTCACTTTCCGGGTCTGCGTCGTTTTCCGTTGCGGGCGTTGCGGTCACCGCAGCGGCGCCGTCCTCTGCAGCCAACGTTACGTCATCGTCGGCTCCGTCTTCGGATTCCTCGCCTTCCAAACCGCGTTCGCTGTTGCGGGCAACTTCAATAATGCGGTCATTCTTGTCCGGTTTGGCAAAGATGACGCCCATGGTGTCGCGGCCCTTGGCGGGAACGCCGGTCACGGCTGAACGGACCACCTTGCCGCCCTCCATGACCACCAGGACTTCGTCTTCTTCCTGGACGATCAAAGCGCCTACAAGGTCGCCACGGTCCTCGGCCAGCTTGGCTACCTTGATACCCAAACCGCCGCGGCCCTGGAGCCGGTACTCATCCACGGCAGTCCGCTTGGCATAACCGCCTTCGGTCACGATGAACACGAACGAGCCATCTTGAACCACGTCCGCAGCCAGCAGTTCGTCGTCCTCACGGAACTTCATACCCGTAACACCTGAAGTAGCACGGCCCATGGGCCGCAGGGCGTCATCCGTTGCTGTGAAGCGGATGGACTGGCCCTTTCGTGAGACAAGCAGGAGATCGTCTGTTTCACTGACCAGCTGAGCTGAAACCAGTTCGTCACCATCGCGCAGGTTAATGGCGATGACGCCGGCGGTGCGGTTGGTGTCGTAGTCTTCCAGCCGCGTCTTCTTGACCAAGCCGTTCTTGGTGGCCAGAACCAGGTACGGAGCCTGCTGGTAATCCCTCAGGTCCAGGACCTGGGCGATGTGCTCGTCCGGCTGGAAGGCCAGAAGGTTGGCAACGTGCTGACCCTTGGCGTCGCGACCGGCTTCGGCAAGTTCGTAGGCCTTCGCGCGGTAAACGCGGCCCAAGTTGGTGAAGAACAACAGCCAGTGGTGGGTGGTGGTGACGAAGAAGTGCTCAACCACGTCGTCGCCACGCAGCTGGGCTCCCTTGATGCCCTTGCCGCCGCGCTGCTGCGAACGGTAGTTGTCACTGCGGGTGCGCTTGACGTAGCCGCCGCGGGTGATGGTGACAACCATTTCCTCTTCAGGAATCAGGTCTTCCATGGACATGTCGCCGTCGAAGCCCATCAGGATGTGCGTCCGCCGGTCGTCACCATGCTTGGCAACGATTTCAGCGAGTTCCTCGCTGATGATCTGGCGCTGGCGTTCCTCGGAAGCCAGGATCGAGTTGTATTCCTCGATCATCGCTTCGAGCTCGGAGTGGCGGTCCTGGATCTTCTGGCGCTCCAGGGCGGCCAGGCGGCGCAACTGCATGTCGAGGATGGCCCGGGCCTGGAGCTCGTCGATCTCCAACAGCTCCATCAGGCCTTCGCGGGCTGCTTCCGTGGTGTTGGACGCACGGATCAACGCGATGACTTCATCCAGCATGTCCAGTGCCTTGAGGAGTGCGCGCAGGATGTGCGCTTCTTCCTCGGCCTTGCGCAGCCGGTAACGGGTGCGGCGCGCAATGACGTCCATCTGGTGGGCAACCCAGTGCCGGATGAAGGCATCCAGGCTCAAGGTGCGCGGCACGCCGTCGACAATCGCCAGCATGTTCGCCGAGAAGTTGTCCTGCAGCTGCGTGTGCTTGTAGAGGTTGTTCAGGACCACCTTGGCCACGGCGTCGCGCTTGAGGACGATCACCAAGCGCTGGCCGGTGCGGCCGGAGGTCTCATCGCGGAGGTCGGCAATGCCCTGGATCTTGCCATCCTTGACCAGCTCGGCGATCTTGATCGCCAGGTTGTCCGGGTTGGCCTGGTACGGAAGCTCGGTGACTACCAGGCAGGTACGGCCCTGGAGCTCTTCAACGTTGACCACCGCGCGCATCGTGATGGAGCCGCGGCCAGTGCGGTAAGCGTCCTCGATACCCTTGTGGCCCAGGATGGTGGCGCCTGTGGGGAAGTCGGGTCCCTTGATACGCAGCAACAGGGCTTCAAGCAACTCTTCGCGCGTGGCGGTGGGGTTTTCCAGTGCCCACTGGACGCCCTCGGCAACTTCCCGGAGGTTGTGCGGCGGGATATTGGTTGCCATGCCGACGGCGATGCCTGAGGAGCCATTGACCAGCAGGTTCGGGAAACGGGCCGGCAGGATGGTCGGTTCCTGGTTCTTGCCGTCGTAGTTGTCCTGGAAATCGACGGTTTCCTCGTCGATGTCCCTGACCATCTCCATGGCCAGCTGCGCCATTTTGGTTTCCGTGTAACGCGGTGCAGCAGCGCCGTCGTTGCCGGGCGAGCCGAAGTTACCCTGGCCCAGTGCCAGCGGGTAGCGCATGGTCCAGTCCTGGATCAGGCGCACCAGGGCATCGTAGATCGCCATGTCACCGTGCGGGTGGTAGGTACCCATGACGTCGCCCACGACGCGGGCGCACTTGTTGAAGGAGCGGTCGGGGCGGTAGCCGCCGTCGAACATTGCGTACAAAACGCGGCGGTGAACTGGCTTGAGTCCGTCGCGGACGTCCGGGAGGGCGCGGCCGACGATCACGGCCATGGCGTAGTCCAGGTAGGACCGCTGCATCTCTGTCTGCAGGTCCACCTGCTCCACGCGGTCGGTCAGCACATCACCCTCAAGAACAACTTCCTCGGCGTCGTTCGATTCCGCCGGGACTTCGGGAGTTTCGTCACTCATAATCTAAGGTTTCCGTTTCAGGTATATGTCGGTTCTGGAATATTCAGGTGCCCTGCTGGGCCCTTAGATATCGAGGAACCTGACGTCCTTGGCGTTCTGCTGGATGAAGTTACGGCGTGATTCAACGTCCTCGCCCATCAACACGGAGAAGGTCTGGTCGGCTGCCAATGCGTCGTCCATGGTTACCTGCAGCAGCGTGCGGCGACCCGGATCCATGGTGGTATCCCACAGCTCGGTGTAGTCCATTTCACCGAGGCCCTTGTAGCGCTGGATGCCGTTGTCCTTGGGGAGGCGCTTGTTCATGGCGGCACCCTTGCGGATGGTCTCGTCGCGTTCACGATCGCTGTAGACGTAGTCGTGCGCGGCATTGGACCACTTGATCCGGTACAGCGGCGGCTGGGCCAGGTACACATAACCGTTCTCGATGAGCGGGCGCATGTAGCGGAACAGCAACGTCATCAACAGGGTGGTGATGTGCTGGCCGTCAACGTCAGCATCGGCCATCAACACGATCTTGTGGTAGCGGAGCTTGGAGATGTCGAAGTCTTCGCCGATTCCCGTGCCGAATGCGGTGATCATGGACTGGACTTCAGCGTTACCCAAAGCCTTGTCCAGGCGTGCGCGCTCCACATTCAGGATCTTGCCACGCAGCGGCAGGATCGCCTGGGTTTCGGGGTTGCGCCCACGCTTGGCCGAACCGCCGGCCGAGTCACCCTCAACGAGGTAGACCTCGCAGCGCGAAGGATCCTTCGACGAGCAGTCAGAGAGCTTACCGGGCATACCGAAGGACTCAAGCGGGCTCTTTCGGCGAGCATTGTCGCGCGCCTTCCGGGCGGCCATGCGGGCCTGGGCGGCTGAAATGGCCTTGCGGATAACGTCGCGGGCCGGGCCCGGGTTCCGTTCCAGCCAGTCACCCAGCTGGTCAGTAACCACGCGCTGGACAAAGCCCTTGACCTCGGAGTTGCCCAGCTTGGTCTTGGTCTGGCCTTCGAACTGCGGTTCAGCAAGCTTTACCGAAATCACCGCAGTCAGGCCTTCGCGGATGTCATCACCGGTAAGGTTGTCTTCCTTTTCCTTGATGATGCTCTTCTCGCGCGCATAGCGGTTGATCAGCGATGTCATCGCGGCACGGAAGCCTTCTTCGTGCGTTCCGCCCTCGTGGGTGTTGATCGTGTTCGCGTACGTGTGGACACTTTCCGAATAAGCGGTGGTCCACTGCATGGCAACCTCGACGGCGATGTGCCGCTCAGTGTCCTCGGTTTCGAAAGCGATGACGTCCTCGTGGACGATCTCGACCTTCTTGTTCGAGTTGAGGTGCTTGACGTAGTCCAGCAAGCCGTCCGGGTACTCGTAGACAACCGTGCGGTGCTCGGCTGCAACTTCGCCTTCGGTGGCTACTGCGTCCAGGTCAAGGTCGTCATCGCCATCGCGGTTGACCGGACGCTCGTCAGTCAACGTGATCCGCAGGCCCTTGTTGAGGAAGGCCATCTGCTGGAAACGTGCGCGAAGAGTCTCGAAGTCGAACTCAGTGGATTCGAAGATCGTTCCGTCGGGGTAGAACGTCTGGGACGTTCCGGTACGCTCGGTTTCTTCTCCCTTGACGAGTTCGCCCTGGGGCTTGCCGCCGTCGGCGAAGGTCATCCGCCAAACGTGGCCCTGGCGGCGCACTTCCGTGTCCACACGACGGGAAAGGGCGTTCACAACCGAAATGCCGACACCGTGCAGACCACCGGAAACCGCGTACCCTCCACCGCCGAACTTGCCGCCAGCGTGCAGGATGGTCATGACTACTTCAACCGTGGGCTTACCCTCGGTCGGGTGGATATCCACGGGAATGCCGCGGCCATCATCGACCACCTGCACACCGCCGTCAGCGCGGAGCGTTACTTCGATATGGCTGCAGTAACCGGCCAGGGCCTCGTCAACAGAGTTGTCCACCACTTCATAGACCAAGTGGTGCAGGCCGCGGGGACCGGTTGAACCGATGTACATACCGGGGCGTTTGCGCACGGCTTCGAGGCCTTCCAGCACGGTGATGTCGCTGGCACCGTACTCCCTGGGGGCCTCCGCAG
The DNA here is from genome assembly GCF_049315185.1 of Paenarthrobacter sp. C1. Lineage (NCBI taxonomy): Bacteria > Bacillati > Actinomycetota > Actinomycetes > Micrococcales > Micrococcaceae > Paenarthrobacter > Paenarthrobacter sp. C1. Next base: position 6,212 of record NZ_CP186052.1, on the reverse strand, counting down.
GCGTATCAGGCGTGGGAACAGTCTCCTCTTGGGGCTCTACTGCCAAGGTCTCTGCATTGTCGTTAGCCACAGGCGCTTTCGACTCCTCTGTACTCGATGTCGGCCGTTCCCGCAGCTGCCCGCGGCGAACCGCGGCCGCCAACGGGCACGTGACTGATTGCGCCGATTACTCCGACGACGGGGTTCCCAACAGCCACAGGAGTGGATTCGGGAGCCGACGACGTTTCACCGGCGCTCAGTGATCTACGCCAATTCTATCGTGGAAACCCGTGAATTCTTGCAAATACGGGGGCAGCCCAGAGCTGAATATGCCGATGGGAGGCCGCTGGCCCTATCTGCAATGGCCCTGCGGAGGTCCCGATGGGTGCCTATACGACCCGGGGGCGTTGAAACGCCCTGCACGCCGTTCAGCCGTAGGTATCCCGGGGGCCGCGGCCGTTGACACTGCGCCCGCCTTTTCGCCAACTTGGAGCTGATGGACCCAGTACCTGGATGCTGGTGACCACCCCTTCACCCAGCTCATTCCGGAACATCTCCAAGAGGCTGGTACTGAGCAACCGCAATTGCGTGGCCCATGCCGTTGAGTCACAGCGGACATGCAGCGTGGTGTCGGTGAAACTCTCCGGGGTGCAGTGGGCGGAGATGTCCGACCCAACCAACGTTTCCCATTCGGCCATGACCGAACCGACGGCAACAGGAGAAGTCCAACCGCGTTCTGCCACAAGCCTTCCCACAACATTGCCCAAGCCCAAGGGGTCGCGGCCGCTGCCATGAAACTGCGCAAAACCCCGGGTATCCCGCAGACCCTTGCGTTTGGGAGCAGATCCGGGCCTGGGGGCACGCAGCCTTACTTCACCACGGGCCGCGGCTGCTTCACGCATGCGGTTCAACGCCGCCTGGGCAGCATCAATTTCGTCCGGATCCCGGCCCGGTTGCAGTCCTTCGGGACTATCCTTCGCCATCGATGCCTCCCGGAACAACGGTTACGCGCCGTCCGGCCAGCTCCTCAGGGATATCGGCATCGACGGCGGCAGTCACCAGAACCTGTTCGGCGCCGGCCACTATTGCAGCCAGTTTACGCCGCCTCTGCACGTCCAATTCGGCAAAAACATCGTCCAGAATCAGGATCGGCGCAGTTCCACCAGTCCGGGCATCGTCCAACATGACGTAGTAGGAAGCGAGGCGCAAGGACAGGCACATGGACCACGTTTCGCCGTGGGAGGCATAGCCCTTGGCTGGAGCCTGTCCCAGAACGAGTTCCAACTCGTCGCGGTGCGGGCCAACAAGCGAGATGCCCCGCTCAAGTTCCTTTTTCCGCGAGGCTGCGAAGGCCTGGACATAGCGTTCGGTGAGTTCGTCGACGGACAGCAGCCTGAGGTCCTCAACCGACGGCGAAGGTTCCGTTCTGTAGTCGGCCGGACCGCCGTCGTCGTCCAGGATGTCCTGGATGGTGGAGCGGTAAACCGCCCCGGCGTCCTTGGAACCATCCGTGAGTTGGGCGTAGGCGCTGTTCAGGTGCGGACGCAACCGCTCCACCAACTCCAGCCGGGCGTGCAGCAGTTCGGCCCCGGCCTTGGCCATGTGTTGGTCCCACACATCCAGGGTTGCTTCATGACCCGCAGTGAATTTGCCTGCACGGGCCGATTTCAACAAGGCGTTCCGCTGTTTCAGGACGCGGTCGTAGTCACTGCGGGTGGCAGCATGGCGGGGTACCAGGCTGACCAGCAGTTCATCGAGGAAGCGCCGGCGGTTGGAGGGGTCCCCCTTCACCAGTGCCAGGTCCTCGGGCGCGAACAGCACCGTGTGGCATATGCCCAGGATGTCCCGTGCGCGCACCGGGTTTCCCCGGTTGATGCGTCCCCGGTTGGCGCGCCCGGCATTGATTTCAAGCTCGATGACCGTCGCTTGCTCACCACGGACCAAACGGGCCCGGATCAATGCGCGTTCTGAACCAAAACGAAGCAATGGCGCGTCTGTGCTGACACGGTGCGAGCTCAGGGTAGCCAAATAGCCGATGGCTTCCATGAGGTTTGTCTTGCCGATGCCGTTGGAACCCACCAGCACGGTGACACCGGGACCCAGTTTCAGGTCTACCTGTGCGTAGCTGCGGAAATCAGTCAGCGAAAGATGTTCGAGGTACACGCCGTTTGCAGGACTCCTGCGGCCTAGTTGGCCGGACGGGTGGCGTGTCCGCCGAACTGGTGACGCAGGGCGGAAACCATTTTCATGGCCGGTGAGTTGTCTTCGCGCGAAGCAAAGCGTGCAAAGAGCGCAGCCGTGATGGCCGGTGCCGGAACAGCATTGGCAATGGCTTCCTCCACGGTCCAGCGGCCCTCGCCGGAATCTTCGACGTAGTCGTCAATGGAGGCCAGCCCCGGATCTTCGTCGAGTGCCTTCACCATGAGGTCCAGGAGCCAGGACCGGACAACCGTTCCCTTTTGCCATGCGCGGAACGTTCCCGGAAGGTCCTTGACGATGTCCTTTGCGGCGAGGAGTTCATATCCCTCGGCATAGGCCTGCATCAAGCCGTACTCGATACCGTTGTGCACCATCTTGGCATAGTGGCCGGCGCCAACGCCGCCAACGTGGACGAAGCTGTCGGCCCGATCGCCTTCAGGACGAAGAGCGTCGAAGACCGGCATGGCAAGTTCGATGTCTTCGTCAGCTCCACCAGCCATGAGGCCGTAACCGTTCTGGAGACCCCAGACGCCGCCGGAAACACCGCAGTCAGCGAAGCGGATGCCCTTCTCGGCCAGCGCGGCCGCGTGCTTCTGGTCTTCGGTGAAACGTGAATTTCCGCCGTCGATCACCATATCGCCGGGGCTCAGTTTCCCGCCGAGTTCCGTCACAACCGCGTCAGTGATCTCCCCTGAGGGAACCATGACCCACACGAGCCGCGGAGTAGGAAGGGCGGCAATGAGCTCGTCGACCGAAGCGGCATCGGTGACCTCGGGATTCCGGTCGAAGCCTGTGACCTCGATGCCGCCTTTCCGCATGCGTTCCCGCATGTTGAAACCCATTTTTCCAAGGCCGATCAATCCGATGTGCACAGTGCGAACTCTTTTCTGCGAAAGCGGGGCGGGTTTTGCCGATTAGTTGGGAAGGCGGACCGGCATCACGAGGTAGCGGTAGTCGTCCTGGTCTTCGCCGTCGGCCTCAGCCTGGGCCGTGATCATGGCCGGCTTGGGAGCGGTGGTGAAGGAGAAGCGAACGTACTTGGTCTCGATGACGCTCAAACCTTCAACAAGGTAGTGCGGGTTGAAGGCCACGGTGATGTCATCGCCGGACAACTGTGCTTCGAGCTCTTCGGAAGCCTGCGCGTCTTCGCCGGTGCCGGCGTCGAGGTTCAGCAGGCCCTGCGTGAAGGCGAGGCGGACGGGAGTGTTGCGCTCTGCAACGAGGGAAACGCGACGTACAGCCTCCACCAATTCCTGGGTCTGGACTGTTGCGTGGATCGGGGTAGAGTCCGGGAAAAGTGAGCGGATCTTCGGGTAATCGCCGTCCACCAGGAGCGACGTCGTGGTACGGCCGCCGCTCTCGAAACCAATAAGCCGGCTGTCGTCGTCCGCGAGGGCCAGGTTGATGTCACCGCTGCCGCCCAAGGTTTTGGCGACTTCGTTCAGGGTCTTGGACTTCACGAGTGCGCTGGTTGAGATGCCGGGAGTTACTGGCTTCCACGGCACTTCCCGCATGGCCAACCGGTAGCGGTCCGTAGCCAGGAGCGTGATGAGGTCATCCTCGATCTCCATGCGGACGCCGGTCAGGATCGGCAAGGTGTCGTCCTTGCTCGCAGCGATGATGACCTGGGACACGGCTTGGGCGAAAGCGTCGCCGGGCAAGGTGCCGCTGATGGCCGGAAGCGCAGGAAGGGCCGGGTACTCAGACTCAGGCATTGTGGCCAGGTGGAAGCTGCTTCGACGGCAGGTAAGAGTGACTTTGCTTCCGTCTGTTTCAACCTCGACCGGAGCCGAGGGGAGGCTGCGGCAGATGTCTGCCAGGAGGCGTCCGGAAACCAGGATGGTGCCCTCGACGGCGATATCGGCGGGGATTTCCAGTCGCGCCGATGTTTCGTAGTCGAAGCTCGAGAGGCTTACGGTTCCCGCCTCAGCTTTGAGGAGGAGGCCGGAAAGCACAGGAACGGGCGGCCGCGGAGACAACGACCGCGCGGTCCACGTAACGGCTTCTGCCAGGACGTCGCGGTCGACTCTGAACTTCACGGAGGGGTGCCGCCTTTCATTGCTGCTGCCATGTAGTAGCCGCGGATTCCTGCTTGGAAACCGCTAAATCTTCGCAGTCCGGCATCGGAACCTGCATGGTCCGCACTCAGCGAACTACAAACAAGACCCAAGGATGGGAGCGCTGCTGACAGCTTAGCCGGAAGATCCGCGATTAACCCATCCCCGATTGCTCCGACCCGTCCTATGTGGACAGCCGCAGGCTGGCCGTGGCCCGGAACTTGGCATGTCCTTCGGAGGGTCGGGTGGGTGGCAGAACGAGATTGTTATTTGAGGGATTTCAATTTTTTGGGATTCGTAGTGTTAATAACTGCTGTGGAAACTGTGGATAACCCCATCCTGCGGCGCAGATCCGGGGTCAAGCCCTGTTCATGGACTGTGCGTTAACTGGGTTTTAAACAGGGTGTGGATGGGGACAACTCCAAAGCCGGTTTTTAACGATCCACAGACGGCTTAAGGGTTTTAAGCCCATTAACCGCGCTTGTCCCCTTAAGTATCCACAGGCTTATCCACATGTGCCTGTTAATAAGGTATGTAGTGGCGGACGCGATGTGGATTTCAGGAGTCGCGTTGCTGCTGTTTGATGCGGTTGGTGAGCTCTGTGACCTGGTTGTAGATCACACGACGCTCGGCCATGAGCTCGCGGATCTTGCGATCGGCGTGGATGACCGTGGTGTGGTCACGTCCGCCGAGCTCCTGCCCGATCTTGGGGAGCGACATATCCGTCAGTTCGCGGCAGAGGTACATCGCGATCTGGCGTGCGGTCACCAGGGTGCGGGTACGGGACTTGCTGCAGAGCTCTTCCATGCTGAGCTTGAAGTAGTCAGCAGTCTGGTCAAGGATCTGCTTCGCCGTGATCTCCTGGGCGCCGTCGTCGGTAATCAGGTCCTTGAGCACCATCTCTGCGAGGGCGACATCCACCGGTTGGCGGTTCAGGCTGGCGAAAGCCGTGACGCGGATCAGTGCGCCTTCAAGTTCGCGGATGTTGCTGGAGATCTTGGACGCGATGTACTCCAAGGCATCATCGGGAGCCGAGAGGCCTTCGCTCAATCCCTTTTTGCGGAGGATGGCGATACGCGTTTCGAGTTCCGGCGGCTGGATGTCCGTCAGAAGGCCCCACTCGAAGCGGGAAGTCATGCGGTCCTCGAAGCCGGCCAGCATCTTGGGTGGCTGGTCCGAGGTGATGACAACCTGCTTGTTGGCGTTGTGCAGCGCGTTGAACGTGTGGAAGAACTCTTCCTGCGTCCGGTCCTTGCCTGCCAGGAACTGGATGTCATCGATCAGGAGGACATCCACGTTGCGGTACGTGGTCTTGAAGCTGGTGCCCTCGTCATCACGGATGGAGTTGATGAAGTCGTTCGTGAATTCTTCCGAGTTCACGTAGCGGACCCGGATGCCGCTGTAGAGCCTGCGTGCGTAGTGCCCGATCGCGTGCAGCAGGTGCGTCTTGCCAAGGCCCGAGTCGCCGTAGATGAAGAGCGGGTTGTACGCCTTTGCCGGCGCTTCTGCGACAGCGACGGCGGCCGCATGGGCAAACCGGTTCGAGGAACCGATCACGAAAGTGTCGAAGATGTACTTAGGATTCAGGCGGCCGAACTCATGTGAGGTGCTCGGCGGGGTTGGCTGCGGCTTCGGCTCAGCGAAGTCAGGAACGGCGGAAAGCTCGACGGCGGGTTCCGGCTCGGCATGGACGGGTACCAGATCGGTGTCGACATCGATGGCACAGCGGATGTCGTCGGAGAAGACATTGCGCAAGGCGTCATCCAGAGCATCCTTGACCTGCGTCTGGAGGACTTCGCGGGTTAGCTCATTGGGCACGGCCACCAGCAAGGTTGAACCGATAAGGCCTTGGGCCTGGGCGAGAATGACGAAACCACGCTGACGGGGTGTGACCCGGTCGTCCTGTTCCAGGAGGGTTAGCACCCTGCGCCAGGAACTTCCGACAGTGTTGGCGTGGTTGGCTTCGTCTACTGTCAT